>NZ_CP108728.1:0-5245000 GCF_045162655.1 Streptomyces sp. NBC_00989 | reverse complement strand
ATGTGGAGTCGCAGAGACAACCAGGAGGTTGGCTTAGAAGCAGCCACCCTTGAAAGAGTGCGTAATAGCTCACTGGTCTAGTGATTCCGCGCCGACAATGTAGCGGGGCTCAAGCGTACCGCCGAAGTCGTGTCATTCCAGCACATACGCCCAACGGCGGCTGGGATGGGTAGGGGAGCGTCGTGTGCCGGGTGAAGCTGCAGCGGAAGCTAGTGGTGGACGGTTCACGAGTGAGAATGCAGGCATGAGTAGCGATACACACGTGAGAAACGTGTGCGCCGATTGACTAAGGGTTCCTGGGTCAAGCTGATCTGCCCAGGGTAAGTCGGGACCTAAGGCGAGGCCGACAGGCGTAGTCGATGGATAACCGGTTGATATTCCGGTACCCGCTGTGAAGCGTCAAACATCGAGCATCGTGATGCTAAGGCCGTGAAGCCGTTCCGGACCCTTCGGGGAATGGAAAGTGGTGGAGCCGCCGGCCCAAGCGGTTAGTAGGTGAGTGATGGGGTGACGCAGGAAGGTAGTCCATCCCGGGCGGTGGTTGTCCCGGGGTAAGGGTGTAGGACGAGTGGTAGGCAAATCCGCCATTCATTAAGTCTGAGACCTGATGCCGAGCCGATTGTGGTGAAGTGGATGATCCTATGCTGTCGAGAAAAGCCTCTAGCGAGTTTCATGGCGGCCCGTACCCTAAACCGACTCAGGTGGTCAGGTAGAGAATACCGAGGCGTTCGGGTGAACTATGGTTAAGGAACTCGGCAAAATGCCCCCGTAACTTCGGGAGAAGGGGGGCCATCACTGGTGATCGGATTTACTCCGTGAGCTGGGGGTGGCCGCAGAGACCAGCGAGAAGCGACTGTTTACTAAAAACACAGGTCCGTGCGAAGCCGTAAGGCGATGTATACGGACTGACGCCTGCCCGGTGCTGGAACGTTAAGGGGACCGGTTAGTCACTCTTCGGGGTGGCGAAGCTGAGAACTTAAGCGCCAGTAAACGGCGGTGGTAACTATAACCATCCTAAGGTAGCGAAATTCCTTGTCGGGTAAGTTCCGACCTGCACGAATGGCGTAACGACTTCTCGACTGTCTCAACCATAGGCCCGGTGAAATTGCACTACGAGTAAAGATGCTCGTTTCGCGCAGCAGGACGGAAAGACCCCGGGACCTTTACTACAGTTTGATATTGGTGTTCGGTTCGGCTTGTGTAGGATAGCTGGGAGACTGTGAACTCTGGACGCCAGTTCAGGGGGAGTCGTCGTTGAAATACCAGTCTGGTCGTGCTGGATGTCTAACCTGGGTCCGTGATCCGGATCAGGGACAGTGTCTGATGGGTAGTTTAACTGGGGCGGTTGCCTCCTAAAGAGTAACGGAGGCGCCCAAAGGTTCCCTCAGCCTGGTTGGCAATCAGGTGTTGAGTGTAAGTGCACAAGGGAGCTTGACTGTGAGACCGACGGGTCGAGCAGGGACGAAAGTCGGGACTAGTGATCCGGCGGTGGCTTGTGGAAGCGCCGTCGCTCAACGGATAAAAGGTACCCCGGGGATAACAGGCTGATCTTCCCCAAGAGTCCATATCGACGGGATGGTTTGGCACCTCGATGTCGGCTCGTCGCATCCTGGGGCTGGAGTCGGTCCCAAGGGTTGGGCTGTTCGCCCATTAAAGCGGTACGCGAGCTGGGTTTAGAACGTCGTGAGACAGTTCGGTCCCTATCCGCTGCGCGCGCAGGAACATTGAGAAGGGCTGTCCCTAGTACGAGAGGACCGGGACGGACGAACCTCTGGTGTGCCAGTTGTTCTGCCAAGGGCATGGCTGGTTGGCTACGTTCGGGAGGGATAACCGCTGAAAGCATCTAAGCGGGAAGCCTGCTTCGAGATGAGTGTTCCCACCCCCTTGAGGGGTTAAGGCTCCCAGTAGACGACTGGGTTGATAGGCCGGATCTGGAAGGCGGGTAACCGCTGGAGGTGACCGGTACTAATAGGCCGAGGGCTTGTCCTCAGTTGCTCGCGTCCACTGTGTTGGTTCTGAAACCACGAACAACCCCATTGCCATGGTCACGGTGATGGTGCGGTTGTCTGTTTCATAGTGTTTCGGTGGTCATAGCGTGAGGGAAACGCCCGGTTACATTCCGAACCCGGAAGCTAAGCCTTACAGCGCCGATGGTACTGCAGGGGGGACCCTGTGGGAGAGTAGGACGCCGCCGAACAAATATTGCGAAAACCCCTGTACCGTTTATTCGGTACAGGGGTTTTCTGCGTTTAGGCTCAGAAGTATGCGCTATGACCTCGTGATCTTCGACAACGACGGTGTTCTCGTCGACAGTGAGCCGATCTCCAACAGGCTCCTGGCCGGCTATCTCACCGAGCTCGGGCATCCGACCTCCTACGAGGAGTCCCTCCGCGACTACATGGGTGCCGCGATGCACCGTGTCCACGATCTCGTCGAGGAGCGGACCGGGCAGCGGTTGCCGGACGACTTCGACGATGTCTTCCACGCGCGTGTTTTCGCCGCGTTCGAGCGGGAGTTGAAGCCGGTCGCCGGGGCCGTCGAGGTGCTGGAGAGGCTGGTCGCGGACGGGGTGCCGTACTGCGTGGCGTCGTCCGGGAGTCATGAGCGGATTCGGGTGGGGCATCGGACGACGGGGCTGGACGAGTGGTTCGAGGACGAGTGGGTCTTCAGCTCCGAGGACGTGGGGCGGGGGAAGCCCGCGCCGGATCTCTTCCTGTACGCGGCCGAGCGGATGGGTGTCGCGCCGGAGCGGTGTGTCGTCGTAGAGGACAGTCCGTTGGGGGTGCGGGCTGCTGTTGCGGCTGGGATGGATGTGTATGGGTTCATCGGGATGACTCCTGCCGAGCGGCTTGTCGGGGCGAGTCAACTCTTTGGTGACATGGGGCAGTTGGCTGACCTGTTGGAATGACCTCGGGCATCGGTCACGCACTGACATTTGTCATGCCGAGGTCCGGACGATCGGTTCTACTGGCCGGCTGGGGGCTCGCGGCAAGCTGAGTGCATGACGACGAACACGGGCTCCATGAAGAAGAACTTCGGGCCGCTCCTCGCGGACGTGGCGGTGCCGATCGGGTCGTACTACCTGCTGAAGAGCGGGTTCGGGATGGGCACCGTGGCGGCGCTGGGGTGGAGCAGTGTCGTGCCGGCGGTGCGGACCGTGTGGGGGGTCGTCGCCGAGCGGACGATCAATGCCTTCGCCGCGCTGATTCTCTTCGTGAATGTGGTCGGGCTGCTGCTCAGCTTCGTGGCCGGTGATCCGCGGCTGATGCTCGCGAAGGACAGCGGGGTCAGCAGTGCCGTCGGGATCGGGATCCTCGTGTCCGTGGCGCTGGGGAAGCCGATGATGACCGCCGGGATGAAGCCCTTCCTGGTGAAGGGGGACCCGGAGCGGGAGGCCGCGTTCGAGCGGCTGCTCGGCGGGTCGGTGGCCTTTCGGCGGGCCGAGCGGCGGTTCTCGTTGGTGTGGGGTGTGATGCTGCTCGCCGAGTGCGTGGCGCGGATCGTCGGTGTGTACACGCTGCCGGTGGACACCATGGTGTGGCTGGGCACGGTCGTGATGATCGGGACGATCGCCGTGACGTCGGTGGTCAGTGGCGGTGTCGCCGCCGGGCCGATGGCGGAGATGATCGACGCGGAGCTGAAGGGCGGGGACGTCCCCGCACCTGCGGTTGTGCCCTCGCTGGCCGTCGCTCGGTAAAGGTGAGCCGAATTCATCTTTGGCTGGATCTACCCATGAGTACGCCGGGGCCTCTACGCTCGCCGCCATGACAGATGTGCTGCGGCGCGGTAGGGCCTCATTGGCGTTCAGCTTCTTCGCTCAGGGCGCCACCTTCGCGCTGCTCGTGACGCGCATCCCGGCGATCCAGGACCGGTACGGGGTCTCGGACGGGCTGCTGCCCGTCTTCCTGGCCGCCGTGCCGATCCTCGCCGGGGTCGGGAGTGTGACCACCGAGCACCTGGTGAAGCGAATACGGCCCAGCGTGCTGTTGCGCTGGTCCCAGCCCGTCGTCCTCCTGGCGCTGCTCGGGGTCGGGGCGGGCGACAGCATGGCCGAACTGGCCGTCGCCCTCGGGGCGTTCGGGCTCGGCGTGGGTGCGCTGGACGCCTCGATGAACATGCTCGGGGTGAGTCTGCAGCGGACGTACGGGCGAAGCATCATGCTCAGCTTCCATGCCGCGTACAGCCTGGGCGGGATCGTGGGGGCCTCGCTGGCTTGGGCGGGGGCGCACTGGCATCTCGCGCTGTGGGTGTCGTATCTGCCGGTGGTGGCCGTGTTGTTGCCGGCTGCCTTTGTCGGGAGTCGGTGGTACGTCGACGGGGATGCGCCGGGGAGCGAGGCGGAGGGCGCGGAGGCCGGGCCGCTTGTTTTCAAGCTGCTGCTGCCGTTGTGTCTGGTGATGACCTTCGCCTATATCGGGGACTCGACCGTCTCCAACTGGAGTGCGAAGTATCTGAAGGACGTGCTGGGGAGTTCGGAGCAGGTGGCGACCGTTCCGTACAACGTCTACATGGTGATGTGCCTGGTCGGGCGGGGGATCGGGGATCTCGGGGTACGGCGGTTCGGGGCCGTGGCCGTGGTGCGGCTGGGGGCTGTGGTGGCCGCGGTGGGGTTCGCCGTGGTGGCCGTGGCGCCGGGGGCCGGGGTCGGGATGCTCGGGTTCACGTTGGTGGGGCTCGGGTTGTGTGTGCTGGTGCCGCAGACCTTCGCGGCGGCCGGGCGGTTGTTCCCGGGGGCTTCGGATACGGCCATTGCGCGGCTCAATGTGTTCAATTACGTGGGGTTCCTGATCGGTTCGCCGTTGGTGGGGGCGCTGGGTGACGCCTGGAGTTATCGCGGGGCGATGCTCGTGCCGATGGTGTTGGTGCTGGTGACGTTGGTGTACGCCCGCTCGTTCGCGCGGGAGGAGGGCCGGTACGGTGACGGGCATGAGCGGGCGCGCACAGCTGATGTGGGACGAGGCAGTAACGGGCTATGACTTCGGCCGGGACCATCCGATGGACCCGGTCCGGCTCGCCCTGACCCGGAGACTCGTCGATGCCTTCGGGCTCGACAAGGACGTGGATGTCGTAGCGGCCAAGCCCGCTGGTGATTCGACGTTGCGGCTGGTTCACCGGGAGGACTACGTCGAGGCGGTCAAGGCCGCCTCTGCCGATCCGGATGCGGCGGACGGGGCGTATGGGCTCGGGACCATGGATGATCCTGCCTTTGCCGGGATGCACGAGGTGTCCGCGCTGATTGCCGGGCAGTCGGTGGGGGCGGCTGAGGCTGTGTGGGCCGGGGATGTTCTGCATGCGGTGAACTTCTCGGGTGGGCTGCATCATGCGATGCCTGGGGCTGCCTCCGGGTTCTGTATCTACAACGACGCCTCGCTGGCCATTGCCCGGCTGTTGGAGCTGGGGGCCGAGCGGGTCGCGTATGTGGATGTCGACGTGCATCACGGGGATGGGGTCCAGGCGGCGTTCTGGGAGGACCCCCGGGTGCTGACGATCTCCCTGCACGAGCATCCTCGGACGTTGTTCCCGCAGACCGGGTGGCCGGAGGAGACCGGGGCGGGGCGGGGGGAGGGCTCCGCGGTCAATGTGGCGTTGCCCGCCGGGACCGGGGACGCGGGGTGGTTGCGGGCCTTCCATGCCGTCGTACCGGAGTTGATCGCGGACTTCCGGCCGCAGGTGCTGGTGACTCAGCACGGGGCCGATACGCACTTCGAGGACCCGCTCGCGCATCTCGCCGTGTCGCTGGACGCACAGCGGGCGGTGCAGGTCGCGTGTCATGAGCTCGCGCACGAGTACGCGGACGGGAAGTGGGTCGCGCTCGGTGGGGGTGGTTATGCCGTGGTGGAGGTGGTGCCGCGGTCGTGGACGCATCTTGTCGCTATTGCTGCGGGGCGGGAGATTGCGCCGGAAGCGGTGATTCCTGAGGGGTGGCGGCAGGAAGTGTTCGCGCGGACGCGGCAGTTGGGGCCGCAGCGGATGACTGATGGGCGGTGGCCTGTGGCCTACGCCGAGTGGGAGTCGGGGTATGACCCCGGGGATCGTCTTGATCAGGCTGTTGTGGCTACTCGGCGGGCGGTGTTTCCGTTGCGGGGGTTGTTGGCGTAGGTCTTCGGTGGATGTGCGGGTGGGTGGGGGCGGGTGTCTCGGGGATTTTCGCCCCCGCCGCCCCTACCCGTCCCATCCCTGGGGGCTGCCGCCCCCAGACCCCTGCTTCGGCCTGGACGGCCTCGTCCTCAAACGCCGGACGGGCTGATTTTGCGGGCCTGTGCTGGGAAGTGGCCGGCCGGGCTGGATGGTGTCGGCCGGTGTCGCGGAGTCGCGTGATGCCGGCCGGTGTTGCGGAGTGGTCGCCGGGGGCGGCTGGTCGGGACGCCCCCGGCGACCGTGTGTCAGCCGCAGTGGCCGGAGTCGCTGCCTGTGGCTGTGCCGATGACGCCCTGCCAGACGGCGCAGTAGCCGCGGGCGGACATGTAGACGGGACCGGCGTACGACGTGTACTGGCCGCTGTCGACGACCGGGTTGTGCTCGTAGTCGACGGCGATGTTGAGCTCGACGGCCATGTGGATCTTCGAGCCCGGGGTGTTGCGGATGGTCACGGCGCAGTTCTTGCCGGTCGACTCGTTCCAGGTCAGGAAGACCTTGCCGACGTTGCCGACCGGCGTGGAGTCGATGACCTTGTAGCCGGTGCCGCAGGCGCCGTTGTAGGTGGCGACGGCTGCCGCCTTGGTGGCGGTGGAGGTGGCTGCCGAGGCCGGGGCCGTGGCGGCTACCGTGCCGCCGAGGGCCAGGACGGTGAGTGCGGCCGCGGTCGTGGTGCGACGGGACAGCTTGATCATGATGGTGTTCCCCCAGTTGATGATGACGCCTTGGTGGTGCTGGTCAACTTGCCTGGGACGGTTGGTCGTTCCGTCCACGCAAGGTGAGACCCGGGGATCCGTACGACAGTTGTGGTTGTTTCTGTCACCGTCCTGTCTTCGTCCTGTCACCGGTGTTACGCCAACCGCGCGGTGTTTCCGGGGTTCTCGTCGTGCCGGGGTGCCGTGTCCGTCACCATCGCTCCCGTGTTGAGCACCGGCGCCCTCCGCGCCCATCTGCTGGCCGCCCGGCTGGCCGGACCCGTGGCGACCTCACGGGAGGAGAGCCTGCGGAGTTATCGCGCCTTCGCCGCCCGTGATCCCCGGGTGCTGATCGGACTCGATCCCGAATGGACATGGGGGCAGCGGGACTTGATCGGGCTGATGGCGGACAAGTGCGGGGTTTCGGCCGACCCGACGCACACTTCCGGGCATGATGTGATCGATCCGGAGCGGACCCTGGCCGCGTTGGACGCCTTCGCCGATCGGTTGGGTGCGGTTGCGGAGCGGAGTGGGGCGGTGCTTCTCGGTACCGGGCATCCGCATCGACTGCTCGGGTTCTACGCCGCGTTGGCGGACGCCTTGTCGGCGGCGGGGTGTGCTGTTCTCACCCCGGCGCATGGTCGTTGTATCGACATAACGACCCGGTTCGGTCTACGCACGTACAACCTTGACTACGTCCAGGGGGTCGGGCTGGTCCGCGAACCAGGCCCCGAACGCACCGGTTGTGAGCCCGGCGCACACACGCACTCACCGCTGCCGGTTCGTACCGTGCTGGGTGCGGCGGCGGAGGCCGGCGGGGTGCTTCCGGAGCTGGTGATCGGGGACCACGGATGGGTCTGCGGAGCAGGTCAGCTGGGGTTCGAGGCCATTGGGCTGGCTGACACCGACGACCCCGCGCTCTTCGTGGGTGAGGCCGAGGGGTCGGTGTCCGTCGTAGTTCCACTTGATGACGCCGTGCGGTCCGATTACTACCGCCCGCTTACCCGCTACGTACTCAATCGAGCGTGTCTGTCACAGTAGGCCGCCGATGGGTGCACCTCTTCCCCACTCGCATCACACGCCCCTACATTGGGGAGTGAGCACGCAACGACGAAGAGTCACCGGAAGGGGAAGCCGGTGACCGTCGAGTGCGGAAGGTTCAGGTGTGTCATGGCTGCAGCTGGCGAGAGGCCTCTGAACGAGGTTCAGTTCCTTACCGTGGCGGAGGTCGCCTCGGTGATGCGAGTGTCGAAGATGACCGTGTACCGGTTGGTGCACAGCGGTCATCTGCCCGCTATCCGGGTGGGGCGGTCCTTCCGCGTCCCCGAGCAAGCGGTACACGAGTACCTTCGCGAGAGTTATGTGGGGGTGGAGACAGCCTGAGGCGATACCTCGATTACGACCTCAGCGCTCGGACGGGTAGGCTGGCCCCTTGTAGGTCGTATGGGCCCATGATGCCCAGCACCGAGTGATGAGAAGTGAGCGAGGGTAGTCGTGGGCTCTGTTATCAAGAAGCGGCGCAAGCGGATGGCTAAGAAGAAGCACCGCAAGCTGCTGAAGCGCACGCGCGTGCAGCGTCGTAACAAGAAGTAGGCGACGCGGCGCCGCGAGAGCGTCTCCTGTGGCCCCCCACCGAATTCGGTGGGGGGCCACAGTTATGTTCCGGACTCACAGTTGTGTTCCGGACTTTCGTCGGTCGGGCGGTCATCACAGCGCAACACCGAACCGCTAGGTTGGCCGCACACGGGTAACTCAGAAGGAAGGCGCTGATCTTGGGGAAGGTCGTGCTCGTGACCGGAGTGGCCCGTCAGCTGGGGGGCCGGTTCGTTCGACGGATCCAGCGTGACCCACAGGTGGACCGGGTGATCGCCGTGGACGCCGTTCCGCCGGGGCACCATCTGGGGGGCGCGGAGTTCATCCAGGCCGACATCCGGCAGCCCACCATCGCGCGCGTGCTCGCGGAGTCGGGCGCCGACACGGTCGTGCACATGGACGTGACGGGCACCGCCCTGGGCAGCGGCAGCCGGACCACGGTCAAGGAGACCAACGTCATCGGCACCATGCAGCTGCTCGGCGCCTGCCAGAAGTCGCCGGTCGTCAAGCGCCTGGTGGTGAAGTCCAGCACGAACGTCTACGGCTCCGCCCCGCGCGACCCGGCCGTCTTCACCGAGGGCACCCCGCCGAAGTCCCTGCCGAGCGGCGGCTTCGCGAAGGACACCGTCGAGGTCGAGGGCTATGTGCGCGGCTTCGCCCGCCGCCGTCCTGACGTCGCCGTGTGCGTGCTGCGGTTCGCCAACATCCTTGGTCCTACGGCGGATTCGCCGCTCGCGTCGTACTTCTCGCTGCCGGTTCTGCCGACCGTGTTCGGGTACGACCCGCGGCTGCAGTTCGTGCACGAGGACGACGTGATCGACGTACTGCGGATCGCCTCGCACGACCCGGAGCGGGGCACGCTCAACAGCGGCACCTTCAACATCGCCGGGGACGGCGTCCTGTTGCTCTCCCAGTGCTCGCGGCGCCTGGGCCGCCCGACCGTGCCGCTGCTGCTGCCGGCGGTCACCTGGGCCGGTTCCCTGGTGCGTACGCTGGGGATGACGGACTTCTCCCCGGAACAGATCCGGCTGCTCACGCACGGCCGGGTCGTGTCGACGGTCCAGATGCGCGAGACGCTGGGGTACAAGCCGAAGTACACGACCGCCGAGACCTTCGCGGACTTCGCGCGGAGTCAGGGCCCGGGGCTGCTGCCGCCGGAGGCCCTCGCGGGGGCCGTCGACCGGATCGCGGCGCTGTCCAGGCCGGGCAGTGGCCACCCCCCGACGCCGAGCGCCAACTGAGGAGCGCATCAACGATGGCGGATGCCAAGGTCATTCCGTTCGACGACGACCGGTCCCGTGCGAACGGCGTGCAGCGGCCGCAGCGGCGCCGGAGCACCGGGAACCGGCGCAAGAACGGCGAGCCCGCGCTGGTCCGTGAGGTCCAGCCCCTGCCGGGCCGGGACTTCGCGCAGGATGATGTTCCTGTGACGCGTGAGGAACAAGAGCCGGAGCAGACACCGGACGAGGACGGCCAGGAGGGCCAGAGCGGCCTGGAACGCCGGGTCGCCCACGGCCTGTCCTTCCTGCGCCGCCGGCTGACCGGGGACTACGACGTCGACGACTTCGGCTACGACGAGGAGCTCACCGACGAGGTCCTGATGCCGGCGCTGCGACCGTTGTACGAGAAGTACTTCCGGGTCGAGGTCAAGGGCATCGAGAACATCCCGGCGGAGGGCGGCGCGCTGATCGTCGCCAACCACTCCGGGACGCTGCCGCTGGACGGCGTGATGATGCAGATCGCCGTCCACGACAACCATCCCGCGGGCCGGCACCTCCGGCTCCTCGCGGCGGACCTCGTCTTCATGCTGCCGGTGGTCAACGAGCTCGCCCGCAAGGCCGGTCATACGCTGGCCTGCGCCGAGGACGCCGAACGCCTGCTGGGGCGCGGCGAGTTGGTCGGTGTGATGCCGGAGGGCTTCAAGGGCATCGGCAAGCCGTTCAGCGAGCGCTACAAACTCCAGCGCTTCGGCCGCGGCGGCTTCGTCTCGACGGCCCTGCGCAAGGGGACGCCGATCATCCCGTGCTCGATCGTCGGGGCGGAGGAGATCTACCCGATGATCGGCAACTCGAAGACGCTGGCCCGGGTCCTGGGCTTCCCGTACTTCCCGATCACGCCGACCTTCCCGTGGCTGGGCCCGCTGGGCGCGATCCCGCTCCCCACGAAGTGGACGATCCAGTTCGGCGAGCCGATCCCCACGGCCGGCTATCCACCGGAGGCCGCCGAGGATCCGATGCTCATGTTCAACCTCACCGACCAGGTGAGGGAGCAGATCCAGCACACGTTGTACAAGTTGCTGGTGCAGCGGCGGTCGGTGTTTTTCTAGTTTCTGGTTCGGCAGTTCCTTGGCTGCGGGCCGGTGGGGGCTGGTCGCGCCCACGCGGCGGTAGCCGCAAATCAATACGGCCCCGCGCCCCTAAAGACGATGGGCGCCCCTCGCTGGAAGGGCGCCCATCGTCGTACAGCCGAGGCGAAGCTAATTCGCATCCTCGCTGTCGATGCCCAAGCCCGGCAGCAAGCCCGGGAGCAGCGGTGGCAGCGTGACGTCCGGCTCGGTGATCGACGGCTTGCTCGCGGACGGCGACTCCGTGCCGGAAGCCTTCGGGGGGTCCAGGAGGCCGCCCGTGTTGCCGCCGAGGAGGCCGTCGCCGGTGGTGGCGGACTCGGTGGGGGTGCTGGAGTGGCCGGTCTCCGCGGAGCCGTCCGTCGTGCTCGGTGTCGTCGTGCGGTGGGTGTCGGTGGAGCCGCCCTTGGACCCCGTACCCGGAGCGCGGTGCTTGCCGGTGCCGGGGGTCGTCGCCGGGGGCTGGGGGAGCAGCGACTGGAGCGGGGCGACCTCTTCGTCTATGGCGTCGAAGACCGACGACACCTGGTCGCTGACGTCGCCGAGCTGGACGGGGAGGCGGTCGCGCAGGGCGCCCCAGGCCTCGCGGTGCGAGCGGGAGAACGCGGAGAGGGCCTGGATGGGGCCCAGCGAGTTCGGGTCCTGCTCGTACGCCTCGTGCAGCAGGCGGTGGCCCTCGGACGCGTCGTGCGTCATCCCGGCGAGCGTGCGGCGGATCTCGCCGAGCTGCTCGTGGTCGAGGTGGCCGCCACGGTCCCGCTCGATCAGCCGGCGTGCCTCGCTCAGGCGGTTGGACGCCTGGTCGAGGTAGGCCACACCGCGCTGGTCGTCGCCGTCGGACAGGTAGTTGAGCTTGAAGTCCTCGATGCCGCGCTTCAGGCCGTAGAGCGAGTCACCGGGCAGGGCGCCCGAGCTCGCCGCGGCCACTCCGCCGAAGGCACCCGCGGCGACCCCGACGCTCAGTCCGCCGGCCGCGAGGCCCTTGGAGAGCCGGGACCGCGGTCGCAGCTTGCCCAGACCGGTGGCCCGGTGCGCACCCCGGGACCGGGGGGACCGCTGCTCCGGTACCGAGGGTCCGGGTGCCTCGCCTTGCAGCATGGCCTCGAACGCGGCGACCAGCTGAGCCCGCTGGACCACCTTGACCTCGGGGTCCAGCACGGGTTTGGGCAGCTCGCCGAGACCGGTGGCGAAGGCCAGCATGCGGCCCTGCTCGGTCTGTTCCGCAGCAGCCGGGGCCGGGGCCGGTCCTTGAGACTGCTCGGCCGCCGTGCCCTGGTCGGACTGCTCCTCTTCCAGGGCCTGGGCGAAGGCGTTCGCCCGCCGGTGCGCCGATACGTTCGCGATCACTGGCGGCACCTCCTCTCGCGTCATGACGGTCGACTCCCCAGGGGGTCCTGAGGGTTGCACAGCCTGACCGCATCCACACGATCGAGTGATCGGGGAGGGTCAGGTCGTGACCACAGGGAGCCTGTATCCCGCACAACGAGTGGCGCGGCACTTGGGTTACGGACGACGGATGATCCGACCGCGAACTCAACGGACTTTCACTGAGCGCGAGTTGGGCGCTACCGAGCGTATGCCGTCAGCGGGCGTCGTCCGGGAGGAGCCGGGCGAGAGTGCGCACGGCCCGGTACTGGAGGGTCTTGATCGCACCCTCGTTCTTGCCCATCACCCGGGCGGTCTCCGCGACGGAGAGGCCCTGCAGGAAGCGGAGCGTGACGCACTCCTGCTGCTGGGGGTTGAGCCGCCGTACGGCGTCGAGCAGTGCGGCGTTCGACAGGGACTCCAGGACGGAGTCCTCGGGGGAGCGCTCGACCTCGTTGGCGTCGAGCATCTCGCCGGTGGTCACTTCCAGCCGGAAGCGGCTCGACTTGAAGTGGTCGGCGACCAGGTTGCGGGCGATCGTCACCAGCCAGGCGCCGAAGTCACGGCCCTGATAGGTGAACGTGCCGATGCGGCGCAGGGCGCGCAGAAAGGTCTCGCTGGTGAGGTCCTCGGCGGTGGCTTTGCCTCCCACTCGGTAGTAGATGTACCGGTACACAGTGTCGCTGTACTGGTCGTAGAGGCGGCCGAAGGCGTCGGCTTCGCCGGCCTGGGCACGCTCCACGAGGTCCATCATCCGGGCGCTGTCGCTGTCAGCGGCCGGACGGCGTGCGGTGGCGGCGCCGGCCGAGCGCCCTCGTCTGCCAACAGCCGCGCCGCCGTCGGCCAGTGCATAGCACGGGCCTACGGGTGCGGTGGTGGCGAAGGCGGCGGGGACGGCGTACGCGGTGGGGACGAAGCCGCGCAACAGGTCTTGGACCGTTGCGCGCAGCGTAGCCAGGCCCGAGGCGTCAACCCCGACGTGTGGGTACACGGGACTCCCAGAGGCAGAGCTTCCATCACGTGCAGTACCGGAACATTCACCCGTCGTAGCGACGGAGGGGTACCGGATTGCGTCTGAGGAGAATAACGCTTCGTGCAGGCACTGCTACACCCAGTTGCTCAAATCATCGATTACGTCGCTTCTGTAACCGGTTGACGCCCGATCAAGTACCGCAGAGTGACCGGTTGTTGATCAGAACGGTCCGAATTCAGTCAGGGACCGGGGCGTGTTGTGGCCGTGTGCAGCCAACGTGACTGGACAGGGGGTTACGCGGGTACGACTCGTGGATTGGCCGTGTTTACCGCGTCACCGGCGTCGGCGATGCAATGCGATCGCCGCGGCCGTGCCGCCCGCCACCGCGCCCACGCCGGCCGCCGCCGGGATGCCGACCTTGGCCGCCTTGCGGGCCGTCCGGTAGTCGCGCAGCCGCCAGTCCAGCTCGCGCGCGTGCTTGCGCAGCTTGGAGTCCGGGTTGATGGCGTAGGGGTGCCCGACCAGCGAGAGCATCGGGATGTCGTTGTGCGAGTCGCTGTACGCGGCGCAGCGCGAGAGGTCCAGGCCCTCCGCCGCGGCCAGTGCCCGTACCGCCTCCGCCTTCGCGGGGCCGTGCAGGGGTTCGCCGACCAACTTGCCGGTGTAGACGCCGTCGACGGACTCGGCGACCGTGCCGAGGGCGCCGGTGAGGCCGAGGCGGCGGGCGATCACCGTGGCGATCTCCACCGGGGCCGCCGTGACGAGCCACACCTTCTGGCCCGCGTCCAGGTGCGCCTCGGCGAGGGCGCGGGTGCCGGGCCAGATGCGCTCGGCCATGTACTCGTCGTAGATCTCCTCGCCGATCGACTGGAGTTCGGCGACGCGGTGGCCCTTGACGATGGACAGCGCGGAGTCGCGCGCCTCCTGCATGTGCTCGGGGTCCTCGGAGCCGGCGAGCCTGAACCAGGCCTGCTGCCAGGCGAACTTGAGGAGGTCTCGGGTCTCGAAGAACTTCCGCTTGTGCAGGCCCCGGCCGAAGTGGAAGATCGACGCGCCCTGCATGACCGTGTTGTCCAGGTCGAAGAACGCGGCCGCTCTGTCGTCGCCGAGGACCGGGAACTCCGGTTCCTCCGCCTGCTTTTCGGGCGCGAGGGCGTCCTGTATGTCCTGCGCGTCCTGCGACGACTTGCGCGCTGCCTCCGCAGAGGCCTCGCCTGCCAACACGCTCCGCGCCGTGGCGGAGCGCCTACGGGGAGTGAGCCATCCGAGAGCGGCCATGTCGTGAGCATAGCCAGTTTGTTCGGTGGTTCCGGAGCCGAGAGGTTCGGAGGCTGTGAACTCTCCGCGACCGGGCCGTTAAAGAAGTGCACCGGTGGCGCGAGAATGGTGTGCATGAGTCATCTCGTCACCCTCATCCGCAAGCCCGGCTGTCATCTGTGCGAGGACGCGCAGCTCGTCGTGGAGAAGGTCTGCGCCGACCTCGGGGTCCCCTGGGAACAGAAGGACATCACCGAGGACCAGCGACTGCACGACGAGTACTGGGAGCAGATTCCGGTCGTCCTCGTGGATGGGAAACAGCACACCTTCTGGCGGGTGGACGAGGCCCGGCTGCGCCGGGAACTGACCAAGTAGTTCAACGCGCGCCCGAACGTCGCTTAGGATCGACGGCGGTTTGGTCTCGGGGGCGGGAATTACGAGGAGTGTGGCGGTTTTGCCCCCTGGAATACGCCTGGGACGCGTGTGCGTGACCCCGGTCACGTTGGCCGGGCAAATCGGACACCATCTTTGTGCACGCGTTCACAAAGACATAGCCTGCTTTCGACGGGGCGGTCTGGGTACGTGTGACCGCCCACAGCCCCGCTCTACCCGCAGGAGCACCGTGGCAACTGGCCGAACTCACCGACCGGCGAGCCGTAGCCGAGGGATTCCCGAGGCCACCGTCGCCCGTCTCCCGCTGTACCTCCGCGCGCTGACCGGACTCTCGGAGCGCTCGGTGCCCACGGTCTCCTCCGAGGAGCTCGCGGCCGCCGCGGGGGTCAACTCCGCGAAGCTGCGCAAGGACTTCTCCTACCTCGGCTCGTACGGCACCCGCGGTGTCGGCTACGACGTCGAGTACCTCGTGTACCAGATCTCCCGCGAACTGGGCCTGACCCAGGACTGGCCGGTCGTGATCGTCGGTATCGGCAACCTCGGCGCCGCACTCGCCAACTACGGCGGGTTCGCCTCCCGCGGCTTCCGGGTCGCCGCCCTCATCGACGCCGACCCGGCGATGGCCGGCAAGCCCGTCGCGGGCATCCCGGTGCAGCACGCGGACGAGCTCGAGAAGATCGTCAGCGACAACGGCGTCTCCATCGGCGTCATCGCCACCCCCGCCGGTGCCGCCCAGCCGGTGTGCGACCGGCTCGTGGCCGCCGGTGTGACGTCCATCCTGAACTTCGCGCCGACCGTGCTGACCGTCCCGGACGGCGTCGACGTGCGCAAGGTCGACCTCTCCATCGAGCTGCAGATCCTCGCCTTCCACGAGCAGCGCAAGGCCGGCGAGGAGGCCGCCAACCAGGCGGCGCACCCGACCGCCGCGCGCCGTGGCGACTCCGCCGAGCAGGGCCCTGACGGGGACGTCCCCGCCGTGATGCCGGCATGAGTCTCCTCGTCGTCGGGCTGAGCCATCGCAGCGCGCCGGTCAGTCTCCTGGAGCGGGCCACGCTGAACGCGGACGCCCAGTTCAAGCTCCTCCAGGACACGGTCGCCGCCGAACCGGCCGCCGAGGCCGCGGTGTTGGCCACCTGCAACCGCATCGAGCTCTACGCCGACGTGGACAAGTTCCACGCGGGCGTCGCGGAGTTGTCCACGCTGCTGGCCCAGCACAGCGGCGTCGGCCTGGACGAGCTCACTCCTTATCTCTACGTGCACTACGAGGACCGGGCCGTCCACCACCTCTTCTCGGTGGCCTGCGGCCTCGACTCGATGGTGGTCGGCGAGGGCCAGATCCTCGGCCAGATCAAGGACTCCCTCGCCAAGGCGCAGGAACTGCACTCCGCCGGGCGGCTGTTGAACGAGCTGTTCCAGCAGGCCCTCAGAGTCGGCAAGCGCGCCCACTCCGAGACCGGCATCGACCGCGCGGGTCAGTCCCTGGTCACCTTCGGCCTTCAACAGCTCTCTTCCGGTACGGCAGTTGAGGCCTGGGCGAAGGGGAAACGGGCCCTGGTCATCGGCGCCGGCTCCATGTCGTCGCTGGCCGCCGCGACCCTCGCGCGTGCCGGGGTCGCCGAGATCGTCGTCGCCAACCGCACCTCCGACCGCGCCGAGCGGCTCGCCCAGATCATCACCGAGAGCCCCGAGACGGACGTGTCGGCCCGCGCGGTACCGATGGATTCGGTGCCGTTCGAGCTGACACGTGCCGATGTGGCCGTGTCCTGCACGGGCGCCACGGGGCTGGTCCTGACGGCCGACACGGTCGCCGGAGCGGTCGAGGGCCGGGTGTCGCAGGACGCCACGGTCGGTCGTACGGCCGTAGCGGATGTCGTACGCGAAGAGCTTCCGCCGACGTCCGTCGGGACCGAGGACGGGTGTCCGCTGGACCTTTCCGCGGTGCAGGGGGCGAGTGGCTTCTCCGTGATGGGGGAGGCCGCCGTGGCCGGGATGGACGCGGCGACGCTGGAGCAGCACGCGGCCTGGGTCGGCGGCAGTGCCGTCGACCGGCGTGAGGCGGCCCGGCGTACGCCCGAGGCCGAGGCCGAACTCATCGCCGAACTCGCCGCCATGGCCGCCACGGTCGGGCGGATCCCCGAGCGCCGTCGGCCCGAGCCCGTCGCCCACATCCCGCGCCCCGCGCCGGTGTTGTCGTTCCTCGACCTCGCGATGCCGCGGGACGTCGACGCGGCCGTGCACCGGGTGGCCGGGGTGCGGCTGGTGGACATCGAGTCGCTCGCCGAGGCCTCCGCCGACGCCCCGATGGCGGCGGACGTGGACGCGGTCCGGCGTATCGTCTCCGACGAGGTCGCGGCCTTCGGGGCAGCCCAGCGGGCCGCGCACATCACGCCGACCGTGGTCGCCCTGCGCGCCATGGCCGCCGAGGTCGTCGCGGGTGAGATCGCCCGGCTCGACGGACGGCTGCCCGGCCTCGACGACAAGCACCGCGCGGAGATCACCCAGACCGTGCGACGTGTCGTCGACAAGCTGCTGCACGCGCCGACCGTACGGGTCAAGCAGCTCGCGGCCGAGCCCGGCGGCGCCGGGTACGCGGACGCGCTGCGCACGCTGTTCGACCTGGACCAGGAGACGGTGGCCTCCGTCTCGCGGGCCGTAGAAGACTCTGAGATCAGTAAGAACCGAGGGCCAGCATGAGAAGCACGCGTGAGCCGCAGGGGCGCGCCGGTGTCGAGAGACCGACCGCGCGGAGGCCCGAAGGGCTGAGCACGGTCGGTCTCTCGACACCGGCTGAGGCGCCCCGGAGGCGGGAGCAGGGAAAAGGGGCACCACTGAGGCTCGGGACCAGGCGGAGCAGACTCGCCCTGGCCCAGTCCGGGTTGGTGGCGGACGCCGTGAGCCAGGTGACCGGACGGCCCGTCGAGCTCGTCGAGATCACCACCTACGGCGACACCTCCCGCGAGCACCTCGCGCAGATCGGCGGCACCGGGGTCTTCGTGACCGCGCTGCGGGACGCGCTGCTCGGCGGTGAGGTCGACTTCGCGGTTCATTCGCTGAAGGACCTGCCGACCGCGCAGCACCCGGAGCTGGTGCTCGCCGCGATCCCGGAGCGCGAGGACCCGCGGGACGTACTCGTCGCCAGGGACGCCCTGAAGTTCACCGACCTGCCCCGCGGGGCGCGCATCGGTACGGGCTCCCCCCGGCGCACGGCCCAGCTGAACGCGTACGCGCGCAGCCACGGCCTCGACATCGAGACGGTCCCGATCCGCGGGAACATCGACACCCGCGTCGGCTTCGTGCGGGACGGTGAGCTGGACGCCGTCGTCCTGGCCGCCGCCGGACTGAGCCGGATCGGCCGCCTCGACGACGTGACCGACTTCCTGTCGGTCGACACGGTTCTGCCCGCCCCCGGCCAGGGGGCCCTGGCGATCGAGTGCGCCGCGGACAACGCGGACCTCGTCGCGGCGCTCGGTGAGCTCGACGATCCGTTCACGCGGATCGCCGTGACTGCCGAAAGGTCCCTGCTCGCCGCCCTGGAGGCCGGCTGCTCCGCCCCTGTGGGCGCGCTGGCCGACCTGCTGGCCGACGGGCAGATTGTCAAGGAAATGCGCCTACGCGGCATAGTCGGCACGACCGACGGTTCGCGTACGGTGCAGCTGTCCACCACCGGTCCCGTGCCCGAGACGCATGACCAAGCACTGGCGCTCGGTCGCGAACTCGCCGCCGAGATGCTTGCCCAGGGCGCGGCCGGTCTGATGGGGGAGCAAGCCAAGTGAGCCCCACCACTCTTCCCGCCGCCGGTCCTGAACACGGGCACGTCACCTTCCTGGGTGCCGGACCCGGAGATCCGGGACTGCTCACACTGCGCGCCGTAGAGGCGCTGGCGAACGCGGACGTTCTCGTCGCCGAGCACGAGGTGCTCGACGTCGTACGTGCGCACGCCCGACCCGGCGTAGCCGTCGTGCATCCGGATCCGAGTCCTTCTTCGGGCTCGCTCCCGGGCACAGGCACGCCTCAACTAACGGTTGTTGACGGTGCGTCAACAACCGTTGGCCTACCCGCTGTGCGGGATGCGGCACATCTTGTCATGGAGGCCGCACGGGGCGGCAGGCGGGTCGTACGTGCGGTGTCCGGGGACCCCGGACTAGATACGTACGCCGCCGAGGAAATGCTCGCCTGCGTCGCCGCGGGTGTGCCTTTCGAGGTCGTCCCGGGTGTCGCGGCGGCCGTCGGCGTGCCCGCGTACGCCGGTGTCCCGCTGCGGGACGCGCAGGGGGCGGACGTCCGGTTCGTGGACGCCCGTACCGCGTCGGACCGGTGCTGGACGGAGGTGGGGGCGTCGGACGGCACGGTTGTGGTTTCCACGTCGCTGGACTCCGTGGCCGCGGCCGCTGGTGAGTTGGTGGCCGCCGGCCGTAAGCCGGACACCCCGATGACCGTCACAGTGGCTGGTACGACCACTCGTCAGCGGACCTGGTCCGCGACGCTCGGGACGATCGCGCAGACGCTGAAGCAGGCGAAGGTGCTGCCCTCGCCCGAGGGTGGCCGGCCGGTGATAGCCGTGGTCGGTGAGCGTTCCGCCGCCGCCCAGCGCGACCAGTTGTCGTGGTTCGAGTCCAAGCCGCTGTTCGGCTGGAAGGTGCTCGTGCCGCGGACGAAGGAGCAGGCGGCGTCGCTCTCCGACCAGCTGCGGTCGTACGGGGCCGTTCCGCACGAGGTGCCGACGATCGCCGTCGAGCCGCCGCGGACGCCCCAGCAGATGGAGCGGGCGGTCAAGGGGCTCGTCACGGGGCGGTACGAGTGGATCGCCTTCACCTCCGTGAACGCGGTCAAGGCCGTGCGGGAGAAGTTCGAGGAGTACGGGCTCGATGCGCGGGCGTTCGCGGGCATCAAGGTCGCGGCGGTGGGTGAGTCCACCGCCAAGGCGCTGGTCGCCTTCGGCGTGAAGCCGGATCTGGTGCCGAGCGGGGAGCAGTCCGCGGCCGGCTTGCTGGAGGACTGGCCTCCGTACGACCCCGTTTTCGACCCGATCGACCGGGTGTTCCTGCCGCGTGCGGACATCGCTACGGAGACGCTCGTCGCCGGGCTGATCGAGCTCGGGTGGGAGGTCGACGACGTGACCGCCTACCGGACCGTGCGGGCCTCGCCGCCGCCGGCCGATACGCGGGAGGCGATCAAGGGGGGTGGCTTCGACGCCGTTCTCTTCACGTCGTCCTCCACGGTGCGGAACCTGGTGGGGATCGCCGGTAAGCCGCACAACGTGACCGTGATCGCGTGTATTGGTCCTGCCACGGCGAAGACGGCCGAGGAGCATGGGCTGCGGGTGGATGTGATGGCTCCGGAGCCGTCTGTGCACAAGTTGGCCGAGGCGTTGGCGAACTTCGGCCTTCGGCGGAGAGCTGCGGCGCAGGAAGCGGGGGATCCGGTTACTCGGCCCAGTGAGCGTCGGCCTGGTGCTCGGCGGCGGCGTACGACCTGAGGTTGAGTTCTGGGTTGCGGTGAGTGGGGGCGGGCGTCCGTGGGGCGCTGCGCCCCCACACCCCCGCTTCGGCCCTGAAGGGGCCTCGTCCTCAAACGCCGGACGGGCTGATTTTGGCGGCCTGCGTTGGAAAGTGGCGAACGGGCTGATTTGGGCGGCCTGCGTCGGAAGGTGACGGGCGGGCTGATTTTGGCCGCCTGTGTTGGAAGGTGACGGGCGGGCTGATTTTGGCCGCCTGCGTTTTTGAGGTGCCGGGTGGGCCGGAAAGTGCGCGAAGCGCCGCGATGTGTCCCGGATCCATGGCGAAATGTGCGCCGACTCACCGTCGGCAAAGGTGTCCTTGAGGCGGGCGTAGCGTAGGTGGCATGACGACGTACGGATCCTTTCCCGGCTCGCGGCCCCGGCGGTTGCGGAACACTCCCGTGATGCGGCGCATGGTTGCCGAGACGCGGTTGCATCCTGCCGACTTCATCCTTCCTGCGTTTGTGCGGGAAGGGGTTGCCGAGCCCGTGCCGATCTCCGCGATGCCCGGGGTCGTACAGCACACGCGGGACAGTCTGAAGAAGGCTGCCGCTGAGGCTGTGGCCGCCGGGATTTCCGGGATCATGCTTTTTGGGGTGCCGGAGGAGTCCAAGAAGGATGCCCTTGGGACTCCTGGGACCGACCCTGATGGGATTCTGCAGGTCGCGTTGCGGGATGTGCGGGCCGAGGTCGGGGACGAGCTGCTTGTCATGTCCGATCTGTGTCTTGATGAGACCACCGATCATGGGCACTGTGGAGTGCTTGATGAGCACGGGCGCGTTGACAATGACGCCACCCTTGAGCGGTATGCCGAGATGGCTCAGGTGCAGGCCGATGCGGGCGCTCATGTCGTCGGGCCCAGCGGGATGATGGACGGGCAGATCGGGGTCGTCCGGGACGCGCTCGACCAGATCGGGCGGGAGGACGTGGCGATCCTCGCCTACACCGTCAAGTACGCGTCCGCGTTCTTCGGTCCGTTTCGCGAGGCCGTCGGGTCCTCGCTCAAGGGGGACCGCAAGACGTACCAGCAGGACCCGGCCAACGCCCGGGAGTCCATGCGGGAGTTGGCGCTCGATCTGGAGGAGGGTGCCGACATGGTGATGGTCAAGCCGGCGGGGCCCTACCTCGACATCCTGGCCAAGGTCGCCGAGGTCTCGGACGTACCCGTCGCCGCCTATCAGATCTCCGGCGAGTACTCGATGATCGAGGCCGCCGCCGAGAAGGGCTGGATCGACCGGGACAAGGCGATCTTCGAGGCGCTCACCGGGATCAAGCGGGCCGGGGCGCAGAACATCCTGACGTACTGGGCGGTGGAGGCGGCGCAGAAGCTGCGCTGACCGCCGAGGCCGCGCTGACCGCCGACGCCCGCTGAACGCCCGTCAACAGGCAACGCTTCGAGATCGTTCCGGCGTCGGGGCGATCTCGGTTCGGGGTGGGAGCGGGGTTTGGCCCGAAATCGATGGTCGGTGTGGGGGGATCTGGCCCCAATTGGCCTTCTATGTCCGGCACTTATGTAGATTTGACGCGTGCGCATCACTGTCCTTACCTTCTGCGCCTGGCCTGATCCGTTCTGGACGGTCTGGACGTCGATCCCTGGGGGACACCATGAGCTATTTCATCGAGGCGTTGAAGAAGTACGCGGTATTCAGCGGGCGCGCGCGCCGCAAGGAGTACTGGATGTTCTCCCTGTTCGCGGCGATCTTCGCGATCGTCCTGGGCATCATCGGTGTGGTGATCAAGTTCCCGTACCTCGTGATCGTCTTCTACCTCGCGATCCTGCTGCCCGGTGTGGGCGTCAGCATCCGTCGCCTGCACGACACCGGCAAGTCCGGCTGGTGGCTGCTCTTCGCCATCATCCCGATCGCCGGCCCGATCACCCTGCTGGTCTTCACCTGCACGGACAGCGCGCCCGGCGCCAACCAGTACGGCCCGAACCCGAAGGAAGTCGGCGGGATCCCGGCGCAGGTCTGATCGCACACGCCACGAGGCCCGTCAGGGCGTGGACCCCGTCGACATCGACGACGTGGGACTCACGCCGGACGGGCCTTCGTCGCGTACGCCCATACCGTCCTTGCACCCCGAGAGCAGCAGCGCCGCGGCGAGCACGGCCGTCGCGGTGGCCAGGGCGCGGATGCGGGTGCGGGTGGTGCGGGCCGGCATGGGTTCCTCCCGGGGAAGCGGAGCGCGTCGTCGGGTGCAGCTTGGGCGGTCGGGCGGGGCGGGGTCTACGGCTGTCGCCGGATTCGGGACGCCGGTACCGTCCCGCCCGCGCTGACCTGCGGGGATGCCGGTCCTCCCGGGCACGTCGTGGGACGCGGGACGGGGAGCGGGTGCCCGTCCCGCGGACTGGGCACCATCAAGTCCCGGCGGGAGTTAGGTTGTTGACCACCGCTCTTGATGAGCACTGTTCTCGACGAGCACTGCTCCGGTTGTCCTTCGAGTGACCGACCTCTTCTGGGAGACGCGCATGCCCGGTGACGCCCTCAGCCAAGACCCCGCCGAGCTGAGAAGGAGGATCGACACCAGCAAGGCCCACCCGGCCCGCGTCTACGACGTCTTCCTCGGCGGCAAGGACAACTACCCCGTCGACCGCGAGGCCGCCGCCGCCGCGCTCGCCGCCAACCCGCGCGGGTATCTCGACGTACGGCACAACCGGGACTTCATGCGCCGCGCGGTCACCCGGCTGTCGCAGGAGCACGGGGTGCGCCAGTTCCTCGACATCGGCACCGGGCTGCCCACCGCGGAGAACGTGCACCAGATCGCCCAGGCCGTCGAGCCCGAGTCGCGGATCGTCTACGTCGACAACGACCCGGTGGTCCTCGCGCACGCCCGCGCGCTGCTGACCAGCAGTTCCGAGGGGCGTACCGACTACATCGACGCCGATCTGCGCCGCCCGGCCGACATCCTCGAACAGGCCGCCAAGACCCTCGACTTCAACGAGCCGATCGCCCTGCTGCTGGTGGCGATCCTGCACTTCGTCGAGGACGAGGAGGCGTACCCGCTGGTGAGTGAGCTGGTGGATGTGCTGCCCGCCGGCAGTCACGTGGTGCTCAGCCATCTCACCGACGAGATGCATCCGATCCCGACCCGTGCGGTCCAACGGACGTACACGGAGCGGGGGTTCACCTTCGTGTTCCGTACCAAGGACGAGGTCGAGCGGTTCTTCACCGAGACCCCGGGTCTCACCCTGGACGAGCCCGGTGTGCTCCCGGCCCATCAGTGGCACCCCGGTCCGGCGCCCGCGCCGCCGGTGGTGGATCAGGCGTACTTCGAGAGTCTCGACGACATCGAGAAGATCACCTACCGCGACATCAACGATGTGACGGACGACGACATCAACGTCTATGGGGCGACCGGCAAGAAGGCCTGAGTCCGGTCGGGGCGGGCGCCCGCACGCAGGTGTCCGTCCGGATCGCGGAAACCTGTTTGTAGGCGACACCTACATTCCTAGGCTGTCCGGCATGACCGTCATCGAGCCCGCCCCCGCCCCTGTCCCCGCCACTCTGCCGCCGCTCGCCGCGCGCACCCGTGCGATCGGGGGTTCGCCGGTGCGGGACATCCTCGCCGTCACCGCCCGCCCCGAGGTGATCAACTTCGCGGGCGGGCTCCCGGCCCCCGAACTCTTCGACACCACCGGCATCGCGGCCGCGTACCAGGCGGTCCTCACCGAGACGCCCGCGCGGGCGCTCCAGTACGCGACGACCGAGGGTGAGCCGGTGCTCCGTACCGCGCTCGCCGAGCGGACCTCGGCGCGCGGGCTGCCCACCGGCGCCGACGACCTCCTCGTCACCACCGGATCGCAGCAGGCGCTCTCGCTGCTCGCGACCGCGCTGCTGGAGCCGGGGGACGTCGTCCTCGTCGAACGACCCTGTTATCTGGCGGCACTTCAGGTCTTCGCGTTCGCCGGTGCGCGGGTGGTCGGCGTGCCCGGCGACTCCGACGGGCTGGACCCGGAGGCGCTGGACGAACTCGTCGTGCGGGAGCGTCCCAAGCTGCTCTACACCGTGCCGACCTTCCAGAACCCCACCGGCCGCACCCTGCCCGCCGACCGCCGGGCCGCCGTCGCCGCGGTCGCCGCGCGGCGCGGGCTGTGGATCGTGGAGGACGATCCCTACGGCGAACTCCGCTTCGAGGGCGAGCGGTTGCCGTGGATCGCCGCGCAGGAGGGTGCGGTGGACCGTACGGTCCTGCTCGGTTCCTTCTCCAAGGTGATGGCACCGGGGCTGCGACTCGGGTGGCTGCGCGCGCCGGCGGCCCTGCTGCGGGCCTGTGTTGTCGCCAAACAGGCCGCCGACCTGCACACCCCGACCGTCAACCAGCTTGCCGCCGCACGGTACTTGGCGGACAACGACCTGGACGCGCATGTGGCGCGGGTGGCCGGTGTGTACCGGGAGCGGCGGGACGCCATGTTCGAGGGTCTTGCCAACGTCCTTCCCGAGGAGTCCAGTTGGGAGCGTCCCGAGGGCGGCATGTTCCTGTGGGCGCGGCTCCCGGAGTCGTACGACACGACGGAACTGGTGTCTCGGGTGCTGCGGCAGGACGTGGCCTATGTGCCGGGGGCGCCCTTCTACGCCGGGGAGCCCGACCGTTCGACGATGCGGCTCTGCTTCGTGACGCAGACGCCGGGAGAGATCCGGGAGGGGCTGAGGAGGCTGGGGGAAGGGCTGGGGACAAAACCCTGAACAGCCTTGGTAACGGGTCGAGTTGACCTCTGGAACACTTGATCACGCAAGAATAGAGTCGATCGTCACAGCGCTGCTGATGTCATCACCCCCTGGAAGGAAGTGCCATGGCACCGGTGCTCGTCGGGCGCGAGGGTCTGCTGGCGGGAGAGCGCATCCCGATGGTCGACACCCGCGTCACCTTCGGACGCAACGCGGGGAACACGGTCGTCATCGCGAGCCCGAGCGTCTCCCGCTTCCACGCGGAGATCGTCTTCGACCAGGACGCGGGATACGTACTGAGCGACCTCGGCAGCAGCAACGGCACACAGGTCAACGGGGACGAGGTGGAGTCCCGGCTGCTCCAGCCCGGCGACGAGATCACCATCGGGGACCAGGAGTTCCGCTTCGAGGTCGCCGACGCCATGCAGACCCTGATGGCGCTCAACCTGCCCCGCTCCGTGACCCACCCGGAGGAGAGCGACGAGGGGACCCTGCTGCGCGTCACCGTCGTGGGCGGGGGTCCCGTCGGGCTGTCCATGGCGCTGCTGCTGGAGCACTTCCTGGGCGCCCAGGTGAAGGTCACCGTCTACGAGGGCAGGTGGCGCAGGGACGGTCGTACCGTCGTCTGGAAGAGCGAGGCGGAGGGCAACGTACGGCGCCAGCAGGTGGTGACCGTGCAGAGTCGGCAGTACCTCGCGTGGCCGCAGTACGTGCAGGAGCGGCTCTTCGACCCCGAGCACTTCACCGAGATGTGGCCGTCCGGCCCGGACTCGATCGGCGACCACCACCCGCGCAACATGCGGATCGCCTACATCGAGGACAGGCTGCTGGAGCTGGCGAACGAGAAGCGGGGCCGAATACGGCTCATCCCGGCCAAGTTCGACCCGGCGGAACAGCGCGACGAACTCGCCTCGCAGCATGTGCTCGCCATCTGTGACGGCGGGCGGTCGCGCACCCGGGAGCACTTCGCGGCGCGGTTCGGCAAGGCCGACGAGTCCATCTACTCCCTCGACGGCGTCCATCTGCGGGACGTGGTCCTCGGGCTGCGGGTGAAGTCGGAGCTGCCCGACCCCATGGCGATCCTGCTGACGGTCGCTCAGAACCGGTTCCTGCTCAACTCGTTGCGCGGCGAGGGCTTCCTCAACATGCGGCTCACCGACACCGAGTTGGGGGAGGTCATCGGCATCGACCCGGTCCGCCGGGTCTTCGAGGAGTGCATCGCCTCCCGGCCCTGCCTGATGAACCGCGACGACCACGGCGACTTCCAGTGCGCCACCCACGGCACGCTGTTCCTGCCCGCGCTCATCAAGGGCTCCCCCCTGTGGAAGCGGGTGCACGAGGGCCTACGGCTCTTCGACGTCTCGGACCAGGACCTGAGCGCGGTCACTAGTTTCCGCCTGGACATGGTGCAACGCCCGCGCTTCTCCGCCGAGTTGCTGCCCCCGACCGTCAACTCGCCCGGCACGTACGGCTTCCTGCTCGGCGACGCGGCCAACGCGATCCACTTCTGGCCGGGCCGGGGCCTCAACAGCGGTCTGGCGTCCGCGATCTCACTGGCCCGCTCCCTCAACAGCGCCTGGAACGGGCGCCCTTTCCGGGACGCCGACTTCCTCCGGCACGAAGCGGCCATGTCGATGCTCCAGTACCGGCACAAGAGCCGCGCCTGGAAGGCGATGGTCACCACCGACGACCAGGGCGTCACCTGGGCCATCAAGGACATCATCGACCACGGCATCGACGGCATCGCGGAGGAGCCCGACCGCGAGGCGGACACGGCCACTCTGCTGGCACGCATGGCGGCGATCCGCGACCGGCTCGCGCCCCGCTTGGAGGGCATGCCGGACGACGAGGCGATCCTGGAACGCCTCCAGACCCTGGAGTCGCGGACCCTGCGCATGCTCGTCCTCAGCGGCGCGTGGGACACCCTCACGATGGGCGGCGAGGAGGTCGACATCGACATCTTCTACGGCCAGGACTCGACGGCCGCGGCAGCGGCGGTGGAGGCGTTGGAGCCGGTGACACAGCAGTGACCGGGGTGCGCCCGGTGATTCCGTAGCGAGTTCGCGCGGGGTGTTTCCGTAGGGTGGAGACATGTCCGACAGCGATGCCTTCGACCTGGGCCAGTACCTCACGCACATTGGCTGGGAGGGGGAGCGGCGGCCCGACGCGGGGACGCTGCGGGGCGTGCACCTCGCGCACATGCGGGGCATCCCGTTCGAGAACCTGGACGCGCTCCGGCGTACGGCTCCCTCGCTCGAACTGCCGGACCTGATGGCCAAGTTGGTGCACAGCCGGCGCGGTGGCTACTGCTACGAGCACAACACGCTGCTCGCCACCGCGCTGCGGGCGCTGGGCTTCGGGGTCACGTTGCTGACGGCGCGGGTGGTCGTGGGCGCGGACCGGATCGAGAGCCGCCCGCGCACCCATATGGCGCTGCTGGTGGAGGTACCGGGCGATCCGCGGCCGTACCTGGCCGACGTCGGGTTCGGGGCGATCGGCGGGCTGCTGGAGCCGGTACCGGTGGTGGTGGGCGAGGAGTTCGAGGGTGCCGGGCGCCGCCATCGCCTGGTCCGGGTGCCGCACCGGGGACCGCTGGAACTCCTGACCCTCCAGGCGTACGGCGACGGCTCCTGGCAGCCGCAGTACGCCTTCACGCTGGAGCCCTTCGAGCACGTGGACTTCGAGGTCATCAACTGGCACATCGCCACGAACCCGCGCTCCCCCTTCACCAAGGGCCTCTTCGTCCAGCGCGTCACCCCCGACCGCCATCTCCTGCTCCACGGACGCGTGTTGACCGAGACGGGGTCCGACGGAGCGGTGAGCGAGCGGGAGTTGACGGACGAGGGGGAGGTGCGGCGGGTGCTGGACGAGGAGTTCGGGATCGAGGCGCCGGAGGGGATGAAGCTGCTCAGCTGATCCGGGCCGTGTGTGCCGGGCGGGTCAGTCCCACCAGAAGGACCACGCCTGCTGGTTGAGCACCTCGTGCTGGGCGTACGCGCGCAGGGTCTCGTGACGGCCCTGGGTGATGTTGTCGGAGCAGAAGGCGAAGTGCTCGGCGGCTACGGCCTCGGCCTCCTCCTGGGTCGCAGGCGGGGCCGCGACCGACAGCACCAACTGGTCGGACGTGAGCGCCACGACCCGTATCCCGAAGCGGTCCTCCCAGGAGCGCAGGACGGCACAGAGCCGGGCCACGTCCCCCTCGTAGTTGATCTGCCCGGTCCAGCCGATCGCCGCCGGGATGTCGGCGCTGCGGCGGGCCGGGACGAGGGCGAGGTGCGGTTCCTTGAGCCAAGAGCCGCTGCCCGCAAGGGAGTCGGCGAGCTCCGCGGCCCGCGCGTCCGGATCGGCGACCAGGGTGAGCGGTTCGGCGAGGCCGGGCCACTCGGGACCGTACGGCGCGATCGTCTCGTCGTACGTGGCCTGCTCGCCGAAGTTCTCGACCACGGCCTCGGCGAAGGAGTCCGTGCCGGGACGGTTGGCGTCCGGGGCGAGTTCGTCCGCCGCGTACTCCTCCCAGAACTCCTCCAGGACCTCTTCGGCGTCGTGATCCCCGGGGTACGACGCCTCGTCGGGCAGCAAGTGCCATTCGTCCAGGGCGCCTTCGTCGCCACCCAGGTCCAACAGCACGGGGAGCAGCCCGGCGGCCCGGCGTGCGGGCTGGAGCGCAGCGTAGCCACCGGGCCTCGCCGGCTCGTCCGCACACCACAACAACGGTTCGTCCGCCGGGCCTTCGGCGGTCACGTCGATCAGACTCCCGGCGGGGAGTTCAAGCCCGAGCGAGCTGCCGCTCGGGTCGGCCGCCAGCATCGGCAGCGGGTTGGGAAGGGTCGCCATGCCGAAAACTGTAGAGGCGGCCACTGACAACGGGTCCCGGCCCCTGCCCCTCCCCCTGCCCCTGTTCCGCCCCACACACCTCGCCGACGGCCTACGCCTCCCGCAGTACGCCCGCGACGACCGCCGTCACCGTCCGGCGGACCGTCTCGCGTTCCGGGGGTCCCGCCTCCCGGTCGGCGAACAGCAGGTGCCCGGCGCCGAGGAGGGTGGGGGCGAGGACGGCGACGTCGGCGTCGGGGGCGAGGCGGCCGAAGTCGTGTTCTGTGGTGAGGTATTCGGCGAGCATCGCCGACGCCTCGTTCATGACCGGGATGCCGGTCGAGCCGGCCGCGCGCAGCCGCGCCCGCAGCTCGTCCCGCGAGATCACGAGGCCCACGATCGCGACCCCGACCGGGTCGAACACGTCGATCAGCGCGTCGGTGAGGTGATCGACGACCGAGCCCGTGCCGACAGCGGTACGCAAGGTCTCGGCACGGGTGTCGAGCCGCCCGACGCGGTCGAGCACGAGGGCGACGAGGAAGGCGTCGAAGTCGGCGAAGTGGCGGTGCAGGACGCCCTTCGCGCAGCCCGCCTCCGCTGTCACGGCCCTGCTGGTCAGCGCGTTCGGCCCGTCCCGCACGAGGATCCGCTTGGCGGCGTCGAAGAGCTGTCGGCGGGGGTCCTGCATAGCCACGCCTGTGGGCATATCGGGGTCCGTTTCCTTGTGCCGGGACAGCCAGTGAGCATCATGTCGAGACAGCGAGTGGGCGTCATGTCGGGACAGTTAGTGGGCGCCTGCCCATTGACGAGTGGGCGCCTGCCCATTCAAAGTGGGCGCATGGTCACTTTACCGTCTTCCGCAGGTCAGCCCCATGGGCGCCGGGACATCGCCGAATCCTTCGGCACGGACGCCGAGCGCTACGACCGGGCCCGCCCGCGCTACCCGGACGCCCTGATCGAGCGCATCGCCGCCGACCAGGGCACCGCCGTCCTCGACGTCGGCTGCGGCACCGGAATCGCCGCGAGGCAGCTCCGGGCGGCCGGATGTCAGGTGCTCGGTGTGGAACCGGACGCCAGGATGGCCGACCTCGCACGGCGCTTCGGCGTCGAGGTCGAGGTGTCCACCTTCGAGCAATGGGAGCCGCGGGGGCGGGAGTTCGACGCGGTCGTCGCCGGGACGGCCTGGCACTGGGTCGACCCCGTCGCCGGAGCGGAGAAGGCGGCGCGGGTGCTGCGGCCGGGAGGCATCCTGGCCCCCTTCTGGAACGTCGGCCAACTCCCGCCGGACCTCGCCGAGGTCGTCGCCGACGCGTGTGAAAGCGCCCTGCCCGACGTCCCGTTCGACCTCCGGGCCGCTGTCACGCGGTCGGCCGTCGAGGGGTACCAGACGCTGCTCGACAGGGCGGCGGACGGGATGCGGGCGGCGGGCGGGCGGTTCGGGGAGCCCGAACAGTGGCGCTACGACTGGGAGTTCACGTACACCCGGGACGCCTGGCTGGACGTCATGCCGACGCAGGGCACGTTCACGAACTTCCCGGCGGAACGGCTCGCGCCGGTGCTGGAAGCGGTGGGTGCCGCGATCGACGAGCGGGGCGGGTCCTTCGTGATGCCCTACGCGACGCTGGCGGTCACCGGGAGGCGCAGCCGGCGGTGAACGCGGCCCAGGCGGTGGGGGTGAGTTGGAGGGTGGGGCCGTCCGCTTCCGGGTTCTTGGAGTCGCGGATGTGGATGGTGTGGGGGCAGGTGGCTACCTCTACGCACTGGCCGCCCTCGTCGCTGCTGTACGTGGACTTCCGCCAGGCATAGGCCACTTCGAGGCACTGGCCGCCCTCGCTGCTGCTGTAGCTCGACTTGAACCACTGAAGTCCGGTGCTCATTGATCTCCTAGCAGACGGTCCAGCAGGCTTCGTGAGTCCTCGATGGTGAGTGCCTGCGTTCGCAGCATCGCATATTTACGGGTCAGGATGGACACCTCATCCGGGTCCGAGACCCACTGGCTGCCGCGTTGGGACTCTGTGTAGGCGAGGTGCTGGTGGTCAGGTGTCTCCAGCAGGGTGAAAGGGCCAGCGTCTCCAGCATTCGAGGTTCGATTCAGCGGAAGGATCTGGAAGGACAGGCCCGGGAGTTCGGAGTACTCGCGCAGTGCGCGCAGTTGGTCGCGGTGCGTCTCGGGACCCCCGTTGGGCCACAGCAGTGCGGGCTCCCAGACCACGAAGCTCATCGTCGGCGGCACCTTGCGGTGCATGATCTCCTGGCGGCTGATACGGCCGGTGAGCTTCGTCTCCAACTCGTCTTCGTCGTACGCCGGAAGACGACTGCTCAGCAGCGCGCGGGCGTACGCCTCGGTCTGAAGCAGGCCGGGGACGACCAGCGCGTCGTACCAGGACAGGGAGATGGCCTCCCGCTCGTGCAGCATGTACTCCTCGGCGTAGAGCGGGAATTGGTCGATCTCGGGGAGGTTGTCGACGCCCGCCTCGAACGTCCCCTTCGTGTCGAGGATCCTGTCCAGCGACTTCGCCAGCGGGGGCATCAGCCGGCGCCTGCCCTGCTCGACCGACGCGATGGTCTCCTCGTCGACCAACGCCCGCTCGGCGAGCTGGCGTTGCGTCAACCCGGCGGCCATCCGGGCCGCTTTCACCTGTGCGCCCAGCAGCCGCATCGTCGAGCGGTTCTTCTTGGAGTTCATGCTGTGGTGCTCCCCACATCCACCCGTTCCGGACCCCGCACGAACCCGTACTCCGCCCGTACAAAAAGGAGTCCAGGGCTCACGCCCTGTCAACACTAGTGACGCTACGCAACTCTTGTCCCGTGAACCTGAGTGAGAAGTTCTTCCGGCGCGAACGCCGGTCCGTTCCCGCCGCGAGGCAGTTCGCTCACGCGTACCTGGCTGAATGGGGACTCGCGGGGACCGAGCGCGGTGCCGATGTGCTGGTGTGCGTCAGCGAGTTGGCGACCAACGCGCTGGTGCACGGGGTGCCGCCGGGGCGTCAGTTCCGGCTGTTGCTGCGGTGCGATGGGTATTCGTTGCGGGTCGAGGTGCACGACAGCGGGGGTGGTGTGCCGCGTGTGGACACCCACCCTCGCGACACCGACGAGGGTGGGCGCGGACTGCTGCTGGTCGCCGCGCTGGCCGACAAGTGGGGGGTGGGGGAACGGGACTTCGGGAAGGTGGTGTGGGCGGAGTTCGCGTGCGAGGACGGTTGGTCCTCAGGCCCCGGTCCCGGGGTGGCTGATGAAGTCCGGGGTGAGCAGGTCTCGGTAGGGGGCGAAGATCCGCTCCGGGGAGAGTTGGTGCTCGGCGAGTCCGCGGGCGATCATGTCGAGGCTCGCCAGTGACTCCCGGCGGATGAGCTGAGGCATCACTGCCGAGGCCAGTTCCCGAGCGGCACGGTCGAGGGGCGGTGGCCACTCCTGGTACAGGGCCGCTACAGCGTCAGCCAGCTCCTTCGACTCGCCGTGGTAGACGCCCGGCAGCCTCTCGTCGAGATCCAGGTGGGGCAGCTTGGTCCACAGATGCAGCAGCAACTCGGTCTGGGCGAACGGGGGCTGGGGCAGTGCGTCGATGAGCAGCATGCCGAAGTCGTGGCTGTTCTTCTCGCTGCCCGCGTCCCTCAGTTCGTCGACCAGGGCGAGGATCTTCTCGGTCGGCCACTCGCGGACGACGGCCCGGATCACGAGGTTGTTGTGCGCACTCGGGTAGTAGCCCTGGCCGACTTGCTCCCGCAGGTAGTCCGTGACATCCGCCCGCGGTCGTCGGACGAACGCGATGATTCCCGATCGCACCACCCTCGGCAGGTTGGCACCGACATCGGCCAGTTGCGCGGTCAGGGCCAGTACATCGCTCGGCGTGCGCTGCACCACCGCTGCCAGCAGCATCTGCGCACCCTGCTCCGCCCGCCATGTGGGGCCGCGCGTCATGGTCAGTGCCAAGACCAGCCACGCGAGTTCCTCTGGCGGCAAGGAGAGTGCCAGCGTGGACCGCAGCCGTACGGAACCCTCGGCCCATCCATGCACCAGGAGCCGGTCCGCCAGCAGCATGACCTCCTGTGACTGACGTTTCCGTACGAGCGCTTCGAAAGACGGATCCGCCGGGTCCCGCGTGGCCAGCAGCGAGACCGCCGTCTCCTCGGCCCAGGTGAACACGCCCGTCGGCACCTCGCCCAATGTGTCCCACCACCGCGGGGGGTTGTCCATGTCGTCCGTGCTGGTGGGGCCATTGTCCGCGTTGTCCGCGGTGGACAACGGGAGGGTCTCGGCACCGTCGTCCAGATCGGCCACGGCACCGCGCAGACGGTCCGCGATCGTCCGGCTGACCGCCTCGGCCCGGTCGAGGGCTGCGTCCACGTCGTCGCCGTAGCCACTCTGCGGGGCGGCTTCCTCCACACCCGGCCCCGGAAGCTGTGCGGTCCCCCGCTCGCGGCGGATCTCCCGGGTTCGGGTCATGGCCTCCGCGAGGAGGGCGGTGGCCAGTTGGCGATCACGGTCCGTACGTGCCAGCCGTGCGCTGGTGCGGTCGTGTCGTTCGATCGTGCGGGTCAGTTCCGAGTCGATGCTCCGGAGACGCGGCAGATCGGGAGGGACCGCCGCCATGGTCAACTCCCGTTCCCGGCTGAGGTGTTCCACCTCGCCGGCGAGTACGACCACCCAGACGGACAGGACGGAGGCGAGGGCGGTGGCGTCACGCAGCGCCAGCTCGGACTGGTGCCGGACCCGGTTGAGGGAATCCAACTGGCCGTTCTTGAGCCGGAGTTCCTCGTACAACTCGATCGTTCTCGCCTGGGCGGCCACTGCGACATTCCTGCTGACCGGGTCCTTCTCCCGCGTCAGGTCGAGCACCGGAGTGCGCCGGTTCTCCGCTCTCGCCAGCAAGTTGAGGCCCTCGGCAAGCAGACGGGCGCGGCTCGGCCGTAGTTCGGGCGCGTCCGTGCACGCCTCGACGACCGCCGTGACGAACCCGGCGTCGAGCTTGGCCCCCGCCAGACGTTCACTGATCGCGGACTTGTTCAGCCCGGTCACGCCCGTCTCGACCAGTGCCTGAACCGTCATACCCGCGGCCTCCACACGCTTCCGCAGGAACGTGGCGAGGGCCGTGTACTCCTCCGTGTCCGCCCGCACCGGGCCGAACTTCCGGCCCGGCCGACCGGACGACTGCTGCTCGACCATCTGTCTCCTGGTTCCGATGGTCCATATGTCCATGGACAAAGGGCATTGTCCGGCAAGGCAGGGCCCGTGGTCAGGCGCTTCCGCATCGCAGTTGAGGACAAATTGCCTTGCTGCGCACGCTGCTCGCAGCCCACCCACGGAGAAGCGAGGAACAACCATGCCCGCGCCCAAACGCCCCCGCACACACACCCGCACCCTCGACCTGCTCGCGTTCGTCGCCGTCCTGACAACCGGCGTCGTCCTGCTGCTCATCGGCGTACCGCCGGACTCCCTGGCGATCGTCGTCGTCGCCATGGGCGGCCTGTACGGAGCGTGGCTGGGCGTCGGACGGGGCGGGCGGGAGGGGTGAGTCCGGTACGTACTGAACAGCGCCCAACGGAACCGTGAACTCCTCAAACCGGGGCACAACTCTCCACCGGTGCCGGCACCGGCACCGGCCAGGCCGCCAACTCGGCCCTGCTGATGTTGGGTTCGGGCAACGACAAGGCGGTCGACACTGGCAAGGTCGACGGCAACGAGATCGACGGCGACAACGGCAACGGCAAGCTGTACGGCGGCCCGGGCCGGGGACAAGCTCTCGGGCGGGGCGGGCCGGAACGTCGTACACCAGGACTGAGCGGACAGGACCGAGCGGCGGGTTCTCACCACCTGCCCGGTGAGAACCCGCCGCTTCGTCGATCCGCCCCGGTCAGCCGAACGCCACCTTGCCCGTCCAGTTGCCGACCACCGTCGTATAGGCGCCGATCGCCGTCTTGCCGCCGGCGTAGAGGCGGACGCTGCCGTCGCTCATGTGGGCCCAGAGGTCGGGGACCGAGTCGCCGGTGACGTCCGGGATGGCGAAGAAGCGGGGTACGGCGGTGGCGGTCCAGCCGCTGGCCGCGTACTCGGTGTCGGCGCCGCCCGAGCCCGCCGCGGAGTTGGCGAGGGAGAGGATGTCGACGCCGGTGCCCGCCGCGTTGGCCTTGCCCTTGCGCAGGATCAGCCGGCCGGAGTCGGTGGTGCGGTAGAGCATGTCGGCGATGCCGTCGCCGCTGATGTCGGAGACCGCGACCACGTCACGGGTCGTCCAGGCGCTGCCGGTGTTCAGGAGCGTGGCAGTGGCGAACGAGCCGCCGGTGTAGCCGGTGAACACCCAGTACTGGGTGCCGGAGGTCATGAAGAGTTCCGGTCGGCCGTCGCCCGTGATGTCCCCGGCGGCCAGGATCTGGTCGAACGCGGACGCGGCCGGGACGGTGACGCTCGCCCCGTCGAAGTCGGTGCCCTTGTCCGGCAGCAGGATCGGCATCCTGGCGCAGGTGTTGAAGCCGCCGAAGCCGTCGCCCGGGTAGACGTAGAGCGTGCCGTCGTTCATGCGGGCGACGAGGTCCTGGAGGCCGTCACCGGGGTAGTAGTCGCCCCCGTGTGTGATGAGCGCGTCCTTCCAGTTCACGGTGGCGGTCGTGCAGCCGTCGGCGTAGGCGGTGTTCTTGGTGGTCTCGCCGTAGGACGGGTTCATGCCGACGAACAGGTCGCCCTTGCTGCCCGAGGGGTAGTCGCGCAGGTCGTAGTGGGTGACACCGTCGTCGTCCGTGGACGTGCCGATGGTCAGCAGGTCGGGCTTGTCGTCGCCGGTGAGGTCGGCCGCGGCCTCGTCGCGGTCCTTGGGGCTGACGAAGATCTTGTACGCGTTCGGGGTCACCGACTCGTTGCCCGCCGAGTCGACGGCCTTGACGTAGAGGATCGCCGGTCCGGCGAGCGGCGGGGTGACGGAGACCACCGACGTGTAGGAGTTGCCGGTGATCACGTCGCCCGACTTGGTGGTGCAGCTGTTCAGGTCGCTGAGCTTGGTCGACTTGTCGTACGCCGTGCTGTTCCAGCTGTACGCGTACGAAGTGACCTTGTCCCACGGTGTGTTGAAGAACCTCATGCATCCGGACTGGCCGAAGGTGGCTTTCGACCACTGGTCCTCGCCGCTGTCGTTGTCGTCGTCCGCGCCGTCGAAGTCCGAGGAGGTCACGATCGGGGTCTTCGGAGCGACCGTGTCGAGCTTGAAGTAGCAGGTGTAACTGGTCGGGGACTGCGCCGGATAGTCGTCCTTGACGTACATGTTCCAGTGGTACGTACCGTCCTTGAGGCCGCTGCTGTCGAAGACGACGCTGGCCGTGGTCTTTCCGGAGGCGCTCGCCTCACGGTTGTAGTACGTGCCCGTCGTGTCGTTCTGCAGGTACAGGTGCACGACGTCCAGGTCGTCCTTGCCGTCCGGGTCCGAGACGGACGCGGAGAACGTGATCTGGTCGTTGGCGCCGATGGTGACGTAGGGCGCGCCGGTCGTGCACTTGCCCGGGCTCATCTTGAGCTTGGTGGGCTTGTTCGGCTTGGTGTTGTAGGTGACGTCGACGTTGGGACCCGCGTTGTCGTTCGTCGCCTGGAACTTCTTCCAGGCGTACTGCTCGTCCTCGTCGGTGGCCCGCACGCCCAGCGTCCAGTGGTTCAGGCTGTTGTCGGCCGCGTACTTGGCGGCCTCCTTCACGTCGAAGACCGTGTTCCCGGCCGCACAGCTCTTCTTGTAGCCCTTGGCGTACGACTTGGTGTCCTGGCGGGTGTTCCAGCTGGGCTGCGTCTTCCAGCTGGTCTTCTTGTCGATGTCACCGGTGCGCCAGACCTGCACCTCCTTCTTGGTGCAGGACCAGGAGTACGTCTCCTTCATGTTGAGCGTGGCCTCCTTGATGGAGGTCGTGCGCACCGCGTTCGGCCAGGCCATGGTGAAGAAGGAACGGCTGGTGCCGAAGGTGTCCGACTCGTAGCCGGCGCGGGCCTCGTTGGTGCCCTTGTTGAAGCCGCGCCCGTTGAAGAAGGTGGCGTCCGCCCAGCTGCCGCGCTTGTAGGCGGTGGTCCAGTTGCCCGCGTCGGTGTTGGTGCTGGGGTCGATGAAGACGGGGTACGTGGTGCCCGACCCGGTCAGCAGGTCCTGGTCCGGGGTGATGGTGATCGTGCCGTCGGCAGCCAGCTCCGGGTCCATGCGGGAGCTGTGGGTGCCGGGCTGGGGGCCGTTCAGGCCCGGGAACTCGCCGTCGATGGCGGTGGTCCGGGGGGTGACCACGGCGTCCTCGTCGCCCGCGGGCTGGGTCGCGACCGGGTCTGCGGAAGCGGTCGCCGGGCTCGCGGTCGCGTCGCCGTCGGTCTTCGTGGTCGCGGTGGGCGCGGCGGACGCCGTACCGAAGTCGGTGTCCGCGTTCTGGTCGTCGGCGCCGCGGTCGCGGGCGGCGTCGTCGGAGTCCGCGGGCTCCGGCGCCTCGCTCGCGGTGTCCGTGGCGGCCGGGGTCGGGTCTGGGTCGTCCGCGCCGCCGTCCCCGTGGCTGAGGTTGTCGGTGGTGGCTTCCTTGCCGGCCGAGTCCCACATCAGGAGGGTCGGCGTGGCCGCCACGTCGTTGCCGTCGGCGTCGTAGGCGTGGATGGAGCCGCTGCGCGAGTCCAGCCTCATCGTCAGGTCCGGGGAGGACAGGCCGTACGAGATGGTCCTCAGCGCCGGATTCGCCGCCGCCTGGGCCGACTTGACGACCAGGACCTCGGAGAAGCCGCCGTCGTTCGCCGCGAGGACGAGGTCGACGCCGGGCAGCACCTCGCGGTACAGGGCCTCGTTGCTCTCGACCTCGGGGGCGGGGAGGGTGCCGGGCCAGGTGAGGTCGATCGTGTGGCCGGCGGTGGTGAGGGTGACGAGGGTGGTGGCGGTGCCTGCGGCGGTTTCCGTGGTGGCGTTCGCGCGGTAGGCCGCCGGATGTACGTAACTCGCCTTGTCCGCGGTCGACTTGTGCTTGGTCCCGCTGTTCTTGCTGCCGCCCGAGAACACCACCGGCGTCGTCGTGGCCTTCGTGGTCCAGTCGCCGTCGGCCGTGCGGCGCAGCGTCGGGTCGATGGCCCGCCAGGTGCCGTCGACCTTGGTGCGCACCGGTGAGACATGGATGCGGGTGGTCAGCGTGTGGTCGGGGTCGGCCCAGGTGGTGGTCGTCGCGGTGCGGGCCGTGACGATCTCGACGCGCTTGCCGGAACTCCTGGCCAGGGCGCGTGCCTCGGTCTCCGTGCGGGGGTGGGGTTTCGCGCCGCCGCTCTTCGCCGTGGAGCCGCCGGTGTCGTGGTCCGGGAGCAGCACCCAGGCGGTCCCGGCGGCCAGGATCAGCGCCAACAGCCCGGCGAGCAGGCGTGTTTGACGTGGGCTCAGCCTGTGCGGCCAAGAAGCGGAGGACACCGAACCGTTTCCCCTCTGACGGTGGCGACATGACGTGCCCGCATGCGGACGGCCCTCCGCCGGCTCACCCGGTGGTCGGTGCCGGGGTGTGGGGAGGACGTGCAGATCATGGAGCGCCGGTGTGCGCCGGGCAAGCCCCTTTCCTTCGGATACGGTCAGCGGAATGTCACCTTCCGGGTGCAACGCCCGTTATTCCGCCCGGAGTTGGGTTGTCTTGTCATGCTCTGGTCAGTGATCAAGCCCACATAAAGTCAAATGATCTAGCGCCGGCGGCAAAGAACGGCCAATAATCCGGGCTGTTTTCCTCCTTCTTTTCTCCATCGCCTCTTCCTTTTCTCCATCGCGTCTTCACGGCCGAGGTGACTGCCCGGCCGGGCTCACCGGGGGGTCCTTCCGTGTTCCGTCGCTCACGTCCGAGCGCGCATCCGCGCCGCAGAGCCTGGCGCCGCAGAGCCGTGCCCGGTGTCGTCCTGCTGCTGTCCCTCGCGCTGTCGGTCGGGGCCCTGGAGGGCCAGGCCTTCGCCGAACCGCCGCCGGACGACGACGTCGCCGCGATGGTGGACGTGCCCGCCACCGACCCGGTGGACGGCGCCGACCAGTCCCTGTCCGGGTACGCCCGCCAGTACGCGATCGACCCGGCCCAGGACGACACCGACCCGCCGGACGGCAGCACCGCGATACCGGCCGCCGGTCCCGACGGCACCGCCGACATCACCCCGGAGAAGCTCGCCGCCGCCGAGGACGGCCTGGTCCAGATCGACGGCGGAGTGCCGGTGAAGATCGGCGCCGCCTCCGACGACACGACCCAACAGCCCGTCGGAACCTGGGCGGTTGACGTCCTGAGCCAGACCGACACCGCGGCCGCCGGGGTCAACGGCCTGCTCATGCAGGTCACCACCAGCGACACCACCCCGGCCCCGGCCCGCCTCCAGGTCGACTACACCGACTTCAAGAACTACTTCGGCGCCCAGTGGTCCGACCGGCTCCAACTGGTCCGCTACCCCGAGTGCTTCCTCACCGACCCGGACAACGAGGAGTGCGCCACCCCCGAGCCGCTGGACAACTCGGCCGACCTGCGCGCCGACACCACGACCACGGACACCGACGGCAACGAGACCACCGACCTGGGCGCCACCAAGGTCGAGGCCACCGTCGACCTGTCCACCCCGATGGACGCCGACACCGCGACCGGCACCACCACCGCCGACGCGACCGCCGCCCTGGACAAGGGCAGCACGCAGTCGGCGGTCTACCACGGCTCCGCCACGCAGGCCGTCACCGCCGCCGCCACTTCCGGGGCCGGCGGCGTCCTCGGAGTGACCGACTCCGGCAACGGCGCCGGCGGCTCCTTCCGGGCCACCCCCCTTTCCTCGGCGGGCAGTTGGGACGCCGGATCGTCCTCGGGCGGCTTCGCGTACTCGTACGCCGTCGACACCCCGCCGGTCTCCGCGGGGCCCACGCCGAGCATCGCCTTCTCGTACAACTCCCAGGCGGTGGACGGCAAGACGTCCACCGCCAACCCGCAGACCTCCTGGATCGGCGAGGGCTGGTCCTACGACACCGGGCACATCGAGCGCTCGTACCGGGGCTGCGGCCAGGACCAGGACGGCGACGACGCCAACAACAAGGGCAAGAAAAAGAAGACCGGCGACCTGTGCTGGGCCTCCTCGAACGCGGTGATGTCCCTCGGCGGCACCACCGTCGAACTGGTCCGGGACGACACCCGCGGCGAATGGCACCCGCGCTCCGACGACGGCACCAAGGTCGAGCACAAGACGGGCGCCGACAACGGCGACGGCGGCGACACCGACGACAAGGGCGAGTACTGGATCGCCACCACCCGCGACGGCACCAGGTACTACTTCGGCCTGGACAAGGTCGGCAACGGCCACGCGGACACCGACTCCGTCTCCACCGTCCCCGTCTTCGGCAACGACCCGAAGGAACCGTGCCACGCGGACGCCTTCAAGAACTCCTCCTGCACCCAGGCCTGGTCCTGGCAGCTCGACGAGGTCGTCGACCTCCACGGCAACGCCATGGTGATCAACTACCAGCAGGAGGACAACTACTACGCCAAGAACAAGTCGACCAAGACCAACGTCAAGTACCAGCGCGGTTCCTACCCGCTGAGCATCGAGTACGGCCTGAACAAGGACGACCTGGGCGCGGTCCCCGCGGCCAAGGTGCAGTTCCAGACCGACGAGCGCTGCCTCGCCGCGTCCGCCAGCAAGTGCGACGCCGACAACTTCACGTCGGGCGACCCGGGGAAGTACCGCGTCTGGTACGACACCCCGGCCACCCTCAACTGCAAGTCGGACACCGCCAAGCAGTGCCCGACGTTCCCCTCCTTCTGGACCCGCAAGCGCCTGGAGAAGGTCGTCACCTGGGCTCACCGGGACGGCACCGGCACCCTGTACCCGATCGACGAGTGGACCCTCAACCACGCCTTCAACTCCGGCTGGTACCAGACCTCACCCGGCCTGTGGCTGTCCTCCGTCCAGCACGGCGCCTACGACACCGACACCACCGACCCGGACGACGCCCCCGGCCAGAACCTGCCGGCCGTCGTCTTCGACGGCACCGCCCTGCCCAACCGGGTCCGCGCCAACAGCGACGACATCGAGCTGACGTACTGGCACCCGCGGATCACCGGGATCACGGACGAGAACGGCAAGAAGACGGTCGTCGACTACAACAAGGGCTGCACCTACGCCCCGGCGACCACCGACATCTCCGACAACACGGCCGCCTGCTACCCCGTGCACTGGTCGCCCGACGAGAGCCTCGACAACCCGCCGCTGGCCTGGTTCAACAAGTACACCGTCGCCCGCGTGACCGAGCAGGACACGGTCGTCACCACGACCGCGCTCGCCTCACCCGACATCGTCACCACCTACGCCTACGGGGGCGGCGGCTACTGGGCCAAGACCGACGCCGAGTTCACCAAGCCCTCGCAGCGCACCCACAGCGACTGGCGCGGCTACGCCTGGGTCACCACCAGGGTCGGCGACCCCGGCGGCCCCGCCGCCACCCGCTCCAGGACGACCACGTACTACCTGCGCGGCTCCGGCTCCACCCTCAAGGACGACACCGGCGCCACCCTGTCCTCCGACGACGCCGACGAGAACGCGGGCCAGGCCGCCGAGACCGTCACCTACGTCTCCGACGAGAGCGCGGCGGCGGCACACAGCCGGGTGATCACCCTGCCCGGCGCCGGCACGGTCACCGCCACCCGCAAGCGCACCGGCGACAGCGACCTCGTGGCGAAACGGACGTACGTCAAGCGCGTCGACGACCTGACCGCCTACAACGGCAAGTGGCGCGGCACCCGCACCACCACCGCCATGGACGACGACGGCCTGCCGAAGCTGAGCGAGGTCGCGGTCGTCACCCTGGCGAGCCCCGGCGACACCACGCCCACGGTCGGCGACACCACCTGCACCCTCACCACCTTCGACAACAGGGCGTCCGCGAACCTCTACGGCCTGCCCAAGCGCGCGCTGACCACCGCGACCGACTGCGACGACGTGTCGAGCGCGGCCACCGCCGCGGTCGTCTCCGACGTCACCACCGGCTACAACGACGCCGGCGACGCCACCAGCGAGAAGTCCCTCGACGGCGAAGGCACCGGCACGATCACCGGCTCCCTCACCGACTACGACGTCTACGGCCGCGCCAACAAGGTCACCGACGCCGGCAAGAACGTCACCAGGACCGCCTACAACCCCGGCAGCAGCCCGTACGTCATCACCGGCACCACCATCACCAACGCCAAGCAGCAGGCGACGATCACCACGATCGACCCGGCCCGCGGTCTGACCAAGCTCACCGCCGACCCCAACGGCAACAAGATCCGGTACGAGTACGACCTCCTCGGCCGCCTGGTCAAGGGCTGGCGACCCGGCGACGCCGACGCCCTGCCCTCCACCCAGATCAGCTACGCGCTGGGCACCCGCACCCCGACCCGGGTCACCACCAAGAGCCTGAAGGACAACGGGAGTTACACCCAGTCCGTCACCTTCTACGACGGCATGGGCCGCACCGTGCAGACCCAGGCACCGGACGCCACCGGCCTCGGCCGCCTGGTCACCTCGGTCCGCTACGACGACCACGGCGCCCCCGTCCGCACCGACAACGGCTACTACGTCCTCGGCCTGCCGACCACCACGCCGTACATCCCCACCAGCCAGCAGCCGATCCCCAACTCGACCAGGGCCACCTACGACGGCCTCGGCCGCCCGCTCACGTCGACGACCCTGCACCACAACGCGGACTTCACCACCGCCACCAACACCTACAGCGACACCGACGCCTCCGTCACCTACGTCCCGCCCACCGGCGCCACCGCCACGAAGGCCATCGGCGACGCCCTGGGCCGCGAGGTCAAGGCGATCACGTACACCAACGCCGACCGCAGCGCGAACACCTACACCGAGACCAGCTACGACGCGCTCGGCAACCGCACCCAGGTCAAGGACAAGGCGGGCCACCTCTGGACCTGGACGTACGACTCGCGGCACCGCGTGCGCCTCAGCAGCGACCCGGACTCCGGCACCAGCCAGACCTGGTACGACGACGCCGACCACGTCATCCAGACCAAGGACGCCACCGGCAAGGTCCTGCACTACGGCTACGACCCGCTCGGCCGCAAGAGCACCCTCACCGTCGGCTCCGACACGTTCCCCACCGACGAGTGGACCTACGACACGGCGGCCAAGGGCATCGGCCTGCCCGCCAAGTCCATCCGTCACACCGTGCCGGGCTCGACCACCGGTGACATCGTCAGCGAGGCCACCGGCTACACCGAGGACGGGCAGCTGACCGGCAAGACGGTCACGGTGCCGGCGGTCAGCGGCTCCACCGACAACCTCTCTGGCTCGTACCACTGGTCGTACACCTACACCCGCACCGGCAAGCCGCTCACCACCACACTCCCCGCCACCCCCGGCGGCATGACCACGGCCGAGAAGGTCATCACCCGCTACAACACCCAGGATCTGCCCGTCTCCACCTCCGGCTGGGACTGGTACACCACCGGCGCGGTCTACAACCCGTACGGCCAGATCACCCGCTCCACCAGCGGCAAGAACCCCTACCGGGTGTGGACCAGCGCCCTCTACGACGACTCCACCGGCCTGCTGCTCCACTCGTACGCGGCCACCCAGACGGCGAACGGCCTGGTCTCCCAGACGGCCTACGCCTACGACCGGGCCGGCAACACCAGCCTGGTGGCGACGGGTTCGACCGCGTCGGCCACGACCACCTGGGACAACCAGTGCTACACCTACGACGCCCGCGGCCAGCTCGTCGAGGCCTGGACCGGCGCGACGGCGAAGTCCTGCACGGACTCCTCGGGCACGACCTGGAAGGCGTCGGACTCCTCGGCGACCGCCTCGGGTCCGGTGGGCGGTACCCCGTCCACCTCGACGATCGCCACGGGCACGGCGGCCTACGGCAGCCTCCCGTACTGGCAGTCGTACCGCTACGACGACCTCGGCAACCGCTCCACCCTCACCGACCACAGCACCCAGCGCACCTCCGCCGGCGCCCTCAACACCGCGCTGGACGGCTCGACTTCGTACGCCTACGGGGACCCCGGCCAGCCGGACACCCTGACGGGCTGGACGCAGAAGACGGTCACGGCGGCGGACTCCGGCACGAAGACCGTCACCGAGGCGAACACCGCGACGTTCGACGACTCCGGCCGCACCGACACCCGCACCATCAACGGCGACACCCAGTCCTTCAAGTACGACGGTGAAGGCCTGCTGAAGTCCGTCTCCGGATTCGGTGCCGGATCGGGCGCGATCACCGGACCCGGCGGACTGTGCATGGACGACGGCGGCGGCCACACCGCCGACGGAACCGTCATCCAGATCTACACCTGCAACGGCACGGCCGGGCAGCGGTTCAGCACGAGCGGCGGCAAGCTCACGGTCCTGGGCAAGTGCGCCACGGCATCGGGAACGACGACCGGCTCGACGATCACGCTGAAGACCTGCGTGCCGGACGCCACCACCCAGTCCTTCACGCTCCGCACGGACGGCACCTTCTACAACACCGCCTCGAAGCTCTGCCTGAGCGTGCCGGGCGCCACCGTCAGCGCCGACCTGACCCTGGCCGCGTGCACGGCGAGCGCCGACACCCAGAAGTTCACCCTCGCCGCGAGCACGTCGTACCTCTACGACGCGGACGGCACCCGGATCGCGAAGACGACCGGCGGCTGGACCACCCTCTACCTCGGCGAGACCGAGGTCATGGGCTCCCAGACCTCCACCGCCACCCGGGCGATGCGCAACTACGCCCAGGCCGGCGCCCCCACGGTCGTCCGCTACACCTCCAGCGCCACCAGCGCACACACCCTGGTCGCCCAGGTCACCAACACCCAGGGCACGGCCACCGTCCAGATCAGACTGGCCTCCGGAATGGCGGTCCAGAACCGGTCCTACGACGCCTGGGGCAACCTGCGCGGTGACCAGGAGACGTCGCTGACGGGCTGGGCGGGCTCCCGCACGTACATCGGGGGCGCGGACGAGTCCAGCACGGGCCTGATCCACCTGGGCGCGCGGGACTACGACCCTGTCACCGGGCGCTTCACGTCACTCGACCCGGTGATGGACTTCTCCGACCTGCTCCAACTGGGCGGTTATGCCTACGCGGACAACAGCCCGGTGACGAAGGAGGACCCCAACGGCCAGTTCTGGGGCTGGTCCCAGGTCAAGCACGCGGCCTGGTCCGCCACCAAGACGGTCGCGCACGTGGCGTACGAGTACTCGGGCCTCGCCGACATCGTCAGCTGCGCCACCCACCCCGCACTCGGCTCCTGCCTGATGGCGGCCGCCACCATCATCATCACCGTCGCGACCTTCGGCGAGGGCGGAGTGGCCCTGGCCGCCGCACGCGGCGGAATGCGCTTCGGCGGCGGAGTGCTGGCGCGGGGCGCGGAACAGGCGGCGGTGAAGACGGCCGAAAAGACGGCTGTCAAAACCGCGACCAAGGCCGTCGAGAAGAAGGTGGTGAAGACGGCCGAGGAAAAGGCGGCCAAGGCGGTAGAGAAGAAGGCCGCGGCGAAGGCGACGGAGAAATCCGCCGCGAAGACGGCCGAGAAGGACGCCGGCAAGGCGTCCGACGCGGGCGAGGACGCCGTCGAATCAGGCGGCAAGTGCAACAGCTTCACGCCCAACACCCGGGTCCTGCTGGCGAATGGCAAGACCAAGGCGATCAAGGACCTGCGCCCCGGCGACAAGGTGAGATCGACCGACCCGGTCCTCGGCACGACGGCCGGTCGCGCGGTCACCGCCACGATCGAAGGCCAAGGCACCAAGCACCTCGTCCGCCTGACCCTGACCAACGGCAAGTCCCTCACCGCCACCGACGGCCACCCGATCTGGCTCCCGAAGGACCACCGCTGGGCGAAGGCGAGAGAACTGCGGTCGGGGAACTGGCTGCAGACGTCGGCCGGGACGTACGTCCAGGTCAAGGCGGTACGGGCGTGGACGCAGACGGCGACGGTCGACAACCTGACGGTTGCCGGGACGCATACGTACTATGCGGTGGCGGGGGCCATTCCGGTCCTGGTCCACAACTGCGACGACGCGACGCACGCAGACGACTGCTACTGCGACTACGGGGATACGCCCAAGCCGCGCGCGGACGCACTGAGCGATGACATCTGGGATGCCGCCGAGGAGGCCGAGTCCGGCCTTGCCGGTGAGACGGGCCACTCCGTGCAGCGAGCAGCCCAGCGTGGTGTCTCGGACGAGCAAATAGAATCCGCTCTCTCGCGGGAGCCGTTCCAGTACTACCATGAAGGCCAATACAAGTCGGGATACTACGACCCGGGCACAAAGGTCTTCGTGGGTAAAACGATCGATGGCAATATCAATACGGTGATAGAGGACGTCGAGGCCGCCTATATTGCCCGACTGAAATCAGCGAAGGGGCCAAACTGATATGGCGGATGTGCGGGTTACGTATGACCCGGTGGTCAATGCGGCCTATGTCTACTTCACGGAGCCGCAGGTGACCGTCCCGTCCGCGCACACGTATCCGTGCGATCCGATCGATGTGGACGGGATGATCAATTTGGATTTCGATGCGGATGGGCGACTCATCGGCATCGAGATCCTGGCGGCCGACACAAAGCTTCCCCGATACATGCTGGAGGGCGCGGAGCGTCTGGAGCGGCCCTGAACCGACCACGCCGGATCCGGTCCTAGCGGCCCAACTTCCCCCGCACCCGCCGCACTTGACGGTTGTCCGCCACCGAGTCGAGGAACCGCCGCCCGCTCCCGGCCTCGTACGCCGGACCCTCCAGCCGTAGCACCGCGCCGTCGCGGACGACCGCGTACGCGAGCGGGCCGGCCGTCTTCGGGAGGGTGACCGGGTGGCGGCCGGTGGGGAGCTTCAGGCGGGCGGGGAGGCGGAGTTGGGCCGTGGTGGTGCCGGTGTCTGTGTTGGTATCGGGGGTGGGGAGCAGCTCGGCGTTCACCGCGAGTGTCGCCACGGTGACCTTCACGCGGACCGGGGTGGCGTCCGGTGTCGACGCGATGTACGGCAGGGGGAGTGAACTTCCCTCGCCCCGCCCGGAGTTGACCGCGGCGACCGCGGCCGTGTCGGGGCCCAGCTTGCGTTGGCGCTGGTCGAGGTCGAGGGCGAGCTGGCCCTTCACCGTCCAGTACGGCAGCGCGAGGCGGCCACCGGTGAGCGCCGGGCCCGCCGCCGGGCCGTCGCCCGTCACGCGCACCATCCGGTCCACGCCCAGCAGTTGGACGTACGCCCACACGTCGTGCACCCCCCGCTCCAGCGGACGGCCACCCGCCAGCCGCTCGGGGTCCAGGGACAGTTGACCAGTGGCGATCACCTGCGAACGGCCGTCCCCGAGGGGCTTCAGCCGTACCTCCAGGTCGCCCTCCGGGTACCACCAGTCCTCGCGATCCCGGTCCTTCACCACCAGCTCCGCGTACGCCAGCCGGAAGGGGTCGGGGACCTCCCAGCCGTCCTCCGTGCCCGGTACGCCGGACAGCAACTCCGGGTCCAGGTACTGCTTTCCGTCCCGTTCGACGAGGACGAGGGGCTCGCCGTCGCCGCGCAGCAGGTCCAGCGTTACGTCGGCCACCAGGCGGCCGCCCTCCCATCGGAGGCCGCCGATCTCGCTGCGGGGCTTGATCTCGCGGATGCGCTCCGCGAGGGTCACCGCGCCGTCGAAGTCGCCGGCTTCCAGCAGGGTGGCGCGCAGGCGGGAGACGGCGGGCAGGCCTTCGCGTACGGCCGCGGGGAACTCCGTCAGGGCCAGCTCCCGGGCCGCCTCGAAACGCTGCCGCTGCTCGGCAGGGTCCTCGCGGAGGATCTCGGGTTCGCGGGTGCGGGAGAGGATCTCCACGTGGTAGTTGCGGTGCAGCAGCCGGTTCTGGAGTGCGTCGAGGTCGTCCGAGGGGGTGGTGCCGTCCTTGATCTGGCGGACGATCGTGCGGACATTGGGCCAGAACCCGAACCGGGGATTGAACCGGTGCTGGGTGTTGTTGCCGCCGTCATCCCGCTTCATCCAGTAATAGACGGGATAGTCGGCGAGAACCGAGATGCGCTCCGCCTTCAGATAGGCGGCGCCGACGAACAACATGTCCTCGAAGAACCACGGTCCTTCGGGGAACTGGAGGCCGTGCTTCTCGACGAACGCCCGCCGGAACATCTTGTGCGGCGTCATGCTCTGCATCAGCTCGTCGTTCTCGATGGTGCAGGCATCCACCGTGTGCCGGAACAGCCGTCGGGGGCGCACCATCGTGCTGGACATTTTGCCGAGGACGACGTCCGCGTCGTTCCGCTTCGCGTGCTCGTACAGCCGCTCCAGGGCCTCGGGCCCGAGCGTGTCGTCGTGGTCGACGAATTGGATGTACTCGCCCTTTGCGTGCTTCATCCCGAGATTGCGCGGCGCGCCCGGCCAGCCCGAGTTGGGGCGGGTATGCACCTGGACGTTCGGGTGTGCGCCGGCGAGCTTCTCCAGCCGGACCAGCGTGTCGTCGGTCGAGCCGTCGTCGACGTAGACCACTTCGTACTCGTCGGCGGGCAGGCTCTGCCCGAGCAGTGAGGGCGCGCACTCGTCGATGTACTTCCCGGTGTTGTACACGGGAACGATCACGCTGACTTTGACTCTCGACATTCCCCGGACCCTTATTCGGCTGATAAATAAAGGCCGAAGTTAATTTGCGCAGGGAAAGTCACTTCGCGGCCTCATGAACTTACCACGACCTTACCGTATCCGTCATGTGCGAATTTGGTGAAGTGCCGGTTGATTGGCTTGGCTTGAGGTGTGGACGGTCGGAAGTTTTGTACGCATTGGTAACTGAAAGACCGCTTCTACGTCGTTGTCACGCAGAAGGTAGGTATGGTCACGGCCTGTGTATCTGCTGTGTGCAATCAATTTGCAAATTGCCCTTGACTCCCTTTATCCGACTCATATTTAGTCGCCTCTTACGTCATTCATAGGGTGGTCTTACCTGGGCGCGCCCGAAGAAGCAGCGAGGGGTGGGGTGTGCGCACGCGTACACATCTGGCCGGGGGGCTGGCCATGTTGGCCGGTCTGTTCCTGGCCGCTACGGGGGTCGTGACGTTGGCGTCGCCACAGGCGGCGGCTGCCACGTGCACGGCGGGGACGGCGAACGACTTCAACGGCGACGGCGTGGGGGACCGGGTGATCCCGGACCCCGGCGCCACGGTGAGCGGTGCCAGGGGCGCGGGGCTCGTGCGGGTCGTCCTCGGCGGCGGCAAGGGGGTCGCCGAGATCTCCCAGGCCACGACGGGCATGCCGGCCACACCCGAGACCGGTGACGGCTTCGGGATCTCCTACGCGGGTTACGACGCGGACGGCGACGGCTGCAGCGACCTGGTCGTGGGTGCGCCGTACGAGGACATCGTCAAGGACGGCGTCAACCTCGTCGACGCCGGAGCGATCTACGTCATCCACGGCACGCCCACCGGTATCGGGGCGGGCTCAACCATCGAGGGGTACAGCCAGGCGGCCTTCGACTCGGCCACCACGACCGAGGCGTACGACTGGTTCGGATTCGCGCTGAACGCGGGTACGGCCGCGAGCGGTTCGCCGTATCTGGTCATCGGGGTGCCCGGCGAGGGAGTCACCCTGAGCGGCAAGACCTACACCGACGCCGGCTGCATCGAGTACGTCCAGGGCACCACCAAGGTCGCCCTGAGCCAGAACTCCACCGGGGTGCCCGGCGACCCCGAGATGAACGACCGCTTCGGCTACTCGCTCACCGGGACCAACCGCTACTTCGCGGTCGGCACTCCGGGTGAGGGCGCCGGCGACCTGGAGTTCGCCGGCGGGGTCGCGGTCTTCAGTCACACTCTCTCAGGTGGCATGCCCACGCCACTTCTGGGTCTGGGGCAGGACAGCACAGGCATCGGCGGCGCGTCGGAGGCAGGGGACCGCTTCGGAACCTCGGTCTCCATGACCGGGTACCGGCCGAGCGACCAGACGTACAACTCCGATGTCCTGCTCGCCGTCGGGATCCCCGGCGAGGACATCGGCACCACGGCGGACGCGGGCGGCGTCGCGGTCATCCGCATCCAGCCGTCCGGCGCGTACACCCAGGTCGCGGCCTTCGACAACAGCGTGGCGGATGTCGAAGGGGACGCGGTGGCCGACGACTTCATGGGCCAGCGCGTGGCCATCATCAACACCGACTCCAGCGTCGTGACCACCTCGGCGAACGTCCGCCTCGCCGTCGGCGAACCCGGCAAGGACACGGCCACGGTCAAGGACGCGGGCGCCGTCCACCTCTTCCGCCCTCTCGACACCGCCCTCGGCACGGCCGACAAGGTCCTCACCCGCGGCTCGGGACTGCCCGGTACCGCGACGGCCCGTGACTACACGGGCATGGCCCTGGTCACCGGGTCCACCTACCTCTACGTGGGCGTGCCGTACAGCAAGGCGTCGGACACCTCGAAGGGCGTCCTCTACGTCCTGCCCTGGACGGACGTCGACGGCACGACGAGCACCGGGACCACCACCTACCAGCCCGGCTCGGGCGGACTGCCCGACGCGGGCGCGGCGTTCGGGGCGATCGCGTGAACGGCGGGCCGAGAAGAAGAGAGCACAGCGCGATGAGCACGCGTAAGAGACCCGGACGCCGCCCCCTGATCGCCGCCGCGACCATCGCGGCCCTGCTGACCCCGGGCCTGATCGCCCTCCCCGCCCCCGCCGCGGAGCGGACCGCGTCGGCCGGCACGAGCGCCAGCGACGCGAGCACCACCGACGCGAGCGGCACCTCGTCCCTCTCCGCGAACGCCGCCCAGGCCAAGGCCAAGAAGTCCGGCAAGGCCGTCGAGATCCAGAGCCTGCGTGATGAACGCAGCACCACCGTGGCCAATCCGGACGGCACCTTCACCACCAAGCAGTACGTCCAGCCCGTCCGCACCCGCATCGACGGCGCGTGGACGGACGTCGACACCACCCTGGTCCGGCAGAAGAACGGCACCCTCGCACCGAAGGCCGCACTCACCGCGATGTCCTTCTCCGGCGGCGGTGGCACGACCTTCGCCACGATCGAGAAGGACGGCCACGCGCTGTCCCTCGACTGGCCGACGAAACTGCCCGAGCCGAAGATCGACGGCCCGACCGCCACCTACGCGAACGTCCTGGACGGCGTCGACCTCAAAGTCACCGCCAGCGCCGAGGGCTTCTCCCACGTGCTGGTCGTCAAGACCGCGAAGGCCGCGGCCGATCCGGAGCTGGCCGAGCTCCAACTCCCCTTCGACACGGACTCGGTGGCGCTCTCCGAGGACACGGACGGCGGCCTCACCGCCACCGACCCGGGCGCAGGCGGCGCGGTCTTCGAGACGCCGCAGCCGGTGATGTGGGACTCCAGCCACGGTACGGCCCAGGCGCCCGCCGCCGAGGAGACCACCCAGACACCTCCCGAGGGGGCCCAGGTCGCCGACGTCGGCGTGGACGTCTCCGCGGACACGATGACGCTCACCCCCGACGCGGGCCTGCTCACCGACGCCGACACCGTGTACCCGGTCTACATCGACCCGGTGGTCAAGACCGCCAGCCGCAGCAGCTGGACCATGGTGTCCTCGTACTACTCGACCTCCGAGTTCTGGAAGTTCGACGACGACGAGGGCGTCGGCAAGTGCCCGTCCGACGTATCGGTGCGCTGTGCCAGCTCCACCGACGTCAAGCGGCAGTTCTTCGCCATCCCGACCGGCACCTTCGAGGGCAAGGACATCATCGACGCCGAGTTCGCGGTGACCCAGGTGTTCACCTACAGCTCGGCCGCCCGCGAGGTGCAGCTCGCGCGGGTCAACAGCACGGGCGCGAGCGCGATCAGCTCGGGCACGAACTGGTCGAACCAGCCGTCCTCCAAGGCCACCGTCGACTCCAAGTCGCCCACGGACAACGCCGGTTCGTGTACGTCCACCAACCAGAACGTGCGCTTCGACGCGACGAGCACCGTGCAGACCGCGGCCGACAAGGGCTGGGGTACCACCACGTTCCGGCTGAAGGCCGCGAGCGAGTCCGACACGTCGTACTGGAAGCGGTTCTGCGGCAACGCGTACCTCTCGGTGCAGTACAACCGTCCGCCGCTGGAGCCGGACCAGGACGCCCTGAGCATGAACCCCGGCGACAGCTGCGAGTACGGCAAGGCCACCGAGCACTACGTCACCAAGGCCCCGAAGGCGTACGCGGTCATCAAGGACTACGACCACGGCGACACCGGCTCCAACAGCGAGACGCTGCAGGCCCAGTTCAAGGTCTGGTGGACCAACTCCTCGGGCACCGAGGTCGTCCACTACGCGACCACGGCGAAGAAGACCACGGTCGACGCGAGCAAGGACGGCCAGACCGGCCAGGCCACCTTCTCCTACACGGTCGGCGACGACCTGTCTGGTGACGGCGAGGCCGGGTTCACCGTCCCGCAGAACACCACCGTCGCCTGGGCGGTCCGCGGTTACGACCAGCAGGCCTACGGTGCCTGGTCGACCGACGGAACCCAGACCCGCTGCGAGTTCATCTACGACACCAGCAAGCCCGCCTCGGCCGTGATCACCTCGGCCGCCTACCCGGACGACGACGCCTGGCACACCGGCGTCGGCGACTACGGCGACTTCACCATGGACTCGCCGGCCACCGACGTGGCGAGCTACGCGTACTACTTCACCGGCCCGCAGGCCGACAGCGCGAAGAAGACGGCGGCCGCCGAGTCCACCGGTGGTCCGGCGACCGTCCGCTGGATGCCGCCGAGCGAGGGCTCGTACGTCCTGCACGTCACCGCCGTCGACGGAGCGGGCAACGCGCAGAAGACGCCGACCGCGTACGTCTTCCTGGTCAGCGACGGCCGCGCGCCCGTCGCCGCCTGGACCCTCGGCGACGCCAAGGGCGCCACCAAGGCGGCCGGCAGCAGCAGCACCCCGGACGCGACCGCCGGTTCCGGCGTGACCTTCGGCGCGGCGGGCCCGCTCGGCTCCACCGACACCGCCGCCTCCTTCGACGGCACCGAGAACGCCTACCTGGACTCGGGCACGGCCGGAGTCGACACCGGCAAGACCTTCTCGGTGAGCGCCTGGGTCATGCTGCCCACGCTGCCCACCTCGAACGTCACGGTCGTCAGCCAGGACGGCACCGCCCAGCCCGGCTTCGAACTCGGCTACGAGGTCGACAACGCGTCGTGGGCCTTCCGCATCCCCGTCAGCGACATGGAGTCGCTCGGCTCCTGGAAGGTCTCGGGTGCGGCCGCCGTCGCCGGGAGCTGGACCCACCTCATCGGGGTGTACGACGCCGAACTCGGCAAGATGATGCTGTACGTCAACGGCGTCCTCGTCGCCGACGACGTGCAGGCCCGCCACACCACGTGGAGCGCGACCGGCGCCGTGCAGATCGGCCGCAAGCTCGCCCTCGACGGCTACGTCAACCAGCTCAAGGGCAGCGTCGCCGACGTCAAGCTGCACGACCGGGTCATCCCGCCCACCGAGGGCCAGGAGCTCGGCGGCATCCAGCCGCACCAACTCGCCTACTGGCAGCTCGACTCTGCCACCGGCGGAGTCTCCCCGGAGACGGCGGGCGGCACCGGGCTGAGTCTTGGTGGGGGCGCCTCCATCTACGTACCGGACGATTCCTGCGACCCGGAGGCGGACCCGGACTGTGTTCCGCCGGCCGAACCCCTGTGGGGCGACGGGCACTTGGTGCTGAACGGCACCAACGCCTACGCCACCCGGGCGGCCACCGGACCGCTCACCGCCCAGGACAGCTTCACCCTCACCGCCCGCGCCCGGCTCGCCTCGGCGAACCCGACGACGGACGAGACGGTGCTGTCGCTGTCCGGGGCCAACGGCAGCGCGATCAAGGTCAAGTACGTGGCTGCCAGCGCCCGTTGGCAGCTCGTGGTGACCTCCGCCGACTCGGCGTCCCCGGTGACCACCACCCTGCTCGACAGCGGTGACGCACCGAGTTCCACCGCCGACGGCGATCACCTCGCACTGGTCTACAACGCGGTCTTCGGCGATGTGCTGCTGTACGTCAACGGCGTCGCCGCCGTCGACGCCTCCTGGGACAACACCTGGGACTTCAGCACGACCAGCCTCCAGGTCGGCCGTGCGCTGACCGGCACGGCGGCCGGCGAGTACTTCTCCGGCGCCATGGACGAGGTGCGCATGTACCAGGGTCCGCTGGACGCCTCACTGGTGGCGCTCGTCGCCGGTCTGCCGGGCGGTTCCAGCATCGACGAGACCTCGGCCTGACCGGCCGTTCCCCTTATCAACTAGGAGAGTTGATGTCCCAGTCTCCCTGGTACCGGTCCACGAGACCGGTCTGGCGGAGCGGTCGCAGACGGGCGGCGCTGGTCCTCGGACTGGCGCTGTCCATCGGGCTGCTCCCGCAGTACGCGCCCACGGCCACCGCCTCCGACAGCGGACTGACCCGGCCGAAGACGCAGACCGACCTCGACGCCCCGGTGAGCGGCAAGAACGCCACCGCCGAGACCTTCAAGAAGACCGACCAGGCCAAGAAGGCCGCCGTGAAGAAGACGGCCAAGGCGCACTGGCCCACCGCGGGCAGCGCCGAGGTCGACCTCACGGACAAGGCGGCCAAGGCCAAGGGCCTGCCGCTGACCGCGAAGGCGGCCGGCGGCACGAAAGGCGCCGACTCCGTCCGGGTCGAGGTCCTCGGCCGCAAGGCCACCGAGGCGGCCGGCGTCGACGGCGTGCTCTTCACCGTCGCCCGCACCGACGGCAGCGTCGCCGCCGGTCCGGCCCAAGTCTCCCTGGACTACGCGGACTTCGCCGACGCCTACGGCGGTGACTACACCTCCCGGCTGCGGCTGGCCACCTACCCGGCGTGCGTCCTGACGACCCCGGAGAAGAAGGCCTGCTCGACACCGACGTACCTGAAGTCGACGAACGACACGGCCGGACAGACGCTGACCGCGACCGTGCAGGCGGCCGGTGACACCTCCGGCCCCTCCACCCAACTCCTCGAAGCCGACTCGGCGAGCGCCTCGGCCACCGTCGTGGCGGCCACCGCAGGCAGTGGCGGCGACGGCGGCGACTACAAGGCCACCAGCCTGGCGCAGTCCTCGCAGTGGGGCGTCGACGCCAGCTCGGGCGCCTTCACCTGGTCGTACCCGATGGCCGTACCGCCGGTCCCGGGCAGCCTCCAGCCGAGCGTCGGCCTGAGCTACAACTCCCAGTCGATCGACGGCCAGACGGCGACCACGAACAACCAGGGCTCGTGGATCGGCCAGGGCTTCTCCTACGACCCCGGCTACATCGAGCGCAGCTACAAGGGATGCGCCGACGACGGCCACGACGACACCAACGGCGACCAGTGCTGGGCGTTCGACAACGCCACGCTCTCCCTCACCGGCGGTTCCTCCGGGCGGCTCGTCAAGGACGACACGACCGGCGAGTGGCGGATCAGCTCCGACGACAACTCCAAGGTCGAGCACCTGACCGGCGCCACCAACGGCGACAACAACGGCGAGTACTGGAAGATCACCACCGGCGACGGCACCCAGTACTACTTCGGCCTCAACCACCTCACCGGCTACGCCAGCGGCAACGAGGAGACCAACTCCACCTGGACCACCCCGGTCTACGGCGACGACTCCGGCGAGCCCTGCTACAACGCCACCTTCGCCGACGCCTACTGCACCCAGGCCTGGCGCTGGAACCTCGACTACGTCGTCGACCCGCACGGCGACGCCATGTCGTACTTCTACGGCACGGAGACGAACTACTACACGCAGGGCCTGAAGACCACCGAGAACGGCAAGGCCTACATCCGCGGCGGCTACCTCAAGCGCGTCGACTACGGCCAGCGCGACGGCAAGGCGTACTCCACCAAGCCCGCCGCCCAGGTCGTCTTCACCACCGCCGAGCGCTGCGTCGGCTCCCTGACGGACTGCGAGGCGTCCGACCTCACGGACTCCACGGCCGCCGACTGGCCCGACGTCCCCTGGGACCAGAACTGCAAGGCCGACACCAAGTGCGCCGGGCAGAACTCCCCGACGTTCTGGACCCGCAAGGAACTGACGAAGGTCACCACCCAGATCCGCACCGGTGACTCGACCTACACCCCGGTCGACGTGTGGAGCCTCACCCACGTCTTCACCGACAACGGCGACGCGTCCAAGTCCCTGTGGCTGAGCAAGATCGACCACACCGGCAAGGTCGGCACCGACGCCTCGGTCCCGTCCGTCGAGCTCTACGGCACCCAACTCCCCGACCGGGTCGACGAGTCGGGCGACAACCTCCAGCCCTTCTACCGCTTCCGCCTCTCCGGCGTGCTCAACGAGTCGGGCGGCGCGCTCAGCGTCAACTACGCCGCCAACCAGTGCACTCCGAGCACCGTCCCGGCGGAGGACTCCTCCACCAAGCGCTGCTTCCCGGTGAAGTGGAACCCGCCCGGCGTCACCGACCCGATCACGGACTGGTTCCACAAGTACGTGGTCGCCTCCGTCGTCCAGACCGACCTGACCAGCCAGAACGACGACCAGATCACCTCGTACACCTACCTCGGCGACGCGGGCTGGCGGAAGACGCCGGCCGACGGCATCACCAAGTCCGAGTACCGCACCTGGGGCGACTGGCGCGGCTACGGCCGGGTCCAGGTCGCCACCTCCGACGGCAGCAACGACCCTGCCAACACCAAGACCGAGCACGTCTTCTTCCGCGGTCTCGACGGTGACGTCGACAAGGACGGCGACTCCCGCTCGGCGACGGTCACCGATTCCAACGGCGTCTCCTACGACGACTCCGACTGGAAGGCCGGCCAGGAGCTGGAGACGCTCACCTACAACGGCTCCGCCGTGACCGAGAAGTCGGTGACGGTGCCGTGGACCGCGGTGACCGCGACGGAGACACGGGACTGGGCGACGTACAAGGCCCGTTACGTCGCCACCGGCTCCACGGACACGTACACCGCGCTCGCGGTGGGCGGCTGGCGGCACACAAAGTCCTCGACCACGTACGACGGTTCGACCGGCCGCGAGACGATGGTCGACGACGACGGCGAGGTCGGCGTCGCCGACAACCAGTGCACCCGCAACGAGTACGCGGACAGCGCGAGCGCGCACATCTACTCGCTCGTCTCCCGGGTGGAGACGGTGGGCGTCGACTGCGCCACCACCCCCGACCGCACCAAGAACGTCATCTCCGACAACCTGACCTACTACGACGGTTCGACGACGCTGGGCGCCGCCCCCACCAAGGGCGACACCACCATGACCAAGCGGCTGTCGGCGTACAGCGGCACGACGGCCACCTACCAGACGACCGCCACGACGACGTACGACGACTACGGCCGCCCGCTGGTCGTCAAGGACGCGGACACGGCGTCCTCGTCGACGCAGTACACGTCCTCCACCGCCTACACGGATACCTACGGCCTGGCCACCAAGTCGACCGTCACCAACGTCGACGGCTGGACGACCTCGACGGAGTACGCCCCGGCCTGGGGGCAGCCCACGGCGAAGGTCGACCAGAACGGCCTGCGCGCCGACCTCGCCTACGACGGCCTCGGCCGCCTGGTGTCGGTCTGGCTCCCGGACCGCCCCAAGGCGAACTCGTTCACCCCGTCCCTCAAGTACGAGTACCTGATCCGCGGCGACGACGGCCCGACCGCCGTCCACACCCAGAAGATCGAGAACGACGGGACGTCGTACGGCAGTGAATGGGCGCTGTACGACGGCTGGCTGAGGCCCCGGCAGACCCAGACGGAGGGCGAGGGCGGCCGGATGGTCGCCGACACGCTGTACGACGGCTCGGGCCGCGTGGCGCAGGTCAACGACACCTACTACACCACCGGCGCTCCGTCCTCGACGCTCTTCGACCCGAAGGACGCCGACCTCGACGCGCAGACGGTCACCGAGTACGACGGCGCGGGCCGCACCACGGCGACCGTCTTCAAGGTCCAGGGCACCGAGCAGTACCGCACGACGTACACCTACGGCGGCGACCGCGTCACGACCACCCCGCCGCAGGGCGGCGTGAAGACCACGGTCGTCACCGACGCCCGGGACCGCACGACGAGCCAGGTCCAGTACCCCGCCGACGGCGACGCGGTCACCACGTCGTACGGCTACAACGCGGCGGGCCTGCTGAACCGGGTCACGGACGACGAAGGCAACAACTGGGCCTACACATACGACCAGTTGGGCCGCAAGCAGACGGCGTCGGACCCGGACACCGGGGCGTCCTCGTACACGTACGACGCGCTGGACCGTCAGACGTCGGTGACGGTGAACGGCGACAAGACGTCGACGCTCTACGACGAACTGGGCCGGGCCGTCTCCACCTGGCAGGGCGAGGCGACGACCGGCACCAGGCTGTCCGTCACCAAGTACGACACGGTCTACAAGGGCGAGTTGTACGGCGCCTACACCTACAAGGATGGCGCGGTCTACTCGTCGGTGACGTACCCGGTCCTCGACCCCGCCAACGACTACGCCCCCCTCTCGACCAAGTACTACCTGTCGAAGACGGCGGAGCCGCAGCTCGGCGGTACCTACGAGTACACGACCCAGTACAACCGCGACGGCACGGTCCAGAGCCAGGGTCTGCCGGCGGCCGGTGACCTGTCGGGGGAGGCGGTGGCGAACGTCTACGACGACCTCCAGCGCCCGGTGGGCCTCAACTCGTCGCTGGGAGGCCTGAGTTACGTATCGGACGCGTCGTACTCGCCGACGTCGAACCTGGAGCAGCTGGAGCTGTACACGGGTGAGTCCACGGCGAAGAAGACGTGGATCACCAACACCTACGAGGCTGGCAGCGACCGGCTGACCGACTCGCGGGTGGACGTGGAGGGCGCGTCGAGCGTCGCGTACGACGCGGCGTACACCTACGACGACGCCGGCGACATCCTCTCCATCGCGGACACCCCGACCGGCGGCACGTCCGACATCCAGTGCTTCTCGTACGACGGCCTGGGCCGGGTCTCCTCGGCCTGGACGTCCTCGGTCGCGTCGAACGACGCGAAGGGCACCGGCAGCACGGACGCGTCCTGCGCGTCGGGCGCGACCGCGTCGACGGTGGGCGGCGTCTCGCCGTACTGGACGGAGTACGGCTACGACTCGCTCGGCAACCGCAAGAGCGAGACCCGCCACGGCCTGAACGGGGCGGCCACATCGACCCGTTCGTACGTCTACGGCGACGGCTCCGGCCCGAACGGCACCGACTCGGGCCCGCACACGGTCTCGTCGGTGACGCAGAAGACGGACGCGACGGCCACGACCCCGCAGATCACCTCCCAGAACTCCTACACGTACGACGCCTCGGGCAACACGGCGACGCGAGTCCTGGACGGCGACACCCAGTCGCTGGCCTGGGACAAGCAGGGCGAGTTGACCACGGTCACCAACGCCGACGCGACGGTGACGACGTACAAGTACGACGCGTCGGGTTCCCGGATCCTCCGGGACACCCCCGACGAGAAGACCTTCTACCTGCCCGGCACGGAACTCCACTACGACAAGTCCACGGCCAAGGTCACGGCCACCCGCTACTACAGCTTCGCCGGCACCACGGTCGCGATGCGCGAGGCGGACGGCGTCCACTTCCTCGCCTCGGACAACCAGGGCACGGCGCAACTGGCGGTCGACGCGAAGACGGGTTCGACGACCCGCCGTCGCATGGACGCGTTCGGCAACGAACGTGACAACTCCACGTCGTCGACGACGGGTTGGGTCAACGACAAGGGCTTCGTGGGCGGTACGACGGAGGCGTCGACGGGCCTGACGACACTGGGGGCCCGCGAGTACGACTCCGACACAGGCCGCTTCATCTCGGCGGACCCGATCGTCGACTACACGGACCCGCAGCAGATCAACGGCTACGCGTACGCCAACAACAGCCCGGTCTCCCACAACGACGCGTCGGGGCTGCGCCTGGCGGACTGCGTGGGCGGCTGGAACGAGTGCGGACCGGGTCGGGCGTATCAGGCCGCAGCCGACAACACGAAGAGCAGCAGTTCCAGCTCGGGCGGCGGAGACACGACGTCCTCCACGCCGGCCCGTGCGCAGGCGAACGCGGCCCAGTCGAAGGCGGACTCCGCCAAGCAGAAGGCGATCGCGATCGCCAAGGAACTCGGCAAGATCGCGGCCGACGAGCTGGGTATCACGGACGCCCTGGACTGCTTCACGACGGGCAACCTGGCCGCCTGCGGCAACACGGCCCTCAACGTGGTCGGTTCCTTCCTGGGCGGCGGGCCGCTGGCCAAGCTGGCGAAGAAGTACGGGTTGCCGTGGAAGTGGAACAAGGGGAAGGAGCTGGGCAAGCGGATCTGGGGGCTGGGCAAGAAGCTGCTCGACGACTTCAACGACTGGCGCAAGAGCCGGAAGGAAGCGAGCCGGCTCGCCAAGATCGCCGAATCCTGCGAGAAACCGAACAGCTTCACCGCCGACACCGCGGTGTTGATGGCGGACGGCACGACCAAGGCCATCAAGGACGTCAAGATCGGCGACGAGGTCCTGGCCACGGATCCGGAGTCCGGCAAGACCAAGCCGGAAAAGGTCACCGCCGAGATCAAGGGCGTGGGCCTCAAGCACCTGGTCCAGGTCACCGTCGACGTGGACGGCAAGCAGGGCTCGAAGACGGCCTCGGTCACTGCCACGGACCAGCACCCCTTCTGGGTACCGGAGTTGGGCGAGTGGCTCGACGCCACGGATCTCCACGCAAGCGAGTGGCTGAGCACGGGCTCGGGTACACGCGTTCAGATCACGGCCGTGAAGCGCTGGACGGCATCTACGGCGACGGTTCACAACCTGACCGTTGGTGAGCTGCATACGTACTATGTGGTGGCGGGGGCTACGCCCGTTCTCGTTCACAACTGCGGCATTGGCCGTGAGCTGATCGGTGACGAGGATTCGACGCACATCCTTGCTGGTCACAGGTATCCGGGGGCGCCGGGCAAGGACGCTTTCCCGCAGGATTGGTCTGACGACCAGATTCTGGATTCCGTTGCCGACGTGGTGACAAGTCCCACGAGTCAAAGAACCTGGTACAAGGGATCTGCTGTGCATGCCGAGAGAACTCTGAAGACCAGGAGAGGAGAACCCGCGGTCCAGAACGTGATCGGAACCGTGCGAGGGGTGAAAATCCTGGTGCGTTACGAACCTCTCACCGGAAGGGTTCTCACGGCATTCCCGCAGTGACGAAGTGGTTCAATCGATCTGCTCGTAGCATCTTCGGCGATTGGAGGATCATGGAGAGAGATGCGCACCTGATGGAAATGTTGCGTGGGCTGGATGATCCCCAATGGCCGGAATTTCCGGCTGACTACAGTGGGGTCGAAGCTGCGGCTTCCTTCAGCCGTCTGGCTGCACAGATTGGTTCTCACTTCTCGACGCGTTGTGAAATCGATCGGGACATCCAGGACTCCGCTCAGTACGGGCGAATCGAAGTGCCCGGGGAAGCCACGGTTTGCGGGACGAGGATCGTTGTCCTGGTGAGCAAGTTCAAACCATTGGCCATGGTGGCGGCTGACAACCCGGGCGCCTTCCTGGGCACGGATGAAGCGTGTGCCGAAGGTGAACTCGATGCGAGTGACCTTGGGAAGATAGAGAAAGCTCTGGCCGGATCAAAGTACGTCGCGATTCCGGAAGAACTTCTTACGAACCGCTACGACGGAGCCACTCGCCTGCGCTTTCACGGTTCCGGGGAACCTAGTTGGTGGGACCGGTTTTTCGGTTCTTTCTGATTGGTCCCAAGTAGGAGCAGACATCAGCCCCGCCGAGTACAGCTCGGCGGGGCTGATCTGGTGTGGGTCTTCTCGCGGAGCCGGTGGACGGCGATGATCGTCAGCCAGTGGCGGGCGGCCTCGGGTCAGTGCACCCGCCCCTCGAAGCACTCCTTCTTCCCCGGTGCCGCTCCCGTTTTCGCCGCCGGCTCGATGCACGCCCGCACCACAGCCCCCGGCGCGGTCACCGTCATCAGTGTGTAGACGTACGACTCCGCCTCCACGGCGTTCCCCACCTCGGCGTCATGGGTGTGGCCACCCCCTGTCATCTCGATCCGGTCCCCGACCCGCCCGCCCCACGTCCGCGCCCAGGTCGTCCCGCACACCCTGCTGTGCCGCAACTCCATCCACGCCCCGGTGGCCGTCCGATGCCGCGCGACGGTGTCCGGCTGGGCGGCGCAGCGCATGGCCATCGGGCTGCGGCCCTCGCAGGCCGAGCCGTGGCAGCCCGGGCCGGCGGGGGTGGCCGTAGTGGCGGCCGTGGGGGAGAGGGGTTCGGACGCGCGGGAGTCGGGGAGCAGGAGCAGGGCGAGTACCACGGCGGTCACGGCCACCGCGCAGACGGACGCGAGGACCGCGAGGGCGACGACGCCCCGCTGCTCCGGGTGGGGGCGGGGAGACGGCCGGTAGTGGGGAGGTGAGCGCTGGGGGCGCTGCCGGTGTCGCCTCCTCAGCCGTCGCCCCCCGCCCGCTGCCCTCCGCCTCCGCGATCTCCCACAACGCCACACACCGGCCCACCGGTTCGCCCGCCAGCCGGCACAGCTCCTCCACCGCCTCCCTCGGGGGCAGGGTCTTGCCGTTGAGGTACCGCTCCCAGGACGACTTGCTGTACGGCGTCTTCGCGGCGAGGCCCGCCAGGCTCAGGCCGGAGGCGGTTCGCAACTCCCGTAGTGCGGCGGATAGTTGGTTCATCCCCGGAGGGCCTTCCAGGTGTGCGGGCCGAGCATGCCGTCCACGACGAGACCGGACCGTTTCTGGAACGCCTTGACCGCGTGTTCCGTCAGCGGGCCGAAGATCCCGTCGATGCCGCCCGGCGAGATCCCCGCCCTGCGCAGCAGACACTGCGCCTCGGCGACATCCGGCCCGATGTTGCCCACGGCCAGATTCTCCTGCTGGGTACGGCTGTTGCCCGCGTACCAGCGGCCGTCGGTCCGCTGTATCCGGCAGGGGTACGGCGACGCGTCCGCCGGCGCCGGCGCGGCGAGCGGGGCCGCCGAGCGCGTCGTCGTAGCCGTAGGGCTGCCGCTGTTGGCGTCCATGAGGCGGACCGTCACCAGTACCGCCGACGAGACCGCCAGGACGAGGGTCACCGAGCCCGCCACCAGCGCGACGCGCAGGGCGCGGCGCTCGGGGGACCCGGGGGCCGGCTCCGGCGACGGCAAGTGGCCTGCCACCGGGGGTCGTTCGGTCGTGGACCTCCAGCCCTCCGCCGCCACCTCCCGCAGCGCCAGCAGGCGGGTCGGCTCCTCGCCGCAGACCCGGGCCAAGGCCTCCAGCGCCTCCGCGGGCGGCAGTGAACGGGCGCCCAGATAGCGCTCCCAGGACTTCGCGCTGTACCCCGTCCTCGCCGCCAACTGCCGGATGCTCAGGCCGCTGTGGTCCTTCAGCCGGCGCAGGCGCATCACCAACTGCCGTACCCGCGGATCCAGTTCCGCGGGCAGCACTTTCCAACGCGACATGTGTTCCCCCCACTTCGCGTTCAGGGACCGTGGTCAGCGGTCCCAGGCGCGTCGCATTCTGCATCACTGACACCGCATCGCACGGCTCTCCGGTTCCAGCGCGCGGAGGGAATCGGCCATGGTCCGCAAGGGGCCGCGAGGCGTCCCGTCCCGCCGTCCCCGCTGTCGGTGTCCCCGCAGGTCAGAGATGGTGGCGTCCCGTCGAGACGTCACTTCGGCGTCGACTGTGGTGGGGCGGCCCGGGCGGACCGCAGTCTCGTTCCAGCACGACGACCGACTACCTGAAAGAGGAACGCATGCGACCGAATGTCGTGGCCAGGACCCTTGTCAGCCTCACCGCCGCCGCCGGTATCGCGGTCGGGGGCGTCGCGTTCGCCGCCCCCAGCTTCGCCGCGCCGGCCACCTCCGTACAGGCGTCCGACGTCTCGATCCAGGCGGTGCAGAACTTCGGCCTCTCCACCGCCGAGGCCAAGAAGGTGCAGAACTGGCTGCACACGTACTGGGGTTACACCGACACCATCGACGGACAACTCGGCCCGAACAGCTGGAAGGCGTTCCAGCGCAACCTCAAGACCTACTGGGGCTACACCGGCGCCATCGACGGCGACCCCGGTGTCAACACCATCAAGGCGCTCCAGCGGCTCCTGCAGAACTGGGGCTACACCGGCGCGATCGACGGCGACGCCGGCTCCGGCACCAGGGCCGCGTTCAAGAACTTCGCCAACGGCATCTGAGTCAACAGCGTCTGGAAACACCGCCATTGACTACCGCGGGCTGTCCCTCACGGGGGAGGGACAGCCCGCGGTTCGGCGTTCTCGTCGACTCGGCGTTCTCGCTAACGTGGGGGTGTCGACGACCGAGGGGGACGGGGATGACGGACGGGCCGCTGCTCGCACAGCTGCATTTCGGGCGTGAGGACGCCGAACGGGACGTGCAGGACGGCCTGTTGCTGCGCGGTGGGTTCCTGCCCAACGCCGCGTACCGGGGCGCGCTCAGCGGGCGCAAGATGCTGATCATCGGACGTAAGGGCTCCGGCAAGAGCGCCATCTGCATGCAGCTCAAGGCGGACGGCACCGGCCACTACGCCGGGATCGAGCTGATCCCCCCGGACGAGACCGCGGGCGAGGAGATCCGGCGCTTCGAGTTGCAGGGGCTGCCCGGGGACTCGGCGAAGGCGCTGATCTGGCGGTACCTCTTCGCCGTGTACGCGGCCCGGCACCTGGTGTCCCACGCGAAGGACGTGCACGGGTACCGGCCCGACTCGGTGAAGGCGCTGGCCCGCTTCCTCAAGCAGAACGGCGAATCGGCGGACGGACGGTTCGGGGACCGACTCGCGCAGGCCGCCCGGGGGCTGCAGACCTCGCTGTCGCTGGAGGCGTTCGGTTTCAAGGCGGGACTGGATCTCGCGCAGTCGCCGTTGTCCGAAGGGGCGCAGGCCACCCGCCAGTTGGACGTCGTCGAGCAGGGCGTGGCGCAGGCCTTCGCCGACCTAGACTGCGGTGCGGAGCACGGACCGCTGCTGCTCATGGTCGACCAACTGGAGCTGGTGTGGTCGGCCGAGACGGACAGCAACTCCATGGTGATCGGGCTGCTGTTGGCCGCCAAGCACGCGGTGAGTCTCTACGGCTCAGCGGTGCGGGTTCTGCTGTTCCTGCGCGCCGACATCTACGACTCGCTGCACTTCGGCGAGGGCGACAAGTTCCGCGGCGACGAACTGCGCATCACCTGGACCGAACAGGCCCTGCGGGACCTGGCGTTGGCGCGGGCACGGGCGTCGGCCGGGGCAGAGCTGACGGCCGAGATGCTGTGGGGCGACCTGTTCCCGGCGGAAGTCGAGGGCGAGGAGACCGCCACCTATCTCTTCCGACGGTGTCTGCCACGCCCCCGCGACGCGATCCAGTTCCTCAACCTCTGCCAGGAGACCGCCTCGTTGATCCACGGACGGGAGCGGATCACGGAGGCGGACGTCGTACAGGCCGGACGGCAGTTCTCCGACTGGAAGTTGAAGGACCTGGCGCTGGAGTACCTGGTCGCGCACCCTTTTCTGAAGCATCTGTTTCCGTTGTTCCAGAACACCGGGTACGTCGTGACCCGGACTGTTCTCGGGGCCCGTTTCGAGGCAGCGGCGGAGTCGCTGCACCGGCTGTTTCCCGCCTACGCCGACGCGTTGACGGTCTCCGGTGTCGTCGACGTCCTCTACTCGGTGGGCTTTCTCGGGGTGCGGCGCGGCAACGACGTGGTGTTCGCCGGGGGTGACGACCTGCCCGCGCAGTTCCACGAGACGGAGTTCCACGTCCACCCGTGCTTCCGGGCGGCGCTCGGGGCCAACAGCGCGGTCGTGCTACGGCACTTCGAGATCGGCGCGGCGGCCGGCCGGGTGATCCAGGGCGGCTTCCCGGGTTCCTTCGACACGAGTTTCGGGTCGGCGCCCACCCGTGACCACCGGCTGGTGCAGGAACTCCGGCGCTCCTGCCACTCGATCCTCGCCCAGACCAGCAGGGCGGTGAGCCTGGCGCAGGGCGCCCAGGACGAGATCGCCCAGCACATCAACCGGGTCCTCGACGAGGTCAACGTCCTGTCGCCGGGCGCCACTTCGGCCTACGACCTGGAGGACCGGGTCCTCACCACCGCCCACTACTTCGACACGCTCGCCGCGCAACTCCTCGCCGGCGGACTGGACGACACCACCGGTGCGGGGGATGTCGTACGCCGCGTGCAGGAGGAGGCGCGGCGACTACGGCGCCAGGCGGGCGGCTCGTACGGCAGCTCGGGCAACTCGTCGGGGCCCTGACCCTGAAGGCGCCATACTCGTAACGGAGTTCAGGGCCAGACCGTCGTGCGGCGGTGGCGTTCCGCCGACGGGGGAGGGGACGGGTGCAGGGCGTACTGCTCGCCGAACGGTTTCGGATCGGGGACCGGCTGGGGGCCGGCGGGATGGGGCAGGTGTGGGCCGCTCAGGACGAGCGGATGCGGCGGGATGTCGCGGTCAAGGTGGTCCACCCGCAGTACGGCATGGACGAGGCGGAGACGCAGGCCCGGTTCGAGCGCGAGGTACAGCTGGCCGGGCGGCTGTCCCACCAGAACATCGTCACCGTGCATGACTGGGGTGAGGTGGTGGTGGACGGTCGGCGGACGCTCTTCCTGGTGATGGAACTCGTGCACGGGGTGCCCCTGCACCGGCGGCTCGCCGAGTCCACTCCGCCCTGGCCGCTCGCTGTGGGTTGGGCCGCGCAGATCGCGGAGGCGCTGTCCGCGGCGCACGCGCAGGGAGTCGTTCACCGGGACATCAAGCCGGCCAACGCGCTGCTCACGCCCGACGGGACGGTGAAGGTCCTCGACTTCGGGGTCGCCAAGTTCATGGGCGAGACCATCGGGGCGCGTGAACTGACGGTCAAGGGAGCGCCGTTGGGGTCGCCGCTCTATATGGCTCCTGAGCAGGCGGACGGGGACCGGGCCATCGATCACCGTAGTGACCTGTATTCGCTGGGCTGCCTGCTCTATCACGCGGTGACAGGGCGCCCTCCGTTCACGGGGAGCAGTCCTTGGGCCGTGCTGCGGAAGCAGATGGACGCTACGCCGGAGCCACCGAAGGCCTATGTGGAGGGGCTTCCGCCTTCTTTGAACGACCTCATGCTGGAGCTCCTCGCCAAGAGTCCGGAGGACCGGCCCACTGATGCCGCCGCCGTCTACGAGTCCCTCTGCACTCTCCTGGCCGATCACACGTTGACCGAGCCGGGCGGGAACATCCTGGACGTCACGCAATTGGGACGCGGTCACTCCGTGTCGGGGCTGGTCCTCAAGCGGGCCTGGGAGCTCCTTCAGTGGGTGGAACGGACCGGCTCGGCCCGGCGGGAGAGTCTGAAGGAGGCCCGCACGGAGGCCAACCGCATGCTCAATGACGCCCTCCTCGACGCTACGGAGACCAGGGAACGCGCGGAGGAGCTGCGCGATCGCAGGACAAGGGAGATCGAGCAGCTGCGTGAGCGGGCCCGCAGGGACGCCGCCGAGGCCATGCAGTCCACCGTCGACCGCTGCGACAGGCTCATCAAGGCCTCCGAGCAGCAACTGGTGGAGGCTCAGGTCAAGGCCGAGAGCGTGGTCGCGGAGGCCGAAGACGAGGCGCGCGGGGTGCGCCTGAACGCCGTCAAGAAGGCTGAGGGGCTCCTGAGCGAGGCCGGGCAGAAGAAGCTGGCGCTCGTCCAGGAAGCCGAGGACTACAGGGCAGAGGTCCGCGCGGCGATACGCATGGTCGAAGAGACCAAGCGCGAGCTGGAGATCCTACGGGAGCAACGCCGCGAGGAAGTCCGTGGGGAGATCGACAGGATCACCGCGGAGGCGGACGAGCCGGAGGACACGGGTACGTTCCCGATCCCGGCGGGCCCGGGCCGTACCCGTGAGCTGGGTGCGGGCGGCGGCACGGAGCCGACCGAGGACGACTACTACCTCATCTTCAAGAAGTCGATAGACGGCAGCTACCCGACCGGCGGCCAGTTCCGGGGCGACGTGGAGGCCCTGTACGGCATCCTGCTCCCGCAGCGCGAGGCCGACCGCATGGCGACCCGCTTCACCAACCGCCACACGTCTGAACTCCAGGAAGACCACCTCGCGTAGGGCCGGCGGCGGGCAGACCGGACCGCCCGCCGAACCGGCCTACGGTCAGAGCTTCTCCGGCGTCCTGATCCCCAGCAGCCCCATCCCCCGCTGCAACGTCCGAGCCGTCAAGTCCACCAGGAACAGGCGGTTCTCGACGACCTCCGGCGCGTTGTCGGGTGACAGTACGTGGCACTGGTCGTAGAACGTCGTGAGCGTGGACGCCAGTTGGTACAGGTACGCCGTCAGCTTGTGGGGGGCGTACTCCTTGGCCGAGTCCGCGATCACCTCGCTGAACTGGTCCAGGTGCAGGCCCAACGACCGCTCCGCCGGGGCCAGTTCGAGCTCCGGGTGGGCAACCGGGCGGGACTCGCCGGCCTTGCGGAGGATGGACTGGATGCGGGCGTAGGCGTACTGGAGGTACACCGACGTGTCGCCGTTCAGGGAGACCATCTGGTCGAGGTCGAACTTGTAGTCCCGGACGGCGGACGTCGACAGGTCGGCGTACTTCACCGCGCCGATGCCCACGTAACGGCCGTTCTCCTCGATCTCCTGCTCGGTCAGGCCCACCTTCTCGGCCTTCTCCCGTACGACCGCGGTGGCGCGCTGGACCGCCTCGTCGAGGAGGTCCTCCAGCTTCACCGACACGCCCTCACGCGTCTTGAACGGCTTGCCGTCCTTGCCGAGGATCGTGCCGAAGGCCAACTGGTACGCCGTCACGTCGTCGTTGAGCCAGCCCGCCCGCCGCGCGGTCTCGAAGACCATCTTGAAGTGCAGGGACTGACGCACGTCGACCACGTACAGGAGGTTGGTCGCCTTCAGGTTGAAGACGCGGTCCCTGATCGCGGACAGGTCGGTGGCCGCGTAGCCGTAGCCGCCGTCGGACTTGCGGACGATCAGGGGGACGCGGTTGCCGTCCGGGCCCTTGATGTCGTCGAAGAACACGCACAGCGCGCCGTCCGAGATCTCCGCGACGCCGGACTCCTCCAGCAGACGGCACGTCTCGTCCAGCATGTCGTTGTAACCCGACTCGCCGACGATGTCCGCGTCCCGGATCTCCATGTCCAGCTTCTCGAAGACGGAGAAGAAGTAGATCTTCGACTCGTCCACGAACTTCTGCCAGGCGGCGAGGGTCTGCGGGTCGCCCGCCTGGAGTTCCACCACCCTGCGCCGGGCCCGCGTCTTGAACTCCTCGTCGGAGTCGAAGAGTTTGCGCGCGGCCTTGTAGAGACGGTCGAGGTTCGACATCGCCTCCTCGCCGGTGACGTCCGCGTCGGCGTGGTCCAACTCGCCCGGGTGCTCGTCCAGATACTGGATCAGCATGCCGAACTGGGTTCCCCAGTCGCCGATGTGGTGCCGCCGGACCACCGACTCGCCGGTGAACTCCAGGAGTTGGACGACAGCGTCGCCGATCACCGCGGAACGGAGGTGACCGACGTGCATCTCCTTCGCCACGTTCGGCTGGGCGTAGTCGATGACCGTCGTGCCGGGGTGGGCGGCGAGGGGTACGCCGAGGCGGGCCGTGTCGTCGGCGTAGCGCGCGGCCAGGGTCTCGGTGATCGCCCGGTCGGTGATCGTCACGTTCAGGAAGCCGGGGCCGGAGACCTCGATGTCCTTGATCACGTCGCCGGTGACGACGTTCGCCACGACCTGTGTCGCCAGCTCCCGGGGGTTGGCCTTGGCCTTCTTGGCGAGGGCGAGGATGCCGTTCGCCTGGAAGTCGGCACGGTCGCTACGTCGCAGCAGGGGGTCCGCGTCGGCCTCCGGCAGGGTTGCCGTGAGGGCGTCCGCGAGGCGCTGGTGGACTAGGTCGGTGAGCGACGTGACCGAGGTCATGGGGTGGGAGCCGTTCTCCTCGTGGGTTCGGTAGACACGGTCAGTATCCCACGGGGGGTGAAGCGGTTTTCTTGGCTGCGGGCCGGTGGGGGCTGGTCGCGCGGTTCCCCGTGCCACTAAAGGGCGCTCCCCTCCCCGGGGTCTCACAGTCACGGGCTTGGAAAAGGCGTTTTCGTGGATGCTGGCTCGCCTGGGACAATGAAACGGTCAGTCGTGCGACCGTACCGGCTGCCCCGTGCCAGAAAGAAGGACGTGCCGATCGTGGCTCAGAGCACCGAGACCACCGACTGGGTCTCCCGTTTCGCGGATGAGGTCATCGAGGAGTCGGAGCGTCGGGCCCCTGGCAAACCTGTCGTCGTCGCGTCCGGGCTGTCCCCCTCCGGGCCCATCCACCTCGGCAACCTGCGCGAGGTCATGACCCCGCACCTCGTCGCCGACGAGATCCGCCGCCGGGGCCACGAGGTCCGGCACCTCATCTCCTGGGACGACTACGACCGCTACCGCAAGGTGCCCAACGGGGTGGAGGGGACCGACGCGAGCTGGGCCGAGCACATCGGCAAGCCGCTGACCTCCGTACCGGCCCCGAAGGGCTCCGCGTACCCGAACTGGGCCGAGCACTTCAAGGCCGCGATGGTCGCCTCCCTCGCCGAGCTGGGCGTGGAGTTCGACGGGATCAGCCAGACCGCGCAGTACACCTCCGGGGTGTACCGCGAGCAGATCCTGCACGCCATGAAGCACCGCGGCGACATCGACGCGATCCTCGACCAGTACCGCACCAAGAAGGCCCCGGCCAAGAAGCAGCAGCAGAAGGCCGTCGACGACGCCGAGCTGGAGGCCGAGGCGGGGTCCGGCGCGGCGGAGGAGGACGACGGCAGCTCCGGTTCCGCCGGCTACTTCCCGTACAAGCCCTTCTGCGGCAGCTGCGGCAAGGACCTCACCACCGTCACGGCGTACGACGACGACACCACCGAGCTGACGTACGTCTGCACCGAGGACGGTTTCACCGAGACCGTCCTGCTCAGCGAGTTCAACCGCGGCAAGCTCGTCTGGAAGGTCGACTGGCCCATGCGCTGGGCCTACGAGGGCGTGATCTTCGAGCCGAGCGGTGTCGACCACTCGTCCCCCGGCTCCTCCTTCCAGGTCGGCGGGCAGATCGTCGGGATCTTCGGCGGCGAGCGGCCCATCGGGCCCATGTACGCCTTCGTCGGCATCAGCGGCATGGCCAAGATGTCCAGCAGCAAGGGCGGGGTCCCCACCCCGGCCGACGCGCTCCAGATCATGGAACCGCAGCTCCTGCGCTGGCTCTACGCCCGCCGTCGCCCCAACCAGTCCTTCAAGATCGCCTTCGACCAGGAGATCCAGCGCCTCTACGACGAGTGGGACAAGCTGGACGGGAAGGTCGAGGAGGGGTCCGCCCTTCCCGCCGACCTCGCCGCGCACTCCCGTGCCGTCCGCACCGCCGCCGGTGAACTGCCCCGCACGCCCCGCCCGATGTCGTACCGGACCCTCGCGTCCGTCGCCGACATCACCGCGGGCGACGAGGAGCAGTCGCTGCGCATCCTCAGCGAACTCGACCCCTCCGACCCGCTGTCCACCCTCGACGAGGTCCGCCCCCGGCTCGACAAGGCCGAGGCCTGGATCAACACGCACGTCCCCGCCGACCAGCGGACCATCGTGCGCGACGAACCCGACACCGAACTCCTCAAGTCCCTCGACGAGCCCTCCCAGCAGTCCCTGCGACTCCTGCGCGACGGCCTCGCCGACCACTGGTCCCTGGACGGCCTGAGCCACCTCGTCTACGGCGTCCCCAAGGTCCAGGCCGGCTTCTCCGCCGACGCGACCGCCAAGGAACTCCCGCCGGAGATCAAGACCGCCCAGCGGACGTTCTTCGCCCTCCTCTACCACCTGCTGGTCGGCCGTGACACCGGGCCGCGTCTGCCCACGTTGCTGCTGGCCGTGGGCCAGGAGCGGGTGCGGAGGCTGCTGGGGGAGTAGAAGACCCTGGCCAGTCGGCTCTACGACGATGAGGGCGCTCCGAGCCATCGAGCCCGGGGCGCCCTCATCGTCGTAGGAGATCGGAGGGGGACCGCTTACGCGATGTGGTCCTCCTGGAGTTCCGCCGTGTGGCGGTTCGTGAAGCGGGTGGCCATGCGGTCGGCCTCGCGCTGGGGGAGCAGGATGCCGTACGTGGCCTCCACGTCGCCCCGGAACTGGCCGCCGGTCGGGTAGCTGCCGTCTATCGACTTCTTGAAGATGAGGTAGTAGTCGTCCTCGGTCGGCTCCGTGCCGCCGCCCGCACCCAGTTCACGGGTACGGCCCGGGCCCGCCGGGATCGGGAACGTGCCGGTGTCCTCGGGCGAGGGCTCCGGCTCGGGGAGCGGCGGTTCCTCGAACTGCTGCTGGGGGAACGCCTGCTGTTGAGCGAACTGCTGCTGTTGAGCGAATTGCTGCTGCTGCTCGAAGCGCTGCCGCTCCTCGAACTGCTGCCGGGACCGGAACTGCTGCTGTTCCTCGAACTGCTCGAACTGCTCGGCCTGTTGCTGCTCCGCGTACCACTGGCGGTAGGCGGCGTCCGGGTCGTACGTCGGGTCGTAGCCGCCCTGGTACGCGACGGTCTGCGGGTCCCGCGCCTGGAGCCACTGGCTCTGCGGCTCGGCGGCGTGGTCCTCCGGCTGCTCGGGCTCCTGGTGCGCCTCGGCGGCGGGGAGTTGCTCGCGGACCGGTGCCGGGGCGTTCTGGACGGCCGGTGCCGTCGGCTGCTCCTGCTCGCGGGCCGGCTCCAACTGCGGTGCCGGGGGCAGCAGTACGGGCTCGATGCCCGCGGCGGCCAGGCCCGAGGGGGCCGTCTGCGCGAGCGGGACGCCGTAGCGGGCCAGGCGCAGCGGCATGATCGACTCCACCGGGGCCTTGCGGCGCCAGGCGCGGCCGAAGCGGGAGTGCAGGCGGGCCTGGTAGACGAGGCGGTCCTGCTCCAGCTTGATGACCTGCTCGTAGGAGCGCAGCTCCCACAGCTTCATGCGGCGCCAGAGCAGGAACGTCGGGACGGGGGAGAGCAGCCAGCGGGTGAGCCGGACGCCCTCCATGTGCTTGTCGGCCGTGATGTCGGCGATGCGGCCGATCGCGTGCCGGGCCGCCTCCACCGAGACCACGAACAGGATCGGGATCACCGCGTGCATGCCGACACCGAGCGGGTCGGGCCAGGCCGCGGCGCCGTTGAACGCGATCGTCGCGACCGTCAGCAGCCATGCCGTCTGGCGCAGCAGCGGGAAGGGGATCCTGATCCAGGTCAGGAGCAGGTCGAGGGCGAGCAGGACGCAGATGCCCGCGTCGATGCCGATCGGGAAGACGTACGCGAAGTTCCCGAAGCCCTTCTTCAGGGCGAGTTCGCGCACGGCGGCGTACGAACCCGCGAAGCCGATACCGGCGATGACGACCGCACCGGAGACGACCACACCGATGAGTACCCGGTGCATACGTGTGAGCTGAATGGGTGCGGACACCCGGACTCCCCTCCCCTTACATGTTGTTGCGCGCAACAGGGTGGCACATGTGTGCGGCGTCCTGGGTGCCGGTCTGTCAGGAGCCCGGTCCCCAAAGGGGCCGGGCTCCGTCAAAACGCTTCATTGACCTGCGAGTTGAGGCGCGAACGTTTACGCGGATGTGACGGTCAGCTCTTCTTCGTGGCCGAGGGGGAAGGAGAGGCGCTCGCGCCCTTGGACGCCGACTTGGAGGGCGAGGCGGAGGTACTGGGGGCCGTGGTGCCCGCGCCGCCGGTGCCGTTGGCCGACGTGATCGCGGCCACCGCCTCCTTCACGGCCTTCTCCGCCGCCTTCGTCAGCGTGTCCGCGCTCGGCGCCTTCTCGCCCGCGAGGCCCGCGCCGTTGTAGTCGATCGTGACGACCACGTTCTCGACCCGCGCCACCACCGTCTGCTGCTTGAAGGCGCCTTCCTTCTTCTTCAGGTCGTAGCGCACCGCCGTCGCCTCGTCGCCCGCGCCCGCGACCGGCTCCGACTTGGCGTTCTTCGCGCCGGTGACGGACTGCGCCTCCTGGACCTGCTTCGCGTAGTACGCGGCGGCCAGCTTGTCGCCCTCGCCCTGCGTCTGCGAGGAGTCGAACCGCAGCAACGACACGTTCAGCCAGCGGAACTGCGAACCCTTGACCCCGTTGTTGTCCAGGCTCGTCCAGGAGCAACTGCCGCGCGACGCCGTGTCGCTGGACGCGCCCTCCTTGCCCGACTTGGCGCCCTTCGGCACCAGATCGGTCAACGTCTTCTTCGACAGCACCGCGCACGGCTCGGGCAGCTTCTTGTACGCCGCCGCCTGCACCGTCGGAGCGGCCGTGGCGCCGGCGGACGTCGTCGCACCGAGGCCGGCCGTCTCCTTGCCCGCGCTGTCGCCGGAGCCGGAGTCCGAGGAGCAGCCGGCCGCGATCAGCATCACCGGGACGGCGGCCGCGCAGACAAGGACGCGGCTCAGACGCTTCGCCCGCTGCTGGTCATTCCGGTCTCGCTGTGCTGGTTGATGCATGGTTCCTTCACTCATGACGCTCGTGGTTCCTGCCGTCGGATCGGGTCCGAGGGGCCACGGTACGCGGTGAGTCAGCTGTGCGGTCTCCGTTCACGGGCTTTGCGCGACCCCGCGAACGGCACCCCCGAACGTCTCAGCCGTTGAGTGAATCGGCCAGCTGCGCGGCCAGTTTCCGCGCCCTGTCCTGCATGTTCTGGCTGTCCGGCACGACACCGACCGTCGCCGGCTGCTCCTCGTACTCGATGGTCACAATGACGTTGGACGTGCGAAACACCACAGTCACCGTGCGCTGCTGGGCCGTGGATCCGGAACTGCTCAACGCGTCGTCGAGGAACGCGTCGTTGCCGAGACCGGAGAGGATGCGGGGTTCGAGACCGGTGGGGGAGGCGGAGACCGAAGCGGAGGCCGACGCGGAGGACGAGCTGGACGCGGAGGACGAGGGGGTGGCGGAGGTGGAGGGCGTCGCGGAGTCGGAAGCGGACGCGGAGTCCGATGCGGAATCCGACGCCGTGGCGCTCGCCGTCGGCTCCGGGAGATCCGCCGCCGTCTCCTTCGTCGCGAAGATCGTCTGCGCCTGGTTGTCGTCGCTCACGGCGTTGTCGTAGGACACCACCCGCTCGAAGTCGACCAGCAGGTGGTCGGTCGCGTCCGTGGACTCCACCTTCCAACGGCAGCCCACCTTGCGGTCCGTGTCGAACGTCAGCGTCGCCTCGCCCGCGTACGCCGCCTCGCGCTGCTCCGCGTCGGTGATCTGCTTGATGCCGGGGAGCAGGGAGTCGAGCGTGCCCTGGCTGACCGCCCCGCAGGGTTCGGGGAGCGTGCGGTACTTGCCCGGCTGGGCCACCGCCGTCGACGTACCGGCCTCGCCCGGGTTCGCGTCGTCCGTCGTACCGCTGTCGGCCGAGCCGCTCGAGCAGCCGGCCAGCAGCGCCACGAGGAGCGCGGCGGTGCCGGGTACGTAGGCCTTCCGCTGCACGGTCGGGCTCCTCTCGACGGTGTGTCGGGTAGGGAGGTGTCGGGTGTCTTCTCTGCCCCCCGACCCCTTGAACGATCCAGGGTCTGCCAGTGTCCCCGCTGGTTATTCGCTTGCCGCACCGGGGGACCCCCTGGAGACAATGTCTATCGCACGTACAGCCGTTGACGCCGGTCCGCTGTCCCTTTCGTTGACCTTGGCACCGGTTTTGCGATGTATGGCTTTTGAGCTTTTTTGATTACCCACAGGGGAATGAGGACGATATGTCGTACGTGGAAATGCCGGGCGCGAAGGTCCCGATCCGTATGTGGGCCGACCCGGCCACGGTCGAGGAGGGCGCGCTCCAGCAGCTGCGCAACGTCGCGACCCTGCCGTGGATCAAGGGCCTGGCGGTCATGCCGGACGTGCACTACGGAAAGGGTGCGACGGTCGGCTCGGTCATCGCGATGCGGGGCGCGGTGTGCCCGGCGGCGGTGGGGGTCGACATCGGCTGCGGAATGTCCGCGGTGAAGACGTCACTCACGGCGAACGATCTTCCCGGCGATCTGTCGCGGCTGCGGTCGAAGATCGAGCAGGCGATTCCGGTGGGGCGGGGGATGCATGACAGCCCTGTGGAGCCGGGGCGGTTGCACGGGCTGGCCACCGGCGGGTGGGACGACTTCTGGGGGCGGTTCGACGGGGTCGCGGACGCCGTGAAGTTCCGGGAGGACCGGGCCACGAAGCAGATGGGCACACTTGGCGGAGGGAATCACTTCTGCGAGGTATGCGTGGATTCGGATGGTTCGGTGTGGCTCATGCTGCACTCCGGCTCCCGGAACATCGGCAAGGAGCTCGCCGAGCACCACATCGGCGCGGCCCAGAAGCTCCCGCACAACCAGGGCCTGGTCGACCGCGACCTCGCCGTCTTCATCGCGGACACCCCGCAGATGGCGGCGTACCGCAACGATCTGTTCTGGGCGCAGGAGTACGCGAAGTACAACCGCACGATCATGATGGCGCTCCTGAAGGACGTGATCCGCAAGGAGTTCAAGAAGGCGAAGCCGGCCTTCGACGCGGAGATCTCGTGCCACCACAACTACGTGAGCGAGGAGCGGTACGAGGGCGTCGACCTGCTGGTCACCCGTAAGGGAGCGATCCGCGCCGGCTCCGGCGAGTACGGGATCATCCCGGGCTCGATGGGCACCGGTTCGTACATCGTGAAGGGCCTCGGCAACGAGAAGTCCTTCAACTCGGCCTCGCACGGCGCCGGCCGGCGCATGAGCCGTAACGCGGCCAAGCGCCGCTTCTCGGTGAAGGACCTGGAGGAGCAGACACGGGGCGTGGAGTGCCGTAAGGACTCCGGCGTCGTGGACGAGATCCCGGGCGCGTACAAGCCGATCGAGCAGGTCATCGATCAGCAGCGGGATCTCGTCGAGGTCGTGGCGAAGCTGAAGCAGGTTGTCTGCGTGAAGGGCTGAGCTCTGCAACTCCTCTGAGACCGCTGTGAATTCGCGGCCTATTGCTGTGGATTTCCGTCGCCGTCGCACGTCAAATGCCCGCTCCATTCGCGCAATCATTACTTGCGCGTGCCCCTCATTGCTGGCCTCGAATTTCGCTGTGATGCTGCCCGGGTGTTAGCCCGACCCCCACCCGCGGCGTCTCGGAGGACAGCACATGAATGAGCGACATTGGAATCAGGGCGAGTTGAGCCGACGGGGTGTGGTGGCCGCCGGGGCGGTCGGCGTCCTCGCGGCGACCGCCCTCGGCACTGCCACCTCCGCGCGGGCCGCCACCGGGGACGCCGGTGGGCTGAAGGTCGGTGTCGGCAAGGCCGCGTTCACGCCTGCCGCCTCGCTGTTGCCGCTGGACAACTTCACCGCCGTGCACGACGACCTCAACGTCCGTGTCCTGTTGGTGGAGTCCGGGTCCCGGCGTATCGCGCTGGCCGTGCTGGATCTGACCTCGATCAGCGCGGAGGCGATCGCGCTGATGCGGGACGCCGTCACCGCGGCGAGCGGTGTCGCCGCCGCGAACATCATGGTCACCGTCACGCACTGCTTCTCCGCGCCGCATGTGCAGGCGAGTTCGTCCTCGGCCGGTGCCGCCGCGTACGTGCAGAACATCGTCGCCGCCACCAAGTCCGCCGTCGCCGACGCGGTCAAGAGCCTCCAGGACGCCGAGGTCGGCTACGGCAGCGGGAAGTCCGGCGTCAACGTCAACCGCAACGTCCTCACCGCCGACGGCTACTGGCTCGGCGTGAACGAGCAACTGCCCTCGGACAAGGGCGTGTACGTCGCCCGGTTCAACGATCTCGACGGCGACCCGATCGCCGTCCTGGCCAACTACGACGTGCAGTCGTGCGTGATGCAGGACTCGGTCATGGCCGACGGCACCCTGCCGATCACCGCCGACCTCGCCGGCGCGGCCATGACGCACGTCGAGGCGCAGTACCCCGGTGCCGTCGGCTTCTGGCTGGTGGGCGCGTGCGGTGACCAGTTCCCGGCGTACCGCTCGAAGCGGTACGCGATCGACAAGGACAAGGGCTGGTCCTACGGCGTCGATCTGCACGACGCCGGGTTCGCGCTGCTGACCGCGCAGGGCGAGCGGCTCGGGAACGAGATCGTGCGGGTGGCGCAGGGGATCGGCACGTACGAGAGCGGCAAGCAGGTCGTCGTGCGGCTCGTCACCGACGACATCACCACCACCCAGGTCACGGGCCCCCAGGCCGGCGCGCCCACCAAGACCGTCACCTTCACCCCCACCGGCACCGCCGAGGTGCCGATCTGGGTCTTCCAGGTCGGCAAGGGCGTTTTCGCGGGTGTGGAACCGGAGTTGTCCACCACGACCGCGACCGCGATCCGCGAGAACTCGTCCTTCTCCAGCACTTTCGTCATGTCGATGTTCGAGGGCGGTGCCAAGAACATGCCCGACAAATGGAATTTCGACCATGTCACCTATGAGGCGGTCGACGGCTTCTACATCAAGGGCACGGCGGAGAAGGCCGTGGCGCGAATCGATCGCATCCTCAAGTCCCTGAACTGAGTCGAGGTGATGAGTGAAATGGCTACAAGGCGCGCATTTCTAGGGCGGGTTCTGGGAGTGGCGGCGGTTGCCACCACGGGTCTGGCCGCTTGTGAATCGGATTCAGCAGGCGGAGGGGGCGGCGGCGGGCATATGAAAAGCGCCACCGCGATCACCAAGGTCTACGGCGAGGGCCAGAAATTCATCGCGGTCGCCGTCGAGTACGACACCGAGATCGACACGTCCAAGCTCTCGGCGTCGTCCTTCGAGGTCGAGGGCCGTACGGTCACGAAGGTCTACGCCAACACCCGCGCGGCGACGGCCGATCAGGGCACCGACGGCACGTATGTCATCGTCGAGCTGTCCCCCGACGATGAGAGCGCCCTGCTGTGGGGGATCTCCGGCCCGTACGGGAACGGGGGCGGGGGTGGCTCCGCCAAGCCGTCGGCGAGCCAGTCCTCGGCCGCCCAGCCGACGCGGTCCTCCGGCACCCCCGGAGTCGTCCCCGGCCCCACCCTCGGCGCGACGGGCGGCGCGGCCAACATCAAGAAGGCACAGGGGACGGTCACCCAGACCGGCACCGTCACGGCCACCGACGGTTCCGTCTACGCGGTCGACAGCGCCGCCGAGGTCACCACCAGCCGGACCGTGAATCCGATCGTGGACGACTTCGAGCAGTTCACCTTCAAGGATCCGAAGACCGGCGAGTCCCTGCCGTACAACCTCTACATCCCCGCCGGCTACGACCCGGACGACACCACCACGTCGTATCCGCTCGTTCTCTTCATGCACGACGCCGGCGTGGTCGGCACCACGGTGAAGGCGACCCTCGTGCAGGGGCTCGGCGCGGTGTGCTGGGCGAGTCCGGAGGACCAGGCCGTGCGGGAGGCGTTCGTGCTGGCGCCGCAGTATCCGGCCGTGGTCGTGAGCGACGACTACAAGCCGACGGCCTACTTCGACGCGACGGCCAACCTGGTCGAGGAGTTGACGGGCCGGTACGGCATCGACGCGGACCGGGTGTACTCCACCGGCCAGTCCATGGGCGCGATGATGGCCCTCGGGCTGAACATCAAGTACCCGGATCTCTTCGCGGCCTCGTTCGTCGTCGCCGGTCAGTGGCCCGCCGGCCAGGCCGCTCCCCTCGCGAAGAAGAACCTGTGGATCACCGTCTCCCAGGGCGACACCAAGGCCTACCCGGGCGAGAACGCCATCACGAAGGTCATCGAGCAGGCCGGTACGAAGGTCGCCCGCGCCACCTGGAACGGCAGGTCCACCGCCGCCCAATTCGCCACGGACGTCAAGGAGTTGGCGGCCAAGGGGACGACGGTCAACTACTCGGCCCTCCTCAAGGGAACGACTCTCACCGAGGCCCAGGTCAAACAGAACCCCAACGCCCTTGAGCACAACTCGACTTGGCCGATCGCCTACGCCATCGAGGACATCCGGGCGTGGATCTTCAAACAGCGGAGGGCCGGGTAGCGGAGGCCTGGAAGGCCAACTGGTGAGCCCCGCCTACTTGTTCGGGGCGTGCGTCACCGCGTAGATCATCACGAACGCGACGACGTGGATGCCGAAGAGGAAGTAGGCGAGGAAGTACCAGACCTTGCGTTCGTTCCTGGTCTCCTCGGCCAACCGGCGCTTGTCCATGGCCTCTTGGGAGTTGTCCGGGCCAACTGGACCGGCCGGGCCGCCCTCTTCGTCGGGCATCACAGCTCCCGGTGGACCTTGGTGTTCGAGGCCTGGGCGCGGGGGCGGACGACGAGGAGGTCGATGTTGACGTGGCTGGGGCGGGTGACCGCCCAGGTGATCGTGTCGGCCACGTCGTCCGCCGTGAGGGGCTCGGCGACGCCCGCGTAGACCTTCGCCGCCTTCTCCGCGTCGCCGCCGAAGCGGGTCAGCGCGAACTCGTCCGTCTTGACCATGCCGGGCGCGACCTCGATGACCCGCACCGGCGTGCCGACGATCTCCAGGCGCAGCGTCTCGGCGAGGACGTGGGCGCCGTGCTTGGCGGCGACATAGCCCGCGCCGCCCTCGTACGTGCCGTGGCCGGCCGTGGAGGAGACGACCACGACCGTGCCGTCGCCGCTCGCGGTGAGGGCGGGGAGGAGGGCCTGGGTGATGTTCAGGGTGCCGAGGACGTTCGTCTCGTACATCGTGCGCCAGTCGGCGGGGTCGCCGGTCGCGACCGGGTCGGCGCCGAGTGCGCCGCCCGCGTTGTTGACGAGGACGCCGATCGTCTTGAAGGCGGTCGCGAACTCGTCGACGGCATCGCGGTCGGTGATGTCCAGGGCGTACGCCGTGGCCTGGCCGCCGTTCCCGTTGATCTCCTCGGCGAGCGCCTCGATGCGGTCCTTGCGGCGGGCGGTGAGGACGACCCGGTAGCCGGCCGAGGCGAGCTGCCGGGCCGTGGCGGCGCCGATTCCACCGCTCGCCCCGGTGACGACCGCGATACGGGAGGCGGCGGACGGTGCGGCGGTGGCCATGGGCTGCTCCTCGGGACGGATCAACGAGATCGTATGTACGACTCCGTCCAGGATAGGGGGCTCGGTTCCGGCTCAGTTCCCCCTGGGCGCCCACATGATCACGGCCATCCCGGCCAGGCAGATCAGGGCGCCGGTGATGTCCCAGCGGTCGGGCCGGTAGCCGTCCGCGACCGCGCCCCAGGCCAGCGAACCGGCGACGAAGATCCCGCCGTACGCCGCGAGGATGCGGCCGAAGTGGGCGTCGGGCTGGAAGGTGGCGACGAAGCCGTAGGCGCCGAGGGCCATGATCCCGCCGCCGATCCACAGCCAGCCGCGGTGTTCGCGCACCCCCTGCCAGACCAGCCAGGCGCCGCCGATCTCGAAGACGGCGGCGACGACGAAGAGGGCTGCGGAGCGGAGGACGAGCATGGCCGCCATCGAATCACGCGGTTCGTCACCCGCACGCGGCCTGTCACCTGATGGACGGCGCCTGTCGCACGCTCCGCGTGGGATACATCCGTACGACCACCGTGACGTAGGGGTGCACTGAGGAGTGGATGGCATGCGGGTAGTACGGGTACTACGGGTCGGCGCTGTGGCGGGTACCGCGCTCGCGGTGATGGGCGCGGCCCCCTGGGTGCCGGGCCCGGAGGCGGATCTCGCCTATCACGGCTCCGCCGCCATGACCGCGGGCCGGGTGGACGTCCGGTTCACCCCGCGCAACCACGGCCCGTCCGCGGTGCCCGACGCGACCGTACGGCTGCGCTGGTCGAAGCCGCTCGCGGACCGGCAGACGCTGCCGCAGGGGTGTGCCCGGTCGGGGGAGCGGGTGGTGGTGTGCCGGACGGGAGCGCTGGCCGCGGACGCGGTGGGCGAGCGGATCGAGCTGCGGGTACGGCTGCGGGACGCGTCCTCCGAGGTGCTGCTGGAGCTGGACACGGTGTGGGGCGGGGGTGCGGTGGACGGGAACCGGGCCAACGACCAGCAGCGGGTGCTCGTCCTGGACACCGGTGACACCTACTACTTCTGAGCCACACCCGTAGTACCGCGGAGCCACGTCCGCGAGCGCGTCGTACGATCTCGATCTCCGCACGTCACACACGGCACGTACGGAACGGCACAGGCGACGAGGGGTACGACATGTCCGGGAACGCGCGGGCGCGGCTGCTGGACGAGTTGTCCACCGTCTCGCGCCGGTACATGGCGTCGTACGCCCTGTTCAACCAGGCCGTCGCCGACCGGCTGGGGCTGCACCCCACCGATCTGCAGTGCCTGAACCTGCTCACGCTGGAGGCCGGGCCCGTGACGACGGGCCGGGTCGCCGAGCTGACGGGGCTGACGACCGGGTCGGCGACGCGGCTCGTGGACCGGCTGGAGCGGGCGGGGTACGTCGTCCGGGAGCGGGACGCGGAGGACCGGCGGCGGGTGCTGGTGGCGACCGTGCCGGAGAAGATCACCGAGTTCGGGCGCATGTGGAACCGGCTCGGCGGCGGCTGGTTCACCCTCTTCGACGACCTCGGCGACGCCGAACTCGCCGTGATCGTCGGCCACATGAGGCGGACGGTGGAGTTCAGCGGCCAGCAGATCGCGCGGTTGCGGGCGGGGGACGTCTAGCGGCGGGGCACTGAAAAAGGGGCGGTTGCCGGGCGGTCCCCGAGGGGCCCCTAGGGGGTGGCTCCACCTTGCGTCTCCACCCGGATTTCCACCCGTGGGTCCGGGAGCTTTTCCGGCATCGGCGGGAGAGTCGGTCTCAGGAAAACACGCGGCGGGCGGACCGCCGGAGACCGAGGAGTGCGACGTCATGACGGACATGGAGCAGGCGCTGACGATCAGCGGGGGCATCTTCGCGGTGATGATGCTGACGCAGTACGGCCGCCGGAAGTACGACCTGCACAAGGTGCTGATGCCGATCGGCACGGTGTCGGCGGTCGGCTACTTCTATCTGAGGGGGCTGCCCACCCAGCACGTCGACATCGTCGTCTATCTGGTGGGCGCCGCGATCGGGCTGGCCTGCGGTGTCGTCGCCACGTTCACCACCGGCGTGGAGCGGGACCCGGCCTCGGGGCTCGTGCACACCCGGTGCGGTGCGGGGTTCGTGGCGATCTGGACGGCGGTGGTCGCGCTGCGCGTCGCGTTCATCTACCTCGCCGAGCACAACACCTCGTTCCGCGAGCACCTCGGCACGTTCATGGCCGAGCACCAGATAGTGCAGGACGCCATCGCACCGTTCTTCGTCATCATGGCGCTGGCCATGGTCCTCACCCGGGTGTTCCTGCTGCTGGCCCGTGTGCGGCTCCTGGCGCCGGCCGGGGCCCACGGGGACGCCCTCACCCAGGGGTCTTCACCAGTCCGTGGATGAACGCGTACTTCACGGCATGCGCCCGGTCCCGCAGATGCGCCTTGGAGAAGAGGTTGTTGATATGGGTCTTCACCGTGGCCTCGCTGACCACCAGCCGCTCGGCGATGCCCCGGTTGGTGAGGCCCTCGCCGATCAGCGTGAGCACCTCGACCTCCCGGGGGGTGAGATCCGGGGCGAGTCCCGTGCCCGAGCGCTCGACGGGGGCGCCGCCCCGCGCGGCGGCGGCGACGAGCCGGTCCCGTACGGCGGGGTCGAGCACGGACTGCCCGGCCGCCGCGGCCCGCACCGCGCGGGTGATGTCCTGCCGGCCGGACTCCTTGGTGAGGTAGCCGCGGGCGCCTGCGCCGAGCGCGGCGAGGATGTACTCCTCGTCGGCGAAGGTGGTCAGCACCACGACGGCGATCCGGGGGAAGCGCTCGGTGAGCAGCCGGGTGGCCTCGACCCCGTCCATCCGCGGCATGTTGAGGTCCATCAGGATCACGTCCGGGGAGTGCTCCTCGGCGGCCAGCACAGCCTCCCCGCCGTCCTTCGCCGTCGCCACGACCTCCACGCCGGGCTGCAGATCCAGTACGGTCGCCAGCGCTTCACGAACCGCGGTCTGGTCGTCGGCCACGACCACCCGTACAACGGCCTGCTGTTCGTCGCTCATGTGGGGATCACCACGCGCACCCGCCATCCTCCTGCGTCGTCGCCGTCCACGATCGGCCCGGTTGTGACCGTGCCGCCCACCAGGTCGAGGCGCTCGCGCATCCCGACCAGCCCCATGCCGCTCCCGGCACCGGCCAGGGGCCGTGAGCCTTCCGGCGGCGCGGAGTTGACCACCTCGAAGACGGTCTCCTCGGCGGTCCCCTCCGGGAACTGCTCGGGCCGCTCCCGTTGTTCCGCGTACTCCAGGCGCATACGGACCGGGGCGCCGGGCGCGTACTTGTGCGCGTTGGTCAGCGCCTCCTGGGCGCAGCGCACGATCACCTGGGCGAGGCGGACGGGCAGTTCACGCGGCGGCCCGTCGACGGTCAGCGTACCGGCGTGCGACCCGGACGCGAGCAGGGACCGCAACGTCTCCACCAGCGGCAGCGCGTCCTCACGCAGGTCGCCGACCGTGCGCTGCACCTCGGTCAGCCCCGACCGCACCAGGCTCTGCGCCCGCTGGGCCGCCTGCCGGGCCCGTTCGACGTCACCGGACTCCAACAGGGCGTCGGTGACCTCCAGTTGCATGTTCACCCCGGCCAGCGAGTGGGCCAGCACGTCGTGCACGTCCCGGGCGATCCGGGCCCGCTCGGCGAGCGCCTCGGCCCGCGCCTCCGCCCGTGAGGCCAGCTCCGCCTGCTCGGCGGCGGCCCGCGCGGAGCGCAACGCGGCGGTGTGGGCGCGGTTGGAGATACCGACCAGCACGCTGACCCCGGTGAAGGCGCCCACGACCCACGAGGTGCCGTGGCCGCCCCAGGGCATGAGCAGCACCGTCGCGCACAGGACGCTGGTGAGCGCCGCGAAGGGCAGCGCGAGGCGGGCTTCGAGGCGGTATCCGGCATGGCCGGTCACGAAGTACGCGAACAGGGCCGACGCCCCGGACCGGTCCAGGCTCATCAGCGCGGCCGCCCCGACCGCCCACGTGCACAACACCGCCAGCTGCACGCGGGGCGGGAGCCGTCCCTCGGGGATGAGCCGCGTGCACAGCAGCAGCGACTCCAGGACGAACAGACACAGCACCGCGAGTCCGGTACCGGACGTCCCGACCGGGCGCACCGCGAGCGCGCCGATGGTGATGGCGGCGACGGTACCGAAGACCTGGATGGGGTTGTTGTCCGTCGTCAACCACCGGGTCACGGCCTGAGTTCGGTTCACCGTGGCTCTCTTCCCCCGCTCGCTGTCGCTGTCGTTGTCGTCCGGCCGCTGCGAAAGCTACCAGCGGGACCGTCGGCGATCAGCACGGTCAGTGACCATGGTCCACCGGTGCCGTGCGCGGCAGCAGTCCTACGAGACACAGGCACAGGGCGACGGCCGCGCCGACCACACCGAGGCTCACGAGGAGCGCGTGGGCCGCGCCTCCGCCGACCGCCGTGAAATACACGGTGGTCACGGCCGCCGCACCGATCGCGTTGGCCAGTTGCTGCACGGCGTTGAGCGAGCCGCTCGCGCTGCCCGCCTCGGCCGGTTCGATGTCGCCGATGGTCACGTCGTAGACCGTGCCGAAGCAGGTGCCCATGCCGAGCCCGATGAGGAAGAGCGGCGGGACGAGCGCCCAACCACCGACCCCCGTACTGGAGTTGGCGGCCAGCGCGGCGAGGTATCCGCAGCCGGTGAGGATGATCAGCAGGCCCGTGGCGGCGAGGCGGCGGCCGTGGCGGTGGACGAGCCGGTAGCAGGCGATCGAGGAGACGACGATGCCGGCGGAGAGCGGGACGAGGCCGAGGGCGGTGCCCGCGGGGGAGCGGCCGAGGCCCTGCTGGAAGTAGAGGGAGATGACGTAGAGGAGTCCGGCGACGGCGGCGAAGGCGACGACGCCGAGGAGCAGGCCCGCGGTGAAGCCGCGGTTGTGGAGGAGCGAGGGGCGGATGAGCGGGTCGGGCGCGGTGCGCTGGCGGTGGCAGAACCCGGCGAACAGGGCGAGGCCGAGGAGCAGGAGGACGGGCGCGGAGCCGGTCCAGCCGTGCTCGGAGCCGTGGATGATCCCGCCGAGCAGGCCGAGCATGGCGCCCGCGATCAGGGCCGAGCCCGGGCCGTCGACGGAGGCGGTGCCGTCGCCGGTGTCGCGGGGGAGGAGGCGCAGGGCGGCCAGGAGGGCGGCGCCGCCGAGGAGGAGGTTGATGAGGAACATGGGCCGCCAGCCGAGGCCGCCGAGATCGGCGTCGACGAGGATCCCGGCGAGGATCGGCCCGCCCACCGCAGACAGCCCCATCACGGGCCCGAACAGGCTGAACGCCTTGCCGATCTGGTCCCGCGGCCAACTCGCGCCGAGGATGCCGAAGCCCTGCGGGATGAGCAGCGCCCCGAACGCGCCCTGCACCAGCCGGGCGACGACCAGGAAGACGGGACCGGGCGCGAGCCCGCAGCCCAGGGAGGCGACGACGAACCCGCCGAGCCCGACGAGGAACAGCCGCCGGCGCCCGTACCGGTCACCGAGCCGCCCGCCGGGGACGAGGAGCACGCCGAGGGCGAGGGCGTAGGAGGCGCCGAGCCACTGGACGAGGGCGGGGCCGCCGCCGAGGTCCCTCGCGATGGTCGGGGCGGCGATGTTGGTGATCGTCGAGTCGAGGAGGTCGAGGACGTCGGCGGCGAGGATCACGGCGAGGATCGCCCAGCGGGTGCGGGCGGGGAGAGGTGGGTCCCCTTCGGATTTGTTTGTGTTGTGCAGAGTCTGTGTCACGCAGATAAATATCCGTGACCGTCCTCCATCCGGTCAACCGGATTAGAAGCGTGCCGTCAGTGCACACCCTGTGCGTACGCCGTCGGTGTCACCCCGACCGTCGTCGTGAAGTCCCGGACCAGGTGGGCCTGGTCGGCGTAGCCCAGGTCGGCGGCGAGGCCCGCCCAGTCCACGGGTTCGTCGGCGCCGGCCCGCTCCAGGGCCTCGTGGATGCGGTAGCGCAGGATGACCCACTTGGGTCCGACGCCGACGTACGCGGCGAAGAGGCGTTGCAGCAGCCGTACGGAGAGGCCTTCGGCCCGGGCGAAGTCGGTCACGCGGCGGATCGTGCGGTCGGTGCGGATGCGGTCGACCAGGGTGGTCGCGAGCTCGGCCTGTGGGTCGGGCTGGAGGTTGAGGGCGAGCAGGAAGGTGTCGAGGGCGGCGACGCGGGCGGTCTCGCCGGGCAGGTCGAGGACCGTGGCGGGGTCGATGTCCGGGAACACGTCGGGTTGCCGGACGCGCAGTCCGGTCCACTCCGAGACGGGCCGGTCCGGGGCGACGGTACGGAAGGCGCCGGGCCGGAACTTGATGCCGCAGACCCGTCCCCGCCCCTCCAGTTTCTGGGCGAAGAGGCCGTGCGGGATGCCCGCGACCTCGACGAAGGCGTCCTCGCCGGCGAGGTGCTGGAAGACGATGTGCACGGCCGGGTGCGGGACGACGTGGGAGACGTAGGGCTCGGTCAGGTCCCAGTCGATCAGCCAGTAGTGCTCGACGTACGGGCGCAGGGGCGGGGCCGGTTCGGGGCGGCGGAAGCGCACGCGGGCGAGGAGCTCGGCGGGGTCGACGATTCCTCGGGTGTCACGGTCCGGGGCGGCCATGAGGCGATCGTAGGACGAGCCACTGACAACGGCCGGAGGGCGGCGGTGGTGCCGGTCGGAATATGTGTGAAGGGGTGGCCGTTGGAGGGTATAGTTGAATAATCAACAACCTGGAGGGTGAACGACCATGCAGTTCGGGATCTTCAGCGTCGGCGACGTCACACCGGACCCGACCACCGGACGGACGCCGACCGAGCGTGAGCGCATCAAGGCCATGGTCGCCATCGCGCTGAAGGCCGAGGAGGTCGGGCTCGACGTCTTCGCGACCGGTGAGCACCACAACCCGCCGTTCGTGCCCTCGTCGCCCACCACGATGCTCGGCTTCATCGCGGCGCGGACCGAGAAGCTGATCCTCTCCACCTCCACCACCCTCATCACCACCAACGACCCGGTGAAGATCGCGGAGGACTTCGCGATGCTCCAGCACCTGGCCGACGGCCGGGTGGACCTGATGATGGGCCGCGGCAACACCGGCCCGGTCTACCCCTGGTTCGGCCAGGACATCCGCCAGGGCATCAACCTGGCGATCGAGAACTACGCCCTCCTGCGCCGCCTGTGGCGCGAGGACGTCGTGAACTGGGAGGGCAAGTTCCGCTCCCCGCTCCAGGGCTTCACGTCGACGCCGCGCCCGCTGGACGACGTACCGCCGTTCGTCTGGCACGGTTCGATCCGCAGCCCCGAGATCGCCGAGCAGGCGGCCTTCTACGGCGACGGTTTCTTCCACAACAACATCTTCTGGCCGGCCGACCACACCAAGCAGATGGTCGAGCTGTACCGGGAGCGGTACGCGCACTACGGCCACGGCACGCCGGAGCAGGCGATCGTCGGACTCGGCGGCCAGGTCTTCATGCGCAAGAACTCGCAGGACGCGGTGAGCGAGTTCCGCCCGTACTTCGACAACGCGCCGGTCTACGGCCACGGGCCCTCCCTGGAGGACTTCACCGACCAGACCCCGCTGACCGTCGGCTCCCCGCAGGAGGTCATCGAGAAGACCCTGGCGTTCCGGGACTACGCCGGTGACTACCAGCGCCAGCTGTTCCTGCTGGACCACGCCGGGCTGCCGCTCAAGACGGTCCTGGAACAGCTCGACCTGCTGGGCGAGGAGGTCGTACCGGTGCTGCGCAAGGAGTTCGCGGCGAACCGCCCGGCGGACGTGCCGGACGCGCCGACGCACGAGTCGCTGCGCGCGGCCGTATCGGAAAAGGCTCCGGAAGGGGTGACCGTCGCATGAAGCTCGTAGTCGTCTCGGCGGGGCTGAGTGTTCCGTCGTCCACGAGGCTGCTGGCCGACCGGCTGGCAGCGGCGGTGGACCGGGAGGCCCCGGTCGACATACAGGTCGTCGAGCTGCGTGACCTCGCCGTCGAGATCGCCCACAACCTCACCAACGGCTTCCCCGGCAAGAAGCTCGCGGCCGCCCTCGACGCGGTGACGCGGGCGGACGGGCTCATCGCCGTCACGCCGGTGTTCTCCGCGTCGTACAGCGGACTGTTCAAGTCCTTCTTCGACGTGCTGGAGAAGGACGCGCTGGCCGGAAAGCCGGTGCTCATCGCGGCGACGGGCGGCAGCGCCCGCCACTCCCTGGTGCTGGACCACGCCCTCCGCCCGCTCTTCGCCTACCTGCGGGCGGTCATCGTCCCGACCGCGGTGTACGCGGCCTCGGAGGACTGGGGCGCGGAGGGGCTGCCGGAGCGGATCGAACGAGCGGCGGGGGAGTTGGGGGCGCTGATGAGGGGCCTGTCGGCAGCCCGCCCGGCGAGCGAGCCGACGGTCGTACCCTTCGCCGACCAACTGGCGGCACTCAATATCAGCCCGTCCGGCGTTTGAGCCCGTGCACATGCCATCCCGATCCCCCACCCACCCGCTGGGGGCACGCCCTCTCACCCCGGCCGGCAAAATCAGCCCGTCCGGCGTTTGAGGACGAGGCCCCTTCAGGGCCGATGGGGGTCTGGGGGCGCAGCCCCCAGGGACGCCAGCCACACCCGACCGTGAGAAGACGGTAGGAGGTGGACCCAGGTTGCGCCCACCTCGGTGAGAGCCAGGTAAAAAGGGCACCCGCAGACCCGCCCCCACCGCCCGACCGCCGGAGGCCTTGGCACACTGGGTGGCGTGCCCCAGACTGTGCTGCTCGCCGAAGACGACCGTGCCATCCGTCATGCCCTGGAGCGGGCCCTGACCCTGGAGGGCTACCAGGTGACCGCGGTCGCCGACGGTGTCGAGGCGCTCGCGCAGGCCCACCGCACCCCACCGGACGTGCTGCTTCTCGACGTCATGATGCCCGGCATCGACGGACTCCAGGTCTGCCGGGTGCTGCGCGCCGAGGGCGACCGCACCCCGATCCTCATGCTGACCGCCCTGGTCGAGACGGCCGACCGCATCGCGGGCCTGGACGCGGGCGCCGACGACTACGTGGTGAAGCCCTTCGACGTGGAGGAGGTCTTCGCGAGGCTGCGCGCCCTGCTCCGCCGCACCAGCCCGGTCCCGGCGAACGGCGTCTCCGGCACCTCCGCCGACGGCCTGCGGGAGACCGCGCAGACGTCACCGTCGTCGTCCTCCCTCTCCTCTCTCTCCTCGTTCTCCGACAAGCAGATCGCGGCGGCCGGCCTCCGCATGGACCTCCAGGCCCGCCGCGTCTGGCGCGACGAGCGCGAACTGGAGCTGACCCGGACCGAGTTCGAGCTTCTCGAACTGCTCGTGCGCAACGCGGGCATCGTCCTGGACCACTCCACGATCTACGACCGCATCTGGGGCTACGACTTCGGCCCCGGCTCCAAGAACCTCGCCGTCTACGTCGGCTACCTGCGCCGCAAGCTCGACGAGCCCGGCGCGCCGCAGCTGATCCACACGGTGCGTGGCGTGGGTTACGTGCTGCGGGAGGACTGAGTGGGCGGACGCCTGCGGCGGCTGGTGGCGAGCCGGCGGCCGAGGCTGATCTCGCTCCGCACCACGTTCGTGCTGTCCTTCGCGGCGGTGACCGCCGTCGTCACGCTCCTCGTCGGCGTGCTGTCGTACGGCGCGGCGGCCCGGCTGGTCCGGGTCGACCAGGAGTCCGTGTTCGACCAGGTCGTACAGGATCTGCAGGACGAGGTGCGGACGCACCGGATGACGACCGAGGACTTCTCCTCCTCCGCGCCCGGCCACGACATCGTGCGGCCCGCCCGTACCGATGTGCAGGTGCTCGGGCAGGACGGCGCTGTCCTCGACAGCGGCAGCCCGGCGCTGCCGGTCACCGGCGACGACCGGGCGATCGCGGGCGAGCGGGTGGCCGGGAAGACGGCGGAGCACAAGGACGTCGCCGTGGCCGAGGACGTGTACCGCATCGCGACCGTCTCGCTCGGCGACGGGCGGGGCGCGGTGCAGGTCGCGCAGGAGTTCAGCGACACGGAGGATCTGCTGCGGGCGTTGCAGCAGCGGACGTTCGTGCTGATGGCGGCGGTGGTCGTGCTCGCCGGTCTGTGCGGCTGGTGGCTGGCCCGGCGGATCACCCGGCGCCTGATCATCCTCACCGCCGCCGCCGAGGACGTGGCCCGCACCCGCCGGCTCGGCGTCCAGGTCCCCGTCACCGGCTACGACGAGGTGGGCCGCCTGGGCCGGGCCTTCGACCGGATGCTCGGCCGCCTCGCCCAGTCGGAGGAGGACCAGCGCCGCCTGATCCAGGACGCGGGCCACGAACTCCGCACCCCGCTGACCTCCCTCCGTACGAACATCTCCCTGCTGCGCCGCATGGACGAACTGCCGCCCGGCACGCGCGAGGAACTGGTCGCGGACCTCAGCCAGGAGGCTCGCGAACTCACCGACCTGGTCAACGAGTTGGTGGACCTCGCGGCGGGCCAGTCCGACACCGAACCGCCCCAGCAGGTCGACCTCGCCGACATCGCGGAGGACGTGGCGGTCCTCGCCCGCCGCCGCACCGGCCGCGACATCACGGTCCGGGCGAGCGGCGACACGACGACCGACGGCCGCCCCGGCATGCTCCAGCGCGCGATCTCCAACCTCGTCGAGAACGCGGCCAAGTTCGACCGCGCGGGCCAGACCCCGATCGAGATCTCGATCTCGGGCCCGGCCCGGCCCGGCACGGTCCGCGTAGAGGTCCTCGACCGAGGCCCCGGAGTCTCCGAGACCGACCTCTTCCGCATCTTCGACCGCTTCTACCGCGCGGCCGACGCCCGCTCCCTCCCCGGCTCGGGCCTCGGCCTGTCGATCGTCCGCGAGGTCGCCCTGGCCCATGGCGGGGCGCCGTTCGCGCTACGACGGGAGGGCGGCGGGTCGGTGATCGGGTTCACGGTGGGGGGCGTGGTGGAAACCGGGGCGGGAGCGGGCGCACGTGGCCGAGGCTGACGGACTCCACGGCGAGGACGCGGCGGGCCATCTGCTCTGGTCCGCGCGACTGCGGCCCGACGGCCGGCTCGGGCCCGGCGTCCGCGTCTTCCGCCACGGCTCGGCGACGGCGGTGGTCAGCCCGGGCCTCTCCGGCCGGCACCGGATCGCGGTCGACGGGAAGGCGGAGGACGCCCTCGTTCTCGTACGGGACGAGGCCCTGGCGGCGACCGGACCGGGCTACCGCCCGTTCGGGGACGCGGAGTTGATCGCGGCGCTGGTGCGCGGGACTCCCGGGCTGGTGGCCGCCGGCGGACCAGAGTTCCTCTGGATGGAGACGACGGACCCGCCGCCCGATGTCCCGGATGGAGTCGCGTGGCTCGACGGGGGCGGCGAGAAGGAAGCGGCGACGGTCTTCGACGACTGCTTCCCCGACTCCTACGCCCAGCCCGGCCGCCCCGGAACACGCCGTTGGGCCGGTGCCCACGACCCCCACGGCGGCGGGACGCTGCTCGCGGTGGCCGGAGACGCGTGGTCGGGGGCCGGGTGCGGCTTCATGGCCGGGGTCGTGACGCGTCCGGAGGCGCGGGGGCGGGGCCTGGGAGCGGCCGTCTCGCGGTTCGTCGTGGACGCTCTCGTACGGGAGCACGGGCGCGCCGCGCTGATGGTGGACGCGGACAACACGGCCGCCGTCGCCGCGTACCGGCGGGCCGGGATGCGTGGGCGGGAGTTCGGGGCGGCGGTGGCCCGCGCCTGGGGGAGCGCGGAGCCGTCGTAACGCCGGTGTCGGGGGCGGGAGTTGATCAGCCGTTCGAGGTCGTCGTCCGCCCGAAGCAGCGCTCCAGCTCGTTCAGGTCGTAGAACTTGCTGCCCTTCGAGATGGGACGGCAGCCGGTCTTGAACGCCGTCTCCTTCTCGTTGTAGAGCATGCGGACGAGGTAGGTGTTGCCCTTGCGGAACACGTCCCACTGGATGTTGGAGCCGAGGGGCGCGACGGCCGCTCCCCGCCACGGGTTGCTGCCGTAGGTGTACGGCTTGGCCGTGGTGACGCCCTTCGTGCTGCCGGGCAGGCCCATCAGTGCGGCCAGCGGGATGATCTCCTCGGCGTGGGTGAAGCGGAGTTCGGCGCCCAGGTCGCTCGTGCCGTCGCGCTTGGCCTCGGCCTTCTTGAAGAAGTCGTCGAGGAGGACGTTCGCCATCTTGTAGGTGATGTCGCTGTCCGCGAAGCCCGGCCCCTTCTCGTAGAAGTCCTCGGCGTCGGAGACGTACCCGAACCAGTCGGCGTCGCGCGCCGAGATGTACCGGTCCATGCCCCAGCCCTTGCCGCCCGGGCTCTCCTCGCTCATCGCGGGGGCGATGGCGTACAGGTTGTAGACGGCGGTCGCGGCCTCGACGTCCGTGCCGATCGACGCGAACTCGCCCGCCGTGATCCGGTCCACGAACGCCGGCTTGAAGAGCTTCTTCAGTACGTCGCGGGCGGCGCGGTGGGTCTTCGGCTGGTCGGTGACGGACTTGAGGGTGGCCGCGAGGCGCTTGTCGTTCGCGATGTAGTCGCGGTACGCGGCACCGCCGTCGGCCTTGTGGAAGTACAGGAGGTCCTTGTCGGTGCGGGTCGCGCCGATGAGGGAGGTCAGGTCGGGGTCGGTCCGGGCGAGGGCGGCGCCGTAGAGGTTGGCACTGTCGACGGCACGCCCCTGCCCCGAACTGACCACATCTATGGGCTCCTTGTTCTTCGCGATCGACGCGAAGAGGGTCGGCAGCCGCTTCTCCATCCGTACGGCGGTGGCCTGGATCTCCTGCTTGCCGCGCGCGCTGAGGTCGCCGTACCCGACGGTGCTCATGGCGGCTTCGAGGGCCTGCGCCTTCGGTCCGAACTCCCGCCCCTTCGCGGTGAGTTGGCCCTCGGCCTGCGCCTTGTCCAGGAGCGCGAGGATCAGGTCGCCGTCCGAACTGTCGGTCGCGGACCGCGATCCGTGCCGGGACACGTTCTCGGTGAAGACGGGGGTGAAGCCGGCCGGGACCTTCTGGTACGAGCGGGAGTTCTGCTCCGGCTGGTACACGGCCTTCGTGCCGTAGCTGTCGGTGTGGGCGTTGCCGGGGGTGGCCTGGGCGGCGAAGGGGGTGGCCAGGAGCGCGGCCGTGCCGAGGGCCAGGGCGGGGGTGAAACGTCTCATGTGGCGCATGTTTCGCGGATGACATGAACGCCGGGTGCACTGCGGGTGACTCCGGGGGCCTGGCTTTCGCGGCGCTTTGCCGACTGTGCGCCGCGAGTGGATCAGTAGGGTCGGGTCGAGGCGGGGCGGATGTGTGGCTGCCGGGCCGGATCTCGGGGAGGCAGGCATGTTGTTCGGGACGCGGGCCGGATTCGGGTTGGAGTTCCACCTCGAACAGGACGCCCATCTGCTGTGCGTCGATGTCTTCGTCGGCGGGCTGCATGTGAACACGTGGGACAACGCCTTCTACCCGCCCCTGCTGGTCAAGGAGCTCACCGACGAGTTGCGGCGCTTCCGCACACCGGGCGCGCGACCGGCGGGTTTCGCCTGCGACTTCCTGGAGTGGGGGGAGTGCACCAACGACGTGTGGGCGTACGCCTTCCCCGACGGCGACTGGATCCACCTCGCCTGCCGGCTGCACGGCGATCGGGGTGCGGCCGCGGGTGCCGAGTCGGTGGCGACGGTGACCCGGACGGGGTTCGTCGAGACGCTGGAGCGGGGTCTTGCCGTGGCCGAACGGGAGTGGGGGATGCGGCGCGGCGCGTCTCAGTAGGGGCGGGTGACGCGGGAGTTCACGGCCGCACCGTGCGGTCGGCCGGGGCGAACAGGTGGGCCATCGCCTGCCAGAGGGGCATCACGCGAGGGGTGGTGTGCGGGGTGCGCCGGGCGGGGGACGGCTGGGCGGTACGGGCGTCCTTGGTGAGGGAGACGGCGGTGTGAGGCATGGCGGTCGGTTTCCTTCCGGCGAGTCGTTGACCTTGACCTTGACCTTGCGAGATCAACGATGCCGTCGCCGGGCTGCCGCCACGAGGGGGTGGGCTACCTGGTTGGGGGTGCAGCTGGCTCCACCATCACGGATGGCCTTTCACGGTTCCTGGGTGATTTGGCGAATGAGGGCGTGGAGGGCGCCGGGGTGGGGCGGGCTGAGGATCGTGGCGGGGCGGTCGCTTTCGCGGAGGTGGAGGGTGGTGGGGCCGGCGGCTATTTCCAGGCAGTCCTCGCCGCTGCCGCCTCCGGAGAACGACGACTTCTGCCACTGGAGGATGGGGTGCATGGGTGGCCTTTCACAGGTTCTGGGCGATGTCGCGGACGAGGGCGAGGGAAGCGTCCTGGGGGAGCGCGGGGCCGGCGATGCGTTCCAAAAGGCCTCGGTGGCAGCGCAGTTGGGCGCTGGAGTCCAGGAACGCGGCACCGTGCCCGGTGTCGGTCTGCACGGTGTCCAACTGGGGGACGAACTCATCGGCGACGCGACCCTCTGCACCTCCGAACTCATCACGAACGCCTGCCTGCACGCCAAGGGTGACGGCGCCGCCCTGTGGCTGTCGGCCGAGCCGCAGGGACACCGGCGGCCGGGGGCTGTTCCTGGTCGACGCCCTCACCGGCGGCAGCTGGGGCCACGGCATCGCCGTACCGTACGACGGCCTGTCCCGCCCGGAGGGCAAGGCGGTGTGGTTCGACCTGCCCGGTACCGCGACCTGACCCCGGGCGGCCGCCCCGCCATGCAGAATGCACCGCATGTTCGGACCCGCGCAGCTCCAACGCCTGTCCCTGCCCGAGGAGTTCACCCTGTTGTCGTACGGGGAGAACGGCAGGGTGCCCAACTCGGCCCAGACAGCGGCAGGTTGCGCGGCGGCGGAACTCGGCGAACTGGCCCTGCGTGGAAGGCTGTTGGTCAGACCGCGGAAGACAAGAAAACTGGGCCTGGAGATCTACCAGCTGCGAGGCGGGATCGAGCTGAGGTCCAGCACGCCCGACCTGCCCAACACGCCTGGCACGGGGCTGACTTGGGCAGACGACCTGCTGTCCGCGTTACGCGCCCGTACCGCCACGCTCACTCCCCGCCCCCTGACGGTGACCCGCTGGCTCAGAGAACGCGGCCGGGAGGCACTCGCACTGCACACGGCCGCCCTCACCGAACGAGGAGCACTGCGCCACACCCCCGGCACCCTCCTCACCAGAACCCGCCACCACCCGGACCCGGTCCTCCGTACCGCCCTGCTCAACGGCGTCCGTGCCGTCCGCGCCGAACAGGTGCCGCTCGACGAACACATGCTGTTCCTCTGCGACTTGCTGGACGGCGCCGGCCTCACGAAGGACTTCGGCCTCACCTTGACCCGCCCCCAACGCCTCGAACGCGCCCGAGGCACCGGCGCGGCGGGAGCCCTCCCGGAAACCCTGCGCGACACGAGCACCGTGCTGGGCTTCTCGTTGCCGGGCCGGGAGGGCAGAACGATCACGATAGGTGACTGACGGCGGGGCACGGGTGGCTAGTTGTCCTTCCGGGCCACCCCGCCGTAGATGCCGATCGGCGCGGCGCCCGGAGCCGGAGACTCCTCGGGCCGCCAGTGGGTGACGCGGACCAGGCCCGGGTCCACGAGCGTGAAGTCGCCGAAGAAGTCCAGGACTTGGGCGTGCGAGCGGAGGTTGAGGGTGGCGGTGGCCCGGTTGTAGACGGACGCCGCGTCGTGCCGGCCGTCCTCGTGGATGTCACCCGTGGCGTGCGACAGGACGAGATAGGAACCGGCGGGCAGCGCGTCGCGCAGGGTCGCGACGATGCCGTACGGATCCCCGTCGTCGGACAGGAAGTGCACGACGGCGACCAGTAGTACGGCCACCGGCTGGTCGAAGTCGATGGCCTTGCGGACCTCGGGGTGGTCGAGGACGGCGCGGGGATCGCGCAGGTCGGCCAGGATGACGGAGGTGTCGGTGTCCTCCATGAGGGCCATCGAGTGGGTGCTGACGATCGGGTCGTTGTCGACGTAGACGATCCGGGTGTCCGGGGCGATGGCGTGCGCGATCTGGTGCACGTTCGGCTCGGTGGGCAGCCCGGTGCCGATGTCGAGGATCTGCCGTACCCCGCCCTCCTCGACGATGTGCCGGACGGCCCGGTGCATGAAGCGCCGGTTGGCCCGCACGCCCTCCCGCACCTCCGGCGCCGCCTTGATGAACTGCTCGGCGGCCTCCCGGTCGACCTCGTAGTTGTCCTTGCCGCCGAGGAAGTAGTCGTACATCCGGGCCGGGTGGGGCTTGCTGGTGTCGATGATCAGTGGCTGCGCGCCACTGCCGTCCCCGCTGGGAGAGGTCATGGGGCCAGGCTCCGTCTTGGTGAGTGGCTGTCAGATCATCATCCTGACATGCCCTGCCGTCGAACGCAGGGCCGCACTGGGCAATACGGTTTCCCGAAGTGCTCCCGCCGTGGACCGGGGGCTCACCTCCCCGTCGCCAGACCGTGGGCGAGGAGGCTCTCCGCGGTGTCGGCGATGGTGTCGGCGACGGGACGGGGCGTCCATCCGAGGAGGCGTTGCGCCTTCGCGCCCGTTGCGTCGAAGTCCTGGCCGAGCTGCGGGCGCAGCGCGCGGAGTTGGGGGTTGAACCGGCCGAGGAAGCGGGCGAGGGCCAGGGGCAGTTCGCGGGTGGGCGCCTTCGCGGCGCGCTCGCCGAGCCTTCGGCGCAGGATGCGGGCGACCTCGACGGAGCGCAGGCTGCGACCGGCGGAGGCGAGCCAGCGCTCACCGGCCGCCGCGGGGTCGGTCATGGCGCGCAGATGAAGGTCCGCCACGTCCCGGACGTCGACCCAACTCGACCCGAACGGCGGGCAGATGGCCATCTCGCCGTCGAGCATGCCCCGGATGATCCGCAGTGACGGCGGATCGTCGGGCCCGAGGACCGGCCCGAGCACGCCGACCGGGTGCACGGCGGCGAGTTCGAGTCCGTCGCCCTCGTCCCGGACGAACCGCCAGGCCGCCCGCTCGGCGAGAGTCTTGGACCTCTGGTACGGCGGGATGCAGCTGTCGACGTCCGTCCAGTCGTCCTCCGTGAACGGCGTCGAGCGCGGCGGATGCCCGTAGCCGACGGCGCCGAACGCGCTGGTCAGTACGACTCTGCGGACGCGGGCGTCGCGGGCCGCCCGCAGCACCCGTAGAACGCCCTCCCGCGCGGCGTCGACCATCGCCTCCTCGCTCTCCGGCGCGTTCCGCAGCGTCGGCGAGGCGACGTGCAGCACGTACGCGCAACCGCGGACCGCGTCCGCCCACCCGTCGTCACCACGCAGATCGGCCCGTACGGCGGTCAGCCTCGCGTCGTCGAAATCGGCCGCGGCGTGCAACCGCGCGCGGAGCGCGGGCTCCCGTCCCAGATCGCGCACGGTGGTGCGGACGTCGTACCCGGCGCGCAGCAGTGCGAGCACGCACCAGCTCCCGATGAATCCGGATCCGCCGGTCACCAACACCTGTTCCTGCGTCATCGATGTCTCCTTGAGGCTTGACTCGTAAGGGAGTTGGGCAGGAGCCGGGACTCGTCCCTCGGTGTCACGACAGCGCCATACCGGGGATGCGGGCCCGGATCGCGTCGAGTTCGGCCTCGTCGGACACGCCCTGCCAGTCGTGGCGCGGCGTGTACGGGGCCTCCAGCTCACGCACCTCGTCGTCGGTCAGCTCGACGTCCAGGGAAGCCACCGCGTCGTCGATCTGGCGGATCGAACCGGCCCCGACCAGGGGTGCGGTGACGACGGGCTGGTGGCGCAGCCAGGCCAGGGCGATCTGCGCGCGGCTCACGCCGTGTGCGGCGGCGACCTTCCCGACGGCGTCGACGATCGCGTGGTTGGACGCGTCCTCGGCCGGCGAGTAGAGCAGGTCGGCGTAGTCGCCGTCGGTGGCGGAACGGTTCGTGGACCTCGCGTCGTCCCAGGCGCGGGCCAGCCGGCCACGGGCCAGCGGGCTCCAGACGATCGTGCCGACGCCCTCGTCCAGGCACAGCGGGATCATCTCCCGCTCCTCCTCGCGGGCGAGCAGGTTGTAGTGGTCCTGCATCGACACGAACCGCGCCCAGCCGTGCCGCTCCTGGAGGTGCAGCGCCTTCGCGAACTCCCAGGCGTGCATGGACGAGGCCCCGAGGTAGCGCACCTTGCCCGCCCTGACGAGGTCGCTGAGGGCTTCGAGGGTCTCCTCCAGCGGGGTCGCGTGGTCGTTGCGGTGCACCTGGTAGAGGTCGATGTAGTCGGTGCCGAGGCGGCGCAGCGAGTGGTCGACCTCGGTCATGACCGCCTTGCGCGACAGGCCGCGGCCGTTGGGGCCCGGGCGCATCGGGTGCCGGAGCTTGGTCGCGATCACCACGTCGTCGCGGTCGGCGAAGTCCTTGAGGGCGCGGCCGAGGATCTCCTCGCTGGATCCGTTCGAGTACAGGTTGGCGGTGTCGAAGAAGTTGATGCCGGCTTCGAGGGCGTGCTTGATCAGGGGACGGCTGGACTCCTCGTCGAGGGACCAGACGGGGTGGCCGCGGTCGGGTGCGCCGTAGGTCATGGCGCCGATGGCGACCGGGGAGACGTCGAGGCCGGTGCGGCCGAGTTTGATGTAACGCACGAGGGAGCTCCTACAATGGGGAACGGGAGCAAACGGAGAACTCTCCGATTGACTCTCGCGACGCTAACGGAGAACTCTCCGTTTCGCAATCGGACGCCCGCCTGCCCGTGTCCGGCCGCTCGCCTGCCTGCCCGCCCGCCCGACTGACCGCTCGCCTGTCCGCCCGACCGTCCGCCCGCCAGGAGGACCCATGACCGACACCGCGCCGCAGCGCTCCGACGCGCTGAAGAACCGGGAGGTGATCCTCCAGGTCGCCCACGACGCGTTCGCCGAGTCCCCGGGCGTCTCGCTCAACTCGATCGCCAAGCGCGCGGGGGTCGGCGCCGGCACGCTCTACCGGCATTTCCCCACGCGGGAGGCGCTGATCCTGGAGGTCTACCGCCTCGACGTGGACCGCCTCGTCGGCTCCGTGCCGGAGGTCCTCGCCGCCCATGCCCCGCTGGACGCGCTACGGCGGTGGTTCACCACCCTCGCCGCCTATGTGCGCCTCAAGCACGGCCTCGGCGACGCGCTCAACACGGCCGCCGCGCAGGAGGTCGTCAGCACGACGTCGGTCGCCGTCACCGCCGCGGTCGGCCGGCTCCTGGACGCGTGCGAACGCGCGGGCGCGGTACGGCCCGGCCTCGACCCCACCGACGTGATCATGCTCCTGAGCTGCCTGTGGCGCACCCCCGACAACCCCGAGGGCGCGGCCCAGGCCGACCGCCTGATGGAGCTGGCGATCGACGGTTTCCGGCCGTAGGGCGGTCGGGCAGCCGACGACGCGTCAGGGTACGAACCTCAGGACATGAACCTCAGGGCATGAAAAAGGCGGGGTCCGAAAACCCCGCCCGCCACACACACCTCGAACCCTCAACTCACGGCCACACCAAGCAGTACGGCTGATGCCCCGCCTCATGCAACCGATGGCTGAAGTCCTGCCACTCGTGCAGCAGTTGATACACGTTGAACGCGTCCCGAGGCCCACCCCGGTCCGGCACCGTCGACCAGATGAACGCCGCCGCGCCGACCGCCTCCTCGCCGATTCCGCGCAGGGGGTCGACGACCGTCATCGGGAGTTTGACGACCGCGTAGTCGGGGTGGAGGACCACCAGTTCCAGCGGGGGCACCTTGTTGAGCGGGACGCCCTCGATGCCGGTGAGGACCATCGCGGCCATCGTCTCCGGCTTGATCTTGGTGAACATGCCGTTCATCCCGAGCTCGTCGCCGCCGAGTTCCTCGGGGCGCATCGAGATCGGGACGCGGGCCGCCGTCGCGCCGTCGGGCGCGCCGAAGTATTTGTAGGTCACCCCCACCCGACCACCATTCCTGCTCCCCGCCCGCAACTGATCGATCCGACGTTCGATACGTCGCTCATCCCGATCCGACTCACCCGAACCGGAACCAGAACCCGATCCTGCACCTGAACTCGAAGCCGAACCAGAACCCGCACCCAAGCCGGATCCAGGTCCGCCCCGCCGTGCCTCGGCGGCTTCCTCCTCGTCGCGCCGGTGCTTCCCCCGCCGGGCACGCCGAGGACCCAGGTCGTCAGTCCCCTCGCCCAGTCCGCCACCGCGATGCATATCTCCACCCGACTGCTTTTCCAGGACGCGTGACCCTCGCCGCGCAACCCGATCATCGTGTCAGTGACCTCCCCCACGGCCGCCCGCCGAAACGTGCGCTGAAACACCTGTCCGCAGGATCTGCGCAAGCCCTGAACACCGTCGCCCGCATGAGCTGTGTGTGTCTGTGTGTATCAGGTCCCAGTCTCGCAGACGGGTGGGGGCCCCTGCCCGGTCTCCCGCCGCCTACCCTGAGGAGGTCACTGAGTCACCGGAGCCCCAGCTCATCCCGAGAAGTCCGAGAAGCCGGAGAAGTCGCAGGTCATGACCGAAACGCCCAGCGGAACGCCACGCGAAACGCCCAGCGGAGGGGCGAGCGGAGCGCCGCAAGCCCTGCCCTATCCATACGATGCGCCCGTCTCGCAGGCTCTCTTCGACCGTGCGTCGGTCGTCACACCGGGCGGCGTGAACTCCCCGGTGCGCGCCTTCCGCGCCGTCGGCGGCACGCCCCGGTTCATGGTCTCCGGCAACGGTCCCTATCTGACGGACGCCGACGGGCGCGAGTACGTCGACCTCGTCTGCTCCTGGGGTCCCATGATCCTCGGGCATTCCCAGCCCGACGTGATCGCCGCCGTCCACGACGCCGTCTCGCGCGGCACGTCCTTCGGCACCCCCGGTGAGGGCGAGGTCGCGCTCGCCGAGGAGATCGTCGCCCGCGTCGAGCCCGTGCAGCAGGTGCGGCTCGTCAGCAGCGGGACCGAGGCGACCATGTCCGCCATCAGGCTCGCCCGCGGGTTCACCGGGCGGCCCAAGGTGATCAAGTTCGCCGGGTGCTACCACGGTCACGTCGACGCGCTGCTGGCCGCCGCCGGTTCCGGAGTCGCCACCTTCGCGCTGCCCGACACCCCCGGCGTCACCGGCGCCCAGGCCGGCGACACGATCGTCCTGCCGTACAACGACCTCGAAGCCGTGAACGAGGCCTTCCATCGGCATCCCGGTGAGATCGCCTGCGTCATCACGGAGGCTTCGCCCGGGAACATGGGCGTCGTGCCGCCCGTCGCCGGGTTCAACCAGGGGCTCAAGGACGCCTGCTCGAAGAACGGTGCCCTCTTCATCTCTGACGAGGTCATGACCGGCTTCCGGACCAGCCGGGCAGGGTGGTTCGGGATCGACGGCGTCGTGCCCGACCTCATGACCTTCGGCAAGGTCATGGGCGGTGGCTTCCCCGCCGCCGCGTTCGGCGGGCGCGCCGACATCATGGCGCACCTCGCTCCCGCCGGGCCCGTCTACCAGGCCGGCACCCTCTCCGGTAACCCCGTCGCGACCGCCGCCGGCCTCGCCCAGCTGCGGCTCCTCGACGACGCGGCCTACGACACGATCGACGCCGTATCGGCGCAGATCCAGTCGCTCGTCACCGAGGCGCTCGCCAAGGAAGGTGTCGCGCACCGGATCCAGAACGCCTCCAACATGTTCTCCGTGTTCTTCACCGACCGCAGCGTGCGGAACTACGAGGACGCCAAGGCGCAGGAGTCGTACCGCTTCACCGCCTTCTTCCACTCGATGCTGGCGAGCGGGGTCTATCTGCCGCCCTCGTCCTTCGAGTCCTGGTTCGTTTCCACGGCCCACGACGAACGGGCCATCCAGCGGATCGCCGACGCCCTCCCGGCGGCGGCCAGAGCGGCGGCGGAGGCCACCCGATGAGCAGCAGTGACAGTGACATCACCGTCGTCCACGTGATGCGGCACGGTGAAGTCGCCAACCCCGAAGGGGTGTTGTACGGCCGGCTGCCCGGCTACCACCTCTCCGAGCTGGGCCGGCAGATGGCCGACCGGGTCGCCGAGCACCTCTCCTCCCGCGATGTCACGCACGTCGTCGCCTCCCCGCTGGAGCGCGCGCAGGAGACCGCCACACCGATCGCCAAGGCGCACGGGCTCGACCTCGCGACCGACGGGCGGCTCATCGAGGCCGACAACGTCTTCCAGGGCAAGACCTTCGGCGTAGGAGATGGCGCGCTGAAGAAGCCCGACAACTGGAAGTACCTGGTCAATCCGTTCAAGCCGTCCTGGGGTGAGCCCTACGTGGACCAGGTGGTGCGGATGATGGCGGCGATGGACGCCGCCAAGGACGCCGCCCGCGGTCACGAAGCCGTGCTGGTCAGTCATCAGCTGCCGATCTGGATCGTGCGGTCGTACGTCGAGCGGCGCCGGCTGTGGCACGACCCGCGCAAGCGGCAGTGCACGCTCGCGTCCCTGACGACCTTCACCTACCGGGGCGACAAGATCGTGTCCGTCGGCTACACCGAGCCGGCCCGTGATCTCGTCCCGGCCCATCTCCTCGCGGGCGCCAAGCCCGTCAAGGGGAAGGACAAAGCGTTCGGCGCCTGACAAACGCGGGTTGACCACTCGTCAGGGGCCGGTCTCGTGACAGCTCTGTGACATTTGTTTCGCAACCCACATCGTTCATGGTGAACTTTCTTGTCTGTCGCGTCCTCTCACAGGTAGACCACAGAGGACGCGACGGATGGGGAAGCAATGCGGAGTCTCACTCGACGGGGAGCGCTCGGAGTCGGTGCGGGCGCCGCGGCGGCCGTAGGACTCGCGGGGTGCGGGACGCTCGGTTCGGACGGGTCGAAGCCCTCCTCCGGCGGTTCCGGCAAGGGGCCCTCGGGTGGTCCCACCAAGTCCCTGGAGCCCCGGGTCAAGCCCATCGGTGACGGCTCCACGTCCTTCACCGGCAAGCAGCCCAAGCAGCCCGCCAAGCCGGTGCCGTTGGAGGCCGGGCAGACCCCGCCGCAGTTCGTGATCTTCTCCTGGGACGGCGCGGGCGAGGTGGGCAACGGTCTGTTCCCCCGCTTCCTCGACCTCGCCAAGCAGCACGGCGCGAGCATGACCTTCTTCCTCTCCGGCATCTATCTGCTGCCCGAGTCGAAGAAGCGCCAGTACAACCCGCCGAACAACGCGCGCGGCGCCTCCGACATCGGCTACCTCACCGACGAACACGTCAAGGCGACCCTGACCAACGTCCGCCGCGCGTGGCTGGAGGGCCACGAGATAGGCACCCACTTCAACGGCCACTTCTGCTCCGGCTACGGCACGGTCGGCAACTGGACGCCCCAGCAGTGGCGCAGCGAGATCGACCAGGCCAAGTCCTTCGTCAAGGAGTGGCGCACCAACACCGGCTGGACCGACCTGCCGTCCCTGCCCTTCGACTACGAGAAGGAGCTCGTCGGCGGCCGGACGCCCTGTCTCCTCGGCCAGGACAACCTGCTGCCCACCGCCCGCTCGCTGGGCTGGCGCTACGACGCCTCCTCGCCCGGCGGCCGCCAGGTCTGGCCCGTGAAGCGCAACGGCGTGTGGGACTACCCGCTCCAGGCCGTCCCCTTCCCCGGGCACAGCTTCGAAGTCCTCTCGATGGACTACAACATGCTGGCCAACCAGTCGGTCAACTCCACCAACGCGCCCGCCTACAACTACCCGGGCTGGCGTACCCAGGCCGCGCAGGCCTACATCTCCGGCTTCCAGCGCGCCTACGAGTCCAACCGCGCCCCCTTCTTCATCGGCAACCACTTCGAGCACTGGAACGGCGGCATCTACATGGACGCCGTCGAGCAGGCCTTCAAGCACATCGCCCGGCTGAAGGAGAAGGGCGAGGACGTCCGGCTCGTCTCCTTCAAGCAGTTCACCGACTGGATCGACGTGCAGAAGCCCGAGGTGCTGGCCAAGCTGCGCACCCTCGATGTCGGCCAGGCACCGGCCGGCGGCTGGAAGTCCTTCCTGGCCGCGAGCCCGAGCAGTTCCTCGTCGGCCTCCTCCACCGCCACCGGAGACGCCGCCTGACGGGGCGCCTGAAACGTCGCCTGAAATGCGGTTTTCCGCCCGTGAGGGGGGCGCGCAAGATCCCCGGAACGGGCATGCGAAACTTTTCACATGAGTGCCGCCAGTCGCGCCCGTAGCCGCGCCGTCCTGTCGACCGCCGGCGTTGCCGTCGCCGCGTTGGTGCTTTCCGCCTGCAGTTCCGGAGGCACCTCCGGAGGTTCGGGCAACACCAACTTCATCACCGGCTCCGACGGCATCGCGACCGTCAAGAAGGGCGACCGCCAGGCCGCCCCCGACCTGTCCGGCAAGACCATCGACGGCAAGACGCTCAACACCGCCGACTACAAGGGCAAGGTCCTCGTCGTCAACGTGTGGGGCTCCTGGTGCTCCCCGTGCCGCGCCGAGGCGGACAACCTGGTCCAGGTCGCCAAGGCCACCGCGGACAAGGACGTCCAGTTCGTCGGCCTCAACACCCGTGACACCAGCACCGAACCGGCCGTCGCCTTCGAGAAGAAGTACGAGGTCCCGTACCCCAGCCTGTACGACCCGACGGGCCGGCTGATGCTCCGCTTCAAGAAGGGCACCCTCAACCCGCAGGCCATCCCCTCCACGATCGTCATCGACCGGGACGGGAAGATCGCGGCACGCGCACTCCAGGCACTCAGCGAGGACAAGCTCCGCGAGATGCTCGACCCGGTCATCGCGGAGAAGTGAGCTGACGTGCTGCTCGCCGCCGCCGCCCTGCCGGGCCAGAACCAGACGGTCTACGACGGGGCCCTGCTGCTCGCCCTGCCGATCGCCGTGCTCGGCGGGCTCGTCTCCTTCTTCTCCCCGTGCGTCCTGCCGCTCGTCCCCGGTTACCTCTCCTATGTCACCGGCGTCAGTGGCACCGACCTGGGCGAGGCCCGGCGCGGCCGGATGGTCGCGGGTGCCTCCCTCTTCGTCCTCGGCTTCACCGTCGTGTTCGTGTCCGGCGGGGCCCTGTTCGGCTACTTCGGGCAGACGCTCCAGGAGAACCAGGACGTCCTGTCCAAGACGCTGGGCGTGCTCATGATCCTCATGGGTGTGTTCTTCATGGGGATGATGCCCTGGCTGACCCAGCGTGAGTTCCGCTTCCACAAGCGGCCGACGACCGGCTTGATAGGTGCTCCGCTGCTGGGCGCGCTGTTCGGCATCGGCTGGACCCCGTGCGTCGGCCCGACCCTCGCGTCCGTGCAGGCGCTCTCCATGACCCAGGCGGGTGCCGGACGCGGAGCGATACTGACCGTCGCGTACTGTCTCGGCCTGGGTGTCCCCTTCGTCCTCACCGCGGTCGCGTTCCGCAAGGCCCTCGGTGCCTTCGGCTGGGTCAAGCGCCACTATGTCTGGGTGATGCGCGTCGGCGGCACCATGATGATCGTGACCGGCGTGCTGCTGCTCACCGGCGCCTGGGACGCGCTGGTGCAGGACATGCAGGGCTGGTCCGACGGCTTCACTGTAGGGATCTGATCGATGAGCAAGACGACCGCCGACTCGCCCGCCGAGAAGCCCGGGACCGACCCCTCCGGCGACGACCAGGACCTCGGCGCCGCGGGCTCCCAGCTCTCCACGGCCCCCGTCGAGACGGCCATGCCCGGCTCCTTCGGCGGCAACCGCGCCCCCGGCCTGACGGGCTGGCTCGCCTGGACCGGTCGTGAAGTGCTCGGCTGGGCGCGCTGGTTCTGGCGCCAGCTGACCTCGATGCGGGTCGCGCTGATGCTGCTGTTCCTGCTGTCGCTCGGCGCGGTCCCCGGCTCGCTGATCCCGCAGACCGGCACCGACGCGCTGAAGGTCTCCGAGTTCCAGGACGCGCACAAGACGCTCGGGCCGATCTACCAGAAGCTCGGCCTCTTCCACGTCTACGGCTCCGCCTGGTTCGGCGCGATCTACGTCCTGCTGTTCGTCTCCCTCATCGGCTGCATCATCCCGCGCACCTGGCAGTTCGTCGGCCAGCTCCGCGGCCGCCCGCCGGGCGCGCCCAAGCGCCTCAACCGCCTTCCCGCGTACGCCACTTGGCGCACCGCCGCCGAGCCCGAGCAGGTCCGGGAAGTCGCCCTCGCGACCCTGCGGAAGCGCCGCTTCCGCGCCCATGTCGCCGGGGACGCCGTCGCCGCCGAGAAGGGCTACCTGCGCGAGACCGGCAACCTCCTCTTCCATCTCGCGCTGATCGTGATGCTGATCGCCTTCGCCTGGGGCCAGCTCTTCAAGTCCGAGGGCGACAAACTGATCGTCGAGGGCGACGGCTTCTCCAACACCCTCACCCAGTACGACGACTTCAAGTCCGGCAACCTCTTCAGCGACGGCGACCTGGTGCCCTTCAGCTTCAACCTGAAGAACTTCATCGGCACCTACGAGCGCACCGGCCCCAACCGCGGCACCCCGAGCACCTTCCAGGCCGACATCACCTACAGCCTCGGCGCCTACGGCAAGGCGGAGAAGCACACCATCAAGGTCAACGAGCCGCTGGAGATCGGCGACTCGAAGGTCTACCTCGTCAGCCACGGCTACGCCCCGGTCGTCACCGTCCGGGACGGCAAGGGCAAGGTGGTCTTCCACCAGGCCGTGCCGATGCTGCCGATCGACTCGAACGTCACCTCGCAGGGCGCGATCAAGGTCCTCGACGGCTACAAGAACACCCAGGGCGTCGCCGAACAGCTGGGTTTCGCCGCCCTGTTCGTGCCGACGTACGCCAAGGGCAGCGGCACGATGTTCTCCCAGTACCCCGGGCTCGACTACCCGGTGCTCAACGTGACCGGCTACCACGGCGACCTCGGCGTCAACTCGGGCATCCCGCAGAACGTGTACCAGCTGGACACGAAGAACCTGAAGCAGTTCAAGGACGCCAAGGGCAACATCCTCAAGGCCCAGCTGCTGCCCGGCGAGACGATGACGCTGCCGAACGGCGCCGGGTCGATCACCTTCGACAAGCAGATCAAGGAGTGGGCGGGCTTCCAGGTCGTCCAGCAGCCCGGCACCACCTGGGCACTGGCCGGCGCGCTCACCGCGATCCTCGGTCTGGCCGGCTCCCTGTTCATCCAGCGCCGCCGCGTCTGGGTGCGGGCGACCACCGGCGACGACGGCATCACCGTCGTCGAGATGGCTGGGCTCGGCCGCAGCGAGTCCGCGAAACTCCCCGAGGAACTCGGCGACCTGGCCGCGCTCGTGCACGACCGGGCCCCGACGAAGACCGACGACGACCCGAAGACCCCCAACTCCGACGCCGACACCCACGAATCCGACTCCGGCGTCGAACCGCCCGTACCCGCCGAAGGGGCTGAGAAGTGACTCTCGCCGCCGCAACCGACATCGCCTCCGTGACCAATCTGGCCGCCGCGACCAACGAGCACCTGGCCAACCTCAGCAACACGCTGATCTACTCCGCGATGGCCGTCTACACCCTGGCCTTCTTCGCGTACATCGCCGAATGGACCTTCGGCAGCCGCAGCAAGATCGGCCGTACGGCCGCCGCGCTGACCGGTGCCGGGGCGAAGAAGGCGGACGCGCCCGCCGTCACCGTCAACAAGGCCGGCGGCACCACCGTGCTGGAGCGGCCGAAGGTCGTCGTCCGGGCCGCGTCCGGCTCGCGCGACGTGCCGGACGGTCCCGGCGCGCACGGCGGGGACGAACAGGGCGACCTCTACGGCCGTATCGCCGTGTCCCTCACCGTTCTCGCGTTCCTCGTGGAGTTGAGCGGTGTCATCGCCCGCGCGGCCTCGGTGGAGCGGGCGCCCTGGGGCAACATGTACGAGTTCAACATCACCTTCTCCACGGTCGCCGTCGGCGTGTACCTCGCGCTGCTGCTGCTCAAGAAGAACGTGCGCTGGCTCGGCCTGTTCCTGGTCACGACGGTCCTCCTCGATCTCGGTATCGCCGTCACTGTCTTGTACACCGCCAGTGACCAGTTGGTTCCCGCCCTCCACTCGTACTGGCTGTACATCCACGTCTCGACCGCGATCATCTGCGGCGCGGTCTTCTACGTGGGCGCCGTCGGCACGCTCCTGTACCTCTTCAAGGACTCGTACGAGAGCAAGCTCGCGGCCGGCGGCACGCCCGGCGCCTTCGCCACCTCGGTGATGGAGCGGCTGCCCGCCTCGGCGAACCTCGACAAGTTCTCCTACCGCGTCAACGCGGCCGTCTTCCCGCTGTGGACGTTCACGATCATCGCGGGCGCGATCTGGGCCGAGTCCGCGTGGGGCCGCTACTGGGGCTGGGACCCGAAGGAGACCTGGGCGTTCATCACCTGGGTCGCCTACGCCTGCTACCTGCACGCCCGCGCCACGGCCGGCTGGAAGGGCCGCAAGGCCGCCTACCTGGCCCTGATCGCCTTCGGCTGCTGGCTGTTCAACTACTACGGCGTCAACATCTTCGTCGGCGGCAAGCACTCCTACGCCGGCGTGTAAGCGGCAACTCCCGTACGGCGAAGGCCGGTTCCGCGTGACATGGGTCACCGGAACCGGCCTTCGCCGTACGGACAGGTAGAGGGGTGTGGATACGAACCTGCATCTGAGGAAACGCATCCGCGCGGGGGATCACGACGCCTTCGGCGAGATCTTCGACGCGTACGCACGCTCCGTCTACAACCACGCCTTCCGGCTCACGGGGGACTGGGCGCAGGCCGAGGACATCGTGTCGCTGACCTTCCTGGACGCCTGGCGCCTGCGCGGCAAGGTCGACGAGGAGGGCGGTTCGCTACGGCCCTGGCTGCTCGGCATCGCCACCAACGTCACGCGCAACACCCGCCGCGCCGCCCGAAGATACGCGGCGGCGCTCTCCCGGCTACCCCGTGACGAGGTCGAGCGCGACTTCGCCGACGAGGTCGCCGCCCGCCTCGACGACACCGCCGAACTCGCCCTCATACGCACCGCGTTGGCGACCCTGCGCCGCGCCGAGCGCGAGGTGCTCGCCCTGTGCGTGTGGTCCGGGCTCGACTACCGGGCGGCGGCCGAGGCGCTCGGGGTACCCGTGGGGACCGTACGGTCGCGGCTCTCGCGGGCACGCGCAAAGCTCGCGAAACATCTGAAAAGTGTGGAACTCCCCTTGCGGGACGGACAGATGAAAGGTGACCGCGGCAGTGCGGTCGGGCCCCTGAGGGAGGAACAGCGATGAACCGACTCCCGGAACTTCCCGAGAGAGACCTTCCGCCGGGCCGTCACCGACTCCTCAAGGAGCATCTGATGACCGAGATCCGGCACGACGACGCTGCGCTCGCTGACCGGCGGAGCAAGTGGCTGCGGCCCGCGCTCGCCGCGACCGCCGTCGCCACCGCCGCGGCCGTCGCCTTCGTGGTCCTGCCGTCCTCCGACTCCTCCTCGGCGACCGCGAAACCGCCGACCAGTTCTACGGTCGCCCTCCTGGAGCACATCGCGCTGGCGGCCGAGCATGAGAAGTCCTACGGCACGGTCCGCGACGACCAGTTCGTGTACGTGGACAGCAAGGTGTCCTACGCGGCGTACGAGGAGGGCGAGAAGGCGAAGATCCCGCCGCTGCACCGGCAGGAGGTGTGGATGTCGGTGGACGGCCTGCACACGGGGCTGAAGCTGGAGGCGGGCGAGAAGCCCTTCGCCATCACACCCGATGTGAAGCCGGGCAAGGTCGGCTGGGAGGTCTCCTCCTTCTACAACCACGTGAAGACGCTGCCTACCGACGCCGACGCGATGTACGACTACCTCGCCAGGACCGCCCCGAAGCACAGCGGTCAGGAGAAGTACCAGGCGATGTTCGTGCTGGTCGGCGATCTGCTCAACGACTCGATCGTGCCGCCGGAGCAGAGCGCGGCGCTGTTCCGGGCCGTGGCCAGGATTCCCGGGGTGACGGCGGTCGAGGGGGTGAAGGACGCCGAAGGGCGGTCCGGTGTCGCCATCGGCCGCGACGATCCCGACAACCCCACCCGGGACGAGTGGATCTTCGACGCGAAGACCTACGAGTTCCTCGGCGAGCGCGAGGTGGCCACCAAGGACAACGCCGGCGTGAAGAAGGGCACGGTCACGGCGAACACCGCCGTCCTGCGCCGGGCGATCGTCGACAAGGCGGGCGAACGGCCGTAGGGGACAACGGTGTTCAGGCCGGAGGCAGGCAGTCCTTCGCGGGCGGCTTGTCCTCCGGCCAGGCGATCCGCACGAAGCGGGCGCTGCCCTGCGGGGTGAGTTCCACTATCGGTACGGCCTTGTCGTACGGGTTGCCGTGGATGTCCAGGCAGATCCAGCCGCTCGCCCCGCTCACCCGCAACGACCCCTTCACCTGCGGCCATTGGAGGCCGACGTCGGACAGCGGCGGGATCTTCTGCTGATCGGGGGTGGCCTCGCGGATGCCGTGGACGGCGAGGCGCATCGCGTCGTAGGCGATGATCGCCTGGCCGTCGTCGAGGGAGACCTTGCCGAGCGGGCCGACCGGTGCGGTCTTGGCGGTGGCGAGGAGTTTGTCGAGGTCCTGGGTGTCCTGGGGCGAACCGCCGGTCGCCGGGGGCTTGTTGGTCCAGGCGTCCGGGTGGGCGAGGGCGGTGTAGCGGACGGAGACGCCGTGCTGGAGGGCGGCGCGGTCGAGCTTCCTGTCGCCGGTGAGGTACGAGCCCTCGTCGCCGGTGAGCACCGTGAACGTGCGGGACTGGCAGCCGCGGCGGCCCAACGCGTTGATGAACTGGCGCAGTTGGGTGTGCCGTCCGGCGAAGAACACGGTGTCCAGCTTCGGGTCCGTGTCGCAGACGAGGTCGGTGATCTGCCGGAACGTGTTGGGCGTACTGCCCTCCTCGCTCCGGTTCGCGGGCGGCGTGAACGGCCACGACCCGTACGGCGAGCCCTTGAGCAGGGTGGCGAAGGCCTGTTGGAGCGTCTTCGTGTACGGGTCGCCGGGCTTGTCGTAGACCAGCAGCGCCCGGTCCGCCGTCACCCTGGCGAAGGAGGCGAGGGCGCGCGCCTCGTCGGTGTTGGTGGGGGAGACGCGGGCGAGCCCGGGGTAAGGGTCCTTGCCCCGCTGCCCGTTGGCGAGGTCGTCGGCGGTGATGGAGGAGCCGACCACCGGGATGCCGAGCCGGGTCAGCTCCGCCACGGCCTTCTTGTTGTTCTCGGTGCTCGTCCCTATCCCGGTGACCGCGCGCAGCCGGTCGGAGGAGTCCGTCATCGCCGAGAGCCGGTCGACCGTCCGCTCCCAATAGGCGCCGTCGGCACCGGGGTTGGCGAGCACCAGCCGGATGTACGGGGTCTCGCCGTTGTCGTCGTGGTTGGCCCGGTACTGCGCGAGATACGCGCCCTGCAACTCGTGCAGCACGTCGTTCAGGTTGTCGGCGTCACTCGAACTGAAGGGCTCGTACAAGGCGACGGTCACGTACGTACCGGCCTTGAGGGAGCGGTTCTCGCGGTCCACCGCCCTGATGGTGGCGGCGAACCGGCGCTGCCCGAAGTCGAACGCCGAGGTCGACACCCCCACGCACTCCCCGCTGTCCTCCGGCCGGGCCACCCCGGCCGCGCAGGAGCGGTCGTCGTGCAGGAGGGTGCGGGTCAGCTGGACCAGGCCGAAGAGCAGCGCGCCGGCGATCACGAAGGCCGTGTAGCGGTAGATCGGGATCGTCCGGATCCGCTGGACCAGTTCACGCGTCCACGCTCTCATCGCCCGCCCCCGTCTCGGTCGTCGCCGGCCGGCACCCTCAACGGGCGCCCGGCCAGGGCGTGTTCGGGCCACTGCTGGGCGGCCCGCCACAGCGGTTCGCTGCCCGCGGGCCAGATGTTCGACAACTGCTCCAGATCGAAGTGCATCCGGCCCGCGACCTCCTCGTCCGGCAGCACCAGCGGATCCGTCACCTGCCACACCGCGTGCAGCAGCCGCCGTACGGTCAGATGCAGGGCCGGGTCCGCACCGGCCGGGGGGTCCTCCTCGGCGTCCGTGCGGGCGAGCGCGACGGCCTTGCGGTGGTCGCCGGGGGCGCCGATGTCCCGGCCGTGCGGATCGTGTGCGTGGTAGTAGGGCGCGGCGGTGACGAACAGCAGCGTCTCCAGCCAGGCGTACGGCGTGATGGTGCGGAAGGTGTTCCGCAGATACGCGACCGCGTCCGCCGTGTCGCCCAGGGCGAGTTTGTGGTGCAGGCGGTAGCGGGCGCGGGCCGGGGTGTCCGGGTTGCCGGGCAGACCGTCGTAGTGCGAGAGCAGCGAGCGGTGCACGGCACGCCAGCGCCCGTGGTCGGCGTCGTCGAGGTGCAGCCGCAGCAGGAGCAGGGTGCGCAGGAAGGGATCGCCGACGAAGTAGCCCTCGGCCGGGGGCAGTCCCTCCGCGGTGAGCTGGGTGCGCAGCCGGTTCACCCCGGCCGCCCCGAAACTGTCCCCCAGCCGTGCCTCGGCCAGCGCCCGCGCCGAGTCACCGTCGTGCGCGGTGGCGAGCACGGCCAGCTCCTCCGCGAGCCCCCGCGGCACCAGCCGGTCGAGCAACTCCCGGTACACCGGCCGCCGATCGCTCTCCACATCCCCGTCCGGCTTCAGCCCGGCGGTCAGCAACTCGCCCGGACTGACCGCCCCCACGGGCCGGTTCTGCCGTACGGCCTCCCCGAGCACCGCCGCCCCCAGCGGACTGCCGGCCGTCAACCGGTGGATGGCGTACGGCAGTTGGGGCGGCACCTCGACACGCGTAGCGCCGTCGGTGTCCGTGGCGGCGGCGCACACGTCGGCGATGACGCGCCGCGCCTCCTCGGGGGTCAGCGCCGGCAAGGTCACCAACAGGGCCCGGGACGAGGGCGAGGCCCCCGGCGCCCAGCCGCTCCCGCGGGCCATCTCCGGCAGCGGATGCCGGACGGCGTCCGGCAGATCGGAGTGCCGGTGGCCACGCAGACCGGCGAAGAAGACCACCTGGTCGCCGTTGCCGTCGGCACGCTCCTTCAGTACGGCCTTCATCAGCCCGGGACCCGGCCCCGACTGCACGTTGTCGACGAGGACGACCGGCCGCCCCACCCGGCGCATCCGCTCCCACCGGCGCCGGTACATGTCGCCCAGATCGGCCAACAGGGCGCGCAGCAGCCAGCGTTCGGCGTCCGCGCGGGAGGTGCCGTCGGCGCGGAAGTCCCGGGCGATCTCGATCAGCCCGCGCCGGGCGTCCCCGCTCGCGCCGGGATAGGCGCTGTACCAGTCCGCGCCCGCCTTCAGTAGCCCGTTCGGCGTCCACACCAGGTCGAAGAGGGTGTCCAGGGTCGCCTCGATGACGGCCTGCCCCACCGGTCCCGTACCCGACAGGTTGGCGATGAGCCGGGAGGCGACCTTGCCGGCCCAGCTCTGCGCGATCACCGCCCAGCGCCGCGCCGGGTCGCTCAGCAGCAGGATGCGCCGGGCCTCCTCGCGGGCGCTGTCCTCGTCCCGGTCGCCCCAGCCGGTCGCGCAGACGGCGAGCAGCCCGGCCTCCAGCCGCGGGAAGTCGATGCTCCCGGCCCCGTGCACCACCGGTTCCCGCAGCTGCTCCGCGACGGTCTCCAGCGCCTGCCACACCGGGGACCAGGTCGCGGCGGGCCGCCCGGCCGGCAGCCGGGTCAGCCGGTCGGCCTCGCAGTCGATCAGCGCGACCGGCGTGTGCCCGCGGTACGCGGTCCGCAGCTCGGCCAGCGCCATGCTCTTGCCGAGGCCGCGCGCGCCCGCGAGCACCACGAAGGGTGGTTCCGGATGTTCGTACGGCGAGGTGAGCAGCTCGTACGGCCGCAGGCCGATCAGGCGCGAGGCGAGACCGGGCGGCTGTGCCTCGAACAGCGCTCCGCGTCCATGCAGCCCTCTACCCACCGCATCTCCCCCTGAGCGGTCGCCTGGCACTGCAACTGGTTCTATCAACACCAGGGTAAATAGGGGGAGTTGGTTCGGACTAGACCGAGTGGTGTCCGTTGGGTTACGAAAATGTCGGAACGGCGGATGTTTGGGTGCCGCGCTCAGTCGACGGTGATCGAGTCCAGCTTCTCCCGCAGATAGACATGCGAGTCGACGGCCTCGTACGCCACCCGCCCGACCGGCGCGGGCACGGACTCCACGAGCGTGCCGGGCGTGCACTCGCCGAAGTAGACGAGCGACATCAGCTCCTCGGCGGGCGCGTCGGCGGGCGGCGGCAGCACGCGGTGCCGCCCGGACCGCCACCGGTCCCCGGTCCAACGGGCCATCAGATCACCGATGTTGATGGTGAACGCCGCCGGATCGAACGGCGCGTCCTCCCAACCCCCCTCGTCGGTGAAGACCTGAAGTCCGCCCTTCCCGGCCTGCCGGTCGAGGATCGTCACGGTCCCGAAGTCGGTGTGCGGCCCGATCCGGAACTGCCCCGGCTCCGGCTCCCCGACGACCTCCACCCCCGGGTACCAGTTGATGTTGAACCCGTACGTCGGATGGTCCATGTGCTGGGAGAAGAAGTCGGGTTCGAGCCCGAGCGCGACCCCGAGCAACGACAGCAGCTGCTTCTCCAGCTCGCCCATGCGGTCGAGGTACTCCTCGCAGAGCTGCTGGAGTCCGGGGATCTCCGTGGGCCACACGTTGGGCGCGTACCACTCGGCGTTGATCTCCGGGTCCTCGAAGGGTTCGTGCGTGGCGAAGGTCAGCGACTCCTTCAGATCGGGCGGGGTCTCGGTCCCCTCCGAGTACCCGTTGGCCTCGGCACCGGGCCCGAGCCAGCCGCGCCCGCCGACCTTGGCGGAGTAGGCCTCTTTGACATCGACGGGGAGGGCGAAGAAGGCGCGGGAGGCCTCCCGGATCCGGGACCGGAGACTCGGGTCCACTCCATGCCCGGTGACGAGCAGGAACCCGGCCGTCTGGAGGGCGTCGTCGACGGTACGGGCGATGTCCTCGCGCGTCTGCTCGTCCCCGTCGATCCAGGGCTTCAGGTCGATCGTGGGGATGCGGGGTTTGGTCTGGGGCTGGGGCTCAGTCACCGATGTCCTCGTTCCAGAGTGCCGGGTTGTTCTTGATGAAGTCGCGCATCAGCGAGGTGCACTCGGGGTCGTCGAGGACGACGATCTCCACACCGTGCTCGGCGAGCCAGTCGTGCCCGCCGTGGAAGGTCGCCGCCTCGCCGACGACGACCCGCGAGATCCCGAACTGCCGCACCAGCCCGGAGCAGTACCAGCACGGCGAGAGGGTCGTGACCATGGTCGTCCCTCGATACGTCCGCTGCCGTCCCGCGGCCCGGAAGGCGGCCGTCTCCGCGTGCATCGAGGGGTCGTCGTCCTGGACGCGCCGGTTGTGGCCGCGCCCCAGCAGGGCGCCGTCGGCGCCGTAGAGCGCGGCGCCGATCGGGATGCCGCCCTCGGCAAGACCGGCGCGGGCCTCCGTGACGGCGGTGGCGAGCCAGGTCCGTGCCTGTGCCTGATCGATGCGGTTCATGACTCCCACTCTCCAGTGGCCGAAACACCAGGGCAACGTGCGGAAAGTACTCTCCCCGCTACCCGTACCCGGACGAACTGTCAGCGCCCCTGGAGGTGCCCGTGCCCGCACTCACCCTCCGTGAGGTCCTGGCCCTCGACCCGGTCCGTGCCTCCGAGCCCGAACTGCTGGCCGGCGAGGCCGCCCTCGACCGCCCCGTGCGCTGGGTCCACTCCAGCGAGGTCTACGAGGGCGCGAACTTCCTCGACGGCGGCGAACTCCTCCTCACCAACGGCTTCGGCCTCACCGACACGGACGCCGAGATCCGCCGCCGCTACGTCCGCGAGCTGGCCGCGCGCGGCGCGTCCGGCCTGGCGGTGGAGATCGGCCGCTCGCTCCCGACGATGCCGCCTGAGGTCACGGACGAGGCCCGCCGTCTGGGCCTTCCCCTCCTGGCCCTCCACCGCGTCGTTCCCTTCGTGCGGATCACCGAGGCGGCCAACCGGGCGATCGTGGCCCGGGGCCTGTCCGGCCGTTCCGTCGTACGACCGTGGGGCGACGACCATACGGCCGCGCTCCTGGCCGACCTGGCGGACCGCGCCGCGCTGAACCAGCCCGAGGTCGAGGCCCGCTCGGCCCTGGCCGGCTTCCACCCCGGCCCGGGCGCCCGCCTGATCGGGGTCTCCGTGCACGGCGCGCGCGAGGTGACGGCGGTGGACCGGGCGGTACGGCTGCTGGGCGGGGCGAGCGTGCTGCGGGCGGCGTTCCCGGGCGACGTACTGGCCCTGCTGGCCCTCCCCGGCTCCGTCTCCGGTGACCCCATCCGCGCGGTCCAGGAGGCCTTTCGTACGGCGGCCGATCCTGGGCTGACGGTCGCGGTCGGCCACGCGGTCGACGCCGGCAGCGGCTGGCTGCGCTGGAGCGACACGTTGCGGGCGGCGCGTACGACTCTGGAACTGGCGCTGACGGTCCCGGCCGCCGAACCGGCCGCCCCCGAGGGCCCGTTGGTGACCTCGGCACGGGCCCTGGCCCTGGAACGTGAGCTGACCCGCGGCGGCGTCGACGCGAACCGCGACCGCCTGTCCCGGCTGGTGCAGCACGCCCTGGGCCCCCTCCTGTCCTGGGAGGCGGCCCACCCGAGCGACCTGGTACGAACACTCGAAGTCCATCTACGGCACGGCTGCTCACCCACGCGGACAGCGGCCCTCTTGCACATCGGCCGCCAGTCCCTCTACCAACGCCTGGAACGCATCGAGTCACTCCTCGGCCTGGAGATCGACGACCCGGACCTGCTGGGCGAACTGCTGGCGGCGGTGTGCGCGCATCGGGTGGTGCGGGGGATGGGGGCGGCTCAGGTACGGGGGTTGCGGACGGTCGCCTAGAGGTCGCTCCGGCGCAGGGTGACCTCACTGGGGCCGTTGAAGGGGGCGTAGCAGGTCACGGTGGGCGGGGTGCGCAGGGTGTCGTCCTCGGTGAACAGTTTCCGTACGGCGTCGAAGGAGACCTCGCCGCTGACGACCGGGGCGACACGGTCGTAGAACTCGCGCGAGGCCTCCGGCAGCGGCTCCCCGGGCTTGCCCTCGTCCTCGCTCCACACATCCCACAACAGGGTCTCCACCTTGTTCAGGGCGGCGAGGTCGAGGCGGATGTTGCCGGCGACGAACCGTTCGCCCCAGAACGGGCCCTCGTCCGGCAGGTGCAGTCCGAAGCGCGTCGGGTCGGCGGCGCCGGTACGGATGGCCTGCCAGGCCTCGCCCGCGACGAGGAAACGGTCGCGGGGTACGTCCATCGGGTCGAAGTCGACGTTCCAGTGGGCGGTGACGACGGGGTCGGCGAGCTGGGAGTCGGCGAGGAGCCAGCCGCGGTCGTCGTGCCAGTACTCGGTGACGACGTGGTCGCCGTGGAAGAGGCTGGAGTCGTCGGTGTCGCGCGAGTTGAAGTAGTCGGCGAAGCCGGAGCGGACGCGGGCCGGGACGCCCAGGTGCCGCAGGAACGAGCAGTGCAGGAGCGAGAAGTCCCGGCACACTCCGACGAACCGGTCGCCGGGTTTGCGCGGCAGGGCGAGCGGGCTGTCGTTCCGGTCCACGATGATCCGCAGGATGTCGTCGATGTAGCGGGTCTCGGCGTCGTTGTGGAGGCGGTCGGTGGGGTGGGTGTGGTCGTAGAAACCGGCTTCGAGGCGGTGGATGAGCAAGTCGCGGGTGACGCGCGCGAGTTGGGCGGGGTCGCGGGGGAGGCCGGCGTAGAGGTGGGCGAGGGCGCCGGGGTCGGAGTACGTGCTCTGGGCGGCGTGGAAGCCAAGATCTGCGGTGAGGGGCATGACACCTGACCGTGTCAAAATTCGCCCCGGATTGTCCAGAGTCACTTCACTTCGGGTCCGCGGCGACCGATCGCCAGATGCGTTCCGGGAGGATCCGGGCGGCCTCGTCGAGGTCGAGTTCGGTGTCGTCGACCTGGGAGAGCCAGCGGCGGATGAAGCCGATCAGCGGGCCCAGGACCAGGGACTCGATCAGGGCCGGTGGCAGGGGGGCCAACTCCCCTGAATCCACGTGGGATTGGATCCAGAGGGCGAACACCGAGAGCCTGGCCTCCTGGGAGTCGCGGAGCTCTCTGGCCTGGGTCATGTTCCGCTGGTCGGTTCTGGCGGAGTGCAACAGCAGCGCGGCGTCCCGGTGTTCGCGGACGAAGGCCAGATGCGTCCGTACGATCGCGCGGATGCCGGTGCGGGCGGTGCGGGTCGCCTGGAGCGCGGTGACCAACTCACCCAGCAACCGGCTCAGCCAGCGCTGCGCCAGCGCGTCGAACAGGCCGTCCAGACTGCCGAAGTGGTGGTACAGGCTGCCGAGACTGACACCGCTCGCCTTGGTCACCGCACTGACGGTGAGGCCCTGCTCGCCCTGCTCCGCGAACAGGCGCAGCGCGGCGTCGAGGAGCAGGTCTGCGGTGACCTCGCCGCGGTGTTGCTTGGGGCTCATGCGGGACAGCGTATTGGGGACCACGTTCTAGAGTGAATTTCTAGAGCAGATTTCTGGAACCCCCTTCCGGTCTGGTCATCCACCGGTCCAGACTTGGTGGTAGCCGGGCCCGCGTCCGTCCGTTTCGGGGGATACGGATGGCCGTGGGCCCGGTGGGCCCGCCGGGCCCGGTGGGCTGAGCGGGGTGTGTACGGGGCGGTGCATAGGATCACCTGCATGGCGCTGCGACCCGTGCAGGTGAACATCAAGGCCGTTGACGGCTTGGCGGTTGGCCGGTTCTGGGCGGAGGCGCTCGGCTGGAGTGTCTTCAGTCCCGGCGTGACGACCTACGTCGGCCCCGCGGGCACCACCGCTGGTGCTGACGGTGCTGACGGCCCCGTCTGGCCCGAACCGGTCGGCCTCGGCATCGACATCGTTCCCGTTCCGGAATCCAAGTCGCCGGCGAAGAACCGTCTGCATCTCGATCTCGCCACCACCTTTACGACCCACCAGGCGGAGTTGATCGCACGCCTCCAGTCCCTCGGTGCGACGCCCGTCGACGTGGGCCAGGGCGATGTCCCGTGGACCGTGCTCGCCGATCCGGAGGGCAACGAGTTCTGTGTGCTGGAGCCTCGGGAGATCGACCGGGACACCGGGCCGATCGCCGCGGTGGTCGTCGACTGTGTGGATCCGCGTGCGATGGCGGGGTTCTGGGGCGAGGCGATCGACTGGGCCGTGCTTGAACTGTCCGACGACCACGCGTCGTTGCGTTCCGCCGAGGGTGTCGGACCGTATCTGGAGTTCCTCCGCACACCTGGTGTGAAGGCCGTACCGGATCGCATCCATCTTGATCTGTTGCCGTATCCCGGTGAAGACAAGGAGGCGGAGGTGGGGCGGCTTCGGGGGCTTGGAGCGGGCGACCTCGATCTCGGCCAGGGTGATGTTCCGTGGACGTGCCTGGTCGATCCGGAAGGGCATGAGTTCTGCGTGCTGGCGCTGTCCTGACGCGGGGGTTTGTTGATGTCCCAACGTTCGCGTCAACTTCGGGCGTTCTGGCGTACGTTGAAGGGTGATTACAGCGCGTGCTCGTGCTGATACTTTGCGTGTATGAAGTTCACCCTTACCTATGACGTGGCCGGTGCTTCCGACGAGTTCTTCGCCTGGTTTCTTGATTCGGCGCGTGAAGAGGACCTGTACAAGGGCGAGTTGAAGTACAGGAGTTATGCGATGTCGGGGCGGCGTGAGAGTGACGAGCGGGTTGTCCGGCGCACCGTGTTCCAGCGTGCGGTGCAACTGCCCGGCCCGGTGGCCAAGTTGTTCGGCGCTGACTTCAGTGAGGTCGAGGACGGGACCTTCGAGAAGGCCGACCGTCTGTGGACGTGGAAGGTCACGCCGAGCAGCCAGGCGGACAAGATTCGCCACGAAGGTCACCTGAGGGCCGACGGTGCCGACGGCGTCCGTAGCCGCCTCCGCCTGGACTTCACCTACGAGGCGAAGATCTTCGGCGTCGGCGGCCTTCTGGAGAGCTCCACGGAGAAGAACCTGCGCGAGGAGTGGGACCGGACCGTCGCGTTCTACAACCGTCAGGCCTCGGCCTGAGCGGACGCGGATGCGGACGAGGACGCGGATACGGACGTCGGGGTTCGTCCCGCCACGCGGCTGAACACCAAGTACAGCACCGCGCTCAGCACGAAGCCCACGATCGGCGTGCTGTCGCCGAAGGACGGCCAGTGCTTCGGGACGTAGCCGACGTAGTCCTCCTGGTTGGAGAAGAGCGGGACCGAGACCCCGATGCCGATCAACAGGGCTGCCAGGCCGGGCCAGTTGGTGAAGGTGGGGTCGGTCAGGCGGGGGGCCAGTTCCTCGGTCGTGATCGTGGCGCGGGACTGGAACCAGCGTTCCACCAGGACCACGCCCAGCCACGGCGCCACCCAGTACGCGATCACCAGCAGGAACGCCTCGTACGCCGAACCCGCGTCGGACAGTGACGCCCACGCCGCCGCCGTACCGGCCACGCCTGAGACCACTACCAGGACGCTGCGGTTCAGCCACGCGGGGAGTTTCAGGCCCAGGGCCGTGAGGGAGATCGCGCCGGAGTAGACGTTCAGGGCGTTCGCCGAGATCGCGCCGAGGATGATCGCGAGCAGCACCAAGTTGCCGAGCCAGGACGGGAGATGGCCCGTGAAGGCCGCCGTGGGGGTTGCGTCCTTGGGTGCGAGGAGAGTTGCCGAGGCCGCTCCCATCACCGCCACGAACGTCACCGACACGAACAGGCCCAGCGCCGGGTACAGGATCGTCTTGAACCTGTTCGCCGTGCGGGGGAGGTAGCGCGCGTAGTCCGTGGCGTACGGGTTCCAGCCCGCCGCGTAGCCCCAGGCCGCGCTGAGCGCGAGGAGGAAGCCGCCCACTCCGCCGCCCGTGCCGCCCCCGCCGAGGTGCGCGTCCTTGAACGTCCACACGCCGGCCAGCACGAAGATCACCGCGAGCGCCGGGAACGCGTACTTCTCGAAGGTGTGCACGAAGTTGTGGCCGATGAAGCCGATGAGGATCTCGGCCACCACTACGAGCAACAGCGACGGCAGGGGACGTAGACCCGTCAGTGTGTTCAGTGCGAACGCCGCGCTCACGCTGTTCACCGCGAACCAACCGACGCCCGCCACAAGGCCGTTGGCCGCCGACGGGAGGATGTTGCCGCGGAAGCCGAAGGAGAAGCGGCCGATCACCATCTGCGGGACGCCGAAGCGCGGGCCGTCCAGGGAGAGGAAGCCCTGTGTGATCGCGCCGAGGCCCGTGCCCAGGACGATCGCCGCGGTCGCCTGCCAGAAGCTCAGGCCGAAGAAGAGGACCGAGATCACGCCGATGTAGACGGTCGCGAACTCGATGTTCGGGGAGGCCCAGGTCCAGAGGAGCTGGAGCGGGCTGCCGTGGCGTTCGGCGTCGGGGATCGGTTCGGCGCCGGCCGTCTCTACGGCGATGACCTTGTCACCGTATTCGGGGGCGAGGGTGGTGCCGGTCGAGTCGGCGGGAGCAGTCGTCATGCGAGGTAAGTGTCCGGTTCCTGCCGGTCCGGGCCCAGAGGCGCATTGTCCGTACCGGGCCGCTCACCGGCGTACAACCTGCACGTATCACTCGGGCTTGGGGTCGTCCTTGAGGTCGTCCTTGTTCAGGGACTTCAGGAACTCGGGGTTGTCGTCCGGCGCGATCCACTGGCCCGGCGCGGCCGTCGCCCCGTCCGGGGAGCGCCGCGCGCGGCCCGCGATCAGCCAGGCGACCGGGCCGATCAGGACCTCGCCGAAGAGCAGGATCACGAAGACCCACGCCAGCTTCGGCATGCCCCGTACGTCCTTCTCGGGCGTGTTCAGGCAGTCCACGAAGGCGTAGATCCACAGAGCCAGGACCAGCAGGAAGGGCAGATACCTGAGCATGGCGGCGAGATTCTCCTGAGTGGTGGGACGGCCCCGGTGACGGGGTCAGGTTAGCGGGTGCCCGCTGTGCTGGTCCGGGGGACGCTGTGTCCCACAGCCGCTGCGCCGCGGGCCGGACCCCCGACAGAAGGCAGGGGGCGGACGTTGGGGGACGGTGAGCGCTCGGCGATACTGGGACACATGGCTTACGACGATCTTCGCTCCCTGCTCAGGGCACTGGAGCGCGAGGGAGACCTCAAGCGCATCAAGGCCGAGGTGGACCCTTATCTGGAGGTCGGGGAGATCGTCGACCGGGTGCAGAAGGCCGGCGGACCCGCTCTCCTCTTCGAGAACGTCCGCGGATCGGGCATGCCCCTCGCCATGAACGTCTTCGGGACCGACCGGCGGCTGCTGAAGGCGCTGGGGCTGAAGTCGTACGGCGACATCTCCGAGAAGATCGGCGGACTGCTGCGGCCCGAGCTGCCGCAGGGGTTCGTGGGCGTGCGGGACGCGTTCGGGAAGCTCGGCGCGATGACCCACGTACCGCCGAAGAAGGTCAAGGACGCGCCGGTGCAGGAGGTCGTCCTCGAAGGGGACGATGTCGACCTGGACCTGCTGCCCGCCCTCTTCACCTGGCCGCAGGACGGTGGGTCCTTCTTCAACCTCGGGCTCACGCACACGAAGGACCCGGAGAGCGGGATCCGCAATCTCGGGCTGTACCGGCTCCAGCGGCACGACAAGCGCACCATCGGCATGCACTGGCAGATCCACAAGGACAGCCGGAACCACTACCAGGTCGCGGCGCGGCGCGGGGAGCGGCTGCCCGTCGCCATCGCGTTCGGGTGTCCGCCCGCCGTGACGTACGCCTCCACCGCGCCGCTTCCCGGTGACATCGACGAGTACCTCTTCGCCGGGTTCATCGCGGGCAAGCGGATCGAGATGGTCGACTGCAAGACCGTGCCGTTGCAGGTGCCGGCGCAGGCCGAGGTCGTCATCGAGGGGTGGCTGGAGCCCGGCGAGATGCTGCCGGAGGGGCCGTTCGGGGACCACACCGGGTTCTACACGCCGCAGGAGCCGTTTCCCGCGCTGACCATCGACTGCGTGACGATGCGGAAGCGGCCGTTGCTCCAGTCGATCGTCGTAGGACGGCCTCCGACGGAGGACGGACCGCTGGGACGGGCGACGGAGCGGTTCTTCCTGCCGCTGCTGAAGATCATCGTGCCGGACATCGTGGACTACCACCTGCCCGAGGCGGGCGGATTCCACAACTGCGCGATCGTCTCCATCGACAAGAAGTACCCGAAGCACGCCCAGAAGGTGATGCACGCGGTCTGGGGTGCGCACATGATGTCCCTGACCAAGCTGATCGTGGTCGTCGACGCCGACTGTGACGTTCACGATCTGCACGAGGTCGCGTGGCGGGCCCTCGGCAACACGGACTACGCCCGGGACCTGTCGGTCGTGGAAGGACCCGTCGATCATCTCGACCATGCCTCCTACCAGCAGTTCTGGGGCGGCAAGGCGGGGATCGACGCGACGAGGAAGTGGCCCGAGGAGGGCTACACGCGGGACGGCGGCTGGCCCGAGATGGTCCTGTCCGACCCGGAGACGGCGGCGAAGGTCGACCGCCGGTGGAAGGAGTACGGACTTTCGTGAGCAGCGCATCAGCCGCGATCCCGCAGCCGGGGCGCACCAAGGCGTTCCTACGCCTCGTCATGATCGAGCACTCCGTCTTCGCCCTGCCCTTCGCCTACATCGCGGCGCTGACCGCGATGTTCCGGCTGGACGGGAACATCCACTGGGGGCGGCTGCTGCTGGTCACCATCTGCATGGTGGGGCTGCGGACCTTCGCGATGGCGGTCAACCGGATCATCGACCGCGAGATCGACGCCCGTAACCCGCGCACCGCCCACCGCGAGCTGGTCACCGGCGCGATGACGGTGAAGCACGCGTGGACGGGCGCGCTCGTCGCCCTGGTCGTCTTCCTGGGCTCGGCGGCCCTGCTGAACCCCTTGTGCCTGGCGCTGGCGCCCATCGCGGTGATCCCGATGGTGGTCTACCCGTACGGCAAGCGGTTCACGAACTTCCCGCAGGCCATCCTCGGTCTCGCCCAGGCGATGGGCCCGGTCGGCGGCTGGCTCGCGATCACCGGCGAGTGGTCCTGGGACGCGGTGATCCTCGGGCTCGCCGTCGGCATCTGGATCGGCGGCTTCGACCTGATCTACGCCTGCCAGGACATCGAGACCGACCGCGAGATCGGCGTCATGTCGGTCCCGGCGCGCTTCGGCATCCCGGCGTCCATCTGGGGCGCGCGCGTCTGCCACGCGATCACGACGGCCCTGCTCGCCTGGTACGGCGCGGCGACCGGCGCCGGTGCCTTCTTCTGGTTCGGCCTGCTGATCGTCGCGGGCGCGTTCCTCTACGAGCACTCGATCGTCCGGCCGCATGACCTCTCGCGGTTGAACAGGGCGTTCTTCAGCGTCAACGGGTTCATCGGGATCGCGTTGTTCGTGTGTGCGCTGCTGGATCTGCTGGTGCGCGGGCTCACCGTCTGAGCGACGGGGTCACCGTCTAAGCGGCGGTGAGCGGAGTCCTCGGGGTGGGCCTGCGGCGGAACACGAACGCCGCCCCCACCCCCGCCGCCAGCCCGATCAAGTGTCCCTGCCAGCTGACCCCCGACTGTGTGGGCGCCAGTCCGAGCAGGATCGACGTGCCCCAGACCGCGCCGATCAGCAGGCCCACGACGATGCCCAGCGGGCGGCGCTCGACGAAACCGCCGACCAGCAGGAAGCCGAAGAGGCCGAAGATCAGGCCCGAAGCGCCCGCCGTGTTCGTGTGGGCCGGGGCTATCAGCCACACGCCGAGACCGTCCGCGACGATGATCGCCGCGCACACCGCGGCGAACCGGCGGATGCCGCCCAGCGCGGCGAGGAAGCCGAACACCAGCAGCGGCACGGTGTTCGCGGCCACGTGGGCGAAGCCGAAGTGGATGAACGCGGCCGGGACGACGTCGATCAGCTCGGACGGCTCGCGCGGGATGATCCCGAAGCCGTCGAGAGCGTGGCCGGTCAGTACGTCCACCACTTCGAGCAGCCACAACAGCGCGACCCAGCCCACCATCAGCTTGGCCGCGGCCTTCGCACGGTCGCCCTGCGACCACTCCGACTCCGTACCGGACATGGCACCCCCCACGGTCCACTCGTCCCCACAGAAGAACGCCCCGGCACCCTTGACCGGTTCCCACCCCGCGACGCCAGCTAGGCTCGGTGTCGTGAACCCAGTCAAGCCAGGAGAGACGCCGCGTACGCCTTGGATCGTAGGGGTGTCCGGCGCTTCCGGCACCCCATACGCGGCTGCCGTGCTGCGCGCGCTCCTCGACGCCGGTGAGAGCGTCGACCTCGTGGTGTCCCGCGCCTCCCGGCTGACGCTCCTCGACGAGACGGGGATCTCCTTCCGGGACGCGCACTGGCAGGACGACCTGCGGGAATGGCTGGCCATCGGCGCCGACGGCAAGCCCGGCACCTTCCAGCCCGCCATCGACACCGCCGCCGTACGGCACTGGAGCGCGGGCGATCTCGCGGCGGGCCCGTCCTCGGGGTCGTACCCCGCGAAGGGGATGATCGTCGTGCCCGCGTCGACCGCGTGTGTCGCCGGGGTCGCCCTCGGGCTGAGCAAGGACCTGTTGCAGCGGGCGGCGAGCGTGACCCTCAAGGAGCGTCGCAAGCTGGTGGTCGCCGTACGCGAGACGCCGTTGAACGGGCAGACGCTGCGGCACCTCGTCACCCTGGACGACCTGGGGGCGGCCGTGGTGCCCGCCTCGCCCGGGTTCTACGCGGGAGCCACCCACATCCAGGACCTGGTGGACTTCGTCGCCGGGCGGGTCCTGGACTCGGCGGGCGTCGAGCACGATCTGTACCGGCGGTGGAAGGGCGACCTCGGCGCCGGCTTCCGCACCGCCAACTGACCTACGGCACCCACTGATTCATCTTCATCTTCATCGTCATCACCGGAAGGCAACCGATCGCATGGACGCGGTGGACAGGCAGCTCATCCAGGCCCTGAGAGAGAACGGCCGGGCCTCCTACGCGGAGCTGGGGCGCCTCGTCGGCCTGTCGGGACCCAGTGTCACCGACCGCATCAACCGGCTGGAGGCGGCCGGTGTCATCACCGGTTACCGCGCCACCGTCGACTCGGCCTCCCTCGGCCTCGGCGTCATCGCCCTGATCGGCATCTCGCTCTCCGACGCCGCCGACCACGAGGACGTGGCGCGCCGCATGAAGGACCTCAGTGAGATCGAGGACTGCTGGTTCATCGCGGGCGAGGACTCGTTCATGCTGAAGGTGCGGGCACCGGACGTGGACGGCCTGGAGAAGACCATCCGGCGGCTCAGCGGGACCAAGGGCGTCTCCCGTACCCGTACGACGATCGTGCTCTCCACGAAGTGGGAGAACCGGGTCGGTGAGCTGCCCGAAGAGGCGTAGAGGCGTAGGCGTACCGTTTAGCAAGCTGTCTTAGGAAGAGGTATGGGCATGGATGTCGGGCTCAAGCGCGAGCTGGAGCAGAAGGTCCGCTCCGGTGAGCGGCTGTCCCGTGAGGACGGCATCGCGCTGTACGAGTCGGACGACCTGGCCTGGCTGGGCGGACTCGCGCACGAGGTGCGGACGCGGAAGAACGGCGATGTCGTCCACTTCAACGTCAACCGCCACCTGAACATGACCAACGTGTGCACCGCGTCCTGTGCCTACTGCTCGTTCCAGCGCAAGCCGGGCGAGAAGGACGCGTACACGATGCGCATCGAGGAGGCCGTCCGGCTCGCCAAGGCGATGCAGGGCGAGAACCTCACCGAGCTGCACATCGTGAACGGGCTGCACCCGAACCTCCCCTGGCGCTACTACCCGCGCTCCCTGAGCGAGCTGAAGAAGGCACTCCCGGAGGTCTCCCTCAAGGCCTTCACGGCCACCGAGATCCACCACTTCGAGACCATCTCCGGGCTGAGCGCGAGCGAGATCCTCGACGAACTCATCGACGCCGGGCTCGAATCCCTCACCGGCGGTGGCGCGGAGATCTTCGACTGGGAGGTCCGCCAGCACATCGTGGACCACCGCACGCACTGGGAGGACTGGTCGCGGATCCACCGGCTGGCGCACGAGAAGGGTCTCAAGACCCCGTGCACCATGCTCTACGGCCACATCGAGGAGCCCCGCCACCGCGTGGACCACGTGCTGCGGCTGCGTGAACTCCAGGACGAGACCGGCGGGTTCCAGGTCTTCATCCCGCTGCGCTACCAGCACGACTTCGTGGACATGAAGGACGGGAAGGTGCGGAACCGCCTCCAGGCGCGGACGCAGATGGCCACCGGCGCGGAGGCCCTCAAGACCTTCGCGGTCTCCCGGCTGCTCTTCGACAACGTCCCGCACGTCAAGGTCTTCTGGGTCATGCACGGCGTCCAGACCGCCCAACTCGCTCTCCAGCACGGCGCGGACGACATGGACGGCTCGGTCGTCGAGTACAAGATCACGCACGACGCCGACAACTACGGCACCCCGAACAAGCTCACCCGCGACGACCTCCTCGACCTGATCCGCGACGCCGGTTTCCAGCCGGTCGAGCGGAACACGCGATACGAGATCATCCGCGAGTACGACGGCCCGGACCCGGCGCGGCGCGAGTCGCCGCAGCCGATGCGAGTCTGAACGGAACGATGGCGCTCACTTTCGAACTGGACCCCGCGATAACCCCTGCCCTGCGCGAGGAGGTCCTCACCCTCTGGGCGGACGTCTCCAACGCGGGCGGCTCCGTGGGCTTCGTCGCACCGGTGACGGTGGACGAGATACGGCCCGAACTGGTCCGGCACTTCGTCGCCATGGCGGAGGGCCGCACCCGGCTGCTGGTCGGCCGGGACGAGACGGGCACGGTCGCCGCGACCGTGTTCCTCGCGTTCAACACGCACCGCCTGATGCTGCACTGGCTGTGGCTCTACACGGTGATGGTCCACCCCCGCCACCAGGGCAAGGGCTACGGCCGCGACCTCCTCGCCGCCGCCGAGCGGGCCGCCCGCGGCCTCGACGGCATCGAGGCGATCCGCCTCACCTGCCGCGGCGGCCACGGCCTGGAGCGGTTCTACGGCTCCTGCGGCTACAAGGAGGTCGGCCGGGTGCCCGGCGCGATCCGCGTCGCGCCGGGGGACGACCGGGACGACATCTTCATGCTGCTGCCCCTGCTGTGACCCCCCTGCAAGATCCGTGCGGCACCGTGCTTCACTGATTGGTGCCTCTGTCTGGAATCGGAAGAGTGGATTGAGATGTTCCGCTACACACTGTGGCGCCTCGGAGTCTTCGCGGGCTGCCTCGGAGTCGTCTGGGGCCTCGTCTACCTCGGCGTCTTCCCGCGCGGGTTCGGCGAGTCCAACGGCATGTGGATCGTGCTGCTCGCGCTGGTGATCTCGGCGCCGATCAGCTTCGTGGTGCTGCGCGGGGTGCGGGACCGGGCCTCGGTGCAGATCGTCGACCGGGTCGACCGGATGAAGGCCAACCTGGACGCCAACCGCAACCAGGAGGACGAGGCGGTCGACGCCGCGGGTCCGCAGGGCCAGACTTCCTAGCATCCGGACCCAACTAGGCTTGGCCCCATGGGTGCTGTGAAGACCAAACGGATGCCGCGGGCGGTCCGTGAGCAGCAGATGCTCGACGCCGCCGTGCAGACCTTCGGGCAGCGCGGTTACATGGCCGCGTCGATGGACGAGATAGCCGAACTCGCGGGCGTGTCGAAGCCGTTGGTGTATCTCTACCTGAACTCGAAGGAAGACCTGTTCACCGCGTGCATCCGGCGCGAGGGCCAGGCGCTCACCGAGGCGGTACGGGCCGGCGTGGACACCGGGTCGGCGGCCGACCGTCAACTCTGGGACGGGCTGCGGGCGTTCTTCACGCACACCGCACAACACCCGGACGGCTGGGCCGTGTTGCACCTCCAGGCCCGCACCCACGGCGAGCCCTTCGCGGCCGAGGTGGCGGCGATGCGCGCCGAACTCGTCGCGTTCGTCACCGAGTTGATCGCGGTCGCCGCCCGTGAGGCGCACCGCGACCCCGACCTCGCCGACCGTGAGGTCGCCGGTCTGGCCGAGGCGTTGGTCGGTGCCGCCGAGTCCCTGGCGGCCTGGTCGAACGTGACCCCGGGCGTCACCGCCAAGCAGGCGGCGGCGACGCTGATGAACTTCGCGTGGGCGGGGCTGGGCCAGCTGATGGAGGGGCGGCCCTGGGCGCCGTAGCGCTCGCCAGCCCACAAGCTCGCCAGCCCACAAGCTCATAAAGGGAGCGGTCGGACGGATCCGTCCACGTGTGTCCGCTCCCCGTTCCGCAGCTGGAAACGGCCACCTTCCGCCGCGTACTCCACCACCCCCGGCAACAGCACCGGCGCCCTGAACTCCGCCCGTACGCAAGCCGATTCGGGCGTCCCGTGCGCCGCGAGGCACCGGGCGGCCGTCCACATGCCGTGGGCGATGGCGCGGGGGAAGCCGAAGAGGCGGGCGGTGAGCGGGGAGAGGTGGATGGGGTTGCGGTCACCGGACGCGGCGCCGTAGCGGCGGCCGACGTCCTCGGCGAGGCGCCACTCGGCGATGGTGGGCAACGGCTTCTGTTCTTCCCGCACTTCGGCCGCTTCCCGCACTTCACCCACTTCGGCCGCTTCCCGCGATTCGGGCGTCCGCGCGGGGGTGCGGTGCCGGGCGAGGTACGTACTCCGCGACTCCCACACGACCTTGCCCTCACCCCCGCCCTGACTGCCGCCCCTCGCCCGCATCTCGGTCATGACCGTCGCCTCCGTGCCGCGCCGATGCGGGGCCAACTCGTCGACGTAGACCGTGAGTTCGTAGTCCCCGGCGGCCGGGACCGCCGTGTGCCGGGTGATCTCCACCGACGTGTGGACCAGGCCGAGGAGAGGGAGCGGGAAGGCTCGACAGCTCATCAGGCGCATGGCGAGCGGGAAGCCGAGGACGTGAGGATAGGTGATCGGGAGGGCGTCGTCGCCGGTGGCGAAGCCGCAGACGCGTTCGTAGGCGGCCAGTTTGGCCAGGTCGACGCGGACGCCGGGCAGGACGAGGCGGGTGCGGGGGAAGTCGGCGTCGGGGCGGGGCCGCTTGAAGGGGGAGAGGAGGGCGCCGCGGAGGAGGAGCGGGGTGAGCGCGGGGGTGTCGCTGAGGGGCGGATAGGGGTTGGCCATGTCCCACTCCCGGGTGGCGTCCTGGGCGGTTCTTTTCGGCTTACTTCGCAGTAAGGTTACCGCAGGTAAGGTCAAGTGGGGCGAGCCGGGCGGTCCATGGCGCGTGCATGGACGACGCAGAGGCGGCGCAGGGCTGACGCATGGCTGACAAAGCCTGCCGAACCCGCCGAGGTTGCACAGGCCCGGCTCCGTACCACCCCCGAACCCGCACCAAGTCCCCACGCCGGCACCGTACGATCTGCGACCTGACCCGAGGTAACACCCTGCCTGCGGGCCAGGATGAACGCCTCGGTACGCACCATGCGTACCTAATGCAGCAGAGCGGTACAAGCTGCACGCCACAGGAGCTGCCATGTCCGTCGCTTACCCGTCCGGCTACGACTACGACGGCGCGCCCGTACTCGTCGAGCCCGAGATCCGGCGGCTGGACGGCGTGGTGCGGGAGGTGTCCGTACCGCCGCTGGTGCCGCCGGCGACCCACGGCTCGCTCGCCGACCTGCCGTTCGAGAACGCGGCGGCGGCGCCGGAGCACGTGGTCCTCAGCAGGCAGGACGAGGACGGGAACTGGCAGGACGTCACGGCGGCGGAGTTCGCCGAGCAGGTGCGGGCCGTCGCCAAGGGGATGATCGCGGAGGGGCTCGCGCCGGGCGACCGGATCGCGGTCATGGCCCGGACGACGTACGAGTGGACGCTCCTCGACTTCGCCGCGTGGGCGGCCGGGCTGGTCACCGTCCCGGTGTACCCGACCTCCTCCCTCTTCCAGATCCGCTGGATCCTCCAGGACTCGGGCGCGGTCGCGATGGCCGCCGAGACGGTCGCCCAGGCGGCGGCGCTGGGTCCGGAGACGCCCCGGCTGCCCGACCTGCGCCACATGTGGGTCTTCGAGAAGGGTCACCTGGACCGGCTGGCCGAGCTCGGCCGGACCGTCCCGGACCAGGAAGTCTCGGTACGGCGTGGGGTGTTGCTGCCCGACACGCTCGCCACCGTCATCTACACCTCGGGCACCACGGGCCGCCCCAAGGGCTGCGCGATCACCCACGGCAACTTCCTGGCGGAGGTCGACAACGCGATCGAACTCCTCTACGGCGTCTTCAAGAACAAGGCCGACGAAGAGCCCTCCACGCTCCTCTTCCTCCCTTACTCCCACGTCTTCGGCCGCATGGTCGCCGTCGCCTGCATCCGCGCCCGGGTCCGTCTCGGCCACGCCGCGAGCCTCAAGTCCGAGGACCTGCTGGCCGACTTGGCGAGTTTCCAGCCGACCTTCCTGCTGGCCATCCCGTACATGCTGGAGAAGGTCTTCAACAACGCGCGGGCGAAGGCGGAGAAGGGCGGCCGCGGCAAGGTCTTCGACCGCGCCACGAACGTCGCCCGCCGCTACGGCGAGGCGCTGGAGGCCAGTCAGTCCGGCAAGGGGTCAGGTCCGAGCCGCCCGTTGAAGACCGCCCGCGCCTTCTACGACCCGCTCGTCTACCGGAAGATCCGCAACGCCCTTGGCGGCAAGCTCCGTTACGTCATCTGCGGCGGCTCCCCGCTGGGCCGCCGCCTCGCCGCGTTCTACGCCGGCGCGGGCATCGAGATCTTCGAGGGCTACGGCCTGACCGAGACGACGGCGGCGGCGACCTGCACCCCGCCGCTCAAACCCCGCCTGGGGACGGTCGGTTGGCCCATGCCGGGCACCAAGGTCCGCATCGCGTCGGACGGCGAGATCCTGCTCTCCGGCGGCCAGGTCTTCCGGGGCTACTGGGACCCGCACGGCGACGGGGTGATCCCCGCGTCCCAGGACGGCTGGTTCGCGACCGGCGACATCGGCCAACTCGACGACGAGGGCTACCTCACCATCACCGGCCGCAAGAAGGAGATCCTGATCACCGCGGGCGGCAAGAACGTGGCCCCGGCCCCGCTGGAGAACTGGCTCCGCTCCCACCCGCTGATCGCCCAGTGCATCGTCGTCGGCGACCGTCGCCCCTACGTCGCCGCCCTCATCACCCTCGACCTCGAAGGCATCACCCACTGGCGCCAGATGAACGGCAAGCACCCCGTCCCCGCCGAACTCCTCATCAACGACGAGGAGTTGAGAGAGGTCCTGCAACGCGCGGTCGACGACGCCAACAAGCTGGTGTCCCGCCCCGAGTCCATCCGCCGCTTCAGCGTTCTCCCGGTGGACTTCACGGAGGCGGCCGGCCACCTCACCCCGTCGATGAAGCTGCGGCGGGAGTTCGTCATGCAGGAGTTCGCCCGGGAGATCGAGGAGCTGTACGCGAACTGACCGACGTTCAGGGGGATTTGGTGCGTACCTGGTCATTGACTTCCCAAGACCCCCGCGCGACATTCCGAGCTCATTCCCCGTCGGGCTGGAGCGGCCATGACCACGAGCGCGGACACACACGCACAACTCCCCGGTAGAAGACGCGTGTTGGCCGGTGGTGCGGTCGCCGCACTCGGTGTCGTAGCCGGAGTGCAGCACACGGCCCAAGCCGCCGACCTTCCCCTCCTCGGCACCTACGACGTCGTGGTGATCGGTGCGGGAGCGGCCGGGATGACGGCCGCGCTGACCGCCGCCAAGCAGGGCCTGAGCTGTGTGGTGGTGGAGAAGGCGCCGACGTTCGGAGGTTCGGCGGCCCGCTCGGGGGCGGGGATCTGGATCCCCAACAACCCGGTGATCCTGGCGGCCGGAGTCCCCGACACCCCTGCCAAAGCCGCCACTTACCTCTCCGCGGTCGTCGGCACCGACGTCCCGGCGGACCGCCGCCAGTCGTTCCTCTCCCACGGTCCCGCCATGATCTCCTTCGTGATGGCGAACAGCCCGCTGCGCTTCCGCTGGATGGAGGGATACAGCGACTACTACCCGGAGTTGCCGGGCGGGCTGCCCAACGGCCGTTCCATAGAACCCGATCAGCTCGACGGCAACATCCTCGGCACCGAACTCGCCCACCTCAACCCGCCCTATCTGGCCGTCCCTTCGGGCATGGTCGTCTTCAGCGCCGACTACAAGTGGCTCGACCTGGCCGCGGTGAGCATCAAGGGCGCGGCCGTCGCCACCGAGTGCCTGGCCCGGGGGACGAAGGCGGCGCTGCTCGGCCAGAAGCCGCTCACCATGGGCCAGTCCCTCGCCGCCGGCCTACGGGCCGGACTCCAGTCCGCGCAGGTGCCGGTGTGGCTCAACACCCCGCTCACCGACCTGTACGTGGAGGGCGGCGCCGTCACCGGAGCGGTCGTCACCCGTGCCGGTGCCGCCGGGCTGGTGCGCGCCCGGCGCGGGGTCGTGGTCGGCTCCGGCGGCTTCGAGCACAACGCGGCGATGCGCGCCCAGTACCAGCGCCAGCCCATCGGCACGGACTGGACCGTCGGCGCGAAGGAGAACACCGGGGACGGCATCCAGGCGGGCCAACGGGCGGGCGCGGCACTGGCGTTGATGGACGACGCCTGGTGGGGACCCACCATCCCGATCCCCGGCGACCCGTACTTCTGCCTCGCCGAACGCACCCTCCCCGGGGGCCTGTTGGTCAACCGTGCCGGTTCCCGTTTCGTCAACGAGGCCGCGCCGTACAGCGACGTCGTCCACATCATGTACGACCGTGACGCCGCCGCCCCCGACATCCCGGCCTGGCTGATCGTCGACCAGAACTACCGCAACCGGTACCTGTTCAAGGACGTCCTGCCGACGTTCACGTTCCCGGACGACTGGTACAGCTCGGGCGCGGCGTACAAGGCGTGGACCCTGGACGCCCTGGCCACGTCGATCGGCGTCCCGCCGGCGGCCCTGCGCTCCACGGTCAGCCGCTTCAACTCCCTTGCGGCGAGCGGCAAGGACACCGACTTCGGGCGCGGCGACAGCGCCTACGACCACTACTACACGGACCCGTCGGTCCTCCCCAACTCCTGCCTCGCCCCGCTCTGGCTGCCCCCGTACTACGCCTTCCGCATCGTCCCCGGCGACCTCGGCACCAAGGGCGGCATGCGGACGGACGCACGGGCGCGGGTGCTGCGGGCGGACGGTTCGGTGATCCCCGGTCTGTACGCGGCCGGGAACGCGAGCGCGGCGGTGATGGGGCACAGCTACGCGGGCGCGGGCTCGACGATCGGTCCGGCGATGACGTTCGGGTACGTGGCGGCGCTGGATCTGGCGGGGGTGCTGTAGGCAGCGGTCGTAGAGCCGCCGTCTTGGCTGTCGCGGCCTGGTCATCGTGGGGTCAAGGGATGACCAGGCCGGGACCAAGCGGCCGTATGCATTGCGCATGCAACGGGTTCGGAGGCGGGACATAGCCGGATTTGGGCGCTCGTGACGTGGCTACTGTGAGGACGCGCAAACGTCCACAGTGACCACGACTGACTCACGGGGAAGAGGAGCCGGCGGTGGGGGAGCCGAACCGTTCACGCCTTCTTGACTACACACAGGGGCCCGCGGCGGGGCCACCGGGGGTGCCGGAACCGCGGCGCTCCAGGCTGCTCGACCTGGTGGAGGCGGAGGCGGAGGCGTCGGTCCGGCCGTCGGCGGCCGGTCGCCCCGGGCCCAAGCCGGGTGTGCCGCCGTACGAGACGCCGGTGTTCGTGCCCGCGCATCCTCGGTACGTCGACACGACGTACGACGACGGCCGTCCGGTCCGCGTGCCGTTCATCGCGTACGAACTCTTCGCGCACCCCACCGACGTGACCGGGACCGTGGCCTTCGCCTTCACGACCCTGGAGAGGCTGGTCACCGCGCTCGGTGAGGCCCAGCCGTGGGTCGCCACCTCCCTCGGGCCGCTGGCCGAAGGGGTCGGCGAGCAGGGAGTCACCGTGCTGCTCGACCCGCGGGTGGCTCCCGGACCACCGAACTGGCAGTTGGCCGATCTGGCCGCCTACGCGCGGGAGGTGCGCTGATGTCGGCCGACTTCAAAGCGGTCATGAGTGACCTGACCTCGATGGCCACGACGTTCCACGACCAGGCCACGGACTACCGGAAGCTGCACGACCAGGTGGCCCCGCCCGTGGTGAGCGGTGGGGACTCCGCCCTCGACCACGCCATCAAGGAGGTCGCCGATCTCATCGTCGCCCTCCACATCGGCTTCGCCGACCGGCTGGACGACCGGGGCGACAAGGTCGCGTACGCCCGCGACTCCTTCCACCGGCACGACATCGACGTCCACGGCGTGTTCGAAGACCTGATGGCGGGATGAGGGACCGATGACCGACAGCTGGGTGGGCGGCGACATCGGCGGGCTCCGCACGATGGCCATGACGTACAAGAACGCCAAGGACAAGCTCGACGACGTCATCAGTCCTCTCACGCGTGCCGTGGACGCCCTGGTCGACGACGCGGGCTGGAAGGGCGAGTCGGCGGAGTCCTTCCGGGCCACGTACACCGAGGACGCCGTGACCGCCGGTGCCTTCGCGGCCCTCGTCCACGAGGCGGGCGACATCCTGGACACCCTCGCCGACGCGCTCTCCACGTGTGAGACGGCCCTGCAGAACGCCGAGCACGTGGCGGCGAAGAAGGGCGTCGCGATGGCGGACAAGGGTGTCCCGCTGCCGACGGTCACCTCGACTCCGCCCAGTGCGGACGAGCAGAAGACGCTCTCCGCGATGGGCGAGTACGACACCGTGCGCAAGGAAGTCCTGCACACGGCGCAGAAGGCGCGGCTGGCGGCGGCGGACCAGTTGCAGGCGCTGTACGCGGAGGTGACCGGCAAGGCGGAGGTGACCGCCGGCGACAAGATCACCGTCGTCGACTATCTGCGCGGTCTGTACGCCTTCGACGCCGAGGACGCACGGGTCGACGGTGCCAAGGCGCGCACGAAGATCGACGACGCCAAGTCCGAGGCGCAGGCGGCCAAGAAGGAACTCCGCTCCGAACGCAAGGCGTTCCAGAAGGCCGGCCGCTCGCTCCCCAAGGACCTTCCCGCCAAGGGCGCCTACGCCGACGCCGTCGCCAGGGTCCAGTCGCTGGAAGAGGACATGGCCCGCGCCGACTACGGCAGCACCAAGTTGCCCTACGACCGTGCCCTGAACGTCAAACTGGCCGACGCCGCGGACGCGTTGCGCGCGGGCGAAAGCCTGGACAAGCTGCCGGACTTCCTCAAGGAGGTCCCCGTCCTGGACGTCGCCGCGGCCGGCGCCTGTGGGTTGCTGGAGGCTTCCGAGGACCATGACAAGGGGTGGTCCTGGCAGCATTCGGTGGCGGTGGACGGGGGTGCGAACGTGGCCGGGCTGGTCGCCGGTACGGCCATCACGGCGGGCCTGGTGGCCGCAGCGCCCATCGAAGCGCCCGCGATCGTCGTGGCCGGAGTGGGCGGTGCGATCGTCGTCGGGGCGACCGGGGTCATCGACCACGCGTTCCACGAGCACTGGAGCGAGGACATCCACGACCACGGCGTGGTCGGCGGAGTGCTGCACGGCACGGGCCATGTCATGACGGAGACCGGGCATGACTTCGTACGACTGAAGGATGACGTCTGGCATGGCATCAAAAGCATCTTCTAAGACCCTTGGGGCTGGCACCCCGGCCCGGATTCCCGCCCTGCCCGGGCTGGGCACCACCTGGTACGAGCGCGGCACACGCTACTGGCTGCGCCGGGCTTCCGGAGCCCTCCTCTGGTTCGTCGTGATGGCCTTCTTCTGCTACATCGCGCTCGTCCTCTACGGGAGTTTTCGCACGAGCCTGCCGTCGACCGTGCGCACGGTGTGGGATTGGGCGCAGGCGGTCCTGTCCTTCGTGGCCTTTGCCTGGGGGTGGCGGGTGCAGCGGCGGGACCTTCACAAGAAGCTGCTGGACCCGCCAACGCCCGGCCAGGCCCGCCAGGCCAAGCGGGACGAGACCCGGCGCTCCACCGGACTGGCCGTCGCGGGCCGGGCCCTCTGGCTGGTCGCGGCACCGGTCGCCCCGGCCCTCGTGGCGGGCTGCGTCGGCTGGGTGATCGCCGCGTTCGCGGTCCGCGAATACCCCAGCGAAGTGGGCGCCCGCCGCTGGCTGCAGGAGCATCCGTCCGGAACATGATCCGCTCCGACATCCCGAAACTGCCCGGGCTCGGCAGGACCTGGTACAAGCGCGGCGCGCTCTACTGGCTGCGGCGCTCTTCCGGTGCACTGCTCTGGCTCGTGCTGATGGCCATGATGTGCGGCGTCGTCGTCGAGTCCTACCAGTCGTTCCGCGTCCACCTGCCCGCGGTCCTGCGCCCGGTGTGGGACTGGACGCAGGTGGCCGCAGCGTGCGGATTTGCGGTCTGGGGCTGGGTGCAACAGCGCCGGGCCATCCGCAAGAAGCTGCTGAACCCGCCCACCCCAGCCCAAGCCTGGACAAACAAGCGCTACGACACCCGGCGCGGCCAGAACCTGGGCCGCGCCGCCCTCATCCCCGCGCTGCTCGTGATCCCCGTCGTGCCGGCGCTCTTCGCGTGGAGCGTCGGCACGCTGGCGGCCGCCTTCACTGTTCGCGAATACCCCAGCGAGGTCGGCGCCCGCCGATTCCTGGAAGCCTCAGCCGAGCTACACCGGCTTCCGGGCGACAAGAAACGCCTGCGCTGACGACTCCCCGAGTCCCTCCTCCGCTTCCCGCACGGTCCGTGCCCGCAGCGTGAACCCCGCCGCCTCCAGCAGCTCGGCCACCAGCTCCGGTCGCCGCCGTTCGAAGTCCAGGCGAACGGGGTGACCGAAGGGCTGGTCGAGGGTGAGGGGCTGGTCGCCAGCCTGGAAGGCGAGCAGCAGATACCCGCCCGGTGCGAGGATCCGGTGGAACTCCGCGAAGACGAACGGGAGTTGGTCCACAGGCGTGTGGATGGACGAGTACCAGGAGACGGCCCCCGCGAGCGTGCCGGCCGGGATGTCCAGGTCCAGCATCGAGCCCTGCCGGAAGCGCAGCCCCGGGTTCTCGCGGCGCGCGATCGCGAGCATCGACTCGGACAGGTCGAGGCCGAAGACGTCCAGGCCCTGCGAGGCGAGGAACGCGGTGGACCGCCCCGGCCCACACCCGAGGTCGGCCACCTGCCCGCTCCCGCCCTCACCCCTGCTCACCAACTCGGCGAAGCCCGCCATCACCGTCCAGTCCCGAGGCTTGGCGCTGCGCTCCCCGGCGAAGTGGTCGGCGTAGTCCTCGGCGATGGCGTCGTAGAAGATCCGGGTACTGGTCACGAAGTCGGCCTCGGCGGAGGTGAACGGCGTCGATGTCATGGCCGGAAACCCTAACGACCCCCACTGACAACCGACCGCCCTTTCCGCCACCCCCGGCGACAACCGTCTGGGCTTCCGCCGCCCGCCGGACGGCACCCCGCCGGGATCTCCGCACCCTCCCGGCGGCAAGTGGCCAGGCTTTCCACCACCCACCACCCACCACCCACCACCCACCACCCGCCACCGGCGATCGGCCGACCAACGAGCCCCGCCCAGCGACAACCAGCTGGCCCAACCCCACCTACCCGGCGACGGCAAGCCCGCCCACCCACCAGCGGAGACCGGCCAGCCAACGATCTCCGCCCAGTCAGCGCCACCCACCCAGCGACAACGAACCTCGCCCGGCCGACGCCACCCGCCCAGCGGCAACGAGCCCACCCAGCCAACGCCACCCACCCAGCGACAACCAGCCGGCCCAACCTCACCCACCCGGCGACAACCCCACCCGCCCAACCTCACCCACCCAGCGAAAACCCCACCCACCCGGCGACAACAACCCCGCCCAACCGCCGGAGGCAAAGGCAGGAGCCCCGGCACCTTGCGGTGCGGGGCTCCTTGGGCATTGCTATCTGTTCCGGATCAAAGCACCAGGCTCCGAGACCGAAGGACTGCGATCAGGTGACTCAGACGGGGGTGACGTTCTCCGCCTGCGGGCCCTTCGGGCCCTGGGTCACGTCGAAGGAGACCGCTTGGTTCTCCTCCAGCGAGCGGAAGCCGCTCGCGTTGATCGCGGAGTAGTGAACGAAGACGTCGGGGCCTCCGCCTTCTTGGGCGATGAAGCCAAAGCCCTTTTCGGCGTTGAACCACTTCACGGTTCCGGTAGCCATAAGCCCTCCTTGGGCCCAAAGGGTTGCCCTGCTCCAGAACCCTGCAAGTGTGAAAACAAGTCCCGCACTACTGCATACGTCTGAAAACGACAAGAGCCTGCGGTTACATGCTCCGCAGGCTCTGTACTGCAAGGGAAACCAAACTGCAACTTGCGGCGAGCCTAGCACTCGGGCAGCCGAAAGCAATAGAGGCCAAGATCACATCACCCGGACGTTTGAAGATCGCCGCAGGCTTGACTGTGGGGCCGAAGTATGGAGCGTACCGCATGAGGTCTAGCCTCACGTTGTGGACAATTCTCGCACCCGGCCGCGCGTCGGCCACATCCAGTTCCTGAACTGCCTGCCCCTGTACTGGGGGCTCGCGAGAACAGGCACGCTTCTCGACTTCGAGCTCACCAAGGACACCCCGGAGAAGCTCAGCGAGCAGCTGGTGCAAGGGGACCTCGACATCGGGCCCATCACGCTCGTCGAGTTCCTCCGCAACGCGGACGACCTGGTCGCCTTCCCCGACATCGCCGTCGGCTGCGACGGCCCGGTGATGTCCTGCGTGATCGTCTCGCAGGTCCCGCTGGACCAGCTGGACGGCCGCCGGGTCGCCCTCGGCTCGACCTCGCGGACCTCCGTACGCCTCGCACAGCTGCTGCTCGCCGAGCGCTACGGCGTCCAGCCCGACTACTACACCTGCCCGCCCGACCTGAGCCTGATGATGCAGGAGGCCGACGCCGCCGTACTCATCGGTGACGCCGCACTGCGCGCCAACCTGCTCGACGGGCCCCGCTTCGGCCTTGAGGTGCACGACCTCGGCGCGCTCTGGAAGGAGTGGACCGGGCTGCCGTTCGTCTTCGCCGTGTGGGCCGCCCGCCGCGACTACCTGGAGCGCGAACCGGTCATCACCCGCAAGGTCCACGAGGCCTTTCTCGACTCCCGCAACCTCTCTCTCGAAGAGGTCGGCAAGGTCGCCGAACAGGCCGCCCGCTGGGAGGACTTCGACGAGACCGTCCTGGAGCGGTACTTCACGACGCTGGACTTCCGTTTTGGTGCGCCCCAGTTGGCCGCGGTCGCCGAGTTCGCCCGCCGGGTCGGCCCGACCACCGGGTTCCCGGCCGACGTGAACGTGGAACTGCTCCAGCCGTAATAGCCGTATAGACAGAAGGTGGCGCACTACCCTGCTGGAAGTCGTACGGGGGAGGGGTGGACGGCATGCAGCCGCTCGGAGACGACGAACCCACGGTCGTGGGACCCTACCGGCTGCTCGGCCGGCTCGGTTCCGGCGGGATGGGCCGGGTCTATCTCGGGCGCAGCGCGGGCGGTCGTACGGTCGCGGTCAAGATCGTGCATCCGCACTTCGCGCTCGACGAGGAGTTCCGCGCCCGCTTCCGCCGCGAGGTCGACGCCGCGCGGCGGGTGGGCGGCGCCTGGACGGCCCCTGTGCTGGATGCGGATCCCGAGGCTTCCGTGCCGTGGGTCGCCACCGCCTACGCGGCCGGGCCCTCCCTCTCCGCCGCCGTCGCGGACCGCGGGCCGCTGCCCACGGCCACCGTACGGGCGCTCGGCGCGGGGCTGGCCGAAGCGCTCACGGCGGTGCATGAGCTGGGACTCGTGCACCGGGACGTGAAGCCGTCCAACGTGCTTCTCACCCTCGACGGGCCGCTGCTGATCGACTTCGGGATCGCCCGCGCGACGGACGGCACCGCCTCCCTCACCTCCACCGGTGTCTCCGTCGGTTCGCCCGGTTACATGGCCCCCGAGCAGATCCTCGGCAAGGGGGCGACGGGGGCGTCCGACGTCTTCTCGTTGGGGGCCGTGCTGGCGTACGCGGCCACGGGTGAGTCCCCCTTCCCCGGTGACTCCTCTGCCGCGCTCCTCTACAAGGTCGTCCACGAAGAGCCCCAACTCGGCGAGATGGACGAGGACTTGCGGGAGCTGGCGCGTTCCTGTCTCACGAAGGACCCCGCCGCGCGGCCGACACCGGCCGAGGTGGGGCGGTGGCTCGCTCCGGACGGGGCGGCTCGGCTGGTGGCCGGAGGATGGCTGCCGGGGGCGCTGGTGGAGCAGGTCAGCCGAAGTGCCGTACAGCTGCTGAATCTTGAGGCCGCGGGGGTCGCCGAGGGTGTGCCGTCGGGGCCGGTGGGGTTCAGCAGTCCGTCGGTGGGGGCGGGGGCCGGGGCGTTCGGACCGGCGCCGGTGATGCCCAAGTCACCCGCGGGGCCACCCGGGTTCGTGCCCGAACCCCGTGACGCGCCTCCGTACGACACCGTCCCCCCGGCCTCCGACCGGCACCCCGGGAAGCTCTCCGTCTCCGTCGCGGCCACGGCCGCTCCCGGCCCCAACGGGCGTGGCCGCAGGGTGGGTTGCGCGGTGGCGCTCTCCGTCGCCGGGGCGCTGGCGGTGGTGACCCTGGTGCCGGTGTGGCTGTACTGGATGCAGCCGGGTGACAAGGGCGACGACTCCTCCGCGGGCGCCGCGACCAAACCGACGTCGAGCAGTACGCCGAGCGCGACCGCGGGCACCTCGCTCCAGTCCGTCCCCGACGCCTACCTCGGCCACTGGCAGGGCGAGGGCACCGCGCTGGGCGGCACGCTCCCCGACGGGACCTTCCGGATCACGATCGCCAAGGTGGGCGTGGGGCAGCGGCTGGGCATCCTCCGCCAGACCGACCAGCTCGGCGGCGTCTGCGACGACGTACTGACCCTGAAGCAGGTGACGAAGACCCGGCTCGTCGCCTCGGCCGCGGGCGCGACGTCGAACCGCGACGTCTGCAACCAGGCCGCCCACACGGTCACCCTCACCCCCGTCGGCGACGACCTCAAGTACGCGTCGGACAGTGCCGCCGAGGGCTCCCCGACCGCACGGCTGTCCAAGGTCAAGTAGCCGGCGGACCTCCAGTGGACTACGACCATCTGCTGATCGCCCTCGCGGGGATGTGGGGCGCCGGTGCGGGGGCGGTGGTCGCGCGGGTCGGCCGGCGCGGTGCCGGAACCGCTCTCCTCGTCGTGCTGGTGTGCGTCGCCCTCGCCGTCGCCACCGGGACCAGGCCCGAACTCGCGGTGTGGCTGCTGCTCGCGCCGGTCGCGGTGGCGGCGCCCCGGGCCGGGCTTCCCCTCGCGGGGGCCGCCCTCGTCCTCCTCGGTGCCGTCGCCTTCGTGCCCGAGCACGCCGGCGACTGGACGACCGCGCTGCGCGGCGGCCTCGCGCTCGGAGCCGGGTACTTCGCGCTGAGCCGTATCGATTCCGGCGGCGGTGGCGGCCGTGGCGGTGGTGGTCTGGGCCTCGGTGAGGTGAAGCTCGCGGTCGGGGCGGGGGTCGTGCTCGGCTGGTACGGGTGGCCGACGGTGATGGTGGGCGCCTTCGCGGGGTTCCTGATCAGGGCGGTCTACGGGGTATTCGCGGCCTGGAGACGGCGGGACGGCCGGGGGACCGTCGTCCCCTTTGGCCCGTTTCTGCTCGCCGGTGCCCTCCTCGGGCTGCTGGTCGGCGCGTACACGGCCTGAGGTCGGGGCGCGAAATCCGCTGGCGTAGGCTGACAAGGTCCGTCAGCACCAGCTGCCCGTCCGCGACCCTTGACGAAAGGGACCTCCCGGTGACCGAGAAGGCCGAGCTCCAGTCCGTCCTCGACCGTGCTGCCGAGGGCGGGCGCATCACTCCCGAAGAGGCGCTCGACCTCTACCGCGACGCCCCGCTGCACGCGCTCGGCGCCGCCGCCGACGCCGTACGCAAGCGCCGGTACGCGGGTACGGAGCACATCGCGACGTACATCATCGAGCGGAACATCAACTACACGAACGTGTGCGTCACGGCGTGCAAGTTCTGCGCGTTCTACGCCGCGCCCAAGGACACCGCGAAGGGCTGGACGCGGGACCTCGACGACATCCTGCGCCGGTGCGCGGAGACCGTCGAACTCGGCGGTACGCAGATCATGTTCCAGGGCGGACACCACCCGGACTTCGGCGTCGAGTACTACGAGAAGCACTTCGCCGCGATCAAGGGCGCGTACCCCCAGCTGGTCATCCACTCCCTCGGCGCGTCCGAGGTCGAGCACATGGCCCGCATCTCGAAGGTCTCCGTCGAAGAGGCCATCACCCGGATCCACGCGGCCGGCCTCGACTCCTTCGCGGGCGCCGGTGCCGAGCTGCTCCCCGCCCGCCCGCGCAAGGCGATCGCCCCGCTCAAGGAGTCCGGCGAGCGCTGGCTGGAGATCATGGAGGCGGCGCACAACCTGGGCGTCGAGTCCACGTCGACCATGCTCATGGGCACCGGCGAGACCAACGCCGAGCGCATCGAGCACCTGCGGATGATCCGTGACGTACAGGACCGGACGGGCGGCTTCCGCGCCTTCATCCCGTACACCTACCAGCCCGAGAACAACCACCTGAAGGGCCGCACGCAGGCCACGCTCTTCGAGTACCTGCGCATGATCGCCATCGCGCGCCTCTTCATGGACAACGTCGCCCACATCCAGGGCAGTTGGCTCACCACCGGCAAGGAGGTCGGCCAACTCTCCCTGCACTACGGCGCGGACGACCTCGGCTCGATCATGCTGGAGGAGAACGTCGTCTCCTCGGCCGGCGCCAAGCACCGCTCCAACCGCATGGAGATCATCGACCTGATCCGCAAGGCGGGCCGCGTCCCGGCCCAGCGGGCCACGACGTACGAGCACATCGTCGTCCACGACGACCCGGCGAACGACCCGGTCGACGAGCGCGTGATGTCCCACATCTCTTCCACGGCGATCGAAGGCGGCACGGCTCACCCGGAGTTGAAGCTCCTGTCGGCCAACTGACCTGCCTGTGCTGACGATTCACACGGCGGACGAGGGCGGGGCCGTCGCCGTCGAGGGCGCCCGGGTCGCGGGCGTCGGGACCCTCGCGGAGATCCAGGCCCGCTTTCCCGGTGCCCGGGTGCGGAGTTGGCCAGGCGTCCTGGGTCCGGCCCGCATCCACGAGGGCCCCCTCCCGGACGCCCCGAGCCCACGGGAGCGGATCCACGCCGTACTGAAGACGGGCGCGACCGCGGTCCTGGCGGAACACGTCGACTCACCCGAACTCCGGGCGGCGGCGCAGCGGAACGGGGTCGTGATCCTGGCCGCCCCACGCCCTACGGTTCTTGCAGACCTCGGCCGTGCCGACCTGGCCGTATTCGACGAGGCCGGCACATGCATCGCGACGGTGTGTGCAGGGCGGCTAGTCCACAGACGCCGCTAAGGGCAGTTTCCCTGGGGGCGCGGGGCTGTGACACTGTGCGGCTCCGCCGCGCGGGCGCGACCAGCCCACGACGGCCGTCAGTCGGCGAACTACCGTCACCCGGCAAACGCTTCCCCGAACGCCCCGGCCGACTGAGTCACCCCACTGCAATCAGTCGCCGCATCATCGTCGGACGACCCGCTCTCACACTGCTGATCCCGGAACGTCGACCACATCGACACCCACGCGACCTTCTTCGACTCGGCGAACGTCCGCACCTGCGCCGCGTCCGAGAGGGAGAACGTCTCGCCGGAGACATCGTTCACCCCGACCATCGACGTGAGCGCCATTCCCTGCCAGGCCCCCGCGTCCGACAACCCGAACACCTTCTTCAACTGCGTGTGCGTGGCCGTGGCGGACGTGATCGCGTAGTCGCCCATGTCGCCGGTGTACGACTCGCCGTAGTTCATCGTCATGATGTTGACCGTGGAGACCTCGACCGCGTTGTCGTTGGCGGACTCCAGCAGCGCCAGGCTGTCGGAGTCGAGGCCGGACGGCATCACGGGCAGGGTGAAGGAGACCTTGAGGTCGGTGCGCTCCTGCTGGAGCAGGGCTATCGCCTTGGAGCGCAGGGCGACCGACGTGGAGTCGGTCAGCGTGTCGCCCTCGATGTCGAAGTCGGCCTGGGTGGAGCCGGCCGCGTCCAGCGCCTCGCCGTACGCCTTCGCCAGCGCCGTCGCGCTGGTGCAGGTCTCCGCCAGCTCCTTGCCGGACGCCCCGCCGAAGGAGACCCGGACCGTGGCCCCGGAGGTCTTCAGCGCCGAAATCCGGGATTTCACGGCCGAGTTGCCGATCGCGGTCGTACCGTTCCACTCCGGCGTGCAGGTGCTCCCCTTGGCGATGGCGAAGGAGAGGTTGTACGTCGACGGGGACCCCGCGCTGTCCATGTCGGCGGCGGTCGTGACGCTGACGTACGGCGCGAAGGACGTGGACGACGACGAGGCCGACGGCGTCGAAGAGGCGCTTTCGGAGGGTGTCGTAGTCGCCTTCTGTGTTGCTGGTGGGGCCGAGTCCGACGAGTCGTCGGAGCTCGAGGAGCATCCGGTGACAGCGAGGGCAAACAAGCAGGTGAGCCCGGCCGCCGGTTTCAGGAAACTCCTCATATGAGCATGCACCCTTTCCTTCTCGGGACGGTGATTTCTGTCTCAGGATGGAAACAGAGTCGGTTTCTGAAGGCTAAATGAAGCACATGGGGCTGTGTCCCACGAAGACAGAAAAAACATAGGAAACCCGCGGGTATCGATGCGCGAAACGGTCAAGCCGGGCGGCGAAGCGGAAAATAGGGGACACTACTGACACCGGCCGCTCATAAGGCTTTTCCTGGTTTCTCTAAGGGAAGGCACAGGTTGCGGCGATTCTCTGGGCGGGCTCACAAGAGAATCAGAGTTTTGGTCACATAAAGGCGGCCTAATGTCTGGGGAATGCAATCCGAGTCCGCCATCGATAACCGCGCCTCTTCGCGGGGTCGCCGCCGCAAAGCCGGCAACGGGTCCGCTGAAGGTCCCGTGTTCGTTGACAACTCCGGCCGCCGGTCAAAGGTGCTGCGCCGGATCGGCCTCCTCATGGGCACCGTCTGCCTGGGGTACGCGTTCGTACTCGGCATGGCGTTCATGGGCTGGGGCATCTCCGCCAACCCCTCCTCGCTGCTGCCCTTCGGCGGCGGTCAGGCCGGTTCGGCTCCCGGCGGTGGCAACGCCCCCGGCGGTGGCAGAGGCGGCGTAGCGCCCTCCGGTGTTCCGACCGGCGCTCCGACCGGCATCCCCTCCGGCGCCCCCACGGGTGCGGCGCCGTCCGCCTCCGCCACCGCGAACTGACGGGAGTGCACGCGCAGCCATGACTACGACGACTCCCTCGCGCGGGCGCCGACGCGCCCCCACCCGGATGGCGCGGGCGCGCGGCAAGGCTTCCGCGCTCCAGCGGCCCCGAGTGATTCTCGCCCTGCTGCTTCTGCTCGGCCTCACCTGCGTGATGCTGCTCGACGGCTACCTGCGCGCGGAAGTCGGCGGCGACGAACGCGTCCGGGACGGCGCGAGCGCCGGCAAGGTCCCCGACAAGGTCCTCAACGGCGGCCCGATCCTGACCTTCCGCGACGGCAAGCCGGTCACCCAGACCATTCCGAAGAAGACCATCGTCCTCACCTTCGACGACGGTCCGAACCCCACCTACACGCCCACGGTCCTGAAGATCCTCAAGAAGTACGACGTGCCGGCCACGTTCTTCCTGGTGGGCTCGATGGTCTCGCGCTACCCGGACATCGTGAAGCAGATGGTCGAGCAGGGCGAAGAGGTGGGCATCCACACCTTCACCCACGTCGACCTCTCCTACCAGAGCGACGCCCGAATCAAGCGCGAGATGCAGCAGACGCAGCTCGCGCTGGCGGGCGCGGCCGGCATCACCACCACGCTGTTCCGCGCGCCGTACTCCTCGGAGACGGACGCCATCGACAACTACAGCTACCCCGTCTACAAGAAGCTCGGCGCCGACGGCTACACCAGTGTCTTCGTCGACACCGACAGCGACGACTGGAAGCAGCCCGGTGTCGCGAAGATCATCAAGTGGGCTACGCCGTCCGGGACTTCGGGTTCCTCGGTGCTCTTCCACGACGCCGGTGGTGTGCGCTCGCAGACCATGAAGGCGCTGCCCACGTACATCGAGAAGATGAAGGCGAAGGGCTACACGTTCACCACCGTGAGCGGCGCCATCGCCAAGAACACCGCCGCCGAGCGGGCGAGCGGGACCGGCGCGGGTGCCGGCACGGGCGCGGCCGCCGGGACGAGCACCGGCAACGTCGAGGCCGGCGCCCAGCCCTCCGCGGCACCTTCCGCCGCGCCGTCCGGCGCACCCGGTGGCACCGGCGCGGGCAACGGCCAGACCCCGGTCGACTCGGCCGTCGGCGGCGCGGGCACGGCCGGCGGCACCGGGAACGGCTCCAACCGCAACGGCAACCGGCAGACCTCGGTCCTCCAGGGCGCCCACCGCGAGGCCACCGGCATGACCCTTTACGAGGGCAAGGCGCTCATCTACGCCGTCTCCGTCGCGGAGTGGGTGGTGCCGGGACTCGCGGCGGGCCTCACCGTCGTCGGCGTCGCGGTCATGAGCCGCTTCGGGATGATGCTGATCCTCGCCCGGCGGCACTACAGACAGCGCAATAAACGCAGGTTCAGCTGGGGGCCGACCGTCACCCGCCCGGTGACGGTGATCGTCCCGGCGTACAACGAGAAGGAGTGCATCGCCAACACCCTCGAGTCGCTGGCGAAGAGCACCCACCCGATCGAGGTCATCGTCGTCGACGACGGCTCCTCGGACGGCACCTCCGAGATCGCCCGCGAGGCGGCCCGTTCCTTCGGCATGACGAACGTCCGGGTCATCCGCCAGGAGAACGCGGGCAAGCCGGCCGCCCTCAACAACGGTGTGCGCAGCGCGAGTTACGACATCGTCGTGATGATGGACGGCGACACCGTCTTCGAACCCGACACCGTACGACACCTCGTGCAGCCCTTCGCCGACCCCGAGGTCGGCGCGGTCGCGGGGAACGCCAAGGTCGGCAACCGCAACACGATCATCGGCGCCTGGCAGCACATCGAGTACGTGATGGGCTTCAACCTCGACCGCCGCATGTACGACCTGCTGCGCTGCATGCCCACCATCCCGGGCGCGATCGGCGCGTTCCGCCGCGAGGCGGTCCTCCAGGTCGGCGGTATGAGCGAGGACACGCTCGCCGAGGACACGGACATCACCATCGCCATGCACCGCGAGGGCTGGCGGGTCGTCTACCAGGAGCACGCCAAGGCCTGGACCGAGGCCCCGGCCTCCCTCAAGCAGCTCTGGTCGCAGCGCTACCGCTGGTCCTACGGCACCATGCAGGCGCTGTGGAAGCACCGCAAGTCCCTTACGGACAAGGGTCCTTCGGGCCGCTTCGGCCGGGTCGGCATGCCGCTGGTGGTCATCTTCCAGATCATCACGCCGGTCTTCGCCCCGCTGATCGACGTCTTCACCGTCTACTCGATGATCTTCGTGGACTTCTGGGCGTCCCTCGCGATGTGGTTCGCGGTGCTCGGCATCCAACTCCTGTGCGCGGCCTACGCGTTCAGGCTGGACCGGGAGAAGTACCGCTACCTGCTGATGATGCCGCTCCAGCAGCTCGCCTACCGCCAGATGATGTACCTCGTCCTCATCCACTCCAGCATCACCGCCCTGACCGGCGGCCGGCTGCGCTGGCAGAAACTCAAGCGCACCGGCGAGGTCGGCACACCGGCGGGGGCGAGCTGATGACCTGGGAACAGCAGCAGGGATACGGGGGTGGCTACGGCCAACCGCAACAGCCTCAGCAGCCGTACGGCTACGACGGGTACGGGCAGCCTCAGCCGTACGGCCAGCCCCAGCCGCCGTACCCGTATCAGCAGCAGGCGTACCCCCAACAACAGCAGCCGTATCCCCAACAGCAGTCGTATCCGCAGCAGTACGCGGGGACGGACTACGGGCAGGGCGCGGGGGCGGCCGTCGTAGGAGAGACGGCGACGCTGCCCACGGTGGAACCGGAGACGGTGGCCGAGCCGGAGCCGGTGGCGGCTGAGGTCGTCGAGGAGCCTGTCGAGAAGCCCGCGTCCAAACCGGCGGGCCGGGACCGGTACTTCGACACGCTGCGGGCCGTCGCGCTGGTCCGGGTCGTGACCTACCACACCTTCGGGTGGGCCTGGTGCGGGATGGTGTTCCCCTCGATGGGGATCATGTTCGGGCTGGCCGGGACGCTGATGGCGAAGTCCCTGGAGCGGCCGGCGTTCAAGGTGGTCAAGAGCCGGATGCGGAGGCTGCTGCCGCCGTTCTGGTTCTGGGGCTTCTTCGTGCTCGTCGCGATGATGATCCACGACTGGATGCCCGGGTGGCAGATCGTCTTCTGGATCGTGCCCGTCGGTGATCCGCCGGGCAACGCCTGGGGCATGCAGGCCTGGGAGATCCTCTGGTACCTGCGGACGTATCTGTGGTTCGTGATGCTCTCGCCGGCCCTGCTGTGGATCTTCCGCAAGGCGCCGATCCCGGTGCTGCTGCTGACCCTGGTGCCGATCGTCGTCCTGAAGTACGTGTGGGCGGGGCCGGACAACCGCTTCGGCAACGCGCTCTGGGACCTGTCGACGTACCTCTTCTGCTGGATCCTCGGCTTCGCGCACCGCGACGGCGTGCTCCAGAAGCTGAAGCCCTTCCTGGTGGTGACGCTCTCGGTCGCCGCGATCGTCTTCGGCGGCTGGTACGCCTTCACGCACCAGGCCGAGGCCGGGACGTACGACCTGGACGAGAACCCGCTCGCCCAGACGTACTGGTCGGCCGGCTACGTCATGCTGCTGATGTGGGCCAAGGCCTACTTCAACATCGACTTCGCCTGGCTGACCAGGTTCAAGAAGCTCGACCGGATCGTCACGATCTTCAACTCGCGGGCCGTGACCATCTATCTCTGGCACGAGATCGCGCTGGTGCTCGCGGTGCCGCTCACCGACCAGTTCTGGAAGGTGCCCGCCTTCGAGAAGTGGCTGCCGCTGGGCAGCCAGTGGTTCATGTTCGGCATCGGCTGGATCCTCATCGCCGTCTTCATCGTGCTCTGCGGCTGGGTGGAGGACGTGGCGGCGAAGAAGAAACCCAGACTCCTGCCGTCGTGAAGTCGGTGCGCTACGGGCCGGGCGCCTTCGGTGTGCCCGGCCCGTACTGCCACAATGGGCCCGTGACCCGCGCATCCCTGGACAAGCAGCCGCACGAAGTCGCCTCGATGTTCGACGACGTGGCGGAACGGTACGACCTGACCAACGACGTGCTGTCGCTCGGCCAGGACCGCCGATGGCGCAAGGAGGTCACGAAGGCGGTCGACGCCCGCCCCGCGCAGAAGATCCTGGACCTCGCCGCCGGTACGGCGACCTCGTCCCTCCCCTTCGCCCGCAGCGGCGCCTACGTCGTGCCCTGCGACTTCTCCCTCGGCATGCTCCAGGTCGGCAAGAAGCGCCACCCCTGGCTGCCGCTCACGGCCGGCGACGCGACGAAGCTGCCGTTCAAGGACGACACGTTCGACGCCGTGACCATCTCCTTCGGGCTGCGCAACGTGCAGGACACGGACACCGCGCTGCGCGAGCTGTACCGGGTGACCAAGCCCGGCGGCCGGGTGGTGATCTGCGAGTTCTCGCACCCGACCTGGGCGCCCTTCCGCACGGTCTACACCGAGTACCTGATGCGCGCGCTGCCGCCGGTCGCCCGTACCGTCTCCTCGAACCCGGACGCGTACGTCTATCTCGCCGAGTCCATCCGCGCCTGGCCCGACCAGTCCGCACTGGCCGAGCGACTGCGCAAGGCCGGCTGGTCGAAGGTCGCCCATCGCAACCTGAGCGGCGGGATCGTGGCCCTGCACCGCGGTTTCAAGGGCGGCGTGGGCTCCGCCGGTTGATCACCGTCTAGCTGATCACCGTCGCGAAGAACGCGTCGCCCGGCGGCTCGTTCAGCTCGCGCTGCATCCCGCCGCTCGGCGGCCGGGGTGTGCGCGGCTCACGCATACCGCCCCCGCCGTCGCCCGGGCCGAAGTCGAACCACACGTAGACCATGGAGTCCCGCGGCACCTCGGCATCGGGCTGCGGATACTGCCGTACGACGTAGTCGACGACGGCGAGATGGAAGTCGGGCCGGTCCGGCGAGTTGATGAACAGCCCGCGCGACTGGGCCGTCTCGCGCGCGTCCACGGCCATCAGGCCGACGAGCCGTGGCACGCGCACTTCGGGTGGTTTGGGTGTTATGCGCACAGATGTCACCCCCAGCGGTACCGGAAGGGTAACCCCGGTCCGGCACCGATTGGAAGCGTCAAGTGTCGTTCTGTAGCGGATAGTTACTCTGAGTTACAGTTCGAGTCGGTAGCAGTGGCCCTCCTCCTCGCGGGAGGGCGTGGTGAAGACCTCGGCGAGGTGCATGCCCAGCCGCCGGGTCACCGCGATCGACCGGGTGTTGCGGGCCAGGACCATCGCCACCACGCTCGGCACCCCGGCCGCCCGCACCCGCTCCAGGGTCGTCTCCGCTGCCGCCGTGGCGTATCCCTGGCCCCAGAACTCCCGTCCCAGCCGCCAGCCGATCTCGATCTCGCCCTTCGGTCCCCAGTCCTGCGGCCACGGCTGGGCGCCGGTGAAGCCGATGACCCGGTCCGCGTCGTCGAGCATGGTCCACAGGCAGAAACCGCGCTCCGCGTCGTGCCGGCGCTGGCGGGCGGTGAGTTCCTCGTAGACGGACAGCTCGGCGGCTTTCCCACCGTGGAACTCCATGACGTCGGGGTGGGCGAAGGCCCGGTGCCAGGCCACGGCGTCCTCGTCGGTCGGGACACGCAGCCGTACTGCGGGGAGAGCTCGGTTCACGGGGCAGCCCTTCAGCCTGGTGATCAGTGGCGCTGAATAGACTGCCCATGTCCAGTGCCGGTCGGCACGCAGATTTCGAACTTGGGGAGATCCCGCCGTGACCGAGCCCCTCTCCGAAAACACCGCCGATGTGATCGTCGTCGGCGCGGGGCCAGCCGGCTCCGCCACCGCTTACCACCTCGCCAAGTCCGGACTCGACGTACTCCTGCTGGAGAAGACCGAGTTCCCGCGCGAGAAGGTGTGCGGCGACGGACTCACCCCGCGCGCCACCAAACAGCTCGTGGCCATGGGCATCGACATCTCCGAGGAGGCCGGCTGGCTGCGCAACAAGGGCCTGCGCATCATCGGCGGCGGGGTCCGCCTCCAGCTGGACTGGCCGGAACTCGCCTCCTTCCCGGACTACGGCCTCGTCCGCAAGCGCGACGACTTCGACGAACAGCTCGCCCGCAACGCCCAGAAGGCCGGCGCCCGCCTCTACGAGCGCTGCAACGTCGGCGCCCCGATCGTCGACGAACGCACCGGCCACATCACCGGCGTCAACGCCAAGCTCGGCGACGAGAAACGTGAAGTCACCTTCCACGCGCCCCTGGTGGTCGCCGCCGACGGCAACTCCACCCGCCTCTCCCTCGCGATGGGCCTGCACCGCCGCGAGGACCGCCCTATGGGCGTGGCCGTCCGGACCTACTTCACCTCGCCCCGACACGAGGACGACTACCTCGAATCCTGGCTGGAACTGTGGGACCGCCGCGGCGCCGAGGACCGACTGCTGCCCGGCTACGGCTGGATCTTCGGCATGGGCGACGGCACCTCGAACGTCGGCCTCGGTGTCCTCAACACCTCCGACTCCTTCAAGGAGTTGGACTGGCGCGAGGTGCTGAAGGCCTGGTGCGCGTCCATGCCCGAGGACTGGGGGTACACCCCCGAAAACATGACCGGCCCGATCCGCGGCGCCGCCCTCCCGATGGCCTTCAACCGCCAACCCCACTACACGAAGGGGTTGTTGTTGGTCGGCGACGCCGGCGGCCTGGTGAACCCCTTCAACGGCGAGGGCATCGCCTACGCCATGGAGTCCGGCCAGATCGCCGCCGACGTCATCGTCCAGGCCCACGCCCGCCCGACCCCCGCGAGCCGTGAACTGGCCCTGCGGCGCTACCCGCAGGTCCTCAAGGACACCTACGGCGGCTACTACACGCTGGGCCGCGCCTTCGTGAAGCTCATCGGCAACCCGAAGGTCATGAAGATCGCGGCCCAGCGCGGCCTGACGCACCCCCTGCTGATGAAGTTCACCCTGAAGATGCTGGCCAACCTCACCGACCCCACGGGCGGCGACGCGATGGACCGCATCATCAACGGGCTGAGCAAGGTGGCGCCGAAGGCGTAGCGGGGGTTCCGGGCCTGGTGGTGATCAGGCGGTCAGGGCCTTCGTCTTGGCGGCCCGGCGGGCGAACACCTCGTCACGCCGGTCCGCCACCTGCCGCAGCGCCTCCTTGCGGTCCCGCTTGGAGAGCCGGTCCAGGTACACCTGGCCGTTGACGTGGTCGGTCTCGTGGGCGAGGCAGCGCGCGAAGTACCCCGTGCCCTCGATCACAAGCGCCTTGCCGTCCTTGTCGAGCCCGCGCACCACGGCCCGGTCCGGACGCGGTACGTCCATCATGGCACCCGGCACCGACAGGCAGCCCTCGCCCTCGTCGAGCAGCCGGCGCCCGGCCGGGTCGAGCGGGTCCAGGACCGGGTTGACGATGTGTCCGACATGTCGGACACCGTCGTCGTCGAGGCAGTCGTACACGAACAGGCGCAGATCCACGCCCACTTGGTTGGCCGCGAGGCCGGCTCCGTCGGCGACGTACATGGTGAGGAACATGTCGTCGATGAGCGCGGCGAGGTCGGGCCCGAACTCGGTCACGTCCCGGCTCGGGCGGTGCAGGACCTCTTCACCGACCTCGGTGACGCGTCGGACGGAACCGCGTCCGGCCTCAGGCGCGGGCCGGGGATAGGAGTCGACGGGGCGGCCCTGGACGAAGACACGTGGCATGAGTTGCTCTCCTCGGGTTTGGCGTCCGGCCGTCTGGTTAGCCGAACTTGAGAACCTTGAGACGAGAGCCTTTCAGGAGAGCCGCGAACTCCGGTAGAGGGAAGGCCGGGAGCACCCTCGGGGTACGCCGAGGGGACCGCTGCCCCCGAGGCAGCGGCCCCATGCTCACGGCGTCGTGCGCGGGTTCAGAGCACCCGCACCGCGCCGGTCGGCATGTCGTACGACAGCGGCCGCTCCACGATGCCGGTGGAGGGGTTCTGCGCGCCGACGAACATGCCGTCGCCCACGTACACCGCCACGTGGTAGGCGCTGCCCGCGCTGCCCCAGTACAGGATGTCGCCGGCCTGCAGGTTGCTCAGGGACACCTGAGTACCGGCGGTCGACTGGTCCTGGGAGACACGCGGCAGGCTGATGCCGACCTGCTTGAAGGCGGCTCCGACGAGTCCGGAGCAGTCGTAGGCACTGGGGCCGGTGGCGCCCAGGACATAGGACTTGCCGATCTGGGCCTTCACGAAGGACACGACGGCCGCGGCCGAACCGGTCGCCGTCGACGAGCTGGTGCTCGTGGAGGCGCTCGTGGTCGCCGTAGAGGCCAGGGTGGTCCTCTCCGAGCTGCGCGACGCGGCGCGCGCCGCAGCGTCCTTACGAGCGGCTTCCTGGGCCTTCTTCTTTGCCTCCGCCTTCTTCTTGGCGTCCGCGAGGTCCGCCTTCGCCTGCTTCGCGGCGTTTGCGGCGGCCGTGTCACGCTCGGCCTGCAGCTGGTAGTTCGCTGCGGCCTGCTGCGTGGCCTCGGCGGACTGCGCGACCTGGGTGGCCAGATCGGCCGTCAGGGTGGGCAGTTGCATGGTCTGTGTCGTCTCGGCGGCGTTGGCCGTGGCTGCACCCGCCGCCGCCATGCTGAGAACGCCACCGGCAACTCCGGCCCGCACGGCGATGTTCGTCGTCGCGCTGCGGCGGGGTTTCCGATGGCTGCGTATGTGAGCGGTGTGGGACATGAGACCAACCGGTATCAGGGGCTCCTCCATACCTTCAAGAAACGTGTGCTGCGCCACAATTGTTCAATGCGTCCCATCAACCCCGGGTGTGTCGTTCCTTATTGACGCCGTAACGGACATTGCGGACCTGCCCGATCAGGCCCGTGATCACGGTCTTTCGTCGGTACGCCCGAATTGCCCGCCACCTACCACCTGTTGGGACAGGTGGCCAAGCCCCGTTCTCATGCGCCTCTCATGAGTGTGGCGGAGGTCACGGAACGGTTACCGGAATGCGTGCGTCCTGCGTGGGTACCGCGAGCGGGTGACTTCGTGAACGTGTGCACGCGTCCACACCGTGCCGCGCGCCTCCCTCTGATGTGTGAACGGGCTTCCATTATCAAGGCGTCGCGTCCAACTCCAATTTGCATGCAAGGGAAGCCTCTTGATACTGAGACGACACCCTCGGCCTGCGATGACGAGCGGAAATGTCACCTCTGGTGATCGGCTGGACGCTTCACGTGCGAAGATCGCCGCTCGTCCGGCTTGATGATCCACCGTCAGGTGGTGGAGATCACAAAGCTTGTGTAATACCCCGTGTCGCAGATCACAGAGCGCCGGGCATAAGATGCGAGGCAGTTGGGCTTGTGACCTGCTTCACATGTTCGCGATCTTCGTTGGGACGAACGGGGTTTGAGCGGCGCGTGAGGCGGAAGCGACCCGATGCCATCGCCAGCAGTCAGTGCCGACTGAGAGGAGCGAGGAGCGGTGAACGCGTATGCGCCCATCCTCGTACTGGGAGCCCTCGGGGCAGGCTTTGCGATCTTCTCCGTGGTCATGGCCACGCTGATCGGTCCGAAGCGGTACAACCGGGCCAAGCTCGAAGCGTACGAGTGCGGCATCGAGCCGACCCCCACGCCGGCCGGCGGCGGGCGCTTCCCCATCAAGTACTACCTGACGGCGATGCTCTTCATCGTCTTCGACATCGAGATCGTCTTCCTCTACCCCTGGGCCGTCACCTTCGACGCCCTGGGTGTTTTCGGGCTCGTGGAGATGCTGCTCTTCGTGCTCACCGTCTTCGTCGCGTACGCGTACGTATGGCGGCGCGGCGGCCTGGAATGGGACTGAGGGGCCTTTAACTCATGGGACTCGAAGAAAAGCTGCCGAGCGGTTTCCTGCTGACCACCGTCGAGCAGGCCGCGGGCTGGGTGCGCAAGGCGTCCGTCTTCCCGGCCACGTTCGGCCTCGCCTGCTGCGCCATCGAGATGATGACGACCGGCGCCGGACGCTACGACCTGGCGCGCTTCGGCATGGAGGTCTTCCGCGGATCTCCCCGCCAGGCGGACCTGATGATCGTCGCGGGCCGGGTCAGCCAGAAGATGGCGCCGGTGCTGCGGCAGGTCTATGACCAGATGCCGAACCCCAAGTGGGTCATCTCCATGGGCGTTTGCGCGTCGTCGGGCGGCATGTTCAACAACTACGCGATCGTGCAGGGCGTCGACCACATCGTCCCGGTCGACATCTACCTCCCGGGCTGCCCGCCACGGCCCGAGATGCTGATGGACGCGATCCTCAAGCTCCACCAGAAGATCCAGTCCTCCAAGCTCGGCGTGAACGCCGAGGAGGCGGCCCGCGAGGCGGAGGAGGCGGCGCTCAAGGCACTGCCCACCATCGAGATGAAGGGCCTGCTGCGGTGAGTGACGCGAACGGCACCAACGGAGCCGCCCCGGAGAACGATCCGGGCGCCTCCAACCTCCCCGGCCAGCGCGGCGAGGGCGAGGAGATCCGCGTCCAGCGCGGCATGTTCGGAGCCAACAACGGCGGCGACACCTCCGGTTACGGCGGCCTGGTCCGCTCGGTCCGCCTGCCGGGAGAGTCGAGCCGGCCCTACGGCGGCTGGTTCGACGAGGTCGCCGACGAGCTGGAGGGCGCCCTGGAGGAACAGGGCCTGCTGCCCGGCAACGCGATCGAGAAGACGATCGTCGACCGCGGTGAACTCACCTTCCACATCGAACGCGAGCACCTGGTCCGCGTCGCCCAGACCCTGCGCGACGACCCGGCCCTGCGCTTCGAACTCTGCACCGGCGTCAGCGCGGTCCACTACCTGCACGACAAGGGCCGCGAGCTGCACGCCGTCTACCACCTGCGCTCGATCACCCACAACCGGCTGATCCGCCTCGAAGTCAGCGCCCCGGACAGCGATCCGCACATCCCGTCCCTGGTCCCGGTCTATCCGACCAACGACTGGCACGAGCGCGAGACGTACGACTTCTTCGGCATCGTCTTCGACGGTCACCCGGCCCTGACGCGGATCATGATGCCGGACGACTGGCCGGGCCACCCGCAGCGCAAGGACTACCCCCTCGGCGGCATCGCCGTCGAGTACAAGGGCGCCCAGATCCCGGCTCCGGACCAGCGGAGGTCGTACTCGTGAGCACGCAGTCAGCATCCGCTTCCGACGCGTCGGCCGCTTCGGCGCGCGAGACCACCGAGGGCACCGTATATACGGTCACCGGTGGCGACTGGGACGAGGTCGTCCAGTCCGCGGCCAAGGCGGACGACGAGCGCATCGTCGTCAACATGGGGCCCCAGCACCCCTCCACGCACGGTGTGCTCCGTCTGATCCTGGAGATCGACGGCGAGACGGTCACCGAGGCCCGCTGCGGCATCGGCTACCTCCACACCGGTATCGAGAAGAACCTCGAGTACCGCACGTGGACGCAGGGCACCACGTTCGTGACGCGCATGGACTATCTGACGTCCTTCTTCAACGAGACCGCCTACTGTCTCGCCGTCGAGAAACTCCTCGGCGTCGAGGACCAGATCACCGAGCGGGCGAAGATCATCCGGGTGCTCCTGATGGAGCTGAACCGGATGTCCTCCCACCTGGTGTGCATCGCCACCGGCGGGATGGAACTCGGCGCCACCACGATCATGATCTACGGATTCCGTGATCGTGAAATGATTCTCGACATCTACGAGCTCATCACGGGCCTGCGGATGAACCACGCGTACATCCGCCCCGGCGGACTCGCCCAGGACCTGCCGCCCGGCGCGGTGGACCAGATCCGCGAGTTCGTGAAGAAGATGAAGAAGAACCTCCCCGAGTACGACAAGCTCGCCACGGGGAACCCCATCTTCAAGGCCCGTATGCAGGACGTCGGTTACCTCGACCTGGCCGGCTGCATGGCCCTCGGCGCCACCGGCCCGATCCTGCGCTCCACCGGTCTGCCGCACGACCTGCGCAAGGCGCAGCCGTACTGCGACTACGAGACGTACGACTTCGACATCCCGACCGCCGACACCTGCGACTCCTACGGCCGCTTCCTCATCCGCCTGGAGGAGATGCGCCAGTCGCTCAGGATCGTCGAGCAGTGCCTGGACCGGCTCCAGCCCGGCCCGGTCATGGTCGCCGACAAGAAGATCGCCTGGCCCGCCCAACTCGCGCTCGGGCCCGACGGGTTGGGCAACTCGCTCGACCACATCAAGCAGATCATGGGCACCTCCATGGAGGCCCTGATCCACCACTTCAAGCTGGTGACCGAAGGCTTCCGTGTGCCGCCGGGACAGACGTACGCGGCGGTCGAGTCGCCCAAGGGCGAACTCGGGGTGCACGCCGTTTCCGACGGAGGCACCCGCCCCTACCGGGTCCACTTCAGGGACCCGTCCTTCACCAACCTTCAGGCCATGGCGGCGATGTGTGAGGGCGGCCAGGTCGCCGACGTCATCGTCGCCGTCGCGTCCATCGACCCCGTGATGGGAGGCGTCGACCGGTGACCACCAGTTCTTCGGAGCAGGGCGTCAGTCTGGGCATGCCCCAACTGCCCGCGCCCGCCTACCCGGACGACGTCCGGGCCCGGCTGGAGGCCGACGGGCGGGAGATCATCGCCCGCTACCCGGACTCCCGCTCGGCCCTCCTGCCGTTGCTGCACCTCGTGCAGGCGGAGGAAGGTCATGTCACGCGCACAGGGCAGCAGTTCTGCGCGACCCTGCTGGGCCTGACGACGGCCGAGGTCGCCGCCGTGGCGACCTTCTACTCCATGTACCGGCGCCGGCCGAGCGGTGACTACCAGGTCGGGGTCTGCACCAACACCCTGTGCGCGGTGATGGGCGGCGACGCGATCTTCGAGTCCCTCCAGGAGCACTTGGGCGTCGGCAACGGTGAGACCACCGACGACGGCAAGGTCACCCTGGAGCACATCGAGTGCAACGCGGCCTGCGACTTCGCGCCGGTGGTGATGGTCAACTGGGAGTTCTTCGACAACCAGACCCCGGCCAGCGCCCGCCGCCTCGTCGACGACCTGCGCACGGGCGCACCCGTGGAGCCCACGCGCGGGGCGCCGATGTGCACCTTCAAGGAGACCGCGCGGATCCTCGCCGGCTTCCCCGACGAGCGGCCCGGGGCCGTCGAGGCGAGCGGCGGTGCGGGACCCGCGTCGCTGGTGGGCCTCCGCCTGGCCAAGGGAGAGACCGCACCCGCGCGCGTGGTCCATCCGCGGGGCTCCGGTGCTCCGCAGGACCAGTCGCCGACGACCGAGCACCTCAGTTCGCACGATGCGCCGCAGGACACGTCGGCTTCCGACCCCGCCCACCCGGCGGGGCCTGTCGCCGAGGAGGGGGAGTGATGACCTTGGCACCCGAACTGAAAGACCACAGCCCCGAGAAGCTGCTCGCACCCGTGCTGTCGGCCTTCTGGGACGAGGACGAGTCCTGGACTCTGGACACGTACCGAAGGCACGAGGGATACGAGGGGCTCCGCAAGGCGCTCGCCATGTCGCCGGACGACCTCATCGCGTATGTGAAGGACTCCGGTCTGCGCGGTCGCGGTGGCGCCGGCTTCCCCACCGGAATGAAATGGCAATTCATTCCCCAAGGGGATGGAAAACCACACTATCTAGTTGTCAACGCCGACGAGTCGGAGCCCGGGACCTGTAAGGACATCCCGCTCCTGTTCGCGAACCCGCATAGCCTCATCGAGGGCATTGTCATCGCGTGTTATGCCATCAGGTCGTCGCATGCCTTCATCTATCTGCGTGGTGAAGTCGTCCCCGTATTGCGGCGGTTGCACGAGGCCGTACGCGAGGCGTACGAGGCGGGCTACCTCGGCGAGAACGTCCTGGGCAGCGGACTCGATCTCCAGCTCACCGTGCACGCGGGCGCCGGCGCGTACATCTGCGGTGAGGAGACCGCGCTGCTCGACTCGCTCGAAGGCCGCCGTGGCCAACCGCGGCTCCGTCCCCCTTTCCCTGCGGTCGCGGGCCTCTATGCATGCCCGACTGTGGTGAATAACGTCGAGTCGATCGCGTCAGTTCCCGCCATTCTGCAAAAAGGCAAGGAATGGTTCAGGTCGATGGGCAGCGAGAAGTCCCCGGGCTTCACGCTCTACTCGCTCAGTGGCCATGTCACCAGTCCCGGTCAGTACGAGGCGCCGCTCGGCATCACCCTCCGCCAGCTGCTCGACATGAGCGGCGGCATCCGGGCCGGGCATCGCCTCAAGTTCTGGACGCCGGGCGGGTCTTCCACGCCGATGTTCACCGACGAGCACCTAGACGTCCCTCTTGATTACGAGGGAGTGGGTGCCGCGGGTTCCATGCTCGGCACCAAGGCTCTGCAATGTTTCGACGAGACGACCTGCGTCGTGCGTGCCGTCACCCGCTGGACCGAGTTCTACGCCCACGAGTCCTGCGGCAAGTGCACACCGTGCCGTGAAGGGACGTACTGGCTCGTGCAGTTGCTGCGCGACATCGAGGCCGGCAAGGGCGCCATGTCCGACCTCGACAAGCTGAACGACATCGCCGACAACATCAACGGCAAGTCCTTCTGCGCCCTCGGCGACGGCGCCGCCTCGCCGATCTTCTCCTCGCTCAAGTACTTCCGCGAGGAGTACGAGCAGCACATCACGGGCCGGGGCTGCCCCTTCGACCCGGCCAAGTCCACGGCCTGGGCCGACCGCACGGAGGTGAACGCATGACGGTGACCACGAACGCTCCCTCCGGAGGGAGCGACGCGGCGGTCCCGCCCGAGGATCTCGTCTCGCTGACGATCGACGGCGCCGAGATCAGCGTGCCCAAGGGCACCCTGGTCATCCGCGCCGCCGAGCAACTCGGCATCGAGATCCCCAGGTTCTGCGACCATCCCCTCCTCGACCCGGTCGGCGCCTGCCGGCAGTGCATCGTCGAGGTCGAGGGCCAGCGCAAACCGATGGCGTCCTGCACGATCACGTGCACGGACGGCATGGTCGTCAAGACCCAGCTCACCTCGCCGGTCGCGGAGAAGTCCCAGCACGGTGTGATGGAGCTGCTCCTCATCAACCACCCGCTGGACTGCCCGGTCTGCGACAAGGGCGGCGAGTGCCCCCTCCAGAACCAGGCGATGTCCCACGGCAACGCCGAGTCCCGCTTCGAGGGCAAAAAGCGGACCTACGAGAAGCCCGTCCCGATCTCCACCCAGGTGCTGCTGGACCGCGAGCGGTGCGTGCTGTGCGCCCGCTGCACGCGCTTCTCCAACCAGATCGCGGGCGACCCGATGATCGAGCTCCTGGAGCGGGGCTCGCTCCAGCAGGTCGGCACCGGTGAGGGCGACCCCTTCGAGTCGTACTTCTCCGGGAACACCATCCAGATCTGCCCGGTGGGCGCGCTCACCTCGGCGGCGTACCGATTCCGCTCCCGCCCCTTCGACCTGGTCTCCACGCCCTCCGTGTGCGAGCACTGCTCCGGCGGCTGCGCGACCCGCACCGACCACCGGCGCGGCAAGGTCATGCGGCGCCTGGCCGCCGTCGACCCCGAGGTCAACGAGGAGTGGATCTGCGACAAGGGGCGCTTCGGCTTCCGGTACGCGCAGCAGCGCGACCGGCTGCAGACGCCCCTCGTGCGCAACGCGGACGGCGTCCTGGAGCCGGCGTCCTGGCCGGAGGCCCTGGAGGCCGCCGCGCAGGGCCTGTCGGCCGCGCGGGGCCGGACCGGTGTCCTGACCGGCGGCCGCCTCACCATCGAGGACGCCTACGCGTACAGCAAGTTCGCGCGCGTGGCGCTCGACACGAACGACATCGACTTCCGCGCGCGCGTGCACAGCAGCGAGGAGGCCGACTTCCTGGCCGCCCGGGTCGCAGGACGCGGCCGGGACCTCGACGGCAACGGCGTCACGTACACCTCCCTGGAGAAGGCGCCCGCCGTTCTGCTCGTCGGGTTCGAGTCCGAGGAGGAGGCGCCCGGCGTCTTCCTGCGGCTGCGCAAGGCCTCGCGCACGCACGGGCAGCGGGTGTTCTCGCTCGCCACCCACGCCACGCGCGGACTGGAGAAGGCGGGCGGCATCCTGCTGCCGGCCGCTCCCGGCACCGAGACCGAGTGGCTCGACGCGCTCGCCAGCGGGTTCGGTCTGGAGGACGACGGCGCCCGCGCCTCCCAGGCGCTGCGCACCGAGGGCGCGGTGATCGTCGTCGGCGAGCGGCTGGCCGCCGTCGCCGGTGGTCTCACCGCCGCCGTACGGGCCGCGTTCGCGACAGGTGCCCGGCTGGTGTGGATTCCGCGCCGGGCCGGGGAACGCGGGGCGATCGAGGCGGGCGCGCTGCCGTCGCTGCTGCCGGGCGGACGTCCGGCCACCGACCCACGCGCGCGTGACGAGGTCGCCGTCGCCTGGGGCGTCGCCGAACTCCCGCACCGCTACGGCCGCGACGCCGGCCAGATCGTCGAGGCCGCCGCCGGTGGTGAACTCCGGGCGCTGCTCGTCGCCGGTGTGGAGCCGGGCGACCTGCCCGACCCGGCACGCACGCGTGCGGCACTGCACGAAGTGGGCTTCCTGGTGTCGCTCGAACTGCGGCCCAGCGAGGTCACCGAACACGCGGATGTCGTCCTCCCGGTCGCCGCGGTTGCCGAGAAGGCGGGCGCCTTCCTCAACTGGGAGGGCCGGGTCCGCTTCTTCGACGCCGCGCTCAAGCCCGACCAGATGACCCGCACCCTCGCACCGACCGACGCGCGTGTGCTGCACATGCTGGCCGACGCCATGGACGTACACCTGGGGCTGCCCGATCTGCGCACCACGCGCGCGGAGTTGGACCGGCTGGGTGCCTGGGACGGGCCGCGGGCCAGCGATCCGCTGGAGACCGCGGGTGTGCTGCCGCGGCCGGCCGCCGGGGAGGCCGTGCTCGCCGGGCACCGGCTGCTGCTCGACCAGGGCGCGCTCCAGGAGGGCGACGAAGCACTCGCCGGTACCCGGCACGCCGCCCACGCGCGTGTGTCGGCCGCCACGGCCGCCGAGGCGGGCGTCAAGGACGGCGACGCGCTCGCCGTGACCGGCGGCTCCGGAACGGTCGAACTCCCGCTGCGGATCACCGAGATGCCCGACCGGGTGGTCTGGCTCCCGCTGAACTCCACCGGCGGGGGCGTCGCCTCCGACACCGGGGCGCTGCCCGGCGCACTCGTCCGCATCGGCCCGGCCACGCTCGCGGGCGAGGCCCCCAAGGAGGTGGAGGCATGAGCCCGTACCCGTACCTCGCTGCCGAAGACCTCTCCATGTTCGGCCGCGACCCCTGGTGGCTGGTCGTCGTCAAAGCGGTGTTCTGCTTCGCGTTCCTGATGATCACCGTGCTGTTCTCGATCGTCTGGGAACGCAAGGTCGTCGCCTGGATGCAGCTGCGCATCGGCCCCAACCGGCACGGCCCCTGGGGCATGCTCCAGTCGCTCGCCGACGGCGTGAAGCTGATGCTCAAGGAAGACCTGATCGTCAAGCGCGCGGACAAGGTGATCTACGTCCTCGCGCCGATCGTCGCGGCCATCCCGGCCTTCATGGCGATCGCGGTGATCCCCTTCGGGCCCGCCGACAATGAGGTGTCGATCTTCGGCCACCGCACCACGATGCAGCTCACCGACCTGCCGATCGCGATGCTCTACATCCTCGCGGTCGCCTCGGTCGGCATCTACGGCATCGTCCTCGCCGGCTGGAGCTCCGGCTCCACCTACCCGCTGCTCGGCGGCCTGCGCTCCTGCGCCCAGATGATCTCCTACGAGATCGCGATGGGCGCCGCGTTCGCCTCGGTGTTCCTCTACTCCGGGTCGATGTCGACCTCGACGATCGTTGAGCAACAGCACGACCGCTGGTACATCATCCTGCTGCCGGTCTCCTTCATCATCTACATCATCACGATGGTCGGCGAGACCAACCGCGCCCCCTTCGACATGCCGGAGTCCGAGGGCGACCTGGTCGGCGGCTTCAACACCGAGTACTCGTCCATCAAGTTCGCGCTCTTCATGCTCGCCGAGTACGTGAACATGGTGACGGTCTCCGCGGTGTCGACCACGCTCTTCCTGGGCGGCTGGCGGGCCCCGTGGCCGATCAGTTCCTTCTGGGAGGGCGCGAACCACGGCTGGTGGCCGATGCTCTGGTTCGTCATCAAGGTCCAGCTGCTGCTGTTCTTCTTCATCTGGCTGCGCGGCACGCTCCCGCGCGTGCGCTACGACCAGTTGATGAAGCTCGGCTGGAAGGTCCTCATCCCGGTCTCCGTCGTCTGGCTGATGCTCGTCGCGACCGTGCGGACCCTGAAGAACGAGAACTACGACTTCGCCGACATCGCCCTCTACATCGGCGGCGGTGTGCTCGTCCTGCTGTTGCTGTCCTTCATCGCGGACATGTTCCGCCAGAAGGCCAAGGACGACGCGCAACTGGCCGAGGAACCCGCCGGGTTCGACGCGATGGCGGGTGGATTCCCCGTGCCGCCGCTGCCGGGACAGGAGTTGCCGCCGGTGCCGCGGCGCCCCTCGCGCCGCGAGCGGGAGTTGATTGTCAGTGGTGGGTCGGACACTGGCAGTGACGGATCTCTGGATGGAAAGGAGGCGTCCGATGGCTGAGGAGCCAAAGGAGACCGGGCAGTCCAAGCCCGGCTTCCAGAACCCCGTGGCCGGCTTCGGCGTGACCTTCAAGGCCATGTTCAAGAAGCGGCTGACCGAGCAGTACCCGGAGCAGCAGAAGACCACAGCCCCCCGGTTCCACGGACGGCACCAGCTCAACCGCCATCCGGACGGCCTGGAGAAGTGCGTCGGCTGCGAGCTGTGCGCCTGGGCCTGCCCCGCCGACGCCATCTACGTGGAGGGCGCCGACAACACCGACGAGGAGCGCTACTCGCCGGGCGAGCGGTACGGCCGCGTCTACCAGATCAACTACGCCCGCTGCATCCTGTGCGGCCTGTGCATCGAGGCGTGCCCCACGCGCGCGTTGACGATGACCAACGAGTTCGAGCTGGCGGACAGCAGCCGCGCCAACCTCATCTACACCAAGGAACAGCTGCTCGCGGGGCTCGAAGACACCATGGTCGACAGCCCGCACGCCATCTACCCGGGGATGGACGAACAGGACTACTACCGGGGCCTGGTGACGGAGGCCGCACCGGGCACGGTGCCCCAAGTAGCCGTCTCCAAGGGCGAGAAGCCCACCGAAGAGGGGGTGGAGGCATGAGCGCGCAGTTCGTCGCCGCCGCCTACTCCACCTCCACCGGCGAGGCCTTCCAGTTCTGGGTCCTCGGCACGGTCGCGGTGATCGGCGCCCTGTCCACCGTCCTCATGAGGAGGGCCGTGCACAGCGCGCTCTCCCTCGCCGGGACCATGATCATCCTGGCGGTCTTCTACCTCGCCAACGGCGCCTACTTCCTGGGCATCGTGCAGATCGTCGTCTACACGGGCGCGATCATGATGCTGTTCCTGTTCGTGGTGATGCTGGTCGGCGTCACGGCCGCCGACTCCCTGACGGAGACCATCAAGGGCCAGCGCTGGCTGGCCCTTCTCTGCGGGCTCGGCTTCGGAGTCCTGCTGTTCGCGGGCATCGGCAACGCCTCGCTCACGCAGTTCGACGGCCTGAGCACGGCCAACGCGAACGGCAACGTGGAGGGCCTGGCCGCCCTCATCTTCACGAAGTACGTGTTCGCCTTCGAGATCACCGGCGCCCTGCTGATCACGGCCGCCGTCGGCGCCATGGTGCTCACGCACCGCGAGCGCACCGAGCGGCCCAAGACCCAGCGCGAGCTGTCCGAACAGCGCGTCCGCGACGGCAAGCACCTCCCGCCGCTCCCCGCCCCGGGTGTCTACGCCCGGCACAACGCGGTGGACGTCCAGGGCCTGCTGCCCGACGGCACCCCGTCCGAGCTCACGGTCAGCAAGACGCTCCGTGACCGCGGCCAGATCCGCGACGTGTCCAGCGAGGCGCTGAACGACCTGCGGGCCCTGGAGCAGCGCGCCGAGGAGCGCCTGGAGCGCACCGAGATCGCGCCGGCGAACCTCAAGCGGACCGAGGAGGCGTCGAAGTGAACCCCGTCAACTACCTCTATCTCTCCGCCCTGTTGTTCACGATCGGCGCCACCGGCGTGCTGATCAGGCGGAACGCGATCGTCGTCTTCATGTGCATCGAGCTGATGCTGAACGCCTGCAACCTCGCGTTCGTCACCTTCTCCCGGATGCACGGCAACCTCGACGGTCAGGTCATCGCCTTCTTCACGATGGTCGTCGCCGCCGCGGAGGTCGTGGTCGGGCTCGCGATCATCGTGTCGCTGTTCCGTTCCCGCCACTCGGCCTCGGTCGACGACGCCAGCCTGATGAAGCTCTGAGGGGTCGCTGAATCGTGGAGAACCTGATTGCGCTGCTGGTAGCGGCGCCCCTGCTCGGAGCGGCCGTACTGCTGTGCGGCGGCCGTCGGCTCGACGCCGTCGGCCACTGGATCGGCACGGCCCTGTCGTCCGCCTCCTTCGTGATCGGTGTCGTCCTCTTCACCGACCTGCTGGGGAAGAACGCCGAGCACCGGACGCTCTTGCAGCACCTGTGGACCTGGGTCCCCGTCGAGGGCTTCCAGGCGGACGTCGCCTTCCGCCTCGACCAGCTGTCGATGACCTTCGTCCTGCTGATCACCGGTGTCGGCTCGCTGATCCACCTGTACTCGATCGGGTACATGGAGCACGACGAGCGCCGGCGCCGCTTCTTCGGCTATCTGAACCTGTTCCTCGCGGCGATGCTGATCCTCGTCCTCGCCGACAACTACCTGCTCCTGTACGTCGGTTGGGAGGGCGTCGGTCTCGCCTCCTACCTGCTGATCGGCTTCTGGCAGCACAAGCCCAGCGCGGCGACCGCCGCGAAGAAGGCCTTCCTGGTCAACCGGGTCGGCGACATGGGCCTGTCGATCGCCATCATGCTGATGTTCACGACGTTCGGGACCTTCGCCTTCGGGCCGGTCCTCAGCCACGTCGGCGACGCCTCCGAGGGCAAGCTCACGGGCATCGCCCTGATGCTGCTGCTCGCGGCCTGCGGCAAGTCCGCCCAGGTGCCGCTGCAGTCCTGGCTCGGCGACGCGATGGAGGGCCCGACCCCGGTCTCGGCCCTCATCCACGCGGCGACCATGGTGACCGCGGGCGTGTACCTGATCGTCCGCTCCGGAGCGATCTTCAACGCCGCGCCGGACGCACAGCTCGTCGTCACCGTCGTCGGTGCCGTCACGCTCCTGTTCGGTGCGATCGTCGGTTGCGCGAAGGACGACATCAAGAAGGCGCTGGCCGGCTCGACGATGTCGCAGATCGGCTACATGGTGCTCGCCGCGGGCCTCGGCCCCATCGGCTACGTCTTCGCGATCATGCACCTGGTGACCCACGGCTTCTTCAAGGCCGGACTGTTCCTCGGCGCCGGTTCGGTCATGCACGGCATGAACGACGAGGTCGACATGAGGAAGTACGGCGGCCTCAGGAAGTACATGCCGATCACGTTCGTCACGTTCGGCCTCGGCTACCTCGCCATCATCGGCTTCCCGGGCCTGTCCGGCTTCTTCTCCAAGGACAAGATCATCGAGGCGGCCTTCGCGAAGGGCGGCGCCGAGGGCTGGATCCTCGGCGGCGCGGCCCTGCTGGGCGCGGCCATCACGGCGTACTACATGACGCGCGTGATGCTGATGACCTTCTTCGGGGAGAAGCGCTGGCAGCCCGACGAGAACGGCAACGAACCGCACCCGCACGAGTCCCCGAAGACGATGACGATCCCGATGATCGTGCTGGCTTTCGGATCGGTCTTCGCCGGCGGCATCTTCGGCATCGGTGACCGCTTCCTGCACTGGCTGGAGCCCATCACCGGCCACGAGGAGGGCAACTCCCCGGTCAGCGCCCTGACGGTCACCCTGGCCACCATGGTGGTGCTCGTCATCGGCGTCGGGATCGCCTGGGCGCAGTACGGACGCAAGCCGGTCCCGGCCGTCGCCCCGCGCGGGTCGCTGCTCACCCGGGCCGCCCGCCGCGACCTCCTCCAGGACGACTTCAACCACGTCGTCCTGGTGCGCGGCGGCGAGCACCTCACCCGCTCTCTGGTCTACGTCGACCACACCCTGGTCGACGGCGTCGTCAACGGCACGGCGGCCTCCATGGGCGGCCTCTCCGGAAGGCTGCGCAAGCTGCAGAACGGCTACGCGCGGTCGTACGCGGTCTCGATGTTCGGCGGTGCGGCCATCCTCGTCGCCGCGACCCTGCTGATGAGGGCGGTCTGATACCGATGTCCTTTCCCCTCCTGACAGCGACGGCGGCGCTCCCGGCCCTCGGGGCGGTCGCCACGGCCGCCGTCCCGGCCGCGCGGTGCACCGCCGCGAAATGGCTGGCGCTGCTCGTCTCGCTGGCGACGCTCGCGCTGGGCATCACGATCCTGGTGCGCTTCGACCCGGGCGGTGACCGCTACCAACTCACCGAGTCCCACGCCTGGATCGCGGACTTCGGGGTCCGCTACGAGCTGGGCGTGGACGGCATCGCGGTGGCGCTCATCGGGCTCACCGCCCTGCTGATCCCGTTCGTGATCCTGGCCGGCTGGCACGACGCCGACCCCCTGGAGACGGGCAACAAGCGCTGGCGGCCCACCCAGGGCTTCTTCGCTCTCATCCTTGCGGTGGAGGCGATGGTGATCATCTCCTTCGAGGCCACCGACGTCTTCCTCTTCTACATCTTCTTCGAAGCCATGCTGATCCCGATGTACTTCCTCATCGGCGGCTTCGGGGACAGCGCGCACGAGCACGGCGACGAGGCGGCGGCCACCCAACGGTCGTACGCAGCCGTCAAGTTCCTGCTCTACAACCTGGTCGGCGGGCTCATCATGCTGGCGGCGGTGATCGGCCTCTACGTAGTGGCCGGGAACTTCTCGCTCGCGGACATCGCGCAGGCGCGGGCCGACGGCACGCTGCACATGGCGACCAACACCGAACGCTGGCTGTTCCTGGGCTTCTTCTTCGCCTTCGCGGTGAAGGCGCCCCTGTGGCCGCTGCACACCTGGCTGCCCAACGCGATGGGCGAGGCGACGGCGCCGGTCGCCGTACTGATCACGGCAGTTGTCGACAAGGTCGGCACCTTCGCGATGCTCCGCTTCTGCCTCCAGCTGTTCCCGAACGCCAGCAAGTGGGCGACGCCCGTCATCCTCGTCCTCGCCGTGATCAGCATCATCTACGGCGCGCTGCTCGCCGTCGGGCAGCGGGACATCAAGCGGCTGGTGGCGTACGCGTCGATCTCGCACTTCGGGTTCATCGTGCTGGGCATCTTCGCGATGACCAGCCAGGGCCAGTCCGGCGCGACGCTCTACATGGTCAACCACGGTATTTCCACGGCCGCGTTGATGCTGGTCGCCGGATTCCTGATCTCGCGGCGCGGCTCGCGTCTGATCGCCGACTACGGAGGGGTGCAGAAAGTCGCCCCGGTGCTCGCGGGCACCTTCCTGATCGGCGGACTGGCCACGCTGTCGCTGCCCGGACTCGCGCCCTTCGTGAGCGAGTTCCTGGTCCTGGTCGGCACGTTCTCGCGCTACCCGGCGATCGGGATCATCGCCACCTTCGGCATCGTCCTCGCCGCGCTGTACACCCTCGTCCTCTACCAGCGGACGATGACCGGCCCGGTGAAGCCCGAGGTCGCCTCGATGCCGGACCTGCGACCGCGTGAACTCCTGGTCGTCGCCCCGCTGATCGTGCTGTTGATCTTCCTGGGCGTCTACCCGAAGCCCGTCACGGACATCGTGAACCCGTCGGTCAAGCAGACCTTGTCCGACGTGCACAAGAAGGATCCCAAGCCCTCGGTGGAGGCGGCCAAGTGAGCGCAACAGCCGTCCACAGCCTGTGGACAACGGCCGCAACCGCAGCCGACCCGATCTCGAAGATCGACGCCCCGAAGATCGAGTACTGGCAATTGTCGCCGACCTTGGTCATCCTCGGCGCGGCGCTCGTCGGGGTGCTCGTCGAGGCGTTCGTCCCGCGCAGAGCCCGTTACCTCACCCAGGTCCTCGTGTCCGCCGCCGCCCTGATCCTCGGCTTCGTGGCAGTGCTGCTGCTGGCGGCCGACGGATACGGCACCACCAAGGCGCACATCGCGGCGATGGGCGCGATCGCGGTCGACGGCCCGTCCCTGTTCCTGCAGGGCGTGATCCTGCTGTCCGGACTGGTCGGCCTGTTCACCTTCGCGGAGCGGCGACTCGACCCCGAGGCGCACGGCAACCGGGTCGACTCGTTCGCCGCGCAGGGCGCGTCCGTGCCCGGCAGCGACAGCGAGAAGGCCGCGCTCAAGGCCGGGTTCACCACCACAGAGGTCTTCCCGCTGCTGCTCTTTGCGGTCGCCGGCATGCTCGTCTTCCCGTCCGCCAACGACCTGTTGACCCTGTTCGTGGCCCTGGAAGTCTTCTCGCTCCCGCTCTACCTGCTGTGCGCCCTGGCCCGCCGCAAGCGGCTCCTGTCGCAGGAGGCCGCGGTCAAGTACTTCCTCCTCGGCGCCTTCGCCTCCGCGTTCACCCTGTTCGGCATCGCGCTGCTCTACGGCTACGCCGGCTCGATGTCGTACTCCACGATCGCGCAGGTCGTCGACGGCTCCATCACGAACATCAACCCGGCCCTCGCGGACACCATGGGCAACGACGCGCTGCTGCTCATCGGCGGCGCGATGATCGTCATGGGGCTGCTGTTCAAGGTGGGCGCGGTGCCGTTCCACATGTGGACGCCGGACGTCTACCAGGGCGCGCCGACCCCGGTCACCGGCTTCATGGCCGCCGCGACCAAGGTGGCCGCCTTCGGAGCGCTGCTCCGGCTGCTCTACGTCGTGCTGCCGGGCCTGCGCTGGGACTGGCGGCCCGTCATGTGGGGCGTTGCGGTCATCACGATGCTGGGCGGTGCGATCGTCGCGATCACCCAGACCGACATCAAGCGGCTGCTGGCCTACTCGTCGATCGCGCACGCGGGATTCATCCTCGCGGGTGTCATCGCGACCACCCGGGACGGCGTCTCGTCCGTGCTCTTCTACCTGGGCGCGTACTCGTTCGTGACGATCGGCGCGTTCGCGGTCGTCACCCTCGTACGGGACGCCGGCGGCGAGGCGACGCACCTGTCCAAGTGGGCGGGGCTCGGGCGCAGGTCGCCGTTGGTCGCGGCCGTGTTCGCGGTGTTCCTGCTGTCCTTCGCGGGCATTCCGCTGACTGCCGGTTTCGCCGGGAAGTTCGCCGTGTTCAAGGCGGCGGCGGCCGGTGGCGCGGCCCCGCTGGTCGTGGTCGGTGTGCTCTCCTCCGCCATCGCGGCGTTCTTCTACATCCGCGTGATCGTGCTCATGTTCTTCAGTGAGCCGAGGCCCGACGGCCCCACCGTCGCGGTCCCGTCCCCGCTGACGATGGTGACGATCGGGGTGGGCGTGGCGGTCACGCTGGTGCTTGGTGTGGCCCCGCAGTACTTCCTCGACCTGGCGAACCAGGCAGGGGTGTTCGTGCGCTGAGCGCAGGTCGCTGAGCCCATGCGTAAGGCCCCGGTTCGCTTCGAGCGAGCCGGGGCCTTCGCGTAGGCGCGGTCAGACCGTCGGGCAGACGACCTCGGGGTTCCACGCGGCGAACAGGCCCGCCGAGTTGGGCTTGTAGAGCCAGGCGTGCAGGGTGAAGTAGCCGGGGAGCCGGCCCTTCTGGAAGGTCTGCCCGAACAGCGTCGGCGCGGCCTGGCCCGTGTCCTTCACGACCCACTCCACCGCGACCAGCTTGCGCGCGCCGCCGCTCGACGTGCCGGTGTACTCGTTCGTGAACCCGTCCGCGTACACGAGGGCCGCCGGCTTCTGCGGATCGACCGAGTCGATGTTCGCCGGGTTGACGTAGTGGTAGCCCATGCCGCCCTCGGCCGGGTCGGCGACGCAGGTGTCGGTGCGCGAGTATCCGCCGGCCGCCGCGAACCCCTCGTACCCGTACTTGGCGGTGGCCTGGGTCGTCCTGCTCAGCTCGGTCCACACCGACGGATCGGGGTCGGACGCGGCATGGGCCGGGGCGGCGGTCAGCGCGAGGGCCGCGGCCGTCGCCACCGCGAGGGCGGTCGTGACGGCGCTCCGCAGGGGCCGAGGGGACCGCGAGGACCGAGGGGACATGGTGGGGCTCCTTGGACTTTCGGGAGGCGTCCGCACGCACGGCGCGCCGTCCGTTCGGGGCGTGGCGGGCCTCCGCGGTCCCGCCCCAGCAGCATGTTCCGGCCGTTCCGGTCGCGCCATGTGACGGGAGCCATCCGACTGACCACACCCGGTCACCGCCACCAGCCTGTGGATAACTCCGACGCTGTCAGCGCGGAGCCCTATCGTGGACGCAGTGGTCGAGGGACGACGTACGGGGGACGAGCGATGCACGGGATGGGCGGGACGGTTGTGACGACCGAAGTACGGACGCCGGCGGCACAGGGCGAGAGCGAGGCGCTGGCCACGCTCCACCGCGTCTTCGGCTACGACAGCTTCCGCGGCGAGCAGGAAGAGGTCATCGAGCATGTGGTGGCGGGCGGCGACGCCGTCGTCCTCATGCCGACCGGCGGCGGAAAGTCGTTGTGCTACCAGATCCCGTCCCTGGTCAGACCCGGTACGGGAGTCGTCGTCTCCCCGCTGATCGCGCTGATGCAGGACCAGGTGGACGCGCTGCGTGCGCTCGGGGTGCGCGCCGGGTTCATGAACTCGACGCAGGACTTCGACGAACGGCGCCTGGTCGAGGCCGAGTTCCTGGCCGGCGAGCTGGACCTGATCTATCTCGCGCCGGAGCGGCTGCGGCTCGACAACACCCTGGACCTGCTCTCGCGCGGCAAGATCTCGGTGTTCGCGATCGACGAGGCGCACTGCGTGTCCTCGTGGGGTCACGACTTCCGCCCCGACTATCTGTCCCTCTCGGTGCTCGGCGAGCGGTGGCCGGACGTCCCGCGGATCGCGCTCACGGCGACGGCCACGGACGCGACGCACAAGGAGATCACCCAGCGGCTGAACATGCCGGGCGCCCGGCACTTCGTGGCGAGCTTCGACCGGCCCAACATCCAGTACCGGATCGTGCCGAAGGCCGACCCCAAGAAGCAGCTGCTGAGCTTCCTGCGCGAGGAGCACGCGGGCGACGCGGGCATCGTGTACTGCCTGTCGCGCAAGTCCGTCGACACGACCGCCGAGTTCCTGTCGCGCAACGGCATCGAGGCGGTGCCGTACCACGCGGGTCTGGACTCGGGCACGCGCGCGGCGCACCAGTCCCGGTTCCTGCGCGAGGACGGCCTGATCGTCGTCGCGACCATCGCCTTCGGCATGGGCATCGACAAGCCGGACGTACGGTTCGTCGCCCACCTCGACCTGCCCAAGTCGGTGGAGGGCTACTACCAGGAGACGGGTCGTGCGGGGCGTGACGGATCGCCCTCCACGGCGTGGATGGCGTACGGCCTGAACGACGTCATACAACAGCGCAAGATGATCCAGTCCAGCGAGGGCGACGAGGCGTTCCGCCGCCGGGCCGCCTCCCACCTGGAGGCCATGCTCGCGCTGTGCGAGACCGCGCAGTGCCGGCGCGGCCAACTCCTCGCCTACTTCGGGCAGGACCCGGACGCGGCGGGCTGCGGCAACTGCGACACCTGCCTCACCCCGCCCGAGACCTGGGACGGCACGGTCGCCGCGCAGAAGGTGCTGTCGACGGTGGTGCGGCTGCAGCGGGAGCGGGGCCAGAAGTTCGGCGCCCTGCAGATCGTCGACATCCTCATGGGGCGCCGGTCGGCCAAGGTGATCCAGTTCGACCACGACCAGCTGTCCGTGTTCGGCATCGGCCAGGACCTGGCCGAGGGTGAATGGCGGGGCGTCGTACGGCAGTTGCTGGCGCAGGGGCTGCTGGCGGTCGAGGGGGAGTACGGCACGCTGGTGCTCACCGAGGCGAGCGGCACGGTGCTGCGGCGCGAGCGGGAGGTGCCGCTGCGCAAGGAGCCGAAGAAGCCGGCGGGCTCCGCGCGGTCGGGGTCGGGGTCCTCCGGCCGGGGCGAGCGCAAGGCCAAGGCCGCGGCGGTGGAGCTGCCCGAGTCGCTGCAACCCGCCTTCGAGGCGTTGCGCGCCTGGCGTGCGGAACAGGCCCGTGAGCAGGGAGTTCCGGCGTACGTCATCTTCCACGACGCCACGCTGCGGGAGATCGCGACGATCTGGCCGACGTCGGTGGGGCAGCTCGGGGAGATCAGCGGGGTCGGCGAGAAGAAGCTGGCGACGTACGGGGAGGGTGTGATCGAGGTGCTGGCGGGGCTGGGCGAGGCTCCGGCCGTGGCACCGGCTCCGACTCCGGCTCCGGCTGCGGCGCAAGTCCCGGCACCGGCGCAGGCGCAGGCGCCAGCGCGGGCGTCGGCACCCGCTTCGGGTCGGGCGGCGAAGGATGTTGACCCCGGTGCGGACTACTGGCCGGAGATGGATGAGGAGCCGGAGCCCGAGGACTGGATGTAGCTGGACGTAAGGGCTGGGGCAGGGACCGGGGTGCGGGGACCCCGGTAGGCCCCTCGGAACCAGAGCCCTCGGAACAGTGCCCTCGGAACAGGGCCCTCAGCCCAAGGCCGTGAGCCCGGGTGCGAACACGATCAGCAACGGGAGCAAGGGGACCAGGGTCGCCACCGTCGTCGTCAGGGCGCGGTGACGGCGGCCGAGCCTCGGGCTGGGGTCCAGGAGGCGGTTGACGCGTTCGCCGAGGAGGCGGTGGCTGGAGGCGCAGGAGAGGACGCCTCGGTGGTTGTTCAGCTCGATGAGGGCCAACGCCGTGGTCAGGTGACCGCACTGGCGGGAGGCCGTGTCGTCGGCGGCCAGCTCGACCAGACGGTGGGTCTGGTCGCAGAAGTGGGCGAACAGCGGGATGTGCGGGAACCCGGAGGCCAGCGCGGTCGACAGGTGCAGCAGCCAGTCGTGGTGGGCGCGGGCGTGACCGCGTTCGTGGGTGAGGACCGCGTCGAGCTGGTGACCGGTGAGACGGTGCAACGCGCCTGTGGTGACGACGAGTTGGGGCGGATGGCCGGGCATCCACCAGGCGTCCGGGTACTCGTCCTCCAGGACCAGGAGGGGGCCGCGCGCCGGGGGCAGGCCGGCCGGCAGGTCGGGGGCGCGCTCGCGCAGGTGCGCGCGGGCCTCGCCGCGACGGCGGCGGGCCTCGGCGAGTTCGCGGGCCAGCATCGCGGTGGTCCAGGCGGCGCCGCAGGCCAGTGACAGCGTGAGGGCGACCGCCCAGACGGGGGCGGCGGAGAGGTCGTAGGCCGCGGTGACGGCCGGGGGAGCGGGGGCGAAGACATGATCGCGGACGGTGTGGAAGACGGCGGCGGCGCCCAGGACCAGGGCGGCCAGGCAGCACAGCAGGACCGTGGCGACCAGGCACTGCCACACCCACAGGCCGACCACGGGTTCCCGCTCGGGCCACACGGCCCGGGTCAGCGCGCGCGGAGCCGGCACGGCGGCCGAGAGGGCGACGACGCTCAGCAGGAGCAGGCAGACAGTCATGCCACGGGCTCCGGATCCTGGTCAACGGAACGAACAGAGGGAACGGGCGGAACGGAACGAACGGAAGGTGCGGGTGCGGCTGTACCCGAGGGCGGGTACACGACAGGTGTGCCGCCCGCCGTCAGTATGACTGCACGGGCGGCTGGAGTCAGGTGTACAGAGACCACCGGACTCGTCACACCCGCCGGCCCCCGCGCCTCGGACCCCGCCGACCGCGCCGCCCCTCGCGCCTCAGTCCCGCGCCACGATCCGCCCGGTGACCTCGCCCAGACCCACCCGCGTGCCGTCCACGCCCGGCGCCCACGCCGACAGGGTCACGACATCCCCGTCCTCCAGGAACGTCCGCTTGCCGTCCGGGAGTTCGAGGGTGTCGCGGCCGTTCCAGGTCAGCTCCAGCAGCGAACCGCGCTCGCCTTCCGTCGGCCCGCTGACCGTGCCCGAGCCGTACAGGTCGCCGGTGCGCAGGGAGGCGCCGTTGGCCGTCATCTGGGCGAGTTGCTGGGCGGCGGTCCAGTACATGGTGGAGAACGGCGGCTCGGACACCGTGTGGCCGTTGATCGCGACGGAGATGCGGAGGTCGTAGCCGCCGGGTTCCTCGGCCGAGTCGTCCAGGTAGGGGAGGAGTTCGTGCGTGCGCTCCGGCGGTGCCACCCGCGACTCCTCCAGCGCGTCCAGCGGGGTGATCCACGCCGACACCGACGTGGCGAAGGACTTGCCGAGGAACGGGCCGAGGGGGACGTACTCCCAGGCCTGGATGTCGCGTGCCGACCAGTCGTTGAGGAGGCACAGGCCGAAGACGTGTTCGCGGAAGTCGGCGAGCGGCACCGGCCTGCCCATCGTCGAGGGCGCGCCGACCACGAAGCCGACCTCCGCCTCGATGTCCAGGCGGATCGACGGGCCGAAGACGGGCGCGGGGTCGGCCGGGGACTTGCGCTGACCGGAGGGCCGTACGACGTCCGTGCCCGAGACCACGACCGTGCCGGAGCGGCCGTGGTAACCGATCGGCAGGTGCTTCCAGTTGGGGGTCAGCGAGTCGGGGGCGTCGGGGCGGAAGATGCGGCCGACGTTCCGGGCGTGGTTCTCCGAGGCGTAGAAGTCGACGTAGTCCGCGACCTCGAAGGGGAGGTGCAGGGTCACTGCGGAGAGCGGGTGGAAGTACGGGGTGATCGTCTCCTGGTGGGACGGGACCGTCACCCATGCGGTCAGCGCGCGGCGGACGTCCGACCAGGCGGTGTGGCCCGCCGCGAGCAGGGGGTTGAGGGTGGGGTGCGCCAGGAGGGAGACGTACGGCGAGCCGAGCGCCTCCGCCGCCGCGCCCGCGTCGAGCACGTGGTCGCCGAGCCGGATGCCGACCGTCCGTTCGTCCGAGCCGACGGGCGAGAAGACGCCGTAGGGAAGGTTGTGCGGGCCGAAGGGGTCGCCCTCGGGAAGATCGAAGGGGGGCATGGGTGCTGCCTCACTCTCGTGCGTACTCGCATGTGGCCGCGCCACACGTTACGGGTGAGTTGCGGGAACCGGCAGTGTCTAAAGAGTTCGCAATGTCCGAAAAGGCCTTGTCGGAGGAGGCAATTCCGGCTTAGCGTCCTTTGGGGGACACGGACGGGGTGGGTCCGGTCCGTAGGGGGGACACGTGGGGGGACCCGTGGCCAAGCGCACCAGCGGCGTGCCTTTCGAGGCCGACCGCGAAGTGCCGGGCCTGATCGTGAAGTTCGGCGACTATCCGCTGCATCACGGCGGGGTGGGTGCGATCCGGAGTCTGGGCCGGCTCGGCGTGCCGATGTATGCGATTACGGAGGACCGTTACACGCCCGCGGCCGCGTCCCGCTATCTGGAGCGCGCGTTCGTGTGGCCGACGACCGGCACGGAGGAACCCGGGCGACTGGTGGAGGGGCTGCTGCGCGTCGGGCGCCGAATCGGCCGGCCCGCCGTCCTCATCCCCACCGACGAGGAGGCCGCCGTCCTGATCGCCGAGCACCAGGACGTGCTCGGCGCCCGCTTCCTCTTCCCGCGTGTGGAACCGAAGTTGCCGCGTCACCTCGCGAGCAAGCAGGGCCTGCACGAACTCTGCGTGGAACACGGCATACCCAGCCCCGCGGCGGCCTTCCCGCAGTCGTACGACGACATCGTCGAGTTCGCCGAGAAGGCCCGCTTCCCGATCGTGGCCAAGAACAGGGAGGCATTCGTACGGCGTTCACGGCCGGCCGTGAACGGTACGACGAGGATCGCGACCCGCGAGGGGCTGCTCACGCTGGCCCGGGACTGGGGCGAGCACCCCGGGGTGATCCTCCAGGAGTACCTGCCGAGGGAGGAGGCCGAGGACTGGATCGTGCACGCCTACTTCGACCAGGACTCGACCCCGCTCGCCCTGTTCACCGGCGTCAAGGTGCGCTCCTGGCCGCCGCACGCGGGCATGACGGCAAATGCGTATGTCGTGGATAATCCGGAACTCGCGGACCTCGCCGCACGTTTCATCAAACAGATCGGCTTCACCGGAATCATCGACCTCGACCTGCGCTTCGACCGGCGCGACGGTCAGTACAAACTGCTCGACTTCAACCCCCGCATGGGCGCCCAGTTCCGACTCTTCGAGAACGAGTCGGGGGTGGACGTCGTCCGCGCCATGCACCTCGACCTGACCGGCCGCTCCGTCCCCGAGGGGGAGCAGCGCGCCGGCCACCGGTACATCGTGGAGAACATCGACCTGCCCGCCCTCCTCGCCTACCGCCGCAGCGGCTATACGACGCCGCACGCGCCGGCGCGGGCGAGCGGGACGGAGCTGGCCTGGCTCGCGGGTGACGATCTGCGGCCGTTCTTCACGATGCTTGCCCGCTTCGTGCGGCCGGGCGCGAAGCACCTGTATCAGCTGTGGCGCACCAACCGGCGCGGCAGCGGCACCAGTAGGAACCAGCAGTAGCCAGTGACCCCTGGCAGCAGCACCAGCACGAAGTGACGAATTGAACGTCCTGGGGAGGGACTTCGTGATTCAACCGGTAGCAGTCATCGGCGCCGGGCCGTTCGGCCTGTCCACCGCCGCGCATCTGCGGGCGCGCGGCATTCCGGTTCGTGTCTTCGGCGAGCCCATGGTCAGCTGGCGTGACCACATGCCCGCCGGGATGCTCCTGAAGTCGACGCCCGCCGCCTCCAACCTCGACGCCCCGCAGCCCGGCCACAACCTCGTCGACTACTGCGACGCGGCCGGCATCCCCCGCCTGGTCACCGACGAGGACATCATCCCGGTGGAGACCTTCATCGCCTACGGCGAGTGGTTCCAGCAGAAGCTGGTGCCCGAGCTGGAGCGGGTGCGGGTCGTCTCCGTGGACCGGAAAGCGGACCGGAACGGGGACCGGAACAAGGGCGGCGGCTTCGAACTCAAGCTGGACTCGGGGGAGTTGTTCACAGCGAGGGCGGTCGTGGTCGCGACCGGACTGTACGGCCTCGACCATCTCCCGCCGGAGCTGGCAGCCGCGGCGGTCGACGGGCCCGCGCCCACCGCTCCCGTCTCGCACAGTTCGCAGCACCACGACCTGAGCAGGTTCAAGGGCAAGGAGCTGATCGTCGTCGGCGCCGGGCAGTCCGCCCTGGAGACAGCGGTGTTGGCGGCGGAGGCGGGCGCGAACGTGCGGATCGTCTCGCGCGGGCACGGCCGGGTCGCCTTCGGCGCACCTCCGTGGAAGCAGCCGAAGCTGCGCCCCGAGTCGCCGTTCGGGCGGGCGTGGTCGCTGTGGGCGCTGAGCTACTACCCCCAGCCGTACCGCTACCTCCCCGAGCAGACCCGGCACTACCTGGTCCGCCGGGTGCTCGGGCCGCTCGGTGCGTGGTGGCTGCGCGAGCGGTTCGAGGGGAAGGTGCAGGTCAGCGAGGTCGAGCGGATCGTACGGGCGGAGGCGGACGGGGGCGCGGGCGCGGCGAACGGCCGCCCGGTACTCACCGTCGCGACGCCGGGCGGAGGGACGCAGCAGCTCACCGCCGATCACGTCATATCCGCGACGGGGTACCGGGTGGACATCGCGGCGATGGACTTCCTGGGGCATGAGCTGCGCACCCAACTGGCGGTGAGCCGGGGTACGCCGAAACTCGGCGCCGGGTATGTGTCGTCCGTGCCGGGCGTCTACTTCACGGGGCTGCCGTCGGCGTCGTCGTACGGGCCGGTGATGCGGTTCGTGTGCGGGACGGAGTTCGCGTCGCCGAGGCTGGCGAAGCATCTGGCGTCCGCGCACGGGTAGTTGGCGACCGGATGTCGGCGACCTGGTGGTCGGCGACCGGGTGGTCGCGGCGGGGGCTCAGCCCGTGAGGGACCGGGCGACGCGGAAGCCCACGTCGTCCACCCGGAAGGTCGGGTGGCTCCGGCGGCGTACGGAAGCGCGGCAGCTCCAGTGCTCGTCGAACCAGCCGCCGCCGCGCAACACCCGGTAGGTGCCGTAGACCTCGGGGTCGTAGAGGTCCCAGCACCACTCCCACACGTTGCCCAGCATGTCGTGCAGGCCCCAGGGGTTGGGGAGTCGGCCGCCCGGTTCGTGGGGCCGCTCCTCGGAGTTGCCGCGGTGCCAGGCGATGTCGTCGAGGGGGCCGTAGCGGGGGCCGCTCGTCCCCGCCCGGCACGCGTACTCCCACTCGGCCTCGGTGGGGAGGCGGTAGCCGTCGGCGAAGGGGGCGCGCAGGAGTGGTTCGCCTTGGGCGTCGAAGTCGTAGGCCGGGGTCAACTCCTCTTGCTGGGAAAGGGAGTTGCAGAAGAGGACCGCGTCCCGCCACGACACGGTCTCCACGGGGAGGTGGTCGCTGCCCTGTGCGGTGCTCGGGTGTTCACCGGTGACCTGGGCGTACTGCTCCTGGGTGACGGGGAGGGTGCCGAGGCGGAAGGGGGCGAGGTCGACCGTCCAACTGCGTTGCGTGCGGCGGTCGGTGAGGGTGACCTGGCCGGGTGGGACGGGGACGAGGTCGATGTGGGTGGTCGTGCCCATGCGTTAGGTCAGCTCCGTGAGCATCGGGCCCAGGCGGGCGGCGAGTTGGGGATCCGAGCGGTCCAGTTCCATTGTCGTGGCCGTGATCGTCGCGGTCAGGGCGCGGCGGAGTTCGGGGTCCGTGAGGGAACGGACGAGTGTGGATTCCAGCGGGGCCGTCACCTCGTCCGGCAACAGGTGGGCGCCCTTCGAGTACGCGGTGGGGAGGTCCAGGCGTAGGCAGGCCAGGGTGATCAGCTGGTCGCGCAGGGCGTTGATCCAGTGCGCTGCTTGCCAACTGCGGCCCCGTTCAAGGCAGATGCGGGCGTGCAGGGCGTGGTGCCAGGCGAAGCCGATCACCGTGTCGCGGTCGGGCGGGGGGAACGGCGGCTGGGTGTGCGGGGTACCGAAGAGTGTTCGCCAGGCTGGACCCCGGGCGCCGAACTCCGACTCCGGGGCGAAGGTGAGGTCCAGCTCCACCCATCCGGGCAGCAGGAACACGCGGATGAGGCCTGCGCCGACCGTGCGGAGGTCCCAGTGGTGCCGGGTGCCGAACTCGTCGTGGATCCACGCCGTCCACCGGTTCACGGCGTCGGCGACCCCGGTCTCGCCACGGACACCCAGCACGATGTCCGTGTCCGACCAGCGGTCGCCGGTGCCGGTGGCGAGCGAGCCGGTGTACGCGAGGCCGGTGATCGAGTCGTCGGCCTCGGCGTGGGCGAGGAGTTGGGCGCGGGTGCGGTCGCGTTGTTCAGGGGTGAACATGCCTCGATGATGCCTGGCAGGCCTTCGCCACGGGTTGTCAGTGGGGCAGGGCATCATCCGGTGGATGCGCTACACGACGTGGACTTCGGATCGGATGTTCGTCTCCTACGGGCAGTACTACCTACAGGGCGACGAATTTCTCAGCGAGTACGACGACGCCGACACGGTCCGGCGGATCTTCGCGGGGAACAGCCTGGCCGCAGGAGGCCCGGAACACCTCACCGTGCTCGCGGGCACGCACACCGGCCGGATACGCCTGACCACCCGGCAGTGCGCGGACGAACCACCGCTGCCTGGCGATGAGTGGGAGACCGTGGTGGACGTGAGCATTTGCAGTACGAGTGGCGTCCTGCGGCTGTTCCGGTGGGGCGGTGACGTCGAGGAGGACGCCGGGAACTTCGCGACGGGCGGCGCGGGTTGGTATCGCGTCCGTGTCCAGGCGCGTGGACGCGATGAAGGCGAGGGGTACGCGGGCGACACCCCGGTGGAAGAACACGTCCTCAGCGTGTGGCCGGCGCCGCCTGAACCCGACACCGTGCACCGCGCGAACGACACGTTCGCCCGCACGCACTATGACCCAACCCGGCCTCCCGGCCAGCCTGTTCAGCCCTGATCGGAGGTCTCCGAGTCGGGGTGGGTCAGTCCGTCGCGCGGCGGGGACAGGACGCACGCAGAGCAGCCGGCTTCTCCGTGTCGGTGGTCTCGGCCGCAGTCGCACACGTGAGGATCCTGAGGTCGGTGCCAGCAGGAATCAGGGTGTCGATGTCGAGGGCGATGTCACCCACCAGTGGATGCTCGATGGTCACGTGGTCGCCGGCATAGGGGCCGACAGTGCCGTTGGACCACAGAGGGCGAAGCGCGGGTTGCTTCGAAGCGAGCGTTCGACGAGTGAGGCAAGACGTACGTCATGGGGATGGGCGGCGGCCGTCACACGGAGGTCGGCGACGAGGTCCTCCTCCTGCGCTTCGATGCCTTTTCCTGGCCGAATGAGCCATGCCGCAATCGGTTCCAGTCCTCGGCTGCCGCTCGCCGGGAACGTCCCGGCAACGAGACTGCGCTCGTCCCAACCGTACGCACGGGGACGGGGATCGCCGATCGCGGCCGTCCACATCCTGTTCCAGCCGAGGATGGTCCAGTCGGCAGCGAAGACCGCGGCGGGAACGTCTCCCAACTGCCGTACAAGTCGCTGCGCGCTCAGGGGTATCTCCCTGGAGACCTTCCCTACCGAGGGCGGTGCGAGGTCGGCGCAGCGAAACAGATGGTCACGCTCGGACGGTCGAGACGCAGTGCTCTGGCCAAAGCGGTGACCACTTGGACCGACGGATTGCGAGCACGGCCCTGCTCCAGCAGCATCACGTAGTCGACCGATATGCCCGCCAGACCGGCCAGCTCTTCGCGGCGCAGTCCGGAGATGCGCCGCGCCCCGCCCAACGTCAGCCCGCTGTCCTGCGGTGACATGCGCTCACGCCAACCGCGCACAGCCATGCCGAAGTGGTTCATCGCTGCCATGTCGGCGATGTCGGCCATGTTATTGGAGGGTCCACGTCTGGTTGTCCCAGGCGTTGCATTCCCACAGGACCACCACCGTGCCGCTCGTGCCCCCGAAAACGGTGACGCATTTCTGTGACTGATCGGCCACCAGTTCCGTACCGGAGAAGTGGAATTGCTGGCTGGAGTCGCCGCTGCACGCGCTCAGTTGGATCTCGGTCCGGTCGTCGCTCGCTCCGCCGGCCACGGTCATGCATTTCCCCAAGGAGCGGAAGGTGTCCCCCGATCCGGTCTGCCAGCGCTGTGCCGCGGAGCCGTCGCAGGCGACATGGACCAGCTGGATTCCCTCGGTCCCGGCGCCGCCGCTCAGGCACTTCTGCGTGGCGGGGACCACCAGGGCATGGCCGACGGCCGGGTCGACCGTTCTACCAGATCCGCTTTCCTCGGATCCGGCATTGCCTCCGGACTCCGGCTCGGAGTCCTCCTGCACGGTTGTGGACGTCGGCTTCGAAGAGGTGTGCGGCGTCGGAGACTTGGCGCCGGAACTCGCGGAGCGGGACGCCTTGGGGGAGGAGACCGTGGGCGCGGATGTGTCCGTGGACTGCTGGGTGGGGTTGTCGGCCGGGAGCGGGCCGTCGGACGCGGTGGCGCTGCTCTTCCCCGTTGGCAGGTTGGTCAGCAGTACGGCGATCGTGATCAACAGCGCCGTGGCGACGGCCGCGGCGAGCACGACCGGCTTCTTCGAACGGCCTGGGGGCCGGTGCGCCTGTTGGGCGGTCGTATCGGGCTGTGGAGGTTCTACGGGTGGCTCGGCTGCGGAGGCATCGTCGGTTCCGCGGTCAGAGTTGAGCCCCGATGGCGATGGCGATGGCGATGGCGATGGCGATGGCGATGGCGATGGCGATGGCGATGGCGACGGCGATGGCGATGCGGACTCGGGCACTGGGTTCGCGGCCGGAGCCGGAGCCGGAGCGTCGTCAGCCACGGCCATGGGGTGGGCGGCGGGTGGAACAACAGAGGGCCCCGCTGCGCCTGCCGGTCTTCGCAGCATGCGTTCGGCCTCCTCGGCCGACAGCCGGTCGGCCGGTTTGGCCACGAGCAGGCCCTGGATCAGCGGGGTGAGTGGTCCGGCACCGCGCACTTCGGGGGCCGGTTCCATGGCGATGGCGTACATCGTCTGGGCCACCGTTTCCCGGAGGAACGGTGAGCGGCCCTCGACCGCTTCGAAAAGCGTTGCGCCGAGTGCCCACAGGTCGGCCTCCGGCCCGGGTTTGGCGCCGACGAGGCGTTCGGGGGCCATGAAGTCGACCGACCCCACGAGTTGGCCGGTGCGGGTGAGCGCCGAGGTCTCGACGGCCTGGGCGATGCCGAAGTCGGTGAGGACCACGCGGCCGTCCTCGGCGAGCAGCACGTTGGCCGGTTTCACATCCCGGTGCAGGACCCCTGCCCGGTGCGCGGCCCGCAACGCGGCGATCACGCCCCGGCCGATCCGGGCGACCTCGTCGAGCGGGACCGTGCCGTACGCCTTGATCCGGTCGGCGAGGGTGGTGGAGCGCACGTACTCCATCACGATGGTGGGCCGGCCCTCGTCGTCCACGACGTCGTGGACGACAACGACGTTCGGGTGGCTGATCCGGGCGGCGCTGTGCGCCTCGCGCCGGGCGCGTTCGAAGAGGGTGGCGAGTTCGGCGTCGTCGAGTTGGGGCTGGGAGTGGAGCTTCTTCACGGCGACCTGGCGGCCGAGGAGTTCGTCGTGGGCGCGCCAGACGGTGGCCATGCCGCCCCGGCCGATGCGGTCGAGGATGAGGTATCGGCCGGCGATCAGCCGTCCTTCGTCGGACACCGAGGGTTCCTTTTCTCTGCTTCAGGACCGATCCGGCCGACGGCGCCACGGGGTTCCTCCGGCCGACCGCACGCCCAACGTCCCCTCGCCTACGGCTGGTTGAGGAGCATTGTGGCAGCGAAGGGCCCGGAAGCAGCCGCTTTCTACGGCGTGCCGGGCCCGGTTGTCGCGCGCGGGGCGACTCCAGGGCTGTTGGTCGGTTCCATGAGGAGCAGGGCCCGGCCGCGAGCGGGGCGGCGCCGCCGTCTCACGTCATGAAGGTCCGGCGACCGTGGTCGACGAACTCGCCGGGCCCTTCGCGTGCCGATCATCCTCTACGAGGGCGGCAGCGGCCTAGGGGGCAGGGTAGGGACAGCAGTACTACCCACGGCATTGCTCCAACCAACTCCAAGGGCGGGGCTAGTTGTTCGAGGCGTAGGGGATGAAGTCGGTCCAGGTGGTGGGGCTGAAGGTGAGGCGGGGGCCCCGGGTGTTGTGCTTGGTGTCGCGGATGTGGATGGTGGCGGGGGTGGTGGCTACTTCGACGCAGGAGTCGCCCTCGGTGCCGTCGCTGTAGCTGCTCTTCTGGGAGCACGGGCCGCTGCGTCAGCAGCAGCGCCCGCATGAACTCCTCTGTCTGGAGCAGACCGTGCACGTTGTGGTTGCCGTAGGAAAGCACTTCGACCGCCTTGGCCTCCATCTGCTGCAAGTCCCGGACCTTCTTTGGGTACTGGACCCGGGCCACGTCCTCCTTCATCGCCGAGATCAGTCCACCCGCGTCCAACACCTCGTCGGACTTGTCCAGATACTCAGGCCGAGGAATCCGCTTCCCGCCCTCGATCTTGTAGACCAGGTCCTCGCCGTACCCCACCGCCACCGCGAAGTCCGGGACCCGCATCCCCACCGCCTCGCGCCGCAGCCTCAACTGGCGCCCCACCGTCGCGAGGACCGCCAACCCCCACTCGTCGTCCGGGTCGACCTCCCAACCCGGCTCGTCCGCCTCGCCGTTGACCTGCTCCGGTTCCCTGTCCACGCTCGCCCCTCCGTCGTACGGCCGTGCCGCAACGCCCCCTACCCGTACGGCCCCTGCCGACAGCCCGGACAGCACTGGACAAGCACCGGACAGTAACCGTACGGGTTGGACTCGTCACTCGCGGGCGTTACGACCGGTAGCGGCCCAGCGTCCTCAACCCCGGCAGCGCCTTGTCGTCGAAGTCGAACAGGGCGAGGTTCTCCCACGCGTTGCCGGACGTCGGGTCGGTCGGGTCCCAGCCGTCACCGGCCCGGTACGTCCACACGCCTTCCCAATAGCAGTAGCCCAGGCCCTTGTTGCCGGGGACGTTCGCCATCAGGTCGGCCACCGTGCGCAGCCACGCCGCCTGGCCGGCCGGGGTCGCCGGGTAGCCCTCCGTCAGCTGCGAGGGGTCGTACATGATGTCGTTCGTCGCGTCCTCGCTCTCCAGCGTGAACGGGTACGCCGTCTCCGCGATCAGCACCGGCTTGTCGTAACGGGCCGAGATATCCGCCAAGTTGGCCGCCGCGGCCTCCGGGGCGCCGTGCCAGAACGGGTAGTACGACTGGGCGATGATGTCGAAGTCGACGCCGTCGGCGACCACGTTGTCGTACCACCAACGTGATGTGCCGTTGTCGCCGCCCGAGGCGATGTGGAGCATCGTGCGGATGCGCGGGGTCGTGTCGCGCGCCGCGTTCAGGCCCGCCTTGAGGAACGTCGTCAGGTTGCCCCAACCCCCGGCGTCGTCACCCCAGTTCTTGCCGGTCGGCCAGAGCAGCCCGCCGTTGATCTCGTTGCCGATCTGGACCAGGTCCGCCGGGGTGCCCTGGCGGCGCAACGCGCCCAACACGTCGGCCGTGTGGTCGTAGACCGCCCTCGTCAGGCCCGCCACGTCCAGGTCCGCCCAGGCCGCCGGCTTGGTCTGGTGGGCCGGGTCGGCCCACGTGTCGGAGTAGTGGAAGTCGACCCAGATGCCGATCCCCGCCCGGCGCAACCGCTTGGCCAGCGGCAGGATGTGCTTCTTGTTGTTGTAGCCGTCGGCCGGGTTCACCCAGACCTTGAGGCGGGCGTGGGTGATGCCCGCGTCCGCGAGGATGCGGATCGGATCGTCGCGGCGACCGTCCGCTCGGCGGTACACCGCGCCGGACGCCTCGTCCTTGGGGAGGGACGAGATGTCCATCCCCCGGATCTCCAACCGGCGCCGGTCCGGGGCCGTACCGGTACCGGTGCTCGCCACCGCCGGTGTTGTGCCCAACACCGGCACCGCGAGTGCGGCCGCACCCGCCGCCGTAAGAACACTGCGTCTGCGCATAACGAAGTTCCCTTTCAATGACACCAATTGACAGCGATGGCAGAACTGAGCTGCGGGGCAACGGAGTTGGTCAGCGCGGGTCCCGGAACACCTCCACCCCGCCCGCCGGTACCGCCGCGCGACTCCCGTCCGGCAGCACCACCTTCACCTCGCTCCCGGTGTGGTTCACCGCGAAGCGAAACGTCCCCGACTCGCCCTCCCGTACGACGAGTTCGACATCGCGCGGCAAGCCGACGGGTGTGATCCCCGCGTCCGCGAGGGCGAGGTCGACGACGGCGGCCAGGTCGGCGCCCGTCAGCCGCGTCGCCAAGTACCACGCCGCCCCCGACCCCACCGCGTGCCGCGTCAGCGCCGCCCCACCCGCCGTACGACCGTCCGCGAAGACCGCGACCGTCTCGCAACCCGCACCCGGAACCACGACCTCCGACCACAGATCGGCCTCGTACAGCGCGCCGTCCGTCCCCCGGACCGACACCGTCTCGCCCGGCAGCAACGGGTCGAACTCCTCGACCGTCAGCCCGAGTACGTCCCGCAGCGACCCCGGATACGCGCCCGGATGCAGCGTGTCGTTCTCGTCGACGATCCCGGAGAAGAAGGAGACCAGTACCGTCCCGCCCCGCGAGACGTACCGTTCCAGATCCGCCCCCACCCCGACCGGCGCCGCGTACAACTGCGGTACCACCAGCAGCGGATACCGCTCCGGGTCCAGGTCCCCCAACCCCGTCGGCGGCAGGAAGTCCACCGTCAAGTGCCGGTCGTACAGGGCCTCGTAGAACGAATCCAACCGTTCCCGCGCGTCCAGGTCCTGGCTCGGCCGCCACTCCAGGCTCTGCGCCCACCAGGAGTCCCAGGACCACACCATCGCCACGTCACCGCGTGTCCGGGTGCCGCGCAGACCGGCCTGGCTCAAGTCGGCGACCCGGCTGCCGAGTTCCGTCACCTCGCGCCAACCCCGGTTGTCCGTACCGGAGTTCGCCAGCATCGCCGTGTGGAACTTCTCCGCCCCCGACTGCGACTGCCGCCACTGGAAGAACATCGCGCCCTCGGAGCCTCGCGCCACGTGCCCGAGTGAGTTCCGCGCCATCTCACCGGGACGCTTCGCCGGGTTGTACGGCTGCCAGTTGACCCCCGACGTGGCGTGTTCCAGCAGCAGCCACGGACCGCCGCCCGCCACCGAGCGCGTCAGGTCCGCCGCCAGCGCCAGGTTCACGTGGGTGCGGCGGCCGTCCGTCATCAGGTAGTGGTCGTTGGTGACGAGGTCGACCTCCTTGGCCCAGGCCCAGTAGTCGACGCCCTGGCCCTGGCTCGGGGCGACCATGAAGTTGGTGGTGACGGGGACGCCGGGGGAGAGGCGGTGCAGGATGTCCCGCTCGGCACAGAAGTTGGCGCGGGCCTGCGCGTCGGCGAAGCGGCGGTAGTCGAGTTGCTGGGTGGGATTGCATACGGACGGGGTCGCCCGGGGCGGAGTGATCTCCTCCCAGTCGCCGTACTGCTGGCCCCAGAACGCCGTTCCCCAGGCCTGGTTGAGGGCGCCGAGCGTGCCGTAGCGCACTCGCAGCCAGTCCCGGAAGGCCGTCGCGCAGGTGTCGCAGTAGCAGGCGAGGACCGGGGCGCCGTACTCGTTGTGGACGTGCCACAGCACCACCGCCGGATGGTTGCCGTAGCGCTCGGCGAGGGCCGTCGTGATCGTGGCCGCCGCCGCCCGGTACTCGGCGTTGGAGTGGCATATCGCGCCCCGCGAGCCGAAGGCGAGGCGGACGCCCTCGCGGGTCACCGGGAGCGCGTCAGGGTGTGCGCGGTAGAACCACGCCGGCGGTACGACAGTGGGCGTGCCGAGGTTCACGGAGATCCCGGACGAGTGCAGCAAGTCGACGACCGTGTCGAGCCACTCCCAGTCGTACTCGCCAGGACGCGGCTCCATCCGGGCCCAGGAGAAGACGCCGAGGGAGACGGCCGTGACCCCGGCCTCCCGCATCAGCCGTACGTCCTCCTCCCAGACCTCCTGCGGCCACTGCTCGGGGTTGTAGTCACCTCCGAAGGCGAGCGGCAGACGGTCGTGCGGGGCGGGGGACGGCATGGGTTCACTCCCGGGGGATCAACGACTGAGGCGGCTAAAAAGCAAGCGATTCTGTGATCGTGCACATGGATGGTTGTGGCGTCCATCCGTCAGCAACAAGTAGGTAACCCCAGGGTTCATCCATTGACAAGGGTCCGAAACAATTCTCTACTGTGCACGGTCACAGAGCCGTGCGGCGCAGATGGGACACATCCGAGGCCGGCTCGCACTCAGTCAGGGGAGATGAAGATGTCGATCCACCGCCACCAGTTCAGCAGGCGCAGCATCCTTGCCGGGGCAGCAGCTGTCGGCCTCACGGGCACCCTCGCCGCCTGTGGCGGTTCCGACGACGACTCCGGCAAGAGCAGCGGGCCCGTCAAGCTGACCTACTGGGCCTGGGCGCCGAACATGGAGAAGGTCGCCGCGATCTGGAACAAGAAGAACCCGGACATCACGGTCACCGTCTCCAAGTAGGCCGCCGGCAAGGACATCGTCTCCAAGCTGATCACCGCGAAGAAGGCGGGCAACGCCCCCGACCTGATCCAGGTCGAGTACCAGTCGCTGCCGACGCTGGTCTCGAACGACGTGCTCGCGGACATCTCGAAGTACGCGAAGTCCGCCAAGTCCCAGTTCGCCGAGGGCCTTTGGGGCATGGTCACGCTCGGCACCGACGCGGTGTACGCGATACCGCAGGACTCCGGGCCGCTGATGTTCTTCTACCGCGAGGACCTGTTCAAGAAGCACAACCTGACCGTCCCGGCGACCTGGGACGACTTCGCCAAGACCGCCCGCGCCGCCAAGAAGGCCGTCCCGGACGCCTACTTGACGACGTTCTCCTCCAACGACCCGGGATTGTTCGCGGGGTTGGCGCAGCAGGCCGGTGCCAAGTGGTGGACCGTGGAGAGCGGCGGCAAGTGGACCGTCGGCATCGACGACGCGGCCACGAAGAAGGTCACCGACTTCTGGGGCGGGCTCGTCCAGGAGGGCGCGATCGACAACCAGCCGATGTACACGCCGGCTTGGAACAACGCCCTGAACAAGGGCACCCACCTCGGCTGGGTCTCCGCCGTGTGGGCGCCCGGTGTGCTCGTCAGCTCCGCCCCCGACACCAAGGGCAAGTGGCGGATGGCGCCGCTGCCGCAGTGGAGCGCGGGCGAGGACGTCACCGGCAGCTGGGGCGGCTCCTCCACGGGTGTCTCCACCGACTCCAAGCACGCCGAGGCCGCGACCAAGTTCGCGAACTGGCTGAACACCGACCCGGAGGCGCTGGCCGCCCTGGTCAAGGAGGCGGGCATCTACCCGGCGGCCACCAAGGGCCAGTCCGGCTCGATCCTCACCACGCCGGAGTTCTTCCCGAACCAGACCGACTTCTACGACACGGCCGCCAAGATCGCCGCCACCACGGCCGCTTCCGCCTGGGGCCCGAACGTGCAGGTCGCCTACGACACCTTCAGCGACGCCTTCGGCACGGCCACCAAGGCGAAGAAGGCCGCCCAGTTCGACACCGCGCTCGCCACCATGCAGTCGAAGACCTTCACCGACATGAAGAAGCAGGGCTTCAAGGTGACCGAGGCATGACCAGCACTCCGCTCAAGGGCTCCGACCGGCTGACGGCCGGACCCTTGGCGGACGGCACCGCCACCTCCGTCCGCCCCCGCCGCCTCCGTCGCCGTGGCCGCAGCGCGCCGTACTGGTTCCTCGTACCGGCCGTGCTCCTGTTCGCCGCCTTCACCGTCGTACCGATCGGGTACGCGGTGTGGCTCAGCCTCCACAAGGTCCAGGTCAAGGGCATCGGCCTCGGCAAGGGCGCCCGCCAGCAGGTCTGGAACGGCCTGGGCAACTACACCGACGTCCTCAACGACTCCGAGTTCGGCCACAGCGTCCTGCGCGCCTTCGGCTACGGCCTGATCGTCATCCCCACGATGCTCGGTCTGGCGCTGGTCTTCGCGCTGATGCTGGACACCCCGCAGGCACGCAGCGCCAAGTTCGCGCGCCTCGCGATCTTCCTGCCGTACGCCGTGCCCGGCATCATCGCCGCCCTGATGTGGGGCTTCCTGTACCTGCCGACGGTCAGCCCCTTCTACTACCTGCTGCGGGAGTTCAACCTGCCGCAGCCGGACCTGTTCGACGGCGGCAACCTGTACCTGTCCTTCGCGAACATCGCGGTGTGGGGCGGCACGGGCTTCAACATGATCGTCATCTACACGGCCCTGCGCTCGATCCCGCAGGAGATCTACGAGGCCGCCCGCATCGACGGCGCGTCCGACCTGAAGATCGCCCTGCGGATCAAGATCCCGATCGTGATGCCGTCGCTGGTGCTCACGTTCTTCTTCTCGGTCATCGCCACGCTCCAGGTCTTCACCGAGCCCATGGCGCTCAAGCCGCTGACCAACGGCCTCTCCAGTTCCTGGAGTCCGCTGATGGCCATCTACGACGCCGCCTTCCTCAGGTCGGACATCTACGGCGCCTCCGCCACCGCCGTGGTGCTGGCCCTGGCGACCTTCGCGCTCTCCTTCACGCTGCTGCGCGTCTCCGACCGCTACACCCGGGAGGACCGGGCATGACCCCCCTCACCCTCACCGCCACCGACGCCCGCCCGGGCATCGGCAAGCCGAAGCGCACCGCCTGGGTGCCCACCCTGGTGCTGATCCTCGGGGCGCTGTACTGCCTGATCCCCGTGGTCTGGGTGGTCATCGCGGCGAGCAAGGGCCGCGGCGAACTGTTCTCCACGTTCACCTTCGCCCCCGGCACCGGCTTCCTCGACAACCTCAAGCAGCTGAGCTCCTACCGGGACGGCATCTACTGGGAGTGGATGCTCAACTCCCTCTTCTACGCGGGCGGCGGCGCCCTGCTGTCGGCCGCGGTCTCGGCCGCCGGCGGCTACGCACTGGGCCGATTCGCCTTCAAGGGACGGGAGTTCGTCTTCAAGCTGATGCTGGCCGGCGTCCTCGTCCCGAGCATCGTGCTGACCGTCCCCCAGTACCTCCTCCTGTCGAAGCTGGGCCTGGCCGACTCGTACTGGTCGATGCTCCTGCCGTCGATCCTCTCTCCCTACGGCGTCTACCTCGTCCGTATCTACGCGGCCGCCTCCGTGCCCGCCGAACTCCTCGAAGCCGCCCGCATGGACGGCGCGAGCGAGTGGCGGATCTTCTCGCGGATCGCGGTGCCGATGATGATGCCGGGGCTCATCACGGTGTTCCTGTTCCAGTTCGTCGGCATCTGGAACAACTTCCTGCTGCCGTACGTGATGCTCGCGGACGACACCAAGTTCCCGCTCACGCTGGGCCTTTACACCCTGCTCAACCAGGGCGCCTCGCAACCCGCGCTCTACACCCTGGTCATCATGGGCTGCTTCCTCGCGATCCTGCCGCTGATCGCGCTGTTCCTGGTCATCCAGCGCTTCTGGTCACTGGACCTGCTGAGCGGGTCGGTCAAGGCGTGAGGCGCAGGCACTGAGCGAACCCGAAGCCCTACCTCCCCCCACCGCACCCGAACGGGCAGAACGAGGAACATGACCACCAGTCCGAACGGACGCCGCAAACCGCCCACCATCCACGACGTGGCCCGGGAGGCAGGGGTCTCCCGGGGGACCGTCTCCCGGTTCCTGAACGGCGGACACTACGTCTCGCCCGCCGCGCGCACCGCGGTGGAGACGGCGATCAGGAAGACGGGCTACGTCGTCAACCGGCACGCCCGTTCCCTGAGCACCGGACGGTCGGACTCGGTGGCGTTCCTCCTCACCGAGCCGCAGGAGAAGTTCTTCGAGGACCCCAACTTCAATGTCCTGCTGCGGGGTTGCACCGAACACCTGGCCCGCCACGACATCCCGCTGCTGCTGATGCTGGCCTCGTCGAAGGACGAGCGCCGCCGCCTGACCCGGTACATCACCTCGGGCCACGTGGACGGTGTCCTCCTCGTCTCCAACCACAGCGGCGACCCGGTGGCGGCCGAACTCCGCGACGCGGGCATCCCGTTGGTGGCCTGCGGCAAGCCGCTCGGCACCGCCTCCAAGTACAGCTACGTCGCCGCCGCCGACCGCGACGGCGCCCAGGAGATGGTCCGCCACCTCATCGCCGCGGGCCGCCGCCGCATCGCCATGGTCACCGGCCCGCTCGACGCACCGGGCGGCCCCGACCGGCTGGCGGGTTACCGGGACGTCCTCACGGAGGCAGGCCTGCCCCACGACCCGAACCTCGTCGTGGAGGGCGACTACCGCCGCACGGGCGGCGAGGAAGCGGCCCGCAGACTCCTCACCCAGGCCCCCGACATAGACGCGGTCTTCGTGGCCTCGGACCTGATGGCCCTGGGAGTCGTCAACACCCTTCAGCAATCAGGCCGTTCGGTCCCGGATGACATCGCTGTCGGAGGCTTCGACGACTCGGCGGCGGCCACCTCCATCACCCCGGCCCTCACGACCATGCGCCAGCCCTACGACCGCATCAGCGCCGAAATGGTGAGGATGCTGCTGGCCCAGATCGCCGGCGAGGACACGGCGGGCGTGATTCTGCCTACGGAACTGGTGGTACGGGAGTCGGCATAACGGTCGTAAATGTCAAACCAACCGGAACACGGGTCAACGGATGTGAAGGCAGGAGCCGTCCGGTTCGTGTCGAGTCGGTGGGGCGTTCCATCCGTATTCTCTGATCATGGCCGCACCCCTCGCATATGCACTGATCGCCACCGACCTGGACGGGACGCTGCTGCGCGGCGACGACACACTCTCCGACCGGTCCCTCGCCGCACTGCGGCGGGTGGCGGCGGCGGGTGCCCGGCACCTCGTCGTCACCGGCAGGCCCGCCCCGAGGGTGCGACCGCTCCTCGACGACCTCGGCAGCAGGGGGCTCGCGGTGTGCGGACAGGGCGCGCAGTTGTACGACGCCGGCGCGGACCGTCTGCTCTGGTCGGTCACCCTGGACCGGGAGTTGGCGGAGACCGCGCTCGGCAAGATCGAGGCGGAGGTGGGTCAGGTGTACGCGGCGGTCGACCAGGACGGCGTGGACGGCCTCACCCTGATCGAGCCCGGCTACCTGATGCCGCACCCCACGCTCCCCGCGGTACGGGTGGGCCGACGCGACGACCTCTGGTGCGAACCCATCAGCAAGGTGCTGCTCCGTCACCCCGCCCTGGCGGACGACGAGTTGGCGTCCACGGCGCGTTCGGTGGTCGGTTCCCTGGCCTCGGTCACCATGTCGGGCCCCGGCACCGTCGAACTCCAGCCACTCGGCATCACCAAGGCGACGGGCCTGGCCCTGGCCGCCCGCCACTTGGGCCTGACCCCGTCCGACACCATCGCCTTCGGCGACATGCCGAACGACATCCCGATGTTCGACTGGGCAGCGCATGGAGTGGCGATGGCCAACGCTCATCCCGAACTCAAGGCGGTGGCGGACGAGGTGACGTCCTCGAACGAGGACGACGGAATCGCGCTGGTACTTGAAAGACTCTTCAGCTGAGCTATGAATGGCCCCGAAGGGGCGCATTCAGGGGCGCGGGGCTGTGTCTATTTGCGGCTCCGCCGCGCGGGCGCGATCAGCCACGACGGTGCGAGAGCCAACAAACAACCCGTCGTGGCTGATCCAACAGTTTCTAGTAAGCCCCGTAAACGTTGTCGATCGACCCGTACACCGCCGCCGCGTAGTTGCAAGCAGCCGTGATGTTCGCAACCGGGTCGTACGGGTCAAACGAAGTCCCGGCCACGTGATACGCGTTGAACGTCGGGTCGATCACCTGGAGCAGCCCCTTCGACGGCGTACCGGCCGCCGCGTTGGAGTCCCAGTTGTTGATCGCGTACTGGTTGCCGGAGGACTCACGGATCACGTTGCGGTAGATCCCGTTGTACGTCCCCGGAATCCCCTTCTGCGCCATGATCGCGAGCGACTCCCGGATCCACCCGTCAAGGGTGTTGGGGTACCCGGCGAGCGTGGTCGAGGCGGCGGTGGTCGACGTGGTGGCCGCGGACGCGGTGGTCGCACCGACGATCGGCAGGGCGAGTATCGCGGTACCCGTGCCGGCGACGACGAGGCGGCGGACGAGGCGGGCGCGGCGGGACTGAGCGGTTGCAGGCATGACGAGGTTCCTCTCCGTCGCCTGCGAGGTGAGCTGTCGGGTTCGGGCTGGGAGGTGCCCGGCCACGCCCTCGCGGACGTGACTTAACCCCAAGCCGTTCCGGTCGCGACGACCGGTCCGGCGACTTACCTGGTTCCCCCGCTCCTGCCGTGCGAGAAGTTCGTGACTGGGATGCCGGGCGGCGGCAGGATTCGGCGTTCCGCTCGACAGGCCGGGAACGTATGCGAGAGCACATGTCCGGAACAAGTGGCGGAATCACACCTAACCCCTATTGACCTTGGTCTGAGGCGTATGGGGCACTTGATCCTTTGCGCGAGCCAAGGGTCAACTGTCAAATGCCGTAAGGGAAAACGCGGGCAGACCAGGACACAGGTCACGCACAGAAACGCGTGACCCAACTCACGGGAGGATTAAGAACGGCAAATCGGGCATTCAACCTCAACTGGCAGTTCTCGGAATCCTTTTCTCCCATGTCCGGTGAAAGATCACCTCGTCGCCCTCGGTGCAGATGACCTCATTGGAGGTAATAAAGTCCGTTTCGTCGCAAGTAATCTCGGAGCGCGTCCGCACGGTCGTGTCCCACCCCAGCTCCGGCCGGTGCAACCGGATCGACCAGTCGGACCGCGCACGGGCCGACAGCGGATCCGACTCGTCGATCGTGTACGTCTCCAGCGCGTCCTCGGTGAACTCGAGACCGTCCGGGTACACGCGCGTGCCGCCGTACCGGGGGTCCACCTCCAGCCGCCACTCGCCCTTCGCGACATCCCGTACGACCAGCCGCTCGGGGCGCGGTTCGTCCAGCGTGGCCGGGTAGTTGACCCCGAGCGGCTCGGCCTCCTCGGGTTCGTCGAAACGAATACCGGAGGTCAACTCCTGCTCCCGCACCGGGAGTTCGAGCGCGCTCCCCTCCGGGTCCAGCGTGAACCCCGCCGCCGACTCCGGCTGCGGCCAGATCCACGGCCAGTACGCCGACGACACCGCGAGCCGGATGCGGTGCCCGGGCGGGAACGCGTGCCCGATGCCGTTCAGCTCGAAGGTCACGTCCTCGGTGGTGCCCGGCGTCCACGGCACCGCCCGGTCCCGCCCGTGCCGCGCCGACAGGTTCAGCACCCCTCGGGTGACCAGGGTCGAGGCGCCGTCCGGGGCGACATCGCACAGCCGGGCGATCACCTGCCCGCGCGGCACCGCGCAGGTCAGCCGCAGCCGCACCCTCGGCCGCCCCAGCACCCATGTCTCGGCCGGCACCTCGAACTCGAAGCACGCCGACCGCGCGTCCTCGTCCCGCTGGTCCGGCGGCAGGTCGGCGTCGTTCCCGAAGGGGAAGAAACGGCCCGCGTCCACGCCCGTGTGCATGGGGGAGCCGACGATCACGGGGGCGCCCCGGAGGCCGTACGTCGTCGTCTTCACGTGCGGCGAGGGCCACGCGGGCTCGCCGACCCAACGGCCCGGCAGGGTGTCGTAGACCGTGGCCGGAGGGTGCGAGTCGCTGACGTAGGCCCGTAGGAGCGGGTCGGCCATGACGCCGGTGTCCTCGCCCTTCAGCCAGTGGTCCCACCAGCGGAGGGTCTCCTGGAGGAAGCCGATCGCGGGGCCCGGCGGCAGGCCGCGGTCCGGGTACTGGTGCGACCAGGGGCCGATCAGGCCGCGTACGCGGTCCGGCGGGAGGTGTTCGGCGAGCCGCAGCACCGTGTCGCGGTACGGGTCGTGCCAGCCGCCCACCGCGAGGACGGCCGCGTCGATCGCGCCGTAGTCCTCGCAGACGCTGCCGTGCTTCCAGTAGTCGTCGCGGATCTGGTGGGCGAGCCAGGTGTGGATGAACGGGTCGATCCGTTCCAGGCGCTTGAGCCACAGGTCGCGCCAGACGAGGCCCGCGTACTCGGGGTCGGGCGGGCGGGCGACGAAGGCGAGCATGGTGGCCGCCCAGGCGTGCAGGTCGACCGCGAGGGCGGAACCTCCCATGTAGTGCACGTCGTTGTCGTAGCGGTCGTCCGTCGAGCAGACCGTGACGATCGCCTTGAGCGGCTCGGGCGCGAGGGCCGCGATCTGGAGGGAGTTGAAGCCGCCCCAGGAGATGCCGAACATCCCGACCTTGCCGGTGCACCAGGGCTGCGCGGCAAGCCAGTTGACCACCTCGACGCCGTCGGCGAGTTCCTGCGCGTCGTACTCGTCGCCGGGCGCGCCCTCGCTGTTGCCGTGCCCGCGCACGTCGACCCGGACGGAGGCGTAGCCGTGGCCCGCGTACCAGGGGTGGCGCTGGGCGTCGCGGGGCGCCGTCCAGTCGGTCAGGCGGTACGGGAGGTACTCGAGGAGCGCCGGGACGGGTTCGTCCGTCACCGGGCGCCACACGCGCGCGTAGAGGCGTGTTCCGTCGGGCAGCGGGATACGGAGGTCCTCGTGGGCCGTCTCGTAGGGGAAGGAGGTTCGGATGTGCATGACGTGACCCCTGGGGCTCCGTTGGCTTCAGTGGACCGGGTGCATCGTGCGGCGCAGCCATGGCGCGGCGGCCATCACCGCGAGGCCCGCGGCCACCGCGATCGCGCCGTTGACGCCGAAGTAGGCCGGTTTGGAGACGTCGTCGTAGAGCTTCACCGTCTGGGCCTGGATGCCGTTCGCGAGGGCGAGGGACAGGAACCAGAGGGACATGGTCTGGCTGGAGAAGGCGGCCGGGGCGAGCTTCGTGGTGGCCGACATGCCGGAGGTCTCCAGGAGGATGTCGCCGAGGCCGAGCAGGAAGTACGAACCGACGATCCACCAGGCCGACATGCGGTAGGCGTCGCCGCTGTGCCCGCTGGTCGGCAGGACCATCAGCAGGAACGACAGGCCGCCCAGTACGACGCCGATCGCGATCTTGTTGGAGGCGTGCGGCTGGCGGCGGCCCATGCGGACCCAGAGCGCGGCGACCACGGGCGCGAGCCCGACCTCGAAGGCGCCGAGCGCGGACGCGTACCAGCTCGCGGGGAAGTCGAAGCCGAGGATCGTCGTCTCGGCGTTCGACGCGGCCAGCAGCATCATCGTCGAATAGGCCTGGAAGAGAATGAAGTTGAAGACCGTCGAGGCCAGGAACAGCACGATGTACGGGCGCAGTCGGCCGCGTTCCTCGGGGCTCACGCGCGGGCTCATGAACATCACCGCGAAGTACACGACCGGCGCGATCACGGAGATGACCGTGAGCAGGTCGACGAAGCGGCCCATCGTGAGCCAGCCGGCGAGTGCCAGTCCGGTCGCGAGCACGGCGGCGACCAGGATCCCTACGACGATGAGGCGCACCGCGCGGCGCAGCGCGTCCGGAGCCAGTGCGAACTCCGCGGTGTTCCTGCGACCGGCCAGGTGACGGCGCCCGGCGACGTACTGGATGAGCCCGAAGGTCATGCCGACCGCGGCCGCCGAGAAGCCCCAGTGCCAGCCCTCGTGGTCGCCGAGCCAGCCGGTGATCAGCGGGCCCGCGAAGGCGCCGATGTTGATCGCCATGTAATAGAGCGCGAAACCGGCGTCCCGGCGCTCGTCGTCGGTGCGGTAGAGCTTGCCGACCATGGTGGCCACGTTGGGCTTGAGCAGGCCGGTGCCGGCGCTGATCAGGCCGAGGCCCACCCAGGTCATCGTGGCGGTGGGGACCGCCATCGCGTAGTGCCCGCAGGCGATCAGGACGCCGCCCCACAGCACCGCGCGGTACGAGCCGAGGATGCGGTCGGCGAGCCAGCCGCCCGCGACCGAGACGAGATAGACCAGCGTTCCGTAGGCTGCCGACACGGACGCGGCCGTTCCGGACGACATGCCCATGCCGCCGTGCGCGACGGTATCCGCGAAGTAGAGGACGAGGATGGCCTGCATGCCGAGGAACGAGAAACGCTCCCAGACCTCAAGCCCGGAGAGCGTGAGCAGCCCCTTGGGCTGGCCGAAGAAGGCGTGGTCGTCCTCGGGGGGCGGTTGGTCGTCGGGTTCGGCTTCCAGTGCGGTTCGGGACACGATCCACTACTTCCGCGTAAGTCGATAAATATCCGTTCTTATCAGGTGATCGAAAACATACCGGTCGTGATCCGATACCGCCCCTGCTGGACGGGGTGGGCGGCATGGGTGATCGAAAGCTGACCGGATACGCTGACTTGAGTGATGCCAGCGACCTATCGACAAACCGTGTGACCGCCCAGGGACACCAGCAGACAGGAGACCCCTCGTGACCGTCGTCGGGCCGTTCGGGCTGAGCGTGCGGGACCAGGCTCTGGAAGCCGATGTCCAGGCCGGATTGGCGGCAGTCGAGGAGGGTCTGCTCGAAGCCACCAAGAGCGAGGTCCCCTTCATCACGGAGGCCGCCCAGCACCTCGTGCGCGCGGGCGGGAAGCGGTTCAGGCCGCTCCTCGTGATGCTCGCCGCGCAGTTCGGCGACCCCTACGCGCCGGGTGTCGTGCCCTCGGCGGTCGTCGTCGAGCTGACCCACCTCGCCACGCTGTACCACGACGACGTCATGGACGAGGCGACCGTGCGGCGCGGCGTGGAGAGCGCCAACACCCGCTGGGGCAACTCGGTCGCGGTCCTCACCGGCGACTTCCTCTTCGCGCGCGCGTCGCACACCCTGGCCGACCTCGGCCCCGAGGCGGTGCGGGTGCAGGCCGAGGCGTTCGAACGGCTGGTCACCGGTCAGATCCTGGAGACCGCCGGTCCGTCCGACGGGCGCGACCCGGTCGAGCACTACCTCGACGTGCTCGGCGGCAAGACCGGCTCCCTGGTCGCCGTCGCGTGCCGCTTCGGCTCGATGATGGCCGGCTGCGACGACACGGTCGTGGACGTCCTCACCCAGTACGGCGAGCGGCTCGGCGTCGCCTTCCAGCTCGCCGACGACGTCCTGGACATCGCCTCCGACGGACACGAGTCCGGCAAGACCCCGGGCACGGACCTGCGCGAGGGCATCCCCACGCTGCCGGTGCTGCGGCTCCGGGAGCGGGCGGACCGCCTCGGTCTCGCCGAGGACATCGCCCTGTGCGAACTGCTCGACTCCGACCTCACGGACGACGCCCGGCTCGCCGAGGCCCTCTCCCGGCTCCGCGCCCACCCCGCCCTGGAGCAGGCCCGCCGCGACACCGTCCGGTACGTGGAGGACGCCCGTGCGGCCCTCGCCCCGCTCCCCGAGTGCGACGCGAAGGTCGCCCTCCTGGAGATGTGCGACGCGGTGGTGCACCGCGCGGGCTGAGGCCCCGGGCAAGAAGCCCTGAGCAAGAGGTCCTGAACAACTGCCGTACGGAGGCGGCGTCTTCCCCTAAGGGTTTTGGGGAGGCGCCGCCTCCGTGTGTCATACCCCAGGCGTACGCGGAGTTGGCTCCCGGGTCTGACGCTTATCTCCCGCCGATTTGGTCAGATGGAGAACACGGAAAACACCACTCCTCACCGATTCGGGTGAGAATGGCGGCTCAGGGTGGGACGAGTGCACGACGGACTAGCCGCCGCCGACGACGGAGGTAAGGCAGACATGGCACCGTACGAAACCGACGACAGCACGGACGCCGGAGAGCGCGACGAGCTCCGGTCCGGGCGGCGCAGGGCGGCGCGGTACATCGTCCCGGTCACCGTGGTGGGGGTGGCGGCCGCGACCATCGGACTGGTCCCGGCGCTCGCCGACTCCGGCGACCCGAACCTTCCCAAGGTCACCGCACAACAGCTCATCGACAAGATCGCCAAGTCGGACGTCCAGCGGCTGTCCGGCACCGTGAAGATCAGCACCGACCTGGGCCTGCCCGACCTCGGCGGCCTGGAGAGCAGCCTGATGTCCGGCGCCACGAAGTCCGGCGACGGCTCCTCCGCCGACCCGACCACCAAGCTCACCGAGCTGGCCAGCGGCACCCACACCCTGCGCGTCGCGGCCGACGGCCCCGACAAGCAGAAGGTCTCCCTGCTGGAGAACGCGGCGGAGTACAGCCTCATCCACAACGGCAAGGACGTCTGGGGCTACGACAGCGCGTCGAACGAGGTCTTCCACGGCACGACCGCCGCCGACACCTCGAAGAGCGACGAGACCCGGGCCACGCCCAAGGGCCTCACCGACGAGGCACTGAAGTCGGTCGACGACACGACGTCCGTCACGGTCGACGGCACCGAGCACGTCGCGGGCCGCGACGCCTACAAGCTGCTGATCAAGCCCAAGCAGTCCGGTACGACGGTCGGCGCGATCAGCATCGCGGTGGACGCGAAGACGGGCCTGCCGCTCAAGTTCACGCTCACCCCGGCGAGCGGCGGCGCGGCCGTCGTCGACGTCGGCTTCACTCAGCTCAGCCTCGCCAAGCCGGCCGCCTCGACCTTCGACTTCAAGACGCCCAAGGGCGCGAAGGTCACCACGGAGGACAGCGCCACGGAGGCGGTCCCGACTCCGGACCACTCCGGCAAGGCCGGCAAGGCCGACGAGGACTTCGGCAAGGGTCTCGATGACCTCACCGTCCTCGGCAAGGGCTGGAACTCCATCGCCACGTTCGACACCGGCGGCGAGGGTGTGCCGTCCGGCTCCTCGGCCGGTGGCGGCGACCTCGGTGGCTTCCTCGGCTCGCTCGGCGACCAGGTGAAGGGCGACTTCGGCAAGGGCACGGTGTTCTCCACCCGGCTGGTCAACGCCCTGGTCACGGACGACGGCAAGGTGTACGTCGGGGCGGTCACCAAGAGTGCGCTCGTGAAGGCGGCGGACGCGGCGAAGTAAGTACGGTACGGAGCAAGTCCCTTGCGGGGAGTACGAGTTGGGCGAATTGAGGGAGTCGATGGGCGAACCGTCCGCTGAAGTGCCTGATCAGGTGAGGGCGGGTGACGGCATCATCGCCACCCGCGGTCTCACCAAGCGCTTTCGCGGCGGGCAGCTCGCCGTGGACGGTCTCGACCTGACCGTCCCGGCGGGCAGCGTCTTCGGCTTCCTCGGGCCCAATGGCTCCGGTAAGACCACCACCATCCGCATGCTGATGGGGTTGATCGAACCCACCTCCGGGACGGCCCGTGTGCTGGGTCGTCCCATGCCCAGATCCGTACGTACGGTTCTGCCGCATGTCGGTGCGCTGATCGAGGGGCCCGCTCTGTACGGGTTCCTGTCCGGCCGCGACAACCTCCTTCGGTACGACGCCGCCGATCCGACCGCCGATCCGCGCACCCGGCGGGACCGGGTCGCCGCCGCGCTGGACCGGGTGGGGCTGACGGCCGCCTCCGGCAAGAAGGCCAAGGCGTACTCCCTGGGGATGAAGCAGCGGCTGGGGCTTGCCTCTGCCTTGCTTCAGCCCCGTGAGCTGCTTGTTCTGGACGAGCCGACGAACGGGCTCGACCCGCAGGGGATGCGTGAGATCCGGTCCCTGATCCGGGAGTTGGCGTCCGACGGGACGACCGTCTTTCTGTCTTCCCACCTCCTCGACGAGATCGAGCAGGTCTGCACCCATGCGGCCGTGATGGCGCAGGGCCGGCTGATCACGCAGGGGTCGGTGACCGAGCTGGCGGCGGGGGCGAGGGGGCGGCTGTTCGTGAACACGCCTGACGCCGGGGACGCGGCACGGGTGCTGAAGGAGCAGGGGCTGGCCGACGTGGTCGTGGCGGAGGAGCGGGTGACCGCCGAGCCGCCCGATCGTGAACTCGCCGAGGTGAACGAGGCGTTGGTGACGGCCGGGGTGCGGGTGCGGGGCTTTGGGGTCGAACGGGCTTCTCTGGAGGACGCGTTCGTGGCGCTCACGGGGGAGGGGTTCGATGTCGCGGGCTGAGGTGGCTGCTACTGGGCCGGTTGGCGTGCGGGCGCCCCGATTCGTGTGGACGTTCGGGCTGTTGCGCAGCGAGTTGGTCACCACGTTTCGGCGGTGGCGCACCCTTGCGTTGCTCGGGGTGCTGGCCGCTGTGCCGATTCTGGTCGGGATCGCGGTGAAGTTGGAGACTCAGGACGGGGGCGGGCCTGGGCGAGGGGACGGGGGTGGAGGGCCCGCGTTCATCGCGCAGATCACCAACAACGGGCTGTTCCTGGTGTTCACGGCGCTGGCCGCTACGCTTCCGTTTTTCCTTCCGATGGCCATCGGGGTCGTCGCGGGCGACTCGATCGCGGGCGAGGCCAGCGGGGGGACGCTGCGCTATCTCCTGGTCGCTCCGGCCGGCCGTACCCGGTTGCTGCTCACCAAGTACGCGACGGTGATGACGTTCTGTGTGGTGGCGACGCTGGTCGTGGCGCTGTCGGCGTTGACGGTAGGAGCGTTGCTCTTTCCGTTGGGCGATCTGACGACCATCTCCGGTACGCAGATCAGTTTCGCGGAGGGGCTGGGGCGGGCGTTGTTGATCGCGCTGGTCGTTGCCGCGTCGCTTGTCGGGATCGCCGCCCTGGGGCTGTTCATCTCGACGATGACCAGCAGTGGTATCGCGGCGATGGCGACCACCGTGGGGCTGCTGATCACCGTCCAGATCCTTGACCAGATTCCTCAACTGCACGCGCTCCAGCCGTACTTCTTCTCGCACTACTGGCTGTCCTTCGCCGACCTCATGCGCGAACCGGTCTACTGGGACGACCTGGTGAAGAACCTGGGCCTTCAGGCGTTGTACGCGGCGGTGTTCGGGTCGGCGGCGTGGGCGCGGTTCACGGCGAAGGACATCACGGCGTAGGGAAGCGGGCGAGTGGGGCGTCCTGGGCGAAGAACGTCTTCGCTCGGGTCAGTGCCTCGGTGTCCTTCAGTACGTCGCCGGGTGCGCTGCCGTTGCCGAGGAGGACTCCGCCGAAGCGCATCTTCAGGTACGCGGCCGAGTTGTTGAGCGTGCCGATCAGGGGGTCGGCCACCACGGGTTCGTCGTCGGCCAGGGCGGAGACGCCCCAGAGGGTGCGGTCGGCCATCGTCGCCCTGAAGTCGGCGCCGGGGACGCGCAGCCAGTCGGACCAGTAGTCCAGGTAGCGCTTGGTGAGGCCGGAGAGTGAGTACCAGTAGACCGGCGAGGCGATCACGATGTCCGTCGCGGCGAGGGTGGCGTCCAGGAGCCGGCGGATGGTGTCGTTCTCGGTGGGCTGGACGGGGCGGACTGTTCCGTCGTGCCGGATGTCCAGGAAGTCGGGGAGCGGGTGGTCGGCCAGGCGTATCCACTCCTGCTCTACGTCCGGGGGCAGCTGTTCGGCGGCCCTGCGGGCGAGCAGCTCGGTGTTGCCGTCCAGGCGGGCGCTGCCCAGCACGAAGAGGAAACGGCGGGTCATGGGTCCCCCAGGGGTAATCGGCGTGCGGCGGTTATAGCTGTATGCATTATATGCGCGCGCAATCATCTGTCCATGGGGTGCCTGCGGGGGCGGGGTGCGGTGTGTGGGTGGTTCGCCCGCGGGTGTGTGGTTGTGGGTGTCAGCGGGGGCGTCGGGTTGTGCCTGTCAGGCGGGCCAGTGCTTCTGTTTCGCGGGGTGGTTCGCCGGTGAGGTCGCCGATGCGCCAGGCCGGTACCCAGGGGACGCGGTAGACGTCGATCACGGACTCGATGGCCTTGACGTAGGGGGCGAGCTGGCGGGGGAGTCGCCCGGGCGCGTCCGCGACGAGGACTACGGCGTCCAGGTCCAGCCCGGCCGGGGCCGCGCCGCGCCGGAAGACCTCCAGGGCGCGGGAGACGGCGGCCAGGCCTGCCGCGTGGGTGCGGGCGACCAGCAGGATCGACGGTGGGTCCTCGGGGCCCGGCCAGTCGCGTCCGCAGTCCTGGCCGCCGTAGACGGAGGCGAGGGTGGTGGCGCCGGTGCCGCCGTGGGTGGCGACCCAGGAGAAGCGGCGGGGGGTGGTGAGGACTCCGGCGGGGATGCCAGTGGGGATACTGGAGGGGCGCTCGGGTGCTTCCGGTGTCCCTGCGTGCGGGCCGGCGTCCACCGGGAGCGGTACCGGTCCGCGGAGCCAGATCTCCGGTCCCTGCCGTCCACCTGTCTGCATGACCGAGCTCCTCCCTCGTGGCCCCGCCGCATCCTCACGGCATCCGAACAGGCGCGCGACGGGTCCGGGAACTCCTGGGACGAGGCTGTGACGTCGCGGTTACCTGAGAACCGGAAGGGAACGGCGAGACTCAACAGTACGCGTACGAACGGATCTTGACGCTGGGGAGCGCGGGCCGACTCTCCGACGGATGCGAGTGAGGGAACCGATGACTCGACTCAGCCGCGAGAAGAAGCGGGAACAGAAGCGAGCCGCACGCTCGGCACCCGCGGCGTCACCCTTCGAGGTACGCGTACCCGTGGACGGCCCGGGTGCCGGCGGTGCGTCGATCGGCGGAGTGCCGGTCGTGGTGGCCGCGGGCGAGGAGATCCAGCAGGCGGTTCTGGGCCACCTCCACCGCATCGCCACGGCCACCGGTCATTCCGTGCACGCCACGATCCACGACGATCGGATCGGGTACGTCGTTCCGCTCCAGATCGATCCGGATGGGTCCAGCCACTTCTCGGCGGAACCCTGGGCGATCGTCGGTGTGGGTGAGGGGGGTGTTCCGGGTGGGGTTCCGCCGGTGCCCGCGCTGCCGCCGGGGGGCTTCGCGGACGTCGTGGAACCTGGACCGGAACCTGAGGATCGCCGTGGGGCGAGTGGTGACCCGGTGACTCATCGGCTGCGGGCGGTGGCGGAGGGGGAGGTGGTTCCTACCTTTCCGTTGCGGGCTGTGCCCGAGTCGGCGGGGGAGTCCGCGCCCACGTTCCCGTTGCACGCCGTGCCTGAGTCGGCCGAGGGGGGTATGCCGCTGGGGTCGGTCCAGGCGCCCACGGGGGCGTTCGGGCCGCCGCCGGTGATGGACGCGGCGCCGGTGACGGATGTGCCGCCGGTCATGGGCGGGCAGCCCGTCGTGGACGTACCGCCTGTCGCTGCGGAACGTGCTCCCCGGCCCGCCGCCATTCCCATTCCCGACCTCGCTCTCACCGCCCCGGAACCCGACCCGAAGCCGACGCCCGCGCGCGGGTTCGACGCCGTGGCCGAGGCCGTGCTGGGGGACGAACCGGTGACGACGGACGGAGCGGGGACCGCGTTTCTCATCGAGCCGATGGTGCTGATCAACGAAGCCGTCAAGGCGGGCAGGATCGAGGAGGCGGCGGGCCTGGCGGAACGGACCGTCGCGGACGCGGCGGCCTCGCTCGGCCCCGAGCACCTCGAAGTCCTACGGCTGCGCGAACTCGCCGCCTACATCGCCTACTTGGCCGGTGACCCGCTCCGCTCCTTCCATCTCTCCCTCGACCTCGCCCACATCCGGCACCGCGCCCACGACGCGGAGGCCGCCTACGGCAATGTCCAGAGCGCGGCCACGGCCTGGCGCGCGGTACGCGACCCGGAGCAGGGCCTCGCCCTCGGCCGCGACCTCATCGACCTGTGGACCGAACTCACCACCGAGGACGGGCCCGCCGTAGAGGACATAGAGGAACTGGAGTCCGCTCGGGCACGGATGGGGCGTCTCACGGAACGCGCTCGCAAGGCCGCCAACTGAATTCCGTCCCCTAGGCCACGCAGAACTCGTTTCCCTCGGGGTCCGTCATCACGACCCAGGCGCCGGCCGGTTCCGTCACCCGGCGCAGGACGCTCGCGCCGAGGCCGGTGAGGCGTTCCACTTCGGCCTCGCGTCGGTCCGGGCCGGGGTGCAGGTCCAGGTGCAGGCGGTTCTTGGTGGTCTTCGGCTCCGGGACACGCTGGAAGAGGAGGCGGCGGCCCAGGCCTGTGCCGCGCTCCTTGTCGTACGGGTCGTCGGGGTGTCGTACGGCCATCAGGTCGCGGAAGGCCGGGCGGCCGTGGAAGTCGACGGTCGCCGCCGCGGGCAACGCGCCCATTTTCAGGAGCTGTTCGACGAGCGCGCTGTTGTCCTCGGGCTCGTAGTGGAGCGCGGCGGCCCAGAAGTCCGCCTGCGCGTGCGGGTCGGCCGCGTCGATGACCAGCTTCCAGTGGAGTGGTGCGGGCGTCTGTGTCATGCCCTTCACTCTGGCATCGGTACGGCGTGCTCGCGGGGCTACGCCTCCACCGTGTCCGTCGTGTTCGCCGTAGCCACGGGGGTCGTGCTCGGGGCCTGGGACTTCGCTTGTCGGAGCGCCGTCGCTGCCGCCCGGGTCCGCCGTGCCGTGCGCCACGCGTCCGTCGTCAGGAGGACGAGGGCCAGCCATACGAGGGCGAAGCCCGCCCAGCGTTCCAGGGGCATCGACTCGTGGAAGTACAGGATGCCCAGGAGGAACTGGAACACCGGTGCCATGTACTGGAGCAGGCCCAGCGTCGACAACGGCACCCGGATCGCCGCCGCGCCGAAGCAGACGAGGGGGAGTGCGGTGACGATGCCGGTGGAGGCGAGGAGTGCGGCGTGGCCGGGGCCCTCCTGGGCGAAGGTCAGGGTGCCGTGGGAGTTCAGCCACAGCAGGTAGGCGAGCGCCGGCAGGAACTGGATCGCGGTCTCCGCGGCCAGGGACTCGATGCCGCCGAGGTTGACCTTCTTCTTCACCAGGCCGTACGTCGCGAAGGAGAAGGCGAGCGTGAGGGAGATCCACGGTGGCTGGCCGTAGCCGACCGCCAGGACGATCACGGCGGCCAGGCCCACGCCGACCGCGGCCCACTGTGCCGGGCGCAGCCGTTCCTTCAGGAGGAGGACGCCCATCGCGATGGTGACGAGGGGGTTGATGAAGTAGCCGAGCGAGGCCTCGACGACGTGGCCGCTGTTCACGGCCCAGATGTAGACGCCCCAGTTGACGGTGATGAAACCCGCGGCGATCGTCACGAGGCCCAACCTGCGGGGCTGGCGCAGGAGTTCGCCGGCCCACGCCCAGCGCCGGACCACGAGGAGTGCCACGATCACGAAGGCGAGCGACCACACCATGCGGTGGGCGAGGATCTCGGCGGCGCCCGCGGGCTTGAGCAGCGGCCAGAACAGGGGGACCAGGCCCCACATGCCGTATGCCGCGAAGCCGTTCAGCAGTCCTATGTGGTGCTGTTCGCCCTTCGGCTTCCCGCTCGGCTTCCCGCTCACGGGCCCCTCCTTCGCACGCGCCATGCCCGGCCGCGTCCGCGCGGCCAGCACGAAGGTAGCGCCGAGCGGCCCCGGCTGTCATGGGTGTATCGCCATACGGTCATGACGGCCGGGGAGGGGTGCCCGACATGCGGTCACTTCCACCCGATGTTGAGATGGATCGACGTCGCCTGTGCCGACCTGAGCCCCCGCGTGCGGGCCGGAGCCCTGGAACGGAGTCCCAGATGACCGACGCCGACCTTCCCTTCGAGGACACCGCCGACTTCGAGAACGCCGACCGGGGCTTCGTCGACGCCCTCGACCCGGCGGTCGTGACGGGGGCCGACGGCCGTGTCGTCTACGACAACGACGCCTACGCGTTCCTTCAGGGGGAGTGCCCGGACACCGCGCACCCCAGCCTGTGGCGGCAGGGGCAGCTGTGCTCCCGGCAGGGTCTGTACGAGGTCAGGGAGGGTGTGTACCAGATCCGGGGCCTGGACCTGTCGAACATGACCCTCGTCGAGGGCGAGCGCGGCGTGATCGTCATCGACCCGCTGCTGAGCGTGGAGACGGCCGCCGCCGGGCTCGCCCTGTACCGGCGCCATCGCGGCGAGCGCCCCGTCACCGCGCTCATCTACACGCACTCGCACGCCGACCACTTCGGCGGCTCGCGCGGTGTCCTGCCGCCCGGTACCGAAGAGGGCGTTCCGATCCTCGCCCCGGCCGGGTTCCTGGAGCACGCCGTCAGCGAGAACGTCTACGCGGGCAACGCCATGACCCGCCGCGCGATCTTCATGTACGGCGACCGGCTGCCGAAGTCGCCCGAGGGCCAGATCAGCGCCGGCCTCGGCATGACCACCTCGAACGGCACCGTCAGCCTGATCCCGCCGACCCACGACATCACCCGCACCGGCCAGGAGGAGACGCTCGACGGCGTCCGCATCGTCTTCCAGCTCACCCCGGGCACGGAAGCACCCGCCGAGATGAACTTCCTCTTCCCCGAACTGCGCGCCCTGTGCCTGGCAGAGAACGCCACGCACAACATGCACAACATCCTGACCCTGCGCGGCGCCGTCGTCCGCGACGCCCGCGTCTGGGCGCGGTACCTGGACGAGGCCATCGAGTACTTCGCCGACGCCTACGACGTCGCGTTCGCGTCCCACCACTGGCCGACCTGGGGCCACGACGACGTCGTCCAATTCCTCGCCGCACAAAGGGACTTGTACGCCTACCTGCACGACCAGACACTGCGCATGCTGAACGACGGTCTGACCGGGCCGGAGATCGCCGAGGAGCTGCGACTGCCGCCCGCACTGGAGAAGTCCTGGCACGCGCGCGGCTATTACGGCTCCCTCAACCACAACGTTAAGGCGATCTACCAGCGTTACCTCGGCTGGTTCGACGGCAACGTCGCCCACCTGTGGGAGCACCCGCCGGTCGAACTCGCCCAGCGGTACGTGGAGTTGGCGGGTGGAGTGGACGAGGCCCTGCGCAAGGCCCGCGGTTACGTCGACGCCGGTGATCCGCGGTTCGCGGCCACGCTCCTCAACCACATCGTCTTCGCCGACCCGGCCCGTGGCGACGCCAAGGAACTCCTCGCGCAGGTCTACGAGTTGCTCGGCCACGGCGCCGAGAACGGCACCTGGCGCAACTTCTATCTGACCTCCGCCATGGAACTGCGCCACGGCGTCAACCCCATCGCCATCGACACCGCAAGCCCGGAGATGGTGATGTCGCTGACCACGGACATGCTGCTGGACTCCGTCGCCGTCCGCATCGACGGTCCCGGCGCCTGGGACGACGACCTCACCATCGACCTCGTCCTCACCGACGAGGACCGCCGCCACCGCCTCACCCTGAACAACGGCGCGCTCACCCACCGCACCATGGACACCCCCAAGACCCAGCCGGGCCTGACCCTCACCCTCACGAAGCCCCAACTCCTGGGCGTCCTCGCGGGCAAGGGCCTCGACGGCGTCACGACCGAGGGCGACGCGGCCTTGCTGGCCCGCCTCTTCGCCCACGTCACCCGGCCCGACAAGGGGTTCCCGGTCGTCACCCCCTGACGCCCCGCGGCGGCGGGTCAGCCCTTGAGCGCGATCGCGATCGACTCGCTGATCGGCGTGGTCGGACGGCCCGACAGGCGGGACAAGTCGCCGGTGGAGACGACCAGTTGGCCCTGCGCGATGGACGCGTCGACGCCGACGAGGATCGCGGCGAACGGCTCGGGCAGCCCGGCGCCGGTGAGGATGCCGATCAGCGTCTCGCCGGGCACGTTGTTGTAGGCGATCTCCTTGCCGGTCTGCCGGCTCAGCTCGGCCGCGTACTCGGCGAAGCTCCACGCCTCGTCGCCGCCCAGTTCGTACGTCTGGTTCTCGTGGCCCTCGCCGGTCAGTACGGCGACGGCGGCCGCGGCGTAGTCGGCACGCGAGGCGGAGGAGACCCGGCCGTCACCGGCGGCGGCCACGACGGCGTTGTGCTCCAGCACGGGGGCCAGGTTCTCGGTGTAGTTCTCGTTGTACCAGCCGTTGCGGAGCAGGGCGTACGGCAGTCCGGACGCCAGCAGCGCCTCCTCGGTGCCGCGGTGGTCGTCGGCCAGGGCGGCGGCGAGGGGGCCGGGGGCGCTGGTGTAGGCGAGGAGCGCGACACCGGCGGCCTTGGCGGCCTCGATGACGACCTTGTGCTGCCCGACCCGGCCCTTGTCGAACTCGTTGCCGGAGATCAGCAGCACCTTGTCGCCGGCGGCGAAGGCGGTGTCGAAGGTCTCGGGGGCGTTGTAGTCGGCGACCACGATCCGCACCCCGCGGTCCGCGAAGCCGGCGGCCTTCTCCGGCGTACGTACGACAGCGGTGATCTGGTCGGCGGGAACCTTCTCCAGCAACTGCTCCACGACGTGGCGGCCCAGGTGTCCGGTGGCTCCGGTGACGACGATGCTCATGGGTGACAACTCCTTGTGGGGGTGCGGCGCGGTGCGATGTCACTAACCCTAGGGGGTGCGCTAACTCTTGGAAAGTACCCACTTTGAAGTAAGGTACTGGCATGGCAGTAAGTGCAGAAGCGTCCGATGACCGTGCCGCGACCGAGGTGATGTGTCCGTACCGCCTGGTCATGGAGCACGTCACGTCCCGCTGGGGCGTCCTGGTCCTGATCGAACTCCTCGACCGCCCCTACCGCTTCAGCGAACTCCGCCGCGCGGTCGGACAGGTGAAGCAGGTGAGCGAGAAGATGCTGGCGCAGACACTCCAGACCCTGGAGCGGGACGGCATGGTCCACCGCGACGCCAAGCCGGTGATCCCGCCGCGGGTCGACTACTCCCTGACCGACCTGGGCCGCGAGGCGGCGGTGCAGGTACGGGGTCTGGCCCTGTGGACCGAGGAGCGGATGGGGCAGGTGCTGGAGGCGCGGGAGGCGTACGACACGGCGAAGGGGCGGGCCGGTGGCACCGGAGTGCTCCAGCCCGCCCCCTCCGCCGTATAACCGGAACCGTCAGCCCACGACCGTCCAGGTGTCCCCGCCCGCCAGCAGCGCGGCCAGGTCGCCCTTGCCGTTCTGCACGATCGCCGTGTCCAGCTGGTCGGCCATCTGGGTGTCGTAGACGGGCCGTCGCACCGAGCGCAGCACGCCGATCGGGGTGTGGTGCAGGGTGTCCGGGTCGGCCAGGCGGGACAGGGCGAAGGCCGTCGTCGGGGATGTCGCGTGGGCGTCGTGGACCAGGATCTGGGATTCGTTGTCCGGGGTCACGTCGACCACCTTCAGGTCGCCCGTGGCCGGGTCGCGGACCACGCCCCGCGCGCCCTCCGCGCCGAAGCGGATCGGCTGCCCGTGTTCGAGGCGGATGACCGCCTCCTCGGCCCGCTGGCGGTCCTTGAGGGCGTCGAAGGCGCCGTCGTTGAAGATGTTGCAGTTCTGGTAGATCTCGACCAGCGCGGTGCCGGGGTGGGCGGCCGCCTCGCGCAGGACCTGGGTGAGGTGCTTGCGGTCCGAGTCGATCGTGCGGGCCACGAAGGACGCCTCCGCGCCGATGGCCAGGGACACCGGGTTGAAGGGGGCGTCCAGGGAGCCCATCGGCGTCGACTTGGTGATCTTGCCGACCTCGGAGGTCGGCGAGTACTGGCCCTTCGTCAGGCCGTAGATCCGGTTGTTGAAGAGGAGGATCTTCAGGTTGACGTTGCGGCGCAGGGCGTGGATCAGGTGGTTGCCGCCGATGGAGAGCGCGTCGCCGTCGCCCGTGACCACCCAGACGCTCAAGTCCCGCCGGGACGCGGCCAGTCCGGTCGCGATCGCCGGCGCGCGGCCGTGGATGGAGTGCATGCCGTACGTGTTCATGTAGTACGGGAAGCGGGAGGAGCAGCCGATGCCGGAGACGAAGACGATGTTCTCCTTGGCCAGGCCCAGTTCCGGCATGAAACCCTGGACCGCCGCGAGGATCGCGTAGTCACCGCAGCCGGGGCACCAGCGCACTTCCTGATCGGACTTGAAGTCCTTCATGGACTGCACTGCCTCGGCCTTGGGGACGAGTGAAAGCGCCTCGATCGTGCCCGTGCCTTCCGTGGACGTCTCAGCCATCGATGGCCTCCTTGAGAGCCGTGGCGAGCTGCTCAGCCTTGAACGGCATGCCGTTCACCTGGTTGTACGAGTGCGCGTCCACCAGGTACTTCGCCCGCACCAGCGTGGCGAGCTGACCGAGGTTCATCTCGGGGATCACCACCCGGTCGTAGCGCTTGAGGACCGCGCCGAGGTTGCGGGGGAAGGGGTTCAGATGGCGCAGGTGCGCCTGGGCGATGGACTCGCCGGATGCGCGCAGGCGTCGTACCGCCGCCGTGATCGGGCCGAACGTCGAACCCCAGCCGAGGACCAGCGTCCGCGCGCCGTGCGGGTCGTCGACCTCCAGATCCGGTACGTCGATGCCGTCGATCTTGGCCTGGCGGGTGCGGACCATGAAGTCGTGGTTGGCGGGGTCGTAGGAGATGTTGCCCGTGCCGTCCTGCTTCTCGATGCCGCCGATGCGGTGTTCCAGGCCGGGCGTGCCGGGGATCGCCCACGGGCGGGCCAGGGTCTGCGGGTCGCGTTTGTAGGGCCAGAAGACCTCGGTGCCGTCGTCCAGGGTGTGGTTCGGTCCCTGCGCGAACTGGACGGTGAGGTCCGGGAGTTCGTCGATGTCCGGGATGCGCCAGGGCTCGGAGCCGTTGGCCAGGTAGCCGTCCGACAGGAGCATCACCGGGGTGCGGTAGGTGAGGGCGATCCGGGCGGCCTCGATCGCCGCGTCGAAGCAGTCGGCCGGTGTGCACGGGGCGACGATCGGGACCGGGGCCTCGCCGTTGCGCCCGAACATCGCCTGGAGCAGGTCGGCCTGTTCGGTCTTGGTCGGCAGGCCGGTGGAGGGGCCGCCGCGCTGGATGTCCAGGACGAGGAGCGGGAGTTCCATCGACACCGCGAGACCGATGGTCTCCGACTTCAGCGCGACACCCGGGCCGGACGTGGTGGTGACGGCGAGGGAACCACCGAAGGCCGCGCCCAGGGCGGCGCCGATGCCCGCGATCTCGTCCTCGGCCTGGAAGGTCCGTACGCCGAAGTTCTTGTGCCGGCTCAGCTCGTGCAGGATGTCGGAGGCCGGGGTGATCGGGTACGAGCCCAGGAAGAGGGGGAGGTCCGCCTGCCGGGACGCGGCGACCAGGCCGTAGGACAGGGCCAGGTTCCCGGAGATGTTGCGGTAGGTGCCGGTCGGGAACGCGGTGGCGGCCGGGGCGACCTCGTAGGAGACCGCGAAGTCCTCCGTCGTCTCGCCGAAGTTCCAACCCGCCCTGAACGCCGCGATGTTGGCCGCCGCGATCTCGGGTTTCTTCGCGAACTTCGACTTCAGGAACTTCTCGGTGCCCTCGGTCGGCCGGTGGTACATCCATGACAGCAGGCCCAGCGCGAACATGTTCTTGCTGCGCTCGGCCTCCTTGCGGGTCAGGCCGAAGTCCTTCAACGCCTCGACGGTGAGGGTCGTCAGGGGGACGGTGTGGAGGCTGTAGCCGTCCAGCGAGCCGTCGTCGAGGGGCGAGGCGGCGTAACCCACCTTCTGCAGCGCCCGTTTGGTGAACTCGTCCGTGTTGACGATGATCTCCGCGCCGCGCGGCACATCGGCGATGTTCGCCTTCAGCGCGGCCGGATTCATCGCGACCAGCACGTTGGGCGCGTCGCCCGGGGTCAGGATGTCGTGGTCGGCGAAATGCAGCTGGAACGACGAAACCCCCGGCAGGGTGCCTGCGGGGGCGCGGATCTCGGCCGGGAAGTTCGGCAGGGTGGAGAGGTCGTTCCCGAAGGACGCCGTCTCCGAGGTGAAGCGGTCGCCGGTGAGCTGCATACCGTCGCCCGAGTCACCGGCGAACCGGATGATCACCCGGTCCAGGCGTTGGACGTCCTTCACCCCCGCCGGTTTGCGTTGTTCCCCGACCAACGTGCTGTCGGCTCCGTCGGCCTGCTCCGCTGGGCTACTGACCTGGCTGGTCACTGAACTGGACCTCCTCTTCGAGGACGCTGTCCGGGCATGGTCGTCACGCCGACCCTCCCAGGATCAACCCTACGTCTGTAAGGGTCGCCTTCCTTCGGCCGTTCGCATGATGGACGCTGTTTTGAGACGGCCCGGCGCCCTGACTTGTCATGATTTCTCGCCCCCCGGCACTTCCCTTGAAGACGCTCCTGCGCATTGTCCGGTTCTCGAACCCGGCTGACGGTGGACTGACAGTGGACTGACGGCGGTGAACAACCGCCGGTCGGCGACCGGACAGCTGACACAGTGTCAGTTTGTCAGGAGTTGAGGTAGGTGAGCACGGCCAGAACACGCCGGTGATCCCCGTCACTCGGCGACAGCCCCAGCTTCAGGAAGATATTGCTGACGTGCTTCTCGACCGCGCCGTCGCTCACCACCAGCTGCCGGGCTATCGCGGAGTTCGTCCGCCCCTCGGCCATCAGCCCCAGCACCTCGCGCTCCCGCGGGGTGAGCCGCACGAGCACGTCCTGCTTACGGCTGCGCCCGAGCAACTGCGCGACCACCTCCGGGTCGAGCGCCGTACCCCCCGAGGCCACGCGCACCACCGCGTCGACGAACTCACGCACCTCGGCCACGCGGTCCTTCAGCAGATAGCCGACGCCGTGCGTGGAACCGGCCAGCAGTTCGGTGGCGTAACGCTCCTCCACGTACTGCGACAACACCAGCACGCCGAGGCCGGGATGCGCCTTGCGCAACTCCACGGCCGCCCGCACTCCCTCGTCGGTGTGCGTCGGCGGCATCCGTACGTCGGCCACGACCACGTCCGGCAGCGCGCCCCGATCCGCCAGCTCGGTGATGGTCTTCACCAGCGCGTCCCCGTCGCCCACCCCGGCCACCACGTCGTGCCCACGGTCGGTCAACAACCGGGTCAGGCCCTCCCTGAGCAGCACCGAATCCTCGGCGATGACCACCCGCACCCTGTCCTCCACGATGTTCGGCCCCCCATAGCCCGCCCTGCCGGCCCACGTCGGTTCGCGTCCGTCCACACGACAGGCCCAGCATTCCAGTATTCGGACCTCGGTGCGTCCGGGGGACTGGAATCGGGGGGTGGGGGTGGGGGTTCAGGCCAGGGGGCGGGGTAGTTGGGGGGTCGCTTCTCGGTGTGGGGCGGTGTCATCTGGCTTGTGGGGCGGTTCGCTTTTCAGGGCGGGGGTTGGCTTTTCAGCGCAGGCCCCAGAGGGCAGGGCAGCGGGCTCAAGGCTTCAACGCCTCAAGCCCTGAACCCCCTCAGCCCGTCAGTCCCTCAGCCCCGCCAGGGCAGCTCCGCCGTGATCCGGGTAGGCCCACCCACCGGTGAGTCGACCACCAGAATCCCGTCCACCGCGTCCAGTCGCCCGGCAAGACCGGCCAACCCCGAACCGCCGGAGGCATCCGCGCCTCCCACCCCGTTGTCCACGACCTGCAACATCAGCCGGTTCTCCACCCGCCACACATCCACCGCGGCCCACGTGGCCTTCGCATGCTTGCTGATGTTCTGCAGCAACTCCGAGACGGTGAAGTACGCGATCCCCTCGATGGCCGCCGCCGGCCGCGCCGGCAGATCCACGTCCACCTGCACCGGCACCGTGCACCGCGAGGCCACGGAGGACAGGGCGGCATCCAGCCCCCGGTCCGTCAGCACCGCCGGATGGATCCCGCGCGCCAGATCCCGCAGTTCCTGCAACGCCGTCTTCACCTCACCGTGCGCCTCGCCCACCATCCGCGCCGCCGCCTGCGGGTCCTCCGTCAGCTTCTCCTTCGCCAGCCCCAGATCCATGGCCAGGGCCACGAGCCGGGCCTGCGCCCCGTCGTGCAGGTCGCGCTCGATCCGTCGTAGATCCGCCGCCGCCGTGTCGACCACGACACCCCGGTCCGACTCCAGCTCCACGACCCGCGTCGCCAGCGTCGACGGTCCCAGCAGCCCGTGCACCATCAGCCGGTCCACCATCGTCAACGCCCGTACGATCCACGGCGTGGCCAGCGTGAACAGCAGTCCCACCAGCGCGGTCACCGTGATCTCGAACGGGTTGTCCAGATAGATCCGGTGGTGCTCGTCACCGTAGAGCTGAAGGCCGCCCCCACCGCCGTACATCGGGAAGAGCCAGAACCACAGCGGGTACGTCAGCAGCGCCCAGCCGTACGCCCAGAAGTTGAGGGCGACGACGAAGGAGAAGACCGCCCACGGGAAGTGCAGTACCGCGTACAGCAGATGGCGCCAGGACGCGCCGCTCTTGAGGACGGCGCCCATCCAGGCCATCGGACCGTTCTTCTTCATGCGCAGCGGCTCGGGGGCGGCGACGTCCAGGTCGAGCAGCCGGCGGGCCCGCGCCCGCTCCAGCGCGCCGAACCCGCGGCAGCCGGCCAGCGCGCCCGCCAGGACGGGCACACCGAGGAACGTGATCAGCAGGCCCGCCCCCAGCGACACCATCGTGACCGCGTAGGTGAAGAGCAGGATGCTGATCGGCAGGCTCAGCAGCACATACCCGAACTCCCGCCAACTGCGCGCCTCCAGCGGTGCGCGCAGCGCGGTCGGCAGCCGGTGCCGGCGCCGTTCGTCGAACCGTTCGTCGAGCCGTTCGTCGAGATCGAACGTGCCGTGCGATCCGTACCCCTGCCCGTACTCCGTGGCCATTGACGTCGTCCCGTTCTACTCGTTTCCGCAGCCGTGCTGTCGTATCTCCAGACTGCTGTGCCGCAGGTCCGCGAACCATGGAGTCCGTCGGCCTCTCGGGAGGGGGGTTTTCCCTACCCCCGGCCCAGGTCGGCGGGGCCCCGCGTAGGCGGGTGTGGTTGTGGCGGTGGGGGCGCTGTCTCTGCTCGCCACGGCTAGGCGGTCCGTTCCCGCCACGGCAGTTCCGCCGTGACCGTCGTGGGGCCGCCGGGTGGTGAGTCGAGGACGAAGAGGCCGTCGACCGCGCCGAGGCGGTCGGCGAGGCCGCGCATGCCGGTGCCGCCGTCGAGGCGGGCGCCGCCGCGGCCGTCGTCCCAGACCTGGATGAGCAGCCGGTCCTCCGCCCGCCACACGTCCACCGACGCCGTACGGGCACCGCTGTGCTTGCTGATGTTCTGGAGCAGCTCGGAGACGGTGAAGTACGCGATGCCCTCGATGGCGGCGGCCGGGCGCGCGCCGAGGTCGGCGGTCACCTTCACCGGCACCGTGCAGCGCGAGGCGACGGAGGAGAGGGCGGCGTCCAGCCCGCGGTCGGTGAGGACGGCGGGGTGGATGCCGCGCGCAAGGTCCCGCAGTTCCTGGAGCGCCAGCTTCACCTCGCCGTGCGCCTCGTCGACCATCGCGGCGACCTGCTCGTCGGCCTGGCCCTCCAGCAGTTTCTCCTTGGCCAGGCCCAGCCCCATGGCCAGATTGACCAGCCGGGCCTGCGCCCCGTCGTGCAGATCGCGCTCGATGCGCCGCAGATCGGCCGCCGCCGTGTCGACCACGACACCCCGGTCCGACTCCAACTCGGCGATACGGCGCTCCAGTTCGTCCGAGGGGGAGAGCAGGCCGCGCACCATCGCCCGGTCCGCGTTCGCCAGCCCGCGCGCGATGAACGGCAGCACCGGCCACAGCACGAACAGCGAGGTCAGCGTGACGGTGAAGGTGACGATGCCCCACGGCAACCGCATCCCGTCGTACAGCACCGTCCGCCAGCCGACCGGGTCCTTCAGCGCCATCCACACCCGTTGCAGCAGCCCGCCGCCCTTGCGCCACGGCAACGGGCTCGGCTCGTCGATCCGCACCCCGAGCAGCCGCCGGGCCCGGCCCCGCTCGAACTTCCCGATCAGCCGCGCGCCCATCAACCCCAGCGCGAGCAGCGGGAACCCGACCACGGTGACGGTCAGCCCGCCGCTGATGGCCAGCATCGTCACCACATAGACGAAGCCGAACACCGACACCGGCAGATTCGTCAGGAGATGCGCGATCTCCTTCCAGGTGTGTCTGTCGTAGGCGAAGCGGGCCGGCGGCAACGGCTCGTCGAGCTCGCCGCCGGGTGCCGCCGGGTCGGCGTAGGGGATGCGTACGGTCATATGGGCCAGCGTGCCGGGTGGCGCGCCCCAGCGCCATGAGGTCCGCCGCCCAGGTCTGCTGGGGAAAACCCCACCACGGCATCTCGGGGACATCTCGGGGGCGTCGCGGGGCGTCGCGGGTCATCTCCGGGGGAGTTCAAGGCGTGACGGGCTGCTTACCGTCCCTTTAACAGGGCCTAGACTCCCGTGCGTACAGATCGTCGAACACAGAGTTCACTTGGGTCACCGGGGTAGCGGCGGTGTGGTGATGCGGCGGTGCGGCGGCGGAGCATCGGGCCGAACCGTCGGGCGCCGTTCGCCGGTCACCGTTCGCCAGGGATGAGGAGGGGTCGGACTTGCGGGAGATGTTGCCGGAGACCTTTCGGGGGACCTTGCGGGAGCCGACCGTGGCCGTCGCGGCGGACTCGGTGGACTACTTCCGGTCCTACTCCGTCGTGGGACTGCTCGCCGTCGTCGGCGTGCTCTTCGTCGCGGTGGCCTTCGGCGCCGGCCGTCTGCTGCGCCCGGTCGTCCCCACCCCCGAGAAACTCCTGACGTACGAGTGCGGCGTCGACCCCGTCGGCGAGGGCTGGGCCCACACCCAAGTCCGTTACTACGTCTACGCGTTCCTGTACGTCATCTTCGCCGTCGACTCGATCTTCCTCTTCCCCTGGGCGACGGTCTTCGCCGCGCCGGGCTACGGCGCGACCACCCTCGTCGAGATGTTCATCTTCCTGGGCTTCCTGACCGTGGGCCTGCTGTACGCATACAAGAAGGGCGTCCTGGCATGGACGTGACCCCCGAGCCCGTGATGTTGCCGGAGCCGGTGTACCTCCCCGAGCCGAAACGCCTGGGCGCCCTCGCCCGCCTCGCCCCCGAACCGATGAAGGTGGTCCTCAACTGGGGCCGCCGCTACTCCCTCTGGGTCTTCAACTTCGGACTCGCCTGCTGCGCCATCGAGTTCATCGCCGCGTCCATGGCCCGCCACGACTTCATCCGCCTCGGCGTGATCCCCTTCGCGCCCGGCCCGCGCCAAGCGGACCTGATGGTCGTCTCGGGCACGGTCACGGACAAGATGGCCCCGGCCGTGAAACGCCTCTACGAGCAGATGCCCGAGCCCAAATACGTCATCTCCTTCGGCGCGTGCAGCAACTGCGGCGGCCCGTACTGGGACTCCTACTCCGTCACCAAGGGCGTCGACCAGATCATCCCGGTCGACGTCTACGTCCCCGGCTGCCCGCCCCGCCCCGAGGCCCTCCTTCAGGGCATCCTCAAACTCCAGGAGAAGATCGCCCGGGAGTCACTGGGGGAGCGGTACGGGGTGACGGGGGGCCGGGCTTCTACGGCGGCGCTGCAGAGCGGGTTGGTGCCGGCGCCGGTGCCTGACGGGGGTTCTGCGGGTGCAGGCTCGTCCTCCGACTCCGGCTCGGGGGATGCCCGATGACCGCCGTCGGCTGGCTGCCCGCTCCGGTCGAGGAACTGTTCGGTACGGAGGCCACGGCCGAGGAGTCCTACGACCTCCTCACGGTCGACGTACCCCCCACCGCCTGGCTTGCCGCCCTGCGCACCGCCCGCGACGACCTGGGCTGCACCTACTTCGACTGGCTGAGCGCGGTCGACGAACCAGGCACCGGCTTCCACGTCTCGGCCCACGTCGTGGCACTGGCACCGGTACGCCGCCTCCTCGTCCGTACGACGGTCCCGCACGAGACTCCGGCACTCCCCACCGCCGTCGACGTCTACGCGGGCGCAGCCTGGCACGAACGCGAGACCCACGAAATGTTCGGCGTCGACTTCGAGGGCCACCCGGCACTGGACCACCTCCTCCTCCCGGAGACCTTCGAAGGCCACCCCCTCCGCAAGGACTTCGTCCTCGCGGCCCGAGTCGCCAAGGCCTGGCCCGGCGCGAAGGAACCGGGCGAGTCGGACCACGGCGGCCCGAAGCGCCGCCAGATGCTCCCGCCGGGCGTCCCCGACCCGAACGAGTGGGGCCCGTTGAAGGGCCAGCTTCCGGCGGCTCCGGCACGACCGGCGCGGGGAGCGGCGCGTGCTGCGGGTGAACGTCCGGCACGGGCTGCGGGCGACCGCCCGGCCCGGGCTGCGGGTGACCGTCCGGTACGTGGGGCGGGGGAGCGTCCGGCACGGGCGAGTGGCGATCGTCCGGTGCGTGCGGCGGGTGAGTCTCCGGGTGGTGCGGTGGGTGACGGTCCGGTGCGTGCGGCGGGTGAGTCTCCGGGTGGTGCGGTGGGTGACGGTCCGGTGCGTGCGGCGGGTGACACTCCGGGCCGTGCGGCGAGTGACGGTCCCGTGCGTGCAGTGGGTGAGCCTCCGGCTCGTGCGGTTGGCGATCGCCCTGTACGGCGGACCCGTTCGGCTTCGGAGGGGTCGGCGAGTCAGGGGGTGCCGACTGGGGGTGCGGTGCCTTCGGGAGAGGGTGCGGTGCCGCCGGCTGGGAGTGAAGCGCCGTCGGTTGGGAGTGCGGCGCCGTCTGTTGAGGGTGCGGTGCCTCCGACCGAGGGGCAGGCGCAGGTGCAGGCTCAGTCGGCCGAGGGTGTTGGCGGGCCTGCGGTGCCGCCTGCTGGGCCGCGCCGGGCGCGTAGCGCCTCGGAGGGCTCGGCGAGTCAACAGGCGACGAGCGCGACGCCCCCTCGCCGTTCGCGCAGCGCGAGCGGCGGCTCGGCATCGCAACAGGCGTCGGCACAGACACCGGCACCTGCGGTGGAACCGGAATCGACCCCTGCGGCAGAACCGCCACAGGGACCGGCAGTGGCACAGGGACCGGCACAGGGACCGGCGCCGGCACGAGAGGGCAGCACCGCCCAGCCCACCACCACACCCCGCAGCGCGGACGCCCCGTGGCACAACGCCCGCCCAGCATTCGCCGAGCCGGAGCCGGAGCCGGAGTCCGAGCCGAAGCCAGAGCCCGAGTCGGACTCGGCCGCAACTGCACCTGACCCGGACGCAGTTGAACGACCCGATGCGCCCCCCACCTCCGAAGATCCAACCCCTGAAGCCCCCACCCCCGAAAGCCCAACCCCCGACACCCCCGCAGGAGGCTCGCAGTGAACGACGCGCTCGACGTCGCCCTGCGACTCCTGGTCGTCTTCGTCGTCTTCCTCACCTTCCCCCTGATCGTCGGTCAGACCGAGCACAAGGTGATGGCCCACATGCAGGGCCGCCTCGGCCCGATGTACGCCGGCGGCTTCCACGGCTGGGCCCAACTCGTCGCGGACGGCGTGAAGTTCGCCCAGAAGGAAGACATCGTCCCGGCGGGCGCGGACCGCCGTATCTTCCAACTCGCCCCCGCTGTCGCCCTCCTCCCGTACCTGCTCGTCCTCCTCGCCATCCCGATCGGCCCGAGCGAGGGCGCCGTCGGCCAGGTCCTGGACGCGGGCATCTTCTTCGTCCTCGCGGTGATGGGCGTCAGCGTCCTCGGCTCCCTCATGGCCGGCTGGGCCTCCGCCAACAAGTTCTCCCTCCTCGGTGGCCTCCGCACCGCCGCCCAACTCCTCGCCTACGAACTCCCCATGCTGCTCACCGCCGCCTCCGTGGCGATGGCAGCCGGCACGGTCTCCCTCCCCGGCATCCTCGACGCCTTCCACTGGTGGTGGCTGCCCTGGCAGATCGTCGGCGCGATCGTGTTCTTCGTGGCGGGCCTGGCCGAACTCCAGCGCCCTCCCTTCGACATGCCCGTCGCCGACTCCGAGATCATCTTCGGCGCCTACACCGAGTACACCGGTCTCCGCTTCGCCCTCTTCCTCCTCGCCGAGTACGCCGGAATCGTCGTCCTGTGCGGCCTGACCACCGTCCTCTTCCTGGGCGGCTGGCACGGCCCGTGGGGCGCGGACGGCCTCGGCTGGGTGTGGACCCTGCTGAAGACCGGGCTCCTCGCCTTCGTCGTCATCTGGCTCCGCGTCACCTATCCCCGCCTGCGCGAGGACCAGCTCCAGAAGCTCTCCTGGACCCTCCTCGTCCCTCTCTCCCTCGCTCAGATCGCCCTCACCGGCATCGTGAAGGTGGTGTTCCTGTAATGGCCCCGATCCCCGGCTCCGGCCTGGCCAAGGGCCTGGCCGTCACCCTGCGCACGATGACGAAGAAGACCGTCACCGAGCAGTACCCGGACACCCAGCCCGACCTCCCGCCCCGCACCCGCGGAGTCATCGGCCTGTTCGAGGAGAACTGCACGGTCTGCATGCTCTGCGCCCGCGAGTGCCCCGACTGGTGCATCTACATCGACTCCCACAAGGAGACGGTCCCGGCGGCTGCCCCCGGCGGCCGTGAGCGCAGCCGCAACGTCCTCGACCGCTTCGCCATCGACTTCTCCCTGTGCATGTACTGCGGTATCTGCATCGAGGTCTGTCCTTTCGACGCGCTGTTCTGGTCCCCGGAGTTCGAGTACGCCGAGACCGACATCCACGAACTCACCCACGAACGCGACAAGCTCCGCGAGTGGATGTGGACCGTCCCGGCCCCACCCGCCCTCGATCCCGGCGCCGAGGAACCCAAGGAGATCGCCGCCGCCCACAAGACGGCCGAGAAGCTGGCCGCGACGCAGGCGGCACAGGCGAGTCAGGCAGCGCAGACGGCTCAGGCAGCGCAGGCCGCGGAAGCCGCAGCCACCGCAGAGGCAACGCAAGCCGCAGCGGTCACGCCAGCCGCAGAGGTCACCGAGACCCCGCAGACCAACTCCACAGCGGTCACCGAGACCCCGCAGACCAAGCCCGCAGAGGTCACCGAGGCTCCGCGGACCAACCCCGCAGAGGTCACCCAGGCTCCGCAGACCAACCCCGCAGAACTCACCGAAGCTGCCAGGGCCGAGCCAGCCGAGCCCACAAAGCCCGCCGATCCCGCCGAACCCGCAAAGGTCACCGAAGCCGCGAAGCCCGAGCCCACCGAGGCCCCGCAGACCGACCCCGTCGACCCCACCGAGCCGCCGGAGGGACAGTCGTGACCCTCGCCGAAACCGCCACCGTCACTGTCAACGCCACGGCAACAGTCGCCGCCCCCCACACCCCCGGCTTCCTCTCCCCGACCGGCGTCGAGATCGCCTTCCTCCTCGTCGGCCTGGTCACCTTCGGCGCCGCCCTCGTCACCGTCACCACCAAGCAGCTGGTGCACGCCGCCCTGTGGCTCGTGGTGACCCTCGGTGGTCTCGCCGTCGAATACCTCCTCCTCACCGCCGAGTTCATCGCCTGGGTGCAGGTCCTCATCTATGTCGGTTCCGTCGTGGTCCTCCTTCTCTTCGGTCTGATGCTCACCAAGGCCCCCATCGGCCGCTCCCCGGACGCCGACTCCGGCAACCGGTGGGCCGCCCTCGCCGTGGCCGTCGCCGCCGCGGCGGCCCTGGTCTGGGTCGTCGTCGACGCCTTCCGCGCGACCTGGATGGACCTGGACGGTCCGGCCGCCGGCTCGACCGCGGTGACCGGCGCGAGCCTGTTCCAGAACTGGGTCCTCCCCTTCGAGGCCCTCTCCGTCCTTCTCCTCGCGGCACTGGTCGGCGCGATCGTCCTGTCCCGCAAGACGAAGTCGGAGCTGAGCTCTCCCCCTGTGAACTCCCGGGGTGCGACCGGTAGTTCCCCATCAGTCCCGGATTCCCGTAATCACACGTTCAGGCGAAATGGCCGGTCTCAAGGCAACGATCCGACCAAGCGAAACCTGACCGAGGAGAACGGGACCGATCAGAACGGGACCGATCAGAACGACGGGACCGAGGAGAACAACGGCACCGAGCAGAACAACGGCACCAAGCAGAAGGGAGCCCGCTGATGCACCTCGTCTATCCCGCCGTGCTCGCCACCCTCCTCTTCTGCACCGGCATCTACGGCGTCCTCGCCCGCCGCAACGCGATCCTCGTCCTGATGTCGGTCGAGCTGATGCTCAACGCCGTCAACCTGAACCTGGTCGCCTTCGACGTCTGGCTCAGCCGGACCGCCGAGGACAAGCTGCACTCCGGCCAGGCCCTGACCCTGTTCACCATCGCCATCGCCGCCGCCGAGATCGGCATCGGCCTGGCGATCGTCCTCGCCGTCTACCGCGGCCGCGGTACCTCGGACATCGACAAGCTCCGCGACACAGCCGAGGGCCACGAAACCGACGGCCCGGACAGCGACGCCGTTGACAGCGAAGGCACCACCGAGCCCCCCGCGGCCGAGAAGGCTGAGGCCACCGCGTGACCACGACCACCCTCGCCGTCCTCGTCCCCCTCCTTCCGTTCCTGGGCGCCGCGGCCGGCCTGCTCCTGGGCCGCACCGCCCCCGGCTTCGTCCGCCCGCTCGCCGTCCTGCCGTCGCTCGCCGCGCTCGCGCTGGCCGCGATCGTCGCCGTACGCCAGGGCGGCGACGCGGCCGTCGACTCCGCCACCGAACTCACGCCCACCGGCTCGGTCCCCGTCGAACTCGCCCTGCACATCGACGGCTTCGCCGCCCTCGTCGCCGTCCTGGTCGCCTTCGTCGCCACCTGTGTGCAGATCTACTCGACGGGCTACCTGCGCGACGACCCGCGCTACCCCTCGTACGCCGCGCTCGTCTCCCTCTTCACCTCCGCGATGTTCCTCGTCGTCTACTCCGGCGACCTGATCGTGCTGCTGGTCGGCTGGGAGGTCATGGGCATCTGCTCCTACTTCCTCGTCGGCCACTACTGGGAGACCCCGGAGGCCCGCGCCGCCTCCATCAAGGCCTTCCTCGTCACCAAACTCGGTGATGTCCCCTTCCTGATCGGCCTGTTCGCGCTCGCCACCGACGCCGGGTCCTTCCGCATCACCAAGATCCTGAGCACCGTCGCGAGCGGCGGGCTGCACCACCCGACGCTGATCGCCCTGCTGCTCCTGGCCGGCGTCGCGGGCAAGTCGGCGCAGTTCCCGCTGCACACGTGGCTCCCCGACGCGATGGCCGGTCCCACGCCCGTCTCCGCGCTGATCCACGCCGCGACGATGGTCGCCGCCGGTGTCTACTTCATCGCCCGTCTCCTCCCGGTCTTCGAGGCATCCTCGGCCGCGATGGTCGTCCTCGCCGTCATGGCCGCCGTCACGATGGCCGGCTCGGGCCTCGCCGCGCTCGCCCAGGACGACATCAAGCGCGTCCTCGCCTACTCGACGATCGGCCAACTCGGCTACATGAGCGGTGCCCTCGCCGTCGGCGACCGCGGTGCCGCCGTCTTCCACCTCCTCTCCCACGGCGCCTTCAAGGCGCTGCTCTTCCTCGCGGCCGGCGTGGTCATCCACGCCTCCGGCACCAACTCACTCGCCGCCATGTCCCGCATGGGCAACCTGCGCGCCCGCGTCCCCGACGCCTTCTGGACGATGACCGTGGCGCTCCTCGCGCTCGCCGCGATCCCGCCGTTCAGCGGTTTCTTCTCCAAGGAGTCCGTCCTCGGCGCCGCCGAACACGCGGCCACCGGAGACACCGAGCACATCCCCGGCGCGGCGGGCTGGATCGTCCTCGTCGCCGGTCTGCTCGCCGCCCTCCTCACCGCCGCGTACGCGACGCGCCTGTGGCTGCTCGCCTTCCACGGACGGGGAGTTGAGGCCCCCGACCACGGCAGGCAGCCCGTGGCCATGAACGCCGTGCTGTGGGTGCTCGCCGTCCCGTCCCTCGCCCTCGGCGGACTCGCGTACCGCGCTCTGCCCAACTGGTTCGACGGCCACGACCTGACCCCGACGCTCACCACCTCGGTGCTGGGCACGGGCGTCGCCCTCGTCGGCGGCATCGTCACCTACGGCGCCTGGCGGCACACCACCGCACTCGCGGGCAGCGCACCGATGGGTGCCGTGGCGGCCCACCCGGAGGGCGACGCCGGACTCGTCGAGGCCGAGGCCATCGCGAGCCACGCAGCCGCCTACGGAGACGTGGCATCGGCACCCGACCCGGCGGACCCGGGCCGCCTCCTGCTCGGCCCGCTGCACCGCCACGCGGCCACCGGCTTCCACCTGGACGCCGTGTACGCGGCCCTGTTCGTCCGCCCGGTGACGGCGGCGGCGAGTCTCGTCCGGTTCCTCGACCGCGAGGTCGTCGACACCTACGTACGCGGCGCGGGCACCCTGCCCCGCCTGCTCGGAGCCGCCGTACGGCGCGCCCAGAACGGCAATATGCAGACCTATGTGAGCGCGCTGCTCGCCGGCACCGTCGTCCTGACGGTCGCCGTCCTCCTCGTCGCCACGGGAGTGTGAGCAGGCGTGATCGATATCAACGAGTCCGTGATGCAGGTCCTTCTGGCGTTCATCGTCGTCGGCCCGCTTCTTGGCGCCGTCGCCGCTCTGCTGCCGGCCCCGCCGGGACTGAAGGGGAAGTCGCCCGAACAGGCCGTACTACGGCACGGCATGACCGTGACCGGCGTGATCCTCATCGCCGCGATCGTCCTCGCGCTCGGCTTCGACCACGACCATCCGTCGAAGATGCAGGCCACGACCGACATCAGCTGGATCCCCGCACTCGACGTGCGCATCCACCTCGGCATCGACGGCATCTCCCTCCCCCTCCTGGTCCTGACCGCGCTGCTGACCTTCCTCTGCGCGCTCTACTCCTACTTCAAGATGCCTGCGGGCCCGTCCCCGAAGGCATTCGTCGCCCTGATCCTCGTCCTGGAGTCCGGCACCCTCGCCACCTTCGCCGTCCTCGACCTGATCCTCTTCTTCCTCGCCTTCGAGACCGTCCTCATCCCGATGTACTTCCTCATCGCCCGCTGGGGCGGTGCCCAACGGACCCAGGCCGCCTGGAAGTTCATCCTCTTCACCCTGCTCGGCTCCGTCGTCATGCTGCTCGGCCTGCTCCTCATCGGAATCAAGGCGGGCACATTCGACATGGTGGCACTCGCCACTGACAACGGCCGGTCGCTGACCACATCCGTGCAGGTCATCGCCGTTCTGGCGATCGGGATCGGGCTCGCGGTCAAGACCCCGATGTGGCCCCTGCACAGCTGGCTGCCCGACGCACACACCGCCGCCCCGACCGTCGGCTCGGTCCTGCTGGCCGGCGTGATGCTGAAGATGGGCACGTACGGGTTCGTCCGCATCCTGCTGCCGATCGCCCCCGACGGCATGCACACCTTCGCGCCGTACCTCGCCGCCTTCGCCGTCGTCGGGATCATCTACGGCTCCCTGGCCTGCCTCGCCCTCGCGAAACAGGGCGCGAAGGGCGACCTCAAGCGCCTCATCGCCTACTCCTCCGTCGGCCACATGGGCTTCGTCCTGCTCGGCATCTCGACAATGACCCCGACCGGCGTGAACGGCGCGCTGTTCGCCAACATCGCCCACGGACTCATCACCGGCCTGCTGTTCTTCCTCGTCGGCGCCCTCAAGGACCGCACGGGCAGCACCGACCTCGACACCCTCGCCGAGGAGACCGGCGCCGCCCTCTACGGCAAGGCACCCCGCCTCGGCGGCCTGCTCGCCTTCGCCGCCGTCGCCTCGCTCGGACTGCCCGGACTCGCCGGATTCTGGGGCGAGATGCTGGCGCTGTTCGGCGCGTTCAAGCCCGCCGCCGACCTCAGCCGCCCGGCCTTCCTCACTTTCATGGCGATCGCGGCCTTCGGCACCCTGCTGACCGCCGCGTACATGCTCGCCGTGGTCCGCCGCGTCTGCATGGGCGCCGTGGCGCAGGAAGCACCGAAACTCGCCGACGTCCAGACGTACGAGTTCGCTGCCTGGACCCCGCTCGTCGCCCTCACCGTCGCCGCCGGCCTGTGGCCGAAGGCACTCCTCGGCTTGACCGACCCGGCCGTGCAGCAACTCCTCTCAGGAGGCACCCGATGAGCGCCCTGGCCCAGCCTCTCGCGGAGTCGATGGTCCAGTCCGTCGACTGGCTGGCGATCGCACCGCCCACCATCACGGCGGTCGTCGGCCTGGTGGTCCTCGTCGCCGACCTGTTCCTCCGGGAGGCCAGAAAAGCACTCCTGGGCTGGGTGTCGGTCGCGGGCCTGGCGGCCTCGGCCCTGATGCTGCTGCCCCTCCTGGACGGCGACCGCGTCACCTTCTGCCTCACCGGCGACGCGACAGCCTGCAGCTATACGGCGGACCGCTTCACCCTGGTCATCCAGTTCCTGGTCCTCGGCGGCGCCCTCCTGGCTGCCCTTCTGTCGATCACCACACTGAAGGACGCCGACAAGGGACTCCCCGAAGGGGAGTACTGGTTCCTGCTGCTGTCCTCCGCGGCAGGCGCCGCCCTCCTGCCCGCCTCCCGCGACCTCGCGACCCTGATCGTCGCCCTGGAGGTCGCCTCCCTGCCCGCCTTCGCCCTCGTCGGCATCCGGCACGGCGACAAGAAGTCCGCCGAAGCGGCCCTCAAGTTCTTCCTGTCCTCGGTCACCGCGACCGCGGTCAGCCTGATGGGCGTCAGCTTCGTCTACGCCACCACGGGCACCCTGTACCTCACCCGGATCGCCGACCGCATCCAGCACGTCGACGGCCAGTTCCACACCCTCGCCCAGACGGGCGTCGCCCTCACCCTCATCGGCTTCGCCTTCAAGACGGCCGCCGTCCCCTTCCACTTCTGGGTACCCGACACCTACGTAGGAGCGCCCCTCCCGATCGCCGCCTACTTGTCGGTCGTCGGCAAGGCGGTGGGCTTCTCCGGCCTGATCCTCGTCACCGTCGTCGCCTTCCCGTCGTACGCCGACGTATGGGGCCCGGCACTCGCCGTACTGGCCGCCCTCACCATGACGGTCGGCAACCTGGGCGCCCTGCGCCAACAGACCACGCGCGCGTACAGCGCGGTACGGCTGCTCGCCTGGTCCTCCGTCGGCCAGGCCGGCTACCTCCTCGTACCGATCGCCGCCGCCGCGTACTCCAAGGACGCCCAGAAGTCGATCGGCTCCACCGTGGCCTACGCCCTCATGTACGCCGCCGTGAACCTCGGCGCCTTCGCGGTGGCCGCCCTGGTGGGCCGTGGCAGAGCCCTCAACCGCATCAGCGACTACCGAGGCCTGTACGCCTCGAACCCCCTGGCAGCCCTGCTCCTGGCCTTCTTCCTGCTGTGCCTCGCCGGACTGCCGCCGGGCGTCATCGGGCTCTTCGCGAAGGTCACCGTGTTCTCGGCGGCCGTCGACGCGGGCCTGGGCTGGCTGGCCGTGGTCATGGCCGTCAACGTGGTGATCGCGCTCTTCTACTACCTCCAGTGGACGGCCCTGCTGTTCCGCGCCCCCGAGGGCGAGCACGCCAAGCACCGAGTCCCCGCCCCCCTCACCGCCGCGCTCGCCCTCACCGGCGCCCTCGGAATCGCCCTCTCCGGAGCACCCCAACTGGTCCTGCGCTTCGCGGGCACCGGCCTCTTCTGAGCCAACGGCACATACCAACGTCCTCACCCGGACAGCCCACGCCCGGCGCCGTACGCACAAGGGAACTAGTGCCTCCCGCCTGGCGTTGACCAGTACGGGAGGGTCCACTGGACGTGACACCACGACACCGGTGGCAATCAGAGATCAGCAAGCAAAGGGTTCCCCTGCTGCACGATTTGGAGGGCGTACCGTGCACCGCCGGCACAACGGGCTCAGGACCGCAGTTCTCCTCGGGGGACTGTCCGCACTCATCATCGTCATCGGCAGCTTCTTCGGCCGCATGGGGCTCGTCGTAGCGGTCGTGATCGCGCTGGGCACCAACGCGTACGCGTACTGGAACAGCGACAAACTGGCGCTACGCGCGATGCGCGCGCGTCCGGTGAGCGAGTTCGAGGCCCCGGCCCTGTACCGGATGGTCCGTGACCTCTCCACCCAGGCCCGCCAGCCCATGCCGCGCCTGTACATCTCGCCCACGGAGGCCCCCAACGCCTTCGCGACGGGCCGCAACCCGCGCAACGCCGCCGTGTGCTGTACCGAAGGCATCCTGCGCATCCTGGACGAGCGCGAGCTGCGCGGAGTCATCGGCCACGAACTCAGCCATGTCTACAACCGGGACATCCTGATCTCGTCGGTCGCCGGCGCCCTCGCCTCGGTGATCATGTTCCTGGTCAACTTCGCCTGGCTGATCCCGATCGGCCGCTCGAACGACGACGACGGCCCCGGCATCCTTGGCATGCTGCTGATCATGATCCTGGGTCCCCTCGCGGCCAGCCTCATCCAGTTGGCCATCAGCCGCTCCAGGGAGTACGAGGCGGACGCGTCCGGCGCCCAGCTCACCGGAGACCCCCTCGCCCTCGCGAGCGCGCTGCGCAAGCTCGACGCCGGCACCAAGCAGCTTCCGCTGCCCCCGGAGCCCCGTATCGAGACCGCGAGCCACATGATGATCGCGAACCCCTTCCGCCCGGGCCAGGGACTCTCCAAGATGTTCTCGACACACCCGCCGATGGCGGAGCGCATCGCCCGGCTCGAGAAAATGGCAGGTCGCCCTCAGTGAAAACCATCCTGAACGTCATCTGGCTCGTCCTGAGCGGCTTCTGGCTGTTCCTCGGGTACCTGCTCGCCGGCGCACTGCTGTGCATCACCATCATCGGCATCCCGTTCGGCATCGCCGCGTTCCGTATCGGCGTCTACGCCCTGTGGCCCTTCGGGTACACGACGGTCGAGCGCCGGGACGCGGGCGCCCCCTCCTGCATCGGCAACGTCCTGTGGCTGGTCCTCGCGGGCTGGTGGCTGGCCCTCGCCCACATCGTCACCGGCATCGCCATGTGCATCACGATCATCGGCATCCCGTTCGGCATCGCCAACTTCAAGCTGATCCCGGTCTCGCTGTTCCCCCTGGGCCGCGAAATCGTGCCTACGGACCAGCCGTTCGCCACCCGCTGACGTAGGGCAGAGGCCCTGCGCGGGAGACGAACGACGCCCTCGGCCGCACACCCGAGGGCGAACCGCGAACAGGCCGACGCCCGCCGACCCCGGCGCACGACCAGCAGGGTTTCCACAACCGCCGGGTTGTCCACAGGCCGGCCCGATTGTCAGTGGCGCGCGGCACCATGAAGCCATGACCGAGAACGAGCAGCAACTGCTGACACGGGTGGCCGCCGAGGCCCGCAACACCCGCCCGTGGGGCTGGACTTCACTCCCCGCCCCCGTGGACGAGGCCACGGTGACCCGCGCCGAGGCCGCCCTGGGCTTCCGCCTGCCCCGCTGCTCGCCGCGCTCTACACGCGCATAGGAGACGGCGGATTCGGCCCGGAGTACGGCCTGTTGCCCCTCCTCGACAATCAGCCGGCCGGCGAGCCCGCCGCCGTCCCGCAGTACCTCGCCAACCGCGCGAGCGGACACAAGGACCCCGACTGGCCCTGGCCCGAGGGCGTCCTGCCGATATCCCACTGGGGCTGCGCGATGTACGCGTGCGTGGACTGCCGATCCCCGCAGGCCACGGTCCTCCTCTACGAACCGAACGCCGACGAGGCCGACCAGGCGTGGTACGTCGACGCGCCCAGCCTCACCGACTGGCTGCGCGCCTGGCTCGACGGCACGGGCTGGTACGAGGACGACGAAGACGCCGCCGAACCGACACCGTGGACCGACTTCCGCATACGCACGACAGCACAGGCATCCTGAGCGGCTCGAACTCGAACTCGGGTTCGGGCGCGAGTTCCGGCTCTGGCAGTGATCACCACCACGGCGCCACGTCACCGATGCCTGCAACCACCACACGGATCCGTGACGTCCTGTTCATCGACACGGCGGAACATGCAGCGACAGGCCGTGCGCAAGGACCTACGAACACAGCCTGTCCGGGCGGAATTCACAGCTCCGGATCAGTGCAAGCACAGCGTGAGAGGGCAGGTTCACGGCATGGGCATCATCAGCTGGATCATCCTGGGACTGTTGGCCGGAGCCATCGCCAAATTCCTGCTGCCGGGCCGCGACCCGGGCGGCTTCATCGGTACGACCATCATCGGTGTCGCGGGCGCGTTCATCGGCGGCTGGATCTCGGCCCGTTGGCTGGACCACCCGGTCGCGAAGAACTTCTACGACGGCGCCACCTGGGCCTCGGCGATAGGCGGCGCGCTCGTCCTCCTGATCGCCTACCGCATCCTGTTCGGCAACTCGCGCAACTAGGACGGGTCCCAGCGCGCGCCCATGCCGCAGCCGGCAGGCGAGAAGGGTGGGCACCGACGGGTGCCCACCCTTCCTCGTACCCGTGCGCGGCGGACGCGCGAAGCGCGGTTCTACCGGTAGTTCACGTATTGCAGCGCGAAGTCGAAGTCCTTGCCCTTGAGCAGGGCCTGCACGGCCTGGAGGTCGTCGCGGCTCTTCGAGCTGACCCGCAGTTCGTCGCCCTGCACCTGAGCCTTCACGCCCTTGGGACCCTCGTCACGAATGATCTTCGCCACCTTCTTCGCGTTGTCCTGGGAGATGCCCTCCTCGATCGACGCGAAGATCTTGTACTCCTTGCCGGAGAGCTGCGGCTCACCGGCGTCCAGCGCCTTCAGCGAGATGCCGCGCTTGATCAGCTTGGACTGGAAGACGTCGAGGATCGCCTTGACCCGATCCTCGGAGTTCGCCTCCATGATGATCTTCTCGGCGGACCACGAGATCGAGGCACCCACGCCCTTGAAGTCGTAGCGCTGCGAGATCTCCTTGGCGGCCTGGTTGAGGGCGTTGTCGACCTCCTGCCGCTCGACCTTCGAGACGATGTCGAAACTGGAGTCGGCCATGTCCTGTGGCTCCTTGTATCGGGGTGCGTATCGATGCGTGTCACTGCGTATCGGCGTGCTTCGGGGCAGCCGCCGAGCCCGGTGTAGGCCCCGGGCCGCATCCGCATAAGCGTAGCCACCCCCTCCCCTCCGAGCGCCGGTCAATCGGGTGGCGAAGCACCCCTGGGCATCGGGTATCGTTTACGTCGTTGCCACGAAACACCGCCGAAAAGCGGTTCGAGCGGTAGCGTCCCCGGCGGTGTGCCCGAGTGGCCAAAGGGAGCAGACTGTAAATCTGCCGGCTTAGCCTACCCAGGTTCGAACCCTGGCGCCGCCACACGGAAACGAAGGGCCCGTGACCTGCATTCAGTGCAGGTCACGGGCCCTTCGTCATGCGCTGTGGCGATTCAAGTGCTGTCTCGCTCTGTCTCGCATTCGAACGCCCTGTCTCGAAGTGTGTGGACGGGGCGTGGACGGGATTTCGGGCCCCGTCAGCTGCCCTGTCCCAGCCGAGCGGAGATCTTGGAGTTGGCAGCGTCGTCGCCGTCCTTGAGGAACTTGGCGTAGACCCGGAAGAGCACCGCCACACTGTGGCCGGCGCGCTCGGCAACGAGCTGAGGCTCTACGCCAGAGCTGAGCCAAGTGGACACCGCAGCGTGGCGAAGATCATACGGACGTTTGGCCAACACAGACTCGAACTCACTGCTGGTCAGGGCTCGGGTGCGAGCCTCTGCCCAGACCTCGCCATAGCCCGTGTCCTGGACCAGCCCACCGCGCATCGTCTGGAACACGCGCCCGTCGGTGGCCGTGCCGTACGCGGTGAGATGCCACCGCAGCAAGGCGACCAGTTCGGGCGGGATCGGCACGTGCCGGACGGCCTTCCGCGGGCGGTGCTTCAGGCCGCGCTTGTCGTGCGCTTCACCGCTGTCCGTCCAGGCCGTACCGGCGCGGGGACGGGTGTCCCTGAGGCGGAGCAGGCCCCATCCGCGCCGGGGCAGGTCGCAGTCCCGGCGCCGTAGGCCGATGACTTCGGCCGGCCGTGCCGCCGCGTAGTAGATGCAGCCGAAGAACGCCGCGAGACGTCGACCGCGCGGGCTTTGGTCTCGTACGGCGGCCAACAACTTGCCTGCCTGCCGAGGGTTCGGCACGCAGGCCGGATCGACCTCTTCGACCACCTGTTCGGGGGCTTTCCACTTGATGCGGGTGAGCGGGTTGTCGGTGAGGAGTTCGGCCTCCACCGCGTACTCAAGGGAGTTGTAGAAGATTGCACGCTTTCGGCTGATCATTCCCGCCGATGCGGTCTTGCCGTCCAGCCGAAGGGAGACGGCATTGAGAGCGGCTCGTACGCGAATGAGGTCAGAGAGCGCCGACGTAGCCAGCGACTTGCGGTCGAACCAGTCCAGAACCTTGGCCACGTCGGGGGGAATCTCCTCTTTGCGGCGCTTCATGTTGAAAGCCCAGCCGTAGAGGGCTGCGCGGACGGCTCGCGCGTCCGGCATGCCCTTGGTGTCCTTCACGAACACGGGCGTCACGGTCGCCATGGCTTCGGCCAGAGTGCGGCGGGTCGACGCGGGGGAGTGGTCCCACTTCATCTCGATGTAGTTGCGTGCGTGCTCGTACCACGAGATGTCCCGGTCCTTGGCGACCAGTGACTTCGGCAGGCCGCATTCCACGTCGAATGCTTCGCCGTCGCGTGCCGCCGTGACGAGTTGGGCCCGGCGGCTTTCCGCCAGGCCCAACGTCAGGAACGATTCCGAGTGGGGGCGCAGTCCCACCTTCCAGCGGAGTTGGTAGGGCTTCCGATAGTCACGCTTGCGGATGGCCCAGATCTTTACGGTGTAGCTCCACTCGGTCACGCGGCATCCATTCCGTCGAGAAAGGCGTCGAGAACGCTCCGGCGCACACGGATGCGGCCGGTCTGCGTGCGCTTGGCTTCAGGCCCGTAGCCGCGATTACGCCAGCGGTACCAGGTGGCGCGGGTTATGCCGATTTCTACGAGTGCATCGCTCAGGTCCAGCCACGGGTCGGCAGGGATGTGACGACGCCGGGTAGGGGTGCTCATGTGGAGATCTCCCTGGGGTGAGGAGAGGGCGAGGCGGGGCGGGGTGTGGTTGGCGTCACAATGCTGTGGGTCGCGACCCATCGCGGCCCAAGCCTGTGACCTGCGATTTTGTGCGGTCGTTGTGCGGCCCATCGCGGCCCAAGCGTCGGGCGGGCTGGGCCACGATGGGCCGCGATGGGGTGCGAGAGAAACCGCAGGTCAGGGGCTGTGGGTCGCGATGGGCCGCGACCCGGCGGATTGTGGGCTCAACCGTTGAGGGCGATGCCGTTGTAGGTCGCGATCCGTTCCTCGCCCGAGGGTGCGCGGGGGCGGGTGCGGTTGAGTTGGGGCACGACGGAGAGCAGGTTGCGGCCGAAGACTTGTTTGGTGCCGGCGCGGACGCCGTTGTCTTCGGCCCACTCGCGCCAGACCGTCCACAGGGCGTCGACGGGGACCGTGCACGCGGGTCCGGTGGTGCAGCGCTCACGGACGAATGCGCTGGTGGGTGAGGCAGTGTCCTGCATGGTGGTGACCGCTTCGCGGCTGGACTGCGGTTGTGTGATCCGGCCGGTGCGCTGAAGGCGGGCCAGGCCGTCCAGGGCCCAGTTGAGGATGCCGGGCATCTCTGCCGTGAGGCGGTCGACGAGGGTGGGATCCTCCTTGCCCAGCCACGACAACCGCATGCTGAGCAGCACGAACCGCTTGGCGATGACCCCGGAGGAGTCGCCGAAGTGCGGCAGCTCGTTGGACAGCATCATCAGCCGGGTGGGCAGTTTCCCGGTCCACACCTCGCGGTACTTGCGGTCGACGTCGATCGTGTCCTCACCGGAGATGGTCAACAGTCGTTCCACGACCTGGCTGTTGTCGTTGCCGGACAGGCGGGCGTCAGAGATGACCGCGAGCGGCTTGCCGACGAGGGTCGACAGTCCGAAATTCGTGCCGAGTCCGGCGAGGGTGGGGCCGGCGAGATTCTCCTTTCCGACGAGGGTCTTCAGGACGCGGGCGATGGTGCCTTTGCCGGATCGGGAGGGGCCGACGATGAGCAGGATCTTCTGCTGGTCGGTGCGGCCGGACAGGACGTAGCCGAACCACTCCTGGAGTGCGGCGATGGCGTCGGCGTCGTCGGGCCAGACCTGCGCCAGGAAGCGTTCCCAGGTCGGCGCCTGCGCTGCGGGGTCGTAGGCGAAGGGCACGGAGCCGAGGTTGAAGAATCCCGGTCCGTGCGGGAGCAGGGCGCGGTCGTGGATGCGCAACAGGCCGTTCTCGCAGGCCACGATCAGGCCCTGGTCCTGCTCGGGGGCGCCCTGGTCGTCGATCCACGAGGGGGCGTCGGTGTCGGTGGGTACCAGGGTGACGGAGCCAAGCGCGTCGAGCAGGTTGCTGATCTTCTGCTTCGTGGGTGCCCAGTCGCGTTCCTCGGTCTCCCCGTCCTTGGTGGGAGCGAGGAAGACGACGTGTTCGAGGCGCTCGTACATGGCCTTGCGGATCTGTGCCTCGTCGATCTCGCGCCAGCAGGTACCGGTCCAGCGCATCCACGAGGCACGCCAGCGCCGGAATACGAGCTTGCCGTCCTCGCTCTGCCAGTCGGGCAGCAGTCGGCGCGCGACCGCCAACGGGTTGGAGGGCGGGGGCAGTTCCTCGGTCTGGGTGTCGGGGCGGTTCGTCATGCGGCCGTCCTCCCTTCCTGCGGGGCCCGGAGCGGGCACGTGTCGCGGTGGGCTTCGTGGTCGGTGATCAGGGTGAGCACCTGGCGTGCGCCGAACGCGCGGCGTTCCCTGCCGCACAGGCACGTCGACCGGGCGGTCGGGGTGGCGCCGCGAGGGGTGCAGATGGTCAGCCACGCGACCGGGTACCGGCCGTCGCCCTGCTGCGGGTCAGGGACAACAGCAGTGGGGATGCCTTCGGCGACGCTCTTCGGTTCGCCCAAGTCCGCCCGTGGCGAGGCGAGTTCGGCGGGGCTGGGACGGGTCGTGGTGGGGGTGGGGCTCTTAGAGGGCTGGGGTGTCCTCATGTGACCCTGCCCCGGGGCGAGTTGTGGGTGATCGACCAGTCGAGAGCGCGTCGGATCACGTCGTCGTAGTAGCGCTGAGGCTGTGTGGCGTTGGCCCCCGCTGCCTCTCTAAGAGCGTCCTCAACCCGTACGCGGGTGAGGTCGCCGGACGCGATGAACCGTCCCAGAGCGCGGGCGGCGCGCAGCAGAGTGGCGTTGCGGGTGCCGTCGGCGGCGGTGGCAACGCTGAGCACCTCGTTGTCGAACGCTACATCCGCATATCGGCTAGATTGCCCCGCTACGGCCCGCGGGGGTGCCTGTGACGGCCTGGGGGCCGGTTTCAGGATGCTCAGCAGCCATCCGGGCACCGGGGCCGCTACAGGGGCGTTGAGGGCTTCGTAGGATCCGGTGGGGGTGATGCTGCCCGCCGCGACGACGTACCCGCCGGCTGCGCGGGTGTCGACCAACGGGGCAATGCTGCCTGCTGTGTTGGTCAACCGGACGTCCGGTGGGGCGGTGAAGTGCAGGTGCTGTCCGCCGCTCGCGGTCCGGGTCCGGTAGGTGTCGGGGACGGCATGCCCGGCGCGCTCGCAGAGCGCTGCGAAGGTTGCCGCGCCGTCAGGCGCGTCCGAACTGCCCTTGCTGCTTGTGGTCTTGGGCATGTCGAGGTCGACGACGAGCAGGCCGGATGGTCCGGTGGCGATGCCGACGTTGAACGGGGCCTGGGACCAGGCGGCTTGAATGCGGTCGGGGTTCGTGGTGGCGCGCTGCTCCCATTTCAGGTGTCCGCTCGCGCACGGCCCGGTACCGGTGCAGGACCGTTCACCGTGCAGGGCGGGGCGCTTGGTGCCGGGACGGAGCGGGAAGACGTGCCAGCCGCGTCGGGCGGCTTCCAGCGCGGCGCGCATGAGGTGCTCGTTCATGCGGCCACCGCCCCCGCTTGCAGGCTGTAGCGGGCATGGGTGCCGGTCCAGCGGGCGTAGGCGGGCGGGATGCACTCGCGGATGCCGTCGCGGTTCATCCACGGCACGCCCATCACCTGCCGGGCGTGGTCGGCGCCGGAGAAGTTGCCGACGAACTGCCCGTACCAGCCGGGTGGGATCGGGCGGCCCATCTTCGCCTGAGGAACGGTGTGTTGGGGGTGGTATGGCTGGGGGAGGGTGAAGCCTCCGCCGGCTTCGAGGAACCGGTGCCGGTAGGTCGCGAGGCCGAACATTGGGCCGCACAGCATCACGGGATCGCGCAGCTTGGGCACCGCATCGCCGACGTTCTCGATCACCCACGGGCGCCCGGTCGTTTCCAGGGCCGTGCGGGTGGAGGCGATCAGGTCGGGGTGCTCGCGCTTCTGGATGCGCTGGCACTTGCTGTCGTGCTGGCAGGGTGGGGACGCGTGGATGAAGTCGAACTCTGCGCCGTGTTCGAGGACGAACGCGATCGCGTCCGCCTGCACGAACCGGAACGGGTAGCGGGGCTGCGGGGCGATGTCGACGCCGGTCACGTCAAAGCCGGCGTCGGCGTAGCCCTTTCCGGCGCCGCCCTGGCAGCAGAACAGGTCCAGCAGGCGCGGGAGTTGGCCCATACGGTGCCGGATGCCAGTGGGTTGGGTCATGCTTGACCTCTCCAGTTCTCTGGTTGAGCTGGGGTGAGGGGCAGCCGCGGTCTTTTGCCGAGAGAGCGGCTGCCCCGGTCTGTGGGACTGCGAGGGGGATGTGATGACGGATGCGTGGCTGTTGCTGGCCGTGGGCGATGCCCGCGAGCACGGCGGGAATGACGGCTACGAAGACAACCCGCGCGAGTACTACCGGTGGGACAGCACGGTGCCCAACCACGCCCGTCTGGCTGTGGGGGATGTCGTCGCGCTGTGGGACAAGAGGGAACTGATCGGCGTCTCGGTCATCGACGGCATCGACACCGGCACGGAGGACAAGACGCGGTACTTCTGTCCCCGCTGCGGGAGGGCCGACATAAAGCGGCGTTCGCGGATGTCCCCGGCATGCCGCTGCAAGCAGTGCGGTGCCACCTTTGACACTCCGGGGCAGAAGGTAGAGCCGGTCACGACCTACCTGTCCCGGTACAGCCGGCGCTGGGTTGACGGGCGCGGCCTGCTGACCGGGCCTCAGCTCCGGGCGCTGTGTGACTCGCCGAACTCACAGTTGAGCATGCGCCCCGCCCGCTGGGAGAAGCTGCGCGATGCGCTGCTGGCGACCGGGCGGGCGGATGCCGCGGCGGTGTCCGCTCTGGCCGGCACCAGGTACCGGCGGGTGCTCATCGCGGGCGGGCACCGCTTCGCTAGGGTCCGCGCCCGGGTGGGGCAGGCGGAGTTCCGGGCTGCGCTGCTGGAAGAGCAGGGCCAGCAGTGCGCCGTTACCGGTCCGGCCCCTGCCGATGTGCTGGAGGCGGCGCACCTGTACAGCTATGCCGAAAGCGGCGAGCACCACGACTTCGGGGGCCTGCTGTTGCGCCGGGATGTGCACGGGCTGTTCGACAACGGCCGCATTGCTGTTGACCCGGAAACGGACCTGCTGGACGTCGACCCCGGGCTCGACGCTTATCCGGTCTACGCCGAACTGCACGGCAAGCCACTCGCGTTGGCCTTGCGCCCCGAGCACCGGGTGTGGCTGGCGGCGCACTGGAATGCCCACCGGGCCGGTTTCTAGCTGTCACGCATGGGGGGACGCTGTGGAAAGTACCGCTATCGCGCTGGTTGCCGCGGTCGTAGGTGTCACTGGGACCCTGCTCGCGCCGGTCCTCGCGCAGAGGTCCGGCGCAAGAGCGCAGCAGGCAGAGTTCGAGCGCCAGCAGCAGGCAACCCACGCGCAGTGGCAGCGTGAGCAGCGGCAGGCGGAATTCGCCATGCGCCGGGCCTGCTACATCGAGACGAACGCGGCCTTCCGCCACTATCGCATGCAGGTGATGAACCACCTGTGGAACGTGCACCGCAACGACGTCACCGAAGCAGGCAGCGAGCGGCTGGAAGCATCCCGCCACGCACACCATGTCGCATTCGCCGAAGCCCAGATGATCGCCTCACCAGCCGTGCTTGCCCAGCTCGATGACATGTCCAGGGCACTGTCCGAGGGATACCGCAGGACCAAGTGCCTGGAAGAAGGCAACCCAGATGACGGCGACACCCTTGAAGTGATCCAGGAATACCTTCACTGGATCTGGGAGCGTTGGAAGGAGACGCGCGCCGTCATGCGCGCAGACCTGGGCGTGCCCAACTCTCCGATAGCCCAGCCCAGTACAGGCGTCCAGTAGCTGCCTGACTCCTGTTTGCGGGACGGCAGCGGGCCAGGACATCCAGGTAAGGCGCCCCCGGGCCGTTGCCGGGATGAAAGGGCTGCCCCTGGCGTGACTGCACGTTGCCGGATGGTTCGTTACTCGATCACTGGCCCTGGGTAATGCCCCGGTACTTTCGACCTGGGGGACCGAAGTGGGCGACTTGTTCGGGGTGATCGCGTCCGTCGGTGTCGTGGCTTCTTTGCTCGTCTCTGCCTGGCAGACACGAGAGCTCACGCGACAGACAACGATCAACAACGGGATTGCCGGGGCCACGGCAAGATACAACGGGCTTGAACGACTGCACTACGTGGAGACGTTCATTGCGGCAGAGCCTGAGCTGCACGCGTACTTCTACGGCGGTGTCGAACTTCCGGCGGACGGCATTGAGCGGTGGCGCGTTGTCAATCTCCTGCGCATGCTCGCCGACACGGTGGACTACGGGCTCATGGTCAACGAGCTCAATCCCGAGATACGGAGCTCCGATGGGTGGAGGGACTACGCCCTCCTGCTGCGCGCGTCGTCTCCCGCCTTCGTGCACGTTGTCAACGAACATCCGGAGTGGTGGGTGGAACTGTCCGCACACTGGGCAGCGAACCCCGGCATTGACGGCTGACTCAGCCAGTGAAGTGGTTACGCTTGAAGACCGCTTTGCGGATGTTGACTGTGGTCCCGCCCTGGTGACCGCGTGTGCCGAAGACCTGCACGGCGATCCACCCGCCGAAGATCACGGCGGCGAGGGTGATGAGCTGGGTGATCAGCGAGGTCAGTGCGGTGATGAAGGCGGTCAGCATGAGGAGTCCGCCGCACACGGCGAGGAACCCGACACCCCCGAGCGCGATGTTCACGGCCACGCGGGAGACGGGCGGCTTGGCCACGACCGGTTCGGGCTGCATGGGATTGATGGCGTAACCGGTGACGATGCGGCCGTCCGGCAGGACGATGCTCGCCACGGACGGGATGGTGCCCGGCTGGACGGGAACGAGCGGTGCCGGCGCGGGGACGGCGGGCGTGATGGGCGCCGGGTAGTGGACTTCCATGGCTCGTTCGGCGGGTGCGTGGCGGGCGGGTTCGGGGTACATGCGGAATCCCTTCCGAACATGGATCAGGGAGGCAGGGACACCCCCTTGCGGAGGCGTTGTGGAGGGGGTTTTCGGGGCCTGGCCTGCAGGTCCTCCCTGCCTCCCTGAACGATCATCAGTGCAGGTCAGGGGGAGGGAGGCGGGTCAGGGAGGAGTTCAGGGACTTCTCCCTGCCTCCCTGACCCGCCCGGGGTTGGCTCCCTGTCATCCGGCAGTGGAAGCGGAACCCTCGCCGTTGGTGTCGTCGTCGCGGTTGGCGAGGGCGCGGGCGAGGCGGTCGCGGCCGACTACCATGCGGCCATCGGACTTGTACGGCTCGGCTCCGGTGCCGTCCAGGACGCGCTTGAGGTCGATGAACGACCACTTCCCGTAGGCGTCTGCGTTCAGCGCGGCGAGCCGCTTGAGCACGTCCTGGGTCAGGACCCGGGAGGCGTCACCCACCACCGACGCGATGTCGGCGAGCGGGTCACGGTCCTCGCCCCGTTCGATGACGGTCAGCGTGGTGACGCCGTCGCGCAGGGCCTTGGCGCGCTCGATGATGGCCTCGGCCGCGTCGTCGTCGACATAGTGCGTGCGCACCGTGATCGACGACTGCCCCTTCGGGATGTCGATCCCCGACGAGGCGACGACGAGGGTTCCCTGATCCAGGCCAGGACGCAGCAGGTTCGGAGCCGCGCCCCCGTCGACCGCCTTGTCCCCCAGCGCCATCCGCGCCTGCGACTCCGTGCCCAGCGCGAGCGAGGCCCGCGTGTGCGCCCCTTCGCGAACCAGCTTGGGGAGGTTCTGGTCGGTGGGGTCCTGGGTGCCCTGCCACATCAGCACGTTCACGGCACGGCCCTGGTTGTGGATCTTCCGCACGGCCATGAAGTAGCGGGAGGTGGCCTTGGAGCCGCCGTAGAAGCGGCCCTCGTCGTCCTTGAGCGGGCACATGAACGCCACCTGCGCCTCGTCGACGAGGACGATGAGCGCGGGGAAGACGGTGCCGGGCGCGGCCATCAGCCGGCGGTTCATCTCGTCGACCGCCCCTTCGACCATCTCGGTCACCTGGATGACGTGCTCGTCAGTCGGCCCCTGAATCAGGGTGGTGGCCACGCCGTCGAACATCTTCCAGTCGCCGATGCCCTTGAGGTCGCCCATGAGGAACTGCACCGACTTGTCGAGCGCCAGCCACAGGGCGAGGGAGCGCAGGGCGACGGTCTTGCCCTGGTTGGACAACCCGGTGATCAGCAGGTGGCGCTGATACACGCTCAGCGCGGCAGCGTCCCCGCGCAGGTCCTGCCCCCAGGGGGCTTTGCCCTTGGTGTAGTCGGCGGTCATCGTCTCGTCGGTGACCAGCGGCGACGGCCCGATCGGCTCATCGAGCGCCCCGGAGTCGGCGACCCACAGGCGCACGGTGCGGGCGGCGGTCGGGATGGTGATGAACACCTCGTGCTCGTGCCGGGTGAGGTTCTCGGCAAGCTTGCGCCGCTTGTTCTGCACCTCGTTGGTCGACACCCCGGAGGGGAGGGTGACGTCGACTTCGACTCCGCATCCGGCGATCCGGATCGGACCCAGCATCGAGGCGCCGGCGTCGCCCATCTCCTTGATGGCGTTGCGCAGCGCGGGTACTCCGAGGTCGCGCAGGGCCTTGACCACGATCGACGGGGTGATCGGCTCGCCCTCGCCGGAGCGGACGTTGGCGGGGAGCGCCCACGGGGGTGCGGCCTGCTGCTTGCTGCCGACCGCCCACAGACCGAGCAGCGCGAACAGCGGACCGAGGACGACGGCGGTGGGCCAGATGATCTGCACGATCCGGATCAGGGTCGCGATGAAGTCGATCGTGGCCTTCAACGGGGTGATGACGTCACGGACGTCGTGGGTGTTGATGGCCATCACGACCCCCAGCGCGACCAGCACCCCGACGCCCATACCGGCGCCAACCCCGACACCCTTGGCGGCTTCCACCGGGGAGTGCAAGAGGTCCATGCGGCGGTGGTGGCGGGCCTGGCGGAAGCGCTGCAACCGCTCCTCCCACTCCTCCGCCAGCTCAAGGTTCCCCGCGGCTTCGGCGGCGCGGATCATCCGCTCGTAGCGGGCCCCGGTCTTGCCGTCCCACGTGCGGCGGGCCACGATCCGCCCGCCGTTGAACGTGTAGAGGCTGTGCCGGGCCACCGCACGGGCGGCGGACTTGGTGTTCTCGTGAGTGACCGCAGTCTTCACCGCCCTCCCCGAGCGCACCCACAGGGGGACCAGGGGCGTCGGCGGGGCGTCGGGCACCACGGTCAGCACTGTGGGGCTCACGTCCGGCTCGGGGTCGGTGGGCGGGGTTTTGACGAGGCGTACGACGTTCTTGGACATGCGGGAACTGCTCCTGACTGCCCTGTGTGGGGGCGGGAGTTCGAGGAAGGACGCGAGGGTCAGCGCTGGTGCCGGGCGCGGTTCTCGGCGCGGCTGAGCTGGGACGGCTCACTACGGGGGCCGTCGAACCAGCAGGACGGGCGGATCGCGTCGGCAGCCTTGAACACACGGATCGCCGCGCCGGCCGGGGCGCCGGGCAGGGGGTAGACGCGACCTCCGTCCAGGGAGGCCAGCAGCCGGGCGCCGTGGTGCTCGCATCCGTCCGCGCCGGCGCCCACCGCGTCCAGCACGGTCACGGCGGGCGGGCCGGTGCAGGGGGTGGGGTCCTGCGGGTGGGCAGCGGGGCAACGCTGCTGGTCCACGCTCACCACCACCCCGACGCTTTCTTCGCGGCCTTGGCGCGGGCCGCTTCGGTGAGGATGCGCAGCTTCTCGCCGTTGAGGGCGGTCAGTTCGGCGGTCAGCCGCATCTCAGCAGCGGAACCGGTGGTCTCCATCTGCTGCTCGGCACGGCCGGGGTTCCTGCCGCGTACGACCTGGTAGGAGCCGCCCGCGATGGCGCGCGCCATGGCCCGGCGCTCCGAGCCGTTCAGCGGCCACCACTCGCCCTTGCGGACCGCTTCCAGCTTCGCGGCGGTCTTCCGAATCTCACGGTCCAGTCGGCGGATCTCGGACTTCGACATGCTCAACTCCCGTTCGGGGAGGTGGTGTTGGTGGGGTAGGCGCACAGCACGCACATGCCGAGCGAGCGCGGCATGCAGTAGCTGTAGACGACACCGCAGACGGGGCAGGTCTGGCGGGCGAGCATCGCGAGCGCGAGGGCTCCCCACTTCCGCGAGGTCATCGGCCGTACCGGCAGCGCGAGGTCGATGCGGTAGAGATAGGCGACGCGGACCGTGCCGGAGCGGCGGTTGATACGCATGACCTGCGCCGCTATCGGCTGACCCCCCGGACGCAGGCCACGGGCCCGTAACTGCCGGCGGGTGGCGTACTGCTCGTCACTGGGGGCGTACTTCCAGGGGAAGGTAGGGACGCCGTAGCGGGCTCCGGAAGGGTCGTAGCACTTGCCGAACGCGGCCGACATCACGCCACCCGCTTCCAGGCAGCACGGAGGCGGACCTCGGATGCCGAGTGGCCGGCCGCCCGGAAGCGCATCGCCATCTCGCGGTACGACAGGGCGGGCGTCTCGCTGGTGCGGATCTCGTCGACGAGCCCGTCAAGGTCCGTGTCAGACAACGCGGGCGGCACCCAACCGAGCGCAGGGACCGGCTCCGAGCGACCCCACACGGGGAGTTCCCACTGAGGTGTGACGCCGGGTGTGACGGGCCTCGTCACGCTGGTCAGGGCCCTACCGGTGTCCTCGCCCTGACGGGCCGTCTCCAGCGTCGACCACGCCCGCGACAGACTGCCTGCGGTCTTGGCCTGCACGCGTGCGACGCTCGCCCCTGCCTGCGTCACGGCCGTCAACCGGGTTGCTTCGGTGGAGGCTTCGGCCCGGAGTCGGGCGCGGGCTACGGCGGCTTCGTCGCGGGCTTCCTGCTGGATGCCTCGGATGGCGTCCAGCGCGGTCGGGGTGAGCGCGGTCCGCTCCCACATCCCGTGGACCAGCCACAGGGCTTTCGCTGCGATCGGTAGCCACGCCACCGCCAGCCACGCCCCGGAGGACGCTTCAGCGGTGAGGGCGTGGGCGACCAGGACGCCGGCCGCGATGGCACCGAAGCACCAGCCGACCCCCGTGACGACCCGGGAGTGGTCGCCCTGCGCGGCGAGGCGCCGTTCGTAGGCGAGGGTCGCGAGCCATCCCCCGTCGATCCCGAGTCCGACGACGAGGGCGACGAGCCACGGCATCGCGCTGCCGAGCCACATCGTGACGACGGCGAGGGTGAGGACCATGGATACCGCCGTCATGGCGACGGCGGGCAGCACGGTCTTGGCGTTCTTGGCCCTCATGCCGCACCTCCCACTGCGATCACAACGGCGAGGATGAGCAGGGCGCCGCCGGCCTGGGTGAGGTCGACCGCGCGGCGCAGGCCCGTGTACTTGGCGACTGCCAGGCGGGACAGGCCCGCGATGTCGGCAGCGAGGTCACCGGATACGGCGTCGGTGATCTGCTCGGGGGTGAGGGTGGCCCACAGGGGGAAGCCGTGCGGGCCGCTCAGGTTGGGGCGTACCGAGCGCAGCAACAGCCCTGCCGCGCCGATCAGCAGCCCCATACCGAGCGCGCCGACCACCAGGTCGGGCGGGCTGAGGGGGAGGCCGTTCGCGATGGTCCAGGCGCCGGCGAGGACCGCGCCGACGAACGCCAGCAACAGGGCGATCTTGTTGTCGGTCCGCGCGATCTCCGCCTTCACCTCAGCGTGCGCGGCTGTCAGGTTCTGTTCGGTGGTGGCGTTCATGCCACACCGCCCGACGTGCCCTCGGCACCCTGGTTGGCCAGCTCACGGCGGGCCGCGAGCAGGCGGCGCCGGGCACGGCGGATGCGCTGCCGGTCCAACTCACTCGGGGAGCGGTCCAGGGTGATGATCTGCGCGTCGATCAGGTCGACGTCCGCCAGGATGACGGGCATCTCGGAGTCGATCGCGTCCAGTTCCGCGTTCGTAGGCTCAAGCCATCCGGCGAACGCGGTAACAGCCTCTTGAACAGTGACGATGTAGCTCATTGGGTCGTGGTTCCTCTCACCAGGAACGGCCCGTCGCGGTCCCCGGGGTGCAACCCGGGGACCGCTCGCCGTTGAAACCGGAACATCCGGCTCCCCGCGCTCCCGTCCGTACGACCACCACACCTAGATGCGGGCCGGACGGACGGGAGAGGCAGCCGGCCGCAGCGTTCATGCTGCGAAGCCGAGAACGGACCGGAACAGGGATGGTGCGGCGCCACCGGCCGGTCCATACGGCGGCGCCAAACGATGTCGAAGCATCGGAACTCCTCTGTCGAGGGGGATCCAGTCCCCGGGACGCGAAACAGCACTGCAAGGGGGATCAAGTCCCCACACGCCGGCCGTTGCTCGCGGTCACCGGGCCACCTCGCCAGTACGGGCCGAAACCCTGTTCCACCTGGCCTTTAGCGGGATTGCAGCGTCCCCGCCCTCTGCGATGAAGCAGCCCAAAGAAGGCCCCTCCGTATCGCTTCCGCTGCGCGGTGGCGATAGACTGACCGTATCGCTATTCGTGAAAGGTGGCAAGGTTGGAAGGGGGTCGTATCGCTTACTGTGTAAAGCAGCGAGGTCGGCAGTCGAACGGACCGAGATGGGGACCAAGTGAGCAGCAGTGATTGGGCCAGTAGCTCGGTGCCGTACGTGGTGCCCAGGGCGAAGGGGGAGGGAGACGCGTGGCAGGACGAAGCCGCGGCCAAGGGGGGAGTCGGTAGCCAGCGCATCGTCAAGGCCGGCGAGGTGCCCGCGCCCTCGGAGGTGGCGGCGCTGCTTGCACTTGAGGACGGCACTGACGTATTGGTGCGACAACGGGTCATCTACCTGGACGAACAGCCGACCGAGCTGACCGACACCTACTATCCGTTGGACGTCGCGCGTGGCACGCGGCTGGAGGGCACCGCCAAGATTCGGGGCGGCGCGGTCACGCTCCTCGCTGAACTGGGCTACACCGCGCATCGCGTGCGTGAGGAAGTTTCAGCGCGGATGCCCACGGACGCCGAACGGCAGGTACTCGTCCTCACGGACGCCGACCCCGTTCTGTGCATGACCCGGGTGACTCTGGACGCCGCTGGCCGACCCTTCCAGGTTGACGTGTCCGTCTTCCCCGCGAGCGGGCAGCGACTTCGCTACGAATTCGAACCGAGGATCTGACGTGCCCAAGGCAGAGCAAGACGCCTACGATCGGCGTCCCCTTCACGAGCGCATCGCGGCCGATCTGCGCGACGAGATCATGTCGGGCGATCTCCAGCCCGGCGCCAGTCTTCCGTCAACGCAGCGGCTCAAGGATCGTTTCGAGGCCTCCAACGCGACCGTACAGAAGGCGCTCCAGGTCCTGAAGGATGAACGACTCGTCGTCGGCCGCGCCGGCGCGAGCGTCACCGTTCGGGAGCACCGCCAGGAGACCATCCGACCGGCAGACACCGGACAGCCCGCGCCCCATGGTGAGCAGTACTCGTGGCTCACTGTGGCGAATGGGAGAGGCAAGCGCGGAACCATCGAACTGTTGGAGGTTGCAGAAGTGCAGCCGCCGGCAGACGTGACCGCGGCGCTCGGGTTGAGCGAGGGAGGAACGGCCGTCATGAGGAGTCAGGTCCTCTCGTACGACGACGTACCGGTTGAACTGGTGAAGTCCTACTACCCTGTCGAGCTTGCCCAGGGGACAGCGATGACCGAGCGGCGGAAGATTCGCGGCGGAACGCCCGCCCTGCTCGCCGAGATGGGGTACCCACCGCGCCACACCGTGGACCGGGTGTCGGCCCGTGTGCCTACCCAGGAACAGTTCGAGGCGCTGCAACTGCCCAGCGACTTGCCCGTGCTTCGCACGTTCCGCGTGGTTTACAGCGACGACCAACGTCCGATCGAGGTCACGGTGATGGCCAAGGCGGGGCATCTCTATGAGCTTCAGTACGAGTTCGTCTGACAATCATTCCCGCAAGTCTCTCCAATGTTGAGAGGGGTGTTTACCTGCTCAGCACACTGTTGTGACTCCCGGCTTGCCTCGGTCGCCAGGATTTGGAGCAAGGCACGAGAGCGCCGGAGTCGATTAGCTCTCTGTGCGTTATGAACAATGGAGTGGCGGGCCATTGGAATAGAATTCGTCTCGGTCCCATCCGCGCCACTCTCCGATCGCAAGTGGGGCGTACCAGTGGAGTGGCACCCGCGGCTCCATTGCTGAGCGTTTGACCCCGCCCATCCGTTGGATCGCTGACCCTGGGCAACTGGTCCTTCGTGAGGGGAATCTTGCAGGAAAGTGAAAAGGGTATTGGTCTTAGACCGCAACGTCGCCCGTGTGGCCGAGGCCCCTGGCCAAAGCGTGGATACTAGTAAATCATTCTGCGATTGGCGAGAGCGTTGGTCGAGAATTTTCGATGTCCCCGGTGATGGTGTGAATCAGGCAGAGCTGTCACGGGAAAAGTCGGCAAAACGAATGAAAGCGCCGATAAGCACGGCGACTACCAGGCCCTCCAGGGATCCCAGGATCCATTCGTAAACTCCTAGAGATTTCTTGCTGAAAAAAATAGACAAGGCGACTGCCGACGGGACACAAAAAGCTATGATGTCTACTCCGGCCTGCACCTTCTTTCTCCATACTCGGTCAACGTCCGAGCGGTGGTAGTTTTCCCACCCTAGGGTTACATCACTGGTAAATCCGTGTCCCTTGAGTTCAGGCAGCAATACGCTGCGGATGTATCTGCCGATGGATGAAATCTTCTCGTCATTGACAAGATACGTCCACCCAAGAACCGAGATAGCAAAAGGTGGAATTAGCAGTACGTATGCACGTTCGGGCCCGTCGAAGTAGAAAGCGAAAATAGCGCCCGTCGTGGCCAAGGCTACATAGATAAGGTTATCTCGGAACCCGATTCGACGTACTTGCTCCTCTTTCAGTCGCTCGTACTCGACCTTGAGGATTTCGTAAGTCATTCGCTGCTCGCAGACTATAGAGGGCTGATTTCTCTCTCAACCATCCAATTAGTGGGGGTAAAAAGGCATCAAGTCACTTGCTCGAAGCTCGTGGTTCACTTCCCCTGGATGCCTTTCGCTGATCACGAAACAATCATCCCCGCCGATCTCGAAAATCCAATCCATGCAACTTCCGCACGGCGTGAATCTTTCTCGCTCGGCTGAGATTAGGACAGCTACGAGCCTCCTCGCTCCGCCAGCAACGAGTGACGAAATAGCGTTGGTCTCAGCGTGAATGTCGTGAGACCTGAACCTGTGCTCAACATTGCATCCCTGGAAGATGCGCCCATCGTCCGCCAAAGCCGCACAACCCACCTGGGTGGGACCGTGAACCCTGGCGTGGGAACGCGCTTCCCAGGATGCGAGAGACAGGGACCTTCGTTGTTCTTGCGTCAGCTCAATCACTTGGGCTCCCGGCCTGAAGAAATGCTTGCCATTAGCGTGTTCCACCTATCTTGTTGGAATGAATTGCGTGAGGTGCTCGCTAGTTGTTGGACGAGCGGCGCTACCACCTGTGGCCAATCATGGGGCTGCGGTCTGACATCGAGAACCCTGCCCAACTCTTGCACCATCTTTGTGTCGAATTTTTCTGCTGCCAGTTGTTCCCCGAGCCACGTGACAATTCCGATTCTCAAGGAATTGTCGTTTGTATTCGCTGTGACTTCAATCAGTGCGCGTACTGCTCCATACCTCACCCACTTGTCCGGGTCTCGGGTCAAAGACTTGACCACCGTGGCGGTATCTGGGCTCGGATGGAGTCCCAGTACGTGGACAGCACGCCAGCGTGTCACGGGTGACTCATTTCGAGCAATACCTAGAAGCTTCTTCGCTCCATCCGCGGTCAGTCTGCACCTTCGGAGCACGTTGGCCAATGTCCAAGCTTCGATAGGATCGTCGGAGGCCAAGCTTTGGACTATTTCTGCCCCGACATATTCACCGTCTTGGATCGTGAAAATCGTTTTCCAGCGAATGAAGGATGGGTTGACCGAGGGCACCTCCTCAACAACCCTAAATAGTTGAGTTCTGTTGGAAGCGGCCAGCATTTTCCCGGCGATGATTGACCCGTTGAGCCTGAGGGCATCCGTAGCTGCCTGCACAGTTGCTGCGACTGGATCCCATCGTTTATCGGCAAGCATCGCCAGAAGTTCCACCTGCATTTCGCTTGTCACGCGCCCTGCTACGAGAGAATAAGCGGCGCCGAAATAGTTCCAGTCGTATACCAGCCGAACCAAATTGTCCGCGACCGCAGGGTCGTGAATCTGATCCACTGCTAGGCGGAGCGAATCAAATGAAGATGCGCCTGTAGTGACGATGTCAAATGCTTCCGGCCCCCAGATACTCCTATGTCGGACTAGGTAGCGAGAGGCAAGGAAATCGTGGAATAGGTGATGGGCGAACCAGACGAAAGTGCCACTAGTGCGGACCAGTTCATTCTCTTTGAGGGTTTGAAATAGGGGTTCCTCTACTCGGTTCGTGAAATCCGTCAATGGGATTAGCATTCCTCTTTCTCGCGAGTACGACTCGTAGCAAACCTTGCTAAGCGTGTCGAGTCCCGCGTCATTCACGCACGCCATCTTCGAAAAGTAGGCCTCAATCATCTTCGCGGCACTACCGTCAGTGAGGCTAAAAGTTGTTGCCTTGTCGAGGAAGAAGGGGTTCTTGAGCAGTTTGAGTGCTGCCTGTGGCGCTTTCTCGAATTCCCGATTGGCGCTCCAGAAATCGTCGACCTGCTTATCCGACAAGGGTAGTACGGTTGCAAGCTTCCAGCGATCGAGTGGAACTGGTCGCCTGACCAGACGCTCGCTGACGATGACGCTGATAAAGGGAAATCTTCTGGCTAGTTCATCTAGGGCGTCCAGTGCAGGTTGCGATAGCTCTCTAGGGATTTCGTTTAGTCCATCTGCGAGGAGCAGTAGCATTGGGACTTCTGAAGAGCTGGTCAGGACCGGCTTCAATGAGGGATAGCTCAATCCGATCAGAGCTTGAACAAAAGATTCAGGCTCTCTGCTCCTGATTGTAGACGGAAGGTCCCTCAAAGGTAGCCAGAAAGGAATTACATTGTCAGGGCCGGCGGCGGCTGATGCGCCAGCTCGGACCAGGAGATGCGTCTTTCCGCTTCCAGCTTCCGCAGAGAGCAGGACTCGGCCAGATTCAATGGCTAGTTTGGCAAGGTCTTCTTCCGGTGCGACTTCATCCCATTGCCCAGAAATAAGCTGGTCGTACGAATCAGGAAGTGCGATCTGCAGGCTGAAAGGAGTGCGCCCACGGCTGAGTGCCGTGAAGTACGCGAGTGCGTCCCTTCTCATACGTGACCAAACTGCCGATTCTTCCCTGGTGGCGGTCATGCCGCAGCCTCCGGAGTGCGCCGTGGATCTGGTTCCATTTCCACGATATCTGTTACAACTCGCCACGTGAAGGTGCTCGCGATTGCGCAGGCGTGCGGTCGCCACAGCTTGCGGCTATCATCGTTGTCGGGGTCATCGATTATGTCTGACACGCTTCGGACGATGAGCAAGCGTGGGTTGTATTGCGGGTTACTTCTAGAAGCTGCAACGCCACGGCAGAGGCCCACTGATTCCATGTCGATTGCGACAGCTTCATCGTATTCCTGAACAATCCGCTGTTGCTCTTCCGAGTCGGGATCACCGTAGATTTTGTCACCAGCTACGAGGCTCTCGATGTGAACTTTGGGGTGGCAGCCTTCAGGAAGCTCATTCTTGAGTGAATCTGTGAGCCATGAATGATCGTCCCTGAGTGGAGCGACGTAGTCCTGATGAAGATTAATAGATGGATAGTCGAATGGAATGTATCGTCGGCGCGCTCCTTGGCTACTCAACTTGGCGAAGGAGCAGTAGTGAATATACGGCGGAATGATTACATCGCCGACGGAAACATCCGCACGTCCGTTGATCCCGCCGGCAATCCCGCATAGCACCAGGAGTTCTGGTTGCCAGTGTTCGATTACATCTCTAACCTTTTCGCCCGACTGGATATTGTTCCGATCGATCTCTCGGTGAACGACGTCCGGATACTTGGGGTCGTCCTCTGCAGCGACGTAGTAAGGCTTCCCTCGAAGGCGCTGGGTTAGGCCACCAACGGCTCTCAAGGCTTCGGTCTCCTCCTGCACGGCCGTCAAAACTGCCACACGGGCGTGACCAAGTCGCCCACCGGTAAGTGGCATAGAATCCCCCTGGAGTCGGCCCCAACACGGTCAACGCTTGCGCGCCGTAGTCGCAGATGCTACTTCGGTGACCGCGTGACCGGGAGGTGGACGCCCGACGCAACTTTCGCTTGAGCAACAGCGCGCAACGACGAGCTAGAGGGTGTCCGAGGGGTTGTGCACAGGGCTAAGAAGTGTCGGCGTTGAGCCAGCGGCGCGATTGCGGTGATATGCGTTCGTCTGATCGCAGCGTGGGCGGCTGAGATGATGTGAGCATGTCGACGCTCGGAACGCCTCTCTCAGCTGCACTCATCCCCGACTGCACCGAACCGGAAGCTCACCGCGCTGCCTACAAAAGAGCCAAGACCGACGACGTGATCTTTGTGTGCATCGCTCGTCAGGGCCCGCGGTGGAAGGTGCAGCTTGACGCTATGTCCTGCAGCGGGCCCACCATCCCGGACGAGGCGGTGACGGTCCTGCGGTCCGCGGCCGAAGCACTGGTGCTCGCGGACACAGTGACGCAGGCCAACATTGCGGCTGACTACATCTCTATGTGGGCGATCGAGAGCGAGCAGAGGGCGCGCGAGATCGCGGCTGCGTTCCATGCCGCTCTGCACGGTTTCCGACAGCTGTACACCGCCGTCCCGAGCCAGCGCCGAAGGCCCTAGCGGGTTGCGTGTGGACGAGGCGTGGACGTCTCGGGTCGGGTTTCCTCTTGGCTCGGTCGTCTGTGCAGGTCAGCCCGGTTCAAGGAGAGCCCTCTTGGGGGGACTGTAAATCTGCCGGCTTAGCCTACCCAGGTTCGAACCCTGGCGCCGCCACATGATCGAAGGGTCTGTGATCAGCAGTAATGCTGATCACGGACCCTTTTGTCGTTCCCGGAGCCTTCTGCCGCGGCATCCCCCACCCCGCCACCAGTCTTGACGTGCCCGTGCCACGGTCCTACTGTCGCGACACCGCGTTCATGTTGAAACACAAAGTTCATCTATGTGAACACATGGGCGTGCGCCAACCGAGTCCACAGAGCAGACAGGAAGGCACCCCCCATGCGCATGCGTACGCTGCTCACCTCCCTGGCCACCGTCGTCGCCGTCACCGGCGGCCTCGCCCTCACCGCTCCCGCCGCGTCGGGCAGTACCGGCGCAGCCGACGTCGTCGCCTCACCACTGGCGGACCCCTCCGTCGCGCCCGGCGGGAACTTCGATCTGGGGGTGTGGCAGCTCCAGGAGCCGATCGGTTCCCCCGGCTCGCCCACGACGATCTCGTCGTCGCGGCTCCAGGGGGCCAGCGGGTTCCAGGACTCGTACTTCTACACGGACACCCGCGACGGAGCGATGACCTTCTGGGCGCCGGAGAAGGGCGTCACCACCCCCAACTCGAACTACGCCCGCTCCGAACTGCGCGAGATGAACCGCAGCGGCAGCGCCGCCAACTGGTCGCTCAGCGGCACCCATACGATGAAGGCGACGCTACGGGTCGTATCCGTCACCTCGAACGTCTGCGTCGGCCAGATCCACCTCGGCACCGGCGGCACCTCCACCAAGCCGCTCCTGGAGCTGTACTACCGGTCGAGCGGCGACATCGTCCTCGGCACGGAGAACTCGCCCTCCGGCGGCCAGACCCTGCACACCGTCGGCAACGTGTCGGTCGGCAAGACGTGGAGCTACACGATCGGCGTCTCGGGCGGAAACACCATCAACCTGACGGTCAACGGGAGCACCACGCACTACGCCATACCGTCGTCGTTCAACGCCTACAAGCAGTACTTCAAGGCCGGTTCGTACAACCAGTCGTCCTCCGACAGCACCACCAAGGGCGCCCGGGTCGCCTTCTACGGCCTCACCGTCGCCCACAGCTGAGCGAGCCACGACAGCCGATGCGGCCTGCGGCGGGGCAGACTGATCTCATGTCGTCACGCCGCAGAAGCTGCCCCGAGTGCCGTCGTGAAATCGCCGTCGTGGCCGGCCGGTTCGCGCGACACGATCCGCCCGGCGCGCGGGAGAGCGGGGACCTCGTGTCGTGCCCCGGGTCCCGCCGCCAGGCGGAACTCGGGGCGGCCCAGCCCGCGTTGGACGGGTACGCGGTCCCGGAGTTCCCCGGACAGATGCCCCTGTTCTAAGCAGTTGGGCAGTTGGGCAGCTGAGCCATAGGGCAACTACCCGGACCGAACCCCAGTTCCCCCACCCGGCCCGAACCTCAGTTCCCCGCCACCGACTTCACCGCCACCGACACCGGCGCGGACCCACCGATCAGTTCCAGCGTCAGGCCGGCCGTCGCCGGCGTCTCCACCAACTCCGCGAGTACGGCGGCCACATCGTCACGCGGGATCGAGCCGCGACCGGTGTGGGCCTCCAGCCGGACCAGCCCGGTGCCGGCGTCGTTCGTGAGCGAACCGGGGCGCAGGATCGTCCAGTCGAGGGCGTCCAGGCCCCGTACGTACGCGTCGGCCTCGCCCTTGGCCCGCAGGTACACGTCGAAGACACCGTCCCCGGAGTGCGTCGGATCCGCGCCCATCGAGGACACGACGACATGGCGCCGGACGCCCGCCAGGACCGCCGCGTCGGCGAACAGCACCGCCGAACCCCGGTCCACCGTGTCCTTGCGGGCCGTGCCGCTGTTCGGGCCCGCGCCCGCCGCGAAGACCGCCGCGTCCGCGCCCCGCAGGTGCGCCGCGACCTCCTCGACCGAGGCCGACTCCAGGTCGAGCAGCAGCGGTTCGGCGCCGGCCGCCCGTAGATCGTCGCTCTGTTCGGCGTTGCGGATGATGCCCGCGACCTCTTCACCGCGCGCGGCGAGCAGGCGCTCCAGCCGCAGCGCGATCTGACCATGACCTCCAGCGATGACAATGCGCATGCCTTCGACCGTACGCCCGGACGGCCGCACGCGCCGCATGACTTCAGCCGCGTCCCAGCAGCGCACACCCGCGCCGTACGCGCCGGGCGCGCGGACTAGAGCCGCAGCGCCTCAGGCGTACGCCCCCGCGCAGCGACAACCGCTCACGACAACTCGCCCCGTCCCTGCCGGGGCAGCCCCAACTCCGAGCCCGCCGCCGTGTTGCAGTACTCCCGCACCGCGCTCGTCCGTGCCACCACGCGCCCCCGGTGCACCACGATCCGGCTGTACGCCAGCGACAGCGCGCCCGCGAGCCGGTCGCCGCGCACCGCGAGCAGTTCGGCCGGAAATCCCGCCTCGACCCGCACCTCGGGCAGACCGAGCGCCGCGCGTGCCGACGAACTCACCGTGTCGTAGGCGTCCTCGGGCCGCATCCCATGGCGGGAGGCCAGCAGGTAGGCCGCCTCCAAGGGGTCCCCGCGGCCGACCGGGTTGGACACGTCCCGCAGGGCGCCGCTGCCCGCGGCCACCTGGACGCCGGCCGTGCGCAGCAGTCGTACGGGAGCCGTGCCCCGGCGGTCGACGCCGCCGCAGCCGCCCTGCGGCAGGCAGACCACCGTCACGCCGGCCGCGGCCAGTTGGTCCGCGATCCGCGTGACCGTGTCCGCGGGCAGCCGTCCCAGGCCTCCGCACGGGCCGAGCGTCACGCCGGGGCGCATCCCGCCCGCGACCGCCGCCAGCCGGGCCAGGCGGGTCGGGTCGGCGGCGTCCGTGTGCAGGTCGACCGGGCAGCCGTGCTCGGACGCGACCTCCAGGACGGCCTCCACGTACCCCGTCGGATCGGGGTCCAGATCTGGACAACCGCCCACTACGGAGGCACCCATTTTCAACGCGTCCCGCAGCATCGCGAGCCCGTCCGCCCCCGCCACCCCGGTCAGCAGCCGGGGCATCGCCACCGCCGTCAACTCCGCCAGCCCCCGCAGCGCCCGCCGCGCCTGGAGTACGGCGGCCAGCGCGCTCAGCCCCTGGACGTCCCCCACGCGCACGTGTGCCCGCTGCGCCGTCGCCCCGTGCCCGAGTTGCAGCAGCGCCGCCTCCGTCGCGCGGCGCTGGACGTCCTGCGGGTCGTAGGAGACCGGTCCGCCGTTCTCCGCCGACAGGGCGGTGTCACTGTGCGTGTGCGGCTCGGCCGGGGCCGGGAGGAGGAGGTAGCCGTTGAGGTCCACGCGCGCGCCGCACGCGCGCGTGGCGTCCGTCGCCAGGCTGCCGGCGGTGCCGACCGCCTCAATGCGCCCGCCGCCCAGCCGTACGTCCACGGTCCGGCCGTCCGTCAGCCGGGCCCCGCACAACAGGAGCGCGGCCGGGTCGGCCGGTCCCGACGAGCCTGAGGAACCCGACGGACCAGACGACGAATGGGGCGGCTGGGGCTGACTGTCGGGCATCGCGCTCCAGGGGCTCAGGGCTTCGCGGGCTCGGGGCTTCGGGGCTCAGGACCGGGGGGCTGCGCAAAGGGGCGCAAGATCACACAGAGTGAGTCGAGCCTAGGGCGGTGATCCGCTCACGGCCGGGAGGAGCGCAATAGTCGTACCGGTGTGGTCCCCCATACGAGAGGGGCCCCCGAGGCCTCTGGGAGGGCCGTGGAAGAGGCTGGAGCGGTGCCGCGAAACGGATTTGGGCGAACGGTCGCCGAGCGTGTAATGTCTTCATCGCTCGCCCCAATAGCTCAGTCGGTAGAGCGTCTCCATGGTAAGGAGAAGGTCTACGGTTCGATTCCGTATTGGGGCTCTGGTGTGAAAGGTTCCCGTCGCAAGACGGGAGCTGATCGCATCACAGCGGTGTAGCTCAGTCGGTAGAGCAAGCGGCTCATAATCGCTGTGTCACCGGTTCAAGTCCGGTCACCGCTACTGACAGTAGCCGATTGCGGGGTCGGTCCTTCGATCGGCTACTCTGTTATGCGTTCATAGTCCCATCCGTTCGTCAAGGAGCACTCCTGTGGCTGCCACCGACGTCCGCCCGAAGATCACGCTGGCCTGCGTGGAGTGCAAGGAGCGGAACTACATCACCAAGAAGAACCGGCGTAACAACCCGGACCGACTGGAGATGAAGAAGCACTGCCCGCGTTGCAATGCGCACACCGCGCACCGCGAAACGCGATAAGAATCAGGCTCGTACACGAGGCCGTCCCCGAAGTCTGGGGGCGGCCTCGCGTCGTTCTCCACACAGCAGGCCACCCAGCAGCAGGCCACACGGCAGCAGGAACATCAGGAGGTACCGGGCCATGGCGCTCGACCAGTCCTTCGTGGGGCGGACCTACCCGCCCACCGACCCCTACGAGGTGGGCCGGGAGAAGATCCGTGAGTTCGCGGAGGCGGTGGGGGACACCAACCCGGCGTACACGGACCCGGAGGCCGCCAAGGCGCTCGGTCACCCCGATGTGATCGCCCCGCCGACCTTCGTCTTCTCCATCACGTTCAAGGCCGCCGGACAGGTCGTCCAGGACCCGCAGCTGGGCCTCGACTACAGCCGCGTCGTGCACGGCGACCAGAAGTTCGTCTACGTCCGCCCCGTGCGCGCCGGTGACCGCCTCACGGTCACCTCCACGATCGAGGCGATCAAGTCGATGGCGGGCAACGACATCCTGGACATCCGCGGCGAGGTCCACGACGAGGCCGGCGAGCACGTCGTGACCGCCTGGACCAAGCTCGTGGCCCGCGCGGCGGAGGGGAACTGACATGACGGCGAAGATCGCGTACGACGACGTCGAGGTCGGCACCGAGCTGCCGGCCCAGACCTTCCCCGTGACCCGCGCCGCCCTCGTCCAGTACGCGGGTGCCTCCGGGGACTTCAACCCGATCCACTGGAACGAGAAGTTCGCCAAGGAGGTCGGACTGCCGGACGTCATCGCGCACGGCATGTTCACCATGGCCGAGGCGATCCGCGTGGTCACCGACTGGACCGGCGACCCGGGCGCGGTCGCCGAGTACGGGGTCCGCTTCACCAAGCCCGTCGTCGTCCCGAACGACGACCAGGGCGCGACCGTCGAGGTCAGTGCGAAGGTCGCCGCCAAGCTCGACGACAACACGGTCCGCGTGGACCTGGTGGCGATGAGTGCCGGGCAGAAGGTGCTGGGTATGTCGCGGGCGGTCGTACGACTGGCTTGACCGGTCGGCCGCCGGGTCGGGGCGAGTTGAGGTAAGGGGCATCCGCCATTGCGGGCGCCCCTTACTTGTCGGTCGGCCCGGGCCGACTTGGTGACTTGCGGTGACATCGCGCGGCCCGCCTGTGTGCCGTGCCCCACACCTCTTGACGTAGTTAGTGATTGAGTACTAACTTTCTCGCATGGTCAGGATGAGCGCAGAAGAGAGGCGTGAGAGCGTCGTCCGCGCGGCGATCGCAGAGTTCGCGCAGCGGGGGTACTACGGCACCTCCACCGAGGCGATCGCCAAGCGGGTCGGTGTCTCGCAGCCGTATCTCTTCCGGCTCTTCCCGGGCAAGAAGGCGATCTTCGCGGCGGCCTCGCTGCGGTGTGTGGCGGACGTGTGCCAGGCCGTCGAGGAGGCGGCCGAGGGGCTGCAGGGCGAGGACGCCCTGCACGCCATGGCCAACGCCTACGTGCGGCTGATCACGGAGAACCCCGAGAAGCTCCAGATGCAGATGCAGACGTACATCACCGTGGCCGCCGCCGAGGCGGAGGGTGATCACGAGTTCGGCGAGGCCGTCCGGAACGGCTGGATGAAGCTCTGGGAGATCGTGCATCTGCCGCTGGGGGCGGACGTCAACGACACCACGACCTTCATGGCGTACGGAATGCTGATCAACACCCTGGCGGCCATGGGTTTTCCGCCCGAACACCGGGTCTGGGAAGGGTTGTATCCGTCGGCGCGGGTCACCGGCCGACTGGAGAAGTAGCGGGCATCGAGAAGGAGCGGATTCTGCGCCTTTTCATGACCATCAAAGTTAGTCATCAATAACTAATCATCGGTACGAGCGCCCTCTGGGGGAGCGATGTCACAGCCAACGGAACGCCGCGGGGGAATGGTCTGGGCCCTCGTCATCACGAGCGTCGCCGGATTCATGGCGGCTCTGGACAACCTCGTCGTCACCACCGCCCTGCCGTCCATCCGCAAGGACCTCGGGGGCGCGCTCGGCGACCTGGAATGGACCGTGAGCGCCTACACGCTCACCTTCGCCGTCCTGCTGATGTTCGGCGCGGCGCTCGGTGACCGGTTCGGCCGCCGCCGGCTCTTCCTCGTCGGCATCACCGTCTTCACCGTCGCCTCCGCCGCCGCGGCCATGGCGCCCGGCATCGAGTCCCTCATCGCGGCCCGCGCGGTCCAGGGCGTCGGCGCGGCGATCATGATGCCACTGACACTGACCCTGCTGACGGCGGCCGTGCCCGTCGCCAAGCGCGGGATGGCGTACGGCATATGGGGCGCGGTGAACGGACTCGCCGTCGCCTCCGGACCCCTCATCGGCGGCAGCCTCACCGAGCACATCTCCTGGCACTGGATCTTCTGGCTGAACGTCCCGCTCGGCCTGGCCCTGTTGCCGCTCGCCCGCCTGCGCCTCTCCGAGTCCCACGGCACCGGCGCCCCGCTCGACTTCCCCGGCACCCTGCTCGCCAGCGGCGGCCTCTTCGGCATCGTCTACGGCCTGGTCCGCGGGCCCGCCGACGGCTGGACCAGCTCGTTCGTCCTCACCGGGCTGTTCGCGGGGAGCGCGCTGTTCGCCGGCTTCATCATCTACAGCGTCAACGCCAAGAACCCCATGCTCCCGATGCGGCTGTTCCGCTCCCGCGCCTTCTCCGGGATCAACGCCGCGAGCCTGCTGATGTTCCTCGGGATGTTCGGGTCGATCTTCCTGCTCAGCCAGTACATGCAGGGCGTCCTCGGCTACTCGCCCACCGAGGCGGGCCTGCGGATGCTCCCCTGGACCGGCATGCCGATGCTCGTCGCCCCCATCGCCGGCATCCTCTCCGACCGCATCGGCGGCCGCCCGGTCGTCGCCGCCGGCCTCTTCCTACAGGCGGCCGGTCTCGGCTACATGTCCTACGTAGTCACCACCGACGTCTCCTACGGCGCTCAGCTGCCCGGCCTGATCCTCAGCGGGATCGGCATGGCCCTGTTCTTCGCGCCGGCCTCCAACCTGGTCATGTCCAGCGTCAGCCCGAAGGAGCAGGGCATCGCCTCCGGCGCCAACAACGCTCTTCGTGAGGTCGGCGGCGCCCTCGGCATCGCGATCATGGCGTCGATCTTCTCGGCCCAGGGCGGCTACCAGACCGCACAGACCTTCGTCGACGGCCTGAAGCCCGCACTGGTCACCGGCGCGGCGGTGGTCGCCCTCGCGGGAGTCGCGACGCTGCTGATCCCGACGAGGCGGCGGGCGGCGGAGCTTGCGGCGACGTCCGGTTCGGCGGGGCCTTCGGACCCGGCCGGGGCTTCCGAGTTCGACGCGGTACTGGAGAACGCCGGTCGCTGAGCCGGACACCTGGCACGCACGCGTGGGGCCCCGCCGTTGTCGGCGGGGCCCCACGCGCGTGTGCGGCTTCGCCGGTGGGGCTTCGCGCGTGCGTGCGTCCGGTTTCGGCGGCGAGGCCCTACGGATGGATGCGGGGGCTCGTGGCGGATACGGCGCTGCCCGCCCCGCGCCGAAACCGCGGACCACACCCCGCCACCTCCGGACTTGTCAGTCCCGTCTCGTAGTCTTGAGCGCGTGCAGGAACTCCACGACGCTCCCCTCGCCCCCCTCACCACCTTCCGGCTGGGCGGTCCCGCGACCCGGTTGATCACCGCGGGCACCGACGCCGAGGTGATCGACGTCGTGCGTGAGGCCGATGACGCCGGGACGCCGTTGCTGGTCATCGGGGGTGGGTCGAACCTCGTCATCGGAGACAAGGGGTTCGAGGGGACCGCCCTGCGTATCGCCACCCGTGGCTTCGAACTCGACGGCACGCGGCTGGAGTTGGCGGCCGGTGAGGTGTGGACCGACGCTGTCGCCCGCACCGTGGAGGCCGGACTCGCCGGGGTCGAGTGCCTCGCCGGGATCCCCGGGTCGGCCGGTGCGACCCCGATCCAGAACGTCGGGGCGTACGGGCAGGAAGTCTCCGCCACCATCACCGAGGTCGTCGCCTACGACCGCACCATCCGCGAGACGGTCACCCTCACCAACGAGGAGTGCGCCTTCTCCTACCGGCACAGCCGGTTCAAGGCCGAGCCCGAGCGGTATGTCGTGCTGCGCGTCCGCTTCGACCTGGAGGACGCGGACGGGCTGTCCGCGCCCGTGAAGTACGCCGAGACGGCCCGCGTCCTCGGAGTCGAGCCCGGTGATCGGGTGCCGCTGGCGCAGGCGCGGGCGACCGTGCTCGCGTTGCGTGCCGGCAAGGGCATGGTCCTGGATCCCGAGGACCACGACACCTGGTCGGCCGGTTCCTTCTTCACCAACCCGATTCTCACCGACGCGCAGTTCACCGCGTTCCACGCGCGCGTGGAGGAGCGTCTCGGGGAGGGCGTGGAGCCGCCCGCGTACCCGTCCGGGGAGGGGCACACGAAGACCTCCGCCGCCTGGCTGATCGACAAGGCCGGCTTCACCAAGGGGTACGGCAGCGGGCCCGCCCGTATCTCCACCAAGCACACCCTCGCCCTCACCAACCGGGGTGAGGCGACCACCGAGGACCTGCTCACCCTCGCGCGCGAGGTCGTCGCCGGCGTCCACGACACCTTCGGGGTCACCCTGGTCAACGAACCGGTGACGGTCGGCGTCAGCCTCTGACGGCACCCTCCGGAGGGGCTCAATAGGCCACCCCCACCCCCTGCTTGACCGTCCGGGGATCGTCCGTCATCGCCAGCATCGCGTGCGCGACATCGGCCCGCGCGATGAACCGGCCCTTGTCCGGGAACCCACCCACGACCGTGCGGTACGTGCCCGTCACCGGCTTGTTCTGGAGGCGTGGCGGGCGGACGGTCGTCCAGTCCGTGGCGCTGGCGGCGAGGGCCGCCTCCATCTCCCGCAGATCGTCGTAGACGTCCTTCAGGAGGGCCGAGATCAGCCCGCGCGCGGTGCGGTCGACGAGCCCCGCGCCCTCCGGGTCCGGGCCGATCGGACCGGCGCTCACCACCAGCACCCGGCGCACCCCCTCCGCCTCCACGGCCGTCAGGACCGTGCGCGTGAGCCGGGTCGCGACCCCCGCGTCCTTGCGGCTGCGGGCGCCGAGCCCGGACAGGACCGCGTCCCGGCCCGCGACCGCCGGGCGCAGCGACTCCGGGTCGCCGAGGTCCGCGCGGAACACCTCCAGGCCCGCGCCCCGCACGGTCAGCCGCGCCGGGTCCCGCACGACCGCCGTGACCTCGTGGCCCGAGGCGAGTGCCTGGCGGACGATCTCCTGGCCGATGCCTCCCGTGGCACCGAAGACAGTGAGTTTCATGGCCTACTCCTAAGCCTGTCACTGGGTGGGTGAGCGTTCACTCACCCCTGCATGCCTCTAGAGTGAGTAAGTACTCACCCACCCGTCAAGCCCGAAAGGGCCGGCCATGGAATCCTGGGCCCCATGCAGCAGAAACAGGCCGCGGAGCCCGCCGCGCAGAAACCCGCCCGGGTCCGCATCCTCGACGCCGCCCACGAGTTGATGCTCACCGTCGGCCTGGCCAAGGCGACCACCAAGGAGATCGCGAAGGCCGCCGGCTGCTCCGAAGCCGCGCTCTACAAGTACTTCGCGAGCAAGGAGGAGCTGTTCATCCGCGTCCTCACGGAACGGCTGCCCCGGCTGACCCCGCTGCTGCGCAGCCTCGCCGCCGAACCCGGACAGCACTCCCTGGAGGACAACCTCACCGAGATCGCCCGCCAGGCGGCCCTCTTCTACGAGCAGAGCTTCCCGATCGCGGCCTCCCTGTACGCCGAGACCCAGCTCAAGCGGCGCCACGACGAGGCGCTACGGCAGCTCGGCTCGGGCCCCCACAAGCCGATCGAGGGCCTGGACGCCTATCTGCGCGCCGAACAGGCCGCGGGCCGCGTCCGCCCCGACGCGGACACCTTCGCGGCCGCGTCGCTCCTCCTGGGCGCCTGCGCACAGCGCGCGTTCGCCTACGAGGCGGCGGGACCCGGCGTACGACCGCCCGTGGACGACTTCGCGCCACGCCTGGCCCGGACGCTGCTGGGCGGAATCTCCGTTGCCGAGGACCCCTCCTGACCGGGACCCTTGTCCTATGAGGCATCCCAAATGGAGCTGAGACTCCGCCAGTTCACACCCCGGACCGGCCCGCACGAACACCGTGTCGTCCAGCCCGGGCAACCCCTGCGCCACACCTCACTGCGCGACCCCGCACCGTACGGGACGCTCCTGGGGGATCATGACGGGCTGAGCCGGCTGGCCGGCCTGTTCTCGTTCGCCGCGTACTCCCGGCACACCATCGTGCACGTCCCGCTGCGCGAGGGCGTGCCGCCCGACGAGGGGTGCGGGGAGCTGGTCGATCTGGTGGTGGCGCACTCGGAGGCGGGGCTGCGGCCCTCCAAGTGGCCCGAACTGCGGCGGTCGTTGGGACGCGGCACACCGCTCACCGTGCGCACGGACGAGGCACGAACCGAGCGCCACGCGCGCGCGTGGGAGGAGCGGTCGTACGACCGTGGGCAGTTGCGGCACAGCACGCACGCGCGTACGTACTTCCTCATCGGTGACCGTGACGTCCTCGCCACTGCCGCCACCCACTTCGCCTACGCGGCCGGCTGGGGGCCGCGGGAGAAGGGGGTCGTCAAGGGGCGGTCGGCGTTCATGACCTCCTTGAGCAGCGAACTGCTTCCCTACCCGCACGGCTCGCGCTGCCCCGAGGTCGCGATCTGTTTCAAGCCGTATCCGCCCTACGCGCACTTCAAGAGACCGGGGCACTGAGCCAGTCGTCGATGCCCGACAGGAGCTTGGTCTTCATGTCCTCCGGGGCCGCCGATCCGCGTACCGACTGCCGGGCCAGTTCGGCCAGTTCGCGGTCCGAGAAGGCGTGGTAGCGGCGGGCGATCTCGTACTGGGCGGCCAGCCGGGAGCCGAACAGGAGGGGGTCGTCGGCGCCGAGGGCCAGCGGGACGCCCGCTTCGAAGAGGGTCCGTAGGGGCACGTCCTCGTGCTTCTCGTAGACACCCAGCGCCACGTTCGAGGCGGGGCAGACCTCGCAGGTGATGCCCCGGTCGGCGAGCCGCTTCAGCAGCCGCGGGTCCTCCGCAGCGCGCACTCCGTGGCCGATCCGGGTCGCGTGCAGGTCGTCCAGGCAGTCCCGCACGGAGGCAGGGCCCGCGAGCTCGCCGCCGTGCGGCGCCGACAGCAGGCCGCCCTCCTGGGCGATCGCGAAGGCCCGGTCGAAGTCCCGTGCCATACCCCGGCGTTCGTCGTTCGAGAGGCCGAAACCGACCACTCCATGGTCCGCGTACCGCACGGCCAGCCGGGCCAGCGTGCGCGCGTCCAGGGGGTGCTTCATCCGGTTCGCGGCCACCAGCACGCGCATCCCGAGCCCGGTCTCGCGGGAGGTCGTCTCGACCGCGTCCAGGATGACCTCCAGCGCCGGGATCAGCCCGCCCAGGCGCGGTGCGTACGACGTCGGGTCCACCTGGATCTCCAGCCAGCCCGAGCCGTCCCTGACGTCCTCCTCGGCGGCCTCGCGGACCAGCCGCTGGATGTCCTCGGGCTCCCGCAGGCACGAACGCGCCGCGTCGTACAGCCGTTGGAAACGGAACCAGCCCCGCTCGTCCGTCGCCCGCAGCTTCGGCGGCTCCCCACTGGTCAACGCCTCGGTGAGGGCGTCCGGAAGTCTTACGCCGTACTTGTCGGCGAGCTCCAGCACGGTGGTCGGCCGCATCGACCCGGTGAAGTGCAGGTGCAGATGGGCTTTCGGCAGTTCAGAGACATCACGTACACGCTCCATCTGGGAATCCTGCCGTACGTTCGCGCCGCGCCGGTACCACTTTCCTCGATCGTGGTCTTGCTCGCACAAAGCAACGGGCCGCCTCCCCGGAGGGAAACGGCCCGCACGCACGCGTAGAGGTACGAAAACTCAGTCCGTGGCCTCCGCCAGCAGCTTCTGGATACGGCTGACACCCTCGACGAGGTCCTCGTCACCCAGGGCGTACGACAGCCGCAGGTAACCGGGGGTCCCGAAGGCCTCGCCCGGGACGACCGCGACCTCGGCCTCCTCCAGGATCAGCGCGGCCAGCTCGACCGAGTCCTGCGGGCGCTTGCCGCGGATCTCCTTGCCGAGCAGCGCCTTGACCGACGGGTAGACGTAGAACGCGCCCTCGGGCTCCGGGCAGAGCACGCCGTCGATCTCGTTCAGCATGTGCACGATGGTCTTGCGGCGGCGGTCGAAGGCCTCGCCCATCTTCGCGACGGCGTCCAGGTTGCCGGAGACGGCGGCCAGTGCGGCGACCTGGGCCACGTTCGAGACGTTCGACGTGGCGTGCGACTGGAGGTTGGTCGCGGCCTTGACGACGTCCTTCGGGCCGATGATCCAGCCCACCCGCCAGCCGGTCATCGCGTACGTCTTGGCGACGCCGTTGACCACGATGCACTTGTCGCGCAGCTCCGGGAGGATCGCGGGCAGCGAGGTGAACTTCGCGTCGCCGTAGACCAGGTGCTCGTAGATCTCGTCCGTCATGACCCACAGGCCGTGCTCGACGGCCCAGCGGCCGATCGCCTCGGCCTCGGCCTCGCTGTAGACGGCGCCGGTCGGGTTCGACGGCGAGACGAAGAGGACGACCTTGGTGTTCTCGGTGCGGGCCGCCTCCAACTGCTCGACGGAGACGCGGTACCCGGTCGTCTCGTCGGCGACGACGTCCACCGGGACACCGCCCGCGAGCCGGATCGACTCCGGGTACGTCGTCCAGTACGGCGCCGGGACGATGACCTCGTCGCCCGGGTCGAGGATCGCGGCGAAGGCCTCGTAGATGGCCTGCTTGCCGCCGTTGGTGACCAGGATCTGCGAGGCGTCCACCTCGTAGCCCGAGTCGCGCAGCGTCTTCGCGGCGATCGCGGCCTTCAGCTCCGGCAGACCGCCGGCCGGGGTGTAGCGGTGGTACTTGGGGTTCGAGCAGGCCTCGATGGCGGCCTGGACGACGTAGTCCGGGGTCGGGAAGTCCGGTTCACCCGCGCCGAAGCCGATCACCGGACGTCCGGCGGCCTTGAGGGCCTTTGCCTTGGCGTCCACGGCGAGGGTGGCGGACTCGGAGATCGCGCCGACTCGGGCGGAGACCCGGCGCTCGGTGGGAGGGGTTGAGGCGCTCATGGGCCCATCGTTTCAGACCGGAAACCCGCCCGGCACACCGGTTTCACAGACTGAACAGGATCGGGAAGGCATTGAACAACCGTCCGGATTCCCGCCCCGGCCTGGGCGATCTTCCTCCGGCAATCCCCGTACAGGCACTTTCTGTTCGACGACCGGCTCCGGAGCACGTACACTCCTAGCTCGTTGGCCTTCAACAGCCGCGCCCTACCAGGTGCACACCGAGCACTCGGGTGGATGCGGTACGTTGGGGACGTCACAAAGGGTCGTAGCTCAATTGGTAGAGCACCGGTCTCCAAAACCGGCGGTTGGGGGTTCAAGTCCCTCCGGCCCTGCTACACACACCTTCACCAGGATGTGTGCGCAGCGCATGTACGTACAGCAATGCACCGCCGTGCGGCTCAGACCGGGCGCGGCACGGCCACGACCCGGGAACAGGTGAGGATGAATGGCGGACGCCGTGGGCTCCATCGACATGCCTGATGCCCAGGACGAGGTGACGGAGTCCAAGAAGAAGGCCCGCAAGGGCGGCAAGCGCGCCAAGAAGGGCCCGCTGAAGCGCCTCGGCATCTTCTACCGCCAGATCGTCGCGGAACTCCGCAAGGTCGTCTGGCCGACCCGCAACCAGCTGACGACGTACACGACGGTTGTCATCGTCTTCGTCGTCATCATGATCGGTCTGGTGACCGTGATTGACTATGGACTCAATCACGCCGCGAAATACGTCTTCGGCTGAGGCCGGAAGCGAAGGGCGCCCTGACCGGCGCCCCTTTCGCGTGTTCCACCCCCATGTATCCAGGAAGAAGCAGCCACGTGTCTGACCCGAACCTGAACGAGGCCGTCGAGCCGGACGAGTCCGTGGAAGACGAACTCGACATCGTCGAGGGCGCGGACGAGGAGCTGGACGAGGTCGAGGCTGCGGACGCCGACGCGGGCGAGCCGGCCGAGGAAGCCGCCGTGCACGTCGAGGACGAGGACGAGGAAGCGACCGAGGACCTCGACGACGAGGCCACGGCCGAGGACGACGAGGAAGAGGCCGAGCCGGCCGAGCCCGTCGACCCCGTCGTCGCCCTGCGCGAGGAACTGCGTCTCCTGCCCGGCGAGTGGTACGTCATCCACACGTACGCCGGTTACGAGAACCGCGTGAAGACCAACCTGGAGCAGCGCGCCGTCTCGCTGAACGTCGAGGACTACATCTTCGCGGCCGAGGTGCCGCAAGAAGAGGTCGTCCAGATCAAGAACGGCGACCGCAAGACCATCAAGCAGAACAAGCTCCCGGGCTACGTCCTGGTCCGCATGGACCTGACGAACGAGTCCTGGGGCGTCGTCCGCAACACCCCCGGCGTCACCGGCTTCGTGGGCAACGCCTACGACCCGTACCCGCTGACCCTGGACGAGATCGTCAAGATGCTCGCCCCGGAGGCCGAGGAGAAGGCCGCGCGTGAGGCCGCCGAGGCCGAGGGCAAGCCGGTTCCGCAGCGCAAGGTCGAGGTCCAGGTGCTGGACTTCGAGGTCGGCGACTCGGTCACCGTCACCGACGGTCCGTTCGCGACGCTGCAGGCGACCATCAACGAGATCAACGCCGACTCGAAGAAGGTCAAGGGTCTCGTCGAGATCTTCGGCCGCGAGACGCCGGTCGAGCTTTCGTTCGATCAGATTCAGAAGAACTAAGTAGTACTTCGGCTGCGGGTGCGTGGGGGCTGGTCGCGCAGTTCCCCGCGCCCCTGGGTGGGTCAGGTCAGGTGGGTGCCAAGTGGGCCCCCTGACCTTTCTCGTTTTTGGTCACGGCGCTCTACCCGCTATCGTTGTGCGGTATGCCTGCGTCCGGGTGATTCCCGGAGGTGGGCAGGACCCGAATCGAAAGGACCCGGAGAGCAATGCCTCCCAAGAAGAAGAAGGTCACGGGGCTCATCAAGCTCCAGATCAACGCCGGTGCGGCGAACCCGGCTCCGCCGGTCGGCCCCGCGCTCGGTCAGCACGGCGTCAACATCATGGAGTTCTGCAAGGCCTACAACGCGGCGACCGAGTCGCAGCGTGGCTGGGTGATCCCGGTGGAGATCACGGTCTACGAAGACCGCTCCTTCACCTTCGTCACCAAGACTCCGCCGGCCGCGAAGATGATCCTCAAGGCCGCTGGTGTCGAGAAGGGCTCCGGCGAGCCGCACAAGACCAAGGTCGCCAAGATCACCCAGGCGCAGGTCCGTGAGATCGCCACGACCAAGCTTCCCGACCTGAACGCCAACGACCTGGACGCCGCGTCGAAGATCATCGCCGGCACCGCCCGTTCCATGGGCATCACGGTCGAGGGCTGACCTTCACCTCGTAGGAAAGACCGTGGCAGGGCCTGCTCGGCCCACACCACGACTCCTCAGAACACACACAGGAGCAGTAGTGAGCAAGCGCAGCAAGTCTCTCCGCGCTGCGGACGAGAAGATCGACCGGGACAAGCTCTACGCCCCGCTCGAGGCCGTCCGTCTCGCCAAGGAGACCTCCACCTCCAAGTTCGACGGCACCGTCGAGGTCGCCTTCCGTCTGGGTGTCGACCCGCGCAAGGCGGACCAGATGGTCCGTGGCACCGTGAACCTCCCGCACGGCACCGGTAAGACCGCCCGGGTCCTGGTCTTCGCGACCGGTGACCGTGCCGAGGCCGCGACTGCCGCTGGCGCCGACATCGTCGGTTCCGACGAACTCATCGACGAGGTGGCGAAGGGCCGGCTGGACTTCGACGCCGTCGTCGCCACCCCGGACCTCATGGGCAAGGTCGGCCGCCTGGGCCGCGTGCTCGGTCCCCGTGGTCTCATGCCGAACCCCAAGACCGGCACCGTGACGCCGGACGTGGTCAAGGCCGTCAACGAGATCAAGGGCGGCAAGATCGAGTTCCGCGTCGACAAGCACTCGAACCTGCACTTCATCATCGGCAAGTCGTCCTTCGACGACACCCAGCTGGTGGAGAACTACGGCGCGGCCCTGGACGAGATCCTCCGTCTGAAGCCGTCCGCCGCCAAGGGTCGCTACATCAAGAAGGCCGCGATCAGCACGACGATCGGCCCCGGCATTCCGCTCGACCCGAACCGCACCCGTAACCTCCTCGTCGAGGAGGACCCGGCCTCCGTCTGAGCCTCGCGCTCACCTCGGTAGCCGCGTCAGGTACGCGTCAGCATTGGACGAGCCCCGCAACCGTTCCGGTTGCGGGGCTCGTCCTCTTTTCGTACGGGGTGTCAGTGCGCTGCGCTAGCGTTCTTGGCAGGCACAGCAATCGCATAGGGGTGGGGACGAATGAAGAGCACGACCGTGCGCCGGGTGGGCCTCTCGATCGCGGTGGCGACCGCGCTGGCCTCGGTGGCCGCCTGTGGTTCCTCGGGTTCCTCCGGGGGCTCCGGCAAGGACGACAGGGCCGCGGGCAAGGGTTCGACGCGGGTGAGCCCGATAGCGGCCCTGCGCAGCGCCGAGAAGTCCACCGACAAGGCGGACTCCGCCAAGGTCGAGTCCTCCACCGTGATGGGCTCCCTGATGTCCATGGACGCCAAGGGCAGCCTCGGCTGGGGCGACGGCATCACCGGCGTCCTCACGATGACGTACACCGGCGGCACGATGGCCGAGACGATGCGCGCGGCCGGCAGCACGTCGATGGAGGCCCGCTATCTGCCGGACGCCTACTACGCGAAGATGGGCGACAAGTTCGCCGAGCAGGCGGGCGGCAAGCACTGGCTCAAGTACGACTACGACGACCTGGCCAAGCTCGGTGGCAGTTCCGGCGCGTACCTCAAGGACCAGATGCAGAACTCCACGCCGAACCAGTCGGTGAAGCTCCTGCTCGCCTCCGGGGACGTCAAGAAGGTCGGTGCGGAGTCGGTGCGCGGCCAGCAGGCCACGCACTACTCGGGCACGGTCGACGTCGCCGACCTCGCCGCCAAGAACTCCAGCCTCACCGCGAGCCAGCTCGCCGGCCTCAAGAAGCAGCTCACCGCGGCCGGCGTCACCACGGAGCAGGTCGACATCTGGGTCAACGCCCAGGACCTGCTGGTCAAGAAGGTCGAGAAGGGCCAGATGTCCTCGGGCCAGTACACCCAGACCGCCTACTACAGCGACTACGGCGTGAAGGTCGACGCGACCGTGCCCCCGGCGAGCGACACCGAGGACTTCACGGCACTGCTGAAGCAGCAGGGCCTGACACCGGGCAGCGGCGACACGGCGACGGGGTCCGACACCAGCTCCTGAGCCGGGCTCAACTCCGGTGCGAGGGACGGGAATTCGCCGGGAGCCTGCCGCCCTGCTGCTCGCCGGCGGAGCCGTTGACACGGTGGAGCCGCTGAGCCGTACGGGCGGATTTGCTTGGGAGTATGGGGGTCCCGTACTCTTCGGGAGAAGCCAAAGACCGCTGGTCGTTGCCGCGCCTGTCAAAGGGTGTGGTGACCGAAGGATCCGCTGAACAGTGGACGACCCGCGCAGGTGAACTGGATGTGTTCCCGGTGAGTTTCATTGCCGGTCGAGCTACGCCCCGTGCGCCTGCGCCGGGGCGTTTTTTCTGTCCCAGCCCCTTCTGAGCGGTCCTCATCACCCGGAAGGAGGCCGACGCTCTATGGCAAGGCCCGACAAGGCTGCCGCGGTAGCCGAGCTCGCGGACCAGTTCCGCGACTCGAACGCCGCCGTGCTGACCGAGTACCGGGGTCTCACCGTGGCGCAGCTCAAGACGCTGCGTCGTTCGCTCGGTGAGAACGCCCAGTACGCCGTGGTGAAGAACACGCTGACCAAGATTGCGGCCAACGAGGCCGGGATCTCTACGCTCGACGACCTGTTCAACGGTCCGACGGCGGTCGCCTTCATCACCGGTGACCCGGTGGAGTCGGCGAAGGGTCTTCGTGACTTCGCCAAGGACAACCCGAACCTCGTCATCAAGGGCGGTGTCCTTGACGGCAAGGCGCTGTCCGCCGACGAGATCAAGAAGCTCGCGGACCTCGAGTCCCGCGAGGTTCTGCTCTCCAAGCTGGCGGGTGCCTTCAAGGGCAAGCAGACTCAGGCTGCGCAGCTCTTCCAGGCGCTTCCGTCGAAGCTCGTCCGCACGGTGGACGCCCTTCGCGCCAAGCAAGAAGAGCAGGGCGGTGCCGAGTAATTCGGCTCGCAGCATGACCGCCGCCTGAGGCTCCGCGCCCACGGCAACGGTCGTAGCGGGCCGAACGTACGCCCGCCAGACATGTACACCCCGGCACCAGCCGAAATTAGTGGAAGGAAGCCATCGTGGCTCTCACCCAGGACGAACTGCTCGCCGAGTTCGAGACCATGACCCTCATCCAGCTTTCCGAGTTCGTGAAGGCGTTCGAGGAGAAGTTCGACGTCACCGCCGCCGCCGCGGTCGCCGCTGCGCCGGCCGGTCCGGCCGCCGCCGCCGAGGTCGCTGAGGAGCAGGACGAGTTCGACGTCATCCTCACCGGCGCCGGCGAGAAGAAGATCCAGGTCATCAAGGTCGTGCGTGAGCTGACCTCGCTGGGTCTCAAGGAGGCCAAGGACCTCGTGGACGGCGCTCCGAAGCCGGTCCTCGAGAAGGTCGCCAAGGACGCCGCCGAGAAGGCCGCCGAGTCCCTCAAGGGCGCCGGCGCCTCGGTCGAGGTCAAGTAACACCGTCTAGGCCGTGGACGAGGTCCCAAGGACCTTGTAACGCCTAAGCACCGAAGAGCGATCATCCATCTGGGTGGTCGCTCTTCGGCGTTCCTGGGTCGGGTGAGCGGCAGCCTTGCGATCAGGGGTTCGCGGAGTATGGTGATCTTCTTCGTGCCTCCCGGCATCCCTGGTGGTATGTGGTGTGGGCCATGGAGGCCTTGACGAACCGCACGCAGCGCGCAATTCTCAGGACGCGTCGTCACAACGATCCGAATCCGAGGCATGGATCGGCGGCGAAGAGGGCAGTATCAACGCGTTGAGGACGTGAGCTTGCCGAGGGTGTTGAGCACGACGAGGGTCTCAAAAAAGCGGGGCTGGACATCAGTGCGCCAAGTGGCTACACTGACCCTTTGCGCTGCCTGTTAGCTGCTCCCTGCCCGTCACCAGGGGCATGCCCTCACTTGAGCATCGATGACCGGACCAACTCTGACCTGGCCTTTCCGGGCCGTCTCAGGAAGTCCATGTCTCTTTGCCCCTGAGAGGGGCCGGTACGCGCGTAGTGAGTCCGAGCCCTCGGAAGGACCCCCTCTTGGCCGCCTCGCGCACTGCCTCGACCGCGAATATGAACAACGGCGCCAGCACCGCCCCGCTGCGCATCTCCTTTGCAAAGATCAAGGAGCCCCTCGAGGTTCCCAACCTGCTCGCGTTGCAGACCGAGAGCTTCGACTGGCTGCTCGGCAACTCCGCCTGGCAGAGTCGGGTCGAGGCGGCTCTGGAGTCCGGTCAGGACGTCCCCACGAAGTCCGGTCTGGAGGAGATCTTCGAGGAGATCTCTCCGATCGAGGACTTCTCCGGGTCGATGTCGCTGACCTTCCGCGACCACCGTTTCGAACCTCCCAAGAACAGCATCGACGAGTGCAAGGAGCGCGACTTCACGTACGCCGCCCCGCTCTTCGTAACCGCTGAGTTCACCAACAACGAGACCGGCGAGATCAAGTCCCAGACGGTCTTCATGGGCGACTTCCCGCTCATGACCAACAAGGGCACCTTCGTCATCAACGGCACCGAGCGTGTCGTCGTGTCGCAGCTGGTCCGTTCGCCGGGCGTCTACTTCGACTCCTCGATCGACAAGACGTCCGACAAGGACATCTTCTCCACCAAGGTCATCCCGTCCCGGGGCGCCTGGCTGGAGATGGAGATCGACAAGCGCGACATGGTCGGTGTCCGCATCGACCGCAAGCGCAAGCAGTCCGTCACCGTCCTGCTCAAGGCTCTCGGTTGGACGACCGAGCAGATCCTGGAGGAGTTCGGCGAGTACGAGTCCATGCGCGCCACCCTGGAGAAGGACCACACCCAGGGCCAGGACGACGCGCTCCTCGACATCTACCGCAAGCTGCGTCCGGGCGAGCCCCCGACCCGCGAGGCCGCGCAGACGCTTCTTGAGAACCTCTACTTCAACCCGAAGCGCTACGACCTCGCCAAGGTCGGCCGCTACAAGGTCAACAAGAAGCTGGGCAGCGAGGCCCCGCTGGACGCCGGTGTGCTGACCGTCGAGGACATCATCTCGTCGATCAAGTACCTGGTGAAGCTGCACGCCGGCGAGACCGAGACCGTTGGTGACAACGGCACGACGATCGTCGTCGAGACCGACGACATCGACCACTTCGGCAACCGTCGTCTGCGCAACGTCGGCGAGCTCATCCAGAACCAGGTCCGTACGGGCCTGGCGCGTATGGAGCGAGTCGTCCGCGAGCGGATGACGACCCAGGACGTCGAGGCGATCACGCCGCAGACCCTGATCAACATCCGGCCGGTCGTCGCCTCCATCAAGGAGTTCTTCGGCACCAGCCAGCTGTCGCAGTTCATGGACCAGAACAACCCGCTGTCGGGTCTCACCCACAAGCGCCGCCTCTCGGCGCTTGGCCCGGGTGGTCTCTCCCGTGAGCGGGCCGGCTTCGAGGTCCGTGACGTGCACCCCTCGCACTACGGCCGCATGTGCCCGATCGAGACCCCTGAAGGCCCGAACATCGGCCTGATCGGCTCGCTCGCCTCCTACGGCCGGGTCAACGCGTTCGGTTTCGTCGAGACGCCGTACCGCCGGGTCACCGACGGTGTCGTCACCGACGAGGTCGACTACCTGACCGCCGACGAAGAGGACCGATTCGTCATCGCGCAGGCCAACGCGCCGCTCGGAGACGACTTCCGGTTCGAGGAGTCCCGCGTCCTGGTCCGCCGTCGTGGCGGAGAGGTCGACTACGTCCCCGGTGACGACGTCGACTACATGGACGTCTCCCCGCGCCAGATGGTGTCCGTCGCGACCGCGATGATCCCCTTCCTGGAGCACGACGACGCCAACCGTGCCCTCATGGGCGCGAACATGATGCGTCAGGCCGTGCCCCTGATTAAGTCCGAGGCGCCGCTGGTCGGCACCGGCATGGAGTACCGCTGTGCGGTCGACGCCGGTGACGTCCTGAAGTCGGAGAAGGACGGTGTGGTCCAGGAGGTCTCCGCGGACTACATCACCACCGCCAACGACGACGGCACGTACACGACGTACCGCCTCGCGAAGTTCTCCCGCTCCAACCAGGGCACGTCCGTCAACCAGAAGGTTGTCGTGGACGAGGGTTCCCGGGTCATCGCCAACCAGGTGCTGGCGGACGGTCCGGCGACCGAGAACGGCGAGATGGCGCTCGGCAAGAACCTGCTCGTGGCGTTCATGCCGTGGGAGGGTCACAACTACGAGGACGCGATCATCCTGTCGCAGCGCCTCGTACAGGACGACGTCCTCTCCTCGATCCACATCGAGGAGCACGAGGTCGACGCCCGTGACACCAAGCTCGGCCCCGAGGAGATCACCCGGGACATCCCGAACGTCTCCGAGGAGGTCCTCGCCGACCTCGACGAGCGCGGCATCATCCGTATCGGTGCCGAGGTCGTCGCCGGTGACATCCTCGTCGGCAAGGTCACGCCCAAGGGTGAGACCGAGCTGACCCCCGAGGAGCGCCTGCTCCGCGCGATCTTCGGTGAGAAGGCGCGCGAGGTGCGCGACACCTCGCTGAAGGTGCCGCACGGCGAGATCGGCAAGGTCATCGGCGTCCGCGTCTTCGACCGCGAGGAGGGCGACGAACTGCCGCCCGGCGTCAACCAGTTGGTCCGTGTGTATGTTGCGCAGAAGCGCAAGATCACCGACGGCGACAAGCTGGCCGGCCGCCACGGCAACAAGGGTGTCATCTCCAAGATCCTGCCCATCGAGGACATGCCGTTCCTCGAGGACGGGACTCCGGTCGACATCATCCTGAACCCGCTGGGTGTCCCGTCCCGAATGAACCCGGGACAGGTCCTGGAGATCCACCTCGGCTGGCTCGCCAGCCGAGGCTGGGACGTCTCCGGATTCAGCGAGGACTGGGCGAAGCGCCTTCAGGTCATCGGCGCCGACCAGGTCGCGCCGGGTACCAACGTCGCGACCCCGGTCTTCGACGGTGCCCGCGAGGACGAGATCTCCGGTCTCTTCGAGGCCACGATCCCGAACCGCGACGGCGACCGCCTGGTCCAGGCCTCCGGAAAGGCCAACCTGTTCGACGGCCGCTCCGGCGAGCCGTTCCCGGAGCCGGTCTCGATCGGCTACATGTACATCCTGAAGTTGCACCACCTGGTCGACGACAAGCTGCACGCCCGTTCGACCGGTCCGTACTCGATGATCACCCAGCAGCCGCTGGGTGGTAAGGCGCAGTTCGGTGGTCAGCGCTTCGGCGAGATGGAGGTGTGGGCGCTTGAGGCTTATGGCGCCGCTTACGCCCTCCAGGAACTGCTGACGATCAAGTCCGACGACGTCACCGGCCGCGTGAAGGTCTACGAGGCCATCGTCAAGGGCGAGAACATCCCCGAGCCCGGCATCCCCGAGTCCTTCAAGGTGCTCATCAAGGAGATGCAGTCCCTGTGCCTCAACGTGGAGGTGCTGTCCTCGGACGGCATGTCCATCGAGATGCGCGACACCGACGAGGACGTCTTCCGCGCGGCGGAAGAGCTCGGCATCGACCTGTCCCGGCGCGAGCCGAGCAGCGTCGAAGAGGTCTGACGGGAGTCCGGAGACCTGCGCCAAGCAGGTCTCCGGCCCCAGGACCCCCGTATCAGACCCCAAGACTTACAACCCTGAGAGGGATTGACGCATAGTGCTCGACGTCAACTTCTTCGATGAGCTCCGGATCGGTCTGGCCACCGCTGACGACATCCGTCAGTGGAGCCACGGCGAGGTCAAGAAGCCTGAGACCATCAACTACCGCACGCTCAAGCCCGAAAAGGACGGACTCTTCTGCGAGAAGATCTTCGGTCCGACCCGGGACTGGGAGTGCTACTGCGGCAAGTACAAGCGCGTTCGCTTCAAGGGCATCATCTGTGAGCGCTGCGGCGTCGAGGTGACCCGCGCCAAGGTGCGCCGTGAGCGGATGGGCCACATCGAACTGGCCGCGCCCGTCACGCACATCTGGTACTTCAAGGGTGTCCCGTCGCGTCTGGGATACCTGCTCGACCTCGCCCCGAAGGACCTCGAGAAGGTCATCTACTTCGCGGCGTACATGATCACGTTCGTCGACGAAGAGCGCCGTACGCGTGACCTGCCCTCGCTTGAGGCGCACGTCTCCGTGGAGCGTCAGCAGGTCGAGAACCGGCGTGACTCGGACCTCGAGGCCCGTGCCAAGAAGCTCGAGACCGACCTGGCCGAGCTTGAGGCCGAGGGTGCCAAGGCCGACGTGCGCCGCAAGGTGCGCGAAGGTGCCGAGCGCGAGATGAAGCAGCTGCGCGACCGTGCGCAGCGCGAGATCGACCGCCTGGACGAGGTGTGGACCCGGTTCAAGAACCTCAAGGTCCAGGACCTCGAAGGTGACGAGCTGCTCTACCGCGAGCTGCGTGACCGCTTCGGCACGTACTTCGACGGTTCGATGGGTGCCGCGGCGCTGCAGAAGCGCCTGGAGTCCTTCGACCTGGATGAAGAGGCCGAGCGGCTTCGCGAGATCATCCGCACCGGCAAGGGCCAGAAGAAGACCCGTGCGCTGAAGCGGCTGAAGGTTGTGTCTGCCTTCCTGCAGACCTCCAACAGCCCCAAGGGCATGGTCCTCGACTGCGTCCCGGTCATCCCGCCGGACCTCCGCCCGATGGTGCAGCTGGACGGTGGCCGCTTCGCGACCTCCGACCTGAACGACCTGTACCGCCGTGTGATCAACCGCAACAACCGCCTGAAGCGACTCCTCGACCTCGGCGCCCCCGAGATCATCGTGAACAACGAGAAGCGCATGCTTCAGGAGGCCGTCGACGCGCTCTTCGACAACGGCCGTCGTGGCCGCCCGGTGACGGGCCCCGGCAACCGTCCGCTGAAGTCGCTGTCCGACATGCTCAAGGGCAAGCAGGGTCGATTCCGTCAGAACCTGCTCGGCAAGCGCGTGGACTACTCCGCGCGTTCCGTGATCGTCGTCGGTCCGCAGCTGAAGCTCCACCAGTGCGGTCTGCCGAAGGCCATGGCGCTGGAGCTCTTCAAGCCGTTCGTGATGAAGCGCCTGGTGGACCTGAACCACGCGCAGAACATCAAGTCGGCGAAGCGGATGGTCGAGCGCGGCCGCACGGTCGTCTACGACGTCCTCGAAGAGGTCATCGCCGAGCACCCGGTTCTGCTGAACCGTGCGCCCACGCTGCACCGCCTCGGCATCCAGGCCTTCGAGCCGCAGCTGGTCGAGGGCAAGGCCATCCAGATCCACCCGCTCGTCTGCACCGCGTTCAACGCGGACTTCGACGGTGACCAGATGGCCGTACACCTGCCGCTCTCCGCGGAGGCGCAGGCCGAGGCCCGCATCCTGATGCTGTCCTCGAACAACATCCTGAAGCCGGCCGACGGTCGTCCCGTCACCATGCCGACCCAGGACATGGTGCTGGGTCTGTTCTTCCTCACCACCGACGGTGAACTCCGTGACGTCAAGGGCGAGGGCCGCGCGTTCGGCTCCACGGCCGAGGCGACGATGGCGTTCGACGGCGGCGAGCTGGCGCTCCAGTCGGCCGTGGACATCCGCTTCCCGGTGGGCACCATCCCGCCGCGTGGCTGGGTGCCGCCGGTCCGCGAGGAGGGCGAGCCCGAGTGGCAGCAGGGTGACACCTTCCGCCTGAAGACGACCCTGGGCCGCGCGCTCTTCAACGAGCTGCTGCCCGAGGACTACCCGTTCGTCGACTACTCGGTGGGCAAGAAGCAGCTCTCCGAGATCGTCAACGACCTGGCCGAGCGCTACCCCAAGGTCATCGTGGCGGCGACGCTCGACAACCTGAAGGCGGCCGGCTTCTTCTGGGCGACCCGTTCCGGTGTCACCGTGGCCATCTCCGACGTCGTCGTTCCCGAGGCGAAGAAGGAGATCGTCAAGGGCTACGAGGCGCAGGACGAGAAGGTCCAGAAGCAGTACGAGCGCGGTCTGATCACCAAGGAAGAGCGCACGCAGGAGCTCATCGCGATCTGGACCAAGGCGACCAACGAGGTCGCCGAGGCGATGAACGCGAACTTCCCGAAGACCAACCCCATCTTCATGATGGTCGACTCGGGTGCCCGAGGAAACATGATGCAGATGCGTCAGATCGCGGGTATGCGCGGTCTGGTGTCGAACGCCAAGAACGAGACGATCCCGCGCCCCATCAAGGCCTCCTTCCGTGAAGGCCTGTCGGTGCTCGAGTACTTCATCTCGACCCACGGTGCTCGTAAGGGTCTGGCGGACACGGCCCTCCGTACCGCCGACTCGGGTTACCTCACCCGTCGTCTGGTCGACGTCTCCCAGGACGTCATCATCCGCGAGGAGGACTGCGGCACCGACCGCGGCCTCAAGCTGCACATCGCGGAGCGCGGCGCGGACGGTGTCCTGCGCAAGGCCGACAACGTCGAGACCAGCGTGTACGCCCGTGCGCTGGCCGAGGACATCACCGTCGACGGCAAGGTGCTGGCCCCGGCCAACACCGACCTCGGCGACGTCCTCATCGACGAGCTGGTCAAGCACGGCATCGAGACGGTCAAGACCCGCTCGGTCCTGACCTGCGAGTCCGCCGTCGGCACCTGTGCCATGTGCTACGGCCGCTCGCTGGCCACCGGCAAGCTGGTCGACATCGGTGAGGCGGTCGGCATCATCGCCGCCCAGTCCATCGGTGAGCCCGGTACCCAGCTGACGATGCGTACCTTCCACACCGGTGGTGTGGCCGGTGACGACATCACCCAGGGTCTGCCCCGTGTCGTCGAGCTCTTCGAGGCTCGTACGCCGAAGGGTGTCGCCCCGATCTCCGAGGCCCAGGGCCGCGTGCGGATCGAGGAGACCGAGAAGACCAAGAAGCTCGTCGTCACCCCGGACGACGGCAGCGACGAGACGGCGTTCCCGATCTCGAAGCGTGCCCGTCTCCTGGTCAGCGAGGGCGAGCACGTCGAGGTGGGCCAGAAGCTCACCGTGGGTGCCACCAACCCGCACGACGTGCTGCGCATCCTGGGTCAGCGTGCCGTCCAGGTCCACCTGGTCGGCGAGGTCCAGAAGGTCTACAACTCGCAGGGTGTGTCGATCCACGACAAGCACATCGAGATCATCATCCGGCAGATGCTCCGCCGTGTGACGATCATCGAGTCCGGCGACGCCGAGCTGCTGCCCGGCGAGCTGGTCGAGCGTTCGCGCTTCGAGCAGGAGAACCGTCGTGTGGTCCAGGAGGGCGGTCACCCGGCCTCCGGTCGTCCGCAGCTCATGGGTATCACCAAGGCCTCGCTGGCCACGGAGTCCTGGCTGTCGGCGGCGTCCTTCCAGGAGACGACCAGGGTTCTGACGGACGCGGCGATCAACGCCAAGTCCGACTCCCTGATCGGCCTCAAGGAGAACGTCATCATCGGTAAGCTCATCCCGGCCGGTACGGGCCTGTCCCGCTACCGCAACATCCGGGTCGAGCCGACCGAGGAAGCCAAGGCCGCGATGTACTCGGCCGTCGGCTACGACGACATCGACTACTCGCCGTTCGGCACGGGCTCCGGCCAGGCCGTCCCGCTGGAGGACTACGACTACGGTCCGTACAACCAGTAGTAGTTGGTTCTGAAGGGCGGTCACCCCATCGCGGGGTGGCCGCCCTTCGGCGTTTCTCAGTGCGGTGTCAGCTCCCAGGCGGTGACCACCACCGTGGCGATCGCGGCCAGGGCGCCGATGCTGGCGAGCGGCCAGCGGGAGCGCTCCAGGGCGTCCAACCGCTGTTCGTGGTCGGCTAGTTGGCGGTCGGTCTGGTCGCTGCGCTGGACCAGCAGCGCGAGCGAGCCGTCGACCCGGGCGAAGCCGGCCTCGACGGTTCCGCGCAGCCGTTCCAGTTCCACGGCGACGGCGTACGGGTCGGACAGGGACGTGGGTTCGTTCACGCGTCCTCCCGTTCCGGCTCGGCCTTGACCAGCTTCAGCAGCGCGCCGTCGCCGGCCGCCGGCACGTCGGTGCGCAGCCAGGAAGGCAACAGCGCCTGTACGGCGGGCAGGGCCATGACCCGGGTGACCCCGGCGGCTACGGCCAGCGCCGCGGCCACCCAGGGCAGGGTGTCCGGGACACCGGCGGCGTCGACGACCGTCGGCAGCAGGACACACAGGCCGACAGCGGTCTGGAGAACGGTACGGAGGGTGCGCTTGGCGGCCTCTGACATGGGTGGACCTTGCCTTTCCGGGGGTTCAGGAGCTGTACGGGACCTTCAGCGCGATCCAGGAGGTGGCACCCGGCCAGCCGTCCGCCGCCGTGCCGGTGTAGCCGAGCTTGCGCTGCCACTTGGCGTAGGAGGCCTTGTCGGCGGTGGTCCACTGGGGGCCGGGGCCGGAGGTGTACGCCGAGCAGCCGGCCGCGACGAGGCGCTTGCCCATGGCCGTGACGATCGCGGACTTGGGGTTCTTCTTGAACCAGTCGGCGCCGGGGAAGGGCTGGTAGGTGGGGCCGGCCGGCTTGGTGGGCGTGGTGACCTTCGTGCCGAGGCGGGTTGCCACCCGGGTGCGGAAGCCGGACATGGTGAAGCCGCGCGGGTCGATCTTGGTGTTCGTCCACTCCTTGTGGCCGATGACGGAGTGCGCGTTCCAGCCGTGCGCCCGGCACAGGGCGGCTGACGCCCGGACCATCGCGTCCAGCTGGACCGCGGGCCAGGGGTCCTTGCCGTCGCCGAGGTTGACGCACTCGAAGCCGTAGAAGTGGACGTTGCCGTCCGTGTTGTTCTGGTTCGGGGCGGGGAGGGTCGCGCTCTGGGCGATCACGGCCTTCAGTACGTCGCCGTCGCCGCTGCCCGCGTGGTTGGCTCGGCCGTTGCCCACCAGGTGGACCGTGCCGTCCTTCGCGATGACTCCGTGGCAGAGGGGGCCGGGGAGTTCGGAGTGGCCGTTGTAGCAGAGGTTGACGGACGTTGTGGTGCCGGAGGTGACGGTGTGGTGGATGACGACGCCGTTCACCGGGCCCCAACTGCCCTTGCTGTTGCGGTTGTTGGTGCGCCAGCCGGGGTGCTCGATGACGGTGATGCCCTCGGCCTTGAGGGCTGCGATCAGGGCGTCTGGGGAGAGGGGTGTGGCCATGGGGTGCCTTTCGGGAGGTGAGCGGGGGGAATTGGGCATGAAAAAACCCGGGCCAGGGGTGGGTGGCTCGGGTTGTGTGCGGAGTGCGGGTGCGTGGGGGCTGGTCGCGCCCCGCGGCGGAGCCGCTGATAGATACAGCCCCGCGCCCCTTAGGGAGCTGCGGTTGCCGTGGGTTCCACGTCTCCGTCTCCTGAACCGTCGTCGTCGCCCGGGTCGTCGGTCGACGGGGTCCACTTGGCGGCCAAGGCGGTGTAAGACGCCGTGTTGTCCACGAAGTTGGCCAGGGCCGCGGCCACCACGCTTTGGATCGCGGTTTGGTCGGGGACGACCATGGCCGTGCCGATGGGCATGATCGTGGTGCGGGCGCTGCCTCGGATGGCGGCGCCGTTCGCGCCGGTCTCGGTGAACTGGGCGGCTACCGTCACGGGCGCGTAGGTGCCGCTGACCGAGTCGGGGGCGATGACGCTGTTGTAGCTGGAGTCGGAGACGTTGACGTAGATCGTGTGGCCGGCCTCGGTGATGGTGGCTCGGCCCGCGAAGTCGATGGCCAGGCCCCAGGGTTGGGTGGTGTCGATGTCCATGGGTTGATGGATTCCTTTCGTCAGGTCTGGCGGCCGTACATGAGGATGGGGTTGGCGTAGACCGTGCCGGAGGCGCTGGTGACCTGGGCCTGGATCTCGACCTTGAGCTGGGTGCCGTAGACCGAGCCGAAGTCGGAGCTGATCAGGGCCTCGTAGGTGAAGTCCGTGCCGGCGCTGACCGTGCTGCCCCACTGGGCGCCGTTCACGAGGACCTGGACGGAGCCGGTGGCGCCGGAGCTGGCTCGGGTGTTCATGACGAGGCGCATCTTCGGCTGCCAGGCGATGTTGTAGGACATCGCGATCGTCGTCATCGCGGTCGACGTGGTCTGCGGCCAGCGGGTCATGGTCGTGTCCTGCGGCGGCAGCATGTTCAGCCAGGGGCGGGCGAGGCCGCCGGTGTTGATGTCGTCGGAGACGATCTCTCGCTCGGCCTTGTCGTAGAAGCGGAGGGGTTGCAGCGAGTCGGCGGTGCCGTCGCCGTTGTACATGCTCAGCGCCAACTTGCCGGTCTGGCGGCGGAGTTCCATGCGGTACTCGTCGGTGCCTGGCCACTTGCCGATCTTGAAGACCGGGGAACCGGTGGCCGGGCCGACCTCCAGAGTGCCGCCCGAGACCGTGTTGAGGGCCGGGCGGGTGTTGACGGCGGTGGAGAGCTGCTGGATGCGGCGTTCCATCTGGGTGAGCCGGTCGATGATGTCTTCGGGGAGCTGGGGCATCAGACCTCCTCCAGGTAGAGCTCGGCGGTGTCGGGGCGGCCGCGCTGGGCGGGGCTGACCTTGACGCCGACGATCCGGTAGCGGGTGTCGAGGCCCTCGGCGTACCACTCGTCGGTGATCCGGATGCGGACCGTGCGGCCGATCAGTGCGGACGGGACCAGGTCGTCGAGGCGCACGCTGATCTCGGGGATCACCACCGCGCCGGTGGCGGCGGCCAGTTCGGTGCGGGCGAGGGCGGTCAGGGTGGCCGCGTCGGTGATGTCGTTGTGGTCCGAGGTGAGGTCGATGCGCGGGTAACCCGCCTGTCCGATCAGGTCGTTGGCGACCGCGACCGTCGAGCAGAGCGGCCGGGACTCGCTGGCCTGGTCGGAGTTGGTGGAGGCGCCCCGGGCGCGGTCGGTGGTGCCGCCGCGGGTGGCGTCGCGCGGGAAGGAGTACGACAGGATCGTGCCCGGCCTGTCCATCACCAGGTCGGTGGCGCCGGTGAGGATCTTCGGGCTGCCCAGACGGAGGCGGCGTACCCGGGCTCCGGTGGTCGGGTCGGTGTACACCGAGATGTAGTGCTCGAAGCCGTTCTCCAGCGCGGCCAGCGCGTCCAGCGCGTCGAGGTAGACCGTCTCGTCGCCGTCGCGGTAACTCGCCGAGCGGGTCACCCCGGAGGTCTCGGTGCCGTAGGTGACGCCGATGTCGCCGCCGGGGAGCGCGGTCTGGAGGTCCGTCCACAGGGCCCTGGCGATGTCCAACTGGTCGCCGTTGAGCGCCAGTTGGTAGTTCGCGTCGTATTCGGGGGTCGTCGCCCGGATCAGGCGCCTGCCCGCGTACGACTCGAAGGTCGCCGCTTGGACGCCGAGGGTGAGCACGCCCTGGTCGTCGCTCTGGAGCGTGCTCGTCCAGACGATGCCGCCCCACCACAGGTCGTTGCCGCGCTGGAGGTAGACCGAGGTGCGGCCCTCCTCGATACGGCGGACCCGGGCGGCCATCGCCGCGTCCGGGACGGGGATGGTGCCCGACAGTGAGCCGGCCTTGCCGATGTAGTCGTCGACGGTGACGTCCCGCAGGGGGAGGATGTCGATGGTGCTGTCGGTGAGCAGGTCGCAGAAGATCGCCCGGTAGGGCGTGTTGACGGTCGTCATGCGGCGGCCTCGTAGGTCGCGGTGCCCCGGAGGGCGTACGGGGACACCCAGGTCCAGGGCGACAGGGAGTCCACGGTGCCCTGGCTGGCGGAGGCGATGGCGCCGGCGTCCACCCGGCCGGTGCCGATGGTCAGCTCGAAGGTGCCGGTCGTGGCGAGATAGACCCGGCCCATGACCCGGCCGCTGTTGGAGGCGGACAGTTCGGCGAAGCCGATGACGGGCTGGGCGGTGGCCGCGGTCACCGGCAGGGAGAACCGCCAGTTGTCCGCGGTGGTGGGGCTGGTGCCGAAGTCCGTGGTGGTGCCGAACTGGATGGAGAAGTTGAGGTGCACGGTCGTACCGGACTTGAGATACCGGCAGCTGACGGTGGCGTTGCCGTACGACGGTGTGGCGGCCCCGGAGCCGGTGGTCCAGGCAGGGGTCCAGTTCTGCCAGGTGGGCAGGACCGGGTAGTCGGTCCAGGCGGTGCCGCTCCAGCGCTGCAACTGGCCGTTGTTGTCGCGGTATTGGCCCGGGTAGGCGCCGTTCGCGGTGTCGGTGGTGACCGGGAGGATGCCGCCGATGGCGACCGTGGACCTGCGGAGGTCGGTGAGGGCGGAGGACCAGGCGATGCCGCCTGTGCCCGCGCTCGTGCCCTTGGCGACGGAGACCTGATACAGCGGGAGGGCCAGGCCGGGGGTGGCGGGGACGGCCGGGGTGGCCGCCGGGGTGCCCTGGACGATCTCCACGGCGGCCTCGGTGCGGCCGGAGCCGTCGTAGGCGTCGTCGTAGACCCGTAGGACGACCAGGTCGATGCGGCTGTACAGCGCGTCGCCGTCGGCGAAGGTGAGCGGGAGGGTGTCGGTCAGGGCCACCGGGTAGGCGCCCTGGGCATCGGTGCCCTGGATGACGGCGCGGCCGGGGTAGACGGCGGCCGTCATGGTGCCGGTGGAGGCGCTGTACAGGGTGAACCCGGAGATGCGGTACAGGCCTTCGGCGGATCCGGGCAGGATGCCGGAGCGGGTCGCGATGCGTGAGGTCGGGGTGAGGGCGCCGAGCGAGATGAGCCGGGTGTCCTCGCGGGACTGGCCGTCCGGGGACAGCCAGCCGGTGCGTACGGGCATGGTCTGACTCCAATCAGGGCGTGGGGAGTTGAGGAGAGAGGGGGAGGGGAGAGGGGGAGGCGGTGAGGAGCGGTGAGTGGTGTTCGGTGGTGGTGACTGAGCGTCAGGCGATCGGGTCCACGCGGAGGTAGATGGTGTCGAACCAGCACGTGACCGTCGACGACGTCGACCGGTGCATCGCGGTGATCGTGTAAGTCGCGCCCACCGTCAGGGAGTTGAGCCGCAGCTGGGTCGAGACCGACTTGCTGACCGCGCCCGAACCGGACGCCGCCCGTTCGTCGTCCGCCGCCCAGACCACCGTGGAACCCAGGGCGACCTGCGGGGACATGTGTGCTGTCGTGGTCTCGCTGCTCACCGTGTAGACCCGCGAGCCGAGGCTGATGATCACCGAACCGGACGGCGGCGCCGTGAAGTTGAGCGTGACCGCGGTGACCGCGGTGCCCGCGAGCGCGGCTGTGTACGTCGTCGACGTGGTCGAGCCGGCGTCCAGCGACTGCGCGAACGCCGGGCCCGGTACGGCGGGTTGCCACGCGGTGCCGTTCCAGCGCTGGAGCTGGCCCGCCGAGCTGTCCCGGTACTGGCCGGTGTAGCCGCCGGTGGTCAGCGCGCCCGCCGGGGCGATGCCGCCCAGCCCCTTCGGATACGGCACCCACGCCGAGCCGCTCCAGCGCTGGAGCGTGTCGGTGATGTCGCGGTAGTGGCCGGGGTAGCCGCCCGCCGCGGTGTCGTCGGATCGGGTCGGCAGGATGCCGCCCAGTGGAACGGTGGTCGGGCGGAGGTCGGTGCTCGCGGTGGTCCACGCGATACCGCCGCTGCCGTTGCTGGTGTTGGCCGGCACCGCGACGGTGAACAGCAGCAGCGAGACGTCCGGGACCGCGGGGGCGACCGGGACGGCGGCCGGGGTGCCGGGGACGATCTCTATGGCGGCCTCGCTGCGGCCCGAGCCGTCGAACTCGTCGTCGTGGATCCGCAGGACGACCAGGTCGATACGGCCGTACTGGGCGTCGCCGTCGGCGAAGGTCAGCGGGACCGGGGCGGTGACCGCGACCGGGTAGGCGCCGCGGGCGACCGAGGACTGGACGACTGCTCGGCCCACGCCGACCGTGCCGCTCATGGTGCCGGTCGTGCCGGCCAGCCAGAGTCCGGTGACGCGGTAGACCCCGCCCTCGGAGCCGGGCAGGACGCCGGAGCGGCCCTTGATGTCGGTGACCGGGGTGAGCGCGCCGATCTGGGTGGCGCGGGTGTCGGCGCGGGACTGGCCGTCCGGGGACAGCCATGCGGAGGTCACGGTCACGGCGCGCACTCGTAGGTGCCGTGGATGGACAGGATGTCACTGGTGCCCCAGGCGACGGGCGCCGACTTGTCCCAGATGGTGTCGCTGTTCGCGAGGGTGTCGCGTACCGAGCGGACGTAGCCGATGCTGCCGGTCACCGCGAGCAGGGCGCTGCCCTGGTAGAGCAGCCCGGTGGAGGAGTCGAAGTACTCCGCGTTCAGCACCCGCCCGTCCAGCTTCCACGTGGGGGTGGCGACCGGCAGGACCGGAAGCCGGAACGTCCAGTTGGCGTTGACGTCCTGGGCGGTCAGGTTGGTCGTGGACCCGATCTTCAAGTAGATCCGGACGTGCACGACCGTTCCCAGCCTCGCGTACGACCCCGCCAGCGTGCCGTTGCCGATCGCGGGCGCGGTGCCGGTCTCGGCGCCCCACACCGGGGTGTAGTCGGTCCAGGTCGGGGAGGGGAGATAGTTGATCCAGGCTGTGCCGTTCCAGCGTTGCAGCACCCCGGCGGAGGTGTCCCTGTACTGGCCGGTGTAGCTCGCCGTGGCGACCGCGCCGGCCGGGGCGATGCCTCCCAGGGCGCTCGGGTACGACACCCAGGCCGAGCCGTCCCAGCGCTGTAGCGCGCCGCCGGAGTCGCGGAACTGGCCCGGGTAGGCGCCGGTGCCGGTCTCGCCGTACGCGGGGAGGATGCCGCCGACCGCTACTACGGGTGTACGGAGGTCGGTTACGTCGGTGCTCCAGGTGATGCCGCCCTTGCCTGCGCTGATGCCTGCGGCGACCTTGACCTGGTAGAGGGCGAGTCCGATGCCGGGGATCAAAGGGGCGGTGGGGGTGGCGGCCGGGGTGCCCTTGATTATTTCCAGGGCCGCCTTCGTCTGGCCGGAGTTGTCGTAGAGGGAGTCGTAGATCCGGAGGACCACGAGGTCGATGCGGGGGTTGGTCGCGTCGCCGTCGGTGAAGGTGAGGCCGCTCGGTTCGGGGAGGGTGACCGGGTAGGCGCCCTGGGTGGCGCCGGCCGCCACGACGGCGCGGCCCTCGTGGACGGTCGCCGTCATCGCGCCCGATGCGCCCTCCATCCAGAAGCCGGCCATCCGGTTGAGGCCGTCGTACGAGCCCGGGAGGATGCCGGAGCGGACTTCCAGGGGGTTGGCCGGGGTGGTCGCGCCGAGCTGGGTCAGGCGGGTGTCCTCGCGGGTCTGGCCGGTCTCGGCCACCCATGAGCTGCGGAGGTTCATGTACGGGTCTCCTGGGGTGGGATGAGGTGGTGCGGGGTGCCTGCGGGTGCGGGCTCGTGGTCCATTCCGCCTCGAATCGGGCGGGTCGACTGGGCCTGTTTGAGCGGTCTTTCAGGAGCGGAGCCACTCGGCTGTGAGGCTGGTGGCGTAGCCGGAGCCGCCCAGGGTGGTGAGGGTGGAGCCGGAATTTTGGAGGCCGTAGAGGGCGAGTTTGTCGGCGGTCGCGCATTTGAGGAGGGCGGTGCCGGTGACGCTGGTCGCGCCGGGGCCGGCGCCTATCAGCCAAGTGGCGCGGGGGACTCCGGTGCCGTTCTGGTGGATGCGGGCGCCGCGTGAGCCTGTCGTCGACTCGTTGAACCAGGTGACGGTGCCGGTCAACCGCCACCAGCCCGCCCTGGGCACGGTGTACGTGTTCGATCCCGACCAGCCGGTGACGTCGTCGACGTCTGTGGTCTGGAGCGTGATCTGCGTCCAGGTGCCGGTCGGTACGGACTGGGCCGTGGTCTGTTCGACGCTGAGCAGGATTTTTGAACGGCCCTCTGAGTACTGCCAGTTGGAGCCGTCCCAGCGCTGTAGTAACCCGGCCGCGTTCTCCTGGTACTGGCCGGTGTAACTTCCCGTACTCAGCGCGCCGATCGGTGCGATACCGCCGACGGCCTTGGGATACGACACCCACGCCGAGCCGTCCCAGCGCTGGAACGTGCCCGGGGTGTCCCGGTACTGGCCGGCGTAGGCGCCGTCGAAGCCGGATGACGGGACGATTCCGCCCAACGCCGCCGTGGAATAGCGGAGGTTGGTGACGGCCGTGGTCCAGGACAGGCCGCCGTTGCCCGCCGAGGCGCCTGCCGGTACCGCGATCCGGTAGAGGGGGAGGGCGTTGCCGTTCGGGGTGTTGGGCGCGGTGGGTGTGGCCGCCGGGGTGCCCTGAACCAGCCGTACCAGTGCGGTGGTTGATCCTGTGCCGTCGAACTCGTCGTCCAGTACGGCGAGTTCGACCAGGTCGATGCGGCCGTACTGGGCGTCGCCGTCCGGCACGGTCAGGGGCTCCGGGTCGGTCACCGCGACCGGGTAGGCGCCCTGGAGGATCCGGCCGCTCTGTACGAAGGCCCGCCCGGTGCCGATGGTGAACGTCATCGCCCCGGTGGTGCCGGTGAGCGCGAAGCCGCCCGGGACGATGCCGCCGCGTGCCTTGAGCGGGACGTTCTCGGCCGCGCTCGCGTTGATGGTGAGCAGGCCGGAGAGGGTGAGCCGGGTGTCCTGGCGGGTCTGGTCGTTCGTGGTGAGCCAGGCCGATCTGACCGTCATGCGATCACCACTCCGCCGAGCGCCAGCGCACCGAGAGCTGCGCGCCCGTGTCGTAGGTGTCCGGGCGGAACGCCAGCTCGGCGCGGCCCGGTTCGAAGGCGAAGAGTTCCTCGGGGCTGCTGTCCGCTGCCGCGGTGTGGCGGCGTGAGGCCGTGGAGTTGAGGGTGACGGTGCCGGCCGCGGTGTCCACGACCAGTTCGTCGCCTGCCGCGAGACCGATCTCGTAGCGCAGCCGGCGGCCCGAAGTCCGGTCCGTGACCGTGGGGTTGGTGCACGGGCCGGTGAAGGTCAGGATCGGGTGCGTGGGCGCCGAACCGGAGTTGTCCGCGCCCACGTCACCGGTGGACGACGCCTGGCCCCAGTACAGCGGCCAGGTCAGCGGCCAGGTGAGGCCGCTCTCCGGCTGCGGGGCGCCGGTGACCGCCGTCTGCTCGTCGACGGTGTAGCGGCGGGGGTCGGTGGCGTACCACTGCACGGACGCCTTGGAGACGCCCTGCGTGGTGTACGTCCGGTCGGCGGCCAGGATGCGCTGGCTGACCCGGGCTCGGATGGCCAGGGTCTCGCCGTGCAGCCGTACCGTCAGCCAGCGTTCGGAGTCGCCGAGCAGCAGGGCCTGGCGCAGGGCGCGCATCGCGGAGAGGGCGGAGGCGGTGTCGTCCTGCGGCGGCACGGTCCACACCGAGCCGCCGACCTTGCGCGGCTTGGCGTAGCGCGCGCCCGGCCAGGCGCCGTGCGCGGTGGGGTGATCGGCGTCTGTGGTGTCGTAGTCCGGCAGGTCCTCCCAGCCGGTCAGTCCGTCACTGCCGATCTCGTACGGCGTACCGGGGCCGAGCAGCAGTCCGGCCCACTGCATCTGCCCGTCGCGGGTGATGAGTGAGCCGGGGGGAACGTCGTCGGTGGTGGATGTGGTGGTCGTCAGGTCGGCCATGGGGGCGTCACCTCACTGGGGTGGAGGGCTGCTGTCTCATGCGCGGGCGCGGGCATGGGCGGAGGCCAGGAAGAGGAGGTCGGCCGCGGTGCCGTGGGCGCCGGTGCCGTTGCTCTCGTGGAACTCCCTGATGTGGGGGGTGAGTTGGGCGCGCCTGGTCGCCCGGCTGCGGGCGGCGAGGGCGCGCTGTCGTTCGAGCGCGGTGAGGGACAGGACCTTGCCGGTGCGGGCGCCGGGGACGGCGATACCGCCCTCCGCGAGCATCGGGATCTTGTTGAGATGTACGCCGAACTTCTTGCCGAGGATGCTGAAGCTGATCTTGTTCAGGCCGTCTATCACCCAGTTCGCGAAGGCGACGAGGCCTTCGATGGGGCCCTTTACGACGCCGGCCACGGTCTGGGCGCCGGTCGTGACGAACTGGCCCATCGCGCGCAGGGTGTTGGCGGTGGCGTTCTTGACCCGGGTGAAGCCTGCCGGGATTTCCTTGGTGATCCAGTTCAGGGCCGGCTTGACGGCGTACTTGAAGCCGGTCCAGATCGCGGACACCCTGCCGCTGAGGGCACGGGTGTCGCCGGTGGTCAGCGCCTTGAGGGCGGCGAAGCCGGTGCCGATGACCGTGCCCAGGACGGAGAGGGTGGTGGTGATCAGGGTGAGGTAGCCGGTTACGTAGGTGTTCACGGCGCCGGCGATCAGTTTGAGGATCGGGCCGAGGATCGTGAGGTAGCTCTGGACGTACTTCAGGATCAGCGTGGCCAGTTGGTCCATCAGGCGTTGGCCGGTCTCGGAGTTCAGCGCGATGTCCAGCAGCCAGCCGGCCAGCGGGAGGAGCAGACCGGCTACGAAACCGATCGGGTTGGCTCGGGTGAGGGCGTTGATGACGATCATCACGCCGGAGCCGATGGTCATGGCCGTGCCGAAGGTGTCGAGGAGGCCGCCCAGGACACCGGAGGCGGCGATGAGGGTGCCGACCATGGCGAAGACACCGCCCAGGCCTGTGGTGAGTTTGCCGAGGGATTTTCCGGCGGACCTGACCTTTGTGCCGGTGGACTTGATGCCGGAGGCGCCGGTGGTGGCGGCTGTCTGGCCGGTTCTGGTGATGGAACGGGCTGCGGTGTCGGCGTTCGTCCTGATCTGCTGGACGGCTGTGGCGGTTTGGGTGGTGGGGGTGCTGACGCGGTCGAGGTCGGCGGTGGCACCCGTGATGCGCTGGGTGAAGGACCGTACGCCGGAGTGGGTCTGCTCGACCCTGGTCCGGAAGGAACGCAGGGAGGGGGTGGCACCGGCGAGGGGATTGCGCAGGGCGGGGGCCGCGCTGCTCATCCGCGTGCCTTCGCCAGGAACATCAGCGCGTCGGCGGTGCGCTGCGGGGTGCTGGTCTCGGCCGCGTAGTAGTGCTCGATGTGCAGCGCGCTGCCGTCGCCGCCGGAGACACCGGCGTAGGCCCGCCCCTGCGAGGCGGCACGCTTCAGCAGGCGGTCGAGCTTGCTGAGCGGGAGTACTGCCTCCGCCTCGCCCGCCTCGGCCAGGAGCGCGGGGACGCCGCCGGAACGGGGCATGACGACGCCGCCGGTGGCCAGCGCGGGGATCCTCGGCAGGCTGACGCCGAAGGTCTTGCCGCCGACCTTCGGGACCCAGCCGGGGATGGAGACGTGGATGCCGTTGAGGGCGCCGATCGCGCGGTTGATGAGACCGATGACAGCGTTGATCGGGTCGCGGACCGCGCCCCTGATGCCGTCGAAGGCCCGGCCGGCGATGCCCTTCAGGCCGCCCCAGATGCTGGACAACCGGTCCTTTACGGCCCGGAAGGCTTCCGGGATCGCCGACTTGACCCAGCTGACGACTGGAGAGATGACGGCCTTGATGCCCTTCCAGACGTTGGAGACGACCGTGCTGATCGCCTTCAGGACGCCGGTGATGATGGACTTCCATACGTTGACGTAGGTCCTGATGACCGTGGCGACGGCCTTGACGATGTTCGTGATCGCCGTCTTGATGCCGCTCCAGACCGACTTGATCAGCTTGCCGGCGTTCTTCATGATCGGCTCGATGGCCTTCATGACGCTGCTGATCACGGCCTTGATGACCTCGAAGGCCTGCTTCAGGACCCTCTGCATGGTCTTCGAGTTGGTCACCATGTCGATGACCTTGTCGATGAGCGGTTGGAGCAGGCTCATGAGCAGGCCGAAGAAGTTGCCCTTCATCGACGTGTTCATCTTGTCCTGGCCCTTGGCCGCCTTGCCGGCCCCGGTTTCGTACTTGCCGAGATTGGTCCCGGCACTGGAACCGGTCTTTCCTGCCTTTCCGAGTGACTTCTCGGCCTGGTCCGACGCGGTCCTGAGGTCCTTCAGCTCCTTTCCGGAACCGTCGGCGGCGGTCTTGAGGGCCTTGAGCTGATCGGCGCCCTTCTGACTGTTGCTGCCGATCCCCTTGGCCGCGGTACCGGCACCGGACGCCTTGGACTTGAAGTCGTCCAGGGAGCCGGAGGCTTTCTTGAGGGAACTAACGAGACTCATTGCACACCTCCTTCGGAGAGAGGGGATCAGGCGCCGATGGAGTCAGCGGCTTGGGCGGACGCGGTGGCGAGGTTCTGGAACATCTCCCTGACCTTGTTCCCGTTGTCGTGAAGGTCCTTGGCCGCCTTGGAGATGTCCCGCAGCGTTCCGGGCTTGGGGAGTTTTTCGTGATCGAAGGCGGACATCTTCTGGGTGAGCCGGCTTGTGGCTTCGGTCAGGTCATCGAGCTCCGCAGGACGCAGTCGTTCGGTCACCTTCTCCAGCGCTTCGCTCAACCGGTTCGTCGCGCTCGCCGTCCGCTTCATCTTGGCTGCGGAGGGGAGTTTCGACTTGAGTCTGTCGAAGGCCTCGATCCCGCTGTTGACCCGGCTCATCGCTTGTCCGAGCGCCTGCGCGCCGCCGGCCGAGGGCACCCCCGAGGCGCCGCGGCCGAGCTGTCGTGTCCGCTGACGGAACTGCCGACTGGCCGCCTGCTGTGCCTGCTGCATCTCTCCGGAGGTACGTTCCGGCCGGAGTCCCAGTCGGCCGTTGTCGTCCCGTCCGAGGTACCGGCGATCTCCTCCCGAGAGCTTGCCCGTGACATTCAGCATCAGGTTCTTCAACGTCGCCAGGGCGCCTTTGATCTTTTCGATGAAACCGGTGATCAGCGCGCGAACCTTGCCGACGAGAGCGACGGAGGCGCCGACAACGCCGATGGCCAGGATGATCTTCGCCAGAAGATCCTTACCCTGGAAAACATCCATGATCTGCTTGAAAATCGCCAGAACATCCGCGACGAGCGGCTGCTCCTTGATGAGTTCCCAGCCGCTCTTATTCTTCTCCTCTTTCTTTTCGGATGCCCTGACGGCATTCCCGACCTTCTCGATCGCTGCCTTCAGGTCGGAAATCTTCGAGTCGAAGTGACCGGTGGTGACGTCAGACTTGGAGTTCTCTTCGAGTCTCTGTTTCACCTCGGCCAGACGGTCGTATACCTCGTCCGTGGTGTGCTTTCCCATGAGTCTGCTCCTCGTTGACATCTCTCACTTGGGATTTTGTCCCGTTCTGGGTCTTGCTCGCGTGACGGATTCTCGGTACCCTCGAAGATCCAATACGGGAATGTGGGATTGAGGGGGAGAGATGGCGGGTTTCCTGTTCTGGGTTATCGGTAGCTGTTTCCTTATTGCTGGACTGCTTTGTTTCTACTTCGCTTTCGCGTTTTTCCTCGGATGGCGACAGCGGTTGACTGGGTATTCGTTCATGAGATTCTTTCTGTGTGCCAGTGCAGGGGTTGCCGCTGAGGCGCTCATGGTGTTTTTCTTCAGATTCACACCCTGAGCGTTCGGCCTACGGAAATTCCCGTGTGGAAATTCCGCAGCGGGAGAGGGTGGCGTGAATTCTGTCGCTATGATGGAGCCGCCTTTTTTGTACGTGGCGGGGAGCTCTGGGCTCTACTTTCGGAGGACGCGAGAGTCGGGCCTACCGCTGCGGCTGCGCGCGCAGCCGGCCTGACCGTAGGGCGTCCGTGCCATGGCCGGAGTTATCCTGGTTGTTCTCGATGTGGTCGCTTACACGCTTAATTCGGGGGGTTTGGTTATTTTCCTGAAGCTGCGGAATCTGAAACGCCACGATGTTGAGGGTGAAGCGGTGTCGGAGCTTCAGGAGTGGATCAGCAGCGGACAACGCGTCTACTACTACGTCCGACTCCCGGGAGCCGCACCTCAGAGCGTGCCGCCCCGATTCATCGAGGTCGGCCCGGAGCCGCAGGGGCCGGTGGGTACGGTTGTGCCGGTGGTGTATGACTCCAGGAAACGGAGTCGGGCCAGGACGGGAAAGCTTGCGGACATCGATCTGTCCGACGAGTGGGGCGGTGTGAAGGCGTTCTGGGGTACTGGGTTCGCGTGCATCGGCCTGGGGTTGGTGCTCATTCTGGTATTTCACTAGAAATTGCCGAAACCGAGATGCTTGCCAATTCCCGGGATTTTGGTCCATCGCCGCCTGCAGTGTGACTGACTTGTCGCGCCGCGGGCTGGAATCGGTGAACTTTTTTTGGTCTGCGAAGGCGGCTTGTGATGTGATGATGAATTGGTACGGTGCCGTGGAAAACTCGACGTTTCTCTTTGTTGTCGCGTGCATTATGGTGATGGTCGGTTTCGCTGCCGCCGTTTCCCAAGCAGGAATATTTCTGGAGTATCGCCGTCTTCGCCGGCTGGCTCGGTTCGGCGTCGAAACCGAGGCGCTTGCGAAGTCTCAGGAGTACGCCGGCTCGGGAACTATCGTGTTTCTTACGAAATCAGCGTTGACGGAGCCGATTCCAAAGTCGAGTTCGGTGAAATTCAACGAGGCGAGGTTGTTCTCGGTTCTGTTGTCGCCGTTGTGTATGACAGAGGGAATCCGCGACGCGGTAAGACCGGGTTCCTGAGGGATATCGACTACAGGGCGGAAAGACTCGCCGTTTTCTGTCTCGGATACGGTGGCCTGGTGTTCTTTGTTGCAGGCGTCGTGCTGCTCGTGATGGTCTGACTGGGTGCTACCTCAGCAGTATTCACTGGTTCTCCGGAACGAGACCGAAGAGGGTAGTCGCAGTCCTTGTCGCGGGTGTCATTTCTGCGGGGCTCTGGGTGTTCGCACGGCCGGTGGCGGCCCGAAAGTTCAGGTGAGAAATTGGCAGCCTCGCGCACACTCGAGAAGGAGATGTGATGGGTAACATCGCGAGTGTGGGATTCGTCCTGATGGGTATTGGTGTGCTCCTCTGCTTCGCGAATTCAGGGGGATTCGTGAAGTTTATGAAGCTGAGAAGTCTTGAGCGTCATGGTGTCGAGGGGGAGGCGGTGTCCGACCTTCAGGAATGGATTAGCAGTGGACATCGTGTCTACTACCACATCCGTATCCCGGGAGCCCCGCCCCAGGACACACCGCCCCAGTTCATCGAAGTCGGGCCAGAGCCGAGGGGGCCGGTGGGCACGGTCGTTCCGGTGGTTTACGACCGCAGAAAGCCGAAGCGGGCCAAGACTGGCAGTCTCGCGGAAATCGACTCTTCCGAAGAGCGAGGCATGGTGGTGTTCTTCTGGGCACCTGGACTGGCGCTCATCGCCGTGGGTGCCGTGCTCGCGATCTTCTTCTACTGAATCACGGCACCGAGAAAGGGAGAAGCGTGGAGCTCTGGTACTTTCTTATTTCGGTCGGAACCTTGGCGGTTTCTGCGACCTCTTTCTTTGTTTCCTTCTCGATGTGGGAGAGCGCTCGGAGAGTCTCGACGATCCAGTCGAAGCCCAAGCTTGTTGCGCTGTGGGCCGGAATCGGTGTGATGTTCCTGGGGGCCGCCGTATTCGTTCTCACGCTTTGAACGGATTCCGGGCCTCGGAGGAGGGCTGCGTCGATGGGCGGCGCGGGTGCCTCAACGCTTGGACAGGCCGCCGGTTCCCAGGGCGCCGGTGAACTCCGACCACGCCGCCCGGCTCACGGTGGCCCACGGCAGTTCCGGGTGCTTCGAGTCGCGGAGCGCGATGAGGGGGCCGGCGGTCGCCATCTCGACGCAGGCGTTGCCGGATGCCTCCGAGTACGAGGACTTGCGCCACTTCGGCTCGGACACGCGGGTACCTCTTACAGGTCGTCGGCGATCGAGAGGATGAGGTCTCTCGACTTGTTCGGATTCAACGCGACCCGTTCGACCAAGTCCAGCCGTCGTCGGAAGTTGGCCAGTTGGGTCGGTGAGTCGAAGAACACCGCGCCGATGGGGGAGTCCACCTCGACCGTGTCCAGGTGGGCGCTGGCGGCCGAGACGTACATCAAAGTGTCGCCGGCCATGGGGAAGCCCTCGGCGGTGAACGGAATCACGAGCAGCCGGACGTTGGGGCGCTCGCTCTCCTCCAGCAGCCGGCCGAGTTGGGCCTTGGCGACCCGGCGGCCTCCGGTGCGCATGCGCAGCGCCGTTTCGTGGACCATGCCGACGTACGGAACACCCGGCTCGTCCGCGATCACGGCGTGACGCGCCAGGCGCTGGGCGATCCTCAACTCGACCTCCAGGCGCGGCAGTGCCGGGACGAAGAGGTCGAACAGTGCCCGTGCGTGCTCCTCGGTCTGGAAGAGGCCGGGGATGTGGGCGGTCTGCAACGTGCGCAGGCCGGTGGCGTGATGTTCGAGTTCCGCCACGTCCAGGAAGTCCGGCGGGATCTTGCCCCGGTACTCGTCCCACCAGCCCTTCGAACGTCCGCCGGTCATCGAGGCGAGGGCATTGATCAGTTCGGTGTCGTCGCACTCGTAGATGCTCGCGAGGCGGCGGAGGCGTTCCTCGCTGATGCCGAATCGGCCGGCCTCGATGTTGGAGATCATCGTCCGGTCGGCGCCGAGTCGTTCGCCCGCGACCGGGGCGGACATGCCGACGCCCTCACGCAGTCTGCGCAGCTCGGCGCCGAAACGCCGTTGGCGAATGGTGGGGGTCTGTCGGGGTGCCATGGATCAACTCCTCGCTCGCGCGCACAGTTTGCCGACCTGTGAGCCGGGCGTCCACCTGGTTCGAGATTAGTACTCGTTTTAGTGAATCAGGTAGCACGCGTTTTAGTTTCACCGGTAGCTTGTGATGCAAGCCACTCATCGACTCCCCGCGAGGTGAACGATGGATCTCCCGCCCTTCAACACCACTCCCACCCGCGTCGGTTGGGACACCTCCGCCCTAGACCCCCTCCGCCCCGTCGCCGAAGCCCGGCACCGCACCCGCGTCTGGTTTCAAGAGCACTGGAAACTGGGCGAGTTGGCCGACTCCGTCGAGCTCGCCGTGGGGGAGCTGTGCACCAACGCCGTACGGCACGGTGGTGGGCTCGCCGGGCTGGAGCTGACGCTCGGGGTCGGGCGGGAGTTCGCTCCGCCGTTTCTACGGGTGATGGTGACCGACCATGCCCCCGCGCTGGTGCCCGAACTGCCCGCGTGCGCCGACCTGTTGGACGAGGGCGGGCGGGGGCTGCGGCTCGTCGAGGCGTTGGCGCGGCGGTGGGGGTGGCACCGTACGGGGTTCGACGAGAAGCAGGTGTGGTGCACGTTCGCCGTGTGAGCTGTGAGCCGTAGGCGGTGATCGGTGCTTACGGCCGGCCCCCGCGTCCCCGTCCCGCCTCCGTCAGCGCGTCCGTCCACCCTGCCGCGTACGCCCGCGACTCCCGCGTGAGCAACTCCTCGTACAGCCGGTCGAGCAGGGCCGTGCGGTCGGGGGCGGGGGAGTGCAGGAGGTGGGCGAGGCGGGTGTAGGTGTCGATCGGCTGCTGCGGGGAGTGACTCGTGCCAGTCGCCATGTCGTCGTCCTGCTTTCCTGTCTGTCCGCTCGGCTGGTGGTACAGGTGGCGCTCCTGGTGCGCTCGAAGCGTCGGTTCGAACTAGTGTACGAGTAATCCTGTGGTGGTGTTTCGTGTTTGCCGAAGACAGTTGCCCGCTGTGCGGTCCGGACCTGCGGTGATGTGGGGTGCGGTGGCAGTTGTGCCAGGTTGGTGAAGTGGGATCCGGCCGTTCTCCCGTCGGTGAATGAAAGGTGAATTACCAGGCCCGGTGAGGCATTTGGGGCCTGGCTACGACGGTGGGCGGCGATGGGGCGGCCGTCCTCGCGCTGGGGGGCGCGGTGGGGCAGGGACGAGAGCAAGGCCTACGGGGTGGATGGGAACGCGAGCAACGCGCGGCAGACGCATGTGATCGACTGGCTCGAACAAGCCCCCGATCTCCCTCATCTCATCGCCCGCCTGTCCGAACTCGTCCTACGGCTCGGCCACGCCCCCGACGACCTCGTCATCCTGCCCCGCGCCGAACTCGACCGGCGTGAACTCGCCGCCTACAGCGCGGGTTGGGCCGACGTCGTCGACGAGCAACTCCCGGCCGTGCGGCGGGCGTACGAGCAACGGATCACCGCCGCCTACCTCCAGGGGCAGGAGGACGCCCGCACCGGGCGTCGGCCGCGCCGCGCGAGGGAGCCTGGGAGCGGAGGTGGTGGCGGTGAGGTCATCCAGCTTCCCTACGTCCAACTGCTGCGCCCTCCATCGGAGTTGACGCGGGTAGAAGAGCGCGGGGAACGGGAGCGGGTCGTGGCGGACGGGACGCCGTCACCCGTACCGGATGCGGACACGGACGTACGGGATGGAGACGTACGGGATGCGGATGTGGGTGTGGGTGTAGGTATCGAAGCCGACGACATCCTTGTCACCGCCCGTGACGTGCGGGAGAAGCGTGCCGCGCCCGCCGAACGGCGTTCGGTCGTACGGCGCAACGGCCGGCCCAGCGTGCCCCCGCTGAACACCGGCACCGGGCGCGAGAAAGGACGCAGGACGGAGTCGGCCGAACCGTCGCCGTCGCCGTCATCACCCTCCGCCCCCGCCCCCGCCGGCGACCGGAGTGAGAAACGTCCCCGACTCTCCGCCAAGGTCCGTGCCCTCGCTGACGAGTTGGAGGGGCGGGCCCCCGGCCGGCGCCGGGAGGAGGGGGCAGGGCCGGCGGAGGACCCGGCGGGCTGAACAGTGTCGGCGAACACCGGCACTGGGCCCACCGGAGCCCAATCAACCGAAGAAACGGGCCAGTTGGACCGTCGACGGCGTTGCGTCCGTATCCGTATCCGCCGTTGCCGTTTTCTCGGTTCCTCCGCCCGGTGCCTCCTCGCCCCCGGTCTCCGTGCCGTCGTACGACGGACGCGGTACCGGTGCCGGGGGGTCCGGCTGGTCGCCCTCCTCCGAGTTGACGGAGGCGAACATCCAGTTGGCGGCGGCGAGATGGTCCACGGCGGCGGCCAGCAGATGGTCGGTCACCGACCAGTCGGCGGCCTCGCCGTGCAGCTCCCGGTTGAGGGCGCTGTCGTGCGGCAACTGCCTGACGAGCACGGTGAGTCGGCGCGCGGAGAGCCGGTCACGGTGCCAGTCGAGCAGATCGATGCCGTAATAGCGGAGCAGGTCCGCTTCGAGGGCCTCGGCGTGTTCGTCGACGAACCCGACGAGGCTCAGCCTTCCCCCAGGCCGAGCCCGGTCTCCTTGCCGTAGGCCTCCAGGATGGCGGCGATGTCCTGCATCGTGACCTCGTGCTGCTCGAAGCGGGTGAACTGCTTCTCGCCCAGGAGGAGTCGGAGCAGCCCGTCCACGTCGTTGTCGTCGAGCTTGCGCAGCGCCTTGGCGGTGGCGCGGGTCAGCTCGGTGGGGAGGGTGTAGCTCTCGGTGTCGAGTTCGAACGACCAGGTGCGGCCGAGGGCTTCGAGCCGCTGGGCGCGGGCTGCGTTGACGTCGAAACGGGCCATGGTGATGGGCACTCCTTAACAGGCGATTCGGAAAAGGTGAGTTGGGGGCCCGGGGTGGGACAGACGGGCGTGCCTGTCCCACCCCGGTGGGTCAGGACGCGGCGTACGCGGCGTCCTTCATCAGGAAGCTGGCCAGCGGCGAGCCGTCGGCGGCGGACATCGCGCTGAACGTGATGCCGAGCTGGGCCGCCGACTTGCGGGCCAGCTTGATGTCGTCCGACGCCGTGACCTGGCCGCGCGGGATGCCGAAGCGGTACGTCACGGTCGAACCGTCGCTCGCCCGCACATCCGTGAACTCCAGCCCCAGGGCGCGCACATCGGCGAACGGCCGGTCGGCGATGTCGTACTGGTAGACGCCCGTCGAACCGGTCACCGCGTCGACCCCGCCGCCGCCCATGAAGAACGGCAGCGTGTCCTCGTTGAACTGCATCAGCGAGAACTTCAGGGTCAGGTCGCGGTCCGAGTACACGAAGTGCACCGGGCTCACGGCCTGCCACACGTCGACCGGCTCCAGCTTGTCCTTCTTGCTGAAGGTGACGCCGTCGCCGGAGGTGAACCCGAGGTTCTTCCAGGTCGCCCAGTCGGTGGCGGTGTCGGTGGAGAACGTCGACGGTACGGCGGTGTCGGCCGGGGCGACGTAGAGGCGGCCTACGCCGGCGATGCGGATCTCGGAGGAGTTGGTTCCTGCCATGGTGAATCTCCTTGTTTTCAGGGTGAGTCGAGATGGGGTGCCGTCGTACTCGGGAGGTCCGGGTACGAAGAAGGCCCCGCCGGGGGGTGGCGGGGCCTTCGGTCTGTGGGGCGTGGAGCGTCTGAGGGACCGGTGGGGTCGATCAGTAGACGTCCACGTACACCTTCATCACCGTGACGTAGCGGTTGGCCGCGGAGTAGAGGTAGTCGGGCAGCCAGCGCGGGCCGTCCTGCTCCTCGACCTCGGTGACGAGGTTCGTGCCGTACTTGTTGTTCGCCATCGCCAGCAGGGCCTGACGGGCGTCGTTGGCCAGGACGTGCGCGGCCTGCTTGGTCGGGCCGTACACCTCCAGCTCGATCAGCGGCTGGTCGACATGGCGTTCGCCGACCCAGGCGCCGCCGCGCCGGTTGACGAACACGGCGGCGGCCGTGCCGTCGAAGCCGGTCGGCGCCTGTACGGCGACGATCGCGCCGGAGAGCCGGGAGTCGTCCTCCAGGACGTCGACGATCATCGCCTCGACGTCCGGGAAGGCGCTCGGTGGAGTGGGTGTGGTCATGCCGGGTCACCTCGGGGCAGCTTCGGGAGAGAGTGCGGGACGCGGCGGTACACCTGTACACCGCGACGAGGCGCTGAGCGGCCGGCCTGCGGGCGCAGCTCCGCCGCTGCACCAACTGTGACAGACGAGCGTGCGCGCACGCAACTAAAAACCGAGAACCGGGTGAGCGGGGGAGGCTGAGGGGGCGGGGGGAGTGGGGGAGTGGGGGAGTGGGGGAGAAGTCTGGGAGCGGGGAGGGAGGGACCAGTTCCCTCGTACCGCGTACCGCGTACCGCGTACCGGTGACCGCCGACGGGTCACCGGAGGTAGGTGACCGGAGGCGAGCGGCCGGCGGTGAGTGACCGGCTGTGAGTGACCGGGGATCAGCCGGTCAGTCGGTCATCAGCAGCCGTGCGTTCGCGCGTTCCGCGTGTTCTACGGCGGGCACGTCGTTCGGCAGGAACTGCTCGACCACGCGCACGAACATCTCCCGCCGGTCGGCCGGCACCCCCAGCAGATCGGCGACCTCCTCCAGCGTGGGGCGTCGGGCGAACTCGGCGCCTGGTGCGGGGGACGCCAAGTAGTCGTGGGGGTCGGCGAGTTCCTCCGCGGTGAGCCGGCCGGAGCGGATGAGCATGTCGCGGACCGGCACCCCCAGCACGCGGGCGAGCCTGCGTGTGGTCTCGAGGTCCGGCATGCTCTGGCGCTGCAACAGGCGGGTGACGGCGGCCCGATGGACGCCCGCCTCGTCCGCTATCCGGGACTTGCCGCCGCCGCGCGGGCTGTCGATGTCGTAGCCGCGGTCGCGCATCAGGTCCTCGACCCACGCGGCGAACGCGTCCAGATCCTGGCTGGTCATCTGTGTGCTCGCTTCCTTTGGATGGCAGCGAGTTTAGCTTGCTTGCGCGCACGGAATTACGTGCTCGCGTGCAAGCACTAAGAAAAATGGGCTCAATCAGGGGGAGGTTCGGTGGAGATGGGGGCGCGGAGGCCGGTTTCGTGACGGGTTGTCGCCGGGTCTGTGACGTGAGTGACCAAAGTTTTCGTTGCGAGCGCGCGCGCAATCTGTAAACCTGGACGGCCGGACGGCACTTGCCAGCCGCTTGTGCCACACCCGTCCTCCAGGGAGGCCCCATGTCCACGGACACCTGCCCACCACTCCGCCGCTACGACGAACCCGCCGGACCCGTCGGTTGGCAGACCGCCGCCGCCTGCGCCGGGCTCCCGCCCAAGGCCGTCTTCTCGAAGAAGGTCAAGGAGGCCGCCCCCGTCCTGCGGGCCTGCGCCCGTTGCCCGGTACGGCGGGACTGCGAGCGGATCGTCGCGCCGGCCGACAACTGGTTCGACGGCGTCTGCGGCGGCCGCCTCTACCGCTCCGGCCGCCCGGTCGAGATCCCCGCGCACCTCCTCCCGGCCGCCCTGATCGCCCTGCCGACGCTGCCGAGCACGCGCGCTCCGCGGGGAGGCTCCCTTGCCTGACCCGAGTCAGGCGTCCGCCGCGACGGACCCGACCACGCACGCAGCCCTATGGATCGGCACGCTGCTCCAGCAGTTCCCCGAACTGACCGTCGAACTCGCCCCCGGCCGCACCTCACCGGCCCACCGCGCACCCACCCCGCCGCCCCCGCCCGACCTCGCCGACCGGCTCCGTGAGGAGCGTGCCGAGGCACTCCTCCTGGAACAACGGCACGGACTCGTCACCCCCGGCCACAGCGCGGCCCCGCTGCGCCTGCACATCTCCGACACGATCCGCGACATCAGCGACGGCGTCGTAGAACTGGAAGAGGCCGTGCGGGACCGGCTCGGGCTGCCGCGGGCGCGGCGGGCGTCCGTGCCCGAGCGGTTGCGGCGGATCGCCGGGCTGCTCGACGAGGTGGCCGCCGACGCCGTGCTCGCGGCGCACGTGCGGGACGAGACCCGGCGGATGGCGCGGCGCTGTGCCCGCGCGCTGGGGGACACCGAGACGGTCGTACGGGTGTCGGGGCGCTGCCCCTGGTGCGACTCGGTCTCGTTGCGGGCCTTCCCGGACCGGGGCGCGGTGCTCTGTGTGAACCCGGCCTGCCGTTGCTCGGCGCCGGACTGCGGCTGCCACGACGATCCGGCCTACCGGCACACCTGGAACGAGGGGGAGTGGAACCGATGACGGGCACCAGGGGTGGGCTGCCGACGCTGATTCCCGGGCCGCTCGCCGCGCAGGAGGCCGGGGTCGCGCCCGCCACCATCCGCAAGTGGGTCCAGCTCGGGCATCTGACGCCGGTCGGCAGGGCGGGGCGGGCGCAGCTGTTCCGGCTGGAGGACGTCTTCGCCGCGGAACGCGCCGCCGGCGGCACCCGGCGCACACGCTGAGGGACGGCCACCTCGCTCCCCTCTATAGGGCGACCCTGCGGCAGCGAGGTGGCGGCCTCTTTACGTGGCTGTGGGGAACCGGTGCCGTTTTCTGTGCGTTGGAGCATGATGAAGGCATTCGGTCTCCGGCGCCGGGGGAGGTGCTCTGTGTCGTACCCGACACCGTGGCAGGGACAGGGACAGGGATCGCCGCAGCCGTGGCAGGGGCAGAGCGGGGCGTCGATGCTGGCCGCGACCGCGGACCGGGAGCGGGCGGTGGACGTGCTCCGGGCCGGCTTCGCCGAGGGGCGGCTGCGGGAGGACGAGCTGGAGAAGCGGGTCGCCCGGGCCTACGGCGCCCGTACGGTAGGTGAGTTGATGTTGCTGGTCGCCGATCTGCCCCAGGGGCCGCAGGCGACCGCGGTCGTGCAGGCACCGCATCCGGGATTCCGGCCGGTGCCGCCGACGTTCCTGCCGCGCCCGGTGCCGCCGACCAACGGCAAGGCGGTCGGTTCGCTGGTCTGCGGGCTGCTCATCGTGCCGACGCTGGGCCTCACCGGCATCCCCGCGGTGATCCTCGGCCACACCGCCCGCGCGGAGATCCAGCGCACCGACGAGGGCGGCGACGGCCTCGCCCTCACCGGCCTGGTCTTCGGCTGGCTCGCCGTCGCGGGCTGGGCCCTGATACTCCTCCTCATGATCGTGGCGGCGGCGAGCTCCACGTGACGCCTCCCGCCGGGGGTCCGATGTGACACCTCCGGCCGGGGGCTCCGGCCTGGGGTTCCGTACCGTGGAGCCGAGGGCTCGGAGCGGCGGAGTCGCCGTGGATTCCAAGATCGCTGACGCGGCGCGGCTTCGGCCTGGGTCGTGTCGGGCTGTGGGTGGGACCCATTTGTTTTGACCGCAGCGAATGAGGTAGGTACGCTCAGACCTTGTGCCTGGGGTGTGCCCTGGCTCTCGTGCGTGCCTTGAACCGCACTAAGGGAGCCGACACTGGCCACCGCAATCTGCGCCCCTTTTGCTTACCGGCGAAAGTCTGCGGGATTCGACACACCCGACCGCGTGGGTCGGCGACGTTCCAGGTTAGCTTCACCATCGGCACACAGAAACCGGAGAAGTAGTGCCTACGATCCAGCAGCTGGTCCGGAAGGGCCGGCAGGACAAGGTCGAGAAGAACAAGACGCCCGCACTCGAGGGTTCCCCTCAGCGTCGTGGCGTCTGCACGCGTGTGTTCACGACCACCCCGAAGAAGCCGAACTCGGCCCTGCGCAAGGTCGCGCGTGTGCGTCTGACCAGCGGGATCGAAGTCACCGCTTACATTCCGGGTGAGGGACACAACCTGCAGGAGCACTCCATCGTGCTCGTGCGTGGCGGTCGTGTGAAGGACCTGCCCGGTGTTCGCTACAAGATCATCCGCGGTTCGCTCGACACCCAGGGTGTCAAGAACCGCAAGCAGGCCCGCAGCCGCTACGGCGCCAAGAAGGAGAAGTAGAAAATGCCTCGTAAGGGCCCCGCCCCGAAGCGCCCGGTCATCATCGACCCGGTCTACGGTTCTCCTCTTGTCACCTCCCTGATCAACAAGGTGCTGCTGAACGGCAAGCGCTCCACCGCCGAGCGCATCGTGTACGGCGCCATGGAGGGCCTGCGCGAGAAGACCAGCAACGACCCGGTCATCACGCTGAAGCGCGCGCTGGAGAACATCAAGCCCACGCTCGAGGTCAAGTCCCGCCGAGTCGGCGGTGCGACGTACCAGGTTCCGATCGAGGTCAAGCCCGGTCGCGCCAACACGCTCGCGCTGCGCTGGCTGGTCGGTTACTCCCGCGCCCGTCGCGAGAAGACCATGACCGAGCGTCTGCTCAACGAGCTTCTCGACGCTTCGAACGGCCTCGGTGCGGCCGTCAAGAAGCGCGAGGACACCCACAAGATGGCCGAGTCCAACAAGGCCTTCGCGCACTACCGCTGGTAGTCGCTACCCACGACGAGACCGAGAGAAGACCGAAGCCTTATGGCTACCACTTCACTTGACCTGGCCAGGGTCCGCAACATCGGGATCATGGCTCACATCGACGCGGGCAAGACGACCACCACTGAGCGGATCCTCTTCTACACCGGCGTCAGCTACAAGATCGGTGAAGTCCACGACGGCGCTGCCACCATGGACTGGATGGAGCAGGAGCAGGAGCGTGGCATCACGATCACCTCTGCTGCCACCACCTGTCACTGGCCGCTTGAGGACGACGACTACACCATCAACATCATCGACACCCCGGGGCACGTCGACTTCACCGTCGAGGTGGAGCGTTCGCTGCGCGTCCTCGACGGTGCCGTCACGGTGTTCGACGGTGTCGCCGGTGTCGAGCCGCAGTCCGAGACGGTGTGGCGTCAGGCCGACCGTTACGGCGTGCCCCGCATCTGCTTCGTGAACAAGCTCGACCGGACCGGCGCGGAGTTCCACCGCTGCGTCGACATGATCAAGGACCGCCTCGGTGCGGTGCCGCTGATCATGCAGCTTCCGATCGGTGCCGAGATGGACTTCAAGGGCGTTGTGGACCTGGTCCGCATGAAGGCGCTCGTGTGGTCCGCCGAGGCGGCGAAGGGCGAGATGTACGACGTCGTCGACATCCCGGCCACGCACGCCGAGGCCGCCGAGGAGTACCGCGGCAAGCTGGTCGAGGCCGTCGCCGAGAACGACGACGACATCATGGAGCTGTTCCTGGAGGGCATCGAGCCCACCGAGGAGCAGCTGTACGCCGCGATCCGTCGCGTCACCATCGCGTCCGGCAAGTCCAACGGCATCACGGTCACCCCGGTGTTCTGTGGCACCGCGTTCAAGAACAAGGGCGTCCAGCCCCTGCTCGACGCGGTCGTGCGCTACCTGCCGACCCCCCTGGACGTCGAGGCCATCGAAGGCCACGACGTCAAGGACCCCGAGGTCGTCGTCAAGCGCAAGCCGTCCGTGGACGAGCCGCTGTCCGCGCTCGCGTTCAAGATCATGAGCGACCCGCACCTGGGCAAGCTCACCTTCGTCCGGGTCTACTCGGGCCGCCTGGAGACTGGCACCGCGGTGCTGAACTCCGTCAAGGGCAAGAAGGAGCGCATCGGCAAGATCTACCGCATGCACGCGAACAAGCGTGAGGAGATCGAGGCGGTGGGCGCCGGCGACATCGTCGCCGTCATGGGCCTGAAGCAGACCACCACCGGTGAGACGCTGTGCGACGACAAGAACCCGGTCATCCTGGAGTCCATGGACTTCCCGGCGCCGGTCATCCAGGTCGCCATCGAGCCCAAGTCCAAGGGTGACCAGGAGAAGCTGGGTATTGCCATCCAGCGTCTCGCGGAGGAGGACCCCTCCTTCCACGTTCACTCGGACGAGGAGACGGGCCAGACCATCCTCGGCGGTATGGGCGAGCTGCACCTCGAGGTGCTGGTCGACCGTATGAAGCGCGAGTTCAAGGTCGAGGCCAACGTCGGCAAGCCGCAGGTCGCGTACCGTGAGACGATCCGTAAGGCCGTCGAGCGCGTGGACTACACCCACAAGAAGCAGACCGGTGGTACCGGTCAGTTCGCCAAGGTGCAGATCGCGATCGAGCCGATCACCGAGTCGGACGGCCCGGCGTACGAGTTCGTGAACAAGGTCACCGGTGGCCGTATCCCGCGGGAGTACATCCCGTCGGTGGACGCCGGTGCGCAGGAGGCCATGCAGTTCGGCATCCTCGCCGGGTACGAGATGACGGGTGTCCGCATCACGCTTCTCGACGGTGCCTACCACGAGGTCGACTCCTCCGAGCTCGCCTTCAAGATCGCCGGATCGCAGGCCTTCAAGGAGGCCGCCCGCAAGGCCAGCCCCGTGCTCCTTGAGCCGATGATGGCCGTCGAGGTCACCACGCCCGAGGACTACATGGGCGAGGTCATCGGCGACATCAACTCCCGCCGTGGCCAGATCCAGGCCATGGAGGAGCGTGCCGGTGCACGCGTCGTGAAGGGCCTCGTGCCCCTCTCGGAGATGTTCGGCTACGTCGGCGACCTCCGCAGCAAGACCTCGGGTCGCGCAAGCTACTCGATGCAGTTCGACTCCTACGCCGAGGTTCCCCGGAACGTCGCCGAGGAGATCATCGCGAAGGCCAAGGGCGAGTAACACACACCGTTTGCACGCTTTAGGCTTGACACCGACCGCCGGGGCTCACCCGGGAGGGCAGACCCCGGCGGACGGCATCCCAGCAAAGATCACCTGGCGCCGATGAGTAAGGCGTACCAGAACCACTCCGCAGGAGGACCCCAGTGGCGAAGGCAAAGTTCGAGCGGACTAAGCCGCACGTCAACATCGGCACCATCGGTCACATCGACCACGGTAAGACGACCCTCACGGCCGCCATTACCAAGGTGCTGCACGACGCGTACCCGGACCTGAACGAGGCCTCGGCCTTCGACCAGATCGACAAGGCTCCTGAGGAGCGCCAGCGCGGTATCACGATCTCGATCGCGCACGTCGAGTACCAGACCGAGACGCGTCACTACGCCCACGTCGACTGCCCCGGTCACGCGGACTACATCAAGAACATGATCACGGGTGCCGCGCAGATGGACGGCGCGATCCTCGTGGTCGCCGCCACCGACGGCCCGATGCCGCAGACCAAGGAGCACGTGCTCCTGGCCCGCCAGGTCGGCGTTCCGTACATCGTCGTCGCCCTGAACAAGGCCGACATGGTGGACGACGAGGAGATCCTGGAGCTCGTCGAGCTCGAGGTCCGTGAGCTCCTCTCCGAGTACGAGTTCCCGGGCGACGACCTGCCGGTCGTCAAGGTCTCGGCGCTCAAGGCGCTCGAGGGCGACAAGGAGTGGGGCCAGACGGTCCTCGACCTGATGGCCGCCGTCGACGAGGCGATCCCGACCCCGCCGCGTGACACCGAGAAGCCGTTCCTCATGCCCGTCGAGGACGTCTTCACGATCACCGGTCGCGGTACGGTCGTCACCGGCCGTATCGAGCGTGGTGTCCTGAAGGTCAACGAGACCGTTGACATCATCGGCATCAAGCAGGAGAAGACCACCACCACGGTCACCGGCATCGAGATGTTCCGCAAGCTGCTCGACGAGGGCCAGGCGGGCGAGAACGTCGGCCTGCTCCTCCGTGGCATCAAGCGCGAGGACGTCGAGCGCGGCCAGGTCATCATCAAGCCCGGCTCGGTCACCCCGCACACGGAGTTCGAGGCCCAGGCGTACATCCTGTCCAAGGACGAGGGTGGCCGTCACACGCCGTTCTTCAACAACTACCGTCCCCAGTTCTACTTCCGCACCACGGACGTGACCGGCGTCGTGACCCTCCCCGAGGGCACCGAGATGGTCATGCCGGGCGACAACACTGAGATGACGGTTTCGCTCATCCAGCCCGTCGCCATGGAAGAGGGCCTGAAGTTCGCCATCCGCGAGGGTGGTCGCACGGTGGGCGCCGGCCAGGTCACCAAGATCAACAAGTAGTCTTGGCTGATCCGACCGGTCTCTGACCGGTAGGTCTCGAAGGGGCCCGTACGACTTCGGTCGTACGGGCCCCTTTGCTGTTCCCTGGTCGCTGCTCCCCGGCTGGTGTTACGAAACTATTCGGCGCGTACGACCCGTTGTTCCCTCCCTCCACTCGCCCCACCATTTGTCATGCCGCTGACCAAATTAGGTGTGGAGGGGTGTGCCATGTCTGCGTCCGTGTCTGCTTCCGTCAGTCGAAGGGCCGTTCTGGGTGCGGGGGTTGCCGCGGTGCCGGTGCTGTCGGGGGTGGGGTCGTCGAAGGCATCGGGGCCTACGGACGCGGGGGCGTACATTTCCTTCTCGCGTACGACGGGTGCGTTCCCCCTCGTCGGCGCACCGGTCGTGGTGGACCCTGACGATCACCCCGGAGTCGTACGGGTGGCAGGGGACCTGAGGAGCGACATCGAACGCGTCACCGGCGTACGCCCCGGGAGCGCGCTCACGCGTGCGCGTGAGGTGGTGCTGGTCGGCACGATCGGCCGCAGCGCGCTGATCGACGGGCTGGTGGCCGCCGGGAAGCTGGACGTGTCCGGGGTGCGGGGCCGGTGGGAGACCTCGTTGCAGACGGTGGTCGAGCGGCCGATGCCGGGTGTGGAGCGGGCGTTCGTCGTCGCGGGGAGCGACCCGCGCGGCACGATCTTCGGTGCGTACGACGTGTCGTACGGCATCGGGGTCTCGCCCTGGCACTGGTGGGACGACGTGCCGCCGACGCATCGCGACGAGGTGTGGGTGCTGCCCGGGCGGTACTCGCAGGGGACGCCGGCCGTGAAATACCGCGGCTTCTTCATCAACGACGAGAACCCGGCGCTGGGGACGTGGGCGCCGGCGTACTTCGGGCCCGGCAAGGCGGCGGGGTATCCGGGCGGCTTCAACGCGGACTTCTACGGCAAGGTCTTCGAGGTGCTGCTGCGGCTGAAGGGGAACTACCTCTGGCCGGCGGTGTGGGGCCGGGCCTTCGCCGAGGACGACCCGGAGAACCACCGGCGGGCCGCGGAGTACGGCGTTGTCATGGGCACGTCGCACGAGGCGCCCATGATGCGGGGCATCGAGGAGTGGAACCGACATGCGGTCGCCGCCGTCCGGAACTCCTCCGGCGCGATCGTGACGCCGGGCCACGATCCGTACGGCGGGACGGGCGAGTGGTCGTACCGGCTCAACTCCCCGGCGATACGGGCCTATTGGCGGGCCGGCGTGCAGCGCATGGTCGACCAGGGCTTCGAGGGAGTCGTCACGCTCGGCATGCGCGGGAACGGCGACACGAGCCTCCCGGACGGCGACGGCATCGAGTTGATGCAGGAGATCATCGCGGCCCAGCGGCAGATCATCGAGGAGGTGACGGGCCGGCCGGCGGCGGAGACTCCGCAGGTGTGGACGCTGTACAAGGAGGTGCAGCGGTACTGGGACCGGGGGTTGAGGGCGCCGGACGACGTGACCGTGGTCCTCACGGACGACAACTGGGGGAACATCCGTAAGCATCCGGATGCAGGGGACGGCGAACGGGCTGGGGGCTACGGCCTGTACTACCACTTCGACTACGTGGGCGCCGGGCGGAACTACAAGTGGGTGGACACGGCGAACCTGCGGAACGTGTGGGAGCAACTGCACGCGGCGCACGCGTACGGGAACCGGGGGTTGTGGGTCGCGAACGTGGGCGACCTGAAGGGGAACGAGCTGCCGACCGAGTTCTTCCTCAACTACGCCTGGAATCCAGAGGGTTGGGATGCCGATGAGCTACCGCGCTGGGAACTCCGTTACGCACGGCAGAACTTCGGGACGGGTCAGGCGCGGGAGATCGCTTCCGTGCTGGCGGCGTACGGCCAGTTGCAGGCGCGCCGCAAGCCGGAGTTGCTGAACCGGCGGATCACCCTCGTCGACGGCCAGGTGGTCTACGACGATCAGCAGACTCCCTTCGCCTTCGGACACCGGGAGTTGGAGCGGGTCACGGAGGAGTGGCGGGAGCTGGGGCGACGGGCCGAGCGGATCGGGCGACGGTTGCCGGCCGGGGTGCGGGACGCGTGGTTCGAACTCGTCGGGTACGAGGTGCAGGCCACCGCCAACCTGTACGGGCTGCGGTCGGCCGAGTTCACGAACCTGCTCTACGCGGCGCAGGGCCGGGCCGCGACGAACGACCTCGCGGCCGCGGCGGAGGCGGGCCTGGAGCGGGACTTCGCGCTGGCCGACCGTTTCAACTCGGCCGTGGCGGGCGGGAAATGGGCCGGTTTCCAGACGCAGCCGCACATCGACTACGGGGATGTGGAGCGGTACGGGCCCAACGCCGGGTGGCAGCAGCCGGAGAAGGACAACGTGGCGTTGCCGGATGTGCTGTTCCCGGCGGTGCGGCGGATCGAGGTGCCGGGGGCGGCGGGGCTCGGGGTGTCGGTGGACGGGGCTTCGGAGTCGGAGTCGGGGGCGTGGTGGCCGGGGGGTGCGGCGGGGGTGGCGGCCGTACTCCCTCCCTTCAGTCCGTATCAGACGAGGCCGCAGCAGTTCGTGGAGGTGTTCAACCGGGGGCGTACGGCCTTCGACTACCGGATCGAGGCGTCGGTGCCGTGGTTGGTGGTGGATCGGCCGCGGGGGCGGGTTGAGCGGCAGGTTCGGGTGGAGGTGGGGGTGAACTGGGCGCGGGTGCCGGGGGGTTCGGGTGGTTCGGGTTCGACTGGTTCGAGTGTGCGGGGGTCGTTGACGGTGCACGGTGCGGGGGAGTCGGTCACTGTCTCGTGCGTGGCGGAGACGCCGTCGGGGCGGGGGCTGCGGGGACTGCGCGGGTTCGTGGAGGCGGGCGGTTACGTGGCGATCGACGGGGAGCACTACGCCCGGGCGGTCGGCGGGTGGCGTCGTATCGACGGCATCGGGCGGACGGGGGCGGGGATGACGCCGTGGCCGGTGACGCTGCCTCGGCAGACGCCGGGTGGGGCGGGGTCGCCGCGGTTGGAGTACGAGGTGAGTCTGCTCGCGCCGGGGGAGGTGACGGTGTGGGCGTACCTGTCCCCTCGTAACCCTGCGTTGCCGACGGGCGGTCTGCGCTACGGCGTCTCGCTCGACGACGGGCCGATCAAGACCGTCGATATCAACTCCGGTGCTGATGACGGGCTGTTGAACGCGGTGTGGGCGCGTAACACCTCCGACAACGTCAACGCGACGGCGACGAAACACTCCGTGACGAAGGCGGGGGTTCACCGGTTGAGGTTCTGGATGGTGGACCCGACGGTGGTGCTGCAGCGGCTCGTGATCGACACGGGGGGTCTGCCGGCGCTGTACCTGGGGCCGTTGGAGAGCCGGCGGGTGTAGCGCACGGCGGAGCGTGGAGGACGACGGGTGGGCGTGACGGGCGTTTCGGGCGGCGTGCCGGGTGTGCTGGACGTTTCGGGGGTGCCGAGTGTGCCGGGGGTTTCGGCGCGGCGGCCGGCTCTGGCTTCGTCGCCGGGGGAGAAACGGGCGGCGGCGCGGGCGATCGAGGATCACATCGAGCCCGGTACGCGGGCGGCGGGGCGGTGGGCTGACGACGAAAACGGCGCCGCCGTACGGGAGTTCGCCGCGAAGGACGGGGACGGGTGGGTCACTTCGGCGGCCCTGAAGAAGGCGCACGGCACGTGGGCGGACCAGGTGAAGAACCTGATGGACCGGTTGGGCGCGGAGAAGGGCGCGTTGCGGAGTGGGAACGCGGTGCTGACGAGTACGGATCTGGCGGTGGGGTCGACGCTGCGGGAGAAGTCGTCGCTGGACACGTTCTGAAGCGAGCGGGCCATCGGGCCATCGGGCCAACGGGCCTTTGGGCCTTTGGGCCTTCGGGGCACCGGGCCAACGGGCCTTCGGGGCAACGGAGTTATCGGGGCACCGGAGTTATTGAGTCAGCGGAGCTATTGGGGCAACTGGGCGCATGCCGACGTATCACGAGATCATGACCACCGACCTCGCCGCGCTGACCACGGCGGCCGAGCGCTGGGACGGCATGGCGGGCGAGTTCGAGAAGCAGGAGACGGCGTACCGGCGGGATGTGCACGGCATCTCCATGAGTACGTCGTGGACCGGGCTCAGCGCCGACGCGGCGAACGCCCGCTTCGACGTCACGCTCAAGGAGTTCCAGTACGCGCAGACGGAGGCCAAGGGGATCGCTGCGCTGCTGCGGGACGCGCACGACCGGTTCGTGGAGCTGCGGGGCCGGGTGGTGGCGGCGCGGTGGGACGCGGTCCGGGCGGGCATGCGGGTCTCGGAGTCGGGTGTGGTGAGCCCGGGTTCGGACCAGCCGGACACCCCCGCCGCTCCCCAGGCCGTACAGCCGTGGCAGGACGGGATCAACAAGGCCGTACGCGATGTGACGGACGCGGACACGGGCGTCCGGGTCGCCCTGGCCGGGGTCGTGATCGACTCCGAACTCCTGGCGGGCGGCCGGGGGTTCAACGGCAGGGCGCTGGGTGACATCGAAGCGTACGAGGCCGAGGAGACGGAGCGGTACCTGCAAAAACTGAGCAGGGGAGGTGAGTTGACGGACACTCAACTCGCCGAACTGCAACGGTCGTTCCGTGACAACAGCGAGGACGAGGGTTTCTCACAGATGGTCCTGGACGACCTCGGTCCCACCGGCACACTCAAGCTCACGAACGAACTGAACGACCGCATCCACGTCCAGGGCGGCGCGGGCGCGGGTACGTACTCGGCGATCGAGACGGGCCTGGCGAACACCCTCGCTACGGCCACGAAGCACACGAAGTCGGCCTGGTACGGGAAGTGGCGCACCGCGATGCGGCGCGCGGGTGTGGCGCACTACGCCACGGATGCCCAGGGCCTCCACCTGGACAAGGCCGTCGGCTACCAGTCCCTCGTCACGCTGATGCGGAAGGGCCACGGCTACGCACCGGGAATGGTCGAGGACCTCACCGACGACATGATCGCGGCGGAGAAGAAACACCCCGGGATCTGGCAGGTGAAGGGCACCTACGCCGGGGCGCGCGGCGGTTGGTTCGCCAACGACCCCGTCGACGGCATGCTCGGCATCATGAGCCGCGACCCTGCGGAGGCTGCGCGCTATCTCCATTCCGACGCCCACATGAAATACCTCATGAAGGAACGGGACTGGAATGTCACCCTCAGCGATGAGGGGGTTTCGAAGGGCGGCCACTATGTGTCCCGGTTGGACGGGGACGACCGGGTGGGTTTCGGGGCGGCGTTGCAGGCGGGGGCTACGGGGATCGATCCTGCGGATCGGCATGGGCACCGTGTGGGGGATCGGGCGGTGAATGATGCGGTGTTCAAGTCGGCGCTCACGTATTTGGCCGACAAGGGGGATGACTTCCCGCCGTCGTTGCGGGAGCCGATGGCCAACGTGCTTGTCAATCATGGGGATACGGTGCATTCGGCCATGAGCGAGGTCGATGTTGCCAATTCTCCCTTGGACCAGCGTCGGCTTTTCGAGGTTGCGAAGCAGGTGTCCAAGGATGAGGGGGCGTACGGGACGTTGAACGGGGGGATGAATCAGTCATTGGTGTCGGATATTCACGGTGACCACTCGGACTCCCCTGCTTCCCTGACCCGGGCCGGCCGAACCGTCGGTTTCCTGGAGGAGGCACGGGTGCAGGCTGCAGGGGATCCGAAGGTAGCGGAGTTCGAGACGAAGCCGTTCTTCGACAAGGCGATCAGCTATATTCCCGTGGTGAGTTCTGATGTCCAGGCGGGCTTTGACTATGTGACGGAGCAATGGCTGGCTGATGAGCAGCGGAAGCTGGACGGCAAGCAGGCGGACGCCAATATTCAGGCGTACACCACGAGGAACGGCCAACTGATGGCGCTCGCGGAAGAGTGGAAGAAGACTCACCATACGGATGGGAATTCGTACTTCGACCCCAAGGTCGAGGTCAACAAGTCAGCTCGAGAAGGAATTGCGCAGGCTACTGGTATGTCCGGAGTGCAGCCGAAGTGAATGTCCGCCAGTTCCTTATCGTGTTGACGACCCCTGTCCTCGCGGTGGCCTGTAGCTCCTCCGGTAGCCGCGAACTGCCGGGAGCCATTTGCGGTACGCCCATCAATCCTGCTGTCACCCGTCCGCTCCTGACATCCACGGATGATTTGCATGAGTTCACCCGAGTTGATCGGTCCGAGGCAATCACCGCACCCTGCGTGCTTCTCGCTGGGCGCGACCCTGTTCTTGACTTCCGCTTCTCCTGGGATGACATGGCGAGGGACCTCATGTACCTGGCGGCGGATACCGGTTCGGTCTCGGGAATCAGGGAGCCGCGGGAGATCGACTTCACCTACAAGTCGATCGTCGGAACCGACGGAGCCATCTCGATCGCCCCCTGTAAAACGAACGGCGGCAAATACTTCACCCTCACCCTTCAACTCCCCCAAATCGGCCTCATGGACCAGACCCACCGCAAGGACATCGAGAAGTTCATGCGTGCGTACTTCCCGGCGACTCTCAAGACCCTGGGATGCAAGTGATGGCAATAGGCACACCGGCCTGAGTACTCATGCTCATGTGCCGCCCCGCGCCCTGCAGTTGGCTGGGCGTATGTCGATCTCACAGGGCACTTCGGTACGCGGTACATGGGTCGGACCGCTGGTCGCGACGGTCGTCACCCTTCCCGCCGCCCTCGTCGCGTACATCATCGGCGGCCTCTCACCCATGGCCTGCGACGCCTGCGACGGAGCGGAGGCCGAGCGCTTCACCCGGAGGTTTGACACCGCCTTCACGCTCCTCCAGGTGGGGATTCTCGCCTCCGTCGCGCTGCTGCTGGTCAGTTGGGGCCTGCCGCAGACCGAGCAGAACATCGCCCGGCGCCGCGTGTTCGCCGCCCTCGCACCCGGCACGGTCGTGCTCTCGGTGATCCTCTTTGCGGCGATGGTCCCCTGGCCCGGCTAGCTGACCGGCCCGTTCCGACCGCTTGCGCGACGGAGCGGAACGGGAATGTCACTGGGTGTAGCTAAAGTGGGTGATGGTACTGGGGTGTTGAGGAACGCACAGGGGAGGACAACGTGCTGCCGAATGACGGGGGATCGGGCTTGGGGACGTCGTTCTGGGCGTCCGGTGTGTTCGACGCGGCGAAGGGCGCTGCCGATGTCGCCACCGAACTGTCGTCCTTCACGGCGTTCCAGAAACGCGTCGACCAGCTGATCCGCGACCTGAAGGGCTCGGACGCCGGCCCGGGCAAGGTCGGCCAGGAACGGCTCGCGCGGCACCAGTTCGGTGGCGGTGGCGGCCAGTGGTCGGAGGCGGCCGGACTGTTCACCGCGTACGAGACGGTCGTCGGTGAGATGGAGACGCTCTCGAAGCTGCTCTCCGACTCGATGGAGGGCATGAACATCGCGGTGCTGGCCTCGCACAAGGGCTACCAGAACATCGACCTCGACCTCCGCGACCGTATGACCGCGATCAGCACGGAGACGACGAAGCACTACGGCGGCACCCACGACCCTCAGCTCCCGAAGAAGCCTCACACCGTCACCGGAGGCGATGCGGGAGGCACGATCTGATGTCCGCGGCAGCGCCCGGAGCCGGAAGCACGCCCTTTGAGGACATGAGTCACGAGCAGATGCTCGCGTGGCTCGACCAGGCGCACCCGGGCACGGTGCGGTTCGCCGCCGACCGCCTGACCGCGGCCGCCGAGGAGATCCGCAAGATCGGCGAGGAACTCAAGGTCCGCCCGCAGTACGTGGAATGGAAGGGCGCGGGAGCCGACGCGTTCCGTATCTGGGCCGGCGACCTGGCCAACTCCACCCTGCGCCTGGGCGACTTCAGCGACGACGCGGCGAAGTGGCTGGGCCAGGCGTCCGACGCGATCGCCCACGCCCAGGCCTCGATCCCGCGCGACACGAAGAGCGCACAGGCGAACCCGAACGCGGCGACCCTGGCCCACAACGGCTCCGACGCCACGGCGGTCAGCACCAAGTCCGCGAACGAACTCGCCGCCCTCGCCGCAGCGAAGGAGAAGGTCCGCCAGGAGGCCGCACTCCAGATGCTCAAGCTGGGACAGTCGTATCGACTGTCGGCCACGCAGCTGGACGGGTTGGAGCGGCCGGCGTTTCCGCCGCCGCCGGATGCGATCCGACCGCCGGAGAAGTACGGGTCGTCGGAAGATCTGGCTCGTTCCGAGGATCCGAGTTCCCACAGGTCGGGTGGGCGCGCCACGGTGTCCGATCTGGTTGACGCCGACGGCGTCACACATACGCGTGCCGCTCAGCCCGACCAGCCAGAGGCGAAGACGATCGCCGTCGGGCAGACCTCGGCCGATCGCCCGGTTCTGGACGACAGAGAGAGCTCCACGCAGGTGGGTATCGACTCGGTGGGTTCCCTTCCCGATTCATCTCACCCCGCAACGAGTACGACGGGCGGGGTGCCGGCGCCGGTCCGTCCGGAGACGGGTGCGCTCCCGTCAGTGGGCGCAATCGCCGCACCGATCGCGGGTGTTGGTTCGCGCGGGCCCGTCGGCTTCAGTGGGCCGGGTGGATCCGCTGTCGGCGGCCGTACGTCCGGTCCGCTCGGGCAGGGCACCAGAGGTTCCGTCATCGGCCGGGGCGCAGGCGAGGCGAGTCCGGTTCCCAACGGCGACCTGCGCGGTTCCGGCGCGGCATCCGGTCGTAGCGCTCCCGGCCCAGGCCTGCCCGCCGGCCGTGGCGTTCCGGCCGGCTCGGGAATCAGCGGTGGGCGTCCGACCGGGACGCCCACCACCGGCAGATCGACGGGGCGGCCGTCAGGGAGCACGGTCGTCGGCGGAGAGCGGGCGGGAAGCCGGGGTCCGACCGGCCGGGTGCCGGTTGCGGAACCTGGGAGGCAGGCGACGGCCGGTCCGGTGGCCGGGCGTTCCTTTCCCACTCCGTCGAACGGTGTCGTCGGCGGCACTCCGCAGCGGACAGGCCGTACTCCGGCCCGTCCTGGCGCACCGGTGCCCTCCGCCCCGACCCGAGGCATCTCCGGCGGTACACCCATTGAGGCCGGTCCCCGGGTCGGAGTGCCCGGCGGTGCCGCCCGGTCGCCCGGTCGTACTGGACAGGGGAAACAGGAACAGCGGGCTCGCCGCCGTAGCGAACCACCGCTCTCCGACTGAGGCCAGGGCCACGAGAGGAAGTACATGTCCACGAGGAACACCTGGCGCAGGGCGTCCGGCGCCGTGGCCTCAGCCGTGACGGGCCTTCTGCTGCTCGGCGCGACGGCCACTCCGGTCCATGCCGCCTCCACCCGTTCCCAGCAGTGGCACCTGGACGCCATGCACGCGGAGGAGATGTGGCGAACGAGTACAGGCAAGGACATCACTGTCGCCGTGATCGACACCGGAGTCGACCCGGACAACCCGGACTTGAAGGGGCGGGTGCTCGACGGCAAGGACCTCGCGCCTTCGAGCCGTTCCGGTGACGAGCACACGGACTACGACGGCCATGGCACGGGGATGGCCGGACTCATCGCGGGAACCGGTGCCTACGACGGGGGGAACGGCGCGTTCGGTCTCGCTCCGGGTGCCAAGATCCTGCCTGTCCGCATGCCCGCGGACAGCGATACCAATGGCTTCGTCGGGCCCTCCTACTTCAGCGAGGCGATCCGTTACGCGGTGGACGCCGGAGCCGAGGTCATCAACATTTCCATGGGCGGGCGTCTCAACAGCCCGCAGCTCACGGCCGCGGTGAAATACGCCCTGGACCACGGCTCGCTCGTTTTCGCGGCCGTAGGAAATAACGGGGAGAAGGGCAACCCCGTCGAGTATCCGGCGGCCACGCCCGGCGTGGTCGGAGTGGCGGCGGTGGGCAGGGACCTCCGTGGGACCGCCGAATCCGAATCCGGCTCGCAGGTCGACATGGCGGCCCCGGGCGAGGACATGGTCCACGCCTGCGGAGGTGAGACGGGCCTCTGCAGGAGCCACGGCACCAGCGACGCCACCGCCCTGGCCTCCGCCGGCGCCGCCCTGATCTGGTCCCAGCACCCGACGTGGACCAACTACCAGGTCCTCCGGGTCCTGCTCAACACGATCGGTGCCCCCACGGACGGCGCGAAGCGCAACGACTCGATCGGGTACGGCATCGTCCGGCCGCGTGTCGCGCTTCAGGATCCCGGTGATCCGGGGGCAGCTGGCACCTACCCGCTCCCGGACCTCCAGGCCTCGGCGTCGCGGTCTCCCAGCGCCGCGGCCCCCAAGGGCTCAGCCGTTCAGGACAAGGGAGCGAACGGGGCGACGGAAGTCTCCTCCGACGAGGACGGGCGCAACGCCCTCTGGATCGGGCTGGGCGCAGGCGTTGCCGTGGTTCTCGGTGCCGTGATCGCGGTGGCCGCCGTCCGCAGGCGTCGGACATCCCCTGCACCGCCTCCGGCGGCCGCGAACGCCCGGGAGTAACTCCCGTACCCGGTGGATCAGTTCACCCGGCAACCTGCTTCCGGCTGAGTACGGATACTCATACGCCGTGGTGGCCGATGCGGATGAGGCAAGGGGTGCGGGGTAGCTACGGTACGTTTCCGAACGCCGAGTGATGCGAGCGCGTGTTCGTATGCGCTCGGTGGCATGCCAAGTGACACGGGGAGGGGCCACGCATGGCGTGGGAGGAGTGGGAGCAGCTCAAAACCGCGGCGGCTGAACGGAGTTCCGCCCGGATGCAGCTGAACCACGTACCGATGGACCCGGGTGGTTCCGGCGGCCAGTTGGTGTCGAACCGACGCGACTGGGCCAAGGCGGGGGAGGACGTCGGCTCGCTCCGTGAGGACATCAGCAAGGCGTTCGGAAAGCTGACGGACGGGCAGAAAGGTCTCGGCCAAGCCTCCGGCTGTGTGACCGCGGCGGCTCAGAAGGAGGTCTACGACTCGTGGGAGACCTACGTCAAGAACGTCAGCGCGCGTTGCGGGAAGCTCTCGGGGCTGCTGCAGAAGGCGGGCAACGAGCAGCTGAAGACCGATGAGGCGGTCGAGGTCGAGGTCGGCAACCTGGAGGTCGAGTACGCGGACACCCCGGCTGTCGGCGGCCAGGACAAGGGGCGGTAACGAGTCGTCATGGATCTCGCGACACTCAAAGCCCTGAAGCCGACCGAGTACTCGGAGGCGGCCGACGGATACCGCAGCACCTCCGACATGGCGAGCGCGGCCAAGGACCGCATCGAGAACCAGATCGCCGTGGCCATGAGGAACTCTCTGAAGGGCGAGGCCGCGACCGCGGCGGTCAAGCAGCTGATGGAGCTGGGCAAGAACTTCCACTACGTCCAGGTCGAGTGTGGGCTTGTCAGTACGGCGCTTGAGGCGTTCTCGTACGAGATGGGAGCGGCCAAGTCGAAGCTCGACGCCGCGCTGGACGGTGCGGCGGCGGTGAAGCTCACGGTGAACTCCGACGGCTCCGTCACCTATCCGCCTGGCGGACAGAAGGGCGAGGACGGCAAGATCCCCGAGGGCGGTACGGTGAGCGGCCTCACGGACGCCACGGCCTCCGCGGTCGGTCGCCAGGCGGCCAACTTCGACCCCAATCCCCAGCACCGTCTTGCACAGGACTACGCGGACCGGATCGCCGATGCCCTCAAGGAAGCCACCGAGGCGGACGCGAAGTGGGCTCCGAAGCTGAGGGTGTTGAAGGCCGATGACGATCTGACCGTGTCCGACAAGGACTGGGCCGACGCGTCCTCGGACACGAAGGGTGTGACCGAGGCCGGCAAGAAGTACCTCGACTCGCTGCCTCAGCCGCCCAAGAACGGCAACACGAAGGACAACGCGGAGTGGTGGAAGGGGCTCACCGCGGAGGAGCAGACCGCGTGGATCTCCATGCGGCCCGACAGCGTGGGTGCGATCGACGGGCTGCCCGCCACGGTCCGGGACGAGGCGAACCGGACCGTACTCGCCGAGGCACACGGTGTTGCGCAGGGTGAGTACGACACCTGGCTGAAGCAGCATCCTGAGCCCTCGCCGCGCTATCAGCCCTACATCGATCCCTTCACCGGGACCATCATGAAGAGCATCAGCGTGGAGACACAGGAGTGGAAGGACTGGGAAGAGTCCAGAAAGTCCGCTCATAAATCACTCGACGGCATGGATGCGATTCAGCAGCGTTTCGACGCGACCGGTACCAATGGACTTCCCGATGCATACCTCCTGGGGTTCAGCACCGAAGGAGACGGCCGCGCGATTGTCGCCAACGGAAACCCGGACACCGCGGATCACACAGCGGTATATGTTCCGGGTACGACGGCGGAGCTGGGAAATATCGACGGCAACATGAATCGCATGGCCAATGTCTGGCACACCGCCAATGACGCGGCCGATGGGAAAGCTGTCTCCACGATCACCTGGCTCGGCTACGACGCACCGGACAGCGTGGTCAAGGACGCGCCGTTCGAGCACTATGCGTACGACGGTGCTCCGGCGTTCCGTAATTTCATGGACGGTCTCGACACGTCACATTCCGGGGATTCGCCGGCGCACACCACCGTGATCGCGCACTCGTACGGAACGACCCTGGTCGGCGCGGCGGCCGAGACGGGGCATCTCAACGCCGATGACGTCGTCTTCGCCGGCAGCCCCGGCGTCAAGGTGTCCGGCGCCGATGAGATGGACGTACCCAAGGGGCATGTGTGGAACGAGGAGGCCGAGGGCGACCCGGTGCCGGATCTCGGCCGTTGGGGTCATGGTGGGGACCGCTTCATCATCCCCAGTGATCCGCACTTCGGCGCCAACCAGATGACGACCGACACCGACGGGCACAGCGGTTACTGGGATGCGAACTCGGAGAGCCTGAAGAACCAGGCCCTTGTCGTCGTGGGGAAGGGGGATGACGTGGCGCTGAAGCCGCCGCCCGATCCGTGGGCCCACGTGAAGTAGGAAAGCCCCCAACCCAGTCCGACGAAGTAAGGCTCACTGACGTGAAGACCAAACCGGGCGCTCTTGTGCTCGCCGTACCCCTTGCACTCACTACCCTCACGGGATGCAGCATGACTGACAAAGAATCCGCCGACAAAACTCCGTCCGCCGGTACGAGCACGTCACGTGACGCCTCCGATGCGATGGAAAGGGTGTCCAGCGGTATCTACGATCTGATGGGCGTCAAGGGGAAGGCGTCCAACAGCCGACCGGGAGTCAAGGACTGCTCGGGGAAGGACACGAAGACGTACTTCAGGATCTTCCACCCGTGGAGTTTCTACCCCACTTCGGCGAGTGACCTCGACGAAGCGATGGAGCAGCTGAAGAAAGAACTGCCGAAGCACGGGTGGAAGATCGTTGAATACGGCCCGGACACCAGCAAGAACAAGAACATCAACCTGACGGCCGACAATGACGAGAAGAAGGTCGGCGTAAACATCGTCCAAATGTCGAAGAACGACCCGCCGAAGCTGAGTCTGAACCTTGTGTCCGGTTGCTACAAGGTCCCGGACGGCGAAGAGGTCGAACGCTTCTGAAGACCCAGCGATGTCTGGTCCTCACCGACTCTACCTGGACCAGCCCCCGAGCGGGTAAGAAACCGCCCGTCCGAGAGCCAGGCCACTCTGCCGGCCATCGCGTCGGAGCCGCCGCCGTTGATGCGGACGCCGATGAATCAGGCCGTGCAGGTGTGTGGTGCGGGTCCGCGTGAAGATGGCGCTCAACGCCCTGCCCAGCTCGGTCAGTTGGGACTGTGTAGGTGATCCTGCCGTTGGCGAAGACCTGGCGGTGGGTGGCGTCGGCCGGGTCGGTCCACACGATGAAATTCGTCGCCCTCGCGTCCAGTTGGTCGTCCGGCAGCACCGTGCCGGGGCGGTCCACGCCGAAGACGCGGTCGCTGTCCTGGACCGCGGCCAGGTATCGGATGCGGGGCACCTGCCTGTGTCTCACGGAACCGGCCGCCGAGACCGACACAGGGTTCCGTCCCGCCCAGCCCTACGGTCAGCACGTCATCGTCGACCGTGTCGTAGCCGTCCATCCGCCTCAGGCCGTCTACGGCGCTGGCTCGAGGGACGGCAGCCAGGGCGGTCGGCGCGGCGGTTCCTCCGGCGAGGGCCAGGGCGATGAGGGCGGCGGTGGCGATACGCGTTCTGTTCTCCCCGTGGTGCGGCGGACGGTCTGCACCTCCGTGTCCCATCACCCTCACCATCCGGCACACCCACACAACGGGGTGAGGGAAACCTCCGTATTCGATGGTCACCGGGCCTGTCGGGCCCGTGACGGTTTGGAAGGTACAGAGATGCCGTCGTCCTGGAGGACTGAGAGTCCCCGGCGCCGCAAGCGAGGCACAGCAGGCGCAGGATCACTGCTCGCCGCGTCCGCTCTCGTTCTGGCGACAGCCTGTTCCTCTTCGCCGGGGAGTGAGAACCCTGCGGATCGCGAGCCGAAGTCCCGGTCCGTCGCGGGGGTCAAGGCTGAAATCTCGAGGCTGTCGCGTCAGGTCTTCGACGTCATGAGCATCAAGAGCAAGGTCACCGAACCGGGCCCGAACGTTCAGCCCTGTGAGTCCGGTGACGGTGGCTCGGGGGAGTTGAACCGGATCCGGCACCCCTGGTCGGCGTACGGGGTGGGGAACGACGTCATGGAGAAGGGCATGGCGAATCTGCGTCAGGGGCTACCCAAGCAGGGCTGGAAGATCGAGAAGGTCGGCGACGACGGCAGCAGCAACAAGAACATGCAGATGCTGGTCGTCCACGAGAAGACGCTCAGCCAGGCCGAGATCACCTGGCTCAAGGGACTGGACGGCAACGAGCCGCTCATCGAGGTGAACCTGTACTCGCGGTGCTTCCGGTCGGTCGGTGCTTCGGGGTAGCGGTGAGGCGGCGGAAGTAGGTCTCGGCGGGCACTGCGCAGTGCCCTCGGCGCAGAGCATGGGCGTGGGTGCCCAACTCGCCCCGGTCTGATCGGCCGTGCGTTTGACCTACGTCACTCCCGGGGTATTCTCTCCGGCTCGATTGGCGGAGGCACTGCCCCATATGGCAGACTGTCGGAGTTGCTCGGTCGAGTGTTGATGCTGCGCGCCTCCCGTCGGGAGGACCGGAAGCGAGTCCCACGGTACTCGTCGTCCCAACTGCCTTACGGCAGCGCTGGGGCGGACGTACGGGAATCTTTCGGGAAGTGTCAGTGCGGCGCCGGCCAGGCACCCGGTGGGCTTCTTCGCCCTCGGCTTGCGGTTCCGGAAGGGCCGTGCTTTCCCAGTAGGGAAGTTCCGTATATGGGACTTCTGTGTCGGTGAGAGCGCGACACACCCGACCGCGTGGGTCGGAGGAATCGAAGAGATGAGAGCAGAAGGGCTCAACCGGGGTGCAGAGCGTTACTAGAGACAGGACTACTGAGTAGCCATGGCGGGACAGAAGATCCGCATCCGGCTCAAGGCCTACGACCACGAGGTCATCGACTCCTCGGCGAAGAAGATCGTCGAGACGGTGACGCGCACTGGTGCGTCGGTCGCGGGCCCGGTGCCGCTGCCCACTGAGAAGAACGTGTACTGCGTCATCAAGTCGCCGCACAAGTACAAGGACTCGCGCGAGCACTTCGAGATGCGCACGCACAAGCGCCTGATCGACATCCTCGACCCCACCCCCAAGACCGTTGACTCTCTGATGCGACTCGACCTCCCGGCCGGTGTCGACATCGAGATCAAGCTCTAGGGGCCGGTGAGCTGAAGATGGCTAAGCAGATCAAGGGCATCCTGGGCGAGAAGCTCGGCATGACGCAGGTTTGGGACGAGAACAACCGTGTTGTTCCCGTGACCGTCGTCAAGGCCGGCCCCAACGTCGTGACCCAGGTCCGTACGAACGACAGTGACGGCTACGAGTCGGTCCAGATCGCCTTCGGCGAGATCGACCCGCGCAAGGTGAACAAGCCCCTCAAGGGTCACTTCGCCAAGGCCGATGTCACGCCGCGTCGCCACCTCGTCGAGATCCGCACCGCGGGCGCCTCCGAGTACACGCTCGGCCAGGAGATCACCGCTGAGGTGTTCGAGGCCGGCGTCAAGGTCGACGTGACCGGCAAGAGCAAGGGCAAGGGCTTCGCCGGTGTCATGAAGCGTCACAACTTCAAGGGCCTCGGCGCCGGCCACGGTGTCCAGCGCAAGCACCGCTCTCCCGGCTCCATCGGTGGCTGTGCCACCCCGGGCCGTGTGTTCAAGGGCGTCCGCATGGCGGGCCGCATGGGCAACGAGCGGGTCACCACCCAGAACCTGACCGTTCACGCTGTTGACGCGGAGAAGGGACTGCTCCTCATCAAGGGAGCCATCCCGGGTCCGAACGGCGGCCTCGTCCTGGTCCGTACCGCGGCCAAGGGGGCCTGAGGACTATGAGCACCATTGACATTCTGTCGCCCTCCGGCGACACCGCCGGGACTGTAGAGCTCCCGGCCGAGATCTTCGACGTAGAGAAGATCAGCATCCCGCTGCTTCACCAGGTCGTCGTCGCACAGCTGGCCGCCGCCCGTCAGGGCACGCACAAGGTCAAGCGTCGTGGCGAGGTCCGCGGTGGCGGTAAGAAGCCGTACCGCCAGAAGGGCACCGGCCGCGCCCGTCAGGGTTCGACCCGCGCCCCGCAGTTCGCCGGCGGTGGCGTCGTGCACGGCCCGACGCCGCGCGACTACTCGCAGCGGACCCCGAAGAAGATGAAGGCCGCGGCCCTGCGCCACGCCCTCACCGACCGGGCCCGCAACGCTCGCATCCACGTCATCACCGGCGTGATCGAGGGCGAGACCCCCTCCACCAAGGCCGCCAAGAGCTTCCTCGGCAAGGTCAGCGAGCGCAAGAACGTGCTCCTGGTCATCGAGCGCTCCGACGAGGCCGCGCTGCTTTCCGCGCGCAACCTGCCCCAGGTCCACATCCTGGAGCCGGGCCAGCTGAACACGTACGACGTTCTCGTCTCGGACGACGTGGTCTTCACCCAGGCCGCTTTCGAGTCCTTCGTGTCTGGCCCCCAGGCCGCTGACACCGAAGGGAGCGAAGCCTGATGGCTACGCGTCACCCGAGCATCGCCTCGAAGGCCGCCAAGGCCAAGAAGGTCGCCCGCATCGCCAAGGCGAAGCGGCACGAGACCGAGGGCAAGAACACCGTCGAGACGCCGATCAGCAAGTCGTTCACGGACCCCCGTGACGTACTGCTGAAGCCGGTCGTCTCGGAGAAGAGCTACGCGCTCCTCGACGAGGGCAAGTACACGTTCATCGTCGCCCCGGGTGCCAACAAGACCCAGATCAAGCAGGCCGTCCAGGCGGTCTTCTCGGTCAAGGTCACCGGGGTCAACACGATCAACCGTCAGGGCAAGCGCAAGCGCACCAAGACCGGTTTCGGTCAGCGCGCGGGCAGCAAGCGCGCGATCGTGACCCTCGCTGAGGGCGACCGTATCGACATCTTCGGCGGTCCGGCCGCGTAAGCGGGTCGGATCGTCCGATATCGGACGAGGACTGAGAAATGGGAATCCGCAAGTACAAGCCGACTACGCCGGGCCGCCGTGGCTCCAGCGTCGCCGACTTCGTCGAGGTCACGCGGTCCACGCCGGAGAAGTCGCTGGTCCGCCCGCTGCACAGCAAGGGCGGCCGTAACAATTCCGGTCGTGTGACCGTTCGCCACCAGGGTGGCGGACACAAGCGCGCCTACCGCGTCATCGACTTCCGTCGCCATGACAAGGACGGCGTGCCGGCGAAGGTCGCGCACATCGAGTACGACCCCAACCGCACCGCGCGCATCGCGCTGCTGCACTACGCGGACGGCGAGAAGCGCTACATCCTCGCCCCGCGCAACCTGCAGCAGGGCGACCGTGTCGAGAACGGTCCCGGGGCCGACATCAAGCCGGGCAACAACCTGGCGCTCCGCAACATCCCGGTCGGTACCACGATCCACGCGATCGAGCTCCGTCCCGGTGGCGGCGCCAAGTTCGCCCGCTCCGCCGGTGCCTCGGTGCAGCTGCTGGCGAAGGAGGGCACGATGGCCCACCTTCGTATGCCCTCCGGTGAGATCCGCCTGGTCGACCAGCGCTGCCGCGCCACGGTCGGCGAGGTCGGCAACGCCGAGCAGAGCAACATCAACTGGGGCAAGGCCGGCCGTAAGCGCTGGCTGGGCGTTCGCCCGTCCGTCCGTGGTGTTGCGATGAACCCGGTCGACCACCCGCACGGTGGTGGTGAGGGCAAGACCTCCGGTGGTCGCCACCCGGTCTCCCCGTGGGGTCAGAAGGAGGGTCGTACTCGCTCGCCGAAGAAGGCATCGAGCAAGTACATCGTCCGCCGCCGCAAGACGAACAAGAAGCGCTAGGAGCGGGTTTAGATGCCGCGCAGTCTCAAGAAGGGGCCCTTCGTCGACGGCCACCTCATCAAGAAGGTGGACGTACAGAACGAGGCCGGCTCCAAGAACGTCATCAAGACCTGGTCCCGCCGCTCGATGATCGTCCCGGCCATGCTCGGCCACACGATCGCGGTGCACAACGGCAAGACCCACATCCCGGTGTTTGTCACCGAGTCGATGGTCGGCCACAAGCTCGGCGAGTTCTCGCCGACGCGCACCTTCCGGGGTCACGTCAAGGACGACCGGAAGTCGAAGCGCCGCTAGCGCGGGGTGACTGACCATGACAAACACTGAAGGGACAACCATGGAAGCCAGGGCCCAGGCGCGGTACATCCGCGTCACGCCCATGAAGGCCCGCCGCGTGGTGGACCTCATCCGTGGCATGGATGCCACGGAGGCTCAGGCGGTCCTGCGTTTCGCCCCGCAGGCCGCGAGCGTGCCGGTCGGCAAGGTGCTTGACAGCGCCATTGCCAACGCCGCACACAACTACGACCACACCGACGCCGGCAGCCTCGTCATCTCCGAGGCGTACGTCGACGAGGGTCCGACCCTGAAGCGGTTCCGGCCGCGTGCCCAGGGCCGCGCCTACCGGATCCGCAAGCGGACCAGCCACATCACCGTGGTCGTCAGCAGCAAGGAAGGAACCCGGTAATGGGCCAGAAGGTTAACCCGCACGGGTTCCGGCTCGGCATCACCACGGACTTCAAGTCCCGGTGGTACGCCGACAAGCTGTACAAGGACTACGTCAAGGAAGACGTCGCCATCCGTCGGATGATGACGTCCGGCATGGAGCGCGCCGGCATCTCGAAGGTGGAGATCGAGCGCACCCGTGACCGCGTGCGTGTGGACATCCACACCGCTCGTCCGGGCATCGTCATCGGCCGCCGTGGCGCCGAGGCCGACCGCATCCGCGGCGACCTCGAGAAGCTCACGGGCAAGCAGGTCCAGCTGAACATCCTCGAGGTCAAGAACCCCGAGACGGATGCCCAGCTGGTCGCGCAGGCCGTCGCCGAGCAGCTCTCCTCCCGCGTCTCCTTCCGCCGCGCCATGCGTAAGAGCATGCAGTCGGCGATGAAGGCCGGCGCCAAGGGCATCAAGATCCAGTGCGGCGGTCGCCTCGGCGGCGCCGAGATGTCCCGCTCGGAGTTCTACCGCGAGGGCCGCGTGCCCCTGCACACGCTCCGCGCGAACGTGGACTACGGCTTCTTCGAGGCCAAGACGACCTTCGGCCGTATCGGTGTGAAGGTCTGGATCTACAAGGGCGACGTCAAGAACATCGCCGAGGTCCGCGCCGAGAACGCCGCTGCCCGTGCGGGTAACCGCCCGGCTCGCGGTGGCGGCCCGGGCGGCGACCGCCCGGCTCGCGGCGGTGGCCGCGGTGGCGAGCGTGGCGGCCGTGGCCGCAAGCCGCAGCAGTCCGCGCCGGCTGCCGAGGCCCCCAAGGCCGAGGCTCCCGCCGCCGCTCCTGCTGAGGCCGCGCCCTCTTCTACCGGTGGAACGGAGGCCTGACCGAAATGCTGATCCCCCGTAGGGTCAAGCACCGCAAGCAGCACCACCCCAAGCGCCGTGGTCAGGCCAAGGGCGGTACGCAGGTTTCGTTCGGCGAGTACGGCATTCAGGCCCTCACGCCGGCGTACGTGACGAACCGCCAGATCGAGGCCGCCCGTATCGCGATGACCCGCCACATCAAGCGTGGCGGCAAGGTCTGGATCAACATCTACCCGGACCGCCCGCTCACGAAGAAGCCTGCCGAGACCCGCATGGGTTCCGGTAAGGGTTCGCCGGAGTGGTGGATCGCGAACGTGCACCCGGGCCGGGTCATGTTCGAGCTGTCCTACCCCAACGAGAAGATCGCCCGTGAGGCCCTCACTCGCGCAGCGCACAAGCTGCCGATGAAGTGCCGGATCGTCAAGCGCGAGGCAGGTGAAGCGTGATGTCGGCCGGTACCAAGGCGTCCGAGCTGCGCGAACTGGGTGACGAGGAGCTTCTCAACAAGCTCCGCGAAGCCAAGGAAGAGCTGTTCAACCTCCGCTTCCAGGCGGCGACCGGTCAGCTCGAGAACCACGGTCGGCTGAAGGCCGTCCGGAAGGACATCGCGCGGATCTACACCCTGATGCGTGAGCGCGAGCTGGGCATCGAGACGGTGGAGAGCGCCTGATGAGCGAGAGCAACGTGACTGAAGAGCAGACCGCGAGCCGCGGCTTCCGCAAGACCCGTGAGGGTCTCGTCGTCAGCGACAAGATGGACAAGACCGTCGTCGTCGCTGTCGAGGACCGCGTGAAGCACGCGCTGTACGGCAAGGTCATCCGCCGTACGAACAAGCTCAAGGCCCACGACGAGCAGAACGCCGCAGGCGTCGGCGACCGCGTCCTCCTCATGGAGACGCGTCCGCTGTCCGCGACGAAGCGCTGGCGCATCGTCGAGATCCTCGAGAAGGCCAAGTAATTCCTGCGAGCAACCTCGCAGGACAGTTCCGCCAGGCTCCAACGGGGTTGAGGCGCTGTTCATTCAGCACAGCAACCCCGTTGGGGAACCGGCAGACGATCAGGAGATAGACGTGATCCAGCAGGAGTCGCGACTGCGCGTCGCCGACAACACTGGTGCGAAGGAAATCCTTTGCATCCGTGTGCTCGGTGGCTCCGGTCGCCGCTACGCGGGCATCGGTGACGTCATCGTCGCCACCGTCAAGGACGCGATCCCCGGTGGCAACGTGAAGAAGGGTGACGTCGTCAAGGCCGTCATCGTTCGCACCGTGAAGGAGCGCCGTCGTCCGGACGGCTCGTACATCCGCTTCGACGAGAACGCCGCCGTCATTCTGAAGAACGACGGCGACCCTCGCGGCACCCGCATCTTCGGCCCGGTCGGGCGCGAGCTGCGCGAGAAGAAGTTCATGAAGATCATCTCGCTGGCTCCGGAGGTGCTGTAAGCATGAAGATCAAGAAGGGTGACACGGTTCAGGTCATCACCGGCAAGGACAAGGGCAAGCAGGGCAAGGTCATTGCCGCTTACCCGCGCGACGAGCGCGTCCTGGTCGAGGGTGTGAACCGGGTCAAGAAGCACACCAAGGCCGGCCCCACCGCCAAGGGTTCGCAGGCCGGTGGCATCGTCACGACCGAGGCGCCGATCCACGTCTCCAACGTCCAGCTGGTCGTTGAGAAGGACGGCAACAAGGTCGTCACGCGTGTCGGCTACCGCTTCGACGACGAGGGCAACAAGGTTCGCGTTGCCAAGCGGACGGGTGAGGACATCTGATGACTACCACCACCACTCCGCGTCTCAAGACGAAGTACCGCGAGGAGATCACGGGCAAGCTGCGTGAGGAGTTCTCCTACGAGAACGTCATGCAGATCCCCGGCCTCGTCAAGATCGTGGTGAACATGGGTGTCGGCGACGCCGCCCGTGACTCCAAGCTCATGGACGGTGCCGTCCGTGACCTGACCACGATCACCGGTCAGAAGCCGGCCATCACCAAGGCCCGCAAGTCCATCGCGCAGTTCAAGCTGCGCGAGGGTCAGCCGATCGGTGCCCACGTCACGCTCCGTGGCGACCGCATGTGGGAGTTCCTGGACCGCACTCTGTCGCTCGCGCTTCCGCGCATCCGCGACTTCCGCGGTCTGTCTCCCAAGCAGTTCGACGGTCGTGGCAACTACACCTTCGGTCTCACCGAGCAGGTCATGTTCCACGAGATCGACCAGGACAAGATCGACCGCGTCCGGGGTATGGACATCACCGTGGTGACCACGGCGACCAACGACGCCGAAGGCCGTGCCCTTCTCCGTCACCTCGGCTTCCCCTTCAAGGAGGCGTAAGCGAGATGGCGAAGAAGGCTCTGATTGCCAAGGCTGCTCGTAAGCCCAAGTTCGGTGTGCGTGGCTACACCCGCTGCCAGCGCTGCGGCCGCCCGCACTCCGTGTACCGCAAGTTCGGCCTGTGCCGCGTGTGCCTTCGTGAGATGGCTCACCGTGGCGAGCTGCCGGGCGTGACCAAGAGCTCCTGGTAGTCCGGTAATCCGGACTCCCGAAGCTCTCGGTAAGTAAAGGGCTCGGTCAGGTGCCCACCTCTCCATGGCTTAGGCTAGGAGGGTTGGGCGCCTGACGCCCAGACGACTTACTACGCCGTAGGTCCACCGCGCCGCACCCGCCCCGTCTCGGTTCAGGGAGAGGGATGGCGCACCAGGAAACCCCGGCGAGAGAGGCCGAAGGCCAATTCATGACCATGACTGATCCGATCGCAGACATGCTTACGCGTCTGCGGAACGCGAACTCGGCATACCACGACTCTGTGACGATGCCGGCATCGAAGATCAAGTCGCACATCGCGGAGATCCTCCAGCAGGAGGGCTTCATCACGGGCTGGAAGGTCGAGGACGCCGAGGTCGGCAAGAACCTCGTTCTCGAGCTGAAGTTCGGCCCGAACCGTGAGCGCTCCATCGCGGGCATCAAGCGGATCTCCAAGCCCGGTCTCCGGGTGTACGCGAAGTCCACCTCCCTGCCCAAGGTGCTCGGTGGCCTCGGCGTGGCGATCATCTCCACGTCGCACGGTCTCCTCACCGACAAGCAGGCCGGCAAGAAGGGCGTAGGCGGAGAAGTTCTCGCCTACGTCTGGTAGCGGAAGGGAAACGGAAGAAGCTATGTCGCGTATTGGCAAGCTCCCCATCACGGTTCCCGCCGGCGTGGACGTCACCATCGACGGCCGTACGGTTTTGGTCAAGGGCCCCAAGGGCTCGCTGACCCACACCGTCGCAGCGCCGATCGACATCGCCAAGGGTGAGGACGGCGTGCTCAGCGTCACCCGCCCCAACGACGAGCGTCAGAACAAGGCCCTGCACGGCCTGTCCCGCACGCTGGTGGCGAACATGATCACCGGCGTGACCGAGGGTTACGTGAAGAAGCTCGAAATCAGTGGTGTCGGTTACCGCGTCGCGGCCAAGGGTTCCACCCTTGAGTTCGCGCTCGGCTACAGCCACTCGATCACGGTCGAGGCGCCCGAGGGCATCTCGTTCAAGGTCGAGAACCCGACGCACTTCTCGGTCGAGGGCATCGACAAGCAGAAGGTCGGCGAGGTTGCGGCGAACATCCGCAAGCTGCGCAAGCCCGACCCGTACAAGGCCAAGGGCGTCAAGTACGAGGGCGAAGTCATCCGGCGCAAGGTCGGAAAGGCGGGTAAGTAAGCCATGGCATACGGTACGAAGATCGCTAAGGGCGACGCTTACAAGCGTGCTGCCATCAAGCGTCGTCACATCCGCATCCGGAAGCACATCTCCGGTACGGCTGAGCGTCCGCGCCTGGTCGTGACCCGCTCCAACCGCCACATCGTGGCCCAGGTCATCGACGACATCAAGGGTCACACCCTGGCGTCGGCGTCGACCCTGGACACCTCGATCCGCGGCGGCGAGAGCGACAAGTCCGCGCAGGCCAAGTCGGTCGGTGCCCTGGTCGCCGAGCGCGCCAAGGCCGCCGGTGTCGAGGCTGTCGTATTCGACCGCGGTGGCAATCAGTACGCGGGGCGCATCGCCGCCCTGGCGGACGCCGCCCGCGAAGCCGGACTGAAGTTCTAGTCGCTTCCGTAGCTAGCGGAAAGAGAGAGGTAATCCAATGGCTGGACCCCAGCGCCGTGGAAGCGGTGCCGGTGGCGGCGAGCGGCGGGACCGGAAGGGCCGTGACGGCGGCGCTGCTGCCGCCGAGAAGACCGCGTACGTTGAGCGCGTAGTCGCGATCAACCGCGTCGCCAAGGTTGTCAAGGGTGGTCGTCGCTTCAGCTTCACCGCGCTCGTCGTGGTGGGCGACGGTGACGGCACCGTCGGTGTCGGTTACGGCAAGGCCAAGGAGGTGCCGGCCGCGATCGCCAAGGGTGTTGAAGAGGCCAAGAAGCACTTCTTCAAGGTCCCCCGTATCCAGGGCACCATCCCGCACCCGATCACGGGCGAGAAGGCCGCGGGCGTCGTCCTGCTCAAGCCTGCTTCCCCCGGTACCGGCGTTATCGCCGGTGGCCCGGTGCGTGCTGTGCTCGAGTGCGCCGGCGTTCACGACATCCTGTCGAAGTCGCTCGGCTCGTCCAACGCGATCAACATCGTGCACGCGACCGTGGCGGCCCTCAAGGGCCTGCAGCGTCCCGAGGAGATCGCGGCCCGCCGCGGTCTGCCCCTCGAGGACGTCGCTCCCGCGGCTCTTCTTCGTGCACGTGCCGGGGCGGGTGCGTAATGGCTCGCCTCAAGGTCACGCAGACGAAGTCGTACATCGGCAGCAAGCAGAACCACCGTGACACGCTGCGGTCGCTTGGTCTCAAGGGGATCAACACCGTGGTCGTCAAGGAGGACCGCCCCGAGTTCCGCGGAATGGTGCACACCGTCCGCCACCTCGTGACGGTTGAGGAGGTCGACTGATCATGGCGGAGAACAACCCGCTCAAGATCCACAACCTCCGTCCCGCCCCGGGCGCCAAGACCGCCAAGACCCGTGTGGGTCGTGGTGAGGCGTCGAAGGGTAAGACGGCCGGTCGTGGAACCAAGGGTACGAAGGCCCGTTACCAGGTTCCGGAGCGCTTCGAGGGTGGCCAGATGCCCCTCCACATGCGTCTTCCGAAGCTCAAGGGCTTCCGCAACCCGTTCAAGACCGAGTACCAGGTCGTGAACCTCGACAAGCTGGCGTCCCTGTACCCGGAAGGTGGCGAGGTCACCGTAGAGGGTCTCGTCGCCAACGGTGCGGTTCGCAAGAACAGCCTCGTCAAGGTGCTCGGCCAGGGCGAGATCTCCGTGGCGCTGCAGGTGACGGTGGACGCCGTCTCCGGTTCCGCCAAGGAGAAGATCACTGCCGCGGGCGGTACGGTCACCGAGCTCGTCTGATCTTTCGGACCGAGCCTGACCAACGTCAGCAACGGCGGCCGGGGTTGGCCCTCTACAGAGGGTCGACCCCGGCCGTTTTTTCAGTAGTCGTGACTCATGGGACGTTCGATCGGTATCCCCTAGGGGCGTTGATGTAGGTAGGCTGTGCGGCTGGTACCCAGCGTCGTCTTGGCATGCCGTAATCTCGTTCCACAGGCCATCAACCACACTTAGTCGTCACCTCACGCGCACACGCGCGGGGGTCGCAGGAGGCACCGTGCTCACCGCGTTCGCCCGGGCGTTCAGGACACCCGACCTGCGCAAGAAGCTGCTCTTCACGCTCGGGATCATCGTGGTGTACCGGGTCGGTACGCACGTCCCGATCCCAGGCGTCGATTACAAGAACGTCCAGACCTGTATCGACGTCTCGAACGGCAACCAGGGTCTGTTCGGTCTGGTCAACATGTTCAGCGGTGGCGCGCTGCTCCAGATCACGATCTTCGCGCTCGGCATCATGCCGTACATCACGGCGAGCATCATTCTGCAGCTGCTGACCGTCGTGATCCCGCGCCTCGAAGCCCTCAAGAAGGAGGGGCAGGCCGGCACGGCGAAGATCACGCAGTACACGCGTTATCTGACCGTGGCGCTCGCCATCCTCCAGGGCACCGGTCTGGTGGCCACCGCCCGCAGCGGCGCCCTCTTCTCGGGCTGCCCGACGGCGAATCAGATCGTCCCGGACCAGTCGATCTTCACCACCATCACCATGGTGGTCTGCATGACCGCCGGTACCTGCGTCGTGATGTGGCTCGGCGAGCTCATCACCGACCGCGGCATCGGCAACGGCATGTCGATCCTCATGTTCATCTCGATCGCCGCGACCTTCCCGTCCGCTCTGTGGGCCATCAAGAAGCAGGGCACGCTGGCCGGCGGCTGGATCGAGTTCGGCACCGTCATCCTCGTCGGCCTGGTGATGGTCGGCCTCGTGGTCTTCGTCGAGCAGGCCCAGCGCAGGATCCCGGTCCAGTACGCGAAGCGCATGATCGGCCGCCGTTCCTACGGCGGTACGTCGACCTACATCCCGCTGAAGGTCAATCAGGCCGGTGTGATTCCGGTCATCTTCGCGTCCTCGCTGCTCTACATCCCGGCTCTGGTCGCTCAGTTCTCCGGCGGTACGTCCGGCTGGAAGACCTGGATCGAGACCAACCTGACCAAGGGTGACCACCCGATCTACCTGGTCAGCTACTTCCTGCTGATCGTTTTCTTCGCGTTCTTCTACGTGGCGATCTCGTTCAACCCCGAGGAAGTCGCGGACAACATGAAGAAGTATGGTGGCTTCATCCCGGGCATCCGGGCTGGCCGGCCCACCGCTGAGTACCTGAGTTACGTACTCAACCGGATCACCTGGCCGGGTTCGCTGTATCTGGGTCTGATCGCTCTCGTACCGACGATGGCGTTGGTCGGTTTCAACGCAAGCGGCAACTTCCCGTTCGGCGGGACCAGCATCCTGATCATCGTGGGTGTCGGTCTCGAGACGGTGAAGCAGATCGAGAGCCAGCTCCAGCAGCGCAATTACGAAGGGTTCCTCCGCTGATGCGAATCGTCCTCGTCGGGCCGCCGGGTGCCGGTAAGGGAACGCAGGCTGTGCGCCTCGCCAAGACGCTGCACATCCCGCACATCTCCACGGGCGACCTCTTCCGTGCCAACATCAGTCAGGCCACGGAACTCGGCAAACTGGCGAAGTCCTACATGGACGCGGGCAACCTGGTCCCGGACGAGGTCACCATCGCGATGGCCAAGGACCGCATGGAGCAGCCGGACGCCGTCAACGGCTTTCTGCTGGACGGCTTTCCGCGCAACGTGTCGCAGGCCGAGGCGCTGGACGAGCTGCTGAAGACCGAGGGCATCAAGCTGGACGCGGTGCTGGACCTGGAGGTCTCCGAGGAAGAGGTGGTCAAGCGCATCGCCGGCCGCCGCATCTGCCGGAAGGACTCCAGCCACGTCTTCCACGTGACGTACAGCCCGGCGAAGCAGGATGGCGTGTGCGACGTCTGCGGCGGCGAGCTGTACCAGCGCGACGACGACTCCGAGGACACGGTCCGCACCCGCCTGGAGGTCTACCACACGCAGACCGAGCCGATCATCGACTACTACAAGCTCCAGGGCCTGGTGGTCACGATCTCCTCGCTCGGTCCGGTGGACGAGATCACGCAGCGGGCGCTGGACGCGCTGAAGCGCGAGAACGAGGACGAGGGCGACAAGTAGTCGTCAGCCAGATCCGGCCGCGGTGCCCGCAGGGGTGCCGCGGTCGTACTGTTGTGTACAGCTATTTTTGTGTACGGCTTTTGTGTACGGCCATTCTTTTGTGTCGCGGAAGACGGAGAGCGCAGGCCCCCATGGTGCAGATCAAGACCCCCGAGCAGATCGCCAAGATGCGCGAGGCGGGGCTGGTCGTCGCCGCGATCCACGCGGCCACGCGCGAGGCCGCGGTGCCCGGCGCGAGCACGAAGGATCTGGACGAGGTCGCCCGCAAGGTCCTCGCGGACCACAACGCGAAGCCGAACTTCCTCGGCTACGGCGGCTTCCCCGCGACGATCTGCACCTCGGTGAACGAGGTCGTCGTCCACGGCATCCCCTCAGAGGAGGTGGTGCTGAAGGACGGCGACATCATCTCCATCGACTGCGGCGCGATCATCGACGGCTGGCACGGCGACGCGGCGTACACGGCGTTCGTGGGCTCGGGGCACTCCCCGGAGCTGCTTGAGCTGTCGCGGGTGACCGAGGGGTCGATGTGGGCCGGGATCGCCGCGATGAAGCTGGGGAACCGGCTCGTGGACATCTCCCGGGCGATCGAGACGTACATCCGTCGGCAGCCGAAGCCGGGTGGTGGCAAGTACGGGATCGTCGAGGACTACGGCGGTCATGGCATCGGTACCGAGATGCACATGGATCCGCACCTGTTGAACTACGTCGAGAAGCGGCGCGGCAAGGGGCCGAAGCTGGTGCCGGGGTTCTGCCTCGCCATCGAGCCGATGGTGTCCCTGGGTACCCCGAAGACCGAGGTTCTCTCGGACGACTGGACGGTCATCACGACGGACGGGACCTGGTCCTCGCACTGGGAGCACTCGGTCGCTCTGACCGAGGAGGGGCCGCTTGTGCTGACGGCTCCTGATGGTGGCAAGGCGAAGCTGGCCGAGTATGGGATCACGGCTGCGCCGGATCCGCTCGCGTAGTCGATCGTCCGGCACGCCGGTGGGGGCTTGTCGCGCCCACGCGGCGGAGCCGCATATGTCACAGCCCCGCGCCCCTGAAAACGGGCATCTGTGGCACCAGCATGCTTAAAGATCTCCGCTCCGGGGCATTCTTCCTCGATTCGTCTTTCCGAGTGGCCTGACGTAGACTGACTCGTCGGCTCTCGTGCACCCGCATGTCCGCATGCACCCCGTAAGGGGACGCACTGAGTCGATCAAGGTAGTCGATTCGAAGGGCGAAGCGTGGCCAAGAAGCAAGGTGCCATCGAGATCGAAGGCACTGTCGTCGAGTCTCTCCCGAACGCCATGTTCAAGGTGGAGCTCCAGAACGGCCACCAGGTCCTGGCACACATCAGCGGCAAGATGCGTATGCACTACATCCGCATCCTCCCTGACGACCGGGTCGTGGTGGAGCTGTCTCCGTACGACCTGACGCGTGGCCGGATCGTCTACCGCTACAAGTAGATCTTGCCCAGGTTCCGCGCAAGCGGCGCCAAAGGCAACTGACCCGGAGAACCTCACCAATGAAGGTCAAGCCGAGCGTCAAGAAGATCTGCGACAAGTGCAGGGTGATCCGCCGTCACGGTCGGGTCATGGTCATCTGCGAGAACCCGCGCCACAAGCAGCGCCAGGGCTGACGCACGACCTTCCCTCTGCATTCATCGCAGAGTTTCGCGCGACGCGAGCAATACATGTTCATACGCAGGACCCGGGCGTAGTAGGCGCCCGACACCCCCGGCTCGGAGGCTGGGGACCCACGCCGTACCAAGTCTTCGAACGAAGAGGCCGGCGGCTGGGATCCGGTTCTGCGGAAGACCTCCGAAGATCAACTGGAGCCATTGAATGGCACGCGTTTCCGGTGTCGACATCCCGCGCGAAAAGCGCGTGGAGGTCGCCCTCACCTACGTGTTCGGCATTGGTCGGACCCTTTCCCAGCTGACGCTGGCCGAGACCGGCATCGACCCCAACACCCGCGTTCGCGACCTCTCGGAAGAGCAGCTCGTCGCGATTCGTGAGTACGTCGACGCCAACATCAAGACCGAGGGTGACCTCCGTCGCGAGATCCAGGCCGACATCCGCCGCAAGGTGGAGATCGGCTGCTACCAGGGTCTCCGTCACCGTCGTGGTCTGCCCGTACGCGGTCAGCGCACCAGCACGAACGCTCGTACCCGCAAGGGTCCGCGTCGCGCCATCGCCGGCAAGAAGAAGCCGGGCAAGAAGTAGTCCGCAGCGGACAACGCTTCACCAGCGGTCTTCGCTGTAGGACCGACCACCTCCCCGTAGGAGTAATAGATGCCCCCCAAGGGTCGTCAGGGCGCTGCCAAGAAGGTGCGCCGCAAGGAAAAGAAGAACGTCGCTCACGGCCACGCGCACATCAAGAGCACGTTCAACAACACGATCGTCTCGATCACGGACCCCTCGGGCAACGTGATCTCCTGGGCCTCCGCCGGCCACGTCGGCTTCAAGGGCTCGCGCAAGTCCACCCCCTTCGCCGCGCAGATGGCCGCCGAGTCGGCCGCCCGTCGCGCGCAGGAGCACGGCATGCGCAAGGTCGACGTCTTCGTGAAGGGCCCGGGCTCGGGTCGCGAGACGGCCATCCGTTCGCTTCAGGCGACCGGTCTTGAGGTCGGCTCCATCCAGGACGTCACCCCCACCCCGCACAACGGCTGCCGTCCGCCGAAGCGCCGCCGCGTCTGACGCACGGTTGTCTCAGGTTTCGGGCGGTATGGCCTTTCGGGGTCGTGCCGCCCGTACCCTTGTAGCACTCAAGGACATCAAATAGTGGGTGTCCATGACTGAAGGACTCACTTCATGCTGATCGCTCAGCGCCCCTCGTTGACCGAAGAGGTCGTCGACGAATTCCGCTCCCGGTTCGTGATCGAGCCGCTGGAGCCGGGCTTCGGCTACACCCTCGGCAACTCCCTGCGTCGTACGCTCCTCTCCTCGATCCCCGGTGCCGCTGTCACCAGCATCCGGATCGACGGCGTTCTGCACGAGTTCACCACCGTGCCGGGCGTCAAGGAGGACGTCACCGACCTGATCCTCAACATCAAGCAGCTGGTCGTCTCCTCGGAGCACGACGAGCCGGTCGTGATGTACCTGCGCAAGCAGGGTCCGGGTCTGGTCACCGCCGCCGACATCGCGCCCCCGGCCGGTGTCGAGGTGCACAACCCCGACCTCGTCCTCGCCACGCTCAACGGCAAGGGCAAGCTGGAGATGGAGCTCACGGTCGAGCGTGGCCGCGGTTACGTCTCCGCCGTGCAGAACAAGCAGGTGGGCCAGGAGATCGGCCGTATCCCGGTCGACTCCATCTACAGCCCGGTGCTGAAGGTCACGTACAAGGTCGAGGCCACGCGTGTCGAGCAGCGGACCGACTTCGACAAGCTCATCGTCGACGTCGAGACGAAGCAGGCCATGCGGCCGCGCGACGCCATGGCGTCCGCCGGCAAGACCCTGGTCGAGCTGTTCGGTCTCGCCCGCGAGCTGAACATCGACGCCGAGGGCATCGACATGGGCCCGTCCCCGACGGACGCCGCCCTTGCCGCTGATCTCGCCCTGCCGATCGAGGAGCTGGAGCTCACCGTTCGGTCGTACAACTGCCTCAAGCGCGAGGGCATCCACTCCGTGGGTGAGCTCGTGGCGCGTTCCGAGGCCGACCTCCTGGACATCCGCAACTTCGGTGCGAAGTCCATCGACGAGGTCAAGGCGAAGCTGGCCGGCATGGGCCTGGCCCTGAAGGACAGCCCGCCCGGATTCGACCCGACCGCAGCCGCCGACGCCTTCGGCGCCGACGACGACGTGGACGCGGGTTTCGTGGAGACCGAGCAGTACTGATCGGTTGTTGCCGGTGAGCGTCCGCTCGCCGGGTCCTGACCCCGGTACCTGATACGGCCGGGGCAGATACCAAGGAGAAAGACATGCCGAAGCCCACCAAGGGTGCCCGTCTGGGCGGCAGTGCCGCGCACGAGAAGCTGCTTCTCGCGAACCTCGCGAAGGCGCTCTTCGAGCACGGCCGTATCACCACCACCGAGGCGAAGGCCCGCAAGCTGCGGCCGTACGCCGAGCGTCTGGTCACCAAGGGCAAGAAGGGCGACCTTCACAACCGCCGTCAGGTGCTTCAGGTGATCACGGACAAGAGCATCGTCCACACGCTCTTCACCGAGATCGGCCCGCGCTACGAGAACCGTCCCGGTGGCTACACCCGTATCACCAAGATCGGTAACCGTCGTGGCGACAACGCGCCCATGGCTGTCATCGAGCTGGTCGAGGCCCTGACCGTCGCGCAGGCTGCGACCGGTGAGGCCGAGGCCGCCACCAAGCGTGCCGCGAAGGACGCCGAGGTTGCTGCCCCGGTCGAGGTCGTTGAGGACGCGAAGCCGGTTGAGGCCGACGAGGAGTCGAAGGACGCGTAACACCGTTCTTCGGCTGCCGCGCCGTCGTGGCTGGTCGCGCAGTTCCCCGCGCCCCTAGAAGCAAAAGCAGGGCGTGTGGCGGGTCCGTTCCTTTCCAGGGGCGGGCCCGCTTTTGTGTAGGTGAAAGGATCTCGGTGTGAGTGACGAAGTAGCGGCTGGGTTCGTCCGCGTACGACTCGACCTCTCCTACGACGGGACCGCGTTCTCCGGGTGGGCCAAGCAGGCCGGGGGGCGGCGGACCGTGCAGGGGGAGGTCGAGGACGCGCTGCGGACGGTGACTCGGTCGGGGGCGGCGGCGTACGACCTGACCGTGGCGGGGCGGACCGATGCCGGGGTGCATGCTCGGGGGCAGGTGGCGCATGTCGATCTGCCGGGGGAGCTGTGGGCGGAGCACCGGGAGAAGCTGCTGAAGCGGCTTGCTGGGCGGCTGCCGAAGGATGTGCGGGTGTGGGGCGTCGCGGAGGCCCCTGAGGGCTTCAACGCGCGGTTCGCGGCCCTGTGGCGGCGTTATGTGTACCGGGTGGGGGATCGGCCGGGGGGCGTCGATCCGTTGCTGCGGAATCATGTGCTGTGGCACGACTGGGAGTTGGACGTCGAGGTGATGGACGCCGCCGCCAAGTCCCTTGTGGGGGAGCATGACTTCGCCGCTTACGCGAAGAAGCGCGAGGGTGCGTCGACCGTTCGGGAGATTCTCGACTTCGGGGTGACGCGGCGCGCGGATGGTGTCGTCGAGATCGAGGTTCGTGCCGACGCCTTCTGCCACAACCAAGTGCGGTCCATGGTCGGGGCGTTGGTGTTCGTCGGCGACGGGCACCGGGGCGCGGAGTGGCCGCGGAAGGTGCTGGACGCGCGGGTGCGGGACAGTGCCGTGCATGTCGTACGGCCGCACGGGCTGACCTTGGAGGAGGTCGCCTACCCGGCCGACGAGGGGCTGGCGGAGCGGCAGTTGCTGGCCCGGCGGGTGCGGGGGGCTCTGCACTGAGGGTCGGCCGGGTGGATGTGCTGGGCGCCAACTCCCGGTGGCGCCCAGCCTGTTACTGCGCCGCCGCCGAAGCCTGTGCCTCGCCGCGGGCGTGGATCTGGTCGAAGGTGAACTTGGCGAGGTCGTCGCCGATGGTGAAGACCTCGGTGTCCTTCGTCGTCACGTCCTTGCCGCTGGTGAAGCCGGCGACCGTGAAGTAGGCGTAGCGGCCGTAGGCGTTGGTCGTCGTGCGGCAGATCGAGCCGTCGCAGAAGGCCTTGACGCCCTTGCCGGACAGCGACTTGACGGCGCTCTTGTTGTCCGCCTGGGTCTTGGCCTTCGTCGCCTGCGCCTCGGTGTCGAAGAGGGCCACGCCGACCGTGACCGCGATGTCGCCCTTGACGTACGTGACCCGCATGAGGCGGGTGCAGTCGTTCGCGGTGAGGACCTTGGGGAGGGTGCCCGAGGCGACCGGGGCGCAGTTCGTGGTGTCGGCCGTCGGGCCCTTCTTGTACACCGTCGAGGCGACCGTCAGCTGCGTGCCCGGGAAGAGGGTCGCGGGGCTGAGCGGTGCCGTGTCCTTCGCCTTGCTGGAGATGAACTCCTTGGGGTCCAGCGGCGGGGGCGCGCTGGTCGGCGCGAAGGACGGCGAGGTGGCGTCGGCGCTGGACACGGAGGCGCTCGCGGGCAGGTTCGTGGGCTTGCCCGACGCGCTCGTGTCGTCGTTCGCCGACATGACGGCCATGGCCACGGCTGTCCCGACGGCCACCGTCGCGAGCGCGCCGCCGACTATCAGCAGCAGTCTCTTGCGCCGGTTGCGCGACTCCGCCTGGTCGGCGAGCGCGGCCCAGTCCGGGGTCTCGTCGTCGACGTTGCCGCCCCACGGCTGCTGCGAATTGGGTTTCCAGGGATCCCACTGGGACTGGGGTCCCCCCTGTCCGAAGCTCATGGGTCGCATCCTAGACGGGGGGACGGGGGTGCCGGTGCGCCTCAATGAGGCCTGTGCCGACTGACGTTGAGGATGTCGCGTTAAGTGTTTTCACCGTCGCTTTCCGTTGCGGGTTCCGGCCGGTCTCACCGCGTTTTGACCCGTCCGGGGCCGCGCGGGTACTCTTACGGTTTGTTATGCGTATCGGCTTGGTCGTTCTCACACGAGAAGCCCTTACGTAGGTTCCCTGGAGCAGTTTCCAGTGGGCGGCATACGGGCTTCGTCCCCGGCCATTGTCGTCCCCAGCTGCACGATCGCTTCAGTGATGCCATGTGTCAGCACCCATCCACTGAAGAAGAAGGCTGCGAAGTGCGTACGTACAGCCCCAAGCCCGGCGATGTGACTCGCCAGTGGCACGTCATCGACGCTCAGGACATCGTCCTGGGCCGTCTGGCTACCACTGCCGCGAACCTCCTCCGTGGCAAGCACAAGCCGACCTATGCCCCGCACATGGACATGGGTGACTTCGTCATCATCATCAACGCCGACAAGGTTCACCTGTCCGGCAACAAGAAGACCCAGAAGCTGGCGTACCGCCACTCCGGTTACCCGGGTGGTCTGCGCTCCGTCCGTTACGACGAGCTGCTGGCGAAGAACCCCGAGAAGGCCGTCGAGAAGGCCATCAAGGGCATGATCCCCAAGAACACCCTGGGCCGTCAGATGATCAGCAAGCTGAAGGTCTACTCGGGCGACCAGCACCCGCACGCTGCCCAGCAGCCGGTGCCGTTCGAGATCACCCAGGTCGCGCAGTAGTTCCGGCCACACCCCCTAAGACAGAAAAGAATCTGAGGAGAACCGTGGCCGAGACCACCGTTGAGCAGCCGGTCGAAGAGACCGAGACCGAGCTCGTCGACATCGAGAGCTACACCACCGAGTCCGAGGTGCCCGTCGAGGGCGAGTACACCTCGGAGTCGCTCGCCGGCCGCTTCGGCGACCCGCAGCCGGCCGCCGGCCTGGGCCGCCGCAAGAACGCCATCGCGCGCGTTCGCATCGTGCCCGGCACCGGCAAGTGGAAGGTCAACGGGCGCACGCTCGAGGACTACTTCCCGAACAAGGTCCACCAGCAGGAAGTCAACGAGCCCTTCAAGGTGCTTGAGCTGGACGGCCGCTACGACGTCATCGCCCGCATCTCGGGTGGCGGCGTCTCCGGTCAGGCCGGCGCCCTGCGCCTCGGCGTGGCCCGCGCGCTGAACGAGGCCGACGTGGACAACAACCGCGCCGCCCTCAAGAAGGCCGGTTACCTCCGTCGCGACGACCGTGCGGTCGAGCGCAAGAAGGCCGGTCTCAAGAAGGCCCGCAAGGCCCCGCAGTACAGCAAGCGCTAAATCTCGCCTGCTGTCTGTACTCCGAACGCCCCGGCGGCACGCCACTTGTGCCGCCGGGGCGTTCGTTTATCACAGTCAGGGGCGTATAACGGCACAAGACGCTCAAAGGCTTGTGTGATCGGATGATCAGGCATCGTGTGCCTGGAACGCAGGACTTCAGCTTTGCAGGACTTCGGCCTTGCAGGACTTTCGCCTTCCTCAGGAGGACAAGTGGGACGACTCTTCGGCACGGACGGCGTGCGCGGTGTCGCCAACGCGGATCTGACGGCCGAGATGGCTCTCGGGCTCTCCGTCGCGGCGGCTCACGTACTGGCCGAGGCGGGCACCTTCGCAGGCCACCGGGCAACGGCCGTGGTCGGGCGGGACCCGCGCGCGTCCGGGGAGTTCCTGGAAGCCGCCGTGGTCGCGGGCCTGGCCAGCGCCGGTGTGGACGTGTTGCTCGTCGGCGTGCTGCCCACCCCCGCGGTGGCGTATCTCACCGGCGTGCTGGGCGCCGACCTCGGCGTGATGCTCTCCGCGAGCCACAACGCCATGCCGGACAACGGCGTGAAGTTCCTCGCCCGCGGCGGGCACAAGCTCGACGACGAGCTCGAGGACCGGATCGAGAAGATCTACGACGAGCACCGCACCGGCGCCCCCTGGGACCGTCCGACCGGCTCGGGCGTAGGCCGGGTCCGGCACTACAACGAAGGCTTCGACCAGTACGTCGCCCATCTCATCGGCGTGCTCCCGAACCGGCTCGACGGACTGAAGATCGTCCTTGACGAGGCGCACGGCGCCGCCGCCCGGGTCTCCCCGGAGGCCTTCTCGCGGGCGGGCGCCGAGGTCATCACGATCGGCGCGGACCCCAACGGGCTGAACATCAACGACGGTTGCGGCTCGACCCACCTGGGTCTGCTCAAGGCCGCCGTCGTCGAGCACGGCGCCGACTTCGGCATCGCGCACGACGGTGACGCCGACCGCTGCCTGGCCGTGGACCACACCGGTGAAGAGGTCGACGGGGATCAGATCATGGCCGTGATCGCGCTGGCGATGCGGGAGCGTTCCGCACTGCGCTCCGACACCGTCGTCGCGACCGTCATGTCGAACCTCGGCTTCAAACTGGCCATGGAGCGCGAGGGCCTGACGCTCGTCCAGACCGCGGTCGGCGACCGCTATGTCCTGGAGGAGATGAAGGAGCACGGCTACGCGCTGGGCGGCGAGCAGTCCGGGCACGTCATCATCCTGGACCACGCGACCACGGGCGACGGCACGCTGACCGGCCTGATGCTGGCGGCGCGGGTCGCCGACACGGGTCGTACGCTCAAGGACCTCGCGTCCGTGATGACGCGGCTGCCGCAGGTGCTCATCAACGTGCCCGACGTGGACCGCACGCGGGTCGGCACCTCCGCCGACCTGGCGGCCGCGGTCACCGAGGCGGAGCGTGAACTCGGTTCCACCGGGCGGGTGTTGCTGCGTCCGTCGGGTACCGAGCCGCTGGTACGGGTGATGGTGGAGGCCGCCGACATCGACCAGGCGCGGTCGGTGGCGGGGCGGTTGGCGGACGCCGTGAAGTCGGCGCTCGGGTAGGCGGGTTGGGCGGATGCCGTCGTGAAGGCGGCGTCCGGTCAGGTGAGTTGAGCGGTGCGCTCGCGCTGCATCGCCCAGAACCACTTCTGGGCCAGCAGTGTGAGCGTGCCCGCCAGGACGATGCCGCCCAGGTTGGCGAGCAGCTGCCAAGTGGAGCCCCACGTCTGGGAGTAGTCGCGGTAACTGAAGGCGACGGCGGCGTTCGCGGCGGCCGGGACGGTCGTCACCGAGATCGCCACGCCGATCAGGGCACCGGACTTGGCGGACGTCAGCGACAGGGTGCCCGCGATGCCGGCCAGGAAGGCCACGACGAAGGACATCCAGTCGGGCTTCCAGATGAAGGCGGTGTTGGGGCGCGGGGCCTCCACCATGGACTTCTCGAAGAGCCCGAGGGTGTCCAGCAGCCAGCTGAAGCCCGCCGTGAGCACCATGGCCGCCGCGAACCCGGCGAGCAGCGCCCACAGCGACCGCCAGACCAGGTGGGGTGCCTTGCGTACCAGCGCCGTCGAGATCCCCGCGAGCGGCCCGAACTCCGGTCCCACGGCCATCGCGCCCACGATCAGGATCGCGTTGTCGAGCATCACACCGCAGGCCGCGAGCATGGTGGCGACGGTCAGGAACGCGACGTAGGTGACGGTGAGCGTCGACTCCTCGTGCGTGGCGTCTGCGAGGTGCTCCCAGAGCACGGCGTCCGCGCCTTCGCCGGGCGCGTCGTCCTCCGCCTTGTCCGCCCGGTCCGACAGCGACAGGTCGATGTTCTCGACGGCGATGGAACCGATCCGGTCCAGCTCCAACTCCCGTAGGGCGCCGATGAGTTCGTCACCGGCCTCGCGGGCGACATCGCACATGACGACGTCGCCGACGGGGTCGCGGGCGGCGCCGGTCATGACGACGAGGTGCGCGGTGCCGACCGTTGTCTCGATCAGTCGGACCACGTCGTCGGTCTTGCCGGCGGGGGTGATGAGGCGCAGATGCAGCATGACGCCTTTCTAACAGGCGCCCGCCGCGGGGCTACAGCTTGCGCAGGCTGAGCCGCTGGACCTTGTGGTCGGTGCCCTTGCGGATGACGAGGGTGGCGCGGCCCCGGGTGGGGGCGATGTTCTCCACCAGGTTGGGCTTGTTGATGGTGCGCCAGAGGGTGCGGGCGTAGTCGACGGCCTCGTCCTCGGAGACCTGGGTGTACTTGCGGAAGTACGAGTCGGGGTTCTGGAACGCGGTGGCGCGCAGCTTGCGGAACCGGTTCAGGTACCAGCGCTCGATGTCCTCGGCGCTCGCGTCGACGTACACACTGAAGTCGAAGTAGTCGGCGAGACCGACGCGGGTGCGGCCGTCCTTGCCGGGGAGCGCGGGCTGGAGCACGTTGAGTCCCTCGACGATGAGGATGTCGGGGCGGCGGACGGTGAGCCGCTGGTCGGGGACGATGTCGTAGATGAGGTGGGAGTAGACGGGCGCGGTGACCTCGCCCTTGCCCGCCTTGATGTCGGCGACGAAGCGGGTCAGGGCCCGGCGGTCGTACGACTCGGGGAAACCTTTCCGCGACATCAGCCCGCGCGCCTCCAGCTCCCGCGTGGGCAGCAGGAACCCGTCGGTGGTGACCAGCTCGACGCGTGGATGCTCGGGCCAGCGGGAGAGGAGCGCCTGGAGGAGGCGCGCGACGGTCGACTTTCCTACGGCCACCGACCCCGCGACGCCTATGACGAACGGGGTGCCGGACTGGGAGCCCTGTTCGCCCAGGAAGGTGTTCAGGGCGCCTCTGAGGGCGTCCGTGGCGCCGACGTAGAGATTGAGGAGTCTGGACAGCGGGAGGTAGATGTCACGCACCTCGTCGAGGTCGATGACATCACCGAGGCCGCGCAGCTTCTCGACCTCCTCGGCGGTGAGCGGCAGCGGCGTCTTGTCGCGCAGCGCGCTCCACTCGGCTCGGGTGAGGTCGACGTAGGGAGTCGCCTCCGGCTTGTGCCGGTGGGCGCTCCGGGGCATCGGGGAGACCGGAGAGATCACAGTCCATTGTTAACGGAGTTTGAACGGGGTGGTGGGTGGGGTCGGTCACGTTGTGCCGTGAGCGGCCTCTTCAGCTGAAGTCCGCGTAGGCGAGGTGGGCCTCGCAGACCCGGCAGCGGAAGAGGTAGGCGGTCGGCCCGCCGTCCTTGTCGAGCGAGCCGAGGAAGTCCTCGGCCTGGCCGGGCGGCCAGGTCCACGCGGCACACCGCCGGCGGAGGTGCTCGACGGCGTCGGGATACGCCGTGAGCTCCTTGGTCCCGGCGGGGCCGAGGAAGGCGGCGCCGTCGCCGCAGTGCGTCAGCCAGTTCGGGGACTGCCAGGCGGCGAACCCCGGTGTGCGTTCGAGGATTTCCCTGACGGCGTCCTGGGACACGTCGCCCTCGACGGTGTCGGTGAAGCAGGCGTCGTAGCGTGCGGCGGCGGTTCCGAAGGCGATGCAGTACGGGCAGATACCGGTGTCCGGGGCGTCGGCCGCGTAGACGGGACCGGTGTACACCCAGCCGCGTTCCTGCCCGCAGCACACGCAGGGCTCGTCGGAGGCGGTCACGGAACCGGTGGCCACCGGGTTCGGGTGGTACGGGAAGCGGGGAAGGACGGGGCGCCGGCGTGGTTCCGGCTGCGGAGCGATGGCCAGGGAGATCGCCTGGCCGGTCAGGGCCGGCGGCGGGATCACGATCGCTTCCGCCCGGAAGCCTTCCGGGAGGTGCTCGCGGTGGGCCTCGTCCGGCACGATCGCGGGACCGTCGGCCGGGATGACCACCGCGCCGGTCCGGCGGGCGAGTTCGGCGACGAGGTCGAGGACGAGCCCGGGAGAGAAACGGTGGAACGTGAGCCCGAGGGCGTCACCGTGGACGTCCGCCGTGCCGCCGTCCCCGGCTTCGAGTTCCCGGAACCGCGGGGAACCGGCGGCCGCCGTGCCATCCAGGGTGACGGGGTCGAGTACGTCGCGTATCGCGGTCTCGTCCATCGGGGCGGGTTCACCGCCGGCGAACCGGCACACGTACAGGCTGTAGCTCACGTCGTCAGCTCACTCCGTCGCGTTTCCCGAGTCGGGCCGGGCGGATCCGGGCCTGAATCCCGTCACCAGGACCATGCTTCCGTGCCCGTGTCCGTCCGGTTCCTCGACCTCGAATCCGGCCGAGGCGAGGATGACCGTGAGGGCCGCCCGCATCTGCTTGAGCACCGTGTTGAAGTGGCGGACGGCCGGGGGAGGGTTCGCGTAGTCGATGCCTTTCGCGAAGAGGTCGAGCGCGGGGCCGCTCAGCTCCGCGTCCGTGTGCCAGTCCGCGTACACCCCGCCGTCGACGAAGGGAGTGACGTGCACGTCCACGCCGGGCAGGTAGTGCGGACCGCCGGTGAGGTCACCCCGCTCCACGGGAAAACCGACGAGTCGCAGTTCCCGACACACCCGCTCGGCCAGCGCCTGGCGTGCGTCGACGATCTCCGGCGGGGCTTTCGGGGGCAGGTCGAACCTGGGGTTGTCGGTCATGGGATCTCCGGGTCAGCTCTCAAGGACAAGGTGCTCGATGGCGTCCGGTACATGGTCCGCGCCGTAGCCGAACTGCTCGCCAAGGGTCCGGTAACCGGCGTACTGGGCCACGGTGAGCGGTACGGACAGCACGTTGAGCAGCCGGAGGAACAGCCGGTAACCGAGGCTGGGGTCGGCGTGGGTGACGACCTCCCTCAGGGCCTCGACCGCGGCCGCGCCCGGGATGCCCAGCCGGTGGGCGCTGACGGTCCGGGTCGCCAGCTCCGGGGTCACCTCGCCGATCGCCTCCAGCACCGGCTGGGTGAGCGCGGTCCGGACCGGTCCTACGGCGGGTGTGTAGGAGGGGGCGACATCCCTCAGCCGGTCCTCGCTCACGTCCGCGACCAGCCTGAGGAAGTCCCGCCCGTCCATGCCGAGCTGGTCGATGTCGAGGCCCCGGTCCGACACGGCCAGCCAGAGGGTGGTGAGGGTGTCCGCGCTCAGCGGGGAGTCCAGGAGGCGGAAGGCGTCCTCGAACAGCATCGCCGCCGCTGTGCCCGGGGTCTCCGCGGAGTCGTCGGCCGCCGCGCCGCGCGCCAGACCCTCCCGTACCGGGGGCTCCCAGTAGCCGGAGAAGCGCTCCGCCAGTGCCGAGACGCCGAAGTCTCCCGAGCGGTCGCGGCGGGCTGGGTCGAGGGGCAGCCACTGGATGTCGAGGCCGTCGTAGACCAGTGGTCCTGAACAGCGGAGTTTCGTGTCGAGCTCCATGAGGCGGTCGTACTGCTCCTTGCCGACCGGTACGGTCCACGTCTTCAGGATGCGGAGAAGGAGGCGGAACCCGAGCTCCCCGTCGGTTTCCCTGGTGATGTCCTCCAAGGCCTCCAGGGCCTCGGCAACCGTCGTGGGCAGGGAGGCGGAGACTCGTATCTCCGCGATGACGGCTTCGCGCAGTTCGTCTTCCGCGAGTTCGGGAGGGGGCCGCTCGGGCCAGTACACCCGACGCCTCTTCAGGGGCCGGGTCGGGTACAGGTCCGCGAGCCGGGTCAGCCAGGTCCGGAGGTCCATCCCGAAGTCCGCCGGGTCGAAGCGCTCGTGCGTGGCCGCCAGCCAGGCCGCGCGGAGTGTCCCGTCCGGCAGACCGGAGTCCAGCAGACAGCGGATGTCCACACCGAGTTCCACGGCGCCTTCGCCCTCGGAGCCGGCGGCCACCTCCGCGGCGCACTCCAGTGCCCGTACGACGTCGGGTGCGGTGGCCGACGCCAGCATCCCGGTGAGCGCGCTGAGCCCGAAGTCGTCCTCGTACAGCTCGGCGTACCGCTCGCGCCGTCTTGTCATGCGGGGGTGCCCTGTCTCTGCGTCTGTTTCCGCATCAGTTTCTGTCGGCCGCCGTGGCTGTTCGCTCAGGGAAGGGTATGGGTTCCGTCCGTCCGCGGTCACGGTCGTCGAGCATGGCCGTAATTTCCGAAATCGGGCACGAAGTGCCGTGTTCGGACGGGGTCCGGCGCCTAGGCTGCCGCGCATGTGCGGAATCGTGGGATACGTGGGGTCGCAGTCGGCGCTCGATGTGGTGATGGCCGGGCTGAAGCGGCTGGAGTACCGGGGTTACGACTCGTCGGGGGTCGCCGTGCTCGCGGACGGCGGGCTGGCGGCGGCCAAGAAGGCGGGGAAACTCGTCAATCTGGAGAAGGAACTGGTCGACCACCCGCTGCCGGCGGGGTCGACGGGCATCGGACACACGCGCTGGGCCACGCACGGCGGGCCGACGGACGCGAACGCCCACCCGCATCTCGACAACGCGGGGCGCGTGGCGGTCGTCCACAACGGCATCATCGAGAACTTCGCCTGTCTGCGGGCCGAGTTGGCGGAGCGCGGGCACGATCTCGCCTCCGACACGGACACCGAGGTGGTCGCGCATCTGCTCGCCGAGGAGTTCTCGGGGTGCGCGGACCTGGCGGAGGCGATGCGGCAGGTGTGCCGGCGCCTGGAGGGCGCGTTCACGCTGGTCGCCGTGCACGCGGACGAGCCGGACGCGGTCGTCGGCGCCCGTCGCAACTCGCCGCTCGTCGTCGGGGTCGGCGAGGGCGAGGCCTTCCTCGCCTCCGACGTCGCCGCGTTCATCGCCCACACGCGCTCCGCGATCGAGCTGGGGCAGGACCAGGTCGTCGAGCTGCGGCGGGACGCGGTGACCGTCACCGGGTTCGACGGGTCGCCGGCCGAGGTCCGTTCGTACCACGTCGACTGGGACGCCTCCGCCGCGGAGAAGGGCGGCTACGACTACTTCATGCTCAAGGAGATCGCCGAGCAGCCGAAGGCGGTCGCCGACACGCTGCTGGGCCGCATCGACGCGTCCGGCCTGCTGTCTCTGGACGAAGTCCGCATCCCCGTCCATGAGTTGAGGGAGATCGACAAGGTCGTCATCGTCGCGTGCGGTACGGCCTTCCACGCCGGGCTGATCGCCAAGTACGCCATCGAGCACTGGACGCGGATTCCCTGCGAGGTGGAACTGGCCAGCGAGTTCCGGTACCGGGATCCGATCCTGGGCGCGCGGTCTCTGGTCATCGCCATCTCCCAGTCCGGCGAGACGATGGACACGCTGATGGCGCTACGGCACGCGAGGGAACAGGGCTCGAAGGTCCTGGCCATCTGCAACACCAACGGGTCGACGATCCCCCGTGAGTCGGACGCGGTGCTGTACACGCATGCCGGGCCCGAGGTCGCCGTGGCGTCGACGAAGGCGTTCCTGACGCAGCTGGTGGCGTGCTACCTGGTGGCGCTGTATCTCGGCCAGGTCCGCGGCACCAAGTGGGGCGACGAGATCCAGGCCGTCATCCGGGACCTGTCGCAGATCTCCGGTGAGGTCGAGCGGGTGCTGGAAACCATGGAGCCCGTACGGGAGTTGGCGCGGTCGGTGGCGTCGAAGAACACCGTGCTGTTCCTGGGCCGGCACGTCGGTTATCCCGTTGCTCTCGAAGGCGCCCTGAAGCTCAAGGAGTTGGCGTACATGCACGCCGAGGGCTTCGCGGCGGGGGAGTTGAAGCACGGGCCCATCGCCCTGATCGAGGAGGGCATGCCGGTGGTCGTCGTGGTTCCGTCGTCCCGCGGGCGGTCGGTTCTGCACGACAAGATCGTGTCCAACATCCAGGAGATCCGGGCGCGCGGTGCGATGACCATCGTGATCGCGGAGGAGGGCGACGAGACGGTCGTCCCGTACGCCGATCACCTGATCCGGATCCCGGCGACACCGACGTTGCTGCAACCGCTGGTCGCGACGGTGCCGTTGCAGGTGTTCGCCTGTGAGCTGGCCACGGCTCGGGGGAACGAGGTGGACCAGCCTCGGAATCTGGCGAAGTCGGTGACGGTGGAGTAGGGCTCGCTCTTCTCAGGGCTCCTGTGAAGGGGGCGAAGGCTCCGGTCGGGAACGTGAGGGTGGCCCTGGCCGGGGTCTTCGGGTCGCGGATGCCAGGGCATCGGCAAGGCCTACGGCCGGGCAGCCCAACATCCCTGTCAGTACGCGGCGTTGACGTTGCGTCAGGCAGCCCACGAAGACCGCCGCGCCGGCGTTCGTCCGCTCGCAGAGCATCGCCGCCTCGCGAACCTTGCCGTAGGTCAGCAGAGTTCGCGAGGAGTAGGGCAACGCCATCTTCTTGGCGCCGCCGGCCGAGACCCCGCGCCGCTGCACGATCCGGCCCACGACCCGCGCACCGCACGCCCCCGACTCCCGTGCCGCCGCGTCCATCAGCTTGGTGAAGTCCTTCTGCCTGCCGGAGAAACAGCCGACGATCACCACGTCGGCTCCCGCGACCTCGACCGCCGAGGCCGGGGCCTGGAGTTGAGCCGTTCCCGCTCCCGTGCGATGCCCGGGACGCCGGTCGCGCCTTCGGGCCTGGTGCATGGGCTTCAGGCTGGTTGCGGTCCGCTGAAAGCGCGCTGAGGGCGTCGTGAAACCGGGTGGGCGCAGGCTCTGGGTCAGAAGGAATCCGATGCGGAACAGACGAACACAGGAGCACATCACCATGGGCATCAACCTCACCGACCAGGACAAGCTCACCCTCCGTACCGCCGCGTACGGCGCCATCACCCTCATGGCCGCCGCCGGTGCCACCACCGGTTCGCCGCACCGGATCGCCACCCAGGGCAGCCTCGCGCTGGCCTCGGCGACCGGTCCGGTCGGGTACGTGCTCGCCGAGAACTCCAAGATCCCGAACCTGAACGGCAAGTCCGTGGCCGAGATCGCCGACCATGTGCTGCCGGCCCTCACCACCGCCGTGAGCCTGCTCAAGAAGCAGGACCCGGCCGAGGCCGACAACTTCCGCGGCACCGTCCTCGTCGCCCTCGAAGCGGCCGTCCGGCCCAAGAAGGGCGAGCCCGGCCCCGTCATGGCGGAGATGACCCGCAAGATCACCGAAGCCCTCGACGCGGCCTGAACCGGCTGGATCAGGCGGATCGGTACGGATCGCGATGGATCAGGACGGATGTGGCCCGACCGGGTCGGGGCTCGGTCGTCACCGTCACCGTCGGCGCATGCGATGCACCAGGTACAGCCTCCGGAGGAGCATGACCGGAGGGACCTCGATGAGGGCGACGGCGAACGCGCCGCCCAAGTCCCCGTCGGGCCCGATGATCTGGCGGACGATCGTGAATCCGCCGAGCAGGACCCACGCGGCCGCGACCACGGCGAGCAGCCAGCCGCCGATGGTCCGGAGCCGCTTCACCAGGCCGGAGTGCTGGGACAGTCGGGGCTGCGGTGCCCTCTCCCGCGGCCGCGGGATGTGTTCCGGAGCGCGGGCCGGCAGCCGTACCACCGCCGTCTCCGGTACCGCCGCGTCGATCCGCGCGATCCGGTCCGGTGTCACGTCGGCGTACAACGTCGGTTCCACGGTGACCATGAAGCCGTCGGGGCCCGTGAGTCCGCGGGCTCCGTCGGGACGGGTGGTCATCGCCGCGCAGGTGTCGTAGGGGACGGTCACCGCGCCGCGCGGGGTCGTGACGCTCACGCCCTCGTCGCCGATGACGAGCGTGACGTCCTCGCTCTCCAGGGACCGGTGGTGGCTTCCGGTGACCCCCGCGGTCCCGGAGTACTGCGGGGCCGGGGTCAGGCCCGCCCACTCGACGCCCCGGTTGCCCGGGACCTGGAGCAGGGTGGACGCCCACGCCTCGCGGGCCACCTCGCGCAGGTCCGCGACCGTGACGGCCGCCAACTCGGCCCGGTGCTCGGCGGGGGAGATGACGCGGTGGCCGAGGAGGAGGTCCAGGGCGTATCCGGGGAGGGAGGCGGCGGCGAAGTCCGGGATGTCGTACACCTTGAGCTTCTTGCCGCGGACGGAGTCCAGTTCGGACGGCGCGATGGTGCCGTTGCGGAGGCGGGCGAGGGTGTCGACGAAGCCGCCGACCACCGCGTCCTGCTTCTGCGGCAGCGCGTCGGCGTACGCGGTGATGGTGGCGAAGTCGGCGTCGCGCGGGGTGTAGTCGGCCTCCGCCGAGTAGGAGAAGCCGCCCTCCTGGCGCAGGTCCTGGAAGAGCGCCCGGCCCAGTACGTCCGCGAAGACCGAGGCCGCCGTCGACCGTCGTACGACCGAGGTCAGGACCACGTGGCCGTCCTCGCCGCAGATGTACGCGGGGGTCGTCGGGAGGGCGTTCGCGGCCGCCGGGGCCGGGAGGTGGGTGCCGGTCGGCAGGGTGAGGTCCAGGCCGTCCGGGACGGACTCGCTCGTGATCCACAGGATGGCGTTCTCACGGGTGAAACGGGTCCGCGCCCAGTCGCCGACCTGGTCCGGCGTCACGCTCCAGGTGCCCAACTCGCTGTAGCTGGACAGCCCGTAGCCCTGAGCGCCGTAACGCCACAGCGGCAGCTGGGAGTTGGAGCCGCTCTTGCCGCCCGCGGCCTCCGTGCGCAGGATCTCCCGTTCGGTGTCCAGCCGGGCCAGCGGCAGGTCGCGCAGGGCCGCGCAGACACTGTTGAGGTGCGCCACGACCTCGTCCTCGTCGCCGGTCGCGTGGAAGAGGGTGTACGTGTTCGCCGTCGCGCCGTTGTAGTGCAGATCGGTCAACTGAAGCCGGTGCAGGGCCAGATGCTCGACGAGATGGGTGAGCCCGGCCGTCGCCAGCGTCTCGTCGGCGCGGCCCACCCGGAAGAAGAGGCCGGCCGTGACCTGGTCGCCCCGTCGCGGGGCGTAGAGCGTGGGAATGCCCTGGGTGGTCGTGCAGCCGATCAGGCCGGAGAGGGCCTCCGGCGTGAACTCGGTGGTCTTCATCGTCGGCTCCCCCTAGAGCGTCGCGAGCGCGGACTTGCGGTACTTCACGAACGCGGCCTTCCAGCCGGGCAGGTACTGCCACTGGTACGAGGTCACCCGGTCTTCGAGGGAGACGAAGTGCGCGGCCGCGTCCTCGACATGGCCGCCGATCGAGAAGGCCATGGCGAACGCGCTGTCCGCCGCGATCCAGCTCCAGCCGGGGGCGTGATCCGGGTGCAGCACGGACGCCCGGGCGGCGGCCCGCAGTTCGTCGCGGACGGAGACACTCCGCATGTAGGTGCGCTGCTCCACACCGTCCAGGTCCGCCCAGTGCTCGATGTGCGCCTCGGCGACGACCGCCCCGGCGTGCGCACCGGCGGGGGCTGCGGCCACGCACTCCTGGGCGAAGGCGTGCGTAGCCTCCCAGGAACCGCTCCACTTGGGGCACACCTGCTGGAGCAGCTGGGACTGCGCGGGGAAGTGGTGGGGGTGGTGGGCGGAGAGGCGGTCGTAGCGGCGGCGGGCCTCGGTCTGTCCGAGTTCCAGGCCGCGGGCGGTGAGCAAGCGGGCGGTCCAGGCGGCGGGGTGGTCGGGCTGCTCGGCGCACACGTCGATCAGCAGCCGCTCGGCCCGCCGCAGCCAGTCGTGGAACTGGTCGAACTGGTCCCGTGAGACGTGCTGTGCGCGGTGGCGGCTGCGGATGGCCCAGCCGATGCGGATGTATCGCTCCGCGAGCAGGGTGCGGGGGAGGGGGTCCGCGGGGTGTTCGGCCGCCGCCCGCTCCAGGTAGGTCTCGACGCCGTCCAGGGTTGCGAGTTGGGCCGAGGCGAAGGATGTCTTCTCCGCGCAGTTCTCGACCGGCTTCTCGACCGGGTTCTCGACCGGGCTCTTGGTCGAGGTGAGGGCTGTGAAGAAGGCCTGTGTTGCCGGCCAGTCGCCTGCCCGGGCCGCGTCCCGCAGCGGGGTGAGGTCCGGCAGCGTGGTGAACGGGTCGTCGACCGGTTCCGACAGGGCTACGGGTCTCTCGTCGTCGTCGGTCGTCGTGCCGGTGGTGGTCATGCTCCGCCCCCCTGGCGAATCCTGAACCCACGGCGCGCCTACTGGCCCCCCAGGGCGCGCGAACGTGAGTGGTGTCATACGTGTGGTGTCGTGCGTATCACGTGAGTTGCCGCAGGCTAGCAGCCGTCTGTGACAGGCGGGACGGGGGTGGACGCGGTCGTAGGGTGCTCGGCATGAGCATCATCGGGGTTGGTATCGATGTGGCCGAGATCGACCGGTTCGCGGCGTCGCTGACGCGTACGCCGGGGATGGCTCGGCGGCTGTTCCTGGACAGCGAGTTGTTGTTGCCGAGTGGGGAGCGGCGGGGGGCGGCCTCCCTCGCGGCGCGGTTCGCGGCGAAGGAGGCGGTGGCGAAGGCGCTCGGTGCGCCGGCGGGGCTGCACTGGACGGACGCCGAGGTGTACGTCGAGGACAGTGGGCGGCCTCGGTTGCGGGTTACCGGGACGGTCGCGGCTCGGGCGGCCGAGTTGGGGGTGCAGTCCTGGCATGTTTCGTTGAGCCATGACGCGGGGGTGGCTTCTGCGGTGGTTATTGCGGAGGGGTGACGGGGGTGGGGCGGGGTGGGGGCTGCACGGCCTTGGCTTCGCCTTCGGCCTTCTTTGTTTCCCACCCGCACCGCCCGTGCGGGTTTCGTTGTCGGGTGCGGGTGGCCCCTGTGGGGCGGGATCGCCGTTGGCGGCCGCGGGTTGGGGGTCGGGGAGGGCTGAGGTTGAGTGCCCGGGTGCGGGTGTGGGTGCTTCCGGGGGAGACTCGAACGTATGCGTACTGCGTACAGCGTGGAGACCGTAAGGGGTGCCGAGCAGCGGCTGATGGCGCGGCTTCCGGAGGGTGCGCTCATGCAGCGGGCCGCGGCCGGACTCGCCGTCACCTGCGCCCAGTTGGTGGGGCGGGTGTACGGCAGCCGGGTCGTGCTGCTGGTGGGGAGCGGGGACAACGGGGGCGATGCCCTGTACGCGGGGGCGCGGCTTGCTCGGCGGGGAGCCGGGGTCGTGGCCGTGCTGCTCGCGCCGGAGCGGGCTCATGCCGGGGGGCTTGCCGCGTTGGTGCGGGCGGGTGGGCGGACCGTCGCACCCGGTGCTGCCGAAGAGGTCCTCCTTCGCGCCGATCTTGTTCTGGACGGGATCGTCGGGATCGGGGGGCGGGGTGGGTTGCGGCCCGATGCCGCTCGGCTGGCCGGGCTCGCCTCGGACTCCCGGGGGGTCGTCGTCGCCGTCGATCTGCCCAGCGGGGTCGATGCGGACAGTGGTGAGGTGCGGGGGGCCACCGTGCGGGCCGATGTCACCGTCACCTTCGGGGCGCACAAGCCCGGGTTGTTGATCGATCCTGCGCGGGAGTACGCCGGGGCCGTGCGGCTCGTTGACATCGGGCTGGGGGGTGAGCTGCCTGACGAGGCCGCGTTGGAGGCCTTGCAGCATGCGGATGTGGCGGCGTTGTTGCCGGTGCCGGGGGCTGAAAGTGACAAGTATCGGCGGGGGGTTGTGGGGATCGCCGCCGGGTCGGGGCGGTATCCGGGGGCTGCCGTGCTTGCTGTCGCCGGGGCCTTGCGGGGTGGGGCGGGGGCCGTGCGGTACGTCGGGCCTGCCTCCGATGCCGTGATCGCCCGGTTTCCCGAGGTGCTGGTGTCCGAGGGCGGGCCGCTCAAGGCCGGGCGGGTGCAGGCCTGGGTCGTCGGGCCGGGGGCGGGTGACGATGCCTCTGCTGTGGCGGATGTCGTTACCGCTGATGTGCCTGTGCTCATCGACGCGGACGGGTTGCGGCTGGTCGATCCCGAAGCTGTGCGGGGGCGTCGGGCGCCGACGTTGATGACTCCGCATGCGGGGGAGGCGGCCGCGTTGCTCGGCGTTCCTCGGGGGGAGGTTGAAGGGGCTCGGTTGGAGTCCGTGCGGGAGTTGGCCGGGCGGTACGGGGCGACCGTGTTGCTCAAGGGGTCGACCACGCTTGTTGCTGATTCGGGGGGTGGGGCTGTGCGGGTCAATTCGACGGGGACGGGGTGGCTGGCTACGGCGGGGAGCGGGGACGTGTTGTCGGGGCTGGCCGGGTCGTTGTTGGCGGCGGGGTTGTCGGCGTTCGACGCGGGGAGTGTGGGGGCGTATCTGCATGGACTGGCGGGGAGGCTGGCCGCGGATGGGGCGCCGGTGGGGGCGCATGATGTGGCCGAGGCGGTTCGGGTTGCCTGGCGGGATGTGCGGGGCTGAGTCTCTTTCGCCCCCGCCGCCCCTACCCGTCCCATCCCCAGGGGCTGCCGCCCCTTCCGCCCTGCCTGAGGGCTGCGCCCCCTAGCCCCCCGATCGGCCTGGACGACCTCGTCCTCAAACGCCGGACGGGCTGGAGGGTGGCGGCCTGCGCCTAGCCCCCGATCGGCCTGAACGGCCTCGTCCTCAAACGCCGGACGGGCTGAACGATGCCGACCTGCGCCGAAAGGCCCTGTTCGTCGACTGCACTCGTCAATAAGGGTGACCCCCACCGCGCGCCGCCCCGGCCTCCCCGTACCTCCACGTTTCTCTGATCGCATGATCAGTACACGAATCGCGCACAGAAGTATCGCGGTGCTGCTCACCGCGGTGATCGCCCTCCCCGTCGGGGCCGGTAGTGCCTGGGCCGACGGGCCGGTGCCGCCGGCGGCGGGGCCCGGGGAGAGCGAGTTGGTGCCGGGGGTGCCGCCGGGGCCGTATCAGCCGTGGCAGATCGACACGCCCGATCAGGCGCTCGCGCCGGAGGTGTACACGCCTACCGCGGACGAAGACAGGGTCGAGCCTCGGGACGCTGCCGTGGGGACCTACGCGCTCGTCGAGTACGTGCCGATCGCCGATGCCGTCGCCAAGGTGACCTGTAGCAAGCAGACCGGGCCGTATCAGCGGGGCGTCGAACGGTGGCTGAAGCTCAAGGTGGACGGGAAGCAGTCGGGCGGCGACTGCGCGGCCATTCGTGCCTTTCAGAAGAAGCAGGGGATCAAGCCCGCCATCGGGTTCGCCGGGCCTGTCACCTGGGCTCGTATGCAGCTGATCGGTGCCAAGAAGAATCCGAACGCCGCCCGGAAATGTCCCGTGAGCAAGTACCGCGTCGCCTGTGTCGATCTCGACCGGCAGCTCACCTGGGTGCAGAAGGGGAAGAAGGTCGTCTTCGGGCCGGTGCCCATGCGCAGCGGGCGCACCGGGCATGTGACCCGGGGTGGCTGGCACAAGATCTACTGGAAGCACAAGAACCACTGGTCGACGCTCTACAACAGCCCTATGCCGTATGCCCAGTTCTTCGACGGGGGCATCGCCTTCCACGCCGTCTACGGCAGCATCTACACCACCGTCGGCTCCTGGGGCTGCGTCAACCTCCGGCTGGCCGACGCCCGCAAGCTCTGGGGTGTCCTCAAGAAGGGCGACCGTGTGTACGTGTGGGGGCACCGGCCCGGGAACTAGGAGGGCTCAGAGGGGGTGTCGGTCCTCTCTGAGACACTGGGGGTGCCATGAATGAGACAACTACCCAGCCCACCGCACCGCTGCGCGCCCGTGCCGAGATCGACCTGGGCGCCCTGCGGGCCAATGTGCGGACCCTGCGCGCCCTCGCGCCGGGCGCGGCCCTCATGGCCGTCGTGAAGTCCGACGCGTACGGCCATGGGGCCGTGCCCTGCGCACGTGCGGCCGTCGAGGCGGGGGCCACGTGGCTTGGTACCGCTACGCCCGAAGAGGCGCTCGACCTGCGGGCCCGTGCCGGGTTGCCCGACGGCGTGCGGATCATGTGCTGGCTGTGGACGCCGGGCGGGCCCTGGCGGGAGGCCATCGAGGCCGATCTGGACGTGTCGGTGAGCGGGATGTGGGCCCTGGAGGAGGTCACCGCGGCCGCCCGTGCCGTCGGGCTTCCCGCGCGCGTGCAGCTCAAGGCCGACACCGGGCTCGGGCGCAACGGGTGTCAGCCAGGCGACGACTGGGCCGAGCTGATCGCCGCCGCCCTGCGCGCCGAGGGCGACGGACTGCTCCGTATCACCGGGCTCTGGTCCCACCTCGCCTGCGCCGACGAACCCGGGCATCCCTCCATCGACGCCCAACTCGCCCTCTTCCGCGAGATGGTGTCGTACGCCGAAGAGCGTGGGGTGCGCGCCGAAGTACGGCACATCGCCAACTCGCCTGCCACGCTCACCCGTTCGGATTCACACTTCGACCTCGTCCGGACCGGCATCGCCGTCTACGGCATCTCGCCCAGCCCTGAGGTGGGGTCCCCGGACGACTTCGGGCTGCGGGCCGTGATGTCCCTGAAGGCGTCCGTCGCGCTCGTGAAGCAGGTGCCCGGTGGGCACGGGGTCAGTTACGGACATCACTACGTCACCCCGGGTGCGACCACCCTCGGCCTCATCCCCGTCGGTTACGCGGACGGCATTCCGCGGCACGCCTCCGGTACCGGTCCCGTGCTCATCGGCGGGAAGTGGCGGACGGTCGCCGGGCGGGTCGCCATGGACCAGTTCGTCGTGGACCTGGGTGGGGACGAGCCGGAGGTCGGCGCGGAGGCGATCCTGTTCGGGGCCGGTGACCGAGGCGAGCCCACCGCCGAGGACTGGGCGCAGGCCGCCGGGACCATCGCCTACGAGATCGTGACCCGCATCGGAACACGCGTTCCCCGCGTCTACGTCAATGAGGTCGTCGGCGAGGGCGTCGGTGAGGGCGGTCCCGGGGTCGACCCCGAGGTCGTCTCCGAGGTCGTTCCGGAGATCATTCCCGGGTATGAGGGAGACGACGTAGCGCAGGGTCTTGACGTGAAGAGGAGCGGCACGTGAGCGAGAGCAGTGCGGAGGCGGTCGCCGCGGTCGCCTCCGCCGCCGCGGGGGCGGGCGGGAACTGGCGCAAGGCCACCGGTATCGCCGGTGCCGCGATAGGTGTGATCGCCGCCGGTGCCGCGGCCGGTGTCGCCATAGAGCGGATGACCGTCGGGCGTGGGATGCGCGAGCGGGCCCGGCTGGCGCTCGACTCCACCGGGCCGTACGGCTCGTTGCGCGGCACGCCCGGTACGGCACAGGCCGACGACGGTACCGACCTGTACTACGAGGTCGACGACATCGAGCCGACTGTCGCCGTCACGCCCAAGCGGCGGCGGCTCTTCGGGCGGAAGGCGCCGGCCCCCGTCACCGTCGTCTTCAGTCACGGGTACTGCCTGAACCAGGACTCCTGGCACTTCCAGCGGGCCGCCCTGCGCGGGGTCGTGCGGACCGTGCACTGGGACCAGCGCAGCCATGGGCGTTCCGCGCGCGGGGTGGCGCAGCTCGAAGACGACATGCCGCTCACCATCGACCAGTTGGGGCGCGACCTGAAGGCCGTGATCGACGCGGCCGTGCCCGAGGGGCCGGTCGTGCTCGTCGGCCACTCCATGGGCGGCATGACGGTGATGGCCCTCGCCGACCAGTACCCGGACCTGATCCGCGACCGGGTCGTCGCCACCGCCTTCGTCGGTACGTCCTCCGGGCGGCTCGGCGAGGTCAACTTCGGGCTGCCCGTCGCCGGGGTCAACGCCGTGCGGCGGGTGCTGCCGGGTGTGCTGAAGGCGCTCGGGCAGCAGGCCGCGCTGGTGGAGCGGGGGCGGCGGGCCACCGCCGATCTGTTCGCCGGGATCATCAAGCGGTACTCGTTCGCCTCGCGGGACGTCGACCCGGCGGTCGCGCGGTTCGCCGAGCGGATGATCGAGGGCACGCCCATCGATGTCGTCGCCGAGTTCTATCCGGCGTTCACCGACCACGACAAGACCGCCGCCCTGACCCACTTCAAGGACATGCCGGTGCTCGTGCTGGCCGGGATCGGCGATCTCGTCACGCCCAGTGAGCACAGCGAGGCCATCGCCGACCTGCTGCCGGACGCCGAGCTGGTGCTCGTGCCGGACGCCGGGCACCTGGTCATGCTGGAGCACCCGGAAGTCGTCACCGACCGCCTCGCCGACCTGCTCACCCGCGCGGGCGCCGTGCCGGCAGGGGCTACCGTAAGTGGCTATGGAAGCACCAGCAGCACCGCACAACGCGGCTGAGCCCCTCTCCGTAGCGATCACCGTCAACTCCCCCGAGCAGATGCGGGAGTTGGGACGCCGCCTCGCCAAGCTGCTGCGCGCGGGCGACCTCGTGATGCTCACGGGTGAGCTGGGCGCCGGCAAGACGACACTGACCCGGGGACTGGGGGAGGGGCTCGGGGTCCGCGGGGCGGTCACCTCGCCGACCTTCGTCATCGCGCGCGTGCATCCCCCGCTGGGTGAGGGGCCGCCGCTTGTCCACGTCGACGCGTATCGCCTCGCCGGCGGGCTCGACGACATGGAGGACCTCGATCTCGACGTCTCGCTGCCCGAGTCCGTGATCGTCGTGGAGTGGGGTGAGGGCAAGGTCGAGGAGTTGACGGACGACCGGCTCTCGCTCGTGATCCACCGGGCCGTGGGCGATACGACCGACGAGGTACGGCAGGTGACCGTCACCGGGCTCGGTGCGCGGTGGGCCGCTGTCGAACTGGGTGTGCTCGGGGGCTGACCGGTGTGGGTTCCGACAAGGTGTCGGCAAGATGTTGCGTTCGGGGACTCGCGCGTGGTCACATGGTATCCAGTTCGTAGTTAGGTCTACCTAACTACGTCTGCCCCCGGCTCCCAGGAGGCGTCCATGTCGGCTTCAGAGAAGCAGTGCGAGCAGGCGCGGCCGTATGCGTATGCGTTCGGCGGGGTGTCCATGCGTGAGCTGTTGGCGGCGGGGGATGCGGCCAAGGCCGTTTCTACGCCACCTCGGGCGCCGGAGGCTCTGCCGGTTGAGCAGGGTAAAGCCGCGTAGTCGTTTGGCTGCGGGTGCGTCGTGGCTGGTCGCGCCCCGCGGCGCAGCCACATATCGATACAGCCCCGCGCCCCTTTGGGGCGCGATCCCCCTAGCGGATTACGACGATGCTCTGGCCGATCGTCGCGAACTCCCACATTGCCGCGCCGTCGGCGATCGACTCACGGATGCCGCCCGACTTCGTCGTGGGATCGGGTTCCTCCGTCGCGCCGCTGACCGCCGCGCTGAAGCCGATGGCGACGTTGTCCGCGTTGGTGAAGCGGACGACGTGCTGGATGGGGGTGCCGTCGGTGCCGGTGATCGCGTTCGAGCGGGAGGTGACCGGATAGGTGCCCGTGGGCGGGTCCACCGTGCCGGGGGTGACCTTGAACGTGCGGTTGACCTTGTTGTTCTCGGCGACCAGCCACACCCGGTCGTCGTCCACCGAGTACACGACCCGCTCGCCCTTGCCGGACCCGGCGGGCAGCGCGGCGGGGTTCTTCCTGTCGCGCGGTGCCTTCGAGGCGGCGACCGCCGCGGGCGAGACGCTCGCGCGGGCCGTGTCCCCCAGCCCGGCCGGGACGCTCGCCGACGCCTGATAGGCGAGGAAACCGACCGTGGCGACGGCCGCCACGGTGAGCCCGGCCACGATTCCCGAGCTGCTGCCGGCCATCAGCGCCCACCTCCGCGTCTCATACGTCTACGTCCTGTGACGGTGTCCCGTACGGTCCCGTACGTCCCGTAAGTCCGGTGACCCTAGGTGACCGTAGCAGTCGGGGCCGGGGCGACCGGGGCGGCCGTGCTCGCGGCGCCGGAGCCGTAGGCTGTTTGCGTGCTCTTGCTCGCTCTGGATACCGCCACCCCCGCCGTCACCGTCGCCCTGCACGACGGCGAGGCCGTCATCGCCTCGTCGAGTCAGGTGGACGCGCGCCGCCACGGTGAGCTGCTGCTCCCGGCCGTCGACCGCGTTCTCGCCGACGCGGGGCTCAAGATCGACGCCGTCACGGGAATCGTCGTGGGCATCGGCCCCGGCCCCTACACCGGGCTGCGCGTCGGGCTGATGACCGCCGACACCTTCGGGCTCGCGCTCGGCGTGCCCGTGCACGGTGTGTGCACGCTGGACGGCCTCGCCCACGCCACCGACCTCGACGGCCCCTTCGTCGTCGCCACGGACGCGCGGCGCAAGGAGGTCTACTGGGCGCGCTACGCCGACTCCCGGACCCGCGTCACCGACCCCGCCGTCGACCGGCCCGCCGACATCGCCGAGCAGGTCGCAGGACTGCCCGCCGTCGGCGCCGGTGCGCTGCTCTACCCGGACACCTTCCCGTCCGCGCACGAGCCGGAGCACGTGTCCGCCGCCGCGCTCGCCTCGCTGGCCGTCGAGAGACTCGCGGCGGGCGTCGAACTGCCCGCTCCCCGGCCGCTGTACCTGCGCCGTCCCGACGCCCAGGTGCCCAAGAACTACAAGGTGGTCACCCCCAAGTGACCGAATCCCTGAGTCCTCGGCTGCGCGAGATGCGCTGGTGGGACATCGATCCCGTGCTGGAACTGGAGAAGGACCTCTTCCCCGAGGACGCCTGGTCCCGGGGCATGTTCTGGTCCGAACTGGCGCACGCGCGGGGGGCGGAGGCGACCCGGCGGTACCTGGTCGCCGAGGTGGACGGTGAGGAGACCGGGAGCGGTGTCCGGGTCATCGGATACGCGGGTCTCGCCACCACCGGCGACCAGGCCGACATCCAGACCATCGCCGTCGCCCGCGACCACTGGGGCACCGGCCTCGGCTCCACCCTGCTGACCGAACTCCTCACCGCGGCAAGCGAGTTCGAGTGCGCCGAGGTCATGCTCGAGTGCCGCGTCGACAACATCCGCGCGCAGAAGCTGTACGAGCGCTTCGGCTTCGCCCCGATCGGTTTCCGGCGCGGCTACTACCAGCCGGGCAACGTCGACGCCCTGGTGATGCGCCTGACCACAGATCCCGACAGCAGCTCCGCTGCGGGGTCAACTTCCGTACAAGGAACCGAGATCCATGACTGACTCACGCGACGAGCCCCTCGTCCTGGGCATCGAGACCTCCTGCGACGAGACCGGCGTCGGCATCGTCCGCGGCACCACCCTGCTGGCGGACGCGGTCGCGTCCAGCGTCGACGAGCACGCCCGCTTCGGCGGGGTCGTACCGGAGGTGGCGTCCCGCGCCCACTTGGAGGCGATGGTCCCGACGATCCAGCGCGCGCTGAAGGACGCGGGCGTGAGCGCCCGTGACCTCGACGGCATCGCGGTCACGGCCGGCCCCGGCCTCGCCGGTGCCCTGCTGGTCGGCGTCTCGGCGGCCAAGGCGTACGCCTACGCGCTCGGCAAGCCCCTCTACGGCGTGAACCACCTCGCCTCCCACATCTGCGTGGACCAGCTGGAACACGGCCCGCTGCCCGAACCGACGATGGCGCTGCTGGTGTCCGGTGGTCACTCCTCGCTGCTGTTGTCCTCGGACATCACCTCGGACGTACGGCCGCTGGGCGCGACGATCGACGACGCGGCGGGCGAGGCCTTCGACAAGATCGCGCGCGTGCTGAACCTCGGTTTCCCGGGCGGGCCGGTCATCGACCGGTACGCGAAGGAGGGCGACCCCATGGCGATCACGTTCCCGCGCGGACTGACCGGGCCGCGCGACCCGGCGTACGACTTCTCCTTCTCCGGGCTGAAGACGTCGGTGGCCCGTTGGATCGAGGCGAAGCGGGCGGCGGGGGAGGACGTGCCGGTGCGCGATGTGTCGGCGTCCTTCCAGGAGGCCGTCGTCGACGTCCTGACCCGCAAGGCCGTACGGGCCTGCAAGGACGAGGGCGTCGACCACCTGATGATCGGCGGCGGCGTCGCCGCGAACTCGCGGCTGCGGGCGTTGGCGGCGGAGCGCTGCGAGGCCGCCGGTATCCGCCTCCGCGTCCCGCGCCCCAAGCTGTGCACGGACAACGGCGCGATGGTCGCCGCGCTCGGCGCGGAGATGGTCGCCCGCAACCGCACCCCCTCGGACTGGGACCTCTCGGCGGACTCCTCCCTCCCGGTGACGGACCCGCACGTGCCGGGGCATCACCATCACGACCACGTGCACGAGGTCAGCAAGGAGAACCTGTACTCGTGACCACGGTCGCCTTGATGTGGGAGGCGCGGGCGGTCCCGGGGCGGGGCGCTGAACTGCTCGCCTGGGCGCGCGCCCAGACCCTCCCGGCCGAGCCCCTGCGCCGGGAGTTCCTGCGCGCACCCCAGGACCGGGTTCTCGTCATCACGTGGTGGGACGCGGAGTACGACGCGGAGCTGCCTGAACTGCCCGAGCCGGGTGGAGAGTTGGTGACCCGGGCGGTGCATCGGTGGCGGTTCGAGTCGGTGGGCGACTAGGGGCGGTTCTCACCCCTCCCTCCGCACCTCCGTCTCACACCGCAGCCGCCGGTCCGCCCCCAGCACCCGCTCCGGTCCCGTCAGCGTCACTCGTGTCGTGTGCCGTACGTCCGCGCTGGAAACCCCCAACCTCAGCTCCAGCGCGCCCGGTTCGACCACCCGGCGCCCCGAGCGGTTCGTGAACGCCGACAGGTCCGCGTGGAAGTGGAAGGTCACGCGGGACGCCTCGCCGGGGGCCAACTCCAGGCGCTGGTAAGCGATCAGGCGGACGTCCGGGCGGGTCACCGAGGCGACCGGGTCGTGCAGGTACAGCTGGACGACCTCCGTGCCGGTGCGGTCACCCGTGTTGCGGACGGTGACCGTCAGGTCGTAGGAGCCGTCCGTGTCGATCTCCGGAGCCGCGGTCGACTCGGCCGCCTCCCATGCGAAGTTCGTGTACGAGCGGCCGTGGCCGAAGGGGTACAGGGGAGTCGGGTCGAGGCTGCTGACCTCGTCGGCGAGGCCCAGTGGGGGTTGCAGGTATGTCCAGGGCTGGCCGCCCGGCGCGTGCGGGACGCTCACCGGGAGGCGGCCGGACGGGTTGATGCGGCCCGACAGCACTCCCGCCACTGCCGGGCCGCCTTCCTCCCCAGGGAAGAACGCCTGGACCACCGCGCCCAGTTGGCCGTGCCAGCGGCCCAGCGCGTAGGGGCGGCCGGTCAGCAGGACCAGGACGACCGGGACGCCCGTGGAGACCAGTGCGTCCAGCAAGTCTGCCTGTACGCCGGGTAGTCGGAGGTCACCCACATCGCAGCCCTCGCCCGACGTGCCGCGTCCGAACAGGCCCGCGCGGTCGCCGAGGACCGCCACGCACACGTCCGCCTCCGCCGTCCGCGCCACCGCCTCCTCGAAGCCCGAGGCGTCCGGGTCGGAGACATCGCACCCCTCGGCGAACGTCACCTTGGCGTCCGGGAGTTCGGCCCGCAGCGACTCCAGCACCGTGGGGATCTCGATGCCCATCGGCACCTCGGGATGGTGCGTACCCACGTGGGACGGGAAGGAGTAGCAGCCGAGCATCGCCAGCGCGTCCGCAGCCCTCGGGCCGACCACCGCGATGCGTGCCTCGGGCGGGAGCGGGAGCACGCCGTCCGGGTTGTCCAGCAACACCACCGACTCCTCGGCCAGTTGGCGGGCCACGGTGCGGTTCGCCGGCGAGTCGAGGTCGATCCGCCCGGCCGGCTCCGGGGACCAGGTCTCGTCCAGCAGGCCCAACTCGCACTTCTGCACCAGCACTCGACGCGCCGCCCGGTCGACGAGGGACTCCGGGATCTCACCCGCCCGTACCGCCTCCACCAGCGGCTTCCCATAGCACTTCAGCGTCGGCAGCTCTATGTCGACGCCCGCCTCCAGCGCCGCCCGCGCCGCCTGTGCCGGGCTGCCCGCCACCCGGTGGAGCGTCTCCAGGAAACCGACGCCGAAGTAGTCGGCGACCACCGTGCCGGTGAACTCCCAGTCATCACGCAGGAGTTCGGTCAGCAGGCGTGGGTCCGCCGTCGCCGGTACGCCGTCCGTCTCGTTGTACGCCGCCATCACCGAGCGCGCGCCGCCCTCCCGCAGCGCCATCTCGAACGGCGGCAGGGTCACGTCCGCGAACTCCCGTACCCCGGCCCGCACCGGCGCCAGGTTCCGCGCGCCCACCGAGGACGCGTACCCGGCGAAGTGCTTCAGCGTCGCGACGATCCCGGCCGACTCCAGCCCCCGCACATAAGCCGTACCGATGGTCCCCACCAGGTACGGGTCCTCCCCGATGGTCTCCTCCACCCGGCCCCAGCGCGGATCCCGTACGACGTCCAGGACCGGGGCGAGGCCCTGGTGGACGCCGGTCGCGCGCAGGTCGGCGCCGATGTGCCGGGCCATCTCCTCGACCAGGTCCGGGTCGAAGCTGGCGCCCCAGGCCAGCGGCACCGGGTACGCCGTCGCACCCCATGCGGTGAAGCCCGCCAGGCACTCCTCGTGGGCGACCGCCGGGATGCCGAAACGCCCCGCCGCCGCGATCCGGCGCTGCGCGCGGGCCAGCGCCTGCGCGCCCAGCTCCGGGTCCACCGGCGCCGTACCGAAGGAACGGGTGAGCTGGCCCAGGCCCTGGGTGATCAGCTCGTCCCAGTCGTAGTCCGAGGTCATCTCCCGCTGGAGCGGGGCGACTCCGTCGCCGTCCGTGGCGGCGCCCACCCACACGCCGTAGAGCTGGGCGGTCTTCTCCTCCAGGGTCATCCGGGCGAGCAGGTCGTCGACGCGGACGGCGGCGGGCAGGGCGGGGTCGCGCCAGGGGGCGGTGGTCATGAAACTCCGTTCGGAAAGGGTGAGTTGGGGCAGCTCACTTGCCGCCCACGCCCATCAGGCCGCCGACCAGGGCGCGCCGGGCCACCAGGTAGACGGCGAAGATCGGGATGCCGGAGAGGACGACCGAGGCGAGCAGGGCCGGGATGTTCACGCCGAACTGGCTGACGTAGTTGAAGAGTCCGAGGGTGAGGACCCTCGGTCCGTCGGACTGGGTGAAGATCAGCGGGAAGAGGAAGCCGTTCCAGGCCTGGAGCGCCGCGTAGATGACGACCGTGCTGATACCGCCCTTGGTCATCGGGATGACCAGCTGGAACAGCATCCGGGTCGCCGACGCGCCGTCGAGCGCCATCGCCTCGTACAGGTCCTCCGAGATGTCCCGCAGCGTGCCGGTCAGGATCAGCACGGAGACCGGCATCGCGAACGCCGCCGTAGGGAGGATCACCGCCAACAGGCTGTCGTACAGGTCGAGTTTGGCGATCATCAGGTACAGGGGGACCACGACTGCCTGGGCCGGGATCGCGACTCCCATCAGGAACAGACGGAAGGCCCCGCCCGACCAGACCGTGCGGGTGCGTACGGCCACGTAGGCCAGCGGCACGCACAGCACCAGGACTATGCCTACGACCGCCGCCGCCACCAGTGCCGTGTTCGCGAGGAAGTGGCCGAAGCCGTTGTGCAGGACGGTGTTGTAGTTGGCGAAGGTCGGATCGGTGGGCGGCTTCAGGGCGTTGTTGCCGAGGGCCTTGTCCTGGCGGGTGAGGGACGCCGAGATCATCGCGTAGATCGGGACGATGACGACGGCCAGCCAGAGGAGGGAACCCAGGCCCGCGACAGGGTTGGGGCGCCTGGTCCAGTGCCGGCGCCTGCGGGTGCGCGGGGGTTCCACCGGCTCCTCCACCGCCTTCGCCGGACGCGGCAACGTGTCGTGTGACACTCCGTCACATCCCTTCGCGGGTACTGCGCATGGCGCCGAAACCGGTGAGCCTGACCAGGACGAGGGAGAGCGCGGTGGCGATGACGACCAGGAAGGTCGCGATCGCGCTCGCGTAGCCGAAGTCGTAGCTCTTGAAGCCGGCTTCGTACATCAGGTACGGCAGGATCGCCGTGTCCGTGCCGGGGCCGCCCTGCGTGAGGATCAGGACGGTCTCGAAGTAGGTGAGCGACCCGACGATCATCAGCACGCTGGACGTCGTCGCCGTGTTGCGGAGTTGGGGCAGCGTGATCGAGAAGAACTGCCGGTAGCGACCGGCGCCGTCAATCGCCGCCGCCTGATAGAGCACTTCGGGAATCTGCCGGGCCCCGCCCTGATAGATCAGCGTGTGGAAGGGGATGAACTGCCACCCCCCGACAAACACGATCGCGAGAAACGCCCCGCTCGTCGACCCGAGCGTGTCCTGGTGGATGACACCGAAGTTCGGGTCGAGGAGTGCGTAGAAGAGCAACGCGATGGCGGTGGAGGAGAGCAGGAACGGCACGAAGAAGATGGCTGAGAGGACGGCCCGGTTGCGCTGGCGCCCGGCCGCCCAGACCCCGAGAAGCAGGGAGACCACCGTCTGGAAGGCCCAGCTGATCACCGTCAACAGCACGGTGACGGTGAGGGATTGGGTGAGACGGGAGTCGTGCAGGAGTTTCTGCCAGTTGGCGAGGCCTACGGGCTTTGGGTCCCCGAGCCCGTTCCAGGTGGTGAAGGAGAGATAGACGGCCAACACCATGGGCGCGACGGCGAAGAAGACGAAGAAGAGAACCCCGGGCACAGCCCACACGACGTGAGGTGAATTCCGGTGCGCTGATGAACTCCGCTGCGCTGGAGCGCCCCTAAAGGGGCGCGGGGCTGTGTCATTTTGCGGCTCCGCCGCGGGGCGCGACCAGCCACGACGGCCCCGCAGTTGAAGAACCGGCCCCTCCGCGGAGCGCTCGCTCACTTCAACCCCTTGAGCGCGGACACGAACTGGCTAGGCGAACTCTTCCCCACAAACAGCTTGTTGATCTCGGTCAGCATCGGCGTAGACACATCCGGATCCACCGCCTGATCCCAGCTCAATGTGAACGCCGGCGCCTGCTGCACCATTTGGTACTGGAACTTCGCGAACTCGGGGTTGGGCGAGGAGTCGAGAAGCTTCTCCGCGTTCGACGTGGTCGGAATGTCCCCGTTGGCAACGAGATCCTTCGCATACGCCTCCGACGCACAGTCACGAAGGAACGCGATCGCCGCATCCTTGTTACCCGTACGCGCGTTCACGGACCAGTAGTTGGTGGGGTTCCCGACCACGTTACGGATATCGCCCGCACCCCCCTCGTACTTCGGAAACGCGGACCAGCCAAGGTTCGTCTTGGCGAAGTCGGGGAACTTCCCGAGCTGCGTCGAGTACTCCCACGACCCCATCAGATGCATCGCCGCCTTGCCCTTGGCGAACACCGCGGGCGCCCCACCGTTGACGTACGACACCGAACTGAAACCCTTGCCGAACGCGCCGTCGTCAATGAGTTCCTTGACGGTCTCGGCGGCCTTGAGAACTGCGGGGTCCCCCCAACCGGACGCGTCCCCGTTCTTGATCTTGTCGAAGACCTCGGGCCCGCCGATCCGGTCGACCAGGTACTCCAGCCACATCAACTCGGGCCAGATGTCGGCCCCGCCGAGCGCGAACGGCGTGATGTTCGCCGCCTTGAGTTTCTTGTTGATGTCGAGCAACTCGGCCCAGGTGGTGGGCGGTTGGAGTTTGTGCGCGGCGAAGACGGACTTGTTGTAGAAGAGGATCACCGGCTGCATACCGCGCATCGGTATGCCGTAGTTCTTGCCCTTGAGCGCGCCCGCCGCGAGCACCGACGGCAGGAAACCGTCCTTGAGGACCGGGTCGCTCTTGATGGTGTCGGTGAGGTCGACCAGCTGGTTCGCCTCCTGGTACGCCTTGATCGAGCCGCCGCCCCAGTTGAAGAAGACGTCCGGCGCGTTCGGCGAGCCCATCGCCGTGCGCAGCTTGGCCGGGTAGTCGGTGCCGGGCACCTTCTCCAGCTTGATCTTGCCCTTGGCCTTCTTCGCCGCCGCCGACGCGTTGAACCGGGTGACGGCCTCGGCCTGCACCTTCGCCGCGTCGTCGCCGTAGGTGAAGGCGGTGACCGTGCCGCTGCCGCCGGTGCTGTCACTGGAGCCGCAGGCCGTGAGCCCGGTGGTGAGCAGGGTGGTGGCACCGGCGCCGAGCACCCAGCGCCTGCTGAACGTACGCCCGCCGTTGGACGTGTTGGGCTCCATGGACAGCACCTCTCGTGCGAATGTTTCGAGCCGTTCTACGAATGTTCCGGGAACGTAAGGCGCGCTGGGGGGTTCGTCAAGAGGTCGCGCAGGGATACGATCGCCGCCATGACAGCCCCGGATTCCGCCGAAACCCAGACAGCGGGTCGGCCGACCCAGACCGCCACGCTCGCCGAGATCGCCCGCGAGGCCGGAGTGTCGGCTCCGACTGTTTCGAAGGTCCTCAACGGCCGTGCCGATGTCGCCCCCGCGACCCGCACCCGCGTCGAGGACCTGCTCCGCGTCTACGGCTACCGGCGCCGCCGCGCCGAGGCGACCCGCTCCCCGCTGATCGACCTGGTCTTCCACGAGCTGGAGAGCGCCTGGGCGATGGAGGTCATCCGGGGTGTGGAGAACGTGGCGCGGGACGCCGGGCTGAGTGTGGTGCTGAGTGAGAGCGCGGGGCGGCTGACCCCGGGCCGCACCTGGGCCGACCAGGTCGCCGCCCGCCGCCCGCACGGCGTGATCCTCGTCCTCTCCGGGCTCGACGAGTCCCAGCGGGCGCTGCTCACCAGCCGTTCCATCCCGTTCGTGGTGATGGACCCGGCCGGTGACCCGGGCGCGGACGTGCCGTCGATCGGGGCGACGAACTGGCAGGGCGGGCTTGCCGCCACCCGGCATCTCGTCGAGCTGGGCCACACCCGGATCGGCGCGATCAGCGGACCGTCCCGGATGATGTGCAGCCGCGCCAGGGTGGATGGATACCGGGCCGCCCTTGAGACGGCCGGGCTGCCGGTCGACCCCTCGCTGATCACCACCGGCGACTTCCACCACGAGGCCGGCTACCGGCTCGGGCTTGAGCTGCTGCGCCGCCCGGACCGGCCCACCGCCGTGTTCGCCGGCAACGACCTCCAGGCGCTCGGTCTGTACGAGGCCGCGCGTGAACTCGGGCTGCGCATCCCGGAGGACCTGAGCGTGGTCGGCTTCGACGATCTGCCGGTCGCGCGCTGGGTCGGCCCGCCGCTGACGACCGTACGACAGCCCCTCACCGAGATGGCCGAGGCGGCGGCGAAGCTGGTGCTCGACCTCGGGCGGGAGCGGGAGTCCTCGGCGGCGCGGCGGGTGGAGCTGGCGACGAGCCTGGTGGTGCGGAGCAGTACGGCACCCCCCGCCGAGTGACACCGGTGGCCGGAAGGTGACGTATTGACGAGTGGGGTGAGTCGCCCCACACTCCTCCGAAGCCAATCGGTTGCACAACCGAAACTTTCGGAGGCACCCGCAATGAGATCTCTGAGAACCGGCTTATCCCTGGCGGCCCTGTTCACCGGCGCCGTCATGCTCTTCGCGGCACCCGCCGCGCACGCCGCCGACACCCCACTGCGCGACCTCGCCGCCGCGAAGGGCAAAGTCGTCGGCACCGCGGTCACCGGCTCCAAACTCACCGGCACGTACGGCGACATCGCCGGCGCCCAGTTCAACTCGCTCACCCCCGGCAACGCCATGAAGTGGGGGACCGTAGAGCCGGCGCAGGGCAGCTTCAACTGGTCGGAGGCGGACCAGATCGTCGCCTTCGCGCAGGCCCACAACCAGCAGGTGCGCGGCCACACCCTGGTCTGGCACAGCCAGAACCCGAGCTGGCTGACGAACGGGACATGGACGTCGGCCCAGTTGAGCAGCCTGCTCCAGAACCACATCAGTACCGAAGTCGGCCGCTACAAGGGCGAGATCACCGCCTGGGACGTGGTGAACGAACCCTTCAACGAGGACGGCACCTACCGCTCGACGCTCTGGTACAACGGCCTCGGCGCCAACTACATCGCGCAGGCGCTGACTTGGGCCCACGCGGCCGACCCGGCGGCCAAGCTGTACATCAACGACTACAACGTCGAGGGCGTCAACGCGAAGTCCACCGCCCTCTACAACCTGGTCAAGTCCCTCAAAGCGGCGGGCGTCCCGATCGACGGGGTCGGCCTCCAGGCCCACCTCATCCTCGGCCAGGTCCCGGCCACGCTCCAGCAGAACATCCAGCGCTTCGCCGACCTGGGCGTGGACGTGGCGATCACCGAGCTCGACGTACGGATGGCGCTTCCCGCGGACGCCACCGAACTCGCCCAGCAGAAGGCCGACTTCAAGAGCGTCATCGCCGCCTGTGTCGCCGTCGCGCGCTGCGTCAACGTCACCGCGTGGGGCTTCACCGACTCCGATTCCTGGGTGCCGAGCACCTTCCCGGGCTACGGGGCGGCGACGCCGTACGACGAGAACTACGCGCCGAAACCGGCGTACTACGGCATCTCGGAGGCGCTCGGCGGCACGACCACGACCCCGCCGCCGACGAACGGGGCGTGCTCGGCGACGTACGGCGTGAGCAGTCAGTGGAACTCCGGGTTCACGGGGCAGGTGACGATCGCCTGCTCCGGGGCCTCGCTGTCCTCCTGGAAGGCGAGCTGGACGTACGGCGCCGGCCAGCAGATCACGCAGGCCTGGAACGCCACCTGTACCCAGTCGGGGACCGCTGTGACCTGCGCGAACGCGGCCTACAACGGCACGGTCCCGGACGGCGGCTCGGTGACGTTCGGGTTCAACGCGTCGTGGAGCGGTAGCAATCCGGTACCGGTGGTGACCCTGGGGTGAGGGAGGCAGGGGAGACGGGAGAGCTCCGGGGAGTGAGACGGGACTGAGAACCGTGAAATTTTCCGTAGAAAACCGTCTCAGGACGGCTCCCCTAACTTTCTCCTAATAATTCGGACTTACGTTCCTCCCCGTGACGGACACAGAGAACGTTGACGAGGACAGACGCGTGGGCCGGCGGTCGAGAGTGCTGAAGATCGCCGGCCTCACTCTGGCCGGCGCCCTCGTCCTGGGCGTCGCCACGGCCGGCTGGGCCTACTGGCACCTCAACAACAACATCAAAAGCGTCGACATCGACAGCGCGCTCGGCGCGAACCGTCCCGCGAAGGCGGTGACCACCCCCTCCGCCGCCGCGTCCGCGTCCGCCACCCCCGTGCCGACCGGCTCCCTGAACATCCTGGTCCTCGGCTCCGACTCGCGCAGCGGCAAGGAGAACAAGGCGCTCGGCGGCGGCAGCAGCTCCGGCGCACGCTCCGACACGGCGATGGTCGTGCACATCGACGCGGGCCGTAAGAAGGCCACGATCGTCAGCATCCCGCGCGACACCCTCGTCACCCGCCCGTCCTGCCCGCTGTCGTCGGGCGGTTCCACGTCGGTGGCGTACAACGCGATGTTCAACACCGCGTACTCGGTGGGCGGTCCGGTGTGCGCGGTCAAGACGGTCGAGTCGATCACGGACGTCCGCATGGACCACTACATAGAGATCGACTTCGCGGGCTTCGCGAAGCTGGTCAACGCGCTCGGCGGCGTCACGGTCACCACCACCCAGGACATCGACGACGACGACAGCCACCTGCACCTCAAGAAGGGCACCCACCACCTCAACGGCAAGCAGGCCCTTGCCCTCGCCCGCACCCGGCACGGCATAGGCGACGGCAGCGACCTCGGCCGAATAGGTCTCCAACAGATGCTGGTGAAGGCCCTGTTGACCCAGATCTCCACCAACGACCTCCTCTCCGACCCCACCAAGCTCTACGAGGTCACCGACGCGGTCACCGACAGCCTCACCACCGACACCGGCCTCGACTCCCTGAGCGAACTGATCAGCCTCGGCCAGAGCCTGAAGGGCCTGTCGGCGGACGCGGTGACGACGGTGACGATGCCGAACGTCACGGCACCGTCGGATCCGAACCGGGTGGTCGCGAAGGAGCCGGCGGCGAGTGATCTGTGGGCGTCGCTGAAGTGACGGGCCGCTGCAACTCCTAGGAAATGACGGGCTGTTGCACCTCCTGGAAATGACAGGCCGCCACAACCCCTGAGCGCGCTGAGGAGCCTCGTCCGGTGACCTGACGCCGTGGACGAGGAGGTCGCCCGGTGTTCTCCCCGTACGCGTACGCCCGTTGGGCGGGCCCGCTCGCAATGGGCCTGGTGCTGCTGGGAGTTGCGCCGCCCGGCACCGGCACGAAGGGAACGATCTGGAAGGGCCCGGTCACCCGCACCGGCACGCCGTCCGCGACGGGTACGCCGAGCTGGCGGCCGGGGCGGCCGGGGCGCCCGGCGAGAAGGGCGGGGTCGGGGCGGCGTACGCGAAGGCGGCGTTCGGGGCGAAGACCGGCTGGGGAAAAAATCTTCGGGGAATTCCGGCGAGTGTGTCGATCCGGTCGCCGCTCGTTCGACGCATGGTTGAAAGGCCGGGAAGAGCCCGGTCGGACAACGTCAGAGAACGAACCGAGGAGTCACCATGCCCCGCTACCTCTCCCTCGTACAGATCGACGAGAAGACCGCCCCCGCCGAGGGCCCCAGCGCCGAGCTGATGCAACGCATGGGCGAGCTGATCGAGGAGATCACCAAGGCCGGGGTGATGCTCGACACCGCCGGCCTCACCCCGACCGCGCAGGGCGCCCGTGTGCACTGGGAGGGCGGCAAGATCTCCGTGACCGACGGCCCCTTCACCGAGTCCAAGGAGGTCGTCGGCGGCTACGCGCTCATGCAGTGCAAGGACATGGCCGAGGCGATCGAGTGGACGAAGCGGTTCCTGAAGGTGCACGAGGAGTTCTGGACGGTGACGTGCGAGGTGCGGGAGATCGCGGAGGGCTGAGCCTTCCCCGGCTCCGCCCGGTCCGCGGGCCTTCCTTGGCCTGAGGGCACCGGAGGTGTTCGATGGTGGGTTGTGGAACCGGAAGCACAACCCACCGCCTCGCCCGTGACCGCTCCGGAAACCTCTCTGGAGACCGCTCTGGAGACCGTCTTCCGTATCGAGTCACCGCGCATCATCGCCGCCGTCGCCCGCATAGTCCGCGACGTCGGCATCGCCGAGGAACTCGCGCAGGACGCGCTGGTCGCCGCTTTGGAGCAGTGGCCGAGGGACGGCGTGCCCGACAACCCGGGCGCCTGGCTCATGGCCACCGCCAGGCACCGCGCCGTCGACCTGATCCGGCGCCGGGAGAACTACGCCCGCAAGCTCCAGGAGATCGGCCGCACCCTGGAGACGACGGCCCCGCCCGAGGAACCCCCGGCCCCCGACGACATCGACGACGACCTGCTGCGCCTCGTCTTCACCACCTGCCACCCGGTCCTGTCCCCGGAGGCCCGCACGGCCCTCACCCTGCGTCTCCTCGGCGGCCTGACCACCCCCGAGATCGCCCGCGCGTTCCTCGCCCCCGAGCCGACGATCGCCCAGCGCATCGTCCGCGCCAAACGCACCCTGGCCACCAAGAACGTCGCCTTCGAGGTCCCCTACGGCCCCGACCGCGAGGCCCGTCTGGGCTCCGTCCTGGACGTCATCTACCTGATCTTCAACGAGGGTTACGCGGCGACGGCGGGCGACGACTGGCTCCGCCCGAGCCTCTGCGAGGACGCGCTGCGCCTGGCCCGCCTGCTGGCCGGCCTGATGCCGAAGGAACCCGAAGTGCACGCGCTGGCCTCCCTGTTGGAGTTCCAGGCCTCCCGCTCGGCCGCCCGCACCGCCCCGAACGGCGACCCCGTCCTCCTCAGGGACCAGAACCGCCGCCGCTGGAACCGCCTGCTCATCGCCCGCGGCATCACCGCCCTGGGCCGTGCGGACACCACGTCCACCGGCGCCCCCGGCCCCTACGCCCTCCAGGCCGCCATCGCCGCCTGCCACGCCCACGCTTACACCTACGACGAGACCGACTGGCCGACGATCGCGACCCTGTACGGCCTCCTCGCCGCCCGATCCCCTTCCCCCGTGGTCGAGTTGAACCGCGCGGTCGCCGTCTCGATGGCGCAGGGCCCGGCCCCGGCACTGGAGATCGTCGACACCCTCGCCGCCGAACCCGCCCTGCGCGACTACCACTTGCTGCCGAGCGTCCGCGGCGATCTGCTCCTCCGCCTCGGCCGTACGACGGAGGCGAAGGAGGAGTTCGAAAGGGCGGCTTCGCTGGCGCGCAACGAACGCGAACGCCAACTCCTGCTCCGCCGGGCCGCGGAGGCGTCGTAGCGCGGTCGTGAATCCGTCGTGGCGCAAAGGGGGTTCGCAGGGCCCGCCCCGGTGCCAGAATTCGACGGAGCGTCACATGGTCGCGAGAGTCGGGGAGTCGGGGAAGTCGGGGAAGTCGGGGGACCCGGGGGATGGATGACGTATCGCACGCTCTCGGCGGTCAACTCCTCGCGCTGGACGGCGCGTCGGTCGTCACGGCCGTAGGAGGGGTGGCGGTCGCCGTGGTCGCGGCCGGGGTCGCGCTCTGGCAGACGGGGCGGACGCGGGTGCTGGAGAAGGAGAAGATCCGGCTCCAGTTCGACGCGGACCTGCGGTTGCGGGAGCAGGAGTGGGCCCACGAGCGGAGCCTCTCGGAGCGCGACCGCAGACGCGCCGCACAACAGGCCGACCAGGAACGCGCCCGGACGGCCGAGCAGGTGGCCGCCCGCCGCAGCAGCCTCGTCGCCGAGGCGGCGGCCTACTGCGCGCGCCTGGCACAGGAGTTGGCGACCCTGCGCATCCTCGACATGTCCCGCCCCCTCCGCCTCGACCGCCTCTACGTCCAGGTCCGCGTCCAGGAACAGCAGCCGCTCCGCTTCGTCCGCGAGGAGGAACTCGCCGCCAGGGACGGTGGCCGGGACGCCACGCACCGGCAGGCCCCGCCCACCGACTCGGGTGCCTCCGCGCACACGTACGCACCGGTCGACGCCCTCCAGCGCTACCAGCGCATGGTCGTGGTCGGGGACCCCGGCGCCGGAAAGACCACCATGCTCCGCCACCTCGCGCTGCGCATGGCCCGCCAGTCGGAGGGCGAGTCACTGCCCGAACTCCCCGCGTACGTAGAGCTGTTCCGCTTCGTGGAGAGCGGCCACGACTCGCTGCTCGACTATCTCGCCGAGCACTGGGCCGACCAGTACGGCTTCACGGACGCGCGGGAGTACGTGGCGGAACGCCTGACCGACGGCACGGCGGCGCTGCTCCTCGACGGACTGGACGAAGTCCTGGGCGGGGAGAGCCCGGAGGAGGCCGCGAGCGCCTACAACCGGGTCACCGAGGAGATCGCGCGCCTGGCGACCCGCTTCCCGCGCGCCCTGATCGCGACGACCTGCCGCCGGCACGGCTGGCAGGGCGGACTCCCGCAGTTCCAGGTGCTGGAGGCACTGGACTTCGAGTGGCCGCAGATCGAGACGTTCGTCGCCAACTGGTTCGGCGACCGCGACCGCCGCCGCGGCGGCCTGGTCCGCGCCCTGACCGCCAACGCCCGCCTCCAGACCCTCGCCGCGAACCCCCTGCTCCTCAGCCTGATCGCCATCGTCTACGAGCGTGACCTGGAGCTGCCCGAGCGCCGCGCCGCCCTCTACCGCCGCTGCGTCGAGGTCCTGCTGCGCGAATGGGACGCCCACCGCAAGATCGCCCGCTACAGCCGCTTCACCACCGACCGCAAACAGGACCTCCTCAAACAACTCGCCTGGCACTACCACCAGCGCGGCCAGCGCTACTTCCCCGAGGAGGACCTCCTCGAACTGATCGCGGACTTCCTCCCGACGATCGACCTCCCCCGCGAGGACGCCCGCGCGATCCTCGACGAGATCGCGGCCCAGTACGGCCTCCTGAAGGCGCAGGCCCATGGGTGGTACGGCTTTCTGCACCTGACCTTGCAGGAGCACTTCGCGGCGACGGCTCTGCTGGAGCGGGGGGAGGAGGGGATCCGGTGGGCGGTGGAGTCGCGGTACGACCCGTGGTGGGAGGAGGTGATTCTGCTGCTCGCGGGATCACTTCCGGATGCGACGCCACTGCTGTTGGGGGTGCTGCAACTGCCGCCGGAGGAGGGCGAGTCGGACCTGCTCCAACTACCGCACGACGACCTGTTCCATACCGATCTGCTGCTCGCCGCGCGGTGTCTGACGGGGGCTCCGAGGGTCGCCGATGTCGGTCTGCGGCGACGGATCGTCGGGGCGGTGTGGGCGTTGCTGGAGACGACGGAGTACGAGGGGGAGCGGCAGCGGGCGGCGGAGGCGATCGTCGGGGTGGTGGGTTCGGAGGAGCAACTGACCGAGGTCATCGGCCGTATCGGCGACGAACGGCGGGGCGTCGCGGCGCGAGTCGCCTTGGTGGACGCCTTGGTCGCGCACGGTGGGCGGAACGTGGGGGAGCGGCTGCTCGGAGTGCTGGTACTCCGCTCCGAACATCCCGATCGGCTGCGGGAGCAGCTCGTCGATGCCGTCGGCCTTCTGCGCGTGGAGAGTGCCGTACCCATGCTGACGGCGGAACTGGCCGAGCTGCTGGGCCAGTTGCCGTCCTTGACGACGGGCTCTCACGACTACTATTCCCGGCTTGGCCTGATCCGTGCCGTCCTGTGGGCGCTGGGCGCGACAGGAGCGCCGGTCGGCATCTTCGTGCGCACCATCGACACCTACGGCGAGTCGGACTCCTTCGAGGACATCGTCGAGGGGATCGAGGACTGGTGGGCGGACGCGCGGGGTTCCGGTGTCCAGGAATGGCTTCTTGGGCTTCTTCTGCGGCCCAACGGCTGGTTCTACGAGCGCTGGAAACTGGCCACCGTGTATCTGGGCATGGCGGGCGATCCCGGAGCCGGAGTTCTCCTTGACGCCGTGCGGTCCAGGTCGACGCGGGACCATCAGAAGGTCTCCCTCATGATGGCTCTGGCGCAGTACACGGCCAAGGGGCACGGCTGGGCGTACCGTGACGCTCTCCTCGCTCTCGCCCGAGATGAGGACGTGATCTGGCAGGCCCGTTGGCTGGCCCTCGAATGCCTTGACCGCAGCCCGGGGAACATCGAAGAGATCCAGCCACTCATCGAAGCCCGGGACGTGCGCGTGTCCGTGGCCGCCGCCACCACCTCGGCCGCCTGGGGGACACCACTCGGACTCGACATCGTCCGGGACGCCATCCTGGACGGTGCCGTGCCCCACGATCTGAGGTACGAGGTGAGGCCGGGTCGGTCCCACTCCTGGCCGGGCAGGAACTCCCATCGCCTCGCCGAGGTCCTGTCCCCGTACGGCGACCTCGGTATCGCACAGGGTTTCTTCGACATGGACCTGGCATCCCCCGCAGCGGCCGACTACGCCCTCGGCTGGCTCAACGAACTGGCTCCCGAGGCGGGGGTGGATCTCTATCTACGGTTGGGCGGACAGGGGCATCCGGGCATCGGATCGCAGACCCCGACGCAGGTTCCGCACTCGCGGGCGCATGCGGTTCTTGAGTACACGCGTGGTGCCGGGATGTCGTCGGAGTACGAGGTCAAGAGCCTTCTGTCGGCCGCCGCCGCGGTCGCCGACGACGCCGAGTCGGTCGGCCTGTTGCTGTGGCACGTCCGCCAGTCGGACCGCGGGATCAGCCGCCACGCCTACGACCTCGCCCACACCGTGAGCCGCCGCGCCCGAGTCCGAGTCCTCCGCGACCACACCGTCGAGCCCCTCCCCTGATCGCCCGACCGTCAGACAGGCCGCCCGATCAACATGGTTGGCGCCCCGGCCACCCGAGTGAGAAACACCGTCGCCGAGTTGGGCCCCTGAGGCTTCACCTTCCGCCGCAACTCCTCCGGCTCGACGGCGGACCCCCGCTTCTTCACGGTGAGCACGCCCACCCCACGCTCCCGCAGCAACGCCTTCAACTTCTTGACACCGAAGGGGAGTTGATCGGTGATCTCGTAGGCGGAGGCGTACGCGGTCGGCCGTAGCTCATCCGCTGTCACATACGCGATGGTCTCGTCGATGAGCCCGCCCCCGACCTCCTCCGCGACCTCGGCGACGAGGTGGGCGCGGATGACGGCGCCGTCGGGTTCGTACAAGTACCGCCCCACGGAACGCACTTCAGGGTCGGGAAGCCCGCGCCCGTGCAGAACTCGCGGACCCGGCAGCAGAGTTGCCCGCACCGCCCCCGGCCGCACCCCCGCCCCGAACCACAGCACCGCCTCCTTCACGTCACCCCCGTCCGAGATCCACTCCGCCTCGGCCGTCGCCGGGATCGCCTCGTGCGGCACCCCGGGTGCGATCTTCAGCGCGGCGAGCGGGGCCGTCGTAGCGGCGCCGACGGCCCAGGACAACGGCGGTGAGTACGCCTCGGGATCGAAGATGCGTCCCCGGCCGCCGCGCCGCGCGGGATCGACGAACACGGCGTCGTACGCGGACGTGTCCACGTCGGTGACGTCCGCCTCGCGGACCTCGATCAGTTCGGCGAGTCCCAGCGCCTCCGCGTTCGCCCGCGCCACGGCCACCGTCAGCGGATCGCGGTCCACGGCGAGCACCCGCACCCCCGCCCGCGCCAGCGCGATCGCGTCGCCGCCGATTCCGCAGCAGAGGTCCGCGACGGAGGTCACGCCCAGGTCGAGCAGGCGGGCGGCGCGGTAGGCGGCGACGCTCGTGCGGGTCGACTGTTCGAAGCCGTTGGGGGTGAAGAACATCCGGCCGGCGTCCTCGGGCGTGAACTTCGCCGCTGCCGCGCGTTGCCGCAGCCGGGCCTGGCCGAGGGCCGCCGAGACGAGGTCGGCGGGGTGGTCGCGGCGGAGCCGGGTGGCGACGGCGAGTTCCTTGGCCGGGTCGGTGCCGCGGACCTCGTCGAGGAGGGCGCGGCCCTCGGGGGTGAGCAGGGCGGCGAAGGCGAGTACGGGATCGTTCACCGGGTCAGTGGGGTCGTTCACCGGGACATTGTGGGCCAGTCGGTGGACGGTGTGCCTCCGGTGGCGGTGTGTTGGCGGTGTCGCCGTGGGATCGGGGCCGGTGCCTGAAAAGATCCGACCCCATGCGAGTAGTCGTACAAAATGACATCAATCGGGCGCGCGGGGGCCGGGAGACCCAGGGAATCCAGGGGACCCGAGGGACCCGAGGGACTCAGGGGATCCAAGGGGCTCAGGGGACCCGAGAAATCCAAGGGGTCCGAGGGATCCGGGGCGATCGAGGTCGGACGACGGGAGTCGCCCGTGGCGCGCTCGCCGCCCTCGCGCTCGCCGCTCTCGTCTCCGGGTGCGGCCAGCCCGGCTCGGGCGCGGCCGTCCACCCGGCGCAGGGCGCGCAGCCGCTGCACGCGCCCCCGGCCCGCGCGCTGGACTCCTACGCGACCAAGTTGCGCGCCGCGTACGCCGCGCGGGTGGCCGCCGCGAAGCGCTGGGGGCTGGCGAAGGTGCCGCTCACGGCGCCGCCGGCCCCGGCGCACAAGCCGGAGATCACCGCGCGCAAGGGCTTCGAGGTGGACGACCAGGAGGAGTTGAACCTCCCCCCGGTCTTCACGACGATCCCCACGAAGCAGAAGATCGTCTTCCTCACCATCGACGACGGCGAGAACAAGGACCCCGCGTTCCTGCGGATGATGAGCGACCTGAAGATCCCGTACACGGCCTTCCTCAGCAACTACCTGGTGAAGGACGACTACGGCTACTTCCGGAAGATGCAGGCCCAGGGCCACACGATCAACAACCACACCCTCACGCACCCGTACCTGCCGGGCCTGTCGTACGCCGAGCAGAGGCGTGAGATCTGCGGCATGCAGGACATCATGAAGAAGCAGTTCGGCAAGGCCCCGACGGTCTTCCGGCCGCCGTTCGGCAACTACAACCACGACACCCTCGTCGCCGCGAAGTCCTGTGGCATCAAGTACGCCCCGATCTGGGACGAGGAGGTGTTCGTCGACCACTGGGAGTACCGCGAGTGGGACCGGGACCTGCACCCCGGGGACATCGTCCTGACGCACTTCCGGGGCCGTGACGAGTGGAAGGGCACGATGGTCGACGACATGCGCCGCTTCCTGGGCAAGGTCACGGCGGAGGGTTACGCGGTGGCCCGCCTGGAGGACTACCTGTGAGGCGGGCGGGCCGTGTGCGGGTACTGGTGGCCGTCGCGTCGGCGGCCGCTCTGCTGGTCCTCACCGGCTGCGCCCAGTCCGTCGACCCCATCGAACGGCTCGGCAAGAAGGCCGCCCAACGCGTCCACCCACACGGCCCGTCCCGCGAACAGCCGTACCGCCACTGGGGTTTGACGGCCCCCCTGGCCCCCGCCCCCAAACCCTCCCCCCGACCCGCCCCCCGCTCGGCGGGCCCGGGCCTCCCACCGGTCGTGGACCATGTCCGCACCCGCGACAGGGTCGTCTTCCTGACCTACGACGACTACGGCAGCACGGGCGCGGGAGGAGAGCGACGGAACCAAGGGGAGCAAGGTGAGCAACGGGAGCTGAGTGACCCGAGGTTGGCCGACATGGTCCGCGAACTACGGCTCCCGGTAACGGTGTTCCGCACCCCACCGGAGCGCGGCCACTTCGCCGGCCGCCCCTACGCCGCCCAACGCACCGAGATCTGCGGCCACCAGCCCCGCCCCAGGTCCCGCTTCCTCCGGCCCCTCTACGGCGCGTACGACACGACGACCCTCCGCGCCGCCGCCGACTGCGGAGTCTCCGCCCTGGTCCTGTGGCGAGCCTCCACGACGACCGGCCCCCTGACCTACGCCCGCGGCGACCACCGCCTCACCCCCGGCGACATCGTCCGCGTCGGCCCGGCCGACAGCACGGCCCGCCTGCTGCGGGGCATCCAGGGGCGGGGTCTGACGGTGGGGCGACTGGAGGACTATCTCTAGTCCGGCGCCAAGGAGGAATGAGGAATACCGCGGCGGTGAGGGCCACGCCAACTGACGCACGCAGCCAGGCCGTTGCCGCCCACAGGGGGCCATGAGCAGCGGCGCCGGGGAGGGGCGGGTGGGGGAACCGCGGGCGCTGCGGGATTTCGGGGAGGCGCAGGGCTGTGGGAAGGCGAGGGGGAGCGGGGCGGGGTGGGATGGGATGGGGAGACGCTAGGGGGCTTCTTGAGTACCGGTCGGGAAACTCGGGTTGTTGATTGGGTGTTCGGGGTGAGGGCGGAACCTCTTCGGTTCGGGGCGGCGAAATCCGCCGCTTGGTGTTCGGGTCCGGGATCGCGCTTCACCGGCGCGGGCGGGCGACTCCAGCTGTCGGCGTTCGACGACCGGGGTCGTGTCCTTCCAGCACCGGTCGACGAATCCAGCCGTCGGGCGTTCGCGGGTCGGGACCGCGCTGCTCCAGTGCAGCTCGGCAATTCGAACTGCCTGGCGTTCGAGAACTAGGCCGGCGCCCTTCGCAGCACCGGTCGGCAACTCAACCTGCCCGGTGTCCGAAGACGAGCCCCGCACCTTTCCAGCACAGGCCGCCAATCTCAGCCCGTCCGGCGTTTGAGGACGAAGCCGGGGGCCGATGGCGGGGGGCTGGGGGCGCAGCCCCCACGGACGGTGACGCCGAGACGCGCCCGCCAAGAGAGCGCGGGGTGACTTCGAAATTCGGCTCAAGCGCCGCGGGCATTGGCACTCCGCTTGACCGAGTGCTAATCGCAGTCATAGTCTCAGGTCTGGCACTCCCCCCTGGAGAGTGCCAATAGCGACGGGCAGGTCCGGCACCCGCGACGACGGATCCACCTGGTCGCCACCTCAGACAGTTAACCCCGTGAGATCTCCGAAGGGGGAGGTCGGATCGTGACGACCACCAGCTCCAAGGTTGCCATCAAGCCGCTTGAGGACCGCATTGTGGTCCAGCCGCTCGACGCCGAGCAGACCACGGCCTCTGGCCTGGTCATCCCGGACACGGCCAAGGAGAAGCCCCAGGAGGGCGTCGTCCTGGCCGTGGGCCCGGGCCGCTTCGAGAACGGCGAGCGTCTTCCGCTCGACGTGAAGACCGGCGACATCGTGCTGTACAGCAAGTACGGCGGCACCGAAGTGAAGTACAGCGGCGAGGAGTACCTCGTCCTCTCGGCCCGCGACGTGCTCGCGATCATCGAGAAGTAATTCGCTTCACGCACATTCAGTATGTGAGCTGCGCCCCTGGCCCCCGCGACCTTATGAAGCCGGGCGTCAGGGGCGTAGTTCGTTTCACCCACGTTTTCCGAGAGGGCTGAACCGCTCCCATGGCGAAGATCCTGAAGTTCGACGAGGACGCCCGTCGCGCCCTCGAGCGCGGCGTCAACAAGCTTGCCGACACGGTCAAGGTGACGATCGGCCCCAAGGGCCGCAACGTCGTCATCGACAAGAAGTTCGGCGCCCCCACCATCACCAACGACGGCGTCACCATCGCCCGCGAGGTCGAGCTCGACGACCCGTACGAGAACCTCGGTGCCCAGCTGGTGAAGGAGGTGGCGACCAAGACCAACGACATCGCGGGTGACGGCACCACCACCGCCACCGTGCTCGCCCAGGCGCTCGTCCGCGAGGGCCTGCGCAACGTCGCCGCGGGTGCCTCCCCGGCCGCCCTGAAGAAGGGCATCGACGCCGCCGTCAAGGCCATCTCCGACGAGCTGCTCGCCACCGCGCGGCCCATCGACGACAAGGCCGACATCGCCGCCGTGGCCGGTCTGTCCGCGCAGGACAGCCAGGTCGGCGAGCTCATCGCCGAGGCGATGGACAAGGTCGGCAAGGACGGTGTCATCACCGTCGAGGAGTCCAACACCTTCGGTCTGGAGCTGGACTTCACCGAGGGCATGGCCTTCGACAAGGGCTACCTGTCGCCGTACTTCGTGACGGACCAGGAGCGGATGGAAGCGGTCCTCGAGGACCCGTACATCCTCATCCACCAGGGCAAGATCAGCTCCATCCAGGACCTGCTGCCGCTGCTGGAGAAGGTCATCCAGGCCAACGCCTCCAAGCCGCTGCTGATCATCGCCGAGGACGTCGAGGGCGAGGCCCTGTCGACCCTGGTCGTGAACAAGATCCGCGGCACGTTCAACGCGGTCGCGGTCAAGGCCCCCGGCTTCGGCGACCGCCGCAAGGCGATGCTCGGCGACCTCGCCACCCTCACCGGCGGTCAGGTCATCGCCGAGGAGGTCGGCCTCAAGCTCGACCAGGTCGGCCTGGACGTGCTGGGCTCCGCCCGCCGCGTGACGGTCACCAAGGACGACACGACCGTCGTCGACGGTGCCGGCGACTCCTCCGAGGTCGCGGGCCGCGTCAACCAGATCAAGGCCGAGATCGAGAACACCGACTCCGACTGGGACCGCGAGAAGCTCCAGGAGCGCCTCGCGAAGCTGGCCGGCGGCGTGTGCGTGATCAAGGTCGGCGCCGCCACCGAGGTGGAGCTCAAGGAGAAGAAGCACCGTCTGGAGGACGCCATCTCCGCGACCCGCGCCGCGGTCGAGGAGGGCATCGTCTCCGGTGGTGGCTCCGCTCTGGTGCACGCCGCCAAGGTCCTCGAGGGCAACCTCGACAAGACCGGCGACGAGGCCACCGGTGTCGCCGTCGTACGCCGCGCGGTCGTCGAGCCGCTGCGCTGGATCGCCGAGAACGCGGGCCTCGAGGGCTACGTCATCACCGCCAAGGTCGCCGACCTGGAGCCCGGCCAGGGCTTCAACGCCGCGACCGGCGAGTACGGCGACCTGGTCAAGGCCGGCGTCATCGACCCGGTCAAGGTCACCCGTTCCGCCCTGGAGAACGCCGCCTCCATCGCCTCCCTGCTCCTCACGACCGAGACCCTGGTCGTCGAGAAGAAGGAAGAGGAGGAGCCGGCCGCCGCTGGTCACAGCCACGGCCACTCCCACTGACGCGAGTCGGTGAACCCGTAGTACGTGTACGTCGAAGGCCCGGCATCCCCCAGGGGGCGCCGGGCCTTCGCGTTCCGTCGAAACCTTCGTCACCGAGCCCGCCCCCACCGGGGCGGCTGCCGTCACTGCGGCCCGTACTTCCGCCCGGTCTTCGAGGTGACCCCGCCCAGCACCGCCTGCGGAGTGATCTTCACCAGGCCCATCAGTGCCTTGTAACGCGGGTCCGGGATCGACAGCGTCTTGCCGCGCGCCAGATCCGCGAGCGCCGCCGCGACCAGCTTGTCCGCGTCGAGCCACATCCAGTTCGGGATGTTGTCCGTACCCATCCCGGCCCGCTCGTGGAACTCGGTCCGCACGAAGCCGGGCGCCAGTGCCATCAGTCGTACGCCCGTACCCGCCAGGTCCTTGGCCGCGCCCTGCGTGAACTGCACGACCCACGCCTTCGACGCGCCGTACGTCCCGCGCGGTACGAAGGCCGCCACCGACGCCACGTTGACCACCCCGCCGCGCCCGCGCTCCCGCATCGCCTCGGTCGCCGCGCTGGTCAGCCGCAGCACCGCCTCGCAGTGCACCTTGAGCATCTTCAGCTCGTCTGCCATCGACACGTCGAGGTAGCGGCCCTTGTTGCCGAAGCCCGCGTTGTTGACCAGCAGGTCGACGGGGTTCTTGCGGTCGGCGACGCGGGCGGCGACCGTGTCGATGCCCTTGTCCGTGGCCAGGTCGGCGGTGAGCACCTCCGCCTCGATGCCGTGCCGGTCGTGCAGTTCGGTCGCCTGCTCCCCGAGCCGCTGGGTGTTCCGCGCCACCAGCACGAGGTTGTGTCCGTCCGCCGCGAGCCGCCGCGCGAACGCGGCACCGATCCCCGCGGTCGATCCCGTAATCAATGCCGTTGTCATGGCGCAAGATTAGTGACCCGGAGCGAGCCGGTCCGATCTCTGCACAGGCCCTCCCGATCCGTGACGAACACGTGTCGAACACCGTGTCGAACGGGCCGTGGCGGCGGTTCAGCCCGGGTGCTCCGCGACATATTTCCGGGCCTGCGCGAGGGACTCCGGATGCAGCGCCTCGCCCGCCGGGAGCAGCAGCGGCAGCAGTTCCCGCTCGGTCGTCACAGCACGGAACTGCAGGGCCACCGTCACGTCGTGGTCGGGCCGGTGCACGATCTCGATCGCGTCGCCCGCCCGGATCTCACCGGGCTCGATCACCCGCAGATAGGCCCCCGGCGCACCCTTCACGGTGAACCGTTTCACCCACCCGCGCTCGCCCAGATGGTCCTGGAAGGTACGGCACGGGATACGCCCGCAGGTGACCTCCAGGACCACCTCGGGACCGATCCGCCACCGCTCACCGATCCGCGCGCCGGACACGTCGAGCCCGAGCGTCGTCAGGTTCTCCCCGAACGAACCGCTGGCCAGCTGGCGCCCCAACTCCCGCTCCCAGCCGTCGAGATCCTCGCGCGCGACCGCGTACACCGCCTGGTCGTCGCCCCCGTGGTGCCGCCGATGGCACACCGCGTCCCCGGCCAGCCCGCTCCCGGCGATGCCCTTCGGCCCGGGCGCGCACACTCGCACCGGCGCGTCGGTCGGCCGCTTGTCGATGCCGGTCACCCCCTCGGGGTGGTCCGTGTACGGCACGGCCGTGGCTCGGCCCAGATTCAGCGAGAGAAGCTTCATGACGGCACCGTAGACGAGACCATCTCAAAGGTATGGCGCATTATCCGTCGCCGTACCCAAGAAGCACTTATGCTCTGCGCATGATCGAGGCCCGACATCTCCGTGTGCTGCGCGCCGTCGCCGCCACCGGCTCCTTCTCGGCGGCCGGGCGCGAACTGGGCTGCACCCAGCCCGCCGTCAGCCAGCAGATGAAGGCCCTGGAGGGCTCGGTCGGCACCCCGCTGCTGATCCGTACCGGCCGCGAGATGCGCCTGACCCAGGCGGGCGAGGCCCTGGTCCGGCACGGCGCCGGCATCCTCGCCGGGCTGACGGCGGCCGAGGAGGAGGTCGCCGCGATCGCGGGCCTGCGCGCCGGCCGGGTCCGCCTGGTCTCCTTCCCCAGCGGCAGCTCGACGCTCGTCCCCACCGCACTGGCCGCCCTGCGCGCCGCGCACCCCGGCACCCGCGTCTCCCTGGAGGAGGCCGAGCCGCCGAACTCCGTCGACCTCCTCCGCGAGGGCGACTGCGACGTGGCACTCGCCTTCCGCTACGAGACGGCGGCGGGCGCGGAGGACTGGTCCGACCTGGTGGTACGCCCCCTGCTCAGCGACCGCCTGGTCGCCCTGGTCCCGGAAAGACACCGGCACGCGCGCGCGGAGTCGGTCGCCATCGGCGAACTCGCCGACGAACCCTGGATCGCCGGCTGCCCGCGCTGCCGGGGCCAGTTGGTCGAGGTTTGCGAGAGGGCCGGCTTCACCCCGCGCATCGACTTCGCGACCGACGACTATCCGGCGGTCGTCGGCCTGGTGAGCGCGGGCCTGGGCGTCGCCGTCCTGCCTCAGCTCGCCATCGAGTCCGTACGACCCCGGGGCGCGCGGACGGTGACGCTGGAACCGGCGGTGCGGCGGGAGATCGTCGCGCTGACGCTGCCGGACCTCGCGCGGGTGCCGGCCGTGGCGGCGACGCTGGACCAGCTGGCGCGGGCGGCCCACGAGAAGTAGGGGGCACGCGTGCGCGTGCCCCCGTTGGGGAACCTGCTGGAGAGTTTGTTGGAGAAACGTTCCTTCAGTTGTTCGAAACGGTGTCCCCGCCGGCCGCCGAGGCCGACACGAGCCGGTTGCGGGCCCGTCCCATCAGTTCTTCGCGCTCGTCCTCGGTCAGGCCGCCCCAGACGCCGTACGGCTCGCGCACCGCCAGCGCGTGCGCCGCGCACTGTGCGCGGACCGGGCACCTCATGCAGACCTCTTTGGCCGAGTTCTCACGAGCGCTTCGTGCCGCACCGCGCTCGCCCTCGGGATGAAAGAAGAGCGAGCTGTCGACCCCTCGGCAGGCAGCCAGGAGCTGCCAGTCCCACAGGTCCGCGTTCGGTCCGGGAAGGCGGGAGAAATCTGCCATTGCGTGACCCCTTGTAGCCGTTATGGGCGGATACGGTGTCCACGACCGTACAACTACGATCTAAGGAGATGAAAATATGACTCATTGCGAATCTAGCCTCAGACACCAGCAAAAGGGAAGAAATAGGGCTGAATGGGGCACCGGTTGTGATGAAAGCTTGTGGGTCGGCCGCGCACGCCTCCACCGTGTCCGCACCCTCACGTAGAGTGCCGAAGATGGCACACGGCCCCGTAACTCTTTCGAGTGACCGTCGTTGAGAGTGCGAGGCGGTTGAAAACACAAGTGCTCGGGCAGGCGTCCGAGACGGTCGACCGCACAGGTGACGATTTCGTACCAGCCTGGAGGCTCAAGGTGACGTGCATCAGTTGCGGAGGGCGGCCATGACATCCGTCCTCGTCTGTGACGACTCCCCGCTTGCCCGAGAGGCGCTCCGCCGCGCGGTCGCGACCGTGCCCGGTGTCGAGCGCGTGACGACGGCGGCCAACGGCGAGGAAGTCCTCCGCCGCTGGGGTGCCGACCGCTCGGACCTCATCCTGATGGACGTCCGCATGCCCGGACTCGGCGGTGTCGAGACCGTGCGGCGGCTGCTGTCCGCCGACCCGGGCGCACGCATCATCATGCTCACCGTCGCCGAAGACCTGGACGGCGTGGCCCTCGCGGTCGCGGCCGGCGCCCGCGGCTATCTGCACAAGGACGCCTCGCGCGCCGAGCTGCGGGCCACGGTCACCCAGGCCCTCGCCGACCCGACCTGGCGACTGGCCCCGCGCCGCCTGCGGTCCGCCGAGATGGGCGCCGCACCGACGCTCACCGCGCGCGAGATCCAGGTCCTCGAAGGGATGAGCCACGGCCGCTCCAACGCGGAGATCGGCCGTGAGCTGTTCCTCTCCGAGGACACCGTCAAAACACACGCACGGCGCCTCTTCAAGAAACTCGGCGCCTCCGACCGGGCACACGCCGTGGCGCTCGGTTTCCGGTGGGGTCTGGTCCGTTAGGACCAGGTCAGTGGGTCGTAGCGGGGATACGAGAATCCCCGCCCGCCACCGGGTGGGCGGGGACGGTGAAGGGGCCCGCCGGGTACCCGCTGCTCGTTTCGCCGCGGATGCCGCATCCTTGAGGTGTGGAGTTCCTCGGGGACGAGTCGGTCGAGCGGGAGGGGAGGGCGCAGGAGATGAGTTCCGGCGCACCTGCTCATAACGCTTCGGTGCACAACAACGGACGCGGTGCCACGGACCCTTCGGCCGCAAGGCACCATGGACCGATGCGTGACGACGAGGGGGCCGGTGCCCAAGGGGCGATTGGTGGGCTCGTCCTTCGCGCGGTCGACGGAGACGAGCAGGCGACCCACGATCTGCTCGCCCACGTACACCCGCTGGCCCTGCGTTACTGCCGCACCCGGCTGTCCCGACTCCCGGGCGACGCACGGCACTTCGTGGAGGACCTCGCCCAGGAGGTCTGCGTCGCCGTCCTTCTCGCACTGCCGCGCTACAAGGACACCGGCCGCCCCTTCGAGGCCTTCGTCTTCGCCATCGCCGCCCACAAGGTCGCCGACCTCCAGCGGGCCGCGATGCGACACCCCGGTTCCACGGCCGTCCCCTCCGACGAGATGCCGGAGCGCCCGGACGACTCCCTCGGGCCCGAAGAGCGCGCCCTGCTCAGCAGCGACGCCGAATGGGCCAAGAAACTCCTGGCCAACCTGCCGGAGAACCAGCGCGAACTGCTCCTGCTGCGCATCGCCGTGGGCCTCACGGCCGAGGAGACCGGTCAGATGTTGGGAATGTCACCCGGCGCGGTCCGGGTCGCCCAGCACCGGGCACTGAGCCGACTGCGGGCCCTGGCCGAGCAGTAACTCCCGTACGGGCACTGCCCTTGGCGGCGGAGCCCTGAGCCGGGGCGCCTCCCGTGAACAGCCGGACGACGGCGTACGTACGAACATACGAAGCCCGGAGCGGGCCGTAGCCGTGGAATCGTGGAATTTGGTGACCGCGCTTCCCGTTAGCATGGACATCCGCACCGATCAAGGCCATTTGGGGAAGGTGTCATGACTGCCAACGTCGACGGAGTGCCCGCCAAATTCGCGACACTAGGGCTGACCTACGACGACGTGCTGCTGCTGCCGGGCGCGTCCGACGTGCTCCCGAACGCGGTCGACACCTCGTCCCGCATCTCGCGCAACGTCCGGGTCAACATCCCGCTGCTCTCCGCGGCGATGGACAAGGTGACCGAGTCCCGGATGGCGATCGCGATGGCCCGCCAGGGCGGTGTCGGTGTCCTGCACCGCAACCTGTCCGTCGAGGACCAGGTCAACCAGGTCGACCTCGTGAAGCGCTCCGAGTCCGGCATGGTCACCGACCCGATCACCGTGCACCCGGACGCCACGCTCGCCGAGGCCGACGCGCTGTGCGCCAAGTTCCGCATCAGCGGCGTCCCGGTGACCGACGGCAACAAGAAGCTGCTCGGTATCGTCACCAACCGCGACATGGCCTTCGAGACCGACCGCTCCCGTCAGGTGCGCGAGGTCATGACCCCGATGCCGCTCGTCACCGGCAAGGTCGGCATCACCGGCGCCGACGCCATGCAGCTGCTGCGCCGCCACAAGATCGAGAAGCTGCCCCTCGTCGACGAGGCCGGCATCCTCAAGGGCCTCATCACGGTCAAGGACTTCGTCAAGGCCGAGCAGTACCCGAACGCCGCCAAGGACGCCGAGGGCCGCCTCATCGTCGGCGCCGCCGTGGGCGCCAGCCCCGAGGCGCTCGAGCGCGCCCAGGGTCTCGCCGAGGCCGGTGTGGACTTCCTGGTCGTCGACACCTCGCACGGCCACAACAGCAACGCCCTCAACTGGATGGCGAAGATCAAGTCGAGCGTGAACGTCGACGTGATCGGCGGCAACGTCGCCACCCGCGACGGCGCCCAGGCCCTGGTCGACGCCGGTGTCGACGGCATCAAGGTCGGCGTCGGCCCCGGCTCCATCTGTACGACCCGTGTCGTCGCCGGCATCGGCGTCCCGCAGGTCACCGCGATCTACGAAGCCTCCCTCGCCGCCCGCGCGGCCGGCGTCCCGCTCATCGGCGACGGCGGCCTGCAGTACTCCGGCGACATCGGCAAGGCGCTCGCCGCCGGCGCCGACGCGGTGATGCTGGGCAGCCTCCTCGCGGGCTGCGAGGAGTCGCCGGGCGAGCTGCAGTTCATCAACGGCAAGCAGTTCAAGTCGTACCGCGGCATGGGCTCGCTCGGCGCGATGCAGTCCCGCGGCCAGGGCCGGTCGTACTCGAAGGACCGCTACTTCCAGGCCGAGGTCGCCTCCGACGACAAGCTCGTGCCCGAGGGCATCGAGGGCCAGGTGCCCTACCGCGGCCCGCTGGCCAACGTCCTGCACCAGCTCGTCGGCGGTCTGCGCCAGACCATGGGCTATGTGGGCGCGGCCACCATCGAGGAGATGGACACCAAGGGCCGCTTCGTCCGCATCACGTCGGCGGGCCTCAAGGAGAGCCACCCGCACGACATCCAGATGACGGTCGAGGCACCGAACTACAGCCGCAGCAAGTGATCGCCACGCGCGCGTGAAGTGAGTCGAGGGCGGCTCCGGAGCATCCGGGGCCGCCCTTGTCGTACCCGTCGGCGATACTGGAAGACGCTGAGACGCAAGAAGGAAAGGCCACACACGTGACTGAGATCGAGATCGGGCGCGGCAAGCGCGGCCGCCGGGCGTACGCCTTCGACGACATCGCCGTCGTCCCCAGCCGCCGTACGCGGGACCCGAAGGAGGTCTCGATCGCCTGGCAGATCGATGCCTACCGCTTCGAACTGCCCTTCCTGGCCGCCCCCATGGACTCGGTCGTCTCCCCGGCCACCGCGATCCGCATCGGCGAGCTCGGCGGCCTCGGCGTGCTGAACCTCGAAGGCCTCTGGACGCGCTACGAGGACCCGCAGCCGCTGCTCGACGAGATCACCGGGCTGGACGTGGACGCCGCGACCCGCCGCCTCCAGGAGATCTACGCCGCTCCCATCAAGGAGGAGCTGATCGGGCAGCGCATCAAGGAGGTGCGCGACTCGGGCGTCGTCACCGCCGCCGCGCTCTCCCCGCAGCGCACGGCCCAGTTCTCCAAGGCCGTCGTCGACGCGGGCGTGGACATCTTCGTCATCCGCGGTACGACGGTCTCGGCGGAGCACGTGTCGGGTTCGCACGAGCCGCTGAACCTGAAGCAGTTCATCTACGAGCTGGACGTCCCGGTGATCGTCGGCGGCTGCGCCACGTACACCGCGGCCCTGCACCTGATGCGCACCGGCGCGGCGGGCGTCCTCGTCGGCTTCGGCGGCGGCGCGGCGCACACCACGCGCAACGTCCTGGGCATCCAGGTCCCGATGGCCACGGCGGTCGCGGACGTGGCCGCCGCCCGCCGCGACTACATGGACGAGTCCGGCGGCCGGTACGTGCACGTCATCGCCGACGGCGGTGTCGGCTGGTCCGGCGACCTCCCCAAGGCGATCGCCTGCGGCGCGGACGCGGTCATGATGGGCTCCCCGCTCGCCCGCGCGACGGACGCGCCGGGCAAGGGCCACCACTGGGGCATGGAAGCGGTCAACGAGGAACTTCCGCGCGGCAAGAAGGTCGACCTCGGCACGGTCGGCACGATCGAGGAGATCCTCACCGGCCCGTCCCACATCCCCGACGGCTCGATGAACATCTTCGGGGCGCTGCGGCGGGCCATGGCGACCACCGGATACAGCGAGCTGAAGGAGTTCCAGCGGGTCGAGGTCACGGTGGCCGACTCGCAGCACAAGCGGTAGGCGTACGCCGTCGGGCGTTCCCCATCGAGGGACCCTCAGAAGTTGCTCAAATTGCGACAGTTAAGTCGATCATCGTCCTGGGGTGCAGTAGCGTCTGCACCTCAGGCGATGATCAACTGTCGATGAAAAACGGGGGAACTTCATGGAGAATCGGCGATCCAGGTTGGGGCGTACGGGCCAGGGTGCTGTTGTCGTGCTGGCGGTGCTCGCCGCCACCGTCGGAACGACCGCCGGCACGAGCGTTGCTGCCGCTAAGAAGAAGTCCTGTGTCACGCACATCACGGACGACCTCGGCCGCGTCAAGACGCACAACTGGTGCAACGTCAAGAAGATCAAGTACCTCGGGCTGCAGCAGGGCAAGACCTACATAGCCATCGTGCAGGGCAAGGGCCCCATGACCCTCACGCTGACGTCCACCGAGACGGTGAGCAACACCAGGAGCTCCACCGTGACCGTGACGGCCGGATCGGTGTCGGCCGCCGTCGGGTTCGACGTCACCAAGGCGCGCACGAAGGCCATGGCGGGCAGCTGGAACGTACCCAAGGGGAAGAACGGCACCCTCGTGGCGTACCCGCTCTACAAGGCCTATTCCTTCAAGGCCTACAGCAAGCTCGACGGCTCCTACATGGGCAAGGGCGTCGCCCGTCAGGCCGTCGGCTACCACTACGTGCACTCCGCGAAGTGATCTGACGCGTACCACCAGCGCGGCCCGGCGGCCCCACTGCCGGGCCGCACTCGTGTGTTCGATCGCGGGTGAGGGCGGGACTCAGAGCCGGTGCGCGGCCCCCGTAGGCGTCGCCCCCCGCGTGTCCAGCAGCAACTGCGCCTTCACCGACAGGCCTTGGAGGTCGTACGTCCGGTGCTGCTGGAGCAGGATCGTCAGGTCGGCGTCGGCCGCCGCCTCGTAGAGGGAGTCCGCGCGGGGGACCGGGCGGTCCAGGACGCTCCAGGACGGGATGTGGGGGTCGTGGTAGCTGACGGAGGCGCCGAGTTCCATCAGGCGGATCGCGATCTCCTGGGCGGGGGTGCCCTGTTGGTCGGCGAGGTCGGCCTTGTAGGTGACGCCGAGCAGCAACACCCGTGCTCCGCGCGCGGACTTACCGTGCTCGTTGAGGAGCGTGGCGGCGCGCTGGATGACGTAGCGGGGCATCTGGTTGTTGACCTGCTGGGCGAGTTCGACCATCCGGAGGGGGCGGGCGCCCTGGCCGGTGAGGTCCTGGGGGACGGCGTGGCCGCCGACGCCGGGGCCGGGGCGGAAGGCCTGGTAGCCGAACGGCTTGGTCTCCGCGCAGCGGATGACGTCCCACAGGTCGACGCCCAAGTCGTGGCACAGGACGGCCATTTCGTTGACGAGGGCGATGTTGACGTGCCGGAAGTTGGTCTCCAGCAGCTGCACGGTTTCCGCTTCGCGCAGGCCACGCGCGCGTACCACCTTGTCGGTGAGACGGCCGTAGAAGGCGGCGGCCGACTCGGTGCAGGCGGGGGTGAGGCCGCCGATCACCTTGGGGGTGTTGGCCGGGGTGAAGTCGCGGTTGCCGGGGTCGATGCGGCTGGGGGAGTAGGCGAGGTGGAAATCGCGGCCCGCGCGGAGACCCGATCCCTCTTCTAGGAGGGGGCGCAGGAAGTTCTCGGTGGTGCCGGGGTGCACCGGTGATTCCAGGATCACCGTGGTGTGCGGGCGCAGGTGGGCCGCGAGGGCGCGGGCGGCCGTCTCCACCTGGCTGAGGTCGAGGCCGCCGTCGGCGTCCCGGGGGGTCGGCGCGCAGATCACGGCGGTGCGTACGCGGCCGAGCTCGGCGGGGTTGGTGGCCGGCCGGAAGCCCCCCGAGAGCATCCGGCGCAGTTCGGCGGGGCTGAGGGAGCCGGCCTCGGGGCCGGTCTTGAAGCCGACCGTGGCGATACCGGCGGCGACAGCGGCCTGGGCCAGGGGCAGGCCGAGAGGACCGAGTCCGATGACGGCGAGGTCTGCGGGCATGGCGTGGGCCGTCCTTCCCAATAACCGAAGCGGGACAGATAACCGAAGTGGGACAGGTGCGCAAGCCCTGTGGACAGAACGAGCGAGCGCAATGTCAGACTAGGAGTAAATATGACCGTTATGCGGGATTGGACGGCTGTGTTTTTCGGCAGTCCTGTGATTGTTGTCCACAGGCTGGGGGCGAGTGGTGGCTGAAGTCGGGCAACCCGGTCAGAATTTGGGCAGGAGGGATACGAACCGGGCTTCGCCGAACGGGTGCGGCCGGCGCTACCGATAGCGGGAGGCAGCGGTGAGGACAGCGACACTGGGTCCGGCGCAGCGAGCCGAGGCACTGGCGGGAATGGCCGAGCGCGAACTGGACGTGCTCGTGGTGGGCGGAGGTGTGGTCGGCGCGGGCACCGCCTTGGACGCCGTGACGCGCGGCCTGTCCACGGGACTGGTCGAGGCGCGCGACTGGGCGTCCGGCACGTCGAGCAGGTCCAGCAAGCTCATCCACGGAGGGCTGCGCTATCTGGAGATGCTCGACTTCGCCCTCGTCCGCGAGGCACTCAAGGAACGCGGACTCCTGCTGGAGCGGCTGGCCCCGCACCTGGTGAAGCCCGTGGCGTTCCTGTACCCGCTCCAGCACAAGGGCTGGGAGCGCCTCTACGCCGGCTCGGGCGTCGCGCTCTACGACGCGATGTCGATGGCCCGCGCGCACGGCCGCGGCCTGCCCACGCACCGTCACCTGAGCCGCCGTCACGCCCTGCGCGTGGCACCCGCGTTGAAGAAGGACGCCCTGGTGGGGGCCCTTCAGTACTACGACGCCCAGATGGACGACGCCCGCTATGTGGCCACCCTGGTGCGCACGGCCTCGTCGTACGGCGCGAAAGTCGCCAACCGCGCGCGCGTGACCGGGTTCCTCCGCGAGGGCGAGCGCGTGGTCGGCGCCAAGGTGGAGGACGTCGAGGCGGGCGGCGAGTACGAGATCCGCGCCAAGCAGATCGTGAACGCCACGGGCGTGTGGACCGACGACACCCAGGCCATGGTCGGCGAGCGCGGACAGTTCCACGTCCGCGCCTCCAAGGGCATCCACCTCGTCGTCCCCAAGGACCGCATCAACTCCACCAGCGGGCTGATCCTGCGCACCGAGAAGTCCGTGCTGTTCGTCATCCCCTGGGGCCGGCACTGGATCGTCGGGACCACCGACACCAGCTGGGACCTCGACAAGGCCCACCCGGCCGCGTCCAGCGCCGACATCGACTACCTGCTGGAGCACGTGAACTCGGTGCTCGCCGTGCCGCTGACCAGAGACGACGTCCAGGGCGTGTACGCGGGACTACGGCCCCTGCTCGCCGGCGAGTCCGACGCCACCAGCAAGCTGTCGCGCGAGCACACCGTCGCGCATCCGGTGCCGGGGCTCGTCGTCGTGGCGGGCGGCAAGTACACGACGTACCGGGTGATGGCCAAGGACGCCGTGGACGAGGCGGTGCACGGGCTCGACATGCGGGTCGCCGAGTGCGTCACCGAGGACGTGCCGCTGCTCGGCGCGGAGGGGTACCGGGCGCTGTGGAACGCGCGAGCACGGATCGCCTCCAAGACCGGCATCCATGTGGTGCGCGTGGAGCACCTGCTGAACCGTTTCGGGTCGATGGCGGAGGAGATCCTCGACCTCATCGCCAAGGACCCCACGCTCGGCGAACCCCTCCAGTTCGCCGACGACTATCTGCGCGCCGAGGTCGTCTACGCCGCCTCGCACGAGGGCGCACGGCACCTCGACGACGTCCTCACCCGCCGCACCCGCATCTCGATCGAGACCTTCGACCGGGGCACGCGCAGCGCCCGTGAGGCGGCCGAGCTGATGGCGCCGGTGCTCGGCTGGGACAAGGACCAGATCGAGCGCGAGGTCGAGCACTACGAGAAGCGGGTGGAGGCCGAGCGGGAGTCGCAACGCCAGCCCGACGACCTGACGGCGGACGCGGCGCGGTTGGGGGCGCCGGACATCGCGCCGCTGTAGCGACACCGGGTGCGGTCGGCCCGGCTCAGCTCAGCCCGGCCCAGCCCGGGCCGGCTTCACTCGAACGAGTGTCGTGAACTGGGATCTTTGTCCGGAACCCGGCCGTTCTACGAGGTGCGGGGGCAGAACTCGGCGGCGAGCAGGGCCGGTTCGAGGCCGGGGTCTGCGATCTCGCTCGTGTTCACACGGAAGGTGAGGACATGACGGCCGTCGACGGTGGCTGCGGCGCGCACGTAGCTGCCCGAGATCCGGCCGTTGTGCCCCCACACCGTGACACCGCACGGGAGCGTCACCGGGAACAGCCCCATGCCGTACGAGCCGTGTGCGGTACGGGTGTTGAGCATCTCGCGCAGCCAGTGCGGGGGCAGCAGTTCGCCGCCGAGCAGGGCCGCGTAGAAGCGGTCCAGATCGGTGAGCGTGGTCACCAGCTCGCCCGCGGCGCCGGCCACCCGCGGGTCGAGATCGGTGACGTCGGAGCCGTCGGTCGCGTAGGCGCGGCCGTGCGGCGAGGGAAGTGTGGTGCGGGAGCCCGGGAAGGAGGTGCCCGTCAGACGCAGCGGAGCGATGATGCGGCGCTCGGCCTCGGCGGCGTACGAGTCGCCGGTGACCTGCTCGATGACCAGGCCGAGCAGCACGTAGTTGGTGTTCGAGTAGGAGAAGCGGCCTCGATCGGCCGGAGGGTGGGTGATCGCTGTACGGACGGCCTCAGTTGGGGAGACGGGGACCGTGCCCCCGGTGAGCGCGGTGAAGTCGTACAGGCCGCTGGTGTGGGTGAGCAGGGAACGGAGGGTCAGCGCGCGCCCGTCGTTGCCCGCTCCGTGTACCAGACCCGGCAGGTGCTGCTCCACCGTGTCGGACAGGGACAGCCGGTGTTCGGCGGCGAGTTGGAGGACCACGGTCGCGATGAAGGTCTTCGTGATGCTGCCGGCGCGGAAGTGGTCGGCGCGGCTGATGCCCGTTCCGGCTTGTGCGTACTCCGTCGTGCCGAGTGCGTAGTCCGTCGCGGCCCGTGCGTGGTCCGTCCCGGTCGGCTCGTTGCCGAAGCCCGTGCTGTCGTGGGCCAGTAGCGCTGCGGCGGGGGCTCCGCCTCGCGCGACCAGCAGCCTGACCAGGGCGTTCATGTCCGGTGCCGGGTGGGCCTGGGACGCGGCCGTGGACAGGCAGAGGAGGGCCAGGGACACCGGAATGGCCAGCAGTGTCCGAGGAGTGGGCATCGTGATCCTCCGTTCTCACCGGTCATCCTGCCCGGCTTGGCTGTGTGACCTGCGTCGGATGTCCGGCCGGATGTGACTTCGGTGCGCGGAGAGAGGCCCCCTGGGCGTTGGGCACTTGTTCGGTGGGGGACAATGGAGGCTCTGTCAGGGCGGGTTGCATGAGGGGACGCATGTCGGAGGCGGAGCGGGCGGGGACATCCCGTCAGGACAAGAGCGAACGTCTCCTCGCCGGGCGGTACCGGTTGGGAGCAGTGCTCGGCCGCGGAGGCATGGGCACGGTGTGGCGTGCCGAGGACGAAACCCTGGGCCGGACGGTCGCCGTCAAGGAGTTGCGGTTCCCGTCCAGCATCGACGAGGACGAGAAACGCCGGCTGATCACGCGGACGTTGCGCGAGGCCAAGGCCATCGCGCGGATCCGCAACACCAGCGCGGTGACGGTCTACGACGTCGTCGACGAGGACGACCGGCCGTGGATCGTCATGGAGTTGGTCGAGGGCAAGTCGCTCGCCGAGGCCATCCGGGAGGACGGCCTGCTGAAGCCGCGGCGCGCGGCCGAGGTCGGGCTCGCGATACTCGACGTCCTTCGGTCCGCGCACCGCGAGGGCATCCTGCACCGCGACGTGAAGCCGTCGAACGTGCTGATCGCCGAGGACGGCCGGGTCGTGCTCACCGACTTCGGTATCGCGCAGGTCGAGGGCGACCCGTCGATCACCTCCACCGGCATGCTCGTCGGCGCGCCCTCCTACATCTCCCCGGAGCGGGCCCGCGGGCACAAGCCGGGACCGGCGGCCGACCTGTGGTCGCTCGGCGGGTTGCTGTACGCGGCGGTCGAGGGCGCACCGCCGTACGACAAGGGTTCGGCGATCGCCACGCTCACCGCGGTGATGACCGAGCCGTTGGAGGAGCCGAAGAACGCCGGGCCGTTGAAGGACGTCATCTACGGCCTGCTGAACAAGGACCCGGCCCAGCGTCTCGACGACGCGGGTGCCCGGGCGATGCTCAACGCGGTGATCCACGCGCCCGAGCCGAAGGCGGCCGAGCCCGAGCCGGTGCAGGCCGTGGACGCGACGAGGGTGGTCCCGTTGCCTCCGCAGCCGGGGCCTTCGGAGTCCGGCGGCAAGAAGAGCGGTGGCGGTAGCGGGAGTTCGGGTCCTTCGGCCGGGGCCGAGCGGTTGCGTGGGGCGTTGCGGTCCATGCGAAAGGCCGCGGGGGGTTCGGCGGGGGCCGGGGCGGCCACGTCTTCGGCGGCTGCGGCTGCGGCTGCGGCTGCGGCTGCGGCTGCGGGTTCAGGTTCAGGTTCAGGTTCGGGTTCTGGTGGGGCTTCAACTCCCGTTGCCGGTAAGCCGGGTGGCTCGGGTGCGGGTGCCGGGGCCGCTGGTGGCGCCGGTGCTTCGGGCAAGAGCGGCTCCGGTGCTGCCGGCTCCGGAGGCGCGAAGGGCGCGGCTGCCGGCGGGAGTTCAGGGTCTGCGGCTGCCGGGCCTCGGACGCCCGGGGTGCCTTCGGCTCGGTCGGGGGGCGCTTCTGGTTCGGCGACCCGTTCCGGGACGTCGGCCGGTGCGGGAACTGCGGCCGGCGCCGGAACTGCGGCCGGTTCGGGCGCTGTTGACGGTTCGAGTGCTGCTGGCGGCCCTGCCGCGAAGCCCGGTGCGTCGGACTCGGGGACGCGTGACTCGGCGGGTACACGTGACCCGGGTACGCGTGACCTGGGTGAGCAGGCGTCCGGGCTGCGGGAGACGGGACTGGGGGACTCCGGTACCCGGGACCTGGGCGCGACGCACGAGTCGAGCACTCGGTCGGCCAACTCGGCTTCTGGTGGGCGGAGTTCCGGATGGCCCGTGATGACGCCGCCGGATCTGCCGCCGCGGCCGGTGCCGAGGGCGCCGCTCACCGATGTGGTGCCGAAGCGGACGTTGGTGATCATCGCGATCGTCATCGCGCTCGCGGTGATCGGTGTCGTGCTGGCGCTCACGCTCGGTGGCGATGACGACGACTCCAAGGGGTCGAAGCACAACAGCGGCGCCAAGGCGGACAGCAGTGTCAGTGCGAGCGCGAGTGCGAGCACCGACACCAAGAAGGACGACGGCGACACCGGGAGCACGGGCGGTGCGCAGACCGACTCCACGGCGACGGCACCGGCCGCGGGGAGCAAGGCCAGTTCGGGTACGAGCGCGTCCGGCGGGACTGGTGACGATACGGACGGTTCCTCGGGCGGCGCCGCGGTCGTGAAGACGTACAAGGGGAGTCAGGGGTTCTCGATCGGGCTGCCCGCCGGGTGGTCGTACCAGTCGACCGACTCCGCGGGGGTCCGGCTGACCGGGCCCGACGGGCAGAAGCTGCTGATCGCCTGGACCAGTACGCCGAAAGGTGACGCGGTGGCGGACTGGAAGAACCAGGAGCAGTACATGACGCGCTCCGGGTACACGCGGATCCGAATAGAGAAGGTGGACTACCGGAGCTGGAACACGGCCGACTGGGAGTTCACCTATGAGGACGGCGGGACGAAGTACCGCACCATCGACCGCGGGTTCGTCGTCAACGGTCATCTCGGATATGCGCTCATGTACACCGCGAAGGCGGCCAATTGGGGTACTGAGCTTCGTAAGGACACCTGGACAACCCTGACGAAGACGTTCGAACCGAAGTCGTGAGGCGGGTGGGTCCGGGTTTGGCGCGCCAGATCCGTCAACCCCTCTTTGCGGGTTGCCTCCGGCACGTATCGTGAGTGGTTGTGGACCGTACGCATCCAGGTATGTAGGCGGAACGGGGCGCAAGGCGAACGGAATTGACCAACCGGGCGGCCGGGGGAGGCAACGTGGACGACTATGCGGGTCGGGTGCTCGCCGACCGCTACCGCCTGCCGCTGCCGCCCTCCGACGAGTACGAACTCACCGAGAGCCCGGCCTTCGACACCTACAGCGGGCAGGAAGTCCTGGTACGCCAGGTGCCGTTGCCGGAGGTCGTCGAGGCGGAGGTGCTCGGCGAGGACGGGCTGCCCGACGGGTTCACGGCGCGCGACCGCGGGGCCAGGCGGCCGACCGCGGCGCGGACCGCCACGCGGCGGCCCTCCGATCCGGCGGTACGGCGTGCGGTCGAGGCCGCGCAGGCCGCGGCGCGGATCCCCGACCATCCCCGGCTGGACCAGGTCTTCGACGTGTTCGCCGAGGGCGGTTCGCTGTGGATAGTGAGCGAACTGGTGTCCGCCCAGCCGTTGTCCGCGCTGCTCGTCGAGAAGCCGTTGTCGCCGTACCGGGCGGCCGAGGTCGCCTCCGACGTGCTGATGGCGCTGCGGGTCCTGCACGCGCACGGCTGGGTCCACCGGAACATCACCGCCCGCACGGTGCTCGTCTGCGACGACGGCCGCGTGATGCTGACCGGCCTCGCGGTCGGCGCGGCGGAGGAGGCACTGTGCGGCTACGACCCGGTGCCGGTCCAGGACGGAGAGGACGAACGCGGGGGCCAGGGCCAGCTCGGCGCCGGACCGGGTCCGGGACCTGGCGGCGCCGGACCAGCGGTACCCGCGAGTTTCAGAGCGCAGGGTGGCGCTGTGCCACGCGCGGGTTCTACGGCTCCGGGCGGTTCTGCGCCGCGCGCGGGTTCCACGGCCCCGGGCGGCTCCATCGCTCCCGCGGGGTCGACGGCTCCGGCCGGTTCCAGGTCTCCCGGCGGTTCTACGGTCCCCGCGGTCCCCGGTGACTCCCGTGGCGGCGGTGCCGGTGGCGGCGGGGCGATCGGCTTCGGCGGCGCGGGTGGCGGAACCGGCACCGGTGCGGTCACCCCTGCCGTAGGTCCCGGTGGTGTGGACCCCGAGGCCGCTCGGCGGGCCGCGATCGAGGCGCGGGCCGCCGGAGGGCTGCCCGGAGTCGGTGTGGAGGGCGGTGGCGGGAGCGGGGCTTCCGCCGCGCTGGCCCGCAGGGAAGCGGAGGCCGTCGGTGACGTCCGGGCCGCGCGGGCCGGGGCGATCGCCGCGTACCGCGCGGGCGCGCGAGCCGCCGCCCGGGTACAGGACACCCAGCCGGGGCGCCCGGCACTGCCCGGTGCCCGGCCCGCGGTCGAGGGCGAGCGCGGCGCCGCACAGGCCAACGGTTCGGCCCAACTGCCGTACTCCGGCGGCAACGGCGTGGAGCACCCGACCGGCACCACACCCCCCGGCCAGATAGCCGACCCCTACGGCGTCCGCAACACCGCCTGGCACGGCGCCGCACCCCGCCCCGGCGGCGGCACGGTCCCGTCCGCACAGACCGACCGCCCGTTCCCTCCGCAGGAGGGCGGCACCACCGGCACACCGTCCCTCGGCGGAACAGGCACGTTCCCCGGCCCGGGCACCCCGACCCAGGGCGGGGAGGCCCGCGCTTACGGCACGGACCCCTCGGCGTACGGCGCGGAGGCCTCGGCCGGCGGTGACGTCCGTCCGTACGACGCGGACGCCCAGGCGCGCGGCGGGGAGGTTCGTCCCTACGGTGCGGGCGCTTCGGCGTACGGCCCGGACGCCACGGCCAGCGGCGGCGATGCTCGTCCCTACGACGCGGACGCCCCGCCCTATGGCGGAGAGGGTCAGCCGTACGGCGCGGCCCCCTCGCCCCACGGCGGCGACGCCCGTCTCCACGGCGCGGACGCCTCGGCCCCCGTAGCGGACCCCACGGCTTACGGCGCGCAGGCTCCGGCCTACGGCGGAGACGCCCGTTCCTACGGCGCGAATGCCCCGGCCCGTGGCGGCGACCCCCGTCACCACGGCGCGGACCCCTCGACTTACGGCGCGGACCCCTCGACTTACGGCGCGAACCCCTCAACCTACGGCGGAGAGGCCACCCCCTACGGCGCGGGTCCCCCGCCCCACGGCGGCGCCCCCCGTCCCCACGGCGCCGACACCCGCCTCCACGGCACCGACGCTTCCGCCTACGGCGCCCTCACCCCCGCCGCCGGTCAGGCCGCCGTACCCCCTGCCGGAAACCCCCGCCTCCCCGGCCTGGACGGACCCATCCCGGCAGCCCCTGCCACCGCCCCTGCCTCCGGCAACTCCCCTCAAACACCCGCTCGTTGGGACGAACTGGCCTCCGCCGGAGCTCCCGTTCGCCGTGGGCCCGCCACCGCCCTGGCTGCCGAGCGGGCGCGGCAGGTGCGGATGACGGTTGTCGGGCCCGTCACCGAGCGGTGGGCGCCTGAGCAGGCCGTGCCGGTGCATGAGAACTGGCAGTTGGCCGCGCCGATCGGGCCCGCGACCGATCTGTGGGCGCTCGGGGCGCTGCTCTTCCGGGCCGTGCAGGGGCATGCGCCGTATCCGGAGGAGGCGACCGCCGAGCTGGTGCAACTCGTGTGTGCGGAGCCGCCCGCCTTCGCCGAGGAGTGCGGACCGCTCAGGCCGGTCGTGGAGTCCTTGCTGCGGCAGGACCCGACCGAGCGGCTCGACTTCGAGGAACTGCGGGGCTGGCTGCGGTCGTTGGTGCGTTCGGCGCCCGAGCCCGAGGCCGGTACCTACGTCGTCGCCACCCCGCCGACCGACCCCCGGCGGCTGCCGATCGTGCGCCGGCGCGGCGAGTTGGTGCGCAGGCGGCGGGCCGGACTGCCCGCGACCAGTCCGCACGGCCGGCACAAGCGGGCCAAGGAAGAAGTGAACGGGTCGCCACGGCGGTTGGGGCGGACCCTGCTCATCCTCGTCTTCCTGCTGCTGGCCGGCGCGATCGCGTACGCCATGCTCTTCATGCCCAAGTCCGGGGAGAACACCGGGGCGGGACAAGGGGATCGGACCGGGGCCGCGGGGGAAGCCAGTACCGCGCCCTCCCAGTCGTCGGCCGGGGCCAGTAGTCAGCCGCAGCCCGATCAGACCTCGCCCAGTGCCCACAACACGCCCTCGAAGTCCGCCAGTTCGACGGAGACACAGGGCGATCCGAACGTCGGCGACGGGTTCGTGCTGCGCAAGGACCCCGCCGGGTTCCAGGTCGCCGTGGCCAAGGGGTGGACCCGTACGCCGAAGAACGGGAGCGGCCAAATCGTCTACTCCCACGGCGACTTCGAGCTGATCGTCGTAGCCGGACGGGACAGTGCCACGGCGAACGGCAGCGACCCGATGGTCTACCAGCGGGACAAGGAGCGCGAGTTGCAGCCGTACCGCAACTCCAGCTGGGCCACGGCGACCGGGCTGCGGACCATCACGGTGGGTGGAAAGACCATGGCCGAGGGGCAGTTCACCTGGACGGACAGCCAGGGCGGCGACCTGTTCGTGCGCAACATGGCGTTCCTCATCGACGGCCGCTACCACATCGTGCAGGTGCGCGGCCCGGAGGCTCAACGCGACGAGGTGACCCGGCTGTACGAGCAGGCGTCGTCGACGTATCAGTACACCGGGTGACCTGCGGAGGCGGCGCGCCGAGGCCCGATGGTTCCCGTTCGGGCGCAGAAGCGACAACCGTCACAGTGCGGTCTCCTTGGTACCCCGCTGGTTCCCTGTCAGAGGGCCGGTCCTTACGCTGAGCCTGTCAAGAGCATTGCGGGGAAACGTGAATCAGATGCAGGGCCTGCTCCTCGCGGGGCGCTATCGGCTGGCCGAATCGATCGGCAGCGGCGGTATGGGCCGGGTGTGGCGGGCGCACGACGAGGTGTTGCACCGGGCCGTCGCCATCAAGGAGTTGACGGCCGCGCTCTACGTGTCCGAGAGCGACCAGCCGAGGCTGCTGGCACGCACCCGCGCCGAGGCGCGCGCCGCCGCGCGGATCAACCACTCCGCCGTCGTCACCGTGCACGACGTCCTCGAACACGACGGCCGCCCGTGGATCGTCATGGAGCTCGTCGAGGGCAACTCCCTTGCCGACGAGGTCAAGGAGAAGGGCCGGATCGAGCCGGCCGAGGCCGCGCGCATCGGCGTGTGGGTGGTGCGAGCGCTGCGCGCCGCGCACACCGCCGGCGTCCTGCACCGTGACGTCAAGCCCGGCAACGTGCTGCTCGGGCAGGACGGGCGGGTGCTGCTCACCGACTTCGGCATCGCGCAGATCGAGGGCGACTCGACCATCACGCGCACGGGAGAGGTCGTAGGGTCCGTCGACTACCTGGCCCCCGAGCGCGTCCGCGGCGCCGACCCGGGACCGTCCTCCGACCTGTGGGCGCTGGGCGCCACGCTGTACACGGCAGTTGAGGGCCGCTCGCCCTTCCGCCGCACCTCGCCGCTGTCCACCATGCAGGCCGTCGTCGAGGAGGACGCCGGTGAACTGCGGTACGCCGGCCCGCTCGCGCCCGTCATCGGCGCGCTGCTGAACAAGGACCCCGCGCTACGGCCCGACGCGGACCAGGCCGAGCAGCTGCTCGGGGAGGCGGCCGAGGGGCGGCGCCCGCGAGCGGCCCAGGAGTGGCTGCCGACGCAGCAAGTGGGCTCGCGGCAGGGCGGGTTGGCGGAGGGCTTCGGTCCGGGTTCGGGTGCGACGCCGTACCCGTCGGCGGCCGGGGGTGGGAGTGCGTACTCGTCGGCGACCGGGGGCGCGACGCCGTATCCGTCGGCGACCGGGCCGACCCATCACACGCCGCTCGTCGCCGGCGGTACGGCCGGCATGCCCGCCGCTCCGCCGAAGCGGCGCAGGCTCCGTTCGGTCGCCCTGGTGGTCGTCGTCGCCGCGCTCGTCGGCGGCGGTACGGCGCTGGGGCTCCAGAAGTGGCACCAGGACAGCGAGCAGGAGGGCGGCACGGCCGCCCCTGCCCCCGCCTCGCAGAGCCCCACGGGGACCGACGCCACGCAGACCCCGGCGCAGGGCTCCATCCCCGCCAACTGGGAGGTCCACCACGACCCTTGGGGCTTCGACGTCTCCCTCCCCAAGGGCTGGAAGCGGAAGGTCTACGGCGTCAGCGACGACGGCAGCATCAAGCAGGTCGACTACACGCCCGACAACGGCGAGCACTTCGTCCGCATCGCCCTCGACACCTCACCCGACTTCCCCACCGCGTACGCCCATCAACTGGACCTGGAAGTGCAGCTCCAGAAGCTGGTCGACTACAACCGGGTGACGCTGAAGGAGAACACCTACCGCGACCGTCCGGGCTCCCTGTGGGACTACACCTGGACCGCGCTGGCGAAGGACACCCCCTTCCCGGGGCCGCGGCGCGCCACCGAAGAGACGTACACGTCCCGTGACGGCATCGAGTACGCGATCTACATGTCGTCCCCGGCCGCCGACTGGACCCGGACGAGCGCGCAGTTCAAGTCGGTCCTGCAGAGCTGGAGTCCCGACTCGGGCTGACCGCCGCGGGTTGCGTCATGATGGTGCGCATGGGGACCGAGGGGGACAACGTCCGGGTGATCGCCGGGCGTTACCGACTGGAGAAGCGGCTCGGGCGCGGTGGCATGGGCGTCGTGTGGCGGGCCACCGACCAACTCCTGGGCCGCCAGGTCGCGGTGAAGGAGATCGCCCAGGACGACTCGCTCTCCGAGGAGGAGGCCCGCCAGCAGCGCGACCGCACCCTGCGCGAGGCACGCGCGGTCGCGCAACTGCGCCACCCGCACATCATCGTCGTGCACGACGTCGTCGAGCAGGACGAACGGCCTTACATCGTCATGGAGTTGATCGACGGCGGGTCGCTCGCCGAGCGGATCTCCGCCCGCGGTCCGGTCGACGCCGCCGAGGCCGCGCGGATCGGGATCGCCCTCCTCGGCGCGCTGCGCACCGCGCACGCGGCGGGCGTCCTGCACCGGGACATCAAACCGGCGAACGTGCTGCTCCAGACAGCCGCCGACGAGGCCGACCCCGAGCGGGTCGTGCTGACCGACTTCGGCATCGCGCAGGTCGCGGGTGCCACGACCCTCACCGAGAGCGGTGTGTTCGTCGGCTCGCCCGAGTACACCGCGCCGGAGCGGATGTCGGGCGTGCGGACCGGCCCCGCGTCCGACCTGTGGTCGTTGGGCGCGTTGCTGTGCACGGTGCTGAGCGGTGAATCCCCGTTCCGGCGCGACTCGTTGGGCGGCATCCTGCACGCGGTCGTCGTCGACGAGATCCGCCCGCCAGAACAGGCCCGGCCGCTGCTGCCCGTCGTACGGGGACTGCTCGAACGCGATCCGGAACGGCGGCTGGAGGCGGCCGAGGCGGAGCGGATGCTGCGGGCCTTCCTGGACACCGGGCGGACACCGAAGGCGTCGACGGGGCGGCATCCGAGGGCGACATCCGGCCATACGGGTCAGCGGTCGCCCGGGTACACGCCGACCCAACAGGACGTACCGCGACGGGAGTTGGTGCCACCGCCGACCCCGTCGGCCCCCGAGCCGTCGCCGACCCCCTCCTCTTCCGCCACGGCCGGGCAGCCCCCTCGGCGTTCCACGCGCGGAGTGCTCGTGGCCGCGTTGCTGGTCGCGGCGATGGCGGGGGCCGGGGTGTCGGCGGCGGCGCTGTTGATGCGAGGGGACGACGGGGACGGGGGTGCAGGGGGTGCCCGGCCGATCACCTCGGCGCCGTTGACCTCCACGAGTGCCGGTACGCCGACAACGTCGCCCACGCCCTCGGCGAGCGCGGAGACGTCCAACACCCCTACCGCGCCCTCCGGTTACCGCGTCGCCCACGACCCCGACGGCTTCTCCCTCGCCGTACCGGAGGACTTCGTGCGCGTACCGCAGGGCGAGCGCATCTTCTACATGTCGCCGGGGGAGACCTTCCGCCTCGGCATCAAGATGTCCGACCCCGAACAGGGCGGCCCGCTCGCGGTGATGAGGAGCGCGGCGGCCAAGGGGGCGGACACGAACCCCGGTTACCACGACGGCGAGGTCACCGACACCACGCACTACGGACACCCCGCCGCGCTCTGGGAGTTCACCTGGAACGGCTTCAGCACGGCGGAGGGACCCCGGCACACCTACGACATCTGCTGGGAGGAGAACGGCCGGATGTACGACGTGTGGGTGTCGGCACCGGTCGGCAAGGTGCGGGAGGCGAAGGAGTACTTCGACGTCGCGCTCGGCACGTTCACACGGGCATGAACACCACATATGGGGCATCCCGCGTCACGGCTCTGTGACCGGAAAGGTCCAGAGGTGGCTGCGGTGGCGTCTGGCGCGATATGGATGGACGTATGAGCAGCAACGGGGGAGCCAGACGCGGGGCCGACGAGCCCACGAGTTTCGCTCTGCAACCGCCGAACCCGCAGATGGCCGTGCCCGCGCCGGTGCCGCACCCGAACAACCCGTACGCGACTCCCGCCCCGCCGCCGGACCCCGGCACCGGACGCCTCATAGCCGGTCGGTACCGGCTGCTGGGCAAGCTCGGGCATGGCGGTATGGGCACGGTGTGGCGTGCGAAGGACGAGACGGTGGACCGCGAGGTCGCCGTGAAGGAACCGCGCATCCCAGAACATCTTCCCGAACGCGAACGCGCCAACGCCTTCGAGAGGATGCGCCGCGAGGCGCGCGCGGCGGCACGGCTCGACCACCCGGCTGTCGTGAACGTGCACGATGTGGCCGTCGTCGACGGTCAGCCGTGGATCGTGATGGAGCTGGTGACCGGCCGCTCGCTGGGCGACGCGTTGCAGGAGGGCACCCTCGACGCGCGCGACGCGGCCCGGATCGGCCTCCAGGTGCTCGGCGCGCTGGAAGCGGCACACGCGGCGGGCGTCCTGCACCGTGACGTGAAGCCGGACAACGTCCTGCTGGGCCGGCACGACCGGGTCGTCCTGACCGACTTCGGCATCGCCCAGATCGAGGGCGAGACGAACCTGACCGACACCGGCGGTTTCGTCGGTTCGCCCGAATACATCGCGCCGGAACGGGTGTTGGGCCAGCGCCCCGGCCCCGCCTCCGACCTGTGGTCCCTCGGCGTGGTGCTGTACGCGGCGACGGAGGGCGTCTCGCCGTTCCGCCGCAGCAACACCCCCGCCACCCTCCAGTCGGTCCTCAACTCCGCGCCCGCACCGCCGACTTCGGCACCGGGCCCGCTCGCCGACCTCATCACCGGCCTCCTCGCCAAGGATGCGGCGAGCCGCCCGAACGCGGCCCAGGTGCGTGCCGTACTCGAATCGGTGGCGAACCCGCCCGCGCCGGCGCCCACCCAGGAGGTGCGGTACGTCGAACGCCCCGCAGACAAAGGCCGGTTGGGCCGCAAGACGTGGTTCGGGCTCGGTGCGGTGGTCGTCGCGGCGGCGGTGGCGGCGTACCTGGTGATCGCGAACCCGTTCGCCGGGCGACAGACCCTCCCGCACGACTGGCGGAAACACTACGAGGCCGATGTGGCCGCGACGCTCGCCGTGCCGGCCGATTACCGGCGCACCGTCCCCGACCGTGAGACGGACAAGGGCCACTGGGTCACGTACACCGACCTGAGCGGCAGCGTCTGGATCTTCCTGAACCTCGACAAGAAGTCCGAGGACGCCAACGGCTACATCAAGGACTCGGCGGCGGCCGAGATGTACCAGGACAACGGCGACTTCGTGGACAACGGCAGCGTCGACCTCGACATCAAGGAGGCCACGAAGACCGTCCCGGAGCCGTCCGCCACGTACGGGGGCAAGCCCGCGGCCGAGAACACGATCACGAGCACGTCCTACGGCAGCCAGAACCCCCTTCCCCGCGAGCTGAGGATCCTCTACTACAAGACCTCCGCCGGGGACATGTACAAGCTCACGATCAGCTACCCGGGCAAGGGCGACTTCACGGCCCGCGGCCGCGAGGTGGCGAAGACGGCGATCGCGAACCTGGCCGTCGACAAACCATGAGCAGCGGTACGGAGGCCGACCTCGCGGTGATGAGCGTGCGCGCGCTCGGCGACCGCGGTCTGCCGGCCGACATGGTCGACGTGTACGCAGCCCGCCGCCACTACTCCGCCGTCGAACTGGAGCAGTTGGGCCTCCGGGGCGACGCAACGGACTTCGACCTCGTCGGGCTGCGGGACCGGCTGGAGAGTGTCGTGTGGGTGAGCGACGAGGAGTTCGCGGCACACGGACTCGACGAGGCGGAGATCGCGGAACTGCGGCGGTGGGCCCTGGAGTGGGAGTCGGACCTGGGCCTGCGGCTCGCGGAGGAGTACGACGACGATCCGGACCCCGACCCCGACCCCGATCCGGATCCCGCGGGCGGATGACTACGAACTCCCCGCCGACACCCGGTACTTGCCCGGCGTCACCCCGAACTCCCTGCTGAACGCGTGCGACAGGGCATACGGACTGCCGTACCCCGTCTCCCGCGCCACCGCCGCCAGCGAGGCGTCCGTGTCGCGCAGCCGCGTCGCCGCCAACGTCAGCCGCCACCACGTCAGATACGCCATCGGTGCCCGCCCCACCAGCGCGGTGAACCGGCGGGCCAGCGTCGCCCGGGACACCCCGGCCGCCGCGGCCAGCCGGTCGTTGGTCCAGGCGGCGGCCGGGTCCGAGTGCAGGGCCCGTAGCGCGGCCGTCGTCACCGGATCGCTCAGCACCGACGGCCAACTGCCCGTCTCCGCCTCGGACATCCACGCCCGCACCATGTAGATCAGCAGCAGGTCGAGCAGACTCGGCAACGCCAGGCAGGCCCCCGGCCGCCGTTCGTCGAGCTCGTTCGCCAACAGGTCCACCGCCGAACGGAGTTCGGGGTGACGGCCGACCCGGTTCGCCAGATGGACCACCTCTGGCAGCTCCGCCATCAGCGGATGCGTTCGGCTCCGGTCCAGCCGGTACTTCCCGCACAGCAACTCGACCTCGCGCCCGTCCCCGGCCGGCCGCCGCATCTCCTCGAACGGCACTGCGCGCGCCACGTCACCGGGCGAGTCCGCCAGCACGTGTCCCGCCCCGTGCGGCAGCAGTACGACGTCCCCCGTGCCCAGCATCACCGGCTCACCGCCCGTGTCGGGCACCAGCCAGCAGCCACCCGCCAGCACGACATGGAACCCGGCACCCTCGTACGGCGCGAGCCGCGTGCACCAACTTCCGCCCACGCGGAGGCGGTTGGAGGAGGGCCGCCCGGTCCGCACGGCGGAGATCGCGTCGCTCACCACGTCCATGCGTCCAGGTTACGCCGGGGCAGCAGTGGTGAGCCGTCTGCGTATTGAAGTGAGGAATTTGAGCATTGAGGCATTCACTCGACCCTCTTTACGCTCATTTCCATGACCGAGGACAACGCAGGGACCCAGATGAACGACACACAGGCCTTCATGATCGGTGACGTCGAAGTCGCCCGAGTCGTCGAGTGGGCGCGGCCCTACGCCCCCGCCCGCACCCTCGTTCCGGACCTGCCACCCGGCGTCTGGCAGGACAACCGCGAGACGCTCGCCCCCGACCACTGGGACCCTGAGACCGGCCGTGCGGTCGTGGCGCTCCAGACCTGGGTGGTGCGCAGCGCCGGGCGGACCGTGCTCGTGGACACCGGGGTCGGCAACGGGCGGGAACGGCCCGGCAATCCGCTGTTCCACATGAGCCAGGGCGACCTCCCGGGACGGCTCGCGCGGGCCGGCGTACGGCCCGAGGAGGTCGACGTCGTCGTCAACACGCACATCCACGGCGACCACGTCGGCTGGAACACCCATGACGTGGACGGGAGTTGGGCGCCGATGTTCCCGAACGCGCAGTATCTCCTCCCCGCCGCCGACGACTTCCACTTCGGGCCCGAGAACAACTACGGCGGTGCGGTACGCCCCGACGACCGCCTGACCTACGAGGACAGCGTCGCGCCCGTGCACCGCGCCGGGCTGGCGACCCTGTGGGACGGCACGTACCGCGTCGACGAACAGCTCACGTTGGAGTCCACGCCGGGACATACCCCCGGTTCGTCCGTCCTCCGGGTCGCCTCCGGCGGTGAACGGGCCGTGTTCGTCGGGGACTTGCTGCACAGCCCCGTCCAGATTCAGCATCCGGAGTGCAGCAGCTGCTTCTGCCTCGATCCCCGGCAGGCCGCGAGGAGTCGGCGGCGCGTGCTCGAACGGGCCGCTGACGAAAGGGAGTTGGTGATTCCGGCGCACTTCGGCGGCACCGGTGTCGTGGAGGTGCGGCGGGTGGGCGACACGCTGGTGCTCGGGAAGTAGGGCGCGCGTCGACAAGGCCGTATCCGGCACGGTACTGATGGGGCATGAGCGAAGTCGGCGAACAGGTGCGCGACGGACGTCTGGTCGGCGGGCGCTACCGGCTGCTCGAACGGATCGGCTCCGGCGGCATGGGCACCGTATGGCGGGCCTACGACGAACTCGTGGACCGCGAAGTCGCCGTGAAACAGCCGCGGTTGCCCGGGGACCCGGAGGACGAGGAGTTCCAGCGCGCCGCCCACCGGCTCTACCGCGAGGCCCGCGCCGCCGCCCGGGTCGACCACCCCTCCGCCGTCGCCATCCACGATGTCGTCATCGAGGAAGAACTCCCGTGGATCGTCATGGAGTTGGTGCGCGGCGAGTCCCTGCACGAACTGCTCGGGCGTGGCCCCCTCGCCCCCGCCGACGCCGCCCGCATCGGCCTCGCGGTCCTCGGCGCCCTGTGCGCCGCGCACGCCGTGGGGATCGTGCACCGGGACGTGAAACCCGCCAACGTCCTGCTGGGCCCGCACGACCGCGTCGTCCTCACCGACTTCGGCATCGCGCACATCCAGGGCGAGGAATCCCTCACCGCCAGCGGGGAGTTCGTGGGTTCGCTCGAATTCATCGCCCCCGAGCGCATGTCCGGCACGGGTGCGGGCCCGGCCTCCGACCTCTGGTCCCTGGGTGTCCTCCTGTACGCGGCCGTCGAAGGCGCATCTCCCTTTCGTCGTACGACTGTTGAGTCCACCCTCGGCGCGATCCTCGCAGGGGAACCACCCGAGCCGACCCGGGCGGGGCCCCTCGGGCCGTTGATCCTGCGGCTGTTGGAGCGGGAACCGGAGGCGCGGCCGGGGGCGGAGGAGGTCGGCGCGGTACTGGACGCGGTGGCCGCGGGGAAGGACGTACCGGAGCCGCCGATCACCGTCCAGGACGCGCAGCCCAGCGAGGAGCCCGAGGTCGCCGCCGCCGTCGTCTCCGACGCCGTACCGGAGCCGGAGCCGGAGCCGGAATCCGAACCCAAGCCCAAGTCCCGCCCCCGACGCGCCCTTCTCATCACCCTCGGCGTACTCCTGCTGGCCGGTCTGGTCTTCGGTACCGTCGTCGACGGCCTCCTGGACCGGGACAGCACCAAGAGCGCCCCTTGGACCGCCCACCCGGAGAAGGAACTGTCCGCCGTCCTCTCCCTTCCGTCCCAGTCCAAGCGGCTCGACGCGCAGACGGGATCCGGCAGCCGTACCGTCACCTACGGCACCGGCACCCTCCGCGTCCGCCTCACCGAGTGGGACCCGGCCGCCGGCTCGCCGCTCACCGAAGCGCACTCCCTGGGCAAGGGCACGTCCCACCCGCAGTACACCCGCACCAGCTTCCGGGGAAACAAGGACGCCGTCCTCGCGGACACGGTCTACGACCAGTCGGGCATTCCGACCCGCATCATGGCCCTGATCATCCGCACCGCGGATCACCGCATGTACGAACTGCGCGTGGACATGCCCAAGGGCACCCCGGACGAGAAGAAGGGCACCGCCCTCTTCAAAGGCGCCCGTGACCGGCTCAGGCTCACGGAAAAGTGATTCTGTGGTGATCCGGCGGTGATCATCCCCGTACAACGCCCTGATCAGCGCGTTCGTTGCCAGTGATCACTGGCGTGATGTGAGTAGTGCGTGAATCCCGATTACCGACGGGTACCCAAACCTCCCGTCGCGGCATACCCTGCCGCACATGACGGACTCGCAGGCCCCGGAAAAGACCGGTACGGAAACGACGACCGGCACGAACCCCCTCGCGCCGGCCCCCACAGGCGCCCGTACCGCCGCCGATGTGGTCACCCCGGAGCTGATCGCCCAGCTCACGAAGGGTGTGGTCGGCTCCGGCCGGACCGCCAACCACTCGCCGTTCACCGGTGAGAAGCTCGCCGATCTGCCCGAGTCCACACCCGAGGACGTGGCGAAGGCCTTCGACGCGGCCCGCGCCGCCCAGGCCCTGTGGGCGCAGACGCCGGTACGGCAGCGCGCGGCGGTGCTGCTCCGCTTCCACGACCTCGTCCTCGCCCGGCAGGCCGAGGTCCTCGACCTGATCCAGCTGGAGACCGGCAAGGCGCGGCTGCACGCGCACGAGGAGGTGCAGGCCGTCGCCGTCGCGGCCCGCCACTACGGCCGCAAGGCCCCCGCCTACCTCAAGCCGAAGCGGCACACCGGCGCCGTCCCGACCCTCACCAAGGTCACCGAACTTCGGCACCCGCGCGGGGTGGTTGGCCAGATCGCCCCCTGGAACTACCCGCTCGAACTCTCCGTCGGCGACGCGCTCCCGGCCTTCGCCGCGGGCAACGCGGTCGTGATGAAGCCGGACACGGAGACCTGCCTGACCGCCCTCTGGGCCCGCGACCTCCTCATCGAGGCGGGTCTGCCGGCCGAGGTCTTCCAGGTCGTCCTCGGCGAGGGCCCGGTCGTCGGCCCCGAGGTCGTCAAGCACGCCGACTACGTCTCCTTCACCGGCTCCACCCGCACCGGCCGCGAGGTCGCGCAGGCCGCCGCCGCCCGCCTGATCGGCGTCTCCCTCGAACTCGGCGGCAAGAACGCCATGGTGGTCCTGGAGGACGCCGACATCGACAAGGCGGCGGCGGGCGCGATCCGCGCCTGCTTCTCCTCCGCCGGCCAACTCTGCGTCTCCATCGAGCGGTTGTACGTCCACGAGTCGATCGCCGACACCTTCCTGGAGCGCTTCGCCGCGCGCACGAAGGCGATGCGCCTCGGCACGTCCCTCGCGTACGGCGCGGACATGGGATCGCTCGCGGGGGAGCGGCAGTTGGAGTCGGTGACCCGCCATGTGGAGGAGGCGGTCGCCAAGGGCGCCAAGCTCGTGGCCGGTGGCGTCGCCCGCCCGGACATCGGCCCGTACTTCTTCGAGCCCACCATCCTCGACGGCGTCGAGGCCCCCATGGCCGTCTGCGCCGAGGAGACCTTCGGCCCGGTCGTCTCCATCTACCGCTTCAAGACGGAGGACGAGGTGGTGGAGGAGGCCAACTCCACGCCGTACGGCCTCAATTCCTCGGTCTGGACGAAGAACGGCAGCCGGGGCCGCGCGATCGCCGCGCGCCTCCGCACCGGCACGGTCAACGTCAACGAGGGCTACGCCTCCGCCTACGGCAGCGTCCAGTCCCCGATGGGCGGCATGAAGGACTCCGGCCTCGGACGCCGCCACGGCTCCGAGGGCATCCTCAAGTACACGGAGGCCCAGACGGTCGCGCAGCAGCGGTTGTTGCCGATGGCCCCGTCACTGGGAATGACCGACGAGGCGTACGCGCAGTTCATGAGCAGGAGTCTCCGGGTGATGAAGGCATTCCGGCTGAGGTAGTCACCCCAGGGGCGCGGGGCCGTATCGACATGCGGCTCCGCCGCGTGAGCGCGACCAGCCACACACGACCCGCAGCGAATCTCAATGAGGAGAACACGTTGTCGCAAGATGCCTACGACTATGACGTCCTCGTCGTCGGTTCCGGCTTCGGTGGTTCAGTAACCGCCCTCCGCCTGACCGAAAAGGGCTACAGCGTCGGCGTGTTGGAAGCGGGCCGCCGCTTCACCCCGTCGACGCTCCCCAAGAACTCCTGGGACCTCAAGAACTACCTCTGGGCCCCCAAGCTCAACATGTACGGCATCCAGCGCATCCACCTGCTGGGCAACGTCATGGTCCTGGCCGGCGCAGGCGTGGGCGGCGGCTCCCTCAACTACGCCAACACCCTCTACGTCCCGCCGAAGCCGTTCTTCGAGGACCTCCAGTGGCGTGAAATCACCGACTGGGAAGAGGAGTTGAGCCCGTACTACGACCAGGCCCGCCGCATGCTCGGCGTACGCCTCAACCCGACGATGACCCCGTCCGACGTCCACCTGAAGGCCGCGGCCCAGCGGATGGGCGTCGGCGACACCTTCCACATGGCCCCCGTCGGCGTCTTCTTCGGCGACGGCAAGGACGCCGAGGGCACCACGAAGGCGCGCCCCGGCGAACAGGTCACCGACCCGTACTTCGGCGGCGCGGGCCCGGACCGCAAGGCCTGCACCGAGTGCGGCGAGTGCATGACGGGCTGCCGGCACGGCGCCAAGAACACCCTGAACGAGAACTACCTCTACCTCGCCGAGAAGGCGGGCGCGGTGGTCCACCCGATGACGACGGTCGTGTCGGTCACCGACGACTCGCAGGGCGGCTACGCGATCGCCACCCTGCCGACCGACGCGCGCCGCAAGTCGGAGGGGAAGACCTTCAAGGCCCGCCGAGTCGTCCTCGCGGCCGGCACCTACGGCACGCAGACCCTCCTGCACCGCATGAAGACGGGCGGGCAACTGCCGTACCTCTCCGAGAAGTTGGGCGAGCTGACCCGCACCAACTCGGAGGCGCTGGTCGGCGCGCAGACGAACAACCGCCGCTACCGCAAGGCGACCGGCACCCGGCAGGTCGACTTCACGCGCGGAGTCGCCATCACGTCCTCGATCCACCCCGACGAGAACACCCACATCGAACCGGTCCGCTACGGCAAGGGATCCAACTCGATGGGCGGCCTCTCCATCCTCCAAGTCCCGTACGCCGAGGGCTCGTCGAGGGCGCTGGGCTGGCTGGCGAACGCGGCCAGGCACCCCCTCCTGGTCCTCCGCTCGCTCTCCAACCGCCGCTGGTCGGAGCGGACCATCATCGGCCTGGTGATGCAGTCGCTGGACAACTCCCTGACGACGTACCTGAAACCGGACGGCGTCGGCAAAGGCCTGCTGACGGCACGTCAGGGACATGGGGCCCCCAACCCCAAGCAGATCAGGGCGGCTTCGGAGGGCGCGGCGGCGATCGCCGCCGAGATCAACGGCTTCGCGGGCTCGAACGTCGGCGAACTCATGGGCACCCCGCTCACCGCCCACTTCCTCGGCGGCTGCCCCATCGGCGCCTCCCGCGAGACCGGCGTGATCGACCCGTACCACCGCCTCTACGGCCACGCGGGTATCTCGGTCGTCGACGGCTCGGCGGTCTCGGCGAACCTCGGCGTCAACCCGTCCCTCACCATCACGGCACAGGCCGAGCGCGCGATGTCGTACTGGCCCAACAAGGGCGAGCCGGACCCGCGCCCCGAGCAGGGGCTGTCGTACGAACGCCTGAAGCCGGTGGAACCGCACCGGCCGGCGGTCCCGGAGGACGCGTTCGGCGCACTGAAGCTGCCGTTCCTGGGGATGCCGACGGTGCCGCCGAAGCCGTAGGCGACGACCTGAAGTCGTGGACGACGGCCCGGAGTTGCAGGCGGCGGCTCGAAGGCGTAGGCGACGGCCCGAAGGCGTAGGCGACAAGCGGCACTTGTGGCAGCAGCCGGTAAAGCAGAAGGACCTGCGCCCCCCTCCGAGCGCAGGTCCTTCCTTGTGCGGCGAGCTGCGTGTTACGCGCTCGCCCCGCTCTTGCGCCGGCGCACCATGACCACCGCGCCGACACCCGCGACGACGGCCGCGCCGCCCACGAGGCCGATCACCGGGAGTGCCGAACTGGAGCCGGTCTCGGCGAGGTTGCCGGTCGGGAGGTCGGAGATCTCGCCCTGCGGCTTCTTCACCGAGGTGTCCTTGCCGCCGTCGCCCGGGGTGGCGGTGCCCGGGTCGGTGTTCGAGGAACCGGCCTTCAGGACCTGGAAGTCGTACTCGGCCCAGCCCGCGGCGATGCAGTCCTGGCCCTTGACGTTGTCGAGGTAGGCGCCCGCGCCGAAGGAGTAGGCGTCACCGGCCGGGGCCTTCGCGCTGATGCTGACGCGCAGGTCGACGCTCTCGCTCTTCCCGGACTTCAGGGAGTCGACGTAGAAGAAGTAGTCGCCGGCCCACTCGTCGTCGCCGATGCGGTCCCAGGTGCCGGACTCGGGGTTCTTGAACTCCAGGTCCACGTACGGGCTCAGGAACTTCGACTCGTCGAACTCGTAGTTCTCGACCTCGGCGTAGAAGGCGACTTCCTTGACCGTGGTCTTCGACTTGTTGGTGACGGTCAGCTTGAAGTTGTGGAAGCCGTCGCCCGCGACGATCTTGCCCGGCAGGCCCTTGAGGTCCGCGGACAGCTTGGCGTCGGAGAAGTCCTCGTCCAGGTCCTCGCAGAACGGCACGTCCGGGTCGGTCGGCCCGTCGCTCGGCTCGGCCGAGGTGGAGGGCGTGGCCGACGTGGACGGGCTGTTGCTCGCCGAGGGGGTGGACGAGTCGCTCGGCGAGGTGCTGCTGGTGGGCGACGTGGAGTCGGACGGCGTCGCCGAGACCGTGTCCGACGGCGACGTGGACGGCGAATCGCTCACGCTCGGGCTCCCCGACGGCGACTCCTCCGCGAACGCGGCCGGCGCGGACAGCAGGGCGAGCGGAGTGATGACGGCCGTCGCGGCCGCCGCGGCCATGGCACGGCGAAGCTTCATGAAGTCCTCGGGAGGTCCGGTGCGCTGCGGCAGCGCAGCACGCTGGTCGGAGGGCTCCGCGTGTGGGGCGCGGGTGTGGCCCTTGGTTATGCACGTGAGACCCGGGAAACCTGTGAACGGTTGTGCCCACTCTCACCGGATTCTTATGTGGGCTGTGTCACACCCAAGTTCTTCTTGTGAACAGGCTTTCGGAACGTCTAGAACTTGGGGACGTGTCTGACAAGCCTGCCGAGGAACCGTCCTCGCACCCGGAGATCCCCGACGATGTCTGGGAACAGTTCGCCCGCGACACGGAACGCGACATCCGCGCGTCCGCCCCCAAGGAACCGTCCGCCCGCGCCCGTGAGGTGTCCGAGCGCCTGAAGAAGAACAAGGGCGCGGAGCCCGAGGGTTGGCGGACCGGCCCCGCCTGGCAGGAGATGAACGGGCGGGCCCGGCGCAGGCGCCGCGTGTGGGCCGTCCTCGGCCTCCCGCTCGCGATAGCCGTCGCCGTGGTCGCGATGAAACCGTCGCTCATCCCCGGCGACCCCTTCGGCGGTACGGCGGAATCGGACTCCGCCGAAGCCTCCCCGCTCGCGCCGGAGACCGCGGCCCCGACCGCCGCGCCCTCCGCCGTGGACCCCGAAACCCCCACCCTGGACCGGCCGTTCGCCGGTTCACCCGCGCTGAACTGGGCGGACGGCGCGGCCGGTATCGACCTGCCACAGGCGAAGGCGGTGGGCGTGTTCTCGAAGAGCCAGGTCCAACTCGCCCTGAAACAGGCCGAGAAGCTCCTCGTCGACGCCAACCTCGACCCGAAGACGACCGCCGGGGCCCGCCCGACCGCCGCGCTCGCGGTGCTGGACCCGAAGCAACCCGGCATGATCGCCGACTTGAACACGTCCCTGAACACCCCGACCAAGGCCCACGACCCCCTGATGATGTTCAGCCGCTTCGACCCCAAGGGTGTACGGCTCGTCGGCGACGTCGTGAAGACCCGCGGCCGGATCGCCTTCAAGAAGGGCGAGCACTCCGGCGTCCTGATCCACGCCGACTACACCTTCGTCTACCCCGTCGTCCGCACCGACGGCTCCACCGAGGTCACCCGCACCATCGTCCGCCGCGTGCTCGACCTCCAACTCCTCGACCCCGCCCGCTACCAGGTCACCCCCGGCCGGCTCAGCGTCGTCCGCTACGACGCGGACTTCGGCAACAGCGCCTGCGAGGTCTACGACGGCTTCTTCCACCCCGACTTCCCCTCGGCCGAGCCCACGGGAGCCGCACCGTCCGGCCCGACGACGGACCCGTACGACCGGAGCAAGGACATCGGCGAGGGCGGGGACGAGGCGTGCGGGACGGTGTCACGCACCTGATGCCCACGATGCCCACCAACTGAACTGACGCTCCGTAGTTGGTAGTTGGCAGTTGGTGGCTGGCAATCGGCAGTCGACGGACAAGCGAAGGGCCCCGCGGGACGGAGCCGCGGGGCCCTTCTCCGTCAGCACCGACGTCAGGGCAGCGCCGGTGCCTGGGGAGCGGCGCCGGGGGGTTGCGCCGCTTGTCTCAAGTGCCCTGGGTCGGCGCCCCGGCGCACACGGGGCGCACGCTTGGTCTCGACCTTTGGCAGGGGGACTGTGCACTGCAATGCGGTTGTCTGCTCTGGGACTTGGGGCTCGGGGGGAGCCTCGGGCCTTCTACGCATCGTGCTGGATGGACGCGGCCTCCGCAACCGTTCGATCCGGCTTTGTGCATTTTTGCAGTTTCCGCCGGGCGGCCCCGGGCGTCCCCGGAGCCGACCGTTCTCTTGGGTGACCGGGCTGCTGTCCCCTGCCGTCCGGTCACGACCCTGGAGCGAGGTCCCACGACGCACGGCACGATCCGTACGTCTCATCGCCCCAGCCGAGCCACGCGTGGTTCTTTCGGGCCCGCCCCTGGCTGGCGCGGACACCACCCCAACGAAGCGGTTCGCGAGGCGGTCACGCGCCGTACGGGTGAGAGCGGGCCCGAACTCAGATACGACCGACTTCGGATACGACCGGCCTCGGACACGACCGGCCTCAGATGCGCCCCCGGGACATTTCGAGCAACGTCATGGCGAGGGAGGTACCGGGCTTGCCGAGCGCGGCGCTGTAGTGACTGAGGATCTCGTTCTCCCGGGTCAGGCTCACCCGCCGCCCACCGGAGGCGATCCGCGCCTCCTGGACGACGGCGGACACGGCGACCCGTTCCTGGATCAGACCGATGATCCGGTCGTCGAGCGCGTCGATGCGCTCCCGGGCGTCGGTGATCGTCTGCTCGGTCGTGGTGCTGGTCATGCGGGGCTCCTTGTCGGATGCGGACGCGGTACCCCGAGGCGACAGACCCGGGAGAACGACAGGCGCCCCGGGCCTTGTCGGCCCGGGGCGCCTGGAAAGTCGCTCGTCAGTAACTCAAGCAGCTCGACCATGGCAGCCGGCGGGCCGGTTGCCATAGGTAAAGAGGAAGGTCGGGTGCGTGAGCATGGGGCCGAGTATGGCACAGGGTTCTTCGAGGGCACTTGCCGGCACCGATCGAGCTGACCGGGACGGGCGGGGCGGGGTGGGTGTTTACGGCACCTAGTGAAGTCGCCCGAGACGGGTGGTGGGTGGGCACAGGCCCGGGGGCCTGGGGGCGGAGCCCCCAGGGACGACCAGGTGTCCCACCCGAGCCCCGTTAGAATCGGTCCCCAGACCCCCGCCCCACCGCCGGAAGGCCACGCCCCCGTGTCAGCAGCGACCCCCGCCCCCGACACCGTCCTGGTCGTCGACTTCGGCGCGCAGTACGCCCAGCTCATCGCCCGCCGCGTCCGCGAGGCCCGGGTCTACAGCGAGATCGTGCCGAGCACCATGCCGGTCGCGGAGATGCTCGCCAAGAACCCCGCGGCGATCATCCTCTCCGGCGGCCCCTCGTCCGTGTACGCGGAGGGCGCCCCCCGCCTGGACCGCGCCCTCTTCGACGCCGGCGTCCCCGTCTTCGGCATGTGCTACGGCTTCCAGCTGATGGCCACGACCCTCGGCGGCACCGTCGACAACACGGGCGCCCGCGAGTACGGCCGTACGGAACTGCACGTCTCCAGGTCGTCCTCCACCCTCTTCGAGGGCACCCCGGGCGAGCAGTCGGTGTGGATGTCGCACGGCGACGCCTGCTCCGCCGCCCCCGAGGGCTTCACGGTCACCGCGTCCACGGACGTCGTCCCGGTCGCCGCCTTCGAGAACGACGAGAAGAAGCTCTACGGCGTCCAGTACCACCCCGAGGTCATGCACTCCACGCACGGCCAGCAGGTCCTGGAGCACTTCCTGTACCGCGGCGCGGGCCTCACCCCGAACTGGACGACCGGCAACGTCATCGACGAGCAGGTCGCCCTCATCCGCGAGCAGGTCGGCGACAAGCGCGCCATCTGCGGCCTGTCCGGCGGTGTCGACTCCGCAGTGGCGGCCGCGCTCGTCGCTCGTGCCATCGGCGACCAGTTGACCTGCGTCTACGTCGACCACGGTCTGATGCGCAAGGGCGAGACCGAGCAGGTCGAGAAGGACTTCGTGGCCGCGACCGGCGTCAAGCTCGTCGTTGTAGACGCGGAGGAGCGCTTCCTCACCGCGCTCGCCGGGGTCTCCGACCCGGAGCAGAAGCGGAAGATCATCGGGCGCGAGTTCATCCGCGTCTTCGAGCAGGCGCAGGCCGAGATCATCGCGGACGCGGGCCCCGAGGTCGCGTTCCTGGTGCAGGGCACGCTCTACCCGGACGTCGTCGAGTCCGGCGGCGGCACCGGCACGGCCAACATCAAGTCCCACCACAACGTGGGCGGGCTGCCCGAGGACCTCGAGTTCCAGCTGATCGAGCCGCTGCGCAAGCTGTTCAAGGACGAGGTCCGGATGGTCGGCCAGGAACTCGGCCTGCCGGACGAGATCGTCCAGCGCCAGCCCTTCCCCGGCCCCGGCCTCGGCATCCGGATCGTCGGCGAGGTCACCAAGGACCGCCTCGACCTGCTCCGCGAGGCTGACGCGATCGCCCGCGAGGAACTGACCGCGGCCGGCCTCGACCGCGACATCTGGCAGTGCCCGGTGGTCCTCCTCGCGGACGTCCGCAGCGTCGGCGTCCAGGGCGACGGCCGCACCTACGGCCACCCGATCGTCCTGCGCCCGGTCTCCTCCGAGGACGCCATGACGGCCGACTGGTCGCGCCTGCCGTACGACGTCCTCGCGAAGATCTCCACCCGCATCACGAACGAGGTCGCCGACGTCAACCGAGTGGTCCTCGACATCACGTCGAAGCCGCCGGGCACGATCGAGTGGGAGTAAGCCTTTCCTGAGGCTCAGGTCCGCTTGAGGGTGCGCACCGGCGCCCCAGGCGTCCAGATCTGGACGACCAGATACTTCTCGTCCTCGACGTAGGTCCGCACGACCTCCGTCACCTCGGTGCGGAAGAGGTGGAACGGCTCCGGCGGTTCCACCTCTTTGCTGTACGCCCCCTTCACCCCGGCATCCGTCACCTCCACCGCCCGCCCGCCGACCCGCACATCCCCGCCGCCCATCTCCGTGCCCGCCCCCGGGTTCGCCTGTAGCGCGAACCGCGGATCGCGCCGCAGATCCAGCGCCTTGAGCGAGTCGGGCATCATCCCGAGCCACAACTCCCCGTCCAGGAACCGCACTTCGATCCCGCTCGTCCGCGGCGACCCGTCCTTGCGCAGCGTCGCGAGGATGTGATGCCTGCTGTGCTCTGCGGGGGGCACCCCCGCACCCCCGCCACCGAAGCGCTCCTCCACGGTCGCGGCGAGTTCGGGTTCCGCGGCGACGAATACCGCCCAGTTCGCAGTCATACGACCACTGTCCCGCCGATACCCGACACCCACTGTCCGGATTCGGGAAGGACTCAGGACGGACTCGGGAGGGACTCGGTCGGGACTCGGGACGGACCCAGAAAGCCCTCGGAAGGCACCCGGCCACGCTTGGTGCCGCATCTTTACAGAACACCACTGCCCTTTTCGCCTCACCGACGGTAACTTCCGCCGGTAACAGAAACCCAGTGCTGGAGGACCGATGCACGGGCCGACGCCGCCCTCCCCCCTGCCCACCGACAGGCTGCGGTTCGCCATGCCGCCGATGCACGAGTCGGTCGAGGACGAACGCCGGCACCGCAAGGAACGGCTCGCGGGCGCCCTGCGCCTGTTCGGCCGGTACGGCTTCGAGGACGGGGTCTCCGGGCACATCACCGCCCGCGACCCCGAGTTCAGCGACTGCTTCTGGGTCAACCCCTTCGGGATGCCCTTCCGGCACGTCACCGTGAGCGATCTGGTGCTGGCCAACTCGGAAGGCCAGGTCCTCCAGGGCCGCCACCACGTCAACCAGGCCGCGTTCACCGTGCACTCCCAGGTCCACGCCGCCCGCCCGGACGTCGTCGCGGTCGCCCACTGCCACTCCGTGCACGGCCGCGCGCTCTCCGCCCTCGGCGACTTCCTCGACCCGATCAGCCAGGAGAGCTGCGCCTTCTACGAGGACCACGCGCTCTACGACGCCTACAGCGGTGTCTCCGTCGACGCCGAGGAGGGTAAGCGGATCGCCGCCGGACTGGGCTCGCGCAAGGCGCTCGTGCTGCGCAACCACGGACTGCTCACTGTCGGCGACTCGGTGGACGCGGCGGCCTGGTGGTTCCTGTCCATGGAACGCTCCTGCCAGGTCCAGCTCCTCGCCAAGGCGGCCGGCCGTCCCCTCCTCATCGACCACAAACTCGCCGTCGCCACCCGCGAACAGACCGGCGGCGACCTCGTCGCGTGGATCAACTACCAGCCCCTGTGGCAGGACATCAGCCGCAGCGAACCGGACCTCCTCAGCTGAGGCCCCTATCTGAAACCCCGCAGTACCGCCGCCTTGGTCATCGTGAACTCCTCGTCCGTGAGCACCCCTTCCCGGTGCAGCTCGCCCAACTCCCGCAGCCTGCGCAGGAGTACGTCGTGATGGTCGGCCGGGGGCGGGACGGTGGCCGCCCGTCGGGGCTGATCCGCGAACTCGCCGTTGTCGCGCTCGTGTTCCCGGGCCGACGGGTGCGGCAGCCGAGCCGTCACCGCCGTCGCGACCAGCGCGGTGAGCAGATCGCGGCGGGTGCTGCCCCACAGGTCGAGGGCGTACGGGTCCTTCTCCGGCGGCAGTTTGGAGAACACCGTCTCGCGGGTCACGAACCGCATGAACCCGTCCTCGTAACCGGAGTTGGGCAGCCACTCCACCTGGACCAGGTCGCCCACGGCGACGATGCGCGGCCCGGTGGCACGCTTGACGCGCTCCGAGGTGTCGGCCCAGTCGATGCGCACCTGGGCGCCGTCGAACGACACCGTGCCGTCGGACGACCGCACCGAGACCGGGACCGGCGGGCCCGGCAACAGGTAGGCCTTGGTGGGGTCCTTGGGGATCTGGTCGAGGAGCAGTCCGTGCCGGATCTCCTCCGCCACGTACTCGGCGACCCCGGACCGGTCGATGTCCACGATCAGCCGGTACGGATCCGCCGCGTCCGGCAGCCGTCCGCCGGTCGCCTGGAGCAGCGGGTCGGCGCCCTCGCGCAGCCTCAGGCGCAGCCGGCCACGCTTGCGTTCGGGTTCGTAGACGACGCCCGCGACGGCTTCGAGGGGCACGGCGATCTCCCCGTACGTCTGCCGGAACAGCGGCACGGAGCGGTGAAGTCCCGGCGTGATACGGACCGTTGTGCCGTCGAAGGCCCAGGTCCCGTCGCGCTGGATGATCTCGGCCATAGGGAAATTCTCGCAGCCGGGTCAACACGGCGGCGATCGCTTCACCCGCCCTGACCAGACCTGCCGGACGCGGGCCGTGTCCCGTAGGGCACAATCCGCTGTTGTCGTGCGGGAGTTGCAAGGCGGTGGCCAAAGGCTTCGGAGCCGGCCGCCGAACGTGAGGGCCCGGGGTCGCGGGCCGAGGGGCATGGGGAAGGCAGGCGTCGAGCGTGGCGGTGCAGGAGGCGAGACAGGGCGGCGAGCACGTCGGTGCGCACGGAGGCGGCTGCGCCTGCGGGGACTGCCCGCACGGAGCACGCGAGGGGCATCGGCGCGCGGTCGCCGCGTTCCTCGTCAAGCGGGACGGTTTCGCGGCCGGCGAGGGGCTGCCGGCGGCGGTGGCGCACTCGGTGTCCGCCTCCCGGCAGTGGGTCTCGGACGAACTGACCCAGTCCGCCGACGACGTCGCCGAACGCGGCCGCGCCGAGGGCGGCGCCTGGCTGGCCCGCCTGTGGCACCGCACGGCCTTCGCGGTGTGGAGCGCCTTCGTCGTGCTGCTCCTGGTGCAGGCGCTCACCGCGATCGGCGCGGGCTGGACGGCGGCCCGCACGGCCGGACTGCTGGCCGCGCTCGTCGTCGCCGGTGCGGTGACGGCGGCCTCCTGGTTCCACCGGGCGCGCGGCGGGGCGCTGGCCCCGGTCATCGGTGAGGACAACCGGCTGTCGACCTCCCGCGCCGTGGCCGTGTCCTGGGTGCTGCTCGTGGCGTACGCCGTGCTGGTCCTGGCCGGGCGCCTCGCCGCCGCCTCCGACCACGCCGAACGCGACGCGCTCATCTCCGGCCTCGAACTCGCCCGTGGCGCCGGTGTGGTGACCGTCCTCGCCGTGGTCTGCGCGATCGCCGTACTCGTCCGCCGGGTCGTCGGCCTGCGTGTGCTGGGCCAGCGCCTCCAGAAGCTCCCCGCCGACCGCCCCCGCGCGGCCGACCTCCTGACCGACGACGCGGGCCGCGGCACCTTCGCCGACATCCAGTACGTCGCGATCAGCGCCGTGGCCCTCGTCTTCGTCGCCGTGCGCCTCGCCCGCCGCCCCGACCAACTGCCCGACCTGCCCTGGGGGTTGGCGGTGGTCGTGCTGATCTCGGCCGCGACGTACCTGGCCGGCAAGTACGCCGAGGGCGGCCGCCCGGTCATCCTCTCGGTGGTGCGTTCCCGTGAGGCGGGTGACCTCGACGCCCCCATCCGCACCGGCGACGACATCGAGATCCGCGGTGCGGGCTTCGTCCCCCCGGGCGCCCAGACCGCCGACCGCCTCTCCCGCATGGTCGTCCGCATCGGCCCGGTCAACGTCCACGTCCCCCTGGTCCCGGTCACCGGCGGCTTCTCCAACCCCACGGACACCCTCCTGACCGTCCCCGTCCCGGTCGACGTCGAGCCCGGACGCGTGGAGGTACAGGTGGTGACCGCGGCGGGCGTGGAGACGAACGCCTGCTTCGTCGACGTCACGGACTGACGCCCTCGACGGGCCGGCCACCGCACGAGTCGTGCCAAGGTCGCAAAAACTGGCTGAAGCATGATTGAGCGGGTCCCCCTATTCGTACGTATGGTCTGTTGAGGGGTCACGGCACAGCGGGCGAGAGGCGGCTAAGGGCGATGACTCACAGCACTCGGATGGATACGCAAACCCCGTACCTCGACGGCGACCGGAACTGGCGGGACACCGCCACCCGATACGCCCTGCTCCCACTGCGCGTCTTCCTCGGCGTCACCTTCATCTACGCGGGCCTGGACAAACTCACCGACAGTGCCTTCATGAAGTCCTCCGGCGCCGGCTCGATCGGCGAGACGATGCGCGCGGTCCGCGACTCGTCGGCGATCCCGGCCCTGGTCGACCTGTCCCTGAAGAGCCCCGTCGGCTTCGGCTACGCCATCGCCTTCGGTGAACTCGCCGTCGGCATCGGCACCCTGATCGGCCTGCTGGCCCGCCTCGCCGCACTCGGCGGCGCACTGATCTCGCTCAGCCTGTGGCTGACCATCAGCTGGGCCAACGACCCGTACTACTACGGCAACGACCTCGCCTACCTGATGGCCTGGCTGCCCCTCGTCCTCGCGGGCGCCTCCGTGTTCTCCCTGGACGCGGCGATTCGCGGGAGGCGAAGGCAACGGGCGGGAGGCTACCGGTAGTTCCCGAGGCGGGAGCCACCAGTGGTGAAGCCGCAGATCGTGAAGCCACGGGTGGCGAAACCGGTGGTGGAGCCACGGGTGGTGGAGCCACAGGTGATGGAGTCGCCGGGTCCTTTCCGGGTCGGCCGTCGGTTCGGTCCGTCCGGGCGGGCCCTCGGTCGGGCCCGCCCGTAGACGATCTTCAGCCGGATATGTCCGGACCGGGGTCGGCCGTGTTCCTGCGGCCGGCCCTTCGGCGTCTGCGGATCGCGCCGTTGATGCCCGCCACCACGCCGGCCAGGACCAGACCGAACGTGACCAGCGGGATCACCGCGAACCACTCGGTCACCCACAGCCCGCCCGCGTCCCCGGCGTAGACCACGCCGGCGGCGGCGAGGAAGAGACCGGCGACCAGCTTCCCGGGCTGGAACTCATGACGCAGCACGGCTGACCTCCGCCTGTCCGACGCCGACCTGGAGGTCCAGGTCCAGCGTGCCGACGCTCTTGACGCCCGTCGCCGGGGTCAGGGTGACCTGCTGGTGCTTGCCCGGCTCCACGTCCACGTCCTTCTTGTCGTCACCGGGCAACTGGATGTCCCCGACGCCCACGTCCGCACTCAGCCGCACCGTCACGTCCGCCGGCACGATCACCTTCAGCTGCCCGACGCCCACCTCGGCGTCCGTCGCGACCGTCTGGCCCTTGGTCAGCCGTAGCCGGGTCAGGTCGAGTGTGCCCACCCCGTTCCCCAGGTCGTACTTCTTCTGTACGTCCGCCACCGCCGCGGGCTGCCAGGTGAGGTGTTCCCAGTGGGTGGTGAGGTCCTTGGGCAGGGCCGCAGAGGCGGCGAGCAGACCGGCCGTGACGATCGCGAGGAACACCGACCCCGCCCCCGTACGCCCGAGGAACGCGCTGACCGCGATGCCCAGGCCGAAGACGACGAGCGCGCAGGCCAGGCCCGCTTGGAGGCTGGTGCCGAGCGCCTGGTCGTCCCACTTCGCGGCCGTGCCGAGCGCCCCGGCGAACAGCGCGAGCAGGAACACCCAGCCGCCGATCCAGCGCGGGCCGCGCGTCTTCGTGGGCGCGGGGCGCGGGACCCGCTGATCCTCGCGCCAGTGCGGGTACGAGGGGTCGAGGCTGATGTGGATCGCGTCCGCGATGTCACGGTCGCGGGAGTCGCCCGGGCCCCACAGATAACCGGTGCCACCGACGTGTGTGCCGTCCTTGACGATCGGATCACGCCACCAGGAGGGGTAGGCGGCGGCCACCGGCGGAGCCTGGGCCTCCGGCGGGGCATCGGCGACGGCCTGCGCCGCGAGCGGGTCGGGGTCGGGGGCGCCGCGCTGCTGCGACCAGTACCCCGCGCCCGCCAGCAGGAGGGAGAGGACGACGGCGAAGGTGAGCACGCTGGCGTTGTTCAGCATCGACAGGAACACACCGCAGCCGACCAGCGCGAACAGCACGGCCGCCAGCGCCTGGCCGTCCACGCGGCCGGTGAAGAGCTTGCGGACCTCGTTCTCCTCCTCGTCGTCGGACGGGACGAAGAGCCAGGCGAAGCCGTAGAAGATGAGGCCGATGCCGCCCGTCGCCGAGAGCACGGCGAGCGTGATCCGGAAGATCACCGGGTCCATGTCGCACTGCCGCCCGAGTCCCGCGCACACCCCCGCGAGCACCTTGGACCGCCGGTCCCGCCGGAACCGGTGCGGTGCCGCGGTCGCGGTGCCGCCGCCGGGCACGGCACCCGGCGAAGAGGCGGCACCCACGCCGGGCACGGCGTCCTGCGGCCCGCCGCCCGCTCGCGGACGTGGGCCGGAGCCGGGTCCGGGACCCGTCGCGGCGCGCTCGTGATCTGTCATGCGTCCATGCTGCCCGCCGCGAGCCGCCGATGGCAGTCGGGACGACCCTGGCCGAACCCTGAAATCGGCCCTGACCCGGACCGGGGGAGTGTTCGACGGGCTCTGATGCGCGCCGGTGGGCTGTGTTCGCGAGCTGTTCGCCGGGCGGGCGCGGTCGCTGCGGGCGGGGGGTTGCCCGCGGGGCTTCCGTGTCACGGTGACTGACACTGACACCGCGACCGACATCGCGATCGGCTCGTGTGCCGGTGACGCCTAGATCCCCCACAGCCGTAGCCGCCACTGACCCACGGCCCGCTGTCGCCCGCTTCCCCTCCTCCAATCCGTCAGAACCCCCGCCGCGCGCCGTTTTCGCGGATCGAGCGTGTCGTTTTCGAAGATCAGGGGAGTCTCGGGGGTCGACCCTGATGCCCTGAACGGCGGGGCGTGTGAACATCGGTGGCATGCCGGAAGCCGCAGCATTGCCCGTCGAGGACCCGCGGCCGCCGCGCAAGCTCTACCGCAGCAGCGACGGACGCTGGCTCGGTGGTGTGGCGCGGGGGCTCGCCGGGCATCTCGGGCTGCCGGTGATCTGGGTGCGGCTGGTGTTCGTGGGGCTGTTCCTCGCGGACGGACTCGGCGCGTTGCTGTACGCGTCGTTCTGGTTCTTCGTGCCACTCGGCGTCGGCGGGGTCGCCGGCCAGCGGCCCCCGTCGCTCGTCTCCACCGAGACCTCGCCGGACGGCCGCCGCAGACTCGTCGCCCGCAAGCCGGACAAGGGCCAGATCGTCGCCCTGCTCCTGATGGTCGTCGTGGCGCTGGTCTTCGTCGGCAACGTGAATCTGGGCAGCGGCGCCAAGGCCTATCTCTTCCCGACCGTCCTCGTCGGCGCGGGCGTCGCCCTCGTCTGGCGACAGGCGGACAACGCCCGCCGCGCCCGCTGGGCCGAGGTCGGCAGCCGCCGCCGTACGCTCAGCCTGCTGCGCGCGGGCGGCGGTGTCCTGCTGGTCACCGCGGGTGCCACCGCGATCTTCGTGCTCCAGGGCTCCGCCGACCACCTCGGCTCGGTCCTCCAGGCGGCCCTCGCGGTTCTCGTCGGCATCACCCTGCTCGCCGGTCCGTACCTCGTGCGGATGACCCAGGACCTCTCCGAGGAGCGCCTGATGCGCATCCGCGCCCAGGAGCGCGCTGAGGTCGCCGCCCATGTCCACGACTCCGTGCTGCACACCCTGACCCTGATCCAGCGCAACGCGGAGAGCCCGAACGAAGTGCGTCGCCTGGCCCGCGCCCAGGAGCGCGACCTGCGCGCCTGGCTCTACAAACCGGAGGGCACCGGCAAGGACGAGGCCGACGAACCCGACACCCTCGCCGAGGCGGTGCGCCGCAGCGCGGCCGAGGTCGAGGACAAGCACGGCGTCCCCATCGAGGTCGTCGTCGTCGGCGACTGCCCGCTCGACGAGAGAATCGGCGCCCAGATGCAGGCCGCGCGCGAAGCGATGGTGAACGCGGCCAAGTACGGTGGCGAGGGCGGCGCCGTACAGGTCTACGCCGAGGTGGAGGGGAAGACGGTCTTCGTGTCCGTCCGTGACCGCGGACCGGGCTTCGACCTCGACTCGATACCCGCCGACCGCATGGGCGTCAGAGAATCGATCATCGGCCGTATGGAGCGCCACGGCGGTAGGGCACGGCTTCGCGCGGTGCCGGACGGCGGTACCGAGGTCGAGCTGGAGATGGAGAGGGCGGAGAAGACGTCATGAGCGACGCGACCGAGACGAACGAACCGGCGGAGCCGACCGGCGGGAGCGCGGGCGGGCGTCACGTGCGCGTGGTCCTCGTCGACGACCACCGCATGTTCCGTACGGGGGTCCAGGCCGAGATCGGCCGGACCGAGGAGACCGGGGTCGAGGTGGTCGGCGAGGCCGCGGACGTCGACCAGGCGGTCACGGTCATCACCGCGACCCGACCCGAGGTGGTCCTCCTCGACGTCCACCTCCCGGGCGGCGGCGGGGTCGAAGTCCTGCGCCGCTGCGCCCCGTTGATGAGCGACGCCGAGCAGCCCGTCCGCTTCCTCGCCCTGTCCGTGTCGGACGCGGCGGAGGACGTGATCGGGGTGATCCGCGGCGGTGCGCGCGGCTACGTCACCAAGACGATCACCGGCACGGACCTCGTCAACTCCATCTTCCGGGTCCAGGAGGGCGACGCGGTCTTCTCGCCCCGCCTGGCCGGCTTCGTCCTCGACGCCTTCGCGTCGACCGACGCCCCGCCGGTCGACGAGGACCTCGACCGCCTCACCCAGCGCGAGCGCGAGGTGCTCCGCCTCATCGCGCGCGGCTACGCCTACAAGGAGATCGCCAAGCAGCTGTTCATCTCGGTGAAGACGGTCGAGTCCCATGTCTCGGCGGTGCTGAGGAAGCTCCAGCTGTCGAACCGGCACGAGCTGACGCGGTGGGCGACGGCACGGCGACTGGTGTGAACCGGCCTCGCAAGAGCCGTACCCCGTAAGGGAGTTCACCCGGGTGTTCACACCACCCGAGTAGCCCCCGCGAACGGCATCTCGTCGATCGGCGCCAGTCGCACCGGAGCCGTCGGGTTCGGTGCGTGGATCATCTGGCCGTCGCCGACGTAGATGCCGACGTGACTGATGCCCGAGTAGAAGAACACCAGGTCGCCGGGGCGCAGTTCAGACCGGGAGACCCGCTGGCCCGCGTTGATCTGGGCGTAGGTCGTGCGGGGCAGGGAGACACCGGCAGAGCTGTACGCGGCCTGCACCAGCCCCGAGCAGTCGAAGGCGTTGGGTCCCGTCGCGCCCCAGACGTAGGGGCTGCCGAGCTTCTGGTAGGCGTAGGAGACGGCCGCCGCCGCACGGGAGTTGGGGGCGTCGGCCGCGGCGGCGGAGGAACCGGGCGCGGCCAGCGCGCCCCGTGCCGTGGCCGACGACCGTGACGCGCGGCCGGTACCACCCGCCTCGCCGACCTGCGCCCGTTGCTGCGGGGTCAGTCCGGACAGCAGCCGGCGGGCCTGGTCCAGCTTGCCGTTGATCGTCTTCTTCTGCCTGCCGAGCTCGGCCTGCCGCGACTTCAGCGAGGTCAGCTCGATGTGGGCGGCGCCGCGCAACTGCTCGATCTCCCGCAACTGTTGTCGTACGAGGGCGACGGCCGCCGTCTGCCGGTGGCCCACCCGGTCGGCGAACTCGGCGCCGTCCAGATACCGTTCGGGGCTGTCGGAGAGCATGAGCTGCACCGCGGGGTCGATCCCGCCGCTGCGGTACTGGGCGGCGGCGACATAACCCAGCGAGTCCCGGGCCGAGTTGAGCTTCTCCGTCTTGCGTGCCGCCTCGTCCCGCAGGGTGTTCAGCTGCTTCTCGGCCGCGTCGGCCTTCTCCTTCGCTCCGTCGTACTTCTCGGTGGCGACCTCCGCCTCCTGGTACAGCTTGTCCACCTTGGCCTTGACCTGCGTCGGTGTCAGCTGTGGCTCGGCGTGCGAGGTCCCGTCGAAGCCCGTCGCCGCGCCCGCGAGGGCGATCGTCGCCGCCGTACGGGCTGTATGGCCGCTGAGCGAGCGCTGTCGGGGCTTGCGGTGCGCTGCCACGTGGACTGCACGTCCTTTCGTACGACCGCCGGGGGAGCGGGCGGTTGCGCGTCCGGCGGCGGTCCACACAGGGGGAGCGGGCCGCCGCCGGACTTCTCGGCGGTGGTGTCCGGCTGCCGCCCCTGGTCCGGGCGGCGGTGGGGAGCCGGTCACCTGGTGGAGGACGCTAAACCTGATGGTGACGGCCCGGTAACGCATGTACACAACTGACATGAGGTGATCGGTAATTGCCCATAAGTGACTGTGATCCCGGTCCGGGGCCGCCGCCTTCACACGGAGCGCTGACCGAAGCGGCGGTTCCGACGCGGGGCGGGACGGCGCGGTGCTATGGGCCGCATATATGCAAGTGCCGGGAAACGGCTGGGAAGCGTGCTCGGGAAGCGCTATGGAGGGGCGGTGTCGGTCGCCCCCGGAGCCCCTGATTAGGCTCCGGACCCATGGACGTACTCATCCATCTCTTCGTCGGCCTGCACATCATCGGCATCGCCGCGCTGCTCGGCGGTTTCCTCACCCAGATGAAGGCGATGGGCCAGGGCACGGCCCGCTTCGTCCCCGGCATGCTGCACGGCGCGCTGACCATGCTGGTCACCGGCGCGATCCTGGTCGGCCTCAACCAGGCCGACGATCAGCACGTCGACAACATCAAGATCGGCATCAAGCTCGCGCTGCTGATCGTGATCCTCGGCCTCGTCTATGTGAAGCGGGACGAGGAGACGGTCGGCAAGAGCCAGTTCGCGCTCGTGGGCGGGCTCACGATGGTGAACATCTTCATCGCGGTCCTGTGGACGTGACCCCGGACGTGGCGGCGAGGTAGAACCGGACCGTCCCCGCGGCGACCACCAGCCAGGCCGCCACCGCGATCCACAGCACCACCTCCCCGGGCGTCCGCAGCCACGAGACGTCCACGGCGGTCCCCACGGACAACATGGTCGCCGCCGTCATCCCCAAGGGGAACACCGTCGACCAGCGCCGCACGTCGTAGCGCGGCCGCGGCCAGGCGACCTCGGCGGCGACCAGGACCACGCACCAGGCCACGTCGAGCACCAGCAGCGCCACGGTCACGGCCCGCAGGACGCCCCGGTCGTCGGAGTTCCACAGGTACAGGCGCGCGCCGTCGGCGGCGATCAGCTTCGACCCGGCCAGCGCCGAGACGGCCAGCGCGCCGCCGACGATCCAGTGGTCCCCGGCCCCGACGATCAGCTGCCGCCATTCGAAACGGGCGAGTGCGAAGCCGTAGAGCACCAGCCCGAACCAGAACAGCACCAGCGCCGTGTGCGCGAGCCAGGCCACCGACTCGGCCCCGGCGATCGTCGCTCCCAGCACGGCCAGCGACTGCGTGGCGACACAGCCCAGGAACACGGTCCCGGGCATGCGTCCCTTCCAGTTCCGTAGGACCCGCACGAGCAGCCAAGGCCACAGCACCGCGGCCAGCGCCAGCAGCGCCTCCGCGACGGTCTGCCAGCCCGCGATCGAAAAACGCGTCCCCAGTACGGCGGTCGCGGCCGTGGCGGTCAGCGCGCCGGGTGTCCCCGCCTCCGCGAGCCACCGCCGCCGGTCCCACAGCAGCCGTACGGCGAAGTCCGCGGCCAGCCCCAGCCAGAAGGCGCAGGCCATCGCGAAGGCGATGCGGGACAGCACCTCGTACCCCGTGACACTGAGGCCGACCGACATGATCGCGGTCGCCATCACGACGGCCCCTGCCGCCGGCGGACGCTGGGCCCACCAGGCGCGGAAGCGGGAGATACCGGTATCGGGCATGGACCGATGCTAGGGAGCCGCCCCGGTGCGGACGGCGGGCCACGCGCGCGTGGAGCTCAAAAACACCTGCACGCGTGTGTGCACGTCGAGAACCCGCTCAGGCCGGTCGCACCACGCTGTGGATGATCGACGTGCCGCCGTAGAAGATCGACTCCTCGCGCACGTAGGCGCCGGGCTTCGGGGCGTGGATCATCATGCCGTCGCCTACGTAGAGACCGACGTGGCTGATGTCGTCGTGGAAGAAGACCAGGTCACCGGGTTGGGTGTCGTCCAGGGAGACCGTCGTGCCGGCGTCGACCTGGTCGGTGGTGGCGCGCGGGAGGGTGACGCAGGCGGCTTTCCAGGCGGCCTGGGTGAGGCCCGAGCAGTCGTAGGAGCCGGGGCCGGCGGCGCCCCAGACGTACGGCTTGCCGACCTGGGCGCGGGCGAAGGCGACGGCCTTGGCGGCCTTGGCGGCGTACGAGGAGTCGGAAGGGATGCCCTTCGCCGTTTCCGCCCGCCGCTTCGCGAGTGCCGCCGCCTTGGCCGCGGCCTCCTGCTGCCGCTTCTGCTCGGTCAGTTGCGACAGCAGTTCGCGCGCGGTGGAGAGCTTCTTCTGGACGGTCGCCTTGGCCGTCCTCAGGTCGCTCTGAGCGCCGCGTGGGGCCTGGAGGCTGTCGGTCGTCTCTTGACGGACCGCGTCCTTCCGGCGACCGGTCAGCCGGCTCATCAGCTGGGCCTGTTCGAAGTAGCCGTGCGGGGTGTCCGGGAGCAGGAAGGTCGAGGCGTCCGGGGCGGAGGCCTCGGCGCGGTACTGCGCGGCGGTGAACGAACTCAGCCGCTCCCGCACGGAGTTGAGCTTCTGCGCGTGCCTCGCCACGTCGTCCAGGAGGCTGTCCGCGCGCTTGCGCCGCTTGGCCGCGTCGTACGTCTCGGTCGCCGACTCCGCGTGCCGGTAGAGGTCGTCGACCTTCCGCTCGACCTCGCCGGGGCCCGGGTCGCCGTCGTCGGTGGCGGGGGTCCGTATGCCTGCGATGCGCTTGCCCGCGGAACGCGGCTTGCGGTGCGACGACGCCAAAGGAGGCGACTCCTTCCAGATGGTGCCCTACGGTCCGTGCCACGCAAGGGAGTTGGACCGGTTCACCCCAGGTCGGCGGGGGCGTGCGGCTTGAACGCACGCTAACCAATTCGTGTGGCTTGTGTGAAGGTTGGTGTTCGATATGTCTGACATGTCTCCGCGACCTCGGTCACACGCGAGACCGGCCATCGCTGATCGTGACCGACTGGTTCTGGTCCGTGAATTTTACCGAGTTCCTGGGGTGGCGGCCGGTTGTCAGTGCGGCGCCCTAAACTCGGAGAGCGATGAGCAGCCTCTTTGACGACAGCTTCCTGGCGGATCTCCAGGGCCCTCGGGCCCACGAGGGAGAGCCCCCGCCCCCGCCCGAGGACGAGCACGGACCGGAGCCGATTCCGGACGACCTGTTCGGCGGGAAGTTCGACGTGCCCGCGAGCAGAGACGCCCACTACCGGGACGGCGCCCCGCGCCCCGTGGTCGACCCGGCCGCACTCCTGGACGGGCTGAACGAGAACCAGCGCGCGGCCGTCGTCCACTCCGACACCCCGCTGCTCATCGTGGCCGGCGCCGGCTCCGGCAAGACCCGCGTGCTCACCCACCGCATCGCCTACCTCCTCGGCGAGCGCAACGTGCACCCCGGGCAGATCCTCGCGATCACCTTCACGAACAAGGCCGCGGGCGAGATGAAGGAGCGCGTCGAGCAGCTCGTCGGCCCGCGCGCCAACGCGATGTGGGTGATGACCTTCCACAGCGCGTGCGTCCGCATCCTGCGCCGTGAGTCGAAGAAGCTCGGCTTCACGTCCTCGTTCTCGATCTACGACGCCGCCGACTCCAAGCGGCTGATGGCCCTGGTCTGCCGCGACCTGGACCTCGACCCGAAGCGCTTCCCCCCGAAGTCCTTCAGCGCCAAGATCTCGAACCTGAAGAACGAGCTGATCGACGAGGAGGACTTCGCCGCTCAGGCCGCCGACGGCTTCGAGAAGACCGTCGCCCAGGCCTACGCGATGTACCAGTCGCGGCTGCGCGAGGCCAACGCCCTCGACTTCGACGACCTGATCATGACGACGGTCAACCTCCTGCGCGCCTTCCCGGACGTCGCCGAGCACTACCGCCGCCGTTTCCGCCACGTCATGGTCGACGAGTACCAGGACACCAACCACGCGCAGTACGCGCTCGTGCGCGAGCTGGTCGGCACCTCCGAGCACCCGGTCGACGTCCCGCCGAGCGAACACGACCTGCCGCCCGCCGAGTTGTGCGTCGTGGGTGACGCCGACCAGTCGATCTACGCTTTCCGCGGCGCGACGATCCGCAACATCCTCCAGTTCGAGGAGGACTACCCGAACGCGACGACGATCCTCCTGGAGCAGAACTACCGCTCCACGCAGACGATCCTGAGCGCCGCCAACGCGGTCATCGAGCGCAACGAGTCCCGCCGCCCCAAGAACCTGTGGACCAACGCGGGCGCGGGCGCGCAGATCACCGGCTATGTCGCGGACACCGAGCACGACGAGGCGCAGTTCGTCGCCGAGGAGATAGACCGTCTCACCGACGCGGGTGACGCGAAGGCCGGAGACGTCGCCGTCTTCTACCGGACGAACGCCCAGTCCCGTGTCTTCGAGGAGATCTTCATCCGCGTCGGCCTGCCCTACAAGGTCGTCGGCGGCGTCCGCTTCTACGAGCGCAAGGAGGTCCGGGACGTCCTGGCCTACCTCCGCGTCCTGGCCAACCCGGAGGACGCGGTCCCGCTGCGCCGCATCCTCAACGTCCCCAAGCGCGGCATCGGCGAGCGCGCCGAGGCGATGATCGACGCCCTCTCGCAGCGCGAGAAGATCAGCTTCCCGCAGGCGTTGAAGCGCGTCGACGAGGCCTACGGCATGGCCGCGCGGTCGACGAACGCGGTCAAGAAGTTCAACACGCTGATGGAGGACCTCCGTACGATCGTCGACTCCGGCGCGGGACCGGCGACGGTCCTGGAGGCGATCTTCGAACGCACCGGCTACCTCGCCGAGTTGCAGGCCTCGACCGACCCGCAGGACGAGACCCGCATCGAGAACCTCCAGGAACTCGCCGCCGTGGCCCTGGAGTTCGAGCAGGAGAACAGTGGCGGGGAGAGCGAGAGCGAGACGCCGGTCGGGCTCGCCGCCTTCCTGGAGCGGGTGGCCCTCGTCGCCGACTCCGACCAGATCCCCGACGAGGACGAGGACGGCTCCGGAGTCATCACGCTGATGACCCTGCACACCGCCAAGGGCCTGGAGTTCCCGGTCGTCTTCCTCACCGGCATGGAGGACGGCGTCTTCCCGCACATGCGCGCCCTCGGCCAGGCCAAGGAGCTGGAGGAGGAGCGGCGCCTCGCGTACGTGGGCATCACGCGCGCGCGTGAACGCCTTTACCTGACACGGTCTTCGCTGCGCAGCGCCTGGGGACAGCCGTCGTACAACCCGCCCTCCCGTTTCCTGGAGGAGATCCCGGCGGCGCACCTGGAGTGGAAGCGGACCGGTGCCATGGCGGCCCCGCCGTCGACGGGTCCGGCCTCGGGCATCGCGGCCTCGCTGTCCTCGTCCCGATCGCGCTCGTCGGCGTCGGGTGCCTCGGGCTTCGCCACGCGCCGGACCTCGGAGAAGCCGGTCGTGGCACTGGCCGTCGGCGACCGGGTCACGCACGACCAGTTCGGACTCGGCACGGTGGTCGGCGTGAACGGCACGGGGGCGAACGCGGAGGCGACGGTCGACTTCGGGGAGCCGAAGCCGAAGCGGCTGCTGCTGCGGTACGCGCCGGTGGAAAAGCTGTAGCCCGTAAGGGAGTTGCCCTTAGCTGCCCTTAAAGGGGCTGCCTGGTAAGGAAGTTGGGGTGGCTGGGGCGGCTTACGTCGGGTCGAGTCCGTGGCTGCGAAGCCACGGGAGCGGGTCGATCGCCGCCCCGCCCGCCGGGCGCACCTCGAAGTGCAGGTGCGGGCCGGTGGAGTTGCCCGAGTTCCCGGAGTACGCGATCGGGTCGCCGGCCTTCACCGTCGTACCGGAGGCGACCCGGTAGCTGGAGAGGTGGCAGTACCAGGTCTGCGTGCCGTCCTTCTCCGTGAGGATCAGCATGTTGCCGTAGGCGCTGTTCCACTTCGTGCTGACGACGCCGTCCGTCGCGGCCATCACCGTCGTGCCGTACGAGACGGGGAAGTCGATGCCCGTGTGCACGGACATCCAGTTGACGCCGGCCTGGCCGAAGTAGGCGCTGAGGCCCCTCTGCGTCACCGGCAGCACGTACTTGGGGCGCAGCCGCTCCTTGCGGGCCGCCTCCGCCGCCGCCTTCTTCTTCTCGGCCTCCTGCTGGGCCTTGAGGTCGATACGTTCCTGCGTACGGCTGGCCCGGTCGGCGAAGTCGTCGGCACCGGCCGACAGGCTCTTGATCTGGGCGTCCAGCTTGTTGTTCGCGACGGACGGCTTGACCGAGGTCGCGTCCGAGGCGGAGGCCGTGGTGTCACTGCCCCCGGTCAGCGTCCCGACGGACGCGGCGGCGATCCCGGCGACACCCATCACACACGCGGACGGCACGGCGATGGTCATCAGCGCGGACCGCTTCGGGGGCGTACGACGGCGGGAACGGCTCCCGTTGCGGGACGCGGCGCGCGAGCCGACCGGGGCCGTGGCCGGGGTGAACTCCTCCTGATCCTCGAGGAGTTCGGGGTCCTGCGGGGGCCCGTCCTGTTCCGGCTCGGCCTCGTCGAGGGCGGGCATCTCGCCGGTGGCGGTCAACTCGCCGTCTTCCGGGGCGGGTTCGTCGTACGTGCCCTCATGCGTCCCGTCGTACGACGCCTGTTCAAAGGTGGTGGTCGCGTCGGCGGCGGTGCCGTCGGCGTTCCACTGCGTGGCGTCGTACGCGCCGGTGTCGAAGGCCTGCGTGCCCCATTCCCACTGCTGGGTCTGGTCGGCGGGGGCCGCTGCGGAATGGGCCGACTGGTCCGGCTGGAGCCAGGCGTTCGCGTCCCTCCCCCAGAGGGGGGACCCCCAGCCGCTGACGTCGGCACCGGTCTGCGGCGGGATGGCGGACAGCTGCTGGTAGTCGGCCGACCAGGCGGAGGTCTCGTAGGCGCCCGTGTCGTACGTGGCGTGGTGCTGGGCCGCGTACGGGTCGTAGTTCAGGGTGTGTTGGGCACCCGTGGACCAGGCCGAGGAGTCGTAGGCGCCGGTGGTGTGCGAGGCGGTTGTGTGCGACCCGGTGTCGTGGCCGTGGCTGTCACCGTTGCCCGGCATGTCGCCGAAGAGGGGGTCGGAGGCGAAGCTCGCGGTGGCCTGGCCGCCCGCGTCCGGGTGGAAACCCGTGGCGGTGTGGTCGCCGTACGTGGTGAAGTCACCGTACTGAGCGTCCTGTCCGCCGTACGACGCGTAGTGCGCCGAGGTGGCATCGGAGGAAGCCGGAGCCGGGGTGGTCATGGTCCCCGACGGGTGACGATCGTTCACCAACTTCTCTATTCGCCTCGACAACAGGGGCTGCCAGAGCAGTGCGGTGGACTGTACCCGGCAGTATGCGGGCGCGACAATCTTCGTCAGGTTTCGCGTCAGCCGGAAACGGGCATTCGGCCGTGTTTCGGGGGACGACGGGCACGGGTTTGGCCTTGGGTTCGAATAGCGTTCGATCTTCGGGGCGCCGCGTGCCCGCTGTCGGTGTCCTGTCAGGCCACTGTCAGGCCGCCGGTGTGGCCGCGGGCGCTGGTACCGGTGTGGGTCGCGGCCGCGGTCTCCGGCAGCGGAGTGTCGAGGGCCTGGCGGATGCCGGTCGCGACGGCCGGGTGGACCGGCAGGGCGAGGTGGCCGATGCCGCTGACCTGTACGTTCTGGGCGATCAGGTCGGGATGGTCGATGCAGGCCGTCTCCAGCGGCTCCATCAGGTGGTCGAGATCGCTCCAGAAACTGACGAAGTGCGTACGGCAGCCGGGGGCGGGGCGGGCCAGTTCCTCGATCACCGGTGAGCCGGGCCGCATCTGGCGGACGATCGGGTGGGCGTTGGCCAGCGGGACCACGGCCGTGCCGGAGTGCGGGGTGCCGAGCGTCACGAGCGTGCGGACCCGCAGGTCCCCGCCGAGCCGCTGCACGTAGTACCGCGCGATCAGCCCGCCGAGGCTGTGCCCGACGATGTCGACCTCCTTGCTGCCCGTGCGCTCGCAGATCTCCTCGATGTGCCGGCCCAGCAGCTCGGCGGCGGTGCGGATGTCGCAGGTCAGCGGCGAGTAGTTCAGGGACTCGACCTGCCGGCGGCCGTGCTGGGCCAGGGAACGGCGCAGCAGCACGAAGACCGAGCGGTTGTCGATGAACCCGTGCAGCAGCACCACCGGCGGTTTCGCCTCGGTCGGCAGCTGCGTCGCGTCCTCGGGCGAGGGCGGCTCGGGCAGCGGATCCCGGCGTTCCTGGGTGATGCCGGAGGGATAGAGGAGAAGGTGGCCCGCGAGGATCACGATCTCCAGGGCGGTCGCTTTCAGGAGGGTCATCGAGAGGCCCGCCAGCCTGCTGGGCAGGAGGCGCTGACAGAGGGGGAGAAAGGGCGGTGCAGCCCCGGTGACCTTCATGGCCGACCTCCTGTCGGCACACGGAACGACAGCTCCGTCCCCCGTGTGCCCTCGTGGGAGGCCACGGCGAGGGTCACCGACGGTGCGCGAGGGGTACGCGCGGGGTGAGCGCGGCGTGCGGCGTGACCGACGCCGATGACGTGCCGAGGAGCCCTGTCGGTCTGGCGACGAGGCTTCCCGCTGTCGTGCCGTACCTGCCCTGCGTGCCCTTCGTGCCTGCGCCGATGCGCCGTACCGCCACGGCGCGCGGCCTGCGGCGCGGTGGTACGGCGACCTCGTTGCGGCTCCCGGTGCGCTTGTTCCCGCTGGAACGCTGCGCGGCGAACGTGTCCCATCGTGTGATTTCCCCCTCGGTATCCGCCGCGAAACTGCCGGTTGCGGGATGCTGGAGATAACGTTCGTTCACTTCCCGCACTGAAGCGGGTACCGCGGTACCCGTGGGTAGGGATGAACGCAGTCGCTTCATGGAGGCAGTGATGGGTGTGGCAGCCGGTCCGATCCGCGTGGTGGTGGCCAAGCCGGGGCTCGACGGCCACGATCGCGGGGCCAAGGTGATCGCGCGGGCGCTGCGCGACGCCGGTATGGAGGTCATCTACACCGGCCTCCACCAGACTCCCGAGCAGATCGTCGACACCGCGATCCAGGAGGACGCCGACGCGATCGGCCTCTCCATCCTCTCCGGCGCCCACAACACCCTCTTCGCCGCCGTCATCGACCTCCTCAAGCAGCGCGAGGCGGAGGACATCCTGGTCTTCGGCGGCGGAATCATCCCCGAGGCGGACATCGCTCCCCTGAAGGAAAAGGGCGTCGCGGAGATCTTCACCCCCGGGGCGACGACCCAGTCGATCGTGGACTGGGTGCGGGAGAACGTACGACAGCCGGCGGGGGCGTAGGGCCTGCGGCGAACGGGGCTTCACCTCTCCACGCCGGTGACTCTTCAGTCTGGTCTTCGGCGAGCGGGGATTCGCTTTCCGGCGCAGGCCGACATCATCCAGCCCGTCCGGCGTTTGAGGACGAGGCCGTTCAGGCCGAAGGGGGGTTTGGGGGCGCAGCCCCCAAGCTTCTACGGCGCCCTCAACTCCCGTGACTTCTACGGCGCCCCCAGTTCCTCCGCCATCGCCGCGCGCAACCGCAACGTCGTGACCAACCGCTGAAACGCCTCCGCCCAATAACCCCCCGCTCCCGGCGCCGCGTCCTCCGACTCGTCCGGTACCGCCAGCAACCCGTCGAGCCGGCTCGCCTCGGCCGGGTCGAGGCACCGCTCGGCCAGCCCCATCACTCCACTGAAGCTCCATGGGTAACTCCCCGCGTCCCGCGCGATGTTGAGCGCGTCCACGACAGCCCGCCCAAGCGGCGCAGCCCACGGCACCGCACACACCCCGAGCAGCTGAAACGCCTCGGACAGCCCCTGTACCGCGATGAACCCGGCGACCCAGTCCGCCCGTTCGCCCCCGCCCAGCGTGCTCAGCAGCTTGGCGCGCTCGGCCAGGGACACGGCTCCCGGCCCGCCCGCCTCGGGTGCCGACGGGGTCCCCAGCAGCGCCCGGGACCACGCGGAGTTCCGCTGCCGCACCGCCGCCCGGCACCACGCGGCGTGCAGTTCGCTCCGCCAGTCGTCCGCGACCGGGAGCGCCACGATCTCCATGGGCGTACGTCCGCCGAACCGCCGCTCCCAGGTCCCGAGCGGAGTCGCCTCCACCAACTGGCCGAACCACCACGAGCGTTCACCTCGTCCCGCCGGAGCCTTGAGCACCACACCGTCTCGCTCCATGCTCGAGTCGCACTCGTGCGGCGCCTCGACGACCAGGCCAGGCTCCGCACGCGTACGGTCGACGGCCACGCAGGCGGATGCCCGGACCGCCATCCGCGCGGCGAGCGCCGAGTCGGGGAGCGCCGACAGCAACTCGGCAGCAGTGGCCCGTACGTTGCGGCTCCGGTCGGCCAACGCCTGCTCCAGGAACGGCTCGTCCTCGGCGGAGAGCCCCATCCGCAGCGAGTCGAGGAACATCAGCCGGTCCTCCGCGCGCTCCGTCCCCCAGGTCGTGGCGAGCAACTCCCGTGCGGCCGCAGGCCGGTGTGCCCGTATCGCCGCGAGCAGGGCGACCCGCTCGGCGAACAGTCCCTCCTGCCAGAGCAGTTGGACCTGGTCCGGGGCGTCGAGGTCCGGCAGGGCGGTGCCGCCGCCCGGTGTCGCGCGCAGGGCGAACCGCCAGTCCGGGTTCAGCCGGGCCAGCCACAGCGCGCGCGGACCCGCGAACTCCAGCGCCGCCGGCCGCAGATCCGTACGCCCCCGGGCCGCGTCCAGCAGCGCGGGCAACGCCTGTACGGGCGCGGCGAAACCGCGCGCGTTGGCCGCCGTCAGCCACTGGGGCAGCAACTCCATGAGATCCGGCGAGGTGCCCCTGCGGCCCCCACCGCCCGTACCGGGACGGTCGGTCAGCAGCATCGCCAGCCTGCGGGCCGCCGCGGCGGGCAACGCCGGACGCGCGTCGGGCGCGGCCGGCTCCGGACGCTGTGCCGCCCGCGCCGGACACAGCCCCGCCCGCCGCCGTACGGTCTCCACGGCCGCCGCGTCCAGCAGGGCCACGGGTGCGTCCTGGCCCGGGGCGCATCCCGGAGGCGTACGGCGGTCCGTGCCGAGCAGCGCCGCGGTGACGAGCTCTTCCCAGTCGGCCGGCGGGGGCGCCGGTGCGGGGGTCGTGTTCATGCGGTGCCTTTCCGTCGAGTTGGTGAGTGGGCTCAGCACAGGGACACCGGCTCTCCCGCCCCCTCCGGCCAGGCCGTCAGCGGGGTGAAGCCGCGGTGGCCCAGCTCGCCGAAGACCTTCACCGGGGCGCCGCCGGAGAGGGCGACGAGTCGCCACAGGCCGGGGCGGGAACGGGCGGTGGGCGTGAGGGGGAGCGCCGAGTCCGCGTCGGCGTCCGCCAGTTGCCAGGAGTCGCCGTCCGGGGTGGGCACGACCCGGTCCAGCGTCACCGGGACGGAATCCAGCCACGGGTCGTGCCGTAGCGCTTCCCCGTAGTGGACGGCGGCCTGAGCCGTCGTCATCCCCTGCGGCCGGGCCGTCGTAGGCGAAGGTGCTGCGAACTGCTCGCCCAGGGCCGCCCGGAGCTGCCCGGCGCCCGGGAACGCGGACACCTCCGCGTCCAGGGCCAGCCCCATGGGCAGCGCCAACTCGGGGGCGCGGCCCGCGGCGCCGTAGGAGAGAAGGAGGGATGTGCGGCCCGACTCCGTGCCGTACAGCCAGATTCTTCGGGTCGTCAGTTTCGGGTCCGTCGTGTCGTACTGGGCGAGGACCAGCCAGTGGTCGCGCAGGGGTGGGCCGTCCGGTGAGGCGGGCAGGCCGATGCGGGAGCGGACCGTCGCCGCCAGGTCGTCGGGCAGTCGCTCGCGGCGCAGCCAGGCCTGGTCGAGGAGGTGGAGCAGTGCGCTCTCCTCCAGCAGGCGGATCGGCCAGCCGGGCCCGGATGACGGGATCGCCCCCAACTCCCTTGCCCGCGCGGCCAGTCCGGGGGCCTGGGCGTCGACCATGCGGGCCGCGGTCTCCTCCCACAGCCCGTACCCCGCCTGCTCCGCCGAGGCCAGGCCGGTACGCAGCAGGTCCGTCAGCCGCTGCTCCAACTCGCCCGCGCCCGCGGTGATCCGCTCGGCCCGGCGCTCCGCCCTGCGCCGCGCCGCCTCCGGATCAGCGGCGGCCGGGGAACCGGACGCTCCCGCCGCCCGCTTCTCCTCCGTCCGCTTCCGCCGACCCGCCAGCCACTCCTCGGCCCAGTCCGGCGCCTGCCCCGACGGCACCGCACCGTCCTCGCCCGCCCACAACAGCAGCAGTCCCAGCGCGTGCTTGCACGGGAACTTACGGCTGGGACAACTGCACTTGTACGCCGGCCCCGCGGTGTCCGCGATGTCGACGACCGTCTGATACGGCTTGCTGCCACTGCCCTTGCACTGCCCCCACACCGTCCCCTCGTCAGAACTGCCCGCCTCGGACCACGGCCCCGCCGCCCCGAGCTTGCTTCCCGCTTTGCGTGACGCTGCGTCAGGCGCCAGTGCCAGCACCTGGTCAGCCGTCCAGCGCACCCCCTGCTGAGTCATGTCATCGAAGGTAGATCCCAGCACTGACAATCGGTCCGCGAGCGGGTGGTGGGTGGGGTGGAGGGCGGCGCTGGTGTGGGAGTCGGGGGCGCCGTAGGAGCATGAGGGCTGCGCCCCCAAATCCCCCTTCGGCCTGAACGGCCTCGTCCTCAAACGCCGGACGGGCTGAGACGTCACCGGTCCCCGCAAACGCGTTTTCGCATGTCAGATCGCGTTGTCAGTGGGGTCGTGCAAGGTGGACACCAGATCCGAACCGGCCGAGCTGGAGGGGGCCTCAGCCATGACTGTGTCCGTAGAAACCACGCCTGGGCAAGCGCACGAGAAGCCGTCGGACGAGGTGTTGCGGCCGCACGCCGAGGACGCCTTCGCCGACGAACTCGCCGCGCTGGCCGCGCAGGACGACCGGCCGCGCCCGGTCCGCTGGAAGATGTCGCCGTGGGCGGTCGCCACCTATCTGCTCGGCGGCACGCTGCCGGACGGCACGGTGATCACGCCGAAGTACGTCGGCCCGCGCCGCATCGTCGAGGTCGCCGTCACCACCCTCGCCACCGACCGCGCCCTGCTCCTGCTCGGCGTGCCCGGCACCGCCAAGACCTGGGTCTCCGAACACCTCGCGGCGGCGGTCAGCGGCGACTCCACCCTGATCGTGCAGGGCACCGCCGGCACCCCGGAGGAGGCGATCCGCTACGGCTGGAACTACGCGCAGCTGCTCGCCAACGGCCCGAGCCGCGACGCCCTCGTGCCCAGCCCCGTCATGCGGGCCATGGCCGAGGGGATGACGGCGCGCGTCGAGGAGCTGACCCGTATCCCGGCCGACGTACAGGACTCGCTCATCACGATCCTGTCGGAAAAGACGCTGCCGATACCGGAGTTGGGGCAGGAGGTGCAGGCGGTCCGCGGCTTCAACCTGATCGCCACGGCCAACGACCGCGACCGCGGGGTCAACGACCTCTCCAGCGCCCTGCGCCGCCGTTTCAACACGGTGGTGCTGCCGCTGCCGGAGAGCGCGGACGCCGAGGTCGAGATCGTCGCGCGCCGCGTCGACCAGATCGGCCGCTCCCTCGACCTGCCGGCCGTGCCCGAGGGCGTCGACGAGATCCGCCGGGTGGTGACCGTCTTCCGTGAACTGCGCGACGGGATCACGGCGGACGGCCGTACGAAGCTCAAGTCACCCAGCGGCACCCTGTCGACGGCCGAGGCCATCTCCGTCGTCACCAACGGGCTTGCCCTGGCGGCCCACTTCGGCGACGGACTGCTGCGGCCCAGCGATGTCGCCGCGGGCATCCTCGGTGCCGTCGTCCGCGATCCGGCGGCCGACCGGGTCATCTGGCAGGAGTACCTGGAGGCGGTCGTTCGCGAACGCGACGGCTGGAAGGACTTCTACCGGGCCTGCCGGGAGGTGAGCGCGTGAGCGATTCCAGGGGGTGGGGCGACGAAGACTCCACGTGGAGCTGGAGTTGGAACGGGATCCGGAGGGGAGGGGGACGACGTGGCAGGGACTGACGGGGGCCGGGGCGCCGGACCGCTGTTGCTCGGGGTGCGGCATCACGGGCCCGGTTCGGCGCGGGCCGTACGGGCGGCGTTGGACGCGGCCCGGCCGCGGGTCGTCCTGATCGAAGGGCCGCCCGAGGCCGACGTGTTGATCCCGCTGGCCGCCGACGAGGACATGCGTCCGCCGGTCGCGCTCCTCGCCCACGCCGTGGACGAGCCGGGCCGCTCGGCGTTCTGGCCGCTGGCCGAGTTCTCCCCGGAATGGGTCGCGATCCGCTGGGCCCTGGAGCACGAGGTCCCGGCCCGCTTCATCGACCTCCCGGCCACGCACACGCTGGCGTGGGGGAAGGACGACGCCGAGGGCGAGATGACGGAGGAGGAGCAGCCGCCGGACCCGACTGCCGAGACCCCGTCCGGCGAGTCCCCTTCTGCCCCGGACCCCTCCGGCACGGACACCGACATCCGCGTCGATCCCCTCGCCGTCCTCGCCGAGGCCGCCGGCTACGACGATCCCGAGCGCTGGTGGGAGGACGTCGTCGAACACCGGGGTGTGGGGGAGCGGGACGCGTTCGCGCCGTTCACCGCCCTGGAGGAGGCGATGGGGGCGCTGCGCGAGACGTACGGGGTCGGCGGGCACGAGCGGGATCTCGTGCGGGAGGCGTACATGCGGCTCCAAGTCCGGGCCGCGCAGCGGGAGTTCGAGGACGACGTGGCCGTGGTGTGCGGGGCCTGGCATGTGCCCGCACTGCGGCAGAAGGCGGGCGTGGCCGCGGACCGCGCGCTGTTGAAGGGGCTGCCCAAGGTCAAGGCCGATCTGACCTGGGTGCCGTGGACGCATCGCCGGCTGTCCCGGGCCAGCGGCTACGGCGCGGGCATCGACTCGCCGGGCTGGTACGGCCATCTGTTCGGCGCCCCGGACCGGCCGGTCGAGCGGTGGATGACCAAGGTGGCGGGACTGTTCCGGGACGAGGACCGGATCGTCTCCCCGGCCCATGTCATCGAGGCCGTACGGCTGGCGGAGACCCTCGCGGTGATGCGCGGCCGTCCGTTGCCGGGGCTCGGCGAGACCACCGACGCGGTGCGCGCGGTGATGTGCGAGGGCTCGGACGTTCCGCTGTCGCTGGTGCACGACCGGCTCGTGGTCGGGGATGTGCTGGGCGAGGTGCCGCCGGGCGCGCCCGCCGTGCCGTTGCAGCGCGACCTCGACCGCTCGCAGCGCAGGCTGCGGATCAAACCGGAGGCGCTGGAGCGGGAGTTGGAGCTCGACCTGCGCAAGGAGACCGACGCCGGGCGCAGTAGGCTGCTGCACCGGTTGCGGCTGCTGCGGATCGAGTGGGGCGAGCGGGCCGCGTCGCGGGGGAGCACGGGTACGTTCCGGGAGACCTGGCGGCTGCGCTGGGAGCCGGAGTTGGCGGTGCGGGTCGCCGAGGCGGGGGTGTGGGGGACCACCGTGCTCGCGGCGGCGAACGCGAAGGCGGAGGCGGACGCGATCGGGGCGCAGAGCCTCGCCGAGGTCACCGCACTCGCCGAGCACTGCCTCCTGGCCGAACTGCCGGACGCGCTCCCGGTGGTGATGAAGGTCCTCGCCGACCGCGCGGCCCTCGACACGGACGTCGGCCATCTCGCCCAGGCACTGCCCGCCCTGGTCCGTTCACTGCGCTACGGCGACGTACGCGGCACCGACACCGGCGCGCTGACGGAGGTCGCGGCGGGCCTCGCCGAGCGGGTCTTCGTCGGCCTGCCCCCGGCCTGCGCGGCCCTCGACACGGATGCCGCGGAGGAGATGCGGCGGCATGTGGACGCGGTGCACGGGGCGGTGGCGTTGCTGGGCGACGCCTCGGGACACGGGCATGGTGACACCTCTGCACCTGGGCGGGGCGACGCACCTGGCCCCGCATCTGGCCCCGGACCCGGGCACGGTGACCTGCGGGACCGTTGGCGCGCGGTGCTGCGGACGCTCTCCGCGCGGGACACCGTGCCGGGTGTCATCCGGGGGCGTGCCGTACGACTCCTGCTGGACGAAGGGGAGTTGGGGCCGGACGAGGCGGCCCGGCTGATGGGGCTCGTGCTCTCGCCCGGGACACCTCCGGCGGACGCGGCCGCGTGGATCGAGGGGTTCGTCGGCGGCGGGGGCGGGCTGCTGCTCGTGCACGACGAGCGGTTGCTCGGGCTGGTGGACGCGTGGCTGACCGGGGTGCCGGCGGAGGCGTTCACCGACGTACTGCCGTTGCTGAGGCGAACGTTCTCGTCGTACGAACCCGGAGTGCGCCGGACACTCGGGGAGTTGGTGCGGCGCGGACCGGGGAAGCAGGTGGGTACGGCGGCGACGGCGGCCGGGATACCCGGGTTCGGCGCGGAGCTGGACGCCGGGCGCGCGGACGCGGTCGTGCCGGTGCTGCGGCTGCTGTTGGGACTGGACGGCGTGGTGGACAACGGCGACAACGAGCTTGTGGGGGTGGCGGGATGACGAGCGGAAACGGCAGGCAGGGCAAGGGAAGGCCGGGGGAGAGGGTCCAACTGGCCCGTGCCGGTGGGGGCGTGGACCGCCCGGCGAAGGCCGTACGGGTCGTACCGCTGTGGGAAGGGCTGCGTATGGCGGGGGCGCGCGGATGACGGCCGAGGCGGTCGCGGTCGACGGGGTCGCGGACCCCGGGCAGGAGCGGTTGCGGCGGTGGCGGCTGGTGCTCGGGGGTGATGCCGCCGACGGCACCGGGTGCGAGCTGTCCGGGCAGGACGCGGCGATGGACGGGGCGCTGGCCGCGTTGTACGGCAGGGGGGACAAGGGGCGGGCGGCGAAGGACCGTTCGGCGGGGCTCGGGGCGTCGGCGCCGTCCGTCGCGCGCTGGCTCGGGGACATCCGGACGTACTTCCCGTCCTCCGTCGTCCAGGTCATGCAGCGCGACGCCATCGACCGGCTCGGGCTGTCCGCGCTGCTCCTCGAACCGGAGATGCTGGAGGCGGTCGAGGCCGACGTGCACCTCGTCGGCACGCTGCTCTCCCTCAACAAGGCGATGCCGGAGACCACGAAGGAGACGGCGCGGGCGGTGGTGCGCAAGGTCGTCCAGGACCTGGAGAAGCGGCTCGCCTCCCGCACCCGGGCCACGCTGACCGGCGCGCTCGACCGCAGCGCCCGTATCAACCGGCCGCGCCACCACGACATCGACTGGAACCGCACGATCGCGGCCAACCTCAAGCACTACCTGCCCGAGTACCGCACGATCGTGCCGGAGCGGCTAATCGGATACGGGCGCGCGTCCCAGTCCGTGAAGAAGGAGGTCATCCTCTGCATCGACCAGTCCGGGTCGATGGCGGCGTCCGTCGTCTACGCCTCCGTGTTCGGCGCGGTACTGGCGTCCATGCGGTCGATCAACACCCGGCTCGTCGTCTTCGACACGGCGGTCGTCGACCTCACCGACCAGCTCGACGACCCGGTGGACGTGCTCTTCGGGACCCAGCTCGGCGGCGGTACGGACATCAACAGGGCGCTCGCGTACTGCCAGTCGCAGATCACCCGGCCCGCCGAGACGGTCGTCGTGCTGATCAGCGACCTCTACGAAGGGGGCATCCGGAACGAGATGCTGAAGCGGGTGGCGGCGATGAAGGCGTCGGGGGTGCAGTTCGTGACGCTGCTCGCGCTGTCCGACGAGGGCACACCCGCCTACGACCGCGAACACGCCTCCGCGCTGGCCGCGTTGGGCGCGCCGGCCTTCGCCTGTACGCCCGACCTGTTCCCGGAGGTGATGGCGGCGGCGATCGAGAAGCGGCCGCTGCCGATACCGGACACCGCGTGACGAACAGGCATCGGCAATCATGACGAACTGCCTTGCGCAGTAGGGGGCTTGCGCGTCCTCGGGAGGCCCGTGCAAGGATCGACGCCTCATGAACCGGCCCGCCGCACTGCCCGGTGCCGCCCTGCGCGTGACGCGTACGGCGGTTGGGCGGCGTGTGCTTCAAGTCGCCCTGCTGGTGGGCGGGTTGTTCGTGCTCGGCGCCGTGTTCGGGGGACAGGCGCAGGCGGCGGACGGGGTTCCGGGCAAGCCGGTGAGTCTCGGCAAGCCGGGGATTCCGGTGGTGGCTCCGGTTTCCACCGAGGTGGTCAAGCCGGTTCCGGTCCCTGTTCTCGCTCCGGTGCTGACTCCGGTCACGGACACCGTGGAGCGGGTCGTGCGGCCCGTGAGCGACCTGGTGACGAAGACGGTGACCGAGGTGCTGACCGAGGTGCCTTCGTTGCCCACTTTGCCTACTCAGCCCACGTTGCCGACGCTGCCCTCGGTTCCCGTGGTGCCGAGTCAGCCGGTGGTTCCGGTTCCGGCACCTCCGGCGCACACCGTGCCGGCGCCCGTGCCCGTCCGGGCTGCCCCGCAGTCTTCGGGCGGTGGGCATCGTTCCGATGAGGGACCTGCCGAGGTGACGGTGGGCGTAGGCGCCACGTACGGGCCGCGCTCCGTCGCGGACACCGCCGATGAGCTCGGCGCCGTAGGACATGCGGTCGTACGTCATGCCCCGTCGGCCTGTGCCGGACACACCCCGACCCAGCGGCCGGCGCCCACCGGTGACACCGATGGTGCGGACAACGGGTCGTCGCGGCACTGTGACGCGCATGCGGTGACGCTGGACAACCGGGTGCCGGTGCGGATCGTGCCCGGTGCCGCCGCGCGTGCGGACGCGGGCGAGACGCGGGACAGGTACCGGGACGTTCCCGTTTTCCCAGGCTAGGCAGGGCCCTTCCGGCAGTTGAGCTGCCCGGAATGCCGCCATGCCCCTGTCTCTGTGATGCCTGAGGAACCGACGTACGCATGAGCACGAACAGCATCGACACCACCCCCGCCGAACTCCGACGACGCCTCGTCGACGCCAAGGTCTCCGTCCCGAGGGAGTCCAGGGTCAGGGCTGCCGCCGCCATCCAGGGTGCCCAGGCCGCACGCACTGTCTGCGCCCGGAGCGGGCTCGCGGCGCAGCCGCGCCGGACCCGGCACTGGGAGTGACCGACTCCGTGAGGCTGTGACCCCGGACGGCCGAATGCCGTCGGTCTGTCTGGAGCGCGTCTCACGGTATGGGGTCCCGCCGGGCCAGCCCCAGCCCGGCGGGACCCCGCCCGAAGAATCGACTCGAAGATCCGTTCGAAAGGCCTGCTCGAACGACCCTCGCGCGGCACTCCGTGTCACGAAAACCGGCATCATGTGACAGGTATCACCGCTCAGGTGTGACCCTCGATTTAGGGGCCCTCTGCAACCAGCGATAACCTGCGAGACGGACATGCCGCGCGCTCGGTCACCGTGTGCGCCTCCCTTGTGACAGCGGACGTCACGTTGCCCTTCGCGGCACGCCCACGCATCCAACGAACCGCGATATCACTGAGGACGGAAGCGCGTGGACCTGTTCGAGTATCAGGCGAGGGACCTCTTCGCCAAGCACGATGTACCGGTGCTGGCCGGTGAAGTCATCGACACGCCTGAGGCGGCCCGCGCAGCCACCGAGAGGCTCGGTGGCAAGTCCGTCGTCAAGGCCCAGGTGAAGGTCGGCGGCCGTGGCAAGGCCGGTGGCGTGAAGCTCGCCGCCACCCCGGACGAGGCCGTCGCGCGTGCGACGGACATCCTCGGCATGGACATCAAGGGCCACACGGTCCACAAGGTGATGATCGCCGAGACCGCGCCCGAGATCGTCGAGGAGTACTACGTCTCGTACCTCCTCGACCGCACCAACCGCACCTTCCTCGCCATGGCGTCCGTCCAGGGCGGCGTGGAGATCGAGGTCGTCGCGGAGGAGAACCCCGAGGCCCTCGCGAAGGTCCCGGTCGACGCCAACGAAGGTGTCTCGATCGAGAAGGCCCGTGAGATCGTCGCGCAGGCGAAGTTCCCGGCCGACGTCGCCGAGCAGGTCGCCGAGATCCTGGTGACCCTGTGGGACACCTTCATCAAGGAGGACGCTCTCCTCGTCGAGGTCAACCCCCTCGCCAAGGTCGCCTCCGGCAAGGTCATCGCCCTCGACGGCAAGGTCTCCCTCGACGAGAACGCCGAGTTCCGCCAGCCGGACCACGCGGCGCTCGAGGACAAGGACGCGGCGAACCCGCTCGAGGCGGCCGCCAAGGCCAAGAACCTCAACTACGTCAAGCTCGACGGCGAGGTCGGCATCATCGGCAACGGCGCGGGTCTCGTCATGAGCACCCTGGACGTCGTCGCGTACGCCGGTGAGAACCACGGTGGCGTGAAGCCGGCCAACTTCCTCGACATCGGCGGCGGCGCGTCCGCGGCCGTGATGGCGAACGGCCTGGAGATCATCCTCGGCGACCCCGACGTCAAGTCGGTCTTCGTCAACGTCTTCGGCGGCATCACCGCGTGCGACGAGGTCGCCAACGGCATCGTCCAGGCGCTGCAGCTGCTCGCGGACAAGGGCGAGGAAGTCACCAAGCCCCTCGTCGTCCGTCTCGACGGCAACAACGCCGAGCTGGGTCGCAAGATCCTCTCCGACGCCAACCACCCGCTGGTCCAGCGCGTGGACACCATGGACGGCGCGGCCGACAAGGCCGCCGAGCTCGCGGCTGCGAAGTAAGGGAAGAGGGACAGACACAGCCATGGCTATCTTCCTCACCAAGGACAGCAAGGTCATCGTCCAGGGCATGACCGGCTCCACGGGCATGAAGCACACCAAGCTCATGCTGGCCGACGGCACCAACATCGTCGGTGGCGTCAACCCCCGTAAGGCCGGCACGTCCGTCGACGTCGACGGCACCGAGATCCCGGTCTTCGGCACGGTCGCCGAGGCGATCGAGAAGACGGGCGCGAACGTATCCGTCCTCTTCGTGCCGCCGGCCTTCTCCAAGGCCGCCGTCGTCGAGGCGATCGACGCCGAGATCCCGCTCGCGGTCGTCATCACCGAGGGCATCGCCGTCCACGACTCGGCCGCGTTCTACGCGTACGCGGTCGCGAAGGGCAACAAGACGCGCATCATCGGTCCGAACTGCCCGGGTCTGATCACCCCCGGTCAGTCGAACGCCGGCATCATCCCGGGCGACATCACGAAGCCGGGCCGTATCGGTCTGGTTTCGAAGTCCGGCACGCTGACGTACCAGATGATGTACGAGCTGCGTGACATCGGCTTCTCGTCCGCCGTCGGTATCGGTGGCGACCCGGTCATCGGCACCACGCACATCGACGCGCTCGCCGCGTTCGAGGCCGACCCCGACACGGATCTGATCGTGATGATCGGTGAGATCGGTGGCGACGCGGAGGAGCGGGCCGCGGACTTCATCGCGAAGAACGTGACGAAGCCGGTCGTCGGTTACGTCGCGGGCTTCACCGCGCCCGAGGGCAAGACGATGGGCCACGCCGGCGCCATCGTCTCCGGTTCCTCCGGTACGGCTGCCGCGAAGAAGGAGGCCCTCGAGGCCGCCGGCGTCAAGGTCGGCAAGACGCCGACCGAGACGGCGAAGCTGGCCCGCGAGATCCTGGCCGGCTGAGTTACCTGGCTTCACGTTGGTGGGCTCGCTCCGTGGGTTGGAGCGGGCCCATTGGCGCGTCATGGGGTGCCTGGTCGGGTTGTTCGGCGGGTGCGGGCGCGTTGTGGCCGGTCGCGCAGTTCCCCGCGCCCCTTAAAAGCGCAGGCTGGTCCATGTCGTTTAGGGACGCGGGAACAGCGCCATCTAAAAACGCAGGGCGGCCCGTGTTTCTTTGGGGGCACGGGGGACCGCGCCCCTTAAAAACACAGGCCGGCCCATGTCTTTTAGGGGCGCGGGGAACTGCGCGACCAGCCTCCACCGGGCCGCAGTTGACGATCTACCGACCCAGCGGTGCCAGCCTTTCCGGGCCGCTTGTCATGCCGCTCCGCAAGCGGTCCCGGAGGGCGACCTCCTCCTCGGACAAGGAACCCTGCACGACCCGCGCGGGCACCCCCTCCACCCGTTCCCCCAACGGCACCGGCGGTTCGTAGTGGGTCGGAGCTGTCCTCACGGTCAACGTCGTCGCGCCGATGATCGCGACCGTGAACGCGATCGCCGCCCGGGTCCAGAACACGGTCCGGCGTTCGCCGACGAACCGTACCGTCGGCGGCTTGGCCGCGTGCAGCCGCCCGGTGGAGGCCAGTTCGGTCATCCGCCGGTGCAACTCGGTGGGGTCGGACAGGTCCGGGAGCTGCGCGGCAAGCGCCTCGCGCGCGTGCAACAGCCGGTTGGCCGCCGCCGGCGTACTCGCCTCCGTCTCCGCCGCGGTCTCCGCGAGACCGAGCCCGACCCCGTCGTAGAGGAGAAGCGTGCGGCGGTACGACGGCGGGAGTTTGAGGAGGGCCGTCAGCAGGGCGCGGTCGGCGGAGTCCGGGGGCGGGGGTTCCGGGTGGCGGTATCTGGGGCGGAAGCGGTGCCAGGGGGAGAGGGCGTACTCGTACGCCACCGAGCGCACCCAGCCGGCCGGGTCGCGGTCGACCGCCACCTCGGGCCAGCGCTGCCAGGCGACCTGGAAGGCCCGCTCGACGGACTCCCGCGCCAGTTCGCGCCGCCCGGTCAGCAGATACGCCTGCCGTACGAGGGCGGGGGCGCAGAACGCGTAGAGCGCGTCGAAGGCCTGAGTGGGTGTCAGAGGAGCGGGCGTCAGGGGAGCGGGCGGTGGCGGTGGTGGTGTCGGCTGAGGCTCCGTCACCGTCGCCGCCAACCCCGCCAACCCCGCCAACCTCGCGATCTCCGCCGTATCCTCCACGGCTGCTTCGGCTTCCTCGGCAGGGAGTTGTTCTTCGGTGGGGGTGTCCTCACCCAGGCTGGTGAGCAATTTCGCGTACGCCTCCCGTTTCCGGCCGCGTGGGTTGGTGCGACCGGTCTCCCACGAGCGCACCGTCTCGCGGCTGACACCCACCTCTGTCGCGACCTGAGCCTGCGTCAGCGATCCCGCCTCGCGCAGGCGTCGGCGTTCCTTGGGCGGGGGGAGCGGGGGTGCAGGGCTCTGCGTCACCGGACGCCCCTTCGTACGAAAAAGTACATAAACGTATATTGAGCGACACTTCCGAGGTTCGCCTGTTACGACGAGAAAGCGCGTGTCGTTGGGAGCATGGCGGGCGTGATGCCGATGACCCACCGCCGAGCGCCGTTGTCGCCCCTGCTCACCCGGATGCGCGACCGATCCCCCGGACTGGCCGCCAGCCTCTTGGGTGGCGCGGTCGCGGCGGGGCTCGGGCTCGGTTCGTTCGCGGTGCTCGTGATGGTGCTGTGGATCAGTTCGCCGTACCCCGACAGCGGACCCGGCGGCGCCCTGCACATCGCCGCCGCCCTGTGGCTCCTCGCGCACGGCGTCGAACTCGTCCGCGCCGACACGCTCACCGGAGTCCCCGCCCCCGTGGGCGTCACCCCACTCCTCCTCCTCGCCCTGCCGGTGTGGCTGCTGCACCGGGCGGCCCGGCACGCGGTGCTGGGAGGTGAGGTCGGCGAGGACGACCCCGAGGGCCCGCCCCTGATCGCCGCCCGTACCGCCTGGACCGGCGTCGCCCTCGGCTACCTCGCCGTAGGCACCGCCGCCGCCCTCTACGCGTCCGGCGGCGAACTCTCCCCCTCCTGGAGCTGGACCGCGGTCTGCCTGCCGCTGCTCGCGGCGGGCGCGGCCGGTTCGGGAGTGTGGACGGCGTACGGGCGCCCGCGCGAACCCGTGTTGAACGTGCTGATCCTGCTGCCGGCCGGGCTGCGACGGCTCGTCCTCGGCCCGGAGGCCCGCGAGTCCCGGGCCCGTATCGGCACCGCCGCACGCGCCGCAGGCCTCGCCACGGCGGTCCTCGTCGGGGGCGGTGCGCTGCTGCTCGGCGCGTCCCTGGTCTGGCACGGCGGTGCCGCCCGGACGTCCTTCCTCCAGCTGACGGAGGGTGTGTCGGGCCGGTTCGCCGTCCTGCTGCTCTGCCTCGCGCTGATCCCGAACGCGGCGGTGTGGTCAGCGTCCTACGGCCTCGGCCCCGGTTTCGCGCTCGGCGTCCACCACACGGTCGCCCCGCTCTCCTCGGCCCCGGCCCCTCTCCTCCCGCCGTTCCCGCTCCTCGCGGCGGTCCCGGACGCGGGCACCGGAACCCCGCTGAACTGGCTCGCCGGGCTGGTGCCGGTGGCGGCCGGGGTGATGGCGGGGTGGTTCGTGGCACGGGTCGCGGTGGACGGCACCGCGGGTCAACGGGGCGACGGCGCGGGCGAGTTGACGGAGGAGAGGAAGCGGAAGGCGGCCGGTGCCGGGCTCCGGCAGCAGCCGACGTCGGCCCCCTCGGCGCACGCCCCCTGGGCGCAGGGCCGCACCGCCGCCACCGCGCTGCTCGCCGCCGCCCTGTGCGCCGTAGCGCTGGGTCTGCTCGCGGAGTTGTCCGGCGGGCCGCTCGGGGGTGCCGCGCTCGCGCGGTTCGGACCGGTGTGGTGGCAGACCGGGGGGGCTGCGCTGGGGTGGATCGCGGCGGTGGCGGTGCCTACGGCGGTCGGGCTGCGGGCGTGGCGGCTGCGGGAACGCCGGGTGCCTGCGCCGACGATCGGGAGGTCGACGATCGGGAAGCCGCGGGAGGGTGGGGTCCCGCCTGTCACGGTGCCTGTCGCGGGGGACTCCGGGCGCTGGTTCCGGAGGCCGCTCGCGGTCGGCCGGGGTTGGTTCGCGCGTAAGCCGAAGATGGGGGAGCCGGTGTCGGTACCCGTACCGGCCCAGGCTCCCGTCGACCAGCCGTACATCGCCTACGACCACGACTCCACGTTCGACCCGTACGACTACCTGCCCGTCGACGTGCCGTCGGAGCCGGCGCCCACCCCCTGGTACGACGACGCCTCCCGCGAGGCCCGCTGGGCGGCCTTGAGGGAGGCGTCCACGTCACCTGGGCCCGAGCCGTCGGAACACTCGGACGAGCCGGAACCGCCAGTCACGAACTGACCGGTACCGTCCGTCAGTCGGCGGTTCCCAGGAACCCCCGCAGCTCCTTCGGGAGCAGCTGGTTGCAGGACTGCTTTGCCTCGTTCGTGAGGGCGTCGTTGGCGCAGGTGTAGTAGTCCTTGTAGGCCAGCTGCGCGACGAACATCGCGGCGACCAGGGCGATCGCCAGGGACGCGGTCACCAGGCCGCTGATCGCCGCCGTCGTCTGGGGGCGGGCCTGCGTCTCGGGCACCGGCGGGGTGTCCGGGTCGGCGGTGGCGGACTTGGCGCGCAGAGCACTGCCACCCCAGTAGATGGCCAGCGCGCCGAGCAGCAGGGCCACGTACGGCCAGCTGAAGAGGGCGAAGAAGAAGGCCCACATGCCGCTCAGCAGGGCGTAACGGGCGCGGCGCTGGGCCGGGTCCGTCGGGTCCCAGCGCATGCCGCCCTGGCCGGGGCCGCCGCTGCCAGGGCCCTCGGGTCCGCCCTGTCCGGTGGGCCCGCCGGGCCGGTCGCCGAAGTTGCCCGGGGAGCGCCCCGGCTGCCGGTCGCTCCACTGACTGCCCCACGGTGAGTGACCGCCGTCACCCTGCGGGGCGTCGCCGTCCTCGCCGGCCTCCGGGCGCCGCGGCTCCCACGGCCGGTCCGGGGTGCCCTCGGGCGGCGGCGCGAAGGGATTGTCGTCCTGCCCCGCACCGCTCTTCTTGTCCGAGGGCGCGTCGGGCGGCGACGAAGGCCGCTCCCGGAGCAGCACGGTGCCGCGCTCCCCTCCCTGCAACGACTGCGGGGGGAACGTGAGGAGTCGCAGACTGCGGTCCGGCATCAAGTGAGCGTCTTCCCCTTGTTGAATACGTCTCTTCGTTGAATACGTCTCTCCGACGTGAGCTGTCACTCCGTGAACGCGTCGCACGACAACGGCGTTCCCGAACCCGCTCTCCGCAGACGCTACCTTCCGGCCACGCCCCCGTCCCGTGGGGGCTGTCCGGTGTGCCGGTATCGTTGCTGACGGTCGGCCGCTTCGTAGACTTCCCCGTATCCCGGGGCGCGAAGCATTCGTATGAACGCACGAGACGTACGGATGCGCGAGCCGGCCGTACAAGACGACGCTCCCCCGAGAAAGGGCTCCGCCGTGGCCGCCAAGCCCGTGGCCAAGCGCCTCGTCGTGCTGGTCTCCGGATCCGGTACGAATCTGCAGGCGCTCCTCGACGCCATCGAGACCGCCGGCAGCGAGGCGTACGGAGCCGAGATCGTGGCCGTCGGCGCGGACCGGCAGGGCATCGAGGGCCTCGCCCGTGCCGAGCGCGCCGGGCTGCCCACCTACGTGTGCAAGGTGAAGGACTTCGGGACCCGCGAGGAATGGGACGCGGCCCTCGCCGAGGCGACCGCCGCGTACGAGCCCGACCTGATCGTGTCGGCCGGGTTCATGAAGATCGTGGGCAAGGCGTTCCTGGCCCGCTTCGGCGGCCGGGTCGTGAACACGCACCCCGCCCTGCTGCCCAGTTTTCCGGGAGCCCACGGCGTACGGGACGCGCTCGCGTACGGCGCCCGGGTCACCGGCTGCACCGTCCACTTCGTCGACGACGGCGTCGACACCGGGCCGATCATCGCTCAGGGCGTGGTCGAGATCCGGGACGAGGACGACGAGAGCGCTCTGCACGAGCGCATCAAGGAAGTCGAGCGCACGCTGCTCGTCGATGTCGTGGGGCGGCTCGCCCGCAACGGCTATCGCATTGAGGGACGAAAGGTAGTTATCCAGTGACCGCCGAGAACATCGAGAGCGGCAAGCGGGCCATCCGTCGCGCGCTCGTCAGCGTCTACGACAAGACCGGCCTGGAGGAGCTGGCCCGCGGCCTGCACGAGGCGGGCGTCGAGCTCGTCTCCACGGGTTCCACCGCCGCCCGTATCGCCGCCGCCGGTGTCCCCGTCACCAAGGTCGAGGAGCTGACCGGCTTCCCCGAGTGCCTGGACGGCCGGGTCAAGACCCTGCACCCCAAGGTGCACGCCGGCATCCTCGCCGACCTGCGTCTGGAGAGCCACCGCCAGCAGCTCGACGAGCTGGGCGTGGCCCCCTTCGACCTGGTGGTCAGCAACCTGTACCCGTTCCGGGAGACCGTCGCCTCGGGCGCGTCCCAGGACGAGTGCGTCGAGCAGATCGACATCGGCGGCCCGTCGATGGTCCGCGCCGCCGCCAAGAACCACCCGTCGGTCGCGATCGTCACCAGCCCCGCGCGCTACGCCGACGTCCTGAACGCCGTACAGAACGGCGGTTTCGACCTCTCCACCCGCAAGCGGCTCGCGGCGGAGGCCTTCCAGCACACGGCGTCGTACGACGTGGCGGTCGCGAGCTGGTTCGCGAGCGAGTACGCGCCGGTCGACGAGTCGCAGTTCCCCGACTTCCTCGGCGCGACCTGGGAGCGGGAGAACACCCTGCGCTACGGCGAGAACCCGCACCAGCCGGCCGCGCTCTACGTCGACGGCAGCGGTGGCGGTCTCGCGCAGGCCGAGCAGCTGCACGGCAAGGAGATGTCGTACAACAACTACACGGACACGGACGCCGCCCGCCGTGCCGCGTACGACTACGCCGAGCCCTGTGTCGCGATCATCAAGCACGCCAACCCGTGCGGTATCGCGATCGGTTCGGACGTCGCCGAGGCGCACCGCAAGGCACACGCGTGTGACCCGCTCTCCGCGTTCGGCGGTGTGATCGCGGTCAACCGTCCGGTGACGAAGGAGCTGGCCGAGCAGGTCGCCCCGATCTTCACCGAGGTCATCGTGGCGCCCGACTACGAGGAGGGCGCGCTGGAGATCCTCGCCCAGCGGAAGAACCTCCGCGTGCTGAAGACCCCGGCAGGCCCGTCCAACGCGGTCGAGGTCAAGCCGATCGACGGTGGCGTACTGCTCCAGGTCACCGACCGCCTCCAGGCAGACGGCGACGACCCGGCCAACTGGACGCTGGCGACGGGCGACGCGCTCTCCGAGTCCGACCTCGCCGACCTCGCCTTCGCGTGGAAGGCCTGCCGCGCGGTGAAGTCCAACGCGATCCTGCTGGCCAAGGACGGCGCCTCGGTCGGTGTCGGCATGGGCCAGGTCAACCGTGTCGACTCCGCGAAGCTCGCCGTCGAGCGGGCGGGCGAGGAGCGGGCGAGGGGTTCGTTCGCGGCCTCGGACGCGTTCTTCCCGTTCCCGGACGGGCTGGAGATCCTGACCGCGGCCGGCGTCAAGGCCGTTGTCCAGCCGGGCGGTTCGGTCCGCGACGAGCTGGTGATCGAGGCCGCGAAGAAGGCGGGCGTCACGATGTACTTCACGGGGACGCGGCACTTCTTCCACTGAGGCCGGCGGGAGTTGTGACGCGGGTCGCCACGGGATCCGTGGCGTGAGTTGAAGCGGGAGTTGAAGCAGGGGCCGGAGGCGGCTCGGACGGTGGGAGTTCGCACCACACCGTCTTGTCCTCCGGCCCCCTTCGTCGACGCGCTCAAGCAGCGGAGCGCAAACGCCCCGGGGCCGTGTCACCACGTGGTGACACGGCCCCGGAAAAGCCGCGAAGCGGCAGGCTGCCCGGCGAATTACTGGGTGCGGATCACGATCGAACCGCAGATCTTGTCCGCGAACGTCTGGCGCTTCGCGTCCCACGCCGGCCACAGCCAGCCCAGGTAGCACGCGAGGCTGTCGAGGAAGTGGGCGAGGCGGCGGACGAACGCCATGCCGACGCCGAGGGGCTGGCCGTCGCTCTCGCGGACCAGGCGGATGCCCAGCGCCTGCTTGCCGACGGTCTGGCCGGTGCGGCCCTCGCGTATCAGCTGCCAGATGGCGAGGCCGATGAGAGCGAGGCCGCCGATGATCGCCAGCGCGCTGTTGTCGCGGCCCACGATGACCAGGATGTACGGCACGACGAAGACGAGGCCGTCGACCAGCGTGCCCAGGAATCGCTGACCCCAGTTCGCGTACGGCGGGGTCGCGCCGTAACCGGGCTGCTGGTAACCGGGGTAGGCCGGCTGCTGCGGGTAGCCGTAACCCTGCTGCGGCGGGACACCCTGGGGCGCGCCCTGCGGGTAGCCGTAGCCCGGCTGGCCCTGGGGCTGCTGCGGCTGGCCGTAACCCGGCTGGGGGTTCTGCTGCGGCTGCCCGTAGGGGTTGTTCGGGTCGTAACTCATGGTGGGTTTTCCTCCGTTGGCAATGCGGGGACGATGCGGATCGCGCGGAGGAATGTCACAAGATGAGCGGATTGCCCCCCAACACCTACCGCAGTACTGCGGCGTTCATCGTTCTATTCGGGGCGAGATTTTGTCCAGCGGCATTCCATAGGTGTTGTGTAAGTGCAACATCAGTGATCATGGCGATACACCCGGGGTGTACCCGGATTGGAACCCGGAGGGCGTCATCCGCGAGGATGGGTCCATGACCGCCCAGATTCTCGATGGCAAGGCCACCGCAGCCGCGATCAAGTCCGATCTGACCGCCCGCGTGGCGGCGCTGAAGGAGAAGGGCGTCACGCCCGGCCTCGGCACGATCCTGGTCGGGGACGACCCCGGCAGCCAGAAGTACGTCGCCGGCAAGCACCGGGACTGCGCCCAGGTGGGCATCGCGTCCATCCAGCGCGAACTGCCCGCCACCGCCTCGCAGGAGGAGATCGAGGCGGTCGTGCGGGAGCTGAACGAGGACCCGTCCTGCACCGGGTACATCGTCCAACTCCCGCTCCCCAAGGGCATCGACGAGAACCGCATCCTCGAACTCATGGACCCGGACAAGGACGCCGACGGCCTCCACCCGATGAACCTCGGCCGGCTCGTCCTCAACGAGCCCGCCCCGCTGCCCTGCACCCCGAACGGCGTCCTCACCCTGCTGCGCCGCTACGGCGTGGAGATCAAGGGCGCGGAGGTCGTGGTCGTCGGACGTGGTGTGACCATCGGCCGCCCGATGCCCCTCCTCCTCACCCGCCGCAGCGAGAACGCCACCGTGACCCAGTGCCACACCGGTACGCGTGACCTCTCCTCGCACCTCAAGCGCGCCGACATCATCGTCGCCGCCGCCGGTTCCGCCCACCTGATCCGCCCCGAGGACGTGAAGCCGGGCGCCGCCGTCCTCGACGTCGGCGTCTCCCGCAACGCCGACGGCAAGATCGTGGGCGACGTCCACCCCGGCGTCGCCGAGGTCGCCGGCTTCATCTCCCCGAACCCCGGCGGGGTCGGCCCGATGACCCGCGCCCAGCTGCTCGTCAACGTGGTCGAGGCGGCGGAGCGCAGTGTCGCCTGAGAGCAAGGACGCCGGTCCCGGCAAGAGCACGGACGCCGTGGAGGACATCGAGGTGACGGACTCCGGCGCGACGACGGACGCCGATGACGAGATCGAGGTCACGGACCCGGTCAGCGCGCCCGACGCCGAGGGCAAGCCGCGCCGTACCACCCGCCGCTTCCCCCTCTTCACCCGGGACACGGCCCGCCCCGAGGGCGGCGGCCGGGCCGCCCCGCGCGACGCCCCGGCACCGGCCCGCCAGTGGCCGATCCTCGCCATCCTCGGCACGGTCGGCCTCGGCCTCCTGCTGACCGCCTTCGACGTCTTCCGCTACGGCACCCTGCTCATCGGCGCCGCCCTGCTGGCCGGCGCCGTCCTGCGCTGGGTGATGCCGGACGTCGGCATGCTCGCCGTGCGCTCCCGCTTCACCGACATCGTCACCTACGCCGTGCTCGGCCTCGCGATCGTCCTGCTGGCGATGATGGCGCAGCCGAAGCCGTGGCTGACGATCCCGTACCTGAAGGACACCCTGCACTACACGGTCAACAGCAACTAGCCTGCCGCGCCCGGCAGTTCGCGACACACGACGGCGGCGCGTCCCCTCCCCCGAGCAAGGACGCGCCGCCGTCTGCATTCACCTTGCCGACGTGTGAGGGCGCTGTTCAATGGCTGTCGGCGCGCTGTGGCAGGGAGGTGACCGTTTCGCTACGGGCTCCGCACCGCCCGGCGACGAGGGAACCGTTCCCCTTCCGGTGTCGTCATTTCGCTCGGAACGGGCAAGTGGGGCGGGCGCGGGCGATGGAGGTGTGATGGGCGGCTGGCAGCCGCTGCCGGACGAACTGCCGGCGGAGGTGCGGCACTTCGTGGAACAGCTGCGCCTCCTCAAGGACCGCACCGGGCTGAGCCTGGTGGCGCTCGGCGCGCGCACCGCGTACAGCAAGTCCTCCTGGCACCGCTATCTCAACGCCACCCAGCCCCCGCCCCGACAGGCCGTTCTCGCCCTGTGCCGGGTCGCCGGCGTCGACCATGAACGCATCGGTGTGCGCTGGGAGTTGGCGGTGCAGGCCTGGCCCCGGCCGGAGACGGCGCCGGAGCCGGCCGAGAGCGGGGACGAGTACCGGGACGACCCGACCCTGCCGTGGTGGGACACCCCGCCGGAGAAGCCGAAGAGCGGGCGGGGGCAGCCCGGTGGACGGCTGCTCCGGTTCGCGTTGTTGCTGTTGCTTTTCATGCTCCTCACCGCTGTTGTGGGAGTGGCGGCTCTTGTGTCGATGTATTGACAATTTTGCCGATGTGCAACGAACCCGACCAACAACCGCGTTAGCGTGGGCAATTCAGGGCAGAGGGGGGTAAGCAATGCCTCGTTGGAGGGCCTTGCCGGATGAACTCGATCCGCAGGTGAGGGAGTTCGCGAGCCAGTTGCGCAGGCTCGTGGACCGCAGCGGTCTGAGCATCGCGGCGGTGGCCGACCGCACGGGCTACAGCAAGACGTCCTGGGACCGCTATCTCAACGGCCGGCTCCTCGCACCGAAGGGCGCGATCATCGCCCTGGCCGAGGTCACCGGCACCAGTCCCGTTCATCTGACCACGATGTGGGAGCTGGCCGAGCGCGCCTGGAGCCGCTCCGAGATGCGGCACGACATGACCATGGAGGCGATCCGGGTCTCCCAGGCGCGGGCGGCGCTGGGGGAGTTCGGAGCGCCCCCGGCACCCGCGACACCCGCGAAGGGCGGCAAGGCGGGCCGTAAGGGCGGCAGTGTCACCGCGACCCCGGGGATCGCGGGCCCGGCGGGAGTGTCCCCGACGGTGCCGCCACAGCCGGCGGCGCCCGACAGCGACGTACGGGAAGGCGCTTCGAAGGACGTACGGGAAGGTGCGCCGAAGGCCGCCAACTCGTGGGGGATCACCGGGTATCCAGGGCCGGGGCAGTCCGGTGGCGGGAGTGGTGGCGGCTCCGGGGTCGGAGCGGCGGGCGGGAAGGCCGAGCCCGAGGCGCCGGTCCCGCACGGCGAATCGCCGCAGTCGCCGCGACCCGGGCCGCCCGACGGGGTGGGCGGTGCCAAGCGGCGGGCTCTGATGTTCGGGGCCGGGGTTCTCGGGGTGCTCGTCGTGATCGGGGCCGTGTTCCTGTTCACCAACAAGGGTGGCGGGGACAAGAAGGCCGGGGCCGCGCACACCTCGGCCTCCGCGCCCGCCAGTACGACCCCCGACCTGCCGGCCGGGGTGAAGTGCGTGGGCGCCGGCTGCACCGGCAAGGACGCCGAGGCGATGGGCTGCACCACGGACGCGGGCGCGGTGACCACCGCCAAGACCGCGACCGTCGGCACGACCGTCGTCGAGGTCCGCTACAGCAAGACCTGCGGTGCCGCCTGGGGCCGTATCACCACGGGTGTGGCGGGGGACTCCGTGCAGGTCAGCGCGGGGACGGCCAAGGAGACCGACACGATCTCGGCGGCCGACAACGCCATCGCGTACACCCCGATGGTGGCCGTGAAGGACGCCGGCGAGGCGAAGGCATGCGTGACGCTGGCTTCGGGGCAGAAGGGGTGCACCACCTAGGTCGCCGGTGGGCCGCGGGTGTGGGGATTCGGTGTACATGGGGAATGCCCGCTCCGGTTCGGGGCAGGCGGACAGTACCCCCACGGGAGTCCGGACACCCGGTACCCCCCCCACGGCGGTCGTCCGGTGTTCCTCTCCCGAGCCGGACGGCCGCCTTTTGTGTGTCCTGATCCCGGCGCTGTGGGGTGGGCCACACGGACCCGGGAGTCCGGGATCGCGGATGCGCGATAGCCTGACCGGTGGATCTCTTGACGCCAAGAGATCGATCATTTGTACGTCCCGCACCCCGGGGCAGTGCCGCCCCACCGCCAGCTGTCATAACGGAGAACGCCATGACCCGCACTCCCGTGAACGTCACCGTCACCGGCGCGGCCGGCCAGATCGGTTACGCCCTGCTCTTCCGCATCGCCTCCGGCCAGCTGCTCGGCGCGGACGTGCCGGTCAAGCTGCGTCTCCTGGAGATCACCCCGGCGCTCAAGGCCGCCGAGGGCACGGCGATGGAGCTCGACGACTGCGCCTTCCCGCTCCTTCAGGGCATCGACATCACGGACGACCCGAACGTCGCCTTCGCCGGCACGAACGTCGCCCTCCTCGTCGGCGCCCGCCCCCGCACCAAGGGCATGGAGCGCGGCGACCTGCTCTCCGCGAACGGCGGCATCTTCAAGCCGCAGGGCAAGGCCATCAACGACAACGCCGCGGACGACATCAAGGTCCTCGTCGTCGGCAACCCGGCCAACACCAACGCGCTCATCGCGCAGGCCGCCGCCCCGGACGTACCGGCCGACCGCTTCACCGCGATGACCCGCCTCGACCACAACCGCGCGCTGACCCAGCTCGCGAAGAAGACGGGCACCACGGTCGCCGACATCAAGCGTCTGACCATCTGGGGCAACCACTCCGCCACCCAGTACCCCGACATCTTCCACGCCACGGTCGCCGGCAAGAACGCCGCCGAGACCGTGAACGACGAGAAGTGGCTGGCCGAGGAGTTCATCCCGACCGTCGCCAAGCGCGGCGCCGCGATCATCGAGGCGCGCGGCGCGTCCTCCGCGGCCTCCGCCGCCAACGCCGCCATCGACCACGTCCACACCTGGGTCAACGGCACGGCGGACGGCGACTGGACCTCGATGGGTATCCCGTCGGACGGTTCCTACGGCGTCCCGGAGGGCCTCATCTCCTCCTTCCCGGTCACCACGAAGGACGGCGTCTACGAGATCGTCCAGGGCCTGGACATCAACGAGTTCTCCCGCGCCCGCATCGACGCGTCGGTGAAGGAGCTGGAGGAGGAGCGCGAGGCGGTCCGCTCCCTCGGCCTGATCTAGTCGTCCGAGGGGCCGTTCTCGACGGCTCTGTCACGGGCTTGCGCGGGCCCTGTTCCGGTTACGGCCGGAGCGGGGCCCGTTCCCTGTTTCCGCCGCTAACTTCGGAAGAGGTACGTGGTGGGTGATTCGGGGGGTTCGTGATGAGTGACTGGGATCGTTACGGGGCGGAACGCGGGCCGAGCGAGGAGCGCGGGCAGGCGGCCTGGTCGCTGTGGTCCACGGCGGAGACGCAGACCTCGCTGACCCCGCCGGCGTGGGTGTCCCCACCGGCTCCCGCTCCGACTCCCGCCCCAACTCCCCTTCCCGCGCCTGCTTCCGGCCGTCGCGCCTGGCGGCTGGTCCTCGCGGTGGCTCTCGCGGTGGTGCTGGGCGCGGGCGCCGGGGGTGGTCTCTGGTACGTCACGCACGGGCGCGGCACGCACGACCACGCGGACACGAGCGCGCGTACGAGCACGACCGGGCCCGGATCGCCGTACCGCACCGCCCAGGACCCCACCGGCTACACGGTCGCCGTCCCCAAGGGCTGGACCCGCACCCAACGGCAGGGCGCGAAGGCCCCGGTGGTCACCTACGACTCCCCGGACGGCACCCGCCGCCTCCAGATCTTCCGCGTCTCGGAGAACTCCCCGGCCGAGTCCCTCGACCTCGCGGAGAACGACCCCGGCTACGGCTTCGTCCGCCAGCCCGGTTACCAGGTCGTCGACCGTTCATCCGGCCCCACTTGGGCCGAACTCACCTATCGCTACGACGGCCAGGACAAGGGTGCGCGCCGGGTGGTCGACCACCGCTTCGAGGCGGCGGACGGCTCGCTGTACGCGGTCCGGTCCAGTGGTCCCGAGTCTCTCGATCCGGCCCTGGTCAGGGGCCCGCTCACCGCGGCGGTGGATTCCTTCTGCCCGGCGGGAGCGAACTGTCGGTAAGCGGGGGCGGGTTCCTACTCCATTCCCCGCTTGCCCGGCGCCCAGAACGGCTTCGTGAGGACGGAGCGCCGGTCCCAGCCCAACTCCCGTACGAGCACCTGCCGTACCTGCTGCACGGTACGGGCCTCCCCGGCGACGTACGCGATGCCGCCGGGTTCGGGAGCGAGGTGTTGTACCGCGTCGGGGAGTGAAGTCCCGCCCCTGGTGAGCCAGTCGAGGTGCTCGGAGTGGGCCAGCGGCAGCCGGTCCTCCTTGGCCTCCGTCTCGACGCAACCGGAGACCCGCGCCCCCTCGGGCAGTGCGGCCAGCATCGCCCCGAAGGCGACGGCGGCCGTCTCCTCGCCGACGAAGACGTGGTGGGAGGCGTCGGGGCGGAGCGTGAAGGTGCCCTCGGGCTTGCGCAGGCGCACTTGCTCTCCGATGCCGACGCTCTTTCCCCAACGGCCCCCGGGTCCCCCCTCGGAGTGGTCCAGCACGCACAACTCGACGGCGCCGGACGGGTCGTAGCGCCAGATGGAGTACGTGCGCAGGGTCAGGCCGGTGACCAGGACGCGGACCTGCTGGCCGGGGCGGACGTCGAGTCCGGTGAGGGCGTCGCTCTCGACGCGGATGCGGCGCATGCGGGCGGTGATCGGTTCGGCGGCCGTGACGGTGGCTCGGAGTGTCACCAGGTCGAGGACGGGGTTCAGGAGGGTGGACGGCACAGGGGGCTCCTCAACTGGGTGGCGCGTGTGGGGAGTTGATGATCAGGAGTGGCGGGCTGGACGCGATAGTACGCGTTCCCCGTCGGACGCGATAGTGCGTGTGGTGGTCTTGCGGTCGCGGTGCCCGACGATCACGACCGCGGTGGCCGCGAGGACGATCAGGGCGACCGTGCGCAGCGCCGGGGCCATGCCGTGGGCGAGGTCGGGGTGGGCGGCCAGGATCGTGCCGGTGACCGCCACGCCCAGGGCCGCGCCGAGTTCGCGGGCCGAGGTGCCCAGGCCGGAGCCGAGGCCCGTCTGGTGCGGCGGCAGCGAGGTGACGACACCGACCGTGAGCGCGGGCATGGAGAGCCCGGTGCCCGCCGAGATCACGAGCAGCCAGCAGGCGTACGTCCAGTACGGGGTGCCCGCGTCGGCGGTGGACGCGCCCAGCAGGCCCAGGCCGATGAGGGCGAGACCGGTGCCGATGACCGGGCGCGGGCGGTGCGACCAGCGGACGGCGAGTTTCGGGACGAGGGCCATGCCGATCGTCAGCGGCACGATCGCGACGCCGGTGACGGCGGCGCCGTAGCCCTTGATGCCTTGCAGGTACTGGGAGTTGACGTAGAAGAGGGAGAACAGGCCGAAGAAGCCGGTGGCCGTGCCGAGGGTGGCCGCGCGGAGGGTGGGGGAGGCGAGGACGCGCGGGTCGAGGAGCGGGGTGCGGGAGCGCAGGGCGTGGATGGTGAAGGTGGCGATCAGTACGGCGCCCGCCGTGAAGGCCGTGATGATGCGGGCGGAGGTCCAGCCGTACGTCGGGCCCTCGATGATGCCGAAGAGGACGGCGACCAGGCCGGTGGTCAGCAGGGCGGTGCCGGTGGGGTCGAGGTTGCTGTGCGCGGCGCGGTCCGTGCGGGGTGTGGTGAGGACGACCGCGAGGGCCAGCAGGGCGGCGAGCGGGACCATCACCCCGAACAGGGCGCGCCAGGACAGGAATTGGCCGACCAGGCCGCCGCCGAGGTTGCCGGCGAGTCCGCCGAGGCCGAGTGCGAGGGTCCAACTGCCCATGGCGCGGGCCCGGTTCTCCGGGGCGGACAGGTGCACCAGGATCGACATCGTCGCGGGCGTGATCAGTGCCGCGCCCGCGCCGGACAGGCCGCGGCCCGCGATCAGCGTCGCCGGGTTCTGGGCGAGCGCGCTGGTGGCGGCGCCCGCCGCGAACAGGGCGAGGCCGGCGAGCAGCGCGCCCTTGCGGCCGTGCCGGTCGCCGAGGGCGCCGGCCGGGATGAGCAGTCCGGCGAAGACGATGACGTACGCGTCGACCATCCACAGCAGTTCGGTGTGCGAGGGGTGCAGGGACGATGAACTCAGCTGCGGGATCAGGAGGTTGATGGCGGCGACCATGCTCTGCGCGACGAGGACGCAGGCGCAGAGGGTCAGGAGTGTCGACCGTTTCAGGGCGTGAGTGGGCACGGCTCCTCCAGGGAGCTTCGGTGTGGTGTGGGGTGCCCTGTCACCGTAGGCTCGGCGGTGACCTGCTTTCCAGTGCAACCTTTGCAAGGGGAGAATGCGTGTGACGCAATCCAGTGCCGCCGGAGGACTGGACCTCAATCTGCTGGTCGCCCTCGACGTGCTGCTGGAGGAGCAGAGCGTGCAGGGCGCCGCGCACCGGCTGCATCTCTCCGAGCCCGCGATGAGCCGCACGCTCGGCCGCATCCGCAAGGCGCTCGGCGATCCCGTACTGGTGCGCGCCGGGCGGAAGATGGTGCCCACTCCGCGTGCGCTCGCCGTGCGCGCCGAGGTGAGCGCGGTGGTGGAGCGGGCGCGGGCCCTGTTCGCGCCGGGCCGGGACACCGACCTCAGGACCGTCACCCGTACGCTCACGATCATCGGCCACGACGCGATCGCCGCCCTGTACGGCGCGGCGCTGTTCGCACGCGCCGCCGAGGAGGCGCCCGGCATCCGCATCCGGTTTCTCTCCGAGAGCCATGTCGACACGCCGTTCCTGCGGCAGGGGACCGCCGACCTGGAGGTGGGGGTCATCGACTCCACGGCGCCCGAGGTGCGGGTGGAGACCCTGCACGAGGACCGGATGGTCGGGATCGTCCGGGCCGGACATCCGTTGCTGGAAGGGGAGTTGACCCCGAAGCGGTTCGCCGAGTCGGGGTCCCATCTGCTGGTGTCGCGGCGCGGCAAGCTGCACGGTCCCGTCGACGCCGCGCTCGCCGAACTCGGCCTGGAGCGGCGGGTGGTGGGCTCCGTCGGCACCCTGCCCGCCTCGATGTTCGTGCTGCGCGACACCGACCTGATCGGGCTGACCAGCTCCTGGGGTCTGCCGATGGCCGCTGAGTTCGGCCTGGTCACCTTCGACGTGCCCCTCGAACTTCCCCCGGTCCCCCTGGGGTTGGCCTGGCACCCGCGCCACGAGGCCGACCCGGCGCACGCGTGGCTGCGGGGCGTCGTACGGGCGTTGATGGGGGACTGGTCGCAGGCCGTCTCCTAGACGCCGGTACCCGGGGCCAGCGCCGAGCGGATGGATTCCGCCGCGGTGAGCGGGGCGTCCCGCGTCGGTCGGCAGATCCGTGACCGGCTGGAAGAGCACCTGCAACGCCGGAGTCGGAATCGGCCCGCGGCGAGCGGCGCGAGCCGTCTCCTGGGCGATGACGGCGGCCAGGTTGCCGCCCGCGCTCTCGCCGCCGACGCCGACGCGGGCCGGGTCCAGCCCGTACTCCTCGGCGTGGGTGGCCACCTGGGTGCAGGCGCCGAGCGCGGCGTCGAGGGCGGCCGGGAACGGGTTCTCCGGGGCCGGCCGGTAGCCGACCGAGATCACGACGATGCCGGTGTGGTGCGCCAGCCACCGGGAGACGGCGTCGGCCGCCGCGAGGTCACCGAGGGTTCAGCCGCCCCCGTGGAAGTGGACGAGGCCGCCGGCCGGGCCGGTGAGTCCGGCCGCCGGAACCGAAGCCGTCGGCGCGGTTCGTCGTCGCCGGCTTCTCAGCGGCCGACCCGGGCGGACCGGCCTCGCCCCAGCCGCTTCTCGAACCAGTGGTCCGCGTACACATGGTCCACGTACGCCGGAATCTCCGCGTACCCGCACGCCCGGTACATCGCCCGCGCCTCCGTGAGCACCGCGTGCGTGTCCAGGCGTACGACGGTCAAGTCGTGCTCTACGGCGGCCAGTTCGAGCGCCGCGAGGATGCGGCGGGCGAGGCCGAGACGCCGGGCGTCGGGGTGCACCCAGACGTGCCGGATCTCGCCGACGCCCGGCTCCAGGGTCCGCAGCGCCCCGCAGGCCATCGGCCGCCCCTCCTCGTACGCGACGAAGAACGCGCCCGCGTCCCCGGTGACCTCGTCCGGCCGTACGAGGTCCGTCTTGTCGAAGCCCTCGGGGAAGCGCGCGTCGATGTCGGCCGCGTAGGCGTCGAGACAGGCGCGGGCGTCCTCGGTGGCGCCGTCGACGAGGGTGATCGTGATGCCGGCGAGGCGGAGGAGGCGCTGGGTGGTCGCCAACGCGTGGGTGAGTTCGGTGCGTTGGAGTGCGGTGAGGGTGGTGAGGAGGCCGGCGGCGAGCGCGTTGGCGCGGCGCTGCTGCTCCTCGACCTCGACGCGGCCGGTGTCGGTGAGCTCGATCAGGCGCAGACGGGTGTCGTGCGGGGGCACGGTCAGCCGGACCAGTCCCTGCGCCTCCAGCGACTTCGCCATCCGGCTCAAGTAGCCAGCGTCCAGGGCGAGTCGGGCACGCAGCTCCCGCAACGAGACCCCGTCCCCGATCTCGAACAGCAGCCGGGCCTCGCCGAGGGGGCGGTCCTGGCCGAGGTAGTGGTCGTCGAGCGCGCCGATGCGGCGGGTGAAGTAGCGGTTGAAGCGACGGAAGGCGTCGATGTCCTCCGCGGTCACCGGTGCGGGTGCGGGTGCGGATACGGGTGCCGGTGTCGGGGCGGGTGCCGGTGCTGGTGTCGATTCCGTGACGGGCTCCATAGTTCTTTGACTTTAGTCAAAGGAGTCGGGGGAGTCCATGATGATGCGGCTTTTGTCCCCCTGTTCAGTGATCCGGCCCACTTTCAGCCACGGATTGCGCATGCATACGGACGTCCCGGGCAGGCGCTCGCAGTCCCCGAGAGTGACAGTTAGGTGACGCTGGGGCGCTGAACAGGAACGGAAGGCAATACCGATCATGGCCGACAACACGGAACAGCAGGCGGGGAAGACCATTCACGCGGGCGGGGAGTGGCTCGAAGCGGTCTCCGGGGCCACCCGCGAGATCATCGACCCCGCGGACGCGCTGCCGTTCGCCGTGGTCGCGGAGGGCGACGAGAAGGACACGGACATAGCCGTCGCCGCCGCCCGCGCCGCCTTCGACGGCGGTGAGGGGGCCTGGCCGCGCACCCCCGTGACCGAGCGCGCCGCCCTGCTGCGCCGGGTCGCCGACCTCCTCGTGCGCGACCGCGAGGAGCTCGGCCTGCTGGAGAGCCGGGACGCGGGCAAGACCGTGGAGGAGGGCCGCGTCGACATCGACTGTGTCGCCGACGCCTTCCGCTACTTCGCCGACCTCGTCGCGGGCGAGGCCCCCGGCCGGGTCGTCGACGCGGGCACGCCCGAGGTGCACAGCGTCGTCGTGCACGAGCCGGTCGGCGTCTGCGCGCTGATCACCCCCTGGAACTACCCGCTGCTCCAGGCGAGTTGGAAGATCGCGCCCGCCCTCGCGGCCGGCAACACCTTCGTCGTCAAGCCCAGCGAGATCACCCCGCTCACGACGGTCGCCCTGATCGACCTGCTCGTCGAGGCCGGGCTGCCCGCCGGTGTCGCCAACATCGTCACCGGGCCCGGCCACTCGGTCGGCGCCCGGCTCGCCGACCACCCCGACGTCGACCTCGTCTCCTTCACCGGCGGCCTCATCAGCGGCACGAAGGTCGCACAGGCCGCCGCCGTGACCGTCAAGAAGGTCGCCCTCGAACTCGGCGGCAAGAACCCCAACGTCGTCTTCGCCGACGCCTGCGCCACCGAGGAGGGCTTCGACACCGCCGTCGACCAGGCCCTCAACGCGGCCTTCATCCACAGCGGCCAGGTCTGCTCCGCGGGCGCCCGCCTCATCGTCGAGGAGACCGTCCGCGAACGCTTCGTCGCCGAACTCGCCCGCCGCGCCGAGAGGATCCGCCTCGGCCGCGGCACCGAGGACGGCGTCGAGTGCGGCCCGCTCGTCTCCGAACAGCAGCGCGCGAAGACCGAGTCGTACGTCGCCGCCGCATTGGCCGACGGCGCGGTCCTGCGCTCCGGCGGCAAGCGCCCCGAGCCGACCGCGTCCCGGCCCGCGACCGGCTACTTCTACGAGCCGACCGTCCTCGACCAGTGCCACCGCGAGATGAGCGTCGTACGCGAAGAGGTCTTCGGACCGGTCCTCACCGTCGAGACCTTCCGTACCGAGGACGAGGCGGTCGCGCTCGCCAACGACACCGAGTACGGCCTCGCGGGCGCCGTCTGGACCACCGACGCGGGCCGCGCGCGCCGCGTCGCCGGACGGCTGCGGCACGGCACCGTCTGGATCAACGACTTCCACCCCTACCTCCCGCAGGCGGAGTGGGGCGGCTTCGGAAAGAGCGGTGTGGGCCGGGAGCTCGGCCCCGCCGGACTCGCCGAGTACCGCGAGGCCAAGCACGTCTACCAGAACCTGGCGCCGAAGCCGGTGCGCTGGTTCGCGGGCTGAGCCCCGCGGGCGGCCGCGCCGGTTCGCAGGCCGGCCTCCCCGGTCGGCCGCGCCGGTTCGCAGGCCGCCCCTCGCCCTCGGTCCGTGGTCCGGCCCCCGGCCCGCTTCGCGGATCGACCCCGCTCGTCCCCTTCGACCCCCAGCCCCCACTGGAGTGAGTACCCCCATGCCCGACAACGAGTACGACTACGACTACGTCGTCATCGGCGGCGGCACCGCAGGCTCCGTCATCGCCTCCCGCCTCACCGAGAACCCCGACGTCACCGTCGCCGTCATCGAGGGCGGCCCCAGCGACGTCGGCCGCGAGGACGTACTGACCCTGCGCCGCTGGATGGGCCTCCTCGGCGGCGAGCTGGACTACGACTACCCGACCACCGAGCAGCCGCGCGGCAACTCCCATATCCGGCACAGCCGCGCCCGCGTGCTCGGCGGCTGCTCCTCGCACAACACCCTCATCGCCTTCAAGCCGCTGCCGTCCGACTGGGACGAGTGGGAGGCGGCCGGCGCGAAGGGCTGGGGCGCGATCTCGATGGAGGCGTACTACGCCCGCCTCCTCAACAACATCGTCCCCGTCGACGAGAAGGACCGGAACGCCATCGCCCGCGACTTCGTCGACGCGGCCCAGGCGGCCCTCGACGTCCCGCGCGTCGAGGGCTTCAACAAGGCGCCCTTCACGGACGGCGTCGGCTTCTTCGACCTCGCCTACCACCCCGAGAACAACAAGCGGTCCAGCGCGTCCGTCGCGTATCTGCACCCGGTGATGGACGAGCGCCCCAACCTGACCATCTTCCTTGAGACGTGGGCGCACCGGCTGGAGCTGAACGGCACCCGCGCCGAGGGGGTGCACGTCCGCACCAAGGACGGCGAGGAACTCCTCGTCCGCGCCCGCCGCGAGGTCGTCCTGTGCGCCGGCGCCGTCGACTCCCCGCGGCTGCTCCTGCACTCGGGCATCGGCCCCCGCAAGGACCTCGAAGCGCTCGGCATCCCCGTCGCCGTCGACCTCCCGGGCGTCGGCGAGAACCTCCTCGACCACCCCGAGTCGGTGATCGTCTGGGAGACGAACGGACCGATCCCGGAGAACTCCGCGATGGACTCCGACGCGGGCCTGTTCGTACGCCGCGACCCCCAACTCCCGGGCCCCGACCTGATGTTCCACTTCTACCAGGTCCCCTTCACCGACAACCCCGAGCGCCTCGGCTACGAACGCCCCGAGTTCGGCGTCTCCATGACCCCGAACATCCCCAAGCCGAAGAGCCGCGGCCGCCTGTACCTGGAGAGCGCCGACCCGGCCGTCAAACCCGCCCTGGACTTCCGCTACTTCACCGACGAGGACGACTACGACGGCCGCACCCTCGTCGACGGCATCCGCATCGCCCGCGAGATCGCGAAGACCGAACCACTCGCCGGCTGGCTGAAGCGGGAGGTGTGCCCCGGCCCGGAGATCCTCGGCGACGCGGAACTCGGCGAGTACGCCCGCAAGGTCGCCCACACCGTCTACCACCCGGCCGGCACCTGCCGCATGGGCGCCGACACCGACGAACTGGCCGTGGTCGACCCCGAGTTGAGGGTCCGCGGCCTGGACGGCATCCGCATCGCCGATGCCTCCGTCTTCCCGACCATGCCCGCCGTGAACCCGATGATCGGGGTGCTCATGGTCGGCGAGAGGGCCGTAGACCTGATCGGAGGCGGTGCGCGATGAGCACCCTCAGTACGCCCAATGGCCTTGATACGCCCGGCAGTTCCGCGAGCACGAGTGCGGCCGGTGGTTCAGCGAGCGCGAGTACGTCCGGTGACCCCGTGTTCTCGGTGGACGGCCTCTGGAAGGTCTTCGGCCCGAAGGCCGACCAGGTCCCCGCCGACCCCGAACTCACCGCCCTCGACGCCGCCGACCTGCGCACCCGCACCGGCTGCACCGCCGCCGTCCGCGACGTCTCCTTCGACGTCCGCAAGGGCGAGGTCTTCGTGGTGATGGGCCTGTCCGGCTCCGGCAAGTCCACCCTGGTCCGCTGCCTCACCCGCCTCATCGAACCCACCGCCGGCACCATCGCCATCGACGGCGAGGACGTCCGCGCCATGGACAAGTCCCGGCTGCGCGAACTGCGCCGCCACCGCGCCGCGATGGTCTTCCAGCACTTCGGCCTCCTCCCGCACCGCACGGTCCTCGACAACGTCGCCTACGGCCTGGAGATCCAGGGCGTCGGCAAGGCCGAGCGCCGCCGCCGGGCCGCCGAGGTCGTCACCAAGGTCGGTCTGGAAGGCATGGAGCAGCGCCGCCCCGGCCAGCTCTCCGGCGGCCAGCGCCAACGCGTGGGCCTCGCCCGGGCGTTGGCGGTCGACCCCCAAGTCCTCCTGTTCGACGAGCCGTTCAGCGCGCTCGACCCGCTGATCCGGCGCGACATGCAGGAGGAGGTCGTCCGGCTCCACGAGGAAGAGGGCCGCACGATGGTCTTCATCACCCACGACCTGAACGAGGCGCTGAAGCTCGGCGACCGCATCGCCCTGATGCGCGACGGCCGCATCGTCCAGCTCGGCACCCCCGAGGAGATCGTCGGCTCCCCGGCCGACGACTACGTCCGCGAGTTCGTACGGGACGTACCGCGCGCGGACGTCATGACGGTCCGTACGGCGATGCGGCCCGGGGACTGCGGAGGTAAGGAGCACCCCGGTGCGCTCGCGGCCGACGCGGTCGTGGCCGAGGCGATCAAGGTCGTGTCCCGCACCGGACGGCCCGCCTGCGTCGTGGAGGACGGCCGCTGTCTGGGCGTGGTCGACCACGCACGCTTGCTGGACGTCGTCGCGGGAGCGGAGCTCCACAAGGAGGCGGTCTGATGGCAACGGTCACCGCACCCGCCCCGCGCCTCGCCCTCCCCGGCGTCTTCCGGCACCGGGCCGCGCACAAGCTCCTGCTGCTCGCGCTCGCCGCGGCGGTCCTCGTACCGCTCGCCAACGCGCACTGGTCCAGCGGAAGTTGGCCGCACGCCCTCACCGTCGACCTGTCCGGTCCGCTGGGCCGGGCCAACGACTGGATCATCGACAACCGCGACAGCTCCCCGCTGTTCCTCTACTTCTTCGGCTACGTCAGCAACGCCGTCGTCCTCTCCGTACGCGCCGTCTACCTGGTGCTGCTCGCCGCGGGCTGGGCGGGCGTCACCGCGTTCGGCGCGCTCGTCGCCTGGCGGGTGGCGGGCGTACGGCTCGCGATCGGGACCGGCGTCGCCTTCCTCGCCTGCGGGCTGCTCGGCATGTGGGTACCGACCATGCAGACCCTCGCGCTGATGGTGGTCGCGGTGCTCACCTCGGTCGTCGTGGGCGCGCTGCTCGGCCTGGCCGGCGGCCTCTCCGAGCGCACGGACCGCGCACTGCGCCCGGTCCTGGACACCATGCAGGTGCTCCCGGCCTTCGCCTACCTCCTCCCCGTCGTCCTGGTCTTCGGCATCGGCGTCCCGGCAGCCGTCCTCGCCACCGTCGTCTACGCCGCCCCGCCCATGGCCCGCCTCACCGCGCTCGGCCTGCGCAACGCCGACCCGGAGGTCCTGGAAGCCGTCGAGTCCCTGGGCGCCACCGGACGTCAACGCCTGTTGACCGCACGGCTCCCGCTGGCCCGCAAGCAACTCCTCCTCGGCCTCAACCAGACGATCATGATGGCCCTGTCCATGGCCGTCATCGCCTCCGTCATCGGCGCCGGAGGCCTCGGTGACCGCGTCTACCAGGCCCTCGCCTCCGTGGACGTCGGCGCGGCCCTGGCCGCCGGTATCCCGATCGTGCTCCTGGCCGTCGTACTGGACCGCGTCACCGCGGCGGCGGGCGAACAGTCCGACGAGTCCGCGGGGGAGCCGGGGTCGGGTCGCCGCCTGTGGCTGTACGCGCTCGGCGCCACCGTCGCCGTGGCGGTGGTCGCCCGTCTCGCCGGCGCCCTGGACTGGCCCTCCGGCTGGACCCTGGGCATCGCCGAACCGGTGAACCGCGTCGTCGACTGGATGACCGCCCACCTCTACTCCGGCGTCCCCTACCTCGGCGGCACCGCCGACTGGGCCGGCCACTTCACCACCTGGGTCCTGGACCCCGTACGCGACGGTCTGCAGTGGCTGCCCTGGTGGTCGGTGCTGCTGATCGTCGCCGCCCTCGCCTGGGTGATCGGCACCTGGCGCACCGCGCTCACCGCCGTCCTCGCCATGGCCGCGATCGGCGTGCTCGGCGTGTGGAAGCCGTCGCTGGACACCCTGTCGCAGGTACTGGCCGCCGTGGCCGTCACCCTCGTCCTCGGCTTCGCGACCGGCATCGCCGCCGCCCGCAGCGACCGCTTCGAACGCGCCCTGCGCCCCGTCCTCGACGTCTGCCAGACGATGCCGCAGTTCGTGTACCTGATCCCGGTCGTCGCCCTGTTCGGCGTCGGCCGCGCCCCCGCCGTCGCGGCGGCCGTCGTCTACGCCCTCCCCGCCGTCGTCCGCATCACCACCCAGGGCCTGCGCCAGGTCGACCCGGCCGCCCTGGAGTCGGCCCGCTCACTCGGCGCGACCAGCACCCAGCAGCTGCGGCAGATCCAACTCCCGCTCGCCCGCCCGGCGTTGCTCCTCGCCGTCAACCAGGGCGTGGTCCTCGTCCTCGCCGTCGTCATCATCGGAGGCCTGGTCGGCGGCGGCGCCCTCGGCTACGACGCCGTATTCGGCCTGGCGCAGGGCGACTTGGCGACCGGACTCGTCGCCGGCGCCGCGATCGTCTGCCTCGGCCTGATGCTCGACCGGGTCACGCAACCGACGGAACGTCGCACCAAGAAGGGAGCGTGACATGCGAGTTCGTACGGCTTATTCGGTGGCCGCGGTGACGTCCCTCGCCCTGCTCTCGGGCTGTGGCGCCGCCGACATGACCAAGCAGGCCTCGCCGTTCGCCAACGCGCAGGGCGCCAAGACCGTGACCCTCTCCGTCCAGTCCTGGGTGGGCGCACAGGCCAACGTGGCTGTCGCGCAGTACCTGTTGGAGCACAAGCTCGGCTACCGCGTCGACACCGTGCAGGTCGACGAGGTCCCCGCGTGGGACGCGCTCAGCCAGGGCCGGGTCGACGCGATCCTGGAGGACTGGGGCCACCCCGACCAGGAGAAGCGCTACGTCGTCGACAAGAAGACGATCACGCGCGCGGGCGGCCTCGGGGTCACCGGCCACATCGGCTGGTACGTCCCGACCTACCTGGTCAAGCAGCACCCGGACATCACCGACTGGAAGAACCTCGACAAGTACTCCTCGCTGTTCCGCACCGCCGAGAGCGGCAGCAAGGGTCAGCTGATGGACGGCTCGCCCTCCTACGTCACCAACGACAAGGCCCTGGTGACGAACCTGAAGCTCAACTACCAGGTGGTGTTCGCCGGTTCGGAGGCCGCGCAGATCACCCAGATGAAGCAGTTCGCCAAGGAGAAGAAGCCCTTCCTCACCTACTGGTACGCCCCCCAGTGGCTCTTCGAGAAGGTCCCCATGACGGAGGTGAAACTCCCCGCCTACAAGGAGGGTTGTGACGCCGACGCCGCCAAGGTCGCCTGCGCCTACCCCCACACCCCGCTGGAGAAGTACCTCAACACGGACTTCGCCAAGCGCGGCGGCAAGGCGGCGGCCTTCCTGAAGAAGTTCAACTGGACGACCGAGGACCAGAACGAGGTCTCCCTGATGATCGCCGACCAGAAGCTGTCCCCGGCCGACGCGGCCAAGAAATGGGTGGACAGCCACCCCTCCACCTGGAAGGCATGGCTGTCCTGAACCCGTTCACCGCTCACCGCTTCAGCTCGGCGGCCCTCCCCTGGAGTGCGCGTGCCGCCCAGCGCTGGAGCCCCGGCCCGAACGTGATGCGAGTGGCCCCGAGTTCACCGAGTTCGGTGGGCGAGGGGCCCTCGCCGTCCAGCCGCGCGAACACGTTGACCGGCCCCTGGATACCGGACCGCAGCAACGGCAGCACATCGGCCGGAGCCATGATCGGATAGACGCAGTCGGCACCCGCGGCGACGTACAACGCGGCCCGCTCGATGGCCCGTTCGGGGTTCCCGTCACCGTGCAGGAAGGTGTCGACCCGCGCGTTGACGAACAACCGCTCCGCCGCCACCGCCCGCACCTCGGCCAGCCACTCGGCATGCTGCCGAGGGTCCTTGAGCACACCCCTGTCGGAGTCCTCAAGGTTGCAGCCCACCGCCCCCGCCTCCAGCAGCCGCTCCACCAGCTCCTTCGGCGCGAGCCCGTACCCGCCCTCGACATCCGCCGACACCGGCACATCCACGGCCCGCACGATCCGCGCGACCGCCGCGAACATCTCGTCCGCCGGCACAGCCCCGTCCTCGTACCCGAGCGAGGCGGCGACCCCGGCACTGGGCGTGGCGAGTGCCGCGAACCCGGCCTCCACGAACACCCGCGCACTGACCGCGTCCCAGGGCCCCGGCAGCACCAGCGGATCCCCGGGCAGCCGCCGCTGATGCAGACTCCGGAACAACTCCACCTTGCTCACGGCCGACGCCCCCGCACCTCTCGGTCCAACACCCTTCCAGGCGCCGTCACTTGTACTGACCCGCCTTGTAGTGCCCCGGCACCATCCGCGTGCTCACCCCGAACCGGTTCCACGCGTTGATCACCGTGATCGCGGCGATCAGCTGCGCCAGCTCGGCCTCCTCGAACTGCTCGGCCGCCCGCTCGTACACCCCGTCCGGCACGAAGCCGTCCGTGATCACGGTGACCGCCTCGGTCAGCTCGATCGCCGCCAGCTCCTTCTCGGTGTAGAAGTGCCGCGACTCCTCCCACGCGCCGAGCTGAATGATCCGCTCCACGCTCTCGCCCGCCGCGAGCGCGTCCTTGGTGTGCATGTCGAGGCAGAACGCGCAGTGGTTGAGCTGCGAGGCGCGGATCTTCACCAGCTCCAGCAGCTTCGGGTCGAGGCCCCGCCGGGCGGCGGCGTCGAGACGGACCATCGCCTTGTAGACCTCGGGCGCGTGCTGGGCCCAGTCCAGGCGGGGGCTGTGTTCGTGGGCGTAAGGAGCTTCCTGTGCTGTGGTCATGTCTCGACTCTAGAAGTCAGGCAGCCCAGGAGTATGGTCCATTTCCATGGTGAAATCTTGGGCCACTTTTGGCGTCGACCTGCATGTCGAACCGACCGGCACCAGCACTGGTGTCCGCCGCGGCCTCACGGACGCGCTGCGCGACGCCGTCCGCACCGGCCGCCTCGCCCCCGGCACCCGGCTGCCCTCCTCCCGCTCCCTCGCCGCCGACCTGGGCATCGCCCGCAACACGGTCGCCGACGCCTACGCCGACCTCGTCGCCGAGGGCTGGCTCACCGCCCGCCAGGGCTCCGGCACCCGCGTCGCCGAACGCGCCGTCGTCCCGCCCACCGACACCACCCCGCCCCGCCGCCTCCGCAGCCGCCCCACCTACGACCTCGTCCCCGGCACCCCCGACCTCGCCGCCTTCCCCCGCACGGAGTGGCTCAAGGCCGCCCGCCGCGCCCTCACCTCCGCCCCCTACCAGGCCCTCGGCTACGGCGACCCACGCGGCCGCGTCGAACTCCGCACCGCCCTCGCCGCCTACCTCTCCCGCGCCCGCGGCGTACGAACCGACCCCGAGCACATCGTGATCAGCGGGGGCATCTCCCACGGCCTACGGCTGCTCGGCGCCGTCCTGCGGGCCCGCGGCGCCCACACCATCGGGGTGGAGTCCTACGGCCTCGCCGTCCACTGGCAGATCCTGGACGAGGCGGGCCTGCGCACCCGCCCGCTCCCCCTCGATGAACTGGGCACGAACCCGGGCCAGTTGACGGACGAACCGGCGGTCCTGCTCACCCCCGCCCACCAGTTCCCCATGGGCGTCCCCCTCCGCCACGACCGCCGCTCCGCCGTCGTCGACTGGGCCCGGCGCACCGGCGGCCTGGTCCTGGAGGACGACTACGACGGCGAGTTCCGATACGACCGCCAGCCCATCGGCGCCCTCCAAGGCCTCGACCCGAACCACGTCGTCTACCTAGGCACCGCCAGCAAGTCCCTCGCCCCCGGCCTCCGCCTGGCCTGGATGGTCCTGCCCCCCTCACTGATGGACGAGGTCGCGAAGGCGAAGGGCGGCATCGACACCTGCGGCGTCCTGGACCAACTGACCCTCGCCGAATTCATCACCTCCGGCGCCTACGACCGCCACGTCCGCGCCGCCCGCCTGCGCTACCGCCGCCGTCGGGACACCCTGGTCGACGCCCTCGCCCAGCACGCCCCCGACGTCCACGCCACCGGCATCGCGGCGGGCTTCCACGCCGTCCTCAGCCTCCCGCCCGGCACCGAACAGACCGTGGTCCAAGCCGCCGCCTGGCAGGGCCTGGCCCTCCATTCCCTGTCCTTCTACCGCCACGAACACGCCCTCGCCGACCCGATGGACGCCCTGGTGGTGGGCTACGGAACACCACCGGACCATGCGTGGGCGGGGGCGGTGGAGGCGTTGTGCAGGGTGCTGCCGTGAGGGTGCGCACCTCTTCAACGCAGGCCGGCATTCCAACGCAGGTCCGCGAAATCAGCCCGTCCGGCGTTTGAGGACGAGGCCCCTTCAGGGCCGAAGCGGGGTCCGGGGGCGCAGCCCCCAGGGCCGGTCACCCCAACTCGCCCGCACCATCCACCGCTTCACCGCCGGAGGCCGGCGCCTCGCCGAACCGAGCCAACGCCAACGCCCCCGCCACAGCCACCAGGAACCCCAGCACCGCCAGCCACTCCAGCCCGTCCCGAGTACGGTCCCCGAGCCACACCACCCCCACCGCCGCCGGCCCGAGCGTCTCCCCGATCACAATCCCCGCCGTCGCCGTCGTCACCGACCCCCGCTGCAGCGCCGTCGTCAGCAACAGAAACGCCGCACCTCCACCGACGAGCAGCGCGTACGTGGCCGGATTGGCGACCAGTGTCGAGGGATTCAGCGAGTCGATCAACCGGACCGCCACCTCCACCACCCCGAACCCGAACCCGGCCCCCAGCCCCAGCGCCAACGCCCGCCCCCGCTCCGGCAGTCGCCCACCGACCAGCCCGAGCAACAGCACCGCCACCGCCGTCGCCAGCATCGCCCACTTCAACGCCATGGACCCGTCCCGGTGCCCCTCCGCCCCGGACGCCAGCCCCAGCATCGCCAGCCCCGCGCAGACCACGCCGACGGCCGCCCACTCCACCCCGCTGAGCCGAACTCCCAGCAGCCGGGCGGCCACCACCGCCGTCACCGCGAGGCTCGACGCCAGCGCCGCCCCGACCGCGTAGATGGGAAGCGACCGCAGCGCCGCGATCTGGAACACGAAGCCCAGACCGTCCAGCCCCAGCCCCGCCAGATAGCGCCACTGCCGCAGCGCCCGCAGCAACAGCGCCGCGTCCCCGCCCCCACCGGTCGTGGCCGCCCGCGCGGCGACCGCCTGAAGCACCGTCGCCGTACCGAAGCAGACCGCCGCGCCGAGCGCGCACACCATTCCAAAGAGCACAAAGTGACTCTAGGGGAGGGGAGATCGCAGCGGTCCCCCGCGTGAGCCCTCTCACCCAACTCAAGGAACTCCGCAGCTGCCTCCAGAAACTCCCGGGGCGGTGGCTGGAGTCCCCCCGACACCGCGCGGAGTCGGGCCGGCCCCCACTCCACATCCGCCGCCGATGAGCGCTTCCGCATGGTGGACGCGGGAGCCGCACCGTCCGGCACGCCCGGTAGGCTGACCGGCGGGCCGTGACTGGCGCGCTGGGATGGGACCGACCATCGGGGAGCGGCCCGAGCTGGAATGTGTGCCGTGCGCCTGGGCCGTACCGAGAACGCCGAACGCCACGTCCGGAGGTCCCCATGCCCGACAATTCCGCGCCCCTTTCCCCTGAGTCCACCGCCTTCCGTGCCGCCCTCGATGTGATCCGGGCCGTCGAGCCGCGCGTCGCCGACGCCATCGGCCAGGAAGTCGCCGACCAGCGCGAGATGCTCAAGCTGATCGCCTCCGAGAACTACGCCTCCCCGGCCACCCTGCTGGCCATGGGCAACTGGTTCAGCGACAAGTACGCCGAGGGCACCATCGGCCGCCGCTTCTACGCCGGCTGTCGCAACGTCGACACCGTCGAGGCCCTCGCCGCCGAGCACGCGCGCGAACTCTTCGGCGCCCGCCACGCCTACGTCCAGCCGCACTCCGGCATCGACGCCAACCTCGTCGCCTTCTGGTCGATCCTCGCCGACCGCGTCGAGGTCCCGGCCCTCGCGAAGGCGGGCGTCCGCCAGGTCAACGACCTCTCCGACGCCGACTGGGCCGAACTCCGCCAGGCCTTCGGCAACCAGCGCATGCTCGGCATGTCCCTGGACGCCGGCGGCCACCTCACCCACGGCTTCCGCCCCAACATCTCCGGCAAGATGTTCGACCAGCGCTCCTACGGCACCGACTCGGCGACGGGCCTCATCGACTACGAGGCGCTGCGGATCTCCGCCCGTGAGTTCAAGCCGCTGATCATCGTCGCCGGCTACTCCGCCTACCCGCGTCTGGTGAACTTCCGCATCATGCGCGAGATCGCCGACGAGGTCGGGGCGACCCTGATGGTGGACATGGCGCACTTCGCCGGCCTAGTCGCGGGCAAGGTGCTGACCGGTGACTTCGACCCGGTCCCGCACGCCCAGATCGTCACCACCACCACCCACAAGTCGTTGCGCGGCCCGCGCGGCGGCATGGTCCTGTGCGACGACTCCCTCAAGGACCAGGTCGACCGCGGCTGCCCGATGGTCCTCGGCGGCCCCCTCCCGCACGTCATGGCCGCCAAGGCCGTCGCCCTCGCCGAGGCCCGGCAGCCCTCCTTCCAGGACTACGCCCAGCGCATCGTCGACAACTCCCGTGCGCTGGCGGACGGTTTGATGCGCCGCGGCGCCACCCTGGTCACCGGCGGCACCGACAACCACCTCAACCTGATCGACGTCGCCTCCTCCTACGGCCTCACCGGCCGCCAGGCCGAGGCCGCCCTGCTCGACTCGGGCATCGTCACCAACCGCAACGCCATCCCCGCCGACCCCAACGGCGCCTGGTACACCTCCGGCATCCGCATCGGCACCCCCGCCCTGACCACCCGTGGCCTGGGCACCGCCGAGATGGACGAGGTCGCCGGTCTCATCGACCGTGTCCTCACCACCACGGAGCCCGGCACCACCAGCAAGGGCGCGCCGTCCAAGGCCCAGCACATCCTCGACCCGAAGATCGCGGACGAGATCTCCCACCGTGCCACCGACCTCGTCGCAGGCTTCCCGCTGTACCCGGAGATCGACCTCGGCTGACCCCCGCTCTCTCTTGAGTTGTCAAAGACCGGCGACTCTCACAGATCGATGAGTTCCTGTCGTGGTTCCTCGCGCGGCGGTCCGGCCTCACGCCGGGCCGCCGCGCGGCGTATCAGCAGCGTGCCGCCGACCCCGACGGCCACCCCCGCCACCGCCCACCAGACAGGTCCGGCAAGCTCCGCGGATCCAGACCCACCCCCAACCGCCTTGCCGGCGGCGCCGGTTCCGCCGAGCGTCCCCGCCCGCTCCATCTGCGCGAAGACCGCGCGAGGCGCCCGATGCCAGCGGATGTCGTCGTCCGCCACCTCCGGAGCCGGATCCGTCCGCACCCACGGTGTGCCGTCCGCGGCCACGAACAACTGGTCCTCCCGCTCCACCGCCACATCACCACCCGGAGCCCGACTCGTCCGAGGCCAGCCCCCGACCCCGGTCAGCCCCCACACCACGGTGATCCGCACCGCCGGATACCGGCCTGCCTCCCACTCCGGCGACACCCGCTCCGTCCCCGCGTACGTCGGCTGCAACAACGTCCACAGGCGGGCGAACGACGGTTCCCCGGAGCGCCACGCCTCCGTCCGGCCCGTGCCACCCGACACGACGAGCGCCAGATCCGGGATGTCCCGGCGCGGGTCCTGAGCCCGGGCCCGCACCTGCACCTGATCAGTAGCCGGGTCCGGCGACGGATGCATCCCTACAGCCTGGACGTGGGCTTGGGCCTGGACGTGGACCTGTGCCTGGGCCTGTGCCTGGGCAGCCACGGCCAGAGCTATCAACACCGTCCCCGCCAGAGCCATCAACACCGGTCTGGATACGAGACACCGGCCCCGCATCCGCGCCCGTCCCCTCCCGCGTTCCATCCGCCCTCTCTCCCTTTCCCTCTCTCCCCTCGCCATCTCGCTCGTCCCCCCGCCCCTCACACGTCCCGCAATTCCTGCCTGGGCCCCGGCTCCCGCCCCTTCCGCCACCGGTCCAGCGGCAGCCGCGCGGCGAACGGCCGCAGAACCAGGGCCAGTACCGCTCCGGCCGCCGCGCCCGGTATCGCCCACCACCAGTCGGTGCCATGACCCTTGTCTGGAAGGGAGGCCCGCACTGTGGTGGTCCCCGTCCCCGTCTCCGCCCCCGTGTCGGCGTCAGGTGCGACAGTCGCCGGACCGGGCTCGGTCGACTGCCACGGCGCCGGGAGGATGCCGGAGTATCCGTCGCCGGTGGCCTTGCCCATCACGCCCAACTTCTTCAAGAGGGCGCGCAGTTGGGCGGGCTGCGCGGCCCGGTGCCAATAGCCGTTCAGGTTCGTGTTCTCCGGCACGTCGGCCGCCGTGTGGATCCAGACCGCCTGCGGTCGGGACTCGACGGGAAAGACCCGGTCGATCCGCCAGGGCGATATGTCGTGCGCGAGCCAGGTGACGTTGATCTGCCGGGCGTGGACCAGATCGGCCTCGGGCGGTTTGTCACGAGTGCCCTTGCCCTCGGCGCCGAGCAACTGCTGGAGTTTTCCGTACCGTTCGTCCGAGTAGTACAGCGCCGTGGCCTGCCCGCTCTCCGGCGCGGTCACGAGCACGCTCGTCGGCCCGCCCGCCGCCGCGTCCGACGCACCCCACACCATCAGGGTCAGCGTCATCGCCAACGCCCCGCTCAGAGCGGTCAGTTCACGAAACCCGCCCGCACTCCTACCTGTCCTGGCCGCGCTCCTCCCAGCCCTGCCGGCACTCCCGCCCGTCCCATCCGCACCCTCGCCCGCCCCGCCCGTACTCCCGCCTCCGGACATCCGAACCCCCAACCAGCCGATCCCCGTACGGCCCGCCCGCGAGCCGCCTGTCACTTCTGGTACACCGCTCGGCCCGCCGGGGTTCCCACTCCGCCCGCAGTACTCGAACTACTGGCGCTGTTCGAGCGACTGCGCGATCTCCACGGCCCGCCGCTTCGACCCCACGCCCTCCAGACGGAACGTCAGATCACCGCCCGGAACCCCACCGACCGCATGGGTCCACAGCAGCGTCGGCCCAGCCGTCCGCTCCTCCCGCGTATAACGGTCCCCGTCCGCGCCCACCAGCCAGAAGCTCAGCAGATGCGGTCGCGCGAACCACAGCGCCGGGTCCTCTATGCCGTCCGGCGAGACGGTCCCGCCCAGCGACAGCCACTCCGGCGGCTCGCGCACCGTCTTGGCGAAGCCGATGTCCAGCCGCGCCGGATACTCGTCGACCCGGACCGTGTGCCCGCCCTCCCGCCAGCACAGGCTCACCAGGAAGCGCCCCCGCGGTTCGCCCGTCACCGTCACCGCGTCCGGAATGCCCAACGCGTCCGGCACCAACGGCTCGAATCCGGCCCGCTCACGGGCCTGCGCCAGCGTCACCGACCGCCCGCACCCGGGCACCGAGGCACCGGCCGAGGGCACCGCCGACGGGTCGTACCGCACCTCGACCCCGCCGAAGCCGAACCAGTCGTAGACCGCCGCCCGCACCGGAGGTGTGAGCACGAGCACCGTCAGCAGACCGCACAGGGCCGCCACCAGCGCCCGCCGCCGCATCCGCATCCAGCGCCGGACGGCGTGCAGCCGTGCCCGGACCCCGGTGGGCCCGGACTCCTGGACGGGGACCGGGATCTGCTCGGCCAATATCTGCGCCAGCACCCGCTCGACCATCGACTCGGACCCGGCGGCGGCCCCGCTTCCGCCACCGCCCCGCGCGTCCAGCGAACGCCCCAGCGCCCGCAACTCGTCCGGCAGCCGAGGGGCACCCTCGGGCGACTCCCGTCCGTCACTCACACTCATCACCCCCTTCCCGAGGCCGGAAATCCGGCAGCAGCCGCCCGAGTTTCTTCAGCGCGCGGTTCAGCCGGGACTTCACCGTCCCGCGTGGCCAGCCCAGGGCCTGGGCCGTCTCCGGTTCGTCCATCTCCAGGAGATAGCGGTAGGTCACGACCAGGCGGTGCTCCTCACCGAGCTGCTCCAGGGCGGACAGCAGGGCCGCGCGGCGCTCCGTCTCCAGCGTGGCGACCGCAGGGTCCGCCGATTCCGGTATCAGCGGCTCGGCCTCCGCGAACGCCGCCTCCCGGCCGGCGAGCGTGCGCTGACGCGCCGCCGTACGCACTGTGTTCCTCGTCTCATTGGCGACGATCGACAGCAGCCACGGCTTGAACGCCGCGCCGTCCCGGAACCTGCCCAGCGCGCAGTACGCCTTGACGAAGGCCTGCTGCACCACGTCCTCCGCGTCCGCTCCCGCCCCGAGTGCCGCGGCCGCCCTGAGCGCGATGCCCGTGTGGGCCCGCACCAGCTCCGCGTACGCCTCCGGCTCTCCGGCGCGTACGCGTGCGATCACCGCGGCCTCATCGACGATGCGGCCCCCCTCCCGCGTTCTCACACTCTTGTTACACCGCCGGAGCCCCATCGGTTCCCACCTGTTTCCGACCAGTTCCGGACCGGGTCCCGGGACCTGAGAGAATGGTGAGCATGGCCTCAGACCGTCCCCGCGTGCTCTCCGGAATCCAGCCCACAGCAGGCTCGTTCCACCTAGGCAACTACCTCGGCGCCGTCCGCCAGTGGGTGGCCCTGCAGGAGTCCCACGACGCGTTCTACATGGTCGTCGACCTGCACGCGATCACGGTCCCGCAGGACCCGGCGGACCTGCGCGCCAACACCCGGCTCGCCACCGCTCAGCTGCTGGCCGCGGGGCTCGAGCCGGAGCGCTGCACGCTCTTCGTCCAGAGCCATGTCCCCGAGCACGCCCAGCTCGCCTGGGTCATGAACTGCCTGACCGGCTTCGGTGAGGCGTCCCGCATGACCCAGTTCAAGGACAAGTCCACCAAGCAGGGCGCCGACCGCGCGAGCGTCGGTCTCTTCACGTACCCGATCCTCCAGGTCGCCGACATCCTGCTGTACCAGGCGCACGAGGTGCCGGTCGGCGAGGACCAGCGCCAGCACGTCGAGCTGACCCGCGACCTCGCCGAGCGCTTCAACGGCCGCTTCGGCGAGACCTTCACGATCCCGAAGCCGTACATCCTCAAGGAGACGGCGAAGATCTACGACCTTCAGGACCCGTCGATCAAGATGAGCAAGTCGGCGTCCACCCCGAAGGGCCTCATCAACCTCCTCGACGACCCGAAGGCGACCGCCAAGAAGGTCAAGAGCGCGGTCACCGACACGGACACCGTGATCCGCTACGACGCGGAGCACAAGCCGGGCGTCAGCAACCTCCTCACCATCTACTCGACCCTCACCGGCACGTCGATCGCCGAGCTGGAGAAGGAGTACGAGGGCAAGATGTACGGCGCGCTCAAGACGGACCTCGCCGAGGTCATGGTCGAGTTCGTGACGCCGTTCCGGGAGCGCACCCAGCAGTATCTGGACGACCCGGAGACGCTCGACTCGATCCTGGCCAAGGGCGCGGAGAAGGCGCGAGCCGTCGCGGCCGAGACCCTCGCCCAGGCGTACGACCGGGTCGGCTTCCTGCCCGCCAAGCACTGAGGCGTACGACCGCACTGAAGTACCACTGGACAGAGCGCTGCACATCACTACGGTTGCGCCTGCCCACAACTCGGCTGTGGCCGTACAGTCGATAGCCGAGTGGCCGCGCGCGGCCACCCCGCTCACCATCAGGACCACCATCACGACCACCGACAGGACGACAGGAGACGACGTGGGGACCGTAACGATCGGCGTGTCGATCGCGGTCCCGGAGCCTCACGGCAGCCTGCTCCAGGAGCGGCGCGCGGGCTTCGGCGACGCCGCGGCTCACGGCATCCCCACGCACGTCACGCTGTTGCCGCCGACCGAGGTCGACGGTTCGCAACTGCCCGCGATCGAGGCCCACCTCGTCGACGTCGCCACCGCCGGGCGCCCCTTCCCGATGCGGCTGTCCGGCACCGGGACCTTCCGGCCGCTGTCCCCGGTCGTCTACGTCCAGGTGGTCGAGGGCGGCTCCGCCTGCACCTGGCTGCAGAAGCAGATCCGCCACGCCTCAGGGCCGGTGGCGCGCGAGCTGCACTTCCCGTACCACCCGCACGTCACCGTGGCGCACGGCATCGACGACGAGCTGATGGACCGTGCCTTCGAAGCGCTCGCCGACTACTGCGCGGAGTGGTCGTGCACCGGCTTCGCGCTCTACGAACAGGGCCCCGACGGCGTCTGGCGCAAGCTCCGCGAGTTCGCCTTCGGCGCGGCCGTCGTACCGCCCCAGGCGGCCCACACCGAGCGCGGCACGATCCCCAGCCACTAGGGCCTGACAGGCCTCAGGCCTCAGGCGCGGTCAGACCGCCAGTCGCCGGAACAGCGTCCGTGGCAGGTGCCGCAGCGCCGACGTCAGCACGCGCAGCGTCCCCGGCACCCACACCGTCTCCGAGCCCCGGCGCAGGCCCAGTTCGATGGCTGCGGCGACGGATTCGGGGGTGGTCGTGAGCGAGGCCGCCTTCGGGTCGGCCATGGTCCTCGACCGTACGAGCCCCGGCCGTACGACCATGACGTGCACGCCCGTGCCGTGCAGCGCGTCGCCCAGCCCCTGGGCGAAGGTGTCCAGGCCGGCCTTGCTGGAGCCGTAGATGAAGTTCGCGCGGCGGGCCCGTTCGCCGGCGACCGAGGAGAGCACCACCAGGGAGCCGTGGCCTTGGCTCTGCAGGGCGCGGGCGCTGATCAGGCCGGACGAGACGGCTCCGATGTAGTTGGTCCGCGCGACCCGTACCGCGGCGGCCGGTTCGCGCTCGTCCTGGGCCTGGTCGCCGAGGACGCCGAAGGCGAGCAGGACCATGTCGATGGCGCCCTCGGCGAAGACCTTGCCGAGCACGGTCTCGTGGGAGTCGGGGTCGAGCGCGTCGAAGGCGACGGTGTGGACCACGGCCCCCAGGGCACGCAGTTCCGAAGCGGCACTCTCCAGGGCGGGCGACGGGCGGCCCGCCAGCCACACCGTGCGGGTGCGGCGCGCGATCATCCGGCGGGCGGTGGCCAGCGCGATCCGGGACGTGCCGCCGAGGACGAGGAGGGACTGTGGAGGACGCATGCCTGTGACCGTATCGCCCGCTTATGGGCGGTTAGTCGTACGGCGTCGGCGCCCTCCCTGAAATGGGCGATTAATCGGATGCCGCTCGACAGGGCGCCACGCGCGCGTTCCCGGGGTACCCGCACATCGGTGTCCCCGGACGAGGGCAGAATCGGATCATGGACTGGCTGAAGAAGCTCCCCCTCATCGGGCCGCTGGTGGCGCGCCTGATGCTCACGCACGCGTGGCGGTCGTACGAGCGGCTGGACCGGGTGAAGTGGTCGCAGCTGGCCGCCGCGATGACGTTCATCAGCTTCATCGCGCTGTTCCCGCTGCTGACCGTGGCCGCCGCGATCGCCGCCGCCACCCTGAGCACCGACCAGCAGCACGAACTCCAGGACAAGATCGCCGAGCAGGTCCCCGGCATCTCCGACCAGCTCAACATCGGTTCCCTGGTGGACAACGCGGGCACCATCGGTCTCATCGCCGGTGCCGTCCTGCTGTTCACCGGCATCGGCTGGGTCGGCTCGATGCGGGAGTGTCTGCGCGCGGTGTGGGAGCTGCCCGACCGCGACGAGAACCCCCTCCTGCGCAAGCTCATCGACACCGGGGTGCTGATCGGCCTGGGCGGCGCCGTCCTCGCGACGATCGCCATCTCCACGGTCGCCTCCGCCCTGGTCGACTGGATCAGCCGCGAACTGGGGCTGGTGGAGGGCGGTTGGGGCGGGGTCCTGCTGCGAATCGCCGCGTTCGGCGTCGCGGTGTTCGTCGACTTCCTGCTCCTGCTGTACGTCCTGACGCTGCTGCCCGGCGTCGAACCCCCGCGTCGCCGCCTCTCCCTGGCCGCGCTGATCGGCGCGGTCGGCTTCGAACTGCTGAAGCTGCTGCTCAGCGGCTACATCCAGGGTGTGGCCGCGAAGAGCATGTACGGCGCGTTCGGCGTCCCCGTGGCGCTGCTGCTGTGGATGAACTTCACCTCGAAGCTGGTCCTGTTCTGCGCCGCCTGGACGGCGACGCCGAGCAAGGGGGACCCCGAGGAGGACGAGTACGACCCGACCGACGAGACCGAGAACCCGAAGGTCAGGGACGACGACGCCGGACCAGATCCGGCAGCGGCCAGCGCCGGTTGACCAGGAAGACACCGGCCGCGAGCAGCACCAGCAGGCCGCCGGTGACCGCGAGCGCGATCCCGACCCCGCTCGAACCGTCGTCCTCCGCGGCCGAGGCGGCGGCCGAACCGCTCGCGCTCGGCTTCGTGGACGTGTCGCCGCCCGCCTCCCCGGTGGCCGTCGCACCCGGCTGTGCGCTCGCCTGCGGGACGTTCTTGGGCGCGACGAGCTCACCCACCGGCTGCACCTTCCCGTCCGCCTGGAAGCCCCAGTCGAGGATCTTCGCGGCCTCCTTGTAGACCTCGTTGTGCTCGTCCTTCTCCGGGTTCATGACGGTGACCAGCAGCACCTTGCCGTTGCGCTCGGCGACGCCGGTGAAGGTGGCGCCCGCGTTGGTGGTGTTGCCGTTCTTGACGCCCGCGATGCCCGGGTACACCGAGACGTCCGAGTCGCCGCTCAGCAGCCGGTTGGTGTTCTGGATGTCGAAGGTCCCGCGGACCGGCTTGCCCTTCTTCTTCGTCGTCTCGCCCGGGAACTTCGCGCTCACCGTCGAGCAGTACTCCCGGAAGTCCTTCTTCTGCAGCCCGGAGCGCGCGAACAGCGTCAGGTCGTACGCCGACGAGACCTGCCCCGGCTCGTCGTAGCCGTCCGGGGTCACCACGCGCGTGTCGAGTGCCTGGAGGTCCTGGGCGTGCGCGTTCATGTCGGAGACGGTCTTGGCGACGCCCCCGTTCATGTGGGACAGGACGTGCACCGCGTCGTTTCCGGAGCGCAGGAAGACACCGAGCCACAGGTCGTGGACCGTGTAGCTCTCGCCCTCCTTTATCCCGACCAGGCTCGAACCGGCGCCCATGCCGGCCAGGTCGGACGCGACGACCTTGTGCTCGGTCGTCTTCGGGAACTTCGGCAGCACGGTATCCGCGAACAGCATCTTCAGGGTGCTCGCCGGAGGCAGCCGCCAGTGCGCGTTGTGCGCGGCGAGCACCGCGCCCGACTCGGCGTCGCTCACGATCCACGACCGCGCGGTCACGTCCTTCGGCAGCACCGGGACGCCGGACGTCAGGTTGACCTGCGTCCCCGCCATGCCGAGGCGGGTACCGCCCACCGACGACATGTCGGCCGGGGGAGTGGCCGTAGGAGTCGCCGACGAACTCGCCGACGAACTCGGGGTCGCGGTCGCGGTCGGGGTGGGAGTCGGACTCGGAGCCGCGAGGGCGACGGGCGCGGTGAGCGCGAGGGACGACAGGGCGGCGGAAAGCACCAGCAGGGATCGCCTGATGGTCTTCAGTGGAGCGGGCACGGACGAGAACGTACATGCCGGGGGACCCGAAGTCCCGTCACCGGCCCCACCCCGGACACGGGCCCCAGGGGACGACGGCGATACTGGACTCATGAAGCTCAGCCGCCCCGTCTCCTGGTTCCTGCTCGCCTTCGGGGTGTGGAGCTGGGTCATCTGGGTCACTTTCGTCAAAAACCTGGTCGCGGACAGCAGTGGTCTGGCCTTCGACGACGGCCACCCGACGGCGTACTTCTGGGTGCACCTGACTCTCGCCATCGTCTCCTTCGTATTGGGGACGGTCATCGGGGGCCTCGGGTTGCGTGGACTGCGCGCACTGCGCGAGACGTCATAAAGAAGTGGCCATCGTCGTCATCGCCCTCGTGGCCCTGATCGCCGTCGCCGTCCTCGGCGGGCTCCACTGGTACGTCTGGCGCCGCCTCGTCCGCGACACCACGCGCGCGTGGGGCCCCGCCCGCATCACCGGCACGGCCGTGCTCGTCGCCGGCCCGGTGCTGATGATCGCGGCCCTGGCCGCCGAACGAGGCGGCGCACCCTTCTGGCTCCAACAAGCCCTGGGCTGGCCCGGTTTCCTGTGGATGGCCCTGGCGATCTACCTCCTGCTGGCCGTCCTCGCGGGTGAGGTCCTGCGGCCGCTGCTGCGCAGGCTCCTCGAACGGCGTGGGCGGCCCGAGACGGCCGTGGAGGAGCACGAGGCCCTGGCCTTCGCGACGGTTCCCGAAGCGGCCGCTGAGGCGGCTCCAGAAGTGCCGCGGAGGAGTGCTCCGCTCGCCGTTCCCTCCCGCCGGCTCTTCGTCTCCCGTGTCGTCGGGGGTGCGGCCGCCGCCGCGGCCGTGGGGACCGTCGGGTACGGCACCTACGGTGTGCTGCGCGGGCCGAGCGTCAAGCGGGTGACCGTGCCGCTGGCCAAGCTGCCGCGGTCGGCGCACGGGTTCAGGATCGCGGTCGTCAGTGACATTCACCTGGGGCCGCTCCTGGGGCGGGGGTTCGCGCAGAAGGTCGTCGACACGATCAACGCGACCCAGCCCGATCTGATCGCCGTCGTCGGTGACCTGGTCGACGGGAGCGTCAAGAACCTGGGGCCCGCGGCAGCGCCCCTGGCCGGGCTGAAGGCGCGGCACGGGAGCTTCTTCGTCACCGGTAATCACGAGTACTTCTCCGGTGCCGCCGCCTGGGTCGAAGAAGTGCGGCGGCTCGGGATCCACCCCCTGGAGAACGCCCGTACAGAACTGGCCGGGTTCGACCTCGCCGGGGTCAACGACCTCCAGGGCGAGAGCGAGGGGCAGGGGCCCGACTTCGGGAAGGCGCTCGGCGATCGTGACACCACGCGCGCGTGCGTGCTGCTCGCGCATCAGCCCGTGCAGATCCACGAGGCCGTCAAGCACAACGTCGACCTCCAGCTCTCCGGGCACACCCACGGCGGCCAGTTGTGGCCCGGCAACTTCGTCGCGGAGGCGGCCAATCCGACGGTCGCGGGCCTGGAGCGGTACGGCGACACCGAGTTGTACGTCAGCAGGGGCGCCGGCGCCTGGGGACCACCCACGCGCGTGGGGGCGCCGTCGGACATCACGGTCGTCGAACTGGCCTCGAAACAGGCTTAGTTGCCGATGCCGGAGCATGTCTGCGAACTGGCTGAGAGTCGGCTGTGAAACGGGCAATTAACACCCGTCGGTAAGTTCTTTCTCATCTCGGCAGAACTCTCTTCCCCCCGATGAAACTCCTGTGGTTAGGTGATCCGCGCCACTAGGGGAGTGGCGTATGTGAGGGGCCCGGGAGGGTCCTTGGGAGGGCACACCGATGCGGTCGGTTCGCATGCGGATTCTCGCGACGCTGCTGGTTCTGGCGGCTGTGGGAGTCGGTGGCTGGCAGTTGCTGCCGTCGGACGGGAGCAAGGACAAGACGATCACGGTCGGGACGACGGACGCTGTCACGTCCCTCGACCCGGCCGCCGCGTACGACGCCGGTTCCTGGGCGCTGTACAGCAACGTCTTCCAGTCACTGATGACGTTCGACTCGGGCGGTACGACACCCGTGCCGGACGCGGCCAAGAGCTGCGCGTTCGTGGGCGGCGGGCTGACGACGTACCGCTGTGTGGTGCGCGACGGGCTCACCTTCCCGAGCGGGCGCACGATGACCGCCGAGGACGTGAAGTTCTCCTTCGACCGGGTCAAGAAGATCAACTCCGATGTCGGTCCGTCGTCCCTGCTCTCCACGCTCGGCTCGGTCGACGCCTCCGGGATGACCGTCACCTTCCATCTGTCGTCCCCGGACGCCACGTTCCCGTTCAAGGTGGCCACCGGCGCCGGTGCGATCGTCGACAGCACCAAGTACCCGAAGGACGCCCCGCGCAACGGCTACCAGGTCGACGGCACCGGGCCGTACACCCTGTCCACGTATACGAAGGACAAGAAGGCGGTCCTTTCGCCGAACAGCCACTACAAGGGTGCCGTCAAGAACACCGGGAGCCCGATCGAGCTGCGGTACTACGCCGACTCGGACGCGCTGCAGAAGGCGTACAAGGCGAAGCAGGTCCAGGTGGCCACCCGCCAGTTGCCGCCAAAGATGCTCTCCGGGCTCTCCGCGAGCGACCCCAACCAGCGCGTGTCGGAGGCGGACAGCTCCGAGACCCGCAACCTGTACCTCAACACCCGCAAGGGCACGCCCCTGCACGACGTCCTCGTGCGGCGGGCCATGGCCTGGCTGATCAACCGCGAACAGCTGGCCGCCACGGTGTACGACGACACGGTCGACCCGCTGTACTCGCTGATCCCCACCGGGATCGTCGGCCACACGACGTCCTTCTTCGACGACTACCCCTCCCAGAGCACCAAGAAAGCGAAGGCACTCCTCGAAGAGGCCGGCGTCTCCCTCCCGGTGCACTTCACCTACGGCTACGGCATCGGGCACGGCTCCGGCAAGGAGGAGGCCGCCGAGCTGAAGAAGCAGCTGGAGGCGGGCGGGCTCTTCAAGGTGGACGTCAAGGGCTACGAGTGGACCGACTTCCAGAAGCGCTGGGCGACCGGCAAGCTGGACGCGTACGCCGTCGGCTGGGTCGCCGACTACCCCGACCCGGACACCTTCGGCTCCCCGCTCGTCGGCACCGGCTCCACCATGAACACCGGCTACAGCAACAAGATCGTCGACCAGCTGATCCTCAGCAGCCAGAAGTTCGCCGACCGCAGCCGCGTCGACGACGACTTCCGCGACCTCCAGTCGGACGTGGCCGCCGACGTGCCGCTGATCCCGCTGTGGCAGCGCAAGGAGTACGTGGTGAGCAGCGAGGACGTCGGCGGCATCTCCTACCTCACGGACGGCACCGGCGTGTTCCGGCTGTGGGCGCTGGACTGGATCTGACGCCTCCGGGCGCTGACCTTTGTTCGATCTTTTGTCCGAGTGACACCGGTCGGCCATCGCACGCAGCACCATGTGACGGAGGTGTGGGTGGGGTGAGGAGCCGACGTGGTCAGACGCAACTCCTTCCGGCTGCCCCGGCACCCGGCGTCCGTGGGTCTCGCCCGGCGCCGGGTCCGGGACCATCTGGCCGACTGGGGGCACCGGAGTGACGATCCGGCGCTCCAGGACGCGGTGCTGCTCGTGTCCGAGCTGGCGACCAACGTCGTACGCCACGGGCCGCTCCTGGAGCGGGAGTTCGAGGTGGCGGTGACGGCCCTGGCGGACGGCTCCTGCCTCATAGAGGTGTCGGACGAGGGCCACCTGGAACCCCGTCTGCGGGTCGTGACGGCCCTGGAGGAGGCCGGCCGCGGTCTCCACCTCGTGGAGGGCATCGCGGCCGCCTGGGGCGTCTGGAGCCGCGGCACACACGGCAAGACGGTCTGGGCCCTGGTCCAGTCCGACACCCCCTGAGACGCGTGCTCCACGACCCGTGCTGCTCTACGACGGCACGGGCGCCCGCGTCGGCAGGGTCACCGTCACCGCGAGCCCCTCGCCCGGCGCCGTTCGCACCGCCACGTCACCGCCGTGCGCCTTGACGACGCCCTGGACGATCGCCAGCCCCAGACCGCTGCCCGCACCGCCGCCCGCCCGGAAGAACCGGTCGAAGATGCGCGCCGCGTCGTCTTGGCACAGCCCCGGACCCTGGTCGGCGACACACAGCCGTACGACCCCGTCCTCGCGCTCCACACCGAGCCGCACGGGCACGTCGGCGGGTGTGTGGGTGCGGACGTTGGTCACCAGGTTGCCGAGTATCTGGCGCAGGCCCGACTCGTCGGCGCGCACCAGGAGGGAGCCGTCGGCGCCGACCGTGACGGGCCGCTCGGGCTGCTGCACCCGGAGGTCCTCGGCGGCGTCGCGCACCAGGCGGCTCAGATCGACGTTCCGGAAGCGCAGTTCGGGCTGTTGGTCCAGGCGGGCCAGCGTGAGTAGTTCGTCGACGAGACGGCCCATGCGGTCCGCCTCCGCGTTCATCCGGTCCCAGGCACGCTTGCGCTCGTCGGGCTCGGTCAGCATGCCCTTGTCGTACAGCTGGAGGTAGCCGCGGATCGCCGACAGCGGGGTGCGCAGCTCGTGCGAGGCGTCGGCCACGAAGCGGCGCAGGTGGGCGGCCGTACGCTCGCGCGTGCGGTACGCCGACTCCACCTGGTGGAGCATGGAGTTGAGGGCGACCCGCAGCTGCTCGACCTCCTGCGTCGGATGGTGGCTGGAGGGCACGCGCCGGGTCAGATCGCCCTCGGCGATGGCCGTCGAGGTCTCCACCATGTCCTCCAGGGGCAGCAGCCGCCGGCGCACGCTCATCATGGTCAGCGCGGCGAGCAGCACGAGCAGCAGGCTGCCGAAGGCGAGGTCCAGCTTGAGGGCCTTGGCCATGCCGTGGTGGAGGCCGCCGGTGGAGGCGGCGATCAGGATGTACGTGCCGTCGGCGAGCCGGGTGCCGGTGGCGCGGTAGGGGTCGCCGCGCAGCGAGATGTCGCGCGGTGTGCCGTCCGCGGCCAGTGTGGCCGGGTCGCTGAAGACCGCGGCGAGTGCCCGCTGGTCGGTGGTCGGGGCGAAGCCGGCGATGGTGAGCACCTTGCCCTGGGGGCCGACCGCCGCGAACACCTTGTCCGGCTTCGGTGAGTCGGCACTCTCCTGGGGCATCAGGTGGTCGCCGATGCCGGCCAGCGTGCTCAGCATGTTGAGCTGCTGCATGGTGAGCTGGGAACCGCTCAGCGAGTCACGGGACTTGGTCAGCTCGGTGTCGACCTGGGCGAGCAGATAGTGCCGCATGCCCATCAGGCTGACGGCGGTGGCCATGACGATGCCGAGCGCCAGCAGTGCCACGTTCGCGAGCGTCAGTTTGGCGCGCAGGGAGTCGACCCCGCGCTCGCAGTTCGGGAGATGGAACTTCCTCATGCGAGCCCGTATCCGACGCCCCGCCGCGTGGTGATCACAGGCGGTCCCAGGGTCTCCAGCTTGCGCCGCAGATAGCTGATGTAGGTCTCGACGACGGTCGACTCCTGCGGGGTGTGCTCGTACTGCCAGACGTGGCGCAGGAGTTGCTCCTTGGGCACGACCCGGCCGCCGTTGCGCACCAGGAAGCGCAGCAGGGCGTACTCGGTGGGGGTCAGCTCGACCGAGCGGCCCGCGCGGTGCACCGAGTACGTCGTCTCGTCCAGCTCCAGGTCGCCGTAGCGCAGCGGCGGGCGCTGCGGGAGGACGTCGGCGGGGCGGGTGCGGCGCAGGACGGCGGTGATGCGGGCGACGACCACGTCGATGTCGAACGGCTTAGTGATGTAGTCGTCGCCGAAGCCGAGGGCGCCGACGATCTCGGCGGGCGCGTCCCGCGCGGTGAGGAAGACGATCGCCAGCTCGGGTCTGCGGGCGCGCAGTTCGTGCCCCAGGGCGCGGCCGTCGCCGTCCGGGAGCATCACGTCGAGCAGCGCGCAGTCCGGGCGGGTGCGCTCGGCCAGCGCGAGCGCCTCGCGCACGGTGCCCGCGACCATCACCTCGAAGCGGTGGTAGCGCAGCGCGATGGCGAGGACGTCGGCGATGCTCGGTTCGTCCTCCACCACCAGCACGGTTCCTGGAGCCGTCATGCCCCCAGTATCCGCCGGGGCACCGACAGCCGGGCCGGCCGGGTCTTTGGAGTTCCTTGAGAGTCATGGCCGATGCGTGTCCACGCGTGCGTGCCGCCGCCAATTCTGTAGCCCAGGACCTGGGGGACCAACCGACCGACCGATGTATTCAACTCGGTTTCGACTAAGGAGCGTTGAGCGTGGCGGCATTGGCACGGTGGTGCTATCGGCACCGGCTGGTGGTCCTGTTGGTGTGGGTGGGGGCACTGTTCGGCCTGGGCTTCTCGGCCTCTACGGCCGGTACGAACTACGCGAACGTGTTCTCCCTCCCGGACACGGACTCCAAGCGCGCGTACGACCTGATGGAGAAGGCGTTCCCGAACAGCTCGGGCGACACCGACACGGTGGTGTGGAAGGTCGACTCGGGATCGGTGCGGGACCAGTCCGTACGGACCCGGATCCAGCCCGTGCTCGACGAGATCGCCGGTATGAAGGGCGTCGGCGGGGTCACCGGCCCGTACTCCGGCGCCCGGGGCGCGACGCAGATCAGCTCCGACGGGACGATCGCGTACGCGCAGGTCACCTTCGCCGAGCAGGCGAACGCCGTCCCCAAGGACCTCGTCCAGAACGTCGTGGACACCGCGCAGGACGCCGGACGCAAGGGCCTCCAGGTCGAGTTGGGCGGCCAGGCCGTCCAGCGGGTGGAGGAACCGCCGGGCGGCATAGCCGAGGGGGTCGGCATCATCGCGGCGGCCGTCGTCCTGTTCCTGGCCTTCGGCTCGTTCTACGCGATGCTGCTCCCTATCGGCATCGCGATCTTCGGCGTCGGCACCGGCCTGTTCTCCACCCAGCTCCTCAGCCACACCACCGACATCCCCGACCTGGCGCCCCTGCTCGCCACGTTGATCGGCCTCGGCGTCGGCATCGACTACGCCCTGTTCATCGTCACCCGGCACCGACGAGGCGTCCAACGCGGCCTGGATCCCGAGGAGTCGGCGGTCATCGCCCTCAACACCTCGGGGCGCGCGGTGCTGTTCGCGGGCGGCACGGTGTGCATCGCGCTCGCCGGGATGCTGGTGACGAACCTGCGCTTCCTGGACGGCGTGGTCATCGGCACCTCGCTCACGGTGGTCCTGAGTGTCCTCGCGGCCACGACGCTGCTGCCCGCCCTGCTCGGCTTCCTGGGCGTGCGGGTGCTCAGCCGCAAGCAGCGGCGCAAGCTGGCCGCGACCGGGTCCGAGCCGGAGCGCACCGACAACCTCGCGGCCCGCTGGTCGGCCGCCGTGCAGAAGCGCCCGCGCCGGATCGCCGTGTTCGCCCTCGTGGTGATGGCCGTCCTCGCCTTCCCCATCCTGTCGTTGCGCCTCGGCGCAACCGACCAGGGCAACGACGACGCGTCGACGACCACCAGGCAGGCGTACGACCTGCTCGCCGACGGCTTCGGGCCGGGCTTCAACGGCCCCCTCCAGGTGGTCACTTCCGGCGGCGACACCGCCGCGCTGGTCAAGGACATCCAGGGGACGAAGGACGTGGCCCAGGTCGCCGCGCTGCCGGCCGCGCACGGCGTGACGGTGATCCAGGTCGTCCCGAAGACCTCACCGCAGTCCGTGCAGACGGACGACCTGATCGACACCCTGCGCGACAAGGTCATACCCGAGGCCGGCGTGACCGGCCACGTCGGCGGCGTGACGGCGATCTCCAAGGACTTCGCGACCGTCACGGGCGACCGCCTCCCGCTCTTCGTCGCGACGATCATCGGCCTGAGCTTCCTGCTCCTCCTGCTGGCCTTCCGCTCGCTCGTGGTCCCGCTGACGGCCGCCCTGATGAACCTCATCGCGGCGGCGGCCTCCTTCGGTGTCCTGGTGGCGATCTTCCAGTGGGGCTGGGGCCTGGACCTGCTCGGCCTCGGCAAGGAGGGCCCGATCAACGCCTTCCTGCCGGTCATCATGCTGTCCCTGCTGTTCGGCCTCTCCATGGACTACCAGGTGTTCCTGGTGAGCCGTATGCACGAGGAGTGGGTCCACACCAAGGACAACGCCCGCGCGGTCCGCGTCGGCCTCGCGGAGACCAGCCGCGTCATCAACAGCGCGGCCCTGATCATGGTCTGCGTCTTCCTGGCCTTCGTCCTCAGCGGCAACTCCGGCGCGGCGACGGCGGGCGTCGGCCTGGCCGCCGCGGTCGCCCTCGACGCCTTCATCCTGCGTACGGCCCTGGTGCCGGCCGCGATGCACCTGCTCGGCAACTCCAACTGGTGGCTGCCCGGCTGGCTGGACAAGGCGCTGCCGCATCTCGCCGTGGAGCCCGCCGAGGAGCCCGTACAGGTCGCCCCAGAGGGCCCCGCGTCCGCCGTCCACGGTTTTGTCCGTACGGCGGAGGGCGAGCCCGTGGAGGGCGCCGCGGTGACGCTCCTCTCGGCGGGCGGACGCCAGCTGGACCGCGTCGAGTCCCTGGCGGACGGCTCGTACATCGTGTCGGTGCCGGGCCCGGGGACCTACCTCCTGGCGACGACGGCCACTTCGTACGGCTCGATCGCCCGCCACGTGGCGGTGGCGGACGGCCCGCTGGTCTACGACGTCGAGCTCGCGGAGGGCGAGGTGGACGCCGTCAACTGACCTGAGCGCTCAGGGGCGTTCGTCGTCGGCAGGTCCGGCGGCGGGCGCCCCGCGCTTCTCCTGCTTCTTCTTCGCCTTCCCCGGGTCGGGCAGCGCGTGGGTCATGCCCGGCAGGAAGTCCGTGAACAGCTCGTGCACCTCCAGGACGAGGGGCCGCAGCACCCGGAAGCGCGCGAGGGACACACCGCGCGCGGTGAGGCGGGCGCCGCGCTCGGCGAGCCGGTAGCTCCGCTCCCGGTCCTCCGTCCGGTCGAACACCCAATACAGCACGAGCCCCATCTGGGAGAGCCACATCAACTCCGGGAGCACGTCCCGCAGTTCCGGTGCCACCTTGGTCTTCGCCCCGAACAGCACCTCCTTGTGGACGTCTATGGCCTGCACACGCGCGTGCTCGCTCTCCGCGGAGAACGGGCTGAGCGGGCTGTCCGGGTCGGCGGCGTTCTTGAAGAACTGCACCGCGAACTCGTGGTACGGCTTCGCGATGTCCAGCCACACCCGCAGCACGCCCGCGAGCCGCGCCTCCAGATCGGTCTCCCGGTCCAGCACCTCGCGGACCGCGAGCCGGTGCTCCTCGGCGATCCGGTCGTAGAAGCCCTGGATCAGGTGCTCCTTGCCGGCGAAGTAGTAGTACGCGTTGCCGACCGAGACGCCCGCCTCCTTGGCGATCGCCCGCATCGTCGTCTTGTCGTAGCCGTGCTCCTGGAACAGCCGCATGGCCGTCTCCAGGATGAGCGCACGGGTCTGCTCGGACTTCGCGGACTTGGCGGGCGTACCGCCGTCCTCTTGGGGGCTGTCGTTCTTCTCGGGCACGGAGACAGAGCCTATCCAGTGGGGCAGGAACCGTCGGCGCAGCCCGGCGCGGTGTACGTCCAGCCCGCGTGCGGGTCGTACGACCATCCGTCTCCCTGCCGGTACACACCCCCGCCCCACCGGCCGGCCCTCGACCCTCCGGCGCCCCACTGCGCCCCGCGCCACTTCGCGGCGGCGAGCACGGCGCCCCTGGCGAGGCGGGCCCCGGCCGGGGTGTTCAACCGGTGGGCCAGGGGCCGCTGTTCGCGCAGGGCCCACAGGGTGACGATCCAGGCGGCGGCTCCCCGGTAGACCTGCCCGGAGTCGCCGACGACGGTGACCTCGTCGAGGGTGGCGCGATGGTCGAGCCCGGGAAAGCGCTGCCGGGCCTCTTCGGAGGACGCCGGTACCAGCTCCAGGGGCACCAACTGCGGTTGCCGTACGAGCCAGTCGCGCAGGAAGGCGCACAGGGAGCAGTCTGCGTCGTACAGGACGGTGAGCCGGCGGACCGGGGTCGTCCGGTCCGCCGCGGTGGTTGTCACCGTCCTCACGCCCCGACCCAGTCCTGGGGCGCGACGGGCGGCACCTGCTCCCGCTCCATGATTCCGCGCCGCCGGATCTTGTTGAGCACGTACACGTTGGCCAGGTGCATCACTCCGAGCACCAGCAGCACCACACCGACCTTGGTCGACAGGGCCTCGAAGATGCCCCGGGTGTCGTCGATGGTGCCGTCGCCACTGAGGTACAGGGCGACGAACCCGAGGTTGACGAGGTAGAAACCGACCACCAGGAGGTGGTTCACGGCCTCCGCGAGTTTTTCGTTCCCCTGTAGGACGTCGGCGAGGAAGATCCGCCCGTTGCGGCTGAGCGTCCGTGCCACCCAGATGGTGAGTCCGATGCTGACGATCAGATAGATGACGTAGGCGATGACCGTGCGGTCCATGCGCCTCCCCCTTCTTGAACACGTTCAAAAATGCTGACAGGAAGAACTGTAAGAGCATTTTTGAACGTGTTCAACTTGCTTGCGCTGGGACCTGCGTCACACGCGCCGCGCCAGCTCCGGCCGCTTCGAGTAGTCGGTGAACCCGATGACGTTGCCCCAGGGGTCGGCGATCTCGACGGTCCACCCGGTGGCCACGGAGAAGGGTGCGTCGAGCAGTTCGATGCCGGCGGCGGTGAGGTGCTGGGCGGCCCTGCGCGCGTCCGGCACCTCCAGCCACACGCGCGGCGAGGGCCAGGGGGGTGGCCTGTGCCCCAGCCCGTCCTCCTGTCGCAGGAGAACCCCGGGTGTCTCGCCGCCGACCTTCAGGATCGCGATACCGGCCTCGTCGAGGCGGAACCCGACGGTGAATCCGGCGCGTTCGTAGAAGGGGACGGCTTCGGCGAGGTCGCCGACGGGGAGAAGGAGGTTGTCGAAGCCGAGCAGTTCGTACGACTCTTCATCTGACATGCCGTCAGGTTAGAACGTCATCTTTACGTCATCCGTCCACCTTCGCGGAACCGGCCACGAGGTCACCCGGGTGGCGCGGGGCGCCCGCCGACGGATCGGTTGTGAGGCCTTCAGTACTCTTCAGACTGAATGGGGGAGGGGGAGTCAGTGGGCCGTGTGCGAACAGCTTTAGGGCTGCTGGCGGTGGTGGTCGGCACGACGTGGCTGCTGGGCGGGCCTCAGACGCTGCGGTCCGGGGCACGAGGGGCGCTGGTGGCCGCGCCGTACCTGCTGATGGCGTTCGCGGCGATACTCATCGTCCGTACCGCGCTCCCCAAGGGCGCCGCGCTGGGTCCCCTCGTTCTGCTCGTGGGGGGTGGGCTGTGGGCTCTGGCCGGACAGGGCGGACTGAGCGACGTGTGGCAGAGCAGGGTGGTGCCGCTCGCGGTGATCGCCTTGGGGGCCCTGATCGCGCTGAGCCGCTCGGGAGGGATCGCCGACGATGTGGTGATTCCGATAAGGCGGTACGGGAGCCTGTTCGTCCCGGCGCACGCGAAGTTGCTTCCGTCTGAGAACGGCGTTCGACGTATCGTCGTCCGGGCGGTCTTCGGGTCACTGCGCGTGGATCTGTCGGAGGCGGTGTTTCCGCAGGACGACGAGGAGCGCGGTGTGCTGTACGCGGATGTCACGGTGCTGTTCGGGCGGGTCGAGTTCGTGCTCGGGGAGGACTGTGCGGTGGTCGTGGCGCGGGAGATCCATACATTTGGCACGTCCCTGGCGGAACGTGTCCCCGTTTTCGCCAATCTGAGAGCGTACGGCAGGCGGAGGCCTTCGGCGTTGGGACGGCGTCTTGAGATCAGCCTGGTCGGTATTGGCGGAGCGGTCCAGCTGGATGCGGCGTGACGCTGTCAAGCAGTGGGTGGGTGCTTCAAAGGCTCGTCCTTGAGGCCGTTGTCTTCGGCCAGCGGCTCAGAGGCATTCAGAAAAGTAGTGATTCGCTTGTTGAGGTCCAGCTCCCCGGCTGCATCCGCCGGCAGGTCGTAGTGCAGGGCTGACGCCAGATTGAAGCGGTGCACGTCGAAAACGGCCTTCATGAGTTCTTCGTGGTCCTGCGCCGCTCGCTGGGCGCCCCGGTATGCGATTGCGGAGGCTGCCATGGCGGCGGGCAGCAGAAGCGTCCACCAGTTCATGCGGAAGACCAGCGGTGATGCCGCGAGTGACACAATCCCGAACGCTACGCACAGCGAGGAGGCGATGGAGATGAGGTCCATCTGCTCCTCGATTGCCTGGCGGAACTCCGGTGCTACAGAGGGGTAGATACGTCGGTAGGCGCTCAGTACGTCGAGCCCATAGCGGCGCCCGGTCCTTTCCTCCACGTTCTTGAGGATGTTGCCAAGAGCGGTGGGCATGAGCTGTTCGTCGTACGGGGAGTACTTGGCTGCTGTGCGTTCGGCGCGTTCTTTGATCCGGCGTTCTTGGGCCATTGCGCGGTGAAATTGGGCAAGTTGCGTGAGTGACGCGTTGTTCGGAGGGGAGACCGCCCGAGTCTCGTCGAGGGCGATTGCTTGTTCGCGGAGCCGCCGGTGGCGTTCCACGGCGATGGGAAGTGCCCGTCCCCGGAGGGATCCGGCCGGCCAGTAGCCTTCAAGAAGCTGCACCAGTGCGATTTCGAACGGGCGCAGCAGCACTCCGCCAAGGAAAACTCCCACTGAGCCGAGCCCCAGTACGACGAGCTTGTGGTCATTGGGCAGTGCGTCGCCCAGGTTCATGCCCCTGCCGGGCTCGTAGGCATGCGCCCCCACAAGGACGGTGACAGCCGTGATGACGATGGCACCCGGGAGCACGCTGAGGAGGCTGAACCGGTCGCCGCCAAGTGCCTTCGTTCCCGCCTGCGCGAGGTCACCGAGCACAACACCCCCTAATTCTTCGGTTCTACGGCCAACACGGTCTCTCCAGAGCGGCCCGTGTGCCGAATACCGTCGCATTCAGGAGCGGGCTCATGGGGCGATCGTTCCCGTTGAGGCATATGGAGGCAGTCGCTGTCTCTGCAGACGTATATGTAGAGCCGGTCGGATGCGCGTTCCACGTCAGGAACGGCGGGAGACTGAGGCAGGTACACGGGGTGAAGTGGCCCGTGCGCAGGGCACCCTGTTGGTGCGGGCTCTTTGTTCGGCCTACGGACAAGGTTGATTTCACAGCCCTCGACCAGGCACAAGAAGACCCATTCCCCTTGCCTCCTCCTGGTGCCGGGAGGTTTCTTCGGGGAGATCACGGTCCTGCGCTCGCCGGTCGGATGCACCGCGAGGACACGGCTCAAAGCGACAAGCCGCCCCCTCAGACCACCCATCGCTCCCCCCAAGCCCGGTGTCCATCGAGTATGCCGCCAACTCCTCGTCCTGCACACCATGTACACGACGAGGGCCCCGCTCCCACCCGGGAACGGGGCCCTCACAGCCGTACAGAAAACAACCTCAGAAGCGCCGCGTGATCAGCGCCCGCTTCACTTCCTGGATCGCCTTCGTGACCTCGATGCCTCGCGGGCACGCGTCCGTGCAGTTGAAGGTCGTGCGGCAACGCCACACGCCGTCACGGTCGTTGAGGATCTCCAGGCGCTGCTCGCCCGCCTCGTCACGCGAGTCGAAGATGAAGCGGTGGGCGTTGACGATGGCGGCCGGACCGAAGTACTGGCCGTCGTTCCAGAAGACCGGGCACGAGGACGTGCAGGCGGCGCAGAGGATGCACTTCGTGGTGTCGTCGAAGCGCTCGCGGTCCTCGGCCGTCTGGAGACGCTCGCGCGTCGGCTCGTTCGTGTCCTTCGTGATCAGGAACGGCATCACGTCGCGGTACGCCTGGAAGAACGGGTCCATGTCGACGACCAGGTCCTTCAGGACCGTCAGACCCTTGATCGGCTCGACCGTGATCGGCTTCTCGGGGTTGAGGTCCTTGATCAGGGTCTTGCAGGCGAGACGGTTCTTGCCGTTGATCCGCATCGCGTCCGAGCCGCAGATGCCGTGGGCGCACGAGCGGCGGAACGTCAGCGTGCCGTCGAGGTCCCACTTGATCTTGTGGAGACCGTCGAGGACGCGCTCCTTGGGGTCGATCTCCAGCTGGAAGTCTTCCCAGACCGCTTCCGCCGAGACCTCGGAGTTGAAGCGGCGGATGCGGAAGGTGACCGTGATGTACGGGGAGTCGGCGAAGCCGGGCTCGGGCTGGCCGGCCGCTTCCGCCTTGTCCAGAACAGGGGTAGCCATCAGTACTTACGCTCCATCGGCTGGTAGCGGGTCTGGACGACCGGCTTGTAGTCGAGACGGATGGACTCGGTGCCGTCGTCGCCGACCTCGCGGTACGCCATGGTGTGGCGCATGAAGTTGACGTCGTCGCGGTTGGGGTAGTCCTCGCGGTAGTGACCGCCGCGGGACTCCTTGCGCGCGAGCGCCGAGACCGCCATGACCTCGGCGAGGTCGAGCAGGTTGCCCAGCTCGATGGCCTCCAGGAGGTCCGTGTTGAACCGGCGGCCCTTGTCCTGGATCGAGACGTTGCGGTACCGCTCGCGCAGCTCCGCGATCTTCTCGACCGCCGTCTTGATCGTCTGCTCGGTGCGGAACACCATGACGTTCGCGTCCATGCACTCCTGCAGCTCGCGACGGAGGACGGCCACGCGCTCGGTGCCCGTGGAGTCGCGCAGGTGCTCGACCTGGTCGATGACCTGCTGCGCCGGGTCCTCGGGCAGCTCGACGTAGGACGCCTTCTGGCTGTACTCCGCCGCGGCGATGCCCGCCCGGCGCCCGAACACGTTGATGTCCAGGAGGGAGTTGGTGCCGAGGCGGTTGGCGCCGTGCACCGACACGCAGGCGACCTCGCCGGCCGCGTACAGGCCCGGGACGACCGTGGTGTTGTCGGTGAGGACCTCACCCTGGACGTTCGTCGGGATGCCGCCCATCGCGTAGTGCGCGGTGGGCTGGATCGGGATCGGGTCCGTGTACGGCTCGATCCCCAGGTACGTGCGCGCGAACTCCGTGATGTCCGGGAGCTTCGCGTCGAGCTGCTCCGGCGGGAGGTGCGTGAGGTCGAGGTAGACGTGGTCTCCCTCGGGACCGCAGCCGCGGCCCTCACGGATCTCCGTGTAGATGGAGCGCGACACGACGTCACGGGACGCGAGGTCCTTCATGACCGGCGCGTACTTCTCCATGAAGCGCTCGCCGTCCTTGTTGCGGAGGATGCCGCCCTCACCGCGGGCGCCCTCCGTCAGCAGGATGCCCATGCGCCAGATGCCGGTCGGGTGGAACTGGAAGAACTCCATGTCCTCCAGCGGCAGCCCGCGCCGGTACACGGCGGCCTGGCCGTCACCGGTCAGGGTGTGCGCGTTCGACGTCACCTTGAAGAACTTGCCGCAGCCGCCGGACGCGTAGATCACGGCCTTCGCCTGGAAGACGTGGATCTCGCCGGTCGCCAGCTCGTACGCGACGACGCCCACCGACGTCTTCACGCCGTCGACGTCGGCGATCAGCTGGTCGAGGACGTAGAACTCGTTGAAGAACTCCACGCCCTCCTTCACGCAGTTCTGGTACAGCGTCTGGAGGATCATGTGGCCGGTGCGGTCCGCTGCGTAGCAGGACCGGCGGACCGGAGCCTCGCCGTGGTTACGCGAGTGGCCGCCGAAGCGGCGCTGGTCGATCGTGCCGTTCGGCGTGCGGTTGAACGGCAGGCCCATCTTCTCCAGGTCGAGGACCGAGTCGATGGCCTCCTTCGCCAGGATCTCGGCGGCGTCCTGGTCGACCAGGTAGTCGCCGCCCTTGATCGTGTCGAAGGTGTGCCACTCCCAGTTGTCCTCCTCCACGTTGGCGAGCGCGGCGGCCATACCGCCCTGCGCGGCGCCCGTGTGGGAGCGGGTGGGGTAGAGCTTCGTCAGGACGGCGGTGCGGCTGCGCTTCGTCGACTCGATCGCGGCGCGCATACCGGCGCCGCCGGCGCCGACGATGACGGTGTCGTATTTGTGGATCTTCATCAGAATTCCTCAGTCCCTCAGCCCGATGGCCTAGCGGATGTTCGGGTCGAAGGTGAAGATCACCAGCGTGCCCAGCAGGATGGTGAACACCGTGGCGGTGTAGAGCAGGCCCTTGAGCCACAGCCGGGTGTTCGCGCGCTCCGCGTAGTCGTTGATGACCGTGCGCAGGCCGTTGGCGCCGTGCAGCATCGCCAGCCAGAGCATCAGCAGGTCCCAGACCTGCCAGAACGGCGAGGCCCAGCGGCCGGCCACGAAGGCGAAGCCGATCTTGGAGACACCGCCGTCCAGCACGAGCTGGATCAGCAGGTGGCCGAGGACCAGGACGACCAGCACGACACCGGACAGGCGCATGAAGAGCCAGCCGTACATCTCGAAGTTGCCCCGGGTCGACTTCGGGGTCTTCTTGGTGCGCTTGCGGGGGGCCTCGATGAGGGGCGCGGGGTTGTCCACGGTGTAGACGGACGCGCTCTCCACCGGGCCGATGCCCGACGCTGCGGTTTCAGTCGTAGACATCTGCGTCAGCTCCCGAACAGAACACGAGCGGCGTGGCCGAGCACGGGGTAGATCGCCCCGAGCATGAGCACGAGCCACAGGCCGACGACGGACCAGAGCATCTGCTTCTGGTAGCGCGGGCCCTTCGACCAGAAGTCGACGGCGATGACGCGCAGGCCGTTGAGGGCGTGGAAGAGGATCGCGGCGACGAGGCCGTACTCCAGCAGTGCCACGATCGGCGTCTTGTAGGTGGCTACGACCTTGTCGTAGTCCTCGGGGGAGACACGCACAAGAGCGGTGTCCAGCACGTGTACGAACAGGAAGAAGAAGATGAGGACGCCGGTGACTCGATGAGCCACCCAGGACCACATTCCTTCCCGGCCGCGGTACAGCGTTCCAGCCGGCACGGAAGAACCCTCCGGGAGCGGGGATTTAGGGCCGCGCCGGCTTCTCTGTCGGTCGGGCCCGGCCGGGTACGGTCCACCGGCCCTCAGCATCGTATCCAGGCGCTGACGCGGGTCTTACGGCGGGCCTGCTGGTGTGATCAAAATGGCACGCAAAGGTGCGCGTATGGGCTAGTTTCGGGCGGCTAATGGGTGGGGGGTTCGTGTTGTTTGCCGGGTGCGGGCCGAATATGGCTGGTCGCGCCGTTCCCCGCGCCCCTAAGGGCAACCCTCAACCGTCCTCTTGCCAGGCGCCGCAACTCCTCCGCCACCACCACCCGCTCCTCCTCCGGGTCGTTCGTCAAGCGTGACCGGATGCCTGCCAGGACGTGGTCCAGGACCTCGTCCGGGGCGATGCCGTCCGGGCAGATGACGAACACGTGGCCGAAGCGGGCCTCGTACGCCGCGTGGGCCGCGTCGAGGGCCATGTGGGCGGCCTCGTAGGTGTCGGCCGGGAGGACCGGCAGTGACTCGCCCGCCAAGGCCTCCGCCAGGTCCCCCGGTGTCAGGTCGTACGCCGCCTCGTCGGATGCGGCGAGTAGGGCGTCCAGGTCGGGGTAGGGGCGGTGGTCGGTGAGGCGGCGGGACCAGCGGAGGCTGTGGAGGCAGGTGAGGAGGGTGTGCCGGGCGTCCTCGGGGGACGCCGCGTTGAACCCCGCCAGCGAATTCGGGGACTGTGAGGTGCGGGACTGCTCGGGCAGCGCCGGTATGGCCACTCGGCCGGGGAGGTGGGGGAGGCGGTGCGCAGGCAGTGTGGATCCTCGCGTCACGGAACGGTGCGGCAGGGGATGCGGAGATGAAGAGTGAGAAGTGCGTCACCACGTTATCGGGAGTGGTCATGAGGTGTCCGACGGGTGCCCGAATTTCACCCGGACGGGAGAGTTTCGGAACGCGTGGTGGACACCCGCGATCCACCCGGGGCCGTAGGTTGGCGCCGTGAGCCAGCACAGGCGCCGCTCGTCGGCGAAGCAGGTGAAGCCGTTGAAGCAGCGGCGGGGGCTGATCGCGGTCGCCGCGGCCACGGTGGTGGTCGGGGGCGGGGTGGGCCTCGGGCTGTGGGCCGCGTCCGGGAACGAGGGCGGTTCCGGGGGCACGGCCGTCGGGTCCGCCGACGAGACCTCCGCCGCCTCGCGCGGCGCGGCCTCCCGTTCCGCGTCCCCGACACCGAGTCCGACCCGGTCGTATCCGCTGTCGCAGACCCCCCGCACCATTCCCGCCGTGCGCTCCCACACCCCCGCGCGCGGTCCCGGCTGGCGGCCCGCCAAGGGGGACCGGGTCGTCGTGGAGGACGCCGATCTCGTCGACGAGGGGCGGCTGATCGCCGGGGAGCTGGGGCTGACGTACGGCGGCGAGTCGAGTGACGTGCGGGCCGGGGACGTACGGCTGGCGCTGAACGACGACGAGGGCGCGAACCCGGAGTCGTACGCGATGACCGTGCGCGGCGGGCGGGTCACCATCAGCGGGCCCTCGGACGCGGGGGTGTTCTACGGCACCCGCACGCTCAAGCAGGAGGTGCACGGGGGCGGTACGGCGCCGGAGGGCGTCGTGCACGACCAACCGGCCAAGCCGCGGCGCGGGTTCATGCTGGACATCGCGCGCAAGCCGTTCACCGCGGCCTGGATCGAGGACCGGGTACGGGAGTTGGGCGACCTCAAGTTCAATGAGCTCGGGCTGCACTTCTCCGACGACCAGGGCTTCCGGATCGAGTCCACCAGTCATCCCGAGGTCGTGTCGAAGGATCACCTCACCAAGGCGCAGGTCAAGCGGATCGTCGACCTCGCGGCCAGTCGGCACATCACCGTCGTGCCCGAGATCGACTCGCCGGGGCACCTGGGCGCGGTGCTCGCCGCCCACCCGGATCTCCAGCTGCGGAACGTGTCGGGCGTCGCCACGCGCGGCGCGATCGACATCTCCAAGGACGCGTCCGCCGCGATCGTCGACGAACTCCTCGACGAGTACGCCGGGTTGTTCCCCGGTGACCAGTGGCACCTCGGCGGCGACGAGTACCAGGCGCTGACCGTCGCCAACCCCCAGGCGTCCTTCCCGCAGTTGGCGGCCGAGGCCACGAAGGCCTACGGCTCCGGCGGCACCGTCGCCGACCTCACCACCGGCTGGCTCAACGACCGCGCCGACACGGTCCGCAACCACGACCGCACGATGCGGGTGTGGAACGACGGCTTCTTCGCGGGTACGTCAGTGCAGGCCGCCAAGGATCTCCAGGTCGCGTACTGGACGGGCAAGGAGATCGGCGCCCGGCAGCCCGTCGCGTACCTGAGCGCGGGGCGCAAGGTCCTCAACTACAACGACGAGTACCTCTATTACGTCCTCGGCGAGCCGCAGACCTTCGTCTATCCGACGGGACGGCGGATCTACGAGCAGTGGACGCCGCGGGTGCTGCGCGGCACGACGGCGGTTCCCGCGAAGTACGACGGCCAGATCCTCGGCGGGTCGTTCGCGGTCTGGTGCGACCTCGCCAACTCCCAGACGCAGAACCAGGTCGCGGCGGGTATTCGTATGCCGCTGCGGGCCACGGTCCAGAAGCTGTGGGATCCGGGGACGCCCGCGCTGACCTGGGCGCAGTTCAAGTCCCTTGCGGACAAGGTGGGTTGAGCGGGGCGGTCGACGCGGCCGGAACGCCGTTGGACTTGAGGGACCGGTGGATCGTATGTTCCCCCTGCTTGTTCGCACTCGGGGGGTTGCTTCATCGTGTCCGTTCCCATGCCCATGCCCAGACCGGTGTCCCGTCTCCGCTCGCCGGTCGGCCTGGGCCGGGCCGCCGCCGCGCTGCTCGGGACCGTCATCGCGGCCGATCTGTTCGCCGTCTACGCCGGATTCAAGCTGTACGACGTGACGGGCGACCTCGTGGACGGCGCGTCCGGTAGTGCGGTGTTCGGGCGTGCGAACGCGGCGGAGTCGCTCGACTCGCTGGCCGGGAAGGCCCAGTCGGGCTCGATGCTCGTGTGCGTCATCGTGTATCTGTCCTGGTTCGTGCTGGTGCGCGGCAACGCCGGGGTGTTCGATCCTGCCGAGCAGAGCATGAAGCCCTGGTGGGCGGTCGTCGGGTGGTTCGTGCCGCTGCTGAACTTCTGGTACCCGCGCCGGATCGCCCTGGAGATCTGGGACGCCAGCAGCCCGGCGGGTGCCCGCAGATCGCATCTGCTGGTCAACGTCTGGTGGACGCTGTGGATCCTGTCGCTCCTTGTCGACCGGGTGAGCTACCTGGAGTACGGACAGGACGCCGGCTCCATCCAGGCGGCCGCCGGCCAGTCGATGATCTTCGACGCCCTCCATGTCGCGGCCGCGGCGTTCGCGATCCTCGTCGTCCTGCGGCTGACCCGCATGCAGCACGAGAAGGCGCTGGCGGGGCCGGGGATTCCGGTCGGGCTCTGAGCGCGTTCGGCCAGATGTCCGGCTGTTGGCCGAAAACCTCTTCTTCCGTTTTTTCTGCCTGCCCGGGGGTGTCCCGTGTGACACTCCCGGGGTGGGGCGCGCAGTCAGGGGAAACGCGGGTTCCATAGGGGAGGGGCCCCGCCGAGGGAGGTCTGGATGAGTCTGGTGGAACTGATCGCGCAGGCCGACGATCGCGCACTGGCCGCCGGTGGACTGGCTTGTTTGGATCGGTGCGTGCCGTTGTTGGGCGGCGACGACGAGGTGTTGCGGCCCTTGTGGACCAGCCTCGCCGACCCGGCCGTGGGGGAGACGTGGGGCGAGTGCCTGGAGCAGGCGCGGGCCAAGTTGCCCGGCCTTTTCGAGGAACCCGGTGAGGACCAAGCCGTGCGGCTCGCCCGCACGATGCTCGCGACCGCGCCGGCGGTTCCGGCCGGCACCGAGGTGCGGGAGTGGGCCGACGTCTGCTCGGTCGCCTCGCTGCGGATCCATCGACTCCTGGAGGTCATGGTCCCGGCCGGTGGTGCCGACGGCGACGACATCGACTCCCGCCGTGAGGGTCGTACGGACGGCATGTCGCCCCTCGTCGCCGCCGAACTGCGGCGCCAGGTCGGCGTCCTCGAACTGCTCGCCGGAACCGGGCCCGGCGTCGGCGGACTGCGTCAGGTGCTCGCGGTGTCGACGGAGGGGCGCCGGGTGCTCCGCGCGGTGGTCTCGCGCCGGGCGCGCGGGCGGAGTTGAGCGGGAGCCGAGCGCGAGGTCTGTGACCGTCGTGCGGTGGGGGTGGGGCGGTCCTGCGCCGGTCCGGGGAAATGCCCGGATCGGGGTGCCGGGACGCCCCGTGACTACGGTTTTCTCGGTGCGATGACACATGTGATGACAACGCGGGAGCACCGGCCCTCCGCCGCCGCGCGGCCCGTCCGGTGGGCGGCGGACGCGGTGGCGACGATGCGCGAGGGGGCCCGGGTGCGGCTCGACTACTCGGCGCAGAGCCTGTGGCGGGTCGACCGGATGATCGAGGAGATACGGCGGGACGGGGTGCCGTACGCCGCCATGGAGAGCGAGTTGCGCGGGTTCGGGGCGTATGCCGGTGAGGTGATCGCGCGGCAGACCGGCGGAGAGTGGTGGGCGAGCGGGGGTGAGCACTGGCTGCGTACGCCGGAGGGACGGTTGTGGGACCCCATCGACGAGGCGCGGCGGTGTTTCGGCGGGCACGGGTCGTTGCGGCTGCTGTGCCGGGACGCGGTGAACGGCGTGGGTGGGTAAGGGAGTTCGGCATCCGGCACGCGGCGGGGCCCGATCGGCAAAATCGGCGTAATAAGAGACGCTGGCGTTCCCAAGGGGCCGGGTGCGGGAGGACGATGAGGGCGATCGCCGGACCCGGGGAGGATCCATGGCCGAGAACCGTCGTTGGTGGGCGCTGGTCGTCATCGCGCTCGCGCAGTTGATGGTCGTCCTCGACATGACCATCGTCAACATCGCACTGCCGTCCGCCCAGACCGACCTCGGTATGTCGGACGGGAACCGGCAGTGGGTCATCACCGCGTACACCCTCGCGTTCGGCGGGCTGCTGCTGCTCGGTGGCCGGATCGCCGACCTCGCCGGGCGCAAGAACACCTTCATGATCGGGCTGATCGGCTTCGCCGCCGCGTCCGCGCTCGGCGGTGCCGCCGCCAACCAGGGCATGCTGTTCGGCGCCCGCGCGCTGCAAGGAGTCTTCGCCGCCCTGCTGGCCCCCTCCGCGCTCTCGCTGCTCACGACGACGTTCACCGATCCCAAGGACCGCAGCAAGGCCTTCGGCGTGTTCGGCGCAATCGTCGGCGCGGGCGCAGCAGTTGGGTTGCTGGCGGGCGGGTTCCTCACGCAGTACCTGGACTGGCGCTGGTGCCTCTACGTCAACGTGCCCATCGCGCTGGTGGCGTTCGCCGGTGCGTGGGTCCTGCTCAGCGACAGTGCCCGGCATCCCGAAGCGCATCTCGACATACCCGGCGCGCTCCTCGGCTCCCTCGGCATGCTCACGCTGGTGTACGGCTTCTCCGAGGCGGAGTCCCGGAGTTGGGGCGACGGTCTGGTGCTGACGCTGCTCGCCGCCGGGGTCGTACTGCTCGGCGCCTTCGGGTTCTGGCAGACGCGGGCGCGCGTTCCGCTGCTGCCGATGACGGTGGTGAAGGACCGTCAGCGGGTCGGCGCGTTCCTGACCATCCTGTTCGTCACCATCGGCATGTTCGGTGTGTTCCTCTTCCTCACTTACTACATGCAGCGCGTCCTCGGCTATTCGCCGGTGAAGACGGGCGTCGCCTATCTCCCCATCACCGTCGGCATGATCACCGGCTCGACCCAGATCGCGGCCCGGCTGCTGCACCGGGTACCGCCGCGCACCCTGATGGTCCCGGGCCTGCTCATCGCGGCGGGCGCGCTCGCGCTGATCGCCCAGGTCGGGGTGGAACCCGCGTACGCCACGTACATCCTGCCCGGCATGCTGATGCTCGGCCTCGGCATGGGTACGGCGATGATGACCTCGGTGTCCCTGGCCACCGGAGGCGTCGCCCCGCGCGACTCCGGCGCGGCCTCCGCCACCTTCAACACCGCCCAGCAGGTGGGCGGTTCGATCGGTACGGCCCTCCTCAACACGATCGCCGCCACGGTCACCACCCGCTACGCCACCGCCCACTCGGGCCCCGGCGCGAACCGGAAACTCCTGGAGGCGAAGGCCGCCGTACACGGCTTCAACGTCGCCACCTGGTGGGCGATGGCCTCGATCCTGCTGGCCGCCCTCATCGCGGGCGTCCTGGTGAACGCGGACCGGGTGCCCACACCGGGCACGGCGGAGAAGGAGGCCCCTCAACAGCCGGTGGAGACCTCCATCTAGGCCTACGACGCCGCCAACCTGCCCTACGACACCCGCACTTGACCGCGCTCGAAGTAGGCGACGAGGTCCGGATCGAGCGGCGGCACCTCACGCGGGGTGCCGCCGTCCCGCAGCGACTCGGTGGCCCCGGACCCCGCGGCCACCGCCATCCGCGCGGCGACGGGCGAGGTGTCGGTGCGCCCGCCGTGCCGTACGAAGCGTAGGAACTCGTCGATCAACAGCGGGTCGGCGCCGCCGTGTTCGCCGTCCTGGTCGGTGTCCGGGACCCGGTACTCGGCGTCGGCGTGCTCCCGGTATTCCGAGCGGCGGCTGTTCCACACCTTCACCACCGCGCCCGGCCCGTCGCCGAGGTTCTCCAGTCTCCCCGCGTCGCCGATGACGGTGTAGTTGCGCCAGTAGTCGGGGGTGAAGTGGCACTGCTGGTAGGCGGCCAACACCCCGTTGTCCAGGCGCATGTTGACCAACGACACGTCCTCGACGTCGATGACCGGGTTGAGCGCCCGCTGGGTGTGCGGCGGCCAGTGTCCGTCCTCGGTGTACCAGTCGGCGGTCTTCGGCTCGCCGGGCGCGCGCCGGTGCGGCAGGTCGCCGTAGACCAAGAGGTCGCCGAACGCCTGGACTTGGCGGGTGTAGCCGCCGGCCAGCCAGTGCACCACGTCGAGGTCGTGGGCCGCCTTCTGGAGCAACAAGCCTGTGCTGTAACGGCGTTCGGCGTGCCAGTCCTTGAAGTACCAGTCACCGCCGTAGCCGACGAAGTGCCGTACCCACACCGTTCTCACGGTGCCGATCGCGCCGCCCTCGACGAGGTCGCGCATCAGGCGGATCACCGGCATGTGGCGCATGTTGTGGCCGACGTAGAGGCGGGTGCCGGTCTCGTGGGCGGTGCGCAGGACGCGGTCGCAGCGTTCGACGGTGATGTCGAGCGGCTTCTCGACGAGGACGGGCCTGCCCGCGCGCAGCGCCTCGCAGGCGAGGTCGGCGTGGGTGTGGTCGGGGGTGAGGACGAGGATCGCGTCGATGTCGGGGGACGTGACAACTCCCCGGTGGTCGCTGGACGTCGAGGCGCCCGGGAAGTCGCGGGCCGCCGCCTCCCGGGCCGCCGGGTCGGGGTCCGCGAGGGCGCTGACGCGGGAGCCCGCGCCGGGGCGGTGGGCGACGCGGGCGAGGCTGCCGCGCAGGCCGTAGCCGAGGACACCGATACGGAGGTCGGACATGGGTCTCCTTCGTTCGCGGGGACGCCACGGGCGGACGTACACCGGGGCCAGAGGGACCGTGCCCCGTCGACGGGCCGGAGATGTGCCGGGCGGGCCACGGGCTGTGACGTTTCTGTGAGGGGCGGCGCTGATGGCGATGGGGGGTGCGGGGGATCGCTGCACGGGGGTGCGGGGGTGCGTCGCGCTTGCACGGACGGCGGGGAACTGCCGCCCGGACATGGATACTTCGCGCACTCGGTACGGACGAGGACAGTCCTTGGGCAAGACAGGCGAGCCCCGGCGCGGGCACGCGCACGACGGGGAACTGGGCGCGGCCGTCGCGCGGGCCCAGGAGGGCGACGACGGCGCTTTCGCGGTCGCGTACCGGATCGTGCAGCCCGGGCTGCTCGGGTATCTGCGCGGGCTCGTCGGCGACGAGGCCGAAGACGTGGCGTCCGACGCGTGGCTGGAGATCGCCCGCGACCTCGGCCGGTTCCGCGGCGACGGGGCGGGCTTCCGCGGCTGGACGGCGACCATCGCCCGGCACCGGGCACTCGACCACCTGCGGCGGCAGCGGGTACGTCCCAGACCGGCGACGCTCGAACAGGACGTACTCGAACTGCCCGGCCCGCACAGCACCCACGACCAGGCGCTGGAGTCCCTCTCCACGGAGTACGCGCTCGGGTTGGTGCGGGGGTTGCCGCAGGATCAGGCCGAGGCGGTGCTGCTGCGGGTGGTCGTTGGGCTCGACGGGCCTGGCGCGGCCCGGGTGTTGGGGAAACGGCCGGGTGCGGTACGGACGGCCGCGTATCGGGGGTTGAAGCGGCTGGCGCGCGAACTGGGCGCGGCGGAAAGCGCGGCGGAAGGCGTGCGGGAAAGGGATGGAGACGGACATGGCTGAACGTGACATGGGCCTTCCGGGTCCCCCGAGTCTTCCCGGTCCCTCGGGTCTCCCTGGCCTGCCGAGTCTGCTGGGCGCGGCTCTCCGCGAGGGTGACGTGGACGGCGAGGCCGAGCGGCGGGCGGTGGCGGCGTTCAGGGCGGCGCGGGACGCGGGGGTTCGGGCGGGGCCGACGCGTAGTCAGGATGACTGGCGGCCGCGGGGGAGCGGCGCGCAGTAAGGGCCGTCCTGGTCCGAGCCGGGGCCGATGGTGTGGATCACCTTGGCCCGCTGGATGAGGCCCGTTCGCCCTCGCTGCCATGACGGCGGACATTCTGTGCCACGGCGAGCGCGGCTCCATCCACCCGGCGTACCGCGACGGCGTGGAGGGCCGGCTCGGCGCGCTCGGCCCGGTCCTCGACGCCGTGGTGCTGTGGAACACGCGCTACCGGACGCCGCCGTCGCCCAGCTCCGCACCGAGGGCCACGACATCAAGGATGAAGACGTAGCCCGGCCCTCCCCGCTCAAGGACCGGCGCATCAACCCCCGTGCACCCCGTGCACTCTGTGCAGGCCGGGCGTCGCTGCCCGGGGGTCGAGGCGGTGGCCGTCAGCCTGTGGGTGTGCCGACCTGGTCGCGTTCGAGTGCGGAGCGCAGCTGCGAGAGGGCCTGTGCGGCGGCCGACGCCGAGGAACTGTCGAGAGTGCCTCCGATCAGCTCGGCCAGTGCACCGGTGAAGGTCTTCTCCGCCGCGTCTACTAGCTGCGAGCCGTCGTTGGTCAGGGACAGGAGCGAGGACCGGCGATCGGACGGATTCGGCTGCCGGACCGCCCATCCCTGCTTCTCCAGGCGGTCGACGGTCTTGCTGCTCGCGCCGATGCCGATGGCGAACACGGCGGCAAGGTCCGCCACGCGGGACTCCGGGTGGTCGCGCAGGTAACGCAGGGCCTCGAACTGCGAGGTGACGATGCCGTGCCGCTCACGGAGACGGTCGTTGAGGGCGTTGTACAGGCGCGTCTCGCATCGGACCAGGTCGTCGAAGAAGCCCGGGAGGCCGACCGTCTCACCGCTCGCTTTGGATGCCACGGCATATAGTCTACGTTAGATGCCGTGGAATATAGTTCCGCGGAATGTATTTGTGAGGGAGTGAGCGCATGAGTAAGGAACAGCGCGCGCGGATCGACGCGATGCTGCGGCAGCCGCGGCCTGAGGGTCCCCGGTCGGTCGAGGCGATCCGAGCCGGATTCGAGGTGCTGATGGCCCAGATGATCGTGCCCGCCGGCATCCGCACCGCGCGGACGACTCTCGGCAACCGGCCCGCACTGCATGTCGAGCCCGACAACGGACCGCACGCCGGGACGATCCTGTACTTCCACGGTGGCGGATGGGTGTACGGCTCCCCCGAAAGCGCGCTGTCGCTGACGGGACACCTCGTGGCCAGGACCGGCTTCGGGGCGTACTCGCTGGACTACCGGCTTGCCCCCGAGCACCCGTTCCCGGCCGCGATCGAAGACACACTGAGCGCCTACCGCGCTCTCCTGGACAGCGGTCGGGACCCTTCGGCCATCGCGTTCGCCGGGGACTCCGCCGGCGGCGGCCTCGCCGTCACGACCTGTCTGGCCGCCCGCGACGCGGGCCTCCCGCTGCCCGCCGCCATCGTGACGTTCTCCCCGGGCCTCGACGCCACCCGCACGGGCAGGAGCATGGACACGAAGGAAGGCATCGACCCGATCCTCACCCGCGAGTCCGTGGAACACACCGGAGCCATGTACCTCGCCGGACAGGACCCGCACCAGCCGATGCTCAGCCCGGCAGTCCTCGCCGACCTGACCGGCTTCCCCCCGATGCTCATCCAGGTGGGCACGAACGAGATCATGCTGGACGACTCCACGCGCCTGGCCGCGCGTGCGAGGGCGGCCGGAGTGGACGTCGTCCTGGACATCACCGGCGACGTGCCGCACGTGTTCCAGTCGTTCGCCGGCATCCTGGACGAGGCCGACGAGGCACTGGACCGCGCGGCCTTCTTCCTCGGTCAGCGCATCCGCGCCGGGGGCACGGCACCCACGTCAGCAGCGTAGGGACGTCTCCGGCCTCACTCGGGCTATGACCTCCGCCCCGGGCCTCGCGCGCCATTCCCGGCGATGGCCAGGCATCGCCGCAGGGCATAGCCGAAAACCGCGGAGACGGCCGGGGCCGCCACCCCCCACAGGAGAGGCCCCGGCCGTCGCGCTGTACGGGCCGCGCGGCGGCCCGTACTTTTTACAGCGCCGTGCGAGCGTTTTCTGTCACACCGTGGGGCCGAACCAAGTAGTTGCACCTTGTACGGACATGGACGAGGAACAGTTTCAGGTCGTAACGTGCCTTTCGCGCCGGAGTGCGGACGCGACCAACAAATTCGAGGGACCACGTGCTGGGGGACGACGCGGAGCTGACCGCCGCGGTGCTTGCGGCACAGGACGGGGACGAGACCGCGTTCCGGACTGTGTACCGCACGGTGCACCCACGGTTGCTCGGATACGTACGGACGCTGGTCGGCGATCCGGACGCGGAGGACGTCGCGTCCGAGGCCTGGCTGCAGATCGCCCGTGACCTGGCCCGGTTCAGCGGGGACGCGGACCGCTTCCGGGGATGGGCGGCCCGGATCGCCCGCAACCGCGCCCTGGACCACATACGGATGCGCGGCCGCCGCCCCGCGATAGGCGGCGACGAGTCCGAACTCACCGGCCGCGCCGCCGACTCCGACACCGCCGGCGAGGCCATCGAGGCGCTGGCCACCGACAACACCCTCTCCCTCATCGCCCAACTGCCGCAGGACCAGGCCGAAGCCGTCGTCCTGCGGGTGGTCATGGGCCTCGACGCCAAGACCGCCGCGGAGACCCTCGGCAAGCGGCCCGGCGCCGTCCGTACGGCCGCGCACCGCGGTCTGAAGCGGCTCGCGGAGCTGCTCGGCGGCGACCCGGAATCGGCCGCGGCGCTCGACGCCCTCCCGCCCCAGCGAGACCCGCGCGACCGCGCGGTGACGTCCGCCACTGTGACGCATACGCGCGCGCGGACGCAGAAGGACATGTGATGGCCGACGAGGACTACAGATGGCTGGACCGCGAGACCGCCGAGCGTCTGCTGCACGGCGAGTCCGTGGAAGCCGTCGATCCGGCCGCCCGCGAACAGGCCGAACGGCTCGCCAAGACCCTCGGCGCGCTGTCCGTGGACCACTCGCTGGGCAAGGTCGAACTCCCGGGCGAGGACGCCGCGTTGGCCGCCTTCAGGGCGGTCCGCACCGGCAACGATGTCGAGCGGGCGACCCTCGGCAGGCGCGGCCGTCCGCACTCCTCCGACGCCGGGCTCGTCCGGCTCGGGCGGCCCGTCTCGACCGGCCCCGGCCCCCGCTGGGCTCGGCCCGTGCGGTTCGGGCTGACCGCCGCGCTCGGCGTCGGCATGCTCGGCGGGGTCGCGGTCGCGGCCGCCACGGGAGTCCTCCCGACGCCGTTCCACGACGACCCGGCGCCCGCCGCCTCGATCTCCGCGGCCGTGACGCCCCCCGACCGCACCCTCGTCTCGCCCTCGCCGAGCGGCACCGGCGGCCCGGGTACGCCCACGACGGGCGGCGGCGGTTCCGACGGCTCCTCCGGCGAGGCCGCCGGGAGCGGCACGAACCCCACGCCCTCCGCGGGTTCCGGTGACGGCAAGTCCTTCGGCTCCGGCGGCTGGTGGAGCGGTGTCACCTCGTCCTGCCGTGCCGTGCGCGACGGCAAGCCGCTGGCCCCCGGCCGCAAGCGCACCCTGGAGGGTGCGGCGGGCGGTACGTCCCACGTGTGGACGTACTGCAAGGGTCTCCTTGAGCGCGCCGGCTCCGGTACCGACACGGACGAAAAGGGCGCCGGCGGCAAGGGCACCGGCAACGGCAGCGGCATCGGCAAGAACGGTGGCGCGCAGGGCGGCGACCAGAACGATTCGGACGAGCAGGTCGGCGGTCAGGGCGGTGGCGGCGACGGGCACATAGCCCCGATCGCACCGGGCGGCAGCGGCGGCAGCGGCGGCAGTGGCAGCGGCGGCAGCGGTGGCGGTCGCAACGACAACGACGCCTCCGGCGCCTCGGTCCTCACCCCGCTCATCCGGCCGCAGTCGGCCTCCACCCCGGTCCCGTCGCACACCACCACCGCCCGGCAGACCCCGTCGCCGAGTCCGACGTACAGCGCGCTCTGAGCGCTGTGAGTTGATCGCACGCCGCTGACCTGCGCGTACGTAACTCATGGAAGTTTTTCCACGGCAGGTGTGACGTTTTCGGCCGTCGTGGCGCAGTACTGAGTGAGCCGACTGGTCATCGGCCCTCGCACAGAGCCGGGGTTCCCCCCGTACCTACGGCTCGTGCACTCGGCGCGGGTGGGACACGTTCCCCCGGTCCCGCCCGCGCCTCATACACCTACTGGTAGACGACGACCTTGTCGCCGGTCCGCACCTGGGCGAAGAGACTCGCGATCGCCGCCTCGTCCCTCACGTTGACGCAGCCGTGCGAGCCGCCCGCGTAACCCCGCATCGAGAAGTCGTACGAGTAGTGCACCGCCTGGCCGCCGCTGAAGAACATCGCGTACGGCATGGGGGAGTGGTAGAGCGTGGACACCCAGTTCCGGGCCTTCCAGTAGACCTGGAACACACCGTCGCGGGTCGGGGTGTACTGCGCGCCGAAGCGCACCGACATCGTCGACACCGTGCGCCCGTCGATCATCCAGCGCAGGGTCCGGCTCGTCTTGTCGATGCACAGGACCCGGCCGGTGAGGCAGCGCGGGTCGGGTGCGCCCGCCGGCTGGCCGCCCATCAGGTACAGGTCCCACTTGCCCGGCTCGTGCGTCATCTTCAGCAGCCGTTGCCAGGTGACGGTGTCGGTCTCGCCCGTCTTCGGCAGCCCGCGCTTGCCCTGGAAACCCGCGACGGCCTCCTCGGTGAGGTCGTCGTACGTCCCGGTCGGCCCGTCGAAGAGCCAGTCGACCTGCCGTAGCCGCGCCTGCAGTTCGCGCACCTGGCCGCCGCTGTCGCCGCGCGACCACAGGACGTTCGCGGCGCGGGCGGTGCTCGGGGAGGCGGAAGCCTTGTTGTCACCGGCGTCACTGCTACCGCTACTGCCGCTGTCCGGAAGCTGGATGCGTACGGGCAGATGGTGCTTGCCGTCCGCGTCCGCGCCCTGCACCGTGCAGCCGCACACCGCCACCACGGCCGACAGGGCCGCCGCGGCGGCGACCGCTCTCACCCTGCCCGCAGTACGCCTCCCCATACCCGTAGTACGCATCGCGGACCCCCGTCGTCTCACCGGCCTCGTACCCCGGAGACGTACCCCCGGATGACGGGTCGCGAACGGCGGGGCCCGTGGGGAGCGGAGGTGCCCGCCAAGGTGCGCGAGTCCGAGTCCTGAACACCGGTCGAACCCGTCTACGACCCCGAGTCCCTGAGCCGCGCTTCCCCACCCAGACCCCGCCGCCGGACGGCGCGCACGCTCCCTCGACCTCTCCGTGGACGTCCTCCTCGACGGCGACGGCTGACTGTCGTACCCCGTGCGACACTCGTTCTCATGTTCGGTGTCATAGACCTCCCCACCTACCTGGCCGGCCTGGTCCTGATCGTCCTGCTGCCCGGTCCCAACTCGCTGTACGTCCTCTCGGTCGCCGCCCGGCGCGGCACCCGTGCCGGGTACACGGCCGCCGCCGGTGTCTGGTGCGGGGACACCGTGCTGATGACGCTCTCCGCGGCCGGGGTCGCCTCGCTGTTGCAGGCCAACGCCGTGCTGTTCGGGATCGTGAAGTACGCGGGGGCCGGGTATCTGACCTGGCTGGCGTTCGGGATGCTGCGGGCCGCGTGGACGATGTGGCGGAGCCGCAAGGAGCGGGCGGCCATGGCGCCGGCGCCCGCCGAGGAGGCGGCCGAGGAGCGGCCCTACCGCCGTGCCTTCGTCGTGAGCCTCTTCAACCCGAAGGCGATCCTGTTCTTCGTCGCCTTCTTCGTGCAGTTCGTGTCGGAATCCAACCCGGTCATGGGCTTCCTGACCTTGGGCGTACTCGCCCAGTTGGCCAGCGTGTTGTACCTGTCCGCGCTCATCTTCGGCGGGTCTCGTCTGGCTGCCGCGTTCCGTCGCCGGAGGGCGCTCAGCGCGGGGGCCACCTCGGCCGCCGGGGTGCTCTTCCTGGGGTTCGCAGTCAAGCTGTCTCTGGCAAGCGTGTAGGGGCTGGCATGTCTCAACTTGACGATGCTGCGGCCCTGTTCGCCGGTATGAGCGTCCATGAGCAGCAAGAGGCGCTAGGGGCTCTCGGCTTGCCCAAGAGGCTCCCGAAGGAGTCCGAGGAGTCCCCCAAGGTCACCCCGTTCTCTACCCTTGCCAGCACGCCCGGCAGGCGGAAGCGGCAGCGGATCACTGTGACGGTTAGTTCAGTGCTGGAGAGGGATGGCGGGGACAGCCGAACTTCCGCTGTCTGTGCTGGCGTTCAACTCCCGTCATCGAAAGATCATCTGTGTTCCGCTGAGGAGTAGCCGTACTCTCGACGTATGGCTGAGCACCTTGGTGACCGGTTGGTCCGGCTGCGGCGGTTGGCCGACCTCACCCAAGAGGGGTTGGCCGAGAAATCAGGCGTCTCCTCCGACGTGATCAAGCGCCTTGAGCAGAAGCGGAAGCACAGCGCGAGACTGCCAACTCTGCATGCCTTGGCACAGGGGCTTGGGGTCGAGCTGACATCGCTCCTGGGAGATCCGCCGGGAGTCCCCTCCACGGGGGATGCAGACCCGCCCCAGCTCGTGGCTGTCCGCCGTGCCATCATGCCGCCGCTCTTCGCTCCGCCTCCCGAGCCGAACGGGGCTGAGCGGCTGACTGTGCCGCTTCTCAGGCAGGAGATTGCCGACGCATGGACTCTCTACCACAGTGCGGAGTTCGGCCGTCTCATGGAAGTGCTGCCCGGCGTCATTAACGACGCGCGCTTCGTCGCTGCTGTGGGGAATGCCGACGAGAGAGCCGCCGGACAGGCAGCGTTGGGGAAGGCTCTCCAGTTGGCTGGGCACCTGACGATCCGTCTGGGAAAGACAGACCTTGCACTAAGCGCGCTTGAGCGTGCCATGAACGCTGCCGAGCAATCCTCTGATCCCTTGCTCGCACCGATGGTCAGTAACTCCGTTGCATGGAACTACCAGCGACAGAATCGGCTGGACGATGCGGAGAACCTCGCCGTGTATGCGGCTGATCACGTTGAACGTGATCACATCGATACGGCTGAAGGGGTGCGTGTCTGGGGTGGCCTGCTCATGTCGGCGGCGACGAGTGCGGCGCGACTGGGTGACTACGACACGGCGAACGACATGATGACGACGGCAGAGAAGGCTACGAACCGATTGGCCACGTTGCCGCCCCCGGCGAACGGGCGCATGGTGTCTGTCTTCAGCCGCTCGTCGGTGCGTATTGAGCGAGTGCGTCTCGCAGTTCAGCACGCGCGGCCTGAAGAGGCTATTCGATTGGCAAAGGGGATGCGTCTCAGCGCCGATACTCCGCCCTCGTGGCGTACGTGGCTGCTCCTCGACGTGGCGCGCGCTCACACGGACTTGGGGAACGCTGAGGGCGCAGTGAAGGCGCTTACGCGGCTGCATGAGATCGCCCCGGCGTGGATGCGGCATCACACGCTGGCCGTGGCGATAGTGACCGACCTGTGGGCTATGCCGAACCGCCCGCCGGGCCTCCGGAAGCTGGCGCAGTTCCTCGGGGTCGCAGCCAACTAAGGCCGCAAAACTAGGACGTTGCGTCCCTGTAGCGCCCTGTAACCATCCGTGACGATTGCCTTTCCAGACTTCGACCCGAGGGACTGAGGATGGCAAGGCAGGCGGAGGTAGACACGGCAACGCTGGAACGTGGCGCACTGTTGTACGACTCGGCCTTATCTGAGGTCGGGGAGTATCGGGGTGTGGCGGGCCCGTACGTGATGTTGCGGCCGGTGGGGGGTGGCCGTGAGTGGGAGGCGGACCCTGGGGCGGTTCGTCTGGCGACCCCTGCTGAGCGGTTGAGTGCGGGTGTGCGGTTGGCCAATGCGCGGGCGGAGCAGGGGCTGTGAGCGGGGATGCGGTGGTCCGGTCTGATCAGGTGATGCTGATCCCGGACAGTGAGCCGGATGCGGAGCCGACCACGCACGCGTTGAAGTGTGCGGTGTGCAATCACACGTCGGTGTGCAGTGAGGATTTTGCTGATCCTCAGGCGTGGGTGCTGGCGCATGCGTTGGAGTTTCCGTCGCACCGTACGTTCCGTGAGGTGATCGTCCGTTCGTGGCGTACGCGGCGGCTGGCGTGAGTGCGCGGATGCGCGGCCGGTTCCGGTTCCGTGAGCACACGCTGACTCCGGACACGGACACCCCGGTCGTGTACCTGATGAGGTGTCAGGTATGCGGGCTGGCGAGCACGGGCAGCGAGGATGTCTCGGAGGGGACGCGGTGGGCTGCGGGGCACCTCAAGGAGAGCCCCGGGCATCTGCACTTCGAGGAGTACATCACTCGGTCGTACACCTTCGTGCCGGGAGTGTGGCTGTGACCTACCGGTGCACGGCGGTGGCCGGTCTGCGTGACGAGGTCCGGGCTCTGGCCGCGAAGATCCCTTCCCCGGGGCCCTCGGTCGAGTGGGCGGCGGGTGATCTGTTCCAGTGCAAGCTTGAGGACGTGCCTCATGAGCATCATGTGGCGTTCCTGCGGACGGGTTCCCGCGTCTTTCCCGACTCGGATGTGTTTCTGTGCTGGTGTGACGCATCGTCAGTTCAGTGGCTCGAAGATCTCGACTGCTGTTTAGGAAAGCCGAACCCGATGGCGTCGGGGTGCACGATTTTCAAGGATCATCCGGGCCGGTGCGACTGGGCGTATATCGATCCTCAGGTAGTGGCTGTTCAGGCGATGGCGGATCAGCTGTGCGAGGAATTGGGCCTGTCGCATCTGTTTAGGCAGGACAAGCCTTCCGATCCCTGATCCGATTGTTTTGCGGGTAGTTCCTTCGTGGTGCACTTGGGCACGTCGCCGGCCGTAGAGGCTTTGGGCGGGAGCTGCCATGGGGCGAGTGAACAGGGGGCCTTACGCTCGCCAGCGGATCGGGCAGTCTGTTGGGGCTGCCCGTGTTTAGCCCGATCGGCCCCCTGTTCTTAGAGGCTCGCCCCATGGTGGCTGCCTAAAGCCTCGTAGGCCGTCGACCCCCGGCCCAAGAGGGTTGGGTTCGGTCTGGGCGGCCGGAGCGATGGGGCTGGGCAGTGGGGTCCTGGTGCCGGGCCGGTGTCCGGAGTCCTGGCACCGGTGTGCCTGGGCCGTCAGTCCAGGGGGCCGGTGTGGATGGGCGGAGAGTGCTGGTTCTGGCTCAGCCCTCCCAGCTCGCCTCGTGGTGTGCCGGGGCGGTGGCGCCCCGGACCGGACCGGCCGAAGGCCGCATGCCGGGCCGGGGTGCGGTAGCCGCCCCGGCGGCACGCCGCAGGCGTGCCCTGGAAGAAGTGAAGACAGTTTCTGCCACACCTGCCCCGCTGCTCCGGCTGACGGGTCCTGGTGGACTGCCGCACCAAGACGCGAGGCGGTCGCCGGACACCGCCGGGATCATCGCGTCCGGCTGTCCGGCCACCGCTGCGGCCCGACCTCAACTCTCGCAGTCCAGACGGTAATTGACTCGCCCTTCTGGCGGGCGGTTTGGGACAATGGCGGGGGAGCGACGAGCCTTCTTCAACGCATCCACACACATAAACAGCAGATAAAAACAGACACACATTCACAGACATAGCGAAGATATTTAGCTGAAGCTCATCCAGCATCCACAAACACACCCACACAGACATTCATTCAGGCGAAGCCAAGCAGAGATTTCAAAGGAACTCACTCATGACTCGTAGCTGTAATTCCGCTCGCGCTCCTCCACCCGGTATTTCTCATGGAGGTCTGCTATGTCTGACACCTCGTCAGAGGTGCGTGTTCCCAACGTATTCACGAAGAATTCCCGTTCGGTCGTGCTGGAGCGTGAGCGGCGGCTGAGGCTACTGTCCGACACTGATCGGGACATTGTCCGTCTTGTCAACGACCCCGGTTTCTCCCGCTGGCTGGAACAGATCAAAGCCATTGGCGGGTGCGCCCGGCCGGTGTATCTCTCCGGCTCCACGCTGACGTATGACGCGGCCTCGGGGGAGGTGGTCTCCTCCTACTCGACCGCGACGGAACCCGGTGAACGTCTCGCGGTGCGCTGCCGCAACCGGCGTGCCTCGGTTTGTGAACCCTGCTCGCGGCTGCATGCCGGAGACACCTTCCACCTGGTGCGCGCGGGCCTGTCCGGCGGCAAGAGCGTTCCTGAGGTGGTGCGGGAGCGGCCCCGGCTGTTCGTCACCCTCACCGCCCCGTCCTTCGGCCCCGTCCACCGCGCCGTGGAGGGTCAGCGGTGTCGACTGCGCCGGGATGCTCCCCGCTGCGAGCACGGGCGCCTGATGTCCTGCGGCCAACTCCACGCCGACGGCGATCCGTTGACCGGGATGCCGCTGTGCGCGGACTGCTACGACTACGTGGGCCATGTGCTGTGGCACGCGCATGCCGGGCTGCTGTGGGATCGCTTCACCACCGCCGTACGCCGCCACCTCGCCTCGGCGGCGGGCATCCCGCGTGCCCGGCTGGCCTCCCATCTGGTGGTGTCCTTCGCGAAGGTCGCCGAGTTCCAGAAGCGGGCGGCCGTGCACTTCCATGCCGTCGTCCGCCTCGACGGCCCGGACGGTCCTGCGTCGCCCCCGCCCTCCTGGGCCACCGCTGAACTCCTCACGGAAGCGGTCAACCGTGCTGCCGTGTCCGGTCATGTCGCTGTACCCGACTCGCCCGCCTACGGCACGCGTCGGCTGGTGTGGGGTGCCCAATTCGACGTTCGGCCGGTCCACTCCTTCGACAGTTCTGACGGTCTATCAGACGGGGCGGTGGCGGGCTACGTCGCCAAGTACGTCAGCAAGGGCGCTGCCGACACAGGCGCCGGATGTGACTACCGGATCACCTCCGCCGAGGACATCCGCGCGGCGGTCCTCACGCCCCATGTGCGGGCCCTGGTGGGCACCTGCTGGCGTCTGGGCGGCCTGGTGGAGCTGGAACGCCTCCGGCTCCGCTCCTGGGCTCACAGCCTCGGCTACCGGGGCCACATCCTCACCAAATCCCGCCGCTACTCCACCACGTACGGCGCCTTGCGCGAGGAACGGGCCGATCATCGCAGGGGCGACACCAAGTCCTTGGACGGCCCGGACGTAGTCACGGAAGCGGCCTGGCGCTACGTCGGCTCGGGCTATACCCCTGGCGCGGCCCAACTCGCGGCTGGAATAGCCGAAGACATTGCCGTGAGCCGCGAACTCGCCCGCGAGGAAATGGCTAATGCGGGGTGGAAGTATGCCGAGTGAGGGGCGCCCCGCAGGGAAGGGAAAGGAAAAGGAATCAAGCTTCGGCGAGGCGATTTCCCGCTGTAGTTCTGTGCCTCTCAGGCGGGGAATGCGTGTTATAACGCTGATTCAAGACAAAGACGGAAACCGTACGGTAGTCGCTGATGCGGTATATCTCTCCAATGGCTGAAATGAAAGAGTCCCCCTTCCTGATGGAAGGGGGACTCTTGTTTCTGAGGCTCAGATGCAGAGTCGTGCAACTAGCCCCAGTTGTTGTCCATTCTGATCAGCCGTTCTTTTACGTCGTGTGGAATGACAAGTTTTCCGAGTATTTCTCCGTCGTCTTGCCTGCCTAGTTCAAAAGTTATTCCGGCGCTGAGTAGGTCTCTTTCCATGGCTTCTATGCCACCGGATTTCCAGTGTTGGCTGTAGGTTACGCCGGTGCTTTCGTAGATCCACCTGTCCTTTGTGGACTCCGGGTCGATCTTCCCTAGATCGCTCATTAGGGCGTCTAGTGTGGTCTCCGCCTTTTCTCGGATGAAACCGGATTTGTCGAATCGCCCGCCGGGCTCCAATCCGGACATGTAATAGGCAATGGACTCTTCCAATCGGGTCCGTTCGCGCCTATTCTCGTCGCCTCGGGCGTACTCGCGACGGATTACCTCGAAGTCCCCCAGGGCCTCAAATACGGCCTGTGTCAGAGCAGAGTACGCATGCTCAGGGTCCGGTATTACGAATCCAGGCTTCCGGCAATCCGGGCACCGCAGATACCGGTACTCCTTGACCTCGCCAGTAGAAAGCGTCTTGTAGTTGTTCGTTTCGTTGACGTTTCTTCCGCACTGGTGCTTCATGACGCCAAGGAATCTGGTAGGGCGTCGATTCTTCTCGTGGTGACGCTTGTTTTTTGCGCGGGTGGCAAGCGCTGCTTGTACTTTATCGAATTCTTCGCCAGTCAGGATCGGTTCATCGGTGACCCTGATTTCCTGGCCTTTCTTGTCTAGGACGGGTGTGGATTTGTAGGTTGTTGCCTTGGTGCCTCCCTCGGTGCGAATTCCCTTTACTGCGGGATTCCTGAGGGTTCTGAGAATTTGCTGATTGTTCCATTTCCGGTTGCTGTAAGTCGGAACCTTGGCCCTGTCTAGGACCTTGGCAATTCGATTGGCCGGAACTCCTCGTATTGCGGCCCGGTACATGTAACGAACTGCTCGCGCTTGCTCCGATTCCTGTACTAGCCGAAGTTTCCCATCCACCCTGGCAGTCTTGTAGCCGTATGAAGGCTTACCGATACGCCATTGATCCTGCTGCTTCGTGTATTCCCAGTGCGACGAAACGCGGGTCTTGGTGTTAGCTGCTTCAATCTCCGCTACTGCTGCAATGAACGTCACCATTGCCTGAGCCATGGGGGATGACAAATCCAGTGTGTCATTTAGGGAAAGAAGATTCTTCCCGAACTTCTCGCACCACTTGATGACTTCATGCAGGTCGGAAATGCGCCTGATGAATCGGTCCAACTTCCAGAACAGAATAAGGTCAAACTCCGGGATGCGATTGTTGAGCCAGTTGCCGAGTTCCTTCCGTTCCCAAGGCGCTTTCTTGGTTGCGGACACGCCGAGATCCCGGGCCACACCGACAACCCTGATGCCCTCTCGGTTGGCGTAGCGACGAAGATCAAGTTCCTGCCGTGCGGGGCTGGTGGTGTCCTCCGTGAGGATCGACAGGCGCACCGACAGGAGTCCGCGAGGCGCGTCCTCCGGTAGTGCCTCGTTCCTGGTCTGAAGCTCGGCCAGCTCTGCCAGTTCCTCGGCGGTCCACTCGGGAGCGATCTGAGTAGCTGTCATGAGGCCTGAGGGTACAGGCAGTTGGATTCTGGCACTTTCTTCGTGCAGTTCGTCGACCCGGGGTACGCCTACCCGGCCCTGTCGTTCGTCGTGCTCGGCGCCTTCGCGCAGCTGGCGAGCTTCCTCTACCTCAGCGCCCTGATCTTCAGCGGCACCCGGCTGGCGACGGCCTTCCGCCGCCGCAGGCGGCTCGCGGCGGGAGCGACCTCGGCGGCGGGGGCGCTCTTCCTGGGCTTCGCGCTGAAGCTGTCCCTGGCGAGTTCGGTCTAACTGCCGGTCGGGCGGCCGAGGTTGAAGCGTTCCGTGTACTTGGCCAGGCCCTCCTCCGCGTCGCCCGCCCAGCCGACGTAGCCGTCGGGGCGGACCAGGAAGAGGCCCGTGCCGTACGTCTCGGCAGCCGGGCCTTCTACGACGCGTAGGGCGTCGCTGTCGCCGATCGCCGGTGCCTCCGTGCCCAGCGCGAGCAGGGTCCAGTGCGGGCCCCGGAAGGCGTCGAGGAGGCGTACGCCCGCGACGGTCCGGTTCGGGGCGCGGTCGCCGGCGCGGATCCCTTCTCCCGGTGCCCGGGTCTCCTCCGTGAGGCCCGACTCCCGGTAGCCGATGCCCAGTTGGCGGGTCGCCTCGCCGCGGCGGGCCTCGCCCCGGTGGACCTTGGTGGACAGGCCGAGCATCTCGGCCGCGTTGGGGAGCCGCTCCTCCTCGTAGGTGTCGAGCAGGCTCGCGGGTGCCTCGCCGCGCAGCACCGCGCCCAGCTTCCAGCCCAGGTTGTAGGCGTCCTGGACGCTGGTGTTGAGGCCCTGGCCGCCGGCCGGCGAGTGCACGTGCGCCGCGTCCCCGGCGAGGAAGACCCGGCCCTGCCGGAAACGGTCCGCGAGGGCCGCCCGGGGCCGGAAGTCCGAGGCCCAGCGGAGCTCCGTGATGTCCTCGGGGGCGAGGTGCGAGCGGGCGGCGACGATCTTCCGTACGCCGTCGAGGGAGAGGTCGGGCGCGGTGTCGTCCAGGATCTGGGCGACCACCTGGAAGTCCTCCGTCCCGGCCAGCGGGCAGATCGCGAGGAAGCCCTCGGCGCCGTGCGGCGGGAAGATGTGCCAGTTGTCGCGGTCCAGGCCGGTGATACGGGTGTCGGCCACCAGGATCGGGTTCGGGTCGACGGTGTCGCCGGTCATGCCGATGCCGAGCCCGCGCCGGATCACCGAGCGACCGCCGTCGGCGGCCACCGCGTACCGGGCGCGGGCGGGGGCGCCGGACGCGAACGCGACCGTCACGCCGTCCTCGTCCTGGGTGAGGCCGGTGACCTCGCGGCCGAAGGACACCCGGCCGCCCAGCTCGTCGAGCCGGGCCCGCAGGATCTCCTGGGTGCGCCACTGCGGCACCATCCACGGGGCGCCGTACGGCGAGTCCTCGTTCGTCTCGGCCGGGTCGAACATGTTCTGCTCGGCGACCCGCTCGCCGTCCTGCCAGATCATCCCGACGGGGTAGTCGCCGCCCGCCGCGAGGATCGCGTCCAGGACGCCGAGGTCGTCGAAGACCTCCATCGTGCGCGGCTGGATGCCCTTGCCGCGTGAGCCGGGAGACAGCCCGGGGCCGCGCTCGACGACCAGCGCGTCCACCCCGCGCCGGGCCAGGTCGATGCCGAGGGCGAGTCCGGTCGGGCCGGCGCCCACGATCAGTACGTCCACGTGCTCGGCCGGATTTCCGTGCTCGGTCATGATCCCGTGCTCGGTCATGATCAGTCTCCTTAACGCTGTTAAGTTCGGCTGCTTCCGAGAGTGGCCTTAACGGTGTTAAGTTGTCAAGCGTGAGTACGGAACGACGCACCCCCCTCGACCGCAAGCGCGTGGCGGACACGGCCCTGAAGTTGCTGAACGAGGTCGGTCTCGACGGGCTGACCCTGCGCGCCATCGCCAGAGAACTGGACGTCAAGGCGCCCGCTCTGTACTGGCACTTCAAGGACAAGCAGGCGCTGCTCGACGAGATGGCGACGGAGATGTACCGGCGGATGGTCGCCGACGCCCCGCTCGCCCCCGAGGACACCTGGCAGGAGCGGCTGCTGAAGTCCAACCGCGGACTGCGCGACGCGCTGCTCGGCTACCGCGACGGCGCCAAGGTCTTTAGCGGCTCCCGCTTCACCGGCACGCTGCACGCCGTGGAGATGGAGAAGACCCTGCGCCTGTTCACCGAGGCCGGCTTCACCCTCGCCCAGGCGGTCCGCGCGACCTCGACGTCGTACCTCTTCACGATCGGTTTCGTCAGCGAGGAACAGGGCGTCAAGCCGCTGCCGGGTGAGCGCCGCGAGGGCTACGACGTGGACGAACGCGCCCGCCTGATGGCCGACTTCCCGCTGTCGGCCGCGGCGGGCGCGGAGATCTTCCACGACTACGGCCGGCACTTCGAGGAAGGGCTGGCCGTGGTCGTGGCGGGTGTGGAGGCGTGGTCAGGGGTCAGGTGAGGGTCGGTCGTGGGTGCCGTACCAGAAGTAGTAGGAGGAGGGGATCGTCGACTGGTTGTTGTCGGTGGCGTAGACCGTTCATTTGGAACGTTGGATCGTCGAGCGGACGTTCGGGATGTGCCTCTGAGCGGCTATTCGTAAATGGAGGGCGGCCCGTAACTTCACGTTCACCTGCTGGCCCCGGCAGGGTTGATGTCCGGGCTCGAACATCTCCTACGGTCACAAGAATCCGCCCCGGAGAGAGCCCAGGTGTACGCGTGACCAACCGCCCCCCGACACTGTCCGTGATCGTCCCTTGCTACAACATCGAGGCCTATGTCCCGGAAACGGTGACGAGTCTCGTGAACAACGCGCGGGACGAGTTCGAGTTCCTGTTCGTCGAGGACCGCTCGACCAAGGACAAGACCTATGAGGCTCTCCTGGAGCTGACGAAGCGGCTGCCGAACAGCAGGGTCATCCGGCACGAGAGGAACGGCGGTCTGGCCACCGCCCGCAACACCGGGATCGACGCGGCGGAGGGCCGCTACCTCACGTTCCTCGACGGCGACGACTGGCTCGCGCCCGGCTATCTGACCGACCTGGTGGACGTCATCGAGCGCTTCGACGTCGACTTCGTGCGCACCGACCACGTCACCGTCACCGGCGTCGAGCGCGCCATCCAGCGCTCCCCGGAGGGCCGCCGGCACACCCCGCTCGACCCGCGCGGCTCGATCCTGCCGGTCGACGACACGACGATGGTCGACTACCCGTATGCCTGGGCCGGCATCTACCACCGCCGCCTCCTCGACCGGGGCCTGCTGCGCTTCCACGACGGCCTGCGCACCGCCGAGGACCGCCCCTGGATCTGGGAGCTGCACCGCAAGGCGGAGTCCTACGTCGCCGCCAGCCTGCGCGGGGTCTTCTACCGCCGGGGTCTGACCGGTTCGCTGACCCAGATCGGCGACGTCCGTCAGCTGGACTTCTTCCGCTCCTTCGACCTGGTCCTCGCCGAACTCGCCGACGACCCCGAGGCCGCGAAGCTGCGCAAGAAGGCGCTGCGCAACTACTGCGTAGTCATCGCCCACCAGCTCCTGGACCGGGGCCGGTTCGAGCGCAGCGTGCACGCCAGGCTGCGGCAGATGGCCGCCGAGGCGCTCGGCCGGATGACGGAGACCGAACTCAACGAAGCGCTCGTCGGCATGGGCGAGGAACGCGTCCACACGCTGCGGCGCATCCGCGGTGGCATGAAGGGAGTCGCGGCATGAGCGGCACGACACAGATCTTCTTCTCGGCCACGCAGTACGCCGCCGCGACCGTCACCGCCGCGATCCGCGCCGGCTTCTTCGGCCCGCGCACGGCCCACCGCCGCATCCTGGTCGTCAGCAACACGGCCGCCGTGCCCGAGGTCGGCACCCCGCTGGACCGGATGCCCGGCTTCGAGAAGCTGCGCCCCGAGTTCGACGAGGTGCGCTCGTGGAACGAGTTCATCTCCCCCTTCCACCCGGCCGGCTGGTCCCCGCGCGCCCAGGACACCGCCCTGTGGGAGAAGGCCGTACGCCTCGCCTGGAACCTCGGTGACGAGGACGTGGAGATCGCCTGCGAGTCCATCCAGGCCAACCCCTCCCGCGCGGTCGCCGACATCTTCGCCGACAGCAAGGTGCACGTGTACGCGGACGGCCTGATGAGCTATGGCCCCACCCGCAACCGCATCCCGCACAACCTCAACAGCCGTATCGCGCGCGTGCTGCACCTCGACCTGATACCCGGGCTGCGGCCGATGCTGCTGTCCGAGTACGGCGTCGAACCGCAGCCCATCCCGAACGAGGCGATCGTCGACGTCCTCGCCCAGATCGGCCAGGAGGGCGCCTCGATCCTCGCCGACCGGCTGCCCAGGACGAACAGGCCGACGGCCGTGATGCTCGGCCAGTACCTCTCCGCCATCGACCTGATCACCCAGGACGAGGAGGAGCAGCTGCACGTCCGCATGCTGCGCGCCGCCGCGAAGGCGGGCCACCAGGACGTCCTGTTCAAGCCCCACCCCAGCGCACCGTCCGTCTACAGCACGTCACTTGAGGAGGCTGCCACTCAACTCGGCGTCCGCCTCACGGTGTTGCGCGAGCCGGTCCTCGCCGAGACGGTCTTCGCCCACCTGCGCCCGCAGTTGGTCATCGGCTGCTTCTCCACGGCCCTGATGACGGCCGCCGCCCTCTACGACATCCCCGTCGCCCGCGTCGGCACCGGCCTGCTCCTCGAACGCATCACGCCGTACGAGAACAGCAACCGCATCCCGCTCACCGTGATCGACGCGATCCTCCCGGACGCGGAGCAGGACAAGGTCGGGCAGCCGCTCGAACTGGGCGCCCTGGCCGAGGAGTTGGCGCCGCTGGTGCGGGCCGTCGGCTACTGCATGCAGGCCCTGAAGCACCACGCGACGCGCGACGAGGTGACCGCCTGGCTCGGCGTCCACCTCGACGAGTACCCGCAGTACTTCAAGAGGCGCCGGCTGACGAGTCTGCGCCTGCCCGGCGGCAGCCCCGTGCGCGCGGAGTCGCTGCGCCGCAACCCGACCGTACGGCGCGTGGTACGCCGTATCCGGGCCGCGCAGACCTGACACCTGACGGACACGCACGAAGGAGGCCCTCGGCCGGTGTCGAGGGCCCCCTTTCGCGGTTCACTTGCCGAGCTTCGCCGCCAGCTGCTTCGACTGGAGCGTCATCGTGCGCTTGAGCCGGGGCCCGAACGGCTTCTCGACGAAGCGGTGCATCAGATACGCCAGGCACAGCAGCCCCGGCACGGTCAGCGCGAGCGTCTCGTACGGGCCGAGCCCGAAGCCCCGGTGCAGGACGCGGATCGCGAACCAGCCCAGGTGCTCGTGGATCAGATAGAACGGATACGTCAGCGCGCCCGCCAGCGTCAGCCAGCTCCAGTTCGCCCAGCTCGTCCAGCCCAGCGCCACCGCCGCGACGGCCGCGAAGGCGACGAGGACGATCGCCTGGATGACATGCGGGTTGCGGTGGAAGTCGCCGGTCATGCCCGGGTGCCACAGCGCCGTCACCGAGTAGCGCTGACCCAGCAGGAAGGACATCCCCACGATGCCCCACAACAGCAGGTCGCTGCCGTAGCGGTAGATCAGGTAGAAGGCCAGCCCGCCGATGAAGTACGGGGCGTGGTCGCGCATCACCAGCTCGGTCGTCAGCGGGTTGTCGGCGACCCGGGCGAAGCAGCCGGCCATCGTCCACAGGATGCAGAAGGTCACCACCCGGCGGTAGGTGACGCCCTTCCAGATCACGAACAGCGCGAAGAACAGGTAGAACCGCATCTCCACCCAGAGCGTCCAGTCCACGCCGATGACCCGGGGCACGCCCATCGGCTGCTGGAGCATCGTGAAGTTGACCAGGAACTCGTCCGAGCGCAGCGGCTTCACGACCACCGGCATCAGCACCGACGCGGTGCCCACCAGGATCAGGGCCACCCAGTACGCCGGGTACAGCCGGGCGATACGGGAGCGGAAGAACTCGCCCATCGACTTGCCCCAGCTGCTCATGCAGATCACGAAGCCGCTGATGAGGAAGAAGAACTGCACGCCGAGCGAGCCGTAGGTCCCCGCCTCGGACAGGGTCGGGAACATCTTCCCGGGGGACTGGTGCCAGGAGGCGGCCACCTCACCGTTCTTGCCGGTGAAGTGGTACAGGCACACCATCAGCGCGGCCAGCAGCCGCAGTCCGTCCAGGGCACGCAGCCGGTTCTCCCGGGGCGGGCGGGACGGGGCGGCGGGTGGCCGCTCCGGCTCCTGCCCAGGGTCCTGGCCCCGCAGGGTGGGTGCCAGGGCCTGGTCAACCGCGTTCATCCTGGGCCTTTCTCGCCGACGTCGAATGGCTGTTCCGCAGGGGAACGATGTGACGCTACGAACGTTCGACGGATGAAAGGCAATTCACCGGCGACACACAGGGGTCTCCCACATGTCGCCCGGATGAACAATTTGAATGGACGCTAGCGTCCGGACAAAGCACGGGCGCGCCGTGCGATCCGCCGAACCGTCTGATTCCGTGGAATGAACGACAGTTGTGCCGGTACGGCGCCGGGCAGCGCCAGCGCGGTCAGCCGCCGGCGTTTGAAGTAGCGCCAGGTGTGCGGATCGAGGTGGGCCGAGAGATAGCGCTCGGCGTCCTCGCGCAGCCGCGGGTAAATCCTGGGCTGCATCGCGAAGCCAACTGCCTTGAGAAGTCCGGACAGTTCGTCCACGCGCTCCGGCGACGGCATCCGCCAGTCCGTCACCGCCTTCTTGTCGCCGAGGTCCGGCAGCACGTCGTCCGCGATGGTCAGCGGCACCCGGTTGCTGTTCTGGTAGGGCGCGAGCCGGGCCAGCAGGGTGTCCGTGCCGACCCGCGCGACCGGGATGTCGTACAGGCCGGCCGCGGTGAACAGCGCGGTGGAGAAGCAGCCGACGACCAGGGCGGGACGCATCCGCTGGAAGGCGACCTCGGCGAGCACCGGCCGGTCCAGCAGGGTGAGTCGGGCGCCCAGCTTCGTCGCCTCGTCCTCCAGGAGACGTGACCAGCGGGAGGGCGCCACGGGGTGCGGTTTGAACACCAGCTCGCGATGGCCGAGCGCCACCGCGCCGCGCACCATGCGCAGGTGCAGCTCCTCCTCCTGCTGGTCGGTGAGGATGCCGAGCGCGGCGAGGTACTGGCCGAGCAGCAGGGCCGGTTGCCCCTTCACGGCGGGCAACTCCTCCTCGGACTCGGCGAATTCGCCAAGTACCTTGAGGAAGGCCTCCGTCGGAACCAGCTCCGGCGGGACGCCGAACTCGGTGAGCAGCAGCGGGGTGAGGCCCGGGACGAGATCGAGGTGCAGCAGCCGCTCGATGCGGGTGCCGACCAACGGGTCGATCTTGTCGCGCGTGGGGCCATAACTTATGAGGCCGTCCGCGTAGACGTCGACCGGGGCGCCGGTGAACAGCTGGCACAGCGCGAGCGACGGATTGACCTGGACGGACTCCACGGCGAGCCGGATCTCGTCGTCGCCCAGCTTCCACAGCAGCCGTACGTACCGCTCCCACATCGGGACGTCGTCGCCCCGGGGGCTCCAACCGCTCGGGTGGAAGGGGGAGATGGTCTCGTTCCACGACAGCACGTCGTCGAAGCGGTCCCGCAGCCGGTCGAAGCCCGGCATGGTGTCCACCGACGGGGTGGTCTCCGGGTTCGCCGCGTTGTTGGTGATCAGCAGCAGCCTGCGGTCGGCCTCGCCGAGGAGCCCGGCGTCCAGCGCGGCGGCCAGCGTCGCGGCGCCGTACAGGGTCGACGCGCACAGGATCTGGGTGGTGCGGGGCATCAGGCGGCCACCGTCCGCGCCGAGGTGGGACGGCGGCGCAGGCGCCGCAGCCGGCTCGCCCGCTGGGGGTCCATCGAGTCCATTACCTCCGCCAGAACATCCTGCGGCATGCGCTTCAGCGCTGCGGAACTCAATGAACGCAGTTTTCGAGCCACGGCGGGTTCGAACCTCTCGATCGATCCGAGATGATGAGCCATGATCGCGCAATAGGTGCGCACCGCTTTTGGCAGCAGTTTATCGGCGTCGCGGTCAGCGGCCGTTTCCTCGATTACCTGGTCGAACGCACGAATGAAATCGAGCTGCCGGACGTCCCCGATCTGCGTCAGTGACGAGGCGACCCCGCGCCGGTAGAACACCCCGAGCAGCCCCACCGTGGCGAAGGACTCCGCCTCCCGGTGCAGCTTCCAGATCCACGGCCGGTCCTCGGCCGTGCGCAGCCCGTCGGTGAAGTGCAGCAGGCCCCGGTCGACGAGTCTGCGGTGGTAGATGCCCGCCCACGCGTAGGCGTAGTCGACCGAGGTGGAGCGGTCGGCGGGCAGGATCGCGGCCCGCGGGTCCATCACCACACCGCGCCGGCCCTGCGGCACCCGGGCGATCGAGCGGGCCTTCGCCGTGCACACCACGTGGTCGGTGCGCACGAAGTCGCAGCCGAGTCCCTCGATGGCGGCCAGCAGCCGCGGGAAGTAGTCCGGAGCGAGCCAGTCGTCGCCGTCCAGGAACGTCAGATACTCGCCACGTGCCGTGTCGATACCGGTGTTGCGGGCGGTCGCCAGCCCTCCGTTCTTCTGGTGTCTGACATGCACGACGCCCGGCAACTCCCGCTCCGCGCGCGCGAGAATGTCAGGTGTCTCGTCGGTCGAACAGTCGTCGACGAAGATGAATTCGAAGTCCTCCCGTGTGTTCGCACGCAGGCTCTTCAGGGTGTCGGGCGCGTATTGCTGCACGTTGTAGAACGGCACGATGACGGAGAGCTTGACCACCCGCATGACGTTAGAGGGCGCTCCGGCATCGGTCTTTACCATTGGTTTGATGTCGGGTGAACGCCACGTGGCGAACCTGTGAACCAGGAATTCCTACGCACCCGCCACGCCCCGATTCGCCATTCAGCGGTGTGCTGTTAACCGTTTGTTGCCTTCTGGTTGGGCCGATCAACGGAATGGCTTCCTAGCGTCTTCGGTGTGCCAGCAAGTGCAACGCAGACCCTGCGAGTCGCCGTTCTCGCGGATTCCGACACCCGGTGGAAATGGGGTTCGCTCACCGCGAACCGCATCGCTCCGCCGAATTCGGACATCTCTTTGGACGGATACCTCCTGCGGGGTCGTGCCACCCCAACAGCCCGCCAGCTGAAGGAAGTCGGCGTCACCGCGGACTCCCTCCGCGAGGTGACCGCCGTCGAGTTCCTGCGCGCCATGGAGAAGGAGCCGTACGACCTCCTCGTCCTCTCCCTCGTCGGCGGCGGGGTCCAGGCGATGCTGCACGGCCTGGCCCGCGCCTGGGACGGGCGCACCGAGCGCCCCGTCGTCGTCACCGGCTACGTCGGCGTCGTCTACGAGAAGCTCACCGACGGCCTATTGCTGCGGCACGGCGCGGACCTCGTCCTCGCCAACTCCCGCCAGGACGCGGACCGTTTCACGGCGGTCTACGACGGGGTCGGCGCCGACTCCTCGGCGGTCACCGAGGTCGCCCTGCCGTTCCTCGGCGGGGACGCCTACACGGGGGAGCGCGACCCGTACACGGTCGTCTTCGCCGTACAGCCCTCGGTGCCCGACAACCGCCGGGACCGCGACTACCTGCTCAACCGGGCGATCCAGCACGCCCGTTTCCACCCGAACCGCGAGGTGCTGCTCAAGCTGCGCTCCAAGCCCGGCGAACACACCACGCACATCGAGGAGTTGCCCTACCAGAAGCTGGTCCAGGGCAAGGACCTCCCCGCCAACTTCAGCCTGGTGTACGGGCACATGGGCGACGTCCTCGACCGCACCGACCTCCTGGTGACCATCAGCTCGACGGCCGCCCTGGAGTCCCTGCACCGCCGTATCCCCACCGTCGTGCTGACCGACCTCGGCATCCGCGAGGGGCTCGGCAACCACCACTTCGTGGGCTCCGGGTGCCTCGCCTCCTGGGACCAGCTCGACGCCGGGTACAGGCCGGTGCCGGACGCCGAGTGGGTGGCCCGGCAGGGGGTCGCCGCCGAGGGGTCGTACGAGACGGCCTTCGACGCGGCCCGCGAGCGCATCGCCAAGTTGCTCGCAGGGGACGGGATGCCGCCCCTCACCCCCTACTACACGCCCGAGACCGCCCCCGGCTATCTGCCCGGCATCCTCGCCCGCCACCACCTCGGCCCCGACGGCACCCCGCTGCCCGGCGCCCCCGCCGCCGACAAGGAGCCGGGCCCCGTCCGGCAGATCGTGCGCCGGGCCGCGCGCGGCGCCTACCGCCACGGCGTGCAGCGCGTGGCGCCCGTCATCCGCCGGATGGGGGAGCTGTGAACGACAGAGCCGCGAACGCCAAGATTCCCGCTCAAGGAGCACATTCCATGGGAGTAGAACCCATGTCCAACTCGCAAGCACGCCAAGGCGCTTCGATGCGCCGGGTGCTCGCGGTGATCCCCGCGCGCGGCGGCTCCAAGGGCGTCCCCGCCAAGAACCTCGCCCCCGTCGGCGGCGTACCACTGGTGGCCCGCGCCGTGCGTGAGTGCCGTGCGTCGCGGCTGGTGACGGACGTGGTCGTCTCCACGGACGACCAGGCCATCGCCGCCGCCGCCCGCCAGGCCGGCGCCGAGGTCGTGCTGCGGCCCGCCGCCATCGCCGGTGACACGGCGACCTCCGAGGCCGCCGTCCTGCACGCCATGGACGCCCACGAGGCGCTGCACGGTTCCGCGGTCGACGTCGTGCTGTTGGTCCAGTGCACGAGCCCCTTCATCGTCCGAGAGGACGTCGACGGCATCGTGAACGCGATCGTCGCGAACGGCGCCGACACCGCGCACACCGTCGCCCCCTTCCACGGCTTCGTGTGGCGCGACGCGGACGACGAGGCGACCCCGGTCGTCAAGCCCGCCCGTACGGACGAGGTCGGGGGCGCCACGAAGGTCGCCAACCCCCCTGTCACCAGCGGCGGTTACGGCGTCAACCACGACAAGTCGTTCCGCCCGCGCCGCCAGGACCGCCCCCAGGACTTCCTGGAGACCGGCGCGGTCTACGGCATGGACGCGGCCGGCTTCCGCAAGGTGGGCCACCGCTTCTTCGGCCGCACGGAACTCGTCCGGACCGACCCCGCGCGGGTGTTGGAGATCGACGATCCCCACGAGCTGGCCAGGGCACGGGCGTTGGCCCCGCTCTTCGACGCGGACCGCCCCGGTTCGCTCCCGACCGCCGACGACATCGACGCGGTCGTACTCGACTTCGACGGCACCCAGACCGACGACAGGGTGCTGATCGATTCCGACGGACGGGAGTTCGTCTCCGTGCACCGCGGAGACGGCCTCGGCATCGCGGCCCTGCGCAGGACCGGCCTGAAGATGCTGATCCTGTCCTCGGAGCAGAACCCGGTCGTCGCCGCCCGGGCCCGGAAGCTCCAGCTCCCGGTCCTGCACGGCATCGACCGGAAGGACCTCGCACTCAAGCAGTGGTGCGAGGAGCAGGGCATCGCGCCGGAGCGCGTGCTCTACGTCGGCAACGACGTCAACGACCTCCCGTGCTTCGCCCTCGTGGGCTGGCCCGTGGCGGTCGCGAGCGCCCACGACGTCGTACGCGGCGCCGCACGCGCGGTCACCACCGTGCCCGGTGGCGACGGCGCTGTCCGAGAGATCGCCAGCTGGATCCTCGGCCCCTCTCTCGATTCCCTCACCAAGTAAGGAAACCCGCTGTCATGAGCAACAACTCCCGTCTGCGCCAGTTCGGTTCGAAGACCGCAGGACCCGGCCACCCCGTCTACGTCGTCGGCGAGATCGGCATCAACCACAACGGTGAGCTGGAGAACGCCTTCAAGCTGATCGACGCCGCCGCCGAGGCCGGCTGCGACGCCGTCAAGTTCCAGAAGCGCACCCCGGAGATCTGCACCCCGCGCGACCAGTGGGACATCGAGCGCGACACCCCCTGGGGCCGCATGACCTACATCGACTACCGCCACCGCGTGGAGTTCGGTGAGGACGAGTACCGCCAGATCGACGACTACGCCAAGTCCAAGAACATCGACTGGTTCGCCTCCCCGTGGGACACCGAGGCCGTCGCCTTCCTGGAGAAGTTCGACGTCCCGGCCCACAAGGTCGCCTCCGCCTCCCTGACGGACGACGAGCTGCTGCGCTCCCTCCGCGCGACCGGCCGTACGGTCATCCTCTCCACCGGCATGTCGACGCCGAAGCAGATCCGCCACGCGGTCGAGGTCCTCGGCAGCGACAACATCCTGATGTGCCACGCCACTTCGACCTACCCGGCGGTGGCCGAGGAGCTCAACCTCCGCGTCATCAACACCCTCCAGGCCGAGTTCCCGAACGTCCCGATCGGCTACTCCGGTCACGAGACGGGCCTCCAGACCACCCTCGCCGCGGTCGCGCTCGGCGCCGCCTTCGTCGAGCGCCACATCACCCTCGACCGCGCCATGTGGGGCTCGGACCAGGCCGCCTCCGTCGAGCCGCAGGGCCTGACCCGCCTCGTCCGCGACATCCGCACCATCGAGGCCTCCCTCGGCGACGGCGTCAAGAAGGTCTACGACTCGGAGCTCGGCCCCATGAAGAAGCTGCGCCGCGTCAACGGCGTGGTCGCCGAGGCGGAGATCGCCGCGGCGGCGGGCGAGCCGGTCGCGGTCTGAGCCTGAACCATCAAGCGCCAGCGCCAGCGTCACTTACGGTCACGGGACGGTCGTACGACAATGAGCCCCCACGCCGGCACCGCCGGCCTCACCCCCCACACTCTCGCGTTCGTGGAGAGTCCGGTACAGCTTCTGAACGTGCTGGAGTGGGCGCACCTGCGTGCGTCCCGGGCCGAGGCGGCACCCGGCGGGGGGCTCACCCTCGTGGTCCTGTCGCCGACCGACCCGATGACCCGCGGCCAGCTGCGCCGCATGGCCGACCTCGCCCGCGACGAGGGCCACACCGTGCGCTGGGAGGAGGCGCGGGGCGGACCCCTGGCCCCCTTCCAGACCATCGGCGGCCTCACCCGGCTCCTCCGCCGGGCGGACCGGATCGTCATGGGCGACCCGTTCTCGCGCTACGTACAACTGCTGCTGACCATCACCAAGGCACGTGACCTGGTGGTGGTCGACGACGGCACCGCGACGATGGAGTTCGTCGCCCAACTCGCCAGCGGTGAACGCCTGGTGCGCTGGCACCGCAAGGGCGGCCGCCCCGGCCCCCGCGACCTGGTCTTCGCCCCGGTGTCCTCGGTGGCCCGCCGCCGCCTGACCCCGAGCATCCGCCGCACGGTGGAGATCTTCTCGTCGATGCCGATCGAGACGACCCCGGAGGGCGTCACGATCACGGCCAACGCCTTCGCCTGGACCCGCGCCACCTTCGGCCCGCCCCGCATCACCAAGGGCGCGGACCTGGTCGGCACGTCCCTGGTGGAAACGGGAGTGGTCGACAACGACCGCTACCTGGAGGCGGTGGCCACCCTCGCCAAGACCCACGGCGCCACCCGCTACTTCGCCCACCGCCGCGAAAGCACGGAGAAACTCCACCGGTTGGCGGTGGAGACGGGCCTGGAGATCGTCCGCCCGGACCTCCCGCTGGAACTGATCGCCCGCCGGGGTCCCATCGGCCGCATGATCCTCAGCTTCCCGTCGACGGTCGTCCACACACTGCCACTGGCCTTGGTGGGCACGGAAGTTCGGGTCGCCGTCTGTGACATCGACCCCGCGTGGCTGACGGAGAACGCCTCGCCCCGGGCACAGGGGTTCCTGTCGGGGGTCACGGGGACGGCGCGGGATGTACATCGGTTGTCGGCGGTGACGGTGGCGTAGGGCGAGGGGCTTGCAGATCAACTCGGGGTGGGAGGAGCAGGTAGCGGCACCTGCGTGGTGACGTCGTAGCTGATATCAGGCGCGTTGCTGCGCCGCCTTCGTCAACTGCGACAGCACACCGAGGCCGGCCTCGAGGACGTCCGGTGTCCTACGGCCCGGCAGCACCATCGCCGTGATCATTCCGGTTGCCGTGATGAGGAACGCCATCTTCTGAAACTCCCGCACCTTCACACCGCCCTTCGCGCACTCGACTGGTCGTGTTGCCAGCGCAGAAGATCGTGTCCGCGTCTCTGCCGCCCTACGTCGTCGTGCCGTCCTCGTCGCGCGTCAACTCGCCCAAGATCTGCGGGACTTGGACCAGGACGTGTTCACGTGCGGGGAGCACGACGCCTCCGCGCGGGGCGACGCCCTTCCGCCGCTGTTCCACGACAGCTTCTGGAACGGGCCGCCCCCCGCACGGCATGACACTGCGCGGCGAGCTCGCCCAGTGGTCCTGCGACGCGGTCGGCCGGCTCGCCGCCACCGTCGCCGACTGTGCCGCCCGGCTCGGGGTGCGCTCACCGCTGCTGGTCGGCGTCGGCGCTCAGGTGGACTCCGCCGGCTTGTGCGCCAGGGCGAAGGCCCGGCCCCACTTCTGCTGGTCCCGGGGCTCGACGAGGGCCCGGGTGTGCGGGGGCAGGCCCGCCGCCGTGAGGTACGTGGCGATCTCGGCCGGGGTGCGGAAGTAGTAGTCGAGGGAGATGTCCTGGCCGTAGCGCTCGGTCATGTGGATGTGTTCGCCCTCCGAGGCCTGGAACGCGAGCAGGACGTAGCCGCCCGGCCGCAGGACCCGGTGGAACTCCGCGAGGACGCCGGGCAGGTCGGCGTCCGGGATGTGGATCGTGGAGTAGAGGGCGAGCAGGCCGCCGAGGGTCGCGTCCGGGATGTCCAGGGACGTCATCGAGCCGACCTGGAACCGGAGTTGGGGGTGCGCCTCGCGGGCCAGCGCCACCATGTGCGGGGAGATGTCGATGCCGAACGCCGGGAGGCCGAGGGCGTTCAGGCGCGCGGTCACGTAGCCGGGGCCGCTGCCCACGTCGGCCACCGGTGCCTCGCCCGACGCCGTACGGACGAGTTCGGCGAAGGCGGTCAGGAGGGCGGTCTCGACGGGGCCGTCGCCCAGGCCGTCGGGGTGTTCGGCGCTGTACGCGGGGGCGATCGCGTCGTAGGAGGAGCGGGTGGCCTCTATGAAGTCCGCGGCGGGATCCGCGTTCGGGTCGGTCACGTCGGCGGACCCTACCAAGGGGACGCGGACTCGGATCAAGGGGACGCGGGATCCGGGAATCTCACGCTGCGTAGCGGTGTTTGCACTGTCGTGCGGCAGTACGGATTCCGGGATACGGACGGGTCCAGCCGTGCTGTGGTGAGGCGTGGTATCCCAGGAGAAGCGGGGAGTTTACCCATCTCCATAAGCAGCTATGCGGCCGGCGGTCAGATTTTCTTCGACTAACGGGTTGAACTTTTGTTGATCGAGGGTCAGTTGACCACCCGGGCGCCCTACCCTTCAGAGGGTGAAGCAATTGATGTCACCAGAGTCCGAGGTCGAGTCCGTCGGGAATGTGCTTCCGGGCACCCTGTCGGAGACCTTGCGTGCCGAACTCGTCGCGTTCCGGCGGGACTTGCACATGCACCCCGAGCTGGGCAACCAGGAGTTCCGGACCACCGCCGCGATCAAGGCGCGACTGGAACTCGCCGGTCTCGAACCCCGCGTCCTCGCCATGGGCACCGGGCTCGTCTGTGACATCGGCCCCCGCGACACCGCCGTACCCATGCTCGCGCTGCGCGCCGACATCGACGCCCTGCCCATCCCGGACACGAAGAGTGAGTGCGCGTACCGCTCCACCGTGCCCGACCGCGCCCACGCCTGCGGCCACGACGTGCACACCACCGTCGTGCTCGGCGCCGGTCTCGTACTGGCCCGGCTGCACGAGCAGGGACTGCTGCCGCGTGCCGTACGGCTGCTCTTCCAGCCCGCCGAGGAGGTCCTGCCCGGCGGTGCCACCGACGCCATCGAGTGCGGGGTGCTCGACGGGGTGGGGCGGATCATCGCCGTGCACTGCGACCCCAAGGTCGACAGCGGGCGGATCGGACTGCGGATCGGTCCCATCACCTCCGCCTGCGACCGGCTGGAGGTCTCCCTGGACGGACCTGGCGGGCACACCGCCCGGCCGCACCTCACCACCGACCTGGTGACCGCCGCCGCCCGTGTCGCCACCGACGTGCCCGCGATCGTCTCCCGCCGGATGGACGCGCGGAGCGGGGTCTCGGTGACCTGGGGCAGGATCGAGTCGGGGCACGCCCCCAACGTCATCCCGCAGCACGCCGAGCTGTCCGGCACCGTACGGTGTCTCGATCTCGACGCCTGGCGGCAGGCGCCCGACATCGTGCACGCGGCGATCGACGAGGTCGCCGGGCTGCACCGGGCCAAGTCCGCGATCACCTACGTGCGCGGGGTGCCGCCCGTCGTCAACGACGCGCTCGTCACCGAGCTGCTCCGGGACGCCATGACCGCGCGCCGCGGACCGCTCTCCGTCGAGGACACCGAGCAGAGCCTGGGCGGCGAGGACTTCTCCTGGTACCTGGAGCACGTGCCCGGCGCCATGGCCCGGCTCGGCGTGCGGACACCGGGGGAGCGGACCGTACGGGACCTCCACCAGGGCGACTTCGACGCCGACGAGTCCGCGATCACGGTCGGCGTGGAGCTGTTCACCGCCGCCGCGCTGATCGACGGCGCGATCTGAACGGAACACCTTGACCCAGGCGGCCGTAGGGGTGCCCATTCGGTACCCCTACGTCCCCTTGTGTCACCCGGGTGTAACCACCGGCGAGTGAACGTAACGCGGTGGCGGCACGATCCGGTAACGGCAAGGAGAAACCCCGTTCCCCTCCTCGTCTACGCGCGTTACTGTGCGCGGAAATCGCCACAGAGGCGGCGGCTTGGGGAAGCGGTCCGGTGACGGTGCCGTGGGGACGAAGGAGTGCTTGCTGTGCGTCAGACATCTCGGAGGACGAAGTTCTCCCAAGCTGCGGTGGCCGTCACGGTCATCGCCCTCGCGGCCACCGCCTGCGGTAGCTCCAGCAAGGATGCCGACAAGGCCACCGACAGTTCGTCGTCCTCGTCGGGCAAGTACACCGGCAAGGGCATCGGCCTCGCCTACGACGTCGGCGGCAAGGGCGACCAGTCGTTCAACGACGCGGCCTACGCCGGTTTCCAGAAGGCCGAGAAGGAGTTCAACATCTCCGGCCGCGACATCGAGCCGCAGGACAACGAGTCCGACGCGGACAAGGTGCAGCGCCTGGAGAGCCTGGCCACGGCCGGCTACAACCCGGTGATCGGCGTCGGCTTCGCCTACGCGCCGGCCGTCAAGGAGGCCGCCGCGAAGTTCCCGAACATCACGTTCGGCATCATCGACGACGAGCAGGACAAGGCCGCCAACGTGGCCGACCTCGTCTTCCACGAGGAGCAGTCCTCCTACCTGGCGGGCGTCGCCGCGGCCAAGGCGACCAAGAAGAACCACATCGGCTTCATCGGTGGTGTGGACGTCCCGCTGATCCACAAGTTCGAGGCGGGCTTCGACCAGGGCGCCAAGTCCGTCAACCCGAGCATCAAGATCGAGTCGCAGTACCTGACGCAGACCGCGGCCCAGGGCGGCTTCTCCAGCCCCGACAAGGGCAAGGACGCGGCGAGCGGCCAGATCGACGCGGGCGCGGACGTCATCTACGCGGCCGCCGGTCTCTCCGGCCAGGGCGTCATCTCCGAGGCCTCCGCCAAGGGCATCTGGGCCATCGGCGTGGACTCCGACCAGTACGAGCAGGCGGCGCTGGCCAAGTACAAGGACGCCATCCTCGGCTCGGCGCTCAAGAACGTCGGCGGCGCCGTCTACGACCTGGTGAAGTCGGTGTACGAGGGCAAGCCCAAGACCGGCGTGGTCCGCTACGGCCTCGACAACGACGGCGTCGGCTTCTCCGACACCAACCCGAAGTACAAGGCCATGACCGCCGCTGTCGCCGCGGTGGACAAGGCCAAGCAGGACATCATCGACGGCAAGATCACCGTCAACACGAAGTAGACCGACCGTCCGTCGCGGCGCGCCGGAACGCCGCGACGGAGCCGGAAAACTACGCCCTCCGGGCATCGTTGCAGCCAGTACGCCCCTTGCCTCCCGCAAGGGGCGTACCGCTGTCCGTAGTCTGTCCGGCATCTGTGGCCACAGCTCTATAACGGACCGGACAGATGGGGTTTTCCGTCTGGTCTACGCGCGTTACGCTGCGGCGGAACCAGCGCCTGGTTTGGGCGCTTGCACTAAGGAGTCTCGTTCCATGCGCCGGGTGTCCCGAATCGCGGTTGCAGGCGTTGCAACCGCAGCTCTTGCAGTAACCGTCTCCGCCTGCGGCAGCTCGTCCAGCGAGTCCAGCTCCAGCAGCAGCAGTTCCGGCACGTCCAAGGGAATTGGCCTTGCCTACGACGTCGGCGGCAAGGGTGACCAGTCCTTCAACGACGCCGCCTACGCGGGTCTCGTGAAGGCCGAGAAGGAATTCGGCGTCAGCGGCCGCGACGTCGAGCCGCAGGACAACGAGTCCGACGCGGACAAGGTGCAGCGCCTGGAGACCCTCGCCAGGTCCGGCTACAACCCGGTGATCGGTGTCGGCTTCGCCTACGCCCCCGCCGTCAAGGAAGCCGCCGCGAAGTTCCCGAAGATCACCTTCGGCATCATCGACGACAACACCATCACGGCCTCGAACGTCGCCGACATGGTCTTCCACGAGGAGCAGTCCTCGTACCTGGCCGGCGTCACCGCCGCGCTGACCACGAAGTCGAACACGGTCGGCTTCGTCGGCGGCGTGGACGTCCCGCTGATCCACAAGTTCGCGGCGGGCTTCGAGCAGGGCGTCAAGGACACCAAGAAGGGCGTCACGGTCAAGACGCAGTACCTGACCCAGACCGCCGCGCAGGGTGGCTTCTCCAGCCCCGACAAGGGCGAGGCCGCCGCCGACGGTCAGATCGAGGCCGGCGCGGACGTGGTCTTCGCGGCCGCCGGTCTCTCCGGCCAGGGCGTCATCAAGTCCGCCGCCGCGCACAAGGTCTGGGCGATCGGTGTCGACTCCGACCAGTACAACCAGGCGGCGCTGGCCAAGTACAAGCCGTACATCCTCACCTCGGCCCTGAAGAACGTCGCGGGCGCGGTGTACGACCTCTCCAAGTCCGTCATCAAGGACAAGAAGCCGCTGAGCGGCGAGATCCGCGGCTCGCTGAGCAACGGCGCGGTGGGCCTGGCCGACTCCAACCCGACCTTCAAGAACAACGCCACCCTGCAGGCCGCCCTCACGAAGGCCGAGGCGGGCATCAAGGACGGCTCGATCAAGGTCAAGACCTCCTGAACCGTTGGTTCTAGGCCAGTCACGACCATGGCCAAAAGAGCGCTGTAATGACAGCGTTACGGCCACGGAACGGGGTGTGGGGAGGATGTCTCTCCGCGCCCCGTTCGCGCGGCAGAATGCTCGGAACGGATCGGATGCCAGACAGAGAACGATCAGGTCCGGGCACTATTTAAAGCAGGGGCGCTACGCGCGTAGAGAGGCCCCTTTCCACGAGGAGAGTTCGCCATCGACGCGTCCAGCAACCCTCCACTCGGCGATCAGTCGACGATCGCGGTCGAGCTGGTGGGGATCACCAAGCGCTTCCCGGGTGTCGTCGCCAACAGCGACATCCGCTTCAGTGTCCGAAAAGGCACCGTGCACGCCCTCGTCGGCGAGAACGGCGCCGGCAAGTCGACCCTGATGAAGATCCTCTACGGCATGCAGAAGCCGGACGAGGGCACCATCGCCGTCGACGGCGAGCACGTCACCTTCTCGTCCCCCGCCGACGCCATCGCCCGCGGCATCGGCATGGTCCACCAGCACTTCATGCTCGCCGACAACCTCACCGTCCTGGAGAACGTCGTCCTGGGCAGCGAGAAGCTGCACGGCATCGGCGGCGGCGCCCGCAAGAAGATCCAGGAGATCTCCGACCGCTACGGCCTGAACGTCCGCCCGGACATCCTGGTCGAGAGCCTCGGAGTCGCCGAGCGCCAGCGCGTCGAGATCCTCAAGGTCCTCTACCGCGGCGCCCGCACCCTGATCCTGGACGAGCCCACCGCCGTCCTGGTGCCGCAGGAGGTCGACGCCCTCTTCAGCAACCTGCGCGAGCTGAAGTCCGAGGGCCTCGCGGTCATCTTCATCTCGCACAAGCTGGGCGAGGTCCTCTCGGTCGCCGACGAGATCACGGTCATCCGGCGCGGCACGACGGTCGGCACGGCCGTCCCCTCCGCGACGACCCCCCGCCAGCTCGCCGAGATGATGGTCGGCAGCGAACTCCCCACCCCCGAGACGGCGGAGTCCACGGTCACCGACCAGCCCGTCATCGAGGTCGAGGGCCTCACCGTCTACGCGGCCGGCGGCGCCTCCCTGGGCGCCGAGTCCGAGCCCGCGGCCGGCGGACTGCTGGGCGACGCGGCCGTCGGCGGCACCGCCAAGCGGGTCCTGGACGACGTCACCTTCACCATCCACGCCGGTGAGGTCATGGGCATCGCCGGCGTCGAGGGCAACGGCCAGACCGAACTCATCGACGCGCTGATCGGCCTGAAGAACGCCGACTCCGGCACCATCGGCTTCCTCGGCGACGACATCACGCCGTGGGCCACCCGCAAGCGCCGCGAGAAGGGCATCGGCTACATCCCCGAGGACCGCCACCGCCACGGCCTCCTCCTGGAAGCCCCGCTGTGGGAGAACCGCATCCTCGGCCACGTCACCGAGAAGCCCAACTCCAAGGGCGTCTGGCTCGACATCAAGGGCGCCCAGGCCGACACCCGCCGGATCGTCGAGGAGTACGACGTCCGCACCCCCGGCATCGACGTCACCGCCGCCTCCCTCTCCGGCGGCAACCAGCAGAAGCTGATCGTCGGCCGCGAGATGAGCCACAAGCCGAAGTTCCTGATCGCCGCCCACCCCACCCGCGGTGTGGACGTCGGCGCGCAGGCCGCGATCTGGGACCAGATCCGCGAGGCCCGCCGCGAGGGCCTGGCCGTGCTGCTCATCTCCGCCGACCTCGACGAGCTGATCGGCCTGTCGGACACCCTGCGCGTGATCTACGACGGCAGGCTGGTCGCCGACGCCGACCCGGCCACCGTCACGCCCGAGGAACTCGGCTCGGCCATGACCGGCGCCGCGTCCGGTCACCTCGAACACGTCGAGGAAGAAGCAGACGGCGCGGAGAGCACCGTAGGAAACGGCGCGGACAGCACCGTAGAGAACGCGGACGACACCGCCGCCCCGGAGGACGAGGCCCGATGAAGAAGTTCGACAAGGAGCGCGTGCTCCTCGCCGTGGCCGGCCCGGTCATGGCGCTGGTCGCCGCGATCCTGCTGACCTCGGTCGTGCTGCTCGCCTCGGGCAAGAACCCGATCGAGCCGTACAACCTGATGCTCCAGCAGATCGGGTACTCCGACGTCCAGGTGCTGATCATCAACCAGGCGTCGATGTACTACATCGCCGCCCTGGCGGTCGCCCTCGGCTTCCGGATGAACCTGTTCAACATCGGCGTCGACGGCCAGTACCGCCTCGGCGCCGTGATGACCGCGGTCGTCGGCGCGCACGTCGGCCTGCCGGCCGTCCTCCAGGTGCCGCTGCTGCTGCTCGTCGCGATCCTCACCGGCGCCTTCTGGGCCGGCATCGCGGGTGTCCTCAAGGTCACCCGCGGGGTCAGCGAGGTCGTCGCGACGATCATGCTGAACGCGATCGCCACCAGCCTGATCCTCTACCTCACGCAGACCAACACGTGGGGCGTGCAGCTCGGCAACAACATGACGACCGGCATCATGAAGAAGTCCGGCTGGATCCCGGGCATCGACATGGGCTCGGACGTCGGCGAGATCTACGGCCTGGTCTTCCTCGCCGTGATCATGGGCGTCCTGTACTGGCTCGTCCTCAACCGCACCCGCTTCGGCTTCGACCTGCGCGCCACCGGCGAGTCCGAGTCCGCCGCCGCGGCCTCCGGCGTCGACGCCAAGCGCATGACGCTCACCGCGATGCTGATCTCCGGCGGTGTCGCCGGCCTCGCCGGTCTGCCGCTGCTGCTCGGCGACAGCCACACCTACAGCCTCACCTTCCCCGAGGGCCTCGGCTTCACGGCGATCGGCATCGCCCTGCTGGGCCGCAACAACCCCGGCGGCATCGCCCTCGCCGCCCTCCTGTGGGCCTTCCTCGACAAGGCGTCTCCCGCCCTGGACTACGCGACCCCGGTCGCGTACCAGAAGGAGATCGCGACGATCATGCAGGGCCTGATCGTCTTCGCGGTCGTCATCTCGTACGAGGTCGTCCGCACCTGGGGCCTGCGCCGCCAGCAGAAGCGCGTCGGTGAGGAACTCGCCGCTGCCGCCCGGAACAACTCCGAGAAGAAGGAGGTGGCGGCCCGATGAGTACCGCGACCATCGCCAAGCCGCAGGCGCAGCAGCCCGGCAAGGGCGGCCGCCGTTTCTCGCTCCCCGTGCTCCTGCTGATCATCGCGGGCGCCCTGATCCTCACGTCGATCGTCCGCCTCATCACGGGTGCGGACGGCATCACGTCGACCGGCCAGATGTCCACGGCCCTGCGCGCGGCGGTGCCGATCGGCCTCGCCGGACTCGGCGGCCTCTGGGCCGAGCGCGCGGGCGTCGTCAACATCGGCCTCGAAGGCATGATGATCCTCGGCACCTGGTTCGGCGCCTGGGCCGGCTACCAGTGGGGCCCGTGGGTCGGCATCGTCTTCGGCATCATCGGCGGCTGCCTCGGCGCGCTGCTGCACGCGATCGCCACGGTGACGTTCAACGTCAACCACATCGTCTCCGGTGTCGCCATCAACATCCTGGCGCTCGGCACCACCCGCTATCTGTCGAAGTTCACCTTCGCCAACACCGAGCAGGGCTCCGCCAAGCAGTCCCCGCCGATCGACTCGCTGGGCACCTTCGACGTCCCCGGCCTCTCCACCTGGCTGGACAAGCTCAACGAGAAGCACTGGTTCCTGCTCTCGGACATCGCGGGCCTGATCGGCGGTCTGATCACCGACCTCTCCCCGCTCACCGTCATCGCGGTGGCGCTGGTCCCGGCCACCTGGTGGGTCCTGTGGCGCACCGCCTTCGGCCTGCGCCTGCGCTCCTGCGGTGAGAACCCGGTGGCCGCCGAGTCCCTCGGCGTCAACGTCTACAAGTACAAGTACATCGCCGTGATCATCTCCGGCGGCTTCGCCGGCCTCGGCGGCGCCTTCCTGTCGATCGTCGCGTCCAACGTCTACCTCGACGGCCAGACCGGCGGGCGCGGCTACATCGGCCTCGCCTCGATGATCTTCGGCAACTGGATGCCGGGCGGACTCGCCCTCGGCGCGGGCCTGTTCGGCTACACCGACAGCCTCAACCTGCGCGGCGGCGCCACCAACGTCCACGCGCTGATCCTGCTGATCGGCTTCCTGCTCGTCGCCGGCTGCGCGTACATGGTGTGGAAGAAGCGCTACGTCCCCGCCGTCGTCACGGCTGTCATCGCGGCCCTGATGTTCGTCTGGTACGCCACGACGGACCAGGTTCCGACCCAACTGGTCGGCGCCAGCCCCTACGTCGTCACGCTGCTGGTGCTCTCGCTGTCCGCGCAGCACCTGCGGATGCCGAAGGCGGACGGCCTGCCGTACCGGAAGGGACAGGGCAAGTGACCGCGCCCGCCGCCGAGTTGGCCGTCGACTGGGACGAGCTGCGGGCGGAGGCGCGGGAGGCGATGTCCCACGCGTACGCGCCGTACTCGGGCTATCCCGTAGGGGTCGCCGCCCGGGTCGACGACGGCCGCACGGTCTCCGGCTGCAACGTCGAGAACGCGTCGTACGGCCTGGGCCTGTGCGCCGAGTGCGGACTCGTGTCCAACCTCCAGCGCACCGGCGGCGGCCGGCTGACGCACTTCACGTGCGTCGACGGCAAGGGCGACATCCTCGTCCCGTGCGGCCGGTGCCGGCAGCTGCTGTACGAGTTCGGCGGCCCGGGCCTGCTGGTGGAGACACCGGCGGGCGTCCTGCCGCTCTCGGAGATGCTCCCGCAGGCCTTCGGGCCGGACCATCTCACCAGGTAACTCCCGTACGGCCCCGCTGAGTTGGGCATCGATGCAACTCGTCGGCCCACTCGGCGGGGCCGCACATTTTCTGAACGTTCGGAAGGAAAGCCAAGCCATGGCGCAAGTCTCGATGGACGCCATCTCCGTCATCCGCACCAAGCGGGACCGCGGTGAACTGAGCGACGAGCAGATCGACTGGGTCATCGACGCGTACACCCGCGGGGAGGTGGCCGACTACCAGATGGCCGCCCTCAACATGGCGATCCTCCTCAACGGCATGAACCGCCGGGAGATCGCCACCTGGACCGCCGCGATGATCGCCTCCGGCGAGCGCATGGACTTCTCGTCCCTCTCCCGCCCGACGGCCGACAAGCACTCGACGGGCGGAGTGGGCGACAAGATCACGCTCCCCCTGGCACCCTTGGTCGCGGCCTGCGGCGCGGCGGTCCCCCAGCTCTCCGGCCGAGGCCTCGGCCACACCGGCGGCACCCTCGACAAGCTGGAGTCGATCCCCGGCTGGCGCGCGTTGCTCTCCAACGATGAGATGTTGCACGTATTGGACACGACCGGCGCGGTGATCTGCGCGGCGGGCGACGGCCTGGCCCCCGCGGACAAGAAGCTGTACGCGCTGCGGGACGTCACGGGCACGGTCGAGGCGATCCCGCTGATCGCCTCCTCGATCATGTCGAAGAAGATCGCGGAAGGCACGGGCTCACTCGTCCTGGACGTGAAGGTCGGCACGGGCGCGTTCATGAAGACGATCGAGGACGCGCGTGAACTGGCGTCCACGATGGTGGGGTTGGGCACGGACCACGGCGTGAAGACGGTAGCGCTGCTGACGGACATGTCGACCCCGCTGGGCCTGACGGCGGGCAACGCGCTGGAGGTCAGGGAGTCGGTGGAGGTCCTGGCAGGCGGCGGCCCCTCGGACGTCGTCGAACTGACCATCGCCCTGGCCCGAGAGATGCTCGACGCGGCCGGCGTGAAGGACGCCGACCCGGCGAAGGCCCTGGCCGACGGTTCCGCGATGGACGTCTGGCGCCGGATGATCGCGGCACAGGGCGGCGACCCGGACGCGGAGTTGCCGGTGGCCCGCGAGCAGCACGTCGTGAAGGCCCCGTCCTCCGGCGTCCTGACCCGCCTCGACGCCTACGACATCGGCATCGCCGCCTGGCGCCTCGGCGCGGGGCGTGCGCGCAAGGAGGATCCGGTGCAGGCGGGCGCGGGAGTGGAGATGCACGCCAAGCCGGGAGACGTGATCACGGCAGGCCAGCCCCTGCTTACCCTGCACACGGACACACCGGAGCGCTTCGAGTACGCGCTGGAGGCCGTCAAGGGCTCCTACGACATCGGCACCGAGGGAACGCCCTTCACGGCGTCGCCGGTGGTACTGGAGCGCATCGCCTGATCGGTGGTTGGTAGTTGGTAGTTGAGTGGTGGGGGAGGGGCTGGGCTTTCGGGTTCCGGCCCCTCTTGGCTACGCCGGGGTGCGGGGAGGGGCGGGGACTTCGAGGGTTCCGGCTCCTTTCGCTTTGGCTGGGGGAGAGGGATGGGCTGTCGGGTTCCGGTTCCTTCGCTTTGCCTGGGGGAAGCGGGCTGGGGCTTGCAAGTCCCAACCCCCTTCCGGCTTTTCAGGGGCGCGCGGAGGGGGCTGAGCTTTCGGATCCCGGTCCCCTCCCGGTTTCCGGGTCGCGGGGACGGGCTGGTCTTTGGGACTCCGGTCACCTGGTTCTTTTAGGGTGGCGGGGACGCGCTGGCCTTTGGAACTCCGCTCGCCCGGCTCTTTTAGGGGCGCGGGGAACTCCGCGACCAGCCACAACGTGCCCGCGGACAGAACACGACCCCGCCTTACCCGAGCAGCGCGGCGATCCCCACCAACACCGGCACCGACAGCACCGTCGACAGCAGGATCGAGTCCCGGGCAAGCCCCTCACCCACCCGATACCGGCTCGCGTACGTGTACAGGTTCTGCGCGGCAGGAAGCGCCGAGGTCACGACCACGTCGAGCAACGCCGCCCCGTGAATCGCGAACACCCCCACCGCCAGCACCCAGGCAATCACCGGCTGCCCCACCGACTTCAGAGCAACCGACAACAACACCGGCCACCGCTCCACGCCCCGCGCACGGGCCGCGCTGCCCCGCAGCGAAATCCCGAACCCGATCAGAACCGCCGGTACCGCCATGTTGCCGATCAGGGTGAGGGGTTCCATCACCGGGTCCGGTACATGGACCCGGCTCGCGGCCACCGCGACCCCCGCAAGCGACCCCACCGCGACCGGATTCCGCAGCGGCGTGAGCAGCCGTAGCCACAAAGGCCCCTTCTCACCCGCACCTGACAGATCGAGGATCGTGAGCGCGAGCGGGCTCACCACCACCAGCTGGAACAACATCACCGGCGCCACCAGCGACGCGTTGCCCAGGACGTACACCGAGATCGGGATGCCGAGGTTGCCGGAGTTGACGTAGCTCGAACAGAGCGCGCCGATCGTCGTACGGCCGACGCTCCAGCCCCGTACGACTCCCACGGCCACGAACACACCCGCCACCGCCGCCGTGCTCAGCATCGTCACGAGCAGCCCGCTGGAGAAGATCACCGAGAGGTCGGCCCGCGCGAGGGTGGTGAACAACAGCGCAGGGGACGCGACGTTGAAGGCCAGCTTGGTCAGGACCTCACGCCCGTGTTCGCCGAGGGAACCGCGCACGCCGATCAGATAGCCGACCGCGATGACCACACCGATGACCGCGAACCCGGTCAGCACCCCCTGCACGGCACCCCCTCGGCACCGGCTTCGGCGCGCGGGAGGGCATCGGGTATCCAGGGCGGGGCTGATCCGTGGGGCATACAGCAAACCTAGGCGGTCGCCCCCGATGAGTTACGACCGCCCACCCGGTCTACCGATCGTGGACGCCAAGACACCCGCTGTACTCGTGCCGGCCCGCCCCGTCACCCGTGACGAGGAGGCGGGGCTGTGCGCCGAGGTACGGGCACTGCTGGAGGCGAGGACCGGTGCCGGAGCGGTCCTGGTCGAGATCGAGGTCGTAGGGCCCGGGCCGCCGGGGCTCGGTACCGTCGACCTCCTGGCCCGCCTCGCGCTGACCGCCCGCAGGGCCGGCGGGCGGATCAGACTCCGCGACCCCGCCCCCGGACTACGCGCCCTCCTCGATCTCGTCGGACTCCGCGTCGAGATGGAGGGGCAGGTCGAACAGCGGGAACCAGCGCTTCGTGTCCAGGAAGAAGTGGAACCCGGTGAGCCTGCCGTCTGAGATCTCCAGGATCTGGACCGACCAGGGGCTGAAGCCGCCCGCCTCCGGGTCCGGCTTGTACTGGGCGAAGCCCGGCAGACCGTTCACCTGCACCGGGATCAGGCGCGAGCCCTCGCAGGCGGAACCGATCGTCGTCATGAAGCCCGCGATGTCGTCGTGGCCGGTCAGCCACAGGTCGAACGGCGGCATCGTCATGATGGCGTCCTCGTGCAGCAGCGCGGTGAGCGCGGCCATGTCGTAGCCCTCGAAGGCCGCGACGTACCGCTCCAGGAGCTTCCGCTGCTCCTCGTCGAGCGGGTCGGAGACGGCGGCGTCGGCCGCCTTGTCGTCCCGCTCGGCGAGGGTCGCCCGGGCCCGCTGCAACGCGCTGTTGACCGACGCGACCGAGGTGTCGAGCAGCTCGGCCACCTCGTTCGCCCGCCAGGCCAGCACCTCGCGCAGGATCAGCACCGCCCTTTGCTTGGGCGGCAGTTGCTGGAGGGCGGCCATGAACGCGAGCCGTACGGACTCCTTGGCCACGGCCGCCTCCGCGGGGTCTGCGACGGTCGGCAGCACGCGCGCGTCCGGCATCGGCTCCAGCCAGGTGTTGTCCGCGCGGGGCGACAGCGCGGCCTGCGCGAGGGGGGTGCAGTCGCTGAGATCGACGGGCCGCGCCCGCTTGTTGCCCGCGGACAGCATGTCCAGGCAGACGTTCGTGGCGATCCGGTACAGCCACGAACGGAGACTGGACCGGCCCTCGAACTTCTCGTAGTTCCGCCATGCGCGGACCATCGTGTCCTGCACCGCGTCCTCGGCCTCGAAGGACGAGCCGAGCATGCGGTAGCAGTACCCGGTCAGCTCGACGCGGTGCTTCTCCAGCCTGACATCGAGGTCGTCCGTCGTAGTCACAACGCTGTCACTCATGGTCTCGCCCACCCACCCCTGTGGCCGTTCTTCCCTTACCCCGAAACGTAGCGCAGCCCACTGACAATGGCGCGAGGAGTGGATGAACGTGCAGGCCAGGGTGATTGCAGGTCACCCGGTATGGGTGTGGGCCTCGGGTGTGGGCCCCGTCCTCAGGCGCCGGACGGGCCGATCGGTGCCAGCCCCCGCCGCTCCACCCGAGCCGCCCGCGATCCCAGCACGGTGATCGTCACCACCCCGGCCACCGCCAGGATCCCCACGCCGACCGTCCCGGCCCAGCCGCCCGCGTGGAACGCCATCGCGCCGACCGTACTGCCCGTGCTGGACCCGATGTAGTAGGCGGACTGGTAGAGGGCCGACGCCTGCGCACGCCCCGTCGTCGCCGTCTTGCTGACCGCCGAGGACGCGACCGCGTGCCCCGCGAAGAAGCCCGCCGTGATGAGGACCAGGCCGAGCAGCACCAGAGGGAGCGAGTCGGCGAGGGAGACCACGAGCCCCGCCGCCGTCGTACCGCCCGCCAGGTACAAGGCCCCCCGGCGCCCCAGCCGGCCGACCAGCCGCCCCGCCGTGGACGCCGACACGGTCCCCACCAGATACACCAGGAAGATCGAGCCGATGATGCCCTGGGGGAGGGAGAAGGGGGCCTCGGTGAGGCGGTAGCCGATCACCGTGTACACGCCGCCGAAGACCGTCATGAACAGCGCGCCGATCGCGTACAGCCGGCACAGCAGCGGGTTCGCGAGGTGGTCGCGGACCGTGCGGGCCAGGACGCGCGGGCGCAGCGAACCCGGCGTGAAGTGCCGCGGGGCGGGGAGCAGCAGCCGGAAGGCGATGGCGCAGCCGACCGCGATCAGACCGATCACCCCAACAGCGACCCGCCAGCCCCACTCCTGCGCGACCCAGCCGGTGATGACGCGGCCGCTCATCCCGCCGACGCTGTTGCCCGCCACGAACAGCCCGATCGCCGTGACCAGCGCCTTCGGCCGGACCTCCTCCGCCAGATACGCGGTCGCCGAGGCAGGCAGCCCGGCCAGCGCGGCCCCCTGGAGGAACCGCAACGCCACCAACGCGCCCAGCGACGGAGCGAACGGGACCAGCACCCCGATGCTCACCGCGACCACCAGTGACGCCGTCATGACCGTACGACGTCCAAAGCGCTCCGACAGCGCGCTCATCGGCAGGACGAACAGCGCGAGCCCACCCGTCGCCGCCGCCACCGTCCAGCTCGCCGCACTCGCCGACACCGCGAAACCGGAGGAGATCAGCGGCAGCAGGGCCTGCGTGGAGTAGAGCAGCGCGAAGGTCGCCACACCGGCGAGGAACAGCGCGAAACTCATCCGGCGATAACCGGGACCACCCGGTGTCAGCCGTGAGTCGGAGTCGGGGACGGGGATGGTGGCGGCCACGATCGTGGACGCCCCGGTATCGGCGGGAGACATGCCTCGAAGCTACGTACGCTCCCACTCATCCGTCCAATGCACGGAAACCCCATAATCGTTCCCATGGCGCATCAACAGAGGTCACAGGCTCACCTGTCACCGTCCGGTGACACAGAAGACATCGTCGCGCTCCTCGCGCCCCGCCTCGAGTACTTCGCCGGCGTCGCCCGCACCGAACACGTCACCCGGGCCGCACAGGAGATGCGGGTCCCGCAGTCCACCCTGTCGCGGGCGATGGTCCGTCTCGAACAGGACCTGGGCGTCGACCTGTTCGCCCGCAGGGGCCGCACGGTCTCCCTGACCCCCGCCGGCCGCACCTTCCTGACCTCCGTCGACCGCGCCCTCGCCGAGATCGGGCGGGCCGCCGACGAGGTCCGCGCCGACGCCGACCCCGCCACCGGCAAGGTCGCCTTCGGCTTCCTCCACACCCTCGGCTCGGAAACCGTCCCCGGCCTCATCCGAGCCTTCCGCGCCGACCACCCCCGCGTCCGCTTCAGCCTCGTCCAGAACTACGGCGAGGCCATGCTGGAACGGCTCCGCGCGGGCGAGCTGGACCTCTGCCTCCTGACCGCCCCGACCCTCGACGCCCCCGACGTCGTGGCCCACCGCCTGGACGTACAGAAGCTCCGCCTGGTCGTCCCGGCCGACCACCGCCTGGCCACCCGCAAGCGCATCCGCCTCGCGGAGGCAGCTGACGAGACCTTCGTGACCCTGGAACCGGGCTACGGCCTCCGCAGCATCACCGACAACGTCTGCAAGGAGGCCGGCTTCCGCCCGAAGATCGCCTTCGAGGGAGAAGAGGCGGAAACCCTACGGGGCCTGGTGGCAGCGGGCCTGGGGGTAGCGCTGCTGCCTCCACCCGCCGTACCCCGCCCAGGAGTTGTCGAGCTGACGGTAACGGCCCCGAGGGCGGTAAGAGAGATCGGCGTGGCGTGGTTGGACGGCCACCCGGACACACCCCCAGTGGCCGCCTTCAAGAAGTTCCTGCTCTCGAGACGGGGGAGCTTGCTCACCTAAGGGGCGCGGGGCTGTGTCAATTTGCGGCTCCGCCGCGTGGGCGCGCTCAGCCGCAACGCACCCGCACCCCGCAACGAATCCTCAACCCCTACGCAGCGACCGCCCAAACCCCGCAGCCAACGGCATCCGCAACCCCAACGGCGGCGGAGCCTGAAGCGCATCCTCGACAGGCCGGGAAAACGCCCGCCCGAACAACGCCCCCATCACGAAGTCCTCGGCAAGCGCGTGCACTTCCTGCCGATGCTGATGCAACCCGTGCCCGTCGGAGTGCACTTCGAACCGGCAGATGCCCCGGTTCGCCTTCTTCGCCCGCGCCGCCAACCGGAACGACAGCTCAGGATCGGTCCGTTCGTCGTTCGTGCCGTGCACGATCAACACCCGCCGCCCCGCCAGCTGCTTCACCGGTTCGGGTGGCGCGGCGACATCCTGTTCGGGCAGCCAAGGAGCCAGCGCCACAACGGAGTTCACCGCCTCGTGCCCCGCGGAGCGCAACGCCGCGCGGGCGCCCATGTCGATCCCGGTGAGACACACGGGCACGTCCCCGTACCGCCGTACGACCTCCTCCACCGCCCACGCCGCGTCGTGCGCGAGAGACGCCTCGCTGCCGTTCCAGCCGCGACAGCGGTAGTGGACGACATGCGTGGCGAGCCCGTCACCCTGGCCCGCGCGGGCCAGTCGGCGCCCCAACGTCCGTACGGAGGCCGTCGCCATCATGGGGGAGGGTCTGCGGCTGGACACCTCCTCGCCACCGGGGAGCAGCAGCACCACGCCGCTCACCGAGGTCGGTTCGGGACCGAGCGCTCTCCCCAGCCGGGCCGTCCTGACCGGCGTCGCTTGCTGTGCCATGACAGAACAGTGTCAGAAGCGGGCGTGTACGCCATCCTTCCGCGCGGTCACCGTTACGTATCGACGGATTCGTACAGCGGGTGATCTACGCGCGTAGGAGTTAGAGTGCGGAAATGACGAGCCAGACCACGAACATCCCGAGCTCGGACCAGATCCGCCGGGCGCCGAAGGTTCTGCTGCACGACCACCTCGACGGCGGTCTCCGCCCGGGGACGATCGTCGAACTCGCGCGGGACGCCGGGTACACCGAACTCCCCGAGACCGACCCGGACAAGCTCGGCGTGTGGTTCGCCGAGGCCGCCGACTCCAGTTCGCTGGAACGGTACTTGGAGACCTTCTCGCACACCGTCGGCGTGATGCAGACCCGCGACGCGCTGATCCGCGTCGCCCGCGAGTGCGCCGAGGACCTCGCCGAGGACGGCGTCGTCTACGCGGAGGTGCGGTACGCGCCCGAGCAGCACCTCGACGGCGGGCTCAGCCTCGAAGAGGTCGTCGAGGCCGTCAACGAGGGCTTCCGGCAAGGGGAGTCGATCGCGAAGGAGAGCGGGCGGCGCATTCGCGTGGGGGCGCTGCTCACCGCCATGCGGCATGCCGCCCGCGCGCTGGAGATCGCCGAACTCGCCAACCGTTACCGCGACTTGGGTGTCGTCGGCTTCGACATCGCGGGCGCGGAGGCCGGGTTCCCGCCCACCCGGCACCTGGACGCCTTCGAGTACCTGAAGCGCGAGAACAACCACTTCACGATCCACGCCGGTGAGGCCTTCGGGCTGCCGTCGATCTGGCAGGCGTTGCAGTGGTGCGGCGCCGACCGGCTCGGGCACGGGGTGCGCATCATCGACGACATCCAGGTCAAGGCGGACGGCTCGGTCGAGCTCGGCCGGCTCGCGTCGTACGTGCGCGACAAGCGCATCCCGCTGGAGCTGTGCCCCAGCTCCAACCTCCAGACCGGCGCCGCCGACTCCTACGCCGAGCACCCGATCGGGCTGCTGCGCAGGCTGCACTTCCGGGCGACGGTCAATACCGACAACCGTCTCATGTCCCACACCAGCATGAGCAAGGAATTCGAGCACCTTGTCGAGGCGTTCGGTTATTCGCTCGACGACATGCAGTGGTTTTCCGTCAATGCTATGAAGTCAGCATTCATTCCTTTCGATGAACGACTCGCCATGATCAATGACGTGATCAAGCCCGGATATGCCGAGCTGAAATCCGAATGGCTGTTCCGGCAGACCGCTTCCACCAGCGGTTCTGTGCCCGAAGAGGGCTGAACGAGGTCAACCGGGATACGGGGAGTGCGGGCGGGTGTTCACAATCCGTCCGCATTTCGATGTTTGCGGCGGGTGCCCTCGCGTGTTTACGGTCTTGGACCGCTCACATCCCCCGTCTTCCCATTCAAGGACGCATTCACCATGAAGCAGTCTGCTGCCAAGACCCTCGGTGTCGCCGCCCTCGGTGCCGCCTTCGCCGCTGTCGGCGCGGGTGCCGCGAGCGCGGCTCCGGCGCTTCCGGACGCCACCCAGGCGCTGGGCACCGTGACCCACACGCTGCCCGCGGAGAACATCGCCAAGGCGCTGCCGGGTGCCGGCCAGGCGCTGAGCCAGGCGCAGCCCGCGCTCGCGGGTGGTCTGTCCGCCGTGCAGCCGGCCGCCGAGAAGGTGCTGTCCGACGGTCCGACCGCGCCCGTCGCCGGTCTGCTGGGCGGCCTCCCGCTGTCGAACACGGGCCTGCCCACGCACGGCCTGCCGCTGAACGGCGTCCCCCTGGGCTGAGCCCACCCCTGAACGCGCCGATGGGGCGCACCCTGGACGAGGGTGCGCCCCATCGGCGTACGTGGGTGTGGACGTGGGTGGTATCCGGGGCCGGAGCCTCACCAGGCCTCGGTGCGCACCTTGTCCTCGGCCGGGAACAGGATCCACAGCGCGATGTAGAGCAGGAACTGCGGGCCGGGCAGCAGGCAGGAGACCAGGAAGATCACCCGCATCGTGGTCGCGGAGGTACCGAAGCGCCGCGCCAGCGCTGCGCACACTCCGCCGATCATGCGGCCTTGGGTGGGGCGGGCAATGGCGGTCATGGTTGGCTCCTTCGCGAGCGGCTGTCCGAGGCTCCCCGTGTGGTTGCCCCATCTGCCGTCAACGGTACGGAGCCGGAGGCGGCCCGGCGTCGCTCTACGGTGCGATGCCGACCCTGGGAATCGTCGGGGTCCGTCCCTGAGCCGGTTCCTCCTGGAGGACGGTCACGGGGGGTCCGGACTCGGCCCTGCGGCGGAGCCAGGCGCGGGCCGCCGGGACGATCACGGCGTGTGCGAGGGCCACGCCGACCGTGTTCATGAGCAGCGAGTCGATGTCGACGACCTGGCCCGGCACCCCGGTCTGGAGCAGTTCGATGCCCAGGGAGATCAGGGCGCCCGCGGCGACCGTACGGACGAAGGACGCGAGCGGGGAGACATGGAGTCTGCCGCTGACCGTCGGGAGCAGGACACCCAGCGGGGCCAGCAGCGCGAGGCCCTCACCGATCCGCTTCGACGCCTCCGGCCAGCCCATGGCCAGATCGGCCCGGATACTGGCCAGCGGGTGCAGATTCGGGGGCATCACCCAGGGGACGTCCCGTGGGCGCAGCGTGACCCAGGCGACGAGCACGAGGTGTGCGACGAGGAGGACACCCCCTGTCACACGGACGCGAATCGCGGCACTGCCGCCGATGGAGCCTTGACGCTGCACGCCCCACAAGACGCCCTCTCCGGCACGATCGGTTCCGGGTAGGCACCGAGCACCAGGGTGAGGCCTGCGCCACACGCCCCTTTTCGCGCCTCGTTCACCCCCGGGGCGCCCGCGGCTTCAGCCGCCCGTCACCTCGCTGGACGGCGGTGCCTTGGTGCCCGGGTCGGAGCGGACGTCGTCCGTGCACTCGTAGCGGCGCAGGGGCGTGCCGTCCGGGCCGCCCAGGATCACGGAGCCGTCACCCTCGGCCGCGGCCGAGTCGGAGAACGTACAGACGAGCTGGGCGAGCGCGTACGACGTGAGGTCGGCCGGTGAATTGCTCAGCCGCAGCGCGTCCTTGGGATCCCTGGCACGCGGCCCGCTCACCGTCATGCCGCCGCGCACGTCGGTCGTGTACCCCGCGTCCTTCTCACCCGACGACGGCGACTCCGCGAGCTGGTCCAGCAGCCCCTGGGCGACGATGACGCGCCGCTGCACGTCCGCCGTGCCGTCCGGCACCTGTACGGCCCGGTCGACGGTCACCAGCGACGATCCGCACAGCAGGAACACCTGCACGGGCACCCCGCGCGCGGCCTGCGGCGACATGTCAGGGTCGGTGAGCGTGCAGGGCACCCGGGACGGCGCCGCCCCGAAGTCGGTCGGCACCTCCGTGGCCCGGATCCCGCACCCGGCGAGCAGCAGGCCGAGGAACGGAAGGGTCAGCGCGATGCCGTAGCGGCGTCGTACGTTCATGACGCGGTCTCCTCGGGGCCGGCGCCCTCGCTCTTCTCGCCGTTCTCGGCGCCGGGCTCCTCCGTGAGCGCGGAGGCGTCCCGCGGCAGCCGCAGGGTGAACACCGCGCCGCCCTCGGGGGAGTTGGCGGCGGTGATCCCGCCGCCGTGGATGTGCGCGTTCTCCAGGGCGATGGAGAGGCCCAGGCCGCTGCCCTCGGAGCGCGGCCGGGAGGCGCTCGCCTTGTAGAAGCGGTCGAAGACGTGCGGCAGGACGTCCTCCGGGATGCCCGGACCGTGGTCCCGCACGGCGATGACGAGTTCGTCGTCCTCCAGCCGCACCGACACCCGCACCGGCGAGCCGCCGTGCTTGAGGGCGTTGCCGATGAGGTTGGCGAGGATGACGTCCAGGCGGCGCGGGTCGAGCCGCGAGTGGATGCCGCGCTCGGCGTCCAGGTCCACGGCGTCCAGCCAGGCGCGGGCGTCGATGCACGCGGTGATCTGGTCGGCGAGGTCGACGTCGTCGAGGACCAGCCGGGCGGTGCCCGCGTCGAAGCGGGTGACCTCCATCAGGTTCTCGACGAGGTCGCCGAGCCGCTTGGTCTCGCTGACGACGAGGCGTACGGCGGGCTCGATCATCGGGTCCACGCTGCCGGTCTCGGCGTCGAGTTCCTCTTCGAGCACCTCCACCACGGCGGTGATGGCGGTCAGCGGGGTCCGCAGCTCGTGCGACATGTCGGCGACGAACCGGCGCGAGGCGTCGTCGCGGGCGGCCATGTCGGCGACCCGCTTCTCCAGCGCCTCGGCGGTCTGGTTGAACGTCCGTGACAGTTCAGCGAGTTCATCGGTCCCGGAGACCCGCAACCGGGTGTCGAGTTTCCCCTCGCCGAGCCGGCGCGCGGCGATGCCGAGCCGGTGCACCGGTTTGAGGACGGTCGTCGCGGCGGCCTGCGCGAGCAGCGCGGAACCGATCAGCGCGAGCCCGGTGGCGATACCCAGCGACCAGGCGAGGGAGTTGAGGTCCTTCGCCTCCGGCTCAAGGGACTTGAGCATGTAGCCGGTCGACCCGCCGCCGATCATCCGCGTGCCGGCCACCAGATACGGCGTGCCGTGCTCGGTGACCCGCTGCCAGTACAGGTGGTACGGCTCCTTGTTGCCGTCGGACACCGACTGCTGCTTGTTCACCGCCGTCCGCAGCGACTTGGGCACGTCCTCCAGCGAAAAGCCGTTCAGGCCGCCCGAGTTGCCGTAGACCGTCTTGTCGTTCGCGTCCTCGCCGACGAGCAGGACGCTGAAGCGCTGGCTGCTGTTGGCCATCTGGCCCGCGGTGCGCATCAGTTCGTCCTGGGTGGGGTGGACGGGCAGGGCGCCGGCGCGGTTCTGCATCTCCTGGCGGAAGTCCCGCAGGACGGCGTCCTGGGCGCGGGTGAGGACGGCCTCGCGGTTGAGCCAGTACGCGATGCCGGACGCGGACACGGCGGCGGTCAGCGCGACCAGGCCGAACACGACCACCAGCCGCAGGCGCAGGCTGGTGAACCGCAGCCGCCACAGAACTCCCTTACGACCCGGGCGCCAGCCGCGGATCCCCCCTGGTGCGTCGGTCACTGAGGCGAGTCCAGGCGGTAGCCGACGCCGCGCACGGTACGGATGAGCGTCGGGGACGACGGGATGTCCTCGACCTTGGCGCGCAGCCGCTGGACACAGGCGTCCACCAGGCGCGAGTCGCCGAGGTAGTCGTGCTCCCACACCAGGCGCAGCAACTGCTGCCGGGACAGGGCCTGTCCGGGCCGCCGGCTCAGTTCGAGCAGCAACCGCAGCTCGGTGGGCGTGAGTTGGAGGTCCTCGCCGTTCTTCGTGACGGTCATCGCGGCGCGGTCGATCACCAACGAGCCGAACGTGGCCGCGTCGTTGGCCTCGCGCTCGCCGCGCCGCAGCACGGCCCGGATACGGGCGTCGAGGACGCGCCCCTGCACGGGTTTGACCACGTAGTCGTCGGCACCGGACTCCAGGCCGACGACGATGTCGATGTCGTCGCTGCGCGCGGTGAGCAGAATGATCGGCAGCGTGTCCGTGCGCCGGATACGACGGCACACCTCGAAACCGTCGATGCCGGGCAGCATCACATCCAGCACGATCAGGTCCGGCCGCTGCTCACGCAACAGCTTCAGACCGTCCTCGCCGCTGGCAGCGGTGGCTACCCGGTGTCCCTGGCGCGTCAGCGAGAGCTCCAGGGCCGTCCGGATGGCGTCGTCGTCCTCGATCAGCAACAGGGAAGGCACGGGGCTCATTCTGGCCCATGGCGGGCCGGGGTTTCGACACCTGTACGTGTACGTAGCCGTCGTAGGTATGTGTGCGTACCCGTAGCGCCCCATTCTGTGACCGGACTGTCCGTTTTCTGAGGGCAGCTACAGAGACCGACCCCTGTGACAGGTCTGTGACAGTCGGGGGACACGTCCATGAAGTGGCCCCGGCAGGATTTTCGGCACAGGCAAGGAACCACGCCGGAACATCCGAACACCGGGCAAGTCCACTACGGGGGGCGCGAGATGAACACGCTGCACAGCACCAGCAACAACGCAGTCATCACGCGTCTGCACGATGTCACCCGGGGTTCCGAGAAGTCCGGTGCCGTGAGCGGGCGGGGGTGCGTTCGCGGTGCCGGGCGTCAGCACACCGGTTACATGACGGTGGTTGACGCGCACACGGGGGAAGCGCACGGGGGAAGCGCGTACAGGGAGGACACGGGGGAGCGTCGTTCGCTGTCGGAGGCGGAGTTCACCGCCTACGTCCAGGAGCGCCGCGCCTCCCTGTACGCGACCGCCTATCACCTGACCGGTGACCGCTTCGAGGCCGAGGACCTGCTGCAGAGCGCGCTGTTCTCGACGTACAAGGCGTGGGACCGGATCAGCGACAAGGCCGCGGTCGGGGGCTACCTCCGCCGCACCATGACGAACCTGCACATCAGCGCGTGGCGCCGCCGCAAGCTGAACGAGTACCCGACCGAGGAACTGCCGGAGACGCCCGGCGACACGGACGCGATGCGCGGCACGGAACTGCGCGCGGTCCTGTGGCAGGCGCTGTCCCGGCTGCCGGAACTCCAGCGCACCATGCTGGTCCTCCGCTACTACGAGGGCCGCACGGACCCGGAGATCGCGGAGATCCTCGACATCAGTGTCGGCACGGTGAAGTCCAGCATCTGGCGGTCGCTCCGCCGCATGCGCGAGGACGAGGTCCTCAGCTTCGGCCGTGACGAGGAAGACGCCTTCGGGGAGCTTGTCGCCTGAAGGTTGGGGGGGAGTAGGTAACGGGGGAGGTCCGGGGGGACCGCGGGGGATCGGTACCGGGGGGTGCCGACGGGGTCACGGGGACCATGGGGGGAAACACGGGGGAAGTACCACGGGGGAACGGGAGAGCGGGACTGGAGGGCCGGGGGGTCCGTCCAGTCCCGCTTTCTTTGTGCGGCCTCAGCTGGTGGGGGTCGCGGCTGGTGTGGAAGCCGCAGCCGGGCGCCGGCCTACGGCAGCCGCTGCGAGCCTGCCCAGCGCTTCGTCCTTGTCGCAGGCGTACGCGCCGAGTCCGGTCTGGCGGGCCACGATCGAGCGCTCCAGCCGCATCAGCCGCCAGCCGCGCCGCAACAGGAACGGCACGGATTTACGGCCCTCCCGGAGATCCCGCAGGAAGCGGCGCCGGAAGGTGCGCATCGGACCCCGGCTCAGGCACAGCGCGTCCGCGAGGACGCCCAGCTCCCGGCAGCGGGTGATGACCTCGGCGGCGAAGATTCCCTCCGCTATGAACAACGGGGTCCGGCCCACGTCGACCGCCTCCGTGCCCGTGCGCGCGCTGAGCGAGATGTCGTAGACCGGCACGTCCGTACGACCCGTGCGGCACAGCTCGACGATCGCGGCGACCGCGACGTCCGCGTCCCAGGAGTCGGGGTGGTCCCAGTCGATGTCCGAACTCCCCGCCACCTGCGGCAGCGTCGGGTCGTCGCCCTCTTTGTAGAAGTCGTCGAGCCGCAGCACTGGCAGACCGGACCGGGCCGAAACGAGGGACTTGCCGGAACCCGAGGGGCCGCACAGCAGCACGACACGGGCCGGTGACGGGGAAAGGATGCTCACGGGACACCAGTTTGACGTATTCCGTACGTCCTGCCGACCCCGCGGGTCGGCAGTGGAACGCGCATCACACGTCAACTACCCTTCGTGCTGACCTGATTACCCTGCGCACCAGAAGGTGGCACCAGCAATGGCACGACACACGTCCCCCCAGCACCCGACCGCCCAGCGCGCCCTCGTCGCCCTCGCGACCGCCGGAGTCGCCCTGGGCGCGGGGGCGGCGTCGGCCGCCGCGGACACCGCACCGGCCGTCGACGTGATGCGGACGCGGCCGACGTCCCTGGGCAAGATCGACCCCGCGGCGGGGCTCGGTGCCCTCACCGGCACCGTCGGGTATGTCACCGGGCCGGTTGCCGGGCTCAAGCCGAATCCGCTCGCGGGGACGGGTGTTGATCCCCTCGACAACGGGGTCGCGACCCAGCTCGCCGACTTCCAGCCGCTGGCCTCGCAGGCGTTGACGGGGCCGGTGGCCGAGGCGCAGTCGATCGGGAGCATGCCCGTGGTCGGGCAGGTGACGGGACTGTTGGGGGGCTGAGCTGGTGCGGGGGCGGTTCGGGGAACTGCGGTCTCGTTGCCGGGTGCGCGTCCGTCGTGGCTGGTCGCGCAGTTCCCCGCGCCCCTGAGCGTGGGCCTTCGGCCCCGCTCAGTAGGAGGAGCCGCCCGCCCCCAGTGAACCCGTGGGGTGCCAGACCGTCTTCGTCTCCAGGAAGGCTGTCAGGCGGTCGATGCCGGGAGTCTCCGCGTAATCCACAGGCTGTGGACGGAGAACTCGCTTGAGGTTGTCGGCCGCCGCGATCTCCAGTTCCTTCGCCAGTACGTCGTCCGCGCCGGCCAGGTCGATCGCGTTGACGTCCTGGTGTGCGGCCAGGGGCGCCGCGATCTCCGCCGTCCTGCCGGAGAGGACGTTGACGACACCGCCCGGCAGGTCGGACGTGGCCAGGACCTCGCCCAACGACAGTGCGGGGAGCGGGGAGTTCTCGCTCGCGATGACGACGACCGTGTTGCCGGTCGCGATCACCGGGGCGACGACCGAGATCAGCCCCAGGAAGGAGGATTCCTGGGGTGCCAGGACGGTGACCACTCCCGTCGGCTCTGGGGACGACAGGTTGAAGTACGGGCCCGCCACCGGGTTCGCGCCCCCGACCACCTGCGCGATCTTGTCCGTCCAGCCCGCGTACCAGACCCAGCGGTCGATCGCCGCGTCGACCACGGCGGCCGCCTTCGACTTCGACAGGCCCTCCGCGTCCGCGACTTCACGCGCGAACTGGTCCTTGCGGCCCTCCAGCATCTCGGCGATGCGGTAGAGGATCTGGCCCCGGTTGTACGCCGTCGCGCCGGACCAGCCGCCGAACGCCTTGCGCGCCGCTACGACCGCGTCGCGGGCGTCCTTGCGGGAGGACTGCGGTGCGTTCGCGAGCCACTTGCCCTTTGAGTCGGTCACCTCGTACACCCGGCCGCTCTCGCTACGGGGGAACTTGCCCCCGACGTACAGCTTGTAGGTCTTGAAGACGCTCAGACGGTTCTGTTCAGACATCGAGGTACGCCTCCAGGCCGTGGCGACCGCCCTCGCGGCCGAAGCCCGACTCCTTGTAGCCGCCGAACGGCGAGGTCGGGTCGAACTTGTTGAACGTGTTGGACCAGATGACACCCGCGCGCAGCTTGCTCGCGACCGCGAGGATGCGGGAGCCCTTCTCGGTCCAGATGCCGGCGGAGAGGCCGTACTGGCTGTTGTTGGCCTTCGCGACCGCCTCCTCGGGCGTACGGAAGGTCAGCACCGACAGCACCGGGCCGAAGATCTCGTCGCGGGCGATCGTGTGCGCCTGGGTGACGTTCGTGAAGAGCGTCGGGGCGAACCAGTAGCCGGAGGACGGGAGTTCACAGGACGGGGACCAGCGCTCGGCGCCTTCCGCCTCGCCCTGTTCCACGAGTGTGGTGATCCGCGCGAGCTGCTCGGCGGAGTTGATCGCGCCGATGTCCGTGTTCTTGTCGAGCGGGTCGCCGAGGCGGAGCGTGGAGAGCCTGCGCTTCAGCGAGTCCATCAACTCGTCCTGGATCGACTCCTGGACGAGGAGTCGGCTGCCCGCGCAGCAGACCTGGCCCTGGTTGAAGAAGATCCCGGTGACGATCCCCTCCACCGCCTGGTCGATGGGGGCGTCGTCGAAGACGATGTTCGCGCCCTTGCCGCCGAGTTCGAGGGTGACCTTCTTGGTCGTGCCGGCCACCTGGCGCGCGATCGCCTTGCCGACCGCCGTGGAACCGGTGAAGGCGACCTTGTTCACGTCCGGGTGCGCGACCAGCGCGGCGCCCGAATCGCCGTATCCCGGAAGGATGTTGACGACACCCTTGGGGAGGCCCGCCTGGCGGCAGATGTCCGCGAAGAAGAGGGCCGAGAGAGGTGTGGTCTCCGCCGGCTTCAGGACGACCGTGTTGCCGGTCGCCAGTGCCGGGGCGATCTTCCACGCCAGCATCAGGAGCGGGAAGTTCCAGGGGATGACCTGGCCCGCGACACCCAGCGGCCGCGGGTTCGCGCCGAAGCCCGCGTGGTCCAACTTGTCGGCCCAGCCCGCGTAGTAGAAGAAGTGCGCGGCGACCAGGGGGAGGTCCGCGTCCCTCGTCTCCTTGATGGGCTTGCCGTTGTCCAGGGTCTCCAGGACGGCCAGTTCGCGGCTGCGCTCCTGGATGATCCGGGCGATGCGGAACAGGTACTTGGCGCGCTCGGAGCCGGGCAGCGCCGACCACTTCTCGAAGGCCTTGCGGGCGGCCTTCACCGCGCGGTCGACGTCCGCCTCGCCCGCCTGGGCGATCTCGGAGAGGACCTCTTCTGTGGAGGGGGACACGGTCTTGAAGACCTTGCCGTCGGCCGCCTCGGTGAACTCGCCGTCGATGAACAGGCCGTAGGAGGGCGCGATGTCGACGACGGCGCGGGACTCGGGCGCCGGGGCGTACTCAAAAGCGGATGCGGATGAAGATGCGGATGCCATGGGGGATCAGTCCACCGTCACGTAGTCGGGGCCGGAGTAGCGGCCGGTGGCCAGCTTCTGACGCTGCATCAGCAGGTCGTTCAGGAGCGAGGACGCGCCGAAGCGGAACCAGTGGTTGTCCAGCCAGTCCTGGCCCGCCGTCTCATTGACGATGACCAGGAACTTGATCGCGTCCTTGGAGGTACGGATACCGCCCGCGGGCTTCACACCGACCTGGACACCGGTCTGCGCGCGGAAATCGCGGACCGCCTCCAGCATCAACAGGGTGTTCGCGGGCGTGGCGTTGACGGCGACCTTGCCCGTCGACGTCTTGATGAAGTCCGCGCCGGCCAGCATGCCGAGCCAGCTCGCGCGGCGGATGTTGTCGTACGTCGACAGCTCGCCGGTCTCGAAGATGACCTTCAGGCGGGCGGCGCCCGAGGCCTCCTTCACGGCGACGATCTCGTCGTACACCTTCATGTAGTGGCCCGCGAGGAACGCCCCGCGGTCGATGACCATGTCGATCTCGTCGGCGCCCGCGGCGACCGCGTCGCGCACGTCGGCCAGCTTCACGTCGAGCGCGGCACGGCCGGCCGGGAAGGCGGTGGCGACGGAGGCGACTTTCACGGAGGAACCGGCGACGGCCTCCTTCGCGGTGGCCACCATGTCGGGATAGACACAGACGGCCGCGGTCGAGGGGCTCGTACGGTCGGTCGGGTCGGGGCGGACCGCCTTGGCGCCGAGCGCCCGGACCTTGCCCGGGGTGTCCGCGCCTTCCAGCGTCGTCAGGTCGACCATCGAGATGGCGAGGTCGATGGCGTACGCCTTCGCGGTGGTCTTGATGGAACGGGTCCCGAGCGAGGCGGCGCGCGCCTCCAGGCCGACCGCGTCGACGCCGGGCAGCCCGTGGAGGAAGCGGCGCAGCGTGCTGTCTGAAGCCGTTACCTCGCCGAGTGCGTGTGCAGCAGCAGGTGCAGTGGTGGGCATGGTCACCACCCGAGCATATCTACGCGCGTAGCAGCTGTACACCCCGGGCAAGTGGACCCACCTAAGGGGCGCGGGGCTGTATCTATGTGCGGCTCCGCCGCGTGGGCGCGACCAGCCACAGCGCACCCGCAGTCGCAAACGCACACAGCCCCAACGGCGAAGAGGCGGAGCCCTGAGGCAGAATTCGCACCATGACGACCCCGCCCATCGAGTCCAAAGACCGGATCTACCGCTCACCCGCGGGCATCGTCGGCGGTGTCCTGCTGCTGGCCATCGTCGGCTGGCTCGGCATCGACGCCCTCGCGTCCGGCCACGACCGCACCCCGTGGCTCGCCCTCGCCGGCCTGATCCTCGCCGTGCCGCTGGTCGTCGCGTTCACGATCCGCCCCGCGGTGTACGCCAACGCGGACCGACTGCGCGTCCGCAACCCGTTCCGGCTCGTCGTGCTGCCGTGGGGCGAGATCGCCACGCTGCGGTCCGGGTACTCGAACGAGGCCGTCACGAAGGCGGGGGCCAAGTTCCAGCTGTGGGCGGTGCCGGTCTCGCTGCGGGCCCGCAAGAAGGCGGCGCGGCGCGAGGCGCGGGCCGCGTCGGAGGCGGCGGGTGCGCAGCGCGGCGGCGGCAGGTCCGGGGGCCTGGGCCTCGGCGGCGGGCTCGGTGCGTTCGGCGGCGGCATGGGCGCCGGCGGCACGCGGGGCGGCATCGCGCCGGGCGGGTCCACGCGCGCGGAGTCCGACCAGATCATGTCCGACCTGCGCGAGCTGCTGGAGGCCGGGGAGCAGGCGGAGTCGGCGCAGGGCGAGGTCACCGTGCGCTGGGCGTACGAGGTGATCGCGCCGGCGGTCGCCGGTGCCGTACTCCTGGCGATCCTGCTGGCGACGGGCTGACGGGACGGGCGCCGCCCGCTCTCCCCACTCACACTTCTCTCTCTGGGATGTCATGACCACGAACGTCCGAGAGCCGTCGCTGCTCCCCGCCTCCGCGATACCCGACGGGTGCGTGGGCTGGAACGGGGAGCACGCGCGCGCGTGGACCGATGCGGCGTTGCCGTGGTGGGTGCCGGTCCGGCCGCGCCGATGGTCCGTCGAACTCGCGCTCTGGTGCGCCGTGTTGGCCGCCTTCGGCCTGCTGGCGACGACGGATCTGCCCCCGGACCTGGTCGCGCTGCTGCCGCTCCAGGTCGTCTGGTGGCTGTGGCGCCCCGAGGTCGTACGGTTCTCCGCCCCCGTACTGATCGTGCTGGTGGCGGTACGGGGGACCGGGTTGCCCTGGCCGGTCCCGGTGTGCGCCGCCCTGCTGGTCCTGGCCTCCGTGACGGCCACCGAACTACGGGCACGCGCGCGTGCCCGCCAGCGGCGGAACGCCCTGGCCGCGGCCGAGGGGGTCACGGCCGTGCCGCCGGACGCGGACAGCCCGGTGCGGCGGGGCGGGCTCTTCCTCAAGTTCGGGGCCGGTGTGGGCATCCCGGGTGTCGTCCTGCTCGCCACCTCGGGCCTGTGGCACGGGGCGGGTCACCGCCAACTGGCGGTCGCGGAGGGCTTGTTCGTCGTCGGGCTGGCACTCACCCTGCTCCTCTCCGGAGCCCTCGGCCGACGACGGGCGACCGAGCTGCGCAAGGCCCCCGCGCCCATGCTGCGCGTCCTCGTCGGCAAGGACGACCACGAGGACGCCGTGATCTACGCGAGGGACGACACCGAGGCACTGCGCCCCCTGTTCACGGTCGCGACAAGGGCATCGGACGACGACAAGGGGGAGGAGGACGACGAGGACGACGAGGCGGCGCGGGAAGAACTGGAGGAACTCCTCGACGCGCACGCGGCCGCCGGTCCCGCTCCCCTGCGCGAGGCCGTCCTGTACGGCGCACCCTGCGACGGCGCCGAGATCCTGCTGGTCGGCGCGGCGGAGGAGCCCGGTGAGCCGCCGGTGGCGGAGTGGTCGACCGGGCCCGTACGGCCGTTGGCGCAGGGCGCCGCGCGGCGACGGCTCGCCCGGGAGAAGCGGGCGGCGGTGCGGGCGGCGCGGGACGAGGAACTGGCCGCGACCGTGCGGGCGGGGATCACCGTGGTGCCGGTACGGCGCTGGCGGGCGGGGCCGGTGGACTGGCTGGGAACCTTCCTGGTGGTGCAGTGGGCCGGCTGGATCCTCTGGGTCGCGGACGACCCAGGTATCTGGGACGGGACCGTGCTGCTCATCGGTGGTCTCGCGGGCGCCACCCTCCTCCCCCGGAAACTGCTCTGGCGCATCACCGCCGACCGCACCGGCATCTGGCTGAACGGTCTGCGCCGGCCGCGCCACGTCCCCTGGGACGACCTCCGCTCGGCCCGCCGCGCGGCGTTCGAGCTGCAACTGCGGGTGCGCGACGGCGACCACTGGGACATATCGGCACCCCGCTGGCCCTGGCTGCAACGCAGGCGCGGACTGATCCATCCCTACGACGCGTTGGCCGCCGAACTCTCCGCGATGATCGCCGATACCGCGCTGCGTCCCACGGGGGAGAGCGAAGTGGGCGAGCGGGGACGCCAGTTGTGGCCGTTCGGCGTGCTTCTCGCGCTGGCCTGGACCGCGTTGCTCGTCACGCGCCGGCTGTCCTGACGCTGTCCTGACCTCGGCGCGGGACGAGCACGGGGTGCCCCGGACGGACGCGGGCACCCCACAGAACGTCGCTCAGATACCGGCCGCCGCCGACAGGTCGCGCTTGATCGTCGCGAGGGTCTCGGTGGCCTGCGCGCGGGCCGCCGGGAGATCGGCGTGCGCGGCGACGGGGACCACGACCTCCAGGTAGCACTTCAGTTTGGGCTCGGTGCCGCTGGGCCGGACGATGACCCGGGCGCCGTCGAGCGTGTAGCGCAGGCCGTCCGTGGGCGGCAGCTTGTCCGTGCCCTCGGTCAGGTCCTCGGCCTTGGTGACGGCCAGCCCCGCGAGCGCCGTCGGGGGCTGCTCGCGCAACCGCCGCATGGCGTCCGCGATGACGGTCAAGTCCTCGACGCGGACGGAGAGTTGGTCGGTGGCGTGCAGACCGTGCTCCAGGGCGAGATCGTCGAGGAGGTCGAGCAGATCACGTCCCTCGGCCTTCAACTCCGAAGCCAGTTCGGTGATGAGGAGGGCGGCCGTGATGCCGTCCTTGTCGCGCACGCCGTCCGGGTCCACGCAGTAGCCGAGGGCTTCCTCGTAGCCGTAGCGAAGGCCCTCCACCCGGGCGATCCACTTGAAGCCGGTGAGGGTCTCCTCGTAGGGGAGGCCCGCCTTCTCGGCGATACGGCCCAGGAGGGACGAGGAGACGATCGACTCGGCGAAGGTGCCCCGGGCGCCGCGTCGCACGAGGTGTGCGGCGAGCAGGGAGCCGACCTCGTCGCCGCGGAGCATGCGCCAACTGCCGCCCTGGGTACGGTCCTTGACAGCGGCGGCGCAGCGGTCTGCGTCGGGGTCGTTGGCGATGATCAGGTCCGGGTCGCTCGCGCGGGCCTGCGCGAAGGCGAGGTCCATCGCGCCGGGCTCCTCCGGGTTGGGGAACGCGACGGTCGGGAAGTCCGGGTCGGGCTCGGCCTGTTCGGCGACGAGCACGGGCTCCGGGAACCCGGCCCGCGCGAACGCGGCCAGCAGTACGTCCTTGCCGACGCCGTGCATCGCCGTGTAGACGGTGCGGGCGGTACGGGGGGAGTCCGGGGCGAGCACGGCGTCCGTGCGGGCGAGATAGGCGTCCAGGACGGCGTCGTCGAGGATCTCCCAGCCGGCATCCGGGCGGGGCACGTCGTGCAGGGAGCCGATGGCCTCGATCTCGGCGGCGATCTCCGCGTCGGCCGGGGGCACGATCTGGGAGCCGTCGCCGAGGTAGACCTTGTAGCCGTTGTCCCGGGGCGGGTTGTGGCTGGCGGTGACCTCGACACCGGCGATCGCGCCCAAGTGCCGTATGGCGAAGGCGAGTACGGGGGTGGGGAGGGGGCGGGGCAGTACGGCCGCCCGCAGCCCCGCGCCGACCATCACGGCGGCGGTGTCGCGCGCGAAGTCGGCGGACTTGTGGCGGGCGTCGTAGCCGATGACGACGGTTCCGGTTCCGTCGGTGCGGCCGTTCCTCTTCAGGTACGCGGCGAGTCCGGCGGCGGCGCGGATGACGACCGCGCGGTTCATCCGCATGGGTCCGGCGCCGAGTTCGCCACGGAGGCCGGCGGTGCCGAACTGGAGGGTGCCGCGGAAGCGCTCCGCGAGCTCCGTGACGTCCCCGGCGTCGATGAGCTTGGCGAGCTCGTCGCGCGTCTCCGCGTCGGGGTCCTCGGCGAGCCAGGTCCTCGCCCGCGCGATGAGTTCGTCGTCGTGCACGTCGGGTCAACCTCTCGTGGTGTGTTGTACGTCAGCTTCTCGACCGACCGAGACGGGTGGGTGGGAGACATCCGGGGGTTCCAGGGGGCGGGAGCCCCCTGGGGGACGGTGCCTACAGCCTGCCGAGCACCTGGGCCAACAGCGACCCCATCTGCGAAGCGGAATCCCGGCCCGCCTGAAGAACTTCCTCGTGGTTCAGGGGCTCGCCCGTCATACCCGCGGCGAGGTTCGTCACCAGGGAGATGCCCAGCACCTCCGCACCGGCCTCGCGCGCGGCGATGGCCTCCAGCACGGTCGACATGCCCACCAGGTCGGCCCCGATCACCCGGGCCATGCGGATCTCGGCCGGAGTCTCGTAGTGCGGCCCGGGGAACTGGGCGTAGACGCCCTCCTCCAGAGCCGGGTCGATCTCCTTGCACAGGGCGCGCAGCCGAGGTGAGTACAGGTCCGTCAGGTCGACGAAGTTGGCGCCGACGATCGGGGACGTGGCCGTGAGGTTGATGTGGTCGCTGATCAGGACCGGCTGGCCGGGACGCATGCCTTCGCGCAGGCCACCGCAGCCGTTGGTGAGGACGATGGTCTTGCAGCCGGCGGCGACGGCGGTACGGACGCCGTGCGCGACGGCGGCGACACCGCGGCCCTCGTAGTAGTGGGTACGGCCGAGGAAGACCAGCGCGCGCTTGTCACCGATCTTGTACGAGCGGACCCTGCCCCCGTGTCCCTCGACGGCCGGCGGCGGGAAACCGGGCAGCTCGGTGACGGGGAAGTCGGCCTCGGAAACGCCGAGCGCGTCGACGGCCGGTCCCCAGCCGGAGCCCATCACAAGGGCGACGTCGTGGGTCTCGGCGCCCGTCAGTTCGCGCAGGCGCGTGGCGGCGGCGTCAGCGGCGGCATGGGGGTCGCCCTGGATGTCGTCCGGAAGAAGAGATGCGTTCACGCGGATGAGCGTAGCCGGTCTGGGCCTACGCGCGTAGATGACAGAGCGCACGGGATGGCGATCGTTGTCTTGTCGTTTCCAACGAGACCTGTGACGGGCGTTATGTGTGGGAAACCCTCAGCGGAATCGCGGGGTCTCCTCAGCAGGGACGCTTGCGCAGTTCCATCACGTAGTCGTGGGGTGCGCCCGCGGACTCGGCGGCGTCGGCCAGTTCGCCGAGATACCGCGCCGACGGGAGTCCCCCCTCGTAGCCGTTGAGCACGTACACCCAGGCGGGTTCCTCGCCCTCCAGGGTGTGCACCCGGACCCGCATGCGGCGGTAGACGTCGAGGCCGACGCCCTCCCACCGGTCCATGGAGTCCTCGTCGGGCGGCGCGATCTCGTACAGCGCGACGAAGACCTGGGAGCGCGGGGCCTCCACGATCGTCGCGAGCGCGCCCTCCCAGCCCATGTGCTCGCCGCCGAAGGTCAGCCGCCACCCGTTCAGCCAGCCCGTGGCGCGCAACGGCGAGTGCGGGGCGCGGCGGGTCATCAGCCGCGCGTCGAGATTGCCGGCGTACGCGGCGTAGAGCGACATGCTTCGAGAGTACGGCAGCGGAACCACCCGCCACTCCCGTAACCGGGGGTACCCCACGACACCGGGGTACTGGGAGGGCCGGGGTGTGAAGCCGCACCCGCAGGGGCCCGTGTGCCCACCGCCGTCCTTCGTGCCCGCGTCCGCCACCGCACCCCGCGCCCCGTCGCCGCAACGGCCGACGGCCGCTCAGCCCCACCCCACAGTCGCCCGCCCCCGCCCCCGGGTTCTTGACTTCGCTCACACCCGGCCGCCCACCCCGCGCCTCCCTCACCTGTACCGACGACTCCGGCCCGCCTCCCACCGCCCCCCTCCGCCCGGCAGGGCCCTCGCCCCCGGGCGGAAGCACCTTGAAGCGTGCGGGACAATGGGGTACGTGACTCGGATCGTGATCATCGGTGGCGGACCCGGCGGCTATGAAGCGGCGCTGGTGGCAGCGCAGCTCGGCGCGGAGGTGACCGTCGTCGACTGCGACGGTCTGGGCGGGGCGTCGGTGCTGACCGACTGCGTCCCGTCGAAGACCCTTATCGCGACGGCCGAGGTGATGACCACCTTCGACTCGTCGTACGAGGAACTCGGCATCATCGTCGCCGACGACACCCCACCCCTGGAGCAGGCGGCCCGGGTCGTCGGCGTGGACCTCGGCAAGGTCAACCGGCGTGTGAAGCGCCTCGCGCTGGCCCAGTCGCACGACATCACCGCGTCCGTGACCCGGGCCGGCGCCCGTGTCATGCGCGGCCGGGGCCGGCTCGACGGCATGCAGGCGATCGACGGTTCCCGCAAGGTCATCGTGAAGGCCGCCGACGGCACCGAGGAGACGCTCGTCGCGGACGCCGTCCTCATCGCGACCGGCGGTCACCCCCGCGAGCTGGACGACGCCCGCCCGGACGGCGAGCGCATCCTCAACTGGACCCAGGTCTACGACCTGACCGAACTCCCCGAAGAGCTGATCGTGGTCGGCTCCGGCGTCACCGGCGCCGAGTTCGCCGGTGCCTACCAGGCACTCGGCTCCAAGGTCACCCTCGTCTCCTCCCGCGACCGCGTCCTCCCCGGCGAGGACCCGGACGCCGCCGCCGTCCTGGAGGACGTCTTCCGGCGCCGCGGCATGAACGTCATGGCCCGCTCCCGCGCCCAGTCCGCCAAGCGCGTCGGCGACAAGGTCGAGGTCGTCCTCGCCGACGGCCGCGTCATCACCGGCTCGCACTGCCTCATGGCGGTCGGCGCCATCCCGAACTCCGCGGGCATGGGCCTGGAGGAGGCGGGCGTCAGGCTGCGCGACTCGGGCCACATCTGGACCGACAAGGTCTCGCGTACGACCGCTCCGGGCGTGTACGCCGCCGGTGACGTGACCGGGATCTTCGCGCTCGCCTCGGTGGCCGCGATGCAGGGACGTATCGCCATGTACCACTTCCTGGGCGACGCGGTGGCCCCCCTCAACCTGAAGACCGTCTCGTCGAACGTCTTCACCGACCCCGAGATCGCGACGGTCGGCTACAGCCAGGCCGATGTGGACGGCGGCAAGATCGACGCCCGGGTGGTCAAGCTCCCGCTGCTGCGCAACCCGCGCGCGAAGATGCAGGGCATCCGGGACGGCTTCGTCAAGATCTTCTGCCGCCCCGGCACCGGCATCATCGTCGGCGGTGTGGTCGTGGCGCCGCGCGCCTCAGAACTGATCCACCCCATCTCGATCGCCGTCGACAACAACCTGACGGTCGAACAGATCGCGAACGCCTTCACCGTCTACCCGTCTCTTTCGGGCTCGATCGCCGAGGTCGCCCGGCAGCTGCACACGCGGAAGGCGACGGGCGAGGTCTGAGCCGAAGTGGACTCCCCGCTGGTCACGGGGAGTTGTCGACCATTCGGGCGGCATAGGCGGCGAGACTAGGCCCTATACCACTTCGCGTCCTGCTGTACGAACAACTTCCGTTATTCGGCGCAAACACCTGAAAGCAGACGGTCGTTGGGGTTACTGTCAGTTTCGTGTTCGCTGCAGAACGTCGCCAATTGATCCTCGAAATGGTGCGAGCGAATGGGGCCGTATCGCTCCGTGAGCTCGCCCGCGTCGTCCAGACCTCCGAAGTGACCGTACGGCGGGACGTGCGCGCACTGGAGGCAGAAGGACTCCTCGACCGCCGGCACGGCGGTGCGGTATTGCCGGGCGGGTTCACGCGAGAATCCGGCTTTCCGCAGAAATCGCATCTCGCGACCGCCGAGAAGACGGCCATCGCCGATCTCGCCGCCAGCTTCGTCGAAGAGGGCGAGGCCATCGTGGTGGGGGCGGGTACCACCACCCAGGAGCTGGCCCGCCGGCTCGCCCGGGTACCCGGTCTGACCGTAGTCACCAACTCCCTGTTGGTGGCCCAGGCGTTGGCCCACGCCAACCGCGTGGAGGTCGTCATGACCGGCGGCACCCTGCGCGGTTCCAACTACGCGCTGGTGGGCAGCGGGGCCGAGCAGTCCCTCCAGGGCCTGCGCGTCTCCCGGGCCTTCCTCTCCGGGAGCGGGCTCACCGCCGAGCGAGGCCTCTCCACGTCCAACATGCTGTCGGCGTCCGTCGACCGGGCCCTCGTCCAGGCGGCCGCCGAGGTCGTCGTCCTGGCCGACCACACCAAGCTCGGCACGGACACCATGTTCCAGACCGTGCCCACGGACGTCATCACCCGCCTCGTCACCGACGAGCCCCCGGGCCACGACGACCGCGCGGCAACGGAGTTGCAGGCGCTCGCCGACCAGGGGGTGCAGATCGCCGTGGCCGGCGGTTCCGGAAGCCAGGGGGGTGAACAGACCCCGACGCGGGAACAACGCCGCCGGGACGTACCCCTCCCGGCGCCGCGACGGGGTCAAGTGCCGGGTGGGGGACCGGGGTTGAGGGCAGCGGGTGTGCTCGGCGGGGAGTCTCCCGAGCGGGAGCGTGCGGCCAGGGTGGCGGATTTGCGCAGGCGTTGATCGCATCGCTGGCGGGCGCGGTCTTCGGCTGCCGGCCGGTGGGGGCTGGTCGCGCAGTTCCCCGCGCCCCTTAAAAACGCGGGGCGGCCCATGTCTTTAGGGGCGCGGGGAACTGCGCGACCAGCCACGACGGAGCCGCAGCCGACAGACAACCCACCGCGCTACGGCTTCAACCCTCGCAACGTCAACGTCAGCAACCTGTCCGCCAGTTCAGGGTCACCAGGATTGCCCTCAGCCGCGAGAGCGATCGCGTGGGTCAGCTGAAGCAGGTCGCCGATCTCGACGTCACCGCGCACGTCACCGGCGTCCTGCGCTCGGCAGAGCAACGCACCCCCCGCCTCACGGATCGGGTCGCTGCACCGGGCCAGCGCGGACGTCCCGTCATGGGCGACCGCCATCAGCGCCCGGGAAAGCCCCCGGTACTCACTCGCGTGGGTCACCATCTCCCGCAACCAGGTCACCAGCGCCGCACACGGCTGTGGCGCGGAGAGCAACTCCCGGGATCGCGCGAGGAGTTCACCCACCGCGTCCTCGAAGACCGCGCTCATCAGGGACTGCCGGTTCGGGAAGTGGCGATACAGCGTGCCGATGCCGACGCCCGCGCGCCGGGCCACGTCCTCCAGAGACGCGTCCGTGCCGTGCGCGGCGAAGGACACGCGGGCCTCGACGAGCAGCCGCTCGTAGTTGCGGCGGGCGTCGGCACGCAGCCCCGCCGGCGGCCTGGCTGTGTCGGCCATGGGTCCCACCTGCCCTCCTAGGCGCTGTGCCGTCACATTACAGAGGTGCCCGGCGGACAGGCTGTTCCTGTCGGCCGGGCACCTCTGGACGTACTGCCGGGTCAGTCCTTGATCTCGCAGATCGCCGCGCCGGAGGTGATGGACGCACCGACCTCCGCGCCGAGTCCCTTGATGGTGCCGGACTTGTGCGCGTTCAGGGGCTGTTCCATCTTCATCGCCTCGAGTACGACGATGAGGTCGCCCTCCTTGACCTCCTGGCCCTCCTCGACCGCGACCTTGACGATCGTGCCCTGCATCGGGGAGGCGAGGGTGTCGCCGGAGGCGACCGGGCCGGACTTCTTGGCCGCGCGGCGCTTGGGCTTGGCGCCCGCCGCGAGGCCGGTGCGGGCCAGGGACATGCCGAGCGAGACCGGGAGGGAGACCTCCAGGCGCTTGCCGCCGACCTCGACGACGATCGTCTCGCGGTCCGCGTCCTCGTCCGCCTCGGCGTCCGTGGGGGCCGCGAAGGGCTTGATCTCGTTGACGAACTCGGTCTCGATCCAACGGGTGTGGACCGTGAACGGGTCGGCGGAGCCGGTGAGTTCGGGAGCGAACGCCGGGTCGGTGACGACCGCGCGGTGGAACGGGATGGCCGTGGCCATGCCCTCGACCTGGAACTCCTCCAGCGCACGCGCGGCACGCTGGAGCGCCTGCTCGCGGGTCGCGCCGGTGACGATCAGCTTGGCGAGGAGCGAGTCCCACGCCGGGCCGATGACCGAGCCCGACTCGACACCGGCGTCCAGGCGCACACCCGGGCCGGACGGCGGGGCGAACGTGGTGACGGTGCCGGGCGCGGGCAGGAAGCCGCGGCCCGGGTCCTCGCCGTTGATGCGGAACTCGAAGGAGTGGCCGCGCAGTTCGGGGTCGCCGTAGCCGAGTTCCTCGCCGTCGGCGACGCGGAACATCTCGCGGACGAGGTCGATGCCGGCGACCTCCTCGGTGACCGGGTGCTCCACCTGGAGGCGGGTGTTGACCTCAAGGAAGGAGATCGTGCCGTCCTGGCCGACGAGGAACTCGACGGTCCCGGCGCCGACGTAGCCGGCCTCCTTGAGGATCGCCTTCGAGGAGGAGTACAGCTCGGCGACCTGCTCGTCCGACAGGAACGGCGCGGGCGCCTCCTCGACGAGCTTCTGGTGGCGGCGCTGGAGGGAGCAGTCACGCGTCGACACGACGACCACGTTGCCGTGGGAGTCGGCCAGGCACTGGGTCTCCACGTGCCGCGGCTTGTCCAGGTAGCGCTCGACGAAGCACTCGCCGCGACCGAAGGCGGCGACCGCCTCGCGCACCGCGGAGTCGTACAGCTCGGGAACCTCTTCGAGCGTGCGGGCCACCTTCAGACCGCGACCGCCGCCACCGAAGGCGGCCTTGATCGCGATGGGCAGCCCGTGCTGCTCGGCGAACGCGACGACCTCGTCCGAGCCCGACACCGGGTCCGGCGTGCCGGCCACCAGCGGGGCACCGGCGCGCTGGGCGATGTGCCGGGCGGCGACCTTGTCACCGAGGTCCCGGATCGCCTGCGGCGGCGGGCCGATCCAGATCAGGTCCGCGTCGAGCACCGCCTGGGCGAACTCGGCGTTCTCCGACAGGAATCCGTAGCCGGGGTGGATGGCGTCGGCACCGGACTCGCGGGCCGCGTTGAGGACCTTGTCCATGTCCAGATAGCTGCTCGCCGGTGTGTCACCGCCCAGGGCGAACGCCTCATCCGCGGCGCGGACATGCAGAGCGTCCCGGTCCGGGTCGGCGTATACGGCCACGCTCGCGATCCCGGCGTCCCGGCAGGCCCGGGCCACGCGGACAGCGATTTCGCCACGATTGGCGATGAGCACCTTGCGCACGATTGAGGCTCCCTCCTTGAAACAAGCCGAGTTTAGGGACTGCCGACACGGCGCATCGACCCGTCCCCAATGGTGAGCTTGCCCACACGGAGCGTGATTCGAGGCTCGCTCGACCCGCGAAATCCCTTGTCGCACCTCGGTACGCAGGACTCCTCGTGGAAACCCTAGCTCTCCGGTGTGGGCAAGGTCTCTGTGAGAGCGTGCCGCGTGCCACGCCGTTTCTTTGTGGAGTCCCTACGAATGGCCCAACGATTCTTTGCCCCCATCACAACCCTTGTCCCGGGGTTTACCCGTTAGTAGCGTTCGGGTTGTCTTGAACGTACTTGGGGTAACGGCGGAAGTGGGTGGGCCCGGTGGTGCGCAGGCCGGTGGCATGGATCTTGGCGCTCGTCCTCTTCGTGGAGGCGCTCGGAGTGGCCGCGCTGAACTGGTTCCTGGGGATCGTCGTCGACCGCCAGGACATGTCCCTGGCCGGCCTCGACCCGGACGCGATGTCCATCTCCTCGAAGGCCGGCGGAATAGTCTTCGGCCTCTACTTCGCCCTGTGCGGAGTGGTCGCCCTGCTCGTCGCCCTGCGCGACCGGGCCCCGGCCGGCTTCGGCCGCATCCTGCTGATCAGTGTGGCCGTGGTGCACGCGCTGCTGGGCGCGTTCGCGTGGGGCCTGGTGGGCCCGGGAGCGTTCGTGTCCATGGTGGTGGTGCTCGGCCTCGTCGTCCTGCTCCTGATGACGTACGACCGCCGTGAGGGGCCGTCAGGGGCGAGCCCCGAGCCGCCCGCCAAGGACCCGGCGCCGGCCGTCCCGCCGACGGCCCCCAGTACCTCCTGATCTGCACCTTCTGATCGGTACCTCGCGATACCTCTTGATCGGTACCTTTTGGTCAGTCCTCCCGCGGGGTCCACAACTCCGTGATGCCGACGCCCAGTTCGGCCAGCAGGCGGCGAACGAGCGGCAGGCTGATGCCGATCACGTTGCCGTGGTCGCCGTCGATGCCCTCGATGAACGGCGCCGAGCGGCCGTCGAGGGTGAACGCCCCGGCGACGTAAAGGGGTTCGCCCGAGGCGACGTACGCGGCGACCTCGGCGTCGGTCGGCTCGCCGAAGCGGACGACGGTGGACGCGGTGGCCGAGACGTACCGGCCGCTCGTCGTGTCGTAGACGCAATGGCCGGTCTGGAGCGTCCCCGCCCGGCCGCGCATCGACTTCCAGCGAGCGGTGGCCTCCTCGGCGTCGGCGGGCTTGCCGAGGGCCTCGCCGTCCAGGTCGAGCACGGAGTCGCAGCCGATCACCAGCGCGCCCTTGACCTCGGGCTTCGCGGCGACGACGGAGGCCTTGGCCTCGGCGAGGGCGAGGGCTAGTTCGGCCGGGGTGGGGGCGTTGACGGCGTCCTCGTCGACCCCGCTGACGATCACCTCGGGGTCCAGTCCGGCCTGGCGCAGCAGGCCCAGCCGGGCGGGGGACTGGGAGGCGAGCACGAGTCGGCGGCGCGGCTGATCTGTCATGCGTTCAGCGTATCGGCGCGGGTGCGCCGCGCTCGCCTCAGCCGGCCAGCCCGAGCACGATCATCGCCAGCACCATCGCGAGTGCCATGAGGATTCCGAGCCGCCGCAACATGACCTGCGTCTCCCGCAGTTCCTCGGGAGGCTCGTTGTCGGGGTCGGACCACAGCATGTCTCCAGCGTGCGGCCAGACCGGGGAGGGCGCCTGAGTACGGATACTCAACTCTTCCAAAGGGGTCTACGGTTCCGTTAGAGTAATGGGACTGTGGTTCCTTTTGGAGAGGTGTGCCATGTTCACTACTGCCTGGACCGCGTCACCCCAGCTCCCGAGCGAGGGCTTCACGCCGAACTGGTCCCGGGAGGGCTTCTGGCGTCAGTCGCTGCGGCAGGTCGTGCGGCTGACGGCGGGCGGGGAGAGGGTGCGCGTGCGGTTCTCCAACGCGTATGGGAACTCTCCGGTGCGGGTCGCGGCGGGCGCTGTGGCCGCCGGAGGGTCTGCGGTGCGCCTGACCTTCGGGGGTGCGGCGGAGGGGGAGATGTCCGCGCGGGGGGAGTTGGTGAGTGACGTGGTCCAACTCGCCGTAGTGGCGGGGGAGTCGGTGGCTGTCACGCTGTACTTCGATACGGCCACCGGGCCGGCGACCTTTCATGCGCAGGCGTTCGCGACCAGTTACCGGGGTGCGGGGTGCCTGTTGGGTGGCGGGGACGGGTTCACGGAGTCGAGCGAGTCCTGGTACTTCCTGTCCGCCGTCGAGACCGACTCCGGGCGAGGGGACGGGATTGTTCTTTTCGGGGACTCCATCACCGACGGGTTCGGGTCTACGGCCGGGGCCGATCGGCGGTGGTCGGACGCGTTGGCCTCGCGGACGGGGCGGCCCGTGCTGAACGCGGGGATCGGGGGGAATCTGCTGCTCAACGACTCCGCGTGGTACGGGGAGCGGGGTGTGCGCAGGTTCGGGCGTGACGTGGTGCGACTGGCCGGGGTGGACACGGTCGTCGTGTTGCTGGGGCTGAACGACATCGGGTTCAGCGAGACGGATGCGCAGCCCACGTACAAGCCGGCGCCGGTGGTTTCCGCGAGGGAAGTCATCGCCGGGTACCGGGAGTTGATACGGCAGGCTTCTGAACTCACCGTGATCGGGGCGACCTTGTTGCCGTTCGGGGGGTCCGATCACTGGGGGGAGCGGGCGGCGAAGGTCAGTCATGAGGTCAACGAGTGGGTTCGTTGCTCGGGGGAGTTCGATCGGGTTGTTGATCTGAATCGGGTGATGGCCGACCCGGATGACTCGGATCGGCTGCACCCTGCCTACGACTTCGGGGATCATCTGCACCCCAACGATCAGGGGTACGTGGTGATGGCCGAAGCCGTGTCGCGCCGTTTGTAGCTGCGGGTCCGTTGTGGCTGATCCCTAGCCCGGCCAGAAAGTGCGGGTCCATGCGCTGGGACCCGGGTGGGGGAGCCTCGCGCTCGCAATGCGCGACGGGTCGGACCACGCGTCGCGCTGCCTCGGGGTGCCCGGTGGTGTGGAGGTCGCCGCGGCCGCGCGCGCCCTTACCACCGCCAATGCGGCGGCCAGCTCCTCCGGGGTCGGGTTGCCCCGTACTACTTTGATGTTCATGGTGGGCGCTCCTCTACAGGGGGATGTTGCCGTGCTTCTTCGGGGGCAAGGACTCGCGCTTGGTGCGGAGTTGGCGCAGGCCCCGTACGACGTGGCGGCGGGTGTCGGAGGGGAGGATCACCGCGTCGATGTAGCCGCGTTCGGCCGCGATGTAGGGGTTGAGGAGGGCGTCCTCGTACTCCTGGATGAGGCGGGCCCGGGTCGCGTCGAGGTCGCCGGCGGCCTCCGCCTCGGCGATCGTGCGGCGGTGCAGGATGTTGACCGCGCCCTGGGCGCCCATGACGGCGATCTGGGCGGTCGGCCAGGCGAGGTTGAGGTCGGCGCCGAGGTGCTTGGAGCCCATGACGTCGTAGGCGCCGCCGAAGGCCTTGCGGGTGATCACCGTGATCAACGGGACTGTCGCTTCCGCGTACGCGTAGATCAGCTTCGCGCCCCTGCGGATGATGCCGTAGTGCTCCTGGTCGACGCCCGGGAGGAAGCCGGGGACGTCCACGAAGGTGATGACCGGGACGTTGAACGCGTCGCAGGTGCGGACGAAGCGGGCCGCCTTCTCGGACGCGTCGATGTCGAGGCAGCCCGCGAACTGCATGGGCTGGTTGGCCACGATGCCCACCGGGCGGCCCTCGACCCGGCCGAAGCCGGTGAGGATGTTCGGCGCGAACAGCGGCTGTGTCTCGAAGAACTCGGCGTCGTCCAGGACGTGTTCGATCACCGTGTGCATGTCGTACGGCTGGTTCGCGCTGTCCGGGACCAGGGTGTCCAGCTCGCGGTCCTCGTCCGTGACGGTGAGGTCCGCCTCCTCGGGGAACGCCGGGGGTTCGCTGAGGTTGTTGGACGGGAGGTAGGACAGGAGCTGCTTGACGTACTCGATCGCGTCCTTCTCGTCGCCCGCCATGTGATGGGCCACGCCCGAGACCGAGTTGTGGGTGCGCGCGCCGCCCAGCTCCTCGAAGCCGACGTCCTCGCCCGTGACCGTCTTGATGACGTCCGGGCCGGTGATGAACATGTGCGAGGTCTGGTCGACCATCACCGTGAAGTCGGTGATCGCGGGGGAGTACACCGCTCCGCCCGCGCACGGGCCCACGACCAGGCTGATCTGCGGGATCACGCCGCTCGCGTGCGTGTTGCGGCGGAAGATCTCGCCGTACGCGCCGAGGGAGGCCACGCCCTCCTGGATGCGGGCGCCGCCGGAGTCGTTGATGCCGATGACCGGACAGCCGGTCTTCAGCGCGAAGTCCATCACCTTGACGATCTTCTGGCCGTAGACCTCGCCCAGGGCGCCGCCGAAGACCGTGAAGTCCTGGGAGAACACGGCGATGGGGCGGCCGTCGACCGTGCCGTAGCCGGAGACGACTCCGTCGCCGTAGGGGCGGTTCTTCTCCAGGCCGAAGTCCGTGGAGCGGTGCCGGGTGAGCTCGTCGAACTCGACGAAGGACCCCTCGTCGAGGAGCAGTTCGATCCGCTCACGGGCCGTCAACTTGCCCTTGGCGTGCTGCTTTTCGACCGCACGTTCCGAGCCGGCGTGCGTCGCTTCCTGGATACGGCGCTGAAGATCCGCGATCTTCCCGGCGGTCGTGTGAATGTCGATCTCTTGAGGCGCTTCCGGCTCGGACATCGGGATTGCGGCTCCCTGCCTGCTCAAAAGGGGGACGGGTTACTCATCCGTAGAGTAGTGGCGGCCCTGGCGATCGGCAGTGCGGCGTACAACACACCTCGGGTGGCTTGCACGACACACCCCTAGGGTGGCTGGCATGACGCCGCGAGATGCATCAGACGCGAACAGCAACCGGTGGTCCGACCTGGACCGTCCACCGCTCAACGGCGCTGCGCTGCGCAAGGGCCTGGTGCGGGACGGCGGCCACGGGGGCCTCTACTGCGACATCGAGGTCGTGCAGCGCACCGGATCCACCAACGCCGACCTCATGGCCCTGGCACTCGCGGGGAACGCCGAAGAAGGTGCGGTGCTCGTCGCCGAGGAGCAGACCGCCGGGCGCGGACGGCTCGACCGGCAGTGGACGGCGCCGGCCCGCTCCGGGCTCTTCTTCTCCGTCCTCCTGAAGCCGGCCGACGTCCCGGTGGCCCGCTGGGGCTGGCTCCCGCTGCTCACCGGCGTCGCCGTCGCGACGGGCCTGTCCCGGTCCGCCGGCGTGGACACGGCACTCAAGTGGCCCAACGACCTCCTGGTGACTGTCGGCGGCGAGGAACGCAAGGCCGGCGGCATCCTCGCCGAGCGCGCGGGGGACGACGCCGTGATCGTCGGCGTCGGCATCAACGTCACCCTGCGCGAGGACGAGCTGCCCGTGCCCCAGGCGGCCTCCCTGGCCCTCGCCGGGGCCGTCACCACGGACCGCGATCCCCTCCTGCGGGCGGTTCTGCGGTCCCTGGAGCACTGGTACGACAAGTGGCGCGCGGCGGGCGGCGACCCGGCCGCCAGCGGCCTCCAGGAGACCTACGCGGCCGGCTGCTCGACGCTCGGCCGGGTCGTCCGGGCCGAACTGCCCGGGGACCGGTCCCTCACCGGGGAGGCCGTCGCGATCGACGGCGACGGGCGGCTCGTCCTGGCCACGGAGGACGGCGTGCAGGAGCCCGTGGGGGCGGGCGACATCGTCCACCTGCGCCCCGCGTGACCCCGACCGCCCTTGTGGCGGCTCTGTCCGTGTGACTCACGGAGTGAGCTGGCCCACACCTGCCGTAGCATTGGGCCCGGTCGATACCTGACCGTGGCAGATCGGAAGGGCAGCAGGCGTGACCGTCGACGACACGGGCTCCGGCGCGGACGCGGACGGCCGGGTGGCCCCCGATGCCGCCGAACCCGGCGAGGACCCGCTCGCGCTGCGTCTCGAAGGACTCATCCTCGGCGCGGAGCGCCGCTACACGCCCTTCCAGGCGGCCCGCACCGCCGGCGTCTCCATGGAGCTGGCCACGCGCTTCTGGCGGGCCATGGGCTTCGCCGACGTCGGCCAGGCCAAGGCGTTCACGGAGGCGGACGTCCTCGCGCTGCGGCGCCTCGCCGGTCTCGTCGAGGCGGGGCTGCTGAGCGAGGCGATGGCGGTGCAGGTGGCCCGCTCCACCGGGCAGACCACCGCGCGGCTGGCCGGCTGGCAGATGGACTCGTTCCTGGAGGGCCTGACCGAGCCGCCGGAGCCGGGCATGTCCCGCACCGAGGTGACGTACCCGATCATCGAACTGCTGCTGCCCGAGCTGGAGGAGTTCCTCGTCTACGTCTGGCGGCGCCAGCTCGCCGCCTCGGCCGGCCGGGTCGTCCAGGCCGGTGACGACGAGGAGATGGTCGACCGGCGCCTCGCCGTGGGCTTCGCCGACCTCGTCGGGTTCACGCGGCTGACCCGTCGCATGGAGGAGGAGGAACTCGGCGAACTCGTCGAGGCCTTCGAGACCACCGCAGCCGACCTGGTGGCCGCGCGCGGCGGCCGGCTCATCAAGACTCTGGGTGACGAGGTCCTCTACTCCGCGGACGACGCCGGAGTCGCCGCGGAGATCGCCCTGCTCCTGATCGAGACCATGGCGAACGACGAGACCATGCCCGAACTCCGCGTCGGCATGGCCTTCGGCACGGTGACGACCCGCATGGGCGACGTCTTCGGCACGACGGTCAACCTCGCCTCCCGCCTCACGTCGATAGCTCCCCGAGACGCCGTCCTCGTCGACAGCGCGTTCGCCGAGGAGCTCATCCGCAGCGGCGAGGCCCCCGCCTCCGAGGCGGAGGCGGCGGAAGCCGCGGCGAAGGCCGAGAAGGAGGGCGAGGAGCCCCCGACCTACCGCTTCGCGCTCCAGCCGATGTGGCAACGCCCCGTGCGCGGCCTGGGAGTTGTCGAACCCTGGCTGCTCACCCGCCGGCACCCGTCACCGGCGTAGGCCCAACTCGCCTGTGCGGGTCAGTGGTTGGCGAGTCCGTCCACGCAGAGCCCGATGATCGGCACGCACAGACTCGGCCGACTCGGCGCGGGGGCCGGGGAGTTGGCGGTCCGGCTCGGGGTGGGCGTGGGTGTGCGGGTGGGTGCGGGAGCCGTGGTCGAGGTCGGGTGAGGGGCCGGTTCCTGAGGTGCGGGCGGGGGCGTGGCGCCCGTCGCCGTCCCGGGGACGGGCGTAGGGTCCGCGGGGTCGGGCGTCGCGGTCGCGTACGGAGTCGGTACGACCCCGGAGGTCGTCGTGGGAGTCGGAGTCACGCCGCCCATCACCGAGGTCGCGGAGGGGATCGCGGCCGGGTCGGCGCTGATGGTGGCGGCCGCGTTGGCGGGCCGGTCGGTGCCGTCCGCGGCGCCGGTGCCCGGGTCCGGGCGGGGTTCCGCCTCCGCCGTGCCCAGCCCGCCGACTCCCGACTCGGGCGCCAGCCGTACGAGGCTCAGCACACCGGCGGCCACGGCGAGCCCGCCGACCGCGAGCAGGACCTTGCGGGGACGGGGCCGGCGGTGCCGGCCGCGGGGAGTCCGGGGGAGCGGCGGCGCTATGTCCCCGGTCTCCGCCGCGGTGTCCTCGGCCCGCTCCGCCTTCGTGGTCGTCGTCACGATCCCTCCCCTGTGGTGTGGCGGACGCACGTTATGCGCTTCTACGGGCGGTGCGGCGGGAGTTGGGCGGGATGTCACCCGAACGGGGAGGGCCCGTGCGATGATCGGGGCGAGGTCTGTTAACCCACGTTAACCAGGAGGCGGTCATGGGCGAGGAGCGGTTCGGGGAGTTCGTGCTGGCTCGGCGGCACGGGTACGTCGCGGAACTGGTCCTGGACCGGCCGAAGGCCATGAACGCGGTCTCCACGGCGATGGCCGCCTCGATCGCGGAGGCCTGCACGGCACTGGCGGCGGACCGGGACGTACGCGTGACCGTGGTGACGTCGTCGCACGAGCGGGCGTTCTGCGTCGGAGCGGACCTGAAGGAGCGGAACTCCCTCACGGACGCGGAACTCGTACGGCAGCGGCCGGTCGCGCGCGGGGCGTACACGGGAGTCCTGGAGCTGCCCATGCCGACGATCGCCGCGGTCCACGGCTTCGCCCTCGGCGGCGGCTTCGAACTCGCCCTGTCCTGCGACCTGATCGTGGCGGACCGTACGGCTGTGGTGGGGCTGCCGGAGGTGTCGGTGGGCGTGATTCCGGGGGGTGGCGGTACGCAGCTGCTGCCGCGCCGGGTGGGTGCGGCCCGGGCGGCCGAACTGATCTTCACCGCACGGCGGTTGGAGGCGGCGGAGGCGGCGGAACTGGGCCTGGTGGACGCCCTGGTGGACGCGGGCCAGGACCGCGAGGAGGCGCTGGCGCTGGGTGCGCGCATCGCCGCGAACTCGCCCGTCGGGCTGCGGGCGGCGAAGCGGGCGTTGCGGCTGGGGCACGGGCTGGATCTGCGGGCCGGGCTTGAGGTCGAGGACGCGGCGTGGCGGGCGGTGGCGTTCTCGGGGGATCGGGCGGAGGGTGTCGCGGCGTTCAATGAGAAGCGGACGCCGGAGTGGCCTGGGGAGTGAGGGGGCTCGGGTTGTCCGCCGGGTGCGGGTCCGGTGGGGGCTGGTCGCGCAGTTCCCCGCGCCCCTAGGGGGGTGGTCTCGGGCGTGTTGGGCGGTGGGCCTGCGCTGGTCGCGCCCGCGCGGCGGAGCCGCGTATCGATACAGTCCCGCGCCCCTAGGGGGTTGGCGTCGGCCGTGTTGGTTGGTGAGCCAGTGCTGGTCGCGCCCGTATCGATACAGTCCCGCGCCCCTAGGGGGTCGGTGCGTGACACCTGTTCGCCGCATCAATGTCCCGCTATGCCCTAAACCTCCCTAGCCTGGAGGGATGGGTGAGGACAGGCGGCTGGCGGCCGTGGTGGAGCTGGCGCAGGGGATGGCGGCGGCGCACACCCCGCGGGAGTCCTGGCGGGCGGCGGCGGCCGGGGCGTGCCGGGCGCTGGACGGGAGTTTCGCCGCGCTGTCGGTGTGGGAGCGGGAGCTGGGGCGGCTGCGGGTCCTGGTGAACGTGGGCGAGCGCGCCGAGGGCGAGGAGGAGTTCCCGGACGGGGAGACCTATCCGGTGCACCAGTTCCCGGAGATCACCGAGTTCCTGCACGAGCGGTGGGCCGGCGGCGGCGAGCCCAACGCCTGGGTCGAGACCGCCGAGGGCCCGGCCGCGGGCAGCCCCGGCTACTGCCACCAGCGCGTGGCGGCGCTACGGCGTCGTAGGCGCGGATGCTGTGTGGTCGCCCCGATCGTGCTGCACGGGCGGGCGTGGGGCGAGCTGTATGTGGCGCGGCCGGTCGGTGCGGCCGTGTTCGACCGGGGGGACGCCGATTTCGCGACGGTCCTGGCCTCCGTCGTCGCGGCCGGGATCGCGCAGACCGAGCGGCTGGAGGAGGCGCGGCGGCTGGCGTTCACGGACGCGCTCACGGGGCTCGCGAACCGCCGTGCGGTCGACGTACGTCTCGACGAGGCGATCGAGCGGCACCGGCGCGACGGGGTCGTGGTCAGCCTCGTCGTCTGCGACCTCAACGGGCTCAAGCGCGTCAACGACACCCGGGGGCATGCGGTCGGCGACCGGCTCCTTGAGCGCTTCGGCTCGGTGCTGTCGCTGTGCGGGGCGATGATCCCGGGCGCGCTCGCCGCGCGGCTCGGCGGCGACGAGTTCTGTCTGCTCGCGGTCGGGCCGCCCGCCGACGAGGTGGTCGACGCGGCGGTCGAACTGTGCCGCCGCGCCGCCGAGTTGGAGCTGGGCGAGGGTGTCGCGTGCGGCGTCGCGTCGACCGAGGACCCGATCGGCGCGGTGCGCTCCGGCCGCCGCCTGTTCCGCCTGGCGGACGCGGCCCAGTACCGCGCGAAGGCCCTGCGCGCCGACAAACCGGTGGTCGCCGGGCGGGACGGTCCCGACGATCCGGTGGTGCGGCTCGCGGACTCCTCGACGCCGGAGATGCCCGCGGAGCGGCGGCGGTTCCGGGGCCGTCGGACGTGACCTACCTGTAAGGGTCTAAGTGGCCACCCGGTAGTGACACCGCCGCATTCAATGCGTACGCTCCTGAATATGGATATGCACACTGTGGTGGTGGGGACGTCCGGGGTCACCGCGTCCGACGTTCTTGCCGTGGCGCGTGGAGGCGCCCGGATCGAGCTTTCCGGCGAGGCCGTCGCGGCGCTCGCCGCGGCGCGGGAGATCGTGGACGCGCTGGCGGCCAAGCCGGAGCCCGTGTACGGGGTGAGCACCGGGTTCGGGGCGCTGGCGTCCCGGCACATCAGCCCGGAACTGCGGGCACAGTTGCAGCGCAACATCGTTCGTTCGCATGCCGCCGGGATGGGGCCGCGGGTGGAGCGTGAGGTCGTACGGGCCCTGATGTTCCTGCGGCTCAAGACCGTCTGCTCGGGGCACACCGGTGTGCGGCCCGAGGTCGCGCAGACCATGGCCGACGTGCTGAACGCCGGGATCACGCCCGTCGTCCACGAGTACGGCTCCCTCGGCTGCTCCGGCGACCTCGCGCCGCTCTCCCACTGTGCGTTGACGCTCATGGGCGAGGGCGACGCGGAGGGCCCGGACGGGGCCGTACGTCCCGCCGGTGAGCTGCTCGCGGAAGCCGGTATCGCGCCCGTCGAACTGCGCGAGAAGGAGGGCCTCGCCCTTCTCAACGGCACCGACGGCATGCTCGGCATGCTGGTCATGGCCCTCGCCGACCTCGACATGCTCTACAAGTCCGCCGACGTCACGGCCGCGTTGTCGCTGGAGGCGCTGCTCGGCACCGACAAGGTGCTCGCGCCCGAGCTGCACGCCATCCGCCCGCACCCCGGACAGGGTGCCAGCGCCGCCAACATGCTTGCCGTGCTTGCCGGTTCGGAGCTGACCGGGCACCACCAGGACGACGCGCCGCGCGTCCAGGACGCCTACTCGGTGCGGTGCGCCCCGCAGGTCGCCGGCGCCGGACGCGACACGATCGCGCACGCACGTCTCGTCGCCGAGCGGGAGTTGGCGTCCGCCGTCGACAACCCCGTTGTGCTGCCCGACGGCCGGGTCGAGTCCAACGGCAACTTCCATGGCGCGCCGGTGGCTTACGTCCTCGACTTCCTCGCCATCGCGGCCGCCGACCTCGGCTCCATCGCCGAGCGCCGTACCGACCGGCTGCTCGACAAGAACCGCTCGCACGGGCTGCCGCCGTTCCTCGCGGACGACGCCGGGGTCGACTCCGGGCTGATGATCGCCCAGTACACGCAGGCCGCGCTGGTCAGCGAGATGAAGCGGCTGGCCGTACCGGCCTCCGCCGACTCGATCCCGTCCTCCGCGATGCAGGAGGACCACGTCTCCATGGGCTGGTCGGCCGCGCGCAAGCTCCGCACCGCCGTCGACAACCTCACCCGGATCATCGCCGTCGAGCTCTACGCCGCGACGCGCGCCGTCGAGCTGCGCGAGGGGCTGGCCCCGGCACCGGCCTCGCGCGCGGTCATCGACGCCGTACGGGCGGCGGGAGTCGAGGGTCCGGGCCCGGACCGGTTCCTGTCTCCCGACCTCGCCGCGGCGGACGCGTTCGTGCGGGGCGGGCACGTGGTGGAGGCCGTGGAGAAGGTCACCGGGCCGCTCCGGTAGGTCGGTTGGGGCCCAGCCGTGGCAACGGCCGGGCCCCGTACGTCACTTCAGCTTGGCGGACTGTGCGTCGATCACGGCGGACGGCACGGTGTAGGCCTTGTTCGCGATCAGGGCGCCGAGGTTGACCGTGTAGTACGTGACGAGGGTGCTGCCGTGGCGCACCACCTCGGTGTGCACGGTGCCCTTCTGGCCGCCGGTGTCCTCCATGACGCTGCTCGCGCCGAACGCCACCGATTCGTCACCGCTGTCGGAGGCCTTCTCGGTGACGACCCCGGTGTATTTCGTGCTGTCCTTGCCCACGGTGAGGGCGAAGCCGCCGGAGCAGCTCTTTACCCCGTCGGAGATGGACTTGAAGGCTTTCTCCGCGCCGTCGCCGTCGTACGAGGACAGTCCGATCAAGGTGACCGGGTGGTCCAGCGAGGCGTTGAACGCGTCCTCCATCTCCTTGTCGGTCATGTCCTCCACAGACTTGGAGGGGGAGGCGGATGCCTTCTTCGCCTCGGTGGCCGTCTCGTTCGTGGCCGAGGCGGCGTCACCCGGCGCCTGCGCGGACATGGCCCAAGCCAGCGGCTCGCACTGCTTCTTGTCGACGGTGACAGCGGTCTTGACGGCCGGGACCGACTTGTCGACCGGCGCGATCTCGTAGCCGACGAGATCACTCTTCGCGAGGATCAGCTTCTTCAACTCGGCGGCGGTGAGCGCCTTGGCAGTGTTCTTCTCGGAACCCTGCGCCGCGTTCTCGGAGTTGCTCTTGGCGTCGTCCGAACCGCCGTCGGAGCAGCCGGTGATGAGGGCCAGCGACAGCGCGCTCACCGCGACGGTGACGCACAGCCGTATGCCCGATGATCTCTTCATGAGCGGACTATGAAGGTTGGGTCAAGGAGTCGTCAAGCAAGTTAAAAGCCAAGTCGTTCCCGTCGCACCGAATACACCACGAAACCCGCGCCGAGGCCGAGGAACAGCGTGCCGCCGAAGATGTACGGCGTGGTGTTCGGGCTGCCGGTGTCGGCGAGTTGGGTGTGGTCCGAGGCGGGGGTGACATCGGTGGCGCCGTCGGTCGAGGTGACCCGTGCCTGCTGGGTGACCTGCGAGGCAGGCGTCGCCGAAGTCTCCACTCTGGCCTGGTCGGTCACCGTCGCGTTGGCGGACGGGACGAACCAGAGGGCGCCCAGCAGGGTACCCGCGGCGGTGGCGGTCAGCATCGTTCGGCGAGCGGTTGACACGGAATATCGATCCCCTTGTGGCGCTGGCGAATTGGCCGTGTGGAGCGATGCTAATGAACTGTGCGGGTCGCGGGAAAGTCACGGGAGCTGTGGGCCGTACGCTCCCGGCATGAGCACCCCAGAGACATCACGTTTTGTACGCCTTCGTGTCGAACTCGTTCTTGAAGTGGAGAACGAGGACGCCGTGACCAAGGCCGCGCTGGCCAAGATCGCCGAGGATCCCGAGCTGCCCGGCGACGAACGCGGGCACGCCGAGACCGCTGTGACGGAAGACACCGCCGAGGCGCTCGCGTATCTCGTGGACCCGTTCGACCTGGTCAGTGAGATGCCCGGGGTCGAACTGGCCCAGGCCTCGTGGAGCAGCGAGGAGATCGACTACGACCCGGATTCGCCGGATTGGGACATCGACGAGGATGATGTCGACGGCGATGAGGAAGCAGACGGCGTGGCAGTGGCCGGCTGAGCCGTGCGCGGGAGCAGGTGACCCCGGGCGGCAACCGCCGTCCGGGGTTTCGTCGTCTCAAGGGTTCCGGGGGGCACGGTGGGCGCGGTGGACGTGGTGTGCCCCACATGTGGGCGACAAGCGGAACGGTACGCACCCGTCGTAGCGTTGGATTCTTAAGAATTTGTTTAACGGGGACTACGTACGGGGCCGGGGGAGTCAGGCCAGGTCAACGGGGTCACTCGGGATTTTCGGGTTTTTCGGCAACGATGGAGAAGCGTGTGATGACGGACAGTAAGCGGCGCAAGGGTCTCGTGGCCGCGTCCGCACTGCTCGGCGGTGTGCTCGTGCTCACGGCGTGTTCCGGCAGCGACGACAAGTCCTCCGGGAGCGACTCGAGCCAGAGCTCGCAGTCCAAGGCCGACGAGGCGGCCGCCAAGAAGTCCTCCGAGGCGCAGATCAAGATCACGCCGGCGGACGGTTCGGACAACGCCTCCATCAACAACTCGGCCGCGGTGACTGTCAGCAAGGGCACGCTCACCGCCGTGACGATGACGACCGCGGACGGTACGGCCGTCGCGGGCACCATCTCCGCCGACAAGCTCAGCTGGAAGCCCAGCACGCAGCTGGAGCGCTCGACCACGTACAAGGTCGCGGCCACGGCGAAGGACTCCGCAGGGCTCGCCGCCCACGAGAACGGCTCCTTCACCACGGTCTCCCCGGCCAACAGCTTCATAGGGAACTTCACGCCCGAGGACGGCTCCACGGTCGGCGTCGGCATGCCGGTCTCGATCAACTTCAACAAGGCGATCACCAACAAGGCCGCCGTCCAGAAGGGCGTCACGGTCACCTCCACCAGCGGCCAGGAAGTCGTCTGCCACTGGTTCAACACCCAGCGCATGGACTGCCGCCCGGACGACTACTGGAAGGAGAACTCCACCGTCACGCTGAAGCTCGCGCTCGACGGCGTCGAGGGCGCCTCCGGGGTCTACGGCGTGCAGCAGAAGACGGTCACCTTCCACATCGGCCGCAACCAGGTCTCGTACGTCGACGCGAAGACCAAGCAGATGAAGGTCGAGCAGGACGGCAAGGTCGTCAAGACCATCCCGATCTCGGCCGGTTCCCCCGAGAACACCACGTACAACGGCCAGATGGTCATGTCCGAGAAGTTCGTTCAGACCCGCATGAACGGTGCGACGGTCGGTTTCACGGATGACGACGGCAAGGGCGAGTACGACATCAAGGACGTCCCCCACGCCATCCGCCTCACCAGCTCCGGCACGTTCATCCACGGCAACTACTGGGGCTCGCCCTCGGTGTTCGGCAGCGTCAACACCAGCCACGGCTGCGTGGGCCTGCAAGACGCGAAGGGCGCGGGCGACAAGAACATGCCGGCGGCGTGGTTCTACAACAACTCGATCGTGGGCGACGTGGTCGTCATCTCCAACACGGGCGACAAGACGGTGTCTCCGGACAACGGCTTGAACGGCTGGAACATGGACTGGGCGCAGTGGAAGGCGGGCTCGGCGGTCTGACCCGACTCGCCGACGCCGGTCAACTCCGGTTCGCTTGAAGGCGGTTGCCCCTGGTTGGGGGTGACCGCCTTTTCGTTGCCTGGGGTACAAAAAGTCCGCCTCCCTGAGAAAAGGGAGGCGGACTCATGGCTGCTGGAATCGTGGGCCAAGCACGTGAGGAGGTGGTGGCTCTGGTGGATCACCAGGTAGCCGGAGGCCCCCAGCAAAAGTAGGGGCCTCCGAAGGCTCCTGAGTGAGCCTGAGTCCCTGTCACGGATACCCGCCGTGGTGGGGGCTCGTTCCTCTTCACGGACGACGATCCCGGCTACGGCGCCCGCAGCAACCCCGACTCGTCAACAGGGGTCTTGAGGGCGGTGATGAACGGGGCCCAGGCGGGGGCGGTGAGGATGAGGGCGGGGCGGTGGGGGGCCTTTGAGTCGCGTACGGGGACGACGCCGGGGAAGTTGGGGGCGACCTCTACGCAGTTACCGCCGTCACCGTTGCTGTAGCTCGACTTGCGCCAGAGGGCCGCGCCGGGGAAGTCGCTGGCGATCTCTACGCAGTCCCCGCCGTCCCCGTTGCTGTAGCTGCTCTTGAGCCAGAGCGCGTCACTCAAGTCGGTCCCGTTGCTTGTCATTTCGGAATTCCTCTGCCGCTGCCTCGATCATCGCCAGGGACGCCTCCGGTGACAGTGCGACGGCCCTGAGCCGATCGTATGCCTTGCGGTACTGCTTCACGAGGGCCGGATCGTCGATGGTGTCACCGCTGTATGACGCCTCGGTATAGATCAACGGCGGGGCGTCCGGGAACGTCATGACCTTGATGGAGGCGGCCATCAGAGGATGCGCGCCGCACGTCCGCGGAACGATCTGCGGAGTGACCCGACGCCGCTCGGCCAACTCCACGATCCGGTCGAGCTGTTCGGCCATCTCCCGTGGCGCCAGGACCGGGTCGGCAAGCAGCGACTCGTGCAGGATCGCCCAGTACTCCGGGGTGGCGTGGTCGTCCTCGAAAAGGCGGGCACGGGCGAGGCGGCCCACCACCTTCTCCTCGACCCACTCGTCGGAGGCCGCCGGGTGAGCCGACCGGACCATCGTCCCCGCGTACGCGGCGGTTTGGAGCAGCCCCGGGATGTTGATGGGGCACCACTCCTCGATGGACTCCGCGTGTTTTTCCGCCTCCAGGACCTTCTCGAAGTACGCGGCGTGCGGCCCTCTCCGTGCCTTCCGTACAACCTCACAGTTCCGCTCGAAGAACCCGTCCGTCCCCAACTTCTGATCCGCATGCTGGGCCAGATCGAGCGGCATCCTTCGCTCGCCGTGCTCAATGTCGCTCAGGTAGGTCTTGCTGTAGAAGCTGCCCTTGAGGAACGCCTCCAACGACAGCCCCGCCTCTTCCCGCTTCCACCTCAACTCCTTGCCGTAAAAGGTCGGAACGCTCATCGACCCGTCGATGTCCTTGCCCCGTGCCACCACTTGCCCTCCTCCGCAACCCCGGTCGCGAACGCGAACCCTCTTTTACGGTAGCCAGCGGAACGCCAGCCTGTGAGGAGTTCGTCACAGAGCGCACAGGAGGCACCCGTTCATGTCCACCCCCTACGACACAACCCTCTGCGTGGAGGAACTCCGCGACGCCCTCGCCCTGCACGACATCACGCTCCCTTCCCTCGGCGTGGACATCCTGACCGCCGGCCTCGTCGCGCTCGGGAACTGCAACACCGCCACCGCCCGCGAACTCGCCGCGGCTCTCCGCAAGGCGGCGGAACGGTGACCCTCGAACTCCGCCTGCTGGCCACCCCCAAGGCCGTACCGGAACTGCGCCAGCACCTCCGCCACCACACCTACGACGTCCGCCTCTACGCAACGGAGTTGGTGACGAACGTGATCGACCACGTCGGGGAGGGAACGCCGGTGACCGTCAGAGTCCTGGGCACGGATGACGGCCACACGCGAGTCGAGGTCACCGATCCGGACCCGAGGGCGTTGCCGCTGCTGCTTCGGGCGACCGCGACGGATGAACACGGCCGGGGAATGGCGCTACTCGATGCGTTGGCGCTGAGGTGGGGTGTGGAGCAGGGGGCGGATCACAAGACGGTGTGGTGCGAGCTGGACGGACTCAACAGCCTTGCTGGTAGGGGATGTTGAGTTGCTCTCAGCCCAGTTGCCGGGTGACGGCCTCGCGGGCGGCGGGGGAGAGCAGGTTGCCCGCCCGGGTGAGGAGCGCGTGCAGGCCCGGGCCGTAGCGCTCGGCCAGTTCCGTGTTGTGTGCCAGTACGTCCAGTTCGTTGGCGGCCGTGATGTCGAAGAACGCCCGCAACTGGTCTGCGGGTGGGCTGAGTTCGCGGCCGGTGAAGCGGTCCCGGAAGGCGAACTCCGTGGTGCCGTCGACGCGAGGGTAGACAGCGCCGCGGTCGCAGCTGGCGTAGAGATAGACCAGCGCCTCCGCCCGTTCACCGATCAGCGCGACGAGCGTGGCCCGGTCGGCGACGGGCAGGAGCGCCGGTGCGAAGCCGTCGGTCCCGTACGTCGCGTGGCACAGCCCCGCGGTCTGGACGACGGAATCCGCTCCCCAGTCCGCCAACAGGCCCTGAACACGGCCCAGATGGGCCAGCAACGTGCCACCGGGATGGGGCATCCGGTCAGCTCCCCGGTCGCGCAGGAAGGCATCGATCGCCGGGCGTCCGTTGCCCGTCAGGTGCTGCTGCTCGGCTGGTGTCATGGGTGGAGGTCCTCTCGCGGTAGTGCGGTAACACTGAGCCCTTTCCATTTTCGGCCTGAGTTGGGGTGGGGTGCTCGGGGCACCGAACTCGTATGATCTCGCGGTGAAGATCTGGACGGAGCAGCCTGCCAGGGGCGATGTCGAAGCGGTCGTTCGCGGCTACTTCGGCCTGCTTCGGGCCGGGAGGGTCCCTGAGGCCGAGCAGCTCATCGATCACCACCCTGTCCGGCATGTGCTCAAGTCCCTGTGGGCCGGTTCCGTCGAAGCGAGTGCTGATGAGGACGAGGCGAGCGGCAGCCCTGCTGCCGACGAGTGGGAGCAGGACCTGTCCTGGCTCGGCGAACTCGATCTCGCGGACTTCCACTGGGGACACACCAGCAGCAATGTCTACGTCGAGATCACCTGCCGCGCGCAGGTGATCGAGGTGGCCTTGAGCTTCTGGATCAGGCCCACCGACGCCGGCTGGGTCCTCACCGGGCCGTCCACCCTCTGGTAGGACACGCGAAAGAGCAGCACGATCAGGGTGTCAGCCGTCGATGGGTGTGTGGTGCGAACTGTCACTTCACGGGGTGTCTGAAGCGCGGTAACCACGTGTCTTGGTCAGGCGAACTGCTGACGCCTGGAATCTGACCCCGGATGTCTCGGTCCCGAGCACAACCTTGACCGATCCGTCCTCCTGGGTGGTCAAGTTGACTTCACGGGCCTCGGCGGGGCCCCACCCGGTGACTCGTAGCCCCGCGATATCCACGAAGACGAGGTAGTACTCGAAAGCGTTGAACCCCTTTCCCTCCCACTCGGCCGGAGGGTTCGAGGGGAGACTTCTTGTGTCGAACCCAAGGGTTGCCGAGTTTTCTCGTTCATCGATGTGCAGATAGAAGAGATCGCATGATTCCGGCAAAGTGGGGAGTTGCAGCCAGTCAGCGCTCATAGAAAGTCTTCTCATCCATTACGGGAAGGCGGTTGTGGCGCAACGAATCGATTTTGCTCGTGAAGAGATGCTGCTCGGCGTCCGATCCGTCTGCCTGTTTTCTGAAGGCGCTCACATGGCCGACGGTGATGGAGTCGCTGCAGTCGAATTCGAGTTTCACTCCGCGGCCATCGGCCCGTACCCGCATACGTCGTTCTGTGCCATGGGGAATCATCTCGATCCCGGCCGTGGCCGGCGGGTCCCACTCGGTCAGGGAGATGGTGTCCACGGCCAGGAACCGGAACTGGCACTGGACGGTGTCCATGTGCTCGTCGATCCACTCCTGAGGTGCGGAGCCAGGAAAGCGGGGCAGGTCGACACGGAGCGTCACGCTGGGCCCACGCCAGTTCAGGTTGATCGAACGGATCCTGACCTCGCTCAGGTCCGGGACCTTCCCGTAGAGTGACTGCAGCACCTCCCGATTCACGAGAAAAGCGTCAACGGTCATAGCGATAGTGCTCCTCGCAGCCGGGGATCTGACCATTGCGGGTGTCTTCGTAGGGCCGCACATGGAGGTGTGGGGGCTGGTAACCAGGCTCACCGGGCTTCTGATGTCCGAACCAGTGGTCCTGGAACACTACAAGATCCTGCCCGTTGGGATGCTCGTACACCTCTTCCGTGTAGTAGATCGGCTCGTGATCATCAGTCATGAGCTGTTTGGACCCCATCCATTCCGGTGTCGTGGCCGGAACGTAAGGGTTGACCTCCAGCGGCTCGGCACCCTCGGGAATTCCGGCCTCCCGCAATGCTTTTGCCTTAGTCTCATCGAAGTCCCGGCCGACCTTTTCCGGGTAATCGGGGGCCAGCCCGAGAGGGTCGATCCAGACACTCGGGTTGACGACGTAGGTCGCCGGATTCGGGGCAGGAGCCAGTCCGAGGGGGTCCGATGTGAGATAGCGGGCCGTTTCCGGGTCGTAGTGCCGGAAGAAGTTGTAATGCAGCCCCGTCTCGGGGTCGAAGTACTGGCCCGGGAAGCGGAGCGGTGTGTAAGCGGTGCTGTTGGCTGCCCATGCCGTGGTGCCCCACAAGGTGGTGCGGGTGCGCCAAGCGATGTCGCCCTGTTCGTCGATGAGTTCGGTTGGTGTGCCGACCAGGTCGGTGACGATGGCGAAGAAGCGGGAGTCGATCTCGTCCTGCGGGGCGTCGGCCGCGGTGATGCGTTCTGTTTGGGCGATCGGGCGTAGGCCCTGGTGGTCCCAGGTGAGAATCACCGGGTCGGGGAGGGCCGGGGACATGGTCGTCTGTTCGCACAGAGTCGTGCCGTCCCAGGCGAACACCACGCGCTCCACGACTGTTTCACCGTCGTCGGCCAGGCGGAGTTTCGCCGTGCGGCGGCCCAGCGCGTCGTAGGTGTAGCGCCACCGCGTGCCGTCCGGAGTCGTCACCGACGTCAGGCGGTCCTCGGCGTCCCACTCGTAGCGCCAGGTGTCCGGCTTGCGGGAAAGGCGGGTCTTCTGGCGCAGGGTGATGCGGCCCACGGCGTCGTGTTCGTAACGGATGTTGCCCGCGCGGGTGATGCGGGTGCCTGCGTAGGAGCGGGCACCCGTTGCTTCCTGGCCCGGGTGCTCCGTCGGCCAGTGTGCTTGCGTCTGGTTGCCCGCCTCGTCGTACGCGTACGACTCGGTCCAGTTCGCCGCGTGTACCGCCGTTACGCGGCCGACCGCGTCCAGGTCGAAGCGGCGGCTGCCCGAGAGCTGGTCGTCGATCGCTGTCAGGTTGCCGTCGGCCCGGTAGGTGTAGGCGCGGTGTTGGAGTGAGGCGCCCGTTGCGCCGACGACCGACTGGGTCGTCAGGCGGCCCAGGGCGTCGAAAGTGTGCTCCAGCGTGAGCATCTCGCCGACCTGGCGGGCGAGTTCGCGGCCCACCTCGTCGTACGTGAAGTCGATGGAGCGGCCCGAGGCCGTCATGCCGGTGCGGCGGCCGGTCGCGTCGTACGTCCAGGTCGTGGTGGCACCGGAGGGGGTTGTGCGGGCCGTGCGGCGGCCGAACTCGTCGTACGTGTACGTCAGTTCGCGGCCGTCGACCGTCTCCGAGCGGACGAGGCCGCGGCGGTCGCGCAGTACCGCCAGGGTGGTGTCCGTGCCGGTCGCCTGGGCGATTCCGTCCGTCATGTCGTAGGCGTACGTGGTGACTTGCCCGGCCGCGTCTTTGCGGATCACCTGGCCCAGTTCGTTGCGTTCGAACGCGATGACCTGGCCGAGGGTGTTCGTGCGGGTGGCCAGGCGGCCTGTGGCGTCGTGGGTGTAGGTGAGGGTGCGGTCGTCGAAGTCCGTCTCCGCGATCAGGCGGCCGGCCGCGTCGTAGTCGTAACTCCAGGTCAGGCCTTGGGGGTTGGTGACCTGGATGAGGTTCAGTTCCTTGTCGTGGGCGAACTCGTGGCGCACCCCGTCCGCGCCGGTGCGGGCTGTGAGCAGGTCGAAATGCGTGTACTCGAAGCGTGTGAGACCGCCCAGCGGGTCTGTGTGGGTGGTGCAGTTGCCCTCACCGTCGTACGTCCAGGACTCCGTCGTGCCGTCGGGTGCCGTGCGGCGGGACAGGCGGCCCTCGGTCGTCCACTCCCAGCGGGTTGTCGCGCCCAGCGCGTCCGTGAGTGTGACAGGTCGGCCGAAACTGTCACGTTCGTAGCGGGTGACCCCGCCGAGAGGGTTGGTGATCCGCAGTGGGAGGCCGGCGCGGTCGCAGTGGACCGTCGTGGTCTGGCCGAGCGGGTCGGTCACCGTCGTCAGGTGGCCCGCCTCGTCGTACGTGAAGTGGGTGGTGTGTCCGAGGGAGTCCGTGACCGAGGTGCGGTTGCCGCGGGCGTCGTACGACTGGCGCACGGTCATGCCGTCGGGGCGCACCAGCCTTACCGGCAGGCCGAGTTCGTTGTACTCGGCCTTCGACTCGCGTCCGTCGGGGCGGGTCACGGCGAGCAGGTTGCCCTTCTCGTCGTAGCGGAGCGACGTGGTGCGGCCGAGCGGGTCCGTCTCGGAGAGGAGGCGGTTGTAGCGGTCGCGTCGGTACCGGGTGACCGCGCCGAGCGGGTCGACCACCGCTACGACCTGGTACGCGTCGTTGACGAGGAATCGGTGGACGTGGCCCGCGGCGGTGGTCGTGGTCGTGACCTGGTGGCCTGTTTCCGGGTCCGTGTCGTCGTAGGTGACGCGCAGGCTCATGTGGCCCGCCGAGCCGCCCTCGGCCGTGCAGCGGTCCTGGTCGTCGTACTCGTAGGTGTAGTCCCGGTCGTTGGTGTCCGTCCACGACGTGACGCGGCCCGCCTCGTCGTACGTGAAGCGCAGAGGGAGACCGGAGGAGTCCGTGACGGCGGTCAGGTTGCCGTCCGTGTAGCCGTAGCGCTTCAACTCGTCGCCGGTGGAGGCGAGTTGGAAGGACGTGATGCGGCCTTCCCGCGTCGTGACCCGGACCTCGTGGCCGCCGCTGGAGGCGACGGCGAGTGGGGTCCCCTCGCTGTCGTACTCGAAGGTGATCCAGTTGCCGTTGCGGTCGTCGATCTGTTCCAGGACCGCCAGGCCTTCGGTGCGGTCGCTGAAGTGCCACACCCGGCGCGTCCGGGGGTCGGTGACCGTGTAGCCGCCGTCCTCGCGGTCCAGGGGCCAGCGCGGGCCGTGGCTCGGGAGCGTGGGCAGGCCGGGGGCCGGGTGCGAGTAGGGGAGGAGCAGGCCGTCCTCGGTGACGAAGACGACACCCGTGGAGCTGATCTCCAGGTGCTGGTCGAGGGTCGAGGACCACGACGGGCCGAACCAGCGGCCCAGGCGGTAGCCGGACTCCACCCGTCGCTTGAGGACCAGGGGCAGGGAGCCTGGCAGGGTGACGTCCGTCTGCGGGAGGTACATCTTGCCGGTGGCGAGGTCGATCGGGTCGGAACCGCGGCTCTCCACGGCCTTCTGGTCGCGGGTCACCTGCGCCGGGCCGTCCGAGACCGTGCCCTCCGCAGGCTTCGCCGCCGCCTTCTCGGCCGACTCCTCCACGGTCCGGCGGAGGCCTGACTGTGCTGCCCCCTCCAGCCCTTCCTTGGCCGCGAGCCGAGTCAGCCCTGCCTCCAACCCCGCCCCGTCCCCGACCAGGTTCGGCACCAGCCGCCCCAGCCCCTCCGACGGGTCCTTCATGAAGTCGTCCAGCATCGTCTTCGCGGCCCGCTCGGGGTGCGCGGCCGTCGAAACCAGGCCCGCCAGCGTCATGTTGACGTTCTGGACGTACGCGGCCGGGTGCGTGATGTTGTACGGGTCCATGGGGTTGAGGCCGCGGGCGAAGTTCAGGATGCCTGCCGTGCCCTTCACCACGCCGGCGTCGAAGTGCAGGATCTCCGTGTTGACGGCCTGGTAGCCGTCTGCCGCGTCCGCCTTCAACTGGGCCAGCGGGGGCGGTTGGGCGGGGGCGTGGGCCAGGGCCTTGCGGACCGCGCTCGCCGCCGTGCGGGCGGCCTCGTCGCGTTGGCGGCGGGCCTCGTTGAGGATCTCGTGGGCGCGTTGTACGGCGGCTGCGCCGGGGTCGGTTGTCGGCTCCTGCTTCTTGCCGCCGGCCGAGTCCGTGCCCGTGTCCGTCTTGAGCTTTGCCTTGTACTCGTCCGACGCCTGCTTGCCCGGGCCGTACAGGTCGATCGCGTCCCGCGCCTGTCCCTGCGCCCACTCCACCGTCTCCGCGTACGACGACAGCGCCTTGCCCGCCGTGTCGCAGGCGTCCGCCGCCTGGAGCCACTTCGTGGGGTGCATGGCGAATTTCTTGCGGAACGCCTCGGCCGCCTCGCCCTGCCAGGACGACGAGTCGAGCTTGCGCATGCCGTCGCCGACCTTGTCGAAGGCCGTGTAGAAGTCGGTCAGGTGCTTGGCCGTCGCCCGGATCGCCTTCGCGTCGCCGTGGAGCAGGTCCTTCGGCTGGTCGCTCCGGCCGAGTTGCTCCTCGGCCGGGGTCGCGCCCAGGTCCGAGGCGATGCGGTCGCCCGCGTTCTCGACCTTGTTCGCGAGGTCGTGTGCTCCGACCTTGTCCAGCGCGTCGCCGGCGGCGTCCGTGCCCTGGTCGACCAGTTCGCCCGTGAACTTCTTGCCCGCGTCGACCACATCGCCGACCTTGCCCAGACCGGAGTTGACCAGATCACCGATCCCCATCAGCCCGCGTCCCCGCCCCGCTGAGCCTGTCCCTGTGCCGCCCGCGCGGCCTCCGCCGCCTTCGCCCGCTCCTCCGGTGACGGGCCCAACGGGCCGTCGAGCATGTCGTTGTACTCGTCACCGCTCAGGCCCGCCGCGCTCGCCAGGTTCGCCGGGTTCAGGCCCGGGCCCAGCGGGCTGAACGTGTGCGAGGTCATCACGTCCCGCGCCGCGTCCTTGTAGGCCTGCCCGCTGTTGTCCAGCGCCTTGTCCATCGACGCGGCGCTGTAGTCCACGCCGCCCGTGTACTCGTTGTTGCGCACCAGGTCGCCCCAGCTCTGCCGCGTGACCTCGTCCTCCGTCGCGTACGGGTTGCCCATCCCCGCGTTCACCACGATCTTCATCGTGCCCTGGACGTACTGGTCCGTCTCGTACAGCGTGCCCGCCGAAAGACCCACGCCCGTCGCGAAGTTGTTGCCCTCGTTCACCAGGGCGCGCACGCCCCACTCCCAGCGTTCACAGAACGACGTGAACCCCGACAGCAACTCCTCGTTGCCCAACTCCAGTCCGGACAGGCCGAGTTCGGAGAACCCCCGGCCCGCGCCCGCCAGGCTGTCGATGCCCAGGTCCTTCAACTCGCCCAGCACCAGCGTGATGCCCTGCGCTATCTCGTCGAGCCCGGCCGCCTTGACGTCCTCGCCGCTGTCCCCGCTCATACCCGTACCTCCCCGTCCCCGCTCATCCCCGTATCCCCATCCGCGTCCACCGCCGCCGCGGCATTCACCGCGTCCACCGCCGCCGCCTCCGGCACGATCCCCGTCACCGGCGGAAACAGCACGCCCTCGCCCTCGGTGCCCACATCCAGCGCCACTCCGCACGGCACACCCACAGCCGGCACCGTCGCATCCAACAAGCGGGCTCCCAGCAGCCGTTGATACGGCCACTCCCGCCCGCCTTCACCCCTCGCGATCGCGAACCTCGCCAACGCCGACTCGTTCGAAAACGCGTAGATCCACCGGATACCGCCGAAATCGCCGACCAGGGGCGCGTCGTCCTCGTCCGTGGGCACCAGCACCGCCGTACGGCGGAACTCGCCCAGCAGTACGGCGAATTCGTGCCGCCCGCGCGCCACGACGTCGCTGCTCAGCGGGGTGGAGTCGGTGATTGGCGCAGGAGCCGGCGCCGCCTCGCTCATCTCCGCGTAGTCCACCAGCCGGGACCGCCGTACACCTCCGGCCTCGCCGTCCGCTTCCGTGCCGCTTCCCCCGCGATCAGACATGGGTGAAATCATCACACCAGCACATCGCGTACGGCAACGCGGAAAGCCTCGACACGGCCTGGGCAGGGTCTGGACAGGTACCGGGCGGCGCCGTAAACGTCGTAAAACGGCATAGAGCGCAGCCCCGTTGACAGCCTCGCGTGGGCTCATTCTTTGGTCATGGACAGCCTTCTCATCGTTCTCTTATGTCGGCCTTATGGCATCATCACGCGCCGTACCTAGCTTGCGGGCCATGTTCTTCACCTACCTGAGGCGCGAGTTGCGCCGCCGCAGAAAAGCGGCCCTCGTCGTCGCCTCCGGCCTCGCACTGGGCATTGCGCTGGTCATCGTGGTCAACTCCGTGTCCTCCGGCATGGGGAAGGCACAGGACAAGGTCCTCCAGTCGCTGTACGGACTCGGTACGGACATGACCGTCACCAAGGCGGCCACGCCCACCGCGAGCGGCTCGCAGCAGCCGCGGTTCCAGTTCGACGCCAACAACAACGGCGACAGCAAGACGCAGAGCAGCGACCGCGTCATGGTCCAGGGCTTCACCACCCTGGCCTCCACCACCGTCACCAAGGTGGCGGGGCAGAAGGGTGTCTCCGACGCCGTCGGCGGGCTCAGCCTCAACGTCGTCAAGGTCGACGGGCAGTTCACCCGCGGCCAGTTCCAGCAGAACCAGGGGAGCGGCACCGGAGGCGGCGGCAACCGCGGCGGCGGCACCGGCGCGCCGCAGGGCGAAGTCACCGGTGGCGGCGCCAACTTCAACATCAACTCGTACTCGGTCTACGGCACGGACGTCACCAAGCCCGCGCTCGGCCCGCTGACCTCCTCGAAGATCACCAGCGGCCGTACCTTCACCACCGCCGAGGCCAACTCCAAGGTCGTCGTCGCCGACTCGGCGTACGCCAAGGAGAAGAAGCTCAAGGTCGGCTCCACCGTCACCATCAAGAGCGTCAAGTACAAGGTCATCGGCATCGCCACCGCCACCAGCGGCGACGCGGCGGCCAACCTGTACATCCCGCTGACGCAGGCGCAGACCCTGAGCGGTGACAAGAACAAGGTCACCACGATCTACGTCAAGGCGACCGACTCCAAGCAGATCTCGGCGGTCAAGAAGACCATCACGAGCAATGTCTCCGGTACGACGGTCACCACGTCCGCCGACCTGGCCGACACCGTCTCCGGGTCCCTGTCCACCGCCTCCTCCCTCGCCACCAGCGTCGGCAAGTGGCTGTCGATCGCGGTCCTGATCGCCGCGTTCCTGGTCGCCGGGCTGCTCACCTCCTCGGCGGTCTCGCGCCGGGTGCGCGAGTTCGGCACGCTGAAGGCGCTCGGCTGGAAGTCCGGCCGGGTGACCCGGCAGGTGGTCGGCGAGGCCGTCGTCAACGGACTGGTCGGCGGCGTCCTCGGCATCGCGCTCGGCCTGGCGGGCGCGTACGTCGTGACCGCGATCAGCCCGACCCTGTCGGCCTCCCTCGGCAGCACCGCCGCCGGTGGCCGCGCGGGCGGCGGACCCGGCGGTGGCGGCGGTGGCTTCGGCGGTGGCCGGCAGGCCGCGGCCAAGACGCTCGACGTCGCGCTCACCGCGCCCGTCAACGCCACCACCATCGCCCTCGCGGTCGGCCTCGCCGTGGCCGGCGGCCTGATCGCCGGCGCCTTCGGCGGCTGGCGAGCGTCGCGACTCCGTCCCGCGGACGCCCTGCGCAGAGTCGAGTAGCCGGCACCTGGTCAACGCCGGTCACTGCAGCGCGCCCCAAAGGGGCGCGGGGAACTGCGCGACCAGCCACGACGGCGCCGTAGACGAAAACGGCGCAACGGGGCCCGTCCCACGACGGGCCCCAACCCCCTTTACTTTCCCAGGAGTTGGACCATGTACGAACTCAGAGGCGTCACCAAGCTCTACTCACGCGGCAAGGAAACCGTCCACGCCCTCGACGGCATCGACCTCACCATCGGCGACGGCGACCGCCTGGTCATCCAAGGGCCGACCGGCGGCGGCAAGTCCACCCTGCTCCAGATGATCGGCGCCCTCGACCGCCCCACCGCCGGCGAAATCGTCCTGGACGGCGTCGACCTGGCGAAACTGTCCGAGGCCAAGCTCACCAAGGTCCGCAGCGAGAACATCGGCTTCGTGTTCCAGTCCTTCAACCTGATCCCGACGCTCACCGCACAGGAGAACGTCGAGACCGCCCTCGTACCGCTCGGCATGAAGGCGAAGATCCGGCGTGAACGGGCCGCCGAGGCGCTGGTCTCGGTCGGCCTGGGCGAGCGGGCCAACCACCTCCCCGGCGAGATGTCCGGAGGACAGCAGCAGCGCGTCGCCATCGCCCGCGCGCTCGTCAAGCAGCCCAAGGTGCTGCTCGCCGACGAACCGACCGGCAACCTCGACGAGTCGATGCGCGACGAGATCATGGACGTACTGGAGCGCATGTGGAAGGAGCACGGGCTGACCTTCATCATGGTCACCCACGACTCCGCCATCGCGAAGAAGGCGCCGCGCCTCGCCACCATCCGCAAGGGGAAGATCACGGTGAAGGAGAACGCCGGGTCGAAGTAACTCGGTTGGCGGGGACGGGAGTTCAGGATTGGCGGCGGCCCCTACAGGAGTTCTCGCGAGCTTCACCCGACGACTGCGTAACGGAGTGCGGGCGGGGGCGTAACAGTTCGCGGATGCGCTTTCTTACCCTCCTCTCATCTCTTGAGCGGGTGATCACCCCTCGGCATACTGCGTATTCCGGGGGGTGTCACGCACAGGTGTGCGGGCTTTCCCCTGGCCGGGTGAACGGGGAATTCGCCCGGTACCTCAGCTCCAGGGGGAGTCTTGCGCAGACACGTGAAGAGAGCGTGCGCGGCCACCGTCGCCGCGTCCGCCGCCGTAGCCCTCGCCGCCGGAATGACCAGCCCGGCGGCCGCGAAGCCCGAATCCCGTACCGCCGGTGCCGCGCAGCTCGGTGCCGCACAGGCCCGGCTCAAGGGCGACCACCGCATCACCCTGATCACCGGCGACCGCGTCACCCTCGACGCCAAGGGCCGGGTCGCCGGTCTGGAGCCGGCGAAGGGCCGTGAACACATACCGGTTCAGGTCCGCAAGCTGGACGGGCACACGCTCGTCATACCCGCCGACGCGGCCCAACTGGTCGCGTCCGGCAAGCTCGACCAGCGGCTCTTCGACGTCACCGAGCTCAACAAGTCCGCGGAGCGCGCCTCCCAGAAGGCCGGCCTGAAGGTCATCGTCGGCTACCAGGGCGCCGCCACCGCCGCCAAGGCCGACGTCCGGGACGCGGGCAGGCTGCGCCAGTCCCTGAAGACGCTGAACGCCGACGCCGTGCAGACCCCGCAGCAGGACGCACCCGAGCTGTGGAAGGCCGTCACCAACGGCGACAAGTCGGCCGCCGGTATAGCGCACGTCTGGCTCGACGGCGTCCGCAAGGCCAGCCTCGACAAGTCCGTGCCGCAGATCGGCGCCCCGAAGGCGTGGGCGGCCGGCTACACCGGCAAGGGCGTCAAGATCGCCGTACTGGACACGGGAGTCGACGCCGACCACCCCGACCTGAAGACGCAGGTCATCGAGTCCAAGAACTTCTCCACGGCCACCGACGCGAACGACCACTTCGGTCACGGCACGCACGTCGCCTCGATCGCGGCGGGCACCGGCGCCAAGTCGAACGGCAAGTACAAGGGCGTCGCGCCCGACGCGAAGATCCTCAACGGCAAGGTCCTCGACGACAACGGCTCCGGTGACGACTCCGGCATCCTCGCCGGCATGGAGTGGGCGGCCGGGCAGGGCGCCGATATCGTCAACCTGAGCCTCGGCGGCCAGGACACCCCGGGGATCGACCCGTTGGAGGCGGAGGTCAACAAGCTCTCCACCGAGAAGGGGATCCTGTTCGCGATCGCCGCGGGCAACGAGGGCCCGCAGTCGGTCGGTTCGCCCGGCAGCGCGGACGCGGCCATCACGGTCGGCGCGGTCGACGGCAACGACAAGCTCGCCGACTTCTCCTCCACCGGCCCGCGCGTCGGCGACGGCGCCATCAAGCCGGACGTCACCGCGCCGGGCGTCGACATCACCGCCGCGGCGGCCCCGGGCAGCCTCATCGACAAGGAGGTCGGCGAGAACCCGCCCGGCTACCTGACCATCTCGGGTACGTCGATGGCGACCCCGCATGTCGCCGGCGCCGCCGCCATCCTCAAGCAGGAGCACCCCACTTGGGGCTACGCCGAGCTGAAGGGCGCGCTCACCGGATCCGCGAAGGGCGGCAACTACACGCCGTTCGAGCAGGGTTCGGGCCGGATCGCCGTCGACAAGGCCATCAAGCAGAACGTCGTCGCCGACCCGGTGTCGGAGAGCTTCGGCGTCCAGCAGTGGCCGCACACCGACGACACCCCGGTCACCAACCAGGTCACCTACCGCAACCTCGGTACCGCGGACGTCACCCTCAAGCTCACCGTGGCCGCCACCAACCCCAAGGGCCAGACGGCTCCTTCGGGCTTCTTCAAGCTCGCCAAGACCTCGGTGACCGTCCCGGCCGGCGGCGGCACGGCCTCGGTCGGCCTGACCGTGAACACCAAGCTGGGCGGCACCCTCGACGGCGCCTACTCCGCGTACGTGACGGCGACGGGCGGTGGGCAGAGCGTCCGTACGGCCGCGGCCGTGGTGCGCGAAGTCCAGTCGTACGACCTCACGTTGAAGTTCATCAACCGTGACGGCACCCCCGCCAAGTACTACAGCGCCACGGTGGCGGGCACGACCGGTCTCGGCGCCGGCGGCTACTTCTCTCCGTACGACGCCTCGGGCACCGTCAAGGTCCGTGTCCCCAAGGGCGGTTACATCCTCGACACCGGGATCTTCGTGGACCCGGAGGACTTCGCCAAGGGCGCCGACTGGATCGCCCAGCCCAAGCTGGACATCAGCAAGAACACCTCGGTCACGATCGACGCCCGCACCGCCAAGCCGGTCGACATCACCGTGCCGGACTCCGGCGCCAAGTCGGCCTTCGCGTCGCCGGGTTACGCGGTCATGTCGGCGGACAGCGGAGCCTCCTTCGGCTGGTTCCTGGAGACGTACGACAACTTCCGCACCGCGCACCTCGGTCCGCAGATCACCGACGGTTCGCTGACCGAGCAGTGGGACGCGCACTTCACCAAGGGCACCGACGAGCAGTACGACACCACGACCGGCGGCAAGGTCAAGCAGCTCGCCACCGGCTACACCAAGCACTACAAGGCGAGTGAACTCGCCACGGTGAAGACCCGGTTGGGCGCCGCGGCGAGCGGCAAGACCGGTCTGCTCTTCGCCTTCGGCTATCTGCCCGACGGCTCCGGCGCCTCCGCCACCAGCCGCTCGCAGCAGCTGCCCGGCACCCGCGTCCTGCACGTCTCCACCATCAACGGGGCCCAGTGGGAACTGGACTTCGAGCAGGACGGCGGCCTCGACCCGGACGGCTTCCCGATCGCCGAGGCCTACTACGTCTCGAACGGCCTACAGGCCTTCAAGGGCGGCCAGACCTACACCAGGACCTTCAACACCGCGGTCTTCGGCCCGCACCTCGACGACGTCTACGGCGTGTACCGCTACGGCAACGAGATCTCCGGGATCGTGCCGCTGTTCGCCGACTCCGCGCAGAACGCGGGCTCGTCGCTGTTCACCTCGGTCAACACGACCCTGTACCGCAACGGCACCAAGGTGGGCTCCAACAAGGACCCGCTGTTCGGCCAGGAGGTGTTCAAGGTCCCGGCCGCCAACGCCTCGTACAAGCTGACCACTTCGGTGATCCGCAGCGTCAAGGTCGCCGCCGCCTCCACCCGGATCGACGCGAGCTGGACGTTCTCCTCGAAGAAGCCGAGCGGTTCCTCCGAGGCCAGACTGCCCGTCTCCACGGCCCGCTTCAACGCGGTCACCGGCCTGGACAGCCGCGTCGCGGCCGGCAAGAAGGCGACCTTCCCGGTCACCGTCGAGGGCGCGGCAGCCGGCCGCAACCTCAAGTCCCTGGGCGTGTGGGTGTCCTACGACTACGGCCAGACCTGGAAGAAGGTGAACGTGGTCAACGGCAAGATCACCGTCACCAACCCGGCCAAGGGCAAGGCCATCTCCTTCCACGCGAAGATCGCCGACAAGAAGGGCAACAAGTCGACGATCTCGATCTACAACGCGTACTACGGCAAGTGAGCCGCGGAACTCGTTGAGCGGCAGGGTCAGTTGAGTGGCGGACGGCCCGCCGGAAGTTCACCTTCCGGCGGGCCGTCCGTGTTTTCCTGACCCCATGACCGCCGCCGTGACCGCCATGATCACCGCCGTCGTCGGTGTCCTCGGCACCCTCTTCGCGCCCGTCCTCAGCCAGCGCCTCACCGCACGGCAGCGCGCCGAGGAGGCCCAAGTCGCCGAACACCGGCGGCGGTTCGAGGACCGCCGGGACGCGTACACGGCCATGAACCGCTCCTCACGCCAGTTCCACACGCTCCTCAGGGACGCCCTGCACCGCATCCGCGACGGCGTCTACACCGAACGGGAGCGCGACCAGCTGGAGGAGGCGCGCCGCGATCACCGGGACCGCTACGCCGAGGCGCAGATGGTCGTACCCGAACGCGTCCTGGACGCGTCGCGCTCGGTGAACGAGGTCCTCGTGGCCGCCGACGCCGCCGTCAAACGGCTCGACCGTGGGCTGGCCCGGGACGGCGAGAGCGCCGAGCAGACCATGCTCGACCTGAAGGAGGCCGAACCCCGGCTGACCGCGATGCGGCGGCTGATGCGGGCGGATCTGGGCGTCACGGAGTGAGGTCGGGGCGCTGGGCCGCCGTGCCCGCCCGCGTCGCGTCCGTGCCCCAGCTCGCCAGCAGGCGCAGGGCGTCGGCCGAGGGGGAGCCGGGCTCCGCGTGGTAGGTGATCAGGGACTGCTCGGAGCCGTCGCCCAGACGGAAGCCCTCGAAGTGCAGGGTGAGGTCGCCGACCAGGGGATGGTGGAGGCGCTTGACGCCGTACGTCTTCTCCTTGACGTCGTGGGTGGCCCACAGACGCCTGAACTCCTCGCTCTTGACGGAGAGTTCGCCCACCAGGGCGGACAGGCGCGGGTCGTCCGGGTGGCAGCCCGCGTCCATCCGGAGCATGCTCACGATGTCCGTGGCCTTCTGCTCCCAGTCCACGTACAGCTCCCGGTACTCGGGGCGCAGGAACACCAGCCGCGCCCAGTTCCGCTCCTGCGGCGGCAGCTGGGACCAGTCGCCGAAGACGGCCGCGGCCATCCGGTTCCAGACGAGGATGTCCGAGCGGCGGCCCGAGACGTACGCCGGGACCGTGTCGATCGCGTCGAGCAGCTGCCGTAGCGGAGTGCGCACGTGCTGGGTGGGGGCCGACGGCTTCTTCTTGTGGTGCTTCGGCTTCGCGAGGTGGGTGAGGTGCGAGGACTCGGCGTCCGACAGGCGCAGCGCGCGGGCGATCGCGTCGAGGACCTCCGCCGACACGTTCCGTCCGTTGCCCTGCTCCAGGCGGGTGTAGTACGCCACCGACACCCCGGCCAGCTGCGCCAGCTCCTCGCGGCGCAGCCCGGGCACCCTGCGGTGCCGCCCGAAGTCCGGCAGCCCCACGTCCTCCGGCTTCAGCCGGGCCCGCCGGGTGCGCAGGAACTCGCTCAGCTCGGCACGCCGGTCCAGGGGCGGTCCGGCGTCGGCCGCGGGCTCGGTGGCGGGTTCCGGCTGTTCGTCCATACGGTCCAGTATTCCCGGTCATACGCCCAGGAGCCTGACCTCGCTGGTGGTAGGCACAGCGGACGTACGCAGAGCCGTGGCCTGGGTAGCCTCCGGGCTTTCGGGCAGGCTAGGTCCCGTGCCCGGTCAGAAGGCGGCCGGGCGCGCATCCCCCCCTAGGAGTGTTCCGGCATGACCACAGTCGCTGCGTACGCCGCCCCCGCCGCCAAGGCTCCCCTGGAGCGCACCACCATCGAGCGCCGGGCCGTCCGCGAGTTCGACGTACTGATCGACATCAAGTTCGCCGGTATCTGCCACTCGGACATCCACCAGGCCCGCGAGGGCTGGGGCGAGGCCATCTTCCCGATGGTCCCCGGCCACGAGATCGCCGGCATCGTCTCCGAGGTAGGACCCGGCGTCACCAAGTTCCAGGTCGGTGACCGGGTGGGCGTCGGCTGCCTGGTCGACTCGTGTCGCGAGTGCGACAACTGCAAGGCCGGCCTGGAGCAGTACTGCACCGGCGGCAACGTCGGCACGTACAACGCCGTCGGCAAGGACGGTGAGCCCACCTACGGCGGCTACTCCGAGAAGGTCGTCGTCGACGAGAACTACGTCCTCGGCATCCCCGAGGGCATCGCCCTGGACGAGGCCGCGCCGCTGCTCTGCGCCGGCATCACCCTGTACTCGCCGCTGAAGCACTGGAACGCCGGTCCCGGCAAGAAGGTCGCGATCGTCGGCATGGGTGGCCTCGGCCACATGGGCGTCAAGATCGCGCACGCGCTCGGCGCGGAGGTCACCGTCCTCTCGCAGTCCCTGCGCAAGCAGGAGGACGGCCTGAAGCTGGGCGCCGACCACTACTACGCGACCAGCGACCCGAAGACCTTCGAGGAGCTGCGGGGCACCCTCGACCTCATCGTCTCCACGGTGTCGGCCCCGCTCGACCTCGGCGCGTACCTGTCGCTGCTGAAGACGGACGGCGCGCTGGTGAACGTGGGCGCCCCCGAGGAGCCCGTCTCCCTCAACCTGTTCTCCGTGATCGGCGGCCGCAAGACCCTGGCCGGTTCCGGCATCGGCGGCATCCGGGAGACCCAGGAGATGCTGGACTTCTGCGCCGAGCACGGCTTCGGCGCCGAGATCGAGCTGATCTCCGCCGACCAGATCAACGAGGCGTACGAGCGGGTGCTGGCGAGCGATGTCCGCTACCGGTTCGTGATCGACACGGCCACGATCTGACGGCGTCGCTTCAGCCGGGTCCCGGAGCCGCACTGCTCCGGGACCCGGTGCGTTGTCGAGTGCGGGTGCGTCGTGGTTGCTCGCGCAGTTCCCCGCGCCCCTTAAAAGCAGGTCGGCTGAACCGGGGCCGTCTTTGGGGGCGCGGGGCTGTATCGATATGCGGCTCCGCCGCGTGGGCGCGACCAGCCCCCACCGGCCCGCAGCGGCCGACGAACCTCAGCCCCCCGCCCTGTTCCGCCCCAACAGCCACAGCAGATACGGCCCACCGACCAGCGACGTGAGCGCGCCGACCGGAACCTCCAGCGGGGGCAGGATCGTCCGCGCCGCGAGATCGGCCGCCACAAGAATCACCGCACCCGTCAACGCCGAGCAGACCAACGGCAGTTGAGGCGTACGGGTGAGCCGCCGGGCCAACTGCGGGGCGGTCAGCGCGACGAACCCGATCGGTCCGGCCGCGCCGGTCGCCGTCGCGGCCAGCACCACCCCGAGTACGGTCAGCGCGAGCCGCGTCCGGTCCACCCGCACCCCGAGCGAGGCAGCGGTGTCGGCGTCGAGCCCGAGCGGCCGCACGGCCCGGCTCGCCCACACCAACGCGGGCAGACACACGAGGAGTACGACGGCCAGCGGTGCCGCCTGCTCCCAGCCCCGCCCGTTGAGCGAACCGGTCAGCCACAGCTTGACCGTCTCGGCGGCCTCCAGCTCGCTGTCCGAGAGATACAGCTGCACGACGGCCGACAGGGCGACGCCGATCCCCACACCCGTCAGCACGAACCGACTTGGCTGCATCCCATGCCGCCACGCCAGCACGTACACGAGCGCCGCGGCCGCGAGTCCGCCCAGGACGGAGACGGCGGGCATGGCGCTGGGCGAGCTGACGACCCCGGCGGACAGCGCGAGCACGGTCGCGGCGGCGGCACCGTGCCCGACACCGATCACGTCCGGACTGGCCAGCGGATTACGGGTGACGGTCTGCACGAGCGCCCCGGCGAGCCCGAGGGCCACTCCGACCAGCGCCCCGAGCACGATCCGCGGGACCCGCAACTCATTGACGACGAGGTCGTATTGCCCGGAACCGGTCCGGAGCGTGTGCCACACCGCGCCGGGCGGGATGTAGGTCTGTCCGAAGCAGGCGGCGGCGGTCATCGCAACGGCCAGCACCAGCACGAGAGTCGCGGCCGCGACGGCCGAACGGCGGTGCAGGGCAAGGGAGATGGCGGTGTGGGGGCGGAGGACGGTGACCCCGGCGGGGCGGAAGGTATCGGTCGTGGTCGTGGTCGTAGTCGTGGTTGCGGTCGCGGGTGCGGGGTCGGTGAGACGGGACGCGTTGTTCATACGGCCGTCCCCCTGCGCCGCACCAGGACCACCAGCACCGGCACTCCCACCAGCGCCGTCATCACCCCGGCCGGGACCTCCGCGGGCGCCCGCACCACCCGCCCCGCCACGTCCGCCGCGACCAGCAGCGCGGCGCCGAGCAGCGCGGACAGCGGGAGCAGGGCGCGGTGGCCGCCGGAGGTGAGGCGGCGGGCGAGATGCGGTACGGCGAGTCCGACGAAGGCGATCGGTCCGGCGGCGGCCACCGCGGACGCCACCAGCAGGGTCGCCCCGAGCGCCGCACCCACCCGGACGCGCCCCACCCGGTGCCCCAGCGCCCGCGCCGTCTCGTCCCCGAGGGCCAGCGCGTCCAGCCCGCGCGCACAGGCGAGCACCAGCAGCGCCCCGGCCACCAGGAACGGCAGCATTTCTACGACCGTGTCGGCGTCCCGTCCGCTCAGTGAGCCGACCTGCCAGAACCGGAACTGGTCCAGCGTCGCCGAACTCGACGTCAGGACGACGGTCGTACCACCGGCGGTCATCGCCGACAACGCCGTACCGGCGAGGGCGAGTTTGACCGGTGAGGCCCCGCCCCGGCCGCGCGCGGCGATGCCGTAGACGAGGCAGGCGGCGAGGACGGCGCCGGCGAAGGCGTACCAGACGTAGCCGGTGAAACCGCTCGCGAGGCCGGTCGCGATGGCGAGGACGACGCCGGCCGCCGCGCCCTGGCTGAGGCCGAGGATGCCGGGATCGGCGAGCGGGTTGCGGGTGACGGCCTGGAGTGCGGCGCCCGCGACGCCGAGTGCCGCGCCCGCCGTCAGCCCGATCTCGGTGCGGGGCAGCCGCAGCGACCGTACGACCAGCGCGTCGGGTGAACTCCCGCCGTGCAGAAGGGCGTTGAGTACCTCGGACGGGGGGACCGGGCGGGTGCCGACGGCGAGGCTGAGCAGCACGGCGGCGGCCACCGCGAGGGTGGCCGCCGGCCAGGCGAGACGTTTGGGGTTCATCGCTACTTGCTGATGTCCTCGGCGAGTTGGAGGACGACGAGGCGGGCGGCGGTCGGGCCGGCGTTGAGGTACCAGGGGTCGTCGTCGACCTTCACGGCGTGTCCGGACCTGACCGCCGACATCGACTTCCACAGGGGTCCGGCGAGCACGCTCGCGGCATCCGTCCTGTCCGCGTCGCCCTGCACGGAGTAGAAGATCCAGTCACCGTCGGCCTTGTCGATGCTCTCGGCGCCTATGTCCTCCGAAATCGCCTTGAACTGCTGGGACTTGGGCCGGTCGAGCCCCATGTCGACGGCGATGGAACCGGTGAAGGAGGAGACCCCGAACATCCGGGTCCGGCCGGGCGTGAACCGCAGCATCGACACGGAGGTCTTCGACAGCGCCTCGCCCTTCTCGTGCGCGTCCTCGACGATGCCGTCGAGCAGTTCCTGCGCCTGCCGGCCCTTGCCGATCGCGTCGCCGACGAGGAGGAGGTCGCGCTTCCAGTTGATGCCGTTGCCCGCGGTGATGACGGTCGGCGCGATCTTCGACAGCTTGGGGTAGAGGTCGCCGAGCGAGTCGTTGGCGAGGATCAGGTCGGGCTTGGCGGCGGCGAGGGTCTCCAGGTTGGGCGCCTGGCGCGTGCCCGCGTCCGTCATCGCGGCGAGCTTCGACTTGTCGGAGGGGAAGGCGTCCGCGAGGTAGTCGGGGACGAGGCCGGCGTTGTCGGCGCGGGTGGTGGCCGTCGGGACGGTGCCGAGGGAGAGCAGGTCGTCGAGCTGTCCGGTGCTCAGCACGGCGATCTTCGTGGGCTTCGACTTGATCGTCGTCCTGCCCTCGAAGTGCGTGACAGTGCGGGGGAAGGTGCCGTCGGTGTCGGTGTCCGAGCCCATGCCGGTCGCGAGGGCGCTGGGCGCGGCGGCCGGGCCCTCGGAGGCGCCGATCACCTTGTTCTGCTGCCCGTCGCCCGTCCCCGACTTCTCGGCATCGTTGTCAGCGGAGGACGACGAACACCCGGCCAGCACCCCCCCGACGGCGGACACGGCGACCATCGCCGTGACAGCCTTCCTCTTGAACGCGCGCACTGTCACTGTCTCTCCGATCAAATCCGGCCAGGTAAGGCTTACCTTAACTCGCCGTCGGAGTGGCTCGCGACAAACCCTCGTCGGCCCTACGGGAGCGGACTCACCGGGTGCGGAACGACTCGCCGGCCCCGTAGGACCGTACGGACACGTCACCGTCCGACGTGCCGGTGGGCCGTACGGAATGGGCGCGGCCCAGCCCGGACACATGGGCGCGACCGTCCGCCGCCACCTCGACCAGGGTGTTCTCGTCGATGGCGACGCCGTGGGGAAGCCGGTGCCGGGTGACGGCGGCGATGAGCCGGGGCAGCGTCCCCCACTGCGCCGCGTGCGCGTCCACGGCGAAGGGCACCAGCCCCAGCCCCTCCCGTACGGCGATCTCGTCCAGGTCCTCGGCGGTGTCCTCCGGGCACACCGGAACGCCGTCGAGCAGCCACCCCCCGACGACGGCCGACCGCGCCGCGAGGGCGGCACCGGCGGAGAACCCGGCGTACGGCACACGCCGCTCCGCGAGAAGCCGAGGCAACCGGTCGAGGCACCCGGCGAAGGCGTCCTGATAGGCGGGGGTCAGCCCACCGCACACGAGCACCCCGTCGACGTCCGACACCGCCTCGACATCCAAGCGCCCACCGATCGGCACGAGCACCGGTACGGGTACGCAGTCGGCGGCACGCCTCAACGCAGCCTCGTAGCGGGCGAATTGCCGGTCCCCGTCCCCCTCACCCTCATCGACGATCACACAGGCGACACGGGGCACGGCCCCGGCGGAGCCGCCCGCGGCGCGGAGAAAGGGTTCATGGACGACGGGGGTGGCCCACCCGCCGCCGATCAGGAAGGTGCTGGGTCCGGTGGGCTCGCTGGGCTCGGTCACGGACGCATCAAATCCCCTCCCCGCGCCCCTGTCACAGCCTTTTACGCGCCCGCCACCCCGCCCCGCAGCCGTACCGCATCCTGCCCCGGTGGCCGGCCGAACGCGCGGCGGTATTCGCGGCTGAACTGGGACGCGCTGTCGTAGCCGACCGCGAAGCCGATGTCGGAGACATCGCCCGCGCTGCTCATCAGCAGCAACCGGGCCTCCTGGAGGCGGATCCGCTTCTGGTACTGGATCGGGGTCAGTGCGGTCACCGCGCGGAAGTGCCGGTGGAAGGGGGAGGCGCTCATGCCGGCGAGCCGGGCCAGGTCGTCGATGCGGAGGGTCTCCGTGTGGTGGTCGCGGATCCAGCGAATGGCCCTGCCGATATGGGTGAGTTGGCTGTCGGCGAGCCCGATCTGCCGTACGAGAGAGCCCTGTTCACCGGTGATCAGCCACCACAGGATCTCCTTCTCGATCAACGGCGCGAGCACCCGCGCATCGCCGGGACGGTCGCACAGCCGTAGCAAACGCACTGCCGCGTCGAGGAGTTCGGTGGGTGCGTCGCACACGGCGAGACCGTGGGGGGTGGTCGTCCCGCGGGGGAGCGGGGCGGCTCCGGTGTCGAGCAGCAGGGAGGCGATCTTCGCGGGTTCGAGGGCCAGGCCGCAGGCGAGGAAGGGTTCTTCGGGGGTGGCCCGCGTGTAATGGCCGGCGACCGGGAGATCGACCGAGACGACGAGATACTGCCCGGCGCCGTAGTCGTGGACGCGGTCGCCCAGGGTGAGCCGCTTCGAGCCCTGCGCGACGATCGCCAGGACGGGGCGGGCGACGCTCGTGGTCGGCGCCTCCGGCTCGTCGGCCCTGGTCAGCAGCAGACCGTCGACGGCGAGGGGCGCGCGGCCGGCGTGCCGGTCGATCAGGGCGCGCAGTTCCGTGAGAAGCGCGGGTGGGTGCACAGCCCGATCCAAGCACCGGGAGGGACCGCCCGCAACCGTCCGCCCGTACGGCAGATCAACAGGATCGTGCAAGCGAGCGGTGGGATCGCCCTAACAACTCCCCAGGTCACGGTGGTGTCCTTGAGGAGTCGGTTTTCCAGCCACTTCCCAGAGGAGCATTTCATGACACTCGACTCGTACGTCGGTCTCGGCCGTTCCGGTCTCAAGGTGAGCCCCTTCTGTCTCGGGGCGATGAACTTCGGCGAGGACGGCGGCTTCGGCTGCGGCGTCGAGGAGTCCGAGAAGATCCTCCAGACCTACCTCGACCGCGGCGGCAACTTCGTCGACACCGCGAACTTCTACACGAACGGCCACTCGGAGGCGATCCTCGGCGACTTCCTCGCCGCCCACCCCGGCCTGCGCGACCGCCTGGTCCTGGCCACCAAGTTCTACGGCAACCTCCACCTCGGCGACCCCAACGGCGGCGGCGCGAGCCGCAAGGCGATCATCGGCCAGCTGGAGGACTCGCTGCGCCGCCTGCGCACCGACTACATCGACCTGTACTGGCTGCACAACCACGACCGCTCCACCCCGGTCGAGGAGACCCTGCGCACCCTGGACGACCTGGTGACGGCCGGCAAGATCCGTTACGTCGGCTTCTCCGACACCCCGGCCTGGTTCACCGCGAAGGCCCACACGACGGCCCTGCTGCGCGACTGGACCCCGGTCACCGCGCTCCAGTTGGAGTACTCGCTCCTGGAACGCACCATCGAGGGCGAGTTGATCCCGCTGGCCCAGGACGCCGGAATGGGCGTACTGCCCTGGAGCCCCCTCAAGAGCGGCTTCCTGTCCGGGAAATACACGCGTGAACACTCAACTCCCGCCGACACCAAGCGCTCCGCGGTCCTCGGCGCCCCAACTCCCGCCCAGTTCACGGTGATCGACGCGGTCGCCGAGGTCGCGGAGCAGACGGGCGCGACCTCCGCCGCCGTGGCCCTGTCCTGGGTCCAGTCCCGCCCCGGCATCACCTCCACCCTCATCGGCCCCCGCACCCTGGCCCACCTGGAAGCCAACCTCGCGGCCCTGGACCTGCACCTCACCCCGGCCCAGACGGCGACCCTGGACGAGGTGTCCACGCCCACCCTCAACTTCCCCTACGACCTCAACCGGCAGGTCGGCGACATGCTCAAGTACGCGGGAGCGACGGTGGACGGGGTGCCGAGCGCGGTGTATCCGCCGCTGGTGGAGAGCGCGGCGCGGTACTGAGCCGCGGCGCCGGTCCCCGAGGCCGACACGTCAACTCCGTTGCGTGAAACGGAATTTCGTGGCTCCTCGGCGTGGTCGTTACGGTCGGATTCATGGAGCCGAATCTGTGGAATTTCCCGACGGCCGAAGAACTCGTGGCCGCCCTGCGCGCCGGTGACGTGTCCTCGGCCGAACTGACCGACGAGGCGATCACCCGTATCGAACGGCACGACAAGGCGATCAACGCGGTCTGCGTGCCGGACTTCGACCGTGCGCGGGCCGCGGCGCACGCCGCCGACCAGGCACGCGCCCGCGGCGAGGACCGGCCGCTGCTCGGCATCCCGGTGACGGTCAAGGAGTCGTACGACATCGCCGGACTGCCCACGACCTGGGGCATGCCGGAGCACCGGAGTCACCTGCCGGCCGAGGACGCGGTACAGGTGTCACGGCTCAAGGGCGCGGGCGCGGTGATCCTCGGCAAGACCAACGTGCCCTTGGGACTGCAGGACGTACAGAGCTTCAACGAGATCTACGGCACCACCAACAACCCCTGGGACCACGGCCGTACGCCGGGCGGCTCCTCCGGCGGATCGGCGGCGGCCCTGGCGTGCGGGTTCGGCGCGCTGTCCATCGGCTCGGACATCGGCGGTTCGCTGCGCACGCCCGCGCATTTCTGCGGTGTCTACGCCCACAAGCCGACGCTCGGGCTGGCGGCGAGCCGCGGCATGGTCCCGCCGACCGCCCCGGCGATCCCGGCCGAATCCGACCTCGCCGTCGTCGGACCGATGGCCCGCACCGCCCGCGACCTCACGCTCCTGCTCGACGTCATGGCCGGCCCGGACCCGCTGACGCACGGTGTCGCCTACGACGTGACGCTGCCGCCCGCGCGCCATGAGCGGCTCGGCGACTTCCGGGTCCTGGTCCTCGACGAGCATCCGTTCATCCCGACCGGGGCCGCGGTGCGGGCGGGCGTGGACCGGGTCGCCGACGCGCTCGCGGACGCCGGTGCGCGCGTCGAACGGCACAGCCCGCTGCTGCCCGATCTGACCGAAGCAGCCCTGCTCTACGCGCAGTTGCTGTTCTCGGGCTTCGCCGCACGGTTCCCCGTCGAGGCGTACGAGCACTTCCGCGCCCTCGCCGCAGGACTGAGCCCGGACGATCACAGTCTCGACGCGGCCCGGCTGCGCGCCATGGTGTTCAGTCACCGGGACTGGACCGAGGCGAACAACCGGCGCGAGCTGCACCGTCACGGCTGGCGGCGGCTCTTCGCGGAGTTCGACGCCGTGGTGTGTCCCGTGACGCCGACGCCCGCGTTCCCGCACGACCACGACCCCGATCCGCTGGCACGCCGACTTGACATCGACGGCGTGGCGCACCCGTACCTCGACCAGCTCGTCTGGGCCGGCCTGGCCACCATGCCCGGGCTGCCCGCCACGGCCGTACCGGCGGGCCTGTCGCCCGAGGGGCTGCCGGTGGGCGTGCAGATCGTCGGCCCGATGTTCGAGGACCGCACCCCGCTGCGGCTGGCCGAACTGCTGGAGGAGAGGATCGGCGGCTTCCAGGCACCGGCGTAGGGCGCCGACGTCGGGCGTCGGGCGTCGGGCGTAGGACGCAGGGCGTGCGGGCAGGTCGGTCGCGGAATCGCGCGGACCCCTCGTGCGTTGAGCACACTGGGTAAAGGATGCCGGTGAGCTATGAGCCGAGTGACCGAACTGCCCGAGTGATCGAGCTGACGGAAATTGGAGGGTCGCGATGGCTGCGCAGACGCAGAGGGCCGTGCTGGCGGGCGGATGCTTCTGGGGGATGGAGGAGCTGGTCCGCCGGCTCCCGGGCGTGACGGCGACCCGGGTCGGCTACACCGGGGGAGACGTGCCGAACGCGACGTACCGTAACCACGGCACGCACGCGGAGGCCATCGAGATCCTCTACGACCCGGAGCAGACCGACTACCGCGCGCTCCTGGAGTTCTTCTTCCAGATCCACGACCCGAGCACCAAGAACCGCCAGGGCAACGACATCGGCCTCAGCTACCGCTCGGCGATCTACTACGTCGACGACGAGCAGAAGCGCGTCGCCGAGGACACGATCGCGGACGTGGACGCGTCGGGCCTGTGGCCGGGCAAGGTCGTCACCGAGGTGGAGCCGGTGGGCCCCTTCTGGGAGGCCGAGCCGGAGCACCAGGACTACCTCCAGCGGTACCCGGACGGCTACACCTGCCACTTCCCGCGCCCGGGATGGCAGCTGCCGGCCCGCGCGGACAGCTGACGACGGGGCGAGCGGTACATCACCCAGAGGCGTGCGCCCCCTCGACGATCGACGAGGGGGCGCACGCACTGTCTTCTAGCGGGTGGTGCCGTTCTTGGCGAACGTCCACACCGCACGGCTGCCGGGGCCGACGGTGAGCGTCGAGTTGCCGATCCGCTCCACGTGCCGGTCCTTCACGGGCCGGTTGAGGGACATGTCGACCTGCTGGTACCCCGCCTGTTCGCGCGGGGCGACGTCGAGCCGGATCGTGGTGCCGCCGCCCTCCGCGACGACGCCCCCGCCCGTCACGGTCCGGACGCTGAACCCGCCGGCCCGCAGCAGCGGCACGGTGTCGGCGAGGTCGCCCGCGGTGATCGCGATCCGGACGGCGGTCACGTCACGCATGAGGTGGGTGCGGTAGTCGTCGGAGAGATAGCGCTCCCGGCCGACGTCACCGGGGAAACTCGGCGGCTCGGTGTTGCTGCGGGGGTCGGCGAAGTACTCCGGCCGGTACTCCATGCCCCAGGTGTCGAAGGCGTCGTACTGGGTGTCGGTGAGGACGGCGTCGAACCACGGCACGGGCACACCGTCACCGAAGTCCTTGGTCTGGAGGAAGTCGACGGGTTCGGCGACTCCCTCGTCCTTCAGCCGTTCCCTGACCGCCGCCAGGTCTCCCGCGTGTTCGACCGAGAGACCGAGTCCGGCGGAGCCGAGGGTGCCGTCCTGGCCGGGGACGTCACCGATCCCGAGCAGTTCCAGGTAGGTCTCGCGGCCCATCAGATAGCGGCCGGTCCAGGTCTGGCCGCCGGTACCCGTCGTGGTGCGGACCTGGAAGTTGGCGAACTCCCGCAGGTAGTCGGAGTGTTCGATGGCGTCGGCGGTCTCCCGGTCGAAGACGCCGAAGGAGTGGTTGTAGAACAGCGACTGCCGATCGTACGAGCCACCCGAGACCCGACTCCCCTCGGCCTGTGCCGTCCCCACCCCACCCCCGATCGCTCCGGCGAGAGCCACAGCGAGCACGATGATCATCCGTAGTGTGCGACGAATCAGCATGTGCGGGAGCGTAGGGCGGGGAGGACGCGGCCGAGGTTCATTGCGAACGAGGCCGAAATGCTTGACACATGGCGTTTTGGTGATGGTGGTGAGGGGTGGTGGGGGTGAGGGAGGAAGCGGGCGGGCCGTACGGCTGTCACAGCAGGCTTTCGTCCCGGACCGTCCAGCCCGCGCCCAGCTCACGGCGCAGCGCCTCCAGCGCGGTGCGCGCCTGCTGCTTGAAGAGCCGCAGTTCTTCGTCGGACCAGGGGGACGGGTTCGGCGGATACGCCCAGTCGATCGACGACTGATACCACTCGCTCAGCCTCGCCAGCTCGGCACGGGTGGCCGGGGTGATCGGCAGGCGCTCCAGCTCGCACGGGTAGCCGTAGGGGCTGTCCATGTCGTCCGGCCACAACGGGACGTCTACGCCGGCCTCGAAGAAAAAGCGCAAGGAATGAACCACGCCGCACCCTCTCACGAGGCCGGGGTGAGGCCTCGGCGTAGGTCTGGCGACGTCTGGCGTACGTCTGGCGTGCGGTGCGTGTGGTGCTCGTAGTGGGCGGCGGGCGGGCGATGGTCAGGTTCCGTGCGGGACGGGAGCCGCACCGATCCAACGGCGATAGGTGTCCCCATCGACGTTGCTGCCGCACACGATCGTGACCACATGACGGCCGGCGAAACGCTCACGGTCTTCCAGGATCGCCGCGATACCGAGCGCGGCCGACGGTTCGACGACGAGGCCGGCGTGGTCGAGGAGCAGCCGCATACCGGCGATGATCGACGCCTCCTGGACGAGAACCGCGTCGTCGGCGACCAGGAGGAGATCGTCCAGGACAACCGGGATGGGGTGCCGGCCGGCGACACCGTCGGCGATGGTGTCGGTCGACTCGGTGGTGACGACGCGCCGCCGGTGCCACGAGCGGGTCATCGCCGGTGCGCCCAACGGTTGCACGCAGATCACCTCGACACCGGGCGCCAGGGCCTTCAGCACATGCCCCACACCGGTGGCCAGCGCCCCACCGCCGAGAGCGATCAGGACGACGTCGAAGGGCGGCGGGGTGCCGGCCAGTGCGCCCGGTTCGGCCGGTTCGATCGGTTCGATCGGTTCGATCGGTTCAGTCAGTTCGGCGGGTTCGGCGGGTTCGGCCAGTTCCGCCTGTCGTTTCGTCTGTCGTTCTGTTTGTTCTGTCAGCCCCAGCAGTTCCAGGCCGATGGTCGCCGCGCCCTCGCAGGTCTCGAGGTCCAGGCTGTCCTCGACCAGCCGGATGCCGTCGTACCGCGCGATCTCCGCCGCCCGCTCGCGCGCCAACTCGTGGTCGCCGTCCACCAGTTCCAGCCCGGCGCCCAACGCACGGATGCGATCCAGTTTGGCCGCCGTCGCGAAACGGGACGCTACGACGGTCACGTCGAGCCCCCGGCCACGACCGGACCAGGCGAGGGCCTGGCCGAGATTGCCCGCGCTGGCACACACCACGGCCCGCGGACCCTTGTCGGCGAGCAGACTCGCGACCACCTCGGTGCCGCGCCCCTTGAAACTACGGACCGGGTTCGCCGTCTCGAGCTTGATACTCACCGCACACCCGAGAACCGGCTCCAACGCCTCGCAGCGGTACAGGGGAGTGTCGAGAAACACCGGGTCGATCACCCGGCGAGCGGCCAGGATCCGAGCGTTGTCGAGACGCGTCTGCTGCACGACAGGGGAGCGTAGCGTTGCCGACGCTCTTCCATCCGGGCGGATGCCGGCCTTCTTCTTCTCCGGTCACGGACGCAGGTCGGTCGGCAGCCTGTCCACGTCGGGGCAGGAGAGTTCCCGGGGCAGCAACCGGGTCGCCGAGTCGAGGTCTCCGCTGCTGACGAGCGCCCGGATCTCATGGGCGAGCGGTGTCACGTCGCGGATGGCGACCGTCCACTCGTCCGCGTAACGGCGCACGGCCTCACCGGACAGACCGAGTTGCAGGGCACGGTAGGGCAGCGGTTGCAGGCGCAGATCCCGCTCGGGGTCCCACTGCACGCGCGCGGGCGCCCGCTTCAACTGGCGCTGCCCAGCTGCCTGGTCGGGGTGCACCCCGCGGACGTAACTCGACAGGCACGCGTGTCGCAGCGCCCACTCGAAACCGTCACGGCTGATCTCGACAGCGAGGACGGTCTCCTGGCCCGCCTTCGCGCCCGCTGCGGATTGTGGCCATTTGGGTACTGCGGCCTGGCGCGTCCTTGGTCACCTTCCAGGAAGGTTGACCTGGGGGGATGTGGCGAGAAGGTTGCCTTGACGAGTGGATATGCGAGACGGCAATTGCTGGGTAGAGTCGTGTGGTTACAACTGGTTGTGGGGACAACCAGAGTGCCTCGGGGAGGGCCAGCACCTCATGAGTCGTCGTTCTACCGGCGTTGTCGGCGTCTGGGCTGAAATGCAGCGGCAGCAGCAGCGCCAGATACAGGCGGAAGCCAGGCGACAGAGACAGGAAGTGCAGCAGGCGCGTGCCTATCAGCGGCGGGCTGCGCAGAGCCATCGTGAGTACAGGCAGGCGGAGGCGCTGCGCCGCACAGAGGAACTGGACGCACAGGTTGCGTCGCTGCAAGGTCTTCTCGCCTCGGGCTGTCAGGCTCCGGCTTTCAGGGCTTCCTCACTCCTGCGCTCCGAGGACGTCCAGCCCTTCGCTCCAGGAACACTGGCACAGCCCGTGACCATGCCGGACTTCAATCAGTACCAAACGCAGAGCGGGTGGACCGCCAATCGCCGCGCTCAGGCGCAGGCCGAAGCAAGGGCGCGCTTCGAGCGGGACTGGCGGGCCGCCGAGACGGCGGAGGCCCAGAGGCAGCAGCAACTGGCGTCTTACCAGCGGGAGTACCAGCAGTGGGCCGATGCTCAGCTGACCGACGTACGCCGGTACAACGCTGACATCGTCAAGGTGACCGATGGGGTGAGGCGCCGCGATCCTGAATCTGTGGTCGAGTACTTCTCGGGCGCGCTCTACGCCTCCACATCGTGGCCGGAGGATTTCCCACGTCAGGTGGCCGCCGCCTACGACCCGGCAGCACGACAACTGGTGCTGGACTGGGAGTTGCCCGCCTACGACATCATTCCCGAGGTCAAGTCCGTTCGGTATGTGTCCGGGACGGACCAGGACAAGGAGACCCCCCGTCCGGTGGGGCAGCGTCGGGCTCTGTACCGGGAGGTTCTCGCGCAGTGCACGCTGCTCGTCCTGCACCAGCTCTTCGCCGCGGATGAGCTGGGCGCGCTTGAGTCGGTGACGTTGAACGGGTTCGTGGACGGGCACGACCCGACGACGGGCCGACCAGGACACATTTACCTGGCTACCGTCATGGCGTCACGTTCGGCGTTCCGTGACCTGCACTTGGCACAGGTGGACGCAGGAAGCTGCCTGGCCGACGCGTTGCGCGGCCAACTCTCGCCTCGTCCCGACCAGTTATCGCCGGTACGCCCGAGTCGCCTGCCCCTGGATGTCGGGAACCGCGTCGTCGCCCATGGCAGCGATGAGGAGCCCGACCTGTACGGCATGGATCCGATCCTCTTCGAGGACCTCGTTGCCGATCTCTTCCGGGCCATGGGGATGCAGGCGGTCACCACCCAGCGCTCCAACGACGGAGGCGTCGATGTCGATGCACTGGACCCGACACCGATCCGAGGCGGCAAAATCGTCGTACAGGTGAAGCGCTACCGCAACACGGTTCCGCCCACCGCCGTGCGTGACCTGTACGGGACCGTCCAGGATGCCGGCGCCAACAAGGGTGTCCTCGTGACGACGTCCGGTTTCGGTCCCGGTTCGCACACCTTCGCCAACGGAAAGCCGCTCGAACTGATCTCGGGCACTCAACTCGTGGACCTGCTACACCGACATGGCTTGCGGGGGCGCCTGGGCGAAACCGCCCGCCAGGCTCCAGCGCAGCCGACACCGTCCGGTTCGGGCACTCCGCTGCCCGACGACTACAACGTTCTGGGCATGTCGTGGACCGGAAGTGTGGCCTTGGATGTGTGCGCTCTCGTGTGCCATGGCAACCGTGTCCTCAGCGACGAACATTTCGTCTTCTTCAACAACCCTCAGACAGCGGATGGATCGGTCCGCGCCCTTCCTCCCACGGCACCTGACAAGGCCGCAATCTGCGTCTCCTTCGACGGCCTGCCGGAAGACGCGGACCGGTTGGTCCTCGTCGCAGCCATCGACCCAGAGGTAAACCCTGAGGCGGACCTCTCCGGCTTCACGGACGCCTGTATCCGCCTGCGGGACCCGGGGCTGAACGAACTGGGACGACTCGATGTCTCCGACGGCCGGCCACACGAAACCGCTTTGGTACTCGGCTCGTTCCGCCGAAGGTCGAACGGGGACTGGGACTTCGTGCTCGGCGGCAAGGGTTACACGGGCGGTCTGGAGGAACTCGTTCAGGACTTCGGTGTCGAAGTGGACTAGCACCATCCATGGGTTCCGCCCATGCATCGTGGGCAGCCACGGGGGACACGGCCAGCCTCCGCTGTTGACCGGCCTATTGTTCGCGTCCGTCCGGGCGAGCGCTGTTAGGGTGCGCCGCCGTGAGTACAGATATCCATGGCGGCATCGAGTTTCGCCATCCCGGCGCCGGTACCGACTACTACGACGGCGAGCCCTGGGTGGCCGCCATGGACCTCTGGCCGCTGTACGACGAGACTGACTACGCGGCCTTCGGCTGTCTCTTCGGAGTGCGCAACTACGCGGGCTTCCAACCGCTCGCACCGGACCGGGGTCTTCCCACCGATCTGTCGAGCGGGATCCGCTCGCAGTTGGGTTCTTGGGTCACACCGGGCGACCGGCACAGCGCGAGTTGGGTCAGCTGGGCGGAGCTGGCCTCGATCGATCTCACGGCAACCCCGCATGAATTCAATGGTCGGCTGACGTGGCGCACGAAGGCGCTGCCATCGATCCTGCATCAGCATCCGGTTTCCGACTCGCGACTGCTTGAGGCCCTGTCCGTGGTGGGTGAACCACCGTCCGACCTGCACGACGCGACGGAACGCGTGGAGTGGGCCAACGGCGAACTGACCTGCGCGTACGAGCCGTTGACGGTCGGCGCGGTCCTGGGGCCTGAGACTCACTGGCCGCATGTCTTCGCTGTGATGAAGGCCCTGGCGGGCCGCTTCGGCGATGAAGGTGTTCGCCTGGTCGTGGCCTTCGACTGACTGCCTGGAGCCCGTCCCTCACAACGCAGGGGAACGCTGTCGGACCCCGCTCGCGAGCCACCCGCTTTCCTCCAGGCGTCCAACTGGTCCGCTCAGCGGGTCGGCCAGTAACCCGCCAGCCCTCCCGGTCGCGCCACCGGCAGCATGGATGTGGTCTGTGAACGAGGCTTGATGACCCACGTCATCCGGTCCCGCTTCCACACGGCGGGGAAGCGTCCCTCGCGGGCGGCGGGCACGCCGATCTCCGGGGGATACGCCTGGTAGACGGTGATCGTGGATTCCGAGTGGACCGCACGGATCCCCCGCTGCGGTTCTTCCATGGCAAACAGGCTGGGGGTCGTGCGGCGCACGAAGCCACCGGTTTTCGACGGCCGTTGCCCCTACGACAGCCGTTGACCCTACGACCGCCGGTCACCTGCGACTGTCGTTCGCTACGGCGGAGAGCGACCGGCCGCAGCACCGCCCGCGTGTCAGCTCAGTGGCTCAGCGGCCCAGCGGCTCCGCTCTCACGAACGCCGCCGCTCCCGAATCGCCGGCAGCGCATACCCCGTCACCGCGCTGATGACCCCACGGGCAATCGGCTCGGGGTCGGTCGTGGCCGAGATGGTCCACCAGGTGTCGCGGTTCGCGGGGAGGAGTCGGCCTATGCGGCTGTGCCAGGCCGCCGGGCCGTACACGGTGTTCGGGCTGGGGCGGGCGGGCAGGTCTGGCTGACGCCTGCGGGCCTGGGCCCAGCCGAGCTTGTCGGCCACGGTGACGTTGAAGGTGAACTCGACCTGCCCCGCCGTCTTGTGCGCGGCCTTCTGGAAGCCGATGAGCGCCCACGTCTCGAGATGCGGCAGTTCGTACGTCTGCCCCGAACCTTTGAAGCCGAGCGCACGCAGACCAGGAGCGATCCGTGCGCGCATGAGTGAGGTGAACGCCTGCTGCGCGGTGGGCGCGGAGCCGTCAGCCATCGGACGGCGCCACGACGGTCGGGCAGGACACTCCGGTCTTGGTGAACCTGTGCTGTCGTATGACCCATCGGTCGCAGCCGGCTGGTGAGTGAAGCAAACCGTCATCCCCGTAGGTGGGCAAGAAGTTCGTCTCCAACAGGATATGGGTGTTCCTGCGGCAACAGCCGGGCCGCGGAGTCCTGTTCGCCGCCGCTGACGAGGGCGTGGATCTCGCGGACGAGCGGGGTCACGTCCTGTAGCGAGACTGTCCACTCGTCCGCGTAGCGTCCTACCGCCTCACCGGAGAGGCCGAGTTGCAGCGACCGGTACGGCAGGGGTTGCAGGCACAGGTCCCGTTCGGGGTCCCACTGGACGCGAGCGGGCGCACGCTTCAACTGCCGCTGCCAGGTGGCTCGGTCGGGGTGCACCCCGCGTACGTAACTCGACAGGCACGCGTGTCGCAGCGCCCACTCGAAGCCATCGCGGGTGATCTCGACGGCCAGGATGGTTTCCTGCCCTGCTTTCGTGCCCCAGCCGCAGCGGTACATCATCCACAGGAACGACGGCTTGATCCACGTCATCCGGTCCCGCTTCCACACGGCGGGGAAGCGTCCCTCGCGGGCGGCGGGCACGCCGATCTCCGGGGGATACGCCTGGTAGACGGTGATCGTGGATTCCGAGTGGACCGCACGGATCCGGCGGTGCGGTTCTTCCATGGCGTACAGCGTGGGGCCGGCCGGGTCCGGACGACCACTGATTTTCGACCGCATCGGCAACCGGACAGCCGTGTCGCCGTACCCAGTAGCGTCCCCTTGGTGAATCTTCACCTCATCAACGATGTGCCCGACGGGCTGACCCGAAGAGCCCGGTCCTTTGTCAGTGCGCACGGCGTCAAGGTCGACGTCCAGCCGGTTGCGGAGCACAGACAGTGGTGGCTTGACCGGGAGATCCCGGCTGCGGTGATCGACCGAATGGCGGCTTATCAAGAGCGGTGGGGCGGTCTGCTCCTGCCGCCCGCATCGCGGTACGACGGAGGACCCAAGTACTTCGATCCTGACTCGCCCGAAGGCTCACCGTCCGAAGGATGGTGGTTCGAGGCAGGCTTGCAGCGGACCGCGGTCCCCTACTCATTCATGATCGGACCGGCCGGTGAGTTCGGTATCCACGCAGAGCGGTGGACGCCTTTTCACGCGACGGTTGAGGGATGGGTGGAGTCGATAGCGCTGACCCACCACGCATCCATGTGGGCGAAGCACATCACCAAGGTCACCGGCGACGACGTCGATCGCATCGCGCTGGACGCCTACGAGCCGGTGCGAGAGGTGAGGGGGTTGGCCGACACCTGGTGGCGGGGAAGGGACTCGTTGGTGGCGATCTATTCCGGGGAGGCTGAATGCCTCTCCTTTCCCAGGGGGCGTACAGCTCTCATCTACTCCGGCCTTGACGAGTGGGGACTGCGTGGGGGAGTCGGGCCGTAGCGCCGTGTTATGTGCCGGTGCCACGGCCGTCCGCTTCACGTACCAGGGCTTGTGCCGCCAGCTACTTCCCCGTTGCCTCCGGCGCGGGCGCGATGCCCGTCGGGCAAGTCGCCCCCGAGTTCATCCCGAACGGGGTACTTAGCTTGACCCCCGTCCCGCCGAGTCTGTCGTGCCGTGTGACCCACTGCGCTTCACCGCTCGGAAGCATCAACGGCGTCCCTACGGCGGAATTGCCTTCCACGCTTGGTCGAGGAAGACCGAAGGACACTGCGGAGCTTGGGAGTTCAGGTGCGGAACGACTTCAATGGAGCCGTGACTACGGCTCCGACGGACCGCACCGCCATCATCGCTGAACGGGTCTTGCTCAACGACGTCATGGCGAAACTCTGTCGGCGCAGGCCGGTCTTCCACTCCGAAGCCGACCTCCAACACAGTTTTGCCCGGGTGCTCTGGGAGTTGGCGTCGGACGTGCACTCCAGGCTTGAGGTGCCCCAGCGAGTGGCGGGCAAGACCGAATACTTGGACCTTCTGTGCCTCGGTCCTGAGAGTCGTACTGCGATCGAATTCAAGTACTTCACCCGAAGCTGGACGGGCACGACCGGTGCTCCGGCCGAGGACTACGCGCTGAAGGCGCATGGCGCCACCGACCTCGCTCGTCTGCACTTCGTCCGGGACATAGCGAGGCTGGAGCGCTTCTGCCGGCGGCGCGACCAGAACGGTCTCGCCCTCATGCTGACCAACGAGGCGTCCCTGTGGACTCCACCAGACCCCAGCCGCCGACGTACTCGGGATCACAACTTCCGAATTCATCACGGGCGGGAGCTCGCCGGGACCCTGCTCTGGGCCGAGGGAACCTACGAGCCGAACACATGCAGTCTGCGAGGTACGTACCCCCGCACATGGGAGACGTACTCCGAGCAGGGCGAAGCAGGCGGAGAGTTTCGCTACCTGGCGGTGTTTGTCGGCCCATCGGCTACCGGAGCCGGCGAAGCCGGAGGCGCGTAGCCCGTTCGTGGATCACTCCGCGAAGCGGAGCGAGTAGTCACGGAAAGGTGCGCGGCTGCCGTGGTGGCGCGCAGGCCCCAAGGGGGACGAAAAACAGGTTGGCCGGTCGCCGTCGAGCTGTGAGGATGCACCTGTTTCCCAAGCGGAGGACATTTGCTCGTCTTTGTGTGTGCCGGGTGTGACGCCAGACTGACCACCCCGTTGTCCCAGGTCGCCCTGCCGCCTCATGCCCATCAAAATTACGGGAACGGGATTCAGCTCCCGGTGCTCATGGAGTCGGGCACGTTCGCCGTGGATCCTGAGCCCTGGGGGCCGCCGTGGCGGGCGTGGAAGGACATCGATCCGGACGAGGCGGCAGCCCGCGGCATCTACGCGCCGGTCCACGCCCTGTCCGACGGCGCCCCGGGCACGATAGTCATCTCACCCGGAGACGCCCGAGGCACCCTGTTGGTCCCTGAGAAGGGCGGCGGCTACTGCTGCGGCCTCGACGGGGCGGACGGCCCCAACATGGCCTGCGAGTCGTGCGGCCTGGCCGTGGCGAGCCGGGTCGACGACTGCTCGCTGTGGCAGGCGGTGTGGCTTGCCCCGAACGCCGTGCGCCGTCTCCTCGTCGACGCGGACGACGCACCGCTCCCATGGGGGGAGTTGGCGGCGGAGGGAAAGGGCACGCCACCGTTCGAGCCGATCACCAGGTGGGGATCCCGGGCGGGGTCGAACCACTGGTGGTCGTGGAGCCCCCAGTGGGAGGCGGCAGCCGGCCGGGCGCTTGCCCACCTGCTGGTGGCCTCGGAAGGCCGGCCCGTGACCGTCCCGGACGGTCTGATCAACGAGGTGTTCCAACGAGCCCTCGACGTCCTGCTGCCCGGGGGCCTGCCGGCGCTGCGCGCCGTACTCGCCGGACCGGGGCTGCCCGTCCCTGATACGGACGCCGACATACTCCTCGTGCCGGACCACCCGCAGACGGGGGAGACCTGGACCCACGACGGCCCGGCATACGCGGTACCGCTGCCGTACGGGGTCTGGCTGTGGCTGGCCTCTCCCGAGCCGAACCTGCCCGTCCCCGCGTCGGGCGTCATGCCACACGGAGTCCTCCGCGACAACCCGCCCACGCCGCGCCCCGGTTACCTGTTCCGAGCCGATTCGGGAGCCTTCCAGCACACGCTGGTCCGGCTGCCGGCCAGTAGCAGCCCGTGGCTGCGCGAGATCCTTGAGAACCTTACGCAGCACATGCGCGCTCGCGTCTTCTAGTCGGCTGGTCGAAGAGAACCCGAGCCTCCTGGCACTGGGAACTATGCGATGAGCCTCGACCGAACGACGCTGCTGCTCAACTCGCCAACACGCCGTCCCGTACGGGTCCCCTGGCTCCTCGATTCCCGTCCCGGTCGGCCTGCGCTGCCATGTGGCCTGTCGGCCGGCTCCGCGCAGGGCGGAAGTCATTCCGCGGTGCGGTCTCTACCTTGGCGGTATGGACATGGAGAGGGCTGATGTGTGGCTGCGTTACCCGATGGACCTGCGACCGAACAGTGTGTCCCGGCGGGAAGGACGTTGTACCTGGCACGGCGACCGTGAGAGTCCTTGTGCAGAGGAGCCTGTCGTAGTCGTCCAGGATCGGGCTGGACGTCGATGGGCGACGTGCCTTCGGGGTGCGCATGCCGTCGCCGCCGACCGAGGCGTTCCCCTTCCCTCCTACTTGGTCGAGTAGTACGGGTGGGGTTGGCTACCGGAGCCGGCCGGCGGCATGACCGTCATGTCTCGAAGCGGCGTGCGTGGTCGCGGAGGCATTCTCCGAGACGCTGGAAGAGGGCCTCGACAGTGACCCTGTTCTGGTTCTTTTCCAGGTCCCTGGTCCGGGCCGGCAGCCACTCCCGGAGAACACGGGCATCGGCAAGCGATCAGTCATCCGTGGGAGCTGGCGCAAGGCCCGTCGGGCAAGACGCCCCCCAGTTCGTCCCGAACGGGTCACCTAGCTTGACCCCCGTCCCGCCGATCCCGCAGTACCCCGCCGGATTCTTGTCGAGGTACTGCTGGTGGTACCCCTCGGCCGGGTAGAACGCCCGCCCCTCCGCCGGGAGTATCTCCGTGCTGATCCTGCCGAAGCGCGAGCCCGTGAGGACCTGTTGGTAGGCCGTGCGGGACGCTTCCGCCGCGGCTGCCTGGGCGGGGGTGTGGGTGTGGATCGCCGAACGGTACTGCGTGCCCACGTCGTTGCCCTGGCGGAAGCCCTGGGTCGGGTTGTGCGACTCCCAGAACGTCCTCAGCAGCCTGTCGTACGAGATCAGCTTCGGGTCGTACACCACACGGACCACCTCCGTGTGGCCGGTCAGGCCCGAGCAGACCTCCTCGTACGTGGGGTTCTCCGTGTAGCCGCCCTGGTAGCCGACCAGCGTCGTCCACACACCCACCGGCAGCTGCCAGAACGTGCGCTCCGCACCCCAGAAGCAGCCCATTCCGAAGTCGGCGACCTCCAGGTGCTCGGGGTAGGGGCCGAGCAGCGGGGTGCCGAGAACGGTGTGGCGGTCGGGGACCGTGAACACCGGCTCGGGCCGGCCCTGCAAAGCCTGTTCGGGGGTTGGCAGTTGGGGCGTACGACTGTGCAGGAACATACGATCTCCAATCGGGCCTCAACGAGGGTCCGCACCCGCAGAACGGGCGGGACCCTCCGAGAATTCCGCCCGATCAGTGCGGCAGGCTCGCCGGACTCCCGCCGTTCGCCTCGTACCCCGCCACCGCCAGCGCCCGGTAGACCGCGAACTCCGCCGCCGGGTCCGGGGACAGGGTCCAGGGAAGCGCCCCGACGTGGCCGTCGATGTGTATGAGCTGGTTCATCGCCTCGGACCAACGCTCCGCGCGGACCAGGAAGAAGACCAGGAGATGGCGGACGTGCGCCAGCATCGGGTCGTCGGGGCGGGCCGCGTGGACGGCGAAGAGCGCGCCGTGGATCGCCTTCTCGACGACCTCGCTCTGGTAGAAGCTGCTGACCAGGTTCACCTCGGGGAGGTGCTCGAAGACCGCGAAGAGCGGCATCGCGGCAAGGAGGGAACCCTGCGGGGCCCGCGCGGCGGCCGCCTCCGCGAACGAGTTCGCCAGCTCGCGCGAGCCGTGCCACTTCTCGCACCAGTAGTGCAGCGCCGTCAGATGCGCCCCCATGTGGGCCGGCGCGCGATCGAGGATCTTCAGCCACAGCTGCTCGAACTCCGGCTGCGGATACGTCAGTCCGCGGGCCACCGACAGCTCGACGATGTACGGCACCGGGTCACCGGGGGAGAGGAGCGCCGCCTGTCCGCAGGCGTCCCGCGCCTCCTCCATGATGATCCGGAACTCGTCCGTCCCCCGCGTCGCTGTACGCCACGCCTGCTGCACCAGGAACTCCGCGTGGACGGCCGCGCCGCCCGCGTCCTTCGGGTGCTCGAGCCGCCACACTCGCAGCCACTGCCCGCCCGGTGTCTCGCTGACCCCGCCGGGCCGCTGCTGCAGCTCCAGCGACGCGGCACCCGCGAAGGCCTGCACACGCTGCCAGCGCAGCTCGCCCGTGATCTCGGTGCCGGCCAGCAGCTGCATCGCCGCGCGGTAGTCCTGCGTGCGCTGCACCAGGTCGAGGACGTCCAGTAGGTCCTGGTCGGGGCCGGGCATGCGGATGTCCAGCTCCTCCTCGGGCGCGAAGCCGTAGGTCGCCGGGTCCGCGGCGTCCGGGTGGCCCGGCGAGACCTGCTCGATCGCCCCGCGCCTGCGCCGCAGGAACGGGACCAGCACGAAGCCCATCATGACCAGCGCCATCAGGACCCAGAGAATCTCCATGCCTCAAGCGAACCAGACGGGTCCGACAATTGGCGAACCCGGTCCACCACCCTGTGGAAAACCGCCGCCGCACCGCCCCTCGACCCAGGGGAACACCGCCGCCGCCCTGCCCCCGCGGCCCTGTGGAAAACCTCCGGATCGTCGTCCACCCCGCGGGCGCACTACGCTCGGGGCTCATGAGCGACAGGCACATCAGTCAGCACTTCGAGACCCTCGCGATCCACGCGGGCAACACCGCCGATCCCTTGACCGGCGCGGTCGTCCCGCCGATCTACCAGGTCTCGACCTACAAGCAGGACGGCGTCGGCGGTCTGCGCGGCGGCTACGAGTACAGCCGTAGCGCCAACCCCACCAGGACCGCCCTGGAAGAGAACCTCGCCGCCCTGGAGGGCGGCCGCCGCGGCCTCGCGTTCGCGTCCGGACTGGCGGCCGAGGACTGCCTGTTGCGTACGCTGCTGAGCCCCGGCGACCACGTCGTCATCCCGAACGACGCGTACGGCGGCACCTTCCGTCTCTTCGCGAAGGTCGTCTCCCGGTGGGGCGTCGAGTGGTCGGTCGCCGACACCAGCGACCCGGCGGCGGTGCGGGCCGCCATCACCCCGAAGACCAAGGTCGTCTGGGTGGAGACCCCCTCGAACCCGCTGCTCGGCATCACCGACATCGCGGTCGTCGCGCAGATCGCCCGGGACGCGGGCGCGAAGCTCGTCGTCGACAACACCTTCGCGACGCCCTACCTCCAGCAGCCGCTGGCCCTCGGCGCGGACGTCGTCGTGCACTCCCTGACGAAGTACATGGGCGGTCACTCGGACGTGGTCGGCGGCGCGCTGATCGCGGCCGACGAGGCGCTCGGCGAGGAGCTGGCCTACCACCAGAACGCGATGGGCGCGGTCGCCGGGCCCTTCGACTCCTGGCTGGTGCTGCGCGGCGCCAAGACGCTGTCGGTGCGCATGGACCGGCACAGCGAGAACGCCACCAAGATCGCCGACATGCTCACCCGGCACGCACGCGTGACGCGCGTTCTCTACCCGGGCCTCCCGGAGCACCCCGGTCACGAGGTCGCCGCCAAGCAGATGCGGGCCTTCGGCGGCATGGTCTCCTTCCAGGTCGAGGGCGGCGAGGAAGCGGCCGTCGAGGTCTGCAACCGCGCCAAGGTGTTCACGCTCGGCGAGTCCCTGGGCGGTGTCGAGTCGCTGATCGAGCACCCGGGGCGCATGACGCACGCGTCCGTCGTCGGTTCGGCCCTGGAGGTCCCCGGCGACCTCGTACGCCTCTCCGTGGGCATCGAGAACGTGCAGGACCTCCTGGAGGACCTGCAGCAGGCACTGGGCTAGACACGACGGCCCACCGGCCCGGTCAACCCACCAGGACCCTCACCAACCCGTCAGCGGTGGAGTCGTCTCCGACGGCGGCTCCACCCAGGGATGGACCATCAGGGCCCACACGGTGAACGTCACGACCGCGGCCCACAGCAGCATCCACATCAGCCGCCGGGCGGCCCGTCTACGGCGCAGCATGCGGCCGCCGCGCCGCACGACGTCCGCGTACAGCTCCGGCGGCACCTGCGGCGGAGTCCGGTCCATGATCTGCCGTACAGCAGCTTCACGCTCGGGCCTGTTCACGCGCGCGTACCCCCGCTCCACGGACTCACGGGCCCCGTCGGCCTCATGACGGCACCACCTTGGCCCCGCCCACCTTCGGTGCCGGACCGCGCGGCGGGTGCAGCAGCGTCGCCGTCGCCCGCTCGCAGATCGTCCGGACCCGTTCCGTGGGGAGGCCGAGCAGTGCGGCGGCCTGTTCCTCGGCGACCCCCTCGTACAACCTGAGGACGACGATCAGCCGCTCCTGGGGTACGAGGGCGCCCAGTGGGCTGTCGGGGTGGGGGCGGCCCCGGCCGAGACCGCCGTACTGGTGCCAGGCCGCGCGGGCGAAGCGGCTGGCCAGATACTGGCGGGCGCGGTCGTACGGGTCCTCGCCGCGCAGCCGGTCCCAGCTCGCGTACGTGTGTGCCAGGGACAGCGTCAACAGGCGCCGCGCGCGCGGGTTGTCGTCCGGGGCCTCGGCGGTGAGCAGCGTGGCGGCATGCAGCAGCCGCCCTGCCGCGCCCGCGACGAACGCCTCGAACTCCCGGGCCCGGCGGGCGTCTTGAGACGCCTGCCGTTCTCGCACCGCGCAGTCTCCCCCCTGAAGGACCCGGTTTCATATGAGGCCAGGGCCGTCGCGAGGTCAAGAGTTCGGTACGAAAGGCGGGAGTCGGGCATCACGCGCGTGTGCCCGTGCTCTTGCGGAAACGGGCGCTCTTCAGGGACCTGTGTTCTTCAGGAACCCGCACTCTTCAGGGACAGCGTCCTTCAGGAAGCCGACGGCGTCTCGGCGCCCGGGACCGCCATCCGCGCGGAGAGGGCGCTGTTGAAGCGTGTGAGGAGCGTGCAGAACGCCTCGCGCTCCTCCGGCGCCCAGTCGTGTGTCAGCTCGTCCATCAACTGACGCCGGGACGACCGCACTTCCTCCAGCCGCGACTGTCCGCGCGGGGACAGCTGCAGCACCACCGCGCGGCCGTCCTCGGGGTGCGAGGTCCGCTTCACGAGCCCGGTGTCGACGAGCGGGGCCACCTGCCGGGTGACCGTCGACGAGTCGATCCCCATGCTCGCGGCGAGCGCCTTGACGCCCATCGGACCTTCCTTGTCCAGGCGGTTGAGCAGCAGATACGCGGCGCGGTCCATGGAGTTGCGCACCTGTCCGACTCCGCCGAGCCGGGTCTGTTCGGCACGGCGCGCGAACACCGCCACCTCGTGCTGCAGCGTGTCGAGGAGACCGGATTCACCGACGGTCGTCATGTCCATCGACATTTCAGGTGTTGTGGGCATGGCCGGGGGCTCGCTTCATGAAGGGGGTGCTGGATTGGGGGACAGAGTACGCGGCCGGAAGGCAGGCCGTACCGGGGCTGCGCAAACCAGTCTCGGAGCTTGGTCACAACCGTGGCGTGCGCCTGTGAACTGCGATGCTTGAGTCATGAGCTACAGCACGGCTGACTCCTTGCGACCCGTCACCCTCGACGATGTGCGCGGCGCCCAGAAGATGCTCATGGGCGTGGCGCGGGTGACCGCGATGGAAGGCAGCAGGCACCTGACCCAGCTCGTCGGCTCGCCGGTGCACTTCAAGTGCGAGAACCTCCAGCGGACGGGTTCGTTCAAGCTGCGCGGCGCCTACGTCCGTATCGCCGGACTGCTTCCCGAGGAGCGCGCCGCCGGTGTCGTCGCCGCGAGCGCCGGCAACCACGCCCAGGGTGTCGCCCTCGCCTCCGCACTCCTGGGCGTGCGCTCCACGGTGTTCATGCCCAAGGGCGCGCCCCTGCCGAAGATCAGCGCCACCAAGGAGTACGGGGCGGAGGTGCGCCTGCACGGCCACGTGGTCGACGAGACGCTGGCCGCCGCGCAGGAGTACGCCCATGAGACGGGCGCGGTGTTCATCCACCCCTTCGACCACCCGGACATCATCGCGGGCCAGGGCACGGTCGGCCTGGAGATCCTGGACCAGTGCCCCGAGGTGCGCACGATCGTCGTCGGCATCGGCGGCGGGGGACTCGCGGCCGGTGTCGCGGTCGCCGTGAAGGCGCTGCGGCCCGACGTGCGGATCGTGGGCGTACAGGCGGCGGGCGCGGCCGCGTTCCCGCCCTCGCTGGCGGCCGGGCGCCCGGTGTCGATCAAGAACCCGGCGACGATGGCCGACGGCATCAAGGTCGGGTGCCCCGGCGAGGTGCCGTTCGGGATCGTCGCCGAGCTGGTGGACGAGGTCCGCACGGTCAGTGAGGACGAGCTGTCCGCCGCGCTGCTGCTGTGCCTGGAGCGGGCCAAGCTGGTCGTCGAGCCGGCCGGTGCCAGCCCCGTCGCGGCGCTGCTGAGCGATCCGCGGGGCTTCGAGGGACCGGTCGTCGCGCTGCTGTCCGGCGGGAACGTCGACCCGCTGCTGCTCAACCGCATCCTGCGGCACGGCATGTCCGCGCAGGGCCGCTACCTGGCCGTGACGCTGCGGCTGACGGACCGGCCAGGGGCCCTCGCGACGCTTCTCGGGGTGTTGTCAGTGGTCGACGCTAACGTCCTCGATGTGAGCCACGTCCGGACCGATCCTCGGCTCGGGCTCACGGAGGCGGAGGTCGAGCTGCATCTGGAGACGAAGGGTCCGGTGCACTGCGCCGAGGTCGGCCACGCCCTGCGCGACGCGGGCTACACGGTCATCGACTGAGGTCAGAGGCAGTTCGCCGCTCCTCCCGTCACCTGTCCTGTCACTCGTTCGAGAAAATCTGTTGAGAGACGCGATACATCGCGTTATGGTGTGTCTCGTGTCGCCCGCAGGCGGAAGTGTGCCGCTCCCGTGGGCAGAACGAAAGACACATACCTAGGCTTTTCGAAGAATCCCCGACGACGTGGAGACTGATATGCCAGGCGCCATCTATGCCGAAGGCCTGGTGAAAACCTTCGGCGATGTGAAAGCTCTGGACGGCGTCGACCTCGATGTCCCCGAGGGCACCGTGCTGGGCCTCCTCGGGCCCAACGGCGCGGGCAAGACGACCGCCGTCCGCTGTCTGACCACGCTGCTGCGCCCCGACAGCGGCAAGCTGCTCGTCGCCGGCCTCGACGTGCTCAAGCAGCCCAACGAGGTGCGGCGCTCCATCGGCCTCTCCGGCCAGTTCGCCGCGGTCGACGAGTACCTGACCGGCCGGGAGAACCTCCAGATGGTCGGCCAGCTCTACCAGATGAAGGCCAAGGCCGCGAAGGCCCGGGCCGACCAGCTGCTCGACCAGTTCAACCTCGCGGACGCCGCCGACCGTACGGCCAAGACCTACTCCGGAGGCATGCGCCGCCGACTCGACCTGGCGGCCGCGCTCGTCGTCTCCCCGCCCGTGATGTTCATGGACGAGCCGACCACCGGCCTCGACCCCCGCAACCGCCAGATGCTGTGGGAGGTCATCAAGCAGCTCGTCTCCGGCGGTACGACACTGCTGCTGACCACCCAGTATCTGGAGGAGGCCGACCATCTCGCGCACGACATCGCGGTGGTCGACCACGGCCGCGTCATCGCCCGCGGCACCTCCGACCAGCTCAAGGCCCGCACCGGCGGCGAGCGCGTCGAGGTCGTCGTGCACGAGCGCGACCACATCCAGATCGCCTCCGAGGTCCTCCTCGGCTTCGGCAAGGGCGAGACCACGGTCGAGGAGCACACCCGCAAGCTCACCGTGCCCGTCACCGGCGGCGCGAAGCTCCTCGCCGAGGTGATCCGCGAGCTCGACTCCCGCGGCATCGAGATCGACGACATCGGCCTGCGCCGCCCCACCCTCGACGACGTGTTCCTGTCCCTGACGGGCCACCTGGCCGAGGAGAAGGCCGAGGAGAACGGCACGGACGACGGCCAGAACCCCAAGGACCGCAAGCACAAGAAGGAGGCCGCGAAGTGAGTGCCGTCACCGATGCCGCGCCGATCGCGGCGCCGAGCAGCGCGCTGGGCCAGTCCGTGCACGACTCACTGGTCGTCGCCAAGCGGAACTTGATCAGAATGTCCCGAATTCCCGAAATGGTAATTTTCGGGCTCATCCAACCCATCATGTTCGTGGTGCTGTTCACCTACGTCTTCGGCGGTTCCATGCAGATCGGCGGCAGCACCAGCGCCACCGACTACAAGAACTTCCTGATGGCCGGCATCTTCGCGCAGACCGTCACGTTCGCCACCGCCAGTTCCGGTGCGGGCATCGCCGACGACATGCACAAGGGCCTCATCGACCGGTTCCGTTCGCTGCCCATGGCGCGCGGTGCGGTGCTGACCGGGCGGACGCTCGCGGACCTCGTGCAGACCGCGCTGACCCTGCTGGTCCTCGCGATAGTCGCCCTGCTGGTCGGCTGGCGGGTCGGCTCGGACGGGGGCACCAACGCCGGCAAGGTCCTCGGTGCCTTCGGGCTGCTGCTTCTGCTCGGGTACGCGTTCACCTGGATCGGCGCCCTGATCGGGCTCAGCGTCCGTACGCCCGAGGCGGCCACCTCCGGCGGGCTGATCTGGCTCTTCCCGGTGACGTTCATCTCGAACGCCTTCGTGGACACCAGCAACATGACCCCCTGGCTGCGCCACATCGCCGAGTGGAACCCGTTCAGCGCCACCGTGCAGGCCTGCCGGGTGCTCTTCGCCAACCCGGGACAGTCGCCCTCCGACGCCTGGCCCATGGTGCACCCGGTGTGGGCCTCGCTGATCTACTCGCTGCTGATCATCCTCATCTTCCGGACGCTGGCGGTCCGGAAGTACCGCTCGGCCACGGCATGACGAAACCCCCGGCGCCGCAAGGTCGCCGGGGGCCCGCCGAAAGCCGAAAGCCGAAAGTAGCCCAAGGAGAACGAAGGCGGACGCCTCAGGTCAGCCGTTGTACGGCTCGGCCTTGAGGATCGTCACCGAGGCCTTCTTGCCGTTGGGCAGCTCGTACTGCGCTTCCTCGCCGACCTTGTGGCCGAGCACGCCGGAGCCCAGCGGGGACTGCGGCGAGTAGGTCTCGATGTCGGCGCTCGCGTACTCGCGCGACGCGAGCAGGAAGGTCGTGGTGTCGCTCTCGTCGCCGTCGAAGGCGATCGTGACGACCATGCCGGGCGCGACCGCGCCGTCCGTCGACGCCGGAGCCTCGCCGACCTTGGCCTTCTCCAGAAGCTGGGTCAGCTGGCGGATGCGGAGCTCCTGCTTGCCCTGCTCCTCCTTGGCCGCGTGGTACCCGCCGTTCTCGCGCAGGTCGCCCTCCTCGCGAGCGGCCGCGATCTTCACGGTGATCTCGGCGCGCGCGGGACCAGACAGGTACTCCAGCTCGTCCTTGAGCTTGGTGTACGCCTCCTGCGTGAGCCAGGTGACGTCTTCGCTGGTCTGGGTCACAGGTGCTCCTCGTAGGTACTGGGAATACAAAGCATCGCCCTACCCAGAAGAATGTTCCTTCATGGAAGGGCGAAACCACGAGCCTAACAATTCAACGGCGTCAGGGGGAGGACATAAGCCGTCAGACATACGTCAACGCTGGTCAGCGCCTACGTAACGAGGATGACGTCAGTCGGAGTGGCAGCCCAGCAGCTCGGCCGTGGTGCCCCTGGCCGTGGTGCGCAGGGTGACGACCCTGTCGATGCGGGTCGCGGAGCCGCCGAAGTGGAAGTCGGCGCGGCCCACCTCGGACTGGTCGGCGGCCTGGGAGCGCAGGGTGCAGTAGCCCGTGGTCCCGGAGTCCTTGTGGACCTCGAGATGCACCTTGACCTCGTTGCCCGAGGCCTGGAAGGTGATCACCTCGGCGCTGATCTTGGCCTCGAAGACGTAGTGGTAGGCGAAGTACCCGACGAGGGCGAGCAGGCCCGTCGCGAGGACGGCACCGGCGATCCTGAGCTTGTGGTCGGCACGCTCGTCCGACGAGCGGCCGTAACGGCCCTCGGGCAGTCGCGCACTCGCCGTACTCATGATCGTCCTTTCGGCAAGGGGCCTTTCGAACCGGCCCCCGGAATTATTCGCCCCCGGATTCGGTCACTATAGAAGCCGCCGATCGCACCCCAATACACCGGGGCGCCGACCTACTGAGGATTGAGTCTTGACTGACCAGCTGCGACTGATGGCCGTCCATGCGCACCCCGACGACGAGTCGAGCAAGGGCGCGGCCACCATGGCGAAGTACGTGTCCGAGGGGGTGGACGTGCTGGTCGTGACCTGCACGGGCGGGGAGCGCGGCTCCATCCTCAACCCGAAGCTCCAGGGCGACACGTACATCGAGGAGCACATCCACGAGGTGCGCAAGAAGGAGATGGACGAGGCCCGCGAGATCCTCGGCATCAAGCAGGAGTGGCTCGGCTTCGTCGACTCGGGGCTGCCCGAGGGCGACCCGCTGCCGCCGCTGCCCGAGGGCTGCTTCGCGCTGGAGGACGTCGACAAGGCGGCCGGCGAGCTGGTGAAGCAGATCCGTTCGTTCCGTCCGCAGGTGATCACCACCTATGACGAGAACGGCGGCTATCCGCACCCCGACCACATCATGACCCACAAGATCTCGATGGTGGCGTTCGAGGGCGCGACGGACACCGAGAAGTACCCGGAGTCGGAGTACGGCCCGGCGTACCAGCCGCAGAAGCTGTACTACAACCAGGGCTTCAACCGGCAGCGCACCGAGGCCCTGCACAGCGCGCTGCTGGCGCGCGGCCTGGAGTCGCCGTACGAGGAGTGGCTCAAGCGCTGGACCGAGTCGGGGCACACCGAGCGCACGCTCACCACGCACATTCCGTGCTCCGAGTTCTTCGAGATCCGCGACAAGGCGCTGCTCGCGCACGCCACGCAGATCGATCCCGACGGCGGCTGGTTCCGGGTCCCGATGGAGATCCAGAAGGAGGTCTGGCCGACCGAGGAGTACGAGCTCGCGAAGTCCCTCGTCGCCAGCTCCCTCCCCGAGGACGACCTCTTTGCGGGCATCCGCGACAATGCCTGACATGAGCTCAAGCGCAGCCCTGGCAATGACGCACCTGGTCCCCCTCGCCGAGGTCGACGAGAACAAGGTCACCCCCGGCGTCCTCGGCTTCATCGTGTTCGCGGTGATGGCCCTGGCCGTCTGGGGCCTGATGAAGTCCATGAGCAAGCAGATGAACAAGGTCGACTTCAAGGAGGGCGCGGACCCGAAGGCCGAGTCGGCCGCCGAGTCGAAGGCCGAGTCCGGGGCCGCCCCGGCCGAACCCAAGGCCAAGCAGGGCTGACCGGGCGGAGCCGCGGAGGTCAGGGGGTGCCGGACACCGTCACCCCCATCACCTCCCGCGCATGCCGGCTCGGCACCATGCCCAGCCGCCACGCCTGCCAGCCCGCCTCCAGGTTCACGCCCCGCTCCAGCAGCAGCTGGTACGCCTCCACGTAGTCGTCGAGTTTCTCGTCGCGGTACGGGTGGCCGCTGCGGGACAGCTGGGCGAGTTCCTCCTGGGCGACCGCCGTGCCGACCTCGACCCCGCCGGGGGCCGCGTACGGCAGCAGTGTGGAGCGCAGGAAGTGGGCCCAGTCAGCGCCGCGGTGGTCGCCGTACGAGGTGAACAGGCCGACGGCCTCGTCGCACAGTGTCAGTGCCTGTTGCGTACGGGCGTTGCCCGCGTCGACGACCGCGAGCTCCAGGCAGGTCCACGCCTCGCCGTGGGCGACGCCGATGCGCTGGAAGTCGGCGCGGGCGTCGACCAGGAGCTGGCGGGCGAACCCGGAGTTGCGCAGCGAACCGGTCTGGGCCGCGCGCTGGTCGCGGGTCGCGCGCGCCGAGTGGTGCCGGGCGCAGGCCAGGCCGTAGACGTCGCGCATGCGGGAGAACATCGTGCGGGAGCGTTCCAGCTCGCGTACCGCGAGGTCCAGGTTGCCGGTCTCCTCCAGGGCCTGGCCGAGGTAGTAGACGGTCCAGGCCTCGCCGCGGGCGTCCTCGTTGTCGCGGTGCCGGGCGGCCGCCTGGCGCAGGCCGTCGACCGCCGGGGACGGGTCGCCGGCGACGAGCCGGGCGCGGGCCAGCTGGGTCAGCGCCCAGGCCTCGCCGCGGGCGTCGCGGGTGCGGCCGTAGAGGCCGAGGGCGGTGGTCAGTTCGGACTCCGCGCGCGGGATGTCGCCCATGCGCAGGCCGAGTTGGCCGAGCTGGAAGTGGGCCCAGGCCTCGCCGTGGACGGATTCGCCGGCGCGGTGCAGGACGAGGGACTCGGTCAACAGGCGCATGGCCTCGGGGAGTCGGGCGCGATCCCGCTCCACGGCGGCCAGGGCGTGCATCGTCCAGGCGCGGTCCGTGGCCAGTTGGGGCGGCGCCTGGAGGTCGAGGGCCTCGCGGAGCTTCGCCGCCGCCTCGGTGAGGTTGCCCTGGTGGTGGAGGGTGATGCCGAGCGAGCACAGGGCGCGCGCGGCGCCCGCGTCGTGATGGGCCTCCATGTAGAGGTCGACGACGGAGGTGAGGGTGGTGCGCGCCTTGTCGAGCTCGCCGAGCTGCCGGGCCGCGATACCGGTGCGCCACTGCACCGAGCGGACAAGGAGGCCCTGGTCGACGGCCTGCGCCAACTCGCTGATCTCACCGAGTCGGTAGAGGTCGCCGCGCAGCAGGCAGTAGTCGCACAGCGCGCCCAGCAGATTCAGTACGGCGCCCTGGTCGACGCCCTCCGCGTGCCGCAGCGTCGAGGTGATGAAGCTCGACTCGTCGTCCAGCCAGCGCAGCGCCTCGTCGAGCGAGGTGAAGCCGTGCGGGCCGAACCGGTCCGAGCGCGTCGACATGTTGCCGTCGACCAACCGCAGGACGGAGTCGGCCAGTTCGCCGTAGTTCACGATCAACCGCTCCTGCGCGGCCGTACGTTCCGAGGACTCCTCCTCGTCGAGGAGGCGGGCCTGGGCGAAGGCGCGGACCAGGTCGTGCAGGCGGTAGCGGGTGCCGCGGACGTGGTCGATGAGGCCCGCCCGGGACAGGGCCTCCAGTTGGCGGGTGGCCTCCGGCTGGTCGGTGGCCAGCAGGGCGGCGGCAGCCGCCGCGCCCAGTGAGGCCCGGCCGGCCAGCGCCAGCCGGCGCAGCAGCCTGCGGGCCTGGTCCGACTGGTCGGTGTAGCGCAGCCACAGCGCCCGCTCGACCGGTTCCACCGGGCCGTACGCGCCGAGGTCCGTGGCCAGTTGACGCGGTGAGCGCGGGCCGAGGGACGAGCCCGCGATCCGCAGCGCCAGCGGCAGCCCGCCGCACAACTCCCTGATCAGGTCGGTGGATTCGGCGTCGTACGGCTCCGAACCGTCCTGCGCCGCCGTGCCCAGCAGCTCCTCCGCGCCCGCCGCGTCCAGTGACTCCACCGGCAACTGGTGGACCCAGGCGGCCAGTTCGGCGGGCAGGTCGAGGGGCTTGCGGGCGGTGACCACGACCAGGCTGTCCGAGCGCTCGGGCACCAGCGTGGCCACCTGCGCGACGTCGGAGGCGTCGTCCAGGACGATCGTCACCGGCAGACCGGTCAGGTGCTGGTGGTACAACTCGCCCAGCCGCTTGACCTGTTGGTCGGGTGAGGAGCGCTCACGGAACAGCAGCTGCTCGCGGGGCGCGCCGAGCCGGTTCAACAGGTGCAGCAGGGCGTCCCGGGTGGGCAGCGGCGGCTCGCCCGGGCTGTCGCCGCGCAGATCCACCACGCAGGCACCGCGGAACTGGTCCCGCAGATCGTGCGCGGCCCGCACCGCGAGGCTGGTGCGCCCCGAGCCGGGCGCGCCGTGCAGCACGACCACGGTCGGCCGGGTCTCCGTACTCGCCCTGGCCGCCTGCACCAACTGCCGAATCCGGGCCAGCTCCGCCCGCCGGCCGGCGAACGCGCCGACCGCGTCCGGAAGTTGACCGAAAGACTGCTCCAGCACACTCCGCCTGCGGGCCGCCGCGCTCTTGTCCGCGCCGCGCAACCGCGGCCCCGGCTTCCGCGTCGGCCCGGTGGACGCGGCGAGCACCCGCTGCTGGTCCAGGAACGGCCGGATGCCCCGCACCTCCAGCGCCGTCAGCCACTGCAACCGCAGCTGCTCCGGGCCACCGGGCTGGCTCGCGGCACCGGCGCGGTGATGCGCGGCCGGCAGATGCGCGGCGGTCACCTTCACGACGGTGGCCGCCGCGCCCACGACGCCGACGGTCACCCCGGCGCCGAACGCCGTGCCGGTACCGGTGCCGAGACCCAGGTCGGCCACCACCGCCGCGACCGCGGCAACGGCCGCCACCAGCAGGGGAGTTCCGCCGCCCTCCCGCGCGTACCGCTGCCCGAAGGTGAGCTGTCCGGCCGCCGCCTCGTCCAGCGCCCCCGTATAGGCCTCGTACTCCTCGGCCGCCGTCTGGGCCATGGCGTCCAGAGCGGCCCGGGACCGCGTCAGCAGCACCTGCCCGTCCGTGCGCCCGCCGGAGCGCCGCACCTCCTCCTCCACGGCCCGAGCCAACAGCCGCTCGGCATCGCTCCGATGGCCGTCCCGCATGTCACGTCCCCCTCCGGCGGCAACTCCTTGGCCTATGAGTGTCCTTCGGCGGAGGCGGGAGCGCGAGAGGGCGACGATCATCCGTCGGCCGTACGGGAGCGGGAGGCGGTCCCGCGGTCATCGGCTCCGGTCGGGCACGATGGGGGCATGCCGAACCGACTGGCCCATGAGACCTCCCCCTATCTGCTCCAGCACGCCGACAATCCCGTCGACTGGTGGCCCTGGTCGGCCGAGGCCTTCGACGAGGCGCGGCGGACGAACCGGCCGGTGCTGCTCAGCGTCGGGTACAGCAGCTGTCACTGGTGCCACGTCATGGCCCACGAGTCCTTCGAGGACCGGCCCACCGCCGACTACCTCAACGAGCACTTCGTCGGCGTCAAGGTCGACCGCGAGGAACGCCCCGACGTCGACGCCGTCTACATGGAGGCCGTCCAGGCGGCCACCGGCCAGGGCGGCTGGCCCATGACCGTGTTCCTCACCCCGGACGCCGAGCCCTTCTACTTCGGCACCTACTTCCCGCCCGCGCCCCGCCACGGCATGCCCTCCTTCCGCCAGGTCCTCGAAGGCGTGCGCAGCGCCTGGACCGACCGGCGGGACGAGGTCGCCGAGGTCGCCGGGAAGATCACGCGGGACCTCGCCCAGCGCGAGATCGACTACGGCAGCACCGAGGCCCCCGGCGAGGAGGAGCTGTCCGGCGCGCTCCTCGGGCTCACGCGGGAGTACGACCCGCAGCGCGGCGGATTCGGCGGCGCGCCCAAGTTCCCGCCGTCCATGGCACTGGAGTTCCTGCTCCGCCACCACGCCCGCACCGGCTCCGAGGGCGCCCTGGAGATGGCCCGGGACACCTGCGAGCGCATGGCACGCGGCGGGATCTACGACCAGCTCGCGGGCGGGTTCGCCCGTTACTCCGTCGACCGCGAGTGGGTCGTCCCGCACTTCGAGAAGATGCTCTACGACAACGCCCTGCTCTGCCGGGTCTACGCCCACCTCTGGCGCAGCACCGGGTCCGAGCTGGCCCGGCGCGTGGCAGTGGAGACCGCCGACTTCATCGTGCGTGAACTGCGCACGAACGAGGGCGGGTTCGCCTCCGCCCTCGACGCCGACAGCGACGACGGCACCGGCAAGCACGTCGAGGGCGCCTACTACGTCTGGACGCCCGAGCAGCTCACCGAGGTTCTGGGTGAGAAGGACGGCGGACTCGCCGCCCAGTACTTCGGCGTGACCGACGACGGGACCTTCGAAGAGGGGCAGTCAGTCCTCCAACTCCCGCAGACCGAAGGGGTCTTCGACGCCGAGAAGGTCGAGTCGGTCAGGAGCCGTCTCCTCGCCGCCCGTTCGCAGCGTCCCGCTCCCAGCCGCGACGACAAGGTGGTCGCCGCCTGGAACGGCCTCGCGATCGCCGCACTCGCCGAGACCGGCGCCTACTTCGACCGCCCCGACCTGGTCGAGGCCGCCGTCTCCGCCGCCGATCTCCTCGTACGCCTGCATCTGGACGAGCACGCCAAGCTGGCCCGCACCAGCAAGGACGGCCAAGTCGGGGCGAACGCCGGGGTGTTGGAGGACTACGCCGATGTCGCAGAGGGCTTCCTCGCGCTGGCGTCGGTGACGGGGGAGGGGGTCTGGCTGGAGTTCGCCGGGTTCCTGCTCGACCACGTGCTCGCCGGGTTCGTCGACGAGTCGGGTGCCCTGTACGACACTGCCGTCGACGCCGAGCAACTCATCCGGCGGCCGCAGGACCCGACCGACAACGCCACTCCGTCCGGGTGGACCGCCGCAGCGGGTGCGCTGCTCAGCTATGCCGCGCAGACCGGCGCCGAGCCCCATCGCACCGCCGCCGAGCGGGCGTTGGGGGTCGTGAAGGCGCTCGGACCGCGCGTGCCGCGGTTCATCGGGTGGGGGCTCGCGGTCGCCGAGGCGTACCTCGACGGGCCGCGCGAGGTGGCCGTCGTAGGGCCCTCGCTCACCGATGAGGGCACAAAAGCCTTGCACCGTACGGCGCTTCTGGGCACCGCGCCGGGGGCCGTGGTCGCCTTCGGGGTGGCGGAGAGTGACGAGCTGCCGTTGCTCGCCGACCGGCCCTTGGTCGATGGTGGACCGGCCGCGTACGTTTGCCGTAACTTTACCTGCGACGCGCCGACGACCGACCCCGAGCGGCTGCGCACCGCGCTGAACAGGTGAAACGGCGGAGTCGTAACCACCGCAAACGCGACCAGTGCGAGAAATGCTCATGTGGGAGCCTCATTGTGACGAAACACGCTCTTCACTGAAATCACCTGCTCACTTCACAGATCGCCCATAGTCTCTGCCTCGTGACGCGACGGATGTAACTCACCGTCGCGCCAGGGGGTATTGGGATCTGGGGGGATCTGTTTTGCTGACGTCCGTCTTCATCGCTGTCGTTTCGCTGGCCTTGTTCTGGATGGCCGCCTTCACCCTGTGGTGGCAGATGCACGCGTGGCGTACGCCCGAAGTGCTCGCCTCCACCCGATTCAGCAGCCCGGACGGGGACGAGCACGTCTCGTTCTCGTTGCTGCTGCCGGCCCGGCACGAACAGGCCGTGCTCGACCACACCATCCAGCGGCTGCTGGAGTCCACGCACACCGACTTCGAGATCATCGTGATCGTGGGGCACGACGACCCCGAGACCGCGGCGGTGGCCAACAGCGCCGCCGAGCGCGACCCGCGCGTGCGTGTCGTCGTCGACACGCACGAGAAGAAGAACAAACCGAAGGCCATGAACACGGCGCTGCCGCACTGCCGCGGCGATGTCGTCGGGGTCTTCGACGCCGAGGACCAGGTCCATCCGGAGCTGCTCGCCCACGTCGACCACGCGTTCCGCACGACGGGAGCGGACGTCGTCCAAGGGGGCGTCCAGCTCATCAACTTCCACTCCAGTTGGTACAGCCTGCGCAACTGCCTGGAGTACTTCTTCTGGTTCCGGTCCCGGCTGCACCTGCACGCGCAGAAGGGGTTCATCCCGCTGGGCGGCAACACCGTCTTCGTGCGGACCGCCGTCCTGCGCGAGGCCGACGGCTGGGACCCCAACTGCCTCGCCGAGGACTGCGACTTGGGCGTACGCCTGTCCAGCGTCGGCAAGAAGGTCGTCGTCGCCTACGACTCCGACATGGTGACCCGGGAGGAGACCCCCGGCTCGCTGATGTCGTTGCTGAAGCAGCGAACCCGCTGGAACCAGGGCTTCCTTCAGGTCTACCGGAAGAAGGACTGGAAGCAACTCCCGGGATTCGGGCAGCGGTTGCTCGCCCGCTACACGCTGATGACGCCGTTCCTTCAGGCCTTCTCCGGGGTCATCATCCCGCTGAACGCGGCGGTCGCGCTCTTCCTGGATGTGCCGGTCGGCATCGCCTTCCTCACCTTCCTGCCGCTGGTCACCGCCGCCGTCACCTTCGTCTTCGAGGTCGTCGGACTGCACGACTTCGGCAAGCAGTACGGACTCCGCGTCCGTGCCGTCCACTACCTGAAGCTCGTCGTGGGCGGCCCCTTCTACCAGGTCCTGCTCGCCGGAGCCGCGATCCGCGCCGTCTGGCGTGAGCAACGCGGCCAGAACGACTGGGAGTTGACCTCCCACGTCGGCGCGCACCTCACCGAAACCGCAGAGATCCGAGAGGACGTTCCTGCGTGACTTCCACCCTTCCCGCGGTGACCACCACGGTCCCCGCGCAGCGGCAGCCTGCGCCTGAAACCGGTTCGGTCAGTCGAACGGCGCCACCTTCACGGCTCCGTTCCTCCCGGCCCGACCTCCTCCTCTGCGGCCTCCTCCTCGCGGCGATCCTCGTCGTGCAGGGCTGGAACATCGCCGACTACCCGACGCTCAGCGACGACGAGGGCACCTACCTCGCCCAGGCCTGGGCCGTCCAACAGGGCACCGGGCTGGCCCACTACACCTACTGGTACGACCATCCGCCGCTCGGCTGGATCCAGATCGCCCTGCTCACCTGGATCCCCGCGCACTTCAGCCCCGACTCGATGACCGTCGGCACCATGCGCCTCGCGATGCTGGTCATCAGCGCGATCAGCGCGGTCCTCGTCTACGTCCTCGCCCGCCGGCTCTCGCTGCCGCGCTGGGCGGCCGGGCTCGGCATGGTGCTCTTCGGGCTGTCCCCGCTGTCCGTGATCCTCCAGCGGGAGATCTTCCTCGACAACATCGCCGTGATGTGGATGCTGCTCGCGTTCTGCCTGGCCGCGTCCCCAAGTCGCCATCTCTGGCACCACTTCGGCGCCGGTCTGGCCGGCGCCGCGTCGGTCCTCACCAAGGAGACGATGCTCGTCATCCTTCCGGCGCTGCTGCTCACCATGTGGCGCCACGGACACCGCGACACCCGCAAGTTCGCGCTCACCGGCGCCATCACCGCCTGCGTCCTGATCGGCTTCGCGTACCCCCTCTTCGCCCTGCTCAAGGGCGAGTTGCTGCCGGGCAGCGGCCACGTCTCGCTCTGGGACGGCCTCAAGTACCAGATGACCAGATCGGGTTCGGGCTTCATCCTCGACCAGGGCGCGGGCTCCTACGGCGTCCTCCACTCCTGGCTGTACTACGACCGCGTCCTGCCGCTGGGCGGTCTCGCCGGGGCGCTGCTCCTGCTGGTCACCTGGCGCTGGTCGGTCACCGCCCGCTCGCTCGCCGGACCGGCCATGACCGTGGCGATCCTCGCCCTGGTCTCGATGCGCCCCAACGGCTACCTGCCCGCGATGTACATCATCGGCGCGCTGCCCTTCCTCGCGCTCGTGCTGGCCGGGGGCACCGCCTCCGTCGCCCACGCGGTGCTGCGCAGATGGCGGCGCGAGGGGGAGAAACGATACGTCACCGGGGGCCGGTACACACTCGCCGTCGTCCTGGCGATCGCCGCCGGCTCCTATGTCGTACCGAAGTGGTACGACGGCGACCGCACCGCCATGACCACCGACGCCAACGCCCCCTACCGGGCCGCCTCGAAGTGGCTGTCCACCGAGGTCGCCGACCCGAAGGACACCCGCGTCCTCGTCGACGACGCGCTCTGGCTGGACCTGGTGCACGCCGGGTACCGGCCCGGGCTCGGGGTCATCTGGTTCTACAAGGCCGACCTCGACCCCGCCGTCACCAAGACGATGCCGCACGGCTGGAAGGACATCGACTACGTGGTGGCCTCCCCGACGGTACGGCGCGACGCGGTCGACCTGCCCAACGTCAAGGCGGCGATCGAGCACTCCACCCCGGTCGCCACCTTCGGCACCGGCGACGACCGCATCGAGATCCGGCAGATCCAGTCCGAGACCGTGGGAGCCCAGTGATGAGCCAAGAGTCCATGGTCCCCGGGGAGTTGGGCGATCCGGCCGTACGCGCCGCGGAGATCGCCGAGCCGGGCGCCGTCACCATCGTCGTACCGACCTTCAACGAGTCGGCAAATGTCCGGGAGTTGCTGCACCGCATCACCGAATCCGTGCCGACCCGCCTGCCCTGCGAGGTCGTCTTCGTGGACGACTCCACCGACGACACCCCCGAGGTGATCTCCGAGGCGGCGCAGGACTGCCCGTTCCCGGTCACCGTGCTGCACCGGGAGGAGCCGGTCGGCGGGCTCGGCGGCGCGGTCGTCGAGGGGATCAAGGCGGCGACGTCGGACTGGATCGTCGTCATGGACGGCGATCTCCAGCATCCGCCTTCCCTGGTACCGGAGTTGGTCGGCACCGGCGAGCGCGCGAACGCCGGGCTCGTCGTCGCCTCCCGGTACATCAAGGGCGGCAGCCGCGAGGGCCTCGCCGGCGGATACCGCATCGCCGTCTCGCGCGGGGCGACCTGGCTGACGAAGACGCTCTTCCCGCGCAAACTCCGCGGTATCAGCGACCCGATGAGCGGCTTCTTCGCGATCCGCCGCAGCGCGGTGACGGCGGAGGCGCTCAAGCCGCTCGGCTACAAGATCCTGCTCGAACTCGCCGTACGCAGCCGTCCGCGCGAGGTCACCGAGGTGCCGTTCGTCTTCCAGGACCGGTTCGCCGGCGAGTCCAAGTCGACGGCGCAGGAGGGTTTTCGCTTCCTGCGTCACCTCCTCGGACTGCGTACGGCGTCGCCGGTCGCGCGCATGGTGGTGTTCGGCCTGATCGGCGCCACCGGCTTCGTGCCGAACCTGGTCGGACTGTGGGCGCTGACCAAGACGGGCATGCACTACGTCCCCGCCGAGATCCTCGCCAACCAGCTGGGCGTGGCCTGGAACTTCTATCTCATCGAGCACCTGCTGTTCCGCGACCGGCGCCGGCACCGCAACTGGTGGGACCGGGCGGGCCGGTTCGCGCTGCTCGCCAACGCCGATCTGGTGCTGCGGATCCCGCTGATCGCCCTGTTCATCCACAAGTTCGGCATGGGCGCGCTGTCGGCGACCGCGCTGGCGCTCATCACCACCTTCGTCCTGCGCTTCGTGGGCACAGAGGCGTTGGTCTACCTCCCGAGTCGCAAAGGGAGCCGCAAGGGGAGTCGTACAGCACCAAGGAGAGCCGCGTGAACAAGTACCGCAGAAGAACCGCCTTCGCCGGGGTGGGCGCCCTGACCGCCGGACTGCTGCTCACCTCGCCGCAGTCCGCCGAGGCCGCGAACCTCGTCGTGAACCCGGGCTTCGAGACGGCGGGCAGTGACGGGATGCCGTACTGCTGGGAGAAGTCCGGGTGGGGCGACAACGACTTCGACTTCACCACGACTTCGGATGCCCACTCGGGTTCGAAGGCGATGAAGGTCTCCGTGACGCGGCGGGTGGACGGTGACCGGAAGGCACTGATCACCGAGTCGACGACCTGCGCGCCGGTGGTGACGGCGGGCAAGCAGTACGACCTCGGGCTCTGGTACAAGACGACCACACCGGACGCGAACATCACGTTGTTCCGGCACGACGCGACGGCCGGCTGGCAGTACTGGACCGACCTCAAGACCCTGGAGATGCAGGGCAGTTGGACCCAGGCCACGGTCCGTACGCCCGAAGTGCCCGCCGGTACCGACCGGATCACCTGGGGTGTGTCGGTCTACGGCACCGGGTCCGCGACCACCGACGACTACACGATGGACCAGGTCCCCGACACCCTGCCGCCCGCGACCTGCACGGCGACCGCCGAGGAGTGTGCGAACGGGCGTTGGGACGTGCTCCCGACCCAGAACCCGGTGCGTTCCATGCACTCCGTCGTCCTCAACAACGGCAAGGTGCTGCTGATCGCGGGCTCCGGGAACAGCCAGGAGCAGTTCGACGCGGGGACGTTCACGAGTGCGGTGTACGACCCGGTCGCCGGGACGTACAAGGTGATCCCGACGCCGAAGGACATGTTCTGCTCGGGGCACATCCAGTTGCAGGACGGCCGGGTGCTGGTGATGAGCGGCAACAAGGCGTTCCCGGCGGCGGACGGTTCGCACGGGTACGAGGGGTACAAGGACTCGTACATCTTCGATCCGGCGACCGAGACGTACAGCAAGACGAACGACCTCAACGACGGCCACTGGTACCCGTCGGCGACCGAGCTCGGCAACGGTGACGTCATCTCCTTCGGCGGGCTGCGCGAGGACTCGACGGGTTCGGTGACCGCCGAGTACTGGTCGGACGCCCAGCAGAAGTGGCTGCCGTTGTCGCAGGTCAACCAGACCTGGTCGTACTGGGGTCTGTACCCGTCGATGGTCCTGATGCAGGACGGGCGGCTCTTCTACACGGGCAGCCATGTCTTCGGGAACAACATCCCGGGGACGGGCAGCGCGATCTACGACTACGGCGCGAACACGATCACGTCGGTGTCGGGGTTGCAGAACAAGGACGAACGCGACCAGTCGGCAAGCGTGTTGCTGCCTCCGGCGCAGGACCAGAAGGTCCTCACCATCGGCGGCGGCAACATCGACTCCAACCCGGACGCGAACCGGCTGACCGACATCATCGACCTGAAGGCCGCGAACCCGACGTACACGGTGGGTCCCCAAATCCCGCAGGGGACCGTCGACTTGGGGAACGGTCCGGTGGCCGAGACCGGCGCCCAGGGCAAGATGTACGTGTCCACCGTGATCCTGCCGGACGGCACGGTGCTGGAGACGGGCGGTGGGCTGCACAACCGCGCGAACCCGGTGTACGAGGCGTCGATCTTCGACCCGGCGACCACGACGTTCGACCCGGTGGCCGCCGATCCCGAGGCCCGGGGCTACCACTCGTCGTCGTTCCTGCTGCCGGACGGCCGGGTGATGTCGACCGGTGACAACCCGGGCAACGGCACCTGGAACCACAACGTGTCGATCTACACCCCGCCGTATCTCCTCAAGGGCACGCGGCCGACGATCACCTCGGTCATCGACAACGAGTGGGAGTACGGCGACACCCAGACGATCACCGTCGACCGGCCCATCGCCAAGGCCGAGTTGATCCGTCCTGCGGCGGTCACGCACTCCTCGGACCCGAACCAGCGGTTCGTGGACCTGCCGCTCTCGGTGAACGGCAACACGGTCGACCTGAACGTGACGAGCAACCCCAACCTGGCACCGCCCGGCTGGTACATGCTCTTCGCGGTCGACGCCAACGGTGTCCCGTCGGTGGCCAAGTGGGTCCATCTGCAAGGCCCTTCGGCCCTGACCGCCTCCGACGCCTCCGCCCACGTCCACTCCTTCGCGGACTCCTTGGAGGGCAAGGTCACCAAGCCCGGCAAGAAGCGCGCCTCGCAGAAGGTCAGCACGACCATCTCCGGCTGCGACCGGCACTACGGCACGATCAACGTCTGTGTCCCGACGGTGTTCCCGTCCGAGGTCAAGTCGACGACCGCGGCCCGCTGTTCATGGCTCCAGCAGAACGACTACGGCCGCCTGAAGGTCAACGGCAAGGACGATCCGCTCCGCCTCGACCCGAACAAGGACGGGGTGGCCTGCGGGAAGGGTGACGTGAAGACCGTGAAGAAGAAGGGGTAGTCGTCGCTCACGGACTCGGTGAGCGCGCCCTCACCGAGTCCGTGCCGGGTTCACTCGGAAAGTCCGTTCTCCAGCACGTCCAGCGTGCGGTCCACCAGGTCCTTGAAATCGTCCCGGTGGCCGTTCTCCGCCCAGTACAGGGACGTCTCCATCAGGCCGCCGATGAGGGACATGGCGTAGACCCGTACCTCCAGGCTCTCCGGGTCCCGGCCGGTGCGCTCGGCGATGGCCTCGCAGAGCATGTTGCCGGTGACCGACATGCTCTCCATCATGCGTGAGCGCACCGCCGGTACCTGGACCATCAGATGGGTCCGCAGCCGGGAGACCTCCTCGTCCTCCTTCATGCCGAGATGGATGGCCTTCTGCATCGCGTACCGAAGCGTGACCATCCACGGTTCGTCGGCCGGGCGGGCCCGGAGCTCCTCCATGATGAGGGGGTCGAACTCGTCCGTGAGGACGATGTCCTCCTTGGTGGGGAAGTACCGGAAGACGGTCGACGGCGACACCTCGGCGCGCTCGGCGATCTGCTCGATCGTGGTCGCGTCGTACCCCTGTTCCTTGACCAGTGCGTACGTCGCGGTGCGGATCGCCTCGCGGGTCTTGATCTTCTTGCGCTCGCGGAGGCCCAGTTGGGGGCGGTCGGCGGGGCTGAAGGGGGAGGGTGTCGCCGTCATGGTGTTCATTGTCCGGCATCCGCCAGAGCGATGGACCCGGCCGTGGCCGGGTCTTCCTCGGCCTCCTCCTCCTTGGCGGGCGCGGCCGGCGTGTTCGGCAGGAACGCCGCGGACAGCAGGGCGGTGACGAGGGCCGCGACGCCGCACACCAGCAGGACCAGGCCCATGCCGTGGACGTACGCGCTGTTCGCGGAGGAGATGAGGTCTGTCGAGTCTGCCTTCTGCGCGACGATGTGCGCCGCCACGACGGACTCCCCGGCGGTGTCGGCCGCCTTCGCGGGCAGGCCGGTGACGTCGAGGCGGTCGCGGAACGTGCTCGCGAGCAGGCTGCCGAGCAGGGCGATGCCGATCGCGGCGCCGACCTGGCGCATGGTCATGAGGAGCCCGGCGCCGCTGCCGGCCCGGTCGCGGGGGAGCGCGCCGAGGGCGCCGTCCATCGCGGGGACGATCGAGAAGCCGAAGCCGAAGCCGGTGATGGACAGCCACAGCGCGGTGAAGCCGTAGCCGGAGTCGACGGTCGTACGGCTGCCGAGGATCGCGGCGAAGGCCAGCACCACCAGTCCGGCGCAGACCACCGCGCGGGAGCCGAACCGGCCGACGAGCGGTTGTGCGGCCCGGGCCGCGACGATCAGGCCGCCCATCATGGGCAGCAGCCGGACGCCGGTGCCGAGCGCGTCGTTGCCGAGCACCGCCTGGAGGTACTGCGGCAGCACGAACAGCAGGCCGGACAGGACGAACATCACCAGGGTCGCCGCGATCGAGCTGAACAGGAAGCCGCGGTGGCTGAGCAGGGTCATGTCGAGCATGGGGCGTTCCATGCGCCGCTCGCGCAGCACGAGCGAGGCGAGCAGGATCGCGGATCCGATGAGCATGCCCACGATCAGCGGGTCGCCCCAACCGCGGCTGGGCGCCTCGATGATCGCGTAGATGAGGGCGCCGAGGCCGGCCGCGGTGAACGCGGTGGAGATGGTGTCGACCCGGGGCGAGGCGGGGTCCTTGGTCTCGGGCAGCAGGAAGACGCAGGCCGCTATGCCGATCGCGGCCATCGGGATGTTGACCAGGAAGACCGAGCCCCACCAGAAGTGGTTGAGCAGCCAGCCGCCGATGATCGGGCCGAGCGGCAGCCCGAGCGAGGAGGCCGCGGAGATGACGCCGACGGCCTTGGTGCGCTCGTCGGGGCCGAAGAGGGAAGGCAGCACGGACAGGGCGAGCGGGGTGACCAGAGCCGCGCCGACGCCCATCACCGTGCGGGCCGCGATGACCCAGGTGACGTCGCCGGCCAGGGCGCCCGCCACGGAACCGGCGAGGAAGATGCCGAGGCCCACGATCAGCATGCGGCGCCGTCCGAAGCGGTCGCCGAGCAGTCCCGCCGGGAGCATCAGGGCCGCGAAGACGATCACATACGCGTCCGCCATCCACTGCTGCTGGCCGGTGGTGGCGCCGAGTTCGCCCGCCATCGTGGGCAGGGCGACATTGAGGATCGTCGTGTCGAAGCCGAGCGTGAGCATGCTCGCGACCAGGGCCCCGAGGGCCCACCAGCGGCGCGGGTCGCGTCGCACGTCGTCGGATTGAGTGACAGTAGCCATGAAATGAGAGTAGCTCTCAAAAGGTGGTTGATGTCAACCGAGATCCGCTGTCAAAACATGGCGGCCGGGTGGAAGGCCGGAAACGGGCATGAAAAATGGCCACGGCTCGAAAGCCGTGGCCATGAACGGGAGGTGCCTGAGGTGCTACCCGTGCTGGTACGCCACCAGGGAGATCCCCACGTAGTGGACGAGGAACGCCGCCACCGTCAGGGAGTGGAAGACCTCGTGGAAACCGAACCAGCGCGGTGACGGGTTCGGGCGCTTGATGCCGTAGATCACGCCGCCCGCGCTGTAGAGCAGTCCGCCGACGACCACCAGGACCAGGACGGCGATGCCGCCCGTGCGCATGAAGTCGGGCAGGAAGAAGACGGCCGCCCAGCCCATCGCGATGTAGCAGGGGGTGTAGAGCCAGCGCGGTGCGCCGACCCAGAAGACGCGGAAGGCGATGCCGGCCGCGGCCGCGCCCCAGATGCTCCACAGCAGCCATTCGCCCTTGGCGCCCGGCAGCAGCAGCATCGTCAGGGGCGTGTACGTGCCCGCGATGATCAGGAAGATGTTGGCGTGGTCGAGCCTGCGCAGGACGCCGTCCATGCGCGGGCTCCAGTCGCCCCGGTGGTACAGCGCGCTGACCCCGAAGAGCAGGCAGGCCGTCAGGGCGAAGATCCCGCAGGCGATACGGGCCCGGGGCGTGTCGGCGAGAGCGGTGAGCACCAGGCCTGAGATGAGGACGGCCGGGAACATGCCCAGGTGCAGCCAGCCGCGCAACTTCGGTTTCACATGGTCGGGAATCGAGAGCGCGGAGGGACCGTGGCCGTCAGTCGGCGTGTCCGTGGGCGCGTCGGGGACGGGCGCAGTCATGCGCGCAATCGTACCTACGGAACCGTAAGTTACGTGTCAGTGCGGCGAGATGAGGGGTCAGAAGTGGCCACTCTCTCATGCGTTGCCGACGGCCGGGTACCCGGGGTGAAGCGGTGGTGACGCACGGAAAACATCTCGATGAGGGGCTGATGAGTGGCGATCCTCACGTCGCTCGTATGTGAGGCCCTCTGGACATATGGGCGCGTGCGTCGGATGATCAAATGAGTGCGGTCGGCACCGGATGAGCGCCAAGATCGACCATCGTGAAGCATCCGGGTCGCGGCCCCCACGGGGCAACAAGGACAAAATCCCTCACCATAGGAGCAATCGTGGCGCGCGACATCGCGGCTCCCCCCGTCATCCCAACCGAGCACAAAGAACTGGTCTCGTGGGTGAACGAGATCGCAGAACTGACCCAGCCGGACAGCGTGGTCTGGTGTGACGGATCCGAAGCGGAGTACGAGCGGCTCAGCGAGGAGCTCGTCCAAAAGGGCACCTTCAAGAAGCTCGACCCGATCAAGCGCCCGAACTCTTACTACGCCGCCTCCGACCCGACCGATGTCGCCCGGGTCGAGGACAGGACGTTCATCTGCTCCGAGCAGGAGCAGGACGCGGGTCCCACCAACCACTGGAAGGCTCCGGCTGAAATGCGGGAGATCTTCGCGGGAGAAAAGGGCATCTTCCGCGGCTCCATGAAGGGCCGGACGATGTACGTCGTCCCGTTCTGCATGGGTCCCCTCGGTTCGGACCTCTCCGCGATCGGCGTCGAGATCACCGACTCCGCCTACGTCGCCGTCTCCATGCGCACCATGACCCGCATGGGACAGCCCGTCCTCGACGAACTCGGTACCGACGGCTTCTTCGTGCGTGCTGTGCACACGCTCGGAGCACCGCTGGCCGAGGGCGAGGCGGACGTGCCGTGGCCGTGCAACTCCACCAAGTACATCTCGCACTTCCCCGAGAGCCGCGAGATCTGGTCCTACGGCTCCGGCTACGGCGGCAACGCGCTGCTGGGCAAGAAGTGCTACGCCCTGCGCATCGCCTCCGTGATGGCGCGGGACGAGGGCTGGCTCGCCGAGCACATGCTGATCCTCAAACTGACGCCCCCGCAGGGCGGGTCGAAGTACGTCGCCGCCGCTTTCCCGAGCGCCTGCGGCAAGACGAACCTCGCGATGCTGGAGCCCACCATCTCCGGCTGGACCGTCGAGACGATCGGTGACGACATCGCCTGGATGCGGTTCGGGGAGGACGGCCGGCTCTACGCGATCAACCCCGAGGCCGGTTTCTTCGGCGTCGCGCCCGGCACCGGCGAGCACACCAACGCCAACGCGATGAAGACGCTGTGGGGCAACTCCGTCTTCACCAACGTGGCGTTGACCGACGACAACGACATCTGGTGGGAGGGCATGACGGAGGAGACTCCGGCCCACCTCACGGACTGGAAGGGCAACTCCTGGACGCCGGAGTCCAGTTCGCCCGCCGCGCACCCCAACGCCCGCTTCACCGTGCCCGCCGCGCAGTGCCCGATCATCGCGCCCGAGTGGGAGGACCCCAAGGGCGTGCCGATCTCGGCGATCCTGTTCGGCGGCCGGCGCGCCTCGGCCGTACCGCTGGTGACGGAGTCCTTCGACTGGAACCACGGCGTGTTCCTCGGCGCCAACGTGGCCTCCGAGAAGACCGCCGCCGCCGAGGGCAAGGTCGGCGAGCTGCGCCGCGACCCGTTCGCCATGCTGCCGTTCTGCGGCTACAACATGGGTGACTACATGGGCCACTGGGTCGATGTGGCCAAGGGTCGGGACCAGGCGAAGCTCCCGAAGATCTACTACGTGAACTGGTTCCGCAAGAACGACGCGGGCAAGTTCGTGTGGCCCGGCTTCGGCGAGAACAGCCGGGTCCTGAAGTGGATCGTGGACCGGCTCGACGGCCGCGCCGAGGGCGTCGAGACCCCGATCGGCGTGCTGCCTGCCAAGGGTGCCCTCGACACCAAGGGGCTCCAACTGTCCGAGTCCGACCTGGACTTCCTCCTCACCGTCGACAAGGACGTGTGGCGCGAGGAAGCCGCCTTGGTTCCGGACCACCTCAACACCTTCGGCGACCACACGCCGAAGGAACTGTGGGACGAGTACCGCGCGCTGGTGCAGCGCCTGGGCTAGAACCCGCCGAATACTCCGCGGCCGGCCGCCGATTGTGCCCTGACCAGCAATGTCGTCACAGGCCGGCCGCGGTGGCAGCACAACGGGCAGGGCCCCGCACAACGGCGTGCGGGGCCCTGCCCGTTGCCCATACACCACCGGGACGCCCTGGCGTAGTCATGCCTCCCATTTCACGCATCCCCCCTGCCCAGACCGGCATTTCGGGGGACACTCGGGACAACCTGCATCGAACCCCGAAGTGAGGTGAGCGGGGTGCGCACACCGGTCAGCGATCCCCTGAGCGTGGGACCGTACCGGATCACCGGGCGGCTCGGCTCCGGCGGGATGGGCTGGGTGTATCTCGGCCGTTCACCGGCCGGCCGTGAGGTGGCGGTCAAGGTCGTACGGCCCGAACTGGCCGCGGAGAGCGAGTTCCGCGAGCGCTTCGCCCGCGAGGTCGCCGCCGCCCGGCTGGTCAGCGGCGCCTACACGGCGGCCGTCGTCGACGCCGACACCGAGGCCGAACTCCCCTGGCTGGCAACGATGTACGTGCCCGGTCCCTCCCTCGCCGAGGCCGTCAGGTCGGACGGCCCGCTGCCCGAGGCGCAGGTCCGCAGGCTCGGCGCGTTCCTCGTCGAGGCGCTCCAGGCGATCCACGCGGCCAACCTGGTCCACCGCGACCTCAAACCGGCCAACGTGCTGCTCGCCTCCGACGGCCCCCGCGTCATCGACTTCGGCATCTCCCGCGTGGAGGGCGCCCCGAGTCTCACCCAGGCCGGGATCGTGGTGGGCACCCCGCCGTTCATGTCGCCGGAGCAGATGACGGCCGGTCAGATCGGCCCGCCCAGCGACGTGTTCTCCCTCGGCGGCGTCCTGGTGTACGCGCTGACCGGCCGCCCGCCGTTCGGCGCGGGCGAGGCGGTGAGCCTGCGGGTCGTGCACCGCGAACCCGAACTGGACGACGTACCACCGGGTCTGCGGCCGCTGCTCGCCCGGTGTCTGGCCAAGCGGCCCGAGGACCGGCCCCGACTGGCCGTGCTGCTCGGTGAGTTGCTCGCGCAGCCACGTCCCGCGACCTGGCCGCCGCCCGCCGTGGCCCGCACGATCGAGGTCCGCCGCGGTGAACTGGCGGCGCGGCGCGGGGGCGGCACCAGCCTGCCGGTGCCGTCCTGTCTGCTGCTGCACGCCCAGGCCCTGCTCGACGCGGGCCTCACCGACGACATGATCACGCGGGCGGTGGTCCGTGGCGACGCCTGAGGCCTCGATCCCGCCCGGCCGGGACTACGACATCGGTTCGTCCTGGCGGCAGTTGGTGCACAATTGGGGCGCTCGCCGGAATTACCACGTCGAGAGCGATGTCGATTCCGTCTCCCTGCAATTCGATCTAGAGGCGTCCGGGCGCACGCTCACCGTGCGTTTCATGACCACGAAAAGACTCCTCGTCGCCTTTGTCACCGACGGTCATTCTCTGCGCAAGGATCAATTGGCGATCGCGGCCGCCGCGTCGAACGCGTGGAACACCGAACAGCTGAATCCCATGCTCTCGGTGTGGGACGTACGCGGACCGCGACCGTGTCTCGCCGGAGTCTGCGATCTCCCGCTGACCTGCCGGATCTCCCAGGCCGATTTCGATGTTCTGGCCAGTGATTGGGTGGAACGGGCGCGACGGATGTTCACCCGTTGTCATCAGGTTTTCCAGCTGTAGAAGTGAATTGAGCATTCTCAGTCAACCCCTTTCGGCCACCCGCCTGTTGGCTCCACTATGGGCGCCAACGGGGGGTCGTCATGAGACGTACGTTGTTCACCGCGCTGCTGTTCGGCTTGTTGATCGCGCTGATTCCGGAGGGGCCGGCGGCCGCGGCCGGCGCGGACTGCGGCAAGAACGTTCCGACGCGGCTGGGCTGTTGGCAGGACGCGCTGGACGACGGGGCCGTGGTCACCGTCACGCTGAACAAGCCGCTGGGCTTCGACGCCGGCCAGAAGGGCGGTCAGGCCGCAGTCCGCCGGGACCTCAAGAACCTTCGGGTCCAGGTACCGGCCGGCGTCCACACCGGGCAGGGCGGCAGCGCGCTGCTGATCCTGGCCGGCCGCGCGCTCGTCGACCGGGACGCCCGGATCGACCGGCTGGACGGCAAGACGCTGAGCGAACTCCCCGCCTGCGACAGCGACTTGTGCAAGGCGCTCAAGAAGTCCTCGCTCACCGGCGGCCAGCTGATCGACAAGAAGGTGGGCGTCGCCGAACTCGGCGGACACAAGTCCACGGACCACACGCGCGTCCTGCTCATCGCCCTGACCGCCGTACTGCTCCTCCTGCTCCTGGCCCTCCTCCTCGCCGTCCGCCGCTCCCGCACCCCGGCCGTGGCGGGCGCCATGGAGGCCCGCTCCGAGGAGACCAGCGCCGAGACCACCGCCCGACTGCGCCCCGTCCCGCCCGCACCCGCCCCCTCCTCCTACGGCCGCCGGGTCGGCCCCCGCACGGGCCCGTCCCGAACGGCCGTCGTCCGTACGGCACTCCACCCGCAGGGCTACGTCGAACTCGATCACGTCCTGTACCGCGCGGTATGGGCCGAACCGGACCGGACGCCGCCCGTACCCGGCGCGTACGTCGAGGTCACCGACGCCCAAGAAGCCGACTCCGACGTCCTGTACGCCTTCCCGCCCGCCGCCCGGCATCACGCCCGCGGCGGTTCGTGACCCCCAACCGCTCGTCCCCGTACCGCTCGTGCCACCAGGAGACGCTCATGCACAGCGAATACCCGCCCACGATGCCGGCGGAGTACGCCGACATCGAGTTCGAGAACAACGCGCAACGGCTGCCGCTCGTGCTGTGCCTGGACACGTCGAGTTCCATGGCCGGTGCCCCGATCCAGACGCTCAACGACGCGCTCGCCGAGTGGACCCGCGAACTCCACGACGACGTCTCCCTCAGCTACAGCGTCGAGGTCGCCGTCATCACCTTCGGCGGCCAGGGCGTCGGCGCCTGGCGCGGACCCCAACTCCTCGACCCACGCGCACCGTTGAACCCCTTCGTGCCCGCGCACGCCTTCCAGGCACCCCGGTTCACCGCGTCCGGCGTGACCCTGATGACCGAGGCACTGGAGCTGGCCATGCACGTCGTCGCCGCCCGCAAGGCGGAGCTGCGCGCCTCCGGACTCCAGTACTACCGCCCGCAGATCTGCCTCGTCACCGACGGCCTCCCCACCGACGGCACCGGCCACCTGACCGACTCCTGGCACCGGCTGCTGCCCGTCCTCGCGGAGGAGCAACAGGCCCGCCGCTTCCGGCTGTACGCGATCGGCGTCGGCGGCATCACCGACCGCGGCGAGCAGGTGCTCCAGGCCTTCGCGCCGAAGTTCAACGCGCGCATCCAGGGCTTCCCGTTCCGCGAGCTCCTGCAAATGATGTCGGCCAGCGCGAACGCCGAGCAGAAGGGCGCGGGCGACGAGGTCTTCGAGAAGATCTTCAGCCAGTTCAAGACGCAGCGCCCGGCCTGGGAGAGCTGAGCGGTGGCCGACTCGCCCTGGCGCATCCACGGCCTGAGCGTCGAGGGGTACCGGCACCGCCGTACCGGCACGCCCTGCCAGGACGCCTGCACCTACACGACCTCGGCTTCCGTGTCCGTCCTCGCCGTCGCGGACGGCGCGGGCAGCCGCCCGCACTCCGACCAAGGAGCCCTGCACGCCGTCGAGTTGGCGGCCGAGCACTTCCGGCGCCGGGCGGCCGCCGCGTCCGGCTGCCCGCCGGGCGAGGAGGTCCACGACCTGCTCGCCGACGCCTTCCACGACGTGGCGAAGATCTTCCTGGACACCTACGGCGCCACCGCCCCCGACTACGCCACCACCCTCACCGTCGTGGTCCTCACCCCCGGCTGGCTCGGCCATCTCAGCGTCGGCGACGGCTTCGTCGTCGTACGCGCCGGAACGGAGGACGGGGAACGGCAGTTCCACCTCCTCCCGCAGCCGCCCGCCGTCAGCGAGTACAGCAACGAGACCGTCTTCCTCACCTCGCCCGACGCACCCCGCCGACTGCGCACCGACTGCGTGGCGGACCCGCGCGTCGACGGCGTCCTGCTGTCCACCGACGGCCTCGCGCAGGCCGCCCTCTCCCTCTCCGGCGGCGGCCCGCCCCAGCCCAACACCTCTTTCGTGGAAGCGGTGTTGGGCTCTCTCGACACACCGGGGCCGGTGACTGACAAAGCCCACGAGAGCCTCGCCGCCCTCCTCAGGTCGGACCGGCTCACCAGCCTCAACGCCGACGACAAGACCCTCCTGCGAGCCGTGCGCGCGGTGACCCCATGACCGGCCGCACGGTTCACCTGGACGGCAAGCCCGTCACCCTCGCCGAACTCCCGCTCAAGGGCGGCGGCCAGGCGGCTGTCTTCCCGGTCGAGGGCGACGAGACGATCGTCGTCAAGCTCTACCGCGACCGCCCCGGGCCGGACCTGGAACGCCGCCTGGCCCGCATGCTGACCATGTCCCCCCTGGCCGCCCGCCCCACCGACGCCAACCAGCCCCCCGAACTCGCCTGGCCCACCGCCATCGCCCGCAGCCCCGAGGGCGTGTTCCTCGGCTACGCCATGCGCCGCTTCGGCGAACCCCAACACGTCCAACTGGTCGGCCTGTTCACCCGCGCCCAGCGCCTCCGCCTCTTCGGCGACCGCGCCGACTGGCGCTTCCTGCTCGGCGTCGCCTGGAACCTCGCCTTCATGACGGCCCGCATGCACTACGACAACCTCGTCATCGGCGACTTCTCCAGCAGCAACGTCGTCGTCGACGCCAACGGCTTCGTCACCTTCCTCGACTGCGACTCCATCGCCTTCACCGACCCGGTCACCGGCGAGCCCTTCCCCTGCCTGATGCACACCACCGACTACTCCTCACCGGAACGCCAGTCGGGCGCCGCGGCCACCGAGGAGAGCGACAACTTCGCGCTGGCGGTGCTGATCTACCAACTCCTCACGGCCGGCAACCACCCCTTCGGCGGCGTCCCGCACGACAGCACCCCCGAGTCCACCGTCAAGGACAACATCGCCGCGAGCGTCTCCTACGTCGTCCGCCCCGAGGCGGTCGTCATCCCACGCGGCACCGTCGACCCCTCGGTCCTCCCGCCGGGCCTCCTCACCCTGGCCCACACGGCTTTCGGCGCGGGCGTCCACGCCCCATCCGCCCGTCCCACCCCGGAGGTCTGGCTCCGCGCCCTCGACCAGGAACGCTCCCGAGTCCAGATCTGCCAGGGCCGCCCCCTGCACTCCTACGGCTCCCACCTCCCGACCTGCCCGTGGTGCACGCGGGCGGCGGTGACCGGCCACGACGTGTTCAACCTGCCGGTACGGCCCACGGCTCCGGCGCCTCCCGCAGCCCCACCGGTGCAGGAGTTCCGCTTCGGCCTCCTGAAAGTGCTCGGCGTACTGCTCCTGGTCGTCCTGGTCCTGATCGTGCTGGGTCACCTGTCCTGAGAACGCCCGCGCTCCTCCAGGAACCGGGTGTGCGTCTCCTGCCGCCGCTCCTCGGCCTCGCGAAGTCCCCTCGCCAGCCCCCGCGCCTCCTCCTGAAGCACCGTCAACTGCCGTTCCAGATGCCGCTCAGGGGGTTCGGCCCCCGGCGCCAGCCGCGTCCACCACCGCGTCCGTACGAACGTGTCGACCGCCTCCGGCACGTCCTGCCGCACCGCACGCGACAGGATGTGCACGCCCTCCGGGTCCTGCGCGAGGTCATGCGTGACCTGCGGATCGAGGAGCCCGGCGAGGAGTTGGGTCAGCTCGGTGAGGCGGCCCGCGGCGGCGGGCGGGAGTTCGACGTCCGCCAGATAGCCGCCGAGTCTCTCGAAGTCGTCGCGCAGTTCCGCCAGTTGGGCCGACGGATCCGGGAAGTCGGGCAGCGGCGGCCGCTCCGGCGGGGCGATCAGCGCACCCGCGCCGTACAGACCGACGACCACGACCGGCCAGTACGGCCCCGCGACACCCGCGAACGTCAGCACCAGCCCGACGAGTCCGCCGGCGCTGCCGGTGAGGTTCTTGCGGGACTCCAGGTAGCCCAGGAACCTACTGGTAGCCACGGATCTCCTCGAAGGCGCCGTCCAGCGAGCCCTGTCGGGCGTCGAAGAGCCGGCCGCCGGTCAGGTCGGCGATGTGCTGGAGCTCCGCCTTGTCCGAGTCGCCGAAGAGGATGGGGAAGACGGGTATCTCCCGCCGGGTGGAGGGGAGTTGCCGGTAGAAGCCGTCGAAGTCCCTCGCCTTGGCGCCGGTCGTGTTCTCGCCGTCGGTCATCAGCACGATCGACGTGAACGTGTCGCCACCGGTGCCGAGATGCTCGTACGCCTTCTCCAGCGAGGTGTAGATCGCGGTGTTGCCGGCGGCGCTGAGCCCCTTGGTGTCCGCGCGGATGGCATCGAGCCCGGCCTGCGGATCGCTCGGACTCACCACATGCGTCCTGACGCTCTTCACGGCCGACCCGAACGGCATCAGCGTGACCTCCTCGCGCTGCCGGAAGTCGCCGGTCAGATCGGTGAGGGCCTTCTTCAGCCGGGACAGCCGGTCGCCTTCCATCGAGCCCGATGTGTCGAGCACGTACACGGTCCGCGAGGGCCGGCGCAGCTTGTTCTCGTACGAGTCGAGGAGCCCGTCGGCGACGGACCGGCTGCCGGGGAACGGGAGTTCACGCCGTCGGCTGGTGTCCAGGCCGGACGCGGGCGGTACGGAGGGGACGACCGGGCGGCGGTGCGTACGGGTGGTGATCAGCTTCTGGAGGGCGTCCGTGCGCAGGTCGGCCGTCACGCGCCGGACGTTCTCCCGGGTCGTGGCGTCCGTCGAGGCGAGGGACGTCAACGGGTAGTCGGCGGTGACCACTCCGTCGCTCGGGCGGATCACGGTCAGGCCCGGGATGCCCTTGAGGACGGACTCGTAGTTGAGCAACGCGTCCACGTTTCCCCGGCGTTGGTAGGCGGCCGCCAGCCAGCCCGAGGAACCCGAGGTCAGCTTCTGCCCCTTGAAGAACTCCGTCAGCCGGGGAGTCGCCTTGGTGACGTCCGCATTGGTGAGCGCGGACTGGGCGCCGGAGAGGGCGGAGGCGACGGAGATCAGCGTGGCGAAACCGGAGTTGGAGCGGGCCGGGTCCGTCATGCCGTAGGTCAACTCGCCGTCCTGGACGGCCTGTTCGATCTGCGACCAGGAGACCCTGTCGGGCGTCCAGCCCAGTGCCGTGACGGTGGCCGTCTTCACACCGATCGCGACCGGGCTGGACATGATCGGGGTCTCCGACACGACCTTCTTCGCCGCGTCGGGCCGTAGCCGCAGATAGTCGTTCGACGACAGCCACAGGGCGTCGTACCGCCCGTCGACCTTGCCCTTGGCCAGCAGGTCCACCGCGTCCAGGGTGCCCATGTAGGTGGGGCGGATGGTGATCCCGGTGTCCTTGCGTACCTGGTCGAACACCGGGGCCATGTCGCTGAGTTCACTGGAGGCGAGGACGCGGAGGGTACCGGGACGGGGTGCGTTGTCGGTCTCGGCCTTCGTGTCCTGTGCCGCCGACGTGCACGCGGTCAGCAGCGCGGCCGTACCGAGCGCGAGAGCGAGGAGGCGTCTCATCCGAGCCCTCCCTCCAGCGCGCTCTGCGACCGGCTCCGCTCCAAGTACGTGCCGGCGTTCTGGAGTTCGGACGTCAGGGACTCCACGGTCGCGGCCATCACCTCGGTCGCCTGGACCTTGTAGGTGTCGATCGCGTCGAGCGTGCGGTAGATCTGCTGGAAGGCCGTGCGCAGCGTCTCCGCGCCCACCGCCGGGTCGGCCGCGATGCGCTGGATCTCGCCGCTCTGGGTGGAGAGCATCTCGGCGTTGCCCCGGATGAGGTCCTCGGTCGTGCCGCGCAGGGCGTTGACCTGGTCGACGACCTTGCGCTGGTTGTCGAGCGCGGAGGCGAGCATGACCGAGATACGGAGGGCGGAGACCGTGGTCGTGGCCGCGCGGTCGACACCCTTGATCAGCTCGTCGTTGTTGCGCCGTACGACGTCCATCGCCAAGTAGCCCTGTGCGCACACCGCGAGCTGGGTCAGCAGGTCCTGGTGCTTCTGGCGGACCGGGAAGAGGACGTCCGCGCGCAGGGTGTCGGCCTGGCTGGGGTCGGTGGACCCGACGCCGGTGATGTGCTGTTCGACGGCCGTGTCGAGGGCCTGGGTGAGGACGACGTACTCCTGCAACTTGCCCATGGTCTCCCAGAGGCGGACCCGCTCGGTCTGCAACGCGGCGCTGTCGCGCCGGAGTTCGTCCTGGCCGCCGCGCAGCGAGCCCACAATTCTGTTCAACGTGCCCTGCGCGGAGGCGTACTTGGCGACGTGGTCGCGCAGCTTGTTGCCGCCGGGGAGCCGGGACAGGAACTTCCGTCCCTTGGAGGCGGGCAGGTCACGCGGGTCCAAGTCCTCGACCACGAGCCGGAGTTCGACGAGTGAGCCCGCCACCTGCGACTGAGCGTCCCCGCCCTTCGACGGCAGGCTCCGCACGGTCCGCTCCAGCATGCGGTTGGACTGCGCGGTCGCGGTGCGCATCTCCCCGGCGCCGAGCGCGGTGATCTCCCCGACCTTGCCCGCGAATTCGGGCGAGCGGGCGTCCAGGGCGGCGAGCCCCTCGACGTAGGCGGCTGCCTTGCGCTCCATGTCCGTACGGATGGAGTCGTCGACGGGCACGAGCCCGCCGGCCCTCTCCTTCGGCACCGGTGCGACGGCCTCCGGCGGGGTGAGGGTGAAGACGTCGTCACCGCTGAGGGTGTGCTGACTGCTGTTCTGGCTGGTGTTGAAACTGCCGGTCATGTGGTTCCCCCCGTTCAACCGCGTGCCCGGCGCGCCATGTCGTGCAGCACCTTCGAGGTGGGCACGGGCGCTTGCCGGACGCCGGTCAGCGTCTGGTTGAGATAGCTGGAGTGGGCGGCGGTGGCCGCGACGAACTCGGCGGTGTCGCCCTGCGGCCGGAACCCGTGCCGTACGGCGAGCCTGCGCAACGCCGGGTCGCTGCTGAGGAGTTGACCGAGTTCACGGCCCTCCGGAGTGAGCGGTACGACGGTGTGGTCGCTGTTGGCCGTGGTGTCCGGGTAGAGCACGACGAGGTCGCCGACCGGCTGCTTGTCGAGGAGCAGCGAGGCCACCTGCGACTCGTACACGAGGACCAGCGGATTGCCGGCGCCGCTGATGAAATCCCTGAACGGCGCGTCCGAGCTGGACTGTTGGGCACCCTGGACGCTGATCAGCTGGTGCATCAGGGGCGCGGTGCGGTCCACATCGGCGCTACTGGCCGCCACCCGCCCGCCGTTGGCGACGTAGGAGGCTGCTGCGAGGTACAGAGCACCCGAGTTGGAGGTCTCGGGGTCGGTGGTCGCGATGTAGAGGGTGCCGGTCAACTCCCCGTGTTTCGAGGCCCCCTTGAGCTGCTGCCAGGTCAGATCCCGCTTGGCGGCATCGAGATAGGCGGCCATCTTCAGCGTGCCGCGGTCCTGGCTCCTGTCCAGCGTGGCGAGCCCGTTGTCCGCGAGGACCTGGGCGGCGCTGCGGTGGGCCACGACGACGAGCGGCGAGTAGAAGGGCCGCGGCAGGGGCTGTTGGGCCTTGTACTTGGCGGCGAGCGCGTCGGCCGGCGCCTGACTGGAGGGGAAGGCGAAGTCGTACCCCTTGAGGTCGAGCCCTTCCATGGCCCAGGACCCGGAGGTCTCCGTCCGCACGGTGAAGCCCTTGGCGGCGAGGGCCTTCACCACATCGGGATCGGCGAAGAAGTCCGCCTTCTCCGAACCGATCACACCACGCACGGTCTTCGTTGCCGTGCTCTTGTCCCCGTTGTCCCGGCCCGCTACGACGGCTGCCACCACTCCGCCGATCAGCAACACCGCGAGGACGATTCCCGCGATACGTCTCACGAGGGGCAGCGTGCTCGCGGAACCCAACATTCCCCGAGGAAAGGGATGAACGGGAGGTGTCGGACCGGTCCCGGATCAACACGGTCCGGACGGGCGCCCCTTTAGGGGCGCGGGGCTGTATCGATTTGCGGTTCCGCCGCGTGGGCGCGACAAGCCACGACGGGCGCGCACCCGCAAGTGCACAGAACCCCTACGGCGATTAGGCGACCACGGTCACCGCATGCGCGTCCATCCGCTCGGCGGACAGAATCGCCGCCGCGGTATCCGCACGCGACGCCGCGACAACCAACGCCCGCCCGGCAAGCGCATGAGCCTTCAGGTGCAGCGCGTCCAAACGGGACGTAGAAGCGGCCGCGGCCGACGCCCGGCTGGGCGAGGCGCCACCACGCAACCGCGTGAGCTGCCCGGCAAGCCTCTCCGCGGCCACGTCCAGCTCGTCGGAAGGCTCCAGCGCCCGCAGTTCATCGGTCACCGCAAGCAGCGCGGCGAGGTGCCCCGCGAGCTGAATGTCCAGTTCCTCCTCGCGCGACCGGTGCGGAAAGTCGGAGGAAGGGGTGCGGGCCACCGTGCTGTGGACCGACTTCGTGCGGATCGGTTCGTACATGGCATGGTCTCCTGTGCTCAGACAGGAAACCATCCTAGCTTAGATCTCGTCTAAAGTTGTGCTGGCCGAAAAATTGGCCGGAAGGAGCCGAAGAAAAACGGGACCCAGAGGTTTACAACGGGCTCCGGCTGCCGCTTACGGCTGGCTGTACCCGTCCAGGAAGTTCCCGATCCGGGTCACCGCGTCCCGCAGATCGCCGACCGAGGGCAGCGTCACGACCCGGAAGTGGTCGGGCTCGGACCAGTTGAACCCGGTGCCGTGGACGACCATGATCTTCTCCTGGCGCAGCAGGTCGAGCACCATCTGCCGGTCGTCCTTGACCTTGAAGACCTGTGGATCGAGCCGCGGGAACAGATACAGCGCGCCCTTGGGCTTCACGCAGGTCACGCCCGGGATCTGGGTCAGCAGTTCGTACGCGACGTCCCGCTGCTCCTTCAGTCGCCCGCCCGGAAGCACCAGGTCGTTGATGGTCTGCCGCCCGCTGAGCGCGGCGACGACCCCGTGCTGGCCGGGCATGTTGGCGCAGAGCCGCATATTGGCCAGGATCGTCAGACCCTCGATGTAGGAGTCGGCGTGCGCGCGCGGCCCGGAGATCGACATCCACCCGACCCGGTATCCGGCCACCCGGTACGCCTTCGACATCCCGTTGAAGGTGAGGGTGAGCAGGTCCGGGGCGACCTTCGCGGTCGGGGTGTGCGTGGCGCCGTCGTAGAGGATCTTGTCGTAGATCTCGTCGGAGCAGACGAGCAGGTTGTGACGGCGGGCGATGTCGGTGAGGCCCTTGACCATCTCCTCGTCGTACACGGCGCCGGTCGGGTTGTTCGGGTTGATGATGACGATCGCCTTGGTGCGGTCGCTGACCTTCCGCTCCACGTCGGCGAGGTCGGGCATCCAGTCGGACTGCTCGTCGCAGCGGTAGTGCACGGCGGTCCCGCCGGAGAGCGAGACGGCGGCGGTCCACAGCGGGTAGTCCGGCGACGGTACGAGGACCTCGTCGCCGTCGTCGAGCAGCCCCTGCATCGCCATGACGATCAGCTCGGAGACGCCGTTGCCGATGAAGACGTGTTCCACGTCCGTCTCGATGCCCAGGGTCTGGTTGTGCATGACGACCGCGCGTCGGGCGGCCAGCAGCCCCTTGGCGTCGCCGTACCCGTGCGCCGACGACACGTTCCGGAGGATGTCCTCCAGGATCTCGGGCGGACACTCGAACCCGAACGCGGCCGGGTTGCCCGTATTGAGCTTCAGGATGCGGTGCCCTGCCGCTTCCAGACGCATCGCCTCTTCGAGAACCGGGCCCCGGATCTCGTAACAGACATTGGAGAGCTTGGTCGACTGGATCACCTGCATGTCGGTGAGCTTACGGCGGGGTAACGGGACTTGGCTCGTGCTTTCCGCCACATGAGACACCGCCGCGAACGGCCGGAAACCGCTCCTTGCCCCCACCCCCCTCAACGATCACAATGCCCATGACAAAAAGACGGCGGCCGGAAGATCTCCGGTCGCCTCGTCATAAGAGGGGACCCCCACATGAACAAGCCTCTCCTTGCCGCGCTCTCCACCCTGGCCATCGCCGGGGCGGGCGTGGCACCCGCGGTCGCCGCACCCCAGGTGGCGCCGAAGGCCGCCGCGGTGACCGTCGACTTCGCCGGCATCGTCTCGCTCAGCAACTGCTCCGGCTCGGTCATCCGGTTCCCGAACTCGACCGACACCGCCCCGGCGCTGGTCATGACCAACGGGCACTGCCTGGAGACCGGTTTCCCGGAGCCCGGTGAGGTCATCACCGGCCAGTCCTCCAGCCGTACCTTCGGGCTGCTGAACTCGGCCGGCACGAAGGTCGCCACGCTCCGCGCCAACCAGGTCATGTACTCGACGATGACCGACACGGACGTGACGATCTACCGCACCACCACCACGTACGCGGCGATCAAGAGCGCGTACAACATCAGCCCGCTCACCGTGAGCGCCACGCACCCGACCGCCGGCACCGCCATCAAGGTCGTCTCCGGCTACTGGAAGACGATCTACAGCTGCAGCATCGACGGGTTCGTGTACCGGCTGAAGGAGGGCGACTGGACCTGGAAGGACTCGGTCCGTTACACCTCCGCCTGCAACACCATCGGCGGCACCTCGGGCTCCCCGGTCATCGACACCAGCACCGGGCAGGTCGTCGCCGTGAACAACACGGGCAACGAGGACGGCGAGACCTGCACCGAGAACAACCCGTGCGAGGTCTCCGAGAACGGCACGGTGACGGTCCGCGAGGGCATCAACTACGCCGAGGAGACCTACAACATCCCGGCCTGCTTCACCTCGGCCAACGTGCTCGCCCTCAGCGCGTCCACCTGCACGCTCCCCAAGCCGTAGCGCTCCGCTGGATGTGCCGTCCTTGTCTGCGGGTGCGTCGTGGCTGGTCGCGCAGTTCCCCGCGCCCCTAAAAGCACGGCGTTATGGCGCACGGCGTACTGATCTGCCCGCTAGTTCGTCCGTTCGGCGGCCGTCCTCGATCACGAAACGGCCGTCGATCAGGACGTGGGGGATGCCGGTCGGGAGCCTTCGCGGCTCCTCGAACGTCGAACCCGCCGCCACCGTCGCGGGGTTGAACAACACCAGGTCCGCGCGGTAGCCCTCCTTGACCAGGCCCCGGTCGGGCAGGCGCAGGCGGGCCGCCGGGCGGGACGTCAGGTGCGCCACGCACTCCTCCAGGGAGAGCACGCCCAACTCCCTTGTGTACCGCCCCAGATACTCCGGGAACGTGCCGTACGCCCGCGGATGCGGCTTCGCGCCCTGGAGGATGCCGTCGGAGCCGCCCGTGTGGACGCGGTGCCGCATGATCTGGCGGACGTTCTCCTCGTGACCCACGTGCTGAAGGATCGACGGGGCGAGCCGGTCGGCCAGGAGAAGGTGGCGGGCCGTGGTCCAGCTGTCGAGGCGGCGGCCGACGTGGCCGGACAACGCGGGATCCGTGACCCCCGAGATCTCGATCGTGTCCCACTCCATCGGCACCCCGTGGCAGCCGTCCGAGCCGATCACCTCCAGGTGGTGGCGGATCCGCTCGGCGATCTCGTCGTCCGCCAGGCGCCGCAGGATCTCCTCCGGACCGCCCTCGCTCGCCCAACTCGGCAGCATCGCCACGAGCGTTGTGCAGCCGGGGGTGTAGGGGTAGGTGTCGAGGCTGATGTCCGCGCCGGTCGCCAGCGCCTCGTCCAGGAGGGTCAGCAGTTCCGGTGCCCGGCCCTCGTTCACGCCGAAGTTCATGGTGGCGTGGGCCAGATGGAGGGGGCAGCCGGCCTCCCTCGTCAGCTCCACCATCTCCTCGTACGCCTCCAGCGCGCCCGCGCCGTACGAGCGGTGGTGGGGGCAGTAGTAGCCGTCGTACGACGCCACCACCCGGCAGAGTTCGGTGAGTTCGGCGTCCTTGGCGTACATGCCGGGGGTGTAGGTGAGCCCGGACGACATGCCGACCGCGCCCTGTTCCATGCCTTCGGCGACCAACTGCCGCATCCGGTCCAGCTCCTGGGGCGTCGCCTCCCGGTCCTCCCAGCCGACGGCCAGCATCCGGACCGTGCCCTGCGGGATCAGGTAGGCCGCGTTGACCGCCACTCCGCGCCCACCGAATGCGGAGTCCAGCCGGTCCAGGTACTCGCCCACCGACCGCCAGTCGAAGTCGATGTCGTCGCCGTACCCGTTCCACCCGGTGATCGCCCGGCGCACCTCGGCGAGCGTGCGGTCGTCGACGGGGGCGTACGACAGCCCGTCCTGGCCGAGGACTTCGAGGGTCACCCCCTGCGCGGCCTTGGCGCTGTGGTCCGGGTCGCGCAGCAACGCCAGGTCGCTGTGGGCGTGCATGTCGATGAAGCCGGGGGAGAGGACCAGGCCCTCCGCGTCCAACTCCCGGCGCGCCTTGGGGCGTTGACAGCCCGCCGCCGCGGCCTCCTGCACGATCGAGACGATCCGTCCGCCGTCGATCACCACATCGGCGCGGTACGACGGCCCACCACTGCCGTCGACGACGTCCGCGTCCCGGATCACCAGCTCTTCCATGCCCATGCCTCCAGCGGGGTCCGATACGGCCTGTATACGGCTTCTAGAAGAACGTGCGGATGTAGTCGACGACCGTCCCGTCCGCCTCCGCCACCGGGATCAACTGCCATTTGTCGAAGGACGTGCAGGGGTGGGACAGGCCCATCCCGATCCAGTCACCCACCTCCAAATCCGCCCCGGCCGTCGTCCGCAGCCAGGCGTGCTGGTCGGACAGGCCGGTGACCTCGATGCCGGTCGCCGGGCGCTCGGTGCCGTCCCGGCGGACCACCTGGGCGAGGGGCAGGTCGAGGTCGTAGGCCGCGTCCCGCTTGCCCGCGTTGGCGAAGGCCTGCTCGGGGGAGGGGCGGGAGACGACCTGCGCCCAGAGCCGGAACGCGGGCTCCAGGGCGCCCTCTTCGGGGACACGTGTGAAGGGGGTGATCTCGCGGTAGTGGCCGTCGTCGTGCGAGACGTAGGCGCCCGAGCGCAGCAACTTCAGTGCGGGGAGCGAGAGTTCGGGCAGCTCGGCGAAGACGTCGGCCACCGCGTCGAACCACGCGCTGCCACCCGCGCTGACCACGATCTCGTCGAGCCCGGATCCGGTGAACCGCCCCGCCTTGTCGAACTCCACGGCGAGCGCGGTCAGTCGGCGCAACCACGCGTGCACCCGCTCCGGATCCGCCTGCGGCACCTCCCCCTCGTACCCGGCGACCCCCACCAGCCGCAGCGTCCCCGCGGCGGCCACCGCGTCCGCGACCGCCGCGCACTCCGCCTCCGTGCGCACGCCGGTGCGGGCGCCCTCGCCGGCGGCCAGTTCGACGACCACGTCCAGCGGGCGGGCGGCGCCGCGCAGGGCCGCGTCCATCAACTCGACGCCGCGCACGGAGTCGACGTAGCAGATGAAGCGGAAGCTCTCGTCGGCGGCCAGTTCGGAGGAGATCCACTTCAGGGCGGCCGGGTCGACCAATTCGTTCGCGAGGAAGACGCTGCCGATCCCGAACTCCCTTGCCACGCGGACCTGGTGGGGGACCGCGAGGGTGATGCCCCAGGCGCCGTGGGCGAGTTGGCGGTGGAAGAGCTGAGGGGCCATGGAGGTCTTGCCGTGCGGGGCGAAGGCGAGGCCGTGGCGGGTCGCGTACGTCTCCATGAGGCGGAGGTTGTGGTCCAGGCGCTCGGCGGAGAGGGCGAGGACGGGGGTGGTGAAACCGCCGGTGAAGAGGTTGCGGCGCTGGGCCGCCAACTCGGCGACCGTGACGCCGTCCGCGTCCGGGGGGAGGCCCTTGAAACGGTGGTCGACGCGTTCCCCGGCGAGCCGGGTGAGCGCTTCGGTACCGGAGTCGCGGACCATGGGGCCTCCCTGAGCTGGAGTGTTGCAATCCCTGCAACATTCATTGCGTATATCGCTTACCGCTGTCTAACATCTCGCCCAACACCGGGTCAACGGAGCCGCCGCCACCCCGGCGCACCGACGAGGAGCCATCACCATCGTGACCGCCGACGGACAGTCCACCGCCGCCCGTGACGTCGTGGACGTCGTAGCGCTGGGCGAGTCCATGGTCACGTTCCTACCCAGCCGTCCCGGCCGCCTCGCCGATGTACCGTCCTTCGATCGCGCCATCGGCGGTGCCGAGTCGAATGTCGCGTGTGTCCTGGCCGCCGCCGGGCACACCGTCCGGTGGGTCAGCCGGGTGGGGGCGGACGGCTTCGGCGACCATCTCGTCGAGACGATCGGCGGGTACGGCGTCGACGTGTCCGCCGTACGACGTGATCCCGCGCGGCCGACCGGCATCTACTTCCGCACCGCCGGGGACCGGGCCACCGACGCGCACGAGGTGGCGTACTACCGGGCCGGGTCCGCCGCCTCCGCGATGGCCGTGGCGAACGTGGACCTGGCCGCCGTACGGGCCGGGCGAGTGCTGCATCTGTCCGGGATCACCCCGATGCTCTCCGCCGGCTGCCTCGGCCTGGTCCGTGAGCTGACCGCGATCCGCGCTCACCGCCCGCTGATCTCCTTCGACGTCAACCACCGCCCCGCGCTGGGGCGTTCGGCCGACGGCCCGAGCGTGCTGCTGGAGCTGGCGCGCGGCGCGGACCTCGTGTTCGTCGGCGAGGACGAGGCCGCCGAGGTCTGGGGGCTCGTCGGGGCCGATGCCGTACGGGCCGCGTTCCCCGACCCCGAGACGCTCGTCGTCAAACAGGGCGGACGCGGGGCCACCGTCTTCCACCGCGACGACGTCACCTTCGAGCCCGCGCCGCACGTCGACGTCGTCGCCGCGGTCGGTGCCGGGGACGCCTTCGCCGCCGGGTTCCTCTCCGCGACCCTGCGGGGACTTCCCGTACGGGACCGGCTGCGGCACGGGCATCTCACGGCCGCCGCCGCCCTCACCGTCCCCGGCGACCTCGCCGCCCCTCCCGTCCGTGACTACGCCGACCGGCTGGTCGCCCTGGACGAGCGGGCGTGGGGGAGACTTCGACTCGGCCCCGGCTGGACCGACGCCGCCGACTGGGCCGACGAGGAGGTATGTACGCCATGAGTCAGACCGTCGACCGCGCGCTCAGCATCCTGCCGCTGCTCGCCGAGGGCCCCGCCGACCTCGGCCGGGTCGCCGAGCGCCTCGACGTCCACAAGTCGACGGCCCTGCGCCTCCTGCGCACCCTGCACGAACACGGCCTGGTCTACCGCCAGTCCGACCAGCGCTACCGCCTCGGCGCCCGCCTCATCGCCCTCGCCCAGGAGGCGATGGAGAACCTCGACATCCGGGAGATCGCCCACCCCCATCTCGTCCGGCTGAACGAGCAGTGCGGCCACACCGTCCACCTCGCGGTGTACGAGGAGAACGAGGTCCTCTACATCGACAAGGTGGAGAGCCGCTACCCGGTGCGGATGTACTCGCGGATCGGCAAGCCCGTCGCCATCACGGTCGCGGGCGTGGCGAAGCTGCTCCTCGCCGACCTCCCGGACATCGAGCGCCGGGCCCTCGCCGACAAGCTCGAATACCCCATGTACACCGCCCGCTCCACCCCCAACGCCCCGGCTTTCCTGAGGGAGTTGGAGAAGGTGCGGGAACAGGGCTGGGCCACCGACCTCGGCGGCCACGAAGAGTCCATCAACTGCGTCGCCGCGCCGATCCGGGGCGCCGACGGACGCGTGGTCGCCGCGATGTCGGTCTCCGCGCCCAACGTCGTCGTCACCGCCGACGAACTCCTCACCCTGCTCCCGCTGGTCCGTCGTACGGCGGACGCCATCAGCGGGGAGTACTCCGGCCGAACCCCCGTCAAGGACCCCGTATGAAGGACCCCGTATGACCGAGAAGACCGCGCTCACCCCCAAGACCCACACCGCCCCGCCTGCCAAGTTCTCGCACGGCGTCCGCAAGGGGAACCTCCTCCAGGTCGCCGGGCAGGTCGGCTTCCTCCCCGCCGAGGAGGGCAAGCCGCCGACGCCCGCCGGCCCGACCCTGCGTGAACAGACCCTCCAGACCCTCGCCAACGTCAAGGCGATCCTGGAGGAGGGCGGCGCGAGCTGGGAGGACGCGATGATGATCCGCGTCTATCTGACGGACGTGGACCACTTCGCCGAGATGAACGCGATCTACAACGAGTACTTCGAGGAGGAGGAGCTGACGGCTCCTCCCGCCGCGCGCACAACGGTCTACGTCGGCCTGCCCGCCGGGCTGCTCATCGAGATCGACGCGCTGGCCGTGCTGGGCTAGTACCGAGCCGGCACCGCTCCAACTCCCGCACACCGTACGACGGTTCGGCGCCCTCCGGGGTGCCGCGCCGCGATCCCCCCTGCCCCGAAAGCCCCATGCTCTTACGACCCAGAGGACCCCCACATGTCCCTACCGCTCGCCGCCACCGCCCCCGCGACACCACCCCACACCGGAGGCCTGCTCCTTCTGCTGGACGGCACAGCAGGCCTGTTGACGGTCGCCGCCATCGGGATCGCGCTCCTCCTCTTCCTGATCATCAAGGTCAGACTCCAGCCCTTCGTGGCCCTCCTCGCCGTCTCCATAACCGTCGGCCTGCTCTCCGGCCTGTCGGTCACCGAACTCTTCGGCACGGTCCAGCGCTCCGACGCCGTCTCCACCATCGAGTCCGGCATGGGCGGCATCCTCGGCCATGTCGCGATCATCATCGGCCTGGGCACGATGCTCGGCGCGATCCTCGAAGTCAGCGGCGGGGCCGAGGTGTTGGCGTCCCGGCTGCTCAATCTCTTCGGCGAGAAGAGAGCCCCGCTCGCCATGGGCCTGACCGGCCTGATCTTCGGCATCCCGGTCTTCTTCGACGTCGGCATCTTCGTCCTCGCGCCGATCGTGTACGCCGCCGCCAAGCGCGGCGGCAAGTCGATCCTGCTCTACTGCCTGCCGCTGCTCGCGGGCCTGTCGATGACCCACGCGTTCCTGCCCCCGCACCCCGGCCCGGTGGCCGCGGCCGGCCTGCTGCACGTCCAGCTCGGCTGGGTCATCCTCATGGGCATCGTCTGCGGCATCCCCGCCGTGCTCGCCGCGTGGGCCTACGCCGCCTGGGTCGGCAAGCGGATCTTCGTCGCCGTACCGCAGGACATGGTCGAGGCGGCGGCCGAGGCGAAGCAGGCGGTCATCGACGAACAGCGTGAATCCGGCGTCGTACCGCAGGAGAAGCCGGTGTCGCTGGGCACGGTCCTCGCGATCATCGGTACGCCCCTCGTCCTGATCCTCGCGGCCACCTTCTCGTCGATCGCCTTCGACCCGTCGACCGGCCGCTCGGTGGTCGAGTTCTTCGGCAGCCCCTTCGTCGCCCTGACGATCGCGCTCCTCCTCGCGTACTACCTCCTGGGTCTACGCCGAGGCTGGTCCCGCAAGTCCCTGGAGACCGTCTCCACCGCGTCCCTCAAGCCGGTCGGCAACATCATCCTGGTCGTCGGCGCGGGCGGGGTCTTCGGCGCCGTCCTGAAGGCGAGCGGGGTCGCGCAGGCCCTCTCGGACACCTTCCACGACGTGGGCCTGCCGGTGCTGGTCCTGGCGTACCTGATCTCGCTGGTACTACGGGTCGCACAGGGTTCGGCGACGGTGGCGATCGTGACGACGGCGGGCATCGTGGCCCCGCTGCTGGCGGAGGGCGATCACTCGCAGGCCTTCGTCGCCCTGGTCATCATGGCCATCTCGGCGGGCTCGATCTTCGCCTCGCACGTCAACGACGGCGGCTTCTGGATGGTGGCGAAGTACTTCGGGATCAGCGAGCGGGACACGTTGAAGACGTGGACCGTGCTGGAGTCCGTGCTGTCGGTGGCGGGGTTCGCGGTGGCGGCCGTATTGAGCGTCTTCGTGTAGAAGTTCGCCCGGGACGCCGTGTAGGCGTCTGATAACGAAGTAGGGGCTGGCTGTGCCTGACACAGGATCGTCGACCATACTTCGCGCTGTGGAGCAGCGCATAGGTTCGAGCAGCCAGCCCCTGGAGGGCGCCGGGTTCGACCCGGCCTTCGTCCCCGGGCTCACCGCACCCGCCGTGTCCTCCGACAAGCCGGAGGACACGAAACCGCGGGACGCGGAGCCTGAGGACGCGAAGGCCGAGGCGGCGGAGCCGGAGGAGTCGTCGTCGGTCGAGAAGGCCGAGGCCGAGAAGGCCGAGGCCGACAAGGCCGTTGCCGAGGACGGCGACGTCGATGCCGACGTCGATGCCGACGTCGATGCCGACGTCGACGCCGACGCGGATGAAGCCGGCGAGGCTTCGTCCGAGGAGTCGTCCGAGAGCGGTCCGGTCTTCGAGGCGTCCGACCGTCGTGCGGAGATCGTCGCGGACGAGAAGGGCGTACGACTGCGCCTGGACGACCAGAACTGCGAGTTCCGCTGGGACGAGATCGGCGCGATAGAGACCGAGTCCCCGCGCTTCGGCAAGCGGTTCACCATCACGGTGCACACTCCTGACCGCCGCTGGTACCCGATCGAGATCGAGGCGGCGGCCAGGAGCAGGTTCGCCGAGTGGGAGACGCAGCTCGACGCTGTTCTCGACGCGTACTTCGAGGACGGCGACGAGGACGAGGACGACGGGCCCGCCGAAGTGGACGAGGCGGCGCTCGCCGAGGCGGAGGCCGAGGTCCGCAAGGACTAGTCAGCCGCAGTACAAGGACCGACTGGCCGCAGTACGAGAACCGACTAGCCGCAGTACTGGGCCTCTTTGCCGATGGACCGGTACATGCAGTCCGCGTTCTCCAGCAGTTGGAACACCGCGTCCCGGTTCCGGGAGGTCTCCCGCTCGATCACCTCGTCGGGCGGGTAGAACCCACCCCCGGAACTGGACGCCGGGTACATCTCGAAGGTGTAGTCGAAGATCTTCTGACTGCCCCAGAGATAGTCGTCGATCGAACCGTCCGTGATGTACAGATCGCTGGACTGCTCGGCCGTGTACCCGTTGCTCGCGCCCATCTTCTGCCCGACCGCCTTGAACGCGGCCGCGTCGTCCGCGGTCATCCCGGTCGCCGTGTCGGAGTACGTGTAGCCGAACGGCCACAGCACCAGCTCGCTGTACGTGTGGAAGTCGATCCCCGCGGTGATCTGCTGCTTCCCGCCGACGACCCGGCTGCGCACGAAGTCCGCGACGACCTTCACCTCGGGCGCCGACTCGGCGGACGCGCCCCGGTAGGTCTCGGACGAGGTCGAGCCCGAAGAGCCGCCGCAGCAGCCCCACTTGTAGTTCCAGTTCCGGTTGAGGTCCGTACCGACGTAACTGGAACCGGAGTTGGGCTGCCGGTTCTTGCGCCACGACCGGTAGGACCCGGTGGCGATGTCGTACTCGCCGCCGTCCGGGTTGAGATCGGGCACGATCCAGATCTCGCGGTTGTTCACGATGTTCGTGACGCGGGAGTCGGTGCCGTAGCCCGCGCCCAGTTCGCGCAGCAGGTACAGCGCCATCTCCACCGTGAGGTGCTCGCGGGCGTGCTGGTGGAAGGTGAAGACGACCTCGGGTTCGCTCTCGTCGGTGGCCACGTTGTCGCTGACCTTGATGGCGACGATGTCCCGGCCCTGGTACGACTTGCCGATGACTTTCTTGCTCATGATCCCGGGGTAGGCGGCGAGCCGCTGGTCGATCTCCGTGTTCGCCTCGGCGTAGTTGTGGTACTTCGCGTCGGCCGAGGGGAAGTCGAGGAGCCGTGCGCCGTCCGCGGCCGAGGAGCGGTCCGGGGCGGAGCCCAACAGCGAGACGGTATAGCCCTGTTGGCGCAGTTGCTTGATCTGGGCGGCGCGGCCGGAGACGACCACGGTCTCCTCGTCGGCCTCGTCCACGGAGACGCCGGACCGCGCGATGGCGGTGCGGGTGACGGGCGTGTTGTGGTCGACGTGGATCTCGTACTGGCGGATGTCGTCCGCGGCCGGGGCGGCCTGGTGCGTGCTGTCGGCGGTGGCCTTGGACGCGGTGGCCGCCGTGACGGGGGCGGCGAGGGCGAGGGCCATCAGGGCGGCGAGCGCGGCGGTGCGTCTGCCGCTGGGGGTGCCGCTTCGGGTGCCTGAGCCGCGTATCCGGAGTCGCATGAAATCTCCTTGCTGGAGTTGGGGGGTGTTTCAGTGCGACGTGCGTGAGGTACGGCGTGCGGGTGTGGTCCGGTGTGGTGTCCGTGTGGGCTTTCCTGTGTGCCGCCTATGGTGAAGTGTTGGCATGGCCAGGTCAAGGACGAACAAAGTGTGCCCTGGCGGAAAACGGCCCTCCTGCGAACCCCCGCCGGATCAGAGCCAGTTGGGGCTGAGCGCGATCTCCCGGAGCTCCTTCATGGTCAGGGCCGGGGCCTTTCGGGTCGCCGCGGTGTCCTGGGCGCCGGAGTTGAAGGCGCTGATCACCACCCGCCGCCCGTCCGTCCTGATGGTGTCGACGGTCCACATCACGACGCCGGAACCGCCCTTCTCGCCCGGCCCCTGATGCGTGGCGACCTTCGTGCCGTCGGACAGGACCTCCGCGCCGGAGCCGAACAGATCACCCTCGACATCCGACATGTCCGCCTGGACGTTGACCTGTACGAAGGTCTTGCCCTTGCCGTCGTCGACGACGAGATAGCCGAACCCGGAGTCGTCGGTGTCGCCCGCCTCGGACACGGTGAGGCCCTTCGGCAGCAGGGTCCGGAGCGTGGAGGTGACGGACAGGGCGGCGCCCGTCTCGGTCGGACTCGGCGGTGTGACCGGCGAGTTGGGGTCCACCGGCATCGCGTCGATCGCGTCCCGCCAGGCCGTGGCGGCGGCCAGCTTCCTCAACTGGGCCGGGGACAGCGGGGGTTGGCTCCTGCTGATCGGCGCGTCCTTCTCGGCGGCGGCGTTCCACTCGCTGATGCTGACGTGCTGCCCCTGCGGGGTGACCAGTTCGGCGTTCCACAACTTGGTGTCCACCCGGCGGTCCGGATACTCGTACCCCTGAAGGACCATCACCACCGACCCGTCCGCCAACCGGCTCGTGCCGCACGCGTCGTAGTGCGCGAACGCCTTCCCAGGACACTGGGTCGTCTGCCGCGCCTGGTCACTCCCCGGCTGCACCCGGCCCAGGCCGACCTCTACGGCCGCCGCGCCGTTGCCGTCGTCGTAGACGAGATGGACGTACGGCGACAGTTCGTCGTCCGTGCCGCGGGCCTCCGCCTTCGTGAAATGGCCCTCCGGGAGCAGCTTTTCGAGCGTACGGATCAGGGCGCCGCCGGAGACGGAGGCGGGGGTCGACGTGGCCGTGGGCGACGCGCTGGTGGCGTGCGCGCCCTGTGCCTCGGCGGGGTTTCCGCTCGGCAGCAGCAGCGCTCCGCCCACGCCGACGAGGGCGATACCGGCCGCGCCGCCCATGACGGCGGCGTTCCGGCGTCGCAGCAGGCGCCGTCGTCCCTTGAGGGCGCCTGCGGTGACGAGTGCGGCGCGGTCGGTCTCGAACGCGTTGCCCGCGTCGTGCAGGCCGGCGGTGAGCCGTTCCTCGAAGGGGTCGAGGAGGTCGCTGTGCTGGGCGTCGGACATGGCGGACCACCGTTTCGCGTAAGGGAGTTGGCAGCAGAGGGGAGGGGTGGAAGGAGGGGGTGATCAGGGGCGGGCGTATTCGTCGAGGTTCTCGCCGAGCAGCTCGCGCAGCCGGCCGAGCGCGCGGACGCACCGGGTGCGTACGGCGGCCGAGCTGACGTGCATCACGTCGGCGGTCTCCTCGACGGACCGGTCCTCCCAGTACCGCAGGACGACCACGGCACGGTCCTTGGCGGGCAGCCGGGAGAGGGCCTGGAGCAGCGTCAGCCGCAGCGGCGTGTCGGCGCCCGGGGCGCCGGGGTCGGGCAGGTCGGGCAGGGTGTCGGTGGCGCGTTCCGTGCTGCTGCGGCGCCGCTGGTGGGCGAGGTAGGTACGGGTGAGGACGGTCTGGGCGTACCCGGCGGGGTTGCCGACCCGGGACAGCCGTCCCCAGCCGACGTACAGCTTGCCGAGGGTCTCCTGCACCAGATCCTCGGCGAGATGCGTGTCCCCGGCGGTCAGCAGACAGGCGGACCGATAAAGATGCCCGGCACGCGCGGCGGCGAACTCCTCGTACGCATCGGCACGTTCCTGTCTTCTCACGCCTGATCCCCCTGATCCGCGGGCTGTTGCCGCGCCGCCCTCACTTGTACTGATGCGGTGGGGCACGGAAATGTTTCAGGACGCGCCCCGAACACGCCCGCCCCGCGCTTCCGCCCGCCGGGGCATCCGCGTCGGGCCACCTTGTCCTGCTGGGTCCGTCGTATGGACCATGTCCCTGACCGGGCAAGGCTGTTGCGGCGAAGGGGGAACTGTCGTGTTCGACAACCTGCGGGACCTGGACAAGCTCAAGGACAAGGCCGGGGAGATCGCCGAGGAGCACGGGGACAAGATCGCCGACGGGCTGGAGAAGGCCGGTGATCTCGTCGACGAGAAGACGGGCGGCAAGCACGGCGAGCAGATCGACACCGCGGTCGACAAGGCGCAAGGGCTGGTGGAGAAGCTCGCCGAGGATGCCGGGGGCGTAGACCGCAAGGAGTGACCGGCGGAGATGAACTCTCGGCCCACGGGGTCGAGTTCGTCACTCGCCGCCGGCAGCCCGGCCTGGAAGCCGACGTCACGGACGATCACGTCCATCCGGCCGAGCGGTGAGGGGTGCGACCCGACAGCGGTCGCACCCCTCGTTCAAGCCGGTCCGCTACGACCGCTACGGCAGCGCGTGCACATGCGCCCCCACCGAGTTCGACCACGAACTACCCGCGGCCGCGTCCCAGTTCGTCGACCACGTCATCGCGCCCCGCAGGTCGGGGTACGTCTTCGACGGCTTGAAGGTGCCGCAGCTGGTGCCGGCCGTGAGGCAGTCGAGGGCGTTGTTCACGATGGTGGGGGAGACGTAGCCGCTGCCGGCCGCGCTCGTCGAGGCCGGGAGGCCGAGGCCCACCTGGGACGGGGAGAGGCCGCCCTGGAGCTGGATGCAGGCGAGGGCCGTCAGGAAGTCCACCGTGCCCTGGCCGTAGACCTTGCCGTCGCAGCCCAGCATCGTGCCGCTGTTGTAGTACTGCATGTTGACGACCGTGAGGATGTCCTTCACGTTCAGCGCCGTCTGGAAGTACGCGTTCGACGTGGACTGCATGTCGATCGTCTGGGGGGCCATCGTGATGATGAGGGACGAGCCCGCCTTTGAGGAGAGGGACCTCAACGCCTGTGTCATGTATGTCGCGTTGATGCCGTTCTCCAGGTCGATGTCGACGCCGTCGAAGCCGTACGTCTGCATCAGGGAGTAGACCGAGTTGGCGAAGTTCGTCGCGGACGTCGTGTCGCTCACCGAGATCGTGCCGTTCTGGCCGCCGATCGAGATGACGACCTTCTTGCCGGCCGCGTGCTTGGCCGCGATGTCCGCCTTGAACTGGTCGACCGTGTAGCCGCCGAGGCCGGACGAGTCGAGCGTGAAGGAGACGGCGCCCGGCGTCGAGGTCGCGTCCGCGAAGGCCACCGCGATGATGTCGTACTGGGAGGAGACCGCCGAGAGCTTCTGGACGGTCGCGCCGTTGTTGAAGTTCTGCCAGTAGCCGGTCACCGCGTGCTTCGGCAGGGTGCCGCCGCCACCCCCGCCCGTCGCCGTCGTCGTGCCCGTCACCGCCGTCGACTTCCCCGACTCACCCGCCGAGTTGGTCGCCGTGATCTGGAAGGAGTACGACGTGGAGGCCGCGAGTCCCGTGACGGTCGCGGACGTTCCCGTCACCGCCGTGATCTTCGTGCCGCTGCGGTAGACGTTGTAGCCCGTCGCTCCCGACACCGCGCTCCACGCGAGGGAGACCGACGAGGACGTCGTGGACGGGACCGTGACACCCGTCGGGGTCGCCGGGACCGTCGGGGCCGGGTCGCTGCCTCCGCCGCCGTCCGGGCCGTAGACCGAGACGTCGTCCGCGTAGTACGCGGCCTGTCCGTACCAGCCGTGCGTGTAGACCGAGACGGACGTGGTCGAGGCGCCCGTCGTGAACGACGTCGAGAGCTGCTTCCACGACGCGGTGTCGGGGGTCCAGGTCGAGACGTCCGTCGTGCCCGTGCCCGTCACGCCCAGGTAGGAGTAGCCGCCCTGCACCCACGCGCTCAGCGTGTACGTCGAGTTGGGCTTCACCGCCACCGACTGGGTGCACTGGGCGTTGTCCTGGCCGGCCGGCGTCCCCTTGAGCGCGGACGCGCCGCCGTGCACCGGGGACGAGACGGTCGTGCCGCTGCCCGCCGTACAGGTCCAGTTGGTCAGGCCCGACTCGAAGCCGGCGTTCCTGGCGTTGTTGATGTCCGCGGCGGACGCCTGGCCGGTGCCCGCGAAGGAGAGAGCGAGGGCGGCCATGGCGACCCCGGCCCACAGACGTCTTTTCCTGAGGACGGGCATGCCTGGTGCGCGGTCCACTGATGCCTCCGGTGGGGGAGTTTGGAGGGGACTGTGACGACGGTGGCCACCGCTGGAAGTCCAGAGTTGGTCCAGACCAATATGATGTCAAGAGGTCCAGGCCAACTTCGCCCGCACCGGTTTCGGCTCCCCGGCCGCGATCGGATGCTCGACCTGCCCCGTTTTGGCGTGTTGTGTGCGATGACAGTTGCCGCACAGCTACAGAAACGCTGTTCTCCGGTCACAGGGGCGTGGTTACAGTGCTGAGGTAGTCACGCAGTGAAGTCAACTCGGCGTACCGGAGTAATGCCGGCGAGCCGACAGGCGTGAGACGGGGAGCTGCGCGTGCCAACTGCCATTGCTGTGACCAGCGCCGACATGGCGCTGCCGCCACAGGACGAACGGACCCTGCCCGCCGTCGTCCTGCGGGACCTGGATCAACGACCGCTGGACCAGGCGCTGTCGGAGATGCAGGCCCTGATCGACCAGCACGGGCATGTCGTCGTCGTGTCCTCGCAGGCCGTGTCCGAGGGCGTCGACCGACGGCTGCACACGATCCGGTCCATCCTGGAGAGCGACCGGATCGCCCTGTTCCGCCCCAATCTGCCCCCGCTCGGACTGGCCGTCCTGGCCCGGCAGTTGAGGCAGCTCGCGTCCTGCGACCTGAGTCCCGGTGTGCTCGCCTCGGCGGGGCGGCTGCTCACGCACTACATCCACGCCGGCGCGCTCCTCGGCTCGGTCACCAAGCTGGACCGGGTCCCCGTCGGCCTCAAGTCGCACGCCAAGTCCTGGGTGCCCGGCAGTCAGTTCGCGGTGATCGCCCACCCCGAGCCGCAGCTGGTCCGGGTCGGCCCCGGAGTCACGCTGGAGGGGCCGGAGTTCGGCACCTGGATGCTGGTCGCCAAGGGGCAGTTGCAGTCCGACTGGATCGGCACCACCCTCGCCCCGGCGTGGAACGCGATGGGACTGCGCGAGGCCACCCTGCCCGCCGAGTCGGTGAGTTGGTGGGGTACGAGCAAGTTGATCGAGTTCTGTACGTTTCTGCCCGACCTGTCGGTGCTGTACCAACTGGTCACCTCTGTGCGGCAGTCCGTGTGCCACTGGTGCGGCATCGACGTCATCGGCGACCGTTGTGTCTTCTGCTCCGCCACACCGCCCGTTCACGAGAACCAAACATCGAGCGGATAAGTCCTCAACTCACAGGACACGCTTACAGCACACGAATTCGCTCGGCCCGGTCCGATCCGCTCGATCCGCTCATTTCCGCTCGACCGATATCCCCAATGAGGTTGTACGGTTCATGAACTCCCGTCAGCGCCGCGGCGTGATACTCCTGCTCCTGTCGGTGATCTGCGCCCTCGGTGCGTTCGCCGGCGTCCTCTCCGTCATCCGTGACGTGAAGTCCAAGGTCGGTCCCGAGGTCACGGCGTACCAGGTCAAGGACAACGTGGCGCCGTATACGGCTCTCACCGCCGCCCAGTTCAAGAAGATCGAGATGCCCGAGCGGTGGCTGTCGGACAACGCCGTGACCGATCTCCGTCAGATCCAGGGCAAGATCGCGGTGACCACCCTGCGCGGGGGCTCCCTGCTGCAGACCGACATGATCGTGGACCAGCCGGCACTGCAGCCCGGGCAGCAGGAGGTCGCCATCATGATCGATGCGGCGACCGGCGTCGCCGGCAAGATCACGCCGGGCTCCACGGTCAACGTGTACGCCACCTTCGAGGGCCAGAAGGAGGGTGACCCCGACCAGTCCAAGATCATCGTAACCAACGCGAAGGTCATCGACGTCGGCCACATCACCGCCCTCGACCCCGGCAGCAACAGCGACAAGAACCAGCAGCAGTCCACGAACGGCGTGCCGATCACCTTCGCGCTCTCCACGCTCGACGCCCAACGGATCACCTACGCCGAGTCGTTCGCCGAGCGGGTGCGGCTCGCGCTGGTGGCCCCCGGCGGCGATACGACCGTGCCCGACAAGGACCGGACGTACGAACTCGCGAAGGACAAGTGAGAGGCCCGCATGCCCACCAGGATTCTTCCGGCGGTCGGAGACGCGGACGCCATCCGCGCCATCACGACCCTGCTCAGTCAGCTCCCGGACGCCGACCCGGTGGCCCCGGTGGCCGACTCGACGCAGCTCATCGACACCCTGGCCCGGCTCGCCGCCGAGTCCGTCGACGAGCTGCCCGAGGTCGTGGTGGTGCATGAACGCATCGGTCCCGTCCCCGCGTTGGAGCTGGTCCGCGAGGTCGCGCTGCGCTTCCCCGCGGTGGGCGTCATCCTCGTCACCACCGACGCCAGCCCCGGCCTCTTCCAGGCCGCCATGGACTCCGGCGCGCGCGGACTGATCGCCCTCCCGCTGAGCTACGAGGAATTGGCCAACCGCGTCCAGGCCGTCGCCGCCTGGTCGGTGGGCGTACGGCGTCATCTGGGCCACGGCGGCGACGTGTTCACCGGTGTCGGCGGCACCGTCGTCACGGTCAGCGGGGCCAAGGGCGGGGTCGGCGCCACCCTCGCCGCGATCCAACTCGCCCTCGCCGCGCAGGCGTCGGGCCGTAGCGTCGCGCTCGTCGACATGGACCTCCAGACCGGGGACATCGCCTCCTTCCTGGACGTCCAGTTCCGGCGCTCCGTGGTCGACCTCGCCGCGATCACCGACATCTCGCCGCGGGTCCTGGCCGACGCCGTGTTCCGGCACGACACGGGGCTCGCGCTGCTGCTGGCCCCCGGCGAGGGCGAGCGCGGCGAGGAGGTCACCGACCGGGCCGCCCGCCAGATCGTCAGCGCGCTGCGCTCCCGCTACGAGGTCGTCGTCATCGACTGCGGCGCCCAGATGAGCGGCGCGAGCGCGGCCGCCGTCGAAATGGCCGACACGGCAGTGCTGTTCACCACCCCGGACGTGGTCGCCGTACGCGCCGCGAAGCGCACCGTGCGGATGTGGGACCGGCTGCAGATCCGCAAGGCGGAGGAGACGACGATCGTCGTCAACCGGTACACGCGCGGCACCGAGATCCAGCCGGCGCTCATCCAGCGCATCACCGGCACGACGGTCGCGGCCACCGCGATCCCCGCCAACTTCAAGGAACTCCAGGGCGCGGTGGACGCGGGCCGCTTGCACGAACTCGACAACAAGAGCGTGGTGAAACAGGCCCTTTGGGGTCTCGCGGGCGAACTCGGACTGGTCAAGGTCTCCGAAGTCGCCCAGAAGAGCGGGCGGTTGAGAGGCGGCGGCGACCGCGGCTCGGTCAGCTTCCGGCGGCGGAGAGAGTGAACGGGGGATGAACGTGCGTATGGCTGTGATCTCTTGGCGTGAGCGGGACCGGGGACAGGTCACCATCGAGTTCCTCGGCATGACCCCGCTGATCATTCTGACGCTGGTGCTGATGTGGCAGTTCGCGCTGGTGGGGTACACGTTCTCGCTCGCGGGGAATGCTGCGGACGAGGCGGTACGGGCCGGGACGGCGGCCGCGCCGGGCGGCGCGCGCACCGCCGCCTGCCAACAGGCGGGCCTCGACAAGCTGGACGGCGCGTGGAAGGGGGACGCCACGGTGACCTGCGGAGGCACGGGCTTCGTCACGGCCGACGTCGACCTCAAGGTGCCCGTCCTCTTCCCGGGCGCGATCGGCTTCCCCTTCACGGTGCACGGCCACGCGGGCGCCGTAGAGGAGGCGAAGGACTGAGATGGACAAGGGCAGGAGGGAACGGGGCCAAGTCGCCATCGAGTACCTCGGGTTCATCCCGGTCCTGATCCTCGTCACGCTGGCGGCGGTGCAGCTCGGGCTGGTCGCGTACACCGCGGAGCAGGCGGGGACGGCGGCCAGGGCGGGAGCGCGCAGCGCCTCGCTGCGGCAGGAGGCCCAGCCGGCGTGCAGCGAGGCCGTCAGCGACTGGCTCTCGGTCAGCTGCCCGGCGTCGTTCGGCGGCGACACGGTCACGGTCACCGCCACCATCCACATCCCGTCGGTCATCCCCGGCTACGACGGCTTCGGGAACGCCAGCAAGACCGCCACCATGCCGCTCGACCACTGAACGCGGAGCAAGGAGCACAGCACTCATGGGCCTGCGGGAACGAGTCAACCATCCCGAGGAGAACGGCCATCGGGGCGAGGACGGCCACATGGTCTCCTCGTACCGCGCCAAACTCCTGGAGGAGATCGACCTCGCGGAGATGAGCGCGCTGGCCGCCGCCGAGCGACGGGCCCGCCTGGAGCGGGTGCTCGGGCACATCATCAGCCGTGAGGGACCGGTCCTCTCGACGGTCGAGCGTTCGCAGTTGATCCGGCGGGTCGTCGACGAGGCGCTCGGCCTCGGCATACTCGAACCGCTCCTGGAGGACGCGTCGATCACCGAGATCATGGTGAACGGCCCGGACGCGATCTTCGTCGAACGCGGCGGCCGCGTCGAGCAGTTGCCGCTCCGCTTCCCCTCCCACGACCAGCTGATGCAGACCATCGAGCGCATCGTCTCGACGGTCAACCGCCGCGTGGACGAGTCGAATCCGATGGTCGACGCGCGACTGCCGTCCGGCGAGCGCGTCAACGTGATCATCCCGCCGCTCTCGCTGACCGGCGCCACGCTCACCATCCGCCGCTTCCCGCGCTCCTTCACGCTCCAGGAGATGGTCGGCTTCGGCTCGCTCGACGAGCACATGCTGTATCTCCTCGCGGGCCTGGTGCACGCGAAGTTCAACATCATCGTGTCCGGCGCGACCGGCACCGGGAAGACCACACTCCTCAACGCGCTTTCCGGACTGATCCCGGAGACCGAGCGCATCATCACCATCGAGGACTCCGCCGAACTCCAGCTCCAGCAGTCGCACGTGATCCGCCTGGAGGCACGCCCCCCGAACGTGGAGGGCAAGGGCCAGGTCACGATCCGCGACCTGGTGCGCAACTCGCTGCGTATGCGCCCCGACCGGATCGTCGTAGGAGAGGTCCGCGGCGGCGAATCCCTCGACATGCTCCAGGCGATGTCCACGGGCCACGACGGCTCGCTCGCCACCGTCCACGCCAACAGCGCGGAGGACGCGCTGATGCGCCTGAAGACCCTGGCGTCCATGTCCGAGGTCGAGATCCCCTTCGAAGCCCTCCACGACCAGATCAACAGCGCCATCGACGTCATCATCCAGCTCACCCGCTTCGCCGACGGCGCCCGCCGCATCACCGAGATCGCCCTCCTCGACAGCCACGGCAGCGAGCCGTACCGGCTGGCGACGGTGGCCCGCTTCAGCCCGCAGCCCATTTCCGCCGACGGCCGGGTCTACGGCACGTTCGAGTACTTCCCGCTCTCGCGCCGCACCGCCGACCGGCTCTACATGGCGAGCCAGCCCCTGCCGCAGGCCTTCGGCGTCGCCCACACCGCGGAACAGCTCGCCCTCAGAGAAGCCAGTAGGTAGGGACCGACCCCATGGATCTCCAGACGATCGTCACGCTCACCACCGGCGTCACCCTGCTGACCTGTGTCCTGGGTGTCGCCGGCGTGCACGCCTACGCCACCGGCAGGGCGCAGCGCGCGGCCCTGGTCGACCGGCTGTCGTCGACCGGCCAGATCCAGGTGGGCCGCGTCCGCCGCTTCCCCGCCCTGGACCGCAGACTGCGCCGTACGCGGCTCGGCCGGCAGCTCGAACTCCGCCTGGCGGCAACGGGGCTGGACATGACGCCGGGCGAGTTCTTCGTCTACATGCTGGCCACGGTGGCGGCCCTCTGGCTGATCGGGCAGGCCTCCCTGGCCCCCTTCTTCGGGCCGATCGCGGGGCTGTTGGGCATCGGGGTGGCGATCCAGTTCCTCAACTGGCAACGCCAGAAGCGCATCGAGAAGTTCATCAACCAACTCCCCGAACTGGCCCGCATCATGGCCAACGCCACCCATGCGGGCCTCGCGCTGCGCACCTCGATCAGCATGGCGGCGGAGGAACTGGAGGCACCGGCGGGCGAGGAACTCGCCAAGGTGGCTAACCAGTTGGCGGTGGGCGCCTCCATGGACGACGCGCTCAGCGAACTGGCGGACCGCCTCCCGTCCCGCGAACTGGTCGTCCTCGTCACGACGTTGGTGCTCTCCAACCGGGCGGGCGGCCAGGTGGTCAGCGCCCTGCGCAACCTCACGGAGACCCTGGAGGAACGCAAGGAGACCCGCCGCGAGGTCCGCACCCAGCTCTCCCAGGTCAACATGACCGCGTACGCCGTTCCGGTGATGGGCGTGGGCGCCCTCTTCCTGATGGACGGCGTCAAACCCGGTGCCCTGGAACGGATGACGGGCTCCCCGATCGGCCAGGCCTGCGTGATCATCGCGTTCGGGCTGTACGCGGTCGGCTTCATCCTCATCCGCCGCCTGTCACGCATCGACGTCTGAGATCCGAGAGGAGGAAACCCGATGACGGCACTGGCACTCGGCCTGGTGATGGGCCTCAGCGTGTGGGGCATCTTCGCGGGCATCCGCATGTACCGCGCGGACGCGAAACTCCCCAGCGACCTCGTCCTGGCCCTGGAGGTCGGCGCGACCCGCACCGGCGCGGTCGACTCCCTCATCGACCGCATGGGCATGCGCTACGCCCCGATGGTCCTCCGCCTCATGGGCCCCAAGCTGGTCGCCAAGTACCGCCGCAAGATAGACCTCGCGGGCAACCCCGGCGGCCTGACCATCGACCGCTACGCGGCCCGCCGGGCGGTCTACGGCTTCCTCGGCGGCTTCGGCGGCCTGCTGATGCTGCTCGAAGGGCACTACGTCGTCGCCCTCATCCTGTTCGCCTTCGGCGCGTTCTGGACGGAGGTCGGCATCTGGTCGGCGATCCGCATCCGCAAGGACGTGATCGAGCGGACCCTGCCGGACTTCCTCGACGTCCTCGCGGTGGTGGTGAGCGCGGGGCTGGGCTTCCGCCAGGCCCTGGACCGCGTCGCCTCGAAGTACGAGGGCCCGTGGGCGGACGAACTCCGCATCACCCTCCGCCAGATGGACCTCGGCATGAGCCGCCGCGCCGCCTTCGCGGAACTCCGCCGACGCAACGACAGCGAGCAGGTCGCCATGTTCGTCACGGCGTTGCAGCAGGGCGAGGAACTGGGCGCGCCGATCGTCGACACGCTGGTGTCGCTGGCGAAGGACATGCGCCGCACGGACGCGCAGAACGCCCGGCGGAAGGCGGCCCGTGCGGTCCCCAAGGCCACCATGATGATCACCACGTTCATGGTCCCGGCCACGATGCTGCTCCTCGGCGCGGGGCTGCTGCTCGGCTCCGGCACGGACTTCAGCACGATCACGGGCAAGTAGGGGTGGACGGGGGCGACTTGAACGATGGCGACGACGGACGAACGTGAACGTACGGGACTGCTGCGACGGCGCCCCAAACCGACGGAGATCACGACACCGCCGGCGGGGACCGTGTTGCCGGACCATGTGCGGTCGGGGGCGACGGACATTCCGGTGACGACGGTGACGCCGGCGTTGCCGGAGGGATGGGCGCGGGCGGGGTCCACGGCGCCGAGGTTGCCGGGGGTGCCGGCGCAGCCGGGCCTGGAACGGTTGGCCGCAGACGGCGAGGGAGCCCCACAGGGGCCACCGGCACCCGACAACGAAAGCCGCACGGACGGTGCGGGTGGTGCGGGTGGTGCGGGTGGGAATCCGATCCCGGCCGAAGGCCGGGAAGTGGCCCTGCCCATCCAGATCAGCGCCCTACAGGCAATGTGCAGGCAGGTCTTCGGCTTCCGCCTGGCGATGATCGCCCTGGCCGCCCCCTCCGCCCTGGTCAACGCCACGCCAGGCGTAGCCACCCGCCTGGTGGGCGCAGCCGTAGTAGTCACGTTCATGGCGTCCTACGTCCTCTTCAGGGACTGGGAACGCTTCGGCCCCCTGCTCCTACGCCACCCCTCCCTCCTCGCCGTGGACACCCTCTTCGGCTCACTCCTCCTGATCTCGGCAGGGCCCACCAGCACGCTCGCCTACGTCAGCGTCTGCACCCCCCTCCTCGCCGGCATCGTCTACGGCTGGCGAGGCGCCGGCTGCTTCGCGAGCCTCCAGGCGGTGATCCTCGTGCTGGCGCAGACCGCCGCCGCGGACTCCCACAAGGTCGTGGCGCAGACCTTCCTGCTCCCCGGCCTGTGCGTGATCGCCGGCGCGGTGGGAGTGACCCTGCGCAAGCTGATGCTCCGCTTCGGCGAAGCCACGACGGCCTTGACGACGGTCCAGGCCCGTCTCGCCGTAACGGAGGCGGTAGGAGCGGAACGGGCGCGCCTGGCAAGGGAGATGCACGACTCGGTGGCGAAGACCCTGCACGGCGTGGCGCTCGCGGCGGACGGCCTGGCGGGTTCGGCGGGCGCGGACCGCATGGATCCGACCCTGATCAGACAGCAGGCGGAGCTGGTGGCCCGCTCGGCCCGCAGGGCGGCCGCGGAGTCCCGCGAACTCCTGGCGGACCTGCGGCGCGAGTCGAACCCGGACGAGGGCACGGACGTACTCGTGGAACTGGCCGCCCGCACAAGGGACTTCAGCACCCGGACCGGCCTGCCCACGACCTACCGCCCGACGGGAGACCACGGCGTACCGCCGGTCCCGCCCGCCGTGGCGCGCCAACTCCTCACCATCGCGACGGAAGCGATGGAGAACGCCCACCGCCACGGGACCCCCACCAAGGTCGACGTGGAGGCCGGGGTCCACGACAGCCTCCTGCGCATCAGCGTCTACGACGACGGACGCGGCCTGCCTCCCGGCACCACCCTCGAACAGCTGCGCAGGGCAGGCCACTTCGGCCTGGTCGGCATGGTCGAACGGGCGGCGTCGGTGGGCGCCCGCATCCGCATCGGCAGAGGCGGCCACGACACGGGCACGGAGGTCCGCCTGGAACTCCCGCTGGGAGCCCTGACGACGTAAGCCGCACCCATCCCCCCACACATCCAAGTGACTTGAGAGATCCGAGAGGAGGCAGCCATGCCGGACCAGACGACGCCCCACCCCGGCGCTCCCCAGCCGCCACCGAACCCGTTCCACAACTTCCCGCAACCGGCCGCGACTTCGTCCCTCCGGGTCGTCGTGGCCGACGACAACCCGGTGGTCCGGGCGGGCCTGACGGCCCTGTTGTCGGGCCGCGCGGACATCACGGTCGTAGCGGAGGCGGCGGACGGCCGTGAGGCCTACGAGGCGGCCCACTTCCACCGCCCCGACGTGGTCCTCCTGGACGTCCGCATGCCGGGCGTGGACGGCATCTCGGCGCTGCCGTACCTGGTGCGGATCGCGCCGGTCGTGATGCTCACGTACAGCAGGGAGTCGGAGATCGTCCAGGAGGCGCTGCGGCGCGGGGCGGGCGGTTATCTGGTCCACGGCGAGTTCACGGCGGACGAACTGGTCGCCGCCGTAAGGGACATCAGGCAGGGCAGGGCCCATTTCACGCCATCGGCGGCGGGCGCACTGCTGGCACGGCTACGACAGGAACAGGCGGCCCGGACGCCCCCGTCCCTGCCCGAGGGCCTGGGCTCCTACGACTCTCAACTAGGTGCGGATGCAAACGGAACGGCCCCGTCAAGGCCCAACTCCCGGCTGAATTCGCCAGAAGGCCTTTCGCAACTGCAACCACCTGTGAGACAGTCATCCTTGGACAGGTCACGGTTCCAACTGAGCGCGAGGGAGGCGGAGATCATGGACCACATCGCGTCCGGCATGACCAACCAGCAGATCGCCGCCACCTGCTTCATCTCCGAGAAGACCGTCAAGAACCACATCAACCGCATCTTCGCCAAACTCCACAGCACCAGCCGCTCCGAGGCCGCGGCCAAGTGGCTTGGTACGGCGCCGGGTTCGGCCCGAGGGCTGGGGTGACGCGCGATGTCGCGACGGAGGACCCAACTGCCGGGCCTGCGGGCCCGGTTCGGCGACGGGCGGGCCCAGTGCGAAGGACGGGACTCCGATTGGGCCCGATTTTGGGCCCTGGGACCCTCTGGCGTACCTCTGGATCGGGCATACCGTTCTCATGTCGAAAGCGGCACCGGCGACGAGGAAGCCGGTAACGCGTCACTCGGAGGGGAACACCATGAGCGACCTGATGCTGAAGACCGCCGTTGCGACCAAGGCGCGCGTGACCGGCTGGAAGAACACGACCGTCGAGGCCCTTCAGCGCCGTGCCGGCGACAAGGGGCAGACCGCGGTGGAGTACCTGGGCATCATCGCCGTGGTGGTGGCGATCGTGCTGGCGATCACGGGTACGTCCATCGGACAGTCGATCCTCGACGCGATCAACAACAAGATCTCCGAAGTCACCGGCGGCTGATGCGGCCCCGTAGGTACAGCGACGCAGGGCAGGCCTTCCCCATCTACATCACGGTGGTGGCGGGTCTGCTCTTCCTCGCGTTCGCCTACGTCGCGGTCGGCCAGGCCGCGGTGAACCGGAGCGGCGCCCAGACAGCCGCCGACGCGGCGGCGCTCGCGGCGGCCCAGGACACCCGGGACCAACTTGCGGGCAAGTGGGTGGAGAACGTACTCGACCCGACCAAGTGGCAGGAGATCTTCGACGGCAAGGTGGCGGGACTCGTCGATTCGTGCGGGCGTGCCGGCCAACTCGCGGGCCAGAACGACGCCCACGTGCCCGGGGCCGGGTGCCAGTGGGAACCGGGGCTCCCCCCGGGCTACGAGGTCGCCGTCGAAAGTGACGAACCGGTCGGAGACTCGATCGTCCCCGGCACGGAGAGCACGTACTCGAAAGCTCATGCCACCGCCGTGATCGAGCCGCTCTGCACGTTCCAACTCCCTGGCGCGGGCGCCGGGGACGACGTGCTGCCGAAGCTCACCTGCAAGAACAACAAGGACTGGGACCTGGACCCGACGGATCTCACCGATCTGCCGGGCCCCGAGGACCTCTTCGACGTCCACCTGGCCGACTGACTAGCGAACGACGAGTGATGAAGGAAGCAGAGTCATGAGCATTCGGTTCACTTCGACGGCCCGCAGAGGGTTGGTCGCACTGGCTGTTGCGACCGGCCTGACACTCGGCGTGGCCGGCTGCGGGGGTGGCGGTGACGACAAGAAACCGGATACTCCGGCGTCGGCCTCCAAGAGCGGTGGATCGGATCCGAGTGCTCAGGAGGGCCAGTCGGACGCGCCCCTGGCCGAGGTGAAGGGCTCGAACGGCCTGATCCTGGACATCACTTCCGCCACCCGGGACTCCGGTGGCTTCGTCACGGTGAACGGCAGTCTGAGGAACGACGCGGACAAAAGCGTCGTGGTCCCGGCCGCGTTGAGCGGCAACGAGACCGAGGTCATCAGGAACGGCCCGTCGCTCGGCGGCGCCACGCTCGTGGACTCGAAGGGCAAGAAGCGCTACTACGTGCTGCGCGACACGGACGGCCGTCCGCTGACGACGACCGGCTTCACGACGATCAAGTCGGGTGACGAGCTGGCTGTCTTCATGCAGTTCCCAGCACCCCCGACGACTACGACCGAAGTCTCCTTCGAGCTACCGACGTTCGCCGTCGCCACGATCAAGATCTCCGGGTGAGGCGGCCGTGACCACCACTCCCCGTCTCGCCCTGGTCGTGACCGCCGCCACGATCATGGTCGCCGCGAACATCGTCGGCGCGGTGGCGGCGCATGCCGACGACGCCCCGAGTCCGAGCGTCCCGCCGGGCACCGAGGCCTCGGCCTCCGCCCCGGTGAAGGTCGACCCGAACGACCCGGACCTGAAACTCCCCGAGGGCGCGACGCTCGCCGATCCCAAGGTCCTGGACATCAAGTCCGTCGTGGAGGACCAGGGCGGCGAGGAACGCCGTGAGGACACCAACTCGGACGTGACCTTCGCCCTCCAGGCCGAGGTCCTCTTCAGCAAGAACAGCGCCAAGCTGAGCGCCGAGGCGAAGTCCCGTATCGACACGATCGCCGCGGAGATCAAGAAGCAGAACGCGTCGACGGTCCGCGTCTTCGGCTTCACCGACAACCTCGGCTCGTCCGCCCACGGCGACGTCCTGTCCAAGCAGCGCGCCGACGCCGTACAGGCCGTCCTGGACGCGGACTTGAACAGCCCGAACATCACCTTCGAGGTACGCGGCTACGGCGAGCAGTACCCGATCGCCGACAACTCCACGGAGGCCGGCCGCAAGAAGAACCGACGGGTCGAGGTGACGTTCCCGCGCACGGAGAGCTGAGCGAGGATTCCAGGTCGCCCGCGGTCAGTTCTCCAGCAGGTGGACGGCCTTGCCTGCCCTGATGTCCCGGATGAGGGTGCGGAGGGCTTCGCGGGTGTCGGTGAGGCAGCGGCCCTCCTGTCCGGCGACCGCGATGCAGGCGTTGCCTTGAGGGTCGGTGCCTATGCGGAAGCAGTTGTTGCCTTCCCCGCAGTACGGGGCTTCCCAGTTGATGTGGATCACGGTGGCGTCCTCACAGTTCGTGGGCAACGTTGCGGATGAGGTCACGGGAGGCCGCCGAGGGCAGCACTGTGTCGTCCATCCGGTCCAGATGGGCACGAGCGCTTCGGGCACTACGTAACGGACGACTCCGCGGCGATGCGGCGCAGAGTGCGTGAGGCCACCGCCGCCTACCGGGCAGCTCTCGCGGAAGCGGAGTCGTCCGGTTGGATCTGACCGAGCATGACGTCCTCGGCCCCCCCCGCACTTCTGGGGATGGGCGGCAACAAGCAGATTTCCGCGCTCATCCATGCGGCGGCGGGCAGTGACGACGTACGTCTGTGGGCGCCTGTCCTGTGCCTCCTGGAGCCCGACCAGCCGCTCCGCCGGCGACAGCCCGAACGCCCCGGCGACGCAGGCGGCTTGGCGAGGCGGACGGTGGCCGGCTGACGGCACATCGAGGCTTCGGTTCTGAACGGTGACTGGCAAGGTCATCCGTCCACGACGGGAGCCTCGGTCGGTTCGTAGCGGCCTTCGTGAACATGGTCACCGCGCGTACACCACCGAAGAAGCTGCCCGGGGACGCTTGAACGCCGCTTTTGGTTGTGCGCGAATTTCATACCGATGCAATCACGAGCGCATTTCAAGTAACCGCTTACAACCAGCCAATTCGGCTGTTTTCGGAGTGCATCGGACTTGGTCAATTCCATGGCGGCCTGAGAAAATCATCTGCCGGTACTCCCACGGATGACATCAAGATCTCCGAATTCGCTATCACCTCAACTGTGGGCATCCCGGCCCAGGCTACCAACCGTATAACCGGGATGCCGCGCAGCGGAGCACGACAGGAGTGGAATCTGTGCGTCCCCTGTACATCATACGGCGATTAGTGACCGTGTCCTTCGCGGTGCTGGTTCTTTTGGGCCTGACCACTCGGGCTTCGGTGGCCGAGAGCCCCGGATCGACGGGTTCCGCTGTCGCGACCCGCAGCGACGGCGTCGCCGTCCGGCTGGCCGCGGGAGCCGACACCGCCACCGCCGAGGCAGCCGCGTCGGACCCGCAGGCCGTCGCCGCCGCTTCGACGGTGTGCGGCGGGAGTTACAACACCCTGGCCTACATCGACGCCTCCCTGCCCGGCGACACGGGGGCGGTCAGCGGCAGCATGGCCGCCTACGTGGGCGGCGGGTACCTCTGCGTCGTCTTCTACAACCAGACGCCCGGCGGCGCCAACTGGATGTATCTGCAGGCCTGTCCGGGCACCACGTCCAGCTCCGCCTGCGGCTATGACTCCGGCACCTTCAGCTCGTATGCCGGCCCCGTGTACATAACGACCGGCTCCGGTGGGTGCTTCACCGTGGCGTACCTGCTGGAGACCGAGGCCGAAACCGGCTATCTCGTCAACGGCAAGGAAAGCTACAGCTGCTAGCGGCGGCTGTACTGAAATGAGGCGTAAGCCGATCTCGTTTCAAGCGGTCGAACGGCCACGGCGAACGTGCGGCTTACGCCTCTCCTTTTGTTGCCCCACCGCAGAAGCGACCACAGGAGAAGTGGACTCATGGCTGACGAATTAGTGCAGCGCGCGCAGAGATTCGTGAACGCGACGTACGGCAGCATCATCGGCATGACGGTCGACGAGGACGGCAAGACCGGCTGGAACACGATGTACGCCCTCACCCGGGCACTCCAGTACGAGCTGGGAATCACCGCACTGTCCAACAGTTTCGGTCCCACCACCCTGAGCACGCTCACGTCGAAGTACCCGAAGCTGAACGCCTCGACGGTCCCCTCCGCCAACTTCTGCCGGATCATCCAGTCCGGCCTCTACTGCAAGGGCTACGACGGCGGTGAGATCGACGGCACCTACAACTCGCGCGTCGAGGCCGCCGTGACGAAGCTGAAGTCCGACATGGGTGTGGGCGGGGTCTACACCGGAAGTGACGTGACGCCGAAGGTGCTCAAGGCGCTGCTCAACATGGACCCCTACGTGCTGGTGGACTACGGGGACAGCGCGGGCAGTACCGGTATCCGTTCGATCCAGCAGTGGCTGAACGGGCGCTACGTGACCCGCGCGGACTTCTTCATCATCCCCTGCGACGGCCATCACTCCCGCGACGTCGCGAAGTCCATGCTTTACGCGATCCAGTACGAGATCGGCCTGGCGGACGGCGTGGCCAACGGGGTCTTCGGCCCGGCGACCCAGACGGGCATCAAGGCCCACACCCTCACGGTGGGCAGCTCGGGTGCCTGGGTGTCCCTCTACTCGGCCGCGCTGATCCTCAACCAGCGCAGCAGCACCGTGTTCTCGAGTTCGTACACCTCCGCGCTGGCGGCGGAGACGACGAGTTTCCAGGCCTACGTCGGTCTTCCCCAGACCGGAAACGCCGACTTCCCCACCTGGGCGTCCCTGCTGGTCTCCTACGGTGACCAGTCCCGTCCCGGCACGGCCTGCGACTGCGTCACCACCGTCACCGCCGAGAGGGCGGCGGCTCTCAAAGCGGCCGGCTACAAATACGTCGGCCGCTACCTGTCCAACGTGCCCAACACCACCCTGGACAAGGTGATCAAGCCCGGCGAACTGGCGACCATCGCCGACGCGGGGCTGAGCTGCTTCCCGATCTACCAGACATGGGGCGGCAGCAACGCGTACTTCAACTACCCCCAGGGGACGTACGACGCCTACGACGCGATCGAGTGGGCGAAGTACCACGGCTTCAAGGACGGAACCCGCATCTACTTCGCCGTCGACTACGACGCGCTCGACGCGGACGTGACCGACTACGTCCTTCCCCACTTCCGTGGGATCTATCGGGTCGTCCAGGAGAACTCCCGGTACCTGGTCGGCATCTACGGTCCGCGGAACGTGTGTTCACGGGCCATGGTGGCGGGTTACGCCGACGCCAGCTTCGTCTCGGACATGTCGAGCGGTTTCTCGGGAAACCTGGGATACCCGTTGTCCAACAACTGGGCCTTCGACCAGATCGCCACCGTCACCGTCGGGTCGGGAACCGGCTCCATCGAGATCGACAAGAACGTCGCGTCCGGCCGGGACGTCGGCCAGAACACCTTCGACCCCGGCTCGTACACCGACGGGCTGGACGCCGAGTTCGACGACACCTACCGCGACGCCATGCTGCAGGAGGTGCGCGGATACCTGGAGGACATCGGGGTCCCCGAAACCGGCGGAGACGGCTGGACCGACAGCGACTGGGCGACCCTGGGCGGAATATCCAACACCGAGGCGTTCGATCTCGTCGTCGGCGCGGACTGGCTCTTCACCTCGCTCGCCCGCCAGCTCAAACTGCGCAAGGCGTTGATCCAGGCCCCGGTGCTCTGGGAGCTGCGCAAGTTCAACCCGCTGGACCCCGTCGCGGATCTCGCCGTACAGAACGGTCTGAAGGACGACTGCAGCACCGGGTGGGGACAGATCTTCGGCTGGGTCGCCATCGAGGCGCGGAACTACTGCGTCCAGCAGGGAATCATCAACGGCACGCTGCTGGTCCCGGGGACCGCGGGGAACCTGACGGACGTGTGGACCCAACTGCACGACGATCCGGTGTACAACGTGAAGACGGCCGCCTACCTGACGATCTACAACGCGTACCAGATCGGCCTGTCCCGGCCCGGCCTGGACACGAGCGACGCCGATTCCCAGGCGATCCTGGCGCGATACAACGGAACCAACGACGCCGCCCAGGAGTACGGCAGACAAGTCGGCGGCCTGTACCAGGTATTGGAGAAGTACTACAAGATCGTGCGCAATCTATGAACTCCCGCACAGCTCCTGACACTTCCGCCCGAACACCTTCGGCCCGCCGGACCTGGGCAGCTCCCGTCGTCGTCAATCTCGTACTCGGGATTGTCGCCGTGATCCCCGTCTGGGCCCTCGTGCTGTTCGCGGTGAACTACCCCCTCGCGGGCCTGGGAATCACACACCGGGAGCCCACGGAGAACGACGGCATGCTGCCCTGGCTGCTGGTGCTGGTACCGATGTGGGCGGCGTTCCTGGGGCTGTGGATTCCGGTCAACCTCGCGATGCGCCGAAAGCGGGATGCCGCCAAACGGCGTTACTGGACGGCCAGTTCACTGCTGGTCCTCCTTCCCACGGTGGCGTTGATGTTCTTCATCGAGAACAAGTGAAACGAAAGGGAGATTCAGCGGGATGGCTCACATCACGAGACGCACGGCGGTAAAGGGCACGACAGTTCTGGGCCTGGCCGGTTTCACCGGCGGGCTCCTGACGGCGGCTCCCGCCGCCGCCGAGGAAACCGCCTCGGACACCGAGGACACCGCGCGGCCCACCTCCCTCAACGGGTGGGAGCTGGTGGAGAAGACCAACGACATCTCGACGGTGTGGACGCGCCCGGTCCCCGGCACGGAATGTTCCATCGACGTCTGCATCGGGGACGTGGAGGCCGTCCTGGTCCACGTGATCCGCCGCTTCCACTACGAGGTCGACGAGTTGCGCAAGGGCGATGTCATCGGCTGGCGCGCTCCGAGCGAGGTCAAGAAGGGGCTGACGGAGTCCAACCAGGCCTCGGGCACGGCCGTACAGATCCGCCCGGGCTCCTACCCGGCCGGGTCGGAGGGCGGGTTCTTCTCCCCCCAGCTCATGGTGATCCGCGACATCCTGGCCGAACTCGACGGTGTGGTCCGATGGGGCGGCGACGACAGCCGGCCGGACGAGTCACTGTTCTCCATCGATGTGAAACCCGCGGACGCACGGCTCACCGCGGTCGTCGAGAAGATCCGTGTCTGGAAGGACACCCCGGGCAAGGGCGCCGGCACTCCGGTCGACGTCCGGGCCTCCGGGAGGCGGAAGGCCGCGAAGGCACTCGAGAGCCGCCAGCAGGAGACCGCGGCCTGAGCCTGAGCCGACTGGGCCCTCACGAGTCGTCACCATCGTTCTGGTCCGGGCCCAGCGGCAGCCTGGGTACCGATTTGGGCCCACGGGCCCATCTCGGGCATCGATCCCCTGCCTAGTCTCTGGAAGCTCAGGCGGTCTTGTGAGCGATGGCGGGGGACGGGGGAAACATGGCCTCGATGGGGGGAGCCGGCGGGGGAAGCGGGTTGCGGGGGCGTCAGGACATGCCCGTGCCGCTCGTCACCGCCCTGGTGCTGGTGCACGCGCTCTTCGCGGTCACCGTCGTCGGTGGGCTCGGCCTGCTGATGACCGCCACGTCGTACGACGCCCTCGACGGACAGGTCATCGCCCTCGTCGCGTACGCCGCCGCGCCGGGCGTCCTCGGCTGGTGGCTCGCCCGGCGGAGTTGGGAGGGCGGGGTCCGCGTCCGGCGCGGACTCGTCGCCGTACAGGGCTGGTTGATCCTCGGCGGTGTCGTCAACCTCGCCTCCGGGTCCGCGCGCGGGGGTCTCCAGCTTCTGCTGCCGGTCCTGATCCTCTTCTTCCTGTCCCGTCCCGAGAGCCGTCAGTGGTACGCGCTCGCCGGGTTGGAACGTGTCGAGCGCCGGCCGTTCTCCCTGTCCCGGCTGATCCGCTGGCGCCGGGACGACGGGCAGACGGCGGTCGAGTACGCCGGGTTCATCGCCATCGTCGCCGCGATCATCACCGCCCTGCTGGTCAGCGGCCTCGGTACCCAGATCTTCAGCGGCATCCAGTCGGAGGTCTGCAAGGTCACCGGCATGGCCTGCCCTGCCTCGACGGGCGGCGACACGGACACGACCGCCGGCAATGACAACGCCGACAACAACGGCAATGGCAACGGCAATGGCAATGGCGGGACCACCGGCGGCAGCGGCGGCACCGGCACTACCACCACCACCGATCCCGACCCGGTCGACGACAAGAAGCCCGCCCCCGCCGATGACAAGAACGACGACGGAGGCGACGACGGCTGCTTCTCCGGCGTCGGTGCCTTCTTCGGCTGTGCCGGCGACCAGGTCAAGCAAGTCGGCCAAGGCCTCTTCGTGGACGGCGTCTGGGGCGACCTCACCGGTATCTACGACATGGTCCGCCACCCGATGGACACCCTGAAGGGCATCGGCGACTACGGCAAACAGCTCGGCGACGACTGGTCGAAGAACTCCAAGGACGCCGGCAAGAAGTGGTCCGACGGTGACTACGGCGGCGCCCTGTGGGACTGGACCGGCGCTTCCGTCAAGACGGGTGGCACGGTTCTCTACGACGTGTTCATCGGTGACGACGTCGCCAAGGACTGGAACAACGGCGACAAGACGCGCGCCGTCACCCACGTGCTCTGGAACGTCGGTTCCCTCTTCATCCCGGGCTACGACGGCGCGAAGATCGTCGAGAAGGTCGGCGACCTCGGCAAGATCGGCAAACTGGGAAAGCTCGGCGCGCTCGCCGAAAAGGCGGCCAAAGCGGCGGAGGACGCGAAGAAGGCGGCCAAGGCCGGTGACGTCGAGGGCGCCGAGAAGGCCGCCAAGGAAGCCGACGACGCGGCCGAGGAAGCGGAGCACAAGGCCGAGAAGACCGGCTGCACGATCGGCGCACCGAGCCACCGGATCCCGTACGACGGCAATGGTCCCGACACCCCGGGAATCCTCACCGGTTCCTCCGGTACCGGCACCACCGTCCTCGCCGCCGGCGCCTCCCCGTACGTCCTCCTCGCCGAGGACGGCTGCGACGAGGACGCCAAGAAGGAGGCCGAGGACGCCCGCAAGCAGGCGGACGAGGCCGACGCGGCGGCCCGGGCCGCGGACTTGCAGCACGCGGCGGACGAGGCCAAGAAGGCCATCACGGACGCCAAGGACAAGCAGAAGACGCCCAAGGGCGACCGGTTCACGCTCGACGAGAAGAAGATCGACGACCTCGTCGCCAAGGCCAAGGACAGCCCGGACCTGAGCAAGGGGGAGATCGGGAAGGCCGAACTGACGCAGTCCCTCAAGGACTTGGCGGACATGCTGAAGAACACGACCATCGACAGCCAGAGCCGCGGTTCGCTCGGCGGCCCCGTGCTCAGGGCCGGCGACCGTCACCAACTGGCCGAAGCCATGGCCGAGGTCAAGGCCGCGACGCGTGCCGCGGACGATGCCGCCGAGGGCACCAAGGTCTACGCCGGCGTCGGCGCGAAGAAGGGCCGCCAGACCGTGGACATGGGCGACGGCACCACCGCCGATCTCAGCGGCATCGACGACGCCGACGTGGTCTACAAGGGCAAGGACGGCACCCTCAACGTCGTGGAGGTCAAGAACACGGGACAGGCCGCCACCCAGGCCTCGATCCGTGCCCAGGCGCGGAAACTGGCCGACTGGCAGAAGGCGAACCCTGGTCGGAAGGCGCGCTACGAGATCGAGACGCAGGACGGCTGGGACAAGGTGTTCGACGGTTTCCAGAAGGACAAGAAGACCGGCACCGTCCCGGACGGCACTCCCGCGCGGACTCTCGCCGAGAACGGCCTCGACCTTCGCGTCGCCGGCCAGGACATCTCGGCCCGGCAGCTCAAGGCGATGAACGACGCATGGAGCAGGAAGACTCCGGCCGAGCGGCAGGCGGCACGGGACTCGGGCAAGATGAAGGACCCGAAGACCGCCATGCGGTATCTGGGTGTTTCCTGACGTGGAGCGGACGAGCGGACCAGCGGACGACCAGTGGAACGGAGCGGGCCGGACAGTGACCGCACATCACCTGCTGGCCGCGGACATGCGGCGGCTCCCCTCACCGTGGAACGACCTGACCTGGGAACGGAAGTCGGCGCTGGAGGAACTGGCGCCTACGGAGGCGACCGAGCGAGCCGCCCTTGAGGCACTGACGGCCGCGCTCTCGGGCCCGTCGGCGTCACCAGTGCCTCGCGTCTGGAGCGACGAGTCGTGGGAACTCTTCGACCGGATCCGTAACGAGGCCGGGTACCGGCTGGCCCACGTCATGCCGACGGCCGACCGGTTCACCCGTGAGGGCATCGCCGATGTCCTGCGGGAGTGGGCGGGCACAGCGCAACCGCCGGTACCGGCCTGGTGGCTGGAGGATCAACTGGACCTGATTGTCGGGGTGTTGACCGACCAGGCGCTCGCAGGCTGGGCCCATGACGTGCTGCGCTGGCTCCAGCGGAAGCCGTACGACGAAGCGGGTGTCGCGGCGGCGGCCGAGCGCTGCGTCGAGAGCGGGCTCGCCGCCCATGACGCGGTGAACCTGCTGCATGTCCTCGGCGCACCCCACGGCGAGCAGGCCCTGCTGCGCGTCGTACAGGACGACAGCGCGAGCGAGAGCAGCCGCTCACAGGCGCGGGACGCACTGCTCTCCCTGCGCCGCCCCGGTTACGACGCCCGTGCACAGCGCCCGGCGCAGGGAGAGCACGCCCTGCTTCCCCCCGCCGTACGGGAACTCCCCTACAGCTGGGGCGCCGGCTTCCAATGGCCGGTGGAACTGCCGGAGAGCGAAGAGAACATCACCCGCGCACGGGCGATTCTCCAGGCCTGCGCTCCGCCCGAGCCCGTGCCCGAACCGGTCCCCGCCCCCTCCTGGCGCGGCCACGAGGACGAGGAACCGCCCGCCTGGCTCGAAGTCCGCCAGGTCATGCGGGAGTTGATGCCGTATGCACGCCTGGTCACCGAGGAGAGGATGACCGAGGCGATGCGTGAGTGCGCGCTGCTCGGCATCCCCGGCGTACCCGGGGACGCGGACAGCGAGGAGGCGGCGCGCTTCGTCCGGCGCTGGGTGACGTGGATCGGCGGCTGGATTGCCGGCGAGGTCTTCACCTGGCTCGGCATGTACGTCGACGACGACACCCTCGTCACTCCGTGGGCGATGGAACTCGCCGAGCGGTACGCCCGGTTCGGGTTCGTCACCGACCAGGCCGTGGCGATGCTCCGCCGGCACGACACCGTGCCCCGAAGCCGAGAGGCCCTGGCCCGGCTGACAGCCGACGGCACGCTGTCACCTTGACGCCACCGGCCGTTCTTCGACCCGGGGACCATGGATGAAGTCGCTGCTCGCGAACCTCTTCGTCGTGGCGGACCGGAGCCTCGCCCAACTCCGGCGCCCTGGCCGACTTGTTGGACCTGCCCGACGAGGCGGTCGACGTGGCACACGAGGAAGCGGACCTCGCCCTCGGTGTCGCGGCCAGGGTGGGCAGTTCGGTTCTCCACCCCGCGGAGTCGTTCCCGCCGAGCGCGTACTGGGCTGCGCTCCCCGACGGACGCTCGGTCAGGTGCGGCATCGAGCCGGTCGAGACGGGGTACGGCGCGGACACCGCCCGCTACCCGTTCCGCGTGTACGGCGTGGCGGAACAGGTGCCGGACCTGCCCCCGACTCCGCCCACCCCGTCCCGTCCCCCTACTCCGTCTCCACCACCACCCGAACCCCCACCCCCAGCCCCCACCCCGCCATGACCCCCGCCTCCGCCTCCAGCACGTGCCGGGACCGAAACCGCGGCAGCCCCAGCCGCCCCGGCCTCATCGTGTGCACGGCGACGACCTTCAAGTTCCGGTCCAGGTACGCCACATCGATCGGGAACCGCATCCGGAACGTGTGCACACTGCTCGCCGGCGAGAGCAGCATCGCTCCGTCGATCGCGTCCCGGCCGAGCAGCCCCTTCGTACGCGCGCGGTAGGAGGTCGCCAGCTCCAGCCGGACGGCGACCGCCCCCGCGGCCCCGTGCACGATCAGCTTCCCCCGGCCGTCACTCCAGCGTCGCCCCATGTCAGGTCACCTTCCTGCGCCACAAGCCACCACGGATCGATCCGGTGTCAACCGACCGTATCCACACGGGAGTAGGCCCTACATGGGCCCACAGGCCCATGCCCCGCCCGCCGTATCCGGATATCGTCCCGGCGTGCGCCTGATTCTGATCCTCGTGGGTGCCCTGTGGGGCGCGTGGTCGGGCCTCCTGCTGCCCCGCGCCGCCCACCGCCTCTCCGTGGACCCCGAGGAACCCTGGAACGGGGAGTGCCCCGACGGCCACCCGATCACGGGCCCGTTCGACGGCTGGCTCGGCCGAGCCCGCTGCACCATCGACACCACCGGCGGCGCATACGGAGACCGGCCGCCGTCCACCTCCTGCGGCTCCTACGGCCCCCGCACCCCCGCCGTGTCCGCCACGACCGCCCTCGTCTGCGCGGCTCTCGCCGCGGCCACCGGCCCGCGCCCCGAACTCGTCGTCTGGCTGTTGGCCACCCCCGTCGCCGTGCTCCTCGCACTGGTCGACCTCCGCGTCCACCGCCTCCCCGACGTCCTCACCCTCCCCCTCGCCGCGGCCACCCTCGCCCTCCTCGGCATCGCGGCCGCGCTCCCCGCCGACGCCGGGTCCTGGCCCACCGCCCTGTTCGGCGGACTCGCCCTCGGCGCCGGGTACTTGGTGCTGTACCTCATCAACCCCTCCGGCATGGGCCTCGGCGACGTGAAACTCGCCCTCGGCCTCGGCACGGCCCTCGGCTGGTACGGCTGGCCGGTCCTCGTCACGGGCGCCTTCGCGGGAATTCTGTACGGCGCGGTCTACGGCCTCGGCATGGTCGCCCTGCGCCGGGCGAGCCGCAAGACGGCGATCCCGCTGGGGCCGTTCATGCTCGGGGGAGCGTTCACCGGTGTGGTGCTGGGGGCGTTCGCGGTGGCGTGAGACGGTGGTGAACCCGGTGCCCGACCCGGGAGGCCGACTGTGAACGAGGTGGTGCACCCGTGCGGAAGATCAGCCTGATGATGTCCGTGTCCCTCGACGGCTACATGGAGGGCCCCGACCGGGACATCGACTGGCACATGGTCGACGAGGAACTCCACCAGCACATGAACGACACCGTCAAGCACATGGGCGCCTTCGTCGACGGCCGCGTCACCCACGAACTGATGGCCGCCTACTGGCCCACCGCCGACGCGGACCCCAACTCCCCGGCCGTCATCGCCGAGTTCGCCCGCATCTGGCGGGACATGCCGAAGATCGTGTACTCGCGGACCCTGCCCAGCGGCCCCGCCGACTGGAACACGACCATCGTCCCCGAGGTCGTCCCCGAGGAGGTGCTGGCCCTCAAGGAACAGCCCGGCGGTGACCTGGGCCTCGGCGGCGCCGACCTCGCCGCGACCTTCCTCCGCCTCGGCCTCGTCGACGAGATCAAGGTGTACGTCAACCCGGTCGTCCTCGGCCGCGGCAAGCCCATGTTCCCCGTCTCCGACACCCGCACCCCGCTCCGCCTCACCGAGTCACGCACCTTCGGCAACGGGGTCGTACTCCTGCGGTACGAGCGCGCGAACCCCAATTCCAGTCACTCGTAAAGCTGTTGTCTGCGGCACTCCCCACAGGTAGGAAGAACCCATGACCGGACTCGGCGCTGTATTCCGTCCCCAACTTCCCCCCGAGCGACTGCGAGCCGTCGTCCGACTCGCCGATACCGCCGGGCTCGAGGAGCTCTGGCTGTGGGAGGACTGCTTCCGGGAGGGCGGGATCTCGGCAGCGGCCGCCGCTCTCGCGTGGAGCGAGCAAGTGCGGGTCGGGGTAGGGCTGTTGCCGGTGCCCTTGCGGAACGTCGCCATCACCGCGATGGAGGTCGCCACGCTGGACCGGCTGTTCCCGGGACGCGCGATCATCGGCGTCGGGCACGGCGTACAGGACTGGATGGGCCAGGTCGGCGCCCGTGTCGAGTCCCCGGTGACCCTGCTGCGCGAGCATCTCGACGCGCTGCGCGCCCTGTTGCGCGGTGAGCGCCTCACGACCGACGGGCGGTACGTCAAGCTCGACGACGTCGCCCTCGACTGGCCGCCGGCCGGTCCCGTCGAGATCCTCGCCGGCGCCACCGGCCCCCGCACCCTGCGCCTCTCCGGCGCGGCAGCGGACGGCACGATCCTCACCGCGAGCACCGCACCGGACGGCGTACGACGGGCCCGTCAACTCATCGACGAGGGGCGGGAGTCGGCCGGTCGCACCGAGCCGCACAAGGTCGTCGTCTATCTCCTCACCGCCACCGGTCCCGACGCCGCCGCCCGCCTGCGCGCCGAACTCACCGGCGAGGGCGTGGAGTCGGTCCCCGACCTCGGTGTCGCCGGTGACGCGGGCGCCGTCGCGAAGGCCGTCCAGCGCCTCGCGGAGGCCGGCGCCGACACGGTGATCCTCCAGCCCACCGGTGACGAACCCGACCCGGAGGCCTTCGTACGCTTCGCGGCGGAGGAGGTCAGGGCACTCGTCCCCTGACGGCCACGGCCACGACTTGTCGGCTACGACGGCCGGTGATCCCCGGCCGCCCCGTCGATCAGCTCCCGCACGATGTCCATGTGCCCCGCGTGTCTCGCCGTCTCCTCGATCAGATGCACCAGCACCCAGCGCAGGGACACGGAGTGCTTGCGCCACGGCGGCCGGCCGACCGCGTCCAGCGGCAGCTCCGTGATCGTGCGGTCGGCGGCGGCGCGGGCACGGCCGTAGAAGGCGACGATCTGTTCCGTCGTCTCGTCCGGGCCCGCACGCATGTCCTCGTCCTGGTACGGGTCGAACCACAGCGGTTCCACCTCGCGGCCGTAACTCTCCACGAAGTAGCCGTACTCCACCGACGCCAGATGCTTCACCAGCCCCAGCAGACTCGTGCCCGAGGGCGTCATCGGGCGTCTGGCCTGCTCCTCGTCCAGTCCGTCCAGCTTCCACAGCACCGCGTCCCGGACCCGGTCCAGGCTCGCGTGCAGCATCGCCTTCTCGTCGCGGTGGTACAGCGCGTCCGTAGCTCCGTCGTCGGTCATGCTTCGGAAATTAGCAGCGCCCACCGACAACGCCCTGCGACCATCGCCCCATGGACAACAGCGGGAGCAGCACGGGCAGCTTCGAGGACCTCGTCGCGGAGGGCGTCGCCGTCCCCACCGAGGGCTGGGACTTCTCCTGGTTCGTGGGCCGGGCCACCGAGGCACGCCCCTCGTGGGGGTACGCGCGTTCCGCCGGGGACCGTCTCTCGCGCGCGACCACCGCCCTGGACGTCCAGACCGGGGGAGGGGAGGTCTTCGACTTCGCCCTGAGCCGGGCCGCCGCGCAGCCCCCGATGCTCGTGGCCGCCACCGAGGGCTGGCCGCCGAACGTCGCCAAGGCCACCGAACTGCTCCGCTCGCGCGGTGTCGTGGTGGTCGCCGCGGCCGAGGACGCCCCGCTGCCCTTCGCCGACGCCGCCTTCGATCTCGTCCTGAGCCGCCACCCGGTCCGCGCCCACTGGCCGGAGATCGCCCGCGTCCTGCGCCCCGGCGGCACGTACTTCGCCCAACACGTCGGCCCCCGCAGCGCCTTCGAACTCGTCGAGCACTTCCTCGGCCCCCAGCCGGAGTCCGTGAGCGGCGCCCGCGACCCCGAACGCGAACGGGTGGGCGCCGAGGCGGCGGGCCTTGAGATCGTCGACGTCCGCGCCGAGCGGCTGCGTATGGAGTTCTACGACATCGCGGCCGTCGTCCACTTCCTCCGCAAGGTGATCTGGATGGTCCCGGACTTCACGGTCGAGGCCTACGAGCCCCAACTCCGCGCCCTGCACAAGCAGATCGAGACCACGGGCCCGTTCGTGACCCACAGCACCCGCCACCTCTTCGACATCCGCAAGCCGCTCGCGTGACAGCCCGGTCTCCCGGCGCCGCGCGCCGATTGGCGAAATCCCGCGCGCCCGTGTGGCCGTAATCCTGCGGTGGTCCTCCGGTAGTCCTGCGGTAGTCCTGTGGTTGTCGCCGTACACATGTCCGGGCCCGCCCCGCCCGACCTCGGTACGCCCTCACCCCGTGCCGGTCCCGCTCGGCGCGTCCGGGATCGTGCCGGCCACGCCCGGCCGGAATCCCGTCACCTCACGTCCCTCATATGTACACAGGTTTTCCACATCGTTATCGAGATCGACTCGCATCCCGCCCGTCACCTCGCGTAGGTTCGGACCAAGGTAATTCGCGTGAGCAAAGCTGCGCGGTCGGCACCGTGCGGTGGAGGGGGCCGCGCGGTGCCCTGCCCCGTCAAGTGGACGTTCGCTGACGGCGTCACCCCTGAGAGCGACATGCCGGGGGTCGGTGGAAAATCTCCACGTTCTCCTTGGAATCCGCTGTGAATCAGCCATGATCAGGGCCGGAATCGGGGCTTCCGCACCCCCTGACGCGTCGTCGGCCGGTTTCGGAGAGTAGTTGTGGCGCGCTGATGCACGCAGCATCACTTACGAAGGGTTATGGTGGAAACCCCCCCTCGGGCCGGTCCGTATCCCCCCCACGGACCGGCCCGATTTTTTTGTGCCCCGCGGCACCGGCCCCCGCGCCCGCCGACGAGCGAGCCCGACAGTGAGCCGGGGGCGACATCGAGGACGAACCGCGTCCGACTCGCGTCCGACTGGTGTCCCGCCCGCGTCCGGCTCGCGTCCCGCTCGGGTCCGACCTTCGTGCCGAACCGGGATGAGCCCAGACACCCCTTGGGGAATCGGTGTCACAGCGGGGGTAGGCTTCGCAGCCGGGGACTGCCATCCACGGAGGGGCTGACAACACGTGAACGTGCGCGACACCCTGCGCCGCCTGCTGGTCAGGTTCTACGCACGCAGGGTGGGAGGCCATCTCGACCACGCGTCGGTGCCCAAGCACGTCGGCGTCATCATGGACGGCAACCGGCGCTGGGCGAAGGCCGCCGGCTCCACCACCGTCCAGGGGCACCAGGCCGGCGGCGACAAGATCGAGGAGTTCCTCGGCTGGTGCAGCGAGACGGACGTCGAGGTCGTCACCCTGTGGCTGCTGTCGACGGACAACTTCGACCGCCCCCAGGACGAACTCGGCCCCCTGCTCGGCATTATCGAGAACGTCGTCAGTTCCCTCGCCGCGGACGGCCGCTGGCGTGTGCACCACGTCGGCACCCTCGACCTGCTGCCGTCGGGGATGCAGTCCGTCCTCAAGGAGGCGGAGGAGTCCACCGCGCACGTCGACGGGATACTCGTCAACGTCGCCATCGGCTACGGCGGCCGCCAGGAGATCGCCGACGCGGTCCGCTCGATGATCCTGGACGCCGCCGACAAGGGCACCTCCATGGAGGAGCTCGCCGACCACGTGGACGTCGACCTCATCGGCAAGCACCTCTATACGGGTGCCCAGCCCGACCCCGATCTGGTGATCCGCACGAGCGGCGAACAGCGGCTGTCCGGATTCATGCTCTGGCAGACGGCCCACTCGGAGTACTACTTCTGTGAGGTCTTCTGGCCGGCCTTCCGCAAGGTCGACTTCCTGCGCGCGATGCGTGACTACGCGGCGCGACACCGGCGTTACGGCGGATGAAGAGGCCGCTACGGCGCGTGACGGCCGTAGCGGAGAAGGATCGGGCCGCTACGGCGAATGACGGACAGAACCCCGGTACCACCCCCCTTGGGACGTAAGTAACAAGGAGTTCACCAGGGCGCCGTCATATGCCGTGGCATGGCGGCGCATGTTCGAGGGCATAAGCCAAGCAGGTCGACGCCCGAACCACGGGTGTCGTATCTCAGCGGACGGCACGGGGCCGTCCGCCCGGGAGGCCCTTTGCACCAGTTCGACCGTGCGGTCAGTACGGGCGAGACGGAGGGCCGGTTCTCGGCCCGCGCATCGCGGCCTGGACCGGTCCAGCTCCTCTCCGTCGCTCCCCGACCTCTTCCGAGGGGGTACGTCCTTCCGTGGTGACCAGCACAAAGCGCCGCATGCCTGACCGGCGCACCTATGTTCTCGACACCAGCGTTCTGCTGGCCGACCCGAACGCACTGAACCGCTTCGACGAGCACGAAGTCGTGCTGCCGATCGTCGTGGTCACAGAGCTGGAGGCCAAGCGGCACCATCCCGAACTCGGCTACTTCGCCCGGCAGGCCCTGCGCATGCTGGACGAGTTCCGGGTCCGGCACGGTCGCCTCGACGCCCCCATCCCGATCGGGGAACTCGGCGGAACGGTCCGGGTCGAGCTCAACCACTCGGACCCCAGCGTGCTGCCCAGCGGCTATCGCCTGGGGGACAACGACTCCCGCATCCTCGCGGTCGCCCGCAACCTGCAGGCCGAGGGGTACGACGTCACCGTCGTGTCGAAGGACCTTCCGCTCAGGATCAAGGCATCCTCCGTCGGACTCCTCGCCGAGGAGTACCGCGCGGAGCTCGCCATCACGGGCTCCTCCGGCTGGACCGGAATGTCCGAACTGGTCCTGCCGGGCGAACAGGTGGACATCCTCTTCGAGGAGGGCCACGTCTTCGTCCCGGAGGCCGCCGACTTCCCCGTCCACACCGGTCTCACGATCCAGTCCGAGCGCGGCAAGGCGCTGGGCCGGGTCACGGCCGAGGGCAACGTCCGCCTCGTACGGGGCGACCGGGAGGCGTTCGGCATCAAGGGCCGCAGCGCGGAGCAGCGCATCGCGCTGGATCTGCTGCTCGACCCGGACATCGGGATCCTGTCGATGGGAGGCCGGGCCGGCACCGGCAAGTCCGCGCTCGCGCTCTGCGCGGGCCTGGAGGCGGTCCTGGAGCGGGGCCAGCACAAGAAGGTGATGGTCTTCCGGCCGCTGTACGCGGTGGGCGGACAGGAGTTGGGCTACCTGCCCGGCTCCGAGGCCGACAAGATGGGCCCCTGGGCCCAGGCGGTCTTCGACACGCTGTCCGCGGTCACCAGCCGCGAGGTCATCGAGGAGGTCACCGCCCGCGGGATGCTGGAGGTCCTGCCGCTCACCCACATCCGCGGCCGCTCGCTGCACGACGCGTTCGTGATCGTGGACGAGGCACAGTCCCTGGAGCGGAACGTCCTGCTGACCGTCCTGTCCCGGATCGGCGCCAACTCGCGGGTGGTCCTCACCCATGACGTGGCCCAGCGGGACAACCTCAGGGTCGGCCGCTACGACGGTGTCGTCGCTGTGGTGGAGAAGCTGAAGGGTCATCCGCTCTTCGCGCATGTGACCCTCACGAGGTCCGAGAGGTCCCAGATCGCGGCGCTTGTGACCGAAATGCTGGAGGACGGCCAAATCTGAGGTAGTACAGGCCAGTTGGCGCCGCTCCGTAAAGCCGATGAGCTTAGCGGGGCGGCGCTTCGGCGTCTTGCTGTTTCTCCAAATCCCGTGGGGCAAACGGGATGTGAGCTTTCACACGCAACTCAGAATTGCCACCCGGCGTCCGGTTACGGCAGAGTCTCATTCCTGTCAGGCCCCGCATACGACACACGTGTACCCCCAGCGGTACGCACCACTTGAGCATCACAGCCAACTCCACAGCGAAGTCGTATGCCGCCCGCTCTTCACGCGGCGCTCCCCGAGCGGGAGTTGCCCACCGGGCCCGTGCCTCCCGTGACCCCGTAGTTGGGAGGCCAGCGTTCAGGGGCACGATTGCGTCCGCCAGGGTCACCGAAGCGGGCGATGCTGGAAGGAAACCGTGTGAGCCGGATTTCGGTCCGGGGATTCGCAGTGGCTTCGGCCACCGCGGTCACCGCCGTCGGAAGCGTCGTAGGCGTTGCCTCGGGCAGCGTCGCACAGGCGCAGAACAATGACGCCGAGACGACGGCAGCCGACACCACGCTCCTGGCGGACATCCCCACGGGCCAGCAGGCCCAGGTGCAGACCGCCTCCTTGACGCAGCAGGCCGACGCTCAGGCGATCCAGGCCGACGCCAGCGCCAAGAAGGACGCGGAGGAGTCGGCCCGCCTGGCCGCCGCCAAGACCGCCGTCGCCAAGAAGGCGGCTGCCGAGAAGGCGGAGAAGCTGGCCAAGGAGAAGGCCGAGGCGAAGGCCGCGGCAGCCAAGGCCGGCAGTTCCTCGTCGAGCTTCCCCGTGCAGAGCTCCTACACGGTCGCGCAGATCCAGTCGATGGCCGCCTCCATGGTGCCCAGCGGCCAGTACCAGTGCTTCAGCAACATCGTGGACCACGAGTCCAGCTGGAACTACCGCGCGGTCAACGCCTCTTCCGGCGCCTACGGCCTCTTCCAGGCCCTGCCCGGTTCCAAGATGTCCTCGGTCGGTTCGGACTGGCAGACGAACCCGGCCACCCAGATCAAGTGGGGCCTCAACTACATGGACAGCCGCTACGGCAGCCCGTGCGAGGCCTGGTCCTTCTGGCAGGCGAACAACTGGTACTAGAACCGGCTCTGGTGGTACTGGAACCGGTTCTGGACCGGACGTCCATTCCGGTCCGCTCAACCTCACGAGGCCCCTCCCCGTCATAGGGGGAGGGGCCTTCGCCCTGTACGGTCGGACACGCAGCGACTCCAGGGGGGAGTAGTGGGGCAAGACGGGGGAAGAGGACGAATCATGTCGCGAGTACCAGGATGGCTCGGCAAGGTCGGTGCCGGACTGAGCGAGATGGGGGAGCGGTTGGACGAGCGCCGCGCCGAAGTGGCGAAGGAACACGCCGAGGCCGCGCCCGAACCGCCCGCCGACGACCCCCTGCCCCCGCAGCCCGCACCGGTACCCGTCGTCATCGCCCGCGACCGTCCCGAGCCGGCGCTCGCCGTGCCCTGGGGAGTGCGCGTCGCCGCCGAGGCGGGCTGGCGGCTGCTGATCCTGGCCGGCACGGTCTGGGTGCTGATGCGCGTCATCAGCGCCGTCCAACTGGTGGTCCTGGCCTTCGTGGCCGCACTCCTGATCACGGCCCTGCTCCAGCCGACGGTGACCCGCCTGATCCGCTACGGCTTTCCGCGCGGGGTCGCCACGGCGCTCACCGCGATCCTCGGCTTCGTCGTGATGGGGCTGATCGGCTGGTTCGTGACCTGGCAGGTCATGGCGAACATCGACAACCTCTCCGACCAGGTCCAGAACGGCGTCGACGACCTGCGCAACTGGCTGCTCAAGGGCCCGTTCCACGTCACCGAGAAGCAGATCAACCAGATCGCGAAGAACCTCCGCGAGGCCATCGGCGCCAACACCGACCAGATCACCTCGGCCGGCCTGGAGGGCGTCCAGGTCATCGTCGAGGCCCTGACAGGCATCCTCCTGACGGTCTTCTCGACCCTCTTCCTCCTCTACGACGGCCCGCGCATCTGGCAGTGGTCGCTGAAGCTGGTGCCCGCGGCGGCCCGGCCGGCGATGGCGGGCGCGGGCCCGCGCGCGTGGCGCACGCTGACGGCCTATGTCCGCGGCACGGTGATAGTCGCGTTCATCGACGCGGTCTGCATCGGCGTCGGCATCTACTTCCTCGGTGTGCCGATGGCCGTGCCGCTCGCCGTCTTCATCTTCCTGTTCTCGTTCATCCCGCTGGTCGGCGCGGTGGCCTCAGGCGCGCTGGCGGTCGTCGTCGCGCTGGTCACCCAGGGCGTGTTCACGGCCCTGATGACCCTGGCGGTGGTCCTCGCCGTCCAGCAGATCGAGGGCCACATCCTCCAGCCCTTCATCCTGGGCCGCGCGGTCCGGGTGCACCCCCTCGCGGTGGTCCTCTCGGTCGCCGCGGGTGGGATGGTCGCGGGGATCGGTGGAGCGGTCGTGGCGGTGCCGCTGGTGGCGGTGCTGAACACGGTGGTGAGCTACCTGAAGTCGTACTCCCAGGAACCGGCGTCGAGTCTGTCCCCGAAGCCGCGGGGGGCGACGGCGGTGTCGTCGACGCCGACCGATTCCGAGCCGTCGGACCAGGCGCCGTAGAAGCACGACTTCCCGCTCACCCACCCGTTCACCGGCAGTGAGCGGGTGGGTGAGCGGGAAACAGGGGCCGGCGAGACGGACGGGCAGCCGAAGTCACACGGTGGCCAGAACCGCTTCCGCCTCCAACGTGACCCCCACCGCCTGAACCACGGACGCGATCTTGAACGCCTCCTGGATCACGTCCCGTTCGACGCCCGCCTTGCGCAGCACCTGCTCGTGCGAGTCGAGACACATCCCGCACCCGTTGATGGCCGACACGGCGAACGACCACAACTCGAAGTCGACCTTGTCGACCCCGGGGTTGCCGATGACGTTCATCCGCAGGCCCGCGCGCAGGGTGCCGTACTCGTGGTCGGACAGGAGATGACGCGTCCGGTAGAAGACGTTGTTCATCGCCATGATCGCGGCGGCGGACTTGGCCGCGCCGTACGCCTCCGGCGACAGGTTGGCCTTCGCCTCGGGCGCCAACTCCCGCAGTACGAGCGGCGATCGGGACGCGATCGCCGTGGCGAGGACCGTGCCCCACAGCTGCTGCGCCGGCAGGTCGGAGTTGCCGATGACCGAACCGAGGTTGAGCTTCAGGTCCTTGGCGTAGTCCGGTATGGCGGACTTCAGGGCGTCCAGTGACATCTCAGGTCACTTCCCGGCCAGCAGCGCGCCCGCGTCGAGCGTGTCGTCGCCCTTGGTCCAGTTGCACGGGCAGAGCTCGTCGGTCTGGAGCGCGTCGAGGACCCGGAGGACCTCCTTCGGGTTACGGCCGACCGAGCCCGCGGTCACCATGGAGAACTGGATCTCGTTGTTCTGGTCCACGATGAACACCGCGCGCTTGGCGAAGCCGTCCTCGCCCTCGATGCCGAGGTCGCGCATCAGCTCGTGCTTGGAGTCGGCCAGCATCGGGAACGGCAGGTCGCGCAGGTCGTCGTGGTCCTTGCGCCAGGCGTGGTGGACGAACTCGGAGTCGCCGGAGAAGCCGAGCACCTGGGCGTCACGGTCGGCGAACTCGTCGTTCAGCTTGCCGAAGGCGGCGATCTCGGTGGGGCACACGAAGGTGAAGTCCTTGGGCCACGCGAAGACGATCTTCCACTTGCCCTCGTAGGTCTTGTGGTCGATCTGCTGGAACTCCTGGCCCTTCTCCAGCGAGACACAGGCGGTCAGATCGAACGACGGGAACTTGTCACCGACAGTGAGCACGGGCTCTCCTTGCAGCGGAGAAACACTCAAGCGGAATGGGTGCTTCTCGTGGGTTGGTCGGCCCTGATCCTGGCACAACGTGCATTGATTGTGGAAATAGCTACACTGGGTCGTGTTGATCGGAGGCGGTTATCAGTGACCGTAAGTAATACAAGTAAGAGGCGCCAGCCCAGCCTCGCGCAGCTGCGCGCCTTCTCCGCGGTCGCCGAGCACCTCCACTTCCGGGACGCCGCCGCCGCGATCGGGATGAGCCAGCCCGCCCTCTCCGGTGCCGTCGCCGCGCTGGAGGAGACCCTCGGGGTCACCCTCCTGGAGCGCACGACCCGCAAGGTGCTCCTCTCGCCCGCCGGTGAGCGGCTCGCCGTGCGGGCGAAGGCGGTGCTGGAGGAGGTCGTGGCGCTGCTGGAGGAGGCGGAGGCGGTGCGGGCGCCGTTCACCGGGGCGCTGCGGCTCGGGGTCATCCCGACCGTCGCGCCGTATCTGCTGCCGACCGTGCTGCTGCTGGTGCACGACCGGTACCCGGACCTCGACCTCCAGGTGCACGAGGAGCAGACCGCGAACCTGTTGGAGGGGCTGACCACCGGGCGCCTCGACCTGCTGCTGCTCGCCGTGCCGCTGGGGGTGCCGGGCGTGGTCGAACTGCCGCTGTTCGACGAGGACTTCGTGCTCGTCACCCCGCTCGGCCATCCCCTCGGCGGCCGGTCCGGCATCCCGCGTGAGGCGCTGCGCGAGCTGAACCTGCTGCTGCTCGACGAGGGGCACTGTCTGCGCGACCAGGCGCTCGACATCTGCCGGGAGGCGGGGCGGGCGGACGCTCCGGTGACCACGACCGCGGCGGGACTGTCCACGCTGGTGCAGCTGGTCGCCGGCGGGCTCGGGGTCACGCTGCTGCCGCGTACCGCCGTGCGCGTCGAGACGACCCGCAGCGACCGACTCCTCACCGGGTACTTCACCGAGCCCGCCCCGACCCGCCGGATCGCCCTCGCGATGCGCACCGGCGCGGCCCGCCGCGCCGAGTACCAGGAACTCGCCGCCGCCCTCCGGGAGGCGCTACGACCTCTGCCGGTACGGGTGTTGGGCGGTGGCGACCGGCCCGCGCCGACCGGCCACTGACCCGTCCCCGTTCGGTCAAATGAGCGTCGGACAAAGGAAATCGAACGGCGGGAGTTCTCAACTTCCGTCACCCGCAGGCAGGTAGGAAGAACCCGTCCGGAATATGCGCGCGGACTGATACACCTTCACCCCTCAGCGCTACACGTCAGTTGCGTGTACGAAAAGCCTAGGGGAGTGATGTCGGGCATTCGGGATTCCCTCGGCCGGGCCGGTCACGACCTGCTCGCGCGGGCTCTCGCGACCTGTGGGCGCGAGGAGTTCACCGGGGGACTGCGGGTGTCGGGCAGACCCGGCGGCACCTTCCATCTGCGCCGCGGACTCGTCGTCGCCGTGGAGAGTCCCGGCGCTCCCGGCCCCGAGGCGCTGCTGCTGCGCTCCGGCCGGATCGGCGGGGAGCAATGGGCCGATCTGGTACGGGAGTCGGGCGGCACGCGCTGGCCGCTGGACGGGCTGGTCGCCCACGGGTACGCGGGCGCCGCCCAGTTGCGGATCGTGTGTGTGCTGGCCCTCCACGACGCGGCCTTCGCGGTCGTCGCCGGAGACGTCGACGACTGCGAACTCGCCCCGGACGAGAGGCCGTTCGCCCCGGTCTCGCTCGGCGAGCCGTCGGCCCGGCTGCTCCAGGACGCGGCCCGGAAAGCCGCCGCGATCGCCGCGCTGCCGTATCCCGTACGCCCCGACCGGGAACGTCCGCGACCCCCGGCGCATGTCCTGGACGAGGCCGGACTCGGGCTGCTGCAACGGGAGTTGCTCGGCCAGGTCGACGGCCGCCGTACCGCCCGCGATCTCGCGTTCCGTACCGGGCGCGCGGTCTACACCGTCACCGCCGAGGTCGCCCGGATGCTCGCCGAGGGGCTGCTGGAGTGCGCGGACGCACCCGTGCCGATCGCGGTCCGGCTGCCGCCCGAGGCGCCCGCCGTACGCCGTCGTCAACCGGCGCCCGCGCCACCGCAGTTCACCGCTCCCACCACTCTGCCCCGGCGGAATCCGGGCGCCAGCGGCATCACCGAAACTCTCGTCCCCGAAAAGAGCGGGGCGGGTTGGAAAGGGTTCTTCCGGCTGCGGAACGGAACCCCGAAATGAACACGACGGACGAAATGCGATCAGTTTTAGGGGAGTTGAGTAAGTGGATCACAAAGCCCTGACATTGGAAATGCGCACCTTGCGGGAACAGGTGACCGGCATCACCGACACCGCGCTCACGGCGGCCGACGGACTGCTCATCGCGGCCGACACCGCCGACACGATCGACCCGGAGGCCCTCGCCGCGCTGGCCGCGGCCGGCCTGGGCCTGGCCCGGCGCACCGCCGCGGCCACCGACCGCGGCACGCTGCGCCAGACGGTGACGTACGGCAGTCACGGCTGCGCCGCGACCTACGCCGTCGGCGACACCGCGCTGATGGTGGTGCTCGGCGACGAGGGGATGGACGTGGACCGGCTGCACCTCGCGGCCCGGCCGACGCTCGACCGCATCGAGTCGATCCTCACTGAGAAGGCGTCAGAAGGAGTGTGAAGGGATGGCGACGAAACGTATGACCCCAGGATTCTCCGACCAGGTGATGGGCCTGGTCAAAACCCTCCGCACCGATGCCCCCGACTGTGTGGCCTCGGGTGTGGTCGACATGTCCACCGGCATGCTGCTGTCGTACGAGACCATCGACAACCACCCGCCAGAGGTCCTCGACCTGCTGGCGGGTGCGACCCTCGACCTGTTCCAGGGCCGGACGGTCGCGATGATCGAGGACGTCTTCAAGGAGCGTCGCGGGATCACCAGTGACCACCACTACTTCCAGGAGATCCTCGTCAACAGCGAGAACCTCACCCATCTGTTCGTCCGGATGACCGAGCAACAGGACGTCGTCGCCGTGGTCGTCTGCCGCAAGTCCGTGAACGTGGGCATGCTGTTCGCCCAAGTCCGGCGCGTGGTGCGGGAGTACGGACTCTGACGCCGGGCGGGCGGACGGGTCGCGGACGGGGCGGGGACAGGCCCTACTCCGTGCGCAGCCCGTCCGGCCGCATCATCCGCAGCAGCGGCGGCAGGCTCAGCAGGGTCACCGCCAGGACCACCCCCGCGCCGATGCCGGACATCGCCAGCACACTGGCCCAGTCGATGCGCACCGCTGTGGCGCTCATCTTCAGCAGCACCGCGCCCAGCGTCAGCCCCACCACCGTGGCCAGCACCAGGCCGAGCCCGATCGGGATCGCCGTCTGCCACAGCACCGACAGGCTCAGCGTGCGCCGTCGGGTGCCGAAGGCGACCAGCGACGACAGCAGCTTCTTACGCTCCCGCAACTGCTCCAGCTGCGACACCAGCAGGCTCGCCCCGATGAGGAGCAGCACACAGGTGGCACCGACGAACAGCCCGGTGCGGATCGAACGGAACTGCGGCGACACGTCGTTGCTCGCCAGGGTGAACACGTCCGCCAGCGGGTCCATCGTCGCGACGGTGTTCCGTACGTAGTCGCTCGCGTCCGGCACCGACTCGTCGAGCGAGACGAACACCTTCTGCTCCAGGCCCTTCATCCCGTTCGCGGGCAGCGCGCCCGAGGTGATCAGCAGCCCGTCACGGGCGTAGCCGGTCGGGTCCTCGCGAGGCGTAGCCGTCTTCACTCCGGCCGGTACCTTCCAGGCACCCGGAGCGCTCGGCATCTCGTCGTACGACGGGTCGAAGTACACCGTTCCGCCGGCCCTGGACAGCCGCTTCGTCATGGCGGCGGTCCCGCTGTCGCTGCTGGTGATCCGGAAGACGTCACCGTCGCGGCAGGCCGTCAGGCGGGCCACCTCACGCAGTTGGGCACAGCTGCCGACGGCCACTCCCAGCTCGTCGTTCGGGTTCTTCGCCCGGTCGCCGACCGTGGTCTGCGAGATGGCCGACGTACGGCTCACGCCCTTGGTCCCCGCGATGTTCCGGTCGGCGTCGGCCAGCGAGGTGCCGCTGTCGATGGAGACCTCCATCTGGGCCCGGTTCAGATCGTTGCCGGTCGCTTTGGTGTAGCTGCCCTGGACGCCGGAGAACAGCATCTGCAGGGCGATCGCCCCGGCCACCGCGACGGCGATGCCGTTGACCATCCGGGCGGCCGCACCGCTGCTCAACTGGAGCCTGCGGACGGCGAGTTGCCAGGACACCGAGCCGGAGTTCAGCCGGGCCACGGTGGCCTCGACGACCCAGGGCAGCAGCGCGGTGACACCGACGAGCAGCAGGACCGTGCCGCCGATCACCAGCCACTGGTTGAAGTTGCCGTTGGAGTCGCCCTTGCCGGTCATCGGGTAGAGCATCGCGAGGCCGGCCAGCGGCAGCAGCAGCCGCCACCACAGCCGGCGTCGCGGCGGCTTCGCCTTGCGGACCACACCGAGCGGTTCGATGACGACCCCGCGCAGCGCCAACAGCGTCACCAGCACGGCCGCGGCCGGTACGGCGACGGCGACGAGCAGGGCGAGCGCGGGCGACGGGTTGAGGTCGCTGGGGTACAGGCTGATGTCCCGCACATCCAGCAGGGACGCCAACTGCCGCCCGGCCAGGAAGAATCCGGTGCCGAAGACGAGCCCGAGGAGCGCCCCCGCGAGCGCCTCGCCGCCCGCGATCCGGCGCGCCATCCGCCCGTCCGCACCGACCAGACGCAGCGCCGCGAGCCGCCGGTCCCGGCGCTCGCCGCCGAAGCGCACGGCCGCGGCGATGAACACGGCGACCGGCAGCAGCAGTACGACGAAGACGATCAGGATCAGCAGGAGCAGCACCGGGTCCAGCTTGTCCGGCTGGCTGCCCGGGGAGGGCCCGTAGTAGTCGATGCGCTCGACGGTGCCCCCGGACTGACGCCCTTCCAGTCCCTTCCCGCCCGCGTAGTAGGCGAGTTCGGCGGGCCCGATGAGCCCTTGGTCCGCGATGGTGCCGGAGATCTGGTAGGGCAGGCGCTCGCGCAGCAGCTTCCCGGAGTCCGACTTCAGCAGCTTGTCCAGCGCGGGGGAGACGACCATCTCGTCCGGCGCGGGGAACTTCGCGACTCCCGGCGGCAGCGGCGCCTCGGCGCCCTCGGGCTCCAGCAGCCGGCCGCGGACGTCCCTGCTGCGGAACGTGGTGTCCGTGTCGGCGACGATGACGGTGTTGTCCGCCTTCGCCAACCGCTTCCCGCTGTACGTGAAGTCCATCCGGGCGTTGCCGCGCGCGTCCCGTTCGGACAGCGCGTTCGGCAGCGCCGTGGTGAGCAGCAGCAGCGCCACCCCGAGCCCGACGCCGACGGCCGTCAGTACGGCCCGTACCCAGCCCTCACGCCCGCCGCCGAAGGCGAACCGCACCCCCATGGCCAGATCGGCCCCCCACTGACGCAGGTTCATACGATGCGCTCCATGTCCCTGGACTTGCCGTCCCGTACGACGATCTCGCGGTCCGAGTAGGCGGCCACCCGTGCCTCGTGCGTGACCAGCACGACGGCCGCGTTGGTGGACCGGGCCGCCTCGGTCAGCAGCTCCATCACGCGCTCGCCGTTGAGCGAATCGAGCGCGCCGGTCGGCTCGTCGGCGAACAGCACCCGCGGGCTGGTGACCAGCGAGCGGGCCACGGCGACGCGCTGCCCCTGCCCGCCGGAGACCTCACCGGGCCGCTTCTTCGCGAGGTCGTCGACCTCCAGCCGCTGCATCCAGTTCAGCGCGGCCCGCTCGGCCTCCTTGCGGTGCGTGCCGTTCAGCCGCAGCGGCAGGGCGACGTTCTCGACGCACGTCAGCTCCGGCACCAACTGCCCGAACTGGAACACGAACCCGAACTCCGAGCGGCGCAGCGCGCTGCGCTCGGCGTCGCTCATGGTCGCCATCTCCTGCCCGTTGTACGTGATCGAGCCCGAGTCGGGCGGCACGATCCCGGCGAGACAGTGCAGCAGCGTGGACTTCCCCGACCCGGAGGGCCCCATCACGGCGACGACCTCACCGGGATGGATGGAGAACTCCGCGCCGTCCAGCGCGGTCGTCGGACCGTAGGCCTTGCGCAGCTCATGGGCCGCGAGCAGGGAACCGGCGGGATGTGTCGTCACTTGGCAACCACCTCGGCGAGTTTGTCGAGGCGCGCGGCGGTGAGCTCCAGCCACCGCAGGTCGGCCTCCAGATGGAAGAGGGCGTGGTCGCAGATCAGCTGGTCCGCGAGATCGCCCTTGCGCTTGCGGTCGGTCAGGATGCGCATGCTGCGCAGATGCTCGGAGCGCTGCACGTCGAGGATCTCGGCCGCGTTCCGGTGGGTGAGCAGCGCGAGGACGACCTTGGTGTAGAGGGCCGACTGCAGATACGGCTCGGGCTTCTCCGGCGTCGCGAGCCACTTCTGTACGTCGGTGACCCCGGCGTCGGTGATCGCGTACCGCTTGCGCTCGGGACCGCCGCCGGCCTCGATGCCGTCGACCTCGACGAGACCGTTCTTCAGCAGTCGGGACATCGTCGAGTAGACCTGGCCGTAGTGCAGCGGCCGGTCGTGACCGAACTTCTCGTCGAAGGCCCGCTTCAGGTCGTAACCGTGACGCGGGCCGGACTCCAGGAGCCCCAGAAGGGTGTGACCGATGGACATGCCGAGCACTCTACACACGGGGTATACCTGGCGTGTATACGCACGGTGTGTAGATCATGGCGGGCGGTACTGCCGTGCAGGTGGGAGCCGATTGTCACGGTTCTGTCATTGAGGTGGCGCTGGTGGGCGGCCACGACGAGGCAGCGGTCCGGCCTCACCGGGCAACCGCCCCGCCTCCGCCAGCGCCCTGCGCAGCAGGAACTCGATCTGCGCGTTGGCGGACCGCAGTTCGTCCCCGGCCCACCGCGCGATCGCCTCGTACACGGACGGGTCCAGCCGCAGCAGCACCTGCTTGCGCTGCTGCGGCTGACGCTTCGCCTCGGAGGCCTCGGAAGGTTCGGTCACTGGTACAGGGTGCCCGTGTTCAGCACGGGCTGCGGCGCCCGGTCCCCGCAGAGCACGACCAACAGGTTGGACACCATCGCCGCCTTCCGTTCGTTGTCCAGCTCCACGATGTCCTGCTCGGTGATCCGGGCCAGCGCGGCCTCGACCATGCCCACCGCCCCGTCCACGATCTGCCGCCGGGCCGCGACGACCGCACCGGCCTGCTGCCGCTGGAGCATCGCCGAGGCGATCTCGGGCGCGTACGCGAGATGCGTGAAGCGGGACTCGATGATCTGGACGCCGGCCGCCTCGACACGCGCGCTCAGTTCGACGGCGAGCTTCTCGGTGATCTCCTCGGCGTTGCCGCGCAGCGAGAGCCCGCCCTCGTCGTGGGCGTCGTAGGGATACTCGATGGCGATGTGCCGTACGGCCGTCTCGGTCTGGGTGGCGACGAACTCGGTGTAGTCGTCGACCTCGAAGGTGGCCTGCGCGGTGTCGCGGACCTTCCAGACGACGACCGCGGCGAGCTCGATCGGGTTGCCGTAGGCGTCGTTGACCTTGAGGGCCGGGGTCTCGTGGTTGCGGACGCGGGTCGAGATCTTGGTGCGCGAGGTGAACGGGTTCACCCAGCGCAGCCCGTCCTGCCGGATCGTCCCCCGGTACCGCCCGAAGAGCTGCACGACCCGCGCCTCGCCCGGTGCGACCGTGTTCAGCCCGCGCATCGCGATGAACGCGGCGAGCAGGACGAGGATGCCGCCGATGATCAGCGCGGCCTTGGCGCCGCCCGCGTCGACCGCACCGGCTGTGACCAGCAGCCCGGCGGAGACGAGCAGCCCGGCCAGACCGAGGACGAGCGCGAGCCCGCCGCCGATGCTGTGCGCGGTGAACTCCCGCACGCGCGGGGCAGGCATGTTGGGCACGTCTGCGGGTACTTCGGTGGTCATGGCGTTCCCCCGTAGCTTGGTTTAATCAAAGTGATATCACTTTACCCGGGTACGGCAACCTTCAACCCCGCTCGTACGTCGGTTCCATAAGGACGGGTGCTGATTGTCACGTCCGTAATGGACCGGATCGACAGCCCTTTGTCACAACTCCTGGTGTTAGCTTTCTGAGCTGACTTGACGGGTGAACCTGTGTGACACCAGAGCACAAGAGAGCGAAGCGGAGCGAAACGGACTCATGGGACGAGCGGAAGAGAGACGAGCGCGCCAACGCGGTGGCCACCGCGCTGCGCCCAAGACCCGCCGCTCGTCAGGGGCGGACGGCACGGGCGCCACGGGCGCCACGGGAGCCGCGGAAGGCAAGAGCGCCAAGGACGGCAAGAGCTTCATACGCAGGCTCTTCACCTGGAAGAAGATCCTCGGTACGTTCCTCGGCCTCTGCCTGCTCGGTATCGGCGCGTTCATCGTGCTCTACATGATGATCAGCATCCCCGCGGGCAACGCCGACGCGAAGCTCCAGAGCAACGTCTACAAGTACAGCGACGGCTCGATCCTGACCCGCAAGGGCGATGTGAACCGCGAGAACGTCGACCTCTCGCAGGTGCCCAAGCCTGTTCAGGAGACCTTCGTCGCCGCCGAGAACAAGACCTTCTACAGCGACGCCGGCGTCGACCTCAAGGGCACCGCCCGCGGACTGCTGAACACGCTGTCCGGCAAGGGCGCGCAGGGCGGTTCGACGATCACCCAGCAGTACGTCAAGAACTTCTACCTGACGCAGGACCAGACCGTCACGCGCAAGCTGAAGGAAATGGTCATCTCGCTGAAGCTGGACCGCGAGAAGTCCAAGGACTACATCCTCGCCGGGTACATCAACACCAGTTACTACGGCCGTGGCGCCTACGGCATCCAGGCCGCCGCCCAGGCCTACTACCGCGTCGACGCCAAGGACCTCTCGGTCGAGCAGGGCGCCTATCTCGCCGCGCTCCTCCAGGCGCCGAACCAGTACGACTGGGCGATCGCGAGCGACACCGGCAAGAAGCTGGTGGAGGCGCGCTGGAACTACGTCCTGGACAACATGGTCGAGCAGGACTGGCTGAGTTCCACCAAGCGTGAGGACATGAAGTTCGCGGTCCCCAAGGCACCCAAGGCCGAGGCCGGCATGGCGGGCCAGACCGGCTACATGGTGACCGCCGCCAACGAGGCCCTGGAGAACCAGCTGATCGCCTCGGGGCAGGCCGCCAACACCAAGGACGCCGAGACGCTGGTCAGCGCGGGCGGCTGGACGATCACGCTCAACATCGACAAGAAGAAGCAGGCCCAGCTGGAGAAGTCGGTCAAGTCCCAGCTGACCAGCAAGCTCAACGCCAAGAAGCGCAAGGTCGACGGGAACGTCCAGCCCGGTGCGGTGTCCGTGAACCCGAAGACGGGCGCGGTCGTGGCGATGTACGGCGGCGTGGACTATCTGAAGCACTTCACGAACAACGCGACCCGCACCGACTACCAGCCCGCCTCCACCTTCAAGCCGGTGATCCTGGCCGCGGCCCTGGCCGACGAGGCCAAGACGCAGTCCGGCAAGACGATCACGACCAACACGCTCTACGACGGCACCAGCAAGCGCCCGGTCGTGGGCAGCGACATCGCGTTCGCGCCGGAGAACGAGGACGACCAGGACTACGGCAAGGTCACCGTCCAGACGGCGATGAACAAGTCGATCAACGCGGTCTTCGCGCAGCTCGGTGTCGACGTCGGCATGGACAAGGTCATGAAGACCGCGGGCGAACTGGGCATGGACACCGGCGACTTGAAGGCCGTACCCGCACAGACCCTCGGCACCATGGGCGCGAGCCCGATGGAGATGGCCGGCGTCTACGCCACCTTCGACAACCACGGCAAGAAGGTCACCCCGGCGCTCATCAAGTCGGTCGCGCACAACACGCGCACGGTCACCATGCCGAACCCGATCGGCTCGCAGGTCATCCCGCGCGAGGCCGCCGACACGGTGTCCTCGGTGCTGACCGGTGTGGTCGACGACGGTACGGCGAAGGTGTCGGTGGCCGAGAACAGCAAGCGCGACGGGCAGCAGGTCGCGGGCAAGACGGGTACGTCCGACAACAACAAGTCGGCCTGGTTCACCGGCTACACGCCCGACCTGGTCACCTCGGTGGGCCTGTTCGGCGAGAAGGCCGGCAGTGGCGCCCAGGTCCCGCTGACCGGCGCGACCGGTCTGATCACCGCGGGCGGCGGCCGTATCAACGGTGGTGGCTACCCGGCGCAGATCTGGGCGACGTACATGTTCGGAGTGACCAAGGCGAACGGCAAGTTCGACCTGGACACGGACCAGGGCGCGGCCGTCGAGCCGGACTTCACGCCGACGGCGACCCCGACCCCGTCGGCGACGCCGTCCGCGACGCCGACGACGAAGAGCCCGTCGCCGACCCCGACGACGGAGTCACCCACCCCGACGCCGACCCCCACGCCGACCCCGACACCCACCCCGACGCCGACGATCAGTTCGCCGACGACACCGAGCGACGACGACACGGACAACCCGTTCGACCAGCTCGACCAGTAGTCAGGTCACACGCAGAGAGAGGGCGCCTGGCACTTCGCCGGGCGCCCTCTCTCGTACCGCTGGGTGAACTCCCGTACCGCTACTCGAAGTTCGCGGCGATCCGGTCGCCGAGTTCCTTGTCCACGTTCTGCCAGTAGCGCAGGGCGCGGTCGAGGACCGAGCGGGAGACGTCCGCCTTCAGGTGACCGGTGATGTTCGAGACGAGCCGGTCGCGGGCCGCGTCGTCGAGGACCTCGCGGACCATCGTGCCCGCCTGGCCCCAGTCGTCGTCCTCGCGGTGCGACTTCGTTGCCTCGCGGACCAGTTCACCGGCGGTCTGCCAGCTGGCCGGGTCGCCGAACTGCCCGTAGTCGGCCGCGGGGCCGCCGTAGGAGTTCGGGGCGTACGGCCGTGCCGCGCTGGACGCCTCGTACCGCATCGGGCCGTCCTTGGCGTACGAGTTGACCGGGGAGTGCGGCCGATTGGGCGGCAGCTGGGCGTAGTTGGGGCCGATCCGGTACCGGTGGGTGTCCGGGTACGAGAACAGCCGGCCCAGCAGCATCTTGTCCGGCGAGGGGCCGATGCCCGGCACCAGGTTCGACGGTTCGAAGGCGGCCTGCTCGATGTGGACGAAGTAGTCCTCGGGGTTGCGGTTCAGGGTCATGCGGCCGACGTCGATCAGCGGGTAGTCCCCGTGCGGCCAGACCTTCGTCAGGTCGAAGGGGTTGAAGCGGTAGTCCGCCGCGTCCTCGAACGGCATGATCTGGACCTTCAGGGTCCAGCTCGGCGCGTTCCCGGACTCGATCGACTCGTGCAGGTCCCGGCGGTGCTTGTCGCCGTCGGACCCGGCCAGCTCGTCGGCCTCGGCCTGGGTGAGGTACTCGATGCCCTGGTCGGTCTTGAAGTGGTACTTCACCCAGAACCGCTCACCGGCGCCGTTGATCCACATGTAGGTGTGGGAGCTGTAGCCGTTCATGTGGCGGTACGTCTTCGGGATGCCCCGGTCGCCCATCAGCCAGGTCACCTGGTGTGCCGACTCGGGGGAGAGGGTCCAGAAGTCCCACTGCATGTCGTTGCTGCGCAGCCCGGTCGCCGGGTGGCGCTTCTGCGAGCGGATGAAGTCCTGGAACTTGATGGTGTCCCGGACGAAGAAGACCGGGGTGTTGTTGCCCACCATGTCGTAATTGCCATGCTCTGTATAGAACTTGAGGGCGAAGCCACGGGGGTCGCGCCAGGTGTCGGGCGAGCCCTGCTCACCGGCGACGGTGGAGAACCGGGCCAGCATCTCGGTGCGCTTGCCCGGCTGGAAGAGGTCGGCCCTGGTGAACTGGCTGACGTCGTTGGTGACTTCGAAGAAGCCGTACGCGCCGCTGCCCTTGGCGTGCACCACCCGCTCGGGGACCCGTTCCCGGTTGAACTGGGCCATCTTCTCGATGAGGTAGTGGTCCTGGAGCAGGATCGGGCCGTCGGGTCCGACGGTGAGCGAGTGTTCGTCGCTCTCCACCGGGATGCCGACGTTGTTCGTGGTGTACGGAGTGTGCTGGGGTGCCTGCGTCACGAGCGTCCTCCTGTTCGGAAGAAAGTAGGTCGCTTTCGCTTCGCGTACCCCAGCAGTCAACTCCGACGCCGGTATGTCGGCAACTTTTGGACGATGTCTAATTCCGGTTCAGTTCGAACCAGACCACCTTCCCGGTGCTGAGCCGGGTGGCTCCCCACCGACGGGCCAGTCTGTTGACCAGATACAGCCCGCGTCCGCCCTCGTCCGTGGCCCGCGCCTGCCGCAGCCGCGGCAGCTGGGGCACGTCGTCGCCGACCTCGCAGCGCAGCACGTCGGTCCGCAGCAGCCGTAGCGTGACCGGCCGGGACGCGTACCGTACGGCGTTCGTCACGACCTCGCTGACCAGCAGTTCCACGGAGTCGCTCATGTCCTCCATGCCCCAGCGGGCCAGCGCGCGCCGGGCCAGCCGGCGGGCCTGGCCGGGGGCCGAGTCCTCCGGGTCGAGGAACCAGTACGCCACGTCGCTGGGCGCGATCCCGTCGAAGCGTGCGGCGAGCAGCGCGATGTCGTCGTCCCGGTCGCCCGGGCCGAGCATGTCGAGCACCTCGTCGCACAGGGCTTCCAGGGGCGGCGGGTGATCGGGTCCGGTGAGCTGCGCGACCGCGGCGAGCTTCTCGCGCAGCTGCTCTATCCCGGTCCAGACGTCCCGCAGCCGCGACTCGACGAGCCCGTCCGTGTAGAGGAGCAGAGTCGCTCCCGCAGGGGCGTCCAGCTCCACGGCCTCGAAGTCGACGCCGCCGACACCGATCGGGGCGCCGGGCGGCACCCGCAGGACCTCGGCCCGGCCGCCCAGGTGCAGCAGCACCGGCGGCGGGTGTCCCGCGTTGGCGATGGTGATGCGGTGCGAGACCGGGTCGTAGACCGCGTAGAGGCAGGTCGCCATGCGGTCGGTGCCCAGCCGCTGGGCCTGTTCGTCGAGGTGGTGCAGGACCTCCTGCGGGGGCAGGTCGAGACCGGCCAACGTCTGTGCGGTGGTGCGGAGTTGGCCCATGATCGCGGCCGAGGTCATGGAGTGGCCCATGACGTCGCCGACGACCAGGGCGACCCGGCTGCCGGGCAGCGGGATCGCGTCGTACCAGTCACCGCCGACGCGGGCCGTCTCCGCGGCCGGGAGGTACCGGGACGCCAGCCGTACGCCCGTGGGGCGCGGGAGGGTCTCGGGGAGCATGGTGCGCTGGAGCTCGTCGGCGATGTACGCCTCACGGCCGTAGAGCACCGCCTTGTCGATGCCCAGGGCGCTGTGCGTGGCGAGTTGGGCGGCGACCAGGAGGTCGTCGGCCTCGAACGCCATGCGCTCGGGGCGGCGCAGGAAGAGCGCGGCGCCGATCACCCGGCGCCGGCCGCGCAGCGGCGCGAGGATCGCGCGCTGACCGGCGGGGACGATCAACTCGCCGCCCTCGCCGAGGAGTTCCGGCAGCGCGGCGCGCGCGGCGGGAGAGTCGGCGAAGACGGGACGTACGCCCCGCAGCACCTCGTTCAACGCACCGCCGGGCCGTACCTCGCACAACTCCGCGGTGACCGCGGACAGTTCGGAGGGCTGCTCCGGCTGTATCGCGGGCATGAAGCCGTTCTCCGTGTCCCGCTCCTCCGGGATGCGGTCGGTACGGCGCAGCCGCAGCACGACGGGACCCGTGGGCCGCTCGTCGCCCACGGGCAGCGGGTCGCGGAGATAGACCAGGATCGCGTCCGAGAACGTCGGCACGGTCGCCCGGCACAGCCCCATGACGATCTCGTCGAGGTCGATGCCGCGGGCGATCCGCCGGGTCGCGGCGCCCACGAAGCGCAGCCGGTCCCCGTCCCGCCGCATCGGCATGGGACCGGCGGGCGGCAGCCCCTGTCCCGTACGGCGCTCCTTGGCGGCGGCGTCGGAGATCTCCGCGCCGCCCGGCTGGGCCGGGATGCCGTCGGGTGCGGGGCGCGGGCGGTGGGCGTCGGGTTCGGCGGCCGAGGGCTGGGAGTGCTCGGAGCCACCTGCGGTGTCGGGCTTCACAGGGGTACCTGCCGGGTCCTTCCCCTTGGCGCGGGACGTGCTCGTACCCGGCGGCTCGCCGGTGCGTGCCTGTGCCGGTAAGCCGGCTCCACCGGACGGCCTGGACGGCGTCGAGGTGTGCAGGAGCGCCCCGCGGGGGTCTGCGGGGTCGGCGCCGCTCGGGCGCTCGAAGGAGGTGGGGTGCTCCGTCACGCGTGTCGAATCCGTCCGTCCGGGACCGCACGCCGCGCGTGCGGATCGTCCCGCCGAAATGCCGATACCCGGAATACGTGCCCCAGGAACGGAATTCCCGCGTGGTCAGAGGCTGTTCCTGTGTCACCGGCGGGCCGGCGGCCCGGTCCGGTGGTGCCCTGATACCCCTCGCTCACGTCCTGCCGCCCCTCGGTGACGTCTGGTCAGTCCCGGTGCATACCCCGGGAGTTGTCTGTGCCCTTGCGGAGGACGATCCTACGGTTGAGGACCGGGGGCGCATCAAGGGTCTCATGTGGACATGTGCGCGGGGGTGCGGTCCCAGTCCTCCGGAAGTGAAGGTACAGCCCAGGACGGATCCGGGCGCCAGTGCTGCCAGCCGTCGGCGAACGGAGCCCCCCACGAGCGGATCGTCTCGACCGCCGACCAGCCCGCTTCCCGCACCCGCTCGGCGAGTTGGGGATCCATCAGCCCGTCCCGCTGGGCCTGCGCGAACTCGTCCTCGTCGAGCCAGCGCCAACTGCGGTCCGGGTGCACGGAGATGTCCAGGAAGTGATCCACCGAGTCGACTCCGCCGTCCCAACGGAGCTGTGGTTCCTCAAGGTTCACGTACCAGTTCTTGAACTGCCATCCGGGTTCCCAGAAAAGCCACACCGACCAGGGCTCACCGGGCCGCGCCAGCTTCAGCACACCGGTACCGAACCAGTGGTCGCGCTGGACCGTGCGCGGCTTCGTGTACCGGGTCTCCAGCGGCTCCAGGTGCACCGGCGTACCGTCCGCGAGCACCGGCTTCACACACTCGGTGCCGGGCGCCATCCAGACGGCGAGCAGCTCCTCGTCGTCGCGGACGACCGTGACGGGGCGGGCGATGTGGTAGCGCCGTCCGGCGTTCTCCCGATAGCGCCACAGGATCTGACTCCCGGGCGCCCAGAAGGCCGTAGACGTACCCGCTTCCACCGCTCGCACCGCTCCACCGTCTGCCATGAACAGATATTAGGTGCCCCGGGCATACGACGCTGCGGTGCGCGTCACGGTTCGCGCCATGGCGACAATTGGTTACGGACGCGTCATCCGCAGGACATCGAGGGCCTCGTCGAGCTGCGCGACGGTCAGGTCACCGCGCTCCACATAGCCGTTCTCCAGCACGACTTGGCGGATCGTCTTCCGTTCCGCGAGCGCCTTCTTGGCGACCTTGGCGGCCTCCTCGTACCCGATGTACTTGTTGAGCGGAGTGACCACGGACGGCGAGGACTCGGCGTACTCACGCGCGCGCTCCCGGTGAGCGACGATCCCCTCGACGGTCCGGTCGGCAAGCAGCCGCGACACGTTGGCGAGCAGCCGAATCGATTCCAGAACGTTCTTGGCGATCACCGGCAGCATCACGTTGAGCTCGAAGTTGCCCGCGGCCCCGGCGGTGGCGACGGCCGCGTCGTTCCCGACGACCTGCGCGGCGACCATCAGCACGGCCTCCGGAATCACCGGATTGACCTTGCCGGGCATGATCGACGACCCCGGCTGCAGATCGGGCAGCGAGATCTCCGACAGCCCGGTCCGCGGCCCGGACGCCATCCACCGCAGATCGTTCGCGATCTTCGTCAGCCCTACGGCGATGGTCCGCAACTGCCCGCTGGTCTCGACGATCCCGTCCCGCGCGCCCTGCGCCTCGAAGTGGTCCCGCGCCTCGGTCAACGGCAGCCCGGTGACCAGCGCGACCTCCGCGATCACGGCGGCGGAGAACCCGGGCGGGGTGTTGATCCCGGTCCCGACGGCGGTACCGCCCAGCGGCAGTTCGGCGAGCCGGGGCAGTGAGGCCTGCAACCGCTCGACGCCGTAACGCACCTGCGCCGAGTACCCGCCGAACTCCTGCCCCAGCGTCACCGGCGTGGCGTCCATCAGGTGGGTCCGCCCGGACTTCACCACATCGGCGAACTCGACGGACTTGCGCGACAGCGCGCCCGCGAGGTGCTCCAGGGCGGGGATCAGGTCGTGGATGACGGCACCGGTGGCCGCGATGTGGATGGAGGACGGGAAGACGTCGTTGGACGACTGCGAGGCGTTGACGTGGTCGTTCGGGTGGACATCCCGCCCGAGCCGCTCGGTCGCGAGGGTGGCGATCACCTCGTTGGTGTTCATGTTGGACGAGGTCCCGGACCCGGTCTGGAACACGTCGATGGGAAAGTGCTCGTCCCACTTCCCGCCGGCGACCTCACGCGCGGCTTCCTGGACCGCCTCCGCGATGTCCTTGTCCAGTACGCCGAGTTCGGCGTTCACCTTCGCGGCGGCACCCTTGATGCGGGCCAGCGCCTCGATGTGGGCGCGCTCGATCCGCTGCCCCGAGATCGGGAAGTTCTCCACCGCCCGCTGGGTCTGCGCCCGCCACTTCGCGTCGACCGGGACACGAACCTCCCCCATCGAATCGTGCTCGATACGGAACGGACCCACTGTCTGACCGTCGGCCATCGCCGATCACCTCCTGTGGGGGACAGCATCGCGGACACGCCCCGTGTTCCCACCGCAGCGGATCGAAACGGAGTGTCCCGGCTCAGTGGCCGGGCCCGGCGCACACCGGCTTCCCGCCCGCCTCGGCACACACTCGCGCCCCGCGCGGGTCGGCTGCGGCCGGCATCGGGCCACTGTGACCGTCCGAGCGCTGGCCGCCCGGGTACCGGCAGGAGGCGACCGTGTGCTCCACCGCCACATCGTGATCGAGGACGTCGGTGGCACCGGCGGTGACCGCGACGGTGGCGGCCATGGCGGCGAGGGCGACGAGGGCACGGGCGGGGTGACGGAGGCGTCGGGGCCGTACGGACGGGACCGCGGGTTCCGGCGGCGGGGGACCGGGGCTGAACCGCTCCTGAGTCGCCGCGTCCCACAGGGCGAGCAGCGCGCCGGGGTCGGTCCGGGCGAGCCGGGCGAGGGCCTCCACGGCTGCCCGGGGCGGGAGTTGGTCGCCGTTGAGATAGCGGTGCCAGGTCGACTTGCTGAACGGGGTGACGGACGCCAGCGCGGCCAGGCTCAGCCCGGTCCGCTGCTTGAGGAGGCGGAGCCGGTCCGTCAGGAGCCGCTGTCTCTCGACCGTCACGTGGCTTTCCATCCTGCTCCCTCGCCGAACCGGGGTGACCGGGGGTGACCGCCGTGATCCGTTCCCGGGGCCGGCCGCGCGCCACACCCCGATCACCGGAATATGAAGGGGTGTTGACCTGGCACCACCCGACGGGACGCACTGGGACGCCCCGTCGGGTGGTGCCGTGGGTCAGACGAGGGTCAGCACCAGCGGACGGTGCTGCGGTTGTGGACGTAGTGCGCGGAGACGTAGCCCTCGTGGTGCGGGAGCTTGTACCAGCGGTGGTTGCCGAAGACGCTCGACCCGCGCGTCTCGCAGACGATGGGGAGGCTCCGCCCGACCGGCCGCGACCCGACGGCGCGGTAGCCGGTGCCGGGGCCGGAGCGGACGTTCAGGCGGGTGTGGCGGTGGGTCGTGACGCGCCCCCAGGTGTGCCGGGGCGCCGTCACGACGTGGTGCCGGGCGTGGGGAGCCGGGGAGTTGGTGGCGGCGACGGCTGTGACGGGGAAGACGGCGACGGCTGCGATCGCGGCGACGAGACCGTTGCGCAGAGTGCGTCGGATCATGGGGGGTTTCCTCCGAGTCGTGACTGAGGATCACGGGCTGTGATCCAGCCAGGTCGGAGCTTTTCCGGCAAGCCTCACAAAAATGCCGTCCCACCGTTTCCCGGGATGAAATGGGACACGGGCCAGGAGCTTGCGCATCCCGGAACACCACTCGACACGGGCGGCACCCTCTTCAGCTCAGGCGGCACCCATTTCAGGCCAGGCGGCACCCACTTCGGCCCGGGCGGCGCCCTCTTCAGCCCAGGCCGGCTACATCCAGCCTGTCCGGCGTTTGAGGACGAGGCCGTTCAGGCCGATGGGGGTCCAGGGGGCGGAGCCCCCTGGCGGGGCCGAAGGGGCAGCGCCCCTGGTGATGGGACGGGTAGGGGCGGCGGGGGCGAAATCAGACCAGCCCAGGCCCCCGCACCGGAATATGCGTGAACGTAGGCTCAGGCGCCGGGTTCTGGAAGAAGTCGTTGCCCTTGTCGTCGACGACGACGAACGCCGGGAAGTCCTCGACCTCGATCTTCCAGACCGCCTCCATGCCGAGCTCCTCGTACTCGACGACCTCGACCTTCTTGATGCAGTCCTGGGCGAGCCGCGCCGCGGGCCCACCGATCGACCCGAGGTAGAAGCCGCCGTGCGCGTCACACGCGTCGGTGACCTGATTGCTCCGGTTCCCCTTGGCCAGCATCACCTTGGACCCGCCCGCCGCCTGGAACTGCTCGACGTACGAGTCCATGCGCCCGGCGGTCGTAGGCCCGAAGGACCCGGACGCGTACCCCTCGGGCGTCTTGGCGGGACCGGCGTAGTACACCGGGTGGTCCTTCAGGTACTGCGGCATCTCCTCGCCCGCGTCGAGCCGCTCCTTGATCTTGGCGTGCGCGATGTCACGCGCCACGACGAGCGGCCCGGAGAGCGAGAGCCGGGTCTTGACCGGGTACTTGGTCAGCTCGGCGAGGATGTCGTCCATGGGCTGGTTGAGATCGATGCGGACGACGTCCTCGGCGGAGTCCAGGTGCTCGTCGGTGGTCTCCGGCAGGAACCGCGCCGGGTCCGTCTCCAACTGCTCCAGGAACACGCCCTCGGCGGTGATCTTCGCGACGGCCTGCCGGTCGGCCGAGCAGGACACGGCGATGGCGACGGGGCACGAGGCGCCGTGCCGGGGCAGGCGGACCACGCGCACGTCGTGGCAGAAGTACTTGCCGCCGAACTGCGCCCCGATCCCGATCCGCTGCGTCAGCTCGAAGACCTTCTGCTCCAGGTCCTTGTCCCGGAAGCCGTGCCCCAACTCCGAGCCCTCGGCCGGGATCTCGTCCAGGTAGTGCGCGGAGGCGTACTTCGCGGTCTTCAGCGCGTACTCGGCGCTGGTGCCGCCGACCACGATCGCCAGGTGGTACGGCGGGCAGGCCGCCGTGCCGAGCGAACGGATCTTCTCCTCCAGGAACTTCATCATGGAGCCCTCGTTGAGGACCGCCTTCGTCTCCTGGTAGAGGAACGACTTGTTGGCCGAGCCGCCGCCCTTCGCCATGAACAGGAACTTGTAGGCGCCGCCGTCGGTCGCGTACAGCTCGATCTGGGCGGGCAGGTTCGACCCGGTGTTCTTCTCGTCCCACATGGTCAGCGGGGCCATCTGCGAGTACCGCAGATTGAGGTTGAGGTACGCGTCGTAGATGCCGCGCGACAGGGCCGACTCGTCGCCGCCCTCCGTGAGGACGTTCTGTCCGCGCTTGCCCATCACGATCGCCGTACCGGTGTCCTGGCACATGGGCAGCACACCGGCGGCCGCGATGTTCGCGTTCTTCAGGAGGTCCAGCGCGACGAACTTGTCGTTGTTCGACGCCTCGGGGTCGTCGATGATCCGGCGCAGCTGTGCGAGGTGGGCGGGCCGCAGATAGTGCTGGATGTCGTGGATGGCCTCGGCCGCGAGCGTGCGCAGCGCCTCGGGCTCGACCTTGAGGAACGTCCGCCCGTCGGCCTCGAAGGTGGAGACACCCTCGGAGGTCACCAGCCGGTACGGGGTGGTGTCCTCTCCCATGGGGAGCAGATCGGTGTACGCGAACTCAGGCATGTCGCCCATTCCTCTTTCGACAGACAGCGCGGCCAGCCGCCATTGGCGGGCACCGACCAGCGTAGAACCTGCCACTGACACCGAGCTTGTGAGGTAAGGCTCAGTTCTTCCGGGCATTGCCGCCACGCCAACGTTGTCCACACCCCTAGTCGCGATCTATCGCGTTTCGGTACGCTGCTGCCGTGGACCTTCAGAAGCAGCCCGCATCCGCCCCCACGGCCCCGCAGCCCGCGCCCGCCGCCCCGTCGCTGCGCGCCTCGGACGCCGACCGTGACCGCATCGCCGACATCCTGCGCGAGGCCCTGGCCGAGGGGCGCCTGGACGCGGACGAGCACGCCGAGCGGGTCGAGGGGGTGCTGAGCGCCAAGACGGTCGGTGAGCTGGAGGTCTTCATCCAGGATCTGCCGGCCGCCCATGGACACCGGGCGACGACCCCGTCGTACAGCCCGGCTCCGAACCGCCCGGCGGAGGGCGCGATCCCGGCCGAGGCCGACCAGCACGTGGTGGCGGTGTTCAGCGCCGCGATGCGCAAGGGCCGCTGGCGCGCGGGCCGCCGTATGCACGCGTACGCCGTGTTCGGCAGTGTCGAGATCGACCTCAGCGAGGCGATCTTCGAGTACCAGCAGGTCGTCATCAAGGCGATCTCGGTCTTCGGCAACGTCGAGATCCGCGTCCCGGAGAACGTGTCGCTGCGCGGCACCGGCGGCGGCGTCCTCGGCAACTTCGAGGTGGACACGCTGGATTCGGTCGAGCCGGACGCGCCCGTGATCTACGTCGACGGGTGGGCCGTACTCGGAAACATCGAGGCAAAACCCAAGCGGGGCAAGCTCGTTGCGGACATTCTCGATCGGGTTCAGCGAAAGGTCGACAAGGGTTTGCGCAAACACCTGGACCGTTGACGGTTGTGAATCGGGACACATGTGGAGCTGATCGGTCCACGCCCGTCCGCCCCTGACATCGCGCAGAAGCGCCCTAAAACCAGCGGTTCGGAACTCAGTGCATAGGCGCGCGCACAGCGGGTAGGCCTTGCTGCATCGTCTCTCGCTCGCGAAGCCGTCGTCAGGAGTAGACCGTGCTGCAACCGCCGCATTCGTCCCTGCAGGTAGCTGCTGTTCCGGCTCAGCGGGTGCCTGCGCGAGACAGGGACCAAGACGCTCCATGGCACACCGAAGCGGTGTGCCGGCGCGACGAGGCAGGCCTGTTCTTCGCACCCTCCAAGGAACCCACCGCCGCCCGACTCTCCCGCGAGGACGCCGCCAAGCGCGTCTGCGCCCGCTGTCCGGTCATGGTCGAGTGCCGAGAGCACGCGCTCCTGCAACCCGAGCCGTACGGCGTCTGGGGCGGCCTCACCGCCGCCGAACGCCGCGTGGTCCTGGCCAGGCGCCGCCGCCGCGATCTGGAACTCCAGAAGGCCCGTGCCGCGGGCCGTATAGCGGCGGCAGGCTGACCGACGCAGAAGAGGCGCCCCCACCGCACCGGGGGCGCCTCTTTCACATACGACCGTGCGGTCGTGGCTTCTTTCGTGCCTGCGTGGTGGTTACTTGGCCCGGTCGAAGTCGATCGCGCTGTACGCCCGCAGCTTGCTCAGCCGGTGTTCCGAATCGATTCGCCTGACGGTCCCGGACTTCGACCGCATCACGATGGAGTCGGTGGTCGCGGTCTCCGCGCGATAGCGAACACCCCGCAGCAGCTCGCCGTCGGTGATCCCGGTCGCGACGAAGAACACGTTCTCGCCGGACACCAGGTCGTCGGTGGTGAGCACGCGGTCCAGGTCGTGCCCGGCGTCCAGCGCCCGCTGCCGCTCGGCGTCGTCCTTCGGCCACAACTTGCCCTGGATCACGCCCCCGAGGCACTTCACGGCACAGGCGGAGATGATGCCCTCGGGCGTGCCACCGATGCCGAGCAGCAGGTCTACGCCGGTGCCCTCGCGCAGCGCCAGGATCGAGCCCGCGACATCGCCGTCGGAGATCAGCTTGATCCGCGCACCGGTCTCCCGGATCTCCTTGATGATGCCGTCGTGCCGCGGCCGGTCCAGGACGACGACGGTGACGTCCTCGGGCGTGACCCGCTTGGCCTTGGCGACCCGGCGCACGTTGACCGAGATCGGGGCCTCGATGTCGACGAACTCGGCCGCCTCGGGCCCGGCGACGAGCTTGTCCATGTAGAAGACCGCGGACGGGTCGAACATCGAACCCCGGTCCGCGGCGGCCAGCACGGCGATCGCGTTCGGCATGCCCTTGGCGTTGAGCGTGGTCCCGTCGATCGGGTCGACGGCGATGTCGCACTCCGGCCCGGTCCCGTCACCGACGCGCTCGCCGTTGAAGAGCATCGGCGCCTCGTCCTTCTCGCCCTCACCGATGACGACGACGCCGTTCATCGAGACGGTGGAGACGAGGGTCCGCATGGCACGCACGGCGGCACCGTCGGCGCCGTTCTTGTCACCGCGCCCGACCCAGCGGCCCGCGGCCATCGCGGCGGCTTCGGTCACCCGGACGAGTTCCAGGGCGAGGTTGCGGTCGGGGGCCTCGGAGGGGACTTCGAGTTCGGACGGCAGATGATGATGCTCGGTCATCGGAGCGCACCTTTCTGATACGACGACGGCCGGATGAGGGTATGGCCCCGACTCTATCGCCAGGCAGACAAAATGAGCAGGGGGGCCCACGGATGAGCGGACCAGGGCACCTGCGACGATAGGGACGTGGCAGGTTCGAACGGTAAGCAGAAGACGGTCCGGGACATGATCCTCTCCCTGGGCCTGATCGGGATCGCGGCGGCGATCGTCTACATCTTCATCCCGCACAGCGACCACGCTCCCGACATCAAGCGGGTCGACTACCGCGTGGAGCTGCTCACGGCACGCCGTGCGGCGCCGTACCCGGTGGCGGCCCCGGAGGGCCTGTCCAAGACCTGGAAGGCGACCTCGGTCAGCTACGACGGCGCCGCGTTCAACGCCTGGCACCTCGGGTTCAGTGCCCCTGGCGGACAGTACGTGCAGATAGAGCAGTCGACTCAGAAGCCCGCCGACTTCGTCGACACCGCCAGCCAGGGCGGCACCGCGACGAAGACGACCCAGGACATCGACGGCCGCACCTGGACCCGATACACCGGCGGCCGCTACGACGCCCTCGTGCTCGCGGACAAGGGGTCGACGACGGTCGTGGCGGGCACGGGGTCGTTCGCGCAGCTGACGGAGATGGCGAAGGCGCTTCAGACGAAGTAGACGGACGGCTGAGGCGGTGGACGGACGGTTGCGGCGAAGGCCCCCGGCGCGGTGCCGGGGGCCTTCGTCATGTCTTCTGCCGCTGCCGCTCGGTGCTCAGACGGTCGTGACGACCTCGTCGTACTCCAGACGCGGGGAGCGCGGGAACCAGGCGTCCTCGCCCGGCTTGCCGATGTTGATGACGACGAACGGGGTGTGGTCGCCGTCCAGGAACTCCTTCTGGACGCCCGCGAAGTCGAGACCGGTCATCGGGCCGGCGGCGAGGCCGGCGGCGCGGATGCCGATGATGAAGTACGCGGCCTGGAGGGCGGCGTTCAGCGCGGCGTTGCCCTCGCGGACCGAACGCTCGCCGAAGACGGCGTCCTTGGCCTGCGGGAAGTGCGGGAACAGGTTCGGCAGTTCCTCGTGGAACTCGTTGTCCGCGGAGAGGATCGCGACCAGCGGGGCGGCGGCGGTCTTCTTCTGGTTGCCTTCGGAGAGGTGCCGCACGAGACGCTCGCGGGCCTCGGGGGAGCGGACCAGGGTGATGCGCAGCGGCGACTGGTTCATGGAGGTCGGGCCGTACTTGACCAGGTCGTAGATCGCCTGCACCTGCTCGTCCGTCACCGGCTCGTCGGTGAACGTGTTCGCGGTGCGGGCCTCGCGGAACAGCAGGTCCTGGGCGGCGGGGTCAAGAACGAGAGACATACGAGAACTTCCTCGGATAGCCGGAAACCGGAACCGGACCATGGTCCGGATAGGCTGACGAGACCGACCGTACGCGATGAGAGGTTCAACGTTCAACCAAAACTGGAGTATGGTGATCCGCATCACAGGGAATCGCCGTGGGGGCTCCTTGCCAGGTGTCCGCTGGTGCTGCCAACTGGTGGCTGCTGTGGCTTGCTGCTGGCCGCCAACTAGTCGCTACTTGCGATCCGCCACCCGTCAGCCGCCAGCCGCGTCAGCCGCCCGCTCCCGCTACTCGCCGTCGCCGGCCGCCCCCGCGGCCGAGCCCTCTTGCTCTTCCTCCGCCAGTGCCGCGTCCAGCCGGGCCCGGGCGCCGTCCAGCCAGCGGCGGCACACCTTGGCCAGTTCCTCGCCGCGCTCCCAGAGTGCGAGCGACTCCTCCAGGGTCGTGCCGCCCGCCTCCAGCCGCCGTACGACCTCGATCAGCTCGTCGCGTGCCTGCTCGTATCCGAGCGACTCTTCCGTCACCTTGCTGGTCATTCGCCCACCCTATGCATCAACAGGAACTACGCCTCGACCCGAACCGTGAACTCGCCCTCGGCGACCCGCGCGCGGAGCGTTTCGTCCGCGCTCACCTCGTCCGGGTCCCGGACGACATGCCCGTCGGCCCGCTGCAACACCGCGTACCCCCGCTTCAGGGTGGCCGCGGGGGAGAGGGCCACCACGCGCGCGTGCGTGTGGGTCAGCTCCGAGTCGGCGCGGTCCAGGAGGTGGCCGAGGGTGCGTCGGCCGCGGTCGAGGAGGGCGGCGACATGGTCCGCGCGTTCGTCGATCATCCGGTGCGGATCCTGTATCGACGGCCGCGACAACGCCTGCGCCAGCCCGCGCTCCTCCCGGTCCACGAACGCGACGACACACCGCCGCGCCCGGTCGCGCAGCTGCCGTACGCGCTCGTACTCCTCGCCGACGTCCGGTACGACCTTCTTCGCGGCGTCGGTGGGGGTGGAGGCGCGCAGGTCGGCGACGTAGTCCAGGAGGGGGTTGTCGGGCTCGTGCCCGATCGCGGACACCACGGGCGTACGACAGGCCGACACGGCCCGTACGAGCTGCTCGTCGGAGAACGGCAGCAGGTCCTCCACGCTGCCGCCGCCCCGCGCCACGATGATCACGTCCACACCGTCGAGCGCGTCCAACGCCTTGACGGCCTGCACGACTTGCGGCACGGCGTGCACGCCCTGCACGGGCACGTTGCGCACCTCGAAACGGACGGCGGGCCAGCGGTGCCGCGCGTTCTCCAGGACGTCCCGCTCGGCCGCCGAGGCCCGCCCGCAGACCAGCCCGATCAGCTGCGGCAGGAACGGCAACGGCTTCTTCCGATCGGCCGCGAACAGCCCCTCCGCGGCCAGCGACTTCTTCAACTGCTCAAGCCGCGCGAGGAGTTCACCGACCCCGACCGGCCTTATCTCGGTGGCCCGCAACGACAACTGCCCCCGCGGCGCATACCACTCCGGCTTCGCGAGGACGACCACCCGCGCGCCTTCGCTGACGACATCGGCGACCTCGTCGAACACCTGCCGGAAGCAGGTCACGCTCACCGAGATGTCGTACGACGGGTCACGCAATGTCAGAAACACGACACCGGCACCTGGCCGCCGCGACAACTGGGTGATCTGCCCCTCGACCCACACCGCACCGAGCCGATCGATCCACCCGCCGATCAGCCGGGAGACCTCACCGACGGGGAGCGGCGCGTCCGGAGCGTTGTTGAGAGCCATGCGCCCGAGGGTATCGGCCACCTGTGACAACGGGGTCGAGGTGCGGGGCGGGGCGGGACATGGGGCGGAGCCCCAGGAGACGCACGCCCCCAGCCGCGCCCGGTAACTACTGCCGGATCGCCGCGCGCGACTGCACCGCCAGCACCACCAACCCCACCGCCAGCCAGATCGCGCCCACCACCTGCGCGGTTCCGGACGCCTCCACGATCACGGCGATGGTGATCGCCGCCCCCAGCACCGGCACCAGCACGTGCCGCCACCACACCACCGGGCCACCCTGCCGCCGTACCGCGAACCAGCCCACCACGCTCGCGTGCAGCAGCGTGAACGCGGTCAGGGCGCCGATGTCGACGACCGAGACCAGGTGGTCGAGGCCGTCGTCGCGGCGGGCCGCCCAGACCGCGGCGATCAGGGTGACGACGGCTGCCGAGAGCAGTGCGACGCGCGGTACTCCGTCGTCGGTCTTCGACAGGGCGCGGGGGAGGCGCCGGTCGCGGGCCATCGCGAACACCAGACGGCCCGCCGCGGCCTGCCCGGCCAGGGCCGCGAACGCCGCGCCGATCGCCTTGCTGACGGCGACCAGGTTGTGCAGCCAGCTGCCGACCGAGACGTCGACCGCGTCGTAGAACGCCGATCCCTGTTTCCCCGCGTCGGCGGCGAGTTGTGCGGATGTCGTCGGCTCCAGGAGGGCGACCAGGTACGACTGGGCGATGAAGAGCACACCGGCCAGGGCGAGGCAGAACAGCAGCGCCCTGGCGACCTTCTCGGAGCCGCCGGTCACCTCCTCCGCGAAGGTGGCGACCGCGTCGAAGCCCAGGTAGGACAGGACGGCGACCGAGACCGCGCCGATCACCGCCGACAGCGCGAACGCGCCCTGCGTGCCGTCCCCGGAGAGCGGTGACAGCCAGCCCCGTTCGGCGCCGTCGCGCGCGAGGACGACGATCGCCGACACGATGAAGATGACGAGGACGACGATCTCCATCGCGAGGACCAGGAAGCCGACGCGGGCCGCCGCGCGGACACCCCAGAGGTTGAGGCAGGTGGTGATGACGACGGCCAGCGCGGTCCACACCCACCGGGAGACGTCCGGGACCAGCGCGTTCATGGCGATCCCGGAGAAGAGGTACGCGACGGCGGGGATCAGGACGTAGTCGAGCATCGCCATCCAGCCGGCGATGAACCCGGCCTCCTTGCCGAGCCCCACGCGCGCGTAGGCGAACACCGAGCCCGCCTGGGGGACGACCCGCACCATCTGCGCGTAGCTGAACGCGGTGAACGCCATCGCGACCGTGGCCACGATGTAGACCAGCGCGACGGCGCCGTGCGACTTGGCGTCCAGGGTGCCGAACACGCCGACCGGCGCCATGGGGGCGATGAACAGCAGCCCGTAGACGACGAGATCACGGAACCCGAGGCTGCGCCGCAGCTGGGGCCCGTCGCCGGCCGTGGTCGTCGTGTCCGTGCCCGTGTCCGCCATCTCGCGTCTCCCGTACGTCGTGCCCGGCCCCCACCCCTCCCACTCCACCGCGAGTCTCCCCACGCCAGTCTCCCCAAGGAGGCGATCTTTGACCCGTCGAGCGCGGCCTTACGATGGGACGCATGACTGCTTCGTCTGGCCGCCGTGTCCTGCTCGCCGCCCCCCGGGGCTACTGCGCGGGCGTGGACCGCGCCGTGATCGCCGTCGAGAAAGCCCTTGAGCAGTACGGGGCTCCGATCTATGTCCGGCACGAGATCGTGCACAACAAGTACGTCGTCCAGACCCTGGAGAAGAAGGGCGCGATCTTCGTCGAGCGGACCGAGGAGGTCCCCGAGGGGAACATCGTGATGTTCTCCGCGCACGGCGTCGCGCCCGTCGTCCACGACGAGGCCAAGCAGGGCCGGCTCGCCACGATCGACGCGACCTGCCCCCTGGTGACCAAGGTCCACAAGGAAGCCGTCCGTTTCGCCAACGACGACTTCGACATCCTGCTGATCGGCCACGAGGGCCACGAGGAGGTCATCGGCACCTCCGGAGAGGCCCCCGACCACATCACCCTGGTCGACGGTCCGTCCGACGTCTCCAAGGTCGAGGTGCGCGACCCGTCCAGGGTGGTCTGGCTCTCCCAGACGACCCTCTCCGTGGACGAGACCATGGAGACGGTCGACGCCCTGAAGGAGAAGTTCCCGCAGCTCATCTCCCCGCCCAGCGACGACATCTGCTACGCCACGCAGAACCGTCAGCTCGCCGTGAAGCAGATGGGCGAGGAGGCCGACCTGGTGATCGTGGTCGGCTCGAAGAACTCCTCCAACTCCGTACGGCTCGTCGAGGTCGCCAAGCTGGCCGGCGCCCGCGCCGCCTACCTGGTGGACTTCGCCGACGAGATCGAGGAGGCCTGGCTGGAGGGCGTGACCACGGTCGGCGTGACCTCGGGCGCCTCCGTACCGGAGATCCTGGTCGAACAGGTGTTGGAGTGGCTGTCCGGGCGCGGCTTCGAGGACGTCGAGCTGGTCAAGGCGGCCGAAGAGTCCATCACGTTCTCGCTGCCCAAGGAACTCCGCCGTGACCTGCGCGAAGAGGCGGCCGCACTGGTCGCCGAGCGCACCGGTTCGGACCGTACGGCACCCTCCGGGCAGTGACTGTCAGTCGTTCGTCGTAGCGTGGATCCATGCAGATCTTCGGCGTGGACATCGGTGGATCCGGGATCAAGGGCGCCCCTGTGGACCTGGACAAGGGCGAATTGACCCAAGAGCGGTGCAAGGTGCTGACCCCGCACCCGGCGACACCGGACGGGGTGGCCGACGGCGTGAAGGAAGTCGTCGACCACTTCGGCTGGACGGGACCGGTCGGGCTCACGTTCCCAGGTGTGGTCACCGGCGGGGCCACGATCCGTACGGCGGCGAACGTCGACAAGAGCTGGATCGACACGGACGCGGGCGCGCTGTTCAGCGACAGGCTGGGCGGCCTCCCGGTGACCGTCGTCAACGACGCGGACGCGGCGGGCGTCGCCGAGATGCACTTCGGCGCCGGCCAGGGCCGCAAGGGCACGGTGATCCTGCTGACCTTCGGCACGGGCATCGGCAGCGCCCTCTTCGTCAACGGCGTCCTCGTCCCGAACACGGAGCTGGGCCACCTCGAACTGAACGGCCACGACGCCGAGAAGAAGGCCTCCAGCAAGGCCAAGGAGGACGGCGAGCTGACCTGGGAACACTGGGCCCACCGCGTCCAGAAGTACCTCGCCCACGTCGAGATGCTGTTCTCACCCGAGCTGTTCATCATCGGCGGCGGAGTCAGCCGCAAGGCCGACAAGTTCCTGCACTTCATCGAGGACATCAAGGCCGAGATCGTCCCGGCACAGCTGCAGAACAACGCGGGGATCGTGGGGGCGGCGATGCACGCGGCGGGGGATGACTAGGGGTTTCTAGGGGCGCCGGCGACGGCTGGGGCTGGTTGTCGGTTGTGTGCTCCGGTGGAGCGGGTGACGGGGGCTCGTACGGGTCCGGACGGCTCGGGCGACGTGGTAAGTTCCGCCGCGGATCAGCCTCCGGACCCGCACTCGAAACCGAGTCGGGGCCGGGGAGTCACGTCTGTCGGCGGCGCTTCAGCAGCCGAACCCTGCGGACGGTCGCGATGAGCCCGGCGACGAGTGTTCCGCCGTACAGCCAGCCGGCCTGTGTGGCGAGGGCGGTGAAGACGCCCACCAGGCGGTTGGTGAGGCCGCCGCTGCCGTCGGCCACCGGGAAGAGGCCGACGGCGAAGGCGATCGGGACGACGACCGGCGCGGTCAGCAGGTCGCCGCGCCGGATCCAGACCGCAGTGAGCACGCACACCGGCAGGAACAGCACCCCGTAGACGGTCAGCGACGCCCCGAACAGGAACTGGTCGATGCACCCGAGCACGAACATCACGGCCGCGCAGAACAGCCCGCCGCCGAGCCCGGTGAGCCGGGGGTTCGGCAGCTGACGTACGGTCTGGGCCGCCGCGGGGCTCGGGCGTCGTACGCCCGCCGGACGGCGCTGTGCGGTGCCGCGTGCCTGCGGGCCCGGGCGGGTCGTGCGGGCCGGGCCGCCGTTCGGGCCCCGGCCCGCCTGCGGGGGCAGAGGCGGGGCCCCGCGTCTTGCGCCGGGCTGTGGGGGTCGTGTCCTGTGTTGCTCCACTGGACCAACTTAGGTCGGTTTATGTGCCGAATAGGTCCTCAGACACGCCGATGGGCAGAGCTTGGCCACGTGTTCGACGCGGAGCCGGGAGGGCGCGGCTCACGCCGTAGACTGGTGGATCGGCCCCCGGGCGCCAGTCTCCGCGGCCCCAGCCGGTCCCCTCCACTGCTCTCACGCCACTCACGTACGGGAAGTCGCAACGTGTCGCTCACGATCGGAATCGTCGGTCTGCCGAATGTCGGCAAGTCGACCCTGTTCAACGCCCTGACCAAGAACGACGTGCTGGCGGCCAACTACCCGTTCGCCACGATCGAGCCGAACGTCGGCGTGGTCGGCGTCCCCGACGCGCGCCTGACGAAACTGGCCGAGATCTTCTCCTCGCAGAAGATCCTCCCGGCGACGGTCGACTTCGTCGACATCGCGGGCATCGTGAAGGGCGCGTCGGAGGGCGAGGGGCTGGGCAACAAGTTCCTCGCGAACATCCGTGAGTCCGACGCGATCTGCCAGGTCATCCGCGCCTTCAAGGACGAGAACGTCGTCCACGTCGACGGCAAGGTCTCGCCCAAGGACGACATCGAGACGATCAACACCGAGCTGATCCTCGCCGACCTCCAGACCATCGAGAAGGTCCTGCCGCGCCTCCAGCGGGAGTCGCGCATCAAGAAGGACATCGGCCCGAAGGTCGCGGCGGTCGAGGCGGCGCAGGAGATCCTGGAGAAGGGCGACACCCTCTTCTCGCAGGGCATCGTCCAGGGCTCCGGCAACGAGGAACTCCTCCACGACCTGCACCTGCTGACGACCAAGCCCTTCCTCTACGTCTTCAACGTCGACGAGGACGAGCTGGTGGACGAGGACTTCAAGACCGAACAGCGCGCCCTGGTCGCCCCCGCCGAGGCGATCTTCCTCAACGCCAAGCTGGAGGCGGACCTCGCCGAGCTCGACGAGGAGGAGGCGATGGAGCTCCTGGAGTCGGTCGGCGTCGAGGAGCCCGGCATGACGACCCTGGCCCGCGTCGGCTTCGACACCCTGGGCCTCCAGACCTACCTCACGGCAGGTCCCAAGGAATCCCGCGCCTGGACCATCAAGAAGGGCGCCACCGCCCCCGAGGCCGCCGGCGTCATCCACACCGACTTCCAGAAGGGCTTCATCAAGGCGGAGGTCATCTCCTTCGCCGACCTGGTGGAGACGGGGTCGGTGGCGGAGGCCCGGGCCAAGGGGAAGGCCCGTATGGAGGGCAAGGACTATGTGATGCAGGACGGGGATGTGGTGGAGTTCAGGTTCAACGTGTGATCGTTCGTTCTCTGCATGTGAGCCATTGGGTCAAGCGTGCGCTTCGGAAAGGGCCGGGCTCTGTCGAGCCCGGCCCTTTGCTGGACGGAGACGAGAGCACCTCCGCCGTGCCGTCGCGGTCGGCGCGGTGGCACCGTGCCTCGGTCACGTCAGCCGGGTGATTCCGCGGAGGCCGTCCCTCGACGATCGAACCAGAGCGCTATTTCGGCCACGGTGGTCACGATCAGCAGCGCCAGGCAGCATACGAAGCCGATCAGTCCGGCCTCCAGCCAGTAGATCCCACGCCAGTCCATGCACTCCAGGGCCGGTGAGCAGCCGACGGTTCCGGGGCTGATCTGCGGTCCCTTCTCGTGGTACCCGATGAGGAGGCAGGCCACCGATATGACGGTCGCGGCGGACAGCAGGCACCACCGGATCCGCCGAGTTCCCCACCACGACAGAATCCAGCCGACGATGGTCATCGTCGGCAGGATCCACACGTATCCACTGACTATTGCCACACGGCATCGGTCCGTGACATCGAGTTCCGGCCGGTCTGCCGTTGGGTGACGTGGTTGCCCGTGTCGATCAGCCCTATCAAGGGGTGCTTGATGGTCGGCAGATCGCCCGCCGGCTTCCGTGTCGTCACCTCCAGGCTCAGATCGAGCCGGTCACCGGACTTGAGCTTCACCGTTGTGCTCCACTTGGTTTCGAACAGCGACCTGGTCCGGGTACGCGAAAGGAGTCGTACACCGGCGTCGTGCGCTGTGTGATTGAGCCGGGCGTCGGCGACTTTGACGTCGCTCACGATCTGGGGATCCAGCGCCACGGAGAAGGACGCGGTCGCGGGGGCGGGGCCCGGTCCGACGCTTTGCACCGTAACCTGCACCGGATAGTAGTACCACCGCTTTCCGTTCCCCCACTCGTGGCGGCCCCAGACACCGCTGACCTCAAGGCCCCATGGTGTGGCGACGCCGCCGAACGTGCTCGGCCGGTGCGGCTGGAGGCTCTGCCGACCGCTCGCCTTCGCGTTCTTCCGGCTCACGGCGGCGGTCGAGTCCGCGGGCCCGACGACGAGATCGCGCGGATAGAGCACGGGGTAGGCGGTTCCCACGACAACCACCGGATCACTGCCCGCGGCGACGGTTTCGGCCAGGGTGACCGTGCAGGTCGCCAGTGTCGTCCTGGGGTCGGTGGTGATCGTGCTCGTCGTGCGCAGCCGGCGGTCGTCGACGGTGGCCACCGCGGCGGGCAGCGGGGAGTAGAGCCGAGGGTCGTAGGTGACGGTCACTTCGGTCCCGGCCGGAAGATTCGTCCCCGCGTGCTGGACCTGTACGGCCAACTGTCTGGGGAACGCCGCCGGTTGGACACCGACGCCGGGAAGGACCGCGACCGGGCTCGCGCCGACCGGCACCAGCACTACGTCCGAGGCCGCGGAATCGGCCCACGCCGGTCCGCCCAGACCGGCGACGGTGATGGTGGCGACGCCCAGTGTCAGACCTCCAAGGGCCAGGACCTGTCGACGGGTGACCTTCGGATCGTTCATGTCACGTCCTCGATTCGTCATGAGCAGTACTGGAGGATGGCGTCGCGGAATGCCGTCGCCACACCACCGATCGCGTCGGCGGACATGAATTCAGGAGAGGGGCAGGTCACCGATCCGAACTGGTCGTACCAGAAGGCTCCGCGGATGACGGCCATCTCGTCGGTGCCGCGGACCATCGCGTTCACGGCCGCCGTTCCCAAGGTGTCGGACGAACTGCCGAACCGGAGCGCGTAGAACGCCTTGCGTCGTGCGACGGAAGCGGCCGACGACGCGTAGTTCGCCTTGAACGCCGCGGACAGCGTCTGGCTTGAGTCCTGCAAGGCGCCGTGGCCCAGGATCCACGCGTCGATGTCGGCGAGGACATCGGCAAGCGAGAAGTAGGTGCCCTCACCTTTGGCGCCGATCAGGCCGGCGGCGTAGTCGTATGCCTGGTCGGCGGACAGCCCGCTCTGGTGGAACTGCCCCAGCACACTGACGAGATCGCCGCCCCAGGTCCCGAAGTCCGCCAGGTTGGCCGATGTGAGGTCGTCATCGAGACCGGTGGTGATGACGGCGCCGTACGACGCGCCGAAGTGGGCGACGTCGGAATCCCACAGCAGGTCGGGGTCGCGCAGCGGGCTCGCGAACGGCTCGTCGGGATAGGCGTTCACGAAGTCGACGAAGTCCTGGTCGAGCGAGCCGAAGGTGGTGTCGGCGCCCGTGAACTTGTAGAGCCCGTCGCGTGCCCGGAGGTACTGCGCGACCAGTTCGGACGCGGACCGGGAGGTGTGCCCCTGATCGATCCACTGGCCGGCCCTGGCTTCGAGCCAGATCAGATAGGTGTAGAAGCCGTCGTTGGGATCGCGCGGCCGGGTCACGCTGTCGACGCCCAGATCCCGGCCCGAGACGATGTCGTTGTCGATCTCCACCGCGCCGCTGGTGCCGGGTGCCAGCGTGAAGTCCTTGATCTGGTCGAAGGCCCAGTTGTCCGGGAGCGGGTAGCCGAGATTGCCGCTGTAGCCGGTCGACATGCCGCTGACGAAGCTCCGGGTGGTGAGGCCTTCGGCCGCCAGCCGGATACAGGTGTTCCGGCACCCGTACACACCGATCGCGTACAGGCTGCCGTACGCGCCCACCCCGTCGTTGATGCCCTGGAAGTGCGGGATGATCACGCTGGTGATGTCCGCGTCGGTCGCGTCGAAGTCGACCGAGAAGTAGATGACCGTGCCGTAGGGGATACCGAAGTCCATCGCGGCTCCAGCCGCGTCGTTTCCGGCCGCGACCCCCAGTTCGGGGCCGAAGTCGGTGATCACGTTGCCCTCGTCCTGATAGATCGGGAAGAGGGACAGGCCGTTGTCGAAGATGAGCGCGATCTCGGAGTTGGTCAGCACCTTGCTCGTGCCGCCGATGAGGTAGCGGCCGACTATCGAGTACCCGTTGTCCTTCACCGTCTGGACCGTCGTCGCGTTCAGCGGATACATGCAGTCGAACGCGGTGCCCTTGCGGTCCGGGTCCCCGGTCGACACCAGCAGCGACATCCATGTCTCGTAGTCGGCGGCGCCGTTGGCGTCCAGCGAGCAGAACTGCTGGAAACGCATCACCGTGTAGGCCAGGTCGGAACCGAACGTGCCGCCGCCGTCCCCCCAGTGCGCGTCGAAGTTGTTGAACGTGAGGGCACACTGGAACAACCGGACCCAGCCGGCCGACCCCGAGTCCTGTGAGCCGCTGGACACATAGGAGACCGTCTTGAGCGCCCCTTCGGTGGTCGGTCCGATGGCACCCGTCACCTGACTGTCCGTCAGGCCCATCTGGTACTGGATGCCCAGTACCAGGGCCTGCTGGACATTGCGGGAGAAGTGCCCGTCGCACGGTCCGATGAAGAACTGGCCCTTCTGGTAGTACGCGTCGTTGAGCCACTGCTGGCAGGTCCGGATCGTGTCGGAGCCGCCGGCCGTTATCACGTACGCGTCCATGGTCAGCAGTGCTTTGAAGACCTTCGGGTCCACGTCGTAGATTTGGGAGTCGGCGGGCGGAACCTGCAGACCCATGTCCGCGACCAGCGCGGTCAGGCCGCTGCCGGTGTCCACGTTGAAGCCGCCGTCGATGTCGCCGCCGCTGTAGCCCTTGCAGTAGAGGGCCGCCTCTGCGATGGTCCGCATGTTTATGTTGGCGGAATCCCGCCCGACCGGGCCGTACGCGTTGAGATCCGCCCATGTCGTCGGCCCGAAGTTGTCGGACAGTGTGGTGATGCCGAGTTCGTGCTGGAGTGCCCGGGTGAGGCAGTAGATCGTCTCCCAGCCGGTCATTCCGTTCTCGGTGCACGGGTTGTAACCGGATATTCCTGTGTATGTTGCATTGACCCATTGCTGGGCTTTGAGAACCATTTGATCCACAGGGTGGCCCTTCTTGGTTCCAGCGAGCCGGATGGCCAAGAAGATGTCAGGTCGCTCCATCGCCTCCCCATCACCGCTCCATCACCAGGTCATCGCCGGGCCGCAGGGAGCGGATGTACATGCGGTCCCCCAAGGCGGCCCCAAAGAGCCATAAAGAGTCGTGCTCAGGCGCAACAAAGGAGTCTGCGGCGCCTACACTTTCAAACGTATGGCAGCGGCTTCCTGTTGGTTTTGTGCGAATCTCCTTGCCTCCGTCTTTTATTGGAAGGGATGGTCGATGCCCGACTTCGGGATTCTCGGGCAACCGTATGCCGAGCCCCTCCGGTCCAGCATCGGCGTTAATCGCAGGCGTGAATGGATCATTCTTTCCGCCTTGATGACGCGACCCAACGCATTTATTTCCACGAATGCGCTCATCGACGCGATGTGGGATACCGGCCCGCCGCGGACGGCACGCGAGCAGGTGATGAACTGCCTTGGCTCCATTCGGCGGGCGATCACGGCATCGGGCGCCTCCGACATGTGTCTCGACCGGGTCCGGGACGGGTGCGTGTTCGGCATCGACGCCGAACGGATCGACCACGTCGTGTTCTCCCGGCTCCATGTCGAGGCGGAGTCGGCGAAGGCGCTCGGGCGGGTCGAGTCCAGCCTCGGCCTGTACGAGCGCGCGCTGGCGCTGTGGCGTGGCGGCGTGTACGACGGGCTCGATGTACCGAGTCTCGCCTCGCACACGGCGGCGCTGGAGGAGCAGCAGGCGATCGCGGCCGAGGAATACTTCGCCCTGTCGATCGCGACCGGTCGCGGCAGCGGGGTGATTCCGCGCCTTCTGCGGCACGTCGGGGAGCATCCGCTCCGGGAGCGCGGAGTCGCCCTTCTGATGTCGGCGTTGCACGGCGAGGGCCGAACCCATGACGCTTACGCGGTGTACGCGAGCCTTGCCCGTCGGTTGGGGGAGGGACTCGCGGTCGGGCCGGGCCGCGAGGTTCGCCAGGCCCTGGACGCGATCCTCAACGGCACGGTTCCGCTCCCCGCTCCCAGGACTGACGCGTTTTCGGATGCCGAGATGAGCGCTCCGTCCTGAGATGGTGGTTCTTGGATGTTTGCTTCGATGGGCACCGGGGGGCGACTCCGCATGGTCAGGGTTGCCGGGACCGAAGAGCACGAGATGAGGCCGCAGCCGGGGTTGATCCCCCTGATCGGTGTCCTCCACGCCACCGGAGGTGTGCCGACCGGCCGTGCCCGTCGGCCGACCTGCCGGAGACTTCTTCGCACCGCGCCGGCGCGGCTGGACGTGCTGGACCAGTCCCACGGTGCTGGATCGGCGCTGGATGCGATCACTCGAACGTCGATGGTCTGGCAGCTGTGCAGGTCAGAGAGGGTCCGGGTCTTCGGAGTCGGGCCCTTGGTTTTTCCCGTGCGGACGTTGCGCTGCTCGATGCGACGGGGGCGACGGGAACTCCACCCACGCCTTTTTCAGGGCTCTGGGGTCCTGCGCAGATCTGGGCCGTGGCACTTTTCCTACTCGTTTGACGCAATCGGGTTATGGCCGAGACGACGTACAGCATCGCCCGGCTCGACCTCGGCCTGGGGGTTGAGGACGCGGAAGCCGACGGGTGACCTGCCGGCCGGCAAGCACCCCACCGTAGGGTTGATCGACATGGGCAACCACATCACCCAGCGGCAGACCGGCCTCACCTCGATGTCGCGGAGCGATTCACAGTGGGCATAGTCCCCGGTTACGTGTTCGTCCTGCCGGCGGTGATCGTCGTGGGATGGATCCTGTCGTGGTGGGGCGCCCGGCGGATCCGGTGGGTCCTGCTGTCCGCCGCGGCCGTCGTCTCCGTGCTCTGCGTCGTCATCGGCTGGCTCGCGATGGGGCCGCCGGCGGACCCGGGGACCGTCAACTGCTCGTCCAGTTGGGCGTGCACGGACCCGGGTTCGCTCTACGTGGTCGCGGCCGGGCTGCTCGGTTTCGGATGCTGTGCGGTGCTGGTGATCCTCGCGCTCGTGGGCGAGGTGATTCTGGTGTGGAGGGGACGCCGAGTCTCCAACTGACGGTCCGGCGGCGGCCGTTGTCGGCTGGGTCCTGTCGTGGGGAGCACGTGGATGCGGTGGAGTCCGCTGTCCGCCGGGGCCTCATCTCCGTGCTCTCTTTCGTCGGGGGCCCACGTGTCGCCGCCGAGCTCACGCTCTCCGGGTACGTCAACACCGCCACCGGACGTCGAGCCCACACCGAACGCCGCCGCGTCCTCTCCCTCTATGCCATCACCTGATCAACCGGACGTCCGAGGCAAACGCCGGGGCCCTGGGGCGTTGGGGTCACGCTTCCTTTGAGGGCAGGCCCGGTGAGTCCGCGGAGGCCCGGGTTTCGACCCGGTTGACGATCTCGGCCACGATCGTCGGGATCAGCAACAGCACGCAGCACACGAAGCCGAACAGTCCGGTCTCCAGCCAGAAGACCGGACGCGCATTCATGCACTGGACCTGTTCGCGGGTGCAGCCGCTGTCCGGGCTGAATGGCGGCACCGGCAGGTGGAACCCCGTGACGACGAAGAGCACGGAGACGACGGCCCCGGTGGGCAGCAGAGTCCACCGGATCCACCGCTGGCCCCACCACGACAGGATCCAGGCGGCGGCGATCACCGCGGGCAGGATCCACACATAGACGCTCATGCCCACACGGCGTCGGTTCGCGACATCGAGTTCTGGCCGGTCTGCCGTTGGGTGGCGTGGTTGCCCATGTCGACCGACCCTACCGAGGGGTGCTTGATCGTCTGGAGATCCCCCTCAACGCAGATCGAGCCGGTCACCGGACTTGGTGCTGACATCCCGCACGACCTGGGGATCCAGTGCGACGGAAGCGGATAGAGCACGCGGTACGCGGTACGCGGGCGTTGGCCCGGCCTGTCCCAAGTTGCCGCGGCCGCCGCCTCGACGACAGCGGTCACCGGGCCTCGCCGTTCAGCGGAGTCGACGCCCGTGAGCAAGAGCGTGGACGGTGCTCGTCCAGCCCCCGCTCACCGCTCGGTGTAGACGCGGACCTGTTGCGGTCGCACGATGCGGGTGTCCATCCGGTAGCCGTGTCGGACCACTTCGGCGACCTCTCCGTCCTGTTCCGGCGAGAGCGCGGCGAGCGCTCCGACGGCCTCCTGCGTATCGGGGTCGAACGGGCTGCGGGTGACGGGGATGCGGGTCATGCCGTACTTCTCCAGGAGGGCGAGCAGCTCCCCCGCGACGGAGCCGACGAGGGCGTCGTCCTGTGCGGCCTGCCGTTCGATCCGGTCGACGAGGAGGACGAGGTCGTAGAGGAGTGGCTGTACGACGCGGCCTTCGGCGGCCTGGTGCGCGTGGTCGAGTTCAGCGAGCAGTCCGTCGAGACTTCGGCGGACCTCCCGGTCGTTGAGCAGCCGGCGGCGGAACTGGTCGCCGAGGGCGGCCAGTTCGTCGCGCATGCCGTCGACCGCGTCGGCCACGACGGCGAACGGGTCGGGCTGCGCCGCCGCCGGGGCGGGCTGCGCCACCGGGCCGGGCGGTGGTTCGGCCGGTTCCACGGGCTGGGGGAATGGCGGTGCCTCCGGCCGGGGGAAGGGCAGTGCCTCGGGCTGGGGGACGGGCGGTGTCTCCGGCTGAGGGGCGGGTGTTGCCTCCGGCTGGGGTACGTGCGGTGGAGTGGTCATGAGAATCTCCTGGTCTGCGGCCTTAGGTGCGGGGGCAGGTCGTTGTAGGCGTGCTGCCAGCGCGGTTTGACTCCCATCACGATCGGCAGCAAGAGGAATCCGGCTACGGCCAGCACGGTCAGCGTCGTCGACACCCACGTCAACATGAGGCAGATGCCCATGATCACGGCCATGCTCTTGTGCCAGCGCCAGGTCTTGGCCGGTGCGATGTCGGCTTCCACCCGGTAGTCGTTCAGGCGGGCGGTGAGCCCGGGGTCCGAGATGCCGACGGCCAGCGCCTGGTCCACGCAGTGCGTGACCATCGAGACGCTGCTCTCCGAGGCGATGACGTACCGCTGTCTGACGGGGTGCCAGACCATGGCGCCCTCGGCGCGCAGTGACCAGATCCGGCCGATCTGGTCGCGGACGGCCGGGTCGCCGGACCGCTGCGCCAGGGCCTGCTCGTAGTTGCTCAGCGCCTCGTCGTAACGCTTCGCCTGGTAAAGGCTGTTGGCGGCGGTGACCCGCATGTCGGTGTCGTCGGGCGCGAGTCGGGCTGCCGCCAGATGCCAGTTGGCGGCGGTGGTGGGGTTGCCGAGTTGCTCGTGCACCTGGGCGATCAGGGTGTGGGTGAGCGCGTCGCGGGGGTGCAGCGCGAGGGCCCGCTGGAACTCCTGCAACGCGTCGTTCCACCGACCCTGGGCGGCGTGGACGGCACCGAGCAGGCGCCAGGCGTCGCCGTTGCCGTCGTCGTAGTGCACGGCCTGCCGCAGTTCGTACAGCGCGCCCTCGGTGTTGCCCTGGTCGATCAGACTGCGGGCGTGTCCCACCCAGTCCCGGCCGCCCAGGGTGGGTTGCAGGTGCGGCTGGGTCTGTGGGTGCGGCTGCGTCCGTGGTCCGGGTGTCGGTTCCGGTGTGCGCGGGCGCTGCCGTGCCTGGTCCAGCCTGAGGTGGTAGGCGTGGCGCTGGGCGGGGCTGTCTAGCAGGTCCTTCCGTGCCCGGGCGATCAGCGCCACCTTGTCCTCGGCCTCCCGCCGCTTCGTGGCGTCGGGGGCCCGGCTGGCCCGGCTCGACCAGGTGCGGAACGACCGGTCGAGCTTCTCCTTCACCGTGTCCGCGGACGCGGACCGGTCGATGCCGAACTCCGCGTAGTAGTCGGGTATGTCCTCGGTCGTCATCGCTGCCGGCTCCCGCTGGAGGGTCGGGACCTAGAGGGTCGGGATGCGGGCGACACGGTCACCGAGCTCGGCCAGCTCGGCGGCGTTCAGGTTGTCGGGGCGTTCGAGCTCGAACTCGCCGAGCCACTTGCCCGTCGTGACGTCCTTCACCTCGACGTGGATGACACCGTCCACGTCGTAGGAGTACGACACCTCGAACGGCGCGCCCTTGGGGTACCGAGGGATGTCGAGGGTGCCCTCCCCGGCCGTCTTCACGTACTCCAGGTCCTCGTCGTCCCCCTCCGTCACCTGGACCCTGAGCCGGTTCTGCTGGTCGACGAGGGTGTGGAAGGTGTCGCTCTTCTTGGCCGGGACGGGTGTGTTGTGCGGGATGATCACCGCGTTGTACTGGAGGTCGTGGTCCTCTATGCGGGTCGCGATCATGCCGAGCGACTGCGAGGTGACGTCGCGGATGGACTTCACCTTCCCCTTGGTGAGGCGGGCCAGGCCGTCACCGGGGGCGGAGTCGACGGTCGCCCCGCTGCCGACGTACTTCCGCTTCTCCTGCGCCTCCTCGGCACGCACCGCCGCGTCCAGCCCGATCAGCGCGGCGCCGAGCGCGACCACCTCGTCCTGGGCGATGCCGCGCTCCGGCTCTCTCCCGGCGAGCCGCTGGATCAGGTCCTGCACCATGGGCATCCGGGTGGAGCCGCCGACCAGCAGCAGCCGGTCGATGCCGGACCAGCCGAGCCCCGCCTCCTCCAGCACGCCCTCGGTGATGATGCGGGTGCGGTCGAGCAGTTCGGCGGTGATCTCCTCGAACTTCTCGCGGGTCACCCGGATCTGCTCGTGGCGGCCGCCCGCGGAGAGGACGACGACGGACTGCGGGGCGTTGGAGAGGGTCCGCTTCGCGATCTCCGCCTTGTCGCGCAACTCGGCCTGTAGCGCGCTGTCCTCGGTGAGGTCCGGACCGCCCGCGGCCACGAAGGCGCCGTTGAGGTAGTTCATCAGCGCGCCGTCCCAGTCGAAGCCGCCGAGGTTGCGGTCCCCGTCGGTGGCGATCACCGTGTAGTCGCCGTCCTCGACCCGCATGACGGTGACGTCGAAGGTGCCGCCGCCCAGGTCGTAGACGAGCACGGTGCCGATGTCCGCGGCGCCCTCGCCGTCCTCGGACGCCTGGTCGAGGCCGTAGGCGAGCGCGGCCGCGGTGGGTTCGTTGACGATGCGCAGCACCTCGAGACCGGCGAGCCGCCCGGCGTCCTGCGTCGCCTTGCGCCGGACGTCGTCGAAGTACGCGGGCACGGTGATGACCGCCTGCTCGACGGGCTCGCCGAGCATCATCTCGGCGTCCTCCTTGAGGCGTTTGAGCAGCAGGGCGGAGATCTCCTCGGGGCGGTACGGCGTACCGGACTCCGAGTGGTAGACGGGGTTGGCGTCCCCCATGTAGCGCTTGACGAACTGCACCACGTGGTCGGGAGCCGTGGCCGCGGACCGCTTCGCCTGGGAACCGACGACGACGGTGTCGCCCTGGAACATCACCACGGACGGGGTGATGTTCTCGCCTTCCCGGTTGCGGACGATGGACGGCCTTCCCGAACGGTCCGCCACCGCCACCGCGCAGTACGTGGTCCCGAGGTCGATGCCTACAACACGCGTCACCGCTCATTCCCCCTTATGTGAGCAGAACTGCCGACAATCCCAATTGTGCTCATTCCGGGGTCCGTTGGCTGCTTTTCGGCAAGAACCGTTTGACGGTTTTCGGCCGGTCCGGAGTGCGGAGTCCGCCTCCGGCCCGGCTTCGGCGCGGGCGTACCCCCTACCGGGCAGGCGTACGCCACGGGGCGCGGGGAACCGAACAAGCGCCCCCCCGCGTCCCGTGCGTGCACGCCGTCAGAAGCCGCGCCGGGCCCCGCCGTCCACCGACACCATCACTCCGGTGACGTACGACGCCGCCGGTGACAGTACGAACGCGCCCGCCCGCCCGAACTCCTCCGGCGTCCCGTACCGCCGCAGCGGAATCGCCGACTCGTTGGCGGCCCGCCGGGCGTCGGGGTCGGGGGAGAGGCCGTCCAGCTCGCGCATCCGGGCCGTGGCGATGCGGCCCGGGAGGAGGCCTACGACGCGGATTCCGCGGGGGCCCAGTTCGTCCGCAAGGGACTTCGCGAAGCCGGCCAGGCCGGGGCGCAGGCCGTTCGAGATGGCCATGCCCGGGGCCGGTTCGTGGGTCGTGCCGGAGAGGACGAGGCCGATGGTGCCGCCGGGCCGCAACTCCCCGCCGCCGCTCGGGCCAGTCGTACCGCGCCCAGGAACACCGACTCGAACGCCGCCTGCCACTGTTCGTCGGTGGTGGCCGCCACGTCGCCCGCGGGCGGGCCGCCGACGCTGACGAGGACGCCGTCGAAGCCGCCGAACAACTCCCTTGCGGTGGCGATCAGTTGACGTGGTGCCCGGGGGTCGGAGTTGTCCACGGCGACTCCGGCCGCGTTCGGTCCCAGCTCGGCCGCGGCCTCCGCCGCGCGCTTCTCGTCGCGGCCGGTGACGACCACCTTGGCGCCGTCGGCGACCAGTTCGCGGGCGACGGCGTAGCCCAGTCCGCGCGTGCCGCCGGTGAGGACGTACACCCTGTCCTTCAGTCCGAGATCCATGGGTCCGGTCCTTCCTAGAGGCCGAGGGCCGTGGTGAGGGCCGCGTCCACCCGCGCCGCCAGCTTCGTGTCGTCCTCCTCCGTCCACGCCCACGTGACATGTCCGTCGGGGCGGACCAGGGCGGCGCGTACGTCCGACCACGCGGGCCGCGTGCGGTTGGGTGCCCCGGCGTGCACGGTGATCCGCTGCCGGGCGCGGTCGGCGAGCGCGCCGTCGGGCGTGAAGTCGAGCAGGACGTACGAGTCCGCCCGCAGCGCGCCGAACAGGGTGCCGTCCGTGTCCACGAGGGGGAGGTCGGGGGCACGGGTGCCGGTCACCGGGTGGGCCGCGGGGTCGGTGCTCGGGTAGGCGACGTCCAGGGCGGTCAGGCGGCCCGCCAGTACGTCGCTGAACTCCCGTGACTCGGGGATCATCCGGCTCAGCAGGTCGCGCAGGGCCAGGCCCTCGGGTGCGAAGGCCTGGAACAGGTAGGTCTGCGCGCGGCTGTGCTCCATCAGCTGCTCGCCGACCAGGTGGCGGTCGGTGTGGTAGCTGTCCAGCAGGCCCTCCGAGGCCCAGCCGTCGATCGTCGCGGCCAGCTTCCAGCCGAGGTTGAAGGCATCCTGGAAACCGACGTTCATGCCGACGCCGCCGGTGGGGAAGTGCTGGTGGGCGGCGTCGCCCGCGAGGACGACGCGGCCACGCCGGTAGTGGGTGGCCAGCCGGGTGGCGTTGCCGTAGCGGGAGAGCCAGGACGGGTCGCGCATGCCGAAGTCGTCGCCGGCGATGTCGACGACCTTCTGCCGCAGTTCGTCCATCGTGAAGTCGCCGGGCCACTCGGTGGTCTCGCTGTCGGGGCTGGTGCCGGCGATGCGCCACCGATTGTCGGGCAGGGGCACGATCATCAGGCCGCCGCGCTCGGTGAAGCGGTTGAAGCCGGGCGCGGGCGGGTTGTCGAAGAGGACGTCGCCGAGCCAGCCGAGGTAGCGGGAGTCCGTGCCGGGGAAGCCGATGCCGGCCGCCTCGCGCACGGTGCTCCGGGTGCCGTCGCAGCCCGCGATGTACTCGGCCTCGATCGCGTACGGCCCCTCCGGCCCCTCGACCTGGACGGTCACCGAGTCCGCGTCCTCGGTGAAGCCCGTGACGCGATGCCCGCGCCGGATGGTGGCGCCGAGTCCGCGGGCGTACTCCTCGAAGAGCGCCTCGGTGCGGGCCTGGGGGATGAAGAGGGTGTACGGGAACGGGGTGTCCAGGACGGAGAAGTCGAGCCGGTTGGACAGGTTGGCGAAGTGGCCGGTGGAGATCTTCAGGCTCTCGTCGAGGAAGCGCTGGTGGATACCGCGGGAGGCCAGCACCTCGACGCCGCGCGGGTGCACGGTGAGCGCCTTGGAGCGGTCGTCGATCTCGGTGCGGATCTCCAGGACGGTGACGGAGATGTCGTTCAGCCGGAGTTCGGCGGCCAGCCAGAGGCCGACGGGGCCGCCTCCGGCGATGACGACCTGCGCTGTTTCCGTCCGCTGTGCTGCCACCCGCTCTGCCGCCACTCGCTGTGCTGCCATGAGATCACCCATTTCTTGGTCGCTGACCTAGAGTCTTCGGGTGCAGTAAACTAGGTCAGTGACCAACAAGCAACAGAGCGACCGACTGGATCCGGCCGCGGTGATCCGCGCGGGGTTGGACCTCCTGGACGAGAAGGGCCTGGACGCGGTGTCCACGCGCGCTGTCGCCGACCGGCTCGGCGTGCGGATCAACACCGTGCAGTGGCATGTGAAGACCAAGGCCCGGATGCTGGAGCTGATGGCGGACGCCGTACTCGGCGAGATCCCGCTCACCGGCCTGCCGGAGGTCCCCGCCGAACGGGCCCGCGAACTGGCCCGCCGGTTCCGCCGAGCCCTGCTGTCCCATCGCGACGGCGCGGCACTCGTGGTCGGCACGTACGCCGCCGAGCCCATGACCCTGTCCTACGCGGAGAGCCTGGTCGAGGCGCTGCTCGCGTGCGGCCTGGGCGACCGCGAGGCAGCGTGGACCTCGTGGGCCGTCGTCTACTTCGCGCTGGGGCTCACGCAGGAGGAACAGGCCGTGGATCACCGGCCGTTGGGCGACATCCTGGCGCGGGCGATCTCCGAGACGACCCATCCCGCGCTCCACCGCGTGGCGGGACATCTCGCGCCGGCGTCGTTCGAGGAGCGGTTCGAGTTCGGGGTGGACGCGCTGCTCGCCCGGCGGTGAGGAGCGCGCCGCCAAGCACGGTCACCCTGGGTCCGTCGGGGTCCGTCACGTGGTCAGCGGAGGGACTTCAACGCGCTCTCGGCACCGGCCAGGACGGTACGTGCCTGGTGTTCCACCTGGTCGTGGACCGGTACCCAGCGCACCCGCAGGGCCTCTTCGGCGTCCGCGCACCACGCGGTGAAGAGCTCGTCCAACTCCCGGTACAGCGCCGGGGCGGCCTGGTCGTCGGATGCCTCCAGGAGCCGTAGCAGAAGGCCTGCCGCGCGGATCGGCTGGCGGCGGGCGACGATGTTCAGGGCCGAGACCTGGGCCGTCGTCAGTCGCCGCGGGTCGTCGCCGGCCGACGCGGCGGCGGCCTGGCGGGCCAGCGGTTGCCAGGACTCGGCGACCATGTCGTAGAGGCCGTCGGCCATGCACTTCAGCACGCGTCTGAGCGGGTCGTGCCCGGGCGGTGGCAGGAAGGCGCGTGCCCTTTCGAGTACGGCGGTCACTTGGCGGCCGCCGTCCCGGACCAGCGCGGGGCCAGGTCGCGCAGAGCGTGTCCGGCGTCCGGGTACGGGGACAGGTCCTCGGCCAAGTCGCTTGCTCACATGGGGACTTCGACGATCGCGGTGACTCCGCCGTACCGCAGGGGTGCGCACCAGGTGGACGCCCCGATGTTCTCCGAACCGGCCGCCAGGCGTGCGGTGTCGTCCGGCGGGGGCAGGACATGGACCGCGGGGCTGGGGTTGTCCCAGTACAGGGCGTCGTACGTGCCGTGTCGGAGGGGATGCCGAGTTCCGCGGCGGACGCGTGGAAGGGGGCGGCCGGTTCGGGGAGGTCGCGGGTCAACTGGACCCAGCTGCCGCCGATATCGGTGCTGTGCAGGGAGCACTGGATGAAGGGGCGCAGGTCGTCGATGACCTCGAACAGCGCCCGGCTCTCCGGGAGTTGGCGCGAGACGATCGGTGCCCATTCCGGCTGCTCGGCGGCGATCGGGCGGTAGGTGGTGCGGTAGTAGCCGCGCAGGGTGGGTGCGGGTGCGGGTGCGGGTGCGGGTGCGGCCGTGGTCGGCGCTCCCTCCGCTCCGGCCTCGCTCACGGCCGCGCCGTCCGGGTCGAGGCACAGGACGATGTCCCAGGTGACGATCGCGGGGTCGGTCGCCGCGAACAGCCGTTCCCCGCGCGCCACTTGCTCCGCCAGGACGAGCGCGGTCGTGCCGCCGACCGGCTCGTCGGGGTGTGGTCCGGCGACCACGAGAACGTGGCGCGATCCGTGCCCCACGGACAGCAGCAGGATCGGACGGCCCGCGCGGGACCTCCCGATCCGGCGAAGTCGGCTGGCTTCGGGATGTCTGGACACCAACCGCCGGGCGGACCGGGTGACTTCGGCGACCGTGGGATAGCGGTTCGTATGATCGGGGAATTCTTCGAAACATTCGGGCGAAAACATTCGACGGTCGGATCTTGATTGTCGACGATCCATGGGCGACCTCCTGGCGTGAATCGTTCAATTGAGCTTCTGAGCTGGGGAATTCGGCATAGCGTCACGCGTCGGCGAGCGGCGAATATTTCGTAATCGAAACCGAAACTATTGACAGTTGACAGGGGCAGACCAACACTGACGCCGTCGTGACCGTGATGTGAGAGGACGAGGAGGAAGCACCCGCATGAGCAACGCACCCGCACTCGCACCCCCACCCCGACCCAACCCCTTCAGGCTGTTCGTCAGTGGCGTCTGCACCCTGCTGCTGGCACTCCTGGCCGCGATGACCCTGCCCGGCACCGCCAGTGCCGACACGGTCGTCACCACGAACCAGACCGGCACCAACAACGGCTACTACTACTCGTTCTGGACCGACACCCAGGGGTCGGTCTCCATGAACCTCGGCTCCGCCGGCAACTACAGCACCACGTGGAGCAACACCGGCAACTTCGTCGCGGGCAAGGGCTGGAGCACCGGCGGTCGCCGCAGCGTGACGTACTCGGGGACCTTCAACCCGTCCGGCAACGGCTATCTGTCGCTGTACGGCTGGACGTCGAACCCGCTCGTCGAGTACTACATCGTCGACAACTGGGGCACCTACCGGCCCACGGGCACGTACATGGGCACTGTCACCAGCGACGGCGGCACGTACGACATCTACAAGACCACGCGCTACAACGCCCCTTCGGTGGAGGGCACGAAGACCTTCGACCAGTACTGGAGCGTCCGGCAGACGAAGCGCACCGGCGGCACCATCACCACCGGCAACCACTTCGACGCCTGGGCCCGCGCCGGAATGCCCCTCGGCAGCTTCAGCTATTACATGATCCTCGCGACCGAGGGCTACCAGAGCAGCGGCAACTCCAACATCACGGTGGGCGGCACGAGTTCGGGGGGCGGCAGCAGCGGCTGCACGGCGACCCTGTCGGCCGGCCAGCAGTGGAGCGACCGCTACAACCTCAACGTGGCGGTCTCCGGCTCCAGCGACTGGACCGTGACGATGAACGTCCCGTCCCCCGCGAAGGTCCTCTCCACCTGGAACATCGCGGCCACGTACCCCAGTTCACAGGTGCTGACCGCCAAGCCCAACGGCAGCGGCAACAGTTGGGGCGCCACCATCCAGGCGAACGGCAACTGGACCTGGCCCACGGTCTCCTGCACGGCGAGCTGACCGCCCCTCAACTCCCAATGCTGGAGGACCACTTCACATGAAACCCGCACCGCACTTCTTCTCGTTACGTTCCCTGCGATCCCTGGTCGCCAGGCTGGCCGTCGTCGCCCTGGCCGCCGCGGGCACCCTCGCCGTCGGCGCGGCGGCTCCGGCGCAGGCCGCCACCTGCGGCGGGTACGTCGGGCTCACCTTCGACGACGGCCCGTCCGGCAACACCCCGACCCTGCTCAACGCCCTGAAGCAGAACGGTCTTCGGGCCACGATGTTCAACGAGGGCCAGTACGCGGCCGCCTACCCGGCACAGGTGAAGGCCCAGGTCGACGCCGGCATGTGGGTCGGCAACCACAGCTACACCCACCCGCACCTCACCCAGCAGACCCAGGCGACGATCGACTCGGAGATCTCCCGGACCCAGCAGGCCATCGCGGCCGCGGGCGGCGGCACCCCCAAGCTCTTCCGCCCGCCGTACGGCGAGACCAACGCGACCGTGAAGGCCGTGGAGGCCAAGTACGGTCTGACGGAGATCATCTGGGACGTCGACTCGCAGGACTGGAACGGCGCGAGCACCGACGCGATCGTCCAGGCGGCCGCCCGGCTCACCAACGGCCAGATCATCCTCATGCACGACTGGCCCGCCAACACGGTCGCGGCGATCCCCCGCATCGCCCAGGGCCTGGCCGCCCGCAACCTCTGCGCCGGAACGATCTCCCCGACGACGGGCCGCGCCGTGGCCCCCGACGGCGGCGGCAACGGCGGTGGGAACACCGGCAGTTGCACGGCGACCCTGTCGGCCGGCCAGCAGTGGAGCGACCGCTACAACCTCAACGTCACGGTGAGCGGCTCCAACACCTGGACCGTGACGATGAACGTCCCGTCCCCCGCGAAGATCCTCGCGACCTGGAACATCGCCGCCACGTACCCCAGTTCACAGGTACTGACCGCCAAACCCAACGGCTCTGGCAACAGTTGGGGCGCCACCATCCAGGCGAACGGCAACTGGACCTGGCCCACGGTCTCTTGCTCGGCTACTTGACCCCGGCCGGGTTGAGGGCCGCCGCGATCGCCGGGGTCACGGGGTGTCCGGCGAGGACGTGGCGGACGGCGTCGAGGGGGACGGGACGCTCGTAGTAGTCCTCGAAGTGGGCCTGGACGGCCTCGGGAGAGCGGTCGGTGAGGAGGTGGAAGAGGAAGTCGGAGCCGTCCGGGTCCTCACTGCCGACGGGGAAGCCGATGGCCGAGCCGGTGCGCCATGCGGTGTCGCCGGTCTCGCGCCACAGGCAGACGGTGATCCGAGGTGCGCCGACTCCCTCGTCGTAGAAGGCGGGTTCGTCCAGCAACGGGCGCAGTGCGGCGGGCACTTCGTCGATGACACCGGGCCAGACCTGCTCGTCGTCCGTCCCGTACGGGCTCATCGCCGACTCGTGGTCGAAGCCGCGGATGAGCATGCCGGCCGGGGTGAGGTGGACGGAGAAGTCGTCACCGGAGCCGTTGTTCATCAGGGCCACCTCCTCGCCCGGGCCCCAGTCGGCGTCGAAGGTGTACTGCGCGAACTGCGGATCGTCGCCGATCGTCACGTCGAGGAAGGCCAACGCCCGCAGGTGGGCGCGGAGTTCGGCGGGGTCGGGGAGGAGGGCGGCGGCCTCGTGCACGGTGCTCATGGCTTCATGGAAGCAGCCGCCACTGACAATCCCGGCGCGCTACCCGCCCATCCCGGGCAACAAGATCCCCGCCTCGGCCAGCAACTCCCGTTCCCCGGCCGTGAACGTCGGCCCGTCCAGCTGTGGTCGCAACGGTCCGATCAGCGCCGCCGCGAGGACACTCGGCCGGAGCAGGGCCGTGCCCGGGGACTGGAGGGTCAGGACCTCTGTCATCGCGGTGGCCACGTGGTACGAGCCCGTGGCGGTGTGGGACAAGCGGCTGACGTAGCGCTGCAACAGGCGGTCGGCCGGGCCCGCGTTCCTGCCCTTTGTCGTTCTGTAGTGGATGTCCTGGCTCACGGCGAGGCTCCAGGCGAGTTCGACGGGGGCCGCGATGGCCCGTTGTGCCTTGCGGGAGAGGCCGTTGGTGAGGCCGCGGGAGGAGAGCTGGGTGCGCAGGGCTACCGCGCCGAGGGCCGCCACCGACATGCCGTGGCCGTACACCGGGTTGAACGCGGCGACCGAGTCGCCCAGGGCGACCAGGCCCTCGGGCCAGGACTTCAGGCGTTCGTAGTAGTGGCGGCGGTTGACCGTGCTGTGGGTGAGGGCGACGTCGGTGAGGGGCTCGGCGTGGGACAGGAGGTCGGCGATGACCGGGTGGCGGAGCGTGCGGGCGTAGGGCTCGAACTCGGCTGCCTCGCGGGAGGGTTGGGCGCCGGGGGTGCCGATCAGGCTGACGTGCCAGCGGCCGTCCTCGATGGGGACGATGCCGCCCGTGCGGCCGGGTTCGCCGCGCCGGGGGTCGGCCTGGACGCTGATCACGGGCCAGTTGTGGGTGGGGACCGGGGCGCGGTAGATACGGCTGGCGTACGCGATGCCGGAGTCGATGCTGTCCTGGGCCGGGCCCGGGACGCCCAACTCGCCCAGCCACCGCGGAGTTCGGGACGCCCTTCCGGAGGCGTCGACGACCAGGTCCGCGGTCAGCTCGGTCTCGGTGCCGTCCGCCGCGCGCAGCCGTACGCCGGTGACGCGGCGTGAACTCCCCAGCAGGGCGGTGACTTTGGTGTGCGGGCGCACGCTGACGCGCGGGTCCTTCAGCACCTGCCTGCGGACGACGGAGTCCGTCAGGTCGCGGCTCGCGGTGATCAGGTAGTGGCTGTCCCGTTCCCAGCGCCGGTACCAGCCCTCGGGCGAGTGGATCAGCATGTTCGTCGTCATGGGGACCCGGTTGGCGCCCGCGGACGACAACTCCTTGACCGTGCCCGGCAACAGGTCCTCGATCGCGTTCGCGCCGCCCGACAACAGGACGTGGAAATGCGCGGCTTGGGGAACACCAGGGCGTGCTTCGGGCCCCTCGGGCAGCTCGTGCGCCTCGATGATCTCGACGGTGTCGACGTGGTCCCTGACGGCGGCGGCGGCGAGCATGCCGGCGAGGCTGCCTCCGACGACGACGGCACGGGTGGGCGTGCGGGGCGTCCTGTGCGGCGATTCGCTCATGGGGGCAGCTTTCTCCAGACGGGCACCGTTCGTGCGTGGCGGGGGGTACCGGCGAACCAGATCACATCAAGAGGCCTTGCAGAATATGCCAACCGCGATCGCACCGAAACGTGGCCGCGGGTGTCACGCGCCGTCGAGCAGCGAGGCGAGACCCCGGTCGAGGGACGGTTCCAGGGCCTCCCGGCCCGGCTCGGTCACCCGGTACGTGCGGCGCAGGAAGTGGTGCAGGGCGACCGTGTCGAAGCGGATCATCGCGATGCCCTCCGGCGAGTGGAACTCAACCGCCGTGTGGGCGGGGCCGTATGGCCGGATGTGCACGTTGCCCATCCCGGCGGGGGTGGCGAGACCCTCCTCCAGGAGTGCCCGCGCGAAGGTCCACGTCACCTTCTTGCCGTCGAGCGATATCCAGGCGGGGAAGAGGAGTTGGACGGCGAAGGGGTCGCCGGAGGAGTAGCGGAGGGTGGCCGTCACGGCCAACTCCTGGTCGTCGTCGGCCAGCAGGCGGGCGCTGGTGGGCTGTTCCAGGGTGACGTGGCGCATGGGCGGTCTCCGATTCGGGTGGGGCGGCGGCCGGTTGTGCCGACTCACCCTCCTTGAGCGCACGGAGGGGCGCTTGATTACGCCGTTACGGAAGTTGGTTGATGTGATCTGGGTCACCTTCCGTTGTTGCTGCAACTTTAGTTGAAAGTTTCGCCATCTAGGCTTACAAATCCTTCCCCGCCCCCCTGGCAACTGGAGCGTTGCTGCCATGAACGACGGTCCCGCCGCCGCGTACGCCCGGATCTACGAGGAGCAGCAGCCGCGCCTCGTCGCCTACGCCCGCTCGCTCACCCACAACACCTGGGTCGCCGAAGACCTCGTCGCCGAGGCGCACTTCAGGGTGTGGCGCAGGCTGTCCGCCGGCCATGAGATCGAGAACGTACCGGCGTACCTCATGACGACGGTGAAGCACCTCGCCACGGCCGCGGGGAGCGCCGCACGCGAGACACCGCACGATCCGCAGACCGACGAGCGGGCCGGCGCGGACCCTGTGCACGTCCAGGGCCACGGGAGCGACCCGGCCGAGCAGGTGTCCTCAACGGACCTGCTGGTACGGGTACTTGAGCAGTTGCCCGAGCGCTGGGTGAAGGCGCTGTGGCTGGCCGAGGCGGAGGGCCTGCCGCTGGCCGCGATCGGCCCCCAGCTCGGCACCAAGCAGGGCGCCACGGCCGTACTGCTGCACCGTGCGCGCGAGGGCATGCGGCAGGCGTTCCTGCGCGAGCAGACCGGCGCCCCGGACGATCCCGCGTGCCAGGTCCACTGGGCCCGTATGCCCGCGTACGTGCGCGGCGGCGCCACCGAGCGGCAGTCCGAACGCCTCCTCGGCCACGTCGACGCGTGCGACGACTGCCGCGCCCGCCTCGCGGCCCTGATGCGCGCCAACGACCGGCTGCCCGCGCTCGTCGCACCGGCCCTGCTCGTGTTCGTCCTCGGTGGCGCGGGCAAGTACCTGCTCGCCGCGTTCGGCGCGGGCTCCGCGGGCGCGGTCACGGCTGCCGGTGGTCATGGCGCCGGGTTCCTGCACGGCGTACGGCATGTGGCGGTCGGCGCGTCAAAGACGCAGATGGCGGCCGCTGTCGGTACGGCCGTGGCGGGCGCCGTCGCGGTCTGCGTCCTCCTCGGCGGCACCGACGCCACGGAGATCCCGGTCGCGAAGGGGCCGGTGGCCGAAGTCCCGGTGTCCCAGGCCCCGGTGGCATCCCAGCCGCGCACGGGGAAGCCCTCGAAGACGCCGGGCGACCGCAGGGGTTCTACGGCTCCTGCGGCGGACGGGTCCATAAATGACCTGTCTCCGGCCGTACTTGGCGGTACCGGGGGCGGGGGCGGGTCGAGCGTGGCGCCGGTGGGGAGTGGTGGGGGAACTCCGGTTCCTACAGCACCTGTTGAGCCGCCGCCGGTGACCACCGAGCCGGCTCCCGCCCCGCCGGTGACCACGGAACCGGAACCTGAGCCGACGCCCACACCGCCGGTGACCACGAAGCCGGCTCCCGAGCCGCCGACGGTCACGGAGCCCACGCCCTCCGACCCGACGCCCCCCGACCCGACGCCCACGGAGCCAACTCCCGCGCCGCCCAAGACCGATGACCCGAAGCCGGACCCCGAGCCGACGACCCCGGAGACCGGCTGCGAGGGCGACGGAACACCGAGCACTCCCGTGGAGGAGACCCCGGACCCCGTCACCACCCCGGATCCCGCCACCCCGGATCCCACGACTCCGTCCGAGCCGACGACTCCGTCCGAGCCCTCGACCCCGTCCCAGCCCTCGACGTCACCCACGCCCGAACCGTCCACCCCGGCCGGCGACCAGCCCTGTGCGGACGGGGTCGGAGCCGGCGGCCGGGACGGGGGCCGAGGCGGAGAGCAGGGCGGATCAGCCGATGGCGTAGGCGCGGTAGACGGTCTCCACTGACGTGCCGCCGGCGGAGTCGGTCACCTGGGAACGCAGGGCGACCGCGCCGGAGGCCGGGTTGTGCACGGAGGCCTTCCAGGACGTACCGGAGCGGGTGACGGAGACGGCCTTCCAGGTCTTGCCGCCGTCCGAAGACGCCCAGACCTTCAGGGACTTGACCGTCGACTTGGTGAACTTGACGTCGGGGCCCTGGGATCCGCGGCCCGCACCGACCGTGACCGAGGTGGTGCTGTTCGCCTTCGCCCGGTTGCGGCTGTCGAGGCCGGCGGGCAGGAAGCGGGTCATGAAGACGGGGGCGACCACCGACTTGGCTGGGTCGGCCTTGAACCGCCAGTCCAGGGTGACGCGCGACGACAGCATGCCGGACGGGAAGGTGATGCCCGGGCGGTAGCGGTGGGCGTCCACGGTCAGCCGGTAGGTGCCGGCCGAGTGGATACGGGCGGCGAAGTCGGCGTCGCCGTCACCCCAGTTGGTCAGGGTCTTCTTCTTGACGGTGGTGCTCCCCTTGGACAGGACCACCGTCTCCTTCGTCGGATCGGCTCCGCTCGTGCCCACGTCGGGGTCGCCGATCAGCGCGTCCGGGATGAAGTTCACGGACTTCTGCCAGACCGTCGGCAGGTAGTGCATGGGGCTCCACACGGCCCGCCCGAACGACTGGGTGAAGCTCTGCCCAGCCTTCAGCGTCCGCACCGCCGGGAAACCGCCGCCGACGTCGTCACCGTTGCTCGCGAAGATGTCGTCGCGCGGCTGCCAACTCCCCGGCGTCACATGGGCGGTGGCGCTGTACGGCGCGCTGCCGCCGTTGACGTTGGCGTACAGATCGGTCGTGCAGTTGTCGACCTTCGGGGCGGCCTGGAGCGCGACGTCGTGCTCGTTCGCCATCTGCGTCCCGCCGCGCACCGAGAAACGCATCGTCGCCAGCTTGGACCGCTTGAACGACCCGCCGGGCGCGGCCGGGATGCCGGTCGTGTTCTTGACCGCGACATAGCTGTCGTTGCCGGACCACTGCGCCATGTACCCGAACTGAAGCCGCTTGGAGGAGTTGGGGATGGCATAGAGCGACCCCGCGCGGTTCCCGCCGCTCACGGCGACGGCGGAGGGCATGTTGGCGTCGGCGGAGCACACCTGCGCGCCGATCGTGGCGGGCTCGGTGACATCGGCCGGGGTGTCGAGCGACACCTTCACCGCCTTGCCCTTGCGGGCGTCCAGCGTCGTGGACTTGGCCCCCGACACGGACACGACCTGCGCGCCGAGGGTGTCGGTGCCCAGACCGTCCGTGGTGCTCTCGTAGATGTCGGCCATCGCGAGATACGTGCCCGCCGGCAGGCTGAGCCGCTTGCCCGACTTGACGGTACGGGTCTCGCCGGACGACGCGTTGACGACGGTCACCGTCGTCGCCACCTTCGCACCGTGCCGCCCCAGCGTCGTGACGGTCAACGAGCCCGACGCCGCCTGCGCGGACGCTGCGGGAACGAGCAACGGCCCCGCGAGCGCGGCCACACCGACGAACGCGAGCGATGCGAGTGGTGTGCGTCTTGTCCGTCGTACGGACATGCTTCCCCCTGTGGACATGGTTCCCCTCGAACCCCGAACCCCGGCCCCCGAAAACGGCTCATCGTAACCGTGTCGCAGACGCGTTCGATCAGCGCCCCGCCCCCAGGCGACACGCCTCCGCGTACGCCCGGACCAGCGGCCGTCCGTCGTCCTCCCGCCGCCAGGCCAGGGCGTAACGGCTCGGCGAAATCCCGTGCACCGGGCGGGTGATGACACCGCCGAGGGTGATCAGATGGGCGTTGCCCGTGGCGACCAGGCAGACGCCGAGACCGGCGACCAGCGCCTCGTACGTCTCCTCCGTGCTCGCGATCTCGGCGCCGATGCGCGGTAGTCGGCCACCGCGTTCGTCCAGGGCGAGCCAGTGGTCGCGCAGGGGGCCCGCGTCGGGCGGCAGGGCGAGGAACGGTTCGTCGACGAGGTCCGCGAAGTCGACCGCCGCGCGGGCGGCCAGCGGGTGGGTGTCCGGGAGCGCGACCAGGCGGGGTTCCTCCGCTACGACCGTCCAGCCGTAGCGCTCCGCGTCGGGCAGCGGCAGCCAGACGAACGCCACGTCCGCGTCGCCGTCCGCGAGACCGGCCGTCGGGTCGTCCCAACTGACCTGCCGCAGGCGTACGTTCGCCTCCGGATGCGCGGCCGTGAAACGGGAGCGGATCGCGGGCAGCAGGCCGCCCCGGCCCGGGCTGGTGCTCATCCCGACCACCAGCGTGCTGCGCTCGGCCGCGCTCACCTCCGCCAGCGCGGACGCGCCCTCCGCCCAGACCGCCAACACCCGCTCGGCGTACGGCAGCAGAGCCGCACCGGCGGCGGTGAGCGCCACGCCCTGCCGGTCGCGCCGGAACAGTTCGGCGCCCAACTGCCGTTCCAACGCCCGGATCTGCTTGCTCAGGGCGGGCTGCGAGACGTACAGCCTCTCGGCCGCGCGGGTGAAGTGGAGCTCCTCGGCGACCGCGACGAAGTAGCGCAGGTCCCGCACATGGACGTCCGTCGGCATGGCCAACGGTTATCAGGGCGGGTCTTGGACGGGCAACCGGCTTTCCCCACAGGGTGGTTGGTGACAGAAGCACGTGAACTCACCGCGAGTCCTGGAGTCTTCATGAACAAGGTGTGGCTGGTCACCGGCGCGAGCAGCGGGTTCGGGCGGGCGATCGTCGAGGCGGCGCTCGCGGCCGGTGACGTGGTGGTGGGCGCGGCCCGGCGGACCGAGGGGCTGGACGATCTCGTCGCCGCCCGTCCCGACCAGATGGAGACGCTGCGCCTGGACGTCACCGACACGGGGGCCGCCGAGGCAGCCGTACGGGACGTGGTGGCGCGGCACGGACGGATCGACGTCCTCGTCAACAATGCGGGCCGTACGCATGTCGGGGCCTTCGAGGAGACCACCGAGCAGGAGTTGCGGGACCTGTTCGACCTGCATGTCTTCGGGCCGGCGGCCCTCACGCGCGCGGTGCTGCCGTTCATGCGGGAGCGGCGCTCCGGGGCGATCGTGCAGATGAGCAGCATGGGCGGGCAGATGTCCTTCGCGGGCTTCTCGGCGTACAGCGGAACGAAGTTCGCCCTGGAGGGACTCTCCGAGGGGCTCGCGGACGAGGTCGCCGAGTACGGCATCAAGGTGCTGATCGTGGAGCCGGGCGCTTTCCGGACCGCACTGTTCGACACGAGCCGGGCCGGGGTCAGCGCCGACAGCGGCCTGTACGCCAAGGTGAGCGCGACCCGCGGGGCCGTCGACAGCGGCGGCGGTGTCCAGCCCGGCGACCCCGCGAAGGCGGCGGCCCTCATCCTCGCCGCGCTGGACGCCGAGGTCACCCCGCTGCACCTGCCGTTGGGCGACGACGCGGTCGACGCCGTGCTCGGGCAGCTGGAGCAGGTGCGTGGTGACATCGCGGCGTGGGAGAAGCGGACCCGGGCCACGGGGTTCGACGCGTGAGGGAGGGCCGACGGCCGGCTGAGAACCCTCATCCGCCTGCTCCCGCTCCCGTTGTCAGTGGTGCGTGCCACGATGGGTGCACAGCGAGACGTATGGGGAGCGGGGGGTGACATGGAGGGCGAGTTTCCGCGGGCCGGACGGCGGGCCAGGGAGCTGTGTGCGCGGGGCACGCGGCTCTACGACGTGGCGCGCGCCCTGCGCGAGGACCACACCCGCGCCCTCGACGCCGTCCGCTCCGCGCTGGAGCCGCTGCGGACCGAACTCGTCGCGCAGGAGCTGGAGTCCATCCCCGTCGCCCGGCTGAAGGACGTCACCGAGGGGCGGCTGCGGCTGGGGGCCGTGGAGGCGGCGGGGCTGACCTCCGTGCGCGCGGTGCACGAGGCGAGCCGGTACGAACTGCGGCAGCTGCCCGGCGTAGGACAGCAGACCGCCGACCGGGCCCTCGCCGCGGCCCGGCAGATCGCGCGGGCCGTCGCGGAGACCGTCTCCGTCCGCATCGACGTCGACCACCCCGAGCCGCGCACCACGGCCCTGGTCATCGCGTTGCAGCGGCTCGTCGAGGCCGGACCCGAGCTGCGCCGCGCCCTGGACGCCGCTGCCCGGCTCGACGAGCGGCTCGGCGCGCTGCTGCCCGTGGCCCGGCCCGCCAGCAGCAGGCTGCTGATGGCACTCGCCGGACGCAAGCGGAGAGACGGCGCGCTCGCCGCGGTCGCCGAACTGCACGAGCTGGTCGCCGACACGGCCGCCAAGGACGTACGGCTGCTGATCGCGCAGGCCTCCACCGACCTGTTGCGCCCGCCGGTCTCCGACATCGAGGCGTGGGTCGACTTCGAGCTGCGGTCCGCCGAGTACTACAGCCAGCTCGCCGAGGTCGACGGGCAGCAGCCGGACCTCGCGGCGAGCGAGGGTTTCCTTCCGGCTGAGCTGGCCGAGCGCGTGCACGCGCAGCCACTGGACGACACCCATCGCCGGGTCTCGCTGCGCGGATACCAGTCGTTCGGGGCGCGGTTCGCCCTGGCTCAGCGCCGGGTCGTCCTCGGGGATGAGATGGGGCTCGGCAAGACGGTCCAGGCCATCGCCGCGCTGGCCCATCTCGCGGCCGAGGGGCAGAGCCACTTCCTGGTGGTCTGCCCGGCCAGCGTGCTGATCAACTGGACGCGCGAGATCGGCGCCCGCAGCACCCTGCGCGCGCTGCCCGTGCACGGGCCGGACCGGCTCGACGCCTTCGGGGAGTGGAGCGAGCGCGGCGGGGTCGCGATCACGACCTTCGACACGCTGCACACCTTGCCCGCGCCGGAAGTCGGGTCGTCGGCGGCCAACTCTCCGAGGAGCAAGTCTCCCAAGGGCAAGGTGAGGACCGAGAAGGACGAGGCGCCGACCGGCCCCACCCCGGGCATGCTCGTCGTGGACGAGGCCCACTACGTGAAGAACCCGGACACCCGCCGCACCAAGTCGGTCGCCCTGTGGACCGAGCGCTGCGACCGCGTCCTGTTCCTCACGGGCACGCCCATGGAGAACCACGTCGAGGAGTTCCGCACCCTCGTCCGCCACCTCCGCCCCGACCTGCTGCCGACCGTCCGCAACGGCACGGCGGCGGCCGGACCGCACGCCTTTCGCAAGTCCGTCGCCCCCGCCTATCTGCGCCGCAACCAGGAGGACGTGCTCACCGAACTGCCCGCCCTGGTCCAGGTCGACGAGTGGGTGGAGCTCGGCGTCGCCGACCGCGAGGCGTACGACCGCGCGGTCGGCGACGGCAACTTCATGGCGATGCGCCGGGCCGCCTACGCGGACACCGAGAAGTCCGCGAAGCTGCAACGACTTCGGGAACTGGTCGCCGAAGCCGCGGGCAACGGGGCGAAAGTGGTGATCTTCTCCTACTTCCGGGACGTGCTCGCCGCGGTGGAACAGGCCCTGGAGAAGGGGGTGTTCGGGCCCATCTCCGGAAGCGTCCCGGCCGCCCGCCGACAGCAACTCGTCGACGACTTCACCCAGGCCCCCGGCCACGCCGTCCTGCTCTCCCAGATCGAGGCGGGCGGGGTCGGCCTCAACCTCCAGGCCGCCTCCCTGGTCATCCTCTGCGAACCCCAGGTCAAGCCGACGGTGGAGCACCAGGCCGTGGCCCGCGTCCACCGCATGGGCCAGATACGCACGGTCCAGGTGCACCGCATGCTCGCCACCGACAGCGTGGACGACCGGCTCCTGACCATCCTCAAGAACAAGGACCGCCTCTTCGACCGGTTCGCCCGGCGCAGCGCCCTCGCGGACGCCACCCCGGACGCGATCGACATATCGGACGCCACGCTGGCCCGCCGCATCGTGGAGGAGGAACAGCGGAGACTGGCCACGGAGGCCAACTGACCGTGCCCTCAGGGGTGTTCGGCCGTCACGAGCGCACGTCGAGTTCGGCGAGAGCGGCGCCCACACCGCCCCGCACGGTGACGCGGACGTACCGGGCTGGCGTCCCGTCCGGGGCGTGCCACGCGTGCCCGTCCGCCGAGACCTCCACCGTGTGCGACCCCGGCTGTTTCGTCCACGTGGGGCGGACGGTCCCGACGCGCACCGGCCACCCCAGGTCGACGGTGAGGGCGGCACGGTCGGTGGCCGGTGACCAGGCGGTCGCGGGGCTGCCGTCCACGGCCGCCTCCGGGTAGAGGCCGGACTCCGAGGAGGTCGCCGTCGCCGGGCGGCAGCGGGCCAGGTCGGTGGTGGGGGCGAGGTCCGGGCGCCGGGTCCTGAGGGTGACCGTGCCGGAGAGGGTGCGGCGCCCCTCGGGGGTGTCCAGCGAGAAGGGCGCGCCCGTCCGCAGCCGTACGGTCGTCGTCTCCGGCCCGATGGCGATGTCGTACGTACGACCGCGCCAGCGGAGCCCCGACAGGCGTACGCCGGCGGAGAGTTGGGGCGGGAGGGTCGGGTCGAGGTGGAGGGCGTCGGGGCGCAGGCGCAGGCCGGTGAGGCCGTGGGTGAAGACCTGGAGGAAGCCACCCTTGCCGGTGAGGAAGTCCTGCGCGGGGGAGCCCGCGAGAGGGTCGGACGCGCCCGCCTTGTCGCCGCGCGACTCGGAGAAGAGGGCGAACGGGCCGCGCGCGAAGGGCTGGTAGGCCCGCCGCAGGAAGGTGTACGCGGCACAGCCCGGCTCGCCGATCGCCGCCGCGTCGATCGCGTGGACGGCGTCGGTCATGGCGGGGCCGTCCGGGTCGGTGCGCTGGGCGTAGTAGTCGAGGGTGGCGGCCGCGGCACCGGCCGGCATGGGCCACTCCAGCGGGTAGATCAGCAGCACGGTGTCGGCCTGCTTGATCCGGGAGCCGCCGTAGCCGTCGTACTGGAGGAAGATCTTGCGCTTCGGGTCGTAGGGGATGCGCAGACGGTTCGCGACGGTGAGCCAGTCGGCGGGGGCGTCGGTGCCCAGGGCGTGGGCCGCGTCGGTCGCGGCGCGCAGCGCGGTGGAAGCGACGGCGTTGGTGTACACGCCGTCGTCGACGCCATTGCTGTACTCGTCGGGCCCGGCGACCTCCTTGACGGAGTACGAGCCGTCGGAGTTCTTCGTGGCCCTCGAAGTCCAGTACTGGGCAAGGCCGCTGAGGAGGGGCCAGCCGCGGGTGCGGAGCCAGGTTCGGTCGCCGGTGGCGAGGTAGTACTGCCAGGCGGCGAGGGCGATGTCGCCCTGGAGGTGGTTCTGGGTGACGCAGTGCGGCGGCTGCCAGCTCTGGCACTCGTTCCACAGCCGGCCGTGACTCGCGCTCGTCCACGGGAAGAACAGGCCCTTCACCGAGGTCTTCGCGGCGTTCTCGGCGGCGGCCGTGCGCGTGCGGTAGCGGTATTCGAGGACCGGGCGGGCGAGGTCGGGACGGGTCGCGAGCAGCGAGGGGAACATCCAGGTCTCGGCGTCCCAGAAGACCATGCCGGCGTAGTTGTCGCTGGTCAGACCGGCGGGCGCGATGCTGTCACGGGCACCCGGGCGCAGCGCGGACAGCAGCCCGTACTGGGCGGAACGGGCCCACAGTTGGAGGTCCGGATGCCCCGGAACCTCGATGTCGGACGACCACAGCGCCCGCCACGCGGCGGTGTGTGAGGCGAGCAGCGCATCCCACCCGCGCCGCGCGGCCCGCCCGGCGGCGTCCTGGGCGGCGGAACGGGGATCGTGGGAGGTGAGGCTGGTGTCGACGCCGACGTACTTGGTGGCGGTGTAGGTACGCCCGGAGCGGACGGGGAGGACGGCCGACTGGCTGGCGCTCAACTCGCCCTGATTACCGGGCTGTTGGGCACGCCGCCCGGGCGCGTCCAACACAGACGCGACGGCACCGTCGACATTCGTCCCGTCCGTGCGGAACGCCACGCCGATGGTGCGGTCGCCGACCCGGCCGCCGTCGGTCCGCGTGATACGGCGGGCGCCGCGGCCGTCGAGGCGGTCGGTGAGGGTGAGTTCGCCGTCCCAGTGCGGGGTCACGCGCAGGTGTACGGCGCCGGTGTGCGGGGTGTCGCGGGCGGCGAGGACGTCGTAGGCGAGGTCGGTGCGGCGGCCGTCCGTGGTGGTCCACGTGAAGGACGTACGGACGTACCCGCAACGGAGGTTGAGGGTCTGGCGGTAGTGGCTGACCCGGCCGCCGCTCCCACCGCCGAACGTCTCGGCGCCCGCCGTGACGTCGAGCCCGGTCCAGTTCGGGAGCGCGGCGAGGGCCTCGCGGCCGGCCGTGTTCGCGGGGCCGCGGGCGTAGAGGCCGGAGACGAACGCGCCGTCGTAGCGCGGGGTGTACAGCGGCCAGCCGGTCTTCTCACCGGACGCGGCGTAGCCCGCGCCGGCGGGCGGGACGCGGGTGCCGAGATAGCCGTTGCCGACGTACGGGTGGTACGTGTCGCTCGGGTCGATCCGGGTGGCGGAGGGGGCCCAGCCGCGCACGTCGCAGTCGTCGCGGGAGTGGGGGTGGGGGAGGGACGCGGCGGACGCCGGGGGAAGGGGCAGGGGGAGGAGCAGGGCGGCGGCGAGGAGCGGGAGCAGCAGGCGGGTCGGTTTGGGCACCGTTCGACGATGGGGTGCGCCGCGGGGCGTGGGTGGGTGGCGCGCGGGGGATTACCACGTACGGAGCGCACCCGGCCCCGAGTCCTCCCTACCTCCTAGCCCCCGTACGGCGTCGGATCCGTGACCCAGCCCGCCGTCAGGATCAGGCGGGACTCCCGGTGTACCGCCAGGAAGCCGAACGGGCGGTCGAAGCGGGCCGTGACGACGGTGGTCGTGTGGCGGAGCTGGGGCCGGGCACCGCCGTAGACGGGCGCGACCGCGGTCACCGAGGCGGCGCGGAAGCCGAGCGCGCCGAACTGGGCCGTCGTGGACTGTTCGGCCTGCCCGATGGCCAGCGCGGCGGGGCTGATGCCGGGGAAGTGGCCGTCGGCGGTGTCCATCGCCGTCGTGAGCCCGAACAGGCCGTGCAGGTCCAGGAGATCGTGCCGCGCCCGCATGTCGTACGCCACCGTCGTCACGGACAGCTGCGGCGGCTGCGGTGCGGCGCAGGGCTGTTGCTCGACGCGCAGGCCCGGTCCCACGTCTCCGTACGGGAGTTGGCCGCTCGGCACCACGGGAAGCCGGCGGGCCAGCACGTCGACTCCCGTGCCCAGCACCTGCCCTGGGGTCATGCGCTGTTCGCCGAGCAGCAGGTGGACGTCGATCCCGTTGTCGCCGGGGACTTTCAGCTCGGTGACGTATCCGTGCGGGCCGCTCGCCACACCCACCCGGTCCAGGCGGACACCGGTGCGGTGCAGGCCGGTCAACTGCCGTCCCTGCCAGGGCCCGGCGTCCGGGCTGAGCCTCAACTCGCCGAAGGGGCGCGGCCATTCGGTGCGGAGCGCGAGCGCGCTCGCCAGGACCATCAGCACGCCCTCGTCCAATGCGACCGGCATCCGCTCGATCAGCCCGCCCGTCCGCTCGGCCGCCCACGCGTCCAACGCCCGCTGCGAGGCCGGGAGATCCTCGGTGAGCACGCCGTGCGTGTCCGCCGACAGCCCGGCCCGCCACTCCTCCCGTACGGTCAGTTCGCGCCGGGTCCACAGTCCGAGCGCGGAGTTCAGACCGGGCATCGACGCCATCGCGGCCAGCAACTCCCGTGCGGCGCGCGCCGCTTGGTCGGCCGGCATGCCCACCGCGTCCGCCAGTTCCGCCCGCGCGGCACCCCACGCCCCGTCGGCGAGGAACGCCAGCAGCGGCCACACCCCGGCCGCCGAGAACACCGTGCCCCCGGTCGCCGCGTCAGCCCAGCGCGCCGTCAGCCGGTTGACCGCGTCGACGGTGCGCTCGACGGTGGTGCCGCCGACTGCCGTGTCGCTCGGCGCCGTTCCGCCCACTGCCGTGCCCCCGACCGCCGAGCCCTGAACCTCCGCGCCTCCAACCCCCGCGCCGTGCACCGTCATCCCCCCGACCGCTCCCAATTCCGCCCCCATGAGTCCCGTAGCGCAAGATCGTCCGATCACAAGATCGCGCACGGGAAGGCTATCGTCGGCCGCCCGGCACCCGATGATCAGCCCCAGTCCTGCTCGGGGAACGGCTCCGGTTCAGTCACCCAGCCCGCCGCCAGCACCAACCGTGTGTGGCGGTGCAGGGCGAGGAAGGCGAAGGGGCGGTCGAAGCGGGCGGTGATGGTGGTGGTCACGTAACGGAGGTCGGGCGGGGCACCGCCGGGCATGGCGGCGATGGCCGTCACCGCCGCCGCGCGGAAGCCGAGCGCGCCGAACCTCGCCGTCGTCGACTGTTCCGCCGATCCGATCGCCAGCGGGAACCCGCTGATCCCGGGAAAGTGCCCCACCGCGGCGTCCCGCGCCGCCGTGAGGCCGAACAGGCGGTGCAGGCGCAGGAGATCATGGTGCGCACTCATGTCGTACGCCGCCGTCGTCACGTCGAGCGAGGGTGGCTGTGGGCTCGTGCAGCGTTCCTTCGCCACGCTCAGGCCCGGGCCCGGGTCGCCGTAGGGGAGCCGGTCTCCGGGTACTACGGGATGACGGCCGTCCAGGATGCCCACGCCCGCGCCGAGCACCTGCCCTGACGTCATCCCCTCCTCCCCGAGCAGGAGGTGGACGTCGATGGCCGTACTGCCCAGCACCTTCAGCTGGGTGACATGGCCGTCCGGTGTGTCCGCCACGCCGATCCGGTCCAGGAGGGCCGTGCTGCGGAACAGGCCGAGCGGGACCCGGTCGCTCCAGTACAGGCTCTCCATCGGCACCTCGACGAACGGCCGCAGCCACTCCGTGCGCAGGGCCAGCGCGCTCGCCAGCACCAGTTCGGTGTCGTCCGTCAGCGCCACCGGCATCCGCTCGATCAGCCCGCCGGTCCGTTTCGAGGCCCACGCGTCCAGGGCCGCGCGGTCCGCCCCGAGGTCCCCCGTGAGCACCCCGTGCGCCTCGGCCGGCAGCCCCGCCGCCCACGCCTCCCGCAGCTCCAGCGTCCGCTTCGTCCACAGCCCGAGCGCCGAGTCCACGCCCCGCATCGCCGCCAGCCCGCCCAGCAACTCCCGTGCCGCGGCGGCCGATTGATCCGCCGGCAGCCCCACCGCGTCCGCCAGCTCCGCCCGCGCCGCACCCCCGGCACCGTCCGCCAGCAGGGCCAGCAACGGCCACACCCCCGCCGCCGAGAACACCGTGCCCCCGTCGACCGCCCCCGCCCACCGCGCCGTAAGCGCGTTCACCGCCCCTATGGCTGCTCGCGCAACCCGCATTCCGCCCCCCCTCACCTCGCGCTTACCATGCGCCAAGTCGTACGTCAGTTCCGTATCTGAAGATCTCCAGCTCTCCCTCCGGAGATCCCCGCCTGAACCAGGAGCACGGTACCCGTGTCCATACCTCCGCCCCCGGAGCCCCAAGGTCCGCCCGCCCAGGGCCCCGAGAGCCCCCAGGACCAGCCCCCGGCCCCGGGCCCGCCTCCCTCCCCGCAGGCATCCACCCCGTACAACCCGTACGCCCCGCCGTCACAGGACCCGTACGCCCCGCCCGCGCAGGACCCGCACACCCCCTACGGCGCCCAGCCCCAACCCCCGTACGGGACACCGCCGCAGACCCCCTACGCCCCGTACCCCCAGGGCCCGCAGACCCCTCCGGGTCCCTTTGGCCCGCAGCCCTACCAGACCTGGTCCCAGGGCTACACCCCGTACAACACCCCCGCGCCCCTCAACGGCATGTCCGTCGCCGCCCTCGTGCTCGGCGTCCTGTGCTGCGTCCCGGGGGTCGGATTCGTCCTCGGGCTGGTCGCGTTGAACCAGATCAAGAAGCGGGGCGAGCGCGGCCGGAGCATGGCGGCGGCCGGCATGGTGCTGTCGGCGTTCGGGCTGATCGTGTGGGTGCTCGGGGCGACCGGCGTGGCGAGCGACGTCTGGGACGGCGTGAAGGACAGCGCGCGGACCAACTCGAGCACCTCTCCCGTCAAGGGCGAGTGCTTCGACGCGCCCAGCGGTTCGCTGGAGGGCATGACGTACGACTTCGACGTGGTGTCCTGCGACGGCGAGCACGACGGCGAGGTGTTCGCCGTCGTGCGGATGGACAGCGGCTCGTACCCCGGGGACAAGAAGGTCACCGCCACCGCCGACGACAAGTGCTACGCGCTCCAGGACGCCTACGCCATGGACGGCTGGGCCGTACCCGACGACGTGGACATCTACTACGTCACCCCGACCTCGCGGAGCTGGAGCCTGGGCGACCGCGAGATCACCTGCGTGTTCGGCAACACGGACGAGGAGGCGAGCCTGCCCGGCGGTTCGCTGCGCAACGACGCCACGACCCTCGACTCCGACCAGGTCGCGTATCTGAAGGCGGCCCACGTCCTCAACTCGGCGCTGGACTCGGCGCCCGACGCCCAGTACGTCGAGGACGACCTGCCGGGACACAAGGCCTGGGCGGGCCGGGTCTCGACCGCGCTGACCCAGCAGGCCGACCCGCTCGAAAGCCATGAGTGGCCCGGCGCCTCCGAGAAGCCGGTCGCGGCCCTGGTCAAGGATCTGCGGGCGGCACAGAAGGAGTGGGCGGAGGCGGCCAAGTCCTCGGACGCGGACGAGTTCTACGGGCACTACGACAAGGGCGCCGACCTGATCGATCCCCAGAAGTCGGTCACCGCCCGCAAGGCTCTGGGGCTCGCCACGACCCCTCCGTCGTACGACGAGAACGACGGTGGCGGGGACGGCGGGGGAGACGCCGGCGGCATGGAGGTGTGACGGCTCCTATAGCGGGGAGAAAGTGCCTGGGTAAAGCCCACACCGGGGATAAGTCATCACATCGAGTGATTCTCTGGCCTTTGCTTGCATGGCACAACCCACGGTTGCCAGGCTGTCGCTGTCTGTACAACCTGATGGGAGTGGCCAGTGACATTCGGTGAGCAGCCGGCGTATCTGCGCGTCGCGGGTGATCTCCGCAAGAAGATCGTCGACGGCCAGCTGCCCCCGCACACCCGGCTCCCCTCGCAGGCCAGGATCCGCGAGGAGTACGGGGTGTCCGACACGGTCGCCCTGGAGGCGCGCAAGGTGCTGATGGCCGAGGGGCTGGTCGAGGGCCGCTCCGGGTCGGGGACGTACGTACGCGAGCGTCCCGTGCCGCGGCGCGTCTCCCGCTCCGGGTTCCGGCCGCCCGCCGGTGCGACCCCGTTCCGGCAGGAGCAGGCCGAGGGGGAGGCGCGCGGCACCTGGGAGTCCAGCAGCGAGCAGGCCGAGGCCGGCGTCGCCATCGCCGAGCGGCTCGCGCTCCAGCCCGGCGAGCGCGTGATGTGCACGAAGTACGTGTTCCGGGACGCCGGTGAGACGATGATGCTCTCCACGTCCTGGGAGCCCCTCGCGGTGACCGGCCGTACGCCCGTGATGCTGCCCGAGGAGGGGCCGCTCGGCGGCATGGGGGTCGTCGAGCGGATGCGCGCGATCGACGTCGTCGTGGACAACGTCACCGAGGAGGTCGGCGCCCGGCCGGGTCTCGCCGAGGAGTTGCTCGCCCTGGGGGGAGTCCCCGGGCATGTGGTCCTGGTCATCCAGCGCACGTACTACGCCTCGGGGCGCCCGGTGGAGACGGCCGATGTCGTGGTCCCGGCCGACCGCTACCGGATCGCTTACCACTTGCCGGTCAAGTAGCGCACCGAGTAGTGCGCCCAGTGTGAAGTAGTCCACCCCTTAAGGCATTTGTCGCCGGAACCCGTCAATCCGCCCTGCCCTGCGCGCCGTTGGATTCCGGTCTTTCTCGCAGGTCGTTCACGGCGCCTGTAGCGTGCCTCTCACCGGATGCATCGAGGTGCGCCAGCGGCGCGTTCGCCATCGTGCGCCCCCTCCGTCCTGGCTGGTTGCGTACCTCTTTGTGAAAAGCCGTATTCGCTGCGTGAAGGTTAGGCGTAGGCTCCGGCATATGCGGATTGCGGTTTCCTTATGGGGTGGGGCACGGCACGAACCGCGAGCAGGAGGCGGAGGGGCGCGATGGCGATGAACGACGGCACGATCACTCTTCCCTGGCTCGTGATACGGCAGGACGACAACGGCAATCGCTACCGCGTGGGGCGGTACGCGACCCGCGCCGAGGCCCAGAAGATCGCGGACAGCCTCGACGACCGCGGGCACAAGCAGCTGTACTGGGTCGAGCGGATCGGGCAGAGCGAGGACGCCACCCGCAACTGACCGCGCCCCCACGCCCCGTAGGCTCCGGCGCATGACGACACGGATCGTGGTGGTCGGGGCCGCCCTGTTCGACGGCGGCCGACTGCTCGCCGCCCGCCGCAGCGCACCTCCCGAACTGGCCGGGCGCTGGGAACTCCCCGGCGGCAAGGTCGAGCCCGGCGAGCGCCCCGACACCGCGCTGGTGCGCGAGTTGCGCGAGGAACTCGGCGTCGACGCCGAGACCGTAGAGCGCGTCCCGGGCCAGTGGCCGCTGAAGCCGCCGTACGTCCTCCAGGTCTGGACGGCCCGGCTGCTCCCCGGCTCGGCGGCGCCCGAGCCCCTGGAGGACCACGACGAACTGCGCTGGCTCGCCCCCGCCGACATCTGGACCGTCGACTGGCTGGACCAGGACGTGCCGGCCGTACGGGAGACGCTCGCGCTTGTCGACGCGGGAGCCCGCTGAAGTCGCCGTCCTCGTCCGCCTTGTCGCCGGGCGCGCTGAACCCGCCGCCGTGCACCGTGCCGCCGGGCGCGCGGGCGTCGCCGTAGCCCGAGATGGTGGAGCGCGCCGGGATCGGCGTACGCCGTTCGTGCCACAGTGCGCCCTTGGGGACGGTACCGGGCCCTGAATATCGGGTATGTGCCCATTAACCCCATGAAATCGGACATGGGTGAGCTGGCTGGCCCGGGATGTGATCGGCTTGATCGACACCGAAGGCGACTGCGCCGAGTGGACCTTTCCCGCGGACCCCGGAGCCGTCCGCACCGCGCGCTCCGCCGTCCGCGGTCAGTTGCGCGACTGGGATCTCGACGCCCTCGCCGACATCGCGGCGCTGTTGGTCAGCGAGCTGGTGACCAACGCGCTGCGGCACGCCACCGGGCCCATCGGCGTCCGGCTGGTGCGGCCCGTCGGCCCGGCCGGCGTGCTGCTGGTCGAGGTCTCCGACCCGCTGCCCGATCCTCCCCGCGAGCGCGTCGCCCGCCCCGAGGACGAGAGCGGCCGGGGTCTCCAACTGGTCGCCGGCGCCTGCGTCCGCTGGGGCACCCGGCCCGGGGAGACGGGCAAGACGGTGTGGTTCGAACTGGCCGTACCGGGGTGAGCCGAGGGCGAACACAGCTGTACGAACCGGACAGCCGTGTCCATCGACTGGTTCAGGCCTGTGACGGTTGTCGTCAGGCGTGGTTCGACTGCGTGTCCGCTGGTTAGAAGACTGGGAGTGTTGTCGCAGGCAGGTCCGAAATGCATCGGGATTGTCCTGTGATCGTGAACACCGTGTTGTGCGGCGCCGTAGTGCTGGATACTGCGGGCAGCCGCCCCCGGTGACCGGTGCCGGACGCGGTGAGCTGGAGGGGACGGTTCGCGTGAGCGAGATACCAGCGAAGGCCACGGAGTCCGAGGACCCGTCGGACCGCGCGAGGGCTGAGGCCGCGGGTCTCATCGACGTGCCCGGCGACGACGGCGTGTCCGCCGCGGACGTCATGGCCGGCATGTCCGGCGGTGACGCGATGACCGTCGGCGACGCCATGTGGCAGAGCAGCCCACCCGGCTCGATCTACGACTACATCAAGGTCGCCTCCTTCTCCATAGGCCCCGACGGGCTCGTCGACCAGTGGAGCCTGCGGGCCGAGCAGCTGTTCGGCATCCCCACGGAGCGCGCGGTGGGCATGGATCCCATCGAGGCGTTCGTCGACCCCGAACTGCACGAGCGCGGCCAGCGGAAGATGGCCGAGATCCTGGACGGCCGGGAGTGGACCGGAGTGGTCCCCTTCAAGGTGCCGGAGACCGCCGAGGGTGAGCCGGGCAAGGAAGGTCTCGCCGAGGTCTATGTGATGCCGACCCGGACCGAGGAGGGCGAGCGGGCCGCCGTCTGCATCGTCGTCGACGTCCGCATCCTGCGTCGGATCGAGACCGATCTCGCCGCTTCGCAGTCGATATTCGGTCAATCTCCGTTCGGTTTCCTGCTGATCGACCCCGACCTGCGGGTCCGGCGGGCCAACCAGCAGATCGCCAACACCTTCGGCGGCACCCCGGACGACCACCGCGGCCGGGGCGTCCACGACTATCTGCAGAGCCCCGAGGCCGAGCGGGTCAGCGCGACCCTGCGCCGCGTCCTGGAGACCGGCAACTCCATCACGGACATGCAGGTCACCGGCCTCGTGCCGGGTTCCGAAGAGCGCCGCCACTGGTCCATCAACCTCTACCGCGTGCACAGCGGCAGCGGCCGCCCCATCGGCATCGCCTGGCTCGGCACCGATGTCACCGACCGTCGCGCCGCCGCCCGTGAGGCCGCGTCCGCGCGGCGCAATCTCGCCCTTCTGAACGAGGCCGGCGCCCGCATCGGGAACTCCCTCGACCTGGAGACCACGGCCCGCGAACTCCTCGACGTCGTCGTCCCCGGCTTCTGCGACCTCGCGACCGTCGACCTCTACCAGGGCCTCCTGGCCGGCGACGAGACCCCGCCGGGCCGCGCCGACGGCAGCGCGGAACTCCGTCGGGTGGCCTTCGCCAGCGCGGTCTCCGACGCCCCCTTCGTAGGCGGCGGCGCACCTGTCGCGGTGGGCGCGGTCCACCACTACCCCTTCAACTCGCCTTGCGCGGACGCCTTGCGCACCGCGCGCCCGCAGTCCGTCGCCGCCGAGGAGGGCGGCCCGGTCCAGTCCACGCTGGTCGTTCCGATGGTCGCCCACGACACGGTCGTGGGACTCGCGCAGTTCGCCCGTACGAAGGGCAGCGAGCCGTTCGGGGACCGGGACCGGGATCTCGCGGTGGAGCTGGCGGCGCGGGCCGCCGTCTGTATCGACAACGCGCGGCTGTACCGGCGCGAGCACGAACGGGCGTTGATACTGCAGCGGTCCCTCCTCCCGCCCGGCGACCCGGAGGCCTCCGGCCTCGACATCGCCTGCCGCTACCTTCCCGGGAACGCGGCGACGGAGGTCGGCGGCGACTGGTTCGACGTCATCGAACTCCCCGGCCACCGCACGGCGTTGGTGGTGGGGGACGTGATGGGCCGAGGTCTACGCGCGGCGGTGGCGATGGGCGAACTCCGCACGGCGGTCCGCACGTTGGCCCTCCTGGACCTCGAACCGGCCGAAGTCCTCTCGGCGTTGGACGAGATCGCCCGCGGCCTCGGCACACCCGGCGGAGTCCAGCAGGCCACCCGGGCGGCCCGCCGCCCCCGCGAGGCCGACCTCGCCGAGGTGTACCTCGCGACCTGTATCTACGCGGTCTACGACTCGGTGACCAGGCGCTGCACCTTCGCCAACGCGGGCCACCTACCACCGGTCCTGGTGGAACCGGGCGAGGCCGCCCTGATGCTCGACGTCCCGCCCGGCATGCCCCTGGGGGTCGGCGGCGAACCCTTCGAGGAGGTCGAGGTCGAACTCCCCGAAGGCGCACTGCTGGCGCTCTACACGGACGGACTGGTCGAATCCCGCGACCATCCGCTGGACGAGGGCCTCCAGGCGTTCGTAGGCGCCCTCACCGACCCGGCGACCCGTGGTTCCTCCGACGGCAACCCGTCCACCGCGGCGGCACTGAACGCCGAGACCCACCGCGACCTGGAGGACGTCTGCGACCACGTCCTCAGCACCCTCGACACCCACCACGGCGAGGACGACATCGCGCTCCTCATGGCCCGCGTCCAGGGCCTGCCGGCCGACTCGGTCGGCGACTGGACCCTGCCGCGCGAACCACGCAGCGTGGGCCGCGCCCGCGAGTACGCCCGCGCCCAGTTGAAGTCCTGGGACCTCGAACCCCTCGTCGACACCACCGAGTTGCTCGTCAGCGAGCTGGTGACGAACGCGCTGCGGTACGGCGAGGGCGAGATCAGGCTGCGCCTGCTGCTGGACCGCACCCTGGTGTGCGAGGTCTGGGACGCGGGCCTCGTCCAACCGCGCCGCCGCCGCGCCCGCGACACGGACGAGGGCGGCCGGGGCCTCCAGCTGGTCGGCCTGTTGTCGGCGGCCTGGGGCTCGCGCCGGACGCCACGCGGAAAGACGGTGTGGTTCGAACTGCCGTTGCCGGACGGGGAGAACGGGATGGTGGATCCGGCGGAGGCGTTGTTGAGTCTGTTCTGACGCCTCGGACAGCTCTGACGGTTCTGACGGCGTGCACAGCTCTGGTTGTTCTGGGGCGGCTGGATTCTGGTCTGGCTTGTGCCGGTGCTCGCTGATGCCGACTGCGGTGTTCTACGTCGGCGGGAGGCCCCGGCGTTTCCGGGTGGCCGGTCCGCCGAAGGCGAGGGGTGGGCCGCCGTCCGGGTCCTCGCCGAGGAGGATCCCGCCGAGGACCGCCCCGCCGACCCCGCTCGTGTGCTCGTCGGCGGCACCGGCGTACGGGTTTCCGTGTACCCGGACGTCCTGCTCGGCCAACTCCCTGGCGTCCAGCGCGGGTACGTCCGCTGCGGCGGGGTCGGTCTTGAGCAGCAGTTCCGCTTCCGTCAGCCGGGTCCGGGCCTCTACGCCCACGGCACCCCGGTGCGTAGCCACGAAACCGTCCGCCGAGCCGACGTCGTTCCGCGCGACGAGCCATGCGGCGGCACTGAGGACTCCGTCCCGCGTCGCGCCCAGCGGCAGCATGGCCTGGACGATGCGGCGCAGGGCGTCGAGGGGGTCGTAGCCGTAGGAGTGGTCGCCGGTCAGTTCCTCTCGTACGGCGGCGAGGGTGGTGTGCGCGTGGGCGAGCTGGGTCTGGGTGAGTTGGGTGTGGGCGAGCTGGGTGTGGAGCGGACCGGTGGCTCCTTTGGTTGTCGCCCTCGCGATGTCGGCTTCCGCGCCGGTGAGAGTGGCCGGCACCAACTCGGCTGCGTCTGCGAGTGAGTTGGCGAGCCGGTCGACGGCGTTCAGGAAGGTGTCGGCCTGGCTGATGGCGCCCTCGGCGGCGCGGAGGGCGCGGATGGCTTCGCCGGTGTGGCCCAAGTCGGCGGCTTGGCGGGCCTGGTTGAGATGGGTGGTGGCGAACACGAGCCGGTCTTTGGCCTGTTCGACGTATCCGGTGACGGTGGTAGCCGAGGTCGGGGCGGAGACGGAGGTCGAGGCGGAGATGGAGGTCGTGGTTGCGGGTGCCGGGTAGTGAGCGTGTCGCAGGCCGGCGAGTGTGGCTTCAACGCCCCCTGTGCGGCCGGTCAGTTCGCGGAACCGTGCCTCCGCGACGCCGAGCGCCTCGTTCATCTCCCGCTCCAGCGCCCGGAGTTGATCGAACGCCGGTGCTTCCGTGTCCAGTCGCCGCCCGGCTTCGGCGCAGCGTCCGACGATGCCGGCGAGGGCCTGCCGCCGGGCGGCTTCTTCCTCCGGGACCCCGTGCCCGTAGCGCAGGCGTATCGAGAAGGCGGCGGAGAGTTCACGCTCGGCTTCCCGCAGGGCCCGTACGAACGGTTCGACGGCCGCCGCCCCGAACCGGGCCTCGACGAAGGCGAGTTCCTCACGGCTGGTGCGCAGGCAGTCGTCGGCCTGGACGAGGGCGGTACCGGCCTGGCGTTCCAGTGTGGGGAGCGGGGTCACGGGCGGTTGGGCTGACACGACACCGGGAGTAGTACGGGTACGGCCCCTACGGGTGCGGCGTACATACCCGTACCCCGCGAGTACGCCCACTCCGCCCACGGCGAGGAGGGGCAGGACGAGGTCGGCGCCGGACGTCGTCCCCTCGGCGTCCCGTTCCCCGTGCCCGGCCGCGGCGGCGACGGGCCCACCCCGGGCGGCCGCAACCGGAACCTCCGCATTGATCGTCATCACCGGCAACACCAGCCACACGACCCCGACCGCCCCACCCAACACGGCGTGCCCCACCCGCACGGATATGTGGGAGGTCCCGCGCCGCGGCCGGCCCCGTATCAAGGATGACGTCACATTTCGGAGCGTATGAGCAGGATTGCGGACGCGCGACCGGGATGGGCCTCGGGTGGGACGTGGGGGTGGGTGGGGTGTGCGTGAGGTACGAGGTGTTCGGCTATGGGGAGGGGTGGCGCGCGGATGGGGCACGCAGGGGGGTCGGGTTCGAGACCGGAGCCGAGGATGGGCTCGGGGCGAGTGGGCGTGGGGGAAGGGGAAACAGGGGCTGCGCTGGAAGTAGGGGAGGGGTCAGCAAACGGGGAGCGGGCTGCGTCTGCTGAGCCGGTGATTGGTGAGGGAGGCGTAGCGGTGGATGCGGATGCGGGTGCGGGGGCCGGGGCTGATCCGGGGATACCTGGGGGAGACCTGCACACGGGGCCGGAGGACGGGGAGGCGCAAGCGCCAGCCGGTCTGGAAGCCGGGGCTGAGGCTGGGGACGCGCCGGCTGATCCGGAGCCGGGGGAGGGCACGGCTCCGGCTCGCTTGGCAGAGGGTGACGGGGCGGAGCCCGGGGAACCGGCAACCGGGAGGCGCGGCGGGAGCGAAGCGACCGACGGGCCTGCGGCGACCGACGGGCCTGCGGCGACCGACGGGCCTGCGGCGACCGACGGGCCTGCGGCGACCGACGGGCCTGCGGCGACCGACGGGCCTGCGGCGACCGACGGGCCTGCGGCGACCGACGGGCCTGCGGCGACCGACGGGCCTGCGGCGACCGACGGGCCTGCGGCGACCGACGGGCCTGCGGCGACCGACGGGCCTGCGGCGACCGACGGGCCTGCGGCGGCCGGTTCACCCGATGCCGCCGATGGCGCCGTACCCCCACAAGGGCCACCCGCACCCGACGACGAAAGTAGTACGGGTGGGCGGGGTGGGAGAACGAAGTGGGTTCGGCGGGGTGTGGTCGGGATTGTGCTTGCCCTGTTGTTGGCCATCCTCGGTGCTGAGGTCGCCCTTCGTGTGAACTACGCCGGTGAGGTGTCCGACGGCACGTACACCAGGGGCAAGGACGCGATCTGGCTGGGGCACGCGTGGGTGGACGGTCGTAAGACCGACGCGGACATGGCAGCGCTGGCCAGTCGGCTGAAAAGCACCGGTATCCGCGACCTGTACGTCCATTCAGGCCCGCTGGAGCATGACGGCACCCTCCCGGAGTCGGACTACCCCAGGGCGGCCTGGCTGATCGAGTCGGTGCACAGGGAACTGCCCGGGGTCCGCGTCCAGGCCTGGCTGGGCGACAAGCTCGCCACCGAGAGCCCGGACGGCCTGCGCCTGCAGAACGCCGCGACCCGCACAGCCATCGTCACCTCGACCCGCCAGATCCTCGCCGCCGGCTTCGAGGGCGCCCACTTCGACCTGGAACCCCTCCACTCCGGCGACGCGAACTACCTCGACCTCCTCGACCGACTCCACGCGGTCACCCAGGCACACCACGCCCAACTCTCCGTCGCCGCCCACCAGATCGACCCGCTCCCCGCCTTCCACTCCTTCTGGGGCACCGTCACCAACCACCCCAAGTGGTGGTCGCAGGCGTACTTCGGCCAGGTCGCCCGCCGCGTCGACCAGATCGCCGTCATGTCGTACGACACGATGCAGCCCCTCCAGAGTCTCTACGGCGGCTATGTGGCCCAGCAGACCTCCCTCGCCCTGGAGGTCACCCCGGACTCCACCGACCTCCTCATGGGCCTGCCCTTCTTCCACGAGAACCGCTTCGGCCACCGCGGCGCCGCCGAGACCGTCCCCGCCGCCGTACGCGGCGTACGCCTCGGCCTGTCCCGCACGGACGCGGACCGTACGAACTTCGGCGTCGCCCTGTACGTCGACTTCGCGGCGACGGAGGCGGACTGGACGGCGTACCGGGAGGGCTGGGTGCACTGAGCGCGAGGTCAAGTGCCGTGCAAATACGGTGCTGTTCACAGCTGCGGGTGCGATGATCTGTCACGTCTGATGGGGGTGGGCGATGGTGTTGACATGGCTGGCCGCGGCGGCCTTGCTGCTGCTGGCGGCGCTCGGAGTCGTCACGGCGACGACCGGCTGGATGCCGCCGATGGCGCGAGGCAGGGTCGTACGGCCCGAGTTGTGGGGCTACGGCGCGCTGACCTCGGCACTGGGCATGGGGACGGGGATGTCCGTGCACTGGTGGGCGGATTCCCTGGCCATGGACAACGTGGGCGCGGCCATGGCGCTCGCCCTGATCATCCTCGGCGGTGTACTCCAGTGGCGCGCGCAGCGCCCCGGGACTCTGTGACCGCCAGCCGCAAGGCCCTCACCCGCACCGACCTGACCCCGCTGGCCCGCGCCGCCCTCAACCGCACCCCGACGGCAGTCACCCGCATCCGGGGCGGCTCGAAGAAGGGCGTCTACCGCCTCGCCTTCGAGGACCGCTCGACCGCCGTCGCCTACGTCTGGTCCCCGGACGAGGACCTCTGGGACGCCGGCCCCGGCGACCCCCGCGACCCCTTCTCCCACGCCTCCGGCCTCACCCTCTTCACCACGGCGGCGAACCGCCTCGCCGCGGCCGGCGTCCGCGCCCCCCGACTCCTCCACGCCGATCCCACGCACACCCACCTCCCGGCGGACGCGGCGATCGTCGAGGACCTCCCGGGCGGCACCCTGGAGGACCTGCTGAACGGGGCCCCGGCCGCCGTACCGAAGGCGGAGGCGCTGGAGAAGATGGCGGCCCTGCTCGACACCCTGCACGCCTGCACGGGCCCGCGCTTCGGGAAGGTCGCCGTCGTCGACAACGGCGGTTCCTCGTACGGCGGTTCGTGCGCGGAGGTCGTAGCCGAACGTGCCCTGAGCGACCTCGCCGAACTCGCCGCACGCGAGCCCAGAGTCACCGCCGTCCACACCCAACTGGCCGACTGGCTGGGCGCGTTGGCCGCGCAGGTCCGCCCCCGCACCGAGCCCCCCGCCCTCATCCACGGTGAACTCGGCGGCGACCACGTCCGCGTGACCTCCGACGGCGAACTCGCCCTCATCGACATCGAGGGGTTGATGTACTTCGACGTCGAGTGGGAGCACGTCTTCCTCCGCCTGCGCTTCGGCCGCCATTACGACCCCCTGCGCACCGAGAACCTCGACCCCGACCGCCTGCGCCTCTACCGCGCGGCGACGCACCTCTCCCTGGTGGCAGGCCCCCTCCGTCTCCTCGACGTAGGGGACTTCCACGACCCGGAGTTCATGCGGGGCATCGCCGAGCACCACCTCGGCGAGGTCCTCACCCTTCTGAAGAACGCCTCATGATCTTCGACCCCAGCCACACCAGCGGGTCGTACTTCCGGTCAACTGCCCTTTCCTTCAAGGGAATCAGCGCGTTGTCCGTGATGTGGATGCCCTCGGGGCAGACCTCGCTACAGCACTTGGTGATGTTGCAGTAGCCGAGGCCGTGTTCGTCCTGGGCGGTCTTCTTGCGGTCGAGGCCGCTCTCGGCCGCCGCGTCCAGCGGGTGCATGTCCAACTCCGCGACCCGCATGAGGAATCGGGGACCGGCGAACGCCGTCTTGTTCTCCTCGTGGTCCCGGACGACATGGCAGGTGTCCTGGCACAGGAAGCACTCGATGCACTTGCGGAACTCCTGCGAGCGGTCGACGTCCTCCTGCATCATCCGGTACTCGCCGGCCGCGACCCCCTCCGGCGGCACGAACGACGGAATCTCCCTGGCCTTCTGGTAGTTGAAGCCGACGTCCGTGACCAGGTCGCGGACCACGGGGAAGGCGCGGAGCGGGGTGACCGTGATCGTCTCCTCGCGGGTGAAGACGGACATGCGGGTCATGCACATCAGCCGGGGGCGGCCGTTGATCTCCGCCGAGCACGAACCGCACTTGCCCGCCTTGCAGTTCCAGCGCACGGCGAGGTCGGAGGCCTGGGTGGCCTGGATGCGGTGGATGATGTCCAGGATCACCTCGCCGTCGTTGACCTCGACCTTGAAGTCCTCCAGGTCGCCGCCCTTGACGTCCCCCCGCCACACCTTGAAGCGGGCCTCGTAGCTGCTCACTCGTACAGCTCCTCTTCGGCGAGGTACTTGACCAGCTCTTCCTTCTCGAAGAGGGCGAGCAGGTCGGCGCGGATGGGATCGGTGGTCTCGCGGGTCAGGGAGATCTGGCCGGACACCGGGTCCGCGGCCGCCAACCCGCCGTTGGGGTCGGTCAGTTGGCAGATCAGATTGAGGCGGCGCCAGTCGCGGTTCATACCGGGGTGGTCCTCGCGGGTGTGCCCGCCGCGCGACTCGGTGCGTTCCAGCGCGGCCCGGGCCACGCACTCGCTGACCAGCAGCATGTTCCGCAGGTCCAGGGCGAGATGCCAGCCGGGGTTGAACTGCCGGTGGCCCTCGACTCCCGCCCGGCGGGCCCGTACCCGCAGATCGGCCAGTTTCTCCAGCGCCCGTTCCATCTCGCCCTCGCGGCGGATGATGCCGACGAGGTCGTTCATGGTCTGCTGGAGTTCCTGGTGGAGGGTGTACGGGTTCTCGGGCGTACGGCCGTTCTCCTCGCCCGGTTCCGGGCCCTCGGCCGAGAAGGGGCGCAGCGCTTCCGCCGCCGCCAGGTCGACCTCGGTGTCGTCGACCAGCGGGCGGCTGTCCGCCAGGTCGGCCGCGTGGTCCGCCGCGTGCCAGCCCGCCCTGCGGCCGAACACCAGCAGGTCGGACAGGGAGTTGCCGCCCAGCCGGTTGGAGCCGTGCATGCCGCCGGCCACCTCACCGGCCGCGAACAGCCCCGGCACCCCGCGTGCCGCCGCCGTGTCCGACTCGACCGCGATGCCGCCCATCACGTAGTGACAGGTCGGCCCGACCTCCATCGCCTCCGCCGTGATGTCGACGTCGGCCAGCTCCTTGAACTGGTGGTACATGGACGGGAGTCGGCGCCGGATCACCTCCGCCGGCATGCGCGTCGACACGTCCAGGAAGACCCCGCCGTGGGGTGAGCCGCGGCCCGCCTTCACCTCGGAGTTGATGGCGCGGGCGACCTCGTCGCGGGGGAGCAGTTCGGGGGGACGCCGGTTGTTGTCGGGGTCCTCGTACCAGCGGTCGCCCTCCGCCTCCGACTCGGCGTACTTCTCCTTGAAGACGTCGGGGATGTAGTCGAACATGAACCGCTTGTTCTCGGAGTTGCGCAGCACTCCGCCGTCACCGCGCACCGACTCGGTGACGAGGATGCCCTTCACGGACGGCGGCCAGACCATGCCCGTCGGGTGGAACTGCACGAACTCCATGTTGAGGAGAGGTGCCCCGGCGAGCAGTGCCAGCGCGTGCCCGTCGCCCGTGTACTCCCACGAATTCGACGTCACCTTGAAGGACTTGCCGATCCCGCCGGTCGCGATCACCACGGAGGGGGCTTCGAGGACCATGAAGCGGCCGGTCTCGCGCTCGTAGGCGAAGACGCCCGAGACCCGGCTGCCGTCCTTCAACACCCTTGTGACGGTGCACTCCTGATAGACCTTCAGGCGGGACTCGTAGTCGCCGGTCTCCTTGTAGTCCTCCTGCTGGAGCGACACGATCTTCTGCTGGAGCGTGCGGATCAGCTCAAGTCCCGTACGGTCGCCGACGTGCGCGAGGCGCGGGTACTCGTGGCCGCCGAAGTTGCGCTGGGAGATCTTGCCGTCCTTCGTGCGGTCGAAGAGGGCGCCCCAGGTCTCCAACTCCCATACGCGGTCCGGGGCTTCCTTCGCGTGCAGCTCGGACATGCGCCACTGGTTGAGGAACTTGCCGCCGCGCAGGGTGTCGCGGAAGTGGACCTGCCAGTTGTCGTGTTCGTTGACGTTGGCCATCGCCGCCGCGATGCCGCCCTCGGCCATCACCGTATGGGCCTTGCCGAACAGCGACTTGCAGATCACCGCCGTACGGGCACCGCGCTCGCGCGCCTCGATGGCGGCCCGCAGACCGGCGCCACCGGCACCGACCACAACGACGTCCCACTCCTGTCGCTCGACCACGGACATCAGAAAAACCTCGGATCGTTGAAAGCGCCGGAGGCGACCAGGTACACGTAGAAGTCGGCAGCCGCCACGCTGATCAACGACGCCCAGGCGAGCTGCATATGACGGTTGTTCAGCTTCCCCACGAACTTCCACGCCTTGTAGCGCACGGGATGCTTGGAGAAGTGCTTGAGCTTGCCGCCGACGATGTGCCGGCAGGAGTGGCAGGAGAGGGTGTACGCCCAGATCAGCACGATGTTGGCCAGGAAGACGAGGGTGCCCAGGCCCATGTGGCCCCAGTGGTAGTGCTCGTCGCGGAAGGTCAGCACGGTGTCGTACGTCAGGGTGCCCGCCACCAGGATCGCCGCGTAGAAGAAGTACCGGTGGACGTTCTGGAGGATCAGCGGGAAGCGGGTCTCGCCGCTGTACTTCTTGTGCGGCTCGGCCACCGCGCAGGCCGGGGGCGAGGCCCAGAAGCCCCGGTAGTAGGCCTTGCGGTAGTAGTAGCAGGTCAGGCGGAAGCCGAGCGGGAAGATCAGGATGATGATGGCGGGGGAGATGCCCCACCAGCTCCCGAAGAGATCCGCGTTCGGGCCCGCGTGCATCGTCCGGCACCGGTCGGCCAGACAGGGCGAGTAGAACGGCGAGACATAGGGCGCCGAGTAGTAGTTCGAGTCCGCGAAGGCCCGCCACGTCGAGTAGACGATAAAGGCCAGCAGTCCGGCGGCGGTGCCGGCCGGGGCCAGCCACCAGCGGTCGGTCCGCAGATGCGGGGCGTCGATCGCGGCGCGCGTACCGGTGTGTACGCCGCCGCTGTTCAGATGGGGTTCCGTACCAGTGGCCAAGTCAGGACTCCGGTCGGTTCAGGGTGCGTGGCGGTCGTGGGCGCCGAGTCCTTCGTCGTCCGAGTCCGTCCACAGGGTGTTGTCGTAGGGGGTGTCGGGGATGGAGACGAGATCGGGGCGCCGGGGGCGCTCGATCCCTGGTGCGGCGTCGCGCAGCAGCGCGACGCTCTCGCGCAGCCGGTCGGCGTCGGCCTTGACCCTGCGCATTTCCAGGCCGCCGCTGCCGAATTGGTTCTCCAGCCGTCCCACCGACCTGAACAGGTCGTCGAGACAGCGCTGGACTGACGTCAGTTCGTCGTGCACGGACATGACGTGACCTCACTTCCGCGGGCGTCGGCCCTGGACGGCAACGTTCATGCGCCTGCGAGTGTTGCGCGCCACACCTCCCGGTGGGAAGCGGTGTGCACGGATTGGCCGGGGTGTGTTGGTGTGTACGGGGGCAGATTCGAACATTGCGCCGCACGGGTGGGCTTCCCGGCGCCCCTCGCCGTGTCGCCCTTCATGGCCGAACCGTTTCCTCTTCAGTGGCCGCAAAGATCTGATCAGCTCCATATACGCCCAAAAGTGATCAGAAGTCCCGCGGCTTACCGGAGGTAGCAGTGATGTCCCACGACGGCGTCAGACTGCGCGCGGTCATGCGCTCGGTCGCCTTCCTCACCGCGGGCGCGCTCGCGGTGCCCACCCTCGCGGCGTGCGGCTCCGACGACGAGTCGGGCAAGCCGCTGGCCGGCCAGGACATCGCGCCCGTCGGCCGTGACCTGGTCGCCGACGGCGGCACCCTGAACTGGGCCGTGGACGACGTACCGGAGACCCTCAACACGTTCCAGTCGGACGCCGACGACGCCACCACCCGCGTCGCCCAGGCCGTGCTGCCCGCGATGTTCCGGCTCGACGCGCAGGGCAGGCCGCAGCGTGACGCCGACTACCTGGAGTCCGCGAAGGTCGTCGACACCGAACCCAAGCAGGTCGTCCTCTACAAGCTCGACCAGCAGGCCGTGTGGAGCGACGGCCGCGAGATCGGCGCCGCCGACTTCGCCGCCCAGTGGCGCGCCCTGTCCGGCAAGGACTCCGCGTACTGGACCGCCCGCAACGCCGGCTACGACCGCATCGAGAAGATCGAGCGCGGCGCCAGCAACCTAGAGGTCAAGGTCACCTTCAGCAGGCCGTACGCCGACTGGAAGTCACTGTTCTCGCCGCTGTACCCCAAGGACGTCATGGGCACCCCGGACGCCTTCAACGACGGCGCGCGCCGCAAGCTGAAGGTCACCGCCGGCGCCTTCGCGGTGCACAAGATCGACCGCAAGGACAAGGAGATCGTCCTCGCCCGCAACCCGCACTGGTGGGGCCGGCCCGCGAAGCTCTCCCAGATCGTGCTGCACGCCGTACCCCTCGACAAGCGGGCCGCCGCGCTCGCCGACGGCACGGTCGACCTGGCCGAGATCGACCCCGCCGACGCGGGCCGTATCGCGCTCGCGGGCCGCGCGAAGGGCACGAGCACCCCGCTCCAGGGCGCGAGCCCCACGAGCGGGGACGAGAGCAAGAACGAGAGCCCGAAGGAGAAGAAGAAGCTCGGCAAGAAGGCGCGCAAGGCGCTCGCCAAGTACCTGCGCCAGCAGGACGCGCTGCGCGCCTTCACCGTCCGCCGCTCCTTCGAGCCCGCCTACACGCAGCTCGCCCTCAACGGCTCCGAGGGCCCCCTCGCCGACGAGCGCGTCCGGCGTGCCGTGGCCCGCGCGCTCGACCGCACCGAGCTGGCGAAGGTCGTACTCAAGCCGCTCGGTCTGCCCGCCGTGCCGGTCGGCAGCCATCTCGCGCTCTCCGGCCAGACCGCGTACGCCGACAACAGCGGCGCGCTCGGCGACCACGACACCGCGGAGGCGCAGGCGCTGCTCGCCGACGCCGGCTGGGTGCCCGGCGGACCGCTCAAGGAGAAGGGCGAGAAGGCCGCCGGCGCCGAGGGCAAGAAGGGCAAGAAGTCCGACGACGAGGCCGAGTCCGAGGGCGGATCCGACGGGCAGTACATCGTCGGCGACGACAACAAGGACCCGCAGGACCACACCAAGAAGCACGACAAGGCGTCCGGGCACGGCGGCGACGAGGGCTCCAAGCACCTCGCCGACGGCAAGCAGTACGACGGCCGCAAGGTCAAGCAGGGCGGCGCGCCCGGCGCGTACGCCCCCAAGGGCACGGCCGCCCCCGCCGGCGCGAAGAACGGGCCGCTCGCCAAGGACGGCAAGCCGCTCACCCTCCGCTTCGTGCTCCCCTCGGGGACCGGCTCGGAGTCGCTGAGCGCGGTCGCCGACAGCATCTCCCGGATGCTGGAGAAGGTCGGCATCCGCACCGAGATCACCAAGGTCTCCGACGACAGCTACTTCAAGGACCACATCGCGTCCGGCCAGTACGACCTCGCCCTCTACTCCTGGCCCGCGTCCGCCTTCCCCGCCACCGACGCCCGCCCGATCTTCGCCAAGCCGGTGCCGGCCGCGGACGGTTCCCTGAACGTCGAGCAGAACTACACCCGCGTCGGCACCGACCAGGTCGACCAGCTCTTCGACCAGGCCGCCTCCACCCTCGACGAGGACGAGTCCGCCGCCCTGGTCCGCAAGGCCGACGCCCGCATCTGGGCGGCGGCCGGCTCGATCCCCCTCTACCAGCGCCCCCAGCTCACGGCCGCCCGCAGAACCGTCGTCAACGCCGGCTCCTTCGGCTTCCAGACCCCGGTCTACGAGGACATGGGCTTCCTGAAGAAGGGCGCCCACCCCTCGGCCAGCCCGACCAAGAGCTAGGGATTAACATCACCCGCACATGACGAGCACGGCCGCCGTCCCGCAGCTACTCGCGGGGCGGCGGTTGTCGTACGGGGGTGGGTTGTGCGGGGTTGGAGCGCGGCGGTGGCCGTGGTGGTGCTGGGCGTTGGTTCGGCGGGCTGCGGTGTCACGGCGGGCAGCAGCCGGCTCGCCGCCGACGCGGCCACGATCTGCGCGCACGGGACGTACCGGTGGTCCGGTGTGCGGCAGTGGCAGGAACTGACCACGCTCGCGGACCCGGTCACCTTCCCCAAGGGGACCGAGCACTACGGGGCGACCCTCAAGCCCGTCGACGACACCGTCTACCGGGTCGTCGTCTCGCGTACGCCCAAGGGGGTCGGCGCGGCCCGCGTGATCAAGGCCCTGGGCGACCGGTTGAAGACGGACAACGCCCTGGCCGGTCCGTCGGAGGTGATGCGGCCCGAGCAGTCGCAGTACTTCCTGGACACCGGGGATCTGGAGGGCCCGTACTACTCCTGGGGATCGATAAGCCTGGTTGAGGCCCATTTCACTTACACCTGTGGGTACAACGCGCCGGTGCGGGGCCGAGTGCGGACCTGGGAGACGGTCGCCGAGGGATTCCTGCCCTGCTCCCAGCCCTCCGACGACACCGCTGCGCGCACCGCGGCACAGCGCCTGTGCCCCGCCGGTTCCCCGGCGACCGAGCCCGTCTGACCCCGTCCCGCCGCCGCCCGTAAGGCCCTGCGGAGGCCCCTTCCCCGTACGCCACGTACGATGGGGTAAGGCCGTGGCGTGTCCAGCCCGGCAGGGTCCGCGTAACACAGACGTACGCGCAGGCCTTCCTCACTCTCCGGGAGTTCGCCGCAATATGGCCACGCGCCACGACATCCGCAACGTCGCCATCGTCGCCCACGTCGACCACGGGAAGACGACCCTCGTCGACGCCATGCTGAAGCAGGCCGGTGCCTTCGCCGCGCACGCCGCCGAATCGCTCGACGACCGAATGATGGACTCGAACGATCTGGAGCGTGAGAAGGGCATCACGATCCTGGCCAAGAACACGGCCGTGAAGTACCACCCGAAGGATGGCGGCGACGTCATCACCATCAACATCATCGACACCCCGGGCCACGCCGACTTCGGTGGCGAGGTCGAGCGCGGTCTGTCGATGGTGGACGCGGTGGTGCTGCTCGTCGACGCGTCCGAGGGCCCGCTGCCCCAGACCCGCTTCGTGCTGCGCAAGGCGCTCCAGCAGCGCCTGCCCGTCATCCTGTGCATCAACAAGACGGACCGCCCGGACTCCCGGATCGACGAGGTCGTCAACGAGACCTACGACCTGTTCCTGGACCTGGACGCGGACGAGGAGCAGATCGAGTTCCCCATCGTCTACGCGTGTGCGCGTGACGGTGTGGCCTCGCTGACCAAGCCGGAGAACGGCACGGTCCCGCAGGACAGCGACAGCCTGGAGCCGTTCTTCTCCACGATCCTGTCGCACGTCCCGGCCCCCGAGTTCGACGAGGCCGCCCCCCTCCAGGCGCACGTCACCAACCTGGACGCCGACAACTTCCTCGGCCGTATCGCGCTGCTCCGCGTCGAGCAGGGCGAGCTGCGCAAGGGCCAGACCGTCACGTGGATCAAGCGCGACGGCACGATGTCCAACGTGCGCATCACCGAGCTGCTGATGACCGAGGCGCTCACCCGCAAGCCGGCCGAGATGGCGGGCCCCGGTGACATCTGCGCCGTCGCCGGTATCCCGGACATCATGATCGGCGAGACCCTCGCCGACCCCGAGAACCCGATTGCGCTGCCGCTCATCACGGTCGACGAGCCGGCGATCTCCATGACCATCGGTACGAACACCTCGCCGCTGGTCGGCCGCGGCGGCACCGGCAAGGGCGCCTCCGCGAAGGCGGCCGTCAAGGACCGCAAGGTGACCGCCCGTCAGGTCAAGGACCGCCTGGACCGCGAGCTGATCGGTAACGTCTCGCTGCGCGTGCTCGACACCGAGCGTCCCGACGCCTGGGAGGTGCAGGGCCGCGGTGAGCTGGCGCTGGCCATCCTGGTCGAGCAGATGCGCCGTGAGGGCTTCGAGCTGACCATCGGCAAGCCGCAGGTCGTCACGCAGATCATCGACGGCAAGGTGCACGAGCCGGTCGAGCGCATGACGATCGACGTGCCCGAGGAGCACATGGGCGCGGTCACGCAGCTCATGGGCGTCCGCAAGGGCCGGATGGACAACATGTCCAACCACGGCTCGGGTTGGGTCCGCCTGGAGTTCGTCGTCCCGTCCCGCGGTCTCATCGGCTTCCGTACCGAGTTCCTGACCGGGACGCGCGGCACGGGCATCGCCCACTCCATCCACGAGGGCCACGAGCCGTGGTTCGGTGTGCTGACGACCCGTAACAACGGTTCGCTGGTCGCCGACCGCGCCGGTGCCGTCACCGCGTTCGCGATGACGAACCTCCAGGAGCGCGGTGTGCTGTTCACCGACCCCGGCACCGAGGTGTACGAGGGCATGATCGTCGGCGAGAACTCGCGCGCCGACGACATGGACGTGAACATCACCAAGGAGAAGAAGCTCACCAACATGCGGTCGGCCGCCGCCGACTCCTTCGAGGCGATCGTGCCGCCGCGCAAGCTCTCCCTGGAGCAGTCCCTGGAGTTCTGCCGCGACGACGAGTGCGTCGAGGTGACCCCGGAGTCCGTCCGTATCCGCAAGGTCGTCCTCGACCAGAAGGAGCGCGGCCGCTCCGCGAGCCGCGCCAAGCACGCGTGACGCATACGGTCTCAGGCCGCCTGAGCCTCTGATACCGGCCAACTGAGCCCGGGCACCCCGCTGTTGGGGGTGCCCGGGCTCAGTCCGTTCCCGCGGTCCCCGTCGCCGCACCGCTCGGTGACCGCCGGCCCGGCCCCGGCGAGGAAAGCCGTGACCGGGCACCGCTTGGAGGCTTCGCTCACAGCGTTTGCACAAGGTACGAGCGGCGGGAAACGGGGAGTACAGATGAACAGGAAGCTGGCGGCCACAGCGGCCGCGACGGGTGGTGCGCATCCCGTCTCGTGGTCGGTCCGGTCGCGTCCGCCAGTGCGGCCGTGGTCATCTGTGAGCGGGGCAGGACGACCGTGACGTGGGCCCTCGTCAAGAAGCCGTGGGGTATCACGCACGCCGAGCAGCACGAGATCTACTCGATCAACGCGGACGGCGCGATCCGGTGCAAGGCGGTGCCGAGCAAGTCGTGTGTCCGGAGCGCGATCGGGGCAGTGGCGGTGACAGCGCGCAACCGGTGCGCAGGGTGCCGGTGCAGGGTTTTCCCTACGATCGTGCCCTGGAGTTCCCGGGTCCTGTGCCCGTGACCCTGTCTCGATATAGTCGTCCGAATGCGGACCGTCGTTCCACGGGTCCGCCGCTCTCCCGGTTGGTGTCGTCGAGGTTCCTCTCCGCACGCCGGACGCAAGTGGTTTTCTTCTCCTGACTGTCCGTTATCCGGACGACGGTGCTCGATAGGTGTGTAACAAGTCCGTTTCGCAGGGATGTTCCGCCAAACCCTTTGTCCGGATTTTGGAAGATGTGCACGCAAGCTGTGACTGAACTGAGATTTAAAGACTGTGGTCGGCACCTGGCCCATGGCAGATAGTTAGCCGCGTAGCGCTCGGGTCAATGGGTCATCGCGCCGTGGGGACGGCGCCGACTCGCGAGCACCAGGGGGTGTCTGACCCTCCGCCAGGGGTGGCGGGGGAAAGACGTGAACCCCCTCCTGTTGGTGAACACGTGGAGTCATGAGGAGGAGCCCCATGCGTGGTGTCACGAACGCCAGGTGGGACACGCCGTCCGTCAGTCGCAACTTCGGCCGCCCATACGGAGATTGGCTCTGAAGGAGTCGGCCGGCGGTTCAGTGCCGCCGTTCAACTACGCGCGTCCGGCTGCGGGATCTCCCGCCGCACCGGGACGCTCCGTACCTCTCTCCTAGCTCCGACCGGTGATCGCGCACATCCTGCTGCGGTCGCCCGCTCGGCACACCCACACCTGTGAAATGGGCGAACAGTGACAAGTCCTATCGACATTGAGGACGGCGGAACCTCGGTCGTCGTCGACGGCGAACCGGGGCCGCAGGCGGAACCCGAGGCCAAGAAACTTGAGGGCCGGTCGCCCGGCCAGCTGATGTGGATCCGCTTCAAGCGCGACCGCACCGGCGTCCTCTCGGCGTACGTCGTGGTCTTCTTCTTCCTCGTCGGACTCCTCGCACCGCTGATCTCCAAGCTGTACGGCAAGGACCCGTACACCGTGTACGCGGACGAACGCCCCGAGCTCTTCGACAGCGCGGGCGTCCCGCTGCAGCCCAACGGCGGGATCAGCAGCCAGTTCTGGTTCGGCCTCGAACCGGGCAACGGCTACGACGTGTTCACCAAGCTCCTCTACGGCATCCGCACCTCGCTGATGATCTCCGTCTGCGTGACGGTCGCGACCGTCCTCACGGGCATCCTGCTCGGCGTCGCGGCCGGCTTCCTCGGCGGCAAGTCCGACTACTTCATCAGCCGGGTCATCGACTTCCTGCTGGCCTTCCCCGCCCAGCTGTTCTTCATCGCGAGCATGCCGGTTGTCGTGTCGCTCTTCGTGAGCCCGACCGACGAGACGCCGACCTACGTCCGTGTCGTGGCGCTCATCGCGGTGCAGTGGTTCCTGGGCTGGATGAGCCTGGCCCGGATCCTGCGCGGCACCAGTCTGGCGCTGCGCGAACGGGAGTTCATCGAGGCGGCCCGGGTCAGCGGAGCCTCGTCCTGGCGGATCATCAGCAGAGAGATCCTGCCGAACGTGGTCACGCCGATCCTCGTGCAGTCCACGTACATGCTTCCCGGCTTCGTGACCGCCGAGGCAGGCCTGTCCTACCTGGGCGTGGGCATCGTCGAACCGACGCCGGACTGGGGACAGATGTTCTCCAAGGCGTCCACCGAACTCGTGATGTCGAACGACATCACCTACATGTTCTTCCCGGGTGTCTCGATGATCATCTTCATCGTGGCCTTCAACCTGCTCGGGGACTCGGTCAGGGACGCCTTCGATCCCAAGACGGCGCGCTGACCGTCCGTTGGTGGGCGTCCTCGCCCGGATACCGCACGGCAACACAGCACAGCAATCCAGCACGGCGATCCAGCACGGGAATTCCTTTGTGCACTGGTGACACACAGATGGGTGGAAACTGAGTGATGAGTAGGGGCGGACGCCACGTATACGCCGCGCTCTCCGTGCTCGCGGCCGGGGCTCTTGTGCTCACCGGTTGCAGCAAGGGCGGCAGCGACGCGAGCGACAACAACAAGAAGGACAAGGAGAACGCGGCAAGACAGCAGAAGTCGATCAAGTTCGGCGACGCCGCGGACTCCACCGGACCGGCCGCGGCCGTGGCCGGCGCCAAGACGGGCGGCACGATGGAGGTTCTCCAGCGTGACAGCTTCGCCCACCTCGACCCGGGCCAGATCTACGTCTCCGACGAGATGGCCCTGTCGCAGCTGATCCACCGGGGTCTGACCGGCTACAAGTCGACCAGCACCGACGGCAAGTCGCACGAGGTCGTCGGCGACCTCGCCACCGACTCCGGTACCACCACGGACGGCGGCAAGACCTGGAAGTACACGCTCAAGGACGGCATCAAGTTCCAGGACGGAACGCCGATCACGTCCACGGACATACGCCAGACCGTCGAGCGGCTCTTCGCGCCCTTCATCAACCAGGGCCCGTCGTACCTCCAGCAGTGGCTGGCCGACGCCTCCGGCGCCGACTACCGCAAGCTGCTGCCGGACGGCCCCTACAAGGGCAAGCACCTTCCGAGCAGCGTCCTGGAGACCCCGGACGCCAAGACCATCATCTTCCACTTCAAGACACCGCACTCGGACCTGCCGTACGCGCTCGCCATGGCCGGCTACTCGATCGTGTCCGCCAAGGGTGACACCCAGGCGAAGTACGACAAGACCCCGGTGGTGACCGGTCCGTACAAGATCCAGTCGTTCAAGTCCGGCAAGTCGATGGTGCTCGTGAAGAACACCAACTGGGACCCGAAGACGGACCCGATCCGTCACCAGTACGTGGACCAGTTCAACTTCACGTTCAACCAGCAGTTCGAGACGTCGACGAAGGCGCTCCTCGCGGACAGCGGCGCGGACCAGGCCGGAGTCAGCTTCAGCAACCAGGTCGACGCGGGCAACCTGTCCAGCGTGCTCAAGGACCCGAAGATGAAGTCCCGCACGATCTCCGGCTACCAGCCGTACGTGGGACAGATGAACATCAACATGAGCCACGCGTCCATGAAGGACAAGACGGTCCGTGAGGCCATCGCCTACGCGCTGCCCATCACGCCGTTCATCCGTGCCTTCGGTGGCACCGACGCGATGGAGGTCGCCGGCGGCACGCTCAGCCCGACCGTCTCCGGCTACAACGCCGCGTTCGACCCGTGGGGCAAGAAGAAGCAGCCCGCCGGTGACCCGGTGAAGGCCAAGGCGCTGCTGAAGAAGGCCGGCAAGCTCAACATGAAGCTGACCTTCGGCTACACCAACACCCCCGAGGGCCAGCAGTACTCGACCGCCATGGCGGCGGGTCTGAAGAAGGCCGGCTTCAACGTCCAGCGCCAGGAGATCCCGGCCGAGACCTACTACGACCAGATCTCCAAGCTGGACAACAACTACGACATCTTCCACACCGCGTGGGGTGCCGACTGGCCGTCCGCGTCGACCGTCATCCCGCCGCTGTACGACGGACGCGGGATCGCCGACGGTGCGCAGAACTACCCGCAGGTCAACGACCCCAAGGTGAACGCCGACATCGACGCGGCGAACAAGATCACCGACCCGGTCAAGGCCGCGGCCGCCTGGGAGAAGATCGACGAGTACCTGGTGAAGGACGTCGTCGCCTTCGTCCCGACCGCGTACTACAAGCAGACTCAGATCGCCGGTTCCAAGGTCGGCGGCCTCGTCTACGACGACGTCATCGGTGGCGTCGACCCGCGTCGCCTGTTCGTCAAGTAACCGCCGTCCGTCCGGCACCCGGTGCTCGCGCCCCTCGGGGCGACGCACCGGGTGCCGGGCGGCACGCCGACGTCAGAGAGCTGCCCCTGTCATGCTGCGCTTCCTCGTCCGCCGGACCCTCGGCGCCGTCGTCATCCTCTTCCTGCTGAGCATCGTCACGTTCCTGCTGTTCTTCGGGATGCCACGCGACCCGGGCCTGCTGATGTGCGGCAAGACGTGCAACCCGACCAGCCTCGCGAACATCCACCATGTGCTCGGCCTCGACAAGCCGATCAGCACGCAGTACGGGATCTTCCTGAAGAACCTCGTCATGGGCAGCAACGGCTTTGCCCAAGGCCCTTGCCCCGCCCCGTGCTTCGGGTACTCATACCACACCAACGACCAGGTCTGGGCCACGCTGATCGACCGGCTGCCCACCACCATCTCGCTCACCCTCGGCGGCGCCTTCTTCTTCCTGCTCATCGGCCTCGGCACCGGACTGCTCGCCGCCTGGAAGCGCGGCACGATCATCGACAAGACGGCCACGGCCGGGGCGATGGTGCTCAGTTCGATGCAGATCTACTTCCTGGGCCCACTGGCACTGGCACTGCTCGTCTACCAGACCCACATCTTCGACAAGCCGGCGTACAACAACTTCACCGCGAACCCGGTCAGTTGGTTCACCGGGCTGATCATCCCCTGGGTGGTGCTGTCCACGATCTTCGCCGCGCAGTACACCCGTATGGCGCGCTCGGCGATGATCGAACAGCTCCAGGAGGAACACGTCCGCACCGCCAAGGCGAAGGGCATGTCCCGCAGATACGTCTTCTTCCGCTACGCCTGGCGCGGTTCGCTGATCCCCATCGTCACCATCTTCGGCATCGACCTGGGCGCACTGCTCGGCGGCGCCATCATCACCGAGTACACCTTCAGCCTGCCGGGCCTCGGCAACCTCGCGGTCCAGGCGGTGTTCTTCAGCGACCTGCCGCTGCTGCTGGGCGTGATGATCTTCTCCGCCACCATGATCCTTCTCTTCAACATCATCGTCGACGCCTGCTACGCCTTCATCGACCCGCGCGTGCGGCTGGCCTAGGAGCACTCGTGACCACATTGACCAAGGAAGCCGGAGCTCCCTCGCCGGCCGACGCGGGTGCGCTTCTCTCGGTGCGGGACCTGCACGTCAGCTTCAAGACCGAGGACGGCGTCGTGGGCGCCGTCGACGGTCTCTCCTTCGACGTCCAACGCGGCAAGACACTGGGCATCGTGGGGGAGTCGGGCTCCGGCAAGTCGGTCACCAACCTGACGATCCTCGGCCTGCACAACCCGATGTTCACCACCGTCGAGGGCGAAATCCTCCTGGACGGCCAGGAGTTGACCACGGCCCGCGAGCCCGAGATGGAGAAACTGCGCGGCAACAAGGTCGCCATGATCTTCCAGGACCCGCTGACCGCCCTCTCCCCGTACTACACGGTGGGCCGCCAGATCGCCGAGCCGTACATGAAGCACCTGGGCGCCTCGAAGAAGGTCGCCTGGGCGCGGGCGGTGGAGATGCTCGGCAAGGTCGGCATCCCCAACCCGAAGGAACGGGCGCACGACTACCCGCACCAGTTCTCCGGCGGTATGCGCCAGCGCGCGATGATCGCCATGGCGCTGGTCTGCGACCCGGACCTGCTGATCGCCGATGAGCCGACGACGGCCCTCGACGTGACGGTCCAGGCCCAGATCCTCGACCTCCTGAAGGACCTCCAGCAGGAGTTCGGCTCCGGGATCGTCTTCATCACGCACGACCTCGGCGTGATCGCCGACATGGCCGACGACATCATGGTGATGTACGCGGGCAACGCGGTGGAGCGCGGCACGACGAACGAGGTCCTCCGCTCACCCCAACACCCCTACACCTGGGGCCTGTTGAACTCCATGCCGCGCCTGGACTCGGACCTGAGCGCGCCCCTGGACCCGATCCCCGGCGCCCCGCCCTCGCTCCTCAACCCGCCGACGGGCTGCCGCTTCCACCCCCGCTGTACCTTCCAGGACCGGGTCGGTGGCACCCGCTGTGCCACCGAACGCCCACTGCTCGCCCCCGACCGCGCCTCGGCATGCCACCTCACGGCGGACGAGAAACGCAGCATCTTCATCGAAGAGATCAAGCCCCGACTGGGCTAGGAGGAGACGTCATGACAGAGGACCTCGTCCTGCCCGCCCCGCGCGACGCGGTACCGGAAGCCTCCGGCGACCCGTTGCTGGTGGTGGAGGGCCTGACCAAACACTTCCCGGTGAAGGGCGGCTTCCCGGTCCGCCGTACCGTCGGCGCCGTCCAGGCCGTCGACGGCATCGACCTGACCGTGCACGTGGGGGAGAGCTTCGGCCTGGTCGGCGAGTCGGGCTGCGGCAAGTCGACGACGGGCCGCCTGATCACCCGTCTGCTGGAGCCGACGGCGGGCAAGATCTCCTACCGCGGCCAGGACATCACCCACGCCAGCCGGAAACAGCTGGCGCCGATCCGGTCCGAGATCCAGATGATCTTCCAGGACCCGTACTCGTCGCTGAACCCGCGGCAGACGGTCGGCAAGATCATCTCGGGCCCGATGGAGATCAACGACATCAACCCGGCCGGTGGCCGCGAGGCCCGCGTCCGTGAGCTGTTGGAGATCGTCGGTCTCAACCCCGAGCACTACAACCGCTTCCCGCATGAGTTCTCCGGCGGCCAGCGTCAACGCATCGGCGTGGCAAGGGCGTTGGCCCTGGAACCGAAGCTGATCGTCGCGGACGAACCGGTCTCCGCCCTGGACGTCTCGATCCAGGCCCAGGTGGTGAACCTCCTCCAGAAGGTCCAGAAGGAACTCGGCATCGCGTTCCTGTTCATCGCCCACGACCTCGCGGTCGTACGGCACTTCTCGCACCGCGTGGCGGTCATGTACCTCGGCAAGATCATCGAGGTGGGCGACCGCGACTCCATCTACACCCGCCCCCGGCACCCGTACACCCACGCGCTGTTGTCCGCGGTGCCCGAGGTGAACCTCAGCGACAACGAAACGGCCGGCCGCGAACGCATCCGCCTCGCGGGCGACGTACCGTCGCCGATCAACCCGCCCACCGGCTGCCGCTTCCGCACCCGCTGCTGGAAGGCGCAGGACAAGTGCGCGACCGAGGAACCGCCCCTGATCCAGATCGAGGGCAACCGCCCCGCCCACCTGACGGCCTGCCACTTCCCGGAGGAGCCGACGATCGAGGCACGGGACGAGGACATCGTCCTGGACCCGGCGTTGGTCGCGCTGGAGGAGTCGCTGGACGAGTAGGAACCGGCCGGCCCGACGGCGCGGAGACGTGACCGTCGGACCGTCCGCTTCTTGGCCGGTGTCGGGCTTCCGCGGCCCGACACCGGCCAAGAAGCGTGTGGCCCCACGACAACTCGAAGGCGCCCTAGGCGAATTGGTGACCCACGGCTTCGGCCACGGTGATGATTTCGGGGCAGTCAGGGGTCAACGGCCCCCGCTCCCAGTCGCCGTACCGCTCGACGACAGCGAACCCCGCCTCGCCGAGGAAGCCGTCCAGAGTGCCGGTGCCGAGGAATCGTAGGGTGGTCCGGTCGACCTGCGGCCGTTCCCACCGAGCGCCGTCGAAGGTCTCGGTGAACGTGACCCGGTCGCCGCCAGGTGCCACGGACTCGACCTCGTGCCACACGCGTACGACCCCGCCTTGCCCGTCGGGAAGCTCCCGCACCCGATCCGGCGTCCACCTCTCCCAGGCCCGGGCCCCCGGATTCCGCGTCTCGAACACGAACCGCCCGCCCGGCACGAGAGCGGCGTGCACGGCATTCAGGGCGAGGCGCAACTCCTCGTCGCCGAGCAGTACTTGGAAGGCGTGCCCGGTCATGACGGCGAGTTCGAACTCGCCGTGCCACTCCCGCGCCCGCAGATCCCCGAGCACCCACTCGACGCCGGGTTCACGGGCCCGCGCCAGCGCAAGCATGGCGGCGGCGGGATCGATCCCCATGAGCCGCCCTCGATGCCCCTCCCGCAGGGCCCGCCCGAGCAACCGCCCGGTACCGCACCCGACATCGAGCACGGAGTCGGCGCACCTGACCAGCCCGAGACAGAAGTCGTCACCGGGCCCCCACGGGTTGAGGGTGTCGTACAGCGCGGCGAGCGAGGGATCCGCGAACGAGCGATCGACCACTGCGGCAGTGTGGCACGGGAGAAGGGGACGGCGAAGGCCCGCGCCTGGGTGGGCGCGGGCCTTCATCCCCTGGAACCGGACGGTCATGGGCTCGGGTCAATGGGCCGGTGAAAGTCCGTTCCTGAAGGGGGCGGCTGACTAAAGGGGTGTGTCAGGCCGCCGCCTCGGGGTCCTTGGAGAGACGGGGTGCCGGAACGGTGTCCGCCGTCTCGGGGTAGTGGCATGCGGTCAGGTGGCCCGGCTTGTTGCCCTCGACCTGCACCAGCGGCGGAGCATCCGTCGCGCACTTCTCCGTCGCCTTCCAGCAGCGGGTGCGGAAGCGGCAGCCGGTGGGCGGGTTGATCGGCGACGGCACGTCACCGACCAGCCGGATGCGGTCCCGGGCGGGCGTCTCGTCCACCGTGGCCTCGGGCACGGCGGACAACAGGGCTCGCGTGTAGGGGTGACGCGGGTTGCCGTACAGGTCGTCGCGGTCGGCGATCTCCACGATCTTGCCGAGGTACATCACCGCGACCCGCTGTGAGAAGTGCCGGACGATCGCCAGGTCGTGGGCGATGAACAGGAACGCGATGCCGAGTTCCTTCTGGACCTTCTGGAGCAGGTTCACGACCTGCGCCTGGATCGACACGTCCAGGGCGGAGACCGGCTCGTCCGCGACGATCAGCTTCGGTTCGAGGGCCAACGCCCTTGCCACGCCGATGCGTTGGCGCTGGCCGCCGGAGAACTCGTGCGGGAAGCGGTTGTAGTGCTCGGGGTTGAGGCCGACGATCTCCAACAGCTCACGGACGCGGGCCTCGCGGCCGCCGGCCGGGCTGATGTCGTTGATCTCCATGGGGCCCGACACGATCTTGCCGACCGTCTGCCGCGGGTTCAGCGAGGCGTACGGGTCCTGGAAGATCATCTGGATCTCGGACCGGATCGGCGCCAGCTGTTTCCGGCTGGCGTGGGTGATGTCCTGGCCGCGGTAGCGGACCGTGCCGCCGGTCGGCTCCAGGAGCCGGGTGATCAGGCGGCCCGTCGTCGACTTGCCGCAGCCCGACTCGCCGACCAGGCCCAGGCTCTCGCCCTCGCCGACCTGGAAGTCCAGCCCGTCGACCGCCTGGACGGCACCGACCGTACGCCGGATCGGGAAGCCGCCCTTGATCGGGAAGTGTTTGGTCAGCCCGCTGACGTCCAGGAGGGGGTTCGTGTCGCTCATGATGGGAAGTCCCGTTTCTAGTACGTCAGTTGTGCTGGGCTACGGCGAGAAGGTCGGCGAAGAGTTCCTGGCGCTGCGCGGTGGTGAGGTGGCAGGCGGAGCCCCGGCCGTCGACCACCTCCAGCACGGGCCGCTCGCTGGAGCACCGTCCGCCCTCGACCTTCTCGGCGAAGGTGCAGCGCGGGTGGAAGCGGCAGCCGGACGGCGGGTTGAGCAGCGAGGGCGGCGAGCCCGGGATGGGCATCAGCGGTACGTCGACCGGTCCTTCGAGGCTCGGCATGGAGCTGAGCAGACCGAGCGTGTAGGGGTGCTGCGGGTCCGTCAGCACCTCCTTCTTGGTGCCGCGCTCCACGCACCGGCCGCCGTACATCACCAGGACGTCGTCCGCGATGTCGGCGATGACACCGAGGTCGTGGGTGATGAACACGATGGCGGTGCCGAACTCCTGCTGGAGGTCCTTCAGCAGGTCCATGATCTGGGCCTGGACCGTCACGTCGAGGGCCGTCGTCGGCTCGTCCGCGATCAGCAGCTCGGGGTCGCAGACCAGCGCCATGGCGATCATCGCGCGCTGGCGCATACCCCCCGAGAACAGGTGCGGGTAGTCGTCCACCCGGACCTCGGGCTGGGGGATCCCGACCCGCTTCAGCATCTCGATCGCCCGCTCGCGGGACTCCTTCTTGGAGGCGCCGGTGTGCTTGCGGTACACCTCGCTGATCTGCTTGCCGACCGTGTGGTACGGCGACAGCGAGGCCAGCGCGTCCTGGAAGATCATGGACATCTTGTTGCCGCGGAGCCGCTCCAGCTCCCGTTCGGAGGCGGTGAGCAGCTCCTTGCCGTCGAGCAGGATCTCGCCCTCGATCGCCGTACGGTCGCGGTCGTGGAGGCCCAGGATCGTCAGGTTGGTGACGGACTTGCCGGAGCCCGACTCACCGACGATGCCGAGCGTCCTGCCCTTGGCGAGGTCGAAGGAGAGCCCGTCGACGGCCTTGACGATGCCGTCCTCGGTGGAGAAGTGGACTTTGAGATCCCTGACGGAGAGGAAGGGCTGCTGATCGGTGCTCGTCACGGAGACGCTCCTGGGGGCGATGCGGGGGGTAGGGGGTACGGGCGGAGGGTCAGGCGAGCCGGATCCGCGGGTCGATGAAGGCGTAGGCGGCGTCGACGATGATGTTGAAGAAGACGATCGCGGCGGCCGCCAGCACGGTGACGCCGAGCAGCATCGGCAGGTCGCTCTGGTTGACGGAGGTCACCGCGAGCCGGCCGATGCCCTGGAGGCTGAAGACCTGCTCGGTGATGATCGCGCCGCCGATCAGCGTGCCCAGGTCGATGCCGAACACGGTGACGATCGGGCCCATGGCGCCGCGCCAGGCGAAGCGCAGGAACACGTTCGCGCGCGAGAGGCCCTTGGCACGGGCGGTGCGGACGTAGTCCTCGGTGAGCTGCTCGACGAGCTGGGAGCGGGCCATGCGGGTGTAGTTGGCGGTGAAGATGATCGACAGCACGATCCACGGCAGGAGCAGGCCGGAGAACCAGGAGACGGGGTTCTCGGTCAGCGGCGTGTACGAGGGCTGGTCGAGGATGCCCGCCTTGAAGACCAGGAAGTACAGCGCGATGTAGCCGACGAAGTAGATCTGGAGCGAGGAGCCGAGCAGCGACGCCGAGGTCGCGAACTTGTCCAGGAACTTGCCCTGCTTCAGCGCGGCGATCATGCCCGTGCCGACACCGAAGGTCAGGAAGATGACGGCCGAGCCGAAGGCCAGCGAGAGGGTCAGCGGCAGCCGGTCCATGATCGTGCCGAAGACGGGCTCGTTGTTGGCGAACGAGTAGCCAAGGCACGGAGCGTTGCAGTGTCCGAAGCCGCTGTAGTCACGCCCGACGAAGATGGCCTTCAGCCAGTCCCAGTACTGGACCGGGATCGGGTGGTCGATGCCCAGGTTGTGCCGGATCTGCGCGAGCGAGGCCGGCGTGCAGTTCTTGCCGCAGGACATCATGGCCGGGTCACGCGGGACGGCGTAGAAGAGCCAGAAGGTGATGGCGCTGATGATCAGCAGAATGACCAGCGCGCCGATCGTACGGCGGACAAGGAAGCGGAACATGGGGTCAGGACTCTCCGGGCGAGGCGCCGTTGCCGGGGCGTGAGGGGTGTGGGGCCGGTGGGGGGCGGCCCGGTGAGGCCGCCCCCTGGTGCCGTGTGGTGCCTACGCCTTGGCGTAGAGCCTCGTGAGCGCGATGCCGGTGTTCCCGGCGTCGTAGACGAAGCCGCCGACCTTCGAGCCGTGCATCCAGTTGCGGATGGCGTGGTAGTCCGGGACACAGGCCGCGAGTTCCATGACCTGCTTGTCGATGGCGCCCCAGGCCTTGTTGGCCGCGTCCGAGTCGGTGATCAGGGAGGCGGCCGCGATGGCCTTGTCGACGCTCGCGTTCTTCAGCTGGGCGTAGTTGCTGCGGCCGTCGCCGATGTTCTCGCCGTCCCAGCAGGGGTAGAAGACCGAGTAGCCGCCCGGCCAGTCCGGGCTCCAGCCGGCCGCGAACAGGTCGTACGTGTTGTCGATCTTGCCGATCTGGGTGTAGAAGGTCGACTTGTCGATCTGCTTGTTGACGACCGTGAAGCCGGCCGCCTCCAGCGCGTTCTTGATCGCGACGGCCTGCTTCACCGCGTTGTCCGACGTCTGGTAGGCGATGACCAGCTTCTGTCCGACCTTGCCGGCCTCCTTGAGGAGGGCCTTGGCCTTGACCGGGTCGCCGCCGGGCTTCGTGGTCTTGCCGTACAGGTCGAAGTCCGTGTAACCGGGCGTCACCGGGCTGAAGATGGTGGTCGCGATCTCGCTGGTGGACGCGCCACCGCGGATGGTCTGCAACTGCTGGTTCGGCCAGGCGTAGTTGATGGCCTGGCGGACCTTGACGTCCGTGATCCGGGTGGTGTTGATCGGCCAGTAGTAGGTGACCGTGTCGACCGCGGTGAGCACCCGCTGCTTGAGCTTCGCGTTGGTGAGGACCGTGGCTATCCGCTCGGGGGCGACCTCGTTGAAGATCGACATCGTGTACTGGTCGTTGCCCTTGTCCGCGATGTAGCGGTCGGTCGACGCCAGCAGCTCGAAGCCGAACTGGAAGAGGTACTTGTCCGGGTAGGCGTTGCGGATCGGGTCCGTCGCCGCGTCCCAGTGCTCGTTGCGGGTGTACGTCAGCGACTTGCCGACGTCACGGGAGGAGATCTTGTACGGGCCGCAGGAGAACGGCTGCTTGTCGTACTTCTCCTTGGTGTCCTTCGACTTCTTCACGAAGGAGTACGCCCGCTCGGCCAGCGTGAAGTTGAAGTCACCGCGGGCCTCGTTGAGGCGGAAGGTGACGGTCTTGCCGTCGATCTCGATGGAGTCGAGGTTCTTGCCCCCATAGGGGCCCGTGTACTTGTCGCCGCCCACCAGGAACTGCTGGACGTAGCGCGGGCCCTCGGTGACGAAGGAGGCGAAGAGCCGCTCGAAGGTGTGGCGGACGTCGTCCATGGAGAGGTCGGAGCCGTCCTCCCACTTGATGCCGTCCTTGATGGTGAACGACCAGGTCTTGCCGCCGTCCTTGGCCGTGCCCGCGTCCGTGGCCACGTCGCCGACCAGGGTGGCGCCGCCCTTGGAGTCGAGCTTGTAGCCGGTCAGGCCGCGCATGATCGGCGTGGTGATGAGGATCTCGGTGGAGACGTAGATCTGGGCCGGGTCGAGGTGGTCCATGTCGAACTGGTCGAGCCCGTAGATCGTCCCGCCCTTGACCGCGCCGGCGACCTCGGGAGCCGGGCCGGTCGAGTCGGCCTTCGTGCCGACCTCGATCTTGCTCTGCTTGGCCTTGCTGACCGAGGGGACCTTGCTGTTCGAGGTCGAGTTGCCGCCGCCACAGGCGGTCAGCACCGAGCTCGACGCGGCCACCACACCGGTGGCGATCATGAAGTTTCTACGGGAAAAAGACACAGTAGCCCTGCCTTACGGGTGGGACGGGACCAGCCGGACGACTTTGACCGGGCCGGAGATGAGGGATGGGTCAGCGCTTGGACTTCGGGTCGAGCGCGTCGCGCGCCGAGTCGCCGAGCAGGTTGAACGCCAGGACGAAGATCACCATGGCCAGGCCCGGGAAGAGCATGAAGGTGAAGTCCTGGGTGTAGAACTGGGCGCCCCGCTGGATCATGACGCCCCAGTCGGGAGTCGGGTCGATCATGCCGACGCCGAGGAAGGCGAAGCCCGCCTCAGCGGTCACGTAGGCCGGGAGCATGAGGGTGGACTGGATGAGGATCGGGGTCCACAGGTTGGGCAGCAGTTCCTTGAACACGATGCGCGCCGGTGACGCCCCGGTCACCTTGGCGGATTCGACGAACTCCCGCTCGCGCAGGCCGAGTACCTGGCCGCGCAGCAGACGGGCGATCGACGCCCAGCCGAAGAAGGACATCATGATGATGAGCGTGGTGGCCCGCAGCCAGGTGGGGATGTTGTCGTCGGCGGCGACGAACAGTCCGAACACCACCGGCATGAAGGCGATGATGAACAGCGTCGAGGGGATCGACAGCACGATGTCGATGATCCGGCCGACGATGTAGTCCGTCCTGCCGCCCACGTAGCCCGCGGCCACGCCGACCACGACGCCGAGGGCGGTGGTGATGAGGGTGGCGGCCAGGGCGATGCCGAGCGAGGTCCGGATGCCGTAGAGCAGGAAGGTGAAGACGTCGCGGCCCAGCTGCGGCTCGATGCCGAACCAGAACTGCGAGCTCATCCCGCCGTTGGGACCCGCCGGGTACGAGAAGGCGTCGAGCAGACCCGGGTCCTGGCTCGCGTACGTCGTGTACGGATCTTTCCCGTAGAGCTTGGATATCAGCGGCGCGGCCAGCGCGATCGCGAAGAAGAAGATCACGATGATCGCCGATATGACGCCCGTACGGTCCCGTTTGAAACGGCGCCACGCGAGCTGACCCGGGGACCGGCTCTCGTTGCCCTTCGAGTCGGGAGAAGTGATCGACTTCTCGAGGCTCTCGTCGGTCACCTCGAGCGGGACCGCGGGTCGGATTGGGGAGATCATGCTGCTCCTGGCCCAAGGGGGTCTGAGTGAGACTCCGCAGGGCACTCCCCTACGGGCTACGCCGGACTTTTTCAACGCAATTCATGCAAGGTCAATAAAATCTGGACCGACTTGGGTTTCTCTTTACCTTCTTTGCGCTGGGTTTACCGCTCCGTAGCTACGCGAGTAGCGTGCCGTGATCGATCTGTGTTTTAGATCGGGCTAACTACGCGAAACGGGCAATGAGTTCGTTATCCGGACGCTGGTGTATCGGAATGCGTACAGCGGAACGTCACAATCCAACGGTTCCGCATCGCTTCGCGGTGATCCATTGTGCTCCATGCCGAAGATCGACCGAACAGGGGCCGGAGGTCCCTCGAACGGGTGGGCCCGCAGGCGATGTGCTCCTTTTAAGCCGATATTGACCGGTAACGGATCAGCATGGACCGGCTTTCCTGAGGAGGCACTCGATGCGTGGAGCCACGCACGCCAAATGGGCCGCTTGCGCGGCGGCGGTAGCCCTCGCGGCGACCGCCTGTGGGAGCGGCGGCAGCAGCAGTAGCGGCGGCGGTGGTGACGACAGCGCGGTGCTCAGCGCCTCCTGGGGAGACCCGCAGAACCCGCTGGAGCCGGCCAACACCAACGAGGTGCAGGGCGGCAAGGTCCTCGACATGGTCTTCCGCGGACTCAAGCGGTACGACCCGAAGTCCGGCAAGGCCGAGGACATGCTCGCCGACAAGATCGAGACCACGGACTCGCAGAACTTCACGGTCACGGTCAAGAGCGGCTGGAAGTTCAGCAACGGCGAGGCCGTCACCGCGAAGTCGTTCGTCGACGCGTGGAACTACGGCGCCAGCCTCAAGAACAACCAGAAGAACGCGTACTTCTTCGGGTACATCGAGGGCTACGACAAGGTCCACCCCGACAGCGGCTCGCAGAGCGCGACCACGCTCACCGGGCTCAAGGTGACCGGCACCGACACCTTCACCATCAAGCTCACCCAGAAGTTCTCGACCTTCCCGGACACCCTCGGCTACGCGGCCTACTCGCCGCTGCCGTCGACGTTCTTCTCCGACCACGCGGGCTGGCTGAAGAAGCCGGTCGGCAACGGCCCGTACACGATCTCCTCGTACACCAAGGGCTCGCAGATGCAGCTCAAGAAGTGGGACGGGTACACGGGTGAGGACAAGGCCCAGAACGGTGGCGTGACCCTCAAGGTCTACACCGACAACAACACCGCCTACACCGACCTGATGGCCGGCAACCTCGACCTCGTCGACGACATCCCCGCCTCGCAGCTCAAGAACGTCAAGAGCGACCTCGGCGACCGGTACATCAACACGCCCGCCGGCATCATCCAGACCCTCGCGTTCCCGTACTACGACAAGAACTGGAACAAGAGCGGCTCGGAGAAGGTCCGCACGGGCCTGTCCATGGCGATCAACCGGGACCAGATCACCAGCACGATCTTCCAGAAGACCCGCACCCCGGCCAGCGACTGGACCTCACCGGTGCTCGGCACCGAGGGCGGCTTCCAGGACGGGCTGTGCGGGGACGCCTGCAAGTACGACCCCACCGAGGCGAAGAAGCTCGTCCAGGAGGGCGGCGGCATCCCCGGCGGCCAGGTCAAGATCACGTACAACGCGGACACGGGCTCGCACAAGGAGTGGGTGGACGCCGTGTGCAACTCCATCAACAACGCGCTCGGCAACGACAAGGCGTGCGTCGGCAACCCGGTCGGCACCTTCGCGGACTTCAGGAACCAGATCGGCCAGCACAAGATGACCGGGCCGTTCCGCGCCGGCTGGCAGATGGACTACCCGCTCATCCAGAACTTCCTCCAGCCGCTGTACTACACCAACGCCTCCTCCAACGACGGCCAGTGGTCCAACAAGGACTTCGACAAGCTCGTGGACCAGGCCAACGCCGAGACGGACACGAGCAAGGCGATCAAGCTCTTCCAGCAGGCCGAGGAAGTCGTCCGCGACAACATGGCCGCCATCCCGCTCTGGTACCAGAACGGCAGCGCGGGCTACTCCGACCGGCTCTCCAACGTGGCGCTCAACCCGTTCAGCGTCCCCGTCTACAACGAGATCAAGGTCAGCTGAGCCCGAGTCGCACCGGGGGCGGGTCCGCCGTGGCCCGCCCCCACGATCCCCGGAGCCCCCATGGGACGGTACGTAATCCGGCGCCTGCTGCAGATGATCCCGGTCTTCATCGGCGCGACACTGTTGATCTTCCTGATGGTGAACGTGATGGGCGACCCCGTCGCGGGCCTGTGCGGCGACCGGCAGTGCGACCCGTCGACGGCCGCCCAGCTCAAGCGGGAGTTCGGCCTCGACAAGCCCGTGTGGCAGCAGTACCTGACCTACATGGGGAACGTCTTCACCGGTGACTTCGGGACGGCGTTCAACGGCCAGAAAGTCACCGAGCTGATGTCGACCGCGTTCCCGGTCACCATCCGGCTGACCCTCGTGGCGATCCTCATCGAGATCGTCGTCGGCATCGCGCTGGGTGTGATCACCGGCCTCAAGCGCGGCCGCCCGATCGACACCACGGTGCTGCTGCTCACCCTCGTCGTGATCTCCATCCCGACCTTCGTCACCGGTCTGCTGCTGCAACTGCTGCTCGGCGTCGAATGGGGCTGGATCAAACCGTCCGTCTCCCCGGAGGCGACCTTCAGCGAACTGATCGTCCCCGGGCTGGTGTTGGCCTCGGTCTCCCTCGCGTACGTGACCCGGCTGACCCGGACGTCCATCGCGGAGAACAGGCGCTCCGACTACGTCCGTACGGCCGTCGCGAAGGGCCTGCCGAGACGCCGGGTGATCGTCCGTCACCTGCTGCGCAACTCGCTGATCCCCGTGGTGACGTTCATCGGCACGGACATCGGCGCGCTGATGGGCGGCGCGATCGTCACCGAGCGAATCTTCAACATCCACGGGGTCGGCTACCAGCTCTACCAGGGGATCGTGCGCCAGAACACCCAGACGGTGGTCGGCTTCGTGACGGTCCTGGTCCTCGTCTTCCTGGTCGCCAACCTCCTCGTCGACCTCCTGTACGCCGTACTCGACCCGAGGATCCGCTATGCCTGAGCAGCCGTTCGAACCGGAGCGCGCCATCGCCGGGACCGGCATGGGCGGCACCATGGACCTCGCCACGAGCGAGGCGGAAACCCTGGAGCAGCAGTCATCAGCCTCCGGCGGACGGGCACCCGGGGGACCGGAGGGCACGGGACCGCAGGAGAAGCCCCGCAGTCTCTGGTCCGACGCCTGGCGCGACCTGCGCCGCAACCCCGTCTTCATCATCTCCGCGCTGGTCATCCTCTTCCTGGTCGTCATCTCGCTCTGGCCCTCGCTGATCGCCTCGGGCAACCCCCTCAAGTGCGACCTCGCAAAGGCCCAGGAGGGCTCCCAGCCGGGCCATCCCTTCGGCTACGACGGCCAGGGCTGCGACGTCTACACGCGCACGGTCTACGGCACCCGTACGTCCGTCACGGTGGGCGTCCTCGCCACGCTGGGCGTCGCCTTCTTCGGGGCGGTGCTCGGCGGGCTCGCCGGGTTCTTCGGCGGGGTGTGGGACTCGATCCTGTCCCGGGTCACGGACATCTTCTTCGCGATCCCGGTGGTCCTCGGCGGCCTGGTGCTCCTGTCCGTGGTGACGAGCAACACGGTCTGGCCGGTGATCGGCTTCATGGTCCTGCTCGGCTGGCCGCAGATCTCCCGCATCGCCCGCGGCTCGGTCATCACCGCCAAACAGAACGACTACGTCCAGGCCGCGCGAGCACTGGGCGCCTCCAACTCCCGCCTCCTGCTACGCCACATCGCCCCGAACGCGGTCGCTCCGGTGATCGTCGTCGCCACGATCGCCCTGGGCACGTACATCTCGCTGGAGGCGACCCTGTCGTACCTCGGCGTGGGCCTGAAGCCCCCCACGGTCAGCTGGGGCATCGACATCTCCGCGGCGTCCCAGTACATCCGCAACGCCCCCCACATGCTCCTCTGGCCCGCCGGAGCCCTGGCGATCACCGTCCTCGCGTTCATCATGCTCGGCGACGCGGTACGCGACGCCCTCGACCCGAAGCTGAGGTGACGGCGTGACGGTGCTGGATTTGGGCCGTCCGGTTCCGGGGTTCCGGGCCCCTGCCGGGGCGCGAGCGGTGGCCACGGGTGCGCGGCCCGCGCGGTGTCCCTCGCCCGTGCCGGCGTTCGCCGTACGGCCGTTCTTGCTGCTCGGCGACGCGAACCGCGGCGCCCTCGATCCGAAGGTGAGGTGACCGGCGTCATGCTGCTCGAAGTGCGGGATCTGCATGTGGAGTTCAGGACCAGGGACGGGGTCGCCAAGGCCGTCAACGGGGTCAACTACAGCGTGGACGAGGGGGAGACCCTCGCCGTGCTGGGGGAGTCGGGGTCCGGGAAGTCCGTGACCGCGCAGGCTGTCATGGGGATTCTCGACGTGCCGCCCGGGAAGATCACCGGCGGCGAGATTCTCTTCCGGGGCAAGGATCTGCTGAAGTTCAAGGAAGAAGAGCGGCGCAAGGTCCGCGGTGCCGAGATGGCGATGATCTTCCAGGACGCGCTGTCCTCGCTCAACCCCGTGCTCTCCGTGGGCGACCAGCTCGGCGAGATGTTCGTCGTGCACCGGGGGATGTCCCGAAAGGACGCGCGGACCAAGGCCGTCGAGCTGATGGACCGGGTGCGGATCCCGGGTGCCGCTCAGCGCGTCCGTGACTATCCGCACCAGTTCTCCGGCGGTATGCGCCAGCGCATCATGATCGCCATGGCGCTCGCCCTGGAGCCGGCGCTCATCATCGCCGACGAACCCACCACCGCCCTCGACGTCACCGTCCAGGCCCAGGTCATGGACCTGCTGGCCGAGTTGCAGCGCGAGCTGCACATGGGGCTCATCCTCATCACCCACGACCTCGGAGTCGTCGCCGACGTCGCCGACAAGATCGCCGTGATGTACGCGGGCCGGATCGTCGAGTCGGCCCCCGTCCACGACATCTACAAGGCGCCCGCACACCCGTACACCAAGGGCCTGTTGGACTCGATCCCGCGCCTGGACCAGAAGGGCCAGGAGCTCTACGCCATTAAGGGCCTGCCGCCGAACCTCATGCACATCCCGCCCGGCTGCGCCTTCAACCCCCGCTGCCCGATGGCCCAGGACGTGTGCCGGACCGACGAACCCGAGCTGTACGAGGTGGATCAACACCGGGGCAGCGCCTGCCACTTCTGGAGGGAGTGCCTCAATGGCTGAGCCGACGGCCGTAGCAGGATCAACAGTTGAGCCGATCCTTGAAGTGACCGGACTCGTCAAGCACTACCCCTTGACCCAGGGCATCCTCTTCAAGAAGCAGGTCGGTGCCGTCAAGGCGGTCGACGGTGTGGACTTCGCGCTCAACAGGGGAGAGACCCTCGGCATCGTCGGGGAGTCCGGGTGCGGCAAGTCGACCGTCGCCAAGATGCTGGTCAATCTTGAGCGGCCGACCGAGGGGTCGATCAAGTTCAAGGGCGAGGACATCAGCCGTATGTCCGGCCGCGCCCTGAAGGCCGCCCGGCGCAACATCCAGATGGTGTTCCAGGACCCGTACACCTCCCTCAACCCCCGGATGACGGTGGGCGACATCATCGGGGAGCCGTACGAGATCCACCCCGAGGTGGCGCCGAAGGGCGACCGGCGCAAGCGAGTTCAGGATCTGCTGGACGTGGTCGGGCTCAACCCCGAGTACATCAACCGGTATCCGCACCAGTTCTCCGGCGGCCAGCGCCAACGCATCGGCATCGCGAGGGGGTTGGCGCTGCGCCCCGAGGTCATCGTCGCCGACGAACCCGTCTCCGCGCTCGACGTCTCCGTACAGGCCCAGGTCATCAACCTCCTCGACCGCCTCCAGGACGAGTTCGACCTGTCGTACATCTTCATCGCGCACGACCTGTCGATCGTCCGGCACATCTCCGACCGGGTCGGGGTCATGTACCTCGGCCGGATCGTGGAGATCGGCAAGGACGAGGAGATCTACGACCACCCGACGCACCCGTACACCCAGGCGCTGCTCTCCGCCGTGCCCGTGCCCGACCCGGACGCGCGGGACCACCGTGAGCGGATCATCCTCGCCGGTGACGTGCCGTCGCCGACGAACATCCCCTCCGGGTGCCGCTTCCGCACCCGCTGCTGGAAGGCGCAGGAGCGCTGCTCACTGGAGGTGCCGCTGCTCGCCGTGCCCGCCGAGTTCCGGCTCGCGAGCGGCCCCGCGGCACACGACTCGGCCTGTCACTTCGCCGAGGAGAAGACGGTCGTACCCCAGGAGGAAACCCCCGGAGCGACCCCGGACGATCTCGCGGATGGGGCGGAATAACCACACAAACAGGCATCAATTGCGTTAACACGCAGGCAACTCGGCCGACCCGATCTCGATATACGGACGCGTCAACCTGATTGACGTACGGCCGTGCGGGTGCCGTAAACGGACCGGGGCGCGCCATGTCGCCCCGGTCCGTTGCCGTACCTAGACCATCCCCAACGCCCGCTTCAGGAAGTCCACTTGAAGCAGCAGCAGGTTCTCCGCGACCTGTTCCTGCGGGGTCATGTGGGTCACCCCGGACAGCGGCAGCACCTCGTGCGGGCGGCCGGCGGCCAGCAGGGCCGAGGACAGCCGCAGGGCGTGCGCGACCACCACGTTGTCGTCGGCGAGGCCGTGCACGACCATCAGCGGGCGGTGCGGGTCGGCGGGGGAGGACAGTCCGTCGTCGGTGACCAGACTGCTCTTCGCGTACGACTCCGGGTCCTTGGCCGGGTCGCCCAGGTACCGCTCCGTGTAGTGCGTGTCGTAGAGCCGCCAGTCGGTGACCGGGGCGCCCGCGATGCCCGCGTGGAAGACGTCCGGGCGGCGCAGTACGGCGAGCCCCGCGAGCCAACCCCCGTACGACCAGCCGCGGATGGCCACCCGGGAGAGGTCGAGCGGGTGGGACTTGGCGAGGTCCTGGAGGGCGTCGATCTGGTCGTCGAGGGAGACCGTGAAGTCGCGGTGGACGGCCTTCTCCCATGCCGGTGAGCGGCCCGGGGTGCCGCGGCCGTCGGCGACGAGCACCGCGAAACCCTGGTCGGCGAACCACTGTGACGTGAGGTGCGCGTTGTGCGCGGCGACCACGCGCGGGCCGTGCGGACCGCCGTAGGGGTCCATCAAAACCGGAAGGGGAGAGGTCCCGTCGTAGTCCCGTGGCATAAGCAGGGCGCACGGGACGCGCCGTGCGCCCCCCTCGGTGAACGTGATGCGCGGGGACAGACCGGGATCTTCGGCGTACGACGCGATCGGCACCGCCTTCTTGTTCCCGCGCAGCACCTGGACCCGCGTGCCCGGCCGGTCCGGCACCGCCGAGATCAGCACGGTCACGCCCCCGGCGCGCACCGCCGCGTGCACGCCGGGCTCCTGCGAGAGACGCTCCAGGCCGAGCTCGTTGACGCGATACACGTGCACCTCGCCGGTCTCCGGGGCGGGCGCGGCCTCGCCCGCCGAGGCCGAGACCAGCACGCTGTCGTCCGAGACGTCCAGCACCGCGCGGACGTGCAACTGCGGCCCTGTGAGCAGGCGTTCACCCACCGCGAGCACCCGGGCACCGCCCTCGTCGGCGATCCGCACGAGCTGTCCCGAAGGGCTCCAGCACGGCACGCCAGGGAAAAGATCAAGCCAAACTGGATCTTCGTCGGCATGCACCATCCGGGTCGCCCCCGAGTCGGGCTCCACGGCGAGGAACAGCTGGCTGCGCTGGTCCCGGGCCTGCACGAGCAGCAGCGGCGCACCCGCCGCTGACCAGTGCACTCGCGCCAGATACGGGTACCGCGCCCGGTCCCAGACGACCTCCGTGCGCGTCCCGTCCAGCCCGATCACGTACAGCCGTACGTCCGCGTTGGCCGTGCCCGCCGCCGGGTACGCGACGCGCTGCGGCTCGCGCTCCGGATGGGCCGGGTCGGCGATCCACCAGCGCTGTACGGGCGTGTCGTCCGCGCGGGCGACCAGCAGCCGCTCCGAGTCCGGCGACCACCAGAAGCCGCGCGTACGGCTCATCTCCTCGGCCGCGATGAACTCGGCCAGTCCATAGGTGACTTGGTCCGACTCCGGCTCGGCGAGCGGGCGGTCGCCGTCACCCTCGGCTCCCACGACACGCAGGGCGCCGCCCGTGACGTAGGCGATGTGCCGTCCGTCGGGAGCGGGGCGGGGGTCGATCACCGGTCCGGGGACGGTGAGTTCACGTGCGGTGCCGGCCCGCAGCTCGGCCGTGAAAAGCCGTCCTGACAAGGCGAAAGACGCCAACTCGGCCTCGCTGTCGGTCGCGTAGCCGACGATCCCCGCGCCGCCCTCGCGGGTGCGCTCGCGGCGCGCCCGCTCCTCGGGCGAGAGGTGCTCCGAGGCGCCGCCCAGGAGGGCGCGCGGGTCGGCCGCGACGCGCTCGGTGCCGGCCGCCGGATCGAGGACCCACAGCGCGTTCGCCCGGTCCGTGCCGGAGGGGGAGCGCAGGAACACGACCCGCGAACCGTCGGGCGACACGGTGAACGCGCGCGGCGCGCCGAGCGTGAACCGCTGGGTACGGGCGTGCCGGCGGGGGAAGGAGTCAGCCTCGGTCGTCATGCCCCGACCATATTGGCCATGCGCCCCCTTGTGCGGCTGTGCGCCGAGCGATGCGCGAGCGCGGATAGTTATGATCACTAGCGCTGCGTGGGTATGAACCTGCTGGCTCCTGTATGGATTTGCTGTACCGATTTGCTCTAGGGGTCCACCCCATGGACCCCATTGCCCCCATAGTCCGACCCCCCTAGTCCCTGGGATCATTGGAGGTGAGCCGCCGTGGCACTCTCGATTTCGGCGGTGGTGCTGCTGGCGATCGTCGTCTTCCTTCTGGTCAAGAAATCAGGGCTGAAGGGCGGACACGCGGTCGTCTGTGTCCTCCTCGGGTTCTATCTGGCCTCCTCGACCATCGCGCCCACGATCAGCGATCTCACGACGAACATCGCGAGCATGATCGGCAGCATCAAGTTCTGACCGGCTCCGGCCCCTCGGGAGACGAGGGGCCAGACGTTGCCCTTGGCCCGTCCGGTTCTGCCACCCCAGATCGTTCGGCTCCGTAAGCTTGACGGACCGAGGACAAGCAAAGGCTGGGGCAGCGGCGCGTGGACAGAAACAGTGGTGACGATCGGCTTCGGGAACTGGCGAAGGCGTCGCCCAACTTCGGGCGGCTGTACGGACATCAGCCTCTCCTGGCGATCTACGGTTCCCAGGCAGAGCTCACCGTCCTGACCAACCCGAACGCCGCGTACGTCAGCGCTGGCCAGTTCGGTGAGGTGCTCGCCGAGGAGTTCGTCACCCGTACCGGAACCCGCGTCGAAGGCACCCGGCAGGTCGATCGCCTCAACGCGCTGACTCGACAGGGCGTACTCGTCGGCTGGAGCCGTGACGCTTTCGACAAGCTGCGCCGAGGCCGGAACGACGCCGCGCACAACCACCTCTTCGACACGACGAAGGCACTCGAAGCGCTGGAGTTGTGCTGGAAGTTGGGCGACCTCTTCGACCGGGCCATGGGCGGCACACGGACCGTCGCCGCATTCGTACCGCCGACACTCCCGGGCGAGGCATCCTCTGCCGAGCCGGAGGAAATCGCTGAGCTCGAAGAGGCGTTGGAGGGGCATCGCCGCGCGTTGGCCGAGTCGCGCGTGAAGCTTTCCGAGACGAGCGACCGCCTGGAGGCCGAGCGAAGGGCGCGTGCCGAGACCGAGGCGCTCATCGCCAGCGCGGAACAGACCAAGGCCGCGTACGCCGTGCAGAACGAGGAACTGCGGGCGCAGGTCGCAGAGTTGCGGGCGGCTCATCAGCAGCAGTACAACCGCGAGCGCCTCCAGCCGCGCAAGGTTGCCTCCGCCGCACGCGAGGCCATCGTCGAGCGCGCGCAGCGCCCCGCGCCGCTCAACGAGGTGCAGGCACGCGCGAAGATCGACGCGATGCTGTCCAAGGCGGGCTGGCTGATCCAGGACAAGGCAGACGCCAACCCGCTCGCGGGCAGGGGCGTTGCCATCCGTGAGTTCACGGTGGCCACCGGCCGAGCCGACTACGTCCTCTACGTCGACGGAAAGATCGTCGGCGTCATCGAGGCCAAGCGCGAGGGAACGCCGCTCGCCGGCGCTCTCGCCCAGAACGAGCGGTACGCGGCCGGTGTGCTCAAGGAGCACGCGATGGCTGTATGGCGCCGGGAGGAGCCCTTCGCGTTCCGGTACGCCACCACGGGTACGGAGACGTACTTCCTCAACCGGGTTGATCCGGACGCCCGTTCGCGTGAGGTCTTCGCCTTCCACCGCCCCGAGACCTTCGCCGCCTGGATGAAGAAGGCCGACGAGAATCGGGCGGCTCCCACTTTCCGGGCGGCCCTACGCACGAGCATGCCGCTCCTGGAGACGCACGGCCTGCGCATGGCCCAGGTGGACGCTGTCACGGGCCTGGAAGGGTCCCTGGCCGCCGACAAGCCGCGCGCGCTGATCCAGATGGCGACGGGAGCGGGTAAGACCTTCACGGCCGTCACGGAGACGTACCGCCTGCTGCGCCATGCGGGCGCCCGTCGGGTCCTGTTCCTTGTCGACCGCAACAACCTCGGTCGACAGGCGCACGCAGAGTTCGACAAGTACCGCACGCCCGACGAGAACCGGAAGCTCACCGACCTCTACAACGTCGACATGCTGGGCCGCAGTGGGCTCCAGGAGACGTCGTCCGTAGTGATCTCGACAATCCAGCGGATGTACGCGCTCCTTAAGGGCGAAACCGTGGCGGACGGACCGGAGTCGGACGAGCCGGAGACACAGCAGCCGGAACCCGCGGACCGCGAGAACACGACGGCCTCGGCCCTGGACGAGACCTACGAGGCGGACGAGCCGATCAGCGTCGAGTACAACCCGGACATCCCGATCGAGTCCTTCGACGTGATCGTGATCGACGAATGCCACCGCTCCATCTACGGCCTGTGGCGTGGCGTCCTGGAATACTTCGACGCCCATCTCGTCGGCCTCACCGCCACGCCCACCCGCCAGACCAAGGGGTTCTTCGACAACAACATGGTCTCGCAGTACACCTTCGAACAGGCTGTGGCCGACGGAGTCAACGTCGACTTCGACATCGTGCGCCTCAACACGGACATCCGCGAGGACGGCGGCGCGAAGATCGAGGCGGGTACGACCGTGCGGATCCGTGACCGGCAGACGCGGGCACAGCGGTACGAGGAACTGGACGAGGACTTCGAGTACACGGTCGCGCAACTGGGCCGCACGGTGATCACCGCGGACGAGATCCGCGCTGTACTGACGACGTACAGGAACAACTGGCAGCGCTGGTTCCCGGGACGCGCCGACCTCCCCAAGACCCTCGTCTTCGCGGCTGGCGACGACCATGCCGACGAGGTGCTCAAGCAGGTCAAGCAGGTCTTCGGCAGGGGCGACGAGTTCGCGAAGAAAATCACCTACCGATCGCGGGAGAACGGGGACGACCCCGATTCGCTCATCAACGACCTGCGCAACTCGGCCAGGTTGAGGGTCGCGGTGACGGTCGACATGATCGCCACGGGTACGGACGTGAAGCCGCTGGAGTGCGTGATATTCCTTCGTTCGATCAAGAGCCCGGTGCTCTTTGAGCAGATGAAGGGGCGGGGTGCGCGTTCGATCGACGCGGACGAGTTGAAGGCGGTTACGCCAGAGGCGGCGCCGGATCTGGCCAAGGACCGGTTCGTGTTGATCGATGCGGTGGGGGTGACCGACTCATCTCTGGTGGATGCCCAACCGCTGATCCCGGCAGGTGAGAAGGGCGTCTCGCTGGCGAAACTCCTCGACAAGGCCGGTACGCGCTCGTTGACGGCGGACGAGGCGGAGACACTGGGGCGTCGACTGGCCCGTATCGACCGCCAGTTGGGCGGCGAGGAGAAGAAGCTGCTGGCCCAGACGTCCGGGGGTACCTCTCTGGCCGACCTGGCGCGCCGTATCGCCGACGCGGTGGACGTCGACACCCAGGATCGTGCCCGGCGTGAAGGGGGTCCTGAGCTCGCCAAGAAGCTGGTCCAGGACGCGGTGGCCCCGCTGACTTCCCAGCCGGAGCTGCGCAAGCTGATCCTGGAGATCCGTCACCAGCAGGACCTGACGTACGACGAGACGACGGAAGTACGAGTCACCGAGCTGCGTGAGATACCGCGCGAGGAGAGGGCTCGCAAAGAACTCGCCGAGTGGAACACGCTGCTCACGAAGGAACAGCGCGACGAGAACGCGGCGATCAGGGTCGCCCTGGGCAGTGGCGCGCGGGTGAGTCCGCGTGAGGCGAGGGACGCGCTCAAGGAACTCGCGGGCCGGATCCGGGCGACGAACCGTTCCTGGACGACGGGTGTTCTCTGGGACCTCTACGACCAGCTCGGCAAGGTGGCGGCCAGCCCCGGCAAGGAGGCGGGCCTCGGCGATCTGGTCCGGCTCATCCGCTTCGAGCTCGGCGCCGACGATGAGCTGCGTCCGTACCGTACGGTGGTCGAGGAGCGCTTCGAGGGCTGGTTGCTGCGGCAGCGGCAGGCGGGCGTGGAGTTCACGGACGACCAGCTGTGGTGGCTGGACCGGATAAAGAACGCCATTGCTGTCGACGTCGGCATCGAGCCGGGGGACTTCGGGCATGCGCCGTTCTCCGAGCGTGGTGGCGGTCGGGGCTTCATGCGCGCGTTCGGGGATAAGGACAAGGCGTTGGAACTGTTGGATGAGCTGAATCAGGAATTGGCTTGAGCGTGAGCGTGGACGGGGAGAGAGAGCTTCCGGCCGGGTGGGTTTGGGCTGAGCTGGGGGATTTGCTGCATCGCATCGAGGCAGGGAAATCGTTCACTTGTGAACCGCGTCCCGCTCAACCCCACGAGTGGGGCGTCATCAAGGTAAGCGCCATGACGTGGGGAGAATTTGACGCCAATGAGAACAAGGCGGTTCCAAAAGGGCGTGAATTTGACCCAGCTTATGAGATCTCTTCGGGCGACCTCCTCGTAAGTCGGGCTAACACTAAAGCGTACGTTGGGGCTCCGGTTCTGGTTGGGTCATGCAGGCCCAGGTTGTTGTTGTCGGACAAGAGCCTGCGCCTTGTCCCGCGAGACTGTGTAAGTAAGCGCTGGCTCGTCCACTTTTTGCGCTCTCCGCAGGCTCGATCATATGTTGAGGCCAAGGCGAGCGGCACCAAGGATGCGATGCGCAACCTGTCGCAAGAGGCGCTGCGGAGGATGCCGGTTGCACTGCCGCCGTTCACGGAGCAACGGCGCATTGTGGATGCACTCGAAGAGCAGCTGTCGCGGCTTGACGCGGCAATGGGTTCCGTATCGAAAATGAGGGCGCGCTGTAACTCGCTGGCCAGCACCCTTTCCGATCGGGCCGTCTTGGGACAGTTGGACTCGGCCACGCCTTCGGTCTGCAACGTCTCGCTGGAGCAGATCCGGTCGGCAACGAGACGCCTGGGTGGAAAGCGCTGGAAGTCAACTGACGCGATTCAGCTACCGGGGATGGTGATCCCTGAGGGGTGGATGCTCGCCAGTCTCGGCGATCTTGCTTGGGGCTACGGCTATGGGACGTCCACTAAGTGTGAATATGGCGGTGTTGGGGATCCGGTTCTCCGTATCCCCAATATTCAAGACGGAGAAATCGATACCGGTGATGTCAAGCGTGCGCTGGATGGCGCCTTGGACCTCTCGGGCTATCACGTGCGGCGTGGTGAAATCTTGTTCGTGCGAACGAACGGAAGTCCTGCTCTGATCGGCCGAGTTGGCGTAGTCGAGCGCGACATGGACTATGCGTTTGCCTCGTACCTCATCCGTTTCAAGCTGAACTCGGAATTTGTTGACCCCCGATGGGTTGCGATGGTGACACAGAGCAGAACTTGGCGTCGCCACATTCAGAGGGTTGCGGCATCCTCGGCAGGGCAATACAACCTGAACTCTAAACTGTTGGCGGAACTTCCAATTCCCTTGCCGGTGCTGTCGGTGCAGCGTCAGCTATTGGAGCAGGTGAGTTCTGAACTGTCATGGGTTCGGAGGCTTAGTTCCGTGTCCGATACTGTGTTGCAACGGTCAAGGGGGCTGCGAATGCGTCTGCTTCAGAAAGCATTTCAAGGAGGCCTCGTTGCTCAGGATCCTTCTGACGAACATGCCAGTGTTTCCCTTACTCGAATCACCGCCACCCGAGCCGCTCCGCCCAAGTCCAAGGGGCCCCGCAAAGCAGCTGCTAGGGGCTCCTCAAAGGCGCTCGCCCCGCGAGCCGCAGCGCTCATCGCGCCCGCACCAACCCCCGCCCCCGCCAACGCAGTCCAGCAGGAGTTCGACCTGTGACCGCCACCGCAGACCCCCAGCAGCCCGCGACCGAGCCGGCTGAGACGGCCAAAGTCGCCGCCCAGACCAACACCCTGGTCTCCAAGCTCTGGAACTACTGCAACGTCCTCCGCGACAACGGCATGTCCACCATCGAGTACGTCGAGCAGCTCTCGTACCTGCTCTTCCTCAAGATGGTTGACGAGTTCGAGAACGACCCGTGGGACGGGCGGGACATGAGCGCGATCGTGCCTGCCGAGTACAACTGGAAGTCACTCGTCGGTAAGCGCGGTCCCGAGTTGGAGAAGCACTACCGCAATGCTCTCGAACACCTCGGCCGCCTCCCCGACACCACCATCGGGACGATCTTCGCCGACGCCCAGAACCGGATCACCAAGCCCGCTCTTCTGGAGAAGCTGGTCGTCGATTTGATCGGCAAGGAAGAGTGGACCGTCACGGGGACGGACCTCAAGGGCGATGCCTACGAGGGGCTGTTGTCCAAGGGCGCCTCGGACACCAAGACCGGCGCCGGCCAGTACTTCACTCCTCGCGCGCTCATCGACGCCATGGTCGACGTCACCCGGCCCGGCCCGGACGACACCATCACCGACCCGGCCTGCGGTACGGGCGGCTTCCTCATCGCGGCCCACTCCTACATCCGCGACCACCACATGAAGAAGATGTCGCTGGACGAGCGTATGGCGTACGACAGCGGCCGGAAAATCTGGGGCAACGAACTTGTCACCGGCACCGCCCGCCTCGCCGCGATGAACATGCTCCTCCACGGGATCGGCAAGAGCGACGGACCCAGCCTCATCAGCGTCGGTGACGCGCTCGCCGAGAAGCCCAGCGGTCATCACGCGACCCTCGTCCTCGCGAACCCTCCCTTCGGCCGCAAGTCCGCGATCACCGTGATCGGCCAGGACGGCGATGTCGAGAAGGAGGACATCCAGTACGACCGCGACGACTTCACCGCGACCACGACCAACAAGCAGCTGAATTTCCTGCAACACATCATGTCGCTCACGGCAGTTGGCGGCCGAGCTGCTGTCGTCCTGCCGGACAACGTCCTCTTCGAGGGCGGGGCCGGTGAGAAGGTCCGCCGAAAGCTTCTCGACGAGTTCGACCTCCACACCATCCTGCGGCTGCCGACCGGCATCTTCTACGCCGGTGGCGTCAAGGCCAACGTCCTCTTCTTCGACAAGAAAGCCCCGCGCGCTGACGGCAAGCCGCACACCACCGAGACCTGGATCTACGATCTCCGCGTCGGCCAGCACTTCACACTCAAGCAGCGCCCTCTCACCCGGGCCCACCTTGACGACTTCGTCGCGGCCTACCGCCCCGAGGAGCCCAGGTCGGCCCGAGTCGAGTCTGAGGACGACAACGGGCCCTTCAGGAAGTTCAGTTACGAGGACCTGATCGCCCGCGACAAGGTCAACCTCGACATCACGTGGATGAAGGACCCCGCCCTCGACGACGCCGACAGCGGCCTGGCGCCCGAGGTGATCGCCGAGGAGATCGTCCGCGACCTTCAGTCCGCCTTGAACGAGTTCACGGCCATCGCCCGTTCCCTGGGTGCCGAGGTCGACGTACCCGAGGTCGAAGTCGAGTAGCCGTAGCGGGCTTCCGAGTTGAGCGGTGCCCACTCTGCTCGTCCCGGTTGGGTTGTCGCCCGCGAGAGTGTGACACTTCCGCGCGAAGTGTCACACTCTCGCGGAGGGGGTGCTGGTCAGCTCTGGGACGCGTACGTCACGAAGTTCGCCCACGCGGTCGGGGCGACGGCGAAGCGGGGGCCTTCGGCGGTCTTGGAATCGCGGATGTGGACCGTGCGGGGCGCTACCGCGATCTCTACACAGGAGTCCCCGTCAGGGCCGTCGCTGTAGCTGCTCTTGAACCAGGCCAGTTCGGGCTCGCGGATCATGTTTCTCCCAGCAGTTGTTCGATGAACGCCAGCGACTCCCGTGGCGGGAGGGCCTGCGCCCGGATGGTGCCATACCGCAGTTCAAGGATACGAAGCTGCCTCGGATCCGAGGTTGGACGACCGCTGAACGCACCATCGGAACGCCCCACTGCTGTACCGTCCTCGAACTTCAGCACTTCGATCCTGCCGCTCATGCCGGGATGGGCCGCGCTGTCCGTGGGCATCACCTGAAGCGTGACGTTGTTCAACCGCCCCACCTCCAGCAGACGTTCGAACTGCTGTCGCCGCACCATTGTGCCTCCAACCTTGCGGCGCAGAGTCGCTTCTTCCAGGACGAAGCTGAGTGCAGGGGCAGGCGACCGATCGAACACGCTCCGCCGGGCCATGCGGGCGGCTACCCGCCGTTCCAAGTCCTCTGGCGAGTAGGCGGGCTGCCACGACTCCAACAGGGCTCGCGCATGCTCGGGCGTCTGCAACAGACCGGGGATGCTGCTGCACACGTACACCCCGATCTCCACCGCCCGCCCTTCGACCTCCGCCAAGTCCCGCACGTTCTTGGGATACCGGACCTTCTCCACGTCCTCCTTCATCGCCGAGATCAGCCCGTCCGCCCGCATCACCTCTTCGGACTTGTCCAGATACTCGGGCCGGGGGATCCGCTTCCCACCCTCAATCTTGTAGACGAGGTCCTCGCCGTACCCCACCGCCACTGCGAAGTCCGGGACCCGCATCCCCACGGCCTCCCGTCGCAGCTTCAGTTGCCGCCCGACCGTCGCGAGGACCGCCAACCCCCACTCGTCGTCCGGGTCCACCTCCCAACCCGGCTCGTCCGACTCGCCGTTGAGCTGTCCCTCGCCCGCGTGCACCGACATCTCGCACCCCTCCTGATCCGTACGACCGTGCCGCGACGCCCCTACCCGCGCGACCCGGCCCGACAGCCCGGACACGACCGGACAACGCCTGGACAGTCACCGTACGCAACGGCCATGTCACTGTTCACGGTAAGCATGCGCGGCCACGCTGAGTGACGTGATCCAGGAATCCACCGCCTCCCAACCCCAACTCGACATCCCCACCCGCAACTTCACGGTGCAGTTGTCCCCCACACCTCGCGGAGCCCGCCTTGCCCGCCTCCTGGCCACCGAACAACTCGGCGCCTGGGCCGTCCCGTTGGACCCGGCCCGTCAGATCGTCGCCGAACTCGCTACCAACGCACCCGGGGTGACCGTCCGCCGCTCCCCCAAGACCCCACGCAGGACGGGGAGTCGGGCCGGGGCCTGCTGATCGTCGAGGCGCTCGCCGACCGCTGGGGCTGGGACCCGGGACCGCGCCCCCGCAAGACGGTCTGGGCCGAACTGGTACTGGACCGCGCACCGAACCCCGGAAACCCGAACTCCGGTGCAAGGGGCGCCTTTCCCCAAGAACCACGACGGTGAAAGAACCCCCACCAAGCCCCACCCCACCCTCCCGGCAGCCGGGCCCACCGTTCACCCATCCGGGTGAACATCATCAACTGGGCTGGATTCCGGGCAGGTTGCGTGATCTACGCTCAGTGCAAACAACCGCAGACATACGACGGCCCTCGCCGGGACGGCAATCCCAAGGCGAGGGCCTGACCACCTAGGAAGACTCAACCTTCCCGATGGATACACACGACATTAGCGCGCCCCCGCGCGCCCAGTCCCTGCACGCCGCCAACCCTCACGCGAACCACCCGAACCGGCGGCCCAACGGTCACGGTCACGGCGGCCTCACGCACGACAACGCCCGCCACACCGCCCGCTTCACGGTGATCGGCAACCACCTCGCCCAGCACCCGGAGTTGTCAGGGCTCGCGATCGGCCTCGGCGTCCACATCCAGTCCCTCCCGGCGGGCGCCCGCGTCGACATCAAGTCGCTCGCGGCCCGTTTCCCGGAGGGCACGACCCGAATCGCCGCCGCGCTACGGGAGTTGGAGACCCACGGCTACCTTCGTCGCCAACGGCACCGGGTCCCCGACGGCCGCATCATCACCCGCACGATCTCCTGCAACCAGCCCGGCAGCCGCCGTAGGGACCCGCACGCGGCACCGAAGGCACCCGCAGCCGCAGCCCGCCGCGAACGGTCACCCCGCAAGCCCCTCCCCGCCGTACCGCGCCCGGCGTGCCCGGCCCCCGCCCTCCTCCAGACGGCCACGGATCTCCTCGCGGACCTGCGCTGCTACGCCCCTGACCTCCTCCTGTCGGCCTGCGACACGGCCCACCTGGCCCCTGGTGTCGCGGCCTGGCTGGAGCGAGACGTCACCCTCACAGCCGTACGCCACGCCCTGACCGCAGACCTCCCGCCTGAAGGCCTACGCCGCCCCGCAGCCCTGCTGGCCCACCGCCTGACAGCCCAACTCCCGCCCCCACCACCATTCCGTGCCCCGGCCCCGCCACCAGCCGTACGGCACCCGCTCCAGAACTGCGAAGGCTGCGACCACGCCTTCCGCTCACCTATCCCAGGACGCTGCCATGACTGCCGAACCGATCTTCCAGGGGCCACCTAGCATGAAGGGGACGATCCTTGCCCCCAGGCACAGACGACGAGGAGCGAGCGCCATGACCATCGCCTCGGACAACGCGCAGCAGGGCGCTTCCCACTTCTACCGGGCCATGCGGGACTTCCTTGAGTCCATGGACGACACCATCCCGGGCAAATTTGAGATCACCAAGGAAGGGATCGTCCACGACATGATGTCGCCCGTGAAGCCGCACGAACTCACCGTGCTGCACCTCCGGAAGCGCCTTGAGAAGGTCATGCCGGAGGAACTCGTGGCCCACACGGGGGAGCCGGACGTGGAGGCCGCGGCCGAGGGCATCATGCGTCACCCCGATGTGATGGTGATCGCCATGGCGGACATGGAGGGCGACGGTGCGTTCGACCCACATACGCTCATCGCCGCCATCGAAGTCGTGTCGCGCTCCAACCCGGACAACGACTGGGTGAGCAAGATGCGTGACTATCCCCTGCTCGGCATTCCCGTCTACGTGATCTTCGACCCCCGCACGGGCGAGGGCGCCGTCCTCACCGACATCCACGCCACCCCCGACGGCCCCCGCTACGCCACCCGCAAGGACTTCGTCTATGGCGAGGACGTCACCATCGCCGACTGGACGATCTCCACGGGCAACCTGCCGCGCTACGGAGACGGGGGAGAGGTGCGATCCGGCAACTGAGAGACAGGAATCGGCCACCTTGGTGCGAGCCGGCCCGCCCAGCTTGACTCAGCCCCGTACGGCTCGGGAATCGTGCCGGTAGAGATCGTGGCGATGAGTTAGCACGGGGGTTACGCATGTCCGTTCCCAGACCGCAGACGCGTCAGTTCGAGGCGTTCATGGCGAACCTGTCGTACGCCAGGCGCATGGTCGAAGCGGGCAGGATGCTCACCCCTTTCAGATCGCCCACGATCGACATCGACGACTTCTACCGGGCGGCCTGGGTTCAGGCCGTCGCAGCGATCGATCACTGGCTGCATGAAGAGGTGCTGCGCCGGGTCGCCGAGCTAGCCGCCAAGGCCAGCCCCGACATGCCGTACCAGCTGAGGGTCTATGAGTTGCCGCTGCACAGGATCGAGGCGGTGCAGCGAGGTGATGTCACCTTGCCCGATGCGGTTGTCGAGCATCTGCGCGACAAGCTCGCAGCTCAGTCGCTCCAGCATCCCGGGAAGATCTCCGAAGTGCTCAAGCTGGTGACGGACAAGAAGGTCTGGTACCTCAGTGCAGGATGGATCAACGAGTCGTTCTTCCAGGGCCGTACCTCGCTGAATGAAAAGACCCTTCGCAGTCGCTATCTGGAGATCACTCAGCGGCGGAACAAGATCGCGCACGACGCCGACCTGGTCGACGGTGACCTCAAGGAACGCCGTTCCATCGACGAGGCCTCGGTGAACGATGCCATCGACTGGATCGAGCGAATCGCGCTCGCCATCGCTCACGTCCTCGACGACGAGGGGTGAAGGGCGGGCAGGGGTGAGCGGGGGCGGGGTGGGGGCCTCGTAGGGTGGGTCCATGACGGAACTGCCCGCCCGTCGTCTGCTGCTGGTGCACGCGCACCCGGACGACGAGTCGATCAACAACGGCGCGACGATGGCCAAGTACGCGGCCGAGGGTGCCCACGTGACGCTGGTCACGTGCACCCTCGGAGAGCGCGGCGAGGTCATCCCGCCCGCGCTGCGGCATCTGTCGGGCGCCGGACTGGCCGAGGAGCGGGAGCGCGAGCTCGCCGCCGCCATGAAGGCGCTCGGGGTCACCGACCACGGCCTCCTGGGCGGCCCCGGCAGATACCGGGACTCCGGGATGATGGGCACCTCGGACAACGACGACCCCGCCTGCTTCTGGCAGGCCGACGTCGACGAGGCCGCCGGACATCTCGTCGAGGTCATCCGCGAAGTGCGCCCACAGGTCCTCGTCACCTACGACCCCGACGGCGGCTACGGCCACCCCGACCACATCCAGGCCCACCGCGTGGCCATGCGCGCGGCCGAACTCGCCGCCGACGCGGGGCAGTCGATCGCCAAGGTCTACTGGAACCGCGTACCCCGGACCGTCGTCGAGGAGGGCTTCGCGCGGCTGCGTGACGCGCTGCCGGAGCTTCCCTTCGCGGAGACGGCCGCCGTGGACGACGTACCGGGTGTCGTGGACGACGGGCGGATCACCACCGCGATCGACGCCGCCGCGTACGCCGCGGCCAAGACCGCCGCGATGCGCGCGCACGCCACGCAGCTCGAAGTGGCCCCGGACCAGCCGTACTTCGCGCTCTCCAACGACCTCGCGCAGCCCCTGTTCACCACCGAGTACTACGAGTTGGCGCATCCTGCGGTGAGTGACGGTGCGCCCGAGACCGACCTCTTCGAAGGGCTGGGCCTGTGATGAGCGCCACCAACGGCGGGAGCCTGCTCGCCCAGCCGCTGCAACGGCCGTCCGCGCTGCGGGTGTTGGCCTACCTGGGGCTCTTCGTGCTCGGCGCGGTCGTCGGGGCGGCCGGGGCGCTCGTGCAGGCCGCGTGGTTCCCGGGCGGGCTGCTGCTCGCGCTCGTGGGAGCGGCCGGGGCGTTCGTCGGTGGCGCGAGAGCGACCGAGGGCCGGGGCGGTGCCGTGGCGCCCGCCGCCGGCTGGATGGTCGCCGTCATCCTGCTCACCGCCAGCCGCCCGGAAGGCGACTTCCTCTTCGGTGCGGGCGTCGGTTCCTATCTGTTCCTGCTCGGCGGGATGGCCGTAGCTGTGATCTGTGCCACGTTGGGTTTGGGGCGGCAACCAACCGGCCCTGACGTCCGACTTGGCAAGTGACGTACCACTTCGCGGCGACGCGCGCGTGCGAGTCCGGTGTGGGTTTCCCCAGCGGCCGTGGGATACCGCCAAGAAGTGGCCAGTATGGTGGTGCGCGCCGCCGAGTCGCCCGTGGGTGTCGGGCGGCGGAGCCAACCGGGAGAACCTGCCTTGAGTCGTGAAACTGACACTCCGTCCTCCGGGCCCGACGGGCGCGGCGGAGCCGCTTACCCCTCGGGGACCCCGCCGTACGGGACGCCCGCGGCTTCCGACGACCGTACGGATGCGGGGCGTTCGGCCGCGCAGCCGGAGGAACGCAAGACCGAGACGACGCTGACGACCCGGATCCGGATCAACATCCCCGGTTCGCGGCCCATTCCGCCTGTCGTCGTGCGCACGCCCGTCGCGGACACCGGGTCCGGCGACGGATCCACGACCGCCGAGACGCAGCTGCCGAGTTCCGCGCTGCCCACGGGCGGCGTCGTCGAGCCGTCCGCCGAACTCGCGCTGCCCGGCGCCGAGGAGAAGCCGAGCGACTGGTTCGCGCCCCGCAAGTCCGGCCCCGCGAAGGGCGGTCAGGGCGGTGGCGGCACCAACGGCGCCGGGATTCCCGGCGGTTCGGCCGCGGGCACCCCGAGTGCGCCGCCTGCCGCCGGAGCGCCCGGTCCGGGTCGGCCGAGTGCCGGCCGTCCCGGTGGTGTGGTCGGCGGCATGAACGTGACGAGCGCCGTCCGTCAGGCCGGCGCGAACGGCGGCGGTACGAACGGCGCCGGAATCGGCGGCGCCACCGGCGCCGGACCCGTGGCCCCCGGGCACGGTGGCGGCACCGGTTCCTTCGACGTGACGGAAGCACTGGGGGCCGGCCCGCTGGGCAACGGATCACGCCCGAACGGCGGTGGCCCGAACACCGGCCCCAACGGCGGCCCCGGCGAGCCCCGCCGCGACGACCTGCCGTACTTCTCGGACAACGGCCAGCAGGCCGGCTTCCCCGGCCCCAACGGCCAAGGCGGCCAGGGTGGTTACCCCGAGCCCAACGGCCAGGGCGAGCTGGGCGGTTTCCCCGGGGGCGGCGGCCCCGGCGGGCGAGCCGAACAGTTCCCCGGTCCCAACGGGCAGGGCATGGGCCCCGGAGGTCCGGGCGGTCCCGGCGGACCCAGCGGTTTCAACGGCCCGAACGGGCGCGGCGGCCAGGGCGGTCCCGAGGGTCCCGCGGGCCCGACCGGCGGTCCGGTCACCGGCAGCGGCCTGATGCTGCCGCCCGGCCCCATGGGCGGAGCACCGGGCGCGCCCAGCGCGCTGAGCGGCTACGCCGACGGATCTGGCGGCACGAACGGCGGTCCCGGAGGCCCTGGCGGTCCCGGCACCCCGGGTGCGCCCTCCGGCCGACACGGCAGGGCTCCTGGCGGTCCTGGCACGGGTCCCGCTGGTCCCGGCGGCCCGGGTATGGGTCCCGGCGGTCCCGGCGCGGGTCCCGGTGGCCCCGGTATGGGTCCTGGCGGTCCCGGTATGGGCCCCGGCACCCCCGGCGGCGCGAGTCTCCCCGGCATGATCCCCGGCGGTGGTCTCAGCGACGACACCGCGATCCTCACCCCGCAGAAGCCGGCCCCCGGGCCCGGTGGCCCCGGTTACGGCGCCCCCGCCGACCAGGTCTCCGGACACACCGTCACCAGCGGTATGCCGGTCATCCCGGGCGCCGGGAACTCGCCGTTCGGCACCGGTACCCACCCCGACGGCCCGCTGCCGCACACGCCCCCGAAGCTGCCCGACCCCGGTTCGGCGCAGAGCGCGCCCGCCGGCAAGAACGCGGGCAAGAGCGCGAAGAAAAAGAAGAAGGGCCGCAGCAAGCTGGTCCTGCTCGTCGTCGGCGTGTTCGTCATCGCGGGCGGCGCGTACGGCGCCGGGCTGCTGATGAACCACACCGACGTGCCCAAGGGCACCACCGTGCTCGGCGTCGACATCGGCGGCGGCACCCGTGACGACGCCGTCAAGAAGCTCGACGACGCGTTCGGCGACCGCGTGAACAAGCCGCTGAAGCTGTCGGTCGGCGGCAAGACGGTCTCGCTCAAGCCGGACCAGGCGGGGCTTCAGTTCGACTTCGCGTCCACCGTCAGCAAGGCGGCCACCAGCGACTACAACCCGGTCTCCGTGATCGGCTCGCTCTTCGGCCAGCACCGGGTGGTCCAGCCCGAGATGCCGGTCGACGAGGAGAAGCTGACCGCCGCCCTCACCGACCTCGGCGGCGGCTCCGGCTCCGGCTCGGTGACCGAGGGCACGATCGAGTTCAAGGCCGACAAGGCGGTCGCCGTCTACGGCAAGGCGGGCAAGGCCATCGACGCGGCCGGCTCCGTCACGGCCGTGGCGGAGGCGTACCGCGCCGAGGTGGAGACCGGCACGGCCACCGCGGTGACGGTCCCGACGACCACCAAGCAGCCGACGATCACCAACGCCGAGGTCGACCGCGAGATGAAGGAGTTCGCGAAGCTCGCGATGTCGGCCAACGTGACGGTCCAGACGGACGCCACGCACGCGGTGTCGTTCAGCCCGCAGAACTCGATCTACAAGTTCCTGAGCGTGCAGGCCGTGAACGGCAAACTGGTCGAGCACTACGACCTCGTCGAGCTGAAGAAGCTCTACGGCGCCACGTTCGCCGGCGTGCAGTTCGAGCGGGGAAACGGTTCGAAGACAGCTGTGGCGGCGTCTGACGTGGCTGTCGGTCTGCGCGAGGCGCTGCGTGGAAAGACGGCCGCGGCGCGTATCGTCACCATTCCGCTCAGCAATTGACGATCGGAATGCAAGGGGGAAGTATGCGGCGTCGTCTTGCCGTGCCCATGGTTTCAGCCGCGGTCGCCATCGGGATTCTCGGTGTGTTCACGGGATCCGCCTCGGCGGCCTCCTGGGAGGTCAACACCGGGATCGAAACCGCCTACGACCCGGACGAGCTCGGCTATTTCAATCAGCGGGGCGATGCCTGCGCGATCGGCAGCCCGAGCGGGCGCGTCTGCTTCGACCGGGGCGACGACGGCATTTACGTGCGGGACGAGAAGAACGACCACAAGTCCGTCACCGGGTACTGGCTCACGGGAAACCGCAAGGGAAAGTGCGTCAACAAAGCCGGTTTCGGTAAGTGGGTCTACTGCTCGAAGAATTTCACCGACCACAAGGCCATTGATATCTGGCTCGAATACAACGGACACAAGTTTCTCGTGACGGGCAACACGTGACCGGCACCACGTGACGGACATTCCTCCGACCGGCCCCCACCTCCCCGACCCGGAGGCGGGGGCCGGCCGGCTTGTGGAGGCCGACCGGCTTTCCGTCATCCGCTCCGCATGACATCTGTCATCCGCCACTCAGGACCGCCGACACTGCCGCGGCCCCGGTCCCGGCGGCCACGATGGATGCCATGACGACAACAGCCGCGACGGCCACCCCGGTGGTCGGGTTCGATCAGGTGGGCAAGAGCTACGGCGACGTACGGGCCGTGGACGGGCTGTCGCTCGTGCTGCACCCGGGGGAGACGGTGGCCCTGCTGGGGCCGAACGGGGCCGGCAAGTCGACCACCCTCGATCTGCTGCTCGGTCTCAAGCAGGCCGACACCGGCAAGGTCGAGGTCTTCGGGACCAGCCCGCGTGAGGCCATCGTCGCCGGGCGGGTGGGCGCGATGCTGCAAAGTGGCGGGCTGATGGACGAGGTCACCGTCGGTGAACTGGTCAGGCTGGCCTGCGACTTGCACCCGAAGCCGTACAAGGCCGCCGACGTGATCGCCCGCGCGGGCATCGCCCAGATCGCCGACCGCAAGGTCAACAAGCTCTCCGGCGGCCAGGCCCAGCGCGTCCGCTTCGCCCTCGCGACCGCCGGCGACAGCGACCTGATCGTCCTCGACGAGCCGACCACCGGCATGGACGTCACCGCCCGGCAGGCCTTCTGGGCCACCATGCGCGAACAGGCCGACCAGGGCCGTACGGTCCTCTTCGCCACCCACTACCTCGAAGAGGCCGACGCCATCGCGGACCGCGTGCTGGTCCTGCACCGCGGCCGGCTCCTCGCGGACGGCACCGCCGCCGAGATCAAGGCGAAGGCGGGCGCACGCAAGGTCGCCTTCGACCTGGAGGGCGAGATCGACGAGACCTCACTGCGCTCCCTCCCGTTCCTGACCTCGATCGACATCTCCGGCCAGACCATCCGCATCCAGTCCACCGACGCCGACGCGACCGTCCACGCGCTCTACGGCCTCGGCGTCTACCCCCGCAACCTCGAAGTCGCCGGGCTCGGCCTGGAGCAGGCCTTCGTCGCCATCACCGCCGCCGAGGAGGCCAAGCAGTCATGAACAGCCTGATCAAGCTGGAACTCACCCGCGCCCTGCGCAACCGCAAGTTCCTGTTCTTCTCGGTGATCTACCCCTCGGCCCTGTTCCTGCTGATCGCGGGCAGCGCCGGCGGCACCGACAAGATCGACGGCACTGGCCTCACGGTCGCCACCTACATGATGGTCTCGATGGCCTCCTTCGGCGCCCTGACCGCCGTCCTGATGGGCAACAGCGAGCGCATCGCGAAGGAGCGGGAGAGCGGCTGGGTACGGCAGTTGAGGCTCACCACGCTGCCGGGGCGCGGCTATGTGATCGCGAAGACGGCCAGCGCCGCCGTGGTCAGCCTGCCTTCCATCATCGTCGTCTTCATCGTCGCCGCGACCGTGAAGGACGTACGGCTGGACGCCTGGCAGTGGGTCGCGCTGACCGGCGCGATCTGGGCCGGCAGCCTGGTCTTCGCCGCGCTCGGGGTGGCCATCGGGTACATGGCGAGCGGGGACGCGGTCCGGCCGATCACGATGATCACGTACTTCGGACTGTCGATGCTGGGCGGCCTGTGGATGCCCGCCACGACGTTCCCCGACTGGCTGCAGGACATCGCGAAGTGGCTGCCCACGCACGCGTACGCTGCGCTGGGGCAGGCGATCGAGCAGAGCCAGTCGCCCCACGCCAAGGACGTCACCCTCCTCGTCGTCTACTTCGTCCTGTTCGCGGGCGGGGCGGCGTGGCTGTACCGGAAGGACACGCTGAAGGCGTGAGCGCGATGACCGAAGACCTGCGGTCCGACGAGGAGGCCCGGGCGGAGCGGCTGGTGCGGATCGGGCAGCCGCCCCGCAACCGGGGCGAGGTGCTGCGCAAGCTGGTGTGGATCCTGCCCTGGCTGGTCTTCCTCGGCGCACCCGTGCAGGACCTGACAGGCGGCCACCACACCACCGCGGCCACGACGGCCGGCTGGGTGGGCCTGGTGGCCTTCACCGGGACCTACCTGGCCGTCGTCTTCCGCACCATGGGCCGCCCCTACTCCGGCTGGACCGTCGCCGCCCTGGTCGCCGTCCTGTGGGTACTGGCGGTAGCCCTGACAGTCTCTCTCGGCCACTCCTGGCTCGGCCTCTTCGTGTACGTCTCCGTCTCCTGCGGGGTCACCCTCCCTCTGAGCGCCGCCTACTGGACGATCCCGCTGACCACGGCCGCGATGATGCTGGCGGGATGGTTCGTCGACGACCTGGACGACGCCTGGGGCCTGTTCCTGATCGTGCTGCTGGTGGGCTACTCCATGACAGGAGTACGGCAACTGGTGCGCACGACGGTCGAGTTGCGCAAGGCCCGCGCCACGGTCGCCCAACTGGCCGCCAACGAGGAGCGCTTGCGCCTGGCCCGCGACCTGCACGACCTCCTCGGCCACTCCCTCTCCCTGATCACCCTGAAGAGCGAACTGGCCGGCCGGATGCTCCCCGGCCACCCCGACAAGGCGGCCCAGCAGGTCGCCGACATCGAACAGGTCAGCCGCCAGGCCCTGGTGGACGTCCGCGAGGCGGTCACCGGCTACCGCCGCCCCCGCCTGGCCGGCGAACTGGCGGGCGCACAGGTCGCGTTGACGGCGGCGGGAGTCATCGCGGACCTCCCCGCGGAACCGGACCTGACGGCCGTGTCCGAGGAGAGCGAGTCGGCCCTGGCCTGGGCCCTGCGCGAGGCGATCACGAACGTCGTACGGCACAGCGGCGCCCAGCGCTGCGTCGTGGAACTGGTCCGGCGCCAGACGCTGGACGGCCCGATGCTCGAACTCTCCGTGGAGGACAACGGCTCGGGCGGCTCAGGCAAGGCCCCCGGCAACGGACTGACCGGCCTCACCGAGCGCCTGGAGAAGGCCGGCGGCTCCCTGGAGGCGACCCGCCTTAAACGCGGCTTCCGGCTGGTCGCACGGGTGCCCGCCGCAACTCCGGTCGCCGTGACGGACGTAGGATCGCCCGCATGAGCCGTACGATCAAGGTCCTCCTCGCCGAGGACCAGTCGATGGTCCGCGAGGCACTGGCCGCACTGCTCGGCCTGGAGGACGACATCGAGGTCGTCGCCCAAGTGGCACGCGGCGACGAGGTGTTGGCGGCGGTACGGCAGCACGACGTGGACGTGGCCCTCCTCGACATCGAGATGCCGGGCTGCACGGGCATCGAGGCAGCGGCCCAACTCCACAAGGCGCTCCCCGAGGTGAAGCTGGTCGTCCTCACGACCTTCGGCCGCCCCGGCTACCTCCGCAGCGCGATGGAGGCGGGCGCCGACGCCTTCCTGGTGAAGGACGCCCCGGCGGCCCAACTGGCCCAAGCGGTAAGGAAAGTACTGGCAGGGGAGAGGGTCATCGACCCCACCCTCGCGGCAGCGGCCCTGGCAGAGGGCGCCAACCCTTTGACCGACCGCGAGCGAGAGGTGCTGCGGGCGGCGGCGGACGGTTCCACGAACGCGGAGCTGGCCACGGCCCTTCATCTGTCCCAGGGCACGGTCCGCAACTACCTGTCGACGGCGATCCAGAAACTGGCGGTACGGAACAGGGCGGAAGCGGTACGGATCGCAAGGGAGAAGGGCTGGCTGTAGAGCACGGGTCAGGGCAGCCCACCCAGGGGCGCGGGGAACTGCGCGACCAGCCCCAACGCGCCATCAGACGCAAGACGGCCAAACCTCCAACGGCGAATAGGCGAAAGTCAGTTCAACATCGCCCGAGCCGAATGAGCCTGCCCCCGCACCTGATCGGCCGCGGGCGCATCCACCACAGCCACCACCTCCGCATACGCCTCCAGTTCATCCGCCCCGGTGAGGAAATCCCCGCGCTGCACAAGCAGTTGAGCCCGCTCATACCGCAACCGCGCAGGATGCGAAGGCAGCAGCAACGCCAACTCAACGGCCCACAGGGCAACATCCGACCGCTCAGGCCGAGCCGCAGCCCACGCCCGGATGTTGTTCAGGACGCGAGACACCACCTCCAGAGGCGCCGCAGGCACAAGCATCCCGGGTTCCAGCGAGGCCCCGGTCGCCCCCGCCACCAACACCTCCGCGTCACCGCCCGCCAACACCCGCCCGCCATCAAAGGGATCGGCGAGTACCTGCTCCTCAGCCGCCCCGAACCCCACCACGAAGTGCCCCGGCAACGCGACCCCGTACACCGGCGCCCCCGCCCGCCGAGCGACCTCCATCCACACCACGGACAGCAGGATCGGCAACCCGCGCCGCCGCCGCAGTACTTCGTGCAGCAACGAGGACTCCAGCCGCTGATAGTCGCCGGGCGTACCGCGGAACTCGAACCGCACGCCCAGGAGTTGACGCAGTGCGTCGGCCCAGGCGAGCGGCGCGCCGGGCCGGAAGGGCAACTGCCCTGCCAGCCGGTCCAGTTCGATCTGCGCCGAGTCGATGCCCGCGTCGTCCAACGCCCCGTCCGCCGCCGCCCCCACGAGCAGACACAGCGTCGCGAGATCGGGCCGCTCGGCCCGAGCCTCCTCGGCGAACAACCGACGTACCTCAGCGGCCCGTTCAGGCGGCGGCGGACAGGGGCCCGGCATGGCGAACTCGAACCCCTTCACGACGAACCGTCGCGATAGTGGTGGTAGGCGTGATGCGCCGAGAACCCCATCCCGGAGTACAGCGCCCGCGCCCCCGCGTTGTCCGCCTCGACCTGCAACCACGCGGCCGACGCCCCCTCGTCCAGCGCCCGCGAGGCCAGCGCGGCCATGACGAGCGAGCCCAGCCCCCGCCGCCGTAGCGCGGGATCGACCTCGACCGCGCCGAAACCGGCCCACCGTCCGTCGACGACACACCGCCCGATCGCGGCGGGAGCCGAATCCGCGTTCTCTCCGGGCACGGTCGCGAACCACACCGAGGGTCCGCTCCCCAGCACCTTCAGGGCCACGTCGCTCACCCCCTTGCGCTGGTAGCGGGCCAGCCACGCCTCGTCGGCGGCCCTGGACAGCGCGACCCCGGACGTGTCGGTGTCGGCTCGGTCGGCGAGGGGTGCCAGGGCCCCGATCCACAGCTCGGCCGTGACCTCGCGGGTCCAGCCGCGCTGTTCGAGCTCGGCGCAGAGCAACTCCTGCGTGCCCTCGCCGCCGGTCGCGGTCTGGACGTACGCGGGCAGGCCCCGGTCGCCGTACCACCGTCGTACGGCGGTCAGGGCCTCGTCCAGGGGCAGGGCGGGATCGCCGAGCGGCAGCACGGAGTTGGCGCGCCGGGTGTATCCGGCGGCGGCGCGCAGCTCCCACTCGCCGAGCCGCTCGCTCTCCACCGGCCGCCACGCGCGCGCGGAGACCTGGGCCAACTCCCGGTAGGTGGCGGACGGTCCCCGGCGGCGGGCCGGAGCGGCCGGGACGATCTTGCCCGCGACCAGCGAGGATTCCGAAATACGGACGGACTCGCCACCCTTCCGTGTGATCGTCAGCACACCGCTGTCCCATGATGTGAGAACACCCACCGTGTCGGTGAACTTCTCCGTCGTGTCTTCAGCACCTGTCAAGCGCCTGACGGACACCCGTTTGCCCACGTCAGCAGCGGTGATCCGGACCTCAAGACGTCCAGCCGCAGAGATTTCCACAGGTCAGTTCACCCCTCCTGTATGGATCACGCCCCGGAACGGAGATACTAGGTGCGGGCATGGACGACGCCGCGCTCCAGCGCGCCTGGCGGCGGAGCCTACGGAGGCCCGCCAGCGCCCTATCGAGGAGGAACGACAGCGTGACCTACGTCATCGCGCAGCCTTGTGTCGACGTCAAGGACAAGGCGTGCATCGAGGAGTGCCCGGTCGACTGCATTTACGAGGGCTCCCGGTCCTTGTACATCCACCCGGACGAATGCGTCGACTGCGGAGCCTGTGAGCCGGTGTGCCCGGTCGAGGCGATCTTCTACGAGGACGACACTCCCGAGGAGTGGAAGGACTACTACAAGGCCAACGTCGAGTTCTTCGACGAGCTCGGCTCCCCCGGCGGCGCCAGCAAGCTGGGCCTGATCGAGCGCGACCACCCCTTCGTCGCCGCGCTGCCGCCGCAGAACCAGTAAGAGCGGCCCGCACAGACGCGCCGCCTCGGTCCCGTACGGCCTGATCACGCCCGATCAGCGCCCTACGGGGCCGAGGCGTTTGCCGTACGACGGCTGCGCGGCGCGCTTGTACGGGGCGCACGCACCAGAAAGTGAGCCAGTCATCGTGTCCGCAGTCACCGACCGCCTGCCCACCTTCCCCTGGGACAAGCTGGAGCCGTACAAGAAGACGGCCGCAGCGCACCCGGGCGGCATCGTCGACCTGTCCGTCGGCACCCCGGTCGACCCGGTTCCCGACCTGATCCAGAAAGCGCTGATCGCCGCGGCCGACTCGCCCGGCTATCCGACGGTCTGGGGCACACCGGCACTGCGTGACGCGATCACCGGCTGGGTGGAGCGCCGCCTCGGCGCCCGTGAGGTGACCCACCGCCACGTCCTGCCGATCGTCGGCTCCAAGGAACTCGTCGCCTGGCTCCCCACCCACCTGGGCCTCGGCCCGGGCGACCGTGTGGCCTACCCGCGCCTCGCGTACCCGACGTACGAGGTCGGCGCCCGCCTGGCCCGCGCCGAGTACGAGACCTACGACGACCCGACACAGCTGAACCCCGAGGGACTGAAGCTCCTCTGGCTCAACTCCCCGTCGAACCCCACCGGCAAGGTCCTCCCGAAGGACGAGCTGACCCGGATCGTCGCCTGGGCCCGCGAGCACGGCATCCTCGTCTTCTCCGACGAGTGCTACCTCGAACTGGGCTGGGATGCCGACCCGGTCTCGGTCCTCCACCCGGACGTCAACGGCGGTTCCTACGACGGGATCGTCGCCGTCCACTCCCTCTCCAAGCGCTCGAACCTCGCCGGTTACCGCGCGGCCTTCCTCGCCGGCGACCCGGCGGTCCTCGCCCCGCTCCTGGAGATCCGCAAGCACGGCGGCATGATGACCTCGTCCCCGACCCAGGCAGCGGTGATCGCGGCCCTCGGCGACGACACCCACGTCCAGGAACAGCGCGAGCGCTACCTGACCCGCCGCACCGCCCTGCGCGAGGCCCTCGTCGCCCACGGCTTCCGCATCGAACACAGCGAGGCCAGCCTGTACTTGTGGGCAACGAGGGACGAGTCCTGCTGGAAGACGGTCGCCCACCTGGCCGACCTGGGCATCCTGGTGGCACCGGGCGACTTCTACGGCGAGGCGGGCGAACACTTCGTACGAGTGGCCCTGACGGCGACGGATGAGCGAGTAAGGGCAGCTGTAAACAGGCTCAGCTGAAACCCCCCGGGGGCGCGGGGAACGGCGCGACAAGCCCCCACCGGCGTAAGCCGCAGAACGACGCGGCAAGGGGTCCAGGGAACTCCCTGGACCCCTTCAACGCAGGTGCACTAAAACGCGGCCGAACTAGCCGAGCGGCAGCCCCTTCAACGGCAGCTCCTGGGCCGTGGGCAACCCACCCTTGGTCACCGCGTCAGTCGGCAACCCACCACCCGCAGTCGCCGTCTTGGCCGTGTCACCGAGCAGGCCTCCGGCCTGCCCCGCGGTGTCCCCGGCAACATGCTGCGCGGCCGGAGCCACGGTCTTGGCAACCTTCCCGCCGGTCTTGCCCGCGGCCGGCACCGCCTTCTCCAGCGTCTGGCCACCGGACTTGCCGGCGACCCCCGTGACGTTCTGGCTCGCGCCGTCGACCGTGTTGCCGACGCTTGCCCCGTCCAGGGCGGTCAGCGCGCCCAGGTTCGGGGTGGCCGGCAGGGAGGGGGCCGCACTGGCGGAGCCGGCCGCACCGACCCCGGCTGCCGCTCCCGCTGCGACGAGCAGCGCGGCACGGGCGATCCGGCGGGTCAGGGGGAGGGACATGATGCTCCTTGTGTTGATCTCCGGGCTCGGACGCAGTGACTACCGCTCGAAGCACGCGAAGGTTGCGGAGCGGCAACGTAAAGAGTTGGCAATGCGTCGCATTATCAGCTACGGATAAAAACGGACAAAGAGCGCCCGGTCCGAAAGTCTGCCGAATGCGTACAGCCCTTTGTTCTCAAGGGTTTCGGCGCATGTGGGGGTGACGGCCCGAAGACCTGCGCACCCCCAGCCCCGCATCGACCGGGCATGACCCCTACGGGTGAGGACCCGTACGACTGCCCGGCTACTTCTCCGCGCCCTGCCGCTCGGTCACTATGCGCACCCCGCCGGAGGCCTCCGTGGCGGACGAGTGCCACGGGTCGTCCGCGCTGCCGGCGGCCCACTCACGGCCGGCGTACGACACGCGCTCGATGTGCAGCACCGAGGAGTTGGCCACCGCCCAGTGCGCGAGCTGCCATCCGGTTGTCGTGCTGCCGGACCGCACCGGCAGGGTCACGGTGCTGCTCCCGCCGGTCGCGCTCGCACTGGGCGTCGGCGTGGACTTGGCCTTCGCCGTGGACTTGTCCTTCGATGCCGAGCCGCCTCCGGTCACCTCCGCACCGGTCTCCTTCAACACCGTGCGCCCGAAGTCCCGTACCAGCGCGGCCCGTACGGCGTCCGGGCCGGTGTCGGCCTGGGTCGTGTCCGGGAGGCCCTGACAGGTCAGCGTGGCGGCCGCCTGCCCGGTGAGGGCGGCGGACAGCAGCGTGGCCTCGGGCTCGTGCTTGGCGTACGCCTCCGGGTAACCGCTGCGCTGCACGCGCTGCGCGGCGACCGTGAGGGGGAGCTTCTGGTAGTCGTCCACCTTGGACAGGTGCTCGTAGAAGACGCCCGCCGCGTACGTCGGGTCCAGGATCTCCTTCTTGGTGCCCCAGCCCTGCGAGGGCCGCTGCTGGAACAGGCCGAGCGAATCCAGGTCGCCGTGCTGGATGTTGACGAGCTGCGACTCCTGGAGGGCGGTCGCGAGGGCGATCGTCACGGCCCGCTCCGGCATCCCGCGCCCGGTGCCGACGGCGGCGATCGTCGCCGCGTTCATCGTCTGCTCCTGGGAGAACTCGTACGCCTGGCCGTCGTCCTTGCCGGAGACCACCTTGCAACCGGGCCCGCCCCGGCCGCCGGTGACGTACTGGACGAGCAGATAGCCCGCGACCGCGAGCAGCACCACGAGGGCCGACGCGAACCGGAAGAGGCGGCCGCGTCGACGCTTCTTGGGGGTGGGGGACTGCAGCATCCCCACAAGGTAGCGGAGGCTCCTGTTACCGCTGCGCCGGGTGTGGACAAACGGTGGAGAGGCCCTTCGCGTTAGGGTCGACGCCATGCCCGACACCGCACTTGACCTCACGCTGGACGCCGCACGGCTCACCGCGCAGCTCGTCGACTTCCCCTCGGAGAGCGGCAGCGAGAAGCCCCTCGCGGACGCGATCGAGACCGCGCTGCGCACCCTGCCGCACCTGACGGTCGACCGGTACGGCAACAACGTCGTCGCGCGGACCAGCCTCGGGCGTCCGGAACGCGTCGTCCTGGCGGGCCACATCGACACGGTCCCGATCGCCGACAACGTCCCCTCGCGCCTCGACGAGAACGGCGTCCTGTGGGGCTGCGGCACCTGCGACATGAAGTCCGGCGTCGCGGTCCAACTCCGCATCGCCGCAACGGTTCCGGCCCCCAAACGCGACCTCACCTTCGTCTTCTACGACAACGAGGAGGTCGCCGCCCATCTCAACGGCCTCAAGCACGTCTCCGAAGTCCGTCCCGACTGGCTGGAGGGCGACTTCGCGGTCCTCCTGGAGCCGACGGACGGCCAGGTCGAGGGCGGCTGCCAGGGCACGCTCAGGGTGTTCCTGAAGTTCAAGGGTGAACGAGCGCACTCCGCGCGCGCGTGGATGGGCTCCAACGCGATCCACGCGGCCTCGCACGCGCTGGCCAAGCTCGCCGCGTACGAGCCCCGCACACCCGTCGTGGACGGCCTCCAGTTCCACGAGGGCCTCAACGCGGTGCGTGTCGAAGGGGGAGTGGCCACCAACGTCATCCCCGACGCGTGCACCCTGGTCGTCAACTTCCGCTACGCGCCCGACCGTAGCGAGGAGGAGGCCGAGGCCTTCGTACGGGACTACTTCGCGGACTGCGGGGTCGACGAGTTCGTCGTCGACGACCACACAGGAGGGGCCCGCCCCGGCCTGACCCACCCGGCCGCGGCGGCCTTCATGGCGGCCGTGGGCGGCGAGGCCCGCCCCAAGTTCGGCTGGACCGACGTGGCCCGCTTCAGCGCGCTCGGTGTCCCCGCGGTGAACTACGGCCCAGGTGCCCAACTCCTCGCCCACAAGGTGGACGAGAGGGTCGAGGCGGCTCTCATCCCCGAGGCGGAGCGGCGACTGCGGGACTGGCTCACCGCCTGACATCCGTATGTCCCCCCTCCGTAACCCGCGTAGACCTACGCTGAGGTACGAAACACCTGCAAGTGGAGGGAGCGCACATGGCTACAGGCAACCCGGAGGGCAAGCAGCAGCCACCGGAGGAGCAGCGCCTGGGACCGGTCCTCCGGCGGCGCGATCAGGTGACCGCGAGCACGACCGACCAGCGCCTCCTGGACGCGGGCGGACCCTCGGACTGGGTCCACACCGATCCGTGGCGCGTCCTGCGGATCCAGTCGGAGTTCATCGAGGGCTTCGGCACCCTGGCCGAACTGCCGCCCGCGATCAGCGTGTTCGGCTCGGCCCGCACCAAGCCGGACTCACCGGAGTACGAGGCGGGCGTACGGCTCGGACACGCCCTCGTGGAGGCCGGGTGGGCCGTGATCACCGGCGGCGGCCCCGGGGCCATGGAGGCGGCCAACAAGGGCGCCCTGGAGGCCAAGGGCATCTCCGTCGGCCTCGGCATCGAGCTGCCCTTCGAGCAGGGGCTCAACGCCTACGTCGACATCGGGCTGAACTTCCGCTACTTCTTCGTCCGCAAGATGATGTTCGTCAAGTACGCCCAGGGCTTCGTGGTCCTGCCCGGCGGCCTCGGCACCCTCGACGAACTCTTCGAGGCCCTCACCCTCGTACAGACCCAGAAGGTCACCCGCTTCCCGATCGTCCTCTTCGGAAGCGAGTACTGGGGCGGCCTGGTCGACTGGCTGAAGAACACGCTGATCGCCCAGGGCAAGGCGTCGGAGAAGGACCTGCTGCTGTTCCACGTGACGGACGACGTGGACGAGGCGGTCGCGCTGGTCTCGAAGGAAGCCGGCCGGTAGAAGTCAGCCCGTCCGGCGTTTGAGGACGAGGCCGTCCAGGCCGAAGCGGGGGTCTGGGGGCGCAGCCCCCAGGGATGGGACGGGTAGGGGCGGCGGGGGCGCTGCATTCATCAGCGGCTCCGCCGCGGGCCTACGCCAGCCCCCGCCTCCCCACCGCCGGCGGCCGATGCCCGGCGATCGACGCCACCATGTCCAACACCTGCCGCGTCTCCGCGACCTCGTGCACCCGATACACCTGCGCACCCAGCCACGCCGACACGGCGGTGGTCGCGAGCGTCCCCACAACCCGCTCCTTGACCGGCTTGTCGAGGGTCTCGCCCACGAAGTCCTTGTTGGACAGCGACACCAGCACGGGCCACCCCGTCTCGACCATCTCGCCGAGCCGCCGGGTCGCCTCCAGACTGTGCCGCGTGTTCTTCCCGAAGTCGTGCCCGGGATCGATCAACACCGACTCCCTGGGCACGCCCAGCTCTACGGCCCGTTCGGCGAGGCCCATGGTCACGCGCAGGATGTCGGCCATGACGTCGTCGTACGTCACCCGGTGCGGCCGTGTGCGTGGCTCCGCGCCCCCCGCGTGCGTGCACACCAGTCCCACGCCGTACCGCGCGGCAACCTCCGCGAGCCGGGGGTCCACGCCGCCCCACGCGTCGTTCAGGAGATCCGCTCCGGCCTCGCAGACCGCCTCGCCGACCTCGTGCCGCCAGGTGTCGACGCTGATGATCACGTCCGGGAAGCGCCGCCGCACCTCGGCCACGAAGCCGACCGTGCGCCGTGCCTCCTCGGCGGCGGTCACCTCCTCGCCGGGGCCGGCCTTGACCCCGCCGATGTCGATGATCGCGGCGCCCTCGGCGACCGCCTGCTCCACGCGCGCGAGGGCGGGCTCGTCGCGGAACGTGGCCCCCTGGTCGTAGAAGGAGTCCGGGGTCCGGTTCACGATCGCCATGATCACCGGCTCGTGCGTGTCGAATTCACGCCTGCCCAGCCTGAGCATCCCCTGTGACCTCTCCTAGTGCGTACCGGTCTTCAGCCGCCTGTGACCCTAACTGTCAGCGTCGCATGGCACGATCGGACCCTGACACATTCGGCTTCGGCACGTCCGACATCGACGCCCGTGGAGACCTCAGAGATGTTCATGTTCCTGTTCCTGGTCGTCGGGCTCGCCGTCGTGGTCGGCGCCGTGACCCTCTCGGTGATCGGCGGCGGCGACAGCGCCCCGCTGCCCGACGCGGCGCCCGAGCGCCTCGACGACCCGCTGCCCCAGGACCGGCCGGTGAACCACGCCGACATCGAGACGCTGCGCTTCCCGCTCGCCGCGCGGGGCTACCGCATGGACGAGGTGGACGACGTACTGAGCCGCCTCGCCGCCGAACTCGCCGAGCGCGACGCCCGGATCGCGGACCTGGAGTCCGCGCTGGCGGGCGCGCAGGCCACCGCCCACGTCTCCATGCGGAAGCCGCTGGAAGGCGACCAGCAGTGAGCGACGGCGGGGCCGTCGCCGGTCCGGACGGCGCTCTGCGCTGCCCCTGGGCGCTGTCCACGGAGGACTACGTCGCGTACCACGACGAGGAGTGGGGCCGCCCCGTCCACGGCGATGACGCCCTGTACGAGCGGCTCAGCCTGGAGGCCTTCCAGTCCGGTCTCTCCTGGATCACGATCCTGCGCCGCCGCGAGGGCTTCCGGGCCGCGTTCGACGGCTTCCAGATCTCCAAGGTCGCCGCCTTCACGGACACCGACCGCGAACGTCTCCTCGCCGACGCCGGCATCATCCGCAACCGCCTCAAGATCGACGCGACGATCGCCAACGCGCGCGTGCTGGCGGATTGGGCCCCGGGCGAGCTCGACGAGTTCATCTGGTCCCACGCCCCGACCCCGGGCCCGGCCCCGAGGACCCTCGGAGACGTCCCGGCGGTCACGGCCGAGTCGACGACCCTGTCCAAGGCACTGAAGAAGCGGGGCCTGAAGTTCGTCGGCCCGACGACGGCGTACGCACTGATGCAGGCGTGCGGGTTGGTCGACGACCACTTGGAAGCCTGCGTGGCGAGAAGCGCCGGTTAGGGGCGCGGGGCTGTATCGATGTGCGGCTCCGCCGCGTGGGCGCGACCAGCCACAACGGTCCCGCGGCCCCCGACGGCGCTATCGACCCAGATACTTCGGCTTCTCCTTGTTGACGAAAGCCTGCACAGCGATCGCGTGGTCCTCCGACGCGCCCGCCCGAGATTGAAGTTCGTCTTCTTTCTGAAGGGTCTCCTCAAGGGTGTGCGTCAGGCCGTACGCCACCGCCTCCTTCAGCGCCGCGTAAGCCACCGTCGGGCCATCCGCCAGCTGCCGAGCGACCTTCTCCGCCTCGGCGTGCAACTCGCCGACGGGGACGAGCCGGTTGGCGATCCCCAGGTCGTACGCGTCCTGCGCCGTGATCGTCCGCGGGAACAGCAGCAGGTCGGACGCGCGGCCCGGACCGACGACCCGGGGCAGCGTCCAGGAGATGCCGGAGTCCGCGGTCAGGGCGACTCCCGCGAAGGACGTGTTGAAGCCGGCCGTGTCCGCCACGACCCGGTAGTCCGCGGCCAGGGCGAGCCCGAAACCGGCGCCCGCGGCGACTCCGTTGACCCCGGCGACCACGGGCTTCGCCATGCCGGCCAGCGCCCGCACGATGGGGTTGTAGTGCTCCTTCACCGTGGTCATCGTGGCCCCGGTCCCGGCCTCCCGGTCGGAGGCGAGCAGCGTGATGTGCTCCTTGAGGTCCTGGCCCACGCAGAACGCCCGCTCCCCGGCCGCGGTCAGCAGCACGGCCCGTACGGCGTCGTCGTCCGCCGCGGACTGGACCGCCTCCCGGAGGGCGACCTTGGTCGCGATGTTCAGCGCGTTCATCGCCTCGGGGCGGTTCAGCGTGATCGTCGCGAGTCCGTCGCTCACCTCGTAGAGCACGGTGTCGGCCATGGCGTATCCCCTCGGGTGTCGCGGCTCCGGCGTACCGGTCGGTACGCCGTACGTCCGTAGGACAGCATGGCGGAGATCACCGTCCACGCACCGGACCGGACGTGTGACCTGCGTCAAAGAATTCAGGGCCGGATCGGGGCGGCCGGGGTCGGCGCGGCGGCGAAGTATCGCAGTCACATCGGCGAATTGAGTGGTTTTGCTCGCGCGCGTTGCCCAAGCGATGCCGACTGATGTTGGTCATCGGGTCCTGAGATGCGGGATAATGGCTTGGAAGCAATGTGTTCGATGCCGGTGACGCGTGTCTCATTAGGGGCCGCGCGTGCCCTCCATGGGGCCGTCGGCGACGATGAGCTGGTTTCAGGAAGGGGAACGAGCATGGCGGCCATGAAGCCGCGGACGGGCGATGGCCCGCTCGAGGTGACCAAGGAGGGGCGGGGCATCGTCATGCGCGTTCCGCTCGAAGGCGGCGGGCGGCTCGTCGTCGAGCTGACCCCTGACGAGGCCGACGCGCTGGGCGACGCCCTCAAGAAGGTCGTCGGCTGACGCGGCGGAACGCGACCATACCCCTTCAGCTGCCCCGGCACCCGAGACGGTGCCGGGGCAGCTGTTTTCCCGGAGTCCTGTCCCGAAGTCTTGTGGGTTCTGTCCCGAAGTCCCGTGGCCCGACCGCCGGTTGGGGCCTGTCTACCGTTTGACGGCGCACAGCAGGCCGTCGCCCACCGGGAGCAGCGACGGCACCAGGTCCGGGCTCTCGCGCACGGCGCGCAGCAGTTCCCGCAGCCGGAGGACTTCGGTGGGCTGGGGGCTCGAGTCGACGGTGCGGCCGTTGGCGAAGACGCCCTCGAAGACCACCAGGCCACCCGTACGCAGCAGGCGCAACGATTCAGCGAGATAGTCCAGGAATTCCAGGCGGTCGCCGTCGCAGAACACCAGGTCGTAGCCGGCGTCCGCGAGCCGGGGCAGCACGTCCAGGGCGCGGCCCGGGATGAAGCGGGCCCGGTTGCTGGCGAAGCCGCAGGCGCGGAAGGCCTGGCGGGCGAACTGCTGGTGGTCCGGCTCGGGGTCGACGGTGGTCAGTACCCCGTCCGGCCGCATGCCGTACAGAAGATGCATTCCGGAGACGCCGGTCCCGGTGCCGATCTCCGCCACCGCCTTCGCGTCCACGGTGGCGGCGAGCATCCGCAGCGCGGCGCCCGTGCCGGGCGACACCGAGCGCAGCCCTGCCTCGCGGGCCCGGTCACGGGCCCAGCGCAGTGCTTCGTCCTCGGCGACATAGGCGTCGGCGAACGCCCAGCTCGTCTGCCGGTTGCCGGTAATGACCCTCTCCTGTCCCCGTGGTTGCCTGGGCGTGACTGTATCCGTTGGTGCCGGGAACCTGCTGATGGGACCGGGCGTTTAGAGGGGGAGGAATGCACTGGGGGACGCGGCCGGAGGGAAGAGCGGGGGATGAGGATGGATCAGTACGTCGGACAGCGGCCCGAGCAGGGGCACGGGCATCGGCTCGCACCACCGCCAGGTCGGTATGAGCGTGTATCAAATTCTCGTAAAACCGCTTATCCGGAGCTAACGGGCGAGGTGGCTATGGTAGGGGCTCCACTGGACACCACCAGAGCCGACAGGGGAGGTGCGGCTGTACCTGTGGATCGGGGAGGAGTGCTCCGGCGCTTTCTCGGATCGGCGGGCAGGCCGAAATCCGTGAACGACACCGCTGCTGACCACAGCCACGCCGCTGACCATGCCCAGACCGCGACCTTCTCCACCGACGCGGACGGGCAGGCGTGGACTCCGCCCACCTGGGAGGAGATCGTCAGCACCCACAGCGGCCGTGTGTACCGGCTCGCGTACCGCCTGACGGGGAACCAGCACGACGCCGAGGACCTCACACAAGAGGTCTTCGTCCGGGTCTTCCGTTCGCTGTCGACGTACACGCCCGGCACCTTCGAGGGCTGGCTGCACCGCATCACCACCAACCTCTTCCTGGACATGGTCCGCCGCAAGCAGCGCATCCGTTTCGACGCGCTGGGGGAGGACGCGGCCGAGCGCCTGCCCAGCCGCGAGCCGTCACCCCAGCAGGTCTTCAACGACGCGCACTTCGACGCGGACGTCCAGCAGGCCCTGGACACCCTCGCCCCGGAGTTTCGGGCGGCGGTCGTCCTGTGCGACATCGAGGGTCTCTCGTACGAGGAGATCGCCGCGACCCTGGGCGTCAAGCTCGGTACGGTCCGTTCCCGGATCCACCGCGGCCGCTCCCAGCTCCGCAAGGCCCTCGCGCACCGCTCGCCGGAAGCACGGGCCGAGCGCCGTTCCTTCGTGGCGCGTGTGCCCGCGCTGGGGGGAGGGGGCGCGACCGCGTGAGTGGATCACGTCCTACGCCTGCGGAGCAGCATCTGGGAGACCGACTTTCCGCCCTGGTGGACGGGGAGCTCGGTCATGAGTCGCGCGAGCGCGTACTGGCGCACCTGGCCACCTGCACGAAGTGCAAGGCCGAGGCCGACGCGCAGCGCCGACTGAAGAACGTGTTCGCGGAAATGGCCCCACCGCCCCCCTCCGAGAGCTTCCTGGCCCGTCTCCAGGGGCTTCCCGGGGGAGGCGGCGACACGGACGGCGAGGAGCCGCCCGGCGGGGGACTCTTCGCCGCCGGGATCGGTGTCTTCGGCGTCAAAAGAGACGGCCCGCTCGACGCGTTCGAGTTCGGCTACGTCCCCGCGGCCCCGCACGTCGCCAGGGCCCTGACGCCTTCGGCCCAGGCTCAGTCTTCGTCCCGGTCCACGTCCCGGGCCGCCCGTGAAGGCTTCCGTATCCATGACGTCAGCCGGCACGACACCGACCGCTCCGCCTCGCGCGGGATGCGGTTCGCGTTCGTCGCCGCCGGGGCGGTGTCGCTGGCCGCGATCGCGCTGGGCGGGGTGGCCACGGTCGCTCCGGGCGACACGGCCGCGGAAGCGCGGGGCGGTACGGGTGTGACACCGGCGCGTACGCAGGGCACGGGCGCGGCGGCGGCCTCCGACGCGGGGCGGCGCCGTGCGGTCGGCCCCCTGCTCGCCCAGGGCACGAGCCAGCGGTCGATGCTCGGCGACACCGCGGTACCGCCGACCTCGGTCTCCGCACCGCTCCTGCCCGGAGTGCCGTCGCCAGCGGTCGCCCGGGGTGACGAGGTCATGCACACGCTCACCGCGCCGGTGATGGCCGGAGCGGCGGTCATGTCCCCCCTGATACGCCCGCTCAACGCGACTCCGCCGGTCGCCCTCACGTCGTGGTCCACGGCCCCCGAGGTCATGGCCCCCGGCCTGCTCCGCGCACCGGCCCCCGACACCACCTCGTCCCCCACTCCCACCTCCTCGACCCCCTCCCACCCACTCCACTGACCGGGCCCTGCGCCACGGCCCGCGAACCTGGTTGAATCCGGGGAGTACGGGGTGGCGCGGCCAGTTGTGGGGGGACCATGAACGAGGGGACACCGGAGCGGGGGCCCGCGGAGACGAAGTGGTGGGCTCGTGGACGGGGTCCTGCGGCGCCGGACGCGACGGGTGATCCGGTACCGGGTGCGGTTTTGGCGGAGGATGCTGCGCCGGACCAGGCCCTCGCCCCCGTCCTGCACTCTTCACCCACCCCCTCCCCGGACCTCGCCCCCGCCCAAGACCCGGCACCCGTACCCATCTCCGTTCAAGAGCTCGCGCCCACCGAGCCCACCCCCGTCCAAGACCCCACTCCCACCGAACCCGCCAACCCCTGGCACCGCTACGACCCCTGGGCCTCTCCCGCCCCCCTCCAGCAGACCGGCGCCCCGACCCTCACACCCGAACAGCAGCGCACCCGCACCCGGAAGCTCCTCGTCGGGTCTGCCGTCGCCCTCGCTCTTCTCTCCGGTGGTGTCGGTGGGGTCGTAGGGGCGCGGCTGGAGCGGGACGGTGTTGGTGGGGACGTCGTGTTGCCGCAGGCCGGGAAAGAGGACGGTGGGCGGGCGCCTGGGAGTGTTGCCGGGATTGCGGCTCGGGCGTTGCCCAGTGTGGTGACTCTGCATGTGAGCGGTGATGAGGAGTCGGGGACCGGTACCGGGATCGTGTTGGACACGCGGGGGCACATCCTCACCAACAACCATGTCGTCCAGCCCGCCGGCGGCGACGGGACGATATCCGTCAGTTTCAGTGGAGGACAGACCGTCAAGGCCAAGGTCGTCGGGCACGACACCGGGTACGACCTCGCCGTCGTGCAGGTGCGCGGGGTGCGGGGGCTGAAGCCGATGCCGCTCGGGAACTCGGACAACGTGCGGGTGGGGGACCCCGTTGTCGCGATCGGCGCGCCCTTCGATCTCGACAACACCGTGACCTCCGGGATCATCAGCGCCAAGGAGCGGCCCATCACGGCCGGCGGTGAGGCCTCGGACGGGAGCGATGTGTCGTATGTCGATGCCCTGCAGACCGACGCGCCCATCAATCCCGGCAACTCCGGTGGGCCCTTGCTCGACGCGCAGGGGCGGCTGGTCGGGGTCAACTCGGCCATCCGGTCCGCCGATGACGGGGCCGGGGACGGGGACGGGACGGAGAGTGGGCAGGCCGGGTCCATCGGGCTCGGGTTCGCCATTCCCGTCAACCAGGCCAAGCGTGTCGCCGAGGAGCTGATCAACACCGGGAAGGCGACCCACCCGGTCATCGGCGTCACCCTCGACATGGACTACGCCGGGGACGGTGCCCGTGTCGCCACGAAGGGCAGCGGTGACGGGCCCGCCGTCACCGCGGGCGGTCCCGGTGCCAAGGCCGGGCTCAGGGCGGGCGACGTCATCACCGAGGTCGACGGCGAGCGGGTCCACTCCGGTGACGAGCTCATTGTCAGGACGCGTGCCCATCGGCCGGGCGACCAGCTGCGGCTGACCCTGCGGCGGGCCGGCAAGAACATGACCGTGTCGCTCGTTCTCGGCTCATCGACCGGTGATTGACAGAAACGTCACAGGTGAGAGCCCCGCGACCCTTCCCACTAGGCAAACAACCCGGAAAACCGGTCGTGTACACCCACTCGTAGCCCCCGGGACAGTACCGGTCGGGTGGGATGGCCGGGTACCGTGGACCCGGCCCGGACCACGGAAGACGCGCACAGACCACCGAGGGCCGAGGACCGAGGACATCGCAAGGAGCTTCAGGTGTTCAATGACATAGGACCGCTCGAGCTGGTGACGATCATTGTGCTCGCCGTGCTCGTCTTCGGTCCGGACAAGCTCCCGAAGGTCATCCAGGACGTCATGCGGACGATCCGGAAGATCCGAGAGTTCTCGGAGAGCGCCAAGGCGGACATCCGCGAGGAGCTGGGACCGGAGTTCAAGGACTTCGACTTCGAGGACCTCAACCCCAAGACGTTCCTGCGCAAGCAGCTGGACAACGACGAACTGGGGCTCAAGGAGATCCGCAACGGCTTCGACCTGAAGAAGGAGATGGCCGAGGTCACGGAGGCGGTCCAGAGCGCGGACACCCCGAGTTCCGCGCCCTCTTCGAGCGGTCGTCTCGACATGACCAAGAAGCCCGAGGACCCCGAGAAGGACGACCGTCCGCCCTTCGACGCGGACGCCACCTGAGCCGTACGGGGACAGTCGTCTCACTGCCTCCTACGTGACGCGTTTCATACCTCTCCAGCCCGTTCCACGCCCCCGTACGGCCTGAACACGGCCTCTGTGCGCCTCGCGCGCCGGGCGCTTTCCGGGCTGCCTCGCACGAGGTGGCTATGCTGCCGAGTTGTTGTGCGGACCGGGCGAGTCGCCCGAAGGGGGGCGGGCCGCCCCGGTCCGACGAGAACGAGGAGGCGTCCGGAGCATGGAGACGACGAGTCGGGTAGGCGCGCAGGCGCCGGCCGCGGAGGGTGGACAACAACTCCCCTCCGCCCGGCGCACGGTCGACGGCTACCTGCTGGCGCCCTTCCCGTGGTACGGCCTCGACGAGGCCTTCACGGGACCGCGCTGGCTGATGCAGGTGGGCATGGCGGCGGACGGAGCCGTCGAACACGGCTCGATCGGGCACGGCGACGAGCCCTCCGTACGCAACGAAGGCACGGAGGACAAGGAGAAGTTCGCGGTGGTCGTCACCGTCGCGGGCAATCCCGCCCGGCGCACCGCCGACGGCACGGGCCTCCTGGAGGCGACCTCGGTCTCCTCGGCGGCATGGCTCGCCGGTGTGGGGCTGCTGTCCTTCACCTGGCCCGGCCAGATGGACCACACCCTGCGCGACGACTGGCTGGAGCAGCAGACCGAGACCGCGTGGGTGCTGGCCGACGACCTCGCCGGCGACGACTGGTCGACCCTGTCCCTCCCCGTGGACGGCGTACCGACGCCCTTCCACTACCGCGAGTCCGAGTTCGGCTGGGTCCTCGCCGGGTCGACTCAGGAGGGCGTGCACGTGGGGGCGTACGGCAGGGGCATGAGCGCGTACGGGCTCGGCTTCGCCATGATCAAGGACATCGCGACCTACGCCCAGTAGCGGCGGTTACGACGAGGGGGCGCCGTCCGGTGGGACGGCGCCCCCCTCGTCGTAGAAGAGTCCGGGTGAGGGAATTCGCGTAAGAAGATCCCTAGAACTTGTTCCTCGGGGTGATCCCCAGGGACATGCCCGAAAGGCCTCGCTGGCGGCCCCCGAGCTTCCCCGCGATCGCGCGCAGTGCCGCGCCCGCCGGGGAGTCAGGGTCCGTCAGGACGACCGGTTTGCCCTCGTCGCCGCCCTCGCGGAGGCGGACGTCGATCGGGATGCTGCCCAACACCGGGACCGAGGCGCCCGTCGTGCGGGTCAGGCCGTCCGCCACCGACTGGCCGCCGCCCGTGCCGAAGACGTCGACCATCTCGCCGCAGTGCGGGCACGGCAGGCCCGCCATGTTCTCGACGACGCCGACGATCTTCTGGTGGGTCTGTACGGCGATGGAGCCGGCCCGCTCGGCGACCTCGGCCGCCGCCTGCTGCGGGGTCGTCACGACCAGGATCTCGGCGTTCGGGACGAGCTGGGCGACGGAGATCGCGATGTCGCCCGTGCCCGGCGGGAGGTCGAGCAGCAGGACGTCCAGGTCGCCCCAGTACACGTCCGCCAGGAACTGCTGGAGCGCGCGGTGCAGCATGGGGCCGCGCCACACCACCGGCGCGTTGCCCGGCGTGAACATGCCGATGGAGATGACCTTCACGCCGTGCGCGGACGGCGGCATGATCATGTTCTCGACCTGGGTGGGACGGCCGTCCGCGCCGAGCATGCGCGGCACGCTGTGGCCGTAGATGTCGGCGTCGACGACACCGACCTTCAGGCCGTCGGCGGCCATCGCGGCCGCGAGGTTCACCGTCACCGAGGACTTGCCGACGCCGCCCTTGCCGGAGGCGACCGCGTACACGCGCGTGAGGGAGCCGGGCTGCGCGAAGGGGACCTCGCGCTCGGTCTTGCCACCGCGCAGGGCGGTCGCGAGTTCCTTGCGCTGCTCGTCGCTCATCACGTCCAGGGTGACGTCGACACCGGTGACGCCCTCGACACCCAGGACCGCCTCCGTCACGCGCTGCGTGATCGTCTCGCGCATGGGACAGCCGGAGACCGTCAGGTACACGGTGACCGCGACCGCTCCGTCCGCACCGATCTCCACCGACTTGACCATCCCCAACTCGGTGATGGGTCGGTTGATCTCGGGGTCGTTCACCGTCGACAGCGCTTCACGCACCGCGTCTTCCGTAGCCATAGGGTCGATGGTACGGCGCCGCGCGGGGCCCCAGGTAAGCCCGTCACCGGTCGTCTACGTCACGTCCGCGCGACCGTTCTGCCGGGAATACGACGTGCCTGTGGTGACCGTCCGCGCGTTCCTCGAGCTCTTTCACCAGGTCCTGGAGTTCGGAGCGGATCCAGTCCCGGGTCGCGACCTCGCCCAGGCCGATGCGCAGGCTGGCGATCTCGCGGGTGAGGTACTCGGTGTCGGCGATCGACCGCTCGTTCTGCTTGCGGTCCTGCTCCAGGTTGACCTTGTCGCGGTCGTCCTGCCGGTTCTGCGCGAGCAGGATCAGCGGGGCCGCGTACGAGGCCTGCAACGACAGCATCAACGTCAGGAAGATGAACGGGTAGTTGTCGAACCGCACGTCCCGCGGCGCGAAGATGTTCCACAGCACCCAGGCGATGATGACGACCGTCATCCAGACGATGAACCGCCCGGTGCCCAGGAACCGCGCGATCCGCTCCGACAGCCGCCCGAAGGCCTCCGGGTCGTACTCGGGCAGGAACCGGCGCCGGGGCGGTCGCGGCTGGTCGAGCCGGGCCCGGGTCCGGGTGGTGGCGGTCGCGCCCGCCGGTGTCCGCTCGCGTGTGGTCTCGCGCTCAGGAGTCATGAGCCGCCACCTCCTCCGCCTCTGCCGATTCCTCTGCCGATGCCTCTGTCGCCACTGCCTCGTGCTCGTCCACTCCCTCGTCCACGCCCTCGTCGAGGTGGAACTCGGTCTCCCGCCAGTCCTCCGGCAGCATGTGGTCCAGCACGTCGTCCACCGTCACCGCGCCGAGCAGCGACCCGGTCTCGTCGACCACGGGCGCCGCGACCATGTCGTACGTCGCGAAGAACCCGGCGATGAGCTGAAGCGTCGCGTCCGGGTCCAGCGGCTGAAGGTCGTCGTCGATGATCGCGCTGACCAGGGTGTACGGCGGGTCGCGCAGCAGCCGCTGGAAGTGGACCGTGCCGAGGTACTTGCCGGTCGGGGTGTCGTCGGGCGGGCGGCAGACGTAGACCTGGGCGGCGAGGGCCGGCGAGAGGTCGGCGCTGCGGACCCGGGCGAGCGCGTCGGCGACGGTCGCGTCGGGCCGCAGGACGATCGGCTCGGTCGTCATGAGGCCGCCCGCGGTGTGCTCCTCGTACGACATCAGGCGGCGTACGTCCGCTGCCTCGGAGGGCTGCATCAGGTTCAGCAGGCGCTCCTTGTCGTCCTCGGGGAGTTCGGAGAGGAGGTCGGCCGCGTCGTCCGGGTCCATCGCCTCCAGGACGTCCGCCGCGCGCTCCTCCTTCAGCTTGCCGAGGATCTCGATCTGGTCGTCCTCCGGGAGTTCTTCGAGGACGTCGGCGAGGCGGTCGTCGTCGAGGGCGGCGGCGACCTCGGCCCGGCGCTTGGGGGAGAGGTGGTGCAGAACGTTGGCGAGGTCGGCGGGGCGCAGCTGCTCGAAGGTGGCCAGGAGGCTCTCCGCGCCCTGTCCCTGCTCCTCCAGGGAGAAACCGGTGACGGCGGACCACTCCACGGTCAGCGTCTCGCCCTTGGCCCTCCTGAAGGCTCCGCCGGTCCTGCCCTTCCGTACGAAGATCCGGTCGATCTCCCAGTCCCGGCGGGCCGGCAGATGCTGCACCGACAGGTCGAGGACGCTGACCTCCTCGCCGGTCTCGACGAGGGTGACGCGCCGGTCCATGAGTTCGCCGAACACCAGCCGCTCGGTGGGGCGTTGCTCGAAGCGGCGGACGTTCAGCACACCGGTCGTGATGACCTGACCGGACTCGATGCCGGTGACGCGGGTCATCGGCAGGAAGATGCGGCGCCGGGTGGAGAGTTCGACGACGAGGCCCAGCAGCCGAGGGGGCCGCCGGCCCACGCGGAGCATGGCTACGAGGTCGCGCACGCGGCCCACCTGGTCGCCGTTCGGGTCGAAGACGGCGACACCGGAGAGGTGCGACACGAAGACTCGGGGAGCGCCGGCTGCCATGGCCGCACCTCCTTCTTTCTGTCCTGGTATTCCGATGGATTCTGTGGCTTCCGGATGTTCCGAATTGCCTGCTCGGATGGGCTTCAGGCTAGCCCGTCCGTATGTGATCCGCGCTGGTGGGCGGTCCGGACGGACTGGCTCCGTCGGCGTCCCGCGGCCCCGGTACGCTGCCGTACGCCATCGCCCCCCGCACCGGAAGGCACCCCACCTGTGACTGCGATCCCCCAGGTCCGAAACCGTCGTGCGGCGCTGCTCGGCGCGGTCTGTGTCCTGGCCCTGACGGGGTGCGGCGGCGGGGACCCGGACGCGGGGACCAACGGGGTCGGCAAGCTGGCCGCCGACAAGATCCAGTCGAAGTCGGTCACGGCCGCGGGCGCCGCCGACGCCGTACGGCTGTCCGGGACCGTCGTCACCAGCGGGCGGACGTACACGCTCGACATGCGGCTGAAGTCCGACGGCGGCAGCGGGTCGGTCACCTCGAAGGGGTCGACCTTCGGGCTGCTGCGGATCGGCGAGGAGCTGTACCTGAAGGCCGACGCGGACTTCTGGAACAGCAACGGGGACTCGGGCGCCGGCGACACGCTCCACGGCAAGTACGTGAAGGTGCCGCAGGGCGACCCCTCGTACAAGAAGTTCAGTGGTTTCACGGACAAGGACGTCCTCCTCTCCAGCTTGCTGACCCTGCACGGTTCACTCGCGACGGACGGACACCACGCGCAGAACGGTGTCCGGACGATCCGCATCACCGGCGACGACGGATCCGGCGGCACGCTCGACGTGTCGCTCGAGGGCAAGCCGTATCCGCTCCGGCTGGTCCGTGCGGGCGGCGCCGGCACCCTGACCTTCTCGGACTGGGGCAAGGGCTTCACGGTGACGCAGCCGAAGGGCGACGACACTGTCGACTACGGCAAGCAACTGCCGTCTTCCTAGCGGTGGTCGCGGTGGTTACCGGCGTTTGCGTTTCTTCAGGAGCAGGCGCGGCAGCCCGGCCGGCATCGGCTGACGGGTCGTCGCCGGGGTCGGCAGCGGAGGCTCCGCCAGCGAACCCTCCGGCAGGTCGGCCGTCGCTCCCGTCGGTTCCAGGCGCAGCACCCGGCACTCGCGGGCCCAGCGGGCCGTCATCGCCTCGCCGTCGGGGGCGTTGAGGCGCTTGCCCTTCAGCTCGGCGACTGTCGCCGTCCAGGCCTCGGAGTCCGGGGCCAGTTCGACGACCCTCGCGGTCCACGAGACCAGCCGGCCGCCCTTGTCCTTGCTGCGGACCGTGACCTCGGCGGGGCCGCCGTCGGTCAGTCCCGGCAGCGGCTGCTCGCCCGGTCCGTCGCCGATGAGGCAGGCCGCGCCCTCGTGCCAGACGTGCCACAGGGCGCGGGCCGGTACGCCCGGGCCGTTGACCCAGACGAGACCGGACTTCTTCGTGGCCTCCTCGACGAGGGCCTGGTCGAGCAGCTCGCTGGTCATGGTGGTCAGCCTATCCACGTCCGTCACAGCCAGCCGTTGCGCTTCAGCGTGCGGTGGATCGCCAGACAGACCGTCACGGTGAAGGCGAGCACCGCCGGATACCCGTACTTCGCGTGCAGTTCGGGCATGTGCTCGAAGTTCATGCCGTAGACGCCCGTCACCATCGTCGGTACGGCGATGATCGCGGCCCACGCGGTGATCTTCCGCATGTCCTCGTTCTGGGCGACGGACGCCTGCGCGAGGTTGGCCTGGAGGATCGAGTTGAGCAGCTCGTCGAAGCCGATGACCTGCTCGTGGACCCGGGCGAGGTGGTCGGCGACATCGCGGAAGTACTTCTGGATGTCCGGGTCGATCAGCCGCATCGGCCGCTCGCTCAGCAGCTGCATGGGACGCAGCAGCGGCGATACCGCGCGCTTGAACTCCAGTACCTCGCGCTTGAGTTGGTAGATCCGCGCCGAGTCGACACCGCGCGAGACCCCGCCCTTGCGGCCCGGTGTGAACACCTCGGTCTCGACCTCGTCGATGTCGTCCTGCACCGCGTCCGCGACCGCGACATAGCCGTCGACGACGTGGTCGGCGATCGCGTGCAGCACCGCCGAGGGGCCGCGGGCGAGCAGCTCGGGGTCGTCCTGGAGCCGGTGCCGCAGCGCCCGCAGCGAGCCCTGCCCGCCGTGCCGGACGGTGATGAAGAAGTCCCGCCCGGTGAAGCACATGACCTCGCCGGTCTCAACGACCTCGCTGTTGGCGGTGAGTTGGTCGTGCTCGACGTAGTGGATGGTCTTGAAGACGGTGAAGAGGGAGTCGTCGTAGCGCTCCAGCTTGGGCCGCTGGTGGGCCTGTACGGCGTCCTCGACGGCGAGCGGGTGGAGCCCGAACTCCCGGGCGATGACGGCGAATTCGGCCTCGGTGGGCTCGTGCAGCCCGATCCACACGAAGCCGCCGTCGCGGCGCACCAGGCGCATCGCCTCGTGCGGGGTCAGCGGCTTGCCGACGTCGGCGCGGGCACCGTCGCGGTAGACGGCGCAGTCGACGACGGCCGAGGGGGTGCCGGGGTCGCGGGTGGTGTCGTACGCGCCGCCGTCCTTGCGCAGGGAGGGACGGGACGGGCGGACCACGGCACGCAGGTCGCGGATCATCGACATGGCGGGCTCCTTCGCGACGAGCAACGAAAGGCGCCGACGACGGTTGGAACTGCCCGGAATGGGGACGTCCTGGGTACGGATGTTTGGCACGTCCACAAAGCGGGGAGCACCGCACCGTCGCGGTGGCGAACTTCGTTACTGATACAGGCACTGACTTCGGAACAGACGGATCGGTCGGATCGGATACACCGAACAGATCAGGCAGATCAGGAAAAGGAAACGAAGTGCTCTTCCGCGACAGTGAAGAAGTGCGAGAGGCGGCAGCCGTCTGGGGAGGCTAGAGCCAGAGCGACGACATCAGCGGCCGGAAGAGCGGGTGGTACTGCCAGGCCGACTTCGGTCCATTGCAGCCCCACCTCCTCCGGCCGGTCCCCCGTGGGGGAGTCTCAACGGCGTCGGGACTTGATCGCGACGCTTCTGCGTGCTGCCCCGAACGACCGGCCAAGACTATCAGCCGACTGAACTGTCAAGGCGCTGCTTTGCCCGGTACTGACGAGTTCTATGCTCGCCGCATGGTTGATGTTCTTGCTCTGGTCGAGGCACGGTTGCGTACCGCGCTGGGCGAACCGGACGCCCGCGCCGCGGTCACCTTCCTCGGCACGGACCGCGTCGAGGTCCTGCGTTTCCCGGGCGACAACCAGGACGGGACCGTCGTCCGCTACGCCACCCTCGGTATGTCCGCGCAGCCCATGAGCGACCCCACGGCGATGCTCGCCGACCCGGTCGCTGGCCCACGCGCCGAGCTGGTCCTCTCCGTCCGCGGCGGCCTCGCCGACACCGACAAGGTGCTACGACCCCTTGCCGTGCTCGCCGCGTCCCCGCAGGTCGAAGGTGTGGTCGTGGCCCCCGGCGCCTCCCTCGACGTGGGCGAACCCCTGTGGCCCGGCGCCCCGTTCACCTCGGTACTGGTCGCCGAGCCGGGCGGCCTGGTCGAGGACCTCGAACTCGACGAGCCCCTCGACCCGGTGCGCTTCCTGCCGCTGCTGCCCATGACCCCGAACGAGGCCGCCTGGAAACGCGTCCACGGCGCGCAGGCCCTCCAGGAGCGCTGGTTGACGAACGGGACGGATCTACGGGACCCGTCCCGTAGATCCGTCCCGCTGGACTGACCTTCCGACCGGCCGTGTGCGTGACCGATGTCACCAACACCCGGCCGGAATCCGTCAGTTGGCGAACACCGCGACACTGTCCTCCGTCGCGTGCCTCGGCTCCAGCTCCTCGGCCTCGTGGGTGAGCGCGTTCCGTCGTACGAGGACCACCAGCGCGCCCAGTGCCGCGGTGATCGCCGCGACCACGAACGGGATGTGGATGTTGCTCCACCCCTCGATCTTCGGGGCGAAGAACGGCGCGGCCGCGGCGGCGAACCAGCGGACGAAGTTGTAGCCCGCGCTCGCCACCGGGCGCGGCGCGTCCGAGACGCCCAGGGCCAGCTCGGTGTAGACGGTGTTGTTCACGCCGATGAAGGCACCGGACAGGATCGTGCAGACGACGGCGGTGGTGTGACTGCCGTAGCCGAGGACCAGGACGTCGACGGCGAGGAGCACCAGCGAACCGCCGAGCACCTTCAGGGAGCCGAACCGGGCCTGGAGGCGCGGGGCGACGAAGACCGAGAAGACGGCGAGCAGCACGCCCCAGGCGAAGAACACGGCACCGGACTTGTACGGGGTCATGTTCAGCACGAACGGGGTGAAGGCCAGCACGGTGAAGAACGTGTAGTTGTAGAAGAACGACGAGACGGCGGCCGAGGCGAGTCCGCCGTGGCCGAGCGCCTTGAGCGGGTCCAGCAGCGAGGTCTTCTGTGCGGGCTTCGGCTGTTCCTTCAGGAACACCGTGATGCACAGGAAGCCGATCGCCATCAGGAACGCGGTGCCGAAGAAGGGGTAGCGCCAGCTCTGGTTGCCCAGCAGGGCGCCGAGCAGCGGGCCGCAGGCCATGCCCAGGCCGAGGGCGGACTCGTAGAGCAGGATCGCCGCGGCGCTGCCGCCGGCCGCCGCGCCGACGATGACGGCGAGGGCCGTGGACACGAAGAGCGCGTTGCCGAGGCCCCAGCCGGCGCGGAAGCCGACGAGTTCGCCGACCGAGCCGGAGGTGCCGGCGAGACCGGCGAAGACCACGACGAGGGCGAGGCCGAGCAGCAGGGTCTTCTTGCCGCCGATCCGGCTGGAGACGAAGCCGGTCACCAGCATCGCGATGGCGGTGATCAGGAAGTACGAGGTGAAGAGCAGGGAGACCTGGCTCGCCGTGGCGTCCAGGCCCTTGGCGATCGACGGCAGGATCGGGTCGACGAGTCCGATGCCCATGAAGGCGACGACCGAGGCGCCCGCGGTGGCCCAGACCGCCTTGGGCTGCCGCAGGATGCTGCCCGTGCCGGTGTCGGCTCCCTTGTCGAAGGGGTCGTCCATGCTTCCTCCCGAGTAGTTGGTATATGCACATAGTAAGTTAGGCAAGGTAATGAATGCAAGCTACATCTAGTTTCGCTCCGTGAGTGGCCCGGCCGGACGGGTGATCGTCCTTGACGTGCGCGGGTGAGGGTAGGACCGTGGGGCCCTATGAGGGGCGAACCCAGTTGCCCGAAGTGTGGTGGCCGGGTCAGGGCTCCCGGACTCTTCGCCGATTCCTGGCAGTGCGATCTCCACGGGACGGTGCATCCGCTGCAGCCCGTGATCCCGCCCAGCGTCGAGGCGCTCAGCGTTGTCGTGCATCGCACGCAGGTGCCCGTGTGGATGCCGTGGCCGCTGCCGGTCGGATGGCTGTTCACGGGGGTGGCGTGCGCCGGGGACGACCGTAGTGGGGGGCGGGCTACGGCCGTCGCGTGCACGGGGCCCGGGCCGCTCGGGGGGCTTGGGGAGTTGATCCTTGTCGCCGAGGAGCTCGGTGTCGGGCTCGGGGCGCGGTATGCGGGGATCGACGGGCCGGATCCTGGGCCTTATATGAACGTGGAGAAGCCTCCTCAGGCGAAGCTGCTTGCCGCGGGGCGGCCTACGCCGTTGTGGCATGTCTCTACGGCGCCGGATGATCGGGCCGTTTTCGCGGGGGAGGCGTTGGGGCTGTGGCTGTGGGCTGTGGTCTGGCCTGAGCAGTCGGGGCTGTTGATGTACGACGAGCTGGTGCTGACGGATCTGCGGGATGCGGGGGCCGAGGTTGACCTGGTGCCGTGTGGGGCGCTTTCGCCGCGCTTGCTGGAGCCGTAGCGCCTAGGGGGGTGCCTCGGTCGGTTGTGGGGCGGGTGCGGGCCTGTGGGGGCTTGTCGCGCCCGCGCGGCGGAGCCGCACATTGACACAGCCCCGCGCCCCTTAGGTGGGATGCCCTAGCGGTGTCCTAGAGGCCACCGGGGTTGCCGTTACCCTTGAGTGGTCCCTTTTCGTATTGTCACCGTCTGGAGTTCGTGTCGTGCGTATCGATCTGCACTGTCACTCCACGGCCTCCGACGGTACGGACACGCCCGCTGAGCTGGTGCGGAATGCCGGTGCCGCTGGGCTGGACGTTGTTGCGCTGACCGATCACGACACCAGCCGTGGGTATGCGGAGGCGATCGAGGCTCTGCCTGCCGGGCTCACGTTGGTCACCGGGGCCGAGATGTCCTGTCGGATCGACGGGGTGTCCATGCACATGCTGGCCTACCTCTTCGACCCCGAGGAGCCTGCTCTGCTCGCTGAGCGGGAGTTGGTTCGGGACGATCGGGTGCCTCGGGCCCGGGCGATGGTGGAGCGGCTTCAGGAGCTGGGTGTGCCGGTGACCTGGGAGCAGGTTGCCCGGATCGCCGGGGAAGGGTCCGTCGGGCGGCCTCATGTGGCCACCGCGCTCGTCGAGTCGGGTGTTGTGCCGACCGTGAACGACGCGTTCACCGTGGAGTGGCTGGCCGACGGTGGGCGCGCTCATGTGGCCAAGCACGAGACCGATCCCTTTGAGGCGATTCGGCTGGTGAAGGCCGCGGGGGGCGTGACCGTGTTCGCGCATCCCGGTGCCAGCAAGCGGGGGCACACGGTGCCCGAGGCCGCCATCGCCGAGATGGCCGCCGCCGGGCTCGACGGCATCGAGGTCGAGCACATGGATCACGATGCCGAGACGCGGGTGCGGTTGCGAGGGCTCGCCAAGGAGCTCGGGCTGCTGGCCACCGGGTCCAGCGACTATCACGGGAGCCGTAAGAGCGTGCGGCTCGGGGAGTACACCACCGATCCCGAGGTGTACGGCGAGATCACGCGGCGCGCTACCGGGGCGTTCCCGGTGCCGGGGACCGGCGGAGCCTGACGCCCGCACCGCTCCCGTCCGTCCCCCGGCTGTCTCCGCTCACCTCTCTGCAAGGCTCGTGGCCCACCCATGTTCGACGTCGCCGTCTTCGGCTCCCTCTTCCTGACCCTCTTTGTCATCATGGATCCCCCCGGGATCACCCCGATCTTCCTCGCGCTGACCGCCGGACGGCCGTCCAAGGTGCAGAAGCGGATGGCGTTGCAGGCCGTGTGCGTGGCCGGCGGTGTCATCACCGTCTTCGGGCTGCTCGGGCACCAGATCCTCGACTATCTGCATGTCTCCGTGCCCGCGCTGATGATCGCGGGCGGGCTGCTCCTCCTGCTGATCGCGCTCGACCTGCTCACCGGCAAGACCGACGAGCCCAAGCAGACCAAGGACGTCAACGTCGCGCTCGTACCGCTGGGCATGCCGCTGCTCGCCGGGCCCGGTGCGATCGTGTCCGTCATCCTCGCCGTGCAGAAGGCCGACAGCGTGGCCTCGCAGGTGTCGGTGTGGGTGGCGATCCTCGCCATCCACGTCGTGCTGTGGGTGGTGATGCGGTACTCGCTGCTGATCATCCGGGTCATCAAGGACGGCGGTGTGGTGCTGGTGACGCGGCTCGCCGGGATGATGCTGTCCGCGATCGCCGTACAGCAGATCATCAACGGGATCACCCAGGTGATCCGGGCGAGCTGATCGCCGTAGGCGGCTCGTACACGCGGAACCCCCGCACGGCATCGGTGCCGTACGGGGGTTCTGAAGTGTGGTCGCGATCCGCATGAGGATCGCGGGCTCTGTCGTCGGTATTACGTCGTCAGTGGTACGTCGTCGGTGTTACGTCGTAGGTACTACGCGGCGTCGAGTGTTACGAGGCCTTGGTCTCGGCGGGGCGGATCCACAGGCGCTGTCCAATGGCAGCGGCCTGTTGCACGATCCGATTGACGGAGGCGGCATCCACGACGGTGCTGTCCACGGTGGTGCCGTCGACCTCGTCGAGACGCATGATTTCGAAGCGCATGGGCTTCTCCCTTCGTCTGGTCATCCTCCTGAGGAGAACTACTTGGTTACGTATGTAGTCAACGGGATGCGTGTTACAAACATTCCCTACGCTAAGGAAATTTTTCGAACGCCTAATTACTGACTGGTAAGAGATCGGCGCGAGACTGACCGGGACCGGTTGTGTTCGCAGCGTGACCGCCGGGACAATGGAAGCGATGAACGACGACCTAGAGGCCCTCAGCGCCCGCATCGACCGCACGAACGAGCTGCTGCAGCGCATGCTCGCCGAAGTGGCGAAGACGCCCTCGACGCATGCGATCTTCGTCGACGCCGGGTATTTGTATGCAGCCGCGGGTCGGCTCGTCTCCGGGACCGAGGACCGGCGCACCTTCGACCTCGACACCGAGGGCCTCATCGAGGCGCTCATCGACAAGGCCCGCACGATCTTCGCGGACAGCCGGCTGCTGCGCGTCTACTGGTACGACGGCGCCCGGCGCCGCATCCACACCGCCGAGCAGCAGGCCATCGCCGAACTCCCGGACGTGAAGGTGCGGTTGGGCAACCTCAACGCCAACAACCAGCAGAAGGGCGTCGATTCACTCATCCGCTCCGACCTGGAGTCCCTCGCCCGGCACCGCGCCATCAGCGACGCGGCCCTCATCGGCGGCGACGAGGACCTGGTCTCCGCGGTCGAGGCGGCCCAAGGGTACGGCGCCCGCGTCCACTTGTGGGGCATCGAGGCCCCGGAGGGCCGTAACCAGGCGGAGCCGCTCCTGTGGGAGGTCGACAGCCAGCGCACCTTCGACCTCGACTTCTTCAAGCCGTACGTCTCCCGGCGCGCGTCCGCCGTCTACGAGGCCGCCGCCACCCGGCCCACCCGCGACGACGTCCGCTTCGTGGGCGCGCAGATCGCCGCGAAGTGGCTCGCGGCGCGGGGGAGGGAAGCGCTGGTGGACCTGCTGCCCGGGCATCCCTATCTGCCGGGGTCGGTCGACCAGGACCTGTTGGTCGAGGCGGAGGGGCTGCTCCAGTACTCCCTGCGCGGCCAGGCCGACCTGCGGCGCGCGCTGCGGGACGGGTTCTGGGAGCACCTGCAGACGCAGTACTGACCGCTGTCTAGCGGGAGTTGTCGTCCCAGAAGTCGGCGATCGCCTTCGCCGTCGCGGCCGGCTGGTCCGTGTTCGGCGAGTGCTCGGCCCGCGCGATGACCGTCCGCCGCGCTTTCAGCCGTACGGCCATGTCGTCCAGGAGCGGCACCGGCCAGGTGTCGTCCCGCGAGCCCGACAGGACGTGGCAGGGCAGCGGTACCGCTGCCAGCTCGGCCACCCGGTCCGGTTCCCCGCACAACTGGCGTCCCGCGGCGAGGAGTTGAGCCGGCTTCGTGCCCAGCCAGCGGCGGCGCAGGTCGGCCCGGTCGTCGAGCCCCTCGTCCAGCGCACCGCCGGTCTCGGTCTCCTCCGGTGCCTCCATCGCCTGGATCGCGTCCCACACCTCGGCCATCGACATCACCGCGAGCGCGTCCCGCAACAGTTTCACGCGCTGCTGCTGGGAGACGGAGATCTCCGCCGGCCCCGACGCCATCAGCGTCAGCGACACGAACGGCGTGGGGTCGAGCAGTACGGCCGCCCGCGCGACGTGGCCGCCGAAGGAGTGCCCGAGCAGGTGCACCGGCGCGCCCACGGTCTCGGCCAGCGCGAGCACGTCCCGCGCCAACTCGTCCTGGGCGTAAGGGGATTCGTCGTCCGCAGGCCCGTCCGTCTCGTACTGACCGCGCCCGTCCACGGCCACGGTCCGATACCCGCGCGCGGCCAGCGCCTCGTGCAAGGGGTTGAAGTCCTCCTTGCTGCCGGTGAACCCCGGCAGCAACAGCGCGACCCCCTTCGCCTCGACGCCGTCGCCCACGGGCGAGTCCACGACGGCGAACTCACCGCGAGCGGTCCGCAGGGGGTACGCGCGAGCGCCGGGGGGCGGGGTGAAGGAGGGCGGCCTACTCATGGGTAGAGGTTAACCGGCGAGCCTGAGCGCGCTGGGGACGGGAGGGTGTAACCAGGGTTGACGGGCTTGGTGGAACGCCGATGGCCCGACCCACTTCACGTGGATCGGGCCATCGGCGTCACTGAGTCGGTCAGGCCTCGCCGGCCTCCGCTGCCGCCGTCGCCGCGGTCTTGCGGGGACGGCGCACCCTCGGCTTCGCCTCGGGCGCCTCCGCCGTCTCCACGACGACCGGAGCCTCGGCGGCCTTGCGGGTCGTACGACGACGCGGCTTGACCTCCGCCTCTTCGGCCACCTGCGCCGGGATCTCGGCGGCGGCCGTCTTGCGGGTCCGGCGCGGCTTGGCTTCGACGGCCTCGACCGTGTCCACGGCGGCCACTGCGGCCTTACGCGTGCGACGCGGCTTCGCCTCGGCGACGACCTCCGCCGGCGCCTCGACGGCGACGGCGGCCTTGCGGGTCCGGCGCGGCTTCGCCTCGACGACCTCCGCCGGTGCCTCCACGGCTACGACGGCGGCGGCCGTCTTGCGCGTCCGGCGCGGCTTGGCCTCGACACCCTCGGCGGTGTCGACGGCGACGACCTCGGCCGGAGCCGCGGTCTTCCGGGTCCGCCGCGGCTTGGTCTCCGCCACGACGGGCGTCTCCACGGCCTCCACCACCGGCTCCGCGACCTTGCGGGTGCGGCGACGGGGCGTGGCCGCTACGGCGCTGTCCTGCTCCTCGACCACCTGCGCGGGGATCTCGGCGACGGCCTTGCGGGTCGCGGTACGGCGACGCGGCTTGGTCTCCTCGACGGCCTCGACCGTGTCGACGACCTCGACCGCTTCGACCGGAGCCGCGGTCTTCCGCGCCCTGGTCCGGCGCGGCTTGGTCTCGACGGCCTCGACCGTGTCGACAGCGGCCACGGCCGCCGTCTCGGGCGCGGCCTCGACCGGCTCCGCGGCCTGTACGGCCTTACGGGTCCGGCGACGCGGCTTGGTCTCCTCGACCGGAGTCCCGACCACGGGGGCCTCGACCATCGGGGTCACGACCTCGGCCTCGACCACGGCGACCGCGGGCTCCGCCGACTTCCGCGTACGCCGACGGCGCGACGTCGTCGGGGCGTCCAGGGACGGACCCTCAGCCGCGGCTACGGCGCTCTCCGCGACCTCGGAAGCGGGCGTGGAGGTGACCGCCGTGGCCGGCAGCTGCTCTCCCGTCGCTCCGGTGCGCGTGCGGCGACGACGGCGCGGGGTGCGGGTCGCGGTGTCCTCGGACGCGGCGAGCGCGGTCTCCTCCGGAGTGGACGACGTCACGGCCGTAGCCGCCGAAGTCCCTTCCATCGGGGCGCCGTTGCGAGTACGACGGCGGCGGCGCGGGGTGCGCGCCGCGCGCTCGGTGTCGGCGGAACGGGACTCGTCGCGGTTGTCGCGGCTGTTGTCACGGCCGCTGTCGCGACCGCCCCTGCCGCCGTCACGACCGCCGTCTCGGCCACCACGGCCGCCGTCGCGACCGCCCCGGCCACGCGGACCGCCGCGGCCGCCGGTCTCGCCGAGGTCCTCGACCTCCTCCGCGGCCAGCCCGGCGCGCGTGCGCTCCGAGCGGGGCAGGACACCCTTGGTGCCCGTGGCGATGTTCATTTCCTCGAAGAAGTGCGGGGACGTGGAGTACGTCTCCGGCGGGTTCGGGAAACCGAGGTCCAGCGCCTTGTTGATGAGCTGCCAGCGCGGGATGTCGTCCCAGTCGACGAGCGTGACCGCGATGCCCTTGGCGCCCGCGCGGCCGGTGCGGCCGATGCGGTGCAGGTAGGTCTTCTCGTCCTCGGGCGACTGGTAGTTGATGACGTGCGTGACGCCCTCGACGTCGATACCGCGGGCGGCGACGTCGGTGCAGACGAGCACGTCCACCTTGCCGTTGCGGAACGCGCGCAGCGCCTGCTCGCGGGCGCCCTGGCCGAGGTCGCCGTGGACCGCGCCGGACGCGAAGCCGCGCTGCTGGAGCTGGTCGGCGAGGTCGGCCGCCGTGCGCTTCGTACGGCAGAAGACCATGACCGGGCCCCGGCCCTCGGCCTGCAGGATGCGGGCGACGAGCTCGGGCTTGTCCATGTTGTGCGCGCGGTAGATGAACTGCTTGGTGTTCGCGACCGTCGCGCCCTCGTCGTCAGGCGAGGTGGCGCGGATGTGCGTCGGCTGCGTCATGTAGCGGCGCGCGAGACCGATGACGGCGCCCGGCATGGTCGCCGAGAACAGCATCGTCTGACGGCGGGCCGGCAGGAAGTTGATGATCTTCTCGACGTCGGGCAGGAAGCCCAGGTCGAGCATCTCGTCGGCCTCGTCGAGGACGAGTGACCGGATGTGCTTGAGGTCGAGCTTCTTCTGGCCCGCGAGGTCGAGCAGGCGGCCCGGGGTGCCGACGATGACGTCGACGCCCTTGCGGAGCGCCTCGACCTGCGGCTCGTAGGCCCGGCCGCCGTAGATGGCGAGGACGCGGACGTTGCGCACCTTGCCTGCGGTCAGCAGGTCGTTCGTGACCTGCGTGCACAGCTCGCGCGTGGGGACCACGACGAGCGCCTGCGGGGCGTCGGTGAGCTGCTCGGGCTTGGCGCGGCCGGCCTCGACGTCTGCGGGCACGGTCACGCGCTCGAGGAGCGGGAGGCCGAAGCCCAGCGTCTTGCCGGTGCCGGTCTTGGCCTGGCCGATGACGTCCGTGCCGGAAAGGGCGACGGGGAGCGTCATCTCCTGGATCGGGAAGGGGGAGACGATACCGACGGCCTCAAGGGCCTCAGCGGTCTCGGGAAGGATTCCGAGCTCTCGGAAAGTAGTCAGGGTGCTGCCTCTTCTGTGTGCGCGGTGCGAGGCGAGCGCGGGGGTCGTGTCAGGACCGTGCCGGGGACGTCGGCTGCCTTACGGACGACCCGCGAGGGCAAGCCGTACTGCACGGGACCACTGCCGACGCTCTAGCGCTCGAACCGCTGAGGGTCCCCCTCCGAACGACGTACGCAACATGCCGTACGGGCGAGGAGGGCTGTCGGGTCGGAGCCGATCGGGCCACCGACCGGGCATCCTCATTCGTGCGGCCCGGCGAATACTCGGCGGGCGCATTACCACCATACCCCGGAATCACGCACATGCGTTGGCCGATTTGGTCACGTAGTCGTCGTCACACTGATTGACCAGGGACTTCCGGCGTGCTGTGAGCGGGCTATTGTGCGCTTCATGACGACCGCTGACAACGCCTCCGACGCGCCCGCCGAACCCACCGGAGTCGCCGCCCAGGACTGGGCCACGGCTTCCGCCGACCCGCAGTACCGCAACGCGGTCGTGGACCTGCTCGGCGCGCTCGCGTACGGCGAGCTGGCGGCGTTCGAGCGGCTCGCGGAGGACGCCAAGCTGGCGCCGACGCTCGCCGACAAGGCGGAGCTGGCGAAGATGGCGTCGGCCGAGTTCCACCACTTCGAGCAGCTCAGGGACCGGCTCACGGAGATCGGGGCCGAGCCGACCGACGCGATGCAGCCGTTCGTCGCCGCCCTCGACGGCTTCCACAAGCAGACGGCACCCTCGGACTGGCTGGAAGGGCTCGTCAAGGCGTACGTCGGCGACTCGATCGCCAGCGACTTCTACCGCGAGGTCGCCGCCCGCCTCGACAAGGACTCCCGCTCGCTCGTGCTCGGCGTCCTAGACGACACCGGGCACGCCAGTTTCGCCGTGGAGAAGGTCCGCGCGGCGATCGACGCGGAACCGCGCGTGGGTGGCCGACTCGCCCTGTGGGCACGGCGGTTGATGGGTGAGGCGCTGTCGCAGTCCCAGCGGGTGGTCGCCGACCGGGACGCGCTCTCGACGATGCTCGTGGGTGGCGTGGCGGACGGCTTCGACCTCGCGGAGGTGGGCCGGATGTTCTCCCGGATCACCGAGGCGCACACCAAGCGGATGGCGGCCCTGGGGCTCGCCGCCTAAGTGCCACCGAGGTCCGTACGGCTAGGCGGGGGCGGACCGTCCCCGGAGTCGTCTCGCGGGTCGAAGGAGCAGCGAGAGCGAGGCGGCGGAGACGACCGCCGCGCCGAGCAGGCTCGCCAGGCCGCTGCCGGGGCCGAGCGCGCTGTGGGTGACGAAGTCACCGAAAAGAGCTCCGGCGACACCCGTGGAGAAGACCAGGGGGCGGGTCGGCAGGCGGTGTGCGAGCCGGTGCGTGGCGGCCCACGCGAGCAGCACACCCAGCACAGCGGAGCCGAGCGCTTCCAGGATCATCACGGGGGTCCCTCCCACGGCCGGCGTCGTTGTGCGGTCGTAGCCGGTCATACCCGTGACCTGCGGAATGCAATCCTCCCCTGTGGGTGACTTGTGCTCCATCTGTGGTGGAAACGCGAGGAGGCCCGGTGACCTCCACGGTCACCGGGCCCCCTCGTCCGTTCGCGACTACAGCGCGCCGAAGCCCACCTTGCGCGGGGCCGCCTCGCCGAGCTCGACATAGGCGAGCCGGTCGGCGGGGACGAGGACCTTGCGGCCGTGCTCGTCCACGAGGCTCAGCAGCGGAGCCTTCCCGGTCAGCGCCTCGGCCACGGCCTGCTCGACCTCCTCGGCGCTCTGACCGGTCTCCAGAACGATCTCGCGAGGCGTGTGCAGCACGCCGATCTTGACCTCCACGGCTATGTCCCTCCGACGGTCAGCAAAGTGCGCGATCTTCCGCGCCGTACGCAGCACACATTAGCCCGGCGAGGGGGCGTAGATGTTCCGCGCCGGAACGCCAAGAGCGAACAGCGGGTGGGAACAAACGGCCGCCCGTCGACTTCATGGCGGTCGGCGGCCGTCAGTGGTGCTGCTCGTTCCCGTGCAGCGGGAAACCGGCGATGCCACGCCACGCCAGCGAAGCCAGCAGCTGGACCGCCTGGTCGCGCGGGACACTGCGGTCGCTGTGCAGCCAGGAGCGGGCGACGACCTGGGCGAGGCCGCCGAGACCCGAGGCCAGCAGCATCGACTCGGCCCGCGACAGGCCGGTGTCCTCGGCGATGACCTCGCAGATCGCCTCGGCGCACTCGTTCGTCACCTTGTCGACGCGTTCGCGCACGGCGGGCTCGTTCGTCAGGTCCGACTCGAAGACCAGCCGGAAGGCGCCGCCGTCGTCCTCTACGTAGGCGAAGTACGCGTCCATGGTCGCCCGGACGCGCTGCTTGTTGTCCGACGTCGACGCGAGCGCGGTGCGCACCGCCTGGATCAGCGACTCGCAGTGCTGGTCGAGGAGGGCGAGGTAGAGGTCGAGCTTGCCGGGGAAGTGCTGGTAGAGCACCGGCTTGCTGACGCCGGCGCGCTCGGCGATGTCGTCCATCGCGGCCGCGTGGTAACCCTGTGCGACGAAGACCTCCTGGGCGGCGCCCAGCAGCTGGTTCCGTCGGGCACGGCGCGGCAGGCGGGTGCCCCGCGGGCGCGCCGCCTCTGTCTGCTCGATGGCTGTCACGCCGCCTCCCAAATGTCGTCCTCATGCGGTGAGCGCCGCGCCGCCATCGTACTTTTCGGTAACCGTGGTGTGCGCGGTGCGAGCGCAGAATTTCACGTACCGGACGATGGTGAAAGCGGTGCGAATGCCTCTAGAAGGGGATGTAGAGGTCGCAGGCGGGTCGAGGGTAGGCGGCTTCTTCTTACTGAAGCGGCCCGGTCCGACCGCTGAAGAGCCCGGTCGGTGTCACCGATAGTCGTCTTCGTCGAGGGCGACGACACGGGCCTGTTCCGCCACGTCGGCCTCGTTGGCCTTGTTCGGGTCGACGTCGGTCGGTTGTTCGTCGGTGGTGTCGTCCTCGGGGGCTTCGACGTCGAACGGGGTGGCGCTCTCGTCCTCGAACGTCTCCGGATCGCTTGGGTCGACGGTCATGGCGGGCTCCCTTCCTGTACGTCCTGAGCCTAGGAGACACCGGGCGGGGGTGCCATGGCGGACGCCGTAGGGCGACGGAAGGGCGGCGCAGGCGTGGCAGGAAGGGGGGCAGGAGGGCTGCCGTAGGGCTTGTGACGGCGAACACACGAGCTACTGCGTGATCGTCTCGTAACATTGCCGCATGTCTTCGACAGAGCTGCCCTCCGTGTCGGCCGCCAGCGTGCTCCCCAAGGTGGCGCCCGTCAGGGTCGGCGAGGGGGAGCGGCTCAGGTCGGTCGGGCTGCCGGGGATCACGCTGACGGTGCGGTCGAGAGCGGCGGTGCGCGAAGGGCTGCCGCCCGCGCTGTACGTCCATGGGCTGGGCGGTTCCTCGCAGAACTGGTCGCAGCTCATGGCCGAGTTCGACGGCCTGGTCGACAGCGAGGCCCTGGACCTGCCGGGCTTCGGCGACTCCCCGCCACCGGACGACGGCGACTACTCCGTCACGGGGCACGCGCGCGCGGTCATCCGTTACCTCGACGCGGCCGGGCGCGGCCCCGTACACCTCTTCGGCAACTCGCTGGGCGGCGCGATCACGACCCGCGTTGCCGCGGTGCGCCCGGACCTCGTCCGCACGCTCACGCTGATCTCACCGGCGCTGCCGGAGATCCGCGTCCAGCGCTCGGCGGTGCCGACGGCGCTGCTGGGCGTACCGGGGATCGCGTCCCTGTTCACCCGCATCAGCAGGGACTGGACGGCCGAACAGCGCGTCCGCGGCGTCCTCGGCCTCTGCTACGGCGATCCCGGTATGGTGACACCGGAGGCGTTCCGGCACGCGGTCGAGGAGCTGGAGCGGCGACTCCAACTGCCGTACTTCTGGGACGCGATGGCCCGTTCCTCACGGGGCATCGTCAACGCGTACACCCTGGGCGGCCAACACGGCCTCTGGCGCCAGGCCGAACGCGTCCTCGCCCCGACCCTCCTCGTCTACGGCGGCCGAGACCAGCTGGTCGGCTACCGCATGGCCCAGCGAGCGGCCCGCGCCTTCCGCGACTCCCGCCTGCTGTCCCTGCCGGACGCGGGGCACGTCGCGATGATGGAATACCCGGAGACGGTGGCGGCCGCGTTCCGTGAACTCCTCGCGGATGCGGGGGAGTTGGGCGAGTTCGGCGAGTCCGGCGGGTTCGGGAAGCTGGGGGAGCCGTCGGGAGCCGGTGCCGACAGCGTTGCGGATGCCGGTGCGGAAGCGGATCCCGGTGCCGGTGCCGTGCGGGGACGACGTGCCGGTGAGGCGGATGGTTTCGGCCGAGGTGGCGGGGGCGGTGCGCGGGGGTCCCGGGGTGGCGGTTCGGTGAGTACGGTGAGTGATGCCGGCGGCGCGGGAACGGGAGCCGGAGCGGGCGCGGGGTCCGGATCCGGTGCCGGGGGCGATGGCACGGTCGACGATACGAACGCGGGGAGTTGAGGGGGCGACGTGGGACGCCATAGTCGCCGTAGGTCCCCTGCGAAGGGTGACTCCGCGGACGTAGGCGCAGGGGCAGGGAAGGGCGGAACGGGCGCGGGCGCTCGGGACGCTTCTCGGGGTGCGCAGGGGGCGGCTCGGGGGTCTCAGGGGGCCCAGGTGGCTCGCGGGCCTCAGAGGGGGCAGGCGGGGCAGGGGAATCAGCCTGGTTCTTCTGGGGCTGGTCCTGGTCCTGGGTTTGGGGCGATACCTGGGCAACAGCAGTCTTCGGCCGGCGGGAATCCGGGGTACGGGGCGTCGAGCCTGCCGGATGGGACGCCGGCTCGTGGGGTACCGGGTTTTGCGGGTGGGACTCCAGTTCATGGCGTGCCGCGCTTCCAAGGGGCGCCGCCCGTGCAGGGCGCACCGCGTTCCGTGGACGGGACTCCCGCTCATGGGGTGCCGCGTGTCCAGGGACGGCCGCCCGCTCAAGGTGGGACGCGTCCTCCGGAGGGGACCTCTGCTCACGGAGTGCCGCGTTTCCAGGGGCAGCCGCCTGCTCAAGGTGGCCCGCGTCCTCCTGATGGGACCCCTGCTCATGGGTCGCCGCGTTTCTTCGGCGGTGCTCCTGCGGCTGGGGGACAGCGTCTCCCTGATGGCACTCCCGCGCGCGGGGTCCCGCCTTTGCCGGACGGCTGGTCCGCGCAGGGTGGGCCGCGTTTCGCGGACGGCACTCCGGCTCACGGTGTTCCCCGGCTTCCGGACGGCACGCCGGCCCACGGGTTTCCCAGGGTGGCCGATGGCACTCCGGCTCATGGGTTTCCGAGGCTTCCGGACGGCACCCCGGCTCGCGGTGTTCCGCGTGCGTCGGACGGCACGCCTGCGCATGGCACGTCCCGCTTTCCCGATGGCACACCTGCGCACGGGACTCCCCGCTTTTCCGATGGCACCCCTGCTCATGGGTTTCCGAGGCTCCCCGACGGAACCCCGGCTCACGGTTTCCCGAGGCTGCCCGATGGCACTCCCGCGCGCGGGGTCCCTCGTGTGTCCGACGGCACCCCACGCGCGCGTGCCGGTCATCCCGAGCAGGCTGAATCCGGGGGCGGTTGGGGTGAGTTGAGGGGGCAGACCGGCGGGCGGCTCGGTGTTTCTCAGGGCTTGCCCAGTGGGGCCGGTACACCTGGTGGCGTGCCCCAAGCTCCGGTTGCCGGTATGCCCTCCGCTTCGGGGCCGGGGCTGCCCATCCCTCGGCAGCGCCAGGCCTCTCAAGCCGGTTCGCGGCGAGGTGGGCACGCCGGGCGTAGTCCCCGGCAGGAGTACGTCGACGCCTTCGAAGGGGACGATGACGTCTTCGCGCCCCGGACCGGTGTCGCGACGCACCCCTCCGACCCGTACGGCTCCGTCACCACCTGGACCCCCGAGAGTGCCGACGACACCGACGCCGACGCGCCTCCTGCCGGGCCTGACTCCGCGCCCGCCAAGGGGCGTAAGGGGCGGACGTACACCGGTATCGCGGCCGCCGCCGTCACCACCGTGCTGGCCGTCATCGTGGCCGGGCAGGTCGCCAAGGACGGTGACAGGGACGATGTGCGGTCGCAGGCGGCCACCGATCGGGCCCGGGACGCGAGAGCGACGGCCTCGCCGGAGGTCAGCCCGTCCGGTTCTCCGCGCGTGGTGGCCCTGACGTACGCCCAGAAGATGGCCAAGAAGTACCCGCTCAGCGCCAAGCTCAAGGGGCCGGACAAGTTCGACGCGGTGCCCGGTGTCGACAAGGCGCCCAGCAAGGGGCGCAAGTACACGTACCGCGTGGACGTGGAGCAGGGGCTCGGGCTCGACGGGACGCTCTTCGCGCAGGCCGTGCAGAAGACGTTGAACGACAAGCGGAGTTGGGCCCACAACGGCGCCCGTACCTTCGAGCGCATCTACACGGGCAAACCGGACTTCGTGATCACCCTCGCGAGCCCTGGTACCACCGCCACGTGGTGTGCCAAGTCCGGGCTCGACACCACCGAGGACAACGTGTCGTGCGACTCGGCGGCCACCGAACGTGTGTTGATCAATGCGTATCGATGGGCACAGGGGTCGTCAACATATGGGGACAAGATGTACGCGTATCGACAGATGTTGATCAACCATGAGGTCGGTCATCGTCTCGGCTACGGGCACGTCACCTGCGACAAGGACGGCGAGTTGGCGCCCGTCATGCAGCAGCAGACCAAGTTCCTCGACCACGACGGGATCCACTGTCTGGCGAACCCCTGGCCGTACCCGGGCAGTTGACCGACGACGCTTATGTCACATTGACACGAGCCGCAACTTCCATCATATTTTTGCGCATGTGGTCTAGTCATGTTCCGAACCGCGCCGCCATCCAGCTGGCGCTCATCGGCGTGACCCCGATCTGCGTGGCCGACATTCTCTGTCGCTGAACACCGCCCCTGGCGTTCGTGTCGCGACCCGCACCACCACGCCCTTGCCCGTGTGACCTCGGCAGGGCTTTTTCGACGACCTGACGCCTGGGCAGACGGCTGTTCACTTCCGTCTCACTCCTCGTCCATCAGTCTCACTATTCGAGAAATCTCCTGGAGACCCCAGCGGGATCCTCGAAAGTCATCCGAGAGGTCGTCATTCCGATGCGTCAACCGTCCGTCATAGCCCGGCGCGTGGCCGTGGCATCCGTCAGCCTGGCCGTGGCCGCGGGCGCCGCCGCCTGCGGCCCGAAGGACAACGATGCCAAGGGCTCCGGTGGCGACTCCGCGCCCCACAAGGGCGGCACGCTCACGGTCCTGAACTCGCAGCCGCAGGAGGACTTCGACCCGGCCCGCCTGTACACCTCCGGCGGCGGCAACGTCCCGTCCCTCGTGTTCCGCACCCTTACCACTCGCAACCGCGAGAACGGCGCGGCCGGCGCCAAGGTCGTCCCGGACCTCGCCACCGACACCGGGCGCCCGAACAAGGACGCGACCGTGTGGACGTACACCCTGAAGAAGGGCCTCAAGTACGAGGACGGCACCGCGATCACCTCGGCCGACATCAAGTACGGCATCGAGCGCTCCTTCGCCGCCGAACTCTCCGGCGGTGCGCCCTACTTGCGGGACTGGCTGGTCGGCGCGGCCGACTACCAGGGGCCGTACAAGGACAAGAAGGGGCTCAGCGCGATCGAGACTCCCGACAGCCGTACGATCGTCTTCCATCTCAACAAGCCCGAGGGCGAGTTCCCGTACCTCGCCACGCAGACGCAGTTCACGCCCGTCCCGAAGGCGAAGGACACGGGGACGAAGTACGAGCAGCACCCGATCTCGTCGGGGCCGTACAAGGTCGTCAGCAACCAGAACGACGGTGAGACGATCGTCCTTGAGCGCAACAAGTACTGGTCCACCGCGACGGACGCCGAGCGCAAGGCCTACCCGGACAAGATCGACGTGAATTCGGGGCTCGACTCGTCCGTGATCAACCAGCGGTTGTCCGCGTCCCAGGGTACGGACGCCGCCGCTGTCACCACCGACACCAACCTCGGTCCCGCCGAGCTCGCCAAGGTGACCGGCGACAAGGAACTCGCGGCGCGCGTCGGCACCGGGCACTTCGGTTACACGAACTACATCGCGTTCAACCCCACGGTCGCGCCGTTCAACAACGTCAAGGTGCGACAGGCGATCTCGTACGCCATCGACCGGTCGTCCGTGGTGAACGCGGCGGGCGGTTCGTCGCTGGCCGAGGCCGCGACCACCTTCCTGCCGAACCAGAAGTCCTTCGGGTACGACCCGTACGACCTCTTCCCGGCGGGCGCCTCCGGCAACGCGGCCAAGGCCAAGGAGCTGCTGAAGGAGGCCGGTTACCCGAAGGGGATCACCGTCACCCTGACGCACTCCAACGACAAGGACTTCGAGACCAGCCCCGAGATCGCCACCGCGATCCAGGACGCCCTCAAGAAGGCCGGCATCACCGTCAAGCTCCAGGGCCTGGAGATCAACGACTACAAGGACAAGATCCACAGCGTCAAGACCGAGCCGGGCTTCTTCCTCGCCCACTGGGGTGCCGACTGGCCCTCCGGCGGTCCCTTCCTCGCCCCGATCTTCGACGGCCGTCAGATCGTCAAGGACGGCGCGAACTTCAACACCGGCCTGCTCAATGACAAGTCGGTCAATGCCGAGATTGACTCGATCAACAAGTTGACGAATCTTGACGAGGCCGCCAAGCGGTGGGGCGCACTGGACAAGAAGATCGGCGAGCAGGCCCTGACCGTGCCGCTGTTCCACCCCGTCTACAAGCGACTGGTCGGCAAGGACATCAGGAACGTCGTGATCAGCGACTGGACCGGCGTTCTGGACATCTCCCAGGTCGCGGTCAAGTAACCCCATGAGTGAGGCACTTGTCGCCTCTCAGGCAGCCGGGGCGGACGTCTCCGTCCCGGCTGCCTCGGGGGCCCGTCAGTTCTGGCGGCGGCTGCGTGCGCAGCGCGCCGCCCTCGTCGCGGCGGTCGTCGTCGCCCTGCTCGTCCTGGTCGCGCTCGCCGCGCCGCTGCTCACCGCGATCGAGGGCCAGGACCCCTTCACCTACCACCCCTCGCTCATCGACTCCGCGCGCGGAGGGGTGCCGACCGGCTCCTTCGGGGGCATCACCGGCGACCACTGGCTCGGCATCGAACCGCAGACCGGCCGCGACCTGTTCGCCCGCCTCGCGTACGGCGCGCGGGTCTCGCTCGGCGTTGCGCTGGGGGCGACCGTCGTACAGGTCTTCATCGGCGTCGTGATCGGTGTCGGCGCCGGGCTCGGCAGTCGATGGGTTGATCAACTGTTGAGCCGGATCACCGACATCATCGTGGCGATGCCGTTGATGATCATGTCGTTGGCGCTGCTCGCGATCGTGCCCGGGAGCTTCCCGCGGCCCCTGCTGGTCTCACTCGTCATCGGTCTGATCGCCTGGGGCAACGTCGCGAAGATCGTGCGCGCCCAGACCCTCACCCTCAAAGGGCTCGACTACGTCTCCGCCGCGCGGCTCAGCGGCTGGAACACCTGGCGGATCGCCCGCCGCGAACTGCTGCCCGGCCTCGCCGCGCCCGTCATCACGTACGCCGCGCTGCTCTTCCCGATGAACATCAGCGCCGAGGCCGCGCTGTCCTTCCTCGGCGTCGGCGTGAAGCCGCCGACGCCCTCCTGGGGACAGATGCTCACCGCCGCCGACGTCTGGTACCAGGCAGCCCCGCAATACCTGCTGCTGCCCGCCGGTGCCCTCTTCCTCACCGTCCTGGCGCTGACCGTCCTCGGCGACGGCATCCGCACGGCCCTCGACCCGCGCGCGGCCTCCCGCCTGCGCATCGGCACCGGCCGCAAACGTGAGGCGAAGGCGGACGCGAGCACAAAGAAGGCGACGACTTCGGACGCGCACTCCAAGAAGGCCACTGCCGAGGACGCGCACTCCAAGAAGGCCACCGCCGGGGACGCGCACTCCAAGAACGCAACGGCTGCGGAAGCGAGTGCCCAGAAGGCAACGGCTGTGGACGCGAGCGCCCAGAAGGAAGCCGGTACGGAAAAGGAGGCCCAGGGATGAGCGGCTTCGGAGGCTTCGTCCTGCGCCGGGGCATCGGCACCGTGATCACCCTGTTCGCCATCTCGGTGATCGTCTACGTCGTCTTCTTCGTCACCCCCGGGAACGTCGCCCAGATCACCTGCGGCCCGCGCTGCTCCCCGGAGCAAGTGCACCAGGTGGCCCAGCAGTTGAGGCTCGACGACCCGCTGTACCTCCGCTACTGGCACTTCCTCCAGGGCATCCTCGTCGGCCAGGACTACTCGACGGGCACCTCCGTGGAGCACTGCTCGGCGCCCTGCCTCGGCCAGTCGTACCAGGGCGACCAGCAGGTCACCCAGCTGATCCTGTCGAAGCTGCCGGTCAGCCTGTCGCTCGTGTTCGGCGCGATGGTGCTGTGGCTGATCCTCGGCGTCGGCACGGGCATCCTGTCCGCGTGGCGGCGCGGCCGGTTCACCGAGCGCCTGCTGACCGGCATCACCCTCGCGGGCGTCGCCACCCCGGTGTTCGTGATCGGCCTGGTGCTGATGATCGTCGTCTGCGGGCAGCTGCAACTGCTGCCCTTCCCGCAGTACGTCGCCCTCACCGACGACCCCGAACAGTGGGCCTGGAACCTGCTGCTGCCCTGGCTCTCGCTCGCCCTCATCGAGGCCGCCGCGTTCGCCCGGCTCACCCGGGCGTCGATGCTGGAGACGCTCGCCGAGGACCACATCCGCACGTTCCGCGCGTACGGCGTCGGTGAACGGTCGATCATCGGGCGGCACGCGCTGCGCGGGGCGTTCGCGCCGATCATCGCGCTCAACGCCAACAACGTCGGCTCGGCGGTCGGCGGCGCGGTGCTTACCGAGACGCTCTTCGGGCTGCCCGGCATCGGACAGGAACTCGTCCACGCCGTCAATGTCGTCGACCTGCCGGTGGTCGTCGGCATGGTCCTGGTCATCGGCTTCTTCGTGGTCATCGCCAACGCCGTCGCGGACGTGCTGTACGCGGTGGCCGACCGACGGGTGGTGCTCGCATGAGTTCGGGTACGGGCATGAGTTCTATGGACGTGCTGGTGGAAGTCACCGACCTGACGGTCGGGTTCGGGTCGCTGCGCGCCGTCGACGGCCTCTCCTTCCGGCTGGAGAAGGGCGCCGCGCTGGGCCTGGTCGGCGAGTCCGGCTCGGGCAAGTCCACGGTCGCCTCGGCCCTGTTGGGGCTGCATCGCGGCACGGGGGCCGACGTCGGCGGCTCGGTGCGGGTGGCCGGCATCGACGTACAGGAGGCGTCCGACGCGGACCTGCACCGGCTGCGCGGCGGCAAGGCCGCGATGGTCTTCCAGGACCCGCTGTCGTCCCTGGACCCGTACTACGCGATCGGCGACCAGATAGCCGAGGTCTATCGGGTGCACACGCGCGTGTCCCGTCGGGCCGCACGCGCGCGTGCCGTCGAGGTACTGGACCGGGTCGGCATTCCGGACGCGCTACGGCGATCCCGTTCGCGCCCGCACGAGTTCAGCGGCGGCATGCGGCAACGCGCCCTCATCGCCATGGCCCTGGCCTGCGAACCGGACCTGTTGATCGCCGACGAGCCGACGACAGCGCTCGACGTGACCGTCCAGGCGCAGATCCTCGACCTGCTGCACACGCTCCGCGAGGAGACCGGCCTGGGGCTGCTGCTCGTCACGCACGACGTGGGCGTCGCCGCCGAGAGCGTCGACGAGATCCTGGTCATGCGGCACGGGCGGGCCGTCGAACACGGGCCGGTGGGCACCGTCCTCGGGGCGCCGGCCGAGCCGTACACTCGCGACCTGCTCGGCGCGGTCCCGCGCGTGGACGCGCCCCGCGCCCTCTCAGCGGCGTCCACAGAGCCCGCGGACGTTGTCCTGGAGGCGACGTGCCTACGGCGTGAATTCGGGCGCGGGAAGCGGGCGTTCGCGGCCGTGGACGACGTGTCGCTGACGGTCCACCGGGGCGAGACCCTCGGCATCGTGGGCGAGAGCGGCAGCGGCAAGACGACGCTGGGCCGGATGCTGGTCGGACTCCTGAAGCCGACGGCCGGCGAGATCAAGCCCGGCGGCGGCGTCCGCCCCGACGTCCAGATGGTGTTCCAGGACCCCGTCTCCTCGCTCAACCCCCGTCGCAGCGTGGGGGAGTCGATCGCCGACCCGCTCCGCGCGCGTGGCGAGCGCGACGAGGAGAGCATCCGGGGGCGCGTACGCGAACTCCTGGAGCGGGTGGGGCTCGAAGGGGCGCACTACGACCGCTACCCGCACGAGTTCAGCGGCGGCCAGCGCCAGCGCGTGGGCATCGCACGGGCGCTCGCGGCCGACCCGCGCGTGATCGTGTGCGACGAGCCGGTCTCCGCGCTCGACGTCACCACACAGGCCCAGGTCGTCGCCCTGCTCGGCGAACTCCAGCGCGAACTCGGCCTCGCGCTCGTGTTCGTCGCCCACGACCTCGCCGTCGTCCGCCAGGTCAGCGACCGGGTCGCGGTGATGCGACGCGGGAGGATCGTTGAACAAGGCCCCGCCGACGAGGTCTACGACGCCCCGCAGGACCCGTACACGAAGCAGCTCCTGGCCGCCGTACCGGCCCTCGATCCGCAGGTCGCGGCCCAACGGAGGTCGGCCCGACGGGAGTTGGCGACGACGTGACGGCGCCGTCGCGAGGACGAGACGGTGCCGTCCTCACGACCGGACTGTGCCGTCGCCACGACGGGACGGTGCCGTCCCCGCGACATGACGGGCTCGTCGCTACGGACCCGTAGCGACGGCACGACAGCGGTCTGACGTTCCGTGCGCGATTGATCTCTTAGCGCGACGGAACGCGATCCGCACGGGAAAGTTACGCCCGTTCACCCCTTTTGGTGGCGCGATGGACAACCGTCCGTCGCGCCACCGCCTTGTCCGCATACGTTCGTCCCGCTGCGAGCCGCCGGGTCAACGGCGGCTCCCCATATGGGAGATCGGGGGTGTGCCCGTGCGCATAGGACTGCTTACGGAGGGTGGCTATCCGTATGTGAGCGGTGACGCCAGACTCTGGTGCGACCGGCTCGTACGCGGGCTCGGGCAGCATGAGTTCGACGTCTACGCGCTCAGTCGCAGCGAGCGCCAGGAGGACGAGGGCTGGCTCGAACTGCCGCCCCAGGTAAGCCGGGTGCGTACCGCGCCGCTGTGGACCGCCGAGGACGACGGGGTAACCCTCGGGCGCCGTGCGCGCCGGCGGTTCGGCGAGTGCTACGAGGAGCTGGCGGCCGTGCTGTGCGCGGGGGACGAGCAGGCCTCGGAGGTGGCGGACGGGGTGCCGGGCGATCCAGGGGCGCCCTCCGCCGATGTGGCGGACCGTTTCGCCAACGCGCTGTACGGGCTCGCGGAACTCGCCCGCGACGAGGGCGGACTCGTGGCCGCGCTGCGCTCCGAGAGCGCCGTACGTGCGCTGGAACGCGCCTGTCGTGCGCCCGGCGCACTCCGTACGGCACGCGAGGCGCGCGTACCCGAACTCCTCACCGTCGCCGCGCACTTGGAGCGCGCCCTGCGCCCCCTCTCGCTCGACTGGTACGAGGACGACGCCCTCGGCTCCGTGGACCTCTGCCACGCGACGGCCGGCGGCACCGCTGCCCTGCCCGGGCTGCTCGCCCGCCACTTCGCCGGCGTGCCGCTGCTCGTGACCGAGTACGGCGTGCAGCTGCGGACGCACTACCTGGCCTCCGCCGACGCCCCGCCCGCCGTACGGGCCCTGCTCGCCGCCTTCCACGGCAGGCTGGCCGCCGAGATCTACCGGCGGGCCGAGCTGATCACCCCCGGCAACAGCCACACCCGCCGCTGGCAGGAACGCTGCGGCGCCGACCGTACGAAACTCCGCACGGTCTACCCCGGCATGGAGGCGTCCCGGTTCGCGGAGGTCGGCGAGGCGCCCGACGGCGCGGACCCGGACACGCTCGTGTGGGTCGGCCGTATCGAACCGGCGAAGGACCTGATCTCCCTGCTTCACGCCTTCGCCGAGATCCGCAAGGACGAGCCCAAGGCACGCCTGCGGATCGTCGGCGCGCCGTCCGGTGCCGAGGGTGAGGCCTACCTGGGCCACTGCCGGGCGCTGGCCGCACAACTCTTCCCCGACGAGGCCGAGGGCGTGCACGCGGTCGGCGACAACCCGGTGTCCTTCGAGGAGATCGGCGGCCCGGAAGCGCCCACGCTCGCCGAGGCGTACGCGGCCGGCACGGTGATCGTCCTCTCCAGCGTCGTCGAGGGCTTCCCGCTCAGCCTGGTCGAGGCCATGTTCTGCGGCCGGGCGACCGTCTCCACGGACGTCGGCGCGGTGGTCGAGGTCATCGGCGGTACGGGGCTCGTCGTCCCCCCGCGCAATCCGCGGGCGCTCGCGGAGGCGTGCGTGAGCCTGTTGCACGCCCCGGAGCGCCGTGAGCGCCTGGGCGCCGCCGCACGCGCCCGCGCACTCGAACTGTTCACCGTCGAGCAGAACATCGAGGCATTTCACGGCATTTACCTGGAGATCGTCTCGCACTCCCCGGTCCGCCGGGTCGTCCTGGACGAGGCAGGCGAACCCCTTCCCTTCGCGGCCCCCGCCGAGGCCCACGTCCCCGGCCGCTGGACCGGCCCCATGGCCCGCGTCGTCGCCCGCGGCGGTCCCACCTGGGCCACGGGAGCGCCGGTACGCGCCACAACTCCCTTGCCGACGACGGAGGCAGCCCGATGAGCGGCCTCGGCGAACTCGACCGCCCCGGGACGCCCGGCAGCGCGGAGGCGTGGGATGCGCGGTCGGAGGAGTGGCTCGGGGGGAGTGAGGAGCCGCAGGCGGAGGGAGAAGTGCCCGGCGATCCGTCGGCCGTCGGCCGGGACACCGATGACGTCCTTGTCGCCGCCGACCGCGACGAAGCCCCACCGGTCGCCGGCCAGGACACCGACGCCGCCGCCCCGATCACTGCCGCCCCCGCTCCACGTGCCGCCCGCCCCGCAGACGACGCCGAGCAGCCGCACCCCCGTACGGCGCCCGAACCGACCTCCCGCGCGACCGACCGCAAGTCCGCCCCCACCCGCCGCGGCGCCGCCGACCCGGTCAAGGCCCTGATGCACCGTCACCGCGAGCTGTGCGAACGGGCCGTCGACCCCTTGGAGATCGCGGCAGGGCTGGAGGCGCACGGCGTCACCGACCGGACCGCCGCCCGCTTCCGGCACCGGGACGTGTTCTCGCTCGCCGAGGAGATGTACGCACGCGTGCCCCGCGACGACGCGGCCGCCCCGTCCCACGAGGCCGAGGCCGCGCAGCCGCCCCGCGCCGGCTGGGCCGTACTCGCCCTGCTGCCCGGAGTCCTGTGCGCCGCGGCCGTGACCGGGGTGCGGCTCACGGAGGGCCAGCTGCGGCTGACGGTGGCCGTGGTCGGTGTGCTCGCCGTGGCGCTCGCGGTGCGCATCGCTCTCGGCCGTGGCCCGCTGAGCAACCCGCCCGGCACACACGCGTGGCGCACGCCCGCCGGCACCCGCCTGTGGACCTACTGGCTGCTCGCCTACGCCCTCCTCGGCGACGGACTGCTCCGCGCCTCGGACGACGGCGGTCCCGACGGCCTGCCGACCGGCTTGGCGAACGGAGCCTGGCCCACGGCCACCGCACCGGTCCTCGCCCTCACCCTGGCCTGCGCCCCCGCCGCCTGGTGCGCCCACCACTTCGCCGTACGCGCCCGGCGCAAGCTCGCGACCAGTCGCGGACTCGAGGACTTCGCCGACTCCGTGCGACCTCTGCTGCTCGGCACGTTCGCCCTGTTTCTGTGCGCCCTGACCGCCCTCCTCGCCCTCTGCGGCGCGGCTCTGGGCGAGCCTGCCGCGTACGCCCAGACCATCACCCTGGGCGCCCTCCTGCTGCTCGCCCGCCTCCTCACCATCCACGGCTTCACCCACGCCCCGACCCTCGCGCTCGGCGCGGCGGCCGCGACGGAGGCGACAGCCCTGGCCCTGGACCTCGTCGGCCGGTTCCCCGGCTGCGGCTTCCTGGCCACCCCAGTCGAAACCGTCCTGGAGTCCTGGGGCCCGGGCGGCATCCCCGCCCTGGCCTGCGGAGCGGCCGCCCTGGCCCTCCTGTTCCACACCACCCGCACGCTGACCAGAGCCTCCGCGCACGCGCCGGCGAACGAACCGCGGTGACACCGCCGATGACCAGCACCGATCAGACGCGTCACCCAGCCGCAGGCGCCCGGCCCCACCGCCGGAGGCAACCGCATCACCCTGTGAAGGAGAACACCAGATGATCACCTGCCGATCCGGAGAGTCGGCCCCGGGAGCGGTCCGATGAGGGTCCTGCTGATCGGAGCCAACGGCTACCTCGGCCGATTCGTCGCCGACCGCCTGCTCGCCGACCCGGCCGTCCAGCTCACCGCGCTCGGCCGCGGCGACGACGCCGACGTCCGCTTCGACCTCGCGACCGGCAGCCCCGGAGCGCTCACCCGCTTCCTGGACGCCGTCCACCCCGGAGTCGTCATCAACTGCGCCGGTGCCACCCGCGGCGGCGCCCGCGAACTCACCCGCCACAACACCGTCGCCGTCGCCACCGTCTGCGAGGCCCTGCGCCGCAGCGGCTGCGGAGCCCGGCTCGTGCAGATCGGGTGCGGCGCGGAGTACGGCCCCAGCCAGCCCGGTTCCTCCACGGCCGAGGACGCCGTACCCCGCCCCGGCGGCCCGTACGGCGTCAGCAAACTCGCCGCCACCGAACTGGTCCTGGGCTCCGGCCTGGACGCCGTAGTGCTCCGCGTCTTCTCACCCGCCGGACCCGGCACCCCCGCCGGTTCCCCGCTCGGCCGGCTCGCCGAGGCCATGCGCCGGGCCATGCAGTCCGGCGACGGCGAACTCAAGCTCGGCGGCCTGGGCGCGCAGCGCGACTTCGTCGACGTACGGGACGTGGCCCGCGCCGTCCACGCCGCCTCGCTCTCCGCCGCGCAGGGCGTCATCAACATCGGCTCGGGCCGCGCGGTCCGGCTGCGCGACGCCGCCGCCGTGCTCGCCCGCGTCGCCGGATACGGCGGCGCGCTGCACGAACTCGACGGCCCGCCCGGCCCGTTGCGCGCCGCCATCGGCCACCCTCGCACCGACCCGGACCACGCGGCCCCGGTCGCGTACCCGTACCCGGACGGCTGCGGGAGCTGGCAGCAGGCCGATGTGCGCACCGCGCGCGACCGGCTCGGCTGGCGGCCCCGGATCAACCTCGAAGAGTCCCTGGCCGACATCTGGATGGAGGCGGCGTGCCGCATCTGACCAGCACGACCCCGGGCACCGCGAGCACAGGTGTCCGCACCGGCTTCGGCATCCCCGGCTACGCGCACCCCCTGGTCGCCCCGGCCGAATGGGGCGAACTCACCCGCCCCGGCACCCCCTTGCACTGGGTCGTCCTCAACGTCTCCTCGGGCCCGGGGGCCCGCCCCGACCCGCACTGCCTGGAGGCGGCCGGGCGGCTCCGCAACACCGGCGTCCGGGTCCTCGGCCACCTGGACGCCGCCCACGGCGCGCGTGCCTTCGGCGACCTGATCTCCGAGGCGCACCGCTACCGCGACTGGTACCAGGTCGACGGCTTCCTCCTGGACCGCTGTCCCACCGACCGGGCCGCACTCCCCGAGGCCCGCCGCACGGTCACCGCGCTCCGCGAGATCCGTGACGGCGCCCACATCGTCCTGGGGCACGGCACCCACCCGTACCCCGGATACGCCGAGTGCGCCGACCAGTTGGTGACGTTCTCCGGACCCTGGAGCGACTACCGCTGGTCGCAGGTCGCGGAGTGGACCGCCGACCACCCGCCCGAACGCTTCTGCCACTTCGTGCACGGCGTCCCGCGCGGCCATCTCGACGAGGCGCTGCGCATCGCCCGCTGGCAGGGCGCCTCGACCATCTACTTCACCGACCGCACCGATCACGGCGGCCGCACCGACCCCTGGGAGACGATGCCCGGCTACTGGGACGAGATCGTCTCGCGGATCGGAACGGGTGTCTCGGAATGAAGAAGGGCATGGCAGTGTTATGGGGAGAACAACTGTAGTGATTGACCGACCAACGGAGTTCCCGTGTCGCTGCCACCCCTGGTCGAGCCGGCTGCCGAGCTCACCGTAGACGAGGTCCGCAGGTACTCCCGCCACCTGATCATCCCCGACGTGGGCATGGACGGGCAGAAGCGGCTGAAGAACGCCAAGGTGCTCTGTGTGGGCGCCGGCGGTCTGGGTTCGCCGGCGCTGATGTACCTGGCCGCGGCGGGCGTGGGCACGCTCGGCATCGTGGAGTTCGACGAGGTCGACGAGTCGAACCTGCAGCGCCAGATCATCCACAGCCAGGCCGACATCGGCCGCTCCAAGGCCGAGTCGGCGCGCGACTCCGTGCTGGGCATCAACCCGTACGTGAACGTGATCCTCCACGAAGAGCGGCTCGAGGCCGAGAACGTGATGGACATCTTCAGCCAGTACGACCTGATCGTCGACGGCACGGACAACTTCGCGACCCGCTACCTGGTCAACGACGCCGCCGTGCTGCTGAACAAGCCGTACGTGTGGGGCTCGATCTACCGCTTCGACGGCCAGGCCTCCGTCTTCTGGTCCGAGCACGGCCCCTGCTACCGCTGCCTCTACCCGGAGCCCCCGCCCCCCGGCATGGTCCCCTCCTGCGCCGAGGGCGGCGTCCTGGGCGTGCTGTGCGCGTCCATCGGCTCCATCCAGGTCACCGAGGCGATCAAGGTCCTCACCGGCGTCGGCGACCCGCTCGTCGGCCGCCTGATGATCTACGACGCCCTGGAGATGCAGTACCGCCAGGTCAAGGTCCGCAAGGACCCCAACTGCGCGGTCTGCGGCCCGAACGCGACCGTCACCGAGCTCATCGACTACGAGGCCTTCTGCGGCGTCGTCTCCGAGGAGGCCCAGCAGGCGGCCGCCGGCTCGACGATCACTCCCAAGCAGCTCAAGGAGTGGATCGACGACGGCGAGAACATCGAGATCATCGACGTACGCGAGATCAACGAGTACGAGATCGTCTCGATCCCCGGCGCCAAGCTGATCCCGAAGAACGAGTTCCTCATGGGCACCGCCCTGGAGACGCTCCCGCAGGACAAGAAGATCGTCCTGCACTGCAAGACGGGTGTCCGCAGTGCGGAAGTCCTCGCCGTCCTCAAGTCGGCCGGCTTCGCGGACGCCGTCCACGTCGGCGGCGGCGTGATCGGCTGGGTCAACCAGATCGAGCCCGACAAGCCGGTCTACTAGACACATGCTTTCCCGGGAGGGGCTCGGCACCACAGGTGCCGGGCCCCTTTCCGCTGCCCCCGTTGCCTCTGTCGCCCCGACCGTCCCGGCTACGAGGCGCAGACCTTCCCGTCCTTGGGCACCGTCCCCTTCAGCAGATACGCGTCCACCGTCGAGTCGACACAGTCGCTCCCACTCCCGTACGCCCCGTGTCCCTCGCCCTTCCAGGTGAGCTCCACCCCGACGCCCTTGCCCAGCTCGTCGGCCATCTTGCGGGCACCCTCGTACGGCGTCGCCGGGTCCCCGGTGTTGCCGACCACCAAGATCGGCGCCGCACCGGGCGCGCTGACCTCCGGGGTGTCGTACTGTCCGGCCACCGGCCAGTCGTGGCACCACCCGGCCGTGTCCCAGCCCAGGAAGTCGCCGAACACGGGGGAGATCTTCTCGAACTCGGGCAGCAGCTTCTGCGTCTGCTCCGGCGTCGGCCGCTGCTTGTCGTCCAAGCACGATATGACCCGTTGGGAATGGGTCGTCGTGCCGTAGTGGCCCGCGCTGTCACGGTCGTTGTAGCCGTCGGCGAGCGCCAGCAGCTCCGAACCGTCGCCCTCCTCCGCGGAGTTCAGGGCGCTGGTCAGCGTGGGCCAGCTCTGCTTGCTGTACAGCGGGAGGACGATGCCGGTCAGTGCGAGCGTCTGGGTCAGCTTCCGTCCGGTCGAGGTGGCCAGCGGCTTGGCGTCGATCCGCTTCAGCAGCGCCGCGATCTTCTTCGAGCCCTGAGCCGGATCCTGGTCCCTCGACTTGAGGTAGTCGTCCAGCGCGCGCTGGAAGCCCCGGGTCTGGTTCAGCGCGTGGCCCACCGAGTCGGCGCTCGGGTCGACGACCGCGTCCAGAATCAGCCGCCCCACGTTCTTCGGGAACAAGTGGGCGTACACACCGCCGAGTTCGGTGCCGTACGAGATGCCGAAGTAGTGCATCTTCGTGTCACCCAGGACCTGGCGCATCAGATCCATGTCGCGGGCCGTGTCGGTCGTCGACACATGCGACATCAGTTTTCCGGCGGCCTTCTCGCACCCCTTGCCGAAGGCGGTGGCGTCCTGGAAGTACGCCTTCTCCTCGGCCGGTGTGTCCGGCGTGGCATCGATGTCCTCCGAGGCCTGGATCGCCTTGTCGCCGCGGCAGCGGACGCCCTCGCTGGCGGCCACCCCGCGCGGGTCCCAGCTCACCAGGTCGTAGCGCTCGTGCAGCGCGGACACCGTGGTGGCGTACGCCGGCATGTAGTCCACGCCCGAGCCGCCGGGGCCGCCGAAGTTGAACAGCAGCGAGCCGATGCGGTCGCCGCCCGTCGACTTGGAGCGGATCAGCGCGAGCCCGATCGTGGAGCCGCCCGGCTTCGCCCAGTCCAGCGGCACCTTGAGCGTCGCGCACTGCCAGTCACTGCTCGGCGCGGCCGAGTCGGCGGTGGCCTTGCAGCGTCCCCAGTCGAGCTTCTGCGCGGTCAGCGACGCGGGCAGCGCGGCCGCGGCGGACGTAGCAGAGGACGAGTCGGCCGTGGACGGCTTGGCGTCCCCCGCGCCCGCGCCGTCCTTGCCGTCGTCGGACGAGCCGCTGCTACAGCCGGCCGTCAGCAGTGCGGCGGCGGCCATCAGGGCCGTCCACCGTACGAAGCGCGCCATGTGCATTCCCCCCTCGCAGGCCGTCCGCGTCACGCCGCGGATGGCGGTCAGGCCATATTAGGCGGCGCGAGCCGAACCCGTGACAGCCTGTGGATAACCTTTTGACCTGCACTTTTTCCCGGATTTCGGGGATGGGTTCAGGAGCAGACGGTGCCGGCCGCCGGGACTTTCCCGTTGAGCAGATAGCCGTTCACCGCGCTCTGCACGCACTTGTTCTTGCTGTCGTACGCGCCGTGCCCCTGGCCCTTGTACGTGAGCTCGACCGCGACGCCCTTGCCCAGCGCGTCCACCATCTTCCGCGCGCCCTCGTACGGCGTCGCCGGGTCACCGGTGTTGCCCACGACGAGGATCGGCGCCGAACCGGCCGCACTCACGTCGGGATGGGCGGCGGCGCCCGGCACCGCCCAGTCGGTACAGGTGACCATGCCCCAGGCCAGGAAGTCGCCGAAGAGGGGAGAGGCGGCCCGGAACTCGGGCAGCTTCTGCTCCACATAGTCGGTGGTGTATCTCGGCTTGTCGTCGGCGCAGTTGATGGCGACGTTCGCGGCGGTGATGTTGCTGTACTCGCCGTTCTCGCTGCGCCCGTTCATCGAGTCGGACAGCGCCATGAGCACCTTGCCGTCGCCGCTGTAGGCCTGTTCGAGCCCCTCGGTGAGGTACTCCCAGAAGTCCTTCGAGTACAGCGCCTGCGCGATGCCGTTCGTGGCGGCGGTCTGGGTCAGCCGGCGGGGGAAGATGCCCGGGATCGGCTTGCTGTCGAGGTCCTTGAGCAGCTTGGCGATGCGGTCCTTGACGTCCTGCGCGGTGTCGCCGACCGGGCAGGACGTGGTCTTCGACGTGCAGTCGTCGGCGAAGTTGTCGAGCGCGAGCTGGAAGCCCTTGGCCTGTCCCAGGGAGCCCTGTTCGGAGTTCTGGGTGGGGTCGACGACCGCGTCGAAGACGGCGCGGCCCACGTGCTTGGGGAACAAGTGAGCGTAGACGCCGCCCAGTTCGGTGCCGTAGGAGATGCCGAAGTAGTGCAGCTTGTCGTCGCCGAGGACCTGGCGCATCAGGTCCATGTCGCGGGCCGCGTCGGTGGTGCGCACCTGGGGGAGCATCTTCTTGGAGTGCTTCTCGCAGGCCGCGTTGAACTGCTTGGTGTTGGCCAGGAGCTTGGTGCGCTCGGCCGCGTCGTCCGGGGTCGCGTCCTGCTGGAAGTACTGGTCGAGCTGGGAGTCGCTCTCGCACTCGACGCCGGCGCTGCGGCCCACCCCGCGTGGGTCGAAGCTCACCAGGTCGTAGCGGGTGCGCAGGGTCGCGTAGTCCTCGCCGAACGCGGGCAGTGTGATGACGCCCGATCCGCCCGGGCCGCCGAAGTTGAAGACGAGCGAGCCGAGCCGCTTGCTCGCGGCGCCGCTGGCCTTCGCCCGGACCAGGGCGAGCCCGATCGTGTCGCCCTTGGGCTTGCTCCAGTCGAGCGGCGCCTTCATGGTGGCGCACTGCCACTTGTCGCCGTTCGGCAGCGGCGACGGCGCGGCGCCGCCGCCCTCCGACTCGGACGGGGCCGGGCAGTCCTTCCAGCTCAGCTTCTGGGCCGTCGGATCCTCGTCCTTGGAGCCGCCGCAGCCCGCCAGCGTGGCGGACAGCAGGACGACGGTGGCGGTCAGGGCAGCGGCACGCAGCCGGGAGGGGTTCGGCATGATCCCATCCTGGGGTCGCATGCGGCGGTGCGCTCGGGGCGCGGGCCGTACGAGGTACGCACGCGTGCGTGCACCACGTGTGTACGCGTCCGTGCGTGTGCGTGCTCTACAAGGAGCCCTTGCGGGACAGGTGGTTGAAGAACAGCCAGCCCGGCAGCACCGGAATCCACAGTGTCAGCAGCCGGTACAGCAGCACCGCCGGAGCGGCGACCTCCTTGGGGAGGCCCACGGCGATCAGACCGACCGTCAGGGTCGCCTCGACGGCGCCCACACCGCCCGGGGTCGGGGCCGCGGAACCGAGCGCGTTGCCCGCGAGGAAGACGACCGCGACGCTGGCCAGGCTGAGCGACGTCGAGTCGTCGCCGAACGCCCGGATCGACGCGTCCAGGCACATCACGAAGCAGGCCGTCAGCAGGAGCATGCCGCCGATGCCGGTGATCAGCTTCTGCGGCCGCTGCAGCACGTCGAGCATGCGCGGGATGACGCCCGCGAAAAGCGACCGCACGCGCGTGACGAGGAACTTCCGCAGGAACGGCACCGAGGTCACCACGAGCACGAGCACCGCCACCGTCAGCAGACCGGCGATGACCGTCCTGGACGGCGACAGGGACGGCGTCTTCTCGGTGCCGGTCAGGTAGCCGAACGACAGCAGCATCAGAATGTGGCAGCCAAGACCGAACAACTGCGACGCGCCGACACTCGCCACCGCGAGCCCGGGCCGCACCCCGGCACGCTGCAGGAAGCGCGTGTTCAGGGCGACACCGCCGACCGCGGCCGGGGCCACGATCTTCACGAACGACCCGGCGACCTGCGCCGCCACGGCCCGCAGGAACGGCACGCGCTCCGGCACGAACCCCAGGAGGGCCATCGCCGCCGCGAAGTAGCTCAGTGCCGAGAACAGCACGGCCGCCGCCACCCAGCCCCACTGGGCGTTGGCGACGAGCGGACCGAACTCGATATGCGTGAGCTGCGTCAGCAGGAAGTACGCACCGATCGCACCCGCCATGAAACTGATCAGCGTGCGCGGCCGCACCCGCTCCAGACGGGCCGGTTCAACAGGCGCCTGCGGCCTGATCAACAGCACCTGGTGCCGGATCTGGGTGAGCAGATCCTCCTCACGGGCCTCGTCCAACGCCTCGTCGATGGCCCGCTTCTCGGCCCGCTGCTCCGCGCGTACGGCCTTCTTGTCGGCCTTCTTGTCAGGCTTCCCGAGTACGGGAGTGGACCCCTCCGGGGTCACCTCCGCGTGGGCCAGCCTGGTCTGCCGGGACGCCTCGATGATCGCGTCGCGCTCCCGCTGGGCGCGCTCCCGGGACAGCCGTCTCAGCGTCGCGCGCGTGGAGCGCGACAACGCGATGGGCTGGAGCATCGGCAGACAGTCGGCCACGGCGTCGGGCCCGAGGACACCGACCGCCGAGGCCACCGCGCGCTCGGCGCCCACCCGCAGGCCGACCGTCGTCACCAACTGGGCGACGTCCATGCGCAACAGCAGCTCACCGGCCGCGATCTCGCCACCGCGCAGGTCCGTGAGGATCACCTTGCCGGAACGATCCACCAGAATCGCGTCACCGGCCAGCCTGCGGTGGGCGATGCGCCGCGACTGCAACGCCTGCACCTGGTGCCAGGTGAGGCGCAGCAGATCGTCGGTGATCTCCTCGTCCGCGAGCGAGTCGAGCGTGCGTCCGCCGGTGTGCTCGTAGACGAGCATCACGGCGTCGGGGCCGAGCTCCGAGGTGGCGATCAGCTTCGGGGCGTTGGCCCCGGCCGCGATCGCCGCATAGGCCAGCAGGGCCTCCTGCTCCAGCGCCTGGCGCAGTGACTGGAGGCTGCTGCGGGTCGCGAAGCCGCGCAGCGTCAGATTGCGCCACGCGCGGTAGAAGAAGCCCTGAGCCTGCTGTTCCCGGTCGACCACGGTGACGTCCAGCGGTGGACCGTCCTCCAGGGTCACGAAATACCGTCGGCCGCGGTCGCCGTTCTCCGTGTCGACGGCCTCCTCGCGGGCCGCGCCCACCGGGTGGAAGCCGACCGTCCGCAGACCCGCCATCAGCGTCCGTCCGGTGGGACGGACGTTCGGCGAGCCCACCGCGTACAGCGTCCCGTAGGCGACGGTCCAGCCGATCAGCACCGTCAGGATGATCGAGAACGGCGTCGTGTACCCGGTGACCAGCATCGAGAAGGCGTCGAGCAGCAGCACGATCCACAGCACGGAGCGCCAGCGCGGCCTCCGGGACATGCCTACGGCCGTCATGTACGCGATGACGGGCGCCAGATAGCCGTGCACCGGGTCGGTGAGGGCGTGGATGTCGCCGGGGGAGGGCTGGGTGAGCGCCTCCTGGATGGAGCCCGGGGCGGCTTTGGCGACCCACAGGTCCGTGGCGAGTGTCACTCCGTGCGCGAGGACCGCCGCGAGCACGCCGTCGGCGATGCGCAGCCCGTCCCGCTTGATCAGCCGCTCGATCGCGAAGGCGACCGGCACCAGCAGGATGGCGATGCTGGACGCCAGCCCCGCGATCTTGATCAGCAGGTCGGGCGCCTGCCCGGTGCCCTTGTTGATGTCCTGTTCGAGCCCCGAGGTCGTGCCGTGCGCGAACGCGGCGATCGCGAGCAGTACGACGATCGCGAGAAAGCCCACTAGGAGGCGCATGAGGTCGGAAGGGCGGTGCACGCGCGCGGGGAGCAGTGGTTCGTCGCCCTCGACCTCTTCGACGTGCGGGTCGTCGCCGCAGTCGTCGAGACCGGGCACGGGGCCGGGCGTGGGGCTGGGGTCAGGGGTCTCGGCGGGACCCTCCGAGGGCTCATGGCCGGTCGTGTCGGCGGTGTCCGGGCGCGACGCAGCGTCAGAGGTACCCTCCGCGTCTTCGGGGTGCACACCCTGCTGCTTCATCGTCTCTTCTTGATCTCGTATCACCAGTCACCGCCCGCACGATGGTGGCATGCCCCACCGACACACGGGGGCATCAGGGTGCAAATGCGGGGGCGCACAGTCTGCCCCACGCGCCGCTCCGGGGCGAGGGATACGCAGAGTCGCCAGCGCGTCGCACTGTCGGTGGGGTGCGGCAGGATGGGGCGGATGAGCGAGGAGAGCCTTCCGGACGACACCGGCCCTGAGCACGGAGACGCGCTGCCCGAGTACGCGGAGCGCGTCCTCGACGTGGCCGAACGGATTCCGCCCGGGCGCGTCATGACGTACGGAGACGTCGCCGAATGGCTGGAGGAGGGCGGCCCGCGCCAGGTCGGCCGCGTGATGGCCCTCTACGGAGGAGCCGTTCCGTGGTGGCGGGTCGTCCGCGCGGACGGCGTGCTGCTCCCGGGCCACGAACTGGAGGCCCTCGACACCTACCGCGCGGAGGGCACTCCTCTGAAGGAGGCGAGCAGAGCCGCCGAGGGTCATCTGCCGCGCGTCGACATGAAACGGGCGCGATGGGACGGCGGCGAGCGCGCGGACGGTCACACCTGACAGCTTCCGCCATCGGACGCGCCACGGGGCGACCTGTGGCCCGTACGGGGGAAACCCGGCACGTCCGTGGCATGCCGTACGTTCGAGGGGCGAGGGACGCGAGGGTCGCGCGAGCCGTGGGGGAACGAGCGGAAGCCCTGCTTCCCCGCGACCCGTCGGCGTAGCGTCGGCTGCACCTGTCCCCCTCACCTCGCGGTCACCGCTCTCCACGCGCGGTGGTCAGGCAACCAGCACACCCACCAGGACCGGCGAACCACGTGAGCTCCTCTTCCTCCACCAGGCGCCTGTCGCACCCCCAGGGGCGACAGGGGAACCGTGGCGCTTACCGACTGGTGCGTACCCCGCCGACCCGGCCGGTTCCCCCTCGTCTGGACGCGCCACAGCGCTCTGTGGTTGACCACGAGACCGGTCCGCTGCTCGTCCTCGCAGGTCCCGGCACCGGCAAGACCACCACCCTCGTGGAGTCCGTCGCGGCCAGGATCGCCCGGGGAGGTGACCCCGCGCGGATCCTCGTGCTGACGTTCAGCCGCAAGGCGGCCGTCGAACTGCGCGACCGCATGGCCCTGCGCATCGGCGCCGCCCGCGCGCCCCGCGCGACCACCTTCCACTCGTTCTGCTACGCCCTGGTCCGCGCCCACCAGGACAGCGACCTGTTCGTCGAGCCGCTACGGCTGCTGTCCGGCCCCGAACAGGACGTCGCCGTACGCGAACTGCTCGCCGGTCAGCCCGGCCTGGAGCGGCTCGGTCTCGCCCACGTGCGCTGGCCCGACGAACTGCGGGCCTGCCTCACCACCCGCGGCTTCGCCGACGAGGTCCGCGCGGTCCTGGCCCGCAGCCGCGAACTGGGCCTGGACCCCGGCGCCCTGGACGCCTTCGCCCGTCGCATCGGGCGCCCCGACTGGCGTGCCGCCGCCGCGTTCCTCGCCGAGTACCTCGACGTACTCGACCTCCAAGGAGTGCTCGACTACGCGGAACTCGTCCACCGCGCGGTGCTGCTCGCCCACCGCCCCGAGGTCGCCGAGCGGCTCGCCGCGGAGTACGACGCCGTGTTCGTCGACGAGTACCAGGACACCGACCCGGCCCAGGTACGACTGCTGGACGCCCTCGCCGGTGGTGGCCGCACCCTCGTCGCCTTCGGCGACCCCGACCAGTCGATCTACACGTTCCGGGGCGCCGACGTGAACGGCATCCTGGACTTCCCGAGCGCCTTCCCGCGCGCGGACGGCAGCCCGGCCCCCGTGGAGGTGCTCCGGACCTCCCGCCGCTCCGCCGCCGCCCTGCTGACCGCCACCCGTCTGCTGACCCAGCGCATGCCCCTGACCAGGCTCCCGGCGCAGAAGGTGCGCGCCCACCGCGAGTTGTCCCCGGTACGGGACGGCGGGCGCGTCGAGGTGTACACGTACCCGACGTCCGGCACGGAGCTGGACAACATCGCCGACATCCTCCGCAGGGCGCACCTGGAGGACGGCGTCCCCTGGAGCGACATGGCCGTCCTGGTGCGCGCCGGCTCCCGGACCATCCCCACGATCCGACGCGCCCTCACGGCGGCAGGCGTCCCCCTGGACATCGACGGCGACGACCTGCCCCTGCGCCACGAACCGTCGGTGGCACCACTGCTGACGGCATTGCGGGCGGTGGCGACGGCGGAGGCTTCGGCACGGCCCGAGGACGACACCGAAGCCGTACCGGCCGTTGGGGAGACCGACGACGTAGACGACGCCGTTGAAGACGCCGTGGCGGAAGCCGACGACGGGCAGGCCACGGCGGAAGCCGAGCAGGAGCACGAGCGCGAAGAGGCTACGCCGGAAGCCGATTCCGGAGAGCCTGCCGCCCCCTCCTGGCTCGACATCGAAACCGCGCTCACCCTGCTCGCCTCGCCGCTCGCCGCCATGGACGCCGCTGATCTGCGCCGCCTGGGCCGGGCGCTGCGCGAGGAGGAGCGGGCCGGGGGCAATCCCGTGCCGCCGCCCTCGGACGAGCTGCTCACGCGGGCGCTGGCCGAGCCGGAGCGGCTGGTCGCGCACGACCCCACGTACGCGCGTGGAGCCCAGCGCCTGGGCGCGCTGCTGCGCAAGGCACGGGAGCGACTGGCGGGCGGCGGTAACGCCGAGGAGGCGCTGTGGGACCTCTGGCAGGGCACGCCGTGGCCCGGGCGCCTGCAGCGGGCCGCACTGCGAGGCGGCGCGGCCGGGCGCAACGCGGACCGTGACCTGGACGCGGTGTGCGCGCTGTTCGCGACCGCGGCCCGCGCGGAGGAGCGCACCGGGGGCCGGGGCGCCCTCAACTTCCTGGAGGAGATCGACGCCGAGGACATCGCCGCCGACACGCTCACGCGGCGTGCCGTACGCCCCGAAGCCGTACGCCTGATGACCGCGCACCGTTCCAAGGGCCTGGAGTGGAACCTGGTCGTCGTGGCCGGCGTCCAGGAGGGCCTGTGGCCGGACCTGCGCCGACGCGGCTCCCTCCTGGAGGCCGACCGCATCGGCCGCGACGGACTCGCCGAACCACTCACCCCGGGGGCCCTGCTCGCCGAGGAACGCCGCCTGTTCTACGTCGCCGCGACACGCGCGCGTGAGCGACTCGTCGTCACCGCCGTGAAGGCACCCGCGGACGACGGCGACCAGCCGTCCCGCTTCCTCACCGAACTCGGCGTCGAGCCCAAGGACGTCACCGGCCGCCCGCGCCGTCCGCTGTCGGTCGCCGCACTGGTCGCCGAGCTGCGCGCCACGACCGTCGACCCGCGCGTGTCCGACACCCTCAGGGAGGCCGCCGCGCGCCGGCTGGCCCGGCTGGCCGCGCTCGCCGACGAGGAGGGCCGCGCGCTGGTCCCGTCCGCGCACCCGTACCGCTGGTGGGGCATGTACGAGCCGACCGAGAGCAAGGTGCCGCTGCGCGACCGCGACCAGCCCGTCGTGCTCTCCGGAAGCGCCCTCGACCAGCTCGCCAACACCTGTGCCCTGCAATGGTTCCTGGGCCGTGAGGTGAAGGCCGACGCGCCCGCGACCGCCGCCCAGGGCTTCGGGAACGTGGTGCATGTCCTCGCCGACGAGGTCGCCTCCGGACGCACTCCGGCCGATCTCGCCGTCCTCATGGAGCGCCTCGACACCGTGTGGAACGCGCTCGCCTTCGACGCGCCCTGGAAGTCGGTGCAGGAGAAGAACAACGCGCGCGTGGCGCTCGAACGCTTCCTGAAGTGGCACGTCGATTCCAACGGCGTCCGCACCGGCCGCACGCCCGTCGCCAGCGAGCACGACTTCGACGTCACCCTCGGAGCGGGCGACTACGAAGTGCGCATCCGCGGCTCCATGGACCGCGTCGAGGCGGACGGCGAAGGACGTGCCTACGTAGTCGACTTCAAGACCGGCAAGCAGACGCCGACCGCCCGCGAGGTGGAGCGTCACCCCCAACTCGCCGTCTATCAGATCGCGGTCCGCGAGGGTGCCGTCGACGAGGCCTTCGACGGAGTCCGCCCCGAACCGGGCGGCGCCGAACTCGTCCAGCTGCGCCAGGGCGCCGCGCAACGGGACGGCGGCGAGACCCTGCCCAAGGTGCAGGCCCAGGAGCCCCTGGAGGGGGAGTGGGCCGGTGAGCTGCTGGCCACGGCAGCGGGCAAGGTCCTCGACGAACGGTTCACGCCCACGGCGGGGCAGCACTGCACGCACTGCGCGTTCCGGGCCTCTTGCAGCGCGCGGCCCGAGGGACGACACGTCGTCGAGTAACTCGCGTGACGTATCGCACCACATGTGCTGACCTGCGCTTCTTCTGCCCCTGAGGGCGATTGGTCCTCGACTGTCAGTGGCCGCCGCTAGCCTCTCCGACATGCCCGCCCGTATCACCGATCCCGATCAGCTCAAGGAGCTCCTCGGCATCCCCTTCACCCCGGAGCAGACGGCCTGCATCATCGCGCCGCCCGCCCCGCAGGTGATCGTGGCCGGAGCCGGGTCGGGCAAGACCACGGTGATGGCGGCCCGCGTGGTGTGGCTGGTCGGCACCGGCCAGGTCGCCCCCGAGCAGGTCCTCGGCCTGACCTTCACCAACAAGGCCGCCGGTGAACTCGCCGAGCGCGTCCGCAAGGCGCTCATCAAGGCGGGCGTCACCGATCCCGACGTCATCGACCCGGACAACCCTCCGGGCGAGCCCGTGATCTCGACGTACCACGCCTTCGCGGGCCGCCTCCTGACCGACCACGGCCTGCGCATCGGCCTCGAACCAACAGCCCGCCTGCTCGCCGACGCCACCCGTTTCCAGCTCGCCGCGCGCGTGCTGCGCGAGGCCCCCGGCCCCTACCCGGCACTCACCCGCTCCTTCCCGGACCTCGTCAGCGACCTCCTCACCCTCGACGGCGAGCTGTCCGAACACCTCGTACGCCCCGAGGAGTTGCGCGCGTACGACGCCGAGCTGCTGCGCGACCTGGAGGGCCGCAAGCTCAGCAACGCCGAGCTGCGCAAGGTCCCCGAGGCGGCCGCCGCACGGCGTGAACTCACCGAGCTGGTGAGCCGCTACCGGACCGCCAAGCGCGAGCGCGACCTGCTCGACTTCGGTGACCAGATCGCCCTCTCCGCGACCCTGGCCCGCACCCGCCCAGAAGTCGGCGAGATCCTGCGCGACGAGTTCCGGGTGGTGCTGCTCGACGAGTACCAGGACACCTCGGTCGCCCAACGCATCCTCCTGGCAGGCCTGTTCGGCGCCGGCACGGGCCACCCGGTGACCGCGGTCGGCGACCCCTGCCAGGCGATCTACGGCTGGCGCGGCGCGTCCGTCGCCAACCTCGACGACTTCCCTGAGCACTTCGCACACGCCGACGGCCGCCTCGCCGCCCGCCAGTCGCTCAGCGAGAACCGCCGCAGCGGCGGCCGCCTCCTCGACCTCGCCAACAACCTCGCGGAACCCCTGCGCGCCATGCACGCGGGCGTGGAGGCCCTCCGCCCGGCCCCCGGCGCCGAGCGCGACGGCATGGTCCGCTGCGCGCTGCTGCCCACCCACACCGAGGAGATCGGCTGGCTCGCCGACTCCATCGCCCACCTCGTACGGACCGGGAAGGCACCCGGCGAGATCGCCGTCCTGTGCCGCACGGCCACCGACTTCGCCGAGATCCAGGGTGCCCTCGTCGCCCGCGACATCCCGGTCGAGGTGGTCGGGCTCTCCGGGCTGCTGCACCTGCCCGAGGTCGCCGACCTCGTCGCCGTCTGCGAAGTCCTCCAGGACCCCGGCGCCAACGCCTCCCTGGTCCGGCTGCTGACCGGCCCACGCTGGCGCATCGGCCCGCGCGACCTCGCCCTCCTGGGCCGGCGCGCCCGCCTCCTGGTGACGCACACGCGCGTGGGGGACGACGAAGACCCCGACCGCCGACTCGCCGAGGCCGTCGAGGGGGTCGACCCCTCCGAGGTGATATCGCTCGCCGACGCCCTCGACACGTTCCTGGAGACACCCCTCTACGGCGCCGACCGCACCGGGGACGACGACGGGCTGCCCTTCTCACCGGACGCGCGCGTGCGCTTCGCCCACCTGGCCACCGAACTGCGCGACCTGCGCCGCTCCCTGTCCGACCCCCTGATGGACGTCCTGCACCGCGTCCTCGCCGTCACCGGCCTGGAGGTCGAACTGGCGGCGTCCCCGCACGCCCTGGCCGCCCGCCGCCGCGAGACCCTGTCGAACTTCCTGGACGTCGCGGCCTCCTTCGCCGCGGGCGACGGCGAGGCGACCCTGCTCGCCTTCCTCGGCTTCCTGCGCACCGCCGCCCAGTACGAGAAGGGCCTCGACAACGCGCTGCCGGGCGGCGAGAACACCGTCAAGGTGCTCACCGCGCACAAGTCCAAGGGCCTGGAATGGGACGTCGTGGCTGTCCCCGGCCTGGTCACCGGGACCTTCCCCAGCAGCCAGGGCCGCGAGAAGTGGACCGCCCAGGGCAAGGTCCTCCCGCACACGCTGCGCGGCGACACCGCCACCTTGCCCGACGTGGCCTCCTGGGATGCCAAGGGCCTGAAGGCCTTCCACGAGGCCATGAAGGACCACCAGCACACCGAGGAACTCCGCCTCGGCTACGTCACCTTCACCCGCCCCCGCTCCCTGCTGCTCGGCTCCGGCCACTGGTGGGGTCCCACCCAGAAGAAACCCCGCGGCCCCTCCGACTTCCTACAGGCCCTCCACGACCACTGCGCTGCCGGGTACGGCGAGATCGAGGCCTGGGCGGACCGGCCCGAGGACGACGCGGAGAACCCCGCCCTGCACACGGCCACCGCCGACCAGGCCTGGCCGCTGCCCCTGGACGACACCGCGCTGGCCCACCGCCGTACGGCGGCCAGGAGGGTCCTGGAGCACCTGGAGCACCTCGCCTCCCACGACGAGGGCCACCCCGCGGCCACGCACGACCCGAACGCCCACGACGACCCGGACTGGCCTCCACCACCGGAGGACGACGAACCTCCTTACGAAGAGCCCCCCTTCGGGGAGCCTCCCTATGAGGAGTCCCTCCCGGACACTGCGGCCGAAACCGAGGCCGCAGCCGAGAACGCCCTCCCGGAGGACGACCCCGCCGACTGGGACGCCTGGACCACGGACCGCCCGACCGTCCCGCACCAGGCGACGGCCCCGCACTCCGCCGAACACTCCAGTGCGCCAGGGGGCGCGCGCCCGCACCCCACGGAACCGCCCGGGAGCCGCCTCACCCCCGAGGAGGCCCGCGCCATCGCTTCCTGGGACCGCGACCTCGACGCCCTCACGGGGGAACTCCTGCGCGCCCGCCGGGGAGTCACCGACGTCCCCCTGCCGGCCTCCCTCACGGCCACCCAGTTGATGCTTCTGGCCGCCGACCCGGACGCGCTCGCCCAGGAACTCGCGCGCCCGCTGCCGCGCCCACCGCAACCCGCCGCACGCCGGGGCACCCGCTTCCACGCCTGGGTGGAGTCACGCTTCGAAGAGCTGACCCTGCCCATGCTGGAGCCGGACGAACTGCCCGGCAGCGAGGCCGAGATCGCCGACGAACGCGACCTGGAAGCCCTCAAGGAAGCCTTCGAACGCACCGAGTACGCCCGGCGCACGCCCTACCGCGTCGAGACCCCCTTCGAGCTCGCGATCGCCGGCCGCGTCGTACGGGGTCGTATCGACGCCGTCTACAGACAGGGCGACGGCGACGGGGTGACGTACGAGGTCCTCGACTGGAAGACCAGCCGCACCCGCACCGCCGACCCGCTCCAGCTCGCGATCTACCGGGTGGCCTGGGCCGAGCGGCAGGGCGTGCCCCTGGAGGCGGTCACGGCCGCGTTCCTGTACGTGCGCGGCGGCGAGGTCGTACGGCCGGACAACCTCCCGGACCGGGCCGCGCTGGAGCGGCTGCTGCTGGAGGAGCCGGGCGCGCAAGCAAACTGTGAGGAACCGCCCACCGAGGATGTCAGTGCGGGCCGATAGGCTCGTGACCATGAGCCACACCGTTGACAGTGCCGTCAGCGCGGTCCGCACGTACATCGAGCAGCACCGCGCAGCCTTCCTCGACGACCTCGCCGAGTGGCTGCGCATCCCGTCCGTGTCGGCGCAGCCCGACCACGCGCCCGACGTCCGGCGCAGCGCGGACTGGCTCGCCGCCACACTCCGGAAGACCGGCTTCCCGACCACCGAGGTCTGGCCGACTCCCGGCGCCCCCGCCGTCTTCGCCGAATGGCCCTCCGACGACCCCGAGGCACCCACGGTCCTCGTCTACGGCCATCACGACGTCCAGCCCGCCGCCCGCGAGGACGGCTGGGACAGCGAGCCCTTCGAGCCCGTCGTCCAGGAGAACCGCCTCTACGCGCGCGGGGCGGCCGACGACAAAGGCCAGGTGTTCTTCCACACACTCGGCGTCCGCGCCCACCTCGCCGCCACCGGCCGCACCGCCCCCGCCGTCCACCTGAAGCTCCTGATCGAGGGCGAGGAGGAGTCCGGCTCCCCGCACTTCCGGGCGCTCGTCGAGGAGCACGCCGACCGGCTCGCCGCCGACGCCGTGATCGTCTCCGACACCGGCATGTGGTCCGAGGACACCCCCACGGTGTGCACTGGTATGCGCGGCCTCGCCGAGTGCGAGATCCGGCTGCACGGCCCCGACCAGGACGTCCACTCCGGCTCCTTCGGCGGTGCCGTGCCCAACCCGGCGACCGCCGCCGCCCGCCTCGTCGCCGCACTGCACGACGAGCACGCACGCGTGGCCGTCCCCGGCTTCTACGACGGCATCGTCGAACTCACCGACCAGGAGCGCGAGCTCTTCGCCGAGCTGCCCTTCGACGACAAGGAGTGGCTGCGCACCGCCAAGTCGCACGCCACCCACGGCGAGGCCGGACACACCACCCTGGAGCGCATCTGGGCCCGCCCCACGGCCGAGGTCAACGGCATCGGCGGCGGCTACCAGGGCCCCGGCAGCAAGACGATCATCCCGTCCTCGGCCATGGTGAAGCTCTCCTTCCGGCTGGTCGCGGGACAGGACCCCGACCACATCGAGAAGGCCGTCCGAGCCTGGGCCGACGGGCAAGTACCCGACGGAATCCGGCAGGAGATCACGTTCAGCGCGGCCACGCGCCCGTGCCTGACGCCTCTGGACCACCCGGCGCTCCAGTCGGTCGTCCGCGCCATGGCCCGCGCCTTCGAGAAACCCGTCCTCTTCACCCGCGAGGGCGGCTCGGGACCGGCCGCCGACCTCCAGGAAGTCCTCACGGCACCCGTTCTCTTCCTGGGCATCTCCGTCCCCTCCGACGGCTGGCACGCCCCGAACGAGAAGGTCGAACTGGACCTCCTCCTGAAGGGCGTCGAAACCACCGCCCACCTGTGGGGAGACCTCGCCGACACCTGGCGCCGCGCGCCCTGACGAACCCGCGATCCGGAACGGCTACGCGCGCGAGGCACACTGGAAGAACCGCCCCGCACACCCCGTCCCCGCCGGACCCGGTCGCCTCCTGCCGTACGTCCCGCTGAACCGCCCGCCGAAACAATCCGCATTGCCGGGGGAGTTGGAAGCACCCGTGACCACCTGGACCGACCACACAGCCGACCGACCCATCTCGCTCACCGCCCCGAGCGGCATCGACCGAGCCGCCCACCACCGGCTCGACGAGGCCTGGCTCGCCGCGGCATGGAGCCACCCCACCACCCGCTGCTTCGTGGTCTCCGGCGGCCAGGTCCTCATCGACGAGACACCCGACGGCAAGACCGAACTCGTCATGACCCCGTCCTTCGAGGCCCCCCTCACCGAGGCGCACCGCTACTTCCTGGGCACCGACGACGACGGCGTCAGCTACTTCGCCCTCCAGAAGGACGCCCTGCCCGGCCGTATCGACCAGTCGGCGCGGCCCGCGGGCCTGCGCGAGGCCGGCCTGCTGCTGTCACCCCGGGACGTGGGCCTGATGGTGCACGCGGTCGCCCTGGAGAACTGGCAGCGCCTGCACCGCTTCTGCTCCCGCTGCGGCGAGCGCACGGTGATCGCCGCGGCTGGCCACATCCGCCGCTGCCCGGCCTGCGGCGCCGAGCACTACCCGCGCACCGACCCCGCCGTGATCATGGCCGTCACCGACGAGGAGGACCGCATCCTGCTCGGCCGCCAGGTCCACTGGCCCGAGGGCCGCTTCTCGACGCTCGCCGGCTTCGTGGAGCCCGGCGAGTCCATCGAGCAGTCGGTGCGCCGCGAGGTCTTCGAGGAGGCCGGCATCACCGTCGGCCACGTCGAGTACGTCGCCAGCCAGCCCTGGCCCTTCCCGTCCAGCCTCATGCTGGGCTTCATGGCCCGCGCCACCTCGACCGACATCAACGTCGACGGCGACGAGATCCACGAGGCCCGCTGGTTCTCCCGCGAGGAACTGCGCGCGGCCTTCGAGTCCGAAGAGGTGCTGCCGCCGTACGGCATCTCGATCGCGGCCCGTCTGATCGAGCTCTGGTACGGCAAGCCGCTGCCGACGCGGACCTTCGTCTGAGGGGCCCAGGAGGCCGGACGACGGGGCGCGGATGAGTGGGGTGCGGATGGCCGACCCGTACTGGAACCACAACGTCCACTACCACCCCGTGGTGGTGGACGCCGTGCCCGACGGCTGCCGCGCCGCCCTGGACGTCGGCTGCGGGGACGGCCTGCTGGCCCGCAAGCTGGCGAGCAGGGCCGGCTCCGTGACGGGCGTGGACCGCTCGCCGCAGATGATCCGGCTCGCCCGCGCGGACGTGCCGGAGAACGTCACCTTCGTGGAGGCGGACTACCTAGACGGCCCCTCGCCCGACTCACCCGACTCACTCGACGAAGGCACGTACGACTTCGTCAGCGCGGTCGCCGTCGTCCACCACACGGAGTTCGAGGACGCCGTCGGACGCCTCGTGCGCCTGACGGCTCCCGGCGGCCGACTGGTGATCGTCGGCCTGGCGTACAACAAGACGCTCCCGGACTGGGTGATCAGCGGTTGCGGGCTGCCCGTGAGCCGGTTCCTGGCCCGACGACACGGCGGGAAACTCGGCCCCGTCGGCATGCCGATCGAGGACTCGGCCATGTGCTGGGGAGAGGTCCGCGAGGCCGTCCGGCGCCTGCTGCCCGGGGCCCGGTTCCGGCGACGGCTCCTGTGGCGCTACGTCGCCGTGTGGGACAAGCCGGTCGCGTGAGGAGAACGACCAGCACGAGGAGAACAACCGACACGAGGAGAACGACAAAAAGGCGGCCCCTGACATCAGGGGCCGCCTTCCGCGGAGCCGCGCGCGGAGCGTCGGTCAGGCGCCGATCTTCTGCTTGACCTGGGCCAGCGAAGGGTTCGTAAGCGTCGAACCGTCTTCGAACAAAACCGTGGGGACCGTCTGATTCCCGCCATTCGCCTTCTCGACGAACGCCGCGGAATCCGGGTCCAGCTCGATGTTGACCTCGTTGTACGCGATGCCCTCGCGGTCCATCTGGCTCTTCAGCCGACGGCAGTAACCGCACCAGGTGGTGCTGTACATCGTCACGGTGCCCGACATTCTCTCGCGCTCCTCAACAGCTCAGGGGATAGGTCCTCGCAGTGGAGGGAACGTACGCGACGCACCCGCCATTCCCGCCGGGGGTATCCCGTGGCACGTGACGCCTGCCGCATTAGTACGACTGCGGGTGCCTCCCTGTGGACAACCGACTCACCGGTCTCCGGCGACCTGGCAGCATGGCCGTGTGACAGCAGCAACGCACTCCTCCCTCTTCCCGCAGGTACCGGACTCGGCCGACGCGGTGCTCGAAGGACTCGACCCCGAGCAACGCGAGGTGGCCACCGCCCTGCGCGGTCCGGTGTGCGTGCTGGCGGGCGCCGGCACGGGCAAGACCCGGGCGATCACCCACCGCATCGCCTACGGAGTGCGCGCCGGGGTCCTGCAGTCCTCCAGCGTGCTGGCCGTCACCTTCACCAACCGCGCAGCAGGCGAGATGCGCGGCCGGCTGCGCCAGCTCGGAGCCACCGGAGTGCAGGCACGGACGTTCCACTCGGCCGCGCTCCGCCAGCTCCAGTACTTCTGGCCGAAAGCGATCGGCGGCAGCATGCCCCGGCTCGTCGACCGCAAGATCCAGCTCGTCGCCGACGCGGCGGCCGCCTGCCGCATCCGCCTCGACCGCGGCGAACTGCGGGACGTCACCGCGGAGATCGAGTGGTCCAAGGTCACCCAGACCGTTCCCTCCGACTACGCGGCCGCGGCGGCAAAGGCGGGCCGCGACGTCCCCCGCGCCCCCGCCGAGATCGCCCAGCTCTACGCCACCTACGAGGACGTCAAGCGCGACCGCGCGGTCATCGACTTCGAGGACGTCCTGCTGCTCACCGTTGCCGTCCTTCAGGACCGGCACGACATCGCCGAGCAGGTCCGCTCGCAGTACCAGCACTTCGTCGTCGACGAGTACCAGGACGTCAGCCCGCTCCAACAGCGCCTCCTGGAGCTGTGGCTGGGCGATCGCGACAGCCTGTGCGTCGTCGGCGACGCCAGCCAGACGATCTACTCGTTCACCGGAGCGACGCCGGACCACCTTCTCGACTTCCGCACCCGCCACCCCGGCGCCACCGTCGTCAAGCTGGTCCGCGACTACCGCTCCACACCCCAGGTCGTCCACCTCGCCAACGGCCTGCTCTCCCAGGCCAGCGGCCGGGCCGCCGACCACCGGCTGGAGCTGATCTCCCAGCGCACCGCGGGCCCCGAACCCGTCTACGTCGAGTACAGCGACGAGCCCGCCGAGGCCGAGGGCGCCGCCCGCCGCATCCGCGACCTCATGGGCGCGGGCGTCCCGGCGAGCGAGATCGCGATCCTGGTCCGCACGAACTCACAGTCCGAGACCTACGAACAGGCCCTCGCCGACGCCGGGGTCCCCTACCAACTGCGCGGCGCCGAGCGGTTCTTCGACCGCCCCGAGGTCCGCAAGGCCGGCATCGCCCTGCGCGGCGCGGCCCGTTTCGGCGGCAACGACTCCCTCCTCGACGACGTCATCGACCTGCCCTCCCAGGTCCGTGCCGTCCTCTCCGGCGAGGGCTGGACCACGGAGCCCCCGGCCGGCTCCGGCGCCGTCAGAGAGCGCTGGGAGTCTTTGGCGGCCCTGGTCAACCTGGCCCAGGACTTCGCCGCGGCCAGACCCGGAGTCACCCTCGCCGACCTGGTCGCCGAACTCGACGAGCGGGCCAACGCCCAGCACGCCCCGACCGTCCAGGGCGTCACCCTCGCCTCCCTGCACTCGGCCAAGGGCCTGGAGTGGGACGTCGTCTTCCTGGTCGGTGTCGCCGAGGGCATGATGCCCATCACCTACGCGAAGACCGACGAACAGATCGAGGAGGAGCGCCGGCTCCTCTACGTCGGAGTCACCCGCGCCAGGGAGCGGCTCCACGTCTCCTGGGCCCTCTCCCGCTCACCCGGCGGCCGCCCCAACCGCCGCCCCAGCCGCTTCCTGGACGGCCTGCGCCCCGGCTCGACCGGCGTCGCGGGCAGACCCGGCACCGTCGCCCCCGGAAGCATCGAGCGCGGCTTCACGGGCGCGCCCAAGGCCGTACCGCGCCGGGCGCAGCGCACGGTGGCCCGCTGCCGGGTCTGCGGCCGCACGCTCACCGAGGCCGGCGAGATGAAGCTGATGCGCTGCGAGGACTGCCCCTCCGACATGGACGAGGGCCTCTACGAGCGGTTGCGCGAGTGGCGGGAGGTCCAGGCGCAGCGCAGCGGCCAGCCCGCCTTCTGCGTCTTCACCGACAAGACGCTGATGGCGATCGCCGAGACCGTCCCCGACGACGACGGCGAACTCGCGCGGATCCCCGGCGTCGGCGTCCGCAAGCTCAACCGCTACGGGGCCGACGTCCTGGCCATCTGCGGCGGTCAGGAGCCTGCGGAGGGCGTCGCGGAGGACTGATTCAAACTCGTCGAGAAAATAGTTTGCGCATGCCCCAGCAATCCCCATAGGTTCTTAGACACGGGAACAGGGGGCCTTCTCGAAGGCCCTGATTCCGTGCTGTACTTGCATATCCGAAGGACCGGTCTCACCCCCGGTCCCCCGAGACGCCGAGAGGAGGCGATTCCAGTGATCAGCATCAACACCAGCTACGCCAGCACCGTGAAAATGACCGATCCCTCGGTCGTCTCCCTGTGCATCCTCGGCGTTTCGAACCTGGGCACCGGTCTGTCCGGCATCTCTGCCGCCCGTCCGGCGTCCGCCGTGTCTCTCGCGGTTCTTCCCATCCGTGAGCGCAATGAGCGACCGACCAAGGCACTGGAAGCAGTAGGGGCACAGGCGCAGGCCTATGCCTTTGCACCCGGTGCCGGAAGCCGGAAGCAGACGACGCAGCACCACCAGATGTGGGCCTTCCGTGGGCCAGAACCCTGGAGTGATCCAGCCTGATTCGATCAGGCCGGCGCCTTCAGGGCCGCGGAACCCCATCCGGGATCCGCGGCCCTTCTGTTTTCCCCGAACGGGGACGACGGAGCGAAGGGGCCTCGGGACAAGAAAAGAACCCGGTACCAAGCCGACAACCGGCCCAACAGGGCCGGACCGACCAGACGAGGAAGAACAACCGTGCAACTCGAAGCGCACGCCCCGTCCGTACCGCCTTCCGAAACGATCCCCCCGCCCGGCCTCACGGAGGACTCCACCTTGACTCCGCTCACTACGCTCACCGCGCTCGACGACGCCATCGAGAACCTGGGCGTGCCCGTCCCCTGCCGTTCCTACGACCCGGAGGTCTTCTTCGCCGAGTCGCCGGCCGATGTCGAGTACGCCAAGTCCCTCTGCCGCACCTGCCCGCTGATCGAGGCCTGCCTCGCCGGCGCCAAGGAGCGGCGTGAGCCCTGGGGCGTCTGGGGTGGCGAGCTCTTCGTCCAGGGTGTCGTCGTGGCCCGCAAGCGGCCGCGTGGCCGTCCGCGCAAGAACCCGGTCACGGCATGAACATCACCCTCGGAACGATCGACCGCCCCCTCACGCACGACCCCAAGAAGCAGGCCCCGATGAAGCCGTCCACTCCCAGCGAGCCCGTGGGCTCCGCGATCCCAGACTTCACCACCCCGGGTGCGACCGAGTCGCGCCAGAACAGGACCCGAGAGATGCAACTCATCCCAGAAGCCCTGGCCCGTGCGCATATGCACGAGCGCCTGCACGAGGCCGAGCGGGAACGCCGGGCCATGCGCCTGGTGACCGCCCGCCGGATGCAGCGCAGGGCCGAGCGCGCTTCGATGCGCGCCCGCCGTGCGCTCGCCATGGCCGTCATGCAGTAATCGATCACACCTGAAGCGGTGGCCTCCCGATCCCGGGAGGCGAAAGCTCCCCCGCGGGGCCGGTCCGTCCGAACGGACCGGCCCCGCGGTGCGTTCTGCCCGCCGATCCACGGCCGCGGCGTTATCGTCGCCGCGTGACGAGTCTTCCCGGAGGCAGTGACACCGGCGCCTCCACCACGGAGCCCCGGCCCCTCGTGTGCGCCCGCTGCGGCACCCGGTCCGAAGGCCCACAGCCCACCTGGACCTGCTCCGTGGAGCACGGAACCAGGCACTACTTCTGCGACACCTGCGCCAGGGAGAACCTCAGGGCGATCGAGGGACGGCTGGACTCGGCCTGGTGGTAGGTCGTACTCGCCCTACCACCGACCCGATTCGCGCCGTCCGCGGCTCGGCTCACGCCTCCGCCGCGGGGTCCTCCTCGTCCAGGAACTCCTCGTACTCGTCCGGGTCCTCCGGCACGAACCCCGGCAGCCACTCCTCCAGCTCCTCGCGCAGCCGCACCGTCGCGCCCAACTGACACAGGACGCCGATTGTGCTCAATGTCACCCGGTGTATCAGGAGGTACGCCGGGGGCAGGTTGAGCTGCTTGCCCAACTGGTGGGCGGGGGAGCGGGGGTCGGCGATGCGGGCCGCCTGGCTGCGCATCCAGCTGCGGCTGAAGGTGAACGCGTCGACCTGCGCCGGCTCGATGATCGGCACGAGGTAGTCGAGGACGGCGTCGGGGTCCAGCTCTATCGAGTCCTTGACGAAGCCCTCCGTGCGCAGCAGCTCGTAGACCGCCTCGGCGTCGCCGTCGAGCGTCATGCGCAGGGAGTCACCGATCGGCGTCGGCAGGCCACCCGGGAGGCGGTCGACCGTGCCGAAGTCCAGGACACCCAGTCGCCAGTCGCCCTTGCCGTCCGGGTCGGCGGGCAGCAGACGGAAGTTGCCCGGATGCGGGTCCGCGTGGAGGAGGCCCGTGCGGGCCGGGCCGGAGAAGAGGAAGCGGGCCAGGAGCTGGCCTGCCCGGTCGCGCTGCTCCTGGGTGCCGTCGGCGATCACCTCCGACAGCGGAATCCCGTCGATCCACTCGGTGACCAGGACCTGGTCACACTGGTGGACCACGGCGGGCACCATGACATCCGGGTCGCCCTCGAACTCCTCCGCGTGCACCTGCTGGGCCTGCGCCTCCAGGCCGTAGTCCAGCTCCTCGGAGACCCGGTCGCGGAGCTCGGCGATGAGGGGCTTGATGTCCATCCCGGGGATGAGCGGGCCCAACAGGCGGGCGAAACGGCTCAGTTGGGTAAGGTCGGACAGGAGGGCCTCACCGGCGCCCGGGTATTGCACCTTGACCGCGACCTCGCGGCCGTCGTGCCACACCGCCCGGTGCACCTGGCCGATCGACGCGGCGGCCGAGGGCTTGTCCTCGAACTCCAGGAACAGCTCGCGCCAGTCCTCGCCGAGCCGCTCAGTCAGCACACCGTGCACGGTGCGTGTCGGCATCGGCGGCGCCGCCTCCTGGAGCTTGGTCAGGGCGGCACGGTAGGGACCGGCGACCTCCTCGGGCAGCGCCGACTCGAAGACGGACAGCGCCTGCCCGAACTTCATCGCACCGCCCTTGAGCTCGCCGAGCACCTTGAACAGCTGCTCCGCCGTGCGCTGTTGCAGCTCGCGGCCGACGATCTCCGCGGACTCGCCCACGATCCGTTTCCCGAGCCCCCACGTCGCTCTCCCGGCGAAGCCGAGCGGGAGCGCGGCGAGCTTGGCGGTGCGGGTGACCGCCTTGCGGGGAAGATCAGACATGCGCCCTCCAAGTCCCGGCCGGCCGGGCCGAGTCTGCCTTACGGCGCACATCCCTCGACGGCCGGTCCTCTGCCATTGTCGCGTGTCGATCCTCGTCCGTAGAGGTGTGTCCCTCCTTACCTTTCTTCGCACCCTTCTCCGCGGCTCCGCACGGGCAGGCGGAATGCGCCCAGACCGGCCGCGCGTGCCAGTGCAGACCGGGCAGCGAGACCTCCCACCGCGCGCCCGCGCTCGACGGCGACAGCCCGTCCAGGAAGGCCAGCGCGTGCGCGGCCGCCAGCCCGGCGACGGTCGTGGCCAGCGTCAGATCGCAGGGCCGCACCTGCGGCTGCCTGCCGGAGCGCCACTGCGCGACCAGCCGCGGCCAGGTCGGATCCCGGTCGGTGCGCGCGTGGTGCAGGCAGCCCGCGCAGGACGTCTCGCCGGGCAGGACCAGCGGGCCCACGACTCCCGTGCCCTCCACGACACCGGCGTACAGATGCGGGGTCCCCGAGACGATCAAGCCGGTGGCGTCGGCCGGGTCGGGCGCGTGCACGGCGACGTCGTCGCGCGGGGCGAGGATCACCAGGGAGAAACCGGGGTCGCCCTCCTCCGCCGTGGCCTGCGAGGTCCTGCGCGGCGGGCGGCCCGGTGCCGCCCGGCGTACCGCGCGGCGCGCCGCCTCGTCACGGCGCTCGCCGACCGCCTCGGCGGGCAGCCCGCCCGGCGCGACGTCCCATGGCTCGGTGTGACCGCCGTCGCGTACGTCGATCTCGCCGACCCCCGCGCCCGACAACAGCGCGGCCAGCACCGCGCCCACCCGGCCCGCGCCTCTCACCTGCACCCGCAGTTCGCGACGCGCCGCCAGACGGCCCATCGACTCGCCCGGCTCGCCGGTGATCAGGGAGAGCGACGCGAGGTCCGGGCGCAGGCGGTCGAGGACGTCCTTCTTCGTACGGAGGGCGTCTGCGGCCGGCCCGCCGCCTCGCGCGTCGTCGAGCAGACCGGCCTGCGCCAGTCCTTCCACCAGCTGGTCCACATGGCCCTCGGGCAGATCCATCCGGTGTCCCTCCTCGCGCAGGAGGGGCAGTCCGCGCGTGCCGTTGAGCAGGTCCAGGAAACTGCCCGTCGCCGCGTCCATGGGGCCCAGCGTCATGGCGTGCGCCGGTGTCATCCCGAACTGCACGGTGTTGAGATCCCGCCAGCCGCGCCGCAGCGCGGGCTTCACCATCGGATGCATGACAGGCCCCCGTAGCCCTAGGAAGTGCGTCCCGTGTGCCGGCGGAACCGGTCGGTGCTCCGCCTGCGATGCCAGCCTGCCCGGCCCGGGCGTCGGGTGCAGAAAGTTGTCCACAGGCTGTGGGATTCGTCGTACGAATCAAACGCTTGGTGGCGGATCGATACCGAAACCGCCCCGGAGTCGGGACTTCCCGCGTGTGCAGAGGGTAACGTCGTGCCGTGCCCGCCGACCCACTGCACAGCGCCGGAAAACCACAGCGCAGTACGACGAGCCAGCCGCCAAGCGGCTCGGGGGCGAGCGCGATCGAGGTCCGCAGGAGTGCGCGTCGGCGCAGGACGGTCTCCGCGTACCGCGAGGGCGATCGCACCGTCGTGCTCATCCCCGCCCGCATGTCCGAGGCGGAGGAGAAGCGCTGGGTCACCGTCATGCTCGACAAGCTGGCCGCCCAGGAAAGCAAACGCGTGCTCGGTGACGCGGAGTTGTCCGAGCGTGCCGAGCGACTGTCGGCCCAGTACTTCGACGGCCGTGCCCGGCCCACCTCCGTGCGCTGGGTCACCAACCAGAACACGCGCTGGGGCTCCTGCACGCCGTCCGAGGGCAGCATCCGCCTCTCCCACCGGCTGCAGGGCATGCCCGAGTACGTCGTCGACTACGTGCTGCTGCACGAGCTGGCGCACCTCCTGGTGCCCGGACACGGGCCGCGGTTCTGGCGGCTCCTGGAGGCGTATCCGCGCACCGAGCGGGCCAAGGGCTATCTCGAAGGCGTGGTCGCGGCCGAGCGGCTGCCCCATCCGCCGGGCGCCCGCGACGAGTGAGGCCCCCTTGTGGGGGATTGTGTACCGGGTCTGTACCGACTTACTCCGGTGTCAGAGATTGCCGTTAGCCTGACGCGACGCACTTGCATCGGGATGGGGGACGGTCGTTACGCATGGCCAGGGAATTCCAACGCGGCCACAAGGCCAAGATCAGTGACCTCACCGCGGGCACGGATCTGTACGTAGGCGTGCAGATCACCGGCCCCGGGTTGACGTTCGACATCAGCTGCTTCGGTCTCGACGCCGAGGAGCGGCTCTCGGACGACCGGTACTTCGTGTTCTTCAACCAGCCGAAGTCCCCCGAGGAGTCCATCCAGCTCCTGGGTGCCCAGGCGGGCGACTCGGAGTCCTTCCGGGTCACGCTCGACAAGATCCCGCCGCAGATCCACAAACTGGCGTTCACGGCGACGCTCGACGGCGCCGGGCAGATGTCGCAGATCGCCCCTGGGTACGTCCGGATCGTCGCGGGCGGCGAGGAGGTGGCGCGCTACTCGTTCAACGGGTCGGAGTTCACCACCGAGCGGGCCGTGATGCTGGGTGACTTCTACCTGAAGGACGTCTGGCGGTTCGCGGCCGTCGGCCAGGGCTTCGACGGTGGCCTCGACGCGCTGCTGAAGAACTTCGGCGGCGAGGTCGCGGAGGAGGAGGCGCCCGAGCCGCAGCAGGCGCAGCCCGCGCCGCCGCAGTCCGGTGCCGCCCCCGGCTTCGCCCCGCCCGCGTTCGGCGCTCCCGCGGCACCCGCTCCGGCCCCCCAGCCCGTCGCGCAGGGGTACGCGCCCCCGCCGGCGCCCGCGCCCTCCGTGCACGCCGCGCCGACCATCATCGCGCCCTTGACCCCGCCCGGGGCGGGCACGGTGCCGCCCCCGGGTCCCGTGCCCGCGCCCTACGGCCAGCCGCAGGCGCCGTACGGACAGCAGGCCCCCGGCCAGAGCCCGCCTCCGCCGCCCGGTTACGCGCAGCCCCAGGCTCCGCCCGCGCCGGGCCCGCCGCCCGGCTACGGTCAGCCGACTCCGCCCCCTGGCTACGGCCAGCCGCCCGCGCCTCCCGGCTACGGGCAGCAGCCGCCCGCGTTCGGGCAGGTCCCGGGGCAAGCGGCCGGCTACGGAGTGCCCCAGGGTGCTCCTCAGGGCGCCGGTGTGTCGGCCGCGCTGGAGAAGTTCAAGGAGACGCCCACCGGGCAGCGCTGGACGCAGCAGAACAAGAAGCTCGTCCGCGTCGACCTCGGCATCGGCGGCCAGCCCGTGCTCGCCCGTCAGGGCAGCATGGTGCTCTACCAGGGCAAGGTCGACTTCGGCTACAAGGGCGCCGGGTTCGCCGGCCGGATCGTCGGCAACGCGACCGGCCAGGAGATGCAGCTGATGCGCTGCACGGGCCAGGGCCAGGTGTTCCTCGCCGAGAACTCCACCCACCTGCACCCCGTCGAGCTCCAGGGGGACGCGATCTGCGTCTCCGCCGAGAACGTTCTTGCCTTCGACGAGAGCCTTCAGTACGAAGTCCGGCGCATCGAGGGACACGGCATCCCCGGGGGCGCGCTGTTCACGATGCAGTTCCAGGGGACCGGCACCATCGTCGTGAAGACCCACGGCTCGCCCGTCGTGCTGCCGGTCACGCCGACCACGTTCGCCGACTGCAACGCGGTCGTCGCCTGGTCCGCGGCAGCCCAGGTGATCGTCTCCAGCCAGGTCCGGATGCGCCGTAACGCGTACCCGGGCGACACGGGCGAGAGCGTCAACCTGCAGTTCCGGGCCGCCCCCGGGAACTTCATCGTCGTCCAGCCGTACGAGGTCTGAGGGAGCCCGTCATGAACCAGCCGCTCGCGGGCTATGCCCCCGCACCCGTCTCCGCCCGCATGGAGAACCACGGCAACAACATGCTGAAGGTCGCCATGCAGACCGGAAGCGACCTCTTCGCGCGCGTGGGCTCGATGATCGCCTACGAAGGCTTCATCCAGTACGAGCCCAACCCGCCGGCCGTGCGCCAGATCGCGCGCGACTGGATGACCGGCGAGGGCGCGCCCCTGATGAAGTGCTCCGGGGACGGACTGCTCTACCTCGCCGACTACGGCGCGGACGTCGTCGTGATCAACCTCAACGGCGACGGAATCTCCGTCAACGCCACCAACCTGCTCGCCTTCGACTCCCACCTCACCTGGGGCGTGGAGCGGGTCAAGGGGCTGGCGAAGTTCGCCGGACAGGGTCTGTGGAACACCAAGATCACCGGCCAGGGCTGGGTCGCGCTGACCTCCCGCGGCAAGCCGATCGTCGTCGACTGCGGTGGTGGCGAGGACGAGACGTACGTCGACCCGGACGCGCTCGTCGCCTGGTCCCCGAACCTCAAGGTGAAGGGCAAGCGCAGTTTCAAGGCGCAGTCGCTGATCGGCCGCGGCAGCGGTGAGGCCTACCAGATGGCCTTCTCCGGGACGGGCATCGTCGTCGTCCAGCCCAGCGAGGACAGCACCGACCGTCTCCGGTTCCGGGGCTGAGGGGGGACACGACACCATGCAGAGCCCGCTTTTCGCGTTCAACGACTCGCAGTCCCAGGACCGCTACAGCCTGCAGAACAAGCAGATGCTGCGCGTCGTCCTGGAGGGCCACGACGACATCCTCGCCCGCAAGGGCACGATGGTCGCCTACCAGGGGCTCGTCGAGTTCGACGCCGAGTACCAGAACAACCAGCAGGGACGCGCGCGTGCCTTCACCGGCGAGGGCCTCAGCCTGATGCGCTGCCACGGGCAGGGCACGGTCTTCCTCGCCAACCTCGCCCAGCACATCCACGTAGTGGATGTGGAGCAGGACGGCCTGACCGTCGACAGCAGCTACGTCCTCGCGATGGACTCCTCGCTGCACCACGAGGTCATCGCCGTGGACAGCCTGTACGGCATCTCCGGCTCCGGGAAGTACCAGCTCAACATCACCGGCCGCGGCAAGGTCGCCCTGATGACCTCGGGCGCGCCGCTGATGATGCAGGTCACGCCCGACAAGTACGTCAACTGCGACGCCGACGCGATCGTCGCCTGGTCCACGGGACTGCGTGTCCAGATGCAGGCCCAGACGCACTCCTCCGGGGTGTGGCGGCGCCGCGGCAACACCGGTGAGGGCTGGGAGCTGAGCTTCATGGGCAGCGGTTACGCGCTCGTCCAGCCCAGCGAACTGCTCCCGCCGCAGAACGCCGCGATCGGCCAGGGCGTCGCCGCCCAGTTCGGCATGGGCCAGCACGGCGCGCACGCACAGAACCAGGGCAACGTCTGGAGCTGAGCGTCCGGAAAACCAACGTAAGGGGCGCCCGCAATCGCGGGCGCCCCTTACACGTTCAGCGCTTGCCACACCCGGCTCAGAGCCTGGCGCGCGTCGCCTCCAGCAGCCGTAGGACCGACTCGTCCGCTACGGACGGCACCTCGGCGTAGGGGAACCAGCGCAGGTCGAGGGACTCGTCGCTGATCTCCTGGACGGCGCCGGGGGGTGCCAGCACCGCGTACTGGACGTCGTAGTGGCAGTGGCACGGCGGGGGGATCGGGTGCCGGTCCAGGCGGACCGGGCCGCCCGGGAGCAGGTTCAGTCCGGTGATGCCGGACTCCTCCGTGGCCTCGCGCAGGGCCGCCGTCTCCAGGGAGGTGTCCTCCGGCTCGCAGTGGCCGCCCATCTGGAGCCACATCCGCAGCTTCTTGTGCAGGGTCAGCAGGACCCTGCCGTGCTCCGGGTCGATCACCAGGGCGCTCGCCGTCACATGACCGGCGTGGCAGGACTTCCACATGCCGTCCGGGTGGGCGGCCAGGTGGTCCAGGTAGGTCTGGCGCAGGTCCGTCTGGTCCTCGTAGCTCTTCAGTACGAGGACCGCGTCGTCGTACAGGCTCACTCGGTGTCGTCGTCCTTGGAGTCCTCGTCCTTCGTCAGGTTCGGCTTCTCCGCGGTGCCGTTCGCCGCCTCGCCGAGCATCTTGTCCAGCTCGGAGAAGTCCAGCTGCTCGCGGTGCACGAAGCCGTCCGGGTCGTCCAGGTCGGAGGCCGTCGGCAGCATGTCCGGGTGGGCCCACAGGCCGTCCCGGCCGTCGACACCGCGCGCGTCCGTGAGCGAGGCCCACAGGCGAGAGGCATCGCGCAGCCGGCGCGGGCGCAGCTCCAGGCCGATCAGCGTGGCGAACGTCTGCTCGGCGGGACCACCCGTCGCGCGACGGCGCCGCAGGGTCTCGCGGAGCGCGTCGGCCGACGTCAGACGCGGCTTCGCGGCCGCGTGGACCACCGCGTCCACCCAGCCCTCGACGAGCGCCAGAGCCGTCTCCAGACGGGCCAGCGCGGCCTTCTGCTCCGGGGTGTCCTCCGGCTGGAACATGCCCTGCTGGAGGGCGTCCTGCAGCTGCTCCGGGTTCTGCGGGTCGAACTGGCCGACCACGTCCTCCAGCTTGGCGGTGTCGACCTTGATCCCGCGCGCGTACCCGTCGACCGCGCCGTACAGGTGCGAGCGCAGCCACGGCACGTGCGCGAACAGGCGCTGGTGGGCCGCCTCGCGCAGGGCGAGGTAGAGCCGCACCTCCTCCTGGGAGATGCCCAGGTCCTTGCCGAACGCCTCGATGTTCAGCGGCAGCAGCGCAGCCTTGCCGATCGGGCCGAGCGGCAGACCGATGTCGGTCGAGCCGACGACCTCGCCCGCGAGCGTGCCCACGGCCTGCCCGATCTGCGTGCCGAACATGGCGCCGCCCATCGAGCGCATCATGCCGATCAGCGGGCCCGCCATGGCCTGCATCTCCTCCGGCAGGACGTCACCCATGGCCGCGCCGACGCGCTCGGCGACCGGGTCCACGAGCTCCTTCCACGCGGGCAGGGTCGCCTCGACCCACTCCGCGCGGGACCACGCCACGGCGGTGCCGGCGCCCGACGGCAGCGAGGTCGCGTCGTCCAGCCACAGGTCGGCGAGGCGCACGGCCTCCTCGACCGCGGTGCGGTCGGCGGGACCGATACTCGCGTCCTTCGTGCCGTCCTGCGTGCCCTGGGAGACCGTCTGGCGGGCGATCTGCTTGGCCATGTCCCAGTTCACCGGGCCGCCCTCGTACGAGAGCATCTGGCCCAGCTGCTGGAACGCGGCGCCCAGGTCGGTGGGGTTCAGGGAGCCGAACATGGCTGCGAGCGGATTGTCCGCACCGGGGCCGCCAAAGCCCCCGGCACCGGGCAGCCCGCCAAAACCGAACGGGTTGGCCGGCCCCTGACCACCACCGCTCTCCTGGTCCTTCTTCTTGCCCTCGTCGCCGTCGTCCGGCTCCTCCGGCGGAAGGCCGAATCCGAATGGGGTGTCACTCACGGGATTCCTCGGCTGTTAAGGCCGCCGGTTCTCTCCGACGGCACGACTGCCCTTCAACACCACCCAGCGTAGACACCGCGGGCCGATCGGGCCTCGGTGCTTCGCCGAGACCCGGCCTGCGGCAGGATGGATGCCACCTGGTCCGGACGCGTCACGCGCATCCGTACTGAAGACAACCGCTGGAGACGCCCGGTGAGTTCCCCAGATCCGCAGGTTCGCGCAGCGCGAAACCACTCAACCAGTCCCGCCGTGCGCGGGCCCGTCGTCGCGGTCACCGGCGCCGCGTCCGGGGTCGGGGCGCTGCTGACCGAGCGGCTCGCCGCCTCCGAGGAGATCAAGCAGGTCATCGCCATCGACGAGCGGCGCGGCGAGTGCGCCGCGGCGCAGTGGCACATCCTCGACGTACGGGATCCGGCCATCGCGGAGAAGCTGCGCGGCGCGGACGTCGTCGTCCATCTGGCGCTCGATCTCGACCTGGAGACGGACCCGGCCGCCCGTTCGGCGTACAACGTGCGGGGGACGCAGACCGTGCTGACCGCCGCCGCGGCCGCCGGTGTCCACCGGGTCGTGCTGTGCACCTCGGCGATGGTCTACGGAGCGCTGCCCGACAACGAACTGCCGCTCTCGGAGGACGCCGAACTGCGCGCCACCGCGGAGGCCACCGGTGTCGGCGACCTCCTGGAGGTCGAGCGGCTCGCGCGACGCGCGCCCAGGGCGCATCCCGGGCTCAATGTGACCGTCGTACGCCCCGGAGTGCTCGTCGGAGGCACCGACACCGCGCTGACCAGGTACTTCGAGTCGCCCCGGCTGCTGGTGGTGGCCGGGTCGCGGCCCGCCTGGCAGTTCTGCCATGTCGAGGACCTGTGCAGTGCCCTGGAGTACGCCGTCCTGGAGAAGGTCGAGGGGGAGCTGGCCGTCGGCTGCGACGGGTGGCTGGAGCAGGAGGAGGTCGAGGAGCTCAGCGGCATCCGCCGTATGGAGCTGCCGTCCGCGGTCGCGCTCGGCGCGGCGGCCCGGCTGCACCGGATCGGGCTCACCCCGTCCCCGGCCGGCGACCTGGCGTACACGATGTACCCCTGGGTGGTGAGCGGGAGCCGGCTGCACGACGCGGGCTGGCGGCCGCAGTGGACCAACGAGGAAGTGCTCGCGGAGCTCCTGGAGGAGGTCTCCGGGCGGCACACGGTCGTCGGGCGACGGCTCGGCCGCAAGGACGCGACGGCGGCGGGTGCCGCGGGCGCGACGGTCGCGCTGCTGGGCGCGGCGGCGGTCGTACGGCGGGCGCGGAAGGCCCGGCGGCGGATCTGACCCGCTCCGGAACCACCGATCACCCTCCTGTAGAAGGCTCCAAGTCCCCACACGCGCGTGCTTGGTGAAAGTGCTATTCCTCGCTGTCGGCGGGGTGGGGCACGATGGAGGCATGGCACCCACGATCGACCATCCCGGTGAGCAGGCCGCGCAGGATCCCATCAAGCTGATCGGGATCCGGGAGACGCCGCTCTCCGTGGACGAGGTCTTCAAGGCCGTGGGGGACGATGCCGCCGGTGGGATGGCCCTCTTCGTAGGGACCGTGCGCAATCACGACAGCGGTGCCGATGTCGACGCCCTGGGGTACTCCTGCCACCCCAGTGCCGAGGCCGAGATGCGGCGCATCGCCGAGAAGGTCGTCGCGGAGTATCCGGTGCGGGCGCTGGCCGCCGTCCACCGTGTGGGGGATCTCGGCATCGGGGACCTCGCGGTCGTCGTCGGCGTGTCGTGTCCGCACCGGGGTGAGGCCTTCGAGGCGTGCCGGAAGCTGATCGACGACCTCAAGCACGAGGTGCCGATCTGGAAGCACCAGAAGTTCTCCGACGGCACCGAGGAGTGGGTCGGCGCCTGCTGATGCGCACTCATGTACTTCTCACCCGCCCTCCGGTTGCGTAACCGCCCCCCGGGCACGAGCGTTGTCAGTGGGCTGGCTAATCTGCTGATCAGTCAGTTGAGGTCACTCATCCGGGGTTGGGAGGTCGGCATGGCGGCACTCGCCTGGTTGTTGATTCCGCTGGTGGCTGCGATAGGTGCCGGTCTGTGGGGCAGTTGGGCCAACCGGACCCGCAAGATGCGCAGCGACGGCCCGGAACTGGACGGCTACGCCCGCTTCCGCGAGGCCATGGAGAAGTCCCACTCCGGCACATGATCGGAAGGCGGCCCTGACGGTGCGCTGACAGACGCGTCCCGTACTGTCGTGCCATGCCACGCCGCACCGCGACGATGCTCGCCTCCACCCTGATGCTGATCGCGCTCCTGTGCGCGGGAGTCCTCATCAACGTCCCGTATTCGGAGATGTCGCCGGGCCCGACGGTGAACACGCTCGGGGACCACGACGGCGAGCCGGTGCTGCAGATCACCGGGCGCAAGACCTACGCGGCGACCGGTCACCTGAACATGACGACGGTCCGCGTCACCAGCGCCGACTACAACATGAACCTCATCGAAGCCGTGTACGGCTGGCTCGCCCACGACGACAAGATCGTCCCGCACGACACGCTGTACCCGGACGGCAAGACGGAGCAGCAGTCGACCCAGGAGAACGCCGAGGAGTTCAGCCAGTCCCAGGAGAGCGCCAAGGTCGCCGCCCTGGACCAGCTGGGCGTCCCGGTGAAGTCCTGGGTGATCGTCTCGACGGTCGTCAAGGGCACCCCGGCCGAGGGCAAGCTGCACGCCGGTGACGTGATCAAGGCCGTCGACGGTACGACGGTGAAGCAGCCCGACGACGTCGCGAAGCTGGTCACCAAGCACAAGCCCGGTGAGGACGTCGTGTTCACGATCGTGCCCGCCAAGGAGCAGGCCGCCGCCGTGAAGGCGAACAGGACGGCGACCGCGACGAAGAAGATCACGATCACCACCGCGACCTCCGACGACAGCGGTACGAAGCGCGCCATCGTCGGCATCTCGGCCGGGACCGACCACACGTTCCCGTTCACCATCGACATCAAGCTCGCCGACGTCGGCGGCCCGAGCGCCGGCCTGATGTTCGCGCTCGGCATCTACGACAAGCTCACCCCGGGCGACCTCACCGGCGGCAAGTTCGTCGCCGGCACCGGCACGATCGACGACACCGGCAAGGTCGGCCCCATCGGCGGCATCTCGATGAAGACGGTCGGCGCGCGCAGCAAGGGCGCCCAGTACTTCCTGACCCCCGCCGACAACTGCGCGGAGGCCGCCAAGGACACCCCCGGCGGCCTCAGGCTCGTCAAGGTCAACACCATCAAGGACGCGATCAGCTCCCTGAAGCTGATCAACAGCGGCAAGACCGACGACCTCCCGAAGTGCACCACCAAGGGCTGAACAAGCCTCTTCTCAAAACGAGCCTCTTCTTAAGAAGACCTCGCGTACGACTCAGAAGACCTCGCCTACGACTCCGGGGGCGCCCTCAGACAGAGGGCGCCCCCGGAGTCGTACGCGAGGAACCGGAGTCCTGGCTAGCGGACGACGTCAGTCCTCGAAGGTCGCCGACAGGGCCTCCGCGAGGCCGGGGACCAGGGTGCCGCCCGTGAGGACCTCCGTGGGGGAGTCCTTCTCGCGCAGGCGCAGGGCCGAGTCGCGGGTGCCGTCGCGCAGGACCGCGACCGTCATGCGGACCTCCTGGCGGTCCGGGTGCTGGGCGACCCACTGGGTGAGCTTCTTCTCGCTGAGCCCGTCCGGGACGGAGGCCTCGGCGGACGGCGGCAGCATCAGCCGCTCGACGGTGAGCGCGCAGCCGACGACCGCGTCGGGCCAGGCGATCGTGCCGAGGAACTCGTCCAGCGGCTTTCCGGCCGGGATCTCCTCCTGCTCGATCGGGGTGAGACCGATGGTCGCGGACTCTTCCTGAAGGCCGAGTTGGGCCGCGAGACCGGGTTCCTGGGCCCGCAGCCGCGCGGTGTCTACCAGGGCGAAGAGGCGAGCGGGCTGGTCCCAGCCGAGGCCGGAGGCGTACTCGTCGATCTCGAGTACGGCCCGGGTGAGGGGGTTCGCTGCCATGGGAGTGTTGGACATGGTCACAATCCTGCCTCGTTCATGGCCGGAATCGGGAACCGAGTAAACGGTGAGTAAGTTGCATAGGTGTGGGCCCGCGATCACGCGGGGCTACGGAGGGTCCGCGAAACCGGGGACCTGACGCAACGACAGCGACCAACAGCGAACTTCGAGGTGCGCACCTTGGCTTTCCAGATGCCGGACCGCGGCGGAGGCCCGACAGGGCCGCGGATCAGAGTGGGCCGCCCGTCCCGGCGCGTCCGGACTTTGCTCATGACACTGGGCGTCCTTGCCGTACTCGGCATGACGTTCACGATGTTCGCGGGCTTCTGGACGGACTGGCTCTGGTACCGGTCGGTGCATTACTCGTCCGTGTTCACCACCACCCTGACGACGAAGATCGGACTCTTCTTCGTCTTCGGCCTGCTGATGGCGGCCGCGGTGGGCGTGAACATCTGGCTGGCGCACCGCCTGCGCCCGCCGCTCAGCGCGATGTCGATGGAGCAGCAGAGCCTCGACCGCTACCGGATGGGCATCGCGCCGTACAAGAAGTGGCTGCTTCTGGCGATCACCGCCCTGGTGGGGCTGATCGCGGGGGCGTCCGCGTCCAGTCAGTGGCGGGTCTGGCTGATGTGGGTCAACGGCGTGCCCTTCCACCAGAAGGACCCGCAGTTCCACCTCGACGTGTCCTTCTACGCGTTCGACCTGCCCTGGTACCGCTTCCTGCTCGGCTTCGGCTTCGCCGCCGCGATCCTCTCGCTGCTCGCCGCCGCGCTGACGCACTACCTGTACGGCGGGCTGCGCATCACCAGCCCGGGCGCGCGTGCCACGGCCGCGGCCACCGGGCATCTGTCGGTGCTGCTGGGCATCTTCGTCGCGCTCAAGGCGGTGGCCTACTGGCTCGACCGGTACGGACTCGCGGTCAAATCCAGCGACTTCAAGGCGACCGGTGACTGGACGGGCCTGAGATACGTCGACGCGAACGCGTATCTGCCGGCCAAGACGATCCTGTTCTGCATCGCCGTCATCTGCGCGCTGCTGTTCTTCGCCACCCTGTGGCGGCGCACCTGGCAGCTGCCCGTCATCGGCTTCGGCCTGATGGTGCTCTCCGCGATCCTCATCGGCGGCCTGTACCCGGCGATCGTCCAGAAGTTCACGGTCCAGCCGAACGAGCAGGCCAAGGAAGCCCCGTACGTCCAGAAGAACCTCAAGGCGACGCGCGAGGCCTACGGCATCGACGACACCAAGGTCACGGAGTACTCGGGGACGAGCACCACCAAGGACAAGACCAAGCTACGCTCCGACGTCGACTCCACGGCGAGCATCCGGATCGTGGACCCGAACGTCGTGTCGCCCACGTTCCAGCAGCTCCAGCAGATCAGGAACTACTACGCGTTCCCGACCAACCTGGATGTCGACCGCTACAGCAAGGACGGCAAGGACCAGGACACGGTCATCGGTCTGCGTGAGCTGAACCTCAACGGCATTCCGAAGAACAACTGGATCAACGACCACTTCCGCTACACCCACGGCTACGGCGTGGTCGCCGCCAAGGGCACCGCGGTCGACTCCGAGGGCCGGCCGGTCTTCACCGAGTCCGATCTGCCGTCCACGGGTGACCTCGGCAAGTACGAGCAGCAGATCTACTACGGCGAGAAGACCACCACGTACTCGATCGTCGGCGGTCCCCAGAAGGAGATCGACTACTCCGACGACAGCGGCGAGAAGACCACCAGCTACACCGGCAAGAGCGGGGTCAACCTCTCGAACCCGCTCAACCGGGCGGCGTACGCGGTGGCGTTCAACGAGCCGCAGATCCTGTACTCCGGTGCGATCGGCGAGGGTTCGCGGATCCTGTACAACCGCACGCCCAAGGAGCGCGTCGAGGCGGTCGCGCCCTGGCTGACCATCGACGGCGACGCCTACCCGGCGGTCGTGGACGGCCGTATCCAGTGGATCGTCGACGCGTACACGACGAGCAACGGATACCCGTACGCCTCGCGGACGACCCTCGGGGACACCACGGCGGACTCGCTGACGGCGACCAACAACAACCGCGCGGTGGTGGCCCAGCAGAACCAGGTCAACTACATCCGCAACTCGGTGAAGGCGACCGTCGACGCGTACACCGGTGCCGTCAAGCTCTACCAGTGGGACACCGAGGACCCGGTCCTGAAGACCTGGATGAAGGCGTTCCCGAACACGGTCGAGCCCAAGAAGGACATCTCGTCCTCGCTGATGGCCCATCTCCGGTACCCGCAGGATCTGTTCAAGGTCCAGCGCGAACTGCTCACCCGCTACCACGTGACGGACGCGCAGACCTTCCTCAGCGGCAGCGAGGTGTGGCAGGTCCCGAACGACCCGACGAACCAGTCCAACAGCGCGGTGCCGCCGTACTACTTGAGCATGAAGATGCCGGACCAGCCCGCGCAGGCCTTCTCGTTGACGACGACGTTCACGCCGAACGGCAGAGACAACCTGAGCGCCTTCATGGCCGTCGACTCCGAGGCGGGTACCCCGGACTACGGCAAGATCAGAATCCTGAAGCTGCCGACCAGTACGACCGTCGGCGGGCCCAAACAGGTGCAGAGTGCCTTCAACTCCGAACAGGACATCGCCGAGTCGATCAAGCTGCTCAAGGGCGGCGACTCCGACATCGAGTACGGCAACCTGCTGACGGTGCCGCTCGACGGCGGACTGCTGTACGTGGAGCCCGTCTACGTACGCGGTGGTGGACTCAAGTACCCGCTCCTGCGCAAGGTGTTGGTGGCCTACGGAGGCAAGACCGCCTTCGAGGACACACTGGACGAGGGGCTCAACAAGGTCTTCGGGGCGGAGAGTACGACGACGCCGCCACCGGACGAGACCACCACTCCACCGACATCCAGCAACCCCACGGTCCAGGCCGCGTTGAGCGACGCCCAGAAGGCCTTCGACGCCGGGCAACAGGCGTTGAAGAAGGGCGACTGGGAGGCGTACGGGCAGGCGCAGAAGGATCTCCAGTCCGCGCTGCAGCGGGCGGAGGACGCGCAGGCCGCGGCAGACAAGAGCAAGGGCAGCGGCAAGAGCACCAGCAGTCCGAGTCCGAGCAGCAGCACCAGCAGCGGATAGGTAAAAGCCCACCTCACGCCCGTGGTACGGTTGCAACACAACGGCGCGGGGTGGAGCAGCTCGGTAGCTCGCTGGGCTCATAACCCAGAGGTCGCAGGTTCAAATCCTGTCCCCGCTACTGCTAGCGAAGGCCCGGATCCTTTAAGGATCCGGGCCTTCGCGCTGTGCGAACGCATGTGCCGACGAGGGTGACGGCCGTGCCGCCGGGGGGAGTTGGCGAAACCGTGTTTCGCTTGTCTCTCTGTGGGCATGTCGACAAAACGCTGTAGAGACCTCACTGGCTGCGGTATACCAGGTGTACCCAGGTTGCAGGTGGTGCGACGATGGACGTTATGGGGGACAAGGCAACTCTGTTGGATACAGGGCGTTTTGTGCAGCCTTCCGACCGGGACGAGTCCGGTGACGGGGAGGCTGTCGACAAGGCACGCACACGGCTCGCCGCACAGGCCGGCGACGTCGAGGCGACGAGTGTCCTCGGAGCGATGCTGCTGCGCCGCGGTGATCTCGACGGAGCCGAGCCCCTGCTGCGTGCCGCCACCGCCGAGGGCGACCGGGCCGCCGCCAACAACCTGGGCGTCCTCCTGCACCAGCGCGGATACCCCGACGAGGCCGCCGGCTGGTGGCGGATCGCGGCCGTGGCGGGTTCCGCGGCCGCCGCGCACGCGCTCGGCCGGTACCACCGCGAGCGCGGCGACGAGCCCGCCGCCGAGTACTGGCTGCGCCAGTCCGCCGAACAGGGCCACGCGCTGGGCGCGTACGCGCTCGCCGATCTGCTGGAGCACCGCGGGGACAGCGCGGCCGAGCAGTGGATGCGGTCCGCCGCCGAACGCGGGCACCGCGAGGCCGCGTACCGGCTGGCGCGGGCGCTTGACCGGCGGGTGCCGCACGAGGACGAGCGCGAGTACGACGGCGGGGACCGGCGTGGGGTTGGGGACGCGCGTGGGGTTGGGGACGGGCGTGGGGCTGGGGGTGACAACGGTGTCGCTTCGGCCCCAGGAACCTCCGGAGTCCCAGGAGTCCCAGGAGCCTCGGGGTCCCCAGGGGACGAGGCCGAGCAGTGGTACCGGCAGGCCGCCGCGCGCGGGCATCAGCGGGCCGCGCTGCAACTCGGGGCGATCCTGGAGAAGCGGGGCGAGCTCAAGGAGGCCGGGCGCTGGTATCTGACGTCCGCCAAGGACGGGGAGGCGCGGGCCGCCTGCGCGCTCGGGTTCCTGCTGCGCGACGCCGGCGACACCGAGAGCGCCGCCGTGTGGTGGCTCAGGGCCGCCCAGGACGGCGACGGCAACGCGGCCAACGCGCTGGGCGCGCTGCACGCCGAGCGCGGTGAGACGCAGACCGCCGAGCGGTGGTACCGGGCCGCGATGGACGCCGGGGACGTGAACGGCGCGTACAACCTCGGGCTCCTCTGCGCCGAGCAGGCGCGTACCGCGCAGGCCGAGCAGTGGTACCGGCGGGCTGCCTACGCCGGGCACCGGGAGGCCGCCAACGCGCTGGCCGTGCTGCTGCTCCAGGGCGGTGACGCGACCGGGGCCGAGCCGTGGTTCTCCAAGGCGGCCGAGGCCGGGAGCGTGGACGCCGCGTTCAACCTCGGGATCCTCTTCGCCGGGCGGGGCGACGAGGGCGTCGCGCTGCCCTGGTACGAGCGGGCCGCCGCTGCCGGGCACACGGAAGCGGCGTTGCAGGTCGGGATCGCTCGGCTGCGGGACGGGGACGAGCGGGAGGCCGAGCGGCATCTGCGGTGTGCGGCTGGTGGGGGGAGTGCGGAGGCCGCCTATCGGTTGGCCTCGGTGCTTGATGCTCGGCGGCCGCCGGCGCCCGCCCACGAGCTGGGTGAGCAGGTGCATGAGAAGACCGAGTGTGAGGAGTGGTACGAGCGGGCGGCTTCGCAGGGGCATCGGCGGGCGCAGGTTCGGGTCGGGATGCTGGCCGCTGCGCGCGGGGATGTCGTCGAGGCGGCCCGGTGGTATCGGGAAGCCGCCGAGGCCGGGTCTCGTAACGGGGCTTTCAATCTTGGGCTGTTGCTCGCTCGGGAGGGGAGTGAGCCTGAGGCTGCGGTGTGGTGGGCTCGGGCTGCGGATGCGGGGCATGGGCGGGCGGCGTTGCGGTTGGCGCTGGTTTACGCGCGGCGGGGGGAGTTGGCCGAGGGGCAGCGGTGGGCTGATCGGGCGGTGACGCTGGGGCCTGGTGAGGTGTCTGAGCGGGCGGCTCGGTTGCGGGATGCGTTGCGGCAGGAGTTGACGGCGTAGGGGGTTGGTGGTTCGGGGTGAGTTTCTTTCGCCCCCGCCGCCCCTACCCGTCCCATCCCCAGGGGCTGCCGCCCCTTCCGCCCCGCCTGGGGGCTGCGCCCCCTAGCCCCCCCGATCGGCCCTGAAGGGGCCTCGTCCTCAAACGCCGGACGGGCTGAGTGGTGCCGGCCTGCGTTGAAAAGTGGAGGCCGGACGGGCTGAGTTGTGCCGGCCTGTGCTGAAAGTGGAGGCCGGACGGGCTGGGTGGGGCTGACCTGGGTTGATAAGCGATTTGCTTCTGTCCGCCCGTCTGACGTAGCGTTGCAATCACAACGGCGCGGGGTGGAGCAGCTCGGTAGCTCGCTGGGCTCATAACCCAGAGGTCGCAGGTTCAAATCCTGTCCCCGCTACTGAACACCGAGGGCCGGAACCCGAAAGGGTTCCGGCCCTCGGTGTTTCTACGGTTGGTGGCCCACCGCTTCCTCGTACAGCGAGCGGTCCACGGTCCTGGATTCCGGGAGTGCCGGGCCCTTCGATACGCCCGCCGCCTTGTACGCCGACTGCAACCGGGTCGTCGTTCCCGCGCGGATCTCCCAGTCCATGGTCAGTGACGGGGTCGACTTCAGGACCGACGCGTCGATCTTCAGGAGCTTCGCGAGGTACGTGACGAAGCTCGGGTCGCTCTTGTAGTCGCCCGCGAAGTACGTGTTCACCGTGCGGATGTAGGCGCGCAGGAGGGCCACGCCGGCGTCCACGTCGTCGTTCAGGAGGCTGGGGCCGTACAGCATGCCGCCCAGGGGCTCGCCCGGTGGTTGGCCGCCCAGGAAGGCGTACTGGGGGTTGTCGTCGACCTTGCGCCAGACGGGGTCCAGGAGCCAGGCCGAGTCGACGCCGCCGTTCTGGAGGGCGGTGAGGACGTCGGCCGAGCCGAGTTGCTGGTACTGGATCTTGTCGAGGCCGCCGCCGTGGGTCGCGAGGGCCTTCTCCATGGGGTACGCGATCACCGAGCCCTTGCCGATCATGGTGCCCATCCTGCGGCCCGCCATCCGGACGTCGGCCGCCGCCTCGCCCTTCTTCAGCTTCACCCACAAGCCGCTCTTCGACTTCGGGTCGGGCGAGAAGTTCCCGGCCACCCACTTGATGTCGAAGCCGCCCTCGACGCCGTTCATGACGGCCGCCTCCGGGGCCGCCCACATCGCGTCTATGTCTCCCTTGGCCAGCAGGGGCAACGCGTCCGGGGTCGGGAGGATCTTGAGGGTGACGTCCAGGCCCTCCTTCTTGAACTCGCCCTTGTCGACGGCCACTTCGAGCGGGGCTACGTACTCCGCGCTCAGCGTGCCCGTCGCGATCGTCAACTTCCGCGTTTTGGGGAGGGGTTGGGCGGAAGGGGCGAGGGGTTCGCAGCGGGCCGGGACGCGGGTGGGGGAGAGGTCCACCGGGTCCGTCCAGGAGGACCTGCCGCAGCCGTCCACCGGTGTGACCGTGCGGTGGCCCGCGGCGGTTGTGCCTGAAGTCCCGCTGTCCCCCGCGTACTTGGACGAGCAGCCCGCCGATGCCAGCAGGGCCGCCACGGCGACCGTCACACCGTACGCACGCCTTCTCATGACTGGCCCCGTCCTCGGTCCCTCGGTGCCCACGGTGTGAGCAACCGGCCTGCTATCCGCACCAGTTCGGAGAAGACGACCCCCAGGACCGCCACGCACACGATGCCCACGAACATCACGTCGTTCTCGAACAGCGCGCGGGAGTCGAAGATCAGGTGGCCCAGGCCGTTCGTCGCGGCGATCTGTTCCGAGGCGACGATGACCAGGACCGCCACGCCCGCCGCTATCCGTGCGCCCACCAGGACCGAGGGGAGGGAGGCCGGGAGGAGGACGTGGCGGAACATCTGCCATGGCGTCGCGCCGAAGACCTGGCCCGCGTCCCGGTGGCCGGAGGGGATCGCCATCACCGCCGACATCGTCGAGATCCAGACGAAGAAGAAGACCGTCGCCGCCACCAGCGCTATCTGGGGGCCCTCGCCCAGGCCGAACATGTTCAGGAAGATCGGGAGCAGGGCCAGTTTCGGTACTACGTACAGGGCGTCCAGCAGCGGTTCCAGCGCGGCTCGGACCAGGGACAGGGAGCCCATCAGCAGGCCCAGGGCGTAGCCGGTCGCCGTGCCTATCGCGTAGCCGCCGAGGACGCGTTTCGTGGTGGCCCAGACGTCCGGCCACAGGTCGCCGGCGGCGGCTCGGGACCAGCCGTCGGAGAGGATCGTGGAGGGGGACGGGTAGACGCGGGGGTCTATCCAGCCCTGGGTGGCGGCCAGTTGCCACCACAGGACCAGGGCGAGGGGGACCGCCACGGCGAGGGTGAGTTCCAGGGCGCGTCGGCGGCGGTGGGTGCGCAGGGGGTCGAGTTCGTGGGGGCCGGGGCGGCGGACCAGGACCGACTCCTGGCGGTCGGGGGCGATGGTGGTCATGCCGGTACCGCCTCCTTCCGTAGCAGCCCCCACAACTCGCTCTTCAGGGCGGTGAATTCGGGGGTGTCCCGGATGTCGCCGGTGCGTGGGCGGGGGAACGGCGGGCGGTGTTCGGCGATGATCCGGCCCGGGCGCGCGGACATCACCAGGACGCGGTCGCCCAGGACCAGTGCCTCCTCCAGGCTGTGCGTGATGAAGAGGGTCGTGGTGTGCAACGTCTGGGTGAGGTCGAGGAGTTCGTCCTGGAGGATCGTGCGGAGCTGGGCGTCCAGGGCGGCGAACGGCTCGTCCATCAGCAGGAGTTCGGGTTCTACGGCGAGTGCGCGGGCGATGGCCACGCGCTGGCGCATGCCGCCGGAGAGGGTCGCCGGGTAGGCGTGCGCGAAGTCGGCGAGGCCCAGGCGGGTCAGCCACTCGGTGGCCCGGGCGTTCGCCTCGCGGCGCGGGACGCGCTGGATGTCCAGGCCGAAGCGGACGTTCGCCTGGACCGACTTCCAGTCGTAGATGCCGTAGTCCTGGAAGATCATGGCCGCCGGGTGGGCCGCGCGGCGGAGCCGCATGTCGGATTGCGGCGACGTGCGGATCTCCAGGGTGCCTGTGGTGGGGCGCAGCAGGCCCGCGGCTATGCGGAGGAGGGTGGACTTGCCGCAGCCGGACGGGCCCACCAGGCAGACGAACTCGCCGGGGGCGACGGTGAGTTCGAGGGGGCCGAGCGCGTCCACCTGGTGCGGGGTGCGGCCGAAGGTGCGGGTCAGTTGGGTGGCGTGGAGTTTTGGGTGCGGGTCTCCCACGGTTGCTCCTTGCGGAGGGCGGTACGTCTGTCTGTACGGGTGGGGGGTGCCGCACGACGATATGACGGTCCGTCAGATTCGGGAAGCCCGTACGCAGCACAAAGCCCCGGCGTCCGTGTCGAACGGACTCCGGGGCCTGTGAAGGGACTTGCTACGCGCTCGCGCAGTTCGGGCACAGCCCGCGGTACGTCACCTCGACGTCCGAGACCGTGAAGCCGAAGCGCTCCGAGTCGGGGAGGTCGGCGAGGGGGTTGCCGCCCGGGTGGACGTCGCGGATCTGGCCGCACTGGGCGCAGACCAGGTGGTGGTGCGGGCTGTGCGCGTTCGGGTCGTAGCGCTTGGCCCGCTTGTCCGTGGAGACTTCGAGGACCTCGCCGAGCGAGACCAGCTCGCCCAGCGTGTTGTAGACGGTCGCCCGGGAGATCTCCGGGAGCTTGGCCACGGCACGGGAGTGGACCTCGTCGGCGGTCAGGTGGACGTGGTCGCCGTCGAGCACTTCGGCCACGACGCGCCGCTGTGCGGTCATCCGCCATCCGCGTCCGCGCAGCCGCTCCAGAAGGTCACTCATGCTCGCCAGCCTAACAGCAGGCTGACCAGTTTCCGAATAGGTGTGACTTTGGAGAGGTGCCGGACTTGGACTTAGTCCAATCGCTTGGATCGCTCGGTCGGATCGCCCCGGCCGGCTGTCAGGCCGGTACCTGCTGCCGTGCCGGTGCCCAGCAGCGGATGATGTCGCGGACCGAGACGATGCCGGCGGGCTCGGCGCGGTCCAGGACGATGAGGTGGCGGAAGCCGCCGTGGGCCATCGCGCTGGCCGCGTCCTCCAGGGTCCAGGCCGGGGTGGCGAAGACGACGTCGGTGGTGGTGTGGGCGTGGGCGCGCTCGGTGTCCGGGTTCTGGCCCAGGCCCAGCGAGTTGAGGATGTCGCGTTCGGTGAGGATGCCGATGCCGCCGGCGTCCGGGTCGAGGACCACGGCCGCGCCGACGTGGCGCGAGGACATCAGGGCGGCTGCCTGGCGGAGGGTGTGGTCGGGGCCGATGGTGAGGACCACCGTGCTCATGGCGTCGCGGACCAGTGTGGATTGCGGCGAAGGGTGCGGGTGCGGCATGGGATGAGGTCACCTCCTGGGGAATCCGCGTCGCTTCGCGGACCTCGGTCCGTCGCTTGCCGGCCGGGGTCCGTTAGTTACCGGATTCACAAGTTCACAAGTGGGGGCGCTCTCAGAGTCGCAGGTAAAGCACGGGTCAACAAGAGGGCGTGCGCGGCCGGTTGGGGGCGTGTGCGGGCGTCCCGTGGTGCTCAGTAGCGCTGGTATTGATCGTGCTCGTCGGTGGGGTGCGGGGTCACCCTCCACTCCGCCGACGAGCTGCGTGGTTGCGGCCGTCATTGGTCGTTGCTGGTCGTCGTTGGCCACGCTCGGACGGCCCACAGGCGGCCCGGCGAGGCCGCCGTGGCAATGCCCAGCTCGTCTCCGGACATCAGCTTGGGAAGCTGCGGGCATTTGGGGCTGGGCCGGGCGCTGACCTGGGCGAACGGTTCGGGTACGGCCTCGTCGGGCTGGGCTGCTTTCACCGTGGTTCCCCGCTGTTCCCCGCTGGATCTGGTGCGGTTGTGGTGCGCGGACTTCGCACCACAGTCTGAGCGTCTGTCCATAGGTTCGGGCAACTCGTTGGGCACTGGCTTCGGCCGCCTGTGAGCTGATCGCTGACGCTCGCGGCTTCGGTCTCTGTGTCGTCGTTGCCATCAACACATCGGCTCCTCAACTCTCCTGGATCGGTACGCTTCCGTCCGGAGGCGGGAAATGTTCAGCGCAGTCACTTTCTGCAGTAGCGGTGCTATCTGCCTAGCTCTTGGCGTGTGGCTTGTCTGGCGGCAACACCGCCGACACGCCAGCACCCTGGCGAGCTGGGGCGTACTGGCCCTCGGAGTAGGGCAGTTGATACGCGCCGCAGGTTCCTCGACCGGAGACCGCCAGCCGCTTGGCGATGTCCTTGCCACCTGCTCTGCTGCAATCAGCGTGGTCGGCTTCATCCTGGTGGCGTGTGGCCGAGACACGGTCCGTAGCAGTCGCCGCGGTTGGAGGCGCCGGAAGCTGCCTCCAATCCGCCCATGAATCGGTGCACCTCCAACACGCTTTCCAACTGTGGTGGTGGGGTCATGGGCGTCGTTCGGGGCCGTTCACCTGCGTTCATGACGGTCCGCAGGGCTGCCAAGGAGGGCCCGTGGCCTTGCCTGAACGGCGGCGAACGAGGGTGAATGAGACGGAAACTGAGACGGCGGTGTGTGGCAGGGTGCGTCACCCTTCCACAGTTGAGAGAGGTCGGAGCAGGCCGTCATGTCCTGTGCCTAGCGCCGGTTGAGGGAACGTGTGACGCCGGTGACTATCGTCGTCGCAAGGATCCATCCGCAGCCGGTAAGAAAGTAGCCGATCCACTGAGTGCCCGGCGTGGGAGTGAATGCTGTCGCCTGCCCGAGGCCAATAACAGGGAGCAAATGGTCAAGGGTGAAGATCACGGGGTTGAAGACCTCCGTGCTATCAGGGGCGGTGCGGATAGGGCGCTGGGCCGTGAAGACAATCGAGCCGAGTGCCAGCAGGCCTATCAGCCAAAGGCCGGCGCGCATCGGCCGGTAGCCGTAGCCGACAGTGATGTCCTGGATCGTTCCCCAGATGCGGGCATGCCGTGGCAGGGTTCTGCGACGGAGGCGCTCCTTAAGCAGCGAGATGGTGCGTGCCTCGTCATCGTGGCCTATCGAGCGGTATGCAAGGGCCAGTTGTTCGAACGGTTGCGGGGCGTAACCGGATCTGTCGCGAAGCAGCCACCGTATGCGTTGTCTCGGCGGCAGTGGGTCCTCGAACCGGTCGTAGCGTAGACCGTCGACCTTCAGCTCGTCGGGCCAACTCTGCGATGCGTCTCGGATGATCCCAACCATCGCGTGACGGAGATCAACTAGGCCCTGCGGCCGCTCAGCCATCCGCAGATCAACCTCCTCCGCCTGGATGTGCGGCATGGCAAGCGCGACGCGACCCGGAGCCGTGATCTGCGCATCCCGCAGGGTGATCCGGCCGTTGATCCTGGCTCCAGCCAGATCGATACTCCCTTCCGCGGTGAAGCCGCTGTTGAGATGCAGGCTTGTGCCAACCTGAAGGTGGTATCCGTGCAGCGCCCTGCGTTCCGGGTTGCGCAACTGTGCGTTCCAAAAGCGAACGACCCCGTCGACTCTGGCGCCTGGAATATCGACTTCGCCCACCGTCTTGATCCGGTCGCAGACCATGTCGCCCTCGACATGCATCCGTGAGGCCTTCAGCGCTATGCCTCCAGGCTTCAAGAGCTGGGCGCCACTCATGTCGAGGTCACCGCCGACGTGAGCGCTACGCAGGATCACTTCGCCTTCCGCAGTGAAGCCACAGCGCATCCATATGTGATCTTCTACCTGAAGGCGGTTGGCGGTCAGGGCGGGACCCTCGGAGTTGCTCAGTTGGCTCCCGTCGAGGTTGAGGATGCCGGTGATGTGAGTACCGTCCAGGTTCAGCAAGCCGTCCAGCTGGGAATGACGAACCTTTAGGTCGCCGTCGACTGACGCATTGGCTGCATAGAACCGGGTAAGGCGGCAGCGCTTCAGGCTGAACTGCCGGGTGCGCGCACTGTAAAGGGTGACTCTGTCTCGGAAGTCGCAACCGTCCATGGTGACGCGGTACGGGATCTCGGCATAGTCGAGCTCCAACGATCCGTCCACGCGTGCGCCGTCCAGCCGCAGTGCGGGGACGTGCCCCGGCTCTGCGACAGCGCCGTCAAGTAGCAACCACGTAAGCGCAGCACCCCTGACCGTACGCTCCGGCCCCCAGCGACTGCTGTTAGCCAGGCGGTCCTCATCTGGATCGCCTGCCCGCAGATCCAGCCTCTCGCCGCGGGAGAACGCGTCCCGAACACGCAGTTCCACTTGAGTCAGATCCTCGGCGCGCACGCTCGCTGCCCCCCACCCCTGGATGCATCGCTCGTGAGGTTACCCGTGAGATGCCTGACCTAATGCGGCCTCATCCGCCAGTGGGCCATGAGACCGAAACTCGCGCTCTCAGCTTGGGAAACTTGAGTCTCCTGGTGGCAGTTGCTGCGCTGACCTGCGGCGGAGCTGCTACGGCACCCGGCTGGCCAACGACTTGGTTCCCGCCATTCCCCGTGGTTCCCCGCACGACGCACGACCTGGCACGGTTCTGGCATGGCCTCTTCGTCTCGAATCCTCTGCCAGGTGGTCATCTTGGTCCCGTGGGCTGGTCGGCCGTAGCTGATCGGCTGCGATGGGTCTTAGCACAAGGATGGCCAAGATAACCACTTTCGTACTCAGAGAGTGCGCTCGGACGCTAATGTGTCTTCAAGATCCATGCCTGATGGCAACGTCGTGGAGAAGCATATGAAGATGGAACCGCGCAGCATCGCGCTTGACAAAATCTTCAAGCGCCGAGGTCGGTATGACATCCCGGATTGGCAGCGGGACGAGGTTTGGTCGCCAGAGCGAAAGCAGTTGCTCATCGACTCCATCCTTAATGGGTGGAAGCTTCCTAAATTCTATTTTGCTAAAACTGCGAGCGATCCCGACGAGTTCGACGTTGTCGATGGTCAGCAGCGACTCTCCGCAATCTGGGAGTTTTTTGAAAACAAACTCCGCCTTTCGGAGGAGACCGCCCAGAAATTCGGTGGCCATACATACTCTGAGCTTCCTTACACCGTGACCGACAGTTTCGACGATTTCGAGATTCAGTATGATGAAATCACCGATGCGACAGACGATGAAATTCAGGGCTTCTTTCAGCGTCTACAGCAAGGGATGATGCTGACCTCCGCGGAGAAGTTGAATTCTATCAACAGTAGTCTGACTAGGTTTGCTCGACAGCTTGCTGCTCACAATTTCTTCCAGGAGAAAGTTGCTGCAAGCAATTCCCGCAAGGCCTACTTTGATATCGCAGTCAAGACGCTGGCGCTCGAATCCGAGGGCTTCGGAATGCGGCTGCGCTACGAGGACTTGAAGGAATTTGCCGAGTCTCACGTTGCGTTTTCTGAAAATTCACAGATCGCGGCCCGCCTGACCGGCACGCTTGACTACCTGGACCGCGTGTTTGCAGGGAAAAGTACCTTCCTGCGGAATCGGAGCACTATTCAGTCCCTGATCACACTCGCTGCGGACATTGTCGATACGGGACACGTCGATGGCACGGAGGAGCGCTTCAGAGGATTCGTCGAAAAGTTCGGTGCAGAGCTAGCTCATCAAAATGAGCTAGGGACTCGTGCTACGGATGGTTCTTACTTGGATTACCAGCGCACATTGTCTGCGAATGTGAAAGCCGGGCCGCGTATCCGCCACGAAATTCTGATGCGTAAACTGCTTCTATCCGACCCGTCATGGATTGATATCTTTGGCACCCAAGAAGGTGCTTCAGGGGTTCGGGAAGAGATCGATCGACTCGGACAGCGAGTCGCATCTCTAGTATCGCTCAGAAATGAGGAGCATTCAGCAAAGACGGGGAAGGACTTTATTAAGCTAACTAATAGGACGGTGACAGCGCTATCAGGAATTCGTGAGCCAGTAGAGAACTTTGAAGGCTACTCGAAGATGATCGGTGACCTGTACTTCACGCTGCGGGAAGGACCTGGACAACGTCTAGAGCAGATCCCCTCGTCGTTCGAGGACGTTAATCTTCTTCGGACAGGTCTCCAGCATGATGTAGATCACGGTAAAGCTGGCGATGTGGCAAAGAAGAGAATTAAGATCGGCGCTGCATTCGCTAAGTACGCATCCGGGGATACGTCACCTCAAACGCTCGCTCCTGAGCGGTTTCAGTTTGTGCAGGCTGCCTTGCTCCAAGCTATCGTCGAAGATCTTGAAAACCTTTCATTCTGACTTCACATCTCGACTAGCGGCCCTCCTCTGGCCTAACTGGAAGTGACCTATGCCTGAGCACGTCCTACACCCGGGGCTGCAAGTCATAGAGGCTCTTGCCAAGCTCGGTGAGTGTCTCGGCTATGAGGTGGAGCGGGAACGTCGCGTAGGCGGAAAAAGTGCAGCAGTTGATTTGGCGTGGTACGCCGCAGGCGACAGGTGGATGCCTCTGATGATATTTGAGGTAGAGAGCAAAGCCAGCTCTGGAATGGCAAACAATGCCATGAAAGTCCTGTCCCGAGACGTCGATGACTTCGTTAAGCCGCTGTTCCTGTTTCATGTCGTACTCAAAGGAAGTGCGACTAATGAACGGATTTCCAACCTGCGTCGCCAGTGGGGCTCGCACAACTACCGTGTTTACACGTTAGAGTTGGATGGGGAAAATCAACGCCTTGTAGTCGACATCCTTTCGCAGCATCGACGCGTGACGAAGAGTATCGACTTGGAGGGCGTTAGCGCAACACTCGATGGTGTCGTATGGGAAGCAGTTGACAAGATTTCTATACTTTCCAAGCTTCGGGATCTTGAGTATTCTGCCAACTATCTGGGCGGACTCGCGCGCATTGGCTTGCGGAATCCTTCACTGGTATCCCTATATATGGATTCCCTGGAGTCTATTCATATTGCTGGACGCGATGCGGCCGGCCGATACGGTGGCTTCATCGGGGATTATATACCTGGCCTGTTGGAGATCTCGATACTCATATCTTGTGGGCGACTTCCCGACGAGGGCGGGCCCAGGAAGCTGGAGAAGTGGCAGGAGAGGTCCGGTTATGGGATGCGTACCATTGGGCCCTATTTTGGACTGAGCCGAGACTACGACTCCTTCGTGCTAGGCGTGGCTCCCTACGTCTACGGCATGGCTGGCATGCTGCTTCGAGAGCATCCGGAGTCTTATAGCTGGCTGGCGAAGGATCTGCATTCAATCGTCATGCAGGAATACCGTCAGCAAGTGCGCGAACCGGCCATGCTTCCCGGTGCTGTCTGGCTTCTGCATATCTCGGCTAGTGGCCCGTCTCTTTTTCCAGCGCAAAATGGCACTGATTCCGAATTTGAGGCTTTCTTCGAGTCTTCGCGTGCGCTGATAAACGGTGGCGGTGGACTCCCCGTTGAGGTTCTAGACTCCCCGCCGGACTATGTGGACGTGCATGACGAACGTGTCATGAATGAGTGGCTGGGATGTCTGGAGGGTGAGCGAATCGATGTGCCGAAACTGCGAGATTTTAATGAGCGATATTTCCCCGGCGGTGATTGCGCCGAAATAGGGCGTGAGTATGCCTTGAAAGCAGCCATGGAAATGCTGATGGCAGATGATTGGCGCTGTAGGTCGGTTGACCTTTTTATCCGTGAGCTTCGAAGGTCACCTCGGTAAATGGGCGTGCGGCACAACGCGGTCGGCGGAGCGGCTTTGGGGTGGCGCTGCTTTGGCGTGAGTGATCATGGCCCCGTAAGCTTCCGGCGCGTCGGGCAGTCTGTGGACCTGCCCGTTAAAGCACGACGTTGGGGCCATGATCTTCGAGGCTCGCGCCAAAGTGGCTCCGTAAAGCCGCGGAGCCGACCGCCCCAGCCACGACGTACCCCATTCTCTGGCATCAGGCGGCTGCATGCTTTGAGTGCGGCACGGGCGCCGGCCGGGCTGGAGCGGGGCGGAGACAGGAGCGCAGGCCCGGCCGGGGGCCGGGCCGCGCGCGGGGAGCGGAGCGAGCCGCCTTGAAACCAGTAGAGAAGGTTGTAACTCAGTTGGTCGCGTGGGGTAGCGACGACTTGCAAGACCGGCCTGATTTCAGTGAGGAAGCGGACCACAAGAAGCCGGGGCGTACTGGTCTACTGAGATTCGCGGCGTGATGTCGCGACGAGATGGACGCTGAACTGCGCGGATTTGTCTTTCTCCGGCGGCAGCATGCCGGGATCATCGGTAGCCCGGAACCAGCTTGCGGTCCCTGTCACGCGAGCCAGTGATAGGGCAGGCGGAGGATGGCGGCCACTTCCTCGGCAACGACGGCAGCGTGGGAAGGAACCCCTCCCTCGGCAAGGCCGCGGGTCAGATGCAGATGCAGCGACTGCAGGGTCGCAATCGTGTTGAACGCCCACGGAGGCACCGGACCGTAACCGCCGGCCTCCAGCGCCTTGGTCACCACGCTCAGCCACCCCGTGGCCTGCTCAGCCGACAGGCCGGGCACGAGCAGGATGCGGCCGATCGCACGGGCCAGACGGGCATCCTCCAGCTGTACATACCGGTAGTCGACCGCAGCCGTCATCCGGCGGGCACACAGCTCCAGCAACTCCGCGCGCCGACCCGGCAACGCCTGCGCGAACGCCGCGGCCGCGTCGGCGCCATGCGCGACGGCGTGCAGCCAGCCCAGGGAGTCGTCCCAGCCACGGGTGTCGCTCTCAGCCGGATACCAGGCGGTGAAGGGGGCATACCAACGCTCAGCGGCGGCCTTCGGCGCGGCGCCGGGCGCTGCCACTGCGCGTGCCAGCACGCATCGCAAGACGAGCGGCGCGAACGTCCGCGCCTGTATCTCGGGATGCTTGAAGCGACCCGCGGCCGTGTCTCCAAGGTCCTCCAGGACCTCATCGAGATGGCCTTCATCTATCCAGTGCGCGGCGGCGGTATACGCCTGATCATCGCGGACCTTGGGGTCAGGTGAGACCAGCATGACTGACAGCTCATCACTGAGCCGGGATGCCGGAACGCCTTCAGGAAAGGGGAAGCCCTCGGCGGCGATCGACGACCAGGCGAAATGATCCATAGGCATCGCAACACCCTAATCACGGCCCTCCGGTCAGGGAAGAGCTGCTGGTGATCTTGGCGTGCTGTCGTCGGATGAAGACAAGTCCGCGCAGTTCAGCGTCCATCTCGTCGCGACATCACGCCGTGAATCTCAGTAACGGACTGCCGTCGGTGAGTAGCCCTTGGAGAGCCGGCCCGGGAGCTCGTAGGTCAGGCATCAGCGGGCTCGGCGTGCCGTACAGCCCGCTTCGCCGCCTGCTCCACCTCATGCCGCGACATGGTCACGTCTTCGAGCGTCGCGTATACGGTCACCGCGGCCTGAAAGTTCTCGGCTGCCGTACGCCACGTCTTCCACTGAGCCTCGTACTCCTCACCATCAAGACCGGTGAGCTGTCGGCGGGCGTCTTCGGAGGAACGTTCCAGCTTGATCAATTCATCGGGGATGTCCGTCATGACCTGGATCTTAAGTCGCCTCCGGGGCAGACCCTGGTCTGCGAACGGCAACGTCTACCGGTGTTGTGACGATGCTGAGCGGCAACCGATGGGTGGATGTAGATCGGCCACCGATTTGGTCGAAGTCCGGGCTCAGCGTAGGGCTTCGATGGCTTTCACGATCAGAGCGCGAGCGTTCGCGCCGTACACGGCCATGCTGCGCAGCTGCTCGAATGCCTTCGCGTACAGGGCGATTTCGGAGGGCTGGGTGACGTTCACCTCGGCGGACACCAGCTCGACGGAGACGTGCTTGTCGTCGTAGAGGTGAAAGGTCTCCTCGGGCCAGTGCGTCCGACGGATGGTCATGGGGATGACACCGAGGGAGACGGCCGGTAGGGCGCCGGCGGTGAGGAGGTAGCCGAGTTGCGCTGCCATCGAGTCGGGGTCGGCCACCTGGGAGTGCAGGACGGCTTCCTCGATGACCACGACGAAGCGGTGTCCCTGTTCGTGAATGATGCGGGAGCGTTCGAGCCGAGCGCGCGCGGCCTGCGCGCTGTCGTCGATGTCCAGGTCGTGGACAGCTGCGGCGATACCGAGGACGGCGAGAGCGTAGCCCTCTGTCTGCAACAGGCCGGGGACGATGCTGGAGGAATAGATCCGGAAGTTCTCGGTCTCGCGGGACGCCTGCATTCTGCTGTCCTGGATGTGGCGCAGTCCGGCGCGGACCTGGTCGCGCCATTGCCGGTACATCGACTCGGCGTTGATGGACTGCACGACGAGATCCTGCGCTTGTCCGTCCGTCCCGGTCGCGGTGCACCACCGTCGGATGTCGTTCGCGGAGGGCCCGGTGAGGGCGTTCTCGATGCGTGAGGTTTTGGAGTAGTGCCAGCCGCACGCGGCAGCCAACTGCACGACCGTCAGGCCGGCTTCCTTGCGGAGGTCGCGCAGCCGGTGGGCGACGGCTTCACGTGCGGCCTGGGCAGATGAGGAGGGCGAGGCGGGCATGGGTTGGCTGCCGGTGCTTTCTGGTCAGTGGATCTGGTACTGGTCGTGCGGGATCGCGCGCGTCCATACGGCCTCGAAGGACTCAGCGCACAGCTTCGCGGCGGCAGGGTCCTCGGAGACCTCGTGCCCGACCATGGCCCCGTCGCCGGAGAAGTAGCCCCACCGGATCACCTGGTCGTCGAAGAGCCAGAAGTCGTTGCCCGGCAGGGCGATATCCGAGGCGCGGCGGCGGGGCAACCAGCGCACCTGTTCCCCGGCGTGCACGTTGACGCCGGTGGAGGCGTGTTCGTAGCGGATGTAGTCGGAGACGGGTTCGGACACGATCCGGGCGCGCTGCACCGCGACGCCGCGCGCCACGGCAGAGGAGACCAGGTCCACCCAGGGTGCCCAGTCCGGCGATCCGGGGTCGGTGTCGAGACGGCCGGTCTCCAACCAGGTCCGCAAGTCGTCAGCCTCTGCGGCCACCCCGTAGTGATCTCGCATCTCAAGGTGCACAGCGGAGCGTGTGCACTCGTCCATGAGTTCAGCGATCGTCGGAACGATCGAGGACATCGCACGCCTCCCTGATCATGTGCACCATCCTGGCCGGGATGCGGATGACGGCCTCGTCCAGCGGAATGCCGACGGCATGACCTGGTACCTCGAACGCGGCGCACTCTGCTTCGAGTTGAGGGTCGGGCTTCCATCCCTGGAAGACGAGTTCGCCCTTCTCCTGGTCGACCCACACGGTCGGTGAGTCCGCGGTCTTGGTCTCGGGATCGATCCCGATGAACCGTAGCGACATGACTGTCTCCATCCATGAGATGTGCAGTTCTTTGCGACACGCTCCGACAAATGGCGTAGCTGGTCAAGAGGCCGAACTCGCCAAGGAACAAGGCTCGTTGGCATGAATGCAAAGATCTGCACATTGCTGGCATGGGCGTCCATCGCACTCCTACCTTCAAGAGGCATGACGAGACCCGGCGACCACGTGAACGGCCCGGGGCGTGGCCGACTGGGCAGGGGTCGACATGGCGAACCGCACTACCGCAGCATCCGAAGGCACTGAGCGCCAGCAAGCCGATCGCCCTGACATCACCGTCATGCGCGAGACCGTGCAGATTCTGCTGGACCCCGACGCCGTGGCGCTGCCCCCAACCGCTGATGAGCTGGAGATGCTGACGCAGATGATTCGGGGCCACCTGGAGCTGCTCATCCCCGAGGTCGAGCAGTCCGTCAGGCGGTTGAAGAAGGACAGCATCCCCCGGTACTGCGCGCTCGCCTGCGTAGGCGAGGCACAGGGAAAACTCAGTGCCGAGCCGATCCGTAGATTCGGCGTAGAAGTCGGCTATGCCCGACGCCTGGCGCGCACCTTGAACGCTTTGTGCGACCACTACGAGAACCTCGGTGCGCGCCCGTGACTGCGGCCATCGACGACACCTCGATGCGCTCCGCCGAGTGCGCGGTGGCCGCCCTGGACGGATACCAGGAACTGCACCACGAATGCCGTCAGACCAAGGACATCCCACTACCCCACGGGGCCGGCCTGGTCCTGGTACGACGCTGCACCTGCCCCTGCCACACACAGATCGCGGGTGCGTCATGACCTGGCGCTTCTGCCGTCACTGCGACGAGCCGATCACCGACCCCGACGACGCAGTTCACCTCTGGCACGAGGAGAGCATGAGCGGACCGGGGCGGGACGTGTGGGCACACCGCGAGCACGCCGACCTTGTCCAGCCGGACACCACGCTGGTGCGCATCCTGGCTCGCGTACTGATCGCGGAGCGGGGGAGGTCCTGATGCAGAACAACCCTGATGACACGACTCTGCCAATGGTCCCGCTGTTTGCAAGCTCTTCTTTGGGCACTAGCGCACCAGCGTTTCGGGGCTCCACTGACGTACCAAGTTGATCTGGCTCCACCGGTATGACGACACAGTTCAGGTCCGGGTCAGGAGGGCCTGCGCATCGCATCTTGCGGCGTGATCGGAGAGGGGATGACTTCGTTCCGGGCTGGTAAGCGGGTCCGTTTGCGCGGTATCGAGCCCGAGGACTGGACGGCGTACGATCGCCGGGCCCTCAACATCGCGCCGAAAGTCGCCCCGGTCGGGCACCTCAGAGGAGCTGGAGCACCTCGGCCAGCGCACCGGGACGCTGGTCAACGGGCAGGGGATCGACCAGGTGGACCCGGCATCCCAACGTGGCAGCGCCGACGTCCGCAACACGCTCGTCTCCCACCATGAGTGCATCGCCGGGCGCCACTCCGAGCTCCTCGCACGCCATCTGGAAGATCCGGGGATCGGGCTTCTTCACCCCGCGCTCGAAGGAGAGGAAGTAGGCGTCCACGAGGTCATCGACACCGTGGTCGCGGAAGACAGGGCGCATGTCCCAGCCGATGTTGCTGACGACAGCGACCGGGATGCCTCGCCCGCGCAGGGCGCGGAGGGTTTCCTCGGTGTCGGGATAAGGCAGCCATGCCCCGGACACCTGGGAACGTCCATACAGGGCCTCGGCCAGGTCAGCCGCAGGCAGTTTCGCTTCCCGGGTAAGGGCTGTGAAGGCAGCCCGGTGTCGTTCGGCGGTCAGATCGCGCTCCCGCCACAGCGCCTCCAGATGGGGCGGCACTGTGCGCGGAGGAACCCCTCCTGGCTGGGCCCCGAACTCTTCCAGCCGGCTGACGCACGCGTCGAGTTCACCCTCGGGCACGTCCAGACCGGCCTTCGTTGCCACCGCGCGCAACCACTGCGCGGCCGATTCGATCCGGAAGAGGGTCCCGGAGAAGTCGAACATCACACCCTTGATCATGCAGCCGATCCTGGCGGCGCCGACGAGCCGGCCGCAAGCCCAAGACGATCAAGAAGCGGAACCACCCGATCGAAGTGGGGCCAAATCGCCTTGCTACAGGGGCGTGAATCACACCAACACGCCCCCTGTGACCCGCCGCTGGGGCCAAAGCAACTCCGTGCGCTGGAGTCCAAAACGAGTGCTTACGGACGATGACACGGCTCTGCCAACGGTCACGCCATTCGTGATCGTCCACGTCAGCCATTGATGTCAGAGCCTCATGCGCTTTCCGCTGGTCAAGTCACCATTGGCAGAAGGCCACTGCGGCATCATCCCCGGACTTGTACCGCGGCCACCGGCGCCCAGTGGGGTCCGTGGCCTCAACCCTGCGTACGGTGTCGATCAGTTCACGGGGACCTCCCGCCCGGAGCGTGGCGAACGCTTCCGACCAGGTCGCCATCTCGTACTCGTTCACGAGCCTTGATACGCCATCAGACATCACGACGGCAGCGTGCACTTCTCCGAGTGATGTCGTGCCGGTCAGGGTGTGCTCTGCTGCTTCTGGATCTGCCGCAGCCACCCAGTACCCCTCTGCCGTGTTGCGTACTTGCCGCTGCGCGAGCACGAATCGTTGCACGGCTTCCCTGTGCTGTGAGGTGTGAGTCTCGTGCTGCTCAACCTCAGCTCTCATCTCGGGCAGGATGTCGTCCACTCGGAGATCAGTGATCACCGAGTAGCCCTGAGGCACCTCGAACACGATGGGGGAGTCTGCGAGGACGAGATGGTCCAAGAGGCTGTCTCGATGCCGCAGGACCGCGACCGTGGCGGACGGCGTCCCTGGATTCTTGAGGTCGCACTCGGGATGCAGCCCTGCAACACGTTCGAGAGCGTCCGCCAATCCGTCTGTGAGTTGGCGGTCTGGGTCTGCGAGGGTCGCAAGAAGCTGACCGCCGAGGTGTGCGACGTACCAGGGGACGCCGTGTCGGCATCCCGTGGTGAGGCCTGCCGTGCTGAGTCCGTCCAGCACGACGGCGAGCGTGGGTGTTCCTGCTACCCAGTCCTCATTGGGGTTGGCTCCCCCGGGTTGTGTGTCCATGCAGACGCGCATGATCATCCCTCGTGTCGGTACAGCGGGGTGACGCGGCGGCTCTCCAGTACGTCGAGCGTCTTGGGGTCGTAGCGACAGGAAATGAGGGTCGAGAACCGGCGGGTGCGAACTTCTCGGTACAGCTCGGCGAGGTTGTTCTCCAAGTAGTGCACGACCCCGTTGGCGCCTATGGCGTGGATTCCGGCGATGTACAAGAACGTGCCACGGCCGTCCAATCGGGGGAGTCGGCCCAGGTAGCCGAAGTCGCCGGCAGTGCCGTCCTCATCCATCGGCGATCGGTACTCCTTGCCGGCCTTCTGGTCCACCAGGTGCCAGGCTCGGTCTTTCTCAAAGCGCAGGTTGTCGTCCCCTTCGAGCACCTGGGCGACGATGGGCGACAGTCGCGGTCCACAGACGACCACGTGGTTGTCGCGGTTGAGGTTGACGATTCCCGTCGTCGGGATCACCTCGTACTCGGCCTCAAGCTTCATCCCACTCAGCAGCTTGCGCAGGTGGTCGAAGTTCTTGAGGTCCTCTCTGGTCACGACCTCACTCGGGTTCTGGTCAGGGCCCTTTCCTGCCTCGGGCTTGCCACCGAGCGACACGGTCACCAGGTTTGTGCCGAAGAACGCGCGCTCCGGGGGCGGACCGGCGGACGCCAGCTGCCCTACGCGGCCTCGGCTCACCCCGAGCTGCGCGGCGATTTCGGTCTGAGTCATGCCGGACGCCTGCGCTTCTTCGATGGCCTCGCGACGAATGCGGGACAGCTCAAGCACCCATCCCTGATAGGTCGCCATCAGGTCGATCGCTGCTTTGGCCCGGTCGACCGGGGCCGCAATCTCAGCGACCCGCTTCATGTCGTCGTGCACAGCTCTCCACTCCTCGTCTAGGGGGGCTAGCGAACTCTATCGCTAGAGGGGGTTGCGCGCACCTCTCCCGTTTGCTTGCGGTGCCTATCAAGAAAGAGCGCAACCCCCCTAAGTAACGTAGAGGGGATGCGTCACACCTGCTTGAACTGCAAGAACGCGCAATCAGGAGCCCTGCAGTGGACGGGGGGAGGGCACCGGACAGTCGTCTGCCTCGCGGCAGGCGATCCCTTGGCAGTCCGGATGGCAGACCGAAAGGTCAGGTCTCTGCCTACGACGGGGCCCTAGCGAGCTGTACCTGATCCGGCAGCCGCGTCCCCGAAAGAGACCACTCATCCACCGCAGTTCTCTGCGGCCGGTTGCCTCCGCTGCTCGGCTCGTACGAGCAGCGCTGAGGGGAGCCGGAAACCCGACTTCAACGGCGCGCGGCCCCGGTGCTCGAACACCGGGACCGCTGTTCGGGCCGTTCACCTGTGGAAGGACACACGGCGGAAGCTCCAAGACGGGGGAGTAGCTCCCGCCTATCAGCGGGTCATCTTCGCGAACCTCAACGCGATGTTGGCGGCGGCCGTCGACGACCGTCTGATCCCGTTCAACCCTTGCCGTTCGTCGTCGGTGAAGGCGCCCAAGCTGGAACCCCGCCGGATCGTGCCGTGGCGTCCTGAGCGCGTGCTCGCCATGCGTTCGGCACTGCCGGAACGGTACCGAGCCACGGTGGACCTGGCCGGCGGATGCGGCATGCGGCAGGGCGAAGTGCTTGGTCTGGCCGTTGACGACGTGGACTTCGTGGAAGGGGTGGTTCACGTTGTGCGACGGGTCAAGCTCATCGCGGGTAAGCAGGTGTTCGCTCTCCCCAAGGGTGGCAAGACGCGCGCTGTCCCGCTGCCTGAGAGCGTCGCGCGGTCGCTTGAGGACCACATCGCGAAGCACCCACCCACGGCCGTAACGCTGCCGTGGCGGTCGGTCGACGGTCCGCCGGTGACCGCCTCCCTGCTCTTCACCAACGTCGGAGAGCGTGCGGTCAATCGCGTGGTCTTCAACCGCGTGGCGTGGCGCCCCGCCCTCGACATCGTGGGCGTGCCGCGAGGCAGGGAGAACGGCATGCACGCCCTGAGGCACTTCTACGCGTCCGTTCTGCTGGACGCGGGGGAGAAGCCGAGCAGCGAGAAGCGGACACGGGAGGCGGTGAACGGCGCGTTCGAGGTCGGCCCGAAGACCGATGACGGCCCCACGACGGCCCAGGGGGCCTGAGGGAGGGGGTAACGCGCAGGTCAGGCCGTAAGTCAGGTCAGTAGCGCTGGTTGAGATACCCCAGGAACTCGTCGTGCAGGATGCCGTTCGACGCGGCCGCGTTGCCGCTGTGTGGGCCCGGGTGGCCGTCGAGGCCGGTGAAGGTGCCGCCGGCCTCGGTGACGATGATCGCGGTGGCCGCCATGTCCCAGAGGGAGAGTTCGGGTTCGGCGCAGATGTCCACCGCGCCCTCGGCGACCATCATGTAGGGCCAGAAGTCGCCGTACGCGCGTGTGCGCCACACCTCGCGGGTCAGGTCGAGGAAGCCGCCGAGGCGGCCCTGGTCCTCCCAGCCGGTGAGGGAGGAGTACGCGAAGGAGGCGTCCGTCAGCTTCGAGACCTGGGAGACGCGCAGCCGGGACGCGGAGGACAGGCTGCGGCCGGTGTAGGCGCCGTGGCCCTTCGCGGCCCACCAGCGGCGGCCGAGCGCCGGTGCGGAGACCAGGCCGACGACGGGCTGGAAGCCGCCCTCCGCCGCCTCCATCAGGGAGATCAGCGTGGCCCAGACCGGGACGCCGCGTACGTAGTTCTTGGTGCCGTCGATCGGGTCGATCACCCAGCGGCGCGGGCCGGTGCCCTCGCTGCCGTACTCCTCGCCGATGACCGCGTCGCGCGGGCGGGCGCGCTGCAGGTGGCCGCGGATCAGTTCCTCGGCGGCCTTGTCGGCCTCGGTGACCGGAGTCATGTCCGGCTTGGTCTCGACCTTGAGATCGAGGGCCTTGAACCGCGCGGTCGTCGCGGCGTCGGCGGCGTCCGCGAGGACGTGGGCGAGGCGCAGGTCATCGTGATAGTCGGCCATGCGTGAACCGTATCTTCAGGGGTCGCGCCGGGGCTACAGGGTCCGGTGGGCGAAACGGGAGGTCGGGGACCATCGGCCGGGGCGACCGCGCACGGCTTCCGCCCGGAACCTGTCAGCGGCCCCCGGCCCAACTCCCGCGCGCAATGGCCGAAGTGCGCCCCCCGGCACCGCCGCGAACCCTTGACAGTGCTCCCGTGCGCGTCAAATCTGGGCGCAGAGCCGCTCGCCCCAGGGAGGCGAATGATGCCTGCAGCGCGGGAATCCCTGCTGGACGCCGCCTATACGGCGCTGGCGCGCCGGTCGTGGTCCACCGTACGGATGGTGGACGTGGCCGCCGCCGCCGGAGTGTCCCGGCAGACGCTGTACAACGAGTTCGGGAGCAAGGAGGGGCTCGCGCGGGCGCTGGTCAGAAGGGAGGCCGACGGGTATCTCGTCGGCGTCGAGCGGGCACTCGGGAGTCACAGCGACGCCCGCGAGCGGCTGACCGCGACCGCCGAGTGGACCACGTCGGCGGCCCGCGAGAACGCGCTGGTACGGGCGATGCTCACCGGCTGCTGGAGCGAACGGCTGCCCTCGCCGACCCTGTCCGCGGTGCCGTCCTCCTCCGCCGTACCGGCACAGCGCCGGGCCGACGGGCCGCTGCCCTCACCCGGTGACTTCGTGGCCGTCGTCCGCGACCGTGCCGTAGCGGCGCTGGCCGGACCCGGCGCGGCCAAGCCGGACACCGCCGATCTGGCCCGCTCCTGCGAACTCGTCGTACGGCTGGCGCTGTCCTGCGTGGCGGCACCGCCGGGCGAGGGCGGGGTCGGCGAGCTGGTGCGCGGTGCGCTGACGCCGACCCATAGGGTCCTGGGTGCCTGACGGACCCGCCTAGTGTGCGGAGCCCGACAGCTGGAGGCCGATCACGCCGACGATGACGAGGCTGATCGACACGAGCTTCAGCGTCGACACCAGGTCGCCGAGGAAGACCATGCCGTAGATCGCCGTGCCGGCCGCGCCGATGCCGGTCCACACGGCGTAGGCGGGGCCCACGTCGAGCTTCTTCAGGGAGAGGGTGAGCAGGCCGAAACTTCCCAGGGCGAAGGAGCAGAAGGCGACCGTCGGCCACAGGCGCGTGAAGCCGTGGGACAGCTTCAGGCACACGGCGAACCCGGTCTCCAGAATTCCGGCCACGACAACCAGCAGCCACGCCATGTGCTGTCCTCCCGTTTGTCCGGCTCGGTGCGATTATGCACTTACCGAACTTGAGTCCCCACAAACACGCGGTGGTCAGCCGGTGATCAGTCGCCTTCCGTCCGCTCGCGGGTGGCCAGCAGCCGCCGTAGCGAGTACAGCCGCTGCGGGTCCGCGTGACCGTCGGCCACCCACTGGTCCAGGGCGCAGTCCGGCTCGTCGTGGCTGCACGCGCGCGGGCAGTTCTCCGTGCCCGGCTCCAGGTCGGGGAAGGCCTTGATCACCCGGGACGGGTCCACGTGGTGCAGGCCGAAGGAACGGACGCCCGGGGTGTCGACGACCCAGCCCGAGTCGTCCGGCAGCGGGATCGCGCGCGCCGAGGTCGTGGTGTGCCGGCCGCGGCCGGTGACGGCGTTGACGATGCCGGTGCTGCGCCGCCGCTCCAGCGAGACCAGCGCGTTGACGAGGGTCGTCTTGCCGACACCGGAGTGCCCGACGAACGCCGTGATCTTGCCGTCGAGCTGCTTGCGGACCCGCTCCACCGCGGTGCCGTTCTCCAGCTCCTCGCGGCTCGTGACGACGTAGGGGACGCCCAACGCGCCGTACATCTCCAGGAGTTGGTCGGGCGAGGCCAGGTCCGACTTGGTCAGGACGAGCAGCGGGTCGAGGCCGCCGTCGTAGGCCGCGACCAGACAGCGGTCGATGAGACGCGGGCGCGGCTCGGGGTCGGCGAGGGCGGTGACGATGGCGAGCTGGTCGGCGTTGGCGACGACCACGCGCTCGTACGGGTCGTCGTCGTCGGCCGTGCGGCGCAGCACCGAGGTGCGCGGCTCGATGCGGATGATGCGGGCGAGGGTGTCCTTGTCGCCGGAGAGGTCGCCGATGATGCCGACGAGGTCACCGACCACCGCCGCTTTCCGGCCCAGTTCGCGGGCCTTGACCGCCATCACGACCCGGTCCTCGACCAGGCAGGTCAGGCGGCCCCGGTCGACGGTGAGGACCATGCCCTCGACCGCTTCCTCGTGCTTGGGGCGGATGTTGGTGCGCGGCCGGTTGCCCTTGCGGTTCGGGCGCTGGCGGATGTCGTCCTCGTCGGTGTTCTTGCCGTAGCGACGCATGGCGTGTGTCCCCTACGCCCCATCGCTCCCGAGCATCCCGGTCCACAGGTCGGGGAAGTCCGGAAGGGTTTTCGCCGTCGTCGCCACGTTCTCGATCTGCACGCCCTCGACCGCGAGGCCGATGATCGCGCCCGCGGTGGCCATGCGGTGGTCCTCGTACGTGTGGAAGATCCCGCCGTGCAGGCGGCGCGGGCGGATGTGCAGACCGTCGGCGGTCTCGGTCACGTCACCGCCCAGCTCGTTGATCTCCTTGGTGAGCGCGGCGAGCCGGTCGGTCTCGTGCAGCCGCAGATGCGCTACGCCCCGGAGCGTGGACGGGGAGTCCGCCAGGGCGGCCACGGCCGCGATACCCGGGGTCAGTTCGCCGACCTCGCCGAGGTCCACGTCGATACCGTGGATCGCACCCGAACCGGTGAACTCCAGCCCGTACTCGGTGAGTTCGCAGGAACCACCCATCTCGGTGAAGATCTCCCGCAGCCGGTCACCGGGCTGGGTGGTACGGGCCGGCCAGTCCGGTACGACGACCTTGCCGCCGGCGACGAGCGCCGCGGCGAGGAAGGGCTGGGCGTTCGACAGGTCCGGCTCGACCGTCAGGTCCCGGCCGAGCAGCGCGCCCGGGGTCACCCGCCAGACGTTGGGCTCGCCGCCCGACTCCGGGGTGTCCACCTGGGCACCGACCGCGCGCAGCATGTCGACCGTCATCCGGATGTGCGGCATCGAGGGGAGCGAGGAGCCGATGTGGCGGACCTCTACGCCCTGGTTGAAGCGCGGTCCGGAGAGCAGCAGGGCGCTCACGAACTGGGACGACGAGGACGCGTCGATCTCCACCGGCCCGCCGTCCAGCGCGCCCCCGCCGTGCACCGTCAGCGGCAGCGCGCCCCGGCCGTCGTCGTCGATCCGGGCGCCGAGGACGCGCAGGGCGTCGATCACACCGTGCAGGGGGCGTTCGTAGGACCGCGGGTCGCCGTCGAAGCGGATGGGGCCGTCGGCCAGGGCGGCGACCGGCGGCAGGAAGCGCATCACCGTGCCCGCGTTGCCGACGTCCACGGTGGCCGGGCCGTGCAGGCCCGAGGGAATGACCCGCCAGAACTCGCCCGAGCCCTTTTCCGTGCCCACGCCCTCCTCGATGCCTACGCCCATCGCGCGCAGGGCGCCGGCCATCAGGAGGGTGTCCCGGGAGCGGAGGGGGCGGCGCAGCCAGCCCGGTTCGCTGGCGAGGGCGGCGAGGACGAGGGCGCGGTTGGTGACGGACTTGGACCCCGGGACGTGGACCGTCGCGTCGACGGCTCCGCGGGCGTGGGGAGCGGGCCAGAGGGCGGTTTGGTCGTTGTTCGGGGCCATGTGACCCACTGTATAAGTAGGCCGTCTTTCGGGTGCCGCGCCGTCGTGGCTGGTCGCGCCCGCGCGGCGGAGCCGCAGATAGACACAGCCCCGCGCCCTTGGTGACTTGCCCCTTCGGGGCTTGTCACAGCTCCAGCAGCCACCGCCCGCCGCCTATCAGCGAGCACAGGGACACCATGTGGAACAGGAAGAACCACAAGCCAGCGGGTACGTGGGTCAGACGGGCCAGTTGGTCCGCGTCGGAGTCGCCCGCGCCGCCCCTCGCCCTCTTCGCCTGGAGTTCGAAAGCGGGACGTACGCCACCCAGCAGCAAGAACCACACCACCGCGTACGCGAAAGCCGCCTGCACCTGGGGGCCCGTCAGCCAGGACACGAGCAGGAAGGCCGCGCCGCTGAGGATGACCGTGAGGGCGCCGTAGGCGTTGCGGATCATCACCAGCATGGCTATCAGGAGGAGGGTCGACAGCCACAGGAGGAGGGTGATGTGGCCGGCGCCCAGGAGGGCCGCGCCGCCCAGGCCCAGGAGCGGGGGAGCGGTGTAGCCGGCGGCCGCCGTGAGGATCATGCCGAGGCCGTGCGGCTTGCCCCGGCTGACCGTGAGGCCGCTGGTGTCGGAGTGCAGGCGGATGCCGGTGAGGGTGCGGCCGGTGAGCAGGGCCACCAGGCCGTGGCCGCCCTCGTGGGCGATGGTGATGGCATTGCGGGAGAGGCGCCACAGGCTGTGCGGGACGACCACGGCCAGGGCGGCGACCATGGTGGCGATCACCACCCACAGATCCGGGTCCGGCTGGCTGCCGAAGACCTCGTCCCAGAGGGCGGTGATCGAGGGGATTGCGGTGCTGTCCATGGGTGGCGGAGGCTCCCGTAGGTCTCGTGGAATCTGGCAGTCTGGCACGTATGTGCGGACGGTATGCAGCGAGTCGTGGGCCAGAGGATCTCGCAGGAGTCTTTGAGATCGAGAAGTGGGAGCCCGAGGAGGTTCTGGCCCCCGACTACAACGTGGCCCCGACCAAAGAGGTCTATGCAGTCCTCGACCGTCCACTTAAGGACGCGGAGAGTCCGAAGCCGGTTCGCCAGCTGCGCCGGCTCAAGTGGGGGCTGGTGCCGAGCTGGTCGAAGACCCCCGAGGGCGGGGCGCGGATGATCAACGCCCGCGCGGAGACCGTGCACGAGAAACCGTCGTACCGTCGCGCCTTCTCGACCCGGCGCTGCATCATCCCCGCCGACGGCTACTACGAGTGGGTCACCGCCAAGGACGAGCGGGAGCTGGAGGTCGAGGGCAGGAAGAAGCGGCAGCGCAAGCAGCCGTACTTCGTGCTGCCCGCCGACGGGTCGGTCTTCGCGATGGCCGGGCTGTACGAGTTCTGGCGGGACAAGACCCTGCCCGACGACCATCCGCTGGCCTGGTGGGTCACCTGCTCGGTGATCACCACCGAGGCGGAGACGACCCCGCTGGCGGTGCCCCCGGCCGAGGGGCCGCACGCGCTGGCCGACATCCATCCCCGGATGCCCCTGATGCTCACCCCGGACCGCTGGGACTCCTGGCTCGACCCCTCCCGTACCGACCCGGACGACCTGCGCGAGCTGCTCGCCCCACCGCCCGCCGGGCTGATGCGCGCGTATCCGGTGTCCACGGCCGTGAGCAACGTCCGCAACAACGGGCCGGAGCTGCTGAAGGAGCTGGAGGGGCCCGAGGAGGGCACACTCTTCTAGCGTGAGCGAGATCATTTCCAGCGAGATCATCGAGACCGACGCGGGGACCGCCCGCATCACCTGGCACCAGGCCAAGAAGGCGCGCCTCGTCCTCGCCGTCAGTCACGGCGCCGGCGGTGGCATCGAGGCGCGGGATCTCCAGGCCCTCGCCGCCGCACTCCCCGCGCACGGCGTCACCGTCGCGCTCGTCGAGCAGCCGTGGCGGGTCGCCGGGAAGAAGGTGGCGCCCGCGCCCAAGACGCTCGACGTGGGGTGGCGGGGGATCTGGCCGGCGGTCGCGAAGCCCGGCCTGCCGGTGATCTCCGGGGGCCGTAGCGCCGGAGCCCGCGTGGCCTGTCGTACGGCTGCGGAGCTGGGCGCCGCCGCCGTGCTGGCCCTGAGCTTTCCGCTGCATCCGCCGGGCAGGCCCGAGAAGTCGCGGGCCGGCGAACTGCTCGCCGCCGGGGTGCCCACGCTCGTCGTGCAGGGCGGGAACGATCCCTTCGGGAAACCGGCGGAGTTCCCCGAGGGGGCTTTCGAACTGGTCGAGGTGCCGTACGGCGATCATGGCTTCGCCGTGCCCAAGCGGGCGGAGATCGGGCAGGACGAGGCGCTGGAGATCATCACGGGGCGCGTGGTGGAGTGGACTCGAACACTCGGGTAAAGGGCGGGAATGCCGGGGCCCCTACCACTGTTGTGGCGAACACAGAGAGTCGTAGAAAGGAAGTCCGCCGCATGGGTTCGACCTTCTGCCCGGCCCGTAGCAGCCGCTCCGACCTGGACTGGTCGGTGCTGCACGCGACCAAGGCCACCCCTATTGGGGCGGCGGGCGGACCGGATCGTCGTCTATCCTCCGATTCTGGTGGCATCGGCTTCGGTGCTGCCCGGAATCTTGAGGAGGTGGGTCCGGTTCCCGGTACCGACGCAGGGACCGAACACGGCCAGGCGGAGCAGCCCGAGGGCCAGGGCACGAGCGAGGTCACACCGGAATCGACCTCGGAGCGCAGTGCGCGCTTCGAGCGGGACGCGCTCGAATTCCTCGACCAGATGTACTCGGCCGCGCTGCGCATGACGCGAAACCCGGCCGACGCCGAGGACCTGGTGCAGGAGACGTACGCGAAGGCGTACGCGTCCTTCCACCAGTTCCGCGAGGGCACCAACCTCAAGGCGTGGCTGTACCGGATTCTCACCAACACGTTCATCAACTCGTACCGCAAGAAGCAGCGTGAACCCCAGCGCTCCGCGGCCGAGGAGATCGAGGACTGGCAGCTCGCGCGTGCCGAGTCGCACATGTCGACGGGTCTGCGCTCCGCCGAGTCGCAGGCGCTCGACCACCTGCCCGACTCGGACGTGAAGGAAGCGCTCCAGGCGATCCCCGAGGAATTCCGCATCGCCGTCTATCTCGCGGACGTCGAGGGCTTTGCGTACAAGGAGATCGCGGACATCATGGGGACACCCATCGGTACGGTGATGTCCCGGCTGCACCGGGGCCGTCGTCAACTGCGCGGCATGCTCGAGGACTACGCGCGTGACCGCGGACTGGTCCCGGCCGGTGCCGGAGAGTCGAACGAAGCGAAAGGCTCGGGCTCATGAGCTGCGGAGAGCCGCACGAAACGGACTGCAGTGAGGTCCTCGACCATCTCTACGAGTTCCTCGACAGCGAGATGCCGGACGTCGACCGCGCCAAGTTCAAGCAGCACTTCACGGAGTGCTCGCCGTGCCTGGAGAAGTACGGGCTCGAAGAGGCCGTGAAGAAGCTGGTCAAGCGGTGCTGCGGCCGGGACGACGTGCCGACCGACCTGCGGGCCAAGGTCCTGGGACGGCTCGACCTGATCCGTTCCGGGCAGGCCGTGCCCGACCACGACCTGACGGCCGCCCCCCAGGAATCCTGACCCCGGTCCCGGCCTGAGTCCTGGCCTCCCGACCGTTTCCTGAACGGGCGATCGTCACTCGAACGTGCTAATCCGCGGGTGATACGCCCGCAGCCCGCCCCCGACCGCCCTAGGCTCCTCGGCCTGGACAGGCATGGTCGGGGGAAGGGCGTCAGCCATGGAGGCGACACCGGCACGGGCACGCGCGTACGTCGTCTGTGTCGTCGCCGGCGCCCTCTGGTGCCTGCTTCCGCTGCCGACCGTCCACGCACCCTGGTGGGCGGTCGCGCTGTTGGCCGCGCTGTACGCCGGCTGCGAGCAGGTCGCCCGGCGCCGCTTCGCGGGCACGTTCTACCCCGTGCTGCTCGCCGCCGCCTTCCTCCTCCCACCGCCCGCCGCCGCGCTCGTACCGCTGCCGGGGGCGCTGTTCTCCCGCGTCGAGCAGGGCTCGCCCTGGCTGCGGCGCAGCTGGCGGGCCGCGCAGCTCGTGCTCGGCGTGTGGGCGGCGGCACGTGTGCACTGGGCGCTGGGCGGGCGCAACGCCGTCGTCGCGTCCGACTTCCCGTACGCGCTGGTGCCCGCGCTGGCCGCCGTCCTCGCCTTCTGCCTGGTCCTCACCGTGCTCGACGGCGGGATTCTCGCGCTGGCCGAGCGGATGCCCGTACGACGGGCCTGGCGAGGGCTGTTCCTACGGTCCCTCGCGCCCATCGGCGTGCACGGGCTCGCCGGGCTGATGATGGCCGTCCTGTGGCGCAGTCCCTACGGCCCCGTCGCCGCGCTGCTCGTGCTGCTGCCGATGGGGGTGTCCTGGTGGGTGTTCGCCCAGTATCACCAGGAGCGTGCCGCGCATCAGGCGACGATCCGGGCGCTGGTGCAGGCCGTCGACATCAAGGACGGGTACACCCGCGGGCACAGTGAGCGGGTCGGACAGGCGTCGATGATGATCGCGCGGGAACTGGGCATGGACGACTCGCGGGTGGAAGTGCTCCGCTTCGCCGGGATCCTGCACGACGTCGGGAAGCTGGGCGTGCCTACGCGGTTGCTGCGCAAGGACGGGCCGCTCACTCCCGAGGAGCGCCGGGTGATCGAACTGCATCCCGAGTACGGGCACGAGATGGTGCGGGGGATCGGTTTCCTCGGTGAGGCCCGTGCGGCTGTCCTGCACCACCATGAGCGGTTGGACGGGAGTGGGTATCCGTACGGGCTGTTGGGGAGTCAGATCCCGGAGTCCGCGCGGGTGGTCGCCGTTGCCGATGCGTTTGACGCCATGACGTCCACGAGGTCCTACCGGAGGGCTCGGCCGGTGTCCGCCGCGCTGGAGGAGCTGTCGCGCTGTGCCGGTACGCAGTTCGACCCGTTGATGGTGCGGGCGTTGGTGCGGGCGCTGGGGCGGTGCGGATGGCACCCGGCGGTGACCGCCGACGAGGTCCAGTCATCCATCGTCTTCCCACCCAGCCCGCCCGTTTCCAGTGCGTTGAGGGGTTGACCAAATGCCCTCACCCCGCCCCCCTCTCACCCTCACCCTCATCCACACCTCCGCCGCCCTCCTCGCCCTGACCTCCCTCACCCTCACCCTCCGCACCGGCCTCGAAGAACCCGGAGTCGCCCTCGCCTTCGGAGTACTCGTCGCCGTAGGGGAGTTGAGCCGTTGGAACGGAACCGGTCTCCGCGAGACCGCTCCCCTCGGCGCGGCCGGCGCCCTCTCCTACGCCCTGCTCGGCGCGGACGCCGGCCAGCCCACCCACCACGGCCTCTTCCAGGTCGTCTCCGTGGTAGTGGCGGCCGCCCTCGTCGGCTGCGTCCCGCACATCGCACGCGGCCGGAGCCGCACGCCCGACCACATGGCCCGCCGCGTCCTGACCGTCGGCTTCGCGGCCGTCTGTTTCCAACCCCTGTACAACCAGGGCGTGTTCGGGCACTGGGGCGGGCCCGCCTACGCCCTGCTGCTCCTCGCGCTGCTCTCCCTCACCGCGCTCTGCGACGCCGTGCTCGCCGCCGCGCTCGCGCACTCGCGGACCCGGTGGCCGTTCGGGCCGCTGCTCCGGGACGAGCTGCGGGGGATGCCCGGGATCGGGTCGGCGGTGTGTGCGACCGGTGCGGTGATGGCGCTCGCGGTCGCCGTCGTGGGGCTGTGGGCGCTGCCCGTGTTCTCGCTGCCACTGCTGCTGACCCAGCTGTCGTTCCGGCGGTACGCGGCCGTACGGGACACCTACCGGCAGACCATCGCCTCCCTCGCCCGGTCCACCGAGATAGCCGGTTACACGCCTGCCGGGCACGCCCGCCGGGTCGCCGCGCTGTGCCAGGCGGTCGGGCGGGACCTGGGGCTGTCCGAGCCCGACCTCACCGTCCTGGAGTACGCCGCCCTCATGCACGACATCGGCCAGCTCAGCCTCGTCGACCCGGTACCGGCCGGCGCCACCGCCGTACTCCCCGCCGAGGAGCAGCGGCGGATAGCGCTGCTCGGCGGGGCCGTCGTACGGCAGACCGGGGTGAGTCCTCAGGTGGCGGCCGTCGTGGAGCGGCAGGCCGACCCGTGCCGGGAGCAGCCGCTCTCCGCGCGGATCGTCCGGGCCGTGAACGCGTACGAGGAGAAAACCCGGGCAGGCGGCCCCGGCGGGCCCCTCCAGGCGTTGGAGGAGCTGCGCCTCGGGACCGCCGGGGACTACGCTCCCGAGGTCGTGGAAGCACTGGCCCGGGTACTGTCCCGGGACTGTCTGACCTTGCCTTCGGCTGGGTAACCCATGGGTAATGAGCGCCCTCCCAGTCGTACGTGGTTGGATGCGAAGAAGAGGGTGTCCGGGGGCAGAGCCAGCCCACTGAACGGAACTGGCAGGCGGGAATCGTGAGGATCTTCGGCAAGGGACGGCACCGGCCCTCCGCCTCCTGGCGGCAGGCCACAGACCGCGCGTTCACGCTGATCGGCGACGGTCGGTACGAGGACGCGGGCGCGCTGCTGACGCGGGCCGCCGATCTGGAGCCCTGGCTGTCCGAGTCCTGGTTCAACCTCGCCCTGCTGCACAAGTTCCGGCACGACTGGGAGCAGGCGCGGGCGGCCGGGCTGCGGGCCGTCGCGCTGCTCGACCGGGAGGCCGGCGCACCTGACTGGTGGAACGTTGGTATCGCGGCCACCGCGCTTCAGGACTGGCCGCTGGCGCGGCGGGCCTGGCAGGCGTACGGGCTGCGGGTGCCGGGCGGGGTCACCGGAGCGGGTGAGCCGGCCGGGATGGATCTCGGCAGCGCGGCCGTACGGCTGTCTCCGGAAGGGGAGGCCGAGGTCGTGTGGGGGCGGCGGCTGGATCCCGCGCGGATCGAGGTGCTGTCCATTCCGCTTCCCTCGTCCGGGCGACGGTGGGGTGAGGTCGTCCTGCACGACGGGGTGCCGCACGGGGAGCGGACGACGGCGGCCGGGCACTCGTACCCCGTGTTCGACGAGATCGAGTTGTGGGCGCCGTCTCCTGTGCCTACGTGGGTGGTCCTGCTTGAGGCTGCCGCCGAGGCCGACCGGGATGCGCTGGAGCAGTTGGCGGCGGACGCGGGGTTCGCGGCGGAGGACTGGTCGTCTTCCGTGCGGTTGCTGTGCCGGATGTGTTCCGAGTCCCGGATGCCTTCTGACGAGGGTGACGGGGAGCATCTTGATCCGCATGACCACAGTGAGCCGGGGCATCCTGGGCCGCTCGGTCACCGGACGGACGGGCAGTTGTGGGTGCCTGAGCGGGAGTGTGGGCTTGCGGCCCCCGCGTCGCTTGTTCGGGGGTTGTTGGACGGGTGGGTTGCCGACAGCCCTGACTCCCGGGACTGGCGGGATCTGGAAGAGGTCTGCTGAGGCCGGTGGTCTGGTGCCGCGCCGTCGTGGCTGGTCGCGCTCACGCGGCGGAGCCGCACATTGACACGGCCCCGCGCCCCTAAAAGCATCCGCGTACCCTGTACCCGCAACATCTCCCCCTGTTTTACCTAGGAAGGCTTACGTCGGTCATGGCGCAGCAGGACACCGATCAGCAGCACGTGGGCGTGCTCCCCGTGGATGACGAGGGGTTTGTCGTCGACACCGAGGGGACCGAGGAGCGTGAGGCGGCCTGGCGGGAGCGGGGGAGTTCGCGGGCCATCACGGTCGTCGGGAATCCGGTGCTGCACAAGGAGTGCAAGGACGTCACCGACTTCGGCGCGGAGCTGGAGACGCTGGTGGCGGACATGTTCGCCTCGCAGCGCACGGCCGAGGGCGTGGGTCTCGCCGCCAACCAGGTCGGCGTGGACCTGAAGGTCTTCGTCTACGACTGCATGGACGACGAGGGCAAACGGCATGTCGGTGTCGTCTGCAATCCGAAGCTCGTCGATCTGCCCGCCGACAAGCGGCATCTGGACGAGAGCAACGAGGGGTGTCTGTCGGTGCCGACCGCGTATGCGCCGCTCGCGCGGCCCGACTACGCCGAGGTGACCGGTCAGGACGAGCGAGGCAACCCGGTCAAGGTCCGCGGCACCGGCTACTTCGCTCGGTGTTTGCAGCACGAGACCGATCACCTCTACGGCTACCTCTACATCGACCGGCTCTCCAAGCGTGACCGCAAGGACGCGCTGCGGCAGATGGCCGAGAACGAGCCCCGTTACCCCGTGGTCGCCAACGACTGACCCGGCCGGCCCCAGCGGTCGACCCATCTCCCTTACGCACGGCGTCTGTTCAGGTGCAACTCCCTGACCAGGCGCCGTTCGTCTGTCCCTCGCACATTCGATCGTTTGTGCTCGCGTAATGATCCAGAATCGGTCACACAAGGGGGGATTCTCGGCACTTGGGGGTAGTGAAGGGAGCAAATCCGTTCCCAGAACGGTCAGTTGTGGTGCTGAATAGGAAGTGCGGGGATACGCAACGGCGCACGCCCGGCACAGCGGGAGGGGCGTGCGCAACTGGCGGCTGAGAGGGGTTTGTTCGTGCCTGCTTTCTCACACAGCACCACATCGACGACGGCAACGGTAACGACGGCGATCGCGGTTCCACCGTCGCTCTCTCTCCCGGCGATCGAGGCGGCGTTTCCCCGGCAACTGCATCCGTATTGGCCGAGGCTCCAGGAGAAGACACGTGTCTGGCTGCTGGAAAAGCGTCTCATGCCGGCGGACAAGGTAAGGGAATATGCCGACGGTCTTTGCTACACGGACCTGATGGCCGGGTACTACTTGGGCGCACCGGACGAGGTGCTCCAGGCGATAGCGGACTACAGCGCGTGGTTCTTCGTCTGGGACGACCGCCACGACCGGGACATCGTGCACCAACGGCCGGACGCCTGGCGGCGGTTGAGGTTCCGGTTGCACGCGGCACTGGATTCACCACGGCACCATCTGCTCCACCCGGATCCCCTGGTCGCGGGGTTCGCCGACAGCATGATGCGGATCTACTCGTTCCTGCCCGACACCTGGAACGCGCGGTTCGCCCGGCACTTCCACGCGGTCATCGAGGCCTACGACCGTGAATTCCGCAACCGCACCGAGGGGACCGTCCCCACGGTCGAGGAATACCTCGCACTGCGCCGGCTCACCTTCGCGCACTGGATCTGGACGGATCTGCTGGAGGCGAGCGCGGACTGTGAACTCCCGGACGGCGTGAGGAAACACCCGGGATATCGGCGGGCGGCATTGCTCAGCCAGGAATTCGCCGCCTGGTACAACGACCTCTGCTCCCTGCCCAAGGAACTCGCGGGCGACGAGGTCCACAATCTCGGAATCAGCCTCATCAAACACGAGGGGCTGACTCTCGAAGAAGCGGTCGCCGAACTGAGGCGCCGTATCGAGGAATGCATCGCCGAATTCCTCGTCGCGGAACAGGACACCTTACGTCTCGCCGACCGGCTCGACGACGGCACCGTGCGCGGAATGGAACTGAGCGCCGCGGTACGGACCTGCCTCGGCAATATGCGGAACTGGTTCAGCACCGTCTACTGGTTCCACCACGAGTCCGGCCGTTACATGGTCGACAGCTGGGACGACCGGTCCACACCCCCGTACGTCAACAACGAAGCGGCAGGTGAGAAATGACCGTCGAATCTGTGAAGCCCGCGGCATCCGAGGTGCCCGAGCTGCTGGAGCCGCCCGTCGCGGGCGGCAGGGTCCCGCTTCTCGGCCACGGCTGGAAGCTGGTCCGCGACCCCCTGGCCTTCATGGCCCAACTCCGCGACCACGGCGACGTCGTCCGGCTGCGGCTCGGCCCGAAGACGGTCTACGCCGTCACCGCGCCGGCCCTCACCGGCGCCCTGGCGCTGAACCCCGACTTCATCATCGCGGGCCCGCTGTGGGAGTCCCTGGAGGGACTGCTCGGCAAGGAGGGCGTGGCCACGGCCAACGGGTCCCTGCACCGGCGCCAACGGCGCATCATCCAGCCCGCGTTCAAGCTCGACGCGATCCCCGCCTACGGGCCGATCATGGAGGAGGAGGCGCACGCGCTCACCGAGCGCTGGCAGGCGGGCGGGACGATCGACTGCACCTCCGAGTCCTTCCGGGTCGCCGTGCGGATCGCGGCCCGCTGCCTGCTGCGCGGCGACTTCATGGACGAGCGCGCCGAGCGGCTGTGCGTCGCGCTCGCCACCGTCTTCCGGGGCATGTACCGGCGGATGGTGATACCGGCCGGGCCGCTCTACCGGCTGCCCCTCCCGGCCAACCGCGAATTCAACCGGGCGCTGGCCGATTTGCATCTCCTCGTCGACGAGATCGTCGCCGAGCGCCGCGAATCTGGTCAAAAGCCGGACGATTTGCTGACGGCATTGCTGGAGGCGACGGACGACAATGGCGACCCGATCGGGGAACAGGAGATCCACGACCAGGTCGTCGCGATCCTCACCCCCGGAAGCGAAACAATCGCGTCCACGATCATGTGGCTGCTCCAGGTCCTCACCGAACACCCGGAACACGCCGACAAGGTACGCGAAGAGGTCGAATCCGTGACGGGCGGCCGCCCGGTGGCATTCGACGACGTCCGGAAGCTGACGCACACGAACAATGTCGTCGTCGAGGCGATGCGGCTGCGTCCCGCCGTATGGATATTGACGCGGCGGGCGGTCGCCGACGCCGAACTGGGCGGCTATCGGATTCCAGCCGGGGCCGACATCATCTACAGTCCGTACGCGATCCAGCGCGACGCGCGTTCGTATGCGCACAACGAGGAGTTCGACCCCGACCGCTGGCTTCCGGAACGGTCCAAGGACGTACCGAAGTTCGCCATGAGCCCGTTCAGCAACGGCAACCGGAAGTGTCCCAGCGACCACTTCTCGATGGCCCAACTGAGCCTGGTCACGGCGGCGGTGGCGACGAAGTACCGCTTCGAGCAGGTGTCCGGCTCCAACGACACCACTCGCGTCGGCATCACCCTGCGACCGCACCGGCTGCTGCTCAGGCCCATCCCGAGGTGAGGTGACGGGCGTGCGTTCAGGCGGCTTCCGGGCCCCTGAACGTGCGCCGGTAGGCGTTCGGGGTGGTGCCCAGCGCCCGGACGAACTGGTGGCGCAGGGCGGGCGCGGTGCCGAAGCCGGCGCGCCAGGCGATCGCGTCCATCGTCTCGTCCGTCCCCTCCAGCAACTGCTGGGCCAGCAGCACCCGTTGGCGCAGGATCCAGCGGTACGGCGTGGTCCCGGTCTCCTGCTGGAAGCGGCGGGCGAAGGTGCGCGGTGACATGAGGGCGCGGGCGGCGAGCTGTTCGACGGTCACCTCCTGGTCGAGGTGTTCCGCCATCCACACCAGCACCTCGCCCACCGTGTCGCACTGCGAGCGCGGCAGCGGCCGCTCGATGTACTGGGCCTGGCCGCCGTCGCGGTGCGGGGGGACGACCATGCGCCGCGCGATGGCGTTGGCGACCTCCGGTCCCTGCTCCTTGCGCACGATGTGCAGACAGGCGTCGATGCCGGCCGCGGTACCGGCGGACGTGATCACCGGGTCCTCGTCGACGTACAGCACGTCCGGCTCCACGACGACCTTCGGATACCGGCGGGCGAGCAGCTCCGCGTGATGCCAGTGCACCGCGCACCGCCGCCCGTCCAGCAGCCCGGCGGCGGCCAGCACGAACACGCCCGAACAGACGCTGAGTACCCGGGCACCCCGGTCCACGGCCCGCCGCAGGGCATCGAGGAGTTCCTCCGGATACTCCCGTTCCGCATAGGTCGCACCGGCCGGTACGGCGATGAGGTCCGCGCTCTCCAGGCGCTCCAGGCCGTGTTCGACGGTCAGGGAGAAGCCCGCGTGGGTGGTGAGCGTCGGGCCCTCGGCCGAGGCGACCGCGAAGTCGTAGACCGGCAGCCCCTCGTCGCGGCGGTCGAGGCCGAACACCTCGCAGACGACGCCGAGTTCGAAGGGGGCGACTCCGTCGAGCAGGACCACGGCCACGTTCTTCAGCATGCTGCCAGTGTGCGCCACATGTGGCAGTAAATCGAGGGTGTACGGCAGTCCTGCCACTCACGGTAAGGAGTGAAAAGGACGAGACTCATGTCCATGAACTCAGCCATGGACAACCTCATCGCCCTCCTCGCCGTCGTCGCGGTCTTCGTGGCCGTGGCCTTCCCGTCGCTGCTCGGCATCGCGCACGACCGGCGCATCGACCGTCAGATTAGGACCGCCCACCGGATGATCACTTCGACACCACGACGGTGACCGACCATTCCTGAATGCCCTTGCACGAGATCTTGTGGGGCGCGGTCGCGCACAGCGGCCGGGACGACGTGAGCTTCACGGTCCCGGCCGAGACCGCCTCGTACGCGTTGCTCGCGTCGCCGGGCCGGATCAGGATCCCGCTGTTGGTGGCCTTCAGGCCGCTGCCCACCGTTTTGACCGGCGCCCAGGGGCGGGTGGTCGTCCCGTCCAGCAGGATGCGGACGGTGTTGCCGGTCGTCACGCAGAACGTGCCGTTCGTGTCGGTGGCGGCGAGTGTCTCCTTCGCCGTACAGGCCGACCGGCTCTTGCTCGGCGTGGGGGAGGACGACGGCGACACACTGCCGCTGCCGGTGTCGGACTTCGTGCCGCCGCAGCCCGTGAGGGCGAGCGCCAGGGTGGCGACGGCGAGGGACGGGCCGAGAATCGATCGACGCATGGGGGCCTCCTTTGCCGCTTTGACGTGTCACGGACGCATCCGGATCCCTCGTGAACTGTGAATTATCCGTGGACATGACAGAACCCCGGCCGCTGCGAGACGGCCGGGGTCCAGCTCATGCGGGGGTCAGCTGGTCGTCACGGCGGTGTCGTCGAGGACGAAGCTGGTCTGGAGGGAGGAGTCCTCGACGCCGCTGAACTTCAGCGTGACGGTGGAGCCGGCGAAGGAGGACAGGCTGAAGGACTTCGCGACGTACCCGGTGGCCGCGTTGAGGTTGGAGTAGGTGGCCAGGGTGGTGGATCCGGCGGTGACCGTCAGCTTGTCGTACGCCGTGCTGGTGGTGGTCTCAGCCGTGTCGACGTGCAGGTAGAAGGTGAAGGTCGTGCCCGTGCAGCCGGACGGGATCGTCACCGACTGGGACAGGGTGTCGGTGTGGGTGGAGCCGTAGCCGTCGAGCCAGGCCTTGTACGAACCGGTGCGGGCCGCCTCGCCGGTGTCGTTGGTGATGACCCCGCTGCTCGCGGTCCAGGTGGTGTTCCCGGACTCGAAGCCCGCGTTGCCCAGGAGCTGGGCCGAGGTGCAGCTGCCGCCGCCGGAGGTGCTGACCGTCCAGGTGAAGGAGGCCGAGCCGGAGGCGCCGGTGGAGTCGGTCGCGGTCACCGTGACGGCGTACGTGCCGGCGGTGGACGCGGTGCCGGAGATCAGCCCGGTCGAGCTGCTGATCGACAGGCCGGTCGGCAGCCCGCTCGCGCTGTAGGTGAGGGTCGCGCTCGCGCTGTCCGTGGCCGAGATCTGCAGACTGGCCGTGGAGCCGGTCGCGGTGGACTGGCTGCCCGGGTTGGTGACGGTCACCGTGTTGCCCGTGGTGGTGCCGGAGGTGAAGGCGGCGGTGCCGTCCGGGGTGCCCCAGCCGGTCGGGCCGTCGTAGCCGGTGCCCGCGGTGCAGAAGTAACTCGTCGTGCAGGAGCCGTTGTTGCCGCTCGTGACGTCGTACAGGTTGCTGGTGTGGGAGTAGGGGTACTTCGCCGGGTAGTCGCTGGAGCCCGGGGTGCCGGCCAGCGCGTAGACGCCCGCGATGATCGGGGACGAGGCGCTGGTGCCGCCGTAGACCGCCCAGCCGGAGCCGCCGTAGGTGTCGTAGACGGCCACGCCGGTGGCGGGGTCGGCGACGGCGGAGACGTCGGCCTCCATGCGCTTGGTGCAGCCCGTGTCGGTCTGCCAGGTCGGCTTCGCGTCGTAGGCGGAGCAGCCGGAGCCGCCGCCCTCGGTGCTGCTGGTCTTCCACACGGACTCGGTCCAGCCGCGGGTGTTGGAGGACGTCGACAGGGCGGTGCCGCCGACTGCGGTCACGTACTGGGACGTTGCCGGGTACTCGGCGCCGTAGGCCTCGTCACCGGAGGAGACGGTGATCGCGACGCCCGGGTGCTTGAAGTACGAGGTGTCCTCGGAGGTCTGCGAGGAGGCCTCGTCGCCGCCCCAGCTGTTGGAGACGAACTTCGCGCCCAGGGCGACGGCCTCGTTCTCGGCGGCACCGAGGTTGGCGTCGGTGGCCGAAGTGGCCTCCACCAGGATGATGTTGCAGTTCGGGCAGACCGCGCTGACCATGTCGATGTCGAGCGCTTCCTCGCCCGCCCAGCCGGTGTCGTTCGTCGGCAGGGAGGTGGTCGAGCCGGTCTGGCTGACCTGCTTGAAGCAGCCGCTGGCCACCGTGCAGGCCGACAGGCCGAAGTTGGAGCGGTAAGTGGCCAGGTCCGAGGCCGCGTTGGGGTCGTTGTACGCGTCGACCACCGCGACCGTCAGGCCGGAGCCGCCGGTCGAGGGGAGCGCGTACGCGCTGTGCAGGTTGGCCGGGCTCAGCCCGGAGACCGCGGCCGCGGCGTCCGAGTGCACGGCGGCGGCCAGCTTCTGCTTGATGTCGGTGCGCCGCTGGGCGAAGCAGGACGCGTGACCGGGGGCGGCGGCCGCGCACAGGTGCTCGGTCGGCACCTTCTGTCCGGCCTTGCCGGTCGAGTGGACCGCCTGGGCCGCGGGGGAGGTCAGGGCCTTGGAGTTCTGGGTGACCTTGGAGACCTGGGCGGACTGGACGGCTGCCTGGGGGGCGGGCTGCGCGTCGGCGGGGGAGGCCGCCACGAGCCCGAAGACGCTGAGGGTGAGGGCGGGGATGGCGGCGGTCAGCAGTCTTCGCAGACTCCGTCTGGGCTTCTCACGCATGGGGTACTGCCTCCATTTGGAGTGGGGTTCCTCGGCGTGGTGGCAGGCCTGTGACGCGCGTAGCGGCGGCAGATGACGTCGTCATGGGCATGACACTTTGAGCGTCCTGTGGGGCCACTGGTGAATGGCATGAACAGGACGGGCAGAACGTAGCCGGGGCGACGAGACCGCGAACAGACGCACCCCATGAACTTTGCCGCTCCATAGAAACTCCATGGACGGCCCATGGAAGCTCCATGGGCCGTCCGCGAAGTAAGAGGCAGATAAAGAGGGCTATGAGTCCTCGGGCAAAGAGATCTAGAAGTCCTCGTCCAGGTCGACCGTGCCCTCCACCGCGACCTGGTACGCCGACGGGCGGCGCTCGAAGAAGTTGGTCAGCTCCTGGACGCCCTGCAACTCCATGAAGGAGAAGGGGTTCTCGGAGCCGTAGACCGGGGCGAAGCCCAGTCGCTGGAGGCGCTGGTCCGCGACGCACTCCAGGTACTGGCGCATCGAGTCCGTGTTCATGCCCGGCAGACCCTCACCGCACAGGTCGCGCCCGAACTGCAGCTCCGCCTCGACGGCTTCGCGCAGCATGTCGGTCACCTCCTGCTGGAGCTGGTCGTCGAAGAGCTCCGGCTCCTCCTTGCGGACGGTGTCGACCACCTCGAAGGCGAAGCTCATGTGCATGGTCTCGTCGCGGAACACCCAGTTGGTGCCGGTGGCGAGGCCGTGCAGGAGACCCCGGCTGCGGAACCAGTAGACGTACGCGAACGCGCCGTAGAAGAACAGCCCCTCGATGCACGCGGCGAAGCAGATCAGGTTGAGGAGGAAGCGGCGGCGGTCGGCCTGGGTCTGGAGGCTGTCCAGCTTCTCGACCTCGTTGATCCACTTGAAGCAGAACTCGGCCTTCTCGCGGATGGAGGGGATGTTCTCCACCGCGTCGAAGGCGGCCGCCCTGTCCTCCGGGTCGGGGAGGTAGGTGTCCAGGAGGGTCAGATAGAACTGGACGTGCACCGCCTCCTCGAAGAGCTGACGGCTCAAGTACAGCCGCGCCTCGGGGGAGTTGATGTGCTTGTACAGCGTCAGCACGAGGTTGTTCGCCACGATCGAGTCGCCCGTCGCGAAGAACGCGACCAGCCGGCCGATCATGTGCTGCTCACCCGGCGTCAGCTTCGCGAGGTCGGCGACGTCCGAGTGGAGGTCGACCTCCTCGACGGTCCAGGTGTTCTTGATCGCGTCCCGGTAGCGCTCGTAGAAGTCCGGGTAGCGCATGGGGCGGAGGGTCAGCTCGAAGCCCGGGTCGAGGAGGTTCTTGGCTTCGGTCGTCATTACTGGCAGGCCTCGCAGGACTCGGGGTTCTCAAGGGAGCAGGCGACCGCGTCTTCGTCGGGGGTCAACTGCTGTACGGGGATGGGGGTTTGAGCCTGGGCCTGGGCCGCGCGGGCGATGCGGGTCGCCGGGCGGGAGCGCAGGTAGTACGTCGTCTTCAGGCCCTGCTTCCAGGCGTACGCGTACATCGAGGAGAGCTTGCCGATCGTCGGCGTCTCCAGGAACAGGTTCAGGGACTGGGACTGGTCCAGGTACGGGGTGCGGGCGGCGGCCATGTCGATCAGGCCGCGCTGCGGGATCTCCCACGCCGTGCGGTACAGGGCGCGGACCTCGGCCGGGATCCAACTGAAGCCCTGCACCGAGCCGTTGGCCTCGCGCAGCGCCTCACGGGTGCGGGCGTCCCACACGCCGAGCTGCTTCAGCTCGTTCACCAGGTACGAGTTGACCTGGAGGAACTCGCCGGACAGCGTCTCGCGCTTGAACAGGTTCGAGACCTGCGGCTCGATGCACTCGTACACGCCCGCGATGGACGCGATGGTGGCCGTGGGGGCGATCGCCAGCAACAGGCTGTTGCGCATGCCGACTTGGGCGATACGTTCCCGCAGGGCCGTCCAGCGCTCGGGCCAGGTCAGCTCCACGTCGTAGTGGTCGGGGTGCAGCACACCCTTCGCCGTACGGGTCTTCTCCCAGGCCGGCAGCGGGCCGTTGCGCTCGGCGAGCTCGGCCGAGGCCTCGTACGCGGCGAGCATGATGCGCTCGGCGATACGCGTCGAAAGTGCCTGCGCCTGCGGGGAGTCGAAGGGGACGCGGAGTTTGAAGAAGACGTCCTGGAGGCCCATCGCGCCCAGGCCGACCGGGCGCCAGCGGGCGTTGGAACGGCCCGCCTGCTCGGTCGGGTAGAAGTTGATGTCCACGACACGGTCGAGGAAGGTGACGGCGGTCCGGACCGTCTCGTCCAGCCGCTCCCAGTCGATGTCACCGTCGACCACGAACGCTCCCAGGTTCACCGAACCGAGGTTGCAGACCGCCGTCTCGCCGTCGTCCGTGACCTCCAGGATCTCCGTGCAGAGGTTCGAGGAGTGGACCGTGTGGCCCGGCTCGGCGGTCTGGTTGGCGGTGCGGTTGGCCGCGTCCTTGAAGGTCATCCAGCCGTTGCCGGTCTGCGCGAGGGTGCGCATCATGCGGCCGTAGAGGTCACGGGCCGGGATGGTCTTCTTGGCCAGCCCCTGCGCCTCGGCCTTGCGGTACGCGGCGTCGAACTCGTCGCCCCACAGGTCGACCAGCTCGGGCACGTCGGCGGGGGAGAACAGCGACCAGTCGCCGTTCTCGTTCACCCGGCGCATGAACTCGTCCGGGATCCAGTGCGCCAGGTTCAGGTTGTGCGTACGACGGGCGTCCTCACCCGTGTTGTCCCGCAGCTCCAGGAACTCCTCGATGTCGGAGTGCCAGGTCTCCAGGTACACCGCGGCGGCACCCTTGCGCCGGCCGCCCTGGTTCACCGCGGCGACCGAGGCGTCCAGCGTCTTCAGGAACGGGACGATGCCGTTGGAGTGCCCGTTCGTCCCCCGGATCAGCGAACCGCGGCTGCGGATGCGGGAGTACGACAGACCGATGCCGCCGGCGTGCTTCGAGAGGCGGGCGACCTGGTGGTACCGGTCGTAGATGGAGTCCAGCTCGTCCAGCGGGGAGTCGAGGAGGTAGCAGGACGACATCTGGGGGTGCCGGGTGCCGGAGTTGAAGAGGGTGGGGGAGGACGGGAGGTAGTCCAGGCGGCTCATCAGGCGGTAGAGCGCGGCCACTTCGTCCAGGGCACGGGTCGAGTCGTCTTCCGCGAGACCGGCGGCCACGCGCAGCATGAAGTGCTGGGGGGTCTCGATGACCTTGCGGGTGATCGGGTGCCGCAGGAGGTAACGGCTGTACAGCGTCCGGAGCCCGAAGTAGCCGAAGCGGTCGTCGGCCTCCGTGTCGATCAGCGCGTCCAGGCGGGCCGCGTGCAGCGTCGCGAACTCGGCGGTGCGGTCCGCGATGAGGCCCTCGCGGTGGCCCACGGCGACGGACTCGGTGAACGTCGTGACGCCCTGGGAGGCGGCCTCGGCGGCGATGCCGACCGTCAGCAGCCGGGCGGCCAGCCGGGAGTAGACCGGGTCCTCGGAGATGAGACCGGCGGCCGCCTCCGTGGCCAGCTCGCGCAGTTCCGCCACGTCCGCGTGCGCGGACCGGCCGCGCAACGTGGCGGCGGCGACCCGGCCCGGGTCGGCGTCGGGGAGGTCGGCGGTCAGCTCGGTCAGGGTCCGCAGGATCGCGGTACCCGGGCCGTCGGCTCCGGGAACGGTAGCTCCGGGAACGGCCGTACCGGGAACGTCGGTTCCGGTCGCGGTCGCCACGATCGCCTTGTTCACCTGGGTCGCTGATGCCGGCTCTGCTGGCGCGATGGTCACGGTGGGGCTCTCCCTCGCTCGGCACGGGGCCTCGCCGAGGGCAGGCGGCAGTACACGAGCGCACGGGGCGTCGCGTCCACCGGCCCACTCCACGAGGCCCGGACGTCATGCGCCCTGGCCGGGTGGCCGGACGCGAGCTGTCGGCAGGTCCTCGGACTGACCATGCGTGCATATGCACGTAAGTACACCGTTGCGGGACAGTTCCGGATTCGCACCGGATTCCCCTGCGGCGACAGCGAGCATGAGCATACATCTTGTGCTCGCCTGTCACGCCACCACCAGATGTTGTGTCGCGGTGGTTTCAGAGTGTCAGCTTGTAGGTGAGCAGAGTGAGATCGTCCAGGTGTGGCACGGGGTTCCAGTCGCGGTCGGGGGTGCGGACGAAACCCAGGCGTTCGTAGATGCGGTGGGCCGCGTGCATCGAGCTCTGGGTCGACAGGACCACGGCCTCGCAGCCCTCGGTGGCTCGGGCGCGGTCGATGCAGGCGCGGACCAGGGCCTCGCCGGCGCCTCGGCCGCGGGCGGTGCGGGCGATCGCCAGTGCGCGGATCTCTGTCTCGCCGGTTGTCGCGATGTCGGCGACGGGGCCGGGGCCGGGGACGAAGGTGACTCCGCCGAGGAGGTGTTCGCCGTCCACCGCGACGAGGACCTCGGCGGCTGCGGCTCGGCTTGCCACGTCCTTCAGTACGGGGAGGTAGGGGTCGTCGTCGCCGTAGTCGAGGAGGCCGTCCTGTAGGTAGGCCTGTGCTGTGATGTTGCCGAGGTCTTCGTATTCGGTGGGGATTGCTCGGCGGATGAGGATGTCCATGGGGGTGAGTGTGTACGACAGCGGGCCGCCGAGTGACTTGCTTTTCGGTGGCCCGCTGCGGGTTCGTCGTGGCTGGGCGCGCCCACGCGGCGGAGCCGCAAATCGATACAGCCCCGCGCCCCTGGGTGGGCTCAGTGGGCGGCGCCAGCAGTCGCCGGAGGCAGCTCCACCTCTACGCCCGGGTCGCCTGCGTCTGCCGTGTAGTCGGCGGGGCTGGTCTCGTCGATGCCCTCGGGGGCCTTGAACGCCTTCAGGGCGAACGTGAGGACCACCGTGACCACGACGTTCAGGACGAACGCCGTCAGGCCGATGTAGCCGATCTCGCCGATGCCGGGGATCTCCTTGGACGAGCCGCCGAAGTGGTCCTGGGTCGGGGAGGCCACGCCGTACGCGGCGAGGGTGCCGTAGATCATGCCGACCGCCCAGCCGGCGAGGAGGGCCCAGCGGTGGGGCCAGCGGGTGAAGAGGCCGCCCACCAGGGACGGGAAGGTCTGGAGGATCCAGATGCCGCCCAGGAGCTGGAAGTTGATGGCGACCGTCTTGTCCATCGTCAGGACGAAGGCGAGGGCGCCGACCTTCACCAGGAGCGAGACGATCTTGGAGACCTTTGTCTCCTGGGCCGGGGTCGCGTCCGGTTTGATGAAGTCCTTGTAGATGTTGCGGGTGAAGAGGTTCGCCGCCGCGATGGACATGATGGCCGCCGGGACGAGGGCGCCGATGCCGATCGCCGCGAAGGCCACGCCCGCGAACCAGTCCGGGAACATGTTCTCGAACAGCTGCGGGATCGCCAGTTGGCCGTTGGTGACCTTGACGCCCGCCGCGATCGCCATGAAGCCGAGCAGCGCCAGCAGGCCCAGCATCAGTGAATACAGGGGCAGGATCGTGGTGTTGCGGCGGATCACGTTGCGGCTCTTGGAGGACAGGGTCGCCGTGATCGAGTGGGGGTACATGAACAACGCCAGTGCCGAGCCCAACGCCAGTGTGGCGTACGTCCATTGGCCCGCCGGTGCGGGGACGAGTCCGCCCGCTCCCGCCGCCTTGAACTTGGCGCCCGCCGCGCTGAAGATGTCGTCGAAGCCGCCGAGCTTGATCGGGATGTAGATGATCGCCACCGTGATGACCAGGTAGATCAGCCCGTCCTTCACGAACGCGATCAGCGCGGGGGCGCGGAGGCCGGACGAGTAGGTGTACGCGGCCAGCACGGCGAACGCGATCAGCAGCGGCAGGTCCTTCACGAACCAGTTGGAGCTCGCGCTGCCGCCCACGCCCATGACATCCAACACGGCCTGGATGCCGACGAGTTGGAGTGCGATGTACGGCATCGTCGCGAGGATGCCGGTGACCGCCACCGCCAGGGACAGGCCCTTCGAGCCGAAGCGGCCGCGCACGAAGTCGGACGTCGTCACGTATCCGTGCTTGTGCGACACCGACCAGAGGCGGGGGAGGAACGTGAAGATGAGGGGGTAGACGAGGATCGTGTACGGCACCGCGAAGAAGCCGGCCGCGCCCGCCGCGTAGACCGCCGCCGGGACCGCGACGAACGTATACGCCGTGTAGAGGTCGCCGCCGAGCAGGAACCAGGTGACCCAGGTGCCGAACGACCGTCCGCCCAGGCCCCATTCGTCGAGGCTCTGCTCGTTGTCGGCCCGGCGCCAGCGGGCGGCCAGGAAGCCCAGGACCGTGACGGCCAGGAAGAAGAAGATGAAGACGCCGAGGGCGACGCCGTTCACGCCGTCGTTCACCGGTTACCTCCATGGCGGGTCCGCTGGTCGCGCTGCCACAGCTTGTAGGCGGTCATCGTCAGCGCCGTCGAGATCAGCACCCAGAGCATCTGGTACCAGTAGAAGAACGGGATGCCGATGAACGTGGGGTCGATCTTGGTGTAGGAGCCGACCCAGAGCAGCGCCACGAAGGGCGCGAACAGGCAGACGGCGATGACGGCGCGGACCGGAGTCACCACCGGTGCGGCCACTTCGGGCGGAACTTCAGGCACATCTGACATTTCGCGGCTCCGTCCCCTCGCTGATCACCTGTGTAACGCGCAGGCAATGTAGGTCACGGTGTCGCCGCAGCGAAAGACCTCGTCCGCATATCGTCATGTCGATTCGGTGAAGGCCTGACATCGGGCCTGACATCGGTGTCAGCAGCAGCGGAATCCCTGGCGTGGGTCGGCCTCCTGGCGGTCCGTCCGCATCCGTTCGAAGTCGCGGCGGCCGGGGACCTCCGCCTCGGGGTGGTCCAGGCGTACGTGCGCGACATACCGGTCGTACGCCGACTCGTCCATCAACTCCCGGACATACCAGCGCACTCCGCTAGTCGCCCGCCTGAGCGCCGACCACATCGCGTGCCGCCTCCTCTTCCTTCTCCTCCCGGGTCGGGATCAGCCCGGCCGGCGCCACGATCTTCGACTCGACGTACGGCGTCTCGCTCAGCGTGGAGAGCGCGGGGCGGCGGACGTGTCGAACGCAGACGCGAAGGGCGTCCGTGATCACGACCACGACCAGCACCGCGAGAATGGCCGAAAGCACCCCGTCCACCGTGGAGTTGGTGACGACGGTGTGCATGTCGTCCATGGACTTGGCGGGCGGCAGGACCCTGCCCGCGTCGATCGCGTCCTGGAACACCGAGCGCTGCTTGAAGAAGCCGACCTTCGGGTCGCTGGAGAAGACCTTCTGCCAGCTCGCGGTCAGGGTGACCGTCGCGTCCCAGGCGAGCGGAATCCCGGTGATCCAGGCCCACTTGAGGCGTCCGGACTTCACCAGGAGGGTGGTGCAGACGGCCAGGGCGACGGCCGCGAGGAGCTGGTTGGAGATGCCGAAGATCGGGAAGAGCTGGTTGATCCCGCCGAGGGGTTCGTGCACGCCGACCCAGAGGAAGTAGCCCCAGAGGGCGCAGACCACGGCGCTGGTCAGGGCCAGGCCCGGCTTCCAACTCACGTTCTTGAAGGGCCGGTAGACGTTCCCCAGCATGTCCTGGAGCATGAACCGGCCCACCCGCGTGCCCGCGTCCAGCGCGGTGAGGATGAACAGCGCCTCGAACATGATCGCGAAGTGGTACCAGAAGGCGCGCAGACTCCCGCCGGTGACCTTGGAGAAGATCTCCGAGACGCCGACCGCGAGGGTGGGCGCCCCGCCGGTGCGGGACAGCAGGCTCGCCTCGTCGACGTTCTTCGCGGCCTGCGCGAGGTCGGCGGGGGAGATGTGATAGCCCCAACTGCTCACCACCTGCGAGGCGTTCTGCACGGTCGTGCCGATCGCGCCCGACGGGGCGTTCATCGCGAAGTACAGACCCGGGTCGATGATGCTCGCGGCGACCAGCGCCATGACGGCGACCGACGACTCCATCAGCATCGCGCCGTAGCCGATCATGCGGATCTGGGTTTCCTTCTGGATCATCTTCGGCGTCGTACCGCTGGAGATGAGCGAGTGGAAGCCGGACAGGGCGCCGCAGGCGATCGTGATGAAGACGAAGGGGAAGAGCGAGCCGGCGAAGACCGGGCCGTTGCCGTGCTTGGCGAAGTCGGTGACGGCGGGCATCTTCAGGGCGGGCAGGGCGACCACGACCCCGATCGCGAGCAGGCCGATCGTGCCGATCTTCATGAAGGTGGAGAGGTAGTCGCGCGGGGCGAGCAGGGTCCAGACGGGCAGGATCGAGGCGACGAAGCCGTAGCCCACCAGCCAGATCACCAGCGTCGAGGGCGCGAGGGTGAAGGTGCCGGCCCAGGACGACTCGGCGACCCAGCGGCCCGCGACCAGGGCGAGCAGCAGCAGGGCCACGCCGATCAGGGAGACCTCGGAGACCCGGCCGGGGCGAAGTACCCGTAGATAGAAGCCCATCAGGAGGGCGATCGGGATGGTCATGCCGATGGAGAAGGTGCCCCAGGGGGAGGAGGCCAGCGCGTTCACGACGACCAGGGCCAGCACGCCGAGCAGGATGATCATGATGGCGAAGGTGGCGAGCAGCGCGGCCGCACCGCCGAACGGGCCGATCTCCTCGCGGGCCATCTGCCCAAGTGACCTGCCGTCGCGGCGGGTTGAGAAGAACAGCACCACCATGTCCTGGACCGCGCCCGCGAAGATGACACCGACGACGATCCAGATCGTGCCGGGCAAGTAGCCCATCTGGGCGGCGAGTACGGGTCCGACGAGCGGTCCGGCGCCGGCGATCGCGGCGAAGTGGTGGCCGAGCAGGACGCGGCGGTCGGTGAGGTGGTAGTCCATGCCGTTGTCGAGGCGTTCGGCCGGGGTGGCCCGGGTGCCGTCGACCTTCAGGACCTTGTGGACGATGAACTTCGCGTAGAAGCGGTAGGCGATGGCGTACGAGCCGAGCGCGGCGGCGACCATCCAGGCGGCCGACACGTTCTCGCCCCGCGCCAGCGCGAGCACGGACCAGCCCGCCGCGCCGACGAGCGCGACGAGGGTCCAGACGACGATGGTTCGGACGTTCGCGGTACGCACCGGGTGGTCCTCCCGTCCATGCGGCGACGGGAGGAACGTAGAGCAACCCCGGTAACTCCGTAAGTCCCCTAGTCCTGTGGGCGCTTGAGTCGCGCCACGAACTTGTAGCGGTCCCCCCGGTACACCGACCGCACCCACTCCACCGGCTTGCCCTCCTTGTCGAGGGAGTGGCGGGAGAGCATCAGCATGGGCAGGCCGACGTCGGTGCTGAGCAGGCCGGCCTCGCGCGGGGTGGCCAGCGAGGTCTCGATGGTCTCCTCGGCCTCGGCGAGGTGGACGTCGTAGACCTCGGCCAACGCGGTGTACAGCGACGTGTACTTGACGAGTGACCTGCGCAGCGCGGGGAAGCGCTTCGCGCTGAGGTGGGTCGTCTCTATGGCCATCGGCTCGGCGTTGGCCATGCGCAGCCGCTCGATGCGCAGGACCCGGCCGCCGGCGGTGATGTCCAGCAGGTCGGCGAGGGTGTCGTCGGCGGTGATGTAGCCGATGTCGAGGAGCTGCGAGGTGGGTTCGAGGCCCTGGGCCCGCATGTCCTCGGTGTACGAGGTGAGTTGGAGGGCCTGCGAGACCTTCGGCTTGGCGACGAACGTGCCCTTGCCCTGGATGCGCTCCAGGCGGCCCTCGACGACGAGTTCCTGAAGGGCCTGGCGCACGGTGGTGCGCGAGGTGTCGAACTCCGCCGCGAGGGTGCGCTCGGGCGGGACGGGGGTGCCCGGCGCCAGTGTCTCCGTCATGTCCAGCAGGTGCTTCTTCAAGCGGTAGTACTTGGGCACACGCGCGGTGCGGACGGTGGCCCCACCCTCGTTCTCCGCACTGCTGACGTCGGTGCTCATGCTCCGCCTTCCCGGCTCCGGACAAGGGTCACTTGGTGATCCCCTCTGTATACCGTCGCCGTCTCTTTTGGTCTAGTCCACAGCGCCAAGTGGTCTAGCGGACGACAGTACTCCGGCACCGGTGTTTTCGCTGCCTTCTTACTTAAAGGTTCCTGCATATGTAGGTCGCATAACGGCTGGTCAGGGGTGTTTCGGGGGCTCTTGACAGGCTCTGTGGTCTGGTCCAAGCTCCCGGTACTGGTCTACACCATTGGTTCAGGTCCCGGCTCTTGGGCGGGAGGTGTGGCAGGCATCCCTGAGGAGGGTGGCGTGAAGCGCAAGCTGATAGCCGCGATCGGTATCGCGGGCATGATGGTCTCCATCGCGGCGTGCGGGGGCAACGACGACAAGAGCTCTTCGAACAGCGGCGCCGACGCCAAGGAGCTGACCGTCTGGCTCACCGTCGACGCGCAGAACAACTGGCCCCAGCTGGTGAAGGCGGCCGACGCGGCCGTGCAGAAGGCGCACCCGGGCGTCAAGATCAAGCACGAGTACTACGGCTGGCCGGACAAGAACACCAAGCTCGACGCGGTCCTCGCCACCGACAAGGCGCCCGACGTGGTCGAGATGGGCAACACCGAGATGCTGGGCTACATGGTCAAGGGCGCCTTCGCACCCGTGGACCCGGCCAAGTTCACCAACTCCTCCGCCTGGCTCGACGGCCTCAAGGCCTCGGTGACCTACGACGGCAAGACCTACGGCGTCCCGTACTACGCCGGTGGCCGCGTCGCCAACTGGCGCAAGGACATCGCCGCTTCGGTCGGCATCAAGGCCCCGCCGACGACGTACACCGAGCTGACCGCCGACCTGGACAAGATCCAGAAGAAGGAAGGCAGCAAGTTCAGCGCCTGGTACCAGCCCACCCGTGACTGGTACGCGGCCATGTCCTTCGTCTACGACGCCGGCGGCGCCATCGCCACCCAGTCCGGTGACCAGTGGAAGGCCAGCCTCTCCTCGCCCGAGTCCATCAAGGGACTCAACGAGTGGAAGTCGGTCATCGACAAGTACATGCACGGCGACAAGACCAAGGACGAGTCCGACCGTTACATCGTGTACGGCCAGGGCAAGGCGTCCATGATCTTCGCCGCCGCGTGGGAGGGCGCGACCGCCGCCGACCCGAAGAACGACAAGACGGGCGGCAAGCTGAAGACCGACCTCGTCAACTTCGTGATGCCCGGCCCGTCCGGCAAGAACATGCCCGTGTTCCTGGGCGGTTCGGACCTGGCCATCCCGGTCAAGTCCAAGGCGCAGGCGCTCGCCGCCGAGTGGATCAACGCCTTCACCGGTCCGTCCGGCCAGAAGGGCCTGATCGCCAAGGGCAACCTGCCGAACAACAAGACCGACCTCGCGACGCTGAAGAGCGACCCCGCGACGGCGGTCCCGGCCACCGCGGCCGAGTCCAACTGGTTCGTCCCGATGGCACCCGGCTGGGGCCAGGTCGAGAAGGCCCAGGTCCTCCAGACCATGCTGCAGAACATCGGCACCGGCAAGAAGTCGGTCGAGGACGCCGCGAAGGAAGCGGACACCGCGATCGACAAGGTCATCAACACCAAGTGACCTGAGTGCGGGGCCCTGTTGGACACCGAGATGTCCTGTCGGACATCGAGGTGTCCTCGGGGCAGGGCCCCGCGACTCGTAGGAAGCACGGCCGTACGACCTGAGGGATCGCCGAGGAGCGCGTGATGAGTGCCGACACGACCACCCCCGCCAAGGTGCCGCCGCCGCGGCAGGCGCCCCCACCGCGCGTCTCCGACGCACCCCGCAGACGGGGGACGTCGAGAGGGACCGGCGTCCCCTGGCTGCTGCTCGCGCCCTGCCTGCTCATCCTCGGCCTGGTCATGGGCTATCCGCTGGTCCGCCTGGTCACGCTGTCCTTCCAGTCCTTCGGCCAGTCCCAGCTGTGGGGCTTCAAGCCCGCCGAGTGGATCGGCTTCGACAACTTCTCCGGCATCCTCGGCGACGGCGAGTTCTGGGGCGTCGTCGTCCGCACGATCGTCTTCGCGGCCGGCTCGGTCATCTTCACGATGGTCGCCGGCATGGCCCTCGCCCTGCTCCAGCAGAAGGTCTCCGGCTGGGTGAAAACCCTCATCAACGTTGTCCTGGTGGCCAGTTGGGGCATGCCGGTCATCGTCGCGACCACCGTCTTCAAGTGGCTCTTCGACTCGGACTACGGCGTCTTCAACGCGCTGCTCAGCAAGTTGCCCGGCGTCGACATGATCGGCCACAACTGGTTCGCGAGCGGACCGCAGGGCCTGCTCGTCATCATGCTGCTGGTGGTGTGGGGCGCGGTGCCCTTCGTGGTGATCACCCTCAGCGCCGGACTCACCCAGGTCCCCCAGGAGTTGGAGGAGGCCGCCCGCCTCGACGGCGCCGGCGCGTGGGGTGTCTTCCGCTATGTCACCCTGCCCATCCTCAAGCCGATCATCGTGATGCTCACGACCCTGTCGGTGATCTGGGACATGGGTGTCTTCCCGCAGGTGTTCGTGATGCGCGGTGGTCACCCCGAGGCCGACTTCCAACTGCTCAGCACCTATTCGTACGACCGCGCGTTCGTCGTCAACGACTACGGACAGGGTTCCGCGATCGCCCTCGTCACGGTGGTGCTGCTGCTCGGGGTCGTCGCCGTCTACATGCGTCAGATGCTTCAGATCGGAGAGGTCGAATGAGCGCGCTCACGACCGATGCGCCCAAGACATCGGGTGGTGGCCGCCGGAAGTCGAAGCTGGGCTGGAACCTCGTAGGCCTGCTCGTCTTCGTCGTCGTCGGCTTCCCCCTCTACTGGATGCTCGACACGGCGTTCAAACCGGCGAAGGACGCCATCGACCCGGACCCGAGCCTGCTGCCCACCGGCATCACCCTCGACAACTTCCGCCGGGCGCTGGACATCGCCGACTTCTGGGGCCCGGTCGGCCGCAGCCTCATCGTGTCCCTCTCGGTGGTCGTGATCGGCGTCGTCGTCGGCCTGCTGGCCGCGCTCGCCATCTCCCGCTTCGCGTTCCGCGGCCGCAAGGTCGTGATCGTCGGCATCCTCGCGGTCCAGATGGTCCCGCTGGTCTCGATGATCATCCCGGTCTTCCTGCTGCTGAACGACCTCGACCAGTACGACAAGCTCTCGGGCCTGGTCATCACGTACCTGACGTTCATCCTCCCGTTCACGGTGTGGACCCTGCGCGGCTTCATCGTCAACATCCCGAAGGAGCTGGAGGAGGCGGCCATGGTCGACGGCTGCTCCCGCACCGGCGCCTTCATCCGCGTCGTCTTCCCGCTCCTGGCCCCGGGCATGGTCGCCACTTCGGTCTACGGCTTCATCCAGGCCTGGAACGAGTACCTGTACGCCCTCATGCTGCTCAGCCAGGAGCACCAGACGGCGACCGTCTGGCTCGGCAACTTCACCACCAAGCACGGCACCGAGTACGCCCCGATGATGGCCGGCGCCACGATGATGGCCGTGCCGATCGTCGTCCTGTTCCTCATCGTCCAGCGCAAGATGGCCGCGGGGCTGACCGCGGGCGCTGTGAAGGGATAACGCCAACCGATGACGACACTCGCCAGCGGTACCACAGCGTCTGATTCTGTAAAAGATGGCCTGACGCGCGACGCCCTCACCGTCCTGCAGCCCGGCTTCCCCGGCACCACGGCCCCCGACTGGCTACTGCGGCGCCTCGGCGAAGGCCTGGCCTCGGTGGGCCTGTTCGGCCGCAACATCGCGTCACTCGAGCAACTCTCCTCGCTGACCGCCCAGTTGCGGTCCGAACGGGACGACGTGCTGGTCGCGATCGATGAGGAGGGCGGAGACGTCACCCGCCTGGAGGCCCGCACGGGCTCCTCCTTCCCGGGCAACCACGCGCTCGGCGCGGTCGACGACGTGGACCTGACGAGGGCGGTGGCCCACGAGCTGGGCCGCAGACTCGCGGAATGCGGAGTGAACCTGAACTGGGCCCCCTCCGCCGACGTCAACTCCAACCCCTCCAACCCGGTCATCGGCGTCCGTTCCTTCGGCGCCGACCCGGAGCTGGTCGCCCGGCACACGGCGGCCTACGTCACCGGCCTCCAGTCGGCGGGCGTCGCCGCGTGCACGAAGCACTTCCCGGGCCACGGCGACACGGCGGTCGACTCCCACCACGCGCTGCCGCGCATCGACGCGGAGCCGACGGTCCTGGAGCAGCGCGAACTGCTCCCGTTCCGCGCGGCCATCGCCGCCGGCACCCGCGCGGTGATGAGCGCCCACATCCTGGTCCCCACCCTGGACCCGGACCACCCGGCCACCCTCTCCCTCCGCGTCCTGACCGACCTCCTCCGCGGCCGGCTCGGCTACGACGGCCTCATCGTCACCGACGGCATGGAGATGCAGGCCATCGCCGCCACCTACGGCATCGAACGCGGCAGCGTCCTCGCGATCGCCGCCGGCGCGGACGCGATCTGCGTCGGCGGAGGCCTCGCGGACGACGAGACGGTACGACGCCTGCGCGACGCGCTGGTGGGGGCGGTGCGGTCGGGAGAGCTGCCGGAGGAACGGCTGGCCGAAGCGGCGGAACGGGTGCGGGGACTGGCGCAGTGGACGGCTTCGGGTGCCGCCGCCGCTTCGGAACCGGCGCCCGCCTCGGCAGGAGGCGTGACGCGCGTGGATGTCGGTCTCGTCGCCGCCCGCCGCGCCCTCACGGTCACCGGCACCGACGACTTCACCCCGCTCACCGAAGCGCCCTACGTAGCCCTCCTCACCCCGGTCGCCAACATCGCCGTCGGCGACGAGACTCCCTGGGGCGTGGGTGCGGAGCTGGTCCGGCTGCTGCCCGGCACGGAGACGGGGGGCTTCGCCGGGGAGGACGTGGGTGATGACGTCCTGAACGCGGCCGGGGCGCGGCGGATCGTCGTCGTGGTCCGGGACGAACACCGGCACCCCTGGATGGCGGCCACCCTCGACACCCTGCTGGCCGCCCGCCCCGACACCGTCGTGGTCGAGATGGGCGTACCGCAGGCCCCGCCCCGAGGCGCCCTGCACATCGCGACGCACGGTGCGGCCCGTGTCTGCGGCCAGGCGGCGGCGGAGGTCGTCGCCGGGGCGTGACCATGAGCCGGGGGAGCGACCCCGACCCGGGGGAACACCTCCGAATACACCGGTGCCGGGCCCTCCACGAGGGGGCCCGGCACCGGCACGTACGCAGGTGAGACCGGGTCAGATCCCTTGCCAGTCCGGCTTGTTGACGAATGTGTGCCGGAAGTAGTCCGCGAGCTTCAGCTTGGACGCGGCGCCCTCGTCGACCACGACCGTCGCATGCCGGTGCAACTGGAGTGCCGACGCCGGGCACACCGCGGCGACCGGTCCCTCCACGGTCGCGGCGACCGCGTCCGCCTTGCCCTCACCGGTCGCGAGGAGCACCAGGTGCCGGGCTTCCAGGATGGTGCCGATGCCCTGCGTGATGACGTGGTGCGGGACCTGCTCGATGTCGCCGTCGAAGAACCGCGCGTTGTCCACCCGCGTCTGCTCGGTCAGCGTCTTGATCCGGGTCCGCGAGGCCAGCGACGAGCACGGTTCGTTGAACCCGATGTGCCCGTCGGTCCCGATCCCCAGTATCTGTAGGTCCACCCCGCCGGCCTCACCCAGCGCCCGGTCGTACGCCTCGCACGCCCCCAGCACGTCCTCGGCGGTCCCGTCCGGTCCGAGGAACGCGTCGATCCCGACCCCGAGCGGCTCCAGCACCTCGCGCCGCAGGACCGAGCGGTACGACTCCGGGTGCTCGGCGGGCAGCCCCACGTACTCGTCGAGCTGGGCGATCCGCGCCCGCGAGGTGTCCACGGCTCCGGCGCGGACCTTGGCGGCGAGGGCTTCGTAGATGGGCAGCGGCGTCGACCCGGTGGCCACGCCGAGAAGGGCGTCCGGCTTGCGCCGGAGGAGCTGTGCCATGGCCTCGGCGATCAGCTCGCCGCCCGACTTGGCGTCCGGAACGATGACAACTTCCACGCTGGCCTGCCGTTCTGCAGAGGGGCTTCGAGGAACCCGGAGGTGCTGTGTGGTTTAGACCAATCCGCGCACCAATCTAACAGAGGAGGCCCTTGCCTCCCAGAGTTCGCAGCCTGTCCGGAAACCGGTAACCGCCCAACAGAGGCGTACCTCCCTCAGAGGGGGTGAAATGGACACCGCACCACTGCCACGACCGACCTCCGGAGGACCCCGCATGACCGCCACGACCCCGGCCCCCGACAGCGAACTCCCCGGCCGGATCATGGCCCGCGAGATGGCCGAACAGCCCGCGGTCCTGCGCCGCATCCTGGACGAGGGCGCCCCGCGCATCCGCCAGGTCGCCCAGGAGGTGGCCGTACGCAAGCCCCGCTTCGTGCTGCTCACCGCCCGCGGCACCTCCGACAACGCGGCCCTGTACGCCAAGTACCTCCTGGAGATCCGCCTCGGCCTGCCCTGCGGACTCACCTCGATGTCGACGACCACGGCCTACGGCGCCCGCCCCGACCTGACCGACGTCCTCGTCGTCACCGTCAGCCAGTCCGGCGGCTCCCCGGACCTGGTGGCCTCGACCCGGGCCGCCCGCGAGGCCGGCGCGATCACGGTCGCCGTGACCAACAACCCGGACTCACCGCTGGCCGCCGTCTCCGAGTACCACATCGACATCATGGCGGGCCCGGAGAAGGCCCTCCCCGCGACCAAGACGTACACGGCCTCCCTGCTCGCGCTCTACCTCTTCGTCGAGGGCCTGCGCGGCGGCGACGGCGCGGCGGCCAAGGCGCTGCCCGACCTCGCCGAGCGGCTGCTCGCCCGCCAGGACGAGGTCCGCACCCTCGCCTCCCGCTACCGCTTCGCCGAACGCATGGTGATCACCTCGCGCGGCTACGGCTATCCCACCGCCAAGGAAGCCGCTCTCAAACTGATGGAGACCAGCTACATCCCCGCTCTCGCCTACTCCGGCGCCGACCTCCTGCACGGTCCCCTCGCCATGGTCGACAACGTCTCCCCGGTCATCGCGGTCGTGACCGACGGCAAGGGCGGCACCGCCCTCCAGCCCGTCCTCGACCGGCTGCGCGGCCGGGGCGCCGACCTGGTCGTCATCGGCCCGGCAGGCCAGGTCGACCAGGCCTCGGCCGGCTTCGTCCTGCCCGTGGAGGGCGTCCCCGAGGAACTCCAGCCGATCCTGGAGATCCTCCCGCTCCAGCTCCTCGCCTACGAGGTCACCATCGCCCGCGGCCAGGACCCGGACGCGCCCCGCGCCCTGGCCAAGGTGACGGAGACCCGCTGAGCCCGTGTTCCGTTCCAGCCGCGGAAATTCGCATGACCAATCAGCCCCGCACAGGACCGGACACCGTTAGGCTTTCCAACATCCTTCAAAGCATGGACACGGAATGTGGTCTAGTCCACAATGTGTTAAAGGCGTAAGCCTCCGTCTTCCCCGCACAGGAAGACGGACCGAGGAACCGAGGCTCTCTGCCCTGACTGCCCCGGCTCCTCATCCATCGGCCGATCGGGACCGCACACCCCGTGGCCGTTGCTGCTCCGGGCTGCGGTGCCGAGAGGGCTGAGGGTCCCTCTCAGGCGCCGCGGCCCGCGGGTGTTTTTAGGACAGGTACAGACCGGCGGGTACGCTCGCAGACGTGCCCTCCATGAACGAACTCGTACGCCAGCACACCGCACTCGACGACTCCGACCTCGAGTGGCTCCACCTGCTGGTCTCGGAGTGGCAGCTGCTCTCCGACCTCTCCTTCGCCGACCTGGTCCTGTGGGTCCCCACGCGCGACGGCACCCGCTATGTCTCCGTCGCCCAGATGCGGCCGAACACGGGTCCCACCTCGTACCAGGACGACATGGTCGGCCACCTCGTCCCGCGCGGCCGCCGCCCCATGCTGGACGCGGCCCTGGACGAGGGCCGCATCGTCCGCGAGGGCGACCCGGAGTGGCGCGAAGAGGTCCCCGTCCGCGTCGAGTCGATTCCGGTACGACGGGACGGGCGCGTCCTGGGTGTCATCGCGCGCAACACCAATCTCCTCACCGTGCGCACCCCCAGCCGCCTCGAACTCACCTACCTGCAGAGCGCGTCGGACCTCGCGCAGATGATCGCGGCCGGTTCCTTCCCGTTCCCGAACCAGCAGGTCGACATGGACGCCTCGCCGCGCGTCGGTGACGGCCTGATCCGCCTCGACGGCGAGGGCATCGTGCAGTACGCCTCGCCCAACGCGCTGTCCGCGTACCACCGCATGGGCCTCGCCACCGACCTCGTCGGCCAGCACCTGGGCGTGACCACCGCCGAACTCGCCCCGACCCGGGGCCCGGTGGACGAGGCGCTGGCCAAGGTCGCGAGCGGCTGGGCGCCGCGCGAGTTCGAGATCGAGGCGCGTGACGGGGTGATCCAGTTCCGGGCGATCCCGCTCAAACCCAAGGGAACCCGCATCGGTTCACTGGTGCTGCTCCGGGACGTCACCGAACTGCGGCGCCGCGAGCGGGAGTTGATCACCAAGGACGCGACCATCCGGGAGATCCACCACCGGGTGAAGAACAACCTCCAGACCGTGGCCGCCCTGTTGCGTCTCCAGGCCCGCCGGATCGACTCCGAGCGCGGCCGGGAGGCCCTGGAGGAGGCCGTACGCCGGGTCGGCTCGATCGCGATCGTGCACGAGACGCTGTCCCAGAACCTGGACGAGCGCGTGGAGTTCGACGAGATCGCCGACCGGGTGCTCGCGATGGTCGCCGAGATCTCCCCGGGCAAGGTCACCGGCCGGCGCAGCGGTCGCTTCGGGATACTGGACGCCGAGGTCGCGACCCCGCTCTCCATGGTCCTCACCGAGATCCTGCAGAACGCCCTCGAACACGGCTTCCGCGAGGGCGAGACGGGCACGGTCGAGGTCTCGGCCGTCCGCGGCGGCACCTCGAAGGAGGCCCGCCTCCTGGTCACCGTGCAGGACGACGGCGTAGGCCTCCCCGAGGGATTCGACCCGCACCGCTCCGGCAACCTGGGCCTGCAGATCGTACGGACCCTGGTGGAGGGCGAGTTGGGCGGCACGTTCGACATGGTGGCGGGGCCCGAGCGGGGGACCCGGGTCATCCTGGACGTCCCGGTGCAGGCGCACAAGTGACGTATGTGCACAGGACCTCCACACATGCGGGCGTCAACAGCCGTACGTACGCGGGTGCTTGAACGGTCCTACGCGCGTACTCGGGCGGCCGTATGCGCGCGGTCTTGAACAGCAAAGAGCCCCGGACCAGTTGATGGTCCGGGGCCAGTCGCTCGTTGCTATGCGCATCGGGGGTACTGCGCGCTGCGGCTCGGGGGCGGGAGATGCGTACTCGCTGTACGCGCCGCCAAGCTCAGGCTGTTAGCGGGGTGGGCGTCAGGCGGAGGCCTGACGGGCACGGTTGCGAGCGGCGCGGCGCTTCATGGCGCGGCGCTCGTCCTCGCTGAGACCACCCCAGACGCCGGAGTCCTGGCCGGACTCGAGCGCCCACTGCAGACACTGGTCCATAACGGGACAGCGACGGCAGACGGCCTTGGCTTCCTCGATCTGCAGCAGCGCAGGACCGGTGTTGCCGATGGGGAAGAAGAGCTCGGGGTCTTCCTCGCGGCAAACGGCGTTGTGACGCCAGTCCATGGCTGCTACCTCTCCTTGGTATTACGTGCGGGTTGCTTGTGAATGTGAACGCTTTCACGAATCCCTCAACAAGTGAAGGGCCGAACGCCAGGTTCACTGGCGGAGGTCCTGTGGATTGAAGAGGGGTTCCGGTGATCCGTGGAGGCCGGTGTTGCGGGCCGTCTCGATCGCCACGTAGAGACTCGCAAACCTCAGCGGCGGATACAACCCCTTCCGGAAAGTTTTTTTTGATTCCTCGGTGTCGACTAGGTCACAGCCGTACTTCCATGGGGTGGACCCTGGTCTAAACGTTCGAGTGAAAGGACTTCAGCCCTTTCTGCTCACACAATCACACGCAGTGCACGGCGTACGCCTGTGAACGTCACGCTCGTACGCAGTCCGAGGTGGTCGCCGTCCATCTGGAGGGGCAACGGGACCTTCGAATGCAAGGTGAACTCGCTCAGGTCGTGCAGAGCCGCAGCGTGCTTGCCATGGGGTCCGCGTTCGGGGGACGAAGTGAGCAACTGGGTGCCATACCGGGCAACCGCGGCGCTGGACAGGCGGCTGAGACCGAGTACGTCGAGGCCTTTATCGAACGACGCCTTAGGTGACGTGTACATCGGGCGATTGCCGAGATACGTCCAGGGCGAGGTGTTCGAGACTATGGCCACCACGAGATCGGTGACCGGGTCGCCGCCGGGCTGCTCCAGCGTGATCGTCCCGTGCCGGCGGTGCTGCTCACCGAGGAACTGCCGGACCACCTGACGCACGTACAGCGCATGCGTCGATTTCTTGCCCTGCTCCCGCTGCTGCTCGACCCGCCCGACCACCCCGGCGTCGAACCCGAGCCCGGCGTTGAAGGTGAACCAGCGCGAGGGCACGGCCTCGTCCTCGGTGCCGGGCGTCCCGGAGGTCAGCCCCAGGCCGACCGTGCGCTCGCTGCCCTCGCGCAGGGCGTCCAGGATGGCGCCGGTCGCTTCCACGGCGTCGTTGGGCAGCCCCAGGGCGCGGGCGAAGACGTTGGTGGAGCCGCCGGGGACCACCGCGAGGCCGGGCAGGCGCTCCGGGTCGGGGCCGGTGTGCAGCAGGCCGTTGACGACCTCGTTGACCGTGCCGTCGCCGCCGAGGGCCACGACCAGGTCGACGTTCCCGGTCTCCGCGGCCTGCCGGGCGAGGTCGCGCGCGTGGCCGCGGTACTCGGTGGTGACCGCCTCCAGCTTCATCTCGCTCGCGAGCGCGTGGAGCAGGACGTCGCGCGTACGTGCGCTTGTGGTGGTTGCCGCCGGATTGACCACGAGAAGTGCACGCATGAGTTGCAGCGTACCTACTGGGGGGTACCCGGCCCATACCGAGGTAGGGGTTGGGTAAGAGGAGACGGCGTGAGCCTGCACACCTGGGGCCGGATCCCGAGGGCTACCCTGCTGGGGTGAGCGCTGAGCAGACCCCCGCCCCGGAGACCGACGGCCCCGACGGACCCCGTCCGCGCCGTCTGACCTACGCGGCGGCCCTCGTCGCCGTCGAGGGGCTCGTGCTCGCCGTCGCCGGGGTGTGGCTGCTCGTCCTGGGTCTCACCGGCGAACCGGACGACCGGCAGCAGGCCGTGACCGGGGGCGTGACCCTGGTGGTGCTCGCGCTGCTGCCGCTGCTCGCCGCCCGCGGACTGCTCGGGCTGCGCAGCTGGAGCCGGGGCCCCGCCGTCATCACCCAGGTCATGGCGCTGCCCGTGGCCTACAACCTGCTCCAGGCCGACAGCGTGGCCATCCCGGCCGGTATCGCGATCGCGGTCGTCGCGATCGCGGCGCTGGTGCTGCTGGTGAACCCGGCGACGACACAGGCCCTCGGAATCCGAGGGCCCGGCCGTGGTACCGAAGAGCCGAAGAGCTGACTCCGGCGGGCGGATCACTCCTCGACGAGGAGCTTCTCCCGCAGCTGGGCCAGTGTCCGGGCCAGCAGCCGGGACACGTGCATCTGCGAGATGCCGACCTCCTGCGCGATCTGCGACTGCGTCATGTTGCCGAAGAAGCGGAGCAGCAGAATGCGCTTCTCCCTGGGCGGCAGGTCCTCCAGCAGCGGCTTGAGCGACTCGCGGTACTCGACGCCCTCCAGGGCCTCGTCGTACGCGCCGAGCGTGTCCGCGACCGCCGGGGACTCGTCGTCCGTGTCGGGGACGTCCAGGGACAGCGTGGAGTAGGCGTTGGCCGACTCCAGGCCCTCCAGGACCTCCTCCTCCGAGATGCCCAGCTTCTCGGCCAGCTCATGGACCGTGGGGGAGCGGCCGTGCCGCTGCGAGAGCTCCGCCGTCGCCGTGGTCAGCGACAGGCGCAGCTCCTGGAGCCTGCGCGGGACGCGCACCGCCCAGCCCTTGTCACGGAAGTGCCGCTTGATCTCGCCGACGACCGTCGGGGTCGCGTACGTCGAGAACTCGACGCCGCGCTCCGGGTCGAAGCGGTCGACCGACTTGATCAGGCCGATGGTGGCGACCTGGGTCAGGTCGTCCAGCGGCTCACCGCGGTTGCGGAAGCGGCGCGCGAGGTGCTCGACGAGCGGCAGGTGCATACGGACCAGCCGGTTGCGCAGCTCCGCGTACTCGACGCTGCCGCCATCGAGCGTGCGCAGCTCGATGAAGAGGGCGCGCGCCCCACTGCGGTCCTGGGGGTCGTGCCGTGTGACCTGCACGCTCTGCGTGCCCGCCACGTTGTCCCGCTCGTGCTCGCTCATCGCCTGGCCCGTCGCCCCTTCCCGAGCTTTCGCCTCCTCCCCCGCGCTCGACCCAGTCGGAGCGGGGGAACCCCCGGCAACGGGGGAGACCCCACCAATACGCACGGCACCGTCCTGCTCACGTTGACCGTCGTCCATCACACCGGCCTCCGAGGGTTCTTCCTCCGGGTGCGGCCGGGCCTGTTCCGGGATTCCGCCGCGCGGCACGAGGGGGCTTCCGTCCGCCGTGAGGCGGGATCCGCCCGGGCCGCCCTCGGCCGGCAGCTCCCGTGTGCCGCGCTCTTCGTCCCGCACCGGCCCGTCCCCGTTCCTCACGCCGGCCCGGGTCCCGCGCCGCGCTGTTTGTAGAGGCTGATCGAAACGGTCTTGTCCTCGTCGACTGCCGATGAGACCTTGCCCGCGAGGGCCGAGAGCACGGTCCAGGCGAAGGTGTCGCGCGCGGGGGCGTGACCGTCCGTCGTCGGGGCGGAGACGGTGACTTCGAGCGAGTCGTCCACCAGGCGGAAGACACAGCTGAGCACCGAGCCCGGCACGGCCTGCTGGAGCAGGATCGCGCAGGCCTCGTCCACCGCGATGCGAAGGTCCTCGATCTCGTCGAGGGTGAAGTCCAAACGGGCTGCGAGGCCGGCCGTGGCCGTACGCAGCACCGACAGGTATGCGCCCGCAGCCGGCAGCCGGACTTCCACGAAGTCCTGGGTCGCGGGCTCGCCTGCGATCTGGGACACCCTCACCTCCAAGGTGGTACAAGCTCTTTCGGGGGCCCAGGGGTCGCCCCCCGGGGTAACGCGATACTTGGTTCAGCGGTGACGCTACCGCGCTCCGAACTTTTCTGTCCCCGGGACCCCAACCCCATGTTGTCACTCATAGTAAACCTACGGATACGCTCCGTGGCTAGGGGTCCTGCGGGCCCAATTGGGAAGAGCGCGCGCCGGGTTGACGTACCCAGACGTCAGACGGTCGAACCGTCGAAACGGGCGGGAAACAAGCGGCCGGATTACGGGGTCACAGGAGTACGTGGTCGACGAAGCACCAGCGCCAACTCTCCCCGACCTCGAACGTCCGCATCACCGGATGTCCGGAGTCCTTGTGATGTGCTGAGGCGTGGCGCAGGGGCGAGGAGTCGCAGCAGGCGACATGGCCGCAGAAGAGGCACAGTCTCAGCTGCACCGGGTGGGTGCCTGCCGCCAGACACTCCAGACAGGTCTCGCTCTGGGGCCCCGGTTCGGGAAGCGGCAGCGCGTCGGCGTGCGTGCACTGTTTCATGATTGCCAGATTACGACGGGTGTGCGGTTGGCCGCGCGGAAAAACGAGGGCGGGCGAGGACGATGGACGTGATGCCACTGCTGTTGCTGGTGGCGGGGAGCGCCGTGGTGGCCGCCGCGGCCCGGCGCACCCCGGTGCCGGCGCCGCTGCTGCTGGTCGCGGTCGGGCTGGTGGTCTCGTACGTCCCGGGGGTGCCCGACTACACCCTCGACCCGGAGGTCGTGCTCCCGCTGCTGCTGCCCCCGCTGCTGTACACGTCGGCCACCGACAGCTCGTACCTCGATCTGCGGGCCCAAGTGCGGCCCGTGGCACTGCTGTCGGTCGGCTACGTGCTCTTCGCCACGTTCGTCGTCGGCTGGGCCGCGTACGTGATCGTGCCGGGGCTGCCGCTGACCGCGGCCCTGGTGCTGGGCGCGGTGGTGGCGCCGCCGGACGCGGTCGCGGCGACCGCGGTGGCCCGCCGGGTCGGACTGCCCTCGCGGATCACGACGATCCTCCAGGGCGAGTCCCTGCTGAACGACGCCACCGCGATCACCGCCTACAAGGTGGCCCTCGCGGCCGCGATCGGTGAAGGCGCCACCTGGGCCGGGGGCATCTGGGAGTTCCTGCTCGCGGCCGTCGGCGGGGTCGGGGTCGGGCTCCTGATGATGGTGCCGATCCACTGGCTGCGCACGCACCTCAAGGAGGCGCTGCTGCAGAACACGCTCTCCCTGCTGATCCCGTTCGTCGCCTACGGGGTCGCCGAGCAGGTACACGCCTCCGGGGTGCTCGCCGTCGTGGTCGTCGCGCTCTACCTGGGCCACCGCGCGTGGGAGGTCGATTTCGCGACCCGCCTCCAGGAGGAGGCCGTGTGGAAGATGGTCGCCTTCGTCCTGGAGTCCGCGGTGTTCGCCCTGATCGGGCTCCAACTGCCCGTGGTCCTCAAGGGCCTTGGTGAGTACCGGGGCCTGGACGCCGCCTGGTACGCGATCGCCCTCTTCCTGGTGGTCGTCGCGACCCGGTTCGTGTGGGTGTACCCGGCCGCCTTCCTGCCCCGCATGTTCTCGGCGCGGATCAGGGAACGCGAGGACAACCCCACCTGGAAGGGGGCGATGACCACCGCGTGGGCCGGCATGAGAGGCGTGGTCTCCCTGGCCATCGCCTTCTCGATCCCGCTCACCGTGCACGGCGGCGACCCCTTCCCGCAGCGCAACCTCATCCTGTTCCTGACCTTCACGACGGTCATCGGGACGCTGGTGGTGCAGGGCCTGAGCCTGCCCCCGATCATCCGCCTCCTGAAATTCCCCGGCCGCGACCAGCAGGCCGAGACGCTCGCCGAGGCCAACGCCCAGGCGCAGGCCTCCCGCGTCGCCGAAAAACGCCTGGAGGCCCTTCTGGAGGACGAACGCAACGCCCTGCCCCCTCCGCTCGCCGACCGCCTCCGCGAGGTCCTGGAGCGCCGCCGCAACGCCGTCTGGGAGCGTCTCGGCGCCACCAACCCCGTCACCGGCGAGACCGTCGACGACACCTACCGCCGCCTGTCCCGCGAGATGATCAGCGCCGAACGCTCGATGTTCGTCCGCCTCCGCGACGGCCGCTACATCGACGACGAGATGCTCCGCACCCTGCTCCGCAGGCTGGACCTGGAGGAGGCGGCGGCTTACCGGGAGGCGGCGTGAGCCGGTCGGGCGAGGCCATTCACGGTTCGCCAGAACCCTGAAGGGGCGCGGGGCTGCGTCGATCCGCGACTCCGGCGGAGCGCCCATGGGTGGCTACGGCACCTGGAGGCGGCCCAGCGGTTTCTACGGCGCCGGGCGGCTGTTCATGAGAACGGGCGCCCGGTGACGACCGCCGCGATCGTCGTCCCGCGCGGGAAGGCGCCCTCATCGGCGAGGACGACAAGTCCGTACAGCAACTTGGCGACATAGAGACGCTCGACGGGCAGGCCGTGACGTTGCTCGAAGTCCTCGGCGAAGGCGTCGAGTTCGGCCGGCACGCGTGCGTAGCCACCGAAATGGAAGCGGTCGTCGAGCGACCAGTCGCCGCGCCGACCACCGAAGGCGCGCTCCTGAAGGCTCTCTATGTCGGCGGTCAGGAAGCCGCCCTTGAGGACCGGTACTCCCAACACCCGCTGGTCAGGGGCCAGTCCGGCGGCCAAGCCGGCCAGCGTGCCGCCCGTCCCGCACGCCAGGGCGACGACATCGACATGGACATCGACGGCGGCACGCGCGCGCAGTTCCTCGCCCAGGGCCCGGCAGCCGCGTACGGCAAGGGAGTTGCTGCCGCCCTCGGGGACGACGTAGGCGCCCTCCGCGTCCGCCGCGCGCAGGATCGCGGCCAGCGCCTCCGGCCCGGTCTTGCGCCGGTACGTCGATCTGTCGACGAAGTGGAGGCGCATCCCGTCGGCCGCGCAGCGGGCCAGGGACGGGTTGAGCGGGCGGTCGGACAGTTCCTGGCCGCGGACCACGCCGACCGTGGGCAGACCCAGGAGGCGGCCCGCGGCGGCGGTGGCGCGCAGGTGGTTGGAGTAGGCGCCGCCGAACGTGACGACCGTCCGTCCGGCCGCCGCCGTGAGGTTCGGCGCGAGCTTGCGCCACTTGTTGCCGATCGAGTGTACGCCCACTGGTGTAGGTGACAAGAGCGCAGGTCAGGACATGCAGAAGGGCCCCGTCCTGGGTGCACCAGGCGGGGCCCTACCTACTCCGTGCCCCGCTCCCGCCGCCCTCTGCGACTTGGGGGGAATGAGAGGGTGACGGGAGCGGGATTCTCAGTTGGAGCTTGCGACTACGAAGCCGACGACCAGGCCGCACGATACCGATATCGCGATGATCAACAGCGGACCGGCAAAGTCTCCAATCCTCCGACCAAGTTTCGTCATGTGCCCTCCGTCGATTCGCCGTCGTCGGCATCCATGCCAGGCGCAATCCCGAGTCGAGCGCCGCGACTCTCGGCAACCTTTAGCGTGTCACGCAGAGCGTGGGCCAGAGTCTTCCCAAAAAAGCGCAGCTCACGGGGGGACACCGTGGGGTCCTCCAGCACTTCTATGACCTGCTCCAGGAGTTCAGAGCCCAAGGCGAGCTGCATCTGTTCGACGTCATCAGCTCTGCGGGACAGGAAGCTGTCAGACCCATCGGAGATCAGAAAGCACCTCTTGCCATCCTCTGTGCTCCAGGGCAACAGCCTTGGAGCACTGTTCCTTTCGGCCTCAGTCATCGTCATGAGTCGATCCTGTGACACCCGTGAATCCGCAACTAGCTGCCCAATGTGGGCCCACCTGTAGGCCCGATGTAGGCCACAATGGAGGGTATGAATATCGGGGAACGGATTCGCGACCGGCGGGAACAACTCGGTTGGTCCCAAGCGCGGTTGGCGAGGGAAGCGTGCCGCGTTGCTGGCGTGGGCCCCGAGAAGCTAGGCAGGCAAGAGATCTACCGGTACGAGACAGGGAAGCGCACGCCGCGCGACTGGCTGGCCCCGATCGCTCAGGCTCTGGGCCTGTCCGTCCACGTGCTCAGTGGTGACCAGCCCGACGCGGACTCCCTGTCCGGGATCTGGCACAGCCGCTACACCTACGAGAGCACGAGTCGAGGCAAGGTCACACGACATCACTACGTGATCATGCGGCAGGTGGGGAACCGACTGCACGGCGAGAGCCTGCCTGGGTCTAACGACTCCCCGATCTTCGTGGACCTCACCAAGGATGGCCCAGCACTCACGGGCACGTGGACCGAGCGCACAGCGGCAGAGGGGTACTACAAGGGGGCGGTTTACCACGGCGCCGTACAGCTCTTGGTCGAGATCACCGGCCGGAGCATGGAGGGCATGTGGGTCGGGTTCGACAAGTCGTTCACGATCAACAGCGGCCCTTGGTCCCTGACGTACGAGACCGCAGACACGTCCCGACGGGCCCTCACGCGCTTCAACCGGCCGCCCGTCAGGTAGGCCAGCCCCCGAGCCTCTACGGAGCCGTACGGCCGCAGCAGGCCGCCAGCCCGGACCCTCACGGGGCGCCAGGTAGCCAGTCGTGAAGGCGAACGTATCGCCGGGTCTTGGGATCGGAGTAACTTTTCTCTACTTACTCAAGGGCGCGCCTTCGGCGCGCCGGGCGGTCCTGCCGCCCCGGCCGGGCGTGCGGCCTTCGGCCGGTCCCGTCCGGTCGGCAACCGCCCGACACCGGGCAAGCCTTGAGCGTTGATCGTGCACCGGCCCCATCGGTCGAACTCTTCTTCACTAGATCTAAATGGCGCGCCGTCGTGGTCGGGTCGACGTGGCTGGGGGCGGACGGCCTACGAGGCTTTAGGCAGCCACCATGGGGCGAGCCTCGAAGAACAGGGGGCCGATCGGGCTAAACGCGGGCAGGCTCCAAGAGACTGCCCGATCCGCTGGCGAGCGTAAGGCCCCCTGTTCACTCGCCCCATGGCAGCTCCCGCCCAAAGCCTCTACGGCCGGCCGCGTGGCAAAGGTGCAGATCAGGGGACCTCAGGTCTACGCAATCAGGTCGACCAAGTACGGGTCGCCCTCGAACATGACGATGCCGCCTACGCGTTCCGGATCACGCCGCAACGGCTGTTGCTTCTCGCCCACCCAGTGGAAGCAGCAGTCCGCCAGCAGTGAGAGCCAACTTCGCTTGCACCCCTGGCCACGTGGAGGAAGGACAGTGAACGAGTGCAGCACGACCCGGAGCAGCATCCGAGCTTTCTCCTGATCTGCGGCACGCCATGCTGAGCGCAGGAGTTCAGGATCATAGAGAATCGAAAGGTCTGTGGCCGCCTTGATTTCTGACAGTTCATCATTTGCGGATTCAAGCTGACCGTCGATCGCTTCCCGCATACTCAAGTACCGGTGCTCACCTTCGGCCCCCTTGAATCGCCCGTGGACGAAATACGCGTCATCCAGTTTCGACAACCGCAACTGAGCATCGGCCACAGTGGCGATCAGCTCAATTCGCCGAGCCTCTCTTTCCGGATCGTCGTAGGCGAGCCACCGGTTAGCAAGTTCGTGAAAGAGCGCGTGATCGCTAGAGAACGAGCGCACGCGCACCATGAAGGCCGCCGATATAGCACGGTCGAGATCCTTCACGAGCACAGTCATTCCCTTGCATGCTGCTTTCCCGAGGTTGACACGCCGATAGCAGCGGTATTGCTGCCCGCTCTTGGTCATGTTGCCGCCGCACCGGCCGCACTTCGCGAAACTCGACAGGAGCGACTGTGCCCCAGGCTTTCCACGCCTGCCACCGGCGAACGAATCCGATGTGCGGGATTGCAGGCCAGCGAGAATACGGGCCCGCTCACCCACCGTGATGACACCCTCGCCCACGCTGACCGGTTTCCCTTCCTCGCCCATCATGGGCGTGTCGGTCAGCCGCCACCGCTCCCGCCCCTTGTCGTCGGTGTAGCGCTCGTGGACCGGCATCAGCCCCGCCCAAGCAGGGGAGTGAGCGAGTTGCGTAATCGTCGATGACCGCCACATACCGCCGCGCCGAGTCTTCAGGCCCTCGGAGTTCAGTTCGTCGGCAATCACTTGGGCCGATTTGTTGTCCAGCAATTCCTTAGCGATTCTGCGCGCAGTCGCATACTCCTTCGGGTTGTGTTGCGTGCTCTTTTTGCGCACACGCAATCCGTAGGGAGGCTGGCCGCCAGGCCATGCGCCAGAAAGCTTCTTCTCTGCTTTGGTGCTGCGTGTACGGACTGACGTGTTGTACGACTCTGAGCGCGCCTGTTCGGCCAACCATGCAAACAGCCCGCGATGTTGCGGGATGCTGCTGTCCAGGCCGTCGATGTGCGCGACGAGACGAGCGCCCTTTTTCTCGAACTGGTCGAGTACGTTGCCGACCTGTCCCATGCCCTGACGGCTCAGTCGGTCGAGCTTCCACACGAACAGGTGCCGAACTGCATCAGCCACTACAGCGGAAATGGCCTTGTCGAACTCATCGCGGGTGACGCCTGCTTTGAACGCAGAGAGTTCTTCAATCCAGACCTTACGGACCGTCAGCCCCTCGCGCGCAGCACGTTCCCTGAGATCGCGCTCATGCTTCTTCAGCGTTGTCTTGTCGTCTTGCCAAGTGCTGCGCCTGAGGTACAGATCGCACAGCTTGGCCGGATCTGTAATCGCACCCATAGTGAGAACCACCTTCAGTGAAGGTGTAGGTGGCTGTCCAACCAATAAAGACCAGGTCAGTAACCACCTACGCCAGTCGGTCTGTTCTCGATGAGGTCCGGGTGGATCAGGTCGTCCCGCTTGAGCAGCAGCCGGACGCCGTGCCGGCCGAAGCGCCCGTCCGTGATCTCCTCCACCGGCGACGGGAGCCGGGGCCGTAGCGCGGCGAGGTCGGGGCTGGTCACGGCACCATTGTCACCCGGGGCGTCCGGGCTGCCCGATCGCCCGCGTCGCCCGGGGAGGCCATGTCGGCCGGGGTGCCCGGGGTGCCCGGAGTGCCCGGAGCGCCCGGGGCATTCGGATCACCAGGGTTGTCAGAGGCGCCCCTGTCACCCGGGGCATCCATGTCATCCGTGACGCCGGTGTCACGCGGCACCCCGTGTCACCTGTGCCACCAATGTCACCCATGCCGCCCGTGCCACCCGGCGCCCCGTATCACCCGGTGGTCACTTCAGCCGGTCGTGGACCCGGTCGCGCAGCCAGTTCATCGTGAACCCGCGCGGGTCCACCTTTCCGGGCTGCCACTCCAGGTGCCCGATCACCGAGCGCGCCGTCCAGCCGTGGTGGCGGCAGATCGCCGCGCAGACCTTCTCGATCGTCTCCAACTGGGCCTCGGGCCACGGGTCCTCGCCGTCGCCGAGGTTCTCGCACTCGAAGCCGTAGAAGTGCCGGTTGCCGTCGGTGTTGGCTTCGTTGTCGTGCGGCAGCGCCTTCTCGGCGATCACCGCGCGCAGGACGTCGTCGTCGCCGAGGCCCGCGTGGTTGGCGCGGCCGTAGCCGACCAGGTGGAGGGCGCCGTCCTTGGTGATGACGCCGTGGCAGAGCGGGCCGGGCAGGTCCGGGCGGCCCTCGCGGCACAGGCCCACCGTGTGCGCGCTGCCCTTGGTGACCGTGTGGTGGATCATCACGCCGTGGACGGGCCCCCACGGGCCCTTGTGGTTGCGGTTGTGGTGCTCCCAGTCGCCGACCTCGACGACCTTGACGCCCTCCGCCTTCAGACCGGCCAGGAAACCGCCCGCGGACATGGGTGAGGCCATGAACGCCTCCTTCGTGCTGTGCGACGGCCGCCGTTCAAGGCCGTCTCGTATCGCTGCTTGTACCGAAAAAGCGCGGTACGGACGACTTGTTCGTACGGTGTGCGAGCTGATCCGGACAACGCCGGACCCGGCAGCAACTCGAACAACATTCGACGTAAACAGCCCCTGTGCCCAGCAGTTGAAGATCCATTCCCGCTCTTTTGGGTAATACCATCAGCACGCTCCGTGAGAAATGCTGATGCGCGAGAACGATGCCGGGCGCACAGGTGCCGGGCATGAATGGGGAGGGCATTTCTCTATGTCGGTAGGCGAAGAGGTCCGCGCGGAGCAGAACAAGCCGCAGCAGAGTCTTGGTACGGCGGCTGCGCGGAACCTGGCCACGACCACGAAGTCCGCGCCGCAGATGCAGGAGATCAGCTCGCGCTGGCTGCTGCGCACGCTGCCGTGGGTGAACGTGCAGGGTGGCACATACCGGGTGAACCGACGGCTGAGTTACTCCGTGGGCGACGGCCGGGTGACATTCGTGAAGACCGGCGACCGCGTCGAGGTCATTCCCGCGGAGCTCGGCGAACTGCCCGCGCTGCGGGACTACGAGGACGAGGAGGTGCTCTCGGAGCTGGCCACCCGCTGCCGGCAGCGGGAGTACGCCCCGGGGGAGGCGATCGCGTCGTTCGGCGGCCAGGCCGACGAGGTGTACCTGCTGGCGCACGGCAGGGTGGAGAAGGTCGGCACGGGCCCGTACGGCGACGACACGGTCCTCGGAGTCCTCGCCGACGGCGCCTACTTCGGCGACCAGGCACTGCTCGACCCGGAGTCCATCTGGGAGTACACGGCCCGCGCGGACACCGCCTGCACGGTGCTGATCCTGGCCCGCGGAGACGTCGAGCAGGTCGCCGAGCGCTCCGAGACCCTGCGGGACCACCTCGCGCAACTGCGCGCGATCCCGGAGCAGCGCACCAACAAGTACGGCGAGAAGTCCATCGACCTCGCCTCGGGCCACTCCGGCGAGCCGGACATCCCGCACACGTTCGTCGACTACGACGCCAAGCCGCGCGAGTACGAACTGAGCGTCGCCCAGACCGTCCTGCGCATCCACTCGCGCGTGGCCGACCTCTACAACCAGCCGATGAACCAGACGGAGCAGCAACTCAGGCTCACCGTCGAGGCGTTGAAGGAGCGCCAGGAGCACGAGCTGATCAACAACCGCGAGTTCGGCCTGCTCAACAACTGCGAGTACGACCAGCGGCTCCAGCCCCACGACGGCGTGCCCGGCCCGGACGACCTGGACGAGCTGCTCAGCAGGCGGCGCGGCACCAAGATGCTCCTCGCCCACCCGCGCGCGATCTCCGCGTTCGGCCGCGAGCTGAACAAGCGCGGCCTGGTCCCGGAGTCCATCGACGTCGCCGGCAACCGCATCCCGACCTGGCGCGGTGTGCCGATCTACCCGTGCAACAAGATCCCGGTCAGCGACCGGCGGACCACCTCGATCATCGCCCTGCGTACCGGCGAGGCCGAACAGGGCGTCATCGGCCTCCAGCAGGCCGGCATCCCGGACGAGATCGAGCCGAGCCTGTCGGTGCGCTTCATGGGCATCAACGAACAGGCGGTCATCAACTACCTCGTGACGGCCTACTACTCGGCGGCCGTCCTCGTGCCGGACGCCCTCGGCGTCCTGGAGAACGTCGAGATCGGCCGCTGGAGGTGACGTTTCAGCAGATGGACGCGGTGTCCCCGCCCGTCAGGGCGGGTACACCCCGGTCGTATGCGACCGGTCGCAGCGCAGGCGTCACCGTCCGCGGACTGTCCGAGGGGGACCCCATGGCCGAGTTCAGGACGGAGACGAGACAGCGCGCCGACGGGACACCGCCGGCCGACGGGCACGAGGCGGCGGTGATCCTGGAGGGGGCCAGGACGTCCGTCGACCCCGAACTGCGCGCGGCGATCGACTCGTTGCCCGGCTCGATGCGCCGGATCGCGCTCTACCACTTCGGGTGGGAGCACGCGGACGGCACCCCGGCGGCGGGCAACGCGGGCAAGGCGATCCGCCCCGCCCTCGTCCTGGCCGCCGCCACCGCACTCGGGGGCGAGCGGGTACGGGCGAGCGCACTGCGGGCCGCGGCGGCGGTGGAGCTGGTCCACAACTTCACGTTGCTGCACGACGACGTGATGGACCGGGACGCCACCCGCAGGCACCGGCCCACCGCCTGGACCGTGTTCGGCGACGCCGACGCGATCCTCGCCGGGGACACCCTCCAGGCGCTGGCCCTCCGGCTGCTCGCCGAGGACCCGCACCCGGCGGCCCCGGCCGCCGCCGCTCGGCTCGCGAACTGTGTCGTCGAACTGTGCGAGGGCCAGCACGCGGACACCGCCATGGAGAAGCGCGCCCCCGGCGAGGTCACCCTCGACGAGGTGCTCGCCATGGCCGAGGCCAAGACCGGCGCGCTGCTCGGCTGCGCCTGCGCGGTGGGCGCGCTGTACGCGGGGGCGTCCGCCGAGGACGTCGAGGCGCTGGACGCGTTCGGCCGCCAGGCCGGGCTCGCCTTCCAGCTGATCGACGACGTCATCGGGATATGGGGCGACCCCGGCCGCACCGGAAAACCGGCCGGCGCCGACCTCGCCGTCCGCAAGAAGTCCCTGCCCGTGGTCGCCGCCCTCACCTCGGGCACACCGGCGGCGGCCGAACTCGCGGAACTGTACGGACTGCCGTACGAGGAAGGGGAGTTGGAGCGCACCGCGCTCGCCGTCGAGCGGGCGGGCGGCCGGGACTGGGCGCAGGACCAGGCGGCCGACCGGATGGGACGGGCCGTGCAGGAGCTGGCCCGGGCGATCCCGGACCCGCAGGACGCGGGCGGTCTGCTCGCGCTGGCCGAGTTCGTGACCCGGCGCAGCAGTTGATGACTCCGGAGCCTTCGGGAGCCGTGCGGCCCTGACTCCGCACGGCCACCGGGCCCCGGACGGGCGGGTCCCGCGCATCCCCACGGTGCGCGGGGCCCCTCTTTTTTGTGGCTCGGTTCGCCTCCGGGGCGCCGCTGTGTTCAATATGCGCCTACCGGCGCGTGGCGTTGTCGAGAGGCCCCTTCGGCTCACTTGCCCGTAAGTCCCGCTAGGCTCAACGACCGTTCAGGTGACGGTCGTTGAGAGCTAAAGGGGCGGATCATGGGCGTGGCGATACGGGCGGCGGACGAGGGCGACAGAGAGCTGGTCGTCCGGCTGTTGGACGAGGCCTTCCAGGACGATCCGGTCAGCGGCTGGATCTTCCCCGACGCCGAGTACCGCCGTACGACTCACCACAAGCTGATGGCCGCCTTCACCGACGCCGTGTTCGCCGACGGCCGTATCGACCTCGCCGAGGACGGCGCGGCGTGCGCGCTGTGGCTGTCGGTACCGGGCGAGGCGCATGCGGAGGGCGGCGAGGACGAGGCCGTACAGCTGCGGGAGTTCGTGGATCCCGACAACGAGCGGGTCGAGACGATCGCCCGGCTCATGGAGGAGGGGCATCCCGCCGGCCGCGCCCACGAGTACCTGTGGATGATCGCCGTCGCACCGGGCCGGCAGGGCGAGGGCCTCGGCGCCGCGCTCATCCGGCACGTCCTGGACCGCTGCGACCGCGAGGGCCTGCCCGCGTACCTGGAGGCGAGCAGCGAACGCAGCACCAAGCTGTACGAGCGGCTCGGGTACTCGTTCACCGACCGCACCCTCGACCTCCCGGACGGCCCGCGCATGTATCCGATGTGGCGCGAGCCCCGTACGGTCCTAGGCTGAGGACATGGGCAGAGACGAGCACACCTGTCCCGTCTGCGGACAGCCGGTGGCCACCGTCGTGAGGCGGTACAAGACACTGGGCGCATGGGTGCCGAAGTGGGTGGCCGGCCCGTGCCGGAACCCCGAGTGCGAGGCGTACGTCGGCGAGGGCACCGAGCCCGAAGGGAAGCCCGGAACCGAATCCGGCCCGAAAGAATCCTGAACCGTGTCGAGAATCCCGGCCCGGCTCCGATGTCTCCTGTGACAGCCGCCCGGCACGGGTGGCGCGAGCCGAAGGAGCGGACTCATGAAGTACCTGGTCATGGTGCAGGGCACACAGGCGGACTACGACGGCATGCAGGGCAAGCCCACCCCGGGTTCCCCGGCGTGGAGCGAGGCGGAGATGCAGGCCATGTTCGCCCACATGGGTGCCATCAACGACGACCTGTCCGAGACGGGTGAGCTGATCGACGCGCAGGGGCTGACCGAGCCGGCGCGGACCCGGCTGGTGGCGCTGGGCGCGGACGGCAAGGCCGTGATCACCGACGGGCCGTACAGCGAGACAAAGGAGCTGATGGCCGGCTACTGGGTCCTGGAGTGCGCGAGCCTGGAGCGGGTCACGGAGATCGCCGACCGCGTCACCCGCTGCCCCCAGCCCGAAGGCGCCGCCAACCGCGCGGTGGTGATCCGCCCCATCCAGGGCGGTACCGCGGACATCTGAGCCGTATGCGCGACACCACCGGGACCACCGGCATCGAGGACCTGCTGCGCCGCCACGCGCCGCAGGTCCTCGGCGCGCTCGTGCGCCGGTACGGCCATTTCGACGCCGCCGAGGACGCCGTACAGGAGGCGCTGCTCGCGGCCGCCCGGCAGTGGCCGGAGCACGGGGTGCCGGAGAATCCGCGCGGCTGGCTGATCCGGGTCGCCTCGCGGCGGCTGACGGACGCGCTGCGCGCCGAGGAGGCGCGGCGGGCGCGGGAGGAGAAGGCGGCGGCCCTCGAACCCCGGGAGCCGTACTCGGCCGAGCCGCCGCGCGAGGACGACACCCTTTCCCTGCTCTTCCTCTGCTGCCACCCGGAGTTGACCCCGACCGCGCAGATCGCGCTCACCCTGCGCGCGGTCGGCGGGCTCACGACGGCCGAGATCGCCCGGGCGTATCTCGTCCCCGAGGCGACCATGGCGCAGCGGATCAGCCGGGCGAAGGCGAAGGTGCGCGGTGTGCGCTTCGGGCGGCCGGACAACTGGGCCGAGCGGCTGCCCGCCGTCCTGCACACGCTGTACCTGATCTTCAACGAGGGCTATACGGCGACGTCCGGCCCGAGTCTCACGCGGCGCGAACTCGCGGGCGAGGCCGTCCGGTTGACCCGTGCCGTGCACCGACTGCTCCCCGAGGCCGGCGAGGTGGCGGGGCTGCTCGCGCTGATGCTGCTCACCGACGCCCGCCGGGCCGCCCGCACCGGCCCGCACGGCGAACTCGTCCCCCTCGACGAACAGGACCGCGACCTTTGGGACAAGGCGGCGATCGAGGAGGGCGTCGCCCTCGTCACCCGTGCGCTGTCCCAAGGGCCCGCCGGGCCATACCAGTTGCGCGCGGCGATCGCCGCCGTGCACGACGAGGCGTCATCGGCGCGGGCGACGGACTGGCACGAGATCCTCGGCCTGTACGAGGTGCTGGTGCGCCTGGTCCCCGGCCCCGTCGAACGCCTCAACCGGGCCGTCGCCGTCGCCATGGTCGACGGCCCGCACGCGGGCCTGGCCGAACTGGACCTGCTGGCGGACGAGTTGGGGGAGGGGCACCGCCCCGACGCGGTCCGCGGCCACCTCCTCGAACGGGCCGGCGATCTCACCGCGGCCCGGGCCGCCTACGAGTCGGCGGCGGCCAGGACCCTCAGCCTGACCGAGCAGCGCTACCTGCGCGCGCGGGCGGCGCGGCTCGGGCCGTAGCGTGACCCCATGCCGGAATCCGAACCCACCACCGCCACCACCATCCTCCACATCACCGAACGCGCCCTCTGGGACGCGGCCCGCGAGCGCGGCACCTACGAGTGGTCGACCCGCGGCCGCACCCTCCAGGAGGAGGGCTTCATCCACTGCTCGACCCGCGCCCAACTCCCGCGCGTGGCAGCCTTCTTGTACGGCTCCTACGACGGCCCCGACGACCTGGTGGTCCTGGCCGTGGACCCGGGACGGCTCGGCGTACCGCTGAAGTACGAGGCGCCGGAGCCGGGTGGGGAGGAGTTCCCGCACGTCTACGGGCCGATTCCGGTGGACGCCGTGGTGGACGTGGAGGTGTGGACGGCTTGAGCCGATTATGGCGCCGGGTCCTGGTGGCGTGGGCGGTCGCCGTGGTCGTCGGGGGCGGGCTCACGCTGTGGCTTCAGGACCCGGGCGGGCCGCACGAGCCCGGCGGGACGCCGCCGTTGCTGAGGCAGGACAGCCAGGACACGGCGAGCGCCTGTCCGAGGCCGACGGACTCGCGGTATGACGACCCCCGGGTGATCGTCGTCTGCGTCAGGGGCGGTTAGGGAGCCCGCCGGTCTCCGGGTCGCGCCCGGTCAGGCAGTACGTACCGCCCGCCGGGTCCCGCATCACCGTCCAGTGCTTGCCGTGGGACACGACGGTCGCGCCCAGCCGCTCGTGCCGTTCCCTGGTCGCGTCGATGTCCGCGCAGGCCAGGTCGAGATGGGCGGCGGCGGGGCGTTCCGCGCCGAGGCGTTGGAGCAGGACGCGGATCGGCAGGCCGGGCGGGGGCTTGAGCACATGGAACTCGGGGAGCGCGCCCGCCAGCGAGGCCCAGTCGGGCAACAGGGCGCTCCAGAAGGCGACTTCGGCGTCGTAGGAGCCGGGTCCGATGTCGAGGGAGACCTGGTCGAGGCGGCTGCCGGCCACGACGGGCGGTCGTACGGACTCGCCGTGCCAGGGGCCGGCGCAGAACAACTGCCCGGCGGGGGACCGCAGTACGGCCCAGCTCTCGTGCTCGGCGACGGTCTCCGCGCCGAGTCGCAGCGCGGCGCCCACGAACGCCGGTACGTCCTCGACGGAGAAGTCGAGATGAGCGCCGCCCGGGCCCGCCTCGACGCCCTGGACCTTCACACAGGCGTCCGCGCCCTCGGCCAGGAGGGTGACGAACTCGCCCTGGTCACCGCGGAGTTCGGACAGCCGGGTGTCCGTGACCGCCGTCCAGAAGGCGTGCGCCGGGCCCAGGAGGCCGAGCGGGCGGTCGACGAAGGCGTGGGTCCAGCGGACGGTCGGTGCGCTCATGGCGTGATCGTAGGCGGGAGGCCGCGCCCCGCCCGCGTGATTTTCGGTCCCGTCCTTCAGTCGCCGTTGCGCTGCATGAACCGCAGCATGTTCCCGGCCGGGTCGCGGAACGCGCAGTCGCGGACGCCGTACGGCTGGTCCGTCGGCTCCTGGACCACCTCGGCGCCGGACTCCTGGACACGGGCGTAGAGGGCGTCGCAGTCGGCGGTGGTGAAGTTGACCCCGCGCAGGGTGCCCTTGGCGAGCAGTTCGGCCATGGCCTGCTTGTCGGCGGGGGAGGCGTCCGGGTTCGCGGCCGGCGGCTCCAGGACGATCTCCACGTCCGGCTGCAACGGCGACCCCACGGTCACCCAGCGCATGCCCTCGAAACCGACGTCGTTACGGATTTCCAGCTCCAGGACGTCGCAGTAGAAGGCGAGCGCCTTGTCGTGGTCGTCGACGGCGATGAAGCACTGGCGGAGTTTCAGGTCCATGGACGACAGGCTAGGGGCGGAGCGGCGGTCCCGCCCGGTTGGGCCGGGTAAAGGTGCGGGCCACGCAGGACGGGATCACGGCGCCCGCCTCGTGGGAGCGGGCCCGGTAGGCGCTCGGGGTCTCGCCGACCAGCTCGGTGAAGCGCGAGCTGAACGAACCGAGCGAGGTACAGCCGACGGCCATGCACACCTCGGTCACGCTGAGATCACCGCGCCGCAGCAAGGCCTTCGCCCGCTCGATCCGCCGGGTCATGAGGTAGCTGTACGGCGTCTCCCCGTACGCGGCGCGGAAGCTGCGCTGGAAGTGGCCCGGGGACATCAGCGCGGTCCGCGCGATCGAGGCCATGTCGAGCGGCTCGGCGTACTCGCGGTTCATGCGGTCGCGGGCCTGGCGCAGCCGTACGAGATCGTCGCGGTTCACGCCGTCCAGGATGGCATGGGAGCGGGCAGTTGACGCCCCCGCCGAAAAGACCCGGCACATGACGAAGGGGCTCCACCGGTGAACCGGTGGAGCCCCTTCCCCGCGCCCGCTGACCGTCGATGGTGCACCGATCGCCGGTCGGCCGGGCCGGGCCGACTGGGTGTCAGGCCTTCTTGGTCTCCCAGAAGATCTTGTCGATCTGGGCGATGTAGTCGAGCGCCTTCTGGCCCGTCGCCGGGTCGGTGGACGCCTTGGCGGCCGAGAGGGCCTTCAGGGTGTCGTTGACCAGCTGGTGCAGCTCCGGGTACTTCTCGAAGTGCGGGGGCTTGAAGTAGTCGCTCCAGAGCACCGAGACGTGGTGCTTCGCGAGCTCGGCGCGCTGCTCCTTGATGACGATGGCGCGCGCCTGGAAGTGCGGGTCGTCGTTGGCGGCCATCTTGTCCTGCACGGCCTTCACCGACTCCGCCTCGATGCGGGCCTGGGCCGGGTCGTACACACCGCAGGGCAGGTCGCAGTGCGCGCTGACCTTCACCTTGGGGGCAAACAGGCGGGAAAGCATGGAGCGTTCCTTCCTCGTGATCGTCTTCTCAGGTGGGACATTACTCCCTGGAGAAGCTGATTTCGCGAGTGCCCCCATGGGCTTAGGACAAAAGTCCAGGGTCGGACTCAGACTGGTGGAGGATAGGACCGGGGAGGTGCCGGGGATGCCGGAGCTGTCGCAGGAGACCGAGCGCGGGAGGGCCGCACTGCCCTTCGGGACGGCCGAGGTGACCGGGCCGTCCATGGTGCCGACGCTGGTCCACGGGGATCTGCTGGTGGTGCAGTACGGGGCGCGGATCGGGCCCGGCGACATCGTCGTGCTGCGGCACCCGTTCCAGCAGGACCTGCTGGTCGTCAAGCGGGCCGTGGAGCGGCGTGACGGGGGGTGGTGGGTGCTCGGGGACAACGCGTTCGCCGGTGGCGACAGCACCGACTACGGCGCCGTTCCCGAGGATCTGGTGCTGGGCAAGGTGCGTTTTCGGTACCGGCCGCTCAAGTCCGGTCAGCGTTCGCCGGTCGCGCTCGTCCGCTGGGCGCTCTCGGCCGCCAGGCCCGTCCTGTCCGACCGGTCGGCCTCCAGGCGCTTCCGGGCCCGGTAGGCGGCCACGTTGGCTCGGGTCGCGCAGCGGTCCGAGCAGTAGCGCCGGGAGCGGTTCGTCGAGGTGTCCAGGTAGGCGTTGCGGCACGGCGCCGCCTCGCACAGGCCCAGGCGGTCGACGCCGTACTCGGTGAGGTGGAAGGCCAGGCCCATCGCCGCGATCGCCGCGTAGCCGGCCGTCGCGTTCGACGGGTGGTCCGCGAGGTGCATGTGCCATTTCGGGCGGCCGTCGTCGTCGCGGACGTTGTGCCCGGAGATCTGCGGGCTGACCGGGAACTCCAGCAGGAGTGAGTTCAGCAGGTTCACCGCGAGCGTCTCGTCGCCGCTGTCCGCCGACTCGAAGACCGCCCGCAGCCGCGCCCGGACCGAACGGAAGCGCGTGACGTCGGCGTCGGCGGCGCGGCGGGCCGCCTCCTGATTGCCACCGAACAGGTCACGCACGGCCTCGACCGAGGTCAGGGCGTCCTTGCCCCGCGCCGGCTCCTCGGTGTTGACGAGGCGCACGGCATAGTCCGAGTAATAGGCCAGTTCCACTTGTAGTCCTTACGGAGGCGCTCTATGGTCTTGCATGCGGTCGGGTAACAGCTGATCGTGCTTCCAGGGTATTACGACAGTGACTGGACAGGGGGTCCACATGACGACCGGTATCGGAACCGACTGGCAGGCCTGGCAGGAGAGCTGGGACCGGCAGCAGGAGTGGTACATGCCCGACCGGGAGGACCGCTTCCGCATCATGCTCGACATGGTCGAGGCCCTCACCGGCCCCGCACCCCGCGTGCTCGACCTCGCCTGCGGCACCGGCAGCATCACCGCCCGGCTGCTCGCCCGCTTCCCGGACGCCACCAGCACCGGTGTCGACCTCGACCCCGCCCTCCTCGCCATCGCCCGCGGCACCTTCGACGGCGACGAGCGCGTCACCTTCGTCACCGCCGACCTCAAGGACCCGGAGTGGACGACGAAGCTGCCGTACGACGCGTACGACGCCGTCCTGACCGCCACGGCCCTTCACTGGCTGCACAGCGAACCCCTCGCGGCCCTCTACGGTCAGGTCGCCGGACTCGTCCGCGACGGCGGTGTCTTCATGAACGCGGACCACATGATCGACGAGTCGACGCCCAGGATCAACGCGGCGGAGCGGGCGCATCGGCACACACAGATGGATCAGGCCAAGCGGAACGGCGCCCTCGACTGGGCCGAGTGGTGGCAACTCGCCGCCCAGGACCCGGTCCTCGCCGAGCCGACGGCCCGTCGCTACGAGATCTACGGCGAGCACGCGGACGGCGACATGCCCTCGGCGGCGTGGCACGCGCGCGTGCTGCGTGAGAAGGGGTTCGGGGAGGCGCGGGCGGTGTGGTGCTCGCCTTCTGACACGGTGCTGCTCGCGCTCAAGTAGGCCTGCCAGTACGTGAAAAGGGGCGGTACGGGGATTCCGTACCGCCCCTCAACCCACGTACCGCTAGAGCACCTTGGACAAGAACCCCTGTGTCCGCTCGTGCTGAGGGTTCGTCAGGACGTCGCGCGGGTGGCCGGATTCGACCACCACGCCGCCGTCCATGAAGACGAGGCTGTCGCCCACCTCGCGGGCGAAGCCCATCTCGTGGGTGACGACGATCATCGTCATGCCGGACTCGGCGAGGTCGCGCATGACGTCGAGGACGTCACCGACCAGCTCCGGGTCGAGGGCCGACGTCGGCTCGTCGAAGAGCATCAGCTTCGGGTCCATCGCCAACGCCCGTGCGATGGCCACCCGTTGCTGCTGACCGCCGGAGAGTTGCGAGGGGTAGTTCTGCGCCTTGTCGGACAGCCCCACCCGCTCCAGGAGCTGCATCGCGCGCTCCTTGGCCTGGCCCTTGTTGACGCCCCTGACCTGCACGGGCGCCTCGATGATGTTCTCCACGGCCGTCATGTGCGGGAACAGGTTGAAGCGCTGGAAGACCATGCCGATGTCCCGGCGCTTCACCGCGACCTCACGATCACGCAACTCGTAGAGCTTGTCGCCCTGTTGGCGGTAGCCGACCAGCTCGCCGTCGACGTACAGCCGTCCCGCGTTGACCTTCTCCAGGTGGTTGATGCACCGCAGGAAGGTCGACTTGCCGGAGCCGGAGGGGCCGATGAGGCAGAACACCTCGCCGGACTTCACCTCCAGGTCGATGCCCTTGAGGACCTCGACCGGGCCGAACGACTTGTGCACACCCTCGGACTTGACCATCGGGACCGACGGGTCGGACGGGTCGTTCGTGGCGGAGTCGGTCTTGTCGAGCTTGGGGCTCATGCCGCGCCTCCCTTCGGACGGCCGATGGACAGCATGTTCGCCTTGATCTTCTGGTACGGCGTCGCCGGCAGCGCGCGGCTGGAACCGCGGGCGTAGTACCGCTCCACGTAGTACTGCCCGACGCTCAGGACCGACGTCATGATCAGGTACCAGGAGGCGGCGAGGAAGTACATCTCCACCGGGGCACCGGAGTTCTGGCCGATGTCCTGGGCGTACCGGAAGAGCTCCGGATACTGGACGGCCGCCACGAGCGAGGTCGTCTTCAGCATGTTGATGACCTCGTTGCCCGTGGGCGGCACGATCACGCGCATCGCCTGCGGGATCACGATCCGGCGCAGCGTCTTGGCGTGGCTCATGCCCAGCGCGTGCGAGGCCTCGGTCTGGCCCTCGTCGACGGCGAGCAGACCGGCGCGGCAGATCTCGGCCATGTACGCGGCCTCGTTGAGGCCCAGGCCGAGCAGCGCCGTCAGCAGCGGCGTCATGAAGTCCGACCAGTAGTTCTTGTAGATCGGACCGAGGTTGATGTACTCGAAGACCAGGCCCAGGTTGAACCAGAGGAACAGCTGGACCAGGACCGGGGTGCCGCGGAAGAACCAGATGTAGAACCAGGCGATCGACGAGGTCACCGGGTTCTTCGACAGCCGCATCACCGCGAGGCCGATGCCGCCGACGATGCCGATGACCATCGACAGGACCGTCAGGAGGAGGGTCTTGTAGACACCGGTCATGATCCGGTGGTCGAAGAAGTAGTCCGGTACGGCATGCCAGTTGATCTTGCCCTGGCCGAACGCGTAGACGATCGCGACCAGGATGCCGATCGCGATGACGGCGGAGAGGTACCGCCCGTAGTGCCGGACCGGAATGGCCTTGATGGGCTTCGGGGAGGCCGGGGGAGCGTCCTGCGGCCCCGGCGTCCCGTCGATGTCAGTAGTCACGGATGCTGCCTCTCAACGACGGCGGACCCGCGGTCACTTGCCGCCGTTGATCACGGACGACTTGACGGCACCGTCCTCGGCGCCCCACTTAGTCAGGATCTTCTCGTACTCACCGCTCTTGATCACGGCGTCCATCGCGGCCTGCAGCGCGTCCCGCAGCTGCGTGTCGCTCTTGGCGACCGCGATACCGTACGGCGCCGCCTCGACCTGGTCGCCGACGAGCTGGAAGTCCTTGCCGCCGCCGGAGGTCTTCACCGCGTAGGCCGCGACCGGGAAGTCGGAGGAGGCCGCGTCCGCGCCACCGGAGCGCAGGCGGGTCTGGGCCTGCTGGTCGTCGTCGAAGGCCTCGATGGTGATCTTCTTGCCGCCCGTACACTTCTTCGTCTCGGTCTTGGCGAGGTCCTCGGAGACCGTGCCGCGCTCGACCGCGAGCTTCTTGCCGCACAGGCCGGACCACGAGGTGATGTTCTCGGTGTCGCCCTTGCGCGTGTAGATCGAGACACCGGCGGTCAGGTAGTCGACGAAGTCGACGCCCTCGCCGACCTTCTTGCCCGTGTCGGGGTCGACGCCCTCCTGGCGGTTCTTGTTGTCCGTCATCGCGGACATGGCGATGTCGTAGCGGTTGGAGCGCAGACCGGTGAGCAGCGCGTCGAAGGTGCCGTTCTCGAACTCGAACGTCACGCCGAGCTGCTTGCCCATCGCGGCCGCGAGGTCCGGGTCCAGGCCGACGACCTTGCCGGAGTCGTCCTTGAACTCGACCGGCGCGTACGCGATGTCCGAACCGACCTTGACGACGCCCTTGTCGCGGATCGCCGCGGGCAGCTTGCTCGCCAGCGGCGCCGAGCTGGTGGACGCGGTGCTGGAGTCGTCCTTCTTGGTCTGGTCACCACAGCCGGTGAGCAGCAGGGTGCCGGCGACCGCGATCGCACCGACCGCTGCCAGCCGGGTGTGCGGGGCGGTCGTACGACGGGTGAATCTTGCGGTCATGGTGAGTTCCTCCGGCGGATGGATGGCGGTGCCGACGGGTCGACGAGAACACACACCTTCGGGTGTCGCGACCTCGTGTGATTAGGGCATCTTGCCATTCGGACTGAACCATTCAGGGGACTCTCCATGTCAAAATCGGATAACGGGTGACCCCCGAATCGCATCAGGTCGGTACATCAGGACGGCCCTCGCGCGGACCATCTACGGGAATCACTCCTTCCGGCCGGAAGATCTTCGGTATGTCTCACGATGTGATCGATCATCGTTCCGCCCGTGGCGGACGAGATGTGACCTTGCGCCTATTGGACTCGTCCTCGGCGGTGTCCGTCCGGTAAGAAGGGTCTTTACACCCCTCATCCGGGGCTCAGGGCGCGTGTGCGGCGCGCCCGTCGCGCAGGTGCTCGTACGCATCAATTCTCTGGGCCCTGCGCGGTGCCCGCCCACCCCTCACCAGGGAGTGGCCACCCTCAAAATCAATGAAGACTTAAGGGGTAAGACAAAGTGGCAGCGGAGATCGTCAATCCTCGCAGCGACAGCAGTACGGATCAGGACGGCGGGGCCGAGCCCCTCGATTCCTTCGATCCGGCGTTCGCGCTGCACCGCGGCGGCAAGATGGCCGTGCAGGCCACCGTGCCGATCCGCGACAAGGACGACCTGTCCCTCGCGTACACACCCGGCGTCGCGCGCGTGTGCACCGCGATCGCGGAGCAGCCGGAACTCGTCCACGACTACACATGGAAGTCGTCCGTGGTCGCCGTCGTGACGGACGGTACGGCGGTGCTCGGACTCGGCGACATCGGTCCCGAGGCCTCCCTCCCGGTCATGGAGGGCAAGGCGATCCTGTTCAAGCAGTTCGGCGGCGTGGACGCGGTGCCGATCGCGCTGGACTGCACCGGCGTCGACGAGATCATCGAGACCGTGGTGCGCCTCGCGCCCTCCTTCGGGGGCGTCAACCTCGAGGACATCTCGGCGCCGCGCTGCTTCGAGATCGAGCGCAGGCTCCAGGAGCGGCTGGACATCCCGGTCTTCCACGACGACCAGCACGGTACGGCGATCGTGACGCTGGCGGCGCTGCGGAACGCGGCGAGGCTGACCGGGCGCGAGCTCGGCGAGCTGCGGGCCGTCATCTCCGGCGCGGGCGCGGCCGGCGTGGCCATCGCCAAGTTCCTGCTGGAGGCGGGGCTCGGGGATGTCGCCGTCGCCGACCGCAAGGGCATCGTCTCGCGCGACCGGGACGACCTCACGCCGGTGAAGCGTGAACTCGCCGAGATCACCAACAAGGCGGGTATCTCCGGGTCGTTGGAGGCGGCGCTGGAAGGCGCCGACGTCTTCATCGGGGTTTCCGGCGGTACGGTGCCGGAGCCCGCGGTGGCTTCCATGGCGGAGGGCGCGTTCGTCTTCGCGATGGCCAACCCGAATCCCGAGGTGCACCCGGATGTGGCGCACAAGTACGCGGCGGTCGTCGCCACCGGGCGGTCGGACTTCCCGAACCAGATCAACAACGTGCTGGCGTTCCCGGGCATCTTCGCCGGGGCGCTCCAGGTGCGGGCCTCCCGGATCACGGAGGGGATGAAGATCGCGGCGGCCGAGGCGCTGGCCGGCGTCGTCGGCGACGACCTCGCCCCGGACTACGTCATCCCGTCACCGTTCGACGAGCGGGTCGCGCCCGCGGTCACCGCGGCTGTGGCCGCGGCGGCACGGGCCGAGGGCGTCGCCCGCCGGTAACCCCGAAGGGCCCCGCCCACCAGGCCGGGGCCCTTCTTTTTACCCACCTGCCCGCCCGTTCGGGTGACGCGAGGGGTGGGCCTCTGCCGTGGGGGTCGGGGACGGCCGGCGGCTGCGGGTGGTTCTCGGCGCGGCTCAGGGATCCCGCCTCGCCTCCCTCGAAGACACCCCAGCCTGTGCCGCGAAAACCCCGCTCCCCGGCAAACACCCCGCCCCACCTCCGCAACAGGGCATGTGTCACAGCGCGAGGTAGTTCCCTGGTCAACCGGCGGAGCCTATCGTCATGGTCATGTTCGCCGTCTACGCCGCCCGAATCGACCGCGACCAGCCGCTCTCCGGCCTTGAGTTGGGGGAGCGTCCCGCCCCCGAGGCCCGGCCGGGCTGGAGTGTCGTCGACGTCAGGGCCGCTTCCCTCAATCACCATGACCTGTGGTCCCTGCGTGGCGTAGGCCTCGCGGAGGACAAGCTGCCGATGATCCTCGGCTGCGACGCCGCCGGTGTCGACGAGGACGGCAACGAGGTCGTCCTGCACTCCGTCATCGGCCAGACCGGCCACGGCGTCGGCCCCAAGGAACCCCGTTCCATCCTCACCGAGCACTACCAGGGCACCTTCGCCGAGCGGGTCGCCGTACCGACCTGGAACGTCCTGCCGAAGCCGAAGGAACTGTCCTTCGCGGAGGCCGCCTGCCTGCCTACGGCCTGGCTCACGGCGTACCGCATGCTCTTCACCAACTCCGGTGTACGGCCCGGTGATTCGGTGCTCGTCCAGGGCGCCGGCGGCGGTGTCGCCACCGCCGCCATCGTGCTCGCGAAGGCGGCCGGGCTGCGCGTCTTCGCGACCAGCCGGGACGAGGCCAAGCGGAAGCGGGCGCTGGAGCTCGGTGCGATCGAGGCGGTGGAGCCGGGGGCGCGGCTGCCGCAGCGGGTCGACGCCGTCATCGAGACCGTCGGCGCCGCCACCTGGTCCCACTCGGTGAAATCGCTCAAGCCCGGCGGCACGCTCGTCATCTCCGGTGCCACCAGCGGTGACCGGCCCTCGCACGCCGAACTCACCCGCATCTTCTTCCTCGAACTCAAGGTCGTCGGCTCGACCATGGGCACCAAGGACGAGCTGGAGGACCTGCTCGCCTTCTGCGCGGCCACCGGTGTCCGTCCGGTCATCGACGAGGTGCTGCCCATGGACCGCGCCCGCGAGGGCTTCGAACGGCTCGACTCAGGCGGCCAGTTCGGCAAGATCGTCCTCACGAACGGTTAGCAACCCGATTGGCAACCCCGGGTAGCAACTCCCTTCCCTGTGCGTGGCTTTGTGCGGCCGGTCCGGTTCCCCGGGCCGGCCGTCGGCGTTTGCCGCCGCCGGATGTCAACTTTGGTTGACAGGCGAGGCGTGTCAACGTAGGTTGACGTCATGACCGAAGCAACGGATCTCGCCGAGCGCGCGGGTGACCGTGATCCACGGGTCGGCCTGCGTGCCGTCTCCGCGCTGCGCAGGCTGGTGGAGCAGTTGGAGGCGGTGCAGGTGCGCAGTGCGCGCAACCAGGGCTGGTCGTGGCAGGAGATCGCCGCGGAACTCGGTGTCAGCAGGCAGGCCGTGCACAAGAAGTACGGGAGGCAGTGATGTTCGAACGGTTCACGAAGGACGCCCGGGCCGTGGTGCGGGGCGCGGTGGAGCAGTGTGAGCGGTCGGGGGCCGGTTCCGTCGACGCCGATCACCTGCTGCTCGCCCTCCTCGACCGCCAGGGCAGCCGGGCCTCCTTCGCCCTGACCGCCCTCGGTCTCACTCCCGAGGAACGCAAGGAGTCCGTACGACAGGCTCTGGGCGACGCGCGCCGACGGGCGGGGCTCTCGCAGGCCGAGGCCGACGCGCTTGCCGGGCTCGGTATCGACGTCTCGGAGATCGTCGCCCGGGTCGAGGAGGTGCACGGTGTCGGGGCGATGTCCGGCGAGCGGAAGTCCAGGGAGTCGTGGTCGGGCCGCCGTACCTTCAGCCGCGGCGCCAAGAACGTCGTGGAGAAGTCCCTTCGCATCGCCGTCGCCCACCGGGACCGGCACATCGGCGACGAGCACTTCCTCCTCGCGCTCACCGTCCTCCCCGGCGTGCCGGGCGAGGTGCTCGCCGATCACGGGGTGACGCACGAGGCGGTGACACGGGTGCTGTACGGCGGGGGAGAGGCTCGGGCGGCCAGTTGAGGGCGGCGGGTCGAGGGTGGCGGGTTGGGAGTTGAGGGCGGCCCGTTGAGGGCGGCGGGTCGAGTAATCGCGCCGGCTTGCTCGGCGCGGCTTGCCTGTCAGGTGCGGGGTCGTGCGGGGTGGTGCGCCTGGGGTTGATTCCGGGGCGCACCACCTGCGGTTCGCGGCGTCGGCTCAGGCCTTGTGGCCGCCTCGCAGCACCGCCCCGATGTGTGCCGCCGCCGCGGACAAGTGGCGGCGGGTGTCGCGGAGTTGGTCCTCGGTGACACCGCGGTCGCGGGCCGCGTCACGGATGTCGTCCCGGAAGCGGTCGAGGAGTCGGTCCAGGTCGCGGGCCGGTTCGCCGGTGGAGTCCTCGTGCGCCCAGGTCGGTTCGTACTCGGCCGGGAAGTCCTCCGGGGTCTGGCTGTACTCGGGGGCCGACGCCGGTGCGGACTTGCCGGCCGCCGGTCGCCCGAACCCGAAGTCCTTGCCGAACTCCTTCCCGAAGTCGCCGAATTCCTTGGCCAGTTCGGTCAGGCTCTCGCGTACGCCCGTGGGCCAGTCGCCGCGCGCGAAGTGGTCCTGTGCGTGCTCCTGGACCTGGCGGCCGATGCGCTGCATCTCCTCCTGGGCCTGTGCCCACGCCCGCGCCTGCGCCTCCTTGGCCTGGCGGCGGGCCTGCTGGGCCTCCTCGCGGGCCCGGCGGCTCTCGTCCTTGGCGCGGCGGGCCTGCTCCTTCCACTCCTGCTTGGCGCGGCGCATCTCCTCCTTGGCGGCGCGCCACGACTCCTTGTCACCGAAGTCCGTGAAGTCCCCGGCAGGGCCTTCGTGTTCGCTCCGTCGGCCTCTGGCAGTCCCGTTTCCCTGCCGGGCCTCGGAGGCCGCCGCGCGCATCTCGCGCCGCAGGTCGCCCGCCGCGCCCCGGACGTCGGCCCTTATCTCGGCGGCCAGTTCGGCGACCGACTCGCGGATCTCCAGCTCCAGGTCGGCCAACTCGCCGCTGCGGTCGGCCAGTTCGGCGCGGCCGGCGTCCGTGATGGCGTACACCTTGCGGCCGCCCTCGGTGGTGTGGGTGACCAGCCCCTCGGCCTCCAGCTTGGACAGGCGCGGGTAGACCGTGCCCGCCGAAGGTGCGTACAGCCCCTGGAAGCGCTCCTCCAGGAGGCGGATGACCTCGTAGCCGTGTCGGGGGGCCTCGTCCAGCAGCTTCAGCAGGTAGAGGCGGAGGCGGCCGTGGGCGAAGACGGGAGGCATGTCAGAGCACCTTCTTGTCGGTCGTGCCGTCGGCCCCGGCGGTGCCGGAAGCACCGTCCGGGCCGGAAACGGAATTGTCCCCCGAGTCGCCCTGAGCCCCGTCCACAGGGTCGGCGCCGGAAGCGTCGCCCGTCACGCCGGGGGCGGAGATGCCCGCGGTGCCGTCCGAAGCGTCCGGCGCGGGCGCGTCCGCAGAGGCGTCCGACGTGTCCGGCCCCTTGTCCTGGGGCTCCGCCTTCTCGGCCGCGTCGCCCGGCCCACTGTCCTCAGGCCCCGTCACCACATCGGGCTCCGTCACCACATCGGGCCCCTTCGTCATGTCGGGCCGAGGTGTCTTGTCAGGCCGAGGTGTCTTGTCGGCCCGTGTCGCCGAGACGGTCGTCTCCGTGTCCCCGTCCCAAGGTCCGTCCTCGCCCTCGTCCTCCGTCGCCGGGCGGCGCAGCAGGGCGATCGAACCGGAGACGGTCGTAGCGCGGAGCTTTCCGGTGCCCGCGCCCAGGCGGCCGGTGATCTTGTGGGCGCCCCACTGGCCGTGCACCCGCAGTCCGTCGAAGGCGTTGGAGATCGAACCGCTCGCCGTGTTGGCCTCGACGTCCGCGTCCGCCGGGTGCGGCAGCCGGATGGCGATCTCGCCCGAGACGTTGGTCAGCCGGACGTCGGTCGGGCCGTCCGGGTCGAGGTCCACGATCATCGAGCCGCTCACGGACTCGGCGCGCACGGAGGGGCCCGAGCCCTCGACGACGGTGAGGTCGCCGGAGACCGAGTTGAAGCGGAGGTCGCCGGTGACGGCCTGGGCCTCCAGGTTTCCCGAGACCGTCTCGGCGCGGACGGAGCCGGAGAGGCTGACGAGGGTCGTGTCGCCCGTGACCCCCCGCACCACCGAGGGCCCGCTGATCCCGGAGACGACGGCCGCGGCGCCGACCACCCCGACCTCGACCCGGGTGTTCGCGGGAACGGCCAGGGAGACCACCGCGCTGCGCCGCCAGCCCTTCCGGTCGAGCCACTTGAGGAAGCCCTTCCAGGGCAGGTCCTCGTACGCCACCGTCAGCGTGCCGTTCGTCTGGGTCACCACCAGGGGCGGCCCGTCGATCTCGGAGACTTCCATGCGGGCGGAACCCTCGTCCGTCCCCACGACGTTCACCGTTCCGTTGACGATGCGCACGTGGAGATCGCTCACGGGCTCGTCGAACGTGAGCTTCTTGGGCTCTGCGACGGACCACTCGGACATGATGCAGACCTCCTCGGCCTAACCGGACAGGACACGACGCGCCATATCGCGTCTCCCGAGAAACACGATATATCGCGGATGGGGAAAGTCAAGACACTCGTTCCGGTGATCACCGGACATCGAACAACCGGCGGAAAGGGGTGCATTGCCCTAGCGTGTGATCATGTCCACGGAGAAGCCCCAGGCCAGACACCGGACCGGTGCCACCCCGGGCGCCCTGCTGCTCTGCCGGGCCGACCCCGAGTCCGTCGCCCAGGCGGCCCACCCGCTCCGCGAACGCATGCTGCTGACCAGCGCGGGCGACGGCTGGAGCGTGCTCGTCCCCGAGGGCAAGCCCTGGCTGCACGGGGAGGAACCGGTCGACCGCGTCCTCACCGGCTGGGCCACCGCGCTCGCCGTCGGCGCCCCCTGGCCGGTGCTCGCCCTGTGGTGGGACGCCGACCGTGCGGGCTACACCCTGGCCTCGGGATTCCGCCGTCCCGTCGGCTACGTCTGGCTCACCGACGGCACCCCGGCCGGCGAGGACGAGGCCATGCGTACCTTCGCCGCCCGCCTGGGCTTGGACCCCGTCCTGGATCTGCAGTCCCTGGACCAGCTGACGAAACCTGACCCCGAAGCAGACGCCCGCGCCCGCCTCCGCGGCCTCCTGGCCGTCCTCACGCGCGCGGGAGTGGACCTCCCCACAGGCCTCACCCCGGGCGAACCCGCCGACCGCCTCCGGGAGATCGCCCGCGTCCGCCCCGACGCCCGGCAGGTCGAGTGGGCGGGCTGGCGTGAGGCCGTCCGCGCGGAACTCGACGCGGTCGACAACAGCCGCCTCGGCCCCTGGATGCCCTGGTCCGGCACCCCCAGGGCACGCGCCGTCGCCCTGACCCAGATGGCGGCGGGCCTCCCGCTCACGACCTGGGGCCTACGACGCCGTAGCGGAGGCTGGATCGTCGCGGGGGCGCTGCTCCTGGCGCACGGAACGCTGGGCCTCGTCTACGACCTCGCGCGCTCGCGCGACTGACACACGCGGGCGGCACCGTCGTAGGAACTACTCCTCGTCGTCCTCGTCGTCCAGTCGCGCGAGCCAGGTCGCCAGGCGTTCCACCGGGACCTCGAAGTCCGGGTTCAGGTCGACGAAGGTGCGGAGCTGCTCGGCGAGCCACTCGAAGGTGACCTCTTCCTCGCCGCGTCGCTTTTCGAGCTCTTCGATGCCTCGGTCGGTGAAGTACACGGGGGATTCTCCTGGGGGCGTGGATCTGACACCCCCAGGTTATGCGGGGGGCAATGGTTCCGATCCCGCACCTCACGCGTGCGTGCCTGGGCACAATGACCACAGGCGGACGGGATCGTCGTACGGGGGCGTGATGGAACGGAAGATCCAGGAGATCGAGCTGCCCGGGGGAGAGCGGGTGCTCGCCCGGGTCAGTGTGCTGTCGGCCGATGAAGTGCCCGGTGGGGCCGACGAGTTCGCGTACGAGGACGTGGGCGCCCTCGATCACATGGCCGCGCGGATCGACCAGCTCAACGAACTGGTCAGCGGTGTCGGCGGTGCCGTGCTGGCGGCGGCGCGTGCCGTGCGGCCCGACGAGGTCAGCGCCACCTTCGGGGTGGAACTGGCGATGAAGCCGGGCAAGGCCGTGGCGCTGCTCGCCGACGGTGAGGCCAAGGCGGCCCTGTCGATCACGCTCACCTGGCGCGGCGACAGCGTGCGCACCGCAGGGGACGCCACCGTCACGGCGCTCCACGACGGCCGGAACGCCGCCACCACATGACCGGCCAGCTGGAACAGTTGGCGATACGCGCCACCGTCCGGATCGGCCCGGACGCGGCGCCCGGCACGCTCTGGGGGAGTGGCTTCCTCGTCGCGCCCGGCTGGGTGCTGACCTGCGCGCACGTCCTGCCCCTCGCGGGCGGCGCCGAAAGCGTGGGCACGCTACGCGTACAGGGCTATCAACTCGACACCCCCGCCCGGCTCGCCTACTGGCTCGGCGGCGGTACCGACCCCGAACAGGACCTCGCCCTCGTCCGCCTGGCGGATGACGCGGCGAACGGCCACGCGTGCGTGCGGCTGACCGATCGCTACGACCCGCCGCACCAGGTCACCGCGTTCGGCTGGCGCACCCCGACCGGCGGCGCACCCCAGCGCTGGAACGGGCACAGCGAGTGCAACGGCAGGGACGGCTCCTACGGGTTCACCCTCGCGCCCCACATGGAGATACCGCACGGCGCCTCCGGCGGCCCCCTGCTTGACCGTGACCACGGAGTCGTCGCGGGCATCGTCAAGGCCCGCCGCACCGGCAAGGACGGCGGCCTGGCCGTCGCGGCGACGGCACTGCGCGGCTTCCGCGAGGCGCGCGCCGTGGGCGGCGAGAACAGCCTGGGCGCCGACCCGTACGCGGCGCTCATCCGCAGGCACGACCGGTGGCATCACCGCGTGACGGCCGGCCCGAACTGGGTGCGGTTGCAGGGCGAACCGCGGGCGGGCGGCTGGGGAGCGCGGGACAGCGCCGAGGCGTCCGCGCTGCTCGCCGAGCTGCCGCGGCCCGTCTCGTCGGCCGAGTTGCAGCGGATGATCAGCCGCGTGCTCGGCTACGAGCCGCTGTGGGAGGACGAGCTGGCCCCGGTCGACTGGCGCGACGGGCAGGGCTGGGCGCACGACCAGCCGGACGGCGCCGACATCGTCGCGCTGCACTATCTGCTCGCCGTGGCCCGGTCCTGCCGACGCCGGGCACCGGACGCCGTGGCCGAACTGGAGCGCTGGGTGAAGGCGCGGATCGAGCAGCTCCCCGGCCCGTTCGCGGCGCTGCTGCGCGAACGGGCCGACGACGACCGGGAGTTGGCCCTCGGTGACGACCGGCTCGCGGACGACACCGATGTCCACGGCAGTGCGGGGCCCGTCGTCCCGGACGGTGAACGGCCCGTCGTGGCCGTCGAGTTGGAACTCAACCCGTACGGCCCCGGCGACCGTTTCCACTGGCGCGTCTGGTCCTGGCCCGACGGACCCGACACCGCGCGGATGCTCGACGAGGACACCGAGGACGAAGGTGCCCCGCTCGCCGATCTCCAGCGCGCGCTGCACCAGCCGTTGCGGCGGGCGTTCCGGAAACTGGACGCCGAACACCGCCGTGCCCGCCTCGAACTGGCCCTGCCCGTCGAGCACTTCGGGCTGGACGCGCACCAGTGGCCGCGGACCGCCGAGCCGTCCATGGGCGCACAGCGGCAGGTCGTGCTGCGCTCGCTGAACCGGCGTGGCGAGCCCGCCCCGGTGTGGCGGGAGCGCTGGGACGGGGTCGCCGGGAGCGCGCTCAAGGCGTTGCCGGTGCACTCGCCCGAGTACGCGAAAGAGGCGCTGGAGGCGGCGGCGCACGACGCGGTACCGGTCCTGTGCCGCCCTCCGCAGCAGGACGCCGACTCGCTGACCGACGCGATCGGCGCCGGATACGGCGTCGCCCTGTGGAGCCTCAAGGGCGAGCACGCGCGCGCGTGCGGCGTGGACTGCGGCGAACTGTACGGCCGTACCGCGCAGTTGCTCGGTTCGGTCGACGGCGCCGCGGCCCTCCCCGAGCGGCTGCGAGCCCTCCGGGAACAGGCCGGTGAGGAAGGCGGCGAGGACGCGTCCTGGACGGCGCACGTCGCGCTCCTCTACGACGATCCGCGGCGCCCCCTCCCGGTCTGCGACGACCCGCTGGACTCCCCGTGACCCGCCAACTCCCCACCGCGACCCGTGGATTGTGACCGCCCGGCAGAAGGAGACTCCCGTGACCACCCCCGACTGGTTCGTCTTCCGGGGTTCCGGTGAGCCGCACGACGGTGTCGGGCGGCTGCCCGCGCCGCCGCCGTGGCGCGACTTCGACGGCGGTCCGGTCGTCGGGACGGTCCCACCGCTGGGCACCGAGTCGACGCGCCGCCTAGGCACCCGGGGCGCGGGCGGCCTCACCTGGCGCCCGGAGGAACTCGAACTCATCAACGCCGCCCTCTACTTGAGGCGCCCGCTGCTGGTGACCGGCGACCCGGGCTCGGGCAAGTCGACGCTCGCCCACGCCCTCGCGCACGAACTCGGCCTCGGTCGCGTCCTGCACTGGCCCATCGTCAGCCGCACCACCCTGCGCGACGGCCTCTACACGTACGACGCGATCGCCCGCCTCCAAGACATGCAGATGGCAAAGGAGTTGGGCGAGCCCTACACGGAGGACATCGGTGAGTACCTGCGCCTCGGCCCGCTCGGCACCGCCCTGCTGCCCCGCACCCGGCCCCGCGTCCTCCTCGTCGACGAACTCGACAAGAGCGACATCGACCTGCCCAACGACCTCCTCAACGCCCTGGAAGAGGGCGAGTTCGGCATCGCCGAGCTGCAACGGATCGCCCGCAGACAGCCCGAGGTCCAGGTCCTCACCGACGACGGCGACCGCGCCCCCGTCGAGGAGGGCCGGGTACGTTGCCGCGCCTTTCCCGTCGTCGTGATGACCAGCAACGGTGAACGAGACTTCCCCGCACCGCTGTTGCGCCGCTGCCTCCACCTCGACCTGCCCTCGCCCCGCAACGACGAGTGGGGCACCGCCCGCCTCGACGCCATGGTCCGCGCCCACTTCGGCGACACGGACACGTCCGGCAACGAGGAACTCATCCGCGAGTTCCTGGAGTCGAGCCCCGGCTCCCTGCGCGCCGCCGACCAACTCCTCAACGCCATCTACCTCACCCAGGAAGCCGTACGCGACAGCGAGCCGGACCGGCAGCGACTCGCCGAACTGCTGATGAGGCCGCTGGACCAGGGCGAGCACGGAACGCGCTGATGACGGCTCCTCCGACGCGTCCCCCGATGCCTCCCGACACCCCCGTCGCCGACGGGCCGCTCGGCGGACTCGCCGAGCGGTTGCGCGCACGGCTGGGCGTCGAGCCCAGCGCACGCGAACTGGCGGAGGCGTTGTGGCTGGCGGAACACGTGTCGCGCGCGGAAGTGACCCCGGCGGAACCGGAGTCGGCGACGGACCCGCCGGACGAACCTTCGAGCATCCCCGCCCCACAGGAGCCGACACCCCGCCCCGACTCCACGGCGGCCCCCACCCCCGCTCCGTCCGACGACCGCACCCACCTCTACGCCGACCGTCCGCGCCCCACACTCCGCGAAGGCGGCGAACAGGCCGCCCCCGAACCGGACTTCGTCCCCGTCCGCATCCCCGTGGCGACCGCTCTCCCGAACTCCCTCGCCCTCCAGCGCGCCCTGCGCCCGCTCCAGCGCTACCACCCGCCCGTCCGCGGCACCGCCCACCGCCTCGACGAACAGGCCACCGCCGAACGGGCCGCGGAGACCGGCCTGTTCACCCCGGTGCTCATACCCGGCGCGCGCCGCGAGGCCCGGATGCGGCTGCTCATGGACGCGTCCACCTCAACCTCCGTCTGGGACAGCACACTTGAGGAACTCCGCCAGATCTGCGCGGGCCTCGGCGCCTTCCGCGAGGTGCAGGTGCACTACGTCCACCAGGGCGCCGACGGCCAGTTGGCGATCGGCACCTCGCGGGAACCAGGCCGTGCCCTGCGCGCCGCCGAGCAACTGCGCGACCCCACGGGACGCCAACTCACCCTCGTCCTCAGCGACTGCGCGGGCCCGCTGTGGCGCTCGGGCCAACTTCAACGGCTGCTGCACCACTGGACGCAGGCCGCGCCCGTCGCCGTAGTCCAGCCCCTGCCGCAGCGGTTGTGGCGGCGCACGCACCTTCCGGCTCTCCCGGGCACGCTGCGTCGCCGCGAAGGGCTGGGCGCCAGGCTGGAGTTCAGGCCGGCCGAGGGCGAGGCACCGGCCGGCGCGCTCCCGGTGCCGGTGCTCGGGCCCACCCGGGCCGCGCTCGGCACCTGGGCCCGGTTGCTCTCCGGCGGGACCGGCCTCTCCCTGCCCGCGGCGGCCGCGTGGGTGCACGCCGGCCACCCCGGGGCCCCGCCCAGGCCCGAACGCCCGCCCGCCGACCCCAGCCCACTCGTCACCGCGTTCCGCCGCTCGGCCTCCCGCCAGGCCGTGTCCCTCGCCGTGTCCTTCTCCGCCGTACCGCTGAGCCTGCCGGTGATGCAGCTCGTCCAGCGGGCGGTACAGCCGCGTAGTGGGCCGTCTGTGCTTGCCGAGGTTCTGCTCAGTGGGCTGTTGAAGCGGGGGGACGGGGAGGGCTGGTACGAGTTCGTTCCGGGGGTGCGGGAGGAGTTGCTGCGGCTGCTGCCCCGGGGGGACGCGCTGCTCGTGCTCAAGCACTGCGGGGAGTACGTGGAGCGGCACTTCGGGCGCGGGGCGCGCAATTTTCCGGCGTTGGCGTTGGCTCGGTTGGCTGGGGACACGGGTGCGGTGCCTTCGTGGGAGGAGGGGGTTCCGGGGGCGTTCGCTGAGGTGTCCCGGGTGGTGTTGGGGCGGTTCGAGGCGCCGGAGGTGCGGCGTGAGCGGTTTGCCGTGTTCTACATGGCGGACGACAGGGAGTGGGCGCTCTGGATGGCCCACGTGCTGGGCACTGCCGGATACGACGTGGATCTGCGGATGTGGACCGACGTCGAGGAGTTGCGGGAGGCGTTCGTGTCGCCGGTGCTCCTCCTTCTTGGCGACGGCTGCAAAGTGTTCGAGGTGGCACTGGCAACCCTTGTGGCGATGGCCGAACAGCTGGTTGTCACTGTCGATGTCAGCGCTCCCTTGCCTCCGCTGCACTGGAGCTTGGGCCTGGAACCGGTCGGCTCCCTGGCCAACTTGACCGAGCGCATGGCCAGATGGCGGCTGCTGGACATGCTGGGCGTCGACGCCTCAGGCGCTCACCTGCCCGAAGCCCCGGACTTCGACTTTCCCGGACCTGTCCAGGTGGTGTGGGGCATGGTGCCCACACCCTCGCCGGGTTACGTCCTCCGGGAAGACCTGCTCGGACAGCTGCGCGAGCAACTGTCGACCGCGCAAGGAGATTCCGCGGCCTGCGCCCTGGTCGGACCGCCGTCGTCCGGCAAGACACAGCTCGCGGCGGAGTTCGTACGCCGGTTCGCAGGCGACTACGACTTCGTGGGGTGGATCCGGGCCCAGGACCACGTGACGCGACTCGGCGATGCCCGACGCTTCGGATCCACACTTGCGCCCCATGCCAACGACATCCCCCAACTCCACGAACTTTTCCGGCAGTTGCGCGAGGCCGGCCTCCGCTGGCTGATCGTCTACGACGGCTGGGACGACCTCCAGGACGCCAACGACCTCCTGATCAGCGGCGGCCACGCGCTGATCACCACGAAGGATGGGGCCTGGGCGGAGGCGGTCCCCGCGCTGAGGGTGTCCGCCTCCGAGGAGGGGAGCCCGACCGCATCGGGGGCCGACCGGGATGAACTCGTCCGGCGCGCCCTCGTTCGCGTCCACGCCCCAGCCGGCGCGCAGGGTGTCGTATCGGCCAGTGGTTTCTTCCTGGCACCCGGCTGGGTGGTCACCGCGGCCCACGTGGTCAAAGGGCGCGACCGGCAGTCGGGTGTCGGCATCACGACCATGGACGGCCGCCGCCACCAGGTCGAACGGGTCCGCGAAGCAGGCGAGTTGGCGCTGTTGCACGTACCCGACGTGGCCGGAGTCGACTGCCTGTGGCTCACGGACCGGCCGGTCGGCCGCAATGCACCGGCGGCGATGCTGTACGGCGCCGATGGCCCCTTGGACGCGCCCCGGGTCGTCTCCACGGCGGCCACGGTCTCCGGACGGATGGGCCGGGACACCCTCCTGCTGGACGGCGAGTTGATCCCCCTCGGAAGCGCGGGCGGCCCCGTCGTCGACGAACAGGACGGCTCCGTCATCGGTGTCGTCAAGTCCCGGCGGGCCGACGGCGGCGGGAGGGGCGAGGCGGTCCCCATCGAAGCGCTGCGGGCACTGTGCGAAGAGGGCCCCACGGGCATCGAGTTGTGGCACGGGCTCGTACGGGCCCATGACCGGCACCACGCCGAGCGGTTCGCCGAACGAGGTCCCTACATGACGTGGACCGGCCTTCAACTCTGGCGGACCGACAGGTCGACCCCAGCCCTCCCACCCGACGAGCGGACCGAACTCTACGGTCTGCTCGCCGAGTTGGAACCGCCCATCGATCCGAAGATGGTGCTGGAACTGCTCGGGCCACGAGAACGGCCAGCCGTTCCCCTGCCCCACTGGCGGGACGGCGCCGGATACCTGAACCACCTCGCCACCGACGAACGCCTGCTCCTGTACACCGCACGCGTCTGGGCCTACCAGGCCACCCGCAGCGGCCCGGCCCAGGCTCCCGCACTCGCCGCGCTGCGGAACTGGACCGACACGGCCCGACAACGCCTCACGGGCACCGGCGGCCACGACGTCGGCGCCGCCTTCAGCCGCGTGGACACGGACTTCACCCGTATCGGACCCGCTGTGCGCGTGGAGATCGAGCGCGTCGGTCCCGAGGCCTACGGCTGGAGCATTGTCCTGGTGCGGGGCAACGGGGTGGTGGGCTTAGGGGAGGACATGTCGGGCGGGCGGGCCGGAGACCTGCCGGAGCGACTGCACCGGCATCTCGTGGACGCGCTGTCGGAGGCCGAGACGCCCGGCGCCATGGCAACCGTCCAGTTCTCCCTGCCGAGCGAGCTGCTGTGGGATCTCCCCGTGGAGAACTGGCGACTCTTGGACGGAGCCGCCCTCGGACGGGAGCGGAACGTCTTCGTCCGAAGCCAGGACGGTAAGGACCGTTCGCTTCAGGCATGGCGGCGCCGTTGGGAAGCGGTGTCGAGAGGCCCGTTGCAGGGGCTCCGGCTCCACGGGACAGGCGGCGTCGACTGGGCGCAGGCGCCCCTTGAGGCGGTACCGCTCCTGTGCCGGCACGCCGACGCGACCACGCCGACCACCGGCCTCGACCTGGCCAAGTCCCTGAGCTTCCCCCTCATGCTCTGGAGCCGGGCGGCGACCCACACCGACTGCGCCGACTTCTACGAGCGGGCCGAGGACCTTCTGCGGAAGACCGGCACCGCCCGTGAACTCGTCGCACAGGTCGGCTACTTGAGGGCATATAGCGCCACCCGCCGCGCCCCCGAAGCCGCCTGGGCCCGCCACCTCGCCGTCTTCTGCGATCCGCCCCCCGGCTTCTGATCCGCGCGCGGATACGGCGATGGGCCCGCCCCCGAGTCACAAAGACTCGGAGCCGGGCCCACCGTACGTAAGACCAGGGACGTCGAGACCTAAGCCTCGAACACCTCCCGCACCAACTGCTCCTGCTCAGCCTGGTGCCGCTTGGCCGACCCCACCGCCGGGGACGAGCCGTGCGGGCGGGAGATCCGCCGCAACCGCTCCCCGTGAGGAACATCCGCGCCGACCGCCAGGTCCAGGTGGTCGATCAGGTTCAGGGCGATGAACGGCCAGGCGCCCTGGTTGGCCGGCTCCTCCTGGGCCCAGAGGTACTTCTCCGCGTTCGGGTACTTGGCGATCTCGGCCTGGACCTCGGCACCGGGCAGCGGGTACAGCCGCTCAAGCCGGATGATCGCCGTGTCCGTGGAGCCGCGCTTGACCCGCTCGGCGTCCAGGTCGTAGTACAGCTTGCCCGTGACGAAGACGACCTTGCGGACGGCCGCCGGGTCCGTCACCGACGCGTCGCCGATGACCGGGCGGAACTGGCCCGTCGTGAACTCCTCCGTCTTCGACGCGGCGGCCTTGAGGCGCAGCATCGACTTCGGGGTGAAGACCACCAGCGGCTTGTGGTGCGGGTTGTGCACCTGCCACCGCAGGAGGTGGAAGTAGTTCGACGGCAGGGTCGGCATCGCGACCGTCATGTTGTTCTGCGCGCAGAGCTGGAGGAAGCGCTCGACGCGGGCCGAGGAGTGGTCCGGGCCCTGGCCCTCGTAGCCGTGGGGGAGCAGGAGCGTGACGCCGGACGTCTGGCCCCACTTCTGCTCCGCCGCCGAGATGTACTCGTCGACCACCGACTGCGCGCCGTTGACGAAGTCGCCGAACTGCGCCTCCCACATCACGAGCGCGTCGGGGCGGGCCAGCGAGTAGCCGTACTCGAAGCCCATGACCGCGTACTCGGAGAGGAGGGAGTCGTAGACGTTGTAGCGCGCCTGCTCCTCGGAGAGGTACTGGAGCGGGGTGTAGTCCTCGCCCGTCTGACGGTCGATGAGGACCGCGTGGCGCTGGCCGAACGTGCCGCGGCGGGAGTCCTGGCCGGAGAGGCGGACCGGGGTGCCCTCCAGGAGGAGGGAGCCGATCGCGAGCGTCTCGCCCATGCCCCAGTCGATCGTCCCGTCCTCGACCATCGTCGCCCGGCGCTGCAACTGCGGGAGCAGGCGCGGGTGGACGTGGAAGGTGTCCGGGATGTTGACCTGGGACTCGGCGATCCGCTTGACGACCTCCGTGGAGATCGCGGTGCTGACCGCGACCGGGAACTCCGCCTGCGGGTCCGACATCGGGGCGGCGCCCGGCTGGGCCGTCGCCTCGCGGACCTCCGTGAAGACCTTCTCCAGCTGGCCCTGGTAGTCCTGGAGGGCTTGTTCGGCTTCCTCAAGGGTGATGTCGCCGCGACCGATCAGGGACTCGGTGTACAGCTTGCGCACCGAGCGCTTCTTGTCGATGAGGTCGTACATCAGGGGCTGGGTGAAGGCCGGGTTGTCCGACTCGTTGTGACCGCGGCGGCGGTAGCAGATGAGGTCGATCACCACGTCCTTGTTGAACGCCTGACGGAACTCGAAGGCCAGGCGGGCCACGCGGACCACGGCCTCCGGGTCGTCGCCGTTCACGTGGAAGATCGGGGCCTCGATCATCCTCGCCACGTCCGTCGCGTACATCGACGAGCGGGACGACTCCGGGGCGGCCGTGAAGCCGACCTGGTTGTTGATGACGATGTGGATCGTGCCGCCGGTGCGGTAGCCGCGCAGCTGCGACATGTTGAGCGTCTCGGCCACCACGCCCTGGCCCGCGAAGGCCGCGTCACCATGCAGGGCGAGGGGCAGGACCGTGAAGTCCGTGCCGCCCTTGTTGATGATGTCCTGGCGGGCGCGGACGATGCCCTCGATGATCGGGTCGACCGTCTCCAGGTGGGACGGGTTCGCCGCGAGGGTGACCTTGATCTGCTCGCCGTCCAGGCCGGTGAACGTGCCCTTGGCGCCCAGGTGGTACTTCACGTCGCCGGAGCCGTGCATCGACTTCGGGTCGAGGTTGCCCTCGAACTCGCGGAAGATCTGGGCGTACGACTTGCCGACGATGTTCGCCAGGACGTTCAGGCGGCCGCGGTGGGCCATGCCGATGACGACCTCGTCGAGGCGCGACTCGGCCGCGCTGTCGATGACCGCGTCCAGGAGCGGGATGACGGACTCGCCGCCCTCCAGGGAGAAGCGCTTCTGGCCGACGTACTTCGTCTGGAGGAAGGTCTCGAAGGCCTCCGCCGCGTTCAGGCGGCGCAGGATGCGCAGCTGCTCCTCGCGCTCCGGCTTGGAGTGCGAGCGCTCGATGCGGTCCTGGATCCACTTGCGCTGCTTCGGGTCCTGGATGTGCATGAACTCGATGCCGGTGGTGCGGCAGTAGGAGTCGCGCAGCACGCCGAGGATGTCGCGCAGCTTCATCAGGGACTTGCCGGCGAAGCCGCCGACCGCGAACTCCCGCTCCAGGTCCCACAGGGTGAGGCCGTGCTCGGTGATGTCCAGGTCGGGGTGCTTGCGCTGGCGGTACTCCAGCGGGTCGGTGTCGGCCATGACGTGGCCGCGGACCCGGTAGGAGTGGATCAGCTCGAAGACGCGGGCGGCCTTCGTCACGTCGTTGTCGTGCGACGCGTCGATGTCCTTGAGCCAGCGGACCGGCTCGTACGGGATGCGCAGCGCCTCGAAGATCTCGTCGTAGAAGCCGCTCTCGCCGAGCAGGAGGTTCGCGACGATCCGGAGGAACTCGCCGGAGGCGGCGCCCTGGATGACCCGGTGGTCGTAGGTCGACGTGAGCGTCATGACCTTCGAGATGCCGAGCTTGTTGAGGGTGTCCTGGCTCGTGCCCTGGAACTCGGCCGGGTAGTCCATCGAGCCGACGCCCATGATGACCGACTGACCGGGCATCAGACGCGGCACCGAGTGGACGGTGCCGAGGCCGCCGGGGTTGGTCAACGACACGGTGACGCCCGTGAAGTCATCCATCGTCAGCTTGCCGTCGCGGGCGCGGCGGACGATGTCCTCGTAGGCCTGCCAGAACTCGAAGAAGTTCAGCGTCTCGGCCTTCTTGATGCCGGCGACGACGAGCTGGCGGTCGCCGTTGGGCTTCACCAGGTCGATGGCGAGACCGAAGTTGACGTGCTCCGGCTTGACCAGGGTCGGCTTGCCGTCCTTCTCCTGGAAGGAGTAGTTCATCGACGGCATGGCCTTGATGGCCTGCACCATCGCGTAGCCGATGAGGTGGGTGAAGGAGATCTTCCCGCCCCGGGCACGCTTCAGGTGGTTGTTGATGACGATGCGGTTGTCGAAGAGCAGCTTGACCGGGACCGCGCGCACCGACGTGGCGGTGGGGACCTCGATCGACGCGTTCATGTTCTTCGCGACCGCGGCGGCGGGACCGCGCAGCGTGACGAACTCCGGGCCACCGGGGGCCTCGGTCGCGGGCTCGGCCTTCTTCGGCTGGGCGGCCGGGGCCGCTGCCTTCACGGGGGCCGGAGCGGCGACGGGAGCCGGCGCAGGGGCCGGAGCGGCCGCTGCGGGCGCCGGCGCGGGGACCACCGGAGCCGGGGGTGCGGCAGGAGCGGCCGGAGCCGGAGCCGGGGTTACGGGTGCGGCCTGGGCCGGGGGGGTGGGCGCTGCGGCCCCCGCGGCCGCAGTACCCGCCGAAGTCGAGGTCGGGGCGGCAGCCGCGCCCGGCTTGTAGTCGGCGAAGAAGTCCCACCAGGCTCGGTCTACCGAGTTCGGATCCTGGAGGTACTGCTGATAGATCTCGTCGACGAGCCACTCGTTGGGCCCGAACGCCGCCGCGGGATTCTTACCCGCGGCTTGGTCGGACTCGGTCGAGATGGTCGAGTTACTGGGGGACTGTGACGACACGGCGGCAACCGCCCTCTTCCGCTTCACAAGGTGATGGACAGCGGGAATTAAGGCTACGCCCCCATGACCGCCAAGGTCAGGTCGGGCCGGTCCATCGTCGCGTAAGTCACATCGGAAAGTGTGTTTCGAGCGCTGAAATGGCGGGAAACAAGCGTGGTTCCGCTACGGAAGAGACGCGTCGATGCGGGCCGGACGCGCCGATGGCGCGGGCCTGTGCCTGATCACACGTGTCCGTCAGTGCGGACCGTCGTGGATCTTGGGGCTCCGGTTCGAACTTTACGTCAACTTGGCACGGAAGACAGTCCCGGGAGGGTGACGATGATCCTGCAGCCACGGTCGGATTCGGCCACACCGATCCGGCCGCCGTGCAGATCCACCGCCCAGCGGGCGATCGCCAGGCCGAGGCCCGTACCGCCGTCGCTGCCCGGTCCGTGCGGCGAGCTGACCGCTCCCCGGTTGAACCGCTCGAAGATGTGCGCCCACTGCGCCTTCGGGATGCCGGGTCCCTCGTCCAGGACCTCCAGCTCCAGCGACTGGGGCAGCGACCCGCGCCGCGCCTTCACCGTCACCCGGCCGTGCGCGGGGCTGTGCTTGACCGCGTTGTCGATCAGGTTGGCGACGACCTGGTGGATGCGCTCCGGGTCCGCGAGCGCGGTCAGTTCCGGCGGGGACACGTCCAGGTGCAGATGGACGTCCGTCCGCGTGTGACTCCCCGAGCCCGACGCGATGCCCGCGCGCGCGGAGGCGACCATGTTGGCCTCCTTGAGCACGCCCGAGAGATACGGCCACACCTCGAAGCGGCGCGTCTTCAGCGGTACGACGCCGTTGTCCAGCCGGGAGAGGTCCAGCAGCGTCTCGACCAGCCGGCCGAGCCGCTCCGTCTGCTTCAGCGCCGTCCGCATGGTCTCCGGATCGGCGGCCGAGACGCCGTCGACGACGTTCTCCAGTACGGCGCGCAGGCCCGCGATCGGGGTGCGCAGCTCGTGCGAGACGTTCGCGACGAGTTCCTTGCGCTGGCGCTCCTGGGCCTCCAGCTCGTCGGCCATGACGTTGATCGTCCCGGCCAGGTCGCCCAGTTCGTCGCGGCGGTTCTCGCGCACCCGGCGCGTGTAGTCACCGCGCGAGATGGACCGGGCCACCGTGTTCATCTCGTCCAGCGGCGCGGTGAGCGAATGGGCCACGAACTGCGTTATCAGCAGTGTGGCGATCATCGAGAAGACCGTGATGAAGCGCAGCTCCGTCGCCGTGCGCATGGCGATCATCATCAGCCCGGTGGTGATGAGCACCGCGATGACGACCAGCGCGCCCAGCTTGGTCTTGATCGAGAACGGGCGTACGCCGCCCCAGGGCTCCCCGGGGCTCCTCCGTGACGTCGGCCCTTCGCTCATGGCGTCGGTGTCTCCAGTGCGTAGCCCACGCCGTGCACCGTGCGGATCCGCTCGGCACCGATCTTCCGGCGCAGCGCCTTGATGTGGCTGTCGACGGTGCGGGTGCCGGAGGCGTCCGCCCAGTCCCACACCTCGGCGAGCAGCTGCTCGCGCGAGAGCACGGCACGCGGGGTGTTCGCCAGGCACACCAGCAGGTCGAACTCGGTGGGCGTGAGATGCACGTCCTCGCTGCGCACCCGTACCCGGCGCTGCGCGTGGTCGATCTCCAGCTCGCCGAGCCGCAGGATGCCCGAGCGGGGGGTGGACGCGGCCACCACGGCACGCTCGACGCGGCGCAGCAGGACATGCACGCGCGCCGCCAGCTCCCGCATCGAGAACGGCTTGGTCATGTAGTCGTCGGCGCCGACCCCGAGCCCGACCAGCATGTCGGTCTCGTCGTCGCGCGCGGTGAGCATCAGCACCGGCACCGGGCGGGCGGCCTGCACACGGCGGCAGACCTCCAGTCCGTCGAAGCCGGGCAGCATGATGTCGAGGATCAGCAGATCGGGCTGCCAGGCCTCGGCGGTGTCGACGGCCGACGGCCCGTCGCCCGCGGTCTGCACGAGAAATCCCTCGGCGCGCAGACGGGCCGCGATGGCGTCGACGATCGTCGGATCGTCCTCGACCACGAGCACCCGGCGCTGCGCGCCCGGCGTGGCCGTGGCCGTACCGTTGTGGGAGGTGTGTGTCTGCTCCATCGCCCGCCCCTGAAGTGTGCTTTCCGGAACCATGTGGGGTGATCCCATGACTGCGCTTGACGCTTGAATGATCTGCGTCAGGGAAGCAGAGTACGGGGAGTGACGTCGCCTTTGCTATCCAGGTCGTACGGCGAGGTGCACGACGTCGGGAACGCCTCGGGCAACGGGGATCTCTTCGGTACGCACCTGCTGGAACCCGGCATTCCATAAGGTTCGCTCAAATTCCGGAGAGGGCTGCGCCGACCACACGGCAAGGACCCCGCCCGGCCTCAACACCCTTGCGCAGCTTGCCAGTCCGGCCGGTGAGTAGAGGCTGTCGTTGCTGTCGGTGACGGTCCAGCCGGGGCCGTTGTCGATGTCGAGGCAGAGCGCGTCGAAAGTGGCGCAAGTCTCATTAACAAATGCGACCAGGTCCGTTTTCACAATGTCGGTCCGCGGGTCGGCGAGAGCGGCCGCGGAGAGCGCCGACAGCGGGCCTGAACGGTGCCATTCGACGATCGCGGGCTCCCGTTCGACGACCGTGATCCGGCCCCACCGAGTGTCGGCGGCGGCATGGGCGAGCGAGAAACCGACGCCGAGCCCGCCGATCAACACGTGCGGTTCGGGGCGTGAGTCGAGGGCATCGCGTGCGGCGTCGACCAGCAGCCGCTCCGAGCGGCCGTCCGAAGTGTCCATCAGGAAGCACCCGTTGGCGATGATCTGGAGCAACTCCCCGTGCCGGCGCAGCACCACCTCGCCGTAGGGGCCCTCGCGACGGTCCAGGACAACGGGGGTGTCGTACGCGGTGGTCATCCGCGCACGGTACCCGCGGACGCGTAAGAAGGCTTTCAGGTTGCTGTGAATCGGCTCTCGCGTGGCGTCGGTCATAGACAGCGGCAGGTGGGACGGCGAAGGGTGGGGTGAAACGGAAGGAGCGCCTCACCGTGGAACGGATCGCGACGGCCGACACCCAGGCCACCGCCACGCCTCCGGGCGGGCCCCTGGCCGAGGAACCCGGGTCGGCCTCGCCCCTGGATCCCGGGCTGTTGGACGCGATGCCGAGACAGCGGGAAGCGCTGGACGCCGACAGGGAGTTGGGGCTCGCGGGTCCCGGTCCGGCCGCGGTGTCCGTCACCGCTTCGACCCCGGCCGTTCCCGCGGAACCGCGAGCCCTGGTCGCGCTGCGCGGCCTCCACCCCTGGCGGCTGCTGCCCACGCCCACCGGGACGCCGTTCACCTTCTGTTACGGCGTGCTGCTCCTCGTCACCTCGCTCGTCGCGCAGTACGCCGGTCCCACGTTCGTGAACCAACTGCACCAGGCCTCCAGCACCGATGTCGCCCACCTGCTCCGCGACCCGTTCCTCGTGCTGATCGCCAGCGCGCTGTGGATCGTGGGCGGGATGATGTCGCCGTACGCGGTCCTCTTCCTGCTCGTGCTGACCGCGCTGGAGCGGCGGATCGGCGGGGCGCGGGCCGCCGGGGTGTTCCTGTCCGGGCACATCCTGGCCACGCTCGCGACCGAAGGGACCGTGGGCATCGCGGTGTTGGCGGGCCACCTCCCCGACAGCTCGCTCCACCGCCTCGACTACGGCATCAGCTTCGGCGTCGCCGCGAGCATAGGAGCGCTGGCCGGTCTGCTGCGGCCGTGGCTGGGGCTGCCGCTGATCGGCCTGTTCGGCTGGTCGCTGGTCGCGGACCTGATCGCGTTCACCGACCCCATGACGAACTGGGGCCATCTGATCTCGCTCGCGATAGGCGTCGCGACCTGGCCGCTGATACGGCGCTGGCAGCGGGCCGCGAGGGTGACTCGGCTCGGTACGGCCCGGGTTGAGGTCGCCCGGGTCTAACTCCCCGCCCGCCTGGCCGCGTTCAGCTTCTTGGCCAGTGCCGGGATGCCAAGTCGGGCTTCCTGCCCGGCGGTTGCCTCGTGCAGCTTGTTGGTGAGCTGGTAGGGGTCGGCGCGCAGGTCGTAGTACTCGCGGAAGAGCACCTTGCCGTCGCCGTTCGTCGCCAGGCCGTTCTTGTCGAGGCGGGTGCGGTAGTACTCCGTGTACTGCTCGGATTTGCCGATGTACGTCGCCCAGGTGTGGATCGGTTCCTTGTCCTGCCGGTTCCACCACCACTCGGCGAGCAGATGGTCCCGGTCGGCGGTGCCGAGGAGCGAGTGCCCGTCGTGCGGGGTGTCCGGGGTGATGCCGGCCGCGTCGAGGAGGGTGGGCGCGATGCCGACGTGACCGGTGAGACGGTCGTCCGAGGTGCCCCGGTCGAGACCGCGGGCCGGCCAGGACAGGTGGAACGGCACCTCCAGACTCGGCCGGTACGGCACCGACTTGCGCAGCCAGCCGTGGTCGCCCCAGCACAGCCCGTGATCGCTGGTGTACAGCACGAGCGTGTTCTCCAGCTGGCCGAGCGCCCGCAGCTTGTCGCGGAAGTCGCGCATCGCGTCGTCCACGGACAGCAGGGTTCTCAACTGGCGGGCGCGCAGGGCCTGTCCGGCGGCCAGACCGTGCTTGGCCTTGCGGAGGAACGCGGGTTTGTCGTCCTTGTCGCTCTCGAAGACGGACGGCCGCCCGGCCCACCCCGGAACACGCGTGTCGGCGTACTTCTTCTCCGGGATGTTGAACTCGTGGGCGCTACGTGTGGCGACGTAGGCGAACCACGGCCGCCGGTCCGTCCGCGACCCGTCGATGAAGGCGAGGGCGCGGTCCTTGATGACGGTGGTGTTGTAGCCGGGGATGTTCCGGACGGTCCCGCCGTCGTTGTAATGGCCGTTGTAGTACGCCACCGGTTCCTGGAGCAGCCACTCGTCGAAGTGGGGCGGGTTGTCGCCGGTGTGCCAGTAGTTGAGGTACTTGCCGAACAGGCCCGTGCGGTAACCGGAGTCGTGCAACTGCCTCTGCACGGTGGTGTGCTGGTCCAGGTGGTAGGGGTGGCGGGTGTCCAGGACGCCGTGGTTGTGCGCGTACCGCCCCGACATGATCGAGGCGCGGGAGGGCGCGCACAGCGGGGTGTTGGCGTGCGCCCGCTCGAAGGTGACGCCGTGGTCGCCGAGCCAGTCGACGGTCTGAGGGGTCGCCCAGTCGGTGTCCTTGGGCTGGTCGTCGGTGACGACGACGAGGATGTTGGGGCGGTCGTCGCCACGGGCGCGGGTGCGCGGGGAGGGCGACGGGGAGGTCAAGTTCCGTACGGGTGCGGCCGGTTCGCCTGCCGGGGGCTTCTTGTCGCCCTTCACGGCGAGGACGGTCACCGGGATCGCCGCCGCCGTCGCGACCACGGCGGCTCCGGCCACGACGGCCCGCCTGCCGGGCCCGCGCCGCTGCTGCCCCTCACCCACCGCGTCGCCCATCGCATCCCCCGTGTCCCCGTAGGCACAGCCCGCCGACTGTGAATCTGCTTGCATTTTGCGGCAGTTGGCTGTGAATGCCGTTGCGGGGGTGTAGCGATGGCGTGGCGAGCCGATCGCGGTCTTGGACGGGGGAGGTCCGGATGACGGATACGAATGCGGTACGGCGGATAGAGCGGGCGATCGATTCAACTGGCTTGGTGGTGGCGGGAGTTGCCGAGGCCCAGTGGGCGAACATCACCCCGTGCGCGGAGTGGGACGCCCGGGCCGTCCTCAACCACACGGTGGGCGGCATGCGTATCTTCGCCGCCGAACTGAACGGTGCCGACCCGGGCGCCGAGCACGAGTCCGACTGGCTGGGCACCGACCCGGAAGCCGCGTACACCGAGGCGGCGGAGGCGGACCGCACGGCCTGGAACCGCCCCGGCGCCCTCGATACGACCGTCCACATCTCGCTCGGCGCGCTGCCCGGCCCGATGGCCGCGCTGATCCACTTCACGGAGGTCTGCGTCCACGGCGTGGACCTGGCGGTGGCGACCGGCCAACAGGCTTCAGTGGACGAGGAGTTGTGCGCGGAACTCCTGTCGGTGATGCGGGGGATGGGCGGCTTCGACGCGTACCGGATACCCGGTGTCTTCGGTCCCGAGGTCCAGCCTCGGCCAGGCGCGGCCCCGCACGGCCAACTGTTGGCCTACTTGGGCCGCACGCTCACCTGATCCGGTTGATCCGGTTGATCTGCTCGGCCCGGTGACCACACGTACCGCGTGGTCGTCGTGACCGCGTGGAAGCCCAGGCGGCGCAGGATGGGTGCGCTGTCGTCCGAGGCGTCCACGTGCAGGTACGGGACTCCGCGGGCGGCGGCGAGGGCGGCCCGGGTGGTGACGAGGGCGCGGTAGATGCCCTTGCCGCGCCAAGCGGCGAGCGTCGAGCCGCCCAGCAGGCTGGCGAACTCCGTCCCCGGCCGGAAGGCGAGCCAGGCCGTGCAGACCATCTCGCCCGCCGCCTCGACGACGTAGACGGCCATCTCGTCCGGAGCGGCGGCGATCCGGCCGAGCAGGTCGGTGGCCAGCCAGTCCAGGTCCCCGCCCCAGACGGCCGACTGGAGTGCCCCGAGCCGCCGCAGATCCGCCTCGGCGCTGACCCGGCGGACCGTGACTCCCTCCGGCAGCACGGGCTCCCCTACGGCCAGTTCAGCGGCCCGCGCGATCAGCACGGTCGCCGGTTCCTCGGCCACGAACCCCGCCGCGCGCAGCCGGTCCGGGACGTCGGCCGGGATGTCATGAGCGCGGGTCCTCCACTCCATGACCTCCCCGCGCGCCGCGAAGAAGTCCTGCTGCCGGACGATCAGTGCGTCGAGCTCGGCCCCGTACACCCCGAGGTCACGCGCCCCACTCACAAACCCCCGGCCCTGCCCGACCGTCCGCAACAGCGGCCCGTCCTCCTCGTACGTCACGCCGGCCGGCGGAATGGGAGGGGTGGCGCGCAGCTGCTCGTCGTAGGCGGCGAGGAGGGTCTGGGTTTCGGTCTTGGTTTCCGGCTCTGTCACGGGGTGACGGTACGGGGGGTGGTGGTCCGGATGTGGCGTAGGAGGGCGGTGAGTTGGGGGCGGTGGGTGTGGAGCACGGTGGTGGGGGTGTCGCTTTCGCGGAGGGCGAGGGCGGTGTCCGATGCGGCGAGTTCGACGCAGTTGTTGTCCGCCGACCCGGAGAAGGAGGTCGCGGGCTCGCCCTCGTGGAGCTGTGCGCCGATGCCTGGGGGAGCTTCGTGATGGGGCCGGCCCAGGGCAAGGTCGTGTGGTTCGAGCTGCTGTCGGACGTACCGGGGCGCGTGGCGGCGTGACGAGTCAGCGTGTGGTGTCGGCGATGCGGTCGCGGTACTCCTGGAACGCGTGCCAGCCCGAGGGCACTCCCGGAGTGATCAGTTCTCCTGACGAGCAGTCCAGCACCTTGCAGCCGAAGGCGCCCGCGAGACGGAACACGGAGTCGAGCACGTCGTCGCCGGAGCCGCGGACGTGCAACATGATCGAGTCCACGGGATCCTCCGAGCCGATGTTGAGTTCGATGGACCAGGTGGGTCCGGTGAGGTCGCCCCAGGTGGGATCCGCGAGGTCGGTTTCGGGCTCGGCTCGGCTCACGGTCGCGAGGGCCTCGTGCAGTGGGCCGAGTGGGCGCGGGGCGTAGCCGTCGGGTATGTCCTGCGCCGAGGTGATGTCGTCGGGCAGGTGGAGGAGAAGAACGTCCCAGCTCATGTGGACCTTCCGGAGGGGGAACGGGCGGTTGGGCCGTCGGCGGGGGTTCAGCTCAGGCTGAGCTGTTCTCCGGGCGGCTGGGGCGTGAGCGTGCCGCGGAGTCGGTTGATCGACGCCCGCCAGGGGGCGCCGTCCCGTCCGTCCCAGAGCTCCAGGAGTTCGGACGGTTCGGTCATGACGCGGTCGAGGGCCTGGAGGGCGAGGGCGCGTAGACCGGTGAGGTCGGGGAGCGGCTCGTCCGGTCCGTAGTGGGGGTGGGCGGGCTCGCCGCCGGGGCTTTGCGCGGCGACCAGGGCCGCTGCCGCAACGGCTTCGTCGCCGACGTTCGCGTAGAGGCAGTCGGTGCTGTCGGCCGCTCGGACGAGTGCGTCCTGCACCAAGCCCTGACGCGCGTCCGGAGAGGCGTCGTCGAGGTCGCCGCACCAGTCCGCAGCGGTGTCGTTGTCGAAGGGACCGGTGTCCCAGGTGCCCATGCGTCTCTCCTGATCGTGATGGCGTCGTGTCCGGGCATCGTGGCAGGCGCCACTGACATCGACCGCTGAGGCCGACCGTCGAGATCGGGCGTCGAGCCCCGGCCGTCCCGTCAGCGCACCCCTCCAACGCACCCCGCTCCCCGGGAAGCCCTCGCCCCATTTCCGTGTTGACCTGCACGGAGCCCGGTGCGCTACCGCTGATCGCTCAGGGCGAACACCAGGTGGGGAACAATCGAAGTCGCCCAAGCATTGAGTCGGCATAGCTCAACTTGACTGCCTAAGGGGAGATCATGGCTTCGACGTCCACACCGCTCACCCTGCCCGTGCTGCCGCTCGACGACGAGGTCGTGCTGCCCGGAATGGTGGTTCCGCTGGACCTGAACGACACCGATGTACGCGCCGCCGTGGAGGCCGCCCAGGCCGCCGCGCGGTCCGAGCCCGGAAAGCCCAAGGTCCTGCTGGTGCCACGCATCGACGGGACTTACGCGAGCACGGGTGTGCTCGGCACCATCGAGCAGGTCGGCCGGCTGGCCGACGGTGATCCGGGTGCGCTGATCCGCGGCCGTAGCCGCGTGAAGATCGGGGCCGGGACCACCGGGCCCGGTGCCGCGCTCTGGGTCGAGGGCACCGCGCTCGACGAGAGCCTGCCCGAACCCTTGCCCGGCTCCGTTTCCGAGCTGGTGAAGGAGTACAAGGCGCTGGCCACCGCGTGGCTGCGCAAGCGGGGGGCCTGGCAGGTCGTCGACCGCGTGCAGGCCATTGACGATGTGTCCACGCTCGCCGACAACTCCGGTTACTCACCCTTCCTCACCACCGAGCAGAAGATCGAGCTGTTGGAGACCGCCGAACCGGTGGCCCGGCTGAAGCTTGCTACTCAGCACCTGCGCGACCACCTCGCCGAGCAGGACGTTGCCGAGACCATCGCCAAGGACGTGCAGGAAGGCGTCGACAAGCAGCAGCGCGAGTTCCTGCTGCGGCGCCAGCTCGAAGCCGTCCGCAAGGAACTGCGCGAGCTGAACGGGGACACGAGCGACGGCGAGGAGTCCGACGACTACCGCGCCCGGGTCGAGGCCGCCGATCTTCCCGAGAAGGTCCGCGAGGCCGCGCTCAAGGAGGTCGAGAAGCTGGAGCGGTCCTCCGACCAGTCGCCCGAGGGGTCGTGGATCCGCACCTGGCTGGACACCGTCCTCGAACTGCCGTGGAACGAACGGACGCAGGACGAGTACGACATCCAGGGCGCCAAGGCGATCCTGGACGCCGAGCACGCCGGTCTGAACGACGTGAAGGAGCGCATCACCGAGTACCTGGCCGTGCGCAAGCGGCGCGCGGAGCGGGGCCTGGGTGTTGTCGGAGGTCGGCGCGGTGGTGCCGTGCTCGCCCTCGTCGGCCCGCCCGGTGTCGGCAAGACCTCGCTCGGCGAGTCCGTCGCGCACGCGATGGGGCGGAAGTTCGTGCGGGTCGCGCTGGGCGGGGTTCGGGACGAGGCCGAGATCCGTGGACACCGGCGTACGTACGTGGGTGCCCTCCCCGGTCGTATCGTCCGGGCCATCAAGGAGGCCGGGTCCATGAACCCGGTGGTCCTGCTGGATGAAATCGACAAGGTGGGGTCCGACTACCGGGGTGACCCGGCGGCGGCACTTCTCGAAGTCCTCGACCCCGCGCAGAACCACACCTTCCGCGACCACTACCTGGAGGTCGAACTCGACCTGTCCGACGTCGTGTTCCTCGCGACGGCGAACGTTCTGGAGGCCATCCCGGAGGCGCTGCTCGACCGGATGGAACTGGTCCGGCTCGACGGTTACACCGAGGACGAGAAGGTCGTCATCGCCCGTGACCACCTGCTCCCGCGCCAGCTGGAGCGGGCGGGGCTCAAGGACGACGAGGTCGTCATCGACGAGAGCGCGCTGCGCAAGCTCGCCGGTGAGTACACCCGTGAGGCGGGTGTCCGCACCCTGGAGCGGTCCGTCGCCCGGCTGCTGCGCAAGATCGCGGCCCAGCACGAACTGGGCCGGCGGGAGCTGCCGTTCACGGTGACCGACGCCGATCTGCGCGGTCTGATCGGACGGCCGCACCACGTCCCCGAGTCCGCCCAGGACCCGGCCGAGCGCCGCACGGCCGTACCCGGTGTCGCCACCGGTCTCGCGGTCACCGGCGCGGGCGGTGACGTCCTCTACGTCGAGGCGTCGCTGGCCGACCCGGAGACGGGGGCGGCGGGTCTGACCCTGACCGGTCAGCTCGGTGACGTGATGAAGGAGAGCGCGCAGATCGCCCTGTCCTTCCTCCGCTCGCACGGCGCCGAACTGGAGCTGCCCGTCGGCGACTTGAAGGACCGGGGCGTGCACATCCACTTCCCGGCGGGTTCGGTGCCGAAGGACGGCCCGAGCGCGGGTGTCACGATGACGACGGCCCTGGCGTCGCTGCTCAGCGGCCGCCTGGTCCGCACGGACGTGGCGATGACGGGTGAGGTCTCCCTGACCGGTCGGGTCCTCCCGATCGGCGGTGTGAAGCAGAAGCTGCTCGCCGCGCACCAGGCCGGGGTCACCACCGTGATCATCCCGAAGCGCAACGAGCCCGACCTGGACGACGTCCCGGCCGAGGTCCTGGACAAGCTCGACGTCCACGCGGTGACGGACGTCCGCCAGGTCCTGGAGCTGGCGCTGTCGCCGGCGACGAACGGCGCGACGTCGGAGGTTCCGGTGGCGGCGTGACGGACGCGACCGGTAGATGAGGGCCCGGGTCCCCTCTCGCGAGGGGGCCCGGGCCTTTGTCGCACGTCCGTGTCCTGGGAAGGGGGTCCGGACGACGCCATTGGTCCAGCCCTGCGAAATACTGGCGGAGCTGCGGCGATGACGGTGTTTGGCGGAAACTTTCACGATCGGGAAAGCGGACCAATGGGTGCTGACGTGCACAAGGGCGAGGACAGGAACGGCAGCGGGCTTCCCGGAGACGGCGGCGCGTTGTCCGTGGGCCCCGACGGACTCGCCGTGGACCACGAATACCTGTCCCTGGAGCGCGAGTTGACGTTCCTGCTCCGCCGGGCCCGGGCCAACCAGGGGGAGATGGCCCGCGAGGTCCACCCCGACCTGGAGTCCGCCGCGTACGGCCTGCTGGTCCGGCTCGACGAGTACGGCAGGCAGCGGGCCACCGAACTGGCCGCCTACATCGGCGTCGGCAAGGCCACGATGTCCCGCCAGCTGCGCGCCCTGGAGGACCTGGGCCTGATCGCCCGCGAGCCCGACCCGGCGGACGGCCGGGCCTGGCTGGTCGACCTCACCGACGAGGGCCGCCGCCGGGTCGTCCACGTCCGCGAGGCCCGGCGGGCCCGCTACGTCAGCCAGCTCTCCCACTGGGACCGCCGCGAGGTCGCCGAACTGGCCCGGCTGCTCCACCAGTTGAACGGCGTCATGGAGAAGTGACACCCGACGGAGAGACGACACCGAAGGGAGAGGTGGCACCGGCGTAGCGGCCGGTCACAGCTCGGCGTACACGACCGTCGCGTCGTCGTGCGTCTTGCTCCGCCGCAGATACGTCCGCTCCTCCGCGTCCGCCCGCTCCAGCGCCCGTACCCGGGTCACCAGCTCCGGCGCCCCCTCCTTCCGTACGAGAGCGAGGCAGTCCGCCCAGTCGCCCTGGCCGAACTTCTCCACCCACCGCGTCGCCCCGTCCGTCAGGGCGGCGAGGGCGCGGACGTCGGCGCGGGGGAGCGAACCCGTCACCGCGCGTGCCGCGACCGACGGATCGGCGGCGGCCGTGAAGAAGCCGCCCTCCTTGTTACGGAGCGTGGTGTCGATCATGGCGTCCGTCGCGAGAGCCGAGCGGGGGAGGCGGGAGAGGCGGTCGTCCAGTACGGCGGTCACCTCGCCGGCCGGGGATTCGGCCAGCAGCGCGGAGTCCGAGAGGACCAGGTATTCGACCTCCTGGGGGGACCAGCGGGCCAGTGCGACCGTTGCCTGTGGGGTGCGTGGGTGAGAAAGGTCACAGGTGGTGGCGTGGGCCTCAGCTGTTCGGAGGATCGCCCGGGAGAGAATCTCCGCCAGGGTCAGATCCCGGCAGGAAACGGTCAGTTCGGTCAGCGCGCCGCCCAGGCGCGCGGTGTACCAGGGGACCGAATGGAGACAGCCCGTCTCCCCTCTCGGTGGTGTCACCCCGTCCAGGACGATCAGCGAACCGCCCTGTCCCGAGGCCGGAAGGCCGACACTCGCGAAGTCCTCGTTGGGGCGGTCCGGGTCGCCGGGTTCCGACACAAGTTCCGTACGCATTCAGCCAGTCTGCACGACCTCTTCACAGGCTCCGCGAAAGGTTGGCACTCATGGTCGAATGGGCGCAGTCGTGCAGGTCAGGCGCCTGGTTTGGGCTGGAATGGATCACTCCGAGAATGCGTGGCGGCGAATCCTGCCAAAGCGCGCCGCTCACGTCCAACCGGCGCGGTGCGCGAGGGCCCCGGACCGGCCGCCGGAACTTGCCCGCCAACTCCCCTCCGGGGTTCACTCCTTCGGGTGGCGGGCCGGACGATGCGCGGCCACTGCCTACCGGCACTGGGAGGGTCGCCGTACCGGGATGACGGAGCGTCACCCGGGCCCATGGGTATCACGAGTCAGGAATGCGAGCACCGGTGCAGAAAAAGCGGCCGCGGCGCACAGGCAAGCAGACGGCCCCTCAGGGGGGCGCCACCGGTGCCGCCACGCCCGACCCCGCGGGCAGGGGGCGCCGCACCCACGTACGCAACCGGCTCATCATCGCCGTAGCCGTCGTGGCCGCCGCCATCGCCGCGGCCGGTGTTCCCTCCCTCATCACCGCCTCGGGCCAACTGAGCGACTCCCAGGACCTGGTGACCCTCGCCGGGCAGACGCAGGACGCGCTGTCGCTGGCCCACTCGCTCGCCGACGAGCGGGACGAGGTCACCTCGTACATCGCCGCCGGCCGCCCCAAGTCCCAGGCCCCCGACGAGGACCGCAGCGCCCGCGTCGACCGCCAGGTCGAGGAACTCCGCGCCGACACCGACATCTCCGCCGCGCTCCGCTCGGACCTCGACGACGTCGCCGCCGTACGACGGGCCGCGCTCACCGGGAAGAGCAGCGCGCTGGAGGCGCATGTCGCGTACTCCGGTGCCATTACCGAACTGCACCGGCTCGCCGAGCAGTTGGCGGAGCAGATGCCGCCGCGGGCCGGTTCCGGCGCCTACGCGCTCGCCGAACTCGACGCCGCCGTCCAGCAGGCCGCCGCCGCCCGGGGACTGCTGCTGGCCGCCCTGAACGTGCCGACGACCACCGAGACGGTCATCAGCCCCATCACCGGTCTCTCCGTCACCGAGACCACCTCCACGAAGGCCCAGTCCAAGGAGCGCGACGCCCTCAGCGCCGCCGCCCAGCAGGCCCGGCTGCGCTCCGACGCCGCCCTCGCCGACTTCCGCGAGGGCGCGACGAAGGACGCCGTCGCGGGCTACGACTCCGTGGTCACCGGGTCCGACGTCAACTCCGCCGAGAAGTACCTCACCTCTCTCACCGCCCAACCCACGCTGTCCGACGGCCAGTTGGACACCAGCACGAAGAAGATCGACGCGGCGCTCTCCGCCCGCGTCGACCTGATGCGCGGCGAGGAGTCCGCGCTCTACGTGGACCGCGCCAAGCTCCTCGCCCAGCTCCGCGACGACGACGTCACCGCGCTGGAGATCCGCATCGCGGTCCTCGGCGCGCTGATGCTGCTCGCCGTCGGTATCGCCACCGCGATGGCCCGCACCCTCACCCGCCCGCTCTCCGTCCTGCGCCGCGGCTCGACGCGCCTGGCCGAGGCCGAGGACCCGGCGGCCGAGGAGCCCATCAAGTTCACCGGCCGCAACGACGAGTTCGCCCAGGTCGTCCGCTCGGTCAACTCCCTGCACGCGCACGCCGCCGCCCTCCACGAGCGCATCGCCACCCTGGAGGCCGACCGCAAGCACCTCGTCGGACAGCGCCAGAAGATGGCCGACGCCCGTGAGGAACTACGCGCCGAAGTCACCGACTCGGCAGGCCAGTTGGAGCGGCTGCGCACCAGCATCGGCGGCACCTTCGTCAACCTCGCGCTGCGCACCCTCGGCCTGGTCGAGCGCCAACTCGCCGTCATCGAGGGCCTGGAGGAGCGCGAGCAGGACCCCGACCGGCTCTCCACCCTCTTCAAGCTCGACCACTTCGCCACGGTCATGCGTCGCCACAGCGAGAACCTCCTCGTCCTCGCCGGCACCGAACACGTCCAACAGCACGCCGGGCCCGTCCCGTTGGTCGACGTGGTCCGCGCGGCGGTCAGCGAGATCGAACGCTACGAACGCGTCCGCATCTCGGCACTCCCCCCGCACGCGCACGTGGCGGGCTTCGCGGCCGACGACATCAGCCACCTGCTGGCCGAACTGATGGAGAACGCAAGCTCGTTCTCCCCGCCGGACGCCCCCGTGGAGATCTCCGGCTGGCTCCTGGAGAACGGCGAGGTCATGCTCTCCGTCCAGGACGAGGGCATCGGCATGACCATCAGCCGCATGGCCGGCCTCAACGCCCGCCTCACCGAGTTCGACCCGGAGTCCCCCTACGACCAGGAGGGCGAGGAGGGTCTGGGCCTGGGCCTGTACGTCGTGGCCTGCCTGGCCCACCGCCACGGCGTCCGGGTCCAGCTCCGCGACCAGAAGCAGGGCGGCATCGCGGCGGTGGTGGTCCTCCCCGGCCCCCTGCTCGCCACCGCCCCCGCATCAGCGGTCCCGTCCACCACCCCGGTGACCGGCGACACCCACTCCTACTCCCTCCCCGGCGCCTCCGCGGAGTCCAACTCCAACGTCCTGCACGGCCGTTCGGAACACAAGGACCCCCTGGTGGCCTTGGCGGAGCAGGCGGTCCGGGAGACCCCGGCGGAAACGTCGGCGGAGTCTCCGGCGGAAAATCCGGTGGAGATTCCGGCGGAGTCTCCCGCGGAGATGACGATGGAACTCCTGCTGCCGCTGGCGCCGGAGGACCGAGCCGCGACGGAAGCCCCGCGAGCGGCAGGCGGACGGGGAGCAGACGCGAGGGGGGCCGCGCACGAACGGCTGGCCGCCGACGGTGAGTTCGCCCCACAGGGGCCACCCGCACCCGACGACGATGGCCGCACGGGCGGTGCGGGTGGGAGCAAGATCCCGGCTGACGGCGAAGCCGAAGCCGTAGAGCACGAGCGAGCCCAGGACGAGGACCCCGTCACGGACAAGGGCCTCCCCAAACGCACCCCCAAGATCACCCAGCCCGCCCAAGCCCCGCGCCAGCGAACCGGCACGGTCGACGCCGAAGCCCTGCGCCGCAGACTCGGCGGCTTCCGCGCAGGAGCCTCCGCCGGCTACCGCGACGTAGAAGCGGAAATCGCCGAGAAGACCGGCCAGAACCCGGTCCCGGCCCCGCGAAGCGCAACCGCACCATCCGAAGAACCCACGGGGGGCACCGTCGAGGAGGCAAGCAGTTGACCGCGCCCAGTACCTTCGGACTGAGCAGTGAAGCCCGCAACCTGCACTGGCTGCTGAGCAACCTCGTCGAGGAGGTGCCCGGCATCCAGTCGGTCGCGGTCGTCTCCTCCGACGGCCTGCTGCTCCTCTCCTCCGATCCGGGGAGGAACGCCGAGGCCAAGGAAGCTCTCGAAACCAAGCGCAGCGGACCGCGAGGCTCCGCCGCGGACCTCGCCACCATCGTCTCCGGCATCGGCAGCCTCACCATCGGCGCCGCGAAGCTGATGGACTCCGGCCCGGTGAAGCACACCATGGTCGCGATGGAGGAGGGCAGCCTCTTCGTGATGTCGATCAGCGACGGTTCGCTGCTCGGCGTGCACGGCGCCGCGGACTGCGACATGAGCGTCGTGTCGTACCACATGGCGCTCTTCGTCGGACGGGCCGGCCATGTGCTGACGCCCGAACTCCGCAGCGAGCTACGGAAATCCTTCGAGGACGCGACCGCGGGGAGTGCGCGATGAGCCGTACGCCCAACAAGCTCCCGGTGCGCGGCGGCGACCGCAAACCCGCCCGGGTACGCCCCTACTCGCTCACCGGCGGCCGGACCCGATTCGGCCATGTCCTCCTGGTGGAGACCTTCGTGGCGGCGCTCGAAGCCCCGGAGGAGCGCAAGGAGTTGACGAACGGTTCGCTCAACACCCGGGTCATGCCCGAGATGCGGGCCATCGTCGAACTCTGCCGCCGTATGCGCACGGTGGCCGAGATCGCCGCGCTGCTGAAGATGCCGCTCGGTGTGGTCCGCGTGCTCCTGAGCGATCTCGCCGACCAGGGAAAGATCCGTGTGTACGGAACCGGAACCGCTCACGGTACGGGCCGTCCTGACCGCGCTCTGCTGGAAAAGGTGCTGAGTGGACTCCGTCGTCTCTGACGCCGCCGCCTACGGCGTCTCCCCGCTCCTCAACGACGAGAAGCAACTCCTCAACGACGAGGAGGAATTGCGGCCCTGGCAGACGGACCGCACCCGCGCGCCCGTCGCCGCGAAGATCGTGGTGGCCGGCGGCTTCGGCGCCGGCAAGACCACCATGGTCGGCGCCGTCTCGGAGATCCAGCCCCTCCAGACGGAGGCGCTGATGACCGAGGCCAGCGAGGACACCGACGACCTCACGGCCACCCCCGGCAAGATGACGACCACGGTCGCCATGGACTACGGCCGTCTCACGCTCGACGACGACCTGGTGCTCTACCTGTTCGGTACGCCGGGACAGCAGCGGTTCTGGTTCATGTGGGACGACCTGGTGCGCGGCGCGATCGGCGCCGTCGTGCTGGCCGACACCCGCCGTCTCAAGGACTGCTTCCCCGCGCTGGACTACTTCGAGAGCTGCGGGCTGCCGTACATCGTCGCGGTCAATCACTTCATAGGCAGCGAGCGGTTCGACCCGGAGGATGTGCGGGAGGCGTTGACGATCCCCGCGCACGTACCCGTCATGATCATGGATGCGCGGCGGCGGATTTCGGCCATCGAGACGCTGCTCGCGCTCGTCGGCCACGCGCTGGACGTCACCCCCGAGTAGCCCCCGAGCAGTCCTCGAGAGCCAGTCCTCGATCAGTCGCGACCAAGGAGCCACCACCCGTATGCGGAAGATACTCGTCGTCGGAGCCGGCCAGTCCGGGCTCCAACTCGCCCTCGGACTCCAGTCGCACGGGTACGAGGTCACCCTGATGTCGAACCGGACGGCGGACGAGATCCGCTCCGGACGGGTCATGTCGACGCAGTGCATGTTCACCACGGCACTTCAGTACGAGCGCGATCTCCAGCTGAACTTCTGGGAGTCCCAGGCCCCGAAGATCGAAGGACTCGGCGTCTCGGTCGCCGCCCCCGGCTCGCACGACCCGGGGCCGACCCAGCGCGCGATCGACTGGGTGGGCAAGCTCGACGGGTACGCGCAGTCGGTCGACCAGCGGGTCAAGATGGCCGGCTGGATGGAGACCTTCGCCCAGCGCGGCGGTCAACTGGTCATCCACGGCGCGGCAGTTGGGGACCTCGACTACTTCTCCCGTACGTACGACCTCGTGCTCGTGTCGGCGGGCAAGGGCGAACTGGTCTCGATGTTCGCCCGCGACCCGGAGCGTTCCCCGTACACCGAGCCGCAGCGCGCCCTGGCGGTGTCCTATGTCCACGGTCTGGGCCCGCGCCCGGAGCACCCGGAGTACGACGCGGTCCGCTGCAACCTCGTGCCCGGCGTCGGCGAGCTGTTCGTCATGCCGACGCTCACCACGTCCGGGCGTGCGGACATCCTGTTCTGGGAGGGCATACCCGGTGGACCGTTGGACGTCTTCAACGGCGTCAAGGACCCGGCGGAGCATCTCTCCCTGACCCTGGAACTCATGGAGAAGTTCACGCCGTGGGAGTACGAGCGGGCGCGGGACGTCGAACTCACGGACGCGGGTGGGACGTTGGCCGGGCGGTACGCGCCCACCGTCCGTAACCCGGTCGGTCAGCTGCCGGGTGGCGGTCTGGTGCTGGGCGTCGCGGATGTCGTCGTCGCGAACGACCCGATCACCGGGCAGGGGTCCAACTCGGCGTCCAAGTGCGCGGCTTCGTATCTCGCGTCGATCCTTGAGCACGGTGAGAAGGAGTTCGACGGGGACTGGATGGCCGCGACGTTCGAGCGGTACTGGGAGACTGCGCGGCACGTTACGAAGTGGACCAACGCGATGCTGTCTCCGCCGCCGGAGCACATTCTCAACCTCATTGGGGCGGCTGGGCAGTTGCAGCCGGTGGCGGATCGGTTCGCCAACGCGTTTGATGACCCCGCCGACTTCGAGAACTTCTTCTACGAGCCTGAGAAGACGGGTGCGTACCTGGCTTCTGTTGCCGGGGCCTAGTCGCCGTTGGGGTTGTGGGGAGTTGGCGGCTGCGGGCTCGTTGTGGCTGGTCGCGCCCACGCGGCGGAGCCGCACAATGTCTCAGCCCCGCGCCGCTTCTTCCGGGCGCAGATCTGGACGTACGGCTCCCAGGATCGGGTAGGACGCCACGGGGGATACCTGGACCTTCTCGCCTGTGCGGGGGGCCTGGACCACCTGGCCCGCGCCCAAGTACAACGCCACGTGTGTCGCCTCGGGGAAGTAGATGACGAGGTCACCCGGGCGGAGTTCGTTCAGTGGGACTCTCGGCAGGTCGGCCCACTGTTCCTCGCTCGTCCTCGGGATCGGGGTGCCCGCATGGCCCCACGCTTCCGACGTCAGGCCTGAGCAGTCGTACGTCTTCGGTCCCTCCGCGCCCCACTCGTACGGTTTGCCGATCTGCTGTACGGCGTAGCGGAGCGCGCGGTCTCCCTCCCGCGACGGTTCGCGGGAGTCGTCGCCCAGGGCGCCTGAAGCGACCAGTTTCTGCTGGGCCTTGTCGACGTCGGTCTTCTCGAAGGCGGCCAGCGCGGTGAGTTGGCCGGGGGTGAGGGAGGTGAGGCGCTTCTCGATGTCGGCGAGGCGCTTGCGTACGTCGTCCTGGTCCTTCTTCTGGCGGGCGGCCAGGGTGAGTTGGGTGTCCAGGGCCTTGCGGGCCTCGCGGGCCAGGCCGTCGCTCTTCTTCTCGCTGCCGACCAGCCGGCCCACCGTCTCGGCGCGCTCCCGCGCCAACTGGCCGATGACATGGCCCTCGTCGAGCGCGTGCTGCGGATCGCGGGCGAGCAGGAGGCGGACGTACGGGGAGATGGCGGTGCTGTTCTGGTACTGCTGCCGGGCCAGCCGGCCCGCGGCGCCGCGGCTGTCGTGGAGGGAGAGGCGGGCGCGGGAGAGTTCGGAGTCGAGACGGTCGACCTCGGCGCGCTGCTTCTTCAGCTTCTCCTCAGTGGCGTTGTACGTCTCCGTGGCCTGTTCGGCATCGCGGTACAGGGTCTGAAGGTCCGTCAGCAGCTCGGCCACGGGGCGTTGTCCGGGCGCCTGCGGTTCCGGTACGGCCGCGGCGGGCAGCGGTGCGAGGACGGTGCCGGCCGCCACCGCTGCCGTACAGACCAGACGCAGAAGCCTTCCTGACACGTCATCACCTCCGGTGCGCGGCGGGCCTTCCGCCCCGCACCGTGAGCATCAGTCGGGGGCGGCGGGTCCGCGCGCCGGGTGTGCGCGGTTCGGCCCAACCCCGTCACCCGTGGGTGTCGTCCGGCTTGCCGCCCGGCGTGGCGGCTGGCTTGGACCATGGCCACTTCAGAGCGCCGCTCCGCTTCCCCTCCGGGTCGAACTCGTACTTCCAGCCCTTGGGGAGGCCGAGCCGTTTGCTGTGGCCCCGGGGGACCCTGCGGTACACGAGGACCGTGGGCGGGCCGCCGGCGTCGTCGGGGACCGGGATGCGGTACGTCTTCGGCGGGGTTCCGGTCGGGCCGAGCAGCACGGGCAGGGAACGCCCGTCCATCGGGCCGCCCTCGAACGGGGTCTCTTCGCTCTTCACGGGACCAGTCTCAGCCATCCGCCGCGAGGCCCTGGACCAGCGCGGCCGTCTGCGGGTCCCGCCGGGCGGTCACCGACAGCACCGCCCCGAACTGCTCGACCAGCCAGTCCCGCAACTCGTCCAGCGGCGGCTGCTTGTCCTCGTCGAGCCAGATGAGAGACGCGGCTTCCACGGCCGTGATCCACATCCGTACGGTCATCCGCAGGCGGGGTCCGGGTTCGGCTACGCCGAGATGGCTGAGGATGTGCACGGCGGCGGCCCTGCGGACCCCGTCCACGATGGCCGTCGTACGGGACGTCTCTACGACGCTGCCGCCCTGGAGCAGGGCGCTGAAACCGGCGTCGTGCTGGTCGACGAAGCCGAGGTAGCGGTCCAGGGCGCGGGCGAGGCGGGAGAGGAGCGGGCCCTCGCGGGGTTCGTCGAAACACTGCTGGAGTTCATCGGCGGCGGACCTGAGGGCGGCCTCGTAGAGCTGCTGCTTGCCGCCCGGGAAGTACCGGTACACCAGGGGGCGCGAGACCCCGGCCGCTTCCGCCACGTCGTCCAGGGAGACCTCCTCGGGAGCGCGGTGCGCGAAGAGGGTGAGCGAGGCTTCGAGGAGCTGGCTGCGCCGCTCCTCGACGTTGAGACGGCGGTAGGCGGGCGCGGCGGGGGGCATGGGTGCAGGGTAGTCGGGCGGGTGCGGGTTCGCTGTGGCTGGTCGCGCCCACGTGGCGGAGCCGCATATCGACACAGCCCCGCGCCCCTTGAAAACGCAGGCCGGCCCATGTCATTTAGGGGCGCGGGGAACTGCGCGACCAGCCCCCACCGGGCCGGACTGTGAACTCAAGCCAGCAGCCCCCACCGGGCCGGACTGAACTCAGGCCAGTAGCCCCGACGCCTTCCACAGCCGTCGCCCAACACCCCGAAGTACGCCAATGTCGTCCAAGAAGTCCGTCAGCTTCTTCGACCCGGACTGCATGACCTCCCGCCGATGCCCGCTCGCCCGCACCTGAGCCACGGCCTCCCGCTGATCGAGCCCCACGTTCGTGTAGACCTCGGGGTTGACGAAGGCGATGGAGAAGATGCGCGCGAACTCCCCGGAGGTGACCCGCGTGAACTCCTGGGACCACCGCGGCGCCGTCACCATCTGCCGCCTCAACTCCTCCCGGGCGTAACGGACATGGCGCGCCTCCTCCACCACATGGATACGGGTCACCCCCCGGACCAGCGTCTGCACCCGCTCATCCGGAAACGTCAACCGCTGCATCCAGTCGAGGACTTCCTCACCGAGCAACGTGGCCGTGAACGAACCCGGCGTGGTGGAGATCGTCTTGAAGAGCCGGCCGAGGTTCTGATGGGCCCGGCTCACCGGATACCAGGGCGTGTCCCCCCGCGAGATCAGCCGCGCGAACATCTTCGAGTGCCGGCACTCGTCCTCGATCTCGGTCAGCGCATAGCGCACATGCGCACTCGTCGCCGCCTTGTCGTAGATGTGCCGGACGAGCAGCTGCATCAGGATCAACTCGAACCAGATACCCAGCGAGGCGAGCGCCGCGGCCTCGTGCTGGGAGAGCAGGATGCGCTGTTCCTCGCCCATCCGCTTCCACAACGGGGTGTCGTACAGGGAGACCAACTCCGGCGGCCAGAACCACTTGCCGTCCTCGAAGGGCGCGGCCCAGTCGAGTTCCTTGTCGGGATCGAAGGAGTGCTTGGCGGAGGACGCGAGCAGCCGCTCGGCGACCTGCTCACGGTCCTTGAGCAGGCCGAGCGCGTCACGCAGCCCGTCGATCGCGTCGGCCTCGGTCAGGGTCGTCATGGTTCTCCCACCTCGCGGATCAACGTGTTACCCGTGGTCACATCCTCCGAGGTCTTATGAGACTGCCTGTCAGCAAGCTCGTCAATCCCCTACGCGGGACTTGTTGTCCGCGGGACTTGTCGGCTCGAACGACGTCCGCAACGTGAACGCGTACGGCGTCGGCCCATGTGCCCGCAGGTGTAGAAGCCGTTCCTCCGCCTCCGCCACCGTGGGGCGGTGGCCGGCCGGGACCCACCACAGGACCGTCATCGCCTCCCGCATCCGCTCGAACCACTCACGGCGGCGGGCCAGCAACTCGCGGTGCTGCCCCTGGTACATGAACGCGGTCAGGGCGTTCGGGTCGCGCCACACCGACATGTTGATGATCAGCCAGTCGTCGCCGAGGACGGGGACGTCGGTCGCGTTGCCGGTGTCCGACTGGAGGCGCCACTCGAAACCCTCGGCCGCGTCGGCTACGGCGTTCACGGGATCGAGGGCGTCCACGAAGTCCTTCAACTCCGGCGAGTCCAGGGGGAATTGAAGGCGTCCGATGTTGACCTGGGCGAGTTCGTGCGCGGGTGTGCTTAAAGGATCGGTCATGACCGAACGGTAGGTCGGGTGACCGTCTTCCGGTAGGCCCCGTCTCAGGGACCGAGCACCGCCTCCATCACCGCCTTCGCGATCGGCGCCGCGTCCCCGCCGCCGCTGATGTCCGACCGGTCCGCCGACGCGTCCTCCACCACCACCGCGACCGCCACCTTCGGCTCGATGTCCCGCTCGCCCTGCGCCCAGGACACGAACCAGGCATACGGCGTACCGGAGTTGCCGATGCCGTGCTGCGCGGTGCCGGTCTTGCCGCCGACGGTCGCGCCGGGGATGGCCGCGTTCGTGCCGGTGCCCTCGGTGACCACGTCCTCCATGAGTTCCTTCATCTGTACGGCAGTTGCGGGGTGCATCGCCTGGCGGACGGGGCGCGAGCCGGGCGTCGACACCGTCTCGCCGGCCCGCCGCGTGGTCCGTTCCACCAGGTACGGCTCCCGCACCTGCCCGCCGTTCGCGACGGCCGCCGCCACCATCGCCATCTGCAAGGGCGTGGCCCGCGTGTTGTACTGCCCGATCGACGACAGCGCCAACTGGGCTTTGTCCAGCGTCGTGTCGAAGGTGCTGGGGGAGACCGAGAACGGGATCCTCACGCCGGCGTCGTTGAAGCCGAACGCCTCCGCCGTGGTGCTCATGTTCCGCACGCCGACATCCACGCCCAGCTTCGCGAACACCGTGTTGCACGACCACTCGAAGGCGGACCGGAGCGGCGCGTCCACGCACCCGTCGCCCTCGTTCGTGAGCGTCGTAGACGTGCCGGGGAGTGTGTACGGGTCGGGGGAGTTGGTCGCCGCGTCCAGGTCCGTCACCACCCCCGCGTCCAGCGCCGCCGCCGCGGTGACCACCTTGAACGTCGAACCCGGCGGATAGGTCTGCCGTACCGCCCGGTTGAGCATCGGCTTGTCCGGGTCGGCGTTCAGCCGGGACCAACTGCGGTTCGCCGTACGGCCGTTGCCCGACAGGGCGCCGGGGTCGTAGGACGGGGTCGAGACGAGGGCGAGGATGCGGCCGGTCGACGGTTCGATCGCGGCGACCGCGCCCGTGCGCGTACCGAGTCCGTCGTACGCCGCTTGCTGCGCGGCCGGGTTGAGGGTGGTGACGACGTTGCCGCCGGGGTTCTGGGCGCGGGTCAGGTCGTTCCACAGAGGGAACGGCGAGAGCAGCGAATCGGTCCCGGAGAGGATGCCGTCCTCGGAGTGCTCCAGGAACGTCGTGCCGTACTCCTGCGAGGCGAAGCCGGTGACCGGTGCGTACAACGGGCCGTTCCTGTACGTCCGTTCGTAGCGGAGCTGCTCGCCGGAGTCGCGGGAGCCGGTGATGGGCTTGCCGCCGACGAGGATGCCGCCCCTCGGCTGGTCGTAACGGGCGATGGTGTGGCGGCGGTTGGCGATGTTGTCGTCGTAGGTCCGGGACTGGAAGACCTGGATGCGGGTGGCGTTCACCAGCAGGGCGAGCAGGAGCAGGGTGCAGAAGGCCGCGGCGAGGCGGATGTGGCGGGTCATGGAGTCGGTCACGCGGCCACCTCGATGTCGTACTGACGGCGGGACGAGTCGCTCAGCCGGATCAGCAGGGCCACGATCGCCCAGTTGGTGACGACCGAGGAGCCGCCCTGGGCAAGGAACGGCATCGCCATGCCGGTCAGCGGGATCAGGCCGGTCACCCCGCCCGCGATCACGAACACCTGGAGCGCGACGATCGAGGCGAGCCCGACCGCGAGCAGCCGGCCGAAGGGGTCGCGCAGGGCCAGGCCCGCCCGGTAGCCGCGCTCCACGAGAAGGCCGTAGAGGATGAAGATCGCGGAGAGGCCGGCCAGGCCCAGTTCCTCGCCCGCTGTCGCCAGGATGAAGTCCGACTTGGCGGCGAAGCCGATGAGGATGGAGTGGCCGAGGCCGAGGCCCGTGCCGAGCATGCCGCCGGCCGCGAACGCGAAGAGGGACTGGGCGAGTTGGTTCGGTCCCTGGCCCGCGTCGATCGAGGCGAAGGGGTGCAGCCAGTCCTGGACCCGGCTGTGGACGTGCGGTTCGAGCCGGCCGACCGCGACCGCGCCGAGGGCCGCGAGCAGAAGGCCGACCGCGATCCAGCCGGTGCGGCCGGTGGCGACGTAGAGGAGGGTCACGAACAGGCCGAAGAAGAGGAGCGAGGTGCCGAGGTCGCGTTCCATGACCAGGACGCCGACGCTGAGCAGCCAGATCGCGACGATCGGGCCCAGCACGCGGCCGGTGGGGAGCTGGAGGCGCCAGACGCGACGGCCGGCGTAGGCGAGCGCGTTGCGGTTGGCCGCGAGGTACGCGGCGAAGAAGACCGCCAGCAGCACCTTCGCGAACTCGCCCGGCTGGATGGAGAATCCGGCGATCCGGATCCAGATCCGGGCACCGTTCACGGCCGGGAAGAGGACCGGGAGGGTGAGGAGGACGAGGGCGGCGGCCACGCAGACGTACGCGTAGCGCTGGAGCACGCGGTGGTCGCGCAGGGCCACGACTACGACGATGAAGAGGGTCACGCCCAGGGTGGACCACACGAGTTGGGTGGGCGCCGCGCGGTCGCCGGGGGTCTCCAGGTCGAGCCGGTAGATGAGGACGAGCCCGAGGCCGTTGAGGAGCACCCCGATCGGGAGCAGGAGCGGGTCGGCGTACGGGGCCCGCAGGCGCACCGCGATGTGGGCCAGCAGGGCGAGCACGCCGAGCCCGGCGCCGTAGCCGGCGGCGCCGGGCGGGACCGTGCCGTTCTTGGCGAGACCGACAGCGCAGTAGCCGTACACGGAGAGCAGGACGGCCACGACGATGAGGGTGAGTTCGATGCCACGGCGCCGGGGGAGGCGTACAGCGGGTGTGGGAAGGTCCGCTGTGACGGTGGTTCCGGCGTTGGTCATGTCCGGAACTTACCCAAATGGGGCGGGTTGTGTGCCTTGGGTGGCGCGTGTGTCTCGTCCGTCAGCACCAGCGGGGCGCGGGTCCGATGTTGTCGATGTAGCGCGCCGAGCCCCAGGCCCAGGTGCCGTCCGTGAGCAGGTACCAGAGGTGGTTGCCCTGGACGTTGGAGCCGTTGGTCTTGCAGAAGATGGAGACGTGCTCGCCGCGGTAGGCGTACCGGATGATCCTGCTGCCGCGGTCCGGGCGGGAACGCAGGGCGAGTTGACCGGCCGTGACGACACCCCGGTAGTAGCGCGGGTTGTCGTGGTCGCCGTGGCCGCCCTGGTGGTCGTAGTCACCGCGGCCGCCGAAGTCCTCGTCACCCTGCTGGTTCCACCCACCGTCGTCCTGACGGCTGACGCCCGGGTCTTCGTCGCCCCATTCGTCGTCGGCCACGGCGGGCGCAACGGCGGCGGCGGTCACAAGCGCACCGGCGGCAACCGCTATACCAAGACGGCGGAGGGAGAGGCTGAGGGACATGCGGGTACCTCCATGAATGGGACGAACCTGACTATTCGCCACATTAGGAGGAGGAGAGGGGCCCCGCTCGTCACACTGGTCCACACGGGCGCGACCAGCCGTCGACGGCCGGCAGCCAACGAATCACCTGCACTCCCGAACTCTCCGCCTATCCGAGCGTCAACCTCGCAAGCGCCCCGCCACCATCACCGGCATCCACGTTCGCGAACTCCAACCGCGCCCCCAGCACCTCCGCCTGCCCCAACGCGATGGTCAACCCCAGCCCATGCCCCGTCGCCCCACCCTCCGTCCGGAACCGCTGCGGCCCATGCTCAACCAAATACTCCGGATACCCGTCCCCGTGATCCCGCACGGTCACCACCGGTCCCTCCACGGTCACCACGACAGGCCCCCGCCCATGCCGGTGCGCGTTGGCGACAAGATTCCCCAGCACCCGTTCCAGCCGCCGCCGATCCGTCTCCACCCACTCATCCCGTACGACGACGACCTCCGCCCCCGCCCCCGACGCCCGCACGACCCGCTCGGCCACCGCCCCCAACCGCTCGGCGTCCAACTCCACCTTCTCCCGCCGCGTATCGAGCCGGGAGATCTCCAGCAGGTCCTCCGTGAGGGTGCGCAAAGCGGCCACCCGATCCCGCACCAACTCGGTCGGCCGCCCCGGCGGCAACAGCTCGGCCGCCGCGTGCAACCCGGTCAACGGCGTCCGCAACTCGTGCGCCACATCCGCCGTGAACCGCTGCTCGCTCAGCAACTTCCCCTGCAACGACGAGGCCATCGTGTCCAGCGCGGCGGCCACCGCGGCCACCTCGTCCTGAGGCAGGGTCGCGTCCTTCGTACGGGGATCGTCGACCCGCGCGTCCAGGTCACCCGCGCTGATCCGCCGGGCGACCTGCGCGGTCCCGTGCAACCGCCGGGTCACCCGGGTCACCGCGAACGCGCCGACCAGCAGCGTCGCCCCGATCGCCAGCGCCGAGGACCAGACGATCGCGCGGTCCAGCCCGGCGATGGTGTTCGAGCCCTGCGAGTAGTCGACCCCGACGGCCAGCACCCGGTCGCCGGAGGCGGGCCCCGCCGCCCACATCGTGGGGCGCCCCCGATGCGTGCCGACCATCGTGCCGCGCTCCCCGGCCGCGGCCAGTTGCCGTAGCGGCACGGGCAGGCCCTCGGGATCGACGCCGGCGCCGTGCACGAGCGAGTCCCCGGCCTCGTACTGCGTCGTCGCCTCCTTCAGTCGCGACAAGGCGAGGCCACGGGCCTGGCCGACGGTCTGATCGGTCACCGAGACATGCACGAGTACGCCGAGCAGGGCGGCCAGCGCGCAGCACATCACGGTGATGAACACGCCGGCCTTGAAGGCGAGGGTCCCGGCCCACCGGGGCAGCGCGAGCCTCGTCACGACGTCGCCGCGGCGGTGGGCACCGGTGTCGCGCGGCGGACCCCGTGCTTACGGCTGCCCGTGCGCAGGAACTCGTCGTGGGTCAGCAGCATCGCCTTCTGGTCCGCGTCCCACGTCCACTGCACGCGGTACTCGTACCCGGCGAGCTCCGACGGCGAGCGGATGATCACCGAGCGCCCGGCCAGTTCGACCCCGCTGACCGCGTCGTCGTTGGCCATGACCTGCACGAGCCGGTGCTTCTCGACGGTGTAGACGCGCACGGCGGTCATCTTGGTCGGCAGCAGACGGAACCCGAGCGTCAGATCGTCGTGCCCGTCGCCGGTGAGGTCGCGGTAGTAGGGCTTGAGGACCGGGCAGGCGCTACGGTCCCCGCCTTTCTCGCAGTCGCCGATCCGCTCGGCCGTCCCGCGGTACGGCGCCTTGGAGCCGTCGTAGTCGCTGGGATTCGCGGCGATCTCGGCCCGTACGACGGCGACCGGGTCCACCTTGCGGATGTCGTCGCCGGGGACGGTGACGCCCTTCACGGTCTCCGTGTCCGCCTCGTCGAAGTCGTAGGCGGGGGAGGAGGCGGGCGACAGATTCGGCCAAAGCTTGGCGGGACTGGTCGCCGTAGGGGTGGCACCCGCGCCCCGTAGTGCGCCGGTGTCACCGCAGGCCACCGCGGTCGCGAGCAGCAGGGCGACGGTGGCGGTGGTGCGGGCGGCACGCACGGGACGACTGGGCGGCACTGCTCTCCTGCGGGGCGCGAGTATGGGACCCGTACACCCTATTCGTAGGGAAGTCCTTTTTGTTCATGTGTGCGGGTGGGTTGAGGGAACGATTACTCGGCCAGTTCCTCCAGCAGCCGGGCCGTGGAGAGCCCCGTCCGCAGGTACTCGACGAACAGTTCGTTGTGGAGGGCCCACGGCGACCGGCGGGCGCGGATCAGCCGTATCGCCTCCTCCGTGGAGTACCCGCGGCGGACCAGCGCGTGCGCGACGACCAGCCCCGACCGGTTGTAGCCGTGATAGCAGCGCACGAGGACCTTCCGCCCCTCGTCCAGCGCGTCGCAGGCGGCGACGGCCAGCCGCATCACGCCGGCGAGCTGCGTCCCGTCCAGCGGCCCGTCCGGAATCGGCCACACATGGTGCTCGACGCCGGTGTCCGGCCCGTGCCCCGGCAGCCGTAGCAGCGTCTGCACGAGATCGAACTCGTCCCGCACCACCGCGAACTCCAGTTGCCCCGACCGCCCCCTGAACTCGTGACCGCCCATCCACAGACCGGGCGTGATCTCGCTCCACGGACTGTCCGGAGCGGGTACGTCGGGTTGCTTCCTGCGCGTCCGCAACGGCGCCTCCCCAAGCCCCAGCGACTGACCCAAAGGTAACCGGGTTCTTGCCCCTTGAGCACCCCGCCTGTTCCCATGGTCGAGGGGTGATGGTGCATGAACGGACTGCGCGTCATACCGACCTGGCGACATGGTCAGGAACGGCTGTACGTCTGCCACACCGACGGAAGGAACGTCGCCTGGTACGACAGGGAGGCGGCCAGGATCAACCTGCTGAGCGAGGAGCGCAGAGAGGACGTCCTGCACGCCCTCGGCCCCTTCCTCACCGGCCCGGTCACGGTGGGCCCGCCACCGGTACCGACCCCGGCGGAACTGGCCCGTCTGACCCTCCACCCCGACGACGACCTGGCGCCCAACCGCCCCGGCGAGGCCCTCCACGTGGCCCTCGACCGCGACCCGGGCCCCCAGCACCGCCTCCGCCCCGACCCACGCCGCCGAGCCCTGTCGGCGGAACAGGCGGTGGGCGAAGCCCTGGACGATCTGGACGGCGCGGGCTGGCACGCCCTCCACTCGATCCCCCTCCCCGGCGGCGACCGCCTCCACCACCTGCTGATCGGCCCCGGCGGCCTCTTCGCCGTCCACACGCTGTACGCCCGCAAACAACGCGTCCAGATCGCCGACCTCATGGTCACCCTGGGCCGCCGCGACCCCCTCCCCCTGCTCCGCCGAGCCCGTTCCGACGCGGATCGCGCGTCGTACGCGCTGACGGCCGAGGTCCACCCGGTCCTCGCCCTGGTCGGCCCGGCGGACGTCCGCGTGACGACTCCGCCGCGCGAGGTCCGTGTACTCCAGGACACGGAACTGTCCGGACTGGCAAGGACGGGCGGGGTGTTGAAGCCGGCGGATGTGGAGGCGCTGCATGCGATGGCGCGGGATCGGCATACATGGGGGAGGGTGTGAGGGGCATCCGTCGGGGTTGCTTCAGCGGTGCGGGGTGTCCGTGGGTTCCGATGAGCGAAGGGCTCGGCGGGACGGGGCGGGGCGGGCCGGGACGGGACGGGATGGGGCGGGCCGGGGTGGGGCGGGCGCGCTCCTCGACACCGTGAACCCCGACACTGACCAGGAAGCGGGCGGCCCAACGTTCACTTGGTGAGAACCAGGCGTATCCCACGTGCCCCCTCGTCAAGGCAGGGCTCCCGCTGATCCGGCGTCGAGCAACGGTTCCAGCAGATCGCCGTACTCAAGCAGCCGTACCTCCAACTCCCGTGCCACAAAAGTAAGTTGATCCGGATTCCGGCACATCGACACCTCCTCCCACGTCACCGGTGCCGACACACACTCCGCCGCCCGTGCCCGCAACGTATACGGCGCGGCCGTGGTCTTCCGCGCAGCGTTCTGACTCCAGTCGACGAACACCTTCCCCACCCGCAGGCTCCGCGTCATCCGATGCACGACAAGCCGAGGCAGCGCCGCCTCCGCCTCCACGGCCAACGCCTTCGCGTACTCGACGGCCCGCTCCGAAGACACCGGCGCCACCCGCGCCAACAGATGCAACCCCTTCGCCCCGGACGTCTTGACGTACGCCTCGATCCCGTCCGCCGCCAGTCGCTCCCGCAGCCACACCGCAACCTCACAGCACTCCACGACGGTCGCGGGCGCCCCCGGATCAAGGTCGAAGACGAGCCGGTCGGCGACACCGGGCGCCCCGATCACCCACTGCGGCGTATGGAACTCGGTGACGAGATTCGCCGCCCACATCAGGGACGCCAGATCCTGCACCAGCACCATCCGGGCCGGCCCCTCCGACCGGGGCACTTCCGCGGTGGTGACCCAGTCGGGCGTACCCGGCGGCACGTTCTTGGTGAAGAACACCTGACCGTCCGGCCCGTCCGGATACCGCAGAAAGGACACCGGCCGGTCGCGCAGATGGGGCAGCAGAACCTCGGCGGTGGTCGCGTAGTAGTGCAGGACCTCGCCCTTGGTGAACCCGGTCGCCGGGTACAGCACCTTGTCCAGGTTGCTGAGCGTGACCCTTCGCCCCTCCACCTCTGTGATCGGCGTCATACGATGAGAATCCCACGGAAACGTGACAAACCGGACGCGAGCCGGAATCGCGATGCGGAACCGTAAGCCGGAGTCACGAGCCGAAATCACGAGCCGGAGTCACGAGCCGAAATCGGAAGGCGGGTGCGGCAGGTGCGATCCATATGGAACGGCGCCATCTCCTTCGGCCTGGTCAGCATCCCGATCAAGCTGGTGAACGCGACCGAGAGCCACTCCATCTCCTTCCGCCAGATCCACACGGAGGACGGCGGCCGCATCCGCTACCGCAAGGTCTGTGAACTGGAGGACCGCGAGGTCGCCCAGGCCGAGATCGGCAAGGCGTACGAGGACGCGGACGGCACGATGATCCCGATCACGGACGAGGATCTGGCCCAGCTGCCGATCCCGACGGCGAAGACGATCGAGATCGTGGCGTTCGTGCCGGCCGACCGGATCGACCCGCTCCAGATGGACGCGGCGTACTACCTCTCCGCGAGCGGTGTCCCCGCGGCCAAGCCGTACACCCTGCTGCGCGAGGCGTTGAAGCGCAGCCAGAAGGTGGCCATCGCGAAGTACGCGCTACGAGGCCGCGAACGCCTCGGCATGTTGCGCGTGGTCGACGACGTGATCGCCATGCACGGCCTGCTCTGGCCGGACGAGATCCGCGTCCCCGAGGGCGTCGCCCCGGACACGAACGTCACCGTCCGCGACAAGGAACTCGACCTCGCGGACGCCCTCATGGACACCCTGGGCGAGGTCGACCTCGCGGACCTCCACGACGACTACCGCGAGGCGGTCGAGGAGATGATCACCGCGAAGGCCTCCGGCGAACAGCCCGCGACGTCCCCGTCCCCGGCTCCCGGCGCGAAGGTCCTGGACCTGATGGCGGCCCTGGAGAAGAGCGTCCGCGAGGCAAAGGAATCACGAGGCGAGGACCCAGCCGACAAGGAAACGGCACCGAAGGCCCAGGTCAGCCGTATCTCCCCCCGAGCAACCCCCAAACAGACCCCCGGCAAGAAGTCGACCTCCACGGCAACGAAGAAGACGACAACGACGAAGAAGTCCCAGCCCCCGGCACCAGCGAAGAAGTCGACGCGAACGACCAAAAAGACAACAGCGACGAAGACGACGGCAACCGCGAAGAAGACCCCACCAAAGAAGGCAACTCCCCGCAAGCGAACGGCTTGAACGGCAGTTTCCTCACGGCTCCCCGCGCAGAGCTACCCAACCCACGCCCACCGACACCGCGAAGGCGCCGCTGGCGAAGTAGCCAACTCCCAGCAAGCGGGCGGCTTGAGCGGCAGTTTCTTTGCGGGTCCCCGCGTAGAGCTACTCAACTCACGGCCACCGCGACCGCGAAGGCGCCGCTGGAGAAGAAGTCAACTCCCGCCAAGCGAGCGGCTTGTACGGCATTCCCCTCGCCAGTCTCCGCGTAGCGCTACCCGCCACACCGCCACCGCCACGAAGTCCACCGCGCTGGCGAAGACCTCGCTCAAGAAGGCGGCCCGCAAGCGAACGGCTTGAGCCGCAGCCTCCTTACGGGTCCCCGCGTAGAGCTACTCAACCCACGGCCACCGCGACCGCGAAGGCGCCGCAGGTGAAGAAGTCAACTCCCGCCAAGCGAGCGGCTTGTACGCCATTCCCCTCGCCAGTCTCCACGTAGCGCTACCCACCCCACTGCCATCGCCACGAAGTCCACCGCGCCCGCGAAGAAACCCCGGGCGATGCCCCCGGCAACGAAGCCCCTCGGCAAGCGAACCGCTTGAGCCGCAGTCCGCTCGCCAGTCCCCGCGAAGCCCGACCCCACCGTCACTGCCACCGTCACCGCGCCCCCGGCAAAGCCCCGCCCCCCCCGCAAAGCCCCCCCCGCAAAGCCTCAGCCCAAGACGGCCCCCTCCCGCAAACTCCCCGAGCCGCAGCCCTCTCCCCAACTCCCCCCGGAGGGGCCCCGCAGCGCTACCCCACCCGCCGCAACGCCAACACCGCGTTATGCCCCCCAAACCCAAACGAATTGCTCAACGCGAGATCCCCCACCCCAGGCAGACCACCGGACGCACCCCCGAGCTGACCCCCAGCCCCACCCCCAGGCAACTCCCGCGCAACCCCCATCACGACATCCAGCCCGATCGCGTCATCCAGCTCACTCGCCGCCCCCACGGTCGCCGGCACCACCCCGTGATGCAACGTCAGCACCGTCGCCACAGCCTCAACCCCGCCCGCAGCCCCCTGCAGATGCCCGAGATGCCCCTTGATCGCGGTGACAGGAACGTTTCTGCGACCGAACACCGCCCGCAACGCCCCCGCCTCAGCGAGATCCCCCTCCACCGTCGCCGTGGCATGCGCGTTCACGTGGACGACGTCCGCGACATGCCCGCCCGCGTCCCGCACCGCCCGCCGCACGGCGAGTGCGACCCCGGCGCCGGACGGATCCGGCGCCGCCATGTGGTGCGCGTCGGCGGACAGCCCCCACCCCGCCGCCTCGCAGTAGATCCGCGCTCCACGCGCACGTGCGTGTTCCTCGGCCTCCAGGACGAGCACCCCCGCACCCTCCCCGTTCACGAACCCGTCCCGGTCCTTGCCGAACGGCCGTGACGGCGACGAACCGTCCGCCAACCCCCGCGTGGACAACGCCCGCATCGCCGCGAACGACGCCATGATCGCCGGCGTGACGACCGCCTCGGCCCCGCCCGCGAGGGCGACGTCGACCCGGCCGTACCGTATGCGGTCGATGGCCGCCCCGATCGCCTCAGTGCCGGAGGCGCACGCCGCGGTGACCGTGCGGGCCTCGCCGGTGATGTGCAGGTCGAGGGAGACCTGGGACGCGGCCTGCGACGGAACGGTCATGGGCGTGGTGAGCGGCGAGACGCCGCGCGGCCCCTTGTCCCGGAGCTTGCGGTCGCCGCCGACGAGCACGGACGCGTCTCCGAGGATCGCCCCGAGACTGACCCCGACCCGCTCCGGATCGAGCCCGCTCTCCCGTGTGCCGCCCGCCACGAACCCGGCGTCACCCCACGCCTCCCGCGCGGCCAGCACGGCGAACTGCGCGGCCCGGTTCATCCGCCGCGCCGCCTGACGCGGCAGCAGCTCCATCGGATCGACCGGCACGGTCCCGGCCACCCGCACGGGCAGCTCCGCGAACTCCTCCCCGTCCAGTTCCCGTATCCCGTGCCGCCCGTCGAGCAGCCCCCGCCACAACTCGTCGACCCCGACCCCGAGCGGCGTGACCGCCCCCAGCCCGGTGACCACCACCCGCCGCGGCCCACCCACGGCCGCCACCCGCTCCGGCCGCGCATGATGCCGTACGACGAACTCACCACCGACGCCCACACCAGCACCCGGCGTCTCCGAGCCGGTGCCCGACATGTCCGCACCAGCACCCGGTACCTCCGCACCAGCACCCAGCGGCCCCGAGCCGGCCCCCGCAACCGCCGAACCACCCCACCCCCGAACCTCCGCGTCGGTCAGAACGTCATCCCCCGACCCTCCATCCAGATCCCGATGCCACAGCCCCCACCGCCGCACGTACGACACCTCGCCCGCCCCCGGATCCACCACCCGCAACGAACTCACCCGGTCGCCCTCCCGGAACTCGACGGACGCGAGGTCGTCGGAGACGAGTCGCGGCACCGCGCCCACGTCCAGTCGCCGGCACCCGCTGATCACCCGGCGGTCGCGGCCGAGCACCTCGTCGCGGTCCGTCCCGCCGAGCGGCGGCCGCAAGGTGACGCGGATCGTCTCGGGGGTCTCGGGGAGGGTGTGGGTGACGACGTACCAGCAGGCGCGTTCGGCGTCGGCCGGGGTCAGGGCGATCAGATCGCCGGGGATGACCTCGGCGGCGGTCACCGGGTGGGGAGCGAAGGGGACTTGCGACGAATCGGATGAATTGGACATATCTCGCACACGCTTCCTCGGGACTAAACGGACTTGTGCCCTATGGCAAACCATCCCGAGTGAACTGGATCAAATCGGAAAAAGCTACGGTTGAACGGTGAACCTGTTACGCCCCGGGAGCTCTCAAGGTCCGCTGAAATAGGGCGAGTTGTCCAGTTGATCACCGGGGTTATGTGTGGAACGTCACTTTCGCGGCCGTCACAGCCGTCCCCGCACTCACTTGTTCCCTGGATTTAACGTGAGGCCCTCTGGCAACTCCCTTTCTACGCGCGTAACTTGAGCCGACTCCCCACAGGCACCCGGTATCGGCAGCTACACGAAGTACGAGGAGACCGCCAGCGTGTCCAGACCTGAAGGGCGCAGACCCCGCGCCCGTCGCACCGCCCAAGCGATCGTCTCGGTGGGCGCGGCGGGAGCATTCGCCTTCACCGCCCTGCCCGCCGCGTCCGCAACTCCGTCCGCCTCGGCGGTCATTGCCGAGGTGTACGGCGGCGGGGGCAACTCGGGAGCGACACTGACCCGGGACTTCGTCGAACTCGGCAACGCCGGTTCGACGGCCTACGACCTGTCGGGCTACAGCGTCCAGTACCTGCCCGGTACGCCTTCCTCCGGCTCCACTTGGCAGGTCACCGCCCTCACCGGCGCGATCGCCCCCGGCGCCCGTTACCTGGTCGGCGAGGGCACCGGCAGCGGCGGCACCACCGCGCTGCCGACCACCGACGCCACCGGCTCGATCGCCATGAGCGCGACCTCCGGCACGATCGCCCTGGTCTCGGGCACCACCGCGCTGACCTGCAAGACCGCCGCGGACTGCGCGGCCGACACCCGCATCGTCGACCTCACGGGCTACGGCACCGCGGTCGTCCGCGAGGGCAGCGGCCCGGCCACCGGCGCCTCCAACACGGCCGCGGTCGCCCGCGCCGACTCCCTCGCCGACACCGACGACAACGCGGCGGACTTCACGAGCGGCACCCCGTCACCGGTCAACTCGGCCGGTCAGACGCCCGGTTCGGGCGACGGCGGCGGTGACGGCGGTGACGGCGGCTCGCCCACCGACCCCGGCACCGTCCGCGTCCACGACATCCAGGGCACGACCCGCCTCTCGCCGTACGCCGGCCAGACGGTCACCCGTGTCCCGGGCATCGTCACCGGCGTCCGCGGCAGCGGGTCCCTCGGTTACTGGATCCAGGACCCGACGCCGGACACCGACCCGCGCACCAGCGAGGCCGTGTTCGTCTACACCGGTTCCGCCAAGCCCACGGTGGCGGTGGGTGATTCGGTCCTGGTCACCGGCAAGGTCAGCGAGTACTACCCGAGCAGCACCAGCCAGTCGAACACCGAGATCACCGGCCCGACCACCACGGTCCTCTCCAGCGCCAACGCCCTGCCGGACGCCGTGACACTGGACGCCACCTCGGTCCCCGACGCCTACATCCCGACCGCGTCCGGCGGCAGCATCGAGTCCCTCGCGCTCCAACCGGCCGTCTACGCCCAGGACTTCTTCGAGTCCCTGGAGGGCATGCGGGTCACGTTCGCGGACGCGCGTGTGGTCGGCGCCTCGGACGCCTACGGCGAGCTGTGGGTCACGGTCAAGCCGGACGAGAACGCCACCGCCCGCGGCGGCACCCTGTACTCCTCCTACGACCAGCCCAACACCGGCCGTATCGAGGTCATGTCGCTCGACACGGCCTCAACCTTCCCCGCGGCCAACGTCGGTGACGAACTGTCAGGTACGACCACCGGTCCCCTCGACTACTCCACCTACGGCGGCTACAACGTCCAGGCCACCCAGCTCGGCACGCTCGTCGACAAGGGCCTGAAGCAGGAAGTGACCCGCCGTCAGAAGAAGGACGAGCTGGCGGTCGCCACGTACAACGTGGAGAACCTGGACGCGCTCGACACCCAGGAGAAGTTCGACCGGCTCGCCGAGGGCGTCGCGGTCAACCTCAACTCGCCCGACATCGTGGCCCTGGAGGAGATCCAGGACGACAACGGCGCGACGAACGATGGCACGGTGACGGCCGAGGGCACCCTGAAGCGCTTCACGGACGCGGTCCGCGCGGCCGGTGGCCCGGTGTACAAGTGGCGTTACATCTCGCCGACCAACAACCAGGACGGCGGCGAGCCCGGCGGCAACATCCGCCAGGTCTTTCTCTTCAACCCCAAGCGGGTCTCCTTCACCGACCACAAGGGCGGCGACGCGACCACGGCCACGATCGTGGTGAAGACCCGCAAGGGCGTCGAACTCACCTACTCCCCGGGCCGGATCGACCCGGCCAACGCCGCCTGGGAGGACAGCCGCAAGCCGCTGGTCGGCGAGTTCACCTTCCAGGGCGAGCAGGTCTTCGTGATCGCCAACCACTTCATCTCCAAGGGCGGCGACCAGCCGATCCACGGCCGCTACCAGCCCCCGGCCCGCAGCTCGGAGACCCAGCGCGCGGCCCAGGCGGCGGAGGTCAACACCTTCGTCAAGTCCCTGCTGGCGGCGGACAGGAACGCCAAGGCGGTCGTCCTCGGCGACCTGAACGACTACGAGTTCTCCCAGACGGTGACCACCCTGACGGCCGACAAGGTCCTCAAGCCCCTGATCACCACCCTCCCCGCCGCCGAGCGCTACACCTACGTCTACGACGGCAACTCCCAGACCCTGGACCACATCCTGACCAGCCCCGCGGTGACGTCGTTCAACTACGACGTCGTGCACATCAACGCGGAGTTCGCGGACCAGGCGAGCGACCACGACCCGCAGATCGTACGGATCGACGTGTCGAAGTGCCGTAGGCACTAGCGCTGTTGGAGGGTGATGGGGCGGGAGAGCGCGAGCCGTCCCGCCCCATCACCATGACCAGCCCGACCCCCACCACCAGCCCCAACGCGGGCACCACCGGGAACCGCCCGTCGTAGGCGAACCCGTGCCCGGAGAACCAGATCAGCGCACTCACACTCGCCGCCAGCCCGCCCCACAACGCCCAAGGCCGACGCGGGAGATCACCGGGCCGCGTCCGCTCGTAGACCACGCGGAGCGCCCGCTCCAACGGCCGCAGCGCCGCTACGACCCCCACCAGCACGACCCCGAGCACGGCCAGCCAGGGCACCCTCAGCGCCCACCAACTCCCGGACCCGTAGGCCGGTTCGGGGGCGAGCCCGGTGAGATAGAAGGCGGCGGCGACGATCAGCACCGGCAGCATGTGCCACAGGTAGAGCGTCATGCTGGCGCCGCCCAACGGCCGTACCAGTCCCCAGAGTTGCCCGCGTTCCAGCAGCCGCCGCAGCACGGGCGCGAGCAGCAGCGCCAGCCCGACCTGGCCGACCGCCCAGGCCAGCATGGCGGCGGACGGGGGATTGGTGTTGCTGGGGCTCTGCCCGGTCACCAGGATCAGGCTCACCGGGAACGGCCCGAACGTGATCAGCGCGGCGAAGACGGCCGCACCGCCCGCGGCCATGAGGGCGGGGAGCGCGGACCGTTCGGTGAGCAGCATGTCCCGCCAGCAGAAGCCCAGTTGGTAGGCGACGCCCCACACGAGCACGTAGTTGAGCAGCCCGACGAAGGGCGCGTGCACGGTGACGACGAGTGCGTCGGCGACGAGCGCCACCGCGCCCATGACCACCGGCACACGCAGCCCCCATCGCCGATGTGCCGCGTGCAGAACGGGAGTTGCCGCGCTGAGCAGCAGATACACCGGCAGGAACCAGAACTGCATGGCCATCGCCCACCCGACGAGCGCGAGGATGCCGGGGTCCACCCCGACCGCCGAGCAGATCGCGACGGCGAGCAGCACCAGCCCGCTGTACACCCCGGCCGGCAGCAGCAGCCGTAGCGCCCGCTGCCCCACCCAACCGGTCGCCGTACGGCCCTCGTTGCGGGCCCGCGCCCAGGAGCCACCGGCCGCGTGGCCGCCGGCCAGGAAGAACAGCGGCATGATCTGGAACCCCAGAGTCAGCCACTGGGTCCAGGGCACGGTGACGAGCAACTCCGGTGCGCTGATGGCCCCGTCGGGGTCGCGCACCAACCCGGTGATCAGCCAGTGCCCGAACACCACCAGCACGATCGCCCACGCCCGCAAGAAGTCGACGTAGCGATCTCGGCCACCGCTGCGCCCGCTGCCCCCGCTCAAGCTCCCCATGGGACGTCATGGTGCCGCCGGTGGAAGGCAGTTGTGGGGGAGCGGCGCCGTCCCGCAACCAATCCGTGCCCGTCACGACACCCGCGACAGCCGCCCACGTCTCTTGACCCGCCCTTGCCTTGACTCGCCCCTGTCGGCACTGCTTCCCTGGGCCCACACGGCGCATTGGTCTGAACCAATATCGATCAGGGATTGAATCGATTCACCCCCCATCTCCCCCCCATGGAGGTAGCGCATGCGTACCCGATCGAGATCCCGCTCTCTCTCCCGCCCTCGCCCCCGCTCCCGCCCTCGCCCCCGCTCCCGCCCCCGTTCCCGCTCCCGTTCCCTTCTCTCCGCCGCCCTGCTGACCGGAGCCCTCGCGGCGGCCGGCCTCACCTCGGCGGCGGCACCCGCGTCGGCGGCCTCCGCCCCGAACCCCTGGCCCGCCCATGTCTTCGCGCCGTTCGCGGACACGTGGTCGGGAAACGTTTCCCTCACCGACGTGGCCAACAACTACGGCACCAAGTTCTTCACCATCGCGTTCGTCGACGGCCCCGGCTGCAACTGGCAGATCGGCGAACAGGCCTCACTCCAGGCGCAGATGGACGCCCTGCGCGCCCAAGGCGGCGACGTCTCCGTCTCGTTCGGCGGCTACGGCGCCGACACCGCGCTCACCGAGATCGGCGACTCCTGTTCCAGCCCGGAGGCGGCGGCAGCGCAGATCGAGAACGTCATCACCACGTTCAACCTCTCGCACGTCGACTTCGACATCGAATCGGCGTCCCTCACCAACTCGTCCGGCATCGACCGCCGCGACAAGGCCCTTGCCCAGGTGCGCACTTGGGCCGCCAACAACGGCCGTGCCCTCTCCGTCTCGTTCACGCTCCCGGCCCTCCCCAGCGGCCTCTCGGGCGACGGCGTGAACGTCCTCGACAACGCCCGCTCCAACGGCTTCACCCCGGACATCGTCAACCTGATGACCATGGACTACGGCTCCTCGGGCACCGACATGGGCAACGCCGCCAACACGGCCGTGGACGCCGCGGCGAACCAGGTCGCGAGCGCGTTCGGCATCTCCACGTCCGCTGCGTACGCCAAGCTCGGCAACACCCCGATGATCGGCCAGAACGACAGCGCCGGCGAGATCTTCACCCTGGACAACGCCCGCAGCGTCGAGGCCTTCGACGCCTCGCGAGGGATCGCGCTGGTCTCGTACTGGTCGCAGAACCGCGACAACGGCGGCTGCCCCGGCCAGACTTCGGCCTCCGGCACGTGCACCGGCGTCAGCCAGAACACCGGTGACTTCGCACGGATCTTCCAGCCGTTCACCTCCGGCAGCAGCGGCGGTGGCGGGGGAACCGGCTCAACTGTGCAGGCCCTGCCCGGGACTTGGGCCCAGTGCGCGAGCGAGAACGCCACCTGCGCCGTCAGCGGGACGACGGCCGTGGCCTACGGCGCGAGCGGCAGGTTCAACTACGCGACGGAGACCGCCTCCACGCCCTGCGCCAACGCGGTCTTCGGCGACCCGATCTCCGGCACCACCAAGTCCTGCTACGGCCAGAGCGCCCCACCCGCGACCAACATCTGGACCTCCTGCGCCACCGAGGGCGGCACCTGCGCCTTCTCCGGCGTGATGACGGTCGCCTACGGCGCCGGCACCTCCTTCACCTACGCGACCCTGCCCGGCGGTACGGCGTGCACCAACGCGGTGTTCGGCGACCCGGCCTCGGGCACCGCCAAGTCCTGCTACCTGATCGGCGCACCGCCGTCCTTCGCCACGTGGACCAACTGCGCCGCGGAAGACGGCACTTGCACCTTCTCCGGCACCCACGAGGTGGCGTACGGCGCGGCCGGACGGTACGTGTACCGGTCGGTCACCGGGTCCACCGGGTGCGGCAACGCGGTCTTCGGCGATCCGGTGTCGGGCACGGCGAAGTCCTGTTACGTGCAGTAGCCGCACGTCTGATGCCCATGCCCATGCCCATGCCCATGCCGCTTCCGCTCGGTCGGCCGGTGGATTGAACGTTTCAATCCACCGGCCGCCGGGTTCCGCACGTACCGCACGTTCCGCCAGATCCTCACATGGGAGGCCGGACGATGTTCAGATCGAAGCTCAGATGGAAGTTCGGATCGAAGGACACCCGCACCACCGGACGCGGGCCGCGGTCGAGACGCCTTGTCTGGCTGGCGACCCTGGCCCCGATGGTCGCCCTGCTCTACGGCGCCACGACCACCCAGCCCGCGACGGCTGCCGCCCCCGGAGCCCCCTCCGGCTGGTCCACCGTCTTCACCGACGACTTCAACGGCCCGGCGGGATCGGCCCCTTCGTCGGCCAACTGGAAGTTCGACACCGGCCCGGGTTCCAGCTTCGGAACCGGCGAGATCGAGACGATGACCGACTCGACGGCCAACACCCACCTCGACGGCAACGCCAACCTGGACATCACCGCGCTGGGCTCCGGCAGTTCGTGGACCTCGGGCAGGATCCAGACCCCGACCGCGAACGTGGGCGCACCGGCCGGCGGCAAGCTGGAGGTCACCGCGTCCATCCAACAGCCCAGCCCGACAAGCGGGTTGGGCTACTGGCCCGCCTTCTGGATGCTGGGCCCCGGCCAGTGGCCGGAGAACGGCGAGATCGACGTCATGGAGGACGTCAACGCCCTCTCCGACGTGGCCGGCACCATCCACTGCGGCACCTCCCCGGGTGGCCCCTGCAACGAGGGCACCGGAATCAGCAGCGGCCTGCGCGCCTGCTCCGGCTGCCAGAGCGGCTTCCACGCCTACGCGATGATCCTCGACCGCACCAACACATCGGCGGAGACGATCACGTTCTACCTGGACGGCAGCGCCTACTACTCGGTCACCGAGGCCCAAGTAGGCACGGCCACCTGGCAGGCAGCCTTCGACCACAACCAGTCGATCATCCTGGACCTGGCGATGGGCGGCACGTTCCCCGACGCGACCTGCGGCTGCACGACTCCGACGGCCTCGACATCGTCAGGGGGCACACTGAGCGTCGACTACGTGGCGGCGTACACCACAACGGGAAACACCACAGGCTCCACCACTCAAGCCCTGCCCGGCACTTGGCCCCAGTGCGCGAGCGAGAACGGCACCTGCGCGCTCAACGGCACATCGGCGGTGGCCTTCGGCGCGAACGGCCGCTTCAACTACACGACAGCCACCGGCTCAACTCCCTGCACCACGGCCGTATTCGGCGACCCGGCATCCGGAGTGGTGAAGTCCTGCTACGCGGAGGCGGCACCCCCCGCGACAGACATCTGGTCGCAGTGCGCGTCCGAGAACAGCACCTGCTCGTTCTCCGGCGTGATGACGGTCGCGTACGGCGCCGCCGGTTCGTACCGCTACGCCACGCTGCCGGCCGGCACCCCGTGCACCAACGCGGTCTTCGGCGACCCGATCTCGGGCACGGCGAAGAGTTGCTACGTCGTATCGCCACCCCCGACGTTCGCGACCTGGACGACATGCGCGGCGGAGAACGGCGCCTGCTCCTTCTCCGGCACGCACGAGGTGGCGTACGGGGCGGGCGGCCAGTACTTCTACGGCAGTTTCACGGGCGGCACCCCGTGCGCCAACACCGTCTTCGGTGACCCGGCATCAGGAACGGCGAAGAACTGTTACTACCAGTAACAATGCGCAGGTGGGAGGCCCGCCGTTACCCACTTTCGGGTGACGCTCCCGACGGGCCTGGGGTGGCGCACCCTGGCGATCGCGGAGGTCGGTCCAGTACCCACAAGGCCCGTCCGCTCGCCAAGGCGTCAACCTGGTGCATCACGCACATAAATGGACGGTACAGCCGACAGTCACGGAAATACGACCGACTCGTAACACGATTCACGTATCGCTCATATCCCGTCCGTCCGGTGGAGAAGGTGTGGGTGTGCGGCCAACAGGCCGCCACCCGCACACCGCACAGCCCGGGGTCCGGCCGTAGCCGTATCCAGGGAAGTGCCCGCACCATGCTGGGGGAACCCGTGACCTCTTCACCTTCCGTGTCCGTCCGTCGTCTGGCCGCAGCCGCTCTGGCCGCCGGCGCTCTCGTCGGCGCGGCGGCACTGCCGGCGACCGCGGCCGACCACGCGGCCCGGCCGAGCGTGGAGATCACCCGCGTACAAGCCGACTCTCCGGGTCCGGACGACCGCTCCGCCCGTTCCCTGAACAACGAGTGGGTGGAGATCACCAACCACGACCGCCGCAGCGTCAACCTCGACGGCTGGAAGCTGTCGGGCAAGGACGGCAAGACCTACACCTTCCGCCACTACCGCCTCGACGGCCACGCCACCGTCCGCGTCCACACCGGAAAGGGCCGCGACAACGCCCACGACGTCTACCAGGACCGCCGCGACTACGCCTGGGACAACCGCTCCGACACCGCCACCCTCCGCAACGACCACCGCCGCCTCGTGGACGACAAGTCCTGGGGCCGCCAGGGCGGCGGCCACGGCGGCGGCGGCCACAACGGAGGCGGCGGTCACAACGGCGGCGGTCACGGTGGCGGTGGGGGCCACCACTGATCACCTGCACTACGACGTCATGACGCCATGACCCCGTGACGCCATGAGGTGACATGAGACCTGCGGCGCGCTTCCCCATCCAGGGGCGGCGCGCCGCTCGCGTCTGCGCCGACCAACGACGAACACGGCCGATGACCGCCGAACGCGGTCAGCTCGGCTCGGCAAATCGCGACCGACCATCACCAAGTCGGCCCAACGGCCCAAGAGTTGCCGCCTCGCACCCCCACCCTCACCCCGGCCGCTGCTCCACCGCCCGCACCGGGGCCACGCGTGGGCAACCTCGTCCCGACCACACGGCAGGGACGGGGACGTTCAACCGACGGCGAAGAAACCGGTACGCACAGCACTGGGCGACATCTGGCTCAAGTGCCAGGTCTGCCAAGGAGACTTGTTCCGCGACCGGGGCACCCTCCTCAACAGCGCCGGCACGGAATTCATGAAACTGGCCTGGGCCGACGAGAACGCCACCCGGCCTGATCTGCTGGCGCTGCGGCTACGTCCACCTGTTCGTGAACAAGGCCATCAAGCTGTATCGGGCGGACAAGCAGCGAAGCCTTCAGAACCAAGTGGACTGGCCGGCCGGCTTGTTGGGGTCGGCGACCCGGGCAACAGGTCGGCAGGTCGACAGGCCGGGGCGGACAGAATCTTCGGACTGCGAGAAGCCCAGGGCTTAGCCGTACGGCTCTGGATGCTGCTCTACGACGGCTAACCACACGAGTCGCAAACGCCCGTCGAGGGGAGCTGGACGAAGCAACTGCCACAGATCCGCGGAGGCTTTTCGACGCGCTCGCGCCGGCGCTCGACGGCTGCCTGATGTCTGGGAGCGAGCGCGGGCACGCCACCGTCGGGTGGCAGGGTCGCCCCGAAGTGCCGATAACAAGCGAGTCGGGCATCGGCGGCATGCTGCTCACGCTCCAACACGTCCTCCACCGGCGGTTCTCCAGCGACTTCGAGCACTTCCTTGTAGCCGTTGCCCACCATGCCGTCGTCGCTGTGAACCACCAGCGCGGTCAGTGGCGGATCGCCACGACGATGCGCTTCACGGACCACTTTGCCGAGTGTGGAGCCGATCCAGTGATGCAAGCGAACTCTGGTACGGAATCCCGTCCCGCTCTGGATCTCCTCAGCCAACTCCTTGTAAGTGATGACGGCGTGATAGCTGCGCGCCACACCCACGAGGACGGAGTACGCCTCCGCGGCCCAGGCTTCGCGAACCTCCTGCGTCGTCGGCAAAGAGCCATCGGCCTCACGCTCAGACTCGCTGTCCTTCATCTCCGCCTCGCCATGGACTCGTCGAATGATGCCCTGTCACATCTTCGTCTGAAGGGAGATCGAGGCGCCCTCGATCACACCGGCTGTCGTCACTATGAACCGGTCGAGGCACAGCACGTGCGGATCCGCGCGACCAGGCGCAGGGATACGCAGAACCCCGGCTGACCTGCCAGGAGACTTTTCGAGATCAACATGCCGTTGCAGTGCGGTCACTGAAGATCGGCGGCCTTCATCGACACCCGCCTGCACGTACGCGAAGACCCCGTCTTCAGCTGAAGCGCTGATGGCGGGGTCTTTAGGCACCTCATAACAGGTGCCCCCGGCAGGATTCGAACCTGCGCACACGGCTCCGGAGCACAATCAGCGTTCGGCTTGCGAATCGGCCCTGACCAGCAGGTTCCTTGATCCTCGGAAGCGTGTGGTGCCCTCCTGTATCGCAGATAGTGCGAAGTCGGAAGTCGCCTCCGGCTCCTGCGCCCGTTGAGAGGTCGGCTTCGTCGGCAGGCTGTAACACCCCGGGGTGTTACAGCCTCTCTGTAACCGGACAGCCCGGACAGCGAGACTTTGAGGTGTCCGGGCTGTTTGTGCAGGTGAGGGACTTAACCGGACAGCCGGACAGCCCGGACACCTCCGGAGTGATTGTGCCGATCGAGCCTCTCACTATGTCTGACCTGCGCGGGAGTCAATCCGATGTGCCATGGGGACACACACTGTGTTGGTGGGAGCTATGTCGCACTAGCCGCCTGGGTCGCCGGGTCGGCCGATCGCCAAGTGTGTGGTCAGAGTTGCAGTCGCTGCTGTCAGCGCCGATGCCGTCTTGCCGCCGCATTAGGAGTTCGCCCACCGCTCGGTCTAGCCGCAGTGCTAGCGCAGGCCGTACGCCAACGCCCGCTGCAAGCCCAGCCAAGTGCATGCTTTCCAATTGGGTTGAGGGTCGTTGGGCTGCGCTCAGGGGGGGGGCGGCTGGTCGGTGTGCAGGAGTGGGCTTTTGGTCTCGTTTGAACCTCTGCGAACGGCGGTGAATGACACGGTGGCAACCGGCCGGGCGCTTGTGCCTGCCCAGTTGGGGTGAGGCGGTCGGTTCACTGCGCGTCGTCAGTTGGAGATAACAAAATGTGGAAACACTCGCCACGGTGGCCATCTAGCGACAACCCACGTCACGTCCATACCGGTAAAATATGTGAATGATATTCCTGCCGATGCTTCGCGTGGTAGTGAGGCTTGACCTAATCGAAGGCCAGGGGGATACTCGCAGGGCTTATTGACAATTCCTTGTGGCTCGGGTCGCGATGTTGATGAGTGTAAGCCCTGGAGGAACTATGCCCTGGACGGAAAATGTAAGGCTTATCGACGACCATGGCGAGCGGCCCAAAAAGAGCAAATCGCAACCTGCCCTCGATGGCTCTACATCTTGGGGGCTGGTAATGGTTCACCTGGGTGATAAATCGAGCCGCATCTGGTGGTCGTCTATTCGGGAATCGGGGGAGTGGAACTCTGACCGTGAGGTTCTGACCTTGCGTGCCGAACAGGCGCCTACTATGGCGCGCGGTCTAATGGTATTTCCCGATTCTGGCTCGGGGAGGATATTCAGGGCTTCTGTCGAACCCGGCTGGGTGTTCAATGAGGATGATCCTGAGCCAAAGAATGCACAAGGCTGGAGCCTGGCTGCACATATTTGGCCCGCGATGGCATTTTCTGATGGGATGTTTCATATATTCTACCGGAATAAGCGTCGGGATATTGTCCACACGTTACTTCGCAAAGACCAGTTGGAGTCCCAGGAGATTCCAGGAAATTCCGAACATGGTCTATTTGCAAGTAAGGCGCGCCCGGCGATCGCCATCATGGAAAATACATTGCATCTGGTGCACCTGGGGAGGAAATCCAATCAGATTTGGCACAGTAAAGGAGAAATCTCCATTGTAGATAAAGGGGAATTGTCGATAGAGTGGTCTGAAAAAAGAGTTGGCGGCCAAAAAAGTAAGGCATCTCCGGCTCTTGCGGTTTTTAATGGGCGACTGCATATGGTCCATATTGGCGACTCATCTACGAGATTGTGGCATGCCATCTACGTTCCAGAGTTGGACAGCTGGACACAGGAACAAATATCAGGCCAGAGGAGCAAGACGACACCAGGACTAGCTTCCTACGCAGGTCGGTTGCACATGGTTCACCTCGGGGAAAAGTCAAACCAGCTGTGGTGGTCTCGATGGCGTGACAGGTAATCTCGAAAGGACTCTGTAGCGCTGGTTGGGCCTGTGCTCGGTGAGGAGCGAGCCGCCTTGGTGGGGTGAGGGAAGTTCTGCGGCGATGAGAGCAGGCGCTTGCCGTCCAAACTGGGGAAACGGTGGGCAGTGTCCGCGGGCGTTCGTCCGTGCACGCGCCAGTTGTCACGCTCTACGTGACCCACTCACGGGCAGGTCAGATCGAAAGTCGCCTCCGGCTCCTACGCCCAACGAGAGGTCGGCTTCGCCGACAGGCTGCAACACCTAGGGGGCAGCCGTCTATTGCCGTACACCCCGGACACCCACACCGTGAGCGGTCCGGGCTGTTTGTACAGGTGACAGCCTCAACCGGACAGTCGGACAGCTGGGACACTCGGAGGATGGGCAGTCAGTGATGGTGTGCGTTCGTCCCGTCGTCGGTGCTGCCTGCAGGCGTAACCTTGGGCACCGTAGTGCGCTCTGCGCTCGCGTTCCACGAGAAGGGGCTAAATGGGCCGGCCAGCGACAGCCTCGAAATGGGGTTGTAGACGCCCTCAAACAGCGGATTGAGTCGGGAGCGCTGCCTGCGGAGCGGCCCCTTTCTTCAGAAGTGGCCCTCGCCGAGGAGTGCGACGTGGCTCCGGAGAGAACGCGCATGGCTTGGGTGAAAGTGTCTCTGACCTGCGTAGTAGCCCGCCCGGGCTCTTATGGAGTCGTGGCTCACGCACTACTCACGCGCTCGACTGGCTGGGGTGGGATCGCCTGAGCTATCAGGGGCAGGTGCCAGCCTGACTCTCTCGTTCCTGTGTCCTTACTGGAGAAGCGCGAGAGGTGCCCTAAAGCGATGTGGCGGAGCCCAGGCGCATGCCATGATTTGGTAATGCGCATCATGCTCCTCGATTGTCTCTTTAGTGTAGAAAATGCACAAAATGTCGCATTTGAGTCATCTGAGTCATGTTTCGACTATGACCTTGTGATTTGGGACATTTCGCAAACATTTATGAGGTTTAGCCCGGGGCAGCGGCCTTACCTCTCGATCGGTGAGGCGTCGGTGCTTGTGACGGCGCGTAATCGACGTAAGGCGGAGTTCGAGGAGCTGGCCAAGCTTGGCCGTAGCTTGATTGTTTTCCCCGCGATGAATGATGCTATTCGGATCGACACAGGGCAAAAGTCGCCTGGGAATCCGATGGCGGGTACGCGGAAAACGATTATTGAGTTGCGCGATGCCCTTCCGTTCGCTCTGGGATTGGATCCAGGTAAGGGGTCGAAGCTGCAGCCGCACGGTCGTCACGCGCCCTCGCTTTGGCGAGAGGCTGAGGGGTGGCTCGTCTATCGAGGAGTGCTGCGGAAATACCCCGGTGATCCGATGTTCTATATCAAGGGTACGGACAAGGTTGTTGGATCGGCCCAGGAGAATCCTGGTGGGGGCTGGCATTTTGTTCTTCCGGAGCCTTGGTGCGTGAGTGTTGACGAAGATGGCTATAGGCTTCCTGTCGCAGTGACCGAGAACTGGATTGATGCGCCCCAGAAGCTCATCAACTGGGTGACGGGTGTAATTGCTCCAAAGTCGGAACAAAAACCCGACTGGGCTGATGAGTATTCCTTTCCGGAAGCGGCCGACCGTAGTTCTCGTCTTGCCGAACTAGAGGCGAACCTAGGGCGCATCCTCGGTAAAATTGACGATGTCAAGGCTGAGCAAGCAGAAGATGATCTGTGGAAGGTTCTTGTCTATGGTCAAGGGAGTTCCTTGGAGGGGCAGGTCAGGCGAGCCTTTGAGCTGTTCGGGTTCGACATCATGGACGCGGTAGAAGGTCGCGCCGACCTTCGAGTCTCTTACGGTGGGAAAGTGGCAGTAGTCGAGGTTAAAGGCCTCGCCAAGAGTGCCGCCGAGAAGAATGCTTCGCAGTTGGAGAAGTGGGTTTCTGAGGAGATTTCTGCTGGAGAGGGCCAGCCGAAGCCTATTTTGGTGGCGAATACTTGGCGAGAGAGGAAGCCTGATGAAAGGGGGGAGGTCGACTTCCCTGATCAAATGCTGAAATATGTTAGGGATAGGAATCATTGCCTCGTGTCCGGAGTGCAACTGCTGGCGATGGTTAGAGCGGCTCTCCGGGACCCCGCGGCGAAATCGGATATTGCATCTGGGCTGATGTCGACCGTAGGCGTTATCGATGGATGGGCGATCGATGGGGTTCTCGTTCGGGATTAAGAGGAAGGCACCTTCGGTGCCTGCGACCTCTCAAGGGGCGGCTACGCCGAGGCTGTAACCCCCGGGGGTTACAGCCTCGGTAACCGGACAGCCCGGACACCTGCAATATGAGCTGTCCGGGGTGTTTGCGCAGGTGAGGTCCCCAACCGGACAGCCGGACAGGTTGGACACTCCATCTCTTCGGGTGGGCGTGGGAAGCTGGAACGCGACAGTGTCCGAAGGAGGAATGCGTGCCGAGCCCCAACCCACGCGGGACGTATCAGGTGATCTCTCAGGCGTTGCGCGAGCGGATCGCCGCCGGGTCCTACCCGGATGGGTTGCCGTCCGAGGCCGACATCGGGCGCGAGTTCGGGGTGGCGCGTACGACGGTTCGGCGTGCCTTGCGTAGCCTCGAAGAGTCGGGGGATGTCAAGACTGTCGCGGGCGTTGGCCGCAAGGTTGCTGGGGACGCTGGGACCGCGCCGTACGAACAGATCATGGCGGACTTGTTGAAGCAGATCCGGAAGGGCAAGTTGCCTGCCGGTACGCGTCTTCCGAGCGAAGCGGCCCTCGTTGAGAAGTACGGGGTGTCTCGCGGCACCGTTCGCCGCGCCGTGCGTGAGCTGGAGACTGCCGGCCATGTCGAAGCGCGACACGGAGTTGGTCGGTTCGTCAGCTCTTCTTCCTGAACTCCCAATTGCCACGGAGGCTGGAAAATGCAATTGGCCAAGTGGGCCCATGACCTTGCTAAGTCGCTGTTGGCTGAACCCCTGCCGCAGAGGTGGGCCCACTCCCAGCGGGTCTACTTCCAGGCACTGACTCTGGCACCGACTCTGGGTGAAGACGCCGAACTGTTGGCCGCCGCTGCCATCGCGCACGACATCGGGTATGCCGAAGCTGCCGTTGACACCGGACAGCACATGATTGACGGGGCCCGGTACCTGCGCGATGTCGTTGGGGCCGACCCGCGGTTGTGCAGCATCGTGGCCTTCCATACGTCCTCTTCGTGGGAGGCGTCCGAACTTGGGTTGGCTGATGCGCTTGGCGAGTTTGAACTCACTGACCCCGAGTTGGTAGATGCCATCACTTACTGCGACCTGACCAGTAGTCCGGTCGGGGATCTGGTGGACCCTGATGAACGGCTCTCCGAAGTCCTGGAGCGATACGGCCCGGAACATGTCGTCTTCCGGGCAGTATCCGCAGCCCGGCCCGAACTCATGGCGAGGGTGGCCCGGGTGCGGCGGCGTCATGCTGAGTCGATGGTGGCGAAGCTCAACTGATCACGGGGACCTTGGCGTTACGGAATCCCTCGTCAAGGCGTCGCCGCGTGGTTGGCGAGATGTTGAGAGAGTCCAGCTCAGTTTTGGAAATCCAGCGCACAGCGAAAGATTCCGAGCTGACCTTGATCTTGCCGCCGATTGGCTGGGCCCGGAAACAGAGTGAGAACTCCTGACGCACTTCCCCGTCCGCGAAGGCGATGACGTGTCCAGGGTCGGTGAAAATCCCAACCAAGCCGACCACTTCGACGTGAATACCCGTCTCTTCCAGAACTTCCCGAACGACCGTACCGGCGATGTCCTCCCCGACTTCCTGAACACCTCCCGGCATGCCCCAGCGGCCATTGTCCGAACGCTGCTCCATGAGTACTGCGCCCTCGTTGTTCACGACGAACGCGGTCACGGCAGGCACGATGCTGTTGGCCTTCGGTGCGGCGGGATCGTTGAAGTAGTCGGTGCGGCTGCTCATGAGGACCCTTCTATGGGGGCGGCTTCTGACCACACTTTCTCGAAGCTCTGTTGGTATGTCGAGACCAGTTCGGCTCCGGCGACACGGCGGAGGTGGAGCACCGGGGCCATGGGGGCGCTCACGCCGTACACCTGTGTGTTGACCAGCCACTCGTCATCGGAGCGGTAGAGGGAGTTGTGGAGAGTCGACCTGTGCATCCGGAACTCGATGCCCGGGACTGAGTACAGCGGGCGGTAGAGCTTCATGACCTCGCGCACCTTGTACGCGACGCCTTCGCCGATCTCCTCTTCTTCCCCGCGCCGCTGGATCTCTGGACTCTGGGGATCGCCTAGCAGAATCCGGGCCCGCACACCGGACGACGTTTTCTGTCGCAGTAGTTGTGGCCATCGCGGGTTCTCCGCCAGGAAGACGCCGGCGTGAACGAGCACGCCGATCTCTCGCGTTGCCCGGCCGAAGAGCTGCAACCAGAGTTCCGGCGGAACGTAGGAGCGGTGCGGGTAGACCTTCAAGACCTCAGCGTCGGACGCGTCCTGCCGTTGGCCGTCGGGAAGTCCGTTTGGCCAGAGGTACGTCTCGTCTTCGTGTAGGAACGCGGCGATGGTGAGGCGGTGGCGACGGTACGGGGCGCGATCCTGTGTGATCCAGCGCTCGACGGTCTTGGGGTCCACTCCCACGTGGGTCGCCATGACGTCGACCGTGATGCCGTGCGTCAGCATCGCCGACCGTAGGCGTTCGTTCGCCATTCCAACTCCTGGGGACGTCCAGGGACGTGCATGACTTCCTGAACGCTAGCGAGGACGTCCCAAGTCGTCCAGCGGCGTGGTGACTTCGTCCCGCCTTGGAGCGGCAACCTGATGTCACGTCGCAGGGCGACCCGAAAACAGCGAAGGACTTGACAGCCGTAACCGGGCGCGCCACTGTGAGAGACATGTTCAAGCATGTATCGCATGTTTGGGCGGGGCGGCTCCGGCTGTCCAACCCGGCGGTGGGACTCCCCAGCAAGGTCGCCCGCCGCCGCGGTTCTCTCTGTTCCTTCGACTCAGGAGAGCACTTTGCGTGCGTATATCGATCGCCAACAGGCCATCTCTGCCGAGGACTTCACGGAACTCGCGCTCGGTACCCCGGTTGAGCTGTGGCTCGGGGTCAACGGCGAGTCGGACGAAGAGCGCGCGGCCCGTGAGGACGCGGCGCGCGACATCCTCGCCGACAACCCGAACTTCCCTGACGACCTGGTCCGCATCGCCGCGCAGGTCATCGAGGACAACCCGGACCTGTTCGACGTCGTCCCCCTGGTCCGCCCCGCTCGCTGTCGCACGGCACGCAAGGGGGTCGCGGCATGACCACCATGAACCCTGCCCCCGAGGCGCTGTCCGACCACACCGGCAAGCCGCGGCCGTTCCTGAACATGCCGCTGACCTACAGGCAGGCCCGGTTGGGTATGGCCTTTCACGAGGCTGGGCACGCCGTGTTGTCCATGACGTACGGCATGCACGTCATTACGTCCGAGGTCATCGCTTGGGAGCCGGAGCCTGGCCAGTGGGCCGTGACCGGCAACACCGCGCACCAGACGCAGGACACCCCGCCGTGGCACTACGCCGCGCAGTGTGCGGCCGGTGAACTTGCCCACGTCGCCTACCTGATGGCCTACGGCCTGTGGACGCCGGAGCGCGCTGCTGCGTGTGCTGCCGCTCATGACCGTGAGCTGGCCATCGATGTCCTGCGCCAGTTCGGCTATCGCCTCGGTCGCACGTGCGTTCCGGAGGGTGGCAAGTCCTGGGGGATGGTGCAGGGCATGGCCCGCCGCAAGGTCGGTCACCTGTGGCGCGAGATCCGCACCGTGGCGCACGTCATGGACGAACGGACCGTGCTGACCGGCGACGAGATCGCCGCGCAGACCGGTCTGGCCAACCCTTCCTTCGACGGGGGTGCGGCATGAGCGCTCTGCTGACGACGTTTTCGGCGGCGGGCCCGCTGGCCTGCGGATGGGGCGTCCACGGACTCCTGATGGGCCGTCGTCTGATGGCGGCCCGCCGCGACGCTCTGTCGGGTCTGTGGACTCGTGCCGCGTTCGAGCGGGGGGCCCTGCGGATTCTGGGCCGTCAGATGCACACGGCCGTGGTCATGGTCGACCTGGACGGCTTCAAGGCCCTCAACGACACGGCCGGCCACGCCGCGGGGGACGCGGCGATCCGCAACACCGCCGCGAGCCTGAACGACGCCGTGGCCGCCTACCCCGGCGCGGTCGTAGGACGGCTCGGGGGAGACGAGTTCATCGCGGCCATCCCGCTGCCTCGTGCGCACGCCCTGTCGTTGCTGCTGGACGCGCTGCACGACGCGATCACCGCCCCGTTCCGTTTCGAGGGCACCGACCTGTCGGTCGGTGTCTCTATCGGTGCCTCGCTCACCAGCGACCTCCTCCCCGACGCCCCTCAAGGGGGTCCGGTGGCGTTGTCGCTGCTGATGCGGCTCGCGGATGAGGCCATGTACACGGCCAAACGCGCCGGCGGCGGCTGGTACGACCCTGCCGCCGCCACGCCCGACTGCACCACGACCGCAGGCCGCCGCACCGGACGGCCCGGCACCCACACCCCGGACCGCGAGGAGGCGGCATGAGGACCAAGAACGCCAAGACCGTCCTGCCCGCCGTCGCCATGACGGCCGTGTCCATGGTCCTCACGCTCGCCGTCGTCACGATGTGGCTCGGCAGCGCGATGCCGTGGCCCGTCGCCCTGATCGTCGGACTCGGCATCGACGGCGGCTGGCTGGCAACCCTCGCCTACGAACGGCGCCTGGCCGCGCAGGGCGACCACTCCCGCACGGTGACCGGGGTCGGCTGGTGCTTCGGTGCCATCGCGGCCGGCGTCCTTATCGCCCACGCGCTCACCGCAGAGGCGTCCTCCGGGGCGTGGCTGGCGGTGGCGTGGCTGCCGATCGCAGCGAAGGCCCTATGGCTGGTCCACGGGATGTGGGAGCGGACCGCGCTCACCCCGACCGCGCTGGACGCGATCCGGGGTATTCAGCAGGAAGCGCGCGACGAAGCCGCCGTGGCCCGCGCCCGCCTGCGGGCCGAAGCCGCCACGGAGGCAACCCGGTTGACGGCCGTGACGGCTGCCGGGGCGAGCGTCGCACGGGTGCAGGCCAGGACCGCTCAGAGTCTGTCGCGCGCTTGGTCGACGCTGGAGACCGCACGGCAGGGCGAGGACACCGGCAGGGCCCTGACCAGCGTGACGCGACCCGTCACACCCGGCGTCACGCCTACCTGGGAACTCCCCGTCTGGGGACGCTCCGAGCCCGTACCCGCTCTCGGGTGGGCATCTCCCGCCCTTACGGACGCGGACCTTGACGGCCTGGTCGACGAGATCCGCACCAGCGAGACGCCCGCCCTGTCGTACCGCGAGATGGCGATCCGCTTCCGCGCGGCCGGCCACTCCGCATCCGAGGTCCGCCTCCGGGCCGCCTGGAAGCGGGTGGCCTGATGGCCGGGTCGTTCGGCAAGTGCTTCGACCCGAACGGCGCCCGCTTCGGCGTCCCCACCTACCCGTGGCGGTACGCCCCCGACGGCCTCGCGACCCGCCGTCAGCTCCGTGCCCGGGGCTTACGGCCGGGTGGCCAGCCGATCGCGGCGCAGGTCTTACGGCCGCGCTACCGGCGCGGCCCGCTGGTCGCCTATCTCTACCGCGTCGACCGCGCCAAGCCGGTACGGCCCATGACGCCGGCCAAGCGCGCCGCGCTCGCCAAGGCGATGTGCGCACGCCGCACCTGCCCGCAGTGCCGGCAGGACGCCGGATACGTCATCCCCAGCTCGCTCGGAACCTGCGTGACCTGCGCCTATCCCGAAGAACAGCGCGCGGCCTGAAACACCCCAAATCCCGGGTCCGGCCGCCCGACCTTCCACAGCAAGCCGGCCGGACCCTTCGACTCCCGAAGGAGTACGTACATCGTGACCGAGACCACCACCTTCACGCCCGCCGGGGACCCGGAGGGCACCGAACAGCCGACGGCCGACGTGCTGCCGTTCCCGCTGAAGAAGAACCCCACCCCGCCCACCACCCCTGCCGAGGCGGACGTGAAGCCGGGCGAGTGGGAGGCCGAACTCCCCGACACCGACGACCCGGAGGCCGACGGCCTGAGCGAGGGGGCGCCGGTCGACCCGCCGCGCGAGGTCTACCCGCCCTCGGTCGCGGAATGGATGGAGGCCAGGGACAAGGCCCGTATGCCGGTGCTGCCGGACTGGGTGAAGCTGCCCGACCAGCGAACGGCCGTACGCAAGTGGGCCGTTCGCCACTACTCGGCTGTGATCGGCTACCACGCCGTACGCCTGCCGTGCATCTACACCCCGAAGGTGCTGTGGTACTCGCCGCGCGGGGCGTGGCGCTGGTCGACCACGGTCGGCCGGTGGGTGTTCGACGCGGAAGGCAAGTCGCTGCGCCTGAACTCCGTGGCCAACGAGGACGCTGCCGAGTACTTGAAGCTCTCGCGGCAGCGCAACGACCGCGTCCGCCTGCGCGGGATCGTGGCCACGCTCGCCGGGATCGTCGGCCTCGCCGCCACCCTGACTCTGTTCGTCATGGCGCCGTCCTGGCTGCTGCTGCTCGCCGTGGCCGCGCTGATGACGACGTTGGGTGTGGTCGGGGCGCCGGCCGATCGGCCGCTGATCGATCTGGCCAAGGTGACGTTCCGCAAGCGCAAGTTGTCCTCGGACATCGTCATCCGTGCGCATGAGGTGTCCGGGCTGACCAGCAAGGACCAGAACATCGCCTTCCCGCGGCCGATCGGCCGTGACGGCGACGGGTGGCGTGTGGTCGTTGACCTGCCGTTCGGCAAGTCCTTCAAGGACGCGCTCAACGCGCACACCAAGCTCGCGTCGGGCATGGACATCGCCGCCACTCAGCTTTTCCTGGACAAGGACGAGACGAGTGAGCGTCGGGTGTCGTACTGGATCGCCGATCGTGACCCGCTCGCCGTTCCGTCCGGCAAGTCGCCGTTGCTGGGGGCGACTCGGGTGGACTTCTGGAAGCCGTTCCCGTGGGGTGTCGACGAGCGCGGCAACGCGGTCATGGCCACCATGCTGTGGCTGTCCCTGCTGGTCGGCGCGGTCCCGCGGCAGGGGAAGACGTTCTCTGCCCGGACGATCGCGCTCGCTGCCGCGTTGGACCCGTACGTGCGCCTGTACGTGTTCGACGGGAAGGCGTCGCCGGACTGGCGCAAGTTCGCGCTGGTCGCGCACCGCATCGGGTTCGGCATCGTGCCGAAGAACGGCATCGACCCGGTGGCGCATCTGCTGACGTCGCTGCGGGAGTTGAAGGCGGATGTCGAGGACCGCTACCACCGGCTGTCCGAACTGCCGCTGCATGTCTGCCCCGAGGGCAAGCTGACCCCGGAGATCAGCCGGGACAAGAAGCTGAACATGCCCCTGACGCTGTTCGTGGTGGATGAGGTGCAGGAGTACTTGCAGCACCCCGAGCACGGCAAGGAGATCCTGTCCCTGCTCGTCTACCTCGCCCGGGTTGCTCCGGCAGTCGGCGTGAGTGTGATGACGTCCACGCAGAAGCCGGACGACAAGGCCTGCCCCTCCGAGCTGCGTGACCAGCACCAGGCGCGGTTCGCGCTGCGGGTCGGCGCCTACCAGGTGTCGGACACCATCCTTGGCGCCGGTTCGTACTCGGAGGGTCTGGACGCGTCGAAGCTGCTCAAGTCCCACAAGGGTGTGGGTCTGCTCAAGGGCATGTCGGACGACTCCGGGATCGTGCGCACCTACCTCGCCGACGGCCGCGATGCCGAACGCGTCCTGACCCGCGCGGCTGCGCTGCGGGAGGCCGAGGGCACGCTCTCCGGCGACGCGGCCGGCGAGGCTCCGGCACCGGAGGTGTCCGCGACGGTCCTGGACGACGTCGCGCAGGTGCTGGGCAAGGGCGAGGTCAAGGTGTGGTCGGAGACCATCGTCGACCGCCTCGCCGACCTGCGCCCCGACGTCTACGGCCCGTGGGCCGAACTGGACGCCAAGCCCAAGGCCGAAGCGCTCACCGCAGCACTCAAGCCGTTCGGCGTCGGCACCGACCAGATCAGCCGACGCATCGACGGCAAGACGGTCAACAAGCGCGGCATCAAGCGCGACGACCTCGCCGCCGCGATTACTCAGCGCAACGAAAAGCGCGACGCCGGATAGGTCTCCGGGGTCGCTTGCGCAAGCACCGCCCGTCGCTTGCGCAAGCGACCCTGCTAGCGACCCAAACCGCGCCTGATCAGGTCGCTAGCAGATAGCGGTCCACCTGCGGAAACCCTCAAAACCTGCCTGAGAGGCCCCTGATGAGCCTTCCCCTGCTCGCATCCGCCTGCCTACTCGTCATCACTTTGTGTTACAGCGCCAAGTGCTGGCTCAGCCCGTTCGGCGACTGCCGCAAGTGCGCCGGCATGGGCCACGCCCTCAAGACCAACCGCAAGGGACATGCCAAGCGCGGCAAGGACTGCCGCCGCTGCGACGCCACCGGCAAGCGCATACGCGTCGGCCGCTGGATCTACAACCGCGCCGCGCGCACCTACCGCGCCGGCACCCGCTGACTTTGGAGGCCCCGTGGTCCTCACCATCCCGCTCGTACTGCTGCTCGCCGTGGTGGCCGCGCTGCTGCTGCGCTTCCGCGCGGTGGGCGCCGGCGCGGCCGTCGTCGTCGCGCTCTTCGGCTTCTACCTCGCACGCACCGGCGCCGCCGACACCGTCGATCATCTCGTCACCGCCGTGACCGACGCCCTCCCCGGCATCGGCCACTAGAAGGGACCCCGCATGCACCCCGAGACCACCCCCCGCCGGACCAGGCCCGACGTCGGCATGACCGACGCGGAAGCGGCGAGCGAGGCTCGCCGGATCATCGCCGACGCCTACCAGCCCACCGCCTACCGCGACACCACCCCCGTCCCCGCCCGGGGCGACGCCCCGCCTGTCGCGCAGCCGGGGCGGCCCCCGATGAGCCAGGGCGCCACCGACGCGAGCGTCCTCATGCTCGCCGGAGCCACCGCCACCACCATGGTCGGCGGCACGGCCGCCGTGCTCATGTACGTCTCCCAGTTCGCCGACCCGCTCGTGTGCGGTCTCGTCTTCGGCGCACCCACCGCCTTCGTGCTCGCCCTTGCCCGGCTCATGCGCCGCACGGGCGAGGCCACCCCCGACACCCATCACCACCACTACACCGGCCCGATCACGCAGGAGAACACGACCACCCACACGCGCGGGATCTTCGCCCGCACCCACAACGACCACCGCAACTGACCAGTCCCGGAGGGACTTTCATGAGTGCTGTTCTGTGGCCCGTCACGGCCCGCATCGTCACCGCGCTGAACACCGCCAACGGCACCGGCGAGCACGAGACGGCGATGCGGCTGATGAAGGTAGTTGAGGAAGCGGGGGAGGCGTCGGCCGCGTACATCGGGATGACCGGCCAGAACCCCCGCAAGGGCACCACCCACACCCGCGCGGACGTGGCCGACGAACTGTGCGACGTCATCATCGCCGCCACCGTCGCCCTGCACGCCTTCACCACCCACCCGCCCGCCGTGCTGGACGCCAAGCTGCACGCCGTTGCCCAGCGGCTGCATGAGGTCGAGGTGGGTCCGACAGTGTGGCCGACGCCGGAAGACGCTTACGCCACCGCTCCCACCATCGTCTGTGAGATCGCCTGGACGGCCGCGGTTGCCCGGACGGTCGTAAAGGACCGGTCTGGCGATGGCGCGGACCGTGACTTCTGGCTCCGCAAAGCGGCCGTCCTGGACCGCATCGCACTCCAGGGAACGACCGGCGACGACGCGGGCGACGTCGCGACCAATGCGGCTCAGCGACTGATGGACATGGACGACGCGTCCGTCATCTGCGACCCGCGCCACTACGTCCGACAGCAGTACGCCCGTTGGGCCAAGCACCAGTAGCAATGCCGCGGCGGCGGGACTCCCCAGCAAGGTCGCCCGCCGCCGCGGTTCTCCCTGTCCATCCGAAGACAGAACAGGAACCCTCAAGCATGCCGCACACGGACGGCTCTGCCCAGCTCGCCTCAGCGCTCGACGTAGCGTCACGAGGCTGGCACGTCTTCCCCCTGATCCCCGGCGACAAGCGGCCCGCGCTCTCCGACTGGGAGACCCGCGCCACCACCGACCAAGACCGCATCACCGTCGCCTGGCGCGTCGGCGCCTTCAACCTCGGCATCGCCACGGGACCTTCCAACCTGGTCGTCATTGACCTGGACAGGCCCAAGCACGCCGACGACACCCCGCCGGCGCACTGGGCCGAACACGGCGTCACCGACGGCGCCGATGTCCTCGCCCTGCTCTGCGAACGCCATGGCCAGCCCTTCCCCGCCGACACGTACACGGTCCGCACCTGGAGCGGCGGCACGCACCTCTACTTCAACGCCCCCGAGGGCGAGATCCTGCGCAACACCGCAGGGGACAGCGCCCGCGGGCTCGGCTGGAAGGTCGACACCCGCGCCGCCGGCGGACTCGTCGTCGGCGCGGGCAGTACCTTCAACGGACGCCCCTACGAGGTCACTCACAACGGTCCCGCAACGCCCCTGCCGGTCTGGCTCGCCGAACTACTGCGCCCTGCGCCGCTGCCCCCGCAGAAGCCAATCCGGGTTGCCCTCTCCGGTCGCGGACGGCGCACTGCCTTCCTGAACGCAGCGGTCAACGGGGAAGTCGAGCGGGTCACCGGCTCTGGCGAGGACCAGCACAACAACGAGCTGTACATCGCGTCCGTCGCCCTCGGACAGCTTGTCGCCGGGGGAGAGCTGGCCGAAGTCGACGTGACCGGCTGGCTGTTGACTGCCGCACTCCAGGTGGGGCAGGGCGAGCGCGAGGCACGGCGCACGATCGCTTCCGGGCTCAGGGCTGGCGCCCGGCGCCCTCGGACGGTCGCGGCATGAGCGCCAACCCGATCCCGCCTCTGCACCTGTACTCCGTCCCCAGCGACCCCCAACTCCCCACCGTGCCGCCGCCGAAGCGGGAACGCCCGCGGACCGCGTGGACGGCCGATCAGCTCATGGCCGCGGACTTCCCCGACCCGAAATGGGCGGTGCCCGGCATCCTCGCCGAAGGGGTCAGCCTGCTCGCCGGACCGCCCAAGGTCGGGAAGTCCTGGCTCTCCCTCGGACTCGCCCTCGCGGTCGCCGCCGGGGGCCAGGCCTTCGACTCCGTGCCAGTCGAGGGCGGACCGGTCCTCTACCTCGCCCTGGAAGACACCCCGCGCCGTCTCCAGACCCGCATGGGCAAGCTGTTGGGAGGACAGCCGGCGCCCGCTGGGCTGACCCTGGTGACCGAGTGCCCGCCCTTCCCTGCGGGCGGGACCGAGGCCATCGCGCAGTGGCTGGACCGCAACCCGGACGCCCGCTTGGTCGTCATCGACGTGTTCGCCAAGATGCGCGGCCAAGCCCCGCAAGGGGTGTCCGCGTACGACGCCGATTACGTCTCCGTCGGCTACGCGAAGCGCCTCGCGGACCACTACGGCATCGCCGTCGTCCTGGTCCACCACGTCCGCAAGGCAGGCTCGGACGACTTCCTGACCGAGGTCTCCGGGACCAACGGCATCGCAGGCGCCGCGGACGCCACGCTCGTACTGAAACGGGCCCGCGGGCAGGCCGACGGCATCCTGCACGTCACCGGCCGCGACGTGGACGAAGCCGAATACGCCCTCAGCTTCCAACCCGCCTCCGGAGCCTGGCACTTGCTGGACGGCCCCGCCACCGACCACACCGTCGGCGACACCCGAGCCGCGATCCTCCGCTACGTCCGCGCCCACCCCGGCGCGAAGCCCAAGGACATGGCGGGCGAGCTGCCGCACGTCGACATGGACACGATCCGCCGGACGTGCTCACGCATGGCCGAGGCCGGACAGCTCACCAAGGACGCCGGCGGCCGGTACTTCCCGGACACCGAGACCCGGACACAGGGCGCCCAAGAGGTGTCCGCACTGTCCGACTGTCCGGTTACCCCCTCTGACCAGCACGAACAACCCGGACAGTCGGAATTGGAGCTGTCCGGGCTGTCCGGGTCGACCGAAGCCGAAGGGACGGCGCTATGAGCGCCCGCACGCTGGACGAGAAGTTGACCGTCGCGGAAGTCATCACCGATCTGAAGGTGGCTCCGTCGACGTTCTACCGGTGGCGCCAACTCGGGAAGGGACCACGCTCGATCAAGCTGCCGAACGGCGACGTCCGCATCCGCCGATCCGAATACGAGCGTTGGCTTGCGGAGCGGGAGGATGCCGCGTGAGCACGACCGAAGACGCCTCGCCTCTCCGCCCGCACGGGGAGGCGAGGCTGGGGTACTCCCTCGACGTCCGGCTATGGAAGGTCACGAAGGTCGACCGCAAGGCGCGGCCGTATCAACTCCGGTGGGTCGTAGGCGGGAAGGTGAGCAGCGCGACGTTCGCCACGTCGGCACTCGCCGAAAGCCGACGCTCGGAGCTGCGGCAGGCCATGCGCCGGGGCGAAGCGTTCGAGATCGCAAGCGGACAGCCTGAGTCCGAAGTCCGCGCGGCAGAAGAGGCGGCGGCAACGGCGACTGCGGCCAAGCCGTCGTTGCGGTGGTTCGAGTTCTGCCGGAAGTACGTCGCCGGGCGGTGGCGCATGAGTGCCGCCAAGACCCGTGAGGGCATGGCGGACGGTCTCGCGGCCGTGTCGCTCGCCATGGTGAAGCGAGGCGAGAACACTCCTGAGGACAAGTCCCTGCGCCTGGCGTTCCGGTGGGCGATCGTCCCCGCGAACGCGGGAAATGAGCCGCCGGCCGAACTGAAGGACGCTTACGAGTGGCTCACGAAGGAGGACCGTCCGGTTTTCGAGCTGGTCGACCTTGAGGTGTTCGAGGACGTGCTGTACCGCCTCAGCTACCGGCTCGACGGCACCCCGGCGGCGGGGGAGACACACAAGCGCCGGCGCCGGGTCCTGAACACGGCCCTCGAACACGCCGTGGCCGCCAAGGAACTCCCGGAGAACCCCCTCCAGGGCGCCCACAAGAAGCGCGTGGGTTCCGGCGCGGTGGTGGACCGACGCGTCCTCGTGAACGCCGTACAGGGGCGCCAGTTGCTCACTGCGGTCTCCTACGTCGGTTCGTGGGACCGCAACCGTGGGCGGCGCCTGGCGGCCTTCTACGCGGTCCTGTACTACGCGGGCCTCAGGCCCGCTGAGGCAGTCGGGCTGAGGCTGTCCGACTGCCATCTGCCGGACGCGGGTTGGGGCACGCTCACGCTTCGGGAGACGCGTCCCGTCTCCGGCAAGCAGTGGACCGATTCGGGGGAGCGGCACGACCGCCGGGGGCTGAAGGCGCGCGAGGCGGACACGGACCGCCCGGTCCCCATCCCGCCCGTTCTGGTCGAGATCCTGCGGGCCCACCTGAAGGAGTTCGGAACCGCCAAGGAAGGGCGCGTATTCGGCAACGAGCGCGGGGGAGTCGTCGGTTCGTCGACGTACTGGCGCGTCTGGGAGGAAGCCCGGCTGTTCGCCCTCCCGCCTGAGCGGGTCGTCTCGCCGTTGGCCGGGCGCCCGTACGACCTGAGGCACGCCTGCATCACGCGGTGGCTCAACGCGGGAGTCCCGATCGCCGAAGTAGCCCGGCGCGTCGGCAACTCCCCGGAGGTAATCCACCGCCGGTACCACGGCTGCATCGACGGACACGAGGAAGCGGCAAACGAGAAGATCGCAAGGGCATTGGAGGAAGAGGGCGACGCAGCCTGAGATAGCCGAATGAAGGCGGCGACCCAATAACATCGGTCGCCGCCTTCATTCGTGACTCTATTGCCCGAGTGCTCTATGACAATCCCAGGATCACGCGAACGCAATCCTCAATTCGCTTCAACTCGCTTGGGTCTAGAAGACCTAGACGTTTGCGGAGGTTTGATTTAGGCACCGTGTGCAGGTCGGTACAGTTCACATAGGACTCGGGATACTTAGTTACGCCACACTCAGGCCCGATCGCGACGTGAGTTGAGGCGGGTCCAGACGTGCCTGTGACCAGCGCGACGGTAACGGCTGCTAGCGGCTCTGCGATGCGATTGACCGTGAGGATTACTACGGGGTGCGGACCAATTCTTGGCAGTGCGCATCCCCAGACCTCGCCACGCATTGCGGTCCCAGCGTTCACCATTCGAATTCGTCTGCCGCTTCCAGTTCTTCCGCAGTAGCGGGCAATGCGCCTGTTGGGAGAGGAGCCGCGTCCCCTTGATAGAAGGCTCGAATCTCCTCAGAGGCTGCCACCTCTGCCGCCTCGCGTGAGAGGAGGCGGAGTCCCTCGCGAAGTGCATCAGAGACTGATGCCAGATTGAGCGACTGCATGACCAATCGCAGGTCTGCCATCTCGTCAGGCCTTAGCCGGACTTGAGCCACTTCGGTGGAACTGGTGTAGCTGCCTGCTGGCAAGCGTGATGGCCGGTACTGCCCAGACTTAGCGGGTTTCTTCTTGGCGAGCGCAGCAGGTTTCATGGCCTTGGCGATCGCGGCAGACTTGGCAGTCTTGCTGCGCGTGACGCTGGTCTCGCCGTGCTTCGAGCTAGCAGGGGCTGCCTTGCCTCTCTTGGGTCGGGTTTCAGGGGTCATCGTTCCTCCTTCCTGGGCCCTGTCGTACAGATGTCATACATCGAGTGTCAGGGGCGCAGTCCGGCTGGTCAAGGCAGTGGCTGCGGAGGGGCTACGGAAGTGTGTCGCGTGTATCGCAGATAGTGCGCGAACGGTGAGAGACAACGAGAAAGAGCGGGAGTCAGTGAGACTGACTCCCGCTCTCTCGTGTCGGCATCCGCACAGGTCAGAGCATGGTTTTTGCTGGCTGACTGGCGAGTGCCCCCGGCAGGATTCGAACCTGCGCACACGGCTCCGGAGGCCGTTGCTCTATCCCCTGAGCTACGGGGGCGTGTCGGCGCTGTGTTTGCGGCGACGGGTAGAACCCTACCAGCTCCTTACGGGTGTTCATGAACAGGTTTCTCGGTGGTCAGGGAGGTGGTCAGGAAGGTGGTCGGGGAGGTGTGTCGGGTCGCTCGCGGGGGGTGGAAGTGGGGAAAACCCGGACGCGGTGGCCGGTCCGGACCTACTCTCGAGTTGTGCCAGGCGCGTCGGGTCGGGTGCTTGTTGTGGACGACAACAAGGTCATCCGGCAGTTGATCAGGGTCAATCTCGAGCTGGAGGGTCTCGAGGTCGTGACCGCGGCCGATGGTGCCGAGTGTCTGGACGTCATTCATCAAGTGCGGCCTGATGTCGTGACCCTGGATGTCGTCATGCCTCGGCTGGACGGGCTGCGGACTGCCGCGCGGCTGCGTAGCGATCCCCGGACCCGTGATCTGCCCCTCGCCATCGTGAGCGCGTGCACTCAGTACGAGGTCGACAGCGGGCTCGACGTCGGCGTCGACGCGTTTCTCGCCAAGCCCTTCGAACCTGCTGAACTGATCACTCTCGTACGGCAGTTGATCGAGCGGGGGCGGCGTGAGCCGCGTGGCCCGAGGGATCCACATGATCCGGCCGACGGCCTTTCCATCGGTGGTGCCTTCGGTGCCGGCGCCGGTGAGGGTGAGCGGGCCGGGCGGGGTGGGCGTAGCGGCGGCTGAGAGTGAGGCCGAGGCCGAGGTTGCCTCCAGGCCAGGCTTTCCAGTTGTCGCCACCTGTTGGTCTCCATGCTTGCTCCCCTTATATAGAGACCCACCTCTTATATAGACCCACCTCCGCCATAGAGGTCCACCTCCGCGGATGCACGGTCGGCTCCTTGCCGTCATCCCTCCTGAGCCCGCCCCCCCGTGCCCGCACACTCCGACCCGATCCATCCTCCCGTGTCCACATCCCGGACCCCCGGACAAACCGGCTGGCCTACCCACCCCCCTCCTCCCATACGCTTGTCCCGTGACCCCCGTCGAGCTCTCCCGTACCGTGCTGCGCGCGGTGCGTCGTGCTGTCGAGGAGGGGGAGCTGCACGTCGTCGTGCCGGAGAAGGCGTCGGTGACCGTGCCGGGGGCCGGCGGGTGGGGTGACTACGCCACCAACATCGCCCTCCAGCTCGCCCGGCCCGCCGGGGAGACCCCCCGCCGTGTCGCCGAACTGCTGCGGCCGCATCTCGCCGGTGCGCATGGCGTCAGCGGTGTCGAGATCACCGGGCCCGGGTTCCTCAACATCAGCCTCGGGAGTACGGCGTCCACCGCGCTCGTCGAGGAGATCCTGCGGCGCGGCCCGCGGTACGGGTTCGCCGATGAGGCTGCGGCCGGCATCAGCCGGGACACCCTCGCCGGCCAGCACGTCTCCGGCAGCCCGGACGCGCTCACCCAGCACCCCGTCCCCGGCGGCCCGGACGCGCTTCCCCCGGAACACGTCTCCGGCATCCCAAAGGTGCTCACCCGCCAACCCACCCCCAGCAGCGCGGACGCGCTCACCCGCCGCCCCGCCCCCAACAGCCCCGACACGCTCATTCCCAACGCCCGCCTCGTACAACTGCGCGCCCCCCACGACCCCCGCGCCCTCGTCGTCATGGACGTCGTCGCCCGCCTCCTGCGTTCGCAGGGCGCCCTCGTCCGCACCACCTGCGAGGCCCGCCCCGAGCCCGAGTGGGCGGCGGTCCTCGGTATCGAGGTCGACGCATACGGCACCCCGGCGGCATCGGCACCCGCACCGGCACCGGCACCGGCAGACGCCCCCGCACCGGCCCCCGCCCCCGCTCCCCCCGACGTCAACGTCCGGCCCGTCCCGGTCGCCGACCCCGCGGAACTGCTGACCCTCGGCCGTGACGCCGCTCGCTGGGCCCTCTTGTACCCCGCCCCCCACGACCGGCCCCGCCTCACCGCCGACCACCTCGTGCAGCGGGAGAGCAACCCTCTCTTCCGGGTCCGTTACGCCTACGCCCGCACCCGGGCCGTCAGCCGTAACGCCGCCGACCTCGGCTTCACCGCCGCACCCGGCGACGTACGACAGGACGTACGACAAGACGCACAACAGGACGTACGGCAAGACGTACAAGAGGACACGACCCCCGTCCTCCCCCTTCTCGCCGACCACCCCCGCCTCCTCGCCCGCGCGGCAGCGCACCGCGCTCCCGACCTGCTGGCCCGTCACCTGGTCGCCGTAGCCGATGCGACTCTCGGTCTGCTCCCCGCGGTGCTTCCGCTCGGGGACGAGAAACCCTTGGCCGCCCACCGTGCCCGGCTCGCGCTTGCCGAAGCTGCCGGGGTGGTGCTGGCCGGTGGCCTCTCCCTGCTCGGCATCGACGCACCCCAATACCTCTGAGCGCCAAGAAGTCCTCCGAAATCTGAGCGCCAGGAAGAGACAGAAGAGATACGACATGAGCCGTTCCGCACATCCCGCCGGGCCCCGTCACGCCGACGTTCTGCCCGAGGGGCACTACTCCGCCCCGGCCGCCGACCTCAACGAACTCGACCCCAAGGTGTGGGCGCAGACCGTCGGTCGTGACTCGGACGGTGTCGTCACCGTCGGCGGTATCGACGTGAAGACGCTGGCCGAGCAGCACGGCACTCCGGCCTACGTTCTCGACGAGGCCGATTTCCGGGAGCGGGCCCGGGCCTGGCGTACCGCGTTCGGGCACGACGCCGACGTCTTCTACGCCGGGAAGGCGTTCCTGTCCCGTGCCGTCGTGCGGTGGCTGCACGAGGAGGGGCTCAACCTCGATGTGTGTTCCGGGGGAGAACTCGTCACCGCTCTCTCCGCCGGTATGCCCGCCGACCGCATCGCCTTCCACGGCAACAACAAGTCCACGGACGAGATCCACCGGGCCATTGACGCCGGTGTCGGGCGGATCGTTCTCGACTCCTTCCAGGAGATCGTGCGGGTCGCCCATATCGCGCAGTCCCTCGGCAAGCGGCAGCGCGTGCAGATCCGGATCACCGTGGGCGTGGAGGCGCACACCCACGAGTTCATCGCCACCGCCCACGAGGACCAGAAGTTCGGGATTCCGCTTGCCGGCGGGCAGGCCGCCGAAGCCGTGCGCCGCGCCCTTCAGCTCGACGGGCTCGAAGTCATCGGGATTCACAGCCACATCGGGTCGCAGATCTTCGACATGTCCGGCTTCGAGGTCGCGGCCCATCGTGTGGTCGGGCTGCTGAAGGACATCCGCGACGAGCACGGTGTCGAGCTGCCCGAGATCGACCTCGGTGGTGGGCTCGGGATCGCCTACACCAGCGACGACGACCCCCGCGAACCGCACGAGATCGCCAAGGCGCTCACCGAGATCGTCACCCGCGAGTGCGACTCCGCGAAGCTGCGGACCCCTCGTATCTCCGTCGAACCCGGGCGCGCCATCGTCGGGCCGACCGCCTTCACGCTCTACGAGGTCGGCACCATCAAGCCCCTCGACGGGCTGCGGACGTATGTGTCGGTCGACGGTGGCATGTCCGACAACATCCGGACCGCGCTCTACGACGCCGAGTACAGCGTCGCTCTCGTGTCCCGGCGTTCCGACGCCGAGCCCATGCTCGCGCGGGTCGTCGGCAAGCACTGCGAGAGCGGGGACATCGTGGTCAAGGACGCCTTTCTGCCGGGGGATTTGGCACCGGGTGACCTGATCGCCGTACCGGCCACGGGTGCGTACTGCCGTTCCATGGCCAGCAATTACAACCATGTGCTCCGGCCGCCGGTCGTCGCCGTGAAGGATGGGGAGTCGCGGGTCATCGTCCGCCGGGAGACGGAGGAGGACCTGCTCCGGCTCGATGTCGGCTGAGATCTTCGATAAAAGAGGAAGCAGGAAAGGGGTGGAAGATCTCCGGTCTTCCACCCCCGCAGAAATGAAATCGATGTCTCACGATCCGGACTATGGATAGAAACTCCCGTCCGGTGAGTGAGACTGGTCCAACCGATGACGGTATGAGGAAACGAGGTCGGATGATGCGTACGCGTCCGCTGAAGGTGGCGCTGCTGGGCTGTGGAGTGGTCGGCTCAGAGGTGGCGCGCATCATGACGACGCACGCCGACGACCTCGCCGCCCGCATCGGCGCACCCGTCGAGCTCGCGGGCGTCGCCGTACGGCGGCCCTCCAAGGTCCGCGAAGGCATCGACCCCGCCCTCGTCACCACCGATGCCACCGCTCTCGTCAAGCGCGGCGACATCGACGTCGTAGTGGAGGTCATCGGGGGGATCGAGCCTGCCCGTTCCCTCATCACCGCCGCCTTCGAGCACGGTGCCTCCGTCGTCTCCGCCAACAAGGCGCTGCTTGCCCAGGACGGTGCCGCGCTGCACGCCGCCGCCGAGCAGCAGGGCAAGGACCTGTACTACGAGGCCGCCGTCGCCGGTGCCATTCCGCTGATCCGGCCGCTGCGCGAGTCCCTCGCCGGTGACAAGGTCAACCGGGTGCTGGGCATCGTCAACGGGACGACCAACTTCATCCTCGACAAGATGGACAGCACGGGCGCCGGTTATCAGGAGGCCCTCGACGAGGCCACCGCCCTCGGGTACGCCGAAGCCGACCCCACCGCCGACGTCGAGGGCTTCGACGCCGCCGCCAAGGCCGCCATCCTCGCCGGAATCGCCTTCCACACGCGCGTGCGTCTCGACGACGTCTACCGCGAGGGCATGACCGAGGTCACCGCCTCCGACTTCGCCTCCGCGAAGAACATGGGCTGCACCATCAAGCTGCTCGCTATTTGTGAGCGGGCCGAGGACGGGGGATCCGTCACCGCGCGCGTGCACCCCGCGATGATCCCGCTCAGCCACCCGCTCGCCTCCGTACGCGGCGCCTACAACGCCGTGTTCGTCGAGTCCGACGCCTCCGGGCAGCTGATGTTCTACGGCCCCGGCGCGGGCGGCGCCCCCACCGCCTCCGCCGTGCTCGGCGACCTCGTCGCCGTGTGCCGCAACCGGCTCAACTCGACCACCGGGCCCGGCGAGTCGGCGTATGCCGCGCTCCCGGTGTCGGGCATGGGCCAGGTCGTCACGCGGTACCACATCAGCCTCGACGTCGCCGACAAACCGGGTGTTCTCGCACAGGTCGCCACCGTGTTCGCCGAGCACGGAGTCTCGATCGATACGGTTCGGCAGCAGGGGAAGGACGGCGAGGCATCCCTCGTCGTCGTCACGCACCGCGCGTCCGACGCCGCCCTGGGCGGGACCGTCGAGGCGTTGCGCAAGCTCGACACCGTGCGGGGTGTCGCCAGCATCATGCGGGTTGAAGGAGAGTAACCAGCAATGACCCACCAGTGGCGCGGAATCATCGAGGAGTACCGGGACCGGCTCCCGGTGTCCGACAGCACGCCGGTCGTCTCCCTCCGCGAGGGCGGAACGCCCCTCGTGCCCGCGCAGGTGCTCTCCGAGCGCACCGGCTGCGAGGTCCACCTCAAGGTGGAGGGTGCCAACCCCACCGGGTCCTTCAAGGACCGCGGTATGACCATGGCCATCACGCGGGCCAAGGAGGAGGGCGCGCAGGCCGTCATCTGCGCCTCCACCGGCAACACGTCGGCCTCCGCCGCCGCCTACGCCGTACGCGCCGGGATGGTCTGTGCCGTCCTCGTGCCGCGCGGCAAGATCGCGCTCGGCAAGATGGGCCAGGCCCTCATCCACGGCGCGAAGATCCTCCAGGTCGACGGAAACTTCGACGACTGCCTCACCCTCGCCCGCGAGCTGAGCGACAACTACCCTGTGGCGCTGGTCAATTCGGTCAACCCGGTGCGCATCGAGGGCCAGAAGACGGCCGCCTTCGAGATCGTCGACATGCTCGGCGACGCGCCCGACGTCCACGTCCTGCCGGTGGGCAACGCGGGCAACATCACCGCGTACTGGAAGGGCTACAAGGAGTACGCCGGCGACGGCATCGCCGCGAGGACCCCGCGCATGTGGGGGTTCCAGGCGTCCGGGTCCGCGCCCATCGTGCGCGGCGAGATCGTCAAGGACCCGTCGACGATCGCCACCGCGATCCGCATCGGCAACCCCGCGTCCTGGCAGTTCGCGCTGGACGCGCGGGAGGAGTCCGGCGGGTTCATCGACGAGGTGACGGACCGTGAGATCCTGCGCGCCTACCGGCTGTTGGCCGCTCAGGAGGGCGTTTTCGTCGAGCCCGCGTCCGCCGCTTCCGTCGCCGGTCTGCTGAAGGCGGCCGAGCAGGGCAAGGTCGACCCGGGCCAGACCATCGTCTGCACGGTGACCGGAAACGGTCTGAAGGACCCCGACTGGGCCGTCGCGGGCGCCCCGCAGCCCGTCACCGTCCCGGTCGACGCGGCGACGGCCGCCGAGCGGCTCGGCCTCGCGTAGCGAGACACCTCGAAAGCCCCCCGTAGGAAGATCCCTACGGGGGGTGCACGGGGGGCTTACGACACGCATCGTGCGCCTCCTGTGCGCCCTATGTCGCCACAGAACCTTCCTTCGATAGGCTGTACCGAACCCGCCCGCCGCATATGCCTGCGCGCATGGCTCGGCACCGCGCCGTCTCCACGGCCCGAGGGTCTTCACGTACCTATCGAATCTCATCGAATGTCTTCGACAGTCACGCAGCTCAAGGAGAGTCATCGAGCGATGGCCGGTCCAGCCTTCCGCGCCGCCGCCGTCCGGGTGCGCGTCCCCGCCACCAGCGCCAACCTCGGCCCGGGCTTCGACGCCTTCGGCCTCTCGCTGGGGCTCTACGACGACGTCGTCGTCCGTGTCGCCGACTCCGGGCTGCTCATCGACATCGCCGGCGAGGGCAGCGAGACCCTCCCGCGCGACGAGAACCACCTCCTCGTACGGTCCCTGCGCACAGCCTTCGACCTGCTCGGCGGACAGCCGCGCGGCCTCGAGATCGTGTGCGCCAACCGCATTCCGCACGGCCGCGGCCTGGGCTCCTCCTCCGCCGCCATCTGCGCCGGCATCGTCGCCGCGCGCGCCGTGACCATAGGCGGGGACTCCCGGCTCGACGACACGGCCCTGCTGGAACTCGCCACCGAGATCGAGGGCCACCCCGACAACGTGGCGGCCTGTCTGCTGGGCGGCTTCACGCTCTCCTGGATGGACGGCGGAGCCGCGCGGGCGATCAGGATGGACCCGGCCGATTCCATCGTTCCGGTGGTCTTCGTGCCCGGGAAGCCGGTGCTCACCGAGACCGCGCGCGGCCTGCTCCCGCGCAGCGTCCCGCACGTCGACGCCGCCGCCAACGCGGGCCGCGCCGCACTGCTCGTCGAGGCCCTCACCCGGCGCCCCGAGCTGCTGCTGCCCGCCACCGAGGACCGCCTGCACCAGGAATACCGCGCTCCGGCGATGCCCGAAAGCGCGGCGCTCGTGGACCGCTTGAGGGCGGACGGAGTTCCGGCCGTGATTTCCGGCGCCGGACCGACCGTGCTGGCACTTGTCGACGCCGACAACGCCGACAAGGTGTCCCACCTCGCCGGTGAGGGCTGGGCCGCGAACCGGCTGGATCTCGACGCACAGGGCGCGTGCGTACTGCCGCTCGCGTCCTCCACCGTCAATTGACTACGTACCGTCGCCGGATTTCGAGAGGGGGAATGTTTGTTGGATCCGGTAGTGTTAATCTCAAGTCTGCACCCGACCCCACCATGGCGAGGTGCTTGTTGTCCCCGTCAGGGACAGACATTCTTCCGGGAGCCTCCCAAGCCGCACCGTGTTCTGTAGGGGCACAGAGCGGTTCGCCGGGCACGCTCCGGAATTGGTGCGACCAAGCCACGTGACACAGACACTCGGTGCCACTGCTTCGGGAAGCGCCGTCACCAGCAATCTCTTCCGCCGCTTAGGCGGACCACCGCCCCGGCACGGTTCACACAGCAAGAACCGAAGCCGGACAGCACAACCGGTCGCCGAGCCAGACAGGCCGACGTCCGCTCCAGGGAAGGACCCTTCGTGAGCGACACCACCGATCTGATGGGCGCACGTGTCGAGGAGACCGCTGCCGCGCCCGCCACGGACGCCTCCGCGCCTGCCACCGGTGCCGGCTCCCGGCGGCGCCGCGGTACCGGCCTCGACGGCATGGTGCTGGCCGAGCTGCAGCAGGTCGCATCCGGCCTCGGCATCAGGGGCACCGCGCGTATGCGCAAGAGCCAGCTGATCGAGGTCATCAAGGACGCGCAGGCCGGCGGGGGTGCTCCGGCCAAGGCCGAGACCGCCACCGAGACCAAGCCGAAGCGCCGCGCCACCTCCAAGACCCGCACGGGCGACGAGGCGGCCGCCCCGGCCGAGCAGAAGGCCGAGAAGGTCGCCGCCGAGAAGGCCGTGGCCCAGCAGCAGATCGAGATTCCCGGCCAACCCGCCAGTGATGACGCCCCAGTTGAGCGCCGTCGTCGCCGCGCGACCGCCGAGGCAGGCAGCCCCGAGACGATCACCGCCGAGGCGAAGAGCGAGCCGAAGGCCGAGGCGCCCGCCGCCGCGCAGGGCGAGGCCAGGGGCGACGCGGGTGACGACGGCCGTCAGGGCCGCCGGGACCGTCGCGACCGCGACCGCGGTGGCCGTCAGGACCGCCAGGACCGTGACCGCGGCGACCGCCGCAAGGGTGACGAGCAGCAGGGCAGCGGCCAGCAGCAGGGCAGCGGCCAGCAGCAGGTCGGCGGCCGTCAGGACCGGCAGCAGCAGGGCGGTCAGCAGCAGGACCGCCAGCAGCAGGACCGCCAGCAGCAGAGCGGTGGCCGCCAGGACCGTCAGGACCGGCAGCAGCGCGACAACGGCCCGCAGGACGACGACGACTTCGACGGAGGCCGGCGCGGTCGGCGCGGGCGTTACCGGGACCGCCGTGGCCGTCGTGGACGTGACGAGTTCGGTGGCGGCGCCACGGGCGAGCCGCAGGTCGCCGACGACGACGTCCTGATCCCCGTCGCGGGCATCCTCGACATCCTCGACAACTACGCGTTCATCCGTACGTCCGGCTACCTGCCGGGCCCGAACGACGTGTACGTCTCGCTCGCCCAGGTCCGTAAGAACGGTCTGCGCAAGGGCGACCACGTCACCGGCGCGGTCCGTCAGCCCAAGGACGGCGAGCGCCGCGAGAAGTTCAACGCGCTGGTCCGTCTCGACTCGGCGAACGGCATGGGTGCCGAATCCGGGCGCGGGCGGCCGGAGTTCAACAAGCTGACGCCGCTGTACCCGCAGGACCGGCTCCGCCTGGAGACCGACCCGGGTGTGCTGACGACCCGCATCATCGACCTCGTCGCGCCGATCGGAAAGGGCCAGCGCGGTCTGATCGTGGCCCCGCCGAAGACCGGCAAGACCATGATCATGCAGGCGATCGCCAACGCGATCACGCACAACAACCCCGAGTGCCACCTGATGGTCGTCCTGGTCGACGAGCGTCCGGAAGAGGTCACCGACATGCAGCGGTCGGTGAAGGGCGAGGTCATCTCCTCGACCTTCGACCGTCCCGCCGAGGACCACACCACGGTCGCCGAGCTCGCCATCGAGCGCGCCAAGCGACTGGTGGAGCTGGGCCACGACGTCGTTGTGCTCCTCGACTCGATCACGCGTCTCGGCCGTGCGTACAACCTCGCGGCCCCGGCCTCCGGCCGCATCCTGTCCGGTGGTGTCGACTCCACGGCGCTGTACCCGCCCAAGCGCTTCTTCGGTGCCGCGCGCAACATCGAGGACGGCGGTTCGCTGACCATCCTCGCCACCGCGCTCGTCGACACCGGCTCGCGCATGGACGAGGTCATCTTCGAGGAGTTCAAGGGCACGGGCAACGCCGAGCTGAAGCTCGACCGGAAGCTCGCCGACAAGCGCATCTTCCCCGCGGTGGACGTCGACGCGTCCGGTACCCGTAAGGAAGAGATCCTGCTCGGCAGCGACGAGTTGGCCGTCACCTGGAAGCTGCGCCGTGTGCTGCACGCGCTCGACCAGCAGCAGGCGATCGAGCTGCTCCTCGACAAAATGAAGCAGACGAAGTCGAACGCCGAGTTCCTGCTCCAGATCCAGAAGACCACTCCTGGGAACGGCGACTAAGACAAGCCGGCGTTATCAAAGGGCCGCCCCCTGTTAAGGGGGCGGCCCTCTGCGTTGTCAGTGGCCCGCTGTACGATCGCGCCCTTCGGACTTGTTTTCGACAATCGTCCGAACTTCTGATCCCGAGGGGGGACTTGAATGGGTACGCCCATGCCTGGGGCCGGTCGGCACAGACGCAGGATACGTTTTGCCCTGCCTGTCGCCGCGGCCGGTATAGCCGCCGCCGTGGCCGCCGCGCTGATGACGACGTCCGCCGGCGCGGCCACCGCGCTGCCGACGCCGACCGTGAAGCCCGTCGTGGCCCAGCCGTCGCTCGCCACGCTGAAGAAGCGCATCGTGGGCGCACAGGCCGGTGACGACACCGCCGGGGAGACGACCAAGAAGGCGTCCCGGAGCGCGAGCACCACCGGCACGGCCGTCAGCCCGAAGATCATCGGCGGCACGACGACCACCATCAACACCGCGCCGTTCATGGCGCAGCTCTGGTACTACGACGACAAGGGCACCACCAGCGAGAGCGACGACATCGGCTTCTTCTGCGGTGGCTCGGTCATCTCGCCGTCGAAGATCCTGACCGCCTCGCACTGCGTCAAGGGCTACAACTGGGCCAAGTACGGCGCCGTCGTCACCAGCGCTACCGTGCTGCCGACCACCGACGCCGACGGCAACGCCGACCTGCACGGCGGCCAGGCCACCGCGGTCCTGCGCCAGTGGAACCACCCGTCGTACAACGCGACGACCATCGACAACGACATCGCGGTCCTCACCCTGGCGGCCCCCGTCAAGGCGACCCCGATCCGGATGACGACGAACACCGACACGGCGTCGTACACGGGCACGCCCGCCAAGACCGCCAAGGTCTACGGCTGGGGCCGCACCAGCTCCCAGACCGAGGACATCTCCGAGACGCTGAAGACGGCCACGCTGCCGATCCAGTCGGACGCCACCTGCGTCGGCGCCTACGGCAGCCTGGTCATCAAGGCCCACATGATCTGCGCGGGCACGCCCGCCACCGGCAGCGACACCGGTACGACGGCCATCTGCAACGGCGACTCCGGCGGCCCGCTGGTCGTCGGCGGCCGGATCGTCGGTGTCGTCTCCTGGAGCGGCGACGACGGTGACGCCAGCACGGTCAACGACTGTGTCGTCGAGGGCACTTACGGCGTCTTCACGAAGGTCAGCGCCTACGTCGGCGCGGCCTACGCACAGGTCGACGACGGCAACCTGAGCTACACCGACAACAAGGCCGACGTCTACGCCCGCAAGTCCTCCAACAAGGTGGGCTACGAGCTGGACTCCAAGGGCACCTCGCTGGCCACGCGCGTGTCCCTGGGCGACTGGAGCGCCGTCAACCAGGTCCGGTCGGCCGACCTGAACCGGGACGGCTACCAGGACTGGGTCTACCGGATCAGTTCCGGCGCGGTCTACTGGGACCACTTCCAGCTCAACAGCGCGCGGGACGACGGCAGTTGGGTCAGCACCAAGATCTTCGCCAACTGGAAGACCCGCACCCGGATCATCGCCCCCGGCGATGTCACCGGCGACTACCTGCCGGACCTGGTCTCGGTCGACAGCGCCGGCGTGCTGTGGATCTACCCGGGCAAGGGCAACGGCACCTTCGCCTCGCCGTCGCGGGTCGGCGGCGGCTGGAGCCAGTACAACGTGCTGGTCGGCCACGGCGACTTCAACGGCGACGGCAAGGCCGACCTGCTCGCCCGCAACAAGAGCACCGGCGCCGTCTACCTGTACAAGGGCGCCGGCAAGGCCGGCACGGGTGCCTTCGCGGCCCGCGTGAAGGTGCGCACCTGGGGCAGCTACAACGCCTTCGACGCCGTCGGTGACTTCACCGGCGACGGCAAGGCCGACCTCCTGATCCGCAACGCGAGCAACGCGTTCTACCTCTACCCGGGCACCGGCAAGGCCACGAGCGAGATCTTCGGCACACCGAAGTCGCTCGGCACCGGTTTCCAGCAGTACGACATCTTCGGCTGAAATCGCAGGTGAGCGGGGCGAAATCCGCTCACGCGACTACGCAGAGTGCCCATCGCCGTACGCGATGGGCACTCTGCGTTGTGCAACCCTTTCCCGAGTTTCCCTGTCTGACCTGGCGGAGCGACCATAGAGCGAGGATTGAGCGGTATCGGTCGCTTCGGCCAGGCCTGAACCCTGAAAGCAGGGGGTAACCGACCGGAACGAGATGCGAGGAGCCCATGTCCGCCGAGAGCACGCCGGAGCCCGCCATACCGGGCAAGGACGGCACGAACGGCCCGCGCCACCGCGCAGGACGCCGTAAGAAGGACCGCAGTCCGCGTCACAAGGCCCTGCTGATCACGGCCTGGGTCGCGGCGGGCGTCGTCGTGCTGGGCGGCACCGGCGCCGGGTACGTGTACTTCAAGCTCAACGGCAACATCAAGAGCGTCGACATCAACCAGGCCCTCGGTACCGACCGTCCGGTCAGGGTCGACAACGGCTCGGAGAACATCCTGGTCCTGGGCTCGGACAGCCGCTCCGGCACCAACAAGAAGCTGGGCGGCGGCACCGACGACGGCAGCGCCCGCTCCGACACCGCGATGATCGTGCACGTCTACAAGGGCCACAAGAAGGCCAGCGTGGTCTCCATCCCGCGCGACACCCTCGTCGACCGCCCCGAGTGCACCGACACCAAGGGCGTCACCCACGACGCCGCGTCCGGCGTGATGTTCAACGAGGCGTACTCCACCGGCGGCGCCGCCTGCACGGTGAAGACCGTCGAGTCCATCAGCGGGCTGCGCATGGACCACTACCTGGAAGTCGACTTCGCCGGCTTCGAGAAACTCATCGACGAACTCGGCGGCGTCCCGGTCACCACGACCAAGGCCATCAAGGACCCGCAGAGCCACCTCGACCTCAAGGCCGGCACCCACACGCTGAACGGCCAGCAGGCCCTCGGCCTGGTCCGCACCCGGCACGGCGTCGGCGACGGCTCCGACCTCGGCCGCATCCAGCTCCAGCAGGCCTTCATCAAGGCCCTGGTCAACCAGGTCAAGCACATCGGCGTCCTCACCAGCCCGACCAAGCTCTACGACCTCGCCAACACCGCCACCAAGGCCGTCACCACCGACTCCGACCTCGGCTCGGTGAACTCCCTCACGTCCTTCGCCAACGGCCTCAAGACCATCAGCTCCAAGAACATGAACATGGTCACGATGCCCGTCGAGTACGACCCGGCCAACCCGAACCGCGTGATCGTGGAGAAGTCGAAGGCCCAGATGGTGTGGACGGCGTTGAAGAACGACCAGCCGATCCCGGCGGCGGCGACCAAGGGCACGGCGACCGGTGAAGCCAAGGGAGTGGTGACAAGCTCTTAAGGGGCGCGGGGCTGTGTCGATTTGCGGCTCCGCCGCGGGGCGCGCTCAGCCCCCACCGGCCCGCAGGGGAATAGACAACGCGAACCCCCGGTTTTGGGAGATGGCTCCAGTGCTGGCAGACTGGACAGTCGGCCCCGGTTCACGCCCCGCAACCCGCGGAGCGACCCGGCGCCCTCCCGAAACTAGGAGACACCCTTGAAGCGCGAGATCCACCCCGAGTACGTCGAGACCCAGGTCAGCTGCACCTGTGGCGCGTCGTTCACCACCCGCAGCACGATCACGAGCGGCAACATCCGCGCCGAGGTCTGCTCCGAGTGCCACCCGTTCTACACGGGCAAGCAGAAGATCCTCGACACCGGTGGCCGTGTGGCCCGCTTCGAGGCCCGCTTCGGCAAGGCTGCTGCCGGCTCCACGAAGTAGCGAGCTCCATTTCGCCGGTCCACGGCCACGCCCTCCACAGGCGTGCCGGGACCGGCGTTTTTGGTCGCCCGCCTTCCCTTCCGTTCGCATTTCAGGAGCCCAAGATGTTCGAGGCTGTCGAGGACCTCATCGGCGAGCACGCCGACCTTGAGAAGAAGCTCGCCGACCCGTCGGTCCACGCCGACCAGGCCAACGCGCGCAAGCTGAACAAGCGCTACGCCGAGCTCACCCCGATCGTCGCCACGTACCGCTCCTGGAAGCAGACCGGCGACGACATCGAGACCGCGCGTGAACTCGGCGCCGACGACCCGGAGTTCGCGGCCGAGGTCAAGGAGCTGGAGAAGACGCGCGAGGAGATCACGGAGAAGCTGCGGCTGCTGCTCGTGCCGCGTGACCCCAACGACGACAAGGACGTGATCCTCGAGGTCAAGGCGGGCGCGGGCGGCGACGAGTCCGCCCTGTTCGCCGGTGACCTGCTGCGCATGTACCTGCGGTACGCGGAGCGCGTCGGCTGGAAGACCGAGATCATCGACGCCACCGAGTCCGAGCTGGGCGGCTACAAGGACGTCCAGGTCGCCGTGAAGACCAAGGGCGGCAACGGCGCGACCGAGCCCGGCCAGGGTGTCTGGGCGCGGCTGAAGTACGAGGGCGGCGTGCACCGCGTGCAGCGCGTCCCGGCGACCGAGTCCGCGGGCCGTATCCACACCTCGGCGGCCGGTGTCCTGGTCACCCCCGAGGCGGAGGAGGTCGACGTCGAGATCAACCCGAACGACCTCCGCATCGACGTCTACCGCTCCTCGGGCCCCGGCGGTCAGTCCGTCAACACGACCGACTCCGCGGTGCGCATCACGCACATTCCGACCGGAGTCGTCGCTTCCTGCCAGAACGAGAAGAGCCAGCTGCAGAACAAGGAGCAGGCACTGCGTATCCTGCGCTCCAGGCTGCTCGCCGCGGCGCAGGAGGAGGCGGAGAAGAATGCCGCCGACGCCCGCCGCAGCCAGGTCCGCACGGTCGACCGCTCCGAGAAGATCCGTACGTACAACTTCCCGGAGAACCGCATCTCGGACCACCGCGTCGGATTCAAGGCGTACAACCTGGACCAGGTCCTCGACGGCGACCTCGACGCGATGATCCAGGCTTGCGTCGACGCGGACTCGGCCGCCAAGCTCGCGGCGGCGTAACACCACGGCACGCACGGCACGTTCGGCACGGACGAGTACGACACGGAGGACTTGCGTGAACCTGCTGCTAGCAGAGGTGGCCCAGGCCACCCAGCGGCTGGCCGACGCCGGCGTGCCCTCGCCGCGCAACGACGCGGAGGAGCTCGCCGCGTTCGTGCACGGTGTGAAGCGGGGCGAGCTGCACTCCGTGAAGGACGTGGACTTCGACGCCCGCTACTGGGAGACCATCGCCCGGCGCGAGCAGCGTGAGCCGCTCCAGCACATCACCGGCCGGGCCTTCTTCCGGTACCTCGAACTCCAGGTGGGGCCGGGCGTGTTCGTGCCGCGCCCCGAGACCGAGTCGGTGGTCGGCTGGGCCATAGACGCGGTCCGCGCGATGGACGTCGTAGAGCCGCTGATCGTGGACCTCTGCACCGGCTCCGGCGCCATCGCGCTCGCCCTCGCGCAGGAGGTCCCGCGCTCCCGGGTGCACGCGGTGGAGCTGTCCGAGGACGCCCTCCAGTGGACCCGCAAGAACATGGAGGGCTCCCGCGTCGACCTGCGGCAGGGCAACGCCCTCGACGCCTTCCCCGACCTCGACGGCCATGTCGACCTGGTCATCTCCAACCCGCCGTACATCCCGCTCACGGAGTGGGAGTACGTCGCTCCCGAGGCCCGGGACTACGACCCCGAACTCGCCCTGTTCTCAGGCGAGGACGGCCTCGACCTGATCCGCGGCATCGAACGCACCGCACACCGGCTTCTCCGTCCCGGCGGTGTCGTCGTCATCGAGCACGCCGACACCCAGGGCGGTCAGGTGCCGTGGATCTTCACCGAGGAGCGTGGCTGGGCCGACGCGGCCGACCACCCCGATCTCAACAACCGCCCGCGCTTCGCGACCGCCCGCCGGGCGACGCCGTGACCTGCGCCCCGACTTTCGACCCGCAGCAGTACGTGTACGAGGAGGCCCGCTAGACATGGCACGGCGATACGACACCAACGACGCGACCGACCGCACGACGGGTCTGCGCGAGGCCGCGTCCGCCGTCCGCCGGGGCGAACTCGTGGTCCTGCCGACCGACACGGTCTACGGCATCGGGGCCGACGCGTTCTCCTCGGAGGCCGTCGCCGATCTCCTGGACGCCAAGGGCCGGGGCCGCAACATGCCCACCCCCGTCCTCATCGGCTCCCCGAACACGCTGCACGGCCTCGTCACGGACTTCTCCGAGCTGGCCTGGGAACTCGTCGACGCGTTCTGGCCGGGCGCCCTCACGCTGGTCGCCAAGCACCAGCCGTCCCTCCAGTGGGACCTGGGGGACACCCGGGGCACGGTCGCCGTACGGATGCCGCTGCACCCGGTCGCGATCGAGCTGCTGACGGAGGTCGGCCCGATGGCGGTCTCCTCGGCGAACCTCACCGGCCACCCCGCGCCGGAGGACTGTGACGCGGCCCAGCAGATGCTCGGCGACTCGGTCTCCGTGTACCTCGACGGCGGTCCGACGCCCGGCAACGTGCCGTCGTCGATCGTCGACGTCACGCGCGAGGTGCCGCTGCTGCTGCGCGCGGGCGCGATCTCGGCGGAGGAGCTGCGCAAGGTCGTACCCGACCTCGAGGTGGCGAATTGACAGCCCCTGACGCGGGGCGTGGCATAGGCAACGGGGAAGTGACGGGGACCTTCGGGCTTCCCATGGACAGCTTCCGCATCCTCCACGTCAGCACCGGCAACGTGTGCCGCTCGCCGATCACCGAGCGGCTGACCCGTCATGCCCTGGCGGACCGGCTCGGCGACCCGCTGTGGGGCGGGCTGATCGTGGAGAGCGCCGGCACGTGGGGCCATGAGGGCGCACCCATGGAGACCAACGCGGCGACCGTCCTCACCGACTTCGGCGCGGACCCCTCCGGGTTCACCGGCCGAGAGCTGCTCGACGACCACGTGATCCGCGCCGACCTGGTCCTGACGGCCACCCGTGACCACCGTGCCCAGGTCATCTCCATGGGCCACTCGGCGGGCCTGCGCACCTTCACCCTGAAGGAGTTCACCCGCCTGGTGAAGGCCATAGACCCCGCGACCCTCCCACCCCTGGAGGACGGCATGGTGGCCCGCGCCCGCGCCCTGGTCCGCGCGGCGGCGGCCCTGCGCGGCTGGCTCCTGGCCCCCACGGCGGAAGCGGACGAGGTCTTCGACCCGTACGGCGCCCCCCTCCCGTTCTTCCGCTCCATCGGCGACGAGATAAACCAGGCGATCGACCCGGTGGTCACCGCCCTCACAGGCGTACCCGCGAAGACCTGACAACGGCCGCGCGCCCCACGCGTCCCGGGCCTACATTGGACGTACGTCACCGTCGACGGTCCGGAGTCCACCATGTCGGTCACCCCTGTCCTTGAGGCCGATGTCCTGCGTCGGCAGGACCCCGAGCTGGCCGAGATCCTGCTCGGGGAGCTGACCCGGCAGTCGACGACGCTCCAGCTGGTCGCCGCCGAGAACTTCACCTCGCCCGCCGTGCTGGCCGCGCTCGGCTCCCCGCTCGCCAACAAGTACGCCGAGGGATACCCCGGCGCCCGCCACCACGGCGGCTGCGAGATCGTCGACGTCGCCGAGCGCGTCGCCGTAGAACGGGCGAAGGCGCTGTTCGGGGCCGAGCACGCCAACGTGCAGGCGCACTCCGGGTCTTCGGCCGTGCTCGCCGCGTACGCCGCGCTGCTGCGGCCCGGTGACACCGTGCTGGCGCTGGGGCTGCCGTACGGCGGGCATCTCACGCACGGGTCGCCCGCGAACTTCTCCGGGCGGTGGTTCGACTTCGTGGGGTACGGGGTGGACGCGGAGACCGGGCTCATCGATTACGAGCAGGTGCGTTCCCTCGCCCGTACGCATCGGCCCAAGGCGATCGTGTGCGGGTCCATCGCCTATCCCCGGCACATCGACTACGCCTTCTTCCGCGAGGTCGCCGACGAGGTGGGCGCCTATCTCATCGCCGACGCCGCGCATCCCATCGGGCTCGTCGCCGGGGGAGCGGCGCCGAACCCGGTGCCGTACGCCGATGTCGTCTGCGCGACCACGCACAAGGTGCTGCGCGGGCCGCGCGGCGGGATGCTGCTGTGCGGGAGCGAGCTGGCCGAGCGGGTGGACCGGGCCGTTTTCCCGTTCACGCAGGGCGGCGCGCAGATGCACACCATCGCGGCGAAGGCCGTCGCGTTCGGCGAGGCGGCGACCCCGGCCTTCACGGCGTACGCCCATCAGGTGGTCGCCAACGCCCGGGTGCTCGCGGCCGGGCTGGCGGCGGAGGGGCTGGTCGTCACGACGGGTGGGACCGACACCCATCTGATCACCGCCGATCCGCTGCCCCTCGGCGTCGACGGACGCGCCGCGCGCGGTCAACTCGCCGCCGCAGGAATGGTGTTGGACTGCTGCGCGCTGCCGCACGGCGACTCGCGCGGGCTGCGGCTGGGTACCGCCGCGGTGACCACGCAGGGCATGGGGGAGGGCGAGATGGCGGGCATCGCGGCGCTGATGGCGGGTGTGCTGCGCGGGCGGGTCGACGCCCGGCGGACCCGTGACGAAGTGCGGGATCTTGTGGGTGGATTCCTGCCGTATCCGGGCTGAACGGGGGTACCCGGACCCAGGTACACAGCCACACGTGCAACCATCGTCGCTACCCGGAAGTCCCCAACCATATGCGTCCCTCGCTAGGGTGTGGGGCTGTGATGGCCAGCGAGACCTGTGGGGAAGCCTGTGCGTGAATACCTGCTGACGCTCTGCGTGACGGCCGCGGTGACGTATCTGCTGACCGGGCCGGTGCGGAAGTTCGCGATCGTGGCCGGGGCGATGCCGGAGATCAGGGCCCGTGACGTGCACCGGGAACCCACTCCGCGGCTCGGCGGTATCGCCATGTTCTTCGGTCTGTGCGCCGGTCTGCTGGTCGCCGACCATCTGACCAACCTCAGCGAGGTCTTCGAGAACTCGAACGAGCCGCGCGCCCTGCTCTCCGGAGCGGCGCTGATCTGGCTGATCGGTGTCCTGGACGACAAGTTCGAGATCGACGCCCTGATCAAGCTGGGCGGCCAGATGATCGCCGCCGGCGTGATGGTCATGCAGGGTCTGACGATCCTGTGGCTGCCCATCCCGGGCATCGGCAACGTGGCGCTGACCCAGTGGCAGGGCACCCTCCTCACGGTCGCCCTCGTCGTCATCACCATCAACGCGGTCAACTTCGTCGACGGCCTCGACGGCCTCGCGTCCGGCATGGTGTGCATCGCCGCAGCCGCGTTCTTCCTGTACGCCTACCGGATCTGGTACTCGTACGGCATCGAGGCCGCCGCCCCGGCCACGCTCTTCTCGGCGATCCTGATGGGCATGTGCCTGGGTTTCCTGCCGCACAACATGCACCCCGCGCGGATCTTCATGGGTGACTCCGGCTCGATGCTGATCGGCCTGGTGCTGGCCGCGGGTGCGATCTCCATCACGGGGCAGGTCGACCCGGACGCGCTTCAGCTGTTCGTCGGTTCCGAGAAGGCGGCGGTGCACCAGACGGTGCCGGTCTACATCCCGCTGCTGCTGCCGCTGACGATCATCGCGGTGCCGGCCGCCGACCTGGTGCTGGCGATCGTCCGCCGCACCTGGCGCGGCCAGTCGCCCTTCGCCGCGGACCGCGGCCATCTGCACCACCGGCTCCTGGAGATCGGCCACTCGCACAGCCGGGCGGTGCTGATCATGTACTTCTGGTCGGCGCTGATCGCGTTCGGGGCGCTGTCCTACTCGGTCAACTCGGCGTCGATGTGGATCGTCCTCGGCATCGTCTTCCTGAGCGCGATCGGCCTGCTGCTGCTCCTGCTGCCGCGCTTCACGCCGCGCGCCCCGCGCTGGGCCGAGCACCTGGTGCCGCCGCGATATCGCCGTCGCAGGGCCGCAGTTGACCCCGTGGCCGTGCTGGCGGAGGAGGACCGCGACCCGCGTCCTCCGGTTGTCACCGGAGTGTCAGGAGTCAACGGGGCGACCGCTGTCGGCCCCCGTCCGCGCCTGCTGGACGGACGTAAAGCGGAGTCCTCGCGCTGACGCCAAGGTAAGAATCTGACTAAAGCGTTGCCATCTCGTGGGAGGACAAAGCCTCCCTATACCAGACAAGTTGGCCGCTATTTTGCACAGACGCGCACTGTCACTCTCATGTGTGACAGCAAGCACACCTTCTAGGTAAAGACCGCATCAAATAGTTTGTGATACGGTTCACGAGAACCCGGGACAGAGCCGAAGGACCGTAGTGCGACGGTCCATTGGCGTGAGGTTCTCTCTCATCCCGGGACTACGCTCGTCCATGACGACACGCCCCCCTTAGCAAGCGGAGTTGCCGCCATGCCGTCCAATGACGCCCGGATTCTCCTTCAAGCCGCTGTGCCCACAGCTGCCGTCGGCGCGATTGCCGCCGTCGTCAGTGCCGTGGTCGCCGGCGGCGAAGGAGCTGTTGGGGCAGCCGTTGGGACGCTGATCGTGATCCTCTTCATGGGAATCGGGCTCTACGTTCTGCAGCGCACTGCCAAATCGCTTCCGCACCTGTTCCAGGCGATGGGCCTCATGCTCTTCGCGGCGCAGATTCTTCTGTTGTTCATTTTCCTCGCCGCGTTCAAGCACACCACGCTGTTCAATCCCAAGGCCTTCGCGTTCACCCTGCTCGCCGGAACCATCGTCTGGACCGCCGCGCAGACCCGTGCCCACATGAAGGCCAAAATCCTCTACGTCGAGCCCGAGAAGTCGGGGCACTCGTCGTGAGAGGTAGGGCCGGGATAAGAGCACGTAAGCGACCCTGCTATCGTCCGGTGCCAACTGCGGCATCGCGGGCGCGGGCATCTGAGCTGACGCCTGCTCAATCGCGAGGCTCGATGCCCCACTGCCGCCCCCACATCCGTAACACCAGTCCAGTGCCGAACCGCGGCTGCGCGCCGCGCCGACACAACGAGGTTGCCGTACCTATGCGCCACGCTGAAGGAGCCCGCGGTGAGTGCTGACCCGACGCAGGTGCTCGCCTTCGAGACCGACTGCCACATCTTCGACGGCTGTGGCTTCCCGGCTCCCGGCCTGCACTCGTTCCTGTTCAAGCCCCTGATGGGGGACGGCGACAGCAACTTGTACTTCAACAAGACGATGCTGCTGGCGCTGCTCGGCTCGGTCATCATCATCGGCTTCTTCTGGGCCGCCTTCCGCAAGCCGAAGGTCGTCCCCGGCAAGCTCCAGATGGTCGCCGAGTCCGGCTACGACTTCATCCGCCGCGGTGTCGTCTACGAGACCATCGGCAAGAAGGAAGGCGAGAAGTACGTACCGCTCGTCGTCTCGCTCTTCTTCTTCATCTGGATGATGAACGTCTGGTCGATCGTCCCGGTCGCCCAGTTCCCGGTGACGGCGATCATTTCCTACCCGGCCGTTCTCGCGGGCATCGTCTACATCCTGTGGGTGTCGCTGACCTTCAAGCGGCACGGATTCGTCGGTGCCTTCAAGAACTTCAGCGGTTACGACAAGTCGCTCGGCGCGGTTCTCCCGCTGGCGATGGGCATCGAGCTGCTCTCGAACCTGATCGTCCGGCCGTTCACGCACGCGGTGCGACTGTTCGCGAACATGTTCGCGGGCCACACCCTGCTGCTGCTCTTCACGATCGCCAGCTGGTACCTGCTCAACGGCATCGGCATCGCCTACGCGGGTGTCTCGTTCGTCATGGTCCTCGTGATGACGGCCTTCGAGCTCTTCATCCAGGCTCTGCAGGCGTACGTCTTCGTGCTGCTGACCTGCACCTTCATCCAGGGCGCGCTCGCCGAGCACCACTGAGCACCCCCCACCAGAACCCCCCTTAGCGTCCGGTGGCCAACCCCCGCCGGTCCGTACAGATAAGGAAGAATCAGCATGGCTGCCACTGAGACCCTCGCTGCCGTCTCCGGTTCGCTCGGCTCCATCGGCTACGGCCTCGCCGCCATCGGTCCGGGCGTCGGCGTCGGCATCATCTTCGGCAACGGCACCCAGGCTCTTGCCCGTCAGCCCGAAGCTGCCGGCCTGATCCGCGCCAACCAGATCCTCGGCTTCGCCTTCTGTGAGGCCCTTGCCCTCATCGGCCTGGTCATGCCGTTCGTCTACGGCGTCTGATCAGTCGATCAGCAACAGCCCACTAGACGAAAGGCACTGACATGAGCCAGCTGCTCATTCTGGCGGCCGAGAAGGAAAACCCTCTCGTCCCGCCGATCCCTGAGCTTGTCATCGGCCTGATCGCCTTCGTCATCGTCTTCGGCTTCCTCGCCAAGAAGCTCCTCCCGAACATCAACAAGGTTCTGGACGAGCGGCGCGAGGCCATCGAGGGCGGTATCGAGAAGGCCGAGGCCGCCCAGACCGAGGCACAGAGCGTGCTTGAGCAGTACAAGGCTCAGCTCGCCGAGGCCCGGCACGAGGCCGCGCGGCTGCGCCAGGAGGCGCAGGAGCAGGGCGCCACGCTCATCGCCGAGATGCGCGCGGAAGGCCAGCGGCAGCGCGAGGAGATCGTCGCCGCCGGTCACACGCAGATCGACGCCGACCGCAAGGCCGCTTCGCAGGCGCTGCGCCAGGACGTGGGCAAGCTCGCCACCGACCTGGCCGGCAAGCTCGTCGGCGAGTCCCTCGAGGACCACGCCCGGCAGAGCCGTGTGATCGACCGTTTCCTCGATGAGCTCGAGGAGAAGGCCGAGGCCGCACGATGAACGGAGCGAGCCGCGAGGCCCTGGCAGCCGCACGTGAGCGTCTCGACGCGCTGACGGACTCCACGTCCGTGAACGCGGCGCAGCTCGCCGACGAGCTGGCCGCCGTCACCGCGCTGCTCGGCCGTGAGGTGTCCCTGCGCCGGGTCCTCACCGACCCGGCGCAGGACGGCGAGGCCAAGGCCCAGCTTGCCGAGCGCCTGCTCGGCGCCCAGGTCGGCGGCCCCGCCCTCGACCTGCTGTCCGGCATGGTGCGCTCCCGCTGGTCGCAGTCCCGCGACCTGGTGGACGCGCTGGAGGAGCTGGCGGCCACCGCCGACCTCACCTCCGCCCAGCAGTCGGGCGAGCTCGACGACGTCGAGGACGAGCTGTTCCGGTTCGGCCGGATCGTCTCCTCGAACACCGGACTGCGCGCCGCGCTGACCGACCGCGCCGCCGGCACCGCGGCCAAGAGCGAGCTGCTCGGCAGCCTGCTCGGCGGCCGTGCCAAGCCGGCCACCGAGCGACTGGTGACCCGCCTGGTGACCGCGCCCCGGGGACGTAGCCTGGAAGCGGGACTCGAGTCCCTCTCCAAGCTCGCCGCCGAGCGCCGCAGCCGCCTGGTCGCGGTCGTCACCACGGCGGTCCCGCTGAGCGACCCGCAGAAGCAGCGCCTGGGCGCCGCCCTCGCGAAGCTCTACGGCCGCCACATGCACCTGAACATCGACGTGGACCCCGAGGTCCTCGGCGGCATCCGGGTGCAGGTCGGCGACGAGGTCATCAACGGCTCCATCGCGGACCGCCTCGATGACGCCACCCGCCGCATGGCGAGCTAGCAGCACCCATACAAAGACGTAGTAAGGCGGCCCGAGTTGGGCCGTGCAGAGGATTCACCTCGTCATGGGGGGGAGTCCCCCCATCCCCCCAAGTGAAACTTCGGGCCCAACAAGGAGAGCAGGGAACCCAGATGGCGGAGCTCACGATCCGGCCGGAGGAGATCCGGGACGCGCTGGAGAACTTCGTCCAGTCGTACAAGCCGGACGCGGCCTCGCGCGAGGAGGTCGGTACGGTCACCCTTGCCGGCGACGGCATCGCGAAGGTCGAGGGCCTGCCCTCGGCCATGGCCAACGAACTGCTGAAGTTCGAGGACGGCACCCTCGGTCTCGCGCTCAACCTCGAAGAGCGTGAGATCGGTACCGTCATCCTCGGCGAGTTCAGCGGCGTCGAGGAGGGCCAGCCGGTCACCCGCACCGGAGAGGTCCTGTCCGTCGCCGTCGGCGAGGGCTACCTCGGCCGTGTCGTCGACCCGCTCGGCAACCCGATCGACGGCCTCGGCGAGATCGAGACCACCGGCCGCCGCGCGCTGGAGCTGCAGGCCCCGGGCGTCATGGTCCGCAAGTCGGTGCACGAGCCGATGGAGACCGGCTACAAGGCCGTCGACGCGATGACCCCGATCGGCCGTGGCCAGCGTCAGCTGATCATCGGCGACCGCCAGACCGGCAAGACCGCCCTGGCCGTCGACACGATCATCAACCAGCGCGACAACTGGCGCTCGGGCGACGTGAACAAGCAGGTCCGCTGCATCTACGTCGCCATCGGTCAGAAGGGCTCCACCATCGCCTCCGTGCGTGGTGCGCTCGAAGAGGCCGGCGCGCTGGAGTACACGACCATCGTCGCCGCCCCGGCGTCCGACCCGGCCGGCTTCAAGTACCTGGCGCCGTACACCGGTTCGGCCATCGGCCAGCACTGGATGTACGAGGGCAAGCACGTCCTCATCATCTTCGACGACCTCTCCAAGCAGGCCGACGCCTACCGCGCCGTGTCCCTGCTGCTGCGCCGTCCGCCGGGCCGCGAGGCCTACCCGGGTGACGTCTTCTACCTGCACTCCCGTCTGCTGGAGCGCTGCGCGAAGCTCTCCGACGAGATGGGCAAGGGCTCGATGACCGGTCTGCCGATCGTCGAGACCAAGGCCAACGACGTCTCGGCGTTCATCCCGACCAACGTCATCTCCATCACCGACGGCCAGTGCTTCCTGGAGTCGGACCTCTTCAACGCCGGTCAGCGCCCCGCGCTGAACGTCGGTATCTCCGTCTCCCGAGTCGGCGGTTCCGCGCAGCACAAGGCGATGAAGCAGGTCTCCGGCCGACTGCGCCTCGACCTCGCCCAGTACCGCGAGCTGGAGGCGTTCGCCGCCTTCGGTTCCGACCTGGACGCCGCGTCGAAGGCCCAGCTGGAGCGCGGTCAGCGGCTGGTCGAGCTGCTCAAGCAGCCGCAGTACCAGCCGATGCCCACCGAGGACCAGGTCGTCTCCGTGTGGTCCGCGACCACCGGCAAGATGGACGACGTACCGGTCGCCGACATCCGCCGCTTCGAGAAGGAGCTCCTGGAGTACCTGCACCGCAAGGAGCAGGGCCTCATGACCTCCATCAAGGAGGGCGGCAAGATGTCGGACGACACCCTCACCGCCGCCGCGGACGCGATCGCCGAGTTCAAGAAGCAGTTCGAGACCTCGGACGGCAAGCTCCTCGGCGAGGACGCCCCGGCCGCGGCCAAGTGACGTAGGAAGGGACCTGACTCATGGGAGCCCAGCTCCGGGTCTACAAGCGTCGCATCCGATCCGTCACCGCGACCAAGAAGATCACCAAGGCGATGGAGATGATCGCCGCCTCGCGCGTCGTCAAGGCGCACCGCAAGGTGCAGGCCTCGACGCCGTACGCGAAGGAACTGACGCGTGCGGTCACGGCGGTCGGTACGGGTTCCAACACCCGGCACCCGCTGACCACCGAGGCCGAGACGCCGACCCGTTCCGCGGTGCTGCTCCTCACGAGCGACCGCGGTCTGGCCGGCGCCTTCAACTCCAACGCCATCAAGGCCGCGGAGCAGCTGACCGCGCGTCTCGAGGCCGAGGGCAAGGAGGTCGACACGTACATCGTCGGCCGCCGCGGTGTCGCCCACTACAACTTCCGTGAGCGCAAGATCGCGGAGCAGTGGACCGGCTTCACCGACCAGCCCGAGTACGCGGACGCGAAGAAGGTCGCGGGTCCGCTCATCGAGGCCATCGAGAAGGACACGGCCGAGGGCGGCGTGGACGAACTCCACATCGTCTACACCGAGTTCGTCTCGATGATGACGCAGACGCCGATCGACAGCCGGCTGCTGCCCCTCAGCCTCGAAGAGGTCGCGGAGGACGTGCCCTCGGGCGAGATCCTTCCGCTGTACGACTTCGAGCCGTCGGCGGAGGACGTCCTGGACGCCCTGCTGCCGCGGTACGTCGAGAGCCGTATCTACAACGCGCTGCTCCAGTCGGCTGCCTCCAAGCACGCCGCCACCCGCCGCGCGATGAAGTCGGCGACCGACAACGCGGGAGACCTGATCACCACGCTCTCCCGTCTTGCCAACGCGGCCCGCCAGGCCGAAATCACCCAGGAAATCAGCGAGATCGTCGGTGGCTCCGCAGCCCTGGCCGACGCGACCGCGGGGAGTGACAAGTAATGACGACGACAGTTGAGACGGCCGTTGCCACGGGCCGCGTCGCCCGGGTCATCGGCCCGGTCGTCGACGTGGAGTTCCCCGTCGACGCGATGCCGGAGATCTACAACGCTCTGCACGTCGAGGTGGCCGACCCGGCCCTGGACGGTGCGAAGAAGACGCTGACCCTGGAGGTCGCCCAGCACCTGGGTGACGGCCTGGTCCGCACGATCTCGATGCAGCCCACCGACGGTCTGGTCCGCCAGGCCGCCGTCACCGACACGGGCACGGGCATCACCGTCCCGGTCGGCGACTTCACCAAGGGCAAGGTGTTCAACACCCTCGGTGAGGTGCTGAACAGCGACGAGAAGTACACGGGCGAGCGCTGGTCCATCCACCGCAAGGCCCCGCGCTTCGACGAGCTCGAGTCGAAGACCGAGATGTTCGAGACCGGCGTCAAGGTCATCGACCTGCTGACCCCGTACGTCAAGGGCGGCAAGATCGGCCTGTTCGGCGGTGCCGGCGTCGGCAAGACGGTGCTCATCCAGGAGATGATCTACCGCGTCGCCAACAACCACGACGGTGTCTCCGTGTTCGCCGGTGTCGGCGAGCGCACCCGTGAGGGCAACGACCTCATCGAGGAGATGGCCGACTCGGGCGTCATCGACAAGACGGCGCTCGTCTTCGGCCAGATGGACGAGCCCCCGGGCACCCGTCTGCGCGTGGCCCTGGCCGGTCTGACCATGGCGGAGTACTTCCGCGATGTGCAGAACCAGGACGTGCTGTTCTTCATCGACAACATCTTCCGCTTCACGCAGGCCGGTTCCGAGGTCTCGACCCTGCTCGGCCGGATGCCCTCCGCGGTGGGCTACCAGCCGAACCTGGCCGACGAGATGGGTCTCCTCCAGGAGCGCATCACCTCGACCCGCGGTCACTCGATCACCTCGATGCAGGCGATCTACGTCCCCGCGGACGACCTGACCGACCCGGCCCCGGCCACCACGTTCGCCCACCTCGACGCGACGACGGTTCTCTCCCGTCCGATCTCCGAGAAGGGCATCTACCCGGCCGTGGACCCGCTGGACTCCACGTCCCGCATCCTGGACCCGCGCTACATCGCGGCGGAGCACTACAACACCGCGATGCGCGTCAAGACGGTCCTCCAGAAGTACAAGGACCTCCAGGACATCATCGCGATCCTCGGTATCGACGAGCTGGGCGAGGAGGACAAGCTCACCGTCCACCGTGCCCGTCGCGTGGAGCGCTTCCTGTCCCAGAACACCCACGTCGCCAAGCAGTTCACCGGCGTCGACGGGTCGGACGTCCCGCTGGACGAGTCGATCGTGGCCTTCAACTCGATCATCGACGGCGAGTACGACCACTTCCCGGAGCAGGCGTTCTTCCTCTGCGGTGGTATCGAGGACCTGAAGGCGAACGCGAAGGAGCTGGGCGTCTCCTGACCCCGTGCTTCACCTGAGGGGGTGGGGCGTGTCCCACCCCCTCTTTCACGCCCATTAGAATTGACCCAACACCCGGCACGACCGCCGGGTGGTGACCCGAGGAGCCCACCTTGGCTGCTGAGCTGCATGTCGAGCTCGTCGCCGCGGACCGCCAGGTCTGGTCCGGCGAGGCCACCCTGGTCGTCGCGCGCACCACGTCCGGCGACATCGGCGTCATGCCCGGTCACCAGCCGCTGCTCGGTGTGCTGGAGTCGGGCCCGGTGACCATCCGCACGAGCGACGGCGGGACGGTCGTCGCCGCGGTGCACGGCGGTTTCATCTCGTTCGCGGACAACAAGCTGTCGCTGCTCGCCGAGATCGCCGAGCTGTCGGACGAGATCGACGTCCAGCGCGTGGAGCGGGAGCTGGAGCGCGCGAAGGCGGAGGGCGACGAGTCCGCCGAGCGCCGCGCGGACGTCCGACTGCGTGCGGCGGAGACGCGCTGAACCCAGAGTTGGCGCGATGACGTGACTCAGCCGCGGCTGGGACCGGAGGAATCCGGCCCCAGCCGCGGCTGAGGCGAATGTGGGTGTTTTTTCCGTTCCGTTACCTGTTTTACCTAGGAGACGAGGAGGTCGGTGTCGATGGTCCTCGCTCTGACTGTGTGCGGAATTGTTGTGGCCCTGGTAGTGGTGGGGCTGTTCGTCTTCGGCCTGCGCCGCAGACTCATCCAGCGCTCCGGCGGCACCTTCGACTGTTCGCTCCGCTGGGACGTACCGGAGAAACCCGACACCAACGGCAAGGGCTGGAGCTACGGCGTCGCCCGCTACAACGGCGACCGCATCGAGTGGTACCGCGTCTTCTCCTACGCCTACCGCCCGCGCCGCACGCTGGAACGCTCGGCGATCGAGGTCGCCGGCCGCCGCCTCCCCGAGGGCGAGGAGGAACTCGCCCTGCTCTCCGACGCGGTGATCCTCACCTGCCTGCACCGGGGCACACGCCTCGAACTCGCCATGAGCGAGGACGCGTTGACCGGTTTCCTGGCCTGGCTGGAGGCGGCTCCTCCCGGCCAGCGGGTCAACGTGGCCTGACCGGACACACCGGGTTGGGTACGTCGGCCTGACTGACGACGGTGCGGGGTGCGGAGCCGAAGGTCACGGTGACGTCGACCGGACAGGCTGCCATGACGGCTGCGGCGAAGGCGCCCGCGAGCGCGGCCCAGGAGGTGACGGGCCGCTTCGTGATGCGGGACATGGTGGACCTGCGCTTCATGATTTCCCCCGTACTGCGCTGTTCCGTTCGTTGCTGGGAGACCACGATGCCCCAGGTCGACGGAGTGCTCCCAGCAGCCGTCCGGCCCGCGGCCACGGGCCGAAGGACCCTGTGAGGTGCACGCCGGGGGCGCGCCCCGCGCACAACGCGCCCTGCGCAAGACCTTCCACACAACGCACCGCGGACAGACCGGAGAGGTCTGTCCGCGGCAGGGCGCTGAGCAGCGTGGGGATCAGCTCAGCCCGCTGTTGATGGCGCTCACCAGCTCACCGTTGCTGGTGTCGCCGCTGAAGTCCCAGAAGAACGCGCCGCCCAGACCCTGGGTCTTGGCCCAGCTCATCTTTCCGGCGATCGTGCTCGGGGTGTCGTAGGACCACCAGTTGCTGCCGCAGTGGGCGTACGCCGTGCCCGCGATGGTGCCGGTGACGGGGCAGGACGTCTTGAGGACCTTGTAGTCCTCGATGCCCTGTTCGTAGGTGCCGGGTGCCGGCCCGGTGGCCGTGCCGCCCGGGGCGTCCTGGGTGACGCCGGTCCAGCCTCTGCCGTAGAAGCCGATGCCGATGAGGAGCTTGCTCGCGGCCACGCCCTTCGACTTGAACTTGGCGATCGCGTCGGCCGTGGTGAAGCCGGGGGTCGGGATGCCGCTGTAGGTGGTGAGCGGGGAGTGCGGGGCGGTGGGGCCGGTGGCGTTGAAGGCGCCGAAGAAGTCGTACGTCATGACGTTGTACCAGTCGACGTACTGGGCCGCGCCCGCGTAGTCGGCGGCGTCGATCTTGCCGCCTGAGGTGCCGTCCGCCGTGGTGGCGGCGGTGACCAGGTAGTTGGAGCCGAACTTGGTGCGCAGGGCGGACATCAGGTTCTTGTACGCCGCCGCGCCGCTGGTGTCGCAGGACAGGCCGCAGGCGTTCGGGTACTCCCAGTCGATGTCGATGCCGTCGAAGACGTCGGCCCAGCGCGGGTCCTCGACCAGGTTGTAGCAGGAGTTGGCGAACGCGGTCGGGTTGGCCGCCGCCTGCGCGAAGCCGCCGGACCAGGTCCAGCCGCCGAAGGACCAGAGGATCTTGATGTTCGGGTACTTGGCCTTCAGCTGGCGCAGCTGGTTGAAGTTGCCGGCCAGCGGCTGGTCCCAGGTGTCGGCGACGCCGCTGACCGACTGGTCGGCGGTGAACGTCTTCTGGTAGTCGGCGTAGGCGTCACCGATCGCGCACTGCCCGTTGGTCACGTTGCCGAAGGCGTAGTTGATGTGCGTGATCTTCGCGGCCGAGCCGGAGGTCACCAGGTTCTTGACCTGGTAGTTGCGGGTGTAGGTGCCCCACTCGGTGAGGTACCCGAGCTTGACCTTGCTGCCGGTGGTCGGGGGAGTGGTCGTACCGCCCGTGGTGTGCACGGCGACCGCGCCGCTGACCGGGCCGGTCTGGTCCGCGGTGTCGCGGGCCTGCACGGTGTACGAGTAGTCGGTGCCGGCGGTCAGGCCGGTGTTCGTGTACGACGTCGTCGTCACCGTGGCGACCTTGGTGCCGTCGCGCAGGACGTCGTAGTTCTTGACGCCCTTGTCGTCGGTGGCCGCGCTCCAGGAGAGGTTCACCGAGGTGTTGGTGATCGCGGAGGCGGTGGGGGTGCCGGGGGCGGAGGGGGCCGCGTCACCGGGGACGGTGGTGCCGCCGTCACAACTGCCGCCGTTCAGCAAACAGTTGGAGGGCGAGCCGCTGCCGGCGCCGTTGAAGCCGAAGGAGACGGAGGCGCCCGCGGCGATGGTGCCGTTGTACGACTTGTTCTTCGCGGTCCAGTGGGTGCCGGAGTTGGTGACGTCCGCGTCCCAGGCCGAGGTGACGGACGTACCGGAGGGGAAGTCCCACTCGACCGTCCATGAACTGATCGCGCTGGTACCGGTGTTCTTGACGGTCCACTGACCGCCGAAGCCGGTACCCCAGTCGCTGGTCTTGGTGAAGGTGGCGGTCGCGGTCGACGCGGCCTGCGCGGGACCGGCCAGACCGACGAGAGCGGCGAGCGGGAGCAGCAGGGTCGCGAACCCGGCAACTGCTCGATGTCTGAAGCGCATTGAGCGCCTCCTCTTTTGTTTTTACGCCTCCGGCGCGCTGGAGCCGGTGTCGAGAGGGCGACCGTGCTCGGCCCTTCGGGCCTTCGCGCGCTCGCCCTCTCGACACCGTCGCGCGCCTTTGGCGGGGGGTGTCGGGGATGTCGGGGCGCGACTGAGCCTTCGCACCCGCAGTGCCGCGAGAATAGAAAGGTCTGGACCACGGGTCAATAGGTCTGGACCACTTCGGTGCGCGTGTGCTAAACCCCCAACTCGCGCACTGGTGACGCCGCTTGGCCCCGCTCACCGCCCGCCGCTGCCGGTCAGCGCTCCCCGCCGGGCACCCAAAGGACGTCCCCCGCCTCCTTGTTGGCCGTGCGGGCCAGGATGAACAGCAGGTCGGAGAGGCGGTTCAAGTAGGTCGCCGCCAGGGGGTTCATCGCCTCGCCGTGGACCTCCAGGGCCGCCCACGTCGAGCGCTCGGCCCGTCGTACGACCGTGCACGCCTGGTGGAGGAGGGCCGCGCCCGGGGTGCCGCCGGGGAGGATGAAGGAGCGGAGTTTCTCCAGCCGCTCGTTGAAGTGGTCGCAGTCCGACTCCAGCTTGTCGACGTAGAACTGCTCGACCCGCAGGGGCGGGAACTCAGGGTTCTCGACCACCGGCGTGCACAGGTCCGCGCCCACGTCGAAGAGATCGTTCTGGACGCGGGTGAGGACCTTGACGATGTCCTCGTCGAGGGCGCCGAGGGCGACGGCCGTGCCGATCGCCGCGTTCGCCTCGTTGGTGTCGGCGTACGCCGAGATGCGGACGTCGGTCTTGGCGACCCGGCTCATGTCGCCGAGGGCGGTGGTGCCCTGGTCGCCGGTCCTGGTGTAGATGCGTGTCAGATTGACCATGCGGCCAGCGTAGTCAGGGTCGGCCGGTGCTCAACTAGGCCGTACGGGCGGTCGAATGACCCGTGCCGGTGTGATGTCCGTCAGATGAGACGTGACGCGCGTTACTAACCGGTCACACAGCGCCGCACCTTCGCTAGTGTCCGCCGAGAGGCATACGGATACACGCTGTAAGCGTTTCAAAGGGGAGTCGCACAGTGGCACGGAAGCTTGCCGTCATCGGCGCCGGACTCATGGGTTCCGGTATCGCCCAGGTCTCCGCGCAGGCGGGCTGGGACGTCGTCCTGCGCGATGTCACCGACGAAGCCCTCAAGCGCGGAACCGACGGCATCAAGGCCTCGTACGACAAGTTCGTGAGCAAGGGCAAGCTGGAGGCGCACGACGCCGACGCGGCCCTTGGACGCATCACCGCGACCACCGACCTCGACGCCGTCGCCGACGCGGACATCGTCGTCGAGGCCGTCTTCGAGAAGCTCGAAATCAAGCACGAGATCTTCCGCGCGCTGGACAAGATCGCACGCGAGGACGCCGTACTCGCCTCCAACACCTCCGCCATCCCGATCACGAAGATCGCGGCCGTGACGGAGCGTCCGGAGCGCGTCGTGGGAACGCACTTCTTCTCGCCCGTCCCGATGATGGGGCTGTGCGAGCTGGTGCGCGGATACAAGACGAGCGACGAAACCCTCGCCACCGCAAGGGAGTTCGCCGAATCCGTCGGCAAGACCTGCATCGTCGTCAACCGTGACGTGGCCGGGTTCGTGACGACCCGTCTCATCTCGGCGCTCGTCGTCGAGGCGGCGAAGCTGTACGAGTCGGGCGTCGCCACCGCCGAGGACATCGACCTCGCCTGCAAGCTGGGCTTCGGCCACGCGATGGGCCCGCTGGCCACCGCGGACCTCACCGGCGTCGACATCCTGCTGCACGCGACGAGCAACATCTACACCGAGTCGCAGGACGAGAAGTTCGCCCCGCCGGAGCTGATGCGCCGAATGGTGGACGCCGGTGACATCGGACGCAAGAGCGGGCAGGGCTTCTACAAGCACTGAAACCGCACACGCCCCTGACCCATCACGCGCAGGGGTGAATTCGGTATCGGTTCGCTCACAGACGGCAACCTCGTGGCACTTCACGCAGTCAGAGGTTGCATCACCTACATCACGGAGTACGCCACCGCACTCACGGGGAGCGCATATGTACATCAGGGGCGACCACGTCGAGCTGGTCGTCGGGGGCCGCCTCGACGTCCGCAGCGCGGCGGACGCCCGTACGGTCCTGCACTCGGCCGTCGACGACGGAGTCGGCGATCTGGTGCTGGACCTGTCCGAGCTCGACTCCTGGGACGCCACCGGCCTCGGTGTCATCATGGGAGCCCACCGACGGGCCGGCCGCTGCGGCCGCCGCCTCGTGCTGCGCCGCGTACCGCCGCAGATGCAGCGCCTGCTCGTGGCCACCCGGCTGCACCGCATCCTCGCCATCGAGGGCGGCATCGGGGTGGAGTCGCTTCCCAGGGTGTGACACTTTCGCCGAAAGTGTCACGCTTCTCGGAAGAGCCCACGTCAGGTGCCCGGGACATGTGCACCACGCACAATCCTCACGAGACTGTGACGTCTCGGACGGCGCGGTACCCCGGCCTGTCGTAGATACTGTGCGAAGGTTTAGGGTTCGGTCGCCCGCTGCCTTAAAACCCTTCGAGCGGGCCCGGACCAGAAGCGACAGCGCGGTGTGCACAAGGCCGGGAGGGGCCTTGGGTCCTGTCGACCCGCACACGACGCTTTTGGGGGGCTTGGACCTATGGACCCGATCGACCGGGGACCCGAGGAGTACGGCCATGACGGCGACGGCACGTCGTCGCGTCAGCGCCAGCCCCGGGAACCCCTCACACCCGACTTCGGCCAGCACACACCCGCACTCGCCCGTACCGTGCAGCTGGTCACCGGTGACCTCCTGCTCACCGTCAACCCCGTCGACGGCAGCGAGATCGAGGTCTGCCCGCCCGGCAGGCGGCCCGGCCGGCCCGCGAAGCTCGGCGCCGCCGAGCGCGCCGAGGCCGCCCGCGCGGCCAGACCACCGGTCCCGCCCGGCCTGAATCGCCCCGAACTGCCGCTCCTGGAGCGCCAGGAGGAGCGCGAGCGTCTCGTACGGCTGCTCGCCCGCGGCCGTTCCGTACGCCTCACCGGCCCCTCGGGCTCCGGTCGCACCAGCCTGCTCGACCTCGTCGCCGAGGACTGCCTGGACCTCGCCCCCGACGGCGTGATCCGCCTCACCGGCTTCCACCGCACCGCCACCGACCTCCTCCACGACCTCTTCCACGCCGTCTACGACGCACCCCTGCACCGGCCCGAACGCGCGGAACTCCTCGCGCTGACGCGGGAGATCGGCGCGGTCGTCGTCCTGGACGACATCGAGTTCGGCGCCGCGGCCCTCGACGACCTCCTCGACGCGACACCCGAGTGCGCCTTCCTGATCGCCGCGACCCCGGAGATCCCGGCACCGTCCGCGGACTCCGCCATCGAGGAGGTCTTCCTCGGCGGCCTCGGCCGGCCCGGCGCCGTGGAGGTCCTGGAGCGTGCCGTGGGCCGCGTCCTCACGGAGGAGGAGGCGAACTGGGCGGGCGACCTGTACTTCGAGTCCGAGGGCCTGCCCCTGCGCTTCGTCCAGGCCGGCGCCCTGCTCCGCCAGCGCGACCAAATGCGCGTCGGCACCAGCGCCGTCGAGGAGTTCGGCGTCTTCCAGGACGCGCCCCCGGTCGACGCGCCCTTCGACGCCCCGCCCCTCGACTCCGAAGAGGGCGACTCCGTACCCCTGCCGTCCCTCGGCGAGGCCGCCGCGCCCGCGCCCCTGCTCGCCTCCCGGCTCAGCACCTCGGCCCGGGCCACCCTGCGCTTCGCCGTCGCGCTCGGCGGCGAGGTGCCGCACCAGGCGCATCTGCCCGCGCTCGTCGGCGACACCCACGCGGACGCCGCCCTCGGCGAACTCGCGGGCTGCGGACTGGTCTCCCCGGTCGGCTCCCGCTACCGGCTCGCCGTCGGCGTCCAGACCCAGCTGGAGGCCGCCGGATACGGCGACGACGTCGCGTCCGGTGCCCTCATCGCCGCCCTGCACTACTCCTGGTGGGCCGGGCACCCCTCGGTCACGCCCGCGCGCGTGTGCGCCGAGGCGGACGCCCTGCTCGCCGCGCTCGTCGCCCTCCTGCCGGCGACGACACCGCCCGGCGACGGCGAGGAGAGCACCACGGTCCACCTGGCCCGCACGGCGGCGCCCGCGTTCGCCGCCGGACTGCACTGGAGCGCCTGGGAGCACGCGCTGCGTTCCGGCGCCGAGGCCGCCCAGCTCGCCGACGACGTGGGTGAACAGGCCTATTTCCAGCACGAGTCGGGCGTCCTCGCGCTCTGCGAGGGCGAGCTCGACCGGGCCCGTGCCGAGCTGGAGTCGTCCATCGGCCTGCGCGGCGCCGCCGCCGACAAGCGCGGTGCCGTCGCGGGCCGCCGTGCCCTCGCCCTGGTCGCCGACCGGTCCGGCATCGCGCTCGCCCTCGGCTCCACGGCCGGCGAGGAAGTGCCCGACGCGCGCCACGAGGAGTCGGCCTCACCGCCCGGCGGCATACCGGCGCCCTTCCCGCCGCTCCAGCTGCCCGGCGACACCTACACCCTCGTCGCGCACCAGCCCTCGCCCCCGAAGTCCCACAACAAGGCCCGGGGCGGCCTGCGCGGCTACGCCCGGCGCAACCTCGTCGCGGCCGGCGCGGGCGTCCTGCTCGCCGCCGTCCTCGGCACGGTGGTGACCCTGGGCGCCACGTCGAACAACAACGCCGACAACCCGTCCGACAAGGTCGGCGTCAACCCGTCCGCCAGCCAGGGCGCCGGCGACGACAGCCTCGGCGCCGACCCCGCGAAGAAGGGCGACGGCAGCGACACCGGTACGGCCACCAGTCGGCCCACCGACCCGGGTCCGGACGGGACTTACGGGACGTCGGACGATCCGACGCCGACGGACGGCGGGACGCCTTCGGACAAGCCGAGCGGGACGGGGAACGGGTCGCACACTCCGTCGCCGACCAAGTCCCCGACGAGCAGGCCGACTTCGTCGAGCCCGACGCCCACGAGGTCGACGTCCCCGAGCACTTCGGCGTCGCCGTCGCCGAGCGAGTCCCCGACGCCGACCGATTCGCCCACGCCGTCGATCACCCCGTCCGCCGACACCTCGGCGAGCGGCGCGGCCTCAAGTGCCCCCGTCGAGACGGCCAGTTCGGTCGCGCCCGAGAGTTCCGGCGCGGACACGTCGAGTAGTGCGGGTGCCGTCATCTGACCCTCCGTACGACACGAAAGGGCCGGCTCCGATGATCGGAACCGGCCCTTTTCGTCGTAGCGAAGCCAGTGTCTGTCGAAGGTCTGGCGAAGTCCGGTCAGAACAGGCGCAGTTTGTCGTCCTCGATGCCGCGGAGGGCGTTGTAGTCCAGGACCGTGCAGCCGATGCCGCGGTCCGTGGCGAGGACGCGGGCCTGGGGCTTGATCTCCTGGGCGGCGAAGATGCCGCGGACCGGGGCGAGGTGGGGATCGCGGTTCAACAGCTCCAGATAGCGCGTGAGTTGCTCCACGCCGTCGATCTCGCCGCGCCGCTTGATCTCGATCGCGACGGTCTGGCCCTCGGCGTCCCGGCACAGGATGTCGACCGGGCCGATGGCCGTCATGTACTCGCGGCGGATCAGCGTGTAGCCCTCGCCGAGGGTGTCGATGCGGTCGGCGAGCAGCTCCTGGAGGTGCGCTTCCACGCCGTCCTTGATCAGGCCGGGGTCCACGCCGAGTTCGTGCGAGGAGTCGTGGAGGATCTCCTCCATCGTGATGATGAGCTTCTCGCCGGCCTTGTTGATGACGGTCCAGACACCCTCGTCCTCGCCGGAACCCTCCTTCAACGTGCAGGGCGGCGACATCCAGTTGAGGGGCTTGTAGGCCCGGTCGTCCGCGTGGATCGAGACGCTGCCGTCCGCCTTCACCAGGATCAGACGGGGGGCGGAGGGCAGGTGGGCGGTGAGCCGGCCCGCGTAGTCCACGGAACACCGGGCAATGACGAGACGCATGGTGGGCAACGCTACTCGACGGGCGTGGGTGCACGCGATTCGCCCTGGAAGACCCGTGACGCCCCTTGTTCATTCATGGCCGATTGTGGGCCTATTGAGAGTTCCCTATGTACGCATTCTCCTGGTGCCGCCCCCCTCCGTTGCCTACCGTATAAACGGGAGGTCGCGAGACGTGTACGCAGCGTGTTCGTAATCGCGGACTCCCTTATCTGTCCGGCAACCCCCGCGCGTTGGGGGTGCGAGAGGAGAACCCATGTCGCTCGACGTCTCACCGGCCCTACTCGAAAAGGCCGAGCGAGGCGAGGTCGACGAAGCTGAATTCGTCGACTGCGTCCGGACCTCCCTGCCCTATGCATGGGAGATGATCAGCTCCCTGGTGGCTCAGCTGAAGGTCGACGGCGGTGCGTTCGCCGACAACCAGACGCCGCCGCCGGACGAGCAGGCACGCGGTCAGTTGCTGCGTGCGCTCGCGAGTGACGCGATACGCGGCGCGCTGCAGCGGCACTTCGGTGTACGCCTGGCCTTCCAGAACTGCCACCGGGTGGCGGTGTTCCCGCTGGACGGCACGGTCGACGAGACGCTGGCCCGCTTCACCTCCGTGCGCAGCCAACTGCTCAACCAGTCCCCGGAGTTCAGGGACTGCTGACGCGGCGACGGCGCACTTGCTTGCCGCTCCGTACGCGGGAGGTGCTCTGTACGGGGCGGCAAGCTCCCCGCGGATCGTCCAGCGCGGTTCGCTCAGCCGAGGTGCGGGAGCACCTCGGCGCCGAGCCGCCGTACGTTCTCCTCGGTCGCCGCGAGGTCCCCGGACCCCTCGACGAGCAGCGCGAAGCGGGAGATGCCGGTCCGCTCGGAGGTCGCCGCGAGGCGGTCCACGCACAGCCGCGGGGTGCCCACCGGGTGCAGTCCGCAAAGGAGTTCGGTGTACGCGAGCGGGTCGCGCATCCGGCGCTCGCGGTCGTCCACCGTCACGTGGGCGTCGAGCCCCTGCTTCAGCCAGCCCGGCATCGCCTTCACCAGGGCCTCCACCGCGTCCGCGCGCTTGTCCGCGATCTGGCAGACGCCGGCCGACACATGGGCCGCGCCGCGGATCTCCTCCACCGGCCGCCCGGCCGCCCGCGCCGACTGCCGCCACAGGGCGACCATCTCGGCCTTCTCCTCGTCCCCGACATGCATGCCCAGCAGCATCGGCAGGCCCCGCTCGGCCGCCAGCCGCACGCTCGCGGGCGAGGTGCAGGCGACGACGACCTCGGGGCCCGGCGCGTCCGACAGCGCCTCCGACGGCCTTGGTACGACGGGCACTTCACGGAACGCGAAGCGGTCCCCGGTGCCCGCGACCGACGGCTCGCGCAGCCAGCGCATCAGCAGATCGAGCGACTCCGGGAACCCCTGTTCGTACGCGGCGAGACCCGAGCCGAACACCTCCAGGTCGACCCACGGCCCGCCGCGCCCCACGCCCAGCGAGAAGCGCCCGCCGCTCGTCACGTGCAGCAGCGCGGCCTGCTCGCCGAGGGCGACCGGGTGGACCGTGGGCAGCACGCTGACCGCGGTGCCGACGCGGATGCGCCGGGTGCGGCCCAGCAGCAACGCGGCCAGGGTGATCGCGGACGGGCAGGTGCCGTAGGGCACGAAATGGTGCTCGGCCAGCCAGACCGTGTCGAGTCCGGCCTCCTCCGCGACCTCCACCGAGCGGACCGCGCGGTGCAGGGCCTCCCCCTGGCCCTGCCCCGGGAACTGGGCCGCCAACACAAAACTTCCGACGCGCATGGCTTTTCCTGCTTCCTTGGCTCCGACACGGAGCTCCCCCACCGGGCATAACCGCCCGACACGTGCCGAGGACACGGCCTGGCGGAGAGATTTGCGGATTGTCTGCAGAATGCGCGGTCCCGAGGGGGACTTGTACGGGTTGATGCCCTTCGCGTACCCCTGCGCGGGCCACGTAGGCTGGACACAGCCCTTGCCTCCTGTATAGCCCCGTGAGGTGTTCTGTGTCCCCGCGTCGCAACCGACCCAAGGAGCCCGGTTCCGCCGGCCAGAGTGCCGACGACGAGCGTTCGGGCCGCTACGGCGGCTGGCAGTCCACCGAGCACTGGCAGGGCGAGGAGTGGAGCGTGCGCCACGTCGCCGGGGCGAGCGCACAGGGCAAGACGTACCGCTGCCCCGGCTGCGACCAGCAGATCCCCTCCGGTGTCCCGCACGTCGTGGCCTGGCCGGAGCACGCGGGCGTCGACGACCGCCGCCACTGGCACAAGGCCTGCTGGAACGCGAAGGACCGCCGCACCACACGGGTGCAGCGGTCCAGGAACGCGCCGAGGTTCTAGGCCGACCTGCTAGAAAGTGGTACGGCTCACACGTCCCGCTTCTCCAGCAGCGCGACGGCGCCCGCGAACGCCACGGCCGTCACGCCCACGATGATCCACAGCGGGTCCCAGCCCGAAGGGCCGCTCTCCGTCAGGGAGTTGGAGTAGAAGACGCTGAGCTGGTTCGGGATCGAGTACTCGAACAGCTTCTCGCGGACGCCCTCCAGGGACTGCGAGAACATGAACAGCGCGATGACCAGCGGGGCGAGCACCGCGCCGATCATGACGGTGATCGCGCCCGCCGAGTGCCGGATGATCGAGCCGACGATCAGCGAGAGCAGCCCGAGCAGCGCGATGTAGAGGGAGACGCCGACGGTCCCCTTGAGCCACTCGGAGGCGGACGGGTCCTTCGCGCCGTTGTTCTCCAGCAGCGAGGCGTCCACGAAGGCGACGAACGCCGAGGCCACCAGCGTCACCACGAAGGCGACCCCGAAGAACACGATCGACTTCGCCGCGAGGACCCGGCCGCGGCTGGGGCACGCGGTCATCGTCGTGCGGATCATGCCGGTGCCGTACTCCGAGGCCGTGGTCAGCACGCCGAGCGTGATGATGCACATGCAGCCGAGCAGCAGCCCGAAGAAGCCGTAGGAGAGCGGGTTCTCGCCGCGCAGCTCCGAGGAGGAGTTGCTGACCACGACGGCGGCGAGCAGGCCGATGCCGACGACGAGGACCACGAACACACCGAGCGTCCAGAGCGTCGAACGGACCGACTTGATCTTCGTCCACTCGGAGGCGAGCGCATGCCCGAGATGCGTGCGCACCACCGGGATCGGCGAGGTGTACCCGCCGTACGAAGGACCGGGCGCCGCCTGCCAGTTGGGCGCGGCTGCCTGCGGCATCGGGGGCTGGGGCGTACTCATCGGGCGTCCTCGGGCTTGGTCAGGTCGGCGGCGGGTGCGGGGGAGGAGGCGGCGGCGGGCTGCGCGGGCGCGGGCGCGGCCGGAGCGGGAGCCGGGGCGGCATCGGGTGCCTGAACCGCGGGCGCATCCTGAGCCGGGCCCTGAGGCGGCTGTGACGGCGCCTGGGGAGCCATGGGCGCCGGGGGCCCGTACGAGCCCGGCATCGCCGCGCCGGGCGCCGCAGGGGCGCCGTACGGGTTCGGGGCGCCGTAAGGATTCGCCGCGGGCCGGCCCATCGCGAACGGCTGGCCACCCTGCTGCGGCGACGGCGGCGCGTACCAGCCCGGCTGGCCCTGGCCCGGTACCGGAATGGGCGGCTGCGCGCCCGGCGGCAGCTGCTGCATCAGGCCGGCCTTCTGGTCGATCGTCGAGCGGTAGTCGACCGCGCCCTGCGTCATCCGCATGTACGCCTCCTCAAGCGAGGCCTGATGCGGGGACAACTCCCACAGCCGTACGTCCGTGTCGTGCGCGATGTCGCTGATGCGCGGCAGCGGCAGTCCCGTCACGCGCAGCCCGCCGTCCTGCTCGGGCAGGACGTGGCCGCCCGCCTCGGTCAGCGCGGAGGTCAGCTTCTCGCGCAGCTGGGGCTCGGTGTCCGGGGTGCGCACGCGCGCGAAGTCGGCGGAGTTCGCCGAGATGAAGTCCCGCACGCTCATGTCCGACAGGAGCTGCCCGCGCCCGATCACGATGAGGTGGTCGGCGGTCAGCGCCATCTCGCTCATCAGGTGCGAGGAGACGAAGACGGTACGGCCCTCCGCCGCGAGCGCCTTCATCAGGTTGCGCACCCAGAGGATGCCCTCGGGGTCGAGGCCGTTGACCGGCTCGTCGAAGAGCAGGACCTGCGGGTCGCCGAGGAGCGCGGCGGCGATGCCGAGCCGCTGGCCCATACCCAAGGAGAAGCCCTTGGAGCGCTTTCTCGCCACGTCCTGGAGGCCCACGACCCCGAGCACCTCGTCCACGCGCCGGGCCGGGATGCCCGAGAGCTGGGCCAGGCTCAGCAGATGGCTACGGGCGCTGCGGCCGCCGTGCACGGCCTTCGCGTCGAGGAGGGCGCCGACCTGACGGGGTGCGTTCGGCAGCTTGCGGTAGGGGAAGCCGCCGATCGTCACCTGTCCTGACGTGGGGTTGTCCAGGCCGAGGATCATGCGCATCGTCGTCGACTTGCCCGAGCCGTTGGGCCCGAGGAAACCGGTGACGGCACCGGGCCGCACCTGGAAGGAAAGGTTGTACACGGCGGTCTTGTCGCCGTAGCGCTTGGTCAGGCCGACAGCCTCGATCATGCTCCGCACCCATCGAAAGGATCAGGACAGCAGGGCACACGCCCCCGTAAGGGTTAGGAGGATATCGGGGCGCTGACGGTTCCGCCCAAGGGAAAGTAAAGCAATGGCCTCGGCTACGCGTCCCGGCGCTTCAACAGGACGTACGCGCCGACGAGCGAGGCGACCACCCACAGCGCCATGATCCCGAACCCGCCCCACGGCCCGTACGGCGCGGAGTCGTCCACCGGCGTGACCACCTGCATGATCTTGCTGCCGGCCTGGTCGGGCAGGTACTGGCCGATCTTCTTCGTCGCGGAGACGTTGCCGAGGATGTTGGAGATCAGGAAGAAGAACGGCATCAGGATGCCCAGCGACAGCATCGGCGAGCGCAGCATCGAGGCGACGCCCATGGAGAACAGCGCGATCAGGGTCATGTAGAGCCCGCCGCCGATCACCGCGCGCAGCACGCCCGGGTCGCCGATCTCCGCCCTGTGGGAGCCGAGCATCGCCTGCCCGAGGAAGAACGTGAGGAAGCTCGTCACCAGCCCGACCACGAGACACAGCCCGGCGGCCACCGCGATCTTGCTGAAGAGGAAGGTGCCGCGCTGCGGGACGGCCGCGAGCGAGGTGCGGATCATGCCGGTGCTGTACTCGTTCGACACGACCAGCACCCCGAACACGATCATCGCGAGCTGACCGAGACTCATCCCGGCGAAGCTGATGAACGTCGGGTCGAAGGACAGCTTGTCCTTGGCGCTCATGTCGTCGAACTGGCTCTTCGACAGCGCCGAGATGAGCATGCCGAGCCCGATCGTCACCACCACGGCCAGCGAGAGCGTCCACACCGTCGACGCGACGGAACGGATCTTGGTCCACTCCGACCGGATGACCTGGGTCGTCGCCATGTCAGCCCTTCTTCCAGCCGTCGCCCCAGCCCTGCTGTTCGGCAGGTGCCGCGGGAAGAGGTGTTGATGGGTCGGAATGCGCGTGGTACTCCACCGACTCCGCGGTCAACTGCATGAACGCCTCCTCCAGGGAGGCCTGTTGGGGACTCAGTTCGTGCAGCACGAGCTGGTGCGACGCGGCCAGCTCACCGATCTGCTCGGACTTGCCCCCGTCGACTTCGAGAACGCCGCTGCCGGATTCGACGACGGTGATCCCGGCCTGGTGCAGGACATCGAGCAGCCGCTCGCGCTGCGGGGTGCGGATCCGGACGTAGGAGCGCGAGTTCTGCTGGATGAAGTCGGCCATGGAGGTGTCCGCGAGGAGGCGGCCCTGGCCGATGACGACGAGGTGGTCGGCCGTCAGCGCCATCTCGCTCATCAGGTGCGAGGAGACGAAGACCGTACGGCCTTGTCCGGCAAGGGACTTCATCAGGTTGCGGATCCAGTGGATGCCCTCGGGGTCGAGCCCGTTGACCGGCTCGTCGAACATCAGGATGCGGGGATCGCCGAGCAGCGCGCCCGCGATACCGAGCCGCTGGCCCATGCCGAGCGAGAACCCCTTGGCCTTCTTCTTCGCGACGGCGGTGAGACCGACGGTGTCCAGCACCTCGTGGACGCGGCTGTTGGGGATCCCGTTGCTCTGCGCGAGACACAGCAGGTGGTTGAAGGCGCTGCGCCCGCCGTGCATGGCCTTGGCGTCGAGGAGGGCGCCGATGTACTTCAGCGGGTCCTTGAGCTGGTCGTAGCGCTGGCCGTCGATGCGTACGTCACCGGCGGTCGGCCGGTCGAGACCGAGCATCATGCGCATGGTCGTCGACTTGCCGGCGCCGTTCGGGCCGAGGAAGCCCGTGACGATGCCGGGTCTGACGGCGAAGGTGAGGTTGTTGACCGCCACCTTCTCGCCGTACCGCTTGGTCAGCCCCTCGAGCTCGATCATGCGGCCACGCTAAGACGGGCGTTCGGCGGATGCCACCCGAACGGGCAAACAGAGTCCGACGAGGCAGGCAACAACGGTGAACGCCGTCGCCCAGGCGAACGCGCGCGGGAAGGCGGAGCCGCCGTGCCCGTGCGCGAGGACCGTCGCCAGTACGGCCGTGCCGACGGACCCGCCGAGCTGCTGCACGATCCGGACGGTGGTGCTCGCGTGCGGGATGCGGGCGCGGTCGAGACCCTGATACGCGCCCACCATGACCGCCATGTTGGCCGCGCTCACCCCGAGGCCGCGCACGACCAGCGCGCCGAGGAGCAGGGCCGCGCCGGGATGCGGGAGAAGGAAGGGGAGGGTGCCCAGCGCGCACAGCAGCATGCCCGCCACGGTGACCGGGCGCGGCCCGAGCCGGTCGGTCAGCGGGCCGGTGACCCGGGCCAGCAGACTGCCAAGACCCTGCGGCGCCAGCAGCAGCCCGGCCGCGATCACGCCCTCGCCGCGCGCCTGTTGGTAGTAGAGGGGGAGCAGGAACATCCCGCCGAACAGGGCGAGCCCGTTCAGGAACGTCAGGATCGAGGAGACGGCGAACGCGCGGTCCTGGAACAGGCGCAGGTCCACGAGGGGTTCGCGGGCGCGCAGCGCGTGGCGGGCGAACAGGGCGATGAGTACGGCGCCCACCGGGATCGCCGTCGCGCGGGCGGCACCGGTCTCGGACAGGCCGTAGACCACGGTGGCGAGGCCGGGGGAGAGGAGCAGGAGGCCGGTCAGGTCCAGGTGGTGGCCGGGGCGTGGGGTGTCCTTCGGGACGCCGCGCCAGGCCAGGGCGAGGGCCAGCAGGCAGACGGGCAGGTTGACGTAGAAGATCCAGCGCCAGCTGAGGTGGCCGACGATCAGGCCGCCGACGACCGGGCCGAGGATCGGGACGACCATGGCGGGCAGGGTGATCGCCGCCATCAGGCGGCCGAGGCTGCGGCCGCCGGCGGCGCGCATGACCAGGGTCTGGAGGACGGGCAGCAGCAGGCCGCCGCCGATGCCCTGCACGACCCGGAAGGCGATCAGCGAGCCGATGTTCCAGGCGAGCCCGCAGAGCAGGGACCCGGCGAGGAAGAGGGTCAGCGCGCCGAGCCAGACGCTCCGGGAGTCGAAGCGTTCGACGGCCCAGCCGGAGACCGGCACGACCGTGGCGAGGGCGAGGAGATACGCGGTGCTGACCCATTGCAGGCTCGCCGTCGACGCGTTCAGGTCGTGGCCCAGGGTGTGCAGGGCGATGGAGACGATCGTGCTGTCGAGGAGCGGGGCGAGGGCGCCGAGGACGAGGATGCCGGCGAGCTTGCGGACGGCGGGGTCCAGGCGTTCGGCGGAGTGGACGGTGGCGGCGGGCATGGCGATTCCCCCTTAGAGACGCTGCGTCTCTTATTGCGACCACGATAGGCTGGACCCGATAAGAGACGCAAGGTCTCCTAAAGACTTCTGAGGTCTCCTGAGGTCTCCTGAGGGGAAGGTGCCGGTGATGACCGGAGAGCAGACGCGGCGGCGCGGGGCCGCGCTGGAGGCCGACATCCTGGACGCCGTCTGGGAGGAACTCGCCGAGGTCGGCTACGCCCGCCTCACCATGGAGGGCGTCGCGGCCCGGGCCAGGACCGGCAAGCAGGTCCTCTACCGCCGCTGGCCCAACCGCGCCGAACTCGTCAAGGCCGCCCTGCCGCACCGCACCGGCTTCATCGTCGACCAGGTGCCGGACACCGGGGAGCTGCGCGAGGACGTGCTGACCCTGCTGCGGCTGATGGCCGATCGGCAACGGGAACTCGGCCCGGACGTCATCCGGGGCCTGCTCGCGGAGGCGGTCGACCTGGACCCGAAGGTCTTCGGGATCATGCACGACATCCTGCTGACGCTGCTTCAGCGGGCCGTGAAGCGCGGTGAGATCCCCACCGCCGACCTTCCCCGACGGGCCGTCACCATCCCCGCGGACCTGCTGCGGTACGAGATGGCCCTGTCCCGCGACCCGGTCGCCGACTCCACCCTCGTCGGGATCGTCGACGACGTGTACCTGCCCCTGCTGGCCGGACACGGCTGAGGCAGCGCCGAGACGCGGCTGAGGCCCGCACCCCCGAAGGGAATGCGAGCCTCAGCCGGCGTTCACATACCTACTGGCAATCGCTTGCCTACCGGGACTGCTGAGCCGGAACTCCACGAGAGATCGGCTCGTCCTCGACCGGCGAGCTCGCGGCGGCCACCGCGGCACCCGTGAGCGTGGCGAGCATCTCGCGCACGTTCGTCAGCTGGGCGTTGATGCTGTCGCGACGGTTCGTCAGGGCGGCCAGCTCGCGCTCGGATTCCGAACGGATGCGGTCGGCCTTGGCGTTCGCGTCGGCCACGATGTCCTCGGCCTGGCGCTGAGCCGTCTCCACCGTCTGACGGGCGCGACGCTCCGCGTCCGTACGCAGCTTCTCGGCCTCCAGCCGGAGCTGCTCCGCGCGGTGCTCGATCTCCGCGAGGCGCTTCTCGGCCTTCTGCTGACGCGACGCCAGGTCGCGCTCGGACTGCTCGCGCCGCTTGGCGAGGTTCGTCTCGAAGTCGGCGGCGGCCTGCGCGGCCTTGGCGCGGGTCTCCTCGAAGAGGGCGTCGGCCTCCTCGCGCTTCTGCTGCGCGTCCTTCTGAGCCTCGCCACGCAGCTGGGAGGAGTCGCTCTTGGCCTTCTCGACGATCCGGACGCCCTCGTCCTCGGCCTTGGCCTTGCGCTCCGCAGCGAACGATTCTGCGTCGTTGCGGACCTGCTGTGCAGCGGACTCCGCGAGTTCGCGGTGCTGCTCGGCCGCGCGCCGTGCCTCCTCGCGCAGGTCCTTGGCCTCTTCCTCGGCGAGGCGGAGGATCTTCTCGACCCGCGCGCCGAGACCCGCGTACGACGGCTCTGCGTCGCTTACCTGGGCCGCGGCGTTCTGCGTTTCGAGGTGGAGCTCCTCGATGCGCTTTTCAAGAGCAGTGATACGAGCCAGAGCGCTGTCACGGTCGGAGACGAGCTTCGAGATGCGTTCGTCCACCTGAGCGCGGTCGTACCCACGCCGCACAAGCTCGAAGCCGTAGGGGGAAGTGTCGCTCATGGGGTTCCTGTCGAATGAGACCGGTGAGGTGATAGGTGGAATCCTAGGGGCCGAAGCGGTGTGTCATCGAGCGGATGCGTGTTTGATCTGGAGAATGACACCCCTTTTGAGTGGCTAACCGTCGGACCGCTTGCCAAAGACTCGGTCAAAGGCCCCAGATCACCCTGAATCTCACAGGGGCTTCTTAACCTTCAACCGACTTGCCACCCGAACGAGTTGCGCCCGCGGTGGCTCCCGCCTTGACCCCGCCGTCCTTGGCCGCTGTCGGGGCCTCGAAAGACTCCAACGCTTCCAGGACGTCCTGGACACGGGAGATTTCGGCGTTGATGTCCTCGCGGCGGCGGACGAGCACCTCCAAATCGCGCTTGCCCTCCTCGACCGTGCGGCGGGCCTCGCGGATCGCCTCCGCCTTCAGGTCCTCGGCCTCGCGGATCAGCGTGGACTTCTTCTGCTCGGCCTCCTTGAGGAGACCCTCGGCCTTCTTCACGGCGGCGATACGGACCTTGCCCGCCTCGGAGTTGGCCTCCGAGACCAGTTCCTTGGCCTTCATCTGCGCCTTGCCGAGCTGCTCCTCGGCCGCCTTGATGAGCGCGTCGCAGCGGTCGCCGGCCGACTTCATCGTCTCGGCGGACTCACGGCGGGCCCGCTCGTGCAGGTTCTCGATCTCGGTCGTGATGCGGTCGCGCAGCTCCTCGGACCGCTCCCTTATGGCGGTGGCGTCCCGGCGCGCGCCCACGAGCAGCTCGTCCGCGTCCGTACGGGCCTGCTCCACCCGGGAGTTGCCCTCGACCGTGCCCTCGGACACCAGCCGGTCGGCCTCGGTGCGGGCCGCGCCGACCATCGAGTCGGCCTGCGCCTCGGCGTCCGCCGTCGTCTTCTGCGCCTGCTGCTGGGCCTCGCTGAGCAGCTTGTCGGCCTCGGCCGCGGTCTCCGTGATGAGGGTGTCGACCTGCTCGGCCGCCTCGGAGCGCCGTTTGTTGGCCTCCTTGCGGGCCTCGTCCAGCATCCGCTCGGACTCCTCGCGCGCCGCCGAGGTGACCCGCTCGGCCTGCGCCTCCGCGTCCGCCTTGAGACGGTTGGACTCGTTGCGGATCCGCTCGGCCTGCTGCTGCGCGGAACCCACCGTGTCGGCGGCCTCGGCACGCAGCCGCTCCGCGTCCCCGGTCGCGTCCGAGACGAGCTTCTGGGCCTTGGCCACGGCCTCCGAGCGCACCCGCTCGGCCTCGTTGATCGTCTCCGTCTGGAGCCGCTCCGCCTCCGCCGTCACCTCGGTGATGAGGGTGTCGGCCTGCGTCGCCGCGTCCGAACGGATCCGGTTGGCGTCCTCGCGGGCGTCCGCCCGGGCCCGCGCCGCGTCCTGGTCGGCCTGCGCGATCGTGTCCGCGGCCTGGGTGCGCACCTGCTGGGCGTGCTCGGCGGCCTCCGACCGCAGCCGCTCGGACTCCGCGATGGCGTCCGAAACGGTGCGCTCCGCAAGGGCCTTGGCGGCGTCCGTCTCCTCGGCCGCCCGGCGCCGGACGCGGTTGGCGTCCTCGGTGGCCCGCTCCCGCTCGCTGTACGCGTCGGCGCGGACCCGGTCCGCCTCCTCCTGCGCCTCGCGCCGGGTGCGGTCCGCCACGTGCTCGGCGGCCGACCTGATCCCGGAGATCTCCTCCTGGGCCTGCTCGTGCAGCCCGGCGACCGACTCCCGTACCTGGTGGGCGTGTTGATCGGCGCCCGACACCATCTCGGTGGCGCGCCGGTCGGCCTCCTCGACCAGCCGCAGCGCCTCGGACTGCGCCTCCTCGACGCGGTTGCGCGCCGAGGCCAGCAGCTCCTCGCTCTGCTCGCGGGCCTGCTCGCGCTCCTGCCCGGCCTCCTCACGGGCCGACCCGAGCAGCTCCTCGGCCTCACGACGACGCCGTACGGCCTCCTCCTGGGCGGCGGCCAGCGTCTCGGACGCCTCCGTGGCCAGTCGCTCGGCGGCGGCCTGGGCCTCCGCGCGGACGCGGTCGGCGGTGTCCTGCGCCTCGGTCTTGAGCCGCTCGGCCTCGGCGGACGCCTCGGACCGCAGACGTACGGCGATGGCCTCGCCCTCGGCACGCGAGGCGGACGCGTCGCCCGCGGCCTCGTTGCGCAGCCGGTCGGCCTCCGCCTCGGCCTGCGCCTGGAGGGAGCGGATGCGGTCGGCGGCCTCGCCGCGCAGTCGCTCGGTCTCCTCGGCGGCCTCGCGGCGGATCCGCTCGGCCTCCTCGCGGGCGTCGGTGAGCGCCTGCTCGGCAGCGGCGAGCCGCTCCTCGGCCTCCGCGTGCAGCCGCGTCAGGCCCTCGGCGGCCTCCTCGCGGCGTGCCTCTATGGCCCGCTCGGTCTCGTCGCGCAGGTCGCGTGCGGCCTGTTCGGCGTCGGCCTTGATGCCCTCGGACTGCTCGATGACCTCCGAGCGGTGCCGCTCGGCTTCCTTGCGGGTGCGGTCGAGGGTCTCCTCGGCCTGCCGGCGCAGCGTGGTGGCGCGCTCGATGGCCTCGGTGCGGACCTTCTCGCTGTCCGTGGTGGCGGTCTGGCGCAGCTCGTCGGCGTCCACCCGGGCCTTGGACAGCAGTTCCTCGGCGGTCTTGGCCGCCTCCTCGATCTGCTGGACGGCCTCGCGGCGGGCCTCGGCACGGATGCGCTCGCCCTCGCCGACCGCGTCGGCGCGCAGCTGCTCGGCCTCGCCGCGCAGCCGGCGCGCCTCCTCCTGCAGCTCGACCGTCTTGGCCCGGTACTCCTTGGTGTCGTCCTTCGCCGCGCCCTTGAGCCCCTCGGCGATGTCGTGCGCCTGGGCGCGCAGCCGGTCGGCCTCGGCCTCCGCCTCGGAGCGGATCCGCTCGGCCTCCTCGGTGGCGGCCTTGGTGGTGTTCTTGGCCTCCTCGGACGCCTTGTCGAGGACGTCCTCGGCGGTACGGGCGGCCTTCGCGAGCTGGGAGGCGGTCTCCTCGGCGGTGAGGCTCCGCGCGCTGTCCTCGGCCTCCGCGACGATCTTGTCGGCCTTGGCCTGGGCGTCGGCGACGATCTGATCGGCGTCCGCCTTGGTGGTCTCGGCCTCCTTGGTGGCCTCCGTGACCAGCCGGGCGACCTGCTCCTTCGCCGTCCGCGTGCGCTGCTCGTTGGCGGACTCGGCGCTGGAGAGGGTCTTGGCGGCGGCCTCCTTGGCCTCGGAGAGGACCTTCTCCGCCGCCAGGCGCGCTTCACGCAGTGAGGTTTCGGCCTCGGCCATGCGGGTCTCGGCGGCCCGGCTCAGCTCGGTGGCCTGACGGCGGGCGGAATCCGACTCGTTGACCGTTGAGCTGCGCAGCTGCTCGGCGTGGTCGGTGGCCTCCTGGGCCTGCGAGGAAGCCGCGTTCAGCAGCCGCTCGGCGTCCGTGCGGGCGCGGCGCAGGAGTTGCTCGGCCTCCGCGCGGGCCGCCTCGGCGTCCATCTCCAGCCGCTGCCGGGCCTCGGTGGCGACCCGCTCGGCCTCGGCACGGGCGGCGGCCAGCGCCTGCTCGGCCTCGGTGCGGGACTCCTCGACGAGCCGACGGGCCTGGGACTCGGAGCGGGCGCGCAACTGCTCGGCCCACGCCACGTTCTCGTTGACGTGCGACTCGACGGTCTGCCGGCGCTCGCCCAGCTCCTGGTCGAGCTGCTGGCGCCGGGTCACCGCCTCCTGGTGCAGCTCCGCCTGGAGGCGCGCGGCCTGCTCGGCGTGCTCCTGGAGGATGCGCTGGGTCTGCGCGCGGGCCTGGCTCAGCTCCCGCTCGGCGTCCTGCCGCAACTGGTCGGCCTGGACCTGGGCATTACGAAGCATCTGCTCGGCCTGATAGCCGATGTCACCGCCGTCGTAAGCCGGTCGGGACATGAGGGTGCGGCGCGCCTCGTGCAGCTTGGCGCGCAGCACCTCGACCTGGTAGCCGAGGTCCTCGGCATGCTGGATCGCCTTTTCCCGCTCGGTCTTCAGCCGCTCCATCTCGGCCTCGAACCGAGAGAGGTGGTCGACGTCAGCCGCCGGCTCTCGCTCCTGGCGTTCGTAGCCCCGCACTGCGCGGTCCCATCCGTCCCCTGGTCGCGGTTTACTCCAACGAGCGCCGTCCATCCATCGAACGGTGCTCCCGGGGAATGGTGTCAGATCAACGACGGAGCATGGGCTGCTGCCCGACGCTCGCCCCCCGAAACCCGGACCCCGGCATGCCGTTGCCCTGGTTGCGAGCGACGACCGACCCCAACCCTACCGGCCCATATGTACGAGGGTCAGTGCTCAGGTGACTCAACAGGCGCCGAAGTGACCAGTTCTGTCAGTACGCCATGGCAATCCTTTGGGTGCAGGAACGTGATCCGTGACCCCATGGAACCGCGCCGGGGCTCCTCGTACAGAACGCGTACGCCCTTCCCGCGGATGTCCTCGGAGTCCGTGTCGACGTCCGCCGTGCCGAAGGCGATGTGGTGGACCCCCTCCCCGTTCTTCGCCAGCCACTTTCCCACGGCGGAGTCCTCGCGGGTGGGTTCGAGGAGCTGGAGGTAGGAGGCGCCGCCGTCGTCCGTGTTGTTGATCTTCAACATGGCCTCGCGTACGCCCTGCTCCTCGTTGACCTCGGAGTGGAACACCTCGAAGCCGTACGTGGCCCGGTAGAACTCGACGGTCGTGTCGAGGTCGAAGCAGGCGATCCCGATGTGGTCGATTCGCGTCAGCATGTATGTAGTGCAGCGCTAGCGCGATGGTTACGCAACGTGCGCGCGATCACACCGACGGCCCGATGACGGGGTGGACTACCGCTCAGTACATTTCAAGTAAACCCTCGTTCACTCCTCAGCTGAAACACGCTGGAAGGGGATCGCACCTCATGTCTGGAACGAACAGCACGACCTCGGTGATCGTCTCGGGCGCCCGGACGCCCATGGGACGCTTGCTGGGCTCCCTGAAGTCCTTCTCCGGAGCCGACCTCGGCGGCTTCGCGATCAAGGCCGCCCTCGACCGTGCGGGTATCGGTGGCGACCAGGTGCAGTACGTGATCATGGGCCAGGTGCTCCAGGCCGGGGCAGGGCAGATCCCGGCACGCCAGGCCGCCGTCAAGGCGGGCATCCCCATGAGCGTCCCGGCGCTCACCATCAACAAGGTGTGCCTCTCGGGCCTCGACGCCATCGCGCTCGCCGACCAGCTCATCCGTGCAGGTGAGTTCGACGTGATCGTCGCGGGCGGCCAGGAGTCCATGACCAACGCCCCCCACCTGCTCCCCAAGTCCCGCGAGGGATACAAGTACGGCGCGATCGAGATGCTCGACGCGATGGCCTACGACGGCCTGACCGACGCCTTCGAGAACATCGCGATGGGCGAGTCCACGGAGAAGCACAACACACGCCTCGGCATCGCCCGCCCCGAGCAGGACGAGGTGGCCGCCCTCTCCCACCAGCGGGCGGCAGCCGCCCAGCAGAACGGCGTCTTCGAGGCCGAGATCACCCCGGTCGAGATCCCGCAGCGCAAGGGCGAGGCCGTCGTCTTCAGCAAGGACGAGGGCATCCGCGCGGAGACCACGGTCGAGTCGCTCGGCAAGCTGCGCCCGGCGTTCACCAAGGACGGCACGATCACCGCCGGCACCTCCTCGCAGATCTCGGACGGTGCGGCGGCCGTGGTCGTGATGAGCAAGACCAAGGCGCAGGAGCTGGGCCTGGAGTGGATCGCCGAGATCGGCGCCCACGGAAATGTGGCGGGACCCGACAACTCGCTCCAGTCGCAGCCCTCCAACGCGATCCTGCACGCCCTCAAGAAGGAGGGCCTGGAGGTCGAGAGCCTGGACCTGATCGAGATCAACGAGGCCTTCGCCGCCGTCGCGGTCCAGTCAATGAAGGACCTCGGGGTGTCCACGGAAAAGGTGAACGTCAACGGCGGAGCCATCGCCCTGGGCCACCCCATCGGCATGTCGGGCGCCCGCCTGGTCCTGCACCTGGCCCTGGAGCTCAAGCGGCGCGGCGGCGGGGTCGGCGCGGCGGCGCTGTGCGGCGGCGGCGGTCAGGGTGACGCGCTGATCGTGCGGGTACCCAAGGCCTGAGCACGTCGTACGGATATCTCTAGGAACGGAGCTGTGATGGAGGACGTCGCCTCGCTGGTGGCCCAGGCCAGGGAAGGCCGGCCGCGGGCCGTGGCCCGGCTGATCTCCCTGGTGGAGGGGGCGTCCCCCCAGCTCAGGGAGGTCATGGCGACGCTCGCACCGCTGACCGGCGGAGCCTACGTCGTGGGCCTCACCGGATCGCCGGGCGTGGGCAAGTCGACGTCCACGTCCGCGCTGGTCACGGCGTACCGCAAGCAGGGCAGGCGGGTCGGCGTCCTGGCCGTCGACCCGTCCTCGCCGTTCTCGGGCGGCGCCCTGCTCGGCGACCGCGTCCGCATGTCGGACCACTCCTCCGACCCCGGCGTCTACATCCGCTCGATGGCCACCCGCGGCCACCTCGGCGGCCTCGCCTGGTCCGCCCCGCAGGCCATCCGCGTCCTCGACGCGGCGGGCTGCGACGTGATCCTGGTCGAGACGGTCGGGGTCGGCCAGTCGGAGGTCGAGATCGCCTCCCAGGCCGACACCTCCGTCGTGCTCCTGGCCCCGGGGATGGGCGACGGCATCCAGGCGGCGAAGGCCGGAATCCTGGAGATCGGCGACGTCTACGTCGTCAACAAGGCCGACCGCGACGGCGCCGACGCCACCGCCCGCGAGCTGAACCACATGCTCGGCCTCGGCGAGTCCCGCGGCCCCGGCGACTGGCGCCCCCCGATCGTCAAGACGGTCGCCTCCCGCTCCGAGGGCATCGACGAGGTCGTGGAGGCCCTGGAGAAGCACCGGGCGTGGATGGAGGAGCACGGCGTCCTCGCGGAGCGCCGCGCGGCCCGGGCGGCCCGCGAGGTCGAGACGATCGCGGTCACCGCGTTGCGGGCCCGCATCGGTGACCTGCACGGGGACCGACGGGTCGGTGCTCTCGCGGAACGGGTCGTGGCAGGCGAGCTGGATCCGTACAGGGCGGCGGACGAGCTGATCGCGGGGATCACAGAAGGTTGATCGCGGGGATCACGGAGGGGTGATCGCGGGGATCATCGACGGCTAACCCGATGGTCAACGGCCGTGTCCCGTTGGTACGTTGACCGCATGTTCCTCCTCTTGGCCTAGGGCCCGCCTCGGCCCGCGCACGGCAGCGACCACATCGCATCGCCGTCGCGGCGCACAGGCGTCCCCTTTCCCTGCCTCCAGTTGAGGAACCTCTCGCATGTCCGCGTCTTCTTCCACGCCGACTTCGGCGTGCCCTTCGTATGCCGTCGTGCTCCAAGTCCCGTACGCCCGCCGCACGTTCGCCGCCGCGCTCGTGGGCCGGCTCTCGTACGGCATGGTCTCGCCGGCGGTCATGCTCGCGGTCGTCCGCGCCACCGGCTCCTACGCCGCCGCCGGCACGGTCATGGCCGTCTTCGGCACCGCGACCGTCCTCCTGCTGCCCCTGCGCGCGGCCCTGGTCGACCGCCACGGCCCCCGCCGCGCCCTCCTCCCCATGGCGATGCTCTACGGCGGTCTCCTGTGCGTCCTCGCGGCGGTGACGTGGCGCCCCGGAACGCCGGTTGTGGTGCTCGGCGCGGTGGCCGCGCTCACCGGCATGTGCGCGCCCCCGCTTGGACCCACGATGCGCTCCGTGTGGGCCGAACTCGTCGGTGACCGTGGGCTGTTGCAGCGCGCGTACAGCCTCGACGGCGTCGCGGAGGAACTCCTGTACGTCGTCGGCCCGTTGGCGGTCGGCGGTGTGCTCGGCTTCGCTCCACCGGCCGCCGGGGTCCTGCTCAGCGCGGCCCTGATCGTGACCGGGACGTTCGCCTTCGTCAGGTCACCGGCGCTGTCCGGTGCGCGCGTATCCGCGGGCGCCGGGCGGGGGTTGAGGCTCACCAGGGTTCGCGGGCTGCTCGGTCCGGTTGTCGTGGCCGGGGGGATGGGCCTCGCGTTGAGTGCGGTCTATCTGTTGGTGATGGCGTTCGTGGAACAGCGGGGGTACGGCGACGACGTGGTGCCCTGGGTACTGGCCGCGGTGTCGGCGGGCAGTGCGGTGGGTGGGCTCCTGAACGGCGCGGTGAACTGGCGTGTGGCCGCGCGGGTTCGGCTTTCGGGGGCGTCGCTGGGGCTCGGTCTGGCGTTGGCGGCGGCGGGGTGTGCGCCGGGGCTGCTGTCACTCACCGTGGCGGTGGGGTGTGCGGGGTTCTTTGTGGCACCGGCGTTGACCACGGCGTATCTGCTGGCCGACGAGGTGGCTTCACCGGAGGCGCGGACGCAGGCGGGGGCGTGGGTCAACATGGCGGTGAACGCGGGGAGTTCGGGTGGGTCGGTGGTGACGGGGCTGCTTGTTGGGCGGGTGCCATTGGGGGTTTGTTTTGTGGTCGCCGGGGTGGTGGCTGGGGGTGCGGGGGCTGTGTCTTGGCTGCCGGTCCGTCGTGGCCGGTCGCGCCCACGCGGCGGAGCCGCGAAGTGACACAGTCCCGCGCCCCTGAAAAACAAGGGTGATGCGGAAGGCCGGAGCTCATTGCGAACTCCGGCCTTCCGCTCAACTGCTTGTTGTCAGGGACGTCCCCGCTGGCCCCGAAGGTGTTCCGCGATCGGCTTCAGGGTCTTGCTCAGGTCGGACAGGCCCTCGGGCGTGGCGAGGTCGATGAAGTGGCGCCGTACCGAGGCGACATGGTGGGGCGCGACCTTCTTCATCGTCTCCAGGCCGTGCTCGGTCAGCACCGCGTACAGGCCCCGGCGGTCCGACTCGCAGTTCTCACGGCGGACCAGGTCCGCGTTCTCCATGCGGGTGATCTGGTGCGAGAGGCGGCTCTTGGACTGGAGGGTGGCGGCCGCGAGGTCACTCATCCGCAGCCGTACGCCTTCCGCCTCGGAGAGATTCACCAGGATCTCGTAATCGTTCATCGTCAGGCCGAACGGCTGCAGATCCTTCTCGAGTTGGTACGTCAGCAGCCTGTTGACCTCCAGGTGGGTGCGCCAGGCGCACTGCTCCTCTTCGGTCAGCCAGCGCGTGGCCGTCTCGGTCTCCATGAATGAAGTCTACCTAAAATGTTGAAAGGCGAACTAGTGAGGGTGGCGTGACGGCGCGCACATGTTCGACGTCACACTCCGCAGACTACCGCTCACAGCCCGAAGCGACGCTGGAGGTCCCCCAGCTGTCCGGGAAGGCGCGGTGCGCCCGCTTGCTGTGCGGGGCCTGTGGGGGTCCCGCCCCCACCCGGTACCCCGGGCTCGTGCGGGACAACCCCTGTGGCCTGCTCGGCCATCAGTGCCTCGGACGACTGGAGCAGCACCGTGCCCGCGCCGACGAACTCGAACTGGTGCTCCTCGCCGGAGGCCCCGCCGATGCCCGTCATCGCACGTAGGCCGCCCATCAGGCCGGTCATGTACGCATGGTCGTAGTGATGGCAGGGGGAGGGGCAGTCGGCCCAGCCGACGAGGGCCTGCGGGTCCACCCGGATCGGGGGTTCCATGAACACCACCGGGCCGCTCGACGCGGCCACGATCTTGCCGGTTCCGATGAGTGTCAGGAAGCCGGGAACAATCGACTGCTTGAGAGCGAGACTTGGCTGAAAAGCGAGCAGGTTGCCCGAGCGAATGGTCATGTTGGCGTCAACGAGGTCGTACGCGTTGACGTCGAAGGCCCGGTCGGCGAGCAGCATCTTGCCCGAGCCGTCCGCCACGACCCAGTCGCTCGCGTGCAGAGGCGAATGGAAGGACGTACGGACAAGTCGGTCGAGTCGCCCGTGCCCGATGCCGTTGAACTCCATCGAGCCGTAGTAGGCGATCATCTTCCCCTTCTGCAGGAACCACTGGCTCCCCTTGAGCTCCACGCAGAAGGTGTACTTGTTGACGTTGTCGTCGACCGGGAGGGTCATCGGGTCGTAGATCGTGGGGCCGGACCCCGCGTACTGGCTCACAGCTTCTCCTCCGACGCCTGGACGTACACCGCGCCGCTGCCGCTCAGCTCCAACTGGAACGCCTCGCCGGAGCCCCGGCCCACCATGTCGCGCCAACCGAGCGCCGTGGACAGCTTGTTGCGTACGTCGCCGTGGTGGGCGACGTAGGCCTGCGGGTCGACGTGGACGGGACGGCCGGGGGTGATCGGGACCTCGAAGACACCGCCGTGGGCCATCACGGCGACCGAGCCCTGCCCCTGGAGGGTGGTCGTGAACAGGCCCTGGCCGGTGACCTGGCCGCGGACCATGCCCATGACGCCGCCCTGCGAGCCCATGAACATCGTGCCCTGCCGGAGGGTGCCCTCGAAGGCGAGGAGGCGGTCGGCCTCCACGTAGAGGGTGTCGCCGGTGAGGTTGATGATCTGGATGTGGTGGCCGCCGTGACCGAACATCACGGTGCCGCTGCCCTCGACGGTCATCAGGGGGGTCGCCTCGTTCGCCACCCGGCGCCCGAGCATCGACATGACGCCGCCCTGGCCGCCCTGAATGTTGGGGGTGAAGGAGACGTCGCCCTTGTACGCGAGCATCGCGCCGCGCTGACTGAACAGCCGCTGCCCCGGCATGACGGTGGCCTGGATCATCTTCGAGTTGATCTCGGTGAACGTCATGTCACACGTCCCCCGCGATCGTGTTCCGCTCGCTGGGCTGGACGTAGACGAGTCCGTCGCCCTCGAAGCGGATCTGGAAGGCCTCGCCGCCGCCCTCCCCGAAGAGCGTGCGGAAGGTCACACCCGACTGGAAGGACTGCTGGAGGTTCCCCTGGTGCGCGATGTACGCGCCGGGGTCGACGGTCAGCGGGTACTGCCGGCTGACCCGGAGCACCACCGCCGGTCCGTCCGACATGATCGCCGCCTGGCCATGTCCTTCGACGGTCGTCGTGAACAGCCCGTTGCCCTGCGAGGCGCCGCGCAGCCCGGTGAACGTGGTCCCCGTCCGCAGCCCGGCGTCGGTCACGAGCAGGTTGCTCGACTCGACGTACAGCTTGTCCCCCTGGAGATTCACGAGGTTGATCTCGGAGGCCCGGTCCGCGAACCAGCACGTCCCCTGCCCCCTCACCTCCATCACCGTCATCTGCTCACCGGTGAGCCGCCGGGTCACCATCCCCCGGATGCCCTCACCGCCGCCGCTCATCTTCTTGAAGGCCATCTGCCCGTCGTACGCGACCATCGAGCCGTTCTTCGCCTTCACGGCGTCCCCGGTCATGTCGACGGCGAGCACCTTGCTGCCCTGGAGTCGAAACATCGCCACGCTGCGAAGGTAACCGCACGGGCCCGGTCCAGGACAGGGCCCGTGGGTGGAGAACGACCCTGACCTGCCCCCTAGGGCAGAGCCGGCGGCGAACTCTGGGCGGGTCAGGGGCGTGCGTGTGGGGGGCGGGTCAGGGGGATTCGGGACGGGCTCGGGGTCTGTCGCGGGGCGGATCCAGGGTGAGCCCAAGGCGTGCAGCCGTGTGCGGCTACGGCGTGCCGGCGGGCGGTGTTCCAGCGTGTGGCCGGGCCGTAGGGCCGCAGTACGACGTCGTAGCCCGGTGCTACGCCGTATCGCGGGACCCTTTCAACCGGATGACCGCCGTGCCCGCGCCCAGGTCGACCGTGGACCAGGGGGGCGCGCCGTCCTCCTCGTCGTCCCGCATGATCAGCGCGCTCTGGCGTTCCTTCAGTTCGGTCTGTTTGCCCGGGGAGAGGCTCGCGTGGAGTTGCTCGAAGCCGGTCGCGGATATCTGACCTTGGCGCCCGGAGTTCCGCCAGGGGAGCATTCCGGCGCGGCCCATCTTCAGGAGCAGCTGGTCGAGGAAGGCGAGCGCGGTCAGGAGTACGACCAGTCCGGGCAGTGTCATGAAGAAAACGAACTGCACGTGCACTCCCGGGGCTCGGCTGCGGACCCCCAGTCTCGGCTCGCTCAGCCGTTTGCCACAATGGGTGAACGTTTGTGCTCGCGTTCACAAACTGTGGACGTCTCCCTCACCGAAGGTGACCTGTGGACATCAAGACCGCCACCGCCATCCGCCGCCTCCGCCTGGTGTCGGCCCCCGAGGCCGTGTCCTTCCTCCTCCTGCTCGTCTGCTCGGTGCTGAAGCGGACCACGGACTTCAACGCGGTGCCCGTCATGGGCATGGTCCACGGTGTCCTCTTCATCCTCTACGTCCTCTTCTGGATCGACGCCTGGAACCGCACCAAGTGGGGTGCCAAGACGGCGGCCTTCTACTTCGTCCTCTCCGTGCTGCCCACCGGCGGTTTCTTCGCCGAGCGCAAGCTCAAGCGCGAGGCCGAGAACGCGGTCATCGCCTCCCGCGCCCGCCACGATGGGATCGTGAACGCATGATCGTCGCCTTCTCCGTGACACCGCTCGGTGTCGGCGAGGACGTGGGGGAGTACGTCGCCGACGCCGTCCGCGTGGTCCGTGAGTCCGGTCTGCCCAACCGCACCGACGCGATGTTCACCAGCATCGAGGGCGAGTGGGACGAGGTGATGGACGTGGTCAAGCGCGCGGTCGCCGCCGTGGAGGCCCGCGCCCCGCGCGTCTCCGTGGTCCTCAAGGCGGACATCCGCCCCGGCGTGACGGACGGCCTCACGTCCAAGGTGGACACGGTCGAACGGCACCTGGCGGAGTAGCGGGAGCGTTGCCGTCGGGGCGAGTCAGGGGTGTAGGGGAGCCAGGGGTGTAGGGGAGCCAGGGGGCGAGCCAGGGCTTGAGGCCTTGAGTCAGTGCCCCCAGCACCTCACCCGACGTCAGCTCATCGGCTCGATCCACTCCGACGTTCCAGTCGAGCCACTTCGGCCCCTCCCGCTCCCCGGCACGGGAGAGCGCCGTCCCGGTGTCCCCGTCAAGGAAGACCACGACCGGGCGGACCGGCGCCAGCACGCTCGCGAGGTCGGTCATGAACGCGTCGATCGCCTCCTCGCCGTGCCCCATCGCCGGCAACGTCGGCACGAACGGCACCAGCGCGTCCGCGATCACCACGTCGTCGCCGTGAGCCGGTACCGACTCACCGAAGCGTGCGGTCGCCGCGACCAGGGTCTCCGGGCCGACCGCTCCCGTCGCCCCGAACTCCTCGGCCACCGCGGCGAATTGAGGACGGCTCAGGATTTCCTCCTCGCGGAAGTGATCCACCCGCAGCCCCGCCCCGGCGAGCGACCGGGACAGCCCGGCGCACAGCGTCGACTTGCCGACCCCGGGAGCCGCGCCCCACACCGACACCAGAACCGTCATCCCCAACTCCCCGCCACAGAACCGCAGTCGGTCACCCCACCCGCTCCAACGCCGTACTCAACCGCGACACCACCGCCAGGTCCGGCACCCGGCCCAGCCACACCACGACCTGACCGCTCGCGAACTCCCTTTGTTCGGCGGTCACTTTCGGGTCGATCGCGCACTCGGCCTGTACCTGGATGTAGTTGAGCGCGGTGGCGAAGAGCATCGAGAACGACTGCGGACCCTGTACGACGGCACGGCCCCCGGCACCCCGATACGCCCGCGCCACCCGCACGCCGGCGTCCACGTCCCCCTCGTTCCCGCCCGACCACACGAACAGGGCGCGCGCCAACTCCCGTTCCGCGGAGGCGGATCCGGCGTTGTCCCAGTCGAGGAGGACGGGGCCGTCCGGGCCGACCAGGACGTTCTGGGGTTGCAGATCGAGGTGGGACGTCACCAGGTCGGCGGGGTCGGACGGGGTCACCCAGTGCGCCAACTCCCGTGCGGGGGTGGCGATGAACCGGCCCAGCGCGTCCGCCCACGGCAACCCCGCCCGCCGGACCTCCGCGTGCAGCGCCGCCCACTCGTCGTCCCCCGGGCACCGCTCGTACCAGGCGTCCGGCATCCCGTTCCCGCCCTCGCCCGCCCTGTGCAGCAGCGCCATGGTCCGCCCGAACCAGTCCAGGACGTCCGGGTCGGACACGTCCGCGGGGGCGCCGTCGATCCAGTCGTACAGCTTGATGTGGGAGCCGGCGGAAGAACGGGAAGCCGAGCCGGAGTCGGCAGCCGAGCCGGAACCGGAGTCGGGAGCGGAGCCGGGGTCCAGGTGGGAGACGTGCGCCCCTCCCGGTTGGGCATCAGCCGTGGCGACGCGATGCCCAGCCGCTCCGACGCCTCCCGTAACGCGGCCTCCTTGCGGACCTGGTCCTCGTCGCAGCCGAAGAGGAGTTCCTTGACGGCCCATGAGGAACCGTTGCCGGACAGCTTCCAGATCTGGCCCAGCGCGCCCCGGGTGACGGGTGTCAGCGTCCACGGTCCGGCGCCGAGCGCGTAGGTCTCGGCGACGAGATCGGCGGTGTCGTGCATACGGGTGCCTCCCGGGACGCTGCTGAGGATCATGACCGGGGCATTCTCCCCGAGCCGCCCCCGCACCCCTCTCCGCCCCCGCACCCCGTTCCACCGCGGGAAGCATCCCGTTCCACCGCGGGAAGCGTCCCGCTCCACCGCCGGAGGCACCCGTTCCGCCGCCGGGGGCAACTCCCCACCCACCTGGACGCACCCAGTTCGACATGCCCCAGTATGTCCACTTGTGTGTGGGTATCGGCCTGGTCGATCTTCGGAACCCAACGGATGGTTCCCCGGTCCCCGGGCGTCGATCACTCCTCAATCATTGGAGGGCGCTGTGCGGCCGGAGGGCTACGACTACGACACCTACAGCCGACTGGCCGGACCGCTCACGGAGCCGTCCGGTGCGTCGTACCAGGTGCAGTACACCTCGCTCCTCTCGCGCGAGCCCCACCGAATACGCGCTGTCCTCCTGATGAGCCTCGCCCCGGTGCTCACCGCCGCCCTGCTCGTCTATCTCGTCTGGCCCTCCCACTGGGTCGAGCGCGAGGGCGGTCAGGAGTGGATGGTCGGGCTCGACATCACGATGCTGATAGCCATCGGGCTCATCGAGCTGTTCATGGTCGTCAACGTCGCCTCCGTCGCCCACGCCACGCTGGTCGCCCGCGACCCGATCCCCGTCGTCCCCGCCGCCGGCACCCGCGTCGCCTTCCTCACGACGTACGTCCCGGGCAAGGAACCCCTCTCCATGGTCCGCGCCACCCTCGAAGGCGCGGTCAACGTCACGCACACCGGCCCGGTGGACGTCTGGCTCCTCGACGAAGGTGACGACGAGCAGGCCAAGGCCCTGTGCGCCGAGTTGGGCGTACGGCACTTCACGCGGCACGGAGTTCCCGAGTGGAACCGCCCCAAGGGTGTCCACAAGGCCCGTACGAAGCACGGCAATTACAATGCCTGGATCGCGATGCACGGCGGCGACTACGAGTTCTTCGCCTCCGTCGACACCGACCACGTGCCGCTCCCCAACTTCCTTGAGCGCATGATGGGTTACTTCCGCGACCCGGACGTCGCCTTCGTCGTGGGACCGCAGGTGTACGGGAACTACCACAACCCCGTCACCAAGGCCGCCGAGTCGCAGCAGTTCCTCTTCCACGCGCTGATCCAGCGCGCCGGCAACCGCTACCGCGCCCCCATGTTCGTCGGCACCAACAACGTCGTACGGATGGCCGCCGTCAAGCAGATCGGCGGGCTCTACGACTCCATCACCGAGGACATGGCCACCGGCTTCGAACTCCACCGGCACCGCAACCCGTTGACCCGCACGCACTGGCGGTCCGTCTACACACCCGACGTGCTCGCGGTGGGGGAGGGGCCGGCCTCCTGGACCGACTTCTTCACGCAGCAGATGCGGTGGTCGCGCGGCACGTACGAGACGCTCATCAAGCAGTACTGGAAGGCGCCGTTCACGATGCCTCCGGGGCGGCTCTTCTCGTACACGATGATGCTCGTCTACTACCCGATGACGGCCGTCAACTGGCTGCTGGGCATCATGAGTTGCTTCCTGTTCCTGTGGTTCGGGGCATCCGGCACCCAGGTCGCCGCCTCGGTGTGGCTGATGCTCTACAGCGACGCCGCCGCCCTTCAGATCGGGCTCTATCTCTGGAACCGGCGGCACAACGTCTCCCCGCACGAGCCGGAGGGCTCCGGTGGTCTCGCGGGCATGGCGATGTCCGCGCTCTCCGCGCCGATCTATCTGAAGTCCTTCGGCGAGGCGCTCATCCGTCGGCCCAGCCGGTTCGTCGTCACCCCCAAGGGCGGCGACGCCAGCCCGGACCGGGTGATGACCTTCCGCATCCATCTCTTCTGGGCGATCCTCCTGGCGACCTCGCTGGCCGCCTCGGTGATCCTCGACCACACCCACGCGGCCATGCGCACCTGGGCTGTCCTCGCGATGCTCATCTCCCTTGCCCCGCTGGGGGTTTGGGTCGGCTCGCTGCTCAAGGAGCGCCGGGAACGCCGGTCGCTGCTCGGCGGCGCGCGCACCCTCGACACCGCCGAGCCCGCGCTCGCCACCACCGGGGCCGGTCCGTCCGTCTCCAGCACCACGACAGGGGGCAACTAGACCATGGCCTTCCAGCCGTCCCAGAAAACCAGGAAGACCGTCCTCGGCATCGGCGGGATCGCCGTCCTGGCCGGTCTCAACGCCCCGGCCGCCCTGGACTTCGCCGGCGAGCAGTACCACGAGTACAAGATCACGCGGCAGGGCTACATGGCCAAGTACGGCTCCTGGGACCAGATCGACATCCCGAAGGAGTACCGCACCAACGCCATCCACGCCTCGCTGCTGCACACCGGCAAGGTGCTGATCGTCGCGGGCTCCGGCAACGAGCAGAAGAAGTTCAACGCCGGGTCCTTCGACACCGTCCTGTGGGACCCGAAGGCCAACACCTTCAAGAAGATCCCGACCCCGGTCGACTTCTTCTGCGGCGGACACAGCCAACTCCCCAGCGGCAACCTCCTGGTGGCCGGCGGCACCGCCCGCTACGAACTCCTCGACGGCGAGGTCAAGCGGGCCGGCGGCGGTATGCGCGTCAAGAACGAGAACCCCAACAAGCCGATGTTCCTCAAGAAGGGCACCCGCTTCCGCTCACCGGCCGGCGTCGACTACATGACCAAGTTCGACGTCACCGTCCCCAAGGCCAAGCGCGAGTTCAAGGTGACGTACAACGCCCGCGGTGTGATGCAGCCCTGGCAGACCAAGGTCACCGCGAGCGAGGTCCGCGTCTTCGTCGAGGCCGCCGAGGCGGGGCCCATGTCGGTCACGGAGAACCAGGCCCAGTACGACATCGTCGGCCTCAAGGGCATCGACGCGAACAACACGTACGGCCTCTCCGAGAAGATCACCCTGGAGAAGCAGGACTACCAAGGCATCCGCGCCGCCTACGAGTTCGACCCGAAGGCCGAGCGGTACATCTCCGTCGACCCGATGGAGAAGGCCCGTTGGTACCCGACCCTCGTCGGCCTCGACGACGGCCGCGTCCTCGCCGTCTCCGGCCTCGACGACGTCGGCGTGATCGACCAGGGCGACAACGAGATCTACGACCCGAAGACCAAGAAGTGGACCCCGGGCCCCAAGAGGTACTTCCCCACCTACCCGGCCCTCTTCCTCACCAAGGGCGGCAAGCTCTTCTACCCCGCCTCCAACGCCGGTTACGGACCCGCCGACAAGGGCCGCGACGCCGGACTCTGGGACCTGAAGACCAACAAGTTCACCAAGGTGGCGGGCCTCAGCGACCCCGACGAGACCGAGACCTCGTCCTCGCTCCTGCTGCCGCCCGCACAGGACCAGAAGGTGATGATCCTCGGCGGCGGAGGCGTCGGCGAGTCCAAGAAGTCGACCTCACGCACCGCGGTCGTCGACCTCAAGCAGGACAGCCCCGTCTTCAAGGACGGCCCCAACCTCCCCCAGGGCACCCGGTACTTGAACAGCGTGATCATGCCGGACGACTCGGTCTTCACCACCAACGGCTCCTCGGACTACCGCGGCCGCAGCGCCAGCAACATCCACAAGGCGCAGTTCTACGACCCGAAGGGCAACGCCTTCCGCGAGGCCGCCGCCCCGATGGTCGGCCGCAACTACCACTCCGAGGCACTGCTGTTGCCCGACGGCAGAGTCGTCACCTTCGGCTCCGACCCGCTCTTCGACGACCAGGCCAACACCAAACTGGGCCACTTCGAGCAGCGCATGGAGATCTTCACCCCGCCCGCGCTCCACAAGAACGGCACCAACAGGCCGGTACTGCAGGACGGTCCGGAGACCCTGGACCGGCACCACCGCGCGACCTTCCGCACCGACCACCCCGACCGCGTCGTCAAGGCCCGCCTGATGCGCCCGAGTTCGGTCACGCACACGACGGACGTCGAGCAGCGCTCCATCGAGCTCGGCCTCGTCAAGGACGGCAAGTCGGTGACGGTGGACGTACCGAACGACCGTGCCCTGGTGCCGCCCGGCTGGTACATGCTCTTCGTGACGGACGCGCAGGGCACGCCGTCGGAGGCCAAGTGGATCCAGGTGAACTGAAGTCGGTGAACCGCCGGTCTACGCCTTGGAGTTGCGTGCCAGCTCCAAGGCGTACTCCGGCCACCACTGCCCCGCGTCGGGACCGCCCTCACAGGTGCCGTCCGAGGCGCCGGGCCGCTTGATCCACAGGTAGGCGTCCAGGGACTGCTCGCCGGTGTCGGTGGTCGGCCGGGTGCCCAGACCCCGGCCCGGCGGATTGCACCAGGCGCCGGCCAGCGGCCCGTTGCCGTTGCGGCTGGTGTCGACGACGAAGTGCTTGCCGCCGAGGTTCCGCGACAACTGGACGCCGTACTTCTTCGTCACCGCGTCCGTCTGGAAGTTCGACACGTTGAGGGAGAACCCGTCGGCCTCCTCGACACCGGCCCGCTTCAGCGGCTCCACGAGCTTCCAAGGGTCCCTGATCCAGGCCGGGTTGCCCGCGTCGAGATACACCCTCGTCCCCGACTGCTGCTTCAGCCTCACGACCGCCTCGCTCAGCAACTGCTCCCGCTCGCCCTGGTATTCGCCGGGTGTGCAGCCGTCCACCATGTGCGCGACGGCATCGGGCTCCAGCACGACCAGCGCCTTGGAACTCCCCAGCGCCTCGGCGAACTTCCCGATCCACGCCCGGTACGCGTCCGCGTCCACCGCCCCGCCGGCCGAGTGCTGACCGCAGTCGCGGTGCGGAATGTCGTACGCCACGAAGACCGCCGTACGACCCTCCTGGCGCGCGGCCGCCGTCGCCGCCTTGATCACCGGGCCGGGGTCGATCTCGCCGGCCGGCCACAGCGCGGCCGGCTCGTCGGCGATCCGCTTGAGCAGGGCGGCGTCCTGCGTGCGACCCTCCCGCTCCCACATCTGGATCTGCTCGGCCGCCGGGCTCGCCGGGTCGACCCAGAAGGTCATGTCGCCCGCCGGACCCTTGGACCGGGCACCGGCGACGGAGGCCTCGTCGACGTCGGACGCGGACGAACAGCCCACCGCGAGCCCGAGGACCGTGAGCGCCGCGAACGTGCGGATCAGCCGGGACATGCTGCTCCCTTGCGCAAGAGGGATATTCAGTGACAATCAGTCAGTAATCCTGGCACAAGGCGCACGGCCTGCTCCGATACGACACCGGGCACACGGGTACGGCCTCGCGGGACCGGAAGCGGGCACGCGAGCGGGGTTCCCGGACCGATGGGCGAGACGGGGCTGACCACGATGTGACCGGCCGGTAAGGTCTGGTGCCGTGTCAAAGCCGCTCAGTCTTCCTTTCGACCCCATCGCCCGCGCCGACGAACACTGGAAACAGCGCTGGGGAAACGTGCCGTCCATGGCCGCCATCACCTCGATCATGCGGGCGCAGCAGATCCTGCTCGCCGAGGTCGACGCGGTCGTCAAGCCGTACGGACTGACCTTCGCGCGCTACGAGGCACTGGTCCTGCTCACCTTCTCCAAGGCGGGCGAGCTGCCGATGTCCAAGATCGGCGAGCGGCTCATGGTGCACCCCACGTCCGTGACGAACACCGTGGACCGGCTGGTCAGGTCCGGCCTCGTCGCCAAGCGCCCCAACCCCAACGACGGCCGCGGCACCCTCGCCTCCATCACCGACAAGGGCCGCGAGGTCTGCGACGCGGCCACCCGCGACCTCATGGAGATGGACTTCGGTCTCGGGGCCTACGACGCCGAGGAGTGCGGGGAGATCTTCGCGATGCTGCGGCCGCTCAGGGTCGCCGCGGAGGACTTCGACGAGGAGTGACCCGGGGGCTCGGTCGGGGGTCGACCCGGGGAAAGATCGCCCGGAACGGGTGGTTACGCTCGTCCTCATGAAAAAGAGCGTGTTCACCCGCTACCGCGTTTTGGCGTACACCACGGGTGTGCTGCTGGTCCTGCTCTGCCTGAGCATGATCGCCAAGTACCTCCTGAAGATCGACGGCGCCGGGAGCTTCACCGAGGTCGTCGCCATCGCGCACGGCTGGCTGTACGTCGTGTACCTCCTCTTCGCCTTCGACCTGGGCTCCAAGGCGAAGTGGCCGGTCGGGAAGCAGCTCTGGGTGCTGCTGGCCGGGACGATCCCGACCGCCGCCTTCTTCGTCGAGCGGAAGATCAGCCGCGAGCTGGAGGGCCACTTCGCCGAGCCGGCTCCGGTCGCCGCGAAGGTCTGAGTCTCACCGCTTTCACCGCCGTACGGGTCGCGTACGGCGGTCGCCCATCGACATTTACTAGGACGTCCTAGTAAATTCGAAGGTATGGACGCTGACGCCATCGCAGAGGGCCGCCGACGCTGGCAGGCCCGGTTCGACGCCGCACGCACGCGTGAGGCCGATTTCACCACGCTCTCCGGGGATGCCGTGGAGCCGGTGTACGGGCCTCGCCCCGGGGACGAGTACGACGGCTTCGAGCGGATCGGGTGGCCCGGCGAGTACCCCTACACGCGCGGGCTGCATGCCACGGGCTACCGGGGGCGGACGTGGACGATCCGGCAGTTCGCCGGGTTCGGGAACGCCGAGCAGACCAACGAGCGGTACAAGAAGATCCTGGCCAACGGAGGCGGCGGGCTCTCCGTGGCCTTCGACATGCCGACCCTCATGGGCCGGGACTCCGACGACCCGCGCTCGCTCGGCGAGGTCGGGCACTGCGGGGTCGCCATCGACTCCGCCGCCGACATGGAGGTCCTCTTCAAGGGCATCCCGCTGGGCGACGTGACGACCTCCATGACGATCAGCGGACCGGCCGTCCCGGTCTTCTGCATGTATCTGGTGGCGGCCGAGCGGCAGGGAGTCGACCCCTCCGTCCTCAACGGCACGCTCCAGACGGACATCTTCAAGGAGTACATCGCCCAGAAGGAGTGGCTCTTCGAGCCCGAGCCGCACCTGCGCCTCATCGGCGACCTCATGGAGTACTGCGCGACCGGCATCCCCGCCTACAAGCCGCTGTCCGTCTCCGGCTACCACATCCGCGAGGCCGGTTCCACGGCCGCGCAGGAGCTGGCGTACACCCTCGCGGACGGCTTCGGGTACGTCGAACTCGGCCTGTCCCGCGGCATGGACGTGGACGTCTTCGCCCCCGGCCTGTCCTTCTTCTTCGACGCGCACGTCGACTTCTTCGAGGAGATCGCCAAGTTCCGCGCGGCACGCAGGATTTGGGCCCGCTGGATGCGGGACGTCTACGGGGCGCGGTCCGAGAAGGCCCAGTGGCTGCGCTTCCACACCCAGACCGCCGGCGTCTCGCTGACCGCGCAGCAGCCGTACAACAACGTGGTCCGTACGGCAGTTGAAGCGCTCGCGGCCGTGCTCGGCGGGACCAACTCGCTGCACACCAACGCCCTGGACGAGACCCTCGCGCTGCCCAGTGAGCAGGCGGCGGAGATCGCGCTGCGGACGCAGCAGGTGCTGATGGAGGAGACCGGGGTCGCCAACGTGGCGGATCCGCTGGGCGGTTCGTGGTACGTCGAGCAGCTCACCGACCGGATCGAGGCGGACGCCGAGAAGATCTTCGAGCAGATCAGGGAGCGGGGACTGCGGGCCCACCCGGACGGTCAGCACCCGATCGGGCCGATCACCTCCGGGATCCTGCGCGGGATCGAGGACGGCTGGTTCACCGGCGAGATCGCCGAGGCCGCGTTCCAGTACCAGCGGTCCGTGGAGAAGGGCGACAAGCGGGTCGTGGGCGTGAACGTCCACCACGGGTCCGTCACCGGCGACCTGGAGATCCTGCGGGTCAGCCACGAGGTGGAGCGGGACCAGATCCGGGAGTTGGGCGCGCGCAAGGGCGTACGGGACGAGGCGGCCGTAGCGGCGGCCCTGGACGCGATGCTCGCGGCCGCGCGGGACGGGTCGAACATGATCGGACCGATGCTGGACGCGACGCGCGCCGAGGCGACGCTGGGCGAGATCTGCGGGGTACTGCGGGACGAGTGGGGGGTCTACACGGAGCCCGCGGGCTTCTAGACCTGTCCGGGGGATCGGGCCGCGGGCGACCGGCGGGGCCCGATCGGCGCCGGTGACCGGGGCCCGGTGCGTGCCGCTGCGAGGCGGAGGCGGGTGCAGCCGGGGGCGGGGAAGGCGGCGACCGATGACGACGCCGCAGGTGTGCCTGCCGGGTCCCGTGTCTGCGGAGGTGGGTGGAGCTGGGAACGGGGGAGTCGGCGGCCGGCGGCAGGGTTGCGGGTGTGCTTGCCGGGCCCGTGTCCCGATAACAACGTCGCAGGTGTGCTTGCCGGGCCCCGCGTCCGCGGAGGTGGGTGCAGCCGGGGGCGGGGGAGCCGCGGCGGTGGGCGGGAGTGCCTCGGAGGTGCGTGCCTGGCTCGTGTCTGCGGCCTGATCCGCTGGACAGGCGCTACGGGTTGCTGAGTGAGGTCAGGCCCAGTAGGAGGACCTGGGTGAAGCTGTGGACCCACTCCTCGTCGGCCGGTTCCGCGCTGACCAGGGTGCGGTGGACGACCGCGCCCGCCACCACGTCGAAGATGAGGTCGGCCGTGCGGGCGGCTTCCTTCGGGTCGGTCTCCGGGGGGAGTTCGCCGCGGGCCTGGGCCCGTGCCCTGCCCTCCAGGACCAGGCACTTCTGGCGGTCGACGATCGACTCGCGGATGCGGTCGCGCAGGGCGTCGTCGTGGATGGACTCGGCGACCACCGCCATCAGTCCGCTCTTGGCTTCCGGGCGGGCCAGGATCGCCGCGAACTGGAGGACGACGCCCTCGATGTCGGCGGCCAGGGTGCCCCGGTCGGGGAGGTGGAGTTCGTCGAAGAGTTCGGCGACCGCGTCGACGACGAGTTCGTTCTTGCCCGCCCAGCGGCGGTAGAGGGTCGTCTTCGCAACCCCCGCGCGCGTGGCGACGTCTCCCAACGTGAGCTTGGACCAGCCGAGTTCGACCAGTGCCTCCCGGGTCGCCGCCAGGATCGCGGTGTCCGCGGTGGCGCTGCGGGGGCGTCCCGCGGCGCGTGGGACGGGAGTGCTGCTCTGCATCCCTTGACCATAACCGGCGGTTCCTGTGGTGCAGTGAGGGAGATCACCGGGTATCCGTATCCGGGAAGGGGCCTGTGCTATTACGCTACGGGTCGTAGCGTAACCACTGGGCGCGGGGTGGGGACCCGGCGTCGAACAGGTCACAACAGGCTTGCGACAGACCGGCTTTCACAACGCTTTTCATTCACACGGGCGGACGGGGGAGGATAGACGCATGCAGCCACGGAACATGTCCATGAGCGGAGTCGTCGACCTCGCCGCGGTGAAGGCGGCCCAGGAGGCCAAGGTCAAGGCGGAGCAGGCGCGCGCCGAGACCGCCAGGCAGGGCGGCGGCGGGGCCGTCTCCCCGGCCGACCTGGTGATCGACGTAGATGAGGCGGGGTTCGAGAGCGAGGTCCTGCAGCGGTCCACCGAGGTCCCGGTCGTCATCGACTTCTGGGCCGAGTGGTGCGAGCCGTGCAAGCAGCTGAGCCCGATCCTGGAGCGGCTCGCGCTCGATTACAACGGGCGCTTCGTCCTTGCCAAGATCGACGTCGACGCCAATCAGATGCTGATGCAGCAGTTCGGGGTGCAGGGCATCCCGGCCGTCTTCGCGGTGGTCGCCGGCCAGGCGCTGCCGCTCTTCCAGGGGGCCGCGGGCGAGCAGCAGATCCGGCAGACCCTCGACCAGTTGATCCAGGTCGCCGAGGAGCGCTTCGGTCTCACCGGTCTCGACGTCGACCCCGACGCCGCGCCGGGCGACCGGCCCGAGGTGGTCGCCGAGGTGCCGGCGGGACCGTACGACGCGCTGCTCGAAGCCGCCGTGCAGGCCCTGGACGCGGGGGACTTCGGCGGGGCCGTGCAGGCCTACAGGAACGTGCTGAGCGACGACCCGGGCAACTCCGAGGCCAAACTGGGGCTCGCCCAGGCAGAGTTGCTGCACCGCGTGTCGACGCTGGACCCGCAGCAGGTGCGCACCGAGGCCGCCGCGAAGCCGGGTGACGTGCCGGCGCAGATCGCCGCCGCCGACCTGGACCTGGTGGGCGGTCATGTCGAGGACGCGTTCAGCCGGCTGATCGACACCGTGCGGCGCACGGTGGGTGACGACCGGGATGCCGTACGGCTGCGGCTGCTTGAGTTGTTCGAGGTTGTCGGGGCCGATGACCCCAGGGTGACGGCGGCCCGGCGGGCGCTGGCGCGGGCGCTGTTCTGAGCGGGGTGCGGGGCCGGTTCTGACCAGTCGGTAAACCTCGTGACCTGTGTTGCCGGAGTGAAAGATTTGCCGACGGAGTGTCACTGCGGCCGCGCTTTACCAAATCTTGGTAATCGCGGCCGCTGTTACTTGGAGTAAGTCGAGGGCGTTGATCTGTCGGATTCCGCCCAGGTGTCAACTGATTTGTCCTGGCCCACGATGACACCCAGCGTCGTCGACCGATACCGGCGGGTCGTTGTTCGGTTATCCGGCCGTTACTACCCAGTAACGAAGCCCCTTGTGCGGGCGGCGAGAATGCACCACGATCGGCGACGCTCGGTCCAATTCCGTACCCCGACAGCCGGTCGGGCCGACGGAGTCTCCTGGGTCCCCACCGAGTAGAGCCGGAAACAATGGAGTCGGCTCTTGGGCAGGGGGGTCTTCGCCGCACGGCGGAGCCTGTCCAGCAAGGTTGTGCGTGATGTGCGTCAGGCGCGACCAGTGGTTGTCGCTCGGGGGTGATCGCCGGTGATCGGTGCGCGGTTCGCGCCTCCGAGGACGGGCGCTCCCCTTCCCGAGGACGTAGCACTTCTCCCATCCCTGCCCGGCTGAGCCGCCAATAGGGGGCAGTCAGGGCCAGGAGATGTACGTCCGAGAAGGAGGAAATATGGAGTCCCAGGTGCGTGGCGGGACGAGATGGAAGCGCTTCGCTGTGGTCATGGTGCCCAGCGTCGCCGCTACGGCGTGTATAGGTGTCGCCCTCGCGCAGGGTGCTCTCGCCGCGTCATTCAGCGTTTCCGGCCAGTCGTTCAAGGTGACGGCCGACCAGCTCAACGGCACGGGCTTCGCCCAGTACGGAGCCCTGGACTCGGGCTACAACCTGGACGGCAGCAAGTCGCTCCACCCCGTCGCGGTCTCGTCGTTCAAGTCCGCGTCGATCACCAACATGTGCCAGTCGGTGGTCACCCCGAACATCCCGCTGCTCGGCTCCGTCAGCCTCGTGCTGAAGGCGGGCGGCGGCGGTACGCCGGTCGAGGCGTCGAACCTGTACATCGACGTCGAGGACCTCAGCGCAGACGCTGTGTTCCACAACATCGACATCGGTGTGGCGGCCGGCAACACGGGCGCCGACAAGGGCGGCAAGGGTCCGGGCATGAAGGGTGGCAGCGAGGCTGCCAACCCGTACGGCTTCGCCCAGCAGGCCGAGTCGGCCGAGCTGACCAACGTGAAGCAGACGGCGTGGGCCACCACTGCCGGAACCTTCAAGCTCAGCGGGCTGAAGATGTCGGTCTCGGCCGGCACCCACGAGTGCTACTAGGCACTTGACGGCGGGCGGGGGAGCCGGTGGCGCCCCCGCCCGTCCACCTTCCACCAGCGCCTTCACACGAGGTGCAACTCTCCACCACAGCAACGCCGTACCAGGGAGCTGTTTTCCATGAGCGCCGAGACTCCTGCCGCATCCGGCCAGTTCGCCCGCCGGAGGCTGCAGTTTCGTGCCTGGCGTGGCACGAGGCCGTTCTGGGCCGGTCTGTTCGTCATGCTCGGCGGACTCCCGATCGCCTACTTCCCGTACGCACATCTCCAGGTGGGCCATCTGACGCTGGCGATGGCCACCACCGCGGGCGCCGGGTCCCTGATCATCGGCGTACTGCTGGTCGTCCTGGGCTTCAGCCTCTGGTTCCAGAAGCACGTCCGCACCTTCGCGGGTGTCGCGGCGATCCTGCTGGCGCTGGTGTCCATCCCCGTGTCCAACCTCGGCGGCTTCCTGATCGGCTTCCTCCTCGCCATGGTCGGCGGGGCGCTGGCCGTGTCGTGGGCGCCGGGCGCACCGCCGGAGCCGCAGGCGCTCCAGGACGTCGCGCAGGGAGAGGGCGGCGCCCCCGCGGGGGCCGCTCCGTACGAAGCCGCACCTCATGAGTCCGCGTCGTACTACGAGACCGCGCCTCAGGAGTCCGCGCCGCACGAGTCCGCCGACGGTGCGAGCGAGCCGAACGATCTGTCAGGAACGAGCCCGGTGAACAACGGGGCGAACGGGAGGCACAGTGCCGGCTGACGAGGTGACCCACGGGACTGATGTGGACGAGTCCCGTGTGAGAACCGGGCCGCGGCATGCGGCACCCAAGAAGCCGCTGTTCACCAGGCTCCACATGCCCGCCGGCAAGGCGATAGCCACGGTGGCGATGCCGACCGCCGTGATCATGGGGTTCGGTTTCACGTCCTCGCTCGCCCTCGCCGACAACGGTGCGACGACCTCGCCGTCGTCGAAGAGCCTGACGGCCGACGAGTACAAGGACTGTGTCGCCGCCCTCGCCGAGTCGACGTCGAGTGCGTCTGCCACGCCGTCCACGTCCGCGAGCGAGTCCGCCGACTCGTCCAAGGACGACGCGACGCCCTCGGCCACGGCCACGGACGACGCGAGCTCCGACACGAAGGACTCGGGCAAGACGTCTTCGGGGTCGTCGGATTCAGGTTCCGACGACGACACGGCCACGCCCACGCCGTCCGCGTCCGCGAGCAAGTCGGCGGATTCGAGCGGTTCGTCGAGCAGCACCGCCACCGCGACGCCCTCCGCGTCCGCGAGCAGCGGCAACCTGCTGGACACCATCGGCGACGCCATCACCGACCTCCTGACCGGCGGTTCGTCGAGCTCCGACTCGACGGCGAGCGCCACCCCGACGCCGACCGCGTCCGCCTCGGCGAGCGCCTCGAAGGACACGTCCTCGGACGACTCCTCCAGCGCGTCCGACACCGTCAAGGACACGGCCAAGAAGGTCACCGACACGGTGGACGACACCGTCAAGGACACGACCGACACGGCGTCCAAGGCGGCCGACGACACGGCCACCGCGACCGCTACGGCCACTCCGAGCCCGTCCGCGAGCGAGAGCGCCGACACCTCGGACTGCCCGGTCGCCACGGACGACACCAGCGGCGTCGACAACAAGGTGCTGCTGCCCGACGACCCGTGGTACCTGAACGCCAGCTCGCTGCTGCTCAAGGGTGCCGACTACCAGGGCGTCGTCGAGGTGAAGACCGCCAGCGGCAAGGTCAAGAAGGTCCTGAAGTACGTCATCTCCAGCGGGACCGACATCGGCGACCTGCACCAGACGGTGAACGACAAGCAGTCCGGCAAGACCTACCACGTGCAGGCGGCCAAGGGCTCGACGTCCACCATCCGCGACGGCGACACCGTGATGTACACGGAGTCCATCTCGGGCAACCTGTTCGGTCTGATCCCGATCACGTTCGACCCGGACAACCCGCCGCCGCTGAACATCCCGTTGATCTACTTCACCAACGTGAAGGTGGTCCAGGCCGGCCAGTTCGGCGGCACGCTGACCGTCCCCGGACTGCACAGCTACCAGACCGACTGAGCGTCCGCACAGGCCCGTTCGGGAGCCGCGCACAAACTGAGGGCGCCCCCTGCCACAGGGGGCGCCCTCAGCGCCGTACAAGTTCCTTCAGCGGTGTGTCAGTTGCCCTCGCCGCCGCCGAGGTGGTGGACGCGGAGCATGTTCGTCGTGCCGGCCACGCCGGGAGGCGAGCCGGCGGTGATGATGACGGTCTCGCCCGGGTTGAAGCGGTTGATCTTGGCGATCTCGCCGTCGACCATGTCGACCATCTCGTCCGTGCTGTTGACGAACGGCACCACGTGCGACTCCACGCCCCAGCTGAGCGTGAGCTGGTTGCGGGTGCTCTCGTCGGTCGTGAACGCGACGATCGGCTGGGAGGCGCGGTAGCGGGACAGCCGGCGGGCGGTGTCACCGGACTGCGTGAAGGCCACCAGGGCCCGGCCGCCGAGGAAGTCGGCGATCTCGCACGCGGCACGCGCGATCGAACCACCCTGCGTACGCGGCTTCTTGCCCGGCACGAGCGGCTGCAGGCCCTTGGAGAACAGCTCCTCCTCGGCCGCCTGGACGATCTTCGACATCGTCTGCACGGTCTCGATCGGGTAGGCGCCCACCGAGGACTCGGCGGACAGCATGACCGCGTCCGCGCCGTCCAGGATCGCGTTGGCCACGTCGGAGGCCTCGGCGCGCGTGGGGCGGGAGTTGGTGATCATCGACTCCATCATCTGGGTCGCCACGATCACCGGCTTGGCGTTGCGCCGGCACAGCTCCACCAGGCGCTTCTGCACCATCGGGACCTTCTCCAGCGGGTACTCCACGGCGAGGTCGCCACGGGCCACCATCACCGCGTCGAACGCCGCGACCACGGACTCCATGTTCTCGACCGCCTGCGGCTTCTCCACCTTGGCGATGACGGGGACCCGGCGGCCCTCCTCGTCCATCACCTTGTGGACGTCGTACACGTCGCTCGCGTCGCGGACGAAGGACAGGGCGACCATGTCGCAGCCCATCCGCAGCGCGAAGCGCAGGTCCTCGACGTCCTTCTCGGACAGCGCGGGCACATTCACGGCCGTGCCGGGCAGGTTGATGCCCTTGTGGTCGGAGATGACGCCGCCCTCGATGACGATCGTCTTCACGCGGGGGCCTTCGACGCTGAGGACCTTCAGCTCGACGTTGCCGTCGTTGATGAGGACCTGGTCGCCGCGGGAGACGTCACCGGGCAGGCCCTTGTACGTCGTACCGCAGATGGTCTTGTCGCCCGGGATGTCCTCGGTGGTGATGGTGAACTCGTCACCGCGCACCAGCTCGACGGGACCCTCGGCGAAGGTCTCCAGGCGGATCTTCGGGCCCTGCAGGTCGGCGAGGACGCCGATGGCACGGCCGGTCTCCTTGGCCGCGGCACGGACGCGGTCGTACCGCCCCTGGTGCTCGGCGTGGGTGCCGTGGCTGAAATTGAAGCGGGCCACATTCATGCCGGCCTCGATCAGCGACACCAGTTGTTCGTGGGAGTCGACCGCGGGGCCGAGAGTACAGACGATTTTCGAACGGCGCATGGGACGATCCTATCGGTTTGTTTCGCTACGGAATATTCCGTCTGGCGGAAGATACAAATGGGCGGGCATGCGCTCAGGCGTTGTAATTTCCGACCAGTGCATAGGTCTGTGTCGCGATCTCCAATTCCTCGTCCGTCGGCACCACCGCGACCGCGACCCGCCCGGACGCGGGCGAGATCAGCCGCGGCTCATCACTCCGTACGGCGTTCAGCACGCCGTCCACCTCAAGCCCCAGCAGCTCCAGGCCCGCGACGGCAGCCTCCCGCACCGCACTCGCGTTCTCCCCGACTCCCGCTGTGAAGGCGACCGCGTCCACCCGGCCGAGTACCGCGCAGTAGGCGCCGATGTACTTCTTCAATCGGTGAATGTAGATGTCGAAGGCCAACTCCGCCTGTTCGTCACCCTCGTCGATCCGGCGCCGGATCTCCCGCATGTCGTTGTCCCCGCACAACCCGATCAGACCGCTCTTCTTGTTGAGAAGAGTGTCGATCTCGTCGGTGGACATTTCGCCAACACGCATCAAATGGAAGATGACGGCCGGATCCAGGTCTCCCGACCGCGTCCCCATCACCAGCCCCTCCAACGGCGTCAGCCCCATGGAGGTGTCCACACACCGCCCACCCCGTACGGCCGAGGCGGACGCCCCGTTCCCGAGGTGCAGCACGATCACGTTGACGTCCTCGGGCGCCTTCCCCAGCAGCTTCGCCGTCGCCCGCGACACATACGCGTGCGAGGTCCCGTGGAACCCGTACCGCCGGATCCGGTACGCGTCCGCGGTCGCCACGTCGATCGCGTACCGCGCGGCCGACTCCGGCATCGTCGTGTGGAACGCGGTGTCGAACACGGCCACCTGCGGCAGATCGGGCCGCAGCGCCATCGCGGTCCGGATCCCGACGAGGTTCGCCGGATTGTGCAACGGCGCGACGGGGATGAGCCGTTCGATCTCGGAGAGCACGGCGTCGTCGACGATGGTCGGCGCGGTGAAGGTCTGCCCACCGTGCACGACCCGATGCCCGATGGCGGCCAGCTCGGGGGAGCCCAACCCGAGCCCGTCCCTGGTCAGTTCATCCGCTACGGCCTTCAGGGCGGCCTCGTGATCGGGGACCGGGCCGGTGAACTCCCGTACGGCGCCGGTCGTGACGCAGGTGTGCTTGAGCCGGGAGGTCTCCTCGCCGATGCGCTCGACGAGCCCCATGGCGAGCCGCTCGCCGTCGCGCATGTCGAGCAGCTGGTACTTCACCGACGAGGAGCCGGAGTTGAGGACGAGGACACGGGTCGCGGTCACTGCTGGGAGGCCTTCTCGTTCGGGTTCTGCGCCTGGATCGCCGTGATGGCGACGGTGTTGACGATGTCCGAGACGAGGGCGCCCCGGGACAGGTCGTTGACGGGCTTGCGCAAGCCCTGCAACACCGGCCCGACGGCGATCGCGCCGGCCGAACGCTGCACGGCCTTGTAGGTGTTGTTGCCGGTGTTCAGGTCGGGGAAGATCAACACGCTTGCCTGACCGGCGACTTCGGACTCCGGCATCTTGGTGGCGGCGACACTCGGCTCGACGGCGGCGTCGTACTGGATCGGCCCCTCGATGCGCAGGTCGGCCCGCCGCAGCCGGACCAGTTCGGTCGCCTCGCGCACCTTGTCGACGTCGGCGCCCGAGCCGGACGTACCCGTCGAGTACGACAGCATCGCGATCCGCGCCGGGACGCCGAACTGCTCGGCGGTGGCGGCCGATTGGATGGCGATGTCGGCCAACTGCTCGGCGTTCGGGTCGGGGTTGACGGCGCAGTCGCCGTAGACGAGGACCTTGTCGGCGAGGCACATGAAGAAGACGGACGAGACGATGTCGGCGTCCGGCTTGGTCTTGATGATCTCGAAGGCGGGCCGGATGGTGGCCGCCGTGGAGTGCACGGCGCCGGAGACCATCCCGTCCGCGAGCCCCTCCTGGACCATCAACGTCCCGAAGTAGTTCACGTCGGCGACGACGTCGTAGGCCAGCTCGACGGTCACGCCCTTGTGGGCGCGCAGGGCGGCGTACTTCTCGGCGAAGCGGTCGCGGAGTTCGGAGGTGTGCGGGTCGATCAACTGGGCCGCGGTGAGGTCGATGCCGAGGTCGGCGGCCTTCTTGCGGATCTGGTCCTCGGGGCCGAGGAGGGTCAACTCGCAGACACCGCGCCGCAGCAGCACCTCGGCGGCGTGCAGGACGCGGGCCTCGGTGCCTTCGGGGAGGACGATCCGGCGCTTGTCGGAGCGGGCCCGCTCCAGGAGCGTGTGCTCGAACATCATCGGGGTGACCCGGTCGCTGCTCGGCGCCGAGACGCGCTTGAGGAGGTCGCCGGTGTCGACGTACCGCTCGAAGAGGCCGAGCGCGGTCTCCGCCTTGCGCGGGGTGGCCGCGTTCAACTTCCCCTCCAGGGAGAAGAGTTCGGCGGCGGTGGGGAAGGAGGTGCCGGCCACGGAGACCACCGGGGTGCCGGGTGCGAGGCGGGCGGCGAGGGTGAGGATCCCGTGGCTGGGCACCTCGTTCAGGGTGAGCAGGACGCCGGCTATCGGCGGGGTGCCGGCGCTGTGCGCGGCGAGCGCGCCGATGACGAGGTCGGCGCGGTCGCCCGGGGTGACGACGAGGCAGCCCGGGGTCAGCGCCTTGAGGAAGTTGGGCAGCATCGCGCCGCCGAAGACGAAGTCGAGCGCGTCCCGGGCGAGCCCGGAGTCGTCCCCGAGGAGCACCCTGCCGCCGAGGGCGTGGGTGATCTGCGCGACGGTCGGCGCGGAGAGGGCGGGCTCGTCCGGTACGACGTAACAGGGCACCGGCAGCCGGGTGGTGAGCCGCTGGGCGATCTCGTCCCGGTCCTCGCGGGCGACCCGGTTGGTGACCATGGCGAGGACGTCGCAGCCGAGGCCGTCGTAGGCGCGATAGGCGTTGCGCGTCTCCGCGAGGACGGACTCGGCGGTCTGCTTGCGGCCGCCGACGACGGGGATCACGGAGGCGCCGAACTCGTTCGCGAGGCGGGCGTTGAGGGACAGCTCGTCCGGGAACTGCGTGTCCGCGTAGTCGGTCCCGAGGACGAGGACGACGTCGTAGTCACGGGCGACGAGATGGAACCGGTCGACGAGCGTCGACACCAGCTCGTCGGTCCCCTGCTCGGCCTGGAGGGCGGAGGCCTCGTGGTAGTCCATGCCGTAGACGGTCGCGGGGTCCTGGGAGAGCCGGTAGCGCGCACGCAGCAGTTCGAACAGGCGATCGGGGCCGTCGTGGACGAGGGGGCGGAACACCCCCACCCGGTCGACCTGGCGGGTCAGGAGCTCCATGACCCCCAGCTCGACGACCTGACGGCCGTCGCCGCGGTCGATCCCGGTCACGTACACGCTGCGGGTCACAGGGTTGTTCTCCCTCTCCGGTTCGGTGATCTTCCGATGGTTTCCGGTGGTTTCCGACCGGTGTTTCGGTGGCCGTCGGCGGTCATAAAAATCGCCCACCGAGGTGAGCAGAACCCTCTTGACAATACCTCCGGGGGTGGTTAAGACGCCCCTCGGTCCGGCGGGAGCGGCGACGCCCTGAGGGACGTGAAACAATCGGGTCCGGCTCACCGGTCTCAACAGCGAGCAGGAGACACAGCACGATGCGTATCGGAGTTCTCACCGCAGGCGGCGACTGCCCCGGCCTGAACGCCGTGATCCGATCGGTCGTGCACCGAGCGGTCGACAACTACGGCGACGAGGTCATCGGCTTCGAGGACGGCTACGCCGGCCTGCTCGACGGCCGCTACCGCACCCTCGACCTGGACGCGGTCAGCGGCATCCTCGCCCGCGGCGGCACGATCCTGGGTTCGTCACGACTGGAGCGGGACCGCCTCCGCGAGGCGTGCGAGAACGCGCTGGACATCGCGCGCGACTTCGGGATCGACGCGCTGATCCCGATCGGCGGGGAGGGGACGCTGACGGCGGCGCGCATGCTGTCGGACGCCGGCCTGCCGGTCGTGGGAGTCCCCAAGACGATCGACAACGACATCTCGTCGACGGACCGCACGTTCGGCTTCGACACGGCGGTCGGGGTCGCGACGGAGGCGATGGACCGCCTGAAGACGACGGCGGAGTCGCACCAGCGGGTGATGGTCGTCGAGGTCATGGGCCGGCACGCGGGCTGGATCGCGCTGGAGTCCGGGATGGCGGCGGGCGCGCACGGCATCTGCCTGCCCGAGCGCCCCTTCGACCCCGCCGACCTGGTCAAGATGGTCGAGGAACGCTTCGCCCGTGGCAAGAAGTTCGCCGTCGTGTGCGTGGCCGAGGGCGCGCACCCCGCCGAGGGGTCCATGGACTACAACAAGGGCGCGATCGACCAGTTCGGCCACGAGCGCTTCCAGGGCATCGGCACGGCGCTGGCCTACGAGTTGGAGCGCCGCCTCGGCAAGGAGGCCAAGCCGGTCATCCTCGGCCACATCCAGCGCGGCGGCGTACCGACCGCGTACGACCGGGTGTTGGCGACGCGCTTCGGCTGGCACGCGGTGGAGGCCGCGCACCAGGGGGAGTTCGGGCGGATGACCGCGCTGCGCGGGACGGACGTGGTGATGGTGCCGTTGGCCGAGGCGGTCACCGAGTTGAAGACGGTGCCGAAGGACCGGATGGACGAGGCGGAGTCGGTTTTCTAGATTCCGACTTCTGCTGTCGGGGCTCCAGCTTCCAGCTTCTGGCTTCCAACTTCCGGCTTCTGGCCGGGTTTTGGTACCGAGTGTTCAGACCGAGTTTCAGTAGGTGCTCTTCTCGACCATGGACCAGAAACGGCTGATGATCTGGTCGAGGAAGTCCCGGCCGGCCTCGCCCGCCTCGACGGCGGAGTTGCCGCCGCCCCAGCTGAGGGTGGCGACCATCTGCGCCTGGTAGTCGTCGTGCAACTCCTGGAGGGAGTCCTCCAGGAGACGCCGGTCCAGGGGCACCATCTTGCCGATCTGGCGTACGTAGGCCTGCCAGCGGGTGGTCATGGCGCTGCGCAGCAACTCCGCGAGGCGGGTGTCGCGGCCGGTGACGCTGATGAAGTCCGGCAGCGAGAGGTCGAGGAGATCGGCGAGCGCGGAGGACTGGCGCTCGGTGCCGTGCCACTCGTCGTGCTCCTCCATCCGTAGATACGCGAGGAGTTCGAGCCCGACGGCCCGGGCGACGTCCTCCGGTGGAAGGCCCCGGGCGAGGCGATGCTCACGCAGCGTGCGTGGCTTGCCGATGAGTTCGGCCGGGGAGCACCACAACACGCCCGAGAGCGCGGTGAGTTCGGGACCGGAGGGCGCGGTGAGTCCACGCTCCCAGGCGATGACCAGGTCAGGCGTGACGTAAGGGAGCCCGTACGAGGCGCGCATGCCGTACGCCACGTGTTCGGGACCCATGTTGAGAGCGGTACGGAGCCGGTGGGCGGCGGGCGCGTTGAACGGCGGCGTGGGCGGCGTGGACTGGCTGGGCTGAGCTGGGGGTCGGCGCACGGGCCACAAGCTAGGGGTGCCTGGGTGCGGTTACTACGGTCTGTTCGGCCAGGATTACGGATTGTAGGAACGTACGGATTCGGTCGGACCACGGAGATCCATCGCGGGCGGGGTGGGGGTGGTCGGTGACGGTGAGTGGTGGGTGGGGGGTGGCTGAGGGGCCTCTGGCGGCGACTGCCCGGCGGTGAATATGCCGCTCTACCTTGCCATTCGCCTGGTGCGGCGGGGGCTGGGGGCCGGCGGGGGGTGCTCGGTCGGCGTCGGGTGTGTGGGCGGGGTTCGAAGGGGAGTGCGTTTGTGGTGGGGGTGGTGATCGGGTGTGGGGGGAAGTGGGGGGTGGCGGGAATTCGATGGTGGGTGTCCGGGGGGTGGGCTGTGGGCGGTCTGTGAGAGGTGAGAGATGGGCGGCGGTGAAGGCGAAGAGATGATTGAGACCGTCGTGTGCGACGTCGGCGAGACGATCACCAGGGACGACCGGTACTGGCAGTCGTGGGCCGACTGGCTGGACGTTCCCCGCCATACCGTCTCCGCGCTCGTCGGGGCGGTCGTGGCCAGGGGTCAGGACAATGCGGAGGCGCTCCGCCTCGCTCGGCCGGGCATCGACGTCGCCGCCGAATACCGTGCTCGCGAAGCGGCCGGCCGTGGCGAGTATCTCGACGAGAGCGACCTCTACGACGATGTCCGCCCGGCCCTGTCCGCGCTGCGCGCACTAGGGGTGCGTGTCGTCGTCGCCGGGAACCAGACGTCCCGCGCCGGCGAGTTGCTGCGCGCCCTCGACCTGCCGGTGGACCTCGTCGTCACGTCGGGGGAGTGGGGAGTGGCCAAGCCGCAACTGGAGTTCTTCGGCCGGGTAGTTGAGGCGGCCCAGGCGGCACCGGACCGGACGGTCTACGTGGGTGACCATCCGGCCAACGACATCTTCCCCGCCAAGCGGGCAGGGCTGCGCGTCGCGCACATCCGCCGTGGTCCGTGGGGGCACCTGTGGGCGGATGATCCCGAGGTGGTGGCGGCGGCTGACTGGCGCATCGACGGTCTTGGCCGGCTCGCGTCGATCGTGGGGGGCCGGTTGTAGCGTCGCGGGTGCGGTTCGGAGCGGGTGCCCTCAACTGGAGTCTGTATGGCCGTGTTTAGGGGAGAAGGGTGGGCAGGGGGATCGCCCACTGCCGCAATGTCGTTCGGCCGAAGGTGACGTAGCGGCGGCTTGTCGTGGCGGTGTGTGTCGCGCTCGGAACCGTCTGCGAGATCGAATGCCGTGAACGCGGTGAACGTGGTGATACGGACGTCCCGCTCGAAGTCATCGCATATGCGTCAGGTGTCGACCCGATCCGGCTGCGTGGTGACCGAGGTCCTGCGCTGACGGCCTTGCACGATGCGTTGCCTGCGCTTGCGGTTATGGGGGTGAGGAGGAAGGGCTACTCCAGGGCGTTGGCTCGGGTGCGGGCTTTGGCTGCTTCGGTGGGTGCGCTGGCTCGGGTGTAGGCGTCGGCGGAGTGGAGGAAGTGGGTGCGGGCCTCGGCGGGGCGGGCGGCGGACTAGTGGACGAGAGCCAGGTTGTAGAGAGTCTGGCCCGTCCCGTACCAGTCTTCGAACTCCTGGTAGCGCTCCAGGGCCTTCTCGTACGCGTCAATCGCCTTCTCCATCCGGCCCAGCCCACCCAGGACGGCGCCGAGGTTGTTCCATGCGAGGGCCTCGCCATGGCGGTCCCCGACGGCCTGGAACAGGTCGCGGGCGCGGGTGCGGGCGTCGATGGCCTCCTCAGCCCGGCCTGCCTCCCACATAGCGAAGCCGAGGTTGTTCCACGCCGAGGCCTCGTTGGGGCGGTCCCCGACGCTCTGGAACAGGTTGAGGGCGCGGGTTTGGGCGTCGATCGCCTCCCCCACCCGGCCCGCCTCCCGCAGGGCGTTGCCGAGGTTGTTCCACGCCATGGCCTCGCGGGGGCGGTCTCCGGCGGCTTGGTGCAGGTCGCGGGCGCGGGTGTGGGCGTCGATGGCCTCCTCCGTCCGGCCCGCCTCCCGCAGGGCGTTGCCGAGGCTGTTCCACGCGCTGGCCTCCCACGCCTGGTTACCGGCGCGATGGGCGGCCTCCTGCGCGACACCGCACACCGTGATCCAGTCGTCGAAAGAACGCCGCCAGTCCAGATACTCCACCAGACACTGCGACAGCAGCACCGCCGTGGCCGCGAACCGCTCCTCCCGCGCCCACTGCACCGCCGCCACCAGACCCGCCCGCTCCGAATCCAGCCACGCCAACGCCCCCGCCCGATCCACAAACTGCTCTGGTTCCCACATACCGGGCAGCCACCGAAGCCGGTCGTCAGCTGCACCCGCCCAGCAGTGGTAGAACTCCAGCACCCGCCCCCGCGCCGCCTCCCCCTCCTCCCACAACCCCGCATCCCCCTTGGCCACACCCACCCCGAACACCCGCACCAAGTCATGCAACCGCCACCGCCCACCGGAAGCCGAGCCATCGACATGCTCGTCTGACGTGACCAGATGAGTAGCCGCCAGATCCTCCAGCAAGGTCAGAGCAGCCCCCACGGTGACATCGGCCAGCGCGGCCACGGCCTCCGTGCCCGTCTCCGCCCCGGGTGCGAGGGCCAGCAGTCGTAGCAACCGGGCCTGGTCGGGCGGCAGCCGGCGGTACGACGTCTCCAGCACCGGTCGGAGGACGAGTGAGCGGCCGTACAGGTCGCTGCCCGGACTGCCTTTGTCGAGTACGGCAGTTGGGTCCTCGGCTTCCTTGATGTCGGTCACCAGTGAGGCGATGCCGCGATGCCGGCGCTTGCGCAGCATGCCGGCGGCGATCTGGAGGGCGAGGGGCAAGTGCCCGCACAGGGCGGTCAGTTCGTGCAGTGCGTCGGGCTCCCGGGCCGGGCGGTCGTCCCGTTCGTCCGTGTCGTGGAGGGCGCGGGTGATGAGGGCGGCCGACTCGTCCGGAGTGAGTGATTCGAGGTCGATGAGGCGGACGGGGAGGGCGTGCGGGCGGTCCCGGGAGGTGATCAGGACCCGGTGGTGGTCCGTGCCGGGGAGGAGTGGGAGGAACTGGGACGGGTCCGAGGAGTTGTCCAGGACGAGCAGGGTCCGTTCCCGCTGCTCGGTGAGGAGTTGGCGGTATCGGTCGTACTGCTGAGCTGTCGTGTGGGGCAGATCCGGGCCCCGGACTCCGAGCGCGTCGAGCAGGGCCACGACCGCTTGATCGGCGGTGACGGGGTTGTCGTCGTAACCCCGCAGGTCCACGAAGAGCGTTCCGCCCGGGAACCAGCCCTCATCGCGTGCCCGGTGTGCGGCCTCGATCGCCAGTGCTGTCTTTCCGATGCCGCCCATTCCGGTGACGGCGAAGATCAGGACGGGGCGGCCGGGTACTTCGGGTGAGGTCGGGGCGAGGTGGGGGAGCAGACGCTCCAGTTCCGCCGATCGGCCGGTGAAGCCGAGGGGGCGGGGTGGGAGGACGGCAGTGGCGGTCGGCACCGGGCCGTGGGTCGGTGCAGGGGTCGGCCTGGCGGCAGTGGGTGGGGTCGGTTCCAATTCCTTCAGTACGGCTACGGCCGCCTCGGCCGCGTTCGTCGCCGCCGTCCGGTCGTCGGGCTCCGCGCCCGCGCTGCCGCTGATCCCTCGAATGATCAACGCCCCTGCCGTACCTGCCAGATGGGCCGCGTGAGCGACGCCGGAACCCTCCGTCTCGACGGCCACCGCGTCGTTGAAGCGGCGGTGGATGCGCTGGGCGAGAGGGGAGGCGGGGTCGGCGATGGTCACGTCACCTGCGGCGATCGGCTCGAAGTGGGAGCGGACGTGCTGGTGTCCCCGTAGGGCGTGGCGCGCCGCCTGTTCGAGGTGGTGCGGGGCGTGCCAGGTCTCCGGGCGGTCGAGGAAGCCGTCCGGGGTCTCCTTGCCGCCGTGGACGGCGTACACCTTGGTCGCGATCACGACGTCGCCGACGCGGATGTCCTCCCGTAGACCTACCGCCGTACCGACGAAGAGCACCGCGTCCGGCTTGAACCACGACATCACCCGCTCGGTGAGCGCCGCCGCCCCGCGTGTGCCCTCGCCCATCTCCAGCAGGGCCACGCGCCAGGAAGTGCCGGGGAGTTGGCCGGTCTCGGCGCGCGTGCCGGTGGGGTGTACCCGCTTCTCGATGTCCGTCAGGTGGGCACGTACTGCCGTGTATTCGAGCGGCTGTGCGGTCAGGACGGCGACCGTGGGCGGTGTGTCGGGCACCTCTTCAAGGTACTGCCAAGTCGCCTGGCCAGACCGGGTGTTGGGCGGGGGCCGTAGGCGTACCGTGTTGGCACGCGATTCGGGGGCAGCGGCACGGGGACGGCACGATGGGCGAGCGGTACGGCGGGGATCACCAGGATTTCCGGGGCGGGGAGTTCAACGGGGACTTCATCGCGAAGCAGGTGGATTGCCACCAGCACGGGCCGGCGCCCACCGCGTTGGATGCCCTGCCACCGAAGGTCGCCGGGTTCACCGGTCGCCGTGACCAACTCGCGGAGCTGCTCGGCGCGTTCGACCCGGATGGCGGTGAAGCGCCGGGAGCCGTGTTGGTCGCCGCGGTGTCCGGGCTCGGTGGTATCGGCAAGACCGCGCTCGCGGTGGAGGCGGCACACGCAGCCCGTAAGAATGGGTGGTTCCCGGGTGGGGTGCTCTTCGTCAACTTGCATGGGTACGACGACGATTACGTGACGGCGGAGCAAGCGCTGGAGGACCTGCTGAGGGCCCTGGGGACGCCTCCGGAGCACATTCCGAACGGGGTGGACGCACGGGCCGCGTGGTATCGCTCGGTGCTTCGGGCGCGGGAGCGGGAGTTGGGGGCGGTGCTGGTCCTGGCCGACAACGCGTCTTCGGCGGAGCAGGTGCGTCCGTTGCATCCGGGGGGTGTGCGGCACCGGCTGCTTGCCACCTCGCGGAGTAAGTTGCCCCAACTGGGCGCGCGGCTGCTGCCGTTGGGGGAGTTGAGTCCGGAGGAGGCGTACGGCCTTCTGGACCGGGCGTTGCGGATCGCCGCTCCGGGTGATGCGCGGGTGGCGAATGAGAGTGACGCGGCTGTCGAACTCGCCTTGCTCTGCGGGCATTTGCCTCTGGCCCTTCAGATCGCCGCGGCCTTGCTCGTCCTCGACGGGGACAAGCTCGTGGCCGAACTCGTCGCAGAACTCGCCGAGTCCGGTGACCGACTACTCCCGCACTTCGACGACGGCGAGCGCAGCGTTGCCGCCGCCTTTGACTTGTCGTACCGGCGTTTGCCGGCTGAGCAGGCCCGGTTGCTGCGGCTGTTGGCCCTGGCTCCGGGGCCCGAGGTGACGGCCGAGGTCGTCGCCGTGCTGGACGGGGCGGAGACTCCGCCGGTGCGTGTGCTCGATGCGTTGTCCCGCGCGCACCTTGTTGAGCGGGGGAGCGGGCGTGGGCGGTGGCGGTTGCACGACTTGGTGCGGGCGTTCGGGGTGGGTGTGGTCAAGGGGGACGCGGCGTTGTGGGAGGAGGGGGAGGCGGCGCGGGAGCGGGTGTTGGAGTTCTACTACCGGTGGGCGGATGCCGCTGATGACCGGTTGCGGTGGCTGCCGGGTATGCCAGTGCCGGAGCGGTTCGCGGATCGGGCGGGGGCGTTGGCGTGGTTTGACGGGGAGCGGGCGGGGCTGGTGGCGGCGGTGCAGTGGGCGCGGGAGGAGCGGTTCGCGGACACGGCGGTGTGGCTTTCGCAGTGTCTGGCGGAGTATCTGAACTGGCGGCGCCTTTTCGACGACAAGATCACGGTGTGCGGTGTCGCGCGGGAGGCCGCCCACCGCGCCGGTAACCGGGTCGGGGAGGCCATCGCGTGGACCAGTCTCGGCAGCGCCCTGCGGGAGACGGGTCGGGTGGAGGAGGCGATCGATGCCCACATCCGGGCCCGTGACCTGGACCAGGCGGCCGGGGACCGCCTCGGAGAGGCCAGGGCGTGGGACAACCTCGGCAACGCGCTGCAGGAGGCGGGTCGGGTGGAGGAGGCGATCGATGCCCACATCCAAGCCCGCGACCTGCACCAGGCAGTCGGGGACCGCCACAGCGAGGCCAGGGCGTGGAACAACCTCGGCAACGCCCTGGGTGCCACGGGCCGTGTAGAGGAGACCATCGACGCCCACATTCGGGCCCGTGACCTGTACCAGGCCGTCGGAGACCGCCACAGCGAGGCCAGCGTGTGGAACAACCTCGGCGCCACCCTGCAGAAGGCGGGCCGTGTAGAGGAGGCGGTTCAGGCGTACGAGAAAGCCCTGGACGGCTTCCGGGAGTTCGAGGACTGGTACCGGGCAGGCGGGACCCTCTACAACCTGGCCCTCGCCCACCAGCACGCCGCCCGCCCAGCCGAGGCCCGCACTCACTTTCTCCAGTCCGCCGACGCCTTCACCCGCGCCGACGCCCCCACCGAAGCCGCCCGAGCCCGCACCCGAGCCGAAGGAATCACCCCTTAACAGCCCCACCCAAAGCAAACCCCCCACCCAACCGCCGCGCCACCAGCACATACAACAAAATCACCGGCGTCGAATAAACAACCGAGAACGCGGCCAACTGCCCGTAAGCCACCATCCCCCGATTCCCGAAGAACTCATTGATGCTCACGCTCGCCGGCATCTGGTCCGGAGTGAGCAGCAGCATGAACGGGACGAAGAAGTTCCCCCACATCATCACGAACGAGAAGACGGTCACCACCGCGACGCCCGGCCCCATCAGCGGAAGAACGATCCGTACGAGGGACTGAAGTGACGACGCCCCGTCGGTCCACGCCGCCTCCTCCAGTTCCTTCGGTACGCCGTCCATGAAGTTCTTCATCAGCCAGATGGCGAAGGGGAGTTGGGACGCGGCGAAGAAGAAGATCGTGCCCTGCATGGTGTCGATGAGATTCACCTGCACGAACAACGCGTACACCGGCACCATGATCGCCGTGATCGGAAGGCTCGTCGCGAAGAGGATCGTCAGCAGGAACGGACGGTTCAGGCGCGACCGGAACCGCGACAGCGGGTACGCCGCCAGCGCCGCGCACACCACCGTCAGCAGCGTCCCGAACCCGCACAGGATCAGGCTGTTGAGCAGGGGCGTGAAGGTGATGTCCGAGTTCAGGATCGCGTGGAAGTTGTCCAGGGTCAGACCGTCGGGGGCCTTCACCTTGAGGTCCGCGTGGGCGTCGAGGGACGACAGGACCACCCAGAGCAGCGGCAGCACGAACGTCGCCGCGACCACCAGCAGCCCCGCGTCCGCCGCCAGGCGTCGGCTCGTGCGGCGGGAGGAGAGGGTGAGTGCCATGGGTCAGACCTCCGTTCGCAGCAGGCGCATGTAGATCACCGAGAAGAGCGAGCCGACCAGGAGCAGGAGCAGTGCGACCGCCGTGGCGTAGCCGATCATGCTGTTCTGGAACGCCTGTTCGTACATGTAGAGGGGGAGGGTCTGGCTCCTGTCTCCCGGGCCGCCTCTCGTCATCACCCAGATCAGACCGAAGACGGACAGGGTCTGGAGGGTGTTCAGCATCAGGTTCGTGCCGATCGAGCGGCGGATCATCGGCAGCGTGATGTGCCACATCCGGCGCCAGCCGCTCGCGCCGTCGACCTCCGCCGCTTCGGTGATCTCCTTGGGGATCTCGTTCAGAGCGGCGGAGTAGACCAGCATCGAGAATGCTGTGCCCCTCCATACGTTCGCGAAGGACACCGCGAGGATCGGGAGCGTGAACAGCCAGTTCTGGGAGGGGAGATGGAGCCAGTCCAGGATGGCGTTCAGGGTGCCTTCGCGGCGGAAGAAGGCGTAGAGGAGGAAGCCCGCCACCACCTCCGGGAGTACCCACGCCGTGATGACGATTCCGCCCGTGAACGTGCGCACCGGTTTTGACGCGCGCTGCATCAGTGCGGCCAGGGCAAGGCCGATCGTGTTCTGGCCGATCAGGGACGACAGGACCGTGAACACCAGCGTCAGCCATACGGCGTTCAGGAATTCCGTGTCCTTGAAGGCCGTACGGAAATTCGCGAAGCCGACGAAGGAGGAGTGGGCCTGGCCGGTGAGCTGGAGGTCGGTGAAGGCGATGTAGGCGCAGTACGCGATCGGGCCGGCCAGGAAGAGGAGCAGGAGGATCAGGGCGGGGGAGAGGGGGAGGATGCGCGTGAGGGTCTGGGCGAACGGACGTTTCTGGGCGGGCAGTTGGGGAGTTGAGGTGTCGGGGCCGCCGGGCCCGGCGGGGACCTTCGTCACGGCCGGGCCCGGGTGCTGCGGTGCTGTGGTCATCGGCGGTCGCCGCCGCTCATTTCTCGGTGACCTGGTTGTTCGTGGCCGACTTGAGCTCGTCGTCGTACGAACTCGCCGCCTTGTCCACCGACATGTCGCCCGTCGTCACGCCCTCCATCGCCTCCTGGATGGCGGTGGAGACCTTCGGGTACGCCGGGTAGGCGGGGCGGTAGTGCGTGCTCGCGACCAGGTCCGTGAAGAACTTGATGCCGGGCTGGGCGGTCGCGTAGGCGGGGTCGGCGGCGACGTCCTTCCGCACGGAGATACCGGAGTTGGCGATGTACCACTTCTCCGCGTTCGCCTTCGTCTGCATCGTCTTGATGAAGTCGAAGGCCAGGTCGGGGTTGCCGGCCTTGGAGGGGATCGCCCAGGTCCAGCCGCCGGACATGCTCACCTTGCCGGGCGCCTGGCCCTGCTGCGTGGGCATGTACGCGAGGCCCAACTCCTTTGACCAGTCCGGCCATTCGTGCCCGCTGCCCTTCAACCAGGCCTGGGGCAGCCACGATCCGTCGAGCGCGATGCCGAGTTTGCCCTTGGGGAGCAGTTCACCGGCCACGTAGGTCTGGATGTTGGGGTCGAGGGCGTCCGAGACGTCCGGGCCGAGCTTCTCCTTGTAGACCGTGTGGACGAAGGAGAGGGAGTCCTTGAAACCCTGGCCGCCGGCGATCCACTTCTTCGACGACTTGTCGTAAAGGGGGTCCGTGGAGCCGTCGTTGGTGCCGTAGAGCAGCATCTCGAAGCCCTGCATGGTGGCTGCCTCGCCGGCCGGCTTGCCGGTGTAGACGTTGAGGGGGGTGACGTTCGGGACCTTCTGCTTGATCGTGCGGGCCGCGGCGAGCACGTCGTCCCACGTCTTCGGCTGCCAATTCGCGGGCAGACCCGCCTTCTTGAAGATCCCCTTGTCGAACCAGAGCCCTCGCGTGTCCGTGCCGTCCGGGACGCCGTACGTCTTCCCGTCCTCGGCCTTCGCCGCCGACTTCGCCGTGTCGATGAACTGGTTCCAGTCCGGCCACTTGTCGAGGTAGGCGTCGAGGGGCTTCAAGTACCCGGACGTGATGTCGCTGTTGATGAGGAACGTGTCCTCGTAGACCAGGTCCGGGGCGGTCTTCGGCGAGCGGAGCATCTGCTGGAGCTTGGTGTAGTACTCCGAGTCCGGGGCCTTGATGGGGACGAGCTCGACCTTCTTGCCGGGGTACTGCTTCTCGAACTGCTTCTTCATGTCGGCGAGGTAGGTGTCCATCACCTTGATGGAGTTGTCCGTCGACTGCTTGAAGGAGATCTTGACGGTGTCGGGGCTGCTGCCGGAACCGCTGCCGCAGGCGGTGAGGGTTGTCGCGGCGAGGGAGAGAGCGGCGAGAGCAACTAGAGGTGTGAGTACGGCAGTTCGGTGGGGGCTGGCGGCGGTGGGGCGCACGGGCATGACCTCCTACGGGCTCACTACGTTGTGGCCTGGGCGGATGGCTGCCCGGTGAAGGTAAGTGGAGTGGTCTAGTCAGGTCAATGCGTCTGCGCGGGATTGGGCTCGGGCGGCTTCGGCGGGGGCGTCGGCTCGGGTGTAGGCGTCGGCGGACTGGAGGTAGTGGGTGCGGGCCTCGGCGGGGCGGGCGGCTTGCTGGTGGGCGCGGGCGAGGCTGGAGAGGGCGCGGCCTGCCCGGTACCAGTCCTCGAACTCCCGGTAGCCGTTCAATGCCTTCTCGTACGCCTCAATCGCCTCCTCCCCCCGGCCCGTGTCCCGCAGGACGTTGCCGAGGTTGTACCAGGCCCTGGCTTCGCCGTGGCGGTCCTCGACGGCTTGGTGCAGATCGCGGGCGCGGGTGTGAGCGTCGATAGCTTCCTCCGGCCGGCCCGCCTCCCGCAGGGCGTTGCCGAGGTTGTTCCACGCCATGGCCTCGCGGGGGCGATCCCGGGCGGCCTGGAGGAGGTCGCGGGCGCGGATGTGGGCGTCGACGGCTTCCTGCGCTCGGCCCGCCTGCCGCAAGGCGCTGCCGAGGTTGCCCCACGCGAAAGCCTCGCGGTGACGGTCCCCGGCGGCCTGGAACAGGTCGCGGGCGCGGATGTGGGCGTCGATGGCCTCCTCCGCCCGGCCCGTCTGCTGCAGGGCGATGCCAAGGCCGGTCCACGCACTGGCCTCACCCACCCGGTCACCGGCGCGGTGGGCGACCTCCCGCGCGACACCGCACACCGTGATCTTGTCTTCGAAAGAGCGCCGCCAGTCCAGAAACTCCCCCAGACACTGCGACAGCCACACCGCCGTGCCCGCGAACCGCTCCTCCCGCGCCCACTGCACCACCGCCACCAACCCCGCCCGCTCGCCGTCAAACCACGCCAACGCACCCGCCCGATCTACAAACAGCTCTGGCACCGGCATCCCCGGCAGCCATCGCAACCAGTCATCCGCCGCACCCGCCCACCGGTAGTAGAACTCCAGCACGCGCTCCCGCGCCGTCTCCCCCTCCTCCCGCAACCCCACATCCCCCTTGACCACACCCTCCCCGAACGCCCGCACCAAGTCATGCAACCGCCATCGCACGTCCGCCCCACTCGGAACAGGCGTGACAAGGTTGCATGCGGCGAGCTCTTCGAGCAGGGTGAGCGTTCGGTCGACGCTGAGGTCCGCCAGCGCGGCGGCCGTTTCGCTGCCGACTTCGGCCGCCGGAGCCAGGGCGAGCAGACGGAGCAACCGGGCCTGCTCGGGCGGCAGTTGCCGGTACGCCGCTTCGAAGACCGGGCGGAGTCCGACAGCCGCCGTCCGATCCTCGACACCCCGCAACTCGTCCACGAAGGATGCGACGGAGCGGTGGCGGCGCTTGCGCAGCATGCCGGCGGTGATCCTCAGGGCGAGCGGATGGTGGCCGCAGAGCGTAGCGAGCTCCGAGACAGCCTCCGGTTCGCGCGTCGCCCGATCGTCGCCGCGGTCGCTGAGCCGCAAGGACCTGTCGATGAGGTCGGTGGCATCCGCCGCGTTGAGGACATCGAGGTCGACCAGCTGAGCGTCCAGATCAGTCAGCCGGTCCCGGGAGGTGACCAGCACCCGGTGATGATCCGTCCCCGGCACAAGCGGCATCACCTGCCCCGCATCCGACGCATTGTCGAGGACCAGCAACATCGACCGCCGCTCCTCCGCCAACAGCCGCCGATACAGCCCGTACTGCCCCGCCGTCGTCTGCGGAAGATCCGCCCCCCGCACCCCCATCCCGTCCAGCAGCGCGACCACCGCCTGATCCGCCGTGACCGGATCCTCGTCGTACCCCCGGAAGTCGACGAACAACGTCCCGCCCGGAAACCACCCGTCCCGCACTGCCTTGTGCGCGGCACGCAACGCCAACGACGTCTTCCCGATCCCGCCCAGCCCCGACACCGCGCAGATCACCACAGGCAGATCGGACGCCGCGGCCGGGTCCAGTACCGGAAACAGCCGCGCCAAGTCCTCGCCCCGCCCGATGAACCCCGCCGGCACCGCAGGCAACGCGGCAGTAGCAACCGGCACCGGACCGTGAACGGACCCGCGCCCCGCCCCGCTGTTACCGCTCCCCGTTCTCCCGCCCCACCCGTTTGGCGACGAACGGCCCGTTGAAGGTGCTCCCCCGGAAGTCGAGGTGATCCCCTCCGTACGTGGCCCCCGTCGCCCCCGTAGCCCCCCGATGGGGCCCCTCCTCGGAGTCCTCGACCTCCCTGTCGGAACCCCCGACCCGCCCACCACGGAACGGCCGCAGCTCCCGCAGCACCGCCACCGCGGCGGCGGCCGCGTTCTCGGCGGCCCGGGGCTGCCAACCCTCCTCGTCCGTACGGGACTTGTCCGCGTCGGCCCGGTCGCTGATGCCCCGGATCACCAGGGCGTCCCCGCCGGCGAGGTCCACGGCGCTCACGACCCCCGAGCCCTCCATCTCGATGGCCGCCGCGTCGTTGTAGTGCCTCCGCAGGTGTTCCGCGAGCGCGGATTCGGGTGCGGCCAGGACGACATCGCCCGCGGCGATCGGCTTCAGGTGGGCATGGGGGTCGTCCCGCAGCGCCTCCCGGGCGGCCGCGGTCAGCCGGTGCGAGGCCCGCCACGCCTCCGGCCGTACGAGAAAGCCCTCCGGTGTCTCCTTGCCGCCGTGGATGCCGTACACCTTCGTCGCCACCACTACGTCGCCCAGGCCGATGTCGCTCTTCAGGCCCCCGGCGACCCCCACGAACAGCACCGCCTGCGGCTCCAGCCATGTCATCACGCGCTCGGTGAGCGCGGCGGCCGTCAGGTTGCCCTCGCCCATCTCGACCAGGGCGACGGACCAGGGTGTTCCGGGGAGTTGGCCGACCACGGCCCGGGTGCCTCGCGGATGCTCCCGCTTCCGTACGTCCGTGAGATGGGCGTGCACGGCCTTGTACTCCAGCGGCAGCGCGGTCAGCACCGCGACAGTGGGTTGCAACTCAGGCATCTCAGACACTCCCTTAAGGTACTTCCAAGTCGCCTGCGCAGATGCTGTGTTGGCACCACTCGGGGGAGAGGCCAGGGCAATGCCGGAACGTGACGTCACCGTGGGCCAGTTGCTCCTCGCCGAGTACCAGACCGTCAAGGACGAGCAGAAGACCCGTATCGGCTTCCGCGACAACCTCCTCTACGTCACCCTCACCGTCGTCGCCGCCGTCATCGCCGCCGCGGCCCAGGCCAAGCAGTCCGAGATGCTGCTCGCGCTGCCGCCGGTGTGTGTCGTGCTCGGCTGGACCTACCTCGTGAACGACGAGAAGATCTCCGCGATCGGGACGTACGTACGGGACGACCTGGGGCCCCGGCTCGCCGAACTCACCGACGGTCAGACGGTGTTCGCCTGGGAGACAGCCCACCGGTCCGACACCCGGCGCCGTTCCCGCAAGGCCATCCAGTGTGTGATCGACCTGCTGGCGTTCTGCGTCGTCCCGCTCGCCGGTCTCGTCGTCTACTGGGCCGCCGGTCAGACGTCACCCGGCCTGCTCGCCCTGTCCGTCTGCGAGGCGCTCATCGTCGTCGGTCTCGCGCACCAAGTCCTCAGTTACGCCAGACCCTTCAACTCGCCCCGCCCGCCTACCCCTTGACCCACCGGTACTGCAACTCGGGCCGCCCCACAGTCCCGTACTGAGGACTCCTCGCCGCCCTTCCCGCCTCCACCAAGTGCTCCAGATACCGCCGAGCCGTGATCCGGGAGATCCCCACCGCCTCCGCGACCCCCGCCGCGGTGAGCCCTTCCCCGCAGTCCCGCAGGGTGACGGTCACCCGTTCCAACGTCGGCGCGCTCAGCCCTTTGGGCAGCGCCGCGGGCGACGGCGCCCGCAGCGTGGCCAACGCCCGGTCGACCTCGTCCTGGCCGCTCGCCTCGCCCGCCGCCGCATGGAACTCGGCATAGCGCACCAGCCGATCCCGAAGGGTCGCGAACGTGAACGGCTTCAGCACGTACTGGACGACCCCCAGCGACACCCCCTCCCGCACCACGGCCAGATCCCGTGCCGACGTCACCGCGATGACGTCGGCGTGATACCCGGCCGCCCGCAAGGACCGCGCGAGTTGCAGCCCGTGCGCGTCCGGCAGATGCAGGTCCAGCAGCAACAGGTCCACCTGCGTGCGCTCCAGCGCCCGCCGCGCCTCCGCACCGGTGTGCGCCTTGCCCACCGCCACGAACCCCGGGACCCGTCCTACGTACATCACGTGCGCGTCGGCGGCGACGGGATCGTCCTCCACGATGAGTACGCGGATCGGCTCGGCCGTAGTCATGAGGTGCCACCTTTGGAAAGAGAACCCTGGGACGAAGCAGAATCCTGAGAAGAAACCGAACCCTGCGCCGACGCCGACGCCGACGCCGACGCCGACGCCGACGCCGACGCCCCCCACAAAGGCAGCCGCACCTCGAACACCGCCCCGCCTCCCTCCGCCTCGGCCACCGTCAACGTGCCCTCATGCCGGTTCACCGCCTGGCGGACCAGCGCCAGCCCCAGCCCCCGACCACCGGGCCCGGCCGGCTTCGTCGAGAAGCCCCGTTGGAACACCGCCTCCGCGTGTGCCGGATCCACTCCCGAACCGGTGTCGGCGACCCGCAGCACCAGCGCGGAGCCCGCCTCGTCCGCCTCCGTGTACGCCGTCACCGTGACCCGCGCCCGCAGGCTGCCCTGTGCCGCGTCCACCGCGTTGTCGATCAGGTTCCCGAGGATGGTCACCAAGTCCCGCGCGGACAACGAATCCGGCAGCAGGCCGTCGTCCATGCCGCTGTCCTCGGACACCACCAACTCGACGCCCCGCTCGTTGGACTGCGCCGTCTTGCCCAGCAACAGGGCAGCCAGCACAGGCTCGTTCACCGCCGAGACGACCTGGTCGGTGAGCGTCTGGGCCAGCTCCAGTTCGGCCGTCGCGAAGTCCACCGCCTCCTCCGCGCGGCCCAGCTCGATCAGCGAGACGACCGTGTGCAGGCGGTTCGCCGCCTCGTGGGCCTGCGAGCGCAGCGCCTGCGTGAAGCCGCGCTCCGAGTCCAACTCGCCCATCAGGGACTGGAGTTCGGTGACGTCCCGGAGGGTCACCACCGTTCCCCGGCGCTCACCGCCCGACACCGGCGACGTGTTCACCACCAGCACCCGGGACGCCGTCAGATGCACCTCGTCCACCCGCTCCTCCGACGACAGCAGCGCCCCCGTCAGCGGCGCGGGCAGGCCCAGGTCCGCCACCGACCGGCCCACCACGTCCTCCGTCACCCCGAGCAGTTCCCGCCCGCCGTCGTTCATCAGCGCCACCCTGTACTGACCGTCGAGCATCAGCAGCCCTTCGCGCACCGCGTGCAGCGCGGCCTGGTGGTAGTCGTGCATGTGGCTCAGCTCGGTCGCGTTCATGCCGTGGGTGTGGCGGCGGAGGCGGGCGTTCACGACGTACGTTCCTACGGCACCCAGTGCCAGGGCACCGGCCGCCACCCCGATCAGCGCCGTGACCTGGTCCTGTACCCGCTGCGTGATCGCCTCGACCCGGATGCCGGCGCTGACCAGGCCGATGACCCGGGTGTGGCCGGTGTCGTAGACGGGGGTGACCGCGCGGACGGACGCGCCGAGCGTGCCGGTGAAGGTCTCGGTGAAGGAGTATCCCTGCTGGGCGCGGGCGATGTGGCCGAGGAAGGGTTTCCCGATCTCGCTCGTCTTGGGGTGCGTCCAGCGGATGCCCTGCGGATTCATGATCGTGACGAAGTCGACCTCGGTGTCCCGCTGGACGCGCACGGAGTACGCCTCCAGATGCGCGGTCGGATCGGACGTACCGATCGCCGCCACCACCGACGGCGAGTCCGCGACCGAGCGCGCCACCGCCATGGCCTGACGCCCGGCCGCGTCCTCGGCCTGGCTGCCGTCGCTGACGTAGGTGAACAGCGCGTACCCCGCGACGACGACCGCTATCAGCACGGCCTGCATGGCGAAGAGCTGGCCGGCCAGGCTGCGGGGGCTGGGGACGTGCGGGAGGCGCATGCCGTCAGTGTGCCTCTCCTGATAAGCGCGAACTAAATGAACGTAAGGGTGACCGCCCTCACAAGCCGGGAGATAGTCACCGCAACCCCCGGAAGCAGTCGCCTCCCGGAGCAGGCCGCACATCGATCAGTGCGGACCGCCGTAGAACCCGTAGAACCCATGAATCCCCGGACGTGAGCCGCACTCGCCACCCGGGTTCCGCCGGTCGTGAGCCGCACGCCGGATGATGCCGATGACGTCGTCAAGGAGGGCAGCCGTGGCCAGCACCCCCGCACCCGCACCTGCCGCACCCGCAGCACCGCCCGTGAAGCGGGACCGCACCCACTACCTCTACATCGCGGTGATCGTCGCGGTCGCCCTCGGCATCGCCGTCGGGTTCGCCGCGCCGGACTTCGCGAAGGAGCTCAAGCCGCTCGGCACGGGCTTCGTCGCGCTGATCAAGATGATGATCTCGCCGATCATCTTCTGCACGATCGTGCTCGGCGTCGGCTCGGTCCGGAAGGCCGCTCAGGTCGGCAAGGTCGGCGGACTCGCGCTCGCCTACTTCGTCGGGATGTCGTTCGTGGCGCTGGCCATCGGCCTGGTCGTCGGCAACATCATCCACCCGGGCAGCGGCATGCACCTGACCGAGGCCGTCAAGGGCGTCGGACACACGCAGGCCCAGGCCGCCGCCGAGGGCCCGGTCGACTTCCTGCTCGGGGTCATCCCGACCACCTTCGTGTCGGCGTTCACCGAGGGCCAGGTCCTCCAGACGCTGCTGATCGCGCTCCTCGCGGGCTTCGCGCTCCAGGCCATGGGCCGGAGCGGCGAGCCGGTGCTGCGCGGTGTCGAGTACATCCAGAAGCTGGTCTTCCGCATCCTCGGCATGATCATGTGGGCCGCGCCCGTCGGTGCCTTCGGCGCGATGGCCGCCGTGATCGGCGAGACCGGCATGGACGCGCTGAAAGCACTGGGCGCGATCATGGCCGGCTTCTACATCACCTGTGCGCTCTTCATCGTCGTCGTGCTCGGCACGCTGACCAAGCTGGTCGCCAAGGTCAACCTCTTCCAGCTGCTGAAGTACCTCGGCCGCGAGTTCCTGCTGATCGTCTCCACCTCCTCCTCCGAGTCCGCGCTGCCGCGGCTCATCGCGAAGATGGAGCACCTGGGTGTCAGCCGCCCGGTCGTCGGCATCACCGTGCCGACCGGCTACTCCTTCAACCTCGACGGCACGATGATCTACCTGACGATGGCCTCGCTGTTCATCGCCGACGCGATGGACCAGCCGATGAGCATCGGCCAGCAGATCGGCCTGCTGCTCTTCATGATGGTCGCCTCCAAGGGCGCGGCCGGTGTCTCCGGCTCCGGTATCGCCGTACTCGCCAGCGGTCTCCAGTCGCACAAGCCGGCCCTGGTCGACGGTGTCGGCCTGATCATCGGCATCGACCGCTTCATGAGCGAGGCCCGCGCCGTCACCAACTTCGCCGGCAACGCCGTCGCCACGCTGCTCATCGGCACCTGGACCGGCGAGGTCGACAAGGAGCGGGTGAACCGGGTCCTCGCCGGTGAACTCCCCTTCGACGAGAAGACGTTGCTCGACGAGAAGGACGGCGACGAGCACCTCGACGGAGTGCCCGAGCAGGGCGGCGAGAAGGAACTCGCCAAGGCCTGAGCGCCCCTCCCGAACGTGGCGCCCGGGCCGACCTGAACACGGTCCGGACGCCCCGAAGACGCCGGGCGGCTGGGTGTCCCCCCGTCGCTCAGCCGCCCGGTCCACACCGCGTCACCCGCCCTCCGGGGCGGACGTTCAAGCAGATGCACTAGCGTGCCGTGCCGTGCCGGAAACCTCCGGCGCGCACGGCACGTTCGCGTTCGGTGGGAGTCACGGGGGCCATGGGCATGAAGATCGACTGGGACCGGCGGCACTGCGCACGGCACGGGCACGCGACGTACGCGCCCGACGAGACGGCACTGCGGGAGAGGCTGCGCGCCGAGACCGGGTTCGGGGAGGCCTGGCGCTGTCTGCGCTGCGGCGACTTCGTCCTCGGCGAACCGCACGGCTCCGGACCCGCCGACCACGCCCCGCTGGTGCCGCGCGGCAAGGTGCTGCGGGACCTGTTCATCCTGCGGTTCCTGGCGATCGAGCGGGCCGTGCGCGGGGTGTTCATCGTGCTGGTCGCCGCCGCCGTGTGGAAGTTCAGCAACAGCCAGGACTCGGTGCGCCAGCTCTTCGACGAGTACCTCGAGGTCTTCCGGCCGGTCTTCAGGCACTTCCACTACGACCTCGACCACTCGCCGATCGTCGGCACCATACAGAAGACCTTCGGCTACAAGCACTCCACGCTGGTCCTGGTCGCCGTCCTGCTGCTGGCGTACGCGCTGATCGAACTCGTCGAGGCCGGCGGACTCTGGTACGCCAAGCGCTGGGCGGAGTACCTGACGGTGGTCGCCACCGCCGCGTTCCTGCCGCTTGAGGTCTACGAACTCACCGAACACATCAGCTGGTTGAAGATCGCCACCCTCGTCCTCAACATCCTCGCCGTCCTCTATATCGCCCTGGCCAAGCGGCTGTTCGGGCTGCGCGGCGGCCGGAAGGCCTTCGACGAGGAGCGGGAGAGCGCGTCCCTGCTGGAGGTGGAGACGTCGGCCGGGGTCATGGTCTGACGTCCGAGGGGTCCTGGTCTGACACTCTGGTCCGAAACGTCGTGACTTCGGAACTATGGAGGCAGACATGGGCGAACCGGGCGGATCGGAGTTCATGAGCGAGGCCGAGCACGAGCGCCGGTACGGCGCCGAACGCGAGTCCTCGCCCCTGTCGTTGCACCAGGTCGGCGAACTCTTCCACCAGTTCCTCGCCGCGGTCGCCCACCCCGGATCCAAGGAGTACGACCCCGCCCGCAACCTCACCGAACGCCTCCGCGCCCACCTCGGCACCGCCCCCGGCGACCGGCCCGTCGTCAAGGCCGCGTATCCGCCGTACGACCTCCCGAACGTGCAGCTCGCGCTGGAGAAGTGGTTCGCCGGGGACGGGCGCTCGTACGAACTGATCGGCATGCGCGGCGCGCAGAACCGCACCGACCTCACCCTCGGCGACATCCTCGAAGCCGCCGACCGCCACGACCGGTTCACGATCGGCGCCGTCGACTACGCCCACCTGCCGGTCTCGCCCGACGACGAACTCGCCTGTGTCTCCTGCGGGTTCTACCTCGGCGCGGACGGCGAGGACCGGTTCGCGGTGCTGCTGCGCGGACCGGCCGACGAGTACGGGCGCGACAAGGTCGAGATCGAAGTCCTCGCGCGGGACAAGGAGTTCGCGGACCGGCTGCTCGCCGAGATCGACGTGCTGGTGCGCGAGCACAACATCTTCCGCGGCCAGGTGCTCTCCTTCGAGGGCTCCGAGTTCGGCCACGGCCTCGGCCCGCTCCGCTTCCACCGCCGCCCCGGCCTGACCCGTGACGACATCGTGCTCCCCGAGGGCCTGCTGGAGCGCGTCGAGCGCCAGGTCGTCGGCGTGGCCCGCCGCCGCGAGCAACTCCGCGCCGCCGGCCAGCACCTGCGCCGCGGCCTCCTCCTCTACGGCCCGCCCGGCACCGGCAAGACCCACACGATCCGCTATCTCCTCTCCCACCTCCCGCAGTTCACGGTCGTCGTCCTCTCCGGCACGAGCATCGACGCGATCGGCCCCGCCTGCGCCCTGGCCCGGATGCTCCAGCCCGCGCTCGTCGTCCTGGAGGACTGCGACCTGATCGCCGAGGCCCGCGACCACGGCAGCGGCGAACAGCCCCTGCTCTTCCAGATCCTGAACGAGATGGACGGCCTCGGCGACGACGCCGACGTGGCCTTCCTCCTCACCACCAACCGCGCCGACCTCCTCGAACCGGCCCTGGTCCAACGCCCCGGCCGCGTCGATCTCGCCGTGGAGATCCCCCTCCCGGACGCCCCGGGCCGCGCCCGCCTCCTCGGCCTCTACGGCACCGGCCTGGACCTCGACGAGGAGACCACCGCCGAGGTGGTGACCCGCACGGAGGGCACGACGGCGTCCTTCACGAAGGAGCTGGTACGCCGGTCCGTCCTCATCGCGGCCGAGCGCGAGTCGCTCCGTACGGAACCGGCCGACCTCCGCGCGGCCCTCGACGAACTCCTCTCCGACCACGACCAGTTGACGCGCCGGCTGCTCGGGGTGGCGCCCTCGGCTACCGCACCAACTCCGGCAGCCACTCCCGGGCCCGAGTGAAGGTGTAACCGAGCCGCGTGGCACGGGAGTTGTCCATGCCGTAGGAGCGGGCGAAGGAGAACGGAGAGGGGATCTCACCCTCCTCCGCCGTCCGGAACGCCACCTTGCCGGAAGGGAGTTGGGCGGCGAGTGCCTCGCACAGGTCCTGGGTGGTCAGCGGGTCGTGGGAGGCCGCGTTGACCGGGCCGGTGAAGTCCTGGCCCGCCGTCCAGAACAGGAAGCCGGCGATCTCGTCCACGTGGATGTACGTCGCCGGGTGGTTGGTGGCGGGGACGGCGATGGGCTCGCCGGTGCGGATGCGGTCCGCGTAGTGGGCCAGGCGGCCGGTGAAGTCGTCGGCGCCGCCCAGGACATGGGCCACGCGGACCGCCGTGTACGGGAACTCCGGTCCGGCCGCCGCGAACACCGCCTCCGCCTGCCGCTTGCCCTCGCCGTAGTGCGCGTCGCGGAACTCCGGTTCGTCCCAGGGGAGTTCGAGGTCGACGGTCACGGCGAGCGGATCGACGGCCGCCTCGCTCACCGGCGCGGACGAGTCCTCGTCCTCGTACACCTCGACCGTCGACGTCATCACATAGCGGCCGGTGCGGCCGGTGAACACGCGGCGGGCGATCGCCGCCTGGCGCGGGGTGTAGCAGACCTGGTCGACGACGACGTCGAAGGTGCGCGGGCCGAGAGCGGCGCGCAGCGCGTCCTCGTCGTCGCGGTCGGCGGTCAGGTGGACGACCTCGGCGGGCGGCGGCGACGAACCCCGGTTGAGGACCGTGACCCGGTCCCCGGCGGCCAGCAGCCGCGCGATCAGCCGCTTGCCGAAGTAGCGGCTGCCGCCGATGACCAGGACGTCCCGTGCCTTTTCCATGGCCATAATTCTTCGGGTGTATCCGCGGGATCTGAAGGGGGGACATGGGAGTTCAGGCCGCCGCACCAAAAGAACCACGGCATCCGCGAGCGACCGCCGACGAAACACCGGTGGCCTTCGACGCGGTGGACCGGCAGATCCTCCACCTCCTCCAGACCGACGGCCGGATCAAGCTCAGCGAGCTCGGACGACGCGTCCGGCTGAGCCCGGCGGCGGTCACCGAACGGGTCCGCCGGCTGGAGGCCGCGGGTGTGATCAGCGGCTACGGCGCCCATGTCGTCCCCGGCCGGCTCGGCTACGGCATCCAGGCGTTCATCCGGGTCGACCCGCACGGCGGCTACACCCTGAAGCACCCCCGCACCCTGGAGCTGATCGGGTGGCCCGAGATCACCGAGGTGCACCACGTCGTCGGCGAGGACTGCTGGATCCTCAAGGTCGCCGTCCGGGACACCGTCCACCTGGAGGAGGTCCTGGAAGCGGTCTCCGCGCTGGGGCGCACCACGACGTCGATCGTGCTGACCTCCCCGGTGGAGCGCAAACCGCTGTTGCCCTGACGCCGACGTCAAGGATTACCGTCGTAGGCATGCGAATCGGCGAGCTGGCCGCGCGGGCCGGGACCACGACGCGGGCGTTGCGGTACTACGAGGCGCGGGGGCTGCTGCCCGCGCGGCGGGGCGGCAACGGGTACCGGACGTACGACGAGGGCGATCTGAAGCTGCTCCGGCAGATCAGGACCTTGCAGGACTTCGGGTTCGACCTGGAGGAGACGCGGCCCTTCGTGGAGTGCCTGCGGGCGGGGCACCCGGAGGGCGACTCGTGCCCGGCCTCGCTCGCGGTCTACCGGCGGAAGCTGGGTGAACTGGATTCCCTGATCGGGGAGTTGCAGGCGGTCCGGGCGGAGATCGGGGTGCGGCTGGCGACCGTCGAGGAGCCACCACCGTTGTGCGAACTGGGAGGGCATGAACTGTGATCGACGTGACGCACGTAATGGACGTGACGGACGGGAATTTCGCGGCGGAGGTGATCGGGGCCGAGCTGCCGGTGCTGGTGGAGTTCACGGCGGACTGGTGTCCGCCGTGCCGGCAGATGGGACCGGTACTGCGGGCCCTCGCCGCCGAGGAGGCCGACCGCCTCAAGGTGGTGCAGTTGAACGTGGACCAGAATCCGGAGACCACGAACGCCTACAAGGTCCTCTCGATGCCCACGTTCATGGTCTTCCGGGGCGGTGAGCCGGTGAAGGCCATGGTGGGGGCCCGGCCCAAGCGACGGCTGCTGGAGGAACTGGCCGACGTGATCCGAGCCGATGTGATCTGAACCCCGGGAACGAACCTGGAAACGAACCCGGAAACGAGAAAATCCCCTGAGCAATTGCGCTCGGGGGATTCTTTTGCGTATATTCAATGGTTCGCGACTTCACGGGAATTGGGTCGCAAAGAGGCTCAGTGAGCACAGTATATAGGTCCGGGAGTGGAATTGTCAAACAGCGATGAAATTCACGGTGAGCAGGAATTCATCGACGGTCTGTACGCACGCGTGGACGCGCTGCGCGGTGCCACCGAGGACTCCGTCACGGACGCGCTCGGGCAGGGCAACACGCCCATGCAGGCGCGGCTGGAGCGGGACATCCTGGTCGCCGAGCGCTCGGGGCTGCTCGCCGCGCTGAACGCCGTGGACGGCTCGCTCTGCTTCGGCCGGATCGACCTGACCTCCGGCGTCACCCACCACATCGGCCGTATCGGCATCCGCTCCGACGACGCCGATCTCACGCCGATCCTGATCGACTGGCGGGCCGACGTCGCCCGCCCCTTCTACCTGGCCACCGGCCACACCCCGATGGACCTGCGCCGCCGTCGGCACCTCACCACCGACGGGCGCCGCGTCACCGCCCTGCACGACGAGATCCTCGACCTCGGCGACGCCACCCGCACCGGCCACGAGGACCCGAGCGGCGACGCCGTCCTGCTCGCCGCGCTCAACTCCGCGCGCACCGGCCGGATGAGCGACATCGTGCAGACCATCCAGGCCGAACAGGACGAGATCATCCGCGCGCCCCACCGCGGGGTGCTCGTCGTCGAGGGCGGCCCCGGCACCGGCAAGACCGCCGTCGCGCTGCACCGGGCCGCGTATCTCCTCTACGAATACCGGGAGTTGCTCGCCAAGCGCGCCGTCCTGATCGTCGGACCGAACCCCGCGTTCCTCGGCTACATCGGCGAGGTGCTGCCCTCCCTCGGCGAGACCGGCGTACTCCTCGCCACCGTCGGCGAGTTGTTCCCCGGCGTGAAGGCCACGGCCGGCGACAGCCGGGCCGCCGCCGCGGTGAAGGGCCGCGCCGACATGGCCGACGTCCTCGCCGCCGTCGTACGCGACTGGCAGTCGCTGCCCGACCCGGTGATCGCGATCGAGCACGACCGCGAGATCCTCATGCTCGACGACGGCCTGGTACGGGTGGCCCGCGACCGCGCCCGCGAGGCCGGGCTCCCGCACAACGAGTCCCGGGAGCACTTCGAGGGGCACATCCTCAACACGCTCACCGAGATGGTCGCCGAACGCATCGGCACCGACCCTTTCGACGGCAGCAACCTCCTCGACCCCAGCGACATCACCCAGATCCGCGACGAACTCGCCGAGAACCCCGAAGTCTGGGCCGCCATCGACCAGTTGTGGCCGCGCCTGACCCCGCAGTACCTCGTCGCGGACTTCCTCGCCGACCCCGTGGGCTACGTCTCCGACGACGACGCGGACGCCATCCGCCGCCCGGTGACCCGCGAGTGGACCGTGGCGGACGTACCGCTGCTCGACGAGGCCGCGGAACTCCTCGGGCGGGACGACCGGGTGCGGCGGGCACGGGTGCAGCGGGAGCGGGAGGAGCAGGTGTCGTTCGCGCAGGGGGTGTTGGACGTTTCCTTCGCCTCCCGGACGTTCGAGTTCGAGGACAAGGAGGAGGGCGACCCCGAGGGCTCCGAGGTGCTGTCCGCGCACGACATCATCGACGCGGAGCGCTTCGCGGAGCGTCATGAGGAGGAGGATCACCGCAGTGCCGCGGAACGCGCGGCGGCCGACCGGACCTGGGCGTTCGGGCACATCATCGTCGACGAGGCGCAGGAACTCTCCCCGATGGCCTGGCGGTTGCTGATGCGGCGCAGCCCCACCCGGTCGATGACCCTGGTCGGCGACCCGGCCCAGACGGCGGAAGCGGCGGGTGTGGGCTCCTGGTCGGAGATCCTCGCCCCGTACGTCGAGGACCGCTTCGACCACACCCGCCTCGGCGTCAACTACCGCACGCCCGCCGAGATCATGGACCTCGCGGCGGCGGTCGTCCGCGCGGAGAATCCCGGCTTCGAACCGCCGAGTTCCGTGCGGACCACTGGTGTACGGCCCTGGGTGCGGGCCACCGACGATCTGCCGGGTGCCGTTGCCAAGGCCGTGGGTGAACTCGCCCCTGCGGAGGGGCGGTTGGCGATCATCGCGCCGCGGGATCTGCACCGGAGGTTGGCTGCGCGGCTGGACGGGGTCACGGCCGGCGCCGAGCCGGATCTGACGCGGAGTGTTGTTCTGCTTGATCCTCGGCAGGCGAAGGGGCTGGAGTTCGACTCGGTGTTGGTTGTCGAGCCGGGGCGATACGGGACGAGTGATTTGTATGTGGCGCTTACTCGGGCTACGCAGAGGTTGGGGGTGTTGCATACGGGTTCGCTGCCGCTGAGCTTGTCGGAGGCGGAGGCGGTGTGAGGGTGGCCGGTGTTGGTGACCGGTGTTGGTGTGGGCGTCCTGGGGGCTGCGCCCCCAGACCCCCATCGGCCCTGAAGGGGCCTCGTCCTCAAACGCCGGACGGGCTGAGTAGTGCCGGCCTGCGTCAGTAAGTGCCGGACGGGCTGGATTTTGCCGGCCGGCACTTACATCGCCAGGTACCTATGCCGGGCGCAGCCAGACCGTTGCCAGCGGCGGCAACGTCACCCGGATACTCGTCGGGCGGCCGTGCCACGGTTGGGGTTCGGGCTTGATGTGATCCGGGTTGGTGATGTCGCTGCCGCCGTAGAGGGCGGTGTCGGTGTTGAGGGTTTCGTGCCAGGCGGGGATGTCGTCGGGGGTGCCGAGGCGGTAGTCGTGGCGGACCACGGGGGAGAAGTTGCTGACGGCGAGGAGGGGGGAGCCGTCGGTGTCGTAGCGGAGGAAGGCGAAGACGTTGTCCTCGGAGGCGTCGCCCGTGACCCACTGGAAGCCGGCCGGGTCGGTGTCGAGTTGCCAGAGGGCGGGGGTGTGGCGGTACACCGTGTTGAGGTCGCGGACGAGGTCGCGCACGCCTCGGTGGTCGGCCTCGGCGCCGTAGGCCGGGTCGAGGAGCCACCAGTCGGGGCCGTGGGTCTCCGACCACTCCGCGCCCTGGGCGAACTCCTGGCCCATGAAGAGGAGTTGCTTGCCGGGGTGGGCCCACATGAAGGCGAGGTAGGCGCGGAGGTTGGCGCGTTGCTGCCACCAGTCGCCGGGCATCTTGGACACCAACGAGCGCTTGCCGTGGACCACTTCGTCGTGGGAGATGGGGAGGACGTAGTTCTCGCTGTAGGCGTAGACCATGGAGAAGGTCATCTCGCCGTGGTGGTGCTTGCGGTGGACGGGCTCGTGCGACATGTAGTCGAGCGAGTCGTGCATCCAGCCCATGTTCCACTTCAACCCGAAGCCCAGGCCGCCGAATCCGCCCGGTCCGATGTGGTGCGTGGCGCGCGTGACGCCGTCCCAGGCGGTGGACTCCTCGGCGATCGTCACGACACCGGGCACCCTGCGGTACACGGTCGCGTTCATCTCCTGGAGGAAGGCGACGGCGTCGAGGTTCTCCCGGCCGCCGTGCTCGTTCGGGGTCCACTGGCCCGGCTCGCGTGAGTAGTCGAGGTAGAGCATCGAGGCGACCGCGTCCACGCGCAGGCCGTCGATGTGGAACTCCTGGCACCAGTAGACGGCGTTCGCCACAAGGAAGTTGCGCACCTCACGGCGGCCGAAGTCGAACTCCAGGGTGCCCCAGTCCGGGTGCGCGGCACGGAGCGGGTCCGCGTGCTCGTACAGGGGGCGGCCGTCGAACTCGGCCAACGCCCAGTCGTCGCGCGGGAAGTGGGCCGGGACCCAGTCCATGAGGACGCCGATGCCCGCCTGGTGCAGGGCGTCGACGAGGAACTTGAAGTCGTCGGGGGTGCCGAGGCGGGCGGTCGGGGCGTAGAAGCCGGTGACCTGGTAACCCCACGAGCCGCCGAAGGGGTGCTCGGCGACCGGCATCATCTCGACGTGGGTGAACCCCAAGTCCCTGACGTAGGCGGGGAGTTGCTCGGCCAGTTGGCGGTACGTCAATCCCGGGCGCCAGGAGGCGAGATGGAGCTCGTAGACGGAGAAGGCGGCCTCGTGGGCGGGGACTTCGGCGCGCTGGGCGAGCCATTCCTCGTCGTTCCACTCGTAGTGCGAGGCGTGGACGATCGAGGAGGTGCTCGGCGGGACCTCGGTGCGGCGGGCCATCGGGTCGGCGCGGAGCGTCTTGGAACCGTCGGGCCGGGTGATCTCGAACTTGTACAGCTCGCCCTCGCCGATGCCGGGCATGAACAGTTCCCAGACACCGGTGCCGCCGAGTGAGCGCAGCGGGGCGCCCGTACCGTCCCAGAAGTTGAAGGTACCGGCGAGGCGAACGCCTTGCGCGTCCGGCGCCCACACGGTGAAACGGGTACCGGTGACGCCTTGATGCGTCATCGTCCGTGCCCCGAGCGCCTGCCACAGCTCCTCGTGCCGACCCTCGCCGATGAGATGGAGATCCAGGTCGCCGAGCGCGGGGAGGAACCGGTACGCGTCCTCGACCTCCTGCACGGTGCCCTCGTAGGCCACGGCGAGCCGATACTCCGGCACACCGTGGAGGGGCAGCAACCCGGAGAAGAACCCGTCCCCGTCGTCATGCAACTCGGCCCTCAACTGCCCGGCCACGACGGTCACTCCGAGCGCGAACGGCCGAAACACCCGGAACGCGACTCCGCCGGAGACCTGGTGGGCGCCGAGTACGGAGTGGGGGGCGTGGTGGGTGCCGTGGAGGAGTCGGTCGCGGTCTGTGGCGTCCAGGGCGGGGGAGATGGTGGTGTTGGGGGGAGCGGTGGGGGTGGGGGGAGTTACGGGGGTGGGGGAGGTTGGTGGGGTGGATGCTGGGGCTGGTTCCGGGGTGTTGCCCGGGGTCGGTAGCGGGGCCGAGGCAGGGGCAGGGGTCGCTGTGGTGGGCGGGGCGGGGGGCGTGGGCAACTTCGGGGTGTCGGCGGGTGCTGCCAGTGGGGGCGTGGATGTGGTCGGCTTCGAGGACTCGGCCGAGGTCGGCGGCGTAGTCGCCTTCGGGGTGTCGGCGGAGGCCTCTGCGGTGGATGGCGTCGCCGGTGCGGCAGCCGCCTTCGGGGTGTCAGCCGAGGTCATCAGCGGGGCCGGTGTCGAAGCGGGAGCCGCGGGCGAGGCCGGCGTGGTGGTCGGTTCCGGGGTGTCAGTCGCGGCCGTCAACGAGGTCGGCGTCGAAGTGGGAGCGGCGGGCAGTTTCGGGGCAGCGGTCGGCGTCGGTGGGGCGGTCGGCTTCGGGGCGTAGGCCGAGGCCGGTTGCGTGGGTGAGGCCGGTGCGGTGTGCGGGGGTGTGCTCGACTCCATGGCGTTGGCCGGGGTCGGAGGTATGGCTGACTCTGGGGCGTCGGCCGGAGTCTGGTCCAGAGCGGGTGCGGTTAGTGGCGACGGTGTGGCCGGCTTCGGTGTGTCAGCCGGGGCCGTCAGCGAGGTCAGCGCCGGGGCCGGTTCCGTGGTCGGTGTCGGCGGTGTGGCCAACTTCGGGGCGCTAGCCGGTGCCGACAGCGGAGCCGGAGCCGCTGTCGAAGCCGGTGCGGTGGGCGAGGTCGGCGCAGTGGACGGGGTCGGCGGTGTGGGTGACTCAGAGGTTTCGGCCAGGGGCGTCGGCACGGTCGGGACTGGTCCAGCGGGCGGTGTCGAAGATGTGGTCGGCTCTGCGGCCTTGGCTGCCACCGGCGTGGCCGGCTCCGAAACGGGACCTGACTCCGAGGTGGGACCTGGCTCCGAGGTCGGTCCCAGTTCCGAGGTGGACGCGATGCCGGGAGCGGCAGCCGCCTGATCCGATGCGGAAGGTCCCTGCTCCGTCGCGGCAGCCGTCTGCTCCGGTTCGGAAGCTCCCTGATCCGGTGCGGAATCCACCTGCTCCGGCGTGGAAGTCGCCCCTTCGGATGCGGAAGCCGCGCTTTCCGGCGAGGGAGAATCCGCCTCCGAATCCACCCCCGTGTCCGCGGTCACCGTCCTCCGCGTGGGCTTCTCGTCAGCCGCGATCGTCTTCCTGGTCAGGCCCTTCTTCGCCGAGTTCTTCTTCCCGGCGCCCTTCTTGGCGGCGGCTTTCTTGGTCACGGAGTTCTTCGCGGTCCTCTTCGTCACGGTCTTCCTCGCGCTGCTCGTTTCCGCCACGACTTCTTCTGCCGAGCCCGTCTCCGCCGGGACCTTGGCCGTCACGCTCGTCCTCTTCGCCGTACCCGTCTTCGCGGCGCCCGTCTTCGTCATGGCCTTCTCCGTCGCAGCTCTTGTCGCCGAGGTCTCTTCCGCCGAACCAGTCTTCGCCATGGCGTTCTTCGTCGCCGCCTTCTTGGCCGCCGCCTTCTTGATCACGGCGTTCTTGGCCGCCGCCTTCGTTGCCGCTGCCTTCTTCGTACCGGCGTTCTTCGTCGTCGTCCTCTTTGCGGCGGCCTTTCCAGGCTCAGCCGTCTCGGCCGGCGCGTTCTTGGTCGCCGGTCCCTTCGCTTCGGTCTTCCCGGGTCCAGCCGTCTCGGCCGGGGCGTTCTTCGCCGTAGCCCCCTTCGCCTCGGCCTTCGCGGGGCGAGCCGTCGCAGCCGGGGTGTTCTTGGTCCCCGTCCCCTTCGCTTTGGTTTTCCCCGATCCAGCCGTCGCAGCCGGTGCGCTCTTCGCCGCCGTCCCCTTGGCTTCGGCCTTCCGGGGCTCAGCCGTCGCCGCCGACGCGTTCTTCGTCGACGCCCTCTTGGCCTCAGCCTCCCCGGGCTCAGCCTTCCCAGCCGCCGCACCCTTCGTACCGGCCTTCTTCGCGACGGCGCTCTCCGTCCCGCCCCTCTTCTTCATCGCCTTCTTCGCGGCCGCTCCCTTGCCCGCAGCCTTCTTGCCCGCGCCCCCCTTGCCCGTCGCCCCCTCACCCGCAGTCTTCTTCGTGCCGCCGCCCCCACCGCGCCCCTTCCCCCCAGGAGCCGTCAACTGCACTTCCGCACCGCTCTTCCCCTCGGCCGTTTTCTTCCTCGGCTTTGGATCCGAACCGTTGGACGGGGGACGCGGGGTCACGGGTGGAGCCTCCTGAGGCGGGGTGGGGTCGGGGTGAGTTCGGGGTGGTGGGTGGGGTCAGGTCTTGGGGTTGGCCAGGCGGCGGATCGCCGACAACGGCACCGGGAGCCAGTCGGGGCGGTGGCGGGCCTCGTAGAGGACCTCGTAGATCGCCTTGTCCGTCTCGTATGCGCGGAGCAGGACCGGGTCCGTGCGGGGGTCCACGCCCGTCACCTCCGCGTACCCCGAGCAGTACGCCGCCCGGGCCGTGTCCGCCCAGGCCGGTGCCGGCGGTGTCGTCGAGTGGGCCGCGTAGTCGAAAGAACGGAGCATCCCCGCGATGTCCCGTACCGGAGGCTGGGGCATGCGGCGTTCCGCGAGGGGTCTGGACGGTTCGCCCTCGAAGTCGATCAGGGACCATTCGCCGGAGGGGGAGTGCAGGCACTGGCCCAGGTGCAGGTCGCCGTGGATGCGTTGGGCGGTCCAGGTGTGACCCTCCGCCGCCAGGTCCGCCAGGGCCGAGAACGCCGAGCGCAGGCCAGGAGCGTACGGGCGCAGGGCCGGTACCGCTTGTGCCGCCGCGTCCAGGCGCTCGGTCATGCCGGTGACCAGGAGTTCCAACTGCGCGTGCCCCAGCGTCATCGTCGGCAGCGCTCGCGCCAACGCCACGTGGACCTCCGCCGTCGCCCTGCCCAGCGACCTCGCCTCCGCGCCGAAGTCCTCGCCCTTGGACAGTTCGCTCAGCGCCAGTTCCCAGCCGTCCGCCGCGCCCTGCACGAATGGTTGGAGGACTCCCAGGACGTACGGCTCGTCGGCGAATTCCGCGCGGAGCCACGCCGTCGGGGCCGGTACCCGGGGGCAGCCCTCCAGGGCCAGCGCCAGCGGGAGTTCCAGGTCGGGGTTGGTGCCGGGCACGATCCTGCGCAGCAGTTTCAGGATGAACGTATCGCCGTAGACCACCGACGAATTGGACTGCTCGGCCGTCATCAGGCGTGGTGTCAGGCCGGGGCCGATGTCGGGGGCGTCCGGGGCCCGTTCGAAGCGCAGCCCGCCGATGCGGGCCTGGGAGCGCAGCGCCTCCAGGAGCACCTCGGCGGGCCGGGGGTCGTACAGGGCCTCGTACACCGTGTGACCGGCGAACGGGCCCTCCTCCACATGTCCGATCAGCGCGGGCGCGAGCCGGGGTGACAGCGCCTCGCGCACGCCTATGAGGAGCTGGTAGCAGTCGCCGGGGGCTGGGGACTGGTGGGCGCGGACCAGGAGGTGGTACAGGCCCAGCTTGCCGTCCAGCGGCAGCAGCTCCGTCGCCGCCACCAGCGAGAAACCCGTGACGGGACGGCCTTTGCCCGCGAACCACCGTTGCCTCGGCAGCCACTCCCGAAGGAGGGGGTCGAGCGACGCGAGGAGGCCGTGACCGGGACTGGTCCGGCCGGAAAGTGTGACAGTTTCCGCCATGGCGTCACGTTCCTTTCCCCGGGGGTGGGTCGGGGTGTCACTGTTGCGTGCCCCGGGCGGGGCGGGGGAAACCGAAACCGCCCCGCCCCGCAGGGACCGGCCGGGATCTAGGCGGCTTCCTTGCGGAGCCTGAACCAGTAGAAGCCGTGGCCCGCCAGCGTCAGCAAGTACGGCAGCTGTCCTACGGCCGGAAAGCGCACCCCGCCGAACAGTTCGACCGGATGCCTCCCATTGAACGCCCGCAGGTCCAGTTCCGTCGGCTGCGCGAACCGGGAGAAGTTGTTCACGCACAGGACGAGGTCGTCCTCGTACTCGCGCAGGAACGCGATCACCGCAGGATTCGACGACGGCAGTTCCCGGTACGAGCCGAGGCCGAACGCCAGGTTCTGCTTACGGATCTCGATCATGCGGCGCGTCCAGTGCAGCAGCGAGGAGGGCGACGACATCGACGCCTCGACGTTGGTGACCTGGTAGCCGTAGACGGGATCCATGATGGTCGGCAGTGACAGTCGGCCGGGGTCACAGGACGAAAAACCTGCGTTGCGATCCGGTGTCCACTGCATCGGCGTGCGGACGGCGTCGCGGTCGCCGAGCCAGATGTTGTCGCCCATGCCGATCTCGTCGCCGTAGTAGAGGATCGGCGAGCCGGGGAGCGACAGGAGCAGGGCCGTGAACAGCTCGATCTGGTTGCGGTCGTTGTCCAGGAGCGGGGCCAGCCGCCGCCTGATACCGATGTTGGCGCGCATACGCGGGTCCTTCGCGTACTCCGCCCACATGTAGTCGCGTTCCTCGTCGGTGACCATCTCCAGGGTCAGCTCGTCGTGGTTGCGCAGGAAGATGCCCCACTGGCAGCCGGACGGGATCGCCGGGGTCTTGGCCAGGATCTCCGAGACCGGATACCTCGATTCCCGGCGGACCGCCATGAAGATCCTCGGCATCACCGGGAAGTGGAACGCCATGTGGCACTCGTCGCCGCCGCTCCGGAAGTCGCCGAAGTAGTCGACGACGTCCTCGGGCCACTGGTTCGCCTCCGCCAGCACCACCGTGTCGGGGTACTGCGCGTCGATCTCCTTGCGCACCCGGCGGAGGAACTCGTGGGTTGCCGGAAGGTTTTCGCAGTTGGTGCCCTCGGCCGCGAACAGGTACGGGACCGCGTCCAGGCGGAAGCCGTCGATGCCCAGGTCCAGCCAGAACTTCAGCGCCGAGATGATCTCTTCCTGCACGGCCGGGTTCTCGTAGTTGAGGTCCGGCTGGTGGGAGAAGAAGCGGTGCCAGAAGTACTGCTTGCGGACGGGGTCGAAGGTCCAGTTGGAGGCTTCGGTGTCGACGAAGATGATGCGGGCGTCGGGGTACTGCTTGTCGTCGTCGGCCCACATGTAGTAGTCGCCGTAGGGCCCGTCGGGGTCCTTGCGGGATTCCTGGAACCACGGGTGCTGGTCGCTGGTGTGGTTCATGACGAAGTCGATGATGACGCGCATGCCGCGTTGGTGGGCGGAGTCGACGAACTCGACGAAGTCGGCGAGGTCGCCGAATTCGGGGAGTACGGCGGTGTAGTCGGAGACGTCGTAACCGCCGTCGCGGAGTGGGGATTTGAAGAAGGGGGGTAGCCAGAGGCAGTCGACGCCGAGCCACTGGAGGTAGTCGAGTTTGGCGGTGATGCCCTTGAGGTCACCGACGCCGTCGCCGTTGCTGTCCTGGAAGGAGCGGACCAGGACCTCGTAGAAGACGGCGCGTTTGAACCACTCGGGGTCCCGGTCCTTGGCGGGAGTGTCCTCGAAGGTGTCCGGGACGGGCTCGTTGACGATCATATGGTGGGTGACCCTCCGATCTGCGGGGACGGTCGCAGGACGGTGAGGATGTGTGCGGGCCGGTTACCCGGCTCCAGGCGCACATAGTTGGCCCTGCCCCAGTGATAGGTCTCACCGGTGAGCTCGTCGCGCACCGGTACCGACTCGTGCCATTCCAGGCCGAGTTGCGGCATGTCCAACGAGACCGTGGCCTCCTGGGTGTGGTGAGGGTCGAGGTTGACGACCACCAGAACCGTGTTCGAACCGTTCCGCTTCGAGTACGCGATCACCGCCTCCTGATCCGTCTGATGGAAGTGGAGGTCACGCAGCTGCCGCAACGCCGGGCTGCGGCGCCGGATGTCGTTGAGCTTGCCCAGCAATGGCGCGATGCTACGTCCTTCCCGCTCGGCCGACACCCAGTCGCGGGGACGGAGTTGGTACTTCTCGGAGTCCAGATACTCCTCGCTGCCGGGCCGCAACGGGGTGTTCTCGCACAACTCATACCCGCTGTACACCCCCCAGGTGGGAGAGAGGGTCGCCGCCAGTACCGCGCGCAGTTCGAAGGCGGGCCGACCGCCCTCCTGGAGGAACTCGTGCAGGATGTCCGGGGTGTTCACGAAGAAGTTCGGCCGCATGTAGGCAGCCGCCTCGCCCGACAACTCGCTGAGGTATTCGGTGAGTTCTTCCTTCGTGTTGCGCCAGGTGAAGTAGGTGTACGACTGCTGGAAGCCGACCTGCGCCAGGGTGGCCATCATCGCCGGACGCGTGAACGCCTCGGCCAGGAAGATGATGTCCGGGTCGGCGCCGTTGATCTCGGCGATCACCCGTTCCCAGAACACGACCGGCTTGGTGTGCGGGTTGTCCACGCGGAAGATCCGCACGCCGTGGTCCATCCAGTGCCGCAGCACGCGGACGGTCTCGGTGATCAGGCCGTCCATGTCCCGGTCGAAGGCGATCGGGTAGATGTCCTGGTACTTCTTCGGCGGGTTCTCCGCGTACGCGATCGTGCCGTCCGGGCGGTGGTGGAACCACTCCGGGTGCTTCTCCACCCACGGGTGATCGGGGGAGCACTGGAGCGCGAAGTCGAGCGCGATCTCCATGCCCAGCTCGGCGGCCCGCGCGACGAACGCGTCGAAGTCCTCCAGCGTGCCCAGCTGCGGGTGGATCGCGTCGTGCCCGCCCTCCGGGGAGCCGATCGCCCAGGGGACGCCGACGTCCTCACGCCCGGCGGAGAGGGTGTTGTTGGGGCCCTTGCGGAAGGTGCTCCCGATCGGATGGATCGGCGGCAGATAGACGACGTCGAAGCCCATCGCCGCGATGCCGTCCAGCCGCTTCGCGGCCGTACGGAACGTGCCGTGAGGCTGGGCCGGAGTGCCCTCGGAACGCGGGAAGAACTCGTACCAGGCGCCGTAGAGAGCCCGCTCCCGCTCGACCAGCAGCGGGCGCGGTTCGGCGGCCGTGACCAGTTCCCGTAGGGGATGGCGGGCCAGCACCCCGTCCACCTCCGGCGTCAGTGCGGCGGCGAGGCGGGCGGCGGCCGGGCGGGTCTCGTCGCGGAGAGCGGACACGGCGGCGCGGAGGACGGGGCGGAGGCCCTTGCCCTTCGGTACGCCGGTGATGGCGCGTTCGTACAGGCGCGCGCCCTCCTCCAGGACCAGGTCCGTGTCCATACCGGCCGGGATCTTGATCTGGGCGTGGTGGCGCCAGGTGGCGACCGGGTCGCTCCAGGCCTCCACGGTGTAGGTCCACCGGCCGGGTTCGCCGGGTGTGACGGTGGCGCCCCAGCGGTCGGAGCCCGGGGCGAGCTCCCGCATCGGGGTCCATGGGCCGGGGTGGCCGTCCGGGTCGTAGAGCACGGCGTTGGCGGCGACCGCGTCGTGGCCCTCGCGGAAGACGATGGCCGAGACCTCGAACGCCTCACCGGTCACCGCCTTGGCGGACCGGTGGCCGTGCTGGACGACCGGCCGGACATCGAGGACGGGGATGCGTCCGATGCCGGGAGGTGTGCCGTCCGCGGAGGGTGGCTCCGGGGCGGGTGGTGCCGTGCCGGCGGGGCGCACGGGGGGCGTGGCCGTGCCGGATGTCGGGGGTGCTGACGAGTGGTGCGTGGCGGGCATGACCGCTCCTGTCCGCGTCAACGTGGGTGTGGGCGGATGGATGTGGGGAGGTGGGTCCTGCGAAGGAGATCCCGTGGTGCGTCTGGGGGCATACCGGTGGAGCCTTCCCACCCTATTCGGGTTAGCAATCCGGCAGGTTGCTAACTACTTACGCGCAGATCTCCACAGAAAGATCCGGCCCCGTCCTGGGCGAACGGGGCCGGTCCCGACACTCTCGCACTAGGACCGCGGTACTTGCAGGAGTTTGTCCGGCGAACCGGGTCCCTCGCCGGACACCTTGCCGGAAACCGCCCCCGCGACGAGTGCCGCGGAGACCTGCGCGGGTGTGGCGCGCGGGTGACCGGCGAGATAGACGGCCGCCGCGCCGGCCGCGTGCGGTGACGCCATCGACGTACCGGAGAAGGTCGCCTTGCCCGTGTCGCTCGCGTACGACGCGGAGGTGATCGAGACGCCCGGGGCGAAGAGGTCGACGGCCGGGCCGTAGTTCGAGAAGGCCGCCCGGGCGTCGTTCTTGTCGGTGGCGCCGACCGTGACGGCCTCCTTGACGTCGGCGGGGGAGTACAGACCGGCCGGCAGCCCGTCGTTGCCCGCCGCGACCGTGTACGTGACACCGGAGGCGATCGAGTTGCGTACGGCCGTGTCCAGCTGGGCGTTGTGGTAGCCGCCCAGGCTGAGATTGGCGACCGCGGGTTTGCGCGCGTGCCGGGTGACCCAGTCGATACCCGCGATGACCTGCGAGGTCGTACCGGCTCCGGCGTTGTCCAGGACCCGTACGGCGACGACCTTGGCCTTCTTGGCGACGCCGTACGTGGTGCCGGCGATCGTGCCGGCGACATGGGTGCCGTGGCCGTTGCCGTCCTGGGCGGTGGTGTCGTTGTCGACGAAGTCCCAGCCGTAGCTCGCCCGGCCGCCGAAGTCCTTGTGGGTGACGCGGATGCCGGTGTCGATCACGTAGACCGTCACCCCGCTGCCCCCGGAGGCCGGCGAGGTGTAGCTCTTGTTCAGCGGCAGGCTCGGCTGGTCGAGACGGTCCAGGCCCCAGGACGGCGGGTTGCGCTGCACGCGGCCGACGCCGTCCACGGTGACGCGGGTGTCCTGGGCGACCGAGGCGACCCGCGCGTCCGCCGCGAGGAGTCTCGCCTGTCTCTCGTTCGCCTCGATGGCGTAGCCGTTGAGGGCCGTGCCGTAGGTGTGGCTTATTTTCGCCCCGTACTTCTCGGCGAGCCCCTTGCCTGCCGCCGACGGAGCCTTCGTCCCCCCTTTCAACGTCACCAGGTAGCTACCGCTGACGGAGCCGGGTTCACCGGCGCCGAGTATGGTCCCCTCCGGTGCGGCGTGCGCGGGCAGGGTGATGGCCGAAAGCACCACGACTGTGGTGACCGCGGTCAGTCCCCCCGCCCGGCGCAGACGCCGCGTACGCGTCCGTGCCATGTCGAGTTCCCCTCCTTCAACTCTCCACGGGGCAGCCTCTCGTGCGGTGCGAAGCACCACAATGGCGCATGAGGGCGCCTTTTCAGTACATGCCGGTTCAACTTCTTCAGCACAGGCCGGTTCCCCTCCAGCCCAGGTCGGCAAAATCCAGCCCGTCCGGCGTTTGAGGACGAGGCCGTCCAGGCCGACGGGGGTCTGGGGGCGAAGCCCCCAGCGAGGGCGACACCATCGCCGGTAACGTCATCACACACGACGACACACATAGCCGTGTGTCATCCAGCGAAGCGCCGAGGTGGAGCTGTGAAGGCGATCCGTCGATTCACCGTCCGTCCCGTTCTCCCCGAACCCCTCCGACCTCTCAGTGATCTGGCGCGCAATCTGCGCTGGTCCTGGCACGCCGACACGCGTGATCTCTTCCAGTCCGTCGATCCCGAGCACTGGGCCGCGTCGGAACGCGATCCCGTACGACTCCTCGGCAGCGTGTCCGCCGAGCGGCTCGCGGAGCTGGCCGAGGACCACCACTTCCTGCGCCGGCTCACCGAGGTCGCGGGCGACCTCGCCGACTATGTGGGCGGTGACCGCTGGTATCAGACCCAGGGCGGTGAACTGCCCGCCGCCGTCGCCTACTTCTCACCCGAGTTCGGTGTCACGGCCGCCCTGCCGCAGTACTCCGGCGGCCTCGGCATCCTCGCCGGCGACCATCTCAAATCGGCCAGCGACCTCGGCGTACCGCTGATCGGTGTCGGACTCCTCTACCGGCACGGCTACTTCCGCCAGTCGCTGTCCCGGGACGGCTGGCAGCAGGAGCACTATCCGGTCCTCGATCCCAACGAACTCCCGGTGGCGCTGCTGCGGGAGGAGGACGGCTCCCCGGCCCAGGTCTCCCTGGCGCTGCCCGGCGGCCGTTCGCTGCGGGCCCGGATCTGGCTCGCGCAGGTCGGCCGGGTGCCGCTGCTGATGCTGGACTCGGACGTCGAGGAGAACGACGTCAGTGAGCGCGGCGTGACCGACGTTCTCTACGGCGGCGGCAGCGAACACCGGCTGCTCCAGGAGATGTTGCTCGGCATAGGGGGTGTGCGGGCGGTGCGGACGTACTGTCGCCTCACCGGTCACCCCGAGCCCGAGGTGTTCCACACGAACGAGGGGCACGCGGGCTTCCTCGGCCTGGAGCGGATCGCCGAACTCTGCGACGCGGGGCTGGACTTCGCCGCGGGTCTGGAGGCGGTGCGGGCCGGCACGGTCTTCACCACGCACACGCCCGTACCGGCCGGAATCGACCGTTTCGACCGGGAGTTGGTGGCCCGGCACTTCGGGCCGGAGGCCGAACTCCCGCGCATGGACGTCCAGCACATCCTGAGCCTCGGCATGGAGACCTACCCGGGCGGCGAACCCAACCTGTTCAACATGGCCGTGATGGGCCTGCGGCTGGGTCAACGGGCCAATGGCGTCTCCCTGTTGCACGGTCAGGTCAGCCGGGAGATGTTCTCCGGTCTCTGGCCGGGGTTCGACGCCGAGGAGGTGCCGATCACCTCCGTGACCAACGGGGTGCACGCGCCGACCTGGGTCGCCCCCGAGGTGTTCCGGCTGGGCGCGCGGCAGATCGGCGCCCAGCGCACCGAGGACGCGCTGACGGTGGGCGGTTCGGACCGCTGGGACGCGGTCGCGGAGATCCCGGACCAGGACATCTGGGAACTGCGCCGCGATCTGCGTGAGCAGCTGGTCGTGGAGGTACGGGAACGGCTCCGCGCGTCCTGGCGTCAACGCGGCGCGGGGTCGGCCGAGTTGGGCTGGATCGACGGCGTGCTCGACCCCGACGTCCTCACCATCGGATTCGCGCGCCGCGTCCCGTCGTACAAGCGCCTGACGTTGATGCTGCGCGACCGCGACCGGCTGATGGATCTGCTCCTGCACCCCGACCACCCGATCCAGATCGTGGTGGCGGGCAAGGCGCACCCGGCGGACGACGGGGGCAAGCGGCTGGTCCAGGAGTTGGTGAAGTTCGCGGACGACCCGCGCGTCCGGCACCGCATCGTCTTCCTCCCCGACTACGGCATGGCGATGGCGCAGAAGCTGTACCCCGGCTGCGACATCTGGCTCAACAACCCGCTCCGCCCGCTGGAGGCCTGCGGCACGAGCGGTATGAAGGCCGCCCTGAACGGCTGCCTCAACCTCTCGGTGCTGGACGGCTGGTGGGACGAGTGGTTCCAGCCCGACTTCGGCTGGGCCATCCCCACGGCGGACGGCACCGCCACGGACCCCGACCACCGGGACGACGTGGAGGCCGCCGCGCTCTACGACCTCCTGGAGCAGCGCGTCACCCCGCGCTTCTATGAGCGCGGCCAGGACGGGCTGCCCGACCGCTGGATCGAAATGGTCCGCCAGACACTGACGTTGCTCGGTCCGAAGGTGCTGGCGGGGCGCATGGTGCGGGAGTACGTGGAGCGGCTGTACGCCCCGGCCGCGCACGCCCATCGCGCGATGACCCCGGACGCGGCGCGCGAACTGGCCGTGTGGAAGGGGCGGGTGCGCTCCGCTTGGCACGGGGTGACCGTCGACCATGTGGAGACGTCCGCGGCTACGGCCACCGCGGAACTCGGTACGACGCTCAATCTCCGGGTGCGGGTGGGGCTGGCCGGGCTTGCTCCGGACGACGTCGAAGTGCAGGCGGTGTCGGGGCGGGTGGACCCGGAGGACCGGATCGGGGACGCGACGACGGTTCCCTTGAAGCCGGCGGGGGGTCCGGATGCGGAGGGGCACTGGTTGTACGAGGGGCCGCTCGCCCTTGATCGCACCGGGCCCTATGGGTACACGGTCCGGATCCTGCCCGCGCATCGACTGCTGGCGTCCGGTGCGGAGTTGGGGTTGGTGGCGGTGCCTTTGGAGGACGGGGTGGAAGGCGCGGGCGTGTTGATGCGGTAGCACTCCGCTGGGAAGTCCGGTGCTTTGGCTGCGGGTCCGGTGGGGGCTGGTCGCGCAGTTCCCCGCGCCCCTGAAAGCTGTCGTGAGCGCCGGACTTCCCTTGCCCCCCTCACACCTCCGAACAACCGGACATCGGCTCGCCCCCTCACACCTCCGAGTACGGCGCGCACATCTGGCGCAGTGTGTTGCCGATCCGGCGTGCGTACGCGTGCTGCAAGCCGCGGGTTGCCGGGCCGCCCAGGCGTGCGTACCACTTGGCGCCTCGGCTGAAGGCCGAGACCGTCAGCCAGACCGTGCCGTCGCCTGTGCGGTCGACGACGAAGGCTTCCTCGCCGCATTCGGGGTGGCCGGGGAGGGTGCCGTAGGCCCAGCCGGACCTGCGGTGTTCCTCGACCGTCCAGACGATGCGGCAGGGGGCTTTGATGAGGCCGGCGAGAGTAACCGTTACGTCTACGCCGGGGGCCGCTTTTTCGGCGCTCGCCTCGATGCCTACGCCCATCTCGCGGTGCAGTTCCCAGGTCAGGACCGCTTCGGACGCCCGGCGGAAGACCTTCTCGCCCTCGCCGATCCGGGTGCGCACATAGAGGGGGTGGAAGCCCGGGGGGCAGAAGCCGCGTTCGCGGGTCGCGCCGACGTCGTCGTACGTGAAGGACATGGAACCCAAGAGTAGGGCGGTACCCGGAGATGCCTTCGCTCCGGGTACCGCCCTTACCGCTTGACTGTCAACTCGGCTGGCGTCAGCTGACGTTGACCGCCGACCAGGCCGCCGCCACCGCGTTGTACTCGGTGGAGCCGGAGCCGTACAGGGCGGCCGCCGCGCTCAGGGTGCCGGTGCGGGCGCCCGCGTACTTGGTGGTCGACGTGAAGTACGTCGTCAGCGCCTTGTACCAGATCTGGAGCGCCTTGGCGCGGCCGATGCCGGTGACCGTGGAGCCGTTGGACGTGGGCGAGTTGTAGCTCACGCCGTTGATGGTCTTCGCGCCGCTGCCCTCGGACAGCAGGTAGAAGAAGTGGTTGGCGACGCCCGACGAGTAGTGCACGTCGAGGTTGCCGACGGTGGAGGACCAGGAGTCCTTGGAGCCGCCGTCCTTGCTCGGCTTGTCCATGTAGCGCAGCGGGGTGCCGTCGCCGTTGATGTTGATCTTCTCGCCGATGAGGTAGTCGCCGACGTCGCTGCTGTTGTTGGCGTAGAACTCGACGCCGGTGCCGAAGATGTCCGAGGTCGCCTCGTTCAGGCCGCCGGACTCGCCCGAGTAGTTCAGGCCCGCGGTGTTGGAGGTGACGCCGTGGCTCATCTCGTGGCCGGCCACGTCGAGCGAGGTGAGCGGGTGGGTGTTGCTCGACCCGTCGCCGTACGTCATGCAGAAGCAGCTGTCGTCCCAGAACGCGTTCACGTACGAACTGCCGTAGTGGACGCGGGAGTAGGCGCCGACACCGTTGTTCTTGATGCCGCTGCGGCCGAACGTGTCCTTGTAGAAGTCCCACGTCTCCTGGGCGCCGTAGGCGGCGTCCGCGGCGGCGGTCACGTCGGTGGTGGAGCTGGAGGCGGCGCCGGTGCCCCACGTGTTGGTGGTGTTGGTGAAGAGGGTGCCGGTGCCGGACGTGCCGTGCTTCAGGTTGTACGTCTTGTGGCTGCCGCGCGAGGCGTCGGTCAGCGAGTACGTCGTGCCCGACAGCGTGGTGGTGAGGCTGACGGTGCCCGAGTACAGGGTCTTGCCGGTGCCGGTGGCGTTCTCGATGCCCTGGTACTCGAAGAGCTTCTTGCCGGTGGCCGCGTCGGTGATGACGTGCAGCTGGTTGGGGGTGCCGTCGTCCTGGAAGCCGCCGACGATCGTCTCGTAGGCGAGGACGGGGGTGCCGCTGCCGGCCCAGATGACCTTGCGGGCACCGTCGGCGGCGGTCTTGTCGGAGCCGGCGGCCTGGGCGATGGTCAGCGCCTGCTTCTCGGCCTTGGCGGTGGAGATCTTCGGCGTGACGGTGGCGACCTTGATGGCCGCCGAGTGCGCCTTGGTGACACCCTCGGTCTTGCCCGACGCCGCGGTGTGGACGACCAGGTCGCCACCGAGGACCGGGAGGCCCGCGTAGGTGCGCTCGTAGCGGGTGTGGACCGTGCCGTCGACGTCCTTGACGACGTCCTTGACGACCAGCTTCTCCTTGGTGCCGAGGCCTATCTGCTGGGCGGTCTCGGGCGCGGCGGCCTGCTTCTCCTGGACCAGCGCGACACGCGCGGAGTTGGAGAGCAGCTGCGGGGCGGCGGCGAGAGGGGCCGCCTTGCCCGCGGCGGGCTGGGCGGAGGCACCGGTGGAGACACCGGTGGCGAGCAGGGCTCCAGCGGCGACCGCGGTGGCGATGGCCAGGGTGGTGCGCTTGTGACGCGCGTAGAGGGGGGTCACGCAAGCTCCTCTGTGGGGGAGTCCGGCAGCGTGGGGTTACTGACCGGAGCGGGTTGTGAATTGGCTGTGCTGAAGCGGCGTGAGGGAAGAGTGGCATCAGGGGCGCGTACATGTCAGGACCCCCAAGTGATGTTGGCTGAAAATCGACTGTCCGAGAAACATTGCGGCAATGTAAACGTCCACAACAGAGCGCCGCCCCGGAGTTGAAACCCCGAGGCGGCGCCCAATTCGTGCGGCCGGAAGTGGACGGCTGGTTTTTACGGGAACGTAAGCTTCCAGCTGTTGATGTAGCCGGTGTCCTGTGCAGCTACGTCCTGGACCTTCAACTTCCAGACGCCGTTGGCCACTTCGGAGGACGCGTTGACCGTGTAGGTGGCCTGCACGTTGTCCGCGGAGTCGGACGAGCTGGAGTTCTTCAGGCGGTACGTCGACCCGTCCGGAGCCACCAGGTCGATCACCAGGTCACCGCGCCAGGTGTGCGTGATGTCGACCGTGACCGAGAGGTTCGAGGGCGCGTTGCCCGTCCGCCCGGACACGGTGACCGACGAGGTGACTGCCGCCCCGTTGTCCGGAATCGACACGTCGGCCGTGTTCTCGAACGACGTGCCGCCACCGCCGCCGCCACCGGAGCGCGCACCGACCGCGACGGCCGCCCACGCGTCCTGCACCGCCTTGTACTCGGCGCCCGTCGTGCCGTACAGCTCACCGGCCGCCGCGAGCGTCCCGGTGCGGGCCGCCGCGTAGTTGGTGGTGGACGTGAACTTCGTGGTGAGCGCGCGGTACCAGATCTGCAGCGCCTTGTCGCGGCCGATGCCGGTGACCGGAAGTCCGTCCGAGGTGGGCGAGTTGTAGCTGACGCCGTTGATGACCTTGGCGCCGCTGCCCTCGCTCAGCAGGTAGAAGAAGTGGTTGGCGATGCCCGAGGAGTAGTGCACGTCGAGGTTGCCGACACCCGAGTACCAACTGTCCGCCGAGCCGCCGTCCTTGCTCGGCTTGTCCATGTAACGCAGCGGCGTGCCGTCGCCGTTGATGTCGATCTTCTCGCCGATGAGGTAGTCGCCCACGTCGGTCGAGTTGTTGGCGTAGAACTCGACACCCGTGCCGAAGATGTCGGAGGTCGCCTCGTTCAGCCCGCCCGATTCACCGGAGTAGTTGAGCCCGGCGGTGTTGGAGGTGACGCCGTGGCTCATCTCGTGCCCCGCCACGTCGATGGCGGTCAGCGGGTCCGCGTTGCCGGAGCCGTCGCCGTACGTCATGCAGAAGCAGCCGTCGTCCCAGAACGCGTTGACGTACGAATTCCCGTAGTGGACACGGGAGTAGGCGCCGACGCCGTTGTTCTTGATGCCGCTGCGGCCGAACGTGTTCTTGTAGAAGTCCCAGGTCTCCGCCGCGCCGTAGTGCGCGTCCGCGCCGGCCGTCGCCGCGTTCGACGTGGTGCTGTTGCCCCAGGTGTTGCTGGTCTGGGAGAACAGGGTGCCGGTGCCGGACGTGCCGTGGTTCAGGTTGTACGTCTTGTGGCCGCCGCGGTCGCCGTCGGTCAGGTTGTAGTTGGAGCCCGACTGGGTCGTCGTCAGCGAGACCTGGCCGCTGTACTGGGTGTTGCCGACACCGGTGGCGTTCTCGATGCCCTGGTACTCGTAGAGCTTCTTGCCGGTGGCCGCGTCGGTGATGACGTGGAGTTCGTTCGGGGTGCCGTCGTCCTGGAGGCCGCCGACGACCGTCTCGTAGGCGAGGACCGGCTTGCCGCTCGCCGCCCAGATCACCTTGCGGGCCGAGTCCGCCGCCGACTTGGTGGAGCCGAGGGCCTTGGCGCGCGAGACGGCCTGCTTCTCGGCCGCCGCCGTCGTCACGTCCGGGGTGAGGTCGGCGACCTTGATGGCGGCGTTCGTCGCCTTGACGACGTGCGTGGTCGCGCCCGACTTGGCGGTGTCGACGACCAGGTCGCCGCCCAGGACCGGGAGTCCGCCGTAGGTGCGCTCGTAGCGGGTGTGGACCGTGCCGTCGGCGTCCTTGATGACGTCGCGGACGACGAGCGCCTCCTTGGTGCCGAGGCCGATGTCCTTCGCCGTCGAGGTCCGCGCCGACGTGGCGTCGCGGAGCAGCTCGGCGCGCTGCGAGGGGGAGAGCGAGACGGCCGTGTGCGCCGGATTCCCCTTGCTCGCAAGGGGTTTGGCCGGAGCGGCGGAGGAGGTCGCGCCGGCCTGGACGGCCGCGGCGAGCAGAGCGGTGACGCCGGCTACGGCGACTATGTGGGAGGTGCGTCTGCGAGAGGAATTGCTTCTCAACACTGACTCCTTCAGGACGGTCGCGGATCGCGCGACCAGGGGAGATCACAGGGATCACAGGAGTGGAGCTGTGGGGTTGCTGTGAAGCGCCAGTGGGAAGAGTGGCAGCAGTTCCCGCTTTCTGTCAGGGCCGCGTCAGCAGGTTGGCCGGAAATCGTTCGTTGTCCGGATGTTCATGTCCGTTATACGGACCGCGACTTGGTGATGCCCGGTGGCTCAGGCCTCCCGTTTCCCGTCGCTGTGCGCCTCGTTGGGCTGAACGGGCGGATCCCGGGGTGGGGCGACGAATGGGGCGGGCGTGGGGCAGTGGTCGCCGGAAGGCGTGGTGGCGTGCTGGGCGCGAGCGGCAGCAGACGGAAGTCGAGCGGTTCGGTGAAGGTGGACACGATCACTCCTCCCGCCTGGAGACGGGCGGGAGTTCGACCTCGCGATGGAGTTACCGTCGGCGCCTCACCCGCCTGATCCGCTTCGGCAGGCGCCGCACCTGCGGCGGCGGGGTGGGCCGTTTCCTTCGCGTCCGCATGCTGTGGACGACCAGCAGCGTTGCCTGTAGGGCGCCGGCAACAGCTGTTGCCAGGGTCAGCACGTCGGTCATGCGGAACCCCTTCCAAGGTGCGGGGAACGTCCTGCCGCGCGCCACGAAAGAGGGGCAGGACGAACCGATGGGTGTGGGGGCCCTCTCCGGGAGCGGCCCCACACGCCACGAAAGCAGTGGGCCAGGATTTCTGGCCAGCCGATAACAGGTACTGGAAGAAAACGTCTTCCCAGCTCAGGAGGGGTGCAGGTGGCTGAGAAAACCGGAGAGAACGCGGAGCGGGGAGGCGAGGGAGGAAGAAAACAGGTCGGCGGTCGAAGCCCTCTCAAGGAAGAAGTCCTGGTCGCGAGGAATGTGCCGGCCGCCTGGATCGGCGTACGCAACGCGCTGCTCAAGCTGATCGACGAGACGCTCGGCAGTCAGCGCAAGGTCGTCGAGGCCATCAACGCGGACGGGAAAGGCGACAAACGCCTCATCACTGACGACGCGTTGTCGAAGGCGTTGCTTCACCACAGGCCCATGGAGCCGCACCAGTTCGAGCACATCCTCAAGGTGTGCCTGCCGCTTCTGACGCCGGTCGATCAGGATGAGCGGCGCTCTGAACTGCGGACATCATGGGAAGCATGGGAACGATCGAGGAAGCGGGACGCGTCGGGGCCGAAGGACTCCGCTCCGGCGGACAACACGCCGCTGCCTGTTCCGCGTTCCGCGGAGAAGCCCGAAATGCCGCGGGCCTGGTCCGTCGCCCTGTTCCTCAGGGGCTATGAGAATTCGGCCCGAAACAGGACGGAAGCCAGGGAGTTCTACAACGCCGACCACAGCGTCGTCTCCGGCCTCGAACCTCCGCTGAAGACCCCGCCGGCGGCGAGGCCCCGGATCTACCTGAGCATCGTGCAGGTGCTCGCCTGCGTCGGATCGATGTACTGGGCGCGCACCACGATGTGGCTCATGATCCCGCTCGGACTTCTCTGGCTGACGGTCCTGGCCACGGAGCTCCCGACGGAACTGCGCCGCTACCCCCTGCGGCATGTGCGTTCGACGCCTCCCGAAGCCGCCCACGTGCCCAAGAAGTGGCGTCTCCCCGGACAGCCTGAACTCGCCTGGTACGTGGGTGGCGTTGACCGCGAGGCCGTCAGGGGCGTGGTGGGTGTCCGGCCGCCGACGTACCTGTCCGGGTACCGGCCGATGACCGGATGGCTGCGGCTGTCCGCCGCCACACCGGGTGTGCGAGTCCACTGGGCCGTCGAAGACCTCACCCATGGCGGCGTGCTGGCCCGCGGAACCCTCGGCGGCCGGCGCCGGATCGTATGGCTCAGGCAGAAGAACGGGAGGCCTCCGGAGCCGGACCAGTCTGAAGCGCGTCTCCTGCGGGAGTCCTGGAAGTCCCTTGAGCGAGAACAGCCTCAGGTGCTCGGTCTCGTGCTCGGCACTTCGACGTGGAACGGAAGCGCGAAGGTGTCCTGGCACGCACCCGCCGCCAGTGCGTACACCGGTCGTTTCTCCGGCTCCAGCCCGGCGGTCGAGTGGTGGTGGGATCGGCTGCGCGGTCTCTTCCAGGCGCGTGGTGAGCGCATCTTCGCCCGGAACCGGCCCGATCGCTCCTTCCGGTCGCCCGCGGCCACGAGCCGGATCGGCGAGCACTTCGGGAACATGAAGGGGGCTCTGTCGTCGTGGTGGAGGCAAGGGCGCCGGAAGCGGCCCCTGCTCTTCCGGGCGCTGCTCCTGCTGACCGTCGTGGCCGTGGGAGCTGCCGCGGCCGTCGGCGCGGTGACGGCCGCCGAACTCCGGACGGCGGATCACCAGCCGCAGGCGGTAGCCGCGCTCGTGGCGGAGGGCGCCCTCGTCATCGCCCTCACCGTCATGGCGAACCTCCTGAACACCCCCGGGACCAGGCGCCGTTGGACGCTGAACACGGTTCTCCTCGTCCTTGTCGGCGCGGTCTCCGCGTGGGCCTTCGGGTACGCCGCTCAGCTTCCGTGGCTCCACGGACTCGGGTACTTCGACGGCCGAGCGCACCCCTGATCACCGGACGAGGACGCCTTCGGCGACACCGTCCGAGCAAGTCTCCGGGCCGCCGGGTCGGGTCAGGGGGCCGCGCTGCCCGGCCGCTCCCCGTGCCACGAATGCCACAGCGCCGCGTACGCCCCCTCCGCCGCCACCAGCTCCTCGTGCGGGCCCAGTTCGGTCAGCAGGCCGTTCTCCATGACCGCGACCCGGTCCGCGTCGTGGGCGGTGTGCAGACGGTGGGCGATGGCGATGACGGTACGGCCCTCCAGTACGGCGGCCAGGGCGCGCTCGGTGTGACGGGCGGTGGCCGGATCCAGCAGGGCCGTCGCCTCGTCCAGGATCAGCGTGTGCGGGTCGGCCAGCACGACGCGGGCCAGGGCGAGTTGCTGGGCCTGTGAGCCGTCCGTGACCGAACCGCCCGCGCCCAGCCGGGTGTTCAGGCCGTCCGGCAGCTCCCGCACCCACTCCTCGGCGCCGACCGCCGTCAGGGCCGCCCACAACTCCTCGTCCGTGGCGGCCGGTTCGGCGATCAGGAGGTTGTCACGGACCGAGCCCAGGAACACGTGGTGCTCCTGGGTGACCAGCACCACCTGACGGCGCAGCGTCTCCGGTTCCAGCCCGTGGACCGGCACCCCGCCCACGGTCACCGTGCCCTCGGTCGGCGCGTCGACGCCCGCGAGCAGCCGGCTCAGCGTGGTCTTCCCGGCGCCGGACGGGCCGACCACCGCCAGCCGCTCACCCGGCCGTACGGTCAGGTCGACGCCGTGCAGCACCTCGCCGCCGCGCTCGTAGGCGTACCGCACGCCCGTCACGTCGATCCGGTCGTCCGCCGGAACCGGGGCGGCACCGTCGCCCTCCGCGCGGGGTGCCCGGGCGAGCCCCTCCACGCGGGCGAACGAGGCGCCGCTGCTCTGGAGTTGCTCGATCCGCATCAGGATCTCGTCCAGCGGGTCGGTGAACTGCCGCAGATACAGCGCCGCCGCCACCACCGCGCCCAGGCCCACCTCCCCGCGCCCGTGCAGCCAGCCGCCGACGAACAGCACGCCCGCCACCGGGATCGTGTACGACACCTCGACCGCCGGGAAGAACACCGTCCGCAGGAACAGCGTGTACAGGCGGCTCCGCAGCGCCGTCCGCAGCGTGTCGCGGCTCGCGGTCACCCGCCGCTCCTGGAGCCGGAACGCCTCCACCGTGCGCGCCCCGGCCACGGTCGCCGTGAGGCTCTCGGCGACCTCCGAGTTGGCCGCGCCCTCCGCGAGATAGCCGTCCCGGGCCCGGCGCAGATACCAGCGCAGCGCGAACCAGATCGGCGTCAGACCCAGCACCCCGAACAGCCCGAGCAGCGGGTCGAGCGCGAAAACCGCGCCCATCACGAACAGCGCCTGCACCGAGCAGACCAGCAGTTCGGGTCCGACATCACGCAGGGTCGTGCCCACGATCGCCACGTCCGCCGTGCCGCGCGCGGTCAGATCGCCCGTTCCGGCCCGCTCCACCACCGACGCGGGCAGCGCCAGCGCCCGGTCGACGAAGTCCTCCCGCACCCGGGCCAGCGTGCGCTCACCGAACCTGTGCCCCACGTACCGCGCCCACCGCGCCAGCAGCAACTGGGCCAGCGCACACGCCACGATGACGAGGGCCAGCCGGTCCACCACCCCCACCCCGGCCCCGGCCCGCACCTCGTCCACGATCCGCCCGAGCAGCCACGGCCCGGCGAGCCCGGCCCCGGCGGCCAGCGCGTTCACGACGAGCACGACGGCGAACGCCCGCCGGTCCGCCCGCACCAGGCGCAGCGCGGCCCGCCGCACGTCCGCCCGTCCCGCGACGGGCAGTTGACCCTTGGCCAGTGAGGACTGTGTCCCCTTCGCCAGTGAGGACTGCGTCACCGTACGACCTCTTCCTCTTCCGCGTCCCGGGCCACCAGTGCGCGGTAGCCGGGTTCCTCCGCCAGCAGCCGGCGGTGGCCGCCGCTGGCCGCGACCTTGCCGTCGACCAGGTAGTGCACGGTGTCCGCGTGGTCGAGGACCAACGGGGACGTCGTGGTCACCACCGTCGTACGGCCCGTGCGCTCCGCGTGCAGCCGTCGCGCGACCGCCGCCTCCGTGTGCGCGTCGAGCGCCGAGGTCGGCTCCACCGCGAGCAGCACCTCGGGCTCGGCGAGCAACGCCCGTACCAGCCGCACCCGTTGACGCTGTCCCCCGGAGAGGCTGCGCCCCTGTGCGGCCACCTCCGAGTCAAGACCCTCCGGCAGCCCCTGCACGATGTCGTCGGCGGCGGACGCGCGCACGGCCTTCGCCACCGCCGCCGCCGACCGCTCCCGGCGCCCGGACACGACCTCCGCCAGCGGTCCGGCGAACAGGTCGGCCTCGTTGTCGGCGACCAGGATCCGCGCCCGCACCTGCTCCAGCCGAATCGCGTCGAGCCGCACCCCGCCCCAGGTCGCCACCGACGGCGCGTACCGCCCTAGCCGGTCCACCACGGCCAGCGCGTCGGCGGGCCGCGCCCCGACCAGCGCGGTCAGCCGCCCCGGCAGCACCCGCACCCCCGAGTCGGGATCGTGCAGGATGGCCGGCTCGGCGGGAGCGTCCAACTCCCCCTTGTCCGGCACGGGTTCGAGCCGCAGCAGCTCTACGACCCTGCGCGCGGCCACCACGCCCCGGCTCAGCTCGTAGACCATCTGCACGAAGAACGCCACCGGGCCGATCAGCACCGCGACATAGCCGTACACGGCGACCAACTCGCCGATACTGAGCTGCCCCTGGGCCGCGAGCCGGGCGGCGAGCCAGGTCACGACGGCGAGGAACAGCGTCGGCAGCCCGACCCCGATCGCCTGCACCCAGCTGGCCACCGAGCCCACCCGGTAGCCCTGCGCGCGCAGCCGCTGCGAGTCCTGGCGGAACGCGTCCGCGAACAGCCCTTTGCCGCCAAGGCCGTTGAGGACGCGCAGACCGCCCGCGAGGTCGCCGATGCGCGCGGTCAGCACGCTCTGCCGCTCCCGGTACTCCGTCTCCACGCTCTGCAGCCGCAGCGTCAACGGCCCTGCGAGCAACGCGATCACCGGCACACCCAGCAGCACTACGGCGGCCAGCGGCGCCGAGATGGACAGCAGCACGCCCGCGACCACGCCGTAGACGACGAGGGCGCCGAAGCCGGGGCCGACGACGGTGAGGGACTGGGCGATCGTCCATACGTCGCCGACGCCGGTGGTGATCACCTCACCGGCCCGCGCCCGGCGGGAGAGCACGGCACCCAGCCGGACCGTCTGGCCGACGATCAGTTTGACCGTACGGAAGTTGGCGTCGATGCGGACCCGGGTCATCGTGCGGTGGCGCATGATGCTCAGCCACGAGTTGACCGCGCCGACCACGAACAGCACCCCGGTCCACCAGGCCAGCGCGCCCAGGTCGCCCGGCACCAGCCCGTCGTCGACCGCCTTGGACATCAGATACGGCGCCGCAGCCATCAGCACCATCCACACGCTCGACAGCAGCGCCCCGGACACCGCACGCCCCGGTTGCCGCAGCACCAGCCACCACAGGAACCGCCAGCCGCCCCGGCAGTCGGGTGTCCCGGGATCCTCGTACGCGTCGATCATGTGCCTCCTTGCCCAGGCTGCCGGGCGCGCGCAGCCGTGAGCGATCCGGGGGTGGTTGGAGGCAACGAAGATTACCGAGCGTGAGCGCGGTTGCCCATCGAATATCGCGCGCCGCACGCCGAGGGGCCGGTACGCGGAGTGCGCGTACCGGCCCCGACAGATGTACTGCCGCCGGGAGTTACCCCTGCGCGGTCCTACGGCGGCGCATCCACCACACGAGCGCTCGGCCCGCCACGGCGAGGACGCCGGCGATGCCCGCGATCAGGCCGACCGGCGCGTCGTTGCCGGTGTGGGCGAGGTCGCCGCCGGGGTCGTCGGGTGCGGGTGTCGTGGGTGCCGGTGCGGGTGTGCTCCCGCCGCCTCCACCACTGTGGGTCGGAGTGGGCGTCGGCTGCCCGGTGTGCGTCGGGGTGGGTGTCGGGGTCGGGGTGGGGGTGGACGTGCCGGTGTCGTCGGCGGCCGTGTTCGCGCCGAGGAGCAACTGCCCCGTCGTGTCGGTGTTGTCGGTGAGGGTCTTCACGCTGGTCCGCGTCTGCCGGGGCAGGTAGCGGTGCTGAGCGGTGAACTGGACCTTGCCGACGTTCTGCTTGGGCTGCTTCGACAGGTCGACGCCGCCCACGATGTAGACCTGCACGGTGCCGTTCGCGTCGGGGACGTCGTAGGTGAACTCGCCGTGCGTGTAGATGTTCCGGTACTTCTGGAACAGGGCCTCGCGGGTCCAGTCCTGGTTGGGGGCGCGCAGCGGCCAGCGGGAGGCGTCGCCGCTGTCGATGATGGCGTGGTAGTCGGTGGGCGACTTGGCGTCCTGCTGGCGGATGTACTCGGCGGCCACGCGCGCGGTGTAGACGCGGCGCAGATCGGCGTACTGGGGTGCGGTGTTGATGGTCTTCTCCACCGCGGGCACGATCATCTGGTCGATGACCCGCTGGGCCGCCTTGGTCGTGGCCTCGTCCGGGGTGCAGATCGGCTCGCCGGGACCCTGGGTGACCGTGGTCTGCGCGGTCGACTTCAGGCGCAGCGGGGTGTCGAGGATGTAGATGCCGCCGTCCTGCTCACGGACCTGCGCGGTCTTCGGCTCGATCCAGTTGCGCAGACCGGGCATGCAGGGCTTGCCGTTCTCCTTGGGCAGGGCCGCCCAGTAGCGCTTGCCGAGGTCGGTGGCGGGGTCCATGGCCTTGTAGAAGTCGTGCTTCATCTGGAGGTCGGCCTCCAGCAGCACCCGACCCGCGTCCGTCCTGCCGAACTTGGCGTCCATGATGCGGTCCGGCTCGTCCGGGTTGAGATTGACCCAGAACTTGTCCGGGGTCAGCGCGAGCCAGGTGAAGAACGCGTCGGAGATCAGCTGGGAGTTGGCCTTGCCGCCCCAGCCGGACTGCTCGGTGGGGTCCTCCTTGGCGTCGAACGCGAAGTCGACGCCCTTGCCTCTGACCGGCTTGCCGACGTACTTCAGGTCCAGCGTGGAGAAGTCGACACCGCCCGGACCGCGCGGCAGACCACCCGGGTTGGCGGCGTTCTTGGCGTTCAGGAAGTCCGCCATGGTCTTCGGCGTGGGCCGCGACTCACGGATCAGATCGGTGAGCCCACCACGTGTCGAGCCGGACTGGCCGGGCGGCTGCATCAGCCCGCTGGTCGCGCGCTGACCGCCGCTCCTGGGCGCCAACTCCACCCGGTCCGTACGGTAGTTGTACTCGGTGACCCGGTCCCCGGCGAGCTGCCGCATGTTCCCCAGGAACTTCTTCGCGTCCGCCTTCTGCGGCTCGGCGAAGACGTACTTGACCTTGCTGTCCTTCCACGCCGGGTCCTTGGCCCACGCCAGATCCTTGGGGACCTGCGTCCGGTCCGGGCTGCCGTTGGACTTGATCTCAAGGATCTGCTTCGTGCGCGTGTTGTACGCGTCGAGCTTGCGCCGGTAGGTCTTGCCGGTGTCGGGGTCCTTGAACTCGACCTCCTTCTGGCAGATCCACTCGGGCCCGACCAGCCCGTGATCCTTGATCACCTTCTGCTCGAAGGCCTTGCCGCGCGGGTCGTTCCCGGAGTTCGGGATGAACACGGCGTCCCGATAGTCCGTGAAGTTCGGGTACTTGTCCTTCTGCTGGAGCCACCTCCACCAGACCCGGTCGGGCTGCGTCGCCGGAGCCTTGGTCAGCTCGGACAGCGCGGCCTGCTGGGCGGCGGACGGCGCCCCGAGCCCGTCCCACTCCTTGGCCGGATTGACGTACGCGTAGTCGTCCCACTGAGCTGTCGCCCGGGACGCGTCGAACTGCGGCAGCCCCGTGGTCGGGCGGGTGTTGGAGGGCAGGCCGTACAACTCGTCACAGCGCTTGCCCGGGTCCAGCGGTCTCGGCGCGGCATCCGCCGCCGTGATCCCCGGAAGGCCGGTGAGCGCCATGACCGAGGCGCACGCGAGCGCGACGACCGACCGCCGCAGTGCGCGCAACCGCCGGTGGCGTATGGGTGTTTGCACGTGAAGTCCCCGTGGGGGCCCAATAGGCATGGGGTGTTCGCGCGGCACCAGGGGCCCCCGTGGTCGATGTGGCGCCGACGAACGGACCACACGCTAGACACGCCCATGTACATGCCGAGGCCGATCCGCGCTTCGGTGACCGGGTCAACCCGCCTTCTCCACAGGGTGTTCACAGGCCGGCGCGGGGCCGCGGCATACGCTCGGCGCCATGAGCCCCGTATCTCCCGGAACACGGGTGGCCCCCCGACACGGCGGGCACGCGCATCTGGTCGTGGTCCAGCCGCCCTTCGCACCTCCGCTACGACCCGAGGAGCGACCGCCCGTCACGGCCCATGACCCGGAGGCGGCGAGGGCGGCCGTGTCGTCCCTGTCGTCCGTCGCGACGATCCGCAGTGCGGAGGCTCCGGCCCCGCTGGGGCATCCCGAAAGCGCTGTGGACCGGGGGGAGTTGGACGTCGTACGCGCGGCCGCCTGGGGCTCGACGGTGAAGATCACCGACCCGGCGCTCGTCGAGGACGGGGTGCTGTCCAGCGCGCTGGAGGACGAGTTCAGGGCCCAGAAGAAGAGGCATCCCGACGCCCGGATCGTCGCCGTCTGTGAACGGGACTTCGGAGCGGCCTACTTGAAGATCCTGGTCGCGGTGCCCGGTGCCCCGGACCTCGCGGTCGAGGGCTTCGACGAACTGGATGTCACCGGCGACCTTCGGGCCACGCTGGCGGCCGCGGGTATCGACCCCGGTCAACTGGGCGACGACGACGAGGACTTCGCCGACTACGACGGTCTGCTGCACGTGCTGACCGGCGGCGCGCTGTCCGTCTACGCGGACGATGAGCGCGTCGAGTCGACGTTCGTCGTCGAACGCAACGAGGAGGGTGAGGCGAACATCGGGGAGGTGTGGTTCTCCTGAGCCCCTCCACCGGTGTCCTCGGGGTGGACGGCGCGGGACTGCGGACACCGCGGGACTGCGGACCCCGCGCTCACGCCAGGCTGTCCCGCCACGCCCGGTGCAGATCCGAGAACCGGCCGGTGCCCGCGATCAGTTCGGCCGGGGTGCCGTCCTCGACGACCCGGCCGTGTTCCATGACCAGCACCCGGTCCGCGATCTCGACCGTGGACAGCCGGTGCGCGATCACCACCGCCGTACGGCCGCGCAGGACCGTCGACATGGCGCGCTGTACGGCCTGTTCGCCCGGGACGTCGAGCGAACTGGTCGCCTCGTCGAGGATCAGGACGGCGGGGTCGGCCAGCAACGCCCGCGCGAACGCGACGAGTTGGCGCTGACCCGCCGAGATACGGCCACCCCGCTTGCGTACGTCCGTGTCGTAGCCGTCGGGCAGCGCGCTGATGAAGTCGTGCGCGCCGATAGCCTTCGCCGCCCGCTCGATCTCCTCACGCGGTGCGTCCGGGCGGCCGATCGCGATGTTCTCGGCGACCGTGCCGGAGAACAGGAACGCCTCCTGCGTCACCATCACCACCCCGCGCCGCAGTTCGGGCACGGACAGCTCGCGCAGATCGACCCCGTCGAGCAGGACCCGCCCGTCCGAGGGGTCGTAGAACCGGGCCAGCAGCTTGGCCAGGGTGGACTTGCCGGCGCCGGTGGAGCCGACGACGGCGACGGTCTGGCCGGCGGGGAGGGTGAGGTCGAAGACGGGCAGGACCTCGCCGCCGGTGCGGTAGGCGAAGCGGACGCCGTCGAAGACGACCTCGCGGCCGGGCTGCTCCGACTCAAGTGCCGGGAGCTGGACAGGGGTTGAGGGTTCGGGGACCGACGGGGTCTGGGCCAGCAGGCCCGCGATCTTCTCCAGGGAAGCCGCGGCCGACTGGTACGAGTTGAGGAACATGCCGAGCCGGTCGATCGGGTCGTAGAGCCGCCGCAGATACAGCACCGCGGCGGCCAGTACGCCCAGTTCCAGTGAGCCGTCCGCGACCCGGGTCGCGCCCCACAGGACGATCACCGCGACGGCCGTGTTGGCGACCAGGCGGGAGCCGGTGACATAGCGGGCCATCTCCAACAGGGCGTCGCCGTTGGACCGTTCGTGCCGTCGGTTGAGGACCCGGAAGTCGGCGTCGTTCACGTCCTCGCGGCGGAACGCGCGGACCGGGCGGATGCCGTTCATCGTCTCGACGAACTTCACGATCACGCGCGCGATCGCCGTGGAGCGGACCCCGTACACCCGCACCGCGCGCCGCTGGTAGATCCGCACCAGCAGGTACAACGGCACGAAGGACGCCACCGCGACCGCGCCGAGACCCAGGTCCAGCCAGAGCAGCATCGCCGAGATGTACACGAACGACAGGACGACCGTGATCAGCTCCTGGAGCCCCTCGCTGAGCAGTTCGCGCAGGGCCTCGATGTCCGTGGTGGAACGGGAGATGAGCCGGCCGGACGTGTACCGCTCGTGGAAGTCGATGCTGAGCGCCTGCGCGTGCCGGAAGATACGGCCGCGCAGATCGAGCAGCACGTCCTGGTTGACGCGGGCGGAGGCGCCGATGAACGCGTACTGGAGTCCGCCGGAGATCAGCGCGCAGAGCAGGTAGCCCACCCCGACGGCGATCAGCGGGCCGCGGTCGTGATCGCGGAACGCGGGCACCGCCCGGTCGATGGCGTACGCCACCAGGAGCGGGCCCACCTGTACGGCCGCCTGCTGGAGCAGCAGGAGGAGCGTGGTGAACGTGACCCGTGCCTTCATCGGGGCGAGCAGGGAACGCAGGAGGGTGGCGGTCGCGCCCGGGGGAGTGGGCAGGTCGTCGTGGTCGAAGGGGTCGCCTGCGGCGGGCTTGTGCGGAGGCGGGGGTTCGGGGGTGTCGTCCGGGTCGGTGGGCGGTGCGGAGGTGGTCGGGGCGGTCATCGTGCGTCCTCCTGCTCACCGACTGGGTGGTTCTGTGTCTGCGGGCCGGTGGGGGCTGGTCGCGCCCCGCGGCGGAGCCGCATATCGATACTGCCCCGCGCACCTTTGGGGCGCTCGGCGCCCGACATCAGGTACGCGTACTCCGCGTTCGTCCGCAGGAGTTCCTGGTGGGTGCCGACCGCCGTGATGCGGCCGTCGGACAGCAGGGCCACGCGGTCGGCGAGGAGGACCGTGGACGGGCGGTGGGCCACGATCAACGCCGTTGTGTCGGCCAGGACTTGGCGGAGGGCTGCTTCGACGGCCGCCTCGGTGTGGACGTCCAGCGCGGAGAGCGGGTCGTCGAGGACCAGGAAACGGGGTTTGCCCACCACCGCCCTTGCCAGTGCGAGGCGTTGGCGCTGGCCGCCGGAGAGGCTCAGGCCCTGTTCGCCTACCTGGGTGTCCGTGCCCTGGGGGAGGGTGTGCACGAAGTCGGCCTGTGCGACCGCCAGTGCGTGCTCCAACTCCGGTTGTCCCGCGCCCTCTTCGGCTCCCATGAGTACGTTCTCCCCGACGCCTGCCGAGAACAACGTCGGTTCCTCGAAGGCCACGGCCACCATGGCGCGCAGCGTTTGGCGGGGCATGGCCGTGATGTCCTTGCCGTCCAGTGTGATCTGGCCGGAGGTCACCTCGTGGAGGCGGGGGACGAGGGCGGTGAGTGTGGTCTTGCCGGTGCCGGTCGCGCCTACCAGGGCCATGGACTCGCCGGATCTGATGTGCAGGTCTATGCGGTCGAGGGTGGGTGGGGAATCGGCCGGGGCGTCGGGGTAGCGGAAGGAGACGGAGGAGAAACGGATGCCGTCGTTTTCGGGTGCCGGTTCGTGGGGGCTGAGCGCGCCGTTCCCCGCGCCCCTTTGGGGCGCGACCCCTGAGGGTGCTTCCTCCTCCTGGTTCTCGTCCATCACCTCGAAGTAGCGCTCCGTCGCCGTCGCCGCCTCCTGGCTCATCGCGAGCAGGAAGCCGATCGACTCCACCGGCCAGCGCAACGCGAGCGCCGTCGAAAGAAACGCCACCAGCGTGCCCGCCGACAGGTTCCCGTCCGCGACCTGCACCGTGCCCAGGACCAGGGTCGCCCCGAGGGCCAGTTCGGGGAGGGTGACGATGACGCCCCAGATCGTGGCGAGGAGTCGGGCCTTGCGGAGTTCGGTGCCGCGCAGGGTGCGGGAGAGTTCGCGGAAGGCGCGGGCCTGGCTGCGGTGACGGCCGAAGCCCTTGATGATGCGGATGCCGAGCACGCTCTCCTCGACGACCGTCGTCAGGTCGCCGACCTGGTCCTGCGCGAGGCGCGCCACATGCGCGTACCGCTGCTCGAAGACCACGCACATGACGATCACCGGCACGGCGGGACCCAGGATGACCAGCCCCAGCGTCCAGTCCTGGAGCAGCATGATGATCACGCCGACCAGGATCGTCACGGCGTTGACCAGCAGGAACGTCAGGGGGAAGGCGAGGAACATCCGGAGCAGCATCAGGTCTGTGGTGCCCCGGGAGAGGAGCTGGCCCGATGGCCATCTGTCGTGGAAGGACACCGGCAGGCGCTGGAGATGCCGGTACAGATCCGCCCGCATCTCCGCCTCGACATGTGACAACGGGCGCGCGACCAGCCAGCGCCGCAGCCCGAACAGTCCCGCCTCCGCGATCCCGAGCAGCAGCAGGTACAGCGCCCCGAGCCACACGCCCGCCGTGTCCCGGTCGGCGACCGGTCCGTCCACCATCCACTTCAGGACGAGCGGGAACACCAGCCCCGTACAGGACGCGACGACGGCGACCCCGGCCGCGGCGAACAGCCGTACCCGCACGGGGCGGACGTACGGCCACAGCCGCAGCAGGGTGCGGACGGCGGACCGGTCGGGGTGGTCCTCGGCGGAGGCGGGTGTCGTGGTCATCACGGGCGAGCCTACGGACCACCACTGACAGTGCCCACCGAGTTTTGGCCGACCAGGGGGTCGTAGCGGGGCATCAACCGATCGGTTGATGTCCGGTCGAGCGCGATGGCCGATGTGCCCGGCCCGGCCCCGGCGGGACCCTCGGAACATGCCAGCCACACCAGTCATCGAAGTCACCGCACTACGGAAGTCCTACGGCGGCCGGGCCGTCGTGGACGGGGTCTCGTTCGCCGTCGAGGAGGGCGAGATCTTCGGGATCCTCGGCCCGAACGGCGCCGGCAAGACCACCACCGTCGAGTGCGTCGAGGGCCTGCGCGTCCCCGACGCGGGCCGGGTCCGGGTCGCCGGCCTCGACCCCGTCGCCGACCACGCGGAGGTCGCGCGGGTCCTCGGCGCCCAGCTCCAGGAGAGCGAGCTCCAGGCCAAGCTCACCGTCCGCGAGGCGCTGGAGCTGTACGCGTCCTTCTATCCGCACCCCGCCGACTGGCGGCCCCTCGCCGAACGCCTCGGGCTGACCGCCAAGCTCACCACCCGGTTCGCGAAGCTGTCCGGCGGCCAGAAGCAGCGTCTGTTCATCGCGCTCGCGCTGATCGGCGACCCCAAGGTCGTCGTCCTCGACGAACTGACCACCGGCCTCGACCCGCGCGCCCGCCGTGACACCTGGCAGCTCATCGAGGACGTGCGGGCGAGCGGGGTCACCGTCCTGCTGGTCACGCACTTCATGGAGGAGGCGCAGCGGCTGTGCGACCGGATCGCCGTGATCGACAGGGGGCGGGTGGCCGCCCTGGACACCCCGGACGGGTTGATCCGGCGCTCGGCGGGCTCCACCGTCATCAGCTTCACGCCCTCGGCGTCGCTGGACGACGGTGACCTGAACGCGCTGCCCGCGCTCACGTCCGTGGCCCGCAAGGACGGCCGGATCACGCTCTCCGGCTCCGACGAGACCGTCAACGCCGTCATCACGCTGCTCGCCCGCAACCACATCACCGCCCACCAACTCCGGGTCTCCGACGCCACGTTGGACGACGCGTTCCTGGACCTGACGGAGGTCTCCGCATGAACACCGCAGTCCTGCGCACCGAGTTGAGGCTCTTCCGCCGTGAACCGGGCGCCCTCTTCTGGATCCTGCTGTTCCCGACCCTGCTGCTGGTGATCCTGGGCTCCATCCCGGGCTTCCGCCACCACGAGGCCGACCTGGGCGGCCTGCGCACCATCGACGTGTACGTCCCGGTCACCGTCCTGCTCGGCATGATCGTCGGCGCGCTCCAGTCCATGCCGCAGAACCTCACCGGCTACCGCGAACGCGGCATCCTCCGCCGCATGTCCGCCACCCCGGTCCGGCCCACCGCCCTGCTCGCCGCCCAGATGGTCGTCTACGGCACGGCCGCCCTCGCGTCCGCCCTGTGCGCGCTGATCGTCGGCCGCCTCGCCTTCGACGTACGCCTGCCGAAGCAGCCCGGCGGCTACCTCCTCGCCCTGGTCCTCGCCGTCCTGGCCGCGCTCGCGCTGGGCGCGGTGGTCTCCGCGCTGTCCCGGACCACGAAGATCGCCGGTGCGATCGGGTCGGCGGTGTTCTTCCCGATGATGTTCTGCGCGGGCGTGTGGATCCCCGTGAACTCCATGCCGGACGTCATGGCCCGCATCGTCGGCTACACCCCGTTCGGCGCCGCCGCCGAGGCCCTCAACCGGGCGGCGGCCGGGAACTGGCCGGGCTGGACCCACCTGGGCGTACTGGTCGCGTGGACCGTACTGCTGACGGCCGGCGCCTCGCGCTGGTTCCGCTGGGAGTAGGGGGAACAGCCGTGCAGACTGGGGAGATGACCACCAGGGACGGGCAGATCGAGCGGCGCTGGGAGCAGCTGCACACATGGGGGCCGTACGGGCTGCTCGGTATCAGTGTCGTCCTCGCGCTCGCCTCCTCCGGTCTGTTCGACTACACCGCCGCCGAGTGGTGGACCGGCTGGGGTCTGGCCGGCGCCGCGCTCGTCCTCCAGCTGTGGTGGCACGGCACCCGTTCCCGCCGTCCCGGCCGCGGCCGGACCCCGTCGCGGGCGGGGACGGCGTACTACGTCGTCCGCTGGGCCATCGGCTTCGCCCTCACCTGGATCGACCCGTTCTTCGCGTTCTACGCCGCCTCCGGCTTCATGGACGCCGACGAACTGATCCCGGGCACGGTGGCGCAGCGGGTGGGGCTGTTCGCGAGCGCGGTCACCGTGGCCGGTGCGCAGGCGGGTGGGCTGCCGCTCGGGAGCGGGCTGCAATGGGTGCTCTTCGTGGCGCTCGTGGCCGCCAACTCCGGCCTTCAGATGGCGATCGCGCATCTCACCCAGCAGGAGACGCTGCGGTCCCACGAGCGCAACGAGACCATCGCCGAACTCGAACGCACCAACACCGCGCTCCAGCAGGCCCTCGACGAGAACGCCGCGCTGCACGCCCAACTCCTCGTCCAGGCAAGGGAGGCCGGGGTCGCGGACGAGCGGAGGCGGCTGGCGGCCGAGATCCACGACACCATCGCGCAGGGCCTGACCGGCATCATCGCCCAGCTCCAAGTCGTGGCGAACGCACCCGACTTGGCGACCGCCCGCACCCACCTCGACCGCGCCTCCAACCTCGCCCGGCACAGCCTCGGCGAGGCCCGCCGGTCCGTGCAGAACCTCGCCCCCATGGCCCTGGAGAACGACGGACTGCCCGAGGCACTGAAGAACACGGTCGCGGAGTGGGGCGAACGCACCGGAGTCCGCGCCGAGTTCACCGTCACCGGCATCACCGAGCACCTCCACGACGAGGTCTCCGCGACCCTGCTGCGCATCGCCCAGGAGGCCCTGTCGAACGCGGCCCGGCACGCCCGGGCCACCCGCGTCGGCGTGACCCTCTCCTTCCTCGGCGAGGACGTCATCCTCGACATCCGCGACGACGGCCGGGGTTTCGACCCGCTCGCCCTTCCCGACCGCACCCGCACCGGCGGCTTCGGCCTCGACGGTATGCGCGCCCGCGCCGAGCGCATCGCGGGCTCCCTCGCGATCGAGACCGAGCCGGGGCACGGCACGGCCCTGTCGGCTCGCGTACCGTTGGTCCGCCATGAGTGACGAGTTGCTGATCTCCCTGTTGATCGTCGACGACCATCCCGTCGTACGGGACGGTCTGCGCGGCATGTTCGAGTCCGCGCCCGGATTCCGCGTCCTGGGCGAGGCGTCCAACGGCGTCGAGGCCGTGGAGCGGGCCGCCGCCCTCGACCCGGACGTCATCCTGATGGACCTGCGCATGCCGGGCGGCGGGGGAGTCGACGCCATCCGCGAGCTGACCCGCCGCTCAGCCCGCGCGAAGGTGCTCGTCCTGACGACGTACGACACCGACTCCGACACGCTCCCCGCGATCGAGGCGGGCGCGACGGGTTACCTGCTGAAGGACGCCCCGCGCGACGAACTCTTCACCGCCGTCCGTGGGGCGGCGGAAGGCCGCACGGTCCTCTCGCCCGCCGTCGCCTCCCGCCTGGTCTCCGCGGTCCGCAGCCCCCAGTCCCCGGGCAACGAACCGCTCTCCGCCCGCGAACGCGAGGTCCTGGCCCTGGTCGCCAAGGGCACCTCCAACCGCGAGATCGCCCGCGAACTCTTCATCAGCGAGGCGACCGTGAAGACCCATCTCACCCACCTGTACGGCAAGTTGGGCGTCAAGGACCGCGCGGCCGCCGTGGCGGTGGCGTACGACCGGGGGATTCTCGGCTGACGGGCAGCTCCTAGGCGGCCGGATACGGCAGCAGCCCGGCGTTCGTCCTCTCCCAGGCCGCCTTCAGCTCGGCGAGCAACTCCGGCCTGTCCGGGGCGAGATCGGCCTGCTCGCGGTTGTCCGCGGACAGGTGATAGAGGTGATCGGCCCCGGCCGCGTCCTGGTAGTACTTCCAATCACCGCGCCGCAGCGCCCGGTTGGCCCGCACCCGCCAGAACAGCTCCCGCTCGGGCGGCTGTTCGCCCTTCAGGAGATAGCCCGCGAGGCTGGTGCCGTCCAGGGGGTACGCCGGGTCGGGGCGGGCACCGGCCAGCTCCAGGAAGGTCGCCGTCCAGTCGGGGGAGAAGTTCGGCTCGTGGCTGACCTGGTTGCCGTCGACGCGGTGCGGCCAGCGGACGATCGTCGGGACCCGGATGCCGCCCTCCAGCAGGGAGGACTTCTCACCGCTCAACGGCCAGAGGTACGACCAGCGTTCACCGCCGTTGTCGCTGGCGAAGTACACCAGCGTGTTCTCCTCCTGCCCGGACCGGCGCAGCGCGGCCAGCACCTCGCCGACGGCCGCGTCGAGGCTCTCGACCATCTCCGTGTACTTCTCGACCGACCCGCCGTCGTTGTGCAGCAGCGCGGCGGTGATGCCGGCCGGGGTCGTGGCCGCCCGGATCTTCGCGGCGATCCCGGCGCCGGTGTCCTCGTCGCCCTCCGCGAGCCAAGGCCAGTGCGGGGTGGTGAAGTTGAGGTTCAGCAGCCAGGGCTGGTGGTGCTCGCGGCCGACGTACTCCACGGCCCGCTCGGTCAGCACCTGGGTGTAGTAGCGCAGGTCCTTGTAGGTCGCGTCGCCCTCGTAGAGGTCGTAGTCGCCGAGCTGGCCGAGCTTGGAGAAGTACTCCAGCACGCCCCCGTGGTTGCCGAAGAACTCGTCCCAACCCGACTTCGTGGGGCTGTAGTCGGGCAGCCAGCCGCAGTGCCACTTGCCGATGAGGGCGGTGGAGTAGCCCGCCTTCTTCAACAGGGAGGCGAGAGTGGGGTGGCTCGGGTCGAGCCCCTGCGTCCTGTTGGCGATCGGCTCGGCCAACCCGCCTGGCGTACGGCCCGGATAGCGCCCGGTGTACAGGCTGAACCGGGTCGGGGAGCAGGTCGCCGACCCCGAGTACGCGTCGGTGAAGCGCACCCCCTGCCGGGCCAGCCGGTCCAGGTTCGGCGTCCTGATGTGCGGGGCGCCGTAGGAGGAGAGGTCGGCCCAGCCGAGGTCGTCGCCGAGGATGACGAGGAGGTTGGGACGCTTGCCGGAGGTGGCGGGGCGGGCCTTGAAGGGGCGCTCGGCGGGGGCGGATCCGGCGGCCTCGGCGGTGGTGGCCGTACCGGCGACGGCGGTGACGGCACCGCCGCCGACCAGGCCGCCGAAGGCGCGGCGGGATATCTCGGGCATGCGAGGTCCTTGTGGGGAAGACGGCGGGAGCGGGCGGAAGCCGTGGGGGGCGCCCTCCATGTGATCACCGGGCCCGCCCCAAGCCCAGCCATCAGCCCCGGAGTTCACGGACCTGAAACGTCACCCCGGCCGCGACCCCGGTCGTCCCTCAGCCGCCTCTCAGCCCACCTTCAGCAACAGCACAGCCCTGGCCGGCACCGTGATCGCCGTCCCCGCACGGTGCACCACCCCCGGCGCCTCCCCCTGCTCCTCCCGTGACGTGTCGACGACCACCTCGTACCGCTCCGCCCACGGCGGCCCCGGCAGCACGAAGCTCACCGGCCGGTGCCCCGCGTGCAGGACGGCGAGGAAGCTGTCGTCGACGATCGGGGCGCCGCGTTCGTCGCGGCCGGGGATGTCCCGGCCCGAGAGGTACATGCCGAGGGTGGCGGCAGGCGCGTACCAGTCCCGTTCCGTCATCTCCGTGCCGCGCGCGGTGAACCAGGCCAAGTCCCTTATGCCGTCCGCCGAATGGGCCCGCCCGGAGAAGAACGCCCGGCGGCGCAGCACCGGGTGGCGGTGGCGCAGGTCGATCAGCCGGGCGGTGAGATCGGTCAGCGCCCGCCAGCCGGGGTCCTCCCGCAGGCCCCAGTCCACCCAACTGATCTCGTTGTCCTGGCAGTAGGCGTTGTTGCTGCCCCGCTGCGTCCGCCCCAGCTCGTCACCCGCGACCAGCATCGGCACACCCGTGGAGAGCAGGAGGGTGGTGAGGAGGTTCCTCAACTGCCGTCGCCGCAGCGCCTTCACCCGCTCGTCGTCGGTCTCGCCCTCGACCCCGCAGTTCCAGGAGCGGTTGTCGTCGGTGCCGTCCCGATTGCCCTCGCCGTTGGCCTCGTTGTGCTTGCGCTCGTACGACACCAGGTCCCGCAGGGTGTAACCGTCGTGCGCCGTGATGAAGTTGACCGAGGCGTAGGGGCGGCGGCCTCCCCACGCGTACAGGTCGCTGGAGCCCGACAGGCGGTACCCGAGGTCCCGTACGTCCGGCAGCGCGCCCCGCCAGAAGTCCCGGACGGCGTTGCGGTAACGGTCGTTCCACTCCGTCCACAGCGGTGGGAACGCGCCGACCTGGTAGCCGCCCGAGCCGACGTCCCACGGCTCGGCGATCAGCTTCACCCGCCGTAGGACCGGGTCCTGAGCGATCACCGCGAGGAACGGGGACAGCATGTCGACGTCGTGCATCGAGCGGGCCAGCGCGGCGGCGAGGTCGAAGCGGAAGCCGTCGACGCCCATCTCGGTGACCCAGTAGCGCAGGGAGTCGGTGATGAGCCGGAGCACGTGCGGCTGGACGACGTGCAGGGTGTTGCCGCAGCCGGTGTAGTCCGCGTAGCGGCGGGCGTCGCTCTGGAGTCGGTAGTAGCCGCGGTTGTCGATGCCCTTCAACGACAGCATCGGGCCCAACTCGCCCGCCTCCGCCGTGTGGTTGTAGACCACGTCGAGGATGACCTCGATCCCGGCCTCGTGCAGGGCCCGCACCATCCGCTTGAACTCGCCGACCTGTTGGCCCGCCGTGCCGGTCGCCGCGTAGCCCGCGTGCGGGGCGAAGTAGCCGATCGAGTTGTAACCCCAGTAGTTCTTCAGGCCCTTGCGCAGCAGATGGTCCTCGTGCGCGAACTGGTGGACGGGCAGCAGCTCCACGGCCGTCACGCCCAGCTTCACCAGGTGCTCGATCGCCGCAGGGTGCGCCAACCCGGCGTAGGTGCCCCGGAGTTCCTCGGGTATGCCGGGGTGCAGCTTGGTGAAGCCGCCGACGTGGAGTTCGTAGATGACCGAGTCCGCCCACGGTGTCTTCGGGCGGCGGTCGTCCATCCACTCGTCGTCGGTGGTGTCGTCGTGGACTACGACGCCCTTCGGGACGTGGGGCGCGGAGTCGCGGTCGTCGCGCACGGTGTCCGCGACCTGCTGCTGCGGCCAGTCACGGACGTGCGCGTACACCTCGGGCGGCAGCCCGAACTCGCCGTCCACCGCACGGGCGTAGGGGTCGAGGAGCAGCTTCGCCGGGTTCCAGCGGGCGCCGGTCCACGGGTCCCAGCGGCCGTGCACCCGGAAGCCGTAGCGCTGTCCCGGCATGACGTGCGGCAGGAAGCCGTGCCAGATCTCGTGCGTCAGCTCGGTGAGCGGGACCTTGATCTCTACGCCCTCCGCGTCGAACAGGCACAGCTCGACCGCCTCCGCACCCCCCGCCCACAGCGCGAAGTTGGTGCCCGCCACCCCGTCCGGGCCGACCCGGAACCGGGCCCCCAACGGCATCGGCGTCCCCGGCCACACGGGCACCGGCGGCCCCGTGTGCGGGGCGCCGTTCAGGACGGGCGCGGCGCGTGGCGACGGCACGGCCGTCTCGACGACGGATCGCTCCATCGGCACGCCGTCGTCGACGCGCTCCTCCTGCACGGCCTCCTGCTCGGCTGCGCTCGACACCGTCCGGCCTCCTGCGGCTCATGGAACGACGAGGTGAAGGGGGCGCGGCGTCCCGGTCACGGTCCCTTGTCATGTCGTTCTCCCCACTGTTCTGCCCAGAGCTTGGGTCGCACTCACGTTTCCCCGGAGCGTGCCCGCTCGTTGGGCACCCCGTGAGGCATGCACAAGGGCGCGCGCGACGCGCAGGGTTCGCACTGGCCGCCGTACTGACATGGGCAGGACTGCTGGCCGGAGCCGCCGGCTGTACTTCGGACGGCTCGGGCGGGAGCGGTATCGACGAGATCTTCGGCAAGGCACCGGCGCCCGAGGATGTGATCCGGATCTCGCCCGAGGACGCCAGCAAAGGAGTCAAACCGGACCAGCGGCTCGTGGTCCGGGTGCCCAGCGGGCGCCTGGAGTCCGTGCAGGTCGTGAAGGAGCAGGACGCCCAGGACAGTCCCGTCCCGGGCCACATCTCCGACGACGGACTGCGCTGGGAACCCGAGGACGGACGGCTCGCACTCGCCGCCGCGTACACCGTCGACGCGGTCGCCCTCGACGGCCACGGCCGCCGCTCCGCCCGGCACACCACGTTCACGACCTACGTCCCCGACGAACGGTTCATCTCCTACGTCACTCCGGAGAACCGCGCCACCGTCGGCACCGGGATGATCGTCTCCCTCGGTTTCAACCGGGAGATCGAGAACCGGGCCGCCGTCGAGCGCGCGATCCACGTCACCGCGAAACCCGCCGTCGAGATCCGCCCGCACTGGTTCGGCAAGGCCCGTCTCGACCTCCGCCCCGAGACCTACTGGAAACCCGGCACCCAGGTCACCGTCTCGCTGCGCCTGCGGGACGTGGAAGGGGCGAAGGGCGTCTACGGCCTCCAGTACAAGACGTTCTCCTTCACCGTCGGCCGCAGCCAGGCCTCCCTCGTCGACGCCGCCAGGCACACGATGGAGGTGCGGCGCGACGGCGACCTGCTGGCCACCGTGCCGATCACCGCGGGCGCCCCCGGGAAGACCACGTACAACGGGAAAATGGTGGTCATGGAGATGCTGGAGGTGACCCGTATGAACAGCCGCACGGTCGGCTTCGGCGGCGAGTACGACATCCCCGACGTCCCGCACGCCATGAAGCTCACCGACTCCGGCACCTTCCTGCACGGCAACTACTGGGCGCCGACCGCCCCCGGACGCGTCAACGTCAGCCACGGGTGCGTGGGTCTGCGCGATGTGAAGGGCGGGAGCTCGGACACCCCGGCCGGGTGGTTCTTCGACCGCAGCCTCGTCGGGGACGTCGTCGAGGTCGTGCACAGCAACGACAAACAGGTCGCTCCGGACAATGGCCTCGGCGGGTGGAACATGGGTTGGAAGGAGTGGAAGGCGGGCAGTGCCCTCAAGTGACCGGAGCCTTCGAGCGAGCGGTGCCCGCACGTGATCGGAGACGGGGCGGGGAGCCTGTGTCAGGCGGCAGTTGAAGTTGCGACCGAATGGTGACATTCGCCTGACATGAAGCTCAAAACCTGGCGGTTAATATGCGCGGATGCGCACGTCAGATGCGCTGGGGTGTGCGGGCCGGACCAGGCCCGGCGAGGGGAGAAAGTCTTGAACGTGCGACCGATATCGGGGGCGTCGGGGGACGCGCGCGGCCGGAGGAACAAGGGGCTGCTGGCGTTGATCCTCGGCGTACTGCTGCTCGCCGTCACCGCGTGCGGGGGCGGCGGCGGTTCCGACTCCGGGTCCGGCTCCAGCGACAGCAAGGCCAAGGGGTCGGACACGGCCGAGACCAAGCAGTCGCAGGCGGTCGTCACCATCGCCCCCAAGAACGGCTCGAAGTCCGTCGACACCAGCGGCGCCCTCAAGATCAGCGCCGCGAAGGGCAAGTTGACCGAGGTCGAGGTCAAGGACTCCGACGGCGCCAAGGTCTCCGGCGCGATCACCGGCGGCGGCGCGAGCTGGACGCCGGCGACGCATCTCGCGGCCTCCACCAAGTACACCGTGCACGCGGTCGCCAAGGACTCCGACGGCCGGGTCGCCGCCGAGGACTCCAGCTTCACCACGCTGACCCCGAAGAACACCTTCATCGGTGACTTCACCCCGGAGGACGGCTCCACGGTCGGCGTCGGGATGCCGTTCTCGGTCAACTTCACCCGGGGCATCACGCACCCCGACGACGTGAAGAAGGCCATCACCATCACGACCGTGCCGGCCGTCGACGTCGAGGGTCACTGGTTCGGCAACGACCGCCTCGACTTCCGCCCCGAGAACTACTGGAAGTCCGGCACCAAGGTCACCGTCAAGCTCAACCTCGACGGCGTCGAAGGCCGTTCGGGCGTCTACGGCAAGCAGTCCAAGACGGTCTCCTTCACCATCGGCCGCAACCAGGTCTCCGTGGTCGACGCCAAGAAGCACACCATGAAGGTCACCCAGGACGGCAAGACCATCAGGACCATCCCGGTCACCACCGGCAAGCCCGGCTACGACACGTGGAACGGCCAGATGGTCATGAGCCAGAAGCTCGAAGTGACCCGGATGAACGGTGAAACGGTCGGCTACGGCGGCGAGTACGACATCAAGGACGTCCCGCACGCCATCCGCCTCACCACCTCCGGCACCTTCATCCACGGCAACTACTGGGGCGGCGGCGCCTTCGGCAACTACAACGCCAGCCACGGCTGCGTCGGTCTCCAGGACGTCAAGGGCGGTTACAGCGGCAGCGTTCCGGCCGCCTGGTTCTACAACCACTCGATGATCGGTGACGTGGTCGTCGTCAAGCACTCCAACGACGCGACCGTGGCGCCGGACAACGGGCTCAACGGCTGGAACATGTCGTGGGCCAAGTGGAAGGCGTAAGCCTCCGGTCGGCGGTCGTTGTCGGCAGTCATTAGTTGATGTACGGGCCCGGTGCTGTGACACACAGCACCGGGCCCGTTGTCGTTAGCGCGCGTTAACCTGCCCTCATGACCGTGAATCTCGAAGTCGCCGAGGGCGTCGGCACCATCCGCCTCGACCGCCCGCCCATGAACGCGCTGGACGTCGCCACCCAGGACCGCCTCAAGGAACTCGCCGAGGAGGCGAGCCGTCGTGATGACGTGCGCGCTGTGGTGGTCTACGGCGGGGAGAAGGTGTTCGCGGCCGGCGCGGACATCAAGGAGATGCAGCGTATGGACCATGCGGCGATGGTCGTACGGTCGCGGGCGTTGCAGGAGTCGTTCACGGCGGTGGCCCGTATTCCGAAGCCGGTGGTGGCTGCGATCACGGGCTATGCGCTGGGTGGGGGTTGTGAGTTGGCGTTGTGCGCGGACTTCCGGATCGCGGCGGACAACGCGAAGTTGGGGCAGCCGGAGATTCTGCTGGGGCTGATTCCGGGTGCGGGCGGCACGCAGCGGCTGGCGCGGCTGATCGGTCCGTCGAAGGCGAAGGACCTGATCTTCACGGGTCGGATGGTCAGGGCGGACGAGGCGTTGGCGCTGGGGCTCGTCGACCGACTCGCCCCCGCCGCCGAGGTGTTCACCGAAGCGCATGCGTGGGCGGCGAAGTTGGCGCAGGGTCCGGCGATCGCGTTGCGTGCGGCGAAGGAAGCGATCGACACGGGGTTGGAGACGGACATCGAGACCGGGCTCGCGGTCGAACGCACGTGGTTCGCGGGGCTGTTCGCGACCGAGGACCGTGAGCGGGGGATGCGGAGCTTCGTCGAAGAGGGCCCTGGCAAGGCGAAGTTCCTCTGAACCGGACCGTCAACCCGGGTGTACTGGACCGTCAAATACCGCTCAACCACTTGCAATTGACGTGATGTCTCATACGGGTCCCTCGGTGAGGCGGTTTATGGGAACCTTAACGTGACCTTAAGCCTGCCTTGTCGAGGGAGCCTGGCGATTGCCTCCAACAGAGCCTTCACCGCAGGTCGGAGGGGCTGTGACAAGCCCTGCAATGCCATTGGCACATGCCAATCGGATGTCGCGGAACGGGGGCTTCCGGGGGGCGTATTCCTCCGGAACCGCCCCGGAGCCCGTTCGGGGCCGCCATGATGGACGCATGGCGGGGCTGGAAGGTATCGGACAGCCGCGGGGACAAGGCCGTGCGACCGCGGCGCGCTGGTCGCCTGCGGTCGAGGACGAGCGGGCGCTCAAGGCGATCGAGTTGTTCGGCAATCCGACGGAGGCGGAAGTTCCGCTCCCGTCCCGTCCGGAGTCCGCCGCGACGGCCCGCCGGCTCACCCAGATCGTCGTTCTGCGGCACTGGGGGCTCAGTCCGAAACTGACCGAGGATGCCGTCTTACTTGTCTCGGAGCTCGTCGGAAATGCCGTACGGCACACCGGCGCCCGGGTGTTCGGGCTGCGGATGAAGCGGCGGCGGGGCTGGATCCGGGTCGAGGTTCGGGATCCCTCGCGTGGGTTGCCGTGTCTGATGCCGGTACAGGAGATGGACCTGAGTGGACGGGGGCTGTTCCTCGTCGACAAGCTCTCCGATCGGTGGGGCGTCGATCTGCTGCCGCGTGGGAAGACGACGTGGTTCGAGATGCGGGTCTCTGATCGCTGAGCGGGCTGTTGTGACGCCGCGGTAGGTTGTCGGTTTTCCGCGGCGCCGTCGTGGCTGGTCGCGCCCACGCGGCGGAGCCGCAAATCGACACAGCCCCGCGCCCCTTCGGGTGCTGTTGTGAACCCTCGTTCCAGGCGCGACCCGTGTGGGTCCCCCGAACGGGTTAATGCCCCGGTTTCTTACTCGGCGCCCCTTAAATGGGGCGGGTGACCACGACCGACCGCCGTACGGCGTTGCGTGCGGGTGCCGGGCTCGTCGCCGGGGGCGCTCTCGCCGCCGGATGTGCCACGACCGGCTCCACCGCATCCCCCGCCGCCCCCGCCAGCGGACCGGCCCCCGCCGCCAAGGCGACGCCGCTCACCGCCCCCGCCCCCCGCGCCTTCCCCCACCAGCCCGCGCAGATCACCCACGGACCCCGCGACCACCCCAGGATCGCGCTCACCTTCCACGGCCAGGGCGACCCCGAGATCGCCACCGCGCTCCTCACCGAGGCCGAGAGACACGGCGCCCGCGTCACCGTCCTCGCCGTCGGGACCTGGCTCGACACCCACCCCGGGATGGCCCGCCGCATCCTCGACGGCGGCCACGACCTCGGCAACCACACCCAGCGGCACATCGCCGTCAACACCCTGTCCGAGGCCGACGCGCTGGCCGAGATCACCGGCTGTGCCGACCGCCTCAAGCGGCTCACCGGCTCGATCGGCACCTGGTTCAGGCCCTCGCGCGCCCCGGCCGCGTCCCCGCTCGTCCAGCGCCTGGCCCACCGCGTGGGCTACCCGCACGTGCTGTCCTACGACGTCGACTCCCTCGACTTCACCGCGCCCGGCGCCCCCGCCGTCACCCGCAAGGTGCGCGCCGAGGTCCGCGACGGGTCGGTCGTCAGCATGCACTTCGGGTACGCCGACACGGTCGCCGCGCTCCCCGCCGTACTGGAAGAACTCGACCGCCGCGGACTGCGCGCGGTGACGACCACGGAGCTGCTGAGCTGATGCGACACATCCCCCTCACCCGCGCCGCCCGCGTCCTGGTCGGCGGCGCCGCGCTCGCCGCGCTGGCCGCCCTCGCCGGCTGCGGATCGCAGGACCACGCCGACGAGGCCCTCGGCACCCAGGCCGCGCCGCCGCCGCAGCAGGAGAAGAAGGCGCAGGTCGCGCGGGCGCTGCCCGGTATGCCGCCGGTGCTCGACCCGGCCGACGTGTACGCGGCCGACCGGCCCAACCAACTCTCCCCGGTGGTACGGGACTTCCCGTCCCGGGTCTACGTCCCCAACACCAACGCCAACACGGTCTCGGTGATCGACCCGAGGACGTACAAGGTCGTCGAGACCATCCCGGTCGGCGCGCAGCCCCAACACGTCGTCCCTTCCTGGGACTTGAAGACGCTGTGGGTCAACAACGACCGGGGCAACACCCTCACCCCGATCGACCCGCGAACGGGCAGGGCCGGCAAGCCCGTCGACGTGCACGACCCGTACAACCTGTACTTCACGCCCAACGGGAAGTACGCGATCGTCATGGCCTCGCTGGACCGGCAGTTGGTGTTCCGGGACGCGCACACGATGAAGACCGTGAAGGCCGTGCCGGTCAGCTGCTACGGCGTCAACCACGCCGACTTCTCCCCGGACGGGCGGTACTTCGTCGTCTCCTGCGAGTTCAGCGGCGAACTGCTCAAGGTCGACACCGAGAAGATGAAGGTCATCGGTCAGCAGAAGCTCCCGTTCCACGGCTCGATGCCGCAGGACGTCAAGATCTCGCCGGACGGCAGGAAGTTCTACATCGCCGACATGATGGCCAACGGCATGTGGGTCCTGGACGGCGACACCTTCGCCAAGCCGGACTTCCTGCCCACCGGCAAGGGCTGCCACGGCCTGTACATCAGCCGGGACTCGCGCGAGATGTACATCTCCAACCGGGGCGAAGGCACCATCTCCATCTTCGACTTCACGAAGAACAAGCTGACGAAGAAATGGCACCTCCCGAACGGCGGCAGCCCCGACATGGGCGGCGTCTCGGCCGACGGCAAGGTCCTGTGGCTGTCCGGCCGCTACAACTCCGAGGTCTACGCCATCGACACCCGCACCGGCACCCAGCTCGCCCGCATCAAGGTCGGCGGGGGGCCGCACGGTCTCGCGGTGTACCCGCAGCCGGGGCGCTACTCGCTGGGCCACACCGGCATCTTCCGCTGAGACCCGCCGCGTTTCATCCGGTACAAGTACGGCCTATCGGGCGCTGAGCAGCACCGCCTCCGACCCCACCGGGCGGTAGCCCGCCGCCAGGAACGCCCGCATGCTGCGGGCGTTCCCCGGCGCGACCTGCGCCCACAGCGGCTCGGTGGTGAGGTGCCGGGCGGCGGCCACCAGCGCGCGCCCCAGCCCCCGGTGTCGTACGTCCTCGTCGATCTCCACGGAGACCTCAAGGCGGCCCCCGACCCCGCGGCCCAGCACCAGCACACCGCCGTCCGTCGTCCAGGCGCGCACGTCGTCGCGGCGGCCGCGGGCGTACACGATCCGTGGATGGTCGCCGTCCGTGATCTCCCGCAGGGGGAGCGGGGGTTGGCCCGGCAGCGGGGAACCCACGAGCATCGCGTCGATCGTCTCCGCCCTGCGGCCCGTCCGCTCCAGCAGGGCCATCAGGAAATACGGGTTCATCGGCGCCGCGAGCGCGTCGCACGGCACGGCGGCGAGGGTGTCGTGGACCCACCGCGGATCCTCGTCGAGGAAGACGACCGCGTGCGCGGTGAAGGCGAGCACTCCCGCGTCCCGTTCGGACGTCTGCGGTACGACGGTCACGCGGCCGTCCGCCGGCGGGAGGTCGTCCCGGGCCACCGCGTCGAGAATGTCCCTGAGAGTCTCCATCACCAAGCTCCTCGCGCCGCTTGAGTCTCCACCCACTGGAAGGCCCACACTCCAGACATGATCGACGACGGCACCGGACTCCTCACCATCGGGGAACTGGCCAGGTCCACCGGACTGACCGTGCGCACCATCCGCTACTGGTCCGACGAGGGCGTCCTCACCCCGGTCACCCGCTCCGCGGGCGGCTATCGGCTCTACGACGCCGAGTGCGCCGCCCGCCTCGAACTGATCCGTACCCTGCGCGAGTTGGGCCTCGGTCTGGACGACGTGCGCAAGGTGCTGGCCGGTGAGAAGACGGTCGCCGAGGTGGCCGCCGCGCATGTCGTGGCGCTGGACGCGCAGATCCGTTCGCTGCGGGTGACCCGTGCGGTGCTGTCGACCGTCGCGAGACGCGGCTCGACCGCGGAGGAGATGACGTTGATGAACAAGCTGGCACGGCTGTCGGCGGCCGAACGCAGGCGGATCATGGAGGAGTTCGTGGAGGAACTGTTCCACGACCTCGACGCCGTTGATCCGTGCATCAAGGAGCGGATGCGCTCCATCGCGGTGGACCTGCCGGACGACCCGACCCCCGAACAGGTCGACGCCTGGGTGGAGTTGGCGGAGATGGTGCAGGACCCGGAGTTCCGCGCGCAGATGCGCAAGGCCGTCGAGTTCAATGCCTCGGACCAGGAGCGCGCCGCCGTCCGCGGGCGGTCCACCTGGTTCCCCATGCGGCTGGTGCAGCTGGGTGCGGAGGCCAGGCAGCGGGGGATCGCCCCCGAGTCGCCGGAGGCGGAGGTGATCCTGCGGGAGGTGCTGGGCGACGGCGGCGACCCGGCCGTCGTACTCGAACGGATGGAGTCGGCGTCCAACGAACGGCTCGCCCGGTACCGGGAGTTGCTGGCCACGGTGAAGGGCGGGGAGCCCGCGGCGGCGCACCGGCCGGAGTTCGCGTGGGTGGTCGCCGCGCTGCGGGCTCGCGCGGCCGGTTAGTCTGACGTCCGTCAACAGGCAGTAAAGCGTTACGAAGGGGCGGATCCGGTGGCGGACATCGAGGAAGCACGCAAGCATTTCCAGCGGATCGACACGGACGGTGACGGCTTCATCACCGCGGCCGAGTTCAAGACCGCCCTGGCTCAGGGAGGCGACTGGAACGTCACCGAGACGGTCGCCGAGGCCATCATCAAGAGCCGGGACCTCAATGGGGACAAGGTCCTGTCGTTCGACGAGTTCTGGGCCCACCTGAACAAGTGACCCGACCGGCCGGAAGGGGCGCCCGTCCTACCGTGGACGGGCGCCCCTTCCGTCATGTCCGGCGGGTCATGTCCGGTAGCCGCGTCTGATCCGTACGCTCCAGCGGTCCTCGTGCCGCTCCAGGACCAGCGGCAGGCCGAAGCACTTGCCGACCTGGTCACTGGTGAGCACGTCGGCCGCCGGGCCCTGTGCGAGGGGGCGGCCGTCGCGCAGGAGCAGGGCGTGGGTGGTGCCGACGGGCAGTTCCTCCAGGTGGTGGGAGACGGCGGCGGAGGTGCTTCGGGCGGAGTCGGAGGATCCGTTCGGGGAGCAGGTTCCGGGGCGGTCGGCCGTTTGTCCGTCGTTCGCCGTCGCCGTTGCCTGTCGCTCGTGTACTTGTCACTCGTCTGGCGGAGGACTCGGAATAGGCGATGGCCGCCCGGGGTTGTGGCCATCCAGAAGCATGCGCGTGCATGAATTCGGGATCGGCGAAGGGTCTGTCATGAAGATCGGCATCATCGGCGCGGGCAACATCGGCGGCAACCTCACGCGGCGGCTCACCGCACTCGGCCACGACGTCTCCGTCGCCAACTCGCGCGGCCCGCAGACGCTCACCGCGCTGGCCGAGGAGACGGGGGCGACCCCCGTACCGGTCGAGGAGGCGGCGAACGGGGCCGAGGTCGTCGTGGTCACCGTCCCCTTGAAGGCGGTCCCGAGCCTGCCCAAGGGCTTCCTCGACGGCGCGGCGGAGAACGTCGCGGTCATCGACACCGGGAACTACTACCCCGCGCGTGACGGCCGGATCGCCGCGATCCTCGACGAGGGCCTCACCGAGAGCCGCTGGACCGCGCGGCAGATCGGCCACACCGTGATCAAGGCCTTCAACGGCACCTACGCCCAGGACATCCTGGACCGCCCCCGCCCGGCCGGCGCCCCCGACCGCCTCGCCCTCCCGGTGGCCGGCGACGACGAGGCGGCGAAGCGTGTGGTCCGCGCCCTGATCAACGACCTCGGCTTCGACACGGTGGACGCGGGCAGCCTCGACGAGTCCTGGCGGCAGCAGCCGGAGACGCCGGTGTACGGGCTGCGGGAGGGTGTCGACGGGATCGTGAAGGGGCTGGCGGAGGCTTCGCCGGAGCGGACCGGGGACTTCAAGGGCTGAGGGGCCGGCTCACCCGACCGCTCACTCGACGGCTCGCACCACTGCTCACCCGACGGCTCGCACGGCCATCAGGCGTCCTTCGCCCACGTCTGCAAGGACGCCTTGGCCGTGAAGTCGGCGACGTCCTTGTCGTGGGGGTCGGACGTGTACTGGTGGAAGGTCCAGTCCGCCTTGATGCGGGGCTTGCCGGCTGTCGTGTAGTCGGCGATCCACAGGCCGTCGCCCGCGTAGGAGGTCTTGTCGAGGGTCAGCCAGAAGCTGCGGTTGCAGTAGAGGAGGACCCGGTTGTTCGGGCGGAGGGCCTTCACCTTGCGGATGAAGCTGTCCTTCTCCGCGTTCGTGGCGTGGGTGCCGTCGCCCGTGGTCTCCCAGTCGACGGCCAGCAAGTCGCCTGCCTTTTCGGGGGCCTTGCTGACGAAGTACTCCGCCTGGGCCGTGATGTCGCCCGGCCAGAGGAAGTGGTAGAAACCGACGACCAGTCCCGCGTCACGGCCCGTCTTCGTCTGCGCGGTGAGTCTCGGGTTGACGTACGAGCGGCCCTCCGTCGCCTTGATGAAGACGAAGGAGGAGCCGTCCGTGTCGTACGCGGTGGACTGGAACGCGCTTACGTCGATGCCATGCAACATGGGGGACTTGTGCCCCGTCCCCAGGATCCGGAACCTCAGGTTCTGGTGGCCACCGACGACAGGACCGACGCCGACTTCGACGACCAGTCAGAAGTGATCACGCTTGCGTGATCCGCTGCCAGTAGTGCCAGTTTGGCGGCGACTTCCGCGTCCGTGGGGGCGGTCGAGGAGATCGCCGGGGCCACCGCGTACGCGTCCGTCATGATCAGGATGTAGTGGTTCGTGGAGTAGAACGACGTGTCGTAGCCGTTGTTGACGTAGGTCGCCGCGTCACCGTCGAAGAAGATGAACCACGGGCGGATCGAGGTGTCCGACGTCCAACGGCTCGCCCTGGGGTCGCCGTTCGCCGCGCCCAGCACCGCCGGGAAGGCCTGCGCCTGCGCGATCGTGCCGGCCGCGTACAGGTCGCGCAGATGGTCGCCGTACTCCTGGTCCGTCCAGTAGCTGTCGAACGGGTTGGACTGCTCGACCGTGCCGGGGATCAGTTCGAAGATGAACTTGCCCTTGAGGTCGTCGCGGGACGGCCACGCGTTCGCCTTCGCCGCCGCGTCGAGCGTGGAGTACGAGGAGCCGAGCAGGTCGGAGGGCTTGTAGACGCTGCTGCCGAGCTTCTGTGAGACCAGGGTGTCGAACGCGGTCGGGCCGAGGCCGATGGTCTGGTTGAAGCCCACCTTCATCTCCACCTTGATGATGATGGGCGCGTGGTCCGGGTGCAGGGTGTTCCAGGCGGCCATGTTGTCGAGGCAGCTGCCGAGGTCCTGGTTGCGGTCCTTGCTGTACAGATCGGCGGGGGTGCTCGCGTACTCGCAGTTGTTGTCGTTGGAGAGCAGGTCGCTGTGGCTGACGCGCCACCGCTTGCTCAAACTGTCGACGTAGACGTCCAGTTCGAGCAGTGAGGCCCCGGAGTCCAACGCCTGCGCCCAGTACGTGTACTTGTCCTTCTCGTACGCGTTGTGCGTCCCGATCGTCGTCGTCTCGGAGAACTTCGCCGCCGCCGCATGGGCGTTGCCCGCGGCCCCCGTCAGCAGCAGGGCCGTCGCGCCGAGCAGCGCGGCCAGCCGTCTTATCGCCTTCATGGGTCAAGTCCCCTTCACCGTGGCCTCGTTGGAGCCTTGTTGGCGGCAGCAGCGTAGGGGGAAGCGGTTACTGCCCGGTAGCCCCTGGGGGAACTTCGGCTTCCGCAGGGCCCGCTTCTTACCTGTCTTACCTGTCGGACCCGTTGGACCCGTTGGACCCGCCTGGTCCGTGATCCGCTGCGCCTCGCCGAGGAGTTGGCGGTCCTCGACAACATCAGCCGGGGGCGCGTCGACCTGATCGTCGCGGGCGGGTATGTGCGCGAGGAGTTCGCCATGTTCGACGTGCCGATGAAGGAGCGGGCCAAGCGGGTCACCGAGGTGGTGACCACCCTCAAGTCGGCTTTCGCGGGGGAGCCGTTCAGCTACCGGGGCCGTACGGTGCGCGTCACGCCGGCGCGCCGGGCCGCCTGGATCGCCGACGGGTTCGTCCCCTCCGTGCCCGAGGTGTGGGAGTACTACCGCGACGAGGTCGGTGAGTTGGGCCGCCCCGACCCCGGGCCCAGCCCGATCGGGCCGAACCAGGTGGTGGCCCTCGCCGAGGATCCCGACGAGGGCGGGGAGCGGATGGCCCCGTTCTTCCTGCACGAGACCAACGCCTACGGCGAGTGGCAGGCCCAGGACGACGTGGCCGCGCCCTTCCGCACGGCCGACGGACTGGCGGAACTGCGGCGCGTCTGGGAACTTCCTGGGAACCCGGTCGGCCGTGCGCCGCCCCGCGCCGGTGACCTGCGCCCGTTCCGCGCCGACTCTCAGAAACCTCCCAGAACCTCTCCGGAACCCGGCAATCGCGTACGCCACCTTGTGCGGACGACGTCCCCGAAACGCTCCGGAGGGTTCCCGCGATGCCTGCCTCTGCCTCTACGACCGCAAGGTCCCGCCCTGTTTCCCGTCCTGCCTCGGTGGCCCTGCCGGACGGCCTGGGAGCGAGCGCCCTCGAAGGGGCGGCGGCCGCGCTGTGCGGGCTCGTCGCGATGGCCGCCGTGGCGTGGCTCGCGCTGTGGCTGCTGGGGGCGGGTTCGGTGGGATCGCCGGGCACGATGGCAATGGCCTTGACCGCCATGGCGGTTGGCGGATCGGTGAGTGCCGGGTCGGTCAACTCCGGCGCGAACACTGGCGGTTCGGGATCGCTGGGTTCGATGCTGTCCGGGCTCTTCGGCGGGGGCGGGATGAGCCCGTCGATGAGCGGGGCGGCCTCGGTCATGCCGCTCGGGGTGACGCTGGCCGGGTCCGTGGTGCTGTGGCTGGTGTTCTCGCGGCGACTGCGGCAACGGCCGGTCACCGCAAGTGAGTTGGGCGCCCGGGCCGCAGGTGCCGGAGCGGCGGCGCTGGTCGCCTTCGTGCTCGTCGCCACCCTCGCGCACGGGACGTTCAGCATGCCCGCGTCGGCGATGAGCAAGGGGCTCGGCGGTGGAGGGCAGAGCGCCGGGACGAGCGGTGCCGGCAGTGGCGCGACGGGCGCGCTGGGCGGAATGTTCGGCGGTGGTGGCGGCAGCGCTTCGGCGCAGGACACGACGATGTCGTACGACGTCCATGTCGGCGCGACCGCGTTCGGCGCGCTGGTGTGGGTGGCCGTGGTGCTCGCGCTGGGGTGCCTGGTCGGCCGGCGGGTGCGGGTGCCGTTGGGCGGCGCGGTGGACCGGGTGCGGCCCGGGTGGGCGCCGAGTCTCTCGGCCGTCCTGCGCGCGCTCCTGGTCCTGGTCGCCGTACCGACGGCGCTGTTGACGTTCGTGGGAGCGGTGACCGGTGGGCGGGTCGGGACGGTGGCCGGTGGGGTGCTGCTGGCGGCGCCGAACGCGCTGGCCGTCCTGTTGACGCTGGGCGTGGGCGCGCCGTGGACGGCCGCGACGCACCCCGTGCAGAGCCAGGGCGGCAATCCGCTCGCCTCGCTGATGGGCGCCCTGGGCGGCGGACAGCAGACCGCCGCCGCGCAGCGGACGGACCGTACCGAACACCTCGGGAGTCTGTCGGCCGGAGGCTGGCCGCTGTGGCCCGCGGCGCTCGCGGTGACCGCCGTCATCCTGCTGACCTGCGCTTATGCGGCCGCCCGGAACACGGTCCCGGCGCACACCCGCCCGCTGCACCGCTACGACGGCCCGCTGGCCCGGCACCTCGGGATGGCCGAGCGGTTCGGCCTCGTCACGGCGGTCGTCCTGGGCTCGGCGGCCTGGCTGGCCGGGGCGTCCGGGAACTTCGGCGTCAGCATGTTCGGCAGTGAGATGGGCGGCACGCGGGCCGAGCTGAGCGGCAGCGTGCTGTGGACGGTGGTGTTCGGGCTGCTCGCCGGAGGCGTGGCCGGATTCCTGGGCAGCCTGCTGCGCACAGCGGACCTTTACGGAGGAATGACGTCCCCCCGCCGTATCCTCGCGCGCAAGTCCCCGTCGGCCGCGTCCTCGCACACCCCGGCGCCGGGAACCGGTCCCGGCCCCCTGGAGGCACCCCTTGGCGACCATTGAGCGGGCGGGACCGCACCTGTCCCGGCCCACCACGACGGACGTGAACCTGCTGGTCGTCGACGACGAACCGACCGTACGGGAGCTGCTGTGCGCGGCGCTGCGGCACGCCGGTTTCACGGTCGCCTCGGCGGCCACCGGGCAGGAGGCGCTGGACGGGGCCCGTGACGTGTCGCCTGATCTGGTCCTGCTGGACGTGATGCTGCCCGACATGGACGGCTTCGAGGTGATCCGGCGGCTGCGCGAGCAGCGGGGTGCGGACTCGCGCGCGGGGCACATCCCGGTCGTGTTCCTCACCGCCCGCGACGCCACCCAGGACAAGATCGAGGGGCTGCTCCTGGGCGGCGACGACTACGTCACCAAGCCCTTCGACCTCCAGGAACTGATCGCCCGGATCGGCGCGGTGCTGCGCCGCACGAGCGGCGACCCCTCGGCGCTGCTGCGGGTCGCCGACCTCGAACTCGACCCGGAGGGCGTCCAGACGACCCGCGCGGGCGAGCCGATACGGCTCTCACCGACCGAATTCCGGCTGCTGCACTACCTGATGACCAACGCCGGGCGCACGGTCGGCAAGGCGCAGATCCTCGGGCGGGTGTGGGAGTACGACTTCGGCGGCGACACCGGCATCGTCGACACGTACATCAGCTATCTGCGCCGGAAGCTGGACAACGGCGGGCCGAAGCTGATCCACACGGTGCACGGAGTCGGGTACGTCCTGCGCGGGCCGCGGGCATGAGCACCAACTCCTTCCGGCCGCGCGTCCTTTGGGCGCGGGCCTCGCTGCGGAGCCGGGTGCTGCTCATTGCCGTGGTGCTGCTGACGGCCGGGTTCACCGCGTTCAGCCTGGTCACCGGGAACGCCCTGCGCGCGTACATGGTGGACCGCGTGGATGCCCAACTCCGGGCCTCCGCCAAGGTGTTCGCCCTGCTCCCGCCGACCGTGGCGAAGACCGGGGCCGACGGGAGACCGCCGGCCGGTCTCACCGACTTCAGCACGGAGGTGCTGGGCAACCCCGTCATCACGTACGTGGACGAGGACGGCGCCGTCGAGAGCAGCATCGACTCGCTCGCCGGTCCGAAACGCACCGAGGACGCGTCGGGGCCGGACCTGCCCAGGCTGGACGCGCCCGCCGTCACCGCCCGCGCGGGCAAGCCGTTCACCGTGGCCGGTACTTCGGGTGACGCCCGGTGGCGGTCGATCGTCGTGCCCCGGGTGCCCCGTGCCACGCTGGCGGGCGGTGGTGCGGGCGGCAGCGTGGTCGTGTCGGCGTCGATGAGCCAGGTGGACGGCACGGTGGACCGGATGTGGCACATCTACGAGACCACCGGGCTCGGGCTGCTCGTCGTCCTGGGTCTTGCCGGGTGGTTCGCGGTGCGTTCCGGGCTGCGCCCGCTGACCCGTATCGAGCAGACGGCGGCCGAGATCGCGGCCGGTGACCTGTCCCGCCGCGTCCCCGAACTGGCGGGCCCGCACACGGAGATGGGCCGTCTCGCCACCGCCCTGAACGGCATGCTCGCCCAGGTGGAGACCGCGTTCGCCGCGCGTGCCGAGTCCGAGGCGCGGATGACCCGCTTCGTCGCCGACGCCAGCCACGAGCTGCGCACCCCGCTGGCCGGCATCAAGGGCCTCACGGATCTGCACCGCATGGGCGCGGTCTCCGACCGGGAGGACATCGACGCCACGATGGCCCGCATCGCGCGGGAGTCGGACCGCCTCGCCCGGCTGGTGGAGGACATGCTGCTGCTGGCGCGCTTCGACGAGCACAGCCTGGGAACCACCGGCGAGCCGGGCCCGGCCCTCGAACTGGCCCCCACGGACCTGCGCACCCTCGCCGCCGACGCCCTGCACGACGTACGGGCCCTGGACGCGGCCCGCCCGGTCGCCCTCACAGGCCCGGACGGCGTCGGCGCCCCCGCCTCGGCTCCCGCCCTGGCCGACGAGGCCCGGCTGCGCCAGGTCGTGACCAACCTCGTCGGCAACGCGGTCGCCCACACCCCGCCCGGCACCGCGATCCGCATCGGTGTGGGCACGCTCGGCGAGGACGCGGTCCTGGAGGTGGCGGACGAGGGGCCGGGGCTCACCCCGGCCCAGACCGCCCACATCTTCGAACGCTTCTACCGTGCCGACACGTCTCGTACGCGCGCCACCGGTGGCGCCGGGCTGGGGCTGGCCATCGTCGACTCCCTGGTCGGTGCGCACGCGGGTCGGGTCGAGGTCGACTCGGCGCCCGGGCGGGGGGCGACCTTCAGAGTCCGGCTGCCGCTTCATTCCGAACTGCGGGCGCCCGCCGGTCTGTTGGGGTGACACCCGCGTGCTCGGTGAGGACCTCGGTGAGCTGGCGGGTGGTCTGCCGGGCGACGCGGGGTTCGGTGGCCGCGTAACTCGTGTACGCGTTCAGGGCGGTGGTCATGGCCCAGCCCATGCCGCGCGTCCAGGTGGCGTCGTCCAGGCCGAGCGCGGTGCGGAAGCGCGGGCGGGTCGTGGTGGACAACAGGGTGTAGGCGACGACCAGATCACAGGCGGGGTCGCCCATGCTCAGCCCGCCGAAGTCGATGACGGCGGAGATACGGCCGTCGACGGTGAGCAGGTTGCCCGTGTGGAAGTCCCCGTGGCACCAGACCGGTTCGCGGTCCCAGGCGGGGGCGTCGAGCGCGTTGTCCCAGATCTCGGTCAGGGCGGCGGTGTCGAAGACGCCGGCCACGGCCTCGATCGCCGCCCGGGTGTCGCGGTCGCGGGTGGCCAACGGCGGGCGGGTCAGCTCGGGGTGGGGGCCGGGGCGCAGCGTGCCGGCGGCGGGGACGCGCTGCAACGTCCGTAGGAAGTCGGCGAGTTGATCTGCGGCCAGGTCGGGGTCGGCGAGGCCCTCCACGGTCGCCGTCGTTCCGTCCAGCCAGCGGGTGACGGACCAGTGCCACGCGTAGCCGCGGCCGGGTGCGCCGAGCGCGAGCGGTTCCGGGACGGCCAGGGGCAGTTGGGGTGCGAGGAGGGGGAGCCAGGTGTGTGCCTTGGCGGCCTCGCCGTCGGCCCAGTCGCTGCGGGGCAGTCGTACGGACATGGTGTCGCCGAGGCGGTGGATGACGTGGTCCGAACCGGCGGGTTCCACGAGAACCAGGGGGAGTCGGGACCAGTGCGGGAACTGCTCGGTGAGCAGGGCGCGGACGAGTGCGGGGTCGCTGGCGGGGGCGATGGTCATCTCTCCCTTTCGTGTCCTCCTGGGCGAGGACGACGCCGACCGGCCCACCGGGCGGGTGATCGGGCCACTCTACCGAGCGGGCCGGACCTGCATAGGGTGATCGTGTCGGCCCCGTGGTCGCCGTACGCGAACCACCCACCCCCATCGGGGAGTTACCGGCCGGCCCACCCCGGCAGAACATCTCGCGGCGAGGAGCCACGCATGACGCGGACGACCAGCAGCGGTGTTCGGCCCCGGCTCGTCGCCACCGACCTCGACGGGACCGTCGTGCGCGAGGACGGCACCGTCTCCGCCCGCACCGTCGAGGCCTTCGCCCGAGTCCGGGACGCGGGCGCCGAGTTCGTGTTCGCCACCGGGCGGCCGCCTCGCCAGATGGACCCCATCGCGGACGCCTTCGGCGCGTTCGGGACGGCGATCTGTTCCAACGGGGCGTTCCTCTACGACATGGGCACCCGAACCGTCGTGGCGGAGCAGGCCATCGACCCGCGCACCCTCGCCGAGACCGTCCGTCGGCTCCGGGCGGCGATCCCGGGCCTCGGCCTCGCGGTGGAGTACGCCGACGAACTCCACGGCGACGACCTCTACGAGGCCGGGGCCTGGGACGACGACATCACCGTCCGGCGTCCCGGCGAGGCCGGCCTGTGGGACCGCCCGGCGCCCAAACTGGTCGGCCGGCACCCGCACTTGACCGCCGACGAGCTGCTCGCCCTCGCCGCCCCCGCACTGGCCGACCTGGTCACCGTCTACCACTCCAACGGCGAGCGACTGGTCGAGGCCATCGCCCTGGGCGTGAGCAAGGCCCATGCCCTACGGCGGTTCGCGGCCGACCGCGGCATCACCGCCGCCGAGACGATGGCCTTCGGCGACATGCCCAACGACCTCCCGATGCTGGCCTGGGCGGGCATGCCGTACGCCGTCGCCAACGCGCACCCGAGTGTGCTGGACGCGGTCGCCCAGGTCACGCTCTCCCTCGACGAGGACGGGGTGGCACGGGTGATCGAGCGCCACTTTCCGGGCGGGCCGTCCGTCGGCCGGTGACGCCGGGGTGCCGCTCCCGGGAGGCCCGCGGTGTGCGTCCTGATTCTCGCGCCGACCTGGCTGAATAGGACCTGGCAGGGCGGGAAGCCGTGGTGATGTGCGCCGAGATCGACCGATTGTGGCGGCAGTGGGCCGCCACCGGTGGGCGAGCCGTTCGAAGGAGAAGGTCATGATTCGCATCGCCGATGTCCGGGAGTGGCGGGAGCGTGACGTCGTGGATGCGGAGTCGCACAAGATCGGTGTGCTGGAGGCCGTGTACGTGGACACCGCCACCGACGAGCCGGCCATGGCCACGGTCCGGGTCGGACTGCCCACGCGGCACCGGCTGGTCTTCGTCCCGCTGGACCACGCGATCGTGGGTCCGGACTACGTCAAGGTCGGGTATCCCAAGGCGCTGGTGAAGCTGGCCCCCTCGATCGGCACGGACGACGTACTGCCCGCCGAGCAGGAGGAAGGCGTCTTCAAGCACTACGGCCTGCCGTACCAGCCGGGTGCCGGCGGCGAGCGCCAACTGGCCCGCCGTTGACGGCACCGGACGCCGAGAGGTTTCAACTCGGCGTTCCGGGCCATCCGTTGAACATGTCCAGACGCTACGGCGGAAGCCCCGCGGGGACGGTCATCTCCGTCATCGCGGACATCGCGGCACTGATCCTGATCCTGTGGATCGCTCTCTATCTGTTCAACGCCAACGGCGCGAACAGCTCGGTCGACTGGGTCCACGACGCGGCCAACTGGCTGTCGGGCTGGTCGCACAACCTGTTCACCATCCACTCGGCGGACTGGCGCACCGTGGTCAACTACGGCCTGCCCGCCCTCGTCTATCTCTTCATCGGCCACGCGGTGGCCACCGGGGTCAACCGGAGCTAGACCACTAGACCGGCACCGGACCACCAACTGCCTTGCCGTCAGGCCGCCTTACCTCATGACCTTCGGGCCTTTGTGCCTCGGGGGCGTGCGGGTAGGCGGCCGACCGGTGCTGGAAGGAGAGGATCTTCGAGTTCTGGACGACACCGTCCCGGATCTCGATGGCCTTCCGTACCGTGACGTCGTCGTCCCACGCGCCGGGGCCGCTCATGACCGTACCCAGATACGGCAGGAGCGCCTCGCTGATCTCCCAGGTCGCGGAGTTCCACAGGTGGGACGGGCTGTGGTCCACGGCGTAGTAGTGGCAGCCCGGTCCGACCGTGGACATCGGGTCGCCGAAGCCGCTCGGCCGGGCCCAGGCGAAGCCCATGCCCTCGTCGCAGGCCACGTCGATGAAGAAGGTCCCCGGCTGGAACAGCGCGAGTTCCTCGTTGTTGACGAACATGAGCGGCGCGTCGGTGTCCTGGAGCACGCAGTTGACGACGATGTCGAACCCGGCGAGGTACTGCGCGAGCGGGACGGGCCCGAGCCCGGTGACCGCCTGGAGGCGCGTCGGGTCGTCCTCCTGCTCCTCGAAGTGCCCCATCACGACCGACGGCATCGGCGACGCCACGGCCGCCGCGGCGCGCTGTGTGAGCACCGTGACGTCGGAGACGCCCATCGCGCCCAGGCCCGTGACCGCGCCGCGTGCCGTGGCGCCGAAGCTTATGACCACCGCGCGCAGCCGGCGGCCGTAGCTCCCGGTCAGCCCGCCGAGCTGGAGGGCGTGCAGCACCGAGCAGTAGCCGGCGAGCTCGTTGTTCTTGTGGAAGACGTGGACGCTGAAGGCGCCCGTGGACGTCCAGTGGTTCATGGCCTCCCAGGCGATCAGGGTCAGCCGTCGGTCGATGCCGATCTGCGTCGTCTTCTCGTCCTGCACGCAGTGCGGCCAGCCCCACAGCACCTGGCCCTCGCGCAGCTCGGCGAGGTCCTCGTGCATGGGCTTGGGCAGCAGCATGATGTCGCACTCGGCGACCAGGCGCTCACGGGAACGGAGTCCGCCGACGAGGGGGCGCAGCGCGTCGTCGGCGATGCCGAACCTTTCGCCGTAGCCCTGTTCGAGGAAGATTCGTTCCCGGATGTCCGGGGCGATCCGGTCGAGGTGGCGGGGGTGCAGCGGCAGACGGAACTCGTTCTCCTTGCGGGAGGAGTGCAGTACTCCGAGACTCATCAGGCTCATGTGGGGCGGCTCTTCTCCGGCCGGACGCGATGCGATCCGGCGTTGCCGTTCCCCGAGGGCGACGCCGAAACGGCTGACGGCGTGCGAGGTGCGCTCGGTAATGCCACGTTACTCCAGTCCGGAAAGGGCTGGATTCCGTCGTCGTCGCACGTGGGGCCCGCGTCGTACGGCGCGAGCCCCCACGATGTCGGCGGGTGGCCGTCAGATGGTCGTCGGGCGGGCCCGGGTCCGGGGCCGGGCCGTCATCCGGAGGGTGCTGGGCCGGACCGTCGCGCGGGCCACCGGGCGGACGGCCCGGTCGGTGGTGAGGTCGAGGTGCCAGGCGCGGGTCAGGGTGGCGATCGCGGTGGTGATCTCGGCCAGGGCGAAACGGTCGCCGATGCACTTGTGCTTGCCCGCACCGAACGGCAGGAACGTTTCATCAGGAAGCTGGGAAACGGGAGCGGCGGAACGCCGCCGGCCGTCGTCCAGCCAGCGGTCGGGGTCGAAGACGAGCGGGTCGGGGAAGTGCGCCGGGTCGCGGTGCAACGCGTGCTGGCAGTACGCCAGTTCGGTGTCGGCCGGGATCTCCCAGTCGCCCAGCCGCGTCGCGGTGAGCGTGCGGCGGGTGACCAGCCAGCCCGTGTGGTGGAGCCGTAGGGTCTCGCGGATCACCCTTGCCAGATAGGGGAGTTGGGACAAATCTTCGAAGGTGACCGGGCGGTCGCCGAGGACGGTGTCGAGCTCGTCCTGGACGCGGGCGTCGATGTCGGGGTTGCGGGCGAGCTCGTACAGCACCCAGGACAGGACCGACGCGGTGGTCTCCGTGCCGGCCACGGCCAGGGTGAGGATCTCGGAGCAGATCCGGTGGGCGGTGAGCGGCCGGCCGGTCTCCTCGTCGGTTGCCCGGAGCAGCAGGGAGAGCATGTCGCCGGTGTCCCGGTCGGCGGCGCGCAGTTCGGCGACGGCCGTGTCGATGGTCGCGCGGACGGCGTCGCGGGCCGCGGTGAAGCGGCGGTTGGCGGGCAGCGGGAGCCTCTCCACCCAGTCCGGCAGCATGATGCGGGCGCCGACGCCGTTCATGACCACCGACAGGTCCTCGCGGAGCCGGCGGAAGGCGTCGTCGTCGATGCTGCCGGAGAACACGGTCGCGGCCAGCATGTCGAGGGACAGCCGGACCATGGCCTCGCGGACGTCGAGGACCTGGCCGGACCGCCAGCCGTTCACCGCGGCGGTGACCTGCTCGCGCATGATGTCGACGTACCGGGTGATCTCGGCGTGCCGGAACGCCGGTTGGAGCTGACGCCGTTTGCGCACGTGCTCGGTGCCCGCCGCGGTGACGACGCTGTCGCCGAGCAACTGGCCCATCTTCTCGAAGAACCGGCCCTTGTCGAGGGTGGGGGCGAGGTCGACCAGCATGGCCCGGATCAGGGGCGGATCGTTGACGACGATGGTGGACTGGCCGGGCTGGAGCCGGATCTCGACGAGCGGGCCGTAGCTGCGCAGGGAGGCGACGAATCCGAGGTTGTCGCGGAGGAGGGGGATCGCGTGGCCCAGAAGCGGCAGCGAACCCGCGGCCCTGGGGATGGGGGGAGGCGCGACGGTCACGGTGAATCCCTTCACAGTGCTGAGACGACGCCATGATCACTGCCCGCCTCCGGCCCGCCTTATACGGCGGCGGGGTGTGCCTCCGCGAACACTCCCGCCGACCCCACCCCGCGCAACGCCATCCGTTCCACCCGCCGCGCCTGGTCCAGCCCGCCTCCGTCGACGTAGGTGAAGGGCGTTCCCGCGCACAGCCCAAGGAACGTCCGTTTCGCCTCCAAGTCGTCGGAGATCACGTGGATTTCGGGGACGGACGGGTCGGGGGTGCCGTCGAACCCCTCCCACCACACGTTCTTGAAGGCGCCCACCAGCCGTGCCCCGGGGAACGCGGCGGCCAGGTCCGGAGTGCCGCCGGTGGCCCAGGGGCCCACGAAGTCGACGTGGCCGCCGGTGAACGGGTTGGTGATGTCCACCAGGATCTTCCCCCGCAACTCGCCCCGCCAGGGCCGGAGTCGCTGCACCGCTCCCGGTACGCCGAGGACGGCGGGGATCACGACCGAGGACGCTGCCACGACCTCTTCGTGGCGCCCGCCGGTCCGTACCTCGTGCCCGGCACGGGCGAACATCGTCGCGAGTGCGACGGCGATGTCGCCCGTGCCCAGTACGCCGATCGTCAGTGCCGTGTTCCTTCGCTCCTGCTTCATGGCGTCCGCTTCAGGACCAGGCTGACGTTGTGGCCGCCGAAGCCGAAGGAGTTGGCCAGTGCCGCGTCCCAACTGCCCCCGCGGTTCTCGCCGTTGACCACGTCAAGGTTGATCTGCGGGTCGAGGGCGTCGAGGTTGCGGGTGGCCGGGACGACCCCGTGGCGCAGCGAGAGGAGGGCGGACATGGCGCCGAACGCCCCCGACGCGCCCAGCATGTGGCCCGTCATCGACTTGGTCGCCGTCACCACCGGGTGCGTACCCAGCGCCTTCGTCACCGCGTCGGCCTCCGCGAGGTCGCCGCCCGGTGTCGAGGTGGCGTGGGCGTGCACATGGCCGATGTCGGCGGGCTCCAACTCCGCGTCCCGCAGGGCCGCTTGGATCGCGCTGACCTGCCCCTCGGTGTCGGACGCCGAGATGTGCCGGGCACTGGAGGTGACGGCCGCACCGGCCACCGCGCCGTAGACGCGGGCACCCCGGGCGCGGGCGAACTCGGCGCGTTCCAGGACCAGTACGGCCGCGCCCTCGGCGATCACGAACCCCGAGCGGTCGGCGTCGAACGGCCGGGACACGGCGGCCGGGTCGCCCTCCTGCCGGGAGAGCGCCTTCATCTGCGCGAACGCGGCGACCATGAGCGGATGCAGACTCGCCTCGGTGCCCCCGGCCACCACGACATCGGCGCGGCCGAGGCGGATCAGGTCCAGTGCCAGGGCGATGGACTCGGCGCCCGAGGCACAGGCGCTGACCGGGGCACGGGCGCCCGCCCGGGCATCGAGGTCGATACTGACCCAGGCCGCCGGGCCGTTCGGCATCAGCATCGGGACGGCGTACGACGACAACTTCCGCATGCCGGACCGCTCGTAGACGTCGTTCTGGCCGAGCGTGCTCAGCACGCCCCCGATGCCGGTGCCGACGACCACGGCCAGCCGCTCGGGTTCGACCGGGGGCCGGCCCGCGTCCTGGAAGGCCTCCCGGGCCGCCGCCACGGCCAGTTGCTCACCGCGGTCCAGCTTGCGGGCGTGCACCCGGCCGAGGACGTCGACCGGGTCGGCGGACACCGAGCCCGCGATCCGCACCGGTAACTCCTCGGGCCAGGAGCCGTGTTCGTCATGCAGGGCGCGCACACCGGAGCGTCCGTCGAGCAGCGCCTGCCATGATTCGGGTGCCGTCGCGCCGAGCGGGGTCATGGCGCCCAGGCCGGTCACGAGCACGTCCACATCTCCGAGTCGGCTCATGCGAAGACGATCGTGTGGTTGCCGTGGCGGAGCACGCGGTCCTCGCCGTGCCACTGCACCGCTCGCGTGAGCACCGCCCGTTCCACGTCGGCGCCGCGTCGTTGCAGTTCGGCGGCGGTGTCCGCGTGGCTGACCCGGACCACGTCCTGCTCGATGATCGGGCCCTCGTCGAGGTTCTCGGTGACGTAGTGGGCCGTCGCGCCGACGAGTTTCACGCCGCGTTCCTTGGCCTTGGCGTAGGGGCCCGCGCCGATGAACGCCGGCAGGAAGGAGTGGTGGATGTTGATGATCGGCACGTCCAGCCGCTCGATGAAGTCCGCCGACAGGATCCGCATGTAGCGGGCCAGGACGACGAAGTCGACGTTGCCCCGCAGCAGCCTCAACTGCTCAGCCTCCGCGGCCGACTTGTCAGCGCCAGTTGTCGGCACGTGGAAGAAGGGGATCCCGAACGACCGGACCTCCTCCGCCGTGTCCGGGTGGTTGGAGATCACCATCGCGACGGTGACGGGGAGCTGACCGCGCCGGTGCCGCCACAGCAGGTCCAGCAGACAGTGGTCGGACTTCGACGCGAAGATCGCCACCCGCTTGGGCACCGACAGGTCCCGCAGCGTGAACTCCAACTCGAAGTCCCCGGCGAGCCGTTGCCGCAGTCCGTCCTCGATCGCGGGCAGCGCCGCCCCGAGGTGGTCGTGGCCGAACACCGTGCGCTGGAAGAACGCGCCGCCCTGCGGATTGTCCGAGTACTGGTCGAGGGAGACGATGTTCGCGCCGTGCTCACCGAGCACCGCGCCGACCGCCGCGACGATGCCGGGCCGGTCCTTGCCCCGGACGGTGAGCGAGGAGTGCCGGTGCCCGGTGCGAGCGGCCGAGGAGGGGGCCGTCGTAGCGCGAACAGCCCTTGCGGCCTCCAGAGTCGACGTCACGTCACTTGCCCTTCTCGGCGCGGAAGGTGAGCGCGACGTTGTGGCCGCCGAACCCGGCCGAGTTCTTGACCGCGACGATCTGCTCGGGGCCCAGCTTGAGCGGGCCGCCGTGCACCACGTCGACGGAGAGGCCCTCGTCGAGGCGGGTGAAGTTGCGGGTCGGCGGTACCAGGCCGTGGTGGAGGGCGAGGACGGTGGTGATCGACTCGATCGCGCCGGCCGCGCCGAGGCTGTGCCCGGTCATCGACTTGTTCGCGGACACGGCCGGACCCTGGGTGGCGTCTCCGTCCGCGTCGCCGAACACCGTCATCACCGCGCGTGCCTCCGCCGCGTCGCCGGGTGCGGTCGCGGTGCCGTTGGCGTTGAAGTGGGCCACGTCCGCCGGGGTCACGCCCGCGTCGGCGAGCGAGGCGCGGACGGCCGCGGCGGTGCCGGTGCCGTTCGGCTCGGGCTGGACCATGTGGTACGCGTCCGAGGTGATCCCAACTCCCGCCAACTCGGCGTAGATCCGGGCACCGCGCTCGCGTGCGTGGCGTTCCGATTCCAGTACGAGGATGCCGGCGCCCTCGCCCAGGACCATGCCGTCGCGGTCCGCGTCGTAGGGACGGCAGGCGGACGCCGGGTCGTCGAAGCGCTGCGAGAGTGCCCGCATGGCCGCGAACGAGGACAGGACCATGGGGTGCAGCGGCGCCTCCGCGCCGCCCGCGACCACGACGTCCGCCTCCCCGCGCCGGATCAACTCCGCTGCTGTGACGAGGGCTTGGGTCCCGGAGGAGCAGGCGTTGACGGTGGCGTGCACGCCGAGGCGCGCGTTGACCAGCAGCGCTACGGCCGCCGCCGAGCCGTTGCCCATCGACATCGGGACGGTCATGGGCGGTACGCGCCGCCAGCCCCGGGTCTTGAGGGTCTCCCAGCCGTCGATGATCGAGGTCATGTCGCCCAGCGCGGCCGAGACGACCACGGCCACCCGGCTCGGGGCCGTGGTGCCGTCGTCGAGGCCCGCGTCGGCCCAGGCCTCCGCCGCGGCCGTCACCGCGAACTGGGCGGAACGGCTGAGGCGTCGGCGCTGCCGGTGCTCAAGTCCCGCACCGGGGTCGACCTTTGCGCGTCCGCCGAGCAGCGGCGGCAGGTCCTTGGCCCACGACTCGTCCTCCAGCAGCCCGAGTCCGCTCTCGCCGCGCAGCATCGCGTCCCAGGTGGTGGCGACGGTCCCGCCGAGCGGGGTGGTCTCGCCGAGGCCGGTCACGACGACCTTGTGGTTCTCTTCCTGGCGGGTCTTCATCGGTTGCGCGCTCCCTGTCCGAGCTGTGCGGCGAGCTTTCCGGAGTCCTTCTTGACCGAGTTGACGAGCACCTTGCGCAGCAGGGACTTCGGCATGATCCCGAAGTAGTCCCCGGGGTCCACCTCGAACGTCCAGTGCACGGTGGTGGTGCCGTCCTCGCGCTCCACGTACTCGTAGGTGCCGACGTAGCCGAACGGCCCCTCGACGGTGTGGAACCTGGAGCGCCGGCCGGGCTCGAACTCGCTGATCTCCACGGTGAACTGCATCCGCTTGCCGATCAGCTGGAACGTGATCTCGTACCGGCCGCCGGGCCGTGCGGGGCCGTCGAGGAGCGTCACGTCCACGCAGGCCGCCTGCCAGACCGGGTCCTGGACGGGGTCGGAGATCAGGGCGAACGCCTCGTCGGGCGGTACCGGGAGGTGGAACGCGTACTCGGCCGTGACCTGCTCAGTTTTGGTCATCGGTGGGTCCTTCCATGTGGGGGGCGATCGCGCGGGCCGCCAGCTCCGCGTACGGCGGGTACATCACCGAGTTGTGGTCCCCGGAGACGTCGATGACGTGCAACTCGCCCTTGATCAGGGCCTCCCAGCCGAGCTTGGGCCCGTAGTCGGCCTGTTCGTCGGCCGCGCGCAGCAGCACCAGGTCGAGGTCGGCCGGTTCGGGGAGGTAGGTCTGAAGGGCGATGCCGTTGGCGAGGTAGGCCTCGAAGTAGCGCAGGATCGTCGCGCGGTCCGCGTCCTCGGCCAAGACGCCTATCGCGGCCGCCTGTTGGAGGATGTGGTCGAACGCGGCGTCGCCGCCGAGGGCGCGCAGGTCGTCCGCCGGGATGTCCAGGGTCTTCCCGGCCGGTACGGCGAGGTCGCGGGCGAACCAGGACAGGATCGTCGAGTCGTCCGCGGACTCCGGGATGTTGGCCTCGACCGGTGCCCGGCTGTCGATGCCGATGATGAACTCGATCTCCTCGCCGAGCGCGCGCAGTTGGCCCGCGACCTCGTAGGAGATGACCCCGCCGAAGCACCAACCGCCCAGCGCGTACGGCCCGTTGGGCTGCACCTCCCTCAGCAGGTCGATGTAGCGGGTGGCCATGGCCTCCACGCTGATCTCGGCCTCGCCCTCGTTCTGGATGCCGGGCGCCTCGATCGCCAACACCGGCCTGCCGGGTGGGAGATGGCGGGTCAGCTCGACGTAGCAGAAGACGGTCCCGCCGAAGGGGTGGAACAGGAACACCGGGCGCTGCTCCGGGTCGCCCTCGCGCAGCACGACGAGCGGGCCGCGCGCGGTCTCCTGGCCGCCGGACCGGACGATCGCGGCGAGTTCGGCGACGGTGCCCTGCCGGCCGAGCATGACCGAGATCGGGATCTCCACGTCCCACTCGGCGCGGATCGCCGAACTGAGCCGGACGGCGAGCAGGGAGTGCCCGCCCACGTCGAAGAAGTGGTCGTGGACGCCGACCTGGGACAGGCCCAGGATCTCCGTCCACATCCGCGCGAGGGTGATCTCGGTGGCGTCACGCGGCTTCTCGAACCCGGCGTCCGAGGCGACCACGGGCTCCGGCAGGCGATTGCGGTCGATCTTCTTGTTCGCCGTCAGCGGCAGCTCGTCCAGCACCATCACGATGCCGGGCACCATGTACGGCGGGAGGGACACCCCGGCCGCCGACCTGACCTCGGACGCCTTCAACTCGGCGCCGTTCTCCGCGAGTAGATAGGCGACAAGCCGGTCGTCACGGACCACGACGACCGCTGTGGAGACGCCGTCGACCGCTTCCAGGACCGTCTCGACCTCGGAGAGTTCGATGCGGTAGCCGCGCAGCTTGACCTGGTTGTCCAGTCGCCCGTGGTGCAGCAGCCGCCCCTCGCTGCTCCAGCGCGCCCGGTCACCGGTGCGGTAGAGCCGCTGGTCCGGTGCGGCCGGCAGCCCGGTCACGAACCGCTCCTCCGTCAACTCCGGCCGGTCCCAGTACCCGACGGCCAGACCCTCCCCGCCGATCCACAACTCGCCCGGGAAACTGGGCTCCACGCTCCGGCCCTGCGGATCCAGCACGTACAGCTGGGTGTTGTCGAGGGGAGCGCCGATGTCGATGCCCGACGCGGGCTCCACCACACCGGCGGTGGACCAGATCGTCGTCTCGGTCGGGCCGTAGACGTTCCGCAGGCTCGCGACCCGGGAGGACAGGAACTCGGCCAGATCCAGGGGGAGTTCCTCCCCACCGCACAACACGTTCAGCTGCGGGGCACCCGTCCAGCCGGCGTCGCGCAGCATCCGCCACGAGGTGGGCGTCGCCTGCATCCAGGTGGCACCGCACTCCTGGATCCGCACCGCGAGCGCGGCACCGTCGGCGGCGGTGGCGCTGTCGCACACGACGACCCGGCCGCCGGTCAACAGCGGTAGATACAGCTCCAGTCCGGCGATGTCGAACGAGATCGTGGTGACCGCGAGGAGACTGTCCGAGGCGCCGAAGCCGGTGGTCTCGCGCATCGCGAGCAGCAGGTTCGTCAGCGCGTGGTGGGGGATGGCCACGCCCTTGGGGCGGCCGGTGGAGCCCGAGGTGTAGAGGATGTAGGCGAGGTCGGAGGGACCGGCGGTCGGGTCCGCGGAGGCGGCTGCCGTCGTGTCGCCGCTCGCGGCGGCCACTTCACCGTCCGTCCCGTCACCCGCGTCGCCGCGCAGTACCCCGGCCCCGAGGTCGTCCAGACCCAGCACCGGAAGCCCCGGCAGCCGGCTCTCCCGCAGACCGGACTGGCTCAACAGCAGCCGGGCCCGGGAGTCCTCGGCCATGTAAGTCAGCCGCTCCACCGGCAGGTTGGGGTCGAGCGGCACATACGCCGCCCCGGCCTCCAGCACCCCCAGCAGCGCGGCCAACAGCGGCGCACCGCGTTCCACCATCACCGCGACCCGGTCACCCGGGGTGATCCCGGCCGCCCGCAACGCGGCCGCCGTCTCCTCGACCGAGGTGAGCAGACGGCCGTAACTCCACTCCTCGCCGTCCGCGGCCAACGCGACCGCGTCGGGCGTCCGCCGCACCTGCTCGCGGAAGAGCTCCGGCAACCGGGCCGCGGGCAGGGCGCGTTCGGGTCCCGAACCCCACTCGGCGAGGCGTGCCCGCTGCCGCTCGTCGCCGCGCACCAGCTCGCGCAGGGGCTCGTCCGGGCGGCCGGCCAGGGTCTCCACCGTGGTGACGAACGCGTCCGCCAACTCCCGTGCCGTACCCGCCCCGAAGATGTCGGTGTTGTAGCGCAGCACCCCCGCGAAGGCGCCGTCGCGCTCCGCGCCCATCTCGACCCAGAGGTCGGTCTGACCTTCCTGCTGCGGCAGCGGATACGGCCGCAGGATCGCGCCCGCGATCGCCAACTCGGCGTCCGGGCCCGGCTCCAGCAGGAAGAACGCGTCCATGTCGTTGAGGAAGGGCAGCCGGTCCCAGGCGAAACCGGCCTGGTACAACGGCGTCCGGCTCGGATCGCGCGGCGGCGCCAACTCCCGTACCAGCCACGGGAAGGGCAGCTCCTGCGCCCGCATCGCCTCCGACACCCGCTCACGCGAGGCCGCCAGCGACTGGCGGTACGTCACCTCCTCGTCCACCTCGCCCCGTACGACCACGGTGTTCACGAAGTTGCCGAGCGCGTCCCGGAACTGCCGGTGCAGCCGCCCCGAGGTCGGGGTGCCGACCACGATCTCCGACTGACCGCTCAACCGGCTCAGCAGTACGAAGTACGCGGACAGCAGCACCGTGTACGGCGTCGACGAGGTCTCCCGCGCCAGCCGCCGTACCGCCTCGGTCGCCGTGACGGACAGCGCGAACGGCGCCGAACCGCCGTCGTAGGACAGCACGGGCGGGCGCGTCCGGTCGCCGTACAGATCCAGCGCGGGCGGTATGTCCGCCAGCCGCTTCGCCTCGGCGTCGAGGAGCGTGCGGGCGTTCTCGCCGGCGAGGAAGGCCTGTTGGCGTTCGGCGTACGCGGCGAAGGCGCCGCCGTCGAGCGTGAACCGGTTCGGGGTGCCCTCCAGCCGGCTGCGCACCTCGGACAGCAGCAGGGCCAGCGACCAGAAGTCGGCCGCGATGTGGTGCATCACGACGGCGAACACCCAGGTGCGCTCGCCGGTGCGGTACAAGTGCACGCGCCACAGCGGAGGTTGGGCGAGGTCGAAGGGGCTGCGGGTGTCCGTGCGGACGAGGTCGCGCAGTGCCTCCGGGCCCAGCTCCCGTGCGTCGGTACGGCGGATGTCGAGCGGTACGGCGTCCCGCACGAACTGCTCCGGACCCGCCGGACCGGCGCGGAAGCCGATCCGGAGAGCGTCGTGCTCGCGGGTCAGGTCGGCGAGTATCTCCCCTACCTGGGTGCCTAGTTGGGGATCGGCGGTGACCTCCGCGCCGAACACGATGTGGTACGCGGAGCACTCCGGGTCGGCCTCGTGGATGAACCAGAGGCCGGCCTGCTGGGCGTTGACCGAGTGGGGCGTCGTCATCGCTGACCGTCCCCTGCGGAGGTGGCGGCGCCGGCGGCGACGGGCTCGGCGTTCATCAGCTTCCACAGGGCCTCGGCCAGGGTGTCCACCGTCGGGTGGTCCCAGAGGAGGTCCACCGGCGGGTCGGAGAGACCGCAGGTGTCCTCGATCTCCATGCCGACGGAGAGCGCGGCCATGGAGTCCAGGCCGTAGTCGGTGAAGGGCCGGTCGGTCTCCAACTCGGCGGGTGCGACGCCGGCTTCGGCGGCCACCGCTTCGACGAGGACCTTCTTCACGTCGTCGAGTGTCAGGTTCTTGGTGCTGGTCGTGGTCATCGCTGGTCAGTACCTTCCGGCCGGTATGTGGTCGTGGTCAGGGATGTCGTTCACGCGGCGGTCGTGGACAGGTCGTCGTCCCGGCCCGCCTCGCGCGCTCCGGGCTCGGCCATGCGCACCTGGCGGACCGAGAAGAACTCGTTGTCGGCACGCTGGGTGTTCATGCGGGTGAACAGCCGCCGGGCGGTGGCCTGTTCGAGGTCGCCGACCTCGTACTGGTGGACCTGGCGGCGGGTCAGCGCGGCCAGCAGCCACTCGCCGTCGGCGAAGAAGGCGTCGAGGTGGTCCCGGTTGAACAGCCACACGCCGAGGGCCGCGACCTTCGCGTGCAGGGAGCAGAGTTCCTCCGCCACCCGGATCAGCCGGGGCGCGGTGGACTTGCTGGACGTGGTGGGCTCCGAGGGCCGGCCGGCCGTCGAGCGCCGGATCTCGGTCACCCGGGCGAGCAGCGCGTCCAACTCCCGCCGCAGGTCGTCGGCTTGGCCGCGCAGTGCGGTCAGCCGGTCCTCGTCGCAGCCGGCCGACGGCGTCAGCTCGGCGAGGCGGGTGATCAGCGCGGGCAGGCTGGCGAACGTGGCGTCCCTGCCGCGTCCGAACACACTCACCCGGTGCGGTTCGAAAGTGGGCAGCTCGGCCCGCAGGTCGTACAGCGGACGCCAGTCCTCGTCCGGGTCGCGCCCATGTGCCTTGGCCAGCGTGGGGAGTTGGAGCGCGAGACTGTCCAGGCAGACCGGCTCGCTGCCGTCGAAGACCGAGACGACGGCACCGTCACGGAGCATCTTCTGGAACGTGCCCACGTGTTCGGCGGCCCGCAGGAAGTACCGGGCGCCCAGTGTGCGCGCCAGCACCTTGCTGTTGGTGTCGACCAGCCGGGCCACCTGCACCTTCGCGAGGTTGCCCCAGATGCTGAACTGCTCGGTGTACAGGTGCAGTCCGCGCATCGCGACGAGGCTCTCGCACTCCGCGACCAGCAGGCTCAGGTAGGAGTTGGCGAGGGACTCGGTGACGTACGGGATCTCGTTCGCGGGGCCGTCGTAGAGGATGCGGTCGGACAGGAAGCCGGCCACGGTGCGCAGCATGGTGTCGCCGGTGCCCAGGGAGAGGCCGGTGCAGAAGGTGCGGGTGATCAGCAGGCCGCGCAGGGCGAGTTCGAGGCCCTCGCCCTCGGCGCCGAGCCGGGCCGTGGCGTCCACGCGGGCGTTGTCGAAGGCGACGCCGCTGATGTCGCAGCCGCGCAGACCGTAGGTCGGGACGCGGGGCACGCCGGTCACCTCGCCGGAGATCACCTGCGAGCGGTCCACCAGGAACATCGACTGCTGGCGCTTGGCCGGGGTGTGCTCGTCGCCGGTGGTGCCGAGCAGGACCACGTGGGTGGAGGTGCGGCCCCGGTTGATCGGCCACTTCTCGCCGGACAGGACGTACTGATCGCCGTCCGGGGCGGCCGTGAAGCGGTTGGCGGCCAGGTCGGCGCCGTGCCCCGGCTCGGAGTAGGCCAGACACGGGACGACCCCGCCGCGCAGGACCGTCGCCGCGTACTTCGCCTGCTGCTCGGCGTCGCCGCCGATCCACGCGAGCATCATCCACACCTGTGTGCTCTCGCTCACCGCGACGTTCATGTCCCGGCGGGCGATCACCCGGGTCAGCATCAGGATGTCCTCGGCGGCCCGGAGATCACCGCCGAGCCGCTCGGGCACGAAATACCGGTTGAAACCGAAGGCGCGGACCTGGTCGATACCGGCGGACGGGAGTTCGTCCCGTTCGTCGAGCGCCAGCGCGCCGGCGAACGACACAGCGTTGGATTCCACTTCCGGGTCGCCGAGCCAGCCCTCCAGATCCTCCGCGAGGGCAGTACTAGACTGCTTGCTTGAGCTTTTCATGAGCTTTCCATTCCATGCCTGAGAGGGCAGCGGCGTGATGACACAGCCGTGCCCGATAAACGGACCTGAAAGTGGACGTGCGAATGTTGCGCGTGAATACACGTCGTGGTGGAGAATGCAGGCGAAAAGAGCGCACGACGCGCTGCCGAAAAAGCGCAGCACTGTGCGAAAGAGTCAGTTCACCAGTGTCTGACCAGCGCCGATGGGCGCGGTTTCCTCGTCGTCAGCGTTGTCCGATACAACAGCTGATGGAATCTTGAACCATTGTGAAACCCCCGTTGCGCGAAGCGCGGTTTCGTCCCCGTGTTCTTCCCCGTGTGCGGCCCGGTCGCAGACTGCAATGTTCTGGCCAGGCGCTTCGAGAGCGTAGCAGGCGCGCTACTTGGTGCCACGTGACTCAGGTCACCCGGCGTTTCCTTTTCCCTCTCGAACGTTCGATTCTGTGATCGATCACCGAGTGGCTGACCTCGATGGTCTCTGGAGAACGGCTCGTTCCATTTCGCGGGATGCGGACGACTGTATTCCGTTGGATTTTGCGTCGGGATAACCGTCCGGGGGGTTGCCATGGGCGGCGGACCGATGAATTCCGTGTGACCCGGGGATCGCCGCGGGGCGACCGGGACGCCGTGTCGGCGGGGTGCCGCCGGGGCGATTTCCCTGGCGGACGGGGGGTTCCGCGGCCGTAGAACGTTGTATCTTCGATGGTGGAGATTGCGACGATCGAAGGAGCCGGCTCATGGTGCGCACTGGCGGCACGGAGCAGTACGGGGTGTCCCCCCGGGAGGACTTCCTCATCGCCGAGCGTCCCGGCTATCTGCTCCACAAGGCGGGGCTGGTGCTGGTGGAGGACGTGGAGAAGGCGCTGGGCGCGGTCGGTATGCGCATCCGCTACTTCTTCGTGCTGGCCGCGCTGGCCGGCGGACCCGAGCTCTCCCAGCAGGACCTGAGCCGGCTGCTCAACCTCGATCCGACCACGGTCGTGACGGTGATCGACGAGATGGAGCGCAACGAGCACGTGGAGCGCCGCCGCAACCCCGCCGACCGCCGGCGCTACAACCTGATCCTCACCGAGACCGGCCGCGAGGCGCTCGCGACGGCGGACCGGGTGGCCACGGAGGTCGAGTCGGCGTTCTTCGGCGCGCTCTCGGAGGACGAGCGCGGGGTGCTGCGCAAGATGCTCGGCACGCTGATGGCCGGCCGCTGGCCCGCGTCGGTCTGCTCGGACTGACGGAGAAAGCCCGTAACTTGACGTAGAACGCCCGCCAACTCACGGAGAACGTAAGCGAGTTGACGTAGTACACCCTCGAACTCGCCCGAGCCCGTGGTGCCGACCGGCGCCGCGGGCTTTGTCGTGCCCGGCGATCGTCACTCCGGGTGACCGTGTTCGCCGCGCCGGTCGTGATGGCATTGACTCCCGGCTTTCCAATCATCTAGATTTCCATCATCTAGTGATCCTAAGGTCCAGAGTTCCTGTTGATTGGAAGGTCCCCGCATGTCCGCAGAACGCGCACCATCTCCCACTAGGTGGTGGACACTCGGGATCGTGGCGTTGGGCTCGTTCATGCTGATGCTCGACCTGAGCGTGGTCTCCATCGCGCTGCCGCAGATCCACAAGTCGCTGGGCAGCAGCTTCGCCGACCTCCAGTGGGTGTTCGACGCCTACGCCCTCACGCTGGCGATCTTCCTGGTCGCGGCGGGCTCGCTCGCCGACCGGATCGGCCGCAAGAAGCTCTTCCAGGTCGGCTTCGCCGTCTTCACCGCCGCGTCCCTGGCCTGCGGACTGGCCGACGGAGCAGGGGAGTTGAGCTGGTTCCGGGCCATCCAGGGGGTCGGCGCGGCCATCATGTTCGCGGTCGGTCCCGCGATGCTCAGTCATGAGTTCCACGGCAAGGAACGGGCCACCGCGTTCACCGCGTTCGGCGCCGCCGTCGGTCTCGCCGTGGCCACCGGCCCGCTCATCGGCGGCTCGCTGATCAACTCGCTGTCCTGGCGCTGGATCTTCTACATCAACGTGCCGGTCGGCGTGCTCGCCATCCTCATCGGCGCGCTGCGCGTCCGCGAGTCCCTCAACAAGCGCGCCCACCCCACCGATTGGGCCGGCCTCGGCACCTTCAGCCTCGCGCTCGGCGCCCTCGTCTACGCCACCATCCGTGGCCCGGTGGAGGGTTGGACCAGCGGCAACACGCTCGGCCTCTATGCGGCGAGCGTCCTCTTCCTGGTCGTCTTCGTCGCCATCGAGCGCCGTCTGGGCGAACGCGCCCTGATCGACCCGGCGTTCTTCCGCAGCCCCACCTTCGTCGGCATCTCCCTCGTCGCCATGATCGGCAACGCGGGCGCCCTGCCCTCGGTGTTCTTCGAGACCAGCTACCTGGAGAACATGCTGCACGTGGACGCGTGGGGGACAGGTCTACGGTTCCTGCCGCTGACCGGTGCGATGTTCGTGGCCGGTGCCCTCGGCGGCGGACTCATCGGCAAGGTCCCCTTCCGGATCCTGCTCGGCGGTTCGACCCTGGTCATGGCCATCGGCATCCTCTGCCTGAACCTCACCGAGGCCGACTCGTCCTGGACCGTGCTCGTCCCGGCGCTGGTCATCTCCGGCCTCGGCATGGGCGCCTTCAACCCGGCCCGCGCCGCCCTGGCCATCGGAGTCGCCGAACCGGCCAAGTCCGGTGTCGCGTCCGGCATCAACGAGACCTTCCAGCAGGTCGGCATCGCGGTCGGCATCGCCGGCATCGGCGCCTACTTCCAGCACACCGTGTCCAAGGACTTCACCTCCTCGGCCGTCGGCAAGCAGCTCGGCGGCGACACCGCGGAGAGCGCCGCCCACGGCATCAGCGCCGGCGGCCTCGACGCCGTCGCCCAGGCCGCGGGCCCGCTGCGCGAGAAGGTACTGGCCGCCGGACAGGACGCGTTCATGAACGCCTTCCACGGAGCGATGACCCTCAGCGCGATCCTCGGCTTCGTCGCCGCGATCATCGGCTTCACGATGCTGCGCACGAAGGACCTCCACGCCAGCGCCCTGTCGACGATCCCGCCGGACATCGACGAGGACGGCGAGGTACGCCCCGACGATGCGTCGGACCTCCCCGTCGGCGCCCCGGCCTGACCGCACCGCGCGGCTGAGAGCCCCGCCCGATTCACCGTCCCGGTGGCCAATCCCCCGCGCCACCGGGACGGTTCAGTGCTGTCCGGCAATCCCTCGATCAGGTGACGGCCCTCTGTACGCCCGATCGAACACCGGATCGTGACCGCACCTCCCAGCGGCCCCTAGGGCCACACCCGCATCCTCGGACGTTCGTCCGACGGTTCGCCCGTCCGTACCTGTGACGGCTTCTTGATCAGGCACGTTCTTCAGGCACCGAGTCACTGCACCGACCGCAGGAGGTTGCCATGAATCCCGTGCCCGTCCCCGCCCTCGTCCCGCTCGCGTTCGAACATCGCACCCCCGCGATCACCTTCCCGTTCCCTGTCGCGATGCACGAGGTTGACGCGGCGGCCGCCGCCGACGCGGATACGTCACGACGCGCACCGAGGTGGGGGGCATGACCGGAGCGACCACACTGCCGGACCCCGTCCGGGCCTGGGCCGAATCCGTCATCGGCCCCCTCACCCACCTCGACGACACCGCCGCCGACCGCTCCCCGCGCGTATGGGAGGTGACGACGCGACCGCAGAGCGGTCGACGCGCGACGACAGGGCCGGACAGCGGACAGCGCTTCCGCGTGAAACTCGCCGCGTCCCCCCTCGCCTTCACCCGCGAGACCTTCGCCCACCGGCACGCCGTGTCCTACCTCGGCCCCGGCCGCGCACCCCGCCTCACCGCGACCTCGGCCCAGCACCTCGCCCTGATCATGACCGCCCTCCCCGGTACCCCCCTGAACGCCCTCAGGGCGACCGGCGCCGCACTGGAGACGGTGCACCGCAAGGCCGGCGCCCTCGTCGCCCAACTGCACCAGGCCGGAAAACCGACCCCCGCGGCCCGCGAGGAAGCGGCGCGGGCCTTGCGGCGCACCGCCGACAGCGCCGAGCGGAGCGTCCACGCGGCGGGCGACCAAATGCCGCCCGCGGAAAGGGAGTTCGTGCTGGCCCATGCCGCCGAACTGCGCGCCGTGGGGCGCGTCCCGCTCGGCTACATCCACGGAGACCTGGACGAGCACACCCTGAGGTGGTCCGGCACCCGGGAACCCCTGGCGCTGATCGACTTCGACCGTGCGCGGTTCGCCCCCGTCGTCCAGGACTTCGTCCCCCTCGCCTGCGGACCCTGGGCCGGACAACCCCGCCTGAGAACCGCGTTCTTCACCGGCTACGGCCGCCGACTCATCCCCGAGGAGAAACGCGCCCTGTTCTGCCTGACCGCCCTGCACACGGCGGGCGACCGCGCGGCTGGTGCGGGTGCCGTCGGGGGAGGCTGCCGTATGACTCACCTCGAACACCGGCTGCCCGAACGGCAGTTGACGCCCCGCCGGGCCGACGGGGCGGCCCGATGAGCGCCGGGGCGACAGACCGGACGCCGGCGCCCGGGACGACATCGCAGTCCCCTGCGACCGGCCCGACACCCCCGCCCGGAACCGCCTCGCGCGTGCCACCACCCCAACCCGCCGAGATCCGCTACGAGGGCCGGCACGCCCAAAACCCGCTGGCCGAGGCCGAGTTCGGGAAGCTGTGCGCGCGGCTGCCCTCCGTGCTCGCGCAGACCGCGCGGATGGCGTGGGCCATCGACCGGGCCGCCGTGCTGCTGCTGGCCGGCTGCCAACTGGCCGTAGGCGCGAGCGCCGTAGTGCTGCTGCTGGCGACCGCGCGGGCGATGCGCTCGGTGCTGGCCGCCGGGCCCGTGGCGGACCGGCTGCATCAGGCGCTGCCCGCGCTGCTGGTCATCGCCGTCGCGGCGGCGGTCGGCCGGGTGGCGAGCGCGTTGTCCTCGTACGCGGACGGGCGGATCACCCCGCGGCTGACCACGGCGGCGGACAGTGCCCTCGTCGAGGCGGTGTGCCGGGTGGAGGCCGCCGCGCGCGCCGAGGACGGGTTCGCGGACCGGCAGGAGGCCGCGGAGATGGGGGTGATCCGGGGCCATGTGATGGTGCAGGACGCGACGCGTTTCACCGCCGCCGTGGTCCGGATGGTCAGCGCGAGCGGGGTGCTGTCCGTGCTGCACCCGCTGATGCTGCCCCTGTTGCTGCTCGCGGTCGTGCCCGCCGGCGTGGGCGCGATCCTGCACGCCAAGGTCCAGTACGAGACGCACTACGCCAACATCGGTGACCGCAACGTCCGCCAGAACATGCGGGGTTGGGTGACCAGCCCCAAGTTCTCGGACGAGATCCGCGCCAACGGCATGGTCCCCTACCTCGGGTTCTGGCACCGTACGATCTCCGAACGCATCGACCGCCGGGTCCTGGACGTGGCGCCGCGCATGCTGCGGATCGTGCTGGCCAGTTCGGCGATCGGCGGTGTCTTCCTCATCGCGACCTGGGCCGCGCTCGCCTGGCTGGCCGCCACCGGACGCGTCGAACCCGCCATCGCCGCCACGGCGGTCGTCGCCGTCCAGACCACCCTCGCCGCGCTGGGCCAGCTCGTCGTCTACGGCGCCGCGATGTTCCACACCGCCCTCTACCTCGCCGACCTGGAGGGCTTCCTCGCCTTCGCCGCCGAACGCGCTCCGAAACGAGGGGAGTTGGGACCGGGGGAGCCGGTGGCGGAGATCCGGCTGGACGAGGCGGTCTACTGCTACCCGGGCAAGGAGATCCCGGCGGTGGCCGGCGTCTCGCTGACCGTGCGGCGCGGGGAGATCCTCGCCGTGGTCGGCGAGAACGGTTCCGGGAAGTCCACGCTGACCCGGCTCCTCGCGGGCATCTTCCTCGCCGACAAGGGCACCGTCAGCTGGAACGGGCACGACCTCACCGGTCTCGCCCCGGACGGGCTGTGGGAGTTGTCGGGACTGGTGCCTCAGCATTTCGCCCAGTGGCCTCTCAACGTCCGCGACAACGTCACCCTCGGCCAGCCCCGCACGGGGGACGACATGTTGGTGTGGGAGGCGCTGGACGCCGTAGGACTGCGGGACGCGGTGGAGGAACTCCCTTGTGGACTCGACACGTTGCTCGCCCGCGAGCTGTGGGGCGGTACCGAACTGTCCGGTGGGCAGTGGCAGCGGCTGGCGTGTGCGCGGGCCCTGTACCGGCAGCCTGATCTGCTGATCCTCGACGAGCCGACCAGTCAGATGGACGCGCGGGGAGAACACGCCATCCTCGAACAGATCAAGGCGATCGCCGCCCACCGCATGACGATCGTGGTCACCCACCAACTGGTCAACACGAAGATCGCCGACCGGGTTGTGGTCATGCGGCACGGCCGCATCGCCGAACAGGGCACGTACGACGAACTCGCCCACGGTGGCGGGCTGTTCGCGGAACTCCTGGCCCTGTCGAACGACCGGTGACCGCAGTGCCCCTGTCCGCCGCCTCGAAAGGAGAACCCCGTGACCGACGCATGGGACGCGCACTACGCCGACGGCAACACCTTCAGCCCACTCCGTGACTCCGAACGCGCGCTCCTCGCCGAGCACGCACCCGCCCCCTCCCGCGACGGTGACGGTGGCGGTGGCGGATTCGCCTTGGACATCGGCTGCGGGCTGGGTGAACTCGCCCGCCATCTGGCCGAGTTGGGGTACGAGGTCGACGCCGTCGACTTCGCGCCCGCCGCACTCGCCCGTGCCCGCGCCGAGACCCGGCCCTCCGCCACCGCCTCGGCGGTGGACTACCACCTGTTCGACATCGAGCGCGACAGCCTCGACGCCCTGCCGCGTCCCGCCTACGACCTGATCACCTTCCGTCTCAGCTGGGCCTTCGTCCACGACCGGACCCGCGTGATGAACCGGCTGCGGGAGCGGCTGCGACCGGGGGGTGTCGTCTGCGTCGTCACACCTGTCGCGGAGGACGTGTTCGATGGAGGGCGAGGGCGTTCCATCGCCCTCGACGACGAGGAGATCGGAGTGCTGTGCGCGGGCTGGGCGGTGGCCGAGCGGTACGACGCGGACGGGCTCGCGTTCGTCGTCCTGCGTGATCCCGTCCCCGCGCCCGCACTTGCCACGTACGCGGGCAAGAAGCGGCCCTCGCCGCACGCCCTCACCGGTGCCGGTGTCGTCGTCACCGATGCGGCGGGGCGGATCCTGCTGGGCTGGTCGGTGCGCGGAGTCTGGGAGTTGCCGGGTGGGAAGAACGACGCCGGCGAGGGGTTTCTGGAGGCGGGCGTACGGGAGTTGGAGGAGGAGACCGGCCTGAAGGCGGACCCGCTCCCGGGCGGTGCGCGGCTGTTGGCCCTCCTGATGGACTCCACGCACGGCATTCCCCGGATGACGGGTGCCGTCCGAGTCACCGCCTGGAGCGGCCGACCGACCGTCACCGAACCGCAGTTGATCCACCGCTGGGAGTGGCACGAGGTCGCCGACCTGCCCACCCTGCCCCAGCCGCTGTTCACGCCGAGCGCGCATGTCATCGACACGGTCTGGCCGGGGTTGTTGCCCGGCCTGCCACCTGTCCACCGCTACCCGATCGCTCAGGCTCCGGCTCCGGCTCCCGCCCCGGCTGCGGGTCCCGCGTAAGGCACTGTTCCGCTTTGCCCCTGTCTGCTCTAGGGTCCAAGGAGGGAAGAACGGGACCGCGACCACGCATGTCCGGTACCGGCGAATCTCCCCGCCCAGGCTCCCAGCCCCCGAGCCGGAATCGAGACCGGCCGGAGCCGCATCGCCGGAGTGCGCGGCTCCAGCTCCGTTCTCCCGGCAGTTCCGGACGGGGTGCACCAGACCCGCCGCTGTGGAGGACACGCGCGAGGAAACGGTGGAGGGGGGCCTCTCATCCTCGTGGCCACGGCCGCCGTCGCCCCACAGCGGCGGCGGCCGTCCGGACCGTGGAACAGCAGGTGAGGACACCGACCGCAGCCGCCTCACGACCCCAGACCCGGCAGGGGCTCGGAGTCGTCCACGAAGGCGCGGGCCACATCCGACAGGCGCCGGTTGTGCGCGCGGGCGTAGCCGCGCAGGGTGGTGAAGGCGCGCTCCATGTCGATGCCGAGGCGCTCGGCGAGCTTGCCCTTGGCCTGTTCGATCAGGACACGGCTGTTCAGCGCGGTCTGCAACTGCTCGTTGAGGATCGTGCTGCGGTGGCTGGAGCGTTGCTGGAGCAGGCTGATGGTGGCTACGTCGGCCAGGGCCTGGGCGATCAGTGTGCCGGCCGGGTCGAACGGACCGGGGGCGACCCGGAAGAGGTTGAGGGCGCCGACGACCTCGTCCCGCAGCCGCATCGGCAGCGCCTGTACGGCGGTGAAACCGATGCGGTGGGCCGTCGTGACGAAGCGCGGCCAGCGCTCGGCCTCCCGGGTCAGATCGGCGACGATCACGGGTACGCCGGAGCGGAAGCACTCCAGGCAAGGGCCCTCGTCGTTCTGGAGCTGGAACAGTTCCAGGAGTCGTACCTGTTCGTCGGAGGCCGCCATCACACGCAGTTCGCCGTCGCGGTCCGCGAGCAGCACGCCCGCCGCGTCGGCTCCGAGCATGCCCACGCAACGGTCGGTGAGCAGGCGCAGGAAGTCGATCAGATCGAAGTCGGCGACCAGGTTGTCCGCCAGTTCGACGAAGGTCTTGGCCAGGAGCTGCTGATTCATCGTGTCACCTTCGTTGGAGACTGGGTCCCGCCGGGAGGGGGCGGGAAGTGCGGCACGTCCGCCGGCCGCGGTCGATGTGTCAGGTGTCCTCGTCGTCCCGGTCGTCCCGGTCGTCCCGGTCGTCCCGGTCCGGCTCCGCGTGCGGGGAGAAACGGAGCCGGTGGGCCACGACATCGGAGGCCACGTCGGCGAGCCGACGCCCCCGCATGTAGGCGTGCGCGCGCAGCCGTACGAAGGCCTCGTCGATGCCGATGCCGAGCTGGACGGTGAGGATGCCGGTGGCCTGGTCGATCTCCGCGCGGTATCCGTCCAGGTCCTCGAAGTCCCGTTCAGCCGGGTTCTGCCGACCGGGCGGCCCGCCTGTCACGTCGATCCGCGCGTCGAGCAGGAGCAGCGTCGCGAGATCGGCGAACGCGAGGGCGTCGGCCAGCTGTTCGGCGTCCAGTACGGTCGGCACGTCGGCGTACAGATCCAGGACCCCCGGGCTGATCGCCCCGACCTGGAGAGGGAGGGCGAACACCGCGCGTGCCCCGACTTCCAGGGCCGCGTCCGCGAACACGGCCCAGCGGTCCTGGAGTTGACCGGTGAGGAGGTCCGGCGTCAGCACCGCCGACCCCTCCAGGAACGCGTCCACGCACGGGCCCTCGCCCAACGTCAGTTGCAGTTCCTCCAGTTGCTCGCTGATGTCGTCGGTGCTGCACAACGGATGGCTCGCCGAGGTGCGGGACATCGCGGACAGCCCCGCCCCACCGACCGGGAGCGCGGCCACGGCCGCGGTGCACACGTCCACCACACCGGCCCGCGCGCCACGCCGCGCCGCCTGCTCGGCGACCAGCACCTGGATACGGGCCGACCGGCTGCCGGACCTCATTCGAGCCACCGCGTCCAGAGGCTGTTCCGAAGTCCCTCCGGGCGTACGGCTGTTGGGCTGTTCGCGGGAGATGTCCGGACCCACCCCGGCCGGGCGGTCACGGCGGTCACCGTGCGTCTTCCGAGAGTAGGGAGGCGAGCGGAACCGTTCGGTGCGGTGGGGTGTGAGCGACGGGACCCGGGACATCCTCCACAGGCGATGACAGACGCCCCAACGGGACGCCGAGGAGCAGGAATTCGGAGCCGGTGAGAGCGAGGATCAGGCCAAGTACCGGTGGCGGGTGGTGAAGTCGCAGGGTGCCGCCGGCTTCGGCGGTCCGCTGTGCCGCGCGGAGGAAGGTGTTGAGGCCGCTACAGTCGCAGAAGGTGACGAGGGCGAGGTCGCTGTCGAGGGTACGGATGCCGTCGTGCAGGCACTGCGCCAGTGCCGTGCGCACCAGCGGGGCCGAGTCCAGGTCGATCTCGCCGACCAGGGTGATCAGGGCCCGTTTCCTTCTGTCATGGCGGTGGACGGTGAGCTGAGTGCGGTGCATGACGCCTCGGTTCGGGGGACCATCCGGCAACGGGCGTGGTGACGACGGGAGTTCAGGCGCCCGGGGCGCGCTGCCGGCAGGGGCGTACGGTCGGCGGAGAGGGAACGTGGGTTGGTCCGAGGGCCTGCGCTCCAGGACGGCGGACCCACCCGGATCCCTCCGGGGATGCGCCGGGCGACGGACGAAGAATCCGCTCCCCGCAACGATCTGTGTCGAGCTACGACGAGCCGCCGGGGTCTGGGACGTCCGTACAGCAGCATAGTCCTCGTGCCGGTGCGCGGGCGGTCCGTACAGGGAAGTGTGACGAGCGGGCGGCCATGCCCTGCCACAAGGGCACGCCCGGCCCCAAGGGCAAAGCTGTCAGGGGGAGTTGAAGCTCGGTCACCGGCTCCGGGGCGGGGTTCGATTCAGCACAACTCGTCGCCCTTCTCCAACTGCCGGGTGTCCCGGGCCTGTTCCGGCCGCCAGCTCTCCTCTTTGTGCCTGCTGGTGGCGGCGGGGCTCGCGGGGTTGTGCGTCTGGTGGATCCGCCGCAGGTCGTCCTGACCGTCACCCAACGGGTACTCGACCGGACCCACCGTGACGGCGTCATCCTGCTCCACGACCTGAACAAGGGAACGGTGCCCGCGGTCTCTGGAGAATCAGAAGAAAGCCGTATCTCCCACTTGTCGGCGTCCGGTGTGCAAATATCCCGCTGGGAGAGTGCTCGGCCGGGACGCCGAGCGCTGTGGACGGGGGATGGAATGCGACTTCAGATCAGAATGTCGGACGGAGACGGCTCCGAACTGAAGGATCTGTACCGCTGGCTTCGTGACGACGATGACGGACCGGACGAGGTCCGCCTGGACAGCGATCCCACGCCCGGCGGCATGGGCGGTCTGGAATTCGTCGACGTGATCGTCACCCAGGCCGTGGCGGTGGGTAACCTGGCCCTCGCGTACGCGAGTTGGCGCAGCGCCCGCTGCCGCAGCGCGGCCACGTTCACCTTCGCCCGGCCCTCGGACGGGGTGACGATCACGGTGGAGAACGCGTCGCCGGAGACGGTGCGGCGGCTGGTCGAGACACTGTCGGCGCCGGACGCGGCGGGTGTGCTGGGGCGGGAGCCGGGTGGTGTCGATGGAACTGGCTGACCCCTCGGGCTCCTACGCCGTACTCATCGGCTCATCGACCTTCGCCAGCGACAAGCTGGAGGACCTCCCGGCGGTGAAGAACAACATCACCGCCCTGGGGGAACTCCTGGAGGACTCCACCGTCTGGGGTCTGCCCCGGGAACACTGCATCCGGGTGACGGACCCGGCCTCCGCCGCGGAGGTCCTCGACGTCATCCATGACACCGCCCGGCGTACCGAGGACACCCTGCTCATCTACTACGCGGGCCACGGACTCACCCACCCCGACATCGACGGGCTGCTTCTCACCCTGCCGTCCTCCGACCCCGACCGCCCGTACACCACGGTGAACTTCGACGAGATCCGCCGGGAGATCCTCAACGCGGGCAGGAACGTCAACAAGGTGGTGATCCTCGACTGCTGCTACAGCGGCCAGGCCATCACCGGGGGCATGAGCGGGCCGGTGGAGATGGCGGAGCAGGCGCGGATCGCCGGTTCCTATCTGCTGACCGCGTCCGCGGCCACCCGGCTGGCCCAGGCACCGCCCGGGGAGCCGTACACGGCGTTCACCGGTGAACTGGTGCAGCTCCTGAACGGCGGTACGCCGGACGGCGGGGACGTACTGGAAGTCGGCAAGATCTACGAGCACCTGCACACCGAACTGCGCGCCAAGGGGCGGCCGTTGCCGCAACAGCGGCTGAGCAACGCGGGACGGACCCTCGCGTTCGCCCGCAATCGCCACAGCATCGGGCTGCGGGACCGGACGACGACTCGTGAGACTTCCGAGGACCGTGTCCCGGAACGACTGAGGGCCGCGCTCCGGAACCAACCGCGCGCCATCATCGCCCACGCCACCCGGCTGCGGGAGGGCGACGACCCCGCGGACACCGCGCTGGCGGACGAACTGCTCTCCCTCGCCGCCCAGTTGCGGCCGGCACAGGAAGTCGCGGCGCTGGTGTGGCTGCTGCGCGGCGGAACGCGGACACAGGACGCCGACATCGTGCTGCCGGCCGCGGCCGGGCGCAGGGCACAGGACATCGTCGAACTCGTCGACGCCCTCCACGCCACGGACAACAGCGAGGACGTCGATCATCTACTGGGTGCCAGGGCGGGGTGCGCGGGGGACGAAGTCGCCGCGGTCGTCAAGGCGTTGCGCTCTGCTCAACGTGTGACGGAAGCCGAATGGCTGATGAACGCGGCGACGGAGAGGCTGCGCACGACCGAGCAGATCCTGGACCTGGCGGGCGCGTTGTGGTCGGCGGAGATGGGTGCGGACGCCGACCGGGTACTGAAGGCAGCGACCACGTCATCCCTGGAGGAGACCGCCCGGCTGGCGGACGCGCTGCTGGTGATGGGCCAGAAGGAGAAGGCGTTCGAGCTGTATCGGCAGTCCGCCGCTGTCGTCTCCCGCAGACCGACAGCGGACATCGTGCGTGTACTGCAGGCCATGGACCAGGCCGACCACCCGCAAGCAGCCGACGAACTCCTGCGCGAGACGGTCCGGGCGACCACCGCGCCCCCGCAGGTACAGGACCTCTGCGAGGTGCTGTGGTCCATGGGCATGGAATCCCGGGCCCAGGCCGTATTGAGATGGTCGGCGACCGGGCTCACCACCGCGGACACCATCGCGCTGGGCGACTCCCTGCGTGCGGCCGGCCATGAAACGGCTGTCCTGTATCTGCTGCGTCAGGCCGCTTCCCTCGGCCCGATCGAGCGGATCAGCGAATTCATCGACGCCCTCCGCGAGGCGGGGCGCCCGGTGGACGGCAACCGGCTGCTGACCGACGTCGCCGACCGGCCCATCGCGGATGTCGCCGAACTCTGGTGCTGGCTCGAACAGCACGGCCGGACCCGCGACCGCGACCGGCTGCTCAACGCGACGGCCGCTCGTTCACCGGGCGACCGCGCGGCCCTGCTGCAGACACTGCACGCCCGGGGCCACGCCCACGACGACCTCCTCACCCCGATCGCGCTGGCCCCGACCGAGGAACTGCTCAGCAGCCTTCACATGCTGCGCGAACACCACCATCACCATGCGGCGGCCGGGCTGCTGCGCCACCTGGCCCGGACCGACACCACCTCGGCGGCGCAGCGTCTGGCCGACTTCGAAGCAATCCCGGACGACGGTGCCTCGATGGAAGCACTCATCCTCCGCATCTATCTCCGTCAGGGCCGGGCCGACGACAGCACACTCGCGCTGGACCAGAAGGACAAGGAGGCCATACGGGCACACGTGACCGGACATCCTCTTGAGCAACGCGTGGACGCCATGTCCGCACTGTGCGCCGCCGGACTCGACGCCTACGTCGAACCAGCGCTCCACGGCGACACCAGCCTCATGCGCACACGTCCCATGCTCGAGTGCCTCACCGCCCTGCATCAGGTCTCGCTCACCGGGTGCGCGCATGCGCTGATCCGTGACACGGCTCGATGGAAGACCGCCGAGTCGTTCCGGGCTCTGATCAGAACACTGGACGACGCGGACCTGGGCGCCTATGCCGAGTACGCCCGTACGTTGTCCAAGGGCCAGGAGCCGGTCCCCACGACGGAACCTCCCCCACCCACGCGCCCTTCCGCGCCGCCTTCCACACCCCTCAGGACCAGCCGCTGGAACCCGTTTCGCACCGAGTCCTGAAAGCTTGAGAACGCGCTGGTCAGGGCCTACATCCTCAGCACTCGATGATGTTCACCGCGAGCCCGCCCCGGGCCGTCTCCTTGTACTTCACGCTCATGTCCGCCCCCGTCTCCTTCATCGTCTTGATGACCTTGTCGAGGGACACCTTGTGCGACCCGTCCCCCCGCATGGCCATCCGCGCGGCGGTGACCGCCTTCACCGCGGCCATGCCGTTGCGTTCGATGCAGGGGATCTGGACGAGGCCGCCGACGGGGTCGCAGGTGAGGCCGAGATTGTGTTCCATGCCGATCTCGGCCGCGTTCTCGACCTGTTCGGGGCTGCCGCCGAGGACCTCGGCCAGGGCGCCCGCCGCCATGGAGCAGGCGGAGCCGACCTCGCCCTGGCAGCCGACCTCGGCGCCGGAGATGGAGGCGTTCTCCTTGAAGAGCATGCCGATCGCGCCGGCGGCGAGCATGAAGCGGACCACGCCGTCCTCGTCCGCGCCGGGCACGAAGTTGATGTAGTAGTGCAGGACCGCCGGGATGATGCCGGCCGCGCCGTTCGTGGGGGCGGTGACCACGCGGCCGCCCGCCGCGTTCTCCTCGTTCACCGCCATCGCGTAGAGCGTGATCCACTCCATCGCGTGCGCCAACGGGTCGCCCTCCGCCCGGAGTTGGCGTGCCGACATGGCCGCCCTGCGCCGGACCCGGAGGCCGCCGGGCAGGATGCCCTCCCGCGACATGCCCCGCGAGACGCACGCCTGCATCACGCGCCAGATCTCCAGCAGCCCGGTCCGGATCTCCTCCTCCGTGCGCCAGGCGCGCTCGTTCTCCAGCATCAGCGCGGAGATCGACAGGCCCGTCTCCTGCGTGAGGCGCAGCAGCTCGTCGCCCGTGCGGAACGGGTACTTGAGGACCGTGTCGTCCAGCTTGATGCGATCGGCGCCGACGGCTTCCTCGTCGACCACGAAACCGCCGCCCACCGAGTAGTACGTCTTCGACAGCAGCTCGGTACCCGCCGTGTCGTAGGCCCACAGCGTCATGCCGTTCGCGTGGTACGGCAGGGTTTTCCGGCGGTGCAGCTTCAGGTCGGAGTCGTAGGAGAACGGGATCTCGTGCTCGCCCAGGAGGCGGATGCGCCCGGCCTCCTTGATCCGCTCGACCCGCTCGTCCGCCCCCTCCACGTCCACCGTGCGCGGCGACTCGCCCTCCAGGCCGAGCAGCACCGCCTTCGGGGTGCCGTGCCCATGGCCGGTCGCGCCGAGGGAGCCGTACAGCTCGGTGCGGACGGAGGCGACGGAGTCCAGCAGTTCCTCGTTGCGCAGCCGGCGCGCGAACATGCGGGCCGCCCGCATCGGGCCGACCGTGTGGGAGCTGGACGGGCCGATGCCGATCGAGAACAGGTCGAAGACCGAGATGGCCACGGTGACTCCTCAGAACGCAGGACGTGCGGGGTGGTGCAAGGGGTAGGACACCGGCGCGCACCTCCCAGTGTGCGCCGGTGTCCCCGAGGGGCTACAGCCCGGGATACAGCGGGTACTTCTCCGCCAGCGCGGTCACCCGCGCCTTGAGGGCCGCCACGTCGGCCTCCCCGAAGGGACTGGGTGCCTTGAGCGTCTCGGCGATCACGTCCGCGACCTCGGCGAAGTCCTCGGCCGTGAAGCCGCGGGTCGCCAGCGCCGGCGTACCGATGCGCAGACCCGACGTCACCATCGGGGGCCGCGGGTCGTTCGGGACGGCGTTCCGGTTGACCGTGATGCCGACCTCGTGGAGCCGGTCCTCGGCCTGCTGGCCGTCCAGCTCGGAGGTGCGCAGATCGACCAGGACCAGGTGCACGTCCGTACCACCGGACAGGACGTCGACCCCTACGGCCTTCACGTCGTCCCGCACCAGCCGCTCGGCCAGCAGCCGCGCACCCTCAACCGTACGCCGCTGCCGCTCCTTGAAGTCCTCGCCCGCCGCGACCTTGAACGAGACCGCCTTCGCGGCGATCACATGCTCCAGCGGACCGCCCTGGAAGCCGGGGAAGACGGACGAGTTGAGCTTCTTCGCGAAGGACTTCCTGGCGAGGATGATCCCGCCGCGCGGGCCGCCCAGCGTCTTGTGGGTGGTGGACGTGACGACGTCGGCGTACGGCACCGGGTTCGGGTGCAGACCGGCCGCGACCAGGCCCGCGAAGTGCGCCATGTCGACCCACAGGTACGCCTCGACCTCGTCCGCGATCCGGCGGAACTCGGCGAAGTCCAGCTGGCGCGGGTACGCCGACCAGCCCGCGATGATCACCTTCGGGCGGTGCTCCTTGGCGAGCTTCTCCAGCTCGGCCATGTCGACCAGACCGGTCGCGGAGTCCACGTGGTAGGCGACCACGTTGAACTGCTTGCCGGAGAAGTTCAGCCGCATCCCGTGGGTGAGGTGGCCGCCGTGCGCCAGGTCCAGGCCGAGGATGGTGTCGCCGGGCTGGGCCAACGCGAACAGCGCGGCCTGGTTCGCGGAGGCGCCCGAGTGCGGCTGGACATTGGCGTACTCGGCGCCGAACAGCTCCTTGACCCGGTCGATCGCGATCTGCTCGGCCACGTCGACGTACTCGCAGCCGCCGTAGTAACGACGGCCCGGGTACCCCTCGGCGTACTTGTTGGTGAGGACCGAGCCCTGCGCCTCCATGACCGCGACCGGAGCGAAGTTCTCCGAGGCGATCATCTCCAGCGTGGACTGCTGCCGGCGCAGCTCGGCGTCGACGGCCGCGGCGATGTCCGGGTCGAGCTCGTGCAGGGGAGTGTTCAGGACGGACGTGTGGTCGGACGTGTGGTCAGACATGGTGCTACGACTCCTCAGCCGGCGGAAAACGCGGTGTACTCGTCGGCGGAGAGCAGGTCGCCCGGCTCCTCCGCGACGCGCACCTTGAACAGCCAGCCGCCCTCGAAGGGGGCCGAGTTCACCAGCGACGGGTCGTTCACGACGTCCTCGTTGATCTCGGTGACCTCGCCGCCGACGGGCGAGTACAGGTCGGACACCGACTTCGTCGACTCCAGCTCACCGCAGGACTCGCCCGCGGTCACCGTGGAGCCGACGTCGGGGAGCTGGGCGTAGACGACATCGCCGAGCGCGTTGGCCGCGAACTCGGTGATGCCGACCGTCGAGACGCCGTCCTCGGCGACCGACAGCCACTCGTGCTCCTTGCTGTAGCGCAGCTGCTGGGGGTTGCTCATGGCCTGAATTCTCCTGTACGCGGGGGAGTGCTGATGAATGGGGGACTACGGAGGACATCGGCATGCAGGGGCGATCCGCCCCGGGTCACAGACGTGACGCTACGACGACTGTCACTTCTCGCGCTTGTAGAACGGCAGCGCCACGACCTCGTACGGCTCGTGACTGCCCCGGATGTCCACGCCGACACCGGCCGTACCCGGCGCCGAGTGCGCGGCGTCGACGTACGCCATGGCGATCGGCTTGCCCAGCGTGGGGGAGGGGGCGCCGGAGGTGACCTCGCCGATCACCTGGCCGTCGGCGACGACGGGGTACCCGGCGCGCGGGACCCGGCGGCCCTCGGCGACGAGCCCGACGAGGACGCGCGGCGGCCGCTCGGCGGCGCGCTCGGCGGCGGCCTCCAGGGCGCCGCGCCCGACGAAGTCGCCGTCCTTCTCGAACTTCACGACCCGGCCGAGCCCCGCGTCGAACGGCGTCAACCCGGTCGACAGCTCATGCCCGTACAGCGGCATGCCCGCCTCCAGGCGCAGGGTGTCCCGGCAGGACAGCCCGCACGGGATCAGCCCGACCGGCGCCCCGGCCTCGGTCAGCGCCGGCCACAGCTTCTCCGCGTCGGCGGGCGACACGAACAGTTCGAAGCCGTCCTCGCCGGTGTAGCCGGTGCGGGCGATCAGCGCGGGGACGCCCGCGACCGTGCCGGGCAGACCGGCGTAGTACTTCAGGCCGTCGAGGTCGGCGTCGGTGAGCGACTTGAGGATGCCGGGGGACTCGGGACCCTGGACGGCGAGCAGGGCGTACGCCTCCCGGTCGTCGCGGACGACGGCGTCGAAGCCCTCGGCACGTTCCACCAGCGCGTCCAACACCACCTGGGCGTTGGAGGCGTTGGCCACCACCATGTAGGTAGAAGACGCAGCCTCGGTGTCGGCCAACCGGTAGACGATGAGGTCGTCCAGGATGCCGCCGTCGGCCCGGCAGATCATGGTGTAGCGGGCGCGGCCGAGGCCCACGGAGGCGATGTTGCCCACGAGGGCGTAGTTGAGGAGACGGGCCGCGTCCGGTCCCGTGACCGTGATCTCGCCCATGTGGGAGAGGTCGAAGAGGCCGGCCCTCGTGCGGACGGCGAGGTGTTCGTCGCGCTCCGAGCCGTAGCGCAGCGGCATGTCCCAGCCGGCGAAGTCGGTCATCGTCGCACCGAGCGAGCGGTGCAGCGCGTCGAGCGCGGTACGACGGGGGGCGGTACTGCTCATCGGTCGGTCTCCCAAGGCATGACGGCGAGGTCGTTCCTCCCCATCTGTCATCGGGACCTGAGAGGTTCGCCATGACCGCAAGCGGGACATGGGTTGCACCTTGGGTGGGACCACCGGGAGGGCGGTCCGCTTTTCAGATGTGCCTCGCCCGCGCGGTAACGGGGCCTGAGAGATTCAAGGGAGGGACTTGCTCCTTCGGCGCCCCGGATGACGTACGACTGACGACGTACGACCGGGGACTCTCCCGCGCGGATTCAAGCGGCCGGTATGCAGTTAGGCGGGCACATCATCGCACAGGCTTTGTAACAGGCCTGTGGCCGGACGCGAACGGAACCGCGAGACACCGTGCATTACCTTCTCTTTACGTTCAGTGGGGAGAACCTTTCCTGACCCCGCAGGGAGGACGATCACGGTGACAAGGACCACGGTGTACGCCACGACCTCGGCCGTAGCGCTGCCCAAGCAGCCCTCGGCCCCGGCCAGGGAGGCATGCCCGGCCCACCCGGTGCGGACGGTCCGCGATCTCCGCGAGCGCGCCGGCCGCAGTCCGCACGGACTCCTCTTCGGCTCCCGCGACCTGGTCGTGGTCACCGGCCTGCCCGGCAGCGGCAAGTCCACGCTGATGCGGCGCGCGGTGGCGGGCGGCGCCGGCGTCCGCGTCGACAGCCAGGACACCCGCGACCGCTGGGACGCCCGTATGTCCCGTATGTCGGGCGTCCTTCCGTACGCGGTCTACCGCCCCCTGGTCCGCGTCGCGCACTACGCCGGGCTGCACCGCGTGCTGCGTTCCGCGTCCGGAGCCGTCGTGCACGACTGCGGTACGCAGACCTGGGTGCGCGGCTGGCTGGCCCGGGCCGCCGGACGCCGGGGCGGCGCGCTGCACCTGGTGTTCCTCGACGTCAGCCCGGATCTCGCGCTCGACGGCCAGCGCGAGCGAGGGCGCGGAGTCTCGCGGTACGCGTTCCTGCGGCACCGCAGGGCCGCCGCCCGGCTGCTGCGCTCGGTGGAGCGCGGTGATCTGCCCCGGGGCGTCGACTCGGCGGTCCTCCTGGACCGGGACGCGGCGGACGTGCTGCGCCGGATCGACTTCGCGGACTGAACCGCTAGCCTTTTCAGCCACAGCAGGGTTACAGCAGGCGGTTTCACCAGCAGGCGGTAGGTAGATGGACTTCCCGGCGGACTTCCCCGGTCAGGCGTACCCCCACCCCCACCCGCACGGCGGCTGGCCGGGCAACGAGCTGGAGGAGGTGCTCTCGGCGTCCCTCGGCATGCCCTCGGCCGGCGGCCGGATCGTCGAGGTGCTCGGCCGCAGCTTCGTCTGGGTCCCGCTCCCCAGCGGCGGCGACCAGCGGAGCGGTCCCCTGGACCTGCCGACGCTGGACATCGAGGGGCAGGCGTACGTCCCGGTCTTCAGCTCCGAGGAGCAGTTCCGTCAGGTCGTCGGCTCGCATCTGTCGTTCACGATCGCGCCGGCGGTGGAGTTCGCGCGCGGGCTGCCGCCGCAGGTCGGCATCGCGGTGAACCCGGGCGGCATGGTCGGCGTCCCGCTCCCGCCGCTCGCGGTGGCCGAGCTGTGCCGCATCGGCCGCACGGCTCTCGACGGCCCCACCAGCGGCGGCCGGGTCCGCCTCTTCGAACCCGACTGGCAGGACGACCCGGTCGACTTCCTCGCCGCGGCCTCCGCGGAGTTCGCCGCCATCGGCGTCGTCGGCTCGGCCCGCCGCTGCCTGGCCGCCATCGAGACGGCCGACCCGGTGATGTTCGTGGGCGTCGAACTCACCAACTGGGACGGCGACTTGAGAGCGGCCCCGATGGAGGCCCTGGCCCGGGCCCTGGGCACCACCACGATCCCCTGGCAGGTCAACCTGGTCCTCCTGGACGTGACCCAGGACCCGGTGGCGGACTGGATGCGCCAGACAGTGCGACCCTTCTATACGCAGGGTCACTAGAAGTTCCGAGAAGGGCAGCCGACCTGGGGGCGCGGGGAACTGCGCGCTCAGGCACAACGCACCGCCACTCGCGAACGCACCCCAGGCCCCCACCCATTGGGCGCTTAAGCTGTTTCCGAACGCAGGGCACCTACCAGAAGGAGCGGACACGTGAGCGCCAGCGGCACCGCGACCGGCCAGGTCGAGCACATGCTGCGCCAGGTGACGCCCGGGCGCTACGACGCCTACGAGGCGCTCCTGCGCGCGCTCGCGACCCCCCACTCCGGCCAGATCTGGATGCTCCTCTGGCACGGCCAGTCCGGCTCCCCGGACGCCCAGTACGGAAACATGCAGGTCGACAAGTACGGCTACGCCCCCTGCGTCACCTCCGCCCAGGAACTGTCGGCGAGCGGCTGGAACCGCTCCTACGAAGTGGTCGACGGCCTCGACGTGGCCCGCACCCTGTACCCCGACCACTTCGGCCTCTGGCTCAACCCGCACGCGCCGGGCGGCGGCGTCGGCATCCCCTGGCTGGACCTGCGCCGGATCGCCACCGGCCTGGAGCGCCAGCCCGCGGGACCGCTCCGCCTGTCCGAACCGGGCATCGAGATCCCGCAGTTCTACGCCCTGCTCACGCAGAACGCCCACCGCACCCCGGCGGTCCGCGCCCTGCGCCGCGCCTGGGTGCAGCCCGCGCTCGGAGCGCCGTATCTCGCGATCGGTCTGGATGTCTACGACACCAGTCCGCCGGCCGTGGACTCGGTGCGCGGCATGATGCAGCAGTCGATCGGTGTGGTCCCGGACGGGCTGCCGGTCTCGACCGTGGCGATGTCCGACGAGTACGACCCGGTGGCCCTCTGGCTGCGGGCGAACGCGCGCCCGTTCTACGACCGCGAGGCCCACGCGGCGCCCGCCCAGGCGGGCGGGTACGGCTACCCACCCGTCCGTGGTGGATACTGACCCGGCGAGTCCTCTTCTCCGCTTCTCCGCAGGATTTACGTCTACGACACATTTCTTCGCGCGTAGATAGCGGCGTGGTGCCCCGAAAGACGCCGAATCTCCGTTCTGTCCCAAGTGCCCGGCGTCCGGGGTCCGTTACCCACTGTTCGGATAACGGAATCCCTCGTTAAGCATCACGGTTGCGCATACTTTCGCCGTCAGGCCTGGCGGGTGATCGCAGCCACGCTGAAGACTCGCGTTTCAGACACAGGGTCCAGGGACCCATGTCCACTGCATGTCGACAAAGCCGCTAATCCGCGGCAGGCGTAAGCCGGTAACCACCGGCGAGAGGGGTCGGGTCACAGTGACCGCACCGATCGAGACCACGGGGGCGGAAGCCGGGGCGCAGCCGGAGGCTGTGCTCGTCGGCGCCGAGAAGGGGCAGATCGAGGGCCGTTCCCTTGGACAGATCGCCTGGACCCGGTTCAAGAAGGACAGGGTCGCCGTCGCCGGCGGCGTCATCGTCGTCCTGCTGATCCTGGTCGCGGCACTCTCCCGTCCGATCCAGTCGATGTTCGGACTGGATCCCGACGCCTTCCACCAGAACCTGATCGACGCCAACACCTCGCTGCCCAAGGGCGGTTGGGGCGGCATGAGCTGGGACCACCCGCTCGGTGTGGACCCGCAGTTCGGCCGGGACGTCGCCACCCGCATCCTCGAAGGCTCCTGGGTGTCGCTGGTGGTCGCCTTCGGTGCCACGATCCTGTCGAACGTGATCGGCACGATCCTCGGCGTCGTCGCGGGGTACTACGGCGGCCGGGTCGACTCGATCATCAGCCGGCTGATGGACACCTTCCTCGCCTTCCCCCTCCTGCTCTTCGCCATCGCCATCTCGGCCACCCTCCAGGGCGGCGCCTTCGGCCTCAGCGGCCTGCCGCTGCACCTGAGCGTGCTGATCTTCGTCATCGGCTTCTTCAACTGGCCCTACCTGGGCCGGATCGTTCGCGGCCAGACCCTCGCCCTGCGCGAGCGGGAGTTCGTGGACGCCTCCCGGGGCATGGGCGCCAAGGCGCCGTACATCCTCTTCCGGGAGCTGCTGCCCAACCTGGTCGGCCCGATCATCGTCTACTCGACGCTGCTCATCCCGACGAACATCCTCTTCGAGGCGTCCCTCAGCTTCCTCGGGGTCGGTATCCAGCCCCCGCAGGCATCCTGGGGCGGCATGTTGCGGGACGCGGTCACCTATTACGAGGTCGACCCCGCGTACATGATCGTGCCCGGCCTCGCCATCTTCGTGACCGTCCTGGCGTTCAACCTGCTGGGCGACGGTCTCCGCGACGCTCTCGACCCCCGCAGCCGCTAGGGCCCGCACCCGAGAGTCCATCAAGTTTCCGACAATGGAGGAAGCAGACCATCATGCGAAGGTCAGCGCTGGCCGCAGTTGCGGCCATCGGCTCTGCGACACTGCTCATGGCAGGTTGCAGCAAGGCCGATGACAGTAAGAGTGACAACGGTGGTACCAAGGCGGCTGGGGCCAACGCAGCGACCAAGGACGTCGTCAACGCCTCTACGCACAAGGGCGGGACGGTCACCTACGAACTGTCCGACGTTCCGGACTCGTTCGACCCGGGCAACACGTACTACGCGTACATGTACAACTTCAGCCGGCTGTACGCCCGTCCGCTGATGACGTTCGAGCCCGGCCCCGGTTCCAAGGGCAACACCCTGGTCCCGGACCTCGCCGCGAGCAAGGGTGTCTCCAGCGACGGCGGCAAGACCTGGACGTACAAGCTGCGTTCGGGCCTGAAGTACCAGGACGGCACGGCGATCACGTCCAAGGACGTCAAGTACGCCGTGGAGCGTTCGAACTTCGCGCGTGACGTGCTCTCCCTCGGCCCGAACTACTTCCAGCAGTTCCTGGTCGGCGGCAAGGACTACAAGGGCCCGTACAAGGACAAGAGCGCCGAGGGCCTCAAGTCCATCGCGACGCCGGACGACACCACGATCGTCTTCCACCTGAACACGGCCTTCCAGGAGTTCGACTACCTGGTCGCGGCGCCGCAGACGGCTCCGGTGCCGCAGGCGAAGGACAAGGGCGTCGACTACGTCAAGAACATCGTGTCCTCCGGCTCGTACCAGTTCTCCAGCTACGAGGACGGCAAGTCGGCCACCCTCGTGCGCAACAAGAACTGGGACCCGAAGACCGACCCGCTGCGCAAGCAGTACCCGGACAAGATCGTCGTCAACCTGAAGGTCAACGCCGACACGATCGACAAGGACGTCCTCGCGGGCAACGCGATCGACATGGGCGGTACGGGTGTCCAGGCCGCGACCCAGGCGCAGCTGCTGACCTCCGCCGACAAGAAGGCGGGCACGGACAACACCTTCGGTGGCCGTCTCGTCTACATGGCGATCAACACCAAGGTGAAGCCGTTCGACAACGTCGCCTGCCGCAAGGCCGTCGAGTACGCCATCGACAAGGTCTCCGTGCAGACCGCCGAGGGCGGCCCGATCCGCGGTGAGATCGCCACCACCGTGCTCCCGCCGGACATCACCGGTTACGAGAAGGCCGACCAGTACGCCACCACCGGCAACAAGGGTGACGTCGCCAAGGCCAAGGAGCAGCTGACGGCCTGCGGCAAGACGTCGATCTCGACCAACCTCTCGGCTCGCAGCGACCGCCCGCAGGAGATCTCCGCGGCCACCGCGATCATCAACTCGCTGAAGGCCGTCGGCATCAACGCCAGCCTGAAGCAGTACCCGTCGGGCAAGTACTTCACCGACTACGCGGGTGTCCCGAAGTTCACCGAGAACCAGAACATCGGCCTGATCATGATGCAGTGGGGTGCCGACTGGCCCTCCGGCTACGGCTTCGAGCAGCAGATCCTGAACGGTGCGGCGATCGGCGCCTCGGGTAACACCAACCTGTCGCAGTACGACAACAAGACGGTCAACGAGCTTCTCTCCAAGGCCATCGGCACGGAGGACGTGACCACCCGCAACAGCATGTACGCACAGATTGACAAGCAGACCATGAGCGACGCGGCCCTCGTTCCGCTGACCTACTTCAAGGTCCTGCTCGCCCGTCCGGCGAACTACAGCAACCTGGTGTCGACGGCGGCCTTCAGCGGCCAGTACGACTACCTCAACATCGGCACCACGAAGTAGTCGTAGCCCCGGAAGGCAGGTGAAGGCATTGGTGCCCGTGGGCTTCGCGGCCCGCGGGCACCAGCGCCGATCCCCGTGATCTCGTACATTCTCCGTCGGACGGTCGCAGCGGTGATCCTGCTGCTGGTCGTCTCCGCGGTCACCTTCGGCATCTTCTTCCTGCTGCCACGGCTCGCCGGCCAGACCGCGGACCAGCTGGCCCAGCAGTACATCGGGAAGAGCCCGTCCGCGGCGGACATCGCCGCGGTCAAGCACAACCTCGGTCTGGACCAGCCCCTTTACCTGCAGTACTGGCACTTCATCAAGGGGATCGTGGCGGGCGCCACCTACAACCTCGGCCCCACCACGGTGCACTGTGACGCGCCCTGCTTCGGCTACTCCTTCAAGGACCACGTCGAGGTCTGGCCGCAGCTCACCTCCCGCCTTCCGGTCACCGTCTCGCTGGCCTCCGGCGCCGCCGTGCTCTGGCTGCTGTCCGGTGTCACGGTCGGTGTGATCTCCGCGCTCAAGCCGCGGTCGTTCTTCGACCGCGCCTTCATGGGCGTGGCGCTCGCGGGTGTCTCGCTGCCCATGTTCTTCACGGGCAACCTCGCCATCCTGCTCTTCACGTACCAGTGGCCGATCTTCGGCCGCACCTACGTCCCGTTCACCGAGAACCCCGTGCAGTGGGCCAACACGCTGTTCCCGGCGTGGTGTTCGCTCGCACTCCTCTACTCCGCCATCTACGCGCGGCTCACCCGCTCGGGCATGCTGGAGACGATGAACGAGGACTTCATCCGCACGGCCCGCGCCAAGGGCCTGCGGGAACGCAACGTCGTCGTCAAGCACGGTCTGCGGGCCGCCCTGACGCCGATCATCACCGTGTTCGGCATGGACCTCGGTCTGCTGCTCGGCGGTGCGCTGATCACCGAGTCGGTGTTCTCCCTGCACGGCATCGGTCAGTACGCGGTGCAGTCGATCGAGAGCAACGACCTGCCCCCGATCCTCGGCGTGACCCTGCTCGCAGCGTTCTTCGTAGTGATCGCAAATCTCCTGGTGGACCTGTTGTACGCCGCCGCCGACCCGCGGGTGAGGCTCTCGTGACCGACCTTTCCAAGACTGGCGCCGCGGTCGGCGAGCCTGTCGACACGGCCAAGGCCCCGAACGCGTTCCTCGAGGTCCGCGACCTCAAGGTGCACTTCCCGACCGACGACGGCGTGGTCAAGTCCGTCGACGGGCTCAGCTTCTCGCTGGAGAAGGGCAAGACCCTCTCCATCGTGGGCGAGTCGGGCTCCGGCAAGTCCGTCACCTCGCTGGCGATCATGGGCCTGCACCGGCTCGGCCCGCGCGGCAAGAACGTGCGGATGACCGGCGAGATCTGGCTCGACGGCCAGGAACTCGTGGGCGCCCAGCCGGACGAGGTGCGCAAGCTCCGCGGCCGGCAGATGTCCATGATCTTCCAGGACCCGCTGTCCGCGATGCACCCGTACTACAAGATCGGCGACCAGATCGTCGAGGCGTACCGGGTCCACCACGACGTCAGCAAGAAGGTCGCCCGCACCCGTGCGATCGAGATGCTCGACCGGGTCGGCATCCCCGAGCCGGCCAAGCGTGTCGACGGCTACCCGCACGAGTTCTCCGGCGGTATGCGCCAGCGCGCCATGATCGCGATGGCCCTGGTCAACAACCCCGAACTGCTCATCGCGGACGAGCCGACGACCGCCCTGGACGTGACCGTCCAGGCGCAGATCCTCGACCTGATCCGGGACCTGCAGAAGGAGTTCGGCTCCGCGGTCGTCCTGATCACCCACGACCTCGGTGTCGTCGCCGAGATCGCCGACGACGTCCTGGTCATGTACGGCGGCCGGTGCGTGGAGCGCGGTCCCGTCGACGAGATCTTCGAGAAGCCGCAACACCCGTACACCTGGGGCCTGTTGGGCTCGATGCCGCGCATCGACCGGGAGACCTCGGAGCGGCTCATCCCGGTCAAGGGCCAGCCGCCGAGCCTCATCAACGTCCCCTCGGGCTGCGCCTTCCACCCGCGCTGCCCGTACGCGGACATCCCCAAGGGCGACGTCACGCGAACCGTGCGCCCCGAGCTGGAGCTGGTCCCCGGCGGGCACTGGTCCGCCTGTCACCTCCCGGCTGAGGACCGTACGCGGATCTGGACCGAAGAGATTGCGCCGAAGCTGTGAGCGATACGAACAAACAGACCGCCACCGCGGTCGTACCGGAGCAGGCGGCCTCCTCGGAGGACCGTGAGGTGCTGCTCAAGGTCGAGGGCCTGAAGAAGCACTTCCCCATCAAGAAGGGGATCCTGCAACGTCAGGTCGCCGCGGTGAAGGCCGTCGACGGCATCGACTTCGAGGTGCGCAAGGGCGAGACCCTGGGCGTCGTCGGGGAGTCGGGCTGCGGCAAGTCGACCATGGGCCGGGTCATCACCCGGCTCCAGGATCCGACGGGCGGCTCGATCCACTTCGAGGGCCAGGACATCACGACCCTGAACGCGGCCGGGATGCGTCCGCTGCGGCGGGACATCCAGATGATCTTCCAGGACCCGTACGGCTCCCTGAACCCCCGGCACACCATCGGCTCGATCGTCTCGGCGCCGTTCCGGCTCCAGGGCGTGGAGCCCGAGGGCGGGGTGCGCAAGGAGGTCCAGCGCCTTCTGGAGCTGGTGGGTCTGAGCCCCGAGCACTTCAACCGCTACCCGCACGAGTTCTCCGGCGGCCAGCGCCAGCGCATCGGCATCGCCCGCGCGCTCGCCCTCAAGCCCAAGCTCGTGGTGGCGGACGAGCCGGTCTCGGCGCTCGACGTGTCGATCCAGGCGCAGGTCGTCAACCTCATGGACGACCTCCAGACGGAGCTCGGCCTGACGTACGTGATCATCGCGCACGACCTCTCCGTCGTACGCCATGTCTCGGACCGCGTCGCGGTGATGTACCTCGGCAAGATCGTCGAACTCGCGGACAGCACCAAGCTGTACGAGTCGCCGATGCACCCGTACACCAAGGCCCTGATGTCGGCCGTGCCGGTGCCGGACCCCAAGCGCCGGGGTGCCAAGAGCGAGCGCATCCTGCTCAAGGGCGACGTCCCCTCGCCGATCTCCCCGCCCAGCGGCTGCCGTTTCCACACGCGCTGCTGGAAGGCCACGGAGATCTGCCGGACGGCGGAACCCCAGCTGATCGAGCTGCGGCCCGGCCAGCGGGTCGCCTGCCACCACCCGGAGAACTTCGCGGACCAGGCCCCGCAGGACACCGTCCTGCTGACCGCCGCGAAGGAAGCGGTGGAACTGGTGGGCGCCGCGGTCCTGGAGAAGTCGGCGGAGACGCAGCCCGAGGCCGAGACTCCGAAGGTGGAGACTCCGAAGGTGGAGACCCCGGAGGCGGAGGCCTCGGAGAAGGCGGCTCCCGAGACGGAGACGTCCGAGACGGAGACTCCCGAAGCGGAATCCGGCGATCAGGAGTCAACTGCCAAGTAGCACATGACAAGTTGGTAAAGTCATGTTCATGGCGAAACGGGAGAGTGCAGAGTCGAGCGTGTCCGTCTGATCGGAAACGCACCCGAAGGGACGACTCATGGCACTCTCCCGTTCGGCACGTCTGGGGGCCCTCGCAACCGCGGCGGCCTCTTTTCTTGTCATAGCCGCCTCCTCCGCCCCCACCCCCGGCGCCGACGGCATCGGTGACCCCTACTTCCCGCAACTGGGCAACGGCGGCTTCGACGCCCGGCACTACGCCCTCGACGTCGCCTACAACCCCGACACCGACCGCCTCGACGGCCGTACGACACTCACCGCCCGCGCCACCCAGAACCTCTCCTCCTTCGACCTGGACCTCCAGAAGCTGGAGGTCACGAAGGTCGAAGTGAACGGAAGACGGGCCCAGTTCACCCGCTCCGGTGACGAACTGCGCATCACCCCGCGGGACTTCCTCCGCAAGGGCAGGGACTTCACGGTCGCCGTCACCTACGGCGGTGTACCCGAACCCCTCAACGGGCCCATCGTGTTCGGCTCCGACTACGGGTGGATGAAGACCGCCGACGGCGTCTTCGTCGCCTGCGAACCCAACGCCGCCTCCACCTGGTTCCCGTCCAGCGACCACCCCTCCGACAAGGCCACCTACGACATCCGTATCAAGGCCCCGAAGGGGCTCACCGGTGTCTCCAACGGCCGGCTCGTCTCGACGTACGACAAGGGCGGCTCGACGTACACCCACTGGCGGGAGAGCAAGCCGATGGCGACCTATCTCGCCACCGCCACCATCGGGAAGTTCGACGTCAAGACGGGAACGACCCCCGGCGGGACGCCGATCTACGTCGCCATCGACCCCGTCCTCGCCAACAGCAACAGCGTCGACGTGTACGCCGTGACGGCCGCCGCCACCGACTACTGGTCGCAGATCTTCGGGCCGTATCCCTTCGAGGAGACCGGCGCGATCGTCGACGACATGCCGGAGGCCGGGTTCTCGCTGGAGGTGCAGAGCAAGCCCGCCTACTCGGCCGTGCGCAGTGAGACGACGATCGTGCACGAGCTGGCCCACCAGTGGTTCGGCGACTCCGTGTCGGTCGCGCACTGGAAGGACATCTGGCTCAACGAGGGCTTCGCGACCTATGCCCAGTGGCTGTGGGCCGAGCACCAGGGCACCCGCACCGCGCACGACTCGTTCCTCGCCGGCTACAACTCCCGCCCCGCCGAGAGCGCGTTCTGGCAGACCGTCGTGGCGGACCCGCAGCGGGACACCATGTTCGCCTCGGCCGTCTACCAGCGCGGCGCGATGACCCTCCAGATGCTCCGCGAACGCATCGGCGACACCGCGTTCTTCAAGCTGCTGCCGACCTGGACGAAGCTGCACCGCTACGGCAACGCGAGCACCGCCGAGTTCATCAAGCTCGCCGAGAGGATCAGCGGGCAACAGCTCGACGACCTGTTCCAGACCTGGCTGTTCACGCCAGGGAAACCGACCCTTTAACCCTTGCTTTGAAAGGGAGGCACCCTTCTGTAGGTAAGAATGTGGGGTGCTTCAGCAACTGTTCAGCCCCTCCGTCCAGCACACGCTCGACCTCGTCGGCATCTTCGTGTTCGCGATCTCCGGCGCGCTGCTGGCCGTCCGCAAGAACTTCGACGTGTTCGGCATCGCCGTGCTCGCCGAGGTCACCGCGCTGGGCGGAGGGGTGTTCCGGGATCTCGTCATCGGGGCGGTGCCCCCGGCCGCCTTCACGGACCTGGGGTACTTCCTCACTCCGTTCCTCGCCGCCCTGCTCGTCTTCTTCCTCCACCCGCAGGTGGAGCGGATCCAGTTCGGGGTCAACGTCTTCGACGCGGCCGGCCTCGGCCTCTTCTGCGTCACCGGCACGGTGAAGGCGTACGACTACGGGCTCGGCCTGACCTCCTCGGTGGCCCTCGGTCTCGGGTCCGCCGTCGGCGGCGGTGTGCTGCGGGACGTGCTGGCCAACGAGACCCCGTCGCTGCTGCGCTGGGACCGCGACCTGTACGCGGTGCCCGCGATCGTCGGGGCCACCATGATCGCCCTGTGTATCCGCTACGACCTGGTGGGCCCGTTCACCAGCGGGCTCGCGGTCGTCACCGCTTTCGTGCTGCGCCTGCTCGCGATGCGGTTCCACTGGCGAGCTCCGCGTGCGTGGAACCGGAGGTCGACCGTCCGTGAGGAGTAGTCGTCGTGCCGGTCTTCGCGTGCGGATGGTTCTTGCCCATCTCCAGCGTCAGCCAGCGGAACACCGCCTTCACCTGCGGCCGCCACAGCGCCATCGTGTGACCGCCGTCGCTGCGCGGCAGGAACACCACGTGCACGGTCGTCGGCGCCTCGGCGACGGATGCCAGAGCCGTGCCCGCCTCGTAGCCGTCGCCGGACTCGCCGGAGATGTACAGCGCGATCGGCGGCGGGGTCTTCTTCGCCTTCAGCAGCAGGTACGGGTTGTTCGCGGCGCGCAGGGCAGGGCTGGCCGCCGCGAGTGAATTGCGTTCGCCGATCGGGTCGTTGTAGCCGGACATCCCCACGGCCGCGCGGTAGCGGTCAGGGTGGGCGACGGCGAGCTTGACCGCGCAGTGCGCGCCGGCCGAGTAGCCGGCCACCGCCCAGCCCGAAGGGGCGGGCTCGGCGCGGAAGTTGTCCATGACCATCCGAGGTACGTCGACGCTCAGCCAGGTGTCGGCGTTGACCGTGCCGGTGATGTTGGCGCAGCCGGTGTCGACACCGGCCAGCAGGTTGGTGCGCGGGGCGACCAGGATGAACGGCGCGACCCGCCCGCTCTTCATCAGCGGCAGCAGCTGCGCGTTGGCGTGCAGCGACCCGAACCAGGCCTTCGCCGAACCGGGATAGCCGGGCAGCAGCTCGACGACCGGGAACTTGTGGTGCCGGTAGGCGGGCTCCTTGTACTGCGGCGGCAGCCACACGTACACCTCGGCATTGACGCCGGAGACCTGGCCCTTGAGCTGAGTGACCTCGACCCCGCCGGCCGCGCGCATGCCGGCGCCCTCGGCGGGGGAGAAGTGCTGCCTGACCTTGGGCAACCGTTTCAGCGAGATGTTGCCGGTGCCGTTCTTGCCGAGATCGGCGGCCTGCTGGACGTGGTTGCCGGTGCCGAGGAGGTCGGCCCAGTTGTCGTAGAGGTTGTTCTGGTTGTTGACCATGACGAAGACCAGGGTGACGGCGGTCGCCTGGGCGAACAGCAGCATCAGGGCCCGTGCCGCCACGCGTACGGCCTTGGGGCCGCGCATCCGCGACCACAGCACGAGCGGCAGTATGAGGGCGACGACCGTCAGCACGACGGCGGTGTAGAGGAACGAGGTCCCGGTGAGGCTCATGCCCCCAAAGAGGCGGATCACCGGCCGCGGGTCACGGACGAGTCCGGACACTTACCAAGAAATTGCCGGTTCCTCACCAGGGGGTCCGGTGGGTTCCCCGTGGTTTGCCGGTGGTTCGCCGGTGGTTTCATCTGCCCGCAACAACAAAGCTACCGCTTAGTAATTACCTGTTGTACGGTTCATCCATGCGAGAAGCAGCATCCGCCCCGGCGCCCACGCGGGCCGCACAGGCAACCCGGGCCACGATCGGCGACAGCGAGTTCGACCGCGACACGGCGGTCACCCGTCGCGCGCCGGGCGTCTACGGCATCGACCTCTCGGCCGGCTGGACGATCATCAGCGCCGTCAACGGCGGGTACCTCCTCGCCGTCCTGGGCCGGGCCCTCGCGGACGCCCTCCCGCACAGCGACCCGTTCACGATCTCCGCGCACTACCTGACCGCGTCCCAGCCGGGCCCGGCGGTCATCCGCACGGACACCGTCCGCACCGGCCGCACCCTCTCCACGGGCCAGGCGTCCCTCTTCCAGTACGACGACGAGGGCGTGGAGGTCGAGCGCATCCGCGTCCTGGCTTCCTACGGCGACCTGGACACCCTCCCGGACGACGTCCGTACGACGGCCCGCCCGCCGGTGTTCCCGCCGATGGACCAGTGCTTCGGCCCGGAGGACGGTCCCGCCCCGGTCTCCGGCAGCTCGGCGATCGCCGACCGCCTGATGCTCAAGCTCGACCCGTCCACCCTCGGCTGGGCCCTGGGTGCCCCCTCCGGCAAGGGTGAGATGCGCTCCTGGTTCGGCCTGGCGGACGGCCGCGACGCGGACCCCCTCTCCCTGCTCCTCGCGGTGGACGCGCTCCCCCCGACCGCCTTCGAGATCGGCTTGAAGGGCTGGGTCCCCACGGTCGAACTCACCGTCCACGTCCGCGCCCGCCCGGCCCCGGGCCCCCTCCGCATCTCCATCACCACCCGCAACCTGGCGGGCGGCTTCCTGGAGGAGGACGCGGAGGTCTGGGACAGCGGAGACCGACTGGTGGCACAGTCACGGCAGTTGGCACGGGCGAGGCTGGGCTGAGGGGGCTTCCGTCCCCGCGGGGCCGCCAAGTCCGAGCGCTGGCCCGCACCCGGCTCAGCCGAGCGGCTTTCGTCCAAGCCAAGCCGCCAACTGGCCGTAGGCATCCGCCTTTTCGGGTGCCGGCTGGGCCGTGTCGAAAGGTGTGTCCGCGTCCCGTTGCTCGTCGGGGAGGACCCGGCGGGCGATGGTCAGTGCGAACTCGGCGAGTTCCGGGTCGAGTTGGACGGGGTGGCCCAGGGACTCGGAGAGGTCCCAGGTGTGGGTGACCGCCTCCATGACATAACCGGAGAGGGCGATGCGGCCCGGTGCCTCTCCCCACGGCACCTGTACCGGCGCGTCCAGCCGCGAGTCGTCCGCCCAGGCTCGCGTGACCCGGGTGCGGGCCTCGTCGTACGCCGCCGGCCAGCCCTCGTCGTCGACGCCGGTGACGAAGGGGTGTACGGCCATGCCGTCGCCGCCCTCGCCGATCGTCGCGATGCGGTGGGCGCCGCCGGCGAGGTGGCTCAGCAGGGTGCGTACGTCGAACTCCGTGCAGGGGGTGGGGGCGGACAGCTGCTCCGGCCGTACCGTCCTGATCAGGGCGGCGGCCTGCTCGGTGGCTCGGGTGTAGAGGGGGCGGGGGTCCGTGGCGTCTGTGTTCATGGCGCTGATGGTGGACCCATAACCTGACAGTTTCCGTCAACATTTGCGCCGGGGTTTCGGGCGGTGGACTCTGGGCGTGTGAAGGCCGACCGACTGCTCTCGATCCTGTTGCTGCTGCAGACCCGGGGCCGCGTCCCCGCGCATGAACTCGCCGACCGGCTGGAGGTGTCGGTGCGGACCATCTACCGGGACGTCGAGGCGTTGTCCGCCTCCGGGGTGCCGGTGTACGCCGAGCGTGGGCGGCACGGCGGGATCGAGCTGCTCGCCGGGTTCCGTACCGACGTCACGGGACTGACCGCCGACGAGTCACGCGCCCTGTTCATCCTGGCCGCGCAGGGCGCCCACGCCGCACTCGGCCTCGACGCCGCGCTCGGTTCCGCGCTGCGCAAGGTGATGGCCGCGCTGCCGGCGCCGTACCGGCCGGCCGCCGAGGTGACCTCCCGGCGCATCCTCGTCGACGCCACGCGCTGGAAGGGCGGGCCCCAACCCGCCGTGGATCTGGACGTGTTGCAGGATGCCGTGTTCGCGGACCGGCGGCTGCGGCTGCGCTACCGGCACAGCGGGGCGAAGGATCCGAGCACCTACACCGTCGACCCGTACGGCCTCGTCTCCAAGGCCGGTGTCTGGTACCTCGTCGCCGACCGCCGTGCGCGCCCCCGCCTCTTCCGCGCCGACCGCGTCCGCTCGGCCACCCTCCTCCCCGACCCGGTGAAGCGCCGCCCGGGCATCGAACTCGCCCACGCCTGGGAGGAGTTGCGCCGCCAGGTCGAGGAACGCCCCGGCGGGCTCGACGTCACCGTCCGGGTCCGCCGCTCCCACCTCGACATGTTCCTGCGCCTCAACGCCTCCTCGCTCGCCGAACTCCCCGAGAACCAGGGCGAGAACGAGTGGGTGACGGTCCGTCTGTCGTACGGCGTCGTCCGCGAGGCACGTCAACTGCTCCAGTTCGCCGACGCGTTGGAGGTCGTGGCACCGCCGGAGGTGCGCGCGGAGGTGGCCGCGGCGGCCGCTTCTGTCACGGAGCTGTACCAGCGAGTAGGCGAGGCCTGATCGCGAAGTCCCTGGTCACGGCGGTCTCTTGGGGTGCCCTTTACCCGGCGCACAGGGTGGGGACAGGGCGCCGACAACGAAGCCCTAAGCGGCGTTGATTGAGTTCCCGTCACACGGCCTCCTCATCGTTTTTGGAGTTGTTTCTCATGAAGCGTGCGCGTCTCATCCCCGCAGTGGCCCTGCTGGCGCTCTCGCCCCTGGCCCTGGCGGCCTGCGGCTCTAGCGGCTCGTCGTCGTCCTCCGGCAGCGGCAACTCCGGCTCCACGCAGTCCTGTTCCGCTGCCTCCGGCATGCCGACCGGCAATTCCACGGTACGGCCCAGCGGTGCCCCGTCCGGTGCGCCCACGGGCGCCGCGGCCTCGGGCAAGCCCACGGGGCAGCCGACCGGCAACCCCTCCGGCATGCCGACCGGTGGACCCGGCGGCGGGGGCGGACAGGGCGGCCAGGGCGGCGGCCCCGGCGGCGGGTGCGGCGGCGGCCCCGGCGGTGGCCAGATGAGCGGGGCCCCGCAGCAGGGCTGACCGCGCTCCGCACGACAGGGGCGGCGCGCCCGTACACCGGGCGCGCCGCCCCTGTCGTATGCCTGTCCCGCGTGGGCGCTCAGCCGAGCCAGTGCCGGCGGCCCACGCTGATCAACCGCATCTGCTGCTGGGCGAGTTGGGCCACGCGCTCGCGCTCCTCGGCCGACGCCTCCAGTGCCTCCAGGAAGAGCGAGGCCGTGATGAGCATCTGGTCGACGTAGAGGTGGGCCAGCATCAGCAGGTCGTCGTCGCGCCAGCCCCGTGACTCCGGGTCCTTGGCGAGCTCGGCCTTCACCTCCTCGGCGAACCGGGCGAGTTGGTCCCGGATGGCCTCCCGTACCGGCTGCACCCCGCCGTGCCGCTCGCGCGCGATGAAGCGGACGTGGGCCGGATACGCGTCCACGTGATGGGCGATCAACTCGACCGCGCGCGTGATGCGTTGGCCGCTGTCCGCCGGGGCCACCGTCTGGCGGATCATCGGATGCAGACTGCCCAGCGCCTCCTCGACGAGCGCGACCCCGAGGTCGGCCGTGGAGCGGAAGTGCCGGTAGAAGGCGGTCGGGGCGACGCCCACGGCCCGGGTGACCTCGCGCAGACCCAGACTGCTCAGGCTCTGCTCCTCCAGCAGCCCCAACGCGGCGTCCAGCAACGCCTGTCGGGTCTTCTGCTTCTGTACCTGCCGGATGCCGAGGGTGTGACTCATGTCATCCAGTTAACAACTGTTCTCCGTAATTGGAAAGTCGTCGGACGCGCTAGACTCAAGTTCAGTGAACAAGTGTTACTACAACCGTTCACCGAAACGTAACGAGAGCCGTCCCGGACGTACCGGTCGGCCCGGAGGGGGATTCATCCCATGCTGTTCCTCGTCGTAGCGCTCCTGCTGTTCGGCGTCGTGGTGGGCACCGTGGCCCACGCGCCACTCGCCTTCACCGCCGTCGCCGCCACCGTCATCGCCGTCTGGCTGGGCATCTTCGCCCTCCGCGAGCGGCACGGCCGCCGCAGCCGTACGGCCGCCAACTGACCGTCCCGGTCGCCCTGTTACCGCCCGTCCCACCACCCGCCCGATCATCGGGAGCTGAACCCACATGCAACTCACCGCACCGGTAACCACCACCACCGACAACAACGCCGACGTGAAGCCCACCGGCCGTCGTGACGCCGACGGCATGGCCGTCGCGTCCTTCATCCTCGGCCTCGTCGGTCTGCTCGTGCTCAACGTCTTCCTCGGCCCGATCGCCATCGCCCTGGCCGGCGCGGCGCTGTGGCGCGGCACCGCCCGTCGCGGCCGTGCCTTCCTCGGCCTGGGACTCGGCATCGCCGATCTGCTGGTCCTCGTCGCCTTCATGCAGCTGGACAGCACGGTCTCCTGGAGCTTCTAGGAGGCGGGCCGGATCCCGTCGAGGCGCCCGCCCCTCCGACGCGCCCACCGGGGCCCGTAGAATCGGCGTCACCATGGCATACCTCGACCACGCCGCGACCACCCCGATGCTTCCCGAGGCAGTCGAGGCGATGACGGCCCACCTGAGCATCACGGGCAACGCCTCCTCCCTCCACGCTTCCGGCCGCAAGGCCCGCCGTACGGTCGAAGAGTCCCGGGAGGCCCTCGCCGAAGCGCTCGGCGCCCGCCCCAGCGAGGTCGTGTTCACCTCCGGCGGCACCGAGGCCGACAACCTTGCGGTGAAGGGCCTGTACTGGTCCCGCCGCGACGCCGACCCGGCCCGCACCCGCGTCCTGGCCAGCCCCGTCGAGCACCACGCCGTCCTGGACGCCGTGCACTGGCTCGGCGAGCACGAGGGCGCCACCGTCGAGTACCTCCCGGTCGACTCCTACGGCCGTGTCCACCCCGAGGCGCTGCGCGAGGCGATCGCCCGCAACCCCGACGACGTCGCCCTGGCGACCGTGATGTGGGCCAACAACGAGATCGGCACGGTCCTGCCGGTCCGTGAACTCGCCGATGTGGCGGGGGAGTTCGGCATCCCGCTGCACGCCGACGCGGTGCAGGCCTTCGGCCAGGTCCCCGTCGACTTCGCCGCCTCCGGGCTCGCCGCGGCGACCGTCTCCGGGCACAAGATCGGCGGACCGTACGGCATCGGCGCCCTGCTGCTGGGCCGCGAGTACACCCCCGTACCCGTCCTGCACGGCGGTGGCCAGGAACGCCATGTCCGCTCCGGCACCCTCGACGTCCCCGCGATCGCCTCCTTCGCGGTCGCCGGCCGCCTCGCCGCCGAACAGCGCGAGTGGTTCGCCCGCGAGATCGGCGCCCTGCGCGACGACCTCGTCGCGGCCGTCCGTACGGCGGTCCCGGACGCGATCCTCGGCGGCGACCCGGTGGAACGCCTCCCGGCCAACGCCCACTTCACGTTCCCCGGCTGCGAGGGCGACTCCCTGCTGCTCCTGCTGGACGCCCAGGGCATCGAGTGCTCCACCGGCTCGGCCTGCACGGCGGGCGTCGCCCAGCCCAGCCACGTCCTGCTCGCCACCGGCACCGATCCGGACCTGGCCCGCGGCACCCTGCGCTTCTCCCTCGGCCACACCTCCACGGAGGCCGACGTGGAGGCCGTGGCGAAGGCGATCGGGCCGGCGGTGGAGCGGGCGCGGGCGGCGGGACTGACGTAGCGCCGTCGGCAGCGCGGAAGGCCGGGCCGACATGTTCCGGGGGATCCACCGACCGCCGGAACACATCGACCCGGCCGGTCCGGCCGGGTTTCCCCGCGGCTAACTGTCCGTCACCATCAGGGCGGCCATCATGCCCTCGTCCTCGTGCTGGAGGAGATGGCAGTGGAGCATGTACATGTACGTGTCGTCGCTGAAGTCGGTGAACTCCATGGCGATCTGGATCGAGCCGCCACCGACCACCTCGTAGGTGTCGTACCAGCCGAGTTCGACGCCCGTCGGTGTCTCACCGTTGATCGAGATGAGCTGGTACGGCACATCGTGCAGATGGAACGAGTGTTCCAGCTGGGTGCTGTTGGTGATCGTCCAGATCTCCTTCGACCCCACCGTGGTGCTGATCATCGCCATGGACGACATGCTGGTGCCGGCCGAGCCGTTGATCAGCATGGTGGTGCCGCTCTGGCCGAGCGTGATGGTGCGGGCGGTGAAGTCGCTGGTGTCGTACCGCTCGATGGTGTTGAGGCTGGACGGCAGGTCGTCCGGGGTGTCCGTGCCGCTCGCGGTGATGGCGAGGACGTCGTAGGTGCCACTGCCGCCGCGGACCCAGCCGGTGGTGACGACGGCCTGGAGCGTGGCGTCCGCCGACAGGTCCATCGTGAACTCGGCGCGGGCGCCGGCCACCAGGCGGATGGTCGTGACGTCGGTCGCCTCGGTCAGATAGCCCTGGTCGGTGGAGATCTGGGTGAGGGTGCCGCCGTCGCTGCGCTGGATGGTGATGATGTCGGAGGGCGAGGCGTTCAGCGCCCGGAACCGGGTGCGGGTCTTGGTGGCGGTGAAGCCGAGCGTGGTGGAGTCGACGTTCGTGCCGTTCAACAGCAGCGGGTAGCTGAGTCCGCTGCTGAGGTAGCCCGTCAGGTCGTACTTGATGTCTCCGGCGCTGTCGGTGGCGAGGCACTGGAAGATGAGCGGGATGTCGTCGACGCCGTAGTCGCTGGGCAGCGCGGCGGACGCGTCCGAGGAGTCCTCGACGATGATCATCCCGGCCAGGCCGTGCACGGCCTGCTTGGCGGTGGTACCCAGCGCGTGCGGGTGGTACCAGAGCGTGGTGGCCGGGTCCTTGACCGTGAACGTGGGCGACCATGTCGTGCCGTCGGAGAAGGCGACCTGCGGACCGCCGTCCATCTTGGGCGGGACGTGGGCGCCGTGGAAGTGGACGGTGGTGTCCTCGCCCAGGCTGTTGGTGATGTTCAGCAGGACCGTGTCGCCGTTCGTCCACTTCATGGTGGGGCCGAGGAACGACTGGTTGTAGCCCATGGTGTCGCTGGTGACCCCGCTCAGCACCTCGGCGGTGCCGGTCTTGGCCTCCAGGGTGAAGGTCGTGGTGCTGTCGGTGGTCTTGCCCTCCAGGAGGTCCGGGATGACCAGGGTGCTGTCCGCCGCGGACGCCTTGTTCTTCGCCGCGTCGCTCAGCAGGGAGAAGGCCGTCCCGGCCCCGACGACCGCCGCGATGCCGGCCCCGGCCATACCGCCGAGGAACTTGCGCCGGTGCAGACCCTTGCCCCGCAGCGCGAGGTCCTTGCCGTGCTCGCGCTTCTCCGCCATGGACTTGCGGTGGTTGCCCTTCGCGTCGCCGTTCTGTCCGGACGCGGGCTCGCTGGTGTGTGTCATGGGGCCAGAGATTTGACCTAAGGGCTGTGTAAAGACTGGGGGGTTGTTAGTAGTCAGCAGAGCAGTCTATGAAAGGTGTGCGTGCGTGATCGCTCACCAACTCCCCTTGAGTGAAAGCCGAGTTGGCGTGCCCCAGGTCACCTCTGGAGCAGGGGACGCATCGGACACCGCCGTGACTGAAACGACTCATAGCCAAAGCGGCATGTGACGCAGATCACCCTTGTGTCCGGTGTGCCCGCCTTACGAGTGTCATGTACCGGTCCCAGTCCCAGTACCGCCCGGGGTCCGTGTGATCGGTCCCCGGTACCTCCACGTGTCCGATGACGTGCTCCCGGTCCACGGGGATGCCGTACCGCCGGCATATCTGAGCCGTCAGCCGCGCGGAGCTCGTGTACATCGCCGCCGTGAACGACGACTTCCGATCCACGAAGCCCTCGTGCTCGATGCCGACGCTGCGCTCGTTGTACTCCCGGTTCCCCGCGTGGAACGCCACGTCCAGCTCGCGGATCATCTGCGTTATGGCACCGCCCTCGCGGACGATGTAGTGCGCGGCCGCCTGGTGCCCGGGGTCCTGGAAGGCCTTCACGGCACTGCCGTAACTGCCCTGCGTGACATGGATGACCACCCGGTCTATCGCGTAGTCGTCCGGACGGTCCGCCCGCCGGTAGTTCGCCGAGGACGCCGCCACCCACGTCGCCCCCCGGAAATCGACCGCCCCCGGAGTCCGCGGCTTCTCCACCCCCGGCGTCCGCCACCACAACCGCGACAACTCGTCCCGAGCCAACACGGCAGTCCCTACGGCGGCCACGGCGCCGCCGATCAGCAGCGCCCGCCGCCCGGGCCGCCGGCCGGTGGAACCCGGTGACCTGTCCGCGCCGCCAGGTGGCTTCCCCGCCCGATCGTCCCGAGCGTCGTCATGACTGTCCTGATGGCTCCGACCGCTCTGTGTCTCCCCCATGTGATCGTCAACGGATACTCGCGGGTCCCGGTTCCCGATGCCCCGTACCCTGGAAGGGTTATGACTGAGACCTCGCCGCGCCCCCGCACCCTTCGCGTACTCGCCGCCATGTCCGGTGGAGTCGACTCCGCCGTCGCCGCCGCCCGCGCCGCCGAAGCCGGCCACGACGTGACCGGAGTCCACCTCGCGCTCTCCGCGAACCCGCAATCGTTCCGCACGGGCGCGCGTGGCTGTTGCACGATCGAGGACTCCCGGGACGCCCGCCGCGCCGCCGACGTCATCGGCATCCCCTTCTACGTCTGGGACCTCGCCGACCGTTTCCGCGAGGACGTCGTCGAGGACTTCGTCGCCGAGTACGAGGCCGGGCGCACCCCGAACCCCTGTCTGCGCTGCAACGAGAAGATCAAGTTCGCCGCCCTCCTCGACAAGGCCCTCGCGCTCGGCTTCGACGCGGTCTGCACCGGCCACTACGCCCAGGTGATCGTGAACGAGGACGGCAGCCGCGAACTGCACCGCGCCTCCGACATGGCGAAGGACCAGTCGTACGTCCTCGGTGTCCTGGACGAGCGGCAGCTCGCGCACGCCCTCTTCCCGCTCGGCGACACGGTGACGACGAAGGACGAGATCCGCGCGGAGGCCGAGCGCCGCGGCCTCGCGGTCGCCAAGAAGCCCGACTCGCACGACATCTGCTTCATCGCCGACGGCGACACCCAGGGCTTCCTCGCCAACCGTCTGGGCAAGGCGGAGGGCGACATCGTCGACGAGTCCGGCTCCGTCATCGGCTCGCACGAGGGCGCGTACGGCTTCACCATCGGCCAGCGCAAGGGCCTGCGCATCGGCACCCCGGCCGCCGACGGCAAGCCGCGCTACGTCCTGGACATCTCCCCGGTCGACAACACGGTGACGGTCGGCCCGGCCGCCTCCCTGGACGTCAGCGGCCTCACGGCCGTCAAGCCGTGCTGGTGCGGCACGGCGCCCTCCGGCCCCGGCACCTACACCGCCCAGCTCCGCGCCCACGGCGGCGAGACCGAGGTCACCGCCGAACTCGTCGACGGCACCCTGGAGGTGACGTTCACCGAGCCGGTACGGGGCGTGGCCCCCGGCCAGGCGATCGTGCTCTACGACGACACGCGCGTGGTGGGGTCGGCGACGATCGCGACGACCACGCGCGCGGCGACGGCGATGGCCTGACCCGACCGGTACAGGGCTCGTCCGGGGCTTGTCCGCGGCTCGTCCGTGGTCAGTCCGAGAAGAACTCCGTGAGCAGCGACGCCAGAACGACCGGGTCCACCATGTGGGCCTGGCCGTCCAGGGTGCGGTACGTCCCGTCCGGCGCCGCGTCCGCCACCGCCCGCGCGGCCTGCCGCATCCACTCGGCGCTCGCGCCGCCCGCGATCGTGAGCACCGGGACGGACAGGGACGCCAGCCGCTCCGCAGGCACCAGGCCGTCGCCCATGGCCGCGTCGTCGTAGGCGAGGGTGGGGGCGATGGCCTCCATGCCGGGCCACATGGGGGAGTTGCGGGCGCCCTCGATCATCTCCGGGGGTGCGCCGGTGAGCGCCATGAACAGCCCGACGGCGGCTCCGTCGCGGCCCTCGGCGAGGAGTTCCGTGAGGCGCTCGGTGTATTCGGCGCGCTCCTTGGCGCCGGTCGCGTCGAGGGCGAACGGCGGCTCGTAGAGGGCGACTTGGGTCACGGGCAGGCCGCTCGCCGCCGCGTGCAGGACCAGGGCGGCGCCGGACGAGTGGCCATACAGGGCCGCGCTGCCGCCCACGGCGTCGATCAGCACCGCGAGGTCCTCGACCTCGCGGGCCACGGCGAACGGGGCCGTGTCGCCACTGGCGCCACGACCCCGGCGGTCGTACGGGACGGCACCGAACCGGTGCGCGAGCTGCGCCGCGAGCGGCAGCAGCCCGTCGCCCGTCGTCATCGCGCCGCCCACCAGGACGACGGGCGGACCCGCGCCGATGCACTCGTACGCGATGGCGGTGCCGTCGCGCGAAACAGTCTTCTTCTCCATGCGAGTGAAGACTGCCGAAGGAACTCCGACTAATCGGTCACGACACTTCTACTTCGTAGAAGCAGAGGTGGTCCTTGATCTGCGCGACGTCGGGCTTGGGGTCGGGGTACGCCCACACCAGGTCGGCCGCGTCGGGGAGCGACCAGTAGGACGCGTCGCCCTTGAAGGGGCAGTGGGTGTGGGTCTCGGAGGGGGTCAGGAGGTCGAGGCGCACGTCCTCCGGGGGAAGGTAGTAGCGCACCGGGGAGCCGGTCTCCTTCAGGATCAGGGGGCGGTCGCTCTCCGCCAGCACCTGGTCGCCGTGGACGACGCGGACGTGCCGGTCGCCCTGCTCGATCGTGATCGTGTGTCCTTGGGCCATACCGGAAAAGCACTCGCGGACCCCTGGTTCTTCCCGCGTACGGTGACGACATGAAGATCTGTGTCTTTCTCTCCGCCGCCGATCTGGACGAGCGCTACACGCGCCCCGCGCGTGAGTTCGCGGAACTGCTGGGCAAGGGCGGGCACACGCTCGTGTGGGGCGGTTCCGAGTCCGGGCTGATGAAGGTGGTCGCCGACGGCGTCCAGGCGGCCGGCGGACGGCTGGTGGGCGTCTCGGTGACCTTCCTGGCGGCGTCGGCACGGGAGGGCGCCGACGAGATGGTGATCGCGTCCGACCTCGCCGAACGCAAAAGGCTGCTCCTGGAGAAGTCCGACGCCGTGGTCATCATGGTCGGCGGCACCGGGACGCTGGACGAGGCGACGGAGATCCTGGAGCTGAAGAAGCACGGCCACACCGACAAGCCGGTGGTGCTGCTGAACACCGCGGGCTTCTACGACGGCCTCAAGACGCAGTTCCGGCGCATGGAGGACGAGGGGTTCCTGCCCGTCCCGCTGACCGACCTGGTGTTCTTCGCGGAGGAGCCGGTGGGGGCGCTGGCCTACCTGGAGGAGTCGCTCGGTATGCAGTGATGCGAGCATGGCGGGCATGGCTACACATGTGATCACCGGGGCCGGTTCCGGCATCGGCGCGGCCGTCGCCCGCAGGCTGCACGCGCGCGGGGACGAACTCGTGCTCCACGCGCGCGACGCGGGCCGCGCGAAGGAACTGGCGGGGGAGTACCCAGGGGCACGCACCCTGGTGGGCGACCTGGCCGACCCGGACAAACTCAGCTGGGCGTTCTCGCACCAGAGCCTGCCCGACCGGGTGGACACGCTCCTGCACATCGCCGGGGTGGTCGACCTGGGCCCGGTGGGCGAGCTGACCCCCAAGACCTGGCGCCACCAGCTGAACGTCAACCTGATCGCCCCCGCCGAACTGACCCGCCACTTCCTGCCCCAACTCCGGTTGTCCGGCGGCCACGTCCTCTTCGTGAACTCCGGCGCGGGCCTGCGGGCGAGCGCCGACTGGTCCGCGTACGCCGCGTCCAAGCACGGCCTGAAGGCCCTGGCGGACTCCCTGCGCCACGAGGAGCACGCCAACGGCGTCCGCGTCACCTCGGTCTACCCCGGCCGCACCGCCAGCCCCATGCAGGCCAAGGTCCACCAACAGGAGGGCAAGCAGTACGACCCCTCCCAGTGGATCGACCCCGAGTCGGTCGCGACGACGATCCTGATGGCGATCGACCTGCCGGGGGACGCGGAGGTCAACGACCTGACGGTGCGGCCGGGAAGGTGAGCGGGCCGGAGCGCAGGAACAGGGCGAACGGCGCGGAGGTCCGGGACTGGCTCGACGAGGTCTGGGGGCGTACGCAGGCCGCGGTCGTCCTCGAAGGCGGCGACTTCGCGGGGCCGCTGGCCGAACGCAGGATCTGTGGCGAGGTCTTCGACTCCGAGGACGTGGCTGAACTGCGGGCTCTCACGACGACCGGCGAGTTCATAGACGACATTTGCCGCTGCCACGGCAGCATGACCATCGCCCTGCTCGATACCGAGGGTGAGTTCATCGGGAGCGGCAGCGTGCACGGTCTGACGGACGTCTCTTGGGAGCGCGGTCGATTCCGGAACAACCTGGAGGTCGCGGACCCGGAGCGGCTGATCGCGTTCTTGGAGGGGCTCGGGATCCGGATGCGTTGAAGCACCGGTCTGCACCCTCAGCCCGTCCGGCGTTTGAGGACGAGGCCGTTCAGGCCGAAGCGGGGGTCTGGGGGCGCAGCCCCAGGGGCGTCACCCCTGCCCCAGGGTTCCGTAGGCTGCCGGGGTGAGCAACAAACCTACGTTCAGCTTCGGCGCGGCCACCGGCATCGGTTCCCTGCCCGGCACCGACGCCCGTGAGGCCGCGAAGACCGCCACCGGGGCCTTCGAGGACTTCCCGTTCCTGCCCGAACTGCCCGCCCGGGGACCCGGCGCGGACATGATCGGCCGGACCGCCGGGCTGCTCGTCGAGGTGTACGCGCGTGTGGAGCCCAGTGGTTGGCGGATCGGGGACCGGCCGGGGCGGGACACGAAGCGGGCGTGGGCGTGGCTGGGGGAGGACCTCGACGCGTTCGAGGAGTTCACCCAGGGGTACGAGGGGCCGCTCAAGGTGCAGGCCGTGGGCCCCTGGACCCTCGCCGCGAGCCTGGAGTTGAGGAACGGCGAGGCCGTGCTCTCCGACCCCGGCGCGTGCCGCGACCTCGCCGGCTCGCTCGCCGAGGGCCTGCGCAACCACCTCGCCGAGGTCCAACGCCGCGTCCCCGCCGCCCAGATCGTGCTGCAACTCGACGAGCCGTCCCTGATCGGAGTCCTGCGCGGACAGGTCAGGTCCGCCAGCGGCTACCGCACCTACCGCGCCGTCGACCGCCAACTCGTCGAGAGCACGCTCCGCGAGGTCGTCCGGGTGCACGTGGACAGCCCGGTCGTCGTCCACTCCTGCGCACCGGACGTCCCGTTCGCCCTGCTGCGCCGGGCGGGCGCGGCCGGGGTCTCCTTCGACTTCTCGCTCCTCACCGAGCGTGACGACGACGTGATCGGTGAGGCGGTCGAGGCCGGCACCCGGCTGTTCGCCGGTGTCGTGCCGGGCACGGACTCCGCATTGTCAGACCCTGCCGGTAGCGTCATGGGTGTCAGGACGCTGTGGCGCAGGCTGGGGCTGCGACCGGGACTTCTCGCGGAGGCGGTCACGATCACCCCGTCGTGCGGACTCGCGGGGGCTTCTCCCGAGTACGCGCGCCGAGCTCTCGCCCACTGCGTCCGGGCGGCGAGATCCCTCGCGGACAACCCTGAGTGACGGAAGGACAACACGGTGGCCGGCGACAGGCAGGCGGAGACGACGGTGCCCGCAGAGGCACGGGAGAAGCACGCGCAGCTCGCTGAGCAGATCGAGGAGCACCGCTTCCGGTACTACGTGAACGACGCCCCGGTCGTCAGCGACGCGGATTTCGACAGACTCCTGCGCTCCCTGGAGGCGTTGGAGGAGGAGTATCCCGAGCTGCGCACGCCGGACTCCCCGACGCAGAAGGTCGCGGGGGCGTACGAGACGGAGTTCACCTCCGTCGTCCACCGCTCCCGCATGCTCTCCCTGGACAACGCCTTCGATGACCTGGAGCTGGCGGCGTGGGCCGAGCGCGTCCACAAGGACGTCGGCACCCCGGACTACCACTTCCTGTGCGAGCTGAAGGTCGACGGCCTCGCCGTCAACCTGACGTATGAGCACGGCCGCCTCACGCGCGCGGCGACCCGCGGCGACGGCCGTACGGGCGAGGACATCACGCCCAACGTCCGTACGATCGCGGAGATCCCGGACCGGCTGACCGGCGAGCGCGTGCCCGGCCTCGTGGAGATCCGCGGCGAGGTCTACTTCCCGATGGAGAAGTTCGAGGAGCTCAACGCCCGCCTGGTGGAGGCGGGCGACAAGCCCTTCGCCAACCCCCGTAACGCGGCGGCCGGTTCGCTGCGCCAGAAGGACCCGCGCGTCACCGCCACCCGCCCCCTGCACATGGTCGTGCACGGCATCGGCGCCCTGGAGGGCTTCGACGCCCTCACCCGTCTCTCCGAGGCCTACGACCTGCTGAAGACCTGGGGCCTGCCGACCTCCTCGCACAACAAGGTGGTCGACGACCTCGACGGCGTGCGGGAGTTCATCAGGTACTACGGCGAGAACCGTCACTCCGTGGCGCACGAGATCGACGGCGTCGTCGTCAAGCTCGACGAGATCCCCCTCCAGGGACGGCTCGGCTCCACCTCCCGTGCCCCGCGCTGGGCGATCGCGTGGAAGTACGCGCCCGAGGAGGTCAACACCAAGCTCGTCAACATCCGCGTGGGCGTGGGCCGTACGGGCCGGGTCACGCCGTACGCCCAGGTCGAGCCGGTGACGGTGGCCGGCTCGGAGGTCGAGTTCGCGACGCTGCACAACCAGGAGGTCGTCAAGGCCAAGGGCGTCCTCATCGGCGACACGGTGGTGCTGCGCAAGGCCGGTGACGTCATCCCCGAGATCCTCGGCCCGGTCGCCGACCTGCGCGACGGCAGCGAGCGGGAGTTCGTGATGCCCGCCGAGTGCCCCGAGTGCGGGACGCCGCTGCGGCCGATGAAGGAGGCCGACATCGACCTCCGCTGCCCCAACGCCCGTGCCTGTCCTGCCCAGTTGAGGGAGCGGCTCTTCTACCTCGCGGGCCGCAAGGCGCTGGACATCGACCACTTCGGCTACGTCTCGGCGGCGGCCCTCACCAAGCCGCTGGAGCCGGCGGAACCGCCGCTGCGGGACGAGGGCGACCTGTTCGGCCTCACCATCGAGCAGCTGCTGCCCATCAAGGCGTACGTCCTCGACCAGGACAGCGGGCTGCCCAAGCGCGACCCGAAGACCGGCGAGGAGAAGATCGCGACGGTCTTCGCCAACCAGCAGGGCGAGCCCAAGAAGAACGCCCTCGCGATGCTGGAGACGATCGCGGCGGCCAAGGACAGCCCGCTCGCCCGCATCCTCACCGGCCTGTCGATCCGTCATGTCGGCCCGGTCGCGGCCGAGGCGCTGGCCCGCGAGTTCCGATCGATCGAGCGGATCGAGCAGGCCGACGAGGTGGAGCTGGCGAACACCGAGGGCGTCGGCCCGATCATCGCCGCCTCGCTCAAAGAGTGGTTCGCCGAGGACTGGCACCAGGAGATCCTCCGCAAGTGGCGGGCCGCCGGAGTCCGTATGGAGGAGGAGGCTTCCGGTGAGGACGAGGGCCCGCGTCCCCTCGAAGGGCTGACCGTGGTCGTCACCGGCACACTCGAGCACTTCACACGGGACGGGGCGAAGGACGCCCTCCAGAGCCGGGGAGCGAAAGTGACCGGTTCTGTTTCGAAGAAGACGTCTTTCGTCGTCGTAGGTGACAATCCTGGTTCGAAGTACGACAAGGCGATGCAGGTCAAGGTGCCTGTTCTGAACGAGGACGGCTTCACCGTCCTGCTGGAACAGGGACCCGAGGCGGCCGCCGAAGTCGCGCTTCCGGTCGAGGAGTAGCGAGGAGCAGCGGTTGAAGGCCACCCGATCGGCGCATACCAGATGCATACGGGTGGCCGGGTCGCATTCGGGCAACCGTCTACGACCGCTGCCCGTGGAAGCCTTCTGCGGCCTACTGTTGAGGTGTGCACCTGCCGTGCCCAGCTGCGGTTGGGGCAACCCCCTGCTCTTGGTGAGCAGGGGGAGGGGTTTTCCAAACGCGGTGCCGTTGACGGAAATCGGGCATCGGACCGCGTGGCGTGGGCACCGCCGGCTGTGAGAGGGACGGGAATGGAACCGACCGAGAGCGCCCCCCCGGACTCACCGCTGCGCCGGCTCACCGGCGCCTGGCGGGAGAGCCGTTGGGGAGCGCGCCCCGTGGAGCGTCCGGGCGCACAGCCGCGCGCCACCGGACAGTACTCCACACCCGATGCCCGCCACTCCGCACCACTCTCGGCCGACCCGGGCCCAGGACTGTCCGGCGACGGCGAACGCCATCTGACCTGGCCCGCTCTGCCCACGGCGGTCGTGGTCGCGGCCGGGTTCGTCCTCGGCGCCGGCTTCTTCCGGGCGTTCACCGGCGACCACGCGCTCTTCCCGTCCGGCACGGTCGGCTGGTCGCTCGCCGTCCTGACCGGCATCATCGTCGGCCACCTCGTCGCCCTCGGCCGCGCCCGCTGGTGGGGCGGCACCGGCTCGGGCGCCGCCCTCACCCTCGGCGTGCTGCTGCTCTACGGCTGGGTCGCCGCCGGCATGGTCAGCCTCACCGTCGTCGTCCTGGTCGGCATAGCCCGGCGCAACCGCTGGCGCCAGGGCGTGCTGCACGGCGCGGTGGACATCCTCGGCATCGCCGCCGGAGCACTCGTACTGGGCGCCTTCGGCCGGGTGCCGTCCGTCGAGAAGCCCTGGAACCCGGACACCTGGACGGTCTACACCGCTCCCGAAGTGGTCCTGGTCGCCGTCGCCTATCTCGCCGTGACCCGCACCCTGCTCTGGTACCTGCACGCCCCGCGCCACGGCGGACTGCCCACCGTCGCCCGCACCGCCCTGGTCAGACAGGGGCTGGTAGCCGTGGCCCTGCTCGGCATCGCACCACTCATCTGCGTGGTCGCCGTGGCCCAGCCGGTCCTTCTGCCCCTGTTCTCGATCCCGCTCATCGCCCTCGACTCCACCTTGTGGATGGCTCGGGCCAGAGCGGAGGAACAGCTGCGCGACCCGCTGACCGGGCTGCCCAACCGGCAGTGGCTCCTGGAGCGCATCTGGACCGCGCTGGACGACGCCGAGCGCATCGGCGCCAAGGCCGCGCTGATGCTGATCGACCTCGACCGGTTCCGGTCGGTCAACGACACCCTGGGCCATCTCGCCGGTGACCGGCTGCTGTTGCAGATAGCCGACCGGCTGCGGGTGGCGCTGCCGCGCGGGGCGGAGGCCGCGCGGCTCGGCGGTGACGAGTTCGCCGTCCTGCTGCCCGTCGCCGACTCCACCACGTCCGCGACCCGGGTCGCCCGCAACCTCGTCGCCGCGCTCAGCTCCCCGCTCGACCTCGACGGGCTCACCCTCGTCCTGGAGGCCAGCGCGGGCGTCGCCGTCTTCCCCGACCACGCCCTCGACGCCGAGGGACTGCTGCGCCGGGCGGACGTCGCGATGTACCAGGCGAAGCGGGACCGTACGGGCGTCGAGGTCTACGAGTCCAAGCGGGACTCCAACACCCCGGACCGGCTGGGCCTGTTGGGCGATCTGCGGCGCGCCCTCGACGCGCACGAGGTGCAGCTGCACTACCAGCCCAAGGTCCGTTTCGACGGTCAGGTCGCCGGCCTGGAGGCGCTCGTGCGGTGGGTGCACCCGGAGCGCGGGAAGGTGCCGCCGGACGAGTTCATAGCGATCGCCGAGTCGTCCGGGCTGATGCCCCATCTCACGGAGTACGTGCTCGACACGGCGCTCGCCCAGGTCGCCCGATGGCGCGCCCAGGGCCTGTTCGTACCGGTCGCGGTGAACGTCTCCCCGCGCGACGTCCACACCCCCGGCTTCGCGGGCTCGGTCGCCGCGCGCCTCGCCCGGCACGGCGTCCCGCCGGGCTCGCTCCAACTGGAGATCACGGAACACGTCCTCCTGGAGGACCCCCAGCGCGCCGCCGACACCCTCAACGGGCTGACCGGGCACGGCGTGAAGATGTCCCTCGACGACTTCGGCACGGGGTACTCGTCCTTGGTGCATCTACGGCGGCTGCCGGTCAGCGAGTTGAAGATCGACCGGTCGTTCGTGGCTCGGCTCGCGGTGGACACGGAGGACGCGGAGATCGTGCGGTGCACCGTTGATCTCGCGCATTCCCTGGGGTTGCTCGTCGTCGCCGAGGGCGTTGAGGACGACGAGACGTGGGAGCGGTTGCGGGATCTGGGGTGTGATGCGGTTCAGGGGTGGTTGGTTGCTGCCGCGATGCCGCCCGAGGACATGACGGCTTGGTTGCGGGCGCGGGGGTCTCGGGGGTGGCAGCGGCCTCGGGCGGCCTTGCCTGCGGCTGCGGCCGATGATCCGGGGCGGATCGGGTGACCTTCCGCGCCTAATGGGGTGGGGGGCTGTTCGTTCGCGAGTGCCGGTCCGTTGTGGCTTGTCGCGCAGTTCCCCGCGCCCCTTGGGTGTCTCAGCGCAACCCTGTTGTGAAGTGGGCGATCAGCAGCGCCAAGCGTTGCTCGTGTGCGCCCTCCGGTAGGCGGCCGCTGCGCATCAACGTCACCAAGCCGTGCAGGCCCGCCCAGTAGGTCTCGGTGAGTAGGCCTACGTCGTCGCCCTCGGCCGCGATGGGCTCGACGGCCTGGAAGATCTCGCCGAAGGCCGCCTGCAAGGGCGCCGGTGCCTCCGGGGTGGCGAACGGCAAGTCCACCGTGTGCGTGAACATCACGTCGTAGAGCGCGGGGCGACGGCGTCCGAACGACGTGTACGTCTCGCCCACCGCGGTCAGTGCCCCCCGCGTGTCCTTCGCCGCCAGCCGCGCCGTACGCATCTCGGCCGCGATCTCCGCGCAGCCCTCCACCGCGACCGCCGCCATGATGGCGCCCTTGTCCTTGAAGTGGCTGTAGAGCACGGGCTGGCTGTACTCGATCTCGGCCGCCAGCCGGCGGGTCGTCACCGCGTCCCAGCCCTCCGTCTCGGCCAGTTCCCGCGCGGCCGAGACGATCAGCCGCTCCCGCTCCGCCCGTTCGCGCTCGCGGCGCGTCTGAATCGTCATGCCCAGGATTCTAGCATCGCTAGCGTTCCTGTCGGCGCTCTGCTAGCTTCGCTCCAATAGCTAGCGCTGCTAGAAAACAGCCGTGAGGAGAAATGACGTGACCATCACCGCCTACACCCTGGCCGTCGTGCTCGACCTGTTCTGCCTGTTCCTCGGCTACCGGTTCCTGTTCCAGCCCGCCTCCGCCGCCGCCGGTTACGGAGTCCCGGCCGATCCCGCCGGCGACGCCGGTGCCTACCTCACGATCAAGGGCCTCAGGGACGGCACCTTGGGCCTGGTGGGCCTCGCGGTGCTGGTCTTCGTCGGGGTGGATGCCGAGGCCTGGTTCATGCTCTGCGTGGCGCTCGTCCCGCTCGGCGACACCCTGATAGTGCTGCGCAACGGGGGCAAGAAGGCCGTGGCGTACGGGATCCACTTCGCCACGGCGGTCGTTGTGCTCATCAGTGCCGTCCTGCTGTTCCTCGTCTGACACGGCGCCCCGGACCGGGGTCCCGGCGAAACCGTTTAACGGCTGAGGGCCCCCGCCCCATAGGATTGGCGCCAAACCACACACACTCACCCCAGAGGAACGCTGCATGCCTGGCATCACGCGCGAGGAGGTCGCCCACCTCGCCCGGCTGGCGCGTCTGGAGCTGAAGCCCGAAGAGCTCGAGCACTTCGCGGGACAGCTGGACGACATCATCGGCGCGGTCGCCCGCGTCAGCGAGGTCGCCGACCAAGACGTACCGCCGACCTCCCACCCGCTGCCGCTGACGAACGTCATGCGCGCGGACGAGGTCCGTCCCTCGCTCACCCCCGAGCAGGCGCTCTCCGGCGCCCCGGCCCAGGAGCAGCAGCGTTTCAAGGTGCCGCAGATCCTGGGGGAGGACTAGAACACCATGACGGACAGCAACATCATCAAGCTCACCGCCGCCGAGATCGCCGGGAAGATCGCCGCCGGCGAACTCACCGCGGTCGAGGTCACCGAGGCCCACCTGGCCCGGATCGAGGCCGTCGACGAGAAGGTGCACGCCTTCCTGCACGTCGACCGCGAGGGCGCCCTCGCGCAGGCCCGTGCCGTCGACGAGAAGCGGGCCAAGGGCGAGAAGCTCGGCCCCCTGGCCGGCGTACCGCTCGCGCTCAAGGACATCTTCACCACCGAGGGCATCCCGACCACGGTCGGCTCCAAGATCCTCGAGGGCTGGATCCCGCCGTACGACGCGACCGTCACCAAGCGGCTGAAGGCCGCCGACGTCGTCATCCTCGGCAAGACCAACATGGACGAGTTCGCCATGGGGTCGAGCACCGAGAACAGCGCCTACGGGCCGACCGGCAACCCCTGGGACCTCACCAGGATCCCCGGCGGCTCCGGCGGCGGTTCCTCCGCCGCGCTGGCCTCCTTCCAGTCGCCGCTCGCGATCGGCACCGACACCGGCGGTTCCATCCGCCAGCCGGCCGCCGTCACCGGCACCGTCGGCGTCAAGCCGACGTACGGCGCGGTCTCGCGCTACGGCATGGTCGCCTTCTCGTCCTCCCTCGACCAGGGCGGACCCTGTGCCCGTACGGTCCTGGACGCGGCGCTCCTGCACGAGGCCATCGCCGGACACGACCCGCTCGACTCCACCTCGATCGACGCGCCGGTCCCGCCGGTCGTCGAGGCCGCCCGCAACGGCAGCGTGCAGGGCATGCGTGTCGGCGTCGTCAAGCAGTTCCGCGGCGAGGGCTACCAGGCCGGCGTCATCCAGCGCTTCGACGAGGCCGTCGCGGTCCTGAAGGAACTGGGCGCGGAGATCGTCGAGCTGGACTGCCCGTCCTTCGACCTCGCCCTGTCCGCGTACTACCTGATCGCGCCCTCGGAGTGCTCCTCCAACCTCGCCCGCTTCGACGGCCTGCGTTACGGCCTCCGGGTCGGCGACGACGGCACCCACTCGGCCGAAGAGGTCACCTCGATCACCCGTGAGGCGGGCTTCGGCCCCGAGGTGAAGCGCCGCATCATGCTCGGGACGTACGCGCTCAGCTCCGGCTACTACGACGCGTACTACGGCAGCGCACAGAAGGTCCGTACGCTCATCACCCGCGACTTCGAGAAGTCGTTCGAGAGCGTCGACGTGATCGTGTCGCCCACGACGCCGACCACCGCCTTCCCGATCGGCGAGCGTGCCGACGACCCGATGGCGATGTACCTCGCGGACCTGTGCACCATCCCGACCAACCTGGCGGGCAACTCGGCCATGTCGCTGCCCTGCGGTCTCGCGCCGGAGGACGGTCTCCCGGTCGGGCTGCAGATCATCGCCCCGGCGCTGAAGGACGACCGGCTTTACAAGGTCGGCGCCGCCGTCGAGGCCGCCTTCGTGGAAAAGTGGGGCCACCCGCTGCTTGAGGAGGCACCGTCGCTGTGAGCAACGCACTGTCGAAGGCCAAGGGCTTCAAGAAGTCGAAGTCCGGCACGTATGTGTCCATCGCCACCACCGCGTTCGGCGCGCTGGGTGTCGCCAAGCAGATCAAGAAGGCGCGCACCGAGCACGACACGCTCCGTCTGATCGACGCCACGGTCTCCGCCGTCGCGATCGTCACCGGCCTCGCCATCCTGTACCGCGAGCTGAAGCGGCTGGGCGACGACGACGTCCTGCTGGGCTGAGAGGGAAAGTTCACCGTGACCACCACGACCGACCTGGAGTCGTACGAGGACGCTCTCGCGTCGTACGACCCCGTCATGGGCCTTGAGGTCCATGTCGAACTCGGCACCAAGACCAAGATGTTCTGCGGCTGTTCGACCGAGCTGGGCGCCGAACCGAACTCGCAGACCTGCCCGACCTGCCTCGGCATGCCCGGCGCGCTCCCGGTCGTCAACGCGATCGGCGTCGAGTCCGCGATCAGGATCGGCCTCGCGCTGAACTGCGAGATCGCCGAGTGGTGCCGCTTCGCCCGGAAGAACTACTTCTATCCGGACATGCCGAAGAACTTCCAGACCTCCCAGTACGACGAGCCGATCGCCTTCAACGGCTACCTCGACGTACAGCTGGAGGACGGCGAGACCTTCCGGGTGCAGATCGAGCGCGCCCACATGGAGGAGGACACCGGCAAGTCGCTGCACGTCGGCGGCGCGACGGGCCGTATCCACGGCGCCTCGCACTCGCTGCTCGACTACAACCGCGCCGGCATCCCGCTCATCGAGATCGTCACCAAGCCGATCGAGGGTGCGGGAGAGCGTGCTCCCGAGGTCGCGAAGGCGTACGTCGCCGAGCTGCGCGAGCTGATCCGGGCGCTCGGTGTGTCGGAAGCCCGCATGGAGCAGGGGCAGATGCGCTGCGACGTGAACCTGTCACTGCGTCCGCACGGCCGCGAGAAGTTCGGCACCCGGAGCGAGACGAAGAACGTCAACTCGCTGCGTTCCGTGGAGCGCGCGGCCCGTTACGAGATCCAGCGCCACGCCGCGGTGCTGAACTCCGGCGGCACGATCATCCAGGAGACCCGCCACTTCCACGAGGACACCGGGTCGACGACCTCGGGCCGCGTGAAGGAGGAGGCGGAGGACTATCGGTACTTCCCGGAGCCGGACCTGGTGCCGGTGGCCCCCGCGCGCGCGTGGGTCGAGGAGATCCGCGCCGGGCTGCCCGAGCAGCCGCTGGCCCGCCGCAACCGGCTGAGCGAGGAGTGGGGGATCACCGCGTTCGACATGCAGTCGATCCTCAACGCCGGTGCCATCGACCCGATCGTCGCGACGATCGACGCCGGTGCCGACGCGGCCTCCGCGCGCAAGTGGTGGATGGGTGAACTCGCCCGCAGCGCCAACGAGTCCGGCAAGTCGCTCGACGAGCTGCCCATCACGCCGGAGCAGGTCGCCCGGGTCACCGAGCTGGTCACGGCCGGCGACCTGAACGACAAGCTGGCCCGCCAGGTCATCGAGGGCGTCCTCGCCGGCGAGGGCACCCCGGACGAGGTCGTCGAGAAGCGCGGCCTGAAGGTCGTCTCCGACGACGGCGCCCTCACCACCGCCGTCCAGGAGGCCATCACCGGCAACCCGGGCATCGCCGACAAGATCCGCGGCGGCAAGGTGGCAGCGGCCGGCGCGCTGGTGGGCGCGGTCATGAAGGCCACCCGGGGCCAGGCCGACGCGGCCCGCGTCAAGGAGCTCATCCTGGAGCAGCTGGGCGTCAGCGAAGGCTGAGCAGCCCGGTCGTAGGACATCGACAGCCCTAGGGGGATGCATCGGTAGCGATGCATCCCCCTAGGCGTGTCATCAGGTGTGTCATCACACCCGGCGGCCCACGACCCGCGCGAAGCCGAGGGTGCGTCCTTCATCGGCGCGCACCAGCTTCACCGAATCCCGCGCCATGTCCGCCATCCACGCGTACGGGCTCTCCTCGGCACACACCTCGCTCCACAACAGCCAGTCCTTCCAGCCGTCGGGCTGCCAGTCGGCGGCCTCGACCTCGACGGTGCCGCCGCGGGTCCAGTGGCGGCGCCACCAGGCGGGGGAGTGGAAGGCCCAGAAGCCGGGGTCCCAGTAGGGCTTCAGGTGCTCCGGTGGTTCGTCGCCCGCCAGTTCCTCCCGGAGGGCGGGGACGACGATGCCGATCCGGCCGCCCGGCTTCAACAGCCGGGTCAGGGTGGGCAGATAGAGGTCGGCGGTGCCGAAGTACTGGTAGGCGTCGATCGACACGATCGCGTCGAACGTGCCGTCCCCGAAGGGGAGATCGTGTGCCTCCACGTGCAGGGGGAGCACCCGGTCGGCGACACCCGCCTCGGCGATCCGTACGGCGTTCTCCTCGGGCTTCACCCACAGGTCGGCGGCGGTGACCTGGACGTCGTACTCCTTGGCGAGGAAGACGGAGGTCATGGCGCGCCCGCAGCCCAGGTCGAGCACGCGCGCGCCGGGGCGCAGGGTGTCCAGGCCCAGCGTCGGGGCCAGCCATTCCAGGAGCCACAGGGCGTGGGGCCCCATCTGGTTCTCGATGGTCCAGCGGGCGTCGTAGGTGTTGCTGCGCGGGTAGTGGGGGTGGGTCAGGCGGGTGGTCAGGTCGGTGTCGGGCATCGGTGAACGGGGTCCTCCGGTTCTGCGTAGGTTGCAGTGAGGAAGCAACGAGATTGTGGAGGACGTCGGTTGGCCGCGCATCAGGTTTCTCAGGTGGAGGGGCTACGCTCGCCCGCCATGGACGGACGCGGAGATTCCGAGATACCGGACTTCGGGGATCCGGCGCTGGACGCGCGGCGGGCCCGTTGGACGGCCGCGCTGACCGGTGCCGTGCTGGCCCTCGTGGGAGTGGCCGCGGCGGCGCTGCGGGCGAGTGGATCCGCGCCGGTGCTCGTTCCGGCCGCCTATGCGGTGGGCGCCGCGGTGTGTGCGCTGGCGGCGGTGCTCGGTTCCAAGGGGCGTACCAGACGGGCGCTTTGGCTGTTGGTCGTCGGGGCGATGGTGATGGCGCTCGGCGATCAGTTCGACTGAGCCACCGGTCAAGGCGACAGCCAGGACTACAGAGTTGCCGTTACTGTCCTGTGATCTGGCTCCCACTCCCGTGATTCAGCGCACGAACGTCATAAACGATCATTTTCTGCTGCAAGAGTGAACTCCGTATTGCTCATCCGTTCTTTGCGGGCTGTTCATTCTTTGAGCGACGGTTCCCGGTCAAAGATCCACAAATCACCATCCCCGGGAGCACGTTCGTGGCAGCCCTCGCCCGCTGGTGTGTTCGGCACCGCCTCGCCGCCGTCCTGCTGTGGCTCGTCGCGTTCGGCGGGGTCACCGCGGCCGCCGCCGTCACCGGCTCGGCGTACTCGAACGACTACGAGGCCCCCGGCACCGAGTCGGGTCGTGCGACCGAGTTGCTCAAGGAGGGGTTTCCGGGGCTCGGCGGCGACAGCGACACCGTCGTCTGGCGCACCTCACCCGGCTCCGTCCGCGCCGCCGGCGTCGAACAGACCATGACCGGCGCCCTGGACAGGATCGCGAGCCTGCCCGGAGTGGCCTCCGTGGTCAGTCCGTACGACGGGCAGGGCACGGGCCGGATCAGCGCCGACGGGCGCACCGCGTACGCCACCGTCACCTTCGCGCACCAGGCCGAGGACATCGACACGTCCGAGGCGCGGGCGGTCGTGAGCGCCGCCAAGGCCGTCGAGACCGACGGGCTCCAGGTCGAGTTGGGCGGCAGCGCCGTCGCGCTCACCGAGGCGTCGAGCGGGCACACCGCCGAGATCGTCGGGGTCGCCGTCGCCGCCCTCGTGCTGTTCCTCGCCTTCGGCTCGCTCGCCGCCTCGCTCCTGCCCATCGGCACCGCCCTGGTGAGCGTCGGCACCGCGTACGCGGCGATCGTGCTGCTCGGGCACGCCATGACCGTCGCCGACTTCGCGCCCATGCTCGGCATGCTGATCGGGCTCGGCGTCGGCATCGACTACGCCCTGTTCATCGTCACCCGGCACCGACGCGGCCTGAAACGCGGGCTGTCCGTCACCGAGGCGGTCACCAACGCGGTCGTCACCACCGGGCGCGCGGTCGTCTTCGCGGGCGCCACCGTGTGCATAGCCCTGCTCGGGATGCTGATCCTGCGGCTCGGCTTCCTCAACGGGGTCGCGATCGCCGCCTCGTTGACCGTGGTGCTCACCGTCGCGGCCTCCGTGACCCTTCTCCCGGCCCTGCTGTCCTTCATCGGCCCGCGCGCCCTCAGCCGTCGCGAACGGCGCCGGCTGGCCGACCACGGACCCCAGCCGGAACTCCCCACCGGCCTCGCCGCCCGCTGGTCCGCGTTCGTAGAACGCCACCCGAAACTGCTCGGCGCCCTCGCCCTGATCGTCATCACCGTCCTCGCCCTGCCCACCCTCGCCCTCCACCTCGGCACCTCCGACCAGGGCAACGACCCGAAGTCCTCGACCACCCGCCAGGCCTACGACCTCCTCGCGGACGGCTTCGGGCCCGGCGTCAACGGCCCCCTCACCCTCGTCACCAAGATCGACAGCGCCGAGGACAGGCTCACCCTCGACAACCTCGACGCCACCCTGCGCACCACCGAGGGCGTCGCCTCCGTGACCCCGGTGACCTACGACAGCGGCGGCTCCACCGGGTACTTCTCGGTCGTACCGGACTCGGCGCCGCAGTCCCAGAGGACCAGCGACCTCGTCGACCGGCTGCGCACCGAGGTGCTGCCCCGGGCCGAGACGGGCACCTCGCTCGACATCCACGTCGGCGGGGTGACGGCGAGCTACGACGACTTCGCCGACGTGATCGTCGGCAAGCTCCCGCTGTTCGTCGGGGTCGTCATCTCGCTCGGCTGTGTGCTGCTCCTGCTGGCCTTCCGGTCGATCGGCATCCCGCTCAAGGCCGCCGCGATGAACGTCGCCGCCGTGGCCGCCGCCTTCGGAGTCGTCGTCGCGATCTTCCAGTGGGGCTGGGGGAGCGAGTTCCTGGGCCTCGGCAGGGCCGGGCCGATCGAACCCTTCCTCCCCGTGATCATGGTGTCGGTCCTCTTCGGGCTGTCCATGGACTACCAGGTCTTCCTGGTCAGCCGGATGTACGAGGAATGGCTGGAAACCGGCGACAACCGCCGAGCCGTCCGCGTCGGCCTCGCCGAGACCAGCCGCGTGATCAACTCCGCCGCGGTCATCATGATCTCCGTCTTCCTCGCCTTCGTGCTCAGCGGCGACCGCGTGATCGCCATGTTCGGCATCGCGCTCGCCTCCGCCGTCGCCCTGGACGCCTTCGTCCTGCGCACCCTCCTGGTGCCGGCCCTCATGCACCTCCTCGGCGGCGCCAACTGGTGGCTGCCCCGCGGCCTCGACCGCGTCCTGCCCCGCATCAGCATCGAGCCGCCCGAGTGCCGAGCCGCCCATGAGAGGCTGGCCGCCGCGACGGACGCCGAGGTGGCGGACGTCCTGGCGAAGGAGCAGGAGCAGGATGTACGCGATATCCCTGGGTGACGGCGGAGCCGAACTGCGTCCCCTGGAGCCGTGGCACGCCGAGGAGTTCCTCGCGCACCTGGAGCGCGGCCGGGAGTTCATCGGACAGTTCATCTCCTTCGGCTCGAAGGCGACGGACGTCGAGTCGGCGCGGGGGGAGCTCCAGCGCTACGCCGACCTGCGCGCCGCCGACAGCGCGTCCCTGCACGGCATCTGGCTGGACGGCAAGCTCGTCGGCGGGGTCCTCTTCCTGAACTTCCACGCCGACCAGGGCAACTGCGAGGTCGGCTGCTGGCTGGAACCCGCCGCTGCCGGGCGTGGGCTGATCACCCGCGCGATGCGGATTCTCATCGACTTCGCGATCGAGCGGCGCGACATCCACCGCGTCGAATGGCACGCCGCCGCGGGCAATGAGAAGAGCCTGAATGTTGCCCGCCGCATGGGCATGACCAGGGACGCGGTCCTCCGCGAATCTCACCCCCACGGGGGCGTACGGCACGACATAGAGGTGTGGTCCGTGCTCGCCCCCGAGTGGCGCGAGGCACGCGCGCGTGCGCGGAACAGCGATCTTTAAGGAACTTCTCAGAAATCACCCCTACCGTGCGCACCATGGGTACCAAGACTGTTGACGAGGCCGCGAACGAGGCCACCGAGGTGAAGAGCGACGCGGAGACCGTCGACGTCACCAAGTCCGATGTGACGAAGACCGATGTCACCACGACCGACGAGGAAGTGACCGGGACGGAAGGCGAGAACCAGCCCGCGGACGAGGTCGAGCACGACGACGACCTCACCGAGGAGGAGTACGCGGCCGAGCTCGCGAAGCTCCGGCACGACGAGGTGGAAGGCCCCTCCGGCGTCGGCCAGGGCGCGGCCGCCGTGGTCTCCGCCGCGCTCGGCTTCATCTCGCTCTCCGGCGGCTGGATCGGCACCGTCGCCGGCGCCCGCGAGACCCTCGTGGGCCAGCTCCACACCGCCTCCACCGCGAGCGTGTCCACCCAGATCAAGGAGGTCTACGGCGATGCCTGGCACACCACCGCGCTGTGGGCCGGCATCTTCGCCCTGGTCGGCCTGCTCGTCGGTGTCGCGGCCCTCGTCCGGCCCGCGTTCGGCACCCCGGGCAAGCCGCAGGCCACCTGGATCAAGTCGGTCGCCTGGTCGGGCGTCGCGCTCGGTGTCGTAGGACTGCTCCTGGCCGTCCTGAAGTACACCGACGTCCTGCTCAGCCTGCCGTCGGCCACCTGACGGCCGGTTCGCGCCACCGCACGTACACCAGGGGTCTTAGGGCCTTCGTAAGCACCTTACGAAGGCCCTAAGACCCCTTACGCATGTCTAAGGCCCGCCCGGCCCCGCAAGATGCGGAACTCTCCCGATGTGGCGGACCCCCCTGGGAGACGAAGGTTGAGGCATCGCAAGAAGCGAAGCCGAAAAAACCGCCTCTTCCAAGGGACTTGAGATGTTCGAGTACGAACTCCACCAGATCCGCTCCGCCGAACTCCGCCGGCAGGCCGCGAACGAGCGCCTGGCCCGCGAGGCCGTCCGTGGCGCCCGCGCCGCCCGCCGCGAGCAGGCCCGCCGGGCCGCCGAGGGCGAGGTGCATACCGAAGGCCCCCGCAGGCATCTGTTCGCCCGCGTCTCGTGACCGTCCGGCCCCGGGAGGACGGCCGTACGGCGCCCGCCCGGCAGGCCGGAGGGGCGCTCCTCCCCGCGGCCGCCCTCCCGAAAACCGGTGCCGCGTTGTCAGACCCGCGTGACATGCTCGCAAGCGTGGAGACCAGGTCCGTCAGTCCGGTCTTCGTCGGCCGGGCCGGCGAACTGGACACGCTGAACGATGCGCTCGCCCGCGCCGCCGCGGGCGAGCCGCAGGCGTTACTGCTGGGCGGCGAGGCCGGCGTCGGCAAGACCCGGCTGGTCGAGGAGTTCGCCACCGCGGCCTGCCGCCGGGGCGCCGTCGTCGCGCTGGGCGGCTGTGTCGAGATCGGCGCGGACGGACTGCCCTTCGCCCCGTTCTCCACGGCCCTGCGCGCGCTGCGCCGCGAACTGCCCGCCGAGCTGTCCGCGGCCGCCGCCGGCCAGGAGGAGGAACTCGCCCGGCTGCTCCCCGAGTTGGCGGAGACGCCCACCGACCGGCGGGCCGGCCGGCACGACGAGGAGGGCATGGCCCGCCTCTTCGAGCTCACCGCGCGCCTCCTGGAGCGCGTCGCCGCCGACCGCACGGTCGTCGTCGCCCTGGAGGACCTGCACTGGGCCGACGCCTCCACCCGCCACCTCCTCGCCTACCTCTTCCGCACCCTGCGCACCGGCCGCCTCGTCGTCCTCGCCACCTACCGCGCCGACGACATCCACCGCCGCCACCCGCTGCGCCCCCTGCTCGCCGAACTCGACCGGCTCCGCACGGTCCGCCGGATCGAACTGGGCCGCTTCAACCGGCAGGAGGTGGGCCGCCAGATCGCCGGCATCCACGCCGCCGAACCCGACCCCGCCCAGGTCGACGAGATCTTCGAACGCTCCGACGGCAACGCCTTCTTCGTCGAGGAACTCGCCGTCGCCGCCCACGACGGCTGCCGCAGCAACCTCACCGACTCCCTGCGCGACCTGCTCCTCGTCCGGGTCGAGTCGCTGCCCGAGAGCGCCCAGCGGGTCGCCCGGATCGTCGCCGAGGGCGGCTCCACCGTCGAGTACCGACTGCTCGCCGCCGTCGCCCGGCTCGCCGAGGACGACCTCATCGAGGCGCTGCGGGCCGCCGTCGGCGCCAACATCCTCCAGGCGGCCCCCGGCGACGACGGCTACCGCTTCCGCCACTCCCTGGTCCGCGAGGCCGTCGGCGACGACCTGCTGCCCGGCGAGCGCTCCCGCATCAACCGCCGTTACGCCGAGGTCCTGGAGGCCGACCCCACGCTCGTCCCGGCCGACCAGCGCGTCATGCGCCTGGCGAGCTACTGGTACCACGCCCACGACGCGGCCAAGGCCCTCCCAGCCGTCCTGGACGCCTCCGTCGCCGCCCGCGGCCGGCACGCCCACTCCGAGCAACTACGGCTCCTGGAGCGGGCGATGGAGCTCTGGGACACCGCCCCCGACGCCGTACGTGCCGGCCTGCGCCCCGTCGACTACACCGAGGTGTACCCGCCCTGCGGCTGCGACCCGGAGACCACACCCCTGCGCTATCTCGACCTGATGGCGGAGGCCGCCGTCGCCGGGCGGCTGAGCGGGGAGCGCGAGCGCGCCCTGAAGATCACCAAGCGGGCCCTGCACCTCCTGGAGGACGAGGGTGACCCGCTGCGGGCCGCCTGGTTCTGGGTGCAGCGCTCCGTCCTGGTCCGGGCCCAGTCCCGCGGCGACGGCTGGCCGGAACTCGCCGCCGCCCAGGAGCTGGTCCGCGGACTGCCGCCCTCCGAGGTGCACGCGGAGGTACTGGCCAAGGTCGCCGGCTGGTCCACGGTGCACGTACCGGGACCGGACGCCTACGTGGCCGCCGAGCGCGCGGTCGAGTACGCCCGCATGGTGGGCGCCCGCGAGATCGAGCTGGACGCGCGCCTCACCCTGGCCGGCCTCATGGTCGTGTCCGGTGACGTCGAGGCGGGCCTCGCGGAGCTGGTCGAGGTGAACGAAAGAACGGTCGCGGAGGGCATCTCCACCGTCGCCGGCCGCAGCTATGTGAACCTTCCCTCCTTCCTCGAAACGGTCGGCCGCTCCCGCGAGGCCGTACCGATCCTGGAGACCGGGATCGCCTTCGCCAGGAAGTTCGGCCAGTTCGACAAAGAGGCCTGGATCTGGGGAAACCTCGCCGAGTCCCTGTTCACCCTCGGCCGCTGGGACGAGGCCGCCGAGGCGGCGACCAACTCGCGGCGCGTGGACCAGAGCGCCAAACCCCGCGGTTTCCACGCCCGGATCCGCTCCGAACTCGCGCTCGCCCGAGGTGACTTGGCGGAGGCCCGTGACCAACTGGCCGCTGCCCGCGAGCACTTCGGCACCCATGACATCGCCCCCCAGCACCATCTGCCGCTGGAGCGGATCGAACTCCAGGTCGCCACCGCCGAGGGCCGTCTCTTCGACGCCCGCGCCACCCTCGAACTGGTCCTGGACTCCGGCTTCCGCCCCGGCACGCACTTCGAGGCCTGGCCCCTGCTGGTGACCGCGGCCGTCGCCGAGACCCAGGCCATCGGTCTGCCCGTCGCCGAGCCCGGCCGCGCCAAGATCCTCGAACGCATCCGGGAGGCCGCCAAGCCGGTCGCCACCAACGTCCCCGTCTGGCGGGCCCACGAACGCTGGCTGCGCGCCGAACTCCTGCACGCCGAGGGCCGCTCCACCCCGGGCGACTGGTCCGAGGCGGTCGCCGCCTTCGAATGCCTCGACCGCCCCTACGACCTCGCCCGCGTCCGGCACCGGCTGGCCGAAGCGCTGCTGTCCGACCCGGACGGGGGTGACGACGAGCGGGACCGTGCCACGGAACTGCTCCGCCTGTCCGCCGCCGTGGCCGACCACCTGGGCGCCCGCCCGCTCGCCGACTCCGTCGCGCTGCTCGCCCAGCGGGCCCGGCTGACCCTCACGAAGGTCCCGGCGGGGAGAGCGGTCTCCGCCGACCCCGCCGACCCGGTCGAGGCGCTCGGGCTCACCAGCCGGGAGCGTGACGTCCTGCGGCTGGTCTCCGCCGGCCGCACCAACCGGCAGATCGCCGAGGAACTCTTCATCTCGCCGAAGACCGCGAGCGTCCACGTCTCGAACATCCTCGGCAAGCTCGGCGTCTCGGGCCGGGGCGAGGCGGCGGCCGTCGCCCACCGGCTGGAGCTGTTCCCGCCCGACCCGCTCACCGTGCGCTCCGCGCGATGAGTCGTACGCTGTAGGGGACCGGCACAGGGGAGGCGCCGTGTTCAACATGTTCGAGGAGTTGTTCTCACCGGGCCGCAAGCACACCCAGGACGAGGCCAACCGGCTTGAGCTGACCAGGGTCGACGTCGCGGACGGAGACCCCGGGCGCGGGCCGATAGACCTGGAGTCCGGCAAGGTCGTCGTACGCCTGCCGGACCCCTCCGCCGACGCGTCCGCTACGTCACCTGAAGCTCAAGAATCCGATCGTCCCCCGACTTAGGCGTGCCCCGGCCGTCCGTGTTGCTGGTGACGAGCCACAGCTTGTCGTCGCCGGCCGAGACCACCGTGCGCAGCCGGCCGTACTCGCCGGTGAGGAAGGCCTGCGGGGCGGCCGACGCCTTGGTGCCGTCCAGCGGGACGCGCCACAGGCGCTGGCCCTTGAGCCCCGCCATCCATAGGGAACCCTCGGCATAGGCGATGCCGCTGGGGGAGGCGTCGTCGGTGTGCCACTGGGTGATCGGGTTGTGGTACTCGGCGTTGTCGCCCTTGCCTTCCGCGTTCGGCCAGCCGTAGTCGTCGCCCGGGGTGATCGCGTTCAGTTCGTCCCAGGTGTCCTGGCCGAACTCCGAGGCGAACATGCGTTGTTTGGAGTCCCAGGCGAGGCCCTGCACATTGCGGTGGCCGTAGGTGTACACCGGCGAGTTCGGGAACGGGTTGCCCGGGGCCGGGTCGCCCTCCGGGGTGAGCCGCAGGATCTTGCCGCCGAGGGACTTCTTGTCCTGGGCCAGGCCCCGCTGACCGCTCTCGCCCGTGCCCGCGTACAGCATGCCGTCCGGGCCGAAGGCGATCCGGCCGCCGTTGTGGATGTAGCCCTTGGGGATGCCCTTGAAGACGGTGTCGGGCGCGCCCAGCTGCTCACCGGCCGGCTTCTTCTCGTCGTACAGCACGCGGACGATGCGGTTGTCCGAGGCCGAGGTGAAGTAGGCGTAGATCATGTGGTCCGAGGCGTAGTCCGGGGAGAGCGCGATGCCGAGGAGACCGCCCTCGCCGGCCGGGGAGACCCCGGACACCTTGCCCAGCTCGGTCTTCTTGCCGGTCTTCTCGTCGATCCGGGTGATCGTGCCGTCGTCGCGCGAGGAGACGAGGAGGTTCCCGTCGGGGAGCGGGGCGAGACCCCAGGGCGTCTTCAGGCCCTCGGTGACCGTGCGCAGCACCTTCACGGTGCCCTTGGCGGGCGGGGTCTGTTCGGCGGCCTGCTGGGAGGGCGAGGCCCCCGTGGCCGTACCGCCGCTGCTGGACGGCGCACTCGTGCCGTCACCCGGAGAGCCACCCCCGTCGGAGGAGCAGCCGGCCGTCAGCAGGAGTGCGGTCACGGCCAGGGCGGCCGACACGACTCGACGTTGCACGATCAGGTCCCTTCGACGGGCGGGTACTCACCAAGTGGGTACGGCGGGTACTTGTGGTGGGCTCACTGCCGGGCCCCGCGGCTGGTTCTACTTTTCATACACCGCTCACACCGCCCGGGTTCCCGATCACCGCGCACCGACGCACGATCGAGCCGTTGCCCTCGCGCGACCGATCCCGCGATCAGTCCCAGGACCCCAACGCCCCCGGCAATTCCGCCACCTCCGCAAGATCCTCCGCCGTCAACCGCAACCCCGTCGCCCCCGCGTTCTCCGTCACCCAGCGCTCGTGCTTCGTGCCCGGTACCGCCACCACATGCGCCCCCTGGGCCAGTACCCACGCCAGGGCCACCTGGGCCGGGGTCGCGTCCGGGCCGTGGCGGCGGGCGACTCGGCGCAGGCCGGCGACGATCGGCTGGTTCGCGGCGGTCATCTCGGCGGTGAAGCGGGGGTGGCGGGCGCGGACGTCGTCCGGTTCGAAGCCCTCGCCCGGGGTGAGGGTGCCGGTGAGGAAGCCGTTGCCCAGGGGCATGGCCGCCAAGAAGCCGACGCCGCGTGCCGCGCACCACGGCAACAGCGCGTCCAGGGCCTCCGGGGACCACACCGACAGTTCGGCCTGTACCGCTGTGACCGGGAACACCTGTTGTACGCGCTGGAGTTGGCGGATCGTTCCGTCATGGAGGCGTGCCCCGGGGCGGCGGGCGGAGCGGGCGCCTACCGCGCAGATGCCCAACGCCCTTACTTTTCCGGCCTGTACGAGGTCCGCCATCGCACCCCACGTCTCCTCGACGGGGACCTCGGGGTCGGCGCGGTGGAGTTGGTAGAGGTCGATCACGTCCGTCTGGAGGCGGCGCAGTGACGCGTCGCACGCTCGTCTGACGTAGCCGGGGCGGCCGTTGGCCACGATGTGCTGTTCGCCGACCAGCAGGCCGACCTTGGTCGACACGAACGCGTCCTCGCGCCGCTCCTTCAACACCCGCCCCAACAACAGCTCGTTGGTGAACGGGCCGTACATGTCTGCGGTGTCCAGCAGCGTCACCCCCAGATCGAGCGCCCGGTGCACGGCCCTGACCGACTCGTCGCCCCGCCGCCGCGACCCGCTGTAGGCCCAGTGCATCGGCATGCAGCCGAGTCCGACGGCCCCCATAGCGAGCGCCCCCGCGCCGATCGTCCTGCGCTCCACCTGCTTGCGACCCTCCCTCTCCGGCCCCCAAACCTAACCTCTGCACGCGCGCGTGCCTGACATAGCCTCCTGACCATGACTGTTGACGTGTGGCTGCCCATCCCGCCGGAGGAGATCGAAGGGCTCCCCGAGGGCCCCAACTACCTGTTCTGGGACGGAGGTGAGGACGGCGCTCAGGAGTTCCCCGGTGATCCCGCGGACTGTGTCCTATACGTCGTGCCGTACATGAAGCGTCATCCCGTGAAGACGCGACCCCTGGAGCAGATGCGGAATCTGCAGGTCATCCAGACGCTCACCGCCGGGATCGACGACATGACCGCGAGCCTCTCGTCCATCGTCCCGGGGGTGCGGCTCTGCAACGCGCGCGGAGTGCACGAGGCGAGCACCGCCGAACTCGCGCTGGCGCTGACCCTCGCCTCGTTGCGCGGTATCCCGGGGTTCGTGCGGGCGCAGCAACAGGAGCACTGGCAGGGCGACTTCCACCCGGCGCTCGCCGACCGGTCCGTCCTCATCGTCGGCTACGGGGCGATCGGTTCCGCCATCGAGGACCGGCTCACTCCCTTCGAGCTCGCGCGGGTGGCGCGGGTGGCGCGCTCCGCGCGTACCACCGCGCGCGGGCCGGTGCATCCGCTCGCCGAACTGCCCGCCCTGCTCCCGGAAGCGGACGTCGTCATCCTGTCCACGCCCCTGGACGAGAGCACCCGTCACCTGGTCGACGCCGAGTTCCTGGCCCGGATGAAGGACGGTGCGCTGCTGGTCAACGTGGCCCGCGGTCCGGTCGTCGACACCAAGGCGCTGCTCGCGGAGCTCGAAAGCGGCCGTATCACCGCGGCGTTGGACGTCACCGACCCCGAACCGCTGCCCCAGGGGCACCCGTTGTGGCAGGCGCCCGGCGTGCTGATCAGTCCGCATGTCGGCGGGCCCACCTCGGCGTTCCTGCCGCGTGCAAAGCGTCTGGTTGCCGACCAGTTGGGGCGATTCGTGAACCGGCGGCCGCTGCGCAACGTGATCCTTACGACGGGCGAAACGGGGAAGCCGGGGAACTAGCCGCAACAGGCGGGTAATCCGCTTCCAGTACCCTCCGCAACCTCCCGGAAGCGCGGCGTGTACGCATCTCCGCTGGTCGTTACGGAGCGTAGAGGAACTATGTCCCTGAGTGACGAGACTGGTGTATCGTCCCGGCAGGGGCTGCGCCGCGCACCGTTCGGCGCCGGGGATGGACATTTCAGACTGTGAGGGGGGCGACGGGCGATGCACGGCCTATGGACGAGCGATCCGACGCGGCGGGGCCGCCGACGGCGACCCTGGCGCACCGCCGCGCGCAGCCGCGGCCAGCACGCCGACCACTGCGGTCACGGCGCGCATGGCGGCCGCGGCGGACAGCACGGCAACCACAGCCATCCCCACCGCAGGCCCAACAGCCGCCGCAGGCACGCTCATCCACCGCACCGGGGCCCGCGGGACCCGGGAGCGACGCGGACCGGGAGGGCCCGGTGAGTTCGCCACCGTCTCCGACGACCACCCTCAACGGGGCGCTCCGGGACCGGACTTCGCCGGGAGCGCGGCAGCCACGACCGCCGGGAACGAGCGGCGCGTGGAGCCTGGTCCAGCAACTCGTCCTGGCCCTGGTGTGCGCGGGATACGCCGTCGGTTCCGCGCTCGACTGGGGGTCCGCCCAACTCGCCCTGATCATGGGCGACTTCGGGCTCAGCGCGGCAGCCGGTACCGCCGCCGTCTCCTGCTTCCTCTACGCGCGAAGCCGCCGTATCCGCTTTCGACCCGCCTGGCTGCTGTTCTCGCTCTCCTCGGCGATGGCGGCGCTGGGCAACGGGGTCTGGGGGTGGTACGAGGTCGTCCTGGAGCGGCCCGTGCCCAGCCCCAGTTTCGCCGATCTGTTCTTCCTGTGCTTCGCGCCGCCCGCCATCGTCGGACTCCTGGTCCTCGCCAAGAGGCCTGTCACGAAGGCCGGTTGGGTCTGTCTGGCGCTGGACGCCTGGCTGATCGGGGGCTCGCTGCTCACGCTGTCCTGGAGCCTGGCGCTGGCCCAGGCCGCCAAGTTCGACGGACCCAGCGTGGCCCACACCGCGCTGTCGCTGGCGTACCCGCTGCTCGACATCGCGCTGGTCAGCATGGTGCTCGCGCTGCACTTCCGGCGCTCCTCGGTCAACCGCACCGCGGTGAACACCGCGATCGGCGCGCTGGCCCTGACCGTGATGTGCGACGCCCTGTTCACCTCGCCGCTGCTCCACAACAACTACCACTCGGGCCAGTTGCTCGACGCGGGCTGGTTCGCCGGCTCGCTGCTCCTCGCCTACGCCCCCTGGGCCGCGCCCCGGCACACCCAGCCCGAGGGCGACGGGCACACGCGCGTGGTGCACGAGCACCGGCCCGGACAGCGCACCGGCGTCCAGCCGCAGGCCGCCGCGCCGGGCGCCGACCAGGGGCGGTATCCGGTCACCCGGCCCATCGCCGGTTCGCTGGCCGCGCTCACCCCGTATCTCGCCGCCGCCGTCTGCACGTTGGGGATTCTCTACAACGTCCTCAACGGCCGCAGCCCCGACCGCGTGGTGCTCATCACCGCGGGCTGCGTGGTCCTCGCCCTCGTCGTGCGCCAGGGCATCATGCTGCTCGACAACATCACCCTCACCCAGGAGCTGGCGCAGAAGGAGAACCACTTCCGCTCCCTGGTGCAGGGCTCCAGCGACGTCATCATGATCGCCGCCCCGAACGGCATCCTCCGCTACGTCTCCCCGGCCGCCGCCGGTGTCTACGGCAAGGCCGCGGAGGAGCTGGTAGGGACCGAACTGGCCTCGCTGATCCACCCGGAGGACCTCGGCTGTGTGGTGCACGAGGTGCGCCGCTTCCTCACCGCCAGCCCCTTCGAGGAGTCCACCACCCGCATCGAGTGCCGCTTCCGCTCCGGCGACGACGGCTGGCTGAACGTCGAGTCGACGGTCAACCGCCACCACGGCGGCCTGATCTTCAACAGCCGGGACGTGACCGAACGCGTGCGCCTCCAGGCGCAGTTGCAGCACAACGCCGAGCACGACCCGCTCACCGACCTGCCCAACCGCGCGCTGTTCACCAAGCGCGTCCAGCAGGCCCTCTCCGGCCGCCGCTCCACCGACCGCGGCACGGCCGTCCTCTTCATCGACCTCGACGGCTTCAAGGCCGTCAACGACACCATCGGCCACCAGGCCGGGGACGAACTCCTCATCCAGGCCGCCCGCAGACTCGACGGCGCCGTCCGGCACGGCGACACCGCGTCCCGGCTCGGCGGCGACGAGTTCGCGGCCCTGATCGTCGGCGACGGCACCCGGGACCGCACCGCCCGCGAGCGGCACATCATGGAGCTCGCCGACCGCCTGCGCATCACGCTGTCCCAGCCGTACCTGATCGACGGCAACGATGTCCGCGTCGCCGCCTCCATCGGCGTCGCCTTCGCCGAACCGGGCCTGGGCGCGGGTGAGTTGCTGCGCAACGCGGACCTCGCGATGTACCGCGCCAAGGGTGCCGGCAAGGGCCGGGTCGAGCTGTACGCCCCGCAGATGCAGCAGGACGTCGTACGGAAGGCGGAGCTGGCCACGCGGCTGCGGGCCGCGCTGCACGACGGGGAGTTCGCGCTGCTGCACCAGCCCGTGGTGTCGCTGGTGGACGGCCGGATCGCGTCGGTGTCCACGCAGGCGCGCTGGCGGTCGTCGCAGGGAGTGCTGTTCACGCCGGCCGAGTTCCTGCGGGTGGCCGAGGACAGCGACAAGACCGCCGAGCTGGGCCGCTGGATGCTGGAGGAGGCCGTGGAGCAGGCCGCCGAGCGCACCGCGACCGGGCTCGCCGTGTCCGTGGCCGTGCGGATGAGCGCCCGGCGGCTGCTGGACCGCTCCATGCCGCTCGGCTCGATCGAGGCCCTGCTGACCCGGCACGGGCTGCCGTCGGGGTCGTTGGTGATCGAGCTGTCCGACACCGATCCGCGGGTCTCCCTGGACGAGCTGGAGCGCCGGCTGACCGCGCTGCGGCGGCTCGGCGTCCGGATCGCCCTCGACGGCTTCGGCAGCGGCTACGCGGCCATCACGACGCTGCGGCGGCTCCCCGTCGACGTACTGAAACTGGACCGCAGTCTGGTCGAGGGCGTCGTCGAGTCCGCGCGGCTGCACAAGATCACCAGCGGGCTGCTGCGGATCGCCTGCGACCTCGGCCTCCAGTCCGTGGCCGACGGGGTCGACCTGCCGGAACAGGTGGTCGCCCTGCGCGCGATGGGCTGCACGCACGGACAGGGCATGGCCTTCTCCGCGCCGCTGGACGAGTACCGGCTGCGCCGGGCCCTGTCCCGCGGTCACTATCCGGTGCCGCACGGCCCGGCCGAGCCCGCGTTCGCGGGTGGCGGCGCGGGGGTGTACACCAGTGGTGTGCCCGTCGTTCTCGGGGGTGGAACAGCCCTCCGCTCACATAATGAGACTCCCGTCCCACCCACTTGACAGTGGATGCGTGCCGGGGGGAGGGTCAATGCCATGCGCACCCGAATTCTCGTACTTGGAAAGCGCGTCGGCTGAAGCTGGTGACGTCCGGACGGACCCGGAACTCCCAGCGACCGCACCCGGCGCGCTCCCCTCGCTTGCCTCACGGCACGAGGGGTTTTTTGTTGCACAGGAACCAGTCGTGCAGCAGCAGAACCCCGCACAAACCTCGCAAAAACCCTCAGCATCGAGAAGAGAATGACGATGACCGAGCAGGCCACCGGGGCCCATCCGCAGCCGCGGCCCCGATCCGGAGGACAGCAGTCCGCCCCCGAGCACGTCACGGGCGCGCAGTCCCTCATCCGCTCTCTCGAGGAAGTCGGGGCCGACACGGTATTCGGCATCCCCGGCGGTGCGATCCTTCCGGCGTACGACCCGCTGATGGACTCGACGCGGGTGCGTCACGTGCTGGTCCGCCACGAGCAGGGCGCGGGCCACGCGGCCACCGGCTACGCGCAGGCCACCGGGAAGGTCGGCGTCTGCATGGCGACCTCAGGGCCCGGCGCCACCAACCTGGTGACCCCGATCGCCGACGCGCACATGGACTCGGTGCCGCTCGTGGCGATCACCGGGCAGGTCGCGTCCAAGGCGATCGGCACGGACGCCTTCCAGGAGGCGGACATCGTCGGCATCACGATGCCGGTCACCAAGCACAACTTCCTGGTCACCAAGGCCGAGGACATCCCGCGCGTCATCGCGCAGGCCTTCCACATCGCCTCCACCGGCCGCCCCGGCCCGGTGCTGGTCGACATCGCGAAGGACGCCCTCCAGGCGAAGACCACCTTCTCCTGGCCGCCGGTCATGGACCTGCCCGGCTACCGCCCGGTGACCAAGCCGCACGCCAAGCAGATCCGCGAGGCCGCCAAGCTGATCACCGCCGCGAAGCGGCCCGTCCTCTACGTCGGCGGCGGTGTCCTCAAGGCACACGCCACCGCCGAGCTGAAGGTCCTCGCAGAACTCACCGGAGCGCCCGTCACCACCACCCTGATGGCGCTCGGCGCATTCCCCGACAGTCACGAGCTGCACGTGGGAATGCCGGGCATGCACGGTGCGGTCACCGCCGTCACCGCGCTGCAGAAGGCCGACCTGATCGTCGCCCTCGGAGCCCGCTTCGACGACCGCGTCACCGGCAAGCTGGACAGCTTCGCGCCCTTCGCGAAGATCGTCCACGCCGACATCGACCCGGCCGAGATCGGCAAGAACCGCGCCGCCGACGTGCCGATCGTCGGTGACGCCCGCGAGGTCATCGCCGACCTCGTGCAGGCCGTGCAGAAGGAGCACAGCGAGGGCCACACCGGCGACTACAGCGCCTGGTGGAAGGACCTCAACCGCTGGCGCGAGACGTACCCGCTCGGCTACGAGCAGCCCGACAACGGCTCGCTCTCCCCGCAGCAGGTCATCGAGCGCATCGGCCAACTCGCCCCGGAGAACACCATCTTCGCGGCGGGCGTCGGCCAGCACCAGATGTGGGCCGCGCACTACATCCAGTACGAGAAGCCCGCGACCTGGCTCAACTCCGGCGGCGCCGGGACCATGGGCTACGCGGTCCCGGCCGCGATGGGCGCCAAGGCCGGAGCCCCGGACCAGACGGTCTGGGCGGTCGACGGCGACGGCTGCTTCCAGATGACCAATCAGGAACTGACCACCTGCGCCCTGAACAACATCCCGATCAAGGTCGCCATCATCAACAACGGCGCCCTCGGCATGGTCCGCCAGTGGCAGACGCTGTTCTACAACCAGCGCTACTCCAACACCGTGCTGCACAGCGGCCCGGAGGCCGACGGCAAGCAGCCCAGCGCCGGCACGCGCATCCCCGACTTCGTCAAGTTGTCGGAGGCGATGGGCTGTTACGCGATCCGCTGCGAGTCCCCCGACGACCTCGACAAGGTCATCGAGGAGGCGAACTCGATCAACGACCGCCCCGTCGTGATCGACTTCATCGTCCACGAGGACGCCATGGTGTGGCCGATGGTCGCCGCCGGCACCTCGAACGACGAGGTCATGTTCGCCCGGGACGTCCGCCCCGACTTCGGCGACAACGAAGACGACTGAGCGAGAGAGACGAAAGAGAAATGTCCAAGCACACGCTCTCGGTCCTGGTCGAGAACAAGCCAGGTGTCCTCGCCCGGATCACCGCCCTGTTCTCCCGGCGCGGCTTCAACATCGACTCCCTCGCGGTCGGCGTCACCGAACACCCCGACATCTCCCGCATCACGATCGTGGTGAACGTCATCGAGGCACTCCCGCTCGAACAGGTCACCAAGCAGCTCAACAAGCTCGTCAACGTGCTGAAGATCGTCGAGCTGGAGGCCGGATCGGCCGTTCAGCGCGAACTCGTTCTGGTGAAGGTGCGCGCCGACAACGAGACGCGCTCCCAGATCGTCGAGATCGTCCAGCTGTTCCGCGCCAAGACGGTCGACGTCTCCCCGGAGGCCGTCACCATCGAGGCCACCGGCTCCAGCGACAAGCTGTCCGCCATGCTCAAGATGCTGGAGCCGTACGGCATCAAGGAACTGGTCCAGTCCGGCACGATCGCGATCGGCCGCGGCGCCCGCTCCATCACCGACCGCTCGCTGCGCGCGCTCGACCGCTCCGCGTAGACCCGTGTGCGGGCGGCCCCGGCCGCCCGCATTCCGAGACCCCCGAACTTCGATTCCCACCGCCGTCATACGGTGGGACGCAACACCTGCACTCCAAGGAGAGAACCCAAAGTGGCCGAGCTGTTCTACGACGCCGACGCCGACCTGTCCATCATCCAGGGCCGCAAGGTCGCGGTCATCGGCTACGGCAGCCAGGGCCACGCCCACGCGCTGTCGCTCCGTGACTCCGGCGTCGACGTGCGCGTCGGTCTGCACGAGGGCTCCAAGTCCAAGGCGAAGGCCGAGGAGCAGGGCCTGCGCGTGGTGACGCCGTCCGAGGCCGCCGCCGAGGCCGACGTCATCATGATCCTGGTGCCGGACCCGATCCAGGCCCAGGTCTACGAGGAGTCCATCAAGGACAACCTGAAGGACGGCGACGCGCTGTTCTTCGGCCACGGCCTGAACATCCGCTTCGACTTCATCAAGCCGCCGGCCGGCGTCGACGTCTGCATGGTCGCCCCCAAGGGCCCGGGCCACCTCGTCCGCCGCCAGTACGAGGAGGGCCGCGGCGTTCCGTGTATCGCGGCCGTCGAGCAGGACGCGACGGGCAACGGCTTCGCGCTCGCGCTGTCGTACGCGAAGGGCATCGGCGGCACCCGCGCCGGCGTCATCAAGACGACCTTCACCGAGGAGACCGAGACCGACCTGTTCGGTGAGCAGGCCGTTCTCTGCGGTGGTACAGCCGCGCTGGTCAAGGCCGGCTTCGAGACGCTGACCGAGGCCGGTTACCAGCCCGAGATCGCGTACTTCGAGTGCCTCCACGAGCTGAAGCTCATCGTCGACCTCATGTACGAGGGCGGCCTGGAGAAGATGCGCTGGTCGATCTCCGAGACCGCGGAGTGGGGCGACTACGTCACCGGCCCGCGGATCATCACGGACGAGACCAAGGCCACGATGAAGCAGGTCCTCGCCGAGATCCAGGACGGCACCTTCGCCCGTGAGTGGATGGCCGAGTACCACGGTGGCCTGAAGAAGTACAACGAGTACAAGCAGAAGGACGCCGAGTCCCTGCTGGAGACGACCGGCAAGCAGCTCCGCAAGCTGATGAGCTGGGTCGACGAAGAGGCGTAAGTCCGAAGGGCCGAGGGGCCGGAGCGAGCGCTCCGGCCCCTTTGTCCAACCCGTCCAGCCTCGGACGGGTGATCCTTCCGCAGAGGCGCAGGACGACTGTCGGAGCGCCACTACACTGCCGTACTACATACGCGTCAGGCCCACAGCGTCGTGCGTCTCCACGCGGCCCGTACCTCCACCGCCTGCGGCCGTCGGGACGGCCGTCCGCACGCAATGGACTTGTGAGGACTCACGTGAGCTCGAAACCTGTCGTACTCATCGCTGAAGAGCTGTCGCCCGCGACGGTGGACGCCCTCGGCCCGGACTTCGAGATCCGGCACTGCAACGGCGCCGACCGGGGCGAGCTGCTCCCCGCGATCGCCGACGTGGACGCCATCCTGATCCGCTCGGCCACCAAGGTCGACGCCGAAGCGGTCGCCGCCGCACGGAAGTTGAAGGTCGTCGCACGAGCCGGCGTCGGCCTCGACAACGTCGACGTGTCCGCCGCCACCAAGGCCGGCGTGATGGTCGTCAACGCCCCCACCTCGAACATCGTCACCGCCGCCGAGCTGGCCTGCGGTCTGCTGCTGGCGACCGCACGCCACATCCCGCAGGCCAACGCCGCGCTGAAGAACGGTGAGTGGAAGCGCAGCAAGTACACGGGCGTCGAGCTGGCCGAGAAGACCCTCGGTGTCGTGGGTCTGGGACGTATCGGTGCCCTCGTGGCGCAGCGGATGTCCGCGTTCGGGATGAAGGTCGTCGCCTACGACCCCTACATCCAGCCCGCGCGGGCCGCCCAGATGGGCGTCAAGATCCTGTCGCTCGACGAGCTGCTCGAAGTCTCCGACTTCATCACCGTGCACCTGCCCAAGACCCCCGAGACGGTCGGTCTGATCGGCGACGAGGCGCTGCGCAAGGTCAAGCCGACCGTGCGCATCGTCAACGCCGCGCGCGGCGGGATCGTCGACGAGGAGGCGCTGTACTCCGCGCTCAAGGAGGGCCGCGTCGCCGGCGCCGGACTCGACGTGTACGCGAAGGAGCCCTGCACGGACTCCCCGCTGTTCGAGTTCGACCAGGTCGTCTCCACCCCGCACCTCGGCGCCTCCACGGACGAGGCGCAGGAGAAGGCCGGTGTCTCGGTCGCCAAGTCGGTGCGCCTCGCGCTCGCCGGTGAACTCGTCCCCGACGCGGTCAACGTCCAGGGCGGCGTCATCGCCGAGGACGTCAAGCCGGGCCTGCCGCTCGCCGAGAAGCTCGGCCGCATCTTCACCGCCCTCGCGGGCGAGGTCGCGGTCCGCCTCGACGTCGAGGTCTACGGCGAGATCACCCAGCACGACGTCAAGGTGCTCGAACTCTCCGCGCTCAAGGGCGTGTTCGAGGACGTCGTCGCCGAGACCGTGTCGTACGTCAACGCTCCGCTGTTCGCGCAGGAGCGGGGTGTCGAGGTACGGCTGACGACCAGCTCGGAGTCCGCCGACCACCGCAACGTCGTCACCGTGCGGGGCACGCTCGGCAGCGGCGAGGAGGTTTCGGTCTCCGGGACGCTCGCCGGTCCGAAGAACCTCCAGAAGATCGTCGCGGTCGGGGACTACGACGTCGACCTCGCGCTCGCCGACCACATGGTGGTGCTGCGGTACGAGGACCGTCCGGGCGTCGTCGGCACGGTCGGCCGTGTCTTCGGTGAGGCCGGGATCAACATCGCCGGTATGCAGGTGTCGCGGTCGGTGGCGGGCGGCGAGGCGCTGGCCGTGCTGACCGTCGACGACACGGTCGCCGCGGGTGTGCTGGCGGAGGTGGCCGAGGAGATCGGCGCGACGTCGGCCCGTTCGGTGAACCTGGCCTGACGCTCCTGTCCGACGTTTGACGAGAACGCCGGGCGGGTTGAGGAGATGATCCTCGACCCGCCCGGCGTTTCTGTGCAGTCGGGGATCATGCCTCGGCCTTCTGCGGCTCCGCCGCGACCGGCTCGGGTGCCTGCACCTGGATGCCCCGCAGGGTCCGCGCCGCCGCGAACGCCGCCCCCAGCAGCAGCACCGCACCCGCGATAGCCGCGCCGTGCATGCCGTCGGTGAAGGCCTGTCGCGCGGTCGCCGTCAGGGCATCTCCCGCGTGCCCCGGCAGTTGGCGGGCGACGGCCAGGGCGCCGCCGAGGGTCTCGTGGGCCGGGGCGGGAGCCGAAGTCGGGATGCCGTGGCGGTAGATGGCCGTACCGATGGAGCCGAGGACCGCCATGCCGAGGGCGCCGCCGAACTCCGCGCCCGTTTCCATCAGGGAGGACGCGACGCCCGCCTTCTCGACCGGTGCGCTGCCCATCGCGAGGTCCATGATCTGGGACATCACCATGACGATCCCGGAGGCGAGGACACCGGCGGCGGCCAGGGCCGGCCAGAGGGAGTCGGTGCCGGTGAGGGCGAGCATGCCGTAGCCGCAGGCGGCGAGTGCGAAGCCCGACGCGACCACGTAGGCGCGGTCGACTCCCCTCTGTACGAGGGTTGTTGCGAGCGGGGCCGCCATGCCGATCGGTACCGAGGGGAGCAGTGCCCACAGGGCCGCCTCCAGCGGACTCTTGCCGAGCACCGACTGGAGGTACTGCGTGGTGAAGAGGGCCGAGCCCATCATGCCGAAGGCGGAGACGAGGTTGAGGACGACGGAGGGGGCGAAGCCGCGGGCGCGGAAGAGGGTGGGGTCGATCATCGGGGAGGCGGTGGTGCGCTGGCGGTGGACGAACAGGGCCGCGAAGAGCAGGCCTACGGTGATCGAGACGACGTACTGCGCGTGCCAGCCCTCGGAGGGGATCTCCTTGAGGCCGTAGATCACGGGCAGGACGCCGGCCAGGGACAGCGGGACGCTCGGCCAGTCGAAGCGGCCGGGGGCGGGGTTCTTCGACTCGGGGAGCAGGAACGGGCCGATCAGGAGCAGCAGCGCCATCGCGGGCAGGTTGATCAGGAAGACCGAGCCCCACCAGAAGTACTGGACCAGGACACCGCTCAGCACCGAGCCGAGCGCGACGCCCGCGGTCATCACGCCGGACCACAGACCGATCGCCTTCGCGCGCTGGCCGGGGTCGGTGAACATCGTGCGCAGCAGCGCCATCGTCGAGGGCATCAGGGTCGCGCCGCCGATGCCGAGGACCGCGCGGGCGGCGATGAGGGTCTCGGCGCTGTTCGCGTACGCGGCGGTCAAGGACGCGGCGCCGAAGGCCGCGGCGCCGATCAGGAGGAGCCGGCGGTAGCCGATGCGGTCGCCGACCGAGCCCATCGTCATCAGCAGGCCGGCCAGGACGAAGGCGTAGATGTCGAAGATCCACAGCTGCTGGGTGCCGCTGGGCTCCAGGTCCGCGCTGATCGCCGGGATGGCGAAGTAGAGGACGGAGACGTCCATCGAGACGAGGAGCAGGGGGAGCATCAACACGCCGAGGGCGGTCCATTCGCGGCGTCCGGCGCGGGAGTTGGGGGTGCTCGGAGGGTTGTGCGAGTGCGTCGAGTTCGTCATGACTGGGAATGTACGCGCGTATTAAACGTGTGTCTATGACGCGTGTGTAAATCACTCGTCTGGGACGGATGTATGGATCGGCGGTAGGCTGGCGCGCATGGGACACCGTGAGGATCTGCTCGAAGGCGCGAAGCGCTGCCTGCTGGAGAAGGGGTTCGCGCGCACGACGGCGCGCGACATCGTGAAGGAGTCGGGGACGAACCTCGCGTCGATCGGCTACCACTACGGCTCGAAGGACGCGTTGCTCGCGCAGGCGTATGTCGCGTTGGTGGACGACATGTCCTTCGAGTGGGGTGGCCAGTTGGGCGGGGCGCCGGGTTCGCTGGAGCGGTTCAGGGAGCTGTGGTCGAACGTCGTCGCCTCCCTGCGCGAGCCGGGCTCGATGTGGCGGCTCAGCGCGGAGATCATGACGATGGGCGACCAACTCCCGGAGGCGCGCGACCAGTTGTCGCGTGCGCAGCGCGAGGGCGGCCGAGGGCTGGTCTCGCTGCTCATGGGCGTACCGGAGGAGGAGGTGTCGGACGAGACCGCCGACACGCTCGGCGCGTTCTACATGGTCGTGATGTCCGGTCTCATCATGCAGTGGACCTTCGACCCGAAGACCGCGCCGGACGCCGGTCAACTCACCGAGGGGCTGCGGCAGGTGCTGGAGGGTGCGCGGAAGTCACAGTGATCCGGCGGGTGTGCGGGTAAGTCACTGTGATCCGGCGGGTGTTCGGCGGTCCCGCAGCGCCGGTGCCACCGCCCCCAGCATCAGCAGCGCGGTCAGCGCGAAGGCCCACGGGTAACCCGTCAGCCCCGCCGCGATGCCGAAGCCGGCCGCGCCTACGCCCATTCCGCCGTCGTAGGCCAGGTTCCACAGGGCGCTGACCGTGCCGTACGAGGCGGCGGAGACGCGGGTGTACATCAGGGCCAGCGTGGCGTTCTGGGTGATGCCGAAGCCCGCGCCGAACAGGGCGGTGCCCGCGATGACCGCTACTGGGTGGGCGGTTGGGGCGATGACCAGGACGCCCGCCGCCGACAGGAGCAGGCCGGGGAGGACGAGCCGCGCGCTGCCGTGGCGGTCGCCGTGGCGGCCCGCGAGCCAGCGGGTCAGGGTCGAGGCGGCGGTCTGCATGAACAGCGCCACCGCGACGATCCCGGCGGACGCAGACGGGACGGCCAGCGGCAGGAAGGTGACGAGGATGCCGGCGGCGGTTGCGGTGGCCGCGAAGACCAGGACCGGCCGGAGCAGCACGCCCGTGCGCAACCCCCGTACGACACCCAGCGGTTGCTCGGAACGGTCCGCCCGGTCCGCTCGGTCCGCTCGGTCCGGCAGTCCGAGGACGAAGACGATCGCGGCCAGCGCGGCGAGGCCACCGGCGACGGCGACCGGGCCGTAGCCCACGCGGTCGGCCAGCCAGAGTCCCAGCGGCAGGGCGACCAGCGACGGCACGCCGGACACCACACCCACCAACGCGAGCCCCTCGCCCCTGCGTTCGTCCGGGATCAGTGACGCGGTGAGGGCGCCGCCCGCGACGATCGTCAGCGCGAAACCGAGTCCGCGCACGAAGCACACCGCCGCGATCCAGGCGGCCTGTCCCGAGACGGTCAGGACCAACGCCGGGGCGCCGAGCAGGAACAGCCCGGCGATCAGGGTGAGTCGATAGCCGAAGCGGCCGACGAGCCGGGGCGTCACCAACTCCCCGAGAACCGTCGCGAGCATCAACGAACCGGTCGCGAGCCCCGCAGCGCCCACGCCGCCCCGCTCGGCCGCGTAGGCCGGTACGACCGAGAGCAGCAGGAAGAAACTGAGACTGGCGCCGACCATGCTGATGAAACGGAGGAGAAGGGGGCGGGTGAGGAGCGAGGGGCGTGGGCCCGAAGCGGCGTCAGGGGCAGGGGAGTTGGGGGTTGTGGGGGTCGGGGAGTCGGAGGCCGGGCCGGTCGTCATGGCATCGACACTAGGTTCCGACCGGACCGCCGGTCAGCTCCAATTCCGGGCCACTGGACCGGTCGCTCCGTTGAACAGCCTCCAGTGGCCCTCGGACACGACCTCGACGCCACCGCCGTCGGTCACCTTGATCGCGGTCTGCGCGTCGATGGCGTACGCCGGACCCTGTAGCCCCGCGGCCCAACGTTCCGCCTCGGCCATGGTGTTGTCCGGGCAGTCCGGGTTGTCGAGGTGCGGGAAGAGGGAGAAGTCGACGACTCCCAGCGCGCTGTCGTCACCGGTGGGCGGCTTCCAGTCGACGAAGGCCTCTCCGATGCGGGGAGTCAGTTCGCCGTACGGGCCGCCGTATCCCGCGGTGGGGATGCAGAGGGCGTCGGCCTCGGCGATCGGTTTGCCGAGGAGGTCGACCAGGGCCGCCAGGATGCTCGCGTTCCTGACGCCGGAGTCGGTGAGGAGAAGCTTCATCACGTCCCCATGCTCAGTGCACAACTGCCTTTTGCGGTAGTCATGTTGGACCCTCCTCCCACATCACCCACGGCCGTTCGATCACTTCGGCGTAACCGGTGTGCCCGGGGTGCTCGCGCAGATGGGCGAAAGCCCAAGTCTGGGGTTCTGTCGGGTCGTTGCTCGGGGGCGAGGTCGCGGCGCACTCGGTGTCGTTGTCCCTGAGCGCGAGGCAGCGGAACGCGTAGGCGACCGGTGGGGCGTCGGTGTCCTGGTCGGGCCGTAGCGTCCAGTTGACGAAGCGGAACGTGCGGCGGATCGGGACGGTCACAACACCTCACCTCGGCTTCGGGCGTTGGCGCGGGCGGTCTCGGCGCGGAGGCGTTGTTCGGGGGTCAGGGGTCGTACGTCCTCGGGGGACACCGTCCATTCCGTGCCGCCGGTGACCCTGCGCAGGGACCACGCGCCGCACCACTCGCCGCGGAACTCCCCGATCCGGCCCTGCGCGTCCACAACGAGGGTGCCGACAGGCGGAATTGGTGGATTCGGTGAAATGGCCGGAGGGGGCTCGGATCTCACGGGTACGTTCTCGTCGGGCACGGTCGCTCCTCTCCGTAGCGCTTCCACTACTCAGAGGTTGAGCGTGACCGGCGGCGGGGAACCATTCAACTTGTCGGACGGGAACGAAAGGTTGGTGAAAGTCCCTTGAACCGCAGGGAATTGGATCCCGACAGCTCACCCCAGGCGGCGTTCGGCGCGCGTTTGCGCAGCGCACGGGAGGCGCGTGGGTGGACGCAGGAGAAGCTGGCCGAGGAGATGGGGTACTCCAGTACGCACATCTCGTCGGTCGAGGTCGGGCGCAAACTTCCTACCTTGCGTCTCGCGCGTAGTGCCGACGCCGCGTTGGGGACGGGCGACATGTTCGAACGCGCCTGGCGCAAGGTGCGGCACGCCGGACTCCTGGAAGGATTCCCGCAGTTCATCGACCACGAGGCACAGGCGGCCGAGATCCGGCTGTACGAAGTCGGTGTCGTCCCCGGTCTGCTCCAGTCACCGGACTACGCGGCCGTCCTCGCGCAGGGTGCCGTCAAACGCGGAGCCATCTCGGACGACCAGGCCGAGGAACGTGTCACGCTCGTCGCGGAACGGCAGGCCACGCTCGACAGGACGCCCTCGCCGTTGGTCTTCGTCGTGCTGGACGAGAGTTGTCTGCGGCGGCCCGTCGGTGAACCCGCCGTCATGGAGGCCCAGTTGGCCAGGCTCCTCGAATTCGCCGAACTGCCCAACACCGTGCTTCAGGTCGCCCCCTTCGCCATGGGGGAGCAGAGGCCCTTCGACCTTCCGGTGTCGCTGCTGACCCTGCCGGACCGCACTCTCGTGTCGTACGCCGAGTCCGCCCATCGAGGGCATCTGGAACGGGAAAGCGCGTTCGTACTGCCGATCCTCACGGCCTACCATCAGCTACAGGCCCATGCCTGCTCGCAGGCCGAATCCGTGGCCATGATCAGCCAGTTACGAAAGGGCACCCCGTGACGACCGAAACCCCACAGTGGTTCACGTCCTCCTACAGCAACAACGGCGGCCAGTGCCTGGAGGTCGCCACCAACCTTGTCGCCTCGCGCGGCGTGGTCCCCGTCCGCGACTCCAAGAACCCTGGCGGTCCGGTTCTCGGCCTTCCGGCCGGTGCCTTCTCCTCCTTCGTCGCGAGCGTGCGGACGGGACAGTTCGACACAGGCACCGGCATCGACACCGCCGCTGTCTGACCGGCCCGCCCCTCAACTCCCCTGGCCCCGCCCCGCCTTCGGGCCGGGGCGGGGTTGTCTCGTGACGTCACCCACACGAGCGGTATCGCCGTCGTTCACTCGTACGGCCCCTGCGGGGCGTTCCGTGCCTCCTCCATGATCACCGTGCAAGCAGGCACCGCACGGAACGAGGAGCAGGCAGTGAACGTACGGAAGAAGATCACCATGCTGGCCATGGCGGGCGCGCTGGCGCTGGGGATGGCCTCGGCGCAGTCGCCGGCGAGTGCCACCTCGGCCGCCACGCCGGGGAAGTCCGCGAGGGCCGAGTGCGGTGTCCGTTCCGACGCCCGGCTGTACTGCGGCAACAAGGCCGGTGCGAAGGGGTACGCGGACCGGTCCTACCGCTCCGCGACCCGGGGCCAGTTGAACGGCACGTTCAGCTGGTTCCAGTGTTGGGGCCACGGCGACCCGCACCCGGGCGGCAACGACATCTGGTACTGGACCCAGCTGGACAACGGCGCCTGGGGCAACGTCCCCGCGGTCGACGTCTCCACCGGCCAGGACCCGGCGCCCGGTCTGCGGCAGTGCTGAAGCGCTGAAGTGCGGCAGTACTGAAGTGCAGCAGTACTGAAGTGCAGCAGTACTGAAGTGCAGCAGTACTGAAGAGCAGCAGTACTGAAGTGTGCTGAAGTCCGTCTGCTCAGCGGGCTGTTGTGTCCGGGGCGCCGATGACGTGACGGATCGCGGACGCGGCGTCGACGGCGATGTGTGTGGGGCGGAACGCCGGCTCGGTCCATGGGCGGCCGTTCGACACCCACACACTGCGCGCGTCGATGCCCGTCGCGCCCTGGATGTCGGCGTGCGCCGAGTCGCCGACGACCCAGGACGACTGGAGGGCGGCCCCGACCTCGGCCGCCGCCGTGTGGAAGATCTCCGGCGCGGGCTTCTTGTGACCGGCCGACTCGGAGATCACCCAGCCGTGGACGATCGCGTCGAGCCCGGTGTTCCGGATCTTCAACTCCTGTTGTGCGACACGGCCGTTGGTGACGATCACACACGTCCAGCCCGCGGCGACGGCCTTCGCGAGGGCGTCGCGCGTGGGCCCGGCCAGGGCGCCCCGGTCGGCGGCGCCCCGGTCGAGGAACGTCCGGACCGCGTCCTCGGGGACGGTCCCGTCGTAGCGCTCGGTCATGGCCTCGGCGATGGTCTGCCTCGGCGTGTAGCCACTGGCGTCGACCGACATCAGCCAGGCGAGGTCGTCCCCCGGCAGTCCGTGAGCGGCCAGGAACTCCGTCACCGCGTCCCGGAACGCGGCGTCGCGGTCGACCAGGGTGTTGTCCAGATCGAGCATCAGCAGGGGCATGCCGAGCAGTAGATCACCGGCCGGCCATCCCTACAGCCGCGCCCTCTTCAACGCCATGTGGAGCAGCAGCCGGTCCTCCCCGTCGTCCAGGTCCAGGCCCGTCAACTGCTCCACCCGCGACAGCCGGTAGTAGAGCGTCTGCCGATGGATCCCCAACTCGGCCGCCGCGCGCCCCGCTTGGCCCGCGCAGTCGAGGTACACCTCGGCCGTGCGGGCGAGTTCGTGGTGGGCGGGGGAGAGGAGCGGGGCCACCGCGGGGTCGTGGGGGGACTCGGGGGAGAGGGCGGTCAGGAGGCGGTACGGACCGATGCCCGCCCACTCGGCCACCGGGGCGAACCGGGGTTCCGCGAGGGCCGCGCGGCACGCCGCCGTGGCTTCCTGCCAGGCGGTGCCCAGGTCGGTGAGGCCGATACGGGGGGTGCCGATACCGGCGACGGGGGTGGCCTCGCGCGGCGGTCGCGAGGCGCTGCCCGCCGGGGGAGTCCGGCCGTCTGCCGGTGGTCGTGAGGTGGTGTTCGCCGGGGGAGTCCGGCCGTCTGTCGGCGGTCGTGAGGTGGTGTTCGCCGGGGGAGTCCGGCCGTCTGTCGGCGGTCGTGAGGTGGTGTTCGCGGTGGGAGTGCCTCCGGCGGAAGACGGTTGCGAAGTGCCGCTGGCCCCCGCAGTCCGGCCGTCTGCCGGGGGCCGTGATGCGGTACTTGCCCCGGGGCTTCGCGTGTTCCCTGGCGCCTGTGCTGCCGTACTTGCCCCGGGCGCTCGTGTGTTTCCTGGCGCCTGTGCTGCCGTATTCGCCCCGGGTCCTCGCGTGTTCCCCGGTACCTGTGCTGCCGTACTTGCCCCGGGCCCCCGCGTGTTCCCCGGCGCCTGCGTCGCCGTATTCGTCCCCGGCCCCCGCACATCCCCCAGCACCCGCGCCGCCGCGCTCGCCGCCGGAGTCCGTACATCCGTCGAGCGCAGCCGGACCAGTACCGCCAGGCACTGCTCCTCCGCCGCGCCCCACGGCACCGTGCACAGTGCTGTCGCGTGCGGGATCGTACGGGCCGACGGGGCGTCGTCCGGGTCGGCGGACGGCCAGGGGGCGACGCAGACCACCGCGTGGGGGCCGTCGCCGCGCGGGCCGAGGGCCGTGCGGAGGGCGGCGACCGCCATGTCCCGTTGCCAGCCGCGTTCGGCGGTGAGGACCGCGCGGAGTTCGCGCGTGAGGTCGGCGCCCGCCTGCGCCTCGTCCGCGAGGAGATCGCCGATCCGGGCCGTCACCTTCATCGCCGCGTCCAGTTGTGGAGCGGCGGGGCCCGGATCGTCGTCGTCCAGGAGCCAGACGTAGCCGAGGACGACACCCCGATGGCGTACGGGGAGACAGATGCGGCCGCGGTAGACCCCCGCCTCGGGGGTGGGCGGGATCCGGACCGGGCCGGTCGCCCGCGTGATGCCGAAGCCCTCGAACCACGTGCGGATCGCCGTCGTGGAGCGCCGGGTCAGGATCGAGCGGGTGCGGACCGGGTCCAGCGCGGACGGGTCCAGGTCGCCCTCACCGTCGTAGGCCCCGAAGGCGATCAGCTCGAAGTCGCGGTTCTCCAGGGTCGCCGGGGCGCCCAGGAGCTCCGAGATCTCGTCGACCAGCTCTTGGTAGTCGCCTCTGGAATCGGTTGTCACCCGGGCATTCTCGCGCATTCTCGCGCCGCCTTCATACATCTGTCTGAGATCTGCCGCACGGATGCGTGACAGCTGTCGATGGTCGACGATCGGAGAGGTCCCTAGGTTTCACGGTGGTCCTGTCTGCTGGTTCTGTGGAGGTGCCCCGTGCTGGGTCCCGTGATTCTCGCCGCCTCGCGCAGCGATCAGATGCGTCGGCTGATCTCGGCGGCGCCCGTGACCAAGCAGGTCGTCGACCGCTTCATCCCCGGCGAGACCGTGGACGAGATCGTGCCGATCGTCCAGGAGCTCACCGCCAAGGGGCTCGAACTGACGATGGACGTCGTCGGCGAGGACATCACCACCCCCGAGCAGGCCGCCGCCGCCCGCGACGCTTACCTCCAACTCGTCGACCGGCTGAAGGAGTTGGAGCTGGGCACCCGGGCCGAGATGTCCATCAAGCTGTCGATGTTCGGGCAGGCGCTGGACGGCGGCCACGAGCTGGCCCTCGCCAACGTCCGGCCGGTCGTCGAGGCCGCCGCCGCCATCGGTACGACCGTCACGCTCGACGCCGAGGACCACACCACCCTCGACTCGATGTTCGCGATCCACGAGGAACTGCGGAAGGACTTCCCGCAGACCGGCTGCGTCATCCAGGCCTACCTCTTCCGCACCGAGTCCGACGCCCGCCGCCTCGCCGAGGCCGGCAGCCGCGTGCGGCTCGTGAAGGGCGCGTACAAGGAGCCCGCCGAGGTCGCCTACCAGCAGAAACACGAGATCGACAAGGCGTACGTCCGGATCCTGCGCATCCTCATGGAGGGCGAGGGGTACCCGATGATCGGCTCCCACGACCCGCGCCTCATCTCCATCGGCCAGGAACTCGCCCGCCGCGCGGGCCGCAAGCTCGACGAGTACGAGTTCCAGATGCTCTACGGGATCAGGAGCGACGAGCACCTTCGGCTCGCCGCCGAGGGACACCGCATGCGCGTCTACACGGCCTACGGCACGGACTGGTACGGATACTTCATGCGGCGGCTCGCGGAGAAGCCGGCCAACCTCCTCTTCTTCGCACGCTCGACCCTTACCAAGGACTGAACAGGGATTGACCCCAACACCCGCTCACGTACAAGGAGTTACGGATCTCATGGACGCTGTGACCCAGGTCCCCACCCCCGTCAACGAGCCGGTGCACGGCTACGCGCCCGGCTCTCCCGAGCGTGCCCGTCTTGAGGTCAAGCTCAAGGAACTGGCCGAGAACCCGATCGACCTGCCGATGACCATCGGCGGCGAGAAGCGGCTGGGCGGCGGCGAGCGCGTGGACGTCGTACAGCCGCACAACCACAAGGCGCGGATCGGCACGTACGCCAACGCCACCCAGGACGACGCCCAGGACGCGATCGACGCGGCCCTCGCCGCCGCGCCCGCCTGGCGCGCGATGTCCTTCGACGACCGTGCCGCGATCATCCTGCGCGCGGCCGAGCTGCTCTCCGGCCCCTGGCGCGAGACCCTCGCCGCGTCCACCATGCTCGGTCAGTCCAAGACCGCCCAGCAGGCCGAGATCGACTGTCCCTGCGAGCTCGTCGACTTCTGGCGCTTCAACGTCAAGTACGCCCGCGACCTGCTCGCCGAGCAGCCCCCGGCGAACTCCGCGGGCGTCTGGAACCGGCTCGACCACCGCCCGCTCGAAGGCTTCGTCTACGCGATCACGCCCTTCAACTTCACCGCGATCGCCGGTAACCTGCCGACGGCCCCGGCGCTCATGGGCAACGTGGTGGTCTGGAAGCCGAGCCCGACGCAGACCCATTCCGCGGTCCTCCTCATGCAGTTGCTGGAGGAGGCGGGTCTCCCCAAGGGCGTCATCAACCTCGTCACCGGTGACGGCATCGAGGTCTCCAAGGTCGCCCTGGTCCACCGCGACCTGGCCGCCATCCACTTCACCGGTTCCACCAAGACCTTCCAGTACCTGTGGAAGACGGTCGGCAACAACATCGAGAAGTACCGCTCGTACCCGCGTCTGGTCGGCGAGACCGGCGGCAAGGACTTCGTCGTCGCCCACCCGAGCGCGGACCGCGCCGTGTTGAAGACGGCGCTGACCCGGGGTTCCTTCGAGTACCAGGGCCAGAAGTGCTCCGCGAGCTCCCGCGCGTACATCCCGGCGTCGATCTGGAACTCCGGTTTCAAGGAGGAATTCGCCGCCGAGGTCGACTACTTGACGATGGGTGACGTCACCGACCTGTCGAACTTCATCGGCGCGGTCATCGACGAGCGCTCCTTCGCCAAGAACAAGGCGGCGATCGACCGCGCGAAGGCGGACCCCAACTGCACGATCGTCGCGGGCGGTTCGTACGACGACTCGGTCGGCTACTTCGTCCGCCCGACGGTCGTCGAGTGCAGCGACCCGACGAACGAGGTCTTCACGACGGAGTACTTCGGCCCGTTCCTCGCGGTCCACGTCTACGAGGACGAGAACTACGACGAGATGCTGACCCAGATGGAGTCGGTCTCGGACTACGCGCTGACGGGCGCGGTCATCTCCAACGACCGTGCGGCGGCGGCCTACACGATGGAGAAGCTCCGCTACGCGGCCGGCAACTTCTACATCAACGACAAGTCCACCGGCGCGGTGGTCGGCCAGCAGCCCTTCGGCGGCGGCCGCTCCTCCGGCACCAACGACAAGGCCGGCGCCCCGCAGAACCTGATGCGCTGGACCCTGACCCGCGCCATCAAGGAGACGCTGGTCGCGCCGACGGACTACGCGTACCCGCACATGGGCTGACGCGCACGCTGCTCTCAGCGGGCAGACTCCCCGTCATGACCCTGACCCGTACGGACGACGACACGGTGACGGCGGACGACGGAGTACGCCTGTGGGGCTCCCGGTCCGGCCGTGGCACATCCGGCACCACACCCCTGGTGCTGTGCCACGGCGGGCCCGGGCTGTGGGACATGTCCGAGGACGTGGCCGGGATGCTCGACGACCGGGCCACGGTGGTGCGTTGGGACCAGCGCGGCTGCGGGCGATCCGAGCCGTGCGCGGGACCGTGGACCACCGACCGGTTCGTGGCCGATCTCGACGCCGTACGACGGCACTTCGCGTTGGAGCGGATCGTGCTGCTCGGCCACTCCTGGGGCGCGTCGCTCGCCCTGGACTACGCCCTCGCCCACCCGGAACGGGTAGCCGCGCTGATCTACGTCAGCGGCACGGGTATCGGGCCGAACGCCGACTGGCACGGCGCCTACGAGGCGAACCTCCTCGCGCGCCTCGGCGAAGACCCCCAACGGCTCGCCCGCTGGCGGGAGTTGCCCGGCGAGAGCCGTGAACGGGCGGTGCTGCAATGGTCGGCCGACTTCGCGGACCGCGAGCGGGCGGTCGAGTACGCCGAGCGGATGGCCGACCCCTGGTTTCCGATCAACTTCTCCTGCAACAAAGCCCTGAACGCCGAGGCGAAGCGGAGTGCCGGCACCCCCGCCCGCCACGCCGCCTGCCAGGCGCTGGAGTTGCCCGTGGTCGTCGTGGACGGGGAGCGGGACATCCGGCCGCGCTCGGCGGTCGACTCGCTCGTGCGGGCATTGCCGCAGGTGTGGCGGGTGACCCTGGCGAACGCCGGGCATCTGCCGTGGGTCGAGGATCCGTACGGATTTCGCGATGCGGTGATGATGGCGATGACGGCAGCGCTCTGAGCCCCTGTCTCCGATACTGATCCCGTGACCATCCGTATGCGCACCGTCCACACGGCCGACCTCACCCCGGCCGACCTCCGCGCCGCCCGTGAACTCCTTGACGCGGCCTTCGGCGGCGACCTCACCGACCAGGACTGGGAGCACGGCCTCGGCGGCGTCCACGCGCTGCTCGCCGACGACACCGGACTCGTCGCCCACGGCTCGGTCGTCATGCGCCGGGCGCGGTATCGGGGGCGCTGGCTGCGGGTCGGGTACGTGGAGGGGGTCGGGGTGCGGCCCGACGCCCGGCGCAAGGGGTACGGCGGGCTCGTCATGGCCGAGCTGGAGCGGATCGTCGATCACGCCTACGACGTCGGGCTGCTCGGCGCGAGTGACGACGGGGCCCGGCTCTACACCGTGCGCGGCTGGCGGCTGTGGGGCGGCAAGATCTCCGCCCTCGGGCCGGACGGGATCGTCCATCTGCCCGAGGAGGAGGACAGCACCTACGTCCGCCCCGCGCTCGCCGGGCCGCTCGACCTCGGCGCCGACCTCCTCTTCGACTGGCGTGACGGGGACGTGCTCTGACGAACCGTCACGCTGTCGCCCGTACAAGGATCTTGCCCGTGTTCCCGCCCCGCAGCATCGACAGGAACGCCTCCACGATCAGCTCGAAGCCGTCCACCACCGTCTCGTCCAGGGCCAGCGTCCCGGCGCGCAGACGCGGTACGGCGAACTCGTACAACTCCTCCTGTACGTCCCGGTAGTCGCGTACCAGGAAGCCCTCGATGCGCAGGCTCTTCTCCACGACATCGGCGTGGTCGAAGAGCACGGGCGGCGCGTCCGGGGTGTTGTACTGGCCGACCGTGCCGATGCGCACCACGCGCCCGCGTTCGCGCAACGCGCCCACGGCGGCGCCGAGATGGTCGCCTCCGACGTTGTCGACGAACAGGTCGATGCCGTCGGGGGCCGCCTCGGCGAGGAGTTCGGCCACAGGGGCAGTGCGGTAGTCGAAGGCCGCGTCGTAACCCACGTACTCCGTCAGGTACTTGACCTTCTCCGCCGAGCCGGCGCTGCCGATCAGCCGGCCCGCCCCCAGCAGCTTCGCGAAGCGTCCGGTCGCCGTGCCGACTCCGCCCGCAGCCGCGGACACGAACACGTCGTCGCCCTCGCGGAGTCGAGCGATCCGGGTGAGGCCGACGTACGCCGTCAGACCGGTGCCCCCGAGCACGCTCAGGTAGGCGGACAGGGGAACCCCGTCGTGGTGGGGGAGCCGGCGGACCTCCTCGGGCCGCAGGACCGAGTGCGTGCGCCAGCCCGAGCGGTGGAAGACGATCTCGCCCTCGGGCAGCGCCGGGTCGCGGGAGGCGACGATCCGGCCGAGGGCGCGGCCCTCCAGCGGCGCGTTCAACTCGAAGTCGCCGTCCATCATTTCGCGGTGGTAGGGGTCGACGGACCAGTAGAGGTTCTCGACCAGGGCGGTGCCCGGGGCCGGCTCCGGGACAGGTGACTCCACGAAGCGGAAATGGGCGGGGGTGGGGAAGCCGGTCGGGCGGGACGTCTGGTGCACGGTGAGCGCGATGTCGGTCTTGGTCATGGGACGGGACCGTAGGCAGGAATGCGGGGGTCGGGGAGACGGTTGCGCTCATGGAACGGGTCGGTCCATGAATCGTCCTCATAGCAGCAGGTGGGAGACCCGGAGTGCAGTCTGTCGATCTTGCGCCGCAGGAGCTCAGGACCCTGGTGGCGGTCGCCGACGAGGGCGGCTTCTCGGCCGCCGGTGCCCGGCTCGGGAGCACCCAGTCCGCCGTCTCGCACGCGGTGCGCGGCATCGAACGGAAGCTGGGCGTCGTGCTGTTCGAGCGCGGGCGGTACGGTGCCCGGCCCACGCCCGCCGGTGCGCGGGCCGTCGCGCACGCACGCCGTGTGCTGCGGATGCTGGAGGTGATGGTCGCCGAGACGCGGGGCGTCCAGACGGCCGTGGTCGGCGGGCCGCTGCGCATCGCCGCCTTCCGGAGCGCGGCCCTGCATCTGCTGCCGCCGGTACTGGCGCGCCTCGCCGTCTCCCACCCCGGGATCGAGCCGACCGTGCGGGTGGTCCGCGAGATCGGGCCCGGCACCGCCGGCGAGGTGGCCGAGGGGCGTGCCGACCTCGGTATCGCGACCGTCGGCACCGGTTCGCCGGTCCCGCCGGGCCTGGTGGGCGACGTACTCCTGGAAGAGCCGTACGCGCTGGTGCACCCGGCCGGTCACCCGGCGCCGCGCTCGCTGCCGCTGGTCGACTGGGCCGAGAACTGCTCCTCGTACACACGCGCCTGGTGGGCCGCGCAGGACTGGATCCCGGCGGCGACGGTGCGCGCCGAGGACGACGGGGCGGTGCTCTCCATGGTGGGCAGCGGGTTCGGCATGGCCATCATGCCCAGGCTCTCCCTCACCGGGGCGCCGCCCTCGGTCGAGGTCACCGATCTCGGGGTGCGGCGGCCGACGCGGAAGGTCGGCTATGTGACCACTCCCGAGCTGGCGGCGACGGCGGTCGTCAGGGCGCTGGTCCGCGAGCTGCGGGCCGGAAGGAAACCGCAGGTCAGCCGCGTGTGACTCGTTTCACCGTCTCAGATAGTAGGAAGTCCGAGTAATTGTGGAGACAGATGCGCGGTCCTGTCCTAGCTTTGTAGGAGCCGAACGTCTCGCTAGACCAAGCGAATGGCGGTCGTGAGCCGGACACCGCGCAGGCAACCCCTGCGGTCCGTCGCTCCCCGCCTCTTCCGGCGTCTCGTAACCCCCTTCAGTACTCCAGGAATTATCGAAGGAGTCGGTTCCCCATGGCCGAGACGACCGCCCGCCGCCGAGTCCGCCACGTGTCCCGCACGAGCGAGTCCGAGCGCAAGAACGCCGCCGCCGCCCTCCAGCGCGCCCTCGACCGCCGGGACAACGGCGGAGAGACCGGCCACTGAGCCGGAGTAACACCACCCATTAGCCGGGAGCCGCGCCCGCACGGGGTGCGGCGCGGTCTCAGTGACCGCGCCGCACCTCGAAGTGGTCGATGCGCTTGCCGTCCCCGTCCAGCGCCGAGACCTTGAGCCGGGGCGTACTGCCGCTCTCCGCCTCGATCGACAGCAGCGAGAAGCCCCGGTAGCGCACCCGCGACCACTCCACCGTCTCCGCCTTCGTGTGCTGGCCCTCGCCCCACTGCATGGTGTCGACCGTCCCGTGCCGCGTGACGTGCCCCTCGTAGCTCTCCTTGACGCCCGCCGGGAAGCCGTACAGATCGCGCCCGCCGCCGCCCGCCGTGACGTAGACGATCCCGTCCTTCGTCGGATCGGTGGACGCGCCGATCGGTACCGCCCGGCCGACCGCGTTGTCCCTGATCGCGTCGGTGCGCTCGTAGACGTGGTTGTGGCCGTTGATCACCAGGTCCACCTCGTGCCGCGCGAACAGCGGCAGCCACTCGGCCCGCACCCCGCCGTCCGAGGCGTGCGAGGAGGTCGAGTACGCGCAGTGGTGGAAGAAGACCACGACGAAGTCGACCCCCTCCGTCGCCCGCAGCTCACGCAGCCGGCCGTCCAGCCACTTCGTCTGCTTCCCGTCCGTGTAACCGAGGTTGGCGGTGATCTCGTACGACACGTCGTTCGCGTCGAGCGCCACGACGCCGACGTTGCCGTAGACGAAGGAGTACACGCCCGGCGCGTGCGTTGGGTCGAAGCCGTTCTCCGGGAGGGACCAGCGGGCGAGCTGGCCGCCGTAGCCGTCGGGGGAGTACCAGGCCTCCATGTCGTGGTTGCCGGTCGTCACCATCCACGGGACGGACCGGGAGACGGGCTCGTTCTGCTTGAGGAACAGGTTCCAGTACGTCGGGTCGTAGCCGTCCGTCGTCTTGCCCTGGCCGTTGGTGTCCGCGTAGCAGATGTCACCGGCGTGGAGGTGGAAGGCGGGGTCCTCGCGCAGGATGACGTGGTCGTTGGCGGCGGCCGCGTTGCTCACGCCCTGGTCGCCGAAGGCCGTGAACACGAACTTCTCCGGGTTCGCCGGCGCCGTACGGAACGAGCCGATCGTCGGGCGGTGTGCCGGTGCCGCCGGGTCGTAGCCCTCGTGGCCGACGCCGTAGTAGTACGTCGTGCCGGGGCGGAGGCCGTCCAGGGCCGCGTGGACGTAGTACTGCTCGACCGCGGGGCGGACGCCGGTCAGCCCGGGGGTGTGCAGGTCGCGTACCTCGGCGGTGATCCGGCGGCTCAGGTCGTCCGGCCGCGTCCCGACGCGCACGTACGGCTTCCTGACCGCGAACGGGACCTGCCAGGAGATCCGCATCTCCGTCTTCGGGTCGGCGCCGAAGGCGAGATGGCGGCCGAAGGGGGTGACGACGGCGCCGGGCACCTTCGACGTGGCGGGGGAGGGGAGTGCCGCCTTGCCGTCGGTGGTGCCGCCCTTGCCGGCGCACCCCGTCAGCAGGCCGCCTGCCACCGCGCCCGCCGTCACGAGGGTGCGGCGCCTGGTCAGCTTGGTGCGCAGGTACTCGTACTGCTCGGCCATGCTCATCCGGACCGCGAGGTGTTCCGGGATGCCGACGTCAGGTACGGGGGGTTCGGGGGGTGTCCCCCCGATAAGCACAGTCATGTCGATGAAGCTCCCCCAGAAGTCCAACGGGGGCCATGCGTAAGGGTGAACGTCCGTCGAACGGCCGACACCGCACCCCGAGAGGCGTCCGCATCATGGACACCCGGTGTCATCCCATGGGACGCGGAGTACGGTGGCGGGCATGTCTCGCAGCATCGATCTCGCAGTGATCCCCGGTGACGGCATCGGTCAGGAAGTCGTGGCCGAAGGTCTGAAAGTCCTCTCCGCCGTCCTTCCGCAGGATGTGAAGCTGGAGACCAAGGAGTTCGACTTCGGCGCCCGGCGCTACCACGCCACCGGTGAGACCCTCACCGACGCCGACCTGGCCGCGCTGAAGCCGCACGACGCGATCCTGCTGGGCGCGATCGGTGACCCCTCGGTCCCGTCCGGTGTGCTGGAGCGGGGCTTCCTGCTCAAGCTGCGCTTCGCCTTCGACCACCACGTGAACCTGCGGCCGAGCAAGCTGCTCCCGGGAGTGGCGACCCCCCTCGCCGGTGAGCCGGAGATCGACTTCGTCGTGGTCCGCGAGGGCACCGAGGGCCCGTACACCGGCAACGGCGGCACCATCCGCAAGGGCACCGAGCACGAGGTCGCCACCGAGGTCTCCGTCAACACGGCCTTCGGTGTCGAGCGCGTCGTCCGCGACGCCTTCTCCCGCGCCCAGGCCCGCCCCCGCAAGAAGCTCACGCTGGTCCACAAGAACAACGTGCTGACCTTCGCGGGCCACCTGTGGACGAACGTCTTCAACAAGGTCGCGGCCGAGTTCCCCGAGGTCACCACCGACTACATCCACGTCGACGCGGCGACGATCTACCTCGTCACCGACCCGGCCCGCTTCGACGTGATCGTCACCGACAACCTCTTCGGCGACATCATCACCGACCTCGCCGCGGCCGTCTCCGGCGGCATCGGCGTCGCCGCGAGCGGGAACATCAACCCGTCCGGCGAGTTCCCCTCGATGTTCGAGCCCGTGCACGGCTCCGCGCCCGACATCGCGGGCCAGGGCAAGGCCGACCCCACCGCCACGGTCCTGTCCGTCGCCCTCCTGCTGCGCCACCTCGGCTACGAGACCGAGGCCGTCCGCATCGAGGACGCCGTCTCCGCCGACCTCGCGGACCGCACCGGCAAGCCCGCGCGCAGCACGTCGGAAATCGGCGACGCGTTGACCGTACGAGTAGCCGGCTGACCCCGCCGCCACTCGAAAAACTCACGCAGTATTTCGAAGCCGCCGGGTCGCAACCGCACCCGGCGGCTTTTCTTACGTCCCCGCCGGGTGCCACCATCATCCCTGGGTCGCATTCACGCCGTTTTCGTCCACGGTCCTCCCCGCGCGATAATCGAACGCGGAGCCGCGGAATGAGGCAATGCTCGGACGTCCTAACACTGGCCACTGGCAGTCGAGGGCGTGAGCGCGGCCCGTCACACACAACCGGTGAAGGACAACCACTCATGACGACGCCCACGATCGAGCTCAAGCCCTCGGCCTCGCCACTTTCCGCCGCCGAGCGCGACGCGATTCTGACGAACCCCGGGTTCGGCCGCCACTTCACCGACCACATGGTGACGATCAAGTGGACCGAGGGCCGCGGCTGGCACGACGGCCAGCTCGTGCCGTACGGCCCGCTCTCCCTCGACCCCGCGAACATGACCCTGCACTACGCGCAGGAGATCTTCGAGGGCCTCAAGGCCTACCGGCAGGCCGACGGTTCCGTCGCCACCTTCCGCCCCGAGAAGAACGCCCGCCGCTTCCAGACCTCCGCCCGCCGCCTCGGCATGCCCGAGCTGCCGGTCGAGACGTTCATCGAGGCCTGTGACGTGCTGGTCCAGCAGGACCGCGACTGGGTCCCGGCGCACGGCGGCGAGGAGTCCCTGTACCTGCGCCCGTTCATGATCGCGACCGAGGTCGGCCTGGGCGTGAAGCCCGCCAACGAGTACCTCTTCCTGGTCATCGCCTCCCCGGCCGGCGCCTACTTCCCCGGCGGCGTGCAGCCCGTCTCCATCTGGGTCTCCGAGGATCACGTCCGCGCCGTCCCCGGCGGCATGGGCGACGCCAAGACCGGCGGCAACTACGCCGCGTCCCTCCTCGCCCAGGCCGAGGCCGCCGAGCAGGGCTGCGCCCAGGTCTGCTACCTCGACGCGGTCGAGCGCAAGTGGGTCGAGGAACTCGGCGGCATGAACCTGTACTTCGTGTACGGCAACAAGATCATCACCCCCACGCTCACCGGCTCCATCCTGGAGGGCGTCACCCGCGACTCCCTCCTCACCCTCGCCCGCGACCTCGGCTACGAGCCCGAGGAGGGCCGCGTCTCCGTCGACCAGTGGCAGCGCGACTCCGAGAACGGCACGCTGACCGAGGTCTTCGCCTGCGGTACGGCCGCGGTCATCACCCCGGTCGGCACGGTCAAGCGCACCGGCGCCGAGTGGAAGCAGTCCGACGGCGAGCCCGGCGAGGTCACCCTCCGCCTGCGCGGCGCCCTCCTCGACATCCAGCGCGGCGACAGCCCGGACAAGCACGGCTGGATGCACCGGCTCGGCTAGACACCACTGGTCACCTCGGGGGCCGTCGCGGACTCGCTGTCCGTGGCGGCCTTCGTCGTCAACAGGACGAACGCCAGCCCGCCGACCGCCCCCGACAGCAGGAAACTGCAGTCCACCCCGCCCGTGAGCGACAGCAGCGGACCCTCGTACGACGGCAGCGACACGGCCAGCAGTCCGACGCCCGCGCCCACCGCCCAGGAGATGACCGCCGGGACGTTCCAGCCCGCCCGGAACCAGTAAATCCCGCCCCGGGCGCGGCGGTTGAACACCTGCAAGGCATCCGCGTCGTACATCCCGCCGCACCGCACGAAGCCGATCAGGGTGATCACCGCCCACGGTGTGCCGATCGCCGTCAGCAGGAGCACGAAGGACGTCATCGCGGACTGCGCGTTCCAGGCGTAGTGACCGACGAAGACACAGGCCGTGGCGACGATCGCGACCGTGCAGGTGGCGCGGGCGCGGGAGGCGCGGGGCAGGATCGCGTCCAGGTCGAGGCCCATCGAGTAGAGCATCAGGCCCGCGTTGCCGACCGACCCCGCCGAGGCGGCGAGCAGGAGCGGGACCAGGTACCAGGTGGGCGACGCCGACACCAGCGGGCCCGCGTAGTCGAGGGCCGCCCGCGCCCCGTACGCCGTGAACGTGCCGAAGAGCTGGGGCACCAGGAGACCGGCGATCAGGCCGAGCCAGGTCGCGTGCAGGACCGTGCGGGAGGTGTGGCGGGCCGGGGAGATGTAGCGCGTGTAGTCGCCGAGGAGGGTGATGAACGCGATCGGCCCGGACAGTCCCGCGGCCACCGCCGCCAGACACCACGTCGGCCAGAACCCGCCCAGCAGATAGCCGCCCGCCCCTGGCAGCGCGTCGGTCGTGAAGTGCGGGGCGTACGCGACCACGCCGAGGGCCAGCAGCGCCGTCATGCCGATGGACAGGACGCGGGACATGGCCAGCAGCACCCGGTACCCGTACACCGCGCCCGCCACGGTCGCCGCCGCGAGCAGCGCGTACACGACGGCGTACGACGCCCCGTCCGCCGGCAGCCCGAACAGCCGCCCCAGCACGCCCACCATCACATCGCCGCCGATCCACACGGTCAGTGCGGTGTAGCCGAGGGCGAGGAGGAGTCCCACGACCGAGCCGACCAGCCGGCCCCGCACCCCGAACTGGGCGCCGGAGGACGTCGACAGGTTGGTGGCGGTGCGCAGCGAGACCAGGGCCAGCGGGGCCGTGAACACCGTTCCGATCACCGTGCCCGCCACGATCGAGCTCACCGACGCCCACCAGCCGAGGCCGAACGACGGCGGCAGCCAGCCGAAGATGATCACGCCGAGACAGAGGTTGGAACCGAGCAGGATCGACACCAGGTCACGCGGACCGCTGGTGCGTTCCGCGTCCGGGATGGTGTCGACTCCGCGTTGTTCGATCGGCATGGTGGGCCACCTCTTTCTTAGAGTGACGTTCAATGTGAACCGAGTCGTGCTCGCGCGTCAACCATTCCGGAGATGGGTTTTACGGTTTAGAGTGATGCTCTAAAGGAGGGATACGGGATGAGGCTCACCCCGACGGAACGCGACCGGCTCCTGCTGTTCTCGGCCGCCGAACTGGCCCGCGCCCGCAAGGCGCGCGGTCTGCGGCTCAACGTGCCGGAGGCCACCGCGCTCATCGCGGACACGGTGTGCGAGGCCGCCCGGGACGGGAGGCGGCTGGCCGAGGCCATCGAGCGCGCCCGTTCCGTCCTCGGCCCCGACGACGTCCTGCCGGGCGTCGCCGACATCGTCACCGAGGTGCATGTCGAGGCCGTCTTCGACGACGGTTCGCGGCTCGCGGTGGTCTCGGATCCGATCGGCGGGGGACTCGCGGCCGATGCCCCGGGCGCGCTCCTCCCCGGCCCCGAGCACGCCGAACCCGAGGCGGTCCTGCGGCTCACCGTCACCAACACCGCGACCGTCCCCGTCTCCGTGACCTCCCACTTCCACTTCTTCGAGGCCAACCCGCGCCTCGACTTCCCCCGCGCCGAGGCCTACGGCATGCGCCTCGCCGTGCCCGCCGGATCGTCCGTCCGCTTCGGCCCGGGCGAGAGCGCCGAGGTCGGCCTGCTGCCGATCGGTGGCGAGCGGATCGCGATCGGTTTCGCGGGCCTCGTCGACGGCCCGCTGGACGCGCCGGGCACGAAGGCGGAGGCGCTACGGCGCGCAACTGCCTGCGGCTACCTGGGAGTTGAGCTGTGAACCCGTACGAGTACGCCGCCACCCACGGCCCCCGCTCCGGCGACCGGGTCCGCCTCGGCGACTCCGGGCTGACCATCCGCGTGGAGTCCGATTCGCAGCGCTACGGCGACGAGTTCCTCGCCGGGTTCGGCAAGACCGCCCGCGACGGACTGCACCTCAAGGCCTCCGCCGTGCGCGAGACCTGTGACGTCGTGATCAGCAATGTCGTCGTGATCGACGCCGTGCAGGGCATCCGGAAAGTGTCCATCGGGATCAGGGAGGGGCGGATCTGTTCCATCGGGCGGGCCGGCAACCCCGACACCCTCGACGGCGTGGACGTCGTCGTCGGCACCGGTACCTCCATCGTCTCCGGCGAGGGACTCATCGCCACCGCCGGCGCGGTCGACACCCACGTGCACCTGCTGTCGCCCCGCATCATGGAGGCCTCGCTCGCCTCCGGGGTGACCACGATCATCGGCCAGGAGTTCGGCCCGGTCTGGGGCGTCGGCGTCAACTCGCCCTGGGCGCTGCGCCACGCCTTCAACGCCTTCGACGCCTGGCCGGTCAACATCGGCTTCCTGGGCCGGGGTTCGTCGTCCTCGGACGCGCCGCTGATCGAGGCGTTGGCCGAGGGCGGGGCCGGCGGCTTCAAGGTGCACGAGGACATGGGCGCCCACACCCGCGCGCTGGACACCGCGTTGCGGGTCGCCGAGGAGTACGACGTCCAAGTCGCCCTGCACAGCGACGGGTTGAACGAGTGCCTGTCGGTGGAGGACACCCTGCGTGTCCTGGACGGCCGGACGATCCACGCCTTCCACATCGAGGGCTGCGGCGGCGGACACGTGCCGAACGTCCTGAAAATGGCGGGAGTTGCCAATGTCATCGGCTCCTCCACCAACCCCACCCTCCCCTTCGGCCGGGACGCGGTCGCCGAGCACTACGGCATGATCGTCTCCGTCCACGACCTGAAGACCGACCTGCCCGGCGACGCCGCGATGGCCCGCGACCGCATCCGCGCCGGGACGATGGGCGCCGAGGACGTGCTGCACGACCTGGGCGCGATCGGCATCACCTCGTCCGACGCGCAGGGCATGGGCCGGGCCGGTGAGACCGTGCGCCGTACGTTCGCGATGGCCGGGAAGATGAAGGCCGAACTCGGCGCGCTCGACGGTGTTCCGGAGACGGACCACGACAACGACCGCGTCCTGCGCTACATCGCCAAACTGACCATCAACCCCGCGATCGCCCACGGACTCTCGCACGAGGTCGGCTCGATCGAGGTCGGCAAGCTCGCGGACATCGTGCTGTGGCGGCCCGAGTACTTCGGCGCGAAGCCGCAGCTGGTGCTGAAGTCCGGGTTCCCGGCCTACGGCGTGGTCGGCGACCCCAACGCGGCGACCGACACCTGCGAACCCCTCGTCCTGGGACCGCAGTTCGGCGCGCACGGTTCGACGCCCGCCGACATCTCCGTGGCGTTCGTCGCCCAGGCGGCCCTGGACCAGGGCGGCGACGCCATGCCAACTCGGCGTCGGCGCGTGGCGGTTCGCGGCACCCGGGGGATCGGGCCCGCCGACCTGCGGCTCAACTCCCGTACCGGAGCGGTCGATGTGGACCAGCGGACCGGCCTGGTCACCCTCGATGGCGAACCGTTGCGCTCCGAGCCCGCCGACTCGGTCGCCCTCAACCGCCTCTACTTCCTCTAGCACCAAGAGACCTGGGACTTCTGATGAGCTTCCGTATGCCGCCCGAGTGGGCCCCGCACGAGCGCACCTGGATGGCCTGGCCCGGGCCCAACCCGACCTTCTCCAACGCCGAGGAGCTGGCGGAGGCCCGTGCCGCCTGGGCGTCCGTGGCCCGTGCCGTGCGCCGCTTCGAACCGGTGACGGTGGTGCACGGGCCGGGGCAGGGCGAGTCGGCGCGCGAGCTGCTCGGCCCGGACGTCGACCTGGTCGAGCGTGAGCTGGACGACGCGTGGATGCGGGACATCGGCCCCACGTTCGTCACCGACGGCCGTCAACTGGCGGCCGTGGACTGGACGTTCAACGGCTGGGGCGCCCAGGAGTGGGCCCGCTGGGAGCACGACTCCAAGATCGCCCGCCATGTCGCCGACCTGGCCGGGGTCCCCGCACTCGGCAGCACGCTCGTCAACGAGGGTGGCGCGATCCACGTCGACGGCGAGGGCACGGTCCTGCTCACCGAGACGGTCCAGCTCGGCGCCGGCCGCAACCCCGGCCGGACGCGCGAGCAGGTCGAGGCGGAGATCCACGCCAGGCTCGGCACCACCAAGGCGATCTGGCTCCCGCACGGCCTCACCGGCGACTACGGCGTCTTCGGCACCCAGGGCCATGTCGACATCGTCGCGGCCTTCGCCCGGCCCGGCACCGTACTGGTCCACAGCCAGCGCGACCCGGCCCACCCGGACCACGCCCGCTCGCAGGAGTACCTCGCTCTCCTCCGCGCCGCGACCGACGCGAAGGGCCGTCGCCTGGAGGTCGTCGAGGTCCCGGCCCCGACCGTCCTCAAGGACGAGGACGGCGACTGGGTCGACTACTCCTACATCAACCACTACCTCTGCAACGGCGGGGTCGTGCTCTGCGCCTTCGACGACCCGCGGGACGAGATCGCCGCCGGGATCTTCCGGCGCCTCTTCCCCGAGCGGACGGTCACGCTGGTGGACGCCCGTACGATCTTCGCGGGCGGTGGAGGCATCCACTGCATCACCCAACAGCAGCCGAAGGTCTAAGAACCCAGCGCGAGGGAGTTGGACGATGGCCGGTGCGCGGAAGAACGCGCCGCCGCGCGAGGACCTCCTCGCCGCAGCCATGCGCATGATCGCCGAACGTGGCCTGGAGCAGCTCACCATGGCCGCGCTCGGCCGCGAGGTCGGCATGAGCAGCGGTCATCTCCTCTACTACTTCCACTCCAAGGACGAACTGCTGCTCCAGGCCCTGGAGTGGAGCGAGGGCAGGCTGGGCGCCGAGCGCGGACGCCTGCTCACCCGTACGGGAGGCACGGTCCGCGAGCGCGTCGACGCGTACGTCGACCTGTACGTCCCGGACGGGCACCGCGATCCGCACTGGACCCTGTGGCTGGAGGTCTGGAACCGCTCGCAGAACGCCGACGACGACGCCCGCGACCGGCAGGCCGCGATCGAGGGCGTCTGGCATCGCGACCTGGTCGCGCTGATCGCGGAGGGTGTGTCGCGGGGGGAGTTCCGGGCCGTCGACCCGGACCGGTTCGCGGCCCGGCTCCGCGCTCTCCTCGACGGTTTCTCCATCCACGTGGCGATCGGGCTGCGGGGCACGGACCGGGCGCAAGTTCTCGGCCACGTACGGGAGTTCCTGGACGAGGGGCTCCTCGCGGACGCCTGACCTTCCGTCCCGGTTGTACGCAATAAGGCCGATTGACCCCCTGGAACCCGGTGCGTTTGCATCCCTGTGAGTCCCCGGTGCGGGACCGGGGGAAGACGAGGTTTCGGGGGAAGCCATGGTGATGTCCAGACGCACCGCCGGTATGTCCTTGGGGGCCGCGCTGCTCCTCGCGCTGAGCGCCGCCGCCGTCCCGGCCGACGCGGCACCGCACCGGCCGCCCGGTGCGCAGCGGGTCAGCACCGCCGCCGACGGCAGCCAGGCCGACGGGTCGTCCGCCGAGGCCGCGATCAGTGCCGACGGCCGGTCCGTCGCGTTCACGTCGACCGCGCCGAGCTTCGGCTGCGCACGCTCCTTCTCCTGCCTGCGGGTGAAGAACCTGGCCACCGGCGGGGTGACCGCGATCGACCTCGGGCCCGGATACGCGTACAGCGCACCGGTGTTGAGCGCGGACGGCAGCCGGGTCGCGTTCTCCGCCGGCACCCGGTTCACGGCCCCATACCTGTACGACCGCACCACCGGCAGCGCGACGAGGCTGTGGCCCGAAAACCCGCCCGGATCAAACGAGTTGGGCCGCGTGGAGTCGCTCAGCCCGGACGGCACGCACGTCGCGTACACCCTCGGCAACCGCGGCGGCCCGGCGGCCACCCGGCTCCTCTACGTCCGCGACACGGCCACCGGCGCCGACGAACTGGTCTCACCGGCCGAGGAGGGCGACAAGAACGGCGCCTCGGTGAGCAGCGACGGCAAGCGGGTCGCGTACGGCATCAGCACCGACTCCGAGACGGACCCGGCCGACGTCTACGTCAAGGACCGGACGACGGGCGAGCGCACCCAGGTCGACGCGGGTCTCGGCCCCGCCTACCTGGTCCGCGTCACCGGGGACGGCCGCCGCGTCCTCCTCTACGCCGAGGGCGGCCTCTACGTCCGCGACCTGCGCACCGGAAAGTCGCGGCGCGTCGCCGAAGGGCGCCCCGGGGCGGCCACGGCGGACGGCCGGTACGCCGTCGTCTCGGGCGAGGACGGCACCCGGGTGCGTGACCTGCGGACGGGGCGGAAGGGCGCCGCCCTCCCGTGGATCAGCCAGGACGGACCGGACGCGCTGACCGCGAACGGCCGTACGGTGGCGTTCAGTTCGGCGGTGTCGTACCTGGTGCCGGACGACACCAACGGGGAGTCGGACGTGTTCGTCTACTCGGGGAAGCTCGCCACCCACCCGGCCCCGATGCCGTACGTCACCGAACGGATCAGCCTCACGCGGGACGGGCAGCAGCGCACCACGGCGTCCCACGACCCGGTGCTGGCGGACGGACGCAACCTCTCCTTCACGTCGGACGGAAGCGTCTTCGTCAACGCGCCCGGCGGCATCTCCCAGGTCAACGACGCCACCCAGCAACCCTCGTCCGAGGGCACGCCCTGCACCAGCGGCCGCATGGTCGGCTACGTGGCCCCGCACGCGACCGACGGCGCCCCGGAGGTCTTCATCCGCAACCGCTCGGTCGGCAAGCTGACCGGCCTCGCCTCCTACCAGGGCGTCCGCTTCACCTGGATGGGACAGCCCGCCGTGGAACCCGGCTGCCGGTGGATCACCTACGCCGCCACCCTGCCCGCCACCCCCACCGACCCCGCGCCGCAGCCCCGGATCTACCGCTTCACGTTCAACGGCGGTGCCACCGACGTGGTCAGCGCCCCCACGGGCAAGGCGGCGGCCAACCCGTCCATCAGCTACGACGGCCGGTACATCGCCTTCGAGCAGGGCGGCGCCGTCCACGTCCGCGACCTGGACACCGGCACCCTGGAGAAGGCCGCCGACAAGGCATCGGCGCCCTCCATCAGCGAGGACGGCCGCAAGGTCGCCTTCCGGCACGGCCGGTACGTCTACGTCCGTGACCTCGACGCCCGGACCACGACCCGGGTCGCCAAGGGCGCGGAGCCCTCGCTCTCCGGGGACGGCAAGCGGGTCGCGTACACCTCGGGAGGTTCCGTGTACCTGCTCGAACTCGCCACCGGCAAGAGGCAGTTGATGAGCGCCGACCGCTGGGGCGGCCGTAGCGAACTCCCGGCCCTGCACCCGTCCGTCAACGACGACGGCACGGTCGTGGCGTTCGAGTCGGCGTCCCCGGACCTGGTGGCGGGCGACACCAACGGCGTCTCGGACGTGTTCGTACGCCAGGCGAGTTGATCAACCGACTGTTCGCATCATGAGACGGACGGTGAGCACGGGCGCGGGTGTGCCAGACTGCGTCCGTGTTCTCGTTCGCCACGATTATTGGCAGCAGGCGCGCCGGTCCGCAGTGACCGCCTCGTACGACCAGGTACGGGCGGCCACCGTCGTCACTCGACCCGCGCGCAGACCTCTCGCACCCGCGAGGGGTTTTTCGCTTTTCTGGCCCACCTTCAGCCGGGAAAACAGTGCGAGGGATCATTGAGGGACGGTGGAGCCGGTCATTCCGGTACAGACCGAGATTCAGATCCTCAGGAGCCAGAGACCATGACGGAAACCAGCGAACTCGACGATTCGTTCCACGTCTTCGACACGACCCTGCGTGACGGCGCGCAGCGGGAGGGCATCAACCTCACCGTCGCGGACAAGCTGGCCATCGCTCGGCACCTGGACGACTTCGGCGTCGGCTTCATCGAGGGCGGCTGGCCCGGCGCCAACCCGCGGGACACCGAGTTCTTCGCCCGCGCCCGGCAGGAGATCGACTTCAAGCACGCCCAGCTGGTCGCGTTCGGCGCCACCCGGCGCGCGGGCGCCAAGGCGGCCGAGGACCCGCAGGTCAAGGCGCTCCTGGACTCCGGCGCCGACGTCATCACCCTGGTCGCCAAGTCCCACGACCGGCATGTCGAGCTGGCCCTGCGCACCACCCTCGACGAGAACCTCGCGATGGTCGGCGACACCGTCTCCCACCTGGTCGCCCAGGGCCGCCGCGTCTTCGTCGACTGTGAGCACTTCTTCGACGGCTACCGCGCGAACCCCGAGTACGCGAAAGCGGTCGTACGGTCCGCCGCCGAGGCCGGCGCCTCCGTCGTCATCCTCTGCGACACCAACGGCGGCATGCTCCCGGCGCAGATCCAGGCCGTCGTCTCCACGGTCCTCGCCGACACCGGCGCCCGGCTCGGCATCCACACCCAGGACGACACGGGCTGCGCGGTCGCCAACACCCTCGCCGCCGTCGACGCGGGCGCGACCCACGTCCAGTGCACGGCGAACGGCTACGGCGAGCGCGTCGGCAACGCCAACCTCTTCCCCGTCGTCGCGGCCCTGGAGCTGAAGTACGGCAAGAAGGTCCTCCCCGACGGCAAGCTCCGCGAGATGACCCGCATCTCGCACGCCATCGCCGAGGTCGTGAACCTCACCCCGTCCACGCACCAGCCGTACGTGGGCGTCTCGGCGTTCGCGCACAAGGCCGGACTGCACGCCTCCGCGATCAAGGTCGACCCGGACCTGTACCAGCACATCGACCCCGAGCAGGTCGGCAACACCATGCGGATGCTGGTCTCCGACATGGCGGGCCGCGCGTCGATCGAGCTCAAGGGCAAGGAACTCGGCGTCGACATCAGCGGCGACCGCGAGCTGGTCGGCCGGGTCGTGGACCGCGTGAAGGAGCGCGAGCTCAAGGGCTACACGTACGAGGCCGCCGACGCGAGCTTCGAGCTGTTGCTCCGCGAGGAGGCGGAGGGCAAGGCCCGCTCCTACTTCGAGGTCGAGTCCTGGCGCGCGATCGTCGAGGACCGCCCCGACGGCACCCACGCCAACGAGGCCACGGTCAAGCTCTTCGCCAAGGGCGAGCGCATCGTCGCCACCGCCGAGGGCAACGGCCCGGTCCACGCTCTCGACAGCGCCCTGCGCGTCGCCCTGGAGAAGATCTACCCCCAGCTCGCCAAGCTGGAGCTCGTCGACTACAAGGTCCGCATCCTGGAGGGCAAGCACGGCACGTCCTCCACGACCCGCGTCCTGATCGCCACGTCGGACGGTTCGGCGGAGTGGTCGACGGTCGGCGTCGCGGAGAACGTCATCGCCGCGTCGTGGCAGGCACTGGCGGACGCGTACACCTACGGCCTGCTGCGCGCGGGCGTCGAGCCGGCCGAGTAGGCGTCCCCGGGTTCAGCAGGAGTCCTCGGCGAGCTTCTCGAACTCGCCGAGGCTCATGGCCTTCCCGTCGGCCCAGACCTGGCCGGGCTTGAGCGTGGACAGGTTCTTGGCGGTGAAGGTGACGGTGCCGGTGTACTCGTAGTTGGGTACGGCCTTGCCGAAGGCGAGTTCGTACGTGTAGCCCGGCACCACCCGCTGCGGCCCCACGGGTGCGGCGCGCCAGCCGGCCGGCGGTGAGAACAGCGGGAACCGTGCGTCGGCCCCGCTCCGGTCGACCGTCGTGTCCCAGCCCGAGAGGTTCTGTTCGGGATCGCCGTGCGTTCCGAAGAGCGACAGTCCCGTGATCAGGTCGTCGCCGCACGGCCGCAGCACCGCCGTGAAGCCCCCGCGCGTGTCCTGCTCCACGGCGACCAGCGGCAGTATCTCCGCCCCGCACCCACTCAGCAGCAGACACCCCGCCACCACACCCACAACCCCCGCCGCACCCCGGGCCCGGGTCAGCACGAGTCGTCCACGAGGTCGTCGAAGTCGTCCCGGCTCATCGCGCGGTCGTCGGCCCAGACCTGGCCGGGGTGCAGCGACGTGAGGTCCTTCGCGGTGAAGTAGAGATCGCCGGTGTACTGGACGCCGCCGCCCTCGAACACCTTGAACGTCAGGGAATAGGTGCGGCCGGGCGCCAGCTTCTGAGGCCCGGTCGCCTCGGTCCGCCACGAGCGGGGCGGCTCGAAGAGCGGGAACGTCGTCGTGCCGAAGGGCTCCAGTGGGGGCCCTACCAGGGGTGTCCGCCAGCCGGTGCCCAAGCTTGGGCTCTCCGCGCTTGCGCTCTCCGCTGTCTCGCTCGCCACGTCGGCCATTTCCTCCTCGGTCCAACTGCCGAGGTCGATGTCCCCCGCGCGGTCGTGACCGCACGGCTTCACCAGCACGACCGGCTGTCCGTCCGTGCCCAACCAGGCCGCCGCCAATGGGAGTTGCGCGGGACTGCACGCGCTCAGTAACCCCACCCCGGCCGCCACACCCACGACCGCCCCTACGACACGTCTCATGTCCCGCCCCCCCGTCGAGGGCGGGACACGACCCGCCCCGCCTACTGCAAGTGCCACTTCTGGTTGGCAGCCCCCGTGCACGTCCAGATCTGCGCCCTCGCCCCGTTCGTCGACGAATTGCCCGTCACGTCAAGGCACTTGTTGGCCGCCGTGTTCACCACATCACCGGTGGAGGAGTCGTACGACCACTGTTGCGCGGCGGTTCCGTTGCAGTCGTACAACTGCACCTTCGCCCCGTCGGCCGTCGAAGCCGACGTCACGTCAAGGCACTTGCCGAGGGAGCGGACCGTGCCGTCGGTGCCCACGGTCCACTGCTGGGCGGTCGAGCCGTTGCAGTCGTAGAGCTGGACGGCCGTGCCGTTGGTGGTCGAACCACCGGCCACGTCGAGGCACTTGCTCGCGAGGCCGACGAACGCGCCGGTCTGGCTGCCGCCGCCGGACTGCGTGCCCGCCCAGGTGAACGTGGCGGACGTCTTGCCGGGGAGGGAGTAAGTCGCGTGCTGGCCACCCCAGTTGATGGTCACCGTCTTCGCCGTGGACGCGTCGTTGTACGCGATCAGCGCCTTCGAGCCGTCCGGGTTGCGCCACGCCACGTTCGGCACGTTCGTGGACGCCGTGGACGCGATCCGCTGGGCGCCCGGCCGTACGAACTTCGTCAACTGGCCCATCGTGTAGTACTCGACGGTGTAGTCGACGGTCCCGCTCGCGCCGTCGCCGTTGTGCACGGTGATCAGCCCGGTGCAGGTGCCGCAACCGCCGTTGTGCGGGCCCATGTTCTGGTCCACGGCGAGGGACCACTTGGTCACCGACTTCGCCCAGTTGCGGGTGTAGTCGATGATGTTGTTCATGTCCTCGCGCTGCTGGTTGGCGATCCAGGTGCCGCCGGAGTGCTCGGTGCCGAAGGCGTCGAGGGTGGGGTACTGGTTGTGGACGGTGGTCTGCTTGGCGATGTCACCGCCGTAGCCGTGCCAGGCGATCCCGCCGAAGTTGGGGTTCGAGCGGACGGCCGCGTCGTCCACGGTCGAGGCCGCGTACGAGTCGTACACGTCCCAGTTCCAGTCGTGCGCCAGCACCTTCGTGGTCAGGCCGGACGCGTTGAGCTTCGGCAGCAGCTCGCTCTTGGTGAAGTAGGCGAGCCCGGACGCGTTCCAGCTCATCGACGGGTAGCCGGAGCAGCACGTCGGCTCGTTCTGGACGGTCACGTACGAGACCGGAACGCCCTGGTCCTTGTACGCCTGGAGGTACTTGACGAAGTAGTTGGCGTAGGCGCCGTAGTCCTCGGACTTCAGCCAGCCGCCGTTGAGCGAGCCGCTGTCCTTCATCCACGCCGGTGCCGTCCATGGCGAGGCCATGACAGTCAGAGAGGGGTTGAGTGAGAGCGCCTGCTTGGTCAGCGGGACGACGTCCGCGAGGTCGTGCGCGATCGAGAAGGAGTTGAGGTTCGGGTCGGTCTGGCCGGACGCCACGTCGTCGTACGAGTAGCCGTAGCGGGCCAGGTCGGAGGCGCCCATCGGGTTGCGCAGGAACGACAGGCCGATGCCGTCCGTGGGTGAGAAAAGCTTGGTCATGGTCGCGTTCCGGGTCGCCGTCGACAGCGCGCCGCTGCTGTTCATCAGCCAGGCCGCCGTGTCCGTGAAGGACGCGCCGCCCCCGGTGAAGGTCTGGTAGCGGGTGTTCTCGTCGACGGTGATGTTCTCGCCGCTGCCGCCCGTCCCGGGCGAGAAGGCGAACGGCGTCTGGGCCTGGAGGCCGCGCGTGACATGGCGTCCGGCGGCGTCGTCGGTGGTGGTGAGCCAGGCGGTGACCTGTTCACCGGCCGCGTGTGCGGGGGGTACGGCCGCGGTGAAGCCGGCCACGGAGAGCAGTCCGGCGACGAGCAGCCGGGCCGTGCGGGGGGTTCTCCTGGACATGGATGCGTTAGCCCTTCTTGACGAGATGTCTTGACGGGTCTGCGGGCCGTTAGTTAACTCACGGCGTGATCTAAGTCATGAGTGAACTGTGCGAACCCAGAGTGAACCAGAGCTCCAGAGCCGAGGGAAGGTCCATGCCAAGAACCGCCCTGCTCGTTTCCACCGCCCTGTGCGCCGCGCTGCTGTCACCGGCCGCCGTCTCCCAGGCGGCCGCCGCCGCCGACCCAGCCCCCACGCCCGTCGACCGCTTCGAGGGCGAGGTGCCCTTCGCGAGCCAGCCCGCCGAGGGCATCTTCACCTGGGGCGGTGACACCGACGACCCGCCCCAACTCGCCCTGACCGCGAGACCGGACGCCCCCGAGGGCGCGAAGGTACTCACCGGCACGTACGACATCAGCGGCTACGGCGGCTTCACCCACGACTACGCCGCGACCGAGCCAGGACACGACTGGTCGGTGCACCAGGGCATCCGCTTCTGGTGGGACGGCCAGAACACCGGCAAGTCGACCAACTTCGAGATCAAGGACGGCGGCGCGAACGGCGAGGCCTCCGAGCTGTGGACGACGTCCTTCACGGACGACTTCACGGGCTGGAAGCAGATCGAGATCCCGTTCACGAACTTCGTCTACCGCACGGACTACCAGCCCGTCGGCGGCATCGACCACGTCCTCGGACTCACGCAGATGTGGGGCTACGCGGTCACCCTCCCGGTCGGCATCCACGGTCAATTCGCCATGGACGACGTCGAGTTGTACGGCAAGGCCGACCAGTCGCTGCGTGCCTCCGTCACCACCGACTCGGCCGTCTACCCGGTCAAGGAGGGCGGTACGGCCTCGGTCAAGGTCACCGTCGCCACCACCGGCGCCGTCCCGCTCGACGACCCGGTGACCGTCGCCTACGCGTCCGACGCCGGCACCGCCACCTCGGGCAAGGACTACACCCCGGTCTCCGGCACGCTCACCTTCCCGGCGGGCACCGCGTCCGGCGCCACCCGGACCGTCAAGGTCCGCACGCTCAAGGACAAGTCCGGCGAGAACGCCGAGACGATCCCGCTGAAGCTCACGGTCACCGGCGCCAAGGCCCCGGCCGAGAACCCGCAGGTCGTCATCGACGCGCACGGACTGCCGTACCTGGACAGCAAGTTGCCCATCAAGAAGCGCGTCGCCGACCTGGTGAAGCGCATGTCGCTGGAGGAGAAGGCCGGGCAGATGACCCAGGCCGAACGCGGCGGTGTGGGCACCGGCGCCGACGTCGCCACCTACGACCTCGGCTCGCTGCTCTCCGGCGGCGGCTCGACCCCGACGCCCAACACGGCGGCCGCTTGGGCGAAGATGATCGACTCGTTCCAACTCCGGGCGCAGGCGACGCGGTTCCAGATCCCGCTGATCTACGGCGTCGACGCGGTGCACGGCCACAACAACCTGGCCGGCGCCACGATCATGCCGCACAACATCGGCATCGGCGCGACCCGCGACCCCCAACTCGCCGAGAAGACAGGCGCGGTGACGGCCAGCGAGGTCCGCTCGACCGGCGTCCCGTGGGACTTCGCGCCCTGCCTCTGCGTCACCCGTGACGAACGCTGGGGCCGCTCCTACGAGTCCTTCGGTGAGGACCCGGCGCTCGTGCAGTCCATGGAGACGATGATCCAGGGTCTCCAAGGCGCCGCGAACGGCAAGGACTTGAAGGACGACGACAAGGTCCTGGCCACCGCCAAGCACTTCGTCGGCGACGGCGGCACCGCGTACGGCTCCTCCACGACGGGCACGTACACGATCGACCAGGGTGTCACCACCGTCACCCGCCAGCAGCTGGAAGCCATCCACCTGGCGCCGTACCAGACGGCCGTGGACCGGGGTATCGGCACGGTCATGCCGTCCTACTCCTCGCTCGACATCGTCGGCGACGGTCTGGGACCGGTGAAGATGCACGCCCGCGCCGACATGATCAACGGCGTCCTCAAGAAGCGGATGGGCTTCGACGGCTTCGTCATCAGTGACTGGAACGCCATCGACCAGCTCCCCGGCGACTACGCGTCCCACGTCAGCACCTCGGTCAACGCGGGCGTCGACATGATGATGGTCCCGTACAGCTACAAGGACTTCAGCTCGACGCTCGTCGCCGAGGTGAAGGCCGGCCACGTCACCGAGAAGCGGATCGACGACGCCGTGTCGCGCATCCTCACCCAGAAGTTCAAGCTCGGCCTCTTCGAGAAGCCGTACGCCGACACGAGCAACGCCTCGAAGATCGGCTCGACCTCGCACCGGGCCGTGGCCCGGCAGGCGGCGGCCGAGTCGCAGGTGCTGCTGAAGAACGCGAACAACGTCCTCCCGCTGAAGAAGTCGCAGAAGGTCTACGTCGCCGGTTCGAACGCCGACGACCTCGGCAACCAGACCGGCGGCTGGACCATCACCTGGCAGGGCGCGTCCGGCACGAACACCACCGGCACGACGATCCTCCAGGGCATGAAGAACGCCGGCGGGAACGTCACGTACTCCAAGGACGCCTCCGCCTCGACGAGTGGTTATGACGTCGGTGTGGTCGTGGTCGGCGAGACTCCGTACGCCGAGGGCGTGGGCGATGTCGGCAACGGCAACGACCTGACCCTCACCCCCGCCGACCAGGCAGCCGTGGACAAGGTGTGCGCGGCGATGAAGTGCGCGGTGCTGATCGTCTCCGGGCGCCCGCAGCTGATCGGCGACCGGCTCCCGAAGATCGACGCCGTGGTCGCCTCCTGGCTGCCCGGCACGGAGGGCGACGGTGTGGCCGACGTGCTCTACGGCAAGCGGTCCTTCACCGGTCAACTCCCGGTCACCTGGCCGAAGTCGGAGGCCCAGCTGCCGATCAGCGTGGGCGACGCGACGTACGATCCGCAGTTCCCGTACGGCTGGGGCCTGACGACCGTGACGAAGGCACCGACGGGCGGCACGGCCGCTCTGAAGGCGCTGGAGGCCGCCGCGGCGAAGACCCGCTCGGCGGAGACCGGCAAGGCGCTCGTCACCAAGGCGCGGCTGATCGTGCAGGCGAAGGTGGGCCAGAACATCACGGCGGCGGTGTCCAAGCCGTTCGCCGACGCGGACCATCTGCTGCTGACCGGGAAGTACGCGGCGGCCGTGAAGAAGCTGGAGGAGGCGTACAAGGCGGCGTAGCGACTGTCTCGTGCCCCGCACCCCCCGCTGCCTCAACGGAGCGGGGGGTGCGGTCAGTTGGCGGGTAGCTCCACCGTGACGCGGAGGCCGCCGGCCGGGCGCGGGGTCAGGGTGAGGGCGCCGTCGTGGGCGCCGGTGATGGTCTTGACGATCGCCAGGCCGAGGCCGACTCCCGCGTGGCCGGTGTGGACGCGTTCGGTGCCGCGCTGGAAGGGCTCGGTGAGGGTCGAGACCTGGTGCGGGGTGAGCGGTTCGCCGGTGTTCTCGACCGTGAGCACCGCGGATGTGGGCCCGACGGCGGTGGTCACCCACACGGTGCCCTGCTCGGGGAGGTTGTGGACGATCGCGTTCTGCACGAGGTTCGTGGTCAGTTGGAGCAGGAGTGCCTGGGAACCGCGGGTGGGGGTGATGTCGCCGCCGGTCTCGATGGTGACGCCGTGCTTCTCCGCGAGGGGGAGGAGGGTCTCGGTGGCCTCCTCCGCGACGAGGGAGAGGTCGACGGGTTCCCGGGTGAAGGACCGCTGGTTGGCGCGGCTGAGCAGGAGCAGTGCTTCGGTGAGGTCGATGGCTCGGGTGTTGACGACGTGGAGGCGGTCGACGAGTTCGCCGGTGTCGTGGTCCGGGTCGGTGCGGGCGACGTCGAGCAGTGCCTTCGTGACCGCCAGGGGGGTGCGCAGCTCGTGGGAGGCGTTGGCCGCGAATCTCCGCTGTTCGGCGTCGTGCGCTTCGAGCCGCGTGAGCATGGCGTCGAAGGCGTCGGCGAGTTCGCGGAACTCGTCCTTGCGGCCCGGGAGTTGGACGCGGTGGGAGAGCGAGCCGTCCGTGGCCATGCGGGTGGCCTCGGTGATGCGGGTCAGCGGGGCGAGCATGCGGCCGGCGAGGATCCACCCGCCCACGAGGCCGAACACCAGCAGGAACGCGAGGACGGCGGCCGCTCTCGGCGCGAAGACGTCCAGGAGGACGGACCGGATGGGGAAAACGCCGTGCGTGGGCCTGTCGTCGGGGTTGATGAGCATCGCCCGGTCGGGGACGTAGCGGAGGAGGAACACCCACACCGCAGCGAGCAGCAAGGCACCGGCCACCATGAGGAATCCGGCGTAGCTGAGGGTGAGTTTGAGGCGGACGCTCAACCCGGGCGCCCTATCCACGGTCGGCTCCGCCGGCTCCGTGGTCTTCGGCTTCGGGTTGCGTGTCGATGCGGTAGCCGACGCCCGGCACGGTGGCGATGGTCCACGGTTCGCCGAGCCGCTTCCGCAGGGCCGAGACGGTGATGCGTACGGCGTTGGTGAACGGGTCGGCGTTCTCGTCCCAGGCCCGCTCCAGGAGTTCCTCGGCGCTGACGACTCCGCCCTCGGCGGCGACGAGGACGTCGAGCACGGCGAACTGCTTCCTGGTCAGCGCGACATAGCGGCCGTCCCGGTAGACCTCCCGGCGGAACGGATCGACGCGCAGGCCCGCCAACTCCCGTACGGGCGGCCGGTTGTGGGCGCGTCGGCGGTCCAACGCCCGCAGCCGGAGCGCGAGTTCCTGGAGTTCGAAGGGCTTCGTCAGATAGTCGTCGGCGCCGAGTTCGAACCCGGTGGTCTTGTCGTCGAGGCGGTCGGCGGCCGTGAGCATGAGGATCGGCATACCGCTGCCGGAGGCGACGATGCGGCGGGCGACCTCGTCGCCGGAGGGGCCGGGGATGTCGCGGTCGAGGACGGCGATGTCGTAGCTGTTGACGCCGAGCAGCTCCAGCGCGGTGTTCCCGTCACCGGCGATGTCGGCCGCGATCGCCGCCAGGCGCAGGCCGTCGCGGATGGCTTCCGCCAGATAGGGCTCGTCCTCGACGATCAGCACACGCATGGGTCCGATGGTAGGAGTCGGCACATATCGTCCGCGTATCGAAAACCCCATACGCGACGGCAACACCGGGCCGACTTGGGTGACGGGGTGATGATCCCCCGGATTCCTCTCGGACCCTGGAAGCGCGGCCCGGTGTTCGCGGCGCTGGCCCTGCTGCTCGGGCTGCTCATGCTGCTGCACGCCCACATCCCGAACGTCGGGGGCGTCGGCAGCCTGCTGGAGAACCTCCTGCCGTGGTTCGGCGTGTTCGTCCCGGTGCTGCTCGCCGGGGCGCTGTGGCGCCGCTCCGCCTCGGCGGTGGTCGCGCTGGTGCTGCCGGTCACGGTGTGGCTGAGCCTCTTCGGCGGGCTGCTCACCGACAAGTCCCACCCGGGCGGCGACCTCACCGTGGTGAGCCACAACGTCGGCGCGGGCAACACCGACCCGACCGGCACCGCCCGCCAACTGGCACTCTCCGGCGCCGACTTGCTCGCACTGGAGGAGCTGACCGATCAGGCCCGGGGCACGTACGAGAAGGGGCTGGCGAAGGCGTACCCGTACCACGTGGTGCGGGGCACGGTCGGACTGTGGAGCAGGCTGCCGCTGTCGGACACGCGGCCGGTGAACGTCGTACGGGGCGATGTCGGGCCGCTGGCGAAGACCAAGCCGGCCGAGTCGAAGGCGGAGGCGGCGGACGAGGTCCGGGCGCTGCGCACCACGGTGGCCACGGCCCGGGGGCCGCTGGCGGTGTACGTGGCGCACCTGGGGTCCGTGCGGGTGATGCCCAGAGAGGGCTTCTGGACGGTCTCGCGCGACTTCGGCGCGGACGCGCTCGCCAAGGCTGTCGCCGCCGAGCCGAACAAGCGGGTGGTGCTGCTCGGCGACCTGAACGGCACCACGGACGACCGCGCGTTCCACGGCCTCACCTCGCGGCTGCGTTCGGCCCAGGAGACGGCCGGGAACGGCTTCGGCCTCACCTGGCCGGCGTCCTTCCCGATCGCGCGGATCGACCAGATTCTGGTACGGGGGGTGCGGGCGCGGAGTTCGTGGGTGCTGCCCGGGACCGGGAGCGATCACCTGCCGGTGGCGGCCCGGATCAGCTGGTGAGCGGCTGCTGACGAGCGGACACAGGTGGGCCGACCAACGAGACCGGTGTCGGGTAGCGTCGAATCATGAAGGCCGTCGTACGGACCCGAAGCCTCCCCGGGCTGCTGTTCGCCCTGCTGCTCGCCGCACTGACCATGGCGACCCCGGCCGCCGCGGACACCGGCGTCTCGACGATCGGGCGGGCCCTGCGCGAGGGCCCGGTCTACGTCGATCCCGCGGCTTCCGGACTGTCGTCCGCCGACGCGCTCGCGCAGCGGATCAAGAAGGCCGACAAACCCGTGTTCATCACGGTCCTCCCCGCCGACTACCCGACGGCGAACCTCTTCCCGAACCTCCGCACCGCCACCGGCATCACCGGCCTCTACGCGATCCGCCTCGGCGACCGTTTCGACGCCCGCGCCGACTCCTCGGTGCTGTCGAACGCGGCCGTGAAGAACCTGGTCGCCAGCGTGCAGGGCGAGGACGCGAAGACCCAGCTCGACGACTTCACCGACCGCGCGCTCGCCGGCATGGGCGGCTCGGCGCCCGCGTCCTGGGGCGGCTCCTCGGACGGCGGCGGGGGAGTCTCCACGACCGCGCTGGTCGTCGCGGGCGGGGTCCTGGTCGCCGGTGGCGCGGGGGCGTACACGCTGGTGAAGCGCGGCCGTCGGCGCCGCGAGGAGGAGCAGCGCGCGGCGCTCGACAAGCTGCGGGTCGTGGTCGACGAGGACATCACCGCGTTCGGCGAGGAACTGGACCGTCTCGAATTCCACCCGGCCGAACCCGGCGCCGACGACGCCATGCGCGCGGACTACGAACGCGCCCTCGACGCCTACGAGCAGGCGAAGTCGTACATGGCGGCGGCCACGAAACCCGAGGACGTCCGGTCGGTCACCCAGGCCCTTGAGGATGGCCGCTTCTCGCTCGCCCAGCTCGCCGCCCGCCGCGAGGGCCGCCCGCTGCCCGAGCGCCGGGCCCCCTGCTTCTTCGACCCGCGCCACGGCCCCTCGGTCGCCGACGCCACCTGGACCCCGCAGGGCGGCGCACCCCGCGAGGTCCCGGTCTGCGCGGCCGACCAGGCCCGTCTCGCGGACGGCCGGGACCCGATGATCCGCGAGGTCGACACCGACCACGGCCGCCGCCCTTACTGGGACGCGGGCCCGGCCTACGGCCCCTGGGCAGGCGGCTACTTCGGCGGTGGCCTCCTCCCCGGCCTCCTCGTCGGCACGGTCCTCGGCAGCATGATGTCCACCCCGTCCTACGCCTCCGACTACGGCACGGGCTACGGCGACTTCGGCAGCGGCGGCTACGACGGCGGCGACGTCTCCGGCGCGAACTTCGACTCCGACGACTTCGGCGGCGGGGGAGGAGACTTCGGTGGCGGCGGGGACGGCGGTGGCGGCGGGGATTTCGGCGGCGGGTTCTGAGCGAGCTGCGGGGGCGAGAAACACGGGCCCGGCGCACATGCGGCGCCGGACCCGCAGAAGAAGGACGTACGTCAGAGCGAAGCCGCCGCCGACGCGATCGCGGAGGCGAACGTGGACACCTCGCTGTACACGCCGGGCGCGTTCGCGCGGGCGCACCCTATGCCCCAGCTGACGATGCCGACCTGGATCCAGGCGTTGGCGCTGTCCCGGCGGAACATCGGCCCACCGGAGTCACCCTGGCAGGTGTCGACCCCGCCGGCCGTGTACCCGGCGCAGATCTCGTCACTGGCGACGAGCCCGCTGTACCCGCTGTAGGACCGGCAGGTGGCGTCACTGACGAACGGCACGGTGGCCTTGCGCAGATACCGCTGCTGAGCTCCGCCCTCACTGGCCGAACCCCACCCGGCGATGGTGAAGGTCCCGGTGTTGTACTGCGTGGTCGTGGCGATCTTCAGCGTCGGCACGGTGGTGATGGGCGAGGCGAGCTTGATGAGCGCCCAGTCCTTGCCGTTGCCGTTGTACCCCGGCGCCCGGTACACGTACGTCGACTTGACCTGGACCCGCCCGGTGGTGGACTGGAGGTCCACCACACCCGCGGTGGCGGTGATGCTGGTGTTGGCACCGGTCCCGCTCACACAGTGCGCGGCGGTCAGCACGATCTGCGGGGTGTAGAGCGCACCACCGCAGCCCATCGAGAGCCGGACCATGAACGGGAACTCGCCCTGCGTCGCGGTGGTTCCGCCGACGACGGGCGTGGGGGCGGCCTGGGCGGCCGAGACGGGCTGAAGGCTGGCGATCGCGAGAGCGGCGGCGCCGACGGCCGCGCATCTCTTGAGGGCTGTGAGGAGCTTCTTCAACGTGATGCCTTCCGTGGGGGTGGCGATGACGCGCACATGTCAATCGAGAGCATCAAAGAAATGCCCAATTTCTGACATGGGCTGGTCAAATCTGTTGAAGGATTATGGGAACCCTGTGAACACCCGCACAAGGGGTCTGTTTCAGCCATCGGCCAGCCGCTCCATCAGTGCCCCCGCCAGCTCCAGCACCCCCCGCTCCGTCGCGCTCAGCGCCGCCAGCGCCTCCGCCAGCCACACGTCCCGCTCGGTCATGTCCTGGTCCAGCGCCCGTCGCCCCTTCGCCGTCAGGGTGAGGACGGACTGACGCCGGTCCACGGTGCCCGGCTCGCGCGCGATCAGCCCCTCCGCCTCCAGTTCGGCGAAGGTCCGGGTGAGGGACTGGGGCCGCTGCCGCTCGGTCGCCGCGATCTCGCCGGGGGTTGCGGAGTGATGCCGGTGCAGATGCCCGAGCACGATCAGCTGGTTCGGGGTGAGCCCGGCCTCGTTGCCGCGTTCCTGCCGCAGCCGCCGGTTCAGCCGTACGACGCCACGACGGATGCGGGCGGCCTCGGGGAGATGATCCATGACGGATATCGTACGCGGATGCTTACTATTCAGAGCCAGCTGTCCCCGTTACTCTCGTGAAGTGACCGCAAAACTAATACGCAATGCGTACGAAGCGGCTCTGACGATGACCGCTGTGCTGCTCAGCTGGGGCGCCGCCCTCTGGCTGGAGGGCGCCGAAGGACTCCACACCGATGTGCTGGTCCTCGCGGTCGCCCTGACCCTCACCTTGTTCCGCTCCCAGCGCACCGCCGACACCCGTCGCAGGCTCACCACGCTCGTGCTGCTGCCCGTCACGGCCGGTGCCTCGATCTTCGTCGGCCGACTGCTCGCCTCCCACTACACGCTCGGTGCCGCCGTCTACACGGCGGGCATGGCGCTGGCCATCTGGATCCGCCGCTACGGCCCCGCCGCCACCAAGGCCGGCACCCTGCTCGCCCTTCCGCTCGTGGCGCTCCTCGTCGTCCCCGGCCCCGCGCTGCCGTCCAAGGCGCAGAGCGGGCTGGTCACTTGGGGGTGGGCGGCGCTGGTCGGGGTGTTGGCGTGCGGCGGGGTGTGGCTGGTGCAGGTGCTGGGGGACCGGTTCGCTCCCAGGCACTGGCGTGCGGAACCCGACCCCGAAAAGCCCCCGCGCCGCTCCCGTCTCCACCCCCGCCCCAGCACCCGCATGGCCGTGCAGATGGCGGTCGGGATCGCCGCCGCCTTCGTCCTCGGGCATCTCCTCTTCGACGACCACTGGCCGTGGGTCGTCCTCACCGCGTACGTCGCCGCGAGCGGCAACCGCGGCCGAACAGACGTACTGCGCAAGGGAGTCGAGCGCCTGGCCGGAGCCACGGTCGGCACGCTGCTGGCCGCGGGGGTCGCGCTGGCCGGCGTCACCGGCGACACGGCCGTGGCGCTGATGTTCGCCGTCCTGGCGGTCGCGTTGTGGCTGCGGCCCCTCAACTACGCCTACTGGGCAGCCGGAATGACCTGCGCGCTCTCCCTCCTCCTCGGCTACTTCGGCCAGGACGCCCTGAGCCTGCTGCCCACCCGGCTCGAAGGGATCGCGGTCGGGGCGGTGTTGTCGGTGGCGTCGGCGTGGTGGCTGCTGCCGGTGCCGCGCGCCCGTCGCCGTCAGCCGGTCCTCGGCACGACGAGTCCCGTCTCGTAGGCCATCACCACGGCCTGCGTACGGTCCCGCAGCCCCAGCTTCGACAGAATGCGGCTGACGTGGGTCTTCACGGTCTCCTCGCCCACGTGCAGCCGTTCGGCGAGTTCGGGGTTGGACAGGCCCTCCGCGAGCAGCCGCAGGACGTCGGTCTCGCGCGGGGTGAGGACGTCCAACGTGCCCTGCGTGGGCGCCTTCGGGCGCATCCGCGCGAACTCCGCGATCAGCCGCCGGGTGATCCCGGGCGCGAGCAGCGCCTCACCGGCGGCCACGACCCGTACCGCCTCGAAGAGCCGTTCCGCGGTCACGTCCTTCAGCAGGAACCCGCTGGCACCGGCGGCGAGCGCGTCGTAGACATGCTCGTCGAGGTCGAAGGTGGTCAGCACCAACACCCTTGGTACGGCAGGGCAGTTCTGGAGTCGCGCGGTGGCCTCGATGCCGTCCATGACCGGCATCCGTACGTCCATCAGCACCACGTCCGGTGACTCCTCTGCGCAGACGCGCACCGCCTCGGCGCCGTCGCGAGCCGTGCCCACGACCGTGAAGTCGGCCTGGGTGGCGAGGAGTCCGGCGTATCCGAACCGGACGATCTCGTGGTCGTCGGCGACGACGATACGGATGCTCATGACCGCGCCGCCTCTTCCTCCGGCTTGACGGGAAGCCGCGCCTCGACCAGGAAACCGCCGCCGGGAGCGGACCCGGTGCGCAGTGTCCCGCCGACCGTCGCGGCCCGCTCACGCATCCCGAGCAGACCGTGACCGGAGAGGGCGGCGGCGGACCCCGGACCGATGGACCCCGGACCGTTGTCACGCACGCGCAGCGCCAAGTCCTCGTCCCCGTACCGGAGTTCTACGTCCACTGCCGCGCCCGGCGCGTGCCGGCGGGCGTTGGTGAGGGCCTCCTGGACGATGCGGTACGCGGTGACCTCGATGCCGGGGTCCAGCGAGGTGACGTGTCCGCTGACGATGAGGCGGGTGCGGGACCCGGCCGCGTCGCGTGACTCGTCGACCAGGTCGATGAGTTGGGCGAGGCCGGGCTGGGGACGCCGTTGGACCCCGGTGTCGGCGTCCTCGCGGAGCACGCCCAACAGCCGCCGCATCTCGGTCAGTGCGGTGCGCGCGGTGTCGCCGATGGCGAGCAGGCGGGTGGCGCCCTCGGCCGGGAGACCGGGGGTGGTGAGGCGGGCGGTCTCCGCCTGGACGGCGATCATCGAGATGTGGTGCGCGACGACGTCGTGCAACTCCCGTGCGATCCGCGCCCGTTCACCCCGGGCGGCGTGTTCGAGGAGGGTGTCCGCGAAGGCCTGTTCCGTCGCGCTGTGCGCCTGCGCCGTGCTGCGGACGTGGTGGGCGATGCCGGTGGCCGCGGCGGCGGAGGCGAGGGTCGCGACGAGGACGGCGACGATCCGGGTCAGCTCCTCGTGGCTGGCGAGGGCGATCGCGACGTAGGGGAGGACGAGCAGCCCGCCGAGGCGGGTGGCTCCGGCGCGGCCCAGCACGTACACGCACACCAGTTGGGCCACGACCCCGCCGGCGGTGAGCCCTCCGAAGGGCACGAGGGAGAGCAGACAGGCGGCACTGAGCGCGAGGGCGGCGCAGCTCCGGGCGAACCGTCCGCTGCCGAGGACGAAGCTGAGGGGAAGCGTGGAGGCGAGGCCGAGCAGCAACAGGGCGGCGAAGCCCCCGGCCAAGTCGCCGCTGCGGAGAAGGACTTCGGAGAGCGAGAGAACGGCCAGGGCGACGGGAACGACGAGCCCGGCGCGCGGCGAGGTGGCGGCAAGGCACAGCCGCCCAACGCCGACCAGCCGACGGAAACGCCGGTTCCGGCCCGGGACACCAGCTGCCACCGGCCGGTGTTCCTCCGCCCCGGCGGTGTCCTCCGGCGTCGCGGACCGCCCCGCCCCCGACGTCTCTTCCACGCCCGCCCCGTCCCGGCCCGGGATCTCAGCCGTCACCAGCCCGTGCGCCTCCGCCCCGACCGCGCCGCCCGGCGATGCCCAACCCTCCACGCCCGACGCCCCCTCCACGTCCACCCGGTCATTGTGCCGACCCCCGTGCCGCCCGGCGTCCCCCTCGTGAGGGACCCCCGTCGCGTGACGACGGGCGATGGCCGCCGCGCCTAGCCTCCCTCAGCATGAGTCACACAACCGATGTAAGCATCGAAGTCCGGGACCTGCGCAAGCGGTTCGGGCGGACGCTCGCGGTCGATGGGCTGTCCTTCAGGGTCGAGCCCGGATCGGTCACCGGCTTCGTCGGTCCCAACGGGGCGGGGAAGTCCACCACCATGCGGGCGGTGCTGGGGCTGGACGCCCTGGACGGAGGCCAGGCGTTGATCGGCGGCCGGTCCTATCACGCCCTGCGTACACCCCTGTTGGAGGTCGGTGCCCTCCTCGACGCCGCCGCTCTGCATCCCAGTCGGCGGGGGCGTGACCATCTCCGTTGGCTGGCCCATTCCCACGGTCTGTCCATGCGGCGCGTGGACGAGGTGCTCGAACAGGTCGGGATGGAGGCGGCGTCCCGGCGGAGGGCCGGGGGCTACTCCCTCGGGATGCGGCAACGGCTCGGTATGGCCGTCGCGTTGCTCGGCGACCCACCGGTGCTCATCCTCGACGAGCCGGTCAACGGGCTCGATCCCGAAGGGATTCAGTGGATCCGGACCCTGCTCCGGCACCTCGCCTCCGAGGGGCGGGCGATCCTCGTCTCCAGTCACCTGATGAGCGAACTGGAGGACACCGCCGACCACTTGGTCGTCATCGGGCGGGGGCGACTCATCGCCGACACGGCCGTGGCCGACCTCCTCGCGGCGGCCTCCGGTGACCGGGTGCGGTTGCGTACCGGCAGCCGTACGGAGGCCATGGAACTGCTCGCCCGGGAAGGCGGGACGGTCGCCGTCATCGATCGCGACGTCCTCACCGTCACCGGCCTCTCCGCCGAACGGGTCGTGGAGGTGCTCTCCGCGTCCCGGGTTCCCTTCGCCGAAGTGGGCGCGCACCGGGCCTCGTTGGAGGAGGCCTACATGGAACTCACCCGGGACGCCGTCGAGTTCGCGTCGGCGACTGGTGAAGAAGCGGACGAGGTGACCCGGTGACGATGACCAGGACGGTTCCTCCGTACCGGTCCACCCTCCATCCCGCTCGCGCCGGCTTCGGGCGGCTGCTGCGGGCCGAGTGGGCGAAGTTCTGGACGGTGAGGGTCTGGGTGGTGGTGTTGGCGATCGCCGGCGTGGTCGTGGTCGTGGTCTGTCAGCTGGGGGCCAGCGGGTCAAGTGTCGGTGGTGGGCCGCCGGTTGTGCTCGGGCCGGGGGGCGAGGTCGTCAACGACTCCTTCCGGTTCGTCCATCGGCCGCTGACCGGCGACGGCACGGTCACGGCCCGGGTCACCGGGCTGAAGAGTGCCTCCGGGCAGTCGCTGGAGCCCTGGACCAAGGCCGGGATCATCGTCAAGTCGAGCCTGAAGCAGGGGGCGCCGTACGCGGCGGTACTGGCGACGCCCGCGCACGGGGTCCGTATGCAGTGGAACTTCACCCACGACACGGCGGGCCCTCGCGGCGACCTGACGAAAGCCCCGCAATGGCTCCGGTTGAAAAGGCTGGGGGGAAAACTGACCGGTTACGCGTCGGTGGACGGTGAGAAATGGACCCGCCTTGGGGAGGTACGGGTCGGGGGGCTGGGGAGGACGGTTCAGGTGGGGGTGTTCGTGGCGGCTCCCAACCGTGAGGTCGTGCACCGGTCCTTCGGCGGTACGAGCTCGGTGGCGGGCAGCGGCCAGGCCACCGGCACCTTCGACCACCTCGGCCTCACGGGCACGTCGGACGCGGGCAGTTGGACGGCCACGGACGTAGGAGCCCCCGCCCCCGACGCCCCGCCGGGAAGCACACGGCCGGGCGCGTCGACGGTGACCCCGGCCGGCGTCCACACCCTCACCGGCCAGGGGGACATCGCCCCGGACGAGAACAACCCCGACATGGTCCAGATGAGCTTCCAGGGGGTGTTCGTGGGCCTCCTCTTCATGGCCACCCTGGGCACGCTCTTCGTGACGAGCGAATACAAACGAGGCCTGATCCGTACGACGTTCACGGCGACGCCGTCCCGGCTGAAGGTGCTCGCGGCGAAGACGACGGTGATCGGGGCCGTCACCTTCACAACAGGCCTGCTGGCTACGGCCATCGGCTTCACCCTGGCCCAGAAGACGCTGCGCTCGAACGGCTTCAAGCCGCCCGCGTTCCCCGACCTCTCCCTCCTGGACAACCCGGCCCTGAGGGCGGTCGTGGGCAGTGCGGTACTGCTGTCACTGGTCGCGGTCCTGGCCCTCGCCGTGGGCGTCGTGCTGCGCAGCAGCGCGGGCACGATCGCGACGGTGGTGGTCCTGGTGCTCCTCCCGCAGATCCTCTCCGTGGCCTTGCCGCTTCCCGCGGCGCAGTGGCTGCTGAGGGTGACACCGGCGGCGGCCTTCGCGATCCAGCAAGGGGTCACGTACTACCCGCAGGTCCACCACAACTGCCTCCCGGAGAGCGGCTGTTACCCCCTCACCCCGTACCACGGCCTGGCGGTCCTGGCGGCCTACGCGGTAGCGGCCCTGCTGCTGGCGGCCTGGACGACAAAGAGGCGCGACGCGTGAGGTGGATGAGCTCTCTCCACGCCGAGTGGACCAAACTCCGTACGCTGCCGAGCACTTGGTGGCTCGTGACGGCAACGGTGGCTCTCACACTGGCGGTCGGCGCGGCGGCGGCCTCGTCGCTCACGACCCAGGTGTGCCCGTCTCCCGCCGCCTGTCACGAGGACACGGTGAAACTGGCCCTGACCGGGGTCCAGTTGAGCCAGGCGCTGTGTCTGGTCCTGGGCGTCCTGTCGATGGGCGCGGAGTACGGCACGGGCACGATCCGCACGACGCTCACGGCGATGCCGGGGCGGTGGCGAGTGCTGGCATCGAAGGCGCTGGCCCTGTCGCTCCTGACGGCGACGGCGGGAGCACTGGCGGTGCTGTCCTCCCTGGGCCTGGCCCGCCTGATCCTCCCGACCCCGGCGGACGGCGCGACGCTCCGAGCGGCGGGCGGCTCGGTCCTCATCCTCGTCCTGGTGGCACTCCTGGGCCTGTCCCTGGCGACCCTGCTCCGCGACACGGGCGGCGCGATCACGCTCGGCCTGGGCGTCCTCTACGTCGTCCCGATCCTGTCCCGCCTGGTCAACTCCCCGACCTGGCAACACCGTTTGCAACGCTGGACCCCCATGCCGGCGGCCCTCTCCATCCAGGCGACGAAGAACCTGGAGAGGCTGGCGATCACTCCGTGGCCGGGGTTGGGGGTACTGGCGGCTTACGCGGTGGGGTTGTTGGTGGTCGGGGGAACGGCGTTCAGGCTGAGGGACGCGTGACCTGACCGAGGAACTCGGCCCAAGTGCCGGGGGAGACGGTGAGGATGCCACCGGCGGGGACCTTGGAGTCACGGACGTGAATGGCGGCGGGATGGGCGGCGACCTCGACGCAGTCCCCGCCCTCGTTGCTGCTGTAACTGGACTTCCGCCAGTCGTAAGCGACTTCGATGCAGTTGCCGCCCTCGCTGCTGCTGTAGCTGGACTTGAACCACGCCAAGTGCTGCCGTGCTGCGGTGTTCATCACTCTCCTAGCAGTCTGTCCAGGAGGCGCGCACTCTCGTCGGGAGAGAGGGCCTGTGACCGCAGCATTCCATACTTCAGCTGATAGACGCTGACCTCGTCCGGATCGTCCACCAGGAAACTTGCGCGCTGCACCTCCAGGTAGACCACGTGATCGTGATCGGGCGTTTCCAACAGGATCATTGGCCCAGCGAGACCCGCGTGCGGTACACGCCCCATGGGCATGATCTGGATCCCCATGTGAACGAGGTCGCAGGCATCCCGCAAGTTACGGATCTGCGCCCGCATGACTTCCGGGCCGCCAAGGGCCGTCCGCAGGATCGACTCCTCCAAGATGAAGTGACCGAACGGCGGTTGCTTGCGCTGCCAGATCTTCTGCCGCTCCATCCGCGAGGACACCCATTGCTCCTCCGTTTCGTCCTCGAAGCGCGGGAAGCGGCTCTCGAAGGACGCACGGCAGTAGTCCTCCGTCTGTAGGAGGCCGGGAATCATCTGTGTCTGATACGAGAGGATGCTGACTGCACTCTGCTCGATGTCGACTAACCCCTGCGCGAACTGCGGCATCCGCTCCCGCACCGGCAACTTGTCCACGAGGGCGAACAACGCCCCGCCCGTGTGCAGCAGTTCATCGAACTCGATCGCCCGATGCTCCTGTAGCGCAAGCCGCCCCTGCTCGATGGACCTGATGGTGTCAACGTGCAAGTTCGCGATCTCCGCGAACTGCTCCTGTGTGAGCCCGGCCTGCCTCCGGTAATGGGCGACGAGCCCGCCGACCGCCTGCCAAGTACCGACCTTCTTGGGCCGCTTCGCCGATTGCATGCGTGTCCCTTTCCCCCGCGCACACCCGAAGTCGTCGTAGTGAGGTCGTAGAGAAAACAAATACGACCTCACTCACTGACCCACGATAGTGACTGCCTGTGACAGTGGCCCCATGAACGAACAACTCCAACAAGGCCACACCCGCGAGGCGTTCTACCGACGCGACCGCAGATCAGTCGCCCTGGCCCGCGAGTTCACCCGGAACACCCTCGCCGACTGGGAGATCACCGACCGGACCGACGATGTCCTGCTCTGCGTAAGCGAGTTGACGACGAACGCGATCCTGCACGGCGTACCACCGGGCCGGGGCCTCGCCCTCCGTCTCCGTATCCACCTGGACGGAGTCCTCCGCGTCGAGGTCCACGACAGCGGCACCGGCGAACTCCGCAAGGTCAGGACCCCGTACCGGGACCTCCACGCGGAGGACGGACGCGGCCTGATGCTGGTCTCCGTGCTCGCGGACAAGTGGGGGGTGGGGGAACGGGCGCCGGGGAAGGTGGTGTGGTGCGAGTTCGCGGTGGGGTACGGCTGAGCGGGTCAGGGTCAGGGCAGTTGCCGTACGAGAACCAGTTCCCGCACCGATTCCGTGTCGAGCCGGGCCAGGGCCGCGGTGATCCCGTCCAGAAACACCGCCTGCCCCCGGTCGTTGTGCACATGGACCAGGTTCCCGGTCGCCTCCTGCCCGCCGATCTCCCGCCGTACCCAGACCACACCACGCGTGCCCGGACCCGGGTCGCGGACGGCTCGGACGATGGCGGTCCAATTGTGGACGGGTACGTGCTCGAAGCCCGGGAAGTAACGGCGATGCAGTCGGCTCCACCAGCCGGGCGCCTCGTGGGCCGGCTGCCAGGGCAGGGCGACCGACTGGCTGCCGTCGATCATCGCGTCGACGGCGGTGACACAGCCGCGGGCGTTGATCCTGCGGTTCTGGGCGGTGACCCGGCGGGCGGCCTCCTCCGGCGATGCCGGTTCCAGGTCCGCGAAGGGCGCGCTCGATGCCGGGTGGAAGGGGAAGCCGCCGATCTTGGGCACCACGACGGAGGCCGCCAGCATCGGTGTGCGCGGGAAGCCGGGCTGGTTCAGGGTGCGGCAGGCCATCAACCAGGACGATTTCGTCTCGTGCACGGGGTGCGGCACGGCGAGTTCGACGAGCCCGCCGTAGAGCGCGTCGAGCCATGCCGTCGCCCGCCGGGCGGGGTCCGCGGTGGCGACCGTCATCTGTCTGCCTCTGTCCGTCGTCCGTCCTTCGCGCGTCAGGCCGCGTCGTCCCATACGGCGGCCAGCGCCGTGATCCGGTCCTTGTACTCCAGGGCCTCGCGCCACTCCGGCACCCAGTAGAGGAGGCCGTGCTTGGCCCCCGCGAAGGCTCCGGTCAGAGCCGCGATCGAGTCGGAGTCGCCGGACGAGTGGGAGGCGCGCATGACCGATGAGCGTGCGTCGCCCTCGACGACGAGGAAGCAGTACAGGGCCGTGGCGAGGGCCTCCTCGGCGACCCAGCCGGCGCCGACCACCTCGGACGGGTCTCTCTCCTGGTCCATGGCGCGCAGGGCGGTCGCCGCGGTGTCCAGGGCGCGCAGGCACTCGTCCCAGCCGAAGGCGATGAACGCCGCCGGGTCGGGGGCGCCCGCCTTGGCGTACAGGTCGCCCAGCCAGTCGGCGTGGTAGGTGTGGCGGGACTCCTGCGCGTAGGCGCGGAGGCGGGGGAGGAGGTCGGCGAGGGTGCAGCCGTGGGCCAGGAGCCACGTGGCGTGGGCGGTGAGGTCGCTCGCCGCCAGCGCGGTGGGGTGGCCGTGGGTCATCGCCGCCTGCAACTGGGCGATTCCCGCCCGCTGTTCGGCGCTCAGACCGGGGATGAGGGCGACCGGCGTGACGCGCATGTTGGCGCCGCAGCCCTTGGAGCCGAGGACGGTGGCGTCCTGCCAGCGCAGGCCGCGTTCCAGGTTGGTGCAGGCGGTGAGGCAGGTCTGGCCGGGGGCGCGGTTGTTGTCCGGGTCGTGCAGCCAGGCCACGAAGTGCTTGCGCAGGGCGGCTTCGACCGTGGCCGGGGTGAGGGCGGTGGCGGCTGCGGCCGCGCCGCGGGTCCCTCGGGTCACTCGGGTTCCGGGGGCGGGGTCACCTGCGCTCGCCTCCACCAGGGCTTCCCCTACGGCCAGTGCCATCTGGGTGTCGTCGCTGACCCGGGCGATGTCACCTTCGGAAAGGGGCAGGCCCATCTTGAGCCACGGACCGAACTTCGCGGTGATCTGCGCCATGTTCAGGAACTCGGTGGGGTAGCCCATGGCGTCGCCGATGGCCAGGCCGAAGAGGGAGGCGGCGGCGGCTTTCCTGACGCGTTCCACAAGGGGGTGGCCGGCGAGTTCCCTGAGCGCTTGCAAGCTCGTGGCCTCGGCGAGGGAACCCTCGACAATGTGCGACGAGCTGGAGGAAGGCCACTGCTCGACAAGCTCGGTCACCGCCTGGGACGGCGTGAGCCCGCGGGCCTTGGCCTCCTCAAGCCGACCGGTCCATACGGCGCCCCGATTGACGCCGTCGTCGCCTCTCTTCCTGATCGGGACCCAACTCGCCGCCTCGTCCTCGTCGTTGAACCACAAGTAGCCGAGCAGGTCGTTGCCGTTGTCGGCCACAGCCACGTGGCGCACGGAACCGCTGGTCCGGAACGCGTAGCGCGGCGGCCCCCCGGAGACGATGAGGCCCGCCCCGTCGTCCTCGTGGATGCGAGGGTTGGTCGTTCGCTTGACGAAGCGGGGCTTGGCGTCATGGTCGGAGTTCATCTGAGCTTTCCTCTTCCGCTACTTCGGCAGGACGTTGCCGTAGATGTGCCACTGGCCGTTCTCCATGAAGGCGCGCGTCACCTCGTACGAGGTGCCGCGTCCGAGGAGCAGCTCCCGCTCACCCATACCGAACGTGCCGACATTCTCCACCCATAGAGCCGGAGTTCCCTCAGGAACCCGGAGGTGCAGGATGCCTTCCTTGTTCGCGTATGCGGGCACGGCGCCGTTGTCGCCGAGCGAGGTGGAGATGTAGCCCTCGTCCGTGATCTTCCTGCCGACGAGTTCGGCGGGTGTATCGGCCCCCAAGTAGTCGACGCCTTGTCCGCGGACCACCGTGAGGTCCTGCGGCACCGGGGTTCCGGCCAGCGCCTTGTCCGTGTTCTCGATATTCCGGAGGACGTCCGGAGTACCCAGGTCGGCGTTACCGCGGAGGTACCCGTTCATTTCCTTGTAGGTGGCGTTTTCGGGATTCGGCTTGCCCAGCTCATTCGTATAGTCGAGAAGCGACTTCTTCGTTGATTCGGGGAGATTGTCCGCGTAGTCGTTCCAGACATCCCTTCCGTACGAAATCGCCGCGTCCGTGTCCGGGAACGCGTGCGCCCCGTCATACAGCTCGGCAGAGGCCGCCGCGTGCTTCTGCTCGGAGCTGAGCTTGTCGAAGTCGTCGTGCGAGAGCTTCTGGGCGTCCTGGAGACCGTCGTCGAGGTGATCGAGCGACGGATGCTGGTCGTCCAGGAACTTCTGCGCCATCCCGGACTCGACCGAGTCCGCGTGCACGCCCGCCTTGCTCAGGTCCTCCCCGTACCGCACCCCCTTGGACGCCAGGGTCGACGCGGCGCCCTCCGCGCCCTCCTCCATGGCCAGCCGTAGCCCGCCCTTGGCCAGGCCCGCGCCCTTGGTCCCGACGAGTTCGGGGATGAGACGGCCGATGAACTCGGAGGGGTCCTTCTTGAAGCCGTCGACGGCGGCCTGGAGGACACGCTCGGGGTGGGCGGCGGTGGAGACCAGGCCGGAGAGCGTCATGTTGACGTTCTGGTAGTACGCGGCCGGGTGCGTCAGCGCGTAGGGGTCCATCGGGTTGAGACCGCGGGCGAGGTTGACCAGGCCCGCGGTTCCCTTGAGGATGCCTCCGCCGACGTGGGCGAGTTCCATGTGGTACGCCTGGAAGCCGTCGGTGACGTCGTCCTGGATGCGGTCCAGCGGCGGCGGTTCGGCGGGCGCGTGGGCAAGGGCGGCCCTGATCGCGGCGGCGGCCCTGGCCGATGCCTCGTTACGGCCCCGGCGGGCGTCCTCAAGGATGTCCGCGGCCCTGTTCATGTCGGCCTTGCCCACGGATTCGTCGAAGGGCTCGGGCTTCGGGCCGGGGTCCTCGCCGGTCAGGCCCTTGGCGTTGTAGGCGCGGACCTTCTTGTTGTACGCGTCGGCCGCGGTCTCGTAGCTCTTCGTGCCCCGCTTGTACTGGTCGATGGCCTCATGGGCCTTGTCCTGCGCCCACTTGATGGTGTCCGCGTACGAGTCCAGGGCCGTGGCCGCGTCCTCGCAGGCATCGGCGGCCTGGAGCCACTTGGTGGGGTGCATCTCGAACTTCTCGCGGAAGGCGTCCGCGGCCTCGCCGCTCCACCCCGGCGAGCTCACCTTCTTCATGCCCTGCCCGACATGGTCGAAGGCGGTGAAGAAGTCCTTCAGGTGCTTGGCGCTCTCCCGGACCTTCCCGGGGTTGCCGTGCACCAGCTCGGTGGGGTCGTCGGTGTGGCCCAGGCTCTGCTCGCTGGGGGTGGCGCCCAGGTTCGCGGCCACTTGGTCGCCCGCTTCGTGGACCCAGTCACCGGCCTTGTCCAGACCCACGTAGTCGAGGCCGTCGCCGAGCTTGTCGCTGCCGTAGTCGACGGCCTCGCCGAGCTTCTCCTCGCCCGCGTCGATCAGGTCCTCGCCGGCCTTCAGACCGGAGTTGAGACCATCCTTGATGTCGCCGACGAGATCTCCGAGGCCCATCAGCCGCCCCCCTCGCCCTGCACACCCTGCTGTTGCCGCGCGGCCTGGGCACGCTCCTCGGCGGACGGGCCGAAGGTGCTGTCCAGCCACTTCTCGTACTCGGTGTCGGACACCCCGAGCGTGCCGTGCAGGTTCTGCGGGTTCAGGCCCATCGGGCCCATCGTGGAAGAGGTCATCACGTCCCGGCCCGCGTCCTTCCAGCCCTGCTCGACGTTCTCGTTCGCCTGCTTCCACGAGTCGGCGCTGAAGTCCGTGTTGCCGCTGTAGATCCCGGAGTCGTAGATGTCGCCCCAGCCCTCCTGGGTGACCTCGTCCTCGGACGCGTACGGGTTGCCGATCGCCGCGTTCGCGACGACCTTGAAGGTTCCCTCGACGTACTGCTCGGTCTCGTAGTACGTGCCCGCCGACAGGCCGACCCCCTGCGCGAACTCGTTCCCCTCGTTGATCAGCGTGCGCACACCCCACTCCCAGCGTGTGCAGAACGAGCCCAACGCGTCCTTCACGTCGTCCGTGCCCAGCTCCAGTCCGGACAGGCCGATGTCGCTGAAGCCGCGCCCGGCGCCGGCCACCCCGACCATGCCCAGTTCCTTGAGCTCACCGAGCGCCTCGGTCAGGCCCTTCGCGATGAGCTCCAGACCCTGCGCCTTGAGGTCCTCGCCGGACCCGCCCCCGCCGCTCATGACACATCCCGCGTGGTGTCGTCGGCACCGTCGAGCGCCGCCTCGTCCGGCACGATCCCCCGCACCGGCGGGAACACCATCCCGTCCGGTCCGTCCGCGCAGTCCAGCGCCACCCCGCACGGCACTCCCGCCGCGGGCACCGCCACGTCCAGCAAGCGGGCGCCGAGGATCGACTGGTACGTCCACTCGCGGGTGTACGCGCCGCGTGCCTGGGCGTAGCGGGCCAGGGCCTGTTCGTCGGAGAAGGCGAGGATGAAGCGGATGCCGTCGAAGTCCGCGGTGAGCAGGCCGCGTTCCTCGTCCGGGCCGGGTCCGTCACCGAGCGGAACGAGGACCGCCGTGCTGCGGAACTCGCCCAGCAGCTTTGCAAACGCCCGCCTGCAGGCCGCCACTTCGGGGTCCTCGGGGTCCTTGGGAGGGGGGTCGTCCCGGGGCGGCTTCGGTGCCTCGGCCGGCGCCGGTACCGCGTCCGGTGGTGCGGCCGGACCGGCGCGCTCCCCGGGGACATGCGGCTTGAGCCAGTCCGGTGTGGACACATCCGAGTCGCTCGATGCCGGCGTGGCCATGTCCGCATATTCAGCAAACGGTGACCTTCGCGCCTGTGCGGGCAGCGAGGAACTCCCCCCGTCGTCAACCATGGCGGCATCCTCACACCTCGGCGTTCTCGATTGCAACGCGAGGTGCTGTCGATGCCGTGGCGGAGTTGTGGGACCCAAGTGCGCGGATTGTGGGACCCGGCTGTGCGGCGCGGAGCCGACGGAGCCCGGGAGACTGGCACCCATGCATGAACTCACCCGCCCCCAAGCCCGCCGCATCGCCGTCCAGGCCCAACTCCTCGACGCCCACCGCCCCACCGAACTGCACTCCGTCGTACGGCAGTTGACCCTGCTCCAGATCGACCCGACCGCCGCGATCGCGCCCAACGCCGACCTGGTCGCGTGGAGCCGCCTCGGTTCGTCGTACGCACGGGAAGACCTCACCGCCGCGCTCGCGAACCGCGGCCTCCTCGAACTCCGCGCGATGATCCGCCCGAGCGAGGACCTGGCGCTCTACCGCGCCGACATGGCCGTATGGGAAAGGGAGTCGAAGCACTACCGCGAGTGGGTCGCCGCCAACGACGCGTGCAGGCGCGACATCCTGGAGCGGCTCGGCGGTCAAGGGCCGCTCACCTCAAGGGAGTTGCCCGACACGTGCGCGGTGCCGTGGAAGTCCTCCGGCTGGACGCACAACCGCAACGTCGGCCAGCTCCTGGAGCTGATGGTGCTGCGAGGGGAAGTCGCGATCGCGGGGCGGGCGGGACGAGAACGCCTCTGGGACCTGGCGGCACGCGTCTACCCGGACGAACCCGCCGTCCCGCGCGAAGAAGCGCGCCGTCTCCGCGACGAACGGAGACTGCGCGCGCTCGGTATCGCCAGGGCCACCGGCACCGCACTCCCGGTCGAACCCGCCGTCGTCGGCGGGGCCGGCGAACCGGCCGTCGTCGAGGGGGTGAAGGGGGAGTGGCGGGTCGATCCGGCGTACCTGGAGCGGCCGTTCACCGGCCGGGCCGCACTGCTGTCGCCCTTCGACCGGCTGATTCACGACCGGAAGCGCACCACCGAACTCTTCGGCTACGACTACCAGTTGGAGATGTACAAGCCGGCCGAGAAGCGCCGCTGGGGTTACTTCGCCCTGCCGATCCTGCACGGCGACCAGCTCGTCGGAAAGGTCGACGCCACCGCCGACCGCAAGGCCGGCGTGCTCCTGGTGAACGCCGTCCATCAGGACGTCGAGTTCACCCGGAGCATCGCCGATGCCGTGGACGCCGAGATCGAGGATCTGGCGGTCTGGCTGGGCCTCAGGCGCTCTTGATCGCCGAGATGTCGAAGTTCAGCTTGATCTTCTCGGAGACGAGGACGCCACCGGTCTCCAGCGCCGCGTTCCAGGTGAGGCCGAAGTCGGAGCGCAGGATCTCGGCCTTGCCCTCGAAGCCGACGCGCTCGTTGCCGAACGGGTCCTTCGCGGCGCCGTTGAACTCCAGGTCGATGGTGATCGGCTTGGTGGTGCCGAGGATCTCCAGGTCACCGGTGATGCGGTAGTCGTCGCCGCCGAGGGCCTCGGCCGAGGTGGAGCGGAAGGTCATCGTGGGGAACTCCTCCGTCTTGAAGAAGTCCGCGCTCTTGAGGTGACCGTCGCGGTCCGCCGAGCCGGTGTCGATGCTGTCCATCTTCACGTCGAAGGACGCGGTGGATTTGGCCGGGTCGGACCCGTCCAGGTGCAGCGTGCCGGTGAAGTCGAGGAACTTGCCCTTGACGTTGGTGACCATCGCGTGGCGGGCGGTGAAGCCGAGCGTGGTGTGCGACGGGTCGATCGCGTAGTCGCCGGTCAGCGCGGCGAGGTCGGGGTTGCCGGCGGCGGGGGCCGAGGTGGTGTCGGTGTCGTCGTTCTTGCGGCCGAAGATGCCCATGACGTGCTCCTAAAGGGGACAGGGAGTGTGCGGGGATGAATCTGTTGAACGTTCAACGATGCCAACACGAAGGACCGTAGACCTATTCCATTCAATTTTCAACATCATCCGCAGGGTGTTGTGCCAACTACTACGAGTACGCCCTCCGGGCGGCCCCGGCAACGCGGGAACCACTCCGGGAGCCACTCCGGAAATCACCCTGGGGATGGCATCAGCCGCACCTGAATGTGAGGTGGCTCTCAGCTGTCGGCTTTGTGTAACCCCTACAACCAGCATGCCCCGTGAGCAGTCGGAACGGCTGCATGCCGGTGAGGTTCTGTTCAGGGGTACCAGGAAAACGGGCCGGAGACTGTGCAGAGTCGACGGCGCCCTTTCCTTGGTGTGCTTCGTAGGGTCAGTACATGACCGTTTTGGATGAGGCGCCGGGTGAGCCGACGGACGCGCGCGGGCGAGTGGCCGAACTGCACGAGATCCGTGCGCGGGCACTGGCCGGCCCGAGCGAGAAGGCGACCGAGGCGCAGCACGCCAAGGGGAAGCTGACCGGCCGGGAGCGTATCGACCTGCTCCTCGACCCCGGGTCCTTCCGTGAGGTCGAGCAGCTGCGGCGGCACCGCGCCGTGGGCTTCGGCCTTGAGGCCAAGAAGCCGTACACCGACGGTGTCATCACCGGCTGGGGCACGGTCGAGGGCCGCACGGTGTTCGTCTACGCGCACGACTTCCGGATCTTCGGCGGCGCGCTGGGCGAGGCCCACGCCACGAAGATCCACAAGATCATGGACATGGCCATCGCGGCCGGCGCGCCCCTGGTCTCCCTGAACGACGGCGCGGGCGCGCGTATCCAGGAGGGCGTCTCCGCCCTCGCCGGGTACGGCGGTATCTTCCAGCGCAACACCAAGGCCTCCGGGGTCATCCCGCAGATCTCCGTGATGCTCGGCCCGTGTGCGGGCGGCGCGGCCTACAGCCCCGCCCTCACCGACTTCGTGTTCATGGTCCGCGAGACCTCGCAGATGTTCATCACCGGCCCGGACGTCGTCAAGGCGGTCACCGGCGAGGAGATCTCGCAGAACGGCCTCGGCGGCGCCGACGTGCACGCCGAGACCTCCGGCGTCTGTCACTTCGCCTACGACGACGAGGAGACCTGCCTCGCCGAGGTGCGCTACCTCCTGTCGATGCTCCCGCAGAACAACCGCGAGAACCCGCCCCGCGCGGAGTCGAGCGACGAGGCCGAGCGCCGCTCGGACATCCTGCTGGACCTGGTCCCGGCCGACGGCAACCGGCCGTACGACATGACCAAGGTCATCGAGGAGATCGTCGACGACGGCGACTACCTGGAGATCCACGAGCGTTGGGCCCGCAACATCATCTGCGCGCTGGCCCGCCTCGACGGCCAGGTCGTCGGCATCGTCGCCAACCAGCCGCAGACCCTCGCGGGCGTCCTGGACATCGAGGCCAGCGAAAAAGCTGCGCGCTTTGTCCAGATGTGTGACGCTTTTAACATTCCGATCGTTACGTTCCTGGACGTTCCGGGATTCCTTCCCGGCGTCGACCAGGAGCACGGCGGAATCATCCGGCACGGAGCGAAGCTGCTCTACGCGTACTGCAACGCCACCGTGCCGAGGATTTCGCTCATCCTGCGCAAGGCGTACGGAGGTGCCTACATCGTCATGGACAGCCAGTCCATCGGCGCCGACCTCACCTACGCCTGGCCCACCAACGAGATCGCCGTGATGGGCGCCGAAGGTGCCGCCAACGTCATCTTCCGCCGCCAGATCGCCGACGCCGAGGACCCCGAGGCGATGCGGACGCGCATGGTCAAGGAGTACAAGTCCGAGCTGATGCACCCGTATTACGCGGCTGAGCGCGGACTCGTCGACGACGTCATCGACCCCGCCGAGACCCGCGAAGTACTCATCAAGTCGCTAGCGATGCTGCACACCAAGCACGCCGACCTGCCCTCGCGTAAGCACGGCAACCCCCCGCAGTAACCCAGCGGACCCTCCGCGCTACCCGTGCGGAAACCTCAGCCACGGAGACTGAACCTATGAGCACCCCTGACATTCGTGTCGAGAAGGGCCACGCCGAGCCCGAGGAAGTCGCCGCCATCACGGCCATCCTCCTGGCCCGCGCGGCGGCCACGCCTGCCGAAGCTCCGGCTCACCGTCCGCTTCCTAAGGCCGGCTGGCGTCGGCTGGAGCGCGAGGGTGGATTCCGGGCTCCGCACAGCTGGCACTGAGCCTCTTTTAGCGCGTTCACGGCGGCCCCACTCTTCTTCGGGAGGGTGGGGCCGTTGGCGTTTGTGGGTCAGGTGATGGTGAGGTTCTTGACCGGGAGGTCGAGGGCGGTGATGGGGGTGCCGTCGGGAGTCCGGCAGGATCTGATGGACAGCGAGTTGAGGGAACTGAGGTCGCGGTAGGCATGGGGGTCCCCAGGCATGACGCAGCCATCCAGCGTGAGCATCCGCAGTTCGGCCGGAAGGGGTTCACGTGCTGTCAGCCATTCCGGCAAGTGCATGGCGGTGAAGCGGAGGACATGGAGCCCGGGCATGGCGGAGACGCTGCTCAGGCCACGCGGCGTACATGTGCTCGCGGTCGACAGGAAGAGGTCTGCGACATCGCGGAAATTCCTCAAGGCGGTCAGTTCGCTGGTCCCGCTTAGCCCGTAGAGGCTCAACCAGGACATTGTCGGCCCAAGACGCAGACTGTCCAGGTCGGCCGTGGCACTGCGGCCGAGCCCCAGGTGGAAGAGGCTCCGTAGGTTCTCCACAGATTCGAGCCCGTGCAGCTTTGCTTGCCCAAAGAGCGTGAACCACTGCAGGTGTGGGTGAGCCATCAGCACTGAAAGGTCTCCGGGACCACGGAGGTTGTAGACCGACAGGCGCTGTATGGGTGGGAGCTGGTCCATGGCAGCGAGTGCCGGGAACGGGTAGTGGATCGAAAGCCTAGTGATGGACTTCAACCGAGTCGCTGCGCGCCACTGCTGGGAGTGCCTGAGCTTCACGGCGTGCTTCTCCAACGGCAGCCCGGCCAATACCTGCTCGCCGTAGGCGTCCGCATCGAAGTACGCCCAGGCTTCGATGATTTCGTTGATGACGCGGGGGCGCCGGTCCCCCGTGTACCCCACCATCAACACCAACGCCTCCTCACCCCCGATCATCGCCACGGTTCGCACCGTCTGCACCGCGGCCTTCTCCGTCAATTCGCCCAGAGAACGCGGCAATCGCCGCAACAGGCTCGTCCCCACAGCAGCCAGAGCGGGGGGATCTGTGACCCGCCGAGCCGGAAGCAGCGCCGACATAGCTCCGTCCAACCGCCCCGCCAGCCCGTCCGGAATCGTCGGCAACGTTTCCTGACACGAAGCCGCGAGCAACCGCAGCCCCCGCGCATACCGCGGCTCCGCCTCCGCCCGATCAAGGATCCCGTCCAACAACTCCTGCCTCTGACGGGAGTTGGCATGCCCCGCGGCCATGATGATCGTCTCGCGCCACAGATCCAGATGCGCCCGCCCGACCAGATTGCCGATCCGGTCCTCCTCCGTCGCCTCCTCCGCGGCCAGATACTCCTGGATGGTCCGGTGGACGAAGTCGAGGCGGCCCTCGACGGGGGAGCGGAGGATGCCGGAGCGGTCCCTTAGCTGTTCCAGGACACCGAGACCGTCCTGTACCTCCAGGTGCCGCATCGCGGAGAGTTTCGAGGCGACATGGACGGCCGCCTGGTCCAGGGCGATCTCGCTACGGTTGTTGTCCGAGAGGCGCCAGGCGAGATCCCGCAGTACGACCAGCTTGTCGCTGAGGCTGAGTTTGCTGTCCAGCGCGCTCGGTACGTTCCGGTCGGCGTCGCGGTCGTGGACCAGGGTGTGGAGGGCGTTGCGGTACAACTCCATGCGGTCGCGGGGGAGTTGGCTGCCCCGGTTCAGGTGCATCGCGCAGAGCATGGCGGCGAGCAGCGGGGTGCCCGCCAGGGACTGGAGGTGGGCGCGGTCCTTGAGGCTGTTGAGCAGGGATTGCTCGTAGCGCGGCAACTCGTCGACGCCGCAGGGGAGTTCGTCGCCCAGTTCCCGTACGGCCTCGTGCCACTGCCGTACGAACGCGGCCAGGTCCGGTGGGGTCATCCGGTCCAGGTGGAGCGCGGTGAAGTCCTCCCGGCGCAGCCAGTCCGCTCCGGCCGCGGTCGGACGCGAGGTCACTACGACCCGTATGCCGCCGTAGGCCCCAAGCAGCTTGCGCAGCCAGTCACGCACCAACCGCCGCTCCGAGCCGAGGAGTTCGTCCACTCCGTCCACCAGCAACAGGACCTTGTTGTCCCGGAGTTGGCGCTCCACCCAGCCCCTGGGCATGATCCCGGTGATGTTCCCGGCGACACCGTCCAGCAACTCCTCGGGCTTCTTGGGGAGTTGACGGCCGCTGTACTCGCGGAGCTTGACGAAGACGGGCGTGAGGCCGTTCCAGTCGGCCAGTTCGGCGGTGAAGGCGCCCCGGGCCGCCGTGATCGCCAGCCAGCGCAGCAGCGTCGTCTTGCCGGAGCCCGCCTCGCCGCGCAACAGCACCCTGGAGGCCCCGCCGAGCGCGGACTCCACCCGCATCCCGGAACTCTCCGTCCCGGACTCCTCCCAGCCGCTCAGGTCCGGCCTGAGCGGTAGTGCGCGGACGGAGCGGCGCCGGGTTCCGTCGTCACCCGTGGCGCGCAGGCTGACGTAGGCCACCGACAGCCGTACCTGCGCGGCGGCGCGGTCGGACGTACGGCGGAACAGTTCGACCTCGTCGAGGGTGTTGCTGACCAACTCCATGTACCAGCGGCGGAACTCCTGGTCCTGGTCGGTGCCGTCCGGGGCGAACAGGGAGCGGTCGGGGAGCCGTTCGAGGACGCGGGCGACCCGGTCGCTCAACGAGCTGGTGCGGGCCAGGAGTTCGGCCAGAGTCCGTTCCTCGAAGACCGGGAGGGTCCGCACGATGCTGACGTAGTACTCGCAGCACTCGCTGAAGAGGAGTTCGTAGAGGCGCGTCTCGGGTTCGTTCAGGCCGACCGGCGGGCTCACCGACGCCGTGATGCGGCGGATCAGTTCGGCCGGCTGCGCGTCGGCCGCCAGGACCGCCTCGTCCGACAGGTCGGCGCGCGCGAAGGTGTGGCACACCCCGTTGAGCGCCGCCTCCCGGCCGCTCTCGTCCAGGCCGCGGAACTCTTGGGCCAGGAACGGCTCGATCCGCGCGGCCACCGTGTCGGCCATCTCCTCGAACTGGCGCTGGACGCTGCGCTGTTGGCGCAGCCCCGACACCCGCAGCCGTACGAGATCGTCCATCGGCAGCCGGCGCTCCTGCTCGCGCCGCTTGCCTCCCAGCCACGTCTGCGCCGCCGCCTTCACCACGGTCGTCCCCAGACGCAGTGCCGCCGCCTCCGCGCTCATCCCGTCCCCCTCGCCGAACCGAAGAGCGTTCATTGTGGCAGGGGGGTACGACAAAGGGGCCGACTCCAGCCGGAGTTGGCCCCTCGATGTCGTCGTGCCGCGTGCTACCGGAGGCGGGCCATGAGTGCGTGCTCGACCAGCGTGATCAGAGCCGACTTGGCGTCCGCGCGGTGGCGGGCGTCCGTCGTGATGATCGGCGCGTCCGGGCCGATCTGGAGGGCCTCGCGTACCTCTTCGGGGTTGTACGGCTGGTGGCCGTCGAATCCGTTGAGGGCGATGACGAAGGGGAGACCCGAGTTCTCGAAGTAGTCGACCGCGGGGAAGCAGTCGGCGAGACGACGGGTGTCCACGAGCACGATCGCGCCGATCGCGCCGCGCACCAGGTCGTCCCACATGAACCAGAAGCGGTCCTGACCCGGCGTACCGAAGAGGTACAGGATCAGGTCCTGGTCCAGGGTGATACGGCCGAAGTCCATCGCGACCGTCGTGGTCGTCTTGTCTCCGGTGTGGGTGAGGTCGTCGATGCCCGCGCTCGCGGACGTCATCACAGCCTCGGTACGCAGCGGGTTGATCTCCGAGACGGCCCCCACGAACGTGGTCTTGCCCACGCCGAAGCCACCCGCCACCACGATCTTCGCTGATGTGGTGGAGCGGGAAGGACCGCCGCTAGAGCTTGCGAAGTCCACTGAGCACCCTTTCGAGCAGTGTCACATCTGGCTGGCCGCCGGCGTTCTCGTCGCCGCCGGGTTGATGGATGGCGACCAGGCCCGCCTCCGCCAAGTCGGCGACGAGGATCCTGGCCACACCGAGAGGGATCGTCAGGAGGGCCGAGATCTCGGCCACCGACTTGATCTCCCGGCAGAGGTTGCAGATCCGCTGATGCTCGGGCAACTGGCCCTGCATCTGGTGCGGCTGCGCGGTGGTGTGCACCAGCGCCTCGATGGCGAGCTGGTAGCGGGGGCGCGTCCGGCCGCCGGTCATGGCGTACGGACGTACCAGAGGATTGCTCGTCGACCCGGCGGGCGCCGACTCGGGAGAGCGTCGATGGGGCTGCACAGGCTGGATGCGCGGCGCCGGCGGCTGGTCGTACGGCGAAGGGCCGGGGCCCTGCGGGTACGGCTGCTGGCGGCGCGGGGACGGCGAGGAGGGGAAGTTGTACCGGTTCTGGGAACCGTCGCCCTGCCCCTGGCCGGGGCCGTACGACCAGTTGCCCGAAGACGAACCGCCTGGGGGTGTTGCCACTTTCTCCTCCTCCGACTGTGCCGGGCACCCATCAATGTGGAGCCGCGTCCCGAAACCTTATGGCCTCAGGACGCCAAAACGCACCGTCCGTCTGTTAGTTGAGAAGGCTCCCCTGGAGCTCCGCTCGAAGGTCCGGGGTCAGGACCGTGCCGGCACGGTCCACCAGAAGGGCCATCTCGTACCCAATGAGACCGATGTCCGCCTCGGGGTGTGCGAGAACAGCGAGCGAGGAACCGTCGGACACGGACATGAGGAAGAGGAATCCCCGCGCCATCTCCACAACCGTCTGGTTCACGCTGCCGCCCTCGAAGATGCGCGAGGCACCGGCGGTCAGTGAGGTGAGTCCCGACGCTACGGCCGCCAACTGGTCGGCACGGTCGCGTGGGAACCCGTCGGACATCGCCAGAAGGAGTCCGTCGGCGGAGACCACCACCGTGTGGGACACCCCAGGGGTGTTGTCCACGAAGTTGGTGATCAACCAGTTCAGGTTCTGCGCCGCCTGGCTCATCGGGCTCACACTAACGCTCCTGGTTGTAGGTGCTGTCGGTGCCGAAGCCCCGACCGTTCGTTTCACTGCCTTCGCTGCGTCCCCGCTGGACCCCGCGGCGCAGGTTGCTGAGCCTGCCCCGGATGTCCTCGGGAGCGCGGGAGACCTGGGGGCCGCCCTGGGGGGTGCTCTCGGCGGTGCCCTCGACCAGGTTGGCCTTGGGTACCCGCCGCGGCAGGCCGGAGGAGGTGACCCCGCCCGCCTTGGGCTTCTTCAGTGCCGACGCCTGCTGCCAGCGCTGATCGTTCGCCGACCGCCAGTCCACGGCGCCGGTGCTGCCGTTCGCGGTGCCGAAGACATCGACCTTGCTCTCCGGCGCGGCGGCCGACGGCCCCGGCTGCGCGGGCTGCGAACCGTTCGTGCCGTTCGCGGCCGAACCGCGGCGCGGCAGTCCGGCGTCGGTCAGTGCGTGGACGGCGGAGGGCGCCGGTCCCGGACGCTCGAAGCCTACGTGGTCCCGCTCACTGACGTCAGCGGCCTGCGTGGACTCCGCTTCCGGAGCGTACTGGTCCGGGTACCCGTTGCGGTAACCGTCCTGCTGGGGCCAGTCGTCCTGGTAGGACGGCTCTTCGAAGCCCGAGAACGTCTCCGAGCTCGCGGGATGCTGCGCCGCGCGCTCCTCCTGCGCCGGCTCCGCGTACCCGGGCTCCGGGTAACCGCCGTTCGGCGGGAAGGAGTCGGGGAAGGAGTCGGCCTGCGGCGCGGTGCCGTTCGGCGCGAAGTACTGCTCGTCGTACGAGGGCTGGCGCGGCTCGTCGTACGACGTCTGCTGCTGCTCCTCGTACGCGGGCTGGCCGGTGAAGCCCGTCGGCTGGTCCTGGTAGCCCTGCTGCCCGTTGCCGTACGGCTGCTGCTGGGCGTCGAACTCGGTGAACTCCGGGTAGTCGCCCGCCTCCAGCTCCTGGCCCGGCTTCTGGGACTCCAGGGCCGCGCGGCGCTCCTCGCGCATCAGCGAGCGGCCCACCGGGTCCAGCTCGCGGATGTCGTCCGGCACCTCGGAGTAGCGGGTGTCGTCGAAGCCGAGCTCGGCCGCCGTGCGCAGCGGGGTCTGGTTGAAGTCCTCGCCCTGGTACTGGAGCTGCGGCTGCTCCGGCATGATCTGCGAGACGGTGAACTCGTCGCGCTGGAGCTGCGATTCACCACCGCCACCGTGCGTGATCGCGTCCGGCAGCATGACCAGCGAGGTCGTGCCGGCCTGCTCGCCCGAGGGGCGGAGCTGGACGCGGATGCCGTGCCGGTCGGACAGCCGGCCGACCACGAAGAGGCCCATGCGCTGGGAGATCGCGACGTCCACGGTCGGCGGGTTGGCCAGCTTGTGGTTGATGTCCGCGAAGTCCTCGGCGGTGAGGCCGATGCCCTTGTCGTGGATCTCGATCATGACGCGGCCGTCGGGGAGACGGGTGGCCGTCACGCGCACCTTGGTCTGCGGGGAGGAGAACGTCGTCGCGTTCTCCAGCAGCTCGGCGAGCAGGTGCACGAGGTCGGTCACGGCGCGGCCGTGGATCTCGGCCTCCGGGACACCCGACAGCTCGATGCGCTCGTACTGCTCCACCTCGGAGGAGGCGGCGCGCAGCACGTCGACCAGCGGGACCGGCTGGTCCCAGCGGCGGCCGGGCTCCTCGCCGGCGAGGACCAGGAGGTTCTCGCCGTTGCGGCGCATACGGGTCGCGAGGTGGTCCAGGCGGAAGAGGTTCTCCAGCTGGTCCGGGTCGGCCTCGTTGTTCTCCAGGTCGGTGATCAGGGTCAACTGGCCCTCGATCAACGACTGGTTGCGGCGCGACAGGTTGGTGAAGATCGCGTTGATGTTGCCTCGCAGGAGGGCCTGCTCGGCGGCCAGTCGTACGGCTTCGCGGTGGACCTGGTCGAAGGCTCTGGCGACTTCGCCGATCTCGTCGGTCGTGTTGATCGGGATCGGCGAGATCCGGGTGTCCACCCGGCCGGGGTCGGTGCGCGAGAGCTGGTCGACCAGCATCGGCAGACGCTGCTCGGCGATACCGAAGGCGGCGTTGCGCAGCTGGCGCATCGCGCGGCTCATCTGGCGGGCGACGGCACCGGCCAGGATGAAGGCGAGGAGCAGGGCGACGACGACGGCGGCACCGGTGATGATGGCGTCCCGCTTGGCGTTGTCGGCGATGTCCGACGCCTCGCTCACCGCGGTGTCGGCCTTGTCCTCCTCGATCTTGCGGTACGCCTCGTACTTGAGGGTCGTGCCCGCCCACCAGTTCTGCGCGGTGATGCCCTTCGTGGCGAGAACCGCGCGCGCCGAGGCGTCCGTGGTCTGCAACTGGGACATCGCCGTGATCATGTCGATCGGGTTGGCCGGCGGCGGCACGTACGTCTCGTTGGCGGCCTTCGCCTGCTCGGCGGCCTGCTTGACCATGGCCGTGCCGTCGGTCTTGACCTTCGCCATGGCCGTGTTCAGCTTCGCGATGTCCGCGTCGGTACCACCGGCCTGGTACTCCTGGATGGCGATGCCCTCCAGGTACGCGTACGAGGTGATGGCGGTGCGCTGGGTGGCGAGGCTGCCCTGGCCGGGGCCCGGCTTGACCAGCAGGTGCATGCCGATGGAGCGCTCCAGGGAGAGCGCGCCCTTGGCGAGTGCGATGGCGTAGACCGAGCGGCCGTAGCTGGTGATGTTGCCGGTGCCGAGGCCCAGTTCGTTCGAGAACTCGAGGAGCGGGTGCTCCAGGTTCACGTAGGCCTCTTCGGTCTGCACACCCGTGAACTTGGTGGTGTACGCGGCGGCCCGGATGGACGTCAGCTGCGGCTCGACCTTGCGGAAACGGCTGAGCCGGCGCTCCAGGCCCGACTGGTCCGGCATGTTCTGCGCGGCCTTGTCGAAGGTGTCCGCGGCGTCGTCGGTGGCCTTGCGGGCGGCGACGACCGTCGGGTCCTTCACGCCCTTGCCCAGCAGCAGCGGCGCGGCGGTGGTGTCACGCTCGTTGGTGATCGCGTTGCTGTAGGTCAGGGCCGCCTGCACCAGGCGGGCGGTCTTCTCCGCGTCCTCGGCGTTCTGCCAGGTGTCGATCGAGCTCTTCACCTGGAAGCCGCCCATGACGAGGCCGACCACCACGGGTATGAGCAGGATCGCGTTCAGCCTGGTCGGCACCCGCCAGTTGCGGGGGGAGAAACGGCCGCCGCTCGGAGCGGGTGGCGCCGTGGGCTCCGAGCCTGGCACAGGGGCGGGCGCCGCTCCGCGCGGCGGCGGGGTGAAGTTGCCCCGGGCCGACGGCTCGGGACCGTTCTTGCTTCGCCTCACTCGACCAACAACCTTCCGGCGGTCGGCACCTATCGTCGTGCCGCAGTGTCTCAAGCCCGTCAACGACCTCTGCCTATCAGTACGTCGTTGACTATTGGGCAGTTCAGGCATTCCAGCACGTCAGCCTGCGCGATTCCAAACAGTCGGAACCGCGGATTCCGAGTGATGTAAGCCCCAGATAAAACGGTCATAAAGAGCGAGCCCCGCCAAAAGACGGGGCTTTGTTAGCGCAGTGGTACCGGATGACCGCGACGCGTTGCGGTACCACCCGATTCCTCTGCCGAAACGTTATGAACACCGGGGCCGACCGTGTCAAAGGCCACAGCCGGCTCCGGGGCGTCTACGACAACTGCCGTATGGCGCTGCCGACTTGAGAACTGCATATGCGGAGACCCGCCGAAAACTACCGGAGCCGGGCCATGAGCGCGTGCTCGACCAGCGTGATCAGCGCACTCTTGGCGTCCGAACGGTGCCGGGCGTCCGTCGTGATGATCGGCGCGTCCGGACCGATCTGCAAGGCCTCGCGTACCTCTTCGGGGTTGTACGGCTGGTGGCCGTCGAATCCGTTGAGGGCGATGACGAAGGGCAGCCCGCTGTTCTCGAAGTAGTCGACCGCGGGGAAGCAGTCGGCGAGACGACGGGTGTCGACCAGGACGACGGCGCCGATCGCGCCGCGCACCAGGTCGTCCCACATGAACCAGAAACGGTCCTGACCCGGCGTACCGAAGAGGTACAGGATCAGGTCCTGGTCCAGGGTGATACGTCCGAAGTCCATGGCCACCGTGGTGGTGGTCTTGTCCCCGGTGTGGGTGAGGTCGTCGATGCCCGCGGACGCGGACGTCATGACGGCCTCCGTGCGCAGCGGGTTGATCTCCGAGACGGCACCCACGAACGTGGTCTTGCCGACGCCGAAGCCACCCGCCACCACGATCTTCGCGGAGGTGGTCGCCCGCCCTCCGTCAGAGCTTGCGAAGTCCACTGAGCACCCTTTCGAGCAGCGTCACGTCCGGTGCGCCGCCGTTGTTCTCGTCGCCGCCCGGCTGGTGGATGGCCACCAGTCCGGCCTCGGCGAGGTCCGCGACGAGGATCCTGGCCACACCGAGGGGCATGGCGAGGAGTGCCGACACCTCCGCGACCGACTTGACCTCGCGGCACAGGTGGCAGATGCGCTGGTGCTCAGGGAGCAGTCCCATCAGCGCTGCCGGGTCGGCCGTGGTGCTGATCAGTGCCTCGATGGCGAGCTGATAGCGCGGCCGGGTCCGGCCGCCGGTCATCGCATACGGACGTACCAGCGGCTGGTCGCCCTCGTCCCCGTACGGCTCGGCGTACGGATCATGAGAGGCGGTGGGCGGGGTCATGAATCCTCCGGGCGGGACAGCAAGTCGGTCGGGCTAGCCGTCTGACAGGGCCGGTGGGGGGATTGTGGCGGCCGGACGGTGATTTGGTGAGACGGGTGGTGCCGGGGCCGGTCAGTGAAGCAGACTGCCCTGGAGTTCGGCGCGCAGGTCCGGTGTGAGGACCGCCCCCGCACGGTCGACGAGCAGTGCCATCTCATAGCCGACGAGACCGATGTCGCACTCGGGATGCGCGAGCACTGCCAGGGACGAGCCGTCCGAGACGGACATGAGGAAGAGGAATCCCCGCTCCATCTCCACGACCGTCTGTGCCACGTCGCCACCCTCGAAGATCCGGGATGCCCCGGCCGTCAGCGAGGTGAGCCCGGAGGCCACGGCCGCGAGCTGGTCGGCGCGGTCGCGCGGGAACCCTTCCGACATGGCCAGAAGGAGTCCGTCGGCAGACACGACGACGGTGTGGGACACCCCGGGGGTGTTGTCCACGAAGTTGGTTATCAACCAGTTGAGGTTCTGTGCCGCCTGGCTCATCTGGCTCAACTAACGCTCCTGCTGGTGAGTGGGGCTGGGGAAGCTGCCGGTCTGGCCGGTACCCGTACCGGCCTGTCGACCCTGTGCGATGCCCCGACGGAGATTGGTCAGCCGGCCACGTACGTCGTCAGGCGCACGGGAGACCTGCGGACCGGTTTGGTGCTGTTGCTGCTGAGCCGTACCCGGGACGAGGTTCGCCCTGGGCACCCGGCGCGGCAGGCCGGAAGTGGTGACGCCGCCCGCGGCCGGTTGCCGTACACGCTCTGCCTGCCGAACGAGGTCGTCGTTCGGCGAGCTGCGCCAGGTACCGCCCGTGGGACGTTGGGGGGGTGTCGCCGGAGCCGACGGTGCCTGCGGCTGCGGGACGGGGGCGGAGCCGTTGGTCTGGCCCTGCTGCTCCGCCTGCTGGCCGTGGAACCAGTTGGTCTCCAGCGTGTCGTACAGCGGCGTCCTGCCGTCACCGGGACCCGTGGCAGGCGGCAACGCCTCGGGCTCCTGGCGGGTGGGACGCTGCGGGGCGGGCGGCCGCTGGGTGCCGAGATCGGCGCCGTTGCGGTTCCCGTTCACCTGCGGCCGCTCGAACTGCCCGGTGTTCGCGGGGTTCTGACGGTTCGGCAGATTGTGCTGACCGGTGGAGCCGTTGTCAAAGCCGGGTGTCGCGAACTGGCCCGTGGAGCTGGGGTCGTACGCCTGCGGGACGGCGAACTGTCCCGTGTTGGCCGGGTTCGACGGGTTGTTGGCCGGGCTGTTCGGAGCGCCGAAGACATCCGAGCGGACGAACTGGCCGCCGTTCTGCGGGGAGTTGGCGCCGGGACGCGGGGCGTCGACGTCCGGCCGCGGGAACGAGCCGGTGTCCTGCGGTCCGCCCGGTCGGGGCAACTGTCCGGTGTTCTGCGATCCGTTGGCGCCGGGACGCGGGAACTGGCCCGTGTTCTGCTGCCCGTTGGTGCCCGGGCGCGGGAACTGGCCGCTGTCCTGTGCGTCGAGGCGCGGTATCGCCGGCATCTCCGTCGTGGCCGCGGGGCCCTGGCGGTCGTCGATGCGCGGCATCCGGGAGGTCTGCTCCGCGTCCCGCTCGTCGTGACCGCGCGGGGCGTCGAGGTTGCCGCGGCCCAGCGGGGGCTGCGCGTTCTCGTCGCTCCAGCTGGGGCGCTGGTTGTTGCCGCCGGGCAGCTCGGCCCGCGCGCCGCCGCGCGGCGGGAGCTGCGGCTGACGGCCGCGACGCCGGCCACCACCGCGGGGCGGCTCGGGCTCGTCGTTGCTCGTGCGCTGCGGGGGTACGGGGTTGTTCTGCGGCGGTATCCCGCCGAAGGCGTCCTGACGACCGTCGCCGAAGCCCTGCGGGGTACCCGGACCGGCGGCCTGCATGCCCTGCGGGGCACCGGGTGCCTGACCGAAGAGACCGGCACCGGAACCCGCGGCCGGACGGCCCTGCGGCGCCGGGGGACCCTGAGGTCCGCGCGCACCGCCCGGACCACCGGGAGCGCCGGGTCCACCCGGACGTCCACCGCCCGCACCGGGCAGCGCGGCCCGCGGGCCCTGACCGGCACCGACCTGGCCGCGCGGAGCGGCCCCGGCACCGAGAAGTCCACCGTTGCCGGGGGCGGGCGCACCCGCGCCGAGCGCGGAGCCACCCTGGCCGTTGCCCCGGCGGGCCGCACCGGCACCGGCCGCGGCGGCTGCCGCCGCGGAACCGACGGCGGCCTGACCGGGCTTGCCCGGAGCGGGCTTCTTGCCGCCCTGGGCGACGTCGACGGGGAGCATGACCAGCGCGGTCGTACCACCGGAGTCGGAGGGACGCAGCTGGATGCGGATGCCGTGGCGCTGCGACAGGCGGCCGACCACGAACAGACCCATGCGGCGGGAGACCGAGACGTCCACGGTGGGCGGCGAGGCGAGCCGCTCGTTGATCGCCGCGAGGTCCTCGGGGGAGAGGCCGATACCGGTGTCGTGGATCTCGATCAGCACACGGCCGTCGGGCAGCGCGTGACCGGTGACCTTGACCTTGGTCTGCGGCGAGGAGAAGGAGGTCGCGTTCTCGAGCAGCTCGGCGAGCAGGTGCACGAGGTCGTTGACCACACGGCCGGCGACTTCGGTGGTCGGCACGGAGGAGAGCTCGATGCGCTCGTACTGCTCCACCTCGGAGGCGGCGGCGCGGAGCACGTCGACCAGCGGGACCGGGCGGGTCCAGCGGCGGCCGGGCTCTTCACCGGCGAGGACCAGGAGGTTCTCACCGTTACGGCGCATGCGGGTCGCGAGGTGGTCGAGCTTGAAGAGCGAGGACAGCTGGTCCGGGTCGGCCTCGCGGGACTCCAGCTCGGAGATGAGCGAGAGCTGACGCTGGATGAGGCCCTGGGAGCGGCGCGAGAGGTTGGTGAACATCGCGTTGACGTTGCCTCGCAGGAGGGCCTGCTCGGCGGCCAGTCGTACGGCCTCGCGGTGCACGTCGTCGAAGGCCGCGGCCACCTGGCCGATCTCGTCCCGGGAGTGCACACCGACCGACTCCACGGACGTGTCGACGTCCTGCGGGTCGGACTCGGACAGCTGCTTGACCAGCTCGGGCAGGCGGTCCTGGGCGACCTTGTTGGCGGTCTCCTGGAGGCGGCGCAGCGAGCGGATCATGGACCGGGCGATGACGAAGGCGCCGACGAGGGAGACGCCGAGCACGAGCAGGATCAGCGCACCGGAGATGATCGCCTCGCGCTCGGAGGCGGAGCGCAGCTCGCGGGCCTTCTGCTCCATGTCCTCAAGGAGCGTGTGCTCGATCTTCTTCATCTGCTCGATCTTGGTCGAGCTGTCGTCCACCCAGTCCTTGTAGGACCGCTTGTCCAGCGAGGCCAGGCCGTTGGCGTTGTCGAGGACGCGCTGGGCGTAGGTGTCGGCCGACTCGATGGTCGGGTTGCCGTCCTCGATGGGCGCGATGAGGTCCTCGGCGCCCTGGTTGCCGTAGATGTTGCGGAAGATGCTCAGTTCCGACTTCTCGCTCTCCAGAGCGGAGTCGGCGTAGAGCCGGTCGTTGGCGGAGAGATCGCCCTGCGTCGTGTTGTTGTTCGGCAGGGCCGCCGCGATCACGGCGCGCTGCACGGACGAGAACTCCTTGGCGGCGGAGAAGGCCGCCAGGGCGCGGGTGCGCTGGATCATCTCCGGGTTGCTGGTGGCCTCCGCCATGTCCTGCGAGAGGTCCAGCAGCTGGCTGATCAGCCGGTGGTAGGCGTCGACCGTCTGCGTCGAGTTGCCCTTCGACTGGTACGCCGTCTTGCGGATCTTGTCGAGGTTGTCCAGCTCGGTCGCGAGACCGACGAGGCTCTCCCGGACGCCCTGGAGGTTGCCGCTCTTGCTGGCGCTGTCCACCTCTTCAGAGGCGTTGATGAAGTTGTCGCGGGCGCGGTCGGTCTTCTCCTCGTAGCCCTTGACCTCGTAGTCGGTGGCCTTGCCGCCGTGCGAGAGGGGACCGGCCGACTGGTCGCGCTCCTCCTGGAGCGCGGTGGCCAGCTCGGTGGCCTGCTTGGTCATGTCCGTCAGCAGCTTCATGTTGTCGAGCTGCTGGATGTCGGTCATGGAGTCGCTGATGCGCAGGGCGCCCAGCGAGGTGGCCGCGACCACCGGGAGCGCGAGCAGCGAGACCAGGCGCGTGGAGATGCGCCAGTTACGCAGAGCGACGCGCGAACCGGGTCCTGGTGCGCCCGACGGCGGCTTCACCGGGGGCGTGGGGGTCGGGGCTGCGGACACACCGGGGCGCCCGGGGCCTCCACCGTCACCTGACGGCGCCGGGCCCGGGTTCTGGGCGTGCTGGGGCGAGGAGCTGCCGGTCTTGGGGCCAGCCCCGCCATGCGGCTCCGGCTCCGCCGAAGCACTGCCATCCCTCTTGAAACGTCCCTGCACTAGCGTCGCAACCTCTGGACCAGGCGCCCCTCCGCGCGAACGGAAGGACGGTGTCGGCGTCTTAGGGAGCGCCCTGAACGCGCCCCCCAGTGTGTGGTCGTGAGTGACCGGCGCTCCCCCTTCCGCCGCCCTCGGCGCTGCGTTGCGCCCTCTGCGCGCCGGGCTGATTCTGCGGCGGTCCGTGGAATTCCAGCACAGTGCCGGATCTCCAACAAGGCCCGTAGGCCAGGCTGTGACCTGTGTGACACCCCGTGAGGACAGTGTCACGAGACGTAGAAAGCTATTCACTCCAAAGTGGGCAAATCCCCACCATCCTGTGAGGCGCAGGATGTGCCCAAGTCGCCATGATCAGGAGCGGAATGGGAGCTTCAGGGGGGCAATGTCCGTTTCGTTGAGGTGAGTTGCGGGTCCGAATTGGTCGGTATGCCCACGGGGTGGTGAGCAAACTCACACATGGATCAGGGGCTCTTCGCGTCTTCGGCCGGGAATTGGATGTTTAGCCTGACGCTTTACATGAGGGCACAATCTGCCAACCGCCCACCCACGGACTGACGAGGGTCGAGTACAACAGTGAAGACCACGATGATGTTCCGCAACATTGCCAACCCGCGACGCACGACGCTGGCGCACCTCACGGACGCCGAGCCGCTGCAGACGCCGGAGCTGCAGGAACACTCGCTCGACCTGCCGGCCCAGACCGCCAATCCGCGCCGCACCATTCTCATGGAGATCCCGGTCACCGCCGCCGCGGAGTAATCGCGCGAGGAGGGGCCCCGCACCGCGTTAGCCTGGAGCGTCAGACTCCAGCCAGCTCAGTGAGGGGCGCCAGGATCCCGTGCGCATCGCCAGATTCTCCATCGACGGGAACGTCGCCTTCGGCGCGGTCGAGGGCGACAAGCCGGACGAGCTCGTCCTCGACATCATCAAGGGCATCCCGTTCGCGGACTTCGAGCTCTCCGGTACGAAGGTCCCGCTCAGCAAGGTCAGGCTGCTGCCGCCGGTCCTCCCGAACAAGGTCGTCGCCTACGGCCGCAACTACGCCGAGCACGCCCGCGAACTGGGCAATGACGTGCCGGACGTCCCCTTCGCCTTCTTCAAGCCGTCGACCTCGGTGATCGGCTCCGGCGACGAGATCCAGTACCCCTCCTTCACCGAGGACCTCCACCACGAGGCCGAACTGGCCGTCGTCATCGGCCGGATGTGCCGCGAGGTCCCGCGCGAGCGTGTGAAGGACGTCATCCTCGGCTACACCTGCGCCAACGACATCACCGCGCGGGACGTCCAGAAGCGCGAGAAGCAGTGGGCCCGCGCCAAGGGCTTCGACACCTCCTGCCCGCTCGGCCCCTGGGTGGAGACGGACCTCGACCCGAGCGACCTCACCATCCAGCTCACGGTCAACGGACAGCAGCGACAGCTCGGCCGCACCAGCGAGATGATCCACTCGATCGAGGATCTCATCGTCAACATCACCGAGGCCATGACGCTGCTCCCCGGCGACGTGATCCTCACGGGCACCCCGGCAGGCGTCGGACCGCTCACCGTCGGCGACGAGGTCGCCGTCTCCATCGAAGGCATCGGCACTCTCACCAACAAGGTTGTCAAGCGTGGCTAGCGCACCCGTACGCGTCCGTTTCTGCCCCTCGCCGACCGGTAACCCGCACGTGGGCCTGGTCCGCACCGCCCTGTTCAACTGGGCGTTCGCCAAGCACCACCAGGGCACCCTGGTCTTCCGCATCGAGGACACCGACGCGGCCCGCGACTCCGAGGAGTCGTACAACCAGCTGCTCGACTCGCTGCGCTGGCTGGGCTTCGACTGGGACGAGGGCCCCGAGGTCGGCGGCCCGCACGCGCCGTACCGCCAGTCGCAGCGCATGGACATCTACAAGGACGTCGCGCAGAAGCTCCAGGACGCCGGCCGCGCCTACCACTGCTACTGCTCCACCGCGGAGCTGGACGCCCGCCGCGACGCCGCCCGCGCCGCCGGCAAGCCGTCCGGCTACGACGGCCACTGCCGCGACCTGAGCGCCGAGCAGGTCGAGGCGTACCGGGCCGAGGGCCGCACGCCGATCGTCCGCTTCCGGATGCCCGACGAGACGATCACCTTCACGGACCTGGTCCGCGGCGAGCTGACGTTCACCCCGGAGAACGTGCCGGACTACGGCATCGTCCGGGCCAACGGCGCCCCGCTGTACACGCTGGTCAACCCGGTCGACGACGCCCTGATGGAGATCACCCACGTCCTGCGCGGCGAGGACCTGCTCTCCTCCACCCCGCGCCAGATCGCCCTCTACAAGGCGCTGATCGACCTGGGCATCGCGAAGGAGATCCCCTCCTTCGGGCACCTGCCGTACGTGATGGGCGAGGGCAACAAGAAGCTCTCCAAGCGCGACCCGGAGTCCTCGCTCAACCTCTACAGGGAGCGCGGCTTCCTGCCCGAGGGACTGCTCAACTACCTTTCCCTGCTGGGCTGGTCGCTCGCCGCCGACCGGGACGTCTTCTCGATGGACGAGATGGTCGCGGCCTTCGAGATCTCCGACGTGAACCCCAACCCGGCGCGCTTCGACCTGAAGAAGTGCGAGGCGATCAACGCCGACCACATCCGCCTGCTCGACGTGAAGGACTTCACCGAGCGCTGCGCCCCCTGGCTTCAGGCCCCCTTCGCCCCCTGGGCGCCGGAGGACTTCGACGAGGCCAAGTGGCAGGCGGTCGCGCCGCACGCGCAGACCCGCCTGAAGGTGTTGTCGGAGATCACGGACAACGTCGACTTCCTGTTCCTCGCCGAGCCGGCCGAGGACGAGGCGTCCTGGACGAAGGCCATGAAGGAGGGCTCCGACGCCCTTCTCCGCACGGCCCGCGAGAAGCTGGAGTCCGCGGACTGGACCTCGGCCGAGGCCCTCAAGGAGGCCGTCCTGGCCGCCGGTGAGACCCACGGCCTCAAGCTCGGCAAGGCGCAGGCCCCGGTCCGCGTCGCCGTCACCGGCCGCACGATCGGCCTGCCGCTCTTCGAGTCCTTGGAGATCCTGGGCAAGGAGAAGACCCTCGCCCGGATCGACGCGGCCCTCGCCAAGCTGGCCGCGTAACGCACCCGCGCGTGAAGGGGCGGCAGCCGCAACGGCCTGCCGTCCCTTCGGCGTTGTCAGTGCGGCGCGTTAGGGTTCCGGATCATTGAAGATCGTTCAGGAGAGGCGCCTTTCATGCCGATGACCGCACGTGACTACACGTGGCTGTTCACGCCCGGCAGCACGTTCACGGAGGACGAGACCGGCACGGTCGGCGTGATCCACCTCGTCGACGGCGGCCAACTCTGGCTCCCCACCGGCCAGGTGGTGGCCTGCGACCCCTTCGTCGGCCTCGGCCAGGGCGAGTCCGAACCGTTCACGGTCGCCGTGGCCCCCGGCCACTACCGCGTCGACGCGGCCGTCGCCACCCTCACCCAGCCCGAGGAACCCCCGTCCGACGACCCGCACTTGCGCGTGGCCGCCGCCCGCCTGGTCATACGGGACGAACCCACCGCCACCTGGGAACTCGCCCTCCAGCCCGGCCAGAACCTCGCCGAACTCACCGAGGACGAGTTCTACGGCTACGGCGTCGACGCCGGCACGGGCGCGTTCTACGACGCGTCGGTCGACGGCTCCTTCCCGGAGTGCGTGGCGGACGAGGGCCCGCTGTGGGACGCCTTCGATCAGAACAAGTGGGCCCCGGGACCCCACCTGATCACCGCCCCCGACACCGGGCACAACCTGATCGCCTTCACCTCCGGCTGGGGCGACGGCGCCTACCCCACCTGGATCGGCCGTACGGCGGCCGGCGAAGTCACCTGCTTCGTCACGGACTTCTTCGTCGCCCCCGTGTGATCGCGGGCCGGGGGCAGACGCGCCCCCGGGCCGCGGGTTACCGTCGGATCATGACCATTCGGGCCGTTGTCTGGGACGTCGACGACACCTTGTTCGACTACACCGGTGCGGACCGCGCGGCGATGCGTGAGTACCTGCTGGCCGAGGGGCTGGTCGACGGGCCCGCGAGCGTGGCGGACGCCCTGGAGCGCTGGCGTGTGGCCACCGAGTTCCACTGGGCGCGGTTCTCGGCCGGGGAGGTCTCGTTCGAGGGGCAGCGACTGGACCGCGTCCGGCTGTTCCTGGGGCGGGAGTTGACCGACACCGAGGCCGAGGACTGGTTCCGGCGCTACAAGGATCACTACGAGACCGCCTGGGCCCTCTTCCCGGACGTCCTGCCCGTCCTGGACGCCCTCGCGACCAGCCACCGGCACGCCGTCCTCTCCAACTCCAGCCTCATCGTCCAGGACCGCAAGCTGCGCGCCCTCGGTGTGTACGACCGCTTCGAGGCCGTCCTGTGCGCGGCCGAGCTGGGCGTCTCCAAACCCGAGGCCGGCGCCTTCCTCGCGGCCTGCGAGGCGCTGCGACTGCCGCCGCACGAGGTGGCGTATGTCGGAGATCACCCCGAGATCGACTGGCGCGGAGCCGCGGACGCCGGTCTGCTGTCCGTCTGGATCGACCGCCACGGCGGGCCCGCCCCTGATGAGGCCCCTGTGGGACGCCACCGGATCGCCTCACTCGCCGAACTCCCCGCGCTCCTCGGCCCTGATACCCGTTTTGGAGCCCCGTCCACCTTCAGGTAATGTTCTTCCTGCGCCGCCGGAGAACAGACCGAAAGGTCAGCTACCTGGAGGCGCACGCTAGAACAAGATCACCGCAGGGTGTTGAGTTTTAGTGGCCTATGGTGTAATTGGCAGCACGACGGTTTCTGGTTCCGTTAGTCTAGGTTCGAGTCCTGGTAGGCCAGCTCGCAGAGCTCATCTGCAACCGCAGAGGTCAACTCTGCAAAGCCCCCGTTGTGTAGCGGCCTAGCACGCTGCCCTCTCACGGCAGTAGCGCCGGTTCGAATCCGGTCGGGGGTACAGATCCTTCCCAGGAAGGTGGTCCGGGTCGCACCCGCCACCTCTCATGCAGGATCGCTAGGGCCCCCGTTGTGTAGCGGCCTAGCACGCTGCCCTCTCACGGCAGTAGCGCCGGTTCGAATCCGGTCGGGGGTACGCTTTACCTTGAATCACCTTGGTCTATGGTGTAATTGGCAACACTACGGTTTCTGGTACCGTCATTCTAGGTTCGAGTCCTGGTAGACCAGCTCAGATCTGCGGAAACGCACGATCTAGGCCCCCGTTGTGTAGCGGCCTAGCACGCTGCCCTCTCACGGCAGTAGCGCCGGTTCGAATCCGGTCGGGGGTACGTAGACGAAAGGCCCTCCACTTCGGTGGAGGGCCTTTCGCATTGTCCGCCCCGGTGCGTCAACCCGACGTGGTTCACCGGGAGTTGGGGGACAGGACATGACGAAGGGCCTGCCGCGGCGTTGAGGCAGGCCCTTCTTGAGATGTTCCCGGCGGATCAGCCGGTGCGGCGCAGGGCCTCGGAGAGGCGGGCGGCGGCGTCGATGACCGCCTGGGCGTGCATACGGCCCGGGTGGCGCGTCAGGCGCTCGATGGGGCCGGAGACGGACACGGCGGCCACCACGCGGTTCGACGGGCCGCGCACGGGCGCGGAGACGGACGCGACGCCCGGCTCACGCTCGCCGATGGACTGGGCCCAGCCCCGGCGCCGTACGCCCGAGAGGGCCGTGGCCGTGAAGCGGGCGCCCTGGAGGCCGCGGTGCAGGCGCTCCGGCTCCTCCCAGGCCATCAGGATCTGCGCGGACGAACCGGCTTTCATCGTGAGCGTCGAACCGACCGGGACCGTGTCCCGCAGTCCGGACAGGCGTTCCGCCGCGGCGACGCAGATGCGCATGTCGCCCTGGCGGCGGTAGAGCTGCGCGCTCTCGCCCGTGATGTCCCGCAGGTGCGTGAGCACCGGGCCCGCCGTGGCGAGCAGACGGTCCTCGCCGGCGGCCGCGGCCAGCTCGGCGAGACGGGGACCGAGAATGAAACGGCCCTGCATGTCGCGCGCCACCATGCGGTGGTGTTCCAAAGCCACGGCCAGCCGGTGTGCCGTGGGTCGTGCCAGCCCGGTCGCCGCGACCAGACCCGCGAGGGTGGCCGGACCGGACTCCAGAGCGCCCAGGACAAGGGCTGCCTTGTCCAGGACGCCGACGCCGCTACTGTTGTCCATGAAACGATACTCGCGTCTCACTCTGTGAAACGCAAGTTCCTTTTTTCGTGAGACGCGCAACTCTTGTAGGCACAGCGGCCCGCAGACCAACGGGCCAGGCGGCGGCTGCCCGTGAACCAGGGGTGCGAGCGCCGTCTCCTCAAGATCTCTAGTTGGGCCGGCGCTGTTTCGCCGGCCGGAGGGAAAGCGATGGGTAGGACACTCGCGGAGAAGGTCTGGGACGACCACGTCGTCCGGCGCGCCGAGGGCGAGCCCGACCTCCTCTTCATCGATCTGCACCTGCTGCACGAGGTGACCAGCCCGCAGGCCTTCGACGGTCTCCGTCAGGCGGGCCGTCCGGTGCGGCGCCTCGACCTCACCATCGCCACCGAGGATCACAACACCCCGACCCTCGACATCGACAAGCCCATCGCGGACCCGGTCTCGCGCGTACAGCTGGAGACGCTGCGCAAGAACGCGGCCGACTTCGGCGTGCGCCTGCACTCCCTGGGCGACGTCGAGCAGGGTGTCGTCCACGTCGTAGGGCCGCAGCTGGGTCTGACCCAGCCCGGTACGACGGTCGTGTGCGGTGACTCCCACACCTCCACCCACGGCGCCTTCGGCGCGCTGGCGTTCGGCATCGGCACCTCCCAGGTGGAGCACGTGCTGGCCACCCAGACGCTGCCGCTGGCCCGCCCGAAGACCATGGCCATCACGGTCGACGGCGAACTGCCCGACGGCGTCACCGCCAAGGACCTGATCCTCGCCATCATCGCGAAGATCGGCACCGGCGGCGGCCAGGGCTACATCCTCGAATACCGCGGCTCCGCCATCGAGAAGCTCTCGATGGAAGCCCGCATGACCATCTGCAACATGTCGATCGAGGCCGGCGCCCGCGCGGGCATGATCGCCCCCGACGAGACCACCTTCGAGTACATCGAGGGCCGCGCCCACGCCCCCGAGGGCGAGGACTGGGACGCCGCCGTCGCGTACTGGAAGACCCTGAAGACCGACGACGACGCGGAATTCGACGCCGAGGTCGTCATCGACGGTCCCTCGCTGGCGCCGTTCGTCACCTGGGGCACCAACCCCGGTCAGGGCGCGCCGCTTTCGGCGACCGTCCCCGACCCGGCTTCGTACGAAGACGCTTCGGAGCGCTTCGCCGCCGAAAAGGCCCTGGAATACATGGGGTTGGAGGCCGGCCAGCCGCTGCGCGACATCAAGGTGGACACCGTCTTCGTAGGTTCGTGCACCAACGGCCGTATCGAGGACCTGCGTGCGGCCGCCGCGATCGTCGAGGGACGCAAAGTCGCCGACGGCGTACGGATGCTGGTCGTCCCGGGCTCCGCGCGGGTCGGTCTGCAGGCCGTCTCCGAGGGCCTGGACCTCGTGTTCAAGGAGGCCGGCGCCGAATGGCGGCACGCGGGCTGCTCGATGTGTCTGGGCATGAACCCGGACCAGTTGGCGCCCGGTGAGCGCTCCGCGTCCACCTCCAACCGCAACTTCGAGGGCAGGCAGGGCAAGGGCGGCCGTACGCACCTCGTCTCGCCGCAGGTCGCCGCCGCGACCGCCGTGCTGGGCCACCTGGCCTCGCCCGCCGACCTGTCCGACGCCCCTGTGCCCGCTGGAGTCTGAGAGTCATGGAAGCATTCACCACGCACACCGGCCGGGCCGTCCCGCTGCGCCGCAGCAACGTGGACACCGACCAGATCATCCCCGCCCACTGGCTCAAGAAGGTGACCAGGGACGGCTTCGAGGACGGGCTCTTCGAGGCCTGGCGCAAGGACGAGAAATTCATCCTCAACCAGCCCGAGCGCAAGGGTGCGACGGTCCTGGTCGCCGGCCCCGACTTCGGCACCGGATCCTCCCGTGAGCACGCCGTGTGGGCGCTGCAGAACTACGGATTCAAGGCCGTCATCTCCTCCCGGTTCGCCGACATCTTCCGCGGCAACTCGCTCAAGAACGGCCTGCTCACGGTGGTTCTGGAGCAGAAGATCGTGGACGCGCTGCAGGACCTCGCCGAGAAGGACCCGCAGGCCGAGATCACGGTCGACCTGGAGGCCCGCGAGGTGCGCGCCGAAGGCATCACCGCCGCCTTCGAACTCGACGAGAACGCCCGCTGGCGACTGCTGAACGGCCTGGACGACATCTCCATCACCCTCCAGAACGAGGGCGACATCGCCGCGTACGAGGCCAAGCGCCCCTCGTACAAGCCGCGGACGGTCCAGATCTGACCCGAAGGACCTCACGAGGCCTTCCCCGAGTCGAGATTCGGCCACACGACACCCCGTCTGTACCCCCGATCGCCACGATTGGGGGTACAGCCGTGTCTGCACCCGAACGGCCCTGCGCGCCTGCAACGCTTTGCTCAACTCCCTGTGTTAGACAGGGTGTTGACGGGGTAGGCGCAGCTTTGAGCCAAGGCTGCCGCCGCGCTCCAGAAGGCTGTTTGAGGCACCAGTTGCTACCCCCGCAGGCGACAACTCGCCCCAGATGGCACAATCTGTGCATGGAACACGACGGCCAACTCAAGCTCTATGCGGCAGTCGCGGACCAACTCAAGGAAGCGCACACAAGGGTGCGCGCACTGCAAGTCCCGGAGGGCGTACGGATGGCGCTGGCCCGGAAGCTGCTGGTCATTACGGCCGCGGCCAAGCACGATCTCGCCGACGCGACAAGGCGGCTGGACCGGTTCACAGAGGACCTCGACGCGGGTCGATTCCCGGAAGAGGAACGCTGAAACAAGTCCAGGACAGCCGAGTTCGTTGCGGCGCACGGGTGATTAGCCCGTTTCGTGTTTGATTTGCGGTATATATCTGCCTAACGTGCGAAAAAGCCGGAGCAGTTTCGTTCCGGCAATGTCTCCGAAGGGGAAGACGTGAACAAGGCGCAGCTCGTAGAAGCGATTGCGGACAAGGTCGGCGGCCGTCAGCAGGCCGCCGAGGCGGTCGACGCGGTTCTGGACGCCATCGTCCGTGCCGTCGTCAATGGGGACCGGGTTTCGGTCACCGGCTTCGGTTCGTTCGAGAAGGTCGACCGTCCGGCCCGTTACGCCCGCAACCCCCAGACGGGCGAGCGGGTTCGGGTCAAGAAGACCTCCGTGCCGCGCTTCCGCGCGGGCCAGGGGTTCAAGGACCTGGTGAGCGGCTCGAAGAAGCTCCCGCGCGGCGGCGAGGTCGCCGTCAAGAAGGCGCCCAAGGGCAGCCTGAGCGGCACCGCTGCGGCGACGGTCAAGAAGGCCGCGGCCAAGAAGACCACCGCCAAGAAGGCGACGGCCGCCGCGAAGAAGACCGTGGCGAAGAAGACGGTCGCCAAGAAGACCGTCGCGAAGAAGGCCACGGCCAAGAAGGCCACCGCCAAGAAGACCACGGCGACGGCCAAGAAGACGGCGGCCAAGAAGGCCACCGGCACCGCCAAGAAGGCCCCGGCGAAGAAGGCGACGGCCAAGAAGGCCCCCGCCAAGAAGTCGACGGCGCGCAAGACCACCGCCAAGAAGGCCACCGCCACCCGCTAGTCACGGGGCGCAGGGCACTCACGCGCCGGGCCGGACTCCCTCTGGGAGTCCGGCCCGCGGCGTATTCACGGCCCCTGTACGGGCGTTCAGGACGTCTCGTACGGGATAAGGCGTTCAGAAGGTCTGCAGCGTCACCAGCGTGACCCTGAGGCCGTCCTCGGGGCCCTCGGTCTCGATCCGCACCCGCTGTCCCGGCCGCAGCAGCCGCAGCCCGCCCGCGTCGAACGCGGCGGCGTCGAAGGACACCGGGGTGCCGTCGTCGAGCAGCACACTTCCGGTACGGGTCCCGGCGTCGTAGGTGTAAGCGGTCGCCTGCATGGGCGCAGCCTACTGCCGGCTACTGTCCCGGAATCAGCAGCCCCGCCGCCGCTGCCGCCGTGCGCGGCCCCACCCCGAGGGCCAGTGCCGCGCGCAGGTCCTCGCCGGTGTCCACGTCCTGGCGTACGGAATCCACCGCGTCCAGGGTGAGTTCGACCGCACCGGAGGCGCGATGGCGGGCTCGGGAATCCGTGCCGAAAGCCGGGCGCAATTCGCGGCCCTCTCGCGCGGTGAGCAACGTGGTACCGATTGTGGCCGCGTCCGGGAGAAAAGCGCGGGGGAATTCAGCGGCCGAGTCCAGGACCCGGGCCAATTCCGCGGGGCGCAGAGCCGGCAGATCGGCGTTCAGGGCCGCGACCGCGCTTTCGGGGCGGGAAACCCGCACGACCGCCGTAGCGTGCCGCAGGGCGGCGTTCAGGCCCCCTCCCGGCTCGTCCGCGACGATGCGGGCGCCCAGTGCGGCCAGTTCCCGGCCGGCCAGGGCGTCGTCCGTGACGACCGCCACATCGAGGACCGCCGGGCAGGCCAGCGCGGCCGCCACGGTGTCCTGGGCGAAGGCGAGGGCGAGGCCCGGGCGCAGCCCGTCGCCCGCGGTGTCCGACAGCCTGCTCTTGGCGCGCGCCAGAGGCTTCAGGGGGATGACCAAGGTCCACTGCACGGGCGTTCCGCCCCTCTCTTGTCGCGGCCATTGTCACCCGGCACCCCTGGCGGTGTCGGTGGCGGGGCGTACGGTGTTCTCGACAGACCGACGGCCTGGGGCGACACTTGTGCGGCCCCCCAGGTCCTAGAGGAAGGTGTTCGCGTGCCCCGCCGCAGAATCGGGTTCTGGTACCGCTTCGCAGCGGTCCTCTGCAAACCGCCGCTGGTGGTTCTGATCAAGCGGGACTGGGGTGGAATGGAACACATTCCGGCCGAGGGCGGGTTTATCACCGCGGTGAACCACAATTCCCAAGTGGACCCCTTCGCATACGGACACTTTCAGTACAACACCGGACGTGTTCCGCGATTCCTGGCGAAGAGCGGCCTTTTCGGGAAGGGATTCGTCGGCGCCGCGATGCGCGGCACCGGACAGATCCCCGTCTACCGCGAGACCACGGACGCGTTGAGTGCCTTCCGCGCCGCGATCGCCGCCGTGGAACGCGGTGAGTGCGTCGCGTTCTATCCCGAGGGCACCATCACCCGGGATCCCGACCAATGGCCCATGACCGCCAAGACCGGTGCCGCGCGGGTGGCCCTGCAGACCCAGTGCCCGGTGATTCCCGTAGCGCAGTGGGGCGCCAACGAGTTGCTCCCGCCGTACGCCAAGAAGCTGCACGTCTTTCCGCGCAAGACCAGCCATGTGCTCGCGGGCCCGCCGGTGGATCTCACGCGTTTCTACGGCAAGGAGATGAGCCCGGACCTCCTCAAGGAGGCGACCGAGGTCATCATGGCCGACATCACCCGCCTGTTGGAGCAGATCCGCGGCGCGAAGGCACCCGAGACGCCCTACGACCCGCGCCGTGAGCGGATCGAGCAGCGGCGCCGGACGGCCGCGGAAACACAGGAGTTGGAGTCTCAGGCCGATTCGGCGATCCTGCCGAAGGTCGAGCAGGAAGAGGGGCAGGGCACGTGAGCAAGCCGGTCAAGGCGGCTGTATTCAGCGCCGGTTCGTGGGGCACGGCTTTCGGCATGGTGCTCGCCGACGCGGGGTGCGAGGTCACGCTGTGGGGGCGCCGCGCGGAAGTCGTGGAAGCCATCAACTCCACGCGTACGAACCCCGATTACTTCCCCGGTGTGGAACTCCCGGAGAACCTGCGGGCCACCACCGACGCCGCCGAGGCCGCCGCCGACGCCGACTTCACCGTCCTGTCGGTCCCCTCGCAGACGCTGCGCGCCAACTTGGCCGACTGGGCACCCCTGTTGGCGCCCGACACGGTCCTCGTCTCGCTCATGAAGGGCGTCGAGCTCGGCTCCGTCATGCGGATGAGCGAGGTCATCGAGGACGTCGCCAAGGTCGGCCGGGACCGTATCGCCGTGGTCTCCGGGCCCAACCTCGCGCGCGAGATCGCCTCGCGGATGCCGGCCGCCGCGGTGGTCGCCTGCACCGACGAGGCCGTTGCCCGCCGGCTCCAAGCCGCCTGCCACACGCCGTACTTCAGGCCGTACACCATCACCGACGTCGTGGGCTGCGAGCTCGGCGGCGCGGTGAAGAACGTGATCGGGCTCGCCGTCGGCATCGCGGACGGCATGGGGCTCGGGGACAACGCCAAGGGCTCGCTCATCACCCGCGGTCTCGTCGAGACGACCCGGCTCGGTATCGCGATGGGCGCGGACCCGCTCACGTTCTCCGGACTCGCGGGCCTCGGCGACCTGGTGGCGACCTGCTCCTCGCCGCTGTCGCGCAACCACACCTTCGGTACGAACCTCGGCAAGGGCATGACCCTCCAGGAGACCATCGCGGTCACCAAGCAGACCGCGGAGGGCGTCAAGTCCTGTGAGTCCGTGCTGGACTTGGCCCGTCGGCATGATGTCGACATGCCCATCACGGAGACGGTGTTCGAGATCGTGCACGAGGGGAAGTCGCCGGTGGTGGCCGTCAAGGAGCTGATGTCGCGCAGCGCCAAGCCCGAGCGTCGGTGAGTGCTCCGCCACGGGGTGCCGCTGGGTGTCGTTGTGCGGCTGCCGCGCCGTAGTGGCTTGTCGCGCAGTTCCCCGCGCCCCTTCCGGGGCGCTTATCGAACCGCCGCTCGTCAACGGGACGCTGACTCGAAGCACTACCACCGGGTACTCTCATCGCGATATGAGCACCGAGAACCTCTCCCAGAACCCTGAGCAGCCGCCTCGCAAGCCGCGTGTGGCCGTCGTGTTCGGCGGTCGCAGCTCCGAACACGGGATCTCCGTGGTCACCGCCGGCGCCGTCCTCGCGGCCATCGACCGGACCAAGTACGACGTCCTGCCGATCGGTATCACCCGCGAAGGCCGCTGGGCCCTCACCGCCGACGCCCCGGAGCGGATGGCGATCACCGACCGCCGTACGCCCGACGTCGACGAGCTCGCCGAGTCGAGCGAGGGTGGCGTGGTGCTCCCGCTCGACCCCGGAAACCGTGAAGTCGTCGTCAGCGAACCGGGATCCGTGCCGAAGGCCCTCGGTGAGGTCGACGTCGTCTTCCCCGTCCTGCACGGCCCCTACGGCGAGGACGGCACCCTTCAGGGACTCCTGGAGCTGTCCGGTGTGCCGTACGTGGGCGCCGGTGTGCTCGCCTCGGCCGTCGGCCAGGACAAGGAGTACATGAAGCGGGTGTTCACCTCGTTCGGCCTCAAGGTCGGCCCCTACGTGGTGATCCGGCCCCGTGAGTGGGAGCGGGACGAGTCCGCCGCGCGCAAGAAGATCATCGACTTCGCGGGCGAGCACGGCTGGCCGCTGTTCGTGAAGCCCGCGCGCGCGGGGTCGTCGATCGGCATCACCAAGGTCGACGAACTGGCCGGTCTCGACGAGGCGATCGAGGAGGCGCAGCGGCACGACCCGAAGATCCTCGTGGAGGCCGCGCTGCGCGGCCGCGAGATCGAGTGCGGGGTCCTGGAGTTCGAGGACGGGCCGCGTGCGAGCGTGCCGGCCGAGATTCCGCCGCCCCAGGAGCACGCGTACTACGACTTCGAGGCGAAGTACATCGACTCGACGCCCGGGATCGTGCCCGCCCCGCTGACGCCGGAGGAGACCGCCGAGGTCCAGCGGCTCGCGGTGGACGCCTTCGACGCGGCCTCCTGCGAGGGGCTCGTGCGGGCGGACTTCTTCCTTACCGAAGACGGCGAGTTCGTCATCAACGAGATCAACACGATGCCCGGGTTCACGCCGATCTCGATGTACCCGAAGATGTGGGAGGCCAGCGGCGTGCCCTACGGCGAGCTGGTGGACCTCCTGGTGCAGGCGGCGCTGCGCCGGTCGACCGGACTTCGCTGATCAGCTCGGTCAGCTCGGTCAGGTCGAGCTAGTCGGCGATCCCTGCGGGGATCGCCTTCTTCACGGACTTCGCGAGGTCGACCAGGGGCGCCATGCCGTCCCCGGTGCGGTCCTTCGGGATGGTCACCTCTACGTACGCTTTCCGGAGCGTCGTGGTGAAGCGGAACGAGCCGTCGTCCTCCTTCTGGAGGAGCCAGCCGACGCCGTTCACCTCGACGCCGTCGGCCTCCGGGTCGTTCATCTTGGCGGGTCTGACGACACCGCAGCGCAGTATGATCGCCGGGTTCCCCCAGCCCGCGGTCAGCGCGGACGCGGGCTCGGGATCCCGGCGGCCCTGGTCGTCGACCTTCGACGGCAGCATCTTGTCCAGGTTCCGGCACAGCCCGGTGACCTTCGCGCCCGGCGAGGGAACCGCCGCCGACACGCTGTCGTCTGCTGAGGAGCAGCCCGCGACGGTGATCAGCGCGGCGAGCACGGACAGCCCGATGACAGAACGGTGCCGGTGACGGAGAGAGTTCACCGGCCAAGGGTAGACGGGGGCTACAGATGCACCACCGGGCAGGTCAGGGTGCGGGTGATGCCGTCCACTTGCTGGACCTTGGCGACCACCATGCGGCCGAGATCGTCGACCGTGTCGGCCTGGGCGCGCACGATCACGTCGTACGGTCCTGTCACGTCCTCGGCCTGGATCACTCCAGGAATCTTGCTGATCGTGTCGGCGACGGTCGACGCCTTGCCGACCTCCGTCTGGATCAGGATGTACGCCTGTACCACGGAACCTCCAGGGCGGCCACGAGGATCATGTGGGGAAAAGGAACGCCACGGTATCGCGTCGCCGCTCGCCACGGGGAGACCCGCGGCCGTGCCAGGACGTGGGCACGACTGAAGTCGACGGTCACCTCGACCGTACCGAGCACACCGACGGCTCGCGACCGGGCGCTGCCGTCACGAGAAGAGGACGAACGATGAAGGGCACCGTCGGTGAGTTGGGGGAGTTCGGGCTCATCAGGGAGCTCACTTCCCGGCTCACCACCACCCCCGCGGTCCGGGTCGGCCCCGGCGACGACGCCGCGGTCGTCGCCGCGCCCGACCGCAGGGTCGTGGCGAGCACCGACATACTGCTGGAGGGCCGCCACTTCCGCCGCGACTGGTCCACCGCCTACGACGTCGGACGCAAGGCCGCCGCGCAGAACCTCGCGGACATCGCCGCGATGGGCGCCGTACCGACCGCGTTGCTCCTCGGTCTGGTCGTGCCGGCCGAACTCCCGGTCACCTGGCCCATGGAGCTGATGGACGGCCTGCGCGACGAATGCCAGGTCGCGGGCGCTTCGGTGGTCGGCGGCGATGTCGTACGAGGCGACACGATCATGGTGTCGATCACCGCGCTCGGCGATCTGCGCGGCCGCGAGCCGGTGACCCGGGGCGGCGCGCAGCCCGGTGACGTGGTCGCCGTGACGGGGTGGCTGGGCTGGTCCGCGGCCGGGTTCGCGGTGCTGTCGCGAGGCTTCCGTTCGCCGCGCGCGTTCGTGGAGGCGCACCGGCGCCCCGAGCCGCCGTATCACGCGGGTCCGGCGGCGGCCGGGCTCGGGGCGACCTCGATGTGCGACGTCAGCGACGGGCTGATCGCCGACCTCGGGCACATCGCGGAGGCCAGCAAGGTTCGCATCGACATCCGGTCCGGCGCGATCGACGTCCCGACGCAGATGAACGACATCGGGCAGGCCGTCGGCGTCGACCCCATCCAGTGGGTGCTCACCGGGGGAGAGGACCACGCGATCGTGGCGACCTTCGCGCCGGACGTGAAGTTGCCGGCCCGCTGGAAGGTGATCGGCGAGGTGCTCAACCCCTCCGCGCTGCCCCAGGTGACGGTCGACGGGGCGCCGTGGACCAGCAAGGGCGGCTGGGACCACTTCGGGGACATCGAGTCGTGAAGCCCCTCGTACTGACGGTGGCCGGCTCCGACTCCGGTGGCGGGGCCGGAATCCAGGCCGACTTGAAGACCATGCTCGCGCTCGGCGTGCACGGCATGAGCGTCGTCACGGCGGTCACCGCGCAGAACTCCCTCGGGGTGCAAGGGGCTTGGGAACTTCCGGCGGAGGCGGTGCGCGCCCAGTACCGGAGCGTCGTCGACGACATCGGCGTACAGGCCGTGAAGACCGGGATGCTCGCGTCGGCCGAACTCGTCGAGACGGTTGCGGAGTTGATCGGCGGCACGGACGTTCCTACGGTCGTCGACCCGGTGGGCATCTCGAAGCACGGGGACTCGCTGCTGGCGGACTCCGCGCTGGACGCCGTACGGACGAAGCTGCTGCCGGTGGCGACGGTCGCGACGCCGAATCTCGACGAGGTGGCGCAACTCACCGGCGTGCGGGTCGACTCGGAGGGGCAGTTGCGGGAGGCCGCGGCGGCCGTGCTGTCGTACGGGCCGCGTTGGGTGTTGATCAAGGGTGGTCATCTGCCGGGTGACGCCGTGGATCTGCTCACCGACGGTTCCGAGGAGCACTGGCTGCGCGCGCCCCGGCACGACAACCGGCACACCCACGGGACCGGCTGCACGCTCGCCTCGGCGATCGCCTCTCAGCTCGCCAAGGGGCAGTCGGTGCCGGAGGCGGTGGCAGTGGCGAAGGATTACGTCACCGGGGCGATCGCGGCGGGGTTCGCGCTGGGTGGGGGGATCGGGCCGGTGGATCACGGGTGGGCGCTACGGCGTGAAGCCTGACGAGAGGGTTTCCTGACGTGCGCTTCTTTTAAGAAGGCACGGCAAAAAGCCGGCCCACACGAGGTGGACCGGCTCGATGCAGCGAACCAGCAGTGGCCGCGCGCTCAGCAGTGCGTCAGCGCGAGACCTTGCCGGCCTTGATGCACGAGGTGCAAGCGTTCACGCGCTTCGGCGTCCCACTGACCACGGTACGGACGCGCTGGATGTTCGGGTTCCAGCGACGGGACGTACGGCGGTGCGAGTGCGAGATGTTGTTGCCGAAGCCCGGCCCCTTGCCGCAGACGTCGCAGTTGGCAGCCACGGGTCACTCCAAAGACTTCAGATGCACAGATGCACTTACGGATGATCCCGGCATGCCGGGATCGAGATCGTAGGATCTGGAAGTGGCGCTGCCAGGGAGGGATGGCCCGATCGGGATCGGGCAACCGGAGCAGCATACAACGACCGCGCCAGTACAACGAAACTACCATGCCTGGTCGGGGGCCCGCTCCGGCCCTCCTCGGGCCCGGGCCGTTCCGGGGTCTACGCTGCGTGCCAGTCCAGCAGCTCAAGGAGGCGCAGGTGCCGCAGGTGCCGCAGACATTCTTCGATGCTCTCGCGGTGCGCACCTGGTGCGGTCTCGCGCTGCGGGCGCTGGGGCGTGCGCGCGAGGAGATCGACGCGATCAACGTGTACCCGGTGGCCGACGGGGACACCGGCACCAACCTGTACCTGACCATGGAGTCCGCCGCCGCCGCGGTCGAGGCGGTGTTCGACGGACACGGCACCCTGACCGAGCAGAAACCGCCGCTGGCCGACGCCGCCCGCGCGATGGCCCACGGGGCGCTCATAGGGGCGCGCGGCAACTCCGGGACGATCCTCGCGCAGCTGCTCCGGGGCATGGCCCAGGTCCTCGCCGCCGACGGTGAGACGGCTCACACGGACGGGGAGGGCCTACGGCTCGCCCTGCGCCGTGCGGCCGACTCCGCCCGGCACGCGGTGGCCCACCCCGTCGAGGGCACCGTCCTCTCCGTCGCCTCGGCCGCGGCGGACGCGGCCGACGACACCCAGGGCGACTGCGGGACCGTCGCACGGGCCGCCTACGAGCGAGCGTGCGCGGCGCTGGCCGCGACCCCCGGGCAACTGGCCGTCCTGGAGCGCGCGGGAGTCGTCGACGCGGGCGGGCGGGGGCTGGTGGCGGTGCTGGCCGCGCTGGTGGAGACGTTCACGGGGGAGGTGCCGGTCTTCACGGCCCTGGAGACGCACGCACGCGTGGCCGCCGACGAGACGCACACACGCGTGGAGGATGTTTTCGCTTCCCACGCTTCCGATGCCTCCGACGCTTCTGGTGCTCCCGAAGGCACCCCGTGCGAGGGCGGCCCCGCCTTCGAGGTGATCTACCTCCTGGAGGCCGACGACTCCGCCGTGACGCGGCTGCGGGAGCGGCTCGACGCCCTCGGCGACTCGCTCGTCGTGGTCGGCGGCGACGGCCTGTGGAACGTCCACGTGCACGTCGACGACGCGGGCGCCGCTGTGGAAGCGGGCGTCGAGGCCGGACGGCCGTACCGGATCCGGATCACCCACTTCGGGCTCGGTGACGTGCACACCACTGGTGCCGAACGGCCGCCCAGGGAGCGTGCGCAGCGGGCCGTCGTCGCCGTGGTGCCGGGGGAGGGGCTGGCAGGGCTCTACGGGGAGGCCGGTGCGACCACCGTGCTCGCACGCCCCGGGGAGCCGCCCGCCAGCGGGGAGTTGGTCGCGGCCCTGCGGCGGGCACACGCGCGTGAGGTCGTGCTGCTGCCCAACGACGCGGACCTGCGCCACACCGCCGCCGCTGCCGCCGAGCAGGCCCGCGCCGAGGGCATCCGGGTCGCGCTGATCCCGACGCGCTCCGCGGTGCAGGGGATCGCCGCGCTCGCCGTGCACGAGCCGGAGCGGCGCTTCGACGAGGACGTCGTCTCGATGACCTCGGCGGCGGGCGCGACCCGCTACGCCGAGGTCGCCGTCGCCGAACGCCAGTCCTGGACCATGGCCGGCATCTGCCAGGCCGGGGACGTCCTGGGGCTCGTCGACGGCGATGTGGCGGTGATCGGCGCCGATGTCACGGCCACCGCCCGGGCCGTCCTCGACCGCATGCTCGCGGCCGGCGGTGAACTCGTCACGCTCGTCCTCGGCGACGAGGCACCCGTGAGCGTCGCCGACATCCTGGAGATCCACGTCCGGGAGTCGTACCTCGCCGTCGACACGGTGGTGTACCGGGGCGGCCGACAGGGTGCCCTGCTGCTCATCGGCGTGGAGTAGGCGTCAACCTCCCCTACTTCTCGGTCTGTTCCTCCATCAACTGGAGGAGCTGCTCGGCCTCGGCACGACGGGCCCGTACCGTCTCGTCGCCGTCGTCGGCACCTTCGTAGGCCTTCAGTACGCCACGCGCGCGTGCCGCCGCGTCGGTTGGGCGACTGAGGTCGGCCTCCAGCCAGCCCGCGGCGAGTTCGGCGCCGGTGCGGGTGTGCACCGCGCCCTCCCCGAGGGCGGCGAACACGGTGACCGCCTCCGCGGTCTGCGTCAGGGCGTCCTCGAACGCGGCCTGGATCGCGGTGTCCTCGGCCTCCTCGGCGACGGACCGGGCCAGCAGCTCGCCGAACTGCCGGTGCGTGTGGGCGAGTTCGCCGGTGAGCCGCTGCCGTGCCTCCTGGTCGTCCGTCACGAGGAGCGCGGCCTCGCACTCCTCGATCGCGCCCGCCATCAACTCCCGCGCGCGGTCCAGGCCCCGGTCCGCGCGCAACGCCAGCCACGCGCGGGCGCGCAGCGAGCGGACGAGTCCGTGCACGTTGCCCAGGGACCGCCACAGGTCGCCCGCGCGCTCGTACGCCTGGTCCGCCTCGGTGGGAAGCTCCGCGTGGCCCAGCGACTCGGCGGCGAGGTGGGCGAGGGTCGCGTGGTCGTTCTGCTCGGGCCAGTGCCGGGCGATCTCGGCCGCCTGCAACCGCCGTTCGGCCGCCGCGCGGTGCTCGCCCAGCTCGCTCAGACAGTCACCGAGCCACCACTGCGTCTGGACGATCGCGCCGTCGCCGTGCGTCTCGACGGTCAGGTCGGGCAGCGCCGACTCCAGCACCTCGGCGGCCTCGGCCCAGCGGCCCTGGCGCAGCAGGAAGCCGCCGAGCTGGTGCCGTGCCCAGGCGCCCAGCGTCGGGCCCTCGCCGGCCTCGTCGGACCAGTGCGCTGCCTCCAGGGCGTGCTCAGCGGCCTCCTCGGACCGTCCCCGGCCGCCGAGCACCTCGGCGAGCTGGAGATGCAGCTGAGCCCGTCCAGGGGCCTCCAGATACGGCCCACCGTGCTCCAGGGCCGCCCGCAGCGCCCGCTCCGCCTCCGTGACGTCGCCGAGGTGATGGGCGAGCCCGGCCAGCCGCGCCTCGTACTCCACCGCGAACCACGGCAGCCCCGCGACCACGAACGCCGTCGACGCCTTCGCGAACAGCCGGACAGCCGTCTCCACATCCCCGTCCCGCACCGCGAGTTCGGCCAGCATCGCCTGCCCCTCGGCACCCCGCGCGGCCAGCCGCACATCGGCCACGTCACCCGGAAGGGGCTGCCCCTCGACGAGGGCCAGCACTTCCCGTACGGCGGCTTCGGCGGCGGCCAGGTCCCCGCTGCCGGGGGTGTGGTCGGGGGACTCCCCGTGCACCCTCCGCATCAGGATGCGGGCGCGGCTCATCAGCACGGCCGCCGTCTGCCGTACGCCCGTGCCGTCCTCGGCGTACAGGGCGAGCACCCCGTCGTACGGTTCGGCGATCGCCGTGAGGGCCTCGTCCAGCTCGCCCGTGAGAGCGCGTACGTACGCTCCACGCGCGCGTGCCGCCCACGCCTCCCCGGGGTCGCCCGCCTCGGCGAACAGCTGGGCCGCGCGCTCGAAGAGGGCGATGCCCTCGGGGCCCTGGTCCATCGCCTGGTGGTCGGCGATCTCGGCGCGGTCGCGGGCGGACAGCTCGACACCCTCGGCGGCCCGGGAGACCGCCAACCAGGCCTCCACGGCGTGCGGTTGGAGGGTGTCCGACAGGCGCCGCGCCTCCGTGAGGAGTTCGGCGAGGTCCTTCGCCGGGGTCTTCTCCGGGACCGACGCGCTCGTCACGGGTGCCGCGACCGGCCGGCCCGCCGAACGCACTCCCAGGGGGAGCCGTTCCACCAGCGGCCGCTGGTCCATGCGCGTGCGTGCCTGGTCGCCGATGTGGGTCGTGCCGTTGCGCTCGTCGAAGCGGGCGGCCAGGGAGAGGGTCTCCACGCGTGCGTGGGCGGCGAGTTCGCGTGCCGTCCAGGTGCGGTCAGCCGGCCCCGGAACCTGTTGGTCGCCGAGTCCCAGCTCGGTCAGGCGGTCCATCAGCAGGGCCACCACGGACAGGAAGTCCAGCCCGCTGCGCGGGTTCCCGGAGTCCGTGAAGTACGCCGGACGCTCCGCGAGCAGCTCCAGACCGCGCGCCTCGTTGCCGCTCAGCGCGCAGAACTCCACATGGTCCGCGTAGGCGCCCCGCATGCTCTCCATGGGCCGTACGAGACGGAAGCCCCGCAGGTGATGGGCGCGCGCCTCGTCGGCCCGCCCCAGGCGCAGCAGCGGGGCCAGGGAGGACGCGAGGACGGTGTGCGGCTCGTGGGCGCAGGTGAACTCGCCCTCCAGGACCGGCTCCCACAGGGCGAGGGCCTCGGCGTCCTGCTCCCGCTGCACCTGCCACTCGCCCTGGCTGTGCAGCTCGCACGCGTGGCAGTCGGCCATGGTGTCGCGGTCGGCGGCCAGCCACGCGGCGTACGCCCGCTCGGCCCGCGCCAGGTCCCCGACGTGCGAGGCGACGCTGAACTCGGCGCTGCGGACGGCCCGTTCGGAGTGTCCGGCCAGCCGGTAGCGGTGCTCCATCTCGCCGAGCCACTTCTCGATCGAGGCGAGCGGGATGTGCGGCTGGCCGAGCATGCCGGACGACATCCACTTGAAGACCCAGTGCAGGGAGTGGACCTCGTACTCGTCGAAGTCCTCGGGCCGCTCGTCCCACATGCGCAGCAGGCGCGCGAAGGGGACGAACATCTTGTCCTTCTCGGAGCTGTAGTTGTAGACCTTCAGCTGGTGCCCGAGCGCCTCGATCACCGCGAGGGGGATGTCCAACTTCTCGGCCTCGGCGAGCAGTTGCTCCGCGCGCGCGTTGCGGGCCGGTCCCTCCGGCTCCTCGGAGTTCTCCGCCATCGCCCGGCGCAGCGCGTCGAAGTCCGTGATCCCTGCCATCAGTGGTCACCCTCCCCGTGTGTGGCCCACTCCAGGAGGCCGATGAACGCCCGGTTCAGCAGTGCCGAATCGGCGGGGCGCAGTGGTCGCTGCGCCATCAGGAGTGCCTGCCCGTAGAGCGACTCCGTGGCCGTCCCGATCAGGTCCCGGTCCCGCAGCGAACTGATCCGCCGGATCAGCGGGTTGAGGTGGTTGAGCACGAGACGCGCGCGTGGAGCACTGCCCCGCAGCGAGCCCAGGATGCCCGCCCACAGGTCGTCGGCCTGCTCCTCGGCCTCCGCGCGGGCCTGCTCGTGCCGGGCGGAGCGGTCGTCCAGGTGCAGCGCGGGCACCGACAGCGGATGGAAGGCCCGCAGGACGACATCGCAGCCCAGGGGGTCCAGCTTGGCCCGCGCGGCGGCGAGGAAGTCCGCCAGGGCCAGCTCCTCGGCCGGGTCGACCGAGTCCAGGTGCGCGGTCACGGTGTCCGAGTCCAGCTCGGCGACCACCGTCCCCGGACGCACCGACGGCAGCGCCTCGACCAGCTCGCCGTCGTAGGTGTAACCGCCGTTGATCACCCCGATGCCCTGCGCGGACGCGATCGGCGCGACCTGTCGGTACTCCTCGACGGTCCGCGTGAAGTGCACCACCGGGTGGCGCTGCGCGAACTCCTCCAGGGACACCCGTCCGTCGGTCGTCTCGAACGGGAGCCACGGCAGCATCGTGCGCAGCATCTCCTTGTCGTGCCGCGCCAGGGACTTCACCCCCAGGTGGTGCACCGACAGGAACGCGGCCAGCCGCTCCGGATCACCCGCCGCGAGCCCGGTCAGCCAGGCCCGGATCCGCTCCCCGAGCGCCTCCCGTACGGCGGCCAGCGTCTCGTCCTCGTACAGCGACTCGCGCGAGGCCGTGGGCCGCAGACTGTCCGTGTCCAGCACACAGCGCACGAAGAACGCCCAGTCGGGCAGCAGCTGTTCGGCCCGCTCGGTCAGCAACATGCCCTTGAGATGCACCCGGTGACTCGCCCGCTGCGCCGGACTCACGGCGCCGGGAAGGACGTAGGCCACCCCCCGGATCCCCGCGAGCGGCACCGACAGGTCGATCGAGTCCAACGGCGTGAACCCGAACAGCTCGTGACAGTGCCGGGCCAGCGCCACCCGCCGGGTGCTGGGACTCGGGTACGACCGGTCCCAGGGCGCGGGCAGATCGGTGATCGCCTCACCGTCCACGCGCACGTCGTACGGGAGCAGCGCCCCGAAGTCCCGCGCCAGTGCGAGGACCCGCTCCTTGGTGAGCCACTCGCCGGCGCCCGCGCGCGCCACGAGGTGCACGGTGGTGCCCGGTTCGGGGCGTTCGCTGTCGGGGAGGGTCCGCACGGTGTACGAGCCGTCGTCGGTCGCCGTCCACTCCACGGGTGGCGCGTCGGGCGTACGGGCGCTGCGGCTGACGACCCGGATCCGCTCGGCGACCACGAAACAGGCGAGCAGTCCGATGCCGAACTGCCCGAGGAAGTCGGAACGGGCCTCCTGGAGCCCGTCGGCGCGCTTGGAGCTACGGCCGATGGTCGCCAGGAGGTTGTGCACGTCCGCCTCGGTGAGCCCGACGCCGGAGTCCTCGACGCGCAGGGTGCCCCCGTCGGCGAACAGCCGCACCAGGGCAGGGGAGTCGGGCTGCTCGGCCCGGCGGGCGGTGATCGCGTCCACCGCGTTCTGCAGCAGCTCGCGCAGATAGACCTTGGGGCTCGAGTAGAGGTGATGGGAGAGCAGGTCCACCAGACCGCGCAGGTCGACCTGGAACGTGTGAGGTGACTGGGATGCCTGGGATGACTGTGAGGTCTGGGAGTCCATCGTCGCAGCGCCGAGGTGGGGGAAGTGCGAACGGCGCGAGGGTCGGGCGGTCCCTGTGAGGCGGTGACCGCGGGGGATGGCCGGAGCGCGCCATCCTAGGCCGCGAACGACCCACCTGACCAGGACTTTCGCAAGACGTATACGGCATTGTCAGTGACGTGGTGTGCAATGGATCTCGTGCCCGCACTGGAAGAACCACTGAAAAAGGTGCTCGGCCCCGCCACCGCGAAGGTGATGGCCGAGCATCTCGGCCTGCACACAGTGGGCGACCTCCTGCACCACTACCCGCGCCGGTACGAGGAGCGGGGCCAGCTCACGCACCTCGCCGAGCTGCCGATGGACGAGCACGTCACCGTGGTCGCCCAGGTCGCCGACGCCCGGCTGCACACCTTCGCGTCCAGCAAGGCCCCCCGGGGCAAGGGCCAGCGTCTCGAAGTCACGATCACGGACGGCAGCGGCCGGCTCCAACTCGTCTTCTTCGGCTCGGGAGTTCACAAACCCCACAAGGAACTGCTGCCGGGCACGCGCGCGATGTTCGCCGGCAAGGTCTCCGTCTTCAACCGCCGCCTGCAACTCGCCCACCCGGCATACGAGTTGCTGAAGGGCGAGGCCGAGGAAGCGGTCGAGACCTGGGCGGGCACCCTGATCCCCATCTACCCCGCCACCGCCAAACTGGAGTCCTGGAAGATCGGCAAGGCGCTCCAAACCGCACTGCCCAGCGCCCAGGAAGCCGTCGACCCCCTCCCGGACTCCCTCCGCGAGGGCCGCGGCCTGGTCTCCCTCCCGGAAGCCCTCCTCAAGATCCACCGCCCCCACACCAAGGCGGACATCGCCGCAGCCCGCGACCGCCTCAAGTGGGACGAGGCCTTCGTCCTCCAGGTCGCCCTCGCCCGCCGCCGCCACGCGGACGCCCAACTCCCCGCCGTAGCCCGCAAGCCGTCCCCCGACGGCCTCCTCACCGCCTTCGACGACCGGCTTCCGTTCACGCTCACGGACGGGCAGGTGAAGGTGTCCAAGGAGATCTTCGACGACTTGGCGACGGAGCATCCGATGCATCGGCTGTTGCAGGGGGAGGTGGGGTCGGGGAAGGCTCAGCCGCTCGACTCGCTCGTGCTCACACCCACGGGGTTCTGCCGTATGGGCGATCTGAAGGCGGGGGACGAGGTTGTAGTGCCGGACGGGGAGATCGCGCTGATCGATGGGGTCTTCCCCCAGGGAGAGCGCGAGGTCTGGCGCCTGGTTCTTTCCGACGGCAGCCACGTGGAGTGCGACGACGAGCATCTTTGGATCGTCGGCACGAGCTGCGGGTGGCACGGAGGTCAGGTTCCCAAGGTCATGACGACTCGGGAGATCCGTCTGGACACGTTCAAGGCCAACGGATCCTCGAAGTGGTATCTCCCGACAGCTGCCCCGGTCGATCTCGGAGGCGACTGCGGACTGCCTCTCGATCCTTACCTCTTCGGTCTCCTTCTGGGAGACGGCTCTTTTCGGCACAACCTGCGGTTTTCCACGATGGACGACGAGATCCGTGACGCCGTGGCGACAGCTGTGGCCCCGGAGTGCCAAGTGGTTCCGGTGAAGGGCTCCCGTTGTGACTTCACCATTCAGCTCGCCCACCGGGCCGGAGGCGTCCGCAACCCCGTGATTCAGACCCTGCGTGGGTTGAATCTCTGGGGTGTCACATCGCACGGCAAATCCGTTCCCGACGAGTTCAAGAACGCATCGATCAAGAACCGCCTCGCTCTGCTGCAAGGGCTGATGGACACGGACGGGACCGTCAGCGCAGACGGCTTCAGCGTCTCGTTCTGTTCTGCCTCGCTCGTATTGGCGAACGACGTTGCCTGGCTGGTGCGTTCACTCGGCGGTCGAGCGCGTGTCCTGCAGAAGAAGGCATCCTTCAACGTCTCCGTGGCACTGCCCGATGACTACGCACCGTTCAGGCTCGCCCGCAAGGCCGAACGCGTGAGGACCAGGCCGAAAGACAACACGTTCCGCCGCGGAATCCGAGCAGTGGAGTATGTCGGGCGCAAGCCTGTCCAGTGCATCAGCGTCGCGCACCCGAGCCACGCCTACGTCACCGACAACTTCACCGTGACCCACAACACCATGGTCGCCCTCCGCGCCATGCTCGCCGTGGTCGACGCAGGCGGGCAGGCCGCGATGCTCGCGCCCACCGAAGTGCTCGCGCAGCAGCATCACCGGTCGATCACCGAGATGATGGGGGAGTTGGCCGAGGGCGGGATGCTGGGCGGGGCCGAGCGGGCCACCAAGGTCACCTTGCTCACCGGCTCGATGGGGACGGCCGGGCGGCGTCAGGCCCTCCTGGACCTCGTCACCGGTGAGGCCGGGATCGTGATCGGTACGCACGCGTTGATCGAGGACAAGGTCCAGTTCCACGACCTGGGCCTGGTCGTGGTCGACGAACAGCACCGCTTCGGCGTGGAGCAGCGCGACGCCCTGCGCGGCAAGGGCAAGCAACCCCCGCACCTCCTCGTCATGACCGCCACCCCCATCCCGCGCACGGTCGCCATGACGGTCTTCGGCGACCTGGAGACCTCGGTCCTCGACCAGCTCCCGGCGGGCCGCTCACCCATCGCCAGCCATGTCGTCCCCGCCGCCGACAAACCCCACTTCCTGGCCCGCGCCTGGGAGCGCGTCCGCGAGGAGGTCTCCAACGGCCATCAGGCGTACGTCGTCTGCCCACGCATCGGTGACGAGGACGACGACCCCAAGAAGGCCGGCAAGGGTAAGAAGAAGTCCCCGGAGGACGAGGCCGAGAAGCGCCCACCGCTCGCGGTCCTCGACATCGCCGCCCAGCTCGCGAAGGGCCCGCTCCAGGGGCTGAGGATCGAGGTGCTGCACGGCCGTATGCACCCCGACGACAAGGACGCCGTGATGCGCCGTTTCGCCGCCGGGGACACGGACGTCCTGGTCGCCACGACGGTCATCGAGGTCGGCGTCAACGTGCCCAATGCCACAGCGATGGTGATCATGGACGCCGACCGCTTCGGCGTCTCCCAGCTCCACCAGCTGCGCGGCCGAGTGGGCCGCGGCTCGGCGGCCGGCCTCTGTCTCCTGGTCAGCGAGATGCCCGAGGCCAGCCCGGCCCGCCAACGCCTCAACGCCGTCGCCTCCACCCTCGACGGCTTCGAACTCTCCCGCATCGACCTCGAACAGCGCCGAGAGGGCGATGTGTTGGGGCAGGCCCAGTCCGGTGCCCGCACTTCCCTGCGGGTCCTGTCGGTCATCGAGGACGAGGAGGTCATCGCGGAGGCGAGGGAGGAGGCGACGAGTGTCGTGGCAGCCGATCCGGAACTCACGCGGCTTCCCGGCTTGAGGACTGCCCTGGACGCCCTCTTGGACGAGGAGAGGGAGCAGTACTTGGATAAGGGCTAGCGGTGACCCCCAGGGGCGCGGGGAACTGCGCGACCAGCCACAATGAAACCTGAAGCCGCCCACCACCAAGGACCCCAGATGACCCGCGTGATCGCCGGCGAAGCCGGCGGACGTCGACTCGCCGTGCCGGCAGGCACCGGCACCCGCCCCACCTCCGACCGCGCACGCGAGGGCCTCTTCTCCACCTGGCAGTCCCTCCTCGGCGCCCCCCTGAACGGCGAACGAGTCCTCGACCTGTACGCCGGTTCGGGCGCCATCGGCCTCGAAGCTCTCTCCCGCGGCGCGAGCCACACCCTCCTTGTCGAGGCCGACCCGAAGGCCGCCCGCGTCATCAGGGAGAACGTCAAGAACATCGGCCTCCCCGGCGCCGAGGTCAGGGCGGGCAAAGCGGAGCAGATCGCCCAGACGCCGGCGCCGGCTGACCCGTACGACATCGTCTTCCTCGACCCGCCGTACGTTGTCGCAGATCACGATCTTCGGGAGATTCTGCTCACACTCCGGTCCGGGGGCTGGCTCGCGCCGGACGCGCTCGTCACCGTGGAGCGCAGCACCAGAGGCGGCGAATTCGGGTGGCCGGACGGATTCGACGCGATCCGGGCCCGTCGCTACGGCGAGGGGACCTTTTGGTACGGTCGCGCCGCCTCTACGTGCGAAGACGCACGATGACCGGACCGGAGAGCGAGGGAACTCAGTTGCGCCGCGCCGTTTGTCCGGGGTCGTTCGACCCCATCACCAATGGACACCTCGACATCATCGCCCGTGCCTCCCGGCTGTACGACGTCGTGCACGTCGTCGTGATGATCAACCAGTCGAAGAAGGGCATGTTCACCGTCGACGAGCGGATCGAGCTGATCCGCGAGGTCACCGCGGAGTTCGGGAACATCCAGGTCGAGGCCTACCACGGCCTGCTCGTCGACTTCTGCAAGCAGCGCGACATCCCGGCCATCGTCAAGGGCCTGCGCGCGGTCAGCGACTTCGACTACGAACTCCAGATGGCCCAGATGAACAACGGTTTGTCGGGCGTCGAAACCCTGTTCATCCCGACCAGCCCCACCTACAGCTTCCTGTCGTCCTCGCTGGTCAAGGAGGTCGCGCAGTGGGGTGGTGACATCTCCCACCTGGTGCCGGGCGTGGTCCTGGAAGCGCTCACGGAGCGGCTCGGCAAGGCCTGAGGGACTGACAGTGCGTCACCCGGTGTCGGGCGGGGCGGGAGTGGTCGTACAGTCGACCCGTCCGTCTCCAACACGTCGGTAGAGAGTGGCGAGCACACGGTGGACGTGCAGAAGAAGCTCGACGAGATCGTCGCCTCGGTCTCCAGCGCCCGTTCCATGCCCATGTCGGCCTCGTGCGTGGTCAACCGCGCCGAGCTGCTCACGCTGCTCGAAGAGGTGCGTGCGGCCCTGCCCGACTCGCTGGCGGAGGCGCAGGAGCTGATCGGCGGCCGGCACGAGATGGTCGAGCAGGCCCGCCAGGAGGCGGAGCGGATCATCCAGACCGCGCACGCCGAGCGCGGCTCGCTGATCTCCGACACCGAGGTCGCCCGCCGCTCGCAGAACGAGGCGGACCGCATCCTCGCCGAGGCCCGCCAGGAGGCCGAGGAGGTCCGCGCGGAGGCCGACGACTACGTCGACTCCAAGCTCGCCAACTTCGAGGTCGTCCTCACCAAGACCCTCGGCTCGGTCGGGCGGGGCCGCGAGAAGCTGCTCGGCACCGGCCCCGGCATCGACGACCAGGGCTACGAGGACGAGGACGCCCCCGAGCGCAGCCACGACCCGGAGACCCTGCGCCGCGACGCCGACGCGTACGTGGACGTCAAGCTCGGCGCCTTCGAGGCGGTTCTCGCCAAGACCCTGGAGGCCGTAGGGAAGGGCCGGCAGAAGCTGCACGGGCGGATCGCCAGCGACGATCTCGGGGCGCTCGCCCTGGACGACGACGGCAACCAGGTCCAGCACACCAGCGACGCCGACTACCTCGCCGACCTCGCGACCGTCACGGACACCCCGGTCTCGGCCACCCCGCTCCAGCCCGAGCAGCAGGACTACGCCCCGCAGGCGGCCTACGACTACCAGCAGACCGCCCAGCAGCAGGACCCGTACGGCTACCAGCAGCAGGGTTACGCCCAGCCCCAGCAGCAGGACCCGTACGGGTACCAGCAGGCCGACCCCTACGCCTATCAGGGCTACGACACCGGCCAGCAGCCCGTGTACGACCCGAACCAGATGCAGCAGGCCCAGCTCGACCAGCAGCAGAACCAGCAGGCCCAGGCTCAGCAGGGCTACGCGCTCGACGAGACCAGCCTCTTCGACACCGGCATGATCAGCGCGGAGCAGCTGCGGGCGTACGAGCAGGGTCGCGGCCTGTAGCGATCCGGGCCGGTGGCCGAGAGCGCACACCGGATTGGGCCGAGAGCGAAAGGTCCAGTATCCTGGCTCTTCGGTCGCGTGTACGTCCGCGATCAACGCTGCCCGGAAGCACCGAAGGGCAGCGTCCTCTTGAGCTAGCAGACCGAAAGACAGGGATGGCTCTGAACGCCCGCCTCGACCACCGCAACCCACTCGTGTTCGACACTCACGAGCTGGGTCGGCGTCCTGGTGCGCTGCAGCGCCTGAACCGTTCGATCGACGCTCCCAAGGATCTCGGGATCCAGGGAGTCATCGGAGTGCCGGAAGGCGCCCCGGTGGAGCTCGACCTCCGCCTTGAGTCGGTCATGGAAGGGGTGCTTGTCACAGGCACCGCCCGTGCACTGGCCAAGGGGGAGTGCGTAAGGTGTCTGGAGCCGCTTGAGCTGTCGCTCGAAGCGGACTTCCAGGAGATGTTCTCGTACCCTGACGCCGACGACCGTGGCCGTGTGAAAGCGGAACCGGTCGACGACGCCGAGGAAGACGAGGACAGGCTCTTCATCGAGGACGGCCTGTTCGACCTCGAACCCGTGCTGCGCGATGCGGTGGTGCTCGCACTGCCGATGCAGCCGGTGTGCCAGGACGACTGTCTGGGCCTGTGCTCCGAGTGCGGAGTGCGGCTCACGGACGACCCGGACCACCACCACGACGCCGTCGACATCCGTTGGGCGGCACTGCAGGGACTCGCCGGTTCACTCGAAGACGGCGAGAAGGACGAGATCAGTGGCGAGGCGCCCCGACCGGCGCGCGCCAACGAGAAGCAGGAGAAGTAGCCGTGGCTGTTCCGAAGCGGAAGATGTCGCGCAGCAACACGCGCCACCGCCGGTCGCAGTGGAAGGCTGCGGTCACCCCTCTGGTTGCGTGCGAGCGCTGCCACGAGCCCAAGCAGCAGCACATCGCGTGCCCTTCTTGCGGCACGTACAACAAGCGCCAGGTCCTCGAGGTCTGAGCGGCTGGTGAGAGGCACCATGTCTGACGTCAAGGCGGACTCAGTCGCCAAGAAGCACGCGGACACGGCCTCGTCCCACACGCTGTTGGAAGGGCGGCTCGGGTATCACCTCGAGTCCGCCCTTCTGGTGCGTGCGCTGACCCACCGTTCGTACGCGTACGAGAACGGCGGTCTGCCGACGAACGAGCGGCTGGAGTTCCTCGGGGACTCCGTGCTCGGCCTCGTCGTCACGGACACGCTGTACACCACCCACCCCGACCTGCCCGAAGGCCAACTGGCCAAGCTGCGGGCCGCGGTGGTCAATTCTCGTGCGTTGGCGGAGGTCGGTCGCGGTCTGGAACTCGGCTCCTTCATCCGGCTCGGCCGCGGTGAAGAGGGCACGGGGGGCCGGGACAAGGCGTCCATCCTCGCCGACACCCTGGAAGCGGTGATCGGCGCGGTCTATCTCGACCAGGGCCTCGACGCGGCCTCCGAACTGGTACACCGCCTGTTCGACCCGCTCATCGAGAAGTCCTCGAACCTCGGTGCCGGCCTGGACTGGAAGACCAGTCTCCAGGAGCTCACCGCGACCGAGGGGCTCGGTGTCCCCGAGTACCTGGTCACGGAGACCGGCCCCGATCACGAGAAGACCTTCACTGCTGCCGCCCGCGTCGGAGGCGTCTCGTACGGCACCGGCACCGGCCGCAGCAAGAAGGAGGCGGAGCAGCAGGCCGCCGAGTCCGCCTGGCGGTCCATCCGGGCCGACGCGGACGAGCGAGCCGAGAAGGCGAAGGAGGCGGCCGAACAACAGGCCACCGAAACCGCCGCCGAGGCCGCTGAGCAGCCTGCCGAGGAGAACACCGACACGTCGTCGGCCTCCGCCTGACCGAACAGCGCGACCCGAGCGCCCGTCCCCGAGTGGGGCGGGCGCTCGGCTCATTCACCCGTGACCACAGGGGATGCCATGCCCGAGTTGCCCGAGGTCGAAGTCGTCCGGCGAGGTCTGGAGCGGTGGGTCGCCCAGCGGACCGTCGCCGACGCCGAGGTGCTGCATCCGCGTGCGGTGCGGCGTCATGTCGCCGGTGCCGACGACTTCGCGCACCGGCTCAAGGGGCATCGGATCGGTACGCCGAGCAGGCGCGGCAAGTACCTGTGGCTGCCGTTGGAGGACACCGGCCAGTCGGTGCTCGCGCACCTCGGGATGAGTGGTCAACTCCTGGTCCAGCCGCACGAGTTGCCCGACGAGAAGCATCTGCGCGTACGGGTGCGGTTCGCCGACGGCCTTGACACGGAGCTGCGTTTCGTCGACCAACGCACCTTCGGTGGGCTGTCGTTGCACGACAACACCCCGGACGGTTTGCCGGACGTCATCGCGCACATCGCGCGTGACCCCCTTGACCCGTTGTTCGACGACGAGTTGTTCCACCAGGCCCTGCGCCGCAAGCGGACGACCATCAAACGGGCCCTGCTCGACCAGTCGTTGATCAGCGGAGTCGGCAACATCTATGCGGACGAGGCCCTTTGGCGGGCCCGCGTCCACTACGAACGCCCGACCGCGACCTTCACCCGCCCGCGCACCGCCGAACTCCTGGGCCACGCACGGGATGTGATGAACGCGGCCCTCTCCGTGGGCGGCACCAGCTTCGACAGCCTGTACGTCAACGTGAACGGGGAGTCGGGCTACTTCGACCGCTCGCTCGACGCGTACGGCCGCGAGGGTCTGCCGTGCCGTCGCTGCGGTACGCCGATGAGCCGGCGGGCGTGGATGAACCGGTCCAGCTACTTCTGCCCGAAGTGCCAGCGGGCGCCGAAGGGTTAGCGGGCACCGCGGGTCCAGAAGCCGCTGACGGTCTAGAGGCCCCCGCGCGACTCGTCGTAGCGCGTGCGGGCCGTGAGGACGTCGTCCATGCGGGACTCCACGAAGTCGACCAGTCCCATGAGGCGTTCGGCGATGCCGCGGCCCAGGGGGGTCAACTCGTAGTCCACGCGCGGTGGGTTGGTCGGCTGGGCCTCGCGGTGGACCAGGCCGTCGCGCTCCAGGGCGTGCAGGGTCTGCGAGAGCATCTTCTCGCTCACGCCGTCGACGCGGCGCCGCAGTTCGTTGAAGCGCAGCGAGCCCTCGTGCAGCGCGCACAGGGTGAGGCCGCCCCAGCGGCCCGTGACGTGCTCCAGGGTGCCTCGGGAGGGGCAGGCCTTCGCGAAGACGCTGTACGGGAAGCTCTGCTCCTCCGTACGCTCCTGGGTCGTGTCCATTTCTTCAGCGTACGCGAACGCAGCGCTAACCAAAAGGGAGCACTAACCAGTGGTTAGCGCTCCCTGTGGGAGTCCTGCGGTGTCGGACAGGTGTCTTACGGCTTCGGACTAGTACCCGAAGTCCTGCGTCCACCAGGGGCCGCCGGTGCCGAAGTGCACACCGACACCCAGGGTCTTGAAGTCGCAGTTCAGGATGTTGGCCTTGTGGCCGGGGCTGTTCATCCAGGCGTCCATGACCGCGGCCGCGTCGGCCTGGCCGCGGGCGATGTTCTCGCCGCCGAGGTTGGTGATGCCGAGCTTCTCCGCCCGGTCCCAGGGGGTGGCCCCGCTGGGGTCGGTGTGGTCGAAGAAGTCCTGGTCGGCCATCTGCTGGCTGAAGTTCTCGGCCAGGGTGGTCAGCGAGCTGTTGGCGGCCACCGGGCTGCAGCCGACGATCGCGCGCTGTTCGTTGACGAGCTTGAGGACCGCGGCCTCGGCGGCGGCCTCCGCGGAGACCGTCACCGGTGTGTCGGCGGACTGCGTAGGCGCCGGAGTGGGCTTCGCCGAAGGAGTCGAGGTCGTCGGCTCCTCGGTCGGGGTGGCCGCCGGCTTCTTCGCCGGGGCCTTCGTGGCGGGCGCGGTGGCGGACTTGGTCGGAGCCGCCGACGGGGAGGCCGCGCGGTTCGCGTCGCGGCTCGTGGACGAGCCGTCGTCGCGGGACTCCGCGCTGCCGGAGGTGCCGCCCTGCTCGGTCGCGGAGTTGGACGGCGAACCGGCCGCCTGCACCTTGTCCGAGCCGCCACCGCCGCCGAGCTTGTAGTTCTCCAGCCCCGGCATCGCACCCGCGGCGACCGCCACGGTGCCGATGGCGACCGCGGCGGAGACACCGAGCAGGCCCGCCTTGACCGGCGCGACGCTCTTGCGCTTACGACGGCGACCGCGGCCCGGGCGTGAGCCGTCGCCCCGGGAGGAGGTGGCGCCGGCCGCCTCGGGGAAGACCACGGCGTAGTCCTCCTCGGTGGCGAAGAGATAGGCCTCGCTCTTGCGGCGGGAGTCGGCCTTCAGGCGGCTCTCGGCCTTCAGCCGGGCTTCGCTCTTGGGCGGGGTCTCGTGGTGCGCGCGGCTCTCGTGGACCCGGTGGTCCGTGGGGGCCTGGTGGTTCGGGTGGGGCTGGTGGAACTCGGCGGGACCCTCCGGGTGGAGATAGGGCGCCATGCCGATGGTCGAGCCGTCGGCCGGGTTCCAGGCGAAGCGGTCGTTCCGGTCGGAGCGGTCGTTCCAGTCGTACGAGTCATGCGGGTCGTAGCCGCTCGTGTATGAGCCGTGCGTCTCTGTGACCCCCGTGGCGCGGCTCGTGGCGGCGCGGCCGGCGGCGGAGCGTCGGTGGCGTCCCATGTCCTTGCCTTTCGTCCTTGCGGTCAACTCGTCCGTGCGGTGACCCAGCTCACTCGATCGAGTGAGTTTCATATGAGATTCATTGGGGCGGACGGTACCGCATGGCGCGAGGGGAGCAAGTGCCCAGAGAGGTTTTGGCCGGTTAGGTTGCAGCCATGAGCGAGGATGTGCGGATGGTCGCCTGGGTGCGAGGGCGTGTGCAAGGTGTGGGTTTTCGGTGGTTTACCCGTGCCAAGGCCCTGGAGATCGGGGGCCTGAGTGGTTTTGCTCTCAATTTGGGCGACGGACGCGTGCAAGTGGTCGCGGAGGGCGCGCGCGAGGGCTGCGAAGGACTCCTCGACTGGCTCCAGGGGTACGACACGCCCGGGCGCGTGGATGGCGTGACCGAGATCTGGGACACACCTCGCGGCGGCTACGACGGCTTCGCGATCCGCTGAGCACAAACTGCGAAACGGTGTAAAGCGGCCCTGGCGGAAGCGGAGGGACATGCCACCGGCAGCTGCCCACAGCAGAAATTGCCTGGTGGTTGCCAAGAACGGCTCGCTCTGGCAGGCTCCGCACCTAAGGATGATCGCCATACCCAGCGAGACCCCGCAGGAGTCGCAGCGCCGCCCGGTCAGGGCCGCGTGCCCCCGGGTCGTCCGCCAATACGGGGCGTGATCGTGTTGACCGTCAAACTTTTTGGTGAGACTCTGAAAGCCCCGCGCACCTTAGCTGTTTGGCATGGAAGAACAGCAGAGCAACACTCGATTGTGTCAAGCATCGCGGGTGCGATTCCCTCACGACCCACACCGCTTCGGTCGGTCACTCAGTGTGGAGGACCATCCATCATGGCAAAGGCGCTTCTCGGTTACGTCGGCGGCTCCGACCCGCGACTCCTCGCCGAGATGCGACGGCTCCAGCAACGCGTCCAGGACCTGGAATCCGAGCTCGTTCGGATCCAGGACGAGAACGACGCGCTGACGGCTGCCGCAACTCACGATTCGCTTCTCGAGCTCGACGCACGCCAGGCGGAGCCCGCGCTCACCTGATCACTGCGACGCATCACATGACAAGCAGTGGTTGGGTGGCCTGCATCAACCGCTAAATTGTCAGAGTTTGCAAGGGACGCTTCGGCGTCCCTTCTTTCTTTCCCCCGCCTGCCTCCACCCTCTTTAACGTTTGGTGTGCCCTGCACGTTCAAGGGCGAAACCGCGGGGAACCGGACGTTCATGGAGAGAGCGAGCAGCGGAAGGTAGAGTCCAGCGGCGTGCACCTCAAGGCCCTGACCCTGCGGGGGTTCAAGTCGTTCGCCTCGGCGACCACGCTCCGGTTCGAGCCGGGGATCACCTGCGTCGTCGGTCCGAACGGCTCGGGCAAGTCCAATGTGGTGGACGCGCTCAGCTGGGTCATGGGCGAACAGGGCGCCAAGTCGCTGCGCGGCGGCAAGATGGAGGACGTCATCTTCGCCGGCACCACCGGCCGCCCCCCGCTGGGCCGCGCCGAGGTGTCCCTGACCATCGACAACTCCGACGGGGCGCTGCCCATCGAGTACGCCGAGGTCACCATCACGCGGATCATGTTCCGCAACGGCGGCAGCGAGTACCAGATCAACGGCGACACGTGTCGCCTCCTCGACATCCAGGAACTCCTCTCCGACTCCGGCATCGGCCGCGAGATGCACGTCATCGTCGGCCAGGGCCAGCTCGACTCCGTGCTCCACGCCGACCCCATGGGCCGCCGCGCCTTCATCGAGGAGGCGGCCGGCGTCCTCAAGCACCGCAAGCGCAAGGAGAAGGCGCTCCGCAAGCTGGACGCGATGCAGGCCAACCTCGCGCGCGTGCAGGACCTGACGGACGAACTCCGCCGCCAGCTCAAGCCCCTGGGCCGCCAGGCCGCCGTCGCCCGCCGCGCCGCCGTCATCCAGGCGGATCTGCGGGACGCGCGTCTGAGGCTGTTGGCCGACGATCTCGTACGACTGCGCCAGGCGCTGAACACCGAGATCGCCGACGAGGCCGCGCTGAAGGGACGCAAGGAGGCCGCCGAACTGGAGCTGCGCAAGGCGCTCCAGCGCGAGGGCCTCCTGGAGGACGAGGTACGGCAGCTCACGCCCCGCCTCCAGCGCGCCCAGCAGACCTGGTACGAGTTGTCCCAGCTGGCCGAGCGGGTGCGCGGCACGATCTCGCTGGCCGACGCGCGCGTGAAGAGCGCGACGTCGGCTCCGCCCGAGGAACGGCGGGGGCGCGACCCCGAGGACATGGAGCGCGAGGCGGCCCGGATCCGCGAACAGGAGGCGGAACTCGAAGCAGCCCTGGAGGCGGCCGAGCACGCCCTGGAGGACACGGTCGCCCACCGATCCGACCTGGAGCGGGAGTTGACGGCCGAGGAACGCCGGCTCAAGGACGTGGCCCGTTCCATCGCCGACCGCCGCGAGGGCCTCGCCCGCCTCAACGGCCAGGTCAACGCGGCCCGTTCACGCGCAGCCTCCGCCCAGGCCGAGATCGATCGCCTGGCCTCCGCCCGCGACGAGGCCCAGGAACGAGCGGTCACCGCACAGGAGGAGTACGAGACGCTCCAGGCCGAGGTCGACGGCCTGGACGCAGGCGACGCGGAACTCTCCGAGCGGCACGAGGCGGCCAGGCGCCAACTGGCCGAGGCGGAGGCCGGGTTGACGGCAGCCCGCGAGGCGTCCACGGCGGCAGAACGCAAGCGCGCCGCCACCCAGGCCCGCCACGAGGCACTCGCCCTGGGCCTGCGCCGCAAGGACGGCACAGGGATACTGCTCGGCGCCCGTGACCGCCTCACCGGAATCCTCGGCCCGGCGGCGGAACTCCTGAGCGTGACCCCGGGCCACGAAACAGCCCTCGCGGCGGCCTTCGGCGCGGCGGCGGACGCGATCGCGGTGACGACTCCGGCGTCGGCGGCGGACGCGATCCGCCTGCTTCGCAAGCAGGACGGCGGCAGGGCAGCTCTCCTGCTGGCAGGCGACGGGAACGATTCCTCTCCGGCGACCGGGGCGTCCCAGAGGGGCGCGGGGAACGGCGCGACCAGCCACGACGTGCCCGCAGACAACAGACAACCCTTCGCCGCCGATTTCGTCCGCGCCCCCTCCGACCTCATGCCCGCAGTCCGCCGCCTCCTCCACAACTACGTCGTGGTCGACACCCTCGAAGACGCCGAGCAACTCGTATACACGCACCCCGAGTTGACCGCAGTCACCGCCGAAGGAGACCTGCTCGGCGCCCACTTCGCGCACGGCGGCTCCGCAGGCGCCCCCAGCCTCCTCGAAGTCCAGGCCTCCGTGGACGAAGCCGCCGCCGAACTCGAAGAACTTGCCGTCCGCTGCGACGAGTTGGCCGCCGCCCAGCAGACCGCAGCCGAGCGCCGCAAGGAATGCACCGCGCTGGTAGAGGAGTTGGGGGAGCGGCGCCGAGCGGCAGAGCGCGAGAAGTCCGCCGTAGCGCAGCAGTTGGGGCGGCTGGCCGGGCAGGCGCGCGGGGCTGCTGGAGAAGCCGAGAGGTCGACCGCGGCGGCGGCGCGGGCGCAGGACGCGCTCGACAAGGCCGTAGAAGAGGCTGAAGTGCTGGCCGAGCGGCTGGCTGTGGCCGAGGAGATGCCGGTCGAGGAGGAGCCTGATACCTCCGTGCGGGACCGGCTCGCCGCCGATGGGGCCAATGCCCGGCAGACGGAGATGGAGGCGCGGCTTCAGGTCCGTACGCATGAGGAGCGGGTCAAGGGGCTTGCCGGGCGGGCCGATTCGCTGGATCGGGGGGCCCGGGCCGAGCGGGAGGCACGCGCGCGTGCCGAGCAGCGGCTCGCGCGGCTGCGGCATGAGGCCGGTGTGGCGGAGGCCGTCGCCTTCGGGGCTCGGCAGCTGCTCGCGCACGTCGAGGTGTCGCTGCACCGCGCCGACGAGGAGCGCACCGCCGCCGATGCCGCCAAGGCGCGCCGCGAGCAGGAGCTGGCCGCCGCCCGGAACCAGGGGCGCGACCTCAAGGGCGAGCTCGACAAGCTGACCGACTCGGTGCACCGCGGTGAGGTGCTCGGTGCCGAGAAGCGGATGCGGATCGAGCAGCTGGAGACCAAGGCGCTGGAGGAGCTGGGGGTGGAGCCGGCGGGGCTGATCGAGGAGTACGGGCCGCATCAGCTCGTGCCGCCCTCGCTCGCCGCCGAGGGTGAGGTGCTGCCCGATGATCCGGAGGATCCGCGCAACCAGCCCCGTACGTTCCACCGTGCCGAGCAGGAGAAGCGGCTCAAGTCGGCCGAACGGGCGTACCAGCAGCTCGGCAAGGTGAACCCGCTCGCGCTGGAGGAGTTCGCGGCGCTGGAGGAGCGGCACAAGTTCCTCAGTGAGCAGCTGGAGGACCTGAAGAAGACCCGCGCCGACCTGCTTCAAGTGGTGAAGGAGGTCGACGAGCGCGTCGAGCAGGTCTTCACCGAGGCCTACCGGGACACGGCCATCCAGTTCGAGGGCGTCTTCAGCCGGCTGTTCCCGGGCGGCGAGGGACGGCTGATCCTGACCGATCCCGACAACATGCTCACCACGGGTGTCGACGTCGAGGCCCGGCCGCCCGGCAAGAAGGTCAAGCGGCTCTCGCTGCTCTCCGGCGGGGAGCGGTCCCTGACCGCCGTAGCGCTGCTGGTGTCGATCTTCAAGGCTCGGCCCAGCCCGTTCTATGTGATGGACGAGGTCGAGGCGGCGCTCGACGACACCAACCTCCAGCGGCTGATCCGGATCATGCAGGAGCTGCAGGAGGCCTCGCAGCTGATCGTGATCACCCACCAGAAGCGCACGATGGAGGTCGCCGACGCGTTGTACGGCGTCTCCATGCAGGGCGACGGGGTCTCGAAGGTCATCTCACAGCGCCTTCGCTAGACCCTCACGAAGTGTTCAAGTGTTGAACGCTGGGCGATCACCTGCACCGTTGAATCTCACAAGAGACCCCCTGTTGACTTCGAAACTTGAAGGCATAGTCTCTTCAGCGTTGCTTTTACCTTCAGGTGGTGGGCAGCGGGAAGCTGTGCGCCACTGGAAGGGTCGCCCCCCCACCCCGGCAGCGACGCCGGTGGCCCGAGGAGTTACACGTGACCAGCACTGCGCAGGCACCTCAGTCAGGAGCCGGGTCGGCTCATCCCGAACATCTCGGGCACGTCATCTTCATCGCGGCGGCGGCCGCGATGGGCGGCTTCCTCTTCGGCTACGACAGCTCCGTGATCAACGGCGCCGTCGAGGCGATCCGCAGTCGCTACGACATCGGCTCCGCGGCCCTCGCCCAGGTCATCGCGATCGCCCTGATCGGCTGTGCGATCGGTGCCGCGACCGCCGGCCGGATAGCCGACCGCATCGGCCGTATCCGCTGTATGCAGATCTCCGCGGTGATGTTCACCGTCAGCGCCGTCGGTTCCGCGCTGCCCTTCGCGCTCTGGGACCTCGCCTTCTGGCGGATCGTCGGCGGCTTCGCCATCGGCATGGCCTCCGTCATCGGCCCCGCCTACATCGCCGAGGTGTCCCCGCCCGCCTACCGCGGCCGGCTCGGCTCCTTCCAGCAGGCCGCGATCGTCATCGGCATCGCGATCTCGCAGCTCGTCAACTGGGCCCTGCTGAACGCCGCCGGCGGCGACCAGCGCGGCAAGCTCATGGGCATCGAGGCCTGGCAGGTCATGCTCGGCGTCATGGTGATCCCGGCCGTCCTCTACGGCCTGCTCTCCTTCGCCATCCCCGAGTCCCCGCGCTTCCTGATCTCCGTGGGCAAGCTGGACCGCGCCCATGAGGTGCTGCGTGAGGTCGAGGGCGACGACATCGACCTGGACGGCCGCGTCGCCGAGATCGAGCACGCGATGAAGAGCGAGCACAAGTCGACCTTCAAGGACCTGCTCGGCGGCGGCGGCTTCTTCTTCAAGCCGATCGTCTGGGTCGGCATCGGCCTCTCGGCCTTCCAGCAGCTCGTCGGCATCAACGTCGCGTTCTACTACTCCTCGACGCTGTGGCAGTCCGTCGGCGTCGACCCCACGGAGTCGTTCTTCTACTCCTTCACGACGTCGATCGTGAACATCATCGGCACCGTGATCGCCATGATCTTCGTGGACCGCATCGGCCGTAGGCCACTGGCCCTCATCGGCTCGGTCGGCATGGTCGTCGGTCTCGCGCTGGAGGCCTGGGCCTTCTCCTACCACCTCGTCGACGGCAAGCTGCCGTCCGCGCAGGGCTGGACCGCGCTGGTCGCGGCCCACGTCTTCGTCCTGTTCTTCGCCCTGTCCTGGGGTGTCGTCGTCTGGGTCTTCCTCGGCGAGATGTTCCCGAACAGGATCCGCGCCGCCGCCCTCGGTGTCGCCGCCTCCGCGCAGTGGATCGCCAACTGGGCCATCACCGCGAGCTTCCCGTCGCTGGCCGACTGGAACCTCTCCGCGACCTACGTGATCTACACGGTCTTCGCCGCGCTCTCCATCCCGTTCGTCCTGAAGTTCGTGAAGGAGACGAAGGGCAAGAAGCTGGAGGACATGGGCTGACCAGCCCCCAAGAACCGGGACCCGTGAACCTGGGTCCCATGAACTCGGGGAGACGGGCTCAATCCCCCGCCGCCCGTCTCCCCGAAACCCCTCCGCCGTACGTCGGCGGATTCACCGGACTCACCAGATGAGGACGCCGCCGCCGATGTCCCGGGCCCGCCGGGCGGCGGCCTCGATGTTGTCCAGGCGGCTCTCGACGAGGTCGGGACGCTCGCCGACCGCCGCGGCGACGGCGGCGAGGTGCGCCCGCAGCAGCGCGAGCTCGCGCAGGAAGTCCGGTACGTCCGAGGCCTCGACGTACAGGTCGCTGGAGGCCAGCACGGGAAGGTACACGCAGCCCAGCGAGCGCACGGGCGCCGAACCCCAGACGGTCTCGCGCCAGTTCTCGAAGCCGGCCGAGTCGTTGCAGCCCTCCGGAACGTCGAGCACGTTCCACTGGCCGTCCGCGTCACGCAGGAACACATCCACAGCCAAGGTCATGACCGCAGTGGACCACCGGTCGACCGGCCGGTCCACCGGTTGCGGGTAAAGGTCACTCTCCGGATCGGGGTCACTCCCCGAGCCGCGGCAGCACCCGCTCCGCGAACAGCCGCAGGCTGCGCCATCCCTCGTCCACCGGCATCCCGCCCGACAGCGGATGCAGTACGAGGTTGTCGAGGCCCAGAGCCACGCACTCGTCCGGCGTGAGGATGCGGTAGACGCCCTCCGCGCGCAGCTCCGCCACGGTCGTGGCCCCCGACTTCACCGCCGAGCGGATGTCCCCGGACTGCCAGGAGGCGTACGTCCGCGCCTCGTGCAGGAAGTGCGCCCCGTACTCGGCCCAGGCCCGGTCCGGGTCCTCGGCGATGTGCAGCAGCGGGGTCTCGGCCCCCGGCATCATGGTCCAGCCCTCGGTGCCGTACTCGACGAGCCGGTCCTTGTAGTACGCCTCCAGGTCGGGCAGGTGCGCGCTGGGGAAGAACGGCAGGCCGAGCCGTGCCGCTCGACGTGCGGCGGCCTTGGAGGAGCCGCCGACCAGGAGCAGGGGGTGCGGGTCGGAGAAGGGGCGCGGGGTGACCCGTACCGTACGGCCGCGGTACTCGAACTCCTCGCCGGACCACGCCTTCAGGACCGTCTCCAGCAGCTCGTCCTGGAGTCTGCCCCGGCGCTTCCAGTCCACGTCGAACTGGGCGTACTCCTCGGGCCGGTAACCGATCCCGGCCACGGTCACCAGCCGGCCGCCGCTGAGCAGATCCAGTACGGCGATGTCCTCGGCCAGCCGCAGCGGGTCGTGCAGCGGGCCGATGATCGCCGAGACGGTCACCGCGATGTGCCGGGTCGCGCCGAACACCGCGCCCGCGAAGGCGAAGGGCGACGGCAGCCAGTTGTTGGCGACACCGTGGTGCTCCTCCGTCTGCACCGTGGTGATTCCGTGCTCGTCGGCGTACGCGGCCATCTCCAGGGCGGCCCGGTAGCGGGCGCTCAGCGAGGCGGGGGTCGCGCCGGGTTCGACGAGGTTGAAGCGTACGACCGAGACGGGCATGGGAGGTCCCCCTTCGTGTGTGGTGGGGGACGGTAGCTGACGGTGCATCAGATGGCCATGCCCGGGACCGCGACCGTCCGGACCTTCCGGTGGGTACGGGGTCAGGGGGCGCCGACGCCCCGGCCGTGCCCGCACTGGGCCCCGGCGAGACCCATGGCTGATACTGGGTGGGTTATGGAAACCGTCATCCTTGCTGTAGTCATCGCCGTGGTCGTGCTCGGTGCGCTGGGCGGGCTCGTCGTCGGCAGCCGGCGCAAGAAGCCGCTGCCCCCGCCGCCCACCTCCGTGCCCGACATCACCGCCCCGCCGGCCGAGCCGCACGTCGGCGACGAGGCCGAGACGCCGCGCGACGAAGCGCGCCGGACGATAGAGGAGGTGGATCTTCCGGACGGCTCGGCTCCGGTCGTAGTCGAGGAGCCGCCCGCCGCACTCGATGTTCCCGAGCCGACCGCCGGACGGCTCGTCCGGCTGCGCTCCCGGCTCTCCCGCTCGCAGAACGCGCTCGGCAAGGGGCTGCTCACGCTCCTGTCGCGCGAGCACCTCGACGAGGACACCTGGGAGGAGATCGAGGACATCCTCCTCACCGCCGACGTCGGCGTGGCCCCCACCCAGGAACTGGTCGACGGCCTGCGCGCCCGCGTGAAGGTGCTCGGCACCCGCACCCCGCAGGAGCTGCGCACCCTGCTGCGCGAGGAGTTGCTCAAGCTGGTCGGCACCGACGTCGACCGCACGGTCAAGACCGAGCCCGAGGACCGCAAGCCCGGCATCGTGATGGTCGTCGGGGTCAACGGCACCGGCAAGACCACCACCACCGGCAAGCTCGCCCGCGTCCTGGTGGCCGACGGGCGGACCGTCGTGCTCGGCGCCGCCGACACGTTCCGGGCCGCCGCCGCCGACCAGTTGCAGACCTGGGGTGAGCGGGTCGGTGCCCACACCGTGCGCGGGCCCGAGGCCGGGGACCCCGCCTCCGTCGCGTTCGACGCGGTGAAGGAGGGCAAGGAGATGGGGGTCGACGTCGTCCTCATCGACACGGCCGGGCGGTTGCACACGAAGACCGGGCTCATGGATGAGCTGGGCAAGGTCAAGCGGGTCGTCGAGAAGCATGCGCCGCTCGACGAGGTGCTGCTCGTCCTCGACGCCACGACCGGGCAGAACGGGCTGGTGCAGGCGCGGGTCTTCGCCGAGGTCGTCGACATCACGGGCATCGTGCTGACCAAGCTGGACGGTACGGCCAAGGGTGGCATCGTGATCGCCGTGCAGCGTGAACTGGGTGTGCCGGTGAAGCTGATCGGGCTGGGTGAGGGGGCGGACGATCTGGCGCCGTTCGATGCGGAGGCGTTTGTTGACGCCCTTATCGGCGACTGACGTTCCCTGGGTTGCGCGGTTCTTTTTCCGCGGGCCGATGGGGGCTTGTCGCGCCCACGCGGCGGAGCCGCAAACGTCACAGCCCCGCGCCCCTGTGGGGCGCGCTGCAGTCAGCCTCGTTCAGAGAAGTGCCCGTCCCCAACTCACCGTTGGGGACGGGCACTTCGGCGTTCTGCGGCTATGCGCGGGACCGGTGTGCCACGTACGCCAGCGTGCCCAGCAACAGCCTTGCCGCCGGGGGCTTTGTCGCCGAGTCGAGGGCGGGGGAGCGGAGCCAGCGGACCGGGCCCAGGCCGCCTCGGTCGGAGGGCGGGGCGGTGATGTGGGTGCCGGGGCCCAGGCCGCGCAGGTCTAGGGAGGTGGGGTCGTCCCAGCCCATGCGGTAGAGCAGGGAGGGGAGTTCGGCGGCCGCGCCGGGGGCGACGAAGAAGTGGGCGCGGTGGTCGGGGGTCGCCGCGACCGGGCCGAGCGGGAGGCCCATCCGCTCCAGGCGGGCCAGCGCGCGGCGCCCGGCGGGCTCGGCCACCTCGATCACGTCGAACGCGCGGCCGACGGGGAGCATCACCGCCGCGCCCGGCAACTCGGCCCAGGCGTCCGTCACTTCGTCCAGGGTCGCGCCGGCCCGCACCTCGGGCGCGAAGGTCAGCGGATGCGCGCCCGGCGTGGGGCACTTGGTGTCGCCGCAGGAACACGCGCCGCCCGCGGCCCGTGCGCCCGCGACCACGTCCCAGCCCCAGAGGCCGGTGAACTCGGCCACCGCTGTGCACTCCGACGCGCGGCCGCGGCGGCGCGTGCCGGACCGGATGTCGCGGATACCCCGGCTGCTGCCGATCGTGAAGCCCATGCCCCCTCCAACGGGTCCAACGCACCGGTGGTTACGAGACGGATGCGTGCCGTCACTCTGTGTTCACGCCTGCCCCGCGCCGCGTGGTCCAGGCAGCGTCCGGGAGCGACTCGGGTGGTGTGCTCGACGGTGCGCGCCCCTGCGTGCACCGCTGCGCCCACTTCCGGTCGTCCTATGTCAAGTGAATCGTGCGTGGGCAACCGTAGGTTCATTCGAAGGGGTGGCGAATGGTGGCGTTTCCGCGATCGCCGTGGCTGGACGGGTGATCGTAGGATTACTTTGAGTGCACAAGCCCTCGGGGCACATGCACTCGTGGGTATGCCGGAGGCAACTCGTCATCTCGTTCGAAGGGTGACAAGTGCGGGACGGGAAGCCGTATTTACCGGCATTCTGATAGGGCTTGGCGCACAGCGGCGACAAGTGGTTCCAGGGATGGGGGCGTTCCAGTGGGCGGCAACGGCGGAAGCGGGACAACCGCGACCAGTACGGAGAAGCGCCCCAATGAGCTGCTCGGCTCGTGGTTCGTGCGCAGCGGCTGGTCCAAGGGTGAGCTGGCGCGTCAAGTGAACCGCAGGGCACGGCAGTTGGGGGCCAACCACATCTCGACGGACACCTCGCGCGTGCGCCGCTGGCTGGACGGCGAGAACCCGCGCGAGCCGATTCCGAGGATCCTCTCGGAGCTGTTCTCCGAGCGCTTCGGCTGTGTCGTCTCGGTCGAGGACCTCGGTCTGCGCGCGGCCCGCCAGGCGCCCTCCGCGTCCGGCGTCGACCTCCCGTGGACCGCCCCGCAGACGGTGGCGCTGCTCAGCGAGTTCTCGCGCAGCGACCTCATGCTGGCCCGGCGCGGCTTCCTCGGTGCCTCGCTGGCCCTGTCCGCGGGACCGTCCCTCATCGAACCCATGCAGCGCTGGCTCGTCCCCGGCCCCTCCGCCCACCAGCCGGAGCCCGAGCCCGCGAGCGCCCCCCGGCACGTCGGGCGGCTCTCCAGGCCCGAGTTGGAGCTGCTGGAGTCCACCACGGCGATGTTCCGCAAGTGGGACGCCCAGTGCGGTGGCGGCCTGCGCCGCAAAGCCGTCGTAGGACAGCTGCACGAGGTGACCGACCTGCTTCAGGAGCCCCAACCCGAGGCCACCACACGGAAGTTGTTCAAGGTCGCCGCCGAACTCGCCGAGCTGGCGGGCTGGATGTCGTACGACGTGGGGCTTCAGCCCACCGCGCAGAAGTACTTCGTGCTGGCCCTGCACGCCGCCAAGGAGGCGGGCGACAAGCCGCTCGGGTCGTACGTGCTGTCCAGCATGAGCCGGCAGATGATCCACCTCGGCCGGCCCGACGACGCGCTGGAGCTGATCCACCTCGCGCAGTACGGCAGCCGGGACTGCGCGAGTCCGCGGACCCAGTCGATGCTGTATGCGATGGAGGCCCGCGCCTACGCCAACATGGGGCAGCCCGGCAAGTGCAAGCGGGCCGTCCGGATGGCCGAGGACACCTTCGGGGACGTACACGACTGGGACGACCCGGACCCGGACTGGATCCGTTTCTTCTCCGAGGCCGAGCTGTACGGCGAGAACTCGCACTCCTATCGCGACCTCGCCTACGTCGCCGGCCGCAGCCCCGCCTACGCCTCGCTGGCCGAGCCCGTCATGCAGCGGGCGGTGGACCTCTTCGCCAAGGACGACGTGCACCAGCGGTCGTACGCACTCAATCTCATCGGCATGGCCACCGTGCACCTGTTGCAGCGGGAACCCGAGCAGAGCGCGGTGCTGGCGACCGAGGCGATGACCGTCGCCAAGAAGGTGCGCTCCGAGCGCGTCAACACCCGTATCCGAAAGACCGTCGACACGGCGGTCCGCGACTTCGGTGAACTGGCCGTGGTCGTCGACCTCACCGACCGGCTCGCGATCGAGCTGCCGGAGACCGCCGAAGCGGTCTGACCACCCCTAGCCCCGGCCGCGGCCGGCCCTCCCGAACCGCCCGACTCGGCTCCCCCATGCCAGGTCATCGGAGGGCCGACCGCGGCCGGTCCTGTTCATCGGCACTCGTATTCGAAAGACCGGCCGCGCGGCGGTGCGCGGTGTCGGTGGGACGGCCGGAATCGTCCGCCTCGCCGGGAGACTCCCGGCCGGTCCGCGGGAGAGCGCCGAAAGGGTCTGCGCCCCATGCCCCGGCGCCCGCGCGCCAGGTCGTCGCAAGGCCGGCCGCGGCCGGTTTCACGCCGTCGGAAAAGGTTGCGCCACGATAACGATCGCGCGGCCGGAGATCCGGCGGTTCATCGACGCGTAACACGCACGGCGCCTTCGTCACTCCGGCGAAACATCGAGGGGCTTCGACGGAAACCGCGCTGCGCCAATCTCATGGCGCATAACCGGACCCCCCGCCTTGACCGGACCGCATCCAGGCTTCGCCCGCACGGGGCCGTACAACCGACGAGGAGACGCCGATGGCATCAGCCGCCATCACGCTTGCCGCTGAGGCACCCAAACTGTCCTCCGCGAACACAGGCTTCATGCTGATCTGTTCTGCCCTGGTGCTGCTCATGACACCGGGACTGGCCTTCTTCTACGGAGGCATGGTCCGCGTCAAGAGCACCCTGAACATGCTGATGATGAGCTTCATCAGCATCGGGATCGTCACCATCCTGTGGGTTCTCTACGGCTTCTCGCTCGCCTTCGGTTCGAGTAACGGCTTCATCGGCTACAACTCCGACTGGCTGGGCCTGAGCAACGTCGGACTGACGGAGCTGTGGGACGGCTACACCATCCCGATCTTCGTGTTCATGGTCTTCCAGATGATGTTCGCCGTCATCACGCCCGCCCTGATAAGCGGTGCCATCGCCGACCGCGTCAAGTTCTCGGCCTGGGCGCTCTTCGTCGCGCTGTGGCTCACGGTCGTCTACGTCCCGGTCGCCCACTGGGTGTGGGGCGCCGACGGCTGGGCCTACAAGCTCGGCGTGATCGACTTCGCCGGTGGTACCGCGGTCCACATCAACGCCGGTGCCGGCGCCCTCGGCGTCATCCTGGTCATCGGCAAGCGCGTCGGCTTCAAGCGTGACCCCATGCGTCCGCACAGCCTTCCGCTGGTCATGCTCGGCGCCGGTCTCCTGTGGTTCGGCTGGTTCGGCTTCAACGCCGGTTCGTGGCTCGGCAACGACGACGGCGTCGGCGCGCTGATGTTCGTCAACACCCAGGTCGCCACCGCCGCCGCCATGCTCGCCTGGCTCGCCTACGAGAAGATCCGCCACGGCGCCTTCACCACGCTCGGCGCGGCCTCGGGTGCCGTCGCCGGTCTGGTCGCCATCACCCCGTCCGGTGGTGCGGTCTCCCCGATGGGCGCGATCGCCGTCGGCGCCATCGCCGGTGTCGGCTGCGCCGCCGCCGTCGGCCTGAAGTACAAGTTCGGCTTCGACGACTCCCTCGACGTCGTCGGCGTCCACATGGTCGGCGGTATCCTCGGCTCCCTGCTGATCGGCCTCTTCGCCAGCGGCAAGGGCCAGTCCGACGTGAAGGGTCTCTTCTACGGCGGAGGCATGCACCAGTTCTGGATCCAGTGCGCCGGTGTCTTCGCGGTCCTCTTCTACTCCCTGATCGTCTCCGCGATCCTCGCCTTCCTCCTCGACAAGACCATCGGCATGCGGGTCACCGAGGACGAAGAGGTCTCCGGCATCGACCAGGCCGAGCACGCCGAGACCGCATACGACTTCAGCGGCGCCGGTGGCGGCCTCAGCGGCGGCACGCTCACCTCTGCCACGGAGACGAAGAAGGTGGACGCATGAAGCTCATCACCGCCGTCGTGAAGCCCCACCGGCTCGACGAGATCAAGGAAGCCCTGCAGGCCTTCGGGGTCCACGGTCTGACGGTCACCGAGGCGAGCGGCTACGGTCGTCAGCGGGGACACACCGAGGTCTACCGGGGCGCCGAGTACACGGTCGACCTGGTCCCCAAGATCCGCATCGAGGTGCTGGCCGAGGACGACGACGCCGAGCAGCTGATCGACGTCATCGTCAAGGCCGCCCGCACCGGCAAGATCGGTGACGGCAAGGTCTGGTCCCTCCCGGTCGAGACGGCCGTCCGGGTCAGGACCGGCGAGCGCGGACCGGACGCGCTCTAAAAAGAAACGAACAGGAGTCGCTGGGTGACGAGTACGGACGTGCGCAAGGATGCAGAGGACTCCGGACCCAGCGGCTACGCGGCGGCCCGGCTGCGCCTCCTCACTGAGGGGGTGCGGTCCGGGCCGCCGCGCCGTGCAGCCCTCGCCGAACTGACCGACGACTGGCTGACCGGCCTCTTCACCGCCGGCTCCGAAGCCCTCAAGGGCGTCTCCCTGGTCGCGGTCGGCGGCTACGGCCGCGGCGAACTCTCCCCGCGCAGCGACCTCGACCTGCTCCTCCTGCACGACGGCGGCGACTCCGGCGCGGTCGCCGCGCTCGCCGACCGCATCTGGTACCCGGTCTGGGACCTCGGCCTCGCCCTCGACCACTCCGTCCGCACACCCGCCGAGGCCCGCAAGACCGCCGGCGAGGACCTCAAGGTCCAGCTCGGCCTCCTCGACGCCCGCCACATCGCGGGCGACCTCGGCCTGACCGCCGGACTGCGTACGGCCGTCCTCGCCGACTGGCGCAACCAGGCACCCAAGCGCCTCCCCGAACTCCAGGAACTCTGCGCCGAACGCGCCGAGCGCCAGGGCGAGTTGCAGTACCTCCTCGAACCCGACCTCAAGGAGGCCCGCGGCGGCCTCCGCGACGCCACCGCGCTGCGCGCCGTAGCGGCCTCCTGGCTCGCCGACGCCCCGCGCGAAGGACTCGCCGACGCCCGCCGCCGGCTCCTCGACGTACGCGACGCCCTGCACCTCACCACCGGGCGCGCGACCGACCGGCTCGCGCTCCAGGAGCAGGACCAGGTCGCCGCCGAGCTGGGTCTCCTCGACGCGGACACGCTGCTGCGGCAGGTCTACGAAGCGGCACGCGTCGTGTCGTACGCCAGTGATGTCACCTGGCGTGAAGTGGGGCGCGTGCTGCGGTCGCGCGCTGTGCGGCCGAGGCTGCGCGCCATGCTCGGCGGGGGCGCGAAACCCGCCGCCGAGCGCTCCCCGCTGGCCGAGGGCGTCGTGGAACAGGACGGCGAGGTGGTGCTCGCCCGCGCCGCACGCCCCGAACGCGACCCGGTCCTCCCGCTGCGCGCCGCCGCAGCCGCCGCGCAGGCCGGTCTTCCGCTCTCCCTGCACGCTGTACGGCGCCTCGCGGCCACCGTGCGCCCGTTGCCCACACCCTGGCCCGCCGAGGCGCGCGAACAGCTCGTGACGCTGCTCGGTTCCGGGCAGCCCACGGTGGACGTGTGGGAGGCGCTGGAGGCGGAGGGGCTGATCACCCGCCTCCTCCCGGACTGGGAGCGGGTGCGCTGCCGGCCGCAGCGCAACGCCGTGCACATCTGGACCGTCGACCGGCACCTCATCGAAACCGCCGTCCGCGCCTCCGAGTTCGCCCGCCGCGTCAGCCGCCCCGACCTCCTGCTGGTCGCCGCGCTGCTGCACGACATCGGCAAGGGCTGGCCCGGCGACCACTCCGTGGCCGGCGAGATCATCGCCAAGGACGTGGCCGCCCGCATCGGCTTCGACCGCGCGGAAGTCGCCGTGCTCGCCACGCTCGTACGCCATCACCTGCTGCTCATCGAGACCGCCACCCGGCGCGACCTGGAGGACCCGGCGACGGTCCGTTCGGTCGCCGAGGCGGTCGGTACGACGAGCACCCTGGAGCTGCTGCACGCGCTGACCGAGGCGGACGCGCTGGCCACCGGCCCGGCCGCCTGGTCGTCCTGGCGGGCCGGCCTCGTCACCGACCTGGTGAAGCGGGTCGCCGCCGTGCTCTCCGGGGACGCCCCCGAGGAGCCCGAGGCGGGCGCGGCCACCGCCGAACAGGAACGGCTCGCCATCGAGGCCGTCGCGACCGGCGGCCCGGTGCTCGCCCTGCGCGCCCAGACCGAACCCCCGTCCGAGGACGAGCCCGCCGGCGACCCCGAACCCCTCGGCGTGGAACTCCTGATCGCCGTCCCCGACCAGCCGGGCGTACTCCCCGCGGTGGCGGGCGTCCTGGCGATGCACCGCCTGACGGTCCGCACGGCGGAGCTGCGCGCGCTCGACCTGCCCGACGGCGTGGAGGGTTCGATCCTGCTGCTGAACTGGCGGGTCGCCGCCGAGTACGGCTCCCTGCCCCAGGCGGCCAGGCTGCGCGCCGATCTCGTACGCGCCCTGGACGGGTCGTTCGACATCGCCGCGCGCCTCGCGGAGCGCGACGCCGCGTATCCGCGCCGCCGGGGTGTCGTGGCCCCGCCGGCGCGCGTGACGGTCGCCGCGGCGGCCTCCCGGCACGCGACGGTGATCGAAGTGCGCGCGCATGACGCCCCGGGGCTGCTGCACCGCATCGGGCGGGCGTTGGACGAGGCGAAGGTCCGGGTGCGAAGCATGCATGTCAGCACCCTGGGCTCGAACGCGGTGGACGCCTTCTACGTCACCGGCGGGGAGGGCATGCCCCTGCCGGGCGAGGAGGCCACGGCGATCGCGCGGAAACTGGAGGAGACGTTGCGGGCGTGATCCCGCCCAGGGTTTCCGTCCCTGCGGGCGGGGACGATTCGCTTGCGCGGCCGGATACCCTGGAAGACGCTCACACTGCCCCCGACTCCGAGGACCGACGCCGCCGTGTTCGATACTCTCTCCGACCGCCTCTCAGCGACCTTCAAGAATTTGCGTGGCAAGGGGCGTCTGAGCGAGGCGGACATCGACGCCACCGCGCGCGAGATCCGGATCGCCCTCCTCGAAGCGGACGTGGCGCTTCCGGTCGTCCGCACGTTCATCAAGAACGTCAAGGAGCGCGCGCTCGGCGCTGACCTCAACAGGGCGCTCAACAACCCGGCCCAGCAGGTCGTGAAGATCGTCAACGAGGAACTCGTCACGATCCTCGGCGGCGAGACCCGGCGCCTGCGCTTCGCCAAGAACCCGCCGACCGTGATCATGCTCGCGGGTCTCCAGGGTGCCGGTAAGACGACCCTCGCGGGCAAGCTCGGCAAGTGGCTCAAGGACCAGGGGCACTCGCCGCTGCTCGTCGCCGCCGACCTCCAGCGCCCGAACGCGGTGAACCAGCTGAGCGTCGTCGCCGAGCGCGCCGGTGTCGCGGTCTACGCGCCCGAGCCGGGCAACGGTGTGGGCGACCCGGTCAAGGTCGCCAAGGACTCCATCGAGTTCGCCAAGTCCAAGGTCCACGACATCGTGATCGTGGACACCGCGGGCCGCCTCGGTATCGACCAGGAGTTGATGCAGCAGGCCGCGGACATCCGTGACGCGGTCTCGCCGGACGAGATCCTGTTCGTCGTCGACGCGATGATCGGCCAGGACGCGGTCAACACCGCCGAGTCCTTCCGCGACGGCGTCGGCTTCGACGGCGTGGTCCTCTCCAAGCTCGACGGCGACGCCCGCGGTGGTGCGGCCCTGTCGATCGCCTCGGTCACCGGCAAGCCGATCATGTTCGCGTCGAACGGCGAGAAGCTCGACGACTTCGACGCCTTCCACCCGGACCGGATGGCCTCCCGCATCCTCGACATGGGTGACCTGCTCACCCTGATCGAGCAGGCGGAGAAGACGTTCAGCCAAGAAGAGGCCGAGAAGATGGCCTCCAAGCTGGCGTCCAAGAAGGGCCAGGACTTCACCCTCGACGACTTCCTGTCCCAGATGGAACAGGTCAGGAAGATGGGCAGCATCAGCAAGCTGCTCGGCATGCTCCCCGGCATGGGCCAGATCAAGGACCAGATCAACAACCTGGACGAGCGGGACGTCGACCGCACGGCCGCGATCATCAAGTCGATGACCCCGGCCGAGCGCGCCGAGCCGACCATCATCAACGGCTCGCGCCGAGCCCGTATCGCCAAGGGCTCCGGCGTCGAGGTCAGCGCCGTGAAGGGCCTGGTCGAGCGGTTCTTCGAGGCCCGCAAGATGATGTCCCGCATGGCTCAGGGTGGCGGGATGCCCGGCATGCCGGGGATGCCGGGCATGGGTGGCGGCCCCGGCCGCACCAAGAAGCAGCCCAAGCAGGCCAAGGGCAAGCAGCGCTCCGGCAACCCGATGAAGCGCAAGCAGCAGGAGCTGGAGGAGGCGCAGCGCCGCGAGGCGGGTGCGGCCCAGGGCGGCAACGCGTTCGGACTGCCCGAGCAGGGCGGCAAGGACTTCGAGCTGCCGGACGAGTTCAAGAAGTTCATGGGCTGAGCCGCACAGGGCTCATGGCCTGACAGCCCGTCTTCTACGTCGCCGAGGGCGCCCTTCTCCGGAAGGGCGCCCTCGGCGCATGCTGGGCGTGCCGACGCCTGGTCCGTGTCGTAACGTCCCGATATGACCAACCCCGCGCCGCCGCGCAAGTCTCCCGACCAGCCCTGGCGTACCGAGGGCACCCCCGACGAGCCCCCGAAGCCGTCGCCGGGCGGGAGGAAGATGCGCGGCGGCTGGTGGAGCCTGATCCTCACCGCGCTGGTCGTGTACCTGGTCGCGAACCTCATCCTGTCGTTCTTCAACGAGGGCGACGAACCGACGATCTCGTACACGGAGTTCAGCAAGCAGGTCGACGCGGGCAACGTCACCAAGATCTACGCCAAGGGCAACGCGATCCAGGGCCAGCTCAAGAAGGGCCAGGACAACCCCGACGGCGACGGCAAGTACACCAAGTTCGACACCGAGCGGCCGACCTTCGCGGACGACCAGCTCTGGGAGGACCTGACCAAGCACAACGTCACCGTCACGGCGGAACCCGTCGTACAGCACCGGAGCTTTCTGGCCAATCTGCTGATCTCGCTGGCCCCGATGCTGCTCCTGGTGGTCCTGTGGCTCTTCATCGCGCGGCGGATGAGCTCGGGGCTCGGCGGCGCGGGCGGCATGCTCGGCCGCAAGGCCCCGCCCAAGCCGGTCGAGCTGGAGCCGGGCAAGCAGCGCACGACCTTCGAGGACGTCGCCGGCATCGACGAGGTCGAGGGCGAGCTGAACGACGTCGTCGACTTCCTCAAGAACCCGGACGCGTACCGCAAGATGGGCGCCAAGATGCCCCGGGGCGTGCTGCTCTCGGGCCCGCCCGGCACCGGAAAGACGCTGCTCGCGCGGGCGGTCGCGGGGGAGGCCGGGGTGCCGTTCTTCTCGGCGTCGGCCTCCGAGTTCATCGAGATGATCGTCGGTGTCGGTGCCTCACGCGTGCGTGAACTGTTCGCGGAGGCCCGCAAGGTGGCCCCCTCGATCATCTTCATCGACGAGATCGACACCATCGGCCGGGCCCGCGGCGGCGGCAGCGGCATGGGCGGTCACGACGAGCGCGAGCAGACCCTGAACCAGATCCTCACCGAGATGGACGGCTTCTCGGGCTCCGAGGGCGTCATCGTGATCGCGGCGACGAACCGCGCCGACGTCCTGGACCCGGCCCTCACCCGCCCCGGCCGCTTCGACCGGGTGGTCGTGGTCTCCCCGCCCGACCGGGGTGGCCGCAAGGCGATCCTGGAGATCCACACCCGCGAGATCCCGCTCGCGAAGGACGTGAACCTCGCCCAGGTCGCCCGCACGACCCCGGGCATGACCGGCGCCGAACTCGCCAACCTCGCCAACGAGGCCGCCCTCCTCGCCGTCAAACGCAAGCAGGACCAGGTCACCCAGACCGACCTCTCGGAAGCCCTGGAGAAGGTCCAACTGGGCGCCGAACGCCCGCTGGTGATGCCCGAGGAGGAACGCCGCCGCACCGCCTACCACGAGAGCGGCCACGCCCTCCTGGGCATGCTCCAGCCCGGCGCCGACCCGGTCCGCAAGATCACCATCGTCCCGCGCGGCAGGGCCCTCGGCGTCACGCTCTCGACGCCGGACGCCGACAAGTACGCCTACACCGAGGAGTACCTGCGCGGCCGCATCATCGGCGCCCTCGGCGGCATGGCCGCGGAACAGGTCGTCTACGGCGTGATCACCACCGGTGCCGAGAACGACCTCGAACAGGTCACCAACATCGCGCGCGGGATGGTCGCCCGCTGGGGCATGAGCGAGCGCGTCGGCCGCCTCTCCGCCCTCCCCAGCGACGCCCAGCAGGCCTACGGCCTCTCCGCCGCGCCCCAGACCCTGGACGTGATCGACGACGAGATGCGCCGCATCGTCGACGAGTGCTACGACGAGGCCATCCACAAACTCGGCGACCACCGCGACCAGTTGGACGCGCTCGCGGCGGCCCTCCTGGAGAACGAGACCCTGGAGGAGACGGACGCGTACCGCATCGCGGGCGTCACGCGCCTCTTCAAGGAAGAGCCGTAGTCGTCCTCAGGTCGGACGCGCGACGAGTCGTCCTCAGGCCGTACGCGCGATCAGATACCGGAACACGTTCGGCATCCACACCGTGCCGTCCTGCCGTCGATACGGATGCAACGCCTCCGCCAACTCCTTGTCCACCTGCGCCTGGTCCGTCGCGACGATCGCCGCGTCGAAGAGCCCCGTCGACAGCAGCCCCCGTACGGCACTCTCGACGTCGGCGTACCCGAAGGGGCAGGCGACCCGGCCCGAGCCGTCCGGCCTGAGGCCCGCGCGGTGGGCGACCTCCTCCAGGTCGTCGCGCAGGACCGGGCGCGGACTGCCCGTGCCGCGCAGCGGGTCCGCCAGCCTGGTGGCCACCCGCAGCACGGACGCGGTCGCGCACCGCTCCGGCGGACCCCAGCCCGCCAGCACCACGGGCGTCCCGCGCGCGGCGAGCGGTGTCGCGGCGGCGAGCACGTCGCCGAGGCCCTCCGAGTCGCCCGCGAGACACCCGATGGGCTCGAAGGCGGTCACCAGGGTGTACGCGGGCGTCTCCGCGTCGGCCGCGTCCCTGGGGGAGCCGTAGACGAGCCGGGTCTGCGCACGCGCGCGTGGGGACCAGACGGCCGGCAGCAGTCGCTCACGGGCGAGCGTCAGCCGTTCGGGGGAGGAGCGCTCGACACCGGTGACCGTCGCGCTTCTGGAGGCCGCCATCAGCAGGGCCAGCCCGGAACCGCAGCCGAGGCCGAGCAGCCGGGTGCCGGGTCCCACTTCCAGTCGCTCGTAGACCGCTTCGTAGAGCGGCACCAGCATCCGCTCCTGGATCTCGGACCAGTCACGCGCGCGTGCACCCAGGTCCACGCGGGGCGCTGGCCCCGCATGAGGCAGGTACTGCCGCACGAGCGTAGGTGTCATGGAAAGCGCCCCAATCCGCCGAGAGATGTGGCCGTGCCCGTTTCCGAGGCCCCCGTGATGTGCGCCCGCACTTCCCCCGTATGCCAGCAAACTCCGCACGCGCTACGGCGTCCAGGGGTTGTGGGGCCCGGCTTGTGGCTTCCCTGTGGGAGTGGCGAGAATTCACATGACGGCAACGTGGGCCCGTACCATCGCGCCATGGCTAAGGCACCCGTACTCACTCCCAGGGCGGACGATTTCCCGCGCTGGTACCAGGATCTGATCAGCAAGGCCGAACTGGCCGACAACGGCCCGGTGCGCGGCTCCATGGTCATCCGACCGTACGGGTACGGCCTCTGGGAGCGGATGCAGGCCGAGATGGACGCCCGCATCAAGGAGACGGGCACCGAGAACGCGTACTTCCCGCTGCTGATCCCGCAGTCCTACCTAGCCCGCGAGGCCGACCATGTCGAGGGCTTCGCGCCCGAGTTGGCCGTGGTCACGCACGGCGGCGGCAAGGAGTTGGAGGAGCCCGCGGTCGTCCGGCCCACCTCCGAGATGATCATCAACGAGTACTTCTCGAAGTGGGTGCAGAGCTACCGCGACCTGCCCCTGCTGATCAACCAGTGGGCGAACGTGGTCCGTTGGGAACTGCGGCCCAGGCTCTTCCTCCGCACCAGCGAGTTCCTCTGGCAGGAGGGACACACCGCGCACGCGACCTACGAGGAGGCGCGCGACTTCGCCGCGCACATCCACCGTCAGGTGTACGAGGACTTCATGGTCAACGTCCTCGCGATGGACGTCGTACCGGGCCGCAAGACGGTCAAGGAGCGGTTCGCGGGCGCGATCAACACCCTCACCCTGGAAGGGATGATGGGCGACGGCAAGGCGCTGCAGATGGCGACCAGTCACGAGCTGGGCCAGAACTTCGCGAAGGCCTTCAACACGCGGTACCTGTCGAAGGAAGGCAAGCAGGAACTCGTCTGGCAGACCTCCTGGGGCTCCACCACGCGGATGATCGGCGCCCTGGTGATGATGCACGGCGACGACGACGGACTCCGGGTGCCGCCGCGACTGGCGCAGATCCAGGTCGTCGTCCTCGCGATCAAGGGCGACGAGGCGGTTCTGGCCAAGGTCCGCGAGATCGGGGCCCGGCTGAAGGCGGCGGGCGTCCGCGTCCGCGTCGACGACCGCACGGACATCCCCTTCGGGCGCCGGGCCGTCGACTGGGAGCTGAAGGGCGTACCCGTACGGATCGAGGTCGGACCCCGTGACCTGGAGAACGGCACGGCGATGCTGGCCCGCCGCATCCCGGGCGGCAAGGAGCCGGTGGCGATCGACTCCCTCGTAGAGCTGCTTCCCGTAGTCCTGGAGGAGGATCAGGCGCTGCTGCTGAGGCAGTCCCGCGAGCGGCGCGAGTCGCGGACCTCCGAGGTGTCGACGATCGCGGAGGCCGTCGAGGCCGCCACCGCGGGCGGCTGGGCGCGCATCCCGTGGGCGACCCTCGGTGAAGAAGGCGAGGCCGAGCTGGCCGAGCACGCGGTGACCGTACGGTGTCTGGTCGCCGAGGACGGGTCGGTACCGGACGCCGACACGGCACCCGGTAACGTCGCGATCGTCGCGCGCGCCTACTGAAGCGGCGGGCTCGGGCGGGAGAGCGACCGAAACGCCCCTTGCGCAACGGCGGACATCAGCTCCCCCGGCGCGTGGACAGCGTCTACGCGCCGGGTCGTACGTGGGCCTACGCACCACCTTGTGCTGAGCTGCGAGGCTTCTCCGCAGATCAGCGCACCCGCCCTCCTCCGGACGCATCAGCGGCAACTGACGGGTACGTGCAAATTATTTGGGATGCCCCGGAATCGGAACACAGGGGCACTCCGGCTCGTTGTCATTACGTGAGCACGACACAGACACCACCTGTTCTCGCCGCAGAGCTGGCAGAGGCGTGGGCCGACATTCAGCGGTACCACCCCGAACTGCCCGATCTGGCCGCGCCCGAGTCCCTGATCGGAGAGTCGTCGTCCGCCTGCGGACACGAGCTCTCCTTCGAGCGACTGCTGCATGAGGCAGTCCATGGCATCGCCGCTTCGCGTGGAGTGCGTGACACGTCCCGCGCCGGCCGCTACCACAACCGCAGATTCCTCGCGATCGCCGAGGAGCTGGGCCTGGACCACCCCGACGAACCGCATCCCAGCAGCGGTTTCTCGCTGGTCCAGCTCAACCCCGAGGCCAAGCGGCGCTACCGGCCGACGATCGAGCGCCTCCAGCGCGCGCTCAAGGCCCACACCGTCGCCACCTCGGCCGACACCTCCCGTACCTTCCGCGGCCCGGCCGCCCGTCACGGCTCGTCCGGTGGCGGCGTCCGCGTCAAGGCGGTGTGCGACTGCGGTCGTAACGTACGGGTCGTCCCGTCGGTGCTGGCCCAGGCGCCGATCGTGTGCGGGGGCTGCGGCAAGCCCTTCCGCATCCCGGAGGTCGTGGGCGCGGCCTGAGGACGCGGCTGCTCGTGGCAGCCGCATCCCGCAGGCCGGGTTGCGCACACCCGCGCCGGTCACCTCCCGGCGCCGGGTGTCGCTTCGGCATGGGCGGGGGCATGCGGGGGCATGCTCCCCGGTCGGGCCGGCCGCCAGGGTGTGGCACAATGGCTAGCTGTACTCGACAGCCGCACAGGAACCCTCTCGCCTCCGGCTGACGCGTCCATCGGGCACTCGGGTACCGCAACCCCACGCGGCCATCTCGCCGTGCCCAACCACGTCAAAACCAGGAGAACCCACTCCCGTGGCAGTCAAGATCAAGCTGAAGCGTCTGGGCAAGATCCGTTCGCCTCACTACCGCATCGTCGTCGCCGACTCCCGTACCCGCCGTGATGGCCGGGCCATCGAGGAGATCGGTCTGTACCACCCGGTGCAGAACCCCTCGCGCATCGAGGTCGACACCGACCGCGCGCAGTACTGGCTGAGTGTCGGCGCGCAGCCGACCGAGCCCGTGCTCGCCATCCTGAAGCTCACCGGCGACTGGCAGAAGTTCAAGGGCCTGCCGGCCCCGGCTCCGCTGCTCGTGGCCGCGCCGAAGGCCGCGCGTCCCGTGTTCGACGCCCTCGGTGGCGACGACACGAGCAAGGGTGAGGCGATCACCCAGAAGAAGAAGGCTGACAAGAAGGACGAGGCTGCGGCCGAGTCCGAGTCGACCGAGGCCTGAGCATGCTCGAGGAGGCTCTCGAGCACCTCGTGAAGGGCATCGTCGACAACCCTGACGATGTGCAGGTCGCCTCGCGCGACCTGCGTCGCGGGCGCGTGCTGGAGGTCCGGGTGCACCCCGACGACCTCGGCAAGGTGATCGGCCGCAACGGCCGCACCGCTCGCGCTCTGCGCACCGTCGTGGGCGCCATCGGCGGCCGAGGTGTCCGCGTCGACCTTGTCGACGTGGACCACGTCCGCTGACGCTTATCGCACACCGGCTCGGGCCGGGGAGGGCCACTGGCCGTCCCCGGCCCGATCTGCATGAAACAGGAGATGTGGACACGTGCAACTGGTAGTCGCACGGATCGGCCGTGCCCATGGCATCAAGGGCGAGGTCACCGTCGAGGTACGCACCGACGAGCCCGAGCTCAGACTCGCCCCCGGCGCCGTCCTGTTCACGGACCCCGCCCCGACGGGACCGCTCACCATCGAGACGGGCCGCGTCCACAGCGGCCGCCTCATCCTGCGCTTCGAGGGCGTACGCGACCGCACCGGCGCCGAGGCCCTGCGCAACACCCTCCTGATCGCCGAGGTCGATCCCGAGGAGTTGCCCGAGGAGGAGGACGAGTACTACGACCACCAGCTGATGGACCTCGACGTCGTCACCAAGGACGGTGAGGAGATCGGCCGGATCACCGAGATCTCGCACCTGCCCTCCCAGGACCTCTTCATCGTGGAGCGTCCCGACGGCAGCGAGGTGATGATCCCGTTCGTCGAGTCGATCGTCACCGAGATCGACCTGGAGGAGCAGCGCGCGGTCATCGACCCGCCGCCCGGGCTGATCGACGACCAGGCGGAGATCGTGTCCTCCAAGGGCGACTCTTCGGAGGAAGACCTTTCGGAGGAAGACTCTTCCGAGGACGCCGACGCATGAGGCTCGACGTCGTCACGATCTTCCCCGAGTACCTCGAACCGCTGAACGTCTCCCTCGTCGGCAAGGCACGCGCGCGTGGACAGCTGAACGTGCACGTGCATGATCTGCGCTCCTGGACGTACGACCGCCACAACACGGTCGACGACACCCCCTACGGCGGCGGCCCCGGCATGGTCATGAAGACCGAGCCCTGGGGCGACGCCCTGGACTCCGTCCTGGCCGACGGCTACGAGACGGGCTCCGGTGCGCCCGCGCTCATCGTGCCCACGCCCAGCGGCCGGCCCTTCACGCAGGAACTCGCCGTAGAGCTCTCCGAGCGGCCCTGGCTGGTCTTCACGCCCGCCCGCTACGAAGGCATCGACCGGCGGGTCATCGACGAGTACGCGACCCGGATGCCCGTCTACGAGGTGTCCATCGGCGACTACGTGCTCGCCGGCGGGGAGGCGGCCGTCCTGGTCGTCACGGAGGCCGTGGCACGGCTGCTGCCGGGTGTCCTGGGCAACGCCGAGTCCCACCGCGACGACTCCTTCGCGCCCGGGGCCATGGCCAACCTCCTGGAGGGGCCGATCTACACCAAGCCGCCCCAGTGGCGCGGCCAGGGGATCCCGGACGTACTGCTCAGCGGCCACCACGGCAAGATCGCCCGCTGGCGGCGCGACGAGGCGCTCAAGCGAACGGCCGCCCACCGCCCGGACCTGATCGAGCGCTGCGAGCCCAAGACCTTCGACAAGAAGGACCGCGAGATGCTCTCGATCCTGGGCTGGGCACCGGACCCGGCGGGGGAGCCGTACGGCCGATTTTGGCGCAGGCCGGACGGCGTGGAAGAATAGGTCGCTGTTGTGCGTCGTCCGGCGTGCGCCCCTGCCACAGGGGGACATGACGCCCGCCCCGACACGGACAGCATCCTTCCCTTCACCTATCTCCCGTCGGTGACCTGTGGCATCGATGAAGAAAGCAGACGAAATGTCCCACCTGCTCGACATCGTCGACGGCGCCTCCCTGCGCACCGACATCCCGGCCTTCCGCCCGGGTGACACCGTCAACGTCCACGTCCGCGTCATCGAGGGCAACCGCTCCCGTGTGCAGCAGTTCAAGGGCGTAGTCATCCGTCGCCAGGGCGCCGGTGTCCGCGAGACCTTCACGGTCCGCAAGGTCTCGTTCTCCGTCGGCGTCGAGCGCACCTTCCCGGTGCACACCCCGATCGTCGAGAAGATCGAGCTCGTGACCCGTGGTGACGTCCGTCGCGCGAAGCTGTACTACCTCCGTGACCTGCGCGGCAAGGCCGCGAAGATCAAGGAGAAGCGCGACAACTGAGCTTGATACGGGGTTCATATCGGGGCCGGATAACATCTGGCTCCGATGGACACCGAAGCACAGCACACGGAGCGCGACCGCTCCTCCCGCCCTTCCGACTCCGAGAACACCTCGGACACCGGAGGGCCGGAGGACCGGTCGCGTTTCGCGTTGGTGGCGCGGGTCGCCGAGTGGCTGCCCGGCGGCCGGATCACCCTGACTGCCCTGGTCTGTCTGGTGTTTCTGCTGCTGCTCAACACCTTCTTGCTGCAGCCATTCCAAATTCCTAGCGGATCCATGGAATCCGGATTGAGGATCGGCGACCGCGTTCTCGTAAATAAGTTGGCGTACCGTTTTGGTGCTCATCCGCGGCGCGGCGACATCGTCGTGTTCGACGGAACCGGCTATTTCGGGGACGCCGACTACATCAAGCGCGTTGTGGGTGTGGGGGGAGACCACGTGGTCTGCTGCGACGACAAGGGGAGGCTCGAGGTGAACGGGCGGTCGGTCGACGAGACGGCGTTCCTGTACCCCGGGGACGCTCCGTCCAGCGTGGCCTTCGACGTGGTCGTGCCCCACGGCACGCTGTTCGTCCTCGGTGACCACCGCGGCGACTCAAGTGACTCCCGGGACCACCTGGGTGACCCGGGCGGAGGCATGATTCCCGTTGGTGACGTCATCGGCCGAGCCGACTGGATCGTCTGGCCCGCCGGGCACTGGACCCACCTCGTCCGACCCGGTGCCTACGCGCGCGTACCCGCCGCGGACGGCGTCCATGGGTAACCGCGGCAAGCCCCGCGGCGCCACGCCGCCGGGCGGCTCCTACGGGAACGAGAACCTGCTGCCGACCGGTTTCCGGCGCGCGGGCGCGGGCGCGCTGGCCCCGGCCGGGGGAGCCGGCCGCAGCCGGGCCGAGCGGCGCAAGCTCCAGCGCAAGGTCAAGCGGCGCCGACGGCGCTCCGCGGTCCGGGAGATACCCCTCCTGGTCGGAGTCGCGGTCCTCATAGCCCTCGTCCTGAAGACCTTCCTCCTCCAGGCGTTCGTGATCCCGTCGGGCTCCATGGAGCAGACGATCCGGATCGGCGACCGCGTCCTGGTCGACAAGTTCACCCCGTGGTTCGGCTCCGAGCCCAAGCGCGGCGACGTCGTCGTCTTCCACGACCCGGGCGGCTGGCTCGCGGACGAGCAGACCACCAAGAAGAACGACCCCATCGTGGTCAAGCAGGTCAAGGAAGGCCTCCAGTTCATCGGCCTGCTGCCGTCCGACAACGAGAAGGACCTCATCAAGCGGGTCATCGGCGTCGGCGGCGACCACGTCAAGTGCTGTGACGCGCAAGGGCGGGTGACCGTCAACGGCGTCCCCCTGACCGAGGGCGACTACCTGTATCCCGGGAACGCCCCGTCCGAAACGAAGTTCGACATCACCGTCCCCCAGGGGCGGTTGTGGGTGATGGGCGACCACCGCGGCAACTCGGCGGACTCCCGCGCACACCAGAACACCAGCTACGGAGGCACGGTCGCGCTCAGTTCGGTGGTGGGCCGGGCCAAGGTGATCGCCTGGCCCATGGGCCACTGGACCAGCCTGGACGAACCTAAAACCTTCGCATCGGTTTCCAACTCCGTGTCGGGGACGACCGCCGGTCCCGAACTGTCGCATAGGGTTGCCCCGGTCGATCCGAACGGATCGGTTCAACTCCCGAGCCCTGCGGAACTCCCGCTCGTTATGGGAGTGGTGGGTCTGCGCCGAGGATGGGGCAGGCGGTGGCACAGAGTAAGGAGTTGGCGTGGGGGATGTGGCGGTTGGCGCACGGTCCGGACACGACGGCGAGGAGCACCACGGACGTCCCGTGGAAGCACCCGCCCCGGTTGCGGACAGCGCCGTGACCTCCGGGAGTGACTCCGGAGCTGACGAGGACGGCACGGCGCCGGGCGACGCGACCCGCACCGAGGAACAGGGGCCGGGCGACCCGACCCCCCAGCCGAGGAAGCCGCGCTCCTTCTGGAAGGAGCTGCCGATCCTGGTCGTCATCGCGCTGGTCCTCGCGCTGCTGATCAAGACGTTCCTGGTGCAGGCGTTCTCGATCCCCTCCGACTCGATGCAGAACACCCTCCAGCAGGGTGACCGTGTCCTGGTCGACAAGCTCACCCCGTGGTTCGGCTCCGAGCCCGAGCGCGGCGAGGTCGTCGTCTTCCACGACCCGGACGACTGGCTGGCGGGCGAGCCCGCGGCCGACCCCAACGCCCTGCAGACGGTGCTCAGCTGGATCGGTCTGATGCCGTCCGCCCAGGAGAAGGACCTCATCAAGCGGGTCATCGGCGTCGGCGGCGACACCATCTCCTGCAGCGGCACCGGCCCGCTGACGGTCAACGGCAAGGCGCTGAACGAGCCGTACGTCTACCCCGGCAACACCCCGTGCACCAACGACGACCAGGGCGGCCAGTTCACCGTCAAGGTCCCCAAGGGCGACATCTGGGTGATGGGCGACCACCGGCAGAACTCGCGGGACTCGCGCTACAACCAGTCCGACAAGCACCACGGCATGGTCCCGGTGAAGGACGTCGTCGGCCGTGCGATCGTCAAGGCCTGGCCCATCAACCGCTGGGGCACGCTGCCGATCCCGGACACCTTCGACCAGGCGGGCATCAACACCCAGGCCTCGGCCTCCCGCCTCCTGACGGCCGCTCCGCAGGGCCTCGCCCTCGTCGGTGTCCTGCCGTTGGTGCTGTGGCGCCGCAAGCGGTCGGGCAAGGACGAGTAAAGGCCTTGTAGAGCTTGTGACCTTGGTCCCGGAGGAAGGGCTGACCACCCTCGGTACCGCCGGGTAGGGTGCGGACCCATGGGTGGCGAGAGCGCAACACGTACGGCCCCGCGTACCGGCGGTGGCACAGGCAAGGGCCCGGTGGGCAGCCGGACCGGACAGAGACTGTCCGGACTGGCCGTCGCGCTGGGCCTTGTGCTGTTCCTCGGGGGCTTCGGCTGGGGAGCGGTCGTCTACCGGCCGTACACGGTGCCGACCAGTTCGATGACGCCGACGATCGACGCGGGCGACCGGGTGCTGGCCCAGCGCGTCGACGGCGACGAGGTGCACCGCGGCGACGTCGTGGTCTTCACCGACAAGACCTGGGTGACGAACGCGCCCGTGGTCAAGCGCGTGGTCGCCGTCGGCGGCGACACCGTCTCCTGCTGCACGAACGGCAAACTGGTCGTCAACGGCAAGCAGATCGCCGAGGACTACCTCAAGGGCGGCGCGGCCGAGGACAAGACGATCCCCGCGGTGAAGGTCCCCAAGGGCCGCCTGTTCCTCCTCGGCGACGAACGCCAGGGTTCCCTGGACTCCAGCGCCCACCTCACGGACGTCGCCGGAGGCACCGTCGCGAGCAGCGCCGTGAGCGCCCGCGTCGACGCCGTCGTCTGGCCCATGAAGGGCATGCTGGAGCGTCCCACCGGCTTCGAACCGCTCGGCAGCCTCTCCCACCCCGGCCCGCTGGGCACGATCCTCGCCGTCATCGTCGCGGGCGCGGTCCTCGTCCTCGGCGGCGGTGCCTACGGCCCGATCGCCAAGCTGGCGGCCGGCCGCCGCGCCCGCACCCGGACGGAGCCCGCCGGTGCCCGCTGAGGCCACCGAGGAGGGCGCGTACGGCGACTCGTACGAGGGCGGTCTGCGCAAGGTCGCCCGGGTGATCCTCCTCGACCCGCAGGACCGCATCCTGCTGCTCCACGGCCATGAGCCGGACGATCCGTCCGACGACTGGTGGTTCACGCCGGGCGGCGGCCTGGAGGGCGACGAGACCCACGAGGAGGCGGCCCTACGGGAACTCGCGGAGGAGACCGGCATCACCCAGGTCGAGCTCGGCCCGGTGCTGTGGACCCGGACGTGTTCCTTCCCGTTCGCGGGCCGCCGCTGGGACCAGGACGAGTGGTACTACCTGGCCAGGACGTCCGCCACGGCCGAGGGCGTGCCCGGCGCCACGGCCCTCACCGAGCTGGAGCGGCGCAGCGTCTCCGGAGCGCGTTGGTGGACGTGCCGGGAACTGGACCGGGCGCATGAGACGGTGTATCCGACCAGACTCGCCGAGCTGCTCCGCAGGCTGCTCGACGAAGGTCCCCCGGCCGGGCCCGTGACCCTCGACACCGAAATCGTCTAGGGGCTTACGGGACTGGCGCACAATGGTGGGATCGCACGGGTGAAGGGGAACATGCCATGAGCGCCGAGGACCTCGAAAAGTACGAGACCGAGATGGAGCTGAAGCTCTACCGGGAGTACCGCGATGTCGTCGGTCTGTTCAAATATGTGATCGAGACCGAACGGCGCTTCTACCTCACCAACGACTACGAGATGCAGGTGCACTCGGTCCAGGGCGAGGTGTTCTTCGAGGTGTCCATGGCGGATGCCTGGGTGTGGGACATGTATCGACCGGCTCGTTTCGTCAAACAGGTCCGCGTACTCACGTTCAAGGACGTGAACATCGAGGAGCTGAACAAGAGCGACCTGGAGCTGCCGGGCGGGTGACGGCGGGGATCCACACGGTGGCTCTCACTCGTGTGGGTGACGGAGTTCTCCACAATCACTGAACGGCCCACCAAGATCCACTTGGTGGGCCGTTCCGCGTGACGGTTGGAGCCGGAGGTGGTGCCGACATGAACGCACGCAGTGCACTCGGCAGGTACGGCGAGACGCTGGCCGCACGACGGCTGGCCTTGGCCGGGATGACGGTCCTGGAGCGCAACTGGCGCTGTGGCAGGACCGGCGAGATCGACATCGTGGCGCGGGACGGCGACGTCCTGGTGGTCTGCGAGGTCAAGACACGGCGGACCGGTGCCTTCGAGCACCCGATGGCCGCCGTCACACCCGAGAAGGCGGAGCGCCTACGCGGCCTCGCCGAGCGGTGGATCCACACGCACGGCGGAGCCCCGCCGGGAGGGGTCCGCATCGACCTGGTCGGCGTCGTCCTGCCCCGGCGCGGCGGGCCGGTCGTCGAGCACGCGCGGGGGGTGGCCTGAGATGGGGTTCGCTCGTACGTGTTCGGTGGCGCTGGTGGGCGTCGAGGGTGTGGTGGTCGAGGTCCAGGCCGACCTCGAACCCGGGGTCGCGGCGTTCACGCTGGTGGGGCTGCCCGACAAGAGCCTGACGGAGAGCAAGGACCGGGTGCGGGCCGCGGTCGTCAACTCGGGCGCTCCCTGGCCGCAGAAGAAACTGACCGTGGGACTGAGCCCGGCGTCGGTACCGAAGAGCGGCAGCGGCTTCGACCTCGCCGTGGCGGCGGCCGTGCTCGGTGCTGCCGAGCGGATCGATCCGCGTGTGCTCGCCGACATCGTGATGATCGGCGAACTCGGTCTGGACGGACGGGTCCGGCCGGTCCGGGGCATCCTGCCCGCGGTGCTGGCCGCCGCGGACTCCGGATACGAACAGGTCGTCGTGCCGGAATGCGCCGCCGCCGAGGCGTCGCTCGTACCCGGCGTCTCCGTGCTGGGCGTCCGCACACTGCGACAGCTGATCGCCGTCCTCGCCGACGAACCCGTGCCCGACGAGGAGCCGGACGAGTTGGGGCGCCCGGACCCGTTGCTCGCCGGGCTGCGCATGCCCGGTACGGGGGCTGCCACGGGGATGCACAGCGTGGGCGCGTCCCAGCACGACCCGGGGCATGATCTCGCCGATGTCGTCGGCCAGTTCTCGGCGCGGACGGCGGTGGAGGTCTCGGCGGCCGGCGGCCATCATCTGTTCCTCGAAGGCCCGCCGGGGGCCGGGAAGACGATGCTCGCGGAGCGGCTGCCCGCGGTCCTTCCCCGGCTCGGTCGGCAGGAGTCGCTGGAAGTCACGGCGGTGCACTCGGTGGCGGGCCTGCTGCCCCCGGGCAAACCCCTGATCGACGTCGCTCCCTACTGCGCCCCGCACCACTCGGCCACGATGCAGGCCCTCGTCGGGGGCGGCCAGGGGATCGCGCGGCCCGGTGCCGTGTCGCTGTCCCATCGAGGGGTTCTGTTTCTTGACGAGACCCCGGAGTTCAGCGGCCAGGCCCTCGATGCGCTACGGCAGCCGCTGGAGGCCGGGCATGTGGTGATCGCCCGCAGTGCGGGCGTGGTCCGGTTCCCGGCGAGGTTCCTGATGGTCCTCGCGGCCAACCCCTGTCCGTGCGGCCGTTTCTCGCAGACCGACGACCTGTGCGAGTGCGCGCCGATGTCGATCCGGAGGTACCAGGCCAGGCTCTCCGGGCCGCTGCTCGACCGGGTGGACCTGCGGGTGGAGGTGGACCGCGTCACCCGGGACCAGCTCACCGGGCGCGGCTCGCGGGGCGAGTCCACGGCGACGGTCGCGGACCGGGTGCGGGCGGCCAGGGAGCGGGCGGCGGCGCGGCTCGCGGACACGCCCTGGCGCACCAACAGCGAGGTGCCCGGCCGCGAACTGCGCAGCCGCTGGCACGCCGAGCGCGGGGCGATGGACGAGGCCGAGCGAAGTCTGGAGCGCGGTGCGCTCACCGCGCGCGGGCTCGACCGGGTGCTGCGCGTCGCCTGGACGGTCGCGGACCTCGTCGGCCATGACCGGCCCGGTGCGACCGATGTCGCCCTCGCGCTCCAACTGCGCACGGGCGTACCGCGAGGCGTACCGATGGCCATCGGGGCGATGACATGACCCGGGCCGAAGGCACGGGCGGGGCCAAGGACCGGACCGGGGTCGATGGTTGGGCTGGGAGTCGTGATCGGGCCGGGATCGATGACGCGGGCGGGGCCCATGACCGGACCCGGACCCATGACGCGGGCGAGGCCCATGACCGGACCCGGACCGATGGCCCGACCCGGGCTCAAGACCCGACCGGGATTCGTGACGCGGGCGGGATTCGTGACGCGGGCGGGATTCGTGACGCGGGCGGGGCTCATGGCACGGGCGACGATCTGCTTGCCCGTGTCTTCCTCGCCCGGGTCGTCGAACCCGGTGACGAGGTCGCCGGCCGGTGGGTCCGGGAGCTCGGGGCCGTGGAGGTCGCCCGGCGGCTCGGGAACGGCGGGCCGCAGCTCGTCGGGGTGACCGACAAGCGGTGGGCCGGGCTGTGCGCGCGGGCCGGACTGGTCGAGCCTGGGCGGGACTTGGCCGTCGCGCAGGACGCGGGCGTCCGGTTCGTGTGTCCCGGTGACGTCGAGTGGCCCGCTCAGCTCGACGATCTCGGGGACGCGCGGCCCATCGGACTGTGGGTGCGCGGGCGGCCCAACCTGCGGACGTGGGCCCTCAAGTCGGTCGCCGTCGTCGGCGCCCGCGCCTGCACCGAGTACGGCGCGCACATGGCCGCCACCCTCGCCGCCGGACTGGCCGAACACGGCTGGGTGGTCGTGTCCGGCGGCGCCTACGGAGTCGACGGTGCCGCTCATCGCGGCGCCCTCGGCGCGACCGGCGTCACCGTCGCCGTACTCGCCTGCGGTGTCGACCGGCCCTACCCGCGCGGGCACGCCGAGTTGATCCGCAGGATCGCCGAACAGGGGCTCGTGGTGGGCGAGTTGCCGCCCGGTGAGCATCCGACGCCGAGCAGGTTCATCCTCCGGAACAGGGTGATCGCGGCGCTCACGCGGGGCACCGTGGTCGTCGAGGCCGCGTACCGGAGCGGGTCGCTCGTCACGGCGCGGGCCGCGCAGCGGTTGGGGCGCCACACGATAGGGGTGCCCGGGCCGGCCACGAGCGCGCTGTCCGCCGGAGTGCACGAACTCCTGCGCGGGGACGCGGTGCTGGTCACCGACGCCGCGGAAATCGTCGAACTGGTCGGCGACATCGGCGAACTGGCCCCGGACCGACGCGGACCGGTGCTCCCGCGCGACCTGTTGGAGCCTGCCGCCCGGCGGATCCTCGCCGCACTGCCCGGCAACAGGGCGGCACCGCCACGGGAGATCGCGCGCGGTGCGCAGACCACGGAGGACGACGCGATCGCGAGACTGTACGAACTCCGAGCACTTGGTTACGTCGAACGACACAGCGACGGCTGGAAGTTGACACGCCAGGCGATGATCTCGGTCCGGCCCGATCGGGGGCGCCGCTGACCGAGTGTGTTCGGCCGTCCGGGGGAACCCCGACACCCTTGGGAATTCCCGCAGTTGGCGCATTCCGATGATCACGCAGAGCGATCGGAGTGCCCCGTTCCGGCACCCCGTCGAACGCGTCCGTGCCCGGTCCGAGCCCCGCCCTTCGCACACCGCGACACTCCAGTCACGCTACGCTCACGGGGATTCCGGCACAGACCGGCAGACAGACCGGTAACTCGACATCAGTCCGACAGCTCACCCAGGCAACCCCACTTCACGGCAGAACGGCACAAGGCGACGAATGCCCCAGCACACCTCCGGGTCCGACCGGGCGGCGATCCCCCCAGCCGCCCGCGACGGTGGCAGCGTCCGGCCGCCCGCTCCCTCGACGCTCGACGAGCTGTGGCGGTCGTACAAGACGACGGGCGACGAGCGGCTGCGTGAGCAGCTGATCCTGCACTACTCGCCGCTCGTGAAGTACGTCGCGGGACGGGTGAGCGTCGGGCTGCCGCCCAATGTGGAACAGGCGGACTTCGTGTCGTCGGGGGTGTTCGGACTGATCGACGCGATCGAGAAGTTCGACATCGAGCGGGAGATCAAGTTCGAGACGTACGCGATCACCCGCATCCGGGGCGCGATGATCGACGAACTGCGCGCGCTGGACTGGATCCCGCGCTCGGTACGGCAGAAGGCGCGGAACGTGGAGCGGGCGTACGCCACGCTGGAGGCGCGGCTCAGGCGCACGCCCAGCGAGGGCGAGGTGGCCGCCGAGATGGGCATCGCGGTGGAGGAACTCCACGCCGTCTTCAGCCAGTTGTCGCTGGCGAACGTGGTCGCCCTGGAGGAGTTGCTGCACGCCGGCGGCGAGGGCGGCGACCGGCTCAGCCTGATGGACACGCTGGAGGACACCGCCGCCGACAACCCGGTGGAGGTGGCCGAGGGCAGGGAGCTGCGGCGGTTCCTGGCGCGGGCGATCAACACGCTGCCCGAGCGGGAGAAGACCGTCGTCACGCTGTACTACTACGAGGGCCTCACCCTCGCCGAGATCGGCAACGTGCTCGGGGTGACCGAGAGCCGGGTCAGCCAGATCCACACCAAGTCCGTGTTGCAGCTGCGCGCCAAGCTGGCGAGTTTCGGCCGTTGAGCGAAAGCCGTCCGGCCTTCTTGACCTCGCAGAATCGTGCCTGCATGGCCCGGGTCACTCCCGCCGGGGGTGCGCCGTCCGTAGAGTGGTTGACGTGCCAAGGATTCGAGCGGCCTCCGTGGCCGAGCACCGGTCGATGCAGCGAGCCGCCCTGCTGGACGCGGCTCGTTCCCTGCTGTCCGAGGGTGGGACGGAGGCGCTGACCTTCCCGGCCCTGGCCGAGCGGACGGGGCTCGCGCGGTCGTCCGTGTACGAGTACTTCCGGTCGCGGGCGGCTGTCGTCGAGGAACTGTGCGAGGTTGACTTTCCCGTCTGGGCGGCGGATGTGTCGGCGGCGATGCGGCGGGCGGACTCGGCGGAGGGCAAGGTCGAGGCGTATGTGCGGCAGCAGCTCGCGTTGGTCGGGGATCGGCGGCATCGGGCTGTTGTCGCCATCTCCGCGAGTGAACTCGATGCGGGGGCGCGGGAAAAGATTCGTGCCGCGCATGGTGGGCTCGTCGCGATGATCGTCGAGGCGTTGGGGGACATGGGGCATGCGGAGCCGCGGCTTGCGGCGATGTTGCTTCAGGGGGTTGTCGATGCGGCGGTCCGCAGGATTGAGCTGGGGGCGGCGGAAGATCCTTCGGTGATTACTGAGGCTGCGGTGAGTATGGCTTTGCGGGGGGTTCTGGGTTGAGCCGCGGGTGTGGGCCCGGTGGGGGCTGGGCGCGCCCAGCGGCGGAGCCGCACATCCGATACAGCCCCGCGCCCCTAAAGGGGCGCTCCTAGCACCGGCAACAAGCGTGACGGCCCTCTGTTCAGCAGCCATGGGGGCAGTAGCTCCAACGGGTTCAAGTACGTCTCCCCTCTCAGCAAGCCCCAGTGCACGCACGTCGTTGCGCAATGGGAGCCGGTGACCTCCACCGTCCCCACCACCTCGCCCGGCTTCACTTCGGCACCCTTCTTCACGGTCGCGCTCACCGGCTCGTACGTCGTGCGGAGATCCGTCCCCGCCAACTCCACCGACACCACGCCCCTTCCCGCGACCCGGCCCGCGAAGGACACCCGGCCCGCCGCCACCGCTCGTACCTCGGTGCCGGCCGGGGTCGCCAGGTCCACGCCTCGGTGGCCTCGGGCGTAGGGCGTCGCCGGGGGTTCCCAGCCTCGTAGGACCGGAGGGTGTGAGCCCACCGGCCAGGTACGTGCGATCGCCGGTACGGAGGGGGCAGGGACCCCGGGCGTCGGTGGAGGGCTGTCGTTCGCTCGGGCCGTGCAGGTCAGCAGGGTCAGGAAGAGGGTCAGTAGTAGGGCGGGGCCAGTGCGCGCAGTTCGGTCATTTCGTCGCATCCGCATGGGCGAACCGTGCCGTATCCGCGCCGATCATGGCCGGGAGCTGTGGACCGGTGGGCGGTTGTGGACAACGGCGTCACCCGGTACCTCGCGGGTCCCGTACACTTCCTTTGGCGATCCGGGTCACCGGGTCGACTTCGCACGCCCCGGCATCCGGTCCTCCGTCGAAAGACGAAAATCCGGTGTCAGCGCTCCTCGGTCCTCTGGGCACGCGCACGTGGGCGTCAGGCGCGAGTGCCGTCCGGCGCTCGCGGCACAACCGAGTAAATCAAGGAGAACGGCCATGGCCGTCGTCACGATGCGGGAGCTGCTGGAAAGCGGCGTCCACTTCGGTCACCAGACCCGTCGCTGGAACCCGAAGATGAAGCGCTTCATCTTCACCGAGCGCAACGGCATCTACATCATCGACCTGCTCCAGTCGCTGTCGTACATCGACCGCGCCTACGAGTTCGTCAAGGAGACCGTCGCCCACGGCGGCACGGTCATGTTCGTCGGCACGAAGAAGCAGGCGCAGGAGGCCATCGCCGAGCAGGCCACCCGCGTCGGCATGCCCTACGTCAACCAGCGCTGGCTGGGCGGCATGCTCACCAACTTCTCCACCGTCTACAAGCGTCTGCAGCGCCTCAAGGAGCTCGAGCAGATCGACTTCGAGGACGTCGCCGCGTCCGGTCTCACCAAGAAGGAGCTTCTCGTGCTCTCGCGCGAGAAGGCCAAGCTGGAGAAGACCCTCGGTGGTATCCGCGAGATGTCCAAGGTTCCCAGCGCCGTCTGGATCGTGGACACCAAGAAGGAGCACATCGCGGTCGGTGAGGCCCGGAAGCTCAACATCCCGGTCGTCGCCATCCTCGACACGAACTGCGACCCCGACGAGGTCGACTACAAGATCCCGGGCAACGACGACGCGATCCGCTCCGTCACCCTGCTCACCCGCGTGATCGCCGACGCCGTCGCCGAGGGCCTCATCAGCCGCTCCGGTGTCGCCGCCGAGGCCAAGGGTGACAAGGCCGCCGGCGAGCCGCTCGCCGCGTGGGAGCGCGACCTGCTCGAGGGCGAGAAGAAGGCCGACGAGACCCCCGCCGCCGAGGCCGAGGTGCAGACCTCCGCCGAGACGGAGAAGGTCGCCGACGCCGAGCAGGCCGACGAGGTTCCCGTCGCTGAGGCCGCTGCCGAGGTCGAGGCCCCCGCCGCCGAGGCCGCTCCGGTCGCCGAGGCTGAGGTCGAGGCCGCTCCGGCCGCCGACGCCGAGCAGGCCTGACCCTCCGGCCAACGGCCTGACCTTCCGGGCCAAAGGGCTGGCAGAAGGACGGCGGGTGGTGCGGACCGCGCCACCCGCCGTTCATCCACAGCCCCTAGATCTTCGTAGCCCGTAGATCTTTGGCGGAAGCCCGCTCACCACGCGGCCGCCGCCGACTTCGAGACTTCGAACTCCGAGAAGAGATTTTCAGATCATGGCGAACTACACCGCCGCCGACGTCAAGAAGCTCCGCGAGCTCACCGGCGCCGGCATGATGGACTGCAAGAAGGCCCTGGACGAGGCCGACGGCAACGTCGAGAAGGCCGTCGAGGCGCTCCGTATCAAGGGCCAGAAGGGCGTCGCCAAGCGCGAGGGCCGCTCCGCCGAGAACGGCGCCGTGGTCTCCGTCATCGCCGACGACAACACCTCCGGTGTCCTGGTCGAGCTGAAGTGCGAGACGGACTTCGTCGCCAAGGGCGAGAAGTTCCAGGCCGTCGCCAACCAGATCGCCCAGCACGTCGCCGCCACCTCCCCGGCCGACATCGCGGCGCTGCTCGCGTCCGAGATCGAGTCCGGCAAGACGGTTCAGGCGTTCGTCGACGAGGCCAACGCGAACCTGGGCGAGAAGATCGTCCTGGACCGCTTCGCCCAGTACGCCGACGGCTACGTCTCCGCGTACATGCACCGCACGATGCCCGACCTGCCGCCGCAGATCGGTGTCCTCGTCGAGCTGGACAAGCCGAACGCCGAGGTCGCCCGCGGCGTCGCCCAGCACATCGCCGCCTTCGCGCCGAAGTACCTGGCCAAGGACGACGTGCCGGCCGAGGTCGTCGAGTCCGAGCGCCGTATCGCCGAGGAGGTCACCCGCGCCGAGGGCAAGCCCGAGGCCGCGATCGCCAAGATCGTCGAGGGTCGTGTCAACGGCTTCTTCAAGGACGCCACGCTGCTCGGTCAGCCGTACGCGCTCGACCCCAAGAAGTCCGTCCAGAAGGTTCTGGACGAGGCGGGTGTCACCCTGAAGCGCTTCACGCGCATCAAGGTCGGCATCTGAGTCCGTACCGCGATCGACGCGCGACGCCCCGCGGAATCCCGCTAGGGTCGTCAGAAGTCGGCCCGGTACGCCGTCGCGCACGCGCGCGTGGCGGACGACAGCAGATCTGACGAGGAGGCCATTGCCGAGCATGGGATGCGAACGACACCCCACCGGCAGTGGCCTTCTTCGTATGTGCGACCACGTTGAAGAGGCGAGAACTTCATGACCACCAAGCCCCAGAAGAGCGACGACGGCAAGGTACGCGGCCGGTTCATGCTGAAGCTGTCCGGAGAGGCCTTCTCCGGAGGCGGCGGCCTGGGCGTGGACCCCGACGTGGTGCACAAGATCGCCCGTGAGATCGCGGCCGTCGTCCGGGACGGCGCGGAGGTCGCCGTCGTCATCGGCGGCGGCAACTTCTTCCGCGGCGCCGAACTCCAGCAGCGCGGCATGGACCGGGCCCGCTCCGACTACATGGGCATGCTCGGCACCGTGATGAACTGCCTCGCCCTCCAGGACTTCCTGGAGAAGGAGGGCATCGACAGCCGCGTCCAGACCGCCATCACCATGGGCCAGGTCGCCGAGCCGTACATCCCGCTGCGCGCCGTGCGCCACCTGGAGAAGGGCCGCGTGGTCATCTTCGGCGCCGGCATGGGCATGCCCTACTTCTCCACCGACACCACCGCCGCCCAGCGCGCCCTGGAGATCAACGCCGAGGCGCTGCTGATGGGCAAGAACGGCGTGGACGGGGTCTACGACTCCGACCCGAAGACGAACTCCGAAGCCGTCAAGTTCGACTCGCTCAGCTACGGCGAGGTCATCACCCAGGACCTCAAGGTCGCGGACATGACCGCCATCACCCTGTGCCGCGACAACAAGCTTCCGATCCTGGTCTTCGAGCTTCTGGCGGAGGGCAATATCGCCCGCGCCGTCAAGGGTGAGAAGATCGGCACGCTTGTGGGTGACCAAGGCAGCCAGGGCTGATGACCCTGACCGGGGGATGGACAATGTCCTGCCGGTCGGGAACCGTGCAGGAAGAAGACGCGACGCAGCCGGCCGCCGACGCCGACACAGCACAGCAGCCGGGCCTACTCAAGACACGCAGGAGCAAGTGGTGATCGAAGAGACCCTCCTCGAGGCCGAGGAGAAGATGGAGAAGGCCGTCGTGGTCGCCAAGGAGGACTTCGCCGCGATCCGCACCGGCCGTGCGCACCCGGCGATGTTCAACAAGATCGTGGCCGACTACTACGGCGCACTGACGCCGATCAACCAGCTGGCCTCGTTCTCCGTGCCGGAGCCGCGGATGGCCGTGGTGACCCCGTTCGACAAGACCGCGCTGCGGAACATCGAGCAGGCGATCCGCGACTCGGACCTGGGCGTCAATCCCAGCAACGACGGCAACATCATCCGAGTGACGTTCCCCGAGCTGACCGAGGAGCGCCGCAAGGACTACATCAAGGTCGCCCGGACCAAGGCCGAGGACTCCAAGGTGTCCATCCGCGCCGTGCGCCGCAAGGCCAAGGACGCGCTGGACAAGCTCGTCAAGGACAAGGAGTCCGGCGAGGACGAGGTTCGTCGTGCGGAGAAGGAGCTCGACGACACCACGGCGAAGTACGTCGCCCAGGTGGACGAACTCCTCAAGCACAAGGAAGCGGAGCTGCTCGAGGTCTGATGAACGACTCTTCCTGGGGGGCACCGCCACAAGCCGGGTACTGGGGGCCGTCCGACCAGGGGCCTGTCCAGGGGGCTGCCCCGGCGGGTCCCACGTACGATGCGCCTGAGGCGCAGCAGACTCGCCCCATGCCCATCGTGCCCGACGAGCCCGCATACGGCGGACACCAGGATGACGACCGGGGGGCCGCTCGGCTGAGCGGCCCCTTGTTCCGCGACGAGACGCAGCAACCGCCGTACGACGTACGGCAGTCGCAGCCGTACGACCCGCGGACGCAGCCCTCTGACACGCCGCAGGTGCAGCCCTACGGGGCGGTGCCGCAGAATCCGGAGCCCATGCCCGACGCCCCGCTACCGGCGCCCGCCCCGCAGAAGAAGAGCGCGGGCCGGGACCTCGGTGCGGCCATAGGGGTCGGGGTCGGACTCGGCGCGGTGATCATCGCGTCCCTGTTCGTCGTCAAGGCCGTGTTCGTCGGCGTGATAGCGGTCGCCGTCATCGTGGGCCTGTGGGAGCTGACCTCGCGGCTGGAGGAGCGCAAGGGCATCAAGGCGCCCCTCGTGCCCCTCGCGGTCGGCGGCGCGGCGATGGTCGTCGCCGGATACGTCCGGGGCCCCGAGGGCGCCTGGGTCGCCATGGCGCTCACGGCGCTCGCGGTCCTCGTATGGCGGATGACGGAGCCGCCCGAGGGCTACCTCAAGGACGTCACGGCGGGCGTCTTCGCGGCGTTCTACGTGCCGTTCCTGGCCACGTTCGTCGCCCTGATGCTCACCGCCGACGACGGCGCCTGGCGGGTCCTGACGTTCCTGCTGCTGACCGTGGTCAGCGACACGGGCGCCTATGCCGTCGGCTGGCGCTTCGGCACGCACAAGCTCGCCCCGCGCATCAGCCCCGGAAAGACCCGCGAGGGCCTGTTCGGGGCGGTGTCCTTCGCGATGGTGGCGGGCGCGCTGTGCATGCAGTTCCTGATCGACGACGGCAGCTGGTGGCAGGGCCTCGTCCTGGGCCTCGCGGTCGCGGCCAGCGCCACGCTGGGCGACCTCGGCGAGTCCATGATCAAGCGCGACCTAGGCATCAAGGACATGGGCACGCTGCTGCCGGGTCACGGCGGCATCATGGACCGCTTGGACTCCCTGCTGCCGACCGCTCCGGTGGTGTGGCTGTTGCTGGTGCTGTTCGTCGGATCCGGCTGAAACAGGGTCCGACCTGCGGTTCTGTACGTGAGGGGCTCGTTGTCCACAGGGCGGCGAGTCCCTCTTCGTATGTCTGCGACACTGGTAGGGCCATGCCTAAGCCCGGAGAACTCACATTCGTCGCCCCCCGCGGAGCCCAGAAGCCGCCGCGGCACCTTGCCGATCTCACGCCCGCCGAGCGCAAGGAAGCCGTCGCCGCGATCGGGGAGAAGCCGTTTCGCGCCAAGCAGCTCTCGCAGCACTACTTCGCGCGGTTCGCGCACGACCCGGCGGAGTGGACCGACATCCCCGCCGGTTCGCGCGCCAAGCTGCAGGAAGCGCTGCTTCCTGAGCTGATGACCGTCGTACGGCATCTGTCGACCGACCAGGACACCACCCGCAAGACGTTGTGGCGGCTGTTCGACGGGACGCTCGTCGAGTCCGTGCTGATGCGGTACCCGGACCGGGTCACCATGTGCATCAGCTCGCAGGCGGGATGTGGCATGAACTGCCCGTTCTGCGCGACCGGACAGGCCGGACTCGACCGCAATCTGTCGACCGGCGAGATCGTGCACCAGATCGTCGACGGGATGCGCGCGCTGCGCGACGGCGAGATTCCCGGCGGGCCCGCGCGGCTCTCCAACATCGTCTTCATGGGCATGGGCGAGCCCCTCGCCAACTACAAGCGGGTCGTCCAGTCCATCCGTGCCCTCACCGACCCGGAGCCGGACGGCCTCGGGCTCTCGCAGCGTGGGATCACCGTCTCGACGGTCGGACTGGTCCCGGCCATCCACCGTTTCTCCGACGAGGGCTTCAAGTGCCGGCTCGCGATCTCGCTGCACGCGCCCGATGACGACCTGCGCGACACCCTGGTCCCCGTGAACACGCGGTGGAAGGTGCGCGAGGTCCTCGACGCCGGCTGGGAGTACGCGGCGAAGTCGGGACGCCGGCTGTCCATCGAGTACGCGCTGATCCGCGACATCAACGACCAGGCGTGGCGCGGCGACCGGCTCGGCCGCCTCCTCAAGGGCAAGCCCGTGCACGTCAACCTGATCCCGCTGAACCCGACGCCGGGCTCGAAGTGGACCGCCTCCCGGCCCGAGGACGAGAAGGCGTTCGTCGAGGCCATCGCGGCCCACGGGGTGCCGGTCACCGTCCGGGACACCCGTGGCCAGGAGATCGACGGAGCGTGCGGCCAGCTCGCCGCGACCGAGCGGTAGGCTGACCGGCGTAGGTACATCTTCATATTCCGACAGGGGAGCGCCACAGCGCTGAGAGTGCGGGATTGTCCGCAGACCCTCTGAACCTCGCCCAGGTCATTCTGGGTAGGAAGTTCGGTCACCACTCTTGCTGTTGCGCCCTGCCCACATCCCGTGGGCGGGGCCGCGTCTCTTCCTGGACACCCCAGGAGGAAAACAACCGTGCACACCAAGACCTTCATGGCCGCGGCCGTCGGCCTCGGCCTGCTCACGCTCTCCGCGTGCGGCTCGTCCGACAGCGGCAGCGGTGGCGACTCCAAGACCGTCACCCTCGTCAGCCACGACTCGTGGGCCGTCTCGAAGAGCGTCCTCAAGGACTTCGAGAAGCAGTCCGGCTACACCGTCAAGGTCCTCAAGGACGGCGACGCCGGCCAGGCCGTCAACAAGGCGATCCTGACCAAGGACAACCCCCAGGGCGACGTCTTCTTCGGCGTCGACAACACCCTGCTCTCCCGCGCGCTCGACAACGGCCTCTTCCAGTCCTACGACGCGAAGGGCTCCGGCCTCGTCAAGCCCGAGTACCGCGTCGACCAGGCCAAGCACCGGGTCACGCCCATCGACACCGGCGACATCTGCGTCAACTACGACAAGGCGTACTTCAGCAAGCACAAGCTGACCCCGCCGACGTCCTTCGCGGATCTGGTCAAGCCCGAGTACAAGAACCTCCTCGTCACCGAGAACGCGGCCACCTCATCGCCCGGCCTCGGCTTCCTGCTCGGCAGCGCCGCGCAGTACGGGGACGACGGCTGGCAGGGCTACTGGAAGAAGCTCAAGGCCAACGGCGTCAAGGTCGTCGACGGCTGGGAGCAGGCCTACGACCAGGAGTTCTCCGGTTCCGCCGGCGGCAAGAAGGCGGGCGGCGACCGGCCCCTCGTCGTCTCGTACGCCTCCTCGCCGCCCGCCGAGGTCATCTACGCCGACCCGAAGCCGACCACCGCGCCCACCGGGGTGTCGTACGGCACCTGCTTCCGGCAGACCGAGTACGCGGGGCTGCTCAGCAACGCCGAGAACACCAAGGGCGGCAAGGCGTTCCTCGACTTCCTGCTCACCAAGGAGTTCCAGCAGGACATGCCGCTCAACATGTTCGTCTACCCGGTGATCGAGGGCGCCCAGGTGCCGCAGGAGTTCGTGAAGTACGGCCGCCAGGCCTCGGACCCCGAGACCATGGCGCCCGCGAAGATCGCCGCCGACCGGGACCAGTGGGTCAAGTCGTGGACCTCGCTCGTACTGAAGTAGCCGAAGCGGCGGTTGAAGCAGCCCCGCGGCGGACCCGTCGGGGCAACGCGACACGGCTCGGCCTCATGGCCCTGCCCGTCGCGTTCTTCGCGGTGTTCTTCGCCTACCCCGTCGCCGCGATCGTCGCGCGCGGCCTCAAGGCCGACGGCGCCTGGCAGTTGGGCCGCATCTGGGACGTGCTCGCGCAGTCCGACATCCGGCACGTCCTGTGGTTCACCACCTGGCAGGCGCTCGCGTCCACCGCGCTCACGCTGATGGTCGCGCTCCCCGGCGCGTACGTCTTCGCGCGCTTCGACTTCCCGGGCCGGCACGTCCTGCGGGCCGTCGTGACGGTGCCCTTCGTGCTGCCCACGGTCGTCGTCGGTACGGCGTTCCTGGCGCTCGTCGGCCGGGGCGGACTCCTGGACGACCTGTGGGGCGTACGGCTGGACACGACCGTGTGGGCCATCCTGCTCGCGCACGTCTTCTTCAACTACGCGGTCGTCGTACGGACGGTGGGCGGCCTCTGGGCGCAGCTCGACCCGCGTCAGGAGGAGGCCGCGCGGATGCTCGGCGCCTCCCGGCTCCGGGCCTGGCGGAAGGTGACGCTGCCCGCGCTCGGGCCCGCCGTGGCCGCCGCCGCGCTGATGGTCTTCCTCTTCACCTTCACGTCCTTCGGCGTGGTCCAGATCCTCGGCGGCCCGACCTTCTCGACCCTCGAAGTGGAGATCTACCGTCAGACTTCGGAGGTCTTCGACCTGTCCACGGCGGCCGTGCTCACGATCGTCCAGTTCGTCGCGGTGGGCGCGATCCTCGCCGTCCACGCCTGGACGGTACGGCGACGGGAGAGCGCCCTACGGCTCGTGGACCCGTCGGTGACCGCACGGCGCCCGCGCGGGGCCGGGCAGTGGACCCTGCTGGCCGGAGTCGTCGCGTCCATCGCCGTCCTGCTTCTGCTGCCGCTCGCCGTGCTGGTCCAACGGTCGCTGGACTCACCGGACTTCGGGTACTACCGGGCGCTGACCCACGACGACGGCGGCACCTTCCTGGTCCCGCCGATCGCCGCGATCGGCAACTCGCTGGAGTACGCCGTCGCCGCCACCGCCATCGCCGTGGTGATCGGCGGACTCGCCGCCGCGGCGCTGACCCGGCGTGATGCCGGGCGGCTGGTGCGGGGCTTCGACGCGCTGCTGATGCTGCCGCTCGGGGTGTCCGCGGTGACGGTCGGCTTCGGGTTCCTGATCTCGCTCGACAAACCCCCGCTGGATCTGCGGAGTTCATGGATCCTGGTGCCGCTCGCGCAGGCGCTGGTGGGCGTCCCCTTCGTCGTACGGACGATGCTGCCCGTGCTGCGGGCGGTGGACGGGCGGCTCAGGGAAGCGGCGGCCGTGCTCGGGGCGTCGCCGTGGCGGGTGTGGCGGGAGGTCGATCTGCCGCTAGTACGGCGGGCGTTGCTGATCGCCGCCGGGTTCGCGTTCGCGGTGTCGCTGGGTGAGTTCGGGGCGACCGTGTTCATCGCGCGGCCCGACAACCCGACGCTGCCGGTCGCGGTGGCCCGGCTGCTGTCCCGGCCCGGTGATCTCAACTACGGCCAGGCGATGGCCCTTTCGACGATTCTGATGGTGGTGTGCGCGGTGGCCCTGCTGGTGCTGGAGCGGCTGCGCACCGACCGGACGGGGGAGTTCTAGATGCCGCCGAACACGCCGCCGAACACGCCGCCGAACGTGCCGCAGAACAGGCCGCTGCTGAGCCTTGAGGGTGCGACCGTACGGTTCGGCGGACGCCCGGTGCTGGACGCCGTCGACCTCGGAGTCGTGGAGCACGAGATCGTGTGTGTGCTCGGGCCCAGCGGCAGCGGCAAGTCGACGCTGCTGCGCGCGGTGGCCGGGCTGCAACCCCTGGACTCCGGGCGGGTGTTGCTCGACGGCCGGGACCAGTCGGGTGTGCCCGCGCACAAGCGGGGCGTGGGCCTGATGTTCCAGGACCATCAGCTGTTCCCGCAGCGGGACGTGGCCGGCAACGTCGCCTTCGGGCTGCGTATGCACGGGGCGTCGAAGAGGCAACAGGACGACCGGGTGGGTGAGTTGCTCGACCTCGTCGGGCTGCCGGGCGCGGCTCGTCGTGCCGTAGCCGGGCTGTCCGGCGGTGAGCAGCAGCGGGTGGCGCTCGCCCGTGCCCTGGCGCCCCAGCCCCGTCTCCTCATGCTCGACGAACCGCTCGGTCAGCTCGACCGGTCACTGCGGGAGCGCCTGGTCGTCGAACTCCGGGAGCTGTTCGGCACGTTGGGCACGACCGTGCTCGCGGTCACGCACGACCAGGGCGAGGCGTTCGCGCTGGCCGACCGGGTCGTGGTGATGCGGGACGGGCGGATCGCCCAGTCCGGTACGCCGCTTGAGGTCTGGCAGCACCCCGCCGACGAGTTCGTGGCCCGCTTCCTCGGCTTCGACAACGTGGTCGGGGCGACCGTGGCCGGAGAGGCCGCCGACACCCCCTGGGGCAAGCTGCCGGTGCCCGAGGACGCCCCCCAGGGCACCCACACGCTCCTCGTACGCCCCGCGGGCGTACGCCTGTTGCCCGCCGACGAGGGCCTGCGCTGTACGGTCGCCGCCCGCACCTTCAAGGGCACCCATGTCGCCGTACAGCTTCAGCCGGAGGAAGCCCCGCGCCTGGAGGCGGCCTGTGCGCTGCGGGAGGCGCCGGAGGTCGGGGGCACGGTCGGGGTGGAGTTCGACGCGGCCGAGATCGTCGTACTCGGCGGCCGGTAGACATGTGTGTGGCCCGTCCCCACGAACCGGACGGGCCACAACAGCGGGTTGTTCGGCGGCCGTTGGATCAGCTGCCGTTGCTCGCACCGCGGCGGCGCATGCCGAAGTAGACGGCTCCGCCGCCCACGACGACGAGGGCGCCCGCGATGCCGGCGATCATGCCGGTGTTGGAGTTGGCACCGGTCTCGGCGAGGTTCGAGTCACCGGCCGCGGGAGACGGCGCGTTGTCCGTCGTGGTCGCGGGGGCGGTGCTGCTGCTCTCCGAGGCCGACGGGGTCGGGGTGTCGGACTCGGCCGGGGTCGAGGCGCTGTCCGAGGGGGCCGGAGAGGACTCGCTCGGGGTCGGGCTGGGCGACTCCGTCTCGCAGGCCTTGGACGGGGTGATCAGGTTCGGCGTGATGTCCTCGTCGACCTTGTTGCTGGCCTTGACGTGGATGCGGTACGTGGCGTTCGGCTGCCAGTCCTCGGAGAAGGACACGGTTTCGCCCTTGGCCGAGCCCTTGACCGTCTGCGCCTCGCCGACCTGCTTGGCGTCGGAGCCGTTGTTCTCCAGGAACACCGTGATGGTCGCCTCGGTGGCGGAGGCGTCCTTGTCGGTGACGGTGATGACACCGTTGGAGCCGTCACAGGTCGCTGTGGCAGAGAACTCGCTGATGTTGCAGGCGAGCGCGTTGCCCGCGAATCCGAGCGCGAGTGCGGCCGAGGCGGACGCGACACCGAGGATGCGTACGGAACGTCGAGATATGGACACGTTTGCCCTTCACGGGATGTGCAACTGCGGGGGGTTTAGGGGGAGATGGGGCGGCAATGAGGTGAGGCACCACTACCCCCAGGAGTCTCACTGGTCTATAAGTGCTGCGTAAGCAGTGTCAATGCATATGCGGTGTACAGCAGTTGCCTTTACCTGCACTTTAATCAGTGAGACGTTTCAGTGCCTCCGGAGCCTCCTCGATCCGGTCAACGAGGGCGATACGGGCCTCCATCGGCCGTTCCCGGGCAAGTGCACACAGCAGCGGCCAGGTCGGCAGCCGTTCCGTCCAGTGCTCCCGGTTCACGAGAACCATCGGCGTGGGCTCGCCGCGCGACTCGTAGTAGTTGGGCGTCGCGTTGTCGAAGATCTCCTGTACGGTCCCGGCCGCGCCCGGCAGGAACACCACACCCGCGTTCGAGCGGGCCAACAGGCCGTCCTCGCGGGTGGCGTTGGCGAAGTACTTGGCGATGTGCGAGGCGAAGGCGTTCGGCGGCTCGTGGCCGTAGAACCACGTCGGGATGCCGATGGAGTGGTTGCCCTTCGGCCAGCGGGTGCGGACGTCGAAGGCGCGCTGCGCCCAGTCGGTGATCGAGGGGCTGAACGACGGTGAGGAAGCGAGGAGTTCGCACGCCTCCTCCAGCATGTCGTCCTCGTACGGCGCCGCGTACGCGCCCAGGTTCGCCGCCTCCATCGCGCCGGGCCCGCCGCCCGTCGCCACGGTGTACCCGGCGCGGCTCAGTTCGCGGCCCAGGCGCGCGGCGCCGCCGTAGGCCTCCGTCCCGCGCGCCATCGCGTGGCCGCCCATCACGCCCACCACCCGGGCGCCGCGCAGGAGTTCGTCGAGGGCATCGGTGACGGAGTCGTCGTGGACGGCGCGCAGCATCGACGCGTATATGTCGCCGTCGGCCTTGGTCCGCTGGAGCCAGGCGTACGCGAGCGCGTCGGGGGTCTGCTCGTATCCCTTGCCGAGCGAGTCGAACAGCTCGGCGGGCGTGTAGAGATGGCCGCGGTAGGGGTCGAACGGGAGGTGCGGGACGGGCGGGAAGACCAGGGCGCCGTCGGCGCGGATCTTCGCCGCCGCCTCGTCGCGCATCGGGCAGCCGAGGAAGACGGCGCCCGAGGTGTCCGTGGTGAGCAACTCCCGCGTACGGTCCGTCAGATCGACGGCCTGGACGCGGTATCCGGCGAGGGTGCCGCGGGACGAGACGGTCGCGTCGAAGTCCTCGACCGTCTCGATCTCGCGTTCGTCGTGGTGGGCCGCATGGGCCGGGCTCGTCTGCACGCGCCCATGCTAGGCATCCAACCGGTCAGCCCTGGACGGCCGCCGGGTCCATCCACACGACCTCCCAGGAGTGGTTGTCGAGGTCCTCGAAGGAACGGCCGTACATGAAGCCCTGGTCCTGGACGTCGTCGTTGGCGGTGCCGCCCGCCGCGACCGCCTTGTTGATCAGCTCGTCGACCTTCTCGCGGCTCTCGGCGCTCAGGCACAGCAGCACCTCGCTGGTCTTGGCCGAGTCGGCGATCTCCTTCTTCGTGAAGTCGCTGTAGCGCTTCTTTTCGAGGAGCATCGTGATGATCGTCTCGCTGATCACGACGCAGGTGGTTTCGTCGTTGCTGAACTGGGGGTTGATCGAGAAACCGAGCTCGGTGAAGAACTTCTTCGACGCGGCGGCGTCGTTCACGGCCAGGTTCACGAAGATCATCTGCTGGTACATGCGGTGGCTCTCCCATCGGGCGTGCGTGCTATTCGGTGGGTAGACCGGAGTCCGGCACAAAACTCATCGGCCGGCCAGCGGCAGAGCCGCCAGCTCGGCAATCACCAGGGTCAACGGGAGGAACAGGGCGAGCAGCGCGCCCGCGCGCAGGGCGGCGGCGCTGCGCAGCATGGTCGCGGGAGCGCCGAGGCGGAGCAGCGCGGCCGTGGTGTCGGCGCGGGCGTGCTTGGCCTCCAGCGCGGCGGTCAGCAGCGTCGCGACCGTGCAGCCGGTCACCAGCAGCCCGCCGAGGGTGGTCAGCGGGCCGAAGGCCGGGGCGTCCGCGTCGTAGAGCGCCGTCATCGCGAAGCCGCCGGACGCCACCGCGCAGACCACGCCCAGCGGGCGTCCGATCCGGGTCGCCTCCTCCATCAGCACCCGCCCGGCCAGCAGCCGCAGCGCGCCGGGGCCGACGGACTGGAGCAGCCGCCCGCAGAGGTGCGTGAGCCCGGGACCGGCCAGCGCCAGGCCGATCGCGGTCAGCACCCAGCCGACCAGGACGCTCGCGGGCCCGTCCGAGAGCCCGCCGGGCAGGGACAGCCCGCCGCCGTCCTTCGCCCGGCTCGCGTACGCCTCCACGGCGAGCCCGGCGGCCAGCACCGCGATACCCCAGGGGAGGCCTCGGGGGGCCTCACGGGGGGCCGCGGGGCGGGAGGGGTCAGGGTCGGGGGTCGGCTCGGGCTGTTCGGTGGTTCCGTCCTCCGTGGCGTTACGGCCACCACCGCGCAGGCGCGCGCCGAAGCGGCCGTACGTCCCGAAGGTCTCCTGCGCGCCCGAGCGGCCGTAGGCGCCGAAGCGGCCGTACGACCGTGCCGGGCCCTTCCCGGAGGTGGGGCGGAGGTCACGGGGGCGTAGGACGAGGGCGACCGCGAGGGAGGCGGTCACCGGGACGAGGGCGAGGAGGGTCAGCGCGGCGGGGAGGGGGAGGGGCTGTTCCGAGGCGAGGAACTCCGCCGCCGCTCCGTCGAAGGGCATGCCCGTGAGGTCGCCGCGGAGGTGGAGGAAGAAGAGCAGGGCCAGCATGGAGCCGAGGGTGCAGGCGAGGGCCGTCGTGGTTGCCGAGATCGCCATCAGGCGGCCGGGGCCGAGGCCGATCGCGGAGAGGCCGGGGCGGGGTCTCGTCGCCGGGTCGGTGCGGGCGACGGCGACCGCGAAGTACACGGTGGCGGCCATCGGGGTCGCGCACCAGGCGAGGCGGAGGGCCGCGGCGGCGGGGGAGTCGGGGTGGCCCATCGCGTAGCCGAGGGTGCAGAGGAGAAGGAAGCCCGTGCCCGCCGAGGCCACCGCGACCAGCAGGCGGCGCAGTTGGACGGCGGGGTGCGAGCCGCGGGTCAGACGGAGAGCGAGCACGCGGCCCGGCCTTCCGTCTCGGTGACCGGGGGAAGGTGAACCGTGTTCACACGGCGTCCGTCCAGGAGCGACACCGTGCGGTCCGCGAGGGCCGCGGTCTCCGCCTCGTGGGTCGCGAGGACGACCGTGATGCCGTGCGAGCGGGCGGCCGTCGTGAGCGTGCGCAGGACCTGGGCGCGGTCCGCGCGGTGCAGCGGCGCCGTCGGCTCGTCGGCGAACAGCACCGTGGGTGCCGGGGCCAGCGCGCGGGCGATCGAGACGCGCTGGCGCTCCGCCTGGCGCAGTTCGTGCGGGCGTTTGCGGGCGTGGTCGCCGATGTCGAGGCGGTCCAGCCACTCCAGGGCGGCGGTCTTGGCGCGCCGGCGGCTGGTGCCGCGCAGCATCAGGGGGAGGGCCGCGTTCTCCCAGACGTTCAGCTCGGGGACGAGCACGGGCGCCGGGTCGATCCAGCCGAAGCGGTCGCGGCGCAGCCGTTCGCGGGTCATCGGGCCCATGGTGTGCACGGGCACGCTGTTGAACCAGACCTCGCCGCGGCCGGGCCGCTCCAGACCGGAGAGGCAGCGCAGCAGGGTCGTCTTGCCGCTGCCGCGCGGGCCCATGACGGCGAGGATCTCGCCCTCCCGGACACCGAGCGAGACGCCGCCGAGCGCGGGCGTGCCGTCGTTGTGCTGGAAGTGCAGGGCACGTGCCCAGAGCACGTCGTTGTCCGGCGGGGCCACCATGCGCGTACACCTCGTTCTGATCCGTTTTCCGTACCGCGTCCCCCTTGCGGGGGAACGAGGACGGGGCCGATCGGTTACCAGGCACGCTAAGGAGGGTGGGGGTACGACCCCGGACAGCACACGGCCCGGGGTGCGTCCTTCTCACTCGTACGGGTGCACCCCGGGCCGTATAAACCGCTGAATCGCCGAAGGCTAGAGCTTCGTCCAGGCCTCCGTGAGGACCTGGCGGACGATGCCCTCGATCTCGTCGAAGGTCGACTGGTCGGAGATCAGCGGCGGCGACAGCTGGATGACCGGGTCACCGCGGTCGTCGGCGCGGCAGTAGAGGCCGTACTCGAAGAGCTTCTTGGAGACGAAGCCGTAGAGCACGCGCTCCGACTCCTCGTCCGTGAAGGTCTCCTTGGTGGCCTTGTCCTTGACGAGCTCGATGCCGTAGAAGAAGCCGTTGCCGCGGACGTCGCCGACGATCGGGAGGTCGTGCAGCTTCTGGAGGGTCTGGAGGAAGTTGGCCTCGTTGTCGAGGACGTGCTGGTTGAGGCCCTCGCGCTCGAAGATGTCGAGGTTGGCGAGGCCGACCGCCGCGGAGACCGGGTGGCCGCCGAAGGTGTAGCCGTGCAGGAAGGTGTTGTCGCCCTTGTAGAACGGCTCGGCCAGCCGGTCGGAGATGATGCAGGCGCCGATCGGGGAGTAGCCCGAGGTCATGCCCTTGGCGCAGGTGATCATGTCCGGGACGTAGCCGAACTTGTCGCAGCCGAACATCGTGCCCAGGCGGCCGAAGGCGCAGATGACCTCGTCGGAGACCAGGAGCACGTCGTACTGGTCGCAGATCTCGCGCACGCGCTGGAAGTAGCCGGGCGGCGGCGGGAAGCAGCCGCCGGCGTTCTGCACCGGCTCCAGGAAGACCGCGGCGACGGTCTCCGGGCCCTCGAAGAGGATCTCCTGCTCGATCTGGTCGGCGGCCCAGCGGCCGTAGGCCTCCGGGTCGTCGCCGAAGAGCGGGGCGCGGTAGATGTTGGTGTTCGGCACCTTGTGCGCGCCCGGGACGAGCGGCTCGAACGGGGCCTTCAGCGCCGGGAGTCCGGTGATGGACAGGGCGCCCTGCGGGGTGCCGTGGTAGGCGACCGCGCGGGAGATGACCTTGTACTTGGTGGGCTTGCCCTGGAGCTTGAAGTACTGCTTGGCGAGCTTCCAGGCGGTCTCGACGGCCTCGCCGCCGCCGGTGGTGAAGAAGACCTTGTTCAGGTCGCCCGGCGCGTAGTGGGCGAGACGCTCCGCCAGCTCTACGGCCTTCGGGTGGGCGTACGACCAGATGGGGAAGAACGCGAGCTCCTGCGCCTGCTTGGCGGCGGTCTCGGCCAGCTCGGCGCGGCCGTGACCGGCCTGGACCACGAACAGACCCGCGAGACCGTCGAGGTAGCGCTTGCCCTTGTCGTCGTAGATGTAGGTGCCCTCACCACGGACGATCGTGGGAACGGGCGCGTTCTCGTACGAGGACATGCGGGTGAAGTGCATCCACAGGTGGTCGTACGCGGTGCGGCTGAGGTCCTTGCTCACGGTTATCGGGTTCCCCACATGTAGGTCTGCTTCTTGAGCTTCAGATAAACGAAGCTCTCGGTGGAGCGCACGCCGGGGAGAGCCCGGACGCGTTTGTTGATGACGTCCAGCAGGTGGTCGTCGTCCTCGCAGACGATCTCGGCGAGGAGGTCGTACGAGCCCGCGGTCATCACCACGTACTCCACTTCCGGCATGGCCGTCAGCGCGTCGGCGACGTTCTCGACATCACCTTCGACGTTGACACCGACCATCGCCTGTCTGCGGAAGCCCACGGTGAGCGGGTCCGTGACGGCGACGATCTGCATGACGCCCTGGTCGAGCAGCTTCTGGACGCGCTGGCGCACGGCCGCCTCGGAGAGGCCGACGGCCTTGCCGATCGCGGCGTACGGCCGGCGGCCGTCCTCCTGGAGCTGCTCGATGATGGCGAGGGAGACGGAATCCAGGTGAGGAGTCCCGTTCCTGGACTCGCGGGAGTCCCTAGGTTCTGCGCTGCGACTGGCCACGGCTTCACTGTGCACGACGTCTCGACCGTTCCGCAAGGCCGCTTCGATGAAATTCGTTGTTTACGTGGTCGAGACTTGCGGATTTCGTAGCCTTGGCGCAATCGGGGGTGTTGAAAACGTGGGCTGGGCGATTAGGGTGGGTGTCTCAGTGACTGGACAGAAGTGACTGGACACAACGGACAGTTCAATCCCGATCAATCCCGACAGGAGGCCGGCAGTGAGCACCGAGCTGCGTCGTCTGCGCAACTACATCGACGGTGAGTTCCGTGACGCCGTCGACGGACGGACCACCGAGGTGGTCAACCCCGTGACGGGCGAGGCGTACGCGACCGCGCCGCTGTCGGGGACGGCGGACGTGGACGCCGCGATGGCGGCCGCCGCCGCTGCCTTCCCGGCCTGGCGGGACGAGACCCCGGCCAAGCGGCAGAAGTTCCTGCTGGACATCGCCACCGCGTTCGAGGAGCGCGCGGAGGAGCTGATCGCGGCCGAGGTGGAGAACACCGGCAAGCCGATCGGGCTCACCCGCTCCGAAGAGATCCCGCCGATGGTCGACCAGATCCGCTTCTTCGCGGGCGCGGCCCGGATGCTCGAAGGCCGCTCGGCCGGCGAGTACATGGAGGGCATGACCTCCATCATCCGGCGCGAGCCGATCGGCGTCTGCGCGCAGGTCGCGCCGTGGAACTACCCGATGATGATGGCCGTCTGGAAGTTCGCCCCCGCGCTCGCGGCCGGCAACACGGTCGTCCTGAAGCCCTCGGACACCACCCCCGCCTCCACCGTCCTGATCGCCGAGATCATCGGCTCGATCGTGCCCAAGGGCGTCTTCAACGTCGTGTGCGGCGACCGGGACACCGGCCGCGCGATGGTCGAGCACCACACGCCGGCGATGGCCTCCATCACCGGTTCGGTACGCGCGGGCATGTCGGTCGCCGAGTCCGCGTCCAAGGACCTCAAGCGGGTCCACCTGGAGCTGGGCGGCAAGGCCCCGGTCGTGGTCTTCGAGGACACCGACATCGCCAAGGCCGTCGAGGACATCTCGGTCGCGGGCTTCTTCAACGCGGGCCAGGACTGCACGGCGGCGACGCGCGTGCTGGTCCAGGAGTCGATCCACGACGAGTTCGTGGCCGCGCTCGCGAAGGCCGCCGCCGAGACGAAGACCGGGCAGCCGGACGACGAGGACGTGCTGTACGGCCCGCTCAACAACGCCAACCAGCTCAAGCAGGTGACCGGCTTCATCGAGCGGCTGCCGGCGCACGCGAAGGTGGAGTCGGGCGGCCACCGGGTCGGTGAGGTCGGCTACTTCTACGCGCCGACCGTCGTCTCGGGCCTGAAGCAGGACGACGAGATCATCCAGAACGAGGTCTTCGGCCCGGTCATCACCGTCCAGTCCTTCACGGACGAGGCCCAGGCCATCGAGTGGGCCAACGGCGTCGACTACGCGCTCGCGTCCTCGGTGTGGACGAAGGACCACGGGCGCGCGATGCGGCTGTCGAAGTCCCTGGACTTCGGGTGCGTGTGGATCAACACCCACATCCCGCTGGTCGCGGAGATGCCGCACGGCGGCTTCAAGAAGTCGGGCTACGGCAAGGACCTCTCGGGCTACGGCTTCGAGGACTACACGCGGATCAAGCACGTGATGACGTCGCTGGACGCGTAGCTCTTCCGAGCACAATCGCGCGGCCCTGGACGGGAGTTGACCGTCCGGGGCCGCGCTGTTTCCCTGTTCCCTCTTGTCCGCCCCGCTCGTGCGGTGTGAACGGGCGGTTACTTCACAGGCAACCGATCGACAAGGTGTCGGGTCCGTACGAAGCCGCTCGACGCAGCGTCCATTGATCGGGCACGGGTCGGCGGGTCATGCTGCGCGGGTGCCCCAGACTCCGAAGTCGTACTCGCCCTCCCGTCGCTCCTTGTTGCGTGCGTTCGGCTCCGCCGCCGGGCTCGGTGCGCTCGCCGGGTGCGGTGTGCCCGCCGCGTATGTGAAGGCGGGGGACCGTGCCGGTGCCGATCTGTCCGCCAAGGACAAGCGGCTGACCTGGGCGAACTGGCCGTTGTACATCGACACCGATGACGACGACCAGACGAAGCGGCCCACGCTGGACGCGTTCGAGAAGAAGACCGGGATCTCCGTCGACTACATCGAGGAGATCAACGACAACGACGAGTTCTTCGGCAAGATCAGCCCGGCGCTCATGAACCACCAGCAGACCGGCCGCGACCTGATCGTCATGAGCGACTGGATGTGCGCGCGGTTCGTCCGGCTCGGCTGGGTCCAGCGGATGGACCGGTCGAGCCAGCCCAACGTGGCGAAGTACCTCGACCCGCAGCTCAGCTCGCCCGCGTTCGACCCCGGGCGCCGGTACACGGTGCCGTGGCAGTCGGGGATCACCGGTATCGCGTACAACCACCGCAGGCTCGGCCGCGAGATCCGCCATGTCTCCGACCTGTGGGCGAGCGACCTGAAGGGCCGGGTCACGCTGCTCTCCGGGCTCGACGAGGCGTTCGCGCTGCTGATGCAGGGCAACGGCGTCGACATCACCAAGTGGACCGCCGCCGACTTCTACAAGGTGTGCGACCAGGTACAGACCCAGATCAGCCGGAACCAGATCCGCCGCTTCACCGGCAACGACTACACCAAGGACCTGGTCAGCGGAGACGTCCTCGCCTGCCAGGCCTACTCCGGAGACGTGATCCAGCTCCAGGCCGACAACCCGGACATCCGCTTCGTCGTCCCCGAGGAGGGCGCCGAACTCTGGGCGGACTCCCTGATGATCCCCGACCTGGCCCGCCACAAGACGAACGCCGAAAAGCTGATCGACTACTACTACGACCCCGAGGTCGCCGCGGAACTCGCCGCCTGGGTCAACTACGTCTGCCCCGTCCCGGCGGCGCAGGCCGTCCTCGCGGCCTCCAAGGACAAGGACACCGCGGAGCTGGCCGAGAACCCGCTGATCTTCCCGGACGCGACGATGCGCAAGCACCTCGCCATCGCGCGGGACATCACGTCGACGGAGCGGGTGGAGTTCGCGAAGGAGTGGAACAAGATCGTGGGGTTGTAGGGCGGTCTTTTGCCACTGCGCTGTGCGGTCGGTTCACAGGCTGCCGGGGCGTACCAGGCCCGTTCTCTTGACCCCGCTCAGGATGGGGGTCACCTCGATCGTGGAGACGTGGGGCAGCGCGCCGATCGTGTCGCTCAGGAAGTGATAGAGCGCGTTGAGGTCGGCGGCGGCGACGGCCACGAGGAGGTTGGCCGTGCCGGTGGTGGCCGAGGCGAAGCGGACCTGGGGGTGGCGGCTGAGTTCGCGGCCCGTCTCCTCCAGGCCGCCGGGGGCGACCGTGATCCACAGCAGCGCCTCGGTGCGGATGCCCAGCCGGGCCAGGTCGACCTCGGTCGCGAGTCTGAGGACCTGGTCGCCGACCAGTGCCTCCAGTCGGCGGCGGGCGGTGAGCGCGGTGGTGTCGGCGCGGCGGGCGAGGTCGGCGTAGGAGGCCCGGCCGTCCTCGACCAGGGTCGTGATCAGGGCGTGGTCGAGGGGCTGGAGGGACGGGTGGGCCGCCGCGGCGGTGGTGGCCGGGGCGGGCAACTCCGGCCTGAGGCTGGTCAGTTCGGCCTCCGTCAGCAGGCCGCCGCTCCAGTCGAAGGCCGCCGGGAAGACCCGGAGGAGGATGTGCGAGGTCCACGACTGGACCGCGGGGGTGGCCGGGAGGTCGCGCAGGAGCAGGGAGTTGCGGGCGTCCGGGCCGTCCAGGAACAGGATCGTGCAGATCTCGTCGCCGCCGCCGAGGATGTCCACCCAGATGGTGTCGGGGCGCCGGGCCAGGGTGGCGGCGATGGCGCTGATCTGGTTCGGCCGGCAGCGGATGCGCAGGGCCAGCGGGATCAGGTCGGGGAACCACACCGGGTTGCGTACGGCGGTGGCGCGCAGCGTCCTGTCGTGGAACAGCGGTCCCGCGCGACGCACCACCGTGCGCTCCGAGATGCCCAGGACGCGGCCGACCGTGCGCCACGAGGCCCGCGGGGAGGCCAGCATCGCGGCGGCGATCCGACTGTCCGTCTCGCTCAAGGGATGGCTTGCTTTCGACATGTCGACCCGGTCCTCTGTCCTTCTTTCACGCTTCCGTCTCCTCATTCTGGCTCAGATCGGTGCTCGCGGCTAGAAACGGTGCAGAGCAACCGACGGAGAGAAGAGGGTGAACGTGATGGTGGCTGTCACGGAGACGGATCGCGGTCGGGTCAGAGGCGTCGCGCGGGGCCAGGTCGTCTCCTTCCGGGGGATCCCGTACGCCGCTTCGCCTGTCGGTGAGCTGCGGTTCGCGCCGCCCCGGCCGCACCCGGGGTGGACCGGGGTGCGGGAGGCCGTGCAGGCCGGGCCGGCGGTTCCGCAGGGCCCCTCCCGGCTGGAACGGGTGATGGGGGCCCGCGTGCCGGACTGGGACGAGGACGGCAGCCTGACCGTCAACGTCCATGTCCCGGCAGGGGCGTTGGAGGACAACGCACCCCGGCCGGTCCTCGTGTGGTGGCACGGGGGCGGCTTCACCAGTGGCTCCGGCGGCTGGGACTGGTACGACGGCGGGCGGCTGGCCGCGCTCGGCGACATCGTGGTGGTCACCGCCAACTACCGGGTGGGGCCCCTGGGTTACCTGTATCTGCCGGAGATCGGCGCCGCCAACCTCGGTGCCCAGGACCAGGCCGCCCTGCTGGCCTGGGTGCGGGACAACATCGCCTCCTTCGGCGGTGACCCGCGCGAGGTGACGGTCGGCGGGCAGTCGGCCGGAGCGTATTCGGCACTGGCGCTGGCGCTCGATCCGCGGACCTCGGGACTCGTGAACCGCGTGCTGCTCCAGAGCGGCTCGTTCGGCCTGCCGCCACAGGACCCGCAGCACGCGGCCGAGAACGCCGAAGCGTATCTACGGCTGCTCGGCGTGCCGGGCGGAGCGGATACGGCAACCGCCTTGCGGGCACTGCCCGTTGAGCAGCTCCTGTCCGCCTACGGCCGGCTCGCGGGGCAGCTCGCGCGTCCGGGCAACGCCGCTCCGCCCATGTACCCGGTGCTCGGCGGACCCGGCGTTCCCCGCGATATGCATCGGGCGCTCGTGGACGGTGGGCTGGAAGGCAGGTCGCTGCTGATCGGTACCGCCCGGGACGAGGCGACCGCCTTCACCGCCTTCGACCCGCGCATCCAGAACCTCACCCCTGATGGCGCGTTGGACCTGCTGACCGGCCAACTCGGCGAGCAAGCGCACGAGTTCTACCAGCGGTACGCAGCCCGGTTCGAAGAGCCCACCGCCGCACGGGTGTTCACCGCCGCGCAGACCGACGGGCTCTTCCGGGAGGGTTCGTTGCGGATCGCCGACCATCACGCCGCGGGTGGCAACGCGACCTACGTGTACGAGTTCGACCACCGGCCGGCCGAGGATCCGTACGGCCTGGGTGCCACCCACTGCGGTGAACTCCCCTTCCTCTTCGGCACGTTCGACGCCTATCCCGACAGTCCGATGCTGGGGCGGGTCACCGATGCCGTACGGGAGCTGGGGCGCACCTTCGCCACCGCGGTCGCCGGGTTCGTCGCGAGCGGGTCGGCGCAGGACTGGCTGCCGTACACGCCGGCGACGGCCGCCCGCGTCCGGCACTTCGGCTGACATCCGGTGCTTCGGCTGACACTCGGTGCTTCGGATGGGGCATATCAATCCACTTTGTTGTGACTGGCCCTGTCCTCGCCGGGCGGGCGCCCGCTGGGATGGACCCGCTTTCCCCTCAGCCGTTCGAAAGGGCCTGATGACCATGCCGCGCAACCGCTCGTTCGTGCAGGTCGACGTGTTCTCCACGAGCCCCTACTCCGGCAATCCGGTCGCGGTCGTCCTGGACGGGACCGACCTCGGCGACGAGGAGATGCAGCGGCTGGCGCGTTGGACGAATCTGTCCGAGACGACGTTCCTGCTGCCGCCCACCGTCCCGGAGGCGGACTACCGGGTGCGGATCTTCACCCCGCAGGGAGAGCTGCCGTTCGCCGGGCACCCCACGCTCGGCTCGGCGCGCGCCTGGCTGGACGGCGGTGGCACACCGCGGGACGCCGAACGCGTCGTGCAGGAGTGCGCCGTAGGACTGGTCGCCGTGCGGCGGGGGGAGGGCACGCTGGCCTTCGCCGCTCCGCCACGGGTGCGTGAGGGGGCGCTCGACGAGGATCAACTGCTGCGGATCGTGGGCGCGTTCGGGATCTCGCGCGACCGGGTCGTGGCCCATCAGTGGGTCGACAACGGGCCTGGGTGGGCTGTGGTGCGGTTGGCCACGGCCGAGGAGGTCCTCGCCCTCGAACCCGACCTCTCCCTCATCCCGGAGGCGATGGTCGGCGCGATCGGGGCCTGGCCGGACGGGTCCCGGCACCGCTTCGAGATGCGTACCTTCGCCCCCGGCGCCGGTGTGCCCGAGGACCCGGCGTGCGGCAGCATGAACGCCGCCGTCGGTCAGTGGCTCACCTCCACCGGCGCCGCGCCCTCCTTCTACCGGGTCTCGCAGGGCACACGGCTGGGGCGGGCCGCGAGCATCGAGATCACCGCCGACGCGGACGGCACCGTGTGGGTCAGCGGTGCCGCCGTCGTCTGTATCCGGGGCACGATCACTCTCTGACCACCCCCGTCATGCGGTGCCCGTGTCGGTGTCGGCGGTGAGGGTCTTCATGGTGACGTAGCTGGTCACCGTGGCCACGCCGGGGAGGGTGGCCAACTGGTTGGCGTGGAAGTCCTCGTAGGCCGGCAGGTCGGCCACCTCGACCTGGAGCAGGTAGTCGAAGTTGCCGGTGATGTGGTGGCAGGCGACCACCGCGGGCAGCCGGGTGACCCCGCGCTCGAAGGCGACCACGTCCGCGCGGGTGTGCCGCATCAGCCGTACGCCCGCGAAGACCCGCAGACCGCGGCCGATCGCGGCGGGGTCGATCAGCGCGCGGTAGCCGCGGATGACCCCGGACTCCTCCAGCTGGCGCACGCGCCGCAGACAGGGGGACGGGGAGAGCCCGACCCGGGCCGCGAGCTCGTTGTTGCTGATGCGGCCGTGCGTTTCGAGTACGGCCAGGATCGACCGGTCCACATCATCCATGGGGCAGATTATTGCGATGGAGGCTCCGCTACCACAATTCTACGCCCGCCCCGCGCGCAATTTGCTGCCGAAATTGCCGGGATCCGGTCACATCGGACCGCCGGCCGGTCACGCTTCAGGGAGTCGCACCGACGGTCCAGGTCCACGGAAGGGCAGCCATGCCGGGCAAGAGCACCATCACCGTTCACGCCGATCGCGAGGTCCATCCCAGCCGTGCCGTGGCCCCGCCCATCTACCAGACGGCGGCGTTCTCGGCCGAGGACGCGGAGACGTTCGCGCGAGGGGCCGTGGACCCGCGGGGCAAGGACTTCTACACCCGGTTCGGCAACCCGAACCATGCCCAAGTCGCCGCCGTCGTAGCCGAGTTGGAGAACACCGAGGCGGCCATGGTCACCGCGTCCGGGATGGCCGCGCTCACCACGGCCGTGCTGGCGCTGGTGTCCGCCGGTGACCATGTCATCGGGCAGCGGTCCACCTACGGGGGCACGGCGTCGGTGCTGCTCAACCTGCTGCCTCGGTTCGGTGTGACGACCACGCTGGTGGACCAGACCGACCCCGAGGCGTTCGCGAGCGCGCTGACCCCGCGGACCCGGCTCATCCTGGTGGAGACCCCGAGCAACCCGCTGCTGCAGATCACCGACCTGCGCGCCGTAGCGGAACTGGCCCGTGCGCACGACGTGTTGACCATGGCGGACAACACCTTCGCCACCCCGCTGAACCAGCGGCCGGTGGACTTCGGCATCGACCTGGTCTGGCACAGCGCGACCAAGTATCTGAACGGCCACTCCGACGTCTCCGCGGGAGTGCTGGCCGGACCGGCCGAGATCCTCGACCGGATATGGGACGTCGGGCTCCTCACCGGCGCCACGCTCGGCCCGATCGACGCGTGGCTGCTGCTGCGCGGCATGCGCACCCTGCCGCTGCGGGTGCCACGGCACAACGCCAACGGCCTTGCCCTCGCTGAGGCGTTGAGCGCGCATCCGGCGGTGACGAAGGTGCACTATCCCGGGCTGGCGACGCACCCGCAGCACAAGGTGGCCGTGGACCAGATGAGCGGTTTCGGCGGGGTGCTCGGTATCGAGTTCGCCGGTGGATTCGAGATGGCCGACGCCTTTCTCGGCCGGCTGCGTTACCCGCGCCGGTCGGCCAGCCTCGGTGGCGTGGAGTCGCTGGCCGTGCATCCGGCGTCCATGTGGCGCGGAATGCTCAGCGACGAACAGCTCGCGGAATCGGTCCCGTTGGGGCTCGTCCGGCTGGCGGCGGGCACGGAGGACACGGCCGACCTGGTCGCGGACGCGGTCGAAGCGGCCGACGCCGTGCTGACGGAAGCGGCGACCACCTGAGCGGCCGACGACACCCCCACCCCCCACTATTCAGGAGCGTGTCCGATGACGAAGAAGACCCTGCTCACCGGCGGCACCGTGGTCAGCATGGACCCGGCTGCCGGCGATCTCGAACGCGGTGACGTACTGATCGAGGACGGTGTGATCGTCGAGGTGGCCGAGCGCGTCGACGCGCCGGACGCCGAGGTGATCGACACGACCGACCGCATCGTCATGCCCGGCTTCGTCGACAACCACCGCCACTCCTGGCAGACCGCGTTCCGAGGCGTCGGCGCGGACTGGACGTTCCCCGAGTGGGCGCTGGCCATGCACCGCACGGTCAAACCCCACTACCGGCCCGAGGACGTCTACGCCGGCACCCTGCTCGGCCGCCTGGAGGCCCTGCACTCCGGGGTGACCACGATGCTCGACTGGTACCACGTGGCGCAGACCCCCGCGCACGAGGACGCCGCCGTCGCCGCGCTGCGGGACGCGCCGGGACGGTCGATCTTCTGCCTCGGCGCCGGCTGGGGCACCCCCGACCCCGTCGACACCGACATCCGCCGCGTCCGCTCCGACCTGCCCGGCGACGGCCTCGTCACCATGGCGTTCGGCCTGCGCGGACCCGACGACACCGGCATGGACACCGTTGCCCGCGAGCTGAAACTGGCGGCCGAACTCGGTCTGCGCACCAGCCTGCACATCGAAGCCGCCGGGACGGTCACCGGCCTTCACGAACACGGCCTGCTGCGGGACACCACCACGTTCGTGCACGCCAACGGGATCAGCGACGAAGAGCTGCGGATGCTCGCCGACGCGGGCGCCTCGCTGTCGATCAGCCCGGACGTCGAGCTGAAGATGGGGTTCGGATCGCCGGTCACCGGACGGGCGTTGGCCGCCGGTCTGCGTCCGACGCTGTCCATCGACGACGTCCCGTCGGTCGGTGGTGACATGTTCTCCACCATGCGTACGGCCTTCGCCGTGCAGCGCGGTCTGGACGGCGGCCTGCGCTCCCGCGACCTGCTGGAGTTCGCCACCGTCGACGCCGCCCGGTCCTGCGGGCTCGACACCCGCACCGGCAGCGTCACGCCCGGCAAGGACGCCGACCTCGTCCTGCTGCGCACCGACGACCTGACCGTGTTCCCGGTCACCGACCCGGCCGGCACCGTCGTCAGCGCCGGCCATCCCGGCCTGGTGGACACCGTGCTCGTCGCCGGTCGCGTGGTCAAACGGGACGGCGTGCTGGTGGGCGTGGACCTGCCTGCCCTGCGGGCCCGGCTGCTCGCCTCACGCGACCGGATCGCGGCGGCCGCCGGTATTCCGCTCGACGGGACATGGCGCCCGCGGCCGGAACCGGCGTAGGAGCAACTGGCCGTACCCGTCGGCCTGTTGGGTTGTTCTGTTACGCCGGCGACGGCTCGGCCGGCAGGGAGTCGGTGAAGGCGCGGGCGCGGCGGGTGATCTCGGGCCAGTCGCCGGCGGCCACGACGGCGGGCGGTACGACCTCCGAACCGGCGCACACCGCACGCGCCCCCGCCGCGAGGAAACCGGCCGCGTTCTCCGCGTTGACGCCGCCCGACGCCACCAGCGGTACGTCCGGGAAGGGGCCGGCCAGGTCCCGGAAGCGCCGGGGGCCGAAGGCACGCGCGGGGAAGATCTTCACCGCGTCCACGCCGAGGTCGAGTGCCATGCCGACCTCCGTCGGGGACAGGGCGCCCATGACGACCGGTACCCCGGCCGCCGCCGCCACCTCCGCGACTCCGGTGCGGCAGCCGGGAGTTACGAGGTACTGGGCCCCCGCGTCGATCAGCTCCTCGGCCTGGTCCGCCGTCATCACCGTGCCCGCGCCGACGCCGTCCTGCCCGTCGGCCAGCGCTCGGCGGAGCTGCGCGGCGAGGGAGGAAGTGGTGCGGGTGAACTCGATCCAGCGGATGCCGCCCGCCCGCAACGCCTCGCACAGCGCCGTGGCGTCCGCTCGCCCGCGCCGCGATGCGCACCCATCTCCGGGCCGTCTTCAGCGACATCGAGCGCATCCGGGCGCACTCACCGGAACTGTTCGCCAGCGGTCCCTCGACGGTGCCGGTGCGGCGCAACGTGGTGGTGTGGGAGTAGTCCCCGCGCCCGGCTCCTCAGGGCGGGGCGCCCGCCGACTCTTCAGGACAGGTCACCCGCCGGCCCTTCAGGACAGGTCGCCCTCCAGGGCCGAGGGATTCAGCGAAGCCAGCAGCTTGAGCAGCAGTGCGTGCGTCTGTTCCTGCTCCGCCGGCGTCAGTACCTGAAGCGCCTCGGCGTGGGCGGCGTCGACCGTCTCCGCCGCCTCCGCCGCGAGCCGTACGCCGGCCTCCGTCGCGTGCAGGCGCTGGGTGCGCCGGTCGCCGGGGGTGGTGCGGCGCTCCAGCATGCCCCGCTCGACCAGCCCGTTGACCGCCGTGCCCATCGACTGCGGGGTGATCGCCGCCCGGCGCGCCGCGGTCGCGCTGGAGACCCCCGGGTCGAGGACGGCCTGCATCAGGGCCCGGTGCTGGGCGAGGGTCAGCTGGAGCGGGCGCAGGGCGCGCTCCATCCGGGCCGCCATGATCTGGCCGATCTGCCAGGCCACATAGCCGGTACGGCGGTCGGGATGCTTCACGGAGTGGACCTCTTCTGCGGGGCGCCTCGCGGGCACTTCTCGGCGGACACTTTTGTAAGGCAGCTGATTGTGATGTACAAATATTATCAGTTGCCTTCTAATCTAGGACCGTTCCCGATGTCCCAGCAAGTCGCTCCCCGAGCCACCGGCACCACCGGCGCCCCCCGACAGCCGCACAAGCACGCCCTGGACGTGGCCCACCCGCCGCCCGGCCCCGGAAACCTGCGTGCCGTTCTGCTCCCCGTGGCGGTCGTGCTGCTGATCGGCGCCGTGTTCGTCAGCGTCTACCTCGCGGCCTTCCACGCCCCGAGCCCCCACCAACTCCGCGTCGGCACAACGGAGATAGGCACCGCGCAGGCCCACCTGAACGAGGACCTCGACCGCGTCGCCCCGGGCGGCTTCACCGTCGAGACCTACCCCGACGAGTCCGCCGCCCGGAACGCCGTACAGGACAGGAAGGTCTACGCCGCCTACCTCGGCGACGGAAAGCTGCTCTACGGCAGTGCCAACGGGGCCGCCGTCACCGCGACCGTGACCACCGCCTTCGGCTCCGTGGCCCACGCCGAACAGCACGAACTCGCCGTCGAGGACGTCGCCCCGGCGGCGGCGGGGGACACCCGGGGCCTCTCCGTGTTCTATGCCGCCTTCGGCCTGGTCCTCGCGGGCTACCTCTTCGGTATGACGACGTACCAACTCGCCCCCCGCCTCCAGTACCGCTGGCGGATGGCCAGCCTGGCCCTGTTCGGCATCGTCGGCGGCCTCCTGATCGCCACCATCGCCGGCAGCACGGGCTTCGGCGCGCTGCCCGGCTCCTTCGTGCCCCTCGTCGCGGTCATCGCGCTGATGGGTGCCGCTGTCGGCGGTACGACGATGGTGCTGCTACGGCTGTTCGGCTCGGCCGGTGTCAGTCTCGCCTCGATCCTCATGCTGATCCTGGGCAACAGCAGCAGCGGCGGGATCATGCCCGCGGCGTACCTGCCGGGCTGGCTGCGTCCGCTCTCCGAGATCCTGCCGGTGGGCGTCGGCGTCCGCGCGATGCAGGGCCTGTCCCGGTTCCAGAACGACGGCCTGTCCCGCGCCCTGGTGATCCTCCCGGTGTGGGTGCTCGGCGCGGCCCTGATCCTCTTCCTCAAGGACGTGTACCGGCGCGGGGCTGCGGCGGCGGGTGCGGGGGAGAAGAGCGCGCCGGGGCCCGAACCCGTGACCGGCTGACCTCGACGTACCGGGCCTCGCAGGGCCTGCCGGGTTCGCCGGTCCTGTCCGGGGGCGTGCATCCTGGAAGCAGGCGAGGATCTCCCTCCGGGAAAGGAACCATCGATGGATGCGCAGGACGAGCGGTTCGACGTCGTCGTACTCGGCGCGGGCCCCGGCGGTTACGTCGCCGCCATCCGTGCCGCCCAACTCGGCAAGCGGGTCGCCGTGGTCGAGGAGAAGTACTGGGGCGGAGTCTGTCTCAACGTGGGCTGCATCCCGACCAAGGCCCTGTTGCGGAACGCCGAGTTGGCGCACATCTTCACCCGCGAGGCGAAGACCTTCGGCATCAAGGTCGAGGGGGAGGTCTCCTTCGACTACGGCGAGGCGTTCCGCCGCAGCCGCCGGGTCGCGGACGGCCGGGTCAAGGGCGTCCACTATCTGATGAAGAAGAACAAGATCACGGAGATCGACGGCCGCGGCACGTTCCTCGACCCGCACACCCTCCAAGTGGCGGGCTACGACGGCGAATCGCGCACCATCGGCTTCGAGCACTGCGTCATCGCGACCGGCGCCACCCCCAGACTGCTGCCCGGCACCAAGCGCACCGCACGCGTGGTGACCTACGAGGAGCAGATCCTCGCCGACGACCTCCCGCGGTCGATCGTCATCGCGGGCGCCGGCGCGATCGGCATCGAGTTCGCGTACGTGCTGCACAACTACGGTGTGAAGGTCACCGTCGTGGAGTTCCTCGACCGCGTGGCACCGCTCGAGGACATCGAGGTCTCCACCGAACTCGCCAAGCAGTACCGCAAGTTGGGCATCGACGTCCTCACCTCCACCCGCGTCGAGTCGATCGACGAGTCGGGCCCGCAGGTCCGCGTCACCGTCACCGGCAAGGACGGCGCCCAGCAAGTCCTGGAAGCCGACAAGGTGTTGCAGGCGATCGGCTTCGCCCCGAACGTCACCGGCTACGGCCTGGAGAACACGGGCGTACGACTGACCGAGCGCGGCGCGATCGACGTCGACGGCCGGTGCCGTACGTCCGTCCCGCACCTGTACGCCATCGGCGACGTCACCGCGAAGCTGATGCTCGCGCACGCCGCCGAGGCGATGGGCGTGATCGCCGCCGAGACCCTCGCGGACGCGGAGACGATGGAGCTGGACTACGCGATGATCCCGCGCGCCACGTACTGCCAGCCGCAGATCGCCAGCTTCGGCTACACCGAGGCGCAGGCACGGGAGTCGGGGCACGACGTCAAGGTCGCGAAGTTCCCGTTCACCGCGAACGGCAAGTCGCACGGCCTCGGCGACACCACCGGTTTCGTGAAGCTGATCAGCGACGCGAAGTACGGCGAACTCCTCGGCGGCCACCTCATCGGCCCCGACGTCACCGAACTCCTCCCCGAACTCACCCTGGCCCAGCAGTGGGACCTCACCGTCCACGAGGTCGCCCGCAACGTGCACGCCCACCCGACCCTGGGCGAGGCGGTGAAGGAAGCGGTGCACGGTCTCGCGGGACACATGATCAACATGTGACGTGCCGCCCAACTCGCCTTCCCCGCCGATTGGATGCCCCCCCCGGCCGACTTTGCCGGCTCTTTACAACCCGCCCTCCCGCTGCCTCGTCTCTCCACTCGATCACTGACCCGCCCCACCGCCGGACCGTCCGACGGACCCGATGGGGCGGCCGACGAGAGAGAGCGATTCATGCGCCGAACTGTCCTCAGCGCCCTGGCACTTACGTGCGGCGCGGTCCTGGCGAGCGCCGCGCCCGTGTTCGCGGCCGGGTCCTCCGCGTCCCCGTCCCCGGTGCCGAGCGCCACCAGGGCGCCGAGCTCGGCCCCCAGCGCCGAACCCACCCGCAGCGCGAGCACCGCACCCTCCGCCGTACCGTCCGCCGAGCCCACCCGGGCCCCGAGCCAGGTCGCCGTAGTCCCCAGCGGCGCCCCGGACACCGGTGTCACGACGGTGTCGAAGTCGTCCGACGACATGACGACCACGCTGGTCGGCGGGGGAGCCGCCGCGCTGGTCGTCGGCGGCGGCGCCTTCGTCGTCGTACGGCGTCGGAGGACGACCGGCGTATGACCTCGCTCTCCAGGCGCGCCTTCGTCACCGCGGCGACGGCGACGCTGCTCGCGGGCTGCGGCGGCGGGCACGGGACGACCTCGGCCGCGAACGCCCCTCGGCAACAGGGGAGTTCGACGTCTTCCGGAAAGCCCTCCGCACAGCCCTCCGCCAAGACGGCACACGCCCTCGCGCGTTCCGCCCCGGTCACCCTGCGCGTCCCGGCGATCGGGGTCGACACCCCGGTCATGCAACTGGGGCTGGCCTCGGACGGCACCGTGCAGGTGCCGCCGATCACCGCGCACGACCGGGCGGGCTGGTACCGGCACTCGCCGACACCCGGCCAGACCGGGCCGTCGGTGATCCTCGGGCATGTGACCGTCGGCGCGTACGGCGACGGTGTCTTCCGTCACCTCGCGAAGCTGCGCAAGGGCGACCGGATCGAGGCGGGCCTGGAGAACGGCACGACGGCCACGTTCACCGTCACCACCGTACGGACGGTCGCCAAGGCCGACTTCCCGTCCGACGAGGTGTACGGGAACGTGGCCCGCCCCGAACTGCGTCTCATCACCTGCGGCGGGACCCGCACCGGTACGGGATACCTCGACAACGTGATCGTCTTCGCCACGCTGACCGGCTGAATTCCCGTACCTGTAGCCACTTCGCACGTCACGACCATGGAGAGCGTTGAAACGGTCCCGCGAGAGGGCAGCGTCCGAACTGTTCGCCGCCGTCTACCCGCGCCTCGCCGGCTGGTGCCGCCGTCTCGTCGACGACGACGAGACGGCGCACGAGATCGCCTCCGAGGCGTTCACCCGGCTCTGGGCCCGGTGGACGAAGGTGACGGAACCGCGCGGCTTCCTCTACGTCACCGCGGCCAACCTCGTCCGTGACCACTGGCGCAAACTGGAGCGCGAACGCCGGGCCGTGCGCCGCGCCACCACGGAGGAGGCGGTCCGCCCACCGACCGAACAGGAAGACCCCTCGGTACGGCTGCTCGTGCAGTCCCTGCCCGAACGACTGCGCGTCCCGATCCTCCTGCACTACTACGCTGACATGCCGATCCGGGAGGTGTCCGTGCTGACCGGACGCAAGGAAGGAACCATCAAGGCCGACCTCCACGCGGCCCGCGAACTGCTCCGCGCCCATCTGAGGAGAAGCCTTGACCACACACTTTGACGAGGGAGACGAGGGCCCGGAGACCGACCTCGACGACCCCCTCACGGTCATCCTGCGCCCCTCCTCCGCCGCATACCTCGGCCCACCCCCAGGCCGCTACGAGTCGATCCGCCGCGGCGCGGGCCGCCGCCGCCTGCTCCGCGCGACGATCGGCGCCGGCGCGACCTGCGCGGTGATCGTCCTCGCGGCCCTCCCGTTCCGCCTGTCCGGCCACGACTCTCCTACGACCCCCACGGTCCCCCTCGCCCCGCCCCCCGCGAGCAGCAGTCCCACGCCCCCGCCCGCCTCGTCCGGGACGAGGGCACCCAGCCCCACCGCGGACCCGAGTTCCCCCGCGGACCCCCGCATCCCGAGCCGCACACCGGCCCCCACCACGGCACCGTCCACGGCCCCATCGGCATTGGCATCGCCCTCCGCGTCGGCGTCCACCTCGTCCGCGTCGACCGCGCGTTCCGTCGAGCCGTCGGCCGTACAGACGCGCACGCCGTAACTCCCGCGTCCGTAGGGGCAATTGCAGCCAATCCTGTCGCGTATCTTGCCGACAATATTGCCGAGACGTTACACAAGTGGGTCATGGGAAGGACGACCACACTCCGCAGCAGAGTCCGCACCACCCTGGCAACCGTAAGCGTGCTCGGCCTCGGGCTACTGTCCCCGCTCGCCGTACACGCACTGAAGTCCCCTCCCGCACAAGGGAGTTCGCAACGCTCGTCCCTGGTGGTGGCCACCACCACCGGGAAGGTCGGGGGACTGGCCCAGACCGGATACGACGCATGGCTCGGCATCCCCTACGCCGCGACCCCCACCGCCGCCAACCGCTGGACGGCCCCTCGACCCGCCCCCGCCTGGAGCGGCATCCGCGACGCCTCCCGCTTCGGCGACCGCTGCGCTCAGTCCTCCGGCTGGGACCCCGGCTACGAGAGGGCGATCACCACCGAGGACTGCCTCGACCTCAACGTCTATGCGCCACAGGGGAGTACACGGGGGAGCGGGACCGACACCCCGGTCGTCGTGTGGATTCACGGCGGCGGTTTCACCGGCGGCGCAGGGCAGGACACCAACCCGCGCAAGTTCGTCCAGCAGACGGGCGCGATCGTCGTCACCGTCAACTACCGCCTGGGCCCGCTCGGTTATCTGAACCTCCCCGAACTGCGCGCCGAGAACGCCAACGGTGCCGGAAACTACGGCCTGTTGGACCAGCAGTCGGCGCTGCGCTGGGTGCGGGCCAACATCGGGCACTTCGGCGGCGACGCCGGGAACGTCACCATCGCCGGGCAGTCCGCGGGCGGCAGTTCGGTCTGCGACCAGCTCGCCTCGCCCACCGCCAAGGGCCTGTTCGCGCGGGCGGTCATCATGAGCGGCGGCTGTGCCCTCCAGACGGCGGCGGCCGGTGAGACGCAGAGCCAGGCCTTCGTCAAGGAGATCGGCTGCGCCACCGCCTCCGACGTCCTCGCCTGCCTGCGCGCCGAACCGGCCGCCGCGATCGTCGCCGCCCAACTGAAGGCCCCGATCCGCCCGTCCCTCGGCGGCACCGCGTTCCCGGTGGACCCGGGGACGGCCGTACGGACGGGGAACCTCGCCAAGGTCCCGGTCATGCTGGGCCAGACCAACAGCGAACGCGGCCTGTTCACCTTCCAGAACTACGACTACCTCGGCACACCGATGACCGCCGACCAGTACACCCAGGCGGTGAAGTCGACGTACGGCACGAACGCGGACAAGGTCCTCGCCGAGTACCCGCTCACCGCCTACCCCACCCCGGGCCAGGCCTGGACCGCCGTCCAGAACGGCTCCACCTCCTACGACCGCCAACAGCTGATGGCGCGGCTGTCGAAGTGGGTGCCGACGTACGCCTACGAGTTCGCCGAGAGCGACACCCCGCACTTCACGTCGATCTACCGACTCCAGCAACAGAGCGCCACGGCAAAGGACTTCCCCTTCGGCGGAGCCATCCACGTCGACGACCTCGGCTACCTCTGGGACTACCTCGGCCAGACGTTGCCCTACGACGACGACCAACTGGAGCTGTCCCGGCAGATGATCACCTTCTGGGACCACTTCACGACGACCGGCGACCCGAACGGCCGGGGCACCCCGACCTGGCCGAAGTACACCACCAGGACGGACGAGCTGATGTCCCTGAAGGCCTGCGACACGGCCCCGTCGAGCAACGAACCGCCGGCCGCCTGCTCCAAGCCCACCCGTGACTTCGCCCAGGAGCACGACCTGGACTTCTGGCGGAGCCTCGGGTCGTCGTGACGACACCTGCCGGCCAACAGCTTCCGGCATTGTTTTGAACGTGTTCAATTCTCAGCGTAAGCTGCCGCCATGAACGACAGAGCCGCCCTCCTGAAGGGCATCCGCGCCTGGCTGGTCCTGTTCGTCGTCTGTCTGGTGCTCAGTGGCGCCACCGCCTTTCCGCTGGTCCACGAACTCCGCTGGACCGAGGACGTGTTGAGGTCCCTGTCCGTACCGCACTACCTGCCCACGCTGATGGACTGGATCGTGCAGGTGCGACAGGGACTCGACACCGCCGACACCGACTACCCCTTCCTCCTCTACGGCACGGACTGGCTGGCCTTCGCACACCTCGTCATCGCGGTCGCCTTCTACGGCCCCTACCGCGACCCGGTCCGCAACATCTGGGTCGTCGAGTTCGCGATGATCGCCTGCGCCGGGATCATCCCGCTCGCCCTGATCTGCGGGCCGATCCGCGGAATTCCCTTCTGGTGGACGGTGATCGACATGTCCTTCGGGATCATCGGCATCGTCCCGCTGTACGTCGTACGGAAGAAGATCAAGCGCCTGGAGGCCGTGACACTCGCGGCAACTCCCGCCCCCGCCCTGGCTATTTGAGCGCCGCCAGCGCGATCCGTTCCGCGACCGCGTTCATCGACTCGCCCTTCGCGTCCGTCGAGCCGACCGAGTAGACGAGGGTGCGGGACAGATCGCGGGTGGCGGCGACCACCGTGCTGTATCCGTACCGGGCACCGGACTTGAGCCAGTACACCTGCCCGCCGTACTCGAAGCGCTGGAGCCCGGCGCTGTAACTGGCGCCCTCGATACCCGCCGGGACCGTGAACATCTCCTTCAGCTGCGGGCCCGGCACGATACGGCCCCGGAACAGCGCCGTGATCAGCCGCTCCAGGTCGGCGGTCGTCGAGATCATGTCGCCGGCCGCCCGGCGGTCCGCCTGGTTCCAGTCCGTGACGTCCACGAACTCCGTTGTGCCGTCAGGCTGGTGGACCGCCTGGTAGCCGTGGTTGTGCGGACCGCGGATGTACGGATCGGTGCCGGGGAAGTACGTGTCCCGCATGCCCGCCGGGCGCAGGACGAGCCGGGTGGCCTCCGAGGCGTACGAGTGGCCCGTGACCTTCTCGATCAGCAGGCCGAGGATCGTGTAGTTGACGTTGAGATAGTCCTGCCGCGTGCCCGGCCGGAACTCGGGTCCCTTCGCCACCGCCGACGCCACCACCTGTCTCGGCGCGAGCGTGTCGAAGCGGTGCGCGTACTGGTCCTCGAAGGCGTCCCCGAAACCGTCACCGGCCTGGATGCCGCTCGTGTGATTCAGCAACTGCCGTACGGAGACGGGCTCGAAGGCCTTGGTGAGGAGCCCCGGGAGGTAGTGCTGGACCGGTGTGTCCAGGTCGATCCGCCCCCGCGCCGCGAGCCGCAGCACGGTCGCCGCGGTCACGACCTTCGTCGTCGAACCGGCGCGGAAGCGCGCGTCGGGGTCGGCGGCGGCACCGCTCTCCAGATCGTGCACACCCGCGCTGCCGCGCCAGGACCCGTCGGTGCCTCCCACCCGTACGAGAGCCGCCGTGGCGTCGGAGTCGGGGAGTCCGGCGAGCGCGGCGCGCAGTGCGTCGGCGTCCGGTCCGGTCGTCTCGCGTGCGGTGGCCGAGGGGGACGAGGACCCGGCCCACGCGGGTGCGGCCAACGGCCCTGCCGCGAGGGCGAGTACGAGGGAGGCGGTGAGGACGGTGGTGCGACGGCGGGGGCGCATCGGCTGCTCCTGGGATCTCCGGTGGCTGTCGGTGATCAGCCTCGCCCGCCACGGCCGCAGGCGGATCGTCGGCGAGGAGGGCGCCCGCCCCTGGTGCTACCCGGAGCAACTGCCGTACCGCACAAGGGATTTGCCGGGGATACCCCCTACGGGATCGAGTCAACTCGGCACGGCGGAATCGGAGTTGCGGTCGGCGCCGGAAAAACTGTTATCGCGGCGGCCTTCACTCCGTCTCCCTCTGCGTCCCCAGTCTCCTCACGCACCGGAGCCACCCACATGGCCACCAGCGCACGCAAGCCCACCAACAAGCACCGCCTCACCCGCCGGGGCCTCTTCACCCTCGGCGGCGGAGTCGCGGCGGCGGGAGTCGTCGGCGGCGGTATCGCCGCGTTCTCCGGGGGAGGGGCGGACGCCGCGCAGACCGGTACGGCCACCGCCATCGGCACCGCGACCGCCCGGCCGCGGGCCCTCGCGCACCCCGGCATGCTGCACAACGCCGGTGACCTGCACCGCGCCAAGGTCCGCGTCGCCGCCCGCAAGGACCCCTGGCTGAAGGGCTGGACGAGGCTCACCGACAACCGGCATTCCGCGAGCGGTTGGCAGCCCCGCGCGCAGGCCGTCGTCGTACGCGGAGGCACCGGCCAGAACTACGTCACCCTCTACAACGACATCCACGCCGCCTACCAGAACGCCCTGCGCTGGAAGATCGGCGGCACGAAGGCCAACGGCGACACCGCCGTCGCCATCCTCAACGCCTGGTCGGCCACGCTCACTTCGGTCAACGGCAACGCCGACCGCTTCCTGGCCGCCGGCATCTACGGCTACCAGTTCGCGAACGCCGCCGAACTCGTCCGCGACCACCCGCACTTCGCGTTCGCCCGCTTCAAGAAGATGATGCGCACGGTCTTCCAGCCGATGAACATCGACTTCCTCACCCGCCACAACACCGCCAACATCACCAACTACTGGGCCAATTGGGACCTGTGCAACGTCGCCTCCCTCATGGCCATCGGCATCCTCTGCGACGACCGCGTCACCTTCCAGCGCGCCGTCACCTACATGAAGTCCGGCGCGGGCAACGGCTCGTTCAAGCACGCCATCCCCTTCGTCTACGGCGGCCAGGACCTCGCCCAGTGGCAGGAGAGCGGCCGCGACCAGGGCCACACGATGATGGGCATGGGCCTCATGGGCGCGATCTGCGAGATGGCCTGGAACCAGGACGTCGACCTGTACGGCTACCTCGACAACCGGTTCATGAAGGCCGCCGAGTACGTCGCCAAGTACAACCTCGGCGCGGCCGTGCCCTTCACGACGTACGGCTGGCGCAGCGGCCAGGGCAACGGCAGGTACATGGAACAGCCTGTGATCTCCGACATAGCGCGGGGCGCCGTTCGCCCCGTTTGGGAGATTCTGTACAACCACTACGCCCGCCGACGGCGCCTCTCCGCCCCGTTCGTCACCCTCATGGCTGAGAAGGTGCGTGCGGAGGGCGGTGGCGGCGACTACGGCCCGAACAGCGGCGGTTTCGACCAACTCGGCTTCGGGACGCTGCTGTACAGCAAGTGACGTCTGAGGACATCGGGTGATGCCTGGGAGGGCGGGGAGCGACATGGACGGGCGGCAGTGGCGCTCCACCATCGCGGCGGCACAGGGCGGTGACCGGCGGGCGCTGGACGAACTGGTCGCGGGCTGGCTGCCGTTGGTCTACAACGTGGTCGGCCGCGCCCTCAACGGCCATGCGGACGTGGACGACGTGGTCCAGGAGACGATGCTCCGCGCCGTCGACCACCTGGGATCGCTCCGCGACCCCGACAGCTTCCGCTCCTGGCTGGTGGCGATCGCCATGCGCCAGATCCGGGACCGGGCCCGCCGCCGCAAATCCCCCGACCGACTCCCGGACGGGCTACCAGGAGACGCCGTCGACTTCGCCGAACTGACCGTTCTGCGCCTCCAGTTGGAAGGTCAACGGCGTGAGGTCGCGGAGGCGGTGCGCTGGCTCGACGACGAGGACCGCCAACTCCTCTCCCTGTGGTGGCTGGAGGTCGCGGGCGAACTCACCCGCCGCGAACTGGCATCGGCGGTCGGCATCAGCCGCCAGCACGCGGCGGTCCGCGTCCAGCGCATGAAGGAACGCCTGGAGACCGCCCGGTCCATCGTCCGCGCCCTCGACGGCGCGTGCCCCGACCTCCGCGACGCCACCGCCCGCTGGGACGGCCGCCGCGACTCGGTCTGGCGCAAGCGCATCGCCCGCCACCTGCGCGGCTGCGCCTACTGCGGCGACCCCCGCGAGTCCGTCGTACCGGCGGAACGCCTCCTTGTCGGCATCGCCCTCGTCCCCCTGCCCCTCGGCTTCACGCTGTCACTGGCGTTCGGAGCGAAGACGGCGGCTGCGGCGGCGGGGGTGGCGGGCGCGGCGTTCGTGGCGGGGGCAAGCGGGACGGCAGGGGCGACCGGTGCGGCGGGCGCCGCCGGTTTCGCGGGTGCAGCGGGGTTCGTGGGCTCGGCAGGGGCCGGTGGCGCGGCGGGCACTGGGGGCTTCGCCGGGGCAGCGGGGTTCGCGGGCTCGGCCGGGGCTTCTGGCGTCGCGGGCTCAGCGGGTGCAGTCGGCTCGGCAGGGGCCGCAGGCGCGGCAGGTGTTGTCGGCTCTGCGGGTGCGGCAGGGGCCGCTGGCGCGGCGGGAGTTGCGGGTTCTGTCGGGGGCGTCGGCGCGGCGGGCACTGGGGGCTTCGCCACGGGCGCAGGCTTCGCAGGCGCGGCGGGCGCTTCCGGCGTTGCGGGTGCCGGGGGCGTCGCGGGCTCCGCAGGTGCAGTCGGCTCGGTGGGTGCGGCAGGGACCGTAGGCTCTGCCGGTTCGGCGGGGGCCGCTGGAGTTGCGGGTTCGGCGGGTGCGGCCGGGGCTTCCGGTGCTGCTGGAGTCGCTGGCTCCGCAGGTGCGGCCGGCTCTGCCGGGGCCGTAGGAGCGGCGGGTTCCGTGGGCTCGGCAGGGTCCGCGGGCGCTTCGGGCATCGGGGGTTCGGCAGGGGCTGCGGGTGCTTCGGGCGTCGCAGGCTCGGCCGGGGCTTCGGGTGCTTCCGGTGTCGCCGGTTCGGCCGGGGCGCCCGCCGGCTGGACGGCCAAGATGCTCGGGGTGTTGACCAAGCCCGCCGTCGCCGTGGCGGCCGGCGCGACGATCGCCGCGGGTGGCGTCTACGTCGTCACGCACTCCCCGAACGACCCACCCCCGAAGGCCCTCACCCCCACGGCGGCGGCCACCACACCCGGCCCGGGAACCGGCACCGCGACGACCACCGCGTCACCCTCCCCGTCCACATCCGAGTCGAACTCCCCGTCCCCGACCCCGTCCGCCTCCCCGTCGAAGACGACCACCGGCCCCTACGGCTCGGTCGTCGACGCGGTGGACCGCGCCCCGGACGCCAGCACCCGGCCCGCAGCGCTCCCGCACCGCCCCGCGTCCGGCGTGACCAGCACCGGCGGCGCGCACGCCACGATGAACCATCGCGGGGACAACGTGACGCTCAGCGGCCAGGGTTACGTCCTCGTCCGCTGGCAGATCTCACCGCAGTACCGCAACGGCGCGCTGGTCATGCCGAGTTGGACCGCCCTGAAGGGCAAGCTGTTCCACGTGGCCTCGGGCGGCGGCCGCCGCATGGACGACCCGGTCAGCACGACCGACACCACCGCCACCGGCATGGGCAGCTCGACCACCGGCTACGACGTCCTGCCCACCGGCACCCAACAGATGTGGCAGAACGAGTACTTCTACGTCGACGGCAGCGTCACCCTCACCAACAACGAACGCGGCGCCGACTACGGCCTCAACGTCTTCCCCACCACCTGGGACGCGGTCGAGCAGGACATCACCACCGGCCCCGCCCAGGGCGCGACCCGCTACGGCCTCACCCGCGACACCGGCAAGGACAACACCCCGATCCCCCAGTACGTCACCCGCACCACCCCGACCGACCCGGCGACGGTGGCTCAGCGCTCCCAGGTGTGATCCATCGCCCCGCCAAGGGAGTTGGCGGGGGAGCGGGGTGCGGTCCTCAGCCCTTCTTCCTGAGCCCGCACAACACGTCGACGCGATTGGTGGTGATCGAGTCGACGCCCATGTCGAGGAGGCGGCGCATCGAGCGGCGAGTGTCCGGGGTCCATACCGAGAGGAGGTAGCCGTCGCGGTGGACGCGTGCGGTGAGGTCCCGGTCCACCAGCGTGAAGCGGTAGTTGAGCCAGCGCGGCCGTACCGCTTCGAGCACCGCCGGACGCGGGGGCGCGAGTGAGGTCCAGGTCAGGGCGATCTCGGCGGACGGGTCGGCCGCGCGGACGGCGAGCATGGCGCCGGCGCCCGCGCAGTAGTACACCCGGTCGTCCGCCCCGTACTCCTGGATCACGTCCACGATCCGGCGCACGGCCCGCTGGTCGGCGGGGCCGGGCAGGTCGACCATCACCCGGCTGCCCTCGGTCGCGGCCAGCGCCTCGACCAGCGTCGGCACCCGGCCGTCCGTGAGCCCGCGCACCTCGTCCACCGACAGGGACTTGAGCGGCCGGTCCAGCTCCCACAGCCGTTGCAGCGTCTCGTCGTGCAGCAGCACGGGGACGCCGTCACGGGTCAGCCGTACGTCGAACTCGACGGCGTCCGCGCCCTGGTCGAGCGCGGAACGCAGCGAGTCGATGGTGTTCTCGCGGACACGGTAGGGGTCGCCGCGATGGCCCACGGCGGTCACGTTCTGCATGGGCCCATTCTGCTGGTTGTCCGCGGAGCGCCGGTTGTCAGGGGGCGAGCCACGCCGAGGTGTACGTGTCGATCTCGTCGTTGATGCGTGCCTTGCCGGCCGCGTCCAGGAAGGACGCCCGCACGGCGTTCTTCGCGAGGTCGGCGACACCGCGTTCGTCGAGGTCGAGGAGGCGGGCGGCGACCGCGTACTCGTTGTTGAGGTCGGTGCCGAACATCGGCGGGTCGTCGGAGTTGATCGTGACCGCGACCCCGGCGCGGACGAACTCCTTGATCGGGTGCTCGTCCAGCGTGCGGACCGCGCGGGTGGCGATGTTGGAGGTCGGGCAGACCTCCAGCGCGATGCCGTGCTCGGCGAGATGGGCGAGCAGCTTGGGGTCCTGGGCGGAGGTGGTGCCGTGTCCGATGCGCTCGGCGCGCAGATCGTTCAGCGCGTCCCAGACCGTCTCGGGGCCGGTGGTCTCACCGGCGTGCGGCACGGAGTGCAGGCCGGCGGCGATGGCCCGGTCGAAGTACGGCTTGAACTGCGGCCGCGGCACCCCGATCTCCGGCCCGCCGAGCCCGAACGACACCAGCCCCTCGGGCCGTACGCGATCCTCGGTGGCGAGCCGCACGGTCTCCTCGGCGGCCTCAAGACCCGCCTCACCGGGAATGTCGAAGCACCAGCGCAGCACGGTCCCGAACTCCGCCTCGGCCGCCTTGCGGGCGTCCTCGATCGCGTCCATGAAGGCCCGCTCGTCGATGCCGCGCCGGGTCGACGAGAACGGCGTGATGGTCAACTCGGCGTACCGCACCTGCTGGCGGGCCATGTCCCGGGCGACCTCGTACGTCAGCAGCCGTACGTCCTCCGGCGTGCGGATGAGGTCGACCACGGACAGGTACACGTCGATGAAGTGCGCGAAGTCCGTGAAGCTGAAGTAGTCGACCAGGGCCTCGGGGTCGGTGGGCACCTTGGAGTCGGAGTGCCGGGCGGCCAGCTCCGAGACGATCCGCGGGGAGGCGGAGCCGACGTGATGCACATGCAGCTCGGCCTTCGGCAACCCGGCGATAAAGGCATGCAGGTCACGGGCCTGACCGCCGGCGATTGCGGCGCTGTGGTCGGACAAGGTTCCTCCCCGGAACGGCGCCCCGGGCAGTGCCGAGCGGGACGCGGGTGATCGGCTGATCGATGACTCGGGATCATCGTAGGCCGGGGCGGACGGGGGTGGCCTGGGGAGGGTCGGGGAGGGTCGGGGAGGGGAGGGGGGATGGGAGGTGCCGGGCGGGATCTTGACGGGACCTTGAGTGGTGCCGGCCGGTGTCGGACGGGACTGCGGTCGGTGCCTGTGCTTGTATCGGCGCCGTCGGCCCCGAGCGGTGGTGATGCCGGGCGGGACCGGTGACGCAGGCGGTACTGGTGGTGCGGGCGGCACCGGTCGATGGTGGTACCAGCCGCCGACCGCCAACCCGCCGGGCGTCACTCGTGCCCGTGCCCTTGGTGCTCGCGGCCTCGGTGACCTGCCACCCTTGAGGGACAGCCCAGGTGACGGAGCAGGCAAGCGGACGCTCTAGCATGGTCGGTCTGACGATCTACCGAGGGGGACGGGGCAGTGGGGGACCAGACACAGCCGGACGGCGGTGCGGACGCGGCGGATCGCGACCTGTGGGCACCGCCGGAGAACAGGACATCCTTGGAGAAGGGCACGCAACCGCCAGCGTCGCCCGCGCCCGGACCGTGGGCTCCTCCGGAGGATCAGCCGCCCGTCCCCGCACAGCAGCCCCACCCCCAGGACCGTCCGCCCGTGGCCCAGCAGCCTCCGCCGCAGTCGCCGTCGGTGCACAACCAGGCCACCATGACGGCCATGCCGGCCGATGGTTTCGCCCCGCCCGGTTCCGCCGCGCCCGGCACTCCGCCCGGCGCTCCCGGCTACGGCCCGCCCGGCACACCCCCCGGACTCCCCAGCTACGGCGCTCCCTCCTACGGCACCCCCAACGCGCCCGGCACTCCCCCCGGCCCGCCCCCGCCGAACGGCCCCGGGCCCGGAATGCCAGGCGCCCCCGGAATGCCGGGAGGCCCGGGCATGCCCGGCGGCTACGGCTACCCCGGCTACCCGCAGGGCTACGGCTGGCCCGGTATGCCGATGGCCCCGCAGAACGGCATGGGCACCGCGGCGATGGTGCTGGGCATCCTGTCCTGCTGCCTGTTCTGCATCTACGGCGTCGTCTCCCTGGGCCTCGGTGTCACCGCGATCATCCTCGGCATCAAGGGCAAGAAGCGGGCCGACCGGGGCGAGGCCACGAACCGCGGTCAGGCCCAGGCGGGGCTGATCACGGGCATCATCGGGACCGTCTTCGGCATCGCCACGATCATCTTGATGGTCGTCTTCATCGCGTTCGCCGTGAGGCACGGCGACGACACCGACACCACGGACACCGACCCCTTCTACAACTCCGCCCCCAGCGTGACGGCACCGCTCCAGCCCCAGCTCTGACCGGGACGGGACCCGCCCGCGCTCACGACCCAGGCCTACGGCAGCCCCCGGGCTCACTCACCTCGCCACCGGTGTCCCAGTGATGGTGGTCATGTGCGCACCGGCTGCTGAGCCCCCGGTCAGACCGCCGGGGCTGCTTAAGCCACCGTCCCCCTCCCACGGCTGCTGAAGCCAAGGGCTCGGCTCCCGCCTGCCGGTGTGCCGGCCAGCCGTGGTCGCGTCCCCGGCCTGTTCCGGCCTCCGGCCGTGCCTGCCCCAGCCGTGGCCATGCGGGCCCTGCCACCCGGTGTCCCGGTGAGCGTGGTCATGTACACCCCGGCCGCCTGAGCTACCCCCACTCCAGCCTCAGGGCTGACCGGCGCGCGCGGCCTCAACTCCCGCCTTCCGCATCCGCTGAAGGCACGGCTCGGCTCCCGCCCGCCGGTGTGCCCGCCAGCTGTGGTCGCGTACCCCCCGGGCCCGGCCCGTTCCGGCCACCGACCCTGCACGCCCCAGCCGTGGCTACGCCAGCCGCCTCGCCACCGGTGTCCCGGTGACCGGGGCCATCTGCACCCCAGCCGCTGAGCCCCCCGGCCGAAACCACCAGGGCCCCCCCGCCGAAATCACCGGGGCTGCTCAGCCCACCCCGTCAGGCCCCGTCACCCCTCCCACAGCCACCCGGTGAGGCTCCCGTAACTCCTCCCCAGCCCCCTCCGTCAGCCCCCCGTCACCCCTCTCGCAACCGCCCCCGCGCCTCCATCAACGCGAACCCCAACAGATTCGGCCCTCGCCACCGCGCGGGATCCTCCGCCGCCGGATCGTCCGCGGCCAGACCGATGCCCCACACCCGGTCGACGGGACTCGCCTCCACCAGCACGCGCTCACCCGTCCCCAGCAGAAACGCCCGCAGTTCCTCATCCCCCGCGAACTTGTGGACGCTCCCCTCGACGACGATCCCGAACCGCTCCCGCGCCCAGGTCTCCTCGTCGAAGCCGCGCACCAGCCGCCCCGCCTTCTTGGCCTGGGACGGATGCCCCGCCGCCAGGACGCGCGCGAGAGCCTCCGCGTCGTCGAAGAGCCGTGCCTTGCCGGCCATCATCCAGTGCTCGGCGGTCGCATAGGTCACCCCGTCCACCGTGAACGGCGACGGCCACCACTGGCTCAGACAGCTCGCGCTCACGCGTCCGTCCGGGCGTGGCCGGTGGCCCCAGAAGTGCAGGTACTTGACCCTGGCCCCGGCGCGCACTTCCCTGATCAGGGCTTCCTGCGAATCGATCTTTTCCGCGGCCCCCGCCGCGAGCTTCCCCGTGATCCCGTCCATACACGCGAGTCTTGCAGGCACCACTGACACTCCGTCCCCCCTTTTCCGTACGGACTCGACACCTGGTCGACAGATTCCGTCGCGTAACCAAAAGGCAACAACGGAATCACTTGTTGGAGTCCCTTTGCTCTGTCAGGATCGGCATTCAAATCGAGCTGGAGCTACGCCACCCGCCAGCGGACGAAGCGGGGCGAAGGCGGAGGAGAGCGACATGCACAACCCGGGCAGCGTCACCCCGGAACGATTCCCCGCACAGGAGTACTTCGCGGACGGCGCGCAGTTCATCGCGGGCCGCCTGACCAAGGGCACCTCCGGACACACCCACGCCGTCGTCGACCCGGCCACCGGCGAGGACGTCTACACGTACGAGCTGGCCGGAACCGATGACGTGGACGCGGCCGTGGCCGCCGCCCGCGCCGCGTTCCCGGGCTGGTCGGGCGCCACCCCCGGCGAGCGCTCCGACGCGCTGCACCGCTTCGCCGCCGTGCTCGCCGAGCGCGCGGACGACTTCGCCCGCGCCGAGTCCCTCCAGTGCGGCAAGCCCCTCAAACTGACCCGTGAGTTCGACGTCCCGGGGACCATCGACAACACGGCCTTCTTCGCCGGTGCCGCACGGCATCTGCAGGGGCAGTCCGCCGGTGAGTACTCCGGCGACCACACGTCGTACGTACGCCGGGAACCCATCGGTGTCGTCGGCTCCATCGCGCCCTGGAACTACCCCCTCCAGATGGCCGCCTGGAAGATCCTCCCGGCGATCGCCGCCGGCAACACGATCGTGCTGAAGCCCGCCGAGCTGACCCCGCTCACCTCGCTGATGTTCGCGCAGGCCGCCACGGAGGCGGGCATCCCGGACGGTGTCATCAACATCATCACCGGCGCGGGGAAGGTCGCCGGTGAGCATCTCGTCGGTCACCCGGACGTGGCCATGACCTCCTTCACCGGGTCCACCGCCGTCGGCAAGCGCGTCGCCGAGATCGCGACCGCCACCGTCAAGCGCATCCACCTGGAACTCGGCGGCAAGGCGCCCTTCGTGGTCTTCGACGACGCGGATCTCGAAGCCGCCGTCAACGGAGCCGTCGCCGGTTCCCTCATCAACACCGGGCAGGACTGCACGGCCGCCACGCGCGCGTACGTGCAAAGGCCCCTCTATGAAGCGTTCGTCGAGAAGACCGCCGCCCTCATGGCGGGCGTCCGGGTCGGCGACCCCTTCGCCCCCGGCACCGACCTCGGGCCGCTGATCTCGCACGTCCAGCGCGACCGCGTCGCCGCCTTCGTCGACCGGGCGCGTGGCTACGCGCGCGTGGTGACCGGCGGCGAGGCTCCTCAGGGAGATCTCAAGAACGGCGCCTACTATCGCCCCACCCTGGTCGCGGACGCCGCCCAGGACAGCGAGATCGTGCAGTCGGAGCTCTTCGGCCCCGTCCTCGTGGTCCTGCCCTTCGACACCGACGACGAAGGCATCGCGCTCGCCAACGACACCCCGTACGGCCTGGCCGCCTCCGCGTGGAGCCGGGACGTCTACCGGGCGAACCGCGCCACCCGCGAGATCAAGGCCGGGTGCGTGTGGATCAACGACCACATCCCGATCATCAGCGAGATGCCCCACGGCGGATACAAGGCGTCCGGCTTCGGCAAGGACATGTCCGCCTACTCGTTCGAGGAGTACACGCAGATCAAGCACGTCATGTTCGACAACACCGCAGTGGCCAGGAAGGACTGGCACCGCACGATCTTCGGGGACCGATAGCAGAACTGACGGCCGCCGAAGCCGCGGCCGTCTCCTCCCGAAAGGGCAGCACGCGCATGAAGCAGTACGAGCCCGACCGCCTGACCCCGGCCGAAGTGGCCGCCGTACGGCGCAGCTTCCGCAAGAGCCGGTCCGCCATGACCCGCCGTTCGGTGCTGCGCGCCTCCGCGGGCGGCGCGCTCGCGGTCGGCGGACTCGGGGCCCTGAGCGGCTGCGGGATCCCCGCGGCGGGCAAGACGCAGGGCGGGGTGTCCGCCGACGACCACTCGGCCACGGAGAAGGAGATCGACTTCTCGAACTGGCCCGAGTACATCGACACGGACGAGAGCGGCAAGCACCGTCCGACGCTGGACGCGTTCACCAAGCGGACCGGCATCAAGGTCAAGTACACCGAGGACATCAACGACAACGACGAGTTCTTCGGCAAGATCCAGCCGCAGCTCGCCGCCGGCCAGTCCACCGGCCGTGACCTGATCGTCCTCACCGACTGGCTGGCCGCCCGCATGATCCGCCTCGGCTACGTCCAGAAGCTGGACGCCTCGAACCTGCCGCACGCCTACGCCAACCTGTCGGACCAGTTCCGCAGCCCCGACTGGGACCCGGGCCGGGCGTACTCGTACGTGTGGCAGGGCATCTCGACCGTCATCGCCTACAACAAGAAGGCGCTCGACGGCGTCGAGGTGAAGTCGATCTCCGACCTGCTCGACAACCCCAAGCTCAAGGGCCGAGTCGGCTTCCTCACCGAGATGCGTGACAGCGTCGGCATGACCATGCTCGACATGGGCAAGGACCCGGCGAAGTTCACCACCGACGACTACGACGCGGTCATCGCCCGCCTTCAGAAGGCCGTCGACAAGGGCCAGATCCGCCGCTTCACCGGCAACGACTACACGTCCGACCTCACCAAGGGCGACTTCGCCGCGTGCGTCGCCTGGGGCGGCGACATCGTGCAGCTCCAGTCGGACAACCCGGACGTCGGCTATGTGATCCCCGACGCCGGCTACATGACGTCGACCGACAACCTGCTGATCCCCAACAAGGCGCGGCACAAGACGAACGCCGAGCGGCTCATCGACTACTACTACGAGCCCGAACCGGCCGCCGAACTCGCCGCATACGTCAACTACGTGAGCCCGGTCGCGGACGTGAAGCCCTACCTCGCCAAGCTCGACAAGTCGGCGGCGAGCAACCCGCTGATCCTTCCCGACAAGGCCATGGCGGCCAAGTCGCACGCCTTCCGCTCCCTGAGCTCGAAGGAAGAGACGTCATACCAGCAGAAGTTCGCAAAGCTCACAGGGGCGTGACGACGATGAACACCAAGGACAACAGCGGCGACGTCCGCCTCTCCGGTATCAGCAAGACGTACGACAACGGCTTCACCGCCGTGCAGCCGCTCGACCTGACCGTCCCCCAGGGCTCCTTCTTCGCCCTGCTCGGCGCCTCGGGCTGCGGCAAGACCACCACCCTGCGCATGATCGCGGGCCTGGAGGAACCTTCCTCCGGCACCGTCCACCTCGGCGACCAGGAGGTCACCAACCTCCCGCCGTACAAGCGGCCGGTGAACACGGTCTTCCAGTCCTACGCCCTCTTCCCGCACCTCGACATCTTCGAGAACGTCGCCTTCGGTCTGCGCCGGCGCGGCATCAAGTCGGTGAAGCAGCAGGTCGTCGACATGCTCGACCTGGTCCAGCTCGGCGAGCAGGCACGCAAGAAGCCGCACCAGCTCTCCGGCGGCCAGCAGCAGCGTGTCGCCGTCGCCCGCGCGCTGATCAACCACCCCAAGGTGCTCCTCCTCGACGAGCCCCTCGGCGCCCTCGACCTCAAGCTCCGCCGCCAGATGCAGCTGGAGCTCAAGCGCATCCAGACCGAGGTCGGCATCACGTTCATCCACGTCACGCACGACCAGGAGGAGGCCATGACCATGGCCGACACGGTCGCCGTGATGAACGCGGGCCGCGTCGAGCAGCTCGGCTCGCCCAGCGACCTCTACGAGAACCCGAACACCACCTTCGTCGCCAACTTCCTCGGCACCTCCAACCTCATCGAGGCCGAGGTCGACTCCAAGAGCGGCGACGAGATCATCCTCAAGGCGGGCGGCGGCAAGCTCGTCCTCCCCGAGGCGCGATGTTCGGCGCCCACGACGACCGGCGGCAAGGTCCTGGTCGGCGTACGCCCGGAGAAGATCACCCTCACGCACGCCGACGACGCGGGCGAGATCCCGGCCGGCCGCAACCGCATCACCGGCAAGATCGCCGACTCCAGCTTCATCGGCGTCTCCACCCAGTACGTCATCGACAGCCCGGTCTGCCCCGAGTTCGAGGTCTACGCCCAGAACATCGACCGCGACATCCGGCTGCGGCCCGGCGCCGACGTCGTCCTGCACTGGAACCCGGCCCACACCTTCGGCCTCGACGCGGCGCAGGACATCGACGCGGGCGTCGACATCGAGGAGGAGGCCGCCTGATGGCCGCTGTCACCGAGGCGCCGCCCCTGGCGCCCGCGCCGGAGGAGAAGCCGGCGCGCAAGAAGAGGGGCCGCTGGACGCCGTACTGGCTGCTGCTGCCCGGCATCCTCTGGCTGATCGTCTTCTTCGCGCTGCCGATGATCTACCAGGGCTCCACGTCGATCCAGACGGGCTCCCTGGAGGACGGCTACAAGGTCACCTGGCACTTCGCGACCTACTGGGACGCGCTGTCCGAGTACTGGCCGCAGTTCCTGCGCTCGGTCCTCTACGCCGCCGCCGCGACCATCCTCTGTCTGCTGCTCGGCTATCCGCTGGCGTACCTCATCGCGTTCCGCGCGGGACGCTGGCGGAACCTGATCATGATCCTGGTGATCGCGCCGTTCTTCACCAGCTTCCTGATCCGCACCCTCGCCTGGAAGACGATCCTCGCGGACAGCGGCCCGGTCGTCAGCGCCCTCAACACGCTGCACGTCCTGGACGTCACCAACTGGCTCGGCTGGACATCGGGGGACCGCGTCCTCGCCACCCCACTCGCGGTCGTCTGCGGACTGACGTACAACTTCCTGCCGTTCATGGTGCTTCCGCTCTACACCTCCCTCGAACGCATCGACGGACGGCTGCACGAGGCGGCCGGCGACCTGTATGCCAAGCCGTTCACCACCTTCCGCAAGGTCACCTTCCCGCTGTCGATGCCCGGCGTCGTCTCCGGCACCCTGCTGACCTTCATCCCGGCGGCCGGTGACTACGTCAACGCCGAACTCCTCGGCTCCACCGACACCCGCATGATCGGAAACGTCATCCAGACGCAGTTCCTGCGGATTCTGGACTACCCGACGGCGGCGGCTCTTTCCTTCATCCTCATGGCCGCCATTCTCGCCATGGTGACCATCTACATTCGCAAGTCCGGGACGGAGGATCTGGTTTAAATGGCCGTCGTACGCTGGTTCAAGCGCCATCTCGTAGTCATCGCGGGCCTGGTGACCCTCGGATATCTCCTTCTCCCGAACGTCATCGTCACGGTGTTCTCCTTCAACAAGCCGAAGGGGCGCTTCAATTACGAGTGGCAGCAGTTCTCGCTGGACGCCTGGAAGCAGCCGTGCGGTGTCGCCGACATGTGCGGCTCGCTGAGCATCAGCCTCCAGATCGCCGTCTGGGCGACCATCGGCGCCACCGTCCTCGGCACGATGATCGCCTTCGCGCTGGTCCGCTACCGCTTCCGCGCACGCGGCGCGATCAACTCGCTGATCTTCCTGCCGATGGCGATGCCCGAGGTCGTCATGGCGGCCTCGCTGCTCACCCTGTTCCTCAACATGGGCGCCCAACTGGGCTTCTACACCATCCTGATCGCCCACATCATGTTCTGCCTGAGCTTCGTCGTCACCGCCGTCAAGGCCCGCGTGATGTCGATGGACCCCCGCCTGGAGGAGGCGGCCCGGGACCTCTACGCCGGCCCGGTGCAGACGTTCGTCCGGGTCACCCTCCCCATCGCGGCCCCCGGAATCGCGGCGGGCGCGCTGCTTTCCTTCGCGCTCTCCTTCGACGATTTCATCATCACCAATTTCAACGCGGGTTCGACCGTCACCTTCCCCATGTTCGTCTGGGGTTCGGCGCAGCGCGGGACACCCGTTCAGATCAATGTCATCGGTACGGCCATGTTCCTCGTCGCCGTATTGTTGGTGCTCTTCTCGATGGCGATCACCAACCGCCGCAACAAGGTAAAGGCGTAACCGCACTATCCCTGTAGGGAGTTGAAATCATGGCCCCGAGCGCCATGACACGCTGGACCAAGTCCCTTTCCGAAGCCCGGCCGGTCCCGTACTGGCTGGACGACCCCGGCAAGCCCCACCCCGAACCCGCGCTCACCGGCGCCGAGACCTGCGATCTGCTGGTCGTCGGCGGCGGTTACAGCGGACTGTGGACCGCGCTGATCGCGAAAGAGCGCGACCCGCAGCGGGACGTGGTGCTGGTGGAGGGCCGCGAGGTGGGCTGGGCCGCCTCGGGCCGCAACGGCGGTTTCTGCGCCGCCTCGCTCACCCACGGACTGTCCAACGGCCTCACCCGCTGGCCCGACGAGATCCACAAACTGGAGGAGCTGGGCGCCCGCAACCTCGACGCGATCGAGAGCGCGGTCGCCCGCTACTCCCTTGACTGCGAGTTCGAGCGCACCGGCGAGATCGACGTCGCCACCGAACCGCACCAGGCCGAGGAACTCCACGACTGGTACGGCGAGTTGGAGAGCAAGGGCCTCGCCGACGATACCGAATTCCTGGACGCGGAAGCGGTCCGCGAGCAGGTCGACTCCCCGACCTTCCTGGCCGGCCTGTACGACAGCCGCGGCGTCGCGATGCTCAACCCGGCAAAGCTGGCCTGGGGGTTGAAGCGCGCCTGCCTCCAACTGGGCGTCCGCGTCTACGAACACACCCCCGCCCTCGCCCTCAAGCCGTACGGCGCCGGCATGGCCGTACGCACGCCCTACGGCTCGGTCCGTGCCCGCCGGGTCGCGCTCGGCACCAACATCTTCCCGAACCTGGTCAAGCGCGTCCGCTCGTACACCGTCCCGGTCTACGACTACGCGCTGATGACCGAGCCGCTCTCCGCCGACCAGTTGGCGTCGATCGGCTGGAAGAACCGCCAGGGGCTCGGCGATTCGGCGAACCAGTTCCACTACTTCCGGCTCTCCGCCGACAACCGCATCCTGTGGGGCGGTTACGACGCGATCTATCCGTACGGCGGCCGGGTGCGCGCCGAGTACGACGACCGGCCGGAGACGTACGCCAAGCTCGCCGAGCACTTCTTCACCTGCTTCCCGCAGTTGGAGGGCCTCAACTTCAGCCACGCCTGGGGCGGCGCGATCGACACCTGCTCGCGCTTCTCGGCGTTCTTCGGCACCGCCCACCAGGGCAAGGTGGCGTACGCGGCGGGCTTCACCGGGCTCGGCGTCGGCGCGACCCGGTTCGGCGCGGACGTGATGCTGGACCTGCTCGCGGGGGAGCGGACCGAGCGCACGGAACTGGAGATGGTCCGCAAGAAGCCGCTGCCCTTCCCGCCCGAGCCCTTCGCCTGGACCGGCATCGCACTCACCAAGTGGTCGCTTGCCCGCGCGGACGACCACGGCGGCCGGCGCAACCTCTGGCTGAAGACGATGGACAAGCTGGGCCTCGGCTTCGACAGCTGAGCCGCGCGCCTTCTGGCGGGTGTGATCCGGTTCACTCCTTCGGGGTGCCGGAACCCGCGTAATGCCTGGCGGAGACCTCCCTCTCTCCTGTGACGCGACCAGCGTCGACATGAGAAAGGGAGGTCTCCTCATGACTGGGGCGAAGACGGCCGTCGAGTGGCTGGCATCCGTAGCTCCGGATCCGGAGGCCTGCCGCTGGGAATGGGAGCGCAACCCCCTCGGGGTCGCGCTGCTGCCCGCCGGCAAGGCCTGGGACGTACTCATCCTGCCGGGTGAGCTCGGCTATCCCACGCTCGATGTGCTCACCAGGGTCATCGATCAACTGGGCCCGGTACTCGTCGACTTCGGCGACGCACGGATGGGTTTCCTCGTACCGCCCGGCACCGCGACCCGCTGGCTGGGCACCGGGATCCGGTCGGCCGGACTCGGCACCTGGATCGTCGTGCCGTACCCCGGCCGGTCGACCGGCGGAGTCCGCTGGCTGGTACCGCCGGACGGCTCCGGCACCCTCACCGACCCCGCACTCCTCGAACTCGCCATGCACGAGGCGGCGGCGGGCCTGGCCATGGAGGGGGAGGACGGGTAACTGATTGAGGTCTTGACAAGCTAATTGGTCTGGACCAAATTGGGCGCGCTCCACCCCTCCAATTCCCCCATGCCCGGAGGCACCTGTGGACCGCACCAGACCCGTCCTCACCATGCTCACGGCCCTGGCCCTGGCCGTGTCCGGATTCACCGCGCTCTCGTCGGCCGCCCGTGCGGCCGACGCGGACCTGGCGAAGAACGGAGGCTTCGAAGCGGGCCTCGACAGCTGGTCCTGCACCGCGAACAGCGGTACGACGGTCAAGTCGCCCGTGCACGGCGGCAGTTCGGCGCTACAGGCGACCCCGGCCGGCAACGACTACGCCCAGTGCGCGCAGACGGTGACCGTGAAACCGGACTCGCAGTACTCGCTCGCCGGCTACGTCCGCGGCAGCTACGTCTACCTCGGCGCGAGCGGCACCGGCACCACCGACGTCTCCACCTGGACCCAATCGGCCCCTGACTGGCAGCAGTTGAAGACCACGTTCCGCACCGGCCCGTCCACCACCAAGGTCACGATCTACACGCACGGCTGGTACGCCACCGGCGCCTACTACGCCGACGACCTCTCCCTCACCGGCCCGGCAGTGGACGTAGGACAGCCGCCCGCCACCCCGACGGGCCTCGCCGCAGGCTCCGTGACGTCCTCCTCCGTCGCTCTCTCCTGGTCCGCCGTCACCGGCGCGACGAGCTACGCGATCTACCGCGACGGGGTCAAAGTCCAGACGGCGAGCGGCACTTCGGCGACCGTGAGCGGGCTGTCGGCCGCGACGGCGTACAGCTTCCAGGTCACCGCGGTGAACGACGCGGGCGAGTCACCGAAGTCGACGGCGGTCACCGCGACGACGTCCACCGGCTCGGGTCCCGGCACCGGCCTGCCCACCCACGCCCTGGTCGGCTACCTCCACGCGAGCTTCGCCAACGGCTCCGGCTACACGCGCCTGGCCGACGTGCCCGACAGCTGGGACGTCATCGACCTGGCCTTCGGCGAACCCACCTCCGCGACCTCGGGCGACATCCGCTTCAACCGCTGTCCGGTCAGCGAGTGCGCGAACGTCGAGAGCGACGCCGACTTCAAGGCGGCGATCAAGGCCAAACAGGCGGCGGGCAAGAAGGTGTTGATCTCCATCGGCGGCGCCAACGGCCAGGTCCAACTGACCACCACGGCGGCCCGCGACACCTTCGTCTCCTCCGTCTCGAACATCATCGACACCTACGGACTCGACGGCCTGGACATCGACTTCGAGGGCCACTCGCTCACGCTCGACGCGAGCGACACGAACTTCAAGAGCCCCACAACTCCCGTGGTGGCCAACCTGATCGCGGCCCTGAAGACCCTGAAGGCCAGGTACGGCTCGAAGTTCGTGCTGAGCATGGCGCCCGAGACGTTCTTCGTGCAGATGGGCTACCAGTTCTACGGCACCGGCAAGTTCGGCGGCCAGGACCCGAGGTGCGGTGCGTACTTGCCCGTCATCTACGCCCTGCGCGACGACCTCACCCTGCTCCACGTCCAGGACTACAACTCGGGCCCGATCATGGGTCTCGACAACCAGTACCACACCATGGGCGGCGCCGATTTCCACATCGCGATGACGGACATGCTGCTCACGGGCTTCCCGGTGGCGGGCGACACGAACAACGTGTTCCCGGCCCTGCGCCCCGACCAGATCGCCATCGGCATGCCGGCGTCGGTCAACGCGGGCAACGGCTACGTCGCTCCGGCCGAGGTCACCAAGACCCTGGACTGCCTGACGAAGAAGGTGAGTTGCGGCTCGTACGCGACCCACGGCACCTGGCCGACCCTGCGCGGCCTGATGACCTGGTCGATCAACTGGGACCGGTACTCGAACTGGGAGTTCCAGAAGACGTTCGACGGCTACTTCGGCTGAACCCGGCTTCGCGCGCGGCCCAGGAACAGCCGCAGCGATGCGAGCAGCACCGTACCGAGGCACCAGCTGGCCACGACGTCCAGTGGCCAGTGGTAGCCCCGGCGGACCAGGCCGAAGCTGACGCCGGCGACGAGGAGGGCGCAGAGGACGACGGCTCCGCGCCGGGCGTATGCCGGCCGGAGCCAAGGGAGGAGGACCAGGGCCGAGGCGCCGTACGCGATCATCGCGGTGGCCGTGTGGCCGGAGGGGTAGTAGCCGGTGCCGGGCGGGACCGCCGGGGTGCCGCCGCGGGCGATCAGTTCCTTGACGGGGACGACGATCGCCGGGACGACGGCCATCAGCACGGCCGCCGCGAGGGGTGGCCGCCACCAGTGGTCCGTACCTGTGGCACGGCCGCGCCACGCGACGTAGACGAGAACGACGACCAGGACGGGTACCGCGACCTGGATGTTGCCGAGGTCGGCGAGGAGTTCGGAGGCCCGGTCCGGGTGGACGAGTGCGCGGCTGAGGCGGGTGTCCAGGCGGAGGAGGGGGCCGTCGGCCGCCACCTGCCAGGTGATCACCGCGAAGAGGAACGCGGGAAGGGCGAGAAGCAGCCAGAGAAAGGAGGTCGGCCGACCTGGAACAGGGGGGGTAGTTCCAGGCCGGCCGTCCGGATCGGCGGGCCGGCCGCCCCGGGGGGTTTGGGGCGGGCGACTGTCCGATCGGTGAGGAGATTCGGAGCCAGAGGCTCCTGTTGTGTGCGCGATGGCACGACCAGGTCGAAGCTGGGGAGGCCCCGGCCTGAAGTCGCCCACAGTCCCCTGTGGGCGGGGTGTATCTCTCATCTGGTTAGAACCTACGGCAGCGGCTGCGGGTACGACAGGCGGAATCGCGTCCCGTCATGCACCCCGCACACCTTCTTCACACGGCCTGACGCCCGCCGCACCGGTCCCGGAATCGCTGTGGATGAAACGGGTGGGGCGGTTGAGGCGTGTGAGGCCCAACTCCTGTGTGGGAGCTGCGAGTTGTGTGTGGCCGGGATGTACGGGCGGGAGTGGCTCAGATACGTGCGAACGCCTGCTCGATGATGTCGAGCCCCTCGCTCAGCAGGTCGTCCCCGATGACCAGCGGGGGCAGGAAGCGCAGCACGTTGCCGTAGGTGCCACAGGTCAGGACCAGCAGCCCCTCCTGGTGGCAGGCCTTGGCGAGCGCGGCCGTCGCCTCCGGGTTCGGCTCCTTGGTCGTACGGTCCTTGACGAGCTCGATGGCGATCATCGCGCCGCGCCCGCGCACGTCGCCGATGATGTCGAACTTCTCCGCCATGGCCCCGAGCCGGACCTTCATGACGCCCTCGATGGCCTTGGCCTTGGCGTTGAGGTCCAGCTCCTTCATGGTCTCGATCGAGCCGAGCGCACCGGCACAGGCGACGGGGTTGCCACCGTACGTACCCCCCAGCCCACCGGCGTGCGCGGCGTCCATGATCTCGGCACGGCCGGTGACGGCGGCGAGCGGCAGCCCGCCCGCGATCCCCTTCGCGGTCGTGATGAGATCCGGGACGACACCCTCGTCCTCACACGCGAACCACTGCCCCGTACGGCAGAACCCGGACTGGATCTCGTCGGCGACGAAGACGATCCCGTTGGCCTTGGCGAACTCGCTCAGCGCCGGCAGGAAGCCCTTCGCCGGCTCGATGAAACCGCCCTCGCCGAGGACCGGCTCGATGATGATCGCGGCGACGTTGTCCGCACCGATCTGCTTGTTGATCATGTCGATGGCCTGCGCGGAGGCCTCGGCACCGGCGTTGTCCGGACCGGTCGGCCAGCGGTAGCCGTAGGCGACCGGCACACGGTAGACCTCGGGCGCGAACGGCCCGAAGCCGTTCTTGTACGGCATGTTCTTCGACGTCAGCGCCATCGTCAGGTTGGTCCGGCCGTGGTACCCGTGGTCGAACACGACGACGGCCTGCCGCTTGGTGTACGCCCGCGCGATCTTCACGGCGTTCTCGACGGCCTCGGCGCCGGAGTTGAACAGCGCGGACTTCTTGGCGTGGTCACCCGGGGTCAGCTCGGCGAGCGCCTCGGCGACCTCGACGTACCCCTCGTAGGGCGTGACCATGAAACAGGTGTGGGTGAAGTCGGCGAGCTGTGCGGTGGCACGGCGTACGACGGCCTCGGCGGAGGCGCCGACGCTCGTCACGGCGATGCCGGAACCGAAGTCGATGAACCGGTTCCCGTCGACGTCCTCGATGATCCCGCCGCCCGCGCGCGCGGTGAACACGGGCAGCACGGAGCCCACACCGGCCGCGACCGCGGCGGTACGGCGGGCCTGCAACTCCTGCGACTTCGGGCCGGGGATGGCGGTGAGAACGCGGCGCTCCTGCGGAAGTGCGGTCATGAGGGGCTCCTGGGGTGGTGCGGACGCTTTTCTGCTTTCTTCCTTTCTCGCAGGCTAGGGCGGGTGGAGGGGGGTGGGCATGCTCCATGTGGGCGGTGTCGGCGACGCCGGTTGTCCGCCGTGGACAGTGCCGGTATCGCGAGGATCCGTGCGAGCCCGGCCGCGTAAACGGTGAACTCCCCTTCCAGGCGCGTTAGATTGACTCGCTGACGGTGGACGGAACGGCTGGTCAGGGGGCAAGGGCGATGGACAGCGACGGGACGCAGGACGCGCGACACACACAGGCCAATCCTGTGCCGCGTCCGGCGCGGCCGCCGGAGGTACCGGCCATGCCGCCGCGGCCTGCGCGGACACCGGGTACGACGCCCGCGCCCGAACAGCCGCCGCGGTTCGCCCCGGCCGTCGCCGACTGGCTGAACGAGCCCCGGCCGGCCGCCGCACCCGGCATCTGGCGCTACGGATACCGCCCGCCCAAGGCCGACCAGGCATCGGCACGGCTCTCCCCGGTCGCGATCCTCGGTCTGCTGGTCCCCCTGGTGGTGGCGGTGATCGTGTGGTCCTTCTGGCGTCACGGTGCCGTTCCGTACCAGTGGGCCCTGCTCAAGCTGTTCACCCCGAGCGACTGGTGGTGGGCGGGAACGGTGTCTCCCAAGGGGAACCAGGGCGCGGACGCCATCAGCGTCTACGACGGTGCCTTCTTCGCCCTGCTCGTCTACGCCGTCGTCAGGCTGGGCGGCTGGCTCGAGATGGCCCGGCACGTGGTCGGCGGTCGCCCACAGCCCGCTCGCGCTCTGCTGGCGCTCGTCGGCGGTCTCATCGCGCTCAGCTTCGTCTTTCCCTCCGCGTTTCCCGGTGTCGGCTGGGAGCCACTGCCGGTCCAGGACCCGCTGTTCTCCCTTGTCGTCCTGATCGCCGGAGGCCCCGATCTCTTCCAGTCGGTGCTCTTCACCGACACGCTGTACGGACTCATCACCGCGCTGGTCCTGTGGCCCTTCGCCCGGCTCGGCGGCTGGTGGGCGCTCGCGAAGGAACGACTTGCCGCGCGCGGCCGTACGGGAGAGGGCGAGGCCCGGCCGGCGCCCGCCGCGGTGCTGCCCGCCCAGTGGCCCGAGCTGCGCGAGGCGGGCCAGCACGAGACGGCGGAGCTCCTCACCGCCGAAGTGCTCACCGGCCGTATGAACGACGTGGACTGCGCCCGGGTCGGTCACGCGTGGGAAACCGCCCGCAGGGAAGCGCAGTTGGCCGCCTTCAGTGACACGGTGCTGCGCAAGGGGGCGGCGGCCTGGGTCCACCCGTCCGGAGCCCGGGACCTGCCCGGCCGCGCCGCACTTCACGATCTGCTGGACGGACAGGTGCGCATCGGACAGTGGACGGCCGGGGACCGTACGCCGTCGGCCTACCGCGGCGCGGGCACGGCCCTCGGCCCCGACGCACTCGGCACCTCGCTCCTCGTCGTGGGGCCGTCCGGCTCCGGCAAGACCAGGCATGTGGTCGCCCCGGTCGTCGAGTCCCTCGCCCTGCGGGCGCTGACCGGACAGTGTGCCGTCGTCGCGGTCTGCGCGGCCGGCACCCCGCTCGGCCCGGACTCGGCGTACGACGTCGTGGTGCGGATCGGGGACCCCGCCTCCGTCTACGACCTGGATCCCTACGCCGACACCACCGACCCCGACGCGGCCGCCGCGTTCCTCGCCGAGGGACTGGTCGGAGACCTCGACACCGCCGGCGCCCAGCGGGCCGCGACCGCGCTCGCCCAGCTGCTCGGGCCGTATCGGGCGGTGTACGGCACCTTCCCGCCCCTGCCCGTCCTGCGGGAACTCCTGGAGGGCGAACCGTCGGCGCTCGACGCCCTGCGCCAGGCGCTGTCGGCGCCGGAGCACACCGGCCTGCGCCGCGATCTCGACGCCCGGGCCCGTCAGACCGGCGGCGCCGCCGACCCCGGTCCGGGGCTCGCCGACCGGCTCGCGCTGCTGGACCGGCCCGTGTTCGCCGACTTCTTCGGCACCGGCGACGCGGCCGTCCGGCCGTTCTCGCTGCGCGCCGTCGCCCATCACCCGCTGCGGGTCCGCATCGACGTGCCGGCCCACGGGCACGAGGAGGCCTCCCGGCTGATCACCCGGCTGGTTCTGGCCCAGTTCGACCACGTCGTGCACGACACCGGGCGCCGGCACTTCGCCTGTCTCGTCCTCGACGACGCCACCGGGACGGTGACCACCGAGTCCGTACGGCGCATGCAGCGTCTGCGCTCGCAGAACGCGGGCGTGCTCCTCGCCCTGCGCACGCTCGGCGACGTCCCCGAGGCGCTGCACGGACCGCTGCACGGAGCGGTCGGCTGCCGGATGGCCTTCTCGGGAGTCACGACCTGGGACGGCAGCCGCTTCGCCCACGCCTGGGGCACGGAGTGGGTGGAGACCCGGGACGTGGCCCAGCACACCGTCTTCGCGGACCAGCCGATGACCCGGGCCATCCACGCCTTGCGCAAGCTGGTGACGGGCCGGGCGGTGACGACGGAGGCCGTGACCGTACGGCAGGTCGAGCGGGAGCGGTGGTCCGCGTCCCAGCTCGCGCACGAGGTGCCGCCGGGGCACGCGGTGCTGTCGCTCACGACGGTCGAGGGGAAGCACACTCCGCCGTCACTGGTGGATCTGCGAGCCCCGGCCCTCTGAACCGGACATACAGACACACCCCGACCATACGGTGAGGCAGAATCGACACAGCCCGTTCATACGCGACGGCCAAAAGATCGCCGTGATCGTCTGTTCTTCCTCCAGCTGAAGGCCCCATGCCCCCCACGCTCGCCTCGCTCGTCCACCACTCCGCGCTCAAGCTCACCGTGCGCGCCGGCGAGGACCGGCTGGACGTGCCCGTCCGGTGGGCGCATGTCAGTGAGCTGGCGGATCCGGTGCCGTACATGGAGGGCGGGGAACTGCTGCTGACCACCGCCCTCAAGCTGGACGCGGACGACGCGAAGGCCATGCGGCGGTATGTGAAGCGGCTGGTGGGGGCGGGAGTCGTCGGGCTGGGGTTCGCCGTCGGGGTCAACTACGACGAGATTCCCAAGGTGCTGGTCGACACCGCCGAGCAGGAGGGGCTGCCGCTGCTCGAAGTACCCCGGCGCACCCCGTTCATCGCGATCAGCAAGGCCGTCTCCGCCGCGATCGCCGCCGACCAGTACCGCTCCGTCACCGCCGGATTCGCCGCGCAGCGCGAGCTCACCAAGCAGGCCCTCACCGACGGCCCGGAGGGACTCCTCGCCGCGCTCGCCGCGCAGGTCGACGGCTGGGCCGCGCTCTACGACGCGTCAGGCGCCGTCGTCGCCACCGCACCGGAGTGGGCGGGCCGCCGCGCCGCACGGCTCACGGCGGACGTGGAGCGGCTCCGGGACCGGCCCGCGCCGGCCTCCTCGGTGGTGGGCGGCCCGGACAACGAGGACCGCGTCGAACTGCACACCCTCGGCACCGGCCGCCGCCCGCGCGCCGCACTCGCCGTAGGGACGGAATCGGCGCTCGGGACGGCGGAGCGGTACGCCGTGCACTCGGCGATCGCGCTCCTGACCCTCACCACGGAACGCTCGCGGTCCCTTCAGGCCGCCCAGGAGCGGATCGGCGCGGCGGTGCTGCGGATGCTGCTCGCCGGGCACCCGGACCACGCCCGGGCAGTCGCCGGGGACCTGTACGGCGGGCTCCTCGACGCGCCGTTCCGGATCATCGTGGGGGAGTCGGCGGACGGTGAAGCCCTGGACGGGCTCGCCGAGGCCGTGGAATCGGCCGCCGCGCGGTCCGGGGAAGCCGTGCTCGTCGTGGCGGAAGGACCGGAACGGCTGGTCGTGCTGGCCGTGGACGGCGGCGCGGCCGTCGAGGCGTGCGGGGAGTACGCGGCGACGCGGGAGGGCGAGCGGGCCTCCTCGGCCACCGGGGAGCACACCGGTGATGAGGACGACCTGGTCGTGGGGCTCTCGGCGCCCGCCGGGCCCATCGCCGCGGCGGCCGCCTACAAGCAGGCCGAACAGGCGTTGTCCGTGGCGCGGAGGCGGGGGCGGGTGCTCGTCGAGCATGAGCAACTGGCCGCCGGGTCCGTGCTGCCGCTGCTCGCCGACGACGCGGTGCGCGCGTTCGCGGACGGGTTGCTACGGCCGCTGTCCGAGCACGATGCCACCGGGCGCGGGGATCTCGTCGCCTCGCTGCGGGCGTGGCTGTCCCGGCACGGGCAGTGGGACGCGGCCGCCGCCGACCTCGGGGTGCACCGGCACACCCTGCGGTACCGGATGCGGCGGGTCGAGGAGATCCTCGGGCGGTCCCTGGACGATCCGGACGTACGGATGGAGCTGTGGCTCGCGCTGAAGGCGACGGCCGCGGCGGAGTAGGCGGCACGGCATCTGCCGAACTGGAGTGTCCCGGCCCGGCACTGCTACGGCTCGGACAAACGCACCCCCGCTTCCCCGCACCTACCGTTGACCGAGAAGCACCGAGCAGCACCGAGAAACACCGAGTAGCACTGAGAACAAGCACCCCCAACGTGGAAGGGCCGGCACACGCAATGCCCAACGAAACTGTGGCAGTCACCCACGCCTTCTGGCTCGCCGGCCGCCAGGCCACCGGCGAGGACACCTTCGACGTCACCTCGCCCTGGGACGGACGCCTCGTCGGCAAGGTCAGCGTGCCGACCGACGCCCAGGTCGAGGAGGCGGTGGCCGCCGCGTACGCCGTACGGGACGAGTTCGCCGCGACCCCCGCCCACGTCCGCGCCGCCGCCCTCGACCACGTCAGCCGGCGTCTCGTCGAGCGCACCGAGGAGATCGCGCAGCTGATCTCCGCCGAGAACGGCAAGCCGATCAAGTGGGCGCGCGGCGAGGTCGGCCGCGCGGTGTCCGTGTTCCGGTTCGCCGCCGAGGAGGCCCGGCGCTTCAACGGCGGCGAGGCCCAGCGCCTCGACACCGACGCCGGCGGCCAGGGCCGGCTCGCGCTCACCCGGCGCTTCCCGAAGGGCGTCGTCCTCGGCATCGCGCCCTTCAACTTCCCGCTGAACCTGTGCGCCCACAAGATCGCCCCCGCGATCGCGGCCGGCGTGCCGATCATCCTCAAGCCGGCCCCGGCCACCCCGCTCTCCGGCCTGATCATCGGCGACCTGCTCGCCGAGACCGAGCTGCCCACCGGCGCGTGGAGCGTCCTGCCGGTCGCCAACGACCACATGCCCGCCCTCGTCCAGGACGAGCGGCTGCCGGTGATCTCCTTCACCGGTTCGGAGAAGGTCGGCTACGCGATCATGGACTCGGTGCCGCGCAAGCACTGCACCCTGGAGCTGGGCGGCAACGGCGCGGCCGTGGTCCTCGGGGACTACTCCTCCGACGCCGACCTCGACTGGGCCGCGACCCGCATCGCGACCTTCTCCAACTACCAGGGCGGCCAGTCCTGCATCTCCGTGCAGCGGGTCATCGCGGACGCCTCCGTCTACGACCGGCTGCTCCCGCGCATCGTCGCCGCCGTCGAGGCCCAGGTCACCGGCGACCCGAGCGACGACAAGACCGACGTCGGGCCGCTGGTCAGCGAGGCCGCCGCGCAGCGCGTCGAGTCGTGGGTGCAGGAGGCCGTCGAGGCGGGCGCCACCCTCCTCACCGGCGGCAAGCGCGACGGCGCCTCGTACGCGCCGACCGTCCTCACCGACGTACCGGCCGATACGACGATCTCCTGCGAGGAGGTCTTCGGGCCGGTGCTGACCGTGACGAAGGTGGACGGCGAGGCCGCCGCCTTCGCCGCCGCCAACGACTCCAAGTACGGCCTCCAGGCAGGGGTGTTCACGCACGACGTGCAGGTCGCCTTCCGCGCCCACCGCGCGCTCGAAGTCGGCGGTGTCGTGATCGGCGACGTCCCGTCCTACCGCGCCGACCAGATGCCGTACGGCGGCGCCAAGCAGTCCGGTGTCGGCCGCGAGGGCGTCAAGTTCGCGATGGACGACTACACCTACGAGCGGGTGCTGGTCCTCACGGGCCTCGCGCTCTGACCGCCCGCCAGGTGAACACGGTCGTTCTGACCGTTCTCTCACCCAGCGGCCCTAGCTAATGGGATCCATTTTCATATAGCCTCCCCGAAGGGGCCCGGCACCGATGCCTTCCGGTGCCGGGCCCCTTCATTGCCGCCGGCCTTTTCGGACTGGCGTCGGCCTCTCCGGACCCTCAGCCGGAGAAGCCGACGTGCGCGAGCCGCAAGGGCCCGCGCAGCCTGAGGTGCACATCGTGCACGCCCTCGGCGACGATCACGGCGCCGAGCGTGGTGTAGTCGTACGGGCCCGACGTCGGCGCCGGCAGGGCGAGTTGGGCGAGCGCCGGGCCACCGTCCAGGGACAGTTCCACGACCCCCTCGCCCGCCACCTCCACGGTCACCTCCGTGACACCGGCGCCGAAGTCGCAGTGCCGGTAGACCAGTTCGGCCGTACCGCCCTGTGCCGGGGTCACCGCGTCGCCCGCCGCCTTCGCGCGGTCGACGATCTCGCCGCCCGACTGTTCGTCGAAGTCGGCCGCGTCCAGGCCGTGTTGGAGGAGGGGGCGGGGTGCCGCGGGCTCGCCGTCGAGCGTCACCGTCGTACGGAGGCGGATGTCCTCGCTGGAAGCGCCGACGAGCAGGTCGTAGGTGCCGGGTTCGAGGCGGTGGCCACCCCGGGCCACGTCCCAGAACTCGAAGACGGACAGCGGGAGTCGGAAGTCCAGCTCGGCCCGCTCGCCCGGTGCCAGCGTCACCCGCCGGTGCGCCACGAGTTCGCGGCGCGGGCGCGGGACCGACGGGTCGGCGGCGCGCGTGTACAGCTGCGCCACCTCGTCTGCCGTCACATCGCCGGTGTTGGTGACCGTGAACCGCACGTGCACCGCGCCGAGTTCGACCCGTGCCGTCAGGTCGCCGTAAGCGAAGGACGCGTACGACAGGCCGTGGCCGAAGGGGAACAGGGGCGTGCCCTCGAAGTAGAGATACGTCTGGCGGCCGCCGATCACGTCGTAGTCGAGGAGGTCGGGCAGGTCGGTGTCGGCGGCGTACCAGGTCTGGGGGAGGCGGCCGGCGGGGGAGACGTCGCCGGCGAGGACGCGGGCCAGGGCGGTGCCCGCCGCCTGGCCGCCGTGGGCGGTCCACAGGATCGCGGGGAGTTCGGCGGGGTCGACCGTGTACGGGTACGCGGAGACCAGGGCCAGGACCGTGTTCGGGTTGGCGGCGCGGGCCGCGCGCAGCAGGCGCCGCTGGTGGGCGGGGAGTAGGAGTGTCGTACGGTCCTCGGTCTCGCGGCCGTTGATGTGCGGGTCGTTGCCCGCGACGACGAGCACCACGTCCGCCGCCTCCGCGACCCGGGCCACCGCGTCCTCGCCGCGCTCGGCGATCACCAGCTCGAAAACTTCCGCGCCCTCTTCGGCAACCTTCACGCCGTCGGCGGCGACAGAGACGTGGCGACCCGTACCGATGTGCAGCAGGAGGTGACCGTTCTCGTGGGGTTCCAGGCGGAATGTCTCCTGGACGACCCAGCCTCCGGGCTGGTCGGCGGAGGCGCGGACGTAGCCGTCGTCGGCGACCGAGAGGTAACGGCCGTCGGGGGCGCGGAGGGTGAGGACGCCCTCGCCCCAGTCGACGAGGGCGAGTTCGGTGCCGGTGTCGTCCGTGGTGAGCGGCGGGAGGTCGGTGCGGCCGGCGAGGAGGGCGGGGTCCAACGCGCCCTCGGCGCCGCGTACTTCGTCGGGCCCGTCCGCCAACGGGACGTGCAGGAAGGTGCCTTGGGAGCTGCGCAGCCGGACCCGGTCCACGCCCTCCGCGAACTCGACGCGCTCGGCGCCGAACCGCTCGTACAGACCCTCCAGCGGAGTGGAGCGGTGGATCAACGTGCCGCTGTACCAGTCGAGTTTGCACTCGTCCGCGAGCAGACCGACGACGGCGAGACGCGTGTCGTGGGCGAGGGGCAGCAGGTCGTCGTCGTTCTTGAGGAGGACCACCGCCTGCTCGGCGGTTTCCTGGGCGAGGGCCCGGTGGGCCGGGGTGTCGAAGTCCTTGATGTCGGCGTGCGGGTCGTGCGCCGGGTCGAACTCGCCGAGCCGGAACCGGACCGAGAGCTGCCGGCGGACCGCCGTGTCGAGGTCCGCCTCTGTCAACAGGCCCTGGTCCAGGGCGCCTTGGACCCGCGCGACGATCGTCGAGCCGTCCGTGCCGTGGTCGGTGAAGCTGTCCACACCGGACAGCAGCGAGGCCGCCGTCGCTTCCTCGTGGGTGTCGAAGTAGTGCTCGGAGTCGACCAGGTTGGAGGGCGCGCCCGCGTCCGAGCAGACGAGGAGGTCCTCGTCGGTCCAGGTGCGCAGATGCTCGCGCAGATAGGGCGAGACGTGGTTGGGGCGGCCGTTGACCAGGTTGTACGCGGGCATCACACCAGCCACCGTGCCCGCCTCGACCGTCTCGCGGAACGCGCGCAGGTCGTACTCGTGCAGCACGCGCGGGCGGACGGAGGAGGACGAGACGGCGCGGCCCGTCTCGTTGTTGTGCGCCAGCCAGTGCTTGAGGACGGGCGCGGTGCGCCAGTACGTTGGATGGTCGCCGCGCAGGCCGCGCGTGTACGCGGTGGCGATCGCCGAGGTCAGCTTCGGGTCCTCCGAGTAGCCCTCCTCGTTACGGCCCCACAGCGGGTGGCGCAGCAGGTTCACCGTGGGGGCCCAGACGTTGAGGCCGACGCGGTCGTCGCGGGCGCGCATCGCGCGGACCTCCTTGGACACCGCGTCGCCGACCCGTCGTACGAGATCCTCGTTCCAGGTCGCGCCCAGGCCCACCGCCTGCGGGAAGACCGTCGCCGGGCCCATCCACGCGACGCCGTGCAGGGCCTCCTGGCCGGTGCGGAACGCGGCGACGTCCAGGCGCTCCACGGCGGGCGCGTACTGGTGCAGGAATCCGACCTTCTCGTCGAGGGTGAGCCGCGCCAGCAGGTCGTCGATGCGCTTCGCGAACGGCAGGCGCGGATCGCGGAAAGGCGGCGTAGGCGGCGTTTGTGCGGTCACGTGGGGTTCCCCTTGCGATGGAGCGGCGCGGCTCTTTCGAAGCGCTTCGATGCTGATTCGATGCGCGTCAGGTGTCAAGAGACCTTCACCGTTATTTCAAGCAGCACATACGGACAGGTCATGCCGCACACCTCGGAGGAATCTTGGGAGCGACCCTTGTGCACCCTTGGGTGTTCACTTAACCTCGCAGCAACATCGAAGCGCTTCGACTAAGTGCTCTGTTCCACTCAAGACACCGCAGCCGACGGCTCCACCGCCGGGTGTCCTGGTGCGCCATGAAGGGTTGACGCAATGACGCCGAACGCCTCCGCCGCCTCCGCTCCCAGCCGGAGAAGCTTCCTCGCCTCCACGGCGGTCGTCGCCGCAGCGGTGGCGGGAGGAGTACCGCTGCTCTCCGCCTGCGGGGCCTCGGACAGCGGCTCGGGCGGGGGCAGTTCGGAGGGCAAGGGCGTCAAGAAGCTGCTGCCCGCCTTCGTGGCCAGCAACGTGGTGACCCCGGACCTCGCGTCCAAGAACGGCTCCGCGATCGGCTTCTCCAGCAAGCTGGACCTCGCCACGCTGAAGACCTCGGTGCCGAAGAAGCTCGGCAAGGGCGGCAAGGTCTCCATCATGTCGCCGTTCTGGGGCTCCCCGCCGAAGAGCGACAACGCCTACTACAAGGCGATGAACAGCCTCATCGGCGTCGACGTGACCTGGCAGAACCAGGACGGCAACACCTACGACCAGAAGCTCGGCGCGGTGCTCGCCTCCAGCGACATCCCGGACGTCGTGGTCGTCCCCGGCTGGAACATGGGCGGCAAGATACCCAGCGCCATCATCGGCAAGTTCGCCGACCTCGGCCCCTACCTCGCCGGCGACAAGGTCAAGGACTACCCGAACCTCGCGGCGATCCCGTCCGACGCCTGGCAGCGCTGCATCTTCGGCGGCGCGCTGCGCGGACTGCCGATGCCGTCCTCGTACGTCCCCAACATCGTGCCGCTCTACCGCAAGGACATCTTCGACAAGGAGGGGTACGAAGTCCCCGCCTCCGCCGACGAGTTCATGGCCCTGGCCAAGGAGATCACCAACGCCAAGGCCAAGCGCTGGGCCTGCCTGGACATGAAGTGGACCGCGTTCAACGCCTGGGGCGTGCTCTCCGGCAGCGAGAAGTCGCTCGGCTGGAACCTCGTCGACGGCAAGCTGATCAACCGCATCGAGACGCAGGAGTATCTCGAAGCGCTGGAGTGGACCCGCAAGCTGTTCGCCGCCGGATACGTGCACCCCGACGCCAAGTTGGGCAAGAGCGCGGCCACCGACCCGGGCCCCAAGTTCGCGGCCGGCGAGTTCCTCATCTACAACCAGGACATCTCGCAGTGGTGGAGCCGTACCGCCGAACAGGCCACGCAGAACCCGGACTACAAGATCTGGGGCATGGACATCTTCGGCCACGACGGCGGCGACCCGACGTTCTGGGCGGGCGAACCGGCCAACATCTTCGCCTTCGTCAGCAAGAAGGCCTCCGAGTCCGTGATCCGTGACGCGCTGGCCGTCGCCAACGTCACCGCCGCGCCGTACGGCACCAAGGAGTACATGCTCACCAACTACGGCGTGGAGGGCACCCATTACACCGTCAAGAACGGTGTCCCCACCAAGACCGACCAGGGCAACAACGAGGTCATCAACGCCTACGTGATGGTCGCCAGCCCCGCCGCGACGATCGCCCACCCCGACTTCTCCGAGGTCGCCAAGGCGCAGGTCGAGTGGCAGCAGCGGATGGGCGCCTTCACAAAGAAGTCGAGCTTCTACGGCCAGCAGATCACCGAGCCGAGCCGCTACACCAACCTCTCCAACGACTTCGAGCAGTTGGAGGACGACATCACCCGCGGCCGCAAGAAGATCAGCGACATGCAGCAGGCCGTCTCCGACTGGAAGAGCAAGGGCGGCGACAAACTCCGCGACTGGTACCAGAAGTTGCTCGACGACAACGGCACGGCGGCGAGCTGACCGGGCGCTGAGGCAAGGAGAACGGCCGTGTCCCACAGCACGGTGCCTCGGAGCAGGGCCGAGGCCGACACGACGGGCAAGACCCCGGTGGCGTCCGGCGGCGCCACCGGCTCCCGGCAGAACAAGCCCAAGGCAAAGGTGAGTTGGCGGCTCAGGTTCAGACGCGACCGCGTCCTGCTCCTGATGACCCTGCCGGCGATCCTGCTCATCCTGGTCTTCAACTACCTGCCGATCCTGGGCAACATCGTCGCCTTCGAGGACTACGACCCCTACGTCAGCGACAACGGCATCGTCTCGATGCTGCACAGCCCCTGGGTCGGCCTGGAGAACTTCCAGCAGATCTTCGCGGACTCGTCCTTCTGGAACGCCGTACAGAACACGCTCGTTCTGTTCTTCCTCCAACTCATCCTGTTCTTCCCGATCCCGATCCTGCTCGCGCTGCTCATCAACAGCGTGGTCAGGCCCCGGGTCCGCGCGCTCTCACAAGCGATCCTCTACCTCCCGCACTTCTTCTCCTGGGTGCTGGTCATCGCCGTCTTCCAGCAACTGCTGGGCGGGGCGGGGCTGTTCTCGCAACTCCTGCGGCAACACGGGTTCGACGGCCTCGACGTCATGACCGACCCCGACACGTTCAAGTTCCTGATCACCGCGCAGAGCGTGTGGAAGGACGCGGGCTGGGGGATCATCGTCTTCCTCGCCGCGCTGTCCTCCGTCAGTCCCGATCTCTACGAGGCCGCCGCGATGGACGGCGCGGGGCGCTGGCGCCGGATGTGGCACGTCACGCTGCCCGCGCTACGACCGGTGATCGCGCTGCTGTTGGTCCTCCGCGTCGGTGATGCGCTGACCGTCGGCTTCGAACAGATCCTGCTCCAACGCGACGCCGTGGGACCGGGAGCGGCGGAGGTCCTCGACACCTTCGTCTGGTGGAACGGCGTCCGCAACCAGGACTTCGGCTACGCGGCCGCCGCCGGACTCGTCAAGGGCGTGATCAGCCTCGGCCTGGTCCTCGCCGCGAACAAAGTGGCCCACCTCATGGGCGAGCAGGGGGTGTACAAGAAGTGACCGCCGTCATCGACCAACCCGTCGGGCCCGCCGAGTCTGCCAAGTCCGTACGGCCGCCCGGCCGTTGGGCCGCGCCGCCCCGGCCGACCTGGGAGGAGGAACCCGGCAAGGTCGGGCTCGCGGGCAAGGGACTCGTCCTCACGCTCGCCTGTCTCGCCATCCTCTTCCCGCTGTGGATCGTCCTCGTCACCAGCCTCTCCTCACGCAAGACCATCGACCAGGCCGGCGGGCTCGTCATGGTGCCCAAGGGCATCACCTTCGTCGCCTACCGGGAACTCCTCAGCGGCGGCCAGGTCACCCGCGCGGCGGTCATCAGCGTCCTCATCACCGTCGTCGGCACGGCGTTCTCGATGGCGGTGTCCGTCCTCTGTGCCTACGGCCTCTCGCGTATCGGGTCGCTGGGGCACCGGTGGATCCTGATGATGATGCTGGCCACGATGTTCTTCAGCGCCGGGCTCATTCCGACGTATCTGCTGGTGCAGTCGCTCGGCCTGACCGACAGCTATCTCGCGCTGATCCTGCCCAGCGCGCTCAGTGTCTTCAACATCCTTGTGCTGCGCGGGTTCTTCATGGGGATCTCGCAGGAACTCATCGACAGTGCGCGGATCGACGGCGCCGGTGACTTCCGGATTCTGTGGGTGATCGTGATGCCGTTGTCGCGGGCGGTGCTCGCCGTCATCACGCTCTTCTACGCCGTGGGGTACTGGAGCGCCTGGTTCAACGCCTCGCTGTATCTGAACGACCAGGACATGATGCCGTTGCAGAACGTCATGATCCAGTTGGTGCAGAAGCAGGAGGCTCCGGTGGGGCTTGGTCAGGCGATCAAGACGGGGGAGTTGTCGGGGCTTGCCGTGCAGATGGCGGTCATGGTGATGGCGTTGTTGCCGGTGGCCGTGCTCTCGCCGTTTGTACAGCGGCATTTCAAGAAGGGGATGCTTACCGGCGCCGTCAAGGGCTGAATCGGTTGTCTTTTGTCTGCGGGTGAGTGGGGTCTGGTCGCGCCCACGCGGCGGAGCCGCAAATCGATACAGCCCCGCGCCCCTTAAGTGTCTCTCCTTACCCCATCTCATACAGCGAGGTATGTGCATGCTTGCGTCCCGAGTGAGCCGCCGGGCCGTTCTTGCCGGGACTGCGGCCGCCGCCGCGCTCACCGCCGTGCCGGGTGTCGCCGCGAAGGCACATGCGGCGGAAACCCCCTCCTACCGCTGGCGCAATGCCGTAATCGGAGGCACTGGATTCGTCACCGGTGTGTTGTTCCACCCCTCCGTCCGCGGCCTCGCCTACGCCCGTACCGACATCGGCGGCGCTTACCGCTGGGACGATCGGACCGCGCGCTGGACCCCGCTCACCGATCAACTCGGGTGGGACGACTGGAACTTGCTCGGGGTGGAGGCGCTCGCCGTCGACCCCGCGCATCGGGACCGGCTGTATCTCGCCGTCGGCACGTACGCCCAGTCCTGGGCGGGCAACGGTGCCGTACTCCGCTCCGAGGACCGGGGTGCCACCTGGACCCGTACCGACCTCGCCGTGAAGCTCGGCGGCAACGAGGACGGGCGTGGTGCGGGGGAGCGGTTGCTGGTCGACCCGCGTGACAGTGACACCCTGTGGCTCGGTACCCGGCACGACGGGCTGCTCAAGTCGACCGACCGGGGCGCCACTTGGGCAGCCGTCAGCGGCTTCCCGGCGACCGCCAGTCAGAGCGGCCAGGGCGTCACCTTCCTCGTCGCCGTCGGGCGTGCCGTCTACGCCGGGTGGGGTGACGGCGACGGGAGCGCTGCCGCCGTCAACCTCTACCGCACCACCGACGGCACCACCTGGACGGCCGTCCCCGCGCAGCCCGCCGGCACCTCCGCCAAGGTCCCGATCCGGGCCGCGTACGACGTCCGCGCCCGCGAGCTGTACGTGACGTACGCCGACGCGCCCGGGCCCAACGGCCAGTCCACCGGCAGTGTGCACAAGTTGGCCGTCGCGAGCGGGACTTGGCGCGAGGTCACGCCGGTGAAGCCGGGCGGGACCACGTCCGACGGGTCCGCCGACACCTTCGGCTATGGCGGAGTCGCCGTCGACGCCCGTCGCGCCGGCACCGTCGTCGTCTCCACCAACAACCGCTGGGCGGCCGTCGACACCCTGTACCGGACCACCGACGGCGGCCGTACCTGGACGTCCCTCAAGGACGCCGCCGTCTTCGACGTGTCCGAGACTCCTTTCCTCAAGTGGGGTGCGGACCAGCCGAAGTTCGGCTGGTGGATCCAGGCCGTGGCCGTCGACCCGTACGACTCGAAGCACGTCGTCTACGGCACCGGCGCCACCCTCTACGGCACCCGTGACCTCACCCACTGGGCGCCGCGGATCCGTGGCCTGGAGGAGACGTCCGTGAGACAGCTGATCTCGCCCCCGGTCGGGGAGGCGCACCTGATCAGCGCCTCGGGGGACATCGGCGTGATGTACCACGAGCGGCTCACGGCGTCTCCGTCGCGCGGCATGGCGACGAACCCCGTGTTCGGGTCGGCGACGGGACTCGCGCAGGCCGCGGGCAGGCCGTCGTACGTCGTCCGCACGGGCTTCGGCGACAGCGGCAACGGTGCGTACTCCCGCGACGGCGGGCGGAGCTGGGCGCCCTTCGCTGCCCAGCCCGACATCGCCGGGGACCCACCGGGGCCGATCGCCACCAGCGCCGACGGCGGTACGCTGCTGTGGTCCTTCGTGCACTGGGACGGCACGAAGTACGCGACTCACCGCTCGGCGGACAACGGCGCGACCTGGTCCGAGGTCTCCTCCTTCCCGAAGGGCGCCACGCCGGTCGCCGACCCGGCCGACCCGGCGCTCTTCTACGCGTACGACACCGACACAGGAACGCTGTACGCCAGCACTGACAGTGGCCTTTCGTTCACTGCGCGTGCGAGTGGGCTGCCCGCCGGGGACAGCCAGTTCCAACTGGTCGCCGCGCCCGGCAGGTCCGGTGACCTGTGGCTGAGCGTCAAGTGGAACGGGCTCTACCGGTCCGTCGACGGGGGCGTCAGCTTCTCGAAGGTCGCCAGCTGCTGGGCCTCGTACACCCTCGGCTTCGGCAGGGCCGCCGCCGGTGCGGACTACCCCGCGATCTATCAGGTCGGCTCCACCGAGACCATCACCGCCGTCTACCGCTCCGACGACGAGGCGAAGACCTGGGTGCGCATCAACGACGATCAGCACCAGTGGGGTTGGACCGGGCAGGCCATCACCGGTGACCCGCGCGTCCACGGACGTGTGTACCTCGCCACCAACGGGCGCGGCATCCAGTACGGGGAGCGGATCTGATGCCTCAGCTCAGCGACGCCACCCGCGGGCGCGTCCTCTTCGGCGGTGACTACAACCCCGAGCAGTGGCCCGAGGAGACCTGGCACGAGGACGTCCGGCTGATGAAGGACGCCGGCGTCAACTCCGTCACCCTCGGCGTCTTCTCCTGGGCCAGGCTCGAACCCGAGCCGGGCGCACGGGAGTTCGGCTGGCTCGACCGGCTGATGGATCTGATGCACGCCAACGGCATCGGCGTCGTCCTCGCCACACCCACCTCCTCACCGCCCCCGTGGCTGGGACGCCTCCACCCGGAGACCCTGCCCCGCGACGCCGACGGCCGCATCGAATGGTGGGGCGGACGGCAGCACTTCTCGCACTCCAGCGCCGTCTACCGCCACCACGCAGCCGCCATCACCGAGGCCCTGGCCGCCCGTTACGGCAACCACCCCGCGCTCACGATGTGGCACATCAACAACGAGTACTGCACCTTCGACTACGGCGACGAGGCCGCCGTCGCCTTCCGCCGCTGGCTGCGCACCGAGTACGGCACGCTCGACGCCCTCAACTCGGCCTGGGGCACGGCATTTTGGAGCCAGGGCTACGACACCTGGGACGGCATCCTGCCGCCGCGCCACGCCCACTACCTCAACAACCCCACCCACGTGCTCGACTTCCGGCGCTTCACCTCCGACATGCTCCTGGAGTGCTACACCGCCGAGCGCGACATCGTCCGCCGGCACACCCCGCACATTCCGGTCACCAGCAACTTCATGCCGATGTGGGTGGGGCAGGACGGCTGGCGCTGGTCCGAGGAGGAGGACGTCGTCTCGGTCGACCTCTATCCCGATCCGCGTGATCCGCTCGGTGCCCAAAGTGCCGCGCTCGTCCAGGACTTGACCCGTTCGCAGGCGCGCGGCCCCTGGATGCTCATGGAACAGGCGGCCGGACCGGTCAACTGGCGCGGCGTGAACCACCCGAAGCCACGCGGCCTCAACCGCCTCTGGTCCCTCCAGGCCGTGGCCCGGGGCGCCGACGCCGTCTGCTACTTCCAGTGGCGCCAATCCCGGCAGGGCGCCGAGAAGTTCCACTCCGGGATGCTCAGCCACGCGGGGGAGCGGGGGCGTACGTTCCAGGAGGTCAAGCGGCTGGGCGCCGAACTCGCGCGCATCGGAGCCGAGGTGACGGACACTCGCATCACCTCCGACATCGCGATCCTGCACGACTGGAACGCCTGGTGGGCGGGCGCGCAGGACGGCCGTCTCTCCACCGAGGTCGACTATCCCGAGGTCCTGCGCGCCTGGCACCGCGCCCTCTGGGAGTCCCACCTCACCGCCGACTTCGCCCACCCCGAACACGACCTGTCCGCCTACAAGTTGGTCGTCGTCCCGCAGCTCTACCTCCTCACGGACACCGCGATCGACAACCTCCTCGCGTACGTCCGCGGCGGCGGCACCCTCGTCTCCGGTTTCCTCACCGGCATCGCCGACGAGGACGACCGCGTGCGTTCCGGCGGCATGGACGCCCGGCTCCGCGAACTGTTCGGCATCCGCACCCTGCACGAGTGGTGGCCGCTCGACGCGGGGGAGACCGTCGAGTGCGCGGGTTTCCGGGGGACGCTCTGGTCGGAGGAGATCGAGGCCGAGGACGACACCGTGGACGAGGTGATCCCGTACAAGGGCGGGGAGTTGGACGGCCTCCCCGCCGTCCTGCGCAAGGGCAGGTCCTGGTACGTCTCGACGCTCCCGGAACCGCACGCGCTGCGCGCCCTGCTCGCCCGTGTCGCCGACGGCGCGGGCGTCCGTCCGGTGCTGACCGGGCTCCCGTCGGGCGTCGAGGCCGTACGGCGCGGGGAGTTGCTGTTCCTGCTCAATCACGGCCGCGAACCGGTAACCGTCGAACTCCCGGGACCCCACCATGACTTGCTCACCGACATGACCACCGAGGGCGAGATCACCCTCGGCCGCTACGGCGCGGCGGTGCTGCGACCATGACAGACGAACCCGCATCCACCGACCCCTCGCCACCCGGCCTCGCGCACGCCACCTGGGAACCTCTCCCCGCCACCCGCTGGGAGGACGCCTTCCTCAGCGGCAACGGCCACCACGGCGTCCTTGCGTTCGGCGATCCGAATGACGATCGCGTCATCGTCACCCACCACACCCTCGTCCGCCCGAACGGCGCCGAACACGCCCGGCCCCCGCACCTGGCCGCCGAACTCCCCGCGCTCCAGGACCGGTTGCTCGCCGGCGACCTCACCGCCGCCGAGGAGTTCACGGACGACCGCCCGCTCCAGTGGGTGCAGCCCTTCCACCCGGCGTTCCAGCTACGGCTGCGCAGGCCGCCCGGCGCGGCAGGGCGCGACTACCGCCGTACCGTCGACTTCACCACCGGCGAGGTCGACGCCAGCTGTGGCGACTGGCGCAGCCGCGTCTTCGTCTCCCGCGCCGACGACGTGATCGTTCAGCACATCACGGCTCCCGACCTCACTCTCGACCTCGCCCAGGACCATCAACTTCCGGGAGCGCCGGCGGGGTTGGGTGTCGGCCACGGCACGCTCCTCACCTCCGACGGTGCCGTCCTCACCCTCCGGGTCCGCTACCCCGACAGCGACCGCGCGTACACCGGAGTCACCCTGGCCGTGGTCACCGGCGGCACAACACAGCTCACCTCGGGGGGAGTCCGGATCTCCGGGGCCGCCGATGTCCTCCTCCTCACCCGGGTCCGGCGCCACACCGGCGAGCTGGACGTCGTGGAAGAGTCCCGCGCGCTGGGGGAGTTGCTCGCCGACCGGCAGCAGCCCTACGGCGCCCTCCTCGACCGCCACCTCGCCCTCCACCGCACGGCCTACGCCCGTGTCACCCTCGACCTCCACGCCGACGAAGCCGAACGCGCCCTCCCCGGCGCCGAGTTGCTGAAGCGCACCCACAGCCCCGCCCTCCTCGAACGGCTCTTCGCCGCGGGCCGCTATCACCTCCTCTCCGCCAGCGGCCTGCTCCCGCCCCGGCTCACCGGACTGTGGACCGGCGACTGGAACACGGCCTGGTCAGGGGCGTTCACCAACGACGCGAACCTCAACCTCCAGACCGCGTCCGCCGCGAGCGCCGCCCTCCCCGAAGTCACCGACTCCCTCGCCTCCCTGATCCACCGTCAACTCGGTGACTGGCGGGAGAACGCCCGTGCCGCCTTCGGCGCCCGGGGTGTCGTCGCGCCCGCGCACACCGACGGGGAGTCCGGGCTGTCGTACCACTTCAGCCGCGAGTACCCGCTGCACCTGTGGACCGCGGGGGCGGACTGGCTGCTCAAGCCGCTGGTCGACCACGACGAGACGCGCGGTGCGCGCGATCCGCGTACCGCCGCCGCACTCGCCGAAGTCGCCCTGTTCTACGAGGACTTCCTCAGCCGCAGCGACCCCGAAGGGAACCTGGTAGTCGTCCCGTCCTACTCGCCCGAGAACCGTCCCGCGAACGCCAGTTGGGGCGCGATCAACGCGGCGATGGACCTCTCGGCCGCCCGGCACGCGCTCGACACGGCCGCCGCGTACCACCCGGACACGCCGGAGGCCCTCCGCTGGCGTGCGCTCGCCGACCGGCTGCCGCCGCACCGGGTCAACTCCGACGGCGCGCTTGCCGAATGGGCCTGGCCGGGCCTCGACGACACCTACGACCACCGCCACCTCAGTCACCTCTACGGTGTCTGGCCGCTCGACGAGATCAACCCCTACGACACCCCGCAGCTCGCCGCCGCCGCGCACCGCGCCCTCCAACTCCGGGGCGCCGAGAACGACTCCGCGCACGGGCACCTCCACCACGCGCTCGTCGCCGCCCGTCTCCGGGACGGTGAACGGGTCGCGCACGCCCTCGGCCAGGTGCTGGACGGAGACTTCTTCCACGCCTCGCTGATGAGCGCGCACTACCCGAACCGTGACGTCTACAACGCGGACGCCGCGCACACCCTGCCCGGCGTGGTCGTCGAGGCGCTCGTGCAGTCCACCCCGGACCGGCTGGTCCTGCTGCCCGCGCTGCCGGCGGCGTATCCGCACGGTCAACTCACCGGCGTACGCACGAGGTTCGGGGCGGAGGTCGATCTGAGCTGGGCGCCCCACTCCGCCACAGCGCTGATCCGGCCGTCCCGCACTCACCGCGTCGAACTCCGGACTTCCTCCGGCACGGAGCCGCTCGACCTCGTCGCCGGAGAAGACCGCGTCCTCACCCTGGGGGCGCGGTAGCCACTCGCAACTCCCCCCACCCATGGAAGGGACACCATGGCAACACGCAAGCCGGGCCGCGTCATCACGGCCGTTCTCGCCCCCGCCCTCGCGCTCGGCGCCACCGTCGCACTCGCCTCGGCCCCCGCCTCCGCCGCGGTCTGGAGCTCGTGCGCCCAGTACGGCAACACGACCCTGAACGGCTACACGCTCTACAACAACATCTGGGGCTCCGGCGCCGGCAGCCAGTGCATCTGGGCCAACTCCGGTACCAACTGGGGTGTCAACGCCAACCACCCCAACACCGGCGGCATCAAGTCCTATCCCAACGCCAAGAAGGTGATCAACAAGTCGATCACCTCGCTCGGTTCGCTCACCAGCAGCTACAACGTCACGGTGCCGTCGTCCGGCGCGTACAACACGTCGTACGACATCTGGGACACCAACTACGACTACGAGATCATGCTCTGGATGAACAAGACCGGAGCCGTCGGCCCGCTCGGCACCTCGCAGGGCACCCTCACCCTGGGCGGTCACACCTGGACCGTCTACAAGGGCAACAACGGCGCCAACGACGTGTTCTCGTTCGTGCGCACCTCCAACTCCAGCTCCGGCACGGTCAACGTCCTGCCGATCCTCAAGTGGATCAAGGACACCAAGGGCTGGTTCGGCAACGTGACCATCGGGGACCTGCAGTTCGGCTTCGAGATCACGTCCTCGTCCGGCGGCCTGGACTTCACCACCAACAGCGAGAGCGTCACCAGTAGTTGACCCACCCGGGCACCTCGGTGCTCCGCTCAGCCGCCCGGTCCTCGTACTCCGCGAGGGCCGGGCGGCGCCGCGACGAGCGCGGCGACCCAGCAGCCGAGGGCGGCCAACGCGAGGCCGTACACCGCCGGGTTGACGTAGCCGGGAACCGTTTCGGTGACGTAGCTGCCCCCGCCCGTCATCTCGCAGACGAACCTGAGCGGGACGAAGTCCACGGAGTAGTCCACGACTCGGGCGGCTCGGGGATCCTCCGGCCCGTCGACCTGCCCGTTGGTCGTACGGCAGGGCAGTGCCGGCGAGGAGTCGGCGCCGCCGTCCTCGGCCTGGACGAGCGCGCCCAGGACGCAGAGCAGACCCCACAAGTACAGGGCGAACGCGGCGAGGCCCGCAACAGTGGCGAGCTTGCGTAACACCATCGGAGGAGTCCAGCAGAACAAGATCGATACGGCTGTGACGGAGCCCACAGTTCCGCACAACGGAAGCGTCACGGCTCGGGCGGCCGTCCAGCCGGCCACCCGAGCCGTGAGGCCGCTACTCCGCCACCGGCAGCGTCGCCCCGTCCCGCAGGAACAGCGGTATCCGGTCCAGCGGGGCGTCGACCGTGACCGCCGTACCGCCCTCGTACGTCTCGCCCGTCCACGCGTCCGTCCACCACGCGCCCGCCGGGAGATACGCCGTACGGACCGTGGCGCCCGCTGTCAGCACCGGGGCGACCAGCAGGTCCGGGCCGAAGAGGTACGCGTCGTCGACCGACCAGGTCGCCGGGTCCCCGGGGAACTCCAGGAACAGCGGCCGCATCACCGGCAGCCCCTCCTCGTGCGCGGCACGCATCACGTCCAGGACGTACGGCGTCAGGCGCTCGCGCAGCCGCAGGTACTTCTCCAGGATCGGCAGGGCCCGATCGCCGTACGACCAGACCTCGTTGGGGCCGCCGGTCATGTCGGGGCCCAGCGGCATGCCCGGGTCGCGGAAGCCGTGCAGGCGCATCAGCGGGGACAGCGCGCCGAACTGGAACCAGCGGACCATGACCTCCTGGTACGCCGGATCGTCCGGGTCGCCGCCGTGGAAGCCGCCGATGTCCGTGTTCCACCAAGGGATGCCGGACAGCGCGGTGTTGAGGCCCGCGGCGATCTGGCGGCGCAGGGTCGGGAAGTCGGTGCCGATGTCACCCGACCAGAGCGCGGCGCCATGGCGCTGACTGCCCGCCCACGCCGAGCGGTTGAGGGTGATGATCTCCGACTCGCCCTCGGCCAGCAGCCCTTCGTGGAACGTGCGGGAGTTCTCCGCCGGGTAGAGGTTGCCGACCTCCAGGCCCGGGCCCGCCCAGTAGCGCAGGTTCTCCGGGAAACCCGGCTTCAGTTCGGGCTCGCAGGCGTCCAGCCAGAAGGCCGTGATGCCGTACGGCACAAGGTAGTTGTCGCGGATCTTCGACCACAGGAACTCCCGGGCCTCGGGGTTCGTGGCGTCGTAGAAGGCCACCTGGACCGTCGACGCGACCCCCTTGTCCGGCCAGTCGGCGTGGGCCATCGGGCCGTACTGCGTGCCGATGAGGTAGCCGCGCTGTTCCAGCACCCCGTGGTTCTCACTGAGCGGAGACACCGACGGCCAGACGCTCACCACCAACTTCACACCCAGCTCGTCCAGTTCACGCACCATCGCGGCCGGGTCCGGCCACTCCGCCGGGTCGAACTTCCAGTCGCCCAGGTGCGTCCAGTGGAAGAAGTCGCAGACGATCGCCGAGAGGGGCAGCTCCCGGCGCTTGTACTCCCTTGCCACGGCGAGGAGTTCGGCCTGCGTGCGGTAGCGCAGCTTGCACTGCCAGAAGCCCGCCGCCCACTTCGGCAGCATCGGCGTACGGCCCGTCACCGCGCTGTAGCGGCGCTGCCCGTCGGCCGGGTCGCCCGCGGTGATCCAGTAGTCGATCTGCCGGGCCGAATCGGCCACCCAGCGCGTGCCGTTGCCGGCCAGCTCCACGCGGCCGATCGCCGGGTTGTTCCACAGCAGGGTGTAGCCGCGACTGGAGACGAGCACCGGGATGCCGACCTCGGCGTTGCGCTGGACCAGGTCGAGGACCAGCCCCTTCTGGTCCAACTTCCCGTGCTGGTGCTGGCCGAGCCCGTACAGCCTCTCGTCCTCGTACGCGGCGAAGCGCTGCTCCAGGCGGTGGTGGCCGTTGCCGACCGCCGTGTAGAGGCGCGAGCCGGGCCACCAGAAGTGGGCGCGGGCCTCGGCGAGGAGTTCGCCGGAGTCGTCGGTACGCAGGAAGCGGATGAGGCCCTCGGCGTCGATCTCGACGGTCAACTTGCCGACGATCAGGGTCCCTTGCGCGTCCTCGATCTTGATGGTGGCCTCGGTGACCGGCGCCTCGTCCAGGAGGGCGCCGGGCAGCCCGTCGAGCAGCGGACCGCCGAGCCGGGCCCTGACGCGCACCGCGTCAGGCCCCCACGGTTCGATCCGTACGGTCTCCTGGCGCCCGCTCCACTCCAGCGCGCCGTCCCGCTCACGGAACGTTCCGACGGTGGGGGAGGACTGCGCGAGGCTGACCGCACCCGCGCCCTGGCTGAGCTGGTTTTCGGCAGGCTGATTCACGTGAGGGCTCCTGTGAGGAGTGCAGACATGGCGGTGCCCTGGCGGCAGCACAGGGGTGGAGCTCTGAGGTCGAAAGGGTCAGGAAACGGCGGGTGCCGGTCCCGTACTCGCCCGCATCGTCAACTCCGGTGCGATCAGCACGACTTCGTCGCTGCCGCGGCCGTCCAGCTTGGCCACCAGATGCTCCACGGCGTAACGGCCCATCTCCTGCGCGGGGATGGCGACGGACGTCAGCCGCACCGAGGCCTGGGTGGCGACCTGGTCGGGGCAGACCGCGACCACCGACACGTCCTCCGGCACGGCACGGCCCTGCTGGCGCAGCAGCGCGAGCAGCGGCTCGACCGCCGACTCGTTCTGCACGACGAAGCCCGTGGTGCCGGGGCGCTCGTCGAAGATCCGGGACAGTGTCACGGTCATCGCGTCGTACCCGCCCTCGCACGGCCGGTGCAGCACGCGCAGGCCCAACTCCCGGGCGCGGGACCGGAGTCCGTCGAGGGTGCGCTCGGCGAAACCGGTGTGCCGCTCGTAGACGGCGGGTGCCTCGCCGATGACAGCGATGTCGTGGTGACCGAGTTTGGCGAGGTGCTCGACGCACAGTGCGCCGGTCGCCCCGAAGTCGAGGTCGACGCAGGTCAGTCCGGTGGTGTCGGCGGGGAGGCCGATCAGTACGGAGGGTTGGTCGGTGCCGCGCAGCAACGGCAGCCGCTCGTCGTCGAGTTCGACGTCCATCAGGATCATCGCGTCTGCGAGCCCGCTGCCGGTGACCCGGCGCACCGCGTCGGGACCCTCCTCGCCGGTGAGCAGCAGCACGTCGTAGCCGTGCAGGCGGGCGGTGGTCGCCACGGCGATGGCGATCTCCATCATCACCGGCACGTACATGTCGGTGCGCAGCGGCACCATCAGCGCGATGATGTTCGACCGGCTGCTGGCCAGGGCGCGGGCGCCCGCGTTCGGGTGGTAGCCCAGCTCGCGGATGCTCTGCTCGACCCGCTGCCGGGTGGCTCCGGAGATGGACCGCTTGCCGCTGAGGACATAGCTCACCGTGCTCGCCGAGACTCCGGCGTGCTGGGCGACCTCGGCGAGGGTGACCATCCAGCTCTCCAAGCTTTGTGAAGCGCTTCGACAGTGCGCGTTGCTGACAAGGGCGAGTGAGGGTGGTTCGACATTAGCTTCAGGCGGTGTGGGTGTCCATAGGTTGTCGAAGCGCTTCGACACTTTCTCGGAACACCGGGCTCGACTGTTCGGGAAACCCCGGTCCGGCGAGATTCTCCGCGCCGGTGAGGCAACCTCCGGGCGGGTCGGCGGCCACTGAGAGGTCGTAACGGCCGCTGACGGGTCGTAGACGAACCGTCCCCCGGAAGGACCCCCGATGCAACACCGCAGACCCCGTCTCTCGAAGAAGGCGAAGGTGCTCGCCGTCGCCTCGGTCGCGCTCGCGGCCCTCGCCGGTGTCACCGTCGCCCAGGCGGGTGAGACGAGCAGGAAGTGCGCGGCCGACGACACCGTCACGCTCGGCAAGTACTACGTCAACAACAACCAGTGGGGACGCGACAAGGCCACCGGCAGCCAGTGCGTGTGGGACAACTCCCGGTCGGGGTCGACCATTTCGTGGGGCACGTCCTTCAGCTGGGCCAACAACAGCAAGGGCACCGACGCGGACGTGAAGACGTTCGCCAGTACCGTCCTCGGCTGGCACTGGGGCTGGAAGGTCGACAAGGCCACCACCGGGCTGCCGATCCGCGTCGGTGACCGTAAGCCGGTGAAGACGACCTGGGACTTCTCGCTCAGCGGCAACCCCGGCACGCTCGACGTCGCGTACGACCTGTGGCTGCACTCCAAGAACACCGCGGACTGGGCGGACCAGCCCACCGACGAGATCATGATCTGGCTCAACCGGCAGGGCGGCGCGGGCCCGCTCGGCACCAAGTACGGCAGCGTCAGCCTCGACGGCGCGATGTGGGACATCTACCAGGGCAACATCGGCTGGAACGTGTACTCCTTCGTCCGCCGGACCAACACCACCAAGGCGTCCCTCGACATCGACGACTTCACCCAGGCCCTCGTCCGGCGCAAGCTGCTCAGCAACGACAAGTACGTCTCCGGCATCGAGTCCGGCACCGAGGTCTTCAAGGGCTCGGGGCGGCTTGACACAAAGGCGTACTCCGTCGACATCGGCTGAACGGACGCGCGAAGGGTGGCTGCTTCGCGGTGGATCGGGTACATACGATCGGGTAGCACCCGTCGGTAACCGCCATGGTCCGAGGGCCCGATTCGCGGCGAGGTGAGCCTCATGTCCGCTCCATCCAGCAAACCCACCGTCACCGAGCGAGAAGCCCGGCAGGTGGCGGAAGCGGCCCGGGAACAGGACTGGCGCAAGCCCAGCTTCGCCAAGGAACTGTTCCTCGGCCGCTTCCGGCTCGACCTGATCCACCCCCACCCCCTCCCGGCCGCCGAGGACTCCCGGCGCGGCGAGGAGTTCCTCGCGAAGCTGCGCGTCTTCTGCGAGACGGAGATCGACGCCGCCCGCATCGAACGTGAGGCCCGCATCCCCGACGAGGTCATCAGCGGCCTCAAGGAACTCGGCGCCCTCGGCATGAAGATCGACACCAAGTACGGCGGTCTCGGCCTCACCCAGGTGTACTACAACAAGGCGCTCGCGCTGGCGGGCTCGGCCTGCCCCGCGGTCGGTGTGCTGCTCTCCGCCCACCAGTCGATCGGCGTACCGCAGCCGCTGAAACTGTTCGGCACGGACGAGCAGAAGGCGGAGTTCCTGCCCCGCTGCGCCCGCACCGCCATCAGCGCCTTCCTGCTCACCGAACCGGACGTCGGCTCCGACCCCGCGCGGCTCGCGACGAGCGCGGTGCCGGACGGGGACTCGTACGTCCTCGACGGGGTGAAGCTCTGGACCACCAACGGCGTGATCGCCGACCTCCTGGTCGTGATGGCCCGGGTGCCGAAGAGCGAGGGCCACAAGGGCGGCATCACCGCGTTCGTCGTGGAGACCGACTCGCCCGGCATCACCGTCGAGAACCGCAACGCCTTCATGGGCCTGCGCGGCATCGAGAACGGCGTCACCCGCTTCCACCAGGTCCGGGTGCCCGCCGCCAACCGCATCGGCCCCGAGGGCGCGGGCCTGAAGATCGCCCTCACCACCCTCAACACCGGCCGCCTCTCCCTCCCCGCGTCCTGCGTCGCGGCGGGCAAGTGGTGCCTGAAGATCGCCCGCGAGTGGTCGGCGGCCCGCGAGCAGTGGGGCAGGCCGATCGCCGAGCACGAGGCCGTCGGCGCGAAGATCTCCTTCATCGCGGCGACGACCTTCGCCCTGGAGGCCGTACTCGACCTCTCCTCGCAGATGGCCGACGAGGACCGCAACGACATCCGCATCGAGGGCGCGCTCGCCAAGCTCTTCTCCTCCGAGATGGGCTGGCTGATGGCCGACGAACTGGTCCAGATCCGCGGCGGCCGGGGCTTCGAGACGGCCGAGTCCCTCGCGGCCCGCGGCGAGAAGGCGGTCCCCGCCGAACAGGTCCTGCGCGACCTCCGTATCAACCGCATCTTCGAGGGCTCGACGGAGATCATGCACCTCCTGATCGCCCGCGAGGCCGTCGACGCCCACCTCAAGGTCGCCGGCGACCTCATCGATCCGGACAAGTCCCTCCAGGACAAGGCGAAGGCGGGCGCCAACGCGGGCGTCTTCTACGCCAAGTGGCTCCCGAAGCTGGTCGCGGGCACCGGCCAACTCCCGGGTACCTACGGCGAGTTCCGCCACGGCATCGACCTCTCCCGGCACCTTCGCTACGTCGAACGCGGCGCCCGCAAACTCGCCCGCTCCACCTTCTACGCCATGTCCCGCTGGCAGGGCCGCATGGAGACCAAACAGGGCTTCCTGGGCCGGATCGTCGACATCGGCGCGGAACTCTTCGCGATGAGCGCGGTCTGCGTACGGGCCGAACTCCTGCGCACCCAGGGCGATCACGGCCGCGAGGCCTACCAACTCGCCGACGCCTTCTGTGAACAGTCCCGCATCCGCGTCGAGGAACTCTTCGGCCGACTGTGGACCAACACCGACACGATCGACCACAAGGTCGTCAAGGGCGTCATGGGCGGCGCGTACACGTGGCTGGAGGAAGGCATCGTCGACCCGTCGGGCGACGGACCCTGGATCGCCGACACGACCCCGGGCCCGTCCAAGGCGGACAACCTCCACCGACCGGTCAACTAGCCCTCGTTCAGCAGTACTTGTCGCTCGGATCCCGCGTCGTCCACGAACAGGTGTCGACCTTGCTGCCGTTGGACTTCGTCAGCGTCGCCGTGTCGCTGGTGTTGTTCCAGACATAGGCGGCACGGCCCTGGTACGTGTTCGACGCGGTGTCCGTGCCCTTGCCGGTGTGCACCTTGATGTACTTGCCGGCGCCGATCTTGATGTTCTTGAAGGTGTAGCGGTGGTTGGAGACGTCCTTCAGGATCCAGCCCTTGAGCGAGATCGCCGACCTGCTGGTGTTCTTGATCTGCACCCACTCGCCGTTCAGGCTCGTGTTGGACCGGTTGTCCGAACCCGGGCTGTCGAACCAGACGCGGTAGACCGTGACCCCGCCGGCCGCCTCGGCCGGAGTGCTCAGCAAGGTGCCGGTGAGTATCGCGGCGCCCGCGAGTGCGGGCAGGGCAGCGCGTATCCGCATGGAGAATCCCCCCAGGATGTCGTCCACGCGCCGGTCGTCCACCGGCGCAGGACTGAAGTGTTATCACACGATCTTCACGCCGTATTCACAAAGGGGGATTTCCCTTCAATCACCGACGAGAGCCGATAAGCCACCCGCCCGAGGGAACCGCTGTCCCCCCGACCACGCGTTGCGGCAACAATGGAGGGATGAGCGACAGTCCAGCACCCCTCGCCGACCCACATCTCGTCTACGACCCCGTCGTGGGCGACGGTCCCAAGGCCCTGGTGATCCTCGGGTCCACCGGGTCCATCGGCACCCAGGCCATCGACCTGGTGCTGCGCAACCCGGACCGTTTCAAGGTCACCGCACTCTCCGCGAACGGCGGCCGGGTCGGGCTTCTCGCCGAGCAGGCGTACCAGCTCAGGGTGCGGACGGTCGGGGTCGCCCGCGAGGACGTCGTACCGGCACTGCGCGAGGCGCTCGCCGCGCAGTACGGCGCGGGGGAGCCGCTTCCCGAGATCCTGGCCGGACCGGACGCGGCGACCCAACTCGCCGCCTCCGACTGCCACACCGTGCTGAACGGCATCACCGGGTCCATCGGACTGGCGCCCACCCTCGCCGCCCTGGAGGCGGGCCGCGTCCTCGCGCTCGCCAACAAGGAGTCGCTCATCGTCGGCGGTCCGCTGGTGAAGGCGCTGGCCAAGCCGGGGCAGATCATCCCGGTGGACTCCGAGCACGCGGCGCTGTTCCAGGCCCTCGCGGCCGGTACGCGAGCCGATGTCCGCAAGCTCGTCGTCACCGCGTCCGGCGGCCCCTTCCGGGGTCGTAGCAAAGCCGACTTGGCGCGAGTGACCGTAGAAGAGGCACTCGCGCACCCCACCTGGGCGATGGGCCCGGTGATCACGATCAACTCCGCAACCTTGGTGAACAAGGGGCTGGAGGTGATCGAGGCGCACCTGCTGTACGACATTCCCTTCGATCGCATTGAGGTGGTCGTGCATCCGCAGTCGTATGTCCACTCGATGGTGGAATTCACGGACGGTTCGACACTCGCCCAGGCGACGCCCCCCGACATGCGGGGGCCGATCGCCATCGGGCTCGGCTGGCCCGAGCGGGTCCCGGACGCGGCGCCCGCGTTCGACTGGAGCAAGGCGTCGACGTGGGAGTTCTTCCCGCTCGACACCGACGCGTTCCCGTCGGTCGGGCTCGCCCGGCATGTGGGACAGCTCGCGGGTACGGCCCCGGCGGTGTTCAATGCGGCCAACGAGGAGTGCGTGGAGGCGTTCCGCGCGGGCGCGCTGCCGTTCAACGGAATCATGGAGACGGTGACACGGGTGGTCGAGGAACATGGGACACCGGCCACGGGAACTTCACTCACCGTGTCGGACGTCCTCGAAGCGGAGACCTGGGCACGCGCCCGGGCCCGCGAACTGACAGCGCAGACGACCACGGCGAACGCGGAGGCGCGTGCATGACAGCCCTGATGATGATCCTCGGCATAGTCGTCTTCGCGGTCGGCCTGCTGGTCTCGATCGCCTGGCACGAGCTGGGGCATCTCTCGACGGCGAAGCTCTTCGGCATCCGGGTGCCCCAGTACATGGTGGGCTTCGGCCCGACCATCTGGTCCAAGCGGAAGGGCGACACCGAGTACGGCTTCAAGGCCATCCCGTTCGGCGGCTACATCCGCATGATCGGCATGTTCCCGCCCGGCCCCGACGGCAAGATCGAGTCCCGCTCCACCTCGCCCTGGCGCAGCATGATCGAGGACGCGCGCTCGGCGGCCTTCGAGGAGCTGGAGCCCGGCGACGAGTCCCGCCTGTTCTACACACGCAAGCCCTGGAAACGGGTCATCGTGATGTTCGCGGGCCCCTTCATGAACCTCATCCTCGCGGTGGCGCTCTTCCTCACCGTCCTGATGGGCTTCGGCATCTCGCAGCAGACCAACACGGTCAGCTCGGTCTCCGAGTGCGTCATCGCGCAGAGCCAGAACCGCGACACCTGCAAGAAGTCCGACCCGGCCTCCCCGGCGGCGGCAGCGGGCCTGAAGGCGGGCGACAAGATCGTCAGCTTCAACGGGGTCAGGACCACTGACTGGAACAAACTCTCCGACCTGATCCGCGCCACCCCCGGCAAGACGGTCCCGATCGTCGTCGAGCGCAAGGGCCAGCCCCTCACCCTGCACGCGAAGATCGCGTCGAACCAGGTCGCCAAGAAGGACTCCAGCGGCCAGATCGTCCAGGGCCAGTACGTCACCGCCGGCTTCCTCGGCTTCAGCGCGGCCACCGGCATCGTCCGCCAGGACTTCGGCGACTCGGTCACCTGGATGGGAGACCGCATGGGCGAGGCCGTCGACTCCATCGCGGCCCTCCCCGGCAAGATCCCGGCCCTGTGGAACGCGGCCTTCGACGGCGCCCCCCGCCAGGCCGACTCCCCGATGGGCGTGGTCGGCGCGGCCCGCGTGGGCGGCGAGATCTTCACCCTGGACATCCCGCCCACCCAGCAGTTGGCCATGGCCCTGATGCTGGTGGCGGGCTTCAACCTCTCCCTCTTCCTGTTCAACATGCTCCCGCTGCTCCCGCTCGACGGCGGGCATGTCGCGGGCGCGCTGTGGGAGGCGCTGCGGCGGAACCTGGCGAAGGTGCTCAAGCGCCCGGACCCGGGCCCGTTCGACGTGGCGAAGCTGATGCCGGTGGCTTATGTGGTGGCGGGGATCTTCGTCTGCTTCACGTTGCTGGTCCTCGTGGCGGACGTGGTTAACCCAGTGAAAATCTCCTAGTCACCCCTGGTTCGTGGCGGCCTCGCATCCTTGATGCGGGGCCGTCCTCCATTGAGTGGGTTTACGGCCGGGATGTGCTCGGGCCCGCACGGTTGACGTAATCTCGAAGCCTGGAGCCCGCTGTTCCGGGACCGGGGCCTTGATCCACGACTTGGGGTTGCACAGCAGATGACTGCGATTTCTCTCGGCATTCCGTCCGTTCCGACCCGGCTCGCCGAGCGCCGCAAGAGCCGGCAGATCCAGGTCGGCACCGTGGCGGTGGGCGGCGACGCGCCGGTGTCGGTGCAGTCCATGACGACGACCCGTACGTCGGACATCGGCGCCACGCTTCAGCAGATCGCCGAACTGACCGCGTCCGGCTGCCAGATCGTCCGCGTGGCCTGCCCCACGCAGGACGACGCCGACGCCCTCTCGACGATCGCCCGCAAGTCGCAGATCCCGGTCATCGCGGACATCCACTTCCAGCCGAAGTACGTGTTCGCCGCGATCGAGGCGGGCTGCGCGGCGGTTCGCGTGAACCCCGGCAACATCAAGCAGTTCGACGACAAGGTCAAGGAGATCGCGCGGGCCGCGAAGGACCACGGCACGCCGATCCGCATCGGTGTGAACGCGGGCTCGCTGGACGCTCGCCTGCTGAAGAAGTACGGCAAGGCCACCCCGGAGGCCCTCGCCGAGTCCGCCCTCTGGGAGGCGTCCCTCTTCGAGGAGCACGGCTTCCAGGACATCAAGATCTCGGTCAAGCACAACGACCCGGTCGTGATGGTCGAGGCGTACCGCCAGCTCGCGGCGCAGTGCGACTACCCGCTCCACCTCGGCGTCACCGAGGCGGGCCCCGCCTTCCAGGGCACGATCAAGTCGGCCGTGGCCTTCGGCGCCCTCCTCTCCCAGGGCATCGGCGACACCATCCGCGTCTCCCTCTCCGCGCCGCCGGTCGAGGAGGTCAAGGTCGGCAACCAGATCCTGGAGTCCCTGAACCTCAAGCCCCGCCGCCTGGAGATCGTCTCCTGCCCCTCCTGCGGCCGCGCCCAGGTCGACGTCTACAAGCTGGCCGAGGAGGTCACGGCGGGCCTTGAGGGCATGGAGGTCCCGCTCCGCGTGGCCGTCATGGGCTGCGTGGTGAACGGCCCCGGCGAAGCCCGCGAGGCCGACCTCGGCGTCGCCTCCGGCAACGGCAAGGGCCAGATCTTCGTCAAGGGCGAGGTCATCAAGACGGTGCCCGAGTCGAAGATCGTGGAGACGCTGATCGAGGAGGCGATGAAGATCGCCGAACAGATGGAAGCGGACGGAATCGCCTCCGGCGAGCCTTCGGTGTCGGTTGCGGGTTGAGGGGTCGATCGTCGCGGGTGGGGGGGGCTTGCGGGGGCCGAGGGGTCTGGTTCGGGCTTGAGGAGCTGGGGTGGGCCGAGAGGTTCAGCTCGGGCTGAGGGTCTGGGGTGGGCTGACAGGGCCTGGCGTGGGTTGAAGGTCTGGGGTGGGTCGCAGGTCCTGGGGTGGGTCGCAAGGTTTGGCGCGGCCTGAGGATCTGGGCGGGCTGAAGGCTCTGGCGTGAGCTGAAGATCCCGGGCGGGTTCAGAGGCCTGGCTCGGGCTGAAGATCTGGGGCAGGTTGAGGGGTCTGGTGCAGGTCCAAGGCCAGTGGCGGGCTCAGAGGTTTGGCGCGGCCTGAGGATCTGGGCGGGTTGAAGGGTCCGATGTGAGCTGCAGGGTCTGGCGTGAGCTGAAGATCCATGGCGGGCTCAGAGATCTGGCTCCGGCTGAAGATCTACGGCGGGCTGAAGAGGTCTGCGGCGCGCTGGCAGGTCTCGGGGCTGTATTTGTCGAGGCCTAGGGGCTTTACTCGTCGAGGTTCTGGGGCTTCCCTTGCCGGGAGCCGGGAGCCGGGAGCCGGGAGCCGGGAGCCGGGAGCCGGGAGCCGGGAGCCGGGAGCCGGGGCCCAGCGGCTTGGGTCCGGGGGCCGCACCTGTCGAGGCCCTGAGGCTTCGGCTGTCGAGGTCTCGGGGCCGCTCTTGTCGTTCATGGGGCTTCGCAAGCCGGGGTCCTGAGGCCGCGCTTGTCGGGTCGTGGGGCTTCACGGGCCGAGGCCTGGGGGGTGCACATATCCAGACCTCGGGGCTTCTCTTGCCGAGGGCTTGAGGCTTCGCCTACAGAGGTGCCAGGGTCTCCCTTGGCACGGGCCTGGGCTTCGCCGGTCGGGTTCTCGGGCTTCGCTTGTCGGTACAGGTCGGTACAGGTCGGTACAAACCAGCCCGTCCGGCGCTTGAGGACGAGGCCGTTCAGGCCGAAGCGGGGGGCTGGGGGCGGCAGCCCCCAGAGACGGCGCGCTGGCCCACCCCCGCAAGAGAAGCGAACGGCAACACAACGCGGCACCGCTCAGCTTCCGCAGGTACAGTGCGGAGATCAGCAGACCTTAGGGTGAGGCCTCGCACGTGTTGACCCAGACCACCTCTCGGGTGCTCGAACCGAGCGACCTGGACGCCGCGCTCGCCGTGCTCGACCGCGAGCCGGTCACGAACGCCTTCGTGACCTCGCGGGTGCAGGTCGCGGGCCTCGACCCCTGGCGGCTCGGCGGCGAGATGTGGGGCTGGTACGAGGACGGCATGCTGACGTCCCTCTGCTACGCGGGCGCCAACCTCGTCCCGATCTGCGCGACCCCCAGAGCCGTCCGCGCCTTCGCCGACCGCGCCCGCAGGGCCGGCCGCCGCTGCTCCTCGATCGTCGGCCCCGCCGAGGCGACGGCCCTACTCTGGCGCATCCTCGAACCCAGCTGGGGCCCGGCCCGCGAGGTCCGCGCCCGCCAGCCCCTCATGGTCGCCGACCGCATGCCCACCGACATCGCCGCCGACCCGTACGTCCGCCGTATCCGCAAGGACGAGATGGACACGATCATGCCGGCGTGCGTGGCGATGTTCACCGAGGAGGTGGGCGTCTCCCCGCTGGCCGGCGACGGCGGCCTCCTCTACCAGGCCCGAGTCGCCGAACTCGTAAGCTCCGGGCGCTCGTTCGCCCGCCTCGACGAGTACGGCAAGGTCGTCTTCAAGGCGGAGATCGGCGCCGCGACACCGAAGGCCTGCCAGATCCAGGGCGTCTGGGTGGCCCCCGAGTACCGGGGGATGGGCGTGGCCGCCCCCGCGATGGCAGCGGTCCTGCGCTACGCGCTCGCGGACGTCTCCCCGATGGTCAGCCTCTACGTGAACGACTTCAACACCCCGGCGAGAAGGGCGTACTTGAGGGTCGGCTTCCAAGAGGTCGGCGCCTTCATGAGCGTCCTGTTCTAGAGGCCCTTGGCGGCGCGGGCCGTGACATGTGCGGCTCCGCCGCGTGGGCGCGACCAGCCGCGTACAACCCGCACTCGAACGACAACCGTCACCCCCCTGTACTCTCCCCACATGCGATTTCCCGGTCACGGTCACCGCCACCCCGAAGACGTCGTGATCGGCCCCCTGGACCTCTCGGCCCACGTGGACGAAGCCCTGGCTGTACAGGCACTCGCATTCGGCCTGGGCCAGGACGAGGTAGCGGTACGACGCCAGATCGTCCTGCGCCACATGACCTACCCCGGCGCCCGCGCCCTCGGCGCCACGACCGAAGGCCGCCTCGTCGGATTCGTCTACGGCATGCCCAACAACCGCACCCACTGGTGGTCCACGGTCGTGGAGTCGTACCTCCGGGCCCGCGACCACGACGACTGGCTCGACCACTCCTTCGTGATCACCGAGTTGCACGTCCACCCGCACTACCAGAACCGCGGCGCGGGCCGTTCCCTGATCACCACCATCACGGACGCCGCCACCGAACCCCGCTCGATCCTCTCCGCGATCGACACCGACAGCCCGGCCCGGGGCCTCTACCGCTCCCTCGGCTACGAGGACCTCGCCCGCCAGGTCCTGTTCCCGAGCGCCCCGAAGCCGTACGCCGTCATGGGCGCCCCCTTGCCACTCCGCCGCCGTTAACCGATTTCCACGGGCACAGCACGCCCGGCTAACCTCCTAGCCATCACCCTTTCCCGGCAGGAGTACAGGAACCATGGCGAACGCACCGGTCCAGCGCATGTCCCAGTTGATGGCGAAGACGCTGCGCGACGACCCGGCGGACGCCGAGGTCCTCAGTCACAAACTGCTCGTGCGGGCCGGCTACGTCCGCCGCACCGCGGCCGGCATCTGGTCCTGGCTGCCCCTCGGCAAGAAGGTCCTCTCCAACGTCGAGCGGATCGTGCGTGAGGAGATGGACGCGATCGGCGCCCAGGAGGTGCTGCTCCCCGCGATCCTGCCCCGCGAGCCGTACGAGGCGACCGGCCGCTGGGAGGAGTACGGCCCCGAGCTGTTCCGCCTCCAGGACCGCAAGGGCGGCGACTACCTCCTCGGCCCCACCCACGAGGAGATCTTCACGCTGATCGTGAAGGACCAGGCGTCCTCCTACAAGGACCTGCCGGTCATCCTCTACCAGATCCAGAACAAGTACCGCGACGAGGCCCGCCCCCGCGCCGGCATCCTCCGCGGCCGCGAGTTCCTGATGAAGGACTCGTACTCCTTCGACACGGAGGACGAGGGCCTCGCCAAGTCGTACGCCCTGCACCGCGAGGCCTACCAGAAGGTGTTCGCGCGCCTGGGCCTCGACTACCGCATCTGCGCCGCGACCGCGGGCGCGATGGGCGGCTCCAAGTCGGAGGAGTTCCTCGCCCCGGCCGAGGCAGGCGAGGACACCTTCGCGGACTGCCGGAACTGCGACTTCGCCGCCAACACCGAAGCGATCACATACGAGTTGAAGCCCGTGGACGCCGCCGGCGTGCCCGCGCTCGAAGAGATCCCGACCCCCGACACCCCCACCATCGAGACCCTCGCCGCCCACCTCGGCGTCGAGGCCTCCGCCACCCTGAAGAACCTCCTCGTGAAGGTCGACGGCGAGATCGTCGCCGTAGGAGTCCCCGGTGACCGCGAGGTCGACCTGGGCAAGGTCGAGGCCCATTTCGCCCCCGCCGCAGTGGAGTTGGTGACGGCGGAGGACTTCACCGGCCGTCCCGACCTCGTGCGCGGGTACGTCGGTCCGCAGGGCCTGGGCGAGAAGGTCACGTACATCGCCGACCCGCGCGTGGCCCCCGGCACCTCCTGGATCACCGGCGCCAACAAGGCGGGCACGCACGCGAAGAACGTCGTCGCGGGCCGTGACTTCGAGGTCGGCGAGTACGTCGATGTCGTCGTCGTGCAGGAGGGCGACCCCTGCCCCAAGTGCGGCACCGGCCTCAAGCTGGACCGCGCGATCGAGATCGGCCACATCTTCCAACTCGGCCGCAAGTACGCCGACGCCCTCAAGCTCGACGTCCTCGGCCAGCACGGCAAGCCGGTCCGCGTGACCATGGGCTCCTACGGCATCGGCGTCTCCCGCGCGGTCGCCGCCCTCGCCGAGCAGACCGCCGACGACAAGGGCCTGTGCTGGCCCGCCGAGGTCGCCCCGGCCGACGTGCACGTCGTTGCCGCGGGCAAGGCCCTCCAGACCGAACTCGCCCTGGACGTATCGGAGAAGCTGCGCGCGGCCGGCCTGCGCGTCCTGGTCGACGACCGCGCCGGGGTGTCCCCGGGCGTGAAGTTCACCGACTCGGAGCTGATCGGCGTACCGAAGATCCTCGTCGCGGGCCGCCGCTCCGCCGAGGGTGTCCTGGAGCTGAAGGACCGCAGGACCGGCGAGCGCGAGGAACTGACGGTCGACGAGGCGATCGCGCGCCTCACCGCGTAAGCAAGTACCGCGTAAGCAAGTACCGCGCAAGCGGCGATCAACCGGGGGCTTGTTGAAGCCTCAAGCAATTTAAGATTCCTCTCAGAGAGTTCTGGTGAGGCGTATGGGCGCCTCACAGACTTCTCTCAGGCTGGTCCCCGACCGTAGGACGTGACAGAGCGTCACTGCGGAGGGGAACGGTCATGACAGTCAAGGAGCGTGGGGCCGCTACGGCGGTCCGCAGAGGCAAGCGGCGCATCGCGGCCGCCACGGCGGCGATCACGCTGGCCGCGGCGGCCGGGGTGTTCGCCCTGGTCGGCACGATGCAGTCGGACGCGGAGGCGGACACGACGGCGAGCAGCACCGGCACGACGAGTTCGTCGTCGCCCTCGCCGTCCGCTTCCTCCAACACCTCGTCCACGTCGGACAGTTCGACCTCGTCATCGTCCTCATCCTCCTCATCTTCGTCTTCGTCGTCGGACCTCCAGTCGTCCTCGTCCGGCGTGACGTCGTCCTCCGGCAGCTCCACCGACTCCACGTCGGGAGCGTCGTGATGAGTACACGTACGAGTACCGCGCCCCCGCGCACGACGGCCGCCGCCGACTGGCGTGCTCTCGGAACCAGCGTCCGGCTGGTCGTCACCGACCCGGCCCTGCTGGACTCCTGCAACCTGCTCCTCGCCCGGCACCTCGCCGAGGTCGACGCGGCTTGCAGCAGGTTCCGTACCGACTCCGAACTGGCCGCGCTCGACGCCTCGTTGGGCCGCCCGGTCACCGTGAGCCCGCTGCTCGCCGAGGCGTTGGCGGTCGCGCTGCGCGCCGCCGAGGCGACGGACGGCGCGGTCGACCCGACGGTCGGCTCGGCCATGAACGCCATCGGCTACGACCGCGACTTCACCCTCGTCCAAGAGGACGACCGCCCGATCCGGCTCACCGTGAAGCGCGCCCCGGGCTGGCGCACGATCGACCTGGACCGTACGACGGGCACGGTCACCGTCCCGGCCGGCGTCCGCCTGGACCTCGGTGCCACGGCGAAGGCCTGGGCCGCCGACAAGGCCGCCGCGATGCTCGCCCAAGTGGCCGGCTGCGGAGTCCTGGTGAGCCTGGGCGGCGACACGGCCGTCGCGGGGGAGCCCCCGGCCGGCGGCTGGAACATCCGCGTCCAGGACGTCACCGGTTCCGTCGACGAGACGCCCGCGCACGGCACGTACGCCACGATCGGCCTGCGCTCCGGCGGCCTCGCCACCTCGGGCACGGCAGCCCGCCGCTGGCGCCGAGGCGGCTACGAGCTGCACCACATCGTCGACCCGCGCACCGGCCTCCCCGTCCGCAGCCCTTGGCGCACGGTCTCGGTCGCCGCCGCGACGAGCGCCGACGCCAACGCGGCGAGCACGGCGTCCCTGGTCAAGGGAGCGGGCGCGGAACGCTGGTTGACACGCCTGGGCCTCCCCGCCCGCCTGGTGGCGCAGGACGGCACGGTCGTCACGACCCCCGGCTGGCCCACCCAGCGGGCGGTCACCGCATGAGCTCCGAGATCCTCTGGTACGCCAACCGCGCCACGGGCGCCGTCTGCCTCGTCCTGTTCACGGTCGTGGTCCTGCTCGGCATCGCGGTCCGGCTGCGCACCCGGCTCCCCGGCCTGCCCCGCTTCGGCACGGTGAACCTGCACCGCACCCTCTCCCTCTCCGCGACCGCCTTCCTGGCCCTGCACATCGCGATGGCGGTGATCGACGGATACGTGAACATCACCGTCGTCGACGCGGTCGTCCCCTTCGTCTCCGACTACGAGCCGTTCTGGCTCGGCCTCGGCACGGTCGCCCTCGACCTGATGCTCGCGGTCCTGGTCACCAGCCTCCTCAGGGAACGCATCGGACACCGCACCTGGCGGGCGCTCCACTGGCTCGCGTACGCCTCCTGGCCGGTCGCCCTGATCCACGGCATCGGCATCGGCACGGACACCGGTACCGACTGGATGACCTGGCTGACCGTGTCCTGCGTGGCCGCCGTGGTCGCCGCCTTCGGCATCCGCCTGGCCCACTCCGCCCGCGAGTCCCGCCGCACCCCCGCAGCCCTGCTCCGCACAGCCGAAGGAGCCCGATCGTGACCACGACCACGACCTTCACCGACGTCTACATGTCCCCCCGCCTCCTCGCCCCCGGCGGCACCGCGGCCGACCTCTCCACCCACGAACTCCGCTACGGCCCACTGTCGTACGGAGATTCCGACGGCCTGCTGAGAACCGTCGCCGAATCCGGCCTCACCGGGCGCGGAGGCGCCGCGTTCCCGACGTACCGCAAACTCGTCGCGGTGGCCGACGCGAGCCGCCGCACGGGCCGCGCACCCGTGGTCGTGGCGAACGGCGCGGAGGGTGAACCGGCCAGCCGCAAGGACAAGACACTCCTGCGCCTCTCACCCCATCTCGTCCTGGACGGGCTCCAGTTGGCCGCCCGGGCAGTGGGCGCGGGGGAGGCACACCTGGCCGTGGAGGACGGCGCGTCCTACCTGGAGTCGGCCCTGGCCCAACGCAATGACCCGCTTCCCGTACAGGTCGTCCGCCTCCCCAAACGCTTCCTGTCGGGCCAGGCATCGGCGCTGGCGCAGTACGTCTCGGGCAACGCCCCGCTGCCCCGCCACCAGCACCCGCCGGTCCGCGAACGCGGAGTGCGCAAAGCCCCCACCCTCGTCCAGAACGTGGAAACCCTGGCCCACCTCGCCCTGGTCGCCCGCTACGGCGCCGACTGGTTCCGCACCGCCGGCACGCCCGCCCAGCCGGGCAGCACCCTGTGCACCCTGCACGCGCCGGGCCGCGAAGTCCGGGTGGTGGAAGCCCCGTTCGGCCTCCCCCTGAACCGACTCCTGCCCCTGGACGGAACGTCGGCGGTACTGGTCGGCGGCTACCACGGCACCTGGATCCCGGCCACAGAGGCAGCCCAACGCACGCTCGACGCGGCCGACTTGGGAGCGGGCGTCCTCGCCGCACTCCCGGCAGACCGCTGCGGCGTTGCCGAAACCGCCCGCGTTCTCCGCTACTTGGCCCTGCAATCGGCGGGCCAGTGCGGCCCCTGCCTCAACGGCCTCCCGCGCATTGCCTCCGCCTTCCAGACCCTGGCCACCCCCGGCCCCCAGGCCAACACCCGCCAGGACGTGTCCCGTTGGTCCGGCCTGGTGGAGGGCCGAGGCGCCTGCCACCACCCCGACGGCACGATCCGCCTGGTCCGCAGCGCGCTGACCACCTTCGCCCCTGAACTGGACGCCCACGCAAGGGGCTTGTGCACCGCGAGCGACCCCACCCCCTTGCTCCCGATCCCGAACGAGGCCCACTGACCATGGACCAGAAGACACCCCAGAAGATCGACATCGACTGGACGTCCTGCCAGGGACACGGCCTGTGCGCGGAACTCCTCCCGGACCACATCACCCTGGACGAGTGGGGCTACCCCTTGGTGGACGGGGCGCCAATCCCACCTCGCACGATAAGACGGGCTCGCCGTGCGGCCTCCGACTGCCCGGTCCTGGCCCTGAAACTGACGGCGACTCGAAACTGACGCCAACTGGAGCGCCCCTTTAGGGGCGCGGGGCTGTAGCAATGTGCGGCTCCGCCGCGTGGGCGCGCTCAGCCCCCACGCACCCGCAGAAAACACACGACCTATAGCCACCCGGCAAATTCCAGCAACAACTCGGCATCCCGAGGCCGCCCCACGCGCAGTGCCCGCACCCCGGACTCAACGGCCCGGAACAACGTCCACCCCCGCAACCGCTCCTGATCCACATCCAAGGACTCGGCAAGTCGCTTGATCCGCCGCCGAGTTGTGGACGCCCCCGAAGGCGTGGCGATCAGATCCTCCACCCGATCCCGAACCAACCGAGCCAGATCGAACGCACACTCACCCACGACCGGATCCGGCCCCACCGCAAGCCACGGCATCCGCTCCGCAGCCAGCACCTTGCTCTGCCGAAACGTCCCATGCAGCAACCGAACCTCGGGCGGCGCGGCCAACAAGGACTCCCGGGCCTCCAACGCCGCCGAGACCAACGAGGCGACCTCCGGCCCGCTGCCGCGCATCACCCGCGCCTGCCGCCCCGTCCGCTCGGCCACGGTCTCGAACGCGTGATCACCGGGCGGCTCCACCCACAACCGCCGCAACGTCCCCGCCGCCTCCAGCAACGCCTTCGCCTCGGGCAACGACCGCACCGACACGTCAGGATGCAACCGCTCCAGCACCAGCACACCCTCGGCCCCGAACGGCTCGACGAGCTGCACGGCACCCAGCCCACCCCAGCGGGCGAGCGCGGCACGCTCGCTCTCCGGGCGGGCCCGGCGCGGGGCCAGCTTCAGCACGGCCGGGGCCCCATCGGCCCGCCGTACCAGCACGACCAGACTGCTGCGCCCGCCGGGCACCTGCACCCGTTCGACGGTCAACTCGCGTAGATCAACGGCCTGTCGGGCCACCTCGGGCAGCTTCTCCAACCAGTCGTCACCGCTCGGTGCCGTCTCCCCGAGCGCCCTCACCAGACGCCGCGGCGGTTCGAAAGCCATGCGCGAGTTGTTCCCTTCCTACGGTCCTGCGGTCTTGCAACCCGGTGCGGATCACGCCGTGGGTGTCGCCGAGGCCGTGGGGGTCGCGGCCCGCTCGGCGAGACCAGGGAAGGGTACGCTCCCGCCGCGCCAGCGCACCGCGCGGACCGCCGCTTCCCGCAGCGCCTCCGTCGCCGTACCGCGCACCCCGTCCGTCGAGGCCCGCACGAGATCGGAGTAGACCCCGGCCACCCGCTCCTCCAGCTCCGCGGCGAGTTCCACGGCCGCCGCCGAGTCCGGCACCGGGAACGGCAGCGCGTACGCGGCGGACGCGGCCACGGGCTTGCCGCCCAGGTCCCGCACCTCGCGCACGAGTGCGTCGCGCCGGGCGCGGTGGGCGTCGTAGGCCGCCTTGGCCTCGGTGCGCCGGCCCTCGCGGATGCGCCCGCCGACGACGCCGTAGCCGTACACCGCCGCGTGCTCGGCGGCCAACGCGGCCTGTAGTGCGGTCAGTTCCGCGGCCTTCTCCTCGCTCACTTGGCACCCTCCGTCAGCAGATACGCGTGCGCGGCCCCCGCCGCGGCCACCGAGGCCAGCAGCCGGGCCAGTTCACCGGGCAGGTCGAGCAGCGCCTTGGCCCGCCGGTCGGCGAGGGCCCGCTCGGCGGCGGCCAGCTCGGCGAGGGCGTCGCTCGGCGTCGCGGGTACGGCCGTAGCCGAAGCCGAAGCGGACGGTGAGGCAGTGGCCGTAGCGGATGGTGTCGAGCCGCTGCCGCCGAAGGCCGCCGCGTGCCGTACGACCTCCGCCCGCAGCGGGTCCAGGCGCTCCGCCAGCGTCGGGTGCGCGGCGAGGACCGCGTCGTAGCGCTGGAGGAGGGTGTCGCTGTCGGAGGCCGCACGCGCGCGTGCGTGTTCGGCGGCCGACTCGCTGCCGCCCGTGGTCCCGGAGTCGGCGCCGTCGGTGGAGCAGCCCACCAGGAGGGCGGCTCCGGCGGCCGAGGCGAGCAGGCTCCTTCTGCGCGGTCCCAGAAGGGTGCGCGAGGGTGGGGGGAACGGCACGGCAGATCGTCCTCGGGGGCTCGTACGAACGAAAAGGCGGGCGAAAACATGGGAAGGGCGGCACGCCCGTGATCACGGTACCCGCGCGTATGCCTGACGGTAGTCACCGGCACCGGTCCGTCCGCAGGTGGACGGCAACACACCTCCGGACCGGATACCCTTTGTGCAGACACGCGCCCTACCCACAACAGCACACGCGGCCGAGGAGTCACCCGGATGAGCACGACCCAGAGCGAGAGGCTGCGAGAACTGCTGGAACCGCTCGTCGGCTCCCAGGGACTCGATCTCGAAGAGGTCGCGGTGGACTCGGTGGGACGCAAGCGGGTGCTGCGTGTGGTCGTCGATTCGGATACGGGCGCCGATCTGGACCAGATCGCCGATGTGAGCCGCGCGCTCTCGGCGAAGCTCGACGAGACCGACGCGATGGGCGCGGGCGAGTACACCCTGGAAGTCGGGACCCCCGGTGCCGAGCGCGAGCTCACCGAACACCGTCACTACGTACGTGCCACCGACCGGCTGGTGAAGTTCCAGCTGGCCGAGAGCGGTGAGCTGGTCGCCCGGATCATCGAGGTGGACGACGAGGGCATCGACGTCGAGGTGCCCGGCGTGAAGGGGCGCAAGCCCACCGCCAAGCGGCTCGCCTTCGCGGACGTCGTCAAGGCCCGCGTCCAGGTCGAGTTCAACCGCAAGACCAAGAACGACGACATCGAAGACAACGAAGAGAACGAAGAGGAGGCGTAGCCGTGGACATCGACATGAGTGCCCTGCGGGGCTTGGTGCGGGAGAAGGAGATCTCCTTCAGCCTGTTGGTCGAGGCGATCGAGTCGGCCCTCCTCATCGCCTACCACCGTACGGACGGGAGCCGCCGCCACGCGCGCGTGGAGCTCAACCGGGAGACCGGCCACGTGACGGTGTGGGCGAAGGAGGACCCCGAGGACCTGGAGGAGGGGCAGGAGGCGCGCGAGTTCGACGACACCCCGTCCGACTTCGGCCGGATCGCCGCCACCACCGCCAAGCAGGTCATCCTGCAGCGGCTGCGCGACGCCCAGGACGACGCGACGCTCGGCGAGTACGCGGGCCGCGAGGGCGACATCGTCACCGGCGTGGTCCAGCAGGGCCGCGACCCGAAGAACGTGCTCGTCGACATCGGCAAGCTGGAGGCCATCCTGCCGGTGCAGGAGCAGGTCCCCGGCGAGACGTACCCGCACGGCATGCGCCTGAGGTCGTACGTCGTCCGGGTGGCGAAGGGTGTGCGCGGTCCGTCAGTGACGCTGTCCCGCACGCATCCCAATCTGGTGAAGAAACTGTTCGCCATGGAGGTGCCGGAGATCGCCGACGGGTCGGTGGAGATCGCCGCCATCGCGCGCGAGGCCGGCCACCGTACGAAGATCGCCGTCCGCTCCACCCGCAGCGGTCTGAACGCCAAGGGCGCCTGCATCGGCCCCATGGGCGGCCGGGTGCGCGCGGTGATGGGCGAGCTGAGCGGCGAGAAGATCGACATCGTCGACTGGTCGGACGACCCGGCCGAGATGGTGGCCAACGCGCTCTCCCCGGCGCGGGTCTCCAAGGTCGAGGTGGTGGACCTCGCGGCCCGCTCCGCGCGCGTGACGGTGCCGGACTACCAGCTGTCCCTGGCGATCGGCAAGGAAGGGCAGAATGCCCGACTCGCGGCCCGGCTGACGGGGTGGCGCATCGACATCCGCCCGGACACCGAACAGCCGTCCGACCAGCGCGGGGAATAGATCTCGGCCGCGAGTGGCTTAGATCACGACAACAACCGTTCGATTCTTCCCCCGAAGGGGTGAGGTCGGTGCGGGGAGGTAGACTTAGCAGTGTCTGGCCGGACGCGAGCCCGCGCATGCCCTGAACGCACCTGTGTGGGGTGCCGGGAGCGAGCGGCCAAGAACGAACTGCTGCGCATCGTGGCGGTCGAGGGCGAATGCGCTCCCGATCATCGCGGTACGCTGCCCGGCCGGGGTGCGTATCTGCACCCCGCCCTGGTCTGTCTGGACCTGGCGGTACGCCGCCGGGCGTTCCCACGGGCGCTGCGTGCCCAGGGAGCGCTCGACACAAAGGCGTTGCGCCTCTACGTCGAGCAGGCGACACCGTAAGAGCGAGTCGTACGGAACCTCCGTGCGGCCCGGTATTCCGCGAGTTGGAAGTAGGTCGAGATTGCGATGAGCACTCGATGAGCACGCGATGAGTACGCCCATGAAGTAGCGACGGTCCGGACGCACCCGGACCTAAAAGGAGCGAAGTGGCTAAGGTCCGGGTATACGAACTCGCCAAGGAGTTCGGGGTGGAGAGCAAGGTCGTCATGGCCAAGCTCCAAGAACTCGGTGAATTCGTCCGTTCGGCGTCCTCGACGATCGAGGCGCCCGTTGTACGCAAGCTGACAGACGCCCTCCAGCAGGGCAGCGGAGGCGGCAAGCCCGCCCCCGCACGCAAGGCTGCCCCGGCACGTCCGGGCGCCCCCTCTCCGGCGCAGGGTGCCCGTCCGGGTCCTGCTGCCCCGCGCCCGCCGGCCCCGAAGCCGGCCGTCGCCGAGAGCGCCGCCGCGGCTCCCGCAGCCCCGGCCGCGCCCGCCGCACCGGCCTCCGCCGGTGGTCCCCGTCCGGGCCCGCGGCCCGCGCCGCGTCCGGCCCCGGCCTCGCCGGCGCCGACCACGCCCGAGTTCACCGCCCCCCCGGCGGCTCCGGCGGCGGCTCCCGCCGCCCCTGCCTCCACCGGCGGTTCCAGTTCTGCCCCGCGTCCGGGCGCCCCGCGTCCGGCGAGCCAGGCCCCCCGTCCGGGCGGTGCCCGTCCGGCCGGTCCCGGCCAGGGTGGTCAGGGTCGGGGCGACCGTCCCGAGCGCAGTGACCGCGGCGACCGTCCCGGCGCTCCGCGTCCGGCCGGTCAGGGCGCGCGTCCCGGTGCTCGTCCGGCCGGTCCCCGTCCGGGCAACAACCCGTTCACCTCCGGTGGTTCCACCGGCATGGCGCGCCCCGGGGCTCCCCGTCCCGGTGCCCCGCGTCCCGGCGGTCAGGACCGTCCCGGTGGTGCTCCCGGCGGCGCTCCGCGTCCGCAGGGTGCCGGTCAGGGCGGTCCCCGTCCCCAGGGCGCTGCGGGCGGTGCCCGTCCGGGTGCTCCCGGTGGCGCGCGTCCGAGCCCGGGCGGCATGCCCCGCCCGCAGGGCGGCGCTCCGCGTCCCGGCGGTGGCCCCGGTGGCAACCGTCCGAACCCCGGCATGATGCCGCAGCGTCCCGCTGCGGGTAGCCCCCGTCCCGGTGGCGGCCCCGGTGGCCGCGGTCCCGGTGCCGGCGGCGGTCGTCCCGGTGGTCCGGGTGGCGGCGGCGGTCGTCCCGGTGGCGGCGGCGGCTTCGCCGGTCGTCCGGGTGGCGGCGGTGGCGGTTTCGCCGGTCGTCCCGCGGGTCCCGGTGGCGGTGGCGGCGGTTTCGCCGGTCGTCCGGGTGCTCCCGCCGGTGGCGGCGGTGGCCGTCCCGGCTTCGGTGGCCGTCCCGGTGGTCCGGGTGGCCGCGGTGGCACACAGGGCGCCTTCGGTCGTCCCGGTGGTCCCGCGCGTCGTGGTCGCAAGTCGAAGCGGCAGAGGCGCCAGGAGTACGAGGCCATGCAGGCCCCGTCGGTCGGCGGTGTGATGCTGCCTCGTGGCAACGGACAGTCCGTCCGTCTGTCGCGCGGTGCCTCGCTCACCGACTTCGCCGAGAAGATCAACGCCAACCCGGCGTCGCTCGTCGGCGTGATGATGAACCTCGGCGAGATGGTCACTGCCACGCAGTCCGTCTCCGACGAGACGCTGAAGCTCCTCGCGGACGAGATGAACTTCGTCCTCGAGATCGTCAGCCCCGAGGAGGAGGACCGCGAGCTGCTCGAGTCCTTCGACATCGAGTTCGGCGAGGACGAGGGTGGCGAGGAGTTCCTCGTCGCGCGTCCGCCGGTCGTGACCGTCATGGGTCACGTCGACCACGGTAAGACCCGACTGCTGGACACCATCCGCAAGACGAACGTCATCGCGGGCGAGGCCGGCGGTATCACGCAGCACATCGGTGCGTACCAGGTCGCCACCGAGGTCAACGGCGAAGAGCGTCGCATCACCTTCATCGACACCCCGGGCCACGAGGCGTTCACCGCCATGCGTGCCCGTGGTGCCAAGTCGACCGACATCGCGATCCTCGTGGTGGCGGCCAACGACGGTGTGATGCCCCAGACGATCGAGGCGCTGAACCACGCCAAGGCGGCCGACGTGCCGATCGTGGTCGCGGTCAACAAGATCGACGTCGAAGGCGCCGACCCGACCAAGGTGCGCGGTCAGCTCACCGAGTTCGGGCTGGTGGCCGAGGAGTACGGCGGCGACACCATGTTCGTCGACATCTCCGCCAAGCAGGGCCTCAACATCGAGAGCCTGCTGGAGGCCGTGGTCCTCACCGCGGACGCCTCGCTCGACCTGCGGGCCAACCCGGAGCAGGACGCGCAGGGCATCGCGATCGAGTCCCACCTGGACAAGGGCCGCGGCGCCGTCGCGACCGTCCTGGTCCAGCGCGGCACCCTGCGGGTCGGCGACACCATGGTGGTCGGCGACGCGTACGGCCGTGTCCGCGCGATGCTCGACGACAAGGGCGACAACGTGGAAGAGGCGGGTCCCTCGACTCCGGTCCTCGTCCTCGGACTCACCAACGTCCCGGGCGCCGGCGACAACTTCCTCGTCGTCGACGAGGACCGCACGGCACGTCAGATCGCCGAGAAGCGCGCGGCGCGCGAGCGCAACGCCAACTTCGCCCGGCGCGGAGTCCGGTTCTCCCTGGAGAACCTGGACGAGGCCCTCAAGGCCGGTCTGGTGCAGGAACTCAACCTCATCATCAAGGGCGACGCGTCCGGTTCGGTGGAGGCTCTCGAGTCCTCGCTGCTCCAGCTCGACGTCGGCGAAGAGGTCGACATCCGCGTCCTGCACCGCGGCGTGGGTGCGGTCACCGAGTCGGACATCGACCTGGCGACCGGCTCCGACGCGATCGTCATCGGCTTCAACGTCCGCGCTGCGGGCCGCGCGGCGCAGATGGCGGAGCGCGAGGGCGTCGACGTCCGGTACTACTCGGTGATCTACCAGGCCATCGAGGAGATCGAGGCGGCCCTGAAGGGCATGCTCAAGCCGGAGTACGAGGAGGTCGAGCTCGGCACGGCGGAGATCCGCGAGGTCTTCAAGTCGTCCAAGCTGGGCAACATCGCCGGTGTCCTGGTCCGTTCCGGAGAGGTCAAGCGCAACACCAAGGCGCGCCTCGTCCGCGACGGCAAGGTCATCGCGGAGAGCCTCAACATCTCCGGTCTGCGTCGCTTCAAGGACGACGTCACCGAGATCCGCGAAGGGTTCGAGGGCGGTATCAACCTCGGGAACTTCAACGACATCAAGGTCGACGACGTCATCGCGACGTACGAGATGCGCGAGAAGCCTCGCGGCTGATCGACACAGCACGCGATCGGGGCCGGTCGGCGGAGAGAATTTCCGTCGATCGGCCCCGGCCGTTGCGTGTACGGTTCCTGTATCGGCGTCCGAGACCGGCGCCCATACCCCGAACCGGCGGGACATCCGGACACACATGTATGTGGGGACTCTGTCCTTCGACCTGCTCCTCGGCGACGTCCACTCGCTGAAGGAGAAACGCTCTCTCGTCCGTCCGATCGTGGCCGAACTCCAGCGCAAGTACGCGGTGAGCGCGGCCGAGACGGGCAGTCAGGACCTCCATCGCAGGGCCGAGATCGGGCTCGCGGTGGTCTCCGGGGACACGGGACACCTCACCGACGTACTGGACCGCTGCGAGCGACTCGTCGCCGCGCGGCCCGAGGTGGAACTGCTCTCCGTTCGACGCAGACTCCACAGCGACGAAGACTGAAGCCGGACGAAGAGCGAAGCAAGCGGCAAGACGTAGTTGCAGCAAGACGTAGTTACTAAGGAGACGGACCAGTGGCCGACAACGCGCGTGCCAAGAGGCTGGCGGACCTCATCCGAGAGGTGGTGGCCAAGAAGCTGCAGCGCGGGATCAAGGATCCGCGGCTCGGCACGCACGTCACCATCACGGACACCCGGGTGACGGGTGACCTGCGGGAGGCGACCGTCTTCTACACGGTGTACGGGGACGACGAGGCGCGGGCCGAGGCGGCCGCCGGACTGGAGAGCGCCAAGGGCGTGCTCCGTTCCGCGGTGGGCGCCGCGGCGGGCGTGAAGTTCACGCCGACCCTCACCTTCGTCGCGGACGCCCTCCCGGACACCGCCAAGACCATCGAGGACCTCCTCGACAAGGCCCGGCAGTCCGACGAGAAGGTACGCGAGGTCTCGGCGGGCGCCGCGTACGCGGGTGACGCGGACCCGTACAAGAAGCCGGACGACGAGGACGACGACGAGGACGACACCGCCGAATGACCGAGAAAACCCGGACGCCCGACGGCCTTGTCATCGTGGACAAGCCGTCGGGCTTCACCTCGCACGACGTGGTCGCCAAGATGCGCGGCATCGCCCGCACCCGCCGCGTCGGGCACGCAGGCACCCTCGACCCGATGGCAACGGGCGTACTCGTCCTGGGAGTCGAGAAGGCGACAAAGCTCCTGGGGCATCTCGCCCTCACGGAGAAGGAGTACCTGGGCACGATCCGCCTGGGCCAGAGCACCCTGACCGACGACGCAGAGGGCGAGATCACGGGGTCGACAGACGCCTCGAAGGTCACCCGGGACGCCGTCGACGCCGGGATCGCCAAGCTCAGCGGCCAGATCATGCAGGTCCCGTCCAAGGTCAGTGCCATCAAGATCGACGGCGTGCGCTCGTACAAACGGGCCCGTGATGGCGAGGACTTCGAGATCCCCGCCCGCCCCGTCACCATCTCCTCCTTCGCGGTCTACGACGTCCGGGACGCCGTCGCCGAGGACGGCACCCCCGTCCTGGACCTGGTGGTCTCGGTGGTCTGCTCGTCCGGCACCTACATCCGGGCCCTGGCCCGCGACCTGGGCGAGGACCTCGGCGTGGGCGGCCATCTGACCGCCCTGCGCCGCACCCGCGTCGGCCCGTACAAGCTGGACGCGGCGAAGACCCTGGACCAGCTCCAGGAGGAGCTGACCGTGATGCCGATCGCCGAAGCCGCCGAGGCCGCGTTCCCGCGCTGGTCGGTGGACGAGAGGCGGGCCAAGCTGCTGCTCAACGGAGTCCGCCTGGACATCCCCGAGGAGTACACGGGCGCCGGCGCGGTCGGCGTCTTCGATCCCGAGGGCCGCTTCCTGGCACTCGTGGAGGAACAGAAGGGCAAGGCCAAGAGCCTCGCCGTCTTCGCCTGAGAGACACCCCGGGGGCGGGACCGAGGACCTGGCCGGTCCTCAAGTCCCGCCCGTGGAGCGGCGGTCACGGGGTCTACGTTCCCGCCGCTCCACGGTCCCCCCTCGGTTCCCCCACCCCTAGGGTGTATCCAACCCACCACGTCTATTCACCCGTCCGGGCAGGCGCTCGGAGTGAACCGAGGGAGCGGAAGGGGGCGCGTTCACCACGCGATCTGTCCCGCTGATCACGCCACGCCTACCGTCGAACACAGGGCATGGGTACGGCGGGGAGGTTCGACCATGGCGGGACGTGGCCCGCGGACGGGCGGCGGCCGTCGGACGCGGGAAGACGCACGGGCGGAGCGATCGACGCGGGGCGCCGCGCCCGCCGTCGACGACCTCGACGACACGGCCCCGGCGCGCGTCCGCGACCTGGACGAGTCCTTGGTACGCATCCGCGACCTCGCCGGACGCCCACGCGGCACCGGATTCGTCGCCGACCACCACGGCACGGTGATCACCAGCCACGAAGCGGTCGACGGACTGCCCCGCCTGGTCCTGCACGCCGCCGGCGACCGCACCTGCCTGGTGACCGCCGACGCGGTGACCCCGCTGCCCGCCCTCGACCTCGCCCTCGTCCGCACCGAGGGCCTCGGTGTCGACCCGCTCCCCGTCACCGTCCGGGACCGCGTCGAGACCGGCACCTACGTACGCGTCGCCGCGGACCGCTGGCGCGAGGCCCGCCTCCTGGGCGCGACCTCCGTGACCTACACCGCCACCGACCGCTTCCATCTCCTCGACGACGCCCTGGAGTTGGCGATCGGCACGGCGGGGCGGGACGCGCTGCGACTGGGTGGGGGAGCGGCCGGGGGGCCGGTCCTCGACGCGGTGACCGGCGCGGTGATCGGCGTCCTCGGCACGGCGTTGCAGTCCGGGCAACGGGACACCGGGTTCGCGGTGCCGTTGCGGCAAGTGCCGGGCGGGGAGCGGTCGTTGGATGACATCAATGGGCGGCTGGGCGACCTCCTCGCGCGCAACGCGGCGACCGTGCCCGCCTACGGCGCCGACCTCAACCTGGCGGGCGTCCTGGAACTGACGGCGACTTCGGTGGGGTCGGACGGGCCGCCGGGGGCGCTCGCGGGGTTCGTAGGCCCAGGTCGGGACGCCGAGGGCTCCTGCGTCATGGAGCCCGTCGAACGCCCCTCGGTGATAAGGGAGTTCACCGAGTTCGCCGCGGGCCCGGCCGCCGTGCTCGGGCTCGTCGGGGCCCCGGGCAGCGGCCGTACGACGGAACTCGCGGCGCTCGCCGCACGGCGCAACGGGGGTGCCGAACCGGCTCCCACGCTGTGGCTGCGCGGGGCCGATCTGCGGGACGGGGACGCTTCCGTGGCGGACGCGGTGCGCAGGACTGTGGAGCGGGCGGCACGGATCGTCGCGGCGTCCGTCTCGCTGCCGGGGGACTCCGGTGACCTCGGCGATGTCGGGCCCGAGCGGCTGGCGCGGGTCGCCCGTGACGCCGGGCGGCCGTTGCTGCTGCTGCTCGACGGGCCCGAGGAGATGCCGCCCGTGCTGGCGCACCGGCTGGACGAGTGGACCCGGGGGACGGGGGAGTGGCTGCGGGAGAGTGGGGCGCGGTTGGTGGTGGGGTGTCGGGCGGAGTACTGGGAAGGAGCGGGGGCGGGTTTTCCGGGGGAGCTGCTGTACGGCGGGTCTTCTTCCGGCGGGCCTGCGGTCGGCGAGGACGGTCCGGATCGCTCTGGGGTGCCTGCGGCTGACCATGCAGGTCCGGATCGCTCCGGGGCGTCTGCGGCTGACCGTGCAGGTCCGGCTTACTCCGGGGCGCCTGGGGCTGACCGTGCGGGTCCGCTTTTCTTCGAGGCGTCCGTGTCTGACGCGGCCGGTCCGGCTCATTCCGGGGCGCCCGCGCCTGATGACGCCGGTCCGTGTTCTTCAGCTCGTCCGGCGTTCGAGGACGAGGCCGTTCAGGCCGATGGGGGGTCTGGGGGCGCAGCCCCCAGGGCGGTGCTTCCGGCTTGCGTTCACCTTGGTGACCTGCGGCCGGACGAAGCACGCCGGGCCCGCGCCGCCTATGGACTCCCGGAGGGCGTCCTCACCGGAGCCGACGCCCGTCACCCCCTCACCCTCCGGCTTCTCTCCGAGGTGCTCGCCGCGCTGCCCGCATCCCCGGGCGCCCGGCTCGACCGGGACGACGTGTTCGCGGCCTACCTGGACCTCATGTGCCTCCGGATCGCGGTCCGGCTAGCCGCCGAGAACGGGCTGCGCGGCACCGCCGTACGGCGACTCGCGGCGAAGGTGTCCGGGCAGGTGCACGAGGCGGCGCGGCGCAGTCTCGGGCCGGGGCAGGGGGAGTTGGACCGGGAGTCGTTCGAGGTGGTGTTCCCGTGGGGACCCGCACCGGCGCGGCTCGGCGGCGGCACCGGGTGGGCGTCCGCCGTCCTCACCGAGGGCCTGCTCGTGCCGGCCGGGACCGGATACCGGTTCGCCCACGAGGAGTTGGCGGACTGGATCCAGGGCACGCACCTGGACCTCGACGAAGCTCTGCGCGCCCTGGTGCACCGGTCCCGTACCCCGCGGACCGGGCATCCCCTCCCCGTTCCGCACCACCGCATCGGCCCCGTCGTACAGGCCCTCCTGCTCCTCGCCCGGCAACACGGCACCCTTCAACTGGCCGTACGGCTGGAGGAGTTGGCGGGAGCCCTGGACGCCGACCCGGACTCCTGGTGGGCCGCGCGGCTGCTCGCCGGGGTGTTGCTGCGGGTGCCCGATGCCACGCCGTACAGCGGGGCGTTGCGGTTGCTGGCCGACCAGTTGGTGGCGCGGAGGCAGCAACAGGCGGGCGTGCCGAAGGAGTTCGCGCCGGAGTTCTGGACCGCGCTGCGTCTGCCGCAGGGCGAGCGGCTCGCGTTGCTGCGGCGGCTCGTGCTCGTCGACGGCGCCCCGCAGGGCACCGCGCCGGCCCGATTCCTGGACACCGCCGCCGAGTTGCTCGCCGCCGACCCCACCGCCGTACAGCCGTTGCTGACCCGGTGGTTCGACGACGAGCGGCCGTTGCCCGCGACGCCGGAGGCGACCGTGGCGACGGCCGCGCAGGCGTTGCTGCACACGCATCGGCGGCGGGCGCTGGACGATCTGACGGAGGTGCTCGTCGGCTGTGCGCATGGGCGGGCCGACGAACTCCTCGCCGTACTGGCCGAGGAGGAACCCTCGGCCGTGTGCCGGGCCGTGGACCGGTGGGCGCACGACGAGCGGCCGGCGCGCCGGGTGGCTGCGGTGGCGTACGGACTGCGGGCCGCCCCGCACGTACGGACCGAGGCCGACCGCGAACTCCTGCGCTACGCGGCCCAGTTCCTCCTCGCCCGCCCCGCCGACTCCACCCTGCACGGCGGCGCGCTCGCCCTCCTCGTCCGCGATCCGCACACCCGCGCCCGCCATCTCCCGCAGGCGCTACGGCACTTCGCGTCCGGCGACCCGCAGTTCCCGCCCAGCGCGCTGGCGGCTGCCCTGACCACGCACCCCGAACCGGTCCTGGAGGCCTTCCGCGCCCGGCTGCACGGACCGCACGCGAGCGAGGCGGTCCGCACGCTCGCCGACGTCGCGACCCCGGCCCTCGCCCGCCGGGCCGCCGCCCTGGTGCGCGAGACGGCCGTACGGTGGCCGGAGACGGCCGCCCACCTCGGCGTCTACGTCGACCGGTGCCTCGACCACGGCCCCACCGCCCGCGCCCTTCTGTTCCCCCTGGTCACCGGCCTCCTCGACGGCGGTCCCGCGTCGGTGCGGACCGCCCTCGCGGCCGTGCTCGCCGCCCCCGGCACCCCCGCCTCGCGCCCCCTGCGCCGCGAACTCCTGGAGTTCCAGCTCACGCACGAGCACGACCCCGCCGTACTGGACGCACTCCTGCACACGGCCGGCCGCCGCGACGACGACGAGATCCGCGACCTCGTCCACCGCACCGGCCGGCTGCTCGTCCGCACCCCCGCGGGCGCGACCCGTTTCGACCGCGGGCTCGTCGACCTGGGCCGCCACGTGCCCGGCTTCGCGGCCCTGATGGCCCGCTGGCTGGCCGACACCCCGGAGGACTGGGCCGCGGTGGTCGGACCCAGCACGCGGCGCATGATCGAGAACCTGGCCGGGGTGGGGGTTCCGGCATAGCGGCCTTTGTACGTGCGCCCGGTCACAGCCTCTATGCCGATGCGGGCCACAGGCCCCCGGCATGGCACCCTTAGACCTGCGTAAGAGGTCAACGACACAGGTCTACATACGGACACGGGTTCGATGAGGAGCGGTCACAGTGCAGCGCTGGCGTGGCTTGGAGGACATCCCTGAGGACTGGGGGCGCAGCGTCGTCACCATCGGTTCTTACGACGGGGTCCACCGCGGGCACCAGCTGATCATCCGGCATGCCGTGGAGCGCGCCCGTGAGCTGGGCGTTCCCTCGGTCGTCGTCACCTTCGACCCGCACCCCAGCGAGGTCGTGCGCCCCGGCAGCCACCCGCCGCTGCTCGCCCCGCACCACCGTCGTGCCGAACTGATGGCCGAGCTGGGGGTCGACGCGGCGCTGATCCTGCCGTTCACGAAAGAGTTCTCGAAGCTGTCCCCGGCCGACTTCGTGGTCAAGGTCCTGGTGGACAAGCTGCACGCGAAGGCGGTCGTCGAGGGCCCCAACTTCCGCTTCGGCCACAAGGCCGCGGGCAATGTGGCCTTCCTGATCGAGCAGGGCAAGACATACGACTTCGAGGTAGAGGTGGTGGATCTTTACGTGAGCGGTGCGGCGGGCGGTGGCGAGCCCTTCTCCTCCACACTGACCAGGCGCCTGGTCGCCGAGGGCGACGTCGAGGGCGCCCGCGAGATTCTCGGCCGTCCCCACCGGGTGGAGGGTGTCGTGGTGCGCGGTGCCCAGCGCGGTCGCGAGATGGGCTTCCCGACGGCCAACGTCGAGACCCTGCCCCACACGGCGATCCCGGCGGACGGCGTCTACGCCGGTTACCTCCACGTCCAGGGAGAGGCCATGCCGGCCGCGATCTCCGTCGGCACGAACCCGCAGTTCGACGGCACCGAGCGCACGGTGGAGGCGTACGCGATCGACCGCGTCGGCCTCGACCTGTACGGCCTGCATGTCGCCGTCGACTTCCTCGCCTTCGTGCGCGGCCAGGCGAAGTTCGACTCGCTGGAGGGCCTGCTGGAGCAGATCGCGCAGGACGTGAAGCGCTGCCGGGAACTGATCTCGACGGACGCGGGCGACGCCGGGTAACCGGTCTCGATCCCGTTCGTGTTTCTACGACGCCGAAGGGCGGCCGGTACCTGTGGGTACCGGCCGCCCTTCGCGTGCGCCTACTGCTGCGGGGGTGCGGGCGGAGGGGGCGGGGGCGGAGTCTGCTCGCCGTCCGGCTGGGCGTAGCCCGGGTGCTGCGGGTACGGCGGCGGAGGCTGCTGACCCGGGTGCTGGGGATACGGCGGGGCGGGCTGCTGCGCCGGGGGCTGGCCCTGCTGGGGGTAGGGCTGCTGGCCGTACAACTGCTGGCCGGGGTGCGGTGGTTGCGGCTGCGGTTGGTGCTGTGGCTGCTGCTGGGGGTAGGGACCCGGCTGACCGGGAGACTGCTGGCCCGGGTACGGCTGCTGGGCCGGATAGCCGGGCTGCCCCTGTTGCCCCGGCTGGCCTTGTTGTCCCGGGTACCCGGGGTATCCCTGCTGGCCCGGCATCGGCGGGGCCAGGACCGGGGGCGGGTTGCCGTCGCTCGTCCACAGGCCGTGCATCTGCTGGTGGCGGACGAAGTCCTCGGCGACCAGGGCGGCGAGGTTGAAGTACGACTCGCGTACCTTCGGCCGCATCATGTCGAGGTCGACCTCCGCGCCGGCGGCGAGATGCTCGTCGAACGGCACGACCACGACACCCCGGCAGCGCGTCTCGAAGTGGCTGACGATGTCCTCCACCTTGATCGTCTTACCGGTCTCGCGGACCCCCGAGATGACGGTGAGCGAGCGTGAGACCAGGTCGGCGTACCCGTGCGCCGACAGCCAGTCCAGCGTCGTACTCGCGCTGCTCGCACCGTCCACGGACGGCGTCGAGATGATGATGAGCTGGTCGGCGAGGTCGAGCACACCGCGCATCGCGCTGTAGAGCAGACCGGTACCCGAGTCGGTGAGGATGACCGGGTACTGCTTGCCCAGCACGTCGATCGCGCGCCGGTAGTCCTCGTCGTTGAACGTGGTCGACACGGCCGGGTCGACGTCGTTGGCGATGATCTCCAGCCCGGACGACGCCTGGGACGTGAACCGCCGGATGTCCATATAGGAGTTGAGGTACGGGATCGCCTGGACGAGGTCGCGGATGGTGGCGCCGGTCTCCCGCCGAACCCGGCGGCCGAGCGTGCCGGCGTCCGGGTTGGCGTCGATCGCGAGGATCTTGTCCTGGCGCTCGGTGGCGAGGGTGGAGCCGAGTGCGGTGGTGGTCGTGGTCTTGCCGACACCGCCCTTGAGGCTGATCACCGCGATCCGGTAGCACGACAGCACCGGCGTACGGATCAGCTCCAACTTCCGCTGCCGCTCGGCCTCTTCCTTCTTGCCGCCGAGCTTGAACCGCGAGGGCGCGGCACCGGGCCGGCCGCTCTTCGCCTTCTGCTTCTTGTTGCTGAGCAGCCGGTCCGACGACAGCTCCACGGCAGCGGTGTAACCCAGCGGCGCGGCAGCGGGGTTGGTCGGCTGCCGCTGGTCGTGCCGCATGGGCTGCGGCCAGGCGGCACCGGTGCGGGGGTCGACCGGGGGTTGGGCATGCGGTTGCGCCTGCGCCTGCGGCTGCGGCTGGGGTGCCTGCGGCGGCGGGACGGGGTTGCCTTGGGGGCCACCGGGCTGCGCGAACGGCGCGTCGACGGGGCCGTCTTGCGGGGGCAGGGGCGGATTGCCCGCGTGGCCTGCTTCGAGACCGGATACCCGGGGGTAGCCGTAGCCGCCGTCTTGCTGGTTCGGCGGTGCGGCGGGGGTGGGCTGGCCTTGTTGTGCGGGTGCCGGGGGGAAGGCGTAACTGCCTTGCTGGTTCGGTGTGTTGGGGGCGGGCGGACCCTGTTGCGCAGGCGGCTGTGGAAAGCCGTAGCCGCCGCTTTGCTGGTTGGGCGGTGCGGCGGGGGCGGGCGGGTCCTGTTGTGCGGGTGCCGGGGGGAAGCCGTAACTGCCCTGCTGGTTCGGCGCGTTGGGGCCGGGCGGGGTTTGCTGCACCGGCGCGGGTGGCGGCGGGAAGCCGTAGCCGCCGCCTTGCTCGTTGGGTGCGGCGGGGGTGGGCGGGGCCTGGTGCGCAGGTGACTGCGGGAAGCCGTAGCCGCCCTGTTGGTTCGGGGGTGCGGTGGTGGGCTGGGCCTGCTGCGCGGGCGGGAGCGGGAAGCCGTAGCCGCCGCCTTGCTGGTTCGGCGCGGCGGGAGTGGGCTGGCCTTGTTGTGCGGGTGCCGGGGGGAAGCCGTAACTGCCCTGCTGGTCCGGCGTATTGGGGGCGGGCTGGGCCTGCTGTGCCGGTGGCGGCGGGAAGCCGTAGCCGCTCTGCTGGTTCGGGGCAGGCGGTGCGTTCCAGGCGGCCGGGGCGGGTTGCGGTGCCTGCGGGTGGAACTGGGGTTGCTGCTGGGGCGGCGACGGCGGCTGCGCCGGGGGCGCGACGGGCTGCTGCGGTACGGGCGGCGGAGGTGCCGCGGCGTCCAACGGCGCGGGCTGTGGCTCCACTTGGGGCTGGACCTGGGGGTGGGGCTGTGCCGGCCACTGGTCGGCCGGGGCCGGGGCGGCGGGCTGGTAGGAGGGCGGCAGCGGTGGGACGCCACTCTGCGGGGCCGGCGGGGGAGTCCAGGCGGGCGGGGCTTCCTGGACATCAGCCTGTACGTCACCTTGCACGTCACCGGTGGCGTCCGTGGCCGGGTCGGCGGACTGGGGGGAGTCGGCCTCGGGAGTGGGCGTAGGCGCGGTGGTGTCGGCCCTGTCCGGCTCGTGCTCCGGGTCGGTGGCCAGCTCATCGGCCGGCTCATCCACCGGGGCGTCGGTCGAGTCGGCGGCGGGGTCGGTGTCGGGGGCTGCCGTGGACGCGGAGGCGTCGTCGGTGCTCTCGTCGTCGGCGGAGTTCGTGGATTCCGCGGATTCCGTGGAGTCCCCGGTGTCCGTTTCGGTGACCGTGCCGTCCTCGTCCTGCGTGCTGCTCACCTCGGCGGCGTCGGCGCCCTCGGAGGCACCGTTCTCCGGCACCTCGCCCTCGAACTCCGGCTCCTCGGGACCCGATTCAGCGTCGTCGGCAACCGAACCTTCGGCCGCTTCCGTGCCTTCGACGGAGCCCTCGTCACCCGCGGAAACCTCGGCCGGAGCCTCAGCCGGAGCCTCAGCCGGAGCCTCAGCCGGAGCCGCCGGGGTCTCCGTGTCGCCCTGCGCCGACGCGACCTCCGCCCCCGCACCCTGCTCCGCGATCTCCCGCTTCAACGCAGCGGAAGAGATCCGCATGGTCGCGCCACTTTCGAGGTCGCCGTTCTCAGGGTCCTCCTCGGCGGGGACCGCAGGCGGCGGAGCCGCGGCCGCAGGTGCCCAGCCGGCCTGGAAGCCGGAGTTGTCCGGCGGTGCGGGCACCGGGAACGGGGGGCCGACCGGGGGCGCCGACGGCGGAGGCGGCATCGCCGTGCCGCTCGCCGGAGTCGGCGGCGGCGAGGCCTGCGCGGACGCGCCCGACGCGCCGGACGAGTTCTGCGTGTACCAGGCCGGCGGCGCGTAGTCGATCGTGAACTCGCCCGTCATCTCGATGGCGGACTCGTCGTCGGGCTGGTCATCGCCGGGCGTGGCCCAGCCCCCGCGGATCCCGTCCCGATCGCTGCTCACAATTCCTCCTGGTGTGGTCGAGCACCCTCATGTCGTGCTGGGGCGACCGCTCGTGTCGTACGGGCCCGGTCCGTCGACAGCGTCGGGAACGGTCGGTCGGCGGCCCGAATCGATCGGATCCGCCCGGCCCGTCCCCCGAAGCGATGTCGGCCCGGCCGCGGGCCCAAACGCGGCGCCCGGTCCCAGCCTAATCACCACAAGCAACCTCACGGCAGGCCCGCCCACCTCTCCGCGCCCGTCCAACGCGCCACACGACGCCCTGAACCGGCACACGTGACCACCGACTACTCGCGCAAAACGGGTGGTAGTGGCACACATCCCCTACGAGAGAAGGGGCGAAAGTGTTCTAGTCGGTCAATGTCGGTCAGTGGTCCGCCGGTTCAGTCCATCCGGCGCGGTGTACCCAACAATCCGATCTCGGCGTCCGTGGGCTGTGTCATCACATACTGCTGGTCGCGGTCGCCGCACCAGATCGTGACGCCGTCGGGGAGCGTGGGCAGGGAGTCGACGTCGGCCCGGGGGAGCGCCATGGCACGGCCCAGCTCCGTCGCCTCGTCCGGCGAGATCCGCTGCACACCGACGAGCCGCGCCTGCCGTATGAGCCGAGGGGCGACGGGGCTGAGGTACGGCAGGAGGGTCAGCACGGACTGCCAGGGACCGGACACGACGCGCCCGCGCGGCGGACGCATGCCGCAGTCCCGCACCACGAGCACGGGTGTGCCCGCCGAGGCGCCCTGTGGCTGGACGCGGCCCACGTCGTACACCGCCAGGCCGTTCTGTCCGCCGCCCATGGCGTGGACCATCTGCATCCAGGCCTGCGGCCGGCCGGTCTCCACGGCGACGCGCGCACCGGTCGCCGCCGCTCTGAGGGCGATGACCTGTGCGGTCCACAGACCGCCGATGAGGACGACGTCGTACGGAGTGGGCCGGTTGAGGCCGAGCACCGCGGGCTGTCCCTCGGTGTCGACGCCGATCACGACGCCGTCGTCCCCGATGGGCAGCGCCAGCGCGTCCACCTGCTCGGGGGAGAGCACATGCCGTCCGTGCCGCGGACCGATCAGGCCGAAGCCGCTGCGCAGCACCGTCAGCGCGGTCATCGGGCACCTCCGAGGGGCAGCGTGGCGAGCACACCCGGGAGCTGCTCGCGGTCGAGCCGGGCCAGTGCCAGGCCCGTGTGCCGTGCCGCGCCCTCCAACGCGCGCCGCGCCGCGACCAGTTCGTCGTCGCTGCGGCCCGTCACTCGCAGGTGCCCGCACATCGACACCTCCTGGCGCTCCCCGCGCGCGAGCGTGAGGCTGAACGTGGTGGCGAGCGCCGGGGTGGCCGTGAGCAGAGCGATCAGCTGCGGCAACGACGGGCCGCGACCGCCCAGTTGGGGCCAGCGGCGGATCCAGTACGTCGTATGTCTGCGGTTGTCGCAGCGCCAGCTCCGGCTGGACTCCTCGGTCCGGCGCTCCCGCGTCTCGGTCCGGCCGGCCTCCGCCGTCACCAGGGGGTTCGCGCAGGCGGAGGTGGCGAGGGCCGCCGTCAGCTCCTCCTCGTTCAGGATCGTCGTGCGGAATCCGGCGCCGGTGAGGCGGCTCGCGAGATGGTCGGCGACGCGCACGACGCACTTCTGCGCACCGGTGAGCCCGCCGCCCCGGGCGGCCACGGCCTCCAGGCACTGCTCGGGGTCGAGCTTCAGCGCGATCCAGGTGATGCGCACCGCCGGGGCGCCGGTCTGCTCCTGCAGCGGCGCGTAGTTGGTGACGGCCACGGAGTGCTGGGGCAGGTGCAGCGCGGGTGCGGGCTGGGTGTGCAGCACGAGCTGCGCCGACTCCAGCCGGATGCCGTCCACTTCGAGCGCGTCCCGCACCAGCGAGAGCGGCAGCGGATGCCGGTTCCGGTCGGCCCGCAGCGCGGTGACGTCGGCTTCGACCTGCACGACGGCGGTCACGAAGGTGCCGTCCCCGATCAGCCCGATCGGACGCCGGTCCCGGCCGCCGTACGCATACGTCCGCAGGGTCGGGTCGCACTCGACGGCCGGAGCGAGACCGGGCTCCGTGCCCGGCGGGGTCTCCGTGTTCGCGGCGCTCTTCTGACGTGCCCGCAACGCCCGCGCGGTGCCCAGCCATTCGGGCAGGGAGCGGCCGCGCCGCCGGACGAAGGCGAGCAGCACGAGCGCCACGGCGACGACGCCCGCCGGCACCAGCGCCATGGGCGCGATCGCCCAGCCGACGAGAAGGACGGCCGCCGCGATCTCCAGCAGGACGAGCCGTTGCAACCGGAATGCCCCGCCCTGTCCGCGGCGCGTCCTGAGATGGAGTCCGCCCGCTCCCTGGGGCGGTGTGGCCGCCGCGGACGGCGGCTGCGCGGACCCCGGCCCGGGCGTCCCGGAGCCCCTCGTCCGCGACCGGTCACGAGACCGCGTCCGCGTTCCGGAAGCCATCACTCCATCCCCCCGTTTTACTCACAACTCACTGCTGTTTCAGCACCACATAGGGCCCCTGAAGGTCCAGGTACCCTACCCGCTCCCCACGTCCCCGCGGATACCAGGCATAGTAGGTGCCCGGTCTGACATCGATGGGCGGGGGACGGTGAACCCCCGAGCGCTGCCCAGGCGGAACACGGGGAGAGACAGACACAGATGGCATCTCGGCGGGACCAGCTCAACGCCTACACCTTCGCGAAGCGCCGCATGCTGGCGTCCTTCGTGCAGTCCTCCCCGGACGGTTCGGAGGAGGGGGCACCGCGACCGCTGCGCGGAGTGGTGCCCGGCGTCATCGTGGGCGTGGTCGTCATGGCGGTCTTCGGCGCCTGGGGCATGTTCAAACCGACGGCGCCCCAGGGCTGGGACACCCCCAAGTCGAAGGTGATCATCGCCAGCAAGTCGACCACCCGCTACGTCGTCCTGAAGACCGGCAAGACGGTCCAGCTGCACCCCGTCCTCAACATGGCGTCCGCGAAGCTGCTCCTCAACCCCGGCCAGGGCGAGGTCGTCACCGTCGACGAGTCGGTCCTCGACGGCGGCAAGATCCCGCACGGTGTCACCGTCGGCATCCCGTACGCCCCCGACCGTCTCCCCTCGGCGAGCGAGGCGGGCGCCGACAAGCGCTGGGCGGTCTGCGAGCGCCCGAGCGCGGGCGGCGGTTCCATCCAGAAGGCCGCGCTGGTCCTCGCCAAGCGCGACATGAAGAAGACCGAGGGCAAGCAGCGGCTGCGGGGCGGAGAACTGCTCTACGTCGTCGACCCGGACAAGAACCGCTACGTGGTGGACGCGAGCGGCACGGCGTACCGCGTGGACAGGAGCGACGAGTTGCTGCTGCGCGCCGTCGTCGGCACCGGCCGCGTGCCCGAGCGTGTCTCCCAGGAGTGGCTGGCCACCCTGCACCAGGGCGACCCGATCGCCTTCCCGAGCATCGGCGCCACACCCGGTACGGCCGCCGGCGCCCCGGGCGAGCTGGACGCGTCGACCAACAAGGTGGGCATGGTGCTCAAGGCGTCCGACGCCAGCGGTGAGCACTACTACGTAGTGCTTCCCAACAAGGTCGCGCAGGTCTCCGCGTTCGTCGCCCAACTCCTGCTGTCCAGCAAGGATCTGGCCCCGCTCGGCCAGGCCGGTCACGCCACCGGGGTGAGTGCGGGCGAGATCACCCCGGAGGGGACCTTCGGCGCCGAGAACCGCTGGCCCACCAACGAACCCACGGCCGTCAACGAGGCCTCGGACGCGTCCGGCAGCCGCAGCACGATCTGCAACGTCCTGGAGAAGGTCGGCGACAACGGCGCCACCACCCTGACGACCTGGGCGGGCACCGACTTCCCCGCCCCGCTCCCCACCGACTCCACCAGCGCCTACGTCACTCCCGGCTCCGGGCAGCTCTTCCGCCAGTTCCAGGGCGAGGAGACCAAGGCCGGTCCCGTCTTCCTGGTCACCGACACGGGGCTGCGGTACGTCCTTCAGTCCAACGCCGACAGCGCCACGAACGACGCGGGCATCGGTACGACGGCCAAGGAACGCCAGCAGGAGCAGCAGGAGGCCGAGCAGGCCCAGATCCGCCTCGGCTACGCCGACGTCGACCCGGCGCCGATCCCCGCCTCCTGGTCCGAGTTCCTGCCCACGGGCCCCCGCCTGTCGACGGCGGCGGCACGTCAACCGCAGGGCTCGTAGGGAGAGTTGGGCATGCCGTACACGACTTCCCCCCGTTCCCTCCGTGCCACGGCGGCGATGGCCGCCGTAGCCGCGACGCTGGCCGTGTCCACCGTGGTGCTCGCGCCTCCCGCGGCGGCGGAGGACAGCTTCTCGGACCAGTGCACGTTCCCCAACAAGGTGTATCCGGGCCGCCCTTGGGCCCTGCAACGCGTCCTTCTCGACGAGCTGTGGAGCCAGTCCAAGGGCAAGGGCGTACGGGTGGCGGTGATCGACACCGGCGTGGACGTGAAGAACCCCCAGCTCACCCATGCGGTGGACGTGAAGAGCGGCCGTAACCTCATGCCCAGGAACCTCAAGGACAGCAACGGCGACAAGATCGCGCGGGGCAGCGAGAACGGCACGACCGACACCGTGGGACACGGCACCAAGGTCGCCGGCATCATCGCCGCCCGCCCGATCAGCGGCACCGGTTTCGTGGGCCTGGCCCCCGAGGCGACCATCATCCCGATCGAGCAGAACGACGCGGACGGCCACGGCACGGCGCAGACGCTCGCCGCGGCGGTCACCTACGCGATCCAGGCCAAGGCCGACGTCATCAACATCTCGCAGGACACGTCGAACGCGGTGAAGCCCGATCCCTCCCTGGAGTCGGCGATCGACTCGGCCCTGTCGAAGAAGATCGTGGTGGTGGCGTCGGCGGGCAACGGCGGCCAGGGCGGCAACGTCAAGAAGACGTACCCGGCGTCCTTCCCGGGCGTCCTCGCCGTCGCGGCCTCCGACCGCAACAACGAACGCGCGTCCTTCTCCCAGTCCGGCGACTTCGTCGGCGTCGCGGCACCCGGCGTCGACATGATCTCCACCGTCCCCAAGGGCGGTCACTGCTCCGACAACGGTACGAGTTTCTCGGCGCCCTACGTCGCCGGCGTCGCCGCGTTGATCAAGGCGAAGCACCCGGACTGGACCGCCCGCGAGGTCGTCGCCCAGATCGAGCAGACCGCCGAGCGCACCATCGCCGGCCACGACCGCCTCGTCGGCTGGGGCGTCGTCGACCCGGTCCGCGCGCTCACGGAGGACGACCACCCGATCGAGTCCCCCGCCCCCCAGGACGGCCTCACCAAGGCCCAGGCCCCGTCCCCCGCGAAGCTCCAACTCGGCGAGACCCCCGACGAACACGACGCCCGCCTCGCGACCTACGTCGCCCTGGGCGCGGCCGTGCTGGTGGCGGGACTCGGCGGTACGGCGGTGGCGACGCGGGACGCGCGCAGGCGGGCGCGGAGGATCGCGGGGCTGGAGTGACGTCCTGACAAGGGACGCGGCGATGTCAAGGAGCGGTGACTCGGGAAGGAGCAGGCCGACGGCCCGAGTTGACGGCACCGGACGACGTCGTTCGCAATGGCCACGCAGCAACGACGGGTCCGCGTCACCCCTCGGCACGCCATGTCTCTCACACGCGTGTGTGCGGCTACGGCGATTGAGTAGGCGTACTCAGGCGCGTTGGCCCGTGGGTCACATAGCGTCAGGAGGCGGCAGCGGCCCAGATGGACGCGAGAGCGCGCGGTGAAGGAGCGGTGAAGCTTCGCCGGGTGGTAGCACAGCTGTCGCATAAGGCAGTTGGGACTGTCACAGGAAGCGACTAGAGTGATTGCGTTGCGGAGAGGAACGCTCAAGGAGTGCAGTCGCTCAGGGGCGAGCGACGAAAAACGGGGAGGGAAGGCATCATGCTTCCTGCGGACATGACAGGCGGGCCATCGCCGGAGACGGCTGCCGACCTCAAGGTCGGCGCCGACGTGCTGGCGACGTTCAAGCAGCGCATCGACAAACTGCTGTCCGAGTTCGAGGACTCGGCGGGCAGCGCTTCCAAGTTGGGTGCGCAGCGTGTCTCGAGGGCATCCCTCAGCGGGCACGGCCTCGACTTCCATGAGGCGGACGCACTGTTCGCCCAGTACCAGTCGGTCCACGAGCACATCACACAGCTGTCCAAGACGCTGGGGCTGCAGATCGAGGCCATGGGCATCGCGACACAGGGCGCGCAGAACGGCTTCGACAGCCTCGACGACGATCAGCGACGCCGGTTCTGGGAGATCCAGGTCGAGACGGACCGCTTGTACACCGAAGCCCAGGAGAAGAAGTCCGGCGAGGGCGAGCGGAAGCTGAGTGACGCCAAGAAGTCCACGAAGGGACTCCAGTAGTGAGCGGGGACGACAAGGCGCCTAAGGAACTCACCGACCAGCAGCGGGTCGACCTTCAGGTCGGCCAGGTCGACGCACTTGCCGGGGTGTCGGAGGTGATGCACGACGCGTTCGGAGCGAAGCGTGTCCGACTCCTGACGAACGGCAGGGTCACGGACTTCGAGGACCACAGACTCAACCCCATGATCGACCTGGTGCATCAGTCGAACCCCGCCGACCTGGAACATGCCGGCGAGGCGTTGGCGAAGGCGAGCAAGGCGATCAACGAAGCCGCCGTGGAGCTCAGGGGTCATCTCAAGCACGCGGGTGAGGACTGGCAGGGCGACGCCGGTACGGCGTTCCAGAAGTGGGGCGAAGGCCTCGCCACGCACACCGAGAGCCTGGCGACGTACGCCGACGGCGCCGGGGTGCAGGTCACGGCCGCGGCGACGGGGCTCGCTTCCGTGCGCAGCTCCTTGCCGCCGCGGGACACGCGTCCCGTCCTCGACCAGAAGAAGCCGGGACAGCTCCCGGTACTCCAGCAGTTCGAGGGCAACAAGCAGTACACCGAGGCGGTCCAGGTCGAGAAGGACCGCCAAGAGGCGATCAACCAGATGAACCGGCTGGCGTCGTTCTACTCGGTGTCGGGGTCGGAGCTGGCGAAGTTGGAGAAGGCGGCGCCGGAGCCGTATCGGGCGATGCCCGATGTGGGGGTGCAGGGGCCGGTCGATAGCCCGGGTCCGGGTGGCTCGGGTTCCACAGACAACTCCAACTCAGGATCAGTCCACCGAGCAGTTGTCCGTGAGAGTGGAGACGGCCACGTCAGTGTGCCGAGCGACGTCTCCGGAGACAAGCTGCCAACTGAGCATCATCCCGCGAACACGAATCTCGACGTGCATCGGCCCACTGTCGGTACTGAGATCAACAGCGTCGGCACGCTGCCACCGGAAACCGTGAAGCCGACGCCAGTGACTCCCACGCCGTCCGTGACAGGGCCCAGTGGTCCTTCGGCGGGAATGCTGCCTCCCATGGGGACAGGTGCGGTACCTCCCGCCTTCGGGGGACCGGTCGGGCGCGCTGCCGGACTTGGCGGCAGGACCCCTGGATCGGCTCAAGGGCGGGTTTCCACCTCTGAGGGAACCACTGCTGGAGGCCGCACAGCACGTGGCGCCGCGGGACCGGTGGGCCGTGCATCCGCGGTTGGCCAACAGGGCGCCCGTGGGCCTGCATCTGCGACGGGCAGATCGCCCATGGGACGAGGTGTCACCGGCGGTGTGCCCAGAAGCGCGGGTACGACCGGTTCACGCACAGGCGGTGCGCCGGGTGGGCGCGTGGGCGGCGTGGCCGGTCAGCCTTCGCCTCGGACCGGCCCTGGAGCCACGGGCGCTGCGCGAACGGGTGGTGTGGTCGGTGGTAGGCCCACTTCTCAACCCGGCCCCAATGCGACAGGTGCCAGGGTTCCACGCGGCACGGTCGTCGGCGGCGAGGGAGCATCCGGTGCTCGTCCGAACGGTGAAAAGCCGGGCCAGCGCGGAGTGATCGGCGCGAACAAGCCGGCGCCGGGCACGGAGCAGGGACAGACCCAGCGTCGGCCTCCGGGTAACGCGGACGGCGTTGTCGGCGCGCCCGCGAGTCGTGCCACTGGCAGGACAGAGCGGCGTCAACAGCACTCCGCCGAGGACAAGAAGCGCTCACGTGACGACGCGCGGCGCGGCGATGCGCCGTCGGCGACCGACTGACCGAAACGACCGAGGACGTACAGAAGCATGAAGTCAGGGACAGGCGTACGCCGCATCCGGGCCGCGCTGTGGGCGAGGAGTGCCCGGAGGCATGTGACCACCGTGGGCGCGACGCTCGGTGCTTTGGCCGTCATGTCTGTTGGGCTCGCCCCTTCGGCGGCTGCCGACGACAACATCCAGTCGCAGCAGTGGTACTTGGACGCGATGAACGCCCAGGGGCTGTGGAAAGTCAGCACAGGTAAGGGCATCTCGGTCGCAGTTGTCGACACTGGCGTCAACCCGGACACGAGTTCGTTGAAGGGGCAGGTGCTCCCTGGAGTCGATGTCACGAAGGCCGCTGGCGATGAAACGGATGACTATCTGGGCCACGGCACTTCAATGGCCGAACTGATCGCGGGGACGGGCAGAGGGGGCGGCCTGAGAGGTGTTGCGCCGGGGGCCGAAATTATTCCGATCCGCACTGCACTTACCGGAATTGGCAAGAAGGCTGAGAAGCAGGGCGACACTTTGGTGAAGGCCATCCGGGCCGCAGCCGATTCCAATGCGAAGATTATTAGCATGTCGCTCAGTGGCGATTTCCCGGTTGACGGCGGGCTTGAAGCCGTGCAGTACGCACAGAGTAAGGGAAAGCTTCTCATCGCCGGTGTGGGTAATGGCGCTGACAGTGGCGAAAACTACATCGGCTATCCCGCCAAGTATCCCGGCGTGGTCGGCGTCTCGGCCATCAACGAGAACGGCGAGGTGGCCAAGTTCTCGGAGAGCGGTGCTTACGTCGACCTGGCCTCGCCCGGCGTAGATGTGCCCACCTGGTGCGACAAGACATTCAAGGCCTACTGCCCCCAGCGCAACGGCACCAGCCAAGCCACCGCCATCACCTCCGGCGCCGCCGCCCTCATCTGGTCCGCTCACCCCAAGTGGACCGCCAACCAGGTCCTCCGCGTCATGATCGACACCGCGGGACGGGACTGGCCGAAGGACACCCCGAGTCGGTACCTCGGTTACGGCACGATCCGGCCCGCGCAGGTTCTCCTGAAGGGCAAGGGAGATCCCGGAGCCGCCGACATCGACCCCGTCAGCAACAAGAAGACGCCCGGGCTGACCACCGGCACCACCGCCTCGCCCTCCGCCTCCGCGTCAACCTCGTCCCAAGCCCCCAACTCCACGTCAGGCGGCCAGACTTCAGCCGCAGCATCGACTTCCGACTCGTCCGGCAACACCACACTGTGGGTCGCTCTCGGCGCCGCCGCGGTCGTAGTGGTGCTCGGCGGTGGAGCCTTCGCGGTGGCTCGTTCGCGGCGAGGCGCATGAGAGCTCGTACACAGGGCTCACCCGACCAACCAGCGCCTCACCACTCGGTGTTGCGCCCCAGGAACACCAACCTCTCTCGCGAAAGGGAGTGCCGAGATGGCTGACGGCCGCAAGCTTGATGACGCACATGTACAAAAGCTCCAGACGAACGTCATCGACAGGTACGACAACGTCAAGAAGCACCTGCAGAAGCTCCAGGGCTGCATCGACATGATCGAGGCGAACTGGACGGGCTTCGGCGCCAACGCGTTCAAGACCAAGCAGCACGAGATCAACGAGCACATGGCCGGGATCGGCCGCATGCTCGACGACTTCCTGAACGGAATTCACCTCACCAAGCAGGACAAGGACAAGCTCGAGGACGAACTCCACTCCACGATCTCCAGCATCGAAGTGGACGCCGGTGCGAAGACCTCGGCGCTCAACCTCTACTGACCGCCCCGAGCGTCGCACCCCGGACCGCGAGGTCCCTCTCACATCGTCAAGGAGATGAGGAAACATGACCGGCACGCCGCACATGCAGGATCTCGCCGTCAAGTACGGCACCCTGGACGCGCTCGCCACTGAACTCGGCAACCTGGCCAAGCAGTTGGAGAGCGACCTCACGGCGCTGAAGAAGGGCGTCCACGACGCGTCCGAGGGCTGGGCCGGTGACGCCTACGACTCCTTCCAGCGGAAGTCGAAGGAGTGGGACGGCCACACCAGTGCCATCCACCAGGCCCTGCTGTCCATCACGCAGAAGGTCCACCAGGCCGGCGGCGACTACCGCGGCGGCGACAAGAAGGCCGCCAGCTTCTTCGAGTAGGACGGGTCGGCCGGAGACAACGGGGTGGGCACGCACGGGAGGTGCCCACCCCGTTGTCGCGTCGGCCGCACGACGTCCCGACAGACCGTCATCTTCGAACCGTCATCTTCGAAACGCATGGGGATCCACACGTGTCCTGGGACGAGTGGGAGCAACTGAAGAAGCAGGCCGCCGAGCGGGGCGGGCCCGGCCCGGACCGTACGAACGACACCGTGCCCCGAGCACGCCCGGTGGACGAGGTCCTGGAGGCACGTTCCCCGGACGATGCTCCCGAGACCGAGACCGAGACCGAGACCGCCGCTCAGCGGATGGACCGGATCAGGAACGCGATCCACGGCTTCCGGGACACCACGGTCCTGGTCCCCCTCGTACCGCTCGACGGCGGTGGCCGCGGATTCCTCACGGCGGACTTCGGCGGTGTGCGCTGGATCCATGCCTTCACCGACGAGTTGGCCGCGGCCGCCTTCGACGCGGCGCGGGGCGCCGCGCACGGCAGGCGTGACTTCATGGTCGTACGGGGATGGCGGCTGCTCGATGTGGTGATCCCGGCCATGGCCGGGCCGTGCGGTGTGGCTCTGGACGTGGGGAGCGACGACGACGGTGTGCTGCTGCCGCCGGTGGCGGGGATCGTGCCGGACGCGGCGGCGGTGGACTCGGGAGCGTACGGAAGTGGTGGACAGCCGTGGTGAGTGACGGCGGTGGCAAGGACATCAAGGCCACGGGGCTGGACGAGATCGCGCAGGGCATCACGCTGACCCTGAACGAGCTCAAGGAGATCGGCGTCGACAGCCTCGCGGGGTCGGGCCGGGGCTTCTCGGATCTGGCGCTGTCGGGGCTGGAGTTGGGGCACGACGGACTGGTGTCGGCCTTCAAGTCGTTCTGTGAGCGCTGGGAGTGGGGCGTGCGCGCGCTGGTCGCGGAGGGCAACAACTTCGCGGCGGGCGTGGGTCTTTCGGCGGGCACGCTGTACGAGACGGACCAGTACGTCGACGGCGCGCTGAAGGTCGGTGCGAACTCGCTGATGGGCAACCCGTATGCCACCGAGGACGAGATCACCAAGATGAGCTGGGGCGACCTGGCCCGGCACAACTCGTTCGCCGACCCGGACTTCAGTGCCAAGTCCATGGAGCAGGCGACGGCCAACAGTGAACAGGCCTGGAAGGACGCGGGCCGGGACGTGATGACCTCACGGACGCTGGGGCCGATGGGTCTCAACCCGGAGAACCTGCACAGCGCGTTCGGGGTGAGCGACAGCGAGTACGAGCAGTCGTTGGACTCCACCTTCGGCCCCTCGCCCGAGGAACGTGCCCAGGCCGCGGCCCGGCAGCAGGGCGGAGGTGAGGGCTGATGGGGTTCGGTGATCTGGTCAACTCGGGGCTGGGCAAGCTCGAGGACGGTGTCGACGCCGGAAAGAAGCTCCTCGGCGAGGGCATCGACAAGGGCACAGACCTCATCGGCGACGGTCTGGACTACGTCGGAGCCCACGACTGGGCCGACGGGGTCGAGGACCTGGGCGACAGCCTCGCCTCCGACCTGGGCGCGACGCCGGGTGAGCAGCAACTAGGCCAGACCGACCAGGCCAACGAGCTGATCCACGGCAACGAGAGCAGCATCCGGGCGACCGCCAAGCATCTGACGGACTTCCGCACGGCGTTCGACAAGGTCGGCGGAGGCATGCGGGGGCTGGACTCCGCGCAGTGGAAGGGCGAGGCCGCCGACACCTTCCGCGAGAAGTTCGCCATGCACCCCCCGAAGTGGCTGCATGCGGCGGACGCGTGCGACGCCGCGGGCAAGGTGCTGGAGTCGTACGCGGACACGGTCAAGTGGGCGCAGGGTCAGGCCCAGCAGGCGATCGACCTGTACAAGAAGGGCAAGAAGGCCTCCGAGCAGGCGATCGAGTCGTACAACAAGAAGGTCGACGCCTACAACGCGGCGATCAAGGCGGACAAGGATCCCGGGCCGCCGCTGGAGCAGTTCACGGATCCGGGGCGCAGTGACATCGCGCGGGCCCGCGAGATCCTGGCCGAGGCGCGCCGTCAGCGGAACGAGGCCGGCGGGGCCGCGGCGGAGAAGGTCACCGCGGCCCTGCGGTACGCGCCCGCCGAGCCGCCCCCGCTGAACCGGCTCATGGCCGACGGCCTCGACGGGTACACGGCGCTCAACACCGAGATCCTGCATGTCGGCGGGGGCGTGATCAAGGGCTCGGCCGATCTGGTCAACTTCGTCCGGGGCCTGAATCCCGAGGACCCGTACAACATCACCCATCCCGCCGCCTACGTGCAGAACGTCAATATGACGCTCGCGGGTCTGGTATCGACCGCCGCGCATCCTGAGCGGATCCCCTCGGCCCTTATCGACAGTTTCAAGAAAGATCCGTCGGAATTCGTCGGCAGGCTGATTCCCCAACTGGTCGGAACCGACGGTCTGGGGCTGGTCGAGGGCGGACTGCGGGTCGCCGCCAAGGAGGGGCTGGAAACCAGCGCGGCGAGTCTGGCCTCCAACGGCCTGAAATACGGCGACGAAATCGCCGGTGCGGAAAAGGCCGCCGCAGGAGCCGCCCCCAAGGACTGGAGCGACCTCGCACGCAGCACGGACCAGGTGTCCGAGAAAGCCATTCACGCGGACTCCGTGGACCCGAAGCTGGCTCAGGAATTCCTCGACGATCAGTTCCCCTGGCTCAAGGACGTCAACAACACCGGGCATTCCGGGTACACCCAAAACTGCAGTCACAACGTGGACGCCGTGAATAAGAACCTGGACGGTGAAAGGGTCGGCGCGGCACCGAAGGAGCATCCCGATCACGTTCCCCCGGAGGCCCTCGGCCTCAAGGGGGTGCCCAAGGGGCACTACAACATGGTCAACAGCTACGATGACATTATCCGCGATCTGCAAGCCCGGGGGGAAGGTTCGAGGAGCGTTGTGTACATCGGCCGGAACGATGGTTCGGCGCATGTATTCAACGCGGTGAACACCGAGCGCGGAGTCGTTTTCCTCGATGGGCAGTCCGGTACGTTGGGGGTCCTTGAGAAGATGGGGGCGGACCCGCACAACGTGAGTTCTGTCGGGCATATCCCCTATCGTGACGGAGTGAAGTAGATGTTGGTCAGGTCCGAAGCGCTCGAATTGGGTGCCGAGTTCATCAAGAAGGCATATCCCGACAAGGTCGATTCCCTGGTCCTCCTTCCGGAGAAGTGCGTGGAATATCCTTTCGGGTGGGGCATTCGATTCGACTGGAAAGAACACCTTGAGACGGGGAACCTCGCCGATGCGCCCTTCACGTCGGTGGTGATCGTTCCGCACAACGGCGAAGCAGCCCATTTCCCGCCCACCGCGTTTCCGGTGGCTGACTACATGAACCGGCGCGCGTCGGGCGATTGGCCGACCGACGACGGGCGCCCCAGGAGTTCGTGAGATGCACAGTCCCGACCAGCGGGCCGCAGCCTGGCTCAGCAGCACGTACCGCGGCCTCGTCGAGCCGGCCACGCCTCGTCCGGTGCACGAGACGGCCGTAGCCTGGATCTACTCCTGTCGAACCCTCAACCAGCAGGGTTATCCTCCGACGCCCATGCTGTCGGCTTCGGTGGTCGTCCCGAAGGACGGGAGTACGCCGTTCCATCCCTCGGTCAGCGCACCGCTCGCGGACATGGAGCCGGCCGGGGAGCGGGAGACGGCCGACCGGGTCGCCCAGCAGGCCCGCAGGATCAACGCCCGTGGTTGCGTGGTGGCCGTGCACTCCGCGATGAACAGTGCCCCGTCGGTTCCGCTGCCGTGGAATCCGTCGGACGAGGCCCCCGGCTGGTGGGCCCGGCTGACACGACGTTATTTCCCGGGCTTCGAGCAGGTACCGGCAACCGACTGGGACTCGGTGATCAGCGCGGTGGCCGCCCTGGGCCCGGACACCCGGGGCGTGGTGTGGGTACGCCGTGAACTGGGCGGTGCCGAGGCGACCGGCAACCTGATCTACGCGCACAACCACAAGGGCCAGGTCGTGCTGTTGGACGGCCAGGCGGGAGGCCTGGCGAAGCTCGACACGTCGCTGCTCCGCGAGCTGATCCTCATCCGTGAGCTGCCCGACGCGAGCCCGGTGCCGAAGTACCCCTGGGAAGCCGAGGCCCAGGACTTCCCGTCGGCCCTCCGCAAAGCCCGACTGTGGCTGGAGCAGGCGTATCACGGTCAGGTCGAACTGGTCGGCCCCGAGCCGGGGGACGAGATCCGGCGCGGCTGGGTCTTCGCCTGCAACACCAAGGGCCATCTGCGCGACGGACGCTGGCAGGACGGAATGGTCGACGCCGCGCTCGTCGTCCCCAAGGAGGCGAGCGCTCCGTTCGGCCTCCCCAACAGCGACCCGTGGGCCTGGTTGCGGCGCTGGGACGCCGGGGGGACGCCGGGATCCGCGGACTTCCCGTTGCCACCGTCCCCCGGCCGCGCGGCATGGTTCGAACCCACCCTGTCCGGCCTGGGCCCGGTCCTCTCCGCGACCGAACACGCCGACTGGGCCGCAGTGATGGACGAGCTCTCGGGCTTCCCGGTCGATGCCCGGGCCGTGGTCTGGGTCCGCCGCGTCGACACCCGAGGACGCGAGTCCGTCGGCCGGTTGCTGAACGCGGTTCACTCGGATCGGGGAGTGATGCTCATCGACGGCGCCTCGGACGCCGCCGTGGCACTGGAAGAACCCGGGATCCGTTCCCTGCATGTCATCCGTTATCGCTGACGATCGTCGGCCTGGGCGATGGGGCGAGCAGGCGCGGAACCTGATGAACCGGCTGGCGGCGGAGAAGACGGCGCTGCGCGACGGGTCAGTGCCGAGGACGGCTGAGCGTGGATGCCGCGAGCGGTCGTTTCGACGTCACGCTCAAGGAGTTCCAGTACGCCGAGGCCGAGGCGGTTGCCTCGCAACTGCCGGACGCACACGCCCAGTTCGTGCGAAAAGCTGAGCCGGATCGCCTTCGCGGCCGTGGTCGTCGACTGCGACCCCACCGACGGCACGACCGGGACACGGACACCTACCCGGCCGGTCACTGCTCCGCGTCGTCCGCCGCGTCCCCGCTGAAGGTGTTCACCGGCGGGGAGACGAAGCGGCGCGGCCGCGCAGACGTGCGGATGGTGACCCCGTCCCGGACCGGATCTCGGCGGGTGCCCGGTCGTGGGCACCCGCCGCTGCGCTCAGTACTCGACGTCGTCCACCAACCCCGTCTGCACCAACGGCTTCCCCCGCTTCCGGGACACGAACACGCCACGCCCCGCGGGCATCGGCCGGGGTCGCACCCCGCCCAGGACGTCGCCCTCGCCGGGGTCGCCCGCCAGGACGACGCCCTGGGCGCCCAGTTCCTGCATCCGTTGCATGAACGACTCGTACGCGGCCCGGCCCGCGCCCGCCGTGGAGCGGGCGATGATGAAGCGGACGCCGACGTCACGGGCGAACGGCAGCATCTCCGTGAGGTTGCCCAGCGGGTTGCCGCTGGACGTGGAGACGAGGTCGTAGTCGTCCACGACGACGTACACCGTCGGGCCCTGCCACCAGCTCCGCTCGCGGAGTTGGCGGGCCGTCACGTCGGCCGTCGGGGTGCGGCGCCGCATCAGGTCCGCCAGGGCGACCATGTGGTGGTCCATGGCGTTGGACATGGGGATGTACTCGGCGAGGTGCGAGGCCGGGGTCGCGTCCAGCAGGGAGCGCCGGTTGTCGATGACGAAGAGCTTCGCCTCGTCGCCGGAGTACCGCTCCGTCAACTGCTTGATCAGCAGCCGCAGGAGGTTCGACTTGCCGGACTCGCTCTCGCCGAAGACGAGGAAGAACGGGTCCTGCTCGAAGTCGACGAAGACCGGCTCCAGGTTGTTCTCGTCGATGGCGAACGCGACACCGCGCTGCGGGAAACGGTCGCCAGGCGGTAGCTGCGCGGCGGCCAACTCGCGCGGCAACAGCCGTACTTCGGGCGCGCCCGGCCCCTCCCAGTGCCGGGACACCTCGGTCGCCAGCGCCTGGGTGGCGTCGGCCAGGTCCGAGTCCGAGACCAGGCCGTCGATACGCGGAACCGCCGCCATGAAGTGCAGCCGCTGCGGTGACACACCGCGTCCGGGGACGCCCGTCGGGACGTTCACCGCCACCTTGCGGTCGATCTCGGAGTCCATCGTGTCGCCGAGCCGCAGTTCGAGGCGGTTCATCAGGTGGTCCTTGAGATTCGCGCGGACCTCCATCGACCGGGACGCGGTGAGCACCAGGTGGATGCCGAAGCCCAGGCCGCGCGCGGCGATGTCCAGCACCGCCGCCTCCAACCCCTCGTAATCCGCGCGGAAGTTGCCCCACCCGTCGATGACGAGGAAGACATCGCCCCAGGGCTGGTCCGTGACCGGGATCTGGCCGCGCGCCCGGCGGGACCGGAACTCCGCGATCGACGGGATGCCCGCAGCGCGGAAGTACTCCTCACGGCGCGTCATCACGCCGTACACCTCGGAGACCGTGCGCCGGACCTTCTCGGGGTCCAGGCGGGAGCCGATGCCGCCCACGTGCGGCAGGCCGGCCACCGAGGACAGACCGCCGCCGCCGAAGTCGAGGCCGTAGAACTGGACCTCGTACGGGGTGTGGGTCAGGGCGAAGGCGCAGATCAGGGAGCGCAGGAGGGTGGACTTGCCGGACTGCGGGCCGCCGACGATCTGCATATGGCCGGCCGCGCCCGAGAAGTCGACCCACAGGTGGTCGCGGCGCTGCTCGTACGGCTTGTCGACCAGGCCGACCGGGACCACCAGCCGGCCCGCGCCTTCGTAGCCGGGCTGCGTGAGTCCGCGGCCCGGCACCGCCGTGAGGCCGGGCAGGAGTCCGTCCAGCGAGGGCGGGCTGTCGAGCGGCGGCAGCCACACCTGGTGGGCCGCGGGACCCTGCGCCTCCAGCCGGCGCACGATGACGTCGAGCACCGTGTCGGCGAGCGCGTCGTCGATGTCCGGGGACTCGGCGCGCTGCTGCGGCACCGCCGTGTAGTGCACCGGCACCTCGGCCGCCGTGAACAGCACCGGCCGCCGGTCGACCGGCAGTTGACCGGCACCGAACGACGCCTGCGGGGAGCCCGAGCGGTAGGTACCGGACACATAGGCGGCCTTGAACCGCACCATCTCGTCCGTGCCGTACTTCAGGAAGCCGGACCCGGGAACGTTCGGGAGTTCGTACGCGTCCGGCACGCCCAGCGCCGCCCGCGACTCGGCCGCCGAGAAGGTGCGCAGACCGATGCGGTACGACAGATAGGTCTCCAGACCGCGCAGTCGGCCCTCCTCCAGGCGCTGCGAGGCCAGCAGCAGATGCACGCCGAGCGAGCGGCCGATCCGGCCGATCTGCACGAACATCTCGATGAAGTCCGGCTTGGCGGTGAGCAGTTCGCTGAACTCGTCGATCACCAGCACCAGGGAGGGGATCGGCTGTAGCGGGGCGCCGGCGGCGCGCGCCTTCTCGTAGTCGTGGATGTTGGCGTAGTTGCCCGCGTCGCGCAGGAGTTCCTGGCGGCGGTTGAGTTCGCCGCGGATGGAGTCGCCCATGCGGTCGACCAGTGTCAGATCGTCCGCGAGGTTGGTGATCACGGCCGCCACGTGCGGCATCTGCGCCATGCCGGCGAAGGTGGCGCCGCCCTTGAAGTCCGCGAGGACGAAGTTCAGGGTCTCCGAGGAGTGGGTGACCGCGAGACCGAGCACCAGGGTGCGCAGCAGCTCGGACTTGCCGGAACCGGTGGCGCCCACGCACAGTCCGTGCGGGCCCATGCCCTCCTGCGCGGCCTCCTTCAGGTCGAGCATCACGGGCCGGCCGTCCTCACCGAGCCCGATCGGCACCCGCAGCCGCTCCGCCAGCGAACGGGTCCGCCAGGTGCGCTTGGTGTCGACGGAGGCCGCGTCACCGAGGTTCAGCAGATCGGTGAACTCCAGGTTGGCGAGCAGCGGTTGGTCGTCGTCCCCGCCGGACGCCATCCGCAGCGGTGCCAACTGCCGCGCGAGCGCCTCGGCGGACTCGTACGAGAGGGCGTCGGGAGTCCCTTCGTAGACGTCTCCGTGACCGGACTCCAGATGCAGCGACGTCGGCTGTACGACGATGGAGAGCTCGCCGCGGGCCGCGGTCGGTTCGCCGGGGACGACGTCGACGAGCGTCACACCCTGGAGACCCTCGGGGTTGGCGAGGACCGAGTCGGGGGGCAGGGAGACCCCGTCGAGGACGACGACGATGTGCGGCTCGTCCGGCAGCGGTGCCGCGGCGGGGTGGAAGCGCGGACGGCCGGTCAGCCGGGCGGAGATCAGGTTCTCCAGCTCGCGCAGGTCGCTGTCGATCAGCCGTCGGCTGCCCGCGCCGTCCGTGGCGCCGGGCGCCTGCGCGTGCGGCAGCCACTTGGCCCACTCCCAGTGCGGCAGGGCCTCCCTGGCCGCCGCGACGACGATCACCAGGTCCTCGGGCGAGTGCAGCGCGGCCAGCGAGCCGGCCAGAGCCCGCGCGGAGGACCGTACGGACTGCGCTTCGCCGCTGATCGTGAGGTAGGAGAAGGCGCGCAGGGAGACCGCCATCGGCAGGTCGTCGAGGGTGCCGTGGACGGACAGGAAGCGCTGCATCGCGCCCGCCGTCAGCGGCTCCAACTGCTCGACACCGCCGGTCTCGGGGGCGATGAGCGGAGTGGCGAGCGACTGCCGGCCGAGGCCGATGCGCACCTGGCCGAAGTCCTCGTCGCCCGGCCGCCGTTCCCACACCCGGCTGCCCTCGGCGACCAGCGCCCAGAGCTGCTCGGGGGAGGGGTGGAGGTAGTACTGCGCGTCGCGCTGCGCCCGCGCGGTGTCCAGGGCGGTCCGCCGGGTCTGCGCCAGGTAGCGGAGATAGTCGGTGCGCAGGTCCGCCAGCTGACCCTGGTTGCCGCGGCGGAAGCGGACCACCATCGCGATGGACATGGCCACCGTCGAGACGATCATCACCATGCCCATGATCTTCATGAACGGCTGTCCGTTGGTGAAGAAGAACACCACCGAGCCGCCCATGCCGAGCGTCGGCAGCAACTGCATCAGGACGCTCTCCTGATGCCCCCGAGGCAACTCGGGCGGAGGTTGCAGGACGATCTCGTCCGTGGGCACCTCGGACGGCAGCGCCCGCGGCGGGCGCTTGACGACGATGTGGCTCACTGCTCACCAATTCCCTTGCGCGGCCCCGGGACTACCGTCCGCCACCCCGTGTCAGGCGGACGCAGGCCGCCGCGTGATCCTACTGACTTCGCGGGAGACGGGTGAGCGGTAGGGTGCCGGATGTTCGCGCGAGCACACGCGAACCAGGCTGGGAAAACAGGGCATTCCACGCGATGTGAAGGTGCGCGGAACGCGTCGCGCGACACCTTCACAACGTAGACGCAGAATCATCATTGAGGGGGAGCAACAGGTGAGCATCACGGCCTCCGCGGCGGGCGGGCCCGGTACCGGAGCCCCGGTCGCCACCGGCCCGGGGCTCGGTTTCTGCCGGGTCACGATCGTCGCGCCCGACAGCCGGATCGACGTGGCACTGCCCGACGACATCCCGGTCGCCGACATCTACCCGGAGATCCTCAGGCTCTCCCGGCAGAGCCCCGCCGAGGGCGCCCCGGTCGGCTACCACCTGGTGCGCCGGGACGGCACCGTCCTCGACAGCTCCCGCACGTTCGCCGCCCAGCGCATTCTCGACGGCGAACTGCTCACGCTGCGCCCCTTCTCCGAGTCGCTCCCGCCGGCCGTGTTCGACGACGTGTCCGAGGCGGTCTCGGCCGCGGTGACCCGCGAACACACGCTGTGGGACGGCGAGTTGACCCGTGCCGCCGGCCTCGTCGGCGGCGGTGTCCTGCCGGCCCTGCTCGCCTTCGTCGCCTGGACCGCCGACCCGCGCCACGACATGAACAGCCTGCCCGGCATCCTCGCCGCGGTCGTCGGCATCCTGCTGGTCGTCCTGGCCTGCGTCCGCGCCCGGGTCTACGACGACCGGTCCTCGGCCATCGCGCTGGGCCTCGGCGCCCTGCCCAACATCGGGGTGGCCGGCTCGGGCCTGCTGCCGCTCACCGACGGCCAGGGGATCGGCAAACTGCAGTTCCTCCTCGCCTGCGCGGCCGTGCTGGTGGCCGCCGTCGTCCTCACCCTGTGCTCACCCGGCGGGGACGCGCCGTTCGTCGCCCTCGTCTTCGCGTCCGCGGTCGGCCTGATCGTCGCGTTCATCGCGATCCGGGCCCACTGGACGCCGTCCGAGATCGCCGCCCTGTGCGCCCCGGTCGCGGTCGGCGCGCTGGCCTTCCTGCCGGGCCTCTCGATGCGCTTCGCACGCCTGCCGATCGGCTTCGACCCCCCGAACACCACCCCGCGCAGCGCGTACGGCGCCGAACCCGCCACCCAGGAAGCGGTCGACACCGAACGCGTCGCCGCTCAGGCGCGCCGCGGCCACGAACTCCTCGTCGGCCTCGTCGGCGGCTGCGCGGTCACCGCCCTCGGGGCCACGGCCGTCCTCGGCTTCTCCGACGACGTCTGGGCCCAGCTGCTCGCCCTCGCGACCGGTGTCGCGCTGCTGATGCGCGCCCACCTCTTCCGCTACACCGCCCAGGTCGCCCCCGTCCTGGCCGCCGGACTCGGCTCCCTCGTGCTGCTCGGCCTGGGCCTCGCGCTCAACCCGCCGAACTCCCTGATCCACGAGGCGCTCCGCGGCGACCGCGGCGGCCTCGACATCCGTACGGTCTGGCTCGTCGCGGCGATCGCGGCGGCCACCGCGCTGGTGACCGCGATCGGCCTGATCGTCCCGCGCAGCGGTCTCACCCCGTTCTGGGGGCGTTTCCTGGAGATCGCCGAGGGCTTCGTCCTGCTGACGCTGGTGCCGCTGGCGCTCGCCGTCTTCGACGTGTACGCGACGGTCCGCTCGCTGACGAGCGATTGACCTGCTGGTGCCTCTCGTCGGTGACAGCCGACGAGAGGCAGATGTACGACGACGCGGACCGACGCAGATGACGTAGATCGCCGGAAGGCGCCGAAAGGATTCGCCCGCGTGAGCTTCGGCCCACCCCCCTCCCCGTACACCCACTCCGTCCTCACGCGGAACGACCAGCACAAGAAGCGCCGCCGGAACAGGCTGCTCGGGCTGCTCGCGGTCGTCCTCGTGGCGGCCGTCGGCACCGCCGGCCTGCTGGCCGCCAGGGGCGACGACAAGAAGAAGGCGGCGGCGAGCGACAACGCCCCCGCGGCGAGCCAGGGACGCCTCGAGGTCCGGGACACGGTCGAGAAGAAGCCCGCCACCACCACCGGCGACATGGCGTTCCGCCTCTCGATCGACGACGCGGTCGCCGGCGAGCACACCGAGATGCCGGGCACCTGGGCCACCGACAAGATCCTCGCCAAGGGCATCAACCAGACGCTGGCCGGCTTCAGGACGGGCACCGACGCCGTACCGGGCGACGAGGTGTGGCAACTCCGCCTGGCCGGCCCGATCTGCGGCTACACCCGCCGTGTGACCGGCGAGAACCGTACGGCCGTGGTCTTCAGGGACGGCAAGGACAAGGCGTCCCCCTGCGACCACGTCGCCTTCTTCGACCTCGACGACGGCAAGCAGATCTGGGAGCACGAGTTCCCCGTCTCCACGGTCGGCGACGAACCGGGCTCCCCGACGGACGGCGCCACCCAGGACACCCCGAGCGTCACCCTCACCCACGCCACCGTGGCCGTCACCTGGGGCGGCGGCACGGACGCGTACGACATGGACACCGGCGAGCGGACCTGGCGTACGACGGAGTCCGGCTCGTGCCAGGACATGGGGGCCGCGGGCGGACGCGCCCTGCTCGTCCGGTTGGAGTGCTGGGACGACAGCACGACCGCCGCCTCCTGGCAGACGATCACCTACAAGGTGCGCAAGGTCGATCCCGGCACCGGCAAGGAGAAGTGGACGTACGCCGGGACCAAGGGCCTGCGGGATCTCGAACTGCCGTCGAGCGATCCCCCGGTCCTGGCCATCTCGGCGGGGGAGACGGGCTTCACCGAGCTGCTCTCCCTCGACGACCGGGGCAAGGTGCGCGCCACGATGGGCCTGACCAGCGGCAACTACGTCGGCGACTGCTCCGACGAGATCGACTACCTCGTCGTCGACGACTGCCAGACGATCGCCGTCGGCCTCGGCCAGGTCTTCGTCCGGAGCAAGGAGGCGGGCGCTCCGCACAACGCGAACTGGATCATCGGCTTCGACCTGGCGACCGGGAAGACGACGGAGAAGTTCGAGTCGGGGCCGGGCTCCCTGCTGTACCCGCTGCGCGTGAGCGGCAGCCGGCTCCTCGCGCTGCGGATGAGCGACGACCGCATCTCGCCCTCGGCACTCGTCAGCCTCGACCCGAAGACCGGCAAGGAGACCCCGTACCTCTATTTCGGGGTGCCGCAGGACGCCGACACCCTCACGGCCCTCGACGCGAACGACATCGTCGTCCAGGACGGCCGGCTGTACTTCGCGGCCCACGCGGCGGACGGTCCCAGCAGCGGCAAGGCGTGGATCTGGCTGGTCCTGGGCATCGGGAGCAGCGCCACGAAGCAGTGACAGCACGGTGCGGAGACGGGAAGAGGGGCGGCACGCGTGCGCGTGCCGCCCCTCTTCCCTGCCTACGACTACTGCTGCTCCTCCGGAGCCGGCTCCAGATCGAACTCGCCGTCCCGGGCGCCCAGCACGAAGGCCGTCCACTCCGCCTCCGTGTACCGCAGCACGGTCTCCGGGTCGAGCGACGAGCGCATGGCGACCGCGCCGTCGGGCAGGTCGGCGATCTCGACGCGCTCCTCGTGCTCCTCCGTGCCCGGCGCGCTGCGCCACTCGACACCCGAGATGTCGAGGGCGTACAGCTCGTCCCGCTCCCGCTCCTTGCGTGCCTTGATCTCCTGCTCCGTCTCCGCCATGGCGAAGCGACCCCTTCCGGACGAACCGACGTGATCTGCGTCTACGTGCAGATGCAGATCACCCTAGTGGCCGTATCCGCCCCGGTCAGGGCCCTTCAGGGAGCTGGACCGAGGCATCCCCCCGGGCTGGTACGCTGTGTAGCGGCCGTTTGTGTACGCACCCCTGGAGCTCACCGCTCCGGAGGCCGCGCCCTACGGATCCCGCCTCCCGAGTTACGGAAGCTCCCCTGAGAAGTGGACCAGGGGCACTCGGTGGCACATCTCAGACTACGAGGAGTACGCGTGTCGCTCGACGCCGCTACGAAGAAGCAGCTCATCAGTGAGTTCGGTCAGAAGGAGGGCGACACCGGCTCCCCCGAGGTCCAGGTCGCCATGCTCTCGCGCCGTATCTCGGACCTGACCGAGCACCTCAAGACCCACAAGCACGACCACCACTCCCGTCGTGGTCTGCTGATCCTGGTCGGTCAGCGCCGTCGGCTGCTCCAGTACCTGGCCAAGAAGGACATCCAGCGCTTCCGTGCGCTGGTCGACCGCCTGGGCATCCGCCGCGGTGCGGCGGGCGCCAAGTAAGACGCCGTGAAGGGGAGCGGTTCCCGAAACGATCGGGAGCCGCTCCCTTTGCCGTACGTGCGGATTGCCCGTACGTACGGAAACGTGCGGAGTGTCACTCACGCTTTGTAGTGTGGTAGCACAACGCACGATGTGAGACGCAGGACGTACGACCCAGCACGACCACCTGCGACAGAGCACGACCACGAAGAGGAGAAGCGCGCCTCGCAGCCGCCGGTCCTCGGTAGTGGCCCCCGGGCAGGAAACCCCGGGTGCTTCGATCGAAGACCGGCCCGCACCAGACAGCGCTTCTCCGCCACCGTCCCCCCGCCACACGGGCGGGGAGGGACGAAAGACGACAAGTAACGGAGAAAACGCTAGTGGAGAACGAGACCCACTACGCCGAGGCCGTCATTGACAACGGTACTTTCGGCACCCGCACCATCCGCTTCGAGACGGGCAGGCTGGCCAGGCAGGCCGCCGGCTCCGCCGTGGCGTACCTGGACGACGACACCATGGTGCTGTCGGCCACCACCGCCTCCAAGAAGCCCAAGGACAATCTCGACTTCTTCCCCCTCACGGTGGACGTCGAGGAGCGGATGTACGCCGCCGGCAAGATCCCCGGCAGCTTCTTCCGCCGTGAGGGCCGCCCCTCCGAGGACGCGATCCTCACCTGCCGGCTGATCGACCGCCCGCTGCGCCCGTCCTTCAAGAAGGGCCTGCGCAACGAGATCCAGGTCGTCGCCACGATCATGGCCCTCAACCCCGACCACCTGTACGACGTCGTGGCGATCAACGCCGCCTCCGCGTCCACGCAGCTGGCCGGTCTGCCCTTCTCCGGCCCGATCGGCGGCGTCCGCGTCGCGCTGATCAACGGCCAGTGGGTCGCGTTCCCGACGCACACCGAGCTCGAGGACGCCGTCTTCGACATGGTCGTCGCCGGTCGCGTCCTGGACGACGGCGACGTCGCGATCATGATGGTCGAGGCCGAGGCCACCGAGAAGACCATCCAGCTGGTCGCGGGCGGCGCCGAGGCGCCCACCGAGGAGGTCGTCGCCTCCGGTCTGGACGCCGCGAAGCCCTTCATCAAGGTGCTCTGCAAGGCCCAGGCCGACCTCGCCGCGAAGGCCGCCAAGCCGACCGGCGAGTTCCCGGTCTTCCTCGACTACCAGGACGACGTCCTGGAGGCCCTGACCGCCGCGGTCAAGAGCGAGCTCTCCCAGGCGCTCACCATCGCCGGCAAGCAGGAGCGCGAGGCCGAGCTGGACCGCATCAAGGAGATCGCCGCCGAGAAGCTGCTCCCGCAGTTCGAGGGTCGCGAGAAGGAGATCTCCGGTGCTTACCGCTCGCTGACCAAGTCCCTGGTGCGCGAGCGCGTCATCAAGGACAAGGTCCGCATCGACGGCCGTGGCGTCACGGACATCCGTACGCTCGCCGCCGAGGTCGAGGCCATCCCGCGCGTGCACGGTTCCGCGCTGTTCGAGCGTGGCGAGACCCAGATCCTGGGCGTCACCACCCTCAACATGCTCCGCATGGAGCAGCAGCTGGACACCCTCTCCCCGGTGACCCGCAAGCGCTACATGCACAACTACAACTTCCCGCCGTACTCGGTCGGCGAGACCGGCCGCGTCGGCTCCCCGAAGCGCCGCGAGATCGGTCACGGTGCGCTCGCCGAGCGCGCGATCGTGCCGGTCCTCCCGACGCGCGAGGAGTTCCCCTACGCGATCCGTCAGGTCTCCGAGGCCCTCGGCTCGAACGGCTCGACGTCCATGGGCTCGGTCTGCGCCTCCACCATGTCGCTGCTGAACGCCGGTGTGCCCCTCAAGGCCCCCGTCGCCGGTATCGCCATGGGCCTGATCTCCCAGGAGATCAACGGCGAGACGCACTACGTCGCCCTCACCGACATCCTCGGTGCGGAGGACGCCTTCGGCGACATGGACTTCAAGGTCGCCGGCACCAAGGAGTTCGTCACCGCCCTCCAGCTCGACACCAAGCTGGACGGCATCCCCGCCTCCGTCCTGGCCGCCGCTCTCAAGCAGGCCCGTGACGCCCGCCTCCACATCCTCGACGTGATGATGGAAGCGATCGACACGCCGGACGAGATGTCCCCGAACGCCCCGCGGATCATCACCGTCAAGATCCCCGTGGACAAGATCGGCGAGGTCATCGGCCCGAAGGGCAAGATGATCAACCAGATCCAGGAGGACACCGGCGCCGACATCACGATCGAGGACGACGGCACCATCTACATCGGTGCCGCGCAGGGCTCGCAGGCCGAGGCCGCTCGCGCAGTGATCAACGGCATCGCCAACCCGACCATGCCGGAGGTCGGCGAGCGCTACCTGGGTACGGTCGTCAAGACCACCACCTTCGGTGCGTTCGTGTCGCTGCTCCCGGGCAAGGACGGTCTGCTGCACATCTCGCAGATCCGCAAGCTCGCCGGCGGCAAGCGCGTGGAGAACGTCGAGGACGTCGTCGGCGTGGGCCAGAAGGTCCAGGTCGAGATCGCCGAGATCGACTCCCGCGGCAAGCTCTCCCTGATCCCCGTCATCGAGGGTGAAGAGAACGCCGAGGACGACAAGAAGGACGACGACGACAAGTGACGTCGACCAGCACCACGACGACGGCCCGCACCTCCCCGGAGGCGCGGGCCGTCGCCCGTACCCAAACCCTCATCCAGGGCACCAACGGCATCGGCACGGTCCGTAAGACCACCCTCCCGGGCGGCCTGCGCATCGTCACCGAGACGCTGCCCTCGGTCCGCTCCGCGACCTTCGGCATCTGGGCACACGTGGGCTCCCGCGACGAGACACCGTCACTGAACGGCGCCACGCACTACCTGGAGCACCTCCTCTTCAAGGGCACGCACAAGCGCAGCGCGCTGGACATCTCCTCCGCGATCGACGCGGTCGGCGGCGAGATGAACGCGTTCACGGCGAAGGAGTACACGTGCTACTACGCGCGCGTGCTCGACACCGACCTGCCGCTCGCCATCGACGTGGTCTGCGACATGCTGACCGGCTCCCTCATCCGTGAGGACGACGTCAACGTCGAGCGCGGCGCCATCCTCGAAGAGATCGCCATGACGGAGGACGACCCGGGCGACTGCGTGCACGACCTGTTCGCGCGCACGATGTTCGGCGACAACCCCCTCGGCCGCCCGGTCCTCGGCACGGTCGACACCGTCAACGCCCTCACCGCGGACCGCATCCGCCGCTTCTACAAGAAGCACTACGACCCGACCCACCTCGTGGTCGCCGCGGCCGGCAACATCGACCACGACAAGGTCGTACGACAGGTCCGCGCGGCCTTCGAGAAGGCGGGCGCCTTCCGCACCCCCGAGGCGGCGCCCATCGCCCCGCGCGACGGCCGCCGCGTGCTGCGCTCCACCGGCAAGGTCGAGCTGATCGGCCGCAAGACCGAGCAGGCGCACGTCGTCCTCGGCATGCCCGGCCTGGCCCGCACCGACGAGCGCCGCTGGGCGCTGGGGGTCCTCAACACGGCCCTCGGCGGCGGCATGTCGTCCCGCCTCTTCCAGGAGGTCCGGGAGAAGCGCGGCCTGGCCTACAGCGTGTACTCGTACACGTCCGGCTTCGCAGACTGCGGCCTCTTCGGCGTCTACGCCGGCTGCCGGCCCTCGCAGGTCCACGACGTGCTGAAGATCTGCCGCGACGAACTCGACCAGGTCGCCGCGAACGGCCTGTCCGACGACGAGATCGGCCGCGCCGTCGGCCAGTTGCAGGGCTCCACCGTCCTCGGCCTGGAGGACACGGGTGCGCTGATGAACCGTATCGGCAAGAGCGAGCTGTGCTGGGGCGTGCAGATGTCGGTCGACGACATGCTGGCCCGGATCGCGTCGGTCACCCCGGACGAGGTCCGCGAGGTCGCCCGCGAGATCCTGGGACAGCGGCCCTCGCTGTCGGTCATCGGCCCGCTCAAGGACAAGCAGGCGGCCCGACTGCACGAAGCCGTCGCCTAACACCCGCCTTCGGAACCCGTATCCGGTAAGGAAGCAAGAACGATGAGCAAGCTGCGCGTGGCGGTCCTCGGTGCCAAGGGCCGGATCGGCGCCGAGGCGGTACGAGCCGTCGAGGCCGCCGAGGACATGGAACTGGTGGCCGCCCTGGGCCGGGGCGACTCACTGGAGACGCTCACGGAGTCCGGCGCCCAGGTCGCCGTCGAACTGACCACCCCCGTCTCGGTGATGGACAACCTCGACTACTGCGTGGGCCACGGCATCCACGCGGTCGTCGGCACGACGGGCTGGACCGACGAACGCCTCGCGCAGCTGAACGCCTGGCTCGCCAAGTCGCCGGAGACGGGCGTGCTCATCGCGCCCAACTTCTCCATCGGCGCCGTACTCACCATGAAGTTCGCGCAGATCGCCGCGCCCTACTTCGAGTCCGTCGAGGTCATCGAACTGCACCACCCGAACAAGGTGGACGCCCCCAGCGGCACCGCCACCCGCACCGCCCAGCTCATCGCCGAGGCCCGCGCGAAGGCCGGCTCGGCCCCGGCGCCGGACGCCACGACCACGGCCCTGGACGGGGCGCGCGGCGCGAACGTCGACGGCATCCCGGTGCACGCCGTCCGGCTGCGCGGCCTGCTGGCCCACCAGGAGGTCCTGCTGGGTGGCGAGGGCGAGACGTTGACCGTCCGCCACGATTCGCTCCACCACAGCAGCTTCATGCCGGGCATCCTGCTCGGCGCCCGCCGCGTGGTGACGACCCCGGGCCTCACCTTCGGCCTGGAACACTTCCTGGACCTGGGCTGAGGCTCACGACATGCGCGCCAAACTCACCTACGCCGTCACGGCCGCCGTCCTGGTCTTCTACTTCGTCCTGGTCGGCAGCCGCGGCGTCATGCTCATACAGGCGGGCACGCTCATCACGGTCACCTTCGGGATCGCGGTCCTGATCCTGCCGGTGATCGGCATCTGGTTCCTCTGGAAGAACACCCAGTTCGTCCGCAACGCCAACAAGCTCGCCGCCGAACTCGACGCCGAAGGCGGCCTGCCCGTCGACGAGTTGAGGCGCACCGAGGGCGGCCGCATCGACCGCGACTCCGCCGACGAGGTCTTCGCCAAGCGCAAGGCCGAGACGGAGGACGCCCCCGACGACTGGCGCAACTGGTTCCGTCTCGCCGTCGCCTACCACGACGCCCGCGACACCCCGCGCGCCCGCAAGGCGATGCAACGCGCCATCGCCTTGCACGCCGGCCGCCCCATCCAGGCCTGACCCGCAGGACGACACCCACGCGCACGCCGAAGGGGCCGACCCGCACACAGAGTGCGGACCAGCCCCTTCGTCATACGGCTGCTCGGCTTACGGCTGTTGTCGGGCGGTCAGCTCCGCCGGCACTCGTCGGACCACACCTCGACCGAGTCCGCGGCCCGGTCGAAGGCGGAGGCACGCGCCACGAAGTCGATGTCGTGCGTGGTCAGCAGCGCGGTCACGTCCTCCGGAGCACGGTCCTTCCGTACGAGGAGCAGGGCCTGTCCCTGCACCGTGCGCGGCAGTCCGAGCCAGCGCACCGGCTGCTGCACCGTCCGTACGGCGACGACCCGGTCCCACCGCACCGTGAGGGTGAAGAGGAACCGCACCCGGCGCAGCCCGCGCGCGCTCACCCACACGCCCATGCGCAACAGCCGCAGGGCGCAGAGGATGACGACCACCGCGATGCCGAGGATCACTCCGGCCTCGGACCGCGAGCCGGTCAACGCGATGATGACCGCGGCGAACAGCACGTACGACGCGAGCAGCAGCACGAGCGCCGCCACCGCCACCCGCCACGGTCCGGGCCGGTAGGGGCGCCGCCAGTGGTCGCGGTCGTCGAACGGCAGCGCGAGCTCGTCCGCGGCCTCGAATGCGCGGTCGGCCGTAAGGAAGGGCAGGGGCACGGCTGGTGTCCTCACTGAATCCATGCGTGGGCTGTGCTCGGTGAGGCTATCCGGCCGTGTACCCGCTCACCACCGTTGGGGGTCCGGATGAGTCATGGTCAGCTGTACGGCTGCGCGCCAGGTCAGCGATTGTCGGCGGCCTGGGACTGCTGGTTCTGGGTCGAGAGGTTGTTCTGCGACAGTGCCGGCATCCCGAGGACCAGGGAGCCCACGATTCCGGCGATGATGGTGAGACCCAGGAGCCAACGCCCGGCTATCTGACCGGCGGACGCACGCTCGTGGGGCGGCGGTGTGACATTGCTGCGGAAGCGGTCGGTCTCGGCGATGAAGGCGAACGGAACGGGTTCGCGCCGACGGAACATCGGTGGTGCTTCTCCCTTCGGGGATCGAACGGATGGTTCTCACCGGTACAGACGAGCGAACGGGGTGAAAGGTGCCCTGTTTCTCCGATTTCACTCAGCCAAGACAGTGAAAGTCCGGTTTGGCGGGCCGTAGAGTGGCGCTCGCCAAGAGCCAAGATGGGAAGGACCTTCCGAACCGTGACGCCCACATCCGACGACGATTTCAAGATCGACCTCCGCAGTGAAGTCACCGTTGAGCTGGTCAAACACAGCGCGGCGGATTCCGACGTGCTGTTCGCGGCCCGTGTGTCGACCGTCGGCGAGCAGTCCCTGGACGAGATGGGCAAGGACCCTGAGAGCTCCAAAGGGCTGATCAATTACCTGATGCGGGATCGGCACGGCAGCCCGTTCGAGCACAACTCGATGACCTTCTTCATCAGCGCTCCGATCTTCGTCTTCCGCGAGTTCATGCGGCACCGGGTGGGCTGGTCCTACAACGAGGAGTCGGGACGCTACAGGGAGCTGCAGCCCGTGTTCTACGTGCCGGACACGTCGCGCAAGCTGGTGCAGCAGGGACGGCCCGGCAAGTACGTGTTCGTCGAGGGCACCTCGGAGCAGCACGACTTCGTGGGGCAGGCCATGGAGGAGTCGTACCGTCAGGCGTACGGGGCGTACCAGGAGATGCTCGCGCAGGGCGTAGCCCGCGAAGTAGCTCGCGCCGTCCTCCCCGTGGGCCTCTTCTCCTCGATGTACGCCACGTGCAACGCGCGCTCGCTGATGCACTTCCTCGGGCTCCGCACGCAGCACGAGCTGGCGAAGGTGCCGTCCTTCCCGCAGCGGGAGATCGAGATGGTCGGCGAGAAGATGGAGGAGCAGTGGGCCAAGCTCATGCCGCTGACCTACTCCGCCTTCAATGCCAACGGTCGTGTCGCCCCGTAGCGCACCTCTGTTTGCCGGTCGGGCACACATGTACGGATGGGCCGCACGAAGTGTCCGTATTGCGGCATTTGGAGAAGTTCATCTAGCCTGATCAAACGGACCCGGCACTGCTTGAACCCCCGAGCAGGCAGTGCCGGGCTCCATATTTGTCACGACTTGTCGCCTGCCCCTAGGGCAGACCCCGCATTGAGCAGCGAGTAGCGTGTTACCCATGGCTCCGACCTCCACTCCGCAGACCCCCTTCGGGCGGGTCCTCACCGCCATGGTCACGCCCTTCACGGCGGACGGCGCACTCGACCTCGACGGCGCTCAGCGGCTCGCTACCCACCTGGTGGACGCAGGCAACGACGGCCTGGTCATCAACGGCACCACCGGTGAGTCCCCGACCACCAGCGACGCGGAGAAAACGGATCTCGTACGAGCCGTACTGGAAGCGGTCGGCGACCGCGCCCACGTCGTCGCCGGCGTCGGCACCAACGACACCCACCACAGCGTCGAACTCGCCCGCACGGCCGAACGAACCGGCGCACACGGCCTGCTCGTCGTCACGCCGTACTACAACAAGCCCCCGCAGGAGGGCCTCTACCGGCACTTCACGGCCGTCGCCGACGCCGCCGAACTACCGGTCATGCTCTACGACATCCCCGGCCGCAGCGGTGTCCCGATCGGCACGGAGACCCTGGTCAGGCTCGCCGAGCACCCGCGGATCGTCGCCAACAAGGACGCCAAGGGCGACCTCGGCCGGGCCAGCTGGGCCATCGCCCGGACCGGCCTGGCCTGGTACTCCGGCGACGACATGCTGAACCTGCCGCTGCTCTCCGTGGGCGCGGTCGGCTTCGTCTCGGTCGTCGGCCATGTGGTCACACCCGAGCTGCGCACCCTGGTGGAGGCGTACGTCTCCGGTGACGTCCAGAAGGCCACCGAGATCCACCAGAAGCTGCTCCCCGTCTACACCGGCATGTTCCGCACCCAGGGCGTCATGACCACCAAGGCCGCGCTCGCCCTCCAGGGACTGCCCGCCGGACCGCTGCGCTCACCGATGGTCGAGTGCTCGCCCGAGGAGATCGCCCAGCTCAAGATCGATCTTGCCGCCGGCGGGGTACAGCTCTGACAACGGACTTCACAACTCAATACGCAGGGCTTCGGCGCCTGCACCCCACATCCGACAACTGCATTTGCACGAACGTCATGCGCGCCACGTGCCCATAGGTACGTGGCGCGCATGGGTAGGAGAGTCTTTTGAGTCATCCGCATCCTGAACTCGCCCCGCCGCCCAAGCTCCCCGAAGGCGGCCTGAGGGTCACCCCACTCGGCGGCCTCGGGGAAATCGGCCGAAACATGACGGTCTTCGAATACGGCGGCCGCCTACTGATCGTCGACTGCGGCGTGCTCTTCCCCGAGGAGGAGCAGCCCGGAATCGACCTGATCCTGCCGGACTTCACGTCCATCAGGGACCGCCTCGACGACATCGACGGCATCGTCCTCACGCATGGCCATGAGGACCACATCGGCGGTGTCCCCTACCTCCTTCGCGAGAAGGCGGACATCCCGCTGATCGGCTCCAAGCTGACCCTCGCACTCATCGAGGCGAAGCTCCAGGAACACCGCATCCGGCCGTACACGCTCGAGGTCGCCGAGGGGCACCGCGAGCGCATCGGCCCCTTCGACTGCGAGTTCGTCGCGGTCAACCACTCGATCCCGGACGCGCTCGCGGTCGCCATCCGCACGCCCGCGGGCATGGTCGTCCACACGGGCGACTTCAAGATGGACCAGCTCCCGCTGGACGGCCGTCTCACAGATCTACACGCGTTCGCACGGCTGAGCGAGGAGGGCATCGACCTGCTCCTCGCCGACTCGACGAACGCCGAGGTCCCTGGGTTCGTCCCGCCCGAGCGCGACATCTCGAACGTCCTGCGACAGGTCTTCGGCAACGCCCGCAAGCGGATCATCGTGGCCAGCTTCGCCAGCCACGTCCACCGCATCCAGCAGATCCTGGACACGGCCCACGAGTACGGCCGCAGGGTCGCCTTCGTCGGCCGCTCAATGGTCCGCAACATGGGCATCGCCCGTGACCTCGGCTATCTCAAGGTCCCGCCGGGCCTGGTGGTGGACGTCAAGACGCTCGACGACCTTCCGGACAGCCAGGTCGTCCTGGTCTGCACGGGCTCGCAGGGCGAACCGATGGCGGCCCTGTCCCGCATGGCCAACCGGGACCACCAGATCCGCATCGTCGCCGGCGACACGGTGATCCTGGCCTCGTCGCTCATCCCGGGCAACGAGAACGCGGTCTACCGGGTCATCAACGGCCTCACCCGCTGGGGCGCCAACGTCGTCCACAAGGGCAACGCCAAGGTCCACGTCTCCGGACACGCCTCGGCCGGCGAGCTGCTGTACTTCTACAACATCTGCCGCCCGAAGAACCTGATGCCGGTCCACGGCGAATGGCGCCACCTACGGGCCAACGCCGAACTGGGCGCCATGACCGGCGTCCCGCACGACCGGATCGTCATCGCCGAGGACGGCGTGGTCGTCGACCTCATCGAGGGCAAGGCGAAGATCTCGGGCAAGGTGCAGGCGGGTTACGTCTACGTCGACGGCCTCTCGGTCGGCGATGTCGGCGAGCCCGCGCTGAAGGACCGCAGGATCCTGGGTGACGAGGGCATCATCTCGGTCTTCGTCGTCGTGGACTCGTCCACCGGCAAGATCACGGGCGGTCCGCACATCCAGGCGCGCGGCTCCGGCATCGAGGACTCCGCCTTCGTGGACGTGGTCCCCAGGATCACGGAGGTCCTGGAGCGCTCGGCCCAGGACGGCGTGGTGGAACCCCACCAGCTGCAGCAACTGATCCGCCGCACGCTCGGCAAGTGGGTCTCGGACAACTATCGGCGCAGGCCGATGATCCTCCCGGTCGTCGTGGAGGTCTGACAGTCGTACGACCCCTCGTACGCGTGAACCTGGAGCGGGCCGCCTCGATTTGCATCGAGGCGGCCCGCTCCAGTACGTTTACGGCTCCGCCTGAGGGGGAACCCGGACACTTCGCGTGTACGGGAGCCACTCCCGAAGGACCGGAAAATCCGACTCAGAACTTCTGATAAAGTCGGAACCGCCGGAAAGGGAAACGCGGAAGCGGAAACCTGGAAAGCACCGAGGAAATCGGAACCGGAAACGGTCTGATAGAGTCGGAAACGCAAGACCGAAGGGAAAAGCCCGGAGGAAAGCCCGAGAGGGTGAGTACAAAGGAAGCGTCCGTTCCTTGAGAACTCAACAGTGTGCCAAAAATCAACGCCAGATATGTTAATACCCCGTCTCCACTCATCTTCTGATGTCTGGGACGAGGTTCCTTTGAAGAACACATACAGCGAGGACGCTGTGAACGGTCGGGCTTATTCCGCCTGACTGTTCCGCTCTCGTGTATGCGAACCGGATTACCGGTAAACATTCACGGAGAGTTTGATCCTGGCTCAGGACGAACGCTGGCGGCGTGCTTAACACATGCAAGTCGAACGATGAACCACTTCGGTGGGGATTAGTGGCGAACGGGTGAGTAACACGTGGGCAATCTGCCCTGCACTCTGGGACAAGCCCTGGAAACGGGGTCTAATACCGGATAATACTCCTGCACTCATGTGTGGGGGTTAAAAGCTCCGGCGGTGCAGGATGAGCCCGCGGCCTATCAGCTTGTTGGTGAGGTAATGGCTCACCAAGGCGACGACGGGTAGCCGGCCTGAGAGGGCGACCGGCCACACTGGGACTGAGACACGGCCCAGACTCCTACGGGAGGCAGCAGTGGGGAATATTGCACAATGGGCGAAAGCCTGATGCAGCGACGCCGCGTGAGGGATGACGGCCTTCGGGTTGTAAACCTCTTTCAGCAGGGAAGAAGCGCAAGTGACGGTACCTGCAGAAGAAGCGCCGGCTAACTACGTGCCAGCAGCCGCGGTAATACGTAGGGCGCAAGCGTTGTCCGGAATTATTGGGCGTAAAGAGCTCGTAGGCGGCTTGTCACGTCGGGTGTGAAAGCCCGGGGCTTAACCCCGGGTCTGCATTCGATACGGGCTAGCTAGAGTGTGGTAGGGGAGATCGGAATTCCTGGTGTAGCGGTGAAATGCGCAGATATCAGGAGGAACACCGGTGGCGAAGGCGGATCTCTGGGCCATTACTGACGCTGAGGAGCGAAAGCGTGGGGAGCGAACAGGATTAGATACCCTGGTAGTCCACGCCGTAAACGGTGGGAACTAGGTGTTGGCGACATTCCACGTCGTCGGTGCCGCAGCTAACGCATTAAGTTCCCCGCCTGGGGAGTACGGCCGCAAGGCTAAAACTCAAAGGAATTGACGGGGGCCCGCACAAGCAGCGGAGCATGTGGCTTAATTCGACGCAACGCGAAGAACCTTACCAAGGCTTGACATACACCGGAAAGCATTAGAGATAGTGCCCCCCTTGTGGTCGGTGTACAGGTGGTGCATGGCTGTCGTCAGCTCGTGTCGTGAGATGTTGGGTTAAGTCCCGCAACGAGCGCAACCCTTGTCCTGTGTTGCCAGCGTGCCCTTCGGGGTGACGGGGACTCACAGGAGACCGCCGGGGTCAACTCGGAGGAAGGTGGGGACGACGTCAAGTCATCATGCCCCTTATGTCTTGGGCTGCACACGTGCTACAATGGCCGGTACAATGAGCTGCGATACCGTGAGGTGGAGCGAATCTCAAAAAGCCGGTCTCAGTTCGGATTGGGGTCTGCAACTCGACCCCATGAAGTCGGAGTTGCTAGTAATCGCAGATCAGCATTGCTGCGGTGAATACGTTCCCGGGCCTTGTACACACCGCCCGTCACGTCACGAAAGTCGGTAACACCCGAAGCCGGTGGCCCAACCCCTTGTGGGAGGGAGCTGTCGAAGGTGGGACTGGCGATTGGGACGAAGTCGTAACAAGGTAGCCGTACCGGAAGGTGCGGCTGGATCACCTCCTTTCTAAGGAGCACTTCTTACCGATCCCTTCGGGGTGAGGTCAGAGGCCAGTACATCGGCGAATGTCCGGTGCTGGTTGCTCAAGGGTGGAACGTTGATTATTCGGTGTCGCCGCTCATCTCGGGCTGCAAGTACTGCTCTTCGGGGCGTGGAAAGCTGACCACGAGTGACGGGAACACCGGGCACGCTGTTGGGTGTCTGAAGGTACGGCTGTAACAAGCTGCCTTCAGTGCCGACCCCAGTGAACTCCGGTGGTAGCCGGGGGTGATGGGTGGTTGGTCGTTGTTTGAGAACTGCACAGTGGACGCGAGCATCTGTGGCCAAGTTTTTAAGGGCGCACGGTGGATGCCTTGGCACCAGGAACCGATGAAGGACGTGGGAGGCCACGATAGTCCCCGGGGAGTCGTCAACCAGGCTTTGATCCGGGGGTTTCCGAATGGGGAAACCCGGCAGTCGTCATGGGCTGTCACCCTTGCCTGAACACATAGGGCAAGTGGAGGGAACGCGGGGAAGTGAAACATCTCAGTACCCGCAGGAAGAGAAAACAACCGTGATTCCGGGAGTAGTGGCGAGCGAAACCGGATGAGGCCAAACCGTATACGTGTGAGACCCGGCAGGGGTTGCGTGTACGGGGTTGTGGGATCTCTCTTTCACAGTCTGCCGGCTGTGAGACGAGTCAGAAACCGTTGATGTAGGCGAAGGACATGCGAAAGGTCCGGCGTAGAGGGTAAGACCCCCGTAGTCGAAACGTCAACGGCTCGTTTGAGAGACACCCAAGTAGCACGGGGCCCGAGAAATCCCGTGTGAATCTGGCGGGACCACCCGCTAAGCCTAAATATTCCCTGGTGACCGATAGCGGATAGTACCGTGAGGGAATGGTGAAAAGTACCGCGGGAGCGGAGTGAAATAGTACCTGAAACCGTGTGCCTACAAGCCGTGGGAGCGTCGCGTTGCATGCTTGCATGCAACGTCGTGACTGCGTGCCTTTTGAAGAATGAGCCTGCGAGTTTGCGGTGTGTTGCGAGGTTAACCCGTGTGGGGAAGCCGTAGCGAAAGCGAGTCCGAATAGGGCGATTTAGTAGCGCGCTCAAGACCCGAAGCGGAGTGATCTAGCCATGGGCAGGTTGAAGCGGAGGTAAGACTTCGTGGAGGACCGAACCCACCAGGGTTGAAAACCTGGGGGATGACCTGTGGTTAGGGGTGAAAGGCCAATCAAACTCCGTGATAGCTGGTTCTCCCCGAAATGCATTTAGGTGCAGCGTCGTGTGTTTCTTGCCGGAGGTAGAGCACTGGATAGGCGATGGGCCCTACCGGGTTACTGACCTTAGCCAAACTCCGAATGCCGGTAAGTGAGAGCACGGCAGTGAGACTGTGGGGGATAAGCTCCATGGTCGAGAGGGAAACAGCCCAGAGCATCGACTAAGGCCCCTAAGCGTACGCTAAGTGGGAAAGGATGTGGAGTCGCAGAGACAACCAGGAGGTTGGCTTAGAAGCAGCCACCCTTGAAAGAGTGCGTAATAGCTCACTGGTCTAGTGATTCCGCGCCGACAATGTAGCGGGGCTCAAGCGTACCGCCGAAGTCGTGTCATTCCAGTAATAGGGCCAACGCCTGCTGGGATGGGTAGGGGAGCGTCGTGTGCCGGGTGAAGCTGCAGCGGAAGCTAGTGGTGGACGGTTCACGAGTGAGAATGCAGGCATGAGTAGCGATACACACGTGAGAAACGTGTGCGCCGATTGACTAAGGGTTCCTGGGTCAAGCTGATCTGCCCAGGGTAAGTCGGGACCTAAGGCGAGGCCGACAGGCGTAGTCGATGGATAACCGGTTGATATTCCGGTACCCGCTGTGAAGCGTCAAACATCGAGCATCGTGATGCTAAGGCCGTGAAGCCGTTCCGGACCCTTCGGGGAATGGAAAGTGGTGGAGCCGCCGGCCCAAGCGGTTAGTAGGTGAGTGATGGGGTGACGCAGGAAGGTAGTCCATCCCGGGCGGTGGTTGTCCCGGGGTAAGGGTGTAGGACGTGGTCTAGGCAAATCCGGATCACACATAGTCTGAGACCTGATGCCGAGCCGATTGTGGTGAAGTGGATGATCCTATGCTGTCGAGAAAAGCCTCTAGCGAGTTTCATGGCGGCCCGTACCCTAAACCGACTCAGGTGGTCAGGTAGAGAATACCGAGGCGTTCGGGTGAACTATGGTTAAGGAACTCGGCAAAATGCCCCCGTAACTTCGGGAGAAGGGGGGCCATCACTGGTGATCGGATTTACTCCGTGAGCTGGGGGTGGCCGCAGAGACCAGCGAGAAGCGACTGTTTACTAAAAACACAGGTCCGTGCGAAGCCGTAAGGCGATGTATACGGACTGACGCCTGCCCGGTGCTGGAACGTTAAGGGGACCGGTTAGTCACTCTTCGGGGTGGCGAAGCTGAGAACTTAAGCGCCAGTAAACGGCGGTGGTAACTATAACCATCCTAAGGTAGCGAAATTCCTTGTCGGGTAAGTTCCGACCTGCACGAATGGCGTAACGACTTCTCGACTGTCTCAACCATAGGCCCGGTGAAATTGCACTACGAGTAAAGATGCTCGTTTCGCGCAGCAGGACGGAAAGACCCCGGGACCTTTACTACAGTTTGATATTGGTGTTCGGTTCGGCTTGTGTAGGATAGCTGGGAGACTGTGAACTCTGGACGCCAGTTCAGGGGGAGTCGTCGTTGAAATACCAGTCTGGTCGTGCTGGATGTCTAACCTGGGTCCGTGATCCGGATCAGGGACAGTGTCTGATGGGTAGTTTAACTGGGGCGGTTGCCTCCTAAAGAGTAACGGAGGCGCCCAAAGGTTCCCTCAGCCTGGTTGGCAATCAGGTGTTGAGTGTAAGTGCACAAGGGAGCTTGACTGTGAGACCGACGGGTCGAGCAGGGACGAAAGTCGGGACTAGTGATCCGGCGGTGGCTTGTGGAAGCGCCGTCGCTCAACGGATAAAAGGTACCCCGGGGATAACAGGCTGATCTTCCCCAAGAGTCCATATCGACGGGATGGTTTGGCACCTCGATGTCGGCTCGTCGCATCCTGGGGCTGGAGTCGGTCCCAAGGGTTGGGCTGTTCGCCCATTAAAGCGGTACGCGAGCTGGGTTTAGAACGTCGTGAGACAGTTCGGTCCCTATCCGCTGCGCGCGCAGGAACATTGAGAAGGGCTGTCCCTAGTACGAGAGGACCGGGACGGACGAACCTCTGGTGTGCCAGTTGTTCTGCCAAGGGCATGGCTGGTTGGCTACGTTCGGGAGGGATAACCGCTGAAAGCATCTAAGCGGGAAGCCTGCTTCGAGATGAGTGTTCCCACCCCCTTGAGGGGTTAAGGCTCCCAGTAGACGACTGGGTTGATAGGCCGGATCTGGAAGGCGGGTAACCGCTGGAGGTGACCGGTACTAATAGGCCGAGGGCTTGTCCTCAGTTGCTCGCGTCCACTGTGTTGGTTCTGAAACCACGAACAACCCCATTGCCATGGTCACGGTGATGGTGCGGTTGTCTGTTTCATAGTGTTTCGGTGGTCATAGCGTGAGGGAAACGCCCGGTTACATTCCGAACCCGGAAGCTAAGCCTTACAGCGCCGATGGTACTGCAGGGGGGACCCTGTGGGAGAGTAGGACGCCGCCGAACAAATATTGAAAGGGTTGGATCCTGAACTTCGGTTCGGGGTCCAACCCTTTTTTGTTGTGCGTCACTTGAAGTTCACGTTGCGCAATCACCATCCGAGCATGGGTACTGCTGCAATGCTCAGGGCCGCGGGCGTCGGACTCGGTGACGAGGTCGTCGTGTCGGCGTTCGGGAACGTGGAAGTCGCCGAGGCCGTCACTCTGGCGGGTGGGCTGCCGGTGTTCGCCGACATAGATCCGGTGACCTACTGTCTCGACGCGTCTGCTGTCGAAGCGGTCGTAACTCCGCGTACCGCGGCGATAGTTGTCGTACATCGATTCGGTCGGTCTGCTGATGTCGGGCGGTTGCTCGGGGTCGGGCAGCGGCATGGGCTGCTGGTGTTGCAGCAGGGGGAGTCCGAGGCGCCGTACGACGAAGTCGCTCAGCGGCGGGAGCGGGCTGCCTATCTTGATGCGAAGTTGCGCGGGGTGCGGACGCCCGATGGTGGGGACGGGCACACCTACCAGCAGTACGTCGTGCGGGTGCCGGGGAACGGGCGGCCAGATCGTGACGCCTTCGCTCGGGCCGTGCGTGGTAGGGGAGTTGAGTGCCGGGTGCCGGTGAAGACGCCTGTGCACCGGTTGCCTGAGTACCGGCGGTGTGTGGCTCTGCCGGAGACCGAGCGGGCCGCGGACGAGACGCTCGCGCTGCCGGTGGACGCCTCGTTGACGAAGCGGGAGATGCAGCGGATCGTTTCTGCGTGCAACGCGCTCGGGGGACTGCTGCAGCCCGCTTTCTGATCGAGTCGGGGTCGGGCAGCGGTGGTTGGGCGCACGGGCCTGTTCGGGGTATGATTCTTTTCGTCGCCGCGAGGGAAACCTCGGGAAAGCGACAGGCCCTCTTAGCTCAGTCGGTAGAGCGTCTCCATGGTAAGGAGAAGGTCAACGGTTCGATTCCGTTAGAGGGCTCCGGACATCAGAAGGCCCCGCCCAATTGGGCGGGGCCTTCTGCGTGTTCGGGGTCAGTCCTTCTGGAGGCCCGGGACGCGCATCGCCAGGATGGCCATGTCGTCGGACGGGGCGTCTGATGCGAAGCGTTCGACCGCGCGCATGACGCGGGCCGCGACCGCGCCGGCCGTGAGGCCCGTGCAGGTCGTGAGGACGTCGGTGAGGCCGTCGTCGCCGAGCATGCGGGTGCCCTCGCGGCGTTCCGTGACGCCGTCCGTGACGCACAGGAGGACGTCGCCGGGGTCGAGGGTGACCGTCTGCTCGTAGAGCTCTAGGTCGTCCATGACGCCGAGGAGGGGCTGGGGTTCGGCGGCCGGTTCGACCGTGCCGTCCTGGCGGAGGCGGAGCGGGAGCGGGTGGCCGGCGCAGACCACTTTCAGTTTGGCGCTGCCGTCCTCCTGGGGCCACAACTCGCCGTAGAGGAGGGTCAGGAAGCGGCTGCGGGCGCCCTCGTCGAGGATCGCGGAGTTGAGGCGCTCCAGGACCGCGGGGCCGCCGAAGCCCTCTCTGGCGAGCAGGCGGAGGGCGTGGCGGGCCAGGCCGGTGACCGCGGCCGCTTCGGGTCCGGTGCCGCAGACGTCGCCGATGGCGAAGCCGTAGACACCGTCGCGGATGGGGAAGAGGTCGTAGAAGTCGCCGCCCACTTCGTTGCCCTCGCCGGCCGCGCGGTAGATGACCTCGACCTCGACGCCCTCGATGTGCGGGAGGTCGGGGGGCAGGAGGCTGCGCTGGAGGGACTGGCTGATGGCCGTGCGCTCCGAGTACAGGCGGGCGTTGTCGAGGGCGAGGGCGGCCCGGCGGCTCAAGTCCTCGGCCAGTTCCAGGATTTCCTGGCGGAAGTGTTCGTCGGTGGGCTTGCCGAGGGTCAGCATGCCGATGACGCGGTTGCGGGCGACCAAGGGGAGGACGACTGTCTCGCCGCCGACTGCCGAGGCCGTAGCGAGAGTTGGGCCGATGCCCGAGCTGACGCGGCGGGTCGGTTCGCCGAGGCCGAGGCTGCGCATGGAGGTGCGCAGGGCGGCCTGGTGGGCCGCCTCGGCGGGGGCGGCCCAGACGCGGGCGCCGGGGGTGGGGACCGGGTCCGGAGGGGCGATCTTCGAGAGCAACGACTTGATGCCGTCGATGAGTTCCTCGTCCTCGTGCAGGACGTAACTGAGGTACGGGTCCGAGGACTGGTCGGCGATCGTGTAGACCGCGCACCAGGTCGCGAGGGTCGGGACGGTCATCTGGGCCATCAGGGCCAGGGTTTGATCACGGTCGAGGGTGCCCGCGAGGAGGTCGGAGGCCTCGACCAGGAAGCTGAGCGAGCCGCGGCGCAGGCGTTCCAGTTCGCCCAGGCGGGCCGATTCGACCGCCAACGCGATGCGGTCGGCGGCGAATTGGAGGCGCAGGGCTTCTTCGTTCGAGTATTTGTTGGGGCCTTCGGCTGCCACTCCGAGGGAGCCGGTGAGGCGGCCCTCGACCTTCAGGGGGACCGTGACGACCGAGCGCATTCCGGTGCCGCTGAGGAGCGGCACGGCGCCCGGGACAGCTTGGAGGTCCTCGTGGACGGCCGGCATGCGCGCGGAGCCGTAGCGGCCGGGGCCGGCCTCGACGGGCACGCGCGCGAAGCGCTGGCGGGCGGAGGGCAGGCCCGTGGAGGCGCGGACCTCCAACTCCGTTTCGTCGTCGGTCGCGAGGAGCAGGAAGGCGGAGTCGCCGTCGAGCATGTCGCGGGCGCGCTCGACCGTGCGCTGGAGGAGACCGTCGAGGTCGTCCGGCGCGGGGGAGCCGATGAACACCTCGAAGGGGTCGGTGTTCTGGCCGTCCGGGGTGGACGCCGCGTCGGGGGCGGGGCCGCGCAACGGGGTCTGCAGAACCGCGCGTTCGTGGTCCCTCACCAGGAGGCACACGGTTGACGGCTCGCCGTCCGTGTCGCGGACGCGGAGGTGGGAGGCGTAGACCGGGGTCACGCGGCCGTCGGCGCCGCGGACGCCGTAGGTGCCCTCCCAGCGGGAGAGGCGGAGGGCCTCGGCGATGCCGGTGCTGGTGCCCGGGGTGTGCGGCCAGGCGGCGAGGTCGGTGAGGGGCTTGCCGGTGACCTGCTCGGCGGCGTAGCCGAAGAGTTCCTCGGCGTCCTCGTTCCAGGACGCGATGGAGCCCGTACGGTCGATCTGGACGACCGCGACGCGGACCCTGCCGTCGGCGAGGGGGAGCAGGGCGGCCGGCAGGGACGGGCCGGCCGCGCGGGTGCCCACCGGGCGTGCGGGGAGGTCGAGTTGGAACCAGACCAGCTTCTTCGTGGGGGTGTAGTCGACACCCCAGCGGCTGGCCAGGGCCGCGCACAGCTGGAGGCCGCGGCCGCCCTCGCGGTCGGGGCTGCTCATGCTGATCGCGGCCCCCTGGAGGGGGATCTCGCGCTCCGGGTAGTGGTCGGCGACCTCGATCCTCGCGCCGTCGTCACTCCGTAGACAGAGCACATCCGCGGCCGTGCCCGCGTGGACGACGGCGTTGGTCACCAGCTCGCTGGTGAGGACCACGGCGTCGTCGACGATGTCGGCGAAGCCCCAGCCCTGGAGGGTGTCGCGGACGAAGGACCGCGCGGTGGCGACCGATCGTCCGACGGGGTCGAAGCTGGCGGCCGCGCGCGCGGTGATCACAGAACTCCTCGGCCTGTTGTCGGCGGGCAGGTCACCATGGCCGATCGGCGCCTGCCGGGGCACCGGCTGGTTTCCGGTCGGCGGGGGATCCTGGGGCGTTCCCCCAGGATGCAGTCCGGTGGTCATGGTGCGGTGCCCCTCCGATGCCTGCCCGCTCGTGCTCGTGCCACCGCCCAGGCCGGACGGAACCGGCGCGGCTGGACAGCCGCATGCAAGGTTACTTACCTTCACCGTCCATGCGGATGCCGGTCCGCAGTGTTTCCGTCCTCAGGGTGTGCGGACCGTGTGCGAAGCTGCCGAACTGTTATGGCCTGGTTCAGGCAGGGTGAAACACTGGGCAGGATTCTGGTGAAGGTCCGGGCAGGCTGGGTGTCTTCTGGGTACGGAGGGCGCCGGGCCCTGTTGAAGCCCGGTAAACCGGGCAGAGATACGCGGCGGTAGCTGATACGCCGAGCAGTAGCAGCCGAGCACAGCAGTAACGGTCGACCCCTGCGGGAGGGACACAGTGGAGTCTGGCGCAGCGACGCGGGCCACCAAGACGCGCGCGAAAGGCGGACAGTCCCCGAAGAACCAGCGCAAACCGCGCAATGGGACCACGGAGGTGGACGCCGCCTCCTTGGACCGGCTGCTGACGGCCCTGGTCTCCATGCGGGACGGGAACTTCCGCAAGCGGCTCACGGTGTCCGGCGACGGCGTGATGTCGGAGATCGCCGCCGTGTTCAACGAGGTGGCCGACCGCAATCTGCATCTCACGGGAGAGCTGTCCCGGGTGCGGCGGATGGTGGGCCGTGAGGGAAAGCTCACGGAGAGGCTGGAGACGGGCGCCTGCGAGGGTTCCTGGGCCTCGGCCATCGATGCCTCCAACGCGCTCGTGGACGACCTCGTACGGCCCGTCTCCGAGGTCGGACGGGTGCTGTCCGCGGTGGCCGAGGGTGATCTGTCGCCGCGCATGGAGCTGCGGACGCAGGCGCCGGACGGGACCGGGCATCCGTTGCGCGGGGAGTTCCTGAAGGTCGGGCGGACCGTCAACAACCTGGTCGACCAGCTGTCGACGTTCACCGACGAGGTCACGCGTGTGGCCAGCGAGGTGGGCACCGAGGGCAAGCTGGGCGGGCAGGCACGCGTGCGTGGCATGTCCGGCTCGTGGAAGGACCTCACGGAGTCGGTCAATACGATGGCGTACCGGCTGACGGCCCAGGTGCGGGACATCGCGCTGGTGACCACGGCGGTCGCCAAGGGTGACCTGTCGCGGAAGGTCACGGTCCATGTCGCCGGCGAGATGCTGGAGCTCAAGAACACCGTCAACACGATGGTGGACCAGCTGTCGTCGTTCTCCTCCGAGGTGACGCGGGTCGCCCGTGAGGTGGGCACCGAGGGCGAGCTGGGCGGCCAGGCACAGGTGCCGGGCGTGGCCGGGGTCTGGAAGGACCTCACCGACTCGGTGAACATCATGGCCGGCAACCTGACGGCCCAGGTGCGCGGGATCGCCCAGGTGACGACGGCTGTGGCCAACGGTGACCTGTCGCAGAAGGTGACCGTCTCCGCGCGGGGCGAGGTCGCCCAGCTCGCCGAGACGATCAACCAGATGACCGAGACGCTGCGTACGTTCGCGGACGAGGTCACGCGCGTGGCCAACGAGGTCGGGGCCGAGGGGCAGCTCGGCGGGCAGGCGAACGTGCCGGGTGCGGCGGGGACGTGGAAGGACCTCACCGACTCGGTGAACACGGTCTTCCGGAACCTGACGATCCAGGTGCGGGACATCGCCGCCGTGACGACCGCTGTGGCGAGCGGTGACCTGTCCCAGAAGGTCACCGTGAACGTGGCCGGCGAGATGCTGGAACTGAAGAACACCGTCAACGGGATGGTCGACCAGCTGTCCTCGTTCGGTGCCGAGGTCACGCGCGTGGCGCGCGAGATCGGTGTCGAGGGTGAACTGGGCGGCCAGGCACAGGTGCCGGGCGCGGCCGGAACGTGGAAGGACCTGACGGACTCCGTCAACACGGCGTTCCGCAACCTCACCGGACAGGTGAGGAACATCGCGCAGGTGACGACGGCCGTGGCCAACGGCGATCTGTCGCAGAAGGTCACCGTCGACGTGTCCGGCGAGATGCTTCAGTTGAAGAACACCGTCAACACGATGGTCGATCAACTGTCGTCGTTCGCCGACCAGGTGACCCGGATGGCCCGTGACGTGGGCACCGAGGGTCGGCTGGGCGGTCAGGCGCGCGTGGACGGCGTCTCGGGCACCTGGAAGGAACTCACCGACTCCGTCAACTCGATGGCCGGGAACCTGACCTCCCAGGTGCGCAACATCGCCCAGGTGACCACGGCGGTGGCCCAGGGCGACCTGTCCCAGAAGATCGACGTGGACGCGCGCGGGGAGATCCTGGAGCTGAAGAACACCATCAACACGATGGTCGACCAGCTCTCCGCCTTCGCGGACCAGGTGACCCGGGTGGCCCGCGAGGTGGGCACGGAGGGCCGCCTGGGCGGGCAGGCGCAGGTGCCCGGCGTCGCCGGTGTGTGGCGCGACCTGACCGACTCGGTGAACGGCATGGCCGGCAACCTCACCGCCCAGGTCCGTAACATCGCGCAGGTCGCGACCGCGGTGGCCCGGGGTGACCTGTCCCAGAAGATCACCGTGGACGCGCGCGGGGAGATCCTGGAGCTGAAGAACACCCTGAACACGATGGTCGACCAGCTGTCCTCGTTCGCCGAGGAGGTCACGCGTGTGGCCCGCGAGGTTGGCACCGAGGGGCAGTTGGGCGGTCAGGCCGAGGTGCAGGGTGTCTCCGGCACCTGGAAGGACCTCACCCAGTCGGTGAACTTCATGGCGAACAACCTGACCATCCAGGTGCGCCAGATCGCCGAGGTCACGACCGCAGTGGCCAAGGGCGACCTCTCCAAGAAGATCACCGTCGATGCCAAGGGCGAGATCCTCGAACTCGTCACGACGGTCAACACGATGGTCGACCAGCTGTCGTCGTTCGCCGAGCAGGTGACCCGGGTGGCCCGCGAGGTGGGCACCGAGGGCATCCTGGGCGGGCAGGCGCACGTACCGGGTGTCACGGGCATCTGGAAGGACCTCAGCGGCAACGTCAACCTGATGGCCAACAACCTGACCATGCAGGTGCGGAACATCTCCCAGGTCGCGGCGGCCGTCGCCAACGGCGACCTGACGCGGACGGTGACGATCGAGGCGCGCGGCGAGGTCGCGCAGCTCGCGGACACCTTCAACACCATGGTGAAGACGCTGAGTTCGTTCGCCGACCAGGTCACCAAGGTGGCCCGCGAGGTGGGCACGGACGGCATCCTCGGCGGTCAGGCGCGCGTGCCCGGTGTGGCCGGCACGTGGAAGGACCTCACCGAGTCCGTGAACGGGATGGCGTCCAACCTGACCGGTCAGGTGCGCAACATCGCGATGGTCACCACGGCCATCGCCAAGGGTGACCTGACCAAGAAGATCGACATCGACGCCCGCGGCGAGATCCTCGAACTGAAGACGACGATCAACACGATGGTCGACCAGCTGTCCAGTTTCGCCGAGGAGGTCACCCGGGTCGCCCGCGAGGTGGGCACGGAGGGCCAGCTCGGCGGCCAGGCACGCGTGCGTGACGTCGACGGCACCTGGCGCGACCTCACCGAGTCGGTGAACGAGATGGCCGGGAACCTGACCCGCCAGGTGCGTGCCATCGCGCGCGTGGCGACCGCGGTGACCCGGGGCGACCTGAACCTGAAGATCGACGTCGACGCGGCCGGCGAGATCCAGGAACTGCAGGACTACATCAACAAGATGATCGCCAACCTGCGTGACACCACGATCGCCAACAAGGAGCAGGACTGGCTCAAGGGCAACCTCGCCCGCATCTCCGCGCTCATGCAGGGCCGCCGCGACCTGGACGACGTCGCCTCGCTGATCATGAGCGAGCTGACGCCGGTGGTCTCCGCGCAGCACGGCGCGTTCTTCCTCGCACTGCCGCTTGCGGACGTCGAGGGCGAGGAGGCGTACGAACTGCGCATGCTCGGGTCGTACGGCTACTCCATGGGGTCCATGCCGACCTCGTTCAGGCCCGGTGAGGCGCTGATCGGGACGGCCGCCCAGGAGCGGCGCACGATCCTCGTGGAGAACGCGCCCAGCGGCTACCTGAAGATCTCCTCGGGGCTCGGGGAGGCGCCGCCCGCGCAGGTGATCGTGCTGCCGGTGCTGTTCGAGGGGAAGGTGCTCGGCATCATCGAGCTGGCCTCCTTCACGCCCTTCACGCACATCCAGAAGGACTTCCTCAACCAGATCGCCGAGATGATCGCGACCAGCGTCAACACCATCTCCGTCAACACCAAGACGGAGGTGCTGCTGAAGCAGTCGCAGGAGCTGACCGAGCAACTCCGGGAGCGGTCGGCCGAGTTGGAGAACCGACAGAAGGCACTCCAGTCGTCCAACGCCGAACTGGAGGAGAAGGCCGAGCTGTTGGCCCAGCAGAACCGCGACATCGAGGTCAAGAACACCGAGATCGAGGAGGCGCGGCAGGTCCTGGAGGAGCGCGCCGAGCAGCTCGCGGTGTCGATGCGCTACAAGAGCGAGTTCCTCGCCAACATGTCGCACGAGCTGCGCACACCGCTCAACTCGCTGCTGATCCTGGCCAAGTTGCTCGCCGACAACGCGGAGGGGAACCTCTCCCCGAAGCAGGTCGAGTTCGCCGAGACGATCCACGGCGCGGGGTCCGACCTGCTCCAGCTGATCAACGACATCCTGGACCTGTCGAAGGTCGAGGCGGGCAAGATGGACGTCTCCCCGACGCGGATCGCGCTCGTCCAACTCGTCGACTACGTAGAGGCCACTTTCCGCCCGCTGACCGCGGAGAAGGGCCTCGACCTCTCCGTACGGGTGTCGCCGGAACTGCCCGCCACACTGCACACCGACGAGCAGCGGCTGCTCCAGGTGCTGCGCAACCTGCTGTCCAACGCTGTGAAGTTCACCGACTCCGGGGCGGTCGAGCTGGTCATCCGGCCGGCTGGCGCGGATGTGCCGGTGGCGATCCGGGAGCAGCTCCTGGAGGCCGGTTCGCTGCGGGACGCGGACGCCGGTCTGATCGCGTTCTCGGTGACCGACACCGGGATCGGGATCGCGGGCAGCAAGATGCGGGTGATCTTCGAGGCGTTCAAGCAGGCGGACGGTACGACCAGTCGCAAGTACGGCGGTACGGGCCTCGGGTTGTCGATCTCCCGGGAGATCGCGCAGCTGCTCGGCGGTGAGATCCACGCGCAGAGCGAACCGGGGCGCGGTTCGACGTTCACGCTGTATTTGCCGCTGCACCCGAGCGAACTGCCCCCGCAGGGCTACCAGCAGCTGCCCGCGCTGGAGGCGGGCGACCTGGTGGTGTCCGCGGCGGAGCTCGCCGAGCTGACGGAGCGGAGCGAGGTGGGCATCGAGACGCCGGCCGAGGTGAAGTCGTACCACGAGACGCAGAACGGTGCCGCCGCGCTCTTCAGGCGTCGTCGCCGGGCCGTCGAGTCCGCCCAACTGGGGCCGACCGTACGGGACCAGTGGGCGGCCCCGGAGGTGGCGCCGCCGTCACGCAAGGGCATCCGGTTCGGCGGGGAGAAGGTGCTGATCGTCGACGACGACATCCGCAACGTCTTCGCGCTGACCAGCGTCCTGGAGCAGCACGGGCTGTCCGTGCTGTACGCGGAGAACGGCCGCGAGGGCATCGAGGTCCTGGAGCAGCACGACGATGTGACGGTCGTTCTGATGGACATCATGATGCCCGAGATGGACGGATACGCGACGACGTCGGCGATCCGCAGGATGCCGCAGTTCGCCGGGCTCCCGATCATCGCGCTGACCGCGAAGGCGATGAAGGGCGACCGGGAGAAGGCGATCGAGTCCGGTGCCTCGGACTACGTCACCAAGCCGGTCGATCCCGATCATCTGCTGTCGGTGATGGAGCAGTGGATGCGCGCGGAGTGAAGGAAACGAGCGGACTTGACGAAAAAGCCGTGGGAACGGTGCGGGGAACGTTCGATGGCCACACGGAGTTGCTGACTCAGGGTGGCCGGAGCCGTGTAGAAGTGCGGGATTCGGGGAACCTTCTGGTCTCCCGCCGCGTTTCTGCTACGTGCACAGTGACATCACGGTGACAGGGTGTGGCGACGGGCGGGGTGCGGCTACCATGACCGGCACAAGGACGGACGGCGCAAGAGAGTCGTCCCCTGGGGCGGCGCCCGGTGCACATCCGGGGCGAGGAGGGCGGGCCATGGTGCAGAAGGCCAAGATCCTCCTGGTCGATGACCGGCCGGAGAATCTGCTGGCGCTGGAGGCCATCCTCTCTGCGCTCGATCAGACACTGGTTCGGGCATCGTCCGGGGAGGAAGCGCTCAAAGCACTGCTGACGGACGACTTCGCGGTCATTCTGCTGGACGTCCAGATGCCGGGCATGGACGGTTTCGAAACCGCCGCGCACATCAAGCGACGGGAGCGGACCCGGGACATCCCGATCATCTTCCTCACCGCGATCAACCACGGCCCGCACCACACCTTCCGGGGTTACGCGGCGGGCGCGGTCGACTACATCTCCAAGCCGTTCGACCCATGGGTGCTGCGCGCGAAGGTCTCGGTCTTCGTCGAGCTCTACATGAAGAACTGCCAGCTTCGGGAGCAGGCGGCCCTGCTGCGGCTCCAGTTGGACGGCAAGCCCGCGGTCGGGGCGGCCAAGGAACCGGCCGGACTGCTCGCCGAGCTGTCGGCGCGGCTCGCGGCCGTCGAGGAGCAGGCGGAGGCGCTGTCCAAGCAGCTCGACGACGAGTCGGCGGACGCGGCGGCCGTAGCGACCGCTGCTCATCTCGAACGCAAACTCACCGGGCTGCGCAGGGCACTCGACGCCCTGGAGCCGGGTACGGGCAGTGGAGCACCTTCGGTCCCGTCGCAGAACTGACGTCCGCCACGGGCGCAGTTGTGCGTGAACGGACGTCAGTTCCCGGTCTCGTACGGGCGACACGAACGGGTGAAGCAGTGGGCACACGTGTCCGCCGCCGTCTCCACAGGTAACCTCACACCTATGGCCTCACGTCCCTCCGCAGCCAAGAAGCAGCCCGCCAAGAGGGCTGCTCCGGCGAAGGCTCCGGCGAAGAAGGCCGCTGCGAAAAGGGCCCCCGCGAAGAAGGCGGTCGCCAAGAAGACCGCACGCCCCGCGCCCAAGCCGGCGCCCAGCCCCACCGGGGGCATCGTCAAGCTCGTGCGCGCCGTCTGGCTCGGCACGGCGCACGCCGTCGGCGCGGTGTTCCGCGGCATAGGGCAGGGTGCGAAGAACCTGGACCCGGCCCACCGCAAGGACGGTGTCGCGCTGCTGCTGTTCGGCCTCGCGCTGATCGTCGCGGCCGGTACCTGGGCCGATCTGCGCGGCCCGGTCGGCGACCTCGTCGAGATCCTGGTGACCGGCGCGTTCGGCCGCCTCGACCTGCTCGTGCCGATACTGCTCGCGGTGATCGCCGTGCGCTTCATCCGGCACCCCGAGAAGCCCGAGGCCAACGGCCGCATCGTGATCGGCCTGTCCGCGCTCGTCATCGGCGTGCTCGGCCAGGTCCACATCGCCTGCGGCGCGCCCGCGCGCAGCGACGGAATGCAGGCCATAAGGGACGCCGGCGGGCTCATCGGCTGGGGTGTGGCGACCCCGCTGACGTACACCATGGGTGAGGTCCTCGCCGTACCCCTGCTCGTGCTGCTCACCGTCTTCGGGCTGCTGGTCGTCACCGCCACGCCCGTCAACGCCATCCCGCAGCGCCTGCGGCTGCTCGGGGTGAAGCTGGGCATCGTCCACGACTACGACGACGCGGACGAGTTCGGCGAGGACGACGAGCGCTACGACGAGCAGTGGCGCGAGGCGCTGCCCGCGCGCTCCCGCCCGCGCGGGAGCGCCCCCGAGGCCTACGACCCGGACAGCGCCGAGCAGGACGCCCTCTCCAAGCGCCGGAGCCGCCCCCGGCGCTCCGCCGTGCCCCAGCCCGACATGCGCCGCCCCATGGACGCCGTGGACGTCGCGGCGGCCGCCGCAGCGGCGCTCGACGGGGCCGTCCTGCACGGCATGCCGCCCTCGCCGATCGTCGCCGACCTCACGCAGGGCGTACGGGTCGGGGGAGACCGCGAGGACACCACCCCGACGCCCGTCCCGGCCCCCGCCGCGCGCCCCAGGCAGGAGAAGCTCAAGCCCGAGCCGGTCGAGCGCGTCGTAGCGGATCTGACCAAGGCGCCCCCGGAGGAGATGCGGGACCTGCCGCCGCGGGCCGAGCAGCTTCAGCTGGCCGGCGACATCACGTACTCGCTGCCGTCGCTCGACCTCCTGGAGCGCGGCGGCCCCGGCAAGACGCGCAGCGCCGCCAACGACATCGTCGTCGCCTCGCTCCAGAACGTCTTCATGGAGTTCAAGGTCGACGCCTCGGTCACCGGCTTCACGCGCGGGCCGACGGTCACGCGCTACGAGGTCGAGCTGGGCCCCGCCGTCAAGGTCGAGCGGATCACCGCCCTCACCAAGAACATCGCCTACGCCGTCGCCAGCCCCGATGTGCGGATCATCAGCCCGATCCCCGGCAAGTCCGCGGTCGGCATCGAGATCCCGAACACCGACCGCGAGATGGTCAACCTCGGTGACGTACTGCGTCTCGCGGACGCGGCCGAGGACGACCACCCGATGCTGGTGGCGCTCGGCAAGGACGTCGAGGGCGGCTATGTGATGGCCAACCTGGCGAAGATGCCGCACGTACTGGTCGCCGGAGCCACCGGTTCCGGTAAATCGTCGTGCATCAACTGCCTGATCACCTCCGTCATGGTGCGCGCGACCCCCGAGGACGTGCGCATGGTCCTCGTCGACCCCAAGCGCGTCGAACTGACCGCCTACGAAGGCATCCCGCACCTGATCACGCCGATCATCACCAACCCGAAGAGGGCCGCCGAGGCGCTCCAGTGGGTCGTACGCGAGATGGACCTCAGGTATGACGACCTCGCGGCCTTCGGGTACCGGCACATCGACGACTTCAACCAGGCCATCCGCGACGGCAAGCTGAAGACGCCCGAGGGCAGCGAGCGGGAGCTGAAGACCTATCCGTATCTCCTGGTGATCGTCGACGAGCTCGCCGACCTGATGATGGTCGCGCCGCGGGACGTCGAGGACTCGATCGTGCGCATCACGCAGCTCGCGCGCGCGGCCGGCATCCACCTCGTCCTCGCGACGCAGCGGCCGTCCGTGGACGTCGTCACCGGTCTGATCAAGGCGAATGTGCCCTCCAGGCTCGCGTTCGCCACCTCCTCGCTCGCCGACTCCCGGGTCATCCTCGACCAGCCCGGCGCCGAGAAACTGATCGGCAAGGGCGACGGGCTGTTCCTGCCGATGGGGGCGAACAAGCCGACCCGTATGCAGGGCGCCTTCGTCACCGAGGGCGAGGTCGCGCTGATCGTCCAGCACTGCAAGGACCAGATGGCACCCGTCTTCCGGGACGACGTCACCGTGGGCAGCAAGCAGAAGAAGGAGATCGACGAGGAGATCGGCGACGACCTCGACCTGCTGTGCCAGGCGGCCGAGCTGGTCGTGTCCACGCAGTTCGGGTCCACCTCGATGCTCCAGCGCAAACTGCGCGTCGGCTTCGCCAAGGCCGGGCGGCTCATGGACCTCATGGAGTCCCGGGGCATCGTCGGACCCAGCGAGGGATCCAAGGCCCGTGACGTTCTTGTGAAGGCTGACGAGCTGGACGGCGTGCTCGCGGTGATCCGCGGGGAGTCTGAAGGGTAGGCGTCCGCCGAAAGGATGCGACCGTGATCCACCCGTTAGAGATCGTCGGGCAACCGTTTCCCTTTGCCGTACGTCAAGTTGAGCGAGAAGACAGATGGGGCTCCCACCATGGGGTCCGTGTCTGGCTCGCCATCGGGCTGTCCGGCCATACCGATGGCGTACAAAGTCCCACCGCCCGGTTGCCCCACCCTTCGGTACCCCCCCTAGACTGAATTTCCAGCACAGGCGGCTACACGCTCGAAAGGCGCCCCCGTGTCCATCGGCAACTCCCCTGAAGACGAGCGTCCGTTCGAAGACGGTCGTTCCTCAGACGGTCATGAGGAAGAAGCCCGCCCTTCCGTCGGCCGAGCCCTGCAGCAGGCACGTATCGCCGCCGGGCTGACCGTCGACGACGTCAGCAGTGCCACCCGGGTCCGCATCGCCATCGTGCACGCCATCGAGGCCGACGACTTCACGCCCTGCGGCGGGGACGTCTACGCCCGCGGGCACATCAGGACCCTCGCCAGGGCCGTCCACATCGATCCCGCACCGCTCCTCGCGCGCTACGACGACGATCACGGCGGACGCCCGGCCCCGACGCCGGCGGCGCCCCTCTTCGAGGCGGAACGTATCCGTCCCGAGCGGCGGGGACCCAACTGGACCGCGGCCATGGTCGCCGCGATCGTCGCCGTGGTCGGCTTCGTCGGGTTCACGGCCTTCAAGGGCGGCGACGGCGACACCGACGCCGCGTCGCAGGTCACCCAGGGAGCCACGCCCAGCACCAGCAAGTCCGCCGCGCCCAAGCCCTCGAACCCGGACTCGGCCACGCCCAAGTCCGACCCCTCCGACAGCGCCATCGCCGCCGCGCCGCAGGACAAGGTGACGGTCCAGGTGAGTGCGGTCGACGGCCGCAGCTGGATCTCCGCCAAGGACCACAACGGCCGGATGCTCTTCGACGGACTCCTCAAGAAGGGCGAGTCCAAGACCTTCCAGGACAGCTCGAAGGTCAACCTGATCCTCGGCGACGCCGGTGCGATCCAGCTCTACGTCAACGGCAAGAAGATCGAGGACGACTTCCAGCCCGGAGCGGTGGAGCGCCTCACGTACACGAAGGGCGACCCCGAGGTCGGCTGATCGGTCCGACGGGGTGGTTGTTCAAGGGGTTGGCCAAGATCGGCCAACCCCTTCGACGTGGGGTGTCAGTGGGACGAAGTAGTCTTGAGCCCATGCCTGAACGCCGTACCGTCGCACTCGTCACTCTTGGCTGCGCCCGTAACGAGGTGGACTCGGAGGAGCTCGCAGGCCGCTTGGAGGCGGACGGCTGGCAACTCGTGCAGGACGCCGAGGACGCGGACGTGGCCGTCGTCAACACCTGTGGCTTCGTCGAAGCCGCCAAGAAGGACTCCGTAGACGCCCTGCTCGAAGCCAACGACCTCAAGGGTCACGGCAGAACACAGGCCGTCGTGGCGGTGGGCTGCATGGCCGAGCGGTACGGCAAGGAGCTCGCCGAGGCGCTGCCCGAGGCCGACGGAGTGCTCGGCTTCGACGACTACGCCGACATCTCCGACCGCCTCCAGACCATCCTGAACGGCGGCATCCACGCCTCGCACACCCCGCGCGACCGCCGCAAGCTGCTGCCGATCAGCCCCGCCCAGCGGCAGGAATCCGCCGCCGACGTCGCGCTGCCCGGCCACGGCCCGGTCGACCTCCCGGACGGCCTCGCACCCGCCTCGGGCCCCCGCGCGCCCCTGCGCCGCCGCCTGGACGGCTCCCCGGTCGCCTCGGTGAAGCTCGCCTCCGGCTGTGACCGCCGCTGCACCTTCTGCGCCATCCCGTCCTTCCGCGGCTCCTTCATCTCCCGCCGCCCGAGCGACGTCTTGAACGAGACCCGCTGGCTGGCCGAGCAGGGCGTCAAGGAGATCATGCTGGTCTCCGAGAACAACACGTCCTACGGCAAGGACCTGGGCGACATCCGCCTCCTGGAGACGCTGCTGCCCGAACTGGCGGAGATCGACGGCCTGGAGCGGGTGCGGGTCAGCTACCTCCAGCCGGCCGAGATGCGCCCCGGGCTCATCGACGTGCTCACCTCGACACCCAAGGTCGCGCCCTACTTCGACCTGTCCTTCCAGCACTCAGCCCCCGACGTGCTGCGCTCCATGCGCCGCTTCGGCGACACCGACCGCTTCCTCGAACTGCTCGACACCATCCGCTCCAAGGCCCCGCAAGCTGGCGTGCGCTCGAACTTCATCGTGGGCTTCCCCGGCGAGACCGAGTCCGACCTCGCCGAGCTGGAGCGCTTCCTGAACGGCGCGCGCCTGGACGCCATCGGCGTCTTCGGCTACTCCGACGAGGAGGGCACGGAGGCGGCGACGTACGACAAGAAGCTCGACCAGGACGTCGTCGACGCGCGGCTCGCGCACATCTCGCGGCTCGCCGAGGAACTCGTCTCGCAGCGCGCCGAGGAGCGCGTCGGCGAGACCGTACAGGTGCTGGTCGAGTCGGTGGACTCCGAGGACGGCGCCTACGGCCGCGGCGAGCACCAGGCACCGGAGACGGACGGCCAGGTGCTGCTCACGAGCGGCGAGGGCCTGAGCGTCGGCCGTATGGTCGAGGCGAAGGTGGTCGGTACGGAAGGTGTCGACCTGGTGGCCGAGCCGCTCCTGGGCTCGCTCGCGTGTAGTGAGGAGGCGGGCAGATGACCGGAGTCCCGGCATCGGCGGCGGGCGGCACCTCCAGCGCGAACGGCGCGCCCGCGAGCGCGGGTTCCGGTGCGGCCTCCGGTGGCGCCTCTTCCGGCGCGATGTCGGGCCAGGTCTCCGGCGGTGTCCCCTCCGGGGGAGTCTCGGCCGGTGATGCCTCTTCCGGTGTTGTCGAGCCGGGCGTGCCCGGTGGTCCGCGTCCGGCGCGCGGTGCGAAGGTCGTCGCCGCGGCGGTCAACCAGGCGAGCGTCTGGAACATCGCCAACTTCCTGACCATGCTCCGGCTGCTGCTCGTCCCCGGCTTCGTCGCCCTGATGCTGGCCGACGGCGGGTACGACCCGGCGATGCGTTCGTTCGCCTGGGCGGCGTTCGCCATCGCCATGATCACCGACCTGTTCGACGGCCATCTGGCGCGGACGTACGACCTCGTCACCGACTTCGGGAAGATCGCCGACCCCATCGCCGACAAGGCGATCATGGGAGCGGCGCTGATCTGTCTGTCCTCGCTCGGCGATCTGCCGTGGTGGGTGACCGTCGTCATCCTCGGCCGGGAACTCGGGATCACGCTGCTGCGTTTTGTTGTCATCCGGTACGGCGTCATTCCCGCGTCGCGCGGCGGCAAGCTGAAGACGCTCATCCAGGGCGTGGCCGTAGGGATGTATGTGCTGGCGCTGACGGGCTGGCTGGCCACTCTGCGGTTCTGGGTGATGGCCGCGGCGGTCGTTCTGACCGTGCTGACCGGGCTCGACTATGTGAGACAGGCCATTGTGCTGCGCAGGCAGGGAATCGCCGAGCGCATGGCGGCGTCGGAGGAGACGGAAGCGTGAGTTCCACGGCCACTGAAGTGGTGCGACTACTGACGGTGAGCGGCGCGACGCTCGCTGTCGCCGAGTCGCTCACCGGTGGTCTGGTTGCGGCGGAGATCACATCGGTGCCCGGAGCCTCCAAGGCCTTCCGCGGTTCGGTCACCGCCTACGCCACCGAGCTGAAGCACCAGCTGCTCGGTGTCGACGCCACCCTGCTGACCGAGCGGGGAGCGGTGGACGCGCAGGTCGCGGCCCAGATGGCGGCCGGCGTACGGAAGGCCCTGGGCGCCGACTGGGGCATCGCGACCACCGGCGTGGCGGGCCCGGAGCCGCAGGACGGACAGCCCGTGGGCACCGTTTTCGTGGCCGTGGACGGGCCCTCCGGACCGGAATCGGATGCCGCCGGTGGCGGGAAAGTGGCCGCGCTGCGGTTGAACGGCGGCCGGGCGGAAATTCGTAGAGAGAGTGTACGGAGCGTACTCGCGCTGCTTCTGGAGCGGCTCGTGAGCGAACAGACCGGGAATGAGCGGACACAGGATACGGAACAGAACGGGGGGTTTTGATGTTTGCAGCCCTGAGTGAACACGACATCGCTCCCCGCACGGCCGCGGCGCAAGGCGGTACGGTGGGGCGAGAAGGATGCGGCTACGCGGTCCGAGGAGGGAGCCACCGATGATTCTGCTCCGTCGCCTGTTGGGTGACGTGCTGCGTCGGCAGCGCCAGCGCCAGGGCCGTACTCTGCGCGAAGTCTCCTCGTCCGCCCGAGTCTCACTCGGCTATCTCTCCGAGGTGGAGCGGGGGCAGAAAGAGGCTTCCTCTGAACTGCTGTCCGCCATCTGCGACGCGTTGGACGTACGGATGTCCGAGCTCATGCGGGAAGTGAGCGACGAGCTCGCTCTCGCCGAGCTGGCCCAGTCTGCTGCGGCCACCGGTTCTGTGCCCACGTCGGTACGTCCGATGCTGGGTTCCGTGTCGGTGACCGGTGTGCCACCGGAACGGGTGACCATCAAGGCCCCCGCCGAGGCGGTGGACGTGGTCGCCGCGTGACGCTCACGCTGACGTGATGCTCACGCTGACGTAGACCGATGAGGCGCTGACCGGCCTCAACGATGTGTGCGGGCCCCGGCCGGGGCTTCTCCAGGGAGATCTGGGGAGGTGCGGTCGGGGTTTTTCGCATTGTCGTCCCTGTGTGCTGCCGTCCTTTCTGGTGGGGGCGGTGACGGGGGCCTGGCGGGTGCCTGTACGGCTGGCGCGGTCCGTTTGCCGGTGTGGCCCGGTGCGGTCATGGTTGAGGCGAGTGGTGCGTCGGTGTGCCGTCGATGCGCCCTTCTTGCGGGTGACCGTGACGTTCTAGCGTCGGGCTGGAGGTGGGGCCATGGCGGGGCGAATAGCACGCTGGGGGCTCGCGCTCGGACTCGGCGCGGTGTGGTGGTGGGCCGTACTGCGGCTCGCGCTGACGCCGCACGCGGGGGCGCTGGAGGGGGCCGTAGCGGCCGGGGGGTGGGGGTTGAGCCTGCTTCCCGTGCACTGCATGCCCAAGGCGCGGGCGGCTGGGGCTGTGGCTACGGGGCGGTGGCGGGCAGCCTGGCGGGCGTCGGGCGCCCCGGTCGACGGAGTAGCGCCGGACTTCGGCTTGACGGTCGCTGGGGTGCCGACTGAGCCTGGCGTGACGGACGGTGGAGTGTGGCTGGCGGACGGACCACTGCCGGGCACCGGTCCGTCGCCGAGCCTCTGGCCGTCTTCGGCCACCGGGCCGTCGTCGGGCGTCTCGGAGTCGGGCGTGGAGTCGGAGTCAGGCGTCGGCTCTGCGTCAGGCGTCGAGTCTGCGTCGGCTACCAAGGCATCGCCACGCCGCCGTTCGGGCGGAGGATCTGACCTGTCGTGAACGACGACGCGTCCGACGCCAGGTGCAGCACGGCGTGGGCGATGTCCTCCGGCTCACCTACCCGGCCCAGCGGTGACAGCCGGACCATCAGCGCCTCGGTACGGGCCTGGTCCTCGGCCTCGTGGTGGTCGGTCATGGGCGTGCGGACCCAGCCAGGCGCGACCGCGTTGACGCGGATGCCGTGCCGGCCCAGCTCCGTCGCCAGCGTCTTCGTCAGCTGGACGACGGCTGCCTTCGCGGCGCTGTAGCAGAGCAGCCCGGCTCCTCCGGTGTCGATCGCGCCCGACGCCATGGTGATGATGCTGCCCCTGGTGCCGCGGTCGAGCATCAGCCGGGCCGCCTCCTGGCAGGCGTACAGGACGCCCTTGAAGTTGACGTTCAGCACGCGGTCGAGGTCCTCGTCCCGGGTCTCCAGCACGGTGCTGTTGTGCATGATCCCGGCGACCGCGGCCATCACGTGCAGGTCGTCGAAGGACTCGACGGCCTGCCTGACCCGCGCGCGGTCGGTGACGTCGAGGTGGTGGGTGTGGGCGGTGCCGCCCTGGTCCTTGATCAGGGTCGCCGTCTCGTGCAGGCCCTGCGCGTCGCGGTCGGCGCAGTGCACGGTAGCGCCCGCCTCGGCGAGCAGTACGGCGGATGCGCGGCCAATGCCGCTGGCGGCGCCGGTGACGAAAGCGGTGCGTCCGGTGAGGTCGTACGCCTTGACGGGCATGAAACGACGGTACGAGGGTTTCTGACGGGTCGTCAATTAGTCGTACGGTGCTGAGTTCCCGGGGGTGGGGTGGTGCCCGGGGCGGGGCCTATCTGGCAGGACGGGCACCAGTAGGTGGGGCGGTCTCGGGAGCCGTCGCCCTGGTTGGCCGTGCGGATGGGGGTGTTGCAGCGGAGGCAGGGGCGGGGGGCGCGGCCGTAGACGAAGAGGTCGGGGGTGCGGGGGGTGTGGGGGGTTGTGGGGCGGAGGGGTGTGGTGCGGGTGTGTGGGGCGGGGTGGGCTGAGGTGTCGGGGGTTGCGGTGCCGGGGGCTGTGGTGCGGTTTGGGTTCGGGGGGCGGTTTGTGAGGGTGCTTGTGGTGTTGCGGAGGGGGCGGTCGCGGTTGGCTTCCAGGAGCAACTTGGCGATGGCGGGGAGCTTCGCGGTGCGGTCGGCGGGGAGTGCGCCGATGGGGAGCCAGGGGGTGGCACCCAGGAGGAAGCAGAGCTCGCTTTTGTAGATGTTGCCGATGCCGGCCAGGTTGCGCTGGTCGAGCAGGGCCTCGCCGAGGGGGCGGGTGGGATCCGCGAGGAGGTTGGCGAGGGCCAGTTCCGGGTTCCAGTCGGGGCCCAGGAGGTCGGGGCCGAGGTGGCCCACGGCGCGGTGTTCTTCGGTCGTGCGGAGGAGTTCCAGGACGGGGAGGCGGTAACCGACGGCCGTGCGGTCGGCGGTGCCGAGGATCACGCGGATCTGGTGGGCGGGGCCGCCGCCGCTCCAGCGTTGGCCGTTGGCGTAGATCCTCCAGGTGCCGTCCATTCGTAGGTGCGAGTGGAGGGTGAGGCCGCCCTCGATACGGGTCAGCAGGTGTTTGCCCCGGGGGGTGACGTCCAGGACGGTGCGGCCGGTGAGGTCTGCCGTGGCGTACTTCGGTACGCGGAGGTCGCTGCGGGTCAGCACCTTGCCCGCGAGGGCTGTGTGGAGGCGCTTCGCGGTCTGCCAGACGGTGTCGCCTTCAGGCATGAGTCAAGGGTGGCATGGGGTGGGAGGGGGAGGGGTGCGGGGTGTGGTGTGTGGAGGGGGTTGGAGTGAGGGGTGGCATGCGGTGAGGGAGCATGAGGCGAGGAGGGCGGCGGAGCCGCTGCTCACGGCCTCGGCTTCGCCATCGGCCTCGATGTTTTCCCCACCCGCACCGCCCGTGATGCTTTTGTCGTCGGGTGTGGGTGGCCCCTGTGGGGCGGAATCGCCGTCGGCGGCTGCGGCCAGGGGGTGGCGGGCACGGCTGCGGCGGTGGGTTCCGCTCGGGGCGAGCGGTGGGGTGGCGCAGGGGCGGTTCGGGGTGAGTGGTTGTGCGGGGTGAGGGGTGGCTCGGAGTGAGGGGCCGTTCGGGGTGAGGGGCGGTTCGGAGTGAGGGGGCGTTCGGGGTGAGGGGTGGTCGGACCCCGTAAGGCCGCTGATCTGGTTCATGCGCGGAGGCGCAGGCCGCGTGGTGTCGCGATGAAGCCCGCTCCTTCCAGGAGGGTGCCGATGGGGGAGGTCAGGGCCGAGGCGCCGTTGACGCGCTCCACCGTCACCGTGCCTAGGGAACCGGCTCGGGCCGCTGCCGCGAGGGCCTCGGCGGCGGCCTGGAGGCGTGGGTCTTCGGGGGCCGTGGTGTCCGGTGCGGAGGGCCAGGCGAGCAGGGTCTTGCCGCCGCGCTCCATGTAGAGCGTCAACTCACCCTCGACCAGCACTACTAGAGAGCCCGCCTTGCGCCCCGGCTTGTGCCCGGCGCCGGTTGGCGGCTCGGGCCAGGGGAGGGCGGCGCCGTACGCGTTCGCCGGGTCGGCGGCGGCCAGGACCACGGCTCGGGTGGCGAGGGAGGGGCGGCGGGGGTGGTGGTTGGCGTAGGGGGAACTGGTGTTGCCCTGGGGTGGCGGGGCGGGGAAGTCGCGGGGGGAGATGTAGTCGCCCGGGGACGGGGGGTGGGAGGAAGGGGTGCGGTGGTGCCGGGAGCTGGGGTCGCCGGGGTTCGTGGGGCGGTCGGACGGTGAGCCCAGGCTGTCGAGGTCGTCGAAGTCGGTGAACGGGCCGAAGGCGTCGGCGAAGTCGTGGACTCCGGAGGCGTCGGATGTACCCGGGGATCCGGATGTTCCGGGGGAGTGGGATGCGTCGAGTCGGCCGTGGTCGGTGGGGGAGGCGTACGGGGCTTGCTGGTTGTGATGGTCGGGCGAGGCATAGGGGGCTTGTCGGCCACGGTTGTCGGGTGACTCGTCGGCGGTGCTCGGTGTTTCGAAGGGGGTGGTGGAACCGTTGCCCGAGTCGGAGGTCGGGGAGGTGGGGCCGGTGAGGGCGCCGAAGCCGTAGGGGTCGTTGTCCGTGGGGTTCGGAACGGGCAGGTCGTCGCCCCGGTCGCGGGCGTTGGCGACCGCGCGGAGGCGGTCCACCGCGCCGTCCATCGCGAACTGGGCCGCGCCGAGGCCCTCCACGACGTAGCCGCGCCGTGCCTGGCCGCTCTCCTCGAAGACGGACAGGATGCGGTACGTCGCCGAGAAGCCGCCCTCGACGCCTTCCGCGGCGACGGCTCCCCGGGTCACCACGCCGTGCCGGTCGAGCAGGGTGCGGGCCAGGGCGTGGGCGCGCACTGTGGGGTCCGGTTCGTGGGCGGGGAGCAGGGACCAGCGGCCCGCGACGGTTGGCGGCCCGGTGCGGGAGGCGGGGCGCGCGGCTGCAGTGAGTGAGCCGTAGCGCCCGCGCGGGACCGTGCGTTTGGCGCGGTGGGCCGTGGAACCTGCCGTACGGCCGGAGCCCAGCAGGGCGCGCATGGGGGCGAGCGTGTCGTTCGTGAGGTGTCCGGACCAGGCCAGGTCCCATACGGCGTCGGCCAGTTGGGGGTCGGTGACGTCGGGGTGGGTGGTCGCGCGGATCTGGTCGGTGATCTGGCGGAAGAAGAGGCCGTAGCCGCCGGAGAGGGTGTCCAGGACCGACTGGTGCAGCGCTGTGAGTTCGAGGGGGTGGGGGGGTGGGAGGAGCAGGGGGGCCGCGTCCGCCAGGTACAGGGAGACCCAGCCGTCCTTGCCGGGGAGGGAGCCCGCGCCGGCCCACACCAGCTCGCCGGCGGAGGTGAGTTCGTCGAGCATCGCGGGTGTGTAGTTCGCCACGCGGGACGGCAGGACGAGCTTCTCCAGGGCGGACGCGGGCACGGAGGCGCCCTGCAACTGCTCGACGGCGCGCACCAGTCCGTCGATGCCGCGCAGCCCGTGGCCCTTGCCGATGTGCTGCCATTGGGGGAGGAACTGGGCGAGCGCGGCCGGTGGCACCGGCTCCAACTCGTGCCGCAGCGCGGCCAGAGAACGGCGGCGCAGGCGGCGCAGCACCGTCGCGTCGCACCACTCCTGGCCGATGCCGGCCGGGTGGAACTCCCCTTGTACGACACGGCCGTTGGCCGAGAGCCGCTGCAACGCGCCGTCGGTGACCGCCACGCCCAGACCGAAGCGGGCCGCTGCTGTGGCCGACGTGAACGGGCCGTGGGTGCGGGCGTGGCGCGCGAGGAGGTCGCCGAGCGGGTCCTTGACCGGTTCGGTGAACGCCTCCGGGACGCCGACCGGGAGTGCCGTGCCGAGCGCGTCGCGCAGGCGGCCCGCGTCCTCGATCGCCGCCCAGTGGTCGGCACCGGCGATACGGACCCGGATCGAGCGGCGGGCCGAGGCCAGTTCCTGGGCCCACTGCGGCGCGGCGCCCCGCTCGGCCAACTCGGCGTCGGTGAGCGGGCCGAGCATCCGCAGCAGGTCGGCGACGCCCTCGACGTCCTTGATGCGGCGGTCCTCGGTGAGCCACTGGAGTTCGCGCTCCAGCTCGGTCAGCACCTCGGCGTCGAGGAGTTCGCGCAGCTCCGCCTGGCCGAGCAGCTCGGCCAGCAGATGGGAGTCCAGGGACAGGGCGGCGGCGCGGCGCTCGGCGAGCGGTGAGTCTCCCTCGTAGAGGAACTGGGCGACGTACCCGAAGAGGAGGGAGCGGGCGAAGGGGGACGGCTCGGGGGTGGTGACCTCGACGAGGCGGACCTTGCGGGACTCCAGGTCGCCCATCAGCTCGGTGAGGCCGGGGACGTCGAAGACGTCCTGGAGGCATTCGCGGACAGCCTCCAGGACGATCGGGAACGAGCCGAACTCGCTTGCCACCTGGAGGAGTTGGGCGGCGCGCTGGCGCTGCTGCCACAGCGGGGTGCGCTTGCCGGGGTTGCGGCGCGGCAGCAGCAGCGCACGGGCGGCGCACTCGCGGAAGCGGGCCGCGAACAGGGCCGAGCCGCCGACCTGGTCGGTGACGATCTGATTGACCTCGCCCTTGTCGAAGGCGACGTCCGCCGCGCCTACGGGGGCCTGGTCGGCGTCGTACTCAGTGCCGGCCTTCATGGGTTCCTGGTCGAGCAGGTCCAGGCCCATCAGGTCGGCGTCGGGCAGCCGCAGGACGATGCCGTCGTCGGCGTGCATCACCTGGGCGTCCATGCCGTAGCGCTCGGAGAGGCGGGCGCCGAGGGCGAGGGCCCAGGGGGCGTGGACCTGGGCGCCGAAGGGGGAGTGGATGACCACGCGCCAGTCGCCGAGTTCGTCACGGAAGCGTTCCACGACGATCGTGCGGTCGTCCGGGATGTGACCGCAGGCCTCGCGCTGCTCGGCCAGGTACGACAGCACGTTCTCCGCGGCCCAGGCGTCGAGGCCCGCGGCGAGGAGGCGCAGGCGGGCGTCCTCCTTGGACTGCGATCCGACCTCGCGCAGGAACGCGCCCACCGCGCGGCCCAGTTCGAGCGGGCGGCCCAGCTGGTCGCCCTTCCAGAAGGGGAGCCGGCCGGGGACGCCCGGTGCGGGGGAGACCAGGACGCGGTCGCGGGTGATGTCCTCGATCCGCCAGGAGCTGGTGCCGAGCGTGAAGACGTCGCCCACCCGGGACTCGTAGACCATCTCCTCGTCCAGCTCGCCGACCCGGCCGCCGCCCTTCTTGGGGTCGGCGCCGGCCAGGAAGACCCCGAAGAGACCGCGGTCGGGGATCGTGCCGCCGGAGGTGACGGCGAGGCGCTGTGCCCCGGGGCGGCCGGTGATCGTGCCGGCGATGCGGTCCCACACCACGCGCGGGCGCAGCTCCGCGAACGCGTCGGACGGATAGCGGCCCGCGAGCATGTCGAGCACGGCGGTGAACGCCGATTCCGGGAGCGAGGCGAAGGGCGCGGCACGGCGGACCGTGGCGAGCAGGTCGTCGACCTGCCAAGTGTCCAGCGCGGTCATCGCGACGAGCTGCTGGGCGAGGACGTCCAGGGGGTTGGCGGGGACCTTCAGGGACTCGATGGAGCCGGTGCGCATCCGCTCGGTGACCACGGCGGCCTGGACGAGGTCGCCCCGGTACTTCGGGAAGACCACGCCCGTGGAGACCGCGCCGACCTGGTGTCCCGCGCGGCCCACGCGCTGGAGGCCGGAGGCCACGGAGGGCGGGGACTCCACCTGGATGACGAGGTCGACGGCGCCCATGTCGATGCCCAGCTCCAGGCTGGACGTGGCCACCACGGCGGGCAGTCGGCCCGCCTTGAGGTCCTCCTCGACCTGGGCGCGCTGCTCCTTGGAGACCGAGCCGTGGTGGGCGCGGGCGATGACCGGGGGCGCGCCCTGGGCGGCGCCGGAACCGCCCATCAGCTCGGCCGGTGCGTGGTGTTCGTCCAGGGGCTCGCCGGTCGCGCGCTCGTAGGCGATCTCGTTGAGCCGGTTGCACAGACGCTCCGCGAGGCGGCGGGAGTTGGCGAACACGATCGTTGAACGATGCGACTGGACCAGGTCGGTGATGCGCTCCTCGACATGCGGCCAGATCGACGGCTTCTCCGCACCCTCCTTGCCGTCGGCCACCGGGGAGCCGCCCAACTCGCCCAGATCCTCGACCGGGACGACCACGGAGAGGTCGAACTCCTTGCCGGACTTGGGCTGGACGATCTCCACCCTGCCGCGCGGGGAGAGATAGCGGGCGACCTCGTCGACGGGGCGCACGGTCGCCGAGAGGCCGATACGGCGGGCCGGCTTCGGCAGCAGCTCGTCCAGCCGCTCCAGGGACAGCGCGAGATGCGCGCCCCGCTTGGTGCCCGCGACCGCGTGCACCTCGTCCAGGATCACCGTCTCGATGCCCGTCAGCGCTTCGCGCGTGGCCGACGTCAGCATCAGGAACAGGGACTCCGGGGTGGTGATCAGGATGTCCGGCGGGCGTGTGGACAGCGCGCGGCGCTCGGCGGGCGGGGTGTCGCCGGAGCGGATGCCGACCTTGACCTCGGGCTCGGGCAGGCCCAGGCGGACGGATTCCTGACGGATGCCGGTGAGCGGGCTGCGGAGGTTGCGCTCGACGTCGACCGCGAGGGCCTTGAGCGGAGACACGTACAGGACGCGGCAGCGCTTCCTCGGGTCGGCGGGCGGGGGTGTCGCGGCGAGCTGGTCCAGGGCGGCGAGGAAGGCGGCCAGTGTCTTGCCGGAGCCGGTCGGGGCGACCACCAGCACGTCCGAGCCCTCACCGATGGCCTGCCACGCGCCCGCCTGGGCCGCGGTGGGCGCGGAGAAGGCCCCCGTGAACCAGCCGCGGGTCGCGGGGGAGAAGCCGTCGAGGGCTCGGTGTGCGGAGCTGACCATGCGTCCATCCTGCACCCGACCACTGACAATGCGTCTGACCTGCGCGAATTCTCCGGCGGCGGCTCGCGGAACCGTCTCGGTGCCTGTCGGCCGCCGTGGGCAGGACCGTTTCGGCGGCTTCCGGTCGCCGTGGCCAGGACCGCTTCGTTCCGTCGCAGTGGCGGAGAATGGCCGTATGGCGGGTTCGGGTGAGTTGGCGCGGCACTGGCGGTACACGGAGCTGCCCGGCGTCGACCTGCTGCGGGCCCGGTACATCCGCAAGACGTTCGTACGGCACACGCACGAGAACTTCGTCATCGCCGCCATCGCGGACGGCGTCGAGGTGTTCCACCACGGCAGCGGCGACGTGTCCGCCGGTGCGGGAGCTCTGGCTCTGGTCAATCCGGACACTCCGCACACCGGCCGGGCGGGCGTGCCCGAGGGCTGGCGGTACGGGGCGGTCTATCCGTCGCCCGAGGTGGTGGCCGCGATAGCCGCCGAGACCACCTCGATCCGCGGCACCCCCGGTTTCGTCAGTCCCGTGCTCGACGACCCCTACACCGTCGGGCTCGTCCACCAGATCCTGCGCGCGGCCGACGAGGGCAACGCGCTAGCCGCCGACACCCTGCTGCGCGTCGCCGTCACCAGGCTGCTCCGGCTGAACGGCGGACCGCTGCCGCAGCGCGCCGTGCCCACGGCCGGCGGCCGGGTGGCCGCACGCGCGCGTGCCGTGCTGGAAGCGCGGATGGCGGAACCGCCCACCCTGGAGCAACTCGCCGGAGACCTGGGGACCAGCCCCTTCGCGCTGCTGCGTGCGTTCCGGGGCGCCTACGGGATGCCGCCCCACACCTGGCTCACCGACGCCCGTGTACGGCAGGCGCGCCGTCTCCTTGACGCGGGTACCGCGCCCGCGGAGGCCGCCGTCGCCGTCGGGTTCACGGACCAGCCGCACCTCAACCGGCACTTCGCCCGGATCGTGGGCGTACCCCCGGGCGCGTACCAGCGGGAGCGCAAGAACGTACAAGACGCGGAACGGCGGCTGCTCGTACCGTCCGGCACGTGGCAGAACAGACCGCTTCAGAAGACATACGCCCCGGAGCAGAAGGGAAACGAGCCCCCGAGGCCGAAGGAAAGCCGGACTCCGCCGTCGTACGGGACGCGCTCGGGGTCGGGGTCGCCGTAGGGCTCTCCGGGTTCGCCTTCGGGGTGACCTCGGCCGGTGGCGGGCTCACCCTGCTGCAGACCTGTGCCCTCAGCCTCCTGGTGTTCACCGGTGCCTCCCAGTTCGCGCTCGTGGGAGCGCTCGCGGCCGGTGGCAATCCGCTCACCGCGGCGGCGGGAGCCTTCTTCCTGGGCGTGCGCAACACCTTCTACGGGCTGCGCCTCTCGCAGCTGCTGGCCCTCCCGCGCGCGGTGCGGCCGTTCGCCGCCCAGTGGGTCATCGACGAGACGGCGGCCGTCACGCTCGCGCAGCCCACGCGGCGTGCCGCGCGGATCGGGTTCACCGTCACCGGGTTCACCCTGTACCTGCTGTGGAACCTCACCACGCTGCTCGGCGCGCTGGGCGCCAAGGCCATCGGGGACACGGACGCCTGGGGTCTCGACGCGGCGGGGCCCGCCGTCTTCCTGGCGCTTCTCGCACCGATGCTCAAGACCACCACCGAGCGTGCCGTCGCTGCACTCGCGGTCCTGTTGGGACTGGGGCTGCTGCCCGTGCTGCCGGCCGGTGTGCCGGTCCTGGTGGCGGCTCTCGCGGCGCCGATCGTCCTCTACGTAGAGGGCCGTCGGCAGAGCGGGGTGCGTAACGACGCACCAGAGGAAGGCAGTTACGACGTACAGGAGGAAGACCGTTGACCATCTGGATCGCGATCGCAGCGACCGCCCTCGGTTGTTACGTCGTCAAGCTCGCCGGACTGCTGGTGCCCGCGGGCGCGCTCGAGAGGCCGCTGGTGAGGCGGCTCGCGGCCCTGCTGCCGGTCGCCCTCCTCGCCGCGCTCACGGCCCAGCAGACCTTCGCCGACGGGCACGCGCTCGTGCTCGACGCCCGGGCCGCGGGGCTCGCGGCGGCCGCCGTGGCGCTGGTGTTGCGGGCACCGTTCCTGCTCGTCGTCGCGGCGGCCGTACTGGTGACGGCGGGCGTGCGGGCCATCGGCGGCTGAGGCGGCCCGGGATCAGCCCACGGAGCGGCCGTACGCCTTCAGGGTGCGCAGTGCCTGGATCGTCACCATGGGGCGTGCCTCCAGAGAGATGCCCGGCGCCCACTGACGCCAGCGGATCGGCCAGCCGCCGTCCTCCTGCTGATCCCCCGCCAGGTGGTCCAGGGAGCGGGCCATCTCGTCGTCCGTGAACCACGCGCGCGCGAGCGAACTCGGCGTCTTCGCATAGTCGTACGGGAAGTGGTGCTCGCCCGGCGCGTACCCGGGGGCGACCGGATAGGCCTCCAGGTGCTCCGGGTCCAGGGCGGCGAGCCGGTGCTCGCGCACCAGACGGCCGAGGCGGTCTGCTGCCGCCTCCGCGCGCGGGCGGTCGGGTGCCGAGTCGAGGAAGGCGACGGCGGCCTCGATCTCGTACGGGTGCGACTTCTCCAGGGAGTCGACGGCCTGCCAGCAGAAGTCGGTGGCCCGGAACAGCCAGGCGTGCCACACCTCGTTGCGGTGCAGCAGGCCCACCACCGGCCCGGTGGCGAGGAGTTCGCTGGGCGGGTCGTCCACGATCGGCACGAAGGGGGCCGTCGGATAGCCGCGCTGGCCGGGAAGGACCGCCGGCAGGGCGCCGTCGGCCGTGGAGACCGAGGTCAGATAGCGGCACACGCGTTCCACCCGCTGCCCGCCGCAGCGCCCGACGGCGTCCAGGACGCGCAGCGCGTGACCGGTGTGCAGCGGCTGGCTGACCGGGCCGCGCAGATCGGGTTCCAGCGCGTGCCCGTAGCCGCCGTCCTCGTTGCGGTAGGCGTCCAGCGCGGTCTCCACCGGATCGGGTTCGCCGTTGAGGAAGTGGTACGCGAAGAGGCGCTGTTCCAGCACGCGCGCGGTGAGCCAGACGAAGTGCTCGGCGCGGAAGAGCGGGGAGTGCGCCGGGGGCGTCGGGGGGAGTGGGGAAGCTCCTGTTTCGGCCATGCGTCAGACCGTAGGACGGAAAGCGGTCTCCGTAAGGGGTCCCGACCTGGTCCCACTCTCAGGGGCGGGATACTGGTGTCATGCGGTTGACGGTCTTCTGGCAGCGGATGACGGAGCACTTCGGCGCCGGGTACGCCGAGAGCTTCGCGCGCGATCACGTGATGACGGAACTCGGCGGGCGGACGGTGCAGGAGGCGCTGGACGCGGGCTGGGAGGCCAAGGACGTGTGGCGCGTGGTCTGCGCCGTCATGAACGTTCCGCGGGAAAGTCGCTGATCGGTCACGAAGATCGACGGCGGGTGACCGGTTGTCAGTGGCGTAGGCGAGACTTGCACCGTGGCAGCCACTGACGAGACCGGGCACGACGCCCCACAGGCATCCCCGACCGGTGCGACGCCGCCGACCGGGCCCACGGCCGACGACGGCGCGCCGGGCGCCCGCATGCCGCGCTGGCTGCCCCGCGCCATGGTGCTCGCGCTCACCCTCGTCGCCGTGTTCCAGCTGGGCAGTTGGGCCTTCCACCAGCTCATCGGGCTGCTGATCAACATCCTCATCGCGTTCTTCCTGGCCCTCGCCATCGAGCCCGCCGTGAGCCGGCTGGCCGCCTACGGCATGCGCCGCGGGCTGGCCACCTTCCTGGTCTTCCTCGGCCTGCTGATCGTGAGCGCCGGGTTCATCACCCTCCTCGGGTCGATGCTCGCCGGCCAGATCATCAAGATGATCGAGGACTTCCCGGACTACCTCGACTCGGTCATCAACTGGGTCAACACGCACTTCCACACGGAACTCAGACGGGTCGACATCCAGGAGGGGCTGCTCCACTCCGACTGGCTGCGCAAGTACGTGCAGAACAGCGCCACCGGCGTGCTGGACGTGTCCACCCAGGTGCTCGGGGGCCTCTTCCAGCTGCTGACGATCGGTCTGTTCTCGTTCTACTTCGCCGCCGACGGTCCGCGGCTGCGGCGCGCGCTGTGCTCCGTGCTGCCGCCCGCCCGGCAGGCCGAGGTGCTGCGCGCGTGGGAGATCGCCGTCGACAAGACGGGCGGCTACATATACTCCCGCGGTCTGATGGCGCTGGTCTCCGGAGTGGCGCACTACATCCTGCTGCAGGCGCTGGGCATCCCGTACGCGCCCGTGCTCGCCGTCTGGGTGGGCCTGGTCTCCCAGTTCATCCCGACCATCGGCACGTATCTCGCGGGCGCCCTGCCCATGCTGATCGCCTTCACCGTGGACCCCTGGTACGCGCTGTGGGTGCTGATCTTCGTCGTGGTCTACCAGCAGTTCGAGAACTACATGCTGCAGCCCAAGCTGACCGCGAAGACCGTCGACATCCACCCCGCGGTCGCCTTTGGCTCGGTCATCGCGGGCACCGCGCTCCTGGGTGCCGTCGGCGCGCTGATCTCCATCCCGGCCGTCGCCACGCTCCAGGCGTTCCTCGGGGCGTATGTGAAGCGGTACGCCGTCACGGACGACCCCAGGGTCCAGGGACACCGGACCCGTGGCTCCGGCGGGCCCGGCGCGCTGGCCCGCGCGCGACGGCTGTGGGACCGGCGGCGAGGGGCTGAGGCGCCCACAGCGGCCGACTCCGTCGGTAGCAGCGACTCCGCTTCTACGACCGACTCCGGGACAGCCGACTCACGGCCCACCGATCCGGAACCGACCGACTCCGAACCGAGAGACTCCGGAGAGGGCCCCTCCAGCTCCTCCTGACGGATGATCAGGCGAGAACACCGGGGCGTCGCGGTCAGTACGTGAGCACCGCCCACACCCCGGCTGCGGCCACGGCGACCACGTAGCAGCCGATCGCGACGGTCACGGTCCGCCGTCGTACGGCCTCGCTCCAGGACGTGCGGGAGAGCAGCCAGGCCAGGGCGGGCAGCACCAGGACGGCGTGCAGGCTCACCCCGTGCAGCGGCTTGAGCGGGGCCGTCGAGTGGTATGCCGCCTCCTGGTGGCCGGTCCGGGCGAGGACGACCCCGCGCGCGATCATCGCGGCGCCCGAGGCCAGCGCCACGAGCAGGATCGCGAACCCGGAACGCACCGCTGACGCCATACCCGTAGGCCCTGTCGGCCGGTGCCGGAAGGACGCCACCGCGAACACGGTGAGCAGCACCACCAGGACACCGCCACCCACCGCGAGCGTCATGGACACCGCCGTGTCGAAGGGCGTCTCCATGTCGAGGTGCGACGGCACCCGGCGCCACGCCTGGAGGGTGATGCCGCCGACCTCGACGACACAGTCGGCGGCGAACACGACGAGCAGCACTGTGCGCAGCCGGGCCCCGACGCGCAGATACGACGTGACCCAGGTGACCGCGATCAGCGTCGCCCCGAAGGAGAGCCCGAACGTGACGGGCTTGCGCCAGGAGACGGGCCCGTACCAGGGGCCGCCGTCGACCGCGAACACCACCAGGTGCACCAGCCCGGAGAGGATCAACAGGGCACCGATCACATGGCAGAGACGCTCGGCGGGGCGTACGTGGCTCGTCATGGCCCGAGCCTCGCGGCAACCCGCCGCGCAGTCGTCGTACGACCGAAGGCACCCGCCGTACGACGGCGGAAGTAGTGCTCCTGGGGGCGTGACGATGAGTTTCGGGGGCGCGTGGGGTCCATGGAGGTGAGAGCCGCCCGGAAGACGCGGGACGGCGACCCCAGAAGCGAGGATCGATCATGTCCACCGCAAGGGCCCCGCAGAGCGTCGAGACCACGCCCGCCCCGCAGTTGACGGACACCGAACCGCAGACCGCCGCGGGCAAGGTGCTGTGGCACTTCACGATGTCGCTGGACGGATTCGTGGCGGGGCCGGACCACGCGATGGACTGGATGACGGGGTTCTCGTTCCGGGCCGGCCTCGTCGAGGAGTACGCCGCTACGACCGGTGCCGTACTGGGCGGCCGGGACGGCTTCGACGCCTTCCCCGATGCCGGTGGCGTCTACGGCGGCGCGTGGCAGGGGCCGGTGTTCGTCCTCACGCACCATCCCGACGACGCGCCGCCCGCCCCCGGGGTGACCTTCCTGGACTGCGATGTGGCCGAAGCCGTCCGGATCGGGCTGGAGGCCGCTGGCGGCAAGAACCTCGAAGTGCTCTCGCCCACGATCGGCCGACAGCTCCTGGAGCGCGAACTGATCGACGAGATCGACCTGCACATCGTGCCGGTGCTGCTCGGCGACGGCATCCGGCTCTTCGACAACCCCGGCGGCGCCCCGGTCCGGCTCGGGCTGCTGAACGGCGATGACCACGCGGCCGCGGTGAACGTGCGCTGCCGGCCGGTCGGGACGTGATCGTCCTGTGGCATCGAGGTCGAGGACGCGCCGGGGAAGGCCGATGGTTCAGCAGCGTGCGGCGCTCGCGAAGGGTCCTACTGGTAGCAAGGCGGACCGCACAGGACGCTGACGGTGCCGGTCTCGACGGCCGAGGAGACCGGTGCGATCTGCGGCGCGGGCTGGTGCACGCGGCTGGTCTCCCACGGCATGGGAGCGGCCGATGCCGCCGGACTCATGATGCCGACGGTCGCAGCGACCAGCACGGACGCGATCCCCGCACGCTTCCACATCCTCATCGAGCTCTCCTTGCGTCGGTTGCCGTTGACTGCCGCCAGTCAACGGGTCCGGCCCCCGGCACAGGAAGGATTTCCATCTCCTTCGAAGCGTCGCCACGGCGTGAGGCGTCACGGGACATCGATGACGCCAGTGCCGCGTGGTGCGCTTGACACGAAAATCGAACATCCATTCTCATGGAAGCTCCGGCGAGGCCATGACGGGCATTTCGGCAGGCTTTTGATGACGAAGTGTCCGAGTTATCCACAGGCTGGGCGGGCGTCGGGGCGCATTGTCAGTGGCAGGCGTTAGCGTCTTTGACGTGAAGCGATCGACTCAAGCAAACCGGGTGGAACCCATGGCAGGAACCGACCGCGAGAAGGCGTTGGACGCCGCACTCGCACAGATTGAACGGCAATTCGGCAAGGGCGCGGTGATGCGCCTCGGCGAGCGGCCGAACGAGCCCATCGAGGTCATCCCCACCGGGTCGACCGCACTGGACGTCGCCCTCGGTGTCGGCGGCCTGCCGCGCGGCCGAGTGGTGGAGGTCTACGGCCCGGAGTCCTCCGGAAAGACGACCCTGACCCTGCACGCGGTGGCGAACGCCCAGCGGGCCGGCGGCCAGGTCGCGTTCGTGGACGCGGAGCACGCACTCGACCCCGAGTACGCGAAGAAGCTCGGCGTCGACATCGACAACCTGATCCTGTCCCAGCCGGACAACGGCGAGCAGGCCCTGGAGATCGTGGACATGCTGGTCCGCTCCGGCGCCCTCGACCTCATCGTCATCGACTCCGTCGCGGCACTCGTCCCGCGCGCGGAGATCGAGGGCGAGATGGGTGACAGTCACGTCGGTCTCCAGGCCCGCCTGATGAGCCAGGCGCTCCGCAAGATCACCGGCGCGCTCCACCAGTCCGGGACCACCGCGATCTTCATCAACCAGCTCCGCGAGAAGATCGGCGTGATGTTCGGCTCCCCGGAGACCACGACCGGTGGCCGGGCGCTGAAGTTCTACGCCTCGGTGCGACTCGACATCCGCCGCATCGAGACCCTGAAGGACGGCACGGACGCGGTCGGCAACCGCACCCGCGTCAAGGTCGTCAAGAACAAGGTCGCACCGCCCTTCAAGCAGGCCGAGTTCGACATCCTCTACGGCCACGGCATCAGCCGCGAGGGCGGCCTGATCGACATGGGCGTGGAGAACGGCTTCGTCCGCAAGGCCGGTGCCTGGTACACGTACGAGGGCGACCAGCTCGGCCAGGGCAAGGAGAACGCGCGCAACTTCCTGAAGGACAACCCCGACCTGGCCAACGAGATCGAGAAGAAGATCCTGGAGAAGCTGGGCGTGGGCGTCCGTCCGGAGAAGGACAAGCCCACCGCCGAGCCGGTCGCGGGCGCGGCGGTCCCCACCGCCACGGACGACGCCGCCAAGGCGGTGCCCGCTCCGGCCGCGGCCAAGACCACCAAGGCCAAGGCCACGGCAGCCAAGAGCTGACCCGTGACACGACGAACGGACTGGGCCGAGTACGCGTATCCCGATGCCCCGCAGGGGCGTGGGGAAGGCGGTGACGGCCTGGCCTACGGTGCGGACGGCAGGCCCGAGGAGCCGTACGGCATGGACGGGCCGTACGGCGACGAGCCGGGCGGCGGCTTCGCGGGGGAGGCCGGTCCGCCCTTCGGTGGCCCGGTGCCCGGTGATGGTTCGGCGGGCACCGGTCGGCTCTTCAGAAGCTCGGCGCCCGGCGGCAGTTCGCCCGGCGACGGGTCCGACGACGACGCACCCGGCCGCGGCTCGCGCCGCAGCCGTGGAGCGCGCGGCGAGGGCGGCTCGCGAGGGTCTACGGCGCGCGGTGACGGCGCACGCGGTAGACGCGGGCGCCGTGGTCGCGGCTTCGGTGAGTCGTCCGGAGAGGACGGAGGTGACTTCTCCTCGTCGAGGGCCGAGAAGGAGGAGCCGCCGGCGGACCCGGCTGAGCGGGCGCGGGGAATCTGCCTGCGCCTGCTCACCGGGAACCCGCGCACCCGCAAGCAACTCGCGGACGCCCTGCGCAAGCGGGAGATCCCGGACGAGGTGGCGGACGAGGTGCTGTCGCGGTTCGAGGAGGTCGGACTGATCAACGACGGTGCGTTCGCGGACGCCTGGGTGGAGTCCCGGCACCACGGTCGCGGTCTGGCCCGGCGCGCGCTCGCCCAGGAACTGCGTACCAAGGGCGTCGACCCGACGCTGATCGACGAGGCGGTCTCCCAGCTCGACTCCGACCAGGAGGAGACGACGGCCCGCGAACTGGTCGACCGCAAACTGCGGTCCACCCGGGGCCTCGACCGCGACAAGAGGCTGCGCCGCCTCGCGGGCATGCTGGCCCGCAAGGGCTACTCCCAGGGCATGGCCCTCAGAGTGGTCCGGCAGGCGCTGGAGGAAGAGGGCGAGGACACGGAGTTCCTCGGGGACGAGGGGTACTGATCCGAAGACGAGGGAGCGCTGATCCGGAATCGACGGAATCGATCCGGTTCTGATCCCTCGGTGGTGCCAACGTCCTGAACACGGTGGACGCGCGGGGGCGCCGACCGCGTTCAGGCAAGCACCGGGCCGGTGCCCGAGGTGGGGCTAACCCCCGGCTGAAGACGCCGGATTGCCGCAGTGCACAGGCACCTGTGCACAAACGACTGTGTACGCATGGCACAGGAACCCGGCCCACCCGGCGCATCCGGCGGGGAGACGCCCACCGGGCGGACCCCGGCGACACCCGCACCCGTCGAACTCTCCGACCTCGCCGCGCTGAAGGCCCTCGCGCAGCCCCGTCGCCAGCGCATGCTCCAGCACCTCACCCTGCACGGCCCCGCGACCTCGGCCACGCTCGCCCGCGCGCTGGGCCTGAACACCGGCTCAACCAGCTACCACCTGCGTGAACTCGCCCGCTACGGCTTCGTCGAGGAGACGGAGAAGGAGGCGGGGGCGGAGACGGCAACGGCGGGTGAGGGTACGGGAGTTGTGGCGGGGGACGGGGAAACCGGGGCGGAGCGCGCCCCCGGTCATGGTCGCGAGCGCTGGTGGCGGGCCGTTCCCGGTGATCGCCGGTTTCCGCCGCGCAGCCGTCAGAGTGCCGAGATGCGGCACGTCATGGACGAGCTCAACCACCATGCGTACGCCGCCGATCTGGAGCTCTTCGAGCAACTCCAGCGGGACTCCGCGGAGACCGGGGCATGGGCGGACGCGTTCCCGTACTCACGCGGCACCATCCGGCTGACCCCATCCGAACTCCGGGTGTTCTTCGAGGAGTACATCGCCCTCCTCAACCGCTACAAGCGCCCCGAAGCCGAGACGCCGGCGGATGCGCGCACCGTGCTCACCCGATTCTTCGCCTTCCCGGTTCCGCTCACCGATGCCGATGCCGATGCCGAATCGGATGCGGGAGCTGGTGCCTGTGCCGGCACCGGTGCCGAAGTCGCCCTTGCGCATCCTGCCGACGCCGCCCCGGGACACAACAGAAAAGAGACCGAGCCCTCATGATGCTGCGCTACGCCCTCCGGTCCGTCCGCGCCCGCAAGGCAGGTTTCCTCGGCGCCTTCCTCGCCCTGATGTGCGCGGCCGCCCTCATCACGGCTTGCGGCACCCTCCTCGACACCGGTCTGCGCGGCACCATCCGCACCGAGCGCTACGCGGCGAGCCCCGTCGTGGTCTCCGCCGACCAGAACGTCCACCGGACCACCATCAAACACAAGAAGGGCAAGACCAAGGTCAAGCACAAGGCGAAACCGATCGCCGAGCGCGCCTGGCTCCCCGCGAGCCTGGAGAGCACGCTCGCACGGACCCCGGGTGTCGCTCGTGTCATCCCCGAACTGACCTTCCTCGCCCAGCCGTTGACGCCCTCGGGCGCCGACGTCGGCACCGGCGGCCGGACCTCCTACGGGCACGCCTGGGACTCGGCCGCGCTGACGCCGTACCGGCTCGTCACCGGCAGCGCTCCGCAGGCTGCGACCGATCTCGTCATCGACCGCGACCTCGCCGAACGGGCCCGGCTCCGGCCCGGCGACCGTCTCACCGTCCAGTCGACGCAGACTCCGCGCAGCTACCGGATCACCGGAATCGCCGCTCCCGCCAGGGCCGTACGCCATCAGACGTCACTCTTCTTCTCCACGGCCGAAGCCCGCCGCCTGGCCGCACACCCCGGGCAGGTCGCCGCGTTCGGCGTAGTCCCGACCAAGGGCACGAGCACGGCCCGGCTACGGCAAGCCGTGGTCGCGACGCTCCACGGAACGACCGCGCCGCATGCCGGAGCCACCGCTCAAGTCACCACCGGCGACGCACGCGGCCCCGTCGAGTTCCTGGACGCCGCCACGGCTCGGGTCAGGCTGGTCAGCATGGGCGGCGCGATGGGCGGCACCTCGCTGCTCGTGGCGGTTCTCGTGGTCGTCGGCACCTTCGCGCTCTCCGTCCAACAGCGCCACCGCGAACTCGCCCTGCTACGCGCGGTGGCCGCCACCTCCGGCCAGATCCGCGGACTCCTCGGCCGCGAGGCCCTGATCGTCGGCACGGTCGCCGGAGTCGCGGGCGCCCTGCTCGGACTTCCCCTGGGCACTTGGCTCTACGACAGGTTCGTCGCCCTGGGCGCAGTCCCCGCCACTCTCCAGCACACCACCGGCGTGGTCCCACCGTTGGCTGCCCTAGCCGCGACTGTGCTGGGCGCGTGGGCCGCAGCCCGAGTTGCCTCCCGCCGTATCTCCCGTATTCACCCTGCCCAGGCGCTCTCCGAAGCTGGGACGGAACCTGGAGCCGGAGCCGATCCTGGACCCCGAGCTGACGCCCAAGCCGTAGCCGAGCCCGGAGCCGGAGTCGGGCCTGGAGCCGCAGCCGCACCTGGAGTTGAAGCCGGAGCCCACCCCGACCCCCAAGCCCACCCCGAAGCCACCAAGCCCAAGCACTCCCACCCCACGCAGGCCCGCCCCACACGCCCCCGGGGCAAGCGCCCCCGCACACACCCCCGCCCCACCCGAGGCCGCCTCCTCACCGGCCTAGTCCTCCTCGCGCTCGGCGTCACCCTGGTAGCCGTGCTCAGCACGCTCCGCACCGAACCCGCCTCAACTCCCGTGACGTTCCTCGCCGTTGTGGTCCTCTCCACCTCCGTAGCCCTCCTCGGACCGCTCCTCGTCAAGGCGGCCACCCTCGTGATCGGTGGTCCGCTCCGCCGCACCGGCCCCTGCGGTCGGCTCGCGGTCGCCAATCTCCGAGGCAACGCCACCCGCATGGCCTCCGTCGTCACCCCCCTCACCCTCCTGATCGGCATGACCTGCACCGTCCTGTTCGTCCAGCCGACCCTCGGTGACGCCGCCCGTGCCCAGGTCCGCGAAGGTGTCCGGGCCGACTGGGTCGTCGCCTCCCAGGGCCCGGGCGTCCCGGCCGAGGCCGCCCGGCAACTCCGCGCGCGGCACGACGTCGTCACCGAAGTCGTCCGTACGACCGTCCGCGTGGGCCTCGACAAATACGCGGCCCAAGGCGTCACCCCCGCCGGACTCACCCGCACCTGGGACCCCGACGTCACCGCCGGATCGCTCGGCCACCTCACGGAGCGCACCGCGGCCGTAAGCGAACTGGCCGCCGACCAGCTTCACTTGAGGCCCGGCAGCCCCTTGAAGCTGACGCTCGGCGACGGCACGCCCGTCACGCTCACCGTCGTCGCCGTCTACGCCAAGGGTCTCGGCTTCGGCGATCTCACGTTCGCGCACGATCTCGTCGCCCGGCATGTCGACAACCCGCTCGCCTCCTCCGTCCTCGTCAGCACACCCCGTACACAGACACAACTCGCGACTACCCTCCGTGAGTTCCCGGGCGTCCAAGTCCTCGCTCCGGCCGCCGCAGACTCGCTCCAGGCGCAGCGGCAGCAGGCGAACGCCGAGGTCAACTACCTCGCCATGGGGCTCGTCCTGGCGTTCACGGCCATCGCGGTGGTCAACACGCTCGCCATGTCGGTCGCGGAGCGTGTCCGGGAGTTCGCGCTGCTCCGCCTCGCCGGGGCGACCCGACGGCAGGTGCTGCGGATGCTGCGCGCCGAGGCGCTGTCGGTGCTGTTGCTCGCCACGGCGCTCGGCAGCGGGATCGCCCTCGCCGTCCTGACCGCGTTCAGTGTCGGCATGACCGGCCGGGCGGCACCGTCGGTCACGCCCCTCGTGTACCTCACGGTGGTCGCGGTGGCCGGGACCCTCGCCCTCGCCGCCACGGCACTGCCGGGACGCGTGGCGCTCCGGGTCCGGGCGGTCACGGTGGCGACCGCGAGGGAGTGAGCGAGGAAAGCGCCAGTCGTCCGTTCCCAGAGCGTGCGAGGCGAACCGTCACCCATCCATCCCAGAGACCACTCGCCCCACCGAACGGTGCGCGTTCCGCACACTTAGCGTGCGCGACGCAGAGGGTGCGCATGTTTGGCGCGGGGGTAGCTTCTGCTGCCGACCCCAGGCCTCCCCGCCTGTTGCGCCTCGGCCCTCACCGCCCACCGAGCCGCAGCCAGGCCTGCCCGAGTGCCTCCGGCCGTATCGCCGACCGGTCCTCGTACGCCCTGAAAGGCGGCCCCCTTGTCCTTGTCCCTGCCCGCCCACCACCGAAGAACGCTGGTGGTCTTCTTGGTCGGCATCGGTCTCCTACTGAGCGGCTGCGGACTGGAGTCCAGTGCCACGCCCGCCGACGACGGGCCCACCACGCTCGGGTTCGTCAACGGCGGCAGTACGGAGTTCCACACCTGTCTGCAGGAGTCGATCGCGAACACGGCCAGGAGCAACTTCGCGAAGCTCGTCACCGTCAACTCGCATCAGGACGCCGCGCGGGAGCTGGCCAACATCCAGGACATGATCGCGCGCCATGTCGACGCGATCATCCTGCAGACCGTCAGCACCACCGCGCTCAAGAGCGACATCGCCAAGGCCAGGAGCGCGCACATCCCGATCTTCCTGACCTCGGTCAGCGCCGATCCGTCCGACATCCTCGGGGCCGTCGTCGTCGACCTGAAGGCGGTGGGCAAGCTGGACGCCGAGTGGATCGAGGACGACGCCGCGGGGCGCGAGGTGCAGGTGGCCGTCATCGCGGGCGCGCCCGGCGCCGCCTCCGACCTGCTCGTCGGCGGTTTCACCAAGGGCTTGCCGGCGAACGTGAAGGTGGTCGCGAACCAGCCCGCCATGTTCGTCGCCGCGAAGGCGAAGATCGTCGCCGAGGGCATGATCAGGGCACATCCCGACCTGGACTACGCCTTCGTCGCCAACGAAGAGATGGCGTTCGCGGCCCGGAAGGCCTTCGACGCGGCCGGCGGCAAGAAGGTCAGGATCGTGACGGTCAACGGCACCGACGAGGCCCTCGCCGCCCTCAAGGACGGCCGTTTCGCCGCCACCGTCTCCAACTCGGCCAAGGACACCGGCGAACTGGCCGTCACCAACACCATCAGCCTTCTCCGTAAGGAGAAGGTGGAGAAGATCGCCACCACACCGGCCCGCCTGATCACCAGGACCAACGCGGACACCGCCCCGCTCTACTGCCCCTCCGACGGGTCGTGAGCGGGTCGGTGTGTCACGTCGTAGACAGAGTGTCTACGACGTGACAGGCAGTCCCGCCGCCTTCCAGGCCTGGAAGCCGCCGACGAGGTCCGTCGCGCGGCGCAGGCCCAGGCGGTGCAGGGACGCGGCTGCCAGGGTGGACGCGTAGCCCTCGTTGCAGATCACCACGACGCGCAGGTCGTGGCCGGTGGCCTCGGGGGCGCGGTGGCTGCCCCGGGGGTCGAGGCGCCACTCCAGTTCGTTGCGCTCGACGACCAGGGCACCGGGGATGAGGCCGTCCCGGTCGCGCAGGGCCGCGTAGCGGATGTCGACCAGGAGGGCATCGTCGTCACGGGCGGCTTCGTATGCCGCCTGTGCCTCGATCCGTTCGTAGGTCTCGCGCGTCCGCTCCAGCAACTCGTCTATGCCGAGGGGCTGTTCGCGTACGGCACTCACTGCCAGTCCGCCGGGCGCTCGACCTGCTCCAGGCGCAGGACCGGGCCCGTGCGGCTGTAGCGGCGGATCTGCGGCAGCGGCGGGTAGTAGGCGTGGACGGAGATCGCGTGCTCTTCGGAGGACTCGTTGAGCACCTCGTGGACGTGGTGCTGACCGAAGGCGCGGCCCTTGCCGGTCGGCAGCCGCCGCGCGCGGTCCACGCCCTCCTCCAGTTCGAGGGTCTTCCAGCCGTGGCTCGGGAGTCGAGCGGCGAGCGAGTTCTCCTTGAGTTCGCCGGCGGCGGTGAGGAAGGCGCCGACCGACTCGGCGTGGTCGTGCCAGCCCGTCCCGCTGCCGGGCGGCCAGCCGATCAGCCAGGCCTCGCTGCCGCCGGGACCTTCGAGCCGTACCCAGGTGCGGCCCTCGGGGTCGAGGGGGAGCGAGGCGATCAGCTCGGCGTCGGCGGCCGTACGGCGGACGAAGTCGAGCAGGTCCGCCTGCGTCGGGGCCTGGGAGGGCGCAGCGGGGGACACGGAGGCAGAGGGGGAGACAGACACGTGCACCGTCCTGATGAGTGTTCGCGAGGGTGCGCGCAGGCATCACGACAGTGGCGCGCGCGGGTGAGAGAGATGCGAATTCAGCAGGCGATGAGACACACGCAGCCCACATAGCGGACGAGGTCCAGATGGACCTTCCGCCAGAGGTGGACAGAGGTGTCGGTCATGGTCCGGAGTACAGCACGGCGGTGCGGACCGGTCAACTCAGCGTCACTATGTGGACAGTTCGGATACGGCGGCCTCAGCGCGAGCCCGCCGTGGCCTCCGTCCTCGTAGGGCCACCCAGGGTCGCCTCGGCGGCCGCGTACAGGTCCGCAGGGCGCACCCCGCTCAGCGCGGTGACCAGGTGTCCGTCAGGCCGTACGAGGAGAACCGTGTGGGCGGCGGCGCCCGGGTAGCTCTCGGCGACCAGCAGCTCGGCCTGGTGCGGCAGCGCCGTCACGGCGGCCGCCAGGCGGGGCATGATTCCGGCCGTCACCCAGTGCTTGCGCTCCCACACGCCCGTGCCCGGCGCGACCAGGACGACCAGCAGGGAGCCGCGCCCGAGGCGGTCCCGCAGCCGTACGAAGGCGCCGTCCTCGGCGGTGACCAGGACATCGGCGACCGGCGCACCGGGCGGGGTGTCCACGGGGACCTCCGCCTCGATGTGCCGGGGCGCGAGCGGCGAGTCGGCGTACGCCCCCGGCGCACCGAGGGCGTTGTGCCCCAGGTGACCGTCCGTGAGCAGCACGTCATGGTTGCGGGCCGAGCCGGGCACGACCGCGCGCAGTCCGGCGCCGCCGCGCACCAGCGGCAGCGCCTGGTCGGCGGCGCGCAGCCGGGCCGCCACGACCGCCCGCCGCTCCGCCTGATAGCTGTCGAGCAGCTCCTCGTGCGGCCCGTGATGCCAGGCCAGCGCCAGCTTCCAGGCGAGGTTGTCGGCGTCCCGCAGCCCCTCGTCCAGCCCCTGCGTCCCGAGCGCTCCCAGCAGATGCGCGGCGTCCCCGGCGAGGAACACCCGCCCCACCCGCCACCGCCGCGCCAGCCGGTGGTGCACGGTGTGCACGCCGGTGTCGAGCAGTTCGTACGGCGGTGTCGGGCCCTCGGTCCAGCCCGCGAGCGTCTCCCGGATGCGGGCCAGCAGCAGCTCGGGGGTGACCAGGTCCTTGCCCGGCGGCAGCAGCCAGTCCAGGCGCCACACGCCGTCCGGGAGGGGGCGTCCGGTGACCTCCCCGGCCGAGGGTCCGGACGTCCGCCACGGCGGCACCCGATGCAACAACGCCTGGTCGGGCCACGGAAGTTCCGTGCGCAGCGCGGCCACGGCGTGTCGCTCCACCGCCGTACGGCCGGGGAAGCGGATGTCCAGGAGTTTGCGCACGGTCGAGCGCGGGCCGTCGCAGCCGACCAGGTAACTGCCGCGCCACCAGGTGCCCTTGGGGCCGCGGGTGTGGGCGGTTACGCCCGAGGGCTCCTGCTCCAGCGAGTCGAGGCGGTTGTCCGGGGCGATCTTCACGAGCCGCTCGCCCGCCAGGGCATGCCGGAGGGCGCCGGTGAGGACGTGCTGGGCGATGTGCAGGGGGGCGGGCTCGGTCTCGTCGAACGTGATCTCGCGCATCACCTGCTTGCGCCGCATCGACCGCCATCCGGCCCAGCGCGAGCCGAGTTCGGCGAGGGGTACGCCGGTCAGTCGCTCCAGGAGGGCTGCCGTGTCCTCCCGTAGGACGACGGTGCGCGCGGGGCGCGGTTCGTCCTTGCCGGGACCCTCGTCGAGGAGGACGGAGGGCACCTCCTGCCGCGCCAGTGCCAGGGCGAGCGTGAGCCCCACGGGCCCCGCCCCGACGATGATCACCGGGTCCACGGTGCGGCGCCCCCTGCCCGTGACGGTGTCCTCAGGGACGCATGTGAACAGGAAGTTGGAGCAGGGTGCACGATCACAGAACGTATGCAACCCATTGCCGGTGCTTGCGTCAAGTGACGGAGGCAGTGGCGATCATGCCACTGCCTCCGTGTCGCTCATGCCACTTGACCGATCATCAGATCGAGTCGCCGGCGCCGGTCCCGAAGCCGCCTCCCACCTGCGCGGGGTTGATCCCCGTGGCGTCTTCGAGGGCGACGGTCGCGCCGGTGCTCTTCTTGCTGCGCCGCAGCCTGCCCTCCAGCCAGCTCGCGAACGTGGTGAGGGCGAGGTTCAGCAGGATGTAGATGATCCCCACGACGATGAAACTCGCCACCACATTGGCGTAGTTGGCCGCCAGGGTGCTGCGCGCGTTGAGCAGCTCGGTGAAGCCCAGCATCACGCCGCCCAGCGCGGTGTCCTTCACGATGACCACGAGCTGGCTGACGATGGCCGGCAGCATGACGGTGACGGACTGCGGGAGCAGGATGCTCGTCATCGTCTGGCCCTTGCGCAGACCGATCGCGTGCGCGGCCTCCGTCTGCCCCTTCGGGAGGGACAGAATGCCCGCCCTGACGATCTCGGCGAGCACCGAGGCGTTGTAGAGCACCAGGCCGGTGACGACGGCGTACAGGGGCCGTTCCTCGCTGCCGACGCCCGTGGAGCGGACGTAGAACTCGTTCGCGAAGAGCATCAGCAGCAGGACCGGGATCGAGCGGAAGAACTCGACCACCACGCCGGCGGGGACGCGCACCCACCGGTGGTCGGACATCCGGGCGATACCGAAGAACGCGCCCAGGGGGAGGGCGATCACCATGGCGAGACCGGCGGCCTTCAGGGTGTCGCCGAGGCCCGGCAGCAGATACGTCGTCCAGGCGTCCGACGTGGTGAACGGCTGCCACAGGGCCCACTTCAGCTGGCCCTTGTCGTCCATCGTCAGCCAGACCCACCACAAGAAGAGGGCGAGCAGGACGAAGAACACGACAGAGAAGAGCACGTTGCGCCGCTTGGCGCGGGGGCCGGGCGCGTCGTAGAGGACGGAGGTCATCGCTTCACCGCCAGTCGCTTGCCCAGCCAGCCGAGGATGAGGCCGGTGGGCAGGGTCAGTACCACGAAGCCGAACGCGAAGACCGCGCCGATGGCGACCGTCTGGGCCTCGTTCTCGATCATCGTCTTCATCAGGGCGGCCGCCTCGGCGACCCCGATCGCGGCCGCCACCGTGGTGTTCTTGGTCAGCGCGATCAGCACGTTGGCCAGCGGAGTGATGACCGCGCGGAACGCCTGCGGAAGGATGATGATCCGCAGCACCTGACTGAAGCTCAGCCCGATGGCGCGGGCCGCCTCCGCCTGTCCGACGGGCACCGTGTTGATGCCGGAGCGCACCGCCTCGCAGACGAAGGCCGCGTGGTACGCCGCGAGCCCCAGGAGCGCCAGCCGGAAACCCTGCACCTTGAAGTCGTCGGACGCCCCCATGGTGACGCCGAAGATGTCGGCGAGGCCGAGCGAGGTGAAGACGATGATGACCGTCAGGGGGATGTTCCGGACGGTGTTCACGTAGAAGGTCGCGAAACCACGCATCAGTGGGACCGGGCTGACCCGCATCCCGGCCAGCAGCGTGCCCCAGACCAGGGAGCCGAGGGCGGAGAGGACGGTGAGTTTCACCGTCATCCAGAACGCCCCGAGGACGTCATAACCTTGAAGAAAGTCGAACACGATCTCCCGCGCTTCCGGGTATGGGGCCTGCCTTACCGGGGTTTTCTCGGGCTTACTTGACGATGTCGCCGATCTTCGGGGCGGGCTCGTTCTTGTAGTCGGCCGGGCCGAAGTTCTTGGTGACCGCGGTCTCCCAGGCGCCGCTGCTGACCATCTTCTCCAGCGCCGTGTTGATCTTGGTGACGGTCGCGGAGTCGCCCTTCTTGACGCCGATGCCGTAGTTCTCGTTGCTGAGCTTCAGGCCGGCGAGCTTGAACTGACCCTTGAACTTGTCCTGCGCGGCGAAGCCCGCGAGGATCGAGTCGTCGGTGGTCACCGCGTCGACGGCACCGCTCTGGAGGGCCGCGATGCACTCCGAGTAGCCCGAGTTCTCACGGAGGTTGGCCTTCGGGGCGATCGTGTCCTTGATGTTCTGCGCCGAGGTCGAGCCGGTCACGGAACAGAGGTTCTTGCCGTTGAGGTCCGTGGCCTTCGCGATCGTCGAGTCCTTCTTGACGAGCAGGTCCTGGTGGGCCAACAGGTAGGGGCCTGCGAAGTCGACCTTCTTCTTGCGCTCGTCGTTGATCGAGTACGTGGCCGCGATGAACTTGACGTCGCCACGCGCCAGCGCGTTCTCACGGTCGGCGCTCTTGGTCTCGACCCACTCGATCTGGCTGGGCTTGTAGCCGAGCTGACCGGCCACATAGGTCGCCACGTCCACGTCGAAGCCGGCGTACGTCCCGTCCGGCTGCTTCAGGCCGAGGCCGGGCTGGTCGAATTTGATGCCGACCTTGATCTTGCCGCTACCGCTGGAGTCCGAACCCGAGTCGTCCTTGTCGCTGCTCCCGCAGGCCGTCGCGGCGAGCGAGAGGACGAGAGCGGTGGTCGCGAAGACGGTGACCTTGCGGAGCTTCATGATGAACATCCTTTGGCTGGTGAGGAGATGAGGGTCCGTCAGAGCGTGTGACGGACCCTCTGAGGGCGTGCGGGACCCTCAGCGGCAGTCGGCGGCCGCCCGTCGGCGGCGGGCCGCCAGTGGCTGGCTGTAGCGGTTCGTCAGCGTTCGTGGCTGATCGTCAGTGGTCGTCGGCGCTGATCGTCAGTGGTGAAGGATCTTCGACAGGAAGTCCTTGGCCCGGTCGCTGCGCGGGTTGCTGAAGAACTGGTCAGGCACGGCCTCTTCGACGATGCGGCCGTCGGCCATGAACACCACCCGGTTGGCGGCCGAGCGGGCGAAACCCATCTCATGGGTGACGACGATCATCGTCATCCCGTCCCGGGCGAGCTGCTGCATGACCTCCAGCACCTCGTTGATCATCTCCGGGTCGAGTGCCGAGGTCGGCTCGTCGAAGAGCATCACCTTGGGGTCCATGGCCAGTGCCCGCGCGATGGCGACGCGCTGCTGCTGGCCACCGGACAACTGGGCCGGGTACTTGTCCGCCTGCGTGGCCACGCCGACCCGGTCGAGCAGCGCCCGGGCCTTCTCCTCGGCCTGCTTGCGGTCGGCCTTGCGGACCTTGATCTGACCCAGTATCACGTTCTCGAGCACGGTCTTGTGCGCGAAGAGGTTGAAGGACTGGAAGACCATTCCGACGTCCGCACGCAGCCGGGCGAGCTCCCTGCCCTCCTGGGGCAGCGGCTTGCCGTCGATCGTGATCGAACCCGAATCGGTTGTCTCCAGGCGGTTGATGGTGCGGCACAGAGTGGACTTTCCGGACCCTGAGGGTCCGATCACCACGACGACTTCGCCGCGGGCGATCGTCAGATCGATGTCCTGGAGTACGTGCAACGCGCCGAAGTGCTTGTTGACGCTCTTCAGGACGACGAGTTCGCCGGTCGCGGCCACATCTTCCTTGGCCACCGATACTTCGGTCATCGCTTGCTGGCTCCGTCCTCGTCGGTTGCGGAGGACAGTAGTGAGGCCGTACGACCAGCGTCATCACATCTGAGCGAGATCTGAGCATCACGATCGGATAGCAATAGGACACGTGTCGTAGCAGTTTGCCGCTGGGATCCGTACCGGCTGGGTAACGGAAGCCTCGCGCAACCCGGAACCCACTTGACGGCGTCTTCGTCCATCAGCGTGACTGCCTGGGTGCACGCGCGCGTGAGACGTGCTTTTGTACAGGCCGACACCATACGAACGATGAACCGGAGGGGGCCGGGATGAGACTGCTCCTCGTCGAGGACGACAACCATGTCGCCGCCGCTCTGTCCGCGGTCCTGGCGCGGCACGGATTCGACGTCACGCACGCCCGCAGCGGCGAGGAGGCCCTCCAGGCGCTCGTCCCCGAGAGCGACGGCTTCGGAGTCGTCCTCCTCGACCTCGGCCTGCCCGACCAGGACGGCTACGAGGTCTGCGGCAAGATCCGCAAGCGCACCAGCACCCCGGTGATCATGGTCACCGCCCGCTCCGACGTGCGCTCCCGCATCCACGGCCTCAACCTCGGAGCCGACGACTACGTGGTGAAGCCGTACGACACCGGGGAACTGCTCGCCCGCATCCACGCCGTCAGCCGGCGCAGCGTCCACGAGGACGCGAGCGGGGGCGGCGACACCGCGCTGCGGCTCGGCCCGGTGCGCATCGAACTGCCCACCCGTCAGGTCACCGTGGACGGTTCGGTCGTCCAGCTGACCCGCAAGGAGTTCGATCTCCTGGCCCTATTGGCACAGCGTCCAGGAGTGGTCTTCCGGCGGGAGCAGATCATCAGCGAGGTGTGGCGCACCAGTTGGGAGGGTACGGGACGCACCCTGGAGGTGCATGTCGCGTCCCTGCGCGCCAAACTGCGGATGCCCGCGCTGATCGAGACCGTACGAGGCGTCGGCTACCGGCTCGTCGCTCCGGCCGCGTAGCGGGCCCGGGTGCGCACACGTCTTCTCCCGCTGCTCATCGTCCTGATGGCGGCCGTCCTGCTGGCGCTCGGCGTTCCGCTCGCCATCAGCGTGGCCGCGGCCCAGCAACAGAAGGTGATCGTCGACCGTATCGACGACACCGCGCGGTTCGCGGCCCTGGCCCAGTTCGTCACCGACGCTCCCACGGGATCACGCCCCTCCGGCACGGTCCCGGACGAGCGCCAGGAGACCCTGGACCGCGAACTCGCCAGTTACTACGAGGTCTACGGCATCCGCGCGGGCGTCTTCTACCGCACCGACACCTCCATGGCGAACGCGCCGGACGACTTCCTGCTGCCCAAGACGGGCGAGGTGCGTGAGGCATTCGCCGAGGCGCTGCTCAGCCGTCGCAGCCACGACCCGGAGCAGGTCTGGCCCTGGCAGCGCAACCGCCTCGTCGTCGCCTCGCCGGTCATCCGGGACGGCGACGTCATCGCGGTCGTGGTCACCGACTCGCCCACCGGACCCATGCGTTCACGCACCCTGCGCGGCTGGCTGACGATCGGCGCCGGCGAGATCGCCGCGATGCTGCTGGCCGTCGGCGCGGCCCTACGGCTGACCGGCTGGGTCCTGCGACCCGTACGGGTCCTCGACGCCACCACCCACGACATCGCCACCGGGCGTCTCAAGTCCCGGGTCGCGGCCGCCGGCGGGCCGCCGGAACTCCAGCGTCTGGCCCGGTCGTTCAACGAGATGGCGGACAACGTCGAGGACGTGCTGGAGCAGCAGCGCGCCTTCGTCGCCGACGCCTCGCACCAGTTGCGCAACCCGCTCTCGGCGCTGCTGCTGCGCATCGAACTGCTCGCGCTCGAACTGCCGGAGGACAACGACGAGATCGCCTCGGTCCGCACCGAGGGCAAGCGCCTGACCCAGGTCCTGGACGACCTGCTCGACCTGGCCCTGGCCGAGCACGCGGACGCCGACCTGAGGATCACCGACATCGGCGCGCTGACCGCCGAGCGCGTCGCGGCCTGGGCACCGACCGCCGAGGCCAAGGGCGTGCGCCTGGTGGGCAGTTGCCCGCCCACCACGGCCTGGGCCGACCCGATCACGCTGTCCAGCGCCCTGGACGCCGTGATCGACAACGCGGTGAAGTTCACGCCCGAGGACGAGTCCGTCGAGGTGACGGTCGCGTCGAACGGCGAGACCTCGACCGTCGTCGTCACGGACCACGGCCCGGGCCTCACCGAGGACGAACTCGCGCGTGTGGGCGACCGCTTCTGGCGCAGCGGACGCCACCAGAACATCAACGGCTCCGGCCTCGGCCTGTCCATCTCCCAGGTCCTGCTGGCCGCGGGCGGCGGCTCCCTCGCGTACGACCACCACGAGCCGCACGGCCTCAAGGTGACCGTGTCGGTGCCCAGGAGCGGGCCCACGGCCTGAACAGGCGGCTCGCGGGCCTGTGTTGAGATTCCGGGGCACGGGCGGCGGTACAGGGGCCTGTGGCGGGCCCTACGGCTCTCTGGGGCTTGGCGAATCTCTAGGGCTTGACGGAGCGGTAGTAGCGCCGGGCGCCCTCGTGCAGGGCCAGGGGATCGGTGTAGATCGCCGTGCGCAGGTCCACCAGCTGTGCGGAGTGGACGCGCTTGCCGATGCCGTCCCGGCTCTTGATCACGGTCTTGGTGATCCACTCGGTGAGCCTGGGATCCATGTCCTTGCGGGTCATCAGCAGGTTGGACACGGCGATGGTCGGGACGGTGGACCCCCGCTGGATGGTGGGGTAGGCCGACTCCGGCATGTTGGTGGCACGGTAGAAGCGGGTGGCGTCTCCCTGCTCGTGCATTTTGGCCACGAGGTCCGCCTCGATCGGCACGAACTGGAACTCGTACTTCTTGGCGAGGTCCTTCAGGCCGTCCGTCGGCAGCCCGCCCGACCAGAAGAACGCGTCGATCTTGCCCCGCCTGAGCAGGTCAGGTCCGGTGTCGATACCGGCCGCCACCGGCGCGATGCCCTTCTTCGGGTCGATGCCGGCCGCCGTGAGCACCCGGTTGGCGATCAGCCGCACACCCGAGCGGTTCGGCCCTATGGCCACCCGCTTGCCCCGCAGATCGGAGACCGAGTCGATGTCCGAGTCACGCGGCACGATGAGCTGGACGTAGTCGTCGTAGAGCCGCGCGACCCCACGCAGTCCCGCCGCACCGGGCTTGCCCTCCATCTCGTACGTCCCCACCGCGTCGGCCGCGGCGATGGTGAAGTCGGCCTGACCGGTCGCCACGCGCGCGACGTTCTCCTGCGACCCGTCGCTGTTCACCAGCTTCACCTTGAGGCCCGGCATGTCCTTGTCCAGCTCGGTGCGCAGGAGCTTGCCGTACTCCTGGTAGACCCCGAGCGGGGTCCCTGTGCTGAAGGTGATCGTCCCGGTCGGCGGTTCGTCGCCCAGGGGCAGCAGCCACCACAGCAACAGCCCGAAGGCGACGAAGCCGGCGGCGGCGCCCTGGAGGGCCCGGCGTCGGCTGATACGGGAGAACACCTTGAGCATGCGCGCGATCCTGCCAGTCCGTGCGCGGTACTGACCAGGGCAGGCCAGGGCCCGGGACTGCGTGGCGGACCGGGGCGGAGGGCATCGACGGAGGCTGATCGGAGCCGGTGAGCGGCGGCCACTAGGGTCGTGGCATGAGTTCTTCGCCCGCCGACCTGGTCCGCGAATTCCACCGGGCCTTCGGGCTCGACGCCCGCACCACACCCACCGAGGTCGCCCCCGGCCTCGCCGCCCACCGGGGCGAACTGCTCGCCGAGGAAGCCGCGGAGGTCGCCGAGGTCTCCGTGAGCGGCCCCCTCGACCGGCTGGCGCACGAACTGGCCGACGTCGTCTACGTCGCGTACGGCACGGCCCTCGTCCACGGCGTCGACCTCGACGCCGTGATCGCCGAGATCCACCGCGCCAACATGACCAAGATCGGCCCGGACGGCGAGATCGCCCGCAGGGCCGACGGCAAGGTGCTCAAAGGGGAGCACTACGAGGCGCCGGACGTGTCGGGGGTGCTGCGCAAGCAGGGGTGGGCCACCGGAGGAGAGTGACCGGCCTCCGGGGTGGTGGCGCCGGCCGGCTTCCGCTCGCCGGGCCCGTGCTGTGAGTCACTGCGGTTTTCGGCCGCCGGAGGAGCCACTGCCGGCACCGCCTACCCTTGTCACATGAGCAGCGGTGACCGGAGCGAGGCAGTGGACGTCAAAACGTACGAAGTGCGCACTTATGGGTGCCAGATGAACGTTCACGATTCCGAGCGGCTCTCCGGTCTCCTGGAGGGTGCCGGTTATGTCCGCGCGCCCGAGGGCTCGGACGGGGACGCGGACGTCGTCGTCTTCAACACCTGCGCCGTGCGCGAGAACGCCGACAACCGGCTCTACGGCAACCTCGGGCGGCTCGCCCCGATGAAGACCAAGCGCCCCGGGATGCAGATCGCCGTCGGCGGCTGTCTCGCCCAGAAGGACCGCGACACCATCGTGAAGAAGGCGCCCTGGGTGGACGTCGTCTTCGGCACGCACAACATCGGCAAGCTGCCGGTCCTCCTGGAACGCGCGCGCGTGCAGGAAGAGGCGCAGGTCGAGATCGCGGAGTCCCTGGAGGCCTTCCCCTCGACGCTGCCGACCCGGCGCGAGAGCGCCTACGCGGCCTGGGTGTCGATCTCCGTCGGCTGCAACAACACGTGCACCTTCTGCATCGTCCCGGCGCTGCGCGGCAAGGAGAAGGACCGGCGCACCGGCGACATCCTCGCCGAGATCGAGGCCCTGGTCGGCGAGGGCGTCTCCGAGATCACGCTGCTCGGCCAGAACGTCAACGCGTACGGCTCCGACATCGGCGACCGCGAGGCCTTCAGCAAGCTGCTCCGCGCGTGCGGCGCGATCGAGGGCCTGGAGCGCGTCCGCTTCACCTCGCCGCACCCGCGCGACTTCACCGACGACGTCATCGCCGCGATGGCCGAGACACCGAACGTGATGCCGCAGCTGCACATGCCCATGCAGTCCGGCTCGGACCCGATCCTCAAGGCCATGCGCCGTTCCTACCGCCAGGAGCGCTACCTGGGGATCATCGAGAAGGTCCGCGCGTCCATCCCGCACGCCGCCATCACCACGGACATCATCGTGGGCTTCCCCGGGGAGACCGAGGAGGACTTCGAGCAGACGATGCACGCGGTCCGCGAGGCGCGCTTCGCGCAAGCGTTTACGTTCCAGTACTCCAAGCGGCCCGGCACCCCGGCCGCGACCATGGAGAACCAGATCCCCAAAGAGGTCGTCCAGGAGCGCTACATGCGTCTCGTCGCCCTCCAGGAGGAGATCTCCTGGGACGAGAACAAGAAGCAGGTCGGCCGCACCCTGGAGCTGATGGTCGCCGAGGGCGAGGGCCGCAAGGACGGCGCCACCCACCGCCTCTCCGGGCGCGCCCCCGACAACCGCCTCGTCCACTTCACCAAGCCGGACCAGGAGGTCCGCCCCGGTGACGTGGTGACGGTCGAGATCACGTACGCCGCCCCGCACCACCTCCTCGCCGAGGGACCCACCCTGAACGTCCGCCCCACGCGCGCGGGCGACGCCTGGGAGAAGCGGAACGCGGCCGAGGCCGCCAAGCCGGCCGGCGTGATGCTGGGCCTGCCGAAGATCGGCGCACCCGCTCCGCTGCCGGTCGCCACGGGGAGCGGTTGCGGCTGCGACTGAGACCGTCGCGCCCCGCTGAACGACATCGCGTCGCCGACATGCCCCTGTGGACTGTCGGCGTGACGTGTCGGCGTGCCTTGTTAGTGTTCCGGCCATGCTCGTAGCCGCTGCCGTCTGCCCCTGCCCTCCCCTCCTCGTCCCCGACGTCGCCGCAGGTGCCGCGCCCGAACTGGCCGCCGCGCGGGCCGCGTGCACCGACGCGCTGGGCGTGCTCGCCGCCGCCCGGCCCGACCGCCTGGTGGTCGTCGGGCCCGCCGAGCAGAGCGCACGCGGGCCGCATCCCGAGGGCACCCGGGGTTCGTTCCGAGGCTTCGGCGTGGATCTCGACGTACGGCTGGGTAGGGACCGTCACGCCGATGCTGGTACGGCGTCGGAGCGTGAGCTTCCGCCCTCGCTCGCCGTCGCCGCGTGGCTGCTGGAGCGCACCGGGTGGTCCGACGCCCCGATCGAGGGACTCGGGGTGGGGGAACCTCTTGAGGCCGAGCGGTGTATTCAAACCGGGAGGGACATCGTCGCGCAGGCCGACCGGGTCGCGCTGCTGGTGATGGGCGACGCCAGCGCGTGCCGGACGCTGAAGGCGCCGGGTTATCTCGACGAGCGGGCGGCACCCTTCGACGCGGAGGTCGCGCGTGCGCTGGGGGCGGCGGACGTGGCGGCCGTCAAGGCGCTGGACGCCGAGTTGGCGTACGAACTGAAGGTCTCGGGACGTGCACCCTGGCAGGTGCTCGCGGGCGCGGCGGAGGGTGCGGGCCTGGGCGGGGCGCTGCTGTACGAGGACGCGCCATACGGGGTCGGGTACGTGGTCGCGACCTGGTCGTAGGCGTTGTCCTCCTGGGTCTCGTCCTGCCGCGGAATCCGAGGTGTTCGCGGCGCGGGAGCCGTCCCGTACCCGCGAACCTCTCGGATTCCACTACTGCGCCATGAGCTAGAAAGCCGCCGTCCGGTCCTCGCTGCGCGGGTCGGTCACCTGGTGCTCGGCGTAGATGCCCGCGCGCGCCTCACGGCGCCAGGGGCGCCCGTAGGTCACCGATTCGGCGGCGGCCTCGGAACTGTCGTCGAGGTTCACGACCGCCACCGACGGTGAGCCGTCAGCGGGGCACCGTTCGAGCCAGTCGCCGTTGGGGGCGACGACTCCGGACGGTGTCTTGGCAGTGTGCTGTGCGGGCACGGAGAGACTGACCCAGTAGCTGTTGACCGCCGCGTGGCCCTGGGCCTGGGCGGCGGTGTTGCCCGGGGCACCGGTCGTGGAGAACAGGACGCAGTCGACGTCCAGCGTCTCGTACTCGGCGAACAACTCCGGGTAGTGGATCTCGATGCCGAGCAGGCAGCCGAAGCGGACCCCGTCGACCTCGAAGGTCACCGGTGAGATGCCCGGCGAGTACATGTACGAGACCTTCGTCTTCGACAGCAGGCGCTCGTCGTAGCGAGTGACGACCTCGCCGCGATCGGAGATGACGTAGAGGCTGTTGTGGGGGCGGTTCGGCTCGGTCAGGCGGTGGACCGAGGCGATCACCGTCCACAGCCGCAACGTGCGGGCCAGCTCGGCGATCGCGGCCAACTCCGAACGGAGCACGGGCCATTGGCATCGTTCCCAGTCCGCCGGGCCGACCGCGTCCGGGCCGTCGACGGACATCACGAGCTTGTGGGGGAAGCAGATCGCGCCTTCGGGGAAGTGCACGATCCGCGCGCCCCGATCACTGGCCTCGCGCATCAGCGCACGGACCTGACGGCCGCTCTCGCGCAGCGCGTCGGCGTCTCGGGGGTCTTCGCGTACGGGGGTCTGCGCTACGGCGAGCCGCACGCTCCTGGGGTTCCTGCCTTCCGGCATGACGTCTCCTGAGGGAGTCGGACGGAAGTGCCGGAGGGCGGACGTGTAGGACTCGCCGGTCCTGGCGGCGCGGGCACGCACCTGGCGCTTGAAGTTCCTACGGGCTGTCATCGCGGCCTTCCACGCCTTGAGCGACGGCTCCCCGGCAACCTCGCCCGAGGCGATCGGGCTGCGACAACGACCTGAGACGCTGGTCCCTTTGCCTCCGCTGGAAGACCGTGCCGGGGACGGTCGCGGGAGGTTCGGCGTAGGCCACGCAGTCGGTCATCATGCCGTCGCCCGTGGGCCCCGTCAACGTCGTACGACCTGTCCGGCGGACCGTCGAACGGCCTGCCGTTGGGGAGACGGCCATGAGGCGGTCGCGACGCTCACGGACCGCGTCCGGCCCACCTCCCGCTGAAGGGGCGTACCCCTCCCGACCTCGCCTCGACGAAACGGCGGACGGCCGGGAGCCCTATGCTCCGCGGCCGTCCGCCGATCGATGTGCAGGTGCCGTTCAGGAAGCCGGCGGGGTCGAGTCCGGCGGCGTGGTCGTGCCGCCGCCGTCCGCCCCCGTGCTCCCGGGGCTTCCCGTGTCGCCCTGGTGCGCGATTCGGTCCATGGCGTCCTTGGCCTTGCCCGTGCCCGTCTGGATCTTGTCGCTGTACTTGCCCTTGGTCTTCTCGTCGACCATTTTCGCGGCCTTGTCCAGGCCGTTCTCGATCTTGCCTCCGTGCTGCTGCGCGAGGCCCGAGACCTTGTCCTTCGCCGGGGCGAGTTTGGCCTTGAAGTTGTCCAGCAGACCCATGGTTCACCTTTCCACGCGGGGCAGTTACGTACGGGCGGCTTCACCGGCCTCGTTGTCGGCGGCCTCTTCGGCGGACTGCTGCTTGGGGATCTCGACGCTGTCGACGCCGTCCGCGGCCCCGACGGCCTCCGTCGCCGTCGTCTCCGCCGCTTCCTGGCCGCCTGCCCCCGCCTCGGTCTCCGACACCTCGTCGGCGGCTTCGGCCGTCAGGTCCTCGGCCGTCTGTGTGCCGGCCTGTGCTTCGGCGGTTGACGCCTCCTCCGTAGCCTTCGACCTCCGAAGAAGCCGGTCAAAAACGCCCATATCAACTCCATACGTTACTCGTGCGGGCGAAATCCCGCGTAGCCCGGTGCGTCCGTTTGCGTCGCCCGGGTCACCGCCTCCCGAAACCGGCGGCGGGGTACCTCGCAACGGGGAACGACCCCGCGCGCGTGCTGTCACGTAACTCGTTCGAGGCGAGGGTCCGACGTTTGCGAGACTGGGAGCGTGAGCAGCGCACCCCCCGCCCCCCGAGTCATCGCCGTCGTCGGACCGACCGCGGCCGGAAAGTCCGATCTGGGCGTCTTCCTGGCCCAGCGTCTAGGTGGCGAGGTCGTCAACGCCGACTCCATGCAGCTCTACCGAGGGATGGACATCGGCACCGCCAAGCTGACGCCCGAGGAGCGCGACGGCGTCCCGCACCACCTCCTGGACATCTGGGACGTGACGGTCACGGCGTCCGTCGCCGAGTACCAGCGGCTCGCCCGTGAGCGCATCGACGCCCTGCTCGCCGAGGGGCGCTGGCCGGTCCTGGTCGGCGGCTCCGGGCTCTACGTGCGCGGGGCGGTCGACAACCTGGAGTTCCCCGGCACCGACCCCGAGGTCCGCGCCCGCCTGGAGGAGGAGCTCGCCCTGCGCGGCTCCGGCGCCCTGCACGCCCGCCTCGCCGCCGCCGACCCCGAGGCCGCGCACGCGATCCTGCCCAGCAACGGCCGCCGTATCGTCCGCGCCCTGGAGGTCATCGAGATCACCGGCAAGCCCTTCACCGCCAACCTCCCCGGCCACGACTCGATCTACGACACCGTCCAGATCGGCGTCGACGTGGCGCGCCCCGAACTCGACGAGCGCATCGCGCGCCGGGTCGACCGGATGTGGAGCGCGGGGCTCGTGGACGAGGTGCGGGCGCTGGACGCGCGCGGACTGCGCGAGGGGGTCACGGCGTCCCGCGCGCTCGGCTATCAGCAGGTGCTCTCGGCGCTCGCGGGGGAGTGCACGGAACAGGAGGCGCGCACGGAGACCGTGCGTGCCACCAAGCGCTTCGCGCGCCGTCAGGATTCGTGGTTCAGACGCGATCCACGGGTGCACTGGTTGAGTGGGGCTGCGGCGGATCTCACAGAACTTCCGCACCTGGCACTGGCGTTGGTCGAACGACCGGTCACAGCCTGATCACGTCATGGCATCGGGACGCTCAGGCCGCCGTCCCGGCCTCCGGGGGCGTGCCATCATCGAGCTTCGATCGACCAAGTGGAGTCCGAGTTGGGAGGGCGCGTGGCGATGGAGGCCGGCCCTCGCGACACCGCAGAAGGCATCGAGCAGGTCACTGCGGACCGCGGTGAACCGGAAGAGGGCGACGGCCTGCTGAGCCCGGACGGCCCGGACGAGATCCAGGGCGGCGTGACCGCCGACGGTCCCGGGCCCGACGAGATGTTCGCCGGACCCGAGGTCGAGGTCGAGCTCCGCCCGCAGCGCCGTCTGCGCATCTGGCAGCTCGCCCCCATCGTGGCCCTGGCCGCGGTCGGCTCCCTGATGTTCGCCTTCCCGCTCGCCTTCGACTTCGGCGACAGCGGGGCCGTGGTCGCCATGCTCGGTCTGCTCATCTGCTCCTGCGCGGCCGGCTGGGGCACCACGGCCGCCCGCCGCGTCGGCTACACCTGGCCGGGCTTCCCGCAGCGGGGCTCCGGTCGCCGCCCGGACTGGCGGGTCGTCATCGCGTACTCCCTGATGGTGGGCGTGGTCGCGGTCCTCGCCGTGTACCGCGTGGCCAGGCTCCGCTAGTGCTGTGACCGCCTAGGTTCACCGGGTTGGAGCGGTGCTTCCCTTGCGCGGAGCGGGCGCTCAGACGCTCAGGAACGCTGGTGCGAGGAACCGTCGCGGGAACGTGCGGGAGTCACGGGTGGTCGGAGGAGCTTTGTCGTCGAGAGAGAACCAGCCTGCGTCGCTCCCGGTCGATTTCAGTGACGACGACCGTGACCTCCTCGCCGGCCTGGACGACATCTGACGGACTTTCCACGGGCGTCGATGCGAGCTCTCGCAGGTGGACCAGCCCCTCGATCCCGTCGGCGACCTGGACGAAGACGCCGAACGCGACCAATTTGGTGACCCGTCCGTGCAGTTTCTGCCCCACCGCGGTGCGGTCGGCGAATGTCTGGAAGGGGTCCGGCTGTGTCGCCCGCAAGGACAGCCTGGCCTCCAGGTTCCATGTGTCGAACTGGAGGAACTCGGCCGAGACGCGCTGTCCGACCTGTACAACGTCGAAGGCGGTTTCGATGCGCCGCCAGGACAGTTCGGGGATCGTGATGAACCCGACGCCGGGGAAGACCGGGTGGTCGGGGCCGTCGTCCAGTGCCGCGAACACGCCGAACCGTTCGATCGCTGTGACGGTGCCGGAAAGGATGTCGCCGTAGTGCAGTGATTCCAGGAACGCCCAGAGTTCTGGGTTCTCGGACCGTCCGCCCATCATGCTCCCAGCCTTTCACAAGGAGCTGCGCACTCGGCGGGAAGGGGCGATCACGCTGCAGTTTTGAGGGGGCGTCCGCCCCAGCGGATGCCCTTCTCGCTGCGGATGCGGGCGCGCTCCTTGCGTTCGGCGGCCAGGACATCGCGGTGGCGTGCATTGGCGTTGCGCCAGCGCAGATAGGCGTGCAGGGCCCGGGTCTGCACGGTGTGGTTGGGGTAGTTGGAGTTGGCGATGGTGAACTGCCGCAGCGGTCCGAAGTCGGCCTCGATGGGGTTCGCCCACGAGGCGTAGGTCGGGGTGAAGCACAGCTCGACCTTGTGTTTCTTCGCCCAACGACGGATGTCCGTGCCCTTGTGGGCGGACAGGTTGTCCATGATCACGTAGATCGGTGCACCGTCGGGCCGGGCGGCGCGGATCGACTTCAGCGCAGTAAGCGTGTTCGCGGCACCTTTCCTGCGGCAGTTGACGCCCCACAGACGGTCGTCGCCGACGGAGTAGCAGCCGTGGAAGTAGCGCACCCCGTGCGTGCGGTGGTAGGTGGCCGGCACCCGGTCGGGATGTTTCCGTTTCGCCCAGCCCGAGCCCGCGGTGGGCCGGATGCCGAGCGGTCCGAACTCGTCGAAGGCGAACACCCGGTCGGGGAAGCGGTCAAGGACCTCCTCGATCCGTTCCAGCTTCGCCTCCCGTTCGGGGTCGGGTGATTCCTTCCAGGTCTTGGTGCGCTGGAAGGTGACGCCGCGGCGGGTGAGCGTAGACCGTAACGCCTCACGGCCGATACGGATCACCCGGCCGTGCACTTTGCGCAGGTAGGCGACGAGTTTGCGCAGTGACCAGCGGGTGAACGGCTGGCCGAGCTTGGCCGGTCGGGTGGTAGCCGTCGCCACGACGAAGTCCTCGTCGTCAGGCTTGAGCAGGCGGGGACGGCCTCCCGCCCACCGAGAGTCCAGGCAGGCCAGGCCGATCTCGTTGAACCGGTGGATCACATCCCGCACCGTGTCCTCGTCGGCCTGCACCAACTGGGCGATCACCGGCACCCGGTTCCCGCCGGCCGAGGCCAGCAGCATCATCGCCCGCCGGTAACGCACCGAACTCGTGCTGCCACGGCGCACGATCTGCTGCAGCTTCTGCCCCTCCTGGTCGGTCAGTCTGCGCACACGGACAGGCTCGGCCACCGCGCCTCCAGTAGTCGGATCGGACGTCACCCCACATCCAACCGCCACGACCACCAACCCGGCGAACCAACGCGGTCAGAGCACTAGCCGTCGTGGTGGTCACCTTGATCGTCGGGTTGTCATAGCCACCCCGTACGATCGAGGAATGAGCACGCGGATCGCCTTCCTCAAGGGGCACGGCACCGAGAACGACTTCGTGATCGTCCCGGACCCCGAGAACGCCATCGACCTGTCCCCGGCCGCCGTGGCCGCCCTGTGCGACCGCCGCGCGGGCATCGGCGGCGACGGACTGCTGCACGTGGTGCGGTCCGCCGCGCACCCCGAGGCGCGGGACATGGCGGCCGAGGCGGAGTGGTTCATGGACTACCGCAACGGCGACGGTTCGATCGCGGAGATGTGCGGAAACGGCACGCGTGTGTTCGCCCGCTATCTCCAGCGAGCCGGGTATGCGGCCGAAGGCGACTTCGCGATCGCCACGCGCGCGGGTGTGAAGTCCATGCACATCGCCAAGGACGGTGACGTCACCACCGGCATGGGCAAGGCCCGCCTCCCCGAAGGGGACGTCACGGTGAGCGTCGGCGAGCGCAGCTGGCCCGCGCGGAACGTGAACATGGGCAACCCGCACGCGGTCGCCTTCGTCGAGGACCTCGCGCAGGCCGGCGACCTGTTCTCCGCGCCGTCCTTCAGCCCGGCCGCCGCCTACCCGGACGGCGTGAACGTGGAGTTCGTGGTCGACCGCGGCCCCGGGCACGTGGCGATGCGCGTGCACGAGCGCGGCGCCGGCGAGACCCGCTCGTGCGGCACGGGCGCGTGCGCGGTCGCCGTGGCCGCCGCCCGGAGAGACGGCGCGGACCCGGCCGTCACCGGGACGCAGGCGACGTACACCGTCGATGTGCCCGGTGGAACGCTGGTGATCACCGAGCGGCCCGACGGTCAGATCGAGATGACCGGTCCCGCGGTGATCGTCGCCGAGGGCGAGATCGACGCGGAGTGGCTGGAATACGCCATCCGCTGAACGGGTGAATCGCAGCCCTGGCCGCTCCGGACGCCCTGATCCGAAGTCTCCGGCGTCCGGCGCGGCTCGAAACCACGGCTGGCTTCCTAAGGTGTGGCGCAAAACCGTAAACCTGCCGACCTTCGCTCGAATGGGTGATCCGTTTCACGCTCGGCGAGAGGCGGTCAGTCGCACGTGGTGGGCTCGGTAGCATCAAGCACCGGCCCGGACGGGGGATCGAAGATCCCCTGAGCCGAGTACGCCATGGGGCACCCGTCCGCCGGTCAAGCAGCCGGAGGTGCCCATGAGTGCGGAGGCCACGAACCCTGCGAGCCCAGGCCCTGTGATCAACACAGTGCCCCGCAGGAAGGCCCGCCCCCGGATCGACCTGCGCCGGCTCGGCCGGGCCGCCCTGCTCGGTCCCACCGCGCGCGACCGGCTGCCCGACGCCATCGGCCATGTCGCCGAGGCGCATCGCGCCCACTATCCCGACGCCGACCTCGAACCGCTGCGCCGCGCCTGGGTGCTGGCCGAGTCCTCGCACCGCGGCCAGATGCGCAAGAGCGGCGAGCCGTACATCACACACCCCCTCGCCGTGACCCTGATCCTCGCCGAACTCGGCGCGGAGACCACGACGTTGACGGCCTCCCTGCTCCACGACACCGTCGAGGACACGGAAGTGACGCTCGATCAGGTCGGCAAGGAGTTCGGCGCCGAGGTGCGCTATCTCGTCGACGGCGTCACGAAGCTGGAGAAGGTCGACTACGGCGCCGCGGCCGAGCCGGAGACCTTCCGCAAGATGCTCGTCGCCACCGGCAGCGACGTCCGCGTGATGTCGATCAAACTCGCCGACCGCCTGCACAACATGCGCACCCTGGGCGTGATGCGCCCCGAGAAGCAGGCCCGCATCGCCAAGGTCACCCGCGACGTTCTCATCCCGCTCGCGGAACGGCTCGGCGTCCAGGCGCTCAAGACCGAACTGGAAGACCTGGTCTTCGCGATCCTCCACCCCGAGGAGTACGACCACACACGCGAGTTGATCGTCGACAACGCCTCCCGCGCGGACGACCCGCTCGCCGAGGTCACCGACGAGGTACGCACCGTCCTGCGCGACGCCGGCATCCAGGCCGAAGTCCTCATCCGGCCACGGCACTTCGTCTCCGTGCACCGCGTCGCCCGCAAGCGCGGCCGGCTGCGCGGCGCCGACTTCGGCCGCCTCCTGGTGCTCGTGAACGAGGACGCGGACTGTTACGGCGTCCTCGGCGAACTGCACACCTGCCTGAAGCCCGTGGTCTCGGAGTTCAAGGACTTCATCGCCGTCCCCAAGTTCAACCTGTACCAGTCGCTGCACACCGCCGTCGCCCACACCGACGGCCAAGTCGTCGAAGTCCTCATCCGCACCCACCAGATGCACAAGGTCGCCGAGGCCGGCGTCATCGCGCTCGGCAATCCCTACGCTCCTCCTTCGGAGGAGCAACAGGCCGCGAACGACGGCGAGCGCGCCGACCCCACCCGGCCCGGCTGGCTCTCCCGCCTCCTCGACTGGCAGGAGGGCGCGCCCGACCCCGACACCTTCTGGTCGACGCTCCGCGAGGACCTCGCCCAGGACCGCGAGATCACCGTGTTCCGGCCCGACGGCGGCACGTTGGGCCTGCCCGACGGCGCGACCTGTGTGGACGCCGCGTACGAGCAGTACGGCGAGGACGCCCACGCCTGCATCGGTGCTCGCGTCAACGGCCGTCTGGCGACCCTCAGCACGGTCCTGAAGGACGGCGACACCGTCCAGCTCCTCATGGGCCAGGACCCGGCCTCCGAGCCCTCCAGGGAGTGGCTGGAGCACGCGCACACGCCCGCCGCCCGGATCGCCATCCAGCGGTGGATCGCGGCGCATCCGGGAAGCGGCGACGGACAGGGCGCGGAGGCGGACTCCGGTGCGCAGAGCGCCCGATCGGCGCCGCCCGCCTCCGACGACACCCTGGACACCCCCACCGCACGCCCCGCCACCCCCGTCGTGGACCAGCCCGGCGCGACCGTACGGCTCGCGGGCTGCTGCACTCCCGTACCGCCCGACGAGGTCACCGGATTCTCGGTGCGCGGCGGGGTCGTGACCGTCCACCGCGTCGAGTGCAGCGCGGTGGCGCACATGAAGAGCGTGGGGCGCGCGGAGGTCGGAGTGCGCTGGGGCGACACCACCGAGTGCCGGGTCACGCTGGTAGCCGAATCGTTCGGCCGCCCGCATCTGCTCGCCGACCTCACCGAAGCGATCGCCCTGGAGGGCGCGGAAATCGTGTCGGCGACCGTCGAGCCCCCGACGCAGCAGCGCGTCCGCCACACCTACACACTCCAACTCCCGGACGCGGCCCACCTCCTGACCCTCATGCGGGCGATGCGCAACGTACCGGGCGTCTACGACGTGAGCCGCGCGCAGCACCACAACACGACGGCCTTCTGAGCCGGGCGCGGGTCCTCCGGGATGCGCGCCCGTCCTGAGCGCCACCTGGGCACCGGCTCGCGCGCCCCGGGGCGCCGGGCTCCCCGTAGGCCCCCGGAAGACCCCGTTCGAGTGGGCCGGGTGCGAGTCGTCGCCGTGAGGCACGCGCGCGCTGGTAGCGGTGGTGCATGCTGCTCACCCCTCGCACCGGCACGACCGGCAACGGCATCCCCCGCACCGGCTCCGGCGATCCGGCCCCCCGGCCGCGCACCAGGACCCCCCGACGGCTGAAGGCGGCGCTGCTCGCCTCCGCCGTGTCCGTCTGCCTCGTCGCCGCGAGCGCGCCGCCCGCGCCCCTGGGCGTCGGTGACCGTCTCTTCCCGACCCTGGGCAACCCGGGCTACGACGTGGCGTCGTACGACCTCTCGTTCACGTATCCCGGCAGCAACACCAAGCCGCTCCAGGCCGTCACCACCATCGACGCGTGGACCACCGAGACGCTGGACCGGATCAACCTCGACTTCGCGCACGGCACCGTGGACTCCGTCGAGGTCGACGGGCGGCCCGCGACCTTCGCCAGTGCCGGCGAGGACCTGGTCGTGACTCCGGAGAGGCCGATTTCCGAGGGGAGTTGGACCCGGATCACCGTGCGGCACACCAGCGACCCCGTGTCCGCCAAGGGCGAGGACGGCGGCTGGGTGCGCACCAAGGACGGGCTCGCCATGGCCAACCAGGCAGACGCCGCGCACATGGTGTTCCCGTGCAACGACCACCCCTCCGACAAGGCGATGTTCACCATCAGGGTCACCGCCCCCAACGCGTACACGGCCGTCGCCAACGGACTGCCGGCCGGCGTCGACAAGGCCGGCGGGAACACCACCTGGACCTACCGCACCCAGCACCCCATGGCCACCGAACTCGCCCAAGTGTCCATCGGCCGCTCCGCCGTGCTGCACCGCACCGGACCGCACGACCTGCCGATGCGCGACGTCGTGCCCGCCAAGGACGCCAAGCAGCTCGAACCGTGGCTCAAGAAGACCCCCGACCAGATCGCCTGGATGGAGAGCAAGGTCGGCCGGTACCCCTTCGAGACGTACGGGCTGCTCATGGCCGACGCGTCCACCGGCTTCGAACTCGAGACGCAGACGATCTCTCTCTTCGAGAGAGATCTCTTCACCGAGCCCGCCTACCCCAAGTGGTACGTCGAGTCGATCATGGTGCACGAGCTGTCCCACCAGTGGTTCGGCGACAGCGTCAGCCCCCGCACGTGGTCCGACCTGTGGCTCAACGAAGGGCACGCCACCTGGTACGAGGAGCTGTACGCCGAGGAGAAGGCGAACAGGCCCATGGAGACCCGAATGAAAGCGGCCTACGCGGCCTCCGACCGCTGGCGCGCCGTCGGCGGACCGCCCGCACTCCCCAAGGCGCCCGCGCCCGGCCAGAAGATCAGCATCTTCCGCCCCAACGTCTACGACGGCGCCGCCCTCGCCCTCTACGCCCTGCGCCAGGAGATCGGCCGCCCGGCCTTCGAGCGCCTGGAGCGCAGCTGGGTGCACATCCACCACGACAGCACCGCCACCACGGCGGACTTCGAGGAACTCGCCTCCGCGATCTCCGGCCGCGACCTGAGCGACTTCTTCCAGGCCTGGCTCTACGGCGAGAAGACCCCGCCGATGCCCGGCCACCCGGACTGGAAGTCGCAGGCACCGGTGAAATGAGGTAGCGACGGGGCAATGAATAAGGCAGTGACGTGGCGATCCGCGCCGTGCGACCATCGTCGGGTCAGCGGCGCGGGTCGGCGGGGGACACCCTCCGTAGCCACCGGGAATCTCCGGAGGCGCTCGCACGTTATGACCTTCGCAGGACTCCCATCGACGTAAGGACCCAATGACCTCCTCTTCTTCCCCTTCCCAGGACACTGAGCGCCTCGCGCACGCCTACCCCGAAGGTCTTCGGGCCGATGCCCTGATGGAAGAGGACGTCGCCTGGAGCCACGAGATCGACGGAGAGCGGGACGGCGACCAGTTCGACCGCTCCGAGCGCGCGGCCCTGCGCCGCGTCGCCGGCCTCTCCACCGAGCTCGAGGACGTCACCGAGGTCGAGTACCGACAGCTCCGCCTGGAGCGCGTCGTACTCGTCGGCGTCTGGACCACGGGCACGGTGCAGGACGCGGACAACTCGCTCGCCGAGCTGGCCGCCCTCGCGGAGACCGCGGGCGCGCTCGTGCTCGACGGTGTCGTCCAGCGCCGCGACAAGCCGGACGCGGCCACCTACATCGGCTCGGGCAAGGCCAACGAACTGCGGGACATCGTCCTGGAGACCGGCGCCGACACCGTCATCTGCGACGGTGAGCTCAGCCCGGGCCAGCTGATCCACCTCGAAGACGTCGTCAAGGTCAAGGTCATCGACCGTACGGCCCTGATCCTCGACATCTTCGCCCAGCACGCCAAGTCCCGGGAGGGCAAGGCGCAGGTCGCGCTCGCGCAGATGCAGTACATGCTGCCGAGGCTCCGCGGCTGGGGTCAGTCGCTGTCCCGCCAGATGGGCGGCGGCTCGGGCGGCGGCCTCGCCACCCGTGGTCCCGGTGAGACCAAGATCGAGACGGACCGGCGTCGTATCCGCGAGAAGATGGCGAAGATGCGCCGGGAGATCGCGGACATGAAGACCGGCCGCGACATCAAGCGCCAGGAGCGCCGGCGCCACAAGGTGCCCTCGGTCGCGATCGCCGGTTACACCAACGCCGGCAAGTCGTCCCTGCTCAACCGCCTCACGGGCGCGGGCGTGCTGGTCGAGAACTCCCTGTTCGCGACCCTCGACCCGACCGTGCGCCGGGCCGAGACGCCGGGCGGACGGCTGTACACGCTGGTCGACACCGTCGGATTCGTCCGGCACCTGCCGCACCACCTGGTCGAGGCCTTCCGCTCCACGATGGAGGAGGTCGGCGACGCCGACCTGATCCTGCACGTCGTGGACGGTTCGCACCCGGTCCCGGAGGAGCAGCTGGCCGCCGTACGCGAGGTGATCCGGGATGTCGGCGCCACGAAGGTGCCCGAGATCGTCGTGATCAACAAGGCGGACGCGGCGGACCCGTTGACGCTCCAGCGGCTGATGCGGAACGAGAAGCGTTCCATCGCGGTCTCGGCCCGCACCGGCCAGGGCATGGACGAGCTGCTCGCGCTCATCGACAGCGAACTGCCGCGCCCCTCGGTCGAGATCGAGGCGCTGGTGCCGTACACGCACGGCAAGCTGGTCGCCCGCGCCCACTCCGAGGGCGAGGTGATCTCCGAGGAGCACACCCCGGAGGGCACCCAGCTCAAGGCGCGGGTGCACGAGGAACTGGCGGCGGAACTCGCGCCGTACGTCCCGGCACCGCTGGCCTGACGGGTCGTAGCACGGTAAGTCCGAAGGCCCGCCCCCAACTCTCTTCCCAGGGGCGGGCCTTCGGCATGCACGCGTGCGTGCGGGTCACTGGCCGCCGTACGTCCTGCTCATGTTCTCGTAGAGCGACTCGGCGGTGGCGCCGAGCTGAGGGCCCGCGAGCCAGGTGTTGTCGGACGGGCCGATCGAGGTGTTGGAGACCAGCTCGGTCCTGCCGTCCACCACGCGGAACCAGCCGCCGCCGGACGAACCGCCGGTCATCGTGCAGCCGATGCGGTACATCGTCGGCAGGGCCGTGCTGAGCGACAACCGGCCCGGCCGGTCGAGGCACTTGAACATCTTCAGACCGCTGTACGGCGGCGCGGCCGGGTAGCCCCAGGCGCCCATCGAGCCGACCTCGGTCGCGGAGGGCGCCGAGAAGTCCACGTCGAGCGCGGCGCCGACCGTCTCCTCAAGGGACTTGGAACCGGACTGCGGCTTCACATGGAGGATGGCGTAGTCGTACGCGGCTCCCGCGCCGCCCGTCTCCGAGCCGCCCCGGATCCACTGGTTCGAGGTCGAGGCCCAGTCCGCCCACCACTGGCCGTAGGGAGCGATCTCGGACGCCGAGGCGTTGCTCAGCTGCGACACGGACTCGCCGAGGTCGTTGTACGAGGGGACGAACTCGATGTTGCGGTACCAGCCGCCGTCCTTGCCCGCGTGGACGCAATGGCCCGCCGTCCACACGAGGTTGGACTTCCCGGGGTGGTTGACGTCCTTGACGACCGTGCCGGAGCAGACCATCGAACCCTCGGGGGAGTCGAAGAAGACCTTCCCGACCGGGGCCGCGTTCCGGTGGTACGGCGTCTTCTCGGCCGTGGCCTCGACGGGTGCCGGATCCGGGTCGCTGACGCCCTGGTCGGCGGCGGCGTCCTTCGTGGAGACCGTCTTGTTGGCCTCCTCGGCGGACTTCATCCGCTCGGGCTTCCAGAGCCCCTTGATCACCGGGTTGACGAAGTCCTTGGCCTCACTGAGCCACTTGTCCTTGTCCCAGTTCTTCCAGCCGCCGTCCGCCCACTTGTCCACGTCGACGCCGTGCTCCTTGAGCTTGTCGGCGACGGACGACGGAATCCGGACCTTGTCCTGGCCGGAGGCCTGAGTGGCGGTGGCGGCGGGCTTGTCGCTCGCGGAGTCGTCGCCATTGCAGGCGGTCGCGGTGAGCGACAGGGCCGCGACGAGACCGGCGGCGGCCAGGCCGGTGCGCCGCCCGCGCCGGGACGACGCGGGCGTACGTGTGGAACGCATGGTGCGATAACCCCCGTGGAAACTGCTGATCTTCTACTACTGACGACCACTGGTCGCGTACTACTGACCGTGGACTGCCGGTCGTTCCGCGACACCCCACTATGCCGGGGGAGTTGGGGACGAACGCCGGTGAGGCGGTGAGGTTCCTGTGAGACACCCCGCCGGCGTCTGTCCCTCGACCGTGCCCGCCGCCGCGCCTACTGGCCGGCGAACTTCTTGCTGACCGAGTCGTACACACCCTTGGCCACGTCACCCAGCCGCGGACCCGCCAGCCAGCCCGAAGTCACCGGCCCGATCGAGGTGTTGGACACCAGCGACGGCTTGCCGTCGGAGCCCGTCTCGACCCAGCCGCCGCCGGACGAACCGCCCGTCATGCTGCATCCGATGCGGTACATCGTCGGATCCGAGGCGTTGATCGACAGCCGCCCCGGCTTGTCCGTGCACTGGTACAGCGTCGAACCGTCGTACGGCTTCGCCTCGGGGTAGCCGGTCGCCGTGATGCTGGACACCTTCGGTACGGCCGGCGCGCCGAAGTTCACCGGCAGCGCCGAACCGACCGTCTCCTCAAGGGACTTGCCCCCGCTGCCCTTCTCGGGCGTCACATGGATCACGGCGTAGTCGTACGACGAACCCTGCCCGCCCGTCTCGCCGCCCTGGTCGATCCACTGCTGCGAGGTCCGCGCCCAGTCGGCCCACCAGACACCGTACGGAGCGACCTGGTCGCGGGTCGCGGTCTCCAACTGGGCTGCCGACCGGCCCGCGTTGTTGTACGACGGCACGAACGCGATGTTGCGGTACCAGCCGCCCTTCTTGCCGGCGTGCACGCAATGGCCCGCCGTCCACACGAGGTTGGACTTGCCCGGGTGCGCCGGGTCCTCCACGACCGTCGCCGAGCAGACCATCGTGCCCTCGGGGGAGTCGAAGAACACCTTGCCCGCCGTCGCCGCGTTGGCGTGGTACGTAGGCGACACGGCCTTGGCGTCCACCACCGCGGGCGTCGGGTCGGTCACGCCCTGGTCACCGGAGATGTCGTTGGTGTCGACGCCTGTGTCCGGGTCGTTGGCGTCGCGCATCCGGCCGGAACTCCACAGCCCCTTGATGATCGGGTTGATGTAGTCGTCGGCCTCGCGCAGCCAGTCGTCCTTGTCCCAGTTCTTCCAGGCGCCGTCCTTCCACTTGTCGATGTCGATCCCGTGCTCTTTGAGCTTGTCCCTGATGTCGTCCGGGATCTTGATCTTTCCGTCACCGGTGTCACCGCTGGTGGCGGACGCGGTGGACTTGCCGTCGGCCTTGGTGTCACTGGAGCCGCACGCGGTCGCGGTGAGCGCGAGCGCCGAGGCGAGGGCAACGGCGGCCAGCACGGGGGAGGTTCCGCGACGCGCACCCCTCCCGCGACGGGCGGTGAAGGACGGCCGTATCGATCGCATGGTCTTGACTCCCCCTGGGTGAACGGATGTTGTGCTGCGGCGGTGATCTCAGCCGGAACTCATGGTGAGTTCACGCCGAACTCACGGCCTTCGGGAACGGCACCACACACTATGCGCTCGCTGTGGGGGACTTCCCGCCGAACGGCAACGGTTTCGCTACGGGCGCTCCGGCCAGGCAGTCGTCCGGAATTCTCCCGCGTCGGCCTCGTCCCATGTCCGGTGGTATCAGGGGCTGTCGGCCCCCGTCGCTGTCAAAGACCGCTGTCCGCGGCTGAGTTGACGGTTGCTGGAGGCGCCCGGCGGTGCCGGGCGACCCGCACCTGTGACTCGTAGAGTCGCCGTATGACTGACGACCTCGGCGCTGTCCTCGACCGCCTCGACGCGTGGTTGGAGGGCAACGCACCCGCGGACCACGCTGCCCTGAACCCACCGGCAACGCAGGAGGACATCGATGCCATCGCCAGCCGTCGGTTTCTCCTGCATCCCGATCTGGTGGCGTGGCTGAAACGTCATGACGGGGTCACGGCCACGAAGGGCCGCAACGGCCCCGGCGTCATTCTCCCTCAAGGGTTCATCTTGAACGCCGCTTCCGTAATGTGCGGCGGTCAACGAGCGCTGGAAGAGGCGATCGCCGAATGGGTTGACGAGAACGAGTCGGAAGACCCGGAATTGCGGGACATCTATGACGGGGTGTATGGATACGCGTTCCATGTCCGATGGGTTCCGATTGCCACGGACATCACCGGAGGTAAGCTCATTGTCGACCACCGTGATGGAGACCGGTTCGGAAACGTGCTCTACGGTCTGCAAGCCGGGGACAACGAGGGTCCGGTGAAGGTGTGGGACAGCCTTTCGCACATGTTCAAGGATCTCCTCGTCGCCCTGACCGAGGGGACGGAAATCCGTCTGCCCGGCTATGCCGATCCACTGGCACCGCGTCTCGTCGACAGCGATGGCCAGGCTTTCGTACGGTGGGAGTAGCACAGGGCGGGGGTCCGGAACGTGGATGCGTCGGACCGCCGCCCAGGCGAGCGGGTCAGGAACTACGGGGCGACCACGCAGATCTCATCGGGACGGCAGCCCTCCACTGCCGGTGCCTTGATGTAGAAGGCGTCATCGTCAGCCATGCGCGCCAGCGTGTAGAAGGATGAGAGGCCCCGACCCGCGGCCTCATTCTGCGCCGCCGACATCGAAGCCCGGCCGCACACTTCCCTCCACGTGGGCGGCGGATATCCGTCATCCGGATAGAGGCGCCACTTCCCGTCGCTGTCGCTCTTCTTCGCGTACAGCTGGACGCATTCGTCTCCGTTGGTTATGGACTGGCCCCCGCTCTCCTTCGTCGCGGCGAACGGAAACTCGTCACACTGCCGGCCGTCGGGACTGTTTGTCGTCGCTTCGGGCGTGGCCTTGGTGTTGGGCGTGAACGAGTTGGGGCACACCTTCCGCCTGTTCGCTTCCCGCACCGTCTGGTCCCTCTCCCGATGGAGGGGCGTCTTGTATTCCTCGCTGCCCGGGTGCGACGGCAACTCCTCGTGCAACAGCCAGTAGTAGGCGGCGGCAGCCGGGTATTTCGCGGTATTCATGGTGAACGTCGGAATGTGCTTGTAGAAGATGCAGCCGGTTTAATTCTGGACCAATGCCACGTTGTCACACCGAACCTGGTTGAACAGGGATATCTCTGGCTTGTCGACCGGAATGAGGCTCTGCCATTCGGGGCTGTCGGACTTGAAGCTCAGGAACACCCCGCGGTCGAATTTCTGGGATGTGCCGGTTGTCGGCGCTGTCCACGTGTTCGCCTTTGTCGCACTGGCCCAGTGGCGGTCGAGCAGACCGGTCCACGTCGCGTCGCTCCAGTTCGTGGTGTACGTGGCATCACAGTCAGGGGTGCAGGGGGTGTCCCAGTAGTCCAGTGACACGGCGCCGAGAGCGACGTCCATGTCGACGGGAACGATCGACATGCGTTCCGTGAACGTGGCCGTGTTCACCGTCTTCGTTTCGACGAACACGTTGAACGCGGCGGAAGCGGTCTCCACGACGCCGTCGGCATCCTTCTTCGTCCAGTGGACCAGCGTGGTGAACGCCAGGCAGCCTTCGCGGCGTTCGACCGTATAGGTCTGTGTCAGACCCACCTGAGCACACCATGGGACCAGGGTTCCGGGGGGAGCGCTGGCGGCGGCGGAGACTCGCGCCGTCGCCGACGGCTTGGTCAGCGGCTCGAAAGTGACGCACTGGCGGCCCTGGCCATTTTTCAGGCCTTCAGAGCACGAGTCGTCCCCGGCGGACGAGCTGAACAGTGTTGGACCGGCGACGGTTCTGTCACGGCAAGGATCTTGAGGCGACCCGTAACCCCGTGGCTGGTCGGGGGGTTGGTGGCGATGGGGCCTGCTGTCGATGCGCGGTCCCCTGCGCCCGTGGCGACGCGAGACCTCAACTCGCCTTTGGACAGCGGGAGGGGCGGGGGACCGTGGCCGACTCTGCGTCTGCGTTTGCGTGTGGGACGCGGGCCCACTGGGGCGGGGTGGGCGGACTTGGTGGTGCGTTCGCGGTGGTGCGTGGGGTGCAGGAGAGGGTCTTGGGGCGTTGGTCGGCGGGCGGGGAGCATGGGCGAGGTCTGGGGCGCCAGTTGGGGCGCGGGCAGTTCGAGAGTGCCCTGTGGGGGCAGTTGGCGTGTGCGAGGTATGGGGGGACTCTGCGGCGGCAGTCGGTGCGTGAGGGTGAGGGTGAGGGTGAGGGTGAGGGATACGAGGGGATCGTGCGGCGCTGGCCGGCGCGCGAGTCGGCGGCACGGATCGACGGCCGAGCTCTTCCCGTCGTGCGGGTGCGGGTGCGGGTGCGGGTGCGGGTGCGAGTGTCGGTGCAAGGGCGCCGCCTGACCATCGGGGGCGCGGGCGGCCGTCGTTACCTGGACTGCGTTTCGGGAGCCGGGACTCTGTCCCTCGGGCACGACCACCCCGTGGTCCTGGAGGCCCGCCTCGGCGTCCCGGATTCGGGCGCCCCGCCCCACGGACTTGACCTTGCGATTCCCGCAACGGACGCCACTGTCGCCGAACTGTTCCGCATGGTGCCGCCCGGACTCGCCGATCAGGCGCGCGTGCGGTTCTGTGGATCGGCCAACACGGACGCGGTCGAGGCCGTGTTTTTGCTCGCCCAGGCCGTGACCGGGCGCACCGGAATCCTCGCTTTCACCGGCACTCACCGAGGCGTGATCACTGGCGCGCTCGAAACGTCCGGAGGCGCCTACGACGTTCGGGTCGGCCGCCTTCCCTATCCGCAGGACTTTCCCTATCCGCAGGACTACCCCTGCGTATTCGGTACCGGCCCAGACGAGTTCGAGCGCGGCCGTGACGACCCCAACTCCGGGGTGCTGAACCCCGCCAGAATGTTCCTCGAACCCATCCAGGGCGACGGTGGAGTGAGCCCCGCCATCGACTGCTGGATGCGGCGCATCAGGCAGCTCAGCGCCACCCGTTCCAACTCGCTGATCGCTGACGAGACCGATACGGGCGCTGACCGAACCCGCGCCTCTTGGGCCGTCGAGCACAGCGGAGCCACCCCCGACGTGATGGTCATCTCCAAGGTCAGCGGCGGCAGCCTGCCCCTGGGCGTCGTCGTCCACCGAGACCACCTCGACGTCCACCAACTCGACGCTCACGCAGCCGCGTTCTGCGGCAACCAACTCGCCATTGCCGCCGGCACCGCGACGCCCGCGTACGTCCGCGAGAGCGACCTCGCTGGACGCGCGACCGAATTCGGAGTGTGGATGCTCACCCAACTCCGAGGACTGGCCCATGAGTTCGCGTGTGTGGGGAATGTGCGGGGGCGAGGGGTGATGATCGGTTTCGAGTTCGTGGCGGGGGAAGGCCGGGCGGCTGGGCGAGTTGGGTGTGGGAGTCGCGGGTTTGACCCGGTTGCGAAGCGACGGCCCACGGACGGCCCCCGCCCTGGTGCTCCCGAACTCGCCACCGCCGTCCATATGGAGTGCCTGCGCCGTGGCCTCATCGTCGAACTTGGTGGCTGGCCCGCAAACGTCGTACGACTCCTCCCACCCCTCACGATCAGCGACGAGCAGGCGATAGCCGTACTGGACTGCCTGTCCGGTGTGGTGGAGGCCGTGGCCCGCGGCCAGACCGACGTCAGAGGCGGAGGCGGGTGTACCGGCCGTCGCTCCGAGTGGGCTGGGTCGTGCGCCGCAGGAGGTGCGGTCGACGCGGCGGTGTGTGCATCTGCGCGTGTACATCGACTGGCCTGTACCGGGACAGCTTGCGCCGGTACGCCGACCGGTCACCACCGCTGCGGCGAGGTGACGGCTGCGGAGAACGGAGCACCACCGGACCCCAACTCGGCTCACCGGGAGCACCAGTTGCAGAGCAGCCAAGCCCAACGCTTGCCAGAACACCTGGACTCGGCCCCACACGATTCCCACTCCGATACACCTCCCGAGGAACAGTCTTGAATCCCACGCCCACCTTTGACGGCCCCTCCCACGAGGCGAGCCCTCGACACACGCAAACCCTGGCGGCGGCGTCGGGCGAGTCCGTTCCCCGGCAAAAGCCCCGCAGCCCGGAGGTAGGCCAGCCGCGCGGCGCTACCGCCGACCTCCTGGAGCACCCCGACCCCCACACCGCCGCCCAGACCGCAGCCGTCGAGAACCTCCTGCGCTGCTGGGCACGCGAAACGAACCTCCCCGCTCCCACCAACGGCACCCTCCACATCCCCCTCCCCGCCAGCGGTACGGCCCTGCTCGCCCAGGTCCACTACTGGTCCCCGACGGGCTGGCACCGCTTCGGCCTTCCGTACCTGTCCAACACTCCCCACGGCGCACCACCTGCCGACGCGGTGACGGTCGCGGCGCTGCTCGCCAGGGAGACGGTTGCGCGTGACGGTGACTCCGTAACGGGTACCGATACGGCGACCGTCGCCACTGCGGGAGTGGTGTCGCAGGGGGTCGGCCGTGCCGACGAGGTTGGCGAGGTAGGCGCACCTCCCGGAGCACCCTCGGGCTTGGGTTCGGCACTTCCCATGGGCGCCCAGGTTGTTGGCGAGGCGGTGACAGCGGCAGCGACAAGGGTGCCTGCGACGGCAACGGCATCCGCAACGGCAACCGAAACCGTGACTGACCTGGTGGCCCGCGTAGCCGACTCCGTCCGTCGTACCGTCACCTTCATCACCGACCGCCGCGCACGCCCGGCCGACGGTCCCGATCTCTTCCTCTCCGCCGAACAGGCACTCCTGCTCGGACACCCGTTGCACCCGACCCCGAAGAGTCGCGAGGGTCTCTCCGAGGCCGAAGCCCGCCTGTACTCACCGGAGTTGCGCGGCTCCTTCCCCCTGCACTGGCTGGCTGTCGCCCCTTCCGTACTCGCCACCGACTCGGCTTGGACCGAACGCGGTCGGACTGTCCCCGCCGTCCAGTTGACGGCCCGACTCGCCGGCCCCGAACTCCCGTTGCCCGAGAGGCATGCGGCTCTTCCCCTGCATCCCTGGCAGTGGCGCGAGATCCAACACCGAGCCGATATCGCTGCCTTGCTCGACGCCGGTCTGATCCAGGACCTCGGCACCCACGGCGCCCCGTGGCACCCCACCTCCTCCGTACGAACCGTCCACCAAACCGGCGCCCCCGCCATGCTCAAGCTGTCCCTGGGCCTCCGCATCACCAACTCCCGCCGTGAGAACCTCCGCAAGGAACTCCACCGAGGCGTCGAGGTCCACCGCCTGCTCCGCACCGGCCTGGCCCAGCACTGGCACGCCGCCCACCCCGGCTTCGACATCGTCCGCGACCCGGCGTGGCTGGCCGTCGACGCGTTGGACGAGTACGGCGCCGACTCGGGGGAGCGGGATGCCCGTACGCCCTTGGCCGGAATCGACGTGGTGATCCGGCACAACCCGTTCAGCGCGTCCGACGACGTGTCCTGCGTCGCCGGGCTCGTCTCACTTCGGCCGTACACCGGGTGGAGCGCCACCGTCGACGGACCGGTGACAACCTCGCAGATCAGCCACGCCAGCCACATCGGCGACACCAGCCACTTCACATCCGGTGCACCGCTGTTGCGGTCCCGTCTGGCCGAGGTCGTCACCGACCTCGCCGCGCGGACCGGTCGGTCACGTGGAGCAGTCGCCGCCGAGTGGTTCCTGCGTTACCTGGAGCAGGTCGTCCGGCCTGTGCTGTGGCTGGACAGTGAGGCGGGGATCGCCCTGGAGGCGCACCAGCAGAACACGCTGCTTCTGCTGGATGGCGAAGGATGGCCCGTGGGCGGCCGATACCGCGACAACCAGGGCTACTACTTCCGCGCGTCCCGGCGCGCGGAACTCGACGCCCGGCTGCCCGGCATCGGCGAACACAGCGACACCTTCGTCTCCGACGAGGTCACCGACGAACGCTTCGCGTACTACCTCGCGATCAACAACGTGCTCGGTCTCATCGGAGCGTTCGGTTCGCAACGTCTCGCCGACGAGCGGCTGTTGCTCTCCGCCTTCCGCCGCTTCCTCGGCGACGTGGCCTCCGGTCCCGCCCGACTGCGTACCTCACTTCCGGCCCGTCTGCTCGACTCACCTGTCCTGCGCTGCAAGGCCAACCTGCTGACTCGGCTGCACGGCCTCGACGAACTCATCGGCCCGGTCGACACCCAGTCCGTCTACGTCACCATCGCGAATCCCCTTCGTTCCTGACCGTCACCGTCACCGTCACCGTCACCGTCACCGTCACCGTCACCGTCACCGTCACCGATGGCCACCGCCAACCGCCCCCCGATCCGGTCACCGCCGATGGCCTTCGGCTCCGACCCTCAGGAACCGTCTCCGGCTCCGAACACCAACCGCTTCTTCCGACTTCGACCGCCGCTGACTCCCTTAGACCCCGACCCCGACCAACTCCCTTCAACCCCGGCCACCGCCAACTCCCTTCGCCCCTGAGGAACATGACCCGCCCCATCCCCCGAGAGGAGCGTCACCGTGCCTCCGACCGACGCGAGCACCGACACCGCGACTGTCCCCGTCTCCGACCTAGGCACCAGCGCGAGTGCGAGCCAGAGTCAGAGCCCAGACACGGATAACGAGGACACCCTCGAGCTCCGCCTGCCCGAGGAATTCATCGCGCTCTGCGCCGACGTGGACGCAGGGGACGCAGCAGCCCATGGCGCGCTAGCCCACGACGCATCCGCCCCCGATTCCGCTGCCTCTGACGAGCCCGACACCATCGGGCGACGGAACTCAACAGAGGGCCCGGAAGGCACGGCCCAGCCGAACTCCGCCGTCCCGGCCGACTCGGACGCTCGGCCCACCTACGACATCTCGCGTAACTCCTACACCCCACCCGGCGACGACCTCCTCGACCACATCGCCGACTGGGGGCAGACCCACACCCCTGCAGGCGCCTTCCACCTCCTCCCTGTCCACATCGAGCGCGACCTTCCGCTGATCAACCGCTGGATGAACGACCCTGCTGTCGCGGAGTTCTGGGAACTGGCCGGCCCTCAGGCGCTGACCGAGGACCACCTGCACGCCCAACTCTCCGGCGACGGACGCAGCGTTCCCTGTCTCGGCGTGCTGGACGGCACCCCGATGAGCTACTGGGAGATCTACCGGGCTGACCTCGACCCCCTGGCCCGCCACTACCCCGCCCGACCGCACGACACCGGCATCCACCTCCTCATCGGTAACGTCGCCAACCGAGGGCGAGGACTGGGTGGCACCCTCCTCCGGGCCGTCGCCGACCTTGTGCTCGACAACCGCTCCACCTGCGCCCGCATCGTCGCGGAACCCGACATTCGCAACACCCCTTCCGTAGCCGCTTTCCTGGGCGCAGGTTTCCGGTTCTCCGCCGAGGTCGACCGGCCCGCCAAGCGGGCCGCCCTCATGGTCCGAGACCGCTCCCTGCGCGATCTGCTGTAGCGCCACGTGGCAGCGCCATCACTTTTGGTACACCGCTCGGCGCGGTCCGGTTCCCACTCCCTCGAATCGGATTCCGGCGGCCGCCGTCGCCCCGACCTCCGCGCCCCGACCTCCGCGCCCCGACCTCCGTGCTCCGACCTCCGTGCTCCGATCGACCACCCTGCCGACCGAACCCGATCGGGCCCCACCCCGAACCGATCCCCGAACCAAACCGGACCCGCCCCCAGCTGGCCGGGTCCGCGAACCGATCCGATCTCACCCGGAACCGATCCCACCCGGAACCGGTCCGATCCCACTCCGAACAGCCCGAGCCCACCTCGAACTAACCCAGCCCCCGACCGAAGCAAATCAACCTCGACCAAACCGAGCCCGCCCTCAACCAATCCCATCCCGCTCCCAACCAGTCCCGGTCCGCCCCGAACCAACCCCCATCCGCCCCGAACCAATCTCCACCCGCACCGACCCGATCCCCACCCGAACAAAATCCACCGCCATCCCAAACCCCCTGGGGCTTGATCCACCCCCTCCCCTCCGCCTTGATCGCCCGGCTGTCAGTCCCGCCCCGTAGGCTGGTCGCGCTATGACGAAGCCCTCACTCCCCGAACTCCTGCATGCTGCCGTCACTGCCGTCGGCGGTTCGGAGCGCCCCGGCCAGGTGACCATGGCCGAAGCCGTCGCGGAGGCGATCGACGACGGCTCCCATCTGCTGGTCCAGGCCGGCACCGGCACCGGAAAGTCGCTCGGCTACCTCGTGCCCGCGCTCGCGCACGGGGAGCGTGTGGTCGTAGCGACCGCCACGCTCGCGCTCCAGCGCCAGCTGGTGGAGCGCGACCTGCCGCGCACGGTCGACGCGCTGCATCCCCTGCTGCGCCGCCGCCCCCAGTACGCGATGCTCAAGGGCAGGTCGAACTACCTGTGTCTGCACCGACTACACGAGGGCATGCCACAGGACGAGGAGGAAGGCCTCTTCGACCAGTTCGAGGCGGCCGCCCCCACCAGCAAGCTGGGTCAGGACCTGCTGCGACTCCGCGACTGGACGGACGAGACCGAGACCGGTGATCGGGACGACCTCACACCCGGAGTCTCCGACCGCGCGTGGGCGCAGATCTCCGTGTCCTCCCGTGAGTGCCTGGGCGCCCAGAAGTGCGCCTACGGAGCGGAGTGTTTCGCAGAGGCGGCCCGCGAGCGCGCCAAGCTCGCCGACGTCGTCGTCACGAACCACGCACTGCTCGCGATCGACGCCATCGAAGGTGCCCCCGTCCTCCCGCAGCACGAGGTGCTGATCGTCGACGAGGCGCATGAACTGGTCTCCCGTGTCACCGGAGTTGCCACCGGCGAGCTCACCCCGGGCCAGGTCAACCGCGCGGTGCGCCGCGCCGCGAAGCTGGCCAACGAGAAGGCCGCCGACCAGCTCCAGACCGCCGCCGAGGGCTTCGAGCGGCTGATGGAGCTCGCCCTGCCGGGGCGCCTGGAGGAGATCCCGGAGGACCTCGGTTACGCCCTCATGGCGCTGCGCGACGCCTGCCGTACGGTGATCTCCGCGATCGGCGCCACCCGCGACAAGTCCGTGCAGGACGAGGACGCGGTCCGTAAGCAGGCGCTGGCCTCCGTGGAGAGCGTGCACGACGTGGCGGAGCGCATCACCAACGGCTCCGAGTGGGACGTCGTCTGGTACGAACGCCACGACCGCTTCGGCGCCTCCTTGCGCGTCGCCCCCATGTCCGTGTCCGGCCTGCTGAGGGAGAAGCTCTTCACGGACCGCTCGGTGACCCTGACCTCCGCGACGCTGAAGCTCGGCGGCGACTTCAACGGCGTAGGCGCCTCCCTGGGCCTCGCCCCTGAGGGCACCGCGGGTGACGACCTGCCGCAATGGAAGGGCGTCGACGTAGGCTCGCCCTTCGACTACCCGAAGCAGGGCATCCTGTACGTCGCCAAGCACCTCGCGCGCCCCGCGCGGGACGGCGATCGCGCCGACATGTTGGACGAGCTGACGGAGCTGATCCAGGCGGCCGGCGGTCGCACCCTGGGCCTCTTCTCCTCGATGCGAGGCGCCCAACTCGCCGCCGAGGAGCTGCGTTCCCGTATCCCCGAGTACCCGATCCTCCTCCAGGGCGAGGAGACGCTCGGCGAGCTGATCAAGAACTTCGCGGCCGACCCGAAGACCTGTCTCTTCGGCACGCTGTCGCTCTGGCAGGGCGTCGACGTTCCCGGAGCCAGCTGCCAGTTGGTCGTCATGGACAAGATCCCGTTCCCGCGTCCGGACGACCCGCTGATGAGCGCCCGTCAGAAGGCGGTGGAGGACGCTGGAGGCAACGGCTTCATGGCGGTGGCCGCCACGCACGCGGCGCTTCTCATGGCCCAGGGAGCGGGCCGTCTCGTCCGCGCGTCGGGGGACCGGGGCGTGGTCGCCGTCCTCGATCAGCGGCTCGCCACCGCCCGCTACGGAAGCTATCTCAAGGCGTCGCTGCCCGACTTCTGGTACACCACGGACCGTAATCAGGCCCGGAGGTCACTGGCAGCGATCGACGCGAAGGCGAAGCAGGAGGAAGCGGAAGCGGAGTGATCCGGGACGGTGTTGGCCCGGTACGCCGGGTCAACACCGGATCGACGACCGGCACTGGATCGACGACCGGGCCGCCACCGGGGTCCGGACAGCACAGGACCCCGGAACCGGCGCAGGGGTCCCGGGGTCCGGTCAGGGGGCCGGGCCGATGTGGCCCGCCCGCCGCAGCCGCCGTCACACGCGCCGCAGCACCGCCACCACCTTGCCGAGGATCGTCGCGTCGTCGCCGGGGATCGGCTCGTAGGCCGAGTTGTGCGGGAGGAGCCAGACGTGGCCGTCCTCGCGCTTGAAGCGCTTGACGGTGGCTTCGCCCTCGAGCATGGCGGCCACGATGTCGCCGTTCTCGGCGACCGGCTGGCGGCGCACGGTCACCCAGTCGCCGTCGCAGATCGCGGCCTCGATCATCGAGTCACCGACGACCTTGAGGACGAACAGCTCGCCGTCACCGACCAGTTGGCGGGGGAGGGGGAAGACGTCCTCCACCGACTCCTCGGCGAGGATCGGACCACCGGCGGCGATCCGGCCCACCAGCGGGACGTACGACGCGGCTGGCTTGCCCGCGGTGTCCGTGGGCTGCACCGACGACGACTGGTCGGAGCCGCGGACCTCGTACGCGCGCGGGCGGTGCGGGTCGCGGCGCAGGAAGCCCTTGCGCTCCAGTGCCATCAGCTGGTGTGCGACCGAGGACGTGCTGGACAGGCCCACGGCCTGGCCGATCTCGCGCATCGACGGCGGGTAGCCCCGCCGCTGCACGGAGTCCCTGATGACCTCGATCACCCGGCGCTGCCGGTCCGTGAGCCCTGAGCTGTCCGCCCGGATACCGGGAGGTCGGCCCGGTAGGGAGCGCTTGTGTCCCTCGGGATTCGCGGCTTCGTTCATTGCATGCACCGGCTCGAGTCGGCCCTGGGAGCGATCCTGGGCAGTGATGGTGGCACTGTCTGCGGTGGTGGTCACGTCGGCCCCTCTCGATGGTCTCCCTGCTGGACAACGGTAGTTGCTTTCGAAAGGTTGCGCCAAACACACGTTCGAGTGAAAAAGTGCAGATAGCCTGTCGTGATCACGCGTCTGGGTGTATGGCTAGCGCGGCACCTGGCGGACAAAAGAGTTCATTGTTGTACTCTTCGCCGCCGGGATGGTGACCTCGTGGGTTGTCGCCTCAGTCTGCCACCCGGTGTCCCGGCGGTCGGGGGCCGGTCCCGTTCTGTGCGGGAGCCCCACGTCTCCTCCGTGCCGCGCTCACGGTATCTCCGTATGTGGCCTGGCGGTACGGCTGTGCGGCCGCGTGTTCGGGGTGGCGGGACGGTCGTATGGCACATGCCAATACGCACGCGACACGCGCGCGTGGCGTGTTTGTGTGAGCCAATCACCACATCTAGTGGTTGGATTGCGGCAGCAGCCCAGAAGTTGTGGTCCCCCGGGTCTCCAGAGTCTCGGTCATCGCCTATGCTGGGGGCTGCTTCGAGAGGCCCAAGGGGTCTTACGAGGCTATTGAGTCTGCTGTGAGGGAGGGTTGGAGACCATGCACTGCCCCTTCTGCAGGCACCCCGACAGCCGTGTCGTCGACAGCCGTACGACCGACGACGGCACGTCGATCCGCCGGCGCCGCCAGTGCCCTGACTGCTCCCGTCGTTTCACGACCGTGGAGACGTGCTCGCTCATGGTGGTCAAGCGGTCCGGAGTCACCGAGCCTTTCAGCCGTACCAAGGTCATCAACGGTGTGCGCAAGGCATGCCAGGGACGGCCTGTCACCGAGGACGCACTCGCCCAGCTCGGCCAGCGGGTCGAAGAAGCGGTGCGGGCCACCGGAAGCGCCGAACTGACCACCCATGACGTCGGGCTGGCCATACTCGGCCCGTTGCAGGAGCTCGACCTCGTCGCCTATCTGCGATTCGCCTCCGTCTACAGGGCGTTCAACTCGCTCGAGGACTTCGAGGCCGCGATCGTGGAGCTGCGCGAAGTGACTCCCGGCCCCGCCGCGGACGACGAAGACGCGGTATCGGGGAGCCAGGAAGACGACGGCGGGACCGGGGGGACTGTTCAGGTCCCCGTGCCCGCCCACTCCGCCGACTGACCGACGGGCCGGAACCGGGCGGAGACCCCGGATCCGGCCGGGCGGCGGCGAATCAGGACTTGTTGCGGGGCCATGAGCTGTGGGCGCCCGCGGCATCAGACAAACACTCTGCCACGGGAACATCGTGGCATTTTCGGGCGTTTTTGCCTGTAGAGGGAGGCGGCATGACAGAGACGGCGAGCGGTCCGGCGCGAGGTTCCCGCGCGAAGGGAACCAAGACCACCAAGGGACTGCGCATCGAGCGTATTCACACCACCCCCGGCGTGCACCCGTACGACGAGGTGGAGTGGGAGCGTCGTGACGTCGTCATGACCAACTGGCGCGACGGCTCGGTCAATTTCGAGCAGCGTGGCGTCGAGTTCCCCGCCGAGTGGGCGGTGAACGCGGTCAACATCGTCACCAGCAAGTACTTCCGCGGTGCCGTGGGCACCCCGCAGCGCGAGGTGAGCCTCAAGCAGCTCATCGACCGCATCGTGAAGACGTATCGGAAGGCCGGCGAGGACTACAAGTACTTCGCCTCGCCCGCCGACGCCGAGATCTTCGAGCACGAGCTGGCGTACGCCCTCCTGCACCAGGTCTTCAGCTTCAACAGCCCCGTCTGGTTCAACGTCGGGACCCCGCAGCCCCAGCAGGTCTCGGCCTGCTTCATCCTGGCCGTCGACGACTCCATGGAGTCGATCCTCGACTGGTACAAGGAAGAGGGCATGATCTTCAAGGGCGGTTCCGGCGCCGGCCTGAACCTGTCCCGCATCCGCTCCTCCAAGGAGCTGCTCTCCTCCGGTGGCAACGCCTCCGGTCCCGTGTCCTTCATGCGCGGCGCCGACGCCTCCGCCGGAACCATCAAGTCCGGTGGCGCCACCCGCCGCGCGGCCAAGATGGTCATCCTGGACGTCGACCACCCCGACATCGAGGACTTCATCCAGACCAAGGTCAAGGAAGAAGAGAAGATCCGCGCCCTCCGTGACGCGGGCTTCGACATGGACCTGGGCGGCGACGACATCACGTCGGTGCAGTACCAGAACGCCAACAACTCGGTCCGCGTGAACAACACGTTCATGAAGGCCGTGGAGAACGGTGACAAGTTCGGCCTGACGTCCCGTATGACCGGCGAGGTCATCGAGGAGGTCGACGCCAAGCAGCTCTTCCGCAAGATGGCCGAGGCCGCCTGGGCCTGCGCCGACCCGGGCATCCAGTACGACGACACCATCAACCAGTGGCACACGTGCCCGGAGTCCGGCCGTATCAACGGCTCGAACCCGTGCAGCGAGTACATGCACCTGGACAACACGTCCTGCAACCTCGCCTCGCTGAACCTGATGAAGTTCCTGAAGGACGACGGCAAGGGCCACCAGTCCTTCGAGGTCGAGCGCTTCGCCAAGGTCGTCGAGCTCGTCATCACCGCGATGGACATCTCCATCTGCTTCGCGGACTTCCCGACGCAGAAGATCGGCGAGAACACGCGCGCGTTCCGCCAGCTCGGCATCGGCTACGCCAACCTCGGCGCCCTGCTGATGGCGACCGGCCACGCGTACGACTCCGACGGCGGCCGTGCCCTCGCCGGTGCCATCACCTCCCTGATGACCGGCACCTCGTACAAGCGCTCCGCCGAACTCGCCGCGGTCGTGGGCCCGTACGACGGCTACGCCCGCAACGAGCAGCCGCACCTGCGCGTCATGAAGCAGCACGCCGACGCCAACGCCGTGGCCCCGCGCACGGACGACCTGGACACGCCCATCTGGGCCGCGGCCACGGAGTCCTGGCAGGACGTGCTGCGCCTCGGCGAGAAGAACGGTTTCCGTAACTCGCAGGCCTCCGTCATCGCCCCGACCGGCACCATCGGTCTCGCGATGTCCTGCGACACCACCGGACTTGAGCCCGACCTCGCCCTGGTCAAGTTCAAGAAGCTGGTCGGCGGCGGCTCGATGCAGATCGTCAACGGCACCGTCCCGCAGGCCCTGCGTCGCATGGGCTACCAGGAGGAGCAGATCGAGGCGATCGTCGCCCACATCGCCGACAACGGCAACGTGATCGACGCCCCGAGCCTCAAGCACGAGCATTACGAGGTGTTCGACTGCGCCATGGGCGAGCGTTCCATCTCCGCGATGGGCCACGTCCGCATGATGGCGGCCATCCAGCCCTGGATCTCCGGTGCGCTCTCCAAGACGGTCAACCTGCCGGAGACGGCGACCGTCGAGGACGTCGAAGAGGTCTACTTCGAGGCGTGGAAGCTGGGCGTCAAGGCGCTCGCGATCTACCGCGACAACTGCAAGGTCGGCCAGCCCCTCTCCGCGAAGACCAAGGAGAAGGAGAAGGTCGAGGTCACCGCCAAGGCCGAGGAGACCATCCGCACCGCGGTCGAGAAGGTCGTCGAGTACCGCCCCGTCCGCAAGCGTCTCCCCAAGGGCCGCCCGGGTATCACGACCTCCTTCACGGTCGGCGGCGCCGAGGGCTACATGACCGCCAACTCCTACCCGGACGACGGTCTCGGTGAGGTCTTCCTGAAGATGTCGAAGCAGGGCTCGACCCTCGCGGGCATGATGGACGCCTTCTCGATCGCCGTCTCCGTGGGTCTGCAGTACGGCGTGCCCCTGGAGACGTACGTCTCCAAGTTCACGAACATGCGCTTCGAGCCGGCCGGCATGACGGACGACCCGGACGTGCGGATGGCACAGTCGATCGTCGACTACATCTTCCGTCGCCTGGCGCTCGACTTCCTGCCCTTCGAGACGCGCTCCGCGCTCGGCATCCACTCCGCCGAGGAGCGCCAGCGTCACCTGGAGACCGGTTCGTACGAGCCGACGGAGGACGAGGTCGACGTAGAGGGCCTGGCCCAGTCGGCGCCGCGCGCCCAGGAGTTGAAGGCCGTGGCCGCGCCGAAGGCCGTGGTCGAGGCGGTCAAGCCCGCCCCGCAGCAGGCGCACACCAGCGCCGAGCTGGTGGAGATGCAGCTGGGCATCCAGGCCGACGCCCCGCTCTGCTTCTCCTGCGGTACGAAGATGCAGCGGGCCGGTTCCTGCTACATCTGCGAGGGGTGTGGCTCGACCAGCGGCTGCAGCTGATCAAGAACACCTGCTTGAAATGAACTAGCTGGTCAGGGCGGTGGATCCGGTAACCCGGCGCCACCGCCCTCAGCATGTCCCGGCCTGGGGCGAATCCGGTTTCCCAGCGGAACGATCAGCGGTTAATCTCCCTCGACGCGCATAGCGCGCGCACAGGGGAGGGTGGGGGTATGGTCGACAATTCCGTCGAGCCCGAAAGAGGTATGAGGGCGGGGGCCCAGGCAGTCGCGGCCGTGGTGGTGGTCGGGGGTGTCGTAGGCGGCATGTGGGGACTCGGGGAAGTCCTGCCGAACACGTCGCAGCAGGACAGCAAGCCGGCGACCTGCTCGGCGAGCGCTGACAAGACCCTGCCGGCGAAGTACGTCTCGCCGGCGCAACTCTGCACGGCGCTGAACCGCTCGGACCTTCCGGTGCTCCTGGGGACTCCGGATGAGCACGCGGAGACCGCCGGGGGCAGCGCGGGCTGGATGACGCTCGCCGGTGGCACCAAGATCGCCAGCCCCGAGGCCGACGTAGACCTGAGGACCTATTCCGTACGGCTGTCGGCGTCCTACGACGACGTTCCCATCGCCGAGGCGGCCCGCTACGTGGATTCGACCTCACAGCTGAAGTCGGTCCTGGGCCATCCGGCAGTTCTCTACTCGGACCGGACCATCGCCATCAGCTTCAACCTCGGCGGAGGCAAGGCCAGTACGGGCCCTGGGGGCATCGCCCGCAGCCTGCTGGTCTCCACCAGCGCGAAGGACGGCGGCGACTCCTTCGAGATATCCATCTGGCGTCAGGACGACGTGCCGCCCGATGACGAGGCACTGTTCCGCATCGCCGAGGAGGTGCTGCCGACGGTCCCGGGCTGGACCGCCGGCTGACGCGCCGTCTGCGATGGGCTCAGGGCTGCTGCGCCCTGCCCATCGTCCTGGTGAAGGTCGCGGGGTCGTCCTCGAAGCCCCGGATGCCGGGATGGAAGTCCCAGCCGCCGGACTCGTCCCGGACGAACTCCCCGACCGTCGCCGCCGTCGCACCGAGGACGTCACCGAAGTCGTCCTCGGTGAGGACGGTGTACCCCTCGCGGATACGCAGCTTCGGGTTGAGGACGTTGACGAACGTGCGGTGGGCGACGCGCTGTTGGATGACGACACCGACCACCACGCGCGCGTACCGGTCGGCGAGCCGGTCGAGCTCCAGCGTCATGACCTCGTCCCAGCCGAAGCCCTTGCCGTCCTTGCTGTCCCGGTTGAGATAGATGGTGCCGTCGGGGGAGCGGCTGTCGAAGTGCACCGCGTACGCGGGAGCGCCGTACAGATCGCCCGCCACATACGTGGTGGCGACGATGTCCAGATCGACGGGCGGCTGCCCGGTGGGACTCGGATCCCACTGGAGCCCGACTTCGGCCTTGCGGATCCCCTTGTTGAGGCCGTTCACCACAGTTCCCCTTCCCCGTTCGCCTCGATCGCGTGCCCCAACTACTGGGCGATCAGCGTTCGTTGTCCATCGTGCCACGCGCGCGGGGGCGCATGCGCCGACGATCTCAGCCGGAGCGTGACCGACGCCACGCTCCAGGGCCTTACGATGGCGCGGTGCTGGTCAAGTGGATTCGCTGCACCGTGGTGGACCGCCGCGGCTTCGAGCGCGGGCAGCGAAAGTGGGCGGGGCTTCTGGGGGAGCCGGGATTTCGGGGACAGGGGGGAGGCTGGAGCAGAGCGCGGCCAGGGGTGGCACACATTTTCGCGTTCTGGGAAAGCCGTGCCTTCTACGACTCCTTCATGGCCCGATCCCACGACCGGCTGGCGTCGGCCCAGGCGGGCACCTTCAAGGACGCGCAGGTCAAGCTGTTCGACCACCGCTTCGACGTGAAGACCGGCTTCGAGCCGCGCTTCACCGACGCCGACCTGGTCCGGGTGGCCCTGTGCCGTGTCCACGAGGAGCGTGCCGAGCACTTCACGCTGATGCAGGAGAAGGTCTGGAATCCGGCGATGGCCGGCTCCCCAGGCATGCTCCGCGGGCTGTTCGGCGAGGCTCCGGGACACGAGTTCATGGTGCTGTCGATGTGGCACTCGGCCGCCGAGCACGGCAAGTACCGCACCGAGCGGGTCGAACGGCTCGCCCTGCGCGCCCAGATCGAGGCGGACGTCGCCTCCCTCACGGGCGACATCGTGCAACTGGAGCCGTCCTGGACGGTTTGAAATCCGAACTGACGCCGTCGGCGTCCCAGTGTGTGAATCGTGCGCCCCTATGTGGCCGATCGGGCAGAATTCGTGTGACCTACGCCGTATGGAGCCCGTGTGAGTGCTCGATATGCCGTCACTCGATCTAGGGTTTTGGCATGGCACGACCACGGCGCATCGTCCTTGTCCGGCACGGTGAGTCAACGGGCAATGTTGATGACACTGTGTACGAGCGTGAACCCGACCATTCCCTGGCGCTGACCGACCAGGGCTGGCGACAGGCAGAGGAGACCGGAAAGCGGTTGCGGGAGGTGTTCGGCCGCGAGCGCATCAGCGTGTACGTCTCCCCGTACCGCCGTACGCACGAGACCTTCCGCGCGTTCCACCTCGATCCCGACCTCGTCCGCGTACGCGAGGAGCCACGGCTGCGCGAACAGGACTGGGGGAACTGGCAGGACCGTGACGACGTACGCCTCCAGAAGGCGTACCGGGACGCGTACGGGCACTTCTTCTACCGCTTCGCCCAGGGCGAGTCCGGTGCAGACGTCTACGACCGGGTGGGCGGCTTCCTGGAGAGCCTGTACCGCAGCTTCGAGGCCCCCGACCACCCGCCGAACGTGCTCCTGGTGACACACGGCCTGGCGATGCGGCTGTTCTGCATGCGCTGGTTCCACTGGACGGTCGCGGAGTTCGAGTCACTGTCGAATCCGGGGAACGCCGAGATGCGGATGCTCGTTCTGGGAGACGACGGCAGGTACGCGCTGGACCGGCCGTTCGACAGCTGGCGAGACCCGGAGCCGTACGGGATCAGCGGATAGAGTGGCGGACCGATGATCGCTGACTCCTCTTCCGGCACTCCCGACCCTTCTGTTTCTCTCGCCTCTCCCTACTCGCAAGATGCGCGACTGGATCGCGCCCTGGCCAGCTTGCGTGGACTCGCCGTGGGCGACGCGCTGGGCTCACAGTTCTTCGTCCCCGTGAACCACCCGCGGCTCAAGCGCCGCGAACTGCCCCCGTCTCCCTGGCAGTGGACGGACGACACGGAGATGGCCTGCTCCGTGGTCGCCGTCCTGGCCGCCCACCACCGCGTCGACCAGGACGCCCTGGCGCAGTCCTTCGCCGAACACCACGACTTCGACCGCGGCTACGGCCCCGCGGTCAACCGGCTGTTGCGCCTCGTCCGCGAAGGCGGCGACTGGCGCGAACTGTCCGCCGCGCTCTTCAACGGCCAGGGATCGTGGGGCAATGGCGCTGCGATGCGGATCGCGCCCCTGGGCGCCTGGTACGCGGACGACCCCGAGCAGGCCACCCACCAGGCGGAGATCTCCGCCTACCCCACGCACCAGCACCGTGAGGCCGTGGTCGGCGCCATGGCCGTCGCCGCGGCCGCCGCGCTGGCCGCGGCCCCTGGCGGCCCGCCCAGTGCCGAGGCACTCCTCGACGGCGTCATCGCACTCGTGCCGAAGAGCGCCGTCGGCGCGGGCCTGCGGCGCGCCCGGGACATGCTCGACTACGCCGATCCGGGCACCGTCGCGGCCGTACTGGGCTGCGGACGTCGGACGTCCGCTCATGACACGGTCCCCTTCGCGCTCTGGTCGGCCGCGCGCGGCCTCAGTGACTACGAGGGGGCCTTCTGGGCCACGTCCCAGGTCGGCGGGGACGTGGACACCACCTGCGCGATCGTGGGCGGCGTGATCGCCGGCGGGAAGGCGGGGACGCCGCCCGCCGAATGGCTGGAGCGGACGGAGTCGCTGCCGGGCTGGGTTCCGACGTCCGTCTGACGTCGTCGTCGCTCCACCGGGCCACGCCGCCCGCATCCGGATGAAACTCTCTGTGCCTGTCGGGAACTCTCCGTGACCGCCCGCCCGTTGTCGTGGCAGTCGCTGTGCGACACATGAGTCCGCACGGACACGACAGTTGGGGGGCGCGGTCATGAGGTTTTCACTGGTGTTGATGGGCCGGGCCCCGACCGGGCCCGGCCGGTCAGCCGACCCCCGCGCCCGCGAGTGCGTCGAGGTCACTCTTGCGGACCCGAATCACCAACCAGGCGGTAAGCAGGGCGAGTACGGCCATCGCGGCGGCCGGGACGAAGGCCGTCGAGATGCCGTGCGCGAGCACCTCGTGCCCCCAGGGCGCGGGCAGTTGGTGTGTCTTGGAGAACGCCGCCTTCTGCTCCGCCGATCCGTCGGCCAGGAACTTCGGCAACTGCTTCTTCGCCTCGTCCTTGCCCGCCGAGCCGAACACCGTGGTCAGGATGGACAGGCCGAGCGAACCGCCCACTTGCTGCATGGCGTTGAGCAGCGCGGAGGCCGCGCCGGCCTCGTGCTGGGCGACACCGGAGACGGCGGTCACCGTCAGCGTCACGAAGTTCAGGCCCATCCCGAAGCCGAACACGAGCATCGGGCCGAGCACTCCGCCGACGTACGAACTGTCCGAGCTGATGAGGGTCTGCCAGGCCAGCCCGATCACCGCGAGCGCCGAGCCGATGAGCATGAAGGGCCGTGGCCCGAGCACCGGCAGGAACCGCTGGGACAGCCCCGCGCCTGCCGCGATCACGACCGTCACCGGCAGGAAGGCGAGACCCGCCTGGATCGGCGTGTACCCCAGCACGTTCTGCACGAAGAGCACGATGTAGAAGAACATGCCGAACATCGCGGCGGCCAGGCTCAGCATGATCACGTACGTGCCCGAGCGATTGCGGTCGGCGAACATCCTGAGCGGAGTGATCGGTTCCTTCGCCCGGGACTCCGTGATCACGAAGGCCACCAGCAGGACGATCGCCGCGGCGAAGGAACCGATGGTCAGGCTGTCGCGCCACCCCTTGTCGGCCGCGCGGATGAAGCCGTAGACGAGGGACGCCATGCCCGCCGTCGAGGTCAGCGCGCCCGTGATGTCGAAGCGGCCGGTGTGCCGTTCGGACTCGTTGATGTACAGCGGTGTGAGCACGGCCATCAGTACGCCGATCGGCAGGTTGACGAAGAACACCCAGCGCCAGTCGAGCCACTCGGTGAGCATGCCGCCCGCGAGCAGACCGATCGCGCCGCCGCCCGCCGAGACCGCGGCGAAGACTCCGAACGCCCTGTTCCGCTCCGGGCCTTCGGGGAACGTGGTGGTGATGAGCGCGAGCGAGGTGGGCGACGCGATCGCGCCACCCACGCCCTGCAGGACGCGCGCGGCCAGCAACTGCCAGGGTTCCTGGGCGAGACCGCCGAGCAGCGAAGCGAAGGTGAAGAGCAGGATGCCGGTGGTGAACACGCGCCGCCGGCCGAGGATGTCACCGGCCCGACCGCCGAGAAGCAGCAGGCCGCCGAAGGTGAGCGTGTAGGCGCTGACGACCCAGGTGAGGTCGGTGGTGCTGAAACTGAGTGCGGCTTGAATGTGCGGGAGAGCGATGTTCACAATCGTCGCGTCGAGTACCACCATGAGTTGGCAGGCCGCGATGACCGCGAGTGCGATGCCGGGATGCCCCTCCCGGCGGGCCGCTCCTGGCTTTGGCTGCTGAGTCAACTGAGAGGTTGTCACTATGGGTCCCCCACAAGTGTGTTAGTGAACGCTCGCGTTCACTGCCGCGTCAACGGTAGTGAGTCCCCAACAGTGAACGCAAGCGTTCACTTAACTCGCCTTCGTGCGGCTCCTCCCCGTCGCTGCCGCGTGACGCATCCCCGATCCCCGGAATCCCCATTCCACTGCTCGCTGGAGACACTCAGATGGTTACTTCGGGCTGGACGGCCGTCCCCGCTCAGACGGCCTCCCTCCGACGCCGCGGCGCCGTGCTCGAACGCGCGATCCTGGATGCCGCGTTGGAACAACTCGGCACGGTCGGATGGAACGCGCTCACGATGGAAGGCGTCGCCGCCGGCGCCCAGACCGGCAAGGCCGCGGTCTACCGGCGCTGGTCGTCCAAGGAGGACCTCGTCGCGGACGCGCTGCAGGCAGGGCTGCCGCGTCTGAACGAGGCGCCCGACCTCGGGAGTGTGCGTGAGGACCTGCTGGCGTTGTGCGCGCAGGCGCGCGACGCGATGTACTCGCGCCCCGGATACGCCTTGCGCTCGGTGATTCACGAATGCGACACCGCCCAGGCGGAGCGCTTCCACGGCGTGATCTTCGAAGGGGTCGTGGAACCGACGATCCGCCTGCTCGGTGAGGTGATCAACCGTGGAATAGAGCGAGGCGAGGTCCGCTCCGACGCCTCCAACAGCTATGTCCTGGACGCCATCCCGGCGATGATGATGTACCGCTCGAAGATGTGCGGCAGTGAATGGGGTGACCACGACATCGAGGAAATGATCGACCAGTTGATGGTTCCGCTGCTCCGGCCCGGCGGTGCGTGAAGCCGGATCGGAACGGTCTTCGGGGGGTTCGGGGAAACCCGGGTGTCGCAGGGGGTTCCGGGCGGCGTAGTCTGAGGACGCCATGCCGTACGAACCACCCACTCATGCCGTCGAGCGCTCACTCCGCGCCACGACCGGGGCCAAGGTCATTGCCGGCGTCGACGAGGTGGGGCGCGGTGCTTGGGCCGGCCCCGTCACCGTCTGCGCGGCGGTCACCGGACTGCGCCGACCCCCCGAAGGCCTCACCGACTCCAAGCTCATCGCCGTCAGACGACGCACCGAACTCGCCGAAGAACTCCGCAAGTGGGTCACGGCGTACGCCTTGGGGCACGCCTCCCACGACGAGATCGACGACCTGGGGATGACGGCCGCGCTGCGGCTCGCTGCGGTGCGTGCTCTTGAGGCCTTGCCCGTTCGCCCCGACGCGGTCATCCTCGACGGGAAGCACGATTACCTCGGGGACCCCTGGCGGGTTCGTACGGTGATCAAGGGCGACCAGTCGTGCGTGGCCGTCGCGGCCGCTTCGGTGATCGCCAAGGTTCAGCGCGACAAAATGATGGCCGAACTGGGCATCGACCATGCAGACTTCGCTTTCGCGGCCAACGCCGGGTATCCCTCACCCGTGCACAAGGCCGCACTGGAGGAGCGGGGCCCCACCCCGTACCACCGGTTGTCGTGGGCGTATCTTGATGCGCTGCCCCAGTGGCGGCACCTTAAGAAAGCCCGCAGTTGGGCGGAGGGAAACGTTCCGCAGATCGAGGGCCAGCTCGGCTTCGACTTCTGACCGTTCCGCTTGCACTCATGTGCCACCCGCTGCCGCAAGTCGCACCAGTGTTTGATAAAAATCAGCTCATGCCTCTCATTCCCGAGGAGCCTCAGATTCACGAGAGTGCCCAGGGTCCCCGCGCCACTCCGGCCAGCGGCCGCGTCGCGCCGACCCCCCGCCCTGTACCCGGACCCCGCCCCGCGGCTCCGTCGCGTCCCGGTCGTCCCGGCCCCCTGCGGCCCACGGCGCCGGCGCAACGCACGCCGCACGACGTGGCCGTGGCCCAGCCCGGACCCTCCGGTCCGGCTGTCCCCGCCTCCTCCGACACCGCTGTGGCGACCCCGCAGGTCCAGCTGATCCCGGCCTCGGTCGAGGGTGCGCTGGACGCTGCCGAGGAAGCCGTCGACCTGCTTCTGGAGTCGGGTCGTGCCCCCGGTGACGTGCTGGTGATCACCACCGGCGAACCGCACCCGTGGGCCGCCCACGAACTGTCCTTCGGTGAAGCGTCCTACTGGGCGCAGCACGACGCGCGCGACGACGTCTTCTACGCGGACGCCGCCGTCGCGGGCCGGGCGGCGTCCCGTCCCGTCGTCGTGGTCGCCGTCAACGGAGGCGCGGCCGCCGTTGCCACCACCGCCCTGCCCCTGGCCCTCGGCCGGGCCGACACCCTGCTGATCGTCTGCGGCGAGCCGCAGCAGATCAACTCGGTGCTGGGCGCGGGCGTTTGAGCCTTCCGGGACTTCCCGGAAGGCTCAAGGAGGGCGACGGCGGGCAGGTAACGCCGTCGCGGCGGTCTGTGCACGGTGACGCGTTCGGCGTGCGCGGATTTCCGGTGCGTTCGCCGAAACGTGCCTTCAGTGGCTGTGCGATGCACCCGTGCGCCGCGACCGGAGTACGGGCGCCTCTCGGCGTCGTAAGGACTCCGCAGTGATGGGGCCGTACGGTCCGGGCGCGGAGCCCGGACCGGGTTTCAGCGAGCTGCGGCGCGGCGCAGTACCTCCGAGGCGGCGCCGCCCGTGCGGGGCAGCAGGGGCGGTACCTCGGACATGGCGAAAGGTTCCGGCGCGGAGTCCGCGCTGGGCCGTCGGCCGCCGCGCCCCTCACCGAGCACCTGCCAGCCGTCACGGGTCAGCGTGATGTAGGCCCCGCAGCGCAGCCCGTGCAGCGTGCAGGCGTCACGCAGCCCCCACATCCACGCGCCGTCCTCCTCCGTCCAACGCGCGTCGCCCTCACGGCAGTAGAGCAGCACGGCCGTACGCACCGGGGTACGGCGGCGCAGATCGTGCGGGATGACGCGGCGCAGCTGCGCGAGCAGCGCGTTGCGGAACATCCAGCCGTCGGCCGGGGCGGACCGCCGGACGAACGAGGCGCTCGCGAGCAACCGCTCGTCCGGATCGAGGACAGCCACGATCGCGGTCGCCGGTCTCGGCCGATGCCGGGAGTGCAGCCCGCTGACGACCTCGCGGGGATTGCGCAGCAACGGGATTCCGGCGGCGGCCCATTCGGAGGGTTCGAGCAGACGGGCAAGGGGGTTGGCGGAAGCGGCGGACAGGTCGGCAGACGTCGACGTGGATGCCGCGGAGGACGGAGCGAATCCGAAGGTCACGGTCCTCCCTTCGGCTACGCGCCCACACTACGGGCGGGGTCGGATTCGGGGGAGCGCACACCGCAGCAGAGCCCTACCGGATCACGGACGAGCCGTGCGGGGAGCGGACTCCAATTCTTCCTGTCGAACTTGGATGCGGCAACGAGCAAATGGGGCCACGGCCCCTTATCTGACGGTCTGTGGCTTATATCCCTACCCAATGCGCCACCCGACGACGCCTGGGACGTTCGAGCACGACACTTTCGTACGCCACTGATGTGCGGGAGGTCCAGAGGGAGCAGGTCGGCCCGGGTGCGGGACGGGGTTCCGCGCCCCTCGCCACGGCGGGGGATTGGGCCGTTGTCAGTGGCGTGCGGTTGCATGGGGGCATGAGCAACCAGGAGCTGCGTGCCGAAGCCGACGCCATCCTCGCCGAGCTGCTCGGTGACCCGACCGGTACGGCGCGGCTGCGCGAGGACCAGTGGCAGGCGGTGGCGGCTCTGGTGGAGGAGCGCAGGCGCGCGCTGGTGGTGCAGCGCACCGGCTGGGGCAAGTCGGCGGTGTACTTCGTCGCCACCGCTCTGCTGCGCCGGCGCGGCTCCGGGCCCACGGTGATCATCTCGCCGCTGCTGGCGCTGATGCGCAACCAGGTCGAGTCGGCGGCGCGGGCCGGTATCCGGGCGCACACCATCAACTCGGCCAACCCGGAGGAGTGGGACAACATCTACGGAGAGGTCGAACGGGGCGAGACCGACGTGCTCCTCGTCAGCCCGGAGCGGCTCAACTCCGTGGACTTCCGCGACCAGGTGCTGCCCAAGCTCGCGGCCACGACCGGCCTCCTGGTGGTCGACGAGGCGCACTGCATCTCCGACTGGGGACACGACTTCCGCCCCGACTACCGCAGGCTCCGGGCGATGCTGGCCGAACTGCCCGCCGGCGTACCGGTGCTGGCCACCACCGCGACCGCCAACGCGCGCGTGACCGCCGATGTGGCCGAGCAGTTGGGCACGGGTGCCGGGGAGGCCCTGGTGCTCCGGGGCACGTTGGAGCGGGAGAGCCTGCGGCTGGGAGTGGTCCAACTGCCGGACGCCGCTCACCGGTTGGCATGGCTCGCCGAGCACCTGGACGAGCTGACCGGCTCGGGCATCATCTACACCCTCACCGTGGCCGCCGCCGAGGAAGCCACCGCGTTCCTGCGCCAACGTGGCTTCAAAGTGGCCTCGTACACCGGGAAGACGGAGAACGCCGACCGCCTCCAGGCCGAGATCGACCTCCAGGAGAACCGGGTCAAGGCCCTGGTCGCCACCTCGGCGCTGGGCATGGGCTACGACAAGCCGGACCTGGGCTTCGTGGTCCACCTCGGTTCACCCTCCTCGCCGATCGCCTACTACCAGCAGGTGGGTCGTGCGGGGCGCGGTGTGGCCCACGCCGATGTGCTGCTCCTGCCCGGCAGGGAGGACGAGGCCATCTGGCGCTACTTCGCCGATACGGCCTTCCCGCCCGAGACACAGGTCCGGCAGACCCTCTCGGCCCTGGCCGACGCGGGACGGCCCCTGTCCGTGCCCGCCCTGGAGACAGCGGTCGAGCTGCGACGCAGCCGCCTGGAGACGATGCTGAAGGTCCTGGACGTCGACGGGGCGGTCAAGCGCGTGAAGGGCGGCTGGGCGGCCACGGGCGCGGAGTGGGTGTACGACGCCGAGCGGTACACCTGGGTGGCCAAGCAGCGTGCGGCCGAGCAGCAGGCCATGCGCGACTACGTGAGTACGTCCCAGTGCCGGATGGAGTTCCTGCGTCGGCAACTGGACGACGAAGGCGCGGTGCCCTGCGGTCGTTGCGACAACTGCGCGGGCGCGTGGATCGATTCCTCGGTCTCGACGGAGGCGTTGACGGGGGCGACGAAGGAACTGGACCGCCCAGGCATGGAGGTGGAGCCGCGCCGGATGTGGCCGACCGGGATGGCCGCGCTGGGCGTGGACCTCAAGGGCCGTATCCCGGCGAAGGATCAATGCTCCACGGGGCGCGCCCTGGGGCGGCTCTCCGACATCGGCTGGGGCAACCGGCTGCGCCCGCTGCTGGCCGAGAACGCACCTGACGGCCCGGTCCCCGACGACGTCCTGAAGGCCGCGGTGGCGGTCCTCGCCGACTGGGCGCGCTCTCCGGGCGGTTGGGCACCGAATGTCGAGGATGCCTCCGCGCGGCCGGTGGGGGTCGTGGCCGTACCGTCCCTGGGCCGCCCGCAACTGGTCGGTTCCCTTGCCCAGGGCATCGCGAGCATCGGCCGCCTTCCCCTCCTGGGCACCCTGACGTACACCGGACCCGACGGCACGCACGCGGCACGCCGCAGCAACTCCGCCCAGCGCCTCAGGGCCCTGTCCGACGCCTTCGCCGTCTCGGGAGAGCTGGCCGACGCCCTGGCGGCCTCTCCCGGCCCCGTCCTGCTCGTGGACGACTACACCGACTCCGGCTGGACCCTCGCGGTCGCCGCCCGGCTGCTCCGCCGGGCAGGCAGCGAGCAGGTGCTTCCGCTGGTTCTCGCTGCGGCGGGCTGAGGTTTCGTCTGAGGGACCCTTGCCGTTGACGTGCGGTCGGTGTGATGTCGGCCTGCGGGTGCGGTGATTGGGGTTGGGCGGGGGCAAGCTTCCGTAGCAATGGGATCGCCTTGGTCTGGGCAAGCTTCGGTAGCGGCGGAATCGTCTCGGTCGCCCCCGCCGGGTGATCGCGTGAGCGCGGTGGGCGGTCCGGATATCCCGGTCACATGGACCGACTTGGCCGTGTCGAACCCCATGTGGCGTGTCCCTGACCGGACTTATCCACAGGCCCAAGCGGAACTTTGCAATCCGCGAGATCGTCGACGCATGACGAACCACAGCGAAACGACCGGATCCTCCGAAAACGGCGACATCGACCCCAGCGCGTACGACCGACACGGTGCCGAGCACCAGGTCACCCTGCGCAGCCCCGCCGAACTCGCCGACGCCCTGCCCTATCTGCTCGGGTACCGCCCCGAGGACAGCATCGTCCTCGTCGCCCTGCACGATCGGGGCGGCCGGGGCCGGTTCGGCGGCAGGGCCCGGCTCGGCATTCCCGCCGGCGCGGACGACTGGGCTTCCGTGGCACGGCAGTTGGCCCACGGCCTGGTGACAGGCAGCGAGCGTAGGGGCCCCCGACCCGAACAGATGATCGCCTACGTCTGTCAGGAACCGGCGCCAGGGGAGTCGGGGCGTCAGGTCATGGAGCGCCTGCGCCCGCTCGTGCAGAAGCTGCGCACCGAGTGCGGCCGGCTCGACGTGACCGTGATCGAGGCGCTCTGCATCTCGGACGGCCGTTTCTGGTCGTACTGCTGCGCCACCGTGGGATGTTGCCCGGTGGACGGATCTCCGATGGGTCTTCCGGGCACGTCCGTACTGGCCGCGGCGGCGACCTACGCGGGACTCCAAGTGCGCGGCACGCTGCGCGAGTTGCGGGCCAGGCTGCAGCCTTGGGAGACGGCCCTCGCGCTTCAGCAGGAAGTTGCCCTGGACGCCGCCGGTATGACCCTGGTTCCGAGGATTCTCGACGACGTCAGCCGAGCGGACGTGGCGCAGGAGACCCTGGATCTGGCCCAGCGGATCATGAGGCGATTCGCCGCGGCACCACACGTGTCCGGCGCACTTCACGCGGACTTCCGCGACGACGCACTGCTCGCCCACGACGAAGCCGCCACGCTGATCCTCGGCCTCCAGGACCGCACGACCCGCGACCGCGCCGCCGAATGGATGGAGGGCGACGGCGCGGTACCGGCCCTGCGCCTCTGGCGCGCACTGGCCCGCCGCTGCGTCGGACCCTACGGCGAACACGCCGCGGCTCCTCTCACGCTCGCCGGCTGGGTCGCCTGGTCGACCGGCGACGACCTGGAGGCCAGGGAGGCCTTGGCCATGGCACTGGGCGCGGACCCCGACTACCTGTTCGCCCGACTCCTGCACCAGGCCTGCAACGAGGGCCTGGACCCGGAGTCGATCCGGCGCTGCCTGCGCGCGGAGCGGGTGGAACGGGCGGGGGCGGCGGGAGTTGGGGAGACGGCGGGCGCGGAAGCGGTAAGTGCGGCGGGAGTTGGAGGAGGAACGGGAGTGGGAAGGGCGACGGAAGCCGGAGAGGTGACGGGAGCTGGCGGAGTGGCGGACGGCGGAGAGACGGAGGGCGCTGGAGGCGCAACGGGCGTCGGAGAAGTGACAGGAGGTGAAGAGGCAGCGGGCGTCGGAGAAGTGACGGGAGTTGGAAGGGCGGCGGGCGCCGTCGAGATGGCGGGAGCCGGTAGCGCGGCGGGAGTTGGAGAGGCGACGCGCGCTGGCGGGGCGGTCGGCGGCGCGGAGGCCGCCGACGCCTCCGCCTCCGTACGGCAGGGCGTGGGCGCTCCCGGCGATGCCCCGGCACCGGCGGCCGGCTCGCCCGCGGCCTCCCGTCGTCGGCGACGCCCGCGTACCGCCGACGGAGCCGAGGGCAGCCCCCGTCCTTCGGGCGCGGCCAGCCGCCGATCCGGGGCGGATGGATCCCGCCCGCGCACACCGGCGCAGGGCACCGCACGCCCCGGCAGCACGCGTTCGCGCACCGCTGGAAAGGCCGATTCGCGGCGTTACGACACCTGCTCGGAGGCACCGCAGTCGGGGAGTAACGGCGTTGAGGGGGACGGGTGATCAAGGGTTGGGGGAGTGGATGGCAACCCCGCCGGTCTAGTCGTCGGCCCGGTGCGTTCGGCGCTTGGCTCCACCGGGTCGTCCGGCTGTCGGCGATGACTCCGCAAGCGGTCAGTGTCCCCAGCGCGCGGGCCAACGCTGGACTCGTGGATGGGCACCCGGCGCGAGAAACAGGCGCGTGCGGCCGACGGACCGTGCGCCGGGTCGGCAGCCATCCGGACCGGGGGACCGGCGCCGGTTGTCCGTCTCCTCCGCCGCGCCGCCATTCGGTCGGCTTCCCAGGACGCGGGCGTGACCAGGAGGAGCCCGGTTCCGTTCACCTGAGTGGCGGAACGCCTGAACGGGTCGTGTCGCCGGACAGCCCTTGTCCTCCCGGAACAGTCCAACCGGCGCCGAACACGTCTGAGGCGCACAGAGCGCAGAAGAAGCCGCCCATGCACCAGCCGACTCCGCCCTCCGCCGCCGACGACCGCCCTGACTCCGGTGACCCCGAGCCGCGTCCGAGCCGGGGCACCAGCTCACCGCCACCATCCCGTGGGACCAGCTCCGCGCCGCCATCCCGAGAGACCAACTCCGCGCCGCCGTACACGGGCACCGCCGATCCCGAGCATCCACCACAACCGCCCCACCGACCGCAACCGTCCCATCAGCCGGCAGACGGGTGGGCGCCCGGCCAGATCCGCCGCCCACCCCCGCCCGCATCCCCACGGCAGCCTTCTCCCGTCTCCCCACGCAGGTCCTCCCCCGTCCCCTCGCCGCAGAGCCCTCCGCCGCACCCGCCGGCCCCGTCTCGCCCGACGCCCCGTCGCTCCCTCGAACTGCCCCCCACCCACACCACCCTGATCTGCGTAGCCCTCCCGGGTCTCGCCGTCTCCACCGAGCAAGGGCAGCTGAACGGACGGGGGTTGGAGGGGTTCTACCGCGCGGGTCGGCGCGTGCTCTCCCGCTGTCAGGTGCGGGTGGCCGGACGGGAACCGCTGGCGGTGCAGGCCAGGATGACGGCGGCCGACCGCGCCCGTTTCGTGGGGACCGTGCGGGTCTCCCCGGACTGCGGCCCGGATCCGGACCTTCTCGTCGAACGGTCCCGGCACGCCGACGGCACCGAGCGCATCACCCTGCGCAGCGTCTCCCGGCGCACGCTGCGTCTGCCGGTCGAGGTGGCGCTCGGCACCGACATGGCCGACCTGGGCGCGATCGCCGCAGGCAACACAGGACCCGAACTGCCCGCCAGCGTGCACGACTCCGGCCTGCGCTGGTCCGGCCCCACCGGGAACTCGGCGGTCACGGCCGACCCACCGCCCGCCGACGCGCTGGCCTCCGCGGGGCTCCTGCGCTGGGAGTTCGAACTGCCCCCGGGCGGCACGGTGAGCGTCGAACTCCGGGTACGGCCGGACGGCGCGGGACTGGTCCGGGCCGTGGGCCACGGGGCGACCGGCCCCCTGGCCTCCGCACGGGCGACCGGCGACGACCCCCGAGTCCACGTGCTCATGCGGACCAGCATCGAGGACCTCCAGGCACTGCTGCTGCGCGACCCCGCGCACCCCTCCAACACCCATCTTGCGGCTGGCGCACCCTGGCGCTGCGGTCTTGCGCCGACGGAGTCGCTCACCGCGGCGCGGATGACGCTGCCTCTCGGTACGCGGCTCGCCGCGGGCACACTGAGGACCCTCGCCCGCACCCAACTCCACCGCGCAGGAACACAGTTGGGCATGATTCCCGGACCGCGCCGCGATGCCGGCGGCCATCTGCCGCCGAGCTGCACGGGCACCGAGGCAACCCTGCTCTTCCCGGTGCTGCTCGCGGAGGCCCGCCGCTGGGGGCTCCCGGAGCAGGAGACGCAGGAGTTACTTCCGGCCGCCGAGCGCTGTCTGACCTGGCTGCGGACCACCGTGGGCGACGGCACCTATCTGCGCGACCCGCACCCGGGCGGCCCCGTCCGCTGCGAGACACAGGCCCACGCCCACCGGGCGGCGCTGCTCGGCGCCGATCTGCTCGACGCGTTCGGCAGGTCCGGCGGTGCGGAATTACGGCAGTGGGCCCAGGAGTTGCGCACCGCCTTCCGCGCGGACTTCTGGATCGGGGACCTGGGCGGCGGCCGCCCGGCGGCGGCCCGGTCTCCCGACGGGCGCCTCGTACCGCACCTCGGCGCGACCGCGGCCCACCTCCTCGACACCGGCCTCCTGGGCGGAGGCGAGTACGCACCCGGCCTGCTGGACAAGGTGCGGGCCGAACAACTCGCCCGGCTGCTCGGCGCCCCGGCCATGGACTCGGGCTGGGGACTGCGCGGCCTGGGCGTGAAGGAGCCGGGATACAGCCCGTTCAGCCACCGGGGCGGAGCCGTGCGAGTCGCGGAGACGGCGATCGCCATCGCGGGCCTGGCCGCCGCCGCGTACGAGAAGGAGGCGACCTCCCTGCTGCGGGGCGTCCTCGCCGCGGCCGAGGCGTTCGGACACCGGCTCCCCGAGATGTACGCGGGTGAGCAGCGCACCGACGGGAGCGCTCCCCTTCCGCACCCGGCGGCCTGCCGCCCGGCGGCCACGGCGGCGGCCGCCGGAGTGCTGCTGCTGACCACCCTCGCGGGCATCCGCCCCGACGCCCCCGCCCGCACGGTCACCCTCCGCCCGGTGCGCAGCGCACCCCTCGGCGAGATCGGCCTGACCGGGCTGCGGATCGCGGGCGCCCCCTTCTCCGTACGGGTCGGCCGGCTCGGTGTCGCCATGGTCGAGGAGGCGGCCGACGGCCTGCAATTGGGAGCGTGACCTCGGAGGAGGCCGTATCGGGAGACGGCCGGAAGCGGTGGGCGGGCCACGCATCGCACCGATGTGGATCAGTCATGGCGGTACCGGCGAAGGGAGTGTTTATCGTCAGGCAGACGACTATGATCGCCGCATGTCCTACGACCCGTCAGCCTATCCGCCCTTCGCCGTCACCGTGGATCTGGTCGTGCTGACCGTGCGCCGCCATGCTCTGTGCGGGCTGGCGGTACGCAGGGGCGAGCCGCCGTTCCAGGGGCGCTGGGCGCTGCCCGGCGGCTTCGTGCGGGCCGACGAGGATCTGTCGCAGGCCGCCGCGCGCGAACTGGCCGAGGAGACGGGACTGCGCGCTCACGACCCGGGCGCCCCCGTCCAGGACAACGGCGCACATCTGGAGCAGCTCGCGACCTACGGCGACCCCAAGCGCGACCCGCGGATGCGCGTCGTCAGTGTCGCCCACCTCGCGCTCGCTCCCGACCTGCCGGCACCCCGCGCAGGTGGCGACGCCAGCAACGCGCGCTGGGCGCCCGTCGAAGAGCTGCTGCAGCAAGCCGGGTTCGGACGCGACGGCGATCCGGTGGCACCGCTCGCCTTCGACCACACGCAGATCCTGTCCGACGGGGTGGAGCGCGCCCGTTCGAAGATCGAGTACTCGTCCCTGGCCACGGCGTTCTGCCCCACCGAGTTCACCGTCGGTGAGCTGCGCCGCGTCTACGAGGCGGTATGGGGCGTGGCGCTCGACCCGCGCAACTTCCACCGCAAGGTGACCGGCACGCCCGGGTTCCTCGTTCCGACGGGCGGTACGACGACCCGTCAGGGCGGCCGCCCCGCACAGTTGTTCCGGGCCGGCGGGGCCACGCTGCTCAACCCGCCGATGCTGCGCCCCGAGGTGTGACGCCGTAGCACCTCGAACGAGGCGATCAACCCTTGCGCAGCGGGCCGTTCGGTGCCCGGAAAAACGGACATAGCGCGCTATCTTGCTGTGGGTGATCCAGGCCTTCGGACTGACCAGCAACGCCCGCAAGGAGCATCCGCCCGCCGTCGACGACGTCTCGTTCGAGGCACGTGCGGGGCGCGTCACCGCACTCCTCGGAGCACCGGGCGCGGGCAAGACGGCCGCGCTCAGGCTCATGCTCGAACTCCAACAGGGACGTGGAATCACCTACTTCAGGGGCCGCCCCCTGCACCGCATCGCCCACCCGTCGCGCGAGGTCGGAGTGCTCCTGGGCGATGTGCCGGGACATCCGGCCCGATCGGTCCGCGGCCACCTTCGAATGCTGTGCGCCGCGGGGGGAGTTCCGGCCCGGCGCGCCGACGAAGTCCTCGAGGTGGTCGGCATCGTCAGCCTGCGCGACGAACGCCTCGGCAGCCTCGCGCGCGGCATGGACCGTCGCCTCGGCCTCGCCTGCGCCCTGCTGTCCGACCCGCACACACTCGTGCTGGACGAACCCGCGGACGCCCTCTCCGCCCGCGAAAGCAGTTGGCTGTACGGCATGCTGCGCGCGCACGCGGCCCAGGGCGGCACGGTCCTGTTCACCACCGCGGAACCCAAGGAGGCCGCCCGCTGTGCCGACCGGGTCGTCACCCTGGAGCAGGGCAGACTCGTAGCCGACCAGGAGGCCGGAGACTTCGCCCGCACCCGGCTGCGCCCCCGCGTCGCCGTCCGCAGCCCGCACGCCAACCGCCTCGCCGCCCTCCTCGCCAAGGAGGCCCGCACCGCGCACCGCTCCGTCGAAGTCGTACGGGAGGACGGCAACCGCCTTTCCGTGTACGGCAGTACATGCGCCGACGTCGGCGAGACGGCGTTCCGGCACGACATCCTCGTCCACCAACTCGCGGACGAGATCGGGGACATGGGGCCGGGTGCCGGAACGACCCTCCGAGGCGAGGTGGATTCCGTCGACGAGCCGCGAGCGCCTGACACTCCGTCGGGAGTCGAGGTGCCATCGGCCCGCACTGACGTGCCACTCGCCGAGCTGCCGACGCGACTCACAGATACTCCGCCCGCTGAGACGCCGAGGCCGTCCACCGACACGCTGCCTGCCGGGACCCCACAGCCCCGCGCCGCCGAGCCGCTCGCCGACAGTCCACAGCGGCCCACCACCACGCTGCCCACCGCCGAGCCGCCCACGGTCGAAGAACCGGAACCTGCGGCCGAGCCCGACCCGCCCTACGAAGCCCACGCAGCCGCTGCGAGTGCCCCCGCCACAAACTCCCGGCTGGTTCCCCTCATCGACCCCGAGGCGTCGGCCGACACCCGTCCCCGCGCGCGTGCCCCACGCCCCGCCCAAGCCCTCACTCTTGACGCCCTGTCCCCGCTCCCGCCCCCCATCTCCGTCCGCTCCGCCCCCAGCCCGCTGCGCCCGCTCCGCTACGAGCTGCGTCGGGCCGCCGGTATCAGTACCGGGTTTCTGACCGGGGCCGCCGTACTCGTCGTGTCCGCCCTCACCGCACTGCTGTTGGCCCGCATCGGGCACACCCCGCAGCAGCGTCTCCTGGCCGCGTGGCCACGGGAGTTGCCCCTGCCGCCCGCGGCGCTCGGTGCGGGGCTGCTCGGGGCGTTCGCGTTCGGCGACGAGTTCCGCCACCCTGCCCTGGCGGCGGACCGCGGCACCGTGCCCCGCCGCATGGGGCTGCTCGTCGCGAAGCTCCTCGTCTCCGCGGCCACCGCGCTGCTGCTGGCGTTCCTCACGGTGGGCTGCGACGCCGAAGTGCTCTATCTCGTCTACGGACGGGAGCTCGCGCAAGTTCCCGCCGACTGGCTTTCGATGAGCGCGAGTTGGATCGGCCTGGTCGTCGGCTGCGCCTGGGCCGGCGTTCTGGCCGCCGGTGTCTTCCGGTCCACCACGGCCGGGCTCGCCGCGGTGGTCGCCGTACCGATTCTCGTCGTGCCCCTCGTACACAAGGCGTTGGAAGGGTCCGCCGTGCGGACCGCGGAAGGCTTTCCGCTGCGGATGCGGAAGGTGTTCCTGCTGCAGTGGCCCTTCGGGGGAGAGCGTTACCTGTCCGCGGCAGCGCGGGTGATCGCCCAACCCGTGGGCGGGGCACTGACGTTGTCGCTGACCGCACTGCTCTGCGCGTATCTGCTCACGACCCTGCGTAGCAGGGTCCGATGACGACCGTCCGCACCCTTCGGGTACCGCTCTGCGCACAACTCCCCGCAGAAAGCCCATTTCTTTCCGATAAGGCGTCAATTGCGACGGGGTGAGCGATCACCCTTTCGTGTGCTTTTCACCAAAGACCTCAAGGGAGTTGGGGACAGCGCCGACAAAGGATCCGTGAGTACCCTTGCGCACACCATGATGACCGCCGCCCGCTCCGCAGACTCCGGTCTCGCCGGCCCGGGCGAACTCGACCGCTACCCCTATGCCGAGGCGCCCGTCACCGAGCGCCTCGGAGCCCCTTCCTGGGACGGTTCCGACCCCGAGCTGGGCCGCGTGGGCCGGCGTACCACGGGCAGCCGCGGACGCGGGCTGCACGGCCAACTCGTCCAGCAGCTGGGTCAGATGATCGTCTCCGGGGACCTGGGCGCCGATCGCCCGCTGGTGCCCGAGGAGATCGGCCAGCGTTTCGAGGTCTCCCGCACAGTCGTCCGCGAATCGCTCCGCGTCCTTGAGGCCAAGGGCCTGGTCAGTGCTCGCCCGAACGTCGGCACGCGCGTGCGTCCCGTCAGTGACTGGAACCTCCTCGACCCGGACATCATCGAGTGGCGCGCCTTCGGCCCGCAGCGCGACAACCAGCGCCGTGAACTGAGCGAGCTGCGCTGGACGATCGAGCCGCTCGCCGCGCGTCTCGCCGCCGGACACGGGCGCGAGGATGTCCAGCAGCGCCTCTCAGACATGGTCGAGATCATGGGTCACGCCATGGGGCAGGGTGACGCGCTGACCTTCTCCCGCGCGGACGCCGAGTTCCACTCGCTGCTCATCCAGGTCGCGGGCAACCGGATGCTGGAGCACCTTTCCGGGATCGTCTCCTCGGCCCTCCAGGTCTCCGGCGGCCCCGTCACGGGCTGTGACCGCCCGACCGAGGCCTCCCTGGGGCACCACGCCCGGATCGTCGACGCCCTCGCCGCCGGCGACGGTGCGGCGGCCGAGGCGGCCATGCGGCAGCTGCTGATCGTGCACCCCGAGGTGGAGCGCGTGGTACCCGCCCCGCGCGAACACTGACGCGCGCGGGATGGCCCGCGCGGTCGAGGTGTGCCGCGTTCTCGTGGCGGCGCCCGGCCGGGGCGCCCGTCTTCCGCCGGACCCCGCAGGATCCTCCAGGGAATCCGGCGGGGTCCGGCGGTGCGACGGGGTGTCGGATTCCCCTGGGGAGCGCCTGTCACGGCCGCAGGTGACCTCCTCTGCCCGTGTCTGACCGTTTTTGAACGCTTACGGGGTGTGACTCGGGCCACGCAGATTGGGCGTAACGCTCGCGGGCACTGCGCGATGACCTAAGAGGTGACAGCCGCGGAAGGGAATACGGACGCCGTTCAAGGCGCTGTGTTTCTTCCCGGCCCCAGCCCGCGCCGTCGGCCCATCCCCAAGTCGGCGGTCGTCGGTTCCTGTCCGTACCGGACGGGGCCGGAAGCCGTTTTCCATCGTTCCGAGAGGTTGTTCGTGTCGGCCAGCACATCCCGTACGCTCCCGCCGGAGATCGCCGAGTCCGTCTCTGTCATGGCGCTCATCGAGCGGGGAAAGGCTGAGGGGCAGATCGCCGGCGATGACGTGCGTCGGGCCTTCGAAGCTGACCAGATTCCGGCCACTCAGTGGAAGAACGTACTGCGCAGCCTCAACCAGATCCTCGAGGAAGAGGGTGTGACGCTGATGGTCAGTGCCGCGGAGCCCAAGCGCACCCGAAAGAGCGTCGCAGCGAAGAGTCCGGCCAAGCGCACCGCCACCAAGACGGTCGCCGCGAAGACGGTGACCGCCAAGAAGGCCACCGCCACCGCCACTCCGGCGGCCCCCGTCGCCGACGCCTCCGTCGAGGACGACGCCGCGCAGAAGGTCGCTGCCAAGAAGACCGCGCCCGCCAAGAAGGCGGTCGCCAAGAAGGTCGCCGCCAAGAAGACGACTGCGGCGGCAGCCAAGAAGACCAGCGCCAAGAAGGACGACGCCGAGCTGGTCGACGAAGAGGCGACCGAGGAGACCCCGGGCAAGACCGGGGACGAGCCCGAGGGCGCCGAGAGCGCCGGGTTCGTGCTCTCCGACGAGGACGAGGACGACGCGCCCGCGCAGCAGGTCGCCGCCGCCGGTGCCACCGCCGACCCGGTCAAGGACTACCTCAAGCAGATCGGCAAGGTCCCCCTCCTCAACGCCGAGCAGGAGGTCGAGCTCGCCAAGCGCATCGAGGCCGGTCTGTTCGCCGAGGACAAACTGGCCAACGCCGACAAGCTCGCCCCCAAGCTCAAGCGCGAACTGGAGATCATCGCCGAGGACGGCCGCCGCGCCAAGAACCACCTCCTGGAGGCCAACCTCCGTCTGGTGGTCTCCCTGGCCAAGCGCTACACCGGCCGCGGCATGCTCTTCCTGGACCTCATCCAGGAGGGCAACCTCGGTCTGATCCGCGCGGTCGAGAAGTTCGACTACACCAAGGGCTACAAGTTCTCCACGTACGCCACCTGGTGGATCCGTCAGGCCATCACGCGCGCGATGGCCGACCAGGCCCGCACCATCCGTATCCCGGTGCACATGGTCGAGGTCATCAACAAGCTCGCGCGCGTGCAGCGCCAGATGCTCCAGGACCTGGGCCGCGAGCCCACCCCGGAGGAGCTGGCCAAGGAACTCGACATGACCCCGGAGAAGGTCATCGAGGTCCAGAAATACGGCCGCGAGCCCATCTCCCTGCACACCCCCCTGGGCGAGGACGGCGACAGCGAGTTCGGTGACCTCATCGAGGACTCCGAGGCCGTCGTACCGGCCGACGCGGTCAGCTTCACCCTCCTCCAGGAGCAGCTGCACTCCGTCCTGGACACCCTGTCCGAGCGCGAGGCCGGTGTGGTCTCGATGCGCTTCGGTCTCACCGACGGTCAGCCGAAGACCCTCGACGAGATCGGCAAGGTGTACGGGGTCACCCGTGAGCGCATCCGCCAGATCGAGTCCAAGACCATGTCGAAGCTGCGCCACCCGTCGCGTTCGCAGGTGCTGCGCGACTACCTCGACTAGGCCGTAGTCGTACGACACGGAAGGCCCGGTTTCCCCTCAGGGGGCCGGGCCTTCGTGCTGGCCGCGGGTGCGCGGCGCGGCGCGCTGGATCACTCTGGGTCTCCCATGACCATCCCAGAGTGAGGAACGTGCATGCGTCGTCCCCTTGCCCGGGCGCTGACCCGGCCGCTGGTTCTGGCGGCCGCCGCGGCCGCCATACCACTGGTCTCAGCGGCCCCCGCGGCCGCCGACAGCATCGTCGTCGGCGGATTCCCGGTCGATGTCTCCGTGAGCCCTTGGACGGTGGCGCTGTCCAGCCGTGACCGGTTCGGGGGTACCCGGGCGGGGCAGTTCTGCGGCGGCGTCGCCGTGGGCCGGACCACCGTGCTGACCGCGGCCCACTGCATGGGCGCCGAGGTCCTGGGGACGCCGCCGCACCGGGCGGCCGACCTCAAGGCCATCGCGGACCGTACGGACCTGCTGTCGGGCCGGGGTCAGGAGATCGCCGTACGCGACGTGTGGGTCAATCCGGGCTACGACCCCGTCAGCAACGCCGGCGACTTCGCCGTGCTCACACTCGCCGATCCGCTGCCCCAGAGCTCGGTCATCCGGGCGGCGGCCGCGGGCGACACCGCCTACCGGGCGGGCACGGCCGCCACGGTCTACGGCTGGGGCGATCTCACCGGCAGTGGCGACTACGCGGGCAGCCTGCACGCGGCACGCCTGCACGTGCTGCCCGACGCGCGCTGCGAGGAGGCGTATCCGGCCGGTGCCGACGGCACCTACCTCCCCGAGTCCATGCTGTGCGCCGGAGAGTCTCAGGGCGGCCGTGACGCCTGTCAGGGCGACAGCGGGGGACCGCTGGTCGCCCAGGGGCGGCTGATCGGGCTCGTGTCGTGGGGCAGCGGGTGCGGACGGGCCGGGAGCCCAGGCGTCTACACCAGGGTGTCGGACGTCCTGCGGACACTGGGCCGCCACCGCGGCTCGCCAGGGCCGCACAAGGGCGCCTGACGGCGTCTGGGAGGCATCTGCGGGTACGAAGACGGGCGGCCCCGCTCCTGTGGTTCAGGAGCGGGGCCGCCCGTCGCCGGCCTAGGCCGGTGCTGGCTCGTCGTGGACGCGATGTGTCAGCGGTCTTCTTCAGGAACGCTTGCAGCAGGAGCGGAGGTCAGCCGCTCCGACTCGTCCTGTATCTCAGCGGCGATCTTCTTGAGTTCCGGCTCGAACTTGCGGCCGTGGTGGGCGCAGAAGAGCAGTTCTCCGCCGCTCAGCAGGACGACGCGCAGGTATGCCTGGGCGCCGCAGCGGTCGCAGCGATCGGCGGCCGTCAGTGGGCTCGCGGGGGTCAGAACAGTAGTCACGTCGCCTCTTCTCTAGCTCGACGAGCTGTCGTACCAGGGTCAACATCCAACCAGCCCGAAAACGTTCCCGCTCGTGGCTTTTCCTCGAAAAATTCTTCCGGGGCGGCTGTGTGCTGCCGGTTGGCGGCGAATGTGCCGTATTGCGTGTCTATGTGTCTGTACGGGTTCGCGCTGTGGGTCGGGGTCGGTCCTCCCGGCTGGATTGCCGGTTGTTCTTGAGGACGTGCCCGGAGCCTAAATGGTTCATGCCCCGAAGGGAACGTGATATGTACTTCACTCCATCGAGGGATCGAACAGGTATACGACCCTGGACTAGTGTGAGGAGGAGACGAGGGTGGCGTTACAACGGCTCTACCAGGCCTCGGTACCCTCTGAGCGGCAACCGAAGCCGGGCCCTTACCCAAAAGGGCCTCATCTGAAATTCAGCGAGGAGCGAACCGCGTGACCGCCGAAACGTCCGTGCCGTCGACAGCGCTGCTGGCAGGAGCAGACCGGGACGGTTCCAACTACACCGCGCGGCACCTGCTCGTCCTCGAGGGGCTCGAGGCCGTACGCAAGCGCCCGGGTATGTACATCGGGTCTACCGACAGCCGTGGCCTGATGCACTGTCTGTGGGAGATCATCGACAACTCCGTGGACGAGGCCCTCGGGGGCTACTGCGACCACATCGAGGTGATCCTGCACGACGACGCCTCGGTGGAGGTCCGGGACAACGGCCGGGGCATCCCGGTCGACGTCGAGCCCAAGACCGGCCTCTCCGGTGTCGAGGTCGTCATGACCAAGCTGCACGCCGGCGGCAAGTTCGGCGGCGGCTCGTACGCCGCCTCCGGCGGTCTGCACGGCGTGGGCGCCTCCGTGGTGAACGCCCTGTCCGCGCGGCTGGACGTCGAGGTGGACCGCAGCGGCAACACCCACGCCATCAGCTTCCGGCGCGGTGTGCCGGGCTCCTTCACGACGGCCGGTCCGGACGCCACGTTCGAGCCCGGTGGCCTGCGCAAGACCAAGCGGATCCCCAAGACCCGCACCGGCACGCGCGTGCGCTACTGGGCCGACCGCCAGATCTTCCTCAAGGACGCCAAGCTCTCCCTGGAGGGCCTGCACCAGCGGGCCCGGCAGACCGCGTTCCTGGTGCCCGGACTGACCATCGTGGTCCGCGACGAGTACGGCCTCGGCGAGGGCGGCAGCAAGGGAGAGGAGTCGTTCCGCTTCGACGGCGGCATCAGCGAGTTCTGCGAGTACCTGGCGAACGACAAGCCGGTCTGCGACGTACTGCGCCTGTCCGGCCAGGGCATTTTCAAGGAGACGGTGCCCGTCCTGGACGACCACGGCCAGATGACGCCCACCGAGGTCACCCGTGAACTCGGCGTCGACATCGCGATGCGCTGGGGGACGGGCTACGACACGACGCTCAGGTCGTACGTGAACATCATCGCCACCCCCAAGGGCGGTACCCACGTCGCCGGCTTCGAGCAGGCCGTCGTCAAGACGATGAACGAGGTGGCGCGCGCCAAGAAGCTGCTGCGCGTCGCCGAGGACGACGTCGTCAAGGACGACGCCCTGGAGGGCCTCACCGCGGTCGTCACCGTCCGGCTCGCCGAACCGCAGTTCGAGGGCCAGACCAAGGAGGTGCTCGGTACGTCGGCGGCCCGCCGCATCGTCGCCAACGTGGTCGCCAAGGAGCTCAAGGACTTCCTGACCTCGACGAAGCGTGACGCCGCAGCCCAGGCACGCGTGGTCATGGAGAAGGCCGTCGCCGCCGCACGCACGCGTATCGCGGCCCGGCAGCACAAGGACGCGCAGCGCCGCAAGACGGCCCTGGAGTCCTCGTCGCTGCCCGCCAAGCTCGCCGACTGCCGCAGCGACGACGTCGAGCGCAGCGAGCTGTTCATCGTCGAGGGAGACTCCGCGCTCGGTACGGCCAAGCTCGCCCGGAACTCCGAGTTCCAGGCGCTGCTGCCGATCCGCGGCAAGATCCTCAACGTCCAGAAGTCGTCCGTCACCGACATGCTGAAGAACGTCGAGTGCGGGGCGATCATCCAGGTCATAGGGGCGGGATCGGGCCGTACCTTCGACATCGACGCGGCCCGCTACGGCAAGATCATCATGATGACCGACGCCGATGTGGACGGCTCCCACATCCGGTGTCTTCTCCTGACCCTGTTCCAGCGCTACATGCGGCCCATGGTCGAGGCCGGCCGGGTGTTCGCCGCGGTGCCGCCGCTGCACCGCATCGAGCTCGTCCAGCCCAAGAAGGGCCAGGACAAGTACGTCTACACGTACTCGGACCGTGAGCTGCGCGAGAAGCTCCTGGAGTTCCAGAGGAAGGGTGTCCGGTACAAGGACTCCATCCAGCGCTACAAGGGTCTCGGCGAGATGGACGCCGACCAGCTGGCCGAGACGACGATGGACCCCCGTCACCGCACCCTGCGCCGGATCAACCTCTCCGATCTGGACGCGGCCGAGCAGGTCTTCGATCTGCTCATGGGCAACGACGTGGCACCGCGCAAGGAGTTCATCTCCAGCTCGGCCGCGACGCTGGACCGGTCGCGGATCGACGCCTGACCGCCGCGCCGGGCCCGGGCGTGACCTGGGCCCGGACTCGGGTCCGACCTGGGCCCGGGCCGCGGCTCGGAGGCCAGGGTCCGGCCCGGCGCGATCGTTCCGTTCCTGCCCCGGGCCCCTGTCGCCCGGCTCGGCCTCGGAACGGCGCCGCCGGCCGGCTCCACCCGTGGGTGGAGAGCGGGGCGGCTCGGGAATCCACCCACGATCCACCCTGGCGCCGATCTGCCGACCTGCGAATGTCCGTAGCGTCGAAGGCGTCGGCAGCGCTCGCCGCCGGCATCCTCTTCCGCTCACGGAGGCTCTGATGTCCGGGCTGGTCAACGCATTGGTGATCGTGGCCGTCGTCGCGGTGGTGATCGTGCGGCAGTTCCGCGCCCGTCGGATCGACACCGACCGGCGCTGGTGGCTCCTCCCCGTCATCCTCGCCGTCGTGGCGCTGCGCGAGCCCGGCATCCTCGACGCCCACCACCACACCGAGTCGGCCCTCCTGCTCGGCGTCGAGCTGCTCGTCGGACTGGCCACCGGAGCCGGCTGGGCCTGGACCACGCGCCTGTGGGTCGAGACGGACGGTTCCGTGTGGAGCAAGAGCACCAAGGCGAGCGGGGGCGTCTGGATCGTCGGCATAGCCCTGCGCGTCGGCCTCGTAGGCCTGGGCGCGCTGATCGGCGTGCACCAGAACAGCTCGGTCCTGATGCTCGGCCTCGCGGCGACGCTGCTGGTCCGCTCCGGGGTCCTGACCTGGCGGGCCCAGACCGTCACCGGGACGACAGGATCGGCCCCGGCGTACGGTTTCGGCATGGCGCGGCCTGCCCGGAAGGAGCGCGTGTGACGGAGAACGCCTGGACGCGCTGGCCCTCGCGGGAGGCGTTGGGCCGAGCGGGAGTCTCACGGCCCCGGCGGGTGCTCGCCTGGGCCGTCCGGCTGCTGGTGATCGGCATACTGCTGGGAGGCGCCTTCACCGGCAGCCACGTCCACGGCTGGGCCCTGGCCGGCGGCGTGGCCGGGATCCTGGCGGCAGCGGTCCTCGGCTGGGCCTTCTGGCGCACCACGCTCGCCCACAGGCTCTGGCCGTCGGTGGGGCTCATCGCCGTGCTCCTCGGGATCGCGATCGGGGGACAGGCCGTCGGCTTCACGGTCCCGGCCCTTGTCATCTGGTGCGGCTGTGCGGTCAGTTCGCTGGAGCGGCTGCCCATCGCGGTCGCCGTGCCGGTGACATCGGTGTCCCTCGCGATCTTCGCCGCGGTCAACGACGACGTATGGCTGACCACCGCGGTCACGACGGCCGGGCTGGCCCTCGCCGGATACACGCTCCGCCTCGACGCCGAGGCCCGGGGCGGCGCCCAGCGGCTGCTCACCCAGGAACGCATGGCGCGCGCCGCCGAGGCGGAGTCCGCCGCGCTGGCGGAACGGGCCCGTATCGCCCGGGAGATCCACGACGTGCTGGCCCACAGCCTCTCGGCGCAACTCGTGCACCTGGAGGCGGCCCGGCTGCTGATCGAGCGGGGCGCCGACCGGGAGACGATCCTCGAACGGGTCGTGGCGGCACGGGGGATGGCCCGCGACGGCCTTGTCGAGACCCGGCAGGCACTGTCCGCGCTGCGGGGCGAGATGAGCCCGCTGGAGGACTTCCTGACCGAGATCGTCGGTACGACCGGCCGTGCCGAGGTCACCGTTACGGGTGACCGGAGACAGCTGCCCGCCGAGGCCTCGCAGGCCGTGCGCCGGGTCGCCCAGGAGGCTCTGACGAACGTCCGCAAGCACGCCCCGGGCGCCAAGGTGCTGCTCACGCTGGACTACGGCGAGCACGAAGTGACGCTGGACGTACGGGACTCGGGCGGCTCGCCCGGCGAACTCACCGGGGCGGGAGGTGGATACGGTCTGCTGGGCATGCGGGAACGCGCCGAGCTGCTGGGCGGTTCGCTGCGGGCCGGGCCGGACGAGGAGGGATTCGTGGTGACGCTGAAGGTGCCCGCATGACGGATGAGGCCGTGAAGAAGCCCGCGCGGGTCGTGGTCGCGGACGACCAGACCGTCGTACGGGAAGGCATCGTGATGCTGCTGGGCCTGCTCCCCGGGATCGAGGTCGTCGGCGCCGCCGTCGACGGGGACGAGGCGGTGCGGCTCGTCGCCGAACTCGCCCCGGACGTCGTCCTGATGGACCTGCGGATGCCGCGCTGCGACGGTGTCGAGGCGACCCGGCGCATCCGTGCGGAGCATCCGGGGACGCAGGTCGTGGTGCTCACGACGTTCGCGGACGACGCGTCGCTGTTCCCGGCGCTGCGCGCGGGGGCGCGTGGCTATCTCACCAAGGACGCGGGCGGCGACGAGATCGTACGGGCCGTGGAGAGCGTGCTGTCGGGGGACGCGGGGCTGTCGCCGAGCATCCAACGGCGGTTGCTGGAGCGCCTGTCGGAGCCCGAGCCGCAGCCGTCGTCGGAGCCCGCCGAGCCGCCGGACGGGCTCACCGCGCGGGAGACCGAGGTGCTGCTGCTGATCGCCGAGGGCCTGACCAACCAGGAGATCGCCCGCACACTGCATGTCTCCACGGCGACCGTGAAGACCCACATCAACAACCTGTTCGCCAAGACGGGGCTCAAGGACCGTGCGCAGGCGGTGCGTTACGCCTACGGCAAGGGACTGGTGCGGCCACCAGCGGGTTGAGTCACCTGATGGGGTGAAGACAGCGGAGAAGAAGAGTCGGGGATCTTCCCGTTCTGTCCATCCTTGGGCATGCAGTCAAGCAACGGTCGTCCCCGCGGTGGCGGGAGTGGTCACGAGAGTCCGGCCGAGAACCACGAAGGTCATGACCTGACCCCCGCCGAGGCAACCGGAAAGGTGAGGTACCACGACCCTTGGTACGACGCACTCGCGTCCGGCTGGGGTGAGACGGACGGTACGGGCGGGCCCGCGCCCGAAGTGCCCGCCGCGCGCCGGGGGGACGCGGACCACGCCGTCCGCGCGGGCGATGTGTATCTGGAGGTGCAGGGCAGCGCGGCCTTCCAGGAGGTGCGCGGCCGGTATCTGCGGTTCGTGGTGCCGGCCACCGTCGTCTTCTTCGCCTGGTACGTGGCCTATGTGGTGACGGCGACGACGGCACCGGGATTCATGGCCCGTCCGGTGACCGGCGCGGTGAACGTGGGGATGCTCGCGGGACTGGGGCAGTTCCTCACCACCTTCCTGCTCACCTGGGCCTACGCCCGGCACGCGCGGCTGCGCAGGGACCGGGCCGCGCTCGAACTGCGCTGGGACACACAGGAACTGACACGAGGCATTCGAGGCGGTACGTCGTGACCGGGAACCATCAGACGCTGGCGCTGCTGCTGTTCAGCGCGTTCATCGCGGTCACCCTCGGGATCACCACCTGGGTGAGCCGCAACCGGCATGGTTCGGAGGAGGAGTTCTACGCGGGCGGGCGGCTCTTCTCCCCGATGGAGAATGGTTTTGCCATCTCGGGTGATTATCTGTCCGCGGCCTCGTTCCTCGGGGTCACCGGGCTCATCGCGCTGTTCGGCTACGACGGCCTGCTGTACGTCGTGGGCTTCTTCGTCGCCTGGCTCATGGTGCTGTTCCTCGTCGCCGAACTGGTGCGCAACTGCGGGCGGTTCACGCTCGCCGACGTGGTCGCGGCCCGGATGAGCGAGCGGCCGGTGCGGATCGCGGCGGGAACTTCCTCGGTCACCGTGTCCGTTCTCTACCTGGTGGCGCAGATGGTGGGCGCGGGCAGCCTGGTCTCGCTGCTGCTGGGCGGGACGAGTCCGGCCGCGCGGGCCTGGACCGTCATCGGCGTCGGGGCGCTCATGGTGATCTATGTGTCGATGGGAGGGATGCGGGCCACCACCTGGATCCAGATCGTCAAGGCGGTCCTGATGATGAGCGGCACCATCGCGCTGACGGTGCTGACCCTGGTGCGCTTCCACGGGAACCTGAACCACCTGCTGCTCACGGCCGCCGCGCGCAGCGGTCACGGTGCCGCCTTCCTGGCGCCGGGGCTCAAGTACGGCGGGGACTGGACCGCGCGGTTCGACTTCATCAGCCTGGGCCTCGCGCTGGTGCTGGGCACGGCCGGGCTGCCGCACATCCTGTCCCGCTTCTACACCGTGCCGACCGCACGGGCCGCGCGCCGTTCGGTGGTGTGGTCGATCGGGCTCATCGGCGCCTTCTACCTGATGACGATCATCCTCGGCTTCGCCGCCGCGGCGGTCGTGGGACCGGACACCCTTCGGAAGTCGAACGAGGCCGGGAACACGGCGGTCCCGCTGCTCGCCCTCGACCTCGGCGGAGGCGCCGATTCCACCGGAGGCACCGTCCTGTTCGCGATCGTCGCGGCCGTGGCCTTCGCCACGATCCTCGCTGTGGTCGCCGGGATCACCCTGGCCTCCTCGGCATCCGTGGCGCACGACCTGTACGCGTCGCTGCGGCGCCCGAACGCCAAGCCACGCAGTGAGGTGGCCGTGGCGCGGGTCGCCGCGGTCGGTATCGGTGTCGCGGCGATCGGACTCGGCCTCATCGCCAGGAACCTCAACGTCGCCTTCCTGGTGGGTCTCGCCTTCGCCGTCGCCGCCTCCGCGAACCTCCCGGTGCTGCTCTACTCGCTGTTCTGGCGCGGCTTCACGACCCGCGGCGCCGTGTGGGCCGTATACGGCGGACTGATCCCCGCGCTCGTGCTCGTGCTGCTGTCGCCCGTCGTGTCGGGCAGTCCCGAATCGCTGTTCCCGGGCGTCGACTTCCAGTTCTTCCCGCTCCAGAACCCCGGCCTCGTCTCGATCCCGCTCGGCTTCCTGGCCGGCTGGCTCGGCACGGTCACCTCGACGGAGGTCCCGGACGAGGCCAAGCACGCGGAGACCGAGGTACGGGCGCTGACGGGGGCGGGGGCCGTGTAGCGGGGGCACCCGCCGTCGTCGTACGACGGCGGGGGCGGGCCCGTGTGCCGTGCCGCGCGTGGCTGTCGTGCGGCTACGGCGCCACCCAGGCGTAGCGGTGTTCCGGGCGGCCCGTGTCGCCGTACTTGAGGGAGAGGCGGAGGCGGCCGGCCTGTTCCAGGTGGCGGAGGTAGCGCTGGGCCGTGGAGCGGCTCAGGCCGGTCTCGGCGGCCACCTCGTGGGCCGAGAGCGGGTGGCGGGCGCTGTGCAGGACGGCGCAGATCAGGTCGGTGGTCGGTTCCGAGTGACCGCTGGGCAGGCCGGGGGAGGCCGGTGCGGTCGTCGTGCGCAGGGCGCCGAAGATGCGGTCGACCTGCTCCTGGCCGGCGATGCCGCGGCCGCCGACGCGGTCGACGGTGCGGCGCAGCGCGGCGTACGAGTCGAGGCGGGTGCGCAGTGCGGCGAAGGTGAACGGCTTGACCAGGTAGTGCAGGGCGCCCAGGCGCATCGCCCGCTGCACGGTCGTCACGTCGCTGGCCGCCGTGATCATGATGACGTCGGTCGTGTGGCCCTGTTGCCGCATGCGGTGGACGAGTTCGAGACCCGTCTGGTCGGGCAGATAGTGGTCGAGCAGCACCAGGTCGATGGTCCCGCGTTCCACGGTGGCCAGCGCCTGGGCGGCGCTGTGCGCGCGGGCGGCGACCCGGAAGCCGGGAACCTTTCCCACGTACTTGGCGTTGATCTCGGCGACGCGGAAGTCGTCGTCCACGACCATGACGTCAATCATTGGGCCTCTTTCCTCAAGGCCAGGCGAGCGTTAAGCCCGTGTTTCGGCTCCGCAGTTGTAGCGCGAGCAAAACGAGCACAACAGGCTCTTGCGAGCAAAAGAACGGCTTGCGCCCAGAAGACTGCTGCTGTGGTCCGCGCCACATCTACGGTCCCGGCCATGAGCGCAGACACCAGCCCCGCCATCGAGCTGCGGGGCGCGAGCAAGACCTTCAGGACCCCGTCGGGGGGTCTGCACACGGCCGTACAGGGGCTTGATCTCACCGTCGGACGTGGCGAGTTCGTGGCGGTCGTCGGCCCCACGGGCTGCGGCAAGTCGACCACGCTGACCCTCGTCAGCGGGCTGGAAGAGCCCTCCGAGGGCGATGTCCTGGTCGCCGGAGAACCGGTCTCCGGCGTCGGAGACAAGGTCGGCTTCGTCTTCCAGCAGGACGCCACCTTCCCCTGGCGCACGGTCCTGTCCAACGTCATGGCGGGCCCCCGCTTCCGTGGCGTACCGAAGGCGGAGGCCAAGGCGAAGGCGCGTGAGTGGCTGGCCCGGGTCGGGCTGTCCGCCTTCGAGGACCGCTATCCGCACCAGCTCTCCGGCGGGATGCGCAAGCGCGTCGCGCTCGCCGCGACCTTCGTCAACGACCCCGAGATCCTGCTGATGGACGAGCCGTTCTCGGCGCTCGACGTGCAGACCAGGGCCCTGATGTCGGACGAACTCCTGGAGCTGTGGGAGGGCACCGGTACCTCGGTCGTCTTCGTCACCCACGACCTGGAGGAGTCCATCGCGCTGGCCGACAGGGTCGTCGTGATGACCGCCGGGCCCGCCACCGTGAAGCAGGTCTACGACATCGACCTGCCGCGGCCCCGCAAGGTCGAAACCGTGCGCCTGGAGCCGCGGTTCATCGAGATCTACCGCGAGATCTGGGAGTCCCTCGGCGAAGAAGTCCGCATCACGCGCGAGAGGGGTGCGGCCAATGTCGCCTGACGTCATGCCCGAGGACAAGGTCGTACCGACCATGACCGAGCCCGCCACCAAGTCCGACCGCGCGCATTCACGCGCGCGTGCCGCCCGTAAGCGCAGAGCCGGCGTCGGGGCGGCCCGGGTGTTGCTCCTGGTCGTCGTTCTGGGGCTGTGGGAATGGCTCTCCCGGGCCAAGGTCATCGATCCGTTCAACTTCTCGATGCCCTCGAAGATCTGGGACCAGATCTACACCTGGGTGATGCACGGGACCGCGCTCGGATCCCTGGGCGAGCAGATCTGGGCCACGCTCCAGGAAGCGCTGCTCGGCTGGGTGATCGGCGTGATCGCCGGTGTCGTGTTCGGTATCGCGCTGGGGCGGATCACCTTGCTCGCCGACATCCTTGGTCCATACATCAAGGTGCTCAACTCCATACCGAGGATCGTCCTCGCACCCATCTTCGTGATCTGGTTCGGACTCGGACCGTCCTCCAAGGTCGCCTCGGCCGTGGTGCTCGTCTTCTTCCCGGTGTTCTTCAACGCCTTCCAGGGCGCCCGCGAGGTCGACCGCAACCTGGTCGCCAACGCCCGCATCCTCGGCGCCAGCGACCGCAGAGTGACCCTCCAGGTGGTCATCCCGTCGGCCACCTCCTGGATCTTCACCAGCCTCCACGTCAGCTTCGGCTTCGCCCTCATCGGCGCGATCGTCGGCGAGTACATCGGCGCCACCAAGGGCATCGGCCTGCTCGTCGCGCAGTCCCAGGGCACCTTCAACGCGGCCGGTGTGTACGCCGCGATGGTGATCCTCGCGGTCGTCGCCTTGGTCGCCGAAGGGCTGCTCACCTTCGCCGAGAACCGCATCTTCCGCTGGAAGCCGTCGGGCTCCGACAGCTGAACGGCCGCTCTCCGCACCCGCGTTGAAGAGCCCCCTTCCTCCCCGCACCGCACCCTCACAAGGACGTGAACCGCCATGCGCAAGACCGCCAGATACACCGCCCTGGCCGCCTCGGGCCTGCTCGCCCTCTCCACGCTCACCGCCTGTGCCAACGACGCGGCCTCCACCGCCTCCACCAGCAAGGGCGACGGCAAGGGCGTGAAGGTCAAGATCATGGTCGGCGGCCTGGACAAGGTCATCTACCTGCCCGCGATGCTCACCCAGCGGCTCGGCTACTTCGACGCCGAGGGCCTCGACGTCGAGCTGCTGAGCGAACCGGCCGGCGTCCAGGCCGAGACCGCGCTCGTCTCCGGGCAGGTCCAGGGAGCCGTCGGCTTCTACGACCACACGCTCGACCTCCAGGTGAAGGGCAAGTCGGTCGAGTCCGTGGTGCAGTTCTCCCAGGCGCCCGGCGAGGTGGAGGTCGTCTCCACCAAGGCGGCGGGGAAGGTCAAGTCGGCCAAGGACTTCAAGGGCAAGAAGCTCGGCGTGACCGGCCTCGGCTCCTCCACCGACTTCCTCACCAAGTACCTCGCCGTCAAGAACGGCGTCAGCGTCAGCGAGTTCACCCCGGTCGCCGTGGGCGCGGGACCGACCTTCGTCGCGGCGCTCCAACAGGGCTCCATAGACGCCGGTATGACGACCGACCCGACCGTCGCCACGATCCTCGACAAGAAGGCCGGCAAGATCCTCGTCGACATGCGGACGCCCGCGGGCTCGCAGGCGGCGCTCGGTGGGCCGTACCCCTCGTCAAGTCTGTACATGCAGACGGACTGGGTGAACAGCCACAAGTCAACTGTGCAGAAGATGGCCAATGCATTCGTCAAGACGCTCAAGTGGATGTCCACCCACAGCGCGACCGCGATCGCCGACAAGATGCCCGCCGACTACTCCCAGGGCAACAAGTTCCTCTACGCCACCGCGATCAAGAGCACGCTGCCGATGTTCACCAAGGACGGCGTGATGCCGGCGAACGGTCCGGAGACCGTCGAGAAGGTGCTCAAGGCGTTCAATCCCACCATCAAGAACGCCGATGTGGACCTCGACAAGACGTACACGACCGAGTTCGTGAAGAACGCGACAGGCTGACGGACGTACGGTCGCCATCCGTATAGGAGGAAGGGGTACGGCCCCTTCCCCCGCCCCCACCGGCCGTGCCCTCAGGCGCGGGTCGCCCACACGTAACGGTGTTCCGGGCGGCCCGCGTCGCCGTATTTGAGCGTCAGTCTGGCCCGTCCGGTGCGCTCCAGGAGCTTCAGATAGCGCTGGGCGGTCTGCCGGCTCACGCCCGTGCGGTCGGCGATCTCCTGGGCGGACAGGGGGCCTTCGGCGTTCATCAGGGACCGGCGCACGAGTTCCGCGGTGGTGGGGGAGTGCCCTTTGGGCAGCCCGGGCTCCGAAGGCGCGGACAGGGCGCCGAAGATGCGGTCCACCTCGGCCTGTTCGGCCTCGCCGCCGCCGTCGAGGGTGCGGCGCAGTTCCGCGTACGCCTCCAGCTTGGCCCGCAGGCCCGCGAACGCGAACGGCTTGACCAGGTACTGCAGCGCGCCCTGCCGCATCGCCGCCTGGACGGTCGTCACGTCCCGGGCCGCCGTCACCATGATCACGTCCGTCTGGAGGCCGCGCCGGCGCATCTCCTGGACGACCGTCAGACCCGTCTCGTCGGGCAGATAGTGGTCGAGCAGGACCAGGTCCAGATGCGGCAGCGCCTCCAGTCGGTCGAGCGCCTCGGCGGCGCTGTGCGCCTCGGCCGCGACATGGAAGCCGGGCACCTTCTCCACGTAGGCGGCGTTGACCTGTGCGACCCGGGTGTCGTCGTCCACGACCAGGACCTCGATCATCGCGACTCCTCCTCGGCGGCGGTCTCCCCGGGGGCGGTGAGAGCGGGTTCCAGGTCCGGTTCGGTCAGCGCCTCGGGCAGGACGACCACGAACTCCGCGCCCCCGCCGAACGCCTCCGTCACCACCGCGCTGCCGCCCTGCCGTTCGGCGAGCCGACGCACCAGGGAGAGGCCGATACCGCGCTTGCCGTGCGCCGGGGGCTTCTTCGTGGACCAGCCCTCGGTGAAGACCAACTCCCGTTGTTCCTCCGGGATTCCGGGGCCCGTGTCGCGCACCCGGAGCACCGCCGTACGTCCCTCAGTCCGCAATTCGGCCTCCACGCGTGCGTGCGGTGTGCCCGCGACGGCGTCGAGTGCGTTGTCCACCAGGTTGCCGACGACCGTGACCAGCCCGCGCGGGTCGATCAGCCGGTCGGGCAGCCACGTCCGGTCGGAGATCCACAGGGCGACGCCCCGCTCGGCCGCGACGGTCGCCTTGCCGACCAACAGGGCGGCGAGCAGCGGGTCCTGGATCTTCTCGGTGACCTGCTCGGCGGTGGCCCGGTGATCGCCCACCACCTCCCCGACGAAGTCCACGGCGTCGTCGTACATCTCCAGTTCGAGCAGCCCCAACAGCGTGTGCATGCGGTTGGCGTGCTCGTGGTCCTGGGCGCGCAGGGCGTCGATCAGGCCGTGCGTCGAGTCCAACTCCCGGCCGAGCTGCTCCAGTTCGGTGCGGTCGCGCAGGGTGGCCACGGCGCCGCCGTCGTCGGTGGGCATGCGGTTGGTGACCAGGACACGCTGGCCGCGGACGGCGAGCAGGTCGGTGCCGGTCACCCGGCCCGCCAGGACATCAGTCGTACGGCCCTCACCGAGCGCCTCGTCCAGGGACCGGCCGACCGCCTCGTCGCCGATGCCCAGCAGGCGTCGCGCCTCGTCGTTCAGGAGCCGTATGCGGCCCGTGCGGTCCAGGGCGACGACGCCCTCCCGGATGCCGTGCAGCATCGCCTCGCGCTCCGAGAGCAGCGCCGAGATGTCCGAGAAGGCCAGGTCCCGGGTCTGCCGCTGGACCCTCCGGGAGATCACCCAGGCCGCCAGCGCACCGACGGCGAGAGCGCCCCCGGCGTACGCCAGCAGCCCCGGGATCGCGCTGATCAGCTGAGCGCGGACGCTGTCGTACTTGATGCCCACCGAGACGGCCCCGACGACCGTGCCGTCCGCGGCGCGCAGGGGCACCTTGCCGCGCGCGGAGCGGCCCAGGGTGCCCTTGTCGATCTCCTTGACCTCCTGACCGGCCAGGGGCTGGCCGGGAGAGGTCGAGACGAAACGGCCGATCTCGCTCGGAGTCGTGTGCGACCACCGCATGCCCCGCCAGTCCATCACCACCACGTACTCGGCCTTGGTGGCCTTCCGGATCCGCTCCGCCTCCTTCTGCACGGGTCCGTCCACGCTCGGCGGGGTGTCCTGGATGTCCTTGATGATCTGCGGCTGCTGCGCGGTGGTCTGGGCGATGGCCAGGGCGCGGTTCATCGCCTCCTGGTCCAGCTGCTTGCTCAGCGGCGCGAGGAACAGCCCGGTCGCCAGGACCGCGACTCCCGCGGCGATCGCCAGCTGCATCAGCAGCACCTGCGAGAACACCCGCCGCGGCAGCCCGAGGCGACGGCGGCGTGTGGGGGGAGTGGGGCTCATACCCCTGACGGTACGTGGCGGGGCGGGGGCTGCCCCAGGGGTGTGGCGTGGATCTTTTGACCAATCCTTGGGGAAACAGACCTCCAGTAGAGGGCGGTTTCCGGCGGAAGCCGGTCAGGTGGCCCGGTGTCGGGCGGGTCAGCCCGCCAGCGCCGTCGTCAGCTCGCGCACCGCCACCACGTCCATCCGCGCCGGTGCGCCGAGGACCGACGCCCCGCAGCTCTCCGGGCGGGGCGGAAGCGACGCACCCTGGGCGACGATCACACGCCAGTGGCGTCCGTCGGTGTGCGCGACGGTCACCTCCCAGCGCGGTGCGCCCCCGTCCGTCCGTACGACGCTCAGGGCGTCCATCGCGTACTCGCGCGTCGCCGTCCGCACGGCCAGCTCCGCCGCCTGTCCGGGCCGCTCCCAGGCCGAGCCGCCCCGGCAGCCCTCGACGACCACACGGCCCTCCTGGACACCCTGGAGGATCTCCTTGACACCGTGGGCCTCGACGCGCCCGTACGCGTAGCCGTACGGCAGGACGAGCACCGTCGGCGAGAAGCGGTGACCGCCCAGATGGGTGACCTCCCAGGCGCCCTCGACCCCGGAGGCGGCCAGTTCGGCGGCGAGAGGACGGCCGAGGAGCGCGCAGCAGCGGTCGCGCTTGCCGTTGGTGCAGACGAGCGCGAGCGGCTCGCCGGTGTGGGCCCGCCCGCCGAGCGCCGAGCCGAACGAGCGCGGGTCACCCGCGCCGAGGGCGGCGAAGTCGAGGGCGAGCAGCTCCCGCGGGTCCTCGGTCGTGGCGCCGTGCAGCCATACGTTTCCGGGAACGGTGTGGGCCGCGTACACGTGGCGCACGGGCGACGCCGCGGGGTCGGCGTGCCGCCCGGGGCGGCGGATGAGCGCGATCCGTACGCCCGTGTTCGCGGCGGCCGTTTCCAGGGCACGCCCCAGCACGGGGTCCAGGTGGCTCGAAGTGAGCGCTTTGGCACCCCAAGGACCGGGCTGTTCCAGCAGCAGCCACGTCGTCGCCGTGGCCGCGGTTCCGGAAATGGGCTCGTCGAGGTCCCGAGAGACGGTCGCGCACGTACTCACAGAGGTGAGCCTAACCTGACTTCACCCGGGGCGACTTCCGGCCGCGCTCGTGTCCTACTCCGGTAGTGGTTGAGGCGGTCTGGGACCTACGTAGTGACCGCTCGGCCGCATGCGCAGCGGACGCTCCCCGTACTCCTCCAGGGCGTGCGCGATCCAGCCCGCCGTCCGGGCGACGGCGAACACCGTCTCGCCCGCCGTGGGCGGCATCCCGGAGGAGACGGTGAACACGGCGAGCGCCAGGTCGACGTTGGCGTGCAGCGGGGTGTGGCGGGCGGTGGTGGCGACGATGTCGCGGGCCGCGGCGAGCGCGGGCGCGGCACCCGGGATCTCCTTCAGGAGGGCGAACAGGGCACGCGCGCGTGGGTCTTCGCCCGGGTAGAGCCGGTGGCCGAGTCCGGGGACACGGCGGCCCGCGCGCAGTTCGTCCGCGACCACCGGGGCCGCGGTGCCCTGGTCGAGCACGTCGAGCAGCAGCCGGTGCGCCAGACCGCTGGCGGCGCCGTGCAAGGGGCCTTCGAGGACCCCCAGGCCGGAGGAGACGGCCGCGTAGGGGTGAGCGCGGGCCGAGGCCGCGACGCGTACCGCGAGCGTCGAGGCGGCCAGGTCGTGGTCCACGAGAAGCCCAAGTGCCGTGTCCAGGGCCCGCAGTGACGCCTCGTCAGCCGGCCGTCCGCTCAGCCGTGCCCACAGGCGGTGGGCCAGCGGACCCTCGTCGCGATGGGCGCGCCGCACCGGCGGCAGGGCCGCGACGAGGGTCGGGATGAGGATGCGCGCGGTGCCGAGCACGGCGTCCTCGGACAGGTCGAAGCGGAGCGGGTCCGCGGTCGCCGCGGCGATGGCCGCGACCCGCAACCGGTCGGTGGGCCCGGTGTGTTCGGGCAGCGCGTCGACGGCGCGACGGGCGACGGCGACGGCCGCCTTGGGGGCGGTGAACGTGATCCCGGGGCGCAGCTCCCCGGTCCACAGCCACTCGGCGATCTCCTCGTAGGAGTGGCGCGCGGCCAGCTCGGTCGCGTCGACGCCCCGGAAGTAGTACCGGTCCTTCTCGATGAGCGTGATGCGGGTCCGCACGGACAGCTCGCCCCCGGAACCCGAACTCCCGCCACTCTCCCGCCTGTTGCGCCGGGCGAGCGCCTCCACCTCCTTGGCGTCGAAGGTGCTGCCCCGGCCGCCGGGCTCGCGCCTGCTGCCCAGCTGCCCGCGACTCACGTACGCGTACACGGTCTCGGGCTTCACGCCGAGCAACTCGGCGGTCTCCTTGGTGCTCAGACGTCGCTCGGGGTGGCCGGGAGCGGTTTCTTGATCGTGCATGGACGTCACGGTATCCACTCCTTGCGTACATTGATTCAATCAATATTGACAGAGGTTGAGTCAACCATGGACATTTGAATCAAGTCCAGGGAGGAAACATGTCCGTCAACAGGGCCGCAGCCACTCGTATCGAGGTCCCGCGGGGACTCGCGGGCGTCGTCGTCACCGACACCCGAATCGGTGACGTCCGAGGGATCGAGGGCTTCTACCACTACCGCCAGTACTCCGCCGTCGAACTCGCGCAGACCCGCGGCTTCGAGGACGTATGGCATCTCCTGGCCCACGGCGAACTGCCGGACGCCGAACAGGGCGCCGCCTTCGCCGCGGAGACGGCCGCACTGCGCCGACTGCCCGACGAGGTGCGGGCCGCACTGCCCGCCGTGGCGGCGGCGAGCGGCATGTCCGGACCGCTGTCCGGCATGCGTACGGCGCTGTCGCTGCTCGGCGCCGCGAAGGGCTTCCGGCCGGTGTACGACATCGACGCGGACGCGCGCCGCCGGGACACCCTCGTGGCGTCCGCGGCCGTACCGACGCTGTTGACCGCGCTGTACCGGCTGGGGCAGGGACTTGATCCCGTGGAGCCGCGCGAGGACCTCTCCTACGCGGCCAACTACCTCTACATGCTCACGGGTTCGGAGCCGGACAAGCAGCAGGCCAGGGCGATCGAGCAATACTTGATCTCAACCATTGACCACGGATTCAACGCGTCAACCTTCACCGCGCGGGTCATCGCGTCGACGGGGGCGGACGTGGCGGCCTGCCTGGTCGGGGCCGTAGGGGCGCTCTCGGGTCCGCTGCACGGGGGTGCGCCCAGCCGGGCCCTGGACACCCTGGACGCGATCGGCACCCCGGACCGCATCGATCCCTGGATCCGCGAACGCGTCCTCGCCGGCGACCGCATCATGGGCTTCGGCCACGCGATCTACCGCACGGAGGACCCCCGCTCGCGGATGCTGCGCGAGGTCGCCCAGCAGTTCGGCGGCCCACGGGTCGAGTTCGCAGTCGAGGTCGAGCGCCAGGTCGAGACGATCCTCGCGGAACTGAAGCCGGGCCGCGAACTCCACACGAACGTCGAGTTCTACGCCGGGTTGGTCATGGAACTCTGCGGGCTTCCGCGGGAGATGTTCACTCCTACGTTCGCGGCTGCGCGGGTGGTGGGGTGGAGCGCGAACGTGGTCGAGCAGGCGGAGGACTCGAAGATCATCCGGCCGGTGGCCCGGTATGTGGGGGTGGGGGCGCCGGTGGCGGTGCCTCCGCTGGGGTGACGGAGCATCACGGGGGAGGGGGCGGAGGCGTGCCGGGCTGTCGTGCCGCCCGGATCGTCGTCTCGAAGATCCTGTACAGCCGCCCCTCGTCACTGTCGGGTGGCAGTACCTCTTTCGCGTCGCGCGATGCGTCCCAGTAACGCGCGAAGGCGGGGCTCCGTGCCAGGGGACCCATCCGCGCGATCAACTCCGCCTCACTGATGCCGCCCCACTTGAAGACCAGCAGATAGTGGCTGAAGGTCAGATTGGCGAAGAGGTTCTGCCGGAGTCGCTGCGGGGACTCGCCTGGAAAGTCGTTCCAGACCTCCGCCAGGGCGGGATCGTCCATCGCCATCTGGGTGAGCTGCACATGCAGGCCACGCAGATCTGCCTCGGCGCTCCGGCGCAACTGCTCCCGGGAGGCGACGAGTTCCTCGCGCTGTACGGCGAGTTCAAGGCGTTGCAGCCGCAGTTCGCGCTGTTGCAGGAGGAGGGTGGCCACGAGCAGGAGCAGCGCCAGGCCCGAGAAGACCGCGCTGACCCCGCCGAAGTAGTCGCCCAGGGAACTGCGCTCCATCGCCGTTCGCCGGTCTCCGTTGGCCCGTTCCACGCCGCTGGCGAGCCAACCGCTCACCACGACGGAGGCGGCGCCGACGAGAGCGGTTCCGCCGAGCGCGAGGGCGCCCCATGCGCAGAACGTGACTGCCGTGCGCCATGTCCGGCGGTGAGTTGCCATCCGCGCCTCCCCCGAGTCTGCGGAATCCTTCCCGGGGCCCGCCGGAGGAAACGGCGCTGCGGAAGACCAGGCATGGCAATGCCCCCACCGGGTTGCCGGTGGGGGCATCGGTCCATCAGTTGCCGGGAATCTGCGGCTTGGCGTGGATCAGAGTCTGGCGGTCGACGACCACGACGATCTCTGACGGGGCCAGTTCCCGCATCTCCGGATGGGCCCTTCGGACCTCCTCCGTCCGCTCTGTCCCGATCAATGCGTAGTGGTCGTCACACAGTTCGAAGATGTCCGGACAGTTCGCTCCGCTCGTGCTGCCCCGAGACTGGGGAGGCACGCCGAGGCGCTGGTTTATGTGGAGGTGCCGGTCGGACCACCGGCAGGCGGCCTTGCGTCCCAGATGGATGGTCATCCTGTTTCCCTTCGGATGGTGTCGAGGTGAAAGGGAACGATAGGAAGGGAATCGCAGGCGCTCATGCCTCCGGGATGTCGCCCTTGGCCTTGATGAGTGTGTCCCGAGTGATGACGACGATCCGTTCATAAGGGGCGCGCGACGCGTCGGCGGGGAGCTGACTGTCGAACTTGTCCGTGACGTCCGTGCCGATCACCGCGAAGTTTCCGTCGGCCAATTCGAAGATGTCAGGGCAGTTGCCCCCGCCCGCGCTCCCCCGGGCGCTGGGAGGTACACCGATCCGACGGATGATCTGACTCACTGTTGATTCCCTCTGGTTCTCACGTCTGAAAAGTCTGCGCACAACGACTGCGGGGTGAAGGCGGTGCCCTGTGGGGTGCGCTCGTCATCCGGCGGCGTGAGCGACGTCTTGTGGAGTCGTTCTACGCGATCGAGCGTGAGTCAACCCCAGCGACGTCAGGGACAACTGGGGACTTGATCCGTTCGTTATGGCCCGAGGGTGTGATTCGAGGGAGGGCGCCCCTGAGGGCGAGTTGTTGCTCAGTCGCTGGGCGGATCTCCTACGACCCACCACTCGTCGCCGTCGGCCTCTTCCAACTGTCGTAGCAGTTCGTCGACCATCCGTCCGAGTTCGGCCTCGTCCGAGCCCTCGGCGAGCGTCGCCCGCTGCCCTTGAGTCGCGTTCCAGTACTCCCTGACCACGGGATTCTGCACAAGACCGCGAACGAACCCGAAGAACTCGTCGCGGCTGATGTTGCCGATGCGGTAGTAGAACAGCAGATTTGTGTACAGCGCGTTGGCGAAGAGGTATTGGCGTCGTTTCTGCTGGGACGCCGGCACTTCGAAGATGTCCAGCACCTCGGCCAGCTCCGGGCTGTCGATCGCCTTGCTCAGCAGTTCCCAGTGCAGCCGCTGCTGGGTGGCCAGATTGGCGTGGTGGTGGCTGTTGGCGACCCGTTTTTCCAGGTGGTCGAGGCGGATGCGCAGCGCGCGGAGCGTGCGGTGTTGCGCGGCCATGACGGCGAGAGCTCCCGTCGCCAGGCCGAGTCCGGCTGCCAGGGGCGTGGCGAACCCCCGTGTACCGCGCTTCCGTGTGGCCATGTCAACCCCCGAGTCAGGCGGCCGTCCGCCGGTCGTCGGGGTGCGGGTCGACTGATGGGGACCGGCGAGCGATGGGCGGCGCTTGCCGTCTCCCAGAGTGCCGAGCGGCTCTGATCGGCAGGGAGGCGGAGAGGAGGCGCACGGAGGGAAGCGAGGGTCGCACGAACCGGCGCCTTCCCCAACGTCTGCCCCGCAAGTGCTGCTAACAATCGTTCACTTCGCGGCGATTCTTCCGGCTCGTATCCTGGGGCGGCATTCAACCTCCGTACGTGCGCCGGACCGCGAGCCGGTGCACGCGTCGGCGTGAAAGAGGTCGCACGTTGAGCCAGCAGAACTCGAGCGCGAGCCCGAGGCAGAGCCTGAGCGCAAGCCCGAGCCCAGGCCCGAGTCGGACCCCGAGCCCAGGCCCGAGCGCGAGCCAGAGCCAGAGCCCGGATCTGAACCCGCGCACGGATCCGGCGTCGGTTCCGAGCTCACACCCAACCTCGGTTCCCACCCCAACCTCGGTTCCCGCATCCGCCCCCGCCCCCGCCTCGGCACCGGCCTCGGCCCCCGCCTCGGCACCGGCCTCGGCCCCCGCCCCGGCACCGGCCTCGGCCCCCGCCCCGGTACCAACACCGGCCGCACCCCCGGCAACGGATCCACCCCCGACGCCAACCCCCCACCAGATCCCCGTCCTCGTCCTCGCCGGATTCCTCGGCTCCGGCAAGACGACCCTCCTCAACCACCTCCTGCACCGCAGCGGAGGCAGCCGTATCGGTGCCATCGTCAATGACTTCGGGGCGATCGAGATCGACGCGCTGGCCGTGGCCGGGGCGCTCGGTGACGCGACCGTGTCGCTCGGCAACGGGTGCCTGTGCTGTGCCGTGGACGCCAGTGAGCTCGACGTCTATCTGGAGCGGCTCGCCCGGCCCTCAGCCGGTATCGACGTCATCGTCATCGAGGCCAGCGGGCTCGCCGAACCGGAGGAACTGGTGCGCATGTTGCTCGCCAGCGAGCACCCGGGGATCGTCTACGGCGGGCTCGTCGAGGTCGTCGACGCCGTCGAGTTCGACGACACGCGCGCGAAGCACCCCGAGATCGACCGGCATCTCTCCCTCGCCGATCTCGTCGTCGTCAACAAGCTCGACCGGGCGGTCGACGCCCCGCGCGTGCTCGGGCTCGTCCGTTCCCTCACTGACCGTGCCGCCGTCGTACCCGCGACGTACGGCCGTATCGACCCCGAGTTCCTCTTCGACTGCCGGCCGAACGAGGAGCGCGTCGGGCAGTTGACCTTCGACGACCTGCACGAGCACCCCGGTGACGACCAGGGCGGCGACGCACACGCCGACCACCTGCACACCGCCTACGACAGCCTCTCCTTCGTCTCCGACACGCCCATGGATCCGCGCGGGTTGATGGCGTTCCTGGACAGCCGGCCCGAGGGGCTCTACCGCATCAAGGGGTACGTCGACTTCGGCGCCCACGATTCGCGTAATCGGTACGCCGTGCACGCCGTTGGGCGATTCCTGCGGTTCTATCCAGAGGCCTGGGGCAGTGGCGACACCCGGCTGACCCAGCTCGTGCTCATCGGTGCCGGACTCGACATGCCCGCCCTCGGCAAGGAGTTGGAGGCGTGCAGAGACGGCGACGCCCCGCACGCCGACGAGCGCGGCATGTGGGGCGTCCTCCGTTACGTACAAGAGGCGGATCAGGAGACTGCGTACCGTCAAGTACCCGAATCCGAGCCGGAGTTGGACCCGGATCCGGAACCGGAACCGGACGTAGACCCCGGTCCTGAACTGGACTACTGACGGCCGGCGCTACACCGGCCCCGCCACCACCGACACCGTCTTCGCCAGCGACACGCCCGAGCCGTCCCGTCGCGGGTCCATTTCGGGGAGTTCCGCAGGGGTGCCGTCCCGTTGTGCCGCCTTCGCCGGTACGGCGCCCGCCCAGGCCAGGGAGAGGCAGTCCTCGCCCCTCAGGAAGCGCTGGCAGCGGACGCCGCCGGTGGCGCGGCCCTTGCGGGGGTACTGGTCGAACGGGGTCAGCTTCGCCGTCGTCTGGACCGAGTCGTCCAAGGTGCCGCGTGAGCCCGCGATCGTGAACACCGCGGCGTCCACGGCGGGGTCGACGGCGGTGAAGGAGATGACCTTCGCGCCGTCGGTGAGCTTGATGCCCGCCATGCCGCCGGCCGGGCGGCCCTGGGGGCGGACCTGGGAGGCCTGGTAGCGCAGGAGTTGGGCGTCGTCCGTGATGAAGACCAGGTCCTCCTCGCCGGTGCGCAGCTCGATCGCGCCGACGATCCGGTCGCCGTCCTTGAGCGTGATGACCTCCAACTCCTCCTTGTTCGTGGGGTAGTCGGGGACCACGCGCTTGACGACGCCCTGCTCCGTGCCGATGGCCAGGCCCGGGGAGGATTCGTCGAGGGTGGTGAGGCAGATGACCGTCTCGCCCTCGTCCAGGGAGACGAACTCCGAGATCGGCGCGCCGCCGGAGAGGTTCGGCGCTGCGGCCGTCTCCGGGAGCTGCGGGAGGTCGACGACGTTGATCCGGAGGAGGCGGCCGGCCGAGGTGACCGCGCCGAGCTCGCCGCGGGCCGTCGCCGGGACCGCCGAGACGATCACGTCGTGCTTGGTGCGCCGGGCCTCGGCGTCCTCCGGGAAGGGCTCGCCGTTCGCCGTACGGGCCAGCAGACCTGTCGACGAGAGCAGCACCCGGCACGGGTCGTCGGCCACCTGGAGCGGCACCGTGGCGGTGGGGGCGCCCGCCGACTCCAGCAGGACCGTGCGCCGGTCGGTGCCGAACTTCTTCGCCACCGCGGCCAGTTCGGTCGAGACCAGCTTGCGCAGCTCGGTGTCCGACTCCAGGATGCGGGTCAACTCCGCGATCTCCGCCCGGAGTCGCTCCATCTCCGACTCCAGCTCGATCCGGTCGAACCGGGTGAGCCGGCGCAGCGGCGTGTCCAGGATGTACTGCGTCTGGATGTCCGACAGCGAGAAGCGCTCCATCAGGCTCTGCTTCGCCTGCGCCGAGTTGTCGCTGGAGCGGATGATCCGGATGACCTCATCGATGTCGATGAGCGCGGTGAGCAGACCCTCCACCAGGTGGAGGCGGTCGCGCCGCTTGGTGCGGCGGAACTCGCTGCGTCGCCGTACGACGTTGAAGCGGTGGTCGAGATAGACCTCCAGGAGTTCCTTGAGGCCGAGCGTGAGGGGCTGGCCGTCGACCAGCGCCACGTTGTTGATGCCGAAGGACTCCTCCATCGGCGTCAGCTTGTAGAGCTGCTCCAGGACCGCTTCCGGTACGAAGCCGTTCTTGATCTCGATGACCAGACGCAGGCCGTGCGCGCGGTCGGTGAGGTCCTTGACGTCGGCGATGCCCTGCAGCTTCTTCGCGCCGACCAGGTCCTTGATCTTGGCGATCACCTTCTCGGGGCCTACGGAGAAGGGCAGTTCGGTGACGATGATGCCCTTGCGGCGTGCCGTCACGTTGTCCACGGCGACCGTGGCGCGGATCTTGAACGTGCCGCGGCCGGTCTCGTACGCGTCCCGGATGCCGGTGAGGCCGACGATCCGGCCGCCCGTCGGCAGGTCGGGGCCGGGGACGTGCCGCATCAGGCTGTCCAGGTCCGCGTTCGGATAGCGGATCAAGTGCCGGGCGGCCGCGATGACTTCGCCCAGGTTGTGCGGCGGCATGTTGGTGGCCATGCCGACGGCGATGCCCGACGAGCCGTTCACCAGGAGGTTTGGGAAGGCGGCGGGCAGGGCCACCGGCTCCTGCTCCTGGCCGTCGTAGTTCGGGGTGAAGTCGACCGTGTCCTCGTCGATCGACTCGGTCATCAGGTTGGCCGCTTCGGACGGCCGGCACTCGGTGTACCGCATGGCGGCCGGCGGGTCGTCGTTGCCCAGCGAGCCGAAGTTGCCGTGGCCGTCGGCCAGCGGCACGCGCATGGAGAAGGGCTGGGCCATGCGCACCAGGGCGTCGTAGATCGACGCGTCGCCGTGCGGGTGCAGCTTGCCCATGACCTCGCCGACGACACGCGCGCACTTCACATAGCCGCGGTCGGGGCGCAGGCCCATCTCGTCCATCTGGTAGACGATCCGTCGGTGGACCGGCTTCAGGCCGTCCCGGGCGTCCGGCAGGGCTCGGGAGTAGATGACCGAGTACGCGTACTCAAGGTAGGAGCCCTGCATCTCGTCGACGACGTCGATGTCGAGGATCCGCTCCTCGAACGAGTCGTCGGGCGGCGGGGTCTTCGTGCTGCGGCGGGCCATCGCTGCCGGCTCCTCTTTTCTGGTCGCTCGCCTGGGGGTCGCTCCCCTTCGGCTCACTCTTGCTGAAGCGTGAACGGGGTCTTGACGTGAACCATTGTGGACCGCGGCACTGACAACACGGACCAGGACCCGGCGTTGCCCGCTCGGGTCCGTCGCCGGCGGCTGCCGCGTGAGTCCACGTGTGCGACTGCCCGCAGGCTACGCGATCTCGCTCTCGGCGTACGTCCGCCGGGAACTTCGCCGACGGTCCGCACGCTTGCATACAGTGGCGGGACGAGCAGGATTTCTGCGGTTCCAGCCAGATAATCCGCGATCGAAGGGACGTACATGCCCATGGGTCACACGGCCACCGCCGAGGCAGGGTCCGGCGGTCTGACAGCGACCGAACACCGCTTGGCCAACGGTCTGCGCGTGGTCCTCTCCGAGGACCACCTGACCCCGGTCGCGGCGGTGTGCCTCTGGTACGACGTCGGTTCCCGCCACGAGGTCAAGGGGCGCACCGGCCTGGCTCACCTCTTCGAGCACCTGATGTTCCAGGGCTCGGGACAGGTCAAGGGCAACGGCCACTTCGAACTGGTGCAGGGCGCGGGCGGTTCGCTCAACGGCACCACCAGTTTCGAGCGCACGAACTACTTCGAGACCATGCCCACCCACCAGTTGGAGCTCGCGCTCTGGCTGGAGGCGGACCGCATGGGCTCGCTCCTGGCCGCCCTGGACGAGGAGTCCATGGAGAACCAGCGGGACGTCGTCAAGAACGAGCGCCGCCAGCGCTACGACAACGTGCCCTACGGGACGGCGTTCGAGAAGCTGACCGCCCTCGCCTACCCGGAGGGCCACCCCTACCACCACACGCCCATCGGCTCGATGGCGGACCTGGACGCGGCCACCCTGGAGGACGCGCGCGCGTTCTTCCGCACCTACTACGCGCCCAACAACGCGGTCCTGTCCGTGGTCGGCGACATCGACCCCGAGCAGACGCTCGCCTGGATCGAGAAGTACTTCGGGTCCATCGCGTCGCACGACGGCAAGCCCGAGCCCCGCGACGGCACGCTGCCCGAGGTGATCGGCGGGCAACTGCGCGAGGTCGTCGAGGAAGAGGTCCCGGCCCGCGCCCTGATGTGCGCCTACCGCCTGCCGAACGACGGCACGCGCGCGTCCGACGCGGCCGACCTCGCCCTCACCATCCTCGGCGGCGGCGAGTCCTCGCTCCTCTACAACCGCCTCGTACGGCGCGACCGTACGGCGGTCGCGGCCGGCTTCGGTCTGCTGCGGCTGGCCGGTGCGCCCTCCCTGGGGTGGCTGGACGTCAAGACGTCCGGGGACGTCGAGGTGCCGGTCATCGAGGCCGCCATCGACGAGGAGCTCGCCCGGTTCGCCGAGGAGGGCCCCACGGCCGAGGAAATGGAGCGCGCCCAGGCCCAGTTGGAGCGCGAGTGGCTGGACCGGCTCGGCACGGTCGCGGGCCGCGCCGACGAACTGTGCCGGTACGCCGTCCTGTTCGGTGACCCGCAGCTCGCCCTGACCGCCGTACAGCGCGTCCTGGACGTGACGGCGGAGGAGGTGCAGGAGGTCGCGAAGGCCCGCCTGCGCCCCGACAACCGCGCGGTGCTCGTGTACGAGCCCATCGCGGCCGAGGATGACGAAGCAGAGGCCGGCGACGAGAACGAGGAGGCGGCCAAGTGACCGAGCTCGCCACGATGGAATTCCACCCGCAGCCCCAGGCCGGCGAGGCCAGGCCGTGGGCCTTCCCCGCCCCGGAGCGCGGGACGCTCGGCAACGGCCTGACCGTGCTGCGCTGTCACCGCCCCGGCCAGCAGGTCGTCGCCGTCGAGGTGCTCCTTGACGCGCCCCTGGAGGCCGAACCGGCCGGCCTGGACGGTGTCGCCACGATCACCGCGCGGGCCTTCTCCGAGGGCACCGACAAGCACTCCGCCGAGGAGTTCGCCGCCGAGCTGGAGCGCTCCGGCGCCACCCTCGACGCGCACGCCGACCACCCCGGGCTGCGCCTGAGCCTGGAGGTCCCGGCCTCGCGCCTGGCCAAGGGCCTCGGTCTGCTGTCGGACGCGCTGAGGGCGCCCGCCTTCGCGGACAGCGAGGTCGAGCGGCTGGTCCGCAACCGCCTCGACGAGATCCCGCACGAGACGGCCAACCCGTCCCGCCGCGCGGCCAAGGAGCTCTCCAAGGAGCTGTTCCCGGCGACCTCGCGCATGTCGCGCCCGCGCCAGGGCACCGAGGAGACGGTCCAGAAGATCGACTCCGGGGCCGTACGCGCCTTCTACGAGCGGCACGTCCGTCCCGCGACGGCCACCGCCGTGGTCGTCGGCGACCTCACCGGCATCGACCTGGACGCGCTCCTCGCCGACACCCTGGGTTCGTGGACGGGCTCCACCGCGCAGTCGCGTCCCGTGCCGCCGGTGACCGCCGACGACACCGGGCGGGTCGTGATCGTGCACCGTCCCGGCGCAGTCCAGACGCAGCTGCTCATCGGCCGCGTCGGCGCCGACCGGCACGACCGCGTGTGGCCCGCCCAGGTGCTCGGCACGTACTGCCTCGGCGGCACCCTCACCTCCCGCCTGGACCGCGTCCTGCGCGAGGAGAAGGGCTACACCTACGGTGTGCGGGCGTTCGGCCAGGTGCTGCGTTCGGCACCCGACGGCACGGGTGCCTCGATGCTCGCCATCAGCGGCTCCGTGGACACCCCGAACACCGGTCCCGCGCTGGACGACCTGTGGACGGTGCTGCGCAAGCTCGCCGAGGGCGGACTCACCGACGCCGAGCGGGACATCGCCGTGCAGAACCTCGTCGGGGTGGCGCCGCTCAAGTACGAGACCGCCGCGGCCGTGGCCAGCACGCTGGCCGACCAGGTCGAGCAGCACCTGCCCGACGACTACCAGGCGACGCTGTACCAGCAGCTCGCCGCGACCGGCACCGTGGAGGCCACCGCGGCGGTCGTGAACGCCTTCCCGGTGGACCGTCTGGTGACGATCCTGGTCGGCGACGCGGAGCAGATCAAGGAGCCCGTCGAGGCTCTCGGTATCGGCGAAGTGACCGTCGTCCCGGCCGAGTAGACGACAAGCAGGGAGCCGATCGGCGGCACGCGCGTGTGGGGGCCCTGGTGACTGAAGAGTCATCAGGGCCCCCCTAATGTCCGAATTGGGGGAGAGGTTGCCTGTCTGCCCTGTGGCATGTGCAACAAAACCCGTGATCCGTTTGGGGATTGAAAGTGGCCCCCCTTAGCGTCGGTCCGGCTGTCCGTCAGGCACCGCGCCGCACTCGTGGCACCGGACAGTCATCGCCGAGTCCCCGTACGGCGCGAGCCAGGGGAGCCGGGGACCCATGTCCCTGGGGTGAATCGGACGCCCGCGCGCACAGCGAGGGGGTCCGTAGGAGACCTTCCTGCTCCGAACCCGTCAGCTAACCCGGTAGGCGAGAAGGAAGGAAAGGACCAGCCACTCCATGGCGTTCACCCGCGCCACCGGGAAGCACCGTCGCCCGAGCCGGACCCACCGCACCACCGTTCGTGTCGCGAGTGTCGCGGCCCTCACCACCACCGGCGTCGTCGGCACCCTCGCGAGCGCCCCGGCGTTCGCCGCGGAGCCCGCCCCCGAACAGACCGGTCTCACCCCCGTCGTCGCCATGGGCGACTCCGTGGCCGAGAAGATCGACGCCCAGGCCGTCGCCCAGCAGCAGGCCGCCGCTGAAACGCTGGCCAAGGAGACCGCCCGGGCCAAGGCCGCCGCGCAGGCCAAGGCGGAGCGCGAGGCCGAGGTACGCGCCGCCCGCGCCGCCGAGCGCAAGAGGCTCAACACCTTCGTCGCACCGGTCACCGGCTCGTACGTCTCCACCGGCTACAAGACCGGCGGTTCCCTCTGGTCCTCCGGTGCCCACACCGGCATCGACTTCCACGCCTCGACCGGCACCTCCGTGCACGCGGTCGGCTCCGGCACCGTCGTCGAGGCCGGCTGGGGAGGCTCGTACGGCAATCAGGTCGTGATCAAGATGGCCGACGGCATGTACACCATGTACGGCCACCTGTCGTCCATCGGTGTCTCCGTCGGCCAGACGGTCACCCCGGGCGAGCAGATCGGCCTCTCCGGGGCGACCGGCAACGTCACCGGACCGCACCTCCACTTCGAGGCCCGCACGACCGCCGAGTACGGCTCCGACGTAGACCCCGTCGCCTACCTCCGCAAGCACGGCGTGAACGTCTGACGACACAGCGCCGCACTTCCCGAAGCCCTGGCCCGCCCGGCCGGGGCTTTCGGCGTTTCCGGAGCCCTCCTGTCCAAAAAATATCCATGGATTCCGGCCCGCCATCGGAAATTCCCGCTCATTGCAATAGAGTCACGGAACACACGTCAATCGTCGACGTTTCACGGGGATTAAGGCGGAGGTCGGACATGCGTATTCCGGCGCACTCGGTATGCACGGCGATCCGGGACGACATCGTCGCCGGTGTCTACGAGCGCGGCAGCCGGCTCACGGAGGAACTCCTCGCGCGCCGGTACGGGGTCTCGCGCGTCCCCGTCCGGGAGGCCCTGCGCACGCTGGAGGCCGAGGGGTTCGTGGTGACCCGGCGGCACGCGGGCGCGTGCGTCGCGGAACCGACCGAGCAGGAGGCGGCCGACCTGCTGGAGATGCGGATGCTGCTGGAGCCGCTCGGCGCCTCGCGGGCCGCCCAGCGGCGCACCGAGGCCCACCTCAAGGTGCTGCGCGGCCTCGTCAGGCTGGGCCAGGAGCGCGCCAGGAGGGGCAACAGCGAGGATCTGCGCTCCCTGGGCAGCTGGTTCCACGAGACGCTGGCACAGGCCTCCGGGAGCCCAGCGCTGACCTCGATGCTGACCCAGCTGCGGCACAAGATCGCCTGGATGTACGCGGTGGACGCCCCGGCCAACCCCGTGGAGTCCTGGGCCGAGCACGGGGCCATCGTGGACGCCGTGGCGCGCGGTGACGGCGAGCGTGCGCGAGCGATCACCGCCCTGCACACCGAGCGCGCGGGCACCGCGCACCGGCTGCGCTTTCCCGGCGGGGCGAACGGCACGAACGGCGCGGACCGTGTGAGGACTTCGCAACCTCCCGTAAACATGTCGGGCCTGCGGCATTAACACGGGCGCCGTATACAAAGAGAAGTAATTCGCGGGGGATTATTCATGCTGCCCGTGAGTGGAAATTGCGAAGGGCTCGCCCGGTAATTCGGACGAGCCCTTCGAGGTTGTGGTGCATCGTTTTTGGACGAAAAGCACCGCAACCATCAATTGCGGGGTGCCTCAGACGGTCTCGGGGAGTTCTTCGAGACCCTCCGCGACCAGCTTCGCCAGTCGGTCGAGGGCCGCGTCCGCGCCCTCGGCGTCGGACGCGAGGACGATCTCCTCGCCGCCCTGGGCGCCCAGGCCCAGGACCGCGAGCATGGAGGCCGCGTTGACGGGGTTGCCGTCGGCCTTGGCGATCGTCACGGGGATACCCGCGGCCGTGGTGGCCCGGACGAAGATGGAGGCGGGGCGGGCGTGAAGGCCCTCCGCCCAGCCGACGTTGACGCGGCGCTCAGCCATGTGATGCTGCCCTTCAGAGTCTCAGGGTTGTCTAGACCAGTTTCCCACACGTGAAGCGACCCCGGACCGGTCCGGTGAACCGTCCGGAGCGAGTCGTCGGACCGCGGCCTCGGCCCGACCTCTCCTTGCTGCTTTCTCCCACAGACTGCCTCGCGCCGTTGTCGGACGCGAGCCGTACGCTGGGGCCCATGCAGACCTCGTCGGACCGGCACGAGTACCCCGCCCACTGGGAAGCCGACGTGGTGCTGCGCGACGGGGGTACCGCGCGCGTCAGGCCCATCACCGTCGACGACGCCGAGCGCCTGGTCAGCTTCTACGAGCAGGTCTCCGACGAGTCGAAGTACTACCGCTTCTTCGCGCCGTATCCTCGCCTGTCCGCCAAGGATGTCCACCGCTTCACGCACCACGACTTTGTGGACCGGGTGGGACTCGCGGCCACCGTAGGCGGCGAGTTCATCGCCACCGTACGCTATGACCGCATTAGTGCCGACGGGCGTGCCGCCTCCGCCCCGGCCGACGAGGCCGAGGTCGCCTTCCTGGTGCAGGACGCGCACCAGGGGAGGGGCGTCGCCTCCGCCCTCCTGGAGCACATCGCCGCCGTCGCCCGCGAGCGCGGCATCCGCCGCTTCGCCGCCGAGGTGCTGCCCGCCAACAACAAGATGATCAAGGTGTTCACAGACGCCGGCTACACCCAGAAGCGCAGCTTCGAGGACGGCGTCGTACGCCTGGAGTTTGACCTCGAACCCACCGACCGGTCCCTCGCCGTGCAGCGCGCGCGGGAGCAGCGGGCCGAAGCGCGGTCCGTACGACGGCTGTTGGTGCCCGGCTCGGTCGCCGTCGTCGGTGTCGGCCGCACGCCCGGAGGGGTGGGCCGCAGCGTTCTCGACAACATCAGGGACGCCGGGTTCACCGGCGGCCTGTACGCCGTGAACAAGGCATTCCCCGAGGAGCAGAAGGACCTCGACGGGGTGCCGGCGTACCGCTCGGTGCGCGACATTGAAGGCCCCGTGGACCTCGCGGTCGTCGCCGTCCCCGTCGAGCACGTCCCCGAAGTCGTCACCGAGTGCGGCGAACACGGGGTGCAGGGGCTCGTCGTCGTCACCGCCGGGTACGCCGAGAGCGGCCCCGAGGGACGCGAGCGCCAGCGCGAACTCGTGCGCCACGCGCGCACGTACGGCATGCGCATCATCGGGCCGAACGCCTTCGGGATCATCAACACCGCCGCCGACGTACGGCTCAACGCGTCCCTCGCGCCCGAGATGCCGCGCCCCGGACGCATCGGACTGTTCGCGCAGTCCGGCGCCATCGGCATCGCCCTGCTCTCCCGGCTGCACCGGCGCGGCGGCGGGGTCACCGGAGTCACCGGCGTCTCCACGTTCGTGTCGTCCGGCAACCGCGCGGACGTGTCCGGAAACGACGTCCTTCAGTACTGGTACGACGATCCCGACACCGACGTGGCCCTCATGTACCTGGAGTCCATCGGCAACCCCCGCAAGTTCACCCGCCTCGCCCGGCGCACCGCGGCGGCGAAACCCCTGGTCGTGGTCCAGGGCGCCGGATCCGCCCCCCAGGGACACGCGGTACGGGCGACGCGCCTGCCGCACGCGACCGTGTCCGCGCTGCTGTGCCAGGCCGGAGTCATCCGCGTCGAGACGATCACCGAACTCGTCGACACGGGACTGCTGCTCGCGCGCCAGCCGCTGCCCGGCGGTCCGCGCGTGGCGATCGTCGGGAACTCCGAGTCGCTCGGGCTGCTGACCTACGACGCCTGCCTCTCCGAGGGGTTGCGGCCGCTCGCTCCGCTGGACCTGACCACGGCGGCGACGGCGGTGGACTTCCATCGGGCGCTGTCGGGGGCGTTGGCCGACGACTCGTGCGACGCGGTGGTCGTGACCGCGATACCCGCGGTGGGGGAGGGGCCGGCCGAGGACGCGGCGTTGGCGGAGGCGTTGCGGTCCGCCGCGGCGGCTGTTCCCGGGAAGCCGGTGCTGGTGGTGCACGTCGAACTCGGCGGGCTGGCCGAAGCGTTGTCCGCCGCGATGAGCACAGCGCCACAGGTCGCCTCCAAGGCGCCCGGTGCCGAGGGGACCGCCGACCGGTCCCGCCCCGCGGAGGGACCACCCCGACGGAGCGCCACGGAACCGGAGCAGGCCGCCACCGCGATGCCCGCCCCCGAAGGCGGCGGCCTCATCCCCGCCTTCCCCGCCGCCGAGCGCGCCGTCCGCGCCCTCGCCGAAGCCGTGAAGTACGCGCAGTGGCGACGCGAGGCCACCGACCCCGGCCGGGTGCCCGAGTTCGAGGACATCGACGAGAAGGGGTCCGCCGCACTCATCGGCGGGCTCCTCGCGCGCGGGCAGGGCCTCACCCTAGGCGTCGACGAGACGTGCGAACTGCTCGGCAAATACGGCATCGACGTCCACCGCGCGCTGCCCGCACCCACCCCCGACGCCGCCGCCGAGGCCGCCCGCACCCTCGGCTACCCGGTCGCCCTCAAGGCCACCGCCCCGCACCTGCGCCACCGCGCGGACCTGGGCGGCGTACGACTGGATCTCGCGGACGAGGACCAACTGCGGCGGGCGTACGCAGAGTTGGGCGAGTTGTTCGGGAAGCCGGAGGAACTGCGGCCGGTGGTGCAGCGGATGGCGCCGCGCGGGGTCGACACCGTCGTACGGGCCGTCATCGACCCGGCGGCGGGGGCCGTGCTGTCGTTCGGGCTCGCCGGAGCCGCCTCGCAGCTGCTCGGGGACACCGCGCACCGGCTGATTCCGGTCACGGACCGGGAGGCCGGCTCGCTGATCCGGTCGATCCGGACGGCGCCGCTCCTGTTCGGCTGGCGTGGCTCCACGCCGGTCGACACGCCTGCCCTGGAGGAGCTGCTCCTGCGGGTGTCGCGGCTGGTCGACGATCACCCCGAGGTCGTCGCCGTGACCCTGGAGCCCGTCGTCGTGGCCGCGCACGGCCTGAGCGTGCTCGGCGCCTCCGTCCGCCTGGCCCCGCCGCCCGTCCGCGACGACCTCGGCCCGAGGACGCTTCCCGTGTACTGACGGCCGCTTCCTCCGCACTGATCCCGTGTCCCTCGTACCGGTCCCGTGTACTGAGACGGCTGTGACGAGACGGTGCTCGACGGTGCCTCGCAGTCAGTGCGCCACCGTAGGATGGACGTCATGGCCAAGACCAGTACGACGACCCAGGGGCTGCGTGCGGCGATCGAGCGCAGCGGCTACTACCCGGCCCTCGTGGCCGAGGCGGTGGAGGCCGCCGTGGGCGGCGAGCCGATCCGGTCGTTCCTGGTCCACCAGGAGACCACGTTCGACCAGAACGAGGTGCGCCGGCACGTGACCGTGCTCGTCCTCACCGGCAACCGCTTCATCGTCAGCCACACCGACGAGCAGTCCGCCGACAGCACCTCCCCGACGCCGTACGCCACGACGTCCACAGAGTCCGTGAAGCTCGGCCGGATCTCGTCCGTGGTGCTCAGCCGCGTGGTCGCCAACCCGGAGTCGTACACGCCGGGCACGCTGCCCCGCGAGGTCGTGCTGACCATCGGCTGGGGCGCCGTCGCCCGGATCGACCTGGAGCCGGCCGCCTGCGGCGACCCCAACTGCGAGGCCGACCACGGCTACACGGGCAACTCCACGGCGGACGACCTGAGCCTGCGCGTCAGCGAGGCCGGCGACGGCCCGGAGACGGTGCAGCAGACCCTCGCCTTCGCGCAGTCCCTCTCCGAGGCGACCGCGGACGTCACCCGCTGATGTCCCACCCCACAACCTGGGAACACCCCGAGCCCCTCGCCGTCGCATCCGCGCCCGTCCCCGAGTACGGCTCCGGCTCCCTCGCCGACCTGCTGCCCACGCTGGCCGCGGGCATGGGCGTACCCGGCACGACCGCGGCGATCCCGGAGCTGACCCCGGCCGACCGCAACTGCGTCTTCCTGATCGACGGTCTCGGCTGGGAGCAGATCAAGGACCACGCCGACGAGGCGCCCTACCTGCACGCGCTCCTCGCCAGCTCGCGCGGCGGCACCGGACGTCCGCTCACGGCCGGCTACCCGGCGACCACCGCGACCTCCCTCGCCTCCGTCGGCACCGGCCTGCCGCCCGGCGCGCACGGCCTGCCCGGCTACACCGTGCGCAACCCGGACACCGGCGCGCTGATGAACCAGCTGCGCTGGCAGCCGTGGACGAAGCCGGGGGTCTGGCAGCCGTACCCCACGATCTTCCAACTGGCCCACGACGCGGGCGTGCACGCCGCGCAGGTGTCCTCGCCCACCTTCCAGAACACCCCGCTGACGAAGGTCGCGCTCAGTGGCGGGACGTTCCACGGGCGGCTGACCGGCGAGGAGCGCATGGACCTCGCGGCCGAGCAACTGGCCGCCGGGGACCGCTCGTTGGTGTACACGTACTATGCCGAACTCGACGGCGCCGGGCATCGCTACGGCGTCGCCTCCGACACCTGGCGCGGTCAACTCATGTACGTCGACCGGCTCGTCCAGCGCCTCGCGGAGCAACTGCCGCCGCGCAGCGCGCTGTACGTCACCGCCGACCACGGCATGATCGACGTGCCCTTCGACGAGGAGCACCGCATCGACTTCGACGCGGACTGGGAGCTGCGCGCCGGCGTCGCCCTCCTCGGCGGCGAGGGCCGCGCCCGCCACGTCTACGCGGTGCGGGGCGCCGAGAACGACGTACTGACCTGCTGGCGCGAGGTGCTCGGCGAGCAGTTCTGGGTCGCCTCGCGGGACGAGGCGATCGCGGCGGGCTGGTTCGGCCCGACGGTCGACGAGCGCGTCCACGACCGTCTCGGCGACGTGATCGTGGCGGCCCGCGACGACGTCCTGGTCATCGCGTCCGAGCGGGAGCCGAAGGAGTCGGCGATGGTCGGCAACCACGGTTCGATGACCCCTGCCGAGCAGTTGGTCCCCCTGCTCGAAGTACGCTCCTGAGGTCCCTCCGTCCCCCTGGCTCTCCTCCCGTTCCCCCTCTCCGCCGAAAGGTGCTCAACTCCCCATGCCCGAGCTGGTGTTCTTCTCCGGAACGATGGACTGCGGGAAGTCGACCCTGGCGCTCCAGATCGAGCACAACCGATCGGCGCGCGGCCTGGCGGGGATGATCTTCACGCGGGACGACCGCGCGGGCGAGGGAAAGCTTTCCTCGCGCCTCGGCCTGGTCACCGACGCGGTGGAGGTCGAGGACGAGCAGGACCTGTACGGGTACGTCGTCGACCACCTCTCCCAGGGTGGCCGCGCGGACTACGTCATCGCCGACGAGGCACAGTTCCTGGCGCCGGTGCAGATCGACCAACTCGCGCGCGTGGTCGACGACCTGGGTCTCGACGTCTACGCCTTCGGCATCACGACCGACTTCCGCTCCAAGCTCTTCCCCGGCTCCCAGCGCCTGGTGGAACTCGCCGACCGCGTGGAGGTCCTCCAGGTGGAGGCCCTGTGCTGGTGCGGCGCCCGCGCCACCCACAACGCCCGCACGATAGGCGGCGAGATGGTCGTCGAGGGCGCCCAGGTCGTCGTCGGCGACGTCAACCAGGCGGAAGCGGTCGGCTACGAGGTCCTGTGCCGCCGCCACCACCGCCGCCGCATGACGGCCGCCACGGCACGCGCGGCGGCCCTGTCACCGGACGTCCTGCCGATGACGTCGGCGTAGGACACGGGGCTCAGGGCACCTGCCACTCGCCGACGTCGTCGGAGAAGCCGCTGTTCATGGCGAACTGGACCGTGACGACACGGGACGCGGTCGGCACCTCGAACGTCATGAAGCCGAGGGCTGCTTTCCCGGCGCTGATCGTGACACTCCCCGGGAACGACGGACCGGCCGTGGAATTGTTCAACGATGCGGAGAACCGCTGCCCGTCCTTGTCGATCACGGTCGCCCCGTTGGACGGCGAGTCCTTGTAGACGGCGGTACCCGTGTTCTTGAGCTTGAACTGCACGGACACGAAACGGTTCCCCTGGGACGGGCGATCGAACTGCCCGCCATGGGCCGGGTCGACGACCTTCACGACGGTCACGTCGAGCTTCTCACCGGAGTTGATACCGGTGAGGCTCAGCGTGTCTCCCACCTTGCTGTCGGACATCGGCGCCAGAGCCAGCGCCGGAACTGCCAGCAGACAAGTCAACAGCGGTGCCGTACGACGACGCATCGCTCCTCCAGGTGTGCGGAGCGGCTGATGACCCCCATGATCCGCCCGCCCCGCACCGGAAGCGACCCGAAGAGCTACCGCGGCCCCTCGATCACCGAGAACATCGCGCCCTCGGGGTCCGCGACCGTGGCCACGCGGCCGTGGGGGCTGTCGTGGGGTGGGCTGAGGGTGTGGCCGCCGAGGTCCGTGACGCGGCGCAGGGCCTCATCCGTGTCGGCGACCTCGAAGTACGTCATCCAGTGCGGGCCCCGGTCGCGGGGCAGGGCGGTGCCGACGCCGTGGATGCCGGCGACCGGGTGGCCGTCCAGGTGCAGGGTGACGTAGTCGAAGTCGGCGGAGACCACTGGCACCTCCTCGTAGCCGAACACCGCCTCGTAGAACTTGGCGACGCTCGCGGTCTCGGAGGTCAGCAGCTCGTTCCAGGCGGGTGTGCCGGGGACTCCCGTGATGGTCGTGCCGAGGTGTGCCGGGGCCTGCCAGATGCCGAACACCGCCCCCGACGGGTCGGAGCCGATCGCCAGCCGGCCGGCCTCGGCCGCGTCCAGGGGGCCCACCCCGACCGTGCCGCCGCACATCCGTACCGTCTCGGCCGTCTGGTCGACGTCGTCCGAGGCGAGATACGGCGTCCAGGCGATGGGCAGATGCCGGTCCGGCGGCAGCTGCCCGATGCCGGCCACCTCCTGCCCGTCGAGCAGGGCCCGCGCGTAGGGGCCGAGCTGCTGAGGACCGGGTTGGAACTCCCAGCCGAACAGCTCTCCGTAGAACTCCTGAGTCGTGGCCATCCCGTGCACCATCAGACTCACCCAGCAGGGTGTGCCCTGCGTACGCCGAGTGTGCGTGTCGTCGTTCAGGTCGGCCGACCCCCGTGCCTCGGTCATCGTCACCTTCTCCTAGGCCCCTCGCGGTGGCCGTGTCGCTTCCGCAGTGCGGATCCGCGTGCCGCATCCGCGTGCACGCCCCGTGCCGATGCTCGCACCCCCTGTGACGCACCGCGCCCCGGCCGCGCCGTCGACGGACGGCCCAGGTGGAGAGGATGACCGATCTGCGGCCACTCGTCCGTTTCCGGGCGGTTGCCGAGGGGTGTCCATCAGCTGTACAGCATGTGCTCGTTCCCGTACGCCTCGTGATCGAGGCTGTCCGGCCGAGCAGAGTAGTCGGACCTGGACGCGTCGGCCACCCCTTGCGCAAGGATGGTGACCATGAACGCCATCATCTCCGCACCCGAACTGGCGAGCGGTCTCGCCGGGACGAACCCGCCGGTCGTGCTCGACGTCCGCTGGCAGCTCAGCGTCGCGAAGGCCGCAGGTGAGCCGCCCTTCGACGGCCGCGCCGAGTACGCGGCCGGGCACATCCCAAGTGCCGTCTACGTAGACCTCGACCAGGAACTCGCCTCGGCCCCCGGCGCCCACGGCCGCCACCCGCTGCCCGACGTCGCGCGCTTCGGCGCAGTGATGCGCCACGCGGGCGTGTCGGCCGACCGTCCGGTCGTCGTGTACGACGGCGGCCGGGGCTGGGCGGCGGCACGCGCGTGGTGGCTGCTGCGCTGGACGGGTCACCCGGACGTGCGCGTGCTCGACGGCGGCCTTCCCTCCTGGGAGGGGTCTCTGGAGACGACCGCACCGACGCCGGCCGAGGGCGACTTCACCCCGGAACCGGGTGCCGTAGAACTCCTGGACGCCGGCGGAGCCGCCGCCCTCGCCCGCACCGGAGCCCTGTTCGACGCCCGCGCGGGGGAGCGTTACCGGGGCGAGGTCGAGCCCATCGACCGGGTCGGCGGCCACATCCCGGGCGCCCTGTCCGCACCGACCACCGAGAACGTGGGCCCGGACGGCCGCTTCCTCCCGGCCGAGCAACTGGCCACCCGCTTCAAGTCCCTTGGCGCTACGGAGGGTTCGGGCGTCGGCGTGTACTGCGGCTCCGGCGTCTCGGGCGCCCACGAGGTGCTTGCGCTTGCGGTGGCCGGGATTCCGGCCGCGCTCTACGTCGGTTCCTGGTCGGAGTGGTCCTCGGACCCGGAGCGCCCGGTCGCCGTGGGCCCCGATCCCCAGTAGCGCTCGCGTAGCTATACAACTAGGGGGCCCGCTGCCGAACCGGCGCGGACCCCCTCGTCGTACGAGCAACTGCCGTACTACTCCTGCTTCTTCCTGCGCGTCCCGAACACGATCTCGTCCCAGCTCGGAACGGCCGCTCTACGACCCGGACGGACGCCGTCCGCCTCGGCCTGGCGGTCGGTGGAGCCGATGAGCCGGTCGCGGTGGGCGCCTACGGAGCGGGGCATCAGGACGTCCGCGTACGCCGAACCGGCCGAGGCCGCGGGTGCCGGGGGCTCCTCTGCCTCCGGTTCCACGGCGGGCTCCTCCGGGGGGTCCGAGGGGCGCTCGGGGACCACCATGTCGCCGCGGAAGCTCGGTACCGCCTCCAGGAGGCTGGTCAGCGAGTCGCGCTCGCTCTCCTCGACCGGCTCGGGCGACGGCAGCGCGGGACGCTCCGGGCGCTCCAGGGCGCGGTCCAGCGGCCGGTCACGGGGCAGCCGGGCGATCCGCGGTACGAACGGGAAGCTGGGCTCGGGTGTGACGGAGAGGTCGTCCGACTCACCGATCAGCGAGCGCGCCTCGTCGTCGACGGCCTGGACGAGCCGCCGGGGCGGGTCGTACGTCCAGCTCGCCGAGTGCGGTTCGCTCGCGACCCGGTAGACCAGCAGGACCTCCCAGGTGCCGTCGTCGCGGCGCCAGGAGTCCCACTGGACGGTGTCCTTCTCGGCACCGCGCAGCGTCAGTCGCTCCTGGACGGCCTCGCCGAGCTGGGGTCCGGCGTTCTCGCCGGGGCGGCGGACCGGAGTCTTCCGGGCCCGCTCGGCCATGAAGGCGCGCTCCGCGAGGACGGGGCCCTCGAAGCGGCGCACCCGGTCGACGGGGATGCCTGCGAGCTGAGCGACCTCCTCGGCGGAGGCGCCGGCGCGTATACGTGCCTGAATGTCTCGGGGGCGGAGATGGCTCTCCACCTCGATCTCGATCTGGCCGAGGCGGGGACGGTCGCCGCGAACCGCGGCACGCAGACGCTCGTCAATCGGAAGCGTGTACTCCGTGCTGTCCGCAGCCTTCAGCACCAGCCGTGTGCCGTCGTTAGAGACGGCCACGACACGCAGTTCGGGCATGGGGACCTCCCGGGTGGTGCCTGCCGACGTCACGTGCGTCGCTGCTTCCGCTAGTCGAGTGTGGCCTGCCCGGGTGCAGCCTGCCACAACCTTGCCGAGTTGCCCGGCGTGTCGGGCACGGGCCCTGACTCGCCGTTATGGCACGGTTACCTATTCGCAACGCTAAGTGACCAACTACATCACCCTGTGCAACTGGCCCCCTCTGGGCGGTCCATTGAGGCCGCGGACGCCCTGGCAGGAGACCGCACCCAGGGCTCGCAACAGTACTCCATTTGGACCACGTGCGTGGATTGGCACGCCGCCCAACTTCTTGTGGGGGGCGGGACTTGGCGGCCCGGAACGGGGTTCGGGCGATCTTGAAAGTGGCGTACTTCACGCAATAGCCGGAAACGGAACTATTGGTTTCGACCGTACGTCCCTTTGTCGTACAGATAGTTGATCAGGTACGAGAAAGTGCGAGAAAGCGAGGCTAGGTCCCGGAATGCGTGCAAGGCCCGATGTCAGCAAGAAGCGGATCGATCTGAGCGTCCCTCAAGTCGCCGGCAGTGCGGTGGCGGCGGTGGTGGCCGCCAAGCTCGCCTCCTACTTCGGGGTCTACGGCACGATCCTCGGCGCCGGCGTCGTGAGCGCGATAGCCACCTCCGGCGGGTCCGTCTTCCAGCACTTCTTCAGCCGGACCGGCGCACAGCTCCGGGAGGCGACGGTCACGTCCAAGGGGGAGGAGCAACCCCCCGCTCGTCCGGGGGAGTTCACGGAGGGCACGATCTACCGCGCGCGGGTGGGCAGTTGGAAGCGCCCGCTGCTCGCCGCGGCCCTCGTCTTCGGGGTCACCATGACCGGGATCACCGTGTACGAGCTGGTGTCCGGCGACAGCTTCAGCGGCGGCAAGGGGACCACGGTCAGCGCCGCCGTCACCGGACACGACACGTCGTCGTCCTCGAAGTCCGGTGACGACGAGCCGAGTCCGGCCGATTCCCCGTCCGGCTCCCCGAACGGTTCGTCGGCCGACCCGGAGACGCCGTCCGGCTCGACCGACGGCGGTTCACCGTCCAACGGCGGTGGTACGACGCCGAGTCCGACACCGACGCCCAGCGCTTCGGACGGCGGCGGCACGCCGACCCCCACGCCGAGCGCGACGGCTACTGACCCAGCACCCGCCGCAAGTAGTCGTTCTGGAACCGACGATCAGGATCCAGCCGATCCCGCAGCGCCGTGAACTCGCCGAAGCGCGGATAGACCCCGGCGAAGTACTCGGCGTCCCGGGTGTGCACCTTGCCCCAGTGCGGCCGGCCCTCGTGCGCGGTGAGGATGCGCTCGGCGGCGGTGAAGTACGCCTGGTAGGGCGTGCCCTTGAACATGTGCACGGCGATGTAGGCACTGTCCCGGCCGGAGGCGGTGGACAGGGCGATGTCGTCCGCCGGGGCGGTGCGGACCTCCACCGGATAGCTGATCCTGAAGTCCGAACGGTCGACCATGGCCTTGAGTTCCCGCAGCGTGTCCACCAGGGCCTCGCGCGGGACGGCGTACTCCATCTCGACGAACCGCACCCGGCGGGGCGAGGTGTAGACCTTGTAGGGGATGTCCGTGTAGGTCCGCGTGGACCAGGCCCGGGTGGAGATCTGGGCGATGGTCGGGATGGCCGCGGGTGCCGCGCGGCCGACCATGTTGGCCACCTGCCAGAGGCCGTTGGAGACGAACTCGTCCTCGAACCAGCCGGCCACCTTGCCCACCGGCTGCTCCGGGCCCGCGCTGCGGTTGTTGCGCTTGGTGTTGGTGCTGGCGGTGTGCGGGAACCAGTAGAACTCGAAGTGCTCGTTCTCGGCCCAGAGTTCGTCGAAGCGTCCGGTGACCTCGTCGAAGGTCATCGGCTCCTCGCGGGCGGTGAGCAGGAAGACGGGCTCCACGGCGAAGGTGATCGCGGTGACGACGCCCAGGGCGCCGAGGCCGATGCGGGCCGCCGCGAAGACCTCCGGGTTCTCCTTCTCGGAGCAGGTCAGCACGGAGCCGTCCGCCGTGACCAGCTCAAGTCCCTTGATCTGGGCGGCTATCGAGGCCGACTCACGGCCCGTGCCGTGCGTGCCGGTGCTGGTCGCACCCGAGACCGTCTGCTCCATGATGTCGCCCATGTTCGTGAGCGACAGACCCTCGCGCGCGAGAGCCAGGTTGAGTCTCTTGAGCGGGGTGCCCGCCTCGACCGTGACCGTCAAGGCATCGCGATCAATGTTGCGGATGCCGGTCAACAGTTGAGGGCGGATCAACACACCGTCCGTGGCGGCGATCGACGTGAAGGAGTGCCCACTGCCGACGGCCTTCACCGTCAGACCGTCCTCACCGGCCCTCCGTACGGCCGCGGCCAGTTCCTCGACGGAGGCGGGCGTGACCTCCCGCGCGGGCCGCGACGCGACCGTACCGCCCCAGTTACGCCACGTGCCGTTCTTCGCGCTCGCTGTGGTGCTCAACGGTGCCTCCCCGACCCGGCGCCGGTCTGCTGAGCCGGCGGTACCCGAGGAAACCCACCGCGACCGCGACGGCACCGGAGACGACCGGAACCCCGTACCCCGCACGCGCGCCGGCTGCGTCGATCACCCAGCCGGCGACGGAGGAGCCGAGCGCGACCCCGACCGCCAGGCCGGTGCTCACCCAGGTCATGCCCTCGGTGAGCTTCGCGCGAGGTACGTGCTCTTCTATGAGGGACATCGTCGTGATCATCGTGGGTGCGATGGACAGGCCCGCAAGGAACAGCGCCACGGCCAGAAGCGGCAAGTTTCCGACCAGTAGGAGGGGGATCATACTCACGGCCATCGCGCATATGCCCAGCAGCCACCGACGTTCGGGGGCTCCCCGGAAGCGCATCAGCCCGAACACGACTCCCGCCGCGCAGGAGCCCGCCGCGTACAGCGCGAGGACCACGCTGGCGCCGCCCTTGTGGCCCTGCTCGTCGGCGAACGCGACGGTGACCACGTCGACCGCCCCGAAGATCGCCCCGGTCGCCACGAAGGTGGCCACCAGCACCTGGAGACCTGCCGTCCGCAGCGCCGAACCACCGCCCTTGTCCCCACGCGCGCGTGGGTGCGCCGCGGGCTCGGTGGCGCGCTGGGCGGTCAGCCAGAAGACACCGACCGCGAGGAAGCAGGCGGCCAGCAGGGGACCTGCCTCCGGGAACCACGCCGTGGAGAGTCCGATGGAGATGATCGGCCCGAAGATGAAGCACACCTCGTCCACGACCGACTCCAGGGAGTACGCGGTGTGCAGTTGCGGGGTGCCCCGGTACACGGCCGCCCAGCGCGCGCGGACCATCGCGCCCAGGCTCGGCACCGATCCGATGCCGGCGGCGCACACGAACAGCACCCAGTCCGGCCACTCGAAGCGGGCGGCCAGCAGCAGCCCGGCCGCCGAGGCCAGCGCGACGAGCGTCGCCGGGCGCAGCACCCGCCGCTGCCCGTACTGGTCGACCCAGCGCGAGATCCGCGGCCCGATCGCGGCGGCGGCCAGCGCGATGGTGGCCGACAGGGCCCCCGCGAGCCCGTAGCGCCCGTTGATCTGGGAGATCATCGTGACCACGCCGATGCCCATCATCGACAGGGGCATACGGCCGAGGAACCCCGCGGCGGAGAAGCCCTTGGAGCCGGGTGCGGCGAAGAGGGCGCGATAGGGGCTGGGCACGGGGGTCTCCGGTCGGGAAGGAGCAGGGGCGGCTCGGGGATGATGCGGTGTCGGCTCGGTAAGGTGCGAACGCGGCTGATACAGCTTACGAGCAGGTCGACCCCGATGCACCCGCCCGTGACGTGCGCGGATCTCCGCCCGATCTCCGCCCGGATCTTCCGTTCGGACGTCCGTCCAGATCTCCGTCGGGCACCCCGCCCGTGTCCCGGCTGTCAGTGGCGGGTGGCAGGATCGGAGGCATGCCAGACGTGCTCGATGCCACCCCCTACGACGCCCTCCTCCTGCTCTCGTTCGGCGGCCCCGAAGGTCCGGACGACGTGGTTCCGTTCCTGGAGAACGTGACGCGTGGGCGAGGCATCCCCAAGGAACGCCTCAAGGAAGTGGGCCAGCACTACTTCCTGTTCGGCGGGGTCAGCCCCATCAACGACCAGAACCGCGCCCTCCTGGACGCCCTCCGCAAGGACTTCGCGGACCACGGCCTGGACCTGCCGGTCTACTGGGGCAACCGCAACTGGGCCCCGTACCTCACGGACACCCTGCGCGAGATGGTCGCCGACGGCCGCCGCCGCATCCTGGTCCTCGCCACCAGCGCCTATGCCTCGTACTCGGGCTGCCGCCAGTACCGGGAGAACCTCGCCGACTCCCTGGCCGCCCTCGATGCCGAGGGCCTCGACCTCCCGAAGGTCGACAAGCTGCGCCACTACTTCAACCACCCCGGCTTCCTGGAGCCGATGATCGACGGGGTCCTCGAATCCCTTGCCGACCTCCCCGAGGACGTCCGGGACGGCGCGCATCTCGCCTTCTCGACCCACTCCATCCCGACCGCCGCCGCGGACGGCTCCGGCCCGGTCGAGGACCACGGAGACGGCGGGGCGTACGTCGAGGAGCACCTGGACGTGGCCCGGCTGATCGCCGACGCCGTCCGCGAGCGCACCGGCGTCGACCACCCCTGGCAGCTCGTCTACCAGTCCCGCTCCGGCGCCCCGCACATCCCGTGGCTGGAGCCCGACATCTGCGACCACCTGGAGGAGCGCCACGCGGCCGGCGTCCCCGCGGTCGTCATGGCACCCATCGGCTTCGTCTCCGACCACATGGAGGTCCTCTACGACCTCGACACGGAGGCCACGGCCAAGGCAGCCGAACTGGGCCTGCCCGTACGCCGGTCGGCCACCGTGGGCGCCGACCCGCGCTTCGCCGCCGCGATCCGCGAGCTGGTCCTGGAGCGCGCCGCCGTCGAGAGCGGGCAACAGGTCACGCCCTGCGCCCTGGGCGCGCTCGGCGCCGGTCACAACCTCTGCCCGGTGGGCTGCTGCCCGGCCCGCGCCCCCCGCCCCGCCGCCGCGGGCGCCGACAGCCCCTACGCCTGAGGAGCGCCGTGACCGACCCCCTGCACCAGGAACTGCTCGCACTCGCCCAGGAAGCGGCCTACAAGGCCGGCGCCCTGCTGCGGGACGGCCGCCCGGCCGACCTCGCGGTCGCCGCCACCAAGTCCAGCCCGATCGACGTCGTCACCGAGATGGACATCGCGGCCGAGAAGCTGATCACCGACCTGATCTCCGAACAGCGCCCGGACGACGGCTTCCTGGGTGAGGAGGGCGCCTCCGTCACGGGCACCAGCGGGGTCCGCTGGGTCATCGACCCGCTCGACGGCACGGTCAACTACCTCTACGGACTGCCCACTTGGTCCGTCTCCATCGCTGCCGAGCTGCACGGTGAGACCGTCGCCGGGGTCGTCGCGGTCCCGATGCGCGGCGAGACGTTCCACGCGGTGCTCGGCGGCGGGGCGTGGGCCACGGGCGCGTGGGAGGGCGAACGCAGGCTCGCCTGCCGCCCGGCGGCGCCGCTGGAGCAGGCGCTGGTCTCGACCGGGTTCAACTACGTCACCGAGGTCCGTGTCCACCAGGCCGACGTGGCGCAGAAGTTGATCCCGTTGCTGCGCGACATCCGGCGGGGCGGTTCGGCGGCGGTCGACCTGTGCGATGTGGCCGCGGGGCGCCTGGACGGCTACTACGAGCGGGGGTTGAACCCGTGGGACCTCGCGGCGGGTGACCTGATCGCCCGTGAGGCGGGCGCCCTGACCGGTGGACGCCCGGGAGAGCGCCCCGCACGCGATCTGGCGATCGCGGGCACCCCGGGCGTCTTCGAGCCCCTCCAGCGGCTGTTGGAGGACTTCGGGGCCTGGCACGACTGACTTGGGTGGTCGGGGGGTCTGGGGTGGTGGGGGAAAGGTGAGTGCCTGGGCCGGTGTGAGGCAGGTGCCGCGTGGGTGGCCCGTGTTGAGAAGGCACCGTGCGCGCACCTCTTTTGGTTCGGTCGCCTACGGGGCGCTGGGCGCCGGTGTCGAGAGCCCCACCGTGCTCGACCCTTCGGGCCTCCGCGCGCTGGGTCTCTCGACACCGGCGCGCCCTTACGGCTCCCTCTCGGCCGTCGGCGTGGGGACAGTGGGGCTTGGTGGGCCCTCGCCGTCGGTTGCAGTGGGCGAAGGGCGGTGGGTGGCCGATGATGGAAAGCGGCGGGCCCCCGGCGCTGGATTCGCCAGGGGCCTGCTTTTCTGCTGTTTGCGCTGATCAGACGCTCGTCGCGCCGACCTCCACACCGTGGTCGGCGGCGAGGCGGCGCAGGTCGTCGAGCTCGGCCTGTTCCACCTCGACGAGGAAGTCGTCGCCCTCGTCACGAGCCCGCGTCAGGTCGGTCTCGGTCGCCCTTATGCGCTGCAGAAGTCCTGCGGTGAATGCGTCCATGCTGCGCCCCCTCGTCCTGGGTCGTGGGTCGTTTGGCACGGGGGTGTGCCATTCGGAAGGGGCGATCACGTCTGCGGATGGGGTGCCCAGCGCTGCCCTGGCTGGGCGGCGACGGTGCCGGACACCCACGCCCGCTCTGCGGAAGCGGTTGGACGTACCACAAGGTGGCTTGCCACGTGCAGAGCGTGATCGCGGGGTGTAAAGCCGTCCTCCCCCCGCTCCCTTCCGTGGAAACCTCAACCCACCGAGAAAATCCCGCATTCCCGGGCCTCACACCGGACCTTCATCTTGCGCCCGGCCGCCTTACAGCCGACTTATGGCCGAAAAGGGCAGGATGGAGGTCACACAGCCACGAAGACCCTGCCCGCGTGCGCCGAGGCGCGCTACGCGGGTGGACAGAGGAAGGACAAGCGACGTGCGCGTACTCGTCGTCGAGGACGAGCAGCTGCTCGCCGATGCGGTGGCCACCGGACTGCGCCGGGAGGCCATGGCCGTCGACGTCGTGTACGACGGTGCGGCCGCCCTGGAGCGCATCGGCGTCAACGACTACGACGTGGTCGTCCTCGACCGGGACCTCCCGCTCGTGCACGGCGACGACGTCTGCCGCAAGATCGTCGAGCTCGGCATGGCCACCCGTGTGCTGATGCTCACCGCGTCCGGAGACGTCAGCGACCGTGTCGAGGGCCTGGAGATCGGCGCCGACGACTATCTGCCCAAGCCCTTCGCGTTCAGCGAGCTGACGGCACGCGTGCGTGCCCTCGGACGCCGCACGAGCGTGCCGCTGCCGCCCGTCCTGGAGCGCGCCGGCATCAAGCTCGACCCGAACCGCCGCGAGGTGTTCCGTGACGGCAAGGAAGTCCAGCTCGCGCCCAAGGAGTTCGCCGTCCTGGAGGTGCTGCTGCGCAGCGAGGGTGCCGTCGTCTCCGCGGAACAGCTCCTGGAGAAGGCCTGGGACGAGAACACGGACCCGTTCACCAACGTCGTGCGCGTCACCGTGATGACCCTGCGCCGCAAGCTCGGTGAGCCCCCGGTCATCGTCACCGTCCCCGGCTCCGGCTACCGGATCTGATCCACTGTGGCGACGACTCCCGCGCCTCCCCAGGCGCCCCCGAAGCCCACGTGGGACCCCAGAAGGCCCGAACCGCCGTTCCCCTGGCTGCGCCCCACCATCCGCATAAGGCTCACGCTGCTGTACGGCGGCATGTTCCTGATCGCCGGCATCCTGCTGCTGTCGATCATCTACCTCCTCGCCGCGCAGGCTGTGAACACGGGTAACGCACCTCTGTTCAAGATCGTGGACGGCGACTCGATCAAGGTCACCAGCGACAACTGCCCCGCGGTGAACAACGCGAGCAACATCTCGCTGACCGCGTTCAACGCCGCGATCAGCGAGTGCATCGACCACCAGCGCCAGGGCGCCTTGGACAACCTCCTCAGCCGCTCGCTCCTGGCCCTGCTCGGCCTCGCGATCATCGCCTTCGCGTTCGGCTACGCGATGGCGGGCCGGGTGCTGTCCCCGCTCGGCCGGATCACCCGCACCGCCCGCGCGGTCGCCGGCTCGGACCTGTCCCGCCGGATCGAGCTGGACGGCCCGGACGACGAACTGAAGGAACTCGCGGACACCTTCGACGAGATGCTGGAGCGGCTGCAGAGGGCCTTCACCGCGCAACAGCGCTTCGTCGGGAACGCGTCGCACGAGCTGAGAACACCGCTCGCGATCAACCGCACGCTCCTGGAAGTGCATCTGTCCGATCCCGGCGCCCCCATGGAGCTGCAACAGCTCGGCAAGACGCTGCTCGCCACCAACGAGCGCAGCGAGCAGCTCGTGGAGGGCCTGCTGCTGCTCGCCCGCAGCGACAACCAGATCGTCGAGCGCAAGCCCGTGGACCTCGCCGAGGTCGCCGAGCAGGCCGTCGACCAGGTGAACGGCGAGGCGGCCGCCAAGGGCGTGGTGATCCGCGGCGAGCAGAAACCCGCGGTCGTCCAGGGCAACGGCGTCCTGCTGGAGCGGATCGCCCTGAACCTGGTGCAGAACGCGGTGCGCTACAACGTGCCGGAGGACGGCTGGGTCGAGGTCACCACCGAGGTGCAGCACGGCCACGCGGTGCTGGTCGTCTCGAACACGGGGCCGGTGGTCCCGGCGTACGAGGTCGACAACCTCTTCGAGCCCTTCAGGCGGCTGCGTACGGAGCGAACGGGCAGCGACAAGGGTGTGGGCCTCGGTCTGTCGATCGCGCGGTCCGTGGCGCGCGCACACGGCGGCCATATCTCGGCCCAGCCGCGTGAGGGGGGTGGACTCGTGATGCGAGTCACCCTGCCCATCTGAGATCATGTCGCCGACACACGAGGATGTTCGCTTTGCGCGGAATTTTCTGGCCGCTTCTCCGGCACCCTCGTGTGTGATCGATCACAAGCGCGATTTTCAGGCCATCTACTCTCCGTGATCATGCACCCTGTCGGAAAGCCGGGATAATCCGGGTTTTCGGGGGTCTTGATCACGGGAAGTACACGATGAGGTGCCTTTGAAGAGCGGCATGAGGACCGTGTACGGTCCCCTTCGCCATCCAAGCCGATCACTCTTGAGGGGTCCGGTTGGGTGTCGATTGAGTAACAGACCTTGATGTGAGGCAAAATCTCCGCCTCAGGTCGGGCACAAGTCCGGCCTCTCACGCGTTACGTGCGCTGGAGACACCGCAGACACCCAGAGGGGGAGAGCGCGACATGGCAACGGATTACGACACCCCACGCAAGACCGACGACGACGTCGACTCGGACAGCCTTGAAGAGCTCAAGGCGCGTAGGAACGACAAGTCGACTTCCGCAGTGGACGTCGACGAATTCGAGGCGGCCGAGGGCCTCGAGCTGCCCGGAGCGGACCTCTCGAACGAAGAGCTGGCCGTCCGGGTGCTGCCCAAGCAGCAGGACGAGTTCACCTGCATGAGCTGCTTCCTGGTGCACCACCGCAGCCAGCTGGCCCGCGAGAAGAACGGCCAGCCGATCTGCCGCGACTGCGACTGAGGAGGGGTCGGCCGTGACTGGCTCGACCCCACCCTGGAAGCGCCGCTCCCTCAAGCCGGGAGCGGACGAAGGGCCGACAGACGGCCCTCATGGCGCGCGTGACGACGAGCGGGGCTCATCCGACCAGGGATCAGCCTCGCTCGAACCGGCGGCCGACCGGGCTGACCTCCCGGTGCCGGCGGACGTTCCCGCAGCCGCCCCCGTCGCCAAACGACGGGTGGCGGTCATCCGGGACAAGGCCAGGGAAGGCGTCCGTAAGGGCGGCAGCCGGGCCAGGGCCGGTCTGGCGTACCTCGCCGACCGGATCATCGACATCGCCCCGCGGATCCCCGTACGGGACCTCGAGGCACTTCGGCGACAGTTCCCGGGCCTCGGCCCCGAGCAGCTCGCCGACAAACTGGTGGCGGGCGCGGCGAACGCGACGTCGACGGTCGGCGCGGGAATCGGTGCCGCGGCGATGCTGCCGGTACCCCCCGCGATGCCCACCGAACTCGCCGCCGAGATCACCGGAGTCGCCGCGATCGAGCTGAAGCTGATCGCCGAGCTCTACGAGGTCTACGGCGCCCGTCCGCCCGGCGACCTCCGGCAGCGCAGCACCACGTATCTGAACTCCTGGTCCGGGGAGCGCGGTATCGACGTGACCAAACCGTCGACCATGAGCGCCGCGCTGAACGGCCACATGAAGCGCGAGCTGCGCCAGCAGATCATGAAACGCATGGTCCGCGACCTGCCGAACCTGATGCCCTTCATGGTCGGCGCCGCCGTCGGAGCGGTCATGAACCGCCGGGACACCAAGAAACTCGCCGAGCGCATCCGCAAGGACCTGCGCAAGGCCCAGGTCCCGTGGGACGCGCTGCCCGAACTGCCACCCCTGGAGACCCCGCCGGACCCGCTCCGGATGGGTGAGATCCCGAAGGAACTCGGTCGCTAGGGGACCGGTTCCTAGACCGCGGCCCGCGCCGCCTTCAGGGCCTCCGCCAGCCGCTCCGGCTCACGGGTCGACAGATACAGGTACGGCGTCGGGTCGTCCGGGTCGGTGACCTCGACGCGCAGCGCCCTCGGGATGTACGAGCGCAGCAGCAGGAAGGCGCGGGTGTCGGCCTTGTAGGTGCGCCAGGCGCGGGCCTCCTCCGGGTCCAGGATCTCCGCCTCGCCCAGGGCCGTCACCGGGATCTTCGCCTCGCCGGCGATCAACTGGTCGCCCACGATCCGGATGCGCAGCGAGCCGTAGGAGCTGGCCATGACGGATGCGACCGCGGTGCCGCCGACCAGGCCGCCGAGCAGCGGCAGGGTGCCGAAGGGCAGCAGGATCAGGGCGAAGGAGACGCCGACCAGGAACGAGATGAACCACCACGAACGGGGGGCGGTGAGGCGCTCGTCGTAGGGGGAGGCGGAAAGCTGCATGAAGCCAAGCTTGGCACGGTGTCCGGAAGGTGCCGACGCGCGGGTAAGGTCTGCGGCTGTGAGTGGTACTTCTCCAGCTCTTAAGCCTCCGTCCGACGCCGTGAAACCGGTGCGGCACCCTGACGCGCCCGCGCCGGGCGAGCTGCTCGGTGCGCACTACGAACAGTGTTTCGGATGTGGCGGCGACCAGCCGCACGGGCTGCACCTGGAGGCGCGGGCCGGTGAAGGCGTCACCATCACCGCCGAGTTCACCGTGCGGGCCGCCCACCAGGGCGCCCCGGGCCTCGCGCACGGCGGTGTGCTCGCCAGCGCGCTGGACGAGACCCTCGGCTCGCTGAACTGGCTGCTGCGGACGATCGCGGTGACCGGCCGCCTGGAGACCGACTTCGTCCGGCCGGTGCCCGTGGACACCGTGCTGCACCTGGAGGCCGAGGTGACGGCCGTGGCCGGCCGCAAGATCTACTCGACCGCCACCGGACGCATCGGCGGCCCCGACGGGCCCGTCGCGGTGCGCGCCGACGCCCTGTTCGTCGAGGTGAAGGTCGACCACTTCATCGACAACGGCCGCCCGCAGGAGATCCGGGCCGCCATGGACGACCCGGACCAGGTCCGGCGTACCCGTGCCTTCGAGGTGAACCCGTGAGCCGTAACCCTCTGGACGTGTCGATCCGCCGCGTCGACCCCGACGTACCGCTTCCGTCGTACGAGCATCCCGGCGACGCGGGAGCCGATCTGCGGACCACCGAGAGCCGGGAACTGAAGCCGGGTGAACGGGCCGTACTGCCCACGGGGGTGTCTATCGCGCTCCCCGAGGGGTACGCGGCCTTCGTGCACCCCCGTTCGGGGCTCGCCGCCCGCTGCGGTGTTGCCCTGGTGAATGCCCCGGGGACGGTTGATGCCGGGTACCGTGGGGAGATCAAGGTGATCGTGGTGAATCTCGACCCGTACGAGTCGGTTCGGTTCGAGCGCTTCGACCGGATCGCCCAGCTGGTCGTCCAGCAGGTCGAGAGGGTCCGCTTCCAGGAGGTCGCGGAGCTTCCCGAATCGGCGCGGGCCGAGGGGGGCTTCGGGTCCACCGGCGGTCACGCCGCCGTGGGCGGCACCACGGGTGGGAATCGATACGCTTCGGTCGTATCCGACCGGGAAGGACAGTGACGTGTTCGGACGTCGCAAGAAGGGCACTGCCGCCGAGGACGCGGCGAGCGAGGCCGAGCAGGTCGTCGACGACGTCGACACTGAGGCGGACGAGTCGGTCGAGCGCGTGAAGCTCGAGCCGGAGCCCCGCCCCGACGGACCCTGGGACGACTCGGAGGTCGGCGACCCCGCCGAGGGCCGGGTGGACCTGGGCGGTCTGTTCGTGCCGGGAGTCGACGGCATGGAGCTGCGGGTCGAGGTCGCGGGCGACGCGATCGTCGCCGCCACCGTGGTCCTCAAGGACAGTGCCATCCAGTTGCAGGCCTTCGCCGCTCCCAAGCGCGAGGGCATCTGGGGTGAGGTCCGCGAGGAGATCGCCAGCGGCATCACCCAGCAGGGCGGCATCGTCGACGAGGTCGAGGGGCCGCTGGGCTGGGAGCTGCGCGCGCAGGTTCCGGTGCAACTGCCGGACGGCACGGGCGGTTTCCAGGTCGTGCGGTTCGTCGGCGTGGACGGTTCGCGCTGGTTCCTGCGCGGGGTGATCTCCGGGCAGGGCGCGGTGCAGCCGCAGGCGGCCGGTCTGCTGGAGCAGATCTTCCGGGACACGGTCGTCGTGCGCGGCGAGGGCCCGATGGCGCCCCGCGACCCGATCGTCCTGAAGCTGCCGAACGACGCCCAGATGGTTCCCGAGGGTGTCCAGCAGGAGGAGGCGGGTTCCCGCTTCTCCGGTGGCATGGGCCAGTTGCAGCGCGGACCGGAGATCACCGAGGTCCGCTAGCCGGAACAAGAACACCGGAACAGACGAGAAAAGGGCCGTATCCCTTGCGGGGTACGGCCCTTCGTCGTGCGCGCACTCTTGACGGCGTATTGGTCTGTACCTATGGTCTCGGCTCAACGCCCACGTTCATCAGGGTGCTCTTTGTTCATATACGAGAACGGAGTCACCGTGCGCCGCGCTGCCCTGCTCTCCGTCGTCACCGCGCTGGTCCTGGGCTTCTTCGCCCAGCCCGGCACCGCCGCCCAGGCGGCCCCCGCCACCTTCGTCCATCCCGGAGTCGACGTCTCCCGGAGCCAGCTGGACTTCGCCCGCACCGAGGTCCTCGCCGGCGCCCAGCCCTGGAAGGGCGCCTACGACCAGATGATGGCCAGCTCCTACGCCAGCCTGAGCCGCACCCCGAAGCCCAGAGCCGTCGTCGAGTGCGGCTCGTACTCCAACCCCAACTACGGCTGCACCGACGAGCGCGAGGACGCGATCGCGGCCTACACCGACGCGCTCGCCTGGTACATCACCAAGGACGCGCGCTACGCCCAGAAGGCCATCGAGATCATGGACGCCTGGTCGGCCACGATCACCAGCCACACCAACAGCAACGCGCCCCTCCAGACCGGCTGGGCCGGTTCCTCCTGGCCCAAGGCCGCCGAGATCATCAAGTACACGTACACCGGGACGTGGACCAACTCGGCCCGCTTCTCGACCATGCTCCGCAACGTGTACCTGCCCGAGATCATCAACGGCTCCAATTCCAACGGGAACTGGGAGCTGACGATGATGGACGCCGCCGTCGGCATCTCCGTCTTCCTGGAGGACAAGACGTCGTACGACAAGGCCATGGCGCTCTTCCGGACGCGGACGGCCGCGTACATCTACCTCGCCTCGGACGGTTCCGTACCGAAGACCGTGCCGAGCCAGAACCTCAACACCACGGCGAAGATCGTCAGCTACTGGCAGGGCCAGTCGACCTTCGTCACCGGGCTCACCCAGGAGACGTGCCGCGACTTCACGCACACCGGGTACGGCCTCTCCTCGATCTCGCACGTCGCCGAGACCAGCCGGATCCAGGGCACCGACCTCTACGGCACCGACGTGGGGGAGCGGCTGCGGCAGGCGCTCGGGTTCCAGGCCAAGTACCAGCTCGGCACGGCCGTCCCGAGCTGGCTGTGCGGCGGGTCGCTGACCCTCGGGCTCGGACCGGTCACCGAGGTCGGCTACAACGCCCTGCACAACCGGCTGGGCATCGCGATGACCAACACCCAGACGCTCACCCTGAACAACCGCCCGGCCGGCAGCAACAACCTCTTCGTGGCCTGGGAGACCCTCACCCACGGCGACAACCCCAACTGAACATCCTGAACAGCGCCGGACCCTGATGCCCGTACGGTGCCGTACGGGCATCAGGGATGCGTCAAAGACGTCCCGGACCAGGCTCCCCACCCCTTTTGTCGGACTTATTGGCCGTAAAGTCGACGCTGCGTACACGGGTGTGACGGGAAGACAATGGGGCCATGGGACGCGGCAAGCTTCGGATCTACCTCGGTGCGGCACCGGGCGTCGGCAAGACGTACGCCATGCTGTCCGAGGCCCACCGCAGGGTGGAGCGGGGCACGGACTGCGTGGTCGCCTTCGTGGAGCACCACGGCAGGGCCCGCACCGAGGTGATGCTGCACGGCCTGGAGCAGGTCCCGCGCGCGGAGCTGGCCTACCGGGGGACCGTTTTCACCGAGATGGACGTCGACGCGGTGCTGCGCCGCGCCCCCGCCGTCGCCCTGGTGGACGAACTCGCCCACACCAACATCCCGGGCTCCCGCAACACCAAGCGCTGGCAGGACATCGAGGAGCTGCTCGCCGCCGGCATCGATGTGGTGTCCACCGTCAACATCCAGCACCTCGAGTCCCTCGGCGACGTGGTCGAGTCGATCACCGGCGTACGGCAGCAGGAGACCGTGCCGGACGAGGTCGTCCGCCGGGCCGACCAGATCGAACTCGTCGACATGTCGCCCCAGGCGCTCCGCCGCCGCATGGCGCACGGCAACATCTACAAGCCCGACAAGGTCGACGCGGCCCTCTCGAACTACTTCCGGCCCGGAAACCTCACCGCCCTGCGGGAGTTGGCGCTGCTGTGGGTGGCCGACCGGGTCGACGAGTACCTCCAGGAGTACCGCAGCGAGCACCAGGTCTCGGCGATCTGGGGTTCGCGCGAGCGCATCGTCGTAGGACTGACCGGCGGCCCCGAAGGGCGGACGCTGATACGGCGGGCCGCGCGGCTCGCAGAGAAGGGGGCCGGCGGTGAGGTGCTGGCCGTCTACATCTCCCGCAGCGACGGCCTGACCGCGGCCTCCCCGAAGGAACTGGCCCTCCAGCGCACGCTCGCCGAGGACCTCGGCGGCACCTTCCACCACGTCGTCGGCGACGACATCCCGGCCGCGCTGCTGGACTTCGCGCGCGGGGTGAACGCCACGCAGATCGTCCTCGGCTCCTCGCGCCGCAAGACCTGGCAGTACGTCTTCGGGCCGGGGGTGGGGGCCACGGTCGCCCGCGAGTCGGGGCCCGACCTGGACGTCCACATCGTCACCCACGAGGAGGTCGCCAAGGGGCGCGGGCTGCCCGTGTCCCGGGGTGCGCGGCTCGGGCGGGCGCGGATCGTCTCGGGGTGGCTGGTCGGTGTCGTCGGACCGATGGGGCTCGCGCTGCTGCTGAACAGCGTCCATCTCGGGCTCGCCAACGACATGCTGCTGTTCCTGTCGCTGACGGTGGCGGCGGCGCTGCTCGGCGGGCTGCTGCCGGCGCTGGTATCGGCGGCCGTCGGCTCGTTCCTGCTGAACTACTTCTACACGCCCCCGCTGCACCGGCTGACGATCGCCGACCCCAAGAACATCGTCGCCATCGCGATCTTCGTCGGCGTCGCCGTGTCCGTGGCCTCCGTGGTGGACCTCGCCGCGAGACGCACCCAGCAGGCCGCCAGACTGCGCGCCGAGTCGGAGATCCTGTCCTTCCTCGCGGGCAGCGTGCTGCGCGGCGAGACCAGCCTGGAGGCGCTCCTGGAGCGGGTCCGGGAGACCTTCGCCATGGAGTCGGTCGCCCTCCTGGAGCGCAAGAGCGACGTCGACCCCTGGACCTGCGCCGGACGCGTGGGCGTGGGGGCGCCGCTGGAGCGGCCCGAGGACGGCGATGTGGACATTCCGGTCGGCGACCACATGGCCCTCGCGCTGACCGGCCGGGTACTGCCCGCCTCCGACCGCCGGGTGCTGGCCGCCTTCGCCGCGCAGGCAGCCGTCGTACTGGACCGCAGGCGCCTGCGTGAGGAGGCCGACCAGGCCCGTGCGCTCGCCGAGGGCAATCGCATCCGTACGGCCCTCCTGGCGGCCGTGAGCCACGATCTGCGGACCCCGCTGGCCGGCATCAAGGCGGCCGTGTCGAGTCTGCGGTCCGACGACGTGGCGTGGTCCGAGGAGGACCGGGCCGAGCTGCTGGAAGGCATCGAGGCCGGCGCCGACCGGCTCGACCACCTCGTGGGCAACCTGCTCGACATGTCCCGCCTCCAGACCGGTACGGTCACGCCGATCATCCGCGAGATCGACCTCGACGAGGTGGTGCCGATGGCGCTGGGCGGGGTCCCCGAGGGCAGCGCCGAACTGGACATCCCGGAGACGCTGCCCATGGTCGCCGTCGACCCCGGGCTCCTGGAGCGGGCGGTGGCCAACCTGGTCGAGAACGCGGTCAAGTACAGCCCGCCCGGCGAAACCGTCCTGGTGTCCGCCAGCGCCATCGCCGACCGCGTCGAGGTACGGGTGGTCGACCGGGGCCCGGGAGTCCCGGACGAGGCCAAGGACCGCATATTCGAGCCCTTCCAGCGCTACGGCGACGCCCCGCGCGGCGCCGGAGTGGGACTCGGTCTCGCCGTGGCGCGCGGTTTCACCGAGGCGATGAACGGCACCCTCAACGCCGAGGACACACCCGGCGGCGGCCTCACCATGGTGCTCACGCTCCGCGCGGCGGACGGCGTCGTAGAAGACGCGCATGACGTGTTTGACGTACAACCGGAAAGGCAGGCCTCATGACCAGGGTCCTCGTGGTCGAGGATGAGCCGCAGATCGTGCGGGCCCTCGTGATCAACCTCAAGGCGCGGAAGTACGAGGTCGACGCGGCCGCCGACGGCAAGACCGCCCTCGACCTCGCCGCCTCCCGCCATCCCGATGTCGTCGTCCTCGACCTGGGGCTGCCCGACATGGACGGCGTCGAGGTGATCCGGGGGCTGCGCGGCTGGACCCGGGTGCCGATCCTCGTGCTGTCCGCGCGGCACTCCTCCGACGAGAAGGTCGAGGCGCTGGACGCGGGCGCCGACGACTACGTCACCAAGCCCTTCGGCATGGACGAGCTGCTGGCCCGGCTGCGGGCCGCCGTGCGCCGGGCCGAGCCCACCGGGGGCGGCGAGGACGACGTCCTGGTCGAGACCGAGGAGTTCACCGTCGACCTGGCCGCGAAGAAGGTCCAGCGGGACGGGCGGGACGTACGGCTGACCCCCACGGAGTGGCATCTGCTGGAGGTGCTGGTGCGCAACACCGGGCGGCTGGTCAGTCAGAAGCAGCTGCTCCAGGAGGTGTGGGGACCGTCGTACGGGACTGAGACGAACTACCTCCGCGTGTACATGGCCCAGCTGCGGCGCAAGCTGGAGACGGACCCCGCGCACCCCAAGCACTTCATCACGGAGCCCGGTATGGGCTACCGGTTCGAGCGCTAGGGCCGCGGGTACGTCGCTGTCGGTGGACCCCGGTACGCTTCAGATATGAGCGCTGTCCCTCGTTCCGAAAAGCCGGCCGGAAGGTTCCGGCGGATGCTCGACCGGCTCTCCACCTCGCAGGAGGACCTGGAGTCGGAGGAGCTGCGTGAGGACGCCGAGACCGAGGGCTGTGTCCGGATCGGCGACTGCCACGACCGACAGATCGTGACGGTTACTGGTACGTTGCGCACGGTCACGCTGCGCCCCCGGGCGGGAGTTCCGGCCCTGGAGGCCGAGCTGTTCGACGGTTCGGCCGCCCTTGACGTGGTGTGGCTCGGCAGGCGCTCCATCGTGGGGATAGAACCGGGGCGCAAGCTGATCGCGTCCGGCCGGATCTCGATGAGCAGAGGCCGCCGGGTGCTCTTCAACCCGAAATACGAACTGAGACCCCTCGGACGGGAGTAGCCGGTGACGTCGCTCGACAAGCCGACCGCGGACACCGTGGACGCCGAAGACAGCGAGCAGGATGTCCGGGCGGTGACCGAGGCAGCCCTCTTCGAGGCGTTCGGCGGACTGCGCGGCATGATCGAAACGGTCCTGCCCGGCCTGCTCTTCGTCAGCATCTTCACCATCAACAAGAACCTGCACTGGTCGGCGATCGCCGCTCTGGCGCTTGCGCTGGCCCTGGTCGTGGTCCGGCTGGTGAGCCGGGACACCGTGAAGCACGCCTTCAGCGGCGTCTTCGGTGTCGCCTTCGGTGTCATCTTCGCGATGATGACGGGCAACGCCAAGAACTTCTATCTCCCGGGCATGCTCTACACGTTGGGGCTCGCGCTCGCGTACATCATCACGACGCTCGCGGGCGTCCCGCTGATCGGCCTGATCCTCGGCCCGGTCTTCAAGGAGAACCTCTCCTGGCGGACCCGCAACCCCGGCCGCAAGAAGGCCTACGCGAAGGCCAGTTGGGCCTGGGGCCTGATCCTGCTCGCCAAGTGCGCGATCCTCTTCCCGCTCTACTGGTGGGCCAACACCGCCCAACTCGGCTGGGTCCTGGTCGCGTTGAAGATCCCACCCTTCCTGCTCGCCGTCTGGCTGACCTGGGTCTTCCTCGCGAAGGCGCCCGCACCGATCGACGTGTTCGCCGAGATGGAGGCGGAGGAGCAGGCCGAGAAGGAACGCAAGGCTGCCGCCGAGGCCGCCGGCGAGGGACAGGACGCCACGTCGGGACGGCACCGGCGCGACGCGTAGTTCTCGGCTACGACGAGGAGGGGCGCCCTGAGATCTCAGGGCGCCCCTCCTCGTCGTAGCCGACTGGCGAATCAGCTCGCCGCGTCCTCCCGGCGTACCGACAGCAGGTCCTCCAGCTGCTCCTCGCGCGCCTGAGCCGCCACGAACAGCAGCTCGTCGCCCGCCTCCAGGGAGTCCTCCCGGGACGGGGTCAGCACGCGAGTGCCGCGGATGATTGTGACCAGGGACGTGTCCTCGGGCCACTCCACGTCACCGACCTGGGTGCCCGCCAGGGCGGACTCCTCGGGGAGGGTCAACTCGACGAGGTTGGCGTCGCCGTGGCTGAAGCGGAGGAGGCGGACGAGGTCGCCGACCGACACCGCCTCTTCGACCAGGGCCGACATCAGACGCGGGGTGGAGACGGCCACGTCGACGCCCCAGGACTCGTTGAAGAGCCACTCGTTCTTCGGGTTGTTGACGCGGGCGACGACGCGCGGGACGCCGTACTCCGTCTTGGCCAGGAGGGAGACGACGAGGTTTACCTTGTCGTCGCCCGTCGCGGCGATCACGACGTTGCAGCGCTGCAACGCCGCCTCGTCCAGGGACGTGATCTCGCAGGCGTCGGCCAGCAGCCACTCCGCCTGGGGGACCCGCTCGACCGAGATCGCGGTCGGGGCCTTGTCGATGAGAAGGATCTCGTGACCGTTCTCCAGCAGCTCTCCGGCGATCGAACGTCCGACCGCGCCGGCTCCGGCAATGGCGACCCTCATCAGTGACCGCCCTCCTCTTCGGGACCCTTGGCGAACGCCGCCTCGACCTTGTCGACCTCGTCCGTACGCATCATCACGTGCACGAGGTCGCCCTCCTGCAACACGGTCTGCGAAGAGGGCAGCATCGCCTCGCCGAGACGGGTGAGGAACGCCACGCGGACGCCCGTCTCCTCCTGCAGCTTGCTGATCCGCTGGCCGACCCAGGCGGACGAGGCATGCACCTCGGCGAGCTGGACGCCGCCGGTGGGGTCCCGCCACAGCGGCTCCGCGCCCGAGGGCAGCAGCCGGCGCAGCATCTGGTCGGCGGTCCAGCGGACCGTGGCCACGGTGGGGATGCCCAGGCGCTGGTAGACCTCGGCGCGGCGGGGATCGTAGATACGGGCCGCGACGTTCTCCACGCCGAACATCTCGCGGGCCACGCGCGCGGAGATGATGTTCGAGTTGTCACCGCTGGAGACGGCCGCGAACGCGCCCGCCTCCTCGATGCCCGCTTCGCGCAGCGTGTCCTGGTCGAAGCCGACCCCGGTGACCCGGCGGCCGCCGAATCCGGGGCCCAGCCGACGGAAGGCGGTGGGGTCCTGGTCGATCACGGCGACCGTGTGCCCCTGTTGCTCCAGGGTCTGGGCGAGAGCGGAACCCACTCTGCCGCAGCCCATGATGACGATGTGCACGACCGTCCTTCCGGTGTCCTGAAATCAATGCTCAGCCCCATCAGGGTCTCAGACCGAGGCCCAAGCTACACACGCCCGGTCCATCCACGGCACCCCTGTGCATCAGCGGCGGCCGATGCTGCGCACGCTGGCCAGGGTGAGGATTCCGAGGCCGACGAGGGCGGCCAGGGCGCCGATCAGCTCTGCGGTCGCGGGCATGGAACCTCCAGGAGGCGGCGGGAGCGGGGTTTTGTCATATAGACACGGAGTCGGCGGTCCCGACGGAATCCGCGGCTCCGCTCGTCCCTTATTTCACTCGTGAGGCAGATGACAGGGGGGAACGCGGCGGAAAGTAGAGGATCGCCTGTTCGAAGGCCTACGATCCTCTGTTGTGTCCAAACTGACCGACGTGCCCAAGCGCATCCTCATCGGGCGCGCACTGCGCAGCGACCGGTTGGGCGAAACGCTCCTGCCGAAGCGCATCGCACTTCCCGTCTTCGCCTCCGACCCGCTGTCCTCCGTGGCGTACGCGCCCGGCGAGGTGCTGCTGGTCCTCTCCATCGCGGGCGTGTCGGCGTACCACTTCAGCCCCTGGATCGCGGTCGCGGTCGTGGTGCTGATGTTCACCGTGGTCGCCTCCTACCGGCAGAACGTGCACGCCTACCCCAGCGGCGGCGGCGACTACGAGGTGGCCACCACCAACCTCGGCCCCAAGGCTGGCCTCACCGTCGCCAGCGCGCTGCTCGTCGACTACGTCCTCACCGTCGCCGTGTCGATCGCCTCCGGCATCGAGAACCTCGGCTCCGCGGTCCCCTTCGTGGTCGAGCACAAGGTGCTCTGCGCGATCGCCGTCGTGGTGCTGCTCACGCTGATGAACCTGCGCGGGGTGAAGGAGTCCGGCTCGCTGTTCGCGATCCCGACGTACGTCTTCGTCGCGGGCGTCTTCGTCATGATCGCGTGGGGCGCCTTCCGCGGACTGGTCCTCGGTGACACCATGCGCGCGCCGACCGCCCAGTACCACATCAAGGCCGAACACCAGGGCCTGGCGGGCTTCGCCCTGGTCTTCCTGATGCTGCGCGCCTTCTCCTCCGGCTGCGCCGCGCTCACCGGTGTCGAGGCGATCTCCAACGGCGTCCCGGCCTTCCGCAAGCCCAAGTCGAAGAACGCGGCGACCACCCTCGCCGCGATGGGCATCCTGGCCGTGACGATGTTCTGCGGGATCATCGCCCTCGCCATGACGACCAAGGTCCGCATGGCCGAGAACCCGGGCAGCGACCTGCTGCACAACGGCGTCGCGATCGGCTCCGGCTATGTCCAGAACCCGGTGATCTCGCAGGTCGCCGAGGCCGTGTTCGGCAAGGGCAGCTTCCTGTTCGTCGTGCTGGCCGCGGCCACCGCGCTGGTCCTGTTCCTGGCCGCCAACACGGCGTACAACGGCTTCCCGCTGCTCGGCTCGATCCTCGCCCAGGACCGCTACCTCCCGCGCCAGCTGCACACCCGCGGCGACCGCCTGGCCTTCTCCAACGGCATCGTGCTGCTCGCCGGCACGGCCGCACTGCTGCTGGCGATCTATGGCGCCGACTCGACCCGGCTGATCCAGCTGTACATCGTGGGTGTGTTCGTCTCCTTCACCCTCAGCCAGACCGGCATGGTCCGGCACTGGAACCGCCACCTGGCCACCGAGAAGGACCAGGCCAAGCGCCGCCACATGGTCCGCTCGCGCGCGATCAACACGTTCGGCGCGTTCTTCACCGGCCTGGTGCTGGTCGTCGTCCTGGTCACGAAGTTCACGCACGGCGCCTGGGTGGCACTGCTCGGCATGTGCATCTTCTACGCGACGATGACCGCGATCCGTAAGCACTACGACCGGGTCGCCGAGGAGATCGCGGCCCCCGAGGGCCCGAGCGACGACAGCCTCCGGCCGTCCCGCGTCCACTCGGTCGTCCTCATCTCCAAGATCCACCGCCCGGCGCTACGGGCCCTGGCCTACGCCAAGTTGATGCGCTCGGACACCCTGGAGGCGCTCAGCGTCAACGTCGACCCGGCGGAGACCAAGGCGCTGCGCGAGGAGTGGGAGCGGCGCGGGATCGACGTACCGCTGAAGGTGCTGGACTCGCCGTACCGGGAGATCACGCGGCCGATCATCGAGTACGTGAAGGGGCGGCGGAAGGAGTCGCCGCGGGACGTGGTGTCCGTGATCATCCCCGAGTACGTCGTCGGTCACTGGTACGAGCATCTGCTGCACAACCAGAGCGCGTTGAGGCTGAAGGGCCGGCTGCTGTTCACGCCGGGCGTGATGGTGACGTCGGTGCCGTACCAGCTGGAGTCCTCCGAGGCGGCCAAGAACCGGGCGCGGAAGCGGCAGGAGTGGAGCGCGCCGGGTGCGGTGCGGCGAGGTCCGGCGGAGGAGCGGCACCGGGAGTCCTCGACCAAGCTCTAGGGCCGGCCGCTTCGTGGTGAGCGGCTGGGCGGGGTCCACGTAGACTGGTGGGCTGTTGTCCGGCCGTACCCCCCTTTGACGTTGTGGAGTCACCCCGCCATGCAGGCAGAACCGAAGAAATCGCTGGTGGGGGAGGAGTACGAGGTCGAGGTGGGCCCCGTCGCCCATGGCGGGCACTGCATCGCCCGTACGTCCGAGGGGCAGGTGCTGTTCGTCCGGCACGCGCTGCCCGGTGAGCGCGTCGTCGCACGGGTCACCGACGGCGAGGAGGGCGCGCGGTTCCTGCGGGCCGACGCGGTGACGATCCTGGACGAGTCCAAGGACCGGGTCGAGGCGCCCTGTCCGTACGCCGGTCCCGGCCGCTGCGGCGGCTGCGACTGGCAGCACGCCAAGCCGGGCGCCCAGCGTCGCCTCAAGGGCGAGGTCATCACCGAGCAGTTGCAGCGGCTCGCGGGGCTCACGCCCGAGGAGGCCGGCTGGGACGGCACGGTGATGCCGGCCGAGGGCGACAAGCTGCCCGCGGGCCAGGTGCCGCGGTGGCGCACGCGCGTGCAGTACGCGGTGGACGTCGACGGCAACGCCGGTCTGCGCAAGCACCGTTCGCACGAGGTCGAGCCGGTCGAGCACTGCCTGATCGCGGCGCCGGGCGTCAGCGAGCTGGGCATCGAGGAGCGCGACTGGTCGGGCATGGCCTCGGTCGACGCGATCGCGGCGACGGGTTCCCAGGACCGCATGGTCATCCTGGAGCCCCGCCCCGGCGCCCGCCTCCCCCTGGTCGAACTGGAACGCCCCGTCTCCGTCATGCGCGTCGAGGAGCACGATGGCGGCATCCACCGCGTCCACGGCCGCGCGTTCGTGCGCGAGCGGGCCGACGGCCGTACGTACCGCGTCGGCAGCGGCGGCTTCTGGCAGGTCCACCCGATGGCCGCGGACACCCTCGTCAAGGCGGTCATGCAGGGCCTGCTGCCGCGCAAGGGCGACATGGCCCTCGACCTGTACTGCGGCGTCGGCCTCTTCGCCGGCGCGCTGGCCGACCGCCTCGGCGACAAGGGCGCGGTCCTCGGCATCGAGTCCGGCAAGCGCGCGGTCGAGGACGCGCGGCACAACCTCGCCGGGTTCGAGCGGGTGCGGATCGAGCAGGGCAAGGTCGAGAGCGTGCTTCCGCGTACGGGGATCAGCGAGGTCGACCTGATCGTCCTCGACCCGCCGCGGGCCGGGGCCGGCAAGAAGACCGTCGAGCACCTGTCGTCCCTCGGGGCGCGGAAGATCGCGTATGTGGCTTGCGACCCGGCGGCGTTGGCCCGGGACCTGGCGTACTTCCGGGACGGTGGGTACAAGGTGCGGACGTTGCGGGCGTTCGATCTGTTCCCGATGACGCACCACGTTGAGTGCGTCGCGATCCTTGAGCCGGTCGCCAAGACCGCCTGATCTGCCGCTTGGTGCTGCGCGCGGGCTGCGCGCGGTGCCCGGAGACCTCGATGTCAGTGGTGACCACTACTTTGGAATCACTGGAGATCGGCCGGGCCGGCCGATGGGGTCTTGGGGAGGGGTGTGCTGTGTCCGCTGCGCAGACACGACAGTCGGGGAACACGACGTATCTGGAGCTGTCTCAGGAGAGCGGCGGTGCGCACAAGTTCTACGAGGTGACTGTCGAGGGGACCACCGTCTCCGTGCGGTACGGGCGGATCGGGGTGGACGGGCAGCGCCAGATCACGACCTTCCCGACCGACGAGAAGGCGAAGACCGCGGCGGCGAAGAAGATAGCCGAGAAGGTGCGCAAGGGGTACGCGCCCGCTGTTCAGGGGCAGCGGGCGGCCCGCGCGGTGACGCGTCGTCAGGTGACGTCCGCTCCGTCGACGGCGCGGTCGACGGCTCCGGTGCTGTGGCGGTTCCGTACGGGTGCCTCGGCGTTCGGCATCCATGTGGACGAGGACCGCTGCTGGGTGGGCAACCAGCACGGCAACGTCTACAACCTGAGCCACGACGGTGAGGTGCTGGCGCACTACTCGCTGCCGGACGGTGTGAAGTGCCTGGTGGCGGACGACTTCTGGATCTACGCGGGCTGTGACGACGGCCGGGTGTACGACCTGTCGTCGAAGGTGCCGTTCGCGGCCTACGACATCGCGGCCGAGGTGGACATCTTCTGGCTGGACATCCACGCGGGAGTGCTGGACGTCTCCGACCGCAACGGTGGTCTGACGGTCATCGACCACGAGGACGAGCTCCAGTGGTCGCGCAACTCGGCGGGGGACAACGCCTGGATGGTGCGGGCCGACGACCACACCGTCTACCACGGGCACAGCCAGGGCGTGACGGCGTACGCGGCGGACGGCGCCAGGCAGTTGTGGCACACCGCGACCAACGGCAATGTGCTCTTCGGCTGGCAGGAGCAGGACGCGGTCTACGCGGGGACGGGACGGCGGGTCGTCCAGCGGCTCGCGAAGTCCTCCGGGGCGATCGAGGCCTCCTACCAGTGCGACGCCGCGGTGTACTCGTGCGCCACGTCTCCCGGCGGTCGGTACGTCTTCGCGGGTGACTCGGCCTCGTCCGTCTACTGCTTCACCGCCGAGGGCACCCGGTTGTGGAAGCTCGGCACGGGGGGCGGTTCGGCGCTGTCGATGCAGTACCACGACGAGCGGCTGTACATCGTCTCCACGGACGGCTCGCTCGCCTGCATCGACGCGAGCGAGGCCGCGATCACCGCCGCTCAGTCCGGCACCGTGCCGGTCGCCGCGGATGTCAAGCTGGCGGCCGCTCTGCCGACGTACGCGCCGCTGACCACCGCCGCCTCCGTCGCCACGGTCAGTGTTGTGCCGGCGGCGGGAAGCGGAGTCGTCGTGGAGTGCTTCGAGCAGGGAGGCCGGGTGCGGGTGCACGTGGTCTCCGAGGGTTATGAGCGGGGGTGGAACGTCCAGTTCCCGCGTGCGATACGTGAGCCCGGCGCGCGTTATGTCGTGGACGCGTTGCATTCCACCTCGGGTGGCTTCTACCGGGTGCGCGGGGAGATCCGGCGTCTGGTGTGACAGGGCCCGGTGCCCCGTCCGGGTGACGGCGGGCCGTTCCGTCCCGGCCGTCGGCCGCGGTGCGCGAGTCTCGTCCCAGTCGGACGTCCTTCCGTCCGGGGGCAGTCGTGGAGGTGGGGGTTGGCTCGTCGGGCCGTGGTGCGCGATCCACGCGCGTGCGTGACCGCGGCCCGGCCCGGCACATCGTGTGCCGGGCCGGGCCGCGGTTCAGAAGTCCCAGCTCTGACTCCTCGCTCCGTTGCAGCTCCAGCTCACCAGGAGCTGGCCGTTCTCAGGCCGGCCGGCCAGGATGTCGAGGCACTTGCCGTTCATCCGGCTGCGGATCGCGCCGCCGTCGCGGTACCACTTCTGGTTGGTGCCGCCGGTGCAGTCCCACGTGCTCACCGATCCCTGGTCACCGGGATTGAACGCGTAGATCTCCAGACACTTCCCGTTCATGCCCGAACGGATCTGCTCGCCGTCCCAGCTCCACTGCTGGTTGGTGTTGCCGGTGCAGTCCCACGTCACGGTGGAGGCGCCGTTCTCGTTGTGGAACATGAAGATGTCGGCGCACCTCCCGTTCAGGTCGGACTTGAGCAGCGGTGCCGCGGCGTGTGCCGGCGGTGCCGTCACGGCACCGCCGAGCGCGAGCCCGATCGCCGCCAGCAGCGGCACCAGTCGTTTCGCAGCCTTCATGTCGTCCCACCACAGAGCCGGTGCGCGGTTGCGCTGCCCCATGGCTACCGGCCGGGCGTTGTCCGGCGCCGGGCCGGCGCCGCCGGACATCAACCGCCGGACAACCACCGGGCGGTACGGCTGCCGAGAGGCACGGGGGAGGAAGGGCATGCCACGCGCCGAACGGCCGCTTGACCTGGACACCGGTCCGCTGACGCGCTTCGCGGCCGACCTGCGGAAGCTGCGCGAGGCGGCGGGACGGCCGCCCTACCGGACGATGGCCAAGAGGGCGCACTACTCGTCCACGACACTGTCCGACGCCGCGGGCGGACGCGCGTTTCCGAGCCTCAGCGTCACGCTCGCCTATGTCGAGGCACGCCAGGGCGACCGCCGCGTATGGGAGTCCCGCTGGCACGCGGTCGCCGCCGAGCTCGCCGCCGACGCGCAGGGTGAGGGGCCCGGGGAATCCAGCGGGAAGAGCACGCCGTACGCGGGGCTGTCGGCGTTCCAGCCGGAGGACGCCGACCGGTTCTTCGGGCGGGAGCGGCTGACCGACGAGGTGCTCGCGCGCGTGCGCGACCGCCGGTTCCTGGCGGTCTTCGGGCCGTCCGGATCGGGGAAGTCCTCGCTGCTGCGGGCGGGGCTCGTCGCCCGGGCGCGGGCAGCGGGGTGGCAGGCGATGCTCCTCACGCCGGGCCCCCATCCGGTGGAAGAGCTCGCGGTCCGACTGGCCGCGCTGACGGGAGAGGCCCCCGGCGCGCTGCTGACCGAGCTGCGCGCCGACCCCGAGGCGCTGCACCTGCGGATCCGGCAGGCCACGCCCGACCGTGCGCCGGACGTCGACACCCTGATCGTGGCCGACCAGTTCGAGGAGGTCTTCACCCTCTGCCGGGACCGGGCCGAACGGGACGCGTTCATCGGCCTGTTGACCGCCGCCACCACCGCGAGGACCAGCCGGACCCGGGTGGTGCTCGGCGTGCGCGCCGATTTCTACGGCCACTGCGTCCAGGATCCCCGGCTGGTCGAGGCGATGCGCGACGCGCAGCTCGCCGTCGGCCCGATGAGCAGCCAGGAACTGCGCGAGGCGATCACCCGGCCGGCCGGGCTCGCCGGCTGCACGGTGACCGGCCCGCTGCTGGCGGCGGTGGTCGCGGACGCCACCGGCCAGCCAGGCGCGTTGCCGCTGGTCTCGCACGCGATGGTGGAGACCTGGCGCCGCCGCAGCGGCAACCGTCTGACCCTGGACGGGTACCTGGCGGCCGGTGGCATCCAGCACGCGCTCGCGCGGACCGCCGAGACCGCCTACCGGGCCTTGTCCCCGGTGCAGCAGACCATCGCCAGATCGCTGTTCCTGCGGCTGACGGCCCTCGGCGACGGCACCGAGGACACCCGACGCCGCATCACCCCGGACGAGCTGGACCCGGGCCCCGACACCGCCTTCGTCCTCGAATCCCTCGCCAGGCAACGGCTGGTGACGCTGGACGAGAGCTGTGTGGAGATCACCCACGAGGCGATCATCCGGTGCTGGCCGAGGCTGCGCGGCTGGCTGACCGAGGACCGGGAGCGGCTGCTCCTGCACCGGCAGCTGACCGACGCGACCGCCGGCTGGGAGGCGCAGGGCCGCGACCCGCACGCCGTGTGGCGAGGGGCCCGCCTCGCCGCGGCACTGGACCTGGCCGCCGCGGACGGCGACCGGCTGACGTCCAGGGAACGGAGCTTCCTCGCCGCGAGCAGGGACGCGCAGGCCGGCGAGACGGCGGCGGTCAGACGACGGACCGTCCGCCTGCGGCAGCTCGTGACGCTGCTCACCGTCCTGATGGTCACCGCGGTCGGCGCGGGCGTACTGGCCGTCGGCTCGCGCAACTCGGCCGTCCAGCAGCGCAATGTGGCCGTCGCACGGAAGGCCGCCACGGACGCGGCCGAGGTACGGCGGCACGACCCCGCGCTCGCCGCGCAGCTGAACCTCGCCGCGTACCGGCTGGCGCCCACGGCCGATGTCCGCGATCAGCTCATGAGCAGCGGCGCGACGCCGTACACGAGCCGGCTCACCGGGCACACCTCCGACGTGGTCTCGATCTCCTTCGCTCCGCGCGGCACGGTTCTGGCGACGGCGAGTTGGGACCGCACGGTCCGCCTGTGGGACGTCGGCAACGCCCACCGTCCCGTCCAACTGGCGGTCCTGCACGAGCCCTTGAGGCTGTGGTCGGTCGCGTTCGGGCAGGGCGGTCGCGTCCTGGCGGCGGCGAGCGAGGGGGCGGTGCGGCTGTGGGACGTGGTGGACCGGCGGGCGCCCGTCGAGCTGAGCACCCTGCCGGAACAGCGGGCCGCGCCGACATGGGTGGCGTTCCGGCCCGACGGGGACGTCGTCGCCACTGGTCACACCGACGGCACGACGCGGCTGTGGAACGTGACGGATCCCCGGCATCCGCGGCGGCTGGCCACTCTCAACGGCCATACCGCCGCGGTCACTTCGGCGGCGTTCAGCCCGGACGGCCACACCCTGGCGACCACCGGCGACACCACCGCCCGGCTGTGGGACGTCACCGAGCCCGCGCGTCCCCGCCGGCTCGACGTGCTGCGCGGACACACCGACACGGTGACCTCGGTGGCGTTCGCTCCGGACGGCCGGACCGTGGCGACCGGCAGCTGGGATCACACCGCACGGGTCTGGCGCCTGGGCAGCGGCCGGCGGACACCACCACCGGCCGTCCTGCTCGGCCATCCCGCGATCGTCTGGTCGGTGGCGTTCGACCCCGACGGCCGGACACTCGCCTCGATCGGCGGCTCCACCCTCTTCTGGGACATCACCGACCCGGCACACCCCAGGCACGTCAGCACGGTTCCCGGCGGGGCCTACCAGGCCGCGTTCAGCCCGGACGGCCGCGTGCTCGCCGACTCCGACCGGCTGCTGGACCGGCGGGACCTGTCGCTGGGGACCCACGACGACGTGGTCACGTCCGTCGCGTTCGCACCTGGCGGCCGCGTACTCGCCAGCGGCAGCTGGGACGGCACCGCACGGCTGTGGCAGGTCACCGGCGGCCGGGCCCTGTGGCCGCTGGCGGTCCTGCGCGGGCACACCGGGTTCGTCCGCTCCGTGGCCTTCAGTCCGGACGGGCGCACCCTCGTCACCGCCGCCGAGGACACGACCGTACGCGTCTGGGACGTGACCGAACCGCGAAGACCGCGGCTCACGTCGATCCTCCCGTGCCACGCCGGTGAGGTCGCCGGCGCCGGGTTCGGGCCCGACGGCCATGTGCTGGCCGTGTGGGCACAACAAGGCGCCGGGCTATGGGACTTGACCGATCCGCGCGATCCCCGGCCCCTGAGCCGGATCGTCCGGGGCGGGCCGGGCGTCACGATGATGTCGTTCCGGCCCGACGGCCGCACGCTGGTGACGAGCACGGGGGAGTCCGGGTCGCTGCGGTTCTGGGACATCGGCGAGCCGCGCAGCCCCCGCGAACTTCCGTCCCCGTACCGTTCCGCCCCGCTGACCGACGGCATGTTCAGCCCCGACGACCGGAGCCTGGCCGCGGTCCACCGGCCGGACCGGACGGTCTGGCTGATCGACGTCGGCGACAACGGCCGCCCGCGCAAGGCGGTACGGCGGCTGCGGGCGTCCGGCTCCTGGCTCTACGCGCTGGCCTTCTCCGCGGACGGCCGTCGACTGGCGGTCGGCGCAGCGGACGGCAAGATCCTGCTGTGGGACGTGCGGGGTACGGCCGCGCCCACCGTCCTCACCGGCCACGCGAGTCAGGTACCGGCCGTGGCGTTCGGCCCGCACGGCGACACCCTGGCCACCGGGGGCAACGACTTCACCGTCCGGCTGTGGGACACCCGCCTGGACAGCGTCGCCGCCCGGGTCTGCGCCAGCGCGTACCCACGCATCACCAGGCCCGAATGGGCACGGTACTTCCCTACGGCGGACTTCGCCCCGCCCTGCCCCGCCACGTGATGTCGTCCGTCCCGCGCACGTGGGCGTCCCCGCACCGGCTGCCACGGACGCTCGACGGAGGCTTCCCCGGTGCGCTACCCCTGCCCGCCCAACGGCTTCGGCCAGCTGTCCAGCAACTGCTCGTCCGTCAACGCCGACGTACGGTCCACGGTCGCCCCCGCCAGGCCGAACCCCACCATCAGCACCTCCGCGTACCGGCGCCAGGCGTCCGGGGCGACGTCGTGCGTGCGGTCGGCGACCGCGCCGATCATGTAGAGGAAGGCATACACGTCGGCGCTGGCGAAGTCCTCGCGGACCGCGCCCGCACGCACCGCTCGTTCCGCGAGGCCGTCCACGAGGCGGCCCAGTTGGTCGCGGGTGCGGGCGACGGGGCCCGTGTCGACGCTCGCGTTGGCCAGGATGACCTCCAGGGCGCGGTCCTCGGACCGCCACCGTGCCGCCGCCAGCAGGTAGTGCCGTAGCGCCTGGGCCGGGTCCGGCAGTTCCGCGGCTGTGGCCGCCAGGTCCAGGAACACCGCGAAGCGCTCCGTGAACAGGGCGTCCACCAGGGACTGGAGGTCCGGGAAGCGGCGGTAGACCGTGCCTACGCCGATACCCGCCTCGCGGGCGATCTCGTTGAGGGGGACCGTGGCCCCCCGCCGGGCGAACAGGCGGTCGGCCGTCGTCATGATCAGGCGGCGGTTTCGTTCCGCGTCCGCTCGCAGCGGGCGGTGCGTATCGGAGGTCACGCCGGGACATTCTCCGGCATCTTCGCCCCGGCGGGCCGGCGCACCTGGCTGACCAGGAGGGACACGCCCGTCACGACGCTCCACAGCAGCCACGAATAGACACCGCCCCGCTCGAAGATGCCGGCGGTGCTCGTCGAGACGCCCACGCCCGCCTCGCTCAGCAGGCCCAGCGTGCCGACCGCGACGCTGAACACGCGGTACGCGTACGGCAGTTGGAGGCTCCGCAGCGAGCCCGCCATGATCACGATCGTGTTCGCGCACAGGATGGCGACCGACGCGCCCCCGACGTGCAGCGCCAGGCCGTAGCCCGGGCCGTTCGCGGAGCCGTGGAACACGCCGATCAGCAGGAAGCCCACCGTGTGCGCGCCCGCGAGGGCGATCACGACGCGGCGCGCGCGGCCCGTGAGCAGGGGGACCGCCAGCAGGATCACCCCGGCGGCGAACAGGATGCCCTGGACGACGAACGACGTGTTCATCAGCGTGTGATCCGGCGAACAGATGGTGCGGCCCTGGAACTTCGTGCCGCAGCCCGTGACGCCCAGGTCGCTGATGTAGTTCGTGGCGTAGCTGTAGGCCGGGGTGGTCCAGGCGCCCGCGGCGACCGCCTCGGACACCACCCACTGCACCGCGTTCAGCACCAGGACGGCGGCTCCCAGCGGCAGCCAGATCTTGCGTGACATCGGACCTCCTCTCGACAGGTCATGCTCACCACCCTACATTAAGCGGATAGATTCATCCGCTTAATGGTGGCGAGCGTGCACCGGCCGCGTGACGAGCGTCACATTGCAAGGTTCGAACTCCGTGGGCCGCCGTGCATCTAGTCGGCGTCCACTACCCTCCACCGAGGAAACAACCAATGTTGGCTTATCTGCCCGGATTCGCCCCCTGGATCGTCGCCGGCGTCCTCTCGTCCTTCGACTGGCGCTGGGGCGCGCTCGGCGGTCTCGTCACGGGGCTGCTGATGATGCTGAACGACCGTCGGCGCGGGATCGGCTTCGACGCGCTGGTCCTGGAGATCAGCACCCTCGCGTACTTCGTCGTGATCGGCGCCGTCTCCGTCGCCCGGCCGGACTCCTCGCTGGCCGGCCACACCGACGTCATCTCGTTCGTCTGGCTGGCCGCCACCGCGTGGGGGAGCCTGGTGGTCTGGAGCCCCTTCACGCTGGGGATCGCCAAGCGGCAGACCCCCCGCGAGTACTGGGACACGCCGGGGTTCCTCCAGGTCAACAACTACATCACCAGCGCCTGGGGAGCCGGCTTCACCTTCATCGCCGTCAGCCTGGCCGTCGCGGGCGCGGTGGACGCCCCGGCCTGGGTGGGCATCACCGCCCACGTCGTCGGACTGGTCGCCCCCGCCGTCTACACGAAGGTCTATCCCGCCCGTGTCCAGGCGCGCCTCATGGCCCTGGCGCAGGCACCCGGGGAGACCCAGCCGTCGGTGCGGGCCGTCCAGTGACGGCCGTACCCGTCCCGCGACTTCCCTGACCTCCCGGCACCGGAGCACGCACCCCACATCGGCACCAAAGCACTCACCCCACAAAGGAGTTGGCGCATCGTGAGCATCGCAAAGAACATCGTTCTCGTGCACGGCGGATTCGTCGACGGATCGGGCTGGCGGGGCGTCTACGACGCGCTCCGCGCCGACGGCCACCACGTGAGCGTCGTCCAGAACCCCACACTGTCGCTCGAGGGCGACGTCGCCACGACCAAACGGGTCCTCGACGCCCAGGACGGCCCGACCGTACTCGTCGGACACTCCTACGGCGGCGCGGTGATCTCCGAGGCCGGCACCCACGAGAACGTGTCGGCGCTCGTGTACATCGCGGCGTTCGCGCCCGACAAGGGTGAGTCGGTGAACACCCTCATCGCCGACCCGCCGCCCGGCGCACCCGTCCCGCCGATCCTGCCGCCCGTCGACGGGTTCCTCTTCCTCGACCGGGAGAAGTTCGCCGCGTCCTTCGCCGGTGATCTGCCCGCCGCCGACGCCCAGTTCCTCGCGGACTCCCAAGTGCCGTGGGGCGTGGAGGCGTTGGCGGGCGCGGTCACCGAGCCCGCCTGGCAGACCAGGCCGAGCTTCTACCTCGTCGCCACCGACGACCGCATGATCCCGCCGCCCGCCCAGCGCCTCATGGCCGAGCGGGCCGGAGCGACCGTGGCCGAGACCGGCGGCAGCCACGCCGTGTACGTGTCCAAGCCCGCCGAGGTCGCCGCGTTCATCAAGAGGGCGGCGTCCGGCACCACCGCGTGAGCCTTCTCCGCCGACAGCCGTGACGGCCGCGGCGCTCAGCACGGCCGCCACCAGCGCGGCGGCGGACACGCGCCATCGGTGTCCGCCGCCGCGCCCGACTCCGGCCGGGACAACGGCAGTTCGCGCGTACGACGGCCTCGCCGGCCCGTCCGACCTGCCCGGCCCGTCCGACCTGCCCGGCCCGTCCGACCTCCGGCGCGTCCAACTCGCCCTACCCCTATGACCTCTTGAAGGAAAACAGCATGACGAACGAGACACCCGTTCCCCTCTACCTCCAGGGCCGCTTCGCGCCGGTCCCCGAGGAGTACACCGCCGCCGAACTCACCGTGCGGGGCACCCTGCCGCCCGACCTGGACGGCCGCTATCTGCGCAACGGCCCCAACCCGCTGCCCGGCGAGGACCGGGGCCACTGGTTCACCGGTCCCGGCATGCTGCACGGCGTCCGGCTGCGCGGCGGCCGTGCCGAGTGGTACCGCAACAGGTGGGTCAGGACGAGGGAGTTGGAGGGGCACCCCTTCGTCCGCGAGGACTTCAGCGTCGACCTCGCCGCGGTGCCCGCCAACACCCATGTGATCCGGCACGCCGACACCGTCCTCGCCCTGTGCGAGGTGGGCCTGCCCTACTGGGTCACCCCGGAACTGGAAACCGTCGGCCCGTACGACTTCGGCGGGAAGCTGACCACCGCGATGACCGCGCACCCCAAGGAGGACCCGGTCACCGGTGAACTGCACCTGTTCGGGACCGGGTTCGCGCCGCCCTACCTCACCTACCACCGGGTCACCCCGGAGGGCGAGTTGCTCGACAGCCGGCCGATCGACGTGCCGGGGCCGACGATGATGCACGACTTCGCCATCACCGAGAACCACATCGTGTGGATGGACCTGCCCGTCGTCTTCGACCACACCCTGGCCGGCCGCGGCGGAATGCCGTACCGGTGGGCCGACGCGTACGGCGCGCGGATCGGGATCATGTCCCGTGAGCACGGGTCCACCGATGTGCAGTGGTTCGACGTCGATCCCTGCTACGTCTTCCATGTGGGCAACGCCTATGAGGACGCGCAGGGGCGTGTGGTGCTGGACGCGGTGCGCTACGACGACGCCGGTTTCCGGAAGGTCTGGGGCGACATCGGCGGACCCACCGGTCCGAGCGCGCCGAGTGTGCCGAACGGCCAGGTCGGGGTGCGCGAACCGGGGCACACCCAGGCCCCCTCCGTCCTGTACCGGTGGATCCTGGACCCGGTGGCCGGCCGGGTCTTCGAGTCCCAACTGGACGACCGCGAGGCCGAGTTCCCCACCCACAACGAGACCCTCACCGGACGGCGGAACCGCTACCTCTACACGGTCAACGGCGACGGCATCGCCAAGCACGACCTGGAGCGCCAGACCGGTGACGTCCACAAGACGCCCGGCAGCCGCTACTCCGGCGAGGCCGTCTTCGTACCGGCGTCCGACGGCACCGACGAGGACGCGGGCTGGCTCCTGTCGCTCGTCTCGGACGACGACGGCGCGGCGGGCGAGCTGCTCGTCCTCGACGCCGGTGACCTCTCCGTGCAGGCGATCGTGGAACTGCCGTACCCGGTCCCGTCCGGGTTCCACGGCAGCTGGCTGCCCGAGCCCGCCGAACAGGCCTGACCCGCCGAACAGGCCTGATGCAGGGGCGAGTTGACCGATCCGGTCGAGGGGGCCCGACGAGGAGCCGTAGCGGCGTATCTTCCTCGACAAGGGGCCCCTCGGTCCGACACGTGGGGTCCATCTCCTGTTCATCGGCGGGTGGGAGAAGTGGGGTCCGCGGAGCGCGAGCCCAACTCTCCGTAGCGGCCCGGGGCTTGTGATGTGTGCGCATGGAGGCTTCATGGTGTCCCTCGACCACCCCACGGATGAGGAACTCACCCTCAGGGCCCAGGCCGGCGAGTCCGGCGCCCTGGGGATGCTGCTGACGCGCCATCAGGCACCCATGCGCGCGGTCGCGTTGAGCCTGCTCGGCTACGGCCCCGATGCCGAGGACGCGGTGCAGGACGCCGCGCTGACCGCGCTGCGGCGCATCGGTGACGTACGGGAACCCGCGGCCGTCGGGGCGTGGTTGCGGGCGATCGTGCGCAACGCCGCCCGGATGCGGTTGCGGTCCGTCCGGGAGCTGCCCGGACTCGACGGGCTGGAGCAGTTGCGGGTGCGGGACGACGAGCCCTCGCACCCGGAGCGGTTCATTGAGCAGCACGCGATGCGGGACTGGATCTGGGACGCGGTGGAGGAACTGCCGCAGCAGCAGCGGCTGGTGCTGATGCTGCGGCACTTCAGCGGGATCACCTCGTACCAGGAGATCGCCGAGGCCTGCGAGGTACCGGTCGGCACCGTGCGCAGCCGGCTCAACCAGGCCCGGGCGAAGATGGCCAAGGTGCTGCTCTCGACCGCGGCCGGCGGCCACGACGACGCCTCCGCGCTCATCGAGGACAGCCGGCAGGAGGCCGAGGTCACGCTGGACGGCGCCATGCGCGGCCAACTGCCCTCGGAGATCCTGGAGTTGTGGCCGGCGGAGACCGAACTGGTCGGTGTCCTCAACAAGGACGGCGGACGCCGCCACCCCTTCCCGGCGATGCGGAGCACCCGGGACAAAGGAGTGACCCAGCGCCTGCGCCATGTCGTGGCCAGCCGCGACATCGCCATCTGGGAGATGGACGCCGTCACCCCGGCCGGCGTCCTGAACCCCTGCCCGCCCACCCTGGCCTGGCTGATGTTCCGGCGCGGCGGACGGGTGCAGAAGCTGCGGGTGGTCTTCCCCGGGGCACCGGCGTGAGCGCGTTGTCAGGCGGAGCGCAGCAGCTGCCGTAGACCGGTGGTGTCGATGACGTGGGCCCGGGACGGGAACACCTTCTCGACCAGCACCCGGTGGGTGTCGGCGTCGGGGTCGGCGACGCCGTCGGACAGGACGAAGACACGGTAGTCGCGGTCGGCGGCGTCGATGACGGTGGACAGGACGACCCCGCTGGTGCTGATGCCGGCGAGCACCAGGGTGTCGATGCCGCGGTCGCTCAACTGCTCGTGGAGATCGGTGGTCGAGCCCGAGCCGTAGCGGATCTTGCGGACGACGATGTCGCCGTCCTCCGGCGTGATCCGCGCGTCGATCCGGGTGGCGTCGTCCTCGTGGTGCAGCATCTTCGCCGCGGCGACCGCGCTGAAGGACTTGTTGGTCTCGGGGACCGCCGCCCAGTCGTCCTCGGTGAAGGCGACGCGGACGTAGCCGATGGCGCCGCCGGCGGCACGGACGTACGCGATGGTGTCCTTGACCCGCTCGACGAGGGCGTCGGAGTCGGGGGCGATGGGGACGATCCCGTTCTGGAAGTCCATGACCAGCAGGGCGGTGCGCTCGGGGGTGATCGTGGGGAGGGAGGGGGTGCTCACGCGGGGTTCTCCTTGGTGGGGTTCTTGCCGGGGGTCAGGTGGTCTTGGTGCCGCGGCCCATCAGGCGGCGGTCCAGGACGGTCAGGAGGAGGACCGTGAGGCCCGCGCCGACCAGGACGAGGCCGAGGATGTGCAGGCCGTGGTCGCTCACGCCGGCGCGGAAGACGATGCCGCCGATCACGGCGGAGGTGATCGTGCCGAGGTAGCCGAAGGTCCGGAACAGCCCGGAGGCGGTGCCTATCCGGTCCGGCGGCGCCTCCAGGTAGAGGGCAGTCTGGTTGCCGACGGTCGTGGTCGCCGAGGCGACGCCGAAGACCAGGGACACCAGCACGATCGCGATCGCCGGGCTGTGCGAGGTGAGCAGCATGATCCCGGCCGAGCCGATCAGCATGGACACCGCCGAGACGACCAGCGGGCCGCGGATCAGGTTGCGGCGGGCGAGCGGGTGCGAGAGGAGCGCGGAGACGGCGCCCATCGGCAGCAGCAGGAGTCCCGCCGTCACGGTGGAGAAGCCGTGCGCGGCCTCCATCCACTGCGTCACGCCGTACATCAGGGTGTACGTGCCGAGCAGGGAGAGCGCCTGGCGCAGATAGGTCCGGGTGAGGGCGCCGTTGGCGGCGAGCCCGCGGAAGTCGAAGAACGGTCCCGGCCTGCGCAGCTCCCACCGGACCGTGGGCACGGCGGCCAGGACGAAGACGGCGAGCGCGGTCCACCCGAGGCGGGGGAGTCCCGTCAGGAAGATGACCAGCGCGCTCATCGACACGGCGAAACCGAGGATGCCGGGCAGGTCGATCCGGTCGGCGACCCTGCGGAAACCGTTGTCCCCGCGCTCCAGCGCCAGGTCCTCGGGCAGCCAGCGCACGGCCATCACCATCGCGACCAGGGTCACCGGGATGTTGATCAGGAACGCCCAGCGCCAGCCCGCGGCGCCCACCAGCAGTCCGCCGATCGGCGGGCCCACGGCGGCGGTGGCCATGCCCGCGATCGCGATCCCACCGAGCACTCCGCCCGGCGGGGCGTCCAGCCCGGCGTCCTGGGCGCGGCGCCGGATCAGCACCATCGCGCAGGGGAACGCGGCCGAGGTGCCGATGCCGACCAGGACCCGGGCCACGGTCAGCATCGCCAGGTTCTGGCCGAGGCCGCCGACGACACCGCCGAGCAGCACCAGCACGATGCCGGAGAGGAAGACCCGGCGCGCGCCGAGCACCTCCGCGAGCTTGCCCGCGGTGGGCTGCGCCACGGCGCTGGCCAGATAGAGCGAGGAGACGAGTACGGCGGTGCTGCCGACCGCGACATGCAGCTCGGTGGCGATCGGCACCAGCGCGGTCGCGATGATGGAACTGTTGACCGGGTTGAGCCCGGCGCCCACATAGAGCGGGGTCGTGAAGGTCCAGGCGAAGGGCCTGCGCGAGAGACCACGCGCCGGGCCGGCGGCCTTACCGGTGCCGGTCCTCATATGCCGGTCCCCATAAGGGCGGTGCCGGTCCTCACAGGGGCGGTGCCGGTCCTCATATGCCGCCGTCGTGCAGCTCGGTCGTGGCGAGGCGTTCCAGCAACTCGATGGCCTTCTCTACGTCCTCGCGCTCGTCCGGGGCGATCAACTGGTCGATGGCCCGCGCCAGGAAGGTGGCGCGCCCCGCGAGCAGCTTCTCGACCAGTTCGGTCGCGGACGGGTCGGCGCTCATCAGCTTCTTGCGGCCGTCCCGCGCGTCGGGCTCGCCGCGGACCAGTCCGGCGGCCTTGAGCACCGCCAGGCTCTGCGCGATGGACTGCGCGCTGACCCGCTCCAGCGCGGCCAGCCGCGCCGCGGTGACGGGCCCCTCCCGCACGACGCTCGCCAGCACGCCGAGCTGCGTGAGGGTCAGACCGGTCGCATGCTGCCCCGATTCCGCCCGCAGCCGTGCGCGCAGCCGGGTGATCGCGTCGTTCAGCCGCTGCGCGGCCGCGACGTACTGCTGCGGCCCGGGGTTCGTGGTCATGCCCCCAACGTAAAACTGCACAAGTAACTTTGCCAAGTTACTTGTGCAGTTTTTCCTGTCTGTTGGATCACGCCGCCAGGTGAGCGGCGAAGAAGCCGTCCAGCTTCTCCACGGCGGGCGTGACGTACGCGTCCTTGTCATAGAGATCGACGTGCGAAGCGCCCTCGATCCACGCCAACTCCTTTGGCCCGTACACCTTTTGGAACGCCTCCACGCTCATCCAGGACGTCACCGCGGCACGCCCGACGATCAGCAGCAGCGGCCGCGGCGCGATCAGCGCGACGGACGCGAACGTGTCGAAGGCGGCGATGCGGTCCACGCTCGTCCAGGTCAGCGCCTTGGCCGAGCGGGGGTGCTGGGCGCGCGGAGTGCGGTAGTACTCCCAGCCCTCGTAGACATGTGGGCCGCCCGCGCGCGCCTCCTCCTCGGTGGCGGGGAAGACCGGGAAACGCTGGACGTCCGCGCCACCGGCCTCGGCGGTACGGGCCGCGGAGGCGGCGGCCAGCATGCCTGCCACGACGGCCGGGTCCTGCGCGCCGTCCGCACCGAGCCGGAACTGCCGTGACATGTCTACGGCGCTGACCGCGCCCACGGCCCGGATGCGCGGGTCGGTCGCGGTCGCCGCCAGGGCGTACCCGCCGGAGGCACAGATGCCGAGCGCCCCGATGCGGCCGGGGTCGACCCCGTCGAGGGTGCCGAGGAAGGAGACAGCGGCCTTGAGGTCCTCGACCCGCTGCCCCGGATCCTCCAGAGCGCGCGGCTCGCCCTCGCTCTCACCCTGGTGGGCGGCGTCGAAGGCGAGCGTGACGAACCCGCGCTCGGCCAGCCGGCGGGCGTACAGACCGGAGGCCTGTTCCTTCACCCCGGTGCCGGGATGCCCGACCACGATCGCGGGACGCGGCACCCCCGGCGTCTCCCAGTCCGGGGTGTAGAGATGACCGGCGAGCTTCAGGCCGGCGCTGAGGAAGGTGACATCGGTACGCATGGGGTGCACTCCAGTCGGAGGTGAGGAGAGGGAGGCCGGTGTACGGCCATGCCCCCACCGTCACGCCACCCCGCCCCGCGCCACCAGGGACGGCTCTGCCTATGCGGTTCTGTACCAGGCACGCCCCCGCCGACCCGAGGACACTGGAGACATGGCAGACCGTGAAGCGGCGCCCCCCTCTGGCCCCGCCGGCCCCTCCGGCAACGAACTGGGCGACTTCCTGCGCGCCCGCCGCGCGGACCGCGACCCGCAGCGGGCGGGCTTCCCCGACGACGGCCGGCTGCGGCGCGTCCCCGGGCTGCGCAGGGAGGAACTGGCGTATCTCGCGCACGTGAGCGTCGACTACATCGTCCGCCTGGAACAGGGCCGCACCCGCAGGGGCTCCCGCGCCGTCCTGGACGCACTGGCCGACGCGCTGCACCTCGCCGCGGACGAGCGCGCCTACCTCTTCACGCTGGCCGAGGTCGCGCCGGGAGGCTCCGGCCGGCCGCCCGTACGTTCCGAAGTCGCCCCGCGGCTACGGCAGTTGCTGGACACCATGCACGACGTCCCCGCGATGGTGCTGCACCGCGGCATGGACGTCCTCGCGTGGAACCGCGCGGCCACCGCCCTGCTCGCCGACTTCGGCGCCCTGCCCCCGGCCGAGCGCAACCTGATCCGGCTCACCTTCCTCGACGCCGACTTCCGCGCGCTGTACGCGGACTGGCCCCGGGCCGCCCGTGAGTGCGTCGCCGTCCTGCGCATGGAGGCGGGCCGCACTCCGCACGAGCCCGCGCTGGACGCCCTGATCGGTGAACTCGGCGCGCGCGACCCGGACTTCCGCATGTGGTGGGCCGAACATCAGGTACGGGGACCGCGGCAACTCACCAAGACGTACGTCCATCCGGTCGCCGGTGAACTCACCCTGGACGTCCAGCAGTTCACCGTCGACACGCACCCGGAGCAGTTCCTCGTCGCGTACACGGCGCCACCGGACTCGCCCTCGCAGGAGGCGCTGCGGTTCCTGTTGCAGTGGGCCGGTCTCACCAGCACCCAGGCGGGGTGAGCGGTCAGTTGCCGACGGGCGTGCCCGCGACCGCCGAACTGCCGGGCAGGGGCGTACGGGCGGGCCGTTCGGCCAGCACGTCCAGGATGTTGTCCACCGCCAGGTCGACCATCGCGGCCCGGGTCGCCTCGGTCGCCGACCCGATGTGCGGCAGCGTGACGATGTTCGGCTCGGCCACCAGCGGGGACAACTCCGTTCCCATCGGTTCCCGTTCGAAGACGTCGAGCCCGGCGGAGTGCAGCCGCCCTTCACGGACGGCGTCCAACAAGGCCTCTTCATCCACGACTCCGCCGCGCGAGGTGCTGACCAGTGTGGCCGTGGGCTTCATCGCGGCCAGTTCGCGGGCCGAGATCAGATGGCGGGTCTCGTCGGTGAGCGGCACGTGCAGGGACACCACGTCGGCGTCGGCCAGCAGCGCGGGCAGGCCCACCGAGGTCGACAGGTCGTCGTCGGGCGCGTACGGGTCGTGGTGGATCACGCGCATCCCGAAACCGTGGGCGCGGCGGGCCACCGCGCGGCCGATCTGGCCGTAGCCGACCAGGCCGAGGGTGGCTCCGTGGACGTCCAGGCCGAGATAGTCGTGCATCCGGAACAGTCCCCAGGAGCCGTCCGCCAGGCTCGCGGACGCCGCGCCGATACGGCGGCGGGCGGCGAGGATCAGCGCGAAGGTGAGGTCGGCGGTGGTCTCCGCGAGCACGCGGGGCGTGTGCGTGACGACGATGCCGCGCTCGGCTGCGGCGGCGCGGTCGACGTTGTCGAAGCCCATGCTGGCCAGCGCGACGACACGCAGCGAGGGGCCAGCCGCGTCCATCAGGGCGGCGTCCACCGGGTCGTTGCCGAGGGCCAGCACACCGCTCACGCCGCGGGCGATGGCGGCGAGGTCGGCGGGATCGGGCTTGCCGGCACCGGGCCAGGCCACCAACTCCACGCTCTCGGACAGGCGTTCCAGGCCTTCGCCGGGCAGGTTTTCACGGGTGACGAGGACACGGTTCTTCATGTTCTTCTCCAGTGACGAGCCATGTGCAGCCATGCATTACCGGCCGGGCGGATTATTCGGAAAACGCTAGCCTCGGCGGTCACCGGAAACAAATAGCGGTTTTGTGTGACGCTATTGGTCGTCCTTATTCTTGTCGGTGTCGATCAGTTCAAGGAACAGATCGTGCACGGCCAGCGCGGGCTCCGAGAGCGGCTGGTTGTCCGAGGTCACCACGGACAGTTTGACCGTGATGACGGGCTCCACGATCCGCCGCACGGACAGCTCGCGGACGTCGAGGATGGCCCGGGCCGCCGACCACGGCAGGACCGTCGCGCCGATGCCCGCGTCCACGGCGTTGACGAGGGTCAGCGCGGACTCGACCTCGCCCACCACGTTCAGCCGGAGCGAGGCCTGCTGGAAGGCGGCGTCCACGACCTGCCGGATCGTGTGGATACGGCTGGGGAGCAGCAGGGGCAGGTTCGCGAGCTCCCCCAGCTTCACCTCGCCCTTCCCCGACGGCGCCGTGTCACCGGGCGCGCCGATCAGATACAGGTCCTCCGTACGGACGGGCTCGAACTGGACACCCCGCAGCGGCCCGGCGCCGTAGATGAAGGCCATGTCCATGCGGCCCGTCATGATCGCCTCGCTGATCACACCGCCGAAGTTCTCGTTGATGTGCAGCAGGATGTCCGGGTAGCGCTCGCGGACGCTCTTCAGGAGGGGCAGCGCGAGGGCCGCGCCCAGGCTGTATGGAGCGAGGCCCACCGAGACGCTGCCGGCCGGCGCCCGGCCGGAGACGTCGACGGCGGCCTGCGCGAGGTCCACCTGGCGGAGGATGAGCTGGGCGTGCAGGTACAGGGCCCGGCCCGCCTCGGTCGGGGCGACCCCGCGCTTGCTGCGGATCAGCAGCTGCTGTCCGAACTGTGCCTCCAGGGCGGACAGTTGCTGGCTCAGGGCCGGCTGGGCGATGTGCAGGATGTCGGCCGCGCGCGTGATGCTCCCCGCGTCGATGATCTTGATGAACGAGTAGAGACGCCTGGTGTCCATGCGCGGGGCCTTCCAGATGGAGCGAAGCCTCATCGTAGGGAGGGATCACCCCGAATCACAGCCCCGGTGAGTGGAGGGTGTGAGGGGAGTCATAACGGTTCGCGATAACGCCAGACCGAACGGATATTGGCGATCACGCGACCGGCGGAATAAGTTGAGCGGAACATCCAGACAGGAACACCCGCCCCGGAACATTCTCCGTTCCCGGTGTCACGAAGACGTGCTGGCAACTGTCATCCAGAATTCCCCGCCCCGGAATTCCCCCTTTCCGGCATTCCCTCCCGGAGGACGTCATGACTCCCATGGTTGATCTCGTCGCCGATCTCGGCGAGGGATTCGGCGCCTACACGATGGGCGACGACGCGGCCCTTCTGGAGTTGCTGACGTCCGCCAACGTGGCCTGCGGATTCCACGCCGGCGATCCCCGCATCATGGACGCGACCGTGCGGACGTGCGTGGAGAAGCAGGTCGCCGTGGGCGCCCACCCCAGCTTTCCCGACCTGGTCGGCTTCGGCCGCCGCGCGATGGACCTCACGCCGGACGAGGTCCGCACGGACGTGCTCTACCAGATCGGCGCCCTCCAGGCCTTCGCCGTCGCCCACGGCACCCGCGTGCACCACGTCGCCCCGCACGGCCGCCTCGGCAACCTCGTCGCCGTCCGCGCCGACTACGCCCGAGCCGTCGTGGACGCCGTGGCCGCCCTGGACGAGTCGCTGATCGTCCTCGCGCAGGACGGCGAACTGGCCGACGCGGCCCGCGCCCGTGGCCTGCGCGTGGGCATCGTCGGCATCGCGGACCGCGCGTACCGCGCCGACGGGACGCTCGTGCCCCGCTCCGAGCCCGGCGCCGTGATCCACGACCCCGACGAGGTCGCCCGGCGCACCCTGCGCATGGTCACCGAGGGCGTCATCCGCAGCGTCGACGGCACGGACGTCCAAGTCGCCTGCGACACCGTCCTGTTGCACGGGGACAGCCCCGGCGCCATCGCGCTGGCCGGCCGCATCCGCGAGCAACTCCTCGCCGCCGGCGTCGAGATCACCTCCCTCGACAAAGTCCTGAGCGGCAAGGGGTGACCGACATGAACAGCGCTCTCGCGGACGGCCCGATCATGAACGGGCCCACTGCACAAGGCAGTTACGGCAAGGCCAACGCCAACGTGACCATCGCGGACTGCGGTGACTCGGCCCTGGTCGCCAAGGCCGTAGGGCTGGACGCCGAACCCGCCTGGCGACTCGTCCACGCCCTCGCCGACGCCCTGAACGAAGTCCAACTCACCGGCGTCCACGACGTGGTGCCCACCTACGACGCCCTGCTCGTCGAGTTCGACTGCGCCGCCACCGACCACGACACCGTCCGCCGCGTCCTGGCCCACGAAGCGGCCCGCCTCGGCCCGCACCCCGCGCCCAGCACACCCCCGCGCCGCTTCGTCGTCCCCGTCGTCTACGGCGGCGAGCACGGCCCCGACCTCCCCGAGGTCGCCGCCCAACTCGGCCTGACCGAGGGCGAGATCATCGCCCTGCACTCCGGTTCCGACCTCACCGTGCGCTGCCTCGGCGCACCCGCCGGAGCGCCGATGACGGACGGCCCGCCCTTCCCGAAACCGGTACCGCGCCTCGCCTCCCCCCGCACCCGGGTCGACGCGGGCTCGGTCGCGGTAGCCGGACGACAGGCGGTCATCTGCCCGATGCCCTCACCAGGCGGCTGGCCACTGCTCGGCCGCACCCCGGTACGCGTCCTCGACCTGCACAGCGACCCGATCACCGCGTACCGCCCCGGCGACACCTTCCGCTTCCGCCCCATCGAACCCCAACAGTGGGACGAGTACGCCGACTTGAGCCTCGCGGACTGTACGGACCCGGCAGACCTGATGGGTCGGGAGGTCCGCCATGGCTGACACCCTCACCATCCGTACCGCCGGCATCGTCACCGTCCAGGACCTCGGCCGCGTCGGCCGCTCCCGCTACGGCCTGCCCGTCAACGGAGCCGCCGACCAGCACTCGGCACGCGTCGCCAACGTCCTGTGCGGCAACCACGACCGCGCTCCGCTGCTGGAGATCACCGCCCTGGACTTCGCGTGCGTCCCCTCCGGCGACATCCTCATCGCGGTGACAGGCGCCCCCGCCGAGGTCACCGTCGAAGGGGTCGTACGCCCACAGTGGGAACCGGTCCCGGTACGCGCCGGCGAAACCGTCAGGATCACCGGCATCCACCGCGGCCTCCGCGTCTACCTGGCGGTACTCGGCTCGTTCGAGGCCGACTACCTCCAGGGCAGCTGCGCCCCCGACACGATCCTGGGCTTCGGCCCCACGCTCCGCGCCGGCGACGAACTCACCCTGCGCACGGCCTGCCCGCCCATCGACCACCCCTTCTCCCGCATCCCCCTGTTCCGCCTGAAGGCGCCGGTCCCCCCGTTCCCCACCAGCTGGACCATCGACGTCACCGACGGCCCCGACCGGGCCGAGTTCGGCGACACGGGCCGGCGCCTGTTCGACGCCCCCTTCACGGTCACCCCGCGAAGCAACCACATAGGCCTGCGCCTCCAGGGCGCAGTACCCCGCCGCGTCACCCAGGGCGAGGTCCTCTCCCGCGGCGTCCCCATCGGCGCCGTAGAAGTACCCGCGGGCGACGAACTCCTCGTCCTGCACCGCGGCCGAGGCGTCACGGCCGGCTACCCCGTCCTCGCCGTGGTCACCGCCACCGGCCTGTCCGCCCTGGGCCAGGTCCGCCCCGGCCAGCCCATCCACTTCCGCCACCGCACCCTCACCCAGGCGACCACCGCCCACCGCGCCCAACGCCAAGCGATAGACGCCCTGAGAACCAGGGTCCACACGGCTTTCGAGGCCCTACGCATCCGGGCGCCTGCGGAGGTCTGACGTCCGGTACCGACTACGCCCGGCTGCCGACGCCGACGCCGGTTTCAGTTCCGGTCGGCGCTTGACCCCCCGCACCTCTCCAACACAGGCCCGCTTACGAAGGGGCGCGGGGCTGTGACATTTGCGGCTCCGCAGCGCGGGCGCGACAAGCCCCCACCGACCCGCACAAAACCCACAACCGCTCCCCACCCGCACACAGCCCACCCGCACACAGCCCACCCGCACACAAAACCCACCCACCCACACACCCACCCGCTCCCCGCCACCCCGCTGGAAGCACCCGCACGGAGCCGCAACGCCCTTCCCCAACCCCGCTGCCCAGACAGGAGACGCCATGAGTACCGTGGCCGCTCAGCCAGTCCCCAACACGGTCGATCCCAGAACCGCCCGCAAGGTCACCCTCGCGGGCTGCGTCGGAATCTTCGCCGAGCTCTACGACAACGGCATCTTCGGCTTCATGGCCGGATCACTCGCCGCCGTCTTCTTCCCCGGCTCCGACAACGCCGTCCAGCTCGTCTTCCTCGGCTACGCGGTCTCCTTCTTCTTCCGCCCCCTCGGCGCCGTCATCTGCGGCCACCTCGGCGACCGCATCGGCCGGCAGCGGATGCTGGTCTTCGTCATCCTGCTGATCAGCGCCGCCACCGCGGCTATCGGCGTGCTCCCCAGCTACGCCAGCATCGGCATCGCCGCACCCGCCCTGCTGATCCTGCTCCGCGTCGCCCAGGGCTTCTCCGTCGGCGGCGAGGCCTCCGGCGCGATGAGCTTCCTCGCCGAGCACGCCCCGGAGGGCAAGCGCGGCCTGTACACCAGCTACGCGCAGATCGCCTCGTTCCTCGCGCTGCTGACCGGCACGCTGGTCGCCGCCGCGATGACCAGCGGACTCGGCTCCGCGCGCATGGAGTCCTGGGGCTGGCGCATCCCGTTCCTGCTCGCCGTACCGCTCGGCATCGCCGGCATCTACATCCGCAAGCGCATCAGCGACACCCCCAACTTCACCCGCCTGAAAGAAGAGGACGGCCTCTCCAAGAACCCGCTCAAGGAGGCGTTCGCCTCCGCCGAGCACCGGCGCGCCATGCTGCTGGCCCTGTTCATCCCCCTGATGAACGGCTCCGGTTACTACGTCCTGTTCAGCTACATGCCCACCTTCATGAGCACCGAGCTGCACTTCGGCAAGGTCCAGGGACTGCTCGTCACCGCCTCCAGCCTGGTCGCGATCTGTATCGCCATCCCTTACATGGGCCGCCTCTCCGACCGCATCGGCCGCAAGAAGGTCCTCGCCGGATCCGCCGTCGCGATGGCCGTCGTCGGCATCCCCTGCTACCTGCTGATCGGCACCGGCAACGTGGCCCTCGCCGTGATCGGCGCCTGCATCATGGCCGTTGTGTTCGCCGGCCACACAGGCGTCATCCACATACTCCTCGTCGAACTCTTCCCGACCCGGGTGCGCTACTCCGCCTACGGCCTCGGCTACAACGTCTCCTCCGCGCTCTTCGGCGGCACGGCCCCCCTGCTGATGACCTACCTCATCGACCGCACGGGCAACGTCAACATGCCCGCCTTCTACGCCGTGATCACGGCCCTGGGCACGCTCCTCGCCGTGTCCCGCGTGACGGACCGCGCCCACCTGCCCCTGCGCGACGCCTGACCGCCCACGTAACTCCCGCACCCGCACTCGCACCCGCACGTCCGCACAAGCCCCCCACCCCGCACAGCAAGGAGCCCTCAGCATGCCCATCTCCGACTACAGGACGGCCCTCGTCACCGGAGCGTCGACCGGCATCGGAGCCGTGGTCGTCGAACGGCTCGCCAAGCGCGGCCTGGAAGTCCACGCCGTCGCCCGCAACGCCGACCGGCTCAACACCCTTGCCGACGAGACCGGTTGCATCCCGCACGCCGTCGACATCACCGACACCGAGGCGCTCACCGCCGTCCTCGACGGACTGGAGATCGACGTCCTCGTCAACAACGCGGGCGTCTCCCGCACCGGCAACATCCTCACCGCCGACGAGTTCGCCATCGACGAGCAGATCGCCGTCAACATCCAGGCCGTCCTGCACCTGGTCCGGCTGCTGATGCCCGGCATGGTCGAGCGCGACCGCGGCCACATCGTCAACATCAGCTCCATCGCCGGTGTCTACAACTTCGGCGGCAACACGATCTACCACGCCACCAAGGCCGCCGTGCACACCCTCTCCCGCCAGCTCCGCGTCGACGGCTACGGCCGCCGCGTCCGCGTCAGCGAGATCTGCCCCGGCCGCGTGGAGACCGAGATCTTCGGCCGCCTCCTCGGCGACATGGAGGCCGCCCAGCGCGAGTTCTACGACGGCTACGAGTCCCTGAAGCCCGAGGACATCGCCGACGCCATCGAGTTCGCCGTCGACTCGCCCCGGCACGTCAACATCGGCCACATCGAGATCCTGCCCACCTTCCAGGTGCCCGGCGGCCTCAACTTCGAGCGCAGGGAGGGCTGATCACCGTGAAGACGGCAGAGCGCCTGCGCCGTATCAAGCCCTCGCCGAGCACGGCCGCGGCGCAGCGCGTGCGCGAGCTGAAGAGCCAGGGCCTCACCATCCTCGACCTGACCGTGGGCGAGCCCGACTTCGACACCCCCGACCACGTCAAGGCCGCCGCGATCAAGGCCATCGAGGCGGGCGAGACCAAGTACACGCCGGTGAACGGCACTTCGGCCCTGCGCGCCGCGATCACCGGCAAACTCCGCGAGCGCCACGGCCTGGAGGTCACCGACGCGCGGATCACCGTCGGCGGCGGCGCGAAGCAGGTCATCTTCCTCGCCCTGATGGCGACTTTGGACGAGGGCGACGAGGTCATCGTCCCCGCCCCGTACTGGGTGTCGTACCCGGACATGGTCCGCGCCAACGACGGCACCCCGGTCGTCGTCGACTGCCCGGAGGCGGAGGACTTCAAGCTCACACCGGAACGGCTCACGGCGGCGATCACCGAGAACACCCGCTGGGTCGTCCTCAACACCCCGGGAAACCCCACCGGATCGGCCTACACCACCGCCGAACTCCAGGCCCTCGCCCAGGTGTTGCTCGCGCACCCGCACGTCGGCGTCCTCACCGACGAGATCTACGACGAGATCTGGTACGGCGACGCGGCGGCCCCGTCCCTCGCGGCCGTCGAACCCCGCCTGGCCGACCGGGTGTTCCTCACCAACGGTGTCTCCAAGACGTACGCGATGACGGGTTGGCGTATCGGATACGGGGTGGGCCCGGCCGACCTGGTGACGGCGATCAACACCCTCCAGTCCCAGACCTCTTCGTGCCCCTCGTCCGTGAGCCAGGCCGCCGCTGCCGCCGCGCTCACCGGACCGCAGGACTTCGTCCGGGACACCGTGCGCGTCTACCGCGCCCGCCGCGACGAGACCGTGAAGCTCGTCAACGACGTCCCGCAGCTGAGCTGCACCGTCCCGGACGGCGGCTTCTACCTCCTCGTCAACTGCCAGGCGGCGATTGGGCGGTTCACCCCGGCCGGCACCCGGATCGAGAGCGACGAGGACTTCGCCCTGCACCTCCTCGACAGCCGGCAGGTGGCGGTGATCCACGGAGCCGCGTACGGCGCCCCCGGCTACTTCCGCATCTCGTTCGCGACGTCGACGGACGTCCTCACCGAGGCCTGCGAGCGCATCGCGGCGGCGTGCGCCGAACTGACGGCCGCGCCCGCCGAGCCCTCCGCCTGATCCATCCGAAAGGTCATCATGATCCGCGTCAGCACGAAGTTCGACCGCCCGGAACCCGCCGTGGTCAAGCAGCTGAGTGCCTTCTCCTCGGCCACCATCCACGAGGCGCAGGGCCGCCTCGGGGCGCTGGACTCGGCCATCAAGCCGGTCGACCGCACGATGTCCCTGTGCGGTCCCGCGTTCACCGTGCAGTGCGCCCCGCGCGACAACCTCATGCTCCAGACCGCCATCGCCTACGCCCGGCCCGGCGATGTCGTGGTCGTGTCCGCCGGCAACTACGAGGAGGCGGGCTCCTTCGGCGACGTCCTCGCCAACGCCTGCCAGTCCAAGGGCCTCGCCGGTCTGATCACCGACACGGGCGTCCGCGACACCGAGGACCTGCGCGCCCTGGGCTTCCCGGTGTTCTCCCGCAGCGTCTGCATCAAGGGCACGGTCAAGGAGACCGTCGGCCCGATGTGCGAGCCGATCACCGTCGGAGGGGTGCTCGTCCGCCCCGGTGACGTGATGCGCGCCGACGCCGACGGCGTGGTCGTCGTCCGCCGCGAGGACGCGGTCGAGGCGGCCGCCCTCTCACAGGAACGGGTCGACGCCGAGGCGGGGTACATCGCCGCATACCGGGCGGGCAGGACGGTGATCGAGATGTGCGACCTCGCCCCGGTGCTCGCGGCGAAGGGCCTGGTCATCGAGGAGTGAGACCGCTCCGCCGCGCCCAGCACCGTCACGTCCCACCGCGTTCCGCTGAGTCCCGCGCCGGAAAATACCGTACCCACGGCTGAGACCCAGGTACGGATGCCAGGATGAGGCGCCATGAGGGCAGGATGGTGTGCGCGCACGGTGAGGGCCGCGATGTTCGCGGCCGTCTGCGTGGTGCTCGCCGCCCTGGCACACGTCCTGATGTCCGGCCACCACGTGGCGGCGTGGGCACTGGCCGCCGGACTGGCCGCGACCGGTATCGCCGGCTGGTCCCTGGCGGGCCGTGAACGCGGCCTCCCGACGGTCGTGACCCTCGTGGTCGCCGCCCAGGTCGCCCTCCACTCGGCGTTCGCCTTCGGGAAGCCCGCGACAGGGGCGATGGCGGGGGAGTCGGCAGCCATGAACATGGGGTCGGCCGACATGGGCTCCATGCATATGAGCGCCACCGACTCCATGGATATGGGCCATATGTCGGTCACCACCACCGGCACCTCCTCGCCCGGGATGCTCACCGCCCACCTCCTCGCCGCCCTGCTCTGCGGCCTGTGGCTGGCGCACGGCGAGCGGGCCGCGTTCCGCGTCCTGCGGGCCGTAGCCGGACGACTGGTCGCTCCGCTACGACTGCTGCTCGCGCTCCCCGTTCCGCCGCACCGTCCGCGGCTCCGGCCGTGCCGCCCCCGTTCCGAGCGGGCGCCGCGGCTGCTCCTTCTCGTTCACGCGATCACCTCTCGGGGTCCGCCGCCGGGGACCGCTGTCGTCTGACGACAGCCGGTACCCCGGGGCCGCTCCTGCGTGCTTCGGGCCTCCGGCCGTACCCCCGCGCCGTCTCCAGGCGCCGCAGGGCGGCCGGTCCCCTTTCACGGATTCACGGATGACCGAGAAGGACTCCAGGTGATCACTCCTGCCCTGCCCGCGCCCGACACGACGGAGCGCGCGGCGAGAGACCGCGACACGACCGAGTCGAGCGACGAGTCGCTGACCAACTGGGCGCTCGCCGCCCGCCACGGCGACTCCGTCGCCGTCGACCATCTCGTGCGCGCCCTGCACCGTGACGTCCTGCGCTACGTCTCCCACCTCTGCGCCGACCCGCAGGCGGTCGACGACCTCGCGCAGGACACCTTCCTGCGGGCGCTCGGCAGCCTGCACCGCTTCGAGGGCCGCTCCTCGGCCCGCACCTGGCTGCTGTCCATAGCCCGCCGCGCGGTGATCGACAGCTACCGCCGCGCCGCCACCCGCCCGCGTCTGTCCGACGTGCAGGACTGGCAACTCGCCGTCGAACTCGCCCAGCCCCGGGGGCTGCCCGGCTTCGACGACGGCGTGGCGCTGCTCGACCTGCTGGCCGTGCTGCCGGACGAACGTCGTGAGGCGTTCCTCCTCACCCAACTCCTCGGTCTGCCCTACGAGGAGGCGGCGGAGTTCGCCGACTGCCCGGTGGGGACGGTCCGTTCACGGGTGGCCCGGGCCCGGGCCACCCTCGTGGACCTGCTGGCGGACGGGGGCGCCCCCAACTCCCGTCAGCAATAGGGGAGATCCGGCTCCGCCCGGGATCGGCGGGGGACGGGGACGGGGCCGGGGCCGCTCAGCGCTCGTCCTTCTGCCACGCCGTGACCCCGAGCTTTCCGGTGGTTCCGAGGTCGAGGTTCGGGGTCACGATCACCGGGTCGGCACCGGCCTTCGCCCGGACCCGCACATAGGGCACGTTCACCGGTGTGCCGAACCCGGTGGTGTTGTGCCACACCAGGCTGGCGGTCGCCGACTCGCCGGGCCCGAGCGTGACGGGACCGGGCTGCTTGTCGTCCCCGCTGCCGGGGGTGATCTCGCCGCCGCCGTCCTGGATCCTGACGCCGTCGACGTGCTTGAGGTCGTCGTCCAGGAGTTCCAGCAGCGGGTGGCCGTCGACGCCGTAGTCGCGCGTGCCGCAGTTCTCGAGATGCAGGCCCACGACGCGCAGCCCCATGGCCGCGTCGCCCTGGTCGGCGCTGACCCGGATCCCGGAGGCGGGGCACGTGCCGGGTGCGGCCGGTGCCTCGATCGAGGGGACCTTGGCCACTTCGAGCACCTTGGCCCGCGTCACCCGCGGCGCGTCGCCCGGCGGTTTCCCGGCCCGGACCGTGCCCCGTACGGTCTTCCCGGGGCCGACGCCGCGCACGGTCGCGGTCTGGTTGGCCATGGTCCTGCCGTCGGCGCTCATGAAGGTGAAGACGACCGAGTAGGTCAGCGTCTCGGCGCTCTTGTTGACGACTTCGTAGGCGGCGACGACCCCCGAGTCCCCGGCGAGGCCGTCGGCGGTGACGGAGGAGCTGCGGGTGGGCGAGGGGGAAGCCGACGGGAAGGTCAGCGAGGTGACCCGTACGCCGTCCTTGCCCGGGTCGGCGACCTGTGTCGGGGACGACGGTTCGGCCGTGCCGGCACCGGTGTTCCCGGCGTCGGCACGCTCCGTCCCGCAGGCCGTGAGCAGCAGGGCGGTCGCGGCGAGAGCCGACAGGAAGGGGGCGGTGCGGGCGAGAGCCGGACGGACGGCGGCGGGTCTGGGCATCCGGCCATCCGATCAGCGCGCGAACCCCGCGCATGTGATGGAGGCCATAATTCCGGCCACAGGGGTGTCACAAGTTCGCGGGCCGGTCCTCATTCCCCCGCGAGGCCGGGCACCAGCCCGTACAGCGCGTCCCGCTGCTCCGCCCCCATGACCTTGGTGAGCGCCCGCTTGACCGTCTCGGCGAGTGACTCGGAGGCCTCGCGCAGGAGTTGGGTCGCCTTGTCGGTGAGGGCGACCTCGATGCCGCGCTTGTCGCCGCAGACGGACTTGCGGGTGACCAGGCCCGCGTGCTGGAGACAGGCGATCTGATACGTCAGCCGGGTCTTGGGCCGGCCCAGCAGCTCAGCGATCCGGGTCATCCGCAGCCCCTCCTTGGGCTGCTCGGCCAGCAGGCACAGCACCAGGAACTCGTCGTGCGAGACGTCGAGGTTCCCCTTCACGACCGAGCGCAGCTCCTGCTCCACCGCCCCTGTCGCCGCCAGCAGCAGCATCCAGGCGCGCAGCTCGGGCGGGAGCAGCCCGTCGCCCCGCATCGAGGGACATGGGGGCTGGTCGGCGGGGTGCTCAACGGGGTCGGCCATGGTGTCGAGTCTACCTGTTGTCCAAATTTGGAGGAGATGGTTGTTCAGATTTGGATAATGGGCTAGCGTGTGGCTCATTCAAATTTGGACTACTGCAACCAGTGGGAGAGATCATGACCGTCGCCGTCGAGACCGGGGTGTGGCAGCTCGACCAGGCCGCCTCCACCGTGGGCATCAGCCACAAGACGATGTGGGGCCTGGTCAACGTGAAGGGCACCTTCGGCACCTTCAGCGGTCAGGGTGAGGTCCGGGGCGACGGCTCCGCGATCGGCACGCTGACCCTGGACGCCGCCTCCCTGGACACCAAGAACGCCAAGCGCGACAAGCATCTGCGGTCCGCCGACCTGTTCGACACCGACAAGTTCCCGGAGATCACCTTCGCGGTGCGCAGCGCGGAACTGCGCGACGGCGACACCGTGCACGTCGTAGGTCAGCTGACCGTCCACGGCATCAGCCGCCCGCAGTCCTTCACGGCCCGCCTCAAGGACGCGACCGGCGAAGCGCTCACCCTGGACGCCGAATTCACCGTGGACCGCGACCAGTTCGGCCTCGGCTGGAACCAACTGGGCATGCTGCGCGGCCTGACCACCGTCACCACCACGCTCCGCTTCGTGCGTACGGCCGCCTGACAGTCCGGCAGGCAGAACGTCAGTCCGCGGGCCGCAGCCGGATGTCCGAGCTGGACAGCGTCTGCGGGGTGGCGGTGAAGGCGCGCACCCGGATGCGGACCTTCTTGTGCGGCAGCGTGAACGTCCCACCGGGCGGCCGGAGTTCGACGGTCTCCGTGCTGTGCGCGGGCAGCGTCGCCGGGCCGCCCACCTGGGACCAGTACCGGCTCATGCCCTGGCCGGTGGTGAGCGTGTAGTGCGGGGTGAGGGCGGCGCCGGACGAGTTGGTCACCTTGAGGGTCAGCCGGGTCACGACGGTGGGCAGCGCGCGCCGCACACCGGCGAGTCGCAGCTCCATCGGCGGTGTCCCCGTCGCCGCCACGGCGGCGCTCGCCAGCGCGGGCGTGACCAGCAGCACGGCCGCCGCGACCCGGGCCCGGCGACGGTGCGGGCCGGACAGCAGCCGGGGGCGCGGCTGCCACGCGTCCCGGAACTCGGCGATCGGCGCGGTGACCGCCGAGGCCAGCCACAGCGGCGTCATCAGCAGGTAGTAGCCGTCCTGCGAACGGGTCGCCAGATAGAACGCGCACCACGGCAGGACGGTCGCCGCCGGCCCCAACCGCCGTACGAACAGCGCGAACACGGCGAGCAGTCCCGCCGCCAGCAGCATGCTCGCGTGGGAGTACCAGTCGAGCCGGTCGCTGCCGTTCGTGAAGTACAGGGAGATGTCCACCAGGCCCTGACCGTGCACCACCGCGCCCTGCGTCAACGGCAGCGCGATGCCCCGCAGCCAGGTGCTCGGCTCGTGCACGATGAAGTACGTGTTGATCAGCAGCCATACGGTGACGGCGACCCCGATGATCCGCAGCAGCACCAACCCCGCCTGCCGGGCGCCCAGTTCACCGCGCCGCACCGCGTAGATCCCGGCGAGCAGGAACGGCGTGAGGAACCACGGGAGTTGCTGCGCCGCACAGGCCGCCCCCAGGCACGCGGCCTGCGCGATCCCGGCGGGGCCGAGCCGGCCGCCCCTGCCGATCCGGGGCCAGCGGATCACCACCGGCACCAGCAACGCCAGGGCGAGCACGGCCGGATAGCCCTGACGGCCGTAGGTGGGAAGAAGACCGAGGCCGAGGCAGGCCATGGTGGCCGCCGACCGCCACTGCGTCGGCAGCAGCCGCCACATCAGGACCGCGGCCGCGATCAGCGCGCCGGTCGCGACGGCCGTCGCGGGGGCGCCGCCGTGGCCGATCCACAGCAGGGGCGCTGTCAGGAGCGTCTCCAGCGGGGGATAGCCGTAGGTGTAGTCGTAGCCGCCGGTCACCGTCGGGGTGAGCGCGACGCCCTGGCCGGGGTGGAAGAGCCATGGCCAGGGCTGGCCGTAGACCGGGTGTCCGGCGACCAGTTCCCTGGCGGCCTGGGTGGTGAGGGCCGCCTCGTCGCCGCCGCCGTGGAACACCGCCCACGCGGACAGTGCCAACAGGACCGCCGTCACCAGTACGGCGAGATCGATCCGGGCCAGCGACCGCGCCCGGCGGACGACCAGGGCCAGCACCCCGCACACCAGGATCGAGGCGTAACAGAGGCAGACGACCGCGGCCACGACGAGCCGGTGGCTGGCCGCCTCCGTCCACACCGGGCGGACGCCGATGAACAGACTGATGTCGGCGAGCAGGGTGAGGATGCGGTGCCACTGCGCGGGAGGTTCCGGGGCGGACACCGCCGACTGTGTCCGCCGACCGGGTGCCACCTGTTGTGTTTCTGCCAAGTGCACGACACGGGACGCTAATCGCGCCCGGTGAGCCGGGTGTCCGGAGTCGTGAAGATTCGAGTATGAGACCGGTAAGAAGGCCTCGTCGTGGGCTAAATGGGACAAACTCGAACGGCTTTGTTCAACCGGCCGTGGCCGCCGGTTCATTCAGTAAACATCGCGCACATACCGCTTCGCCGCCGCCAGTTGCTTCACGTACGCGGCCGCCTCGGCCTCGTCCAGCCCGCCGTGCGCGACCGCGATGTCACGCAGGGCGCGATCCACGTCCTTCGCCATCCGAGAGGCGTCCCCGCACACATAGAAGTGCGCACCCTCCCGCAACCAGTGCCACAACTCCGGCCCGTGCTCCCGCATCCGGTCCTGCACGTACACCTTCGCCCGCTGGTCCCGGGAGAACGCCGTGTCGAGCCGCGCGAGGGTGCCCTCGGCCGACAACCCCGTCAACTCCTCCTCGTAGTAGAAGTCCGTCGCACGATGCTGCTCCCCGAAGAACAGCCAGTTCGGCGCGGGATGCCCGAGCGCGCGTCGCTCCTGGAGGAAACCGACGAACGGCGCGACCCCGGTGCCGGGTCCGACCATCACCATCGGGGTCGCGGGATCGGCGGGCGGCCGGAAATGCGGCGCCCGCTGCACGAACACCGGCACCTCCGTCTCCGCCTCCACATCGGCGTCCGCCAGGAACGGCGAACAGACCCCGCCGCGCGGACGGCCGTCGAGACTCTCGTACCGCACCACCGACACCGTCAGCGAGACGCTGTGCGGGTCGACCAGCGGGCTGGAGGAGATCGAATACAGGCGCGGCTGAAGCTTCTTGAGGACCCCGGCCCACTCCTCGGCCCCGGCCTTCACCGGATACTCGGCGAGCACGTCCACCGCCTGCCGCCCCCAACTCCACTGCGCCAGCCGGTCCTTGTTGTCGGGCCGCAACAGCCTGCGCAACTCCCGGTCGTCCCGGGCCCGTTCGGCCACGAAGCGCAGCAGGTCCGGGGTGATACGCGTGATGTCCAACTGCCGGTGAAGCGCCTCGGCGAACGGGACCTCTCCAACACCCTCCAGTTCTACGACCGTTGCGGCATCGGCCCCGGTAGCGGTGAGCCATTCGTCCACCAGGGAGGGGGAGTTGACCGGCCGGACGCCGAGTGCGTCACCGGTCTCGTACGTGAGGTCGGTACCGCTGGTGTCGAAGGTGAACCGGCGGACCTCCTTGCCCGCGCCGGGGCGGCTGAGCAGGCGGTTGCCGACGAGCCGGGCGAGGGTGGGGGCGGGCTTGGGGGACCGGGCGGGCGGCTTGGGGGACGCCGTTCCGGTGACCGCCCTGGCGGTCGCTCCGCCGCCGAGCGCGGTGATCACCTGGCCCAGCCACGCGTCCGCCGACGGCTCGAAGTCCGGCTCGCAGTCCGCGCGCGGAGCCAGCCGCACCCCGCCCAACTCGTCGAGCCGCGCGTCCAGTCGGCGCCCGTGCCCGCAGAAGTCGCCGTACGACGAGTCGCCCAGGGCGAGCACCGCGAACCGCACTCCGTCCAGCCGGGGCGCCTGCTCACCGGCGAGCGTGTCCCAGAAACCGGAGCCGTTGTCGGGGGCGTCGCCGTCGCCGAACGTGCTGGTGATGAAGAGGAGATCGGCGTCGGCCGGGAGCGTGCCGACGTCGGCCTGGTCCATGCCGACCAGGGAGGCCCGGTGCCCGGCCGAGCCCAGCCGTTCGGCGGTGGCCACCGCCAACTCCTCGGCGTTGCCGGTCTGTGAGGCCCACAGGACGACGATCTGCCGGGCGGGGTGCGGCTGTTGTCGTGGCGGAGCGGGTGCCGACCTCGAATACATCCCGGCGAGCACGCCGTTGACCCACACCGCGTGCTCGGCGCTGAAGGGCGCGTCCGGCGGGAGCGTGGGCACACCCGGGGCGCCGGATTCGATACCCGCGAGGAAGCCGGTGAGGTAGAGGCGTTCCTGCGCGGTGAGGACAGGCGGTGGGGTGGGGTCGAGCCCGAAGGGACTCGTGCCCGGGGTCACGGCGGTCGGGACAACCGCCTTTTGGGAGACGGCTGTTGGAGCCGGAGCCGGAGCCCGTGTTGGTGTGGGCGCCGATGCCACCCTCGCCAACGACACCGCGCACACCTTGAACTCCGGCTGGAACGACACCGGATCCACCGCGTCGCTCGTCACCGCGTTCACGCTCAGGTACTCGCCGAAGAGGTCGTTCCAGTGGAACGGCGCGAAACAGTTCCCCGGCCGCACCCGGTCGGTCACCACGGCCGGCAGCACCGCCCGTCCCCGCCGCGACGCGACCTCCACCGAGTCGCCCTCCGCGATCCCCAACTCCCGCGCGTCCAGCGGATGCAGCTCCACGAAGGGCCCGGGGTTCAGCTTGTTGAGCTTGGCGACCTTGCCCGTCTTCGTCAGCGTGTGCCACTGGTGCTGCAACCGCCCGGTGTTCAGCACGAACGGGTAGTCGTCGTCGGGCAGTTCGGCGGCGGGCAGGTGCGGACGAGCGTGAAAGACCGCCCGCCCGCTGGCAGTCGGGAACCGCAGCTCACCGCCCCCCACATACCGGATGGGATTGCGGTCCGGCCCGTCCTCCGCCGCCGCCGGCCACTGCACCGGCGTGGACCGCAGCCGCTCGTACGTCACCCCGCGCAGGTCCCAGCCGGTCACCGGGTTCCAGAACTGCCGTATCTCGTCGAAGACCTGCTCCGCGCTGTCGTAGGAGAAGCCCTTCTCGTAGCCCATCGCGCACGCCACGGCCGCGATGATCCGCCAGTCGGCCATCGCCTCGCCGGGTGGGGCGACGACGGGGCGGGCGAGGGTGAGGGTGCGTTCGCTGTTCACGAGGACGCCCTCGGACTCGGTCCACAGTGCGCCGGGGAGGACGACATCGGCGTAGGCGTTGGTCTCGGTGTCGGTGAAGACGTCCTGGGTGACGACGAACTCGGCTGCTTCCAGGCCCTCGATGACGGTCCGCCGGTTGGCGACCGAGGCGACCGGGTTGGTGCAGATGATCCAGCAGGCCTTGATCTCGCCGTCGGCCATCTTCCGGAACATCTCCACGGTCCCCCGGCCGACACCGTCCGCGCGGATCGTGTCGGGCGGCAGACCCCACACCTGCTCGGTGAACTCCCGCTCCGCGTCGACGAGTACGGACCGCTGACCGGGCAACCCCGGTCCCATGTAGCCCATTTCACGGCCGCCCATCGCGTTCGGCTGGCCGGTGAGGGAGAACGGGCCGCTGCCCGGACGGCAGATCGCGCCGGTCGCGAGATGCAGGTTGACCAGGGCGTTGGTGTTCCATGTTCCGTGCGTGGACTGGTTGAGCCCCATCGTCCAGCAGCTCATCCACTCGCCCGCCTCGCCGATCACCCGGGCCGCCGTACGGATGTCGTCCTCGGCGAGACCGGTGAGGGCGGCGACGGCGTCCGGCGCGTAGTCGGCGAGGAACGCGGGCAGCGCCTCCCAGCCCTCGGTGTGCGCGGCGATGAACTCCGGGTCGGTGTGCCCGTTCTCGTGCAGCAGCCCCAACAGGCCGTTGAGCAGGGCGAGATCGGTGCCCGGCGCGATCTGGAGGAAGAGGTCCGCCTTCGCCGCCGTGGCCGTCCGGCGCGGGTCGACGACGATCAACTTGGCGCCCGCCTTGACCCGTTCCATCATCCGCAGGAAGAGAATCGGATGGCAGTCGGCCATGTTCGAGCCGATGACCAGGAACACGTCCGCCCGCTCGAAGTCCTCGTACGACCCCGGCGGCCCGTCCGCGCCCAGCGACGACTTGTAACCGGCGCCCGCACTCGCCATGCACAGCCGGGAGTTGGACTCGATCTGGTTCGTCCGGACGAAGCCCTTGGCCAGCTTGTTCGCCAAGTACTGCGCCTCCAGGCTCATCTGCCCGGAGACGTAGAGGGCGATCGCGTCCGGCCCGTGCTCGTCGACGATCCCCCGCAGCCGCCGCGCGGTCTCGGCGATCGCGTCGGCCACGGGCGTGGGCACCGGCTCCTCGCCCCGCTCGTCGCGGACCAGCGCCGAGGTGAGCCGGCCCCGTGCGGCGAGCATCTCGGCCGTGGTGGCGCCCTTGGTGCAGAGCCGCCCGCCGTTCGCCGGGTGCGCCTTGTCGCCGGACGCCTTGAGGACCGCAGGCCCGCCGTCGGGACCCGCGCCGACGTCGAGGAGCATGCCGCAGCCCACACCGCAGTACGAGCAGACCGTCCGTACCTGCCGTGCCGGGGTCGTCGTCATGCCGTCGACCGTACGAATTGCCCGTTACGCCGAGGTCACGCGGCCGGATCATGAGGGGTTACGCCCGCTGCACAACCGGATCGGGGCCACTGTGAGATGAGCCCGATCTTGTCGCGGAGTGTGTCGCAGTTGGGCCGAACGGGTGACAGTGCGCAACAATTGGCGGATGCAGACTGCCAGCGCGACCCAGGACGGAGCATGCCGGTGAACAGCCACGATGTCACCGACGAACAGTGGGAAGGGCTCGCCCAGGTAGTGCCGCTGCGGGGGCGCGACGCCTGGCCGTCCGCCGTGAGCCACCGTTCGATACCCGAGACCGAGCCACGCCGCCGTTTCGTCGTCCTCCGCGTGAACGTGTTCGGGGACGCCCGCGAGGTCGCGGAGACCCTGATGGCGGGCATCCCGGTGCTGCTCGACCTCACGGGCGCGGAGACGGACGTCGCCAAGCGGGTGCTGGATTTCAGCACGGGCGTCGTCTTCGGCCTGTCGAGCGGGATGACCCGCGTCGACCGGAACGTCTTCCTGCTCACGCCGCCGGGGACCGAGGTGCGGGGGCTGATGGAGGGGGCGGGGGCTCCGGGCGTGTGAGACCCCGGGCGACGTGAGAGGCGGGGCCGGTCCCCCGATCGTAGGAAGGTCTCCGGGGCGGAACGGTTCGCCTGCCGGCGGAGGCCTACGGTCCGGATATGACCGTGTCAGCACAGTCGCCCCAGTCACCCGAATCCTCCCGGTTCTCCAGGCCGCCCGCGTCCTCGCGGTCGTCCGAGTCCGTGCCGCCGCAGGGGCGATCGCCCGAAGCCGCCCCGCCCCGGACCCGGCCCGCGCCGGAGCCGCCGGCCGGCGTCGCCCCGCCGTCGTCGAGGACACCCGGGCCGACGAACCCCGCGCGCGTCGAGGCGCACCCCGACCGGCCGCACCTCACCGAGTTGAGGCTGTCGGCGTTCGCCACGCACCGGGGCGCCGGATTCCCGCTCGGGTCGCTCACCCTCTTCACCGGGCCCAGCGGGTGCGGCAAGACAAGTGCGCTGCGCGCGTACGAGGCGCTCGCGCGGCTCGGCGCCGGGGGCGAGGTGGGCGAGGTCTTCCCGGACCCGGTCGCCTGCGTTCCGGAGCGGGCCCGGCCCGACGCCCAGCGCCGCCGCGGGTTCCGGATCGGCTGTACGGCGGACGGCCCCGAGGGTCCGGTACGACTCGACGTCGCCGTCCAGGCCGAGCCCGAACTGCGCATCGTGGGCGAGCGGTTGACCTCGGGCGGGCTGGTTCTCCTGGAGACCGCGCTGCGCGACCCCACCCGCCGTTCGGTGCAGGCCGCCTGGCATACGGCGGGTTCGTCGCCGGTCACCCGCGCACCGCTGCCGGACGACCGGCTCGGCACCGCTCTGCTGCCGTTGCGCGTCGCCGGGAAGACCGACGGGCAGCGCCAAGTCCTCGCCGCCGCCGAACAGATGGTGGTCGCCCTGCGCTCCGTCTTCGCCTGCGATCCGGCACCCGGGCGGATGCGTGCCGCTGTGCCGATCGGCGACGGACGGCTGCTGCGGGACTGCGGCAACCTCGCCGACGTGCTGTGGCGCACCCGGTCCGAGTGCGTGCGGCGGCACGGGCAACTCGTCACGGCGGTGCGCACCGGGTGTACCGGACCCGTGCTGGACGTGCTCGCGGAACCGCTGCGCGACGGGATGCTCCGCGCGGTGCTCGACCGGGGCGACGGCTTACGCACCGGCTTCGAACGGCTCGGCGACGGCGAACTCCGGTACGCGGCACTCGCGTTGGTGCTCCTCACCGGCCCCGGCGTCCTGGAGGTCGACCCGCCGGGCGAGGTCCCGGCCGCGATGCAGACCCTGACCGTCCTCGCCGACGGCCTCGACCGGGGAGTCGACGTACGGCAACGGGCCGAACTGCTGCGGCTCGCGGCGCGGATGTGCGAGCGCGGGCACATCCGGCTGGTGGGCGCGGTGAGCGACGCGTCCTGGGCCACGGGGATCGACGGCGTCACAGTGGTAGACCTGGACCCGTGACAGAACATCTCGACGTGGCGAAACTGCAGCGCAGACTGGCCGAGTTCGCGGCCGCGCGGAACTGGCAGCCCTACCACACCCCCAAGAACCTCGTCTCCGCGCTCAGTGTGGAGGCCTCCGAACTCGTCGAGATCTTCCAGTGGCTGACCCCCGAGGAGTCGACGCGGGTCATGGACGACCCGGACAGCGCGCACCGGGTGCGGGACGAAGTCGCCGACGTCCTCGCGTACTTGCTGCAACTGTGCGAGGTGCTCGGCATCGACCCGCTCGCCGCGCTGGACGCGAAGATCGACCGGAACGAGGGCAGGTTTCCGGCGCCGTAGCTGATCGGCAGTCGATCGATTGGGGGAGTGGGCGCGTCCATTTTCACTCTCCGGAGTCATTCATCTGTCCGCAACCGATTTGTTGTCCACAGATTTCCGCCTTCCTCTGGCTTTTCGTCTCAGTGACTCTCACTCTGGGTAGTGGACAAGGGAGTTCGGGCGGACGTGCGAACAGCACGTCGGGATATGACGGGGGCAGCGCATGGACGCGATGCGGCTCATCGTGACGAGCAGGCGCGCCCTGGCCGGAAGCGGCGACGTGCCTCAGACCATGACGGAGGTGTGGCAGGCGCAGGCCCTCGCCCAGGCGATAGGCAGCCGCCTCGCGGTCTTCGGCCCGCCCGAACTGCGGGGCGAGGCAATGGGGTTGACCGAGCTGGCGGGCCGGGGCTGCGGAGTGCTGGACACCCCGGTGCTGGCCATCGAGGACTTACGCGCGGCCCAGCTCACGGAGTTGGGCGACGCCCGCCTCGCCCTGCTGTGCCTGGGCGGGCTGCTCGGCGAGGTCGGCATCGCCCTCGTCGGGATCGCCTGCGCGGCGGACGACGAGGGCACGTACTGGCAGTGCATGGAGGCGATCGACGCGGCGGACGAATCGCGGGACCGGGTGCTGGAGATGCTCCGAAGACTCGCGGACCGGGAACAGGTGATACCGGAGCGGGAGGCGGGGTGACGGCGCGGGGGAGTGCCGTGGTGGTTTCGGTTCGTAGGGTCTGCGCGACTCCGTCGTGGATGGTCGCGCCCCGCGGCGGAGCCGCATATCGACACAGACCCGCGTCCCTTTAGGGGTGCTTCACGTGGCCTGTGCTGATGGTGTCGGCTCCGTGGTTCCGGCCGACTGCAGGTCCGCGTCCAGGGCGGACAGGTCCGCGTTCAGGGACGCCATCAGCTCCTCCATCTGCTGCAACAGCCCCTTCGGTTGCGCAGGTCCACCCTGCTGCGGCACGGCTTCTTCGGACATGACGGCCTCCTCGGCCCGTGGCCTCCCCGGCGAGGAGGAGGCGGGAATCCGGGCGGTCCGGCTCCGCCCGAGCCAACGATCATCAACGGGGCCGGTCACTGGCGCGGGCGCCCCCCGTGCGCACGGTTGACGCAATTTCACCCGACCGGGCACCAGATGGGCCGTAGGGACCGATGAGGTTGACCGGGATCCGAGCGTGCAGGATGGAACCATGGATCTGCGCATCTTCACCGAGCCCCAACAGGGGGCGACCTACGACACCTTGCTCGCCGTGGCCAAGGCCACCGAGGACCTCGGCTTCGACGCCTTCTTCCGCTCCGACCACTATCTGAGCATGGGCTCGGGCGACGGACTTCCCGGTCCCACCGACGCCTGGATCACCCTGGCCGGCCTCGCCCGTGAGACCAAGCGCATCCGCCTGGGCACCCTGATGACGGCCGCCACCTTCCGCCTCCCCGGCGTCCTCGCCATCCAGGTCGCACAGGTCGACCAGATGTCGGGCGGCCGGGTCGAACTCGGCCTGGGCGCGGGCTGGTTCGAGCAGGAGCACACGGCGTACGGCATCCCCTTCCCGAAGGAGAAGTTCGCGCGCCTGGAGGAGCAGCTCGCGATCGTCACCGGGCTGTGGGAGACCAAGCCCGGCGACACCTTCGACTTCCACGGCACGCACTACGACCTGACCGGCTCGCCCGCGCTGCCCAAGCCCGCGCAGGCGAAGATCCCGGTGCTGATCGGCGGCCACGGCGCGAGCCGTACCCCGAAGCTGACGGCGCGGTTCGCCGACGAGTTCAACATGCCGTTCGCCTCGATCGAGGACAGCGAGCGGCAGTTCGGCCGGGTCCGCGCCGCCGCCGAGGCGGTCGGCCGCAAGGCCGACGACCTCACGTACTCCAACGCCCTCGTGGTCTGCGTCGGCAAGGACGACCAGGAGGTCGCCCGCCGCGCCGCCGTGATCGGCCGCGAGGTCGGCGAACTCAAGGAGAACGGCCTCGCGGGCACCCCGTCCGAGGTCGTCGACAAGATCGGCCGCTATGCCGAGATCGGCGCCCAGCGCATCTACCTCCAGGTCCTCGACCTCGCCGACCTGGACCACCTGGAGCTGATCTCGGCCCAGGTGCGGACGCAGTTGTCGTAGCCGACGTATAGGACGCGGGCGGGGTGTCGAGACCCCGCCCGCAGTGCCTGACGCCTAACTCCGCGCCCCCGCGGCCTCGTTGGCCGCCGCGGGCACCCCCGGGTCCACCGGTGCCCGCCGTCCCGGCAGGAACGCGGCCAGCAGCAGGGCCGCCAGGGACGCCGCCGAACCGATGCCCATGATCACGCGGAAGCCGTTGTGGGAGGGGACGGTGAGGGAGCCGAAGCTCGTCGTCATATGGGCCAGGACGACTCCGGCGACGGCGCTGGAGGCGGACGTACCGATGGACCGCATCAGGCTGTTGAGGCTGTTCGCGGCGGCCGTCTCGGACAGCGGCACGGCCCCCATGATGAGCGCGGGCATCGCGCCGTAGGCGAAACCGACCCCGGCGGCGATCACGCAGCACACCACCACGACCTGCCAGACCGCGGCCATCATGACGACCCCCAGCCCGTAGCCGACGGCCACGATGAGCGCGCCCAGCATCAGGGTGACCTTGGGTCCGGCCGCCGCGGAGATCCGGGCGGAGAGCGGTGCGGTCGCCATCATCACCAGGCCGGAGGGGCCGAGCGCGAGGCCGGCCGCGAGCACGGTCTGGCCGAGGCCGTAGCCGGTGAGGGTGGGAAGCTGGAGCAGTTGCGGCACGGCGAGCGACATCGCGAACATGGCGAAGCCGAACACCACGGACGCGAGGTTGGTGAGCAGGACCTGGCGGCGCGCGCTGGTGCGCAGGTCGACCAGCGGCCGTACGGTACGCAGTTCCCACCAGCCCCACACCAGCAGCACCGCGACCGCCATGGCGAACAGGCCCGTTGTCGTGCCGCTGCCCCAACCCCAGTCCGCTCCCTTGGAGATGGCCAGCAGCAGACACACCAGACCGATCGCCATCCCGACGCCGCCCACCACGTCGAACCGGCCGCCGCTGCGCACGGCCGACTCCGGTACGAACGTCACGACGAGCGCGGTCACGACGGCTCCGAGCACCGCCGCCGTCCAGAACAGCACGTGCCAGTCCGCCTTCTCGGCGATGAACGCGGCCGTCGGCAGCCCGAGCGCACCGCCCACCCCCAGCGACGCACTCATCAGCGCGGTCGCCGATCCCAGCCGCTCGGGAGGCAGTTCGTCCCGCATGATGCTGATGCCGAGCGGAATGACGGCCATCGAGACGCCCTGGAACGTCCGCCCGACGATCATCGGCACGAGCGTGTCGCTGAGCGCGCCGATCACGGACCCGACGATCAGCAGCACCAGGCTGAGCAGCAGCATCCGCCGCTTGCCGTACATGTCCCCGAGCCGTCCCACCACCGGGTTGGCGACAGCGCCGGCGAGCAGGGTCGCGGTGATCGCCCAAGTGGCGTCGGACGGCGAGGAGTTCAGCAGCTTGGGGAGTTCGGGCACGATCGGGATGATCAGCGTCTGCATCAGCGAGACGGTGATCCCGCCGAGGGCCAGGACCCAGACGACGGCGCCGGAGCGCGACGGCCCAACCCCCTCGACGGGAACGGGTGGGGAGGGGGTGCTGGACGCGGACATGGCGAAGCCTCCGGCTGATGCGTGCTGGTGCGTGCGACACGGGGCTGGACGAAACGAGTCTGGCATGTTTTTCGTATGACGTACGCAAAATAGGTGGAGGCAGGATCGGGAAGTGCCGGAGCGGTAGCCTTCCCCTGTCCGGGCACGGTTGTCACGGACGGAGAGGCGCAGTCGATGACGCAGGTGGCGACGGGTCCGGGCCGCAGGGGCAGGGGACGCCCGCCCCGGCTGTCGCGGGAGCGGATCGTCGAGGGCGCGGTCGAGGTGCTCCTCGCCGAACCGGCCGTCTCCCTCACCATCAAGCGCGTGGCCGACGTCGTCGGCGCCGCCCCCATGGCCCTCTACCGCTACTTCCCGGACCGCGACGCCCTCCTCCAGGCGACCGCCGACCACGTGCTGGAAGCCATGGAGCGCGCCCCCATCGCCGACGGCCCCTGGCCGGACCGGCTCCGCGCCTGGATGCGCGCGGGCCAGGCCAACCTCCGCCCCTACCCGCAGCTCATGCCGTACATGACGACGACCCGGCACCCCGCCTGGCTCCCCGGCCTGACCCGGCTGCGCGAGATCCTCACCCCGGCCGGCCTCTCCGACGAGGACCTGGCCCTCGCCGTGGCGCTCATCTCCTCGACGATGCTCGGCCACGCCGTCTACGAGGGCTACCGCAGGCCCGACGAGGAGATGACGGCCCTGCTCGACGACCTCCCCCGCCCCGACCCCACGGCGGACGCCCTGCGTCCCCTCCTCGCCGGGATTCCCGCCGCCCACGCCCGCCTCCACGACACGATCCTCGACCAGACGGTCACGACCGTGGAGCGGCTGGCGGGCGGACCCGCGTGATGGCCGAGGGTGCGATTCGCCTGCTCCGCGCGGTAGTTGGCCGGGCAGCGGGCGGGGCGTACCGTACGGTGCGGTTGCAGGACCAGGGCGGGGCGGGGGAGGACGCGTGAGCGAACAGGCCAGTGGGCGCGGGGCTGTCACGGAGGCCGGGGCACCGGGCGGCGCGATGGTGGTGGTCGAGGATCTGCGCCGTACCTACGGCAGCGGCGACACCGCCGTCCATGCCCTGCGCGGGGTCTCCTTCAGCGTGCCGCGCGGTGAACTCGTCGCGCTCCGGGGGCGATCCGGGTCCGGGAAGACCACCGTGCTCAACCTGGTCGGCGGGCTCGACACTCCGGACGGGGGCCGGATCACCCTGGACGGTACCGACTTGGCCGGGCTCGGCGACGACGCGTTGCTGGCGCTGCGCCGCGACCGTATCGGCTTCGTCTTCCAGTCCTTCGGGCTCATCCCGATCCTGACCGCCGCCGAGAACATCGGGGTGCCGTTGCGGCTGCGGAAGGTCCCGGTCCGCGAACGCGAGGCCCGCGTGGGCCTGTTGCTGTCTCTGGTCGGTCTCTCCGACCATGCCGACCAGCGTCCCGGCGAGTTGTCCGGCGGTCAGCAGCAGCGGGTCGCGATCGCCCGCGCGCTCGCCAACAACCCGGCCCTGATCATCGCCGACGAACCCACCGGCCAGCTCGACGCCGACACCGGTCTCACCGTGATGGACCTGCTGCGCGCCGTCGTCCGCAGCGAGTCCGTCACCGCCCTCGTCGCCACCCACGACACCCAACTCCTCGCGCTGGCCGACCGGGTGCTCGAACTCCGCGACGGCCGGATCGTCGACGGCTGACCGCATCGTCGACGACTGACCGCGTCGTCGGTCCTCCGCACTACCCTGGCCGCTGTCCGACATCGTTATCCGCAGACTCCATCTCCATTTCCATCTCCTCGGGGGACCGTGTGGCAGTTCACCAACAGGCCACCGGGGCACCGGACTTGGCCGAGCTGCGGCGCCGGGCCACCGAGGCCGCCGCCCCGCGCCGCGAGGAGGGGCTGGTCGTCTGCGAGAACCTGGTGCGGATCTACCAGACCGAGGGCGTCGAGGTGCAGGCCCTCCAGGGGCTCGACCTGGCCGTGGCCGAGGGCGAGATGATCGCGGTGATCGGCGCCTCCGGCTCCGGCAAGTCCACCCTGCTGGGCATACTCTCCGGCCAGGACGTGCCCACCGCGGGCGCGGCCGAGGTCGCCGGACACGACCTGCTGGCCATGAAGCGCCGCGCCCGGCTCGACTACCGCCGTAGCACCGTGGGGTTCGTCTGGCAGCAGACCTCCCGCAACCTGCTGCCCTACCTCTCCGCGGCCGAGAACGTGATGCTCCCGATGACGTACACCGGGATCAAGCGCTCCCAACGCCGGGCGCGGGCTGAGGAGTTGCTCGACCTGCTGTCCGTCGGCCACTGCCGGGACCGTACGCCCGACACGCTCTCCGGCGGTGAGCAGCAGCGGGTCGCCGTCGCCGTGGCCAACGCCAACGAGCCCCGGGTGCTGTTCGCCGACGAACCCACCGGCGAACTCGACACCGCCACCAGCGACGAGGTCTTCGCCGCGCTGCGCCGGGCCAACGAGGAACTGGGCGTCACCGTGATCGTGGTGACCCACGACGCGCTGGTGTCCGAGCAGGTCCAGCGCACCGTACGGATCCGCAACGGTCGTACGTCCACCGAGGTGTTGCGCCGGGTCGCCACCGACGAGGACGGCGTCGAGGTGCTCACCGCCGAGGAGTACGCGGTACTGGACGCCAGCGGACGGCTGCAACTGCCGGCCGAGTTCACCGAGCGCCTGCACCTGCGCAAGCGGGTACGGCTGGCCCTGGAGACCGACCACATCGGCGTATGGCCCGACGAGGCGGCACGGCGCGCGAAGTCCGAGGCGGACGGGACCGACAGCGCGGAGAGTGCGCGGTAACTGGCGTGCTCTCAGGGGGTGTTCAGGCCAGAGGGTGTTCAGGTCAGGCGAAGTACGGCTCCCAGGCGGCGCCTGCGGGCGAGGACCGTCTCGGTCGCCGCGGCCGTCAGGATCAGCGTGGTGACGCCGGCGACGAGGGCGAGGGTCAGGGAGTAGTCGGTGTGCAGGGCCGGTTGGGCCGGGCCGCCGGTGAACTGTCGTAGGTCCAACGTCCCTGCCAGGAGCCGGGGTTCGAGCAGGCCGAGCAGGGTGCCGCCCACCGCCGAGGCCACCGCCAGCGGCAGCAGTTGCAGGAAGTGGATCGCCCCGGCCTCCTTCGCGCCGAGTCCCAGAGTGCGCAGGAACGAGGTGGTGCGGCTGCGCTCGTGGGAGGTGAGGGTCAGTTCCAGGGCGAGCGCGAGCAGGCCGGACAGTGCGGCCAGGATCGAACCGGTCGTGTAGACCGTGCCGAGGCCCTGCGTCAGGCCGTCCGCGCGCAGGGTGTTCAGCGTCTCGGAGCGGACGCGGATCATGGCCAGCGGCCCGAGCGCCTTGGCCGCCGCCGACCGCAGTGCCGTGGGACCGGGGGTGGCGGGACCGTCGCCCTTGAGGAGCAGGACGGTGCTGCCCGAAGCCTGTGGGAGCAGTAGGTGATCGGCGGTGGCGGTGGTGATCAGCATCGGTGTTCCGGCGGGGATCTGTGCCGTGATCGGGCCGAGGAGGGGGTCGCGCAGTTCCTCGGTGGTGAGGGTGCCGACCGGTTCGAGAGTGAGGTTGACCGGGGGCTCTCCCTGGGGCACCACGGTGGTGGTGAAACCGCCCGTCCGCTCTCTCGCCCGCAGGTCGGGGGAGAGGAAGGACGGCAGCGGGACGTTCGCGCCGGTCCGGGTTCCCGACGGGACGGTCAGTCCGGACAGCAGGGCGGCGGCCAGCGGTGACTTCGGGGCGATGGCGGCGAGTTGGCGGGGATCGACGGTGATGACGGCGACCTGGGAGACCACCGCGCCGTCGATCTGTCCCGCGAGGTCGAGGGTGCGGAGATGCTGGACGGCGGTCCGTATTCGGGTGGGGGTACCGGCGGCGGTGGTGGAACCGGCGGGGAGCGCGTTCCCCGCAACGCTCGTGGTCCCGGAGGGAGTTACGGTTCCCCCAACGCTCCTGGTTCCGGCGGGAGTTACGGTCCCCCCAACGGCCTTGGCGCCGACGGGAGTTACGGTCCCCGCCACCGTCGCGCTCGCGTCCGCGCCCGTGGTCCAGGCCGCGCCCGTGGCCAGCCCGTCGTCGACCGTGCGCTGCACGAGGCCCCCGAACACCGCCGTGCCCAGGGTCAACACCAGGACGAACAGGGCCAGTCCGGTCGCCGGTGCGTCATGCGCGGCCCGGGCCGCCCCGACGAAGCCGACCACACCCCGGCCGCGCCGGGCCCGCCGTAGCACCAGGCGGAGCACCAGCGGGTAGACGCGCAGCAGGATGAGTACGACGGTCAGTGCCACCAGGACCGGTACCGCGCCCAGGATGCCGTCGGGGCCCTGCGAGCGCAGCGCGGCCACGCCCGCCGCCGTCGCGAGCAGCACCGTCAGTTCCAGGACCACGCGCCTGCCTACGGCGGTCTTCCGGCGGGTGCGGCGCAGTCGGCCGGGGCGGCGTGGCTCGCGGACCGTCAGCCAGGTCATCAGGGGCACCGTCAGGAGCACCACCGCGGTGACGAGGGCGGCGGGCAACGGTTGCGGCGAACCGGATGTGCCGGTGGGCGCGAGGGCCCCGCCGGTCGCCCAGCCGAGCAGCGCGGCGACCAGCACCACCGGCCAGGCCACGGCACAGCGCAGCAGCACCAGCCGCGCGGTGGACGCGCCCCGCGCGCGCTGCAACCGCAGGTGCGGCTGCCTCCGGCGCAGCAGCAGTCGTACCGCTACGGCGACGGTGGCCAGCGCCACCGCGGCGAGCGCGTCTACGGCGTAGGTCGCGAGGGCTCTGGCCTGTTGGTCCTGGGCCGTGAACGTGGTGAGCAGCGGGGTCAGGGCGTCGGTCACCAGCAGGGACTGGGTGGACTGGCCGCCGACCTGGCAGCTGATGTCGCCGGTGACCCAGTCGCTGCCCTGGCACAGGGCGGCGCTCAGATCCGCGCTGTAGTGGGACAGCGGGCCGGTCAGCGCACGGGCCCGGTCGAGCGCCGCCCCCGACAGATCGGCGCGCAACTGCCACGTCACCCGGGGCCCGCCCACCCCGGCGCCGGCCAGCAGGTCGGCGGCGTCGCGGCCGACGAGACCGCGGACGGCGAGCACGGTGCCGGTGGAGCGTTCCGCCGGGTAGCGCGAGGGCTGGTCCAAGGTCTCGCGGCCGGTCCAGAAGTCGTCGGTCGTGGCCGTGACGCGGTAGACGCCGCTCACCACCAACTCCGCCTGGGGCGCCGCGGTTTGTGCCCCCGGTGTCTTGGCGAACGCGAGGCTCAGCCGGCTGCCGGCCCGGACGCCCAGCGCCTGCGCGGTGGCCTGCGACAGGCCGATCTGGGGCGCGGTGTCCAGCGGGGTGTGATCGGCGGGCGCGTGACCGCTGACGTAGCGGAGATGGGTCTGTGCGGACGGCAGATGACTGACCGTCAGCTGGGTGCCGGCGTTCGCCGGGCCCGGCGGCCGGGGGGTGAGCAGGGACGCCGGGTCGTAGTCGTAGCTGCCGCCGCCGGTGAAGGACAGGTGCCGTGCGGCGGAGCCGCCGAGGTGCCCGGTGAGGGTGCGGCCGGCGGTGAGCAGGGTGGCCATGTCCACTGAGGGCGGCGAGGTGTTGAAGACCTCCGGCGTGGTGCTCAGGCTGATGAGGGGAGCCTGGGCCTGCGCCGCGTCGACGCGTTGCCGCAGCGCCCGGTCCTCCTGGCGGCCCGCGAACGCGGGGACCCACGCGCACAGCGCCGTCAGCACCATGACCAGCACCGCGAGGCAGGCCAGCAACGGCAGGTCACCGCGGGTCTCCTTGCGGATCAGCCGCCGCGTGACCGCTGCGCCGGGCCTCACGGGTCGTGTCACCGCCGTGCTCGTGTCCACGGTCCGCCCTCTCCGGTCGCGCCTGATCCCGTGGGTCGTCTCAACACCGCGCCGGCGCCTGAGGGTTGGGTCACCGTCCGGCCTCTCCGGTCGTGCTCCGGCCTCATGGGTCGCTTCAACACCGTTTCCGTGTAGGCGAGTTGGGTCAGTGCCTGCCCTTCCCCGTCGCGCCCGGCCCCACCAGCCGCCTCACCACCGCGCCCGCGCAAACGAATCGCACCACCGCCCGCCCTCTCCGAGCGCGCCCGGCCCCGCGGCTCAACGGTCCTCCCCCGCCCGCAGCACCCGCACCAGATCCACCCGGGCCAGCAGTCGCGCCAGCCCCAGCACAACCGCGCTGATCGCCAGGGCAGTTGCCACCGCCGTCAGTGTCACAGTCCCCCAGGGAACGACCTGCGGCAGCGGCGGATAGGGGGCCTCTCCGGTGTCGTCCACGGTGACCAGCGGCAGCACCGCCGACGCCAGCGCCATGCCCATCAACGCCCCGGGGACGACCGCGAACAGCGCCAGCCCCACCTGTTCGGCGCCCAGCAGCGCGGACAAGCCGGCGGCGCGGACGCCGATCGCCCGGAGCAGAGCGAACTCCTTGCGGCGCTGTCGGGTGGAGACCACCGCGTGCACGGTGAAAGCGATGACCGCGAAACCGGGGGCCAGATAGCGGACCAGTTCAAGCACCCGGCGCAGTCCGGCGCGGAACGGGTCGGCCTGGAGGGCCGCGGCGGTGCGTGCCGTGGTGGTGACACCGCCCAGCGCGGGCTGCGCCTCGGCGGCAGTGGCCGTACCCGCGCTGTCGGTGCTGCGCAGCCACCAGAACGCGGGATCGTGCTGATCGGCACCGGACAGGGTGAGCGCGGCGGCGAGTTGGCGCTGGTCGGCGATCAAGTGCCCCTGTCCGCGGCCCAGTCCGGGCGGTGCGTCGACGTGGCCCACGATCTTGGCGGTGATCCGGCCGCCGCCCAGGTCGAGCGTCGTGGTACTGCCCACGTGCAGGCGCGCGGCGCGCAACGTCGAGGCGTCGGCGCGCACCGGAAGCGGCGCCGGACCGCCCACCGGGCCCGCCACGAGCCGCACTTGGCTGCCGGGCAGCGTGTAGTAGTCGCTGTCGGACAGACCGCCGAAGGAGTCCGAGATCGCCTGGGAGGGACGGATGCCGGTGCTGACGGTCGTCCGGAGCACGGCCGAGCCGCCCGCCGCGATCGAACACACCCCGGGCATACCGGGGTTGTAGCTGTCGGCCAACTTCCCTTTGCAGGCACCCTCGGTGGAGTCGGCGGCGTGGTCCGTGCCGTCGGACCAGGCCTGCCCGCCGGGCAGTTGGGAGACCCAGGTGTCCGCATGGCCCGCTGTGCCGCGCGCGCCGACCCGGATCAGGTCCAGGTCCAGCCGCGCGGGACGCACGTTCGGCTGCGGCAGGACGTCGACCGCGGTCACCGTCAGCGGATACGTCCGCGGGTGGCCACCGCTCAGCGCCACATCGAGCGGGACCACGACCGTATGTCTGGCCCCGTCAGCGGTGGGCAGCCGCGCCGACACGACGCTGACCAGGCCGGACGCGTCCTGCACGGTCAGTTCCAGGCTCGGCGCCACACGGTTGCCGTCGCTGCGCAGCCGCTCGTCCAGCAGCAGCGCGGTCGGACGTCCGGGCAGCGGTATCCCGGGGACGACCGGTGACGGGGTGCGGGGCGCGGGCCCGCCGATCGTGCCGACGAGGTCCTCGGTGGCGCCGCCGGGCAGGTTCACCGTCGACCGCGTCACCGGTGTCACGCCGGTCACCCCCGGCAGCGCCCGATAGGCGGCGGCCAGTACGGCGGAGGGGTAGCCGTCGTCCGCCGACGGATCGATCCGTACGTCCGCGCCGACGGTGAACGCGGCCTGCTCGGACGCCAGTCCGCCCAGACAGGCCAGCGCGGTGGTGGCGAAGGCGCTCACCGACACGGCCAGGCACATCAACACCACCGGCCCCGCGTTGCGCGCCGCCCGCCGGCTCAACTGCCAACCGGCCAGGGCGAGTACGAGCCCTCGGCTACGCCGCCCGAACGCGTCCAGCAGCAGCGAGGTCAGCGGCAGCAGCCGTAGCAGCAGCAGTGCGGCGGCGCCTGCCACCAGGGTCGGTACCAGGACGAGCACGGGGTCCGCTGACGCGCTGCCGGTGCCGACGTCGGCGATCAGCGAGTGGTGCCGGCGTAGCTCCAGATACCCCAGGGTCGCCACGGCCAGCAGCGCCAGGTCGGCGCCCAGCCGCTGTGCGGCGGCGGCCCGTGCGCCGCGGGCCGGCCGCGAGCGCGCCGACGGCAGCACGGGCAGCAGGACCGCCGCCGCGTGCACCAGCAGGGTCAGCCCTACGGCCGCCCACGCGTCGGCGCCCCGGCTGCCGGGGTGCAGCAGCCCGGCCAGGAAGGGGGCGGCCGCGGCGGCCGGTACACCGGTCAGCGCCCACTCGGCCGCCGCACCGCGCAACAGCCTCAACGTGCCCGCGCCCCGGGCCTGTTGGAGGGCCAGCTCGTCACGTCGGCGCTCGGTCAGCTGGCGGGCGGCCAGCACCAGGGTGGCCAGCGCGAGCACCGCCAGCAGCAAGCTCGGCAGGTACAGCGAGGAGCGGGCCGCGACCGTCGGGACCGTCAGGTCGTCGATCGCGCCCGGCAGACCGGAGGCCACCGTCAGGTCGGCGAGGGACGGCTGCCGCCCGCCGAACACCGATACCCCGCTCTGGCTGCCGGAGAAGGCGCGCAGCCGGTCGTGCAGTCCTGCGAGGCTGGCCGCGTCGAGCCGGGAGAGGTCGGGCTGCACGCTCCAGTGGGCCGTCAGATGGCCGTTCAGGACGGCGCTGCCGTTGAGCGCCGACGCCGAGACCACCAGCAGGTCCTGGTCGGTGGTCCCGCCCTCGGCCAGATCACCGGCCATCGCGGGCCAGAACCCGACGGCACCGGTCGCCCGGAAGACGCCGGTGACCCGCAGGGTCATGGGGCGGTTGAAGGCGTCCCGCACCCGAAGACTCGAACCGGCCTTGATACCAAGGCGTTTGGCCAGCGCGTCGGGCACCGCCGCGTCGACCGGCGCGGTGGACCCGGTGGCGACCGGCACCTCGGGCAACGAGGTGAACGCGCCCGCCGGGGCGTCGGCCGTACCGGCGGGCCACCGCCCGGCCGTCAACTCCCCGAACCTGCCCCCGTCTTGAACCGCGACCGGGTGCAACCCACTGCCCCCAGGACCACGCGGCGGCCCGGCAACCCCGTCAATCCCCGTCACCGAGACCGGCGACGTGCCGAGCAGGCCCACATACGTCCGCTGCGGCACCCCGGCGAACACCCGGTCCGCGGCGGCCCGCACATCCCGGTCGGCGACGGCCATCCCGCCGGCCCGGTAGGACGCGTTGACGTTCACCTGCGCGTTCGGATCGGCCGCCAGCCGCCGTACGGCACCGGCCTGCACCGAACTCCCCGTCAGCGCCGCGAGCGCGGCCAGCGCCGTCGCACACAGCAGCACGGTCACCGAGACGGCGGCCAGCACCAGCCCGTGCTGCGTGGCCCGCCGGGCAACCGCGGGAATCCGCCGCCGAGTTGAGCGCCGAGCAGCGGGACGCCGCCGCGACGAGGACGGGTGGGCCGTGGCGACCACATGAACCCCCGCAGAATCGAACATGTGACGGTGACGGCGCGTCACAGTCCTACCAGGCGTCTCCCTGCGTCGCAAGAATCGCTGATCGTCACGGCCGCCCGGCGGGGGAGCGGGGAGGGAAAATGCCTGAGTACGTCAGGGATGTTCGCTGTACGTTGGGCGGGCGCCCCGAGTTCCTCGGTGGTGCGCTTCCCCAGCTCAGAGGCCCAGTAGACGTTTCGAGGCATACCCACCGTGTTCCTGACCATCAGCACCACCGGCACCCCCGAACGCCCCGCCACCGACCTCGGTTTCCTGCTGCACAAGCATCCCGACAAGGCGCAGGCGTTCTCCACGTCCTACGGCAAGGCGTACGTCCTCTACCCCGAGGCGGATCCCGGGCGCTGCACGGCGGCGCTGCTGCTGGAGGTCGACGCGGTGGCGCTGGTCCGGCGCGGCAAGGGCAAGGGGCGCGGCGGCGCGCCCGACGCGGCGCTCGCGCAGTACGTCAACGACCGTCCGTACGCGGCCTCTTCCCTGCTCGCCGTGGCACTGAGCGCGGTCTTCTCCAGCGCCATGCGGGGCGTGTGCAACGCCCGCCCCGAGCGCGCCGGACAGCCGCTGCCGCTGCGCATCGAGGTGCCCGCGCTGCCCGCGCGCGGCGGTCCCGATCTCGTACGGAACCTCTTCGCGCCGCTCGGCTGGACGGTCACCGTCGAACCGGTCGCGCTGGACGCCGAGTTCCCCGAGTGGGGCGACTCGCGCTACGTGAGCCTCGTACTGGAGTCGGAGACGCTGACCCTCGCCGAGGCGCTGCGGCACCTGTACGTCCTGCTGCCCGTGCTCGACGACGCCAAGCACTACTGGGTGGCGTCCGACGAGGTCGACAAGCTGCTGCGCGCCGGTGAGGGCTGGCTGCCCGCCCACCCGGAGCAGAAGCTCATCACCAGCCGCTATCTGTCACGCCGTTGGTCCCTGACCCGCGAGGCGATGGAGCGACTGGAACTGGTGCGGCTCGCCGAGGCCGACGACAGCGAGGTCGAGGAGATCGACAACGCCGTCGAGCCGGAGACCGAGACCGAGGCGAAGCCCACGCCCCTCGCCGTGCAGCGCCGGGACGCGATCCTCGCCGCGCTCACCTCGTCCGGTGCCGCCCGCGTGCTCGATCTCGGGTGCGGGCAGGGCCAGTTGGTGCAGGCGCTGCTCAAGGACACCCGGTTCACGGAGATCGTCGGCACCGACGTGTCGATGCGGGCGCTCACCATCGCGAGCCGCCGCCTCAAGCTCGACCGCATGGGCGAGCGGCAGGCCTCGCGCGTCCAGCTCTTCCAGAGCTCGCTCGCCTACACCGACAACCGCCTCAAGGGTTACGACGCCGCCGTGCTCAGCGAGGTCGTCGAGCACCTCGACCTGCCCCGGCTGCCGGCCCTGGAGTACGCGGTGTTCGGCGCCGCCCGCCCCAGGACGGTCGTCGTCACGACCCCGAACGTCGAGTACAACGTCCGCTGGGAGACCCTCCCCGCCGGACACGTCCGGCACGGCGACCACCGCTTCGAGTGGACGCGCGCCGAGTTCGGTGAGTGGGCCGGGAAGGTCGCCCAACGGCACGGCTACGACGTCGAGTTCGTACCGGTCGGGCCCGACGACCCCGAGGTGGGACCGCCCACCCAGATGGCCGTTTTCACCATGAGCAGCACAGCCGAGCAGAAGACCGCGAAGGAGGAGAAGGCCGCATGACGAACGAGACGAACGAGATGAACGAGACGAACGAGACCCGCGTGAAGGCACGCACCCTGCCCGTCACCGACCTCTCCCTCGTGGTGCTGATCGGCGCCTCCGGCTCCGGCAAGTCCACCTTCGCGCACCGCCACTTCAAGCCGACCGAGATCATCTCCTCCGACTTCTGCCGGGGCCTGGTCGCGGACGACGAGAACGACCAGAGCGCCAGCCGGGACGCCTTCGACGTCCTGCACTACATCGCAGGAAAGCGCCTGGCCGCCGGCCGCCGCACGGTCGTCGACGCGACCAACGTCCAGCAGGACGGCCGACGTCAACTGATCGACCTGGCCAAGCAGTACGACGTGCTGCCCATCGCCATCGTGCTCGACGTACCGGAGGAGGTGTGCGCCCAGCGCAACGCCTCCCGCGTCGACCGGGCCGACATGCCGCGCCGCGTCATCACCCGCCACACCCGCGAACTCCGGCGCTCCCTGCGGGGCCTGGAGCGCGAGGGCTTCCGCAAGGTGCACGTCCTGCGGGGCGTCGAGGAGATCGACCACGCCACGGTCGTCACCGAGAAGCGCTACAACGACCTGACCCACCTCGCCGGCCCCTTCGACATCATCGGCGACATCCACGGCTGCGCCGCCGAACTGGAGACCCTGCTCGGCAAGTTGGGCTACGACGACGGTGTCCACCCGGCGGGCCGTACGGCCGTCTTCGTCGGCGACCTCGTCGACCGCGGCCCCGACTCGCCCGGTGTGCTGCGCCGCGTGATGTCCATGGTCGGCTCGGGCGACGCGCTGTGCGTACCGGGCAACCACGAGAACAAGTACGGCCGTTACCTCAAGGGCCGCAAGGTCCAGCATACGCACGGCCTGGCCGAGACGATCGAGCAGATGGAGGAGGAGACCGAGGAATTCCACGCCCGGGTAAGGGAGTTCATCGACGGACTCGTCAGCCACTACGTCCTCGACGGCGGCAAGCTCGTGGTCTGCCACGCCGGCCTGCCCGAGAAGTACCACGGCCGCACCTCCGGCCGGGTCCGCTCGCACGCGCTCTACGGCGACACCACCGGCGAGACCGACGAGTTCGGCCTGCCGGTGCGCTACCCGTGGGCCGAGGACTACCGGGGCCGCGCGGCCGTCGTCTACGGGCACACCCCGGTCCCGGAGGCCAGCTGGCTCAACAACACCATCTGCCTCGACACGGGTGCCGTGTTCGGCGGCAAGCTGACCGCCCTGCGGTGGCCGGAGCGGGAGCTGGTCGACGTACCGGCCGAGCAGGTCTGGTACGAGCCGACCCGCCCGCTGCGGACCGAGGCACCCGGCGGCCACGACGGCCGCCCGCTCGACCTGGCGGACGTGCACGGCCGCCGCGTGGTGGAGACCCGGCACGCGGGCCGGGTGTCGGTCCGCGAGGAGAACGCGGCGGCGGCCCTGGAGGTCATGAGCCGCTTCGCGGTCGACCCGCGCCTGCTGCCGTACCTGCCGCCGACGATGGCCCCGACGGCGACCTCGCATGTCGACGGCTACTTGGAGCACCCGGCGGAGGCGTTCGCGCAGTACGCCGACGACGGGGTCGCGCGGGTCGTGTGCGAGGAGAAGCACATGGGTTCGCGGGCGGTGGTGCTGGTGTGCCGGGACGCGGAGGCGGCGGCGAAGCGGTTCGGTGTGGACGCCGGGCACGGGGTGACGGGGTCGCTGTACACGCGTACCGGTCGCCCGTTCTTCGACGACGCGACGGTGACCGAGGAGATCCTCGGCCGACTGCGGATAGCGCTCGACGAGTCGGGCCTGTGGACGGAGCTGGACACCGACTGGGTGCTGCTGGACGCGGAGTTGATGCCGTGGTCGCTGAAGGCGTCCGGGCTGCTGCGCGGTCAGTACGCGGCGGTCGGCGCGGCCGCGGGGGCGGTGTTCCCGGGTGCGCTGGCCGCGCTGGAGGGTGCCGCCGGTCGGGGTGTCGACGTGGACGCGCTGCTGTCCCGGCAGCGTGAACGCGCCGCTGACGCCTCGGCGTTCACCGACGCGTACCGGCGCTACTGCTGGACCACGTCCGGCCTCGACGGTGTCCGCCTCGCCCCGTTCCAGGTCCTCGCGGTCCAGGGGCGCAGCCTCGCCGGACTCCCGCACGACGAACAACTCGGCCTGCTGGACCGGCTGGTGGAGCACGACAGCACCGGCCTGCTCCAGACCACACGCCGGCTGTACGTCGACACCGGTGACCCCGAGTCGGTACAGGCCGGCGTCGACTGGTGGCTGGAGATGACGGGTCGTGGCGGCGAGGGCATGGTCGTCAAGCCTGTCGGCGCGGTCGTGCGCAGCGAGGCGGGTCGACTGGTCCAGCCCGGTATCAAGTGCCGTGGCCGTGAGTACCTGCGGATCATCTACGGTCCGGAGTACACGCGTCCCGACAACCTCGCCCGGCTGCGGGGGCGGTTCCTGAACCACAAGCGGTCGCTGGCGATCCGGGAGTACGCGCTCGGTCTCGAATCGCTTGACCGGCTGGCCGAGGGGGAGCCGCTGTGGCGGGTGCACGAGGCGGTGTTCGGGGTGCTGGCGTTGGAGTCGGAGCCGGTGGATCCGCGGTTGTGACGGTGCGGGTGGGTGGGGGCGGGCGTCCCTGGGGCTTCGCCCCTAGACCCCCGTTTCCCACCCTCGCGTCTCGGGCGTTCACGGTCACCCGACCAACCGCAACCTCTCCTCACACACCCCCACCCGCACCCCCTGCCCCCAAGTCAACTCCACCGCATCCCCCTCCATCCCGTCCCCGAACACGATCAACTGCTCGGACTCCACGGTGAGTTGCAGCCCCGCCGACCCGGTCAACTCACCCGCCACCAGCGACGTCCCGGTGACCGGTGAAGGCCACGCCTCCCGTACGAACCACACCAGTCGGTTCTCCGAGGGGTGTGGCAGGGCGAGGGCACTTCCCCGCTCCTGCCACACCGACCGGAGCCACCCCGTGGCCCCGGTGCCCGTTCCCACGAGCACCCCGGAAGACGCCTGGGCCTCGACGACACCCCCGTCGCCCTCCAGACCCAGGCGGTATCTGGCCGTCTGATGACCGACGGGTCCCAGATAGATCTCGTTCAGCGCGACCAACCGCTGTGTGTCGTCGGCGACGGCCTCGACCATGGTCAGTTCGTCCACCCCGGTACCGGCCGCGCGCGCCGAGGGCAGCAGCGCGGCCGCGGCCGACGGGCGGTGCCGTACCAGGACGCCCGGGTTGCGTCCGGGGTCCGTGTCGAAGCCCAACACCGGTTGCCCGGCGAGGTACTTGGCGACGTTCGCGACCAGCCCGTCCTGCCCGACGACCAGCACCACGTCCTCCGGAGCGAACAGGAACCGGTCCAAGTCGGCCCGCTCGACCTGGGTCTGACGCCAGGTCAGGGGAATCGCCGCCGACACCTCGGCCAGCGCCCGCCGGTTCCGGCGGTGCCGCTCGGCGACCTCCTCGATGTCACGCCCCCGCGACCGAAGGAAGTACGCGGCCTGCCCGTGCGTCCCGTGCCGGGCGACCAACTCCTCGTACTCCGTGGTCCGGTGGACGAGGACGGCCCGCGGGGCGAGACTCACGCGCCCGCCTCGCCGCCACCGAGCTTGCTCAACAACCCCGTCAGCACGTCCGGCGAGATCGTCACGCTGTCGATGTTCGGCAGGTTCTCCGCGAGCCGCGTCCCGGTGAGCGCGTGCAGGGTCGCCACGTCGACGTCGGCGTGCACCCGCAGCCACGCCGCCTGGGCATGCGCCCGCGCGTCACCCACCTCGCGCGCACCCTCGGCCTCGGCACGGGCCAGCCGTACGGAACGCGCCGCCTCGGCGTCGGCCAGCCGTACCGTACGTGTCGCCTCCGCCTCGGCCCGTACGCCGTCCGCGGCCGCGTGCTCCTCGGCCTCGCGGCGGGCGTTGGTGCCGCGCTGGTCGACCAACTGCTCCTCGCGGCGGGCGAGTTCGATCTGGCTGTCCAGTTCGTTCTCGGCGATCGCGCGCTCCCGCTCGACGGCCACCGCCCGGCGTTCGTAGGTGGCCTTGTCCGCCTCCTGCTGGATCTGTTCGCGGGCCGGGGTGCGCAGCGCCCGCTCCACCTCGGGCTCGGGGCGGATGGCCATCACGCGGACGGCGACGACCTCGATGCCGGTGGCCGGCAGTCGCGGTTCGGCGCCTAGTCCCGCCGCGATCCGCTCCCTTACCGCCGTCACCCCGTCGACCAGCGCGGACGCCAGTGGTGTCCGGGCGAGCACGGCCAGCGCGTGCTGCTGGGCCGTCTCGGTGAGCAGGGTGCCGAGCTGCTCAAGGGGCGATCCGCGCCACACGCCCGTGTCCGGGTCGACCGAGAAGTCGAGGCGTGCGGAGGCCAGGGCCGGGTCGCTGATCCGGTAGGTGACGGTCGCCTGGACCGCCACGTCCTGGAAGTCGGACGTACGGGCATGGAAGGTCATGGCCAACTCCCGGTCGTCGACCGGCACTTCGGACAGCGCGGCGGTCAACGCGCGGTACCAGAAGCTGAGTCCGGGCCCGTCGTGCAGCAACGTGCCCGAGCGGTGGTGCCGGATGTGCGCCGTAGGAGCCCCACGCAGGTGGCGCCAGCCCAGGCGCCGGGTGATGTCGGCCATCAGAGTCCCTCAGATCCCGTCGGTTCCCGTGGGATCCGGTCAGACCCCTCATCGATCTCGTCAGTAAGACGATAATCGCCCGGCCCACTTGTCGTCAAGGGGACGAAAACAAGTGGCGGTATGTGGAGGGGTGGCGGTATGTGAAGTAAGGGGGTGAACCCGGCCCGGGTTGGTCAGGATGGAGACATGGCACTCCATGTCGACTCCGAGACCGGGCGGCTTCGCCGCGTCATCCTGCACCGGCCGGATCTGGAGCTCAAAAGGCTCACCCCCAGCAACAAGGACGCCCTCCTCTTCGACGACGTGCTCTGGGTGCGCCGGGCGCGCGCCGAGCACGACGGCTTCGCGGACGTGCTGCGCGACCGAGGTGTCGCCGTCCATCTCTTCGGCGACCTGCTCGCCGAGTCCCTGGCGATCCCGGCGGCCCGCGCGCTCGTCCTGGACCGCGTCTTCGACGAGAAGGAGTACGGCCCCCTCGCCACCGACCACCTCCGCGCCGCCTTCGAGGCCCTGCCCGCACCCGAACTGGCCGAGGCGCTCGTCGGCGGCATGACCAAGCGGGAGTTCCTGGAGGCCCACGCGGAGCCGACCTCCGTCCGCTTCCATGTCATGGACCTCGACGACTTCCTCCTCGCCCCCCTCCCCAACCACCTCTTCACCCGCGACACCTCCGCCTGGATCTACGACGGCGTCTCCGTCAACGCCATGCGCTGGCCGGCCCGGCAGCGCGAGACCGTCCACTTCGAGGCGATCTACCGGCACCACCCGCTCTTCCGCGCCGAGAAGTTCCACGTCTGGTCCGAGGGGCAGGCCGACTACCCGTCCACCATCGAGGGCGGGGACGTGCTCGTCATCGGGAACGGCGCGGTGCTCATCGGCATGAGCGAGCGGACGACCCCGCAGGCCGTCGAGATGCTCGCGCACAAGCTGTTCGCCGAGGGCTCCGCGCGGACGATCGTGGCCCTCGACATCCCCAAGCAGCGCGCCTTCATGCACCTCGACACGGTGATGACGATGGTCGACGGCGACACCTTCACCCAGTACGCGGGGCTCGGGATGCTCAGGTCGTACACCATCGAACCGGGCGTCGGCGACAAGGAGTTGAAGGTCACCGACCATCCGCCGGAGCACATGCACCGCGCGATCGCCGCCGCCCTCGGTCTGGACGGGATCCGTGTCCTGACCGCCACCCAGGACGTGCACGCGGCCGCGCGCGAGCAGTGGGACGACGGCTGCAACGTCCTCGCCGTCGAGCCCGGCGTCGTCGTCGCCTACGAGCGGAACGCCACCACCAACACGTATCTGCGCAAGCAGGGCATCGAGGTGATCGAGATCCCCGGCAGCGAACTGGGCCGGGGCCGGGGCGGGCCGCGCTGCATGAGCTGCCCGGTCGAGCGGGAGGCCGTGTAGGCGTCCAGGGGGCGGACTCTCCCGTATAGAAATGCTAGGAGTCGTATAGAATTCCAAAAGACCTTGTACCCGTACCTGTATCCGTACCTGTACCCGCACCGATGGAGCGCCCCCATGGCGACAGTCCCGACCGCCCTCGCCGGCCGCCACTTCCTCAAGGAGCTGGACTTCTCCGAGGAGGAGTTCCGCGGTCTGATCGAGCTGGCCGCCGAGCTGAAGGCCGCCAAGAAGGCCGGGGGCGAGACGCGGTACCTGTCGGGCAGGAACATCGCGCTGATCTTCGAGAAGACCTCGACGCGCACCCGCTGCGCGTTCGAGGTCGCCGCGGCCGACCAGGGGGCCTCGACGACCTACCTCGACCCGTCGGGCTCGCAGATCGGGCACAAGGAGTCCGTGAAGGACACCGCGCGGGTGCTCGGTCGTATGTTCGACGGCATCGAGTACCGCGGGGACAGCCAGGCGGCCGTAGAAGAGCTGGGTGCGTATGCGGGCGTGCCGGTGTACAACGGCCTCACCGACGACTGGCACCCCACCCAGATGCTCGCCGACGTGCTCACGATGACCGAGCACAGCGACAAGCCGCTCAAGGAGATCGCCTTCGCCTACCTCGGTGACGCGCGCTTCAACATGGGCAACTCGTACCTGGTCACCGGCGCGCTGCTGGGCATGGACGTACGGATCGTCGCCCCGAAGTCGTACTGGCCCGCCGAGGAGATCGTCACCGCCGCCCGCGCGCTCGCCGAGCGCAGCGGCGCGCGCGTCACGCTCACCGAGGGGATCGAGGAGGGGGTGGCGGGCGCCGACTTCGTCGTCACCGACGTCTGGGTCTCCATGGGCGAGCCCAAACAGGTCTGGGACGAGCGGATCACGGCTCTCGCACCGTACGCCGTGACCATGGACGTCCTACGGGCCACCGGCAACCCGGACGTCAGGTTCCTGCACTGCCTGCCGGCCTTCCACGACCTCGGCACCAAGGTCGGCCGCGAGATATACGAGACCCACGGCCTCGACTCGCTGGAGGTCACGGACGAGGTCTTCGAGTCCGCCCACTCGGTCGTCTTCGACCAGGCGGAGAACCGACTGCACACGATCAAGGCCGTACTGGTGGCCACGCTGGCCTGACCAGGTCTTATGTCCTACGGCGGCTATCCCGCCGGGTGCCACTGCGGCGGTACGACGGGCAGCCGGAACCACACCGCCTTGCCCGACTCGGTCATGCGGTGGCCGCACGACGAGCTGAGGGCGCGGATCAGCAGCAGGCCGCGACCGTGCTCCTGCCAGGGGTCGGGCTCCTCGGTGACGGGCTTCGTCAGGCTTCCGGGCGGCTCGGGGTCGGGGTCGTGCACCTCGACCTGGCAGCCGGTGGGCAGCAGCTCGACCACGAGCTCTATGGGGGCGTCACCGGCGGTGTGCTCCACCGCGTTCGCGACCAGCTCCGCCGTCAGCAGCTCCGCGGTGTCGCTGTCGGCCGTGTACTTCACCTCGGACAGAGCCGTACGGACCAGTGCGCGGGCCACCGGCACGGCCGCGGCGGTGTGCGGCAGTGCGATGCGCCAGGAGGCGGATGCGGAAGGGCGTTCTTGCAAGGCGGGTCCGTTCATGGAGCAGGCTGTCCTGCTTTCAACTATATGAATGGTACGGCGCCCTTTGTCAGAGTCTGTCGACGGGCTCCGCACGGGACCTTCGTCCCGGTACCGAGCGGCATACCCCGTTCAACGGTCCCCCTCGCGCGACAGCTCCCGTTGTTACCGCGCTATTGACGTCTCGTGACGGATGCGACGGCGACAGGTCATTTCGACGGTTATTTGGGCAGGGCACGAGAACGCCCTCGGGCCCCGTTCGCAACGGGGCCCGAGGGCGTTCTGCGGGCGAGGATCAGGCCAGGTCGGCCATCCCCGCGGTGAGCGTCGCACCGTCCGCCGGGTCGATCACGAGGAACGCGCCCGTGCGGCGCGAGACCGCGTAGTCGTCCAGCGCGAGCGGCTCCGCGGTGCGCAGGGTGATCCGGCCCAGGTCGTTCGCGGTCAGCTCGGCCGCGCCGCCGAGGTCCCTGACGATCGCCTTGACCGTGCGGGTCGTGTGCCGCAGGAGCACCCGGTCGCCGACCCGCAGCGGCCGGTCGGCCAGATGGCATACGGCGGCCCGGACGTCCTGCGTGAGCGTGGGCCCGTCGGCTCCGGCCGTGATCATGTCGCCGCGCGACACGTCCCGTTGGCCGGCGAGCCGCAGACCGACCGACTGGGGCGCGTACGCCGCGTCGGCCTCGGTGCCGAGCACGGAGATCCCGGTGATCTCGGAAGTCTCCCCGGAGGGATGCACCGTCACCCGGTCACCGACACGCAGCGAGCCGGACACCAACTGGCCCGCGTACCAACGGACTTCACCGTCACGGATGACGTACTGCACGGGAAAGCGGGCCGGTGCGTCGGACGGGTCCGCGCCGACCGGGACGTCCTCCAGGAACTCCAGCAGGGCCGGGCCCTCGTACCAGTCCATGTGCGCCGAACGGTCCACCACGTTGTCGCCGACCAGCGCCGACACCGGGATCGGCGTGAAGGAGGGCAGCCCCAACTCGGCCGCGTGGCCCGCGAATTCCTCGACGATCCGCTCGAACACCGGCTGCTCGTACCCGACCAGGTCCATCTTGTTGACGGCCAGGACGACGTTGGGCACCCGCAGCAGCGCCGCTACGGCGGCGTGCCGCAGGGTCTGTTCCACGACACCGTTGCGCGCGTCGACCAGGATGATCGCCAGCTCGGCGGTGGAGGCACCGGTCACCATGTTGCGGGTGTACTGCACGTGACCGGGCGTGTCGGCGAGGATGAACCGGCGCCGGGGCGTGGCGAAGTAGCGGTACGCCACGTCGATGGTGATGCCCTGCTCCCGCTCGGCCCGCAGACCGTCGGTGAGCAGTGCGAGGTCGGGGGCGTCCTGGCCGCGGTCGGCCGACACCCGCTGCACCGCCTCCAGTTGGTCGGTGAGGACCGACTTGGAGTCGTGCAACAGCCGTCCTACGAGCGTGGACTTGCCGTCGTCGACCGAACCGGCCGTCGCGAACCGCAGCGTGTCGATGGTGGTCGTGCTCATGTCTAGAAGTACCCCTCGCGCTTGCGGTCTTCCATCGCGGCTTCGGACATCTTGTCGTCGGCACGCGTCGCGCCCCGCTCGGTGACCCGGGAGGCGGCGATCTCGGTGATGACCTGTTCCAGCGTCACCGCGTCGGAATCCACGGCACCCGTACACGACATGTCACCGACGGTCCGGTACCGGACCTGGCGCTTCTCGACGGTCTCGCCCGACTTCGGGCCGCCCCACTCGCCGGCGGTCAGCCACATGCCACCGCGCGCGAACACCTCGCGGTAGTGGGCGAAGTAGATCTGGGGGAGTTCGATGCCTTCGCGGGCGATGTACTGCCAGACGTCCAGCTCGGTCCAGTTGGAGAGCGGGAACACGCGGACGTGTTCGCCGGGGGCGTGCCGCCCGTTGTAGAGGTTCCACAGCTCGGGCCGCTGCCGGCGCGGGTCCCACTGCGAGAACTCGTCCCTCAACGAGAACACCCGCTCCTTGGCGCGGGCCTTCTCCTCGTCCCTACGTCCACCGCCGAACACGGCGTCGAAGTGCTCGCTCTGAATGCGTTCGGTCAACGGCACGGTCTGGAGCGGGTTCCGTGTCCCGTCGGGGCGTTCGCGCAGCACACCGCGGTCGATGTAGTCCTGTACGGAGGCCACATGGAGGCGCAGTCCATGTGCGGCGACCACACGGTCGCGGTACTCAAGTACTTCGGGGAAGTTGTGTCCGGTGTCCACATGGAGCAGCGAGAAGGGAACCGGCGCGGGGGCGAACGCCTTCAGCGCCAGGTGCAGCATGACGATCGAGTCCTTGCCGCCGGAGAAGAGGATCACCGGCCGCTCGAACTCGCCCGCCACCTCACGGAAGATGTGCACCGCCTCGGACTCGAGAGCGTCCAGGTGGGAAAGGGTGAAGCCTTCTGTGGTCGGCACCGCGCTCACACCAGCCCCCGCTCGGACAGCACCGCGTACACCGCGTCCGCCGACTCCTGCGGGCTCTGCGTCTGCGTCGGCAGGGTGAGCGCCGGGTCCGTGGGCGGCTCGTACGGGTCGTCGACGCCGGTCAGGCCGGTGAGCTGACCCGCGGCCTGGCGGGCGTAGAGGCCCTTCACGTCGCGCTCGCTGCACACCTCGACGGGGGTCGCGACATGCACCTCGATGTACGGCGTCCCGCTCGCCTCGTGGCGCTTGCGGACGGCCTCGCGGCTGTCGGCGTACGGGGCGATGACCGGGACGACGGAGAGGACGCCGTTGCGCGCGAGCACCTCGGAGACGAGGCCGATGCGCTGCACATTGGTGTTGCGGTCCTCGCGGGAGAAACCGAGGCCGGCCGAGAGGAAGCGCCGTACCTCGTCGCCGTCGAGCACCTCCACGCGATGTCCCTCGGCCTTCAGACGTTCCCCGAGATACCGGGCGATCGTCGTCTTGCCCGCACTCGGCAGTCCGGTGAGCCAGACGGTGGCTCCCTGAGCCCTTGCCGTGGTGGTCATGCGCAACAGTCCTCTTTCTTACCCGACGAGCGACGTCGTCGAAGGCTAGGTAAGAACTCTGAGAGGACCTGCTAAAGAAGCTGAGGTTTAGCTGAGTGACTGATGGTGCGCAAGAGGTCGCACCCTTTCGTCATGAACTGTTCATGATCGGCCGCTACGACGACTGCGGCCGCACCCCCGCGAACGTCGCCCCCGCGTCCCGCAGCCGCTCGTGCAGCGCCCGGAACACCTCCGCCGAGCGGGCGCCCGGCCAGTCCCGGGGGAGCAGGCTCGCGGGCAGTCCGGGGTCGACGTAGGGGAGATGGCGCCAGGAGTCGAGGGCGAGGAGGTAGTCGCGGTAGGCGTCCTCGGGCGGGGTGTCCGCGCGCCGCTCCCAGTCGCGCAGCACGCGCGCGTGGCGGTCGAGGAACGCCTGGTGCTGTGCGGCGATCGCGGGCAGGTCCCACCAGCGGGCGACGGCCTCGGCGGTCGCCGCGAAGCCGAGGTGCTCACCGCGGAAGAAGTCCACGTACGGGTCGAGCCGCAGCCGCTGGAGGATGTGCCGGGTCTCCTCGTACAGACGGGCGGGCGCGATCCACACGCCTGGGGCGGCGGTGCCGAAGCCGAGGGCGGCCAGCCGGGAGCGCAGGACGTGCCGCTTCTGGCGCTCCGACTCGGGTACGGAGAACACCGCGAGCACCCAGCCCGCGTCGTCCGGGGGAGTGGTCGCGTAGACGCGTCGGTCGCCGTCGTCGAGCAACTGCCGTGCCTCGGGCGAGAGTTGGTACCCGGCGGCGCCCTCTGCCGTACGGGCGGGCAGGAGCAGCCCGCGCCGTTTGAGACGGGACACCGACGAGCGCACGGAGGGCGCGTCGACGCCGGCCGCGGCCAGGAGCCGGATCAGTTCCGCGACCGGAACCGGGCCGGGCACGAAGCGGCCGTACGCGCCGTAGAGCGTGACGATGAGAGACCGTGGAGCATGCTGGTCGGACACGTTGATCATCTTAGGCCGACGGCATCGCTGCTGGTCACCTCGGGTGCGCAAGCTGAACTTCCGCGGTCCGCGGGTCGCCCCGAGGGAGCTGGTGCCGTTACTGCGGGAGACCGGAACGGTCAGGCGGCGACGGCGAGTTGGTCCGCCGGGACCCGGTGCGGGGCGACGATCCGGCCGTCGGCCAGCAGGGCGCCCGTGTCGTCGAAGACGATCGCGCCGTCGCACAGCAGCGTCCAGCCCTGCTCGGGGTGGGCGGAGACGATGTGCGGGGTGCGGGTGTCGGTCACGGGGCACGAGGGCTGGTGGGAACACATGGCGTACCTCCACGTCGGATGCGATCCGTTCCGGCGGCTCCGTCACCGCCCCGCATCGCATATACAGACCATCCTCCCGCCGCGAACTCATCGGAACCGCCCGCTGTGAAGCGTGACAACACGCGGACAACACTCGGACGGTTCCACGACGCTCGGTGCGGACTCGCCACCGAAGGAGTGACGACACGACAGTCCGTGCGGACTCGCCACCGAAGGAGTGAGGGTCACGGGAGTCGGGGCCGCGGCCCGGTACCAGTGGAGCCCCCGACTCCAGGAGGTATTCCCATGTCCCTGCGTTCCGTCCTCGGCACGGCGGCCGGTGCCGCGCTGCTCCTGCTGGCCGCGGCCCCCGCCGCGACCGCGTCCGTTGCCCCGTACGAGACGGTGACGGTCGACCCGACGGGCACGATCGCCCCGGACGGCACCGTCACCCTCTCCGGCACCTACCGCTGTCTCGGCAACTCGGGTGCCGCCTTCGTCAGTTCCTCCGTCGTCCAGGGCGACTCCCCGGTCCGGCACGGCATCGGCGGCACGCGCGCGGTCTGCGACGGCACGGAGCACGCCTGGGAGAACTCGGGCAAGCCCTCGTCCGACCCGCTCACCCCCGGCGCGGCGCAGGTCGAGGCCACGGTGATGGAACTGTCCTCCGGGGGCGGCCTGCCGCTGCCGCGCTTCCACGCGACGCACCGCCAGGACGTCACCCTCACGGAGAGCTGAGCCCGCGGCGTCCCCGCACTCCGAAGCCCGCCACACGCCTCCGGCCCGACCCCAAGTGGGGCCGGGCCGGAGGTAGTTGGATCCGTCAGTGCTGGGTGTTGCTGGCCCAGATGGCGGTCGAGCCGCCGGAGTAGATCACCATGTTGCCGTCGCCCTGGAGCCGGAGGATCGAGCCGTCGTGGCCGGCGGTGTTGCTGGCCCAGACGGGCTTGTTGCCCGAGGTGTAGACGACGAGGTTGCCGTCCGCCTGGAAGACCGCGTGGTAGTTCGAGCCGAAGGTCATGGTGGCCCAACGGGCCTTGTTGTTCTCGTCGTAGAGGACGAAGTTGCCGTCGGTCTGCATGCGCAGCCGCGCGTTCTTCGCGTTGATGGACTGGCCCGCCTTCAGCACCCGGGTGGCCGTGACGAGGATGTCCGACGGATAGCTGGACTTGGTGGTGGAGCTCGACTTCGTCCCGGACTTGGTCGTGCCGGACTTGGTCGTCGTGGACTTCTTCGTCGGCTTCGCCGCCGCGGTCGGCTTCTTCGTCTTCACCGTCGTCGGCTCGCTCACCGGCTGTGCGGCGGTGCCCTTGCCCGGGGAGGTCTTGTGCGGTGTGGCGATCTTCGGTGAGGCGTGCGCGGCGGGAGCGGACGGGCTGCCCGAGGCGTACGCCCCGGCGCCCTGCGGCGCGCCGTCGCCGAGGATCGTGCCCGCCTGGTCGGCGACCACACGGTCGTGGGTCTCCGGCGTCCGGTCCCGGCTCATCAGCAGTCCCGGTACGGCGATCAGCAGCGCGCCGAGCACCGCCGCACCGGCCAGCAGCGGGCGGCCCGGGCGACCGACGGACGCGGCCGCCGTGTCTCCGGTATGGGGCCCGTCCCCCTCGGGGGCACTCGCGGCCAGCGCCCCGACGAGGGCTTCGGCCTCGGCCTCCTGCCGCGCCGACCGGGCGGCGGCAGCGGATTCCGGACCGGCCGGTCCTGAGGGTCCCGAGGGACCTTCCGCTGTATGGCCGCTGCCGGCGAGTGCCTCGGTCTCCGCCGCCGACGTAGCGGGGCGACTCAGCTGTGCGGCGACGGCCTCCGCCGAGAGTTCAGCCGCGACGGACTCCGCGGAGAGGGTCCCGGGGGAACCGGCAGCCGCTGAGCGGGACTTGGGCGCCTCGCCCGTCGCACTCCCCGAACCGCTCGCCGGGGTGGACGTCGTGGCGGTCTCCGCGGCGGACGCCGCCGATGCCGAAGTCGATGTCGTCGGGTCCGCCGCCGTCGCTTCCCCGGCCGGGGCGCCCGTCACAGAGATCTCTGCCGCGTTCTCTGCCGCCGTATTCCGCGCGGCCGGTCCGGTTCGGTCTGTCATCCGCCCTGTCCGCTCTCATTCGCCCAGCAGTTCGTCGTACGTCTGTGCGCGCAATCCTATTCACGTCCTGTCACGCGCATGCGCCAACAGCGGTTCCTTTCACCGGAGTTAACAATCGTCACGCACAAGCCCCGGCGCTGGTACGGCCGTTGCGCAACAGCCCATAATTCGCCGTACGGCACTGTTGTGCCGCACCGTGCGCACCCGCTCCGAGCGTTCCGCTTTCCGGACCGGAGTGGGAACGGGCGTGCGGGGACGGCATGATGGGGTTGCCGCAACCGACAGGTGCCGACACGAGGAGGTCAGCTGAGTGCGCCAGGTACTGACGGTCTGTCCGGAGGGCACCGGGGACGCCCGGACGATCGGAGAGGCCCTGGCCAGGGCGCGCGGAGGCGCGGTGCTGAGTGTGCGCCCGGGGACGTACGAGGAGAACCTCGTCGTCACCACCCGGGTCACCATCGTCGCCGAACAGGCGCGCGGCACCGTCCGGTTGGCACCGCGCAAGGGCATCGTGATCTCGCTGCGCGTGGACGCGGTGATGCTGACCGACCTGGTGGTCCAGGGCCAGGACGAGGAACAGCCCGCCGTGGACGCCTCGCACGGGCAGGTCGCGATGCAGGGCTGCGATCTGTCCGGCGCCTCGTGGACGACTGTACTGGCCCGCAACTCGGGCTCGTTGGCGATGCGCGAGTGCCGGGTGTCCAACCGCACCGGCGCCGGTGTCGTGGTCACCTCGTCCACGGAGAGCTCGCTGGAGTCCTGCACCTTCGAACACTTCGGCACCAGCGGCGTGGTGATCAGCGAGCGCGGCCGGGCGACCCTGCGCGGCTGCACGGTGCGCGACGCGCGCGGCAACGGCGTGCTCGCCAACGGCGACGCCCAGGGCTCCGTCGAGGACTGCGACCTTTCGTCAACGGACAAGCCCTCACTGGCACTTGAGGAGCGCAGCGGCATACGGGTGCTGCGGACGGTGATCCGCGACACCTCGATCGGCGTGCATGTGACCAGCACCGCCCGCTGCGAGCTGGAGGAGGTGCGGGTCACCGGCAGCAGCGGGCCCGGCATCATCGTCTCGCACGGCAGCGACCCGGTGCTGGTCCGCTGCCGCACCGCCCGCACCACGGGCAACGGCCTGCTGGTGACGGACCGTTCGCGCGGCACCTACGAGGACTGCTGGCTGACCGGCGCCCAGATGGCGGCGCTGCGGGTCGCCGGAGCCTCCTCGCCCACGCTGACCTCGCTGACCGTCCGGGACGGCGAGTCGGACGGCGTACTCCTCGAAGAGGACTCGGCGGCCGAGCTGGAGCGCGTGGAGATCATCGACGTCAAGGGCGCCGGTGTGGTGATCCGCGGCAACGCCAACCCGCTGGTGCGGCGCGCCCGGATCACCGGCGCGGGCGGCTGTGGCGTGTCGGTGCGCGACGGCGGGCGCGGCCGGGTGGAGGACTGCACGGTGGAGGCGCCGGGCGGCGCGGGCGCGGAGGTCGCGGCGGGCGGCAACGTCTATCTCGCGGGATTCAAGGTCAACAACCCCGGCGGTGCCGGTCTGGAGATCGGCGGCGAGGGCACGGCCGCGCTGCGCGACGGCGAGCTGGTCTCGGCCGGCGGCTGCGGTGTACTCGTGGACGCCGGCGGCGAGTTGACGGCGAACCGGGTGCGGACCGCCGCGTCCGCCGAGCACGGTTTCCTGGTCCGCGACGGCGGCCGGGCCTCCCTGAACGGCTGCGAGGCCGCCGGCAACGACCGTGACGGCATCCGCGTCGAGTCGGAGGCGCCGGTGTCGGTCGTGGGCTGCACGGTGCGCGACAACAAGGGCGGCGGCCTCGTGCAGGCCAAGGCGGGCGGCCGGCTCGCGGTGGAGAATCTCACCAGCACCGGCAACGAGTCCCGCGACGCCTGGGGCTTCGGCGAGGCCGAGGGCACCGACCCGGCGGGCACCGTGTCCGCCTCCGAGGGCCCCGGCCGGCCCGACGGACCGATGGTCGCGCTGGAGAGCCTCATCGGCCTCGACAACGTCAAGGAACAGGTCCGCACCCTCGTCAACCTCACCCAGCTGGCCGCGCGCCGCGCCCAACTCGGCATGTCCGCACCGCCGATGAGCCGCCACCTGGTCTTCGCCGGTCCCCCCGGCACCGGTAAGACCACCGTGGCCCGCCTCTACGGCACGATCCTCGCCGAGCTGGGCGCCCTGCGCTCCGGGCACCTCGTCGAGGTCTCCCGCGCCGACCTCGTCGCCCAGGTCATCGGCGGTACGGCCATCAAGACCACCGAGGCCTTCGAACGGGCCCTGGGCGGTGTGCTGTTCGTCGACGAGGCGTACACCCTCACCGCCGACTCCCGTGGTTCCGGGGCCGACTTCGGGCGCGAGGCCGTCGACACCCTGCTGAAGCTGATGGAGGACCACCGCGAGGACGTGGTCGTCGTCGCGGCGGGCTACTCCGACGAGATGCGCAGCTTCCTCGGCTCCAACCCCGGTCTGGGGTCCCGCTTCTCACGCACCGTCGAGTTCGAGAACTACTCGGTGCCGGAGCTGGTGGAGATCATGGAGAGCATGTGCGTACGCCACCAGTACGCGCTCGCCGACGAGACCCGGCACGCCCTCGCGGTGCACTTCGAACGGATACCCAAGGACGCCGGGTTCGGCAACGGCCGTGCCGCACGGCAGGTGTTCGAGGAGATGGTCGACCGGCAGGCCGTACGGCTGTCCGCGCTCACCGACGTCACCGAGCAGGACCTCTCCCTGCTGCTGCCGCAGGACATCAGCGAGGAGGCGGCCCGCACCGCCGCCGACGGCCCGAACGCCGTCGACCCCGGCGACGACGCGCTCAGCAGGCTGGACGCGCTGGTCGGACTCCACGCGGTCAAGCGGGACGTCACCGACCTCGTCAACCTGGTGTCGACCGCCAAGCAGCGCGAGGCCGCCGGACTCCCCGTGCCCCGGCTCAGCCACCACCTCGTCTTCACCGGCCCGCCCGGCACCGGCAAGACCACCGTGGCCCGTCTCTACGGCGAACTCCTCGCCTCCCTGGGCGTGTTGCCGCGCGGCCAGCTCGTCGAGGTGTCCCGCGCCGACCTCGTCGGCCGATACGTGGGTCACACCGCGCAGTTGACCCGCGAGGTCTTCGAACGGGCCCTGGGCGGTGTGCTGTTCGTCGACGAGGCGTACACCCTCACCCCGCGTGAGGCGTCCGGCTCCGACTTCGGCCGGGAGGCCGTGGACACCCTGCTGAAGCTGATGGAGGACCACCGCGACAAGGTGGTCGTCATCGTCGCCGGCTACACCCAGGAGATGGAGACCTTCCTGGCCTCCAACCCGGGCCTGTCCTCCCGGTTCTCGCGCCGGGTCGAGTTCGCCGACTACTCCTCCGACGAGCTGGTCACCATCGTCCGCGAGCACGCCGTACAGCTCGGGTACGAGTGCGCGGCCGGGCTCGGGCCGGTGCTGCGGCAGTACTTCGACGGGCTGCCCCGCGACCGGTCGTTCGGCAACGCGCGCACCGCCCGCCAGATCCTGGAGCGGATGATGACCCGACAGGCGGGCCGGCTCAGCAGACTGGCCGTCCCCAGCCTCGACGACCTGCGCCTGCTGCTCCCGGAGGACCTCGCCGACCCGACGACCACGTCTCCCACCTCCAGCGGGGCGGCCCGGGCGTGACGGCGACACACGGCAAGGTCCGCGCCGCCGGTCTGGCACTGCTGCTGACGGCCGCCGCGAGCGCGACCGGCGCCGGATCCGCGGCGGCGGGTGGCGCCACGGTCCAACTCCCCGTGCTGGCCGCACGGTTGGACGCCGACGCGGCCTGTGCGGCGGGCTCGGACCAGCGCGCCACCGACGTGCCCTGGGAGCAGGTCTCCCTCCAGCTCAGCCGCACCTGGCCGTTCGCGTCGGGCACCGGCGTGACCGTCGGCGTGGTCGACACCGGGGTCTCCTCCGCCGCCCCCGCGCTGAAGGGGCGGGTGACGGCGGTCGGCGACGCCGGGACCGACTGCGTGGGACACGGCACCTTCGTGGCCGGGCTGATCGGGGCCGCCGTAGCGGACGGTGTGCGGTTCGCGGGGGTGGCGCAGCAGGCGCGGATTCTCGCGGTGCGGGGCAGTGACGCGCGCGGGGCGGTCACCGCCGAGCGGGTCGCGGACGGCATCCGGGCCGCGGTGAACGGTGGGGCGAAGGTGGTGACGGTGTCGGCGGCGCTCGCGGGCAACACGCCCACGCTGCGCGCGGCCGTCGCGCTGGCCGCGAAGAAGGACGTCCTGGTGGTCGCGGCGGCCGTACCGGACACACCGGCGACGGCGACCTCGGCGACGGACAGTCCGCCCGCCCGCGACTACTACCCGGCCGCCGACGACGGCGTGCTCTCCGTCCTCGACGTGGACGTCGACGGCAAGCGGCCGACCGGCGCGTACACGACCTCCAGTGCGGCGATCGCCGCGCCCGGGGACGGAGTTGTGGGCATCGGCCCGAAGAAGGCCGGCCACTACATCGGCTCGGGTGCCTCGCTGGCCGCCGGTTTCGTGGCGGGGGCGGCGGCGCTGGTGCGCTCCGTCCACCCGGATCTGACGGCCGCGCAGACCGCGGCCCTCCTCCGCGCCTCCGCCTACCCGGCCGACGTGCCCCGCCTCGACCCGTACGCGGCGGTCACCACGGTCCTGAACGACGCCTCCGCACAGGCCGCCGCCGGCGACCCAGGCACCCCGGTCCACCTCCCGGCCGACAAGGCGGCCGGACCACTCCGCCGCGCCCTGTGGCCCGCGTCGGCGGGACTCGCCGTGATCATCGGGGTGGTCTGGCTGGGGCTGATCCTGCCTCGGGGGCGCCGCTTGGGGTGGCGCCCGTCGCGGCCGGAGCGTGCGGCCGGGCCCGAGCCCGAGTCCGAGGGCGCGGAGAGCCCGGTCCCGGTGGGCACCGGTGCCCAGAGGACCTCGGAGAACTGACGACCGGACCGGTCCTCGCGGACACGACGCACAGCGTGAAACGGAACGGCCCCGGGCGATGGACAGTCGCCCGGGGCCGTTCCGTTCGGTGTCGGTGCCTACTCCTCCGACTCCGACTCCGACGCCAGGGCCGTCTGGATGAGGGACGGCTTGCGGCGGACGATGTGGAGGGCTCGGCCCGGAGGGAGGACGCGGGGCTTGACGTTGCCGAAGACGTAGCCCTCGGACGGGGAGCAGGACATCAGGATGCCCGGGGTGTTGACCTCGTCGAGGCGGCGGAGGAGCTGGTCGTTCAGGCCGCGCCCGGCGCCCGTGGCGGAGCGGGCGACGACCACGTGGAGGCCCAACTCGTGGCCCAGCGCCAGGTGTTCGAAGAGCGGGGCGAAGGGGTGGTCCATGACCGTGCCGCCGCCGACCATGTCGTAGTCGTCGACGAGGACGAACAGGCGCGGGCCCGTCCACCAGTCGGCCTGCCGCATGCGGGCCGGGGTGATCTCCTGGCCCGGCACGCGGGTGCGCAGGGCCTTCGCCGAGCCGCCCACCAGTTGCTTGAGGGCCTCCAGGGCCACCGCGTGGCCGAGGCGGTACTCCTCGGGGACCGCGTCGACCAGGCCGCGGCGGTAGTCGACGACCAGGATGCGGGCCTCGGCGGGGGAGTAGCGGGCGATGACCGCGTCCGCCACCAGCCGGAGGAGGTTCGTCTTGCCGCTCTCCGTGTCGCCCACGGCCACCAGGTGCGGGGTGCGGGAGAAGTCGTGCCAGACCGTGCCGAGGGTCTCCTCGTCCTGGCCGAGCGCGAGCTTGAGGCTGACGCCGTCGCCGAGTTCGGGCTCGGGGAGTTCGGTCGCGGGCAGCCGGTGCGGGAGCATCCGGACCTGCGGGGCGCGCGGGCCGTGCCACGCCGAGGCGATCCGGTCGACCAGGTCCGCGACGCCTTCGCTGAGGGTCTCGTGGTCGGTGGAACCGTCACCGCGCGGCAGCGCGGACAGGAAGTGGAGTTTCGTCTCGACGGTCAGGCCCCGGCCGGGGATCTGGGGAACCGCGCTCGCCTTGCGGATGTCCACGACGGAGTCCATCGTGTCGCCGAGCCGGAGCTCCAGCCGGGTCGCGGACTGGTCGCGGACCGGGGCGGTGAGCTCCAGCCAGCGGGCGGTCGCGACGATCAGGTGGATGCCGTAGTTGAGGCCGCTGGTGGCGATCTGGTTGAACGTGGGGATGAACTGGTCGAAGTTCTGCCGGACCGCCGACCAGCCGTCGATCACCAGGAAGACGTCGCCGTGCGGTTCGTCGGGGAACTCCCCGGCGGCCCGGCGGCGCCGGTAGGTGGACATCGAGTCGATGCCGTTGTCCAGGAAGAACTGCTCGCGCTGGGTGAGGACGGCGGTGACCTCGGCGACCGTACGGCTGATCCGCTCGGTGTCGAGGCGGGCCGCGACCCCGCCGACGTGCGGCAGACCGGTGAGCTGGGAGAGCGTGCCGCCGCCGAAGTCGAGGCAGTAGAACTGCACTTCGCGCGGGGTGTGGGTGAGCGCGAGCGCCATGATGAGGCTGCGCAGCACCGTCGACTTGCCGCTCTGCGAACCGCCCGCGACGGCTACATGGCCGCCGGCCCCGGCGAGGTCCACCACGAGCGGGTCACGGCGCTGGTCGAAGGGCTTGTCCACGAGGCCGACCGGAACCCGCAGCTTCCCGGCGCCTACCCAGCGGGACGCGGTCAGACCGCGGTCCGGGTCCTCGCCGAGACCGCCGAGCAGGACGTCCAGCGGGGACGCGGTGTCCAGCGGCGGCAGCCACACCCGGTGCGCGGGCGGCCCGGAGTCGCGCAGCCGGTCCAGCGCCACCGCCAGCAGGCTCTCGGTGCTCTCCTCCGCCTCGGGCTCCGGCGCCGCGATCGCGGCAGGCGCCGGAGCGCGCGGCACGATGTACCCGGTCGACCAGGGCACCACCTGCGTGGCGACCCGGGCCTGCGCGACGGCACCGCCGCGCCTGCGGTAGGGGCCGGAGACATAGGCGGCGCGGAAGCGGGTGAGGGCCTCGATGCCGCTCTTGAGGTAGCCGCTGCCGGGCTGGGAGGGCAGTTCGTACGCGTCGGGGACACCGAGGACACCCCGCGACTCCATCGCGGAGAAGGTGCGCAGACCGATCCGGTACGACAGGTGCGACTCCAGCTGGTGCATACGGCCCTCGTCGAGGCGCTGCGAGGCGAGCAGCAGATGCACACCCAGGGACCGGCCGAGGCGGCCGATCATCACGAACAGCTCCATGAACTCCCGGTGCGAGGCGAGGAGTTCGCTGAACTCGTCGACGACGACGAACAGGCTGGGCAGCGGGGCGAGATCGGCGCCGCCGGCCCGCGCCTTCTCGTACTCCAGCGCCGAGGTGTAGTTGCCCGCGGACCTCAACAGCTCCTGGCGGCGGATGAGTTCACCGTGCAGCGCGTCCTGCATGCGCTCCACCAGGGCGGCCTCGTCGGCGAGGTTGGTGATGACGGCGGAGGTGTGCGGGAGTTCGTCCAGACCGAGGAAGGTCGCGCCGCCCTTGAAGTCCACGAGGACGAAGTTGAGGGTCTCGGAGGAGTTGGTGAGCGCGAGACCGAGGACGAGGGTGCGCAGCAGCTCGGACTTGCCGGAACCGGTGGCCCCGATCAGCATGCCGTGCGGGCCCATGCCGCCCTGCGCGGACTCCTTGATGTCCAGCTCCACGGGCCGGCCGTCCGCGCCGACGGCGACCGGGACGCGCAGCCGGGCGGAGCCGTTGTGCCGCCGCCAGATCGTGTCGGGGTCGAGCCGGTGCAGGTCGGCGATGCCGAGCAGCGTGGTCAACTCCGTGTCGTTCGACAGCGGTTCGACCGCGTCCGAGCTGAGAGTCATCCGGTACGGCGCGATCAGCCGGGCCAGCGCCTCGGCGGCGACCGGACCGACCCGGTCGGGGCGGCCCAGGACGGTGGACTGTTCCTTGCGGCTGCGGTCGGTGCGGACCAGGGCGACCGTGTCCGGGGCGACGTCGAGACGCAGGGTGGTGCGGCCGGGGCGCCAGGTCAGGCTGTCGGAGAGGTCGAGGACGACGGCGTTGCGGAAACCGGGCCCGTCGAAGCGGTGTCCCGCCGGGATGCTCGCGCCGTCCACCACGACCACCACCAGCGGCTCGTCACGGCCGGGCACGGCGTCGGGGTCGAACGCGGGCCGCTCGGAGAACTCGCTGCCGAGCTGGTCCTCCAGATCGGTGAAGGCGGAGGCCACCATGCGCAACGGACCGGCGCCGTCCGTCTCCTGGGGGTGCTGGTTGTGCGGCAGCCACTTCACCCACTCCCACTCGGCCCGCACCTCGTCACCGGCGCAGACCGCGATCCACAGCTCCTCCGGCGGGTGGAACAGGGCCAGTTGGGTCAGCGCGCCGCGCAGCATGCCGCGCGCGGCGTCGTGGTCGCCGTGCACCAACACCCGTGACCAGGACCGCAGATACAGCGCGATGGGCTGGCCGGGAACGGTGCTGTAGGCGCGGATGAAACGGCGCAGGGCGTGCGCGCACAGCGGCTCCAGGTCCTCGACGGGCTTGCTGGAGACGGGAGTCAGCCGCATCGCGAGCTGCTGGTCGCCGACCGCTATCCGCACCTCGCCGAAGTCGTCGTCCTTGACCCGGCGCTCCCACAGCCGCGTCGTGCGGACCATGGTGCGCAGCACCCGGGGCTCGGGATGCCGCCAGGCGAGGGCGAGCTGCTGCTCGATCACGGCACGCTGCACGGTACGTCGACTCTGCGCCAAGTAGCGCAGGTAGTCCCGGCGTTCGCCACGCAGCCGCTGCTTGCGGTCGCCCGCCTTGCGCATGACCTGACCGACCATCATCGCGCCGGCTGCCATCACCATCATGCCGAGCGCGATGTACATGAAGATGCCGCTGGACTGACCGCCCGACCGCATGAACATCATCATCATCGAGACCGACATCATCGCCATCGGCAGATACGTCCACACCGCGGACGTGTCCGGGACGATCTCCATGAGGGTCGGCGGTTCCTGGAGGACCAACTCGCCGGCGGGCATGTCGGGTCCGCGACGGCGGGCCGGACGACGGAACAGGACCACGCTCAACGCTTGGGGCTCCTAACGGACTTCGCGCACCGCGGCGGTACGTGGGGGGCGTGCACCGGATCAGGCCTCGGCACTGGCACGGTGGAGGACGCTGTCAACACCGTTGGTGGGGGCTCCCGTTGACACGCGTCGTAGGGAGTGTCAGTAGTGTGCACCCCGTCAACTCTGTACGTCCATGTCACCCCCTGCTTCACCGGCACCCTGTTCCCCCCACCCCGCACGCCGCGCCGCGTGCCCCCGTTTCGATGTCCAGGAGACGTGAGCCCCGGTATGACCGACACTTCCGTGACCGGCCTGTGCCATCTGACCGTGCGGGCCCCGGCCCGCACCATCGACCTCGCCGTGCCGTCCGACGTGCCGGTCGCCGACCTGCTGCCCACCGTGCTGCGGTACGCGGGGGAGGAGGCCGAGGAGACCGGTCTCGAACACGACGGCTGGGTGCTCCAGCGGCTCGGCGGACGGCCGCTCGACGAGGAGGCGACGCTCGCCTCGCTCGGGCTGACCGACGGCGAGGCGCTCCATCTCCGGCCGCGCACCGAGGCGTTGCCCGAGGTGCGGCTGGACGATCTGGTCGACGGCATCGCCGCGGTCACCCGGGACCGGCTGCACGGCTGGAGCCCCGAGGCGGCACGCCGGCTGCTGCGCGGCCTGGTCGCCGTGTCGGTGCTGGCCGGGCTGGTCCTGCTGGCCCTGCCGGGCGCCCCGGCGTCACTGCGCGCGGCCACCGCCGTAGGAACCGGCCTGCTGCTGCTGGCCGGTGCGGCGTCGGCGAGCCGGGCGGTGGACGACCCGATGACCGGCGTGGTCCTCGGCCTGCTCGCCTCCCCGGCACTCGCGCTCGCGGGCTGGCTCGTGCCGGGCGGTGAGCTGAGCGGTCCGCAGGCCCACCAGGTGCTGGGGGCTCGGCTGTTGGGGGCGGCGGCGGCCTGGGCGGGCGGCGCGGTGCTGGCCCTCGCGGCCTCCGCGGCGCGCACCCCGCTGTTCCTGGCCTCGGCGCTGGTGGCGCTCGCTGCGGCGGTGGGCGGTGTACTGATGACGGTGTTCGACGTGCGGGTGGCGGCCGCGGCCGGTGTGATCGCCGCGCTGACGGTGCTGCTGGGCGGTCTGGTGCCCGCGCTGTCCTTCAAGTTCGCGGGGATGCGCATGCCCGCGCTGCCCACCAACGCGGAACAGCTCCAGGAGGGCATCGAGCCCTACCGGGGCAACGACGTCGCCGTACGCACCGAGCTGGCCGGCGAGTGGATGACCGCGCTGTACGGCGCGACGGGCGTGCTCTCGTCGGCCTGCCTGGTGGCGCTCGCCCGCCGCCCGAGCCTCCCTGCGCTGCTGTGCGCGCTGGTCCTGTCGCTGCTGCTGCTCCTGCACGGCCGGGGCCTGGTGAACACCGCCCAGCGTCTGGTGCTGGTGCTGCCGGGCGCGTGGGGTCTGCTGCTGCTGGCGTTCGGCTGGGGGCTGCGGCTGTCCGGCACCGAGCGGACGCTGCTGGTCGCGGGCCTGCTCGCGGTGGCGGCGGCACTCACGGTCGCGGTGTGGACCGTACCGGGACGGCGCCTGGTCCCGTATTGGGGGCGCGCGGCGGAGATCCTGCACTCCCTGCTGGCGATCGCCCTGCTGCCGCTGACCCTGTGGCTGCTGGGCGTCTTCGGCACCCTCCGCGGCATGTTCGGCTGACCGCGTGCCGGCCCCGCGGACGGAAAGCGGGTGAACCGGCCGCCGTTCCGGGCCGGTTCGAGGGCCGCCGGTCCGTGGGCAGGGGCCGGGTACGTCGAACGAGAGCGGGAACCGGACGCGGTGTCACGGGCCGACCGGCCCGTCGATCCGTGAGCAGGGTCCGGGCACAGCCGAGCGAACAAGAAGCCGAACGACCAGCCGGGAGGAAAGCGTGCGGTCGAAGCGCGACCAGGTGCAAGCGCACACGTTCATGATGGGCCGCCTGACCTCGGGCATGCTGCTGGCCGACCCGGACGCACCGGAGAGTCCGCTGGGCCGCACCAGCCGGGGCGCCCTGGTCGGTGTGATCGTCGGGGTGCTGTTCTGCGGCGGGGCTCTGGTGTTCGGGCTGCTCAAGCCGGGCGGCAACGACGCCTGGCGCAGCGGCGACACCCTGATCGTCAACAAGGACACCGGCGCCCGCTACCTGTACGCCGACGGCAGACTGCGCCCGGTGCGCAACTACGCGTCGGCCGTGCTGATCGGCGGCGCCGACCTGAAGACCACGTCGGTCGGCTCGAAGTCGCTCGCGGGCACCCCGGTCGGCAGGCCGGTCGGGATCACCGGCGCCCCCGACTCCGTACCGGGCACCGGCGACCTGGAGTCCTCGCCGTGGGAGGTCTGCTCGACCGGCTCCGGCAGCCAGACGACCCTCGTACCGGGCGCCCCCGTGGAGACGGACCCGGTCGGCGCGAAGTCGGCGCTGGTGGTCAAGGGCCCTGACAAACACACCTACTTGGTGTGGCAGGGCAGCCGCCTCGAGCTGGACGAGGACTCGGGCGCTGCGGAGTCGCTCGGCTACGCGCCCGTGACCCCCCGCCCGGTGTCGGCGGCCTTCCTCGACGCCCTGGTGACCGGCCCCGACCTGGCCACCCCGAAGGTCGACGGCCGCGGCACGACCGGCCCCGAACTCGGCGGCCGGGCCACCCGGATCGGGCAGGTGTTCCGCGTGGTCGCGGGCTCCGGCAACCAGGAGTACCTCCTTCAGAAGGACGGCCTGCACCCGGTCACGGACACCCAGTCGGCGCTGCTGCTGGGCGATCCGGACACCCGCAAGGAGGCCTACGACGGCGGGGCGCCCAACGTCGTCACGATCGACGTCTCCGACCTGCGCGCGCATCAGGCACCGGGGTCGGCCGGCACCGACCCGTCGGTCGCCGGGCTGCCGGACAGCCCGCCGAGCGCGCTGGCGCCGGCGGTGGGCGAGTCGGTGTGCGCCCAGGTCGACCCGTCCGGCGGGCAGGTGCGGGTGACGTCGGTGCGGGTCGCTCAGGCCGCGCTGTCCCCGGCGGCACAGGCGGACCCGACGGCGCTCACCGCGGCCTGCGTGACGGTCGACCGGGTGGTGGCACGGCCCGGACACGGCACGCTGGTACGGGCGTTGGGCGCGGCCGGTGAGACCGTCGGCGACACCACGTTCCTGGTCGGCGACGACGGCGTGAAGTACCGCATCCCGGACTCCAACGCGCTCGCCGCCCTCGGCTACGGCGGCGCGACGCCGGTACGGGTGCCCTCCACGCTGCTCTCGATGCTGCCGACCGGGCCCGAACTCAGCGCCCAGGCGGCGGCGTCGGACTCCGGCTCCGTCGGCGGAGGCACGGGCGGCGCGGCGGCGCAGTGCGGCACGGGGGCCGGTACGGGCGGACGGTCCGGGATCGAGGCCGCTCTGCCCGGGATCGCCGGGCAGGCCCCGGCGGGAGGATCCCTCGACTCGGCCCCGGGTGCCGGGAACTGACGGATTCACGCCGATGGAGATCGTGTTCACGCCAAACTGGATTCACTCCAGAACCGCCGACCACGGAAGCACGTGTTCCGGTCAAGTTGCATACCGGTAAAAGCCTTTGAGTGGAAGCGGTCGGCAAGCTCAGATCTTCCTCAGTTCGTTGTCAGCGCAACTTCCGTCAATCTAGGCTCAGTTGCACTCGTACCTCAGATCGACTTACGAAAGGTGGGACGATGGCTGGAGATGGCCAGCAGTCAAGCGAAGGTTCGACCCGGAACGGAATCCAGGCCCTGGAGAGCGCTTTCAGCGGCATCGTGAAGATCCGTCAGGACGTCGACAGCACCCGTTCCACCCTGGGCAGCGGCTACCAGGGCAGCGACGGCGGCCAGTACGGCCAGCTCCTCGCGCAGTGGGACGGCCAGTGCAACGTCATCCTCAAGAACCTCGAGGACGTCATCGACCGGCTGAACCAGAGCCTCGTGGAACACAACAAGACCCAGGGTTCCTCGAACGACTCCATCAACCAGGCGTACAACGCGTCGCAGTCGGCCTTCGACCAGCTCGCCGGCTGACCGACACCCGCTTCCCCGTGACCTCGCGGTCACGTCCGATCCCCACATCGCGTAAGAGAGGCAAGCTGTGGCAGACAACCTGTCCGACGGTGTCATCTACGTCAGCTACAACCACATGTCGAACGCCGCGGACGACATGGTGGCGCAGACCAAGGCGATCGCCCAGACGCTCTCCAGCCTTGAGCAGGAACTCGGCGAGCTCTCCAAGACCTGGTACGGCAACGACGCCGACACCTACCGCCAGAAGCAGGCGGCCTGGGACGGCGCGGTGCAGAACATGGAGACGCTGCTCACCTCGCACTCGCAGCTCCTCAACGAGATCTCGAACAGCTACAAGTACAGCGAGAACTCGCTCAGCCAGATGTGGTCCGAGGTCACCATCGGCCGCTGAGCCGGCCGGCTCCACCGCACCGGCCGGTCTCCTCGCGGTCGGTGCGGTCGTCCAGGCTCCTTCCCGTTCCGTCGTCGCGCCGTACGCCAGGGCCGGCGCGTTCCGCCCGCGGAGGCATCCATGGCAGACCTGACCCATCTCGACTCGACCGCGCTGAAGAACTTCAAGAACAACGATGTCGCCGACTTCATCAGCGATCTGCTGGAGATCCGCAAGGACAAGTCGGGCGTCCGGTCCCTGAAGAACCTGATCGCCGAGACCGGTGCCGGCTCGGCCCAGGGCCTCGCCAAGATCCTGCGCATCGGCCTGATGAACGGCGGCGACAGCTCGGACCCGGTCGGCGGGGCCTCGCTGGTGGAGGCGCTCAAGACGCAGGCGACCGGGCTGGACAAGATCCTCACAGGTCAGAAGACGCTCTTCGACGACATCGACGACGCGCTGGACGAGACGATCACCACCCTGCTGAAGACACAGGGCGACAGCCTCGACTCGATCGACGGCGAGAAGCTGCTGGACATCTTCGACACCGTCGACGGCGACATGAGCGGCACCGACTCGAACACCTGAGTCCGGTGCGGGGCCCGCCGGCTCCCGCCGAGCTCCGGGCCCCGCACCCTGGCCCCCCACCCAGTCCCCCCTCCTCCTCCGCAGCGGAGTCCGCCCCATGGCCGAAACCACCACCGGGACCGCCAACTACGACCCGGACGACTACTTCGCCCAGGCCGTCACCGACTTCACCGGCTACACGCTCCCGGCCCGGTCCACGCTGTTCGACAAGCTGAGCAGCTCGTCCAGCGACGACTTCGGCAACCTCAAGCTGTTCCGGATGGACATCCAGGGCATGAGCATGCGGTCGGTGACCGCGTCCGACTACTCGGCGATCGGCGGCTGGCAGGTCAACAAGGGCGAGGACTACGACCTGGCCTTCTACGACGCCGGCGGGGACGGCGCGCACAACAGCGTGTCGATGAAGAAGGCCCGGATCGTGATGATCGGCGTCACCGTCGACGGGAACGGCCGCGCCACGCTCTGGAGCGGCGGCGAGATCACCGGCGGCGGCGCGTTCGAGGGCTCGTACTCGCACGTCCAGTGGGACTCGGGGCCGATGGCGCAGTACATCTCGGGCAGCAAGCTGGTCCTCGACCACATCCTGGCGTCGCCGTACTCGACGCAGGGCTTCTCCTACAGCGGGCTGTCGGTCATCGACGCCAACGCCGTCGACATGCTCTCCTTCGAGACCACCGGGCAGTCCTTCGACCGGGTGGTGCAGTTCTTCAAGGACCACTCGGACATCGTCAACCAGTGGATGACCTCGCTCGGCGAGGACCAGGCGGCCTGGAAGGGCAAGGCGGCCAGCCTCTTCTGGCACCTGCTGGACGAGCTGAAGACCAACTACGACGGCTACGTCTCCCAGTTGGGCGGCCGTGACTACACGGCGACCAACACCACCCTCGGCGGCACCGTCCCGAAGTCGAAGCTGAGCGACGCGCTGGCCGCGGCCCAACTGGCCCTGAAGGACGCGGTCACCGCACTCCAGACCGCGTGGAACGACTGGGCGTCGGACGGCCAGCACGACCCTCACTACCACGCGAAGAAGATCCTCGACGAGATCAGTCAGTGGGTCATCAACAACAACATCAACCACGTGCTGACGAAGTCGACCACCACCACCAGCCAGTACGGAACGTCCACCTCCACCAGCTACTCCACCGACGCCGGGTTCAAGCAGTCCGTCCCCGAGTACGGCGACCTCACCCAGCACACCACCTGGCAGAAGGTCGCCGACGCCGCCGTCAAGAGCTGGTCGGACCACGCGGACTCCAAGCTCAAGCAGCCGTCCATCGACGCGCTCAGCGCCGTGAAGAACGCCTGGGCGGACGTTCAGGACGCCTTCGCCGAAGAGGTCACGAACAAGAACAACGAGTCGCTCTCCGAGGTCCTCCAGAAGGAGGAGAACGAGATCGCCGAGGAGGAGGCCAAAGAGAACAACGACAAGCTCAACGAGAACCTCAACAACCTCGGGAACAACGTCAACAACCTCGGCGACAACCTGAACAACCTCAACGACAACATGAACGACAACCTCAACAACCTGGGGGACAACCTCAACAACCTGAACGACGGCCTGAACGACAACCTCAACAACCTCGGCGACGGCCTCAACAACCTCGGCACGAACCTCAACACCAACCTGAACGACAGCCTCAACAACATCGGCGACGGACTGAACTCGAGCCTCAACAACCTGAACGACGATCTCGGCAACAGCCTGAACAACGTCGGCAACGGGATCGACGACCTCAACACCGACAGCCTGCTGAACGGCGACGGCACGAACGGCAACAACCCGAGCGACATCGCCAACGCCGCGCTGAACACCCTCGGCCCGTCGCTCCTGAACAACGGCAACGACTCCACCAAAGACGGCTCGACCACGCTCAACTCCCCGACCGGGGGCACCACTCAGCTCAACGGCGACGGCACGCTCACCACGACGTTCCCGGACGGCTCCACCCAGACCATCGATCCGACGACCGGCCTGGTCACCACCACCAACCCGGACGGCACCACCTCGGTCGGGCAGCTCAACCCGGGCACCACCATCACCAACCCGGACGGCTCCACCACCACCCTGAACGACGACGGCACCCTCACCACGAAGTTCCCGGACGGCACGAGCCAGACCATCGACCCGACCACCGGGCAGGTCAGCACCGTCAACCCGGACGGCACCGTGAGCACGTCGACGCTCAACCCGACCGACGGCTCCTTCACCACCCCGGACGGCTCCACGGCCCAGCTCAACTCCGACGGCTCGGTCACCACCCACTTCGCGGACGGCTCCACCGAGACGCTCAACCCGGACACCGGTCAGGTCTCCGTCACCGACCCCTCGGGCAACGTCACCACCACGCATCTCAACCCGGGTGACAGCTTCACCAACCCCGACGGCTCGACCACCACGCTGAACGACAACGGCACGCTCACCACGAAGTTCCCGGACGGCTCCACGCAGACCCTCAACCCGGACACCGGTCAGCTCACCACCACCGACCCGTCGGGCCACACGACCACCACCGACATCGACGGCACCGACCTGCCCTCGTCCTCGATCGACACCAGCGGGCTCAACGGCAACGGCATCGACACAAGTGGCCTCAACGGCAACGGCATCGACACGAGCAGCCTGAACACGAGCGGGCTCAACAGCGGCGGGCTGAGCGGCGGCGGACTCAACACGTCCGGCAGCGGCCTGGATTCGGGCCTCGACAGCGGCTACGACGACTACGACAGCACCCCCTACACCGGCGGCGCGCTGCGCTCCGACGCCCTCGACACCGCCGCCCTCGCCGCCTCCACCGGAGAGCAGAGCGCGTCGGCCGGCACCCCGCTCAACCCGATGGGGATGGGCGGCATGGGCGGCGGCATGGGAGGCATGGGCGGTGGCGGCGGCGGTGGACAGGGCGGCAACAGCGAGCGCACCCGCGCCGTCCTCACCGACCCGTCCAACAGCGCCACCCGGCGCGGCCGGACCAACCGGGCCGCATCCGTGGACGAGGACGAGGACGTCGTGCTGACCCGGCCCACCACGTCCAGCGCCCCGTACCCGGTGGGCGGCCCCGGCGGCAACGGCGCCGGACAGAACGGCCGTTCCACGGAGAGCGGCGACCGCGCCCGCGACGCGTGGCTCACCGAGGACGAGGACGTCTGGGGCACGGACGAGGGCGGTTCGCCGGCGGTGATCGGCCGATGAGCAGCGAGTCGATCGAGCAGCGGCTGGCCAAGGCGGTGGCCGAACTCGAGGCCACCGAGGCCGCGGTGGCGCGCGCCGAGGGCGAACTCGCCCACGCCGAGAGCACGGTGCGCTCGGTGGACCGCGCGGTCGAGGTGACCGTCTCCGCGCAGGGCGACCTGCGCGCGCTGACCTTCCTGGACGACAAGTACCGCACGATGCCCGCGGGTCAGCTCGCCGCGAGCGTCCTGGAGGCGGTGCAGGAGGCACGCGCGCGGATGGCCCGGCACGTCATGGCCACCTTCGAACCCTTCACCAAGGCCAACCCCGAGGCACCCGAGATCACCGGCTTCGACGTGGACTGGAACAAGATCTTCGGGCCGGGTGTCCTGGAGGGACCCAAGGGCGGCCGACGGCGTGGGGCCGGCCGGCTCCGCGACGAGATCAGCGAAGACCCGGAGGACTGAGAAGAAGATGTCGAACGCCTACTCCGCGAGCCCGCCGGCCCTCATCGCCGGCACCCGCCAGATCGAGCAGATCAGCCGGCTGGCCAATGAGATGATCAACGAGTTCATCACGGACGTGTCGTCCACCTCCGGCTGGCCCGGACACGACGACAGCTTCGCCAAGGAGATGCTTCCGCAGGAGAAGCAGCAGCGGGAGGGCTCCATCACGACCGGCACGTCCCTGTCCGAGGCGATCGTCAGCGTCGGCGACGGCACCCTCACCAACCTGAAGAGCGTCCTGGGCACCCAGAACGGCGTCCTCAGCGCCATCCACGACTCCGACATCAACACGGGCGACACCGACGGTGGTTCGCACGGCGGAAAGCACTGACGCAGCGGATCGCCCCTGATGACCATCCACGCGTCGCCCCAGCTGAACAACCTCATGTTCGTGCTCATCGGCGAGAAGTTCCTCCAGGCCGACGAGGACATGGCCTACGCCAACGGCAAGCCGTACGAGCGGCTGGGCCGGCGTATGCGTGACCTCTCGGACCTGATCGAGCAGACCGCCGGCGGGGTCGGGCGCGCGCTGCCGCCGCAGGTCGGGAACAACTATGTGCGGGCGATGCACATGTTCCTCGACAGCGGCGGCGTCAACTACCTGAAGGAGTTCGCCGACCAGCTCGACGGCATCGGGCAGTCCCGGACCAAGTCCTCCATGGACATCATGGAGTCCAAGTGGCAGATCATCGCCGAACTGGTCCGGCTGCTCATCGAGTTGCTGATCATCGCGGTGCTGTCCGCCTTCACCGGGGGGTCCGCCTCCAGCCAGGCCGCGGTGGCGAAGGCCCGCAGCCGGGTCGCCATTCTCACGGTGATGGAATGGCTGATGAAGAAGACGCATCTGATGCCGAGCCTCACCGAGGCGATCGAAGAGGCGTTCACGACCTTCGCGGTACGGCTGGCCATGATGCTCGGTGCGCCCAAGGGCCGCCGGCCCAACGGGTTCGACTGGTCGCAGATCATCCAGGACGGTGTCTTCGGCGCGTTCACCGGCCTGTTCCACGGTCTGCTCACGGACCTCGGCAAGGGCCTGAAGAAGAACTTCAAGAACATCTTCGACACGCACAACCCGTTCAAGGACATCAGCGGCAACGGGAAGAAGTTCAACAACCACAAGTTCGACAACCCCGACGTCAACACCAAGCCGAACCCGAAGCCGACGCCGACCCCGAACCCGAACCCGAACCCGAAGAACACGCCCACCCCGACGCCGACCCCGCACCTCACGCCGACCCCGACTCCGACACCCACGCCGAAGACCTTCGGCGACAAGGTGAAGCACGAACTCGGCGAGGACTTCGAGCACTTCGTCACCGAGGGCGGCGCGGAGATGCTCGGCGAGGTCGCCACGGCGTCCATCTTCGGCTTCCCCATCGACCCCCTGAACACCTTCCTCGGCGGCGGCCTCAGCTCGGTCAGCGAACGCCATCTGGGCCAGGGCGCGAGCGCGGTCGGCAGCAAGTTCAACTTCAACACCCCGGCACCGGTGAACACCCTGGGCACGGCGGACGTCCCGGACGACACCAAGTCGGACACCGACTCGAACTCGAACTCCAACAACTCGACGAACAACTCGTCGTCCAACTCGTCCGTCACCGACGACAGTTCGACGACCACATCGGGCCCCGGCCCCGTCAACACCACGTCGAACAACGGCAGTTCCTCGACGAGCGGCAACCCCCAGCGCACGTCCACGAACACCCCACCGACCGAGTCCACCGACCTCGACGACGTGAAGGTCGACGGGGGAGACCTCCAGAGCAACGTCCCGCACGGGACGACGAGCACGTCCGGTGGGGGCAACCCGTCGTCCAGCACGCCTACGAGCCATACGCCGACGAGTAATACGCCCACGAGCAGTACGCCCACGAGGTCGCCGGAACAGGCCGACACGAACGGCACCGACGAGGCGCAGGGGACCGGTACCGGTCAGCAGAACGACACCTCGGACACCTCAACTCCTGTGTCCTCTCCGGACGTTCCGGTCGCGAGCGGGTCCAACTCCACCGTCGTTCTGCCGACCACGACCACCGGTACGGGTACGGGTACGACCGGGTCCGGTGTTCCCACTTCGAGCGGTACGAACACGGGCAGTCCGACGTCCGGTTCCGGTTCGGGTTCCAGTACGCCCTCGAACAGTGTCGGCAACCCGCGCACCGCCACATCGGGGCGCCCGGAGAACTCGACGTCCGACAGCACGGACACCACGAACAACACAGGCACCGACAGCTCGAACACCACAAGCACGACGAGCACCACGAGTACGGAGAGCACCGACACCTCCCACTCCGATTCCGGCGTCGACAGCAACACCGACACCGACACCGACACCGACACGAACACCGGAACCAGCACCGGCACCGACCTGCCCACCCCCGTCACCACCACCAGCAACAGCGCGCCCCCTACGACCAGTTCGGCACGGGACACCGATCCCGTGCCGGAGCCGACGCAGCCGTCCCACTCCGGGACTGCCACCCCGGCACCGGCACCGAAGCCGGCACCCGTCCACACCTCCTCGGACCTCTCGTCGTCCACCCCGGTGCCGGACAACACGCCCGCCCCTACCCCCGAGCCCGTGGTGCTCACCCCTTCCGTGACGCCCAACACCGCGCCGGAGCCCGGGAGTTACGCGGAGACGCGGGCCACCGCGGTGCCCTCGGAGCGGAGTACCACCTGGGTCGACCCGGTGTCGCGGCCGCTCGGGGCGGACGGCAGGCCCACGCAGTACGTGGTGCGGGCCGGGTTCGCCGTACGGCAGTTCAGCCATGACGGTGGGCCCGTCACCGATCTCACCGTCACCTACCGGCTCACCGGCAGCCCGCATCTCGGGTCGCAGGCCGACGGTGTGCACCAGCGGCTGACGGACGGAGTGCGGCGGGTCTTCAACACGCCGGGCCACCGGCTGCGGGACGGGAGCCTGCTGCGCGTCACCGTCGTACCGGCCGCCCCCGGCGAGACCGCGCACCTCGACGTCACCCTCACCGACCCGGCGGACGGGACCCCGGCCACCCACCACTCGTGGCCCGCCGACATCTCCGACACCGACCTCGCCCACGAGGTCGGCCATCAGCTCGGACTGCGCGACGAGAGCGGCCTCGACCCGGCCGCCCCGCACCGCGGCGGCACGTCCAGCCTGATGGGCGACCCCACGCGGTCCGCGCCCCCGACCGAGTCGACCGCGTCGACCGATCTGCCGTACGAGCCGGGCGGGTTGAGGTCCCATCATCTCGATCTGATCGGCGGGATCGTCGACACCCCGGCGGTCGTGCGGCGGGGTGCCGGCTCCCGGGGTCCGGTCACGGGCGCGCCCGGCGCGGACCCGCCCGCCCCGCTCGTCCCCACCGTCGATCAGGGCGACACCGTACCGACCCCGGTGGTCACCACGTCCACGCCCGTGCCGGTGCTCCATGACACGGACGCGCCGGCGCCGGACATCGATCCGACGGACACCCATACGGAGACGGAGACGGAGACCGCCCCGGCGGTCCTGCCGGTCCCGGAGATCACCCTGACCTCCCCGGAGGGCGACACCACCGTGCCGACCGAGGTGGTGGCCGGCGGTGGACGTCGTACCTCGTACCTCGGTGGCTACGGGCGGCGGCACGACGGCCAGGTGGGCCTCGTGCACGTGGAGCCGTTCTCGCCGGACGTGGTCGACGGGCTGCACCGCCAGGTGCTCACGGCGCTCGGCCGGCCCGCTCCGGGACCGGACGACCCCGTGCTCACGCGGCTGCGGGACGTGCTGTCGTCGGAGCAGATGACGCTGAACATGCCGTATCTGCGCAGTCTCGGCGGTCACCGCATCGTCCTGGACGTCGACGGCGTCGACCGGGAGGTGGACGTACGGCTGTCGCTCGACGACAGGCGGCCGTCCGTACGGCAGGGCACGCTCGACACGAGTGATCCCGACAAGCATGTGGAGCGGCGCGGGCAGGGCACCCGGGAGATCGTCTCCGCGCAGCCGTCCGGGACGTTCTCGACGATCCCGGTGCCGTGGACCGGCTCGGTGCCGATCGGCGCGGTGGGCCCGGTCCGCGGGGTGGACATCGCGCTGGGCGCGACCATCACCCACAACCAGGCGGACGGCTCGACCACCGTCACCCAGGTCGTGCAGACCACCAGCGCCCAGCGCAGCAACGAGCCCTCCCGTGCCTTCGACTTCACCGGCAACTGGCAGGTGCGCGTGGACGCGCCGGCCCCGGGCACGGACCAGGAGAATGTGCCGGCCGCGATCACGGACGTAGGCGATACAGACGTCGCGAACCCCGATCCCGCGCACGACTGGCGTCCGGCCGCACAGCACGGGCCGGTCACCATCTGGTTCCCGCAGCACCTCGTGGACGCCGACGCCGATGCCGACACCGATCCCGGTCAGGGGCTGCCCACCCCCGCCGACATCAGGACACTGCCGATCTACGGCGTGGACTCGGTGCTGCATCCGCGGCGGCTGTACGAGGGGGCCGCGGAGCACTTCCGTGCCGACCTGGACGACACGTCGTCGGCCCAACTCGCGGACTTCCTGGGCGAACCGATCCTGCGCGGCACACTGCCGATGCAGGTCGAGGGCGGGCTCTACTCGCCGGTGCTCACCGACGCGCACGGACGCGCGGTCGGCATGATGCGGCTGGACGCGACGGTCCGCGGGACCACCCCCGTGGCCAAGAGCCTCGACAAGAAGATCAACCTGGAAAGCCATGTCGTCAACTCGGTGAAGAACGACCAGAACACGTCGTTCAACAGCGGGGTGACCTTCAGCGGCAGCGTCGGTCCGGCCCTCACGATCGACCACAGCGCGGGACACCCGGACGCCTCCCACGGCATCGGCGGCACCGTCAACGGCAAGGGCACCGCCAGTTTCGCGGCGCAGAACGTCTTCGGCACCAGCGCCCTCGCGGGCACCATGCACGCGGTACGCACGAACCGCAGCCATCTGCTGACCGAGGCGGACGTCGAGTACACCCTCACCCTGATCCGGCCCGACGGCTCCAACTCCACCTATGCGCCCGGTACTTGGACGCACGCTCTCGATCTGCGGGTGCTCAGCGCCGAGGACGCGGCGGGGCACCAGCCGAGCCCGGACGAACTGCGCGTGCTGCCGCACGAGTTGGAGACGCTGGAGTCGATCGGCCAGTCCACCGCACCGCTCGGGGTGGACGAGGGCGACGCGGATCCGCTGTTCGACGACGCGGAGACCTGGCTGCGGGACCACGGCTTCCTGCCCCCGCCGGCGGACGCCCCGCGCCGGGGCCGACTGCCCGACGAGACGCTGGTGCAGGCCCAGTTGAACAATCTGCGGCGGCTCCAGGAACTGCGTTCCCCGCTCGGGCTGCGCGCGGCGACCGACTCCATGGTGGACGGCGGCCACTCGCTGTTCCTGGAGATCCCCTCCGTGACGGGACGGCGCCGGGTGCGGCTGGAGCTGGGCGCGCAGCGCGACCCCAACCGGCCGGTGGAGCACCGCACGGTGCTGCCCAACATCCAGGTCATGGGGCTCGCGCAGGCGGCGGGCGGCGGCACCGCCCGGCTCGGCAACACCTACGGCCTGGGCGGCGGGCTCGGCGGCGGGCTCACCGTGCCCACACCGCACGGCGGTTCGTGGACCCTGAGCGCCACCGGCGACTACCAGTACGTCGGCCAGGCCACGCTCGGCAACACCACCGGCACCACGCTCGGCCACGACCAGTTCTTCATCGGCACCGGGCAGGACACCCACGAGTTCGGGGTACCGGCCCGCCTCACGCTCGACCTGTACGAGGGTCCGGGCCAGGAACCCGTGACCCGGTTCGGCGAGGTGGCACCACCCGCCCAACAGGGCGAGCCCGACCCGGAGTCGGGCCTGAACGCCCCCCAGGAGCGGGGTGTCGCGGGCACGATCCGGCTGGCCGTACCGCACGAGCGCACGCTGGACGGAGCCGACGCGGAGCCCGTGCCCGACGGCGAGCCGTACACCGTACGGCAGGTCAGGCAGGAGGATCGGGACCGCCTGGCCATGACGGACCCGGCCACCGGCGCGCCCCACCCGGACGTCGTCCGCGTCCCGGACGACGCCCTGATCGACGTGGTGCGCGGTTCGGCGGCACTCCAGGACGCCTTCCGGCGGATCGTCACGGGCGCCGGTGTCGACGCCAACTCCGATGCTGATGCCGACAACGCCGGTGCTGACACCAACGCCGTCGACGATCCGGCCGGCCCTCCCGTCGCCGCCACCGCCCCGGCCCGACCCGGCCGTGTCTCCCGGCTGGTGGACAACGTCACCGGGTTCCTGAGCAGTTCGCTGGTCGGGAGTCCGTTCGGCGACACCACCACGGTGAGCGCCGAGTCCCGTATCACCGCGCTCTCGCCCGGTTCGCTGGTCGGCCGGGGACACCAGATCTTCAGCGGCACCTACGTGGTCGAGGGGCTGACGCTGCCCGGGCTCGGTGCCGACGGCCAGCTCTCGATCGAGATCGAGGCCGTCGCCCACACGCCCCACCTGACGCAGAGCGTGAACCAGTACCTGGAGACCGGCATCTCCGCCGCCGACTCGGCACAGCAGCTCAAGGGCCTTGGAAAAACACACCAGTTCGGGATGGGCGGCTCGGCGACCCAGAACAACCCGCCGAGTTCCACCACGAGTTCACAGCCCGCCGACTCCCCGGCGCCCACGCCGTCCCGCTTCAACCCGTCCGGGCGCTACCAGTACGACCGCAAGAGCGACAAGTCCGACACCCTCATCAGCGGCACCGGCACCAACCGGACACCGACCCAGTCGGGCCTCCAGCACCGGATCACGGCCGACGTCACCTACCTGATCACCGTACGGTCCGGGCATCGCAACGTGGTCGCCAACTCCCTCGGGTTCGGGCCCGGGGAGACCGTCACGCTCGCCGTGGACGTGCCGCGCGGGCTCCAGTTCCTGATGACGGAGAGCCAACTCCGGCGCGACGGACGGTGGATGGGCGCCCTGCCCGACCGCCCGGCCGACCCGTCGACGACCGGTCTGACGAGCCCGTCGCTGCCCAACCGCTACGTCCACGACGGCACCCTCGGCCTGGCCGCGGTCAACTCGGTCACCGAGTTCTCCGACCCGGGAACGGGCCCGACGGCGCCCCCGCAGACCGAGCAGCGCTCCCGATTCCACAACGACGTACGGCAGTTGGTGGACCGCTACGCCCCCGGCGCGACCACCCCCGGCCACGCCTCCTACCTGCCCGGTGTCGCCACGCTGATCGCCGACAACACCGGGGTCGCCGGGAAGCGGGCGCTGATCGGGCGCGGCGGCGGACAGGTCAGGTTCAGCTTCCGGCACCACCGGTTCGGCGGGGCGGCCCTGGTCGAGGTGACGTTCTCGGCCCGTCCCACGACCACCGCCGCGGACCGGGGTGCCGTGCGGGGCACCGCGGTGCCGGGCGACAAGCCAGGTATCGAGCAGTGGGGTTCGCACACGGCGGAGGGCCGTTCGCTCTCCTCCTCGGTGGGCCGGACGCACCGTCTCACCGGCAACCCGACGGCCCGTTTCAGCCGACCCGACGCCGACGACCGTACGGACCGGCTCGGTCCCTCAGCCCACTTCGTCTCCTCGTCCAGCAAGGTCGACAAGCAGGGGCGCACCGCCGAGGACCGGTTCTGGCAGCGCACCGACAGCGCCGCCGACTTCGACGGCCTGGACTACGAGCTGGTCGCCACGGTCCGCACCACCCTGGTCACCGACTGGCCGCCCAACGTGCTGGGCGCGCTGGTGCAGCGCGGGGTCATCGCCTGGGACGCCGCCGACGCGCAGACCCGCTCCTGGCTCAGCCGCACCCTCTCCGGCGAACTCGGCGGACAGGTCCGGGTACCGGCCCAGGTCAGCCTGCGCTTCACCGGCAGCGAGACGGACAGCACCCGACCCCCGCTGCCCGCGCCCCCGCCGCCCTCGCTGTCCGGGGTCGATCCCCGCCAACTGCCCGGCGCGCAGCCCGCGTTGCGCGACGCGGACCTGTTCCACCCGACCGGCTCCGTCCCGGTCTACGGCTTCGACGGCTGGAGCCAGCTGTACACCGCCCTCGACCAGGTGGCCCCGGACACCGGGAGCGGCTGGCGTTCCGTGCCGGCCTCCACCTCCGACGAGAACGCGTCCGTACGGCTCGGCGAACTCATCCAGGCCGGCACGATCTCGCTGGACACACCCCGGCAGACCGGCGGCATGCTGCCGTCGATGCCGGGCGCGTTCCCGCTGCGCGACGCCCCGGACCAACGGCCCACCCTCACCGTCTCGTTGTACCGGCCGAGAGTGGTCACCGACGGCGGCGACATCGCCGTCGACCGGCTGCGGATCAGCACACAGAGCAGCAGCACGGTCTCCGGCGCCGACACCACCACCGGCCTTTCGCTGCCGTTCGTCATGAGCGCCGACGACCCCGACCGCAACCTCCTCGGCGCGACCCCGCCCGTGCTCCAACGGCCCGTGGACGCGAGCAACTTCGGCAGCGGGGTCTCCGGCGGCCGCCGCGACTGGCTCAAGACCGGCAGCACCAGCCTGCCCGCCGAGGGCCGCGGCACCCGCAGCTACGAGGTCCGGGCCGACGTCCACATCGAGGTCACCGGCCCCGAGGGCGTCCGCCATGTCACCGGTACGGCCACGATCCGCGTCGAGGAGCGCGACGCACTCGGCCACGGCATCACCGAGCCCCATCCGATGCCCCAGGTCTACGACCTCCCCGCACTGCTCACCGAAGGCACCGGCATCCGGCCCGAGGACTGGGCGACGACCCGGCTGGGGGACGTACGGGACAACCTGAACGCGGGCTTCGACCCGACGGACGACGGCTTCCAGCTCTGGGTGGCCACCGGCCCCGACCCGGACGGCTCCCGCCTGACCCTGGCCCTCTACGCCGCGTCGCGCGCGGCCCGTGACAACGGGCGCCCGGTGGAACTGGTCACCCGGGGCCCCGAGGGCCTGCGCATCTGGTCCTTCGACCCGGACGGCACGCTGACGGCACCCCCGGCGGGGAGGTCGGACACGGGGGACGTGACGCCGGACACCGATCCCGCGGCGCCGGGTTCCACCACCGGTGTCGTGTCCCTGGACCAGGCATGGGCGGACTTCGAGCGCGAGGCCGCCGCGTTCGACCGGGCCGAGGGAGACCACACCGCGGCGCTCGACCACGAACACGAGCAACGGGAGATGCGGCCCGGCGCGCAGGACGCCCTGAACGAGGCGGCCACCGCGCTGACGGACGCGGCGAACGAGGCCCGCCGCACCGACACCGCCGCGACCACCGCCGAGCAGGACGCGGACCAGGCCGAACAGGACCTCGCCGGCCACATCACCCGCGAGAAGACCCTGACCGGCGGGATCTCCGAGGCCCGCCGCACGATCGGCCCGCTCACCGACGCGGTCTCCGAGGGCGAGCGCCAGGAGATACGCCTCAGCGCCCAGGCCAAGACCGCCCGCCGTCAACTGGCCGACCTCACGACCCGCGCGGCAGCGGCCTCGACGACGAGGGCCCCGGGCACGGCCTCCGGCTCCGGTTCCGGCGACACGGACGCTGCTACGACGGTCGAGAGCGCGGCGCCGGGCACGGTCACGCAGGACTCGGACGCCCCGGGCACGGTCGTAGGACCCGCGCCGGAAACGGTCGTAGGACCGCTAGTTGGGGACGACACCACCGGTCCCGTCCCCCCAGCCGACCTCGACCCCGCCCCTGCCGTAGACCCCCGTCTCACTCAGCGGATCGACGAAGTCACCGCCGAGGTCGGCAAGTTGGACGCCGATCTGGGGGCGGTGCGGGCGGGTCTGGAGCGGGACCGTGCCGCGCTCCGGGACACCCAGGCCGGCCTGGACCGCGACGAGGCGGCCCTGCGTGAGACGCGGGCGCAACTCCCGGGCGCCAAGTCCAAGGCCGGCACGCTGCGTTCGGACGCCGACACGGCTCGCGGGCATGCCGAGGACGCGGCCCTGGTCCAGGAGGACACCCGCGAGAACCATGAGCGGGCGGAGCAGACGCTCGGCGAGATCGACGCGCAGATCGGCAACGCCCTCGGCCGGCGTGACGACGCCGCGGCCCGCCGGGCGGCGGCGGAGACCGCGCTGCCCGGCGTGACCGGCCCGGTGCTGGCCTCCGGCCCCTCGACGCTGCCCACCTCACGCACGACGCTGGCCTCCGTCGCCCCGCGCTGGCCGGGCTCGGACCGCCCGCGCACGGCTGGCCCCTCCACCGGCAACTCACCGCTCCCCGGCGACGGCGACACCTCCGAGAGCGACGACTCCACCACCGGGAACGACAACTCCACTACAGGGGACGAGGATTCAGGGAGCGACGAGAGTTCGGACGCGGACACCGAACTGACCACTCCCGACCCGACGTCCGTCATCCCGCCGAAGGACACCACCGGCGGAGACGAGGACAGCACGTCCGGCGACCCCGGCACGACCTCCGCCCAGGACAGCGCGTTCGACGCCCTGGTCGGCAACACCCCCACGTCCACCGATCTGCACGGCGCCCCGGCGGACACGGACACGGACGCACCGCCCCTCACCCCGGACGAGGCCAAGGCCAAGACCGAAGCCAAGGGCAAGGGCAAGGCTCCCGCCCAGGACGACACCAACGGCACGTCCTCCGACCCCACTTCATCCGATCCCACGTCCTCCAACCCCACCGCACCCCGGCCCGCCACCTTCCAAGTGCGGGCGCCACGAGGCAACTCGGTGCCGACCCGCGGTGACGGCCGGTGCATGCTGTACACGTTCATCGGCACCGACCCGGCGCGGGTCCGCGACCGGCTGCCCGGGCTGCGAACCCAGGCCCCGGAGACCTACGCCTGGCTGGGCGACCCGGGTCGAGTCCGCGCCGGGCTGGCCCAGTTCACCCGGTGGCGGCCGGGCACCTCCCCGATGCCCCGGGCCGGCCACCACCTGATGCTCGCGGCGGACCAGCTGCGCATCCTCGCCGAGGACCGACTCCTCACCGCGCGCAGCGAGCGCCCGTTGCCGCACGAGGTGGTGGGCCAGGTACGGCAGACGCTCGCGGGGTGGTTCGACGGACGCACGGCGACCATGAACCGGGCCGAACTCCTGGCAACGCTCGACGAGTACGGCATCGAAGGCGTGACCGAGCCGGACCAGTTGGCGCTGGACGATCTCGCCACGCTCTACATCGAGGCGCTGACCAGCAACGACGCGATCGGCGCGGCGCAGCCCAGCGTCCGGGACATGTTCGCGTACCTGCGCGACACCGACCAACTGCCCACGCTGGACCACCTCTCCGACGAACAGCTCCGCAGACTCCTCGGGCAGGGCTACTCCGTCAGCGACGCACAGTTCACCGACGCCGAACTGGCCCACGCGCTCGACGCCGTCCAGAACTGGTCCAGGTCATACGAGAGCAACCAGGGCGAGTTGTTCCTCCCGTTGCTGGCGGACACCCTGGACGTGGCCGTGGAGGTACTGCGGCCGGACCCGTCGACCGGCCTCGGCACCGTCACCCGCGTCGGCTCACCCACCGCCACCCGGGTCCTGGAGGTCCACTACACGGGCCTGAACCACTACAGCGCCACCGACGCCGGGCCCCTCACCGACGACACGACGACCATCACCACGTCGCAGGCGCCTCGGGGTCCCGGGGACGCCAACAGCGTTCTGCCGGACGGGCGTTACCGTCCCGCGCCCACGCGTGACGCCGATGACGAGCGGCCCGCGTCCCGTGTCGCCGACCCCGCGCCGAAGGATTCCTGGCACGGTCTGCGTCCGCACGCCCGCGCCGCCGTTCACTCGACGGAGCGGTTCGATCCGCACGCGGATCAGTCCAACCCGCCCCGGCCCGGGGTCCTCAGCGGCGCGACGACGCTCGTGCGTGCACAGGTCCGTCGTATCCAGGCGCCCAACGGCCAGTGGATACGGGACTACACGCTCAACCTTCCGGTCACCACCACGAACCCGGACCTCACCCGGCAACTCAAGGACCGCATCACCGGTCTGCTGGACACACACCTCAACTCCGGCCTGGAGCTGCCCAGTTCAGGCGACCAGCTGCACGTCAACCTCAACCTGATCGACGACCCGGCGCACCCCGAGGCGATCACTCTCACCGACACCGAGAATCCGGCCCGCGCCGACCAACTCCACCTGGACGCAGGCCATTCCGACGCGGACCTCCTGCACGAGGTTCTGCACTACCTCGGTCTGCCGGACCAGCAGCGCGACAACGACTTCCTGTTGCGCAACCACCCGAACAGCACCACCGTCCACACCACCGGCCTCATGGCCACCACCGAAGCTCCCGTCCACATCCCGCGCCGCTACCTCCGCACGATCGAGAACGTCACCTCCGCGGGCCCTCAACTCCACGACCACACAGGCCAGGACGAGACGACCCCTGCCCTCGACCCCGACACCACACCCATCCCCACCGACACCCCACCCACTTGGCCCACCTCCAACGCCCCGACCGCGGCGCCGCCCGACCCGCGCCGCTTCCCGTCGACCTACGTGAACACCTATGGCGCGTCCCCGGACGGCGCGGTGGGGTTGGTGTACGCGGAGCCGTTCTCGGACGAGGTGATCGCGGGGCTGCACGGGCAGGTCTACGCGGCGCTGGGGCTGGACGCCGACAACGTGCCCGAGGCGGTGCGTGAGCAGGTGCGGGATGTGTTGAGCCGGGAGAGCCTCGCGCTCCAACTGCCGTATCTGCGCTCGAACGGCGGTCATCGCATCACCGTGCGGGTCGGCGGACGTGACCGTACCGTCGACGTACAGCTGACGCTTTCCGATGCTCGGGAGTCGTTGCGGCAGGGACGGTTCGACACGCGTGATCCGGACAAGCACGTCGAGCGGCGTGGGTTCGGTACGCGGGAGAACTTCTCCAGTCAGCCGTCGGGCACGTACCGGACATTTCAGGTGCCGTGGACCGGATCGTGGCCGATCACCGCGCCGACCGCCGTGCGGGCGGTGGACGGATCACTGACCGCGGCCATCACCCACAACCAGGCCGGCGACGCCACCACCGTCACGCAGGCCGTCCAGACGACATCCTCCCAGCGGTCCAACGAGCCCTCGGATCCTGTGGAGTTCACCACCCAGTGGCGGGTGCGCACCGACGGCCCGGCCATCACCCCGGCGACGGCGGCCCCCGCGACCACGACGGCCACCGCTGCTCCCGTGCCGGACGGGTGGGGTACCCCGGAGTCGCACGGGCCCACCACGATCTGGTTCCCCCGGCACCTCACCACCCCCGATCCGGCGCAGGGTTCGCTGCCCGCCCCCGCGGCCCTGACCGACCTCCCGCTCTACGGCGTCGACTCCGTGGTCGACCCTCGGGCCCTCTACGAGCACGTCCACCAGACGTTCCACGCCGATCTCGACGCCACCGCCGCCGGGCAGGTCTCGGACTTCCTGTCCGAGCAGGTGCTGCGCGGCACGCTGCCCATGCAGATCGACGGCGGGATCTACTCGCCCGTCATCACCGACAGCGACGGCAACGCGGTCGGCATGCTGCACCTCATCACCACGCCCGCCGTCGGCACCCCGCAGCGGCAGAGCACCCCGGGTCAGATCAACCTGGAGAGTCACCTGGTCAACACCGCGAAGGTGGACCTCTCGTCGAAGTACACCAGCGGTATCGGGGTCAGCGGGAGTGGCGCCGCCGCTCTCACCGGCGACCACGGTCAGGGGCATCCGGACGCCTCCAGCACCATCGGCGGCAGCCTCGGTCTGCGCGGGCAGACGCAGGCGACCGTCACCAACACCTACAGCGCGAGCAGTTCGGCCGGCACGATGCACGCCATCCGCACCAACCGCGGCCATCTCCTCACCCCCTCCGGCGTCACCTACCAGGTCACCCTGATCCGGCCGGACGGCACCGAGACACAGGCACCGGCGCTCACCCAGGCGCGCGGCATGGACCTGCGGGTCCTGAGCAGAGCGGACGCCACGGGACACACCCCGACCGCCGCCGAGACACGCGAACTCCCGGACTCCCTGGAGCGGTTGGACGGCATCGGGCTGAGCGCGGCCCCGCTCGACGTCACCGGCACGGACGGCCTGTTCGACGAGGCCGAGACGTGGCTGCGCCGCGAGGGCTTCCTGCCGCCGAGCCCAACGGCCCCGGCCCCCACCGGGGTTGGCGCACGGCTGAAGCAGGCGATACGCAACCACGAGCCCGAGCACCAGATCCGGTTGCACGCCCAGCTCAACAACCTGCGCCGGCTGCGCGAGGCCCGCTCCCGCACCGGGCTGCGCGCGGCCACCGATGCCATGGTCGACGGCGGACACGCCCTGCACTTCGAGGTGCCGAACAGCTCCGACACCGGCGTCCGCCGCGTCCGGCTGCTCCTCACCGCCATGCGTGACGGCACACAGGCCAGCACGCATCACCTGGTCCTGCCGGGCATCCAGGTCATGGGTCTGGCCCAGATGGCGGGCAGCGACGCCGAGCAGCGCGGTGAGTCCTACGGCGGCGCGATCGGGCCGATGGCCAGCGTCAGCGGGCCGCTGGGCGGTTGGGGGTCCATCGGGTTCGGGGCCGACTATCAGTACGGCCACCAGGTCACCCACGGAGACACGGTGGGCGGCGCGACCTCGCACGACCAGTTCTACATCGGCACCAACCAGGACAGCCACGAGTTCAGGGTGCCGGTGGAGCTGGCCCTGGACCTGTACGCGAACGACACGAACGTGCCGACCGAGCGGTTCGGGCGGAACCTGAACCAGGCCCTCGCCCCGGCCCCGGCGGTGGCACCGGCCCCAACTGTCCCCGGCGCGCCGCCCGTTGCCCCCGTGCCTCCCCCTGCCCCCGCGCCGACGGTCACCGGTTCGCTGCGGCTGGCGGTGCCGCACGGCCGTACCCGCGCCCCCGCGGTGACTCCGACACCTGCGGTGACCCCGGCCCCCGCGGTGACCCCGGCAACATCGGCGACCCTGGCATCGCGCGCCGGGCGGGTCGACGGGGCGCCGCGCCCGACCAACGCGGTCGACATGGCCCGGCTCGCCGGGACGGACGCCAACGGCGTCCCGCGCCCGGAGCTGGTGCGGATACCGGACGACGCGCTGATCGACACGGTGCGCGGGTCCGCGGCGATCGAGTCGGTCTTCCGGCGGGCCGCCGGGGTCATCCGCAACCAGGCACAGCCGACACCCCCCACCACCACGGGCACGGGCCCGATCCTCCCGATCACCGCGCCCGCCCCGGCGACCACCGGCGCGGCCACAGGTACCGCCCCCGCCCCGACCGCCGCGCCCGCGCGCGGCGGCGTCTCGCCGCTCGCCGGGCAGGGGCTGGCGGACAGCAGGACGCGTGCCGCCGAGACGCGGCATGCCGCGATCACTCCGGGCAGTCTCGTCGCGCACGGCCACGAACTGTTCAAGAACTCCTATGTAGTCGAGGGCCTGAGCCTGCCGGGGACGCTCGCGGACGGTCAGTACTCGATCGAGATCCAGGCCGTCGCGCACCGGCCCCGGCTGCTGGACACCACCCGGCAGTACCTGGAGACGGGTGTCTCGGCCACCGACAGCGCCCAGCAGCTCAAGTCCCTGGGAAAGTCGCACCAGTTCGGTGGCAGCGGGGTGCTCACCCAGAACCCGCCCGCGAGCCCCGAGGGACCGGCGAACGCGGCCGGGCAGGGCAACACCGGTCCGGAGTCGGACGGTTCGGTCTCCACCAGCCAGACCAGCGGCAAGTCGTACAAGGGCCTGCTCAACCCCTCGGCGCGGCTCGGCTATGTCTCCCGCACCGACACCGCCGACACCCTCTCCGCGAGTACGGGCGTCAACCGCACCCCCACCGAGAGCGGTGACCTGCACCGCGTGGTCGCCGACGTCACCTACGTGGTCACGGTCCGCGCCGGCTCCCGCGCCCTGCTCAACGGCGTCGGCGACCCCGGCACGATCGAGCCCGTCACCTTCGCGGTGGACGTCCCCGACGGCCTCCAGTTCCTCATGACACACGGGCAACTCGCCCGCGACGCACGGTGGATGGGCTCGGTGCAGGGACTCGCTCCCGCGCCCGCCCCGAACCGGACGGCGGCCCTCCCGGCGCCGTACATGCGTAACCAGGAGCTGGGCCTCGGCGGCGTCCTCTCGGTCATCGAGTACGAGAGGCCCATCGCCGCTCCCGTCCCCACGAGCGGGCCCAACGCCGGCCAGGTCCCGCTGGGGTCGGTCAACCTGCGGGAGCGGCGCGGCCAGATCGGGCGCGTGCTGCTGGCGCTGGTGGAGGCCGAGGCACCCGGAGCCGTCACCCCCGGGCACGCCGGCTACCAGCAGGGCGTCCACAGCCGCGTCGCACAGCTCACCTCGCCCGCCGGACTCCGCTCACTGCCCGGACGCGGTCCGGACGGCACCCCGCGCCGGGCCGCCACCCGCTTCCACTTCCGCCATCACGGCTTCGGCGGTGAGCGGCTGGTCGAGGTCACGCTGACGGCACGGCCCCGGCGGACCCAGAACCTGGCAGGCCTCCGGGGCTTCTCGACGCCTGGTTCGGGCCTCGAACAGTGGCAGTCGCACACCTCGGCGGGCCGCACCACCACCCGCGCCTCGGTCCGGCAGAAGCAGCTACCGGTCACCCTGACGACCCGCTATCTCCGCCCGAATCAGGGTCCCGACCCCTCCAAGACGGACCGCGCGGCACCGGTGTTCACCCCGCAGGCGGCCACCAGCATCACCGCCCGGCGGGCGACCACCGCGGACAACCGGTTCTGGCTGCGCACCGACAACGGCGCCGACTTCGACGGCCTCGAGTACGACTACGAGCTGTCCGTCCGCTCCGCGCTGGTCGTCGACTGGCCGCCCAACGTCATCGGCGGCCTCGTCCAGAACGGCGTCATCGCGTGGTCCGACGCGGACGGGGACGTACGCCGCTGGATCAACGAACTGATGGCCCGGGGCAATCCGCGCACCAGCACGGTCCCGGTCAGCCTGGCGCTGCGGTTCACCGGCACCGAGACCACCCTGCCCGGCGCGGCCGGCCCGGCTCCGGTGAACCCCCCGTCCGTCGTCTCCGCCGTCGACCCGCGCAACACCGTGCGGCCGCCCGGCCCCGCCGCCGGGCCGTATCTCACCGACACGCAGATGTTCCACCCCGTGGGCCCCACCCCGGCGTTCCACTTCGACGGCTGGGCGCACCTGGAGACGGCCCTCAACGACGTGGCGCCGCGCGGCGGTCGTGGCTGGCACGCGCAGATCACGTCCGTGTCGGTGGAGGGACAGGCGGTCAGGCTCGGCCAGTTGATCCAGGCCGGGCAGGTCTCCCTCGACCGCCCCCGGCTGGCCGCCGACCTCACCCGCAGGATGCCCGGCACCGCACCCTTCGAAGGGGCACCCGGGCAACCCCCGTCGATCGCGGTGACGCTCTACAACCCGCGCCGTTCCACCCAGGCCGACGACGTCACCCTCGACCAGCTCCACAACACCACGGACACGGTGAGCACCGCCGCCGGCGCCGACCACTCCTTGGCCACCTCGTACACGCACCTCCTCAGCGGCGACGACGACAACCACGAGATCGCCGGCGTCGGCGTGCCCCTCGCCCAGCGCCAGACCCAGCCCTCGGCCTTCGGCGGCACGACCACCGGCAGCCGCCGCGACTGGCTCAAGTCCGGCAGCACCTCCGCGCCCGCCAACGGGGCACGCGGGACCCGCAGTTACGTCGTCGACGCCGACGCCCACCTGCTCGTCGAGGGACCTGAGGGCACGCGTCACGTCACCGGCACCGTCACCCTCCGGATCGAAGAGCGTGACCTCCTCGGCCACGGTCTCCTCACCCCGGCCGAGACCCCGCCGAACCTGCACGACCTGCCCGCGCTCGTCCCCGACTGGGCCACCGTAGAACCGCACACCCTGCCCGAACGCCTGCACTCCGCGATCCCGCCGGGCAGTCACGGAGTCCAGTTCTGGGTGGCCCTCGGCGCCGACCCACAGGGCGAAAACCTCGGCCAGGCCCTCTACGCCGCGTCGCGCACCGCCGTACTCGGCAACCGCCCGCTGGAGCTGATGACCCGTGACCCCCAGGGCATCCGCCGCTGGGAGTTCACCCCCGAGGGCGCCCTCGTCACCGCCGACCCCGACCTGACCACCGCGTGGACCGCCTTCCACGCCCAGGCCGAACTCCTGCACACCGCCACCGACACCCTCGCCGACACCCCGCAGCGGCTGAACCTGCTCACCGCCTCCCTCCAGCAGGCCAACCGGGCGCACACGACCGCCGTGGCAACCCACCGGAAGGCGCAGCTCGCGGTCAAGAACACGACCGCCGCGCACCAGCGGGCGACGAAGACGGCCGCCGGCTCCGCCGAGGCCGAGCGCAAGGCGAAGGCGCTGGTCGCCCGCCTGAAGCGGGATTTCGCGGACGCCCAGCGCACCGCCACCACCTTGCCGCCGGTCATCAGGCAGCACGAGCGGGACGAGACCAAGGGCCGCCGTGACCTCCGCACGGCCCTGGCCGCACTGACGCAGGCCGAGAACACCGTGCGCGAAGAACGCGCCGCCGCAGCACGGGCCGCCGCCGAACAGGCCGCGAAGAACGGGCAGAAGAGCGGACAGCAGAGCGGGCAGTCGAGCGGGCAGTCGAGCACGGCCCCCGCCCCCGTCGCACCCGGCGCCCCGCGCTCCCACGACCCCGCGCCCGATGTCGCCGACGACCCCCGGGTGCAGGCCACGGTCCCGGCGATCACCGCCGCCGAGAAAGCGATCCAGCAGGCCACCGCCGGACTCGCCACCGCAGGGCCGGAGCTGGCACGCGCGGAACACATCGTCAACGTCGGCCCGGCCCGCATCAGCCAGGAGGAAGAGAACCTCGAAGAGGCCGAGAAGGAGGCGGAGAAGGACACGCGCGCCGAGGTCGTCGCGGCCGGCCACCTCCAGGCCGCCCAGCGGAACGAGAGCATCGCCCAGGGCCGGGTGACCGAGGCCGAGACCGAGATCACCCGGCGCGACGGGCAGGTCGCCGCCGTCGTCACCGCCCAACTACAGGCCGCCGCCGACCAGATGGCGGCCACCGCCGCGCTGCCGGACCTGTCCAGCGACGTCCAGGACAGCGCCCCGACTCCCGAGCAGTCCCTGCGTACGACCTTCGCCACCACCCCGCCCCGCTGGCCCGCCCCCGACGGCCACGCCGCGCCCCTCCCGGCCGGCGGCCAGACCCACACCCCGGCGACGCCCGCCACCACCGGAACCACCACCGGTACCACCACGAACGCCGGGACCACGGGGACGAACCCCACGACGACCACGCAGAAGCCCGCGAAACAGCAGCCGAAGAAGAGCGGACCGCCCAAGTCCGGTACGAGCAGCGGCAAGACGGGCAAGACGGACACCGCTGGCAAGACCGACAAGAACAAGAAGTCGGCCACCGACAAGAACACGAGCAAGACCACCGGTACCGGCAAGACCACCGGCACGAGCAAGGACACCGGCAAGAACACGGGCCCCGACAAGGGCAAGGACAAGGGCAAGGCCTCGGTCGTACAGCCGCCCGGAACGACCACGACGACCGCCGCCCCGTTGTCGCCCTACGGCACCTCCACCGGCCACGCCGTTCCGACCCCCGGCGACGGCAACTGCCTTCTCTACGCGGTCATCGGCAGCGCGCCGGACCTGGTCCGCACCCATCTGCGAGGAGCCACCCCGGGCCTCGACGCGGCCACCGACACCTGGCTCGCCCGGCCCAACGCCGTACGGCAGACCCTCAGGACGATGGCGCTGCACCCGCAGACCGCGACCCCGGGATCCGGTCAACTCCAGGCCGCGCAGCAGGGGTTGCAGAACCTGGTGCTGGCCCGGCTGGCGGCGGCGCAGAACGGCAGCCGGCCGCTTCCGCCGCAGGTGCTCGGCCAGCTCCGGGGCGTCCTCGTCGACCCCTTCACGAGGGCGGTCCAGGGCATGACCGTCACCGAGGTCGACAACGCGCTGGTCCAGTACGGCATCCAGGGCGTGACCCACGCCGAGGACCTGGACCCGGTCGACCTCCAGACCCGCTATCTGCAAGCGGTCTCGGCGCCGGGCGCGCCCCCCGCACCGACCGGCGCCGCCCCGAGCAACCGGCGGATGTTCGCCTATCTGCGTGCGGTGAACGCGCTCCCGACGCTCGCCACCATGACACCCGACGAGCGGCGGTCGCTGCTGATCGCCGGCTACCACCGGAGCACCGCCCCACTCACCGCCGACGAACAGAACATGCTCTCCGGCGCGGTGGGCAACTGGTCCGCCGCGTGGGCGCACCCGATCGGCGACACCTTCCTGCCCCTGCTCGCCGACACCCTCGGCGCCCCGATCCACGTCTTCCAGCCGACGTCCGCCCCGACCGCCGGCGCCCCCGCGACCACCGGTCCCCAGGGCATCGTGCTGCGCTACGGCCCGACCACCAACACGCCCGCCCTGGAGGTCCACTACACGGGCCTCAACCACTACAGCGCGAGCGACGCGAACGCCGGCACCGTTCCGGCGACCGCCACCCCGGCGAACATCACCACGTCGCAGGCGCCTCGGGGTCCCGGGGACGCCAACAGCGTTCTGCCGGACGGCCGTTACCGTCCCGCGCCCACGCGTGACGCCGATGACGAGCGGCCCGCGTCCCGTGTCGCCGACCCCGCGCCGAAGGATTCCTGGCACGGTCTGCGTCCGCATGCCCGCGCCGCCGTTCACAGCACGGAGCGGTTCGATCCGCACGCGGATCAGTCCAACCCGCCCCGGCCCGGGGTCCTCAGCGGCGCGACGACGCTCGTGCGTACGCAGGTCCGTCGTATTCAGGCGCCCAACGGCCAGTGGATACGCGACTACACGCTCAACCTCCCGGTCACCACCACGAACCCGGACCTCACCCGGCAACTCAAGGACCGCATCACCGGTCTGCTGGAAACGCACGTCAACTCCGGTCTGGAGCTACCCAGTTCGGGCGACCAGCTGCACGTCAACCTCAACCTGATCGACGACCCGACGCACCCCGAGGCGATCACTCTCACCGACACCGAGAATCCGGCCCGCGCCGACCAACTCCACCTGGACGCAGGCCATTCCGACGCGGACCTGCTGCACGAGGTTCTGCACTATCTCGGTCTGCCGGACCAGCAGCGCGACAACGACTTCCTGTTGCGCAATCACCCGAACAGCACCACCGTCCACACCACCGGCCTCATGGCCACCACCGAAGCTCCCGTCCACATTCCGCGCCGCTACCTCCGCACCATCGAGAACGTCACCTCCGCGGGCCCCCAACTTCACGACCACACAAGCCAGGACGAGACCACCCCCGCCCTGGACCCCGACACCACACCCATCCCCACCGACTCCCCCCTCACCTGGCCCACCTCCAACGCCCCGGTCGCGGCGCCTTCTTCGACGTACGTCCTCGCCTACGGGTCTCAACGGGACGGCAACGTAGGCCTGGTGTACCTCGAACCGTTGCCGGCGGCCGTTGTGAACGGGCTGCACCAGCAGGTGATGGCGGCGCTCGGGCTGGCGAACGCGCCGGACGCGCATCCGGTGCGGGAGCAGTTGCGGACGGTGGCGAGCGCCGAGGCGCTGGTGCTCAACCTGCCGTATCTGCGCGGGAGTCTGGGTTTCCGGATCACCGTGCGCGTGGACGGCCGGGACCGGGACGTGGACCTGCGGATGCGGCTCGTGGACCCGGTGGCGGCGGCCCGGTACGGGCAGGCCGAGGGGGCCGAGCGGGACGTACGGGTGGAGCGGCGTGGCATCGGCGCGCAGGAGTCGGTGTCGACGGAGGCGTCCGGCAACATCCGTACGCTGATGCTGCCCTGGACCGCGCTGTTCCCGGTGAGCCGGGCGATCCCGGTGCGCGGTGTCGATCTCGCGCTGACCCTCGCGCTGACGTTGAACCAGCTCTCCTCGACCGCGTCGGTGACCACGGTGGTGCAGGCGACGACGGCGCAGCGCAGCAACGAGCCTTCGGAACCGTACGACTTCACCGCCGAGTGGGACGTACGGATCGACACTCCGGCGCTGGCCGCGCCCGTCACCTGGGGGACGCCGCTGTCGCACGGGCCGGTGACCTTCTGGTTCCCGCAGCATCTGGCGCGGGACGAGGACGGGGAGTTGCCGCGGGCGGCGGATCTGGACGATCTTCCGGTGTGGGGCGTGGACACCGTGGCGGAGCCGGGGCGGCTGCTCGCGGAGGCGTTGCAGCACTTCGACGCGCGGCTGCGGTCGTTGGGCAAGGACTCCCTGGCGGAGCTGGAGACGTTCCTGTCGGAGCCGCTGCTGCGGGGCACCCTGCCGATGCAGCGGGACCGGGGTGTCTTCTCGCCGGTGCTGCTGGACGGTTCGGGGCGTGCGGTCGGCATGTTCCAGTTGCTGACCGAGGTGGAGGTGGGGGCGCCGCTGCGGCGGAGCGTCCCCGGGAAGATCAACCTGGAGAGCCACCTCATGCAGGTGGTGAAGATCGACGCCCAGTCGCGGTTCAGCAGCGGCGTGTCCCTGTCCGGGAGTGCCGGTCCGGCGCTCACCGGCGACCACGGCGAGGGGCACCCGGACGCGTCCCGGCGGCCCGGCGGTGGTGTGCTGGGGCGGGTCTCGGCCCAGGCCGCGACGAACGACACGCTGACACAGAGCGGCAGCGCTGCCCTGATGCACGCGGTGCGCACCAACCGCAGTCATCTGCTGGCCCCGGCCCAGGTGCGGCACACCCTGGTCCTGCATCTGCCGGGCGGCGGGCGGGTCGACTTCGCGCCGGGCGACTGGCCGCGCGGCATGCATCTGCGGCTGCTGACCGCCGAGGACGCCCAGGGTCATCCCCCGACGGCGGACGAACTGCGGCAGCTCCCCGCGGAGTTGGAGCATCTGCGGGCGATCGGCACCACGGCGACACCGTTGGCCGTGGAGGGCGCAGAACCCCTCTTCGTGCACGCCGAGAACTGGCTGCGCCGCGAGGGGTTCCTGCCCGGCGACACCACCGTGCGCAACCGCGTGCTGCCCGACGAGGCGCTGGTGCAGGCCCAGTTGAACAACCTGCGACGGTTCGAGCAGACCCGGTCGCAGGTCGGTCAGCGGGCCGCGACGGACGCCATGCTCGACGGCGGCCACCCGCTCTTCCTGGAGATCCCGACGGTGAGCGGCACCCGCCGGGTACGGCTGGTGCTCAGCGCGGTGCGCGGCCCCGGCGAGAGCACCCACACCAGGGTGCTGCCCGATGTGCAGGGCATCGGCCTGGCCTCGCTGTCGACGGTCGCCACCGACCAGAACGGGTCGCAGTACGGGGCGTCGTACGGCGCCGGCGGTTCGTTCGGAGTGCCGGTGCGCGGCGGCGCCTGGACCCTCGGCGGCACCGGCGACCACGTGCGCTCCCACCAGGCGCAGCACGACAACAGCGTGCAGCTGTCCCTCGGGCACGACCAGCAGTTCATCGGCAGCGGGGCGGGCCAGCGCAGCGAGGTCTTCGAGGTGCCGGCCGACCTGGCGCTCGACCTGTACGAGGGACCGGGGGAGGAGCCCCTGGTGCGGTTCGCGCACGAGACGGTCCCCGAGCCGTACGTCCCGCACGGCGCCCCGCTCCCCGGCCCGGACGACCCGGCCCCGCCTCCGCCGCCGGACCGGGTGACGGGCCTGCTCCGGCTGTCGGTGCCGACGCACCGTACGCTGCCCGCCGACGAGCCCGCCCCGGCGGCGCCCGCCGCGCACACCGTGCGGGCCGCCGTCGCCGCCGACCGTACGGCGCTCGACCTGACCGACGCGGGCGGCGGCCCGCTGCCCGACTCGGTACCGCTGCCGGACGACGCGATGGTGGAGGTGTTCCGGGCCTCGGCCGCGCTGGACGAGGCGTTCCGCGCGGTGCTCGGCAACACGTACCAGGGGCATCCGGCGCGCGGCCTGCTGGACGGCGTACGGGACGCGGTCGCGGACCGGACTCCCGCCCCGGTGGCGCGCGTCGGACGTGCCGTCGGCGAGTCGCTGGCCGGCGCCGCGGCCACCGACCCGACCACGGTGACGGCGGAGATGCTCAGCGCAGCCCGCAGCCCCGCCGCCCTGCTGGCCCGCGGCCACCAGGTGTTCAAGGGCGCCTACGTGATCGAGGGGCTCACGCTGCCGGGGCTCGCCGCGGACGAGGTGCTGTCGGTGGAGATCCGGGGCGCGCTGCTCCGGCCGCGGGCGTCGGGCGAGATCACGCAGTACTTCGAGACCGGGCTCAGCGCCGCCGACGGCGCCGGGCAGCAGCGCGGGGTGTCCGGCGCCGCGCAGTGGGCGGGCGGTCTCACCGCCGTCCGCAACAGCTCCTCCGTGCAGACCCCGGGCTCCGACCAGGCCGCGGGCAACGACGGCGACATCGGCGGCCTCGGCGACGGCGCCACGATGCGACGCCGCGCCGACGACCCGGAACAGCGACAAGACAGCTCCACGACCGGTTCAGCGCCCCGCACGGCGAGCCTCAACCCCTCGGCCCGCTACACCCGTACCACCCGCACCGACCGGTCCCGGGCGCTCGCCTCCTCGACGGTCGTGAACCGCACCGCCACCGAGAGCGGCGCCCAGCACCGCATCACCGCCGACGCGCTCCTGCTGGTCACGTTCCGGCGCGGCACCCGCAATGCCGTGGGCAACGCGTTCGGGCAGGGCGAGGGCCGCGCCGTCACGGTCGCGGTCGAACTGCCGGACGCCGTACGGTTCCTGGCCACCCCGGCCCAACTCCGGCGCCACGCGGCCTGGTTCACGACCGTGCCCGGACTCACCGTGCCCGCACCGGTACCGGGCTCCGTGCCGCTGCCGCGCCGCTTCGTCGCCTCCCGCGAGGTGGGACTCGGCAGCGTCCAGGCGATGACCCAGTACACCGACGCCACCCGCACCGTGCAACGCCCCGACCGACTGCGCCAGCGACTCCTCACCCTCATCGAGGACGAGGCCCCCGGCACCACACGCCCGGGCCACGCCTCGTACCTCTCCGGCGTCGCCACCCGCATCGCCGACCTCGCCTCCACGGCGGGCCTGCGCACCCTGGCCGGGCGCGGCCCCGGCCACGTCCAACGCTTCCGGTTCCGCCACGTCGGCTACGGCGGCGCCCGCCTCGTCGAGGTCACCCTCGCCGCCCAGCCGGACGCCGACGACCACGCGCTACGACTGCTGCGCGGCCACCCGGCGGCAGCGGGCTCCGGCATCGAGCAGTACCACGGCCACACCCCGTCCTCGGTGACCGACCGGACCGCCGACAGCACCCGGCACTCCGGGTTCGTCCAGCTCCAGACCCGGATCCCGAGGCCCACCGGCGGCCCCCGCACCGACCGGGCGGGCGCGCTGCTCGGCGCGGACACCGTGCGCGGCAACTCGGCACGGGTGACCCGGGCCGCCGAGGACCGGCACTGGCTGCGCACCGACAACGTCGCCGACTTCGACGGCGTCCCGTACCGGATCGTCGCCACCGTACGGTCCACGCCGACCGCCGACTGGCTGGTTGACCTGCCGGGCAGCGTGCTCCAGCACGGCGTGCTCAGCCTCACCGACGCGGACATCCCGCTCGCCAACCGCATCGCCCACCTCTTCTTCGGCCGCCCGGCGCGGAGCGTCACGGTGCACACCGCCGCCGCGCTGCGCTTCACCGGCAGCGAGACCGCCGAACCCGCGACGCCCGAGCCGCAGTTGACGGCGGGCCGGTCGGTACGACGGCCGACGGCGACCGGGCGACGCTTCACACCGGGCGGCCCCGCACCGGTCTTCTCCTTCGACGCGGGCACCGAACTCGCCACCGCGCTCGGCGAGGTGGCCCCGGCCCTCACCCGCTCCTGGCGCGCGCTGGCCGCCTCCGACTCCGCGGACGCCACCGCCGTACGGATCGGCGAACTCCTCCAGGCCGGCACCATCTCGCTGGACCATCCGCGCGGCCCCGCCGGCATCACCACCACGATGCCGGGCGCCTACCCCTTCCAGAGCGCTCCCGGCACCCCGCCCCGGCTCACCGTGGAACTGTTCCGGCCGCGCCGGGAGACCGACACCGGGGACGTGACGATCGACCGGGTACGGCTCAGCACGGTCAGCGCGGGCTCCGCCTCGCACGCGGGCCTCACCGGCAGCCTCGCGGCGCAGGGCAACTTCAGCGCCGACGACTCCAACCGCCAACTCCTCGGCTTCACCGTGCCGGTACTGGCCCGCCAGGCACAGGACCCCGGCTCGGGCGCCGCCGTCACCGGCACCCGCCGCGAGTGGCTCAAGCACGGCAACACCACCACCCCGGACGGCGCGCGCGGCACCCGCAGCCACGAGATCCTCGCCGACGCCCTCCTCACCGTCCACGGCCCGAACGGCACCCGGTACGTCTCCGGCACGGTCCGGCTGCGCCCCCTGGAGCGCGACCTCCTCGGCCACGGCGTCACCACCGCCCGCACCGACCCGGGCGTGTACGACGGCGCCTCCCTGACCCGCGAGGCCGCCGACGCGCAGGCACCGGACGGCCGCGCGGACGAGGTCCTGCGCGACTGGCGCACGGTCCCGCTCCGCGACCTCCCGACCCTGCTGTTCCAAGGCGTCCAGGCGGACCCCGACGCACACGGCGCCGACGCCATGCTCCAGCTCTGGCTGGCCACGGACGGCAGCGCCGAGCAGACGGCCCGCGCCCTGTACGCCGCTTCGGGCACGGCCGCGCTGCTACGACGGCCTGTCGAACTCGCGCTGCGTAACGGTGAGGGCGTGCTGTTCCGGCGGTTCGCCGCGGACGGGGACCCGGAGGTGACGCAGGGGGCGGCGGAGCCGGACGCGGGGCCGCAGGACGAGGAGCGGGACGACGCGGCCCACGACGCCGGCTGGACGGCCGTACGGGATCAGATGCGCACGCTGGACGAGGCCGGGCAGGCGGAGGACGACGCGCGCACGCGGGAGGTCCAGCTCCAGGAGCGGGTGCCGGATGCCCAGCGCGTGGTGGACGAGGCCGAGCCGCCGGTGCGGGAGGCGGAGGGGGACCGGGACGACGCCCGCGCCGCCGCGCACACCGCGGCCGCCGAACTCACCGCCGCCGAGCGGGCCGTCCCGGTCGCCGAGCGCACCGATCAGGAACGGCGCGCCCGTGTCACGGAGTTGACCAGGGACCTCCAGGGCCAGACCGGACGGGTGGCGGACACGACCCGTGCGGCGGGGGAGTTCCACGACGCGGTCCGCACGGCACAGGACGAACTGGCGGCGGCGCAGAGGGCCGTACGCGAGGCGGAGGAGGCCGCGCGGCAGCAGCCCGGCAACTCTTCGACACAGGGCGGGAGTTCGCGTCGGGGTGAGGGCAACTCCGCTTCGGGCGCCACCGGTTCGCTCGCCCGGCGTGAGTCGCGCCGGAACCGGGCACGTACCACGCTGGACCAGGCGCAGATCGAGGCCGCGGCAGCCGACCGCGCCGTCGAAACCGCCCAGCACACCGCCAACGACACCAGGCGCCGGCTCGGTCTGGCCGAGGACGTGGCACGCCACGCCGCCGACGCCCTGACCGGCGCCCGGAACAGGGTCGCGACGGCGACCGAGGCGCACGGCACGGCCCAGGCGGCGCTCACCGCGGCCACGGCGCACCACGACCAGTTGGTCGCCGCGCGGGACGAGGCCCAGGAGGCGTTCGACGCCCTCCGGCACGAGATCGCCGACACCCTCGCCGAGCAGGCCAGGCAGGCGACCCGGCAGCGCCACGCGGAGCGGGACCTCGCCGATGTCGTCACCGTCCTGGAGACACGGCGAGCGGCGGCGGGCGACGGCACGGCACCGCTGCCGACCGGTTCCCTGGCCGCGACCCCCGCCACCTGGCCGCGCCGCACCCACCGCCCGACACCGGCCCGCATCGGCGCCGGAGCGGCGGCCGAACCGGTGGAGGACCCGCAGGAGGACCCCCGGGAAGAACCCGAGGACGACCCCCAAGTGGCGCCCCAGCAACCGGAGTTCCGGCCGGACGGAGCGGGGAATGAGACCGACGGTGAATCCGAGGACGACCAGGACGACGAGGGTGACGAGGGTGACGAAAGCGACGACGAGAGCGACGACGAGAGCGACGACGACGGGGACGACGGGGACGGCGGCGGTGCGAACGGCCGGCGCGGTGAAGGCTCCGGCGGCGGCCGTTACCGTCCCGCCGTGTCGCGGGCGCCGCGCCCCGAGACGTTCGCCCGTTCACTGGCCGGGCTGCTCGCCGCCTCCGGCACCAACTCGCCTGGCAGCGCCCCCGCTTGGACCCGCACCCGCGACCCCCACACCGCCCTCCTCACCTGGGCGCAGGCCGACGTAGCGGCCAACGGAGCCCCCGACGACGCGGCGCTCCCCGCCCCGGACGCCTCGGTCAGGACCGACGTGCTGGCGGAAATCGGCGCCCTCACCGAGGAGTTGCGGGCCCAGTCGATCCTCCAGAACGGCACGGTGACCGTCGCGGAGGCCGGGCTCGACGACTCCACGCGCCTCGCCCTGGTGCTGGCCCGCCCCGACACCCCCGCCTACGTGTCCACCCTGGCCGCGCTGGTCGCCCGGAACACCGGGCGGCCGGTCCGGGTGCTCGGTCCCGAGGACCGCGTCCACCGGTTCGGCCCGGCCGACGGCACCCCGCTGACCTTGTACTTCGACGGCAACCGGTTCTCGGTCAACCCGCCCGCCCCGGACGACGACTGACCGGTCGTCACCCGATCACCTTTCTGGAAGGAACAGCATGTCCGGCAAGAACAGCCCGCACCACCAGGCAGCGACGGGCGGGACGGAGCCCGCCGCGGCCCCGGACACCACCGCGGGCGGCGCCCCCGAGACCGAAGCGGCACTCCCGCCGACCAGCGGGGAGACGGCGGCGGCCCGCACCGGCGCCCCGGAGACCGCCCCGGAGACCGCGGCGGAGGCGGAAGCGGCCCTCGCGCCCCCCTCGCAGCCCACCGCGGCGGCCCAACTCTCCACCCCTGAAGCCGTCGTAGGCACCGACGTAGGCACTGACGCAGGTACCGATGAAGGCGCTGACGAAGGCGCCACCTCGGAAGCGGCTCCCGAAGCAGCCCCTGACACCCACGCCGACCCCGACCCGGGCGCCGACGCCCTGGCCGGCGCGGCGACGGCCGAGTCCGGATCGGGGTCCGGCTCCGAATCCGGCGAGGGCACCGCCGCCGCGGCCCCCGCCTTCGGCCGCCCCTCCCGTGGCCTCCTCGCCGGAGCCGCGATAGCCGGCGCGCTGCTGGTCGGCGTGCCGTTCCTGGTGTCGGGAATGCTCGGGAAGTCGAGTTCGGACTCGAAGCCTTCGGACCAAGTGGCCGACGCCGGCACGGTGTTGAACGGGGCGACGACGGACAGCGGTGCCGGTGCCTACGGTTCGGCCAGCCCGGACCCGACCTCGCCGAAGCCGACCCCCTCGCACACGGCCGGCGGCAAGAACAACACGGTGAAGAACGGCGCGGGAGCGGCGGCCGCCGGTGCCGGTTCCGGTGCCGGAGTGATCGCGGGCAGTTCCGCCCAGGCTCCCAAGAAGGCGTCCTCCGGCGGGAGTTCGAAGAAGAAGTCCACCACGACCAAGGCCACGGCCACCAAGACGGTGACCGTCGCCCCCGGCACCACCATCTACGGCCACGCCTCCAACAAGTGCATCGAGATGGTGGGTCACAAGGGCGCCGACGGTTCGCCGCTGCAGATCAACAGCTGCACCGGCAAGAACTGGCAGAAGTGGGACTTCCGTTCGGACGGCACGATCCGCTCGATGGGCCTGTGCATGGACGTCGCCTGGGGCTCGTCGGCGAACGGCGCGGTGATCCAGATCGCGGTGTGCAGCGGCAACCCGGCCCAGCAGTTCCGCCTCAACTCCAGCAACGACCTGGTCAATCCGCAGTCCAACAAGTGCGTGGACGTCAAGGACCAGAAGACCGCCGGCGGCACCCGGCTCCAACTCTGGGACTGCAACGGCCAGGACAACCAGAAGTGGAGCACCCGCTGAACACGGCGGTGCCGCCGCACCCGTGACGGCACGGCGGCACCCCGGACACCCTGGACATCCAAGTCCCGCCCGGATGCCCCGTACCGGAGCGGAGCTAGATGTCCCGGAAGATCTCGATCTGCGCCCCGATCGAGTTGAGCCGCTCCGCCAGATCCTCGTAACCGCGGTTGATGACATACACGTTCCGCAGCACGGACGTGCCCTCGGCCGCCATCATCGCGAGCAGGACGACGACCGCGGGCCGCAGCGCCGGCGGGCACATCATCTCGGCGGCCCGCCAGCGGGTCGGACCCTCGACCAGCACCCGGTGCGGGTCGAGGAGTTGGAGGCGCCCGCCGAGGCGGTTGAGGTCGGTCAGATAGATCGCGCGGTTGTCGTAGACCCAGTCGTGGATGAGGGTCTGCCCCTGCGCGACCGCCGCGATCGCGGCGAAGAACGGCACGTTGTCGATGTTCAGGCCGGGGAACGGCATCGGGTGGATCTTGTCGATCGGCGCCTCCAGCTTGGAGGGCCGGACCGTCAGGTCCACCAGGCGCGTACGGCCGTTGTCCGCGACGTACTCGGGGGTGCGGTCGTGGTCGAGGCCCATCTCCTCCAGGACCGCGAGCTCGATCTCCAGGAACTCGATGGGCACCCGGCGGACCGTCAGCTCCGACTCGGTGACGACGGCGGCGGCCAGCAGGCTCATCGCCTCGACCGGGTCCTCGGAGGGGGAGTAGTCCACGTCGACGTCGATGGTCGGCACGCCGTGCACGGTGAGCGTGGTGGTGCCGATGCCCTCGACCCGTACGCCGAGCGCCTCCAGGAAGAAACAGAGGTCCTGGACCATGTAGTTGGAGGACGCGTTGCGGATGACCGTGGCGCCGTCGTGGCGGGCGGCGGCCAGCAGCGCGTTCTCGGTGACGGTGTCGCCGCGCTCGGTCAGCACGATCGGGCGGTCGGGGGAGACGGACCGGTCGACCCGCGCGTGGTAGAGGCCCTCGGTCGCGGCGATGTCGAGGCCGAAGCGGCGCAGCGCGATCATGTGCGGCTCGATCGTGCGCGTACCGAGGTCGCAACCGCCCGCGTACGGCAGCTTGAAGCTGTCCATGCGGTGCAGCAGGGGGCCGAGGAACATGATGATCGAGCGCGTGCGGCGGGCCGCCTCCGCGTCGATCGACGCCATCTCCAGCTCGGCCGGCGGCACGATCTCCAGGTCGACGCCGTCGTTGATCCAGCGGGTGCGGACGCCGATCGAGCCGAGTACCTCCAGAAGGCGGTACACCTCCTCGATCCGCGCGACCCGGCGCAGCACTGTGCGCCCCTTGTTGAGGAGCGAGGCGCACAGCAGTGCCACGCACGCGTTCTTGCTGGTCTTCACATCGATCGCACCGGACAGCCGACGGCCGCCGACCACCCGCAGATGCATCGGACCGGCGTAGCCCAGAGAGACGATCTCGCTGTCCAGCGCTTCACCGATTCGAGCGATCATCTCAAGGCTGATGTTTTGGTTGCCGCGCTCGATGCGGTTGACGGCGCTCTGGCTGGTGCCGAGCGCCTCGGCGAGCTGCGTCTGTGTCCAGCCCCTATGTTGCCTGGCGTCACGGATGAGCTTGCCGATACGTACGAGGTAGTCGTCTGCCATGAGGCCGAGGTTATCTCAGATATGAGATGGCGCCTCTTGAGGGGTCCATTCGGGTGACGACCGGTCAGCGGTCTGTCGGTCGCCGTCAGTCGTCCTTCTTGGTGCGCGTCTTGCGCCACCCGAAGGGCCCGGGCAGGTTCATCGATGTCGTACGGCGCCCCGAGGTGCTGCGCGTGTAGCGCGGGCCGCGCTTGCCCCCTGTCGTGAACGACAGGGACCCCTTGTTGATGTTCAGCCGAAGCCAAGGAAGGATCCGGAAGCTCTTGCGGAACGTGAGCGGCATACCCGCCCCCTTTCGTCCCGCACCGGGTACCCCGAAGTCGCGCGGATATGGCGGCGGGTCGTGGCTCACTCCGCCCCGCTGTCCTGGAGTTGGAAGTGCCAGACCACGGCGACCGGTGATTCGTCCAGGGCGGCGGCGGACGCTTCGGGACACCGGTGCAGGAGATCCCAGGACATATGGGTGGGCAGCGGGTCCGGCGCGGCGCCGGGATCGGGGGAGCGGCGCGGGCGGCGGGGTTCCTCGCAGTGCCGGACCTGGAATCCGAGGGGGAGGGCGGCCGAGAGGTACGCGCTGAGCGGGCGGTGGTGTTCGGTGAGCAGGGTCGGGCGGCCGTCCGGGCCGGCGCGGCGGGGGAGGGTGGGGCTGAGGTAGGGCACGAGGAAGTGCGCGTCCGAGATCACGAGGTGCCCGCCGGGGCGCAGCACGCGCGCGAACTCGGCCAGCACGGCCGCCAGATCGGGGACGTGGGTCAGCGCGAGCGCGCAGACGACGATGTCGACCGCACCGTCGGGAAGCGGCAGTTGGTGCAGATCCGCTTCGCGGAGATCGACGTCCGGCAGCCGCTCGCGTGCCCGCGCGAGCATCTCCGGTGAGGCGTCGCAGCCGGTCACCCGATGACCGAGCCGGTGCAGATAGGCCGTGTGCCGGCCGGTGCCGCAGGCCGCGTCCAGCGCGGCGCCGACCGGCAGTCCGTCCAGGATGCGCCGGACGGCGGGCTGCTCGACGTCGATCATCGTGTTGCCGGGGGAGTCGTAGTGCGGTGCCCAGCCCTGATAGACGTCGGCCGTGCTGATCGTGCCGGGCTCCGCGGTGACGCCTTCGGTGTCGGCGAGGTCCGGGGTGTCCAGCAGCCTGCGGATCTCGGCGATCCGGTCCTCGACGAAAGCCCGGTCGGCGCTTCCTTCCCTGAAGCCGCGCAGCAGGGCGGCACCCTCAAGTCCCAGCAGGTAGCCGAGGGGGCTCAGATAGGTCACTCCGGGGACGGTACGGGCCCGCGGCGCCTCGGTTCCAGCGGTTTTCGCGGCGCCGGCGGACCCCGCCGACGGGTCCGGGCATGACCAGCCCGCCCCCATGTACTAGAGTTATCTCGACATCGAGATATCTGCCGAGGTGCACCGCAGCCGCACACTCCGCCGATCCCAGCAGTAAGGCTTACCTAACTTAGCCTTACCTTAGCAGATCGGCCAAGACGTCGTAGCGGCAGGATGCGGTGGGAACGCGCACATCAATGAAGGAGACTGTCGTGTCGGCGAACAGCTTCGACGCCCGCAGCACGCTGCAGGTGGGCGACGAGTCGTACGAGATCTTCCGCCTGGACAAGGTGGAGGGCTCGGCCCGGCTCCCCTACAGCCTTAAGGTCCTGCTGGAGAATCTGCTCCGCACCGAGGACGGCGCGAACATCACCGCCGACCACATCCGCGCCCTCGGCACCTGGGACTCGCAGGCCCAGCCGTCGCAGGAGATCCAGTTCACGCCGGCCCGTGTGATCATGCAGGACTTCACCGGCGTGCCCTGCGTCGTGGACCTCGCGACCATGCGTGAGGCCGTGAAGGAGCTGGGCGGCGACCCGGCGAAGATCAACCCCCTGGCGCCGGCCGAGCTGGTCATCGACCACTCCGTCATCGCGGACAAGTTCGGCACCCACGAGGCGTTCGCGCAGAACGTCGAGCTGGAGTACGGCCGCAACCGCGAGCGCTACCAGTTCCTGCGCTGGGGCCAGACCGCGTTCGACGAGTTCAAGGTCGTCCCGCCGGGCACCGGCATCGTCCACCAGGTCAACATCGAGCACCTGGCCCGCACGGTCATGGTCCGAGGCGGCCAGGCGTACCCGGACACCCTGGTCGGCACCGACTCGCACACCACGATGGTCAACGGCCTCGGTGTGCTGGGCTGGGGCGTCGGCGGCATCGAGGCCGAGGCCGCGATGCTCGGCCAGCCGGTCTCGATGCTCATCCCGCGCGTCGTCGGCTTCAAGCTCACCGGCGAGCTCACCCCGGGCACCACCGCCACGGACCTCGTGCTCACGATCACCGAGATGCTCCGCAAGCACGGCGTGGTCGGCAAGTTCGTCGAGTTCTACGGCGAGGGCGTCGCCGCCACCTCCCTCGCGAACCGCGCCACCATCGGCAACATGTCGCCGGAGTTCGGTTCCACCGCCGCGATCTTCCCGATCGACGACGAGACCCTGAAGTACCTGCGCCTGACCGGCCGCGACGAGCAGCAGGTCGCGCTCGTCGAGGCGTACGCCAAGGAGCAGGGCCTCTGGCTCGACCCGGCCGCCGAGCCCGACTTCTCCGAGAAGCTGGAGCTCGACCTCGCCACGGTCGTCCCCTCGATCGCCGGCCCGAAGCGCCCGCAGGACCGCATCGTCCTCGCGAACGCCTCCGAGCAGTTCAAGAGCGACGTACGCAACTACGTCGCCGACGACGACGAGGCGGGCAAGGAGTCCTTCCCGGCCTCCGACTCCCCGGCCGCCAGCAACGGCGTCCCGTCGAACCCGGTCACGGTCACCGCCCCCGACGGCTCGACCTACGAGCTGGACCACGGCGCGGTGACGGTCGCGGCCATCACCTCGTGCACCAACACCTCGAACCCGTACGTCATGGTCGCCGCCGCGCTCGTCGCGAAGAAGGCCGTGGAGAAGGGCCTGACCCGCAAGCCGTGGGTCAAGACCACCCTCGCCCCGGGCTCCAAGGTCGTCACCGACTACTTCGACAAGGCGGGGCTCACCCCCTACCTCGACAAGGTCGGCTTCAACCTCGTCGGCTACGGCTGCACCACCTGCATCGGCAACTCCGGCCCGCTGCCGGAGGAGGTCTCCAAGGCCGTCAACGACCATGACCTGGCCGTGACTTCGGTGCTCTCCGGCAACCGCAACTTCGAGGGCCGGATCAACCCCGACGTCAAGATGAACTACCTGGCGTCCCCGCCGCTGGTCGTCGCGTACGCCCTCGCGGGCTCCATGAAGGTGGACATCACCAAGGACGCGCTCGGCGTCGACCAGGACGGCAAGCCCGTCTACCTCGAAGACATCTGGCCGACCGAGGCCGAGGTCAACGACGTCGTGGCGAACTCCATCGGCGAGGACATGTTCAACAAGTCCTACGCCGACGTCTTCGCGGGCGACGCCCAGTGGCAGGCGCTGCCCATCCCGGAGGGCAACACCTTCGAGTGGGACGCGCAGTCGACCTACGTCCGCAAGCCCCCGTACTTCGAGGGCATGACGATGGAGACCACCCCGGTCTCGGACATCGACGGCGCCCGCGTCCTCGCCAAGCTCGGCGACTCGGTCACCACCGACCACATCTCCCCGGCCGGCGCCATCAAGGCCGACACCCCGGCCGGCAAGTACCTCACCGAGCACGGCATCGAGCGGCGTGACTTCAACTCCTACGGCTCGCGCCGTGGCAACCACGAGGTCATGATCCGCGGCACCTTCGCCAACATCCGCCTGCGCAACCAGGTCGCGCCGGGCACCGAGGGCGGCTTCACGCGTGACTTCACGCGGTCCGCCGAAGGTGAAGGAGGGGCCCCCGTCTCGTTCATCTACGACGCCTCGCGCAACTACATCGAGCAGGGCATCCCGCTGGTCATCCTGGCCGGCAAGGAGTACGGCTCCGGCTCGTCCCGCGACTGGGCCGCCAAGGGCACCGCGCTCCTCGGCGTCAAGGCCGTCATCGCCGAGTCCTACGAGCGCATCCACCGCTCGAACCTCATCGGCATGGGCGTCATCCCGCTCCAGTACCCGGCGGGCCAGACCGCCGAGTCCCTCGGCCTGACCGGCGAGGAGTCCTTCTCCGTCGCCGGCATCACCGAGCTGAACGACGGCACCACCCCGAGCACGGTCAAGGTCACCACCGACACCGGCGTGGAGTTCGACGCGGTCGTCCGCATCGACACCCCCGGCGAGGCCGACTACTACCGCAACGGCGGCATCCTCCAGTACGTCCTGCGCAACCTGATCCGCAACTAGCGGCTCCGGTACGGCAGTTGAGGGCCGCATCCCCGGTGACGGGGGTGCGGCCCTCCGTCGTCGTGCTACAGCCAGCCCCGCTGCGCCGCCCGCAGCCCGAGCTGGAAACGGCTCGCCGCTCCCAGCCGTTCCTGGAGGTCGCTCACCCGCCGCCGCAGCGTGCGCAGACTGACCCCCAGATGGCGGGCGACCGCTTCGTCCTTCAGCCCGGCCGCCAGCAGCCGCGTCAACGTCTCCTCGTCCTCGGAGAGTTCGCCGTTCCCCGCGGGCCGGCCGAGCGGAGTCGCCTGCTGCCACGCCAGCTCGAAGAGCTTCTGCAGGGCCTCGGTCACCGCCGAGTGCCATACGACGACGGCGCAGTAGCCGCCCGCCGCTGACGAGGTCAGCGGGAGCAGGGCCCGACGTCCGTCGACCACCAGCAGTTTGAGCGGCACCGACGGCAACACCCGGGCCTGCTCGCCGAGTTCGACCATGCTCCAGGCGCGTGACAGGGCGTTCGGATCCTCCAGGGCGGTCGCCGCGTAGATGCCGCGCGATACGACCCCGCGCTGGAGCAGATCGGCCTGGAGGTCGACCTGCGGGGCGGGCGGGGCGAGGTACGGCGGGGTGTCGAAAAGGCACACCTCGTGCTCCGCGCGGGCGTACATCTCCTCCAGGCGGGCCGCGATGGCGCCCTCGCCGGAGGCGACCTCGATCAGCCGGGACGGCTCCTCGCGCAGCAGCCCCGCCTCGTACGCGGTGGCCATCTCCTCGGCGGTGGCGGCGACCAGTTCGGACTCCGTCTCGCGCCGCCGGATCAGCGCACGGATCGCCACCCGCGGGTCGACCGCCCGTAACCCGCCCATGGAGTCCGGCGGTTGGAGCAGTCCCAGCGTGAGCAGCCGGTTGCAGGCCTCGCGCAGCTCGGCCGGGGTCGCCCCGCTCAGCAGCGCCCAGCCGACCGCGCCGGCGTCGGGCTGATGGAGAATCGACCGGTACACCAGCTCCTCGAAGTCGGCGACCCCCACCGCGGCCCAAGGGCTCGCGGCAGGGGTCTGTCCTGCAGAATCCTGTGCGGTGTTCACCATGCCTCGCCACGGTAGGCGTTCTTTGTTAAGAATCCTTACAGTGGCTCGGCCCATCCGCTCACTTCAGGTCATTCCAGGCTCACTTCAGGCCGAACGCCCGCAGTACGGTCTGGTCGATCCCGTTGCCGTCGCGGTCGGCGGCCCGCACGCGCAGCGACACCGACCCGGCGCCCTTCGCGGGCCTGAACCGTGCCTCGCCCTTCTTGACACTCACCTCTTTCCAGGACGTGCCGTCGTCGTAGGAGACCCAGGCCTTCAGACTGCTCGCCCGGACACTCCCCGACTGGTTCGCGACCGGCAGTCCGACCGTCAACTCCCGCTTGCCGTCGGCCCGGTTGAGGAGGTCGAGGCCCTTCGGGGCGATGCCGACGGTGAGCAGCGGCAGGGCCGTCGCGGTGTCGGTGTGCGCCGAGGCGAAGGTCCACTCGGTGTGCGTGCTCGTGGAGTACTTCGCCCAGGCCGCCTTGCGCCGCACGTCCAGATCGAAGCGGTACGAGGACCTGGCCGCCGGGACGTCGAAGACGCCGTACCCGCCGCGCGTCGAGTCGCCGACGAACTGCCCGTCCGCGTAGAGCCTGCCCTGCGCGGTGGCGTCGACGCCGTCCACGTATCCGTAGTGGCCCGGTGTGGAGTCGCTCAACTCCGGTACGGAGAAGGTGAGTCTGTCGCCGTCGCGCACGGAGAGGCCGTACTCCTCGCTGCTGCCCGGCCGGACGACCTGGCGCAGCCAGTTCTCGGTGGGCTCGGTGGCCGCCTTGGTGAAGGTGTGCAACGGGCTCCACTCGCCCTTGTACGCCTTCCAGTCGGGATAGACGACATGCCAGGTACGGGTGTCCGGGTCGACGTAGTAGTACTCGTCGCGTTCCGTGCCCAGTCGCGTGTACACGCTGTTCTCGACGCCGAAGAGCTGCCAGGGCCGGAAGGTGTACAGGGTGTCCGCACCCATCTCGCCGGCCGTGGCACCGTAGTAACGGGCCTTTCGCTTCACCGTGTTGGACCTGTCGAGGCGGTAGGTCTGGTTCGCGGTGATCGCGCCGCTCTGTGCGGCGAGCAGGTTGTAGACGTACGGACTGACCGGTGTGCCGCTCAGCTTCAGCGTGACCTTCCTGCCGGTCCTCAGCAGGGCGGCCAGCCCGGCGCCCTGCTCGCCGGTGGCGATCATCAGCGGGACGGTGGTCGCCCGGTCCACGGCCTCGATCCAGAAACCGGGTGTCTTGCGGTAGGTGATGAGGTAACCCGCCCCGGCCTCGGTCGCGTTGTCCAGAGCGGTCTGCGCCCGCTCGGTGGCGCCGAGCCCGACCACCGCCACCTTGCCCCTGACGTCGAGCCCCGCGAAGTCGGCCGCGGTACCGCCGCCCGCGTCCACCGCCTGGACCGTGTGGTCACCGCTGATCTTCAACGGGAAGTCGTTGTACGTCTGGGAGTAGTAGAGCGACGACAGTGAGGTCTTCTCCGGGCCGGTGACGTCCGCCGTCAACTCCTTCGCGTACAGCCGGAACTTGGCGTAGAAGTCCAGGGTGCCCACGGTGACCCGCCGGGTCGGCGCCACGTAGACGTGATCGGTCCAGAAGCCCTGGCTGTAGGTGAGCCCCCAGGCGCTGCCCGGCCCCGCCCGGTGCCAACTGGTGCTGAAGCCGCGGAACTCGGAGTCCTCCTTCGTCCTCGGTCTGATCTCCACCGCCTTGCGGGCGTCGAGGACGACCGCGGTGTCGCCGTCGACCTTGATCTCGGGGTTGCCGACGACCGACGTACCCACGGCCAGGCCGCCCGCGTCCCGGTCCGGGATCCAGGTCGCGATGGAGTAGGTGCCGGCCGGCACCTGCCAGGTCCAGCCGGTGCCGAGGAAGCCGTAGCCGTCGGGATAGGCGCCGTTCAGCTCCTGGAGCGTGTAGAGCGACGCCCCGGTCGACGGGTTGCCCTCGCGGTCCACGATCGAGACCTTGAGGTCGTACGTCTTCGGCGCCTTCTCGAAGCCGACGCCCGTGGTGACCCGGACGCCACCGTCGGCGGTCGCCGTGACATGGCCCGTGTACCGGCCCTCGGTCACCTGCGCCGGGTCGACGCCGACGGAGACGCCGGCGGTGCTCCGCGCGGGCACCGTCAGGGCGTCCGCGCTCGGAGCGAGGCTCGGGAGCGACGACGAGATCCTCAACTCCACCGGACTGTCAGTGGTGTTGGTGTACGTGATGTCCTTGCCGACGACACCGCTGTCGCCGTCCTCGAACCTGCCGAAGCTCAGCGTCGAGGTCGCGAAGACGTCCTGCTCGACCGCCCGTACGGCGTCGACCCGGCCGTCGCCCTGCTCGAACACGGAGTCGTCGGCGTTCGTCTTCGCCGTACTGGCCAGCGCCTCTTTGATCTGCTCGCCGGTCCAGTCCGGATGCGCCTGCGCGACCAGCGCCGCCGCGCCCGCGACATGCGGGGTGGCCATCGAAGTGCCACTCGCCGTCGTGTAGTTGTCGTCCACCGGCGTGCCCATGGTGGTGCCGGCGGCGCGGGCCGCGGTGATGTTCACGCCCGGCGCGGTGATCTCCGGCTTGACCGCGTAGTCGCCGGGGCGCGGACCCCGGCTGGAGAACGAGGCCAGCTTGTCCGACTTGTCGACCGCGCCCACCGTCAGCGCCGAGTCGGCGATGCCCGGGGTGCCCACGGTCTGCTCGCCCGGGCCCGCGTTGCCGGCCGCGATCACGAACAACGTGCCGGTGGACGCCGACAGTTGGTCGACGGTCTCACTGAGCACGTCCGAGGGACCGTACGCCGTACCGCCCAACGACATCGACACGATCTTCGCGCCGGACCGCGCCGCCCACTCCATCCCCGCGATGATCCAGGAGGCCTGGCCGCTGCCCGTGTCGTCCAGCACCTTGCCGACCAGCAGCCGCGCGCCCGGCGCCACTCCCTTGTACCGGCCGCCCGAGGCCGCGCCCGAGCCGACGATCGTGGACGCCACATGGGTGCCGTGGCCGAAGCCGTCCTGCACCGTCTCGTCCGGTACGAAACTCTCCGAGCCGGCGATCTTCCCGGCCAGGTCCGGGTGCCCGGTGTCCACGCCCGTGTCCAGGACCGCGACCTCGACGCCCGTGCCGTCGTAGCCCGCCTTCCACACGTCGGGCGCGCCGATCTGCGGCACACTCACGTCCAGGGACGCCTTCACCTTGGCGTCCAGCCAGATCTTGTCGATGCCGTCACCGAGCCGCCTCGCGGCCTTCGCGGTGGGCTCGGTGCCGAGTGCCGGGGCGATGTCCGACCAGAAGGCCGTGGACTTCCGCGCGCTGAGCGCGGCGCCGTCGATCCCGGGCAGCGCCAGCGTCCGGCGCGTGCCCTCGGGGGTCTCGGTGCCCCTGCTGTACGTCGCGATGACCGGGGTGGAGCCGGTCCTCGCGTCCGTGTACCCCTGCTTGACCAGTCGGGTGACGTTGAACAGGGCCGGGTCGAGGCGGCCCGCCTTCACGAGCGGGATGGCGTCCGCCGGCAGGACGCTGATCTCGCCGTTCTTCTCGCTGGACAGGAAAGTGGCGGCCTCGCGGCCCTTGCCGCGCCGGACGCCGACGGCGTTCCTGCCGTCCGGTCCGGCGGTGAGGGTCACGGTGTCGCCGGTGATGAGGGTGACGGTCTGCGGTGGGGCGGTGCTCGGGCCCGTGAGGTGGGTGGAGACCGTGGAACCGGCAGCGGCTGTCGCGGGCGCGATGGCCCCCGCGAGCAGTCCGGCCACTGAGGCCACAGCCCACAGGGCGTGGAGTCTTCGCATGGGTGGACGTCCTCCCCTGAACGCGGAAACGCTTCCGCCCGGTGAGCGGAAGCCAGCCATCAGAGTGAGTGCCGGGTCGACGGCGACTCAAGGGAATCAGGTGGCCGGAGAGTGCCAACGCCCGCTTCGGCCAAGGTAGTTGGTGAAGACATCGGTCGCCGGGCGGAGTCCTGGCCGGTCACCGGCCCGTGCCCTCGCCCCGGACTCCCGCCCGTACGCACGGCTGCGGCTCAGGTGGAACACAGGGTTCCCTCAGCGGGCGGGGACAGAATCGGGACATGACTGGCACATCGGGATCCCGCGGCAGCCGAGTACGCGTGCTCATCGTCGACGACGAGCCCGCGCTCACCGAGCTGCTCTCCGTCGCGGTCACCGAGGCCGGCTGGCGGCCCTACCCCGCGCCGGACGGGCACAGCGCGCTGCGCATCGCCCGCGGCTGCGCCCCGCACGCCGTCGTCCTGGACGGCATGCTGCCCGACCTGGACGGCGTACAGGTGCTGCGCAGACTCCGGTACGAGAACCCCAGGCTGCCCGTCCTCATGCTCACCGCCCGCGACGCCATCGAGCACCGACTCGACGGCCTCGAAGCGGGCGCCGACGACTACGTCACCAAGCCCTTCTCCCTGGAGGAGGTCGTGCTGCGGCTGCGCGGACTGCTGCGCCGGGCGGGCGGCGAACGGACCCCGGCCGACGACTCCGTACGGGTACTCGGCGACCTCGTCCTGACCGGCGGGACCCGCGAGGTACGGCGCGCCGGTGAGCCGGTCCGGCTCACCGCCAAGGAGTTCGACCTGCTCACCCTGTTCCTCGACCATCCCCGCCAGGTGCTGAGCAAGGCACAGATCCTCGACCAGGTGTGGAGCAGCTGCTTCGACGGCGGCGGCAACCTCGTCGAGGTCTACATCTCCAGTCTCCGCCGGAAGATAGACCGGGGCCGCGCTCCTATGATCCACACCGTACGCGGGATGGGATACGCCCTACGGCCCGTGGAGGACGGCAGATGAACCTCCTGACCCGCAACCGAGGCCGCCTGCGCGGCCGTTCGCTGCGCACCCGACTCCTGCTCTTCATCAGCGCCACCCTCGTCGTCGTGTGCGCCGCGATGGCCCTCATCACCGTGTTCGTCCAACGCTCCTACCTGCTGGGCAACTTGGACGACCGGGTCGACAACGCCGCCCAGCGCAGCCTGGGCGGGGCCGAACACCACCCGGACTTCGACGGGGACCTCGGATTCCTCATGGAGAACGGCCACGCCGTCGGGACGCTCGCCGCGCGCTTCGACGACAAGGGCGCGATCATCGCCGCGGCCGTCGTCAGCCAGGACGCCCCGCCCCAGAACCTCACCTCGGCCCAGCGCGGCGCCCTCGCGGGCATCACGGTCGACGGCGCGATGCACACCCGCACCGTGCCGGGCCTCGGCACCTACCGGCTCACGGCCGTCGACCACAAAGGGGTCCGGGTCCTCACCGGCCTTCCGATGGACGACGTACAGGACATGATCAGCGGTCTGGTGGCGGTCGAGGCGGCCGTCGCCCTCGCCGGACTGACCGTCGCGGGCTTCCTCTGCGCGGTCGTCATACGACGGCAGCTACGGCCGCTGGACCGGGTCGCCGCCACCGCGGTCGAGGTCTCCCGCTCGCAGCTCGGCCACGGCGAGGTCACCGCGCTCACCCGGGTGCCCGAGCGGGACACCGACCCCGGCAGCGAGGCCGGCCAGGTCGGCGCCGCGCTCAACCGCATGATCGACCACGTCGAGTCCTCGCTCGCCGAACGCCAGCGCAGTGAGGAGCAGATGCGCCGCAGCGAGGAACGCATGCGCCGCTTCCTCGCCGACGCCAGCCATGAACTCCGTACCCCGCTGGCCTCGATCGCGGGCTACGCCGAGCTGATGAACCGCGGCACCGACCGCATCGAACCGGGCCTCGCCTGGCGCCGGGTCACCGCGGAGTCGGCGCGCATGACGGGCCTGGTGGAGGACCTCCTGCTCCTCGCCCGGCTCGACGAGGGCCGGCCGTTGCAGTCCGCCGAGGTGGACCTCGCGGCGCTCCTCGCCGAGGCGGTGTGGGACGCGCGCGCCGCGGGCACCGGCCACGAGTGGCAGCTCCAACTGTCCCTGGACGCCCCGGCCCTGGTCGTCGGCGACGAGGCCCGCCTGCACCAGGTGCTGGCCAACCTGTTGGCCAACGCCCGTATGCACACACCCGTTGGCACGACGGTCACGGCGAGCGTCGAGGCCACCGCCGGTCACACCGTCGTCATCCGGGTACGCGACGACGGCCCCGGCATCCCCCCGGCCCTCCTCCCCACCGTCTTCGAACGCTTCACCCGCGCCGACGCCTCCCGCGCCCGCGCCGGCGGCAAGGAGGGCGGCTCCGGCCTCGGCCTGGCCATCGCGACGGCGATCACGGGAGCCCACGGCGGCCGCATCGACGTCACCAGCGTCCCGGGCCGCACGGAGTTCACCATCGAACTCCCGGCGGCCGCCGAACTCCCGCCCGCAGAACCGGCGTTGCGCGCCCGCGCGGCGCCGGTCTAGAAGAGCACCGAGCACCGAGCGCCGGACGGACGCCCTCGCCGTCGTAGCCGTAGACCTACGGAGTGCTCGTGAACCCGTCGAAGTCGGCCTCGCCGGTGGTGCCGACCAGGTTCCAACTGGCGTTGTCGGTCGAGTAGTAGCCGCTGTACGAGGTGCCGTCGCGGACGAGCTTCAGCCACGAGGGGTAGGTGGCGGTACCGGTGGAGTCCTGCGAGTCGAGCAGCCCGTCGCCGTCACTGTCCCAGTCGAGGAGATAGCCGTTGCCCGGAGTGGCGACCAGGGCCACGTAGCCGGGTGACGTGTTGGACTGGGTGATGTCGTTGCGGACCATGATCCCGGCCTTGGCCCAGACATCCGTGTCCGACTGCGAGTTGAGCTTCACGGTCGTCACCGAACCGTCGTGCTCGGCACCCGGCAGATAGACCGAGCCGTACTCGTTGGTGCCGTTGTACAGGTCCGCACCCTGCGCCCGGATGCCGAGTTGGGTGCCGGACTCGCTGAAGCTCGCCGTGGTCGACGCGAATGTCCGGTACGGGGCGGTGACTTGGTGGTTGACGGTGATCGTGTCACCGGCCGTGAGCCGGGTCTTCCCGGCTGAGCGGAAGCGGTAACTCGCCGTCCCCCGGAAGCCGTCGGAGGTGAAGAGCTTCGCCGAGGGCGGGATGGACACGGAGTAGGTGGCCTTCAGCGCGTGTCCGCCGCGGATCGTCCGGGCCCGGGTCACGTCACGCGTGGTGATCTTCGTGCCGGCCGGCCCGGTGAGGGTCAGGTCGGCATCGGTGATCGACCGCCGCCCGCACGTCCGCCCAGCAACCGCGCCTGCTCCAGCTTCAGTTGACCGAAACCCCGCCGCGCGTACGCGGCCAGCTCCGCGCTCGGGAACGCGACCAGCGACAGATGCTCCGAGAGGTCGCCCCGCGCCCAGCGCGCCACGGTGATCTCGTATCCCGCCGCGTGCGCGCACAGCTCCAGCAGCAGCGGCGGCATCTCCGGCTCGCGCAACAGATCCGCCCGCCCGACGACGAGTTCGCGCATCTCTCGCAGGACCGGCAGGAAAACGGTCGTGACCCACAGCCGCCACTCGGCGAGTTCCTCGTCGGTCGGCGGAGTCGCGTCACTGAAGGGGGAGGTGCCCGCGGCCCGGCCGTGCCGCTCCACGAAGGCCGCGAAGGTGCGCGCGTTCGCCTCCGTCAGTGCGAACAACGGGCCGTAGAAGTCGCTGAGTTGGCGATTGACCCGGGCGAGCCGCTCCTGTCGCTGCGCCAGCCGCAGGCTGTTGAGGTACGTGGCGACATACCCGGCGAAGGCCAGTGCGACCGTGACGACGACTGCGATCATGACGGGATCGTACGAGGCCCCGGTCCCGGAACAAGCGCGCCCCGAACGCCACTTCACGTGCCCCCGCCGTTTACAGCCTCCCCAGTCCGCGCTAACTTCACGGACAAGTGGGGTGGGAGCGCTCCCACCCGTCCGGCGGTCCGGAACCCGCCGGGTGGCCGGGTCGCCCCACCCCACGTATCCAACACCGCACGCACGCACGCACGCACCCACCACCGCACGTTCCTCGCACCCGCCGACCGAAGGGACGTAGAACTGTCATGCCCGTGACAACATCGACCTCAACTCCACACACCACACCGCGATTACCACGCCCCACCCCCCACCGAGCCCTCTTCCTCGTCCTCCTCGCCCTGCTCACCACCGTCCCGGCCCTGGCCCTGATCCTCGCCACCGGCGGCAGGGCGGAGGCCCACGGCACCCCCATGAAGCCCGCCAGCCGCACCTTCCTCTGCTGGCAGGACGCGCTCACCACCACCGGCGAGATCAAACCGATCAACCCGGCCTGCAAGGCCGCCCAACAGGTCAGCGGCACCACGCCGTTCTACAACTGGTTCTCCGTGCTGCGCTCCGACGGCGCCGGCCGAACCCGCGGCTTCGTGCCGGACGGCGAGTTGTGCAGCGGCGGGAACCCGAACTTCACGGGCTTCAACCTCCCGCGCGACGACTGGCCGTTGACGCACCTCACCTCCGGCGCGACGGTCGACTTCTCGTACAACGCCTGGGCGGCGCACCCGGGTTGGTTCTACGTCTACGTCACCAAGGACGGCTTCGACCCGACGAAGACGCTCACGTGGGACGCCATGGAGGACACCCCGTTCCTCACGGTCGACCACCCGCCGCTCAACGGCACGCCGGGCACGGTCGAGGCCAACTACTCCTGGACCGGGCAGCTTCCGGCGAACAAGTCGGGGCGGAACATCATCTACATGGTGTGGCAGCGCTCGGACAGCGCGGAGACCTTCTACTCCTGCTCGGACGTCGTCTTCGACGGCGGCAACGGCGAAGTGACGGGCATTCACGACCCGGGCAACCCCACCGACCCGGTACCCGGCGTCTGTTCGGCCACCCGGCACACGACCGGCAGCTGGCCCGGCGGCTACCAGTCCGAGGTGACCGTCACCAACTCCGGTGACGTCCCGATGCTCGGCTGGATGGTCAACTGGGCACTCCCCACCGGTCAGTCGGTCGCCAGCCTCTGGAACGGCAATGCGACCTACAGCGGCCAGGACGTGATGGTGCACAACGCCGACTGGAACGGCTCACTGAGTCCGGGGCAGAGCGCCACCTTCGGATACGTCGTGAACGGCAACGGCGGGGACACGGCAACTACCTTGCCCTGCCAGGTCGGTTGAGGCTGAGCTCGGGGCGGATCCGGTGGTCGGGGGCCACCGGATCCGCGAGCCGGACAGGCAATGGGGGTTGAACCTGCCCGGGTGGTGCGTGGCTTGGGGCGACACTGTGGTGCGACAACGTTGTCGAATGGTCTGCATATGACTCTACCGCCCCAACGGACAACGATGTCAAGCGAGTTGGCCTGCGGACGCCGTCCGAGTGGCCGGCCCGCGTGCCCTCGCCGGCGCACGCGCTCTTCCGTGGTATGGGTGGCGCACGTTACTGTCCCTGCGGCTTGTGCGACCTGTGGTGCGCGACCCGTCCGAAGGAGGAGGGGCCGCGTCATGCGTTTCCGTCCCATGTCCCTGTTGCCAGTACCGCGACAGGCAATGTCCGCCCCGTCGCGACGCCCGGCACGCCCTCTCGCCGCACCGGCCGAAAGCCCAAGTACGTCCAGTACGAGGGCTTCCGGCCGGCACGCCGAGAGCACGCACCGGACGCCGCTCCTTGGTGGGCGAACATTGCCTGCCGCGGCGCTGGCCGCCGCCCTCGCGCTCGGCGGCGCCACCCCCGCCCTGGCGGCGACCGCCGCCCCACCGCAACTCGTCAAGGATCCGAGCGCCTACGTCGATCCGCTGATCGGCACCAAGAACGGCGGCAACGTCTTCCCGGGCGCCGTCGTGCCCTTCGGCATGCTCTCCTGGAGCCCGGAGAACACCAGAGGCAGCGCGACGAGCACGGCCGCGCCGGGCGGCTACCAGTACGACGCCACCCGCATCCGCGGCTTCAGCCTGACCCACATGTCGGGCACGGGCTGCGCGGGCGGCAGCGGCGACATCCCGTTCTACCCGTACGCCGGTGAGGTCACCTCGTCCCCGGCGAGCGACACCAAGGACGCCGTCTACGCCTCCGACTTCAGCCACACCGACGAGACCGCCGAACCCGGCCACTACAAGGTCGGCCTCGCCTCCGGTGTCACCGCCGACCTCACCGCGACGGCCCGCACCGGCTCCGGCCGCTTCACCTACCCGGCCGACAAGCCCGCCTCACTCCTGATCCGCACCGCCAACTCCGAGGTGGGGTCCGCCGATTCGTCGGTCACCATCGACCCGAAGACCAACACGGTCTCCGGCTCGGTCACCTCCGGCAACTTCTGCGGCTACCTCGACCCCGAGGGCCAACGCGCCTACTACACCCTGTACTTCACCGCGACCTTCGACCGCGCCTTCAAGACCACCGGCACCTGGCAGGACGACAAGCTGACCCCGGGTTCGACGAGTGCGACCGGCGGCACCGGCGGCTTCGCCACCGGCGGCCGTCCCGTCGCGGGCAAGGGCGCGGGCGGCTACGTCGAGTTCGAGCCCGGCAGCGGCCCGGTCGGCGTCAAGGTCGGTGTCTCGTACGTCAGTCAGGCCGGCGCCCAGGCCAACCTCAAGGCGGAGAACCCGCCGAAGCGCTCCTTCGACGCCGTCGAGGACGCGGCACACCGCGCCTGGCGCGACCAGCTCGGCGCGATCAAGGTCGGCGGCGGCACCGACCCCGAGCGCACCACCTTCTACACCGCGCTCTACCACTCCCTCCTGCACCCCAACGTCATCAGCGACGCCGACCGCAGATACACCGGCAGCGACGGCAAGGTGCACAAAGTGAGCCGGGGGCACCAAGCGCAGTACGGCACCTTCTCCGGCTGGGACATCTACCGGTCGCAGGTCCAGCTGCTCACCCTGCTCAGCCCGCGCACCGGCTCGGACATCGCGCAGTCCCTCTACGAACTCGCCCAGCAGAACGGCGGGATCTGGGACCGCTGGCTGCACGGCGCGAGCGGCACCCACGTCATGAACGGCGACCCCTCACCCACCGCCCTGGCCGGCATCCGCGCCTTCGGCGGCACGGACTTCGACCTGAAGGGGGCCCTCGCCTCCCTCGTCAAGGCGGCGACCGTACCCACCGCCCAGGACCTGTCCTCCTCGGGCAAGCCGGTGCTCTCGGTCGGCCAACGCCCTTCCCTCGACAAGTACTTGAACCTGCACTACATGCCGTCCGTCTCCAACGCCTGGGGCGGCGCCGCCGAGACGCTGGAGATGTCCACGGCGGACTTCGCGCTCTCCCAACTCGCCACGGCGGCAGGGAAGAAGAGCACGGCGGCCGACTTCGCCAAGCGCGCCCAGTGGTGGCAGAACAACTTCAACATCGCCGCCGACCCCACCGGCGGCTACATCGCCAACCGCAAGGCGGACGGCAGTTGGGTCACCGGCTTCACCCCGGGCACCGGCAACGGCTTCGTCGAGGGCACCGCCGCCCAGTACACCTGGATGGTCCAGCACAACCCGGCCGGCCTCTTCGCGGCGATGGGCGGCACCGACAAGGCCCTCGCCCGCCTCGACTCCTTCTTCCATGAGGCGGACGGCAGTTGGGCCTTCACGGGCAGCGGCGGCGACAAGTCCGAGCTGGACAACGAGCCGTCCGTCAACGTCCCCTACCTCTACGACTACGCGGGCGCGCCCTACAAGACCCAGGAGACGGTCAGGGCGGCCATGAAGCAGCTCTGGTCGACCGACCCGGCCGGCATCCCCGGCAACGACGACCTCGGCGAGATGTCGTCCTGGTACGTCTTCTCCGCCCTCGGCATGTACCCCCAGGTCCCCTCCCGCGCCGAACTCACCCTCGCCTCACCCCTGTTCGAGCGTATCGAGATCAAGCGCCCGCACGGCAACGACATCTCCATCCGCGCGAAGGGCGCCGCGGCCGACGCCCCGTACATCCAGTCCCTGAAGGTCAACGGCCGTACCAGTGACCGCCCTTGGCTCCCGTCCTCGATCGTCAAGAACGGCGGCATCCTCGACTACACCCTCTCCACCACCCCGAACCGCACCTGGGGCAGCGCTCCGGCCGACACCCCGCCGTCCTTCCGGACCGGTGAACAGCCGTACCAGATCGGCGTCGGCCCGACCGCCGCGACCCTCGCGCCCGGCGACACCACCAAGGTCAACATCAAGGCCCTGTCCCTGAACGGCGGCACCGGACCCGAGGTCCGCTACACCGTCGAGACCCCCGCCGGAGTCACGGCAACGCCCGCCCAGGGAACGGTCGTCGACGGCTCCCAGGACATCACCCTCACCGCCGCCGACGACGTCCAGCAGGGCTTCTACGACGTGAAGGTCACCGTCACCTCGGGCGACACGTCGTATGAGCAGCCGGTGTCCCTGACCGTGGCCGCGCCCGGCACCCTCCTCGCCGCCTACAACAACACCGGCGTCTCCGACGACACCGGCGAGCACGACGAGGCGGACTACGACGGAGGCGGCTGGAGCTACTCCCTCCAGGCGCTCGCGGCGGCCGGGCTCACCCCGGGCGGCACGGGCACGGTGGACGGGCTCGGCTTCACCTGGCCCAGCTCGCCGAACGGGCGCCCGGACAACGTCTCGGCGGCCGGTCAGACCGTCCAACTCCCGCAGCCCACAAGCACCTTGTCCTTCGTCGGCAGCGCGGTCAACGGCAACCAGCAGACGAAGGCGACCGTCACCTACACCGACGGCAGCACCGGCGCGATCGACCTGTCCTTCACGGACTGGACGGTCGGCGGGGGCGGCGGCACCGTGCAGTACGGCAACGAGGTCGTCGCCAGGACCGCGTACCGCAATGTCGCGGGTGCGGACAAAGACCCGGTAGCCACCTATGTGTTCGCCACCAAGCCGTTCGCGGCGCCCACGGGCAAGACCATCAAGAGCGTGACACTTCCGGACGACCCGGATCTCCATGTGTTCACCCTTGCGGTGAACTGACGTCCACAGTGTGTGCCCTCGCCGGTTTCGGTGGCGGGGGCACATCGGCGCGTGCGAGCATCCGCAGATGGTGAAACGGCCGCAAATGCCCGAGGAGTTCCGGGCCGAGGCGCGTACGGCCTTCGCGTTCCTGGTGGGGGACGAGGGCTTCGCGCCGCCGGAGGACATAGATGGTGGCCTGCGTTATCTGCGCGCGGATCTGATGGTGCGCGTCTGGTTCCTGGGCGGCGCCGAATCGGAGGTCCTGACACGACTGATCCCCCTGGCGCCGGACGGCACCAGGGGGAGCGGGGCGTGGCTCGACGACCTGTACACGGCCGCCGCGTGCGGTCCGGCCCAGGACGTCCCCGTCTTCGCGTCGACCAGGAGAGGCGTGCTCAAACGGGTTCACCAGCACGCGGAGGCGTTGCGGCGACTGCTGCCCCGCCTCCCCGTGCCGTGAGCGGCCCTCAGCCGAGCAGTTCCACCTCCGCGAGGGTCGACGAGCCGGTCAGCACCAGGCGGTAATGCCCGTACGAGCCAGGTGACTTGACCGTGAAGACGCGCGTCTGTTTGTCCCAGGTGAAGGACTCGCCGGAGCGCTTGTCGAGCGTCTTCCACGAGGTGCCGTCGGCCGAGCCCTGAAGGGTCCAGCCGGTCGGTGCCTTCGTGTGGTCCGTGGACGACGTGAGCGTGTACTGGACGCCCTTGGTGGCCTTCGTGACCGGCAGGTCCACCGAGGTCACCGTCGCGCTCGTGGCCGACGTGTTGTCGAACAGGGCGCCGACTCCGGCGAGTTGGTCGCTGCGGGGCGTCGGCACCTTGTCGTTCTTGGTGATCGACACCGGCGCCGCGTTCTTGCCGCTGCCCCACGACGAGGGCTTGGAGCCCATGGAGAAGTCCAGCACTCCGCCCTTCTCCAGCAGCGAGTGGGGGAGTGAGGTCTTCGTCCAGTTCTGGCCGTTGACCTTCAGACCCTGCACGTAGATGTTCTTCGTGCTGTTCTTCGGCGCCTTGACGACGAGGTCCTTGCCGTTCTCCAGGTGGACGGTCGCCTTGGTGAACAGCGGGGAGCCGATGGCGTATTCGCCGCTGCCCATCACCAGCGGGTAGAAGCCGAGCGCGGAGAAGAGGTACCAGGCCGACTGCTCGCCGTTGTCCTCGTCGCCGTGGTAGCCCTGCCCGATCTCGCTGCCGGTGTAGAGGCGCGACAGCACCTCACGCACGTCCTTCTGGGCCTTCCAGGGCTCGCCGGCCGCGTCGTACATGTAGGTGACGTGGTGGGCGACCTGGTTGGAGTGGCCGTACTGGCCCATGCGGACGTCCCGCGCCTCCGTCATCTCGTGGATGACCCCGCCGTAGGAACCGACGTTGTCGGGCGAGGCGGTCTCGGGGGTGCTGAAGTACTGGTCGAGCTTGTCCCCGAGGGCCTTCTGGCCGCCGTAGAGGTTGGCGAGGCCCCGGCTGTCCTGCGGGGCGGTGAAGGCGTAGCCCCAGCCGTCGGTCTCGGTGTAGTCGTAGCCCCAGACCTTCGGGTCGTAACTCGCCGATGCCACCCGCCAGTTGCCCTTGGCGTCCTTGCCCTGGAAGAACCCGGCCTGCTTGTCGAACAGGTTCACGTAGTCCTGGGCGCGGTTGAGGAAGTACTCGGACTCCTCCTTGTAGTGCTTCTCGCCGGTCTTCCTGTAGAGGGCCTGGCCCATCTGAGCGATGCCGTAGTCGTTGTTGTAGCCCTCCATCGCCCAGGAGAAGCCCTCGTTGGTGTCGGTGCTCGTGTAGCCGAGGAAGGGCGAGGTGGTCATGCCCTTGCGGCCCACACCGGAGGCGGGCGGGACGACGGTCGCGTTCTTCACGGCCGCGTCGTAGGCCGACTTGGCGTCGAACTTCACGCCCTTGACGTACGCGTCCGCGAACGCGACGTCCGAGGAGGTGCCCGTCATCAGGTCCGCGTAGCCGGGCGAGGACCAGCGCGAGGTCCAGCCGCCGTCCTTGTACTGCTGCACGAACCCGTCGACCATCTCACCCGCCTGACTGGGCGTCAGGAAGGAGTAGGCCGGCCAGGTCGTCCGATAGGTGTCCCAGAAGCCGTTGTTGACGTACACCTTGCCGTTCACGATCTTCGCGCCGGTGTGCGTCGGGGTGTCCTGGCTCGGCATCGGGGAGAACGGCGAGGCGTACTGGTACGTCGAACCGACCTTCTCGAAGCCGGAGTTGGGGTACAGGTACAGCCGGTACATGCTGGAGTACAGGGTCGTCAGCTGATCCGGGGTCGCCCCCTCCACCTCGACCTTGCCGAGCAGCCTGTCCCACACCTTCTGGGCCTGCTTCTTGACCGTGTCGAAGGAGGTGCCGTCCGGGATCTCCTGGCGCAGGTTGTCCTTCGCCTGGTCGACGCTGATCAGCGAGGTGGCCAGGCGCAGCGTGACCGTGTGGTCGGCGCCCGGCCTGAACTTCAGATAGCCCTTGACCCCGCTGGAGGAGCCGTCCGTCACCGGCGCGTCGAACGTGCCGTAGACGAAGAGCCGTGTCGCGCCGGTGGACAGCCCGGACTTGACGTCCGAGTAGCCGGTGACGGTCCCGTTCTCCTTGTCGAGGGTCAGGCCCGCCTGCTCGGTGACGTTGTCGAAGATGACGCTCGCGTCGTCGCCGGGGTAGGTGAAGCGCAGTGAGGCCGCGTGGTCGGCCGGGGCCATCTCGGCCTTGAGACCGTTCTCGAACGTGACGCCGTAGTAGTACGGGCGCGCGGTCTCGTTCTCGTGCTTGAAGGCCAACTCCCGTGCCGTGGGCGAGGTGTTGGGGGTGCCCGAGGCCGCCGACGGCATCACCTGGAAGGTCTGCCGGTCGCCCATCCAGGGGCTGGGCTCATGGCTCAGGCTGAGCGCCTGGAGCGTCGGCAGGTTGTCGTCGTTGTTCGCGCGTGCGTAGTCGTAGAGCCAGCTCAGCGACGACGAATTCGTCACCGGGGTCCAGAAGTTGAAGCCGTGCGGCAGTGCCGTGGCGGGGAAGTTGTTGCCGCGCGAGAAGCTGCCGCTGGAGTTGGTGCCCCGGGTGGTCAGCGCGTAGTCGGACAGATGCGCCTTCGGCTTCTCCGGCGCGACCGACTTGAGGCTCACGTCGTCCAGCCAGCCCCGGAACTTCGCCGGGCCGCTGGGGGAGTCGTAGTCCAGCAGGATCCGGTCGACGGTCTTCCCGGCCGCGACCGAACCGATCCGCGAGAGGACGTTGTTCCACTGGTTGACGTAGAGGATCTTCGCCGCGCCCTGCCCCTGCGGAGTCAGCGCGAAGCCGTGCGAGTCCGTGGCGCCGAGGCCGCTGAGATAGGTGCCGTCCGTGAAGGCGAGGTCGACGGAGACGTTCGTGGCGTCGTAGTCGAGGTCGCCGTCGGACATCTGCGGGAAGATCTTGTACGAGAGCGCGGTGTCCTTGCCGACCGGGACGTTGACGTCGAAGACCTTGTTGTACGAGTACGCGCGTCCCGTCGTCGTGTGACGGCCCGCGTAGCGCAGTGCGCGCTTCCCGGTGAAGCCGGCGCCCGCCTTGGCGGTGGGGGAGCCGCTGGAGCCCCGGTCGACCAGCGAGAGCATGTCCTCGGGGATCGGGGCGGTGGTCCCGCCCGTCGAGAACTGGACGTCGGCGAGTTGCAGGATGCCGCTCGCGCCGTTGTTCTTCGTGATGTCGAGCCGGAAGTGCTGGTACTCGGCCGGCTCGGCGAGGTCGTACGACTTCGTCTGGAACCGGTCGGCGAAGGACTCGCCGGAGCGGGTGTCCAGGGTCTTCCAGTCCTTGCCGTCCGTCGAGCCCGACAGCGTCCAGTCCTTCGGATCGCGCTCGGCGAAGTCGTTCGCCGAAGTCAGGGCGTACGTCACTATCTTCGCCGGCTTGTCGAGGTCGAACTCGACCCAGCCCGTGGGCTCGAAGGTCAGCCACTTGGTGCCGGACTCGCCGTCGACGAGGTTCTCCTTCACCTCGCCGCCGCCCGTGTTCTCGGAGCTGGCCCGGACATCGGTGACGTGGTCGGTCACATTGCCGGGGATGCCGGTGCTGTAGCCGCCGTCGACGCCCGAGGCGCGCTTGGAGCCGTCCGGCGCGGTGTCGACCGTGTTCAGCCAGGCCGGTGCCGGATCTCCCGTCTCGAACGAGGACGCGAACTCCCCGCCGGCCGGGGCCTTTGCGGGCAGGGCGACCGTCACCCCCTGCGAACCCACGAGCAAAGCCAGTGCGGCGGTCGACACGACCGCCGTACCCCACCATCTGTGATGCATACGAGGGCATCCTCCCTGCACGCTGGACAACGTTGTCAAATTCGACGCGCAAGCAACAGTAGGGAGTCAAGTGGCCAGGGATGTCAAGGGTGTTGAGTGAGGCATTCGAGGGCAATAACGAGGATTTCTCCGGCATCGAACACACAGGGCGTTCATATTTCCGCGAGGTCTCACTTCGGAAAAGACCGACAACCTACCCTGCATTCGATCTTGCTCTGTCGGCGGGAAGTGGACTATACCTGTCGCGTTCGACACCGCTCTCACAGCAGCACGCACGAAGTACCTCTGCACGACCAAGCTCGACCTGACCGCGGTGCCGGGGAGGATCCGGTTCACCGCCTGAGTCCTGTTGAAGGCGAGGACTTGAGCATGGGATCCACTTCCGCCGAGAACAACGGTTCCAATGGCGTCGGCCGCCGTGATCTGATCAAGAGGTCGGCCGCACTCGGTCTGATCTCCGTACCCACGATGAGTTTCCTGTCCGCGTGTGCCAGCGGTGGCGGGGACGACAGCAGCAGTGACGACAGCACCAAGGGCACCACGTCGAAGTCGAATCCCTTCGGTGTGAAGAAGGGCAGCACGCTCGACGTCGTCGTCTTCAAGGGCGGTTACGGCGACGACTACGCGAAGGCGTGGGAAGCCAACTTCAAGACGAAGATCGGCGTCGGTTCGACCCACACCGGTACGCAGGAGATCACCGGCAAGCTCCAGCCCCGCTTCAACGCGGGCAACCCGCCGGACATCGTCGACGACTCCGGCGCCCAGCAGATCAAGATCGACGTCCTGTACAAGAACGGCCAGTTGCTCGATCTCTCCCCGGTCCTGGACGCCCCGGCGATCGACGACCCGACCAAGAAGGTGCGCGATCTGCTGATCCCCGGCACCCTCGACCCGGGTGTGCAGGAGGGCAAGGTCGTCGCCCTCAACTACATCTACACGGTCTGGGGGTTGTGGTACTCCGGCAAGCTCTTCAAGGAGAAGGGCTGGACCCCGCCGAAGACCTGGGACGAGTTCATCGCCGTGTGCCAGAAGGCGAAGGCGGACGGTATCGGGGGCCTCGCCCACCAGGGCAAGTACCCGTACTACATCAACGTCGCCATCATGGACCTCATCGCCAAGAAGGGCGGGATCGACGCCGTCAAGGCGATCGACAACCTCGACCCGAAGGCGTTCGTCGGCTCGGCCGCCGCGCAGGCCGGCGTCGAGGCGATCTACGAGGTGGTGGAGAAGGGCCTGTTGATGCCCGGCACCAACGGCCTGACCCACACCGAGTCGCAGACCCGCTGGAACCAGTACAAGGCCGCGTTCATCACCTGTGGTTCCTGGCTGGAGAACGAGCAGCTCAAGCTGACACCGACGGACTTCGACATGAAGTTCCTGCCGATGCCGCTGCTGGCCGACAGCAAGATGCCGTTCGAGGCGATCCGGGCCGGCTCCGGCGAGCCCTTCATCATCCCCGCGAAGGCCAAGAACCTCCCCGGCGCCAAGGAGTTCATGCGCCACATGCTCTCCAAGGAGTGGTCGACGCTCTTCGCCAAGGAGGCCAACTCGCTCACCATCCTCAAGGACGGTGTCGACTCCAGCGTCACCCTGCGCCCGGGCACCCAGTCCACGGTCGACGCGTCCAAGGCGGCCGGTGACAACACCTTCCGCTTCCTGTACCCCGACTGGTACAGCGAGATGGACACCTCCATCCAGAACGCGTCCAACGAGCTGATGGCCAAGCGCATCCAGCCCAAGGAGTGGCTGAAGCGCTGCCAGGCCGCCGTCGACAAGCAGGCCAAGGACCCGGCGTCCAAGAAGAACGTGCACTCCTGATCACAAGGCCTGATCGCACCACCTGATCACGCTCGGGACACCAGGGGCAGGAAACGCCAATGCGCAAAGGGCAGTACAGGTTCGTCACGGGATTTCTCTTCGTTCCCGTGGCGCTCTATCTGATCTTCGTGATCTGGCCGTACATCCAGACGTTCGGCTATTCGCTGACCGACTGGAAAGGCGAGTCACAGACCTTCAAGTTCGTCGGACTGGACAACTATCGAGCGCTGATCCACGACGACGTCTTCAAGGAGGCCATCTGGCACAACCTCCTGTTCCTGGTGTTCATCCCGGTGATCACCATTCTGCTGGCCCTCTTCTTCGCCTTCATGGTGAACGCGGGAGGACACAGCAAGGCCGGCGGCGTGCAGGGTGTCGCCGGTTCGGGGTTCTACAAAATCATCTACTTCTTCCCGCAGGTCCTGTCGCTGGCGATTCTCGCGGTGCTGTTCAACGCGGTGTACCGCAGCGACGGCGGCGGTCTGCTCAACGGCGTCCTGATCAAACTCCACCTGGTGGACGTCAACAATCCGGTGGAATGGCTCAACGAACCCAACGTGGTGCTGTGGGCGCTGATGGCGGTCGTGGTGTGGCACGGCGTCGGCTTCTATCTGGTGCTGTTCTCCGCGGCCATGCAGTCCATTCCGCGCGACATCTACGAGGCCGCCCTGATCGACGGCGCGGGCCGCTCCCAGTCCTTCTTCCGGATCACGCTGCCGCTGCTCTGGGAGACCGTGCAGACGGCCTGGGTGTATCTCGGCATCATCGCGATGGACATGTTCGTCCTGGTCTCCTCCATGACCTCGAACATGGGCGCCTACGGAGGCGGCCCCGACCACGGCAGCGACGTCATGTCGACCGTGATGATGCGCAACTTCCTCTACTTCGGGAAGAGCGGCTACGCCTGCGCGATGGGCGTCGTCATGCTGCTGCTCACCCTGGTCCTGTCCGTGGTCACGCTGCGCGCCACCCGCCGTGAGCGCATCGAGTTCTGAGCGGGAGACATACGACGATGAGCGCACCCCTGAAGGAGACCGCCCCCACGGGCGGCACCGTCCCGCCGCAGCCGTCGGTGGGGAAGTCCAGCGCCCGGGCCGGTGAGCCGCGCGGCGAGGGCGTCGTACTGAACGCCTTCTCGCACGGCTTCCTGGCCCTGTGGGCCCTGCTGATCGTGCTGCCGCTGCTGTGGCTGGTGTTCAGTTCGTTCAAGACCGACGTGCAGATCGGCAACTCGGCCTTCGGCTGGCCGCAGAACTGGACGTTCGACGTGTTCCGGCGGGCCTGGAGCAAGGGCATCGGCGACTACTTCCTCAACACCGTGATCGTGCTGGTGTTCTCGGTCCCGCTGACGATGCTGTTCGGCTCGATGGCCGCGTACGTGCTGGCCCGGTACCAGTTCTGGGGCAACCGGCTGCTGTACTACTTCTTCGTCGCCGGCGCGATGTTCCCGGTGTTCCTGGCGCTGGTCCCGCTGTTCTTCATGGTCAAGCGCCTCGACATGCTCAACACCTACCAGGGGCTGATCCTGGTCTACATCGCCTACTCGATGCCGTTCACGGTGTTCTTCATGCACGCGTTCTTCCGGACACTGCCCACCGCGGTCTTCGAGGCGGCGATCCTCGACGGCGCCTCGCACACCCGGACGTTCTTCCAAGTGATGTTGCCGATGGCGAAAGCCGGGTTGATCAGTGTCGGCATCTTCAACACCCTCGGTCAGTGGAACCAGTTCATCCTGCCGACGGTCCTGATGCAGCCGCAGAGCGGCTCGGACCCGGAGCGCTATGTCCTCACCCAAGGGCTCATCCAGCTCCAGCAGCAACAGGGCTACGCCTCCGACCTGCCCGTTCTCTTCGCGGGGGTCACGATCGCCATGATCCCGATGCTGGTCGTCTACCTGTCGTTCCAGCGCCAGGTGCAGTCCGGTCTGACCTCGGCGACGCTGAAGTAGCACCCCTGGACGACGCGACAGAGAGTGATCGTTCCGACACCGCTCCCGGCAGGCCGGGAGCGGTGGTCACGTATGTGTCCGAGACCCCGGATGCGGTTCAACCTCTTGACGGGAGGCGACCCGAACAGCTCAGCTTAGAGTTCACTAGTTGGACATAGACGGGGCCTCATCGATGCGGTCCCGCGCGCAGGAGGTCGTCGTGGAGACTCCGGGGTCGCAGTCGTCACTGCACCGAGCCAATCTCGAGCGGGTCGTGCGAGCGGTGCGGCTGGCCGGGTCGCTGACGCAGGCGGAGATCGCGAGGACGACGGGTCTGTCCGCCGCGACCGTCTCCAACATCGTGCGCGAACTCAAGGACGGCGGAACGGTCGAGGTCACGCCCACTTCGGCGGGCGGCCGCCGGGCCCGCAGCGTCTCCCTGAGCGGTGACGCCGGCATCGTCATCGGTGTCGACTTCGGGCACACGCATTTGCGCGTCGCGGTCGGGAATCTCGCCCACCAGGTGCTGGCCGAGGAGTCCGAGCCCGTCGATGTGGACGCCTCCTCGACGCAGGGCTTCGACCGGGCGGAAGAGCTGGTCAACCGGCTGATCACGGCGACCGGGGTGGACCGTTCCAAGATCGCCGGGGTGGGCCTCGGCGTGCCCGGACCGATCGACGTCGAATCGGGCACCCTGGGCTCCACCGCGATCCTCCCGGGCTGGACCGGCACCAGACCCGCGGAGGAGCTGGGCAGCCGTTTGGGCGTACCGGTGCACGTGGACAACGACGCCAACCTCGGCGCCCTCGGTGAGCTGGTCTGGGGCAGCGGGCGGGGCGTCAGGGACCTGGCGTACATCAAGGTCGCGAGCGGGGTCGGCGCCGGACTGGTCATCAACGGCACGATCTACCGGGGCCCGGGTGGCACAGCGGGAGAAATCGGGCATATTACTCTTGATGAGTCCGGCCCTGTCTGCCGCTGCGGAAACCGGGGCTGCCTGGAGACCTTCACGGCCGCGCGCTATGTGCTGCCGCTGCTCCAGTCCAGCCACGGCACCGACCTGACCATGGAAGGAGTCGTACGGCTGGCACGGGACGGAGACCCTGGTTGCCGTCGGGTGATCGCCGACGTCGGCCGACACATCGGCAGTGGAGTCGCCAATCTCTGCAATTTGCTGAACCCGAGCCGAGTGGTCCTCGGTGGCGATCTCGCCGAGGCCGGTGAGCTGGTGCTCGGGCCGATCAGGGAGTCTGTCGGCCGCTACGCGATCCCCAGTGCGGCGCGTCAACTTTCCGTTCTCCCGGGGGCACTTGGAGGCCGTGCGGAGGTGCTCGGAGCGCTCGCTCTCGCACTCAGCGAGATGGGCGATTCGACCCTTTTGGACGGGTCGCTGACCGCAGCGACACCTGTCTTCACTTAGAGAACGCACGACGCCGTTGCCATCTCGTTAAGTATTTACTTCTTGACGCCGAACGCGCGGCCGAGTTGACTTCCAGCCACCTCGGCCGCAACGACGCGGCCTCGTCAGGGAGGTTTCAAAGTGAACACGCGCATGCGTCGTGCCGCCGTTGCAGTTATCGCCACCACGATGGCCGTTTCGATGGCCGCCTGTGGCAAGGCGGGCGACGACAAGAAGTCCGACAGCAGCTCCAGCTCCTCGGGCGGCACCACCGCCAAGATCGGCCTGCTCCTGCCCGACAGCGTCACCGCTCGGTACGAGAAGTTCGACAAGCCGTACTTCGAGGCCAAGGTGAAGGAGCTCTGCTCCGGCTGCACCGTCGAGTACAACAACGCCAACGCCAGCGCGGCCACCCAGGCCCAGCAGGTCAGCAGTATGATCACCAAGGGCGTCAAGGTCATCGTGATCAGCGCCCAGGACTCCGCCGCGATCAAGTCCTCGATCCAGCAGGCGGTCAACAAGGGCATCAAGGTCGTCGCGTACGACCGTCTGGCCCAGGGCCCGGTCTCCGCGTACGTCTCCTTCGACAACGTCGAGGTCGGCAAGCTCCAGGGCGAGGCGCTCCTCGCCTCGCTGGGCTCGAAGGCGACCCCGTCGGCGAACGTCGTCATGATCAACGGTGACGACGCCGACCCGAACGCCGCGCAGTTCAAGAAGGGCGCCCACGAGGCCCTCGACGGCAAGGTCAAGATCGCCTACGAGCAGTCCGGCCTGTGGAAGGACACCGTCGCCGGGCAGAAGATGTCGGCGGCCATCACGCAGCTCGGCGCCAAGAAGATCGCGGGCGTCTACTCCGCCAACGACGGCATGGCCGGCGGTATCGCCACCGTCCTCAAGGGCGCCGGTATCAGCAACATCCCGCTGACGGGTCAGGACGCGGAGCTCGCCGGTATCCAGCGCATCGTCGCCGGTACCCAGTCCAGCACCGTCTACAAGGCCTTCAAGCCGGAGGCCGAGGCGGCCGCCACCCTCGCCGTCGACCTGGCGCAGGGCAAGAGCATCTCCTCGCTCGCCACCACGACCCAGACCAGCGGCTCCGGCAACAAGGTGCCCTCGCAGCTGCTCGTCCCGGTGTCGGTCACCAAGGCCAACATCAAGGAAACGGTCATCAAGGACGGTCTCTACACCGTCGCGCAGATCTGCACCGCCGACTACGCCAAGGCGTGCAAGGCGGCCGGTCTGGAGTAATCACCGCCCAGCGGTGACAGACCCCCTTCGGCGTCCGCCCCACCTTCCAACCCCGCTGTGGGGCGGGCGCCGATCGGAACCCGTGCGAACGCAGCCGTTGCCAACAGGCATCGGCCGCGCGCATGTTCATCTTGTAAATCTGTGCCTAGGCACAACCCTCCGCGCCTTTTGACAAGCGCGGCATCCCCGCCGGTCAGGCGGCGAAGGAGATGGTTAACGTGTCCGCTACGCCCGTGCTGGCGTTGCGCGGAGTCTCCAAGCGATTCGGTGCGGTGCAGGCCCTCACCGAAGTAGAGCTGGAGGTCCACGCCGGAGAAGTCGTCGCACTGGTCGGCGACAACGGCGCAGGAAAGTCCACCCTGGTGAAGACCATCGCCGGGGTGCATCCCATCGATGAGGGAATCATCGAGTGGGAGGGCAAGCCGGTCAGCATCAACAAGCCGCACGACGCCCAGGGACTCGGCGTCGCGACGGTCTACCAGGACCTCGCGCTGTGCGACAACCTCGATGTCGTCGGCAACCTCTACCTCGGGCGTGAGCTGCTGCGCCACGGGGTCATCGACGAGGTCACGATGGAGAAGAACTCCCGTGAGCTGCTGAGCACGCTCTCCATCCGCATCCCGAGCGTGCGCATCCCGATCGCCAGCCTCTCCGGTGGGCAGCGACAGGTCGTCGCCATCGCCCGCGCGCTGATCGGTGACCCCAAGGTCGTCATCCTCGACGAGCCCACCGCCGCCCTCGGCGTCGAGCAGACCGCCCAGGTCCTCGACCTGGTCGAGCGGCTGCGCGAGCGCAACCTCGGTGTCATCCTCATCAGCCACAACATGGCCGACGTCAAGGCGGTCGCCGACACCGTCAACGTGCTGCGCCTGGGCAAGAACAACGGCTCCTTCCCGGTGAAGGACACCAGTCAGGAAACGATCATCGCCGCGATCACCGGTGCCACGGACAACGCCGTGACCCGTCGTGCGGTGCGCAGCACGGAGGCGGCAAAGTGAGCGACACGTCAGGCACCGTGAAGAAGGACGCGGTGGAACCGACCACCGCCGCTCCGACCGAGGACCCCACGGCGGCGGCCGGTGCCGCCACCGTCGTCGACCCGCGTCTGCTGGTCCGCGAAGAGGGCTACAAGGGCTACATCACCGAGTTCAAGCGCAAGGTCAAGGGCGGTGAACTCGGCTCGCTGCCGGTCGTCGCCGGCCTGATCGTCATCGGCATCATCTTCCAGTCGCAGAACAGCCGGTTCCTGAGCGCGGACAACCTGTCCAACATCAGCTACTACCTGTCGGCCACCGGCATGCTCGCCATCGGCCTGGTCTTCGTGCTGCTGCTCGGCGAGATCGACCTGTCCGTCGGCTCGGTCAGCGGTCTGGCGTCCACCCTGTTCGCCGTCTTCGTGGTCAACCACGGGATGAACGGCTGGCTGGCGCTGATCCTGACGATGATCACGGGTATCGGCATCGGCGCGCTGCACGGCTTCTTCTTCGCGAGGATCGGCGTACCGGCGTTCGTCGTCACCCTGGCCGGCTTCCTCGGCTGGAACGGTCTGATGCTGTGGCTGCTCGGTTCGAGCGGCACCATCAACATCCCGGACGAGGGTCCGGTGCACCTGCTCGGCCAGGGCTCCTTCTTCATGGACCAGTCGATCGCGGGCGCCTACATCCTGGCCGCCCTCGGCGTCGGCTCCCTGGCCTACGGCTCGCTCGTCGAGCAGCGCCGCCGCAAGGCCGCCGGGGTGCCGTTCCGGCCCACCAGCGAGATCGGGCTGCGGGTCGGTCTGCTCGCCGTGGCCGCGTTCGTCACCGCGTACGTGCTGAACTCCTCGGCCGGTGTCTCCAACTCGCTGGTGATCTTCCTCGCGTCCCTCGTGATCGTGGACTTCGTGCTCCGTCGTACCCCGTACGGCCGTAAGGTCTTCGCGGTCGGTGGCGGCATCGAGGCCGCGCGCCGTGCCGGTATCAACGTGTCCATGATCCGGATCACCGTGTTCGCCATCTCCGGCGGCTTCGCGGCGGTCGGCGGTATGTTCTTCGCCGGTCAGACCCAGAGCGCCACGCTCAACGCCGGTGGCGGCAACACCCTGATGCTGGCCATCGCGGCCGCGGTCATCGGCGGTACGAGCCTCTTCGGTGGTCGCGGCACCGTCTGGTCCGCCCTCCTGGGCATGCTCGTCATCCAGTCGATCCAGACCGGCCTCGACCTGCTGAACATGAACACGTCGATCCAGTACATGATCACGGGTGGCGTCCTGCTCGGCGCGGTCGTCATCGACTCCGTGTCCCGCAAGAGCCAGAAGGCCGCCGGCCGCGGCTGACCTGCGCGCTTGTCGACCAGTGCCCGGTACCGAACGCGGTACCGGGCACAGTCATGTCGTAGGAATGGCTGTTCTTGGGTACAGCCGATCGCGTGACGTATGACGCAGAGCCCGGGCGCCGTCCGCAAAGGCGGAACATTAGACTCGACAAGCCCGGCAACAGCTCGATCAGCTCTACTCGCAAGGAGGCACGGGTGCCGCTGCTGACCCGCATCAGGGGACCGCGCGATCTGGACCGGCTCAGCCTGGAGCAGCTGGACCAGCTGGCCGGCGAGATCCGGACCTTCCTCGTCGACGCCGTCTCCAAGACCGGCGGCCACCTCGGCCCGAACCTCGGTGTGGTCGAGCTGACCATCGCCCTGCACCGCGTCTTCGAGTCGCCGAAGGACAGGGTGCTGTTCGACACCGGCCACCAGTCCTACGTCCACAAGCTGCTCACCGGCCGCCAGGACTTCTCGAAGCTGAAGATGAAGGACGGCCTCTCCGGCTACCCCTCGCAGGCCGAGTCCGAGCACGACGTCATCGAGAACTCGCACGCCTCGACGGTCCTCGGCTGGGCCGACGGCCTCGCCAAGGCCAACCAGGTCCTCAAACGCGACGACCACGTGGTCGCCGTCATCGGTGACGGCGCTCTCACCGGCGGTATGGCCTGGGAGGCGCTGAACAACATCGCCGACGCCAGGGACCGCCCGCTCGTCATCGTCGTCAACGACAACGAGCGCTCCTACGCACCGACCATCGGCGGCCTCGCGAACCACCTGGCGACCCTGCGGACCACCGACGGCTACGAGCGCTTCCTGGCCCGCGGCAAGGACCTCCTGGAGCGCACTCCGGTCGTCGGCAAGCCCCTCTACGAGACGCTGCACGGCGCGAAGAAGGGCCTGAAGGACTTCATCGCCCCGCAGGGCATGTTCGAGGACCTCGGTCTGAAGTACGTCGGCCCGATCGACGGGCACGACATCGACGCCCTGGAGTCCGCGCTCGCGCGGGCCAAGCGCTTCGGCGGGCCCGTCATCGTGCACTGCCTCACCGAGAAGGGCCGCGGCTACCAGCCCGCCCTCCAGGACGAGGCCGACCGCTTCCACGGCATCGGCCCCATCCACCCCGACACCGGCCTGCCGATCAAGGCCTCCGGCGCCGACTGGACCTCCGTCTTCGGCGACGAGATGGTCGCGCTCGGCCAGGAGCGCGAGGACATCGTCGCGATCACCGCCGCGATGCTCCAGCCGGTCGGCCTGAAGAAGTTCGCCGACGCCTTCCCGGACCGCATCTACGACGTCGGCATCGCCGAGCAGCACGCCGCCGTCTCCGCGGCCGGCCTCGCCACCGGCGGACTGCACCCCGTCTTCGCCGTCTACGCCACCTTCCTCAACCGCGCCTTCGACCAGGTGCTGATGGACGTGGCCCTGCACAAGTGCGGGGTGACCTTCGTCCTGGACCGGGCCGGCGTCACCGGCACCGACGGCGCCTCCCACAACGGCATGTGGGACATGTCGATCCTCCAGGTCGTCCCCGGGCTGCGCCTTGCCGCGCCGCGTGACGCCGACCAGGTCCGCGCCCAGCTGCGCGAGGCCGTGCAGGTCGAGGACGCGCCGACCGTGGTCCGCTTCTCCAAGGGCGCGGTCGGACCCGCCGTACCCGCCGTGGGCCGCATCGGCGGCATGGACGTGCTGCGCGCGCCCGGCACCGACGCCCCGGACGTGCTGCTGGTCTCGGTCGGCGCGCTGGCGCCGATGTGCCTGGAGATCGCCACCCTCCTCGACAAGCAGGGCATCACCACCACCGTCGTCGACCCGCGCTGGGTCAAGCCCGTCGACGAGGCCATGGCCCCGCTCGCGGAGCAGCACCGGGTGGTCGTCACCGTCGAGGACAACTCCCGTGTCGGCGGCGTCGGTTCGTCGATCGCGCAGGCCTTGCGCGACGCGGGTGTGGATGTTCCGCTGCGCGACTTCGGCATCCCGCCGCGCTTCCTCGACCACGCCTCGCGCGCCGAGGTGATGACGGAGATCGGCCTGACCGCCCCCGACATCGCCCGCCAGGTCACCGGCCTGGTCTCGAAGCTGGACGGCCGCTTCGAACGGCCCACCGCGGAGGCCGACTCGGTGGAGTCCGCACGCGACTGAGGCACGGCCAACACCGCTGAACGGGCCGCTTCCACCACTCTTTGCAGTGGTGGAAGCGGCCCATTCGCGTGAACCCGCCCGCGTCGGGGCATACGCACAACGCCCCCTCTCGATCATGTCGAGGACGCCAAGCGTGGGAGGTACACCCGTGAGCAGCACACTCTTCCGGACGAAGAGAGTCGAACAGTCCATCAAGGACACCGAGGAACCCGAGCACGCGCTCAGAAAATCCCTCTCGGCCCTGGATCTGACCGTGTTCGGCGTCGGCGTCGTCATCGGCACCGGCATCTTCGTCCTCACCGGCACGGCCGCCAAGAACACCGCCGGCCCCGCGGTGGCCCTGTCCTTCGTCGTCGCCGGCGTCGTCTGTGCCCTCGCGGCGCTCTGCTACGCCGAGTTCGCGTCCACGGTCCCGGTCGCGGGCTCGGCGTACACCTTCTCGTACGCCTCGCTCGGCGAGTTCCCCGCCTGGATCATCGGCTGGGACCTGGTCCTCGAACTCGCCCTCGGTACGGCGGTGGTGGCCGTCGGCTGGTCCGGGTACATCCACTCGCTGCTGGACAACGCGGGCTGGCAGCTGCCCGAGGCGCTCAGCGGCCGGGACGGCGCCCACGGCTTCGGCTTCGACATCCTCGCCGCCGGGCTCGTCCTCGTCCTCACCGCGATCCTCGTCCTCGGCATGAAGCTCTCCGCGCGGGTCACCTCGGTCGTCGTCGCCATCAAGGTCGCCGTCGTCCTCGTGGTGATCGTCGCCGGCGCCTTCTTCATCAAGGGCGACAACTACAAGCCGTTCATCCCCAAGGCGCAGTCGGTGGAGGCGGGCGGCAACCTCAAAGCCCCCCTCATCCAGCTGATGTTCGGCTGGGCGCCCTCCAACTTCGGCGTCATGGGCATCTTCACCGCCGCCTCCGTGGTCTTCTTCGCCTTCATCGGCTTCGACGTCGTCGCCACCGCCGCCGAGGAGACCCGCAACCCGCAGCGCGACGTCCCGCGCGGCATCCTCGGCTCACTGATCATCTGCACCACGCTGTACGTCGCCGTCGCGGTCGTCGTGACCGGCATGCAGAAGTACAGCTCGCTCTCGATCGACGCGCCGCTCGCCGACGCGTTCAAGGCCACCGGACACCCGTGGTTCGCGGGCCTGATCAGCTTCGGTGCCGCGATCGGCCTGACGACGGTGTGCATGATCCTGTTGCTGGGCCAGGCCCGCGTCTTCTTCGCGATGAGCCGGGACGGACTGCTGCCGCGCTTCTTCTCGCACGTCCACCCGCGCTTCCGCACGCCGTACCGCCCGACCATCCTCCTCGGCGTGGTCATCGCGATCGTCTCGGGCTTCACGAGCCTCAGCGAACTGGCCGAACTGGTCAACATCGGCACGCTGTTCGCCTTCATCGTGGTCGCGATCGGCGTGGTCATCCTCCGTCGCTCCCGCCCGGACCTGCCCCGCTCCTTCCGCACCCCCCTGGTCCCGGCCCTCCCGATCGTCTCGGTCCTGGCCTCCCTCTGGCTGATGCTCAACCTCCCCGCCGAGACCTGGCTCCGCTTCGCCATCTGGATGGCGATCGGCTTCCTCGTGTACTACTTCTACGGCCGTACGCACAGCCGCCTGGGCCTGCAACAGGCGGCGGAGGCACGCGAGTCGGCGGCGCCGCCGAGCGGAAACGCCTCGTAGTTCCTTCTTGATCAACCCAGTTGATCGTCCGGCCCCGTAAGTCCCCCCTCCGCGAAGGGACTTGCGGGGCCGTCCGGCGTACAGGTCAGCCGCGTACGCTGCGCGGCCCGGTGACCTCGGCGCCCAACTCCGTGACCCTGCGCCGCAGTTCACGGTCCGCGGTGACCACCAGGCACGGGCGGCCGTCGGCCTCGGCGACCAGTTCGACCATCCGGTCGTCGCCGCTGCCGGGTGCCGAGTCCACCCGTACGCCCGGAACGGACGCCACGCCACGGGCCGCGCCCTCCACGACGAGGACGAGTTCCACGGGGTCCGTGCGGCCCGGCAGACCGTCGCTCGCGAGCCGGTCGCGGAGGCGCTCGGCGGCACCCTTGCGATCGCGCCACCAGCCGTCGGGCACCGACCCGACGACGTTCGCGCCGTCGACGATCACGAGCAGGGGAGTGAACTCGTCCATGGGGCAAGGGTCGCATGCGGGCGGGGAGTGCTCAGGAGACGCGGGCAGGGGGTGCCCCGCGTGGAAGCACCCGCCCCAATTACAGTGAAGCGGTGAACGGCGACTGGCTCATGCGCGGCCGCGACGGCCGGCTCAGTGTGTATCTACCCTCGGGCGACGCCGTCCTGTGCCGGGCGGAACGCGGCCCCGGCGGCCTCTGGAACGCCCCGCGCAAGGTCGGTGGCGACCAGAAGCTGCATCCGGGTCTGCTCGGTGTCGGGCAGGGCGCGGACGGTTACGCCCACCTGGTGTCCTGGCGCCCCACGCGGGCCGACGAGTCCGGGCTGGTCCACTCCACGCACTTCCGCCCCCGGCTCGCGGCCCTCGACTGGAGCCCGATCGGCCACCCGGACAAGAAGGGCGACCGCACCGGTGTACCGGCGGTCGCGGTCGACGCGGAGGGCCGCGCCCATGTCTTCGTGCGCAACGCCGGGGGCGGGGTGAGCATGCTGGCCCAGAAGGAGAAGGGCGGCTGGGACCCGTGGCGCGACCTCAAGGGGACCGACGTCCACGAGGACCTGGCGGCGGTGACGGGGGAGTCCGGTACGGTCGAGCTGTACGCGGCGGTGCCGGGCGCGATCCTGCACTGGCGCCAACTGGAGCCGGGCGAACAGCCGGTGCTGGAGGAGGCGATGGAGGCCAGGATCCGCCCCGGCACACTTCGCGCCCTGGCCACCTCTCCGCAGAGCACCACCCTCTATTACACCGACGACTCCGGCGACCTCTGCGCCTGGCGCCCCGGCACCAAGCCGATCACGCTCCTCCCCTCCGCCGGCCCCGGCCCGGTCTCCGCGGTCCGCTGCGAACTCGACGGCCACGACTGCACGTTGCTCGCCCAGCGCTCGGCCAGCGGCCGGGTCGCCTTCGCCGCGTACCCCACGGAACAGGAGTCGGCCGGTGCCTGGTGGACCGAGTCGGGCCCCCAACTCCCGGCGGACGCCGAGGTGTCGCTGACCCTGGACGAGGACGAGCGGGTGGCCGCGGCGACGGTGTCGCCGTCCACCGGCCAACTGCTCGTCACACGGCGGAAGGCGGAGGCGGGGCTGGCGTTGGAGGCGTGGCGGGAGGTCTGACCAACTGGCAGGCACCGCGCCTCAGTTGCTCTTTCCCCTGGAGCCCTTCCGCCCCGTCAGGACGAAGTCCCGCCCGTGGCCGGTGACTTCTTCGCCGACTCGGGGATCGTCGAGTCGGTGCGGACCGCCTTCCACAGCGTCGACGCCTGCGGCTGCGCCGCCACCACCCGGTTCGGGTCGACCTTGTCGTACGCCACCGGGAGCATGATCGTCTCCATGGTGGACGGGTTGACGCCGTTCAGGCTGCGGCCGAACTCCGCGAGCTTGGTGAGCGAGGCGAGTTCGGAGTCGGTGGTGAGCGCGGCGGTCATCTGGTCGGCGATCTTGTACGCCTTGACCGGGCTGCCCAGCAGGTCCTGCTTCTGGATCTCGGTGAGCAGGGCCAGCATGAACTTCTGCTGGAGGCCGATGCGGCCGAGGTCGCTGCCGTCGCCGATGCCGTGCCGGGTGCGGACGAACTCGAGGGACTGGGTGCCGTTGAGCCGGTGGGTGCCCGCGGTCAGGTCGAGGCCGCTGGAGGTGTCGTGGATGTCCTGGTCGACGGTGACGGTCACGCCGCCTATCGCGTCCACCAGGTTCTTGAAGCCGGCGAAGTCGACCTCGACGTAGTGGTCCATGCGGGTCCCGGACATCTCACGTCCAGCTGTTCTTCCTCGGGCTGCGCATGGTCGACGCCCAGCACGGGTTCACGGCCGACCGTCCGCCGGCCCGGCTGACCACCCTGTGGACCGGGCAGGTAGGCGCCCAACTCACCCTGAACGCCGCGGAGTCGCCGCTGCAACAGCCGCAGGAAGTCACCCGGGACGCGCTGCTCGGCTCCCTCGTCGAGGTGCTCCGCCACACGCGGCCCGACCACTTCTGGACCATGGACCCCGACCCCTGGCACACGGCCTGGGACGAGAAGCGGGGACCGACGTCCAGCGACCACCAGGACCACACCGCGACGGCCCAGTTCGCGCTGGCCGCCCTGGAGCACTACATCGCGGAGGGCGGCGTGCCCCCGCTGGTCGACCACTGCGTCGGCTACGGCAACAAGCTCTGGCCCAGCAACCTCACCGAGCACGCCTGGGCCGAGAAGAAGCGCGTGGTCGAGGTCTACACGTCGGCCGACGGACACGACTGCCGCCACCGCCACTGCGGCGACCGGCAGTTGTCCGACGGCTCCGACATCCGCCGCTACGGCTGGAGCACCCGGGCCCGCTACGAGGGCGGCACCGACTGGCTCCACCTCCAGGCCGACGGCCGGCTCGCCGCGTACGCCGTGCTCGGCGGCCGGGTCACGGTCTGGACCGAGGGCGTGCCGGGCGGCGACAACTGGGGCCGGCCCGCCTTCCTGCCCGGGGCCGGTCTGACGCCGGCCCTGTCCGTCGCCCCGGACCGCACCGGCGGGGTGCACCTCGTCGGTCTGCGCCGGACACCGGGGCCGGGCGGTCAGGTGGACGTGGAGGTCGTCCGGATGTGGCGGCAGGCCCACACCGGGGCGGTGGCGCCCTGGGAGGAGGTCGGCAACCCCAACGCGCGGTCGAAGGACTGGCGGCGCTGCCGGGAGATCGGCGTGCCCGAGGCCGTGGCCGACCCCTCGGGACGGCTGCACGTCTTCATGCGGAACTTCGGATCCGGGATCAGCGCCCGCCGCGAGACCGGCGAGGGGTGGGCCGACTGGGAGGACCTGGGCGGCCGCGGCATGCAGGACTGCCTCACCGCGGTCCTGAAGTCCACCGGCCGCATCCAGCTGTTCGCCGCGAACCGCGTCGGCGGCGTGCACTGGTACCAGGAGGACGTGTACGGCCCGTACCAGCTCCAGGACGGAGTGACGACGGCCGACCCGGACGCCTGGCGGCCCGCCGGCGGCCTCACCCCCGTGCAGATCGGCCGCTCCCGGATGGCGTTCTTCTACCGCGAGGAGGACTCCGGCGAGGTGATGTGCGTACGGCAGCGGCCCGACGGCCGGTGGAACGCACACGCCGAACGGCTGGGCGGACACGGCGGGACCGGCCGGATCGCGGTACTGCGGCAACTGACCGACCGGCACGACACCCTCGTCCTCGCCCGCCGCAACGCCCACAACCGGCTGAGCCTCGCGGTCCTGCCCACGCAGGGCCGGCCGCAGGCACCGGACTGGTTCGACCACGATGTGCTGATCGCCCGTCCGCCCGCCCTCGCCCTGGACCACGCGGGCCGGGTCGTGGTGGCGCTGCTCGGCACCGACGCGCGGCTGCGGGTGCTGCGGCAGAACACGCCGGACGTGGCCGACGGCTTCGGACCCCCGGTGATCGTGTGACCGGCTCCGACACCGGCCGGGGACATCAGGAAGACGTGAGGAACACATGAGGAAGATCTGCATCATCGGGAACTCGGTGGCCGCCTCGCGGACCGAGGAGGAGGCACCGCTCGCCGGCTGGGGCCAGTACCTCGGCGCGTTCCTGGGCGGCGACTACGAGGTGCGCAACTACGCCCGGGACGCCATGACGCTGCGCGGCTACTTCACCGAGCGCCTCGCCACCCTCCTCTCCGTCCTCAACCCCGGCGACCTGGTCCTCATCGCCTTCGGCAACGTCGAGCAGCGCGTCAACCAGCCCGAACGCCACCACGGGCCACGCGAGTTCAAGGAGTACCTGCGTCTGTACGCCGAGGCCGTCCAGTCCGAGGGAGCCCTCCCCGTGCTGGTCACACCCTCGGCGCGCTGCACCTTCGACGAGGCCGGGAACGTCCTGGACACCCATGACGGATACCCCGAACTCATGCGCGAGGCCGCGGCCGAGACGGGCGCCGCGCTGATCGACATGACCGCGTTCACCACGACGATGCTCGCCGAACTCGGCCCCACCCGGGCCCGCCGGCTCTTCCGCTGGCTGGATCCGGGCGAGCACCCGAACCACCCCGACGGCATCATCGACTCCAGCCACTTCAACGAGGCGGGAGCGCGCGAGGTGGCCCGCCGGCTGGCCGCGTCCGTCCTGGACGACCCGGCCCTGCCGCGTGACATGGTCGACCCGCAGCGGCTGGCCCCCGACACGTTCCCCGCGGTCCTCGCCGAGTTCACCGTGAGCCGCCCCGAACTGGCCCTCACCATGCAGCCGAGCCTGCCGGACCCGCCGGTCTTCACCTCGCCCGCGCCCGCCGAACTGGTCGGCGCCGCCCGCAGACTGACCGGCAAGGCACCGGACGGGACCGACTACGTCCTCTTCTACGAGCAGGGCCGCTACCTCGGCGGCACCTCCGTCGCACCCTCCGGGACCTGGCAGTGGCGCCGGGTCGTCAACTGGCCGGCCGGTCCGCACACCGTCGAGGTGCTCGGGGTCGCGGGCAACAACGTCTCCCGGACCTCCGCCGCGGACTTCCACGTCCTCGACCGGCTGGACCCGCCGCAGATCGTGGGCCCGAGGCCGAACGCCTGGTGCGGTCCACGCCCCCGCTTCTCCGGCAGGGCGGCCCCCGGCGTCACCAAGGTCATGGTGCTGGAGCAGGGCAGGCTCATCGCCCAGGCACCCGTCCAGGACGACGGGACCTGGCGGGTCACCCACGCCCACGACTGGCGGCCGGGCACCTACACGGTCGAGTTCGTGGCGGTGTTCAGCGCCATCCACTCGGCGCCCGCCCCGCTGACCCTGCGCGTGCACGGCATCCCCGAGGACAACTGGCTGCGCACGTCGCTGTCGTCCCGCGAACCCTGCTCCGGCACCTGCGAGCACTACCCGGTGATGCCGGCCTGGTAGTCCAGGGCACGGAACGACGGAGGGCCCCCGCCCAAAGGCGGAGGCCCTCACCAAGTCACGTCCGTACGAAGGCAGTTACGCCGGAACGCTAGCCACACCCGGCGCCAGGAACGGCTTGCCGTTCACCCGCTCCGAGACACCCTCGCGGTCCAGGTACGGCGTGATGCCGCCCAGGTGGAAGGGCCAGCCCGCGCCCGTGATCAGGCACAGGTCGATGTCCTGCGCCTCGGCGACGACACCCTCGTCGAGCATCAGCCCGATCTCCTGCGCCACCGCGTCCAGGACCCGGTCCCGCACCTGCTCCTCGGTCAGCACGGAGTCGCCCTGCTGGAGCAACGCCGCGACCTCGGGGTCGAGTTCGGGCTTGAAGCCGTTCTCGGCGGAGTAGACGTAGAAGCCGCGCTTGCCCGCCTTGACGACGGCCGCGAGGTTCGGGGAGACCGTGAAGCGGTCCGGGAAGGCCCGGTTGAGGGTCTCCGAGACATGCAGCCCGATGGCCGGACCGACCAACTCCAGGAGAACCAGCGGGGACATGGGCAGGCCGAGCGGCTCCACGGCCTTCTCCGCGACGGCGACCGGGGTGCCCTCGTCGATGACGTTCTGGATCTCGCCCATGAAGCGGGTGAGGATGCGGTTGACGACGAACGCCGGGGCGTCCTTCACCAACACCGCCGTCTTCTTCAGCTTCTTGGCCACCGCGAACGCGGTCGCGAGCGAGGCGTCGTCCGTCTGCTCGCCGCGCACGATCTCCAACAGGGGGAGGATCGCGACCGGGTTGAAGAAGTGGAAGCCCACGACCCGCTCGGGGTTCTTCAGCTTCGACGCCATCTCGCTCACCGACAGCGAGGAGGTGTTGGTGGCGAGGATCGCGTGCGCCGGGGCGACCGCCTCGACCTCCGCGAACACCTGCTGCTTGACGCCGATCTCCTCGAAGACGGCCTCGATGATGAAGTCGGCGTCGGAGAAGCCCTCGGCCTTGTCCAGCACACCGGTGACCAGGGCCGTGAGGCGGTTGGCCTTGTCCTGGTTGATACGGCCCTTGCCGAGCAGCTTCTCGATCTCGGCGTGGACGTAGCCCACACCCTTGTCGACGCGCTCCTGGTCGATGTCCGTGAGGACGACCGGTACTTCGAGGCGGCGCAGGAAGAGCAGGGCGAGCTGCGAGGCCATCAGACCCGCGCCGACCACGCCGACCTTCGTCACCGGACGCGCCAGGGACTTGTCCGGCGCACCCGCCGGACGCTTGCCGCGCTTCTGGACGAGGTTGAACGCGTAGATACCGGCGCGCAGTTCGCCACCCATGATCAGGTCGGCGAGGGCCAGGTCCTCGGCGTCGTAGCCCTGCTGGAGGTCGCCGTTCTTCGCGGCCCCGATGATGTCCAGGGCGCGGTAGGCGGCCGGGGCCGCGCCGTGCACCTTGGAGTCCGCGACGAGACGGCCCTTGGCGACGGCCTGGTCCCAGGCCTCGCCGCGGTCGATCGCCGGACGCTCGACCTTGACGTCACCCTTGAGGACGGTGGCCGTCCAGATCAGCGACTGCTCCAGGAAGTCGGCGCCCTCGAAGAGCGCGTCGGCGATCCCGAGGTCGAAGACCTGCTGGCCCTTGAGCTGCTTGTTCTGGTTCAGGCTGTTCTCGATGATCACCGAGACGGCCTTCTCCGCGCCGATCAGGTTCGGCAGCAGCGTGCAGCCGCCCCAGCCGGGGACGAGGCCGAGGAAGACCTCGGGCAGCGAGAACGCCGCGATGTGCTTGGACACCGTGCGGTACTCGCAGTGCAGACCGACCTCGACACCGCCGCCCATGGCCGCGCCGTTGTAGTACGTGAAGGTCGGTACCGCGATGTCCGCGAGGCGCTTGAAGACCTCGTGGCCGCCCTTGCCGATGGCGAGCGCGTCGTCGTGGTTCTTCAGGAGCTCGACGCCCTTGAGGTCCGCGCCGACGGCGAAGACGAACGGCTTGCCGGTGATGCCGACACCGACGATCTCGCCGGCCGCCGCCTCCTTCTCGACCTGGTCGATGGCGGTGTTCAGGTTCGCCAGCGAGGCCGGGCCGAAGGTGGTCGGCTTGGTGTGGTCGAAGCCGTTGTCCAGCGTGATGAGCGCGAACCGCCCGGCGCTGTAAGGCAGTTCGAGGTGTCGGACGTGCGCGGACGTCACGACCTCGTCGGGGAACAGCTCGGCCGCACCCTTCAGAAGCTCGGTGGTGGTGCTCACTTGTCCCCCTCGAAGTGCGGGTTCTCCCAGATGACCGTGGCGCCCATGCCGAAGCCGACGCACATCGTCGTCAGGCCGTAGCGGACGTTCGGCTGCTCCTCGAACTGCCGGGCCAGCTGCGTCATCAGACGCACACCCGACGAGGCCAGCGGGTGACCGAAGGCGATCGCGCCGCCGTACTGGTTGACGCGCTCGTCGTCGTCCGCGATGCCGTAGTGGTCGAGGAAGGCCAACACCTGTACGGCGAAAGCCTCGTTGACCTCGAAGAGGTTGATGTCCTCGATCGAGAGGCCCGCCTTGGCGAGCGCCTTCTCGGTCGCCGGGATCGGGCCGTAACCCATGACCTCCGGCTCGACGCCCGCGAAGGCGTACGACACGAGGCGCATCTTCACCGGCAGGTTGTTCTCGCGCGCGAAGTCCTCGCTGGCGATGATCGACGCCGTGGCGCCGTCGTTCAGACCGGCCGCGTTGCCCGCGGTGACCCGCCCGTGCACACGGAACGGCGTCTTGAGCCCGGCCAGGTTCTCCAGGGTCGTCCCCGGACGCATCGGCTCGTCGGCGGTGACGAGACCCCAACCGGTCTCGCCCACCTGCTCGTTGGTGTTGCGCACCGAGATCGGCACCAGGTCCTGCTGGATCTTGCCGTTGGCGTACGCCTTGGCGGCCTTCTCCTGCGAGCGCACCGCGTACTCGTCGGCGCGCTGCTTGGTGATGTGCGGGTAGCGGTCGTGCAGGTTCTCCGCGGTCATGCCCATGAACAGCGCGGAGTCGTCGACCAGCTTCTCGCTCACGAACCGCGGGTTCGGGTCCACGCCCTCGCCCATGGGGTGGCGGCCCATGTGCTCGACACCACCGGCGATGACGGCGTCGTACGCACCGAAGGCGATGGAGCCCGCGGTGGTCGTGACGGCGGTCAGCGCGCCCGCGCACATACGGTCGATCGAGTAACCGGGCACCGACTGCGGCAGCCCGGCGAGAATGCCCGCCGTCCGCCCCAGGGTCAGCCCCTGGTCACCGATCTGCGTGGTCGCGGCGATGGCGACCTCGTCGATCTTCTTGGGGTCGAGTCCGGGGTTGCGGCGCAGCAGCTCCCGGATCGCCTTCACCACGAGGTCGTCGGCCCGGGTCTCGTGATAGATGCCCTTCGGGCCCGCCTTGCCGAACGGGGTGCGGACGCCGTCGACGAAGACGACGTCCCTGACGGTACGAGGCACGATTGGCTCTCCTCCAGGGTGCGGGATCGGCACTGCCGCGATGCGCTGAGCGCGCGCTCAGAACCCATGCTACTTGTGGGTAACCAAGCTGCCCAGCCCCGGGGCCCCAAGCGGCGAACGTCACACTCCGAAGACCCTTGCGCCCTACATGCCTGCACATGTCACCCAAGGATCTTGGCGCGATCTCGACGTTCCCGGACCAGTTGACGCGCCTCTTTTAAGGGGCGCGAGGAACTGCGCGACCAGCCACAACGGACCCGCACCCGCAAAACAACGCACAACCCCTACGGCGCCTTCGCGGTCAAAGCCTCCACCAAAACCGGCGCAACCTGCTCAACCTGCCAGGCCCGAGCCCCATACCCGGCAAGCGCAGCACCCACAGACTCCACATCCACACTCTTCGGCGGCTCCCAGCAAACCCGCCGCACAGTGTCCGGAGTAATGAGGTTCTCCTGAGGCATGTTGAGCCCCTCGGCCACCGCGGAAACCGCAGCGCGCGCCGCAGACAACCGAGCCGCGGCCTCAGGGTCCTTGTCGGCCCAAGCACGGGGCGGCGGCGGCCCGGTAACCGGCTGGCCGGGCTGCGGCAACGCCGAGTCGGGCAAGGCCTTCGCCCGATCAACCGCCGCCTGCCACTGCTCCAGCTGCCGCCGCCCCATCCGATGCCCGAACCCGTTCAACGCCGCGAGCGCCTGCACATCCAGCGGCAGCGCCAGCGCCGCCTCCACGATCGCCGCGTCGGACAGCACCTTCCCCGGCGACACGTCCCGCCGCTGCGCGATCCGGTCCCGCGTCTGCCACAGCTCCCGTACGACACCGAGCTGCCGGCGCCGCCGTACCTTGTGCATCCCGGACGTACGGCGCCACGGGTCCTTGCGGGGCTCGGCGGGCGGCGCGGCCGCGATCGCGTCGAACTCCTGGCGGGCCCAGTCCAGCTTGCCCTGCCGGTCGAGCTCCTTCTCCAGGGCGTCCCGCAGGTCGACGAGGAGTTCGACGTCGAGGGCGGCGTAGCGCAGCCAGGGTTCGGGCAGCGGGCGGGTGGACCAGTCGACGGCGGAGTGCCCCTTCTCCAGGACGAAACCGAGCACACCCTCGACCATCGCGCCCAGTCCGACCCGCGGGAATCCGGCGAGCCGACCCGCCAGCTCGGTGTCGAAGAGCCGCGTCGGCACCATGCCTATCTCGCGCAGACAGGGCAGGTCCTGGGTGGCGGCGTGCAGCACCCACTCGACGCCGGAGATGGCCGCACCGAGGCCCGACAGGTCGGGGCAGGCCACGGGATCGATCAGTGCGGTGCCCGCGCCCTCACGGCGCAGCTGCACCAGATAGGCGCGCTGTCCGTAGCGGTAGCCGGACGCGCGCTCGGCGTCCACGGCCACGGGACCCGTGCCGGCGGCGAAGGCCGCGATCACCTCGGCGAGGGCGTCCTCGTCGGCGATCACGGGCGGAATGCCCTCTCGGGGCTCGAGCAAAGGGATCGGCGCCGGTTCGACGTCGTCCGGAGGGGCGCCTCCGGTGGTTCGCAGTGAGCTGTCTGCTGCGGTTTCTTGGGCGTCGGTCACCTGTCAAGGGTATCCGTGTATGGACAACGCCCGCCGACGGAACGTTCCGTCGACGGGCGTCTGGGGGTCGTAAACCAGTCAGGTAAGTGAAAGATCCGGTTCACGGCTCGAAGGGGGAGCGGGGAGGGGAGCGGAAGGGGGTGTGGGGACGGGGTTGCGGGAGAGGGTCAGTGGATGATTCCGGTGCGCAGCGCCACCGCGACCATGCCGGCGCGGTCACCCGTGCCGAGCTTGCGGGCGATGCGGGCGAGGTGGCTCTTGACGGTGAGTGCGGACAGGCCCATGGAGACGCCGATCGCCTTGTTCGACTGGCCTTCCGCGACCAGACGCAGGACCTCGACCTCACGGCCGGACAGTTCGCGGTAGCCACCCGGGTGGCTCGGGGAACCCGGGGGGCGGCGGTGCATTCGGGCGGCGGCGGAGCCGATGGGGGCGGCGCCGGGTCGGGTGGGGAGCCCGACGTTGTTACGGGTGCCGGTGACGACGTAGCCCTTGACGCCGCCCGCGAGGGCGTTGCGCACGGCACCGATGTCGTCGGCGGCGGACAGGGCCAGGCCGTTGGGCCAGCCTGCGGCTCTGGTCTCGGAGAGCAGGGTGAGACCGGAACCGTCGGGAAGGTGGACGTCTGCCACACAGATGTCGCGGGGGTTGCCGATGCGGGGACGAGCCTCCGCGACGGACGAGGCCTCGATGACGTCGCGCACACCGAGCGCCCACAGGTGGCGGGTGACGGTGGAGCGGACGCGCGGGTCGGCCACGACCACCATGGCGGTCGGCTTGTTCGGGCGGTAGGCGACCAGGCTTGCGGGCTGCTCGAGGAGAACGGACACCAGGCCTCCTGGGGTGTGGGACGACTTTCAAGGTCACAGTCGTCTTCGGCAGCAAACCCGCGGGCCTTTAGAGAAAGATCACGATTTAGTGAGTATCAATCAGTTCAATTCGGACACGCTGTCGATCGTTCGGTGAACGAAACGGCTCGTTCGATGGGCCACTCCTGATTGAAAGTGGCCGTATCGACAAAGACACCGGAAGTGATCGGTAAGACCTCGGTGTGTCTCGGGTGAGGCCTCGGGTGAGGCTCAGCGTGACTGCGGTCCCCGGCGCTGTGGCAGCGTGACGATGGACGCGTCGCCAGGACCCGCCGGCGGCAGGCCCGCGACCTGGGCCAGCAGATCGCACCAGGAGGCGAGATGCGCCGCCGTGTCCGGGACGCCGCCGAGCCCCTCGCGCGGGGTCCACGAGGCACGGATCTCGATCTGGGACGCGGACGGCCGTTCGGACAGCCCGCCGAAGTAGTGGGAACTGGCCCGCGTGACGGTGCCGCTCGGCTCGCCGTACGTCAGTCCGCGCGCCTGGAGCGCACCGGTCAGCCACGACCAGCACACGTCGGGCAGCAGCGGGTCCGCCGCCATCTCCGGCTCCAGCTCCGCGCGCACCAGCGTCACCAGCCGGAACGTGCCGTGCCAGGCGTCGTGCCCGTCCGGGTCGTGCAGCAGCACCAGCCGGCCGTCGGCCAGGTCCTGGTCGCCGTCGACGACCGCGGCCTCCAGCGCGTACGCGAAGGGCGCGAGCCGCTGTGGCGCGGGCGTCGGATCGATCTCGATCTGCGGCCTCAGCCGACTGTTCCGCAGGGCCTGGACCGCCGCCTGGAAAGCCGGCGGAGCCGCCCCGCCCCCATCCCGGTCCCCCTCCTTGGAGTCGTCCATCCCGTCAGCGCCATCCGACAATCGTCCCTGAGCCGCAGCCATGCGGGAAGATTAAGGGGAACGGAGGCATCGTGCGGGACTAGACACCCGCTCTTCCGCTCAGCACACCGTGTAATCGCCTTCTGGCGCCGTGCGAGACTTGGCCCCGTGAGTGCCAACCAGAGCCCCGCGGGCCAGCAGCCGACCGCCACTTACGACTCCGCCTTCATGAAGGCGGCCAGGCGTGAGCCCGTTCCGCACACACCCGTGTGGTTCATGCGGCAGGCCGGGCGCTCGCTGCCGGAGTACCACAAGGCGCGCGAGGGCATCGCGATGCTCGACTCCTGCACGCGCCCCGAGCTGGTCGCCGAGATCACCCTCCAGCCGGTGCGCAGGCACAAGGTGGACGCGGCGGTCTACTTCAGCGACATCGTCGTCCCGCTCAAGGCCATCGGCGTCGACCTCGACATCAAGCCCGGCGTCGGCCCGGTCGTCGAGAACCCGATCCGCACCCGCGCCGACCTGGCCCAGCTCCGCGACCTCACCCCCGAGGACGTCTCCTACGTCACGGAGGCCATCGGCCTGCTGACCGCCGAGCTCGGTTCCACCCCCCTCATCGGCTTCGCCGGCGCCCCGTTCACCCTCGCGAGCTACCTCGTGGAGGGCGGCCCGTCCCGCACGTACGAGAACGCCAAGGCGATCATGTACGGCGACCCCGAGCTCTGGCACGACCTCCTCGACCGCCTCGCCGACATCACGGCCGCCTTCCTCAAGGTCCAGATCGAGGCGGGCGCCAGCGCCGTCCAGGTCTTCGACTCCTGGGCCGGCGCCCTCGCCCCGGCCGACTACCGCCGCTCGGCGCTGCCCGCCTCCGCCAAGGTCTTCAAGGCCGTCGAGGGCTACGGCGTCCCGCGCATCCACTTCGGCGTCGGCACCGGCGAGCTGCTCGGCCTGATGGGCGAGGCCGGCGCGGACGTCGTGGGCGTCGACTGGCGCGTCCCGCTGGACGAGGCAGCCCGCCGTGTCGGCCCCGGCAAGGCGCTCCAGGGCAACCTCGACCCGACCGTCCTGTTCGCCCCCACGGAGGCCGTCGAGGCGAAGACCCGCGAGGTGCTCGACGCGGCGAAGGGCCTGGAGGGGCACATCTTCAACCTCGGCCACGGCGTGATGCCGTCCACCGACCCGGACGCGCTGACCCGGCTCGTGGAGTACGTCCACACCGAGACGGCCCTCTAGGGAGCGTTCACCACGTGTGCCGGGGCCTCGCCCGCCTGCCGAACAGCAGGCCGCGCGGTTCCGGCGGCGGGGGCGTGCCCGCCTTGAGCGGCCAGGCCAGCAGCATGCCCACCAGGAACCCGACGACGTGCGCCTCGTACGCGACCGTGCCCGCGTCGGAGACGCCCTCGCCGGACGAGTAGAACGCCTGGAGCACGAACCAGAAGCCCAGCACCAGCCAGGCCGGCAGGCGCAGCGGCAGGAAGAACAGGAACGGCACCAGGACCCACACCCGGGCCTTCGTGTACAGCACCAGATACGCGCCCAGGACACCGGCGATCGCCCCGGAGGCGCCGATCAGCGGGTCGGCCGAGTTGTCGTTGAGCAGCGCGAAGCCGTAGCCCGCCGCGTAACCGCATGCTACGTAGAAGAGCGTGAAGCGGATGTGGCCCATGCGGTCCTCGACGTTGTTGCCGAAGATCATCAGGAACAGCATGTTGCCCAGCAGGTGGATCCAGCTGCCGTGCAGGAACATCGCGGTGAAGACGCTCAGGGGCGCCGACTTGTCGTAGCCCGGCGGGCCGGCCGCGCAGGCCGGGCCGCCGGGGCCGGCCTGGACGGCGCCGGTCGGGACGATCTGGGGCATCTGATGGTGGATCAACTCCCGCGGTACGGCCGCGTAGTGGTCCAGGAACGCCTGTAGATGGCACAGCTGGGAGAGGTCGCTGCCGCCCGCCACAGAACCCGCCATTCCGGGTGTGGACAGGAAGACGAGCACGTTCGCGGCGATGAGCGCATACGTCACCCAAGGGGTGCGGCGCACCGGGTTCACGTCATGGACGGGGATGACCACAAGGGATTAGTGCCCGCGATACGCGCGGCGAACCGGTGAACACCGCCGTCCGCCTGTGCGTATGACTCCTCAACCGCCTGCGGCGCGGGGAAGGCGTGTCGCGGGGACGACGTGAGGAACAGGCGATGAACGACCGAATTTCTCCTCAGATGACCGCCACGCCCGACGGCGAGGCCGAGATCTCCCTGGTGGTGCGCCTCCCCTGGGAGGACGTCGCCAGGCTCGGCCAGGAGGCGGGCCGGCTCGCCGCGCAGATGCAGCGGCCGGTGACCCTGGACGAGGCGGTGAGCAACCGGCTGAGGTCCAACGCGCTGGGCGCCCACGCGAAGCCCGCGGCGGCGGCACAGCCCGCCGCGATGATGCCGGCGAGCGCGTCGGTGTCCTCGCTGCCCGCCAGGCCGCCGGCCGAGCAGGCACGGCAGGCCATAGACCGCATCAACGGAACGGCATAGACACGCTCAGCGCGGGCTCGCCTGGATCTTGGCGGCCGCCTTGCGGGCCGCCACCAGGACCGGGTCCCACACCGGTGAGAACGGCGGGGCGTACCCCAGGTCCAGGGCCGTCATCTGTTCCACCGTCATACGGGCCGTGAGGGCGACCGCCGCGATGTCGACACGTTTCGCGGCGCCCTCACGACCGACGATCTGCACGCCCAGAAGACGGCCGGTTCGGCGTTCGGCGAGCATCTTCACCGTCATGAGGGAGGCCTCGGGGTAGTAGCCCGCGCGGCTGGTCGACTCGATGGTGACCGCCTCGAATTGCAGCCCCGCGCGGTGGGCGTCCTTCTCGCGCAGCCCGGTACGGGCGATCTCCAGGTCGCACACCTTGCTCACGGCCGTACCGACGACCCCCGGGAAGGTGGCGTATCCGCCGCCCACATTGGTGCCGATGACCTGCCCGTGCTTGTTGGCGTGGGTCCCCAGGGCGATGTGCCGCTTCTGCCCGGAGACCAGGTCGAGCACCTCGACGCAGTCGCCCCCGGCCCAGATGTCCTCGTGCCCGCGCACCCGCATCGCCAGGTCGGTGAGCAACCCGTCGTGCTGCCCGACCGGCAGCCCCGCCGCCTTCGCGAGGGTCGTCTCGGGCCGTACGCCGATGCCCAGGACCACCACGTCCGCCGGGTACTCCGCGTCCTCCGTGACCACGGCCCGCACCCGTCCGTCGTCCCCGGTGAGCAGCTCGGTGACCCGGGCGTCGTCGACCATGGTGATGCCCAGGCCCTCCATCGCCTTGTGCACCAGCCGCCCCATGTCCGGGTCGAGCGTGGACATCGGCTCCTTGCCCCGGTTGACGACGGTCACGTCATACCCGCGGTTGACGAACGCCTCCGCCATCTCGACCCCGATGTACCCGGCCCCGACCACCACGGCACGACGCCCACGCGTGCGTGCCAGCGAGTCGAGCAGCGCCTGCCCGTCGTCGAGCGTCTGCACCCCGTGCACCCCGGGCGCGTCCACACCCGGCATGTCCGGGCGGACCGGCCGCGCCCCGGTCCCGATCACGAGCTTGTCGTACGACGTCCAGGACTCGGCCCCGGAATCGACGTCACGCGCGCGTACCCGCCCGCCCGCGACGTCGAGCTCCACGACCTCGGTGCGCATGCGCAGGTCGATGTCGCGCTCGCGGTGCTCCTCGGGGGTGCGGGCGATCAACTCCTCCGGGGCGGACACGTCGCCGCCCACCCAGTAGGGGATGCCGCACGCCGAGTACGAGGTGAAGTGGCCGCGCTCGAAGGCCACGATCTCCAGCTCGTCCGGTCCCTTGAGGCGACGTGCCTGCGACGCCGCGGACATGCCCGCGGCGTCGCCTCCGATGACGACCAGTCGTTCCCGGGTACCCCTCGCACGGCTCATGCTCATGCGAACACGCTACGGGGACCGATCATTTCAGTCCTGCCCGCCTTCCTCCGGCGGAGCGCTCGCTCCGGTGACCGCCGGCACGGTCGCGGCCCGACGCGGCCGTACGAGACGCAGCCACAGGACGAGTGCCAGCGCCACCACGGCCGCGAACGGGAGGACCGCGCCGAGCGCCAGGGCGATCCAGCGCAGCATCGTCACGAAGACGTGCCAGCCGCCCGCCACGGCGTCCACGAAGCCGGGGCTGTCGTCCTTCGCGGCGGCCTTCGCGACCGGGGTCTGCGACAGGGACAGGGTGATGGTGGCCAGGCTGGTGCGGTCCTTCAGGGAGGCCTGTTGGGCGAGCAGCGCCTCCAGGTCGGACTCGCGGGTGCTCAACTCGCCCTCCAGCTGCACCACATCGCTGAGCTTGGTGGCCCGGTCCATCAGTTCACGCACGCGTGCCACGCTGGCCCGCTGCGAGGCGATGCGGCTCTCCACGTCCACCACCTGGTCGGTGACGTCCTGCGCCTTCGCGGTCCGCTCCAGGAGCTTGCCCGCGCCCTCCAGGTCGGCGAGGACCTCGTCGTACTTGTCGCTGGGCACGCGCAGGACGACCCGGGTGCGCTCGTGGCCCTGTCCGTCGCGGCTGGTGGACTCGTTGCCGACGAACCCGCCCGCGTTCTCGGTGGTGGTGCGGGCCTCGTCGAGCGCCTTCGGTACGTCCTTGACCCGCACCGACAGGGACGCCGTACGGATGATGCTGCTCGCGGTGAGCTTGGGTGCCGTCTTGGTGTTCCGGGCGTTGCCGCTGCCGGACGCGCCCTCCTGCTGGGCGGCGTCCGGGGCGTCCGCCTTGGCGCCGGCGCCCGCCGCGGTGTCGCTGGAGCTCTTCTCGCTCGCGGCGCCGCTGCACCCGGCGAGCGCGAGTGCCGAGGCCAACAGGAGGCCGGCCAGGGCCTGGACGGGTCGTACGGAGTGTCGTGTGCGCATGTGCCGGTACCCCCGGGGGTCGTCGTGACGACTGACGCTCCTTCGACGCCGGGACCGGGCGGGACGTTGGCGGGAAACGGTTCCGATGCGGTCACAGTCGGAACTCACGTCGGACACCGGGCCGGAGTCGGACTGTCAGTGGGGTCTGAGAGGCTGGGGACATGCGCGAAGTGGAGACTCGTACGGACACAGGGCATGTCGTCGTCATCGGCGCCGGGATCGGCGGGCTGGCCGCCGCACACCGGCTGCTGGACAGAGGCGTGCGCGTGACCGTCGTCGAGGCGTCGGAGCGGGTCGGCGGCAAGCTGCTGCCCGGTGAGATCGCGGGCGCCCGCGTGGACCTCGGCGCCGAGTCGATGCTGGCCCGCCGCCCCGAGGCCGTCGCGCTGGCCCGCGAGGTGGGCCTCACCGACCGCCTTCAGGCGCCCGCCACGGCCACCGCGTCGATCTGGACCCGGGGTGCCCTGCGCCCCATGCCCAAGGGCCACGTCATGGGCGTCCCCGGCACCGCGTCCGCCCTCTCCGGAGTCCTCTCGGACGAGGGCCTGCACCGCATCGAGCGCGACGCCGACCTGCCCCGCATGGAGGTCGGCGACGATGTCGCGGTCGGCGAGTACGTGGCGGCACGCCTCGGCCGCGAGGTCGTCGACCGCCTCGTCGAGCCCCTCCTGGGCGGTGTCTACGCGGGCGACGCGTACCGCATCTCGATGCGCTCCGCCGTCCCGCAGCTGTTCCAGGCCGCGCGGACCCACGACTCCCTCACCGAGGCCGTCCGGGGCATCCAGGAGCGCGCCGCCGCCGCACAGCAGACCGGCCCGGTCTTCATGGGCATCGAGGGCGGAGTGGGCCGACTGCCGCTCGCCGTCGCGGAGTCGGTGCGCGCGCGGGGCGCCGAGATCCTCACCGGGACACCGGTGACGGAGCTGCGCCGGAGCGGGGCCTCGGGCTGGCGGGTCGTCGCCGGAGACCGCGTGCTCGACGCCGACGGCGTGATCGTCGCCGTACCCGCCCCGGTCGCCGCCGAGCTGCTGCGGGACGAAGTGCCGGGCGCCGCGGCCGAGTTGGGCGCCGTCGAGTACGCGTCGATGGCCCTGGTCACCCTCGCCTACCGCCGAGCGGACGTCGAACTCCCCGAAGGCAGCGGCTTCTTGGTACCGCCGGTCGACGGCCGCACCATCAAGGCATCCACGTTCGCCTCCCAGAAGTGGGGCTGGATCGCCGACGAGAACCCGGACGTGCTGGTCCTGCGCACCTCGGTGGGCCGGTACGGCGAGACGACGATCCTGGAGCGCGACGACGCCGGCCTCGTGGACGTCTCCCGGCACGACCTGCGCGAGGCCACCGGCCTTGACGCCACGCCCCTCGAAACCCGGGTCACCCGCTGGACCGACGGCCTGCCCCAGTACCCGGTCGGCCACCACGCGCGCGTGACCCGTGTCCGCGAGCACGTGGCTAAACTCCCCGGCCTGGCAGTCTGCGGCGCGGCCTACGACGGAGTCGGTATCCCGGCCACCATCGCGAGCGCGTACGCGGCCGTCGAGCGGCTGACCGGTGACCCGGTGCCGAGCGCCTCCGGCGGAGCGGGAGAATAGCCCCATGAGCGACGACGCCCCCACCACCGAGCCCGGCCGCATCCCGAACAAGGGCAAGCTGGCCAAGGACCTCAACGAGGCCATCCGCTACACGCTGTGGTCCGTCTTCAAGCTGAAGGACGTGCTGCCCGAGGACCGCGCGGGATACGCCGACGAGGTCCAGGAGCTGTTCGACCAGCTCGCCGCGAAGGACGTGACGGTCCGCGGCACGTACGACGTGTCGGGTCTGCGTGCCGACGGCGACCTCATGATCTGGTGGCACGCCGAGACCGCCGACCAGCTCCAGGAGGCGTACAACCTCTTCCGCCGCACGAAGCTCGGCCGCGCCCTGGAGCCGGTCTGGTCGAACATGGCGCTGCACCGCCCCGCCGAGTTCAACCGCTCGCACATCCCGGCCTTCCTGGCCGACGAGACCCCGCGCAACTACGTCAGCGTGTACCCGTTCGTGCGCTCCTACGACTGGTACCTGCTGCCCGACGAGGACCGCCGCCGCATGCTCGCCGACCACGGCAAGATGGCCCGCGGCTACGCGGACGTGCGCGCCAACACGGTCGCCTCCTTCTCCCTCGGCGACTACGAATGGCTCCTGGCCTTCGAGGCCGACGAGCTGTACCGCATCGTCGACCTCATGCGCCACCTGCGCGCCTCCGAGGCCCGCATGCACGTCCGAGAAGAGGTCCCCTTCTACACAGGCCGCCGCAAGGACATCGGCGACTTGGTCGCAGGCCTGGCGTAAGCGCCCCAAAGGAGCGCGAGGCTGTGTCGATTTGCGGCTCCGCCGCGCGGGCGCGACCAGCCCCCACCGGGCCGCGGTCTACCGACGGCCCGGTCGCGCAGCCTTCGGCTCAGCATGCGGCGCGCAAGCCGCACGCCGCTCCGGCAGCTGCCCTTCCAGCAAGTACGCGTCCAGATACCCGTTGACGCACTTGTTGGCCCCACCCGCGATCCCATGCGTCCCGGCATCCCGCTCGGTCACCAACACCGAGTCGGACAGCCGCCGTTGCAACTCCAGCGCCCCGTCGTACGGTGTAGCCGCATCCCGTTCGGCAGCAAGGATGAGCACCGGCGGCAACTCACCCGGCCCGGTCCGCACATCAAGGGGCTGCTGACGCGGCTCGGGCCAGTACGCGCACGGCAGATTCATCCACACGTTGTCCCACGTCTCGAACGGCGCGACCCGCGCGAGCCGGGTGTTGTCCCGGTCCCAGACACCCCACTCGGTGGGCCAGGCCGCGTCGTTGCACTCGACGGCCGTGTAGACCGCGTTGCCGTTCTCCGCCTCGACGGCAGCCCCCGCCGTCGGCCCGGCCTGCTGGATCAGCTGCTTCGGGTCGCCCTTCAGGTACGACGACAGCGCGGCGGCGGTGTGCGGCCAGTAGTCGTCGTAGTACCCGGCCGACAGGATCGAGCCCTGCAACTGCGCAGGACCCACCTTGCCGCCCGCGGGCTTCTCGGCGAGCCGTGCCTCGGCCCTGCGGTAGCTGCCGAGCACCTTCGCCGCCGTGTCGCCGAGGCCGTAGACATCGTCGTGCTTGGCGATCCACTCCCGGAAGTCCGTCCAGCGGCCCTCGAACGCGGCCGACTGGTCGAGGTTGTTGCGGTACCAGATCTGCTCGGGGTCCGGGTTCACCGCCGAGTCGAACACCATCCGCCGTACGTGCGAGGGGAACAGCGTCGCGTACAGCGCCCCGAAGTAGGTCCCGTAGGACGCGCCCATGAACGTCAGTTTGTTCTCGCCGAGTGCGGCGCGCAGGACGTCCAGGTCGCGGGCGTTGTTCAGGGAGTTGTAGAAGCGGAGCTTGCTGCCGGAGCGCTTGGCGCAGCCGCGCGCGTAGCTCTTGGCCTCCGCGACGCGTTCCTTCTTGTACGACTCCGAGGGGTACGCCGGCGACTGCGAGGGCGCCTTGAAGAAGTGCTTGGGGTCCACGCAGGACAGCGGCGCCGACTTGTCGACGCCGCGCGGGGCGTAGCCGACGAGGTCGTAGGCCGACGCGATGCGCTTCCACTCGGGGAGCATGCCGATCAGCGGGAAGTAGAGGCCGGAGGCGCCGGGGCCGCCGGGGTTGTAGACCAGGGAGCCCTGGCCGGGCACTCTGCGCTTGCTGTTGTGCGGGTCCTTGTGGGTGGCCCGGGCGCGGCTGACGGTCAGCTTGATCTGCTTGCCGTCGGGGTGCGCGTAGTCGAGCGGGACGGAGACCGTGCCGCACTCCATGACGCCGGGCAGGTCCTGCGCGTCCGGGCACTTCCCGAAGGTGATGCCCGCGGCCCGGGCGTGCGCGGCGGCCAGCGTGGTGCCGGTCGACTCGGCCGCGCGGACGCCGGGAACGCCCGGCGTACCGGTGGCCGGCGTGGCGGTGAGGGTGGTGAGGAGCAAGGACCCGGCGGCCGAGTACAGGGCGGCGGCTCGCATGGTGGGGTATCCCTTCGGAGCACGGCAGCAACAAAAGGGATGTTTCGTTCGGCTGTTGGCGAAGGCAAGCACCATTGGGCGGTGTCGGCCCCAATGACCCCTGTGCGCCCCCGGGGAGCGCCTTCACGCTGTGGTCAGCGGCGCCACTCGTACTGCTCGCGGTGCGCGAACGCCGCCCGCAGATCCGGCTCGCCGACCGCGCGGATGCCGCGTACGGCGACGGACGTCAGATACGTACGGTCGTCCCCGCTGCCCGCGTGCCGGGCCAGCGTGCCCAGCAGCCGCTGACCGGCCGGGGAGGCCCAGCGCGAGTACGGGTGCACCTCGACCCGCGCGACGGCCAGACAGCTCAGCGTGAGGGCCAGCGGCAGCCCGAACCAGAGCGCGACCAGCCCCCGCGGCATCTCGGCCCCCGGCGTCAGCAGCGCGGTCACGCCCAGCACGAGCACGACGAGCGCGGCGGCCCGCACCTGCCGTACCCCGGCAGCGACGGTCGTACGGCTCCCGTCCGGTACGGCCAGCCCCGCGTCGACGAGCCGGTCCGCGACGTCGCGGACCGCGTCCGTGGCCGCCGCGGTGGCCCGCACCGGGCCGATCCTGGACTGCCCCTCGGGCCCGATCGCGCCTATCACCGACCGCTCGATGGCGTCCCGGCCGCGCGGGTCGACGACGGTCGCCCAGCCGGTGTGCGCGAGCAGCAGCCGGTGCTGCCGCGCCATGGAGACCAGCGTCAGATCGGCGACCCGCGCGGGACCGCCGGACAGGAACGCCGCCTCGTAGAGCGTCAGATCGTGTCCCGTGCCCGCGTCGTCCGCGTCGACGGCCGCCGCTCTGACGGCGGCCAGGCACAGCCGCGTGCACGCCGTGCCGGCGACGGCCCAGGCCAGGAGCAGGAGAAGGACCCAGAACATGCCACGTTTCTATGCCAAGGGCCCAACGTGACGCCATGCCTTGTTCACAATCCGGACGGAGCGTTGTCGGTATGTGACGTTCCGAATGTCCGGAAACGAACCACGGCCGAAACGTTTCTACGGCTGCGCCGACGCCGGTGGGCTGGAGGCGGCCGGCGGGAGGGTGTAGGTCGGGGAGACCGACGGGGTCAGCGGGACGATCTGGCCGGGGTCGGCGGCGGCGGAGACGCTGGGCACGGGCGAACTCGACGCGGCCATGTCCCGGGCCAGCGTGCCGAAGTCGACGTACCCGGTGGCCTCCAGGACCTTGATGTGGTCCAGGACGGTCGTGTTCGCGTCGTCGGCGAGGGCGCGGACCAGGGAGTTCTGGGTGGTGGCGCGGACCTGCGCGACCACCGTGAACACCTTGCCGTGCGCGAGGCGCAGGATGTTGGCGAACTTCCGGTCGAAGTCCACGCCCTGCGCCGCGTTGAGCGTGGCGAGCCACTGCTGTTGCTGCGCGTTGGGCTGGTTGGGCAGCGGCAGCCCGAGCCGGGCGGCGACATCACGCACCCGCTCGTCCAGGAACGTGTGCCCGTCGATGAGGTGCTGCCCCGCCGTCCGTACGGCCGCGGTGGTGCCCTTCTCCTCGGCCTGCTGACCGGCCGGCAGCTCCCACAGCCCGGCCAGCCGGACCCTCGTGACGAAGTCCCGGTCCAGGGCGGACAACGGCCCGTACTGCGTCGTCACGGTCTGGTCGCTGAGCACGCTCGCACCGGTCGTCCCGGACCGGTCGGCGTAGGACCAGACCGGGAAGACCAGCGCGGCCAGGGTCGCGGTCAGGCCCACGACGATGACGCCGGTGCCACTGAATATGCCTCGGCCTTGTACCGGGGGTCGCGGTCGCATGGGTGCCTCCTGTTACGGCACCGCACGTGAGTGTGCTTTCTGTGCGCTTCTCGTGCGGGACCGCAATATTACTGCGGAGTCACTGTCACCTTCCAAGGCCCCTGGTCGGCGCCGGACCGACCCCTCAACGGCGCAGCAGCACCCGCCGGGTGGCGCGGGCGAGCCGGACCGCGGGCCGCGAAGAACGCGGGGCAGGACCCGAGCGCTCCAGCCACCACTCCCGCAACTCCCGCCGCACCTCGGCGTCCTCGGGCCCGCCGGAGAGCAGCACCTGCCCCGCGAAGTCCAGCGCGTCACGCCGGTAACCGCCGGTCATCGGGTGCGAGTGCGCGTACGCGAGGAAGGCCGGCCGGTACAAGTCGCCGAGGATCACCGGCAGTTCGGGAGCCACCTTGGCCACGACATCGGCCCGCTTCACCCCGAGCGCCCGCGCCTGCACACCGAGCCGCATCCGGTCGAACCCGTCGGGGACGGGCGTACCGGCGACCAGGGCGGAGAGCAGGGCGGTCTGGGCCAGCGCGACGCGTTGGCGGGCGCAGTCGGAGGACCGCGGTGCGGCCGGGGGAGTGGCGACGGTGCCGGTGGCCTCGGGCGTGGATGCCGCCGCCCGTGCCGCCTCCCGTGCGGGCACCCGGCTCGCGGCGGACCGCGCCCACCCCTTGGTCAGCGCCCCCTGAATAGCCTCCAACTCCCGCTCCAGCACGGCCGGTTCGGGGAAGTTGTCGTCGCGCTCCAGCAGCACTCCCGGCGGGGAGACGCGGGACGCGAGGTCGGTCAGGATGGCGAGGACCTGGGCGGGGACCGGGTGGGCGTGGGTGTCGTGCCAGACGCCGTCGCGCTCGACGCCGCCCGCGACATGGACGTACGCGATGGCCTCGACGGGGAGTCCGGCGAGGGCCTTGGCCGGGTCCTCGCCGCGGTTGACGTGGTTGGTGTGCAGGTTGGCGACGTCGATGAGGAGCCGTACGCCGGTGCGGTCGGCCAGTTCGTACAGGAACTGGCCCTCGGTCATCTCCTCGCCGGGCCAGGCCAGCAGCGCGGCGATGTTCTCGACCGCGAGGGGTACGGGCAGCGCGTCCTGGGCGATGCGGACGTTCTCGCAGAGCACGTCGAGGGCGTCCCAGGTGCGCGGTACGGGCAACAGGTGGCCCGCTTCGAGGAGCGGGGACGCGGTCAGGGAGCCGCCCGCGCGGACGAACGCGATGTGCTCCGTGACCAGCGGCGCGCCCAGCGCCTCGGCCCGCTCGGCGAGCGCCGTCAGCCTGCCCTCGTCCGGCCGGTCGGCGCCGCCGAGGCCGAGGGAGACGCCGTGCGGGATCACGGTCACGCCGCGCTCGCGCAGCCGTATCAGCGAGTCGGGGAGGTGGCCGGGGCAGACGTTCTCGGCCACGGCCTCGACCCAGTCGATGCCCGGCATGCGCTCCACGGCGTCCGCGATCTCCGGCCGCCAGCCGATGCCCGTTCCCAGTCGCTCCATCGTCCGTCCCCGTTCTCCAGGCAAGCCATGAACTCCACAAGTCCGCCGTTCGGTGTGACGGGGGTATCGCCCACGGGCCGGGCCCCGAACCTCGGCCGCGTCACTTCAGAGCAACATTTGAGGTTCGGGGCCGGGACCTGGACGGCCGGGGCAGGCCCTAGCCCAGCACGCCGTTCGAGTCGACCGGATCCGGTCGGCCGGTGTTGACCGTGCCCGGTGCGCCCGGGGACGGCCGTGAGGTGGTGCCGATGTTCGGGCTCGCCTCGGCGACCGGTGCCGAGGGCGCCACTTGGCCGGGTACGGGTGCCGCGGGGCCGGTCGGGCTGGCGGTCGAGGCATTCGCGATTCCGTTGGCGATCGCGTCGAAGTCGACCCGCCCGGTCTTCTCCAGCACCGTGATGTGGTCCAGCACGGTCTGGTTGGTGTCCGAGGCCAGCTGCCGCACGAGGGTGTTGCGCGTGCTGTTCCGTACGGCGCCGATGGCCGGGAAGATCTTGCCGTGCGCGGCCCGCAGCAGGTTGACGAACTTGTACTCGTACTCGGCGCCGGTCGCCGCGCTCATCTCCCGCAGCCAGCCCTGCTGTTGCTCGTTCGGCACATTGGGCAGCGCGACATTGAGCTGGGCGGCGACGATCCGCACCCGCTTGTCGAGGTCGGTGTGGCCGACGATGAGATGGTCCCCGGCCTCCTTGATCGCCTGGCTGGGCGCCCGCTCGATCGCCTGCTGCCCGGCCGGCAGCTCCCACAGCCCGGCCAGCCGCACCCGCACGATCAGATCCCGGTCGGCGGCCGTCAACGGCCCCCACTCGGTGTTCACGGTGCCCGCCGCCACATTCGCCTGCCCGGTGCCCGCCCGGTCGGCGTACGACCACACGGGAAAGACGAGCGCACCGGTGGTGGCGAAAATGGTCGCGATGAACACAGCCGTACCGTTGATACGACGCAAGGGAGCCTCCCGGGGAAACCAACTGGTCGTTGGAGAAGTTGACGCTTGGCCAGTAGTGCCAGGAGGTACGCACGGGGCGGTTTCCTTGTTCAAAGGGAGGGCAGCTTTGCTCAAAGGGAAGGCAAAGGAAGTGAGTTCAGTGGCTCTTCGTGGGCCAGTGCTCCGGGGTCCGGCCCAGCAGTCGTAGCGTCTCGTCGAGCGGGCCCGCCTCCGGGGGTGTGTCGAGCGGCGGGGCGAAGGCGAAGCCCGGTCCGCGCACGGCCGGGTCGGTGGGCACCAGTTGGGCCACCACCAGCGCGATGTCCAGGACGTCGTCCGACAGGTCCAGCGCTACGCCGAGTGCGGCGGCGACGTCCCAGGCGTGGACGACGTAGTCGATGAAGTGGAAGCCGATCGCCGTCCGCCCGGGGAAGCTCGCGCCCAGCTCCGGCAGGGCGAACTCCCGCCCGGTGGCGCCGGGTTCGGCGAACGCGGCGAGCACGGCCGTGGCCGCCGCGCGGTGCGTGCGGGCCGGCTCGCTCATGTCCTCCGGCTCCCGCCAGTACGCCCTGTCCCCACCCGCACCGTGCGCGGCGGCCGCGAACCCGTGATGCTGCGCGGCCATGTGCGCCACGAGCCGCCGCAGGTCCCACCCCGCGCAGGGGGTGTCCCGCTCCCAGTCCTCCTCCTGCGCCAACTCCACTACGCGCAGAGCCTCGTACACGGCGATCCGGTCGAGCTCGACGATGTCCGTTCCGGTGGCTGTCATGGGGCTTGAGCCTAAAACTGTGCGAACGGTCGTGCTACTTGTTTTCGGCCGAAATGGGGGAGGGGGAATGTGCTGCCTGTGGGGAGGTGAAATGCCTTGTGTGTCAGGGGACTTGAGGAGCCGCCGACGGGTCCGTGGCCGCGCAGCGCAGGCGGGCCGCTATGCCGACACGGGCCCTGCGGTACGCGGTCTCCTCGTCGTGCAGTACGGAGACCGCGTTCGACGTCTCCATCAACGCGACGATCTCGAAGGCGAGTTGGGGTATGTCGGTGTCGGCCCGCAACTCGCCCGCGTCCCGGGCCTCGGCGGCCGTCCGCTCCACGAAGGCCGTCCAGTCCCGCTGCGCGCCCACCACCGCGTCGTGCACCGGACCGGAGCGGGCGTCGAACTCGGCGATGACCTCGTAGAAGAAACAGCCGCCCGGGAAGACCCGCCCGCGCGAGTACTCCAGCCACAGTTCGCACAGCCGCCACAACCGGCCCACCCCGGGCGGGACTTCGACGGCGGGCCCGATGACCCTCTCCGTGTAGATGCGGGCCGCCTCGCGCACGGTGGCCAGCTGGAGTTCCTGCTTGGAGCCGAAGAGCGCGAACACCCCGCTCTTGCTGAGCCGCAGTTCGGTGGCCAACCGGCCCACGGACAGCGCCTCCAGGCCCTCCACGGAGGCGATGTCGACGGTGCGGCGCAGGACGAGTCGCCGGGTGCGGTTGCCCCGCTCGACCCGGCCGTCGAGTCGTGTCATACCCGCATCCTCGTCAGGTGTCCTTGTCGCTCCGCCGGATCTCATGGTGGTCCACCCTAAGCAACACGGGGGAAACGGACCCTTCCTAGGATGCGGCGGATGCACCTGATCGTCCTGGACGCCCCCACCGAGTGGAGCCGGTTCGCCGAGGGGTCTGTCGAGCGCCGCATGCTGCTCGCGCTCGGCGACCACCTCGGTACGCCGCTGCGCCCGAAGCCGCTCATGCTGCCCGACGGCAGCCGGGTCGAGGTCGAGGGGATCGACGCCTCCTGCCGCGTGCTCGTCCAACTGGTCGGCAACCAGGGTGCGTACAAGCCCGCGTACCGCAACAAGGTCATGGCGGACATGTTCAAACTGCTCTGGCTGCGGGACTCCGTACCGACCGCCGAGCGCGCGGTGCTGCTGGTCACCGAGCTGATCGTGCAGGCCCTCGGCGGCTGGGTGGCGCGCGCCGCGGCGGACCTCGGGATCGAGATCCACGTGTTCGACGGCGGCGCGGTCGCCCCGCTGCGCCTCCCGTCGCGGCCAGACGTAAAACGCCCGTAACAGTCAACTGCGCTGTCCCGAAACACAATCTTCCTACGGTCGGGGGCACCTAAGCGGATTTCCGCGTGGCAGTCAGTCGCACTCGCTACGCACGCTCTCCGACTTCCAGGATCGGGCACTTGTGCCCGCGACATGGATGGGAGCGTGAAGGTGACTGGTACGCCAGCACTCCAACTGCGGTCGGTACGACGGGTCTACGGCTTCGGGTCCGCCGCGACCACGGCCCTCGACGACGTCCACCTGACGGTGCCGTCGGGCCGCTTCGTCAGTCTCATCGGCCCCAGCGGCTGCGGAAAGTCCACCCTGCTGCGTCTCGTCGCCGGCCTCGAACAGCCGGACCTCGGCCAGGTGTCGGTGCACGGGGTGACGCCTGCGGAGGCGTGCGCGGCCAAGATGATCGGGCTCGTGCCGCAGAGTCCCGCGCTGCTGCCGTGGCTGTCCGTCCTGCGCAACGTCACGCTGCCGCAGAAGATCAACCGCGGCGCCGGCAAACGCCGTGAACGCATCGCCGACTTCGCCGAGCGGCAGACGGCCGCTCCCGACATGAGGGAACTCCTCGTCAAGGCCGGTCTCGGCGACGCCCTGCACAAGCTCCCGGCCCAGTTGTCCGGCGGCATGCGCCAACGCGCCGCGATCGTGCGGGCGTTCGGCCTGCGACCCGACGTGCTCGTCATGGACGAACCCTTCTCGGCGCTCGACGAGTTCACCCGCGAGAGCCTTCAGGACCAACTCCTCGACCTCTGGGAGGAGTTGAGGACGACCGTCCTGTTCGTCACCCACTCCGTCTCCGAAGCCGTACGGCTCTCCGACTCCGTCGTCGTCATGGCGCCGAACCCCGGTCGCATCGTCGAGAGCATCGACATCGACCTGCCCCGGCCGCGCGGTGAACGGCTCTTCGGGGAACGGCGGTTCCACGAGTACGAGGACCTGGTGAGAGAGCGGCTGCGGCGCGCCTGGCACAGCGAAGCCGCGTGAGTGGGGGCGTGAGGGACATGACAGTAGCCGACGAACGCACCACCGACGCCCCGGCGGCCGGTACGGCCGGTGCCACCGGGAAGCAGCCGCCCGCCGAACCGTCCCGCTTCAGTCTGAAGCACCCGAGGTCGCGGATCGCGTGGATCCGGCCGGCCGTATGGCTGCCCCTCGTCGTGATGCTGGTGCTCCTTGCCGGGCTCTGGCACTGGGGGGCCGGGCAACTTCCTTATCTGCTGCCGCCGTTGTCCGATGTCGGTGGCTCTCTCTCCGATGAACTCGGGTACTACGTCCACAACGCCCTGGTGACCCTTGGTGAGGCTACGGCCGGGCTGGGGATGGGGTTCGTCGGGGCGTTCGTCCTCGCGGTGCTGACGAGTGAACTTCCGTTGGTGCGGCGGGCGGTGATGCCGGTCGCCGTCGTCCTCAATGTCACGCCGCTGGTTGCGATCGCGCCGGCGCTTGTCGTGGCTTTCGGCTTCGGGCCGATGCCCAAGCTGATCATCACCGGGCTGATCTGTTTCTTCCCGATCCTCATCAACACGGCTACGGGGTTGAGGTCTGTTCCTCAGCAGGTGTTGCAGGTCTATCGGACGATGGACGCCAGCCGGGTCGAGTTGCTGTGGCATGTGCGTGTGCCGAATGCGTTGCCGTATCTCTTTGCCGCGCTGCGTATCGTCTTTCCGCTGTCGATCATCGGGGCGGTGGTGGCGGAGATGTCGGCGTCGGGGTCCACGGGGGGATTGGGCACCGCGATCAGTGTGGCCTCCTCCATGAATCAACTCCCAGTTGTTTACGCCTCGATCTTCGTGCTTGCGCTTATGGGCGTGCTGTTGTTGCTCGCGGTGACTGTCGTTGAGCGGCGCGTGCTGCATTGGCACGACAGCAATCAGGACTAAGCGCTGCGCGGCTCGGTCGTCATTTGGCTGCGGGCCGGTGGGGGCTGGTCGCGCAGTTCCCCGCGCCCCTGAAGGGGTGCCTGCCTGGGCCCTCGTTCATCAATTCACCGGCTCTTCAGCCAGTTTGGAGTCACCCATGTCTCGCTATCGCCTCACCAGATCCACCCTCGTCGCCGCCGTGTTGGTGCTCGGAGTCGCAGGATGTGGCTCCGGCTCGGACGACAGCACCTCCGCGGGCTCGGCAGGTTCCGCGATTTCCGCGAAGCGGTGTGCCGAGAACAAGGCCGCCGGGAAGATCACGTATCTCTCCGGGTACCAGTTCCAGTCCTCCGTCTCGATCCTCGAATACATCGCCGCCGCCAAGTTGGGGTATTTCAAGGACCTTTGCCTCACCGTCGATCTCAAGCCGGGCAGCGGCGACACCGCGCAGAACACCAAGTTGCTCGCCGGTGGACAGGCGACTGTGTCCGCGATCTCCGAGCAGGACCTGATCCAGGCGCAGGCCAACGGCATTGACATCAAGGGGATTTCCTCGTACTCGAATGCCGGGCTCGACATTCTGATGACGAACAAGGACATCACCAAGCTGACCCAGCTCGACGGGAAGGTGGTCGGGCACAAGGGGTACGTCCCCGCCACCGTCGAGGCGATGCTGGTCAAGGCCGGGGTCAAGTGGGACTCGCTCAAGCTGGTCAAGGAGGGATACGACCCCTCCGTGCTGCCTCGCAAGCAGGGCGGCCTCGAAGCGCTCACCGGGTTCGTCTCCAACGAGCCGAACCAGCTGAAGGCGGCCGGCAAGGACGTCACCGTGTGGAAGCCGGTCGACTACAAGATCCCGAGCTCGATCGGCGCGATGGCGGTCAACCCGGCCTTCGCCAAGGCGCATCCGCACGCCGTCGAGGACATTCTGCGGGCCGCGCTGCACGCGTACGAGTACTGCTCCGCCAGTGAGGCGCACATCAGCGAATGCGTCGGCTACGCGGCCAAGTTGTCCGGCCCGACCTACGACAAGAAGCTGAACGCGACGATCTGGAAGACCGAGACGCAGGTCGTCAAGGAGAACCCGACGCCCGGACAGCCGCTGGGCGGTGTCGACCCCGACAACGTGGCCCAACTCGTCGCCATGCTGCACCAGTTCAAGATCGTGCCGAGCAGTGTGACCGCCGCCAAGGCGACCGGGTGGTTCGACACGTCCTTCGTCAAGGACATCTACAGCGGCGACAAGCTCGTCTGGCCCGCGCCGTAACAACGCAAGAGACCCGCAGAGCCGTAGAAAGGCGCGTGACGTGTCCGCGAAAGAGTATGGAATCTTCCTTCCCATCGGGAACGGCGGCTGGATGCTGTCCACCACCGCGCCTCATCCCGAGGCGACCTACGCGTACAACAAGCGTGCCGCCGTGCACGCGGAGAGCATCGGGCTCGACTTCGTGATGTCGATGGCCAAGTGGCGTGGTTTCGGCGGGAGTACGGACCACTGGGGCCGCTCGCTGGAGTCGATGACGATGATGGCGGCGCTCGCCGAGGCGACCAGCCGGGTCAAGATCTGGGCGACCCTGCACGCGAATATCCACAATCCCGCCGTCGCGGCGAAGATGCTCACCACCCTTCAGGACATTTCCGGTGGCCGCGCCGGGATGAACATCGTGAACGGTTCGTACGCGGGGGAGTTCGAGCAATTCGGGGACTGGGACCCGGAGTTGAGCCACGAGGACCGTTACCGGATGACGGAGCTGTGGGCGGAGGCGGTCACCCGGCTGTGGACCGAGGACTCGGTCACCATGCGCACCCCGTACTTCGACCTCGTCGACTGCGAGTCCCGTCCGCATCCGGCGACCCGGCCGACCATCATCAGCGCGGGCCGGTCCGAGGACGCGCGGCGGTTCCAGGCCCGGTACGCCGACGGTGCCTTCCTCGCCGCCGACAGCCTCGACGACATGCGGTCGCTCTCCGCCGATGTGCACGCACGGGCGAAGGCCAACGGCCGTGCCTGCAAGACGTATTCGATGCTCACCGTCGTCCAGGACGACACCGACGAACTGGCCGTCAAGAAGGTGAAGGAGTGGGGCGCGGGCGTAGACCGCGAGGCCCTCGCCCATATGCGGCACACCTGGGGCGTCCCCGCGGACCAGGCCCGCGCGTGGGCCGACGGCGCCAACGGGGAGGCGGCCTTCCAGACGCCGTACGTCGCCGGTTCGACCCGTACGGTCACCGAGCACATCGAGTACATCGTGCGGGAGGCCGACCTCGACGGACTCATGCTGATCTTCCCGGAGTACGACGAGGACATGCTGCTGTTCGGCGAGACCGTGCTGCCCGAACTGCGCGCCCGCGACGAGGTGGCGGCCTGATGTCCGACCTGCGGGACAGACAACTCGCCCAGCTCGCGGGGGCGTTCAGCAGGCCCGCGCTCGTCGTGGTCGACGTACAACGCGACTTCGCCGATCCGGACCGACTGGGGGCGTACGGCCTGACGGACACGGCGCTGGCAACCCTCGACCGGACGGTCACCCGGATCGCCGAGCTCGTCGACACCGCGCGCGCCGCCGAAGTGCCGGTCGTCTGGGTGGAGTTGGGCAGCGACCCGGCGCGGCCGTGGCGGTCGAGCAACTGGCTGCGCGAGGGCGACTACGCCGCACCCATGAGCCCGGACGAGCCGTGCCGCGTCGGCACACCCGGCGCCGAGTGGTATCGAATGCGGCCGGAGGAGGGGGAGTCGCGGGTCGTCAAGCGCGGCTACAGCGGCTTCCTCGGCACCGATCTCGACGCGCGGCTGCGCGCCGCCGGCCACGACTGGCTCACCGTCGTCGGCCTGACCAGCGAGTGCTGCGTGTACGCCACCGCCCAGGACGCCGTCCAACTCGACTGGCCCGTCGTCGTACCGCAGGACGCGACGACCGCCTATGACCACCACGTCAACGCCGCCGCCCTGTTCCAACTGGGCCTGAACGTCGCCGTGTTGAGCGACGCGGACGAAGTGGCCGAGCTGTGGAAGAAGGCCGCGCGATGACCGGAATGCACATCGGCTACGACCTCTCCTTCACCCACACCGAAGGCGCCTGGGCTCGACAGGGCTCCTGGATCGGGCGGGACTTCCCGGACGTCCGTATGTTCATGGAGCTGGCGCAGACCGCCGAACGCGCGGGCGTGGGCCTGCTGTTCTTCGGTGACGGCAGCGGCATCCCCAGCACCTGGCGGGGCAGCATCGCACCGGCCGTGGAGTGGGGCATCCAGTGGCCGCGCCACGACATGGCGCCGGTGATCGCCGCGATGTCCACGGTGACGGAGAAGGTCGGCTTCGGGCTGACGTACTCCTCGACGTTCATGCATCCCTTCTACGTGGCCCGGCTGTTGAACTCGCTCGACCATGTGACCGGCGGCCGGATCGCGTTCAACGTGGTCGCCTCCACACGCGGCGCCGACGCGGCCAACTACGGGTTCGCCGAGCTGATGGACCACGACCTGCGCTACGAGCGGATGGAGGAATTCGTCGACGTCTGCCGGGCGTTGTGGGACTCCGTCGCGCCGGACGCCATCGTCCGCGACCGGAGCACGGGCCGGTTCGCCGACCCCGAGAAGGTGCACCCCATCGACCACGACGGGATCTTCTTCACCGTCAAGGGTCCGCTCGCGTCCGTACCCGGCCCGCAGTACCACCCGCTCATCGTCCAGGCGGGCAACTCGCCCCGGGGCATCGCCGCTTCGGCCCGCTTCGCCGACCTCGTCTTCGGCTTCGGCGGCAACCTCGCCGGCCAGCAGCGCCACCGGAAGCTGCTCGACGAGGCGCTCCTGGCCGAGGGGCGGGACCCGGAACACGTGGGCATCCTGTGGGCGACCCAGGTGATCGTCGGCCGTACGAAGGCCGAGGCGCTGGCACGCTGCGAGGCGGTGCACGAGTTCTGGAACGAGGAGGCCGTCGCCACCTACCTGTCGCACAACGCCGGTTACGACTTCTCGACGCTTCCGGCATCTTTCCAACTGGGTGAACTGCGCGACGAGTTGGCGGCGGCCAACGCGAGTCCCGCGGGGATCGTCGGCTCGCTCGTCGCGGAGTTCGGCGCGGACCACACCATGAGCCGCAGCGAGTTCTTCGCGCACGGACGGGGGCGGGCGACGGGCCTGGACCACAGTGTGGTCGGCGACCCGGCCACCGTGGCCGACGCGTTGGAGGAGAACTTCGCCGCGACCGGATCGCGCGGCGGCTTCATGTTCTCCAGCCCGCTGGCCATGCCCTCCGGCTTCGCCGGGATCAGCGAACTGCTGCTGCCCGAACTGCGCCGCCGCGGTGCGCTCGCGCCGCCGTACCAGGGGCCGACTCTCCGCGAGAACCTGGCAGTTTGAGATGCCTGCGCCGGGTGCGGGTGCGGGTGCGGGCGGGGATGGGGACGTGGGTGCGGGCGTGCGGCGCGACTGGTTCGCACTCGGCAGCCTCTGCACCGGCTTCTTCATGCTCCTGCTGGACAGCACGATCACCTCGGTCGCGCTGCCGTCCCTGATCAGCGGACTGCACGCCGACGAGACCGCCGCGATGTGGGTCAACAGCGGCTATCTCATCGCCTACGCGGTGCCGTTGGTCGTCGCGGGACGACTGGGGGATCGCTACGGTCACCGGCGCGTCCACCTGGTCGGGCTTGCGGCCTTCACGCTCGGGTCGCTGCTGTGCGCAACCGCCGCCTCCATCACGGCACTTGTCGCATGGCGGGTGGTGCAGGGCATCGGTGCCGCGCTGATGACACCGCAGTGCCTGACCCTGATCAAGGCGCTGTTCCGGCCGCCGCGGCTCGCCGTGGCACTAGGGGTCTGGGGCGCGGTCGGCGGAGCCGCGGTGGCCGTCGGACCGCTGCTGGGCGGTTTCCTTGTCGCCGCCGGGGGCTGGCCGGCGGTGTTCTGGGTCAACGTTCCTGTCGGCGTCGGCGCGTTGGTGGCCGTGGCCGTGTTCGTACCGGTCCTGCCGCGACAGGAGGCGCGCATCCCCGTGTGGGCGATCTGCGCGAACGCGAGCGGTGTCGGCGCGCTGGTGATCGGCATCCAGGGCACGGACGCGGCGCGTGGTGAAGTGCTGGGCGTGCCACGGTGGTTGCTCGTCGTCGTGGGTGTGGTGGTCGTCGCGGGTGTGGTGTGGTTCCAGCGCCGGGACGGTCAACGTGCCCTGGTGCCGGTCGAGTTGCTGCGCAGGCGGGGGTTCGTCGTCGCGGCCTGGGCCGGTGCCGCGGCGGCCTTCTGCTCCGGGTCGGCGATGATCCCGCTGATGCTGTACCTCCAGCGGGAGCGCGGGCTCGACGCGGGCGCGGCCGCCCTCACCCTCGTACCGATGGGCGTGGTCTGCCTGTTGGGGGCTCCGGTGTCGGCCCGGCTCAACAACGGGATCGGGTCCCGCGCGGTCGCCGTCATCGGTTCCGGCGCCCTCGTCCTGTCCATCGGGACGTCGGCGGTGCTCGTCGCGACGGACGCCCCGATCGCCGCGCTGACCGCGACCTTCGCGGTGTACGGAGTGGCCAACTCCTTTGTCTGGTCGCCTCTTTCGATCGCGGCGGTGACCTCGGTCGGCCCGGACGAGGTCGGGGCGGCGTCCGGAACCTTCAACGCCATGAAGCAACTCGGCGCTGTGCTGGGCAGCGCGGTGTGCGCGGTTCTGCTGGCCGGGCACGGCTACGCGACGACGCTGGGCGGGCTCGCGGCGGTCGGAGTGCTCTGTCTCCTCGCGTGCGCACTTCTCCGTACCGAGCCTCCCGGCAGCGGACCCCTCGCGGTGTCCGCCGCGCCACAACTACCCACAGGAGTCGCGTGATGAAGCCTGATGAGGCCTCATGAGGCGTAATGCAGACGGGGGTTGCACGATGACGGCCATGGAAGGCCTGGAGAATCTGGACGGCATCACCTCGGACCCCGGGGAGATCACGAGTGCGTTCTCCGGGTTCCCGTCGGGCGTCGCGGCCCTCTCCGCACGCGTCCACGGCGATCCGACCGTCATGATCGTCTCGTCGTTCGCGGTCGGCGTCTCCCACAACCCGCCCATGGTCTCCTTCGCTGCCCAACACACCTCGACCACCTGGCCGTTGCTGTCCCGTGCGCAGGCCATCGGAGTCTCCGTCCTGGGCGAGGGCCACAGCGACAAGGCCCGCCAACTCGGCTCGCGCAGCAAGGCGGGCCGCTTCACCGACCTGCGCACGGTGGAGGCGGAATCCGGCGCGATCTTCCTCGACGGCGCACCGGTGTGGCTGGAGTGCACCGTCGAGCACAGCTATCCGGCCGGCGACCACGACATCATCGTGCTGCGGGTGCTCGCGATGCGGTCCGACGAGGAGAGGAGCCCGTTGGTGTGGCATCGAAGGACCTTGAAGATGCTGGGTAGTTGAGGCGCCTCACCCTCAGGGAGTGCTGCCGGCGGACGGCCCGCGCCGGGTCTGCCGTAGCCGCTGGGGAAGCGGCCTGCGGTAGTCGGGCAGCAGACGCTGGGCGAGGAACGCGCACTTCAGGAAGACGCGGACGGCACGCTCGCGGCGAGGGGAGAGCCAGCCGATCCGATGGAGCCGGCAGACTCGCTCACCGGCGAGATACCGGGTCAGGTCCCTGCCGAACGCCCGTAAGGGGGTGGGGAACCAGTACTCAGCGAAGAACTCCATCATCGCGGTCGCCACCCGGTGGCCGGACTCCGTCTCCTCGTACGGCCGGGACTCAAACTTCAGGGCGAATTCCGTCATCGCGTCCCAGTCCTCCGGGAAGGCCTCGTCGGCCAGCGGGCCGGACTCGCGCACCAGGAGGCGGAAGAGGGTCTGCGCCCAGCGATGCCAGGCGATCCTCATGTTCTCGCTCGTACCCGGCAGGCCGAGCGAGGTCTGGAGACGGTCGGCGGACGTGGCCAGCAGGACCAGGGGATAGACGAAGTCGTCGACGTCGTCGAAGTTGCCGGGCAGGTGAGGCGTTCCGCGGGAGACGGCGAGGTGGATGCGGTTGAGCCGCTCGGCGGCCTCGCGGCCCGCAGCGCTCGACAACCCGTCCACCATCCAGGCCATCAGGAACTTGTTGCCGTCCTCGAAGCGCCGTCGGGGTCGCGTCTCCAGCTTCCCGGTGTGGGCCAGGGTGGCGGCTCCGAAGCCCGGCTGCATCATGCGCATGGTGCCCGGATAGACCATCATCGCCAGCGCGAACTCGGGGACGCGGTGGCCGACGTAGAGCGAGATCATGCGCTCCCAGTCGGTGTCCGGGTCCATCCGGGCCAGCTCGCGGTCGACCCACATGTAGCCACGGTGCACTGTCGGTTCCCCCTCGCGGACTTTCAGAAGGGGGACGCTGCGGCAGGGCTGCCCGATGCCACGATCCGTCGTGATCTGAGTCACTTCAACCGTGCGTCATGGATCTCCACCCGAGGGTGGAGCCGCTGAATCAGCCCGTGGGTGGTGGTGATCGACGCGGGTCGGGGCGCAGCCTTGTGCCATGGGCTCACTACATTCCGCACTCGTCGCTCTCACCGGCATCTGCGCCGCGATCTTCGTCGTGGCCTGGATCGCGGGCGCCGTCTACTTCGGCGTGAAGGGCGAGGCCGGGTCCCGGGGCTGGGCGCAGGGCCTGCGCCGAACCCTGCCGCAACGGGCTCTGCTGATCGCAGGGTGCTGCGCGTTCTCCCTACTGGTCAACCACACTCCGGACTCCTTCTGGCACCACCTCCAGTACTGGCAGCCCGAGCTCGCGATCCTGGGCGCGGTGCTCGCCGTGGCCTCTACCGGTCTGCTGCTGTGGGCCCGTTGGGTGCTGGGCGTCATGTGGGCCAGCATCCCGCTGGTCCACGAACACCACGAACTGCGCACCGAGGGCCCGTACCGAATAGTGCGGCACCCGATCTACACCGGGCTCCTGGGGCTGGTCTTCGGCGGGATGCTGGCCTGCGGTTTCGGTGTGTGGATCGTGTTCCTGGCCGTGGCTGTGCCTTGGCTGCTGCGCCGGGTGCGCATAGAGGACGGGATGATGGCCGGGCAGTTCGGGGCGGCTTACGAGGCGTATCGCGCCCGCGTTCCGGCACTGATCCCGTGGACCCGGCCCGCTCCGGCCGGACCCGGGGCCGTCGACAGCCGGCAGGGGTAGTCCAGGTCGGCCGTGCGGTTGCCACCGGCGTTAATCTCCGCCCGGGGAGCGGAAGTTGCCCGGGGTACCTGTCGGATTGCTGTCATCCCGGTGCCGCTGTTGCCCGCGTCCACAGCTCGTCACTAACGTGCTCATTGGGTTTTCAACGGGAAATCTGTTGGAGGGTCTGCCAATGCCCCTGCCAGAACGCCCAGTTGCGCTGTCCCCGGCCGCCACAGCGACCTTTCCTGAATCGCTCCGCCCGCCAGCTAGGCGCGACCGTTCCGGCTGACCGGCTGACCGGCTGATCGCCCGGCCCGCCACCGCTGACGCGCACCTCACCCGGCCGCCCGTGACCAGGGCACCCTGGCTCACGAACGACACCTCGCAGGAACAGCGCCCGGCCACGACGCGTCGCCGGCCTGGATCGTGAACCGCCCGGGCCTCGGCGACGACACCCGCCTCCTCTTCACGGTCGCCCCGCTGTTCTGCGCGGCCTGGTTCACGGACATCAGCGGCCTGTACTCCGTGTTCGGGGCGTTCTGCGTGGGGATGGCCATGCCGCGCGGCGAGGCGTCCGAACGGCTGGTGCGGACCACCCAGTCCGTCACCCAGGTGGTGTTCGTGCCGATGTTCTTCACCTACTCCGGCCTGAACACCCGGTTCGACGTCTTCTCCGACCCGCCCGTGCTGCTGTTCGGGGCGGCCGCGGTCGTCGTGGCGGTGGTCGGCAAGTTCGGTGGCTGCTGGGCCGCCGCCCGGCTGCGCGGCGAACCCGGCCCGGTGGCCGTCGGGGTCGGCGCCCTGATGAACGCCCGCGGTCTCATGCAGCTGATCGCGCTCAACATCGGGCTGTCGGCCGGCATCGTCAGCGAGGAGCTGTTCACCGCGCTCGTCCTTGTCGCCCTGGTCACCACGGTCATGACGGTTCCGGTGCTGAGCCGGCTGGACCGCCGCGACGCCAGATCCCGGGCAGCGCAGGCGGCACCCGAGGACGAGGACGAGGAGTAGGAGGGGGCGGCGGCGCCGAGTTGAGCGGGCGGACGAAGACCGCGCGGCCCCGAAGGGGCGTCGGCCGACCGGCCGTTGCCCCGGCCGGGCAGGCTCCGACACGGCTGGGCAGGCCGCCGATACGGCCGTACGACTTCCTCGACGGTCGGCGCGGGCGCTTCAGGCGCTTCGGGCGCGTCGGCTCAGCCTCGTCGCCGCAGCGCCGGATGCTCCGCCACGACGGTCGCCGAGCCCGGCACGACCTCGGTGAAGCCGGCGTCCCGGACCAACGGCAGCCCGCTGCCGGTGAGTTCGGCCCACTGGGCGGGGGCGGCGGTGCGGACGGAGAGGGGGAAGCCCGCCTGGCGCCAGGCGGTCCGGTCCTCGTCCGACAGTTCCCACCAGGCCAGTTGGGCACCGTGGCCGGTCTGGGCCATGGTCTTGCCGGCGGACATGTCGAGGTCGGGGTTCAGCCAGAGCACCGGTGCCGTGGGGTCCGCGTCGGCCGGCGGTTCGGGGTCGTCGAGGTCGGTGCCGGAGACCTGGAGCCGGGCCAGGTCCTTGGGCCAGCCGTCGAGCGGTACGGGCGGGAAGACCCGTACCTCCGCGGACTTGCCGGTCACGGTGATGCCCGGCAGCGCCTCGGCCCGCAGCCACTCCGCCCCGCGTGCCCGCCGGACCACCTTCCGGATGCGCGCGTCCTGCCAGTCCCGCATGACCTGCGCCCACTCCCCGTCCCCGACGGCCCGCTCATCACTGAGGATCGTCAACACGGCCCGGGCAGCGGTCTCCAGCGCGTCCGTACGAGCCGGGGGAGCATCCCGCTCGATCCGCACAACAAGGGGCAGCACGAACTGCGGAGCCTCGTCGCGCACGGTGGGCTCATTACGAAACGGGTCGACATCGCCGCCGGAAACGGTGGAATCACTGGTCACAGCCTCCAGTCTGCCAGGCAAAGGAGCGGCTCTTGAAAGCACCGCCATGGGGGACCCACCCAAGGGGCGCGGGGAACTGCGCGACCAGCCACAACGAACCCGCAGTCGCCGAACGACATGTTCACCCGACCTCTCCTGCGAGAGAATGCCCCGATGCGAAGCGATCTACGGCTGAACAACGTCGGCCGCCGCTACGGAATCCACGGCCCCTGGATCCTCCGCGCCGTAAACCTGGAATTGGCGCCCGGAACCCTCACCCGCGTAGACGGCCCCAACGGCACCGGCAAGTCCACCCTCCTCCGCCTACTCGCCCGCATAGACGCCCCCACCGAAGGCAAGATCACCGGCCGCCCCCGCACGGCATACGTCCCCGAACGCTTCCCCCAGGCACTCCCGTTCACCGCCGAGGCGTACCTCACCCACCTAGGCACGGTGCACGGCCTCTCCCGTACGACGGCAGCCCGCTCCGCCGCCGAGTGGCTGGACCGCTTCGGCGCCGGCGCATACGCCCGCACCCCCATGACCCGCCTCTCGAAGGGCAGCAGCCAGAAGGTCGCCGTAGCCCAGGCCCTGCTCGCCGAGCCGGAGTTGCTGGTCCTGGACGAGGCGTGGACCGGCCTGGACGAGGACGCGAGGGCGGAGTTGGAACGGGCCGTAGCGGAACGCACGGCGGCCGGCGGAACCGTCGTCTTCGTCGACCACGACCCGCGCCGCCTCGCGGGGGCACCCGACGCGACGTACACGGTCACGGACGGAACCCTCAACCTCCGTACGGGCAAGCCCACTTCACCGTCCGGACCGCAGGTCGCGCTGGACGTCCAGGGCCCGCCGGGAGGCCAACTCCCGGCTGGGACGGGCCAGTTGCTCACCTCGTCCATGGAGATCACCCCGGGCACGTACCGCCTCACCGTCCCCGCCTCCCACTCGGACGTCCTGCTCCGCGCCCTGCTCGCGGCCCGCCCGCCCTGGCACGTGGTCAGCCTGAACCAGCGTGCGGACCTCCCCCTCGACGACGAAAGCCCCCGGTGACCGTGATGACCGCGATGACGGCCCTCCTGCGCTACCAGGCCGCCCTTCTCCTGCGCTCGCAGCGCTGGCTCCCGCCGTTCATCCTGTACGTCGCGTTCCTGGGCATCGGCGTCCAGGGCGGCCAGCCGGTGCTCGACTCGCTCGGTTACACGGCCGCGGCCCTGCTCCCCGTAGCGGCCTGGCTGGTGCGGATCTGTACGACCAACGAGCCGCCCGCGGCGCGCAGTTGTGTCGCGGCGGCGGTCGGACCCGCGCGGGCGCACCTCGCCTGTCTGCTGGTCGCGCTGATCACCGCGGCCGTGCTCGGCACGGTGGCGACCCTCGTCGTCACGCTGATCAGCGACCCGGCGAGCGCCGATCACCGCACCCGGGTGCCGCTCCCCGCGGCCGGCGCGGCCGGCCTGCTCGCGACCCTGGCCTGCGCCCTGCTCGGCACGGCGGTCGGCGCGCTCACCAACTGGCCGTTGCTGCGCTCACCGGGCCGCGCGGTGCCGGCGATGCTGCTGGCGGCGCTGCTGTCCGTGGTGGTGACCGGTTCCCCGGCGCAGGCGGCCGTCAGCGGTCTGGTCACCGGCTCGCGGTCCGGCACGGTTCCGGTGCCGCTGCTGCCCCTGGCCGGGGCCGCCCTGGTCACGGCGGCCGCGACCGCCGTGACCTGCGCACTCACCTCCCGCCGTTCACCCTGAACAGGCGGTGCGCTGTGCCTCCTGCCACTCGCAGACGGGGCACAGCGTGATCCCCTTGTACGACTCCGGGTACTCGGTCGGTTCCTGGCACAGCACACACTCCGCGTACGCCGGCGCCGGCTCTTCGTCGCTCATGGGACCAGCGTAAGAGGAGCGCGCCAACTTCAGCCGACCTCAGCGGTGCCGGTCCGTGGCCCCGATCAGCTCGGAGACCTTGACGAACCGGTACCCCTTCTTCCGCAGCTCGGGCACGATCGTGCGGACGGCCCGTTCGGTCGCCGGGGCGGCGCTGCGCGTGCAGTGCATGACGACGACCGAGCCGGGCTTCACACCCTCCAGCACCTGCTGGGCCACGGCGTCCGAGTCCGTCGCGAACGCGTCGCCGCTCACCACGTCCCACTGCACCGCCGTGACACCGACCGCGCTCAGCGTCTTCAGCGCCTGCCGGTCGTAACACCCGCCGGGGAAGCGGAAGTACGGCATCGCGTTCGGCACGCCCGCCTTCTTGAAAGCGGTGTACGCCCGCTCCACATCGGCCTTCATCCGGTCCGGGGCGACGGTCGGCAGGCCGTAGCAGTCGCCGGTGAAGGCGTAGTGGCTGTAGGAGTGGTTGGCGATCTCGAACTGCGGGTCCCGTCCGATGGCGCGGGCCTCGGCCGGGTACTCGTCGGCCCACCGGCCCGTCATGAACACGGTCGCCGGCACCTTCAGTGTGCGCAGCGTGGCGATGAGCCGCGGATTGTCGAAGTGCTCGCCCGCCGCCGCGCGCGGCCCCTCATCGGCGGTCATGTCGGCGTCGAAGGTCAGCGCGACGGTCTTGCCGTCCACTCGTGGACCGTTCTTGAAGACCGGGGTCAGACCGGCGGGGCCGGGCGCGAGAGTGGGCGGCCGCGAGACGGCGGCGGTGGGCGCGCTGGGCGCCGGACGGCTGGCGTGGGGCGCCGAGGGGGCCCCGCAGGCGGTGAGCGCGGCGCCGAGTGCACAGGCGGCGGCGACTCGTCGTACTCGAATGGTCACCGAGCGAACGTAACGTAGCGAAAGGGATTATTCGGTTATATGCACCGCTTGGGTCCCCTGCGTCCCTGCGTCCTCTGGGCTCCCCGCGTCCGGCGGATTCCGTGGGTCCGGCGGATTCCCTACGTCTCTCGCGCCAGCACGAGTTCCGACCGCACCAGCTCCAGCAGCCGGCCCACCCAGTTGCGCCCCCGGTCGTCGCGGGCGTGGAGCCAGAACGGCGCGTCCGAGTAGCCGGTGTAGCCGATGCGCGCGTCCTCCGTGCCGAGCAGGACCGCCGCGAGTTCCGGATGCTGGGTGAACTTGGCCCGCAGCAGCCCGGCCATCACCGCGAGCCGCAGCCCGGTCCAGCCGTCCCGCCGTGCGACTTGACCGCCCAGCTCCTGTGCGTCCCGGCCGGCGGGCGCCTCGCGGATACGGGCACGGTCGGCGGGGTCGGCCGCGGACAGGGCCCAGTAACCGTGCAGGACGGACGGGTACGTCTCGCCGTCGTAGGCGATGGGCGCGGGGAAGTCGTTCCGCAGCACGAACAGGTCCGGCTCGGCCGGCCGGCCCCGCGGGTAGACGGTCTGGTGCGAGATGACGGTCGCCCGCCCGGCCGTGACCGGGTCGTCGGCGTGGAGCGCGGCCCGCTGCCGCTCGGCCGCCGCGATCGCCTCAGCCTGGCGGCGGAAGTACTCCAGCCCACTCTCGTGCATCTCCGTGGTCACCAGGGGGCCGTCCCCGTCGACATGCGTGCGCACGTCGGTGAGGAGGATCCGCAGTGGACGGTCCAGGAGGTCCATGTCGCCGAGCACGTAGATGCGCAGATGCTGCGGTACGGCGAGATACGCCGCCCGCAACAGCTCCCGGTTCGCCTCGCTCGGCTCCCGGGCGTAGCGCCCCGCGGCGTCCCAACAGCGCCGTGCGGCGGTCGGCCGGCCGTTCAACTCCTCGACCCGGTCGGCGACTTCCAGCAGAAAACTCTCCTGAGTACGCGGCTCGCCCCACCGGGACTCCCACTTCGACCGCTCATCCAGCTTGACGGGAGCGTCGGGAGGCGTCAGCGCCAACCGGCCCGTGTCCAGGTGTTTCTTCAGGCCGGGCAGGTCCTCGGCGCCGCAGGAGACGCTTCCGTCGGCGTACACGACGAGATCGTCGACGTAGTACTTCGTGCCGAGGTCGTGCCGTCGCCAGACGTGACACCACACCCCGTCGATCCGCTCCCCGTCCACCATCCGGTACGTCGGTCCGTCCCATGCCATGGACGCACCGTACCGGTCCCCGCTCAGCCCGAACTCAGCAGCTGCTCCCGGCACTTGGCCACGTCGAAGTCCGCCTTCGGGTACTGCGGATCCAGTGCCGTCAGGTGTTCCAGGAGCAGGCGGCTGATCGCCCAGTTGCGGTACCACTTGCGGTCGGCCGGGACCAGGTACCAGGGGGCCTCCGGCGTGGAGCAGCGGTCGAGGGCGATCTCGTACGCCTGCTGGTACGCGGGCCAGAGCGCGCGTTCCGCGATGTCGCCGGGGTTGAACTTCCAGTGCTTGTCCGGGTTGTCGAGCCGTTCGAGCAGGCGGCGCTGTTGCTGGTCGTAGGAGATGTGGAGGAAGCACTTGACGACGGTCACGCCGTCGTCGGTGAGGGATTTCTCGAAGCGGTTGATCTGGGTGTAGCGGTCGTTGATCTCGCGGTGCGGGGCGAGTTCGCGGACGCGGCCGATGAGGACGTCCTCGTAGTGGGAGCGGTCGAAGATGCCGATCTCGCCGGGGTGCGGGAGGGCCCGCCTGATCCGCCAGAGGAAGTCGTGCTTCCGCTCCTCCGGTGTGGGTGCCTTGAAGGCGCTGATCCGGCAGCCGGAGGGGTTGAACAGGCCGATGACGTGCTTGACCGTGCCGCCCTTGCCGCTGGTGTCCATGCCCTGGAGGACCAGGAGCAGGCGGCGCCCGTCGCCGGCCGTGCTCGCCGCCCACAGGCGTTCCTGCAGGTCGGCCAGGTCTTCGCCCATCCGGGCGGTGTCCTTGAGGCCGGCGGCCTTGTCGGCGGGGCCGCCGGGGGTGGCCGTGGCGTCGTAGGAGGAGAGGTCGACCGGTCGGCCGGCGGGAACGCGCAGCAGCTCGGTGAGGGCGGGCGGCCTGCTCTTCTTCCCGTTCTCGCGCTTCGCGCCCTTCTTGGTCATGGGACACCCCTTCGGTCGGCTCCCTCGATCCTCCGGCGCGGGGGCGGGGCCCGCCAGTCAGCGACGGTGACGGCGACGGTGACGGCCGGTCGGCGTGCCCGACGCGAGGTGTGTCGTGCGTCGTCGTCGGGGTAGGAGCGGTTCGCCGGCCCGCCCGCGCAGGCCGCTGGCGGTGTCACCTGCTCGCCGTCGCGCGGGAACGTGCCGTACCCGTACCCGTACTCGTGACCGCGATTCGCTGGGGGGGGTGCCGGGCGCGGACGAACCACCCCCGTCCCGCCCGCGGCCGGCGACGGCGATCGTGAACTCCGGGCGCAGGACGGCGAGTTACTGCTCGACGCCGGGCGGCGGCGCGGCCGGAGGCGGTTGTTGAGGTTGTGCCCGCTCCAGGAAGCGCAGCAGTTCGACCGGGAAGGGGAGCACCAGCGTCGAGTTCTTCTCGGCCGCGACCGCCACCACCGTTTGCAGCAGGCGGAGTTGGAGTGCGGCGGGCTGTTCGGACATCTGCTCGGCGGCCTCGGCGAGTTTCTTCGAGGCCTGCAACTCGGCGTCCGCGTTGATGATCCGGGCCCGGCGTTCGCGGTCGGCCTCGGCCTGCCGCGCCATCGACCGCTTCATCGTCTCGGGCAGCGACACGTCCTTGATCTCGACCCGGTCGATCTGCACACCCCAGCCGACGGCCGGGCTGTCGATCATCAACTCCAGCCCCTGGTTGAGCTTTTCGCGACTGGAGAGCAGATCGTCGAGGTCGCTCTTGCCGATGATCGACCGCAGTGACGTCTGGGCCATCTGTGAGACCGCGAAGCGGTAGTCCTCGACCGTGACGATCGCGTCGGCCGCGTTGACGACCTTGAAATAGACGACCGCGTCCACCCGGACCGTCACGTTGTCGCGGGTGATGCCCTCCTGTGCGGGCACCGGCATCGTCACGATCTGCATGTTGACCTTGCGGAGCTTGTCCACGAACGGGACGACCATCGTGAAGCCGGGTGCCCGCACCTCGCCGGCCACCCGCCCGAGGCGGAAGACGACCCCGCGCTCGTACTGCTTGACGACCCTGGCCGCCGCGGCGACGTACACCACGCACGCGGAACCGGCCGCCGCGCCCGCCACCAGCAGTTCCTGGAGCATCCTGACCTCCTTGCGGAGAGGTCGCTTTGTCTGCTCCTGCAAGGGTATGCCCGGTGCCTGCTCCGGGGCCACGATCACTCCGGAGCAGGCACCGCCGCCGCTACTTCACGGCTGTGACCTCGATCGCCGTGACCTTCACCGGCTCGGTACCGGCCGCGCTGTGCCGCTCCGCCCAGTTCTCCAGGGCCGTACGGCAGGCGTGGTCGAGGTGGTGCAGGCCGGAGAGGTGCAGTTCGACCGGCCGGTCCTGGGGGAGCGCCTCCAGGCTGTCGAGGATCTTCGGCAGCCGCAGGAAGGTCGCGTTGCCCGACAGGTACGCCTGCACCGGGCCCGCGCCCTTGTCGACGACCTCCAGCTTGATGTGCGAGGCCTCCCACGCCGTCTTCGCGACGGCCAGCGCGAGGCCGATGAGGACGCCCTCGAACATGCTGACCGCGACGATCGACAGGGCCGTGACGACCAGGATCAGCGCCTCGCCCCGGTGCTCGCGCCACAGCGACGCGATCTCCCGGACCGGGATCAGCTTGGCACCGGCGTGCACCAGGATGCCCGCCAGGGCCGGGATCGGGATGTACGCGAGGACGTTCGGCAGCAGGGCGGCGAACAGCAGCAGCCATACGCCGTGCAGCACCCGGGACGCCTTCGTCCGCGCGCCCGCCTGCACGTTCGCCGCACTGCGCACGATCACCGCGGTCATCGGCAGCGCGCCGAGCATCCCGCACAGCGCGTTGCCCGCGCCCTGCGCCACCAACTCCTTGTCGTACTGGGTGCGTCGACCGGAGTGCAGGCGGTCGACTGCCGCCGCGCTGAACAGCGACTCGGCGGACGCGATCAACGTGAACGCGACGATCGTGCCCAGCACACCGACATGCGCCAGCTCACCGAACGAGCTCAGCGGCGGCGGCTGCAACGAACCGAGCAGCCCCTGCACCTCGACGGTCGCCACCGGCAGCCCGAAGGCGAGCGCGGCGAGCGTCGCCAGTCCTACGGCGGCCAACGGACCCGGCACCGTACGGACCTTGGCCGGCATCCGCTTCCACAGCACCAGGACGGCGATGGTGGCGGCGCCCAGCGCGAGCGAGGCCAGCGCCTTCGTGCTCCCGACGGCGTCGACGAGCGCGCCGGGCAGTTCGACTATCTTGTCCAGGCCCGAGGCGGGGGCCTTCGCCCCCGCCACCGAGTACAACTGCCCGGCGATCAGCACCAGTCCGATACCGGCCAGCATGCCCTCGACGACCGAGACCGAGATGGCCCGGAAGTAGCGCCCCAACTTCAGGACGCCCATGGCGATCTGAAGGACACCGGTGGTGAGCACGATGACTCCGAGGGCGGGCAGTCCGTACTCCCGCACCGCCTCGAAGACCAGCACGGTCAGACCGGCGGCGGGCCCGGACACCTGGAGGCTGCTGCCCCGCATGAATCCGGTGACGAGCCCGCCCACGATGCCGGTGACCAGGCCGAGTTCGGCCGGCACACCGGAGGCGACGGCCACGCCCACGCAGAGCGGGAGCGCGACCAGGAACACGACGAGGGAAGCGGCGAAGTCCTGCCGCAGATGAGGGAATTTGGTCAACATCGCGACGCTCACAGGGCCTTGAAGGTGTCGGTTGCCGGGTCGTGCGTGAGGACGGCACCGGTGTGGACCTCGTAGAACCATGCGTGCAGCGACAGTTGACGGTCCTTCAGCTTCTTCTCGATGTACGGGTACGAGCGCAGCCTGAGCAGCTGCGTCAGGACGTGGCTCTGCACGCCTTCGGACACGGCGGGGTCCTCGACCGCGCCTTCCGGCCGCGGAGTGGCGTGCGTGAGCCAGTCGCGCACGGCCGGTACGGCGGTCAGGTCGTCGCCGCGCACCAGCGCGCCGACGGCGCCGCAGTGCGAGTGGCCGCAGACCACGATGTCGGAGACGCCGAGAACCTCAACCGCGTACTCGATGGTGCACGCCTCGCTGGTGGGGTGTTGGGAGGCGTACGGCGGGACGATGTTGCCGGCGGTGCGCAGCTCGAAGAGTTGGCCGGGGCGGGCGCCCGTGATCAGGGCCGGGACGACCCTGGAGTCGGAGCAGGTGATGAACAGGACCTGCGGGGACTGGCCTTCAGCGAGTTTGGCGAACTCCTCAGGGCGTTGTCCGAACGTACGGGCGTTGTCGATGAGGGGCTGCATGAAGTGTGTACTCCTCCTGGCGCGCCCTCGGGGCGCGTCGGGCTTGCATGACAGTGTGCGTGGGGGAAGTGACTGCCTGCCCGGCTCTCAGCAGCGGAAGACCTGAAGTGCCGCCGGAGTGTGTGCTGTTGAGGATCTCGATGTGCGGTGCCGCGCCGTGCCGGGCGCCACCGACGTGCGTACGGCGGCCGGGTCCGCTGTGAGGAGCGGGCGCTCGGGTGTCTCCGGACCGCAGTCGGCGGAGCGGTAACGGTCGCGCAGGCGCAGCGGGACGGTGGGAGTCCCGGGGGCGCCGCAGTCGCGGAACGTGATCGTCTCGGCGCGCAGGGCCTTGCCGCTGAGCTTGAGACCGGGCTGTGTCTTGGCCTCCGCATGACGCACTGTGTGCGCGGGTGCGAAGGATTCCATGGATGCGAAGAACTGGAGAGCGAACAGGACGGCGGTGAGGAGCGTCACGACGGTCCGAGCCGTCTTACCTCGGAACATGCGCCCCCCTTCGGCTGGTTCGTGTTTCTAGTACAGACCAAGGCCAGGTCAACGGCTGGTCAAGTAACACGGTAACCCGGTGAAGTTGTTTGCAGGGTTAACGCAGCGTTTCCGATGTAAGAGAGCGTGAAAACCGCGCCTGGGCTGGCGTGAACTAAGCGGTTTTGACGAGGCCCTTGGCGTCCCGGGCCAGCGCGGTGAGGCGGGAGATCGCGCGGAAGTACTTCTTGCGGTAGCCGCCGTTCAGCATCTCCTCGCTGAACAGCTGGTCGAAGGGCAACCCCGAGGCCAGGACGGGCACTTCACGGTCGTAGAGCCGGTCCGCGAGGACGACGAGCCGCAGCGCGGTCGACTGGTCGGGCACCGGCTGGACGTCGGTGAGGCAGACGGCTTCCAGGTCGTCGGTGAGGGCGCCGTAGCGGCTGGGGTGGACCTTCGCGAGGTGGGCCAGCAGGTGCGGGAAGTCGTCGAGGGAGGCGCCGGCGGTGGCGTACGCCGCCTTCGTCACCTGCTCGTCCGAGAACGGGGCCGGGGCCTCGGGCAGGCCGCGGTGGCGGTAGTCGTCGCCGTCGATGCGCAGCGAGCGGAAGTGCGCGGACAGGCCCTGGATCTCGCGCAGGAAGTCGACGGACGCGAACCGGCCCTCGCCGAGCTTGCCCGGCAGGGTGTTGGAGGTGGCGGCGAGCGCGACGCCCGCGTCGACCAGCCTGCCGAGCAGGCTCGACACGAGGACGGTGTCGCCCGGGTCGTCCAGCTCGAACTCGTCGATGCACAGCAGGCGGTGGCCGGAGAGCGTCTGGACCGTCTTCTGGAAGCCGAGCGCGCCCACCAGGTTCGTCAGCTCGACGAAGGTGCCGAAGGCCTTGAGCGAGGGCTCGGCCGGGGTCGCGTGCCAGAGGGAGGCCAGGAGGTGGGTCTTGCCGACGCCGTAGCCGCCGTCCAGGTAGACACCACGGGGGCCCGCGGGCGTCTTGGCGGCCTTGCCCTTGCCGAAGCCCAGGAAGCCGCGCTTGGCGGTGCCGGCGGCGTGCGCCCCGCCGAGTCCGGCGGCGAAGGTCTCCAGGACACCGACCGCCTCGGTCTGGCTGGGCTGGTTCGGGTCCGGGATGTACGTGGCGAAGCGCACCGAGTCGAAGCGCGGCGGCGGCACCATCTCGGCGACCAGCCGGTCCGCGGGGACGAACGGCTCACGGGCGCACAGGGACAGCGGGGCCGCGTCTGCTATCGGGCTGATCCCGGAGGCGGCAGTGGAGGACGACACGGTTCACCACTCTAAGGGCCGTGCCACACTGCACGACATGCGACGCCTGTTCCCTGTGACCGACGAAACAGCAGCCCAGGCCTCGAACGGGGGCCCCGATGCGCCTGGGACGGACCGGGAGTGGGGGCTCGCCGAGCTGGCGGAGGCGTACGCCTACCCCGCCGGGAACGCCCCCTGGCTGCGCGCCAACATGGTGTCCACGCTCGACGGGGCAGGTCAGCACGAGGGCCGCTCGCAGCCCATCTCCGGTGCTGCCGACATGCGGATCTTCGGCACCCTCAGGGCGCTGGCCGATGTCGTGGTCGTCGGTGCGGAAACGGTACGCCAGGAGGGCTATCGGCCCGCACGCGCGCGTGAGGAGTTCGCGGCGGCACGCACGCGTGCCGGACAGACGCCCGCTCCCGTGATCGCGGTCGTCACCGCGAGCCTCGACCTGGACTTCGCGCTTCCGCTTTTCACCTCGCCCCTGGTGCCGACCCTGATCCTGACGGGCGCCCAGGCGCCGTCGGACCGGATCGCGGCCGCCGAGAAGGCGGGCGCCCGTGTGGTGGTCGCCGGTGACGGCGCGGGCGTCGACCCCGCACGGGCCGTAGCGGCGCTGGCCGCCCTGGGGCACACCCGGCTGCTGACCGAGGGCGGGCCGCGGCTGCTCGGGCAGTTCGTGGCCGCCGGGGTGCTCGACGAGCTGTGTCTGGCGCTCTCGCCGATGCTCGTGGCGGGGGACGCGCAGCGGATCTCCGGCGGGCCGTCGGTTAAGGTTCCCCATCGCTTCGAACTGGTGTCCCTGCTGGAAGAGGCCGGGTTCCTGTTCGGTCGTTACCGTCGGACCTGAGAGCGGGCGGAATGATCCGTTCCGTTTGTCTTTCGACGGGCACACTAAATCCGGCAGTACCCGTGCGATCACGGGGCAGGATGGTTTCCGCAGGGCCTGGACGGCCCACGGAGGAGAGAGGGCCCACGGGTCCTCGAAGGAGAAGGGGCGCCTGGTGTTCACAAGCGTACTGATGATCGAGAAGGCCCTTACGTCCGCCGACGTGGAGTTCGTCACCACCTTGCACGGTGACGAGACCGTCTCCTTCCACGTGTTGCTCCAGCCCCGCGGCGACCAGGCGGACCGCCTGCTGCGGGCCATCGACGACGTCGCCCTCGGCGAACTCGACGAGGCGGCACACGAGCGGGAGACCCCCGAGGGCAAGGACGCGGCGGCGCTCGGCGCGCAGGCGCTGGAGGTGTCCCTGACGGCCCTGCACGCGGCCGGCAGCGAGGCACAGGGGCGGCTCATCGAGGACCACCCGCTGGACGCGCTGAAGACCCTCGTGGACGAGATCGGCGCGGACGAGGTGATCGTGCTGACCGATCCCCACTACGTGGAGGAGTTCTTCCACCGTGACTGGGCCTCGCGCGCCCGTCACAAGGTCGGCGTACCGGTGCTGAAGCTGTTCTCGCACAGCAAGGAGTAGCGGCCGGCGGGTGTCCGTGATTGTCGGTGGCACCGAATAGGCTGGCCGCTGAACATCCGCCGTACCAGTACGGAACCAGCACGCACAGGGAGACACGCATGGCACCCGGCCTTCCCACCGCCATGGACCGACCGCACTTCATCGGCATCGGCGGGGCCGGGATGTCGGGGATCGCCAAGATCCTCGCGCAGCGCGGGGCGAAGGTCGCGGGCAGCGACGCCAAGGACTCCGCGACCGCCGACGCCCTGCGCTCCCTGGGCGCCACCGTGCACATCGGGCATGCGGCGGAGCACCTCGCCGACGACGCCACCTGCGTGGTCGTGTCGTCGGCGATCCGCAAGGACAACCCCGAGCTGGCGCGCGCGGCCGAGCTGGGCATCCCGGTCGTCCACCGCTCGGATGCCCTGGCCCGCCTGATGGACGGGCTGCGCCCGATCGCCGTGGCCGGCACGCACGGCAAGACGACCACGACGTCGATGCTCGCGGTGTCCCTGACCACGCTGGGTCTCGACCCGTCGTACGCGATCGGCGGCGACCTGGACGCCCCCGGTTCGAACGCGCTGCACGGCGACGGCGAGATCTTCGTCGCCGAAGCGGACGAATCGGACCGCAGCTTCCACAAGTACGCCCCCGAGGTCGCGATCGTCCTCAACGTGGAGCTCGACCACCACGCCAACTACGCCTCCATGGAAGAGATCTACGAGTCCTTCCAGACCTTCGCCGACCGGATCGTGCCGGACGGCACGCTGGTGATCTCGGCGGACCACGAGGGCGCGCGGGAGCTGACCCGGCGGGTGGCCGGCTCGGTGAAGACGGTGACGTACGGCGAGGCGGAGGACGCCGACGTACGCATCCTCTCGGTGGTCGCGCAGGGCCTCAAGAGCGAGGTGACCGTCCTTCTGGGCGGCGAGGAACTCACCTTCACGGTCTCGGTTCCCGGCCGGCACTACGCGAGCAACGCGGTCGCGGCTCTCGCCGCGGGCGTCGCGCTGGGCATCCCGGCCGCGGAACTGGCGCCCGCGCTCGCCGCGTACACGGGCGTGAAGCGGCGCCTCCAGCTCAAGGGCGAGGCGGCCGGCGTCCAGGTGATCGACTCGTACGCCCACCACCCCACGGAGATGACCGCCGACCTGGAGGCGATGCGCGCGGCGGCCTCCTCCGCGCGGCTGCTGGTCGTCTTCCAGCCCCACCTCTTCTCCCGCACCCAGGAACTCGGCAAGGAGATGGGCCAGTCCCTCGCCCTCGCGGACGCGTCGCTGGTCCTGGACATCTACCCGGCCCGCGAGGACCCGATCCCCGGCATCACCAGCGACCTGATCATCGAGGCCGCGCGCGCCGCGGGCGCCGACGTGACCCCGGTCCATGACAAGGCGGACGTGCCCGAGGCCGTCGCGGGAATGGCGAAGCCCGGTGATCTCGTTCTCACCATGGGAGCGGGCGATGTGACAGACCTCGGCCCGCGGATCCTGGACCGTCTCGCGAAGTAAGGGGCTGAGCTTCATGTCGTACGACGTCGAAAAGCCGGACGAGGAATGGCGCGCGGAGCTGAACCCGGCCGAGTACGCGGTGCTGCGGCAGGCCGGCACGGAGCCCGCCTTCGTCGGTGAGTACACCGACACCAAGACGAAGGGCGTCTACTCCTGCCGGGCCTGTGGCGCCGAACTCTTCACCTCCACCGAGAAGTTCGAGTCCCACTGCGGCTGGCCGAGCTTCTACGACCCGAAGGACACCGACGCGGTCGAACTGATCCAGGACCGCTCGCACGGGATGGTGCGCACCGAGGTGCGGTGTGCCCGGTGCGGGTCGCATCTCGGGCACGTCTTCGAGGGCGAGGGGTATGCGACGCCGACCGATCAGCGGTACTGCATCAACTCCATCTCGTTGCGGCTGACTCCGGAAGGCGAGTGACCACGGTCACTGGCCGGTCGTCCCGAAGGTGACCTTGTAGTAGCAGGCCCCCTTGCACGGCATCGTCGCCCCGTCGTCGAAGGCGTACGAGTAGGCGTAGGGGGCCGCCCGCTTGAAGACCTGGGTGTAGTCGACCGGCCACTTCGAGGGGACACAGTTGTCGCGGCCCGCCCAGGCGCCGCGGCAGCAGTACGTGTCGCCGCCGAACGCCGCGCAGGGCGGCTTGCAGCCGACGACCTGGCCGCCCGAGGTTGCCCGCATGGCGGTGGGGCAGTCGACGTCCGAGGTACAGACGCCCTTGTAGCAGCCCGAGGAACTCACCGGGTCGACGGTCGTGGTGTGCGAGATGTTGATGTACATCGGCAGGTTCGAACCGTCGACCATGCTCACGTCGTAGAAATCCATCCCGGCGTACGCGTCGAACGTGAACTCACCCAGTGTGGTGGGCGGGTTGGCGCCCTCGCACACGCTGGTGCAGTCGCCGGTCGCGCAGTGGCCGGCGGCCGTGGAGGTGCAGCGCGTGCGGCCCCAGATGCGGCCGCCCCAGTTGTTCGCCACGGTCACCGACAGGCTCTGGCCCGGGGCGAGTCGGCGGCCCTTCGGGTAGACGGCCGTGTTGGTGACGATCGCCCAGACCGTCTTCGGGGTGCGGTTGACGACCGTGATCAGGCGTTTGCCGGCGGGCGCCGTCGAGAGGTGCTGCTGCGTCGGTGCGTCCGCCTTGGCGGTCGGCTTGGGCGTGCTCTTGCCCGACGCGCCGGCCTTGGGGGAGGGCGAGGCCGAAGGCGACGGAGAGGGCGAGGCGCTGTGGCTCGGCGAGGGTGACGCGCTTCGGGACACGGCGGGGCGCGCGGCCGTGTCCTGGTGGGCCGTCGTGCGCGTGCCGTCCGTTCCGGACGGCGTCCACACGCTGTAGGCGATCAGCACGGTGGCCGCCGTCGCGACGGCGGCTGAGGCGACGTACCACCAGCGTCGGCGGTGTCGCGGTGGGCTCGCGCTGTGTCTTCTGCGTCCTCGGGCCATCGTCCTCGCGCCTTCTCGTGCGGTGCCGGATGTGTTCTTCCGTATCGGTGACCTTCTCGGCGGCGGCTCGACAACATAAATTCGGACTCGACCGGCTGATTTCTTTTGCCGTCCAGTTTTCTGTTGTCCTTGCGCGCGTCGGCGGTCTCCGAATCAGAGAGATGCCACGGCCGGACCACACGCGGAGGAACGAACGCAGATGCGCAAGAAGCCCAGGAGTGGCCCTGACACGGGCGTGGTGAGCGCCGCGTGCGCGGGTGACCGGCAGGCCCTGGATCACCTGCTGACGCAGTGCCTGCCGCTGGTCTACAACATCGTCGGCCGGGCCCTGAACGGTCACGCCGACGTCGATGACGTCGTACAGGAGACGCTGTTGCGCATGGTGCGGGGGCTGCCGAAACTGCGGGATCCCGCCGCGTTCCGGTCCTGGCTGGTGGCCATCACGATCAGGCAGGTACGGGACCGTGAGCAGGCGCGGGCCGCGGACCGTGACCGCAGGGCGCACCTGGAGGACGCGGAGGCGATCACCGACCCCGCGCTCGACTTCGCCGGACTGACCATCCTGCGGCTGGGGTTGACCGAGCAGCGCCGTGAGGTCGTCGAGGCCACGCGCTGGCTCGACCCCGACGACCAGGAACTGCTGTCCCTGTGGTGGCTGGAGGAGACCGGCGAACTCGAACGGGCCGAACTCGCCGGTGCGTTGGGGCTGTCCGACCGGCACGCCTCCGTCCGCGTGCAGCGGATGAAGAAGCAGATGGAGGTCTCGCGGGTGGTGGTGCGGGCGCTGGTGGCCGCGCCGCGCTGTGCGGAGCTGGACGAGACGGCTTCGACGTGGGACGGCACGCCAAGTGCCTTGTGGCGTAAGCGGTTTGCCCGGCACATCCGTGGTTGTGGGGTGTGCGAGGGGCTGGACGAGGGGCTGCTTCCGATGGACCGGCTGCTCAGCGGGCTGCCGCTGGTGGCGGTGCCGGCCCGGTTCGACGTGTCCCAGTTGCTGGACGCCGTCCCAACCGCCGTTCCCTCAGGGCATGGTGGAACCCGTCGGCGGCACGGGCGCCGGTCCGGCCGTATCGGCGGCAAACAGGTCGTGGGTGGTTCGGCGGCGGTCGCCGTCGCCGTGGTGGCCGCGTTGGTCGCGCCCAGGCTGACCGGGGGTTCCTCTTCTACGACGGCTGCGGCATCGCCCGCTCCCGTGGCCAGCGTTACCCCGAGCCCCACGCGCTCGGCGTCTCCGAGCAAGTCCCCGACGCCGAAGGCCAAGCCGAGTCCCTCTCCCTCGAAGCACATCGCCGCCGCTCCCGCGCACATCGCCTCCGGTGCCAAGAAGGGCGTCGGGGTGTGGACGTTCGGCGGGGTGAGCCAGGCGCTCGCCGCGAGCGGGGCGAACTGGTACTACACCTGGTCCACGCAGCACTCGGGGATCACGACGCCCTCGTCGGGGTCGTTCGTGCCCATGATCTGGGGAGCGAAGTCCGTGACCGACTCCTCGCTGGCCCAGGCCCGGCAGTACGGGCCGTATCTGCTGGGGTTCAACGAACCGGACATGGCGCAGCAGTCGAACATGACCGTCGAGCAGGCGCTGCAACTGTGGCCCAAGCTCATGGCGGCGGGCAAGATCCTGGGCAGCCCCGCGGTCGCCTACGGAGGGGACACGGCGGGTGGCTGGCTGGACCGGTTCATGTCCGGGGCCGAGGCGAAGGGGTACCGGGTCGACTTCATCACGCTGCACTGGTACGGCGGCGACTTCCGAACCCCGCAGGCCGTCGAGCAGTTGAAGTCGTACCTGGCCGCCGTGTACGCGCGCTACCACAAGCCGATCTGGCTCACCGAGTACGCGCTGATCGACTTCTCCCAGGGCACCCGCTTCCCGTCCGCGCAGCAACAGGCCGATTTCGTCACCGCGTCCACCAAGGCGCTGGACGGCCTGTCCTATGTGCGGCGCTACGCGTGGTTCGGGCTGGGCGCGGACGCGTCGAAGCCGAGCAGCGGGCTCTTCACGGACGGTACGACGACCACCGCGGCGGGCCGGGCCTTCCAGTCCGCCGACTGATCCGGCCCGGCCGCACGCGGAGTCAGGGGCTCACTCCCCAGGTGATGCGGTAACCGCACTCTCCCGAGCAGGTGAGCACGCTGGTCGCGTCGTCGTTGACGTAGGAGTAGGCGAAGGGCTCGGCCTTCTTGAACACGGCCGCCGAATCGACGGGCCAGGACGAGGGGACGCACTGGGGGCGCGCGGCGTAGGCGCCGGTGCAGCAGGTCTTGTCCGTCTTGAACACCAGGCAGGCGCTCAGACAGGCCACGACACGGCCGTTCCGGATGCGCTGGAGTTTGGTCGGGCAGGTCGCGTTGGCGTCCCGGGTGCATCCGGCGGCGGAGCAGCCGTTCGCGTCCAGCTTGTCGCGGGACGAGCCGCCGTAACTGTTGATCCACATCGGCAGGTTGTTGCCCTCGACCAGGCTGACGTCGTAGAAGTCCATGCCGTTCCAGGCGTTCAGGTTGAACTCGGCCAGCGTGGAGGGGAATTCGCCCCAGGTCGAACCGCACTGGAAGCGGCCGCAGTCGCCGGTCAGGCAGTGGCCGTCGCCGGACGCGTCGAAGGAGCAGCCGGTACGCGCCCACACCCGGACGTCCCAGTGGTCGGGGACGGCGAAGCTGAGGCTGGCCCCGGGCTTCAGCACCCAACCCGTGGCCTCCACCGGGTGTTTGGGGTCCGCCGCGATCGCGGGCCAGATCGTCTGGTCGAGGCGGTTGACCAGGGTGACGGTCCGCTTGCCGGCGGTCGCGGCCTTCGGCTGATCGGCCGCGCCGGACGGCGAGGGGCCGGCCTTGGACGGCTTCCGTGCGTCACGAGTGGGCGACGGGGAGGGCTTGGCGCTCGGCGACGACGTCGTCGTAGGCGAGGGTCCGGGGTGGGAGGCGGTGCCGGCGGTCGCCGTACTGTGCGTGGACGACGGGCCGGCGACCGTACGGTCTCCCGGGGTTCCTGACTGGGTGTGGGCCATCAGTACGGCGGTCACCACGGCGAGGCAGGTCAGGATCATCGCGGCGGCCAGGCCGACCTGTCTGTGTACCGGGCGGCGCGGGCGGGGCGCACGGCGGTGGCCCGCCACGGATCGTGCGCGCCCTTGTCGGCGGATGGACAACCGGCAACGAGGCATGTCTCAACACTCCTGTCCGTTCCCACGCTCCGCCGCGCGGCGATCCGGCCGGCGGAGCCTTCCGTAGAGGAGACCGGCGGCCCGCGTGCCGGACAACGGAAACAGGGTCGGCAATACGGACGAGGTGAGCAGCGCTGGACACAAGTCGATCAGAAGTTGGCAACCCGGCCGCGATTGTTCCGCCGTACATTGCGGCTGCGGGACCGAAAGATCATCTGATCGGCCCGGGAGTCCGGACATCCGTGACCCTGATACCCGCGACCCTGTTCAGAAATTGCTCTGGAGACACACCGATGAAGATCGCCAAACGTCTCATCCTCACCACCACGGCCATCACCGCCGTGGCCGCCGGCACGCTCGTGAGCGCGACCGTCGGCCAGGCCGCCACCCCTCAGCCGCCGCTCCGCCTCGGCGTCACCGTGCCCGACGCGCTGAAGGTCCCGGACGGCAACAAGCTCACCGGCGTCTTCTCCGCCGCAGGCGTCCAGACCTACACCTGCACCAACAGCGCCTGGACGCTGCTGGAGCCCGCCGCCACCCTGTGGGCCAAGAACGACCGTGCCAAGCGCTCTGTCGCCCTGCACTCCCGCGGCCCGGTGTGGGTGTCCACGGTGGACGGCAGCGCGGTCAACGGCTCCGCGATCGCCAACTCGCCCAAGACGGGCACCATTCCCGAGCTGCTGCTGAAGGCCACCGCCACCCGCGGCACCGGTGTCTTCGCCGGAGTCTCCTACGTCCAGCGCCTGGCCACGAGCGGCGGCGTCGCCCCCACCACGGCCTGCACCGGCACCAGCACGGACCAGGTCAGCGTGCAGTACACCGCCACGTACGCGTTCTACAAGCCCGCCAAGTAGTCCGGCAGGCAGTCCGGTAGGCGGCGACGGCAGTGGCTTCCCGAGCGATCCGGCGTGATCACGCGGGGGCCGCTGCAGTATGCGCGCGGAACTGTCGCAGGACCCTCAACTCCCTTGCGGCGGCTCCTGTTCGGCCCTGATCCGGCCGTGCACCTCCCAGTCCCACACCGTCTCGCGCACCTCGTCCAGGGCACGGGCCAGATGCCTGCGGTAGGTGCTGAACGCCAGGTTGAGCCTCCGCGCCACGGCGTCCTGCGTGGACGTCGAGTGGTACGTCAGCGTGAGTACGTCGTGCAGATGCCGGGTGCGGGGATGGGCGTTCAGCCGCTGTACGGCCTTGCCGATCAGGTCGCGCAGCGCGGTCACCGGGTCGCCCTCGCTCAGCTCCTCCACCAGCCGGCTGCGCAGCAGCGGGTTGTCGGCGAGCCCGCCGGGGTCGAGCCAGCCGCGCAGCGCCTCCCGGACGGCGGCGTCCGACTCCTCCCGACTCAGCGCCGAGACACGGGACTTGGGCTTGCCGGCCGCCACCGCAGGTACCCCGCCGTACAGGCGCGCGTCGATCCCCTCGGCCCACTCCTCCACCCGCACCGCCCGCCAGTCGTGGCAGAACAGGCCGTACCCGCGATCGGCGTGGGCGGCTCGGCGGGGCGGCTGGAACATGCCCATGTACGTCATCAGCGGTGCCCAGAACTTCGGTTCGGCGCTGACGAAACAGGACCACGCGCAGTGCTTGGCGCGCAGCAGCTCGCAGACGATCCGCATCCGCACCAGGTCCCACGACCGCGAGGGACGGTGGTGGTTCTCCTCGTGCACCATGAACCGCGCCACACCCAGGTGTTCGCCCTGGCGCGGGGGAGTCATCGCGGAGACCAGCTCCCACGCCTCCGTCAGCACGGGGTCGGCCGCCCGGGTCTCGTCGTCGAGCGCGTCTATCCTCAACCAGGCCATGAATCCGCGGAGTTGACCCGTGTCGCAGCGCCGGTGGACGTGGAACGCCTCGGGCTGGCGCTTCAACCAGTAGGCGACCGCACGGGCGTTGTGCTCGCCCTCGACCCTGTGGGTCAGCTCGATCAGCGCGGGGGCGTCCTCCGGGCGCATCGGCTGCTCGTGGACGTCGGGTTCGTCCCGGCCGCCCTGGAACTCCCGCAGCCACTGCGCCCTGGAGACGATGTGGTTGAACTCGCGGGCGGCGCGCAGGGCTTCCTTCTCCGGCGCGTCCCGGACGCGCTCCACCAGATGGCGGCGGATCGTGCGGTGCATGGCCTTGTAGCGTTCCGGGTCGCGCCAGCGGAAGTCGCTGTCCAGGGCGTCACGGACGACGTCGTAGGGGCACACCCCGAAGGGGCCCGACTTCATGAACGACAACTGCCGTAGCCAGGCGAAGAGTTCGGTGGCGTCCTCGTCGGGGAGTGCCACGCGCAGCAACTCCTCGGTGGTGTCGGCGACATGGCCACACACCTCCAGTGCCCGCCGGTGTGCGGGCGAGGGGGGTCTGCCGACCATGTGGGTCAGCAGTCGGTCGACGACCGTGCGCAGCGGGGCCCAGAAGACCTCGTCCGTCGACGAGTTGTCGTGGGTCGCGGCCTCCGCCACCAGGCGCAGGGCGAGCGGATGCCCCGCGGCGAACCGGAGGAGGGACGCGTGCAGCGCGGGGTCGGCACCCTGCGAGGTGAGCAGCGCCGCCGAGTCCGCGGGCCCCAACTCCCGTAGCGGCACGACCTGGAGGACCTCGCTCCACGCGAGGTCCGCCTTCCAGAGGGGGTCGGGTGCGTGCCGTCCGGCGACCACGACCAGGGCTCCGGCAGGTAAGCGCGGCAGGAAGCGGTCGCGTATCCACTCCTCCATGGCGCGGTAGCGCTCGAAGTCGTCGACCAGCAGGACAGCGTTGTCGCGGGCGAACACCTCGGCGGTCGCCGCCTCGAAGGCCGACGGTGAGAGCTCGACCGTACGGGCGTCGACGCCGACGACCGGCCGGCCCGCGGCGCGTGCCTCAGCGGCGAAGCGTTGCAGCAGCGCACTCTTGCCCATGCCGCCCGGGCCGTGCAGCACGATGACCATCGGAGCGCCGGGCTCGCCGGCCAACGCCCGCCGGAACAGGGCGAGTTCCTTCCGCCTGCCGACGAAGTACTGAAGGCGGGCGGAGGCGAGTCTGTCGGCCAGCCGGCCGTTTCCGGCCGATCTGCCGTGCCCGTCCGCCGAGTTGTCGTCGCCGGGGCCGGACCGCAGGGCGGAATCGTCCTTCGCCATGCCGTTCCCTTCCCCGGAGTCGACCGCTTCGGACCGCTGCGAAACCTACCGGGTCGAACCGGACGACGGGGCACGGCGGGACCTTACGCCGGTCTTACGGGCGACTCGACCGATCGCCGGAGCGACGCCGGCTGGACACCGAGCGGGACGCCGTAAACCTGCCGGGGGGCCGTCCGTGGAAACCCGTACCGACCCGCTTCTTTGTCCTATTCGTGCTCGTTGAGGAACGCAGAAGGGTCCGTAGCCCTCCTTCTGTGTGAAGGAAACAGCACAGGCAAGGAAACCGGGGACTGAGTGGCATGGGTTTGACCAGCGAGACTACCGTTTATGTGGTGGCGGCCGTGGCTGTCGTCTGCGTGGCGCTGCTGGTCTGGGTGTGGCCGCGGCTCGCCAGTCGGGGCGTGCGGCAGGTGCTCGGGCGGCTGGCAGCCATTGGAGTGACTCAGGTCACTATCATCGCGGCGTTCGCGTGCTGGCTGAACTCCTCGTACCAGTTCTTCGGATCGTGGGGCGAGCTGTTCGGCAACGTCGACACCGCCCCCGTCGGCGTGACCCAGGCGGCCGACCACAGCGGCGACGGCTCGATCGGCGGCGTCACCGTGAAGGGGGCGCTGGTGCAGCCCGCCGGCGACGAGCAGCTGAGCCGGGTCAGCGGACTGCCCACCGGCAATCCCGCGGTGAACGGCAAGGTGGAGTCCGTCAAGGTCATCGGCCGCCGTACGGGAGTGGTCGACCCGGCATTCGTCTACCTGCCGCCGCAGTACTTCCAGAAGGCGTACGCGCGCCAGCGCTTCCCCGTCGTCGTCGCGCTCAGCGGCTACCCGGGCAGCATCTTCAACCTCGCGCAGTACCTGCGGGTGTCGCAGACCGCCGGGCAGCTGCAGAAGAGCGGGCAGATGCAGCCGACCATCATGGTGATGATCCGGCCCACGATCGCCCCGCCGCGCGACACCGAGTGCGTGAACGTTCCTGGCGGACCGCAGACCGAGACCTTCCTCGCCAAGGACCTTCCGCAGGCCCTCAAGTCCGTCTACCGGGTCGGCCACGACGCCAGCGCCTGGGGCGTCATGGGCTACTCCTCCGGCGGCACCTGCGCACTTCAGCTGACGATGCGCAACCCGCACGTGTACACGACGGCCGCCGCGCTCTCGCCCGACTACCGGATCAAGGACGACCCCACCACCGGCAACCTCTTCGGCAGCGGCCTAGGGCGGGTGAACCGGGTCAACGGACACGACCTGATGTGGCGGCTGAAGCACCTGCCCGCACCCCAGGTCTCCGTCCTGGTCGCCGACAGCAAGCACGGCGAGCGGGGCTATCCGCAGACACTCGCCTTCATCAAGGCCGTCAAGGCGCCCATGCGCGTCGCGTCGATCCTGCCCGAGTCGGGCAGCCACAACTTCCCCACCTGGGTACGGGAGATGCCCGGGTCCCTGAAGTGGATGAACCAGCAACTCACCTTCCCCCAGGACGTCGTGCCCCGGCACGTCCCCAAGAAGGGCAACAGCACCGTGCGGGCCGAGGGCACCGAGCCCAAGAAGCCGACCGCCGGGACGCGCAAGTAACGGGCGGTGATCCACGGCCCGTTCGGCGGACCGTGGATCACCGCCCGTTCGGACGCCCCAGCGTCCCGGGCAGTTCGCCTCGCCGCCGGATGCCCAACTTCCGGTAGGAACTGGTGAGATGGGTCTCCACCGTGCGGCGGGCCAGGTGCAGCAGATCGGCTATCTCGGTGTTCGTCCGGCCGTCGGCGGCCAGTTCGGCTATCCGCCGCTCACTGGTCGTGAGCGAATCGGAACCGGTACGGGCGGGCGCCGACCGCCGGGCACCGCTCTCGCCCAACGCCTCCTCCGCCAGGGCCCATTGACGCGTCGCACCCAGCCGCTCGGCCCGCTCCGCGGCCTCCCGCAGACAGGCACGGGCCCGCCCCCGGTCCCCGGCCGCGGTCAGCCCACGGCCCTGCGTGACCAGCGCCGACACCAACTCGGCCTCCGTGCCCACCGGGCCGCCCCGCAGCAGTCGTACGGCCTCCTCCGCGAGCTCCAGACCGCGTCGGCCGCCGGTCGCCGCGGCCAGGACGCGCAGTGAACGGCCCATCGTGCGGGGCGTGTTCCACACCCGGGCCAGCCGCAGCTCCTCCTCGGCCAGGGCGACGGCCTCCCGGGGACGGGCGAGGGCGAGACGGCACTCGGCGGCGGCCGTGCGCCACGGCGTGACGACCGGGCTGACCACCTCACGGGCCGACTGACGGCGCCCGCACTCCAGGAAGTCGTGCAGCGCGCCCGCCGTGTCGCCGGTGGCGGCGCGCGCCACTCCCCGCGCGTAGAGAAAGCGGTTCAACTCCCAGGAGTCGGGCGCGGACCGCAGATCGAACCCGTTCGCGAGCCGCAGCGCCCGCGCCTCCTCGCCGGTCGCCACGAGCGAAAGCAGCACATGGGACTGCCGGTTGGAGGGCCCGGTGCGCGCCCGGTCACGCGGGCACGGTTCCGCCAGCAGCCGCGCGTGCTCGCCGCGCGCGGCCAGGATGTCGGCCCGTACGTTGGCCAGCGCCTCGTGCATCGGGTGCAGCAGGTCGGGACGCTGGCCCACCAGGCCGCGCTCCACCAGCCTTTCGGCTTCCGGGAGTTCGTCGGCCCACTGGGCGACCGCGGCGGCCGTACCGATCAGGAACGGCTCGGTCAGCGGATCGGCGGGCTGGGCGAGCAGTGCCCGCACTCGCCGCATCGCCTCGGCCGCCGAGATCAGCCCGGCCGTGGCCGCATGCCGTACGACCAGCGCGTGACCGGCTGTGCCGACCAGCTCCGGCGAGAGCTCGGCGGCGTCGCACAGCCACCGGTACACCTCCTTGCGCACCGTCTGGTCCTGCTCGGACAGCAGCACCGAGGCGGTCTGGAGGATGCGGATCAGCTGCGGACGGTCCGTCAACTCGTCCTCCACCGTGCGCAGTACGTCCACGGCGGCTACGGTCCTGCCCCGGCCGGCCAGCGCCGTGCCGAGCGCGACCGCCGCGCGCACCGTGTCCTGCGGCGCTCCGGACAGCCGTAACGCCTCGCTCAGGCGCGGGATACCGGCTGAGGACGTCTGCGCCTTGTACTCCAGGGAGCCCAGTTCGGTCAGCAGGCGCTGTCTGCGGGCGTCCGGGAGCGGCTCCTCCAGGACCCGGCGCAGGAAGGCCGTCGCGTCGGACGTGCGCCCGTCGCGCAGCGCGAGCGAGGCGGCCTCCTGGAGCGCGGCGGACGTCCAGGGCTCGCCCACCGGGTCGGACAGCAGCAGTTGCCGGGCCACTGTGTCGGGCGAGACACCGTGGCGCTGCATCGTCTCGGCCGCCGCCGCGTGCGCCGCCCGCCGTCGGGTCGCGGGCACGCCGGTGAGCACCGCGTCCCGCAGGAGTGGATGCGCGTAGCGCGGACGTCCGTCGGGGTCGGGGCGCAGCACCCCGAGCCCGCTCATCGCGGTGAGCCAGCCGGTCACCCGCGCCGGGTCGGCACCGGCCAACTCGGCGATGACAGCGGCCAGTTCCTCGGCGGGACCGGTGGCGTGACCGCTCGGCAGATCCCGCGGGGTGCCCCCGTCCCACCCCTCGTCCAGCGCGGCCAGCGCCCGGGCGACCTCGCCGGTGGCCGGACCCGCGCTGTCCAACCACCAGGACACCGCGGCCGGATACGCGCCCGGGTACAGCGCGGCGGACGACGTCGGCACGCTCGTGTGCCGGCCGGCGCCGAGGTCGTCGAGCAGGGCGCGCAGCAGCAACGGGTTGCCTGCACCCGCCCGTACACAGTCCTCCACCCATGACTCGGGGGCGTCCGGGTGGGCCGAACCCACCAGCTCGGCGGCCGAGTTCGCGGTCAGCGGGGCCAGTGTGAGGGTGCGGACCAGGGCGGGCGACAGGGTGTGGGTCAGGCCCGGTGCCGATGGGTCGACGTCGTACTGGCTGCGTTCCGTGGCGACCAGCAGGATCCGTAATCGGTCGACGTGCCGGGCGGACTCGACCAGCCAGCGGTGCGAGGCCGGGTCGGCCAGGTGGACGTCGTCCACGGCGATCAGCAGCGGTGCCCGGTCGGCGTACGAGTGCAGTACCCGCCGGAACAGCTCGGCGTTCGCCCGCTCGTCCCCGGCGGACGCCGTGTCACCGAACTCCGGTACCGGGGCCATCAGTTGCAGCACGGTGGCGTACGGCACCGCCCGGTCGCGGGGCGAACAGCGAGCCCGCAGCACCCGCATGCCGTGCGCCAAGGCGTCCGTGACCGTGGCCTCCAGCACGGTGGTACGGCCCGTCCCGGTGGCCCCGCGCAGCAGCACCAGCCGGCCGGCACCGGCCCGGGCCCACGCGGCCTCCGCCGCCAACAGCCTTGTCGCGTCCCGGTGTTCGGGCGGTATCGCGGACGCCCCGGCGTCAGACGTCGTCCCCGTCATCGCGCTCCTCCTCGTGTCCCTCGTACCCGTCGTGCCGGTCGCCGTCTTCGCCGCTCACTCGCCGTGGTCCGCCGTACGGCCGATCTCGTGGTGCTGCTCGTGGTGCTCCACGATTGCGCGCGCCCCGTCCGCCCCGTGAGGGTGGGGAGTACACGGCCGCCATCAGCGCACCTGGGGTGGCACGTAGTTGGATGTGGATTCGAGGGAGAACGTTGCTCAGCTCATCGCGGCCCGCACACCCCGGTACGGCCGACCCCGCCGACCGGATACCCGTGGCGGTGCACGCCCCGGACCCGATCTCCCGCGAGGGAGCACTCAGCCAGCTGCGCAGACACCCGGAGATCGACCTCCGCGAGGAGAACGACACCGGGCCCGGCAGAGTGGCCCTGTTCATCGCCGACACGCTCGACGAGACCGCGCTCACCCGGCTGCGCCGGCTCGTGCGCAGCGAGGGCGGGCGGGCCGTGCTCGTCGTCGGGGCGCTGCGCGAGGCCGAGTTGCTCGACGTGATCGAGTGCGGGGTCGGGGCCATCGTGTGGCGCGGGGAGGCGACCGCGCAGCGCCTGGTGCAGGCCGTGGTCGCCGCGGCGCGCGGTGACGGCGACCTGCCGGCCGATCTGATCGGCAGGCTCGTCGAACAGGTCGGGACGCTGCATCGCAGCGCGGCGGGCCGGTCCGGAGCCCATCCCTCGGGGCTCTCGCCGCGTGAGGTGGACGTCCTGCGGCTGGTCGCCGAGGGGCTGGACACCGGAGAGATAGCCAGCAAGCTCTCCTATTCCGAACGCACCGTCAAAAACGTCATGCACGGCCTGACCACACGCCTTCACCTGCGCAATCGGGCGCATGCCGTGGCGCATGCCCTTCGGGAAGGCTACATCTGACCGAACGGGCACTCGAAGCCGGACACGCGGGCAACATGCCGTGCCCTGCCCCCGTCCCCAAGGTGCTTGCGGGGACGGGCGGTTGGGACGGCACGATCGGGGGACGGCCGACAGGGGCGTACCGGGCGCCGACGCGGACCGCGGGGCACGACAGCACGGCAGGGCGGGAGTTCGGCGGTGATCCACGAGGTGGACGAGGTTCTCAAGGACCTGATCGGCGGCGGCGCACTGGCCGGTTCGGGCATCGAGGTCTCCTTCGACGCCCCGACCCGCGACTGGGCCGCCCGCCGCAACACCCCCACGATCAACACCTACTTGTACGACATCCGGGAGGACGTGCACCGCCGCCAGCGCGGGCATGTCGCCGTGCGCGACGAGCGGGACGTGGTCGTCAAGCGTCGCCAGCCGCCGCGCTGGTTCCGGCTGTCGTACCTGGTGACGGCGTGGACGAAGCGCCCGCAGGACGAACACCGGCTGCTGTCCGCCGTGTTGTCGACCCTGATCCCGCGCGAGCTGCTCGCCCCCGACGAACTGCCGGGTTCCCTCGGTGCGTTGGGTCTGTCGGTGCCGATCTCGGTGGCCGGCATCCAGACCGAGTCACGCTCCCTCGCGGAGATCTGGTCCGCCCTTGGCGGCGAACTCAAGCCGTCCCTCGACCTCGTGGTCACCGCGCCCTTCCCGGCCTACCCCGAGTACGACGCCGGCCCGCCCGTCACCGAGGGCGCGGCGGTCCGCATCGGCGGCCTCGACGGCAGCGAGCCGGGCGTGGAGGAACGCGCCCACCGCCCGCGCCAGGTGGCGGCGGTACGGGAGTCCCGTGAGGTCGCCCGGCGCAAGAGGGCGCCTGGGACGCCGACATGACGGTCACCGAGGACGCGTTGGCCTTCGCCGCCGAGCCGGAGACCGACGCCCTCCTCGCGCGGCTCGGCCGCCTCCGCGAGCGCGTCGCCCTGCTCGTCGACCGGCGCTCCGCCACCGACCCCACGGCCGGCGACCCGATGCGCGGCCTGTACCTCCCGGAAGAGGCGGTACGACGACTGCTCCTGCGCTCCCCGGAACCGGCCCCGCCAACACCGGAGTTGGCACACGGCACCGCCGACCGGCTCGCCGCCCTGCACCTGACCGACCTCGACACCGCACTCCTCCTCGTCGCCCTCGCCCCCGACCTGGACCGCACCTTCGAGCCCCTCTACGGCTACCTCAACGACGACGTCAGCCGCCGCCGGGCCACCGTCGGACTCGCCCTGGACCTGTGCGGCATCCCCGCGCACCAGGCGGCGGGCCGGGCCCGGTTCCTCGCGACGGCTCCGCTGTGCGCCCTCGGGCTGCTCACCGTGGAGGAACCCGAACGCCCCTTCCTCAGCCGCTCGTTGCGCGTGCCCGACCGGGTCGTGGCGCACCTGCTCGGCGACGACACCCCGGACGCGACCCTCACCGGACACCTCCACCCGTTGCCGCTGCCGAGCGTGTCGTACGACGGACAAGAGCCGGGCGGAGACGAGGAGTTCGCCGTCTTCGTGGACCGGCTGGGCGCGCTGCTCGCCGGCGGGCCGCCGCTCACCGTGTATCTGAGGGAGCGTCACGAGGGCGACGGGCTCGTGTGCGTGGCGGCCGCGCTGGACGCGGCGGGGGTGGCCGCCGTGCGGTTCTCCGGGCCCGTGGAGCGGGTGCCGGAGCTGCTGCGCGAGGCCCGGCTCAGCGGCCGTACGGTTGTCGTGAGCGGGCTGCCCGATCAACCCGGCGCGCTGGTACGGGCGTTGACCGACGCCACCGACGTCTCCGTGCTGGTCGCCGGTGCGCGGCCGTACGACCCGGAGTGGTGCGAGAGCGATCCGCTGATCCTGGAGGCGCCCCGGCAGCGGGCCGCGGCGGTGCGGGCCTGGACGGACGCCGTCGGCGAGCAGAGCGGCTTCGACGTACGGGCCACCGTCACGCCGTACCATCTCGGCGCCGACCGCATCGCACGCGCCGCCCGGGCGGCCCGGGGGCTTGCCGCGTTCGACGGCACCCCGATGAGCGCCGCCCATCTGCGGCTCGCGGCGCGGCAGCAGTCGGCGTCGGGGCTCGAACAGCATGCCCGGCGGATCCGGCCCGCCGTCGACTGGCGGGACCTGGTCCTGCCCGAGCGGTCCCTGACCCAGCTGCACGAACTCGCCCTGCGCGCCCGGCACCGCGACCGGGTCCTCGGCGACTGGCGGCTCAGCGCGGGCGGCGGCCGGGGGCGTGGCGTACTCGGCCTGTTCGCGGGGGAGTCCGGCACCGGCAAGACGCTGTCGGCGGAGGTCGTCGCGGCCGAACTTGGCCTGGATCTCTATGTCGTTCAGCTGTCGTCGATCGTGGACAAGTACGTCGGCGAGACCGAGAAGAACCTCGAACGGATCTTCACGGAAGCCGACCGCACCGACGCCGTGCTGCTCTTCGACGAGGCCGACGCCGTCTTCGGCAAGCGGTCCGAGGTGAAGGACTCGCACGACCGGTACGCCAACATGGAGAGCGCCTATCTGCTCCAACGGCTGGAGTCCTTCGACGGGATCGCGCTGCTCACCACCAACCTGCGCGCCAACATCGACGAGGCGTTCACCCGGCGGCTCGACCTGGTCGTCGACTTCCCGTTCCCCGATCCGACGCAGCGGCTCGCGCTGTGGCGGCACGGCCTGACCCATGTGCCGAGCGCGCCCGACCTCGAACTCGCTCCGCTGGCCCAGGAGTTCGAGCTGGCCGGCGGTTCCATCCGCAGCGCCGTCGTCACCGCCGCGTACCTCGCCGCCGGACGAGGGGACACGGTGACCACGGCGGACCTCCTCGAAGGGGCCCGCCGTGAATACCGCAAGGCGGGGCGGCTGGTACCCGGCGAGGGCACCTGGTAGCCGCCCCGGCGGCTACACCGTGAACTTGACGGCCACCAGCCAGCGGGAGTTGTCGAGCGTGCCGCCGAAGATGTACTTGGGGCGCGCGTCGGCGCACCCCTGACCGCCCCAGTCCCAACCGGTGTTGCGGGCCGACTCGCAGACCTGGCCGCTGCCGATGTTGATGGCGAAGCCCGTCATGTACGGTGCGTCGGCCTTCGAACTGCCCACGTAGTTGTCCTTGTTGTCGGGGATGATCGCCGTCCACTGCGGCTCCCACATGCCGTTGCCGTCGGTCGACGCGGGGTTGTGGATGAAGGCGTTGGCGGCCGAGCCGAGGGAACCCGACACCGCGATGTTCAGGGCCGTGATCTGCTTCGCGTCATCGACCGTGCCGGTCGCCGCCCCGTCGCAGACGGCGTCCGTCCAGCCGTCGCCCGCGATGAACGCGCGGTAGCAGATGTGCCGGCCCGCGTCCTTCGCGGCCAGCTTCTTCACCGCGGTCGCCGCCGTCGCCGGCTTCACCTTGGGCTTGGCGGACTCCGAGGAACCACCCCCGCCACCGCCCGTCGCGGCGGCCGTGGAGGTCTCGGCCGCCGGCGGGGGAGTCGTGGCCGTCGCGGTGGGCGGCGGCGGCACACTGGCCGTCGGGGAGGGAGCGGGCGCGAGCGTACTGACGCCCGCGTCCTTCAACTGCTCGGTGGCGGCGGTTCTCACCTGCGGCTTGTACGCGATCCACAGCATGAGGAAGGTGAGCGAGAGCGCGAGGACGGCCCCGAGGAAGGTGGCCAGCCAACGCGGCAGGAACCCGCGCTGGAGGTAAGTCCCCTCCACCGGAAGGGGGTTGGCGCCGGACCGCAACACGCTGAGCGTGTACGGCCGTTGCTCCTTCGGCCCGAACCAGATGATCTTCCGCGGCTTCAGGGACGCCTTGACGAAGGCCGCCCGGCCCGGCTCGATCTGCACATTGCCCGGATGGATGTCGTACGACAGCTGGTCGCCGTTGTCACTGCCGCTGATCGACGCCGTCAGCCTGGTGTTGCCGAGGTTGTCCACGGCGAGTCGGGGGCGGCCCCGGAACCGTCCCTTGACCGTCGGCGGCACCAGCTCCGCCCGCACCTCCGTGAACGGGGTGATGGTCAGATTGCCCTCGGGGACGGTGACCGCCTCCGGGTGCTCGGTCGGCGTGATCCGCACCGCGTACGGGTTCGGGCCCGCCGTCGCGTCCGGGGTGCGCGGCGGCGCGAACGTCAGGTCGACCGTCCCCGTCGTGCCCGGATAGAGCCGCAGCGTCTGCGGCTCCACGACGGTCCAGGGCGCGATGCTCCCGACCGGCTCGAAGCGGTACTCGTCCACGACGTCGCCGGTGTTGCGCAGCCGCAGCCGCACGCGGGTACTGCCACCGGGATCGACGGTCGCGGACGCGGGCTCCAGGGAGGTCCACAGACTCATGAGCCGACGCTACGACGGATGGTGAGGGCGCGTCAGGAGTCGCCGGGGCAACAGCGGTTGCCCAAAGGGGCCGCCCGTCAAACCCGTCACTGCCCCCGCGGCGACGGCATCCACCGCGGCGGGACGGCCCTGCGGAGAACACGACGCGGCGGGCTGCCCGCGAACCGTGCCGCGGACTGCCCCTGAGGGCAAGGAAGTTGCCCCAAGGCAGGCACTCGGGGACGTTTCGGCGGCCGGGTCGCGCGCGTGACGCTTGAGGGCGTCCTGTCTCGTACCCCGAGGAGAGCAGAGCATGCCGTCCTATCTGTCGCCCGGCGTCTACGTCGAGGAGGTGGCCAGCGGCTCGCGCCCGATCGAGGGAGTGGGCACCTCGGTGGCGGCCTTCGTGGGCCTGGCCCCGACCGGTCCGCTGAACGAGCCGACCCTGGTGACCAACTGGACGCAGTACGTCGCTGCCTTCGGTGAGTTCACCGACGCGTACTACCTCGCCCACTCCGTCTACGGCTTCTTCAACAACGGCGGTTCCGCCGCCTACGTCGTCCGCGTCGGCGGCACCGCCGAGGGCACCTCCGCGGAGACCAGGTCCCCGTCCGCCGTGACCGGTTCGGCCACCCCGGCCGCGCTGCCCGCGGGCGAGCCGGCCCAGCTCGGCACCTTCGCCGTGACCGCGCTGGCACCCGGCGACCTGACCGTCGAGGTGGCCGACGCCGAGGGCGAAGGCCCCGCCGAACGCTTCCGGCTGATCGTCAAGGACGCCGGCAAGGACGTCGAGAGCTTCGACGTCACCGCCAAGAAGGGCGGCCGCAACTACGTCGTCACCCAGGTCAAGGAGCGCTCCAAGCTCATCGCCGTGGCCGAGACCGCGCCCGCCGCGCAGCTGGCCCGCCCGGAGAACCAGACGATCACCCTCACCGCGCCCGCGCCCGCTTCCGCCGCACCCGCCGTACCCGGCAAGGGAAGTGACACCGCGTCACATCCCGGCCCGGCCACCTACCTCGGCGACTCCTCCGACCGCACCGGCTTCGGCGGTCTGGAGGCCGTGGACGAGATCTCCATGGTCGCGGTGCCCGACCTGATGGCCGCCTACCAGCGCGGCGCGATCGACCTGGAGGCCGTCAAGGCGGTCCAGTTGGGCCTCATCGCGCACTGCGAGCTGATGGGCGACCGGGTCGCCGTCATCGACCCGCCGCCGAGCCTGAACGCCCGTCAGATCCGCGTCTGGCGGCAGGAGACGGCCGGCTACGACTCCAAGTACGCGGCCCTGTACTACCCGTGGATCAAGACCTTCGACCCGTCCAGCGGACAGTCCCGGCTGATCCCGCCGAGCGGCCACATCGCCGGCGTCTGGGCCCGCAACGACTCCGAGCGCGGCGTGCACAAGGCGCCGGCCAACGAGGTCGTACGCGGCGCGGTCGACCTGGAGACCCAAATCACCCGCGGCGAGCAGGACTTGCTCAACCCGATCGGCGTCAACTGCATCCGCGCCTTCCCTGGCCGGGGCATCCGCGTCTGGGGCGCCCGCACCATGTCCTCCGACCCGGCCTGGCGCTACCTCAACATCCGCCGGTACTTCAACTACCTGGAGGAGTCGATCCTGATCGGCACCCAGTGGGTGGTGTTCGAGCCGAACGACCACGCCCTGTGGGCCCGGATCCGGCGCAACATCTCGGCCTTCCTGGTCAACGAGTGGCGCAGCGGTGCCCTGTTCGGCCAGCGGCCGGAGGAGGCGTACTACGTCAAGTGCGACGAGGAGACCAACCCGCCGGAGTCCGTCGACGTCGGCCGGGTCGTCTGCGAGATCGGCATCGCACCGGTCAAGCCGGCCGAGTTCGTGATCTTCCGACTGGCCCAGTTCTCCAGCGGCAGCGGGGAGTTGGAGGAGTAGTCCCCCCACTCCCATCAGCCAGCAGCCAGCCGCCGTAACGCCAGAAGGAACGCGAATTCATGAGTCTCCAGCCGGGTGACGCCCTCACCTCACACAATTTCGGCCTGCAGATCGACGGTGTGATGGTCGAGTACCTCGCGGAGGTCAGCGGCCTCAGCATCGAGCAGGACGTCATCACGTACCAGCAGAACACCCCCAACGGCCAGAACGTGGTCAAGAACATGCCGGGCGTGAAGAAGAACGGCACCTGCACGGTGATCCGCGGCATGACCCAGTCGGCCTCGTTCACCCAGTGGATCAACGAGTCGATCTCCGGTCAGATGACCACCGCGCGCAAGAACGCGTCGATCATCATGATGGACTTCCAGAACAACCCGGTGAAGCGCTACCACCTGCGCAACGCCTGGTGCAGCAAGATCGACGCGAGCACGGTGAAGGCGGGCGAGGCCGCCGCCCTCACCGAGTCCGTGACCATCGTGTTCGAAGAACTGGTCATCGAATAATGAGGCGTTCGGCGGCTGCCGGCGTGACGGCGGCTGTGGCTGCGCCCGCTCCGGGTGCGGAGTCCGTGGCTGGGGCAGGGGTGGGGGCGGGGCCGATACCGGCCCCGGCTCCGGCCGCCGCTCCCGCCGTACGGCAGACGCTGCGGACCGAGTTCCCCTTCCAGCTGCCGCGCGGCTACGTCGACGAGTCCGGCACGGTCCACCAGGACGGTGTGATGCGACTGGCCACCGCGCGCGACGAGTTGGTGCCGCTGCGGGACGTCCGGGTGCAGGAGAACCCGGCGTATCTGTCGGTGGTGCTGCTCGGCCGGGTGATCACGAGGCTGGGCAGCGTCCCCATGGTCCACGACGGGATCGTGGAGAACATGTTCGCCTCCGACCTCGCCTTCCTCCAGGACTTCTACCGCCAGATCAACGCGGAAGGCCACACCCGCGCGGCAGTTCAGTGCCCGCACTGCGCGGAACCCTTCGAAGTGGAGCTCGGCGGGAGCCGCCTGGGGGAATCGTGACGTACGCGACCGACCGGCTGCACGAGGAGATCGCGTACGTGGCCTACCACTTCCACTGGAGCCTGGAGGACATCCTGGACCTCGAACACCACGACCGCCGCCGCTACTTGGGCGAGATCGCGTCCCTGGTGACACGGTCCGGGGCGGAGGGCTGAGCGGTGGGGTTCTTGGACCGGTTGCGGGGACGAGGGGCAGACGGACTTCGGGGTTCTGCCGAGGAGGACGGCTCCGCAGGTCCTGCGAGTTCTTCGAGTACTACGAGTTCTACGGCTCCTGCGGTTTCCACGGTGTCCACGGCGCCGGCGGTGGCTCTGGCGAGTTGGCCCGGGTTGCCGCCGATCCAGCGGGCCTCCGCCGTCGGAGGTACCGGGGTGGCCGACGCCGGGTTCGGTGCGCGGCTGCCCACCTGGCAGAACCCGTCGTTCACGGGGACGGGGTTCCGCGCGGTGCTGGACGCGGAGCGGAGTGCCCGGATCGCCGGTTCCGCGCTGCCCGCGCCGCCGGTGCGGGCGGTACCGAGCCTTGGGCAGCCTGCGGGTGAACTGCCGTTGGCGGGGCGGGCGTTGGGTGCGCAGCAGCCGGGGCCGGTGGTTCCGTTGCGGGCAAGCTCGGGTTCAGGTTCAGCTTCAGGTTTGAGTGCTGGGCGTGGGGTGTCTGGTCCGGTGGTGCAGCGGGCTGTGCCTCTTGCGGCGAGTGGGTCCGTGGGGGCGCGCAGTAGTGCTTCGGCTCCTGCGGGCGGGGCGATGGGGCCGGCTTCCGGTATTCGGGTGGCCGCGGTGTCGGCGGAGCAACTCCGGCCGGGGGCCGGGTCGTTGACGAGGGCCAGCACGGCTGCGGTGCAGCGGCGGCTGGTTGGTCGGCGGAACTCGGGTGCTGTGGAGGGTGGTGCGGGCAGCGAGTCCAGGGGTGAGTCCCGGTCGGCCTCAACTGGTGGGGATCGAGGGGAAAGTGAGCCGGGCGGAGACTCGCCTGTTCCGTTTGCCGTCCCGGCGGCCAGTGGTGGCGTCGTGGAGCAACTCGGTGGTGCGGCAAACGTAGTTCGTGGTGGGGGAGACGCTCACGGCACGGACGGGAACGTTGCCGAGCGGGTGGCGGTGCAGCGCGCAGTGGCTTCGGGTGGTGCGCGTGGCGCGGGGGAGCCGCGGGAAGCGGTGCCTGGTGCTGCGGTGGTGACGCCCGCGGGGCCCGGCGTGGTTCCGGAGACTTCGGGTGGCGTGCGGCGGGCGGTCACTGTGCCTGATGCGACGACCTCCGCCCCGACGGCTCGGAAGTCACCGACGGCCCCGAAGCTCCCGACGGTTCCGAAGTCCCCGGCCGCCCCGACATCCATGCCGAACTCCGCATCGCCGTCAACCGAGTTGCCGCCGGTCACGCCCGCCGCCTTCGCCCAGCCGACGGCACCTGACGTCTCCCGCGCCCCGATGCCCGTACAACGTGTCGCGGCTGCTCCCGCGCCACGCGATGGCAGCGCCCAGCCCCACACCTCGGCGGCCCGCGTGGAACAGGCGGATTCCGCCCCCACCCGGACCGACGATCCCGGCAACGGTCCAACCCCCGCTCCTACGCCCCCTCCCGCACCCCAGATCCAACGCAGTGCCGCCCGCCGCCCGCCTCGCATCCCCCTCGGCGCCCCGCTCGCCACGCGACCGAACGAGACGCGCCCGAACGAAACGCGGCAGCCCTCCACGCCCGTACCACCGATGCCCAGTTCGGCGACTCACCCCGCGCAGGGCAACGTGCCCAACGCCCCTGTCCCGCAAGGTGATTCGGTCACGGGTCCCGCGCCCGCGCCCTCCCCGGCGGCAGGTTCGCCAATACCCGCCCCCCGATCTCCGGCTTCCGCGACGACCACTCCCGTCCGGCGCCGTTCACCCCTCGGCGCTCCGGTCACCGCCACACCCGCAGACGCCAAGCCCCTCACCGGCTCGCCGTTCCCTCCGGCCGGCGCTGGGCACCGTACGGAACCGGGTTCGAGGCCAACAGCGGGACCTGGGTCGGCGATCCAGCGAAGCGTCACCCTCGGCGCGTCTGCACCGGCCCCGCAGACGTCCCGGGCCACCGCCCCCTCAGCCGCCGCGCATGCGCCTGCCGCACACCCAACCACCGCACATCCGCTTGCCGGCCCCCCGACTACCGCGCTCCCAGCCACCGCGCCTTCAACTGCCGTGCACCGGCAGCCTGTTGCCCCGGCAGTCCCGGCTGTCCCGACAGTCCCGGCGACACCGGTCCCGGGGCCGGCGATCCAGCGAAGCGTCGCCCCCGACGCATCTGCACCGGCCCCGCAGACGCCCCCGGCCACCGCCCACGCAGCGACCGCACACCCCTCTGCTGGACACCCCACCACAGCGCATCCGCTTGCCGCGTTCCCAACTGACGCGCCTCCAACTACCTTGCACCGGCTGCCTGTTGCCCCATCCAGCCCAGCCGGCCCGGCGGCCCCGGCGACACCGGGCCAGGGACCGACGATCCAGCGAAGCGTCGCTCCGAGCACGCCCGTACCGGTCGCGCAGGCCCCCTCGGCCACCGCCCCCTCATCCACCACGCACCCGACCACCGCAGACCGCCCGACCGCAGCCCCGGCCGCGCCCCCGCCACTGGCTGCTCTTCCGTCCTCGGTTGCAACCCCGTCCTCGGCTGTGACTTCGTCCACGGTGGGGCCCCAGTCTCCGGCCATGAGTGCGTCCACGCTTGGGCCCCGACCCTCGGCTGTGGCTCCATCCCCAGCCGCGACTTCGTCTTCCGCTGTGACGCCATCCCCAGCTGGGCCCTCGCCCTCAGCCGTGCCCCCGCCCTCACCTACGGCCCTGCCCCGCGCCACGAAGCCGGCTCCGCCCAGCCCGACCGCTCCTGGACCGATCCCTCCCCGCGAGACCTCCCGCACCGCACCGCCGCTCACCGCGCCCTCCCTCACCGCACCTCGCCCCACCACACAGGCCCCCACCACACCGGCGCGCCCAAGCGGTTCGCTCCGCACACCACCCCCGGCGCAGCGCCCCGCATCCCCGTCGCCCTTCACCCCCATACAACGTCACCGCCGAACGACACCCGACAGGCCCGTCACCCCCGTCACCCCCGTCACCCCCGTAGTACCCGGCACTGCCGCAGCCCCCAGCACCCCAGGAGCACCGGGCGCCCCCGTACTACCCACGACCGCCGCACTCCCCAGCACCCCCGCCATACCCGTAGTACCCCTACGCCTCTCCACCCCCGCACCCCACAGCCCCCTCCCGGTCTCCACCCCAGTCGGAACCGGACCCCTCCCCATCCCCACAGTCCAACGCAACGCCTCGACCACCACCGCACTCGGTCCCGCAGCCCCCTCCCCCCTGAACCGAGCCCGCCCCACTCTCGGTAAAACCCCCACCTCCACCGCGCCAACCACAGTCGTCGCCCCCGCCTCACGCCCCTCCACCCCACCCCCGCCGTACACCGCAGCCCCCTCCCAGTCACCCCCACCCCCCGACCCCCCACCTCCCTACTCCCCGACCACAGCCACAGCAGCCAACGCCGGCAACCCCCCACCCCCCGCCTACGAGGCAATCCCCGCAGGCCAGTTCGACCCCCGAGACCTCACCGACTTCCAGCTGGACGAACTCGTGCACCGGATCATCGGCCGCATCACCCGCCTGATCCGCACGGAACTACGCCTGGACCGGGAACGGATCGGCAAGCTCCGCGACCCCCGCCACTGACCGGAACCACCCCGCCCCGACGCAACGACAGGAAGGCCCACCCCCGATGTCCCGCCTCGACCCGGGCTCCACCATCTGGTTCACCCTCAGCATCGACGGCGAGAGCCTCGGCTACTTCAACGGGTGCGACGGGCTGTCGTCGACGGTGGAGATCGAGCACCGGCAGGAGGGCGGCAACAACGGCTTCGTCTGGCAACTCCCCACCCGTGTCACCTTCTCCACCATCCGGCTGACCCGCCCGCTCACCCCGGACACCGCGAAGGTCGCCAAGTGGATCTCCTCCGTGCAGACCGGGATCAAGCGCCCCACCGGCCAGATCGCGGCGCTGCGCGCGGACGGTTCGGAGGTCGCCCACTGGGGGCTCATCGACGTGCTGCCGGTGAGCTGGCAGGGCCCCTCCCTCGACCCGGCCGGACCGGCCGTCGCCACCGAGGTCCTGGAGATCGCGCACCACGGATTCACGGACTGAGCGGGGCGGCGGAGGAAGGGAGAGGAAGACCATGGCCACCACCAGCAGGGGCGCCGGCAAGAGCCTTGTCCGTGCCAGCCTTGCCATTCACGAGCCGCCGGTAGGGGGGAGCACCACCCCCGGTGGGCTCATCAAGACCTTCGCCTTCGACTTCAACCCGGCGCAGCTGTCACTCACCCGTCGCGCCCAGTGGAAGACGACCCCCGCGCAGATCGAACGGGACGGTTCCCTCCCGGAGTTCATGGGTTCGCAGCCGCGTGAGATGGGCGTGGAGATCTTCCTCGACTCCTCCGACGAGCCGACCAGCAACTCGGTGCTGAAGAAGGTCGAGTCGCTGCTCGCCTGTTGCGACGTGACCACCAAGTCCATTGCCGCCAAGCAGCCTTCGCCGCCTTGGGTGGTGTTCCAGTGGGGGTCGTTCTCCACTGCCCGCTTCACCGCCTACGTCTCCTCCGTCGAAGCCGCCTACTCGCTCTTCGGGACCACCGGCGTGCCCATCCGCGCCACCTGTCGGCTGCAACTGCACGAGATACCGAGCAACACCAAGGGCCAGAACCCGACTTCGGGCGCGCTCACCGCGCAGCGCGTCCACCGGGTCGTAGCAGGGGACTCGTTGCAGTCGCTGGCCTGGCGGGAGTACGGCGACTCCGCCGCGTGGCGGGCGATCGCCGAGGCCAACGGGATCGACGACCCGACGCGGCTCGCGAACGGTGTCGAACTCGTGCTGCCCGCCGCCGAGGAGGTGCGTTCCTGATGGTGAAGTCCGCGTTCTCGAATGTCGTCGAGGTGAAGATCGGCGGCGCCAAGATCCCTTCGGAGTACGCCCGTTACCTCGTCGACAGCTACGTCGACCAGGGCGTCGGCGTCCCGGCCGCGTTCCGGCTCACCTTCCGGGACCCGTACCGGCTCATCCTCGGGAAGCTCGGGGTCACCTTCGGCACGAAGGTCGTCATCGCGCCGGTGGCCGACGGGCAGGGCGCCGCCGATCCGCTGCTGACCGGTGAAGTCACGGGACTTGAGGCCGACTACGACGGCACCGGCACCTTCACCGTCGTGCGCGGCTACGACTTCGGGCACCGGCTGCTGCGGCAGCGCCGGGTCGCCGCCTACCGGAACCAGAGCGCGTCCGACATCGCCCGCAAACTGGCCGCCCAGGACGGGGTGCCGATCGGGAAGATCACGTCGACGCGGACCGTGTACGAGTTCATCTCCCAGTCCAACGTGACCGATTGGGACTTTCTCGCCCGGCTCGCGGACGAGAACGAGATGGTCATGTCGGTCGACGCGGACGGCAAGTTCCAGTTCGTGGAGCCGAAACCGTCGTCCGGTGCGCCGTCCCCCGAGACCGACGGCGACAAGAGCCCGTTCGTCCTCCAGGCCGGGCACGACATCCTGCGGCTGCGGGCCGCCGTGACCGCCGCCGACCAGGTCGGCACGGTCGAGGCGCGCGGCTGGGACGTCACCACGAAGAAGAAGCTCACCGCCACCTCGCCGGGGGCCTCGAATCCGGGCATCGGTATCGGCACCACCCCGGGCGCGGCGGCCGGCAAGTTCAAGACGGCCAAGCTGGTCGAGACGGACACGCCCTACGACAAGCAGAACGAGGTGAAGTTCGCAGCCGCCGCCCTCGCCGACGACGTGACGTCCTCCTTCGCCGAACTGGAGGTCGTCGCGCGCGGAAATCCCAAGCTGCGCCCGGGAGTTCCGGTCGCGCTCGCGGACGTGGGCACCCCCTTCGAGGGCAAGTACACGGCCACCTCCGTACGGCACGTCTTCGGCGACGGCAAGCACTACGAGACCTGGGTGACGGTCAGCGGACGGCAGTGGCGCTCGCTGTACGGGCTGGCCTCGGGCGGCTCGGAGACCGCGCCCCGGCTGCCCGGTGTCGCCAACGCCCTGGTCACCGACGTCAACGACCCACTCAAACAGGGGCGGGTGCGGTTGCAGTTCCCGTGGCTGGACGACACGTACGTCAGCGACTGGACGCGAACCGTGCAGTGGGGCGGGCTCGGTGGCGGCGGGATCTTCCCCATGGACGTCAACGACGAAGTGCTCGTCGCCTTTGACCGGGGGGCACTTGACCATCCGTTCGTGATCGGCGGGCTCTACAACGGCAAGGACAAGCCGACCGTCGTCGGTGACGTTCCGCTGCACGACGCCGTACGGAAGAAGGCGAGCCGGCACACCGTCTCCGACCGGGACGGCAACCGGATGGACCTGCTCAGCCAGAAGACCGGCGGCCGCAAGCAAGGTGTCCGACTGGCCTCCGGGGACAAGCAGTTGACCATCACGCTGGACCGCACGAACACCGAGATCGTCGTGGACAGCAAGGGCAGCGTCACCATCAAGGGCAGCCGCTCGGTGTCGGTCGAGGCCGGTACCAGCCTCACCCTCAGCGCCCGACGCAGCCTGACCATCAAGAGCGGCGGACCGCTGAACATCGAGGGGCGCGGGCTGGTCAACGTCAAGTCGACCGCCGGAGCGATCACGTTGGACGCGATGGGCGCCCTGAACATGAAGGCGCTCGGCAACGCGATGCTCACCGCGGGCGCGAGCGTGCAGATCAACTCCATCGCCAACGTGGGCATTCGGGCCGTCACCGTGCCGATCATGGGCGTGGTCACGCTCAACGGCCTTGTCCCGATGGTGATTCCGGCATGAGCGGCCCAACGGGCAAGGAACGGGCGGGTGTTGTCTGATGGCCGAACAGTTCGTCGGGTCAGGGTGGTCGTTCCCGCTGCGCATCGGGCCGACCGGAGGCATCGCGCTGGTCAGCGGGGAACGCGAGGTCGAGGAGGCGATCCGGCTCGTCCTGTCCACCGCGCCGGGCGAGCGTCCGATGCGGCCCGACTTCGGCTGCGCGATCCACGACCTGGTGTTCGCGCCGGTCAACGAGCAGACCGCGGGCCGCATCCAGCACGAGGTGCACGTCAGCCTCGACCGCTGGGAACCGCGCATCGAGGTCGACGACGTCGAGGTCACCGCGGGCACCGAGCAGAGCGTGCTGTACATCGACGTCCGCTACTCGATCCGCGGCACCAACAACCCGCGCAGCCTCGTCTTCCCCTTCTACGTCATCCCGTCCCACGACGAGCCGGACACCTCCGGTACGCCCGGCACGGCTGCTGAAAGCGACAACTGACCGATGGCCCTGCCCTCCCCGAACCTCGACGACCGCCGCTTCCAGCAGTTCGTCGACGACGCCAAGCGCTACATCCAGCAGCGCGCCCCGGAGTGGACCGACCACAACGTCTCCGACCCCGGCGTCACCCTCGTCGAGACGGTCGCGCACATGGCCGACCAGATCGTCTACCGCCTCAACCGGGTACCGGACAAGAACCACCTGGCCTTCCTCGACCTGGTCGGCATCACGCTCTTCCCGCCGTCCGCGGCCCGCACCGACGTCACGTTCTGGCTGTCGGCGCCCCAGGAGGAAGCGGTGCAGGTGCCGCTCGGCACCGAGGTCGCGACGATGCGCACCGAGGGTGAGGAGGCCGTGGTCTTCGCCACCGAGCGTGAACTCGCTGTAGTGCCGAGCACGTTGAGGCATCTCGTGGTGCAGCACCGGGGCAAGCAGGTCGTCGACCGCACCCACGACCTGGCCGAGGGCAACCACGTGATGTGCTTCGCCGAGTCGCCCGACCCCGGCGACTCGATGCTGTTCGGGCTGACCGCGGCCGTCCCGCACTGCGCCCTCGTCCTCGAACTCGACAGCCGTGTCGACGGCGTCGGCGTCGACCCGCGTCAGCCGCCCCTGGTGTGGGAGGCGTGGACCGCCGACGGCTGGCAGTCATGTGAGGTGGACCGCGACGGCACCGGCGGCCTCAACCGTCCCGGCGCGGTCATCCTGCACGTCCCCGGCGGCCACAGCCTGTCCCGCAACGGCGGCCAGGAAGCGGGCTGGTTGCGGTGCCGCGTCACCGAACCCCACTCCGACCAGCCCTTCTACACCACCTCGCCGACGGTCCGCTCCGCCGAGGCCTTCACCATCGGCGGCACCACGACCGTCGTGCACGCCGACACCGTCTACGACGAGGCGCTCGGCGAGTCCACCGGCCTGCCCGGGCAGCGGTTGCGGCTCTCCCACACACCCGTCGTCGGCGACGCCACGCCCCTGCTCCTCCAGACCGCCGAGCACGACGGCTGGACGGACTGGCAGGTCGTCCCGCACTTCGCCGCCTCCGGCCCCGACGACCGCCACATCACCCTCGACGCGGCCACCGGCGAACTCGCCTTCGGACCCGCCGTCCGCGAACCCGACGGCTCCCTGCGCCAGTACGGCATGGTCGCACCCAAGGGCTCGGTGATCCGCGCCCGCCGCTACCGCACCGGCGGCGGCCGGGCCGGCAACGTGGCACGCGGCGCGGTACAGATCCTGCGCAGCTCCATCCCGTACGTCTCCGAAGTCGTCAACCGCGAGGCGGCACGTGGGGGAGTGGACGGCGAGACGGTCCAGGAGGCCAAGACCCGCGCGCCGATCACCCTGCGCGCCCAGGAACGGGCGGTCACCCTCCGGGACTACGAGGAACTGTCCCGCCGGGCCGCCCCCGAGACGGCGCGCATCACCTGCCTGGAGGGCGACGAGGAGGAGCACGGGGCCTACGCCGTACGGGTGTTGGTGGTCCCGCAGGCCGTACCCGACCCCGGCGGACGGCTGCGCTTCGAGCAACTGGTCCCCGGTGATGCCCTGTTGGACCGCATCACTAGGCATCTCGACGAACGGCGGCTGATCGGGACCCGGTTGGCGGTCGGCCCGCCCTTCTACCAGGGCGTCACCGTCGTCGCCACGGTCCACGCCTTCCGCGGTGTCGACACCGACCGGGTGCGCCGCCAGGCCCACGACGCCCTCTACCGCCACCTCGACCCGCTCACCGGCGGATCGGACGGGAAGGGCTGGCCGTTCGGGCGTCCCGTGCAGTCCGGGGAGGTCTTCGCGGTGCTCCAGCGGGTGCCCGGCGTCGAGTTGGTCGACGAGGTCGTCCTGCACCCGGCCGACCCGCTCACCGGCAAGCGCGGCGACCCGACCGACCGCATCGACCTGGAGCGGCCGTCGCTGGTGTTCTCCTTCGACCACCGCGTCCGCGTGATCGGAGACGGCGCGTGAACATCACCAGCGTGAGCATCGCCAACTCCTGGCAAGGAGGCGTGCGTTGAGGGGATCAGTTGACGGTCTCGGCTCGTCCGCGCCGATCGGTGCGATGCTGCCCGCCGTGTTCGCCGACGACGACCTCGCCCAGCGTTTCGTCGCCGGGCTCGACGAGGTCGTAGCGCCGATCCTGAGCGTGCTGGACTGCCTCGACACGTACTTCAGGCCGTCCCTGGCACCGCTGGATTTCGTTCAGTGGCTGGGGAGTTGGGTCGGTGCCGAGACCGACGGCAGCGAACCGGAGGAGCGGCTGCGGGCCGCCGTGGCCGCCGCCACGTACCTGCACCGCATCCGCGGTACCCGGCGTGGTCTGGCCGAGGCCGTGCGGCTCGCCTTCGGTGCCGAACCGGAGATCACCGAGAGCGGCGCCGCCGACTGGAACGCCCGCCCGCTCGGCCCGGTACCCGGCGAACGCAGCCCCCGGCTCCACGTCCACCTGCGGCTGCCCGCGCCGACCACCCTGGACACCCACCGCCTCGACGCCCTCGTGGCGGCCGCCCGCCCCGCCCACATGCCGTACACGGTCCAGGTGACCGCCACCGTGCTCCCCGAAAGGAACCCCGAGAGATGACGACCACCCAGAGCTGCGCCGAATGCGGAACCCGCGCGGAACCGGGCCAGTCGTTCTGCGACGCCTGCGGCGCCGTCCTGAGCTGGACGGACCGCGCGGGCGCCCGCACCGGGGCCCCGGCCGAACGCGGCGAGCGTGCCGGCGGCGACCCGGGCCGGGACACGCTGAACACGAACGTCCAGAGCGACAACCAGCGCCCCGCACAAGGGAGTTCGGCCTCCGGCGACGACCCCGCCGCACGGCTCGACGCCCTGTCCCTGCGCCTCGACGCCCTGGCCGCCGGCGGCTCGTACGACCCGGTCGGCGCGGGCGCCCGCCAGGACCCGGCGAGCGGTGAGGCGTCCGGCGGTTCCACGACTCCTCACGCATCCGGCGCCGCCACGACCCACCCCGTGCCCCACCCGAGCAGCGCCCCGGCACCCGCCCCGGCGCCCGCGCCCGACGCGCCGTACGGTCACCACGACGGCACCACCCCCCGCACCCCCTACACGACCGACACCGCCCCCACCGAGCCGGTCCCCGCCGCCTCCCCGGAACCCGGACCGGCACCGGAGTCCGAGGCCGAGCGCGCCCGGCGGCTCCTCGTCCCGGTCTCCGACCCGGAGCCCCGCCAGGCCCCGACCGTGGCCCCGGTGCTGCCCGGCCGCCCGGTCGCCGCGCGCCCGCAGTCCGTACGGGCACCCGGTGTCGAACCCGGCGCCGTCGGCGGAGTGCCCTGCCCCTGGTGCGCGACGGCCAACCGGCCCGACCGGCACTACTGCGCCCGGTGCGCGATGCCCATGGCGGGCGAAGAGCACGCCACCGGCCAACTGCCCTGGTGGCGGCGGCTGTTCGCGTTCCGGAACGGTGAGATCCCGTGGGCGGGCGACCGGCCCCGGCTGCGCCGCACCTTCGACCGGGTGCTGACCTGGGTGGGCGCGGCGATCGTGCTGACCCTGCTGATCGTGCTGGCCGTCAACATCCCGCGCGCCGTGGACGCGACCAAGGACCACTTCGCCAAGCGGGCCCCCGTCTACCCGGACCGCGTCACCGCCTCGCGCTCCTATCCGGGCCACAAGCCGGACCTGGCCTTCGACCGGCTGAACAACACCTGGTGGGGGCCGGGGGTGACCCAGTCGGGCAAGGGCCAGTGGCTGGAGGCGCGGTTCGACGAGCCGACCCGGCTGCTGGACCTGATGATCACCCCGGGTGTCTCCACCCGCCCCGACCAGCTCAGTCAGTCGGCGCTCCCGCACCGGATCGAGGCGGAGATCACCACGGCCGACGGCAAGACGATCACCCGCCAACTCACCCTGGACCAGGGGGCGGGCGCCCAGCGCCGGTCCTTCCGGGTCGGCACGGTCACGGCGGTCCGCTTCACCATCGAGTCCGCCTACGGAACCTCGGGGAGCAAGCAAGTGGCCATCGCCGAGATCGAGTTCTTCGGCCCGTCGAGCGCGAGCGGTTCCTGACGGACGGTCCGTGCGGCGGCGGGTGCGGTGTCTCAGGCGTAGTCGGTCGCGGGGACCGTGGCGTAGCGGCTCATCATCTCGACGGTCGACTCGGTGTTGAACTCGCGGCCGCCGGCGATCATGTCCCGCAGGTCGCGGAAGTACTGCACGAACAGGTCGGGCGTGAAGGTGTTGACCATCACCGCGGGCTCGTCGCCGGGGTTGGCGAAGGTGTGCGGGGCACCGGGCGGGATCATCGCGAGGGTGCCCGCGGGGGCGACGTGGACGGTCTCGCCGATGGTGAAGTGCACGGTGCCGGAGACGACGTAGAAGCCCTCGTCGTGCTGGGCGTGGCGGTGCTGCGGCGGGCCCTGGGTGTGCGGGGCGAGGGTGATCTCGCCGATGCCGAGACGGTGGCCGGTCGTGCCGCCGTCCTCCAGGATGCGCATCGTGACCGGGCCCAGGCGGATCCTCTCGCCGTCGTCCGGACCGACCACGGAAACCTCGTTCATCGCCGACTCCCTCGTGTGTGGCGCCAGTTGTGCGCCCGTCGCGCTGTGGCGCGCCCCCAGAACAGTAAGCGGGCAGCTCTCGTTATGCAAGTGAACTCTTACGATGAGAGCTGGTCGTGATAACGTACGGGAGACGGTGGGCGACGACGAGCGAATACGGGGAAGTGACGCACCGATGGCGACAGCACAGACGGACACGGGCCGCAGCAACCAGAAGAAGCGCACCCGTACGGCGATCGTCGAGGCGGCCCGCGGGCTGATCGGCACGGGCAGCGAGGTGACGATGCCCGAGGTCGCCCGCGTCGCCCTGGTCTCCGAGGCCACCGCCTACCGCTACTTCCCCGACCTGCCCTCGCTGATCGGCGAGGCGCTGGCCGGCGTCTGGCCCGACCCCGTCGACGCGCTCGGCCCGGTCGCCGACTCCCGCGACCCGGTCGAACGGATCGCGTTCGCCTGCGAGTTCCTGCTCCGTGGCACCCTGGCCCGCCAGGGCGGGGTGCGCGCGATGATGGCGGCGACCATCGTCCGCCCCGACACGGCGAACATGCGCCCCGGCATCCGCTTCGGGCTCATCGACCACGCGCTCACCCCTCTGGCCGTCACCCTCGGGGAGACGGACCCGGACGCTTTCACCCAGCTCAAGCGCGGCCTCGCGGTCGTCATGGCCTCGGACGCCCTGTTCACCCTCACCGACCAGTGCGGGCTCACCCCCGACGAGGCGATCACCAGCGCCGTACACACCGCGAAGACCCTGACGGAGGCGGCGGTGCGCACGGCGACGCAGGGTCAGTAGCTCTCAACTCTCGCGCGCCGATACGGCAGTCGGGTCCGCCGCCAGCCAGTGGCCGTCCGTGGTCCAGCCGAGGAGCCGGCGGGCCCGGCCCTCGTCCGCCGTGCCGTCGGGGGCGAAGCCGCCGCCGTCCGCGACCAGGCGCAGCCCGGCCAACGCGGGCGCGAGGCGGGCGGTGACATGGGGAGCGTGGCGGGCCGCCTCCGCGTCCAAGTCGTCGAGTATGCGGCGCCGTTCGGCGGGCGGGCAGAGGGACAGGTGGAACACCGACTGCCGCCAGGCGTACGCCGCGTCCTTGATCGTGGAGTACGGCCACGGGTTGCGGTGCACCCGGGCCGTCAGCCGGCACACGGTGCCGAAGCAGCGGCGCGCCAGGTCTGCCCAGCCCGGCTCGGGGGCGATGCCGACCCGGTGGACCAGCGTGGCCAGGTTGTGCGTGGTCAGGATCTGCGCCTGCTCGATCACCTTGCCGTTGGCCGCCACCCAGGACCCGGACGAGGAAGGGGACTTCGACCCCGCCGGGGCCGAGGACGCCGCCGCGGCCCGCTCCGCGCACAGCCGCGCGAACCCCGGGGACGTCCGGGCTCCGGCCCCGGCTTTGTGTGACCGGCCCGCCGCCTCGCCCGCTTCCGTGCTCGCCAGGTCGCGGATCGCCGCGTAGTCGATGCCGTAGTACCGCTCGTACAGCGAACCGCCGAGCAGTTCGCCCGCGATCCGGGCCGCTGCGAGGAACTTGGGGCCGAAGGCGTCCATGAAGATGTCGGCGGCCAGCTCCTCCACCAGCGGGGCGCCCAGCTCGGACTGGCGGGCGAGCACCCCGAGTTCGCGCACCAGCGGGTTGGGGAGGATCGTGCCCGGGAACCCCCGCACCGCCAGCTCGCCCAACTTCCGTAGCAGCAGGGCCGCTTCGGCCGTGCCGTCGCCGCGCTGTGCGGACACCGCCCGTACCCAGGGCAGTTCCTCGATCCGGACCTGCCCCTCCAGGTTGAGCAGGAGCAGCGAACGGCGGTTGCGGAACGCGCGGTAGTTCGCGGCCATCAGCGTCCGCAGCGCCTCGTCGGCGTAGGTCCGCGCGGTGGTGCCGGCGACCAGCCGCGGTACCAGTTCGGCCAGCACCTCGGCCGAGGGGACGACTCCCCGCTCCACGAGGATGGCGACCGGTGCGCTGAGCGCGCCCTCGACCACCCGGCTGATCGCGGGCGGGAGTTGGGCCCCGGCGGGCAGGCCGGTCTCCCGCCGCTCCGGCTCGGAGACCGGGGCGAGTACGGATGCGAGGTCGGTGATCCCCGACTCCTGGGGCAGCCCGGCGAGGCGGCCCACCACCACCTGCGCCAGGGCGTGGTGGGAGGGGAGGGCTGCCTGGGCCCGCTGCGCGCGGCGGAGTTCTGAGTGCGGTGCCGAGCCCGGCAGTCCGCGCCGCCGCACCATGGACGCGACGGCGTGCCGCAGCAGCCCGAGCCGCCGCGCGTCCAACTGCCGCCCGGCGACGGTCTCCTCCAGTGCGCCGCGCAGAATGCCCAGGTTCTCCTTGGGGTTGCGGTGCTTCCCGCAGCGGGTGTGCTCCTCGGCCAACGACCGGTAACGACTCAGCAGTTCGGCACCGCGCGCCAACCAGTCCGCGTCCGGGGCGAGTTCGAGCACCCGGCCGTCCGCCCCGTCCGTCGTCTCCAGCCAGTGCGCGAGCAACTCGTCCCCGAACGGCTGCCATACGCCGAGTGCCTCACGCTGTGCCTCCACGGCCGCGTTGGGGCGCCGCCTGACCAGCCGGTCCACGGTGTCGGAGACGGTACGGCGGTACAGCGCGTCGGTGTCGTCCGGCGCGGTCCGGCCGGTCGACGGGCGCGGCAGGAACCGGAGTTGGTCCGCGAACGGCTCCAACTCCGCGACCAGGTCCAGCGCGGCGGCCGTCTCCCCGAGCCGCACCAGCCACGCCATGGTGAGCAGCGCGCCCTCCTCGGGCACGGTCACCTCGTACCGCCCGCTGTTCAACTGCCCCCACAGCCAGGTGAGTCCGGTGTCGGTGAGGCAGTGGGCGAACAGCGCCCGCCGGTCCGCGGGCACGCCGAACTGCTCCGCGAGCCGCGTCTCGTACGGCTGGAGCGGGCCGCCCGCGCTCGGAGTGCCCGTGGCGAAGCCGCCGTGCACCACCTCGGGGGTGACCCAGGGCGGGAGCCCGGCCACCGGGGTGCGCGAACCGATCGACAGCAGACCGCCGGACATCCCCGCGAGCACGGCACGCCAGCGCGTCACGCGGCCCTCCGCGCGACGGCGGGTGTCGGCGTCCTCGTGGGTCAGCGCGGTCCTGAAGGCCTTGGCCAACTGACCCCGGGCATAGCCGGGGTTCGCGGTGAGGTGCTGCTGGTCAGCGTCGTCGTCCATAAGCCGGCGTGGCAGGTACTGCCCCTGCGCCCTCCGGGGTAAGAGCCCGGTGCTCTGCTGCTGAGCTACACGCCGATGAGCAGCGACGTTAGACGCGGGACGGGCGGCCGTACAAGGGGATTTCGACGGGCAAGGGGGAGTTCGACGGACAACGGGAGTTCGGTCACAGCACCTTCCGGTGGACCAGCGCCGACAGCATCAACGCCCCCGGCAGCAACGGCACCCACACCGTCAGGACGCGGTAGCCGATGACGCTCGCCGTGGCCAGGTCCATGGGGGCGCCGAACGCGACCATCGTGAACACCGTCGCCGCGTCCACGGGACCGATCCCGCCGGGTGCGGGAACGGCGCCGACCGCGGTGCTGGCGGCGAGGAACGCGATGACCACCTGCGCCCAGGACAGCGACAGACCCAGCGAGGCCCCGACCGAGAAGATCACGGTGGCCTGTAGCACCGGCGCGGCCGCCGCCCCGCCCCACAGGGCGAGGATCCGGCTGGGCATGGTGTGCAGCTGCCGTACGTCGGTCAGGGCGGTGCGGACGCAGCGCAGCGCCGGGCGGCGCAGCGGACGTACGACGGCCAGGAGCAGGGCGGCCGTGCCGAGCGTGACCCCCAGCCCGCCGAAGGCGAGGACCAACGACCAGCCCCGCGGGACGAGTTGGCCGAACCTCAGCATCTCGGGGAAGGCGATGAGGAAGCCGAGGAGGACGAACGTCTTCGCGATCGGCCTGACGAGCGAGTACAGGGCGAGCGAGGCGGTGGCGCGGGCGAGGGGGATGCCGCGGCCCTGGAGGAAGCGCAGCGTGACGGCGTGGGCGCCGATGCTGGCCGGCAGCGCGTGGTTGGCGGCGCCGGCGGCGAACTGCGAGGCGATCAGCAGGCCGGTCGGCAGCCGGTCCGGCACGGCACCCTGGCGGACGAGGGCGGCGGTGCCCCAGCCGAGGCAGGTGAAGAAGAACGCGGCGAGCAGCCACCAGGGGTCGGCGGAGGCGAGCCGGGCCGTGCCGTCGTACATGGCATGCCAGTCGACCGCCGCCCACACCGCGATCAGCAGCAGGGGCAGCAGCGTCAGCACCTTGGTGGCGAGGCGTGCCGCGGAGGGGAGACGGAAGGGGACGGGGGCGGGAGTGGGGCCGGTGGTGGAGGCGGGGAGCGGCCCGGGGATGTCTTCGAGCGGAAGCAGGGACACGAGGCGAAACGTTCCCCTCCGGTATGACGTCGCGGTGTCCGGAAGCGGAAGGCGCGCGGACGGTCGGGCGACGCGGACGGCATACATGGCGTGAATGGCACGGTTGTCGCGGGGGTGCGGTACGGGTGTGGCGCGAGTGAACGCACACCTGCATCACCTGTGTCAGCACTGGGCCAGTCCCCTGTGTCATCCCCGCGCCGGCCCCGGGCCACTCCAGATCATTGCCTGAATCAACAATCCATCGGTTTGTTGACTTTAGGTTGAGCGAGCCATTTCAATTCCATTATGACCCACGCCGAGCGTACGTCCGCCGCCGTCACCGCCCTGCCCGTCGACCTCGACGAGGCGGCCCACCGCTGTCTGGTCGCCGGGTTCGACGGCATGACGACCGTGCCGGACACGCTCAAGCGGCTCATCGACCGCGGCCTCGGCGGGGTCATCCTGTTCACCCGCAACATCCGGGACGCCGAGCAGGTGCGCTGGCTCACCGACGCACTCCGCGCCATCCGGCCCGACCTGCTCGTCGCCATCGACAACGAGGGCGGCGGCATCGGCCACCTGGTGAGCGCCGGCGCCCCGGACGTCCCCGGCTCCTACGCCCTCGGCGTCGTCGACGACCCGGCGCTGACCGCCCGTTGCGCCGACGCGCTCGCCGGGCACCTCGCCACGCTCGGCATCACCGCCTCGTACGCCCCCGTCGCCGACCTCCAGCATCAGCCGCGCAACCCGATCGTGCGCACCCGCTCCTTCGGCGCCGACCCCGACCTCGCCGCCCGCCATCTGCGCGCCTGGATCACCGCCACCGACGTCCGCGGCATCGCCTCCTGCGCCAAGCACTTCCCCGGCCACGGCGGCACGATCACCGACAGCCACCACGGCATCGCGATCGACCCGCGCCCCTACGACGAACTCCTCGTCGACCTCGAACCGTTCCGCGCGTCCATCGCGGCCGGTGTGCCGATGCTGATGAGCGCGCACGTCGTCTTCCCGGCGCTGGACGCCAACCGCCCCGCCACGCTGAGCCGCCGCATACTCGGTGACCTACTCCGCCTCGAACTCGGCTTCGACGGCGTCCTGGTGAGCGACGCGCTGGAGATGAAGGCGATCGCCGACGCGTACGGCGAAGCGGCCGGGGCCCGGATCGCCCTCGCCGCCGGAGCGGACCAAGTCATCGTCGCCGTGCCGGACTTGGACGTCACCCTGTCCTGCCGGGACGCCGTGCTCGACGCGCTGCATTCCAGTGTGCTGCCCGAGGAGCGGGTGTGGGAGGCGGCCGGGCGGGTGCGACGGCTCGCCGAGCGGTACGCGACCCCGCGCCGGACGGTCACCGCCTGGGACACGGGCGCCGGTCTGGAGGCGGCCCGCCGCGCGGTGCGCACCGGGACCCTGCCGCCGCCGCTGCGCGGTGCCCACGTCGTCGACCTGTTCCCGGCCCCGCACCCCGCCCTGAACTGGGGCGGCGAGGACCTCCTCACCGAACTCCGCGCGATCGACCCCACGGCCACCGGCACCGCGCTCAACACGGAACCGGCGGACCTTGTAGCCCTCGTCGACGGAATCCTGCGCGAGGGCGCCCCGCTGGTCGTCGTCACCTCCGACGCCGGCCTGCACCCCTGGCAGGCCCGGCTGCGCGACACGCTCGCCGCCCGGCGGCCCGACGCCGTACTGGTCGACACCGGACTGCCGGAGGGCGGCGCCCTCTGCTCCTACGGGCGGGGGCGGGTCAACCTGCGGGCGGTCGCGGAGGTACTGACAGGCAGTTGACCTTCACCGCGGGTGTACGACCTCCTTGATGCCCCGCGCCGCCAAGTACCCCTCGTCCTCGGCCCGTTCGGCCAGCACCACCGCCGGACGGACGCCCTCCGTGTGCAGCCGCATCCACTCCTCGAAGTACGCGCCTCCCGGTCCGGACACCGAGCGGGTGGCCGGGGTGCAGTCCAACACCAGGGCCGTGTCACGGAGTCGGACGGTGTGCGGCTCCGCGATCGCTTGGGCGAAGGCCTCGGCGATCGGCTTGGGGCGGCCCGCCGAGTCGAACAGGCCCAGCGTGTACTCGAGTTCGGGGTAGTCCGCGAGCGAGCGGTCCACGTCGTGCGAGCACCACCACGTCACGCCCCACAGCCCCGCGCACTCGGCCGCGTTGCGCACGGTCGCCCGCGCGAACTCCGGGGCGTCGGCCGCCGGGATGTGCGGCTCGGGCGCGCCGGTCTCCTGGACCCAGACGGGCCGGGCCGGGTCGGTGGCGTACGCCTTGGCCAACTCCGTTCCGTACTCGGCGAGATGGAGCACCTGCGGGGAGCGCGGACCGTAGCGGCGGGCGCAGTCGCCGGAGAACACCCACGGATGGACGGTGGTCAGATCGCCCTTGCGGGCCGAGGCCTCCGGGGTGAACGGGTGGTCGTCGCCGTACCAGGCGGCGTCGTACGCGGAGTGCGTGACCAGGCGGTCCGGCGGCAGGTGTTCGCGGGCGGCGGCCAGCAGGGTGTCGAGATAGTGGTCCACCTCGGCCACTGTCACCGGGTTGTGCTCCACCAAGTTGTTGAGCTCGTTGCCGAGTTGGAGGCCGATCAGGTTCGGGCGGTCGGCGAGGGCGCGGCCCAGCGTGCGCATCAGCTCGCCCTGGGCCGTGATGGTCTCCGGGTCGGTGAAGACGTTGCGGTGGTGCCAGCTGCGGGTCCACTCCGGGTAGAAGTCGAAGCTCGACAGATGGCCCTGGACGCCGTCCACGAGGACGTCGAGACCCGCCTCGCCCGCCAGGTCGACCAGGTGCACCAGCTGGTCCACGGCCGTCCTGCGGATCAGCGTGCGGTTCGGCTGGAGCAGCGGCCAGAGGTGGAAGATCCGGACGTGGTCCAGGCCGAGCCCGGCTATCTGGGCCAGATCCTCGCGGGCGTGCGCCGGGTCGAAGTCGTGCCAGGAGTGGAACCAGCCGCGGCGCGGCGTGTAGTTGACGCCGAAGCGGAGCGTAGGAATGGGATCCTCCCCAGGTCCGGTCTTGCCCTGTCTGTGTCTTTGGCTCGTGTTCTGCGCGAAGGCTCTTGTTCTGCACGAATGTATCAACCACCATAGTCAGTGATGAGCAATGATTTGAACCAAGAATTCTCCGGCGACCTCGTCGTCGGCCTCGACGCCGGCGGCACCCGCACCCGCGCCGTCCTCGCCGCCGCCGATGACGGCCGCTCCCTCGCCGAGGGCGCGGCCGGTCCCGGCAACGCCCTGACCGTCCCGGTGCCCCGCCTCACCGACCACCTGGTCGAGGCGATCGGCCAGGCCGTTCCGGAGCGGGCGCGCCCCCGGGTGGTCGCCGTGTCCGGCGGTTTCGCGGGCGCCACGGCGGCCTCCACCGAGGAGCCGGGACACGTCAACGCCCGCGCCGCCCTCACGGCGGCGCTGGAGCGCCTCGGCATCCCCGCCGCCCGGCTCCGCGTGTGCAGCGACATCGAGGCGGCCTTCGCCTCCGCCCCCGGCACCCCGGCCGACGGCCTCGCCCTGGTCGCCGGCACCGGCGCGGTCGCCCTGCGCATCACCGACCGCCGCTCCACGGCCACCGTGGACGGCGACGGCTGGCTACTCGGCGACGACGGCAGCGGCTTCTGGATCGGCCGCAGCGCGGTACGCGCGGCCCTGCGCATGGCGGACGGGCGCGGCCCTACGACCGTGCTGGCCGGGTCCGTCGGACAGGCACTCGGGGTGCCGGACGGGGAACTGCCCACCGGCGGCGACTGGTCCCACGCCCACCGCGAGGCCTACCGCATGCACGTACTCCCCGCCGTGATGGCCGAACTCCCCATCCGCCTCGCCCGGTTCGCCCCCCTGGTCGTCGAGGCGGCGGGGGAGAAGGACGCGGTGGCGGAGGCGCTTCTCGATGAAGCGGCCGACCAACTGACCGACACGGTCCGGGCGTTGGAGCCGGGCCCGGGCGAGCGGATCGTCGCCACCGGCGGCCTGCTCGGCCCCGAGGGCCCCCTGACGGCCCCTCTCACCGCCCGCCTCCACGCCCTCGGCCTGACCCTCGACTGGGTACCGGACGGCTGCCGCGGCGCGGTCGCCCTCGCCCGACTCGCCTACGACGGTGACTCCCGATGACCGACACCACCACCCCCGCCCACCGCGACCCCAACGCCCCCATAGGCGCCCGGGTTTCCGACCTCCTCGCCCGCATGACCCTGCGCGAGAAGGTCGGCCAGCTCAACCAGCGGATGTACGGCTGGGACGCCTACCGCCGCACCCCCGAGGGCTACGAACTCACCGACGCCCTGCGCGCCGAGACCGAGCGTTTCGCCGGACTCGGCGCGCTCTACGGCCTGTTCCGCGCCGACGCCTGGTCCGGCGTCGACCACACCAACGGCCCCGGCGCCCAGGACAGCGCCGCCCTGGCCGAGTTGGTGCAACGCCATGTGATCGAGAGCAGCCGACTCGGGATTCCGGCGCTGTTCGTGGAGGAGGTGCCGCACGGCCACATGGCACTGGACGGCACGGTCCTCCCGGTCAATCTGGCCGTCGGCGCCACCTGGGACCCCGGCCTGTACGAGCGGGCCGCCGCCCACGCCGCCGCCGAACTCCGCGCCCGTGGCGGCCATGTCGCCCTCGTCTCCGCCCTGGACATCGCCCGCGACCCGCGCTGGGGCCGCACGGAGGAGTGCTTCGGCGAGGACCCGCACCTCGCCGCCCGCCTCACCGAGGCGCTTGTCAGAGGCATGCAGGGCGACACGAGCGCCGGCTTCGCTCCCGACAAGGCTCCCGTCGTCCTCAAGCACTTCGCCGGACAGGGCGCCACGGTCGGCGGCCGCAACTCCGCCGAGTCGGAACTCGGCCTCCGTGAACTCCACGAGATCCACCTCCCCGCCGCCCGCGCCGGAGTCCGCGCAGGTGCCGCCGCCCTCATGTCGGCGTACCCCGAGGTCGACGGCCTGCCCTGCTCCGGAAACCGCGCCCTGCTGACCCAACTCCTGCGCGAGGACTGGGGTTTCGAGGGCCTCGTCATGGCCGACGGCCTCGCCGTGGACCGGCTGGCCCGCATCACCGGCGACAAGGTCTCGGCGGGCGCCCTCGCCCTCGACGCCGGTGTCGACCTCAGCCTCTGGGACGAGGGCTTCACCCACCTGGAGGAGGCGGTCGAACGGGGCCTGGTGGCCGAGGAGACGATCGACACCGCCGTGGCGCGTGTCCTCAGCCTGAAGTTCCGGCTGGGCCTCTTCGAACGGCCCTACAGCACAGGCGAGTTCCCTTCCCCGCGGCAGGGCAGAGAGCTGAGCACGGCCCTCGCCCGGGCCGCGATCACCCTCCTGCGCAACGACGGCGACGTCCTGCCCATCCCGGCGACCGTCTCCCGCATCGCGGTCATCGGCCCCCAATCAGCCACCGCGGCCCACCAGTCGGGCGACTACACGGCACCACAGAGTTCCGGTGTCAGCGTCCTCGACGGCCTACGGCACCTCGCCCCGCCCGGCACCGGCATCCGCCACGCCCCCGGCTGCGCCCTCACCGGCGACGACCTCTCCGGCATCCCCGAGGCGGTCGCCGCGGCCGCCGCGTCCGACCTGGCGGTGCTGGTGCTGGGCGGCAGCAGCGCCCGTACCCCCGACACGGACTTCGACGCCAACGGGGCCGCGCGGAACGCCGTTTCGGAGATGACGTGCGGAGAGGGCGTCGACCTCGCGGGCCTGAGCCTGGGCCGGGCCCAACTCGCCCTCCTGGACGCGGTCACCGCCACCGGCACACCCACCGCGGTCGTCCTGGTCCAGGGCCGCCCGCACGTCGTCCCCGAACGGGCCGGCGCCCTGCTCACCGCCTGGTACCCCGGCCCATGGGGCGGCGAGGCCATCGCGGAGGTACTGCTCGGCCGGGCCGAACCGACCGGCCGCCTGCCCGTGTCCGTCCCCCGCTCGGTGGCCCAACTCCCCGTCTACTACAACCACAAGGACACCGAGTACGGCGGTTACGTGGACGGTGACGCCGAGCCGAGCTACTCCTTCGGACACGGGCTGCCGTACACCAACTTCGCGTACGGTCCGCCGCGCCTCGCGGGGGACGTGATCGAGGTCGACGTCACCAACACCGGGAAGCGGCACGGGCGTTCGGTCGTCCAGGTGTACATCCGGCGGCTGATCACCCCGGTGTGGCCGCGCACGCTCGAACTGCACGCCTTCCAGGGCGTCGAGTTGGCCCCGGGAGAGAGCCGTAGGGTCGAGATCCCCTTCGGCACCGACCGGTTGGAGCAGGTCGGTGCCGTGGAGGTGCGGGTCGCCCAGTCCGCTCGGGCCGCGCTCGGCGTCGAACCCGTCGTCGTACGGCTCAAAGACCGACCGTTCAAAGCCTGACCGCTCAGAGTTTGACGGCTCCCGCCGACACGCCCTTGTAGAACCAGCGTTGGGTGATGACGAACAGCACCAGCACCGGGATCACGGAGATCACCGAACCGGCCATCACCACGCGCTGGTCGTAGCCGAACGACGAACTCTGCAACCGCGACAGGCCCAGCGTCAGGGTCATGTGGTCCTCGGAGCGGAGCACGATCAGGGGCCAGAGGAAGTCGTCCCAGGCGCTGATGAAGGTGTTGATGGTGACCACCATGATCGCGCCCCACGCGGACGGGAGATAGAGGTAGCGGAACCGCTGCCACTCGCTCGCGCCGTCCAGCATCCCCGAGTCCTCGATCTCGCGCGGTACCGCGAGGAACGCGCCGCGCATCAGCAGGACGTTGATCGCGCCGACGAACCCGGGCAGCCACACACCCACCACGCTGTCGACCAGGCCCAGGTCGCGGATGCTCAGGAACAGCGACACCATGATCGACTCGAAGGGGAACATCATGGAGGCGATCAGGAGGATCCAGACCGCTCTGCGGCCCTTCCATGCGGGCTTGGAGAGCATGTAGCCGGCCGTGGTGGAGAACAGGAGCTGGCTGCCGACCGAGAGAGCGACCACGATCAGGCTGTTCTTGATGTACGTCCCCACCGGGACCTGGCTGAAGACCTCGCGGTAGGCGTGCAGGGTCGGGTGGTGGGGCAGCAGGGAGGCGTTCGCGCCGAAGACGTCCTCGCCGGTGCCCTTGAGCGAGGCCAGGAACTGCCAGATCAGCGGGCCGACCGTGAGGCCCAGGACCAGGAGCAACAGCAGGTAGCGGACGAGGAGTTCACGGGGGCGGCCGTAGTCACGCCAACGGGGCGTCAGGCGGCGGGACTTGGGCCGCACTGCGGTCGTCGTCATGACTCGTCCTCCTTCGTGAGGCGCTGCGCCAGCAGGGTCAGGCCCAGGGTCAGAACGAACAGCGCCACGCTCACCGCCGAGCCGTAGCCCGCGTTTCCGGTGATGGGGTCCAGGCCGACGTCCCGGATGTAGAAGGGCAGCGTGCGGTCGGCGCCGCCGGGGCCGCCGGTGGAGCTGCCGAGCATGTAGATCTCGGTGAACACGCGCAGCGAACCGATGCCGGTGAGGGTGCCGACCAGCATCATCGCCTGTCGTACGCCGGGCACGGTGATGTGCCAGAAGCGGCGGGCGGCACCGGCGCCGTCCATGGAGGCGGCCTCGTGCAGTTCCTTGGGCACGTTCCCGAGGGCGGCGAGGTAGAAGACCATGTACCAGCCGAGGCCCTTCCACAGGGTGAGGCCCATCGCGGAGAGCAGGATCAGCCACGAGTCGGAGAGGAAGGGGATCGCCGACCTGATCAAGTGGGCTTTCTCCAGCCAGGTGTTGACCAGTCCGTCGTCCGCGAGCAGCCACTGCCAGCTCAGGCCGACGACCACGCTGGAGGCGAGCACCGGCGTGTAGAAGGCGGAGCGGAAGAAGCCGATGCCCGGGAGGTTCTTCTCCACCAGGACGGCCAGCAGGAGGGGCAGCAGCACCATCAGGGGGACGACGATCACGGCGTACAGGACGCTGTTGCGGGTCGCCAGCCAGAAATCGGAATCACCCAGCATGCGGGTGTAGTTGGAGAACCCGACGAAGCCCGCGGCGCCGCCGAGCGGCTTGGCGTCGGTGAACGACAGCAGCAGTGTGTTGAGGAACGGGAACACCCCGAACACCGCCGCGCAGACGATCGCGGGCGCGGTCCACAGCCAGGGCAGCCACCAACGGCGGTACAGCGCGGCCCCGTTGGCGCCGGGCGCGGGGCCGGGGAGGACGGCCCGGGCGATCCTGCGTATGCGGGTCGTGCCCGGTGCGGAGGCGACGGCCTCCGCACCGGGCACGGACACCGGCTTCACGGTCTGTGTCGCCACCATCAACCAGCCTGCTTCAGCAGCTCGTTGGCCTTCGCCTGGGCGTCCTTCACGGCCTGCGCCGCGCTCTTCTTGCCCTGCATGGCCAGCTGCACCTGACCAACGATGGCGTTCTGTACGGCCGTGGAGATGTTCGTCTGATAGGCGGTCGCCGTCTTCAGCTGCTCGGCGACGAGCTTGCGGGCCTGGGAGAACGGATCGTCACCGGTGGTCTTCTGGAAGAACGGGTCGTCCAGCGAGGACGAGGTCGTCGGGAAGATCACGACGTTCGGGTCCTTGCACCAGGCCGTCTGGTTCTCGGCGTTGGTGAGGAACTCCGCGAACGCCAGTGCCGTGGGGGCGTTCTTGCTCGTCGCGGCGGTCGCTATGTACTGCGGGGCGGCCGTGGTGTGGCCGAGCGCGTCGAAGGGCTGCTGGCCGACAGCGGTCTTGGTGTAGATCGACGGGCTGTTCTGCTTCACAAAGCGCACGAAGCTCGGGTTCGTCGAGCCGTAGGCGACCTTGCCCTGGCTGTAGAGCGTGGAGGGGTCGCTGTTGGACGACAGCGAGTCCTTCGGCATCGCGCCTTCCTTGTACAGCTTCGCCATCCACGCGACCCACTGGGCGGTCCTGGGATCGTCGGCGAAGACCGCCGACTTGCCGTCCGCCGAGAGCGTCTTGATGTTCATCTGGTCCCAGTCGGCCGGGATCCGCCAGACCGGGTTGGCCATGGTCGCGTAGTACTTGCCGTCGGCCTTCTTGGCGATCTTCTCGTAGTCGGCGAACAGCCCGAACATCGTTGTCGGCGGCTTCGCCGGGTCGATCCCCGCCTTCTTCAGCAGGTCGGTGTTGTACGTCAGGAGGACGCCGCCGGTGTACCAGGGCAGCACGCTGTGCACCAAGGTGCCCGAGGAGTCCTTCATGGTGCTGGACTTCCAGAACGCGGGGACGAACGGCTTGGCGGCGTCAGGGTCCTTGACGCCCAGATTGAGCAGGTAGCCGGCCTTCGTGAGGGCGGTCGCGGTCGGGGAGTCGACGTTGAGCACGTCCGGCAGGGTGCAGGCCTGGGCGTCGGCGACGGTGCGCTGTCCGAACGTCGCGTCGCCCGGATCGTCGATCCACTTGACCGACGTACCGGGGTGCGCCTTCTCGAAGGACTTGATGACCCCGTTGAAGAAACTCCCGAAGTCCTTCTTCAAGTTGGTGGTCTGGAAGGTGATGTCGCCCTTCACCTCGCCGGCGAGCTTCCCGGACCCCACGTTGCCCTTGTCGACCTTGCAGCCACCCGCGGTGGAGTCGCTGTCGCCCGAACCGCCGGACAGCCCGCAGCCGGCGGCCGTCAGGGTCAGGACGATGATCCCCACCATCGATCCGGTCAGTCTTCCTGTGCGCATCGCTGCCCTCCTGAGCACCAGCCAACCGCTGGTTCAATTAACCAACTTCGACCCCGATTGATGAAAAGGTGGACCAGAATTCATCGGAGGTCAATGGGTTCTCGTGTTGCTTTTAGGTTCCGGGAGTGATCAGTGCCGGTGTTCGTGGTCCGGGTGCGCCGGATCGCCGGGGTGCTCATGACCCACCGCGTACACGACCCCGGCCTTGGCCTGGTCCAACCAGCCGAAGAAGGCCCGCCGCCCCGCGGCCCTTCGCAACTCACGCGCGACACCCTCGCGGACCTGCCCGTACGGCACGAAGTCCTCCGATGACACCCCGTCGAACGGGTCCACACCGCGCTGTAGCGCCTCCGCCGTGAGGAAGCGGTCCCGGTTCCGGTCGTAGTACTCCCGCACGGCCTCCTCCGTGACCTCCTGCTCGCCCTCCAGCTCGGCCAGCAGCAGCCGGGCGGCCGGGGAGTGCGCGAGGGCCGCCGCGACGATGCTGCCGAGATCCGCGACATCGGTCTCGGCGACGGCGAGCACCCGATCCGGCGACACCTCTGCGGGAGGTTTCAACCCCCGCTCCGTACACGCCCGTTGGGCCAGCTCGTCGATGACCACCACCTGGGTCGCCCACCGCCGTCGCTGCCGCTCGGCCCGCGCGAGGCGCTCCGCTGGGTGGCCCGCAGCATGATGTCGGTCGTCTGCGGCGTCGTCGTGGCTGGTCGCGCAGTTCCCCGCGCCCCTTTGGGGCGCTGCCCGACCGCCGTGGAGCAGTGCGTCCACCCTCCCCTTGGGGACCATCTCGCCATGCACCACGGCCGCGTGCTCCGTCACGGCGTCACCTCCAGCGCGACCGCCTCCGTGTAGGCGACACACCCGTTCCAGGCGACCTTCGCGAGCAACCAGTACGACCCCGGCGGCACCAGTGAGCCGTCCACCTCGATCAGGCACTCCTCCTCCGCGCCCCCGGCCACCGTGAACCCCTGGCAGCCCGGCCCGACCCCGGACCAGGTGCCCCACGAGGAGACGGCCCAGAGGGTGCCGTTGACGGGCCCACGGGTGGTGTTGCGGACGGTCACGGGCACTTGGACGCGCTCGCCGGTCCGCACGCTGATCCGCTCGACTCCCAGCGTGGACACGAGCGTCGGGCCGTGCTGCCCGCCCGCCACATCCAGCGCCACGGCGTCCTCGTACGTCTGCCCGCCGTACGACAGCCGGGCCGCGAGCCAGTGCCGGCCGGGTTCCGGTTCCGGCGGCGGTGTCACGGTCACCTCGGCCAGCGTGAACCCGCCGGGGCCCAACGCGTACGGCAGTTCGGCGGGTTCGGCGGTCCAGCCGGGCGGGACCTCGACCCGCACGGTGCCCGACACCGGCGCGTCGGTGAGTTCCGAGCCGACCCGGACGGTCGCGGTGACGGGGCCTGACACGGTGAGGGTGCCGGGGGTGAGGTACACCGACACGGGCATGTTGCCGCGAGGCGCGGGGCCGGAGTTGTGGAGCCAGTAGCGGGTGTGGACGGGTTGCGCGGGCTCATGTGCCGCGATTCCAGGACCCGTTGAGGGCTCGGCACCGGTGGTCGCCAGCACCGTCGCGACCTCGAAGCCGGTCAGGTCGACGGCCAGCCCGCCGTCCCGTTCCGGCGTCAACTGCTCGCCGGGCGCCTCCAGTACGTCGGACCGGGCACCCTCGGCCCAGTCGCGCGGCCCGTGTATCCGGGCCCGCACGGGCCGACCGTTCACCTCGTGCATCCGTACGACGACCCCGCGCCCCGGATCGACCGGCACCGCGCTGCCCCGGGCCAGCGGGGAGCCGAGCGGCTTGAGGGCGTCGAGCACGACCTCGCCCGCCGGTTCCAGGCCCAACAGGGCGAACTTCCTCGGCAGGGTGCCCTGTTGGGTCGAGGTCCGTACGCGGGCCGTGAAGGGGTGGTTGAACTCGTGTCCGGCCTGGGGGAGTCGGGCCTCGCGCCAGTCACCGGCGCCCGCGACCACCGCGTACTCGAACTCGTGGGTCCAGCGCTGGAGTTGGAAGGCGGAGCCGTCCGGTGCCGTGCGGCGGGGCGGGTCGACCCAGATACCGGAGGGCCAGCCGGTGCAGGAGCGCATGAGGGACATGTAGAGGTCGCCGGAGGAGGTGACGACACAGCCGGGCGTGCCCCGGTTGAGCACGGCGAAGCTACGGCCGTCCCAGGCGTCGCCCGGCGGCAGGGCCTCGCAGCCGCCCGCCGCCGTGGCCGTGAGGACCGCGTCGTCGAGGTCGGCGACCAGCGCGTCGACGGCCTTGGCGTCGTCCTCGTGGCGGGCGCCCGCCACCACGAGCAGCGGCAGCCGTTCGAGGTCGCGCAGATCGGCCCCGGGCACCCACTCCTCGCGCAGCCCGGCACGCGGCGCGACCCACACCACCGCCACGCCCCGTTCGGCCAGTTGGCGGCGCACCTCACGCCCGGCGGCCGGGTCCCAGCCGAGGGCCTCGGCGACCACGGAGTTGCGCTCGGGCGCGCCCACCGCGATGCGGAAGTCCGGGAGATTGGAGTCGACTTCGAGGTCGCCGTAGCGCGGACCGCCCGCGATCGTCGAGGTCGCGGTGACCCCGGCGCGGACGAGCGCGGCCGCGAGCGGCGTACCGAGTTCACCGGCCTCGTCCCAGTCGGCGTAGACGAGTTCGGCGACGCCGATCGACCGGTGGCCGAGCAGCCGCCCCGACTCGTCCCGCACCGCGACCCGGGCGGTCGACCCCAGCCCGAACCAGGTGTTCGCCGGGTTGTCGAGCGTCCACGGGAACTCCTCGCTGTCCACCTCCACGAACCCGAACCCGCGCCCGATCACCGCGTCCGCCACCTCGTGCACCGGCAGTCCGCCGGTCACGTCGGACGGCCAGCGCACCCGGATCAGCCGGTCGGCGCCGTCGTACCCGTCGATGGTCGTCGTCACGTCGAGGCGCGGGACACCCGCCCACAGCGTCAGCCGCTGCGTGTACCGGAACAGTCCGAGGTCGGCGGTGACGGTGATCCGCGAACCGGCGGGGGAGTGCCGGACATCGATGTCGGCGGTGACGTCCCGGCTGCGCGCGGCGGTGGTTCCGGTCGGCGTGAGATGCCACGGCCCCTCGCCGAAGCGCGGGTGCCGCGCGTACTCCTCCTGTACGACGAGTTCGTTGCCGATGTCACCGGCGCGCAGCAACTCCCGGCCGTCCTCGGCCAGTTCGCGCAGGCTGCTGACGCCGCCGCCCCGCGCGGGGTCGACCGTCACCTCGTAGAACTCGTTGCGGATGGTGAGGCCCTCGCCGGGTGTCCACCCGGGTACCGAACCCTCGGCGAGCGGGAGGGCCTTGAGACCCATGCCGGGTACGTCCGGTACGACGACGCGGAGTCGGTCGCCCTCGCGTACGGCGGGCAGCGGCAGGCCGGTGTCGTCCAGCGGGACGCGGCCCGGGTCGGCGACCGTGAGGACGTCCCGGCGCTCCCAGGTCGCCGGGTTGAACACCACCAAGTCATCGGTCGCGCCCGGAAGTCGGGCCACCTTCGCGGCCAGGGCGTCCGTCGCGTCGGCGTGCACCGTCTCGGCCAGGTCGTACAGCTCGCGCCAGCCGGTCATCAGGTCGATGTACACCTGGTCCGACTCGGAGCCGGTGATGGCGTCGTGGTGGGCGCCGTAGATCAGCTGTCGCCAGGCCTTGTCCAACGCCGCGTCCGGGTACGGGTGTTGGGCTACGAGTGAGGCGAGGGTCGCCCAGGCCTCGGCGTCGGCGAGGAGCGTCTCGCCGTAGCGCTGGGCCTGCTTGGTGTCGATGTAGGAGACGTCCTTGCCGGTGTAGATCGGGTTCATGTCCCGGGTCTGCGGGGACGCCCTGCGGCCCTCCTCGGCCAACTGGTCGCGGACGGCGGCGAAGAAGTCGCGGGGGATCGCGCTGACGAAGCGCGGCGAGACGTAGCGGGCGTTCCAGTCGCGGTGGATGTCCATCACCCAGCGGCACGGGGGCGCGTAGTCGCCGCCGACCGGGAGCAGGACGTTGCGGGTCAGCGCGACCTTCTTCAGCCCCTTGAAGAGCTTGAGGGCCGCCGTTTCCGCCTCGGGGAGCGTGGGTGCGTTGTCGATCGCCCAGCCGGCGCCGTAGTGGTTGACCATGTAGGCCGTGAGGAGCCCGCGCCCGGAGGGGGCGATCCAGCTGAACTCGGCCGGGAACTGCATGCGTTGGGGGTCGCGTGGTTCCTCGCCGAACACGGACAGCGTCGGGCCCCACTGGTGGAACGGACCGCGCGCCCACGAGCTGGAGGTGACGCCCGCGTCCGCCATCAGGCCGGGGAACTGCGGGTCGTGCCCGAACGCGTCCAGCTGCCAGGCGGTTTCGGGCGAGGCGCCCAGGATGCCGCGCTGGAAGCCGTCCCCGTACAGGGCGTTGCGTACGGTCGCCTCGGCGCCGGTGAGATTGGTGTTGGGCTCGTTGTAGGTGCCGCCCATGATCTCGACGCGGCCGGTGCGGATCAACTCCCGCAGGAAGGCCCGCTCTTCGGGGAAGGCGTCCCAGTACGGCTTGAGGTAGTCGACCTCGGCCAGCACGAAGGTGTACGCGGGGTCGCGGCGGGCCAGGTCGCAGTGGGCGCGGACGAGGCTCATGCCGGACTGGCCGCGGGAGTCGAAGGTGCGGGCCGGGAGGCCGGTGGAGGCGGGGTCGTCGGCGACGTCCCAGGTCTCGGTGTAGGCGCCCTGGGTGTTCCACCAGACGGGGTCGTAGTGGAAGTGGCTGACCATGAACATGGTCCAGCCGGGCTCCGCGGCCGTGAACTCGGCGGTGAGCGTGGCCAGTTGGTCGCCGTCGGCCGCCGTCACCTCGATCGCGCACCGTTCGCCGGGCGCGAGGTCCGTAGTTATGGGTATCTCGACGTGCGCGGTGCCGTCCTCGCCCACGACCGTGTCCGCGGTGCCGTGCAGACCGGGGCCCTCGACCGTGAGGCGGACCGGCCGGCCGGGGACATGGGTCACTTCGGCGGCCACCACCTGGAGCGGATGCTCGGCGGTGCCGACGAACAGCTCGGTCGACAGGGCAGCGGTGACGCGCATGGGTCTCCTACCAGAGGCTCGGCGGAGCGCCCATCCTGACACCGCGAAGATGATTCAAACAACCATCCCCGCGTAACTTCGGTGGTTCATCCATGCAGACTCGGCCGAGATCACGGCCGGGTCTCGGCTGGGATCACCGGCCCCTGCGGGACTTCACCGTGTGCTCCCCGGCGATGTGGTCGGTGAGGGCCAGGGAGGCGCTCGCGCGCTGGTAGGAGAGCTGCGCGATGCGGACGTAGAGGCAGTCGATGAGGACCAGGACGGAGTGGCGGGCGCCGATGATGCCGGTGGGGAAGCTGGTCGCCGAGGACGAGGAGATGAGCCGGATGTCGGCGGCGCGGGCGAGTGCGGAGCGCGGGTCGGAGGTGAGGGCGATGGTGGTCGCGCCGCGCTCCTTGGCGAGTTCGAAGGGCTCGATGGTCTCGCGGGTGGAGCCGGAGTGGGAGATGCCGATGGCGACGTCCGCCGGGGTGAGCAGGGCGGCGGAGGTGGCCGCCGCGTGCACCTCGGTCCAGCCGCGCACCGCGCAGCCGATGCGGAACAGCCGGGTCTCGGTCTCCTGGGCGACCGCCCCGCTGCCGCCGATGCCGTAGACGTCGATGCGCCGGGCGCGGGCGGCGGCCGTGGCCGCGCGCTCCACCGCGTCGAGGTCGATCCGGTCGATCGTCTGCTGCACCGCGCGCAGGTCCGCGCTGCCCACGACCTGCACGACCCGCTCGAGATCGTCGTCCGGGGAGATGTCCGGGCCGATCTCCGCGGTGCCCCAGTCGGAGACCTCGCCGCGGCCGCGCTCCTGGGCCAGTTCGATCAGCAGATGCTGGTACGAGTCGAGGCCGACCGCCCGGCAGAACCGGGTCACCGTCGCCTGTGAGGTGCCGGTGCGGCGGCCCAGCTCGGCGGCCGAGCAGTGGGTGACGGCGGCCGGATCCTCCAGGATCAGCTCGCCGACCTTCCTCAGTGAGCCGGCCAGCCGGGGCAGCTCGGTGCGGATGAGGGTGGTGACGTCTGTCGGGGGCATGTGCAGAAGGTATCAGCCACCCCAGAGGCCATCGATTGAATACCAGGACCGCATGTGATTTATTGATTCATTGATCTAGGAAGAACAGGTGGTTTGATCCACCGGTGGGGAGAATCGCGTGTCCGCCGAGTCCGTAAGCGCCGAGACCTTCGCGCGCGAGAGCCTGGCCGTCCTCCAGCACATCACCGAGTCCAGCCGCGAGACCGTGTCCAGAGCCGCCGAACTGATCGCGGAGTGCGTCCGCACGGACGGCGTCATCCAGGCCTTCGGCACCGGCCACTCCCAGGCCATGGTCCTCGAACTCGCGGGCCGCGCGGGGGGTTTGGTGCCCACCAACCGCCTGAGCATCGCCGACCTCGTCCTCTACGGCGGTGACGCCCCGAGCGTCCTCGACGACCCGCTGCTTGAGCGGCAGGCCGGAATCGCCGAGCGCCTCTACGACCTCGCGGCGCCCCGCCCCGAGGATCTCTTCGTGATCATCTCCAACTCCGGTGTGAACAAGGTGATCGTGGAGATGGCCCTGCGCGTGAAGGAGCGCGGCCACCGACTTCTGGCCATCACCTCGCTCGCCCACACCCGCGCCGTCCCGGCCGGTCACCCGAGCGGCAAGAAGCTCGTCGACCTCGCCGACGTCGTCCTCGACAACGCGGCCCCGCGCGGCGACGCGCTCCTCGAACTCCCCACGGGCGGCGCCGTTTGCGCGCTGTCCACGCTCACCGGCGCGATGCTCGTACAGCTGTCGGTCGCGGAGGCGGCGGCCCAGCTGCTCGCCTCGGGGGAGCGCCCGCCGGTGTACGTCTCGGCCAACGTGCCCGGCGGCTTCGAGGGCAACCTGGAGCTGGAGAAGCGGTACGAGGGGCGAATTCGCCGTACCGCGAGCTGAGTTGTCGTAGCGGCGCGGTGGAGACGAGCGGCCGGAGCCCCCGGAACCGGGCCGCGGCCGCTCGTCGTCCCGCGCTGCACTTGACGAGAGTCAGACGGGAATTGCTGGAATCACCAGGTGATGCTAGACGCGGTGAATGCATCATTCAATGGGGGTTAGCCGGTACTCGGCCAGTACTCACCCGGTACTCACTCAGCCCGTGCGGAGCACCGTCGGGCCCTCCTCCGCGATGCGGTCGACCACGGCCGACGGCAGGCCCTCGTCGGTCACGACGGTGTCGAGCCGGTCGAGCCCGGTCACGGTGAACCGCTCCACCGTGCCCCACTTCGTACTGTCGGCGAGCAGCGCGACCGAGCCGGCCGCCTCCATCACCGCCTGCTTGAGCAGCACCTTGTCCATCGAGAAGCTCGTGATGCCGTGGGCCAGGTCCCAGGACCCGGCGCTCAGGAAGGCCAGGTCGAGATTGATCGCGCCGACCGTCCTGGCCGCGAGGGGACCGCTGCTCGAACCGCTCGACACGTCGACCTCGCCGCCGGTGTGGACCGTGTGCACGGACGGCAGTTCGCACAGGGCGAGAACGGCGTGGAAGTCGTTCGTCACGACGGTGAGGTCCTTGCGGCCGGCCAGGAACGGCACGACCGACTGACAGGTCGTCCCCGCGTCGAGGAACACCACCATGCCGTCCTCGACGAGCTCCGCCGCCCGCCCGGCGATCGCCTGCTTGCGGGGCATCTCCAGCGCCGCGCGCGACGCACGCTCGCGGGGCGGCACATGGCCGGTCCAGTCCGCGAGCCTGACCCCGCCCTGCACCGAGACCACCTGGCCGCTCTTCTCCAGCGCGGTGATGTCCCGGCGCACCGTCATGTGCGAGACGTTCAGCGCCGCGGTCAGGTCGTGGATGCTCAGCACCCCGCTGCCCCTCAGCAGGCGCAGCAGCTCCTGATGACGTTGCTCGGGGATCAGGGGTGCCCTGCTCAATGCGTCTCCTCGAAGCCTGGGTGCCATGACGGCGGATCGGGGTCAGCCTAACTTCGTGTGACAAGGGGCGTGACAACGTGTGAATTCATGTTCTAACGTGTGCTCCCATGGTAACAAAGTTTAACGCCCTGGAATCAATCACCGGTACGGGCGCGCTGCTCATCGTCCGCCTCGAGAGCGCCGAGGAAGCCCTCGCCGTCTCGGAAGCGGCGATCGAGGGCGGCATCCGGGCCCTGGAGATCACCCTCTCCGTGCCCGGAGCGCTGGACGTCATCAACAAGCTCTCCGAGCGCTACGGCGACGACGGCATCCTGATCGGCGCCGGCACCGTCCTGGACGAGCACTCCGCGTACGAGTGCCTCTCGGCGGGCGCCCGCCTGCTGGTCAGCCCCAACCTCAACCCGGCCATGCTGACCACCGCCAACCGCTACCAGGCCGTCACGGTCAGCGGGGCCTACACCCCGACCGAGATCGTCGACACCATGCAGGCCGGCGCCGACATCGTGAAGCTCTTCCCCGCCGAGTTCGTCGGCCCGGCCTACGTCCGCACCGTCCGCGCCCCGCTCCCGCAGGCCCCCCTCATGCCCGCGGGCGGCGTCACCGCCGACAACGTCAAGGAATGGTTCGACGCCGGCGTCGTCGCGGTCGGCGTCGGCAGCTTCGTCACCAAGGCGGCCCGCGCCGACGGCGACTACCGCCACGTCACGGACGCCGCTACGACGATGCTCCGGGCCATCGAGGGAGCGCGGGCGTAACTCCCGCTCCCCACAAGGCATTTACCGCACCGCACCGCTCAGCACCGCCGAGTACCGCTCAGCCCCACCCCGTCCCCGCACCACACGTCCCCAACACCCGCACGGTGGTTCCCCGAGGAGCTCTCCATGGCTCAGCAGTCCCTCACCCCCGAATCCCTCGACCTGGGCGACACCGCCCGCCGCGCCTCGATCCGTATCCGCTGGGCCCTGGTGGCCCTCCTGGTCATCGGCGGGGTCGTCAACTACCTCGACCGCGCCACACTGAGCGTCGCCAACACGACCATCGCCGGTGAATTCGGCCTGAACGCCACCGAGATGGGACTGCTGCTCGCCGCGTTCTCCTGGCCGTACGCCATCGCCAACCTCCCCGCCGGCTACCTCGTCGACCGCTTCGGCCCCAAGCGGATGTACGCCTGGGCCGCCGGACTCTGGTCCCTGATGACGATGGTCACCGCCGCCGCGCACTCCTTCGGACTGCTGTACGCGGCCCGGGTCGCGCTCGGGGTCGCCGAGTCGCCGTTCTTCACGGCCAGCCTCAAGGTCAACGAGCGGTGGTTCAACAAGGACGAGCGCGCCCTGCCGATCTCGATAGTCAACACCGGCTCACAGATCGCCAACGCCATCGCCCCGCCCATCCTCACCGGACTGCTGCTGACGTTCGGGTGGCGCGGCATGTTCGTCGCCGTGGGTGCCCTCGGCATCCTCGTCATGCTGGTGTGGCTGCGCGTGTACCGGGACCCCACGCTGCGCGAGCAGGCCGTCATCCGGGGCGAGGAGTTGGCACAGGCCCGCGCGAACGAGCAGGCCAAGCCCGCGAGTTGGGGCGCCCTGTTCCGGCAGCGCAACACCTACTTCATGATCCTCGGCGCGTTCGGCATCTTCTACACGGTGTGGGTCTACCTGACCTGGCTGCCCAGCTACCTCCAGACCTCCCGCGGCCTCAGCCTCTCGCAGACCGGCTGGCTGTCCTCGCTGCCCTACCTCTGCGGCATCGTCGGCGTCCTCTTCGGCGGCTGGCTCTCCGGCCGGCTGATCCACCGCGGCCACTCCGCGATCGTCTCCCGCAAGGTCCCCATCGTCGGCGGCGCCGTACTGGCGGCCGCCGCGGTCCTCCCCGTGGCATACGTCCACAGCACCCCGGTCGCGCTCACCCTGCTGTCCCTCGGCTACTTCGCCGCCCAGGTCCCGATGGGCTGCCTGTGGACGCTGGCCTCGGACATCGCCGAGTCGCACCAGGTGGCCTCGCTGGGCGCGATCCAGAACTTCGGCGGCTTCCTCGGCGCCGCGATGGCGCCCATCGTCACCGGTGCGATCCTGGACGCGACCGGCAACAACTACACGTACGTCTTCCTCGTCGGCGGAGCACTCCTGCTGCTCGGCGGAATGTCGTACCTCTTCTTCGTGAAGGACCGCCGCGCATGACCGCCGCTCCACGGGTCCACTTCGTGATCGGCCCCGCCGGGTCGGGCAAGACCGGCGTGGCGCGGCTGATCGCCGAGCTGGGCGGTGCCGCGTACATCGACAAGGACACGGCCTGCACCCGGCTCACCGAGGCGCTCCTCGACCTCGCCGGCACGGACCGGAACGAGCGGGACCTCAACCCGTACTACCAGTCCGTGGTGATGGACCTCGAATACGCGACCATCCTCGACCTGGCCGCCGACAACCTGCGCCTCGGGCGCCCGGTCGTCCTGGACGCCCCGTTCGGCCGCTACTTCTCCCAGCCGGACTACCTCGCCGAAGTGACATACCGTCACGACTGGCCGTCCGACGTCGAGTTGGTCGTCGTCCAGGTGCGGGTGGACAAGGACACCGCCCGCGAACGCGTCCGGGCCCGCGGCTGCGCCCGGGACCTGTCCAAGCTCGCCGACTGGGACACGTTCTGGAAGACGGCCGAGGCCAACGAGTGCCAGTGGGCGGACGGCCGGCGGCTGGTGTTCGACAACCGCGCCGACGGCGTGACGGCGGACGCGGTCGCCCACGCGCTGGCGGAACTGGACCGACCGGGCCCTTGAGCAGGCTCGGGGAACCGGACCGGCCAGGCCCTTGAGCGGGCTCAGTCGCGTCGCGCCACCAGCCGGTAGGCGTTCGACACCCCCAGCCGGTGCGACAGCCGCTTCACCACGAACCGGTCGAGGAGCGTGCCCAGGATCAGCGCCGGGATCCCCGCGATCAGCACCGCCGCGCGGCCCGTACGGGCCGGCCCCGTCGGGGGCTTCGGCAGCCACGGCAGGTTGTCCCGGGGCGCCGCCGTGTCCAGGGCCAGCCAGGTGCCGGCCAGGAGATCGACCGGGTCGTGGGGCTCCGCGTGCTGTTCCGCCACGACCGTGAAGCCCAGGTCGGTGAGCCGGCGGCGCAGGTTCTCGACCGGGATGAAGTGCAGGTGCTGGGGCTGGAGCCACGGCAGCCACCAGCGCCCGAGGAGGCGGGAGTAGCGGCTGTCGGGGTTCGGGACCTCGATCAGGAGGTGGCCGCCGGGGCGCACGGCCTGGTGCGCGGCGGCCAGTTCGCGCTCCGGCTCCGTGCTGTGCTCCAGGTAGTGGAACATGCTGACGACGTCGTAGTGGGCCGAGAGCCCCGGGGCCAACTCGGGGAAGCTGCCCCGGTATCCGCGCTCCACCCGCCCCGCCTGCTCGGCGAGTTCGGCGCCGTCCGTGAAGTCGAGGCCGTCGAAGGTGGTGTCGGGATACACCGTGCGCGCCGACTCGCAGAAGTGACCGTGGCCGGTCCCGACGTCCAGCCAGTTCTTGGGAGTTGGGGAGTGCGGGAGCAGTGACTCCGCGCGCTGCTCGTACATCTTGGTACGAGCGGCGAAGGTGTTGCCCAACTGCTTCTCGCCCAGGCCGTCGTAGAAGTCCCGGTAGTAGAACTCCAGCCCGGCCGGGCTCAGTCGGGGATTCTGGAAGGTGTGCCGGCAGTCCTCGCAGCGGTCCAGGACGAAGGTGCCCGGCTTGTGCTGGATCAGGTCCTTCGTGCGCAGCCGGGTCTTCAGCCGGGACGAGTCGCACCAGGGGCAGGTCTCGCGCCGGGGTTCGAAGAAGCGGTCCAGGCCGTCGGCCAGGTCGGCCTGGTAGGCGGGGCGCAGAGCCGCTACCTGGTCGTTGCGGCTCGGCGGCTTGGGGGCGTCGTCGTTGCTCACGGAGTCTCCTTCGGGGCGCCGGTGGCCAGCAGCTCCAGGTGGGTCGCCGCCGCGCGGGTGCCGCCGGCCGCGCGGAACGCCGTACGGATGTGGCCGGCCGCGGCGCGGTGGTGGGGTTCGTGGAGTACGGCGTCGATCGCCGCGCCCAGTCTGGGGGCGGTGACCCGGCCGAAGCGGACGCGGATGCCGGCGCCCGCGCCGGTGACCTGCCCGGCGATCACCGGCTGGTCGTCGCGGATCGGCGCCACGACGAGGGGGACGCCGTGCCACAGCGCCTCGCACACCGTGTTGTGCCCGGCGTGCGAGACGACCGCGTCCGCCCTTTCGAGGAGCGGGAGTTGGGGGATGGAGGGCAGGACGAGGATGTTCTTGTCCTGCTCGTCCGATGCGCCCAGCGCGCCTCCCGGATCCGCGATCACCGCCTGTACGCGGTCCGTTCGTGCCCGCAGTGCCGTCACGCACTCCGTGAGGAAACGGGCGCCCACATCGGTGTTGGCGGTGCCGAGGCTGACCAGCACCAGGGAGCGGGCCGGGTCCAGCCAGTCCCAGGGGAAGTCCGGCGCGGCCGGGCGGGGCGCGATCGACGGGCCGACCCAGCGGATCTGCTCGCCCTGCCGCGCTTCGGGGCCGACGAGCTCCGGGGTGCTGAACGCGAGCACGAGATGCGGGGAGAAGCGAGGGTCGGCGGTGCCGGACGGATCACCGATGCCGGTACGGAGTCCGTGCAGCAACTCGTCCAGCCAGAGGGCGACTTTGGGCATGCCCGCCAGTACGTCCGTGAACTCTGCGGAGGTGGTCGCCGAGGTCGCCCACGGCACGCCCAGCCGTTCCGCCACCAGCCCACCGGCCAGGGCCTGTTGGTCGGCGACGACCGCGTCGGGCCGGAACTCCCCGACGGCCGCGGCGACTCCGGGCGCCATCTGCTCGGCGAGCGGCGCGAGAAAGGCCTCCCACAGGAACTTCAGGGCCTCGGGACCACGGATGTCGGGCGGGCGTACTCCGTCGCCCTCCCCCGGTACCGGCCCGGCGCAGGGGAACACGCGCGCCGGCTCGCCCGCGAGCCGCCGTACGAGATCGGGGTCGGCGCAGGCCCACGCCAACTCGTGTCCCCGTGACGCCAGTTCGGCCGCCACGCCCACCGCCGGGTTGATGTGGCCCACCAACGGCGGGGCGACGAACAGGAACCGGCTCACCGGACCGCCGCCGCTGGTGCGGACGCCGGCGCACTTGTCTCCTGGATCCTCGCCTCCTGGATCAGGGAGAGGATGTGCCCGCCGACCGTGCCCGCCGCCTCGACCAGTACGGAGTGCTCGTGGCCGGGGACGACGACCGTCCGGCAGTCGGGCAGCACGGACTCCAGCCACGGTGCGAGCAGGGCGAGGTCCGAGTCGCCGCCGTAGACGCCGAGCACCGGGCAGTGCACCGCCCGGATCTGATCCTCCGTCAACACCCTGCTCGCGGGGATGTCCTGGGAGAGGGAGGTCTCCCGGGCCAGCCGGGCGGCGCCCTTCGCGAGGCGGGCGGTGTTGTGGCCGCGGTTCGCGCTGATCCAGGCGATCGCGTCGTCCTCGTTGTGCGCCAGCTGGTGCAGCACACGGTCCAGGATGCCGCCGAGCTTCGGTGCCCAGGCCGTGGTCGCCGGTTCCGACTCGATGAGGGAGACGCTGGCGGCCCGCTCCGGATGGCGGGCCGCGTAGCCGAACGCGACTGTCCCGCCGTAGGAGTTGCCGACCAGATGGACCGGGCCGGTCACCTCCAGGCGGTCGAGCAGCGTCTCCAGGTCGTCGATGTTGTCGTCGAGGGTGTAGCCGGTGGCCGGGCGCCCGCTGCGGCCGTGGCCGCGCAGGTCGTACATGACGACGTCGACGCCGGCCAGCGCGAACGGCGGGGCGATGGTGAAGTAGTAGCTGGCCAGGCTGTCGGTGAGCAGACCGTGCACGAGCACCGCCGTGGCGGTGACCGGGCGTCCGTCGGGCGGGCTCATCCGCTGTACGTGCAACCGGAGTTGACCGGTGTCGACCATCGCCATGGCTCAGCCCGCCTCGGCTGCCTTGAGGCTCTGCACGACGTACTCCACGAGCCGGCCGACGGTGAGTTCGATGATCTCGTCGAACTCCATCCCGGCCAGGAACTCGGCGAAGTTGACCTTCGTCCCGTAGTGCTCCTGGAGCAGACCGGCCAGGGTCACCAGGTCGATGCTCTCCAACTCGAGGTCGCGGTTGAAGGTCGTCGTCATGGTGATCTCGACGTCGTCGACGCCGTACTCGTCCTCCAAGAGTGCGGTCAGCATGCCGGTGAGGTCGGCGAGGACGCTGTCCTCGGTGGTGGGGGTCATCGGTCGTACTCCTCTTCGTGCGCGGGTCCCGTCGTCCAGGCCACGACGTAGGTCCTGTCCGGCAGGCTGGGGGGATTGCCGGCCGGTTCGTAGTGCACGGTGTAGGCGCGTTCCAGGCGCCCCGACACCAACAGCCGTGATCCGGAGACCACTTGGAAGACGGCGAAGTCACGCGGCCGTCCCCGGAAGCCGGTGCCCTCCGCCTTGGCGACCGCCTCCTTCGCCGCCCAGAAACGGGCGAACCACAGCGCCTCGGACTCGCCGGTGGCCGCCAACTGAGCACGCAGGAGCGCCAGTTCCTCCTCACCGAGAGCGGTGGTGAGGGTGGTGGCGGGGCGTTCCACGACCTCCTCGATGTCGATCCCGGGGCCGGGACCGGGCACATGCGGCCGTACGATCGCGACCGCCGCCTCGGCGCGATGGGCCAGCGAGACGTCCAGCGGAGGCAGGGTCCGGCCGTGCAGACCGGTGACGTACGGGCGGCCCGACTCGTCGTTGTGGACCCGGATCTCCGCCGGAAAGACCGGCCCCTCGCCATCGCTCCACAGCCACTGCCGTACGGCGTCCTTCACCGCGATCCGGCCCAGCAGCCACTGCCGGCGCCCGCGCGGCGGATGCTCGGCGTACTGCGAACGCTCCACGCTGCTCAGGGAGTTGCGCATGATCAGGTCACGGGAGGCGAGGTCGGGCCAGCGCTCGTTCAGCAGGGTCCGGCCGCCCGGGCGGGCCTCGGAGAGGGTGTTGCGCTCCGGGAAGCGCTCGACGGGCTTGGTCTGCGGGTCGTTGTCGAAGCGCCGGTCCTGCCAGCCGGTCAGCTCCGCCCACACCTCGCCGCCGACCGTGAGCTGTACGTCGGCTTCGAGCGCGGTGTCGGTGAGCGAGGTGATCCGCACCAGGCACTCCACCTCGGTCCCAGGGCGCGGATGGGGGCCGTAGAAGCGCATCTCCCGCATGCCGACCGGGAAGACGACGGTGCGTTCGGTGCGGGTCGCCATGATCCAGTAGCCGAGGATCTGGCCCACGTTGTCGAGCAGGGCGCCCGGGGCCGGGGGTGTGGTGATCGTGCCGCGCACATGACGGTCGCCGATCGCGGTGAGTTCGGTGACTCCCTGGAACGCCGGGCCGTGGAACATCCAGCGCTCGTCGTAGAGATGGGCCGCGGTGTGGTCGGGGACGCGTTCGGTGGCGGGGTCCGGGCGGGGGTGCGGCGGGGGCGATACGGCGTGGGCGGGGGCGAGTTCGACCACACCGCGGGCGTGCGGGCCGAAGGAGACGGCGAGTCGGCCGGGAGTGTCCGCGACTACGCGTACCGGTACGTCGATCGAGGGCGTCGCCGTCAGCCAGCGGTCGAACCTCGCGTCGTGCACGGCGACCGCGCGCATACCGGGAGCGGTCCGCTCCGCCGCCTCGATGATGTGCTGGACGATCGTGGTCGCGGGCACGACCGGCCAACGGTCGGCCACATCGGGCCAGTTGGGGCGCTGCGGGAAGAAGCAGTGGTCCATGAGGTAGGGCATGGACCCGGGGGAGACGTGGACCGTGGTCTGCCATTCCCGTGGGGGAGCGGGAGGGGCGGCCGCGAATCGGGGTGCGGGGGCGGGCGCGGTCGGTGCGCCACGACGGCTGCCCGCGCTGATGAGTTGGGCGGCCGTGTCGGCGGTGTCGCGCATGAGGGCGTGCAGTTCGGCGGCGGCCGGGAAGCGGTCGGTGAGGGCGTCGAGGGGGGACAGGGCGGCGAGGGCCGGCGGGAGCGCGGCGGCCGGTGTGCGGAGTTCCGCCCGCAGCTTCACCAGGGTCGGGGCGTCGAGGGACACGAGCGCGCCGTCCATGTCGAGCCGCACCGGGGTCCGTTCCAGTCGTTGAGCCGGCTTCTGCGGGGCCAGTGTCGTCGGGTCCACCGTCGCGCCCGCCGACCACAATGCCGTGGCCACGCGCCGGAGTTGGGCCAGTCCGGAGCGGTGGGGCGAGTTGGCGGCGACGACCAGGTGATCGCGTCCGCTCAGGGTCGCGTCGATGAGGGAGCCGAGCTGACCGGTGCCGACCTGGACGAACGCGCGGTGGCCGGCGGTGTACATGGCCTCGACGAGCTGGCGGAAGCGCACGGGTTCCAGGAGGTGGCGGATGAAGAGCTCGCGTACCGCCTTCTCGTCCGAAGGGAACGGCGAGGCGGTCGTTCCCGACCACAGAGGGACTGTCGGAGGGTGGAGGCGGAAGCGGTTCGTGGCCTCTTCGATCGGGGCGAGATAGGGCTTCAACATCGGTGTGTGGAAGCCGGATTGGAACGGGAGCACCTGGCTGAGGACGCCCTGCGCGCGGAAGGACCGCACGAACTCGTCCACGGCCTTGTCCGGTCCGCACACCATCGACTGGCCCGGCGCGTTGTCGTGCGAGAGCACGATCCCGGCGTCCGGCCAGTCGGTCGCGAGCGCCGACAGCACGCGCTCCGCCGGGGCCCCGATCGCCCCGAAGGCGAGGCCGGGGACCGACACCGAGTCGGGGTCGAACGCCTCCATGAAGTCGCTGACCTCGTCCGGCGAGTACACCCCGGCGGCCGTCATCGCCGTCCACTCGCCGACGCTGTGTCCGGCGACCGCGTCCGGGACGACACCCATCTTGCGCAGCGCCGCGTCCAACAGCCGCCCGACGCCGACCACATCGAACCCGTGGCGGCCGACATCCCCTACCTGTGCGGGAGTTGCCGACCGGGTCTCACGCAGTCCGAAGTGCGCGGCGACGTCCTCGACCCGGGGCGTGAAGTCGCCCTCCAGGCCCGGGAAGACGAAGGCAAGCTTTCCCGCGCCGGGCCCGATCAGCGGGCTCGGCGTGAACCACACATCGCTACGGCCTTGCCAGGCCCGCCCCTTGGCGACCGCCCGACGGGCCAGCGCCAGCCGTTTGGCGTCGGGGGCGACGATGCCGAGGCGGGAACGGCCCGAGGTGGCGGGGGTGTTGTCCGCGGTCAGGAGGGCGGAATCGTCCGCGTCCAGCAGCGCGGCGAGAGCCTCGGGACTGTCGGCGGCGAGCATCAGCACGCGTTCCGGTTCGGCCACGGAGGCTGTGCGAGCGGGGGCGTTCGTGCGTTCCGGTGCGTCGACTGCCGCCGCCGAACGTGACGCGCGCGCCCCCGGCGCCTCCTCCAGCACCACATGCGCGTTGATGCCGCCGAACCCGAACGCGTTGACGGCCGCCCGCCGCACCGGCTGTTCGGCAGTCGTCTCCCAGGGTGCCGCCTTCTCCAGCGGACGGAACCGCGTTGCCGTGAGGGCGGGGTGCGGGTCGTCGCAGTGCAGGGTCGGCAGGAGCATGCCGTGGTGGACGGCGAGGGCTGCCTTTACCAGGCCGGCGACCCCGGCGGCCGGCATCGTGTGGCCGATCATCGACTTCACCGAGCCGATGACCGCACGGCCCTGGGATGTGCCCGTGTCCCCGAACACCGCGGCCAGCGTGGCCAGTTCGGCCGCGTCACCGGCGGGCGTCGCCGTGCCGTGCGCCTCAAGGAGGCCGATGGAACCGGGCAGCGCGGGGTCCAGTCCCGCCGCCTGCCAGGCCTGGCGTACGGCGTGGGTCTGGCCGGTCGAGTCGGGGTTGACGAGGCTCGCGGCACGGCCGTCGCTGGACACGCCGGTGCCGCGGATGACGGCGTAGATCCGGTCGCCGTCCCGCTCGGCGTCGGCGAGGCGCTTGAGGACGACGACTCCCGTGCCCTCGCCGATCAGGATGCCGTCGGCGTCGCGGTGGAAGGGGCGGATGCGCTGGCTCGGGGAGAGCGCGCGCAGCTGCGAGAACACGCTCCACAGCGTGATGTCGTGGCAGTGGTGGACGCCTCCGGCGAGCATCAAGTCACAGCGCCCGGCGGCGAGTTCGGTGACCGCCTGATCGACGGCGATCAGTGAGGACGCGCAGGCCGCGTCCACGGTGTATGCCGGGCCGCGCAGGTCGAGGCGGTTGGCGACGCGGGACGCCGCGAGGTTGGGGACCAGCCCGATGACCGACTCGGGACTGTCGGGGCCGAGCCGCTCGGTGAACGCCGTGCGGATGCGGTCCAGTTGACCGGGGTCCAGGTCGGGCAGCAACTCGCCCAGCGTGCGGACGAGTTGGCCCGCCGTACGGACCCGCTGGTCGAGGCGGACCAGACCCGGGGTGAGATAGCCGCCCCGGCCGAGCACGACGCCGACGCGCCGCCGGTCGGGCAGCCGGGACTCGCCGCCCGCGTCGGCGAGGGCGGCGGCCGCCACGTGGAGGGCGATGAGCTGGTCGGGTTCGGTGCCGGGCACCGAGTTCGGCATGATGCCGAACCGGGTGACCTCGACCTCGGCCAGCTCGTCCACGAATCCGCCGCGCCGGCAGTACACCTGGTCGGCCACGGCCGGACCGTTCGCGGAGTCCGGCCGGTAGTAGTCGGCGTCCCAACGCCCGTCCGGTACTTCGCTGATGGCGTCCGTGCCGCCGAGCAGATTCCGCCAGTACGCGTCGAGGTCGGCGGCGCCGGGGAGCAGCACCGACATGCCCACGATGGCGACCGGCACTTGACGGTCCGTCATGGCTACCAGCCCGAGGCGGTGTAGACGACGGCCCCTGCCGACTCGTCGCCCCAGGCGAGTTCGCGCAGCAGGGCCGCGGTGCCCTCCTCGGGGTCGATCAGCGAGATGCCGCGCCGGGCGTACTCGCGGCCCAACTCCGGGGTGACCATGCCGTGATGGCCACCGGTGGGCGCCCACGGTCCCCAGTGCACGGTGAGCGCACGGTGCCCGGTCCGGGCGGACCAGGCGGTGCCCAGACTCTGCAGCGCGTCGTTGGCGGCGGCGTAGTCGACCTGGCCCCGATTGCCGAGGACGGCCGAGATGGAGCCGAACAGGACCGCGAACGAAGGTCCGTTGGGCAGTTCCTCCAGCGCCGACAGCAGTGCCTCGGCGCCGTGCGTCTTCGTGCCGTACACCCGTTGGAAGGACTCGGTGGTCTTCTCGGCGATCAGCCGGTCCTCGATGACACCGGCCGCGTAGACGACACCGTCGAGGCGGCCGTGTTCGGCGTGGATCTCCTTGACCGCCTGGAGCGCGGCGTCCGGTTCGCGGAAGTCGACGGAGTGGTAGCGGGCCTGGCTGCCGAGGGCCGTGAGTTCGTCCAGGGTCGCGGTGATCTCCCGCTGGGCGAGCAGGAGTTCGGCCGTGCGGTTGATCTCGGCGGGCGTGAGCCCACCGCCCTTCGCGGCGAGGGCGGCGCGCAGTTCGGCCGGGGTGCGGGCACCCGCGGTCGCCGGGGCCTCGGGTTCTGCCGGTGCGGCCGTCCTGCCCAGGAGTTCGATACGGCAGCGGGAGGCGGCGGCGAGCGCGACGGCGAACTTCGCGGTGATGCCCCGAGCGCCGCCCACCAGCAGGACCACCGAGTCGCGGTCGAGCCCGATGGCGGATGCCTCGGCGACTCCGTCACCGGCCGGTCCGGCGCCGTTCGTCGCGAGCGCGCCGAGCGGTGTCTCGGTCAGCTCAAGTCCGTGTCGTCCGGCGGCAGTTCGCAGGACGACCGGCTCGGCGTCGGGCGCCAGCAGTTCGGCGATCAGCGCGTCGGCGACGGCGGCCGGCGCGGTGTCCGCCAGCTCGACGACCCGGGCGACGGTGTCCGGGTACTCGCGGGCCACCGTACGGAACAGCCCGTGCAGGCCCGCCGAACCACCGTCCGCCCCCTGTACCGCGAGGAGTTGGCGCGGGCCGCGCCGCAGAGCGGCCTGGAACACGGGGAACGCGTCGGGCAGCACCGGGGCCGACGCCGTGAGCGGCGCGAGATACAGGACGGCGTCCACCTGGCCGTCCGCGTCGGTGAGTTGGTGCTCGGGAGCGACGGTCACCGTGTCGGCGCCGTAGGAGGAGAGGCGCGCCTCGACCGCCTCCGGGACGCCGCTGTCGTTGTCGCCGTAGAGGACGAAGCGTCGGCCGCTCAGCACGGACGCCGGGTCGGGCGGGTTGTCGCCGTCCTGGTGCGTCAGCAGCACCGGGCGCAGTTGGAGCCGCTTCGGTGCGGTGCCGGTGACCTCGTCCTGCGGGGCGCTGACACTCGGGGAAGTGTCCTGAGGGGCGTCGGTACTCGGGGGAGTCTCGTCCGCCGCCGTGGGTTCCGTCAGCCGTGCCGACAGCCAGCTCGTGACGGAGGCCGCCGTACGGGCCTTTGCCAGGTCCTCCAACTCGGCGTCGTCGAGCGAGGCGACATCCATCCCGCCGCCGATGCCCAGCCGTTGGGCCAGTTCGCCCGCTATCTCGGCACGCTTGATGGAGTCGATGCTGAGGTCCGCCTCCAGGTCGAGGTCGGGCTCGATCATGTCGACGGGATAGCCGGTGCGCTCGCTGATGATCTCCAGGACGACCCGGAGCACATCGGCCTCGGTGACGGCCTCGGGGGCCGACTCCGGTTGTGCGGTGGGTTGTTGAGCGGCCGGAGTCTCGACGGCCGTCGGCAGGGCGGGCAGTTGCGGCAGTGCCTCGATCACGGCGGGCGCCGGTGCCGGAACCCAGGTTCCCTGCGGCACCGTTCCCTGGACCGCGCCGAAGTACGTCAGCAGCACGTCCCGTTGCGCGGCCACCATCTCCCGGCTGGTGCGCAGGAATTCGGAGATGAGCGCGTCCCTGTTCGCCTCGCCGGGGACACCGTCCTGAGGGTTCGTCGTCACAGTCGTCTCCACTACACGTCGGGCCGGTGCGAGGGCACCGGGCAGGAGTGCTCCGGCGGCGGTACGGACGAGCTGTCCGTCGACCGTCCAGCCGGGTCGCGAGGGCACGGGAGTCCGGGCCGCGTCGACGGCGTCGCGCCCGTTGAACAGCCACCCGGTCCGCACCGGCAGCCCGGCGACGGCCAGTTGGGCCAGTGCGTCGAGCCAGCCGCGCAGCCCGCTGTCCTGCCGGGGCTCGCACGCGACCGTGCGGTGCGGGCGGTCACCGAGGATCTGACCGACCAGCCGGGTCAGCACGGAACCGGGACCGGCCTCGACGAAGACCCGGGCCCCCGCCTCGTACATCGCCTCGATCTGCGCGACGAAGCCGACCGGGGAGCCGATCTGCGCGGCGAGTTCGGCCCGGACCGCGTCCGCGTCCTCGCCGTACGGGGCCGCCGTGCGGTTGGACCACACGGGGAACTCGGGCGTGAGCACGGGCCGTTGAGCGAGGGCCTGGGCGAACCGTGCGCCCGCCCCCGCCACCAGCGGACTGTGGAAGGCGCAGGCCACGGGGATGCGCTTGGCGCCGAGGCCTGCGTCGCGCAGCAGCCGTACGGCTGTGGCGACTGCCTCTGTCGGGCCCGAAATCACCGTCTGGCGGGGCGAGTTGTGGTTGGCGACGACCACCGTGTCCGGTGCGCCCGCCGTCTTCAGGGCCTGTTCGACGTCCTCGGCACCGGCCGCCACCGCGGCCATGGTTCCCGGGTCGTCCGCGCCGGTGGCTTCGAGGATCGCCGCCGCGCGTTCGGCGCTCAGCTCCAGCAGCGCCTCCGGCGCGATCGCGCCCGCCGCGCACAGGGCGACCAGCTCGCCGTAACTGTGCCCGGCCGCCATGTCGGGCCGCACGCCCGCCTCGGTGAGCAGGGCGTGGGCTGCCAATCCCGCGATGCCCAGGGCGGGTTGCGCGACTCGGGTGTCGGTGAGGCCGGCCTGCTGGCGGTCGCGGGCGGTGTCGTCGAAGGCGGCCGGCGGGTAGAGCGCGTCGGCGTGGTCGCGACCCAGGTGCAGATAGTGCTGCAACTCGGGGAACGCGATGAACACATCGGCGAGCATGCCGGGCCGCTGACTGCCTTGACCGGGGAAGAGGAACGCGACCTTGCCGGAGTCGGCCCCCGCGTCGGCGAGGTGGATTCCGGCGGCCGGATCATGCTCACCGGCCAGCGCCCGCCGCAACTGCCCGACCAGCCCCTCCACTTCCCGCGCCACGACCGCCACCTGCACCGGCTCGTGCCGGGCGTCCGCGCGGCGCGAAGCGCTCAGCGCGAGGTCACGCAGCTTCCAGTGACCCGACTCGGCGAGCTTCTGGATCTCCTCGATACCCCGCCGCGCCGCCGCCCGGTCCGCTCCCCGGAACGTGAACAGTTCGGCCGGCCACGCGTCCAGACCCTGCGCGGGCGGAACCGCCTCGCCGTAAGCCCCGATCACCGCATGGAAGTTGGTGCCGCCGAAACCGAACGCGCTGAGGCCCGCGACGCGTTCCTCGGCCGGAGCCGCCCACGGCCGTGGCCGGGCGTGGAAGACGAACGGGCTGCTGTCCTCCCGCCACGCCGAGTTGGGCCGCTTCATGTGCAGGGTGGGTGGCTTGACGCCGGTGTAGAGGGACAGCACGGTCTTGATCAGCCCGGCGAGTCCGGCGGCGCACTTCGTGTGCCCGATCTGGGACTTGACCGAGCCGAGCGCACAACTGCCCGTCTGTGCACCGGACTCGGTGAACACCTCGCTGAGGATGGAGAGTTCGGTGCGGTCGCCGACGACCGTCCCGGTGCCGTGCGCCTCGACCAGGCCGACCTCGGCGGGGGAGACACCCGCGTTGCGGTACGCCCGCTCCAGCGCGGCCCGCTGTCCCTCGGGGCGGGGTGCCGTCAGGCCCAGGGAGCGGCCGTCGCTGGAGCTGCCGACTCCCTTGATGACGCCGTAGATCCGGTCGCCGTCCCGCTCCGCGTCCGCGAGCCGTTTGAGGACCACGCAGGCGACGCCCTCGCCGAGCGCGATGCCGTCCGCCGAGCTGTCGAAGGCGCGGGAGCGGCCGGTGGGGGACAGGGCGTGCACGGAGGAGAAGAGGACGTAGTCGTTGATGCCGTTGTGGAGGTCGGCGCCCCCGCACAGCACGACATCGCTGGTGCCGCCCACGAGTTCCTTGCAGGCGACGTCGACGGCGGCCAGCGAGGACGCGCAGGCCGCGTCGACGGTGAAGTTGGCGCCGCCGAGGTCGAGCCGGTTGGCGATCCGGCCCGAGATGACGTTGGAGAGCATGCCGGGGAAGGAGTCCTCGGTGAGGGCGGGGAGCTGCTCCTCGATGCCCTGCGGGATCTTCCCGTAGTAGGAGGGGAGTACGGCGCGCAGCGTGGTCGCGTTGGACAGGTCGCTGCCCGCCTCCGCGCCGAACACCACGGAGGTGCGCGCCCGGTCGAACTCCCGCCCCCGGTCGCCGTATCCGGCGTCCTCCAGTGAACGCCGGGCCGCTTCGAGGGCCAGCAGCTGCACCGGTTCGATGCTGCCGAGGGAGGCCGGCGGGATGCCGTAGCGCAGCGGGTCGAAGGGGATGCGCGGGAGGAAGCCGCCCCACTTCGACGGGGTGGCGCCGGTCTTGTCCGCCGAGTAGTGCACGGCGGGGTCCCAGCGGTCGGGCGGGACCTCGTCGACGGAGTCGCGCCCGCCGAGGATGTTCGCCCAGAAGGTGGGGAGGTCGGGGGCCTGCGGGAACATGCACGCCATGCCGATGACAGCGATGTCCAGAGGGGCCGGTGCCTCCGGCTCGACGGTCTCCTCGACTCCGAGGCGGACGCGGGCGGTTCGCGCGCTCTCGGCCAGGAAGTCGGCGGCCTCCTCGGTCACCGAGCGGTGCAGGGCGTCGATCGTGGTGGTCGCCGAACGCAGCACGGCGACCTCGCCGGCCATGAACATCCCCTCGGCGAGCTGGCGTCGCTCGTCCACGGCGGCCAGCGCACCGGCCGCGTCCCGCTCCACGCCCTTGCTGGCGATGCGCAGCCGGCCGACGTTGAGCCGCTCCAGCTTCTCCCAGATCTGCCGGTCGGGCACGCCCTGTTCGCGCAACTGGGCTTCGAATTCAAGGTAGTTGTCGCTGAACGGGCTCGGTACGCAGCGGGTGGCGTGACCGGGTGCGGTCTCCAGGAGCGCGGTGCGCGTGGCCTGGACGACCTGCTCCTGGAACAGGGGCTGGACCGCCCCGCGCGTCACCGCCTCCTCCGTGAACAGATAGGCGGTGCCCATCAGCACGCCGACGGCGGCACCGCGTGCGGTGAGCGGTGCGGCGAGCGCGGCCACCATCGCAGCCGAGCGTCCGTCGTGGACGCCGCCCGCGAAGAACACCTCGACGCGCTCCGCCGTACCGGCCTCGGCTTTCGCCAAGAAGTCTTCCAGGACGGCGAGTTGGGCCTCCCACAGCGGGAAGCTGCCGCGCGGTCCGACATGGCCGCCGCACTCGGAGCCCTCGAACACGAACCTGCGCACCCCCGCGTCCAGGAACTGCCGCAGCAGCCCCGGCGAGGGCACGTGCAGGAAGGTGGAGATCCCGGCCCGCTCCAACGCCTCGGCCTGCGAGGGGCGTCCGCCCGCGATGATCGCGTGCGTGGGCCCCGACTCCCGTACCGCTTCGAGCTGGGCGTTGCGCATCTCCTCGGGCGCGAAGCCGAGCACCCCGACACCCCAGGGGCGGTCGCCCACGGCGGCGCGGGTCTCGGCCAGCACCGCCCGCGACTGCTCGCCGCTCGACAGCGCCAGCGCGACGAACGGCAGGGCACCGCCCTCGGCGACGGCCGCGGCGAACTCCGCCTGGTCGCTGACACGGGTCATCGGGCCCTGGGCGATGGGGAGCCGCGTGCCGAGGGTCCGGCTCATCGGGGACCCGGCGCGCAGAGCGTCGGCCGGTCCTTCGTCCCGTACGGATTCCCTGATGGCGGCGGTCAGTTCGCGCACCGTGCGTCCCGTGTCGCCCCAGCGTTCCGCGAAGCGCGCGGCGAGGAAACCGTCCTGGCCGACCGGCAGCAACTGGGTGCGCGGGTCGCGGGCGCCGAGCAGTTCGGGGACCCGGTCGGCGGGCACCTGCGGGGCGTCCGGGCCGCGCCGCAGCAGGACCCGGTGACCGGCCACCAGCGTGGTCTCGGAACCGTCCATCGAGCGCAGCGCGGCGGCCGCCGCCTCCGGCAGGCCCGACTCGGCGAGCAGGGCCAGCTGGCTGTCCAGGACGACCCCGGCCGCGCCACCGGCCACGGCAGCGGCGGCCGTACGGGGGCCGATGCCGCCGCAGGCCCAGACCGGGACGTCCACACCGGGCTCGGCGAGCAGGCGTTGGAGTAAGACGAAGGTGCTCAACTCGCCCACCCGGCCGCCGCTTTCGGCACCCCGGGCGATCAGTTCGTGCGCACCGTCGCGGACCGCCGCCAGCGCCTGGTCCGGGTCGGTGACCTCGACCAGCACCCGGTGCTCCGCCGCGACCTCGCCGACCTGCCAGGCGGAGTCCGCCGTGAGGACCACGGTGTGCGGGGCCGCACCGGCGCCCGTCGTGAGGTCACCGGGAGCGATCCGGCAATGAGGTCCGACCCGCACCCCGAAAGGGCCGGGGGACCAGCGCCGGATGCGCGTCAGGGCCTCTCTGGATCTTCGGTCACCCCTTCCCAGGTCCAGTACCCCCAGCCCGCCGGCACGGCTGACGGCCGCCGCGAGTCGGGCATCCGGTTCATGGAACGGAGTGATTCCAATGATCATTTCTTCGGCGCGCGCGACAGGCGTCATGATTCTCCGAATAAACGGTGAAACTGCACGGTGGGGGGTTTCGGCAGGGGACGCCGAATGTAATCGCAGAGGCGCGAGAGGGCTGATGGAAAGCTAGCCCCCCGGTTACTCGTCGGTCAACAACGCCAAGGCAAGCAACCAGCCGAGAGCAGTGATCCAGCCAGTCGGAAAGGGGTCCCCAAACAGCCGAAAACCCTGCCAATTTCCTTCAGAGGGCACGCCACTCGGACCTCAGTGGCGCAAGCGGTCCAAAAGCCCCCGATATTCATCCGAGGATCACAGTCCCGAAACACCACTGACGGCGGGACGGAATTATGTAAACGTTGGGTGTCGATGCCTCCTCGCATAGGCCGCGCTAGGTTGGCACCCATGAGCACACCGCGGGACCTGATGATCGTCGCCATGGATGTCGCACCCGAGCGCCCCGTCGAGACGGGTGACCTTTCGCTCGCGCTCGCCGGGGCGGAGGTGATCGACCTCATCGCCGCCGAAGCCGTGACGCTGGACGGCGACCTGATCGTGCCGAACCCCCAACTCCCCTTGCCGGACGGCCTGTTGGACCAGGCCGCGACCGCGCTCGTACGGGAGACGCCGTACGAGTCGGTCGAGGACTGGCTGTGGCGGCGCGGGCGCAGCCTCTCCTCCGCCTATCTCGCCGCGCTGGAGGCGGAGGGGCTGGTCGCCCGGCAGCGCGGGCGCTGGATCCCGGTCCGCACCGGCCGGACGGCCCTGGTCGACTCCCCGGCCCGCAGCCGCGCGGCGGACCGCTGGGCCGGGAACGAACCCGTCCTCGCCCAGCTCGCCGCGGCCGCCGGGATCCGCGAGGTGTCGGACGAGGACTCCGCCAAGGTCACCGACGAGTCGCTGGACACGGTCATCGCCGTGGTCCACGACGCGGTGACGGAGCTGGAGGCCGTACGGCAGCGGAAGAGCGTCGAGGACGCGGCGTACGACAACGTGTGGCGCGGGATGTGACGGCGCCTTCCCGGCTTCGAAGGGTCGCAACTGGCTGTGAGACAGAGCCAGTTGAGTGTCCTGAGCCTCAGGTGACGCCACGTCAGTAATGGTGGCACAAGCCCGGCGCCGAGCCTAGACCGAGGGAAGCCGTGCGCTACCCGCGTTCACCGGGACGAAGCCGCGCCCCCGACAGGATCCTCACCGGGACGGAGCCGCCCCCGACAGGATCCTCACCGGGACGGAGCCGCCCCCGACAGGATCCTCACCGGGACGGAGCCGCCCCCGACGGGATCCTCACCGGGACGAGGCCGCCCCCGACGGGATCCTCACCGGGACGAGGCCGTTCCCAGCGGGATCGTCACCGTGAAGACCGTCGCGCCGGGCTCGGACGTCAGCTCCACGGTGCCGCCGTGCGCCTTCGCCAGCGACCGCGCCACCGCGAGGCCCAGCCCGCTCCCGCCCCGCGCCCGGGTCCGGGCCTTGTCGACCCGGTAGAAGCGGTCGAAGACCCGGGCCCGGTCGTCCTCCGGGATACCGGGCCCCGCGTCGGCGATCCGCACCGACGCGGCGCCGCCCGCGACCGACAACGCCACCGACACCCGCGTCCCGGCCGGGGTGTGCACGGCCGCGTTGGCCAGCAGGTTGTCCAGCACCTGCCGGATGCGGACCGGGTCGACGCGCAGCCGGACCGGGGACTCCGGCACCGACACCGTCAGCGGGTGCTCCCGGTGCCCGGCGCGGAAGGCGTCCGCCGCCTGGTGGACCAGCTCCACCAGGTCCGCGTCCTCGGGCCGTAGCGGAGTCTCCACGTCCGCCGCGTCGAGGCGGGCCAGCAGGAGGAGGTCGTCGAGGAGGATGCCCATGCGGGCGGCCTCGGCGCGCAGCCGGGCCAGGTGCTTGTCGCGCTCCTCGGGGACGTTCGCCGCCGCGTACTGGAACAGGTCCGCGTAGCCGCGCACCGACATCAGCGGGGTGCGCAGCTCGTGCGAGGCGTCCGCGACGAACCGGCGCAGCCGCTGCTCCGCCTCCGCGCGCACCGCGAGGGAGTCGTCGATGTGCTCCAGCATCGTGTTGAACGCGGTGCGCAGCTCCTCCACCTCGGGCCCGCCGTCGCCGCGCTCGGCGCGCAGCGGCAGCCGGGCCGCCGGGTCGGTGAGGTCGTGCGAGGTGATGCCGTGGGCCGTCGTCGCCATGTCGCTGAGGGGCCGCAGCCCGCGCCGCAGCAGGTTCCGCCCTATGACCACCAGCACCAGCAGCGCCAGCGCGAACGCCACCACCTGCACCGTGACGAGCTGCCGTACCGTGCTCTGCACATCCGCCAGCGGGGCCGCGCTCACCAGGACCACACCGGGCTCGACCTCGCAGGCCCGCAGCCGGTAGGTGCCCTCGCCGTCGATCGTCACCGTGCGGGAGATCTCCGTGGTGGAGTGCGCCATCGTCCTGGCGAGGGCGGTGAGGGCCTTGGTGTCGTCCGGTACGTCGGATGGCTCGCGCAGTTTCGGGGTCGTGCCCGAGACGTCGTAGACCGCCGTGTACCAGCCGTAGTACGGCTTGCGCTCGACGATGCCGTGCGCCGCCGCGTCCTTGGACTGGACGGTCTGGACGAGCTTCATCTGGTCGCTGACCTGGCGTTGCAGGTAGTCCCGCATGTACATCGTCAGGGCCGTGCCGACGACCGCGAACACGATCAGCGACAGGACGCCGACGCCCAGGGCGAGGCGGGTGCCCAGCCGTACCCGGCGCCAGTCGTGGCGCAGCCGGCGGATCACTCGGCGGCCTGCCGGATCACGTAGCCGAAGCCGCGCACGGTGTGGATCAGCGGATCGTGCCCCTCGTCGAGCTTGCGGCGCAGCCGGCTGACCACCAGCTCCACCACGTTCGAGCGGCCGCCGAAGCCGTACTCCCACACATGGTCGAGGATCTGCGCCTTGGTGAGGACGGTCGGCGACTTGCGCATCAGGTAGCGCAGCACCTCGTACTCGGTCGGGGTGAGCGTGACGAGGTGGTCGCCGCGCCGCACCTCCCGGGTGTCCTCGTCCATCGACAGGTCCGCGACCCGCAGCACCGAGCGCGGGAACCCGGGCCCGGCGCTGCGCCGCAGCACGGTCCGCAGCCGGGCCATCAGCTCCTCCACCGCGAACGGCTTGACCAGGTAGTCGTCACCGCCCCGGGTCAGCCCCGCGACCCGGTCGGCGACCGCGTCCCGCGCCGTGAGGAACACCACGGGCACCATCGTCCCGGACCGCCGCAGCCGGTCCAGCACACCGAAACCGTCCAGGCCGGGCAGCATCAGGTCGAGCACCACGATGTCCGGTGCGAACTCGGCGGCCACGGTCAGCGCCTCCTCACCGGAGTACGCGCACGCGGCCTCCCAGCCCTCGTACCGGGCGACCGTCGCGACAAGGTCGGCGATCGGCGGGTCGTCGTCCACGACGAGGAGTCGTACTTTGTCCACCCGCTCATACTGCGCCACGCACCGGTGGACGCCAGACCCGCGTCACCGTCCCACCCACATCGATAACCACTTGAAAGTTGTCCGACAGGAAAAAGACAGCTCCCCGAGGTCAAGCTCGTGTCCCAGGACCCGATCAAGGAGCTGCCGTCCGTGACGACCGTCCAATCACCCCCTGCGCCCCCCACGGCGATACGCCCCAGGGTGGTGGCCCGCACGGGCCTGTACGCCGTGCTGGCCGCGAACGTCGCCGTGGTGACCGTCTTCTTCGCCCAGGCCGGATTCGCCTCCAACGCGCTCATCGTCATCGGCCGCCTCCTCGGCCTCTACGGCGCGCTCGTCATGGCCTTCCAGCTGCTGCTGGTGGCCCGCCTGCCCTGGCTCGACCGCCGGATCGGCATGGACCGGCTCACCAACTGGCACCGCTGGACCGGCTTCGCGCTGCTCTGGACGCTGCTCGGGCACCTCGTGTTCATCGCCTTCGGCTACGCCCAGGGCACCGACACCGGCCCGGTCGGCGAGGTCGTCGACCTGGCCGAGACCACCGAGGGCATCCTGCGCGCGCTCGTCGCCTTCGCCCTGATCCTCGTCGTCGGCGCGACCTCGGCCCGCTACGCACGACGCCGGCTCGCCTACGAGACCTGGCACTTCATCCACCTCTACACCTACGTCGCGGTGGTCCTCGCCTTCACCCACCAGGTCGCGGTCGGTACGACGTTCACCGCGTCGTCCGCCGCCACGACGTACTGGTACGCGGTGTGGGGCGTCGCGCTCGGCTCCGTCGCCCTCGGCCGCGTGATCCTCCCCCTGTGGCGCAACCTCCGCCACCAACTCCGGGTCGAGGCGGTCGTCCCCGAGTCCGACAACGTCGTCTCGATCTACATCACCGGCCGCGACCTCCACCAACTCCCGGCCCAGGCAGGCCAGTTCTTCCTCTGGCGCTTCCTCACCAAGGACCGCTGGTGGCAGGCCAACCCCTTCTCCCTCTCGGCCGCCCCCGACGGCACCCGCCTCCGCCTCACCGCCAAGACGGCCGGTGACGGCACGGCGGCCCTGCGCCACCTCAAGGTCGGCACCCGCGTCTTCGCCGAGGGCCCCTACGGCGCCTTCACCACCCTGCACCGCACGAAGCCGGAGTCCCTGCTCATCGCGGGCGGCGTCGGCGTCACCCCCATCCGAGCCCTGCTGGAGGACCTGGAGGGCCACGCCGTCGTCATCTACCGCGTCGCCACCGACCGCGACGCCGTCCTCTACGACGAGTTGGTCGAACTGGCCCAGGCGAAGGGCGCCCAGCTGCACCTGGTCACCGGCCCGCCCGTCCCCGACAAGCTCGCCCCGCGCGAACTGGCCCGGCTCGTACCGGACATCGCCGACCGCGACGTCTTCCTCTGCGGACCGCCGCCGATGATGAACGCGGTGCTGCGCAGCCTCGGCGACATGGGCGTGCCCAAGCAGCAGATCCACTTCGAACGCTTCAGCCTGGCGGGATGAGAGACATATCGTGAAGCGAGTCATACCTGTCCTGGTGCTGTCCGTCGCGGGGTTGATCCCCGTGTGGCGCTACGAGCCGTCCATCGGGACGACGACGAGCACGACGACCACGGAAGCGGTCTCGACACCGACGCCTACGGCTACTTCGTCGTCCCCGGCCTCGTCCTCGTCCGGTTCGTCGTCCGGGTCCTCGTCGACGCCCTCCGCGTCCTCGAAGAAGGTCGTACAGGGCCCCGCGATCAACACCTCCAAGGGCACCGTGCAGGTGCGGGTGACCTTCGAGGGCGACAAGATCAGCTCCGTGAGCATGCTCCAGCAGCCGGACCACCCGCAGACCACGGCGGCCGTCCCGGTGCTGATCGAGGAGACCCTCAAGGCGCAGAGTTCGAAGATCGACACGGTGTCCGGCGCCACGATCACCAGCGACGCCTACGTCCAGTCGCTCCAGGCCGCGATCGACGCCAAGGGCGCTTGAAATGCGGCGAGTTGAGCACGTGATGGGCTTCCCGGTGTCGTTGCGCGTCGACGACGAGGGCATCGGCATCGGGGAGGAGACCGCGGACGCGCTCTTCGCCTGGCTGCGCGAGGTCGACGCCCGCTTCAGCCCGTTCCGCCCGGACAGCGAGGTCTGCCGCTACGACCGCGGCGAGCTGCAACTCCGGGACCTCAGCGCCGACTTGACCGAGGTGCTCGACCTCTGCGAGCTGTACCGGGTCGCGACCGGCGGCGCCTTCGACGTCCGGCTGCCCGGCCGGCCCCTCGACCCCTGCGCGGTGGTCAAGGGCTGGTCGGTGCAGCGGGCGGCGGAACTCCTCAGTGCCGCCGGCGCCCGGCGCTTCATCCTCAACGCCGGCGGCGACGTGGTCGTGGCCGGCGGTCCGTGGCGGGTGGGCGTGCGGCATCCCGAATACGCCGACCAGCTGTGCACAGTGCTGGAGTTGACCGACGGGGGGGTGGCGACCTCCGCGCGCTACGAGCGCGGCGACCACATCGTCGACGGCCGCACCGGCACTCCCGCGACCGGCCTGCTCAGCATCTCCGTCGTGGCAACCTCCCTCACGGAGGCGGACGCCACGGCCACCGCGGCCTTCGCGATGGGCCCGGAGGGCGTCGACTGGGCCGCCGCCCGGCCCGGCTGCGAGGTGTTCGCGGTCGACGCCGAGCGCCGGGTCCGCCGTACGCCGGGATTCCCGGTCGCGACGGTGGCGGCCTAGGGGCTTGGGGGGCTTGGGGAAACGACCGCTTCACCCACGACAAGCGGAAGGGCCGCCGGGTTACCGGCGGCCCTTCCTGTCGGGAAATGTGGTTCGGGGAGTGGGTCAGCTGACGTCGGAGGCGTCCAGGCGGTACAGGCCGCTGCTCGTGCTCGTCGAGGAAGTGGACGTAGACGAACTGGAGCTGTACGCCGAGGACTTGACCGCCGTGCCGTGGGCCTTGACCCAGGTCGCGATCGCGGAGTTGGTGCCCTGGCCGCCGTCGCTGCTGACGATGATGTAGTGCAACTTGCCGGACTTCACCAGGGACTTGAGCTTGGCGAGGGTCATCGCGTTGTCGCTGCCGGACCAGCCGCCCATGGAGATCACGGGCTGACCCGACTCCAGGATGATCGAGGACGCCGTCTGGTCGGTGGACACCGCCAGCAGCCAAGTAGCGCCGTCCTGGTGCTTCTTGAGGTACGTGATCATCTCGGACGAGACCTGCGAACCGCCGCCCATACCGCCACCGGCCGACTGGGTGCCGGACTCGGATGTGGACTTGGACCCCGACTCGGTGCCCGCCTCCGCCGTCCCGGTCCTGCCGGTCGAGGAACCGCTGCCCGAGGGAGCCGTACCGGACGGCGGTGTGCCCATCTTGCCGGAACCGGAGCCCGAACCGCTGGGCGCGCTGCCCATCTTGCCCTTGGTGCCACTGGAACTGCCGCTCGGGGCGCCGCCCATGCCGCCACCGCCGCCACCCATGCCGCCACCGGTGCTGGGACCGGCCGTCGGGTTGGTGCCGTTGGTCGAGGAGGTCGCCGCCGAGACCGAGTAGGCCGCGGGTCCGGCGAGCAGGGCCACGACCGCGGCCAGTGCCGCGAAGCCCATCAGGCGGTGGCGCCGGGTGAACCGGCCCACCAGCAGGCCGAGTACGGAGGCCACGCCCGCCACGGCGACCACGATCTCCGCGACCGTGTACACCGTGCCGGAGCCGGAGACCCGCTGGAGCAGGACGACCGCCCAGACGGAGCTGGCCGCGATCGCCGTCGGCAGTACCCAGGCCCACTTGGCCGCCGAGCCCTCACGGAAGGCGCGGTACAGCAGCACCCCGCCCGCACCGGCCAGGGCCGCGATACCGGGCGCCATGGCGGTGACGTAGTACGGGTGGAACGTGCCCTCGGCCAGCGAGAAGGTCAGGAAGTGGAGGACGAACCAGCCGCCCCACAGCAGCAGCGCCGCGCGCTTGGCGTCCGTGCGGGGAGCGCGGCCGCGCAGTACCAGACCGCCGGCGAGCGCGATGGCCGCGAAGGGGATCAGCCAGGAGATCTGGCCGCCCATGATCTCGTTGAACATCCGGTACAGGCCCGAACTGCCGCCGAAACTCGCCCCGTTGCCCTGCGAGCCGACCGAGGAGCTGGCGCCGAAGATCCGGCCGAAGCCGTTGTAGCCGATGACGAGGTCCCACACCGTGTTGTCGGTGGAGCCGCCGATGTAGGGGCGGGAGGACGCGGGGATCAGGTCGACGATCACCATCCACCAGGCGCTGGAGACGATCAGCGCGACGGTGGCGACGGCGAGGTTGCGGACGCGCTTGCCGAGGGAGACGTTCGTCGCCCAGAGGTAGACGAGGAAGAACACCGGCAGGACGACGTACGCCTGCATCATCTTGGTGTTGAACGCGAAGCCGATCGCGACCGCCGACCACACCAGCGGCATCAGCTTCCCGTTGCGGACGGCCTTCATGAGGGCCGCGGCGCCGAGCATCATCAGCAGGACGAGGATCGGGTCCGGGTTGGTGTCCCGGGTGATGGCGACCGTGATCGGGGTGAGGGTGAGGACCACCGCCGAGATGGTGCCCGCGACCGCGCCGAAGTCCCGCTTGACCTGCCGGTACAGGATGCCGACCGAGCCGGTGCCGGCCGCGACCATCGGCAGCATCAACTGCCAGGTGCCGTAACCGAATACGCGGGCGGACAGGCCCATCACCCAGAGGGCGAAGGGTGGTTTGTCGACCGTGATGAAGCTGCCGGAGTCGAGCGCGCCGAAGAAGAACGCCTTCCAGCTCTTGGTGCCGCTGTAGACGGCCGCGTCGTAGAAGGTGTTGCCGGTGATCGAGGTCAGGTTCCACGCGTAGAGCGCCGTGGCGAGGAGGAGGATGCCCCACAGGGCCGGGCGGGCCCAGCGTGGGTCGTCCTCCGGGCCCGTGAAGAGCCTTCTGGCACGGGCGTTGAGGCCACCGTCGGCGGGCGGGCCCGCCCGGTGCGTGCGGCGGGTGCCTTCCTGGCTGGGGGGCGGGGCGAGGGTCGTCATGACGCGTACTCCAGGTGTTCCGCGGAAGAGGCGGGCGCCCCGACGGGCAGGACAGGGGTGGTGGTGCGGGTGCGGCGGGGTACGGCGGCGATGCGGGCGCGGCCGGTGACGGTCTGCTTGAACATCCGGCGCATGCCCTTGAGGTCGTCGAGGGCGGTGCGGACGATGTCGACGCGGCTGTCGGGGTCGTCGATCCAGTCGACCGGGACCTCGTGGATACGGAGCCTGTTGCGCTGGGCGAGGACCAGCAGTTCGGTGTCGAAGAACCAGGCGGTGTCCTCGATGTGCGGGGCGAGCGCCCGGAACACCTCGGTGCGGACGGCCTTGAAGCCGCACTGCGCGTCCGAGAAGCGGGCCGCGAGGCCTGCCTTGAGGAGAAGGTTGTAGGAGCGGGAGATGAACTCGCGCTTGGCACCGCGCCGGACCGCCGACTGCCGGTGCAGCCGGCTGCCGATGGCCACGTCGCTGTGGCCGGACAGGAGCGGGGCGACCAGGGGCAGGAAGCCTGCGAGGCCGGTGGAGAGGTCGACGTCCATGTACGCGACCACGTCTGCCTCGGAGCGGCTCCACACGTGCTTCAGGGCGCGGCCCCGGCCCTTGGCGTCGAGGTGCACGGCGTGCACGTGCGGCAGCCGCTGGGTGAGGTCGAGCGCCGCCTGCCAGGTGGAGTCGGTGCTCGCGTTGTCCGCCACGGTGATCGTGAACGGGAACGGGAAGGACGTTTCGAGGTATGCGTGGAGACGGCCGATGCTGCCGGCGAGGACGTGCGCCTCGTTGTACACCGGCACCACGATCTCGACCGAGCGCTGCCGGACGCCTCCCGCGTTCTGTTCGTTCATGACGGTGACGATCCGGGTGCTGTCTGTGCGGTCACTGAGCCTTCACTGAACGACCGATGAGAATCAGCGGACTCACAGGCTGTGCACAGGACCCTCAGGCCGGACCCCAATGCCGGGGCCCGGAACGGCAGTTCGGACGGGGTGCGGACCGGTTTTTCGAGGGACTCCGGACGGGCCTCAGATGGGCTGCGGCTCGAAGTCCCAGTCGGGTGGTTCCTCCGCTCCCGTCACCGGCCCGTCCTCACAGGCCCGTACGAGCGGATGGTCGGGGCCGACGGCGTCGCGGGCCCGCAGCAGGGTCTCCCGGCGCAGTTCGGCCGCCTCGTCGGGCCGTCCGGACAGCCGGCGGACCGCCGCCGCGTTCAGGGCGCAGCCCAGGGTCCACGGATGGTCGGCGCCCACGGCGTTCGTCATGCCCCGCAGCGCCTGCTCGATCAGCCGGGCCCCGGCGGCCCGGTCGCCGCCGAGCCACAGCAGCAGACCGCGGTTGCCCAGGACGCCCACCGTGTACGGGTGATCGTCGCCGAGGAGATGCCGGTAGCCGTCGGCCACCGCGTCCGTCAGCTCGGCGGACTCGGTGAGGTCACCGTGCGAGCGCAGGAAGGAGGCGTGGTCGGCCTGGACCATCAGGGTCATCGGATGCCGGACGCCCTGGAGGTTCCGGCACCGCTCGACCAGGCTGCGCAGCAGGTCGGCGGCGGTCGGCACGTCGCCCGAACGCCGCAGGCACAGCGCCTGGTTGTGCTGGGCGGCCAGGGTCTGCGGATGATGGTCGCCCATGGTCTGGCGGTGCAGCAGGGAGTTGGCCTCCTGGAGCGCGGTGGCGTCCTGGTGGCGGCCCAGCAGACGCAGCGAGCGGGCGTAGGTGAGACCGCTGAGCAGGGTCGACTGATGGTCCGAACCGAACGACTCCCGCCGTAGGACCAGGAGTTGGGCGTGCACGTCGGCCGCCTCCTGGTAGCGGCCGAGGAGGCCGAGGGCGACGCCGAGGTTGTTGAGGCAGGCCTGGGTGCGGGGGGCCTGAGGTCCGTCGAGGACGTCGTAGGCCCGCCAGACCTGTTCGAAGAGCTGGTGGGCCTCCTTGAAGAGGCCGAGCGCCATCAGGGAACCGCCGAGGCCCGTCTCGGCCCGCAGGAGTTCGAGGTCGTCGGAGGGGCGCTCCTCGGCGAGTTGCTCGACGACGGACCGGCCCACGGCTTCCGCCTCGCGGTAACGGCCGCAGCGGCGCAGCATGTTGGCGTGCTGGTGGACGAGGACCAGCATCGACGGGTGGGTGGGCGCGAGCCTGATCCGCCAGCGGGCCAGCACCTGTTCGCACAGGGTGAGCCCGGTGCTCTCCTCGTCGCGCAGCCGCAGATACTCGATGCAGTTGAGCACGAGGTCGCGCACCGGGTCCTCGGAGCTCTCCAGGGCGCCCGAGGGGTGCAGATGCGGCAACAGCTCGGCGTAGACAGGCCAGTTGGCGACCTCGGACGGTGAGCGGGGGTCGGCCGAGACCAGCACCCGGCAGGCGACAGCGGAGAGTTCGTCGCGTTCGCCGGGGGTCAGGGTGCGGCGCAGGAAGCGGTGGTAGAGGCGGTGCATCTCCACGCTGTCCACATAGCCGACGCTGTCGGAGGGCTGAACGTAGTCCATCCGTACGGCGGTCGACTCCGAGAGGCGGCGCAGCGCACCGAGCCAGCGGGCCGGGTCGGCGGCCAGGTCGGCCAGCAGCGTGGGCAGGTCGCCGGGGCGGGACCGCTGGAGCTGGCGTACGGGGATCGAGCCGGGGGAGAACATCGCGAACAGGCGCAGGAGTTCGGTCGCCTCGGGGTTGTCCCGCGCCAGCGAGTCCAGCGTGAGGGCCCAGGTGGTCTGGAAGCCGATCGGGTAGTCCGGCAGGGTCTGGATGCCGATCTCGTCGGCGTCGCCCCGGCGCAGCAGCCCGATGTACTCGGCCGCCGACATCCGGTTGGCGTCCAGCCAGGCCGCCGTCTGGGCCAGCAGCAGCGGGAAGTCCTCGACGGCGTCGGCGAGTTGGTCGGCCTCCTCCTCGGTGAGCCGCTCCACGTGCCGGCGGGCGTAACTGATGCTCTCCGCCCGGGTGAAGCGCTCCACCTGGACCTCCGCGACCCCGCCGGACGCCGTCCAGCCCTGCGTCACGGTCGTCACCGCGACATGGCCGCCGGCCTCGGGAAGAAGGTCGTAGACCTGTTCCAGGTCGTCGGCGCTGTCGAGGACGAGCAGCCAGCGGCGGTGCGGGCGGCCGGTGCGCAGGGCCTCGCGGACCGCGCGGACCCGCTCGGGCAGCGCGCTGCTGTCGGCGAGGCCCAGCGGTTCGGCGAGGTCGGCGAACTGCTGGCGGGCCGTGGCCCGGAAGCTCGCGCTGATCCACCAGACCACGTCGTACTCGTTGGCGAACCGGTGCGCGTACTCGATGGCGATCTGGCTCTTGCCGACGCCCGAGATGCCGCGCAGGGCCACCCGGGCGCCGGTCGGCGGGCCGTTCTCGAAGAGGGCGCGGAGTTCCTCCAGGACCGTGTCGCGGCCGGTGAAGCGGAAGTTGCGGCGCGGCACGTTCCACACCGCGGGCGGCGCGTCCGGGAAGCGGGGGGCGACGGACTCGTCCTCGGGTTCCGGCCGGACGTCCTGCAGATCGAGGGTGGTCAGCAGCCGGCGCAGCGCCTCGGCCGGGTCCAGCTCCCGCAGACTCACCGGGCCCAGTACGGCAGTCGCCGCGGGGAGCGTGCGCGCGGAGAGGTCCACGGCGGCGAACCGGTCGGGGTCGGCGGCGACCACCGGGCCCAGCGCCTCCCCCCATTCGAGCTCGGTGCGCTGGCCGAGCCGCAGATACTCCTCGTCGAGCAGGAGCAGCACCCGGCCGGGGGCGGTGAGGAGATCGGTCAGCAGCCGGGCCAGCGGCACCCCGGGCGGCGGGTCCCAGCGCAGCAGGAACGTCTGGCAGCCGTGCCGCTCCAGCTGCCGCGCCGTCCACACGGCCCAGGCGCGGTCGGTGCCGGCGTAGCTGATCGTGATGTGGTGCGGCGACCAGACGCCGGACACCGCACGCCGTCCGACGCGCTGCCCGGGGACGGTGTGCTCGGCCGGGAGGGTGGCGGTCGCGCCGTTCAGCGCGGGCACGACGACATGCCCCTGCCCTACGACGGCGTCCGCGACGATCTCGGTGGGCAGCTCGACGGTACGGACCGGGACGCCCCAGCGGTTGCTGATGGTCAGCCAGATCGTGCCCGGTCCCGGTGCCCGGCTCGCCTTGATCACGAAGCGGGCCGGGCCGTAGGTGCCGCCGAAGCGGTGCAGGACGACGCTGGGTTCGTTCAGCGCCTCGCACACGAACCGGCGGGAGCCGTCCAGGGCGACGCCGAAGTCGAACTCCTCCTCGTCGTAGGGCCAGTCCTCGGGCGCCGCCGGGCCGTTGAGGTCGACGGTGACGAGATAGCTCTGCCCTGCCTGGGCCTTGCGGGGCCAGCCCACGAGGGGCTCGATCATCAACGCAGCGGGATCGCCGCTCATGTCCTCGCCTCCTGCGCACGGACGCTGAGCCGGAGCGTGGTCAAGGGGTGTCCGAAATAGAGGAACATGAAGCTGTAGAGGATCGGCAGAATCTGCCGCTGGCCCTCGGCGTCGAACGCGTCGTCGTCACCGTAGACGAACGGCAGCGGATCGGGCAGCCGGGCCACGGCCGCGGCCCGGAAGTCGCGCAGGGCGCGGGCCACCGGGAGTTCGGGGTCGGCGCAGAGCCGTCCGACGAGATCGCGGATCAGGGTGTGCGCCACGTCGTCGCCGACCTTGCCGGAGGTGGCGATGCAGCCGCCGGCTCCCTTGCGGAGGAAGAGTTCGGCGAAGCCGCGCAGGGCGTTCTCGCCGAGCGGCCGGTTGTTCACGAACCGGGCGGAGTGGCAGGCGTTCAGGCACACCAGGGTGCGGCGGCCGTCCAGCGCGGACATGTCCAGGCCGTTGAGTTCGTTCCAGGTGACCGTGCCGAGCTTGAGCTTGTAGAGGTTCGGGCCGTGCGTGGCGTGACAGCCCATGTAGACGAGGCCGGCGCCGAGGCCCGGGCGGGCGAGTTCGGTGAGGAAGGTGCGGGTGGTGCCGAAGTGGCCGATGTGCTCGAAGTTCTCGAACACCGTGGCGTCGCGGCGCATCTCCTCCGCGTAGTAGCCCAGCACATGGCCGGAGCAGACCGCGGGTTCGTTGAACGGGGTGCGGCCGGCCTCGCGGATGGTGGTCCAGCGCACGACGGTCACCAGCGCGCCCAGGATCCCGTCGTCCACGCCGTGGTCCCGGCCGCCGGTCAGGCGCAGCATCTCCCACGGGATGTCGTAGTCGGTGTCGTCCCAGATGACGAGGTGCAGTTCGGTGCCGAAGCGGGCGCGCAGTTCGTTGATCCAGCGCACCACGTCCTCCTGGTGGCCGGACCATTCGGCTACCGCGCGGAAGATCTCGGTGGGTGGGAAGCCGTCTGGACGGAGGTTGCTGAGCGCCAGTCCGGTCGGGCGCAGGCGGGTGTCGTCCGAGTCGAGGGACAGTTCCAGGTCGCCGCTGTGGCCTGTCAGCCAGAACACCTCTTGGCCTCGCTCGTCGTAGGCCCTGTTCACTGCCAACTTGGCGAATCCGACGGGGAGTTGGGCGTTGGGGTCTACGGGGGTCGCGGCCAGCGGTACGGGTTCGTAGGGTTCTACGACGTGTTCGGGGACGCCTGCGGTGCGGGGGGCGGTGAGGGGCTCGGGGGCGGGGCGGCGGGCGGGGGTTCCTGGGCCCAGTGGGACGGCTCCGCCGAGGGGGCGGGGGCCTGGGAGGTCAGCGGGCATTCGTCACCCCCGGCGTGAGGTCGTCGTTCGGCTGCGGGCGCGTCGTGGCTGGTCGCGCCCCGCGGCGGAGCCGCAAATTGACACAGCCCCGCGCCCCTTTGGGGAGTTGGTGCACCGCGTGCTCAGTGGGCATGGGGCACCGCCCCCCGCGTCGTGCGGCCCGCCACCGTTACGCCGCCCAGTGCGTCCGCCAGGAGGAACGGGAGGTCGGGGTGGGGCTGGCGGGCCGCGTCTACGACCACCGAGTGGAGGCGCATGCGGCCCATCGCGCCGATGCGGGCCGCGGCTGTGATCGCGTCGTCGATGCCGGTGCGGCGGACCGGGCCCAGGAGGCGGCCGCCCGCGCTGGCGTCGAGGGGGACGTTGCCCCGGCCGTCGGAGACGACCACCAGCCAGGCCTCGACCAGGTTGGAACGTTGTTGGAAGGCCCGGCGCAGGAGCTGGTCGGTGAGGGTGAGGCCGTGGGCCAGGGGGCTGCTGCGGCCGGGGCGGCGGTGCAGGGCGCCTCCGACGCGGGGGTCCAGGACGCTGCGGGCGATGAAGTGGTCGGCCCGCAGCTCGTGGGCCGCGTCCTTGCTGCCCACCTCCACCAGGCAGACCGAGGCGCGTCCCGTGTAGGCCCACTGGAGGTAGGGGGCCAGCGCCGGTTGCCAGTCCCAGCCTCGTCGGCAGGTGTGGTCCAGCAGGAGCACCAGCATGCGTTCTGCCACGGGGAGGCGTGCGTAGCTGCGGAAGTCGCCCGGCAGGACGACGAGTTGGCCGTCTCCGCTCGCGCGCAGCGTGCGCCTCCCGGGCAGGTTCTGGTGTTTGGCGGCCTCGACGACGGTGGCTACGACGGCCAGGTCCCGGAGGGTGGTGGCGGACCGGACACCGATCACCGGACCCCGCGCGGAACTGGGCTCCGGACGCCGTTGCCAGGGGATGCGCAACGGCGCGAACTCCCGCAGGAACCGCGCGTCGTCCTCGGGGAACGGCGAGCCCCGCTCCTCTCCCGTGTCGGCCGTGAAGGCGTCCAGGGCCTCGGCGGCTCCGGCCGGAAGCGCCATCGCGCCGCCCGGCTGACCCGCCGTGCCGGTGTCCTCGGGCACCGCGTCCGCTTTCGGCTGCTCGGGCGGTGGCGGCCTGCCGTCGGTGCCGTCCCCGGTGGCGAGGGAAGTGCCGTTCGTGGAACGGCCGTTGCCCGCCGGAGTCGCCGGGGGCGCGGCCACGCCCAGGAGGCGGGCGGCCTCGTCGACCCGGTCGGGGCCGCAGGTGTCGGCGCCGTTCACCATCGCCAGTACGCGGGCGAGACGCGCCAGTCCGATCGCCCGGCGACCGCTCGTGTCCCCGCGGAACAGGCCCACGGCGTGCGCCGCCGCGTCCTCGGTCAGCGTGCACGCGGGACGCGTCCGGGCCGCGAGCGCGCTGCGCCAGGAGGGCGGCAACTCGCCGAGACCCGGCTCGGGTTCACGTCCGTCGAGCGCGTCGAGCACCCGGTCGGGACCGCTGCTGGTCCGCCGTAGACCGGCCGCGTTGAGGCGGATCGGGAAGCGGTCCAGCAGGTGGGGGGACAGGCGGCCGATCTCCGCCTCCTGGCAGGCGGCCAGCCAGCGGGCGCGCGGGCGCCAGCGGGCCCGGAAACCGGACCGCTCGACCGCGGCCACGTCCGCGCCCAGCAGTTGTACGGCCGCCCGCATGCCCGGCAGGCTGAGGCGGACCAGGTCGGGGACCACGACGATCATCGCCGAGTCGGGCGCGTTGTCCACCAACGGGCCCGGTGCCAAAGAGAAGTTGACGCCGTTGCCGTCGTGGCGCAGCGTCGGGCGCAGCCACAGTTCGTCGTCACCGGTGACCGAGCCGAGCGTCGTCCGCCGTACGGGACGCTGCTCGTGGAGCTGGAGCAGGCCGGCGAACGCGTCGGTCACCGGGGCGACCATCTCCGGCTCCAGGTCGAACAGGAGCACCCCGTCGAGGCCGGGGCCCAGCGCGGAGCAGGCCAGGACCTGTAACAGGCGCTGGCGGGGTCCGACCGGGCGGCCGTCGGCGGGCGCGCTCATCCCAGCAGCCCGTCGAGCAGCTCCGACTCCTCCGCCGTCCACTCGACCGGACCGCCGTGCGCCGCCTCGGGCCGCCGGTGCCGCAGGGACAGCGGGACCACCCGGCGTACGTGGTCGGCGGTCACGGCGTCCGCCTCCTCGAAGGCGGCCAGCGCGCGGGCGGCCCACGCGGTGACGACCTCGCCGCGATGGCCCACCGCCCGCAGCCGGGTGGCGACATCGGCGCACAGCTTCGCGATGTCCTCGCTGAGGCGCACGTCCTGCACGGAGTCCCGGGCCCGGTCGAGCCGCTCGCGCAACTCCCGGTCCCGGTCGAGGCCTTCGGCCAGCCAGGGGGAGTCCGTGCCGGCCGCGTCGTCGAAGCGGAGCACGGCCAGCACCATGGCCCGGCGCTGCTCCTGGTCCAGCTCGGACACGGCGACCATCAGACCGAACCGGTCGAGCAACTGCGGCCGCAGGCCGCCCTCTTCGGGGTTCATCGTGCCGACCAGACCGAACGCGATGTTCCGTACGGTGTCGATGGCCTCGCGCTGCACGGACAGTACGCCGGTGGAGACGACGTCCAGGATGATGTTGACGATGTGGTCGTCCAGCAGGTTGACCTCGTCGATGTACAGCATCCCTTTCTCGCCGGCCTCCTCCAGCAGCCCCGGCTGGGTCCGCGCCTCGCCCCGCATCAGCGCGTCCAGCTCCCAGCCGCCCAGCACCCGGTCGTCGGTCGCGTTGATCGGCAGGGTGACCGGCAGCTCACCCCCGGTCAGCAGCGAGAAGGCCCGCACCACCGTGGACTTGGCGGTGCCGCGCTGCCCGCTGATGAGGACACCGCCGATCCGCGGCGCGATGTAGTTGAGTTCGAGCGCGAGCTTCAGCTCGTGCTGCCCGACCACATGGCTGTACGGGAGGATGTGCACGTCCGAGCCTTCGACCGTACCGGTCACGACGCGCTGCCCGGTGTCCAGCGGAAGGTCACCTGGAGCTGTGCCTCGGCCCCCGACTTCACCAGGAACGCGCCGAGTTCGGCGTCGAGTTTGATGGACAGCTGGAGTTCCACCTCGTCGGGGGTCAGCCCCTCACCGAGGTCGTGGAGCCGGCCGGCCGCCTGCCGGGCGCAGTTCCGGGCCAGTTCCAGCCCGTCGCCGTAGACGTCCCGGGCCACCGCCAGCACCCGCTCCGCGGCGTTCTCCCGGGTGTCGATCCCGTCGTACATGTCCGCCAGGCCGCCGGGCAGCGGGGCGGTGTCGACCTCCACGTAGATCGGCACCTGTTGGTCCTGGCCGTCCGCGGCCACCCTCGTCACGATCGCCATGCAGCACTTCCCCCGTTGGAGAGCCGGAATACTCCCCTTACCTTCCCCAATTCTGGCGCCCCATCAACAGCCCTGTGGTCAAAGGGCGTTGATCGGTCCCCGCGGGAAGTCGGCGTCGGCCGCGCTGCGCACCCGGCGCGCGATGTGCGGGATGAGGAGGTGCAGGTCGGCGCAGTACACCGACGGATTGCGGAATCCCTCGACCGGGCGGTAGCGGTGCGCGTAGTTGCCGCCCCCGCACACCTCCGCGAGCGGACAGGTGAGGCAGGTGGGGGAGAGCGCGTCGGTGCCCAACTGCCGTGCCACCACGCCCGGATGGTCCAGGACGTCGTCGAAGGAGTGGCCGAAGACGTCGCACCCGGTCGCGGGGGCTCCGGCATAGGCGGTCTTCAGCGAGTCGACCTGCTCGATGGTGCCGTCGGTGTCGACGACGACGGCGACCACGGGTGCGTTCCCCACCGCCTCGGCACGGCAGGGCACGCCGAGCAGCAGGGCGATGATCTCGTGGAACAGCCGGATCGGCACGGCCCGTTCACCCGCGTCGAACCACAGGTCGAAGAGCCGGACGAGCCAGTCGCCGTAAGGATGCGGGCCCTTCGCGGCGGGCGGGAACGCATGGTTGGCGTGCGGCAGCAGCAGGTCCATCGAGGGGGGCTCGAACGCCGCCAACGACGTGTAGACCTCGGCGGGATCGGAGTCCGGGTCGATCACGCTGAGGATCCCGGCGTACGCCTCCGGACGGCCGCGCAGCACCTGAAGCCCGGCCGCGGTCCTCGCCCACGAGGAGCGGCCCGCGTGGTCCACCCGGCGCCGGTTCAGTGCGGCGGTGCCGCCGTCCAGGCTCACCCCGACCCGTACGCCCGCGTCGGCGAGCTGGTCCACCGCGTCCTCGGTGAGCAGGGTGCCGTTGGTCTGCACGGAGGCGTCAACAGTGCAGCTTCGGCCACAGCGGGCGCGGACCGCCTCACGCACCTCGCTGACCTGGGCGACGAGGTTCGACACCCCCGCCAGCAATGGTTCGCCGCCGTGCAAATTGATCTGGAGGGAGGTGAGTTGGTGGGTCGCCGCGTGCTCGGCGATCCGGGTCGCCGTGCGTCGCACGACGGCGGGGGAGACCCGGTTGGGGCGGTCCCGCCAGCTGCTGTCGGCGCCCTCGTAGACGTAGCAGTAGCTACAGGCGAGGTTGCAGCGGCCGTTGACCTTGAGGACGAACTGCCGGAAGGGCACGGCCCGTAACCCGGACCGCCGTAAGGCCGCGACGTCGAGTTTCTCAAGGGGCCACAGGGCGGTCACAGTTGGTACGGGCCGTCCTCGTAGAAGGCCATCGCGGGTTCGCCGCGCAGCATCCGGGGCAGCAGGCCACTGGCCACCGCGGCGAGCACCGGATGCGATGACTGACGGGACAGGGCCTTCAGATCCAGATCCGCGAAGTCGGGCAACACGCCACCCGGCCCCCGCTCTCCCAGCCTGGAGGGGCCGTCCCCTTCTCTTCCCCGCACGTTCTACCTCTCCAGGAAGGCCGAAGTCCCCCTTGGGCTACGGAACTCGGCCATGCTAGCGCCCTGGGACCCCGGCGACTCCCGTTGCGGGTGGGTCCGCGGGAGTCACGTCGTCAGCGGCTCGAAATCCCAGTACGGCCGCTCCCTGCGGCGGATCGACAGGGTGTGCGGATGCTGGGGCCCGAGGGTGTCGGAGAGTTGCTGGAGCGCCTCGTTCTCCAGCTTCGTGGCCTCCTGGCCGCGCCGCAGCGCACGCTGGTCACCGGCGAGGGCCGCCTTGCAGGACAGGGTCAGCGGATGGGTCTCGCCCAGCGTGGCGCGCGCCGACTCCAGGACCGTGCGGCTGAGTTGGGCCGCGCCCTCCTCATCGCCGGCCAGGCTCCGCGCACCGCTCGCGTTGAGCGCCGCCCCGAGCGCCCACGGATGGGTAGGGCCGACCGCCGCCCGCATCCGCGTCAGCGCCTGCTCGGCGATCCGCAGCGCCTCGTCCCGCTCGCCGTACTCCCACAGCGCGAGCCCGACATTGCCCAACGTGCCCACGGCGTAAGGGTGTTCGGGGCCCACCAGACGGGCGTAGTCCTCGGCCACGGTCGCGGCCATCTCCCGGGCCTGCTCCAGATTGCCGTGCTCGCGGTTGAAGGTCGCGAAGTCCGCCTGGACCAGGAGCGCGTCGGGATGGCGCGGCCCCTGCCGCTGCACGAACCGCTCCACCACGCTGCGCATCAGCGACTCGGCGCCCAGCAGATCACCGGTGCGCCGCATGCACAGCGCCAGATTGTGCTCGGCGAACAGGGTCTGCGGGGTGAACCGGTCCATCGCCTGCCGGTGGGCGCGGACGTTGAGTTCCTGCCGTGAGGTGGCCTCGGCGTACCGGCCCAGCAGCCTGAGCATCCAGGCGTAGAACATGCCGGAGCGCAGGGTGAGATGGTGGCGCGGGTTCAGCAGCCGCTCGCGGATCAGCAGGATGTCGCGGTGCAGCAGCAGCGACTCCTCGTAGCGGCCCAACAGGCTGGTGACGACGGCCAGGTTGCCGCGGTCCTGGAGGGTGCGCGGCGCCTCGGAGCCCAGGGTGTCGGAGTACGCGTGGACGCACTCCTCGAACATCTGGTGGGCCTCGTCGTAGCGGCCCAGCGACACCAGGGTCCCGGCCAGCCCGTTCTTGGCGCGCAGCAGATCGGGGTCGTCGTCGGCGCGGGTCTCCGTGAGCTGGTCCAGGACGGAACGTCCCACGGCCTCCGCCTCACGGTAACGGCCGCTGCGCCGCAGCATGTTGGCGTGGTCGTGGGTCAGCACCAGCATGTCGCGCTCGTCGGGCTGGAGCCGGTTGCGCCAGCGGGCGACGGTCTGCTCGCACAGGCGCAGCGCGGCCCGGTTCTCGCCCCGTACCCGCATGTAGTCGATGCAGTTCAGGACGAGCTGCCGGACCACGGGCTCACGGCTGTCCAGCGCGCCCGCGGTCTCCAGGTGCGGGATCAGCTCCGCGTAACGCGTCCACTCACGCGTGTCGTTGGGGCGGCGCGGGTCGGCGCCCGCGAGCAGCGTGCAGGCGATCGTGGACAGCGCCTCGCGGCGGTCCTCGGTTAGGGTGCTGAGCAGGAAGCTGTGGTAGAGGCGGTGCATGGACACGCGGTCGACGGCCGGTTCGGCCTCCGAGGACTCGACGTAGTCGAGGCGGACCGCGGTCGACTCGGACAGTCTGCGCAGCGCCGTGTGCCAGCGGATCGGGTCGCCGGCGAGCGCGGCCAGATGGGCGGGCAGGTCGGACGGGTGGGCGGCCTGCATCAGCCGGACCGGGATGGCGTCCGGCGAGAACAGTGCGAACAGGTGGAGCAGTTCCACCGCTTCGGGGTTGTTCTCCTGGAGCGTGTTCAGAGTTATCGACCAACTGGTCTGGAAACCCATCGGGTAGTCCGAGGAGATCCGGATACCGATCTGGCTGGCCTCGCCGCGCCGGATCATCGCGACATAGTCCTTGGCCGGCATGACGTTGGCGTCCAGCCAGGCCGCCGTCTGCGCGAGCAGCAGCGGCAGGTCCTGTACGGCGTCGGCGAGATCGTCGGCCTCGGACTCGGTGAGCCGCTGGGCGCGGCGACGGGCGTAGGCCACGCTCTCGGGACGGCGGAAGGGCTGCACCTCTAGCTCGGTGACGCTGCCCGAGGCCGCCCAGTCCTGGGTGAGGGTGGTGATCAGGACATGGCCGTTGCCCTCCGGGAGCAGGTCCTCGATCTGCTCCATGTCGTCGGCGCTGTCCAGCACGAGCAGCCAGCGGCGGAACGGCCGGCCGGTGCGCAGCGCCTCGTGCACCGCGCGGATCCGCTCGCCCAGCTCCTGTCCGACCGGCAGTTCGAGCCGCGGCGCCAACTGCGCGAACTGCTCACGCGCCGGTGCCCGGAACCGTGCCCCCACCCACCACACGATGTCGTAGTCGTTGCCGAACCGGTGCGCGTACTCGATGGCGATCTGGCTCTTGCCGACGCCCGAGATACCGCGCAGCGCGACCCGGGCGCCGCCGCGTCCGCCCTCCTCGAAGCGGGCGTGCAGCTTCTCCAGGATGGCGTCGCGGCCGGTGAAGCGGACATTGCGGCGCGGTACGTTCCACACGGCCGGGGGGTCGTTCGGGAAGCGCGGCGCGGTGCCGCTCACCGGGCCGGGCGCGGTGGCCGCGTCCAGGTCCAGGCGGCGCAGGATACGGCGCCGGGCCTCGCGCGAGTCGAGGTCGCGCAGATCGACCGGGCGCAGCGGGGCGGCGGTGGCGGGCAGCGCCCGGGTGGCCACACTGACCGCGGAGAATCGGTCGACGTGTGGCGGCACCACCTCGTGCAGCGCCTGCGTCCACTCGGCGTCGGTGCGCGGGCCCAGCGAGAAGTACCAGTCGTCGAGGACCAGCAGCACCCGGCCCGGCGCCTGGAGCAGATTGCGCAGCGCGTCGGCGAGCGACATCTGCTTCGGCGGGTCCCACCGCAGCAGGGTCGTCTCGTGCCCCAACTGCTCCAGCTGGTGGGCGATCCAGGTGGCCCACGGCCGGTTGAATCCCGCGTAGCTGATGGTGAAGTGCTCGTGGGACTCGGCGCCCTTGGACCTGTCGGTCATCCGACCGTCTCCCCTTACACCGAAATGGACTCATTGACTACGTTTAAACCGTCTCGCGTGATTTCGCGTGCACCCTAGTCGATACGCGGTCGGTCCTCGGGCATTACCGCGCTCAGCCGTCGGGCCGCGTGCCGCACCAGTTGTTCCAGATCGGCGCAGTAGACGGAAGGGTGCAGAAAGCCCGTCCCGGCGGAGTAGCGGTGCCCGTAGTTGCCGCCGCCGCACACCCGTCCCACCGGACACGCCCGGCACTCGTCCGAGAGCCCCTCGACGCCGAGTTGACGGGCCACGATCCCGGGGTGGTCGAGCGCCTCGTCGAAGCTGTTGCCGAAGACGTCGAACCCGGTGGCGGTGGCGCGGTCGTAGGCGAGGTTGAGGGAGTCGATCTGCTCGACGGCGCCGTCCGTGTGGACGACCACGGCGCAGGTGGGCGACAGCCCGACGGACTCGGTGGCGCTGGGGACACCGAGCAGCAGGGCCACGATCTCGGTGAACAGCCGTACCCGCGGCTGGGTTCCGTTCGGCGGGCCGTCCCACCAGAGGTCGAAGGCGGTGGCCAGCCAGTCGCCGTACGGCGTCGGTACGGCCCGCTGGGCGCGTGCGTCACGCGGCGGACGGGCGGCCAACCCGGGCGGCGGATTGGACCAGTTGGCGTGCGGCAGGAGCAGGTCGAGCCGGGGCGGACGCAGCGCGGCCAGCGAGGAGTAGACGTCCTTCGGGTCGCTGGTGATGTCGATGGCGCACAGGATCCCGGCGTACAGCTCGGGACGGTCGGCCAGCAGGCGCGCGGCCCGGGCGGCGGCCGGCCAGGAGGAGCGCCCCGCGTGGTCCACCCGGCGCCGGTTCAGTACGGCGGTGCCGCCGTCCAGGCTCAGCCCGACCCGGATGTTGGCGTCGGCGAGCCGGTCCAGGGTGCGCTCGGTGACGAGGGTGCCGTTGGTCTGCACGGTGGTCCGCAGCGCGGTGCGCGAGGGTAACGCGGCACGTACGGCGGCCGTGTAGGCGAGCGCGGTGTCGGGCCCGGACAGCAGCGGTTCGCCGCCGTGCAGGTCGATCCGCACCTCGGACAGCCGGTGTGCGACGGCGTGTTCGGCGATCCGGGAGGCGGTCTGCCGCATGACGTCCGGGCTCACCCGGGCCGGCCGCCCCCGCCAACTGGCGTCCCTGCCCTGGTAGATGCAGCAGTAGGTGCAGTCGAGATTGCAGCGGCCGTGCACCTTCAGGACGAACTGCCGGAAGGGAAAGGCCCGTTGCCCCGCGCGCCGCAGGGCCGCCACATCGAGCGCGGCATGCGGCCACGGCGCGAGTTCCCGGTCCCTGGCCGTCCGTAAGGTGTGCTCCGGTGCCCTGTGCACAGCGTCGCCTCCCGTCGGCCGGCGCTCTGCCGCCCCTATCGTTCTGCCCCGGGGGAGTCCTCGTGATACGCGACAAGGCCCCCGTCGGCACCGCAGGACCGGGCCAGCAGGGTCGCGAGGACCGCACCCAGCACAGGGTGGTCCACCCGCGCACGCAACGCGGTCAGATCGACGCCGGTGAAGTCGGGCAGCGGCTCACGGACACCGTCCGGGTGTTCGTCGGGTCCGTCCGGGTGACTGTCGGGTCCGTCCAACCGGTACCGCACGGCGGCCTGTTGATGCTCGGCCGGGTCGGTCGCCCCGCGCTGGTCCACGGTGTGCCGCGCCGGCTCCGTCACCCCGTACTCCTGCACGTCGTAGCGCGCCAAGTCCGCCACCCTGCACTCCTCTACGTCGTCGCCCCGAGCGCGGTCATGCGCTCGAACGTGGACTGTGCCTGTGGTCCCCGTGCCGCCCCGGCGCGCTGCCACAACTCCCAGGCGGCCTGGTAGGACTTGAGGGCCCGTGCCGGGCCGGCCGTGCGTTCCAGGACCGCGCCGCGCTGGTGGTGCGCCTGCGCGGCGAGCAGTGGTTCGGCGGCACGGAGCGCGCTGCGGACACCGTGGTGGTAGGACTCCGCCGCCAGGTCCAGCCACTCCGGCGCACCGGTCGCCCCGGCCAGCGTCAGCAGCACCTCGCCGCGTTCCAGCCAGGCCAGCGCGGCGATCCGGTCCGTCCGTGCGCCGCGGGCCGCGCGGGCCAGGATCCACTCGGCCTCGTGCAGATCGGTCCCCGCCCCGCCCGCCGTGTGGTGCCGGCGCAGCGCCTTGCCGAACAGCAACTGCCGCTCGGCCAGCCGGGGTTCACCGCCCGCGGTCAGGGCAAGCGCCGCGCGCAGCTCCCGTACCGCCTCGGCGGCCACCTCCAGTCCGCCGCCGCTCTCGACCCGGGCCAGCAGCACTTCACCGCGGCCCGCCAGCAGCTCCGCCCGGACCGGGTCGTCGCGCTGCACGAGGTCCTGCGCCTGGGCGAACACCCGGTCGGCGGCGTCGAGTTCGGCGGGGTCGGCGGTGTAGCGGTAGCGGGCGCTGTGCGCCTCGGCGAGCCTGCGCAGGGCCAGCGCCCGTAACTCCGGGCTCACGTCCCGCACGTCGTCGACCGCCTCGTGCAGCGCCTCCAGCACCCCGGTCGCCCCGCTGTCGGCCGCCGCGACCGCCCGCGCCTCGGCCAGGTCCAGCAGGGCCCGGCAGCGTACGGCGGAGGTCGCGCCCGCGCCGCCGGTGAGCCGCACGCCCCGCTCCAGATCGGCCGCCGCCCGCAGGGCCAACGTCCGTGCCTCCTCGGTCGAGTCGCGGATCCGCGCGTCCCCGGCGAGGGCAAGCAGTTTGCGTCCCCGGGCGAGCACGGCGGCGTCGGAGGGGGACGTACCGCCGTTCGTCACGTCGCGCTCCTCGTCATCGGACGGTCGGATGCGTGCGTATGCGGTCGAGAAGGATCGAGAAAGGGCGGGGACGGTCGAGCCCCTGTCCATGACAGTACGCGGCTACCGACCGGTCAACAGCGCTTTCCGGCCGCCGGTCAACGATCACACCCGGTCACACCGAGTCGGATCCCGCCAAGTTCCCGCAACACTCGCGGTCTAGACTCTGCCCCCAGTGGCCTGCGACCGTGGCCGAGAACGGGCAGTTTCTGCCAAACCCGAAGGGTATTCGGCGTTTTGATACGGATAGATTCAGTCACCAAGCGGTACCCGGACGGCACGGTGGCGGTCGACCAACTGTCCTTGGACATACCGGACCGCTCGATCACCGTCCTCGTCGGCCCCTCCGGCTGCGGCAAGACGACCACCCTGCGCATGATCAACCGGATGATCGACCCCAGCGAGGGCACGATCTCCCTGGACGGCGCGGACATCACCAAGCAGCCGGTCAACACGCTGCGCCGGTCGATGGGTTACGTCATCCAGAACGCCGGACTCTTCCAGCACCGCACGATCGTCGACAACATCGCGACCGTGCCCCGCATGCTCGGCTGGGGCAAGGAGAAGGCCAGGGCGCGGGCCACCGAGCTCATGGCACGGGTCGGCCTCGACGCCGCCCTCGCCAAGCGGTACCCGTACCAGCTCTCCGGCGGCCAGCAGCAGCGCGTCGGCGTCGCCCGCGCGCTGGCCGCCGACCCGCCCGTCCTCCTCATGGACGAGCCCTTCTCCGCCGTCGACCCCGTGGTCCGCAAGGGCCTCCAGGACGAACTCCTGCGTCTCCAGGAGGAGTTGGGCAAGACCATCGTCTTCGTCACCCACGACATCGACGAGGCGATCAAGCTCGGCACGATGGTCGCGGTGCTGCGCACCGGCGGCAAGCTGGCCCAGTTCGCCCCGCCCGCCGAACTGCTCTCCGACCCGGCGGACGCCTTCGTCGAGGACTTCCTCGGCACCGACCGCGGCATCCGCCGCCTCTCCTTCTTCTCCTCGGCCGGTCTCGACCTCAAGACCTCCCCGATCATCGCCGTCGACTCCACCGCCGAGCAGATCGCCGAACGCACCACCCCCGACGTGCCGTACCTCCTCGTCACCGACCTGGACGGCAAGCCGCTCGGCTGGAGCGAGCCGGGCGCACTCACCGCCGGAGCCGTCGACACCACACAACTCCTCGCCTACGGCCGCCCGTTCGAGGCCGGCAAGGACTCGCTGCGAGCCGCGCTCGACGGGGCGGTGCTGTCGCCGACCGGGTGGGCGGTCGGCGTGGACGGGACCGGGCGCGTGGTCGGGGTCGTGTCGCAGGGGGCCGTGGGCGAGGCGATCCGCAGCGCCCACGCGGCGGGTCGCAGCGGCACGAAGGTCGCCGGATGAACGACTGGTTCCGCATCCCCAGCGACCTCCAGAACAGCTACCTCGGCCTGATCGGCCTGCATCTGCGCGAGGCCGTGATCCCGGTCCTCGTCGGCCTGGTGGTCGCGCTGCCCATCGCCCAACTGTGCGTGCGGTTGCGCTGGTTGTACCCGCCGGTGCTCTGGGTGACGACCGTGCTCTACGCGATCCCCTCGCTGGCGTTCTTCGTCGTCCTCATCGACTACACCGGCCAGACCGAGACCACCGTGATGATCCCGCTCGGCGTCTACAGCCTCGTGGTGTTCGTCCCGGCGATCGTGGACGGCGTCCGCTCGGTGCCCCAGGAGACCCTGGACGCGGCCACCGCGATGGGTCTCGGTCCCATCCGCCGTTATCTCCAGGTGCAGTTGCCGATCGCCGTGCCCGCGATCATCGCCGGCCTGCGGGTGGCGACCGTGTCCAGCATCTCCCTCGTCAGCGTCGGCATGCTGATCGGCAACCAGGGCGCGCTGGGCAACCTGCTCAACGACGGTCAGATCTACCACCAGCCGCGCCTGATCTGGCTGTCGGTGATCACCACGGCCGTCCTCGCCATCGTCGTGGACGCCGTCCTGGTCGGCGTACGCCTGCTCCTCACGCCCTGGATGCCGCGCGGCACCCGCAAGGCCCGCCCCGCCGAGGACCGGCCGGAACCGGCCGAACTCGCACTGGAGGACGCAGCCCGGTGAACGTACTCCACTACATCAACCTGTTCTTCAGCGACAGCTCGCACTGGCACGGCTACGACGGCATCCCCACCCGTCTCGTCGAGCACATCCGGTACTCGCTGATCGCGCTCGCGATCGCCACCGCCATCGGCCTCCCCATCGGCCTGCTGACGGGACACACCGGACGCGGTGGCAACACCCTCTCGCTCATCGCCACCGCCGCCCGCGCCCTGCCGAGCTTCGGCCTGCTGGTGCTGATGTTCGTGCTGATCGGCTTCGGCCTGGTCCCGGTGATGATCCCGCTGGTCGTCCTCGCCGTACCGCCGATCCTGGTCACCACCTACGAGGCGATGCGCTCCGTCGACCCGTCCCCGGTCGACGCGGCCCGCGGCATGGGCATGAACGAGACGAACGTCCTCTTCCAGGTGGAACTCCCGGTCGCCCTCCCGCTGATCCTCAGCGGCCTGCGCTCGGCCGCCATCCAGATCGTCTCCACGGCCACCATCGCGGCCTACGTCAGTCTCGGCGGCCTCGGCCGCTACATCATCGACGGCCTCTACCAGCGGAACTACGAGAAGGTCGTCGGCGGAGCCACCCTGGTCGCCGGCATGGCCCTCGTGACTCTGGGGCTCTTCTGGGGCATCGCACGGCTCGCGGTGTCGCCGGGGGTCCGCAGGAGCAACTGACTACCTCTGTAAGCAAAAGGGGGATGGGGAGGGCAACGGCCCTCCCCATCCCCCTTTCTCCCGCCCTCAGTTCTCCGTGCGCGCCAGCGCCAGCTCCAGTACGACCAGCAGGGCGTCCCGCACGGACCCGCGCTCCCGCGCGTCGAACGCGATCACCGGGACACGCTCGTTGACGTCAAGGGCCCAGCGGACCTCGTCCAGGGAGTGCTCGATCTTGCCGTCGAAGGCGTTCAGGGCGACCGCGAACGGGATCTGCTTGTGCTCGAAGTAGTCGACGGCCGCGTAGCAGTCGTCGAGCCGGCGGGTGTCGACGATGACGAGACCGCCGACCGCGCCCTCCACGATGTCGTCCCACATGAAGCCGAATCGGTCCTGCCCGGGCGTACCGAAGAGGTACAGCTTCAGGGTCGGGTCGATGGTGATGCAGCCGAAGTCCATCGCGACCGTGGTCGTCGTCTTGCGCGGGGTGTGGGACAGGTCGTCCACGCCCGCCGCGACCTCCGTGATCGCCGCCTCGGTGGTTAGCGGCTCGATCTCGGAGATCGCGCCCACGGTGGTGGTCTTGCCCACGCCGAAGCCGCCCGCGACGACCATCTTCACCGGCAGCGGCGGTCGTACGACGGTCTGCGCAGCCGCACCGCGGGCGACCGGTTCAGTCGGTGTCACGGAGTACTCCCCGGGAGTTGGGGATGGCGCGGAGGCCATCGATGACCCTTCGCAGGACGGTTGCGTCGTGGGTGATGTCGGAGTTGGGCACGTGCACCGTCAACTGCCCGGCGGCACGCAGGTCCTCGGCGAGGACCCGCACCACGTTCAGGTGCAGCCGCAGCCGGGCCGCGATCTCCGCGAGGGACTGCGGCTGCCGGCAGGCGGCCACGATGTCGTGCTGCTCGAAGGAGAGCCGGTCGAGGACCTCCAGCCCGGAGGCCGTGGCCACCACCTGGGTCTCGACCGGGATCGGCCGCCCGGAGGCGGCCGCATCCGCGCCCGCCACCCGGCCCGCGGTGACCAGGAACGGCCGTACGGCGGAAGGCGTGCGCACCGGATCGCGACCCGGGGGTGTGGCCCCGTCCGCGCCGGCACCGCTCGGAGTGCGGCCGTCGGGCATGAGTGGCTGTTCCTCTCTCGACCGGTCGGGGACCGGTCACCGAGCCGAAGCGGCGCCGACGCTGTTCTTCAGCTGGAGCACCAGCTGGGGGTTGAGCGCGGAACCGGCACGGTTGGCGAACAGCGTCATCTCGTAGGCGATGTTGCCGAGTTTGGCCTCTTTGTCGGTGACGACGCCGAGGACGGCGCCGCTGCCGATCGCGGAGACGAGGACGTGGCCGCCCTCCAGATCGATGATGACCTTGTTCAGGCCGCCGAGACCGTAGTTGCCGGAGGCACCGGCGGCCAGGCTGGTGATGCCGGAGACGATGGCTCCGAGCCGCTCCGAGTGGGCGTGCTCGCGCAGTTCGGCCACGGCGATCAGCAGGCCGTCGGAGGACACCGCGATGGCGTCGACGACACCCGCGGTCTCCGTCGCGAAACGGTTGAGCAGCCAGTTGAAATCGGCCGCGGCTGCCTGCAGTTCGGCCGGCGTGGTGCCCCCCGTGGGAGTGTCACCTGTCGACGTACTCACTGCTCCGCTCCTTTCGGGAGGTGGTTCTGGTCGTGCGGGTGGTTCGCGTCCTGGGGGCGCAGGCCCGTGAGGGTGTCGCTGTCGCGATGCGCTTGCTCCACGGCTGCCTCGAACTCTTCGAGGGCCGAGCGGACGGCGTCCGCGTCGGCGGGCCGGGGGGCCTGCCGGGCGGCTTGCTGGGCGGCGTCGTCGGCGCCCGTACGAAGGGTGGCACCCCGGACCCGGCGCCGCAGCGGCCGGGAGCCTCCGGCGTCGTCGGGGGCGGTGGCGGACTCGTCCGCCTGGGCGTGGTGGGTGGTGACGGGCGGGGCCGGTGCGGCGGCCCTCGGCGCCGTCTCGTACCGGGAGACCCTGCGGGGCAGCGGGGTGGGCTCGTCATCGGTGCGCATGTGCTCGGGTGTGATCGGCTCGGGCCTGCTCAGGGTGATCGACGGGCGCGGCCCGGAGTCCGAGGTGGCCCAGGAGGGCGCCGGACGCTGGTCCTGGTTCGAGGAGGCGGACGGCGCAACAGCCGCTCCCGTAGCGGCAGTTGAGCCCGCCCCCGACCCCAACTCCGTGTATCCGGTGTTGGCGGAACCGCCGGAGGCCAGCGAGCTCATCCGCAGCAGCAGCGTGGCCGGGATGGTGATCTCGGCCGTCACACCGCCGCCCGGCGTGCGGGCCAGTGTGACGTCGATGTCCCAGCGGCGGGCGAGCGTACCGACCACGAACAGGCCCAGCACCTTCGTCGGCACCAGGTCCAGGCGCTCGCGGCGGATCAGGCGCGCGTTCTCCTCGGCGATACGGTCGGCGCTCATCCCGAGTCCGTGGTCGGCGACCACGATCAGCGCGTCGTCGCCGTCGGTCCGTACGACCACCTCGACGGGGCTGCCCGCGGGCGAGAACGAGACCGCGTTCTCCAGGAGTTCGGCCACCATCAGGGTGAGGTCGCCGATGATGTCGGGCTCCACCATGACCTCGGTGTCGGCCCGCAGGCCCACCCGCTGGAAGCCCTCGATCTGGCCGAGCGCGGCCCGTACGACGTTGGTGAGTTCGGTGGGGCCGCCGTCCAGCACGGTCTCGCGGATGCCGGCGAGCAGCATCAGACTGTCCGCGTTGCGGCGCAGGCGGACGGCGATGTGGTCGATGGAGTAGAGGCGCTCCAGCAGCGCCGGATCCGTCTCGCCCCGCTCCACCGCGTCGATCAGCGCTAGTTGACGGGTCGTCAGGTTGCTGACGCGGCGGCCGACGTTGCCGAACATCTCGGCGACGTTGCGCCGGCTGACCACCTGGCGGGCCAGCAGCGCGGCGGCCGTGGTCTGCACGTGGTTGAAGGCCTCGGCGAGGTCGCCGATCTCGTCCTTCGCGGTGACCGGCATGTCGCGCAGCAGCGGCGGCCCGTCGTCCTCGGCGTCGTCGTCGGCCACGCGGGCGAGTTCGCGGCCCGCGACCTCGGCGACCTGCTTCGCGGCGCCGGTCAGGGCCTGCACCGGGCGGACCACCGAGCGGCGCACGATCACCACGAAGGCGAGCCACAGCGCGAAGCCGAGCAGGGACAGGCTCAGCAGCAGTCCCGCGCGCCAGGAGGCGGAGCTGGACGCGCTGTCGGCGCGGGTGGCGATCTGGCCGATGAGCGAGCTGGTGATCTTCAGCCGTCCCGCGGCCTGCTGCGGGTAGGAGGGATAGTCGCTCATGGCGTCCGCGAAGGCCTTGCGGACCGCGCCGGGCGTCTCCGCCTGTAGTCCGCTCGGGTCGATCTGAAGCTCCGCGTAGGCCTCGGCGATCAGCCGCTGCGCGGGGGTGTGCTCGATGCCGGAGAGCTGGTCGGCCTGGTCCTCGGTGGCGAACCGGGCGAACCTGGCCGCCTGGTAGGTGTAGAGGTCGTAGGAGCCGACCGCGTTGTTGAACTCGATGAGCGCGTTGCTGTCACCGGTCGTCGCCGAGAACACGCTGGTCTCGAACGAGCTGTGGGCGGCGTCCGCCCGCAGCACGGAGTCCAGCAGGTTGCCGGTGAAGGTGGTGGCGAGGTTCGCGTTGTGCTCCAGGTCGAGCCCGTCGATCAGACCGTCGGAGGCGCTGGCGTACGCCGGGTCGATGTTGTCGGCGGGCAGATAGCTCTGCTCGACGGTGTCGCGCAGCGTCTCCAGGCCGTTGATCTCCTTCAGGGCCTGGGCCTCGCTGTCCGGCAGTCGGTCGCCGAAGGTGTCGCGCACCTTCTCGACCTGCTTGTCCACGGCCAGCTGGGACGCGCGGTAGGCGCTCTGCGAGGGAGTGCCGCCGTCGTTGGTGGCCTCGAAGCGAACGGAGAGCAGGATGGCCTGCTGGTGCTCCGCCTCCACGAGGTTCACCAGCTTGGCGACCTGCCCGCTGTCACGCACCAGTTGGGCCGCGTCGCTCGCGTCCGTCGACTGCCCGACCTCATCCGAGATGAGATACGCCAGCAGCACCGCGACCACCGCGAGCGGTACGCCGACGAGCAGATTGAGCTTGCGCCTGAAGGGCCAACGGTCTGCGAAGCCCCGTATGGACACCAGGCCTCCTTCGTGGGGTGTTGTCACGGTACGCGTAGCGACGCGCGTGACTGTTTTTGATCGAAGCGGCCCCCGCACACCGCTGTGACCGACGCCAACTCCGGGGAGACTACCGTCTCTTCGAACGATCAAGTGCGTCGCCCTACGTCAAGAATCAATTACAAAGCGACCGTGTTCGTGACCGGTCTGTTTACGTTGCCTTCACAACTGGGCACCCATTGAGGCCAATCGGTGACCAGAGTTCTCTTGACTGACCGAGAACCGGCTGGATTGGATCAGCGGAGTGCGGAGTTCACGCCCCGCGCGTGGACGCCACAGCCATGCCTGCACGCCTGTGCCAACATCCGAGCCCGGAACGGGAATTGTGACTTCAAAAGCGAAGAACAGCTGGTCAAGTACTAGGTACCCCGGCGCGGCCGCCATCGCGCTCGCCGCGACGGCTGCGCTTGTCACGGGATGTGGTTCGTCCTCCGACAGCAAGTCCGACGACCCCCTCGCGGGCGCCAAGGCCAGTGGTGACACGGTCGTCGTCGGCTCGAACAACTTCGCCGAGAGCACCCTGCTCGCCGACATCTACGGCGAGGCCCTCAAGGCCAAGGGCGTCAAGGTCACTTACAAGCCGAACATCGGCAGCCGTGAGACGACCTACGGCCTGCTCAAGAACGGCACGATCACCGTGCTGCCCGAGTACAACGGCGCGCTGCTGGCCTACCTCGACCCGAAGGCCACCCCGGCGACGCTGGCCGCGACCACGGCCGCGATCGACGCCAAGCTCGACACCAAGCTGACGCTGCTCGACCCGGCCGCAGCCGAGGACAAGGACACGGTCACCCTCAACGCGGAGACCGCGAAGAAGTACAACCTCACGTCCGAGTCCAGCATCGGGGACCTCAAGTCCATCGCCAAGGACCTGGTCATCGGCGCCTCGCCGGAGTTCCAGACCCGGCAGCAGGGCCTGGTGGGCCTGAAGTCCGTCTACGGCCTGGAGTTCAAGTCCTTCAAGGCGCTGGACGCGGGCGGCACGCTGACCGCTGCCGCGCTGAAGAAGAACGTCGTGCAAGCGGCCGACCTCTTCAGTACGGACCCGACCATCACCAAGGAGAAGCACGTCACGCTCCAGGACCCGAAGCGCCTCTTCGGTTTCGAGAACGTGCAGCCCCTGGTCTACAAGAGCGGCCTGTCCGCCGCCGGTGTGGCCGCCCTCAACGCGGTCTCCGCGAAGCTCGACACGGCGACTCTGCTGGACCTCGACACCCAGGTGGGCTCGCAGAACAAGGACCCGCTGGACGTGGCGAAGGCCTGGCTGAAGACGGCCGGCCTGGACTAGGACTTCTCCGGCCGGCGCGGGTGCCTCCGTTTCTCCGGGAGGCACCCGCGTCGTGCTCAGTACCCGACGTGGAAGGTCGCGTCCTGCTGTTCCGTGGCTGTCGAGATCGGGTCGATGCGCAGGACGTAGTTGGAGTGCCGGATGTACCGGGTCGGGTTGTTGTACGACCGGAAGGACGCCCAGGACGAGTCGGCGAGCCCCGCCGTCCGGTAGAACGTGGCGTCCCCGGCGAACGTCGACGTGCCGTCGTTCACGTCGAGTTGGAGCGCGTAGTTGTAGTGCCGCAGATAGCGGGTCGGGTAGTTGACCGACTGGAACGACACCCCGGCCGAGTCCGCGAGACCCGGTACGAGGGTCCACTGCGAGTCGGTGTACGGGTCGAAGGCGTACTCGTCGATCCGGCCGACGAAGTTGGAGTGGCGGACGTAACGGGCCGGATAGTTGTAGGACTTGAGCCGGTTCCAGGCCGGAGTGCCCCACTTCGCGATGAGGTTGTTGTACTCGGCCGTGGTGATCGGCTGGATCCCGCAGTGCTTGGAGTTGAGCGGCTGCGTGTAGAGCTTCTGGTCGACCGCCGTCCAGGTGCCCGCGGCGAGGCTGCTGGTCTGCCAGGCGTAGAAGACGCCGTTGGGGTCCCAGGTGTCCCCCCAGAGGTACCAGATGGAGCTGGACGTAAGGGACTTGACCAACGTCGGCGCCTCGGTGCCGTTGTGCGAGACCGCCGTGCTGAACTCGGTGAAACTGCCCGGGTCCAGTGACGTGGACTTCGCGCCTACCAGCGTCGAACTCTTCTTGAAATAGAGGTAGTTGACGCCGTTCACGCCGACCGCGAGGTCGCCGTCGATGACGTCGTAACCGGGGTCGAAGAACACCTGCGGATCACTGGCCGTCACGAAGTCGCTGGTGTAGTTGACCATGATGACGTTGTGGCCGCTGTCGTTCACGGCCGAGTAGATCACCCCGTACTGCCCGCGCCCCGCGTCCCAGTACGACTCCGGCGCCCAGGCGTGGGTGTCCAGGCTGTGCACCTTCATCCGCCGGTAGCCGGTGAAGGTGCGCAGGTCGGTGGAGTCCCAGACGTGCAGGTACTGGCTGACGTACGACCAGTCGGTGCCGTTGAGGTCGGTGGCGAGGACCACGAACGTGCCGTCCTGCTTGCGCAGGATGAACGGGTCGCGCAGGCCGAGGGAGCCGGCGGTGGGGGTGGCGACGGGGGCGTTCTGGTTGAGCGGGGTCCACTCCAGACCGTCGGGGCTGACGGCCAGGTGCAGACCGTAGTTGGCGCCCAGGAACGTCGGCGACTCGGTGAAGTAGCACATGACGTAAGCCGAGTTGGTCGCGGCCTGCGCGCTGCCCGCGCCGAGCGTGAGCGCGCCGGTGGCCGCGAGCGGGACGGTCGCGGCCATGCCGAGGAAGAGGCGGCGGGAGGGGTGGGGGAGAGGAGGGACGGCCATGTGTTCTCCAGGGGGATACGAGCGGCCCAGTGATTCCTGTCGTTCGACATTCCGAACGAGGTTCGGTAAGTCGATCAGAAGGTAGAGATGGGGCGTGTGCGCGTCAATCACACGGTCGCGCTTGGCCGGTTCTCGTCGTTCACGTAGGTGTCCGCTACGAGCCTCCTGTGTGGATCAGGAGTTCCGCCCGCGCCCGGGCCGCCGCCCCGATCGCCACCGCGTCACCGCCCAGCCGCGCCGGCAGCACCCGCACCGGGTGACCGCTCACCGGCGGCTCCAGCGCCAGCGTCTCCCGCACGGCCGACTCGACCAGCGCCCACGACCGGCTGACACCCCCGCCGATCACACACGTCGTGACATCCAGCAGCCCCGCCGTGATCAGCAGCGCACGGGCGACACCGCGCCCCAGCGCCGTGTACACGGCACGCGCGTCCGGATCGCCCGCCCGGGCCGCCTCGGCGACCTCACGGGCCGTGAGCGCACGCCCCGTCCGCTCCCCGTATCGCGCCGCGACCGACCGCCCCGAAGCCAGCGTCTCCAAATGCCCTCTTCCCCCGCACGTGCACGGCAGTTCACCGAACCCGGGCACATGCCCGATCTCGCCGGCCGCCCCGCGCGGCCCGTCGTAAAGGGCGCCATTCAGCCACAGTGCGCCACCCACTCCGGTGCCGAGCGTCATCCCGAGCACGTTCTCCTCACCCGCGACCGCACCCTTCGCGACCTCCCCGCGCAGAAACGCGTTGACGTCGTTGTCGAGGAACGCCGGTACGCCCAGGGCCTGTTGGACAGTTGCCGTCACCTCGAACCCGGCCCAGTCGCGAAAGGAGTCGCTCGCCACGAGGATCCGCCCGGCCCGCACATCCACGAGTCCGGCCGCCCCGACCCCGACCCCGAGCAGCCGGGCGGGCGTACGGTCCAGCAGCCGCCGTAGCGCGGAGAGCGCGGCGTCGAGCATCGCGGTGCCGCCCTCGCCGGCCGGGGTCGGTACCTCCGTCCGGTCCAGGACGTCGAGTCCGGCCGTGCACAGCACGACCTGGGTGGTCGTCCCGCCGATGTCGACGCCGACGACCACCTCGGGAGAGTCGCTCACGCGCCGGCCCCCGTCCCCAACGCCAACCGGCGCTCTCTGCGCTCCCGTTGGAGCACCGGATCGGGCACGGGCACGGCGGCGATGAGCCGGCGCGTGTACTCGGTCTCCGGGTGCAGCAACGTGCTCATGGTCGGCCCCTGTTCCTCGACCCGTCCGCCCCGCATCACGACGACCCGCCCCGCGAACTGCTGCACCACGGCGAGGTCGTGCGACACGAAGAGACACGCGAACCCGAGTTCCTTCTGCAACTCGGTGATCACTTCCAGCACGGTCTGCTGCACACTCACGTCCAGCGCGCTCGTCGGCTCGTCCGCGACCAGCAGCCGCGGTTCGAGGACCAGCGCCCGCGCGAGACTCACCCGCTGCCGCTGCCCACCGGACAGCTCACGCGGCCCGCGCCGCGCCAACTCCCTCGGCAGCCGCACCAGTTCGAGCACCTCGGCGACGCGCTCCCGCCGTTCGGCGGCCCCCATCCCGCGCCGGTGCACCCGCAACGGCTCGGCCACGCACTCCGCGACACTCATCCGCGCGTCCAACGAGGCCACCGGGTCCTGCAACACCACGCCGACCCCGGCCAACAGCGCCCGCCGGGCCCGCCCCCGCGCCTTGCGCAGATCGGCGCCGAAGAGCGAGACGCCCCCCGACTCCGGCGCGACCAGCCCAAGAGCCACCCGTGCGGCGGTCGACTTCCCGGACCCGGACTCACCGACGAGCCCCACGGTCTCCCCGGCCCGCACGGTCAGCGACACGTCCTCCAACGCACGCACGGCACGGGGCCCACGCCCGAACTGCACGGAGACATCCCGCAGTTCGACCACGGGCGCCCCTTCGGCCTCCTCGCCCACGACACCTCCGTTCCCGTTCCCGCTCCCGGTCACGGCGAGCCGAGGCACAGCGGCCAGCAACCGCCGCGTGTACTCATGAGTCGGCCGCAACAGCACGTCCTCCACCGCCCCCGTCTCCACGATCTCCCCCTCCAGCATCACGGCGACCCGATCGGCGAAGTCGGCGACGACCCCCATGTTGTGCGTGACCAGCAGCACGCCCGTCCCGGAGTCGGCGGCCAACGCCCGCAGCAGATCGAGGATTTCGGCCTGCACGGTGACGTCCAACGCGGTGGTCGGCTCATCGGCGACCAGCAACCCGGGTGAGTTGGCGATGGCCATGGCGATGACGACCCGCTGCCGCTGCCCACCGGACAACTGGAACGGAAAGGCGGAGGCGCGCCGTTCAGGCTCGGGAATCCCGACCCGGCGCAGCAGCGCGACGGCCTCGGCAGCCGCCTCCTGCCGGGAGACGTCCCGGTGATTCCGTACGACTTCTGCTATCTGCTTGCCGATCCGGGTCAGCGGATCGAGCGCGGTGGCCGGCTCCTGGAACACCATCGAAGCCGTACGCCCCCGCAGCCGCGCGAGTTCGGCCTCACCGGCCCCCACGACATCCGTACCGCCGACCGAAACACCCCCGGAAGCACGGGCGTTGCCGGGCAACAGCCCGAGGGCGGCGAGCGCGACGGTCGACTTCCCCGACCCGGACTCACCGACGAGGGCGAGCGTCTCCCCGGGCTCCACCCGCAAGGACACCCCACGCACGGCGGGTACATCACCGCTCTCGGTGGAGAAGGTGACACCCAGATTCGCTATCCCCAGGATGCTGTTCATCCCCGTCCCTTCACATCGAAGGCGTCGCGCAGCCCGTCGCCGATCGCGTTGAACGCGCACACGACGAGGATGATCGCGAGGCCCGGCGGAACGATCAGCCACCAGCGCCCCGAGTACGCGGCCGTCAGCCCGGCCGAGAGCATGCCGCCCCAGTCGGTCGACGGCGGCTGAACTCCCAGCCCCAGATAGGACACATAGGCGACGAGCAGAATCGCGTCGGCGACCTGGAACGTGGCGGCGACGACGATGGTCGACACCGAGTTGGGCAGGATGTGCCGAGCGATGGCTCGCCCGTGGGTCCCGCCGATGGCGCGCAGGGTCAGCACGTAGTCGCGTCTCTTCAAGGTCAACGTCTCCGCCCGCACCAGCCGCGAGGGCACCAGCCAGGACACCAGCCCCAGAATCACGATCAGCCCGGGCACGCCGGGTGTGGTGATGGCGGACACGACGAGCAGGATGAACAGCGCGGGAATGGCGATCCCGGCGTCCACGACCCGCATCATCACGGCATCGACCCAACCGCCCGCATACCCGGCGATCGAGCCCCAGAGAGTCCCGATCACGGTGGCAAGCACCCCGGCGGCAAGCCCGACGAGCAACGAGACCTTCCCGCCGTACATGAGCCGCCCGAGCTCGTCATGCCCGACGGCATCGGTACCGAGCCAATGCGCCCCGCTGGGCCGGAGATTGACCTGTGTGAGATCGGTATGGATCTGATCGGTGGAGTAAAGGAGCGGCCCCACAAAGCAGAACAGGAAAAAGAGGACAACGACTACGAGTCCGGCCACGGCAAGCTTGTTGCGCGCGAAGCGCGCACTCAAGGGCGCGGGGCTGTGTCGATTTGCGGCTCCGCCGCGGGGCGCGAGCAACCCCCACCGCCTGGCACTTTGAACACTCACGCCCGACCCCCCTTGACCCGAGGATCAACAACCCGCTGAACGACATCCGCGAGCAGTGTCCCCACCACAGTCGCGACGGAAATGACGAGCACGCACCCGAGGAGCACCGGGTAGTCCGAAGACTGAGCCGCACTCCAGAACAACAGCCCCATCCCCGGGTAGTTGAAGAGCTGCTCAACCACCAGCGCACCCCCGAACAACACCGGCACGTAATACCCCAGCATCGCGATCACCGGCGTGAGCGAGTTCCGGAACACGTGCTTGAAGAGAATCGCCCGCTGCCGAGAACCCCCCGCCCGAGCAGTCCGCACGTAGTCCTCGGAAAGGTTCTCCAACGTCGAGGCCCGCATGTACCGACTGAACACGGCGACCATCGAGGCCGCCCCGGTCACCACGGGCAGCACCAACGCCACCGGATCGGCGAAGACCTGGGCCAACGTGTCCCCCTGCGGCGCCTGCGAGGGAAACCACCGCAGCATCTGCGTGAAGACGAGCACCAGCACAAGTCCCAGGAAATACACGGGAGTCGAGTACGCCACGAAACTCAACGTGGTGATCACATAGTCGGCCGGCTTGTTCCGCCGCACCGCCTGCCACATGCCCAGCGGAATGGCGAGCAACAGCCCGAGAACCGCGGACAGCACGGTCAACACCAGTGTCTTCGGCAGGCGTTGCTCGATGAGCCGGGACACCGCCTCGTTGAGCGTGTACGACGTGCCGAGGTCACCGTGCAGCAACTGCCGCAGGTAGTACAGGTATTGGACGGGCAGCGGCCGGTCGAGCCCCTGGTCGTGGTTGAACAGCGTGATCTGCTGCGGGGTGGCCTGCGGGCCGAGGATCCCGCGCGCGGGACCCCCGGGCAGCGCGTGCAGCAGGCCGAACACCACGACCGTCACGATGAGGATCACGACCAGCGCCTGGGCGATCCGCCGGGTCAGATACAGGAGGGTGTCCATGCCTCAGCTGGTCCACTTCCACTGTGCCGGGTGGAAGTTGGCGAGCGGGTCCTGCGAGAAGCCGCCGAGGCCGTTCTTGACCACGGAGATCTGGTAGTCGGGCTCCGGCAGCCAGATCACCGGCAGGTCCTTGGCGAGGGCCGCGCTGTACTCCTGGATCTCCTGCGTCGAACTCGACGTCGTGGACGCGGAGATGAGCTTGTCGACATCGGCGTTGGAGTAGTTCCCGAAGTTCGCGCCGCCCTTGGACTGGAACAGGGAGTCACCGGTCGGGAAGGCCGGGAAGTACCAGCTGCCGGCCGTACCGAAGAAGGACAGCTGCCACTTGCAGATCGACTGCGAGGCCGTGCACTGCGGGGTCTGCGACAGCACGGAGTTGACCGGTGCGGTCTTGATGGAGAACTTGATGCCGGTCTTCGCGAGCGAGGACTGGATCGCGCTCATCATGTTGTCGGTCACCGTCGAACCGGACTGCGACAGCACCTGCATCTGGAACTTGGTCCCCTTGGCGACCCCTTCACCGCACTGCGCGGCGCCGGTGCCGGGGCTGGTGCAGGTCATGACCCCGCCCTGCTCGCTCCAACCATGGCTGCTGAGCAGCGACTTGGCGGCCGAGGTCGAGAACGGATACGGGTCGCTCTTCTGCGTGGCCGAAAGGAAGGACGAACTCTGCGCCTGCGGGATCGGCCCGTACCCGGGCACCGCCGTCCCGTTGAAGATGACCTTCGACAGACCGGCCTGGTCGATGGACCGCTGCACGGCCTGCCGGGCGTAGAGCTGCTTGAACACGGCACCCATGGAAGGGTTGTTGAAGTTGTACGGCATGTAGGTGATCGCCCAGCCCGACCACGGCTTCACGGTGTAGCCCTGTGCGGTGAAACTCGCCTTCTGGTCGAGGTCGGTCGCCTCGATGTAGCCGTAGTCGACGCTCCCGGACCGCAGCGCGTTCTTCTCCGCGTCCGCCGTCGTGAACGGGAGGAGGTTCACGGTGGGGATGCCGGGCTTCTCGCCGCCGTCGTACTTCGAGTTGGCGGCCAGGACGACCTTGCCGGCCGTGGAGAAGGACTTCACGGTGTACGGGCCGCTGACCGTCTTCCACAGGGCGTTCGACGCGTAACCGCTGATGTTCTTGGCCGCGTTGTTGAGGTACGTCCAGTCCTGCTTGGCGTCCCCTGCCTTGTCCCAGACGTGCTGGGGGAGCGGGGTGACGGAACTCAACTCGTTGGCCAGCATCCACTGCGGGTTGTAGGCCTTGTCGAAGGTGATCGTGAAGTGGCGGGTGTCCACGGTCTTGAAAGAGGTCCAGTTGTCCGGCGCCTTGCCCGGGTTGTAGCCCGCCCACTGGGACTTGTTCGCCTTGATGAGGTCGAACCAGAACTTCACGTCGGCGGAGGTGACCGGCTTCCCGTCGCTCCAGTGCCGGTCGCCGAGGGTGATCGTGACGCTCTTGTTGTCGGCCGCGAAGGCGGCGGCGGTCGCCACCGAGCCCTTCTTGTTCCAGCCCATGCTGCCGGTCGAGCCGTCGTAGGCGATCAGCGGCTCCCACAGCGAGTTCGCGATGGAGATGTTGTTGGTGTTGAGGTGGGCCGCGGTGCCGATCGGCAGGATCCAGTTCGGGGTGAAGTTCGCGGGCAGCGCGTAGTCGATCGAGTCGTGGGACCCGGACGACGACGTACCGCTCGACCCGGAACAGCCCGCGAGCAGCAGCGAGGCCGTGGTCAGGGAGGCACCTGCGAGGAGTCTCTGGCGAACAGGGGACATGGTTCTCCTCGGAAAAAGAGGGGCGGAGGCGGGAGTGAGGACAGTCAACGACCCCTGGTGTCGAAGAAACAGTCGTGCCGCTGTAAAAAGTCTGTTTCTGCTGTTCTGAAAAAAGCCGGGAGCCCATCCGGGTGGCTTACGCTCGTCGCCTCGATCACCCGATCCGGAAGTAACTTCCTTCATGCCTGAAAAAAGTGCGCACCGCCGGAAGAGCAGCACCTCGGGTGTCTCCTCACTGGCCGAGCACGTCCTCGAACTCCTCGCCTCCGGGCAGGCCGCCACCCGCACCGAACTCGCCGAACTGCTCGGCGCCGCGCCCTCGACGATCTCCCTCGCCGTGGGCCAGCTGGTGTCCCTGGGCCTGGTCGCCGAGCACGGCACGCGCTCCTCCACCGGCGGCCGGCCGCGCAAGGTGCTGCGGCTGGGCGGCAGCGACGGGTTCGCGGTCGCGGCCGAGCTGGGCGGCAAGCACGCGCACGTGGGGGTCGTGCTGCCCGGCGGCGGGCTCACCGACGTGTCGACCGTGCCCTTCCCCACGGCGGACGGCCCCGAGGCCGCGCTGCCCGGTCTCGCCGAGACGCTCACCGCACTCGCCGAGCGGCACGGGCGGGAACGGCTGCGGGGCGTGGGCCTGTGCCTGCCAGGACCGGTCGACATCGCCTCCGGGATCGTCACGCTGCCCGCCCGGATGCCCGGCTGGAACAAGTTCCCCATCCGCGACTGGCTCGCCGACCGCTTCGAGGTACCGGCCGCCGTCGAGAACGACGCCAACTGCATGGCCGTCGGCGAACACACCGTCCAGCCCGCCGAGCGCCGTCAGTCGATCATGGTCAAGGTGGGCACCGGGATCGGCGCCGGCGTCATCGCCGACGGCCGCCTCTACCGCGGCGGCACCGGCGCGGCCGGCGAGATCACCCACGTCCGCGTCGAGGCCGCCCAGGACATCCCCTGCTCCTGCGGCAACACCGGCTGCCTGGAGACCGTCGCCTCCGGTGCCGCCCTCGTCCGCATCCTGCGCGGCCACGGCCTCGACGTGACGTCCACCGAGGACGTCGTCCGCCTGGCCACCGACGCCCACCCCGAAGCGACCCGAGCGGTCCGCCAGGCCGGCCGCTACCTAGGCCAGGTCCTGGCGGCCAACGTCAACTTCTTCAACCCCGACGCCGTGTATCTGGGCGGCATCCTCTCCACCCTGGAACCCTTCGTCGCGGCAGTCCGCAGCCAGCTCTACGAGGGCTGCCACCCCCTGGTCACGGAACACCTCGTGATCGAACGGGCGAGCCTGGGCGCGGACGCGGGCTTGGTGGGCGCGGGCCAGTTCGCCCTCCAACGGGCGTTGGCCCAGGCGCTCCAGACGGTCACAGACCAATCGGCGACGCGATAGTCCACCTATGGGGGCTATCGGGGACGCGATAACCCACCTTCTTTTAGGGGCGCGGGGAACTGCGCGACCAGCCACAACGAGCCCGCACCCGACACACAACCTGGAGCCCCCTTGCCTTCATCCCGCCCCACCATCGCCATCGCAGGCCTGGGCATCGAATCCTCGACCTTCTCCCCGGCCCGCACCGAAGCCCCCGCCTTCCACCCCCACCGCGGCCCCGAAGTCCTCACCCGCTACCCCTTCCTCGCCCCCGGCACCCCCCTCCGGGAAGCCGCCGACTGGCAAGGCGCCCTCGTAGGCAAGGCCCTCCCCGGCGGCACGGTAACGGCAGCCGCGTTCGCCGACCTCGCCGACGAACTCATCGCCCGCCTTAGCCAGTTGGGCCCCGTAGACGGCCTCTGGTACGACATCCACGGCGCGATGACAGTCGAGGGCATAGACGACGCCGAAGCCCAACTACTCGCCCGCATCCGGGAAACCATCGGCCCGCACACCCTCGTGTCCACCTCGATGGACCTGCACGGCAACGTCTCCCGCGAACTGGTCCACCAGAGCGACCTGATCACCTGCTACCGCATGGCCCCGCACGAGGACGCCATGGAGACCAAGGAACGCGCCGCCCGCAACCTCGTAGACCTCCTGGCGAGCGGCGCCCCCCGCCCGGTCAAGGCCTGGATCCCCGTCCCGGTCCTCCTCGCGGGCGAACAGACCTCCACCCGCATCGAACCGGCGAAGAGCGTCTACGCGGCCGTAGAAGAAGTAGAAGCAACCGCAGGAGTCACCGACGCGGCGATCTGGGTCGGCTACGCCTGGGCGGACGAGCCCCGCAACCGAGCCGCGGTCGTCGTCACCGGCCCGTCCGCCGCCCAAGTCACCGCAGGCGCCGAACAGTTGGCCCGCGGCTTCTGGGAAGCAAGGCACGACTTCGAGTTCGTCGCCCCGACCGGCGCGCTCGACGACTGCCTGGACGAGGCCCTCGCCTCCACCGCCCGCCCGTACTTCATCAGCGACACCGGCGACAACCCGACCGCTGGCGGCGCGGGAGACGTCACCTGGGGACTTCAACAGGTCCTGGAACGCCCGGAGTTCAAGGACCAGGACGGCCCTACGGTCATCTACGCGTCGCTGCCCGGACCGTCCGCCGTAGCCACGGCGGAGCGCGCCGGTGTCGGCGCCACCGTCACGGTCACGGCGGGCGCGGAGGTCGACGACCGGCACGCGGGCCCGCTCACCCTCACCGGAGTCGTGCACTCGATCCGGCACGGCGACCGGGACGCGGAGACCGAGGTCGTCCTCAGAGTCGGCAGCGTGCACGTCATCCTGACCCGGCTCCGCAAGCCGTACCACCACGAACACGACTTCACCGACCTGGAGTTGGACCCGCGCTCGGCCGATCTCGTGCTCGTCAAGATCGGCTATCTGGAGCCCGAGCTCTTCGCCATGGCCGCCGACTGGAAGATGGCCCTCACCCCGGGCGGGGTCGACCAGGACCTCGGCAGGCTCGGGCATCACCGCATCCGGCGGCCCATGTTCCCCTTCGACCGGGACATGCCCGACCCGGACCTCACGGCCCGGGTCATCGCCCCCTCCGACGAACCGCTCACCGGGGCGGACGAGTGAGCTTGCCGCCCCCGCCGTCCTCGATGGCGGCGGCGATCAACTGGTCGAGCAGCGCGATCAGTACGTTCCGGCACGAGTCGCGCTCCCGCGCGTCGCACAGCAGTACCCGGACGTCCTCCGGGAGGGCCAGCGCCTCGCGCACCGCCTCCGCGGGATACGGGTGCTCGCCGTAGAAGCCGTTCACGCCCACCACGAAGGGGATGCCCCGGCGTTCGAAGAAGTCGACGGCCGCGAAGCTGGACTTCGGGCGGCGGACGTCGATCAGGACCACCGCGCCCAGCGCGCCGAGCGCCAGGTCGTTCCACATGAACCAGAAGCGCTGCTGGCCCGGGGTGCCGAACAGGTACAGCACCAGGTCCTGGCCGATGGTGATGCGGCCGAAGTCCAGGGCCACGGTGGTGGCCCGTTTCTCCTCGATGCCGTCGAGGTCGTCGACGGCGAGGCCCGCCACGGTCAGCGGTTCCTCGGTGCGCAGCGGGGCGATCTCGCTCACCGAACCGACCATGGTGGTCTTGCCGACGCCGAAGCCCCCCGCGATCAGGATCTTGACCGTCTCGGGCGGCGCGGGTGCCGGAGCGATGGTGTCAGAGCCGGTCAAGGCCCTCCCTCACTTTCTGCAGCAGGTCCATGTCCGGGCTGGTACGGGAGACCGGGTGCGGCGGCCGGGCCGTGATCATCCCCGCCTCCAGCAGATCGCAGAGCATGATCACTACCACGCTCACCGGAAGGTCGACAAGGGCCGCGACCTCCGCCACCGCCAGCGGCTCGGCGCACAGCCGCAGGATGCGGGACTGCTCCGGCTGCGGGCGGGGCGCTCGCGCGGGCGCCGGATCGACCGCGGTCACCGTGGTGATGAGGGTGAAATCGGCGCGGCTGGGCCGGGTTCTGCCACCGGTCAGCGTGAACGGCCGTACGAGCCGTCCCGCCGCGTCGCCACCGCTCACCTCACTCGCCGGGGCCGGCCGCGGGGCCGACGCCCGCCCGCGGCGCGGCGCTGAGATGCTCGCCTATCTTCTTCACCAGCATGTTCATCTGGTACGCGACGACCCCGACGTCCGCGCCCGGACCGGTCAGGACGACCAGATGGGCGCCGGGGCCCGCCGAGGTGAGGATCAGATAGCTGTTCGCCATCTCGATCAGCGCCTGGCGCACCGGACCGCCCCGGAAGTCCATGCTGACCCCCTTGCTGAGGCTCATCAGCCCGGAGGCGGTGGCCGCGAGCCGCTCGGCGTCGTCGCGCAGGAACCCGGTGGACTTGCTGACGACCAGGCCGTCCTCGGACAGCACGACGGCCTGGTTCACCTCGGCCACCCGGTCCACGAGTCCGGTGAGCAACTGGTCGAGCTGGGTGTGCGTGGCGGGGACGGGTCGTGTCATGGCGGAGTCCTTCATGAGCGGTCGGCGGGCGGATTCGAGGAGGCCGCGGCTTCCTCCCGGTCGTACTGCGACGGCGCGTCCTCGTCACGCGCCTGGAACGTGCCGCGCTGGAACCCGGCCAGCGAGGAAGCCGCACGCTCCGCGGTGAAGTCTTCCAGCTCCGTGTCCTCCTCGACCGGCCCGGCCTCCTCCCGCAACTCACTGGCCAGACTGGTCTGTGGCACCCGCCGCGGCAACGGCGTGAGCCCGCCGAGCCCGGCCGTGACCGACTCGGCCTCGGGCGACCGCGCCGGGGGGATGACGGGGCGGGCCTCGGGCGCGGGGCTCGACGTCTCAACTGCCGCATCGGCCAAGACGGTTGACGCGGGGACGGCCGCCTTCTCCGTCTTCTCCGCCTTCCCCGCCCTTTCCGTTACGACGGCCTCGGCATCGGCCGCTCGTGCGGCGCCCCGAGGAGACTCCTCGGGCGGCCCGGGTACGACGATCTCGTGCGGGACGAGCACGATCGCGGTCGTGCCGCCGTACGGCGAGGAGCGCAGTGTCACCGCGATGCCGTGCCGGGTGGCGAGCCGGGCGATCACGAACATGCCGAGCCGCAGGTCGTCGGCGAGGGCGACCACGTCGAACTGCGGGGCCACCGCGAGCTGTTCGTTGAGCGAGGCGTAGTCCTCGTCGGACATGCCGAGCCCGCGGTCCTCGACCTCGATGGCGAGCCCCTTGGCGACCATCGCGGCCCGCACCCCGACGGGACTGGGCGCGGGGGAGTACACGGTCGCGTTGTCGATCAGCTCGGCCAGCAGGTGGATCACGTCCGCGACGGCGGGCGGCGCCAGGCACACCTCCTCCTCGGTGTGCACCTCCACCCGCTGGTACTCGGCGACCTCGCCGACGGCGCTGCGCAGGATGTCGATCAGGGCGACCGGCTCGGTCCAGCTGCGGCGCGGCTGCTCGCCGCTGATGACGACGAGGTTCTCCTCGTAGCGGCGCAACTGGCTTGCGGTGGAGTCGAGTTCGTACAGGCCGCGCAGGACCTCGGGGTCGTCGTGCCGGCGTTCCAGCTGGTCGAGCTTGGTGAGCTGGAGGTTGACCAGGTTCTGGCTCTGCCGGGCGATGCCGAGGATGACCTTCTGGAAACCCCTGCGGGTGTCGGCGAGTTCGACGGCGGTGTGCACGGCGGTGCGTTGCGCGGTGTTGAACGCCTGGGCCACCTGGCCGAGTTCGTCGTTGCCATAGTCCAGGGGCGGGGTCGCCGACTCCACGTCGATCTTCTCGCCCCGGTTCAACCGGGCCACCACGTCGGGCAGCCGGTCCTCGGCGAGGCTCAGGGTGGCCATCTTCAGACCGCGCAGCCGGCGGGACAGAGAGCGGGTGATCCGCCAGGACATGACGACGCACACCAGCAGGGCGCCGAGTCCGCCCGCGCTCAGCAGGGCGGCGGTGACGAGCAGGTTGTGCGCTTTGTCGGAGCTGCGGTCGAGGAGTGCGGCCGTCTGCTGCCGGATCAACACCTCGTACTCGGCGGCTACTTGGGTCAGTGCCGCGTTCCACTGCTTCTGCTCGTCGGGCAGGGCGATCCGGCCGGCCGAGCCGTTGTCCGGCACCGCCCTGTCCGCCGTACCGGCCGTGAGCACCGCGTCCTCCGTGGACTCCAGGGTGCTCCACTCGACGCTCTGAAGGATGTGCTCGATCCGCGTCTTGGTGGCGCCCTGGAACCCGGTGGCGATCTGGTCCTCGACCAGCCAGCGCCGGGCGTGCACCAGCTCGGCGAACTGCTCCCACGACTCGTTGTTCACATACCCGGAGTGCCAGGCCAGCGTCAGCTGCGCGTCCTCCTGGGAGACCAGCTCCGCGCCGTGCTCCAGCGCGACGAGCGGCTCCGCCTGCGAGGTGAGGTCGCCGTCGTCGACCTGGGACAGCTGCTGGAAGGCCTGGATCTGGTCGTCGATGATCGACGTGTACTGGTCCAGCACCTGCTGGGGGGTGATGTCGGTGGGCTTGTCCACCTGGCTGCGGTAGTACTCCAGGCTGTCCACCGACGCGACGACCGAGTACATCCGGTCCCTGATCCGGGACGGCGCCTTCTTGATCGCGCCGGACTGGCCGACGAGTTGGGCCACCGCCTTGTCCGTCGCCGTGCGCTGGGCCTCCAGCGCGGCCTGCGAGCCGTGCGGATCCGCCATCCACGCCGCCGAGAGACTGCGCTCCTTCTGGAGCGCGAGCGCGGCCTCGGTGCCCATGGCGCCGGTCGACCTGCTCAACTCCGTCTGCGAGCGCAGCCGTAGCCCCTCCGCGAATATCTGGGTCGTCGTCAGGCCCCACATGGCGGCCAGCGTGACGCTGGGGACCAGGGCGAGCAGGATCAGGGAAAGACGTATGGAACCGACGCGGCGCCGGGCACCTGTCCGTGGAGACATCGTGGTCGTCCTCGCTACATCCTCGTACGAAGTGTCCGGTCAGCGCGTTCCGTTGGCCGCGAAGTTCGCGACCGCGCCGACGTTCGTCTTCGTCACGAACGCCGGGCCGGTGAGCACGGGAGCCGCCCCGCCGCCACTGATGTTGCCGTTGGTCTTGTACAGCCACAACGAGTCCACGGCCAGATAGCCCTGAAGATACGGCTGTTGATCGACGGCGAACTGTATGTTCCCGCTCTGCACGGCCTTGACCAAGTCCTGGTTGAGGTCGAAGGTCGCGACCTTGGCCTTGCTGCCCGCCGCCTTCACGGACTTGACCGCGGCCAGCGCGAACTGGGCGCCCAGCATGACCACTTCGTCGATGCTGGGGTCCTGCTTGAGTCGGTCCGTGACGCCCGCGGACACGGCGTCCATGTCGGTGCCGTCCACATAGAGCATGTCGGTGTCGCCGGTGAACGTCTTCTTCACGCCCGCGCAGCGCGCCTCCAGGGCGACATTGCCCCGCTCGTGGATCACGCACAGGGCGTGCTTGGCCTTGAAGGCGTCCAGTTTCTGGCCGACGGCGCGGCCCGCGACGCTCTCGTCCTGCCCGAAGAACTCCAGGACGCCCTCCGACTTCCAGGCGTCGATACCGGAGTTGAGGCCGACCACCGGGATGTCCGAGGCCTTGGCCTGGGCGATCGGCGCCTTCATCGCGTCCGGTTTGGCGAGCGTCAGCGCGATGCCGTCGACCCCGTCCTTGATCGAGTCCCGCACCAGCTCCGCCTGCCCGGCGGCGTCGGGGTCGCTCGCGTACGTCAGGTCGACGTCGTCCTTGGCCGCGGCGGCCTCGGCGCCCTTCTGCACCAGCTGCCAGAAGGCGTCGCCCTTGCTCGCGTGGGTCACCAGCACGATCTTGAGCCGGCCCTTGCCCGCGGCACCGGCCGTGTCCGTACCGGAGTCGGAACCACCGGTCGCGGAGCAGCCGGAGAGCAGCAGACAACCGGCCACGGCGAGGGTGAGCGCCGTGCCTGGTATGAGACGGAAGGAGGCGTGAGGTGGGGGTGGAGTGGTCATGGGCGGTGCGGCACCTCGCTGTGCGGCCGAGCTGGGGGACGGGGAGGATGCGCCCGGAGCCGTATGAGGTGCGCCGACCGGGTTACTCCCGTTGGGCCGGAGCCAATCGCGTGTGACCGCTGGTAGTCAAGTGAGCGGCGACATGGAGTGAGTTGTTGCTGCCGCATTGTGATCATCTCGACGTCGTACGGAAGTTGAGGAGGTGGCGTACGGAGAGGACGGAAGGTCACGGCTTGCGGGCCACCGCGCCGTACATCGCGATGTCCTCGTCCCTGATCGGTTCGGCGTCCCCCTCGTCCGGACGCCACTTGTGGACCTGGACGATACCCGGCCCGACGAGTTCGAGCCCCTCGAAGAACTCCTCGGCCTCCGGATACGTACGCAGGCGCATCGGCATACCGCGCGCCGCGTACTCACGGGCGACCCGGCCCACCTCGTCCGGCGCGAACTCCGCCGTACCGATGGACATCGCCAAGTAGCTGCCGGAGGGCAGGGGTTCGAGGAGCCGGCGCACGATGCCCACGGCGTCGTCCGCGTCCAGCACGAAGTGCACGATCGCGATCACGGTCAGCGCGACCGGCTCACCGAGGTCGAGCGTCTCGCGGAACTGGGGAGTGCGCAGGATCGCCGCCGGGTCCAGCATGTCCGCCTCGACGTACGCGGTCCGCCCCTCGGGCGTGCTGTCCAACAGGCCCTGGGAGAGGGCGAGGACGAGCGGGTCGTTGTCGACGTACACGACCCGGGAGTGCGCGGCCGCCGCCTGCGCGATCTCGTGGATGTTCGGGGAGGTCGGGATGCCGGTGCCGACGTCGAGGAACTGGCGGATCCCCGCCTCCCCGGCCAGATGGCGCACCGCGCGGATCATGAAGTCACGGTTGGCCCGCATGTGCACCGGCATGGCCGGCCACTCCCGGATCATCGCGTCGCCGGCCTCCCGGTCGGCCGGGTAGTTGTCACCACCGCCCAGGATGTAGTCGTAGATCCGCGCGGAGTGCGCGGTGTCGGTGTCGATGCGGCCGGACTCGGGCACGGTGCGGCTCCTCTGTTGGTGTCGACCTGTGTCGACACCAACCTCCCAGAATCAGAAGGGAGTTGAGGAGTGAAGCGGGATTTCAGAGGTCGAACTCGTGCGGCGGCAGGTCGAGGGCGAAGCAGGCCTCGCGGACCACGGCCTGCTCGGTCTTGTCGAAGTCGCCGTCCGCGCCGCCGATCACGATGCCGATCTGGATCACGGCACGCGCCTCGGCCGGCTTCTTCTTCGCCTTGGCGATCTCCTGGAGCACGCTGACCTTGCCGAAGGCGAAGTCGGCCGTCAGCTTGTTCAGGTTCTCGTCGAAACGGCGCTGGAGGTCCATCGCGTCGAAGTTCTGCAACACCTCGTTGCTCGCGATGAGCTGGGCGACCCGCTGCCGCTCCGACGGATCGACCGTGCCGTCGGCGGCCGCCACGAGCGCGCACATCGCCATGCTCGCGTCGCGGAACGCCCCGCTCTTCAGGTCGTTCTTCTTCGCCACGAGCTGGGTCTGCATCGTCGACGCGGACTCCTTGAAGCGGTCCCACAGGGCCATGCGAACTCCATGTGTACGTAGTCGTGCGTCATGCGGTGGCTGGTCGTACGTATACAAAACCGTCGTATACAAATCCGTGTCCGTAGCACCGTGGAAACTCCCCGGACCGAGGAGAAGTTCCGGCCGCCTAGACTGGGCCGTTCACGAACGGGACCCGCCAGGAACGGGAGGCGACGACGGTGGCGACAGCCGGCAGCGGCTTCGACGACCCGTCCGCCGACGTGCTCGCGGACGCCGCCGCGGCCTTCGGACTGCTGGCCTCGCCCGCCCGGCTGCACATCGTGTGGGCACTGGCCCAGGGCGAGAGCGATGTCACCGGGCTCGCTGACCGGGTCGGCGGCGCGCTGCCCGCGGTCAGCCAGCACCTCACCAAACTCAAGCTCGCGGGCCTGGTCCGGTCCCGCCGCGAGGGCCGCCGCCAGGTGTACTTCGTCGACGACCCCGACGTGGTCGACGTCGTCCGGCTCGCGGTCACCCGCATCGGCGACCGCGCCGACCGGACCGACCTCCCCGCCCCCCGACTCCGTGGCCTCTGACACCGCCGCCCACCGGCACACCCCGCTCCAGGTGCTGCGGCACCTCGACACCGGCCCGCGCGGACTGACCGACCCGGAGGCCGCGGCACGGCTCGCGGCGACCGGCGAGAACACGGTTCCCCAGCACCGTACGACCTCCTGGCCCCGCCTCTTCCTGCGCAGCCTGCGCGACCCCTTCACCGCCGTCCTGCTCTGCCTCGGCCTGGTCTCGGCGCTCGTCGCCTCCTGGGGCACCGCCGCGGTGATCCTCGCCCTCGTCGCGGTGAGCTGCGTACTGCGCACGAGCGGGGAACACCGGGCCGACCGCTCCCTGCACGACCTGCGCGAGCTGGTCGGCTCCACCGCCTGCGTGCTGCGCCGCGCGGACGAGGAGGCGCCGGTACGGGCCCGGGAGACACCGGTCGCCGAGCTGGTGCCGGGCGATGTGATCCGGCTCGGGCCCGGCGACCTCGTCCCCGCCGACGTACGACTGCTGCGCGCGACCGGGCTGACCGTGCACCAGGCCGCGCTCACCGGCGAGTCCGCGCCGGTCGCCAAGGCCGCCGTGGAACTGCCCGGCGCGGCGGACGAGGGCCCCTTCGCGCAGCCGTATCTCTGCTTCCAGGGCAGCGGTGTCGTCTCGGGCAGCGCCACGGCGGTCGTGCTGGCGACGGGCGCGTGGACCCGGTTCGCCGCCGCGCACAGCGGGCCGGCGCGGCGGGAGGCGAGCGCGTTCGACCGTTCCGTGCACGGGATCTCCTGGGTGCTGATCCGGTTCATGCTGCTGACGCCCCCGCTCGTCCTCATGGCCAACGCGGCGCTGCGCGGGCGGGGCCTGGCGACGCTGCCGTTCGCCGTCGCGGTGGCGGTCGGGCTGACCCCCGAGATGCTCCCGGTGATCGTGACGACCTGCCTCGCGCGCGGGGCCGCGCTGCTCGCCCGTACGCACGGCGTCGTCGTCAGACGCCTCCCCGCGCTGCACGACCTGGGCGCCGTGGACGTCCTCTGCCTCGACAAGACCGGCACGCTCACCCAGGACCGCCCGGTCGTGGAACGCGCCCTCGGCCCCGACGGCAGCGACGATCCGGACGTCCTGAACCTGGCCGCCACAGCCGCCTGGTGGACCCTCCAGCTCGCCGAGGCACCCGTGCCCGACGCCCTCGACGAGGCACTGCTGGAGGCGGCGGGACCGGTGGGGGAGGAGTACGACGGGGTCGGGGCCGTGCCCTTCGACCCGGTACGCCGGCTCGCGACGGCGGTGGTGCGGGGCGAGGCCCTCGGCACGCACACGCTCATCGTGAAGGGCGCGGTGGAGGACGTGCTGGAGCGGTGCGCGGTGGCCCCCGCGGAGCGCGAACGGCTGCTGGCCCTGGCCGAGCGGGAGGCGGAGTCCGGCCTGCGGCTCCTGGCGGTCGCCACCGCCGAACGCCCCGCACGCGCGCGTGACTACGGCCCGGCCGACGAACGCGGGCTGGACTTCCGGGGGTTGGTGACCTTCCACGACGCCCTGAACCCGGACGCACGGGACGCCCTGCGGGCCCTCGCCGACCTGGGCATCGGCGTGCGGATCCTCACCGGCGACCATCCGGCGACGGCGGCGCGGGTGTGCCGGGAGCTGGGGCTGGAGCCGGGGGAGGTGCGGGTCGCCGCGCGCTGCACGCCCCAGGACAAGGCCCGCGCGGTCGCCGCCCTGCGCGCGGCCGGACACACGGTCGGCTTCCTCGGGGACGGTCTCAACGACGTCCCCGCGCTGCGTGCCGCCGACGTCGGCATCGCGCCGCGCGCCGCCGTGGACGTGGCCCGCGAGGCCGCCGACGTCGTGCTCGCCGGCAAGGACCTCGCGGCGGTCCGGCACGCGGTCACGGCGGGGCGGCGCAGCAGCGCGAACATCGCCTCGTACCTGCGGATCACGCTCTCCTCGAACCTCGGCAACGTCATCGCGATGCTCGCGGCCGGCCTGCTGCTGCCGTTCCTGCCGATGCTCCCCACCCAGGTCCTCGCCCAGAACCTCTGCTTCGACGCCGCCCAACTGGCCTTCGCCTACGACCGTCCCGGCGCCGCGGTGCTGCGCCGCCCGACCGTGCTGCGCCCGCGGGCGTTCCTCCGCTTCCTCACCGGGTTCGGGGTGCTGAACGCGGTCGCCGACCTCGCGACCTTCGCGGTCCTCGCGCTCGCGCTGCGCGGCCCGGACGCCGTGGACGACGAGGTGCTGTTCCACTCGGCCTGGTTCACCGAGAACCTGCTCACGCAGGCGCTGGTGATGCTGCTCCTGCGGACCAGGGGCGGTACGCCAGGTCCGGTGGGGCGGGCGGCGGCCGTGCTCGCCGCGGTAGGAGTGCTGCTGCCCCTGAGCCCGCTGGGCGCGCCGCTGGGCATGACGGGACTGGCGCTCCCTTATTACGTCCTGCTGGCAGCCGTGCTCGGTGTGTATGCCCTGGCCCTGAGGGGTCTGCGATCCACCTCAGGGTTGTACAGTTGCGCAACATAGCAACTGTCGTGTGAGGGAAGAGGAGGACGAGGTCATGCTCCGCAACGGACTGGAACCTTGGCACCTGCTGGTCGTGGCGATCGTCGTCATCCTGCTGTTCGGCTCGAAGAAGCTCCCGGAGGCCGCACGCGGACTGGGCAAGTCCATGCGCATCCTCAAGAGCGAGGCGAAGGCGATGAAGGAGGAGAGCAACGTGGCGGAGTCGGTCCCGGTACAGCCGACCGCCGTGCACACCGTGACGGAGTCCCCGGTCGTCGCCTCCACCGAGCCGCCGGCGACCGCGCACTGAACTCGCCGACCGCGGCGATGCCCCGAGAGCCTGCGGCCACCCCGGTCGGTGAGGGGCGCCGGTACTGGCTGTGGGTTGCCGGTACCGGGCGGGGCGGCGGCCTCGACGGGTTTTGCGCAGGGCACAGGAGCCCGGGGTCGTGCTGAGCGGCCTCAGTGCGAGGTCCCCGCGTGATGTGCCGGTCCGGCGGAGCGTGCCGCGGGCATGCCTTGCTCACCGGCGTCCGTGAGATGCCGCCGTTTCCTGCGACAGGCACTGGTGCCGGGTCGGCCCCGGTGACTCCTCCGGCCCTGAACTCCCGCCGCTCACCGACGCGTTGGGGTTTCCGTGAGGTGCCCGGGAAGGAGTCCTGCGTCGTGACGGGGACTCGGTGGCCGAGGAACACGTCGAGCCCCGGCTGTCGCCGGGGTCGGTCTGACGCGTCAGGACTGTTGCTGGAGGGACTTCGTGGTCGTCTTCGCCTCGCGCTTGCGGCGCTTGCGTTCCGAGCGCGGCTCCTGGTCCGGCAGCCAGCCGAACGTCATGCAGCTGCCCACGATGCCCAGCGTCAGCCCGATGAAGAAGCCGCCGAGGTTCGAGGTGAGCCAGCTGCCCAGGGTGCACAGGATGCCGACGATCGAGTAGAAGAGACGCTGGCCCGGGCTGAAGAGGATCAGCAGGCCGCACAGGAGCATCACCACGGGGAGCAGGTAGCCGGTCACGCCCTGCATCCCGAAGTGCATCGCGACCTTCAGCGACACCTTCTCCGTGAGCAGGATCTCCGCGCCGCCCAGGGCGAGCAGCAGCCCGCCCCAGAACGGGCGGCGGGCCCGCCAGTTCCGGAAGGCGGGCCGCTTCCCCTGCGGTGGCAGGTTCTCCGACATCAGCAACCCGAGTCGCTGAAGCTGAGCTTGAGGCCCGGCAGCTTGAACACACCCGCCGTGGTGGCGTAGTTGGTCTGCCGGAGGTTGTCGATGTGCACGGTGTCCGACTGCTGGCTGAAGACGCCCTTGTTGCCCTGGACACCCGCCTTGGTGAGCGTGCTGGCGTCGTTGCCGATCTCGATGTTGCCGAAGGACGCGTCACCCGACAGCTCGGTCGAGTCGGTCGTCAGGTTGGTCGCCGTCACCTTCGTGGAGCCGCTGCCCGCCTTGATCAGCAGGTTGATCCCGCCCAGGTCGACGCTCTGGCACAGGCTGTCGAGCGTGGCGCTCTTCATGGCGGAGGTCATGACGAGTACCTGGCCGCCCGTGTCGCCCTCGTTCGGGCTGTTCGGGATCATGTTGTCGAGGCCGCCGAACTGCTCGAAGCCGGTGCCGTCCAGCGACTTCGCGGTGACCGTGAACGGCATGCCCGAGATGGAGAACTGCACCCCCAGGGCGCCCTGGGCGGTGAGCACCGCGAGGGTCGCGGCGACCAGCGTGGCCGGCACCGCCATGATCGCGGCGCGGCGCAGTCGGACCTGACCGCGTCTCCCGGGACCCTCGGAGGTCTCGGGTACGGAACCGCTTTCCGGCTGCTCAGGGGTGTTTCCGTTGGACGGGTTGGCGTCCGAGGGTGAAGCCATGTCTGCTCCCATGTGCTGCTCTGGTTCAACGCGAGTCGGTATCGAAGTGGCGCGTTGTCCTGGCGCGGACAGCGAGTGCGGCGCACCCTCCCCCACAACTCCCGGCGGGTGCAAGGGCTTTCAAGGTTACGCAGCAGTAGCCGACGAGGAAGTTACCGGGGGTTACATTGAAGGGTCAAGGGAGTTGTGAAAAAAGAGTGTTGATGATGCGCCACCTGTGAGGCAAGGCCTTCCCGCACTTCCGCAAAGCCCCGGCTTGTACATCAACTTGCCCTGCATCTCTTGACGTTGACTGACACTCAGGTCTACAACTCTCCCTTGTTTGCCGGATCCGTGGCGCCGGATCCGCCGCGCGGCACGAGCCGCGTTCCCGGACTTCCCTTTCCGCAGGGGCACTTCACGCCCTCAGAGTCCGAACCCCCGCGGCTCGGCACGGCCGCTTCCCCCTGGCCCGTGCCGTCCGCCCCACCGCCCGGCCCGGCCGGAGACCCCCAACCCCCGCGGGCCTCCGGCCGGTCACCGGCCGGCCGCCGCCCCGGCCCGTCACGTACGGAGAAGGCGTCACGGGTCGGCGGCGGCGAACTCGGGCGCCCCAAACCCCAGTTACCCCACCCCCCAAGAACCCCCCGGTTCGACCCTCCACTTCGGAAGAAGAGGTACACCCGCATGCGCACTCGCACCGTCCTCACCCTCGTCGGCTCCGTCGCCGCGCTCACCCTCCCCTTCACCGTCCCGGCGTCGGCGGACGGCGCCGCCGTGCTCACCACCGGCAGCCTCGGTGGTACGGCCGTCGCCGTCGGCGATGTGCTGACCGCGCCCCTGGCCACCGGCACCAGCGCCACCCTGTACTCCAGCGCGACCGGCACCAGTGGCATCAAGTGCACCTCGTCGCAGTTCACGGCGACCGTCACCGACAACCCGACCGCGCCGGGCACCGCCACCGAGTCCGTCTCCGGGCAGACCTTCACCACCAGCAGCTGCACGAGCAACGTCCTCGGCGTCCTCGGTGTCTCCAGCATCACGGTCGACAACCTGCCGTACACCACCGCGGCCGTCTCGGACGGCACCCTGACCGTCACCCCGGCCAGCGGCTCCACCATCCAGACCACGGTCAAGCTGACCACCCTGCTGGGCAGCATCACCTGCGTCTACCAGGCGCCCAGCCTGAGCGGCACGTCCGACAACAGCGACACCAGCATCAACTTCACCAGCCAGGCCTTCACCAAGACCTCGGGCTCGTCCCTGTGCTTCAGCGCGGGCTACTTCACCGCGAAGTACGCCCCGGTGACGGACAACGGCGCGGCGGTCTACACCAACTAAAGGAGGTCCGGTCGAGAAGCAAGCTCGACCGATGAGCAAGTAGGGCCTGTACGCGTCGAGTCGGAGGTCAGCGTCGACGCAGTCGCAGGACCAGGGCGGCGCCCCCGGTGAGCACCAGCACCGCGGCGGCGCCGCCCGCCACCATGGGCGCCGAAGGACCGCTGGACGTGGCGTCGGTGTCGGACGCCACCGGGCTGCTGCCCGGCGCGGTGCTCTCCTCGGCCGGGGACGCCGGGGCGGCCGACGACTTCCGCGCGGTCGTCGCCTCCGAAGTGCCCGTGGCCGTGGGGGACTTGGCGGTGGACGACGACGGACTCGCCGTCGTGTCCTTGGAGCCGGCCGTCCCCTTCGACGAGGACGAGGAAGACGAGGAAGAGGTACCGCCACCCGGGAACACCACGTCCGAGCACGAGTAGTACGTGTCCTCGGTACTGCTGTTCTGCCAGATCGTGTAGATCAGCTGGCGCCCGGTCCGGCCCGTCGGCAGCGTCGCCTTGATGCGGTACGCGCCACCGGTCAGCGGCGGGTCCTTCACCTCGGCGAACGGCGTCGTCGGCAGCTCGGACCAGGTCAGGGGCTTCGACACGTCGTAACCGGCCTTCGTCAGATACAACTTGAACGTCCCGGTGTGCGCGATCGTCGACGCGTACGTCATCGTCAGCTTCGCCCCCGGAGTCAGCCGCGTCGACGGCCAGTCGGTGCGCGCGAGGTTCAGCCCCTTGTAGTCGGACAGACCGCCGCTGCACAGCTTCCCGTCGGGGATCACCTGCCGGTCGCGCCCGTTCACGTCGGGGACCCGGATGTTGTCCCAGAAAGTGAAGGGCCCCCCGTTCGCGGCGATGGCGGCCTTGCACGCAGCCGACTGGGCCTGACTGCCACCCTGAGGCGAGCAGGCGTAGACCCGGCTGACCGGATACGTCGGCGCCCCGTGCGCCTGCGCCGGACCCGCCGCCCAGACGGTGAGCAGCAGCGGGGCCATGGCGGCGGCCGCCATGGCAGTGCGATGTGCGGTCATCCGGGACATCCGGAACGTCTCCTCGGCCGGGGGCGGCAACGGTCTGTTCGTGCAATACGGGAACCAGGCCCGGCGCGTTCAGTCCGTCCCCTCGCCGCAAATCGGGATGTATCTTCTCAACTGGCCGATACCCAGGGGTGGTTTCCGGCCTGATCGAGGGTTTCCCCCGTATCCGGATGACCTTCTCTTTGCCTATCGTTTGACCACAGCTGACCCACAGGCAACCCCTGACGAGGCGGCTGCCCGCGCCCGGCGCTCTCTGGTTCGACCCCACGCCGCTTCGACGACGAAGCGAATCGACCGCCGCTCCGCGCTGCTTGGAGTACGGCCACGAAAGGCAAGCCCTTGCGCACTCCCACGGCATTCCCCACCGGACGGGCCCTGATATCCGTCGCCGCGGTCTCCGCGGCCCTCCTCGCCACGGCCGCCACCTCGGTCGCCGTCGCCCAGGAACCCCCCACCCAGGCCGCCGCGCCGGCCCTGTCCGGACAGACCGAGGCCGCCCCCGGCACCCTCGCCGAGCGCCTCATCGTCGGCTACAAGTCCGGTGCCGCAGAAGCCAGTTCGAACCGGGCCGCCGAGGCCGACGCCACCGCCAAGGGCAAGGAGACCGGCGAGAGCGTCGACTTCCAGCGCCGACTCGGCACCGGCGCCGCCCTCGTCGGCCTCGGCGACGCGAAGAGCACCACCGAAGTCGCCGACGTCATCGCCGAGTTCAGGTCCGACCCGCAGGTCTCCTACGTCGTACCGGACCGGCTGAACACCCCGCAGGCCGACCCGAACGACACCGAGTACGGCAAGCAGTGGGACCTCTTCGAGTCCGCCGCCGGGATGAACGTGCCCGCCGCGTGGCCGACTTCGACCGGCAGCGGTGTCACCGTCGCTGTCATCGACACCGGCTACGTCACGCACTCCGACCTCGCGGCGAACATCGTCGCCGGCTACGACTTCATCACCGACACCGCCGTCTCGGTCGACGGCGACGGCCGCGACAGCAACCCGGCCGACCCCGGCGACTACTACGCGGCCAACGAGTGCGGCTCGGGCATCCCGGCCAGCAACTCCTCCTGGCACGGCACCCACGTGGCCGGCACCATCGCCGCCGCCACCAACAACGGCAAGGGCATCGCGGGCATCGCCTACGGCGCGAAGATCTCCCCGCTGCGCGTCCTCGGCAAGTGCGGCGGCTACGACTCCGACATCATCGACGCCATCACCTGGGCGTCCGGCGGCAGCGTCTCCGGCGTCCCCGCCAACGGCAACGTCGCCAAGGTCATCAACATGAGCCTGGGCGGCGACGGCGCCTGCACCTCGGCCACCCAGACCGCGATCACCGCCGCCGTGAACCGCGGCACCACGGTCGTCGTGGCCGCCGGCAACGACAACGACAACGTCGCGAACCACTCCCCGGGCAACTGCGCCAACGTCATCTCCGTCGCCGCCACCAACCGCGCCGGCGCCAAGGCGTCCTACTCCAACTACGGCTCCGCGGTGGACATCTCGGCCCCCGGCGGCCAGACCAGCACCGGCACCGCCAACGGCATCTACTCCACGCTGAACTCCGGCACCAAGACGCCGTCCACCGAGTCGTACGCCTACTACCAGGGCACCAGCATGGCCACCCCGCACATCGCGGGCCTGGTCGCGCTCATGAAGTCGGCGAACTCCTCACTCACCCCGGCCCAGATCGAGTCGGCCATCAAGACCAACGCCCGCGCCCTGCCCGGCAGTTGCTCGGGCGGCTGCGGCGCAGGACTCGCGGACGCGGCCAAGACCGTCCAGGCCGTGAGCACCAGCGGCGGCGGTACGACGACGGGGACGACCTTCTCCAGCAGTACGGCCGTGGCCGTGCCCGACGCGGGCTCGGCCGTCGAGTCCTCGATCGCCGTCAACGGCCGTAGCGGCAACGCGCCTTCGGCCCTCCAGGTCGGTGTCGACATCAGCCACACCTTCCGCGGCGACCTCGTCCTCGACCTGGTCGCGCCGGACGGTTCGACCTACCGCCTGAAGGCCGCGAGCACCTCGGACTCCGCCGACGACGTCAAGGCCACCTACACGGTGGACGCGTCCAGCGAGACCGCCAACGGCACCTGGAAGCTGCGTGTCCAGGACACCGCCGCGCAGGACACCGGCACCCTCAACAGCTGGAAGCTCACCTTCTGACGGAACGCCTGACAGCAGACCCGACGGCGCGCCTGTCGACGCCACAGCAGGCACAGGCGGCACAGGGCATTCACAGAAACAGACCGACTGACCCGTAAGGTGAGGCGCTTCCTCGGAAGTTTCCCGCCAGGGCGGTCGGTCTTCTGTTTGGCCGGGAACCGGCGCTGACACGTGCCACAGCCACCGAAAGTGGTCAAGAGTCGGGGCAGGGGTGACACAGAGACGCAAGTGATGGGAACGTGAGGGGTATTGGCGGTCTTGGGGTGCAAGGTCGACACCGCCGTACGGTGAGCTACTGTGTACAGGGGGTAAGAAAAAAACGGCATGGGCCGTTGTTTTTCCTTCATCGGGAGTGTTTCAGTCGATGGTGAGGCAGCTACGGGCCGAACAGACCCGCACAACGATCATCACGGCCGCCGCCGAGCTGTTCGACCGGCAGGGCTATGAATCCACCAGCCTGAGCGACATCGTCGACCAAGCCCAGGTCACCAAGGGTGCCCTGTACTTCCACTTCGCGGCCAAGGAGGACCTGGCCCACACGATCCTGGAGATGCAGGCCAAGGCCTCGCGGCAAATCTCCAAGGAGATGGACAGCCGGGGCTACTCCTCACTGGAGACGTTGATACGTGTCACGTTCGGCATGACACGGCTGGCCGTCGAGGGCCCCATCCCGCGCGCCGGACTCCGGCTCGCCGCGGGGGAGATCGAGGTACGGCCCCCGATGCCGCACCCCTTCACCGAGTGGCTGGACATCGCCTCCCGCAAACTCACGGGCGCCGTCGCGGAAGCCGACGCACACCCCGACACCGACGTGGACGCCGTGGCCCGTACGCTCGTCGGCCTCTTCGTCGGCATCCGCGTCCTGGGCCGCACCCTCGAACCGGTGGCATTACAGCCCCGCCGGACGGCCGAGATGTGGCACCTGGTGATCCGCGGCCTGGTCCCCGTCCCCCGCCGCGCCCGCTATCTCAGCCTCGCCGCGCGCCTGGAGCGGGAGATCGAGACCGGCTGACCCGCCCGGTACGGTGAGGCGCATGCCCGACACCCCCACCGCGCCCGTGATCCTCGGCAACGAACCGGGCTCGTTCCCCCGCAGCGTGCTGGCCGAACGGCACCCCGCGATCATCCAGCAGGTCCGGGACGCCTTCCCGTACGACCCCGGGCAGCACCGCGCCCTCGACGCCCTCCTGAAGAACTGCACCGAGGGCACGATCGAACCGCTTCCTTCCGACGCCCCCGACCGTGACCGATGGGCGGCGTGGGGCACCGACACGTACGCCGGACACTCCTGGTACGACGTGCCCTGGCTCTGGTCCGAGAGCTACTTCTACCGCCAACTCCTCGACGCCGTCGGCTACTTCGGCCCCGGCGCCTGGCAGGGCATCGACCCGTTCCGCCCCTTCAAGCGCGCCGAACTCGACGCTCCCGAGACGGACGAGGAACTCACCGCACTCGACGAGCTGGCGACCAAGCCGCCCGCGGAGCGCGCCAACTCCCTTCTGCACGGCTCCCTTTGGGGCAACCGCGCGGACCTCGGCTTCCGTCTCTCGGCAGCCGGAGCGGAGTCGGCCTCGCAGGCCCCCGTCCCGGCCCTGGTGGCCGACGACAGCGAGGTGCTCTGGTCGCTCCTCCCCGGCACCGGCACCCTCTGCCTCGTCGCGGACAACGCCGGCCGCGAACTCATCCCCGATCTCCTGCTGTTGGCCCATCTCCTCGACGAGGGGCGCGTCGAGCGGGCGGTCCTGCACATCAAGCCGCACCCGTACTACGTCTCCGACGCCACGACCACCGACGTGGTCGACGCCCTGCACCGGCTGACCGCGGCGCCGGGTGCGGCGGCGACGTACGGCCGCCGCCTCTGGTCGGCCATGGCGGACGGCCGCCTCACCGTGCGCGCCCACCCCTTCTCCTGCGCCCCGCTGCCATACGCCGAGATGCCCGCCGACCTCCGCGCCGAGTTCGCCGCCGCCACCCTGACGATCGTCAAGGGTGACCTGAACTACCGTCGTCTGGTGGGTGATTGCCGCTGGGCCCCCACCACGCCGTTCGCCGACGTCACCGCGTACTTCCCGGGCCCGGTGGCCGCCCTGCGCACCCTCAAGTCCGATGTCATCACGGGCCTGGACTCCTCCACGGAGTCCGCGCTGGTCGCGGCGGAGGGGCAGCGCTGGCGTACGGGCGGCACGCACGCGCTGATCCAGGTGCGGGGGGTGTCCTCGGCGCCCGCCGTGTAGTTGGCTCGGTCGCTGAACGTTCTTGTCGGACGTGTCGTCGCACGAGGGGAGTACGACCGAGATGCGTATCGGAGTGGCACCGCACCGTCTGTGGCCCGACGGGGAGGGGGAGTTGGACCAGGTCCTCCAAACCGCCGTCAGGGCCGAGGAGTCGGGCCTCGACCATGTCTTCGCGAGCGGTCACGCGGTGGCCGGTGACCTGGGGGTGACCCCGGACCCGCTGGTCCTGCTGGCCGCGATCGCCGGGGCGACCCGGCGGATCGGGCTGGTCACCAGCATCCTGGTCCTGCCGCTGTACAACACGCTCGTCCTGGCCCACCAGACCGCCACCCTCGACCGGCTCTCCGGCGGCCGTTTCACCCTGGGCGTCGGCACCGGCTGGGACGCCGAGGAGTTCGCCGCCGTAGGCGTCCCGTTCGCGGGCCGGGGCCATCGGATGGACGAACAGCTCGCTGCGGTACGGCAGTTGTGGCGCGGCGAGGGCTCACCGCGGCTCGGGGTGCTGCCGCGCACCGAGGGCGGTCCGCCGGTGTGGATCGGCGGACAGAGCGACGCGGCACTGCGCCGGGCCCTGCGCTTCGGCGACGCGTGGCACGGCTCCGGGGTCGACGCGGAGGCGCTCACCGGGGTCCGGGCGCGGCTCGACGCGCTCGGCGACGAGGCGGACCGCGACCCGGGCACGCTGGAGCTGACGGCGGGTCTGTTCCTGGTGCCGCCCGGGTTCACCCCCGCGGTGAAGGTGCCGGGCCGGCCGCTGGGCGGGGCGGACGCGACGGCCGAGAGCGTCCGGGACGAGCTGGGCCGGTTGTCCGACGCAGGGCTCGTCTCCGCGTCCCTGTGGCTGCCGGTGGCCACGGAGGCGTTGCCGGACGCGCTCGCCTGGGTCGGCGAGGAACTCGTTCGGCGTTTTCCCTAGACGGCGGAGGAGGGGCGTCGGAGGAGGTGCGGGGGAGCGAACGTCACAGGACGCGGGAAAACGCATGGGTTCGCCGCTGATTCACGCGATGGTGTGATCATGTCCCCCGCCCGGGATGGCCGTTGAGAGCCGCGGGTAGGGCCCGGCCATGACCCAGCCGTTCGAACTCCCGCACTTCTACATGCCGTATCCCGCGCGCCTCAACCCGCATCTGGACGAGGCCCGCGCCCACTCCTCCACGTGGGCCCGCGAGATGGGCATGCTGGAGGGCTCCGGGATCTGGGAGCAGGCCGACCTCGACGCGCACGACTACGGCCTGCTCTGCGCCTACACCCACCCCGACTGCGACGGGCCCGCCCTGTCGCTGATCACCGACTGGTACGTGTGGGTGTTCTTCTTCGACGACCACTTCCTGGAGATCTTCAAGCGCAGCCAGGACCGCGCCGGCGGCAAGGCCTACCTGGACCGGCTGCCGCTGTTCATGCCGCTCGACCTCTCGACTCCCGTACCGGAGCCGGAGAATCCGGTCGAGGCGGGGCTCGCCGACCTGTGGGCGCGCACGGTGCCGTCGATGTCCGTCGAATGGCGCCGCCGCTTCGCCGTCGCCACCGAGCACCTGCTCAACGAGTCCCTGTGGGAGCTGTCCAACATCAACGAGGGGCGGGTCGCCAACCCCGTCGAGTACATCGAGATGCGCCGCAAGGTGGGCGGCGCGCCCTGGTCGGCCGGCCTGGTGGAGTACGCGACCGCCGAAGTCCCCGCGTCCGTGGCCGAGGAACGGCCGCTGCGGGTGCTGATGGAGACCTTCTCCGACGGCGTCCACCTGCGCAACGACCTCTTCTCCTACCAGCGGGAGGTCGAGGACGAGGGCGAGTTGAGCAACGGCGTGCTCGTCCTGGAGACCTTCTTCGGCTGCACCACCCAGGAGGCCGCCGACACCGTCAACGACGTCCTCACCTCCCGGCTCCACCAGTTCGAGCACACCGCGCTCACCGAAGTGCCCGCCGTGGCACTGGAGAAAGGTCTCACCCCCGACGAGGTCAGGGCGGTCGCCGCCTACGCCCAGGGCCTCCAGGACTGGCAGTCCGGCGGCCACGAATGGCACCTGCGCTCCAGCCGCTACATGAACGAAGGCGCCCTCGACAACTCGCCGTTGAACGGACCGACCGGCATCGGCACCTCCGCCGCCGACATCGGCGCCCTGCTCGCCGCGGCCGGCGCCGAACGGCTGCGCGCCTACACACACGTGCCCTTCCAGAAGGTCGGACCGTCCCAACTCCCCGACTTCTACATGCCGTTCCAGGTCGAACTCAGCCCGCACCTGGACGGCGCCCGGCACCGCCTCGTCGACTGGTCGCACGCCATGGGCATCCTGGAGGAGGGCGTCTGGGACGAGGAGAAACTCGCCGCCGCCGACCTCCCGCTCTGCTCCGCTGGCATCGACCCGGACGCCACCGAAGCGGCCCTCGACCTCAGCTCCCGCTGGCTCGCCTGGGGCACCTACGGCGACGACTACTACCCCCTCGTCTACGGCATCCGCGGCGACCTCGCCGCCGCCCGCGTCACCACGGCCCGCCTCTCGGACTGCATGCCCATCGAGGGACCGGCGGTCATCGTCCCGGTCAACGGCATGGAACGCGGACTCATCGACCTGTGGGCCCTCACCACCGCCGAGATGCCCCTGGACGACCGGCACACCCTGAAGACCGCGATCAACAAGATGACCGAGAGCTGGGTCTGGGAGCTGGCCAACCAGATCCAGCACCGCATCCCCGACCCGATCGACTACCTAGAGATGCGCCGCGCCACCTTCGGCTCCGACCTCACCCTCAGCATGTGCCGCATGGGCCACGGCCCGAAGGTCCCGCCCGAGGTCTACCGCACCGGCCCCGTCCGCGCCCTGGAGAACGCGGCCATCGACTACGCCTGCCTCCTCAACGACGTCTTCTCCTACCAGAAGGAGATCGAGTACGAGGGCGAGGTCCACAACGCCATCCTCGTCGTCCAGAACTTCTTCGGCATCGACTACCCGACCGCACTCGGCGTCGTCCACGACCTGATGACCCAGCGCATGCACCAGTTCGAACACGTCGCCGCGAACGAACTGCCCATCGTCTACGACGACTTCGACCTCTCGGACGAGGCACGCGAGATCATGCGGGGCTATGTGACCGACCTCCAGCACTGGATGGCGGGCATCCTGAACTGGCACCGCGAGGTCGACCGCTACAAGTCCACGTACCTGGCGAGGCGTTCACACGGCTTCGTCCCGGACCGGGTACCGGCGCTGCCCTTCAGCTGAGGTCCGTCACCGCAGGTCCCTGGGATCCCGGACCCGCTCCGCCACGTCCTCGGCGAGCTCTCGTACGGCCGTCGCGGCGGCCCCCGAGAGCTCGCCGCGTATCTCCTCGGCGGCGGCCAGGGCGGCGCGGGCCTCCTCGGGGAGATCCGCGTCGGCCAGGTCGCGCGCCAGGGCGTAGTGCTCCTCGGCGATGAACCGGCCGAGGTTCACGCCCTGCCAGTGCCGGAGGGAGTCGTCGGGGGCGGCCAGGGTCTCCCGCAGTGCCGCCAACGTCCGGCCTGCCTGCGCGAGTTGAGCTGTCCCGCGCTCCAGGCGGGCCTGTGTCTGCCGGGCCGAGACGCGGTCCCACGCCGTGTCCTGGAGGGCGGCGTACAGCCGCTGGGCGCGCAACGCCTGGGGGAGATCGCCCAGTTGCTCGAAGTCGTGGGCGAGCGAGGACAGGGGAGAGGTGTCCAGCGCCTTCGGCGCGTCCGGTCGCCGCAGCGTGCCCTGGTCCAGCTCGATCCCGTCGAGCATGCGGATCAGGGCGGCCCGGGCCAGCTCGGTCAGACCCTGGTCGGCGGCCAGGTCGGTCCACGTGTCCGACGGCTCGTCGGACGGGTCCGTGCCGAAGAAGACCTCGTCCAGACCGAGCGCCCACTCCCGCAGGGCGGCTCCGTCCGCGCCGGGCCGGGGCATCTCGCTCAGCCCGCACGCGGTGTCGAAGTCCGTCTTCCGCACCTCGTCCAGCAGCGGCAGATCCTCGGTGTCGCCACGCAGCCCCACCAGCACGGCGGCGAGCCGCAGTTCGTCCGTCATCGACGAGCCGGCCTCGTGGCGCAACAGATACCGCAGCAGCTCCAGATCACTGTCCGCGCGGTCGAACTGCACGGCCCGCAGGGCGAGTCGACGCCGTACGGGATCCTGCGTCATCGCGTCCCACACCGTGCGGTCGCCCGCCCGCAGGGCCGTGAGATCCGCCCGCCCCTGGGCGAGCACCGGCTCCCACAGCGGGGGACGGGGATGCCGGTCCAGGAGGTCGTAGGCGCAGCCCTCCTCGGCGTTGAGGAGCAGGAAGTCGGGCTCGGTGCGGAGCAGGGCGGTGTGCAGCATGCCGATCAGCTCGACCGGGGAACGCTCGGACAGGCCCAGGGCGGCGCGGAGTTGGGGCCTCGCCTCGTCGATGCCGTAGTCCTCGCGGAACTCCTCCTCCGTCTCCGCGACCCGGGCCAGGATCTTCTCCGGGCCGTCGGCCGGGGACAGGTCCAGATGGTCGCGCCAGCCCGGCAGACCGATCACGATCTCCAGCGCCTCGTCGACACTGGAGCCGATGATCCCGGCAGAGCCCTCGGAGTCGGCGTACAGCACGGACCCGTCCGCGCACACGAAGTACGTACCGCCCGCGCCGTCGCCCGCGACCGGGCGCAGCGGACCGCCCGAGGCCAGCCGGACCGGCTCGACGTGTTCGGCCCGGTCCAGGTCGAAGTCGAAGGGGAACGCGGCCAGTTCGGCGAGACGTGGGTGCTGTTGGAGCAGCCGCAGGGCGTGATCGGTCATGTCACAGAACGTAACAGCCGCCACTGACAACGGGCCCTGCCTACCGCGCACACCCGGCGGGGACGGGTCCGCGCGGCCGTGACGCCCGCCGCTTCCCGCTCCTGACCGTCGGTCAGTCTCACTCGTTCGTGGCACGTCGGGCGCCGGTGCGCCGGGTAGAGCATCTGCCGGAGGCGATCCATGGAACAGACTGCGTTGCGTCCCAAGCCGATGCCCGGTCAGGAACCCGGCGGCGGCACCAAGCCCGGCGCCGGCCGGCGCCCGCACGCCGCGCGGCGCCGCGGCCGACGGCTCGTGACCCTGCTGTTCGGCCTGTTCGTCGGGACCGTCCTGGTGCTGTCGGGGGTCGGACTCGGCACGGTCGGCGCCACGGTCATAGGCATGAGCAGACTCGCCGAGGCGCAGCGCCAGGCGGCCCGGCAACCGGCGCCGACGACCGCCCAGACCGGCCGGACCACGCCCTCGGTGAGCCCGTCGCCGTCGCCCACGCCCGCCGCCGCGACACTCGGCGTGGAGGCCGTGGACGCCGAGAAGGCGGGTGCCCTGGTCGTCGGCGTCCACATCCCAGGCCCCGGCTACACGGCAGGTCTGATCCGCGGCGACGTCCTGCTCACGTTCGGCGGCACCCGGGTCGACTCGGCCGCCGACCTCGCGCGCGCGGTCGCGCGTGCCCACCCGGGGGACGAGGTCACCATCACGGTGCGGCACCACAGCGGAGGCTTCCAGCAGTTCACCGTGGTCCCCGGGTACGTCGTCTGACCCGGCGTCGCGCGTCGCCCCGGAGGCGGCCCACGACGTGACGCGGACCGTCGGCGGGGACGGCCCCGAACGCGGTGCCGGGGCTTTCTGTCGCCCGGCCGGGTCCGGGAAGTCCCGCCGATCGGCTCGCGTGGCCCTCCGGGTCCGGGCAGGATGCTGACCGTAGCCCCGTTCCGTCCGTCCTCGGAGGCCTGAATGACCGGTAGCACGCCCGCGCCCTTCACCGCCGCCGACTACAGGGCCCGCATGGACCGTGCCGCGAAAGCCGCCGCCGACGCCGGTCTCGCGGGGCTCCTGGTCGCTCCGGGACCGGACCTGGTGTGGCTCACCGGCTACGCGCCCACCGCGATCACCGAACGGCTCACCGTCCTCGTCCTGGCCCCCGGCCGCTCCCCGGTCCTCGTCGTGCCCACCCTGGAGGCCCCCGACGCGGCCAAGGCGGCCGGCGCCGACGCCCTCACCCTGCGTGACTGGACCGACGGCAAGGACCCGTACGCCGCCACCGCCGCGCTCCTCGACGCGACGGGCCGCTTCGGCATCAGCGACAACGCCTGGTCCATGCACCTGCTCGGACTCCAGAAGACGCTGCCCGACACCACCTACGCCTCCCTCACCGACGCCCTGCCGATGCTGCGCGCGGTGAAGGACGTGGCGGAACTGGACCTCATGGCGGCCGCCGGAGCGGCCGCGGACGCAACGTACGAGGAGATCCGGAAGGTTCCCTTCGCCGGCCGCCGCGAGTCCGACGTCGGCGCCGATCTCGCCGATCTGCTGCGGCAGTTCGGCCACTCCCAGGTCGACTTCACGATCGTCGCCTCGGGCCCCAACGGAGCCAACCCGCACCACGAGGTCGGCGACCGGGTCATCCAGCAGGGCGACATGATCGTCCTCGACTTCGGCGGCCTCAAGGACGGCTACGGCTCCGACACCTCGCGCACGGTCCACGTCGGCGAACCCAGCGACGAGGAACAGCGCGTCCACGACCTCGTCCGCGAGGCCCAGGAGGCCGGTTTCCGCGCGGTGCGCCCCGGAGTCGCCTGCCAGGAGGTCGACCGCGCCGCCCGCGCGGTCATCGACGACGCCGGATACGGCCCCTACTTCATCCACCGCACCGGCCACGGCATCGGCGTCACCACGCACGAACCGCCGTACATGATCGAGGGCGAGGAACAGCCCCTCGTATCCGGGATGTGCTTCTCCGTGGAGCCCGGCATCTACCTGCCCGGCCGCTTCGGGGTACGCATCGAGGACATCGTCACGGTGACCGGGGACGGCGGCCGCCGGCTCAACAACACGGCCCGCGAGATGGCCCTGGTGGACTGACGACGACCAGGAGCCCCGACCCCCCGAACGGTAACGGCGCGACCATGACCCAGGCACCGACACCCACCGCGGACACCGTCCGCCAACTGGTCCGTTCCCTGCTCAAGGACGGTACGGCCGACGGTGCAGGACCCGAGATCCAGCCCGTCGCCGAGGGCGGCGAGCACGCCACCTGGTGGGTCGGCTCCCGCCATGTGCTGCGCCTCGCCCCGGACCGCGCGGCCACCCTGCGGCAACGCCGCGAACTGCGCCTGCGCGACCTCGTACGGCCGTATCTCCCCGTCGCGGTTCCGACGAGCGTGGCGCACGGCGAGTGGGCGCCCGGGCTCACCTACACGCTGGACACCAAGGTGCCCGGCCGGTCCGGCGAGGACCAGGACGTCTCCGCCGTCGGCGAGGCCGACCTGGCCGGGCTGCTCACCGGGCTGCGCGAGGTGCCCGCCCGGCAGGCCGAGTCGCTCGGGATCCCGCGCACCGCCCCGCGCTCCCTGGAGGCCCTGCGCCGCGCCGCCGAGCAGGCCGCCGAACGGCTCGCCGGCGCCGACGAGTTCGACGTCGCACGCCTCCACCAGCTCACCCAGCCCGGCGCGATCCAGCTCGCCGCGCAGCCCGGCACCGCGGTCCTCGTCCACCACGGCCTCAAGGGCGAACACCTCGTGGTCAGCGCCGACGGCCGGGTCCGCGGTGTCCTGGACTGGACCGACGCGACCCTCGGCGACCCAGCCGAGGACATCGCCGGACTCGCCCGGGCGGTCGGTTCCCCCGCCGCCGTACGCGCCGCCACCCTCGCCGGCTACGGAGCCCGCCCCTGCCTGCGGGGCCTCTGGCTGGCCCGCTGCGACACCGTCGTCCGCCTCGCCGACCACCTCAAGGGCCGCGACGCCGGACCCGTCCCGCTCCTCAGGACCCAACTGCGCCGCACCTGGGAGGCGATCCTGCTGGAGCGGGTGACGGAGCTGCGGGACGGGGGCGGAGGGGGCGGGGAGCTGTAGCGCGTAAACGCTTGCGCAAAGGCTTGCGCAAGCCTTTGCGCAAGCGTTTACGTCGGCCGTCCATAAACGTTTGCGCAAGCGTTTACGCCTGCACCAGCACCACACACGACTCCCCGGGCAGCCGGAGCAGCCCCTCCGCCCCCGGCGCCTCCACGGGCTCCCACGCGGCGAGGATCTGGGCGGGGCGGGTGCCCAGGGGGATCGCGGCCGGTTCCTTGCCGAGGTTCACGGCGACGCGTACGTCTCCGCGGCGCAGCGCGAGCCAGCGAGCGTCCTCGTCGTAGGCCACCTTCGTGTCGGTGAGGTCGGGATCGGTGAGGTCGGGCTGCTCGTGGCGGAGGGCGATCAGCCGGCGGTACCAGGCCAGCACGCGCGCGTGGGGCTCGTTCTCCGGCTCCGACCAGTCGAGGCAGGAGCGGTCGCGGGTCGCCGGGTCCTGGGGGTCGGGTACGTCCTCCGCCGCCCAGCCGTGCGACGTGAACTCCCGCCGCCTGCCCTGCCGTACGGCCTCCGCGAGGTCCGGGTCGGTGTGGTCGGTGAAGAACTGCCAGGGCGTGCCCGCCGCCCACTCCTCGCCCATGAACAGCATCGGCGTGAAGGGCCCGGTCAGCGTCAGCGCGGCGGCGCAGGCCAACAGCCCGGGGGAGAGGGAGGCCGAAAGACGGTCCCCCTGGGCGCGGTTGCCGATCTGGTCGTGGGTCTGGCTGTAGCCGAGCAGCCGGTGCGCGGCCACGCGCGTGCGGTCCAGCCGGCGGCCGTGATGACGGTCCCGGAAACTCGAATAGGTGCCGTCGTGGAAGTAGCCGACGGTCAGCGTCTTGGCGATCGCCGAGAGCGGGGCCCGCGCGAAGTCCGCGTAGTAGCCCTGCGATTCACCGGTCACCGCGGTGTGCAGGGCGTGGTGGAAGTCGTCGTTCCACTGGGCGTGCAGTCCGAAACCGCCCTCCGCGCGGGAGGTGACCACACGCGGGTCGTTCAGGTCGGACTCGGCGACCAGGAACAGCGGCCGGCCCGTGTCGGCGGCCAACGTGTCGACGGCGGCGGACAGTTCCTCCAGGAAGTGGCACGCGCGCGTGTCCTGCAGCGCGTGCACCGCGTCCAGCCGCAGCCCGTCGATCCGGTACTCGCGCAGCCAGGCCAGCGCGCTGCCCAGGAGGAACGCGCGCACCTCGTCCGAGCCGGGCGCGTCCAGGTTGACGGCGCTGCCCCAGGGGGTCTGGTGCGTGTCCGTGAAGTAGGGGCCGAACGCGGGCAGGTAGTTCCCGGACGGGCCGAGGTGGTTGTGCACCACGTCGAGGACGACACCCAGGCCCAGTTCGTGCGCCCGGTCGACGAACCGCTTGAGTCCCTCGGGGCCGCCGTAGGGCTCGTGCACCGCCCACAGCGAGACGCCCTCGTAGCCCCAGCCGTGGCGGCCGGGGAACGGGCACAGGGGCATCAACTCGACGTGGGTGACACCCAGTTCGACGAGATGGCCGAGCCGGCCGGCGGCCGCGTCCAGGGTGCCCTCGGGCGTGTACGTGCCGACGTGCAGCTCGTAGAGCACCGCTCCGGGCAGCGGGCGTCCGGACCACGCGGCACGCCACGCGTACCGCTCGTGGTCGACGACCGCGCTCAACCCGTCCGGGCCGTCCGGCTGCCGGCGCGAGCGCGGGTCGGGCAGGGGCGGGCCGTCGTCCACCGCGAACCCGTACCGCGTGCCGTCGCCCGCTTCCGCCTCCCCGCTCCACCACCCCACGCGCTCGGGATCGCGCTCCAACGCGCGCGTGGCGCCGTCGCAATGGAGCGTCACACGGTCTGCCTCTGGTGCCCACACCTCGAACTGCACGGACGGTTCCCCTTCGTCTGCTCACCGGGATGTAGCCCGTCCATCGTGCTTCAAACGAGATCAATGCGCTTTTGAATCCACCCCTTTGGCGCAGGTGTCGTCATCTTCGCGCGCGTGCGGGCGGTTTCCGCGTCTTCTGGACACCCGGGGTTCACTGCCCGACAATCACGAGCGTGACGTCGTCCTTCGAGTTCCACACGTACCCCGCGCGGATCTCCGACGCGGAGCGCGACAAGGCGCTCAAGGTTCTCCACGACGGCGTCGCCATGGGGCGGTTGTCCCACGACACGTTCATCCGGCGCATGGAGCTGGCGCTCGCCGCCCGCCGGTCCGAGGACCTCGTGCCGCTCACCGCCGACCTGCCCACCGAGAGCCGCCTCTCCAGGCTGCTGTTCGGCACCGTGGAGGCCGTCTCCGGCTTCACCGTGCGACTCCGGAGGGCCTGGCAGGCCGAGCGGCTCCCCAAGCTGCTGCTGCCCCACCCGGGCAACGGATATCCGCTGCGCATCGGCCGCGACCCCGCCAACGGGCTGCGCCTGACCCACGAGACGGTGTCCCGGGTGCACGCCGAACTCGGCCGCCAGGGCGGCTTGTGGGTCCTGCGCGACCTCGGCTCGACCAACGGCACGACGGTCAACGGCCGGCGGGTGATCGGCGCGGCCGTCGTCCGGGAGGGCGACCAGATCGGCTTCGGACAGATGGCGTTCCGGCTCGCCGTCACCTGAGCCCGAGCACGGCCCGAGCACACCGCGACCTCACCTCTGGCCTGGGCATTACCCGATGTGGCGATCACTGTGGCGATCATGGACGTGAGTGAAATCCCTTTCCGTCCGGCGGTGTTGACGTACCCCGCGCGCCGTGACTGACTGTGCGTACACCATGCACACCAGGTGAACCGACGGCACCACATTCGTGGAGGTGTGCCCTGCCGCCACTCCTCCGCTACCCGTCCGTGGACGAGTTGGCCGCCCAGGCCGCCGCGCTCGTCGCCCGCCGCCCCCAGGACGCCCGGCTGCGCCGCGTCGGCACCTCCCGCGCCGGTACGCCCCTGTGGCTGCTCTCCGTGGGCCACGGCAGCCGTCAGGCCCTCGTGGTCGCCGGACCGCACGCCAACGAGCCCGTGGGCGGCGCGACGGTGCTTCGGCTGGCCGAACGGGTCCTCGCCGACCCACGGTTGAGCGAGGGCGCCGACACCACCTGGAACCTGCTGCTGTGCCTCGACCCCGACGGCTCGCGCCGCAACGAGGGCTGGCTGCCCGGCCCGTACAGCCTCGGCCGGTACTTCCGGAACTTCTTCCGGCCCGGCTTCCTGGAGCAGCCCGAGTGGCTGCCGGACGGCGCGGCCGGGGCCCGACTCCCGGAGACGCGCGCCCTGTTGGAGATCCAGGACGAACTGAGACCGTTCCTCCAGTGCTCCCTGCACGGCGTCGACGTGGGCGGCGGCTTCGTGGAACTCACCCACGACCTCCCGGGCCTCGCCCGCCGCGTCGCCCACACCGCGGCCCGCCTCGGCATCCCGCGCGAACTCGGGCCCTACGACACCCTGTACTGGCCGAGCCTCGGCCCCGCCGTCTACCGCATCCCGCCACCGCGCCCGGGCGACCTCGCCGCGGCCATAACCGAGGCCGCCGTCGAGTCCACCTGGTACCACCCGCACCGCCACGGCACGGTGACCGCGGTCGTGGAGGCCCCGATGTGGGGCGTGGCCGGCGTCGAGAACAGCACACCGCCCACCGACGCGGACGCCTTCCTCCGCACGGTGAGCCACACCCTGCGCCACGACACCGGCATCCTGGAACAACTCCTCGAACGCATACGGCCGTTCGTGCAGGACGGGGTCGAGGAGGGGATGGGCGTCGGACTGCGGGACGCCTGGCCGCGGCCCGCCGCCGACCCGGTGGTACCGCCCGCGCGGGACACCGCCGACACGCGCCCCCGAACCCTCGTCGTGCCCGACGCGGCACGGCTGCTCGCGCCGGTCGACGACTATTTACTGGTGTGCCCCGGGCTCGCCGACGCGTGGGATCCCGATGTCGACACCGGCACCGTCCGCCCGTTGCCACCGCTCAACACCGCCCACCTGGCCGCCCTGCGCATCGCGGGGCGGCGGCTGGCGCTGCGGACGGCAGGGCTGCTGTACCAGCTCGTGGTCGCCTCCGGGCGTGATCCGGCCGGTGCGCTGCCGGAGTTGGACCGGCTGATCGACGAGTGGTGCGCCGACTACCGCGACGGCTGCGGGGCCCGCTGGATCTCGGTCGCGCGCCAGGTCGAGTACCAGTCGCGCGTTGTGCTCAGCGCGTTCGAACTGGCCCGGCGGCACGCGCCCGTGCGCTCCCGTTCGGGTGAGCCGGGCTGGGGTACGGGGACCGCGGTGCCGATGCACCGGGAATGACGTACACCTCGAAAGCGACCGTTCTCCGGAGTGCCCTGCTCGCGGCGGCACTTGTGCTCCCCGCCGCCGGACAGGCACCGGCCCAGGCGGCCGCTCCCCGCCACGGCGTCCAGGGCGACTGGCTCTATCTCACCGTCACCCGTGGCGACAGCCGGTCCAGTGACACGCGCGGGACCCTGCTTTTGTGCGACCCGCCCCAGGGGCACGCCCACGCGGCCGAGGCTTGTGCCGAACTGGGCGCGGTGGACGGGCACATCGACGCCATCCCGGCCAGGAGCGTCTTCTGCCCGATGATCTACGCGCCGGTCACCGCCCACGCGCGCGGGGAGTGGAAGGGGCGCCAGGTCGACTACACGGAGACGTTCTCGAACGGGTGCGTCATGGCGGCGCGCACGGGAGAGGTCTTCGCGCTCGGCACCTGAGGCGCGGGCCGAGCGACGGCGTCAGGCCGAGCGTTGGGCACGCGCGCGGGTGACGTCGCCGAATCCGCCCGCCTGTTCGCGCGCGTGCAGCGCCGCCGCCACGACCGTGCGGGACTGATGCTCGACCTGATGCTCCAGAGGCACCCAGCGGGCCCGGAAGCGTTCCGCGAAGGCGTCGCTCCAGGACGCCACGAGGTGTTCGAGCAGGGGCGCCGCACGGTCGTCCCGCTCCCGCAGGACCCGCAGCAGCATCGCCGCGGCCCGCAACGGCAGCCGGCGCCCGAACGCGTCCACACTGCCGACGTACGCCATCGTCGTGTCGGCCGGCGGTGTGTGCATCCAGTCCGCGGCCAGGCCGGGCACCAGTTCCAGCGCCCACTTCGCGGCCCGCAGCAGCGGCTCGTCGACGCCCTGGAGGCGCGGCAGCGCGTCGGCGAGCACCCACTCCACCTCCCGCGTGTCCCGCAGCAGACGCCGCGCCAGCCGCCGTATCGCCGCCGCCGGGGCGGGATGCGGTGCCGGGTCGTCCACCAGGTCGCTGGCCCACATCGGCACCTCCACGACCGCGGTCAGACCGCCGTAGCGGTGTGCGTGGTACCAGGTGCTGTGCCGGGCGTCGTCCGGCATGCTCGGGTACGCCGCGTCCGAACCGGGCGCCGGCATCACATGCACCCCGGGCCCAGAAGCGGGCCAGCCCGCCGCGTCCGAGGCGCCCGTCTCCACCGGGATGTGCAGCTCCGCCGCCGACTTGGCGAACGGCTCGGCCAGCCCCGGTATGTCCTTCGTCAACTGCACCCAGCTGCCGCCCAGATCGGTCCCGTGCAGGGTCACCTGGAGGTAGGGCCGCAGCTCGTCGATCACTCGGAGCAGGGCACGCGTCTCGGGCGGCAACCGGTCGGGCGGCAGCACCGAGGGCGACCACTCCGGCTGCTCCGGCCCGGCCGGACGGTAGAAGCCCAGGTGGTAGTCGAGCAGGCTGCGCGGTGCCGGCGTGACATGCAGGCTCGCCCCGTCCGGGTCCGCGCAGAGCAGGAAGTGCCAGGAGGTGTCCGACCTCAACTCCCGCTGCCGCACGACCCGTTCGGCGAGGGCGAGGAGGGTGGAGCCACCGGTCGGCTCGTTGGCGTGGGCGCCCGCGACCACCAGTACGGCGCGATGGGCGTGCCCCACGGACAGCAGATGCAGTGGCCTGCCCGCGCGGGAGACACCCACCTGCCTCAGCGTGCACAGGGCGGGCCGATGCGCGGCCAACGCCCTTGCGGACGAGATCAGTTCGGTCACACTGGGGTATCGCAACTCCGGCAGGAGACTCACCCCCGACTAGTCCGCCCCGGCCTTCGCAACGGCAGTACCCCACGGGCTCTGTGAACTGTCAAGAAGACCACGGGGGAGGCTACCGGGGGCGCCCAGGCGCATTTACCGGCAGCCGGTAGGGGAGTTGGTGCCAGCAGGGGGCCGGGGTTCTCCAGGGTCTCGCGGGCATCGGCGCCCACTACGGGTGACGTCCCTTTCGTGCACACGCGCGTACCCCCGCACCGAGAAACACCGACGTCGCCGTTCGTCACCGCACGCCCGCCGTCCGGCCCGCACCCCGGGTCCGTACGCGGGTGCGAGCCGGTGGCCGGGACGGTCCTACGGCGTGCGGCCGGGCCGCGTACGCCGTAGGACCACGTGCCGCCTGCATCACCCGTACGGCCGTACGGGGGCTGCGACCCGCGCGGTGCGGTGGTCGGCTGGGTGCATCCGCGTGTGTGCATGGCGCGGACCACCGGCCGCGCGTCCCTTCCACGGCGCGGGGCGGAGCGACTACCACGGGAGCCGACGGCGGTGCTGTGTCTCACGGACATCCTCGTCACGCGGACCGCGGGCACCCCGGCCCGTCCACCGGGGCCACCGAGCCTGCGGACGGCCGTACGGGACCCGTATCCGCTCTACCGCGTCCTCCGCACGCACTACCCGCTCGTGTACGACGAGCCCTTCGGCGCCTGGCTCGTCAGCCGCTACGACGACGTCCGCGCCGCGCTCGCCGACCCCCGGCTCGTCGCCCTGGCCGGCGATGCGCCACCCGAAGCGGCTCGGCTCCTCGACCGGGCGCTGCGCGGGCCAGCGCTGGCCGCCCTGACCGCCGCCGTCGAACGCGGCGCCCATGTCCTCGCCCGCCGGCTGGCCACGCGTGAAGAGGCCGACCTGGTGGCCGAGTTCTGCGACTGGCTGCCCACCGCCACGGCCGTGGCCGCGCTCGGACTTCCCTACGAGGAGACCGCGCGCGTGCACCGCTGGTGCCGCACGGGACTCGGGCACGCCGGGAGTGGCCGTCCCGAACTGGGCGCCTTCCTGCGCCCGTTGACGGCCCGGCGGCGCGCGCACCCGGGCGGTGACCTGCTGTCCGTCCTGTGCACCGCGCGGACCGACGAGACCGTCACGAAACTGGTGGGCACGCTGCTCGGCGCGGCGGGCGAGACCACCGCGCGGGCGCTCGCGTCGTTCCTCGCCAACCTCCTCGACCATCCGGGCCAGTTGGCGGTGCTCCGCGCCCGCCCCGAGCTCACGGCCGGCGCCTGGGCGGAGTCCCTGCGCCGCGATCCGCCGCTGCACGTCGTGCTGCGCCGGGCCGTCGAACCCGTCGGCGCGATCCCCGCCGGAGCCACCGTCGCCTGCCTGCTCGGCGCCGCCGGCCGCGACCCGGACCGCTTCACCGACCCCGACCGCTACGACGCCTTCCGCCCCGACCCCGGCCCGCTCGCCCACGGCACCGGGCGACACACCTCCTCCGACGCCCTGCTCGCCCGCCTCACGGCCGAACACGGCCTGCGGGCCCTGCTGGCCGCCCTGCCGGGCCTGCGCCGCGCAGAGGGCGCCCGGACGGCACCTGAGGACCTGGTCCGGCGCTCGCCCAAGATCCTCCGGGTCCACACCCGCTAGTGGCTCTCGTCCACCCGCTCCAGCAGCACCACCGGCAACTCCCCGAAAACGTCCTCCACGCGTGCGTGCCCCGTGAACTCCCGCTCCGGAGCCAGCACATCGGCCCACCGTCCCGGCGGCAACGGCAGCACCGTGTCGCGCCAGCCGCCCGCCTCCGCGAGCCGCGCCGACAGCCGGGTCACCGCGGTGACCACACTCCCCGAGCGCGCGAACGCCACACAGTGCGCCGCGGCCGGGCCCTGTGCCGTCAGCGGGGCGTACGTCGCCGCGTCCCCGAAGACCTCGGGGCGTCGGGCGCGCAGCCGTAGCGCGGCGGCCGTGAGCGCGCCCTTGGCGCCGGGACGCGGGGGCGGGAACGGTACGGGGCGGCGGTTGTCGGGGTCGACCAGGGCCCGGTACTCGGCCTCCGTGCCCTGGTAGAGGTCCGGTACGCCCGGCATCGTCAGCTGGACCAGCGCGGCGCCCAGCATGTTCGCCCGGATGTGCGGCTCCAGTGCCGTGCGCAACGCGGCCACGTGCTCGCCGGGCGCCCCGCACGGGCCCGCCGCGACGAACGCCGCCACCGTGTCCTCGTACGGCGGCTCCTGCTCCGTCCAGCTCGTGTACAGGCCCGCCTCGCGCACATGCTTCAGCAGCGCCTCCTGGACGCGCTCCGCGTCCGCCGGACCGAGCCCGAACACCGTCTGCCAGGCCGCCCACGCCAGCTGCGCGTCCGGCACGCCCTCCCCGGTGCGGGTCACCTCGGCCAGCACGTCCGCCCAGCGCCCCGGCACCTCGGTGAGCACGGCCAGCGCGGCCCGTACGTCGGCACTGCGCTTGGTGTCGTGGGTGGACAGCACGGTGCCCATGGCGGGCCAGTCGCGCTGCACGCGCGCGCAGTACGCGTGGAAGTCCTCCGGGGACACGGCGGGGTCGCCCGGGTTCCCGCCCACCTCGGTCGCCGACAGCAGCGGCACATAGCGGTAGAAGGCGGTGTCCTCCACGGACTTGGCCCGCAGCGCGGACGAGGTCTGCGCGAACCGCGTCCGGAACTCGACCTGCTCGGGCCCGTCCCCGTACCGCCCCAGCAGCAGCTCCCGTACGACGTCGACGGCGCCCGCCTCCTCCGCGACGACGAACGCCTGCCGGGCCTCGGCCGCCGCCTCCTCGGTGACGACGGCGCCGGTGTCGCCCGACGTGTACGGCCGGTAGACCTCCAGGCGGACCAGGAGCTCCCGCAGCGCGGTCCGCAGCGCCCAGGGGGCCCGGTCGCGCAGCGCGGGCTCCGGGGACGTGGCACAGAGGCGGGCCGCGACCCGGGTCAGCCGGTCCATCTCGGCGACCAGTTCGTGCGTGAGCACCTTGTACGCCGCCCGCCGCACCGTCGCCTCCCAGTGCCCGCCCCGGTCCGTCTGCGGGGCCGCGAACCTCCGGTACTGGCCCAGGAGTTCACCGGCGCCCGCCGGGTCCGTGAACAGCCCGTCGACCTGGCGCAGGGCGTCGTAGCCGGTGGTGCCCGCGACGGGCCAGGACGCCGGCAGGTGCTCCCCGTCCGCGAGGATCTTCTCGACGACCGTCCAGCGGCCCCCGGTCGCCTCGTGCAGCCGCTGGAGGTAGTCGTCCGGGTCGGCGAGGCCGTCGGGGTGGTCGACGCGCAGCCCGTCGACGACACCGTCGTCCAGCAGTTGCAGCATCTTCGCGTGCGTGGCGTCGAAGACCTCCGGGTCCTCGACGCGGACCCCGATCAGCTCCGAAATGCTGAAGAAGCGCCGGTAGTTGAGCTCGGTGCGGGCCAGCCGCCACCACACCGGGCGGTACCACTGCGCGTCCAGGAGCCGCGGCAGCGGCAGCTCCGCGGTGCCCGCACGCAGCGGGAACACGTGGTCGTAGTAGCGCAGGACGTCACCGTCGACCTTCAGGTGCTCCAGCTCGGCGCCGACCGGACCGCCCAGCACCGGCAGCAGCACCTGCCCGCCCTGCGCCTCCCAGTCGATGTCGAACCAGCGCGCGTACGGCGACTTGGGGCCCTCCCTGAGGACCTCCCACAGGGCGTGGTTGTGACGCGGGGCCATGGCCATGTGGTTCGGGACGATGTCCACCACGAGACCGAGACCGTGCTCCCGCGCGGTGCGCGCGAGGGCCCGCAGGCCGTCCTCGCCACCGAGTTCGTCCCGTACGCGCGCGTGGTCGACGACGTCGTAGCCGTGCGTCGAACCCGGCACCGACTCCAGGACGGGGGACAGGTGCAGGTGCGAGACGCCGAGCGACGCCAGGTACGGCACGGCCGACGCCGCCGCCGCGAACGGGAACTCGGGCTGCAGCTGCAGCCGGTAGGTGGCCGTGGGCACTGCCGGGTCGGGTCGCTCAGGTGTCATGCAGACCTACGTACCCGCCCGGCCGTCTTTCGTGTCATCGACTCCCGCTTCCGGTCCGCTGATCGGCCGACCGCGTGTCCGGCCGGCCGACCGTGCCCCGTCCCTCCGCCGCTCCTTCTAGGTGGGCCGTTGCAGCACCGTCATGCTGCGGTCCACCAGGGTCAGCCGGTCCCCGGCCTTCACCTTCGCGCCCGTGCCCGCCGGCACGCCCTCCGCGCGGCCCGTGTCGACGACCACCTGCCACTGGCGGCCGTGGTTGACCGGCACGACGAAGTCCAGCGTCTCCGGAGAGGCGTTGAACATCATCAGGAAGGAGTCGTCGGCGATGCGCTCCCCGCGCGGGCCGGGCTCCGAGATGGCGTTGCCGTTCAGGAACACCGACAGCGCGGACGCCTGCGCCGAGTCCCAGTCCCGTTGCGCCATCTCCTTGCCCTCCGGGGTGAACCAGGCGATGTCCGACAGCTCGTCGTGGGTGCCCTCCACGGGCCGCCCGTGGAAGAAGCGCCGACGGCGGAACACGGGATGCTCCTTGCGCAGCCACACCAACGCGCGCGTGAAGGCCGACATCCCGGACGCCTCGGCGTCGCCCTCGGGCCACTTCACCCAGGCCAGCTCGCTGTCCTGGCAGTAGGCGTTGTTGTTGCCCCTCTGGGTGCGCGCGAACTCATCCCCGTGGCTGATCATCGGCACGCCCTGGGACAGCATCAGGGTGGCGACGAAGTTGCGCATCTGGCGTGCGCGCAGCTCCAGGACGGCCGGGTCGTCGGTGTCGCCCTCGGCACCGCAGTTCCAGGACCTGTTGTGGCTCTCGCCGTCCCGGTTGTCCTCGCCGTTGGCCTGGTTGTACTTGTCGTTGTACGACACCAGGTCGTTCAGGGTGAACCCGTCGTGGCAGGTCACGAAGTTGATGGACGCCAGGGGACGACGGCCGTCGTCCTGGTAGAGGTCGGACGAGCCGGTCAGCCGGGACGCGAACTCCGCGAGCGCGCGCCCCTCGCCCCGCCACATGTCCCGCACGGTGTCGCGGTACTTGCCGTTCCACTCGGTCCACAGCGGCGGGAAGTTGCCCACCTGGTAGCCGCCCTCGCCGACGTCCCAGGGCTCCGCGATCAGCTTCACCTGGGAGACCACCGGGTCCTGCTGCACCAGGTCGAAGAACGACGACAGCCGGTCCACCTCGTGGAACTGCCGTGCCAGGGTGGCCGCGAGGTCGAAGCGGAACCCGTCGACGTGCATCTCGGTGACCCAGTAGCGCAGCGAGTCCATGATCAGCTGGAGCACGTGCGGGGACCGCATGAGCAGCGAGTTGCCCGTCCCCGTGGTGTCCATGTAGTAGCGGGGGTCCTCCGTCAGCCGGTAGTACGAGGGGTTGTCGAGGCCCCTGAAGGACAGCGTCGGCCCCAGGTGGTTGCCCTCGGCGGTGTGGTTGTAGACGACGTCCAGGATGACCTCGATGCCGGCCTCGTGCAGCGCCCGCACCGCCGACTTGAACTCCAGGACCTGCTGGCCGCGGTCGCCCCAGGAGGCGTACGCGTTGTGCGGGGCGAAGAAACCGATCGTGTTGTAGCCCCAGTAGTTGTTCAGCCCCATGTCGACCAGCCGGTGGTCGTTCACGAACTGGTGCACCGGCATCAGCTCCAGGGCGGTCACCCCCAGCTCCACCAGGTGCTCGATGACCGCCGGATGCGCGAGCGCTGCGTAGGTGCCGCGCAGCTCGTCCGGCAGCCCCGGGTGCTGCATCGTCAGGCCCTTGACGTGGGCCTCGTAGAGCACTGTCTCGTGGTATCCGTGCCGGGGCAGCCGGTCGTCGCCCCAGTCGAAGTACGGGTTGACCACGACCGACGTCATGGTGTGCGGCGCCGAGTCCAGGTCGTTGCGCTTGTCGGGCGCGTCGAAGTGGTAGCCGTACACCTCCTCGCCCCAGGCGATCGATCCGCTGACCGCCTTCGCGTACGGGTCGAGCAGCAGCTTCGCGGAGTTGCACCGCTGGCCGCGCTCGGGGGCGTACGGGCCGTGCGCGCGGAAGCCGTAGCGCTGTCCGGGCATGATGCCGGGCACGTACGCGTGCCGCACGAACGCGTCGCTCTCGCGGAGTTCCACCGCCGTCTCCGAGCCGTCGTCGTGCAGCAGACACAGCTCTACTCGGTCCGCGGCCTCGGTGAAGACCGCGAAGTTGGTGCCGGCGCCGTCGTACGTGGCACCGAGTGGATACGCCTCTCCAGGCCAGACCTGCATGGTCACGACTCTTTCAGCCGGGCCCCGCCACCGGGGCGCCTTGGCCATGAGTCTCCCCGAAAGTGAGGGAACCACCTATGACTTACGTCCCTCTTACCAAATGACCGGTGGATACGACGTATGCCGTATCCCGAACCAAGCGGGACACACACCACTCCCGGCGGTCCAGGGAAGGACCCAGGGGGAGTAGGGGGAAAAGTGCGAAGGACAGTGCACCGCCACCTGGGCAAAGTGGTGGCGGGTACGGCCATAGCGGTGGCCGGGACCGCCGTGATGGTCGCCGTCACCCTGCCGGGCACGGCGGGGGCCGACGAGTCGGGCGGCACCGGAAAGGCGGCCGGGTCCGCCCAGCAGCAGGCGGCGGCGGACGGGCAGGGCGCGGCACCCGGTGTCGTGCAACAGGCCCCCGTCGAGGGCGAGAAGGGCACGGGCCGCGACCCGCTCACCGACGACGAGACCAAGCGCGTCGAGCAGATCGCGGTGAACCAGCAGCTGCTCAACTCCAGTGAGAACGTGGAAGGCAAGCGCGGCCCGCAGCGCCTCGACGTGGAACTCGCCGCCCCCGGGACCAGCGAGCTGGACAACCCGGACGCACCCCGCCGCGCGGACGTGACGTTCTACGACTACAAGGACGACACGGTCGTCACCAAGACCGTCAACCTCGACACCGGCAAGGTCGAGCAGACCGGTACCCAGCACGGAGTGCAGCCGCCGGCGAGCCATGCCGAGGACGTCGAGGCGGCCGAGCTGCTGCTCGCCAGCCCGCTCGGCGCGGGCCTGAAGGCGGACTACAAGGACGCCACCGGCAACGAACTCACCTCGCCCGACCAGCTGTTGCTCACCGCCATGATCTACAAGGCCACTCCGGGGGCGCAGTCCGGCGTCCTCGACCAGTGCGGCGACCACCGCTGCGTGCGGCTGTTCCCGAAGGTCAAGAACGGGCCGTGGATCGACGCCCGTGACTTCGTCATCGACCTGAGCGCCCGCAAGGTCGGCAAGCTCGTCGGCTGAACCGACCGCGCCCACCGCGCAGTTCTTCGTCCACTGTCCCAACTTGCTTCTCCTGTAAGGGAGTCACTTCTTCATGCGCGTCAACAGAATCAGCCGTGCCCGCAGGCGGGGGGCCGTCGGGCTCGCCCTCGCCACCCTGGCCGCCGGTGCCACGGCCGGCGCGGGACCGGCCGCCGCCCAGCCGAAGGCCGCCCCGGCCGCCGCCGCACCCGGTTGCAGCGCCGCCTACACCATCGAGCAGAAGCTCTCCACCGGCACCACCTGGCGGATGTGCTGGCACTACGAGCGCGAGGCCGGCCTCGTCCTGGAGAACATCTCCTACCAGCCGCCCGGCCAGGCCACCCCCATCAAGGTGCTCGCCAACGCGAAGCTCGCCCAGATCCATGTCCCGTACGACGACGGCAAGAACGAGTACAGCGACCTCACCCAGTACGGCTTCGGCACGGGCCTGATGAACATGCAGCCCGGCGAGTGCCCCGGCGGCACCATCAAGACCGTCAAGGTCCCCGACGCCCAGGACCCGGCCCACCCGAACGTCAAGGGCCTCTGTACGACGACCCGTTCGCGCGGCCACGCCTTCCGGATGCAGGGCGACAGCGCCAACAAGGTCTTCCAGACCCAGGGCAAGGACTTCCTCGTCTACACGGTCAACCAGGTCGGCTGGTACGAGTACATCACCGAGTGGCGGTTCCAGGACGACGGCACCATCAACATGAACGTCGGTGCCACCGGCAGCCTTTCGCCCTACGACTACGACGCGGGCGACGGCCGCGGCTGGCCGCTCGGCAAGGGCGCCAAGGCGTACGCGACGAGCCACCAGCACGACGTCTTCTGGAAGTTGGACTTCGCCCTCGACGGCTCCTCCAAGGGCCGGATCGAGCAGTACGACTCCAAGGTCACCCCGCGCGGCGCCAACACCCCCACCAACAAGACCACGTTGACCAAGGTCACCAAGGAACTCGCGGGCGACGCCAAGAACATGCGCTGGTGGCGCGTCGTCAGCGCGACCGGCAAGAACAAGGACAACCACGCCCGGTCCTACGAGATAGTCCCCGGCGTCAGCACCAAGTACCCGGGCCGCAGCTTCACCACGCACGACGTGTACTTCACCGAGTACAACAAGTGCGAGCAGTTCGCCAGCGACAACCTGCCCAACTGCGGTGCGGGGCACCCGAAGCAGGTCGACAAGTGGGTCAACGGACAGACCCTCACGCACCCCGTGGTCTGGGTGAACGTCGGCTTCCACCACATCGCCCGTGACGAGGACCAGCAGCCGATGCCGGTCCACTGGCAGGGATTCTCGATCGCTCCGCGCGACGTCACCGCTATGAACCCGCTCACTCCGCCGGCGCTCGCGAACCAGAACGGCAATGTGAACGGCGGAAGTTGAGAAACGACCCTGTCCATCCGGCTGCACCGCCGACCGGTCCCGGAGTACCCTTCCTTGATCGTTGAGACTGGGGAGAGCTCGGGGGAGCGGAAGGCGGTGCACGGGTGGGCTCGGGAGGGCTGGAGTTGCCCCCTGGTGACGAGGGTCACGAGGGGAACTCCGCAGAAGTCCCGCCCGGCGCGGTGTCCCTGGCACGTCCGATGGACGCGGCTGGTTCCATCGGTCCGGAGCTGGACTGGGACGCCGACGCCTGGCGCGAGGTGCGTACGCGCGCCCAGCGAGCCGGCCGCGCCTACATCTGGCTGAACCTGGTCGAGCAGCGGCTGCGCGCCGTCGTGGCCGCCGTACTGCGTCCTATCTACGAACCCGTCCACGGCGACGACTGGGTGGTCGCCGCGGCCGGGCCGGCCGGCCAGGAGTGGGTGCAGCGCGCGGTCGCCGTACGCGAAGTCAGCCGCCGCAAGGGCTACTTGCTCGACCCGGCCGACGACAACGTCATCAGCTTCCTGACGTTGCCGCAGCTGCGCGAGCTGATGGTGCAGCACTGGCCGTGCTTCGAGCCGTACTTCGACGAGCGCCGGGACGTCGAACTCGCCCTGGATGAACTGGAAGTGACCCGCAACGTCGTCTCCCGCAACCGCGCCCTGTCCGAGGCCGTCCTCAACCAGGCCGAGCGGGCCTCCGCGAAACTCCTGGAGACCCTCGGCGCCGGCAGCGACGTGCCCTCGGCGCGCCGGCTGCCCGTCGACGCGGTCGAGGAACTGATCGGCGACCGGTTCGCGGACGTGGTCGCCGTACACCCCGACCGGGTGCGGCTGATGCGGCAGTTCCCGGCCGAGGACATCTTCGGCGGGGCCCGCCGGGTCGACGCCATCGGCATCGGCCTCAACCTGCTCGTGCAGAACTTCTCCGGCCGCCGGTTGGTCCGCCTCGCCGAGTCGGGCTGCCGGACGCGGCTGCTCTTCCTCAACCCCGCCTCCAGCGCGGTGAAGCGGCGCGAGCGTGAACTCGGCATCAAGCGGGGCGAGTTGAGCCGCGCCGTCGAGATGAACATCCTGCACATGCGGCGGGTGCGGTCCCGGCTGCGCGACCCGGCGGCCTTCGAGATCCAGGTCTTCGACGAGACGCCCCGCTTCACGGCGTACCTCGTCGACGGCGACGGCTCGGACGGCATAGCCGTCGTGCAGTCCTATCTGCGCCGGAGCCGCGGCATGGAGGCGCCGGTGCTGGTGCTGCGGAACGGCAGCCGGCTGGTCAAGTCCGACGAAATGGATGACAGCGCACTTTTCCCCACCTACCGCGATGAGTTCGAGCAGATGTGGGCGGATTCGCGACCGGTGTCCTGACCTGTCCCACGGCCCGCTCCGGCGCCAAGCGGAACGCGGCCATCGGATTGTCAGTGGCTCATGCGATCGTGGAGACCACTGGGGGAAAGCACCACCGAGAAGGGGGGCCGTCATGGCCTGGCACCAGGAGCTGCTCATCGGCTTCGACCTGGAGACGACGGGGACCGAGCCGCGCGAGGCGCGCATCGTCACCGGCGCGGTCATCGAGGTCAGGGGCGGACGGCCGATGGGCCGCCGGGAGTGGCTGGCCGATCCGGGCGTGGAGATCCCGGCGGACGCCGTCGCGGTACACGGCATCACGAACGAACGGGCCACGGCCGAGGGCCGCCCGGCCGACCAGGTCGCCGAGTCGATCGCGGACGTCCTCGCGACGTACTGGAAGTCGGGCGTCCCCGTCGTCGCCTACAACGCGGCCTTCGACCTGACCCTGCTCTCCGCCGAGCTGCGCCGGCACGGACTGCCGTCCCTGCGCGACCGCCTGGGCGGCACCGAGCCCGCCCCGGTCATCGACCCGTACACGATCGACCGCTCCGTGGACCGCTACCGCCGCGGCAAGCGCAACCTCGAAGCGGTCTGCCAGGAGTACGGCGTGGTCCTCGACTCCGCGCACGACGCCTCGGCCGACGCCCTCGCCGCCGCCCGGCTGGCCGGCGCGATAGCCGACCGCCACCCCAAGGTCGCGGCCCTCGGCCCGGCGGAACTGCACCGCCGCCAGATCGAGTGGTACGCGGAATGGGCGGCGGACTTCCAGAGCTTCCTGCGCCGCAAGGGCGACCAGGACGCGGTGATCGACGGCACGTGGCCGCTGCGCGAGCTGGAGGACGAGACAGTCTGACCCGGCGAGCTCCGAAAGCGCCCCGAGGGGAAGTGCCCCGAAAGGGGCGCGGGGCTGTATCGATATGCGGCTCCGCCGCGTGGGCGCGACCAGCCGCAACGGGCCCGCAGCCGCCCGGATCCCCAGCAGCCCCGGATCACCAGGCGCTCAGAACGGGAACCACCGCACCGTCTCGTCCCCGTCCCGCAAGGACGCCACCCGGCGCCCGAACTCGACGAGCGCCTCGGGATTGCTCGTCGCGTGCTGGGCGACCCAGGCGCAGCTGGCCGTCTCCCGAGCACCGCGGAGCACCCCGCAGCCGTCCCACTCGCGCACGTCCCAGCCGTACGCCTCGGTGAACGAGTCGTAGGCCCGGGCCGGGAAGGCATACCGGTCGCGAGACAGAGCCATCACCACCAGATCGTGCTCGCGCAGGTCGGCGGAGAAGGTCTCCAGGTCGACCAGGACCGGCCCGTCCGGACCGACATGCACATTGCGGGGCAGCGCGTCGCCGTGGATCGGGCCGGTCGGCAGATGAGGCGTGAGCGCGGCCGCAGCCGCCGCGAAACCGTCCCGGCGCTCCCGCAGATAGGCCGCGTCCGCCGGGTCGATCGCGTCACCGGCGAGACGCAGCCAGCGCTCCACACCGCCCAGCAGCTCGCGGGGCGGGAGGTCGAAGGAGGGGGAGGGGAGGGCGTGGACCACCCGTAGCAGTTCGGCCAAATCCCGGGGCTCGGCCGGGCGTACGGAATCGGCCAGCCGGTGCCACACCGTCACCGGGTGCCCCTCGACCAGGTGCGCCTTCGGGTCGGCGGCGCGCACCGCCGGGACGCCCGACTCGGCCAGCCACAGCGCGATGTCCAGCTCGCGCCGGGCGCGGTCGAGGAGTTCGGCGTCGCGGCCGACTTTGACGACCAGGTCACCGGCGGCGAACACCGCGTTCTCGCCGAGGGCGAGGAGCCGCGCGTCCCGTGCCGTGCCGGGCAGTACGTCCGCCGCGGCCAGTACGTCCCGGGCCCGTGCCTCGTCCATCGTCCGCCTCCGAGTGATCCCTGTGCGTGTGCGTACGGCGTCGGGTTCCCGCCATCCGACGGCCAGTCTCGCATTCGTACAGGTGGGACGGCGTGCGAGGTGCCTTGACGAGGTACGACGTGTTCACGACCATGACGGGGCCCGACCGGGCCGCGCAAAGGGGCTGATTCCATGACATCGGTGACGGAGGTGAGGAGGCCGTCGAGTCGCGCGCCCAGCCGGGGCCGCAGGCGAGGCGCTCCCGACCACGCGGCCTGGTTCCTCGTCCTGCCCGCCCTGATCCCGATCCTCGTGCTCAGCGTCGGACCCCTCCTCTACGGCGTCCTGCTGGCCTTCACCGACTCCCAGTCGGGCCGGACCGCGCCCACCCAGTGGATCGGCGGTCTCAACTTCCGGGATCTGCTGCACGACACGCTGTTCTGGGAGTCGTTCCGGATCGGGCTGGTGTGGGCGGTCGGGGTGACCGTGCCCCAGTTCCTGCTCGCCCTCGGCCTCGCCCTGCTCCTCAACCAGGATCTACGGCTGCGCTGGCTCGCCCGGGCGCTCGCGATCGTCCCGTGGGCGATGCCCGAGGTCGTCGTCGGCATCATGTGGCGCATCGTCTACAACCCGGACGCCGGCATCCTCAACGAGACCCTCCATGACCTCGGCCTCGGGAACGGCCGGGACTGGCTCAGCAGTCTGACGACCGCGCTGCCCGCCGTGATCGTCGTCGGCGTCTGGGCCGGCATGCCGCAGACGACGGTCGCCCTGCTCGCCGGACTGCAGAACACCCCGCGCGAACTGCACGAGGCGGCGGCGGTCGACGGCGCCGGAGCCTGGCGCCGCTTCCGCACGGTCACCTGGCCCGCCCTCCGACCGGTCGCGCTGGCGATCACGGCGCTCAACCTGATCTGGAACTTCAACTCGTTCGCCCTGGTCTACGTCCTGACCAACGGCGGACCCGGCGGCCGCACCCGGCTGCCCATGCTCTTCGCCTACGAAGAGGCCTTCCGCTACGGCCAGTTCGGCTACGCGGCGGCGATGGGATGCGTGATGGTCGCGGTGATCTCGGTGCTCCTCGCCGTCTTCCTCGTAGGCCGGCTTCGGGGAGGGGACGACTCATGAGGACCAGCGGCACCTCGGGCATGAGGACGAGCACCGGGGCTCGCGCCGGACAGTACGTCGCCCTGCTCGCGTATCTCGTCTTCCTCGCCTTCCCCCTCGTCTGGCTGATCTCCACCGCCTTCAAGTCCCCGCGCGAGCTGGGCAGTCTGCACCCCACCTGGATCCCGAGGCACCCCACCCTCGCCAACTTCCGCCAGGCCTTCGACGAACAGCCGCTGCTGCACGCCGCGTTGAACTCCCTGCTCGCCGCGCTCGGGGCCGCGCTGATCGCCGTGGTGATCGCGACCCCGATGGCGTGGGTCATGGCCCGGCGCCGGACGGTGCTCGCCCGGGCCGCGACCGGGTGGGTCGTGGTCAGCCAGGCGTTCCCGTTCGTGCTGGTGATCATCCCGCTGTTCCTGGTGCTGAAGAACCTGCGGCTGATCGACTCCCTGGCCGGGCTGGTACTGGTCTACGTCGTGTGGTCGCTGCCGTTCGCGCTGTGGATGCTCGTCGGGTATGTACGGGCGGTACCACCGGAGTTGGAGGAAGCGGCCGCGGTCGACGGCGCCGGGAGGCTCCGCACGCTCGTGTCGGTGACGGCACCCCTGCTCGCGCCGGGGATCGTGGCGACGGCGCTGTTCGCGTTCGTCACCGCGTGGAACGAGTTCTTCTTCGCGCTGGTCCTGCTCAAGACCCCGGAGAAACAGACCCTGCCGGTCGTCCTCACCCACTTCATCGGCGCGGAGGGCGTCGCCGACCTCGGCCCGCTGGCCGCCGCCGCGTTCCTCGCGACCCTGCCCTCCCTGATCGTCTTCGCCCTGATCCAACGGCGGATCACCGGCGGCATGTTGACCGGGGCGGTGAAGAGCTGATGCGACCCCGATGGATCATCGCCCTCGCCCTGACCCTGCTCCTCGCCGGCTGCACAGGAGGCGGCGGAAACGGCTCGGCGAACGGCCGGATCACCCTCCGCTTCCAGTCCCTGGCCTGGCAGGACGAGTCCGTCACCGCCAACAAGGAACTGGTGAAGGAGTGGAACGCCACCCATCCCGACGTCAAGGTCGAGTACGTACAGGGCAGTTGGGACAGCGTCCACGACCAGCTGCTCACCTCCTTCGAGGGCGGTGAGGCGCCGGACATCATCCACGACGCCTCCGACGACCTCGCGGACTTCGCCTACGGCGGCTACCTCGCCGACCTCCAGGACCTGCTGCCCGCCCGGCTCAAGTCCGATATCCCGCAGCGCAGTTGGAACACGGCGACCTTCGGGGACGGGATCTACGGCGTGCCGTTCCTCCAGGAACCGAGGGTGCTGATCGCCAACGCGACCTGGCTGAAGAAGGCCCGCGTCCGCATCCCCACCCCCGAACACCCCTGGAGCTGGCCCGAGTTCAGGGACATCACCCGACGGCTCAGCGGCGACGGCAAGTACGGCGTGGCCTGGCCGCTCAAGGAGCCGGTGTCCGCGACGCTCAACCTGTCGCTGTCGGCGGGCGGCGAGCTGTTCCACCGGGGTACGGACGGCAAGGTGACCGTCCGCTTCGACAAGGCCGACCAGGTCGTCCCGCGCACGATCCACGACCAGGCGAACGTGGACCGCAGCGCCTCACCCACCACCCTCGGCAGCGGCGGCTCGGACACGCTCCCCGGGTTCTTCGGCGGGAAGTACGCGATGATCCCGCTCGGCTTCTCCTACCGGCAGCAGATCGCCCAGCAGGCGCCCAAGGGCTTCGACTGGCAGGTGCTGCCCGCCCCGGCCGGCGCCGACGGCCTCACTCAGGGCGTCAGCCCGCAGACCCTGTCCATCGCCGAGGACAGCCCGCGCAAGAAGGAGGCCGCCGAGTTCATCGCCTTCCTCCTCCAGCCCAAGAACATGGTCCGACTGGCCCTGGGCGACTGGATGCTCCCCACCGGCACGCAGGCCCTCAAGGCCCCGGCCCTGCACGCCACCAAGGACGACTGGTCCACCGGCACCGCACTGGCCACCGACCTCGTCTCCGCACCCGCCAAGTCCGTACGCGGCTACCCGGAGTGGAAGGACAAGGTGGCAACCCCGGCGTTCCAGGAGTACTACAGCGGAGCAATCACCCTCGCCGAACTACGCCAACGCCTGCAGAAGGATGGCAACTTGGTGCTAGCGAGATACCAACGATGAGGTGACGCCCCTTCAGGGGCGCGGGGAACTGCGCGACAAGCCACAACGCACCCGCACACGCCACCAAACCGCACCCCCTCCCCGGACGGCGCTCCCCACCACGAAAACCCCGTTGCCCCACCCCACCCGAACCCCCTAGCGTTCCCCACATGTCAGCCGCGAACGCGATCGTGAACTCCGGTCTCAACCGGAGCTGCACGCATGCGATCCGCATCCGCCGCAGCCCCGGTGCCCTGACCGGCCCGGGCGCACACGCCCGCTGACACTCCCGCCGACCCGCCACGCGCGTCCGCTCTTCCGGTCAGGGCCTTCGTCTGCCCGTATGCCCTTCACGGAAGACAAGGACCGCAGGCCATGGCCCGCCCCACCCACGTTTCCCGCGCGCTCTCGCAGAACTTCCTCGCCGACCGCGCCACCGCCGAATACGTCGCCCGCCTCGCCGTCCCGCACGGACGACAGGTACCTCTCCTCCTCGAAGTAGGCGCGGGAAAAGGCGCGTTGACCGCGAAGCTCGCACCCCACTGCCAGGAACTCCACGCCCACGAGATCGACCCCCGGCTCGTACCGAAGCTCCGCACCCGCTTCTCCACCACACCCCAAGTACGGGTCGTCGCCGGGGACTTCATGGATGCCCGGCCCCCACGCACCCCGTTCGCCGTCGCCGGGAACGTGCCCTTCTCCCGCACCGCCGACATCGTCGACTGGTGCCTGCGCGCCCCCGCCCTCACCGACGCCACCCTGCTCACCCAGCTCGAGTACGCCCGCAAACGCACCGGGGACTACGGCAGTTGGACCCTGCTGACGGTCCGCAGCTGGCCCCGCTACGAGTGGCGGCTGGCCGGGCGGGTCGACCGGCGCCGGTTCAGCCCCGTGCCGCGCGTCGACGCCGGGATCGTACGGATCGAACGGCGCCGGACCCCGCTCCTCGAACCGGCCGCGCTGTCCGCCTGGCGGCACCTGGTCGAGCTGGGTTTCTCCGGGGTGGGCGGCTCACTGCACGCCTCCCTGCGCCGGGCCCACCCGAGACGGCGCGTGGACGCCGCGTTCAGGGCGGCGCGCCTCGATCCGCGCGTCCTGGTGGGCGAGGTGTCGCCGGACCGCTGGCTACGGCTGCACGGGGAGCTGACGTCGTAGAAGAGGTGTCGTAGGACATGGGTGAGGGCCTGTTGGTTCCCCCGGGATACCAACAGGCCCTCAGTCATGGGGAGTTCAGGGTGCGGAGTCAGACCCGCAGTCGCTCTCCCTCGTTCGGTACCGCCGTGGTGACCGGCTCCGGGGACTCGTCGTGCGTGAGGTCGGGAAGGCGGTGGAGCCACTTCGGGAAGTACCAGTTGCGCTCGCCGAGCAGGGCCATCACCGCGGGGAGCAGGACGCCCCGGATGACCGTGGCGTCGATGAGGACCGCGGCGGCGAGGCCGACGCCCATCTGCTTCATGGACTGCATGGACAGCGTGCCGAAGATCGCGAAGACGGCGACCATGATGACCGCGGCACTGGTGACGACACCCGCCGTGGTGACCACGCCGTGCTGGATCGCGTCCTGTGTCGTACGGCCGCGCAGCCGCGCCTCGCGGATACGGGAGACGACGAACACGTGGTAGTCCATCGACAGGCCGAACAGGATGACGAAGAGGAACAGCGGCAGCCAGGTGACGATCGCGCCGACGCCCTCCGCGCCCACCAGCGAGGCGCCCCAGCCGTGTTGGAACACGGCGACGAGGATGCCGTAGGCGGCGCCCACGGAAAGGAGGTTGAGGACGATCGAGGTGATCGCGACCGTCAGCGAGCGGAACGAGAGCAGCATCAGCAGGAAGGCGAAGACCACGACGAACGCGAAGACCGGGACGACGGATCCGAGGAGCTGGTCGTTGAAGTCCTTCGATCCCGCGACGTTCCCGGTGATCGGGGCCTGGACGCCGTCGACCTTGCCGAGGGTGGCGGGGCGCACCTCGTCGCGCAGTTTCACCAGGCTCTTCGAGGCCTTGTCCTGGTCGGAGCCGCCGACGAGCGGGACGTAGACGAAGGCGACGTTCTGCGCGTCGTGCAGCTTGATGTCGACCGGGCCGCGCGAGGCACCCGAACTGACCGCCCGCGCCTTGAAGTCGGCCAACGCCTGCTTGACCTCGGGTGCGTTGATGTCCTTCGCCTTGACGATCACCTCGGCCGGATCGGAGCCGCCCGGGAAGGCGTCGTTGACGCGGTTGTAAGTCCCCACGATCGGCAGGGAGTTGCCGAACTCCTGGTCCAGGGTGAGGTTCTCGGTCTTCATGCCGACCGCGGGAGCGGCGATCGCGAGCAGCGCGCCGGTCGCCACGAGGACGGAGACCAAGGGCTTGGCGAGCACGCGTCGCAGGACGGCGGTCCAGAACCGGCTCTCCCCGTTGCCCCGGCGGCCGCGCCGGCGCAGGAACGGGATACGGCCCTTCTCGACCCGCTCGCCCAACAGCGAGAGCAGCGCGGGCAGTACGGTCACCGAGCCGACCATGGCGACCGCGACGACCATCAGCGAGGCCAGGCCCATCGCCTCGAACTCGGCGAGCCCGGTGAACAGCATCCCCGCCATCGCGACGCACACCGTGACACCGGAGACGATGATGGCGCGGCCACTGGTCGCGGCGGCGATGCGCAGCGCGGCCCCGGCGTCGCGGCCGGCCTCGCGCTCCTCGCGTTCGCGGCGCAGATAGAACAGGCAGTAGTCGACGCCGACCGCCAACCCCACAAGCAGCATGACCGAGTTGGCGGTGTCGCTCATCGGCTGGACGTGGCTGACGAGGCCCATCAGGCCCATCGTCGCCACGATCGCGGTCATGGCCAGAGCCACCGGCAGCAGTGCCGCCACCAGCGCGCCGAAGGCGATCAGCAGGATGCCGAAGGCGACGGGGACGGCGGAGTACTCGGCCTTCTTGAAGTCGTTGCCGAAGGCGTCCTTGTACTGCTTCGCCATGCTCGCGCTGCCGATCTCCTCGATCCGCAGCGAGCCATGGTCCTCCTGCACCCCGGCGACGGCCTTCAGCACCGGCTCCACCCGGTCGCCTGCGGTGTCCGCGTCGCCGCGCATGTCGAACTGGACGAGCGCGCTCCGGCCGTCCTTGGAGATCGTCTTCGTGTCGTACGGCGAGGTCACGTCGGTGACCCGGCCGGTCCCCTCGACGGCCTTGACGACGGCGGTGACCGTGGAGCGGAACTCGCTGTCGGTGGACGTGACCGACGCGTCCTTCGACTGGATCAGGATGGTCTCACCGGCCGGTTCCTTGATCCCGGCGTCGTCGATGATCGTGGCGGCGGTGTGCGTCTCGCCCTTCAGCTGGTCGCTCTCGTCGACGTCGACGCGGCCCGCCGCCGAACCGATTCCCATCGCCAGCACCACGAACAGCATCCAGATGCCGACCGCTGCCCACCGGTGCCGGGCGCTCCAGCCGCCGGCTCGGGCGGCGAGCCCCCGTACCCGCGAATCTCCGTTCCCCATGACGGGCTTGCCCCCTTGTGCACGGTGCCAGCCCCCTGCCGCCACCTCATGGTTCGAAGGTATGCGCGGAATAAGAACGTCCCCTCGTGCTGACCGGTGAGGTATCGGCCGAGCGGCTCCTCCGCACGGACCCCGGGTCCTCACCACTGGGGAGGACGGCGGCCCCTTACATCTATCGGGGCGGCTCGGGGGTGGTGATCAGGGTGTCCGATGCGTCGGCCGGGGTCCGCTTTGTTATTACGAAACCTTGTTGAACAAGTCACAGGTGTCGGTAGGTGTGCCTGAAGGTGTTGATCCGGAGCCACCTCATCCGCCAGAGTTTCCGCACACCCGCACACCACATGGAGCGGCCGTCGTGCCCACCCCCACGGGGCACGAAGGCCGCTTTATGGTGTGCGGATGACGACGACGTATGCGGCGCTCCTGCGCGGAATCAACGTGGGCGGCAACAAGAAGCTCCCGATGGCCGAGCTGCGCACGCTCCTCGAAGGCCTCGGACACGACGGTGTCCGCACCTATCTGCAGAGCGGCCAGGCCGTGTTCACGAGCGGGCACGGCGACGAGGAGTCCCTCGCGGCGGAACTCGCGCGGGCGATCGAGCAGCGGTTCGGCTTCCCGGTCGACGTCATCGTCCGCGACCACGCCTACCTCAAGGCGATCGCCGACAACTGCCCTTTCCCGGCCGCCGAGTTGGAGGCCAAGCAACTCCACGTCACCTACTTCTCGGAGCCGGTCGCCGAGGACCGCTTCGCGGAACTCGACCAAGCCGCCCACCTCCCCGAGGAGTTCCGCCTCGGCGACCGCGCCCTGTATCTCTACGCCCCCGACGGCCTCGGCCGCTCCAAGCTCGCCGTGGAACTGTCCCGGCCGCGGCGGAACAAGGGACTGATCGCGACGAGCCGCAACTGGAACACGGTCCTCAAACTCGTGGAGCTGACCGGTAGTTGAGCGCGATCTCGGCGCGGCGCCCGCGATCGGCCCCGTGGAGAGTTCACGAGATTGTCAATGGCGGCTACACGCGGCTGTGCGAGGCTCCTGGGTATGCGCTACATCATCATCGGAGCAGGGGCGGTCGGCGGGGCCATCGGCGGTCGGCTGGCCGGGGCGGGGCGCGAGGTCGTGCTGGTCGCACGGGGTGCGCAGCGGACGGCCTTGGCCGAGCACGGGCTGCGGCTCAAGGTGCCGGACGGGGAGTCGACGTATCGCCTGCCGGTCGTCGAAGGGCCTGCCGGACTGGGCGAGTTGAGGACCGACGACGTACTCGTGCTCGCCGTCAAGACACAGGACAGCGAGGCCGCGCTCGCGCTCTGGGGCCCGGCACCGGTCGCCGACGGCGGCACGGCCGCCGAGCGACTCCCCGTCGTCTGCGCGCAGAACGGGGTGGAGAGCCAACGGCTCGCGCTGCGCCGCTTCCGACGGGTCTACGGCGTCTGCGTCTGGCTGCCCGCGACCTTCGTCGAACCGGGTGTGGTCGCCGCTGAGGGCGCCCCGCTCACCGGCATCCTGCACCTCGGCCGTTACCCGCACGGCACGGACGAGACCGCCCGGCTGATCGCCGCCGACCTGGAGAAGTCGCGGTTCGAGGCGCCGGTCGTCGCGGACGTGACGCGCTGGCAGTACGCCAAGCTGCTCGGCAACCTCGTCAACGCGATCGAGGCGGTCGCCGAGGTCCGCGGCACCGAGGAGAACCTGGCGCTGTACCGGCGGGTGCGGGCCGAGGGCGCGGCCGTGCTCGACGCGGCCGGAATCGCGTACGCGAGCGCCGAGGAGGAGAAGGCGGCGCGCGGCGACAGGATCCAGCTCGTGGAGATCGACGGCGCCCCGCGTGGCGGCGGCTCCTCCTGGCAGTCCCTGAACCGGGGCACCGGCACCATCGAGGCCGACTACCTCAACGGCGAGATCGCGCTGCTGGGGCGGCTGCACGGCGTACCGACACCGCTCAACGACCTGCTGCAACGGCTCGCGAACGAGTTCGCGCGCGAGCGCCGGGCACCCGGTTCGCTGCCGTTCGACGAGCTGGTCCGTCTCGCCGACGACGCTGTCGCGTTTGTTCAAGAGTCCTGACGGCGCGCTCCCTAGCGTGGGACGCATGAGCAACCACGACCTGCACCCGTACATGATCGAATGCGCTGCCGAGGCGGCCCGCGTCGCGCGCGGTGTCACCTCGGACCAGCTCGACGACCCCACGCACTGTCCCGACTGGGACGTCCGCGCGATGGTCAACCACTGGGTCCTCTACACCTCGCACGGCCTGGAGCACCGCGCCCTGCGCGAACAGCTCTCCGAGGAGCTGACCGCGCGCGACTTCACCGCCGACCCGGACTGGGCACAGGCGTACGCCGCCCAGCTGGACCGGGCCGTCGCCGCCTGGGCCGACCCGGCGGTGTGGGAGGGCGAGGTCGACCTCGGCATGGCGAAGATGCCGGCCGACGAAATCGCCTCGATGATCATCAAGGAACTGGCCGTCCACGGCTGGGACGTCGCCACCGCCACCGGCCAGCGGTACACGGTCTCGGACGGCGCGGCCCGCCTGGTCCTCGCCGTGGTCGAGAAGCACGGCGACCTCTACCGCCAGTACGACGGCTTCGCCGACCAGGTACCCGTACCGGACGACGCCCCCGTCTTCGAACGCGCCCTCGCGTCCAGCGGACGGAACCCGGGGCAACAGGCCATGGGCGGCTGACGTTCCCGCCGACTCGCCGAACTCCGGGACAAAACAGGCTTGTTGTCCCTAGGGTGAAGTGCGCGAGTTCGGACGGAAGGGCAGGTCACCGTGGCGGGCAGAGTCCTACCGTCGTTGCCGCAGTACCGCAAGGACGGGGTCACCCGACGGCTGTGCGCTTCGGTCCATCTGGACGAGGCGTTCGCCCGCGAGGTCGACGAGGAGCTCACCGGGGACCGGTTCAACGCCCTGGGCCTCACGCTCGGCGTCAACCTGGTCGCGCTCGCCCGGCACGCCCGCGCCGCCCTGCTGCGCCGCGCGGCCCTGGACCGCCAACTCGCCTGGCTGAGCGCGGCGTTCGGCGCCTCACTGCTGGTGGCGGTCTGGGGACTCGCCAAGGGCCTCGGCTCGGTCGTCCTGGTGGGCGTCTACGGGCCCGTCATCGTCCTCGGCGCCTCGTGGTGGCTGGTCCACCATGCGGAGGCTCGGGCCCGCGAGGCGGCACAGGAGGTGTTCCGCAACCCCGACAAGGTGGAGACGCTGGCCCCACCGGTGGACGCGGCGGTGGAGACCTGGTTGCAGGAGCACTCGAACAAGCGGGCCAACGTGCTGCCGTACGCCGACGCGGCGGCCCTCACCAACCCGTTCGTCGGCAGCGGCAGCAAGATCAAGGAAGTCGTCTGGCAGCCGATCGACGTCAGCAAGCCTGCCGACGCGCCGCAGGGCGGCAAACTCACCATCCAGGCCTTCGACGCCGTCGAGCTCCACACCTATGTGGCCAAGGAGATGGAGGCCCTCTCCGGGCTCGACGGACTGCGGACCAAGAACCGGCTCTACGTCCTCGGCAGCAACGCCTACATGCTTCCCGACCTGCTGCCCGACCGCACCGCGCGCCCCCTTCCGAAGATCCCCAGCCAGCTGGTGCAGGCGGGCGTGCAGAGCCCGGGTGCGGGGATGCGGACCCATCTGTGCCTGGAGCGGGTCGGTGACGGCGGGCGGATCATCGTCTCCATGTACCTGCGGGCGATCCTCAGCGGGCCCAGCCTCACCTGGGAGGTCGCCGCGTACGCGATCCCGCCGCTGAGCGGGCGTTTCCATCTGGTGGACCACCTGCCCGTGACGCCTTCCAAGCGCTGGTGGAGCCTTTTCCGGTACGCCAACTCGCGTACCTGGCCCGAACTCAGGGGAGCCGTCGGGCGGTTGCGGGCGCTGCGCAGGGCGCGGCGGAACCGCGCGAGGTTCATGGCCGAGCGGCGGCGGGAGATCCTGGACCACCACATCGTCCAGGACGTCGGTGCGACCGACAGCCTGCGCGAACGGATCGGGGACTGGGGCGAGGCGGGCTACGCGGAGCGCATCGACTCGCAGGACTTCCTCTTCAGGCTCCAGGGCGGTGTGCTCGTCGCCACCGAGAAGTTCCTCAAGGCCCACCACGTCGACACCAGTTCCTTCGACAAGGCACAGGCCAACATCAGCACGCAGACCTACAACATCTCCGGGGACATCCACAACAGTGCCGTGGGCAACCAGGGCCACGTCACCAACAACGGGCCACAGGGCCAAGGGCCTTCGGGCCAGAGCGGGGCACCACAGCCCTGAACACGGACGGGGAGCGGGACATGAGCACGTTCAACTTCAACGGCGGCGGCAACATCACCAACAGCCACATCGGCGACCACGGTCACGTCGTGAACAACGGCACGGACTCCGCGACCGTCCTGCGCCTCGCCGAACAGCTCGTCGACCGGATGCGCGGCGAGAACCCGGTCCTCGTCCCTCAAGCACAGGTCATCCAGGGCGAGTTGGTCCAGGCGGGCGAGGAGGGACGGGCCGCCAACCGGGGCCGTATCCGGGCCGCGCTGGAGACCATCACCATCGGCGTCGGGGCCGGCAGCGGCGGGCTCGCCCTCGTCGAGCAGCTGAAGCACGCGCTCGGCCTGTGAGGCCGTAGGGGCGCCCCGCTTCAACAGGGCGCCCCGGGGCCTCACTTAGCCTTGACCACCGCCCGCGCCCCGCCTCCGAGGTCCAGCTCGAGACCCGACCGCAGCGGCACCGTCTGGCCGGGGCCTACCTGCTGCGAGGTGCCGTCGGAGCGGGTCCCCGTCCAGGTCTGCCGGGAGCGGTTGGCGATGCCGAACCGGCCCGGTTTCGAGGGGTGTTCGACCAGTTCGGCGACCAGGCTCGCGTCCGAGCAGTCGTGCCGGGTCGGCTCAGGCTGGAGGTGGTGGGCCTGTACCCGGGCGGCCCGGCCCAGCCGGATGTGGTGCTCGGCGCGCGGCGGGGGAGTGGTCACCACCAGGCGGGGCGGCAGGACGAGTTGGGTGCGGCAGCCCCAGCAGACGCGGGGCGGCGGCTTCTCGCCCGGCTCCGTCATGTTCTGCCGGCCGCACGAGGCGCACTCCACGACCGAGTCCAGTACGGCCCGCAGTGCGTCCCGCCACTCCGACTCGCGGACCCGGGCCGACGGGTCGTGCAGCCCGACCGTGAACCCGCGCCGGAACAGGTCCTGGAGCTTCCCGGCCGCCGCGCTCCAGGTCGCCAGCACGGTCGCGTGCTCCATCGGGTCGGGCGCGTTGGAGTCGTCGGCCGGGTCGAAGACGAACAGCGGGCTCTTGCCGTACAGCTTGCGCTCCGCCGCCTCGTCGAGGCAGTGGATGCCCAACTCCCGCCTGCCCTTGAGCGGGTGATGGTTCATCAGGAACATGAACAGGAGTACGGCGAGGGAGTGCAGGTCGGACTGGGTGCCGGGGCGGGCGCCCGGCTCGGCGCGGACCAGTTCCGGGGCCATGAACTCCATGGTTCCGGAGATGCCGCTGACGTCCCCCTCCACCACCGCGTTGTCGTTGTCGCAGACCAGCACGTCACCCGTGTCCGGGTCGAAGAAGATGTTGCCCCAGGAGATGTCCCGGTAGGCGATGCCCCGCGAGTGCAGCGCCTGGTACGCCTCCACCGTGTACAGGCACGCCGTAAGCAACGCCCGCGGTGTGGTGCGCAGTTGACGCCGGAACAGCGCGGGCAGCCCCTTGAAGTGGTCCGGGCGCAGCCCCATCAGATACCCGAACGAGCTCTTGTGCGCGGGCACATACGCCTCGGGCCACAGGAACCGGTCGTCGTCGAAGTCCCGGTCCACCAACTCCCGTACGATCGCCTCCTGTTCCATGGTCGCGCACGTCGGGTAGTACCACTTGAGGGCCCTGTCCCCGCTCGGTGTCCTGGCCCGGTAGACCTCGCCCTGGCCGCCCGCGCCCAGCATGTCGACGATCTGGATCTCATCGCCGTTCTGCGCGGCCAGCCGCGTACCGCTGTCGAGCATGCCGCTCATCTATGTCTCCGTCTTCCGTTCCGTGTCCATGGGCGGGGTGTCCGTCGGGGTGTCCGGCAGGATGTCCGTCGGGGTGTCCCGCGAGACGTCCGAGGGGATGTCCGAAGGGACGTCCGGCGGGCCGCCCGTCACCGTCGACATGTGCCGCAGCGCCGCCGCCAGGGTCGTGTCGTCGCCCGAGTACTTCGAGGCCTGCTCCAGCCACTGGGGGAGTACGTCGCGTACCCCCTCGGTGCCCTCCGACGCCAGCCGGTCGTCCAGGCCCGCCACGAACTGCCGGTAGCCGTCCGCCGAGGCGAAGCTCTTCGACAGGCCGTCCGTCGACAGCACCACCAGGCGCGGTGTGCGGGCCTGGTCGAACACCGGTGCCCAGTGCATCCGCACCGCGCTCCACGCCTCCCGGCCGCACAGCGACTCCGTCTCGTCGCCGAGATCCTCCTCGGCGGGGGCCAGCGGCCGGGTCAGTGTGCCGTCGTGCTCGACCACCGCGAGGTCGCCGTCGCCGATCTGCCAGGCCACGAACAGCCACGGCGTGAGGACGGCGCCGATCAACGTGGTGCCGTAGAGCAGGAGTTTCTCGCTCTGCCGTGGTTCCGGTGTGCCCGCGTCGGCGACCGGGCGGTGGCGGTCCCAGTGGCGCAGGGCCGCCTCGCGCCAGTCCTGCACGAGGGCGCGCGGGAAGTCGTCGCGGGCGTAGGTCATCAGGCGGGCGAGGCGGCCCGGTTCATGGCAGTCGAGGGCCGCCCGGGCGAACAGCTCGGCGCGGCCGACGAAGCGGTCCACGGCGATGCGCGCGCCGATCTCACTGCGGGCGTGGGCGGCCGAGCCGTGTCCGTCGGCCACCGCCAGCAGCAGCGGGTCCTCGCCGGAACCGCTGCCCTGACACGTGAACCAGTCCTGGTTGCGCTTCTTTCCGACGCCCTGCACGCTCTCGGCCAGCGTCTCCCACCGTCGCACCCCGAGCGTCACCACACGTCGTCATCGTCGTCGTCGACGACCGGCGGCGCGTACGGCTGCTTGGTGAGGGTCGGCCCGGACGAGTCGCCCGCGACCGGCTGCGAGGCCGCCTTCACCGCCGCCGTCGACGCCCAACGGATCGCAGCCGCGAGCTGTTTGGGGTTGTTGGCGTCCAACGGCTGCAACTCGGGGTTGCCCAGGAACTCCTGGAGCACACTGCGGTCCGCGTCGCCGCCGATGGCGATCGCGACCCGTACCGCCTTGCGGCCCCACGGTGTCGCGTCGATCGCCTTCAGGCCCGCCCGCCAGTCGTCCGTGGGCCCGCCGTCCGACACCAGCGCCAGCACCGGTTTCAGCGCGCGCTGCGGCATCGGCGGGCTCTGCAGCTCGCGCGAGACCACGTGCAGGGCCTCGCCGAGGTTGGTCATGCCGTCCACCTCGACGTCCTGCCAGGTGAAGTCGTCGACCGGGACCGGGGTCTGATGGAGCCACTGGGCCGTGGTGGAGAACGTGACGGTCCGCAACAGCAGTTGGGCCGCCGGATTGTCGTGGGCCACCGACCGCATCTCCGGAATCGCTTCTCTGATCGCGTAGTTGAGCTGGGCGATCTTGTCACCCTGCATCGAGTACGAGCAGTCGAGCAGCCAGATGAAGTGGACCGGCCGGTTCGCCATGGGCCCGCCGGGAATGTCGCTCACTCCGTGTCCTTTCTATGAGATGGGGAGGAACAGATAGGCCACGTAGGCCAGGGTGACCGCCGTGAGCAGCAGGGAGGCCAGGAACAGGCCCGCCAGCAGCCGGCGTCCGTGCGCGATGGGCGGGGTCACCTTCGTCATGCCGGGGTGTACCTCTTCTCCGGTTCGGCGGCGGATGCCCCGCTGAGTGCCGCGGTCTTCAGGCCCGAGGCCGCGAGCAGCCACAACACCGGCTCCGCGGCCCGGCGTTGCTCGCTCTCCAGCGGAGCGGTGCCGGTGGCCGCGTGGGCGCTCACCGCCCAGTAGCGGGCCTCCTTGAAGTCGTGCCCGAGGGCCCGGACGAGTCCGCCGAGGCCGATCTCCGCCAGCCAGGAATCGACCCGCGCCCCCGGCACCGGCAGGGTGACCAACTGGTCCAGGACATCCCGCTTGGTGACGACGGTGGCCACGGACAGCCGCCCGCGCCGCCGCCCGGTCAGCGCGTTGAGCTCGCCGGTGAGCCGCTGGTACGTCTCCCACGGGCCCTGCGTGGACGGGCGTGCCGCTCCCGCCCGTCGGGCGTCCTCGGCGCCGAGCCGCCCGCGCACCTTCAGGTCGGCCAGCACGTCGGCGACCAGGACGACGCCGTCCGTGTGCGCCAAGTACTGCTGGGCGCGCACCCGTTCGGCGTCGCTCACCGACTCGCCCATCGGGTCGTAGAGATAGAGCAGTCGGCGCCGTCGGCCGCGGGACACCGTCAGCATCAGGGCGCGCGGCTGGCCGCCGGTCGTGGCGTGGGCCCAACCGGTGCTGTTCAGCTCCTGGTTGAGGTCGTTGAACGTACGGCGGTCGTCGGCCGAGGCGTACTCGACACTCAGGTCGCCGCGCCGGGCCCAGGCATGCAGGCCCTCGACCATGGCCGCCATCAGCATCGTCTTGCCGGAGGAGGTGCCGCCGACGAGCGGGGCGTGCACGACGCGGGTGGTGCCGACCGTCGCGGGCAGCACCCGGTCGCAGTGCGGGCACAGCGCGGTGAGCTTGCCGCGCCCCGCGAGCCGGGTCGTGGGCAGCCGCTGCCCGCACACACAGCCGTGCCCCAGCACGCCGTACCGTCCGGGCCGTAGCGAACCGTGCGACGTGCGGCAGCCAGGGCAGCGGTGCACGGCCAGCGGGACCGGGCGGTAGCAGCCCGGGTAGGGGCACTTGACGCGGATGCCGCGGGTCAGCGCCCAGCCGCGTTCCACTCCGCGCAGCACCGGGACCGCCGTCGCGCAGCCCAGCCACACCAGGCCGACCAGCAGGCCGAAGAACATCAGGGACACGCCGAGCAGGACGGTGGCGAGGACCGCGCCGAGCAGGGCGCCCACGAAGGTGCCGGGCGCCAGGAGGAACCTGTACCAGAAGCGGTGGATCGGCGCCCGGCCGCGGATACCGGACGAGTGACGTCCCAGGAACAGGTTCCGTACGATCCGGTTCAGCCACGGATCGGAGAACGCCGTCCACACGACCCGTATGCCGTAGCCGGCGGCCGACCACGCGTCCACCCACAACTGCCGCCAGTAGTAGCCCAGATGGGCGGGTTCCGCGCCCGCGCCGACGAGCGGGACCCGCTGGTCGGTGCGGCCCGGCTGCCACGGTCCGAGGCCGCGCCACACGGACCGCGCGCCGATCCAGAGGAACGCCCACAGCACCCGGCCCAGGCACAGCCCGACCGCGATGATCCCGGTCCAGACGGCCAGGATCAGCACCGGTGAGGCGGCGCTCATCGGCGGCCTCCCTCGGTCGGCGGTTCCACGTCTCCGGGCCACACCTCGGCCTGGTCGGCGCGCCGTCCGCGCCCGGACAGCCGTCCCGCGAGACGCCCCAGGGCGCCGGGCCGGTTCCAGGCGCGGTAGGCGTCGAGCCGGCCCCGGCCCGCGCGTCCGAGCACCGTCTCGACCTCGGTCTGGTCCTCGGCGGGCAGCGCCCGTACGACCGGACGCAGCACCTTGGTGAGCAGGGCGTTCCGGATGTCGTCCCAGGCCGGATGGGTTCCGGGGAACGCGCTCCAGTCGGAGAACCGGGCGGCGACATACGCCGGTGAAGTGCGCAGCCGGTCGCCCACCCGGTCCGAGCGGCCCGCCCGTTCGTACGCCGCGAGGAGCTGGGATTCACCCGAACGAGCGAGGGCGTACAGCTCGGTGGTCGGCACCTGCGCTTCGAGGAGCCGCCACGCGAGGACCTGGAAGACCCGGTCGACGACCGTGTCCGGCACCGGCTCGGCGGCACCGTTCTTCAGGTTCAGCGCCCTCGTGACCCACTCCTCGCCCTCACCCGAGGTGCCCAACAGCCCGGCGAACTCCAGGAGAAGCAGCGCCGCCCGCTGCCCGGGCCGCAGCTCCGTGCTGAAGCAGCGCAGCAGGTCGACCGCGAGCGCCGGTACGTCACGGTCGTCCGGCGGCGCGGCGAGGGCCGCGTCGATCAGCAGGTCCCGGGTACCGGCCGCGCGGTGGGTGTCGGACCCCAGCTCGTTCAGCAGCAGGCTCGCCTCCAGGCCGGTCGGCAACTCGCCGGGCCAGGTCAGATGCAGGGCGGTACGCAGGACCGCGGGGTCGGCGAGCGGCGAGACGCCCGCGATGCGGTGCACCTCGCGGAACCGCGCGAGCCGGTCGCCCGGACCGACGGGCGTCACACACATCCGCAGATGCGGAAAACCGGGCTGGAGACCGACGGGAAGCCCGGACCCCGTCAACGCCCGTGCCACGGCCGGCGGTTCGGCCGCGGCGAGCGCGTTGAGCGACGCGAACAGCGCCACCCGCAACCCGGGGTGGGCATGCACCGCGTCGAGCAGCGCGGGCGGGCAGCCCACGGCGGGACGGGCACCGCCGTGCCGGGCTTCGGGCGCGGGCTGTCCGGGTGCCGGTGGGGTGGGCAGGGGGCCGCGGTCACCGTCCGGCTCGGACGCGCCCGCCGGACCGTCCGAAGGGTCGCTCACCAGCTCCCGCGCCAACCGCCCCGCGAGCTCGGGGAGTTGATCGTGGCAGTCGATGTCGAGCAGATCGGCCACCCGGAGCAGCGCGAGCGGCCGTCCGGCGGGCGGTTGTGCCGGGTCGGCGAGGCCGGCCCGCAGGGCGGGGGCGAGATCGCGGGCCAGGTCGTCATGGGCGCGCGGGGTCAGGGAGCCGGCCCGCAGCATGGGCAGCGGGCCCTTGCCGAGCACTCCCGACACCAGTACGCGCGCGGCGAGCGGCGCCGACACGACGGCCGGCACCTGACCGTCCAACCGGACCAACAGGGCGGCCAGCGCGGCCTGTTCGTCGCCGACCGGACCCAGGGCGGACAACGAGGCGTGTTCGTCGCGCGCCGAGCCTCCGGGGCCCTGCCTCGCCTGTTCGTCGTGCGCCGGACCCCGGGCGCCCGGTGCCGCCTGTGTGCTCTGCGGCGGCTCCCAGACGGCCGACGAGGACCGTTCGTAGCCCGCTGCCCCCGAGCCCGCCGGCGGTACCGCGCACAGCCCCGCGACCAGCGCCGTCAGTGTCTCGTCCGGCAGCGCGCCCGCGTTGTCGGCCGCCCAACGGGCCGCCGCCGCACGGGCGTCCGGGCGCAGGCCGACACCCGCGATCAGCGCGGTGGCCGCCAACTGGCCCACGTCGTCCGGGGTGTTGTGGAACAGGTCGGGCCGGCCCGCGCGCCAGATCCGGGCGCACACCTCGGCCCAGGTGTCCGTGACCGGCCCGGACGGCTGCTGCTGTCCCGTGCAGTCGTGGACGCGGTAGCGGTGGTCGTGGGCGACCGACTCGGACGACGGCAGCGCGCCGACGAGCTGCTGGCGGGCCTGTTGGGGGCGGCGGGTGTACGTCGTGAAGGTGAGCCGGTGCGCCTGTTCGCGGGGCAGGACCGCGCAGGCGAGCGCGATCCACTGGGCCACGTCGGCGCTGTCGTGCTCCACGAGCACGATCTGCCCGGCACCCGGATCCGCGGCGACCGCCCGCAGATCGGCGAAGAACGGCGCGAGCCACCCGGCCCGGGACACCGCGAACGCGACCAGCGAGTCCTTGCGGAGCAGCCCGGACGGCTCGATCCGGTCGACCGGCGCGGGCCTGCCGTCCGGGGGCGTCGCGTCCGCCCAACGTGGGGACTCCCAGGCGGTGATGGGCAGCACACCGTCCGGCAGCCGGGTACCGGACGGCAGATGGACGGCGTGCGCGTGGAAGTTGCCCCACCGCCCGCTGTAGTCGGCGCCGATGTACACCGAGCGGCTCAACAGCCGCCCGCCGTCGGCGAGTTCGCTGAAGCTGAAGGCCTTCGGGAAGCCCTTGAGCTGTTCGGCGTCGGGCCGGGCCGGACAGTCGCGCGGCGGCTCGTACCCGATGAGCTGCTCGGCCTCCCGCAGCAGCCCCTGCGGAACGCCCGCGCTGACCGCCGTGAACCGGAAGCCCGAGCCGTCCGGGCCGGGCGGCGCCGAGGTGTAGTGCAGCTGGGCCAGGGTCACTTGGCTCGCCCCTTCTCGGCGGTACGGACCGGCAGCACCCCGCGCAGCGCCAGCAGCCACAGCAGCGGATCCTCCACCCGCACCGGCTGCGGCCCCGACTTCGGTACGTCCGCGGGCGCGTCGGCGGGCGGCGGCGCACCCAGCGCCGACAGCCCGAACATCGACAACTGCGCGAAGTCCAGCTCCAGTTGGCGCATCAGCGCCCCCGAGTCCCAGTCCGCCATCAGGGACCGGATCTCCTCGTGCACGGCGAGCCGGTCGTCCTGGTCGTACGTTCCCTCCGGATGCGGGGCGTTGCGCAGCACCGGCGAGTGCGGGTCGAGCAGCGGCTTCAGCATGTCCGTCTTCGTCACGGCCACCGCGATCGGCGTGGTCACCCGGCCGCGTGAACCGCCCTTGCCGTGGGCGCGCAACTGGGCCGCCAGATCGGCGGCGATCTGCTGCGGCGGTGTCTCCACCATGGGCAGCGGCGGACTGTCCTGGAGCGGCAACCGGTCGCGCACGGAACCGAGTTGCAGCGGATCGACCAGCAGGACGATGCCGTCGGCCGCGCTCAGATAGCGCGTGTACCGGTCCATGGCCTCGGCGCCCGCGAGGTCCTCGCCCGCCGCGTCGAAGAAGACCAGGGTGGTGTGCCGGGTGCCGTTGCCGAGTCTGCTGCGGCGGGGCACGCTGAGCCGGTACAGCAGCGGGTCGTTGAAGCCGAGCGCCGCCGGACGGGTCGCGTCGGGCAGCCGCAGCCGCTCGTACAGATCCTCCGCCATCTCCCTGTCCCGCTGCTGCGTGGACTGCCCCATCGCCGCCAGCGAGGCGTGATAGGCCTGCCCGACCCGCTGGTTCAACTCGTTGACCAGCACGGACACATAGGTGCTCTTGCCGGAGGCCTTCGCGCCGACCAGCGCGATGATGCGGCTGTCCTGGTCGCAGTAGTCACTGGGCAGGTCGCTGTGGCAGGAAGCGCAGACGCGGACCGTGGTGGTCACCCCGCAGTCCGGGCACGGCACGCTGCTGCCGGAGCCGCCGCGCAGCCCGGACGCCAGCGCGGCCATCCCGCGCGCCGGGGCGAACACCGGACCCCGCATCAGGGCCGCCGGATTCACGCCGGGACCCACGAACCCGGCCCAGACGTCGTCCCGTTCGGGCCCGCAGGGCGTGCCCCCGCGCACCCCGCTCGGGGTCATCAGGCACCGGTAGGGCAGCTTGGCCGCCGAGGTACGGGCGAAGCAGTAGGGGCAGATGACGGTCGTCATGGCTCAGCGCACCACCAGGGTCGCGGGGGAGGGTTCTTCGAGTCGTACCGAGGCCGCGTGCTCGCCCAGCAGAAAGCCGCGCAAGGTGTACGGCGCCGGGCAGGGCGCGGCCGGCAACTCCTGCTCCACCGTGCCGAGTCGCAGCAGGTCGGTGCCGGGGATGCGCAACAGGGTCGTGCCGTCGGCCGCGCTGCGCGGCCGGAGTGTGCCGCTGCGCGCGACGCACACGAACTCCGGGGCGTCGTCGTGGTCCCCGCCCTCCGGCGTGGACAGCGTGACCCGCAGCAGCGGCGGCCGCCCCCGGCCGAGCAACCGGCGCGGAGCACGCACCAGCTGATAGCCGATGGCCGTGTCGGGCGGCAGCAGCACCTCGGCCGAATCCGGTACGACGACGACGGCGCCGGGCACATGGGGAGCGGCGGCGACCCGGACGCGTACGGCCCGCGGCCCCACCGGCAGCCGCAGCCCGCCCCGCCGGTAGGCGTGCGCGGTGAGACTGCGCTCACCGGTGTCCCAACTCACCCTGAGATGAGGGGTGTCACCGGGCCAGTCCAGGGAGACCTCCGCCTCGCCGCCCGGCAGCCGCCGCGCGGCGAGCCCGGTCACCGGACGCAGCACCTCGACATCGACCCCGGGACCGGCCAGCGCCCGCTCCCCGAGGACGGCGACGGCGGCGACCCGGACACTCACGCCGGGCGGCGGACACAGCGCGCCGTCCCGCTCGGGCCAGCCGATCCCGGCCGGCAGGTCCCGCGTGTGCAGTTCGGTGCCGGGGGCCGGGGGCTCACCGGGCCACTCCACCAGCCGTACGTCCGTGTCCTCGGCGCCGCTCCAGGCGAACCGGACGGTCTCGCCCTCGGGTCGGGCGGTGAGCGTGCGTACGGGAGAGGGCCAGGGGTGGACGGTACGGGTGGTGCGGACGCCGGGGGAGGCGACCGGCTGTCGGCCGGGGGAGCGGTAGTGGCAGACGACGCGGACGGTGTGGCGGCCGGGCGGCAGGCCCGTCGCGGTGAACCCCTCGGCGTGGAGGGTGAGTTGCTCGGCCGTGGCGTCCGGTCCGGTGCGCTCGACCGTCACGTCCGCGGCCCCCGGCGGGCGCTTCCAGGTGCCCTCGATCCGCTCCGGCCCGTCGGTCAGGGTGAGCCCTTCCACCTCCGGGGTGACGAGCAGCCGGTGCGAGACGAGGGGCGGGCCGTCCACGAGCCCGTCCCGCAGGGGAAGGGCGGCGTAGCGGACGGCACTCCCGAGCACCAACGCCTCGTCACGCGCGGCCACTTCACGCACGGTCGGCGCACCCCGCTCGTCGCGGTACAGACACAGCAGCCGCCAGTCACCGTCCGAGCCCGCCTCGTCCCAGGCCAACCGCACGTGGTCCAGGCCGAGTTCGGCGTCCAGGGCGGCCGGCTCACCGGCCCGCGGCCGGTGCACCCGCACCAGTCCGCGCAACGCCCGCCGGTCGTCGGTGACTTCACGCAGCGCGCGCAGATACTCCGCACCGGCGGTTTCCGCGTCCCGGTCGTCCTCGGCCCGCCGCGCCGCGAGCAACGCCCCGTCGACCACGGCGAACCGTGCGGCCGACTCGGTCCGCAGCGACCGTAAGGCAGGGTCGTCGGTGCCGTGCGGCAGCCGTTCCAGCAGGGTGCGGACCCGGTGCAGCCGGTGCTGTTCCCACGCTCCGGCGAGGGACTCGGCGGCCTGGCGTTCCCGCCGGTCGAGGGCGGGCCGCAGGCGGGCCGCCGCCACGAGCCCGGCGACCTCGTCGGGGTGCACCCCCAACTGGGCAGCCGTGTGCGGGCGTTCCTTCACCGGCCGGTCCTGAAGCAGTCCTATCAGCTGGTACAGCACGACCCTGCGGACCGCCTGCGGATCACGCCGCTGCGCCTCGGCGAGCAGTCCGGCGAGTCCGGCGGCCGGGGCCGGGGCGCGGGCGAGGTCCTCCAGGAACGGAACGTCCACCCGACGGCGACCGCGCCCGCCGGACGGCACGTACACCCCGTCGAGGACGCCGAGCCCACCGACACCGGGCGGCAGCAGCACCTCGCCCAAGTGCCGTAAGCCCAGGCCGTGTTGGGCGGCGACGAGGTCGCCGTAGGCCGCGACGAAGGGGCTCAGCGGCAGCCCGGACAGTGCCCGGGGCAGCCCCAGATGATGCCCGAAGTCACGACCCGCCACGTGTACTGCTCCCCCGCTAGCTCCGCGAGGAACCATCCCAGCAGATCCGGGGCCCCGGGGAGACGGTTTTTCAGGAATCGGGGCAGGTCGGGGCAGCCATGTGCATACGGCTCACGGGAAGCGTCCCGGCTCAGGTGCTCACGTCTGGTGACGCGGGCCGTCCGGCCGGCCGGTGGAACCGTCAGGCCATGGCCGGGTACCGGTCGCGCGCCGCGGCCGCGTAGCGGTCCAGGAGGAGAGCGGCCAGTTCCGGGGCGGGGCCGAGCACATCGGCCAGCACGTCCGCGCCCGCTTCGGCCGCGCCCGCCGCGATACGGTCCGGCAGCCGCCCGGGCGCGATGACGTACGGGGCGACGGCCACCCGGCGCACCCCCCGCGCGCGCAGCTCACGTACCGCGTCCTGAGTGCGCGGAAGGGCGGCGGAGGCGAACGCGGGCCGCACGACGCACCAGCCGGAACGCTCCCACGTCCGCGCGATGTCCGTGATCACCGCCATCGCCTCCGGGTCGGTGGACCCCGCCGAGGCCAGCACGATCCCGGTCGAGGACCTGTCGGCGGGCGTCAACCCGGCCTCGTAGAGCCGTCGTTCGAGGGCGTGGAGGAGGAGCGGGGACGGGCCCAGGACCTCCGCCTGCCTGATCCGCAGCCGCGGCGGCGCGTCCCGCAGGACCGCGGGGATGTCGGCCTTCGCGTGGAACGCGCGGGTCAGGAGCAGGGGGAGGGCTATGACGTCCCGCACGCCCTCCGCCGCGAGTGACTCCAACACCCCTTGCACGGAAGGGGTGTTGAAATCCAGGAAGCCGACCTCCACGCGCAGCCCGGGCCGCCGCGACCGTACCCGGCGCACGAGGGCGTGGACGGTCGCGGCGTGCCGCGGATCACGGCTGCCGTGGGCGATGACGAGGAGGACCGGCCTCTGCTGCATGGGACTCAGCTCAGCTCTTCACCAGCAGACCCCGGCTGCGCAGCACCCACCGCTCCACCGGGCTGAAGAGCAGCAGGTCGATGGCGATACCGACGAACAGGATCAGGACGATCGCCTCGAACACCATCGCCATGTCGCTGGCGGTGCGGCCGTTCTCCAGCAACTGGCCCAGACCCACGCCGAGATCGGGGAAGTTCGCGATGATCTCCGCCGCCATCAGGGAGCGCCACGAGAACGCCCAGCCCTGCTTCAGGCCCGCCACATAGCCGGGGAGCGCCGCCGGCAGCGTGACATGCCAGATGCCCTTGACGCCGGTCGCGCCCATCGTGCGGCCCGCCCGCAGGAACAGCGGCGGCACCTGGTCGACGCCGGACACCAGGCCGTTGGCGATCGAGGGGACCGCGCCGAGCAGGATCACCGTGTACATCATCGAGTTGTTCAGACCCAGCCAGATCACGGCCGGCGGCACCCAGGCCACCGACGGCAGCGACTGGAGCCCGGACAGGATCGGGCCGATCGCCGCGCGGATGAACTTCACCCGCGCCACCACCAGACCCAGCGGGGTGCCGATCAGCAGCGCGAAGAAGAAGCCCAGCAGACCGCGCGAGACGCTGGTCCAGATGTAGCCGAGGAGATCGCCCTTCAGCCAGGCGTCCTTGAACTCGCCTCCCACGGCGCCCGGTGAGGGCAGCTTGCTCGGGTCGTCGACGATCGGGGTCAGGACGAACCAGACGACCATGACCACCGCGAGGGCGACGATCGGCGGGAAGATCTTGCTGACGAACGTCTGCCGGAAGGTCGGACGGCTGGTGACGACGCGGTCCAGGGCGTCCAGACCGGCTTCCACGGAGATGTTCTGTCCGAGGGTGCCCGCCGCCTCTCCGGTCGGGTCCGTCGTCTTCGTCTCACTGCTGGCCATGACGGCGGATCTCCCCACGCAGTACATCGGTGATCTCAAGGGACAGTTCGGCCACGGGCGCGTCCTCGATGCGGCGCGGCTGCGGGATGTCGACCGTCCACTCGCGGGCGATCCGGCCGGGCCGGGAGGACAGCAGGATCACCCGCTGGGCGAGCCGCACCGCTTCCCGCACGTTGTGCGTGACGAACAGGACGGAGAGTCCCGTCTCGCCCCAGATACGGGTCAGTTCGTCGTGCAGGACGTCCCGCGTGATGGCGTCCAGCGCCGCGAACGGCTCGTCCATCAGCAGGATGCGGCTCTCCTGCGCGAGCGCGCGGGCCATGGCGACCCGCTGGCGCATACCGCCGGACAGTTCGTGCACGCGCTTGCCGTACGAGCCCTGCAACCGGACCAGTTCGAGCAGCTCCTCGGTCCTGCCGCGCCGCTCCTCCTTCGGAACTCCCCTGAGTTTCAGGGCGAGTTCGATGTTCTTGCCCGCGGTGAGCCAGGGGAACAGGGCGTGCTCCTGGAACATCAGCGCGGGGCGGCCGTCCGTCGTGATGGACCCGGTGCTGGGCCTGTCGAGGCCCGCCACCAGGTTCAGCAGGGTGGACTTGCCGCAGCCCGAGGCCCCCAGGAGGGTGACGAACTCGCCGGGCGCGACATCGATGGTGATGTCGTCCAGGACGAGCTGCTGCCCACCCGGTGTCGCGAAGGACTTCGAGACATGCTCAAGGCGTGCCGCGTACTCGACCGACGCGGTGGTCTCCTTGGCGAACGTCGTGGCCATGGTCGTCACCTCCTGGGAAGTCATCGGGATCCCTCGGTCAGCTCGTGCCGAGGCCGGCGGCGTCGACCGTGCTGTCGCCGTCCGCCTTGAGGACCTTGTTGAGCAGCGTGAGGTCGTAGATGCCGTTCAGATCGGGCTTCTCCAGCAGACCGGCCTTCACCGCGTGCTCCGCCTCGGAGCTGAGGGTGGCGGCCAGCGGGTCGTTGGTGAACTGGATCGAACTCCACGCCGGGTCGAGCACGTTGGCGGGCAGCGCCTTGCCGGAGTCGGCCTCCAGCTGCTTGTTCGCCGCGGCCTTCGCCTCCGTCGGGTTGGCGTTGATCCACTTGTTGGCCGCGACCGAGCCCTTCAGGACGGCCTCGACGACCTTCGGGTGCGCCTTCAGGAACTTCTGCGACACGATGATGTTCGTGATCACGAACTTCTTGTCGGGCCACAGCGTCGACTCGTCGAGCAGCACCTTGCCGCCCTCGGCGACCAGCTTCGACGCGGTCGGCTCCGGCACCCAGGCGCCGTCGATCGAACCGGCCTTGAAGGCGTCCGGGGTGATCTTGTTGTCGGTGCGGACGACGGTCACATCGCCCTTGCCGCTCTGCGCGTCGACCTTCCAGCCCTGGTCCGCGATCCAGTTGAGGAACGCCACGTCCTGCGTGTTGCCCAGCTGAGGCGTCGCGATCTTCTTGCCCTTGACGTCCTTCAGGGACTTGATCTTCTTCGGGTTGACGACCAGCTTCACGCCGCCGGACGCCGAACCGCCGATGATCTTCAGGCTCTTGCCGTCGGACTTGGTGTAGCCGTTGATCGCCGGGGAGGGGCCGATCCAGCCGATGTCGATGGAGTTCGAGTTGAGCGCCTCGATCTCGGACGGTCCGGCGTTGAAGGTCGCATAGGACGCCTTGGTGGCGCCCAACGCCTTCTGGAAGAAGCCCTGTTCACGGCCGACCAGCGCGGTTCCGTGGGTCAGGTTGCCGAAGTAGCCGATCTTCACGGTGTCGAGGCCCTCGATCTTCGAGGACCCGGCGGCGACCTTCTCCTTGGAGTTGGTGCTCTTGGAGTCCGACCCGTAACCGCAGGCGGCGAGGGTGAGCAGAGGGAGCGCGGCGATCACGGCTATGCCGCGACGCAGGTATGTCGAGCGGTTGGCAGGCACGGGAGGTGTTCCTCTCGTTGGCCCGGCGGTCACGGTCTCAGCTCGTGGCCGGGAGGTCGGCAGGTCTTCGTTTTCGTCGCGTCCGGGACGGCGGGTGGGGGGACTGGGCGCGCAAGCGGTGCGCGTACGTCAGCACGCACATCGCGCCACCCCGCCCTGCCCGCTGCCGAGGGCGCCGCTGCCGACGCGGCCGCCCTCCTTCGCGAACGTGGAGTAGAAGTCCATGGACGTCATGTCAGAAGTCCCAACCGTCGTCGTCGGACGGGTCCTTGACCGGCTCCGGCGCCGCGAACGACTCGCCGACCATGCCGGCGGTGAGCGTGGTGCCGTCCGCCGGGTCGATCAGGATGAACGAGCCCGTGCGCCGAGAGTCGGCGTACGAGTCGACCGGCAGCGGCTCCGCGGTGCGGATCTTCACCCGGCCGATGTCGTTGGCGACGAGCTGTCCCGGATGCGGGTGCAGGGACAGGTCGTCGAGCGTGAGCCGGGACGGGATGTCCTTGACGATCGCCTTCACCGTGCGGGTGCCGTGCTTGAGGAGAACCCGGTGGCCCACGGTCAGCGGCGCGTCGGCGACATGGCAGACGGTCGCCTCGATGTCCTGCGTGGTCGCCGGGGCGTCCTTGCTGGGCACGATGAGGTCGCCGCGCGAGATGTCGATGTCGTCCTCCAGCAGGAGGGTCACCGACTGTGTGGTCCAGGCGGTCCTGACCGGCTTGCCGAGCAGGTCGATGGCGGAGATCTTCGTGGCCCGCCCGGACGGCAGGACCGTCACGGCCTCGCCGACGCGGAAGGTACCGGCCGCGATCTGACCCGCGTACCCCCGGTAGTCCGGGAGGTCGGCGCTCTGCGGGCGGATCACGTACTGCACGGGCAGCCGCGCGTGGCAGTGGGTCAGGTCGTGGGCGACCGGCACCGACTCCAGGTGCTCCAGGAAGGTCGGCCCGCCGTACCAGTCCATGTTCGCGGACGGGTCCACCACGTTGTCCCCGGCCAGTGCCGAGATCGGGATCGCGGTGATCTCCGGGACGCCCAACTCGCTGGCGTACGCGGTGAATTCCTCGGCGATCGCGGCGAACACGGACTCCTTGTACTCGACCAGGTCCATCTTGTTGACCGCGAGCACCACGTGCGGGACACGCAGCAGCGCGGCGATCGCCGCGTGGCGTCGGGTCTGCTCGACGACACCGTTGCGGGCGTCGACGAGGATCACCGTCAGCTCGGCCGTGGAGGCACCCGTCACCATGTTGCGGGTGTACTGCACGTGACCGGGCGTGTCGGCGAGGATGAACCGGCGCCGGGGCGTGGCGAAGTAGCGGTACGCCACGTCGATGGTGATGCCCTGCTCCCGCTCGGCCCGCAGACCGTCGGTGAGCAGCGCGAGGTCGGGACCGTCCTGGCCGCGGTCGGCCGACACCCGCTGCACGGCCTCCATCTGGTCGGTGAGCACCGACTTGGAGTCGTGCAACAGCCGTCCTACGAGCGTGGACTTGCCGTCGTCGACGGAGCCCGCCGTGGCGAACCGCAGCAGCGTGGTGGCCGAGAGCTCCTCGGTCGTGATGGTGCTCATGTCTAGAAGTACCCCTCGCGCTTGCGGTCTTCCATCGCGGCCTCGGACATCTTGTCGTCGGCGCGCGTGGCGCCCCGCTCGGTCAGCCGGGAGGCGGCGATCTCGGTGATGACCTGCTCCAGGGTCACCGCGTCGGAGTCCACGGCACCGGTGCACGACATGTCGCCCACGGTCCGGTACCGGACGAGCCGCTTCTCCACGGTCTCCTCCGCCTTCGGCCCGCCCCACTCACCGGCGGTCAGCCACATGCCGTCCCGCGCGAACACCTCACGCTCGTGCGCGAAGTAGATCTGGGGCAGTTCGATGCCCTCGCGGGCGATGTACTGCCAGACGTCCAGCTCGGTCCAGTTGGAGAGGGGGAACACGCGGACGTGTTCGCCGGGGGCGTGCCGGCCGTTGTAGAGGTTCCACAGCTCGGGCCGCTGCCGGCGCGGGTCCCACTGCGAGAACTCGTCGCGCAGCGAGAACACCCGCTCCTTCGCCCGGGCCTTCTCCTCGTCCCTGCGTCCGCCGCCGAAGACCGCGTCGAACTTCTCGCTCTGGATCTTCTCGGTCAACGGGACGGTCTGGAGCGGGTTGCGTGTCCCGTCGGGGCGTTCGCGCAGCACACCGCGGTCGATGTAGTCCTGTACGGAGGCCACATGGAGGCGGAGTCCATGTGCGGCGACCACACGGTCCCGGTACTCAAGGACTTCGGGGAAGTTGTGTCCGGTGTCCACATGCAAGAGCGAGAAGGGCACCGGCGCGGGCGCGAACGCCTTCAGCGCCAGGTGCAGCATGACGATCGAGTCCTTGCCGCCGGAGAAGAGGATCACCGGCCGCTCGAACTCGCCCGCCACCTCACGGAAGATGTGCACCGCCTCGGACTCGAGAGCGTCCAGGTGCGAGAGGGCGTACGGCGTGTCCGTATCCCCGTCGGTCTTGGCAACGGTCGTCGTCATGCCAGTCCCCTCTCGGTGAGCAGCGCGTGGACAGCCGCCGCCGACTCCTGCACGGTCTGGTGCTGCGACTCGATCCGCAGGTCGGGCGACTCGGGCTCCTCGTACGGGTCGTCGACCCCGGTGAGCCCGGTCAGTTCACCGGCGGCCTGCTTGGCGTAGAGACCCTTCACATCGCGTACGGAGCACACGTCGACCGGGGTCGCCACATGCACCTCGACATAGGCGGCGCCGCTCTCCTGGTGCCGCTTGCGGACGGCCTCGCGGCTGTCGGTGTACGGGGCGATGACCGGGACGAGCGCCTTGACGCCGTTGCGGGCGAGCAGCTCGGCGAGGAAGCCGATGCGCTGCACGTTGGTGTGCCGGTCCTCGCGGGAGAAGCCGAGGCCCGCCGAGATGAACTCGCGGATCTCGTCGCCGTCGAGCACCTCGACGAGGTGGCCCTCCTCGCGCAGCCGGTCTGCCAGCTCGTACGCGATGGTGGTCTTGCCGGCACTCGGCAGACCCGTGAGCCAGACGGTGGCTCCGGTCGTCACTTGGTTCTCCTGATCCGTAGAAAGCACATGCGTCGGTGTCGAAGGCACCCGCGTCGAAGGCGTGGCCGCGGTCACTCGTGCAGCCCGCACTCGGTCTTCCCGCGCCCCGCCCAGCGGCCGGCGCGTGCGTCCTCGCCCTCCAGGACCCGGCGGGTGCAGGGCGCGCAGCCGACGGACGCGTAGCCGTCCATCAGCAACGGGTTGGTGAGGACGCCGTGTTCGGCGACGTACGCGTCCACGTCGTCCTGGGTCCAGCGGGCGATGGGGGAGACCTTGACCTTCCGGCGCTTCTCGTCCCAGCCGACGACCGGGGTGTTCGCCCGGGTCGGGGACTCGTCGCGGCGCAGTCCGGTCGCCCAGGCCGCGTACTTGGTGAGGCCCTGCTCCAGCGGCTGCACCTTGCGGAGCTTGCAGCACAAGTCCGGGTCCCGGTCGTGGAGTTGCGGGCCGTACTCGGCGTCCTGCTCGGCGACGGACTGGCGCGGGGTGAGCGTGATGACGTTGACGTCCATCACGGCCTCGACGGCGTCGCGGGTGCCGATGGTCTCGGGGAAGTGGTAGCCGGTGTCGAGGAACACCACGTCGACGCCGGGCATCGCGCGGGAGGCGAGGTGGGCGACCACCGCGTCCTCCATCGAGGAGGTCACGCAGAACTGTTTGCCGAAGGTGGCGACCGCCCACTGGAGGATCTCCAGCGCGGAGGCGTCCTCCAGGTCACGGCCCGCCTGCTCGGCCAGGGCTTTCAAGTCGTCGGTGGGGCGCGCTTTCTGAGTCGTCGTCATATCTCGTCTCCCCCTGCGTCGGTCTGCCGGAGCCCCCGGGCGAGGAGCCCGAGGAACTTCAGCTGAAAGGCCCGATTGCATGCCGCGCATTCCCACGCGCCATGGCCCTGCTCGTTGGGACGCAGGTCCTCGTCGCCGCAGTAGGGGCAGTAGAAGGGAGCCGCTCGCTCGCTCACGTGAGGGACTCCTCGCTGGCACGCGTGGCCCAGGCGGCGAAGCGCTCGCCGTCCTCGCGCTCCTCCTGGAACCGGGTGAGGACCCGCTCGACGTAGTCGGGCAGTTCCTCCGAAGTGACCTTCAGGCCACGGACCTTGCGGCCGAAACCGGCTTCCAGGCCGAGCGCGCCGCCGAGGTGCACCTGGAAGCCCTCGACCTGCTCGCCCTGGTCGTTGAGGACCAACTGGCCCTTGAGACCGATGTCCGCGACCTGGATACGGGCGCAGGCGTTCGGGCACCCGTTGATGTTGATGGTGATCGGCTCGTCGAACTCCGGGATGCGGCGCTCCAGTTCGTCGATGAGCGTGATGCCGCGCTGCTTCGTCTCGACGATCGCGAGCTTGCAGTACTCGATGCCGGTGCAGGCCATGGTGCCGCGCCGGAAGGGGGACGGCTTGGCGGTGAGACCCAGTGCCTCCAGGCCCTCCACCAGGGAATCGATCTGCCCTTCCTCGACATCGAGCACGATCATCTTCTGCTCGACCGTCGTGCGCAGCCGGCCCGAGCCGTGCGCCTGCGCCAGTTCGGCGATCTTCGTGAGCGTGGTGCCGTCGACACGGCCGACGCGCGGTGCGAAACCGACGTAGAACAGGCCGTCCTGCTGGCGGTGGACGCCGACGTGGTCGCGCCAGCGGGCCACCGGCTGGGCGGGCGCCGGGCCGTCGACGAGCTTGCGCTTGAGGTACTCGTCCTCCAGGACCTGGCGGAACTTCTCCTGGCCCCAGTCGGCGACGAGGAACTTCAGGCGGGCGCGGGTGCGCAGCCGGCGGTAGCCGTAGTCGCGGAAGATGCCGATCACGCCGGCCCAGACGTCCGGGACCTCGTCCAGCGGGACCCAGGCGCCGAGCCGGACGCCGATCTTCGGGTTGGTGGACAGACCGCCGCCGACCCACAGGTCGAAACCGGGGCCGTGCTCGGGGTGGTTCACGCCGACGAACGCGATGTCGTTGATCTCGTGGGCGACGTCGAGGAGCGGGGAGCCGGAGATCGCCGTCTTGAACTTGCGCGGCAGGTTGGAGAATTCCTTGGTGCCGATGTAGCGGGCGTGGATCTCGTCGATCGCCGAGGAACCGTCGATGATCTCGTCCTCGGCAATCCCGGCGACGGGCGAGCCGAGGATGGTGCGGGGCGTGTCACCGCAGGCCTCGGTGGTGGAGAGACCGACCGCCTCCAGGCGGTTCCAGATCTCGGGCACGTCCTCGATGCGGATCCAGTGGTACTGCACGTTCTGCCGGTCGGTGAGGTCGGCCGTGCCGCGCGCGAACTCCTGCGAGATCTCGCCGATCACCCGCAGCTGGTCCGTGGTCAGCCGGCCGCCGTCGATCCGGACGCGCAGCATGAAGTACTTGTCGTCCAGCTCCTCCGGCTCCAGGATCGCGGTCTTGCCGCCGTCGATCCCGGGCTTGCGCTGGGTGTACAGCCCCCACCAGCGCATACGGCCGCGGAGGTCGTTCGGGTCGATCGAGTCGAAGCCGCGCTTGGAGTAGATCGTCTCAATGCGTGTCCGCACATTGAGACCGTCGTCGTCCTTCTTGAACTGCTCGTTGCCGTTGAGGGGGGTGAAGTGTCCGGCGGCCCACTGACCCTCACCGCGGTGACGGCTCACCTTGCGGCGGGGCGCTGCGGATGCAGGGTTCTCGGGGGTGGCGGCCATGTTTCTACGTCCTCCGGGACAGGCGGGTGATCGGCTCTGACCTGCGTGTACGGGCGCATGCGGGCATACGCGCGCGTCTTTGCGCAGTATGAGGCAGATACGGGGAAATCCGGCGGTGCTGCGGCTCGGCTAGCCCGCCGGACAGATGGCGCTGGACATGCGGCCGAGGTCGACGTGCCGCCGACTCACCAAGGCAATTCCAGTTCCGGACATGACGGAAGCGTGTCACGGCATTCTGGACACAGTCCAGCTTCGTCCGCCATGCGGACACCATGGTCCCGCTATGTGAGACGAGGGTGTCGTCGGTCACAAGGCGTGCACGGCGTCTTGTCGGCGCAGGTCAGACGCGGTAGGCGCCCGGCCAGGGGCCTGGGGTGGGCGCCTGCGTCATCTCCTCGACCTGCGTGTCGAAGAGCTTGAAGCCCCGGCGCTGATAGTTGTCCATCGCGTGCACACCGTCCAGGCTGCACGTATGCAGCCAGACCCGCTTCGTGGGGGTCCGCCCCGGCCAGCGGTCCGCGAGGTCCCAGGCGCGGGCGGCGCCGTAGGAGAGGAGGTGGCCGCCGAGGCGGCGGCCGCGGAAGGCGGGGACCAGGCCGAAGTAGACGATCTCGACGGCCCCGTCGTCCTGCGGCTCCAGTTCCAGGTACCCGCCGGGCGTGCCACGGTCGTACACGACCCAGGTCTCCACGCCCGGCCGGTCCAGGTGCTCCTGCCACTGCGCGAACGTCCAGTGCAGCCGGTCGATCCAGAGGATGTCCCCGCCCACGGACGCGTACAGAAAGCGGCTGAACTCGGGGGAGGGCACCTCGGAGCGGGCGATCCGCACGTCCCCGTCCGGCGCGATGGCCGGGAGGAGGTCGTGCGGGTCGGTCTGCTCCAGGGACCAGGTGGTCACCGGGATGTTCGTCATGCCCGTCAGGGAATCATCCGGCCGGGGGATCTGTCGATCAGGTGATCAACCGAGCGAGCTGTCGATCGAGTTCAGCGGCAGTGCGAACAGCATCCGCCCGGACACCGACCAGACCTCGCCGGTCTCCTGCCAGTAGGAGAGGGAGTCGGTCTGCGGGCTCCAGCACTGGTGCGTCTCGTCCGCCCCGCACTCGGTGGCCTTGGCGCCGTGCTCGTCCTGGCGCCACATCGAGCCCCGGTCGCCGTCCGTCCTGGCCGCGCCGCCCACGTACCAGGCGGACCCGATCGCGAGCACGCCCCCGGCGCCGTCGATCTTCGTCGTGTACGCCTCCTCGGCACTCGCGCGCCCCGCCGAATCGGTGGCGAGCAGCCCCGCACGCGCGGGATCCCGGCTGAAGGGATAGCGCCACAGATGCTTCGCCCCGCTCGCGACCAGACTGTCCGGCACCGTGCTCCGGTCCAGCGAGAGACCCACGGGCCGTACGGCCTCCTTGCCGCCGGCCAGTCGGTACGACCCGACCGCGGGCAGCACGTACCGGTACCCGGCGGCCGACCAGCCCTCCCGCACCCGGCCGACCGCGGAGGCCGTCACCGTGGTGCGCTGGATGCGGTTCATGTCGTACACGTACAGGGCGTCACGGTTCCCGCTCGTGGTGGTGACCAGGAGTTTGTCCTGGTACCAGACCATGCCGGAGACCTTGGAGGCGAGCCCGCGATAGTCGCGGCCGCCGTCCGTCGGTACGGTCAGGAGGGCCCAGGTGTAGGTGAGATGCGCGGTGTCGGCGGCGTTCACGAAGGCGACCTTGGCCAGGCCGCGGCTGTTCGCGCTCCAGCCGGAGAGGATCACGCGGTTCGAGCCCCACCAGCCGTCCTCGTCGGCGTCGCCCGAGGTGGTGACCGCGCGGGGCGTCCAGGCCGGGTCGGCAGCGTCGCCGCTGTCCCAGCAGTACGCGCGGGTGGCCGCCGGTTCGACGGGCAGCGCCGACTTCTCGTCGGCCGTGCAGTCCGCGGCGTCCCGCAGGGTGTGGTCGGCGCTCTTCAGAACGGTGTCGACGCCCACCGGGCGGCCCATCGCCGAGGCGAGCCGGTCCAGGGACCGCTGTGGCTCCAGTCTCTCCCGCAGCTGCAACGCGCTCAGATCGGAGGCCGAGGTGAGCTGCTTCAGCGCCCCGGGATCCGAACCGACCGTCGCCTGCGAGGCGCTGATCATCGTCGCGGCCGCGGTGAGGCCGAGCGCGGCCCCGGCCAGCACGGCGCGCAGCGCCCTGCCCCGCCTGCGCCGGCGATGTCGCCCACGTGCACTCATAGTGTCCTCCCGAGGCGAGCCAACTGCGCCTGGTGATCCGTGCGTTGACCAGGGAGCAGGTGGGGTGGCCCGTAGGGGGATGCTACGGCAGTCACGGCCCCCTCATGGCTAAGACCCCGCAAATATGCGGAAGATGCAGCCGGACGCGCCTTTTGCGCCACCTGTCCGCAGCAGCCCCTGACCCGCGCCTCCGCCGCCGGCGGGGTCCCGCCGGCCGGGCCGCGGCACATAAACCGACTTCCCCGCTACGGCACTTGGACCGACGTCCGGCCCCTGGTCACCCCGGGTGCCGTCGAGTGCGGCAGCAACTCGCGCGGGTCGTCCGGCAGCAGCACCTCGACCTCCGCGTCCTCGCGGAAGCGGTACGGCCGGTGCTCCAGGAACGCCCCGAGATAGCGCCGTACCCGCGACATCTCGGCACGCACCGTCACCGTGCGGCCGGGGTCGCCGAACATGTCCTCGGCCAGGGCCGCGGCGCTGCGGCCGGTGCGGTGCAGGGCGAGGAGGTAGAGCAATTCGGCGTGCCGGGGGCTCAGTTCATGGGTCCAGGCGCCCGCGCTGCCGGAGACCGTCACCGACCAGCGGCGCGGCAGTGCCAGGTCGAGGGCGATGCGGGTGGCCGCGCAGGGCCCCGGTTCGTCGGCGGCGCGGATCAACCAGCCCCCGGCCAGCGGCTCCAGGGAGCACAGCCCGAGCGACGGCAGCCAACGGCGGCCTCCGGAGGGCGACTTGGGCAGCGCGATCCGCTTCACGTACGGCATCCCGGTGACCGCGGCGGTCCAGCCGTCCCGGTCCACCACCAGGGCCCGGCCGCCGATGCGGGGCAGGATCGGCGCCGCCACCGCGCGCAGCCGCTCCAGCGAGGTCATGTGCAGCTCGCGCAGCCGGGCCTCGGCGAGCTTGGCCACCGAGTCGACCCAGGCGAGGGTGGCCGGGTGCATGGTCTCCAGCGGGCCGCTGACGTCGACGACCCCGATCAGCCGGCCGTCCCTGGGATCGGTGATCGGGGCGCCCGCGCAGGTGAACGCGGCCAGCGCACGCGAGAGATGCTCGCCGGCGAAGACCTGCACGGGCCGTCGTACGACCGCCGGGGTGCCCACGCCGTTGGTGCCGATGACGTCCTCGCGCCAGTCGGTGCCGACCTCGATGCCGACCTCGTCGGCCTTGCGCAGTACGGCGGCGCTGCCCTCCCGCCACAGCGTGCGGCCCTCGTCGTCGGCGACCAGCACGATGTGGTGGGCGGCGTCCGCGACCGACACCAGACCCTCCCGCAGCACCGGCAGGACGTGCCTCAACGGGCTTGTGCCGCGCCGCCGTTCGACCTCCTCGCGGGAGAGCAGCCCGGTCCGCAGATCACGGTCGGGGCGGGTCCCGCCGCGTAACGCGCGCTCCCAGGACTCCTCGATCACCGGGCGCGGAGCGGTGCGGGCGCGCTGTCCGAAGGGCGTGGCGTGCCGGGCGTCGCTCAACATCCGGGCCGTCCGCGCCGCTTCGAGGGTGGTGCGCTGCGGCAGTCCGGCCGGCGGGTTCGCCATGGGTCCTTCTCTCCGGTCCCGTTATCGACTGTTGGTCTCATAGTGCCGCTCCGCGGTGACGGAGGGAGACAGTCCGGACACAGAAGCGGCCAAGTTGCAACCCTCTGCAACCCTGGTGAACAGCCGTACGGTGTCTGAAACTTGTCCCAGCTGCGAGGGTGGTGCCGTGTCGGCGCAGCACCACCCTCGCGTTGTGCCGGTGCGGTTCAGACCGCCGGGCGGGCCCGTTCCGCGATCGAGGTCAGGTCCAGGCTCGGCGGCAGGGTGCCGAAGGCGGAGCCCCAGTCGCCGCCCAGCCTGGAGGCGCAGAACGCGTCGGCGACCTCCGTCGGCGCGTACCGGACGAGCAGCGCCCCTTGCAGCACCAGCGCCATCCGCTCGACCACGCGCCGGGCGCGGCCCTCGATGCCCTCCAGGTCGGCGAACTCGGTGAGCAGGTTCTTCATCGCCCCGTCCAGCCGGTGATCGGCGCCGCGCACCCGGCCGACCTCGACCAAGAAGGCGTCGAGGGCCTGCGGTTCACGTTGCAACGCCCGCAGGACGTCGAGGGCCTGGATGTTCCCTGCACCCTCCCAGATCGAGTTGAGCGGCGACTCCCGTACCAGGCGCGGCAGTCCGGACTCCTCGACGTATCCGTTGCCGCCCAGGCACTCCGCCGCCTCGACCGCGACCGGCGAACAGCGCTTGGTCACCCAGTACTTGGCGGCCGGTACCGCCAACCGCAGGAACGCCAGCTCCTGTTCGCCACCGTCGTCGTAGGCCGCCGCGAGCCGCAGCGCGAGCGTGGTGGCCGCCTCCGACTCCAGGGCGAGGTCGGCCAGCACGTTCCGCATCAGCGGTTTGTCGAGGAGCTTGCCGCCGAACGCCTCGCGGTGGGCGGCGTGATGGACCGCCTGCGCGACGGCCTGCCGCATCAGACCGGCCGAGCCGAGCACACAGTCGAGCCGGGTCGCCGCGACCATCCCGATGATGGTCCGCACCCCGGCCCCCTCGTCGCCGACCCGGCGCGCCCAGGTGCCGTCGAACTCGACCTCGGCGGAGGCGTTCGACCGGTTGCCCAGCTTGTCCTTGAGCCGCTGGAGGAGGAACACGTTGCGGGTGCCGTCCGCCAGCACCCGGGGCACCAGGAAACAGGTCAGCCCGCCCGGAGCCCGCGCCAGCACCAGGAAACCGTCGGACATGGGCGCCGAGCAGAACCACTTGTGGCCGGTCAGCTCGTACGTCCCGTCCTCGGCGAGCGGGTGCGCGGCCGTCGTGTTCGCGCGGACGTCGCTGCCGCCCTGCTTCTCCGTCATGCCCATCCCGAAGACCACCCCGGCCTTGAGGTGGGCGGGCCGCAGCTCACGGTCGTAGACCATGGACGTCAGCCGGGGCTCCCACTCGGCGGCGAGCGCGGGGTCGGCACGCAGCGCGGGCACCGCCGCGTGGGTCATCGACAGCGGGCAGACGTTGCCCGCCTCGACCTGGGTCCAGACCAGCAGCCCGGCGGCCCGGCGGACATGTCCCGCCGGGCGGTTCCAGGCGGCGGTCAGCCCGGCCGCCACTCCCTTGCCGAGCAGCCGGTGCCAGGCCGGATGGAACTCGACCTCGTCGATCCGGTGGCCGTAGCGGTCGTGGGTGCGCAGACCCGGGGGGTTGTCGTTGGCCTGCGCACCCCACTCCTGGACCTGGGCCGAGCCGGCGGCGCGGCCCAGCGCGGACAGGTCGTCGCGGACCTCGTCCAGCAGTCCGGGAGCCGTGTGCCGCTCCACCGCCGCCGTCAGGACACGGTCGGCGGTGAAGACGTCGTGACCGACCAGCGGGGGAGTCTGGTTCGTCACGGTGTGGGTGGTGCGTGCCATGGCTGGAACCTACCCGTGGGGACGGCGGTGGTCTGGATCTCCACCCTGCGGTGCGGTGGATCTCCACCCTGGCACAACCGCCGCAGCCGTCAGGCCGAGCGGGACATGGCCGCCAGCATCGCGGTCTCGGGCGCCTCCTCCTCCAGCCAGCCGGTGCGGTAGACGGTGTCCAGATAGCGTTCGCCCAGGTCAGGGGCGATCGCCACGGCCGTGGTGCCGTGCCGGCCGTTGCGGGCGAGCCACTGCTCGGCCCCGCTGACGACCGTGCCGGTGGACCCGCCGAACAGGAAGCCCCGCGCGGCCAGCCGACGGCAGGCCTGCACGGTGTCCGGCTCCTCGACATGGATCACGTCGTCGATGTACGACGTGTCGAGGAAGGCCGCCCCCACGCTGGTGCCGAGCCCGGGGATCATCCGGGGCCTCGCCTCCCCGCCGAAGGTGACCGAGCCGACGGCGTCCACGGCGACGATCCGCACCCGGCGCCGCCACTGCCAGAACCAGCGCGCGCAGCCCATCAGCGTCCCGGTGGTGCCGGCGCCGACGAACAGCACGTCCAGCTGCGGGAACCGGCGGGCGATGGCGGGTGCCGTGGTGCGGTAGTGCGCCCGCCAGTTCCCTTGGTTCGTGTACTGGTTGAGCCACACGTACCGGTCGTCGGAGGCGCACAGCGCCCGCACGTACGCGATCCTGGCGCCCAGGAAACCGCCGTGCGCGTCGGGTTGGTCGATGACGTGGACCCGGCTGCCGAGCGCCTCCATCAGCTGCACCGTCGGTACGTTGCACCGTCTGTCGGTGATGCAGAGAAACCCGTAGCCGCGGCTCGCCGCGAGCACGCTCAGCGCCACCCCCAGGTTGCCGGACGACGACTCGACCAGCACCGAGCCGGGCCGCAGGATGCCGGCCCGCTCGGCGGCGTCCACCATCTCGGTGGCGGCCTTCAGTTTCACCGAGCCGGCGAAGTTGAACCCCTCGCACTTCAGATAGAGCGGCAGTTCCAGCGCTGCCCGCAGGTCGACGAAGAGGTCGTCCTCGTTGAACTCCGCGGGATCGGAAATAACAGCCATGTTTTCCCCCTAGTGGTGCGCCACGATCGCCGTCAGCCGTACCGGCGCAGCTCGTGGAAGAACCCGTCGACGACGTGGAGTTCGCCCCGTCGAACCACTTCGTCATGGACGAACCTGCCGACCGCGAGGTCGAGCACCCCCAGCCCGAAGGGCGAGAACACCACCGTCCGGTCGGTCGGTACGCTCACGCGACCTGTCAGTACGTCGTCCAGCGTGCCGTCGATGAACTCCCGCCCCCCGGTGACCTGTTCGGCCAGGTGCGGTGACGTGTCGGCCTTCAGGCAGTGCTCGACGTCGTCCACGAAGTTCGCGGACGCGAGCAGGATCGCCGGGTCGAGATCCCGCAACGACACGTGCAGGACCAGCGGATGATGGTCGAACCAGGCCGGATCGTGCACATGCGGCGAGCCGGCGATCGTCGCGAACACCAGCAGGTCGCTGGAGCGGACGAGGCCTTCGATCTTGTCGTGCACCGCGACCCGCCCCGGCGCGCCCGACCGCTCCAGATAGCCCCGGAACCCCTCCGCGCTGTCCGCGGACAGGTCGTACACACCCGTCTCCTCGAACTCCCAGCCGGTGGCCCGGAGATGGGTGTGGATGTAGCGGGCGATCAGGCCCGTCCCCACGAACCCGACCCGCAACGGCCGCGTCCGCCCCTGGCTGAGCTTGTCGGCCGCGAGGGCCGCCGAACTCGCCGTACGGGTCGCGCTGATCACCGAACTCTCCAGGCAGGCGTACGGATAGCCGGTGTCCGGGTCGTTGAGGATCAGTACCGCCGAGGCCCTGGGCAGCCCGGACCCGGTGTTCCCGGGGAAACTGGAGATCCACTTCAGCCCGTCCACCCGCGACGGCCCCCCGAGCGACGCGGGCAGCGCGATGATCCGGGACGACGGACGGTCCGGGAAGCGCAGGAAGTACGACGGCGGGTTCACCGACTCGCCCGCGCCGTGCAGCCGGTAGGTGGCCTCCACGAGGGCGGCGATCTCCGACTCCCGCCCGGTCAGGGCCTGTTGGACCTGTTCGCCGCTGATGACCGAGAACGACGGTGTGTCGATGCTCATGCCGCCCTCCCGCCGGCCGACGGGGCGAGGTCCGTCAGGCGCACCGGATCGCCGAGCCCGGCGAGCACCTCGCGCGGCCCCTCGAAAGGCTCCCTGCCGTGCGCGGTACGGATGTTGTCCACCAGCAGCAGATCCCCGGAGCGCCACGGCTCGCGCCGCACGTGCCGGTCGTAGGCCTCGTTGATGGTCGTCACGATGTCCGCGTCGATCGGATCGCCGTTCCCGAAGCGGGTGTTGAAGGGCAGTGCGTCGGCGCCGTAGACGTCGACCAGGTATTCGCGCACCTCGGGCTCCATCGTCCACTCGTTCAGGAAGGCGATCTGGTTGAACCAGCAGCGGCGGCCGGTGACCGGGTGGCGGAGCACGGCGGCGCGGCGCTGGCGGGTGCGCAGCGAACCGTCGTGCTGCCAGGCGAACTCGATGCCCTGGGTGCGGCAGTAGCGCTCCACGACGGCCCGGTCGTCGGTGCCGAAGGCCTCGGCGACCGACGCCCCGATCTCCTCGTGGTACGTCCGCGTCAGCAGCCAGCCCTCCCGCTCGAACCGCTCGACGAGCGGCGCGGGCAGCGACTGGAGCACGGCCTCGGCGTCGGCGACCGGGGTCGCGCCGCCCTGTGTCGGTGCCTCCAGGCAGGCGAAGAGCAGCAGGCCGGGGAACTCCAGGGCGTAGCTCAACTCGTGGTGCTGGCACATCGGTTGGTCGGTCGGCCACTTCGTGGCGGAGTACACGCCCTCCGCGTACGTACGGCGGGGCGCGAACGGCTCCCGGTCCGCCATCAGGGAGTCGGTGAGCCGCCGGAAGACGGTCTCGGCCCCGGCCGGGTCGGCGAGGCCGAGTCCGCGGACCAGGACGCAGCCGTGCTCGGCGACGACGGACCGCAGCCCGTCACGGTGCCCGGCGGCCCAGCCGACCGGGTCCGCGCCGACGTCGGCGTGCAGCAGCGGTGGACTGTCCGGGCTCAGGGCCACGGAGTTGAGCAGCGTCGCGGAAGAGAGCGACATCTCGGTGTTCCTTTCGGTGGTGCTGTCGTTCGTTCGGCCGGGGGTGCGGCGGGTCTCAGGAGGAGACGGGCGGGTCCAGCAGTCCGGCCAGGTCCGCGAGGACCGGGTGACGGGTGACGTCCTTGAGGCTGATCGCCCGGTCGAGGGCGACCGCCAGCTTCACCGCGGCCAGCGAGGTGCCGCCGCGGTCGAAGAAGTGGTCCTGGCGGCCGATCCGTTCGGCCGGGATGCCCAGCACCACCGCCCAGGCCGCCGCGAGCCGGCGCTCGGCCGGTGTGTCGGGCCCGTCGCCGACCGCGTCCAGGTCGCCGGCGAGCGCGGTGAGCGTCCGGCGGTCGGTCTTGCCGTTGGCGGTCAGCGGCAGCGACGCCCGCCAGTGCACGACCGACGGCACCATGTACGCGGGCAGCGACTCGGCGAGCCGTTCGCGCACGGCCGCGGCCTCGACCGGCCGCGCACCCGTGCAGAACGCCACCAGCTGCGTCCCGCGCACGACGACCACCGCGCCGTCCCGCACCCCGTCCACCCGCAGCAGCGCGTTCTCGATCTCGCCGATCTCGATGCGGAAGCCGCGGATCTTCACCTGGCTGTCCCGGCGCCCCAGGAACTCCAGCTTGCCGTCCGGCCGCCAGCGCCCGTGGTCACCGCTGCGGTACAGCCGCTCACCGGGCCGGTACGGGTCGTCGGTGAACGCCGCCCGCGTCCGCTCGGGATCGTTGACGTACCCCCGGCCGACGCACACACCGGAGAACACGATCTCGCCGGGCGCCCCCAGCGGCACGGGCACCAGATCCTCGTCGACGACGTAGACCCGCACGTTGGAGACGGGCCGCCCCAGCGGGACGCGGTCCCCGTCCGGTGCCCGGTCCATGACCTCGTGGTTGGTGTCGTCCGAAGTCTCCGTCAGGCCATAGGCGTTGACGAGCCGCACCCCGGGCCGAGCGGTGAACCAGCGCTCCACGAGCTCCTTCTTCACGGCCTCCCCGGTGACCGACACACAGCGCAGATCGGGGAGTTCACGCGGCTGCCGCTCCAACTCGGCCAGCACGGCCTCCAGATACGACGGCACGACCTGGAGCACGTTCACGCGCCCCGCCTCGATCGTGTCGACGAACCGCGCCACGTCCAGGATCACGTCCTGCTCCACCAGCAGCGTCCGCCCGCCCACGAGCGGCGCGCAGACCAGCTGCCACAGGGAGATGTCGAAGCACTGCGGCGCGGTCTGCGCCACCACCTGCCCGGCACCGATCCCCAGGTCGTCGAGCTTCGCGAACACGTGGTTGAGGAAACCCGCGTGCTCGCACATCGCGCCCTTGGGCTCACCCGTGGAGCCGGACGTGAAGTAGATGTAGGCGAGTTGACCCGGTGACACCGCGATACCGAGATCGCCGTCCGAGTGGCCCTCGGCGTACGCCTCGTCGACGTAGAGCGTCCGGTCGGTCGGGTCGCCCAGCGCGCCGTCGCTGCCGCGCTCGGTCAGCACCAGCTCGCATCCGGCACGTTCGAGGACCCTCGCCACCCGGTCGGCCGGGAAGTGCGGCTCGACGGGCAGGTACACCCCGCCCGCCTTGAACACGGCGAGCACGGCGGCCATCCAGTCCAGGTTCCGCTCCAGCACCACGGCGACGACACCCTCGCGGGTCAGCCCCCGGGAGAGCAGCGCCCGACTCAGCTGGTTCGCCCGGGAGTTGAGCTCCCGGTACGTCCACCGCCGGTCCCCCTGGACGGCGGCGACCGCGTCCGGATGCGCCGACACCCGTTCCTCGAACAGCTCGTGCACCCGCCGCTCGGGCAGCTCGCGCCGTGGACCCGCCAACTCGTCGAGCTGGAAGCGGAGTTCGGCGTCCGACAGCAGCACCGGCCGGTCCGGCTCGGTCAGCGCGGTCAGGTGATAGCCCGCGATGCGGGCGGCGGCCCCGGCGTCGAGGACGTCGGTGCGGTAGCGCAGCCGCAGCGTGCGGCCGGTGACGCTCACCTCCAACGCCGGGTCCTCCTCGGCGGGTTCGCCGGACAGCGCCCCGAGGACCTTGGCGTGGGCGACTTCCAGTGCGGCGGGCTCGATCGACAGCCCGTCGGGCAGGGACACTTCGTACTCCGCCACACCGGGCACCGGAGCGAGCGTCCACCGCGGAATGATCTCCATCGTTCTCTTCCCCCTGTTTCCTTCCCCCTACGGCACGAGCCGTCAGGGAGTCATGTGCTGTCCGGCGCGCCGTGGCGCCACCGCCGGATTCCCGCCCCACCGGGACCGCGCGGGCATCTCCTCGCCCTTCATCAGGAAGGAGTCGGGGGCCAGTTCGGCCCCGTCGCCCATCGACACGCCGTAGTGCACGAGCGCACCCACCCCGAGGGTGCAGCCGGCGCCGATGGTGATCATCTCGGACTTGAAGGTGCCGTCCTCCTGCGAGTGCGACTGCACCTTGGTGTGCGCCGACAGCGTGCAGTCGTCGCCGATCGCGGTCAGGGTGCGCTCGGTGATGTAGGCGCCGTCGTCGAAGACGCGCTTGCCGATCCGCACGCCCAGCAGCCGCCAGATCAGGTTCTTGAACGGCGTGCCGTTGAACACCTGCATATAGGTGTCCGGCACCTTCCACAGCCGCTCGTGCCACCAGAAGTACGGGTCGTAGATCGAGCACAACTTGGGCTCCAGCGGCCGGAATCCGCCGACCAGGCGCTCCACCAGCACGTAGTACCCGGCGGTGAAACCGAGCCCGAGCATCAGGGACGCGCCGATCAGCAGCCCCCCGCCGATGCCCTCGCCCCCGTACAGGTCGATGGCGGCGAAGCCGAAGACGGTGAGCACGAACCAGTGCAGCCAGCGCACGAACAGGTACAGGCCCATCGAGCGCAGGTTGGAGCGGTTCTTCGCGGCCAGCCGGCGCTTCAGCTCGTCGCCCTCGCGCAGATGGTCGAAGCGGCTGTCGCGTTCCACCGAGCGCGGGATCTCGAAGCACGGCGAGCCCAACAGTCCGACGCCCTCACGGAGTTCGCCGTCGAGCGGCACCATCACCTTCGTGGCGAGCAGACAGTTGTCGCCGGTGCGGCCCCCCGAGGGGTACGCGATGTTGTTGCCAAGGAAGTTGCGCGGTCCGATCGAAGCGCGCGACAGCCTGAACGACGTGCTGGAGAAGTCCGCGTTGACGATCGACAGACCGTCCGCGACCATCGTCCCGCTGCCCACGGTGGCCAGATACGGCGTCTCGTGCTGCACCTCCGTACCGAAGTTGGAGCCGGTCTGCTCCACCTCGCCGAGGTCGTAACCGATGGCCTTCAGATAGCCGACGATGTACGAACTGTCCCCGAGCAGCCACTTGAAGAACTTCAGGTTGGTCATCCGCGCCACCGCGCGCTGCACCGAGTAGTGGAAGCCGTACAGCGGATACACCCGGTCGGGGCGCAGCAGCGGACGCAGCAGCCTCGGTACCAGGGACACGGCGGTGAAGCCGAGCACGACGAACCCCACGAACGCCACCAGCGACAGGGCCAGCGCCTCGCCGTAGAACCGGGCGGAGTCGAGGTCCTTGGTGTTCGGATCCAGCAGGTGGTCGAGGGCCGGGACCACGGTCAGCAGCATGTAGGTGCCGCCGAGCCCGAGCGGGACGTAGAGCAGCAGCATCTGCAGGACGGCGCCCAGGCCGTAGCCGAAGCGGCGCGGTGTCGAGCAGTCCGCGTGCGGGACCCGGACGTAGTCGACGTCCGTGGCCTGCGCCGGGGAGCCGTGCACGCGCTGCCCCGCCGGGACCTCGGCGCCGTCGTACAGGGCGGAGGAATGGCCGAGTTGGGACCCGTCGCCCATGACCGTGCCGATGTCGAGGACGGTCTTCTCACCGACGTACACCTCGCTGCCGAGGGTGACCCGGCCGGTGCGGATACGGCCGGCGCGCGCCTGGTAGCAGAGGAAGAAGGTGTCCTTGCGGATGACCGTTCCGTCTCCGATGGTCAGCAGGTCGGTGCAGACCGGTACGGAATGGGACAGGATCGTGACGCCCTTGCCGATCCGGGCGCCGAGAGCGCGCAGATACAGGACGTAGACCGGGTTGCCGGCGAACAGGATCATCGGGTTGGCGTGCAGGAGGGCCTTGACGGTCCAGAACCGGACGTAGGCGAGTCCCCAGACCGGGAATTCGGTCTCCTTCCAGCGGCCCACGAGAACCCACTTGGCCACCACCGGCACCGTGCAAACACCGACGAACACCGCGCCGCCGAATATCGCGGACCGCAGATATACCTGGATCACCCCGTCCCCGCCGGACACCCATTCGTAGCCCTGCCCCGTGACCATCCCGGTGAGCACGCAATAGACGGCGAAAATGATGAACTGAAGTGCCCCGCACAGCAGATAGCGGGCCGTGCTCCCGGCCGGCGGCGGCTCCGCCTCGACCGGTGCGACGGGCTCGGGTGTGTCGGCGAGCGCCGCCGCCAGACTGCGGATCGTCGGATATCCGTAGACGTCCCGCATCGACACCGACGGCAGATCCTCGCGTTTCCTGACCCGGGCGCAGAAGTGCGCCATCACGAGCGAGTTGGCGCCCAGGTCGTCGAAGAAGTGACTGTCGAGGGGTATGGCTTCCTTGCGTACGACACCGGCCAGGACCTCCGCGAGGACGGTCTCGGTGACGGTGCCGGGTTTTCCCACCACGTGGCTCCTTGGTGCTGATCGTCGCCTTTGAATTGTCAAAGACGAATACGGTGGAGTCGCGCCCGATGTTCACGGCAGGGGAATATCAATAAGCACGCGAAACGGGTGAGGTGAATGGGAATTCGTGAGAATGGAGTTCCGCATTGTGTACAGAGTTGCCATTTGTACGAGGCTCTGGTCCTGAGCCTTTTGATTCCCCCGAGTCGTGTGCGCTGACGTCGCCCCAACGCGCGCAACGAATGCAGTCCGGATTATTTCTGGACATTCTAGGACGGGTCAAGACTGTTTCGGTCAATGGCGCTTTTTCGTCTTCGCCGGCCGGGGTGCGGGTCAACATGAATTGACGGTCGAAGTCCTCACCGGGACACTCTCCGAAACGGCCGTCGAAGTATCGAATGCGGCTTCGATTTTCGGTGTGATTATTTTCGGCCATCGCGAGCATGACACGACCGCCCCCGAGGGCCTCCCGCCCGGCCGACGCCCCCGGGGGACGAGCGCATCCCGGCGCGGCGGATACCTTTAGGGCGTGCAGTCAGCAAGTGAACCCCCCGAGCGGCCCTCCAGCCGGTTCCACCGGGCGCGTGCCCTCTACCGGAACGTCTCCAAGCGCAGGACCGCCTGGCTGCTGGTCAAGGACACCGTCAACTCCTGCATGGAGTACCGCATCCTGGGCCTCGCGGCCGAGGCCGCGTTCTTCACGCTGCTGTCCGTGCCGCCGCTCCTGCTGAGCCTCATCGGCCTGCTCGGCTACGTCGACAGCTGGACCGGCGCCGACAGCATCGCCGGCCTGGAGAACAACATCCTGGAGGCGTCCCGCACGGTCCTGTCCGACAAGGGCGTGCACGAGATCGCCCAGCCGATCCTGCACGACGTGATGAAGGGCGGCCGGCCCGACGTCATCTCCATCGGCTTCCTGTTCGCCCTGTGGTCGGGCTCCCGCGCGGTCAACGTCTTCATCGACACCATCACCGTCATGTACGGCCTCGACGGCGTGCGCGGCATCGTCAAGACCCGGATCGTGTCCTTCGCCCTGTTCGTCGCGGCCCTGCTGATCGGTTCGGTCGCGCTGCCGCTCATGGTGGCCGGGCCGGACGCCGTGGTGAACGTGGTGCCGTGGTCGGAGACGGTCGTCCAGGTCCTGTACTGGCCGGTTGTCATCGTCCTGTCCATCGTCTTCCTGACGACGCTGTACCACGTGTCCGTGCCCGTCCGCTCCCCGTGGATCGAGGACGTGCCCGGCGCCCTGGTCGCCCTCGCCATGTGGGTCCTCGGCAGCTACCTGCTGCGCATCTACCTCACCAGCACGGTCGAGGGCCCCACCATCTACGGCTCCCTCGCCGCGCCCGTCGCCGTCCTGCTGTGGATCGGCGTCTCCGCGTTCGCCGTCCTCGTCGGCGCCGCCGTCAACGCGGCCATCGACCGCGTCTGGCCCGCCGCCGCGACCGCCGCCGCCCGCGCCGCCAACGAACGCCGCCAGGACGAGCAGGTCGCCGAGTACGTCGCCCGCATGGCCGCCGTCCGCTCCCGCGACGGCGAGGACGACGACGACCCCGACGACTCCTACATGCCCTCCGAGTTCCCGGAACGCTGGTCCCGCTTCCTGCCTCCGGAAGACGTGACGTCACGGCTCCGTACCCACGCCAAGAGCACTCACAAGGGGAACGGGGACTCTCAGTCACCGGACAAGTGAAGCGTCCCTGAAAGGGGCGCGGGGCTGTATCGATTTGCGGCTCCGCCGCGCGGGCGCGACCAGCCACGACGGACTCGCGGACTACGTACCGGCCGGCCAGCCGCAGCCAACCCGCAGCCTACGAACCGGGCTTCCAGACCCCCGCCGCCGCAGCCTCCCGCACGAACTCCGAGAAGTCCCGCGGCTCCCGCCCCAGCACCTCCTGAACCCCCTCGGAGAGATACGAGTTCCGCCCATCCAGCAGCGACTCGAACAACTCCACCAGAAACTCGACCTCCTCCGCCGGCACCCCGAACCCCGCGAGCATCTCCCCGTACTGACGGGCCGAAACCGCTCGATACGTCAGCTCACGACCGGTCACCGCGGCAATCTCGGCGACCGCCTCCCCGAAGGTCAGCAGCCGCGGCCCGGACAACGTGAGCGCCTGCCCCACGTACCGGTCCCCGGCCGTCACCGCCGCGACGACCACGTCCGCGATGTCCCGCACATCGACGAACGGCTCCCGCACCGAACCACCGGGGAACACCAGTTCCCCACTCTCCCGCAACCCCTCCACCAGCGGCCCCTCGCTGAAGTTCTGCGCGAACCACGACGCCCGCACGACCGTCCAGTCCGCCCCCGACCCCCGCAGTGCCTCCTCGGTCGGCCGCGCCCGCTCCTCACCCCGGGACGACAGCAGCACCAGCCGCCGTACGCCCAGCCCGACCGCCTCCTGAGCGAGCAGTCCCACCGCGAGTCCCGCTTCCGGCGCCCCGACGTCCGACGGGTAGACGAGATACGCCGCGTCGGCGCCCCGCAGGGTCTCCGCCCACGTGGACCGGTCCGCCCAGTCGAACCCCTGGGCCCGCGAGGCCGCCCGCACGGTCAGCCCCGCGGCCCGCGCGGACTCCGCCACCCGGCGCCCGGTACGCCCCGAAGCGCCGGTCACCACAATCGTCATGTTCTGTGCATTCTGTGTCATGCCATCCAGTCAACGCCCCCGCGCGAGCACGGACCATCGCTGAACGGCTCATTCCCATAATCGCCCGTCTACGCTGGCCACATGGACGCCCTTGCAGGCCTTCTGGAGGGTCCACGCGCGCGTGGCGCCTTCATGATCCGCGCGTGCTTCGACCCGCCGTGGGCGGTACGCGTCGAGGACCGCGCCCCGCTGACGGTCATGCTCATGGTCCGCGGCGACGGCTGGATCACCCCGGACACGGGGGAGCGGATACGACTGCGGGCCGGCGACCTCGCCATCGCCCGCGGCCCCGACCCGTACACCTGCGGCGACGCCCCCGGCACCACCCCGCAGGCCGTGATCCTGCCCGGCGGAGAGTGCCACTACCCCGACGGCACCCCCCTCAAGGGCTCCATGGACCTCGGCGTCCGCACCTGGGGCGACCGCCTCGACGGCTCCACGGTGATGCTCATCGGCACCTACCTCATGCGCGGCGAGATCAACGGCCGCCTCCTGGACGCCCTCCCACCCCTCCTCTCGCTCCCCTCCGAGGTGTGGGAGTGCCCGCTGACCCCGCTTCTCATGGAGGAGATCGTCCGCGACGAACCCGCCCAGGAGGTCGTCCTGGACCGCCTCCTCGACCTCCTCGTCATCGCCGCCCTGAGGGCCTGGTTCTCCCGCCCGGAGGCGGACGCCCCGGCCTGGTACCGCGCACTGGCCGACCCCGTCGTCGGCAGGGTCCTGCGCCTCCTCCAGGACGACCCCGCCCACCCCTGGACGGTCGCCTCCCTGGCCGCCAAGGCGGGCGTCTCCCGCGCGGCCCTGGCCCGCCGCTTCACCGACCTGGTCGGCGAACCCCCGATGTCCTACCTCACCGCCTGGCGCCTCGCCCTCACCGCCGACCGCCTCCGCGACACCGAGGACACCATCGGCGCGATCGCGCGACAGGTCGGCTACGGCAGCGCGTTCGCCCTGTCCAGCGCCTTCAAACGGGTCTACGGCGTGAGCCCGCAGGAACACCGGACGCGGGCGGGACAGCAGCGCCGGTGGGCGTAGCCTTTCGACCGTGTACGTGGAGAGGGCGTCCCGGCTGCCGGGCGCGGTGGTCTGGAGCCGAACCATCGAGGCCACCGCCGTCGACCCGGTCCACCCCGTCCTGCCCGACGGCTGCATGGACCTCCTCTGGAACGAGGGCCGCCTGCTGGTCGCGGGCCCCGACACCCGCGCGTACGTCCCCGGGAGCGCCCCCGCGCACTGGGCGGGCATCCGCTTCGGCCCCGGCACCGCCCCCGCCTACCTGGGCGTCCCCGCACACGAACTCCGCGACCGCCGGGTCGACCTCACCGACCTCTGGCCCGCCGCGACGGTACGCCGGCTGACCGCCCGCATCGCCAACTCCCCCGACCCGGCCACCGCGTTGGAGGAACTGGCCCTGCACCGCGCCACCGAGACACCCCCACCCGACCCGCTCCTACGACACCTCGTGGCGGCCCTCGACACCGGTCGCCCCGTCGCCGCCACCGCCGACGAACTCGGCCTCGGCGCCCGCCAGTTGCACCGCCGCTCGCTCACCGCCTTCGGCTACGGCCCCAAGACCCTCGCCCGGGTCCTGCGCCTGCAACGCGCCCTCGCACTGGCCCGCGCCGGAGTGCCGTTCGCGGAGACGGCGGCCCGGTCCGGTTACGCGGACCAGGCCCATCTCGCCCGGGACGTCAAGGAGTTGGCGGGGATGCCGCTGGGGCGGCTGCTCGGCCGGGCCGACTGAAGCAGCCGTATCGGCTTCAGGCGGACGGCAGCGCGGCGAAGAGGTCCACGCCGTTGCCGTCGGGGTCGTGCACGACGGCGTACCGCTGGCCCCAGAAGGCGTCCCACGGCTTGAGTTCGCCGTGGTGCCCGGCGCCGGTCAACTCCTCGTAGACCCGGTCGACTTCGGCGGGGTCGTCGCAGAGCAGGGCGAGCGCGGCCCGACCGCTGCCGCTGGGTGACCGCCAACCCGGGTGGAACGAGCGGACGGTGTCCTCCGTGTCCAGCAACAGCCGTAGCCCACCGGGGAGTTGGGCCTCGGCGTGCGGCTGGCTCTCGGCATCCTCGGGGAACCCGAACCCGAGCCGACGGTAGAAGGCGACAGAGGCGGCCATGTCGGAGACGACCAGGCCGATCGCGTCGAATCGTGGAGTCATGGGGCAACGGTAGGCGGGGTGGGCCGGCCGGTCTTGCAGGAATCGGACACGGTGGTCGTGTCGGGGCGGCCGCTCAGCGGAAGGCCACCGGTCCGCGCGGAGTGTCCAGCGTGAAGGAGAGGCCCACCGGCCCGGTTGCCACCACCAGCTCCGCGCCCACCGCCGACAGCAACGGGCGGATCTCGTCCGGGACCGGGGCCGTCGCGGTCAGCTCCAGCAGGGGTGCGACGGGCAGGCCCGAGGCGGTCGGATGGGGCGAGGAACTCCAGTCGATGAGGAACGGCACCAGGCCGGAAGGGTGTGCCGTGTCCCCGTCGGTGAGCCGCCACTCCAGCAGCGTGCCGTCGGGCCGGCGGCGGCTCATCGCCCGCACCGGCCCGGGGTCGTACCCCTGGGCTCGGGCCGCCGCGACCGCCGCGTCCAGGTCGGGCGGGGCGATCGCCCAGGTCACCGTTCGGGCGACGGTCAGCCCGTCGACACCGAAGGGACGCGGACCCGACGGCTCGGACTGCTCCGGGTCAGGACCGATGATCTCCAGATACCGGGAACCACCCAGCGAGACAAGGTGGTTGCGGGTACCGAGCCCGACATGGGCACCGCCCACGACCGGCGCGATGCCCGTGCGCTCGGTGAACTCGGCGACCGTCGCCGCCAGTTCGGGGGTCGCGAGGACGAGGTGGTCGAGGCGTGCGGGAAGGGCGTTCATCCCCACCGAGGCTACGCGGCGGGCCCGCGCCACAGGAGGGAAAAGTCCCCCGGCCGCGGAACACCTGTACGGCAGGATGGGCACATGATCCGCACTGCGCGCCCCCTGCCGCTGCTGTTGCTGTCGGTGCTGCCCCTGCTGCTCGCGGGCTGCGGCACGGAGCAGGCGGGCGCGGGTGCGGGAACCCCCGAGGCCTCGTCCACCACGGCCGATGTCACCGCCACGTCCGCCGAAATCGCGTCCCGGGCAGGGTCGTTGGGCTTCGACCCCGACCTCGTCTACGTCATCGACCCTCCCGGGTTCACTCTCGCCGAGCAGTCGGTCGGCGTATCGGACGTCGGTCTCTCCATCGCGTACACACAGCTGAAGACCGGCGCCGTGATCACCCTGCGCGTGGAGCCGGGCGCGATGACCGACGCGAACTGCGCGACGCAGGCGGCGATCAGCGTGCCCATGACCTGCGTACGCGACGGGAACGCCTGGTACCGCACCGGGGGCGGGGAGATCGAGTACGTGCTGGCGCAGAAGGGCCACCTCGTGCACGTCGGCGCCCAGCAGGGCAGGGTGACCCGCGCGGTCCTGCACCAGGCGGCCCAGTCCCTCCGCCGTCCGTACAAGAGCGAACTCCCGGTCGTCCTCCCGCCGGCCCGCACGGCCACCGCCCCCGTGCAACGCGGCGACCTGCCCGCGAACGGGGACGGGGCGCCCGACAACGAGGTGGGCAAGGGCGGTTGAGCGCACGCCGTGACGGGGCAGCGGCCCTGCTCAGCCGGCCGGGCGCCACCGGAACCAGTGGTCGACCCCGTCGAACCGGTAGCGGTCGTCCCCGTCGTCGAACCGCACCTCACCCACGAGCCGACGGGCACCGTCCGGCGCCTGACGGTGCGGCGCGAGGAGCAACTGTAGTTCGTCGTAGCGGGCGTCGACCCCTCCGTCCGCCGGATACTGCTCCAGCCCGGCATCGGAAAGCTGGTACCTGATGAAGATCGCCCACTGCTCGCGCTCCAACGCCACCGCCGCCTCGCTCGCGGGCCACACGAGGTACTCGTCGGCCTCGTCGGCGCGGTCGTACTCCCGTCCCTCGTAGTAGTGCGGGACACCGCCGACGAGCGCGAGTCCCTTACGCGGCCCGTCGTACCACTCCAAGTCCACGTACGTGGGCTCGAAGCCGTCCGCGACCAACTGCTGCTTGTCCCATGACATGGCCATACCGGCAGGCTACTGACCGGCGGCCCCCGCAGTCACGGTCACGATCTACGGCCGGCCGGCGCCCCCGTACTCGCCCGTTCCACCAGCCGTGTCGACAACTCCGTCCGGGTCCCCTCCGGCCGGTCCCCGTCCATCAGCCGGAGCAGCAACCGCAGTGCCGTGGCGGCCATCTCGGAGAGCGGCTGGCGGATCGTGGTCAGGGCCGGGGTGACCCAGCGGGCCTCCGGAAGGTCGTCGAAGCCGACCACGCTGATGTCGTCCGGGATGCTCAACTCCCTTTCCGCCAGGGCCTCGTAGACCCCCAGAGCCATGCGGTCGGAGCAGACGAAGACGGCCGTGGGCGGTTCGGGCAGGTCGAGGAGTTCGTGCATCCGGGTGCGGGCCATGGCCTGGTCAAAGCCGCCGTGGCGGATGTACTCGGGGCGGACACGCACACCGGCGGCGGCGAGCGCGGAGCGGTAGCCGGAGACGCGGGCACTGCTGCACATCTTGTGGCGGTGGCCGGCGATGACGGCGACGCGTTCGTGTCCCAGGGAGAGCAGGTGCTCGGTCGCCGTCACCCCGCCCTGCCAGTTGGCCGCGCCGACCGACACCACGCCCGGCGGCGGTTCGTGCACGGGGTCGATCATCACGAACGGGATGCGGTGCTGGTCGAGCCACGAGTACTGGGACGACGTCAACTCCGCGAGATTGAACAGGACTCCGGCCGAACCCCGCCCGACCAGCTTGTCCAGCCAGCCCCGTTCGGGCCGGTCGGCCCGCGTCCGGGTGAGCCCGGCCGAGACCACGACCTCCAGACCGGCCTCGTACGCCGCCTCTTCCGCCCCGTGCAGCACCGCCCCCGACCACGAACTCTCCAGCGAGTGGACCACCAGATCGACCATCCGCGGCGCCTTGCCCGCGTCGAACCGCGGCCGGCGCACATACCCGAGCCGCTCCAGCGCCTCCGTCACCCGCCGCCGCGTCTCCGGTGCCACGTCCTCCCGGCCGTTGACCACCTTGGACGCCGTCGGCACGGACACCCCCGCCTCCCGGGCCACGACCGCCAGCGTCGGCCCTGCCGTCACGCTCGCGCTCCCCGTACGGACCATCGGGTACCGCCTCTCCGGCCCGCCCGAGGGCCATCGAAAGTTTCGACCAGCGCTGCTTCCCCGACTCGATCACCAGTCATCCAGAAAGCGCTTCCTACGATAGGTGCGCGTCAACACGTCGGGAAGACCAGGGGATTCACACGATGGCGCCGACCCGATCTTTCGAAACCCCGAACAGGGGAGAAAGCGTCACCTTCGGGTCACTCCGCTGTGCACGTCAGCCGGAAACCCGCGAAGTCCGCCGCGAACGCGCCCTCGACCAGATCCCACGCGTGGATGCCCGCCGTCGCACCGGTGAACCGCAGCCGCGACCCGTGGTCGTCGGACAGCCGGCTGAAGTCCAGCCCCGGCCCGACCGCCGTCCGCACCCCCTCCCGCACATACCAGAACCGCGCGTCGGCCCCCTCGACCGTCACCCCCAGCACCACGGGAGCACGGACATCCACCTCTACGACGGCCACCTGCCGGGTGCCGTCCTCGTCCCGCTCCACCAGACTCAGCACCGTACGGCCACCACCCCGCCACTGCTGCCCCCGCTGCCCCTCACCCTCGGGTTCGGCCCAGGTCAGATGCAGGCTCAGATACGCCTCGGCGCCGTACCAGAGCACCAGCCCCGCCGCCTGCGTGAACGTCAACGGCCGTGCGTCGAGCGTGACTTCGGCCTCCGCGCGATGCTCCGTGATCCGCTGGGCGAGCAGACTGTGCGCCCACCGCGACTCCGGCCCGTGCCGCCCGCGCAGCCTGATCCAGCCGGGGCGGGTGGTCGTGTCCGCCCAGGACGGGTCCGGGTACGCGCGCGGACTGCTCCACGGCCAGCCCAACGGCCCGTCGACGGGCGCGACTTGGTCGGATGGGGCGAGGCTCGACGGTACGTCCACCTCGACCGCCGGCTGCCAGCCGCCCTGCCGCAGTCTCGGCCAGCCGTCCGCGTCCCAGGTCACGGCCTGGATCGCGGTCTCCCGGCCCAGGGTGCACCGCGGCCCGTCCGGAGTCTGCACCGGCCGCGCCGCCAGATGGCTCAACACCCACTCCCCGCCCGGCAGTTGGACCAGCTCGCCGTGGCCCGCCTTCTGTAACGGCACCGACGGGTCGTCCCGTGACGTCAACAAGGGGCGGTCGTCGAGCTCGTACGGACCGGTGACCGTACGGCTGCGCGCCACCCGCACCCCGTGCTCGTAACCCGTGCCACCCTCCGCGAGCAGCAGGTGGTACCAGCCGCCCCGCCGCACCAACTTCGGCCCCTCGACGAGCCGTTCGTGCTGGAGCAGCAGATGGGTGACGCCGATCGGGGCGAGCGTGTCGCGGTCCAGCTCGGTGGCGACGATGCCCGCGAAGCGGCGGCCGCCGGGGCGACAGTCGTTCTGGAGGTTGAGCAGCCACAACCGGCCCTCGTCGTGGAACAGCGCCGGGTCGAAACCGTGGCTCGCCACCCGCCGCGGGGCCGTCCACTTCCCGGCCACGTCCGTCGCCGTCGTCACGTAGGTGTCCAGGTCGAAGTACGGCGTGCCGACCGAGCGGACGATCGAGTACGTCATCCAGAACCGCTCGCCGTCCCAGCTCAGCGAAGGCGCCCAGACACCGCCCGAGTCGGGGACCCCGGCCAGGGAGTCGCCGGGGACCGCGCCCCGGACGTGGCCCGCGTACTGCCAGTCGGCCAGGTCGTGGGAGCGGTGGATCGGGATCGTGGGGAACCACTCGAAGGAACTGGTCGCCACGTAGTACCAGGCGCCGACCCTGACCATCGACGGGTCGGGGGCGAAACCACGGACAACAGGGTTGTGCAGCAAGGTCACTTGAGGGCTCCCAGGGTGACCCCGGTGCGCCAGTAGCGGCGCATCGCGACCATCATCACGGCCATCGGGACGATGGAGAGGAGTGCGCCGGTGAGGACCAGGCTGGTGAGGTCGACGCCCGACTCCATGCGTTTGCCGGACCAGTTGTAGAGGCCGAGGTTGAGCGTCCAGTTCTCCTCGCCGCGCAGCACGGTCAGCGGGAGGAAGAAGGCGTTCCAGGTGTTCACGAAGGCCAGGAGGAAGACTGTCGCTCCGCCCGTCGTCATCATCCGCAGCACGATGCTGAAGAAGATACGGAGCTCGCCCGCGCCGTCGAGGCGTGCGGCTTCCAGGAGTTCGAAGGGGACCGTGGCCTCCGTGTAGACCTTGGCGAGGTAGACGCTGAACGGGTTGATCAGGCAGGGGATCAGCATCGCCCAGGGGGTGTCGACCAGGCCGATCTTCGAGAACATCAGGTACAGCGGGAGCGTGAGCAGCGCGATCGGGATCAGGAACGAACCCACCACGCACGCGAACACCGCGCTGCGGCCCGGGAATTCGAAGCGCGCCAGGCCGTAGCCCGTCGCTAGGGCGATGAGTGTGCCGCCGAGGGAGCCGACGCCCGCGTACAGGAACGAGTTGGCGGTCCAGCGCAGGAAAATGCCGTTCTCGTAGGTGAAGACCTGACGCACGTTCGCCCACAGGTGCAGGCCGGAGAACCAGAGACCGTTGCTCTGGTACAGGCCCGTGCGGTCCTTGGTCGCGGCGACGATCAGCCACCACACCGGGAACAGGCTGTAGGCACTGGCCAGGACCAGACCGACGAGCAGGAAACGCTGGCCGCCGCGTGAACGGGCCGCCGGATCGGGCTTGTTGAGGCGCCGGACCTGATGGGCGTTCCGGCGTTCTTCGGTGAGGGTCATCAGTCGGCCTCCTTCGCGGTGAGCCGGTAGAAGAGGAAGGAGGCGAGGCCGAGGATGAGGGCGAGGAGGACCGAAAGGGCCGCCGCGTAGTGGTAGTTGCCCGCGTTGAACGCCTGGTTGTAGATGATCATGATGGGTGTGAAGCTGTCGTCGACCGTCTGGGGGGTGACGTTCCGGAACAGCGCCGGCTCGTTGAAGATCTGCAGCATCTGGATGATCGAGAGCATCCCGGTGAGCACCAACGCCCCGCGCACGTAAGGGATTTTGATGCTCGTCGCGACCCGGAACTCGGAGGCGCCGTCCAGCCGGGCCGCCTCGAACAGGTCGCGGGGGACGCCCTGGAGCGCGGCGTAGATGATCACCATGTTGTAGCCGATGCCGTGCCAGGTCAGCAGGTTGCCGATGGACGGCCACACCATCGAGGGCGCGAAGAAGTTCCAGGACAGCCCGAACACCTTGCCCAGCGGCGTCAACGGACCGACGTCCGGGCTGTACAGGTTGATCCACACGATCGCCGCGACCACGCCGGGGATCATGTACGGCACGAGGAGGAAGATCCGGAACCGGCCCGCGGCCTTCGAGGACAGCGCGTCCAGGAACAGTGCCAGCAGCAGGCTGACGAGCAGCATCACCGGGATCTGCACGCACGCGAACAGCACCACGCGCAGTACCGAGTTCATGAACGCCGAGTCGGTCAGGCCCTGTTGGTAGTTGTCCAGGCCGGAGAACCGCTGCGTGGAGCCGCCGAGGCCGAGCCCCGACTGGTGCTCCACGAACAGCGACTCGTAGACGGCGTACCCGATCGGTATCAAGTACAGGAAGACAAAGCCGAGTTGGAAGGGCACCGTGAACGCGGCACCCTTCCAGCGCTGGGAGCGGATCATCGGCGCTGCCTCAGCCCTTGACGCTGATACCGCGGGACTTCAGGTCCTTGACCGTCCATTCCTGCATGTGCGCCAGCAGATCGGTGACCTTCTCCTGCTTGTTCATCACCTTCGCCCAGCCGGTCTGCAACTCGGTGAACATCGCGGTCCAGTCGGGACCGAACACCCAGTCCGAGGTGATGGTGTCCAGGCTGTCGGTGACGACCTTCTTCGCCGGCTCGTAGTTCGTGCCGAGCAGCTTGTCGGAGATCGCCTCGTCCACGTACGCGTTGCTGTCGGCCAGCGCCGGCATCACACCGTTGCCGGTGGTCGGGCTCGCCATCGTCTTCACCGCACCGGTGTTCGTCGACATCCACAACGCGGCCTCGGCGGCCTGCTGTTGGTGCGCGCACTGCTTGGTCACCAGCGTGACGCCACCGCTCTGGTTGGTCCCGGCGGGCGTCTTGGCGGCCTCGCCCGCGAACGCCGGCCAGGGCGACAGCGCCCACTTGCCGTCGGACTTGGTGAAGTTCTGCACCATGCCCGCCATCTGCCAGGTGGAGATCTGCCGGGTCGCGGTGCCGCCGTTGTCGTAGTTGCGCTGCACGGCCGCGTAGTCCGCGAAGGAGAGCTTGGAGTTGAGGTCGTTGTCGATGATCGCCTGGATCACCTGGGCGGCCTTGAGGCTGCCCGCGTCCTGGAAGTCGACCTTCCAGGAGTTGCCGTCGATGGCGTACCAGTGCGCCCCGGCCTGCATGGAGAGCACCTCCAGGGTGCTCGGGTCCTCACCGGCGAAGTTCGTGATCTTGATGCCGTGCTTCTTCAGGACCTTGCCCGCGGCGATGAACTCGTCCCAGGTCGTGGGTGCCTTCAGGCCGTACTTCTTGAAGACGTCGGTGCGGTAGATCGTGAACGCGGGGGCCGAACTGGTCGGCACGCCATAGGACTTGCCCTGCACCTGCGCGCTCGCCCAGGAGCCCGCGTTGAACTTGGCCTTGTCGGCCGAGACGTATTTCGAGATGTCGGCGAGCGCGCCCTGCGAGACCCAGGTGGTCACGTACTCCGCCGTGTTCTGCACCAGGCAGGGCGCGTTGCCGGCCTTGACCGCGTTGGTCAGCTGCTTCTGCATCGTCAACTGGTCGGTGACCTTGGTGTACTTGAGCTTGATGTCCTGGTGAGCGGCGTTGAACGCCTTCACGACCGCGTCCTGCCCGTTGGCCCAGCCCCAGAAGGGGAGGGTGACCGGTCCCGAGGACGCTTTGTCCCCGGAACCGGATCCGCCGCAGGCGGAGAGCAGACCTGTCAGTGCGAGGCCCGCGACGGCTGCACGAGCGAACCTTCTCCGGGGGCTGGTGAAGTTCATCAGACCGTGTTCCTTCGGAAGAGAAGAGGTAGAAACCGGTTGCTGTGAAGGTAGGCAGGATGGCCTGTTCGGAGCAAGAGGTGTGCAGCAAGTTGTTGCGATCGCCCAGAACAGACCCCGTCTGGCCAGGGGATTTGAAGAGAAACCGGTTACGTAACGCCCTGGTTCCGTGTTCTGTGCCGGCCTGTGCGGCAGTCCCTGCGCTAGTCCCGCAGGGCCGGCGGACGTACCGAGTTCCGTACGACGACATGCGTGCCCAGGACCAGATGGTCGCCGTCGCCGCCCCTGCGCCGGCCCGTGCCGCCGCCCTCGCGCCGGTCCGCCACCGCGCGCAGCGCGACCCGGCCCATCTCCTCGTACGGGACGTGCACGGTGGTGAGTTGAGGGGTGAGCTGGGAGGCCAGCGGGATGTCGTCGTAGCCGACGATCGACACGTCCTCGGGCACCCGCAGGCCCGCCGCGCGCAGTGCCTGCATGGCGCCCGCGGCGACCACGTCGGTCCCCGCCAGCACCGCGGTGAAGTCCACGCCCTCCTTCAGGGTGTCCTCCACCGCCTCGTACCCGTGCTCGTAGTCGTACGGACCGTGCCGCACCATCCCCGGGTCGAACGGCACGCCGTACGCCTCGAAGGCCCGTTGCGCCCCCCTCAACCGTCCCTGGGCCGTGGTCAGTTCGGCATGTCCGGGCAGTACCAGGACCCGGCGGTGACCGGCCGAGAGGAGGTGGCTGGCCATGGCGTACGCGCCGCCCTCGTTGTCGTAGTCGACCGTCGTCGCCGGGACGTCGCCCTCCAGCGGCGGGCGGCCGACGAGGACGAGGTGCGAGCCCGCCGCGTCGAGGGAGCGGGCGAAGCGGGCCATCCGCAGCTGGTACTCGTCGACGTCGTACGCGCCACCCAGCAACACCACGGCGGCGACGCCCTGCTGGCGCATGAGGTTGACCAGCGCCAGCTCGCGCTCCGGGTCGTCGCCGGTCGTGCCGACCAGGGAGAGCCAGCCGCGCAGCGTGGCCGCGCCCTCAACTCCCTTGGCCACGTGGGCGAACGCCGCGCCGGTGATGTTGTTGATGAGGATCGCCACCGTGGGCGTACCGCCGCCGGCCAGGGAACGGGCGTGCGCGTTCGTGACGTAGTCCAGGTCGCCGACGACCTTCATCACCCGGCGGCGCAGCTCCTCCGACACCGGGTAGTTGCCGGACAGCACGCGCGAGACGCTCGCCACGGAGACGCCGGCCCGCTCCGCCACGTCCCGGATCGTCGCCCGGCCGACGTCGCCCGACGCCTTGCGCTGACTCACCGTAGCGACTCCTTCACCATGACCACGTTTCCACCGGGCGCCCGGGGACCTGCTCCCGCGCCGGTCCGGAAACCGTATCCCACGGTCGTTCCCGGTGCGCGGGCCTGTGGACGGCGCGGATCAGGCGACACGGGCCAGGTCCGCGTGCCGTACCTCGTGGGCCGGTGGCAGACCCGCGGCGAGGCGCTCCAGCTCGTCGACGACGATGCCGCCGAGCCGCGCCAGCTCGTTGCCTAGGGAACCCGCGATGTGCGGCGTGAGGAAGACGTTCGGCAGCTTGTACAGGGGAGAGGTGGGGGGCAGTGGCTCCGGTTCGGTGACGTCGAGGATCGCGGTCAGCCGGCCGGACAGCAACTCGTCGGTGAGGGCGTCGTGGTCGATCAGGGCGCCCCGCGAGGTGTTGATCAGCACCCCGCCGTCCCGGATGAGGGCGAGCCGCCCGCGGTCCAGCATGCGCTGCGTCTCGGGGATGTCGGGGGCGTGCAGGCTGACGATGTCGCTGCCGCTCAACAGATGGTCCAGCGGCAGGAGTTCGGCTCCCAGCGCGGCGGCCTCGGTGACGCTGACGTAGGGGTCGTGCAGGAGGACCTCGAAGTCGTACGGCCGCAGCAGTTCCAGCAGGCGGCGGCCCACGCGGGAGGCGCCGATGACGCCGATGCGGCGGCCGAGGTTGCCGATCGGCGCGGTCTCGGCGGGCGTCGGGTACGCGTGCGCGTGCCGGAAGCGTTCCCGCTGGGCGAAGGCGTCCTTCCCGGCGAGCAGGATCATCGCGAGGGTGTACTCGGCGACCGGGAGCGCGTTGCCGGTGACCGCGCTGGAGACGGTCACCCCGCGTTCCCACAGGGCCTCGCCGACCAGCGAACGCACCGATCCCGCCGCGTGCAGCACGGCACGCAGCCGGGGTGCCGTCGCCAGGGCGTCGGCGTCGAGGTGCGGGCAGCCCCAGCCGGTGATCAGCACCTCGGCCCTCGCCAAGGCCTCGGCGGCCTCGGGGGCGCCGAAGTCCCGTACGACGAGCCCTGGTTCGATCTCGGCCGTCTGCCGGAGCCGTGCCATCAGGGGCGGGGGGAAGAGCAGGGGCAGGTGCACCGGATCCATGGCGAACACGGCCCTCGGCAGCTGGGCGCTGGGCATGACCCTCCAGTAGTGCGGCGTGAGTACGACGTGGGAATGATGTCGGAAACGTTTTCTGAAAGCGTCTTCTACCGTAGATCTGCTGTGGAGCGGGGGTCAATCGGTGAGAGAGGGTGCGGCACGCGGAAACCTTTCGATCGCCGCCCGGCCCGAGGAGACGTAGTCCGCCCCCGGGTGACCCGCCATGACCCGTCCAGCCGCGCTCGTCCGCCGGAATAGCCGGGCCTGGTGTGATGCTCTGATGAGCAGTGCGGTTCACGAGCGTGGTGAGGAGCTGGTGGGCGGATGACAGCGACGACGACGCAGACGGCAGAGCGGACGAACCCCGTGGTCGGCACCCCCTACGGGTCGGTGCGCGGCCGGTACGAGAACGGGATCGCGGTCTTCCGGGGCATCCCCTACGCGGCCCCTCCCATCGGCCCCCGGCGATTCCGCCCGCCCGTCCCGCCCGAGCCCTGGACCGGGGTGCGCGACGCGCTCGCCTTCGGACCGACCGCGCCGAAACCGCCGTACTCCGAAGCCTTCGCCAAACTGCTCTCCGACCCCGTCGTGCCCGGCGACGACTGTCTCAACCTCAACGTGTGGACCCCGGACCCCGGCCCAGGCGCCCGGCTGCCGGTGATGGTGTGGCTGCACGGCGGCGCGCTCACCCGGGGTTCGTCGGCCGTGCCGGTCTACGACGGACACGCCTTCGCCCGCGACGGTGTCGTCCTAGTCTCGGTCAACTACCGCCTGGGCGTGGAGGGTTACGGCCTCTTCCCGGACGCCCCCGCCAACCCCGGCCTGCGCGACCAGCTCGCCGCGCTGCGCTGGGTGCACGAGTCCATCGCGGCGTTCGGCGGCGACCCCGACCGGATCACCCTCTTCGGGCAGTCCGCCGGAGCGATCAGCATCGGCGCGCTGCTCGCCGCCCCGCAGGCCCAGGGGCTGATCCGCCGGGCCGTGCTCCAGAGCGGGCCTCCGGAGGCCTTCGACCGCGACAAGGTACGGCGGATGGTGCGCCGGATGGCGACCCGGCTGAAGATCCCCGCCACCGCCGAGGCCTTCGCCGCCGTCGACCGCGAACTGCTGCTCCGCACCCAGGCCGACGTGGGCAGACTCAGCAGCCCGGTGCTCGGCGGCCCCACGTTCGGGATCGTCATCGACGGTGATCTCGTCCCCCGCGATCCGCTGGAGGCCCTTGTCGACGGCGAGGCGGCCCGGGGCGTCGACCTGATGCTGGGCTGGACCCGCGACGAGTACCGGCTGTGGCTGGTCCCCGGCGGTCTGCACGAGCGCGTCGACCGGCTCGGCGCGGTCGCCCTGGCCGGTGCGATGGCCCGCTGCCACTGCGGCGTCGAGGTCCCGCGCGGCTACCGCGCCCTGCACCCCGCGGCCGGCACCGCCGAGACCGTCGGCCAGCTCGTCACCGACCACCTCCTCCGCTACCCGCTGCACCGCCTCGCCGACGCCCGCCCCGGGAACTCCCACGTGTACGAGTTCGCCTGGCCCTCCAACCTCCCCGACCTGGGCTCCTGCCACGCCCTCGAACTCGGCTTCGTCTTCGACACCGGCGACATCCCCGAGTCCGCCAAACTCGCGGGCCAGGGCGCGCCCCAGGACCTGGCCGACGCCATGCACGGGGCCTGGGTGCGGTTCGCCGTGGACGGCGACCCCGGCTGGCGGACCTGGGACGACACGCATCCGGTACGGATCTTCGGCGAGGGCGCGCCGTACGTCGCGCACGGGCCGCGCGACCCCGAGTTCGCCCTGTGGGCGGCCGACGCCGTGGCGAAGGAGACGGTCGATCCGGCCGAGGACGCGCCGCCCGTGCGGAGCGCCACCGAACTGCGGTCGGTGGTACGGCGGTTGCGGCGGACGGGGGATGTGCGGCGCTCGTCGTGAGGGTGGGCGCGGGTGCGGGACGGAAACCGGTTGCCCAACGCGGGGTGCCGACAACCGCCCGCTGACGTAAGCGAATTGGTCGACGCACACCTCTCCTCGTGCCGCTCACCCGCTGCTACTCTCCGCGCAGGGAACCGGTTGCCGGAGTGTTGCCACAGGCCGGGGAGGGGCGGGGCGGTACATGACCAGGAAGAGCCAGGACGCGAACGGGAGCACCATCCGGGACGTGGCGGCCCGAGCCGGGGTGTCCGCGTCCACGGTGTCGCGGGTGCTCGGCGGGGACTACCCGGTGAGCACGGCGACCCGCACGCGCGTGCTGCGGGCGGTGCGCGATCTGGACTACGTCGCAGACGCCCGCGCCAAGGCCGTGGCGGGCGTCGGGACGCCGACCCTCGCCTTCGTCCTGGAGGACATCACGGGACCGTCGTTCGCGCTGATGGCGCACGGCGTGGAGCGCGAGGCGACCCGGCTCGGTCACCTCTGCCTGGTGTGCAGCACGGAGGGCGACGTCCAGCGCGAACTGGACTTCATCGAGACGATGCGCGCCCAGCGCACCGCCGCCGTGATCCTCGTCGGCGGCACCGCGGACACCCCCGAGTACCGCGAGCGCACCCGTCGTATCGCCGACTCGCTCGCGGCGGCGGGCTCGCGGCTGGTGCTCTGCGGGCGACCGCCGCTCGGCCCGGGCGCACCGGTCACGGTCATCGAGTACGACAACGAGGGCGGCGCCTACGCCCTTGTCGCGCACGTCCTGGCCCAGGGCCACCAGCGCGTCCTGTTCCTCGGCGGCAAGCCGGACCACGCGACCGCGCAGGGCCGCGAACGCGGTTACCTCGCCGCCCACCGCGCCCGGGGCCTCGAACCCGACCCGGAACTCCTGCTCCACAGCGACTTCACCCGCGACTCGGGCCACCGGCTGATGCGGCTCGCCCTGAGCCGGAAACTGGAGTTCACGGCCGTGGTCGCCGCCACCGACATGGTCGCGGCGGGCGCGCTGACCGCGCTGCACGAGGCGGGCCTGGACGTCCCCGGCGATGTCTCGCTGGCCGGTTACGACGACATCCCGTTCGCCCGCGACCTGTACCCGGCCCTGACCACCGTCCACGTCCCCTACGAGGAACTCGGCCGCCTCGCCGTACGCACCGCGCTGGGCCGCACGCGGGAGTCACCGGACGAGCACCTGCTGCTGGGCACGCACGTGGTGGTGCGGGACTCGATCGCGGCCCTGTCCTAGGCAGGGCGCTCAGGCGGCCCCGTCCAGTGTCCGCGCGATCGACGTGATCGCCTCCGGTCCCACCCGGCAGCACCCGCCGACCAGCCGCGCGCCGGAGGCCAGCCAGCCCTCGACCTGCTCGGCGGTGAACGTGGACCGGCCCGTCCAGCCGCGCGCCTCGGCGTCCCAGGTCTCGCCGCTGTTGGGGTAGACGACGACGGGCTTGCCGGTGACGCAGGCCGCGGTCTCGACCGCGGCGTCGACGTCCTCGGGCGCGCAGCAGTTGACGCCCACCGCGACGACCTCGTCCACGTCGGCGGCCAGCGCGAACGCCTCCTCCAGCGGCTGGCCGGCACGGGTGCGGTCACCGGCGATCGAGTACGACAGCCAGGCGGGCACGCCCAGCCCGCGCACCGCCCGCAGCAGCGCCTCGGCCTCGACGGCGTCGGGGATCGTCTCCAGGGCCAGCACGTCCGGGCCGACGGCGGCCAGCACCTCCATGCGGGGCCGGTGGAAGGCCTCCAGCTCGGCCACGCTCAGCCCGTACCGGCCGCGGTACTCGGAGCCGTCCGCGAGCATCGCGCCGTACGGCCCGACCGAGGCCGCCACGTAGAGGCGCCGCTCGACGCCCCGCCGCCACGCCTCCACGGCCGCGTCCAGGGCCAACTCCACGCTCAGGGCGATGAGTTCGGTCGCCCTGTCGCGCTTGACCCCGCGCTTCGCGAAGCCCTCGAAGCTGGCCTGGTAGCTGGCGGTGATCGCCACGTTGGCGCCCGCCTCGAAATACGCGAGGTGCGCCTCGGTGATCGCCTCGGGCCGGTCCGCGAGCAGTCGCGCCGACCACAGCTCGTCACTCAGGTCGTGCCCGGCCGCCCCGAGCTGGTTGGACAGCCCACCGTCGAGGGCGAGCGTCCCGGCGGCGAGGGCGTCGGTGAACGGGGCGGAGGTATAGCTGGTCATGTCACGACGCTAGTCGATACGGCCGAGGAGACGGATCCGCGTCCACCTGGCGAACGGAATGCCCGGAATGTGGACCCCGCAGGGGAATCCCTTCCGGGACGCCAGGGCCTGCCGTTCGCCCCGGCCGGCAGCCTGCCCCGGTACGCGGCGCGGGCCTACGCCGCGTGCTTCCCGCCCCCGCGCCTGCCGCCACCCCGCGTGCGCCTGGTCGCCGGGACCAGCAGGCCGCCCAGCAGGCCGAGTCCGAGCGCGTACGGCCACCAGCCGAAGCCGTCGCCGCGCGCGGTGTTCGCCGTGCGGGCCTCGGTGACCGTCGTGCCGGAGGACGACTTGGGATCGGAGTGGGCGGTGGCCGAGGCACTGCTCGCGGTGACGGCGGTCAGCACGACGTCGTTGCCGTCGCCGCCCCGGTAGCTGATGCGGTATGTCGTGTCGGCGAGCTTCAGCCTGGCGCCCTCACGAAGTCCGGTGAACGCGCCCGTCGTTGAGCCGTCACCCGTGTGGTCGAGGATCGTGACCGTCCGCGCGGGGTGCGTCCCGGCGGCCGAAAGGTCCAGGTCGCCCGCCAGGCCCACCTTGCCCGCGACCTTCAACGGCTTGTCGCGCAGGACCAGTTCGCCCTTCGCGCTCTGCGTGTAGTTCCCGGTCACGGTGAGCCCGGTCGTCACCACGCCGTCGTTCGTCACCGCACCCTTCACCGTGCCCGAGCCGGTGAGCGTGGTCGCCACCCGCAGCCCCGCCGTCCCCACGTCCAGCCGCGCACCCGCCGAGGTGAGCCGGATCGCCTTGCTGCGGGCGAGAGTTGCCCCCGACCGCAGCGCCAGCGTGCCCTTGGCGACCGTCGTCGTCCCGGTGTACGTCACCGCCGGGCCCGTCAGCGTCGTCGTGGCGGCGGCGGACTGGACCAGGGACCCCTTGCCGCCGAGGTGTGACAGTTTCGTGGGAAGTGACACGTTTCGCAGGACGAGGGTCCCGTCGTCGACGATCCGCCGCCCCTCCGTGCCGGTCAGCAGTCCGCCGTCACCGCCCCGCTTCCCGGATCCCAGCCGCAGCACCGCCCCCTTCTCCACGGTCGTCGACCCGTCGTAGTACTGCGGCGCGGCGAAGGTCACGTTGTTCCCGCGCGTCCCCGCGATGACGATGTCACCGGCGCCGGGCGCGGCCAGGGTGTCGTGGTACCTGCCGCCGCCGATCGGCGCGCCCAGAGTGACCGGCCCGTCGTAGTCGAAGGTCAGCCGGGACCGGACACCGCTCGCCGCATGGAGGTTGATGTAGACGGTGTCCTTGGTGCCGGGCATGAAGATGCGGTGGGTGGTGCCGTCGCCCCACTGGACGTCCGCGCCCTCGATGTTGGTGCCGCGCTTGTTCAACTGGTGGGCGATCGCACGCCAGTTGAGGTCCGGGTCGCTGAGCGACGGGTTCGTGTCGCCGCCCTGGTCGCTGTAGCTGTACTGGCCCGTGAGGACGACCTTGCTGCCCGGCCGGGAGTGGACGTTGACGTCGCTGCCGTACTCCCGCTGGTAGAAGTTCTGGCGCAGGGTGATCGTCTGGTACAGCGGGGTGTCGATGATCCAGGAGCCCTGGTTGAGGATCGCGCGGGCGTCGGGCAGCGCCACCGGGTACTCGGGGCGGCCGACCGCCATGCCGGTGCCGTTGTCGATCACCCCTGAAAAAGGGTGAGTTCCGGCGAGGTCGAGGGTGCCCCACATGTTGCGGGGCTGCGTGACCAGGCCCGAGCCGCTGATGGTGCCGATGTTGAAGGTGCGGGTCAGGGAGAGGCGCAGGGTGCCGTCGACCCGGACGTTCAGCTCGTTGAGCTGGTAGCCGGGTGTGCCGTAGGGGAAGTGGCCGATCAGGCCCGTCCCACCACCCGTGCCGTACTGGAGAGTTGTGCCGCTCGCGACCGTGATCGCGGGCGGGTCCGGGTTGCTGACGGTGGTGTACGGGTGGTTGCCGCCCTGGGTGGTCACCTTCTGCCGCTGCCGGGACGCCGGGAGCGTGAAGTCGCTGTCCTTGGTGAGGATCAGCGTCCCGCCGCCGCGCACGGTGAGCGTGCCCTGGCCGCGGAACACCCCGTCGTACGTCGTCGTCCCGGACGGCACGGTGACCACCGTGTCACCGGTGAGCGTGACGTCCCGGTCCGCGAGGACGTCGGCGGTCGCGTCACGGGCGCCGGCCGCGGAGGCCGGGGGAGCCGCGACCAGGAAGGCGACGGTCGCGAAGGCGCCCAGGGCGGCTGAGGTCTTGCAGGTATGGCTGCGCACGTCACTGGAGACGGGTGTCGGCGGCGGCGATAACAGAAATCTCGCGTCCATCTTTGTCACGCGCGACCCGTTGACCTTCCCGTAACACACCCTTACCTTTTCGGCGTTCGTAATGACAGATGGCGTACGAGATCCCGAACCAAACCCTGAGTCGTACCTCGAACCCCCCACCGTTCCCCGCTCTGTCCCCCCACCTTCGAGAGGCGTCAGATGAGACGTGTGTACACAATCCTCGTCGCCCTGTGCTGCGTGCTCGCCGCCGCACTGGTGACCGCAGGACCGGCCCAGGCCGCGGCCCAGACCATCACCAACGGCACGCAGTTCACCGACACTTCGGGCAACGCCGTGCACGCGCACGGCGGAGGGGTGATCAAGGTCGGCAGCTACTACTACTGGTTCGGTGAGGACCGCAACTCCGACAACACCTTCAAGTACGTGGACGCGTACCGCTCCACCGACCTGAAGAACTGGGAGTTCCGCAACCACGTCCTGACCCAGTCCAGCGCCTCCGAGCTGGGCACCGCGTACATCGAGCGGCCGAAGGTCATCTACAACGCGTCCACCGGGCAGTTCGTGATGTGGATGCACAAGGAGAACGGCGTCGACTACAGCGAGGCGAAGGCCGCCGTCGCCGTCTCCTCGACCGTGGACGGCAGTTACACCTACCAGGGCAGCTTCCAGCCGCTCGGCGACAACATGTCCCGGGACATCACGACGTTCGTCGACACCGACGGCACCGCCTACATGGTCTCCGCCGCCAACGAGAACTACGACCTGCACATCTACAAGCTCACCGCCGACTACACCGCCATCGACAGCCTGGTCGCCAACCCGTGGGTGGGCGGGCACCGCGAGGCACCGGCCCTCTTCAAGCGCAACGGCGTCTACTTCATGCTGACTTCGGGCGCGACCGGCTGGAGCGCCAACCAGCAGCAGTACGCCACCGCCACCAGCATCACCGGTCCGTGGACGGCCTTCACCAACGTCGGCGACTCGACCGCGTACAACTCGCAGACCGCCTACGTCCTTCCGGTCACGGGGACTTCGGGCACCTCGTACCTCTACATGGGCGACCGCTGGGGCAACTCCTTCGGCGGCACCGTCAACGACTCCCGTTACGTCTGGCTGCCGTTGACCTTCCCGACCACCACCTCGATGTCCATGGCGTCCTGGTACCCGGAGGTGTCGGTCGACACGGCCGCCGGCACGATCAGCGGGACGAGCGCGACGTACAACACGCTCATATCGCGCAACAGCAGCAAGTGCGCGGACGTGGCCAACCAGTCGCTGTGGCAGGGCATCGCGATCAGCCAGTACACCTGCAACAGCGGCACCAACCAGAAGTGGTGGTTCAAGGACCTCGGCACCGGCTACTACGAACTCATGGGCCGGGGCAGCTCGTTGTGCCTCCAGGAGAACGCGACGAACGTCACCCAGGAGAACTGCACCGGCGCCACCGCCCAGCAGTGGAGCCTGACCACGTCGGGCAGCTACGTCCTCGTCAAGGCCAGGACGAGCGGCGAGTGCCTGGACGTGTCCGGCGCGTCCACCGCCAACTCCGCCGCGATCATCACCTACACGTGCAGCGGGGCGACCAACCAGCAGTGGACGCGCGGTAGTTGAGCGCACGGTTACCGGACCGGATTCCAGCCGTCCGTGCCCGCCAGGTACTTCTGGGCCGTGTAGCTCGCGGCCTGGGAGTCGGTGAGCTGCGGGCGGTTGGAGTTCACCGTCGCGCCCGCGCCCGTGTTCTTGTACTCGAAGAACCGGGCGTTCTTCCACGAGTAGCCACTCATGTCCGTCCAGGGCCCGGCGACCTTCACGGCGGCGGGCAACGAGGTCTGCCGGACGACCAGTTGGCCCACCGCGTCCGCCGTCGGGTGCCAAGGGCGGCCCAGGTAGTACGTGTTGGCCGCCGCCGAGCTGCTCACCGAACTGCCGGTGACGAGGATGCCGTAGGTCTTCGCGGAACTGGTGTTGGGCGCGGAGAGGAAGCCGTTGAGACCGCCCGCAGCGGCGCCCGAGTTGCGCAGCTGGATGTTCACCCGGTCGTACACGGCGGTCGCGTTGCCGAAGACGAAGTCCACGTCGCCGGAGATGAACGACGAGTAGAAGTACTGCCGGTACTGGCCGGTCGACGACGGCGACCAGTTGAGGACGGTGTCCTGGCGGCTGACGAACCGGTCGTTGGTGAAGGTCTGCCGGTCGCCCTGCGCGGTGATCGCGACGGCCTGCGTGTCCGTGATCTCGGGGTGGGCGGACTTGTCGAAGGTGTTCTGGACGGTGATCCCGGTGACGGTGAGGCCGCTCGCCGAGAACGTCGCGACCGAACTGCCCAGCGTGCCGTACTTGTTGCCGCCGGCGTCGGTGTAACCGGCGGCCCGGTCATAGGTGATGACGACGTCCTCGGCGTTGCCGGTGGCGCCCTGAATGGTCAACCCCGTCTTCCCAGAAGGGACGTTGACGATCTCGGCGTACGTGCCCATCGCGACGGAGATGGTGTCACCGGCGGTGGCCGCGTTCACGGCGGCCTGCACGGTCGTGTAGCGGCCCGAGCCGTCCTTGGCGACAGTGATGACGGTGGCGGCCCGCGCCTGGGTCACCAGCGACACCGCGACCAGCCCGAGGGCGGCCGCGGTACCGGTCGCCATGGCGGCGGCCCGGTGCCGGGCGGGGGAGCGGCGGTGCGTTTTCGGCTCTGTCATGCCTACAAGTCGCCGTCCCCCGCCCGGGAGTTGCCGCCTCTAGGCGAGCAGATCTATCGCGTCGACCGACGTACCGGCACTCAGGAACGACGTCGTCCCCGAGCCGCTCGCCACATAGATCTTCAGCGTGTTGTACGCACTGGCGTCCGTCAGCCAGGCGGACGCCGGAACGCTGTACGTGAACGTGTTGTTGTTGCCCCGGTACGAGCCCACGGTCAGCGACCGGGTGCTCGGCTGGGTGGGCGGCGAGGGGACGGCCGAGGTCCAGGTGTCGTTGACGACGACCTGCGGGCGGCCGTTCGCGTACGCCGTCGTCACCCCGATGCGCAGGGTGTGCGCGGCGGCGAGCTGAGCCGCCGTCAGCTTGAAGTACACGATGATGCCGCTGTTGACGTCCTTCCACAGATAGCAGGGGAACGCCGAGGTCTCCGTCCCGCTGCCGACGACGACGTTGCCGGTCCAGGACGCGGCCCGTACGTCCGAGGGATGCGCGTACGTCATCAGGTCCGCGTTCTTGAACCCGCCAGGCGTGCCGTCCCAGTTGCCGATCCGCCAGATCGCGCTCGCGTTGGACGGGTCGTTCGAGGAGGGGATCGCGATGCTGTTCAGCGTCGTCGTCCCGCCCGCCGTGACCGCCACCGACCCGGTGTGGACGGCGAGTTCACCCTTGAAGACGGTCAGGGTGTAGGTCCCCGGCAGGACTCCGGTGATGGAGAAGTAGCCGTCCGAGGCCCGCGCCGAACCCCAGTACTGGGCAGCGGAGTTGGCGAGCCCGACCGTGTACGCGTATGCCGTGTCGCGCCCGGTGATGCCCACGCCCGCGACCCGGCCCCGCGAACTCGCCGCCGTGTAGCCGGAGATGCCGAGCGCATCGGCCCACGTGGTGGTGAGGTTGGCGGGGTAGAGCGAGGAGGAGGGCGCGCCGCCGTCCGTGAGCGCGATGACGTACGGACCCTGGAGACCGAACCGCTGCGCCTCCGTCTGGTTCTCGCCGTAGTACAGGATCTCGTACAACCCGCCGCCGTCCGCGCTCTGGTGGCGCAGCAGGGAGCGGTAGAAGGGGCCGCCGGAGGCCTTCTCGTGGTTGCTGCGCACGACCCACAGGCCGACGCTGCCGGTGGTCCAGCCGACGTAGTCGTAGTCGATGACCCGCTTCTTCGCGTAGTGCTTGGAGCGGGTCTGGCCGTCGGACTTCGCGAAGACGTCCGCGGACTCGATGGTGGTCGGCGCGTAAGTGTAGGAATCCGGCTCGTCGTTGAGGAACAGGCCGGCCTTGACGCGCACGATGTAGCGGGTCGCGCTGACCGAGGTGTCGGCCTTGTTCGTCCACAGGTAGACGTTGTTCTCGCCGCTGCGGGCCGCGTAGTAGTGCTTCAGCGTGCCGTACGTGACCGAGATCAGGATCGTCGTGCCGGACTGCGCGATCGTCACGGTGGAGGTGCCGAGGCCGGACTCGACGTGCGAGTTCTTGCCGCCGTAGCCCTGGTACTCGGTGCCCTTGTAGACCAGCGAGGTCAGGTCGCCGTTCGTCTTGCTGACCTTGAAGACGAGGCTCGCGCCGGTGTCGACGACGTAGTTCGAGCCGTCGTCGGTGTAGCCGAAGCTCGCGGCGGACGCGGTCTCGGCGAGCGGCCCGGCGAGCGCCGCCGAACCGGCCGTAGCCGCTGCGCCGAGGACGAAGGTGCGGCGGCGAACCGGTCTGTTCACAGAACCGGACATGGGGGTGCCTCCTTCGGGAGGTGGGGGTGCGGGTGCTTTGGAGGGTGGCAGTTGAATCGATTTCGCGAAAGGGCTTTCGCATCCTTGGAGTTGGCGATGACGTGAAATCTGACGCAGGTCTAGAAAGCGCTTGTCCGGAGCGGTACGGTCCACGGCCAGGCCTTGTCGTCGGACGGAGGAGCCGCGAATGAGACGTTTCAACATCGCCCTGCTGGCCGCACTGACCCTGAGTACAGCCCTGTCGACCGCACCCGCCCAGGCACACGACCGCACGCCCCCGCTCGGCCTCGCCAACTGCACCGCGACCGCCTGCCACTTCGACGTCCCACCGGGCACCTACGACGTCACGGTCCGCCTCGGCGGCGCGACGGCCGCGAGTACGGCCATCACGGGCGAGACCCGGCGCTCCCTGCTCCCCGAGACGGCCACGGCGGCCGGCCGCACGGTGACCCGCAGCTTCACCGTCGACGTCCGTACGCCCGAGGGCGAACCCACCGGCCCCGACGGCACCCCCGGCCTCGACCTCACCCTCGGCGGCACGGCCCCCGCACTCGCCGGCATCCGCGTCACGCCCGCCCACCACACCCGCCAGATCATCCTGATCGGCGACTCCACGGTCTGCGACCAACCGGGCGACCCGTACTCGGGCTGGGGTCAACAGCTCCCGCAGTTCCTGCGGAAGGGCATCTCCGTCGCCAACTACGCGGATTCCGGGGAGAGTACGGTCACCTATCTGGAGAATCCCCTGCTGTGGGGGACGGTTCAGCCGCTGATCCACCCTGGTGACCTCGTGCTCGTACAGCTCGCGCACAACGACAAGACGACCGACGAGGCGACGTACCGCGCGAATTTGGAAACCCTGATAGGGGGTATCCGTGACAAGGGTGGTCGTCCCGTCCTCGTGACACCGATCGTCCGACGCTGGTTCAATGCCGACGGCACACTGAACAACAACACAGCGCTGCTGGTGAACGGACTCGGCGTGGATCTGCCGGGCGTCGTCCGCTCGGTCGCCGCCGCCGAGGGGGTAACGCTGATCGACCTCACGGCGCAGACCAAGGCGCTGGTGGAATCGCTGGGAGTGGAAGGCTCCAAGGCCATCTACCTCTACAACGAGAAGAAGGACAACACGCACACCTCCGCGTACGGTGCCACGGTGTACGCGGGCCTGGTCCGCGACACACTCGTCGCCCGGCATCTGCTGCCGGAGTACCGGGTACGAGTGGGGTGAGACCCGAAAGACCCCTGGGGCGTTCCGACCGGAACCGGGGCGCCCCAGGTTCCACTCTCCCGCCGTGCGTGTGAAAGCGAGCCGATGCAACTGCCTGCCGACGACCGCGTGTTGAGCCCCCGCACCGGCTACACCCGCGCCCACTGGGAGACGGCCGCCGGCAGCCTCCTCGCGGCGGTGGAGCCGTACGCGACCGAGGACCGCGCGCTCTACCACCTCCCCGGCAACCGCACGAGCTGGTCCGGCAGCCTCTCCGACGGCCTGGAGGGCTACGCCCGCACCCTGCTGCTGGCCGCCTTCCGCCGCGACGAGACGGCACTGGAGCGCTACGCGGACGGCCTGGCGGCGGGCGTCGCGGGCGTCTGGCCGAGCATCGAGGACCGCAGCCAGCCCCTGGTCGAGGCGGCCTCGATCGCCCTCGCCCTGCGCCTGACCCGCCCCCTCCTCTGGGACCGCCTCGACGAGCCCGTACGACAACGCGCGGCGGCCTGGCTCGCCGACGCCCTCACCGCCGAACCCTGGCCCTGCAACTGGGAGTTGTTCCCCGTCACGGTCGGCGGCTTCCTCCAGGAGATCGGCTACGAGGCGGAGGCGTCCCGCAAGGCCGTCGACCGGGGCCTGGAGCGCATCGAGGAGTGGTACGTCGGCGACGGCTGGTACACGGACGGCGACGGCCGCAAGTTCGACTACTACAACGGCTGGGCGATGCACCTCTACCCGGTCCTGCACGCCTGGCTCGCCGACGACCCCCGACTCCTCGACCTCTACGGCGGCCGCCTGGAACGCCATCTCGCCGACTACGCCCGCCTGTTCGGCGGCGACGGCGCGCCGATGCACCAGGGCCGGTCGTTGACCTACCGCTTCGCGACGACGGCTCCGCTGTGGCTGGGGGCGCTGACGGGCCGTACGCCGCTGTCGCCGGGGGAGACGCGACGGCTGGCGTCGGGCGCGCTTCGGTACTTCCTCGACCGGGGCGCGGTGGACGACCGCGGCCTGCTGACCCTCGGCTGGCACGGCCCCAACGAGGCGGTCCTGCAAGGCTATTCGGGCCCAGCGTCCCCGTACTGGGCCAGCAAGGGCTTCCTCGGCCTGCTCCTCCCACCGGACCACGAGGTCTGGACGGCCACTGAGGAACCCGGCCCGGCCGAGCGGGCGGATGCGGTGACGCCGATCCGCCCGGCCAACTGGCTTCTCCAGTCCACCCGTTCGGACGGCCTGGTCCGCCTCCACAACCACGGCAGCGAGGACGTCCGCTACGACCCGTACTACACGCGCCTCGCCTACTCCACGGCTACGGAGCCCTCGTCGTCGTACGACAACAGCGTGATCGTCGGCGGCGATGCGAGCCGTACGGGGATCGTGCCGTTGGGGGTGGGGGAGGGGTGGGTTGCCTCCCGGCATCGGACGGGTTCCGGCGGCGAGGTGACGAGCGTCGTGCTGGCGCGGGGTGCGGTGGAGGTACGGGCGTTCCGCGTGACGGAGGTGTCCGAAGGGACGACGATCCGGGCCACCGGCTGGGCGGCGGGCTCCGGCCTGCGCTCCGAAATCCTGCCTGTCGCGGGCCTGGCGGAGGTGAAGACCGCGTCGAGCGGCGTCGATGGTGGACAGGCCGGAGCCATCGGCGAGTTGACCGGCACCGTCGGCGCCGAGCCAGGCCTCTTCGTCGCGCTCGCCAGGCTCACCGCCGAGGCGGACACGCCGCTGACGGAAGCGGTCGCCGTCGAGGTGGACGGCCCGGACACATTCGTCGTCCGCTGGACGGACGGACCCGTGCAAGAAGTGCGGCTGGCGTCGGGCCAGGTCACGATCGCCGGCTGAACAAAGGCCGGGGACAAGCCCGTTGGGCATGTGCAAAGGATGGTCCCGGAGTGTGACCGCGCCGCTACAGTGGATGGGAGTGCTGCGGGGGGCGAACGATGGCGCTGCGGGTCGGTCGGCGATTCTTCCTTGCGCTGGGTGTGGGCCGCTATTGCCACCTCCCGGCGCACGAACAGCTGGGGCAGGTCCCCGCGGACACACGCGCCGTGCGCGATCTGTTCGCGGGCCTCGGTTACCAGCCCGTCCTGCCCGGCCTCGGGGAGTACGACACCGCCGACCAGATCCGCCAGAAGCTGCGCCACTGGTCCACCGACGCCGCCCTCACCACCGACGACGTGGTCGTCCTCTATTTCGCCGGACACGGCCTGGTCCAGGACCGTGACCGGCACTACCTGCTGTGCTGGGACTCCCGGGCCGACGAGGACGCCGCGACCACGGCCCTGGCCACCGAGGACCTCGTCCGCATCCTGTGCCGGGGCGAACTGCGCCATCTCCTGCTCGTTCTGGACACCTGCGCCGGCGGGGCCGGCGGAGCGGAGGCCGCCGCGCTCGCGCTTCAGTCGATCGCCTACCGGCACGGCGGTGATGGAACCTCCAGTGGGCTGTGGTTCCTTGCCTCCGCCCGCCGCAAGGACATCGCGGAGGAAGGGCGGTTCGTCACGGCCCTGAACTCCGCCGTCGAGATCACCACCGGGCGAACCGGGCAGCGGCAGGAGTATCTCGACCTCGCCGAACTGGTGAAGGCCGTCAACGAGCGCTTCGAGGCGGACGGTCTCGGCCAGCGTGCCGAACTCGCCAGCGGACTGGTGACCGGCCTGGCCCCCTTTCTGCCCAACTCCGGCTATCGGGAGGCGCTTCCGCCCATCGGCACCGATCTGGAGATCCAGCGCCGGGTGGCCGGGCAGGACCTCGCCGAGCACTTCGGGCCGCGCTCACGAGGGGTCGAGTTCGAGTCCGAGCACGGTCTGTACTTCAGCGGGCGCGCCCGCGTCCTGACCGAACTCACCGCGTGGCTGACCGGCGACGACGGCGACGGCCGGGGCCGGGTCGTCACTGGCCGGCCGGGCTGCGGCAAGTCGGCCGTCCTGGGCCGGGTCGTCGCCCTGTCCGATCCCGGCTACCGCCCCCGCTTCGACCTCGGCGCGCTCGACGCCGCGACGATCGTCCCCGAGGGATGCGTGACGGCCGCGGTGCACGCTCGCCACAAACGGCTCGACGAGATCGTCGAACGTATCGCGGACAACCTGGGGGTGAGTGTCGACGGCTCCGCCGCCCTCCTCCAGGAACTCACCCGGCGCGGTCGCAAGGGCCCACCGGTCGTCATCGTCGTCGACGCGGTCGACGAGGCCGGCTCCGACACGGCCGCCGACGCAGGCGGGCACGGCGAACCCCGCCGGATCACCCGCGAGTTGCTGCGGCCCATGTCCGAGATCCAGGGCGTACGGCTGCTGGTGGGTACCCGCCACGAACTGGTCACCCCGCTCGGCCCCACCTTCCACTGCATCGACCTCGACATCCCCGGCTACCGGGCGGAGCAGGGTGACGTCGCCGGATACGTCACCAGGATGCTCCTCGCCACGGAGGAGCCCGAGGTCCACAGCCCCTACCGTGACCGTCCCGAACTCGCAGGGGCCGTCGCCGCGGGAGTCGCCGCCAGGGCCGCCGGGGTATACCTCTACGCCCGGACCACGGCCCGCACCCTGCGCTCGGACCGCGTCGCCGTCGACACCCAACGCCCCGGCTGGGCGGACGAGTTGCCCAGCGAGATCGGCGAGGCCTTCGACGACTACCTCGCTCGTTTCGGCCCCGACGAGCCGAGGGTCCGCCGCATGCTGCTCGCCCTCGCCTTCTCCGAGGGCACCGGCCTGCCGCGCGGGCGCATCTGGACCAGGCTCAGCAGCGTGATCTCGGGCGTCGAGTGCACGGAGGCGGACGTCTCCTGGGCCCTCGATGTGGCGGAGGCCTACGTCGCGGAAGTGGTCGACGACGACCGGCGCTCGGTGTACCGGCTCTACCACAAGGCGCTGGCGGAGCATCTGCGCAGGACGGCCGGGCGGGCGACGGTCGAGATCCAGCGTGCCGTCGTCGACGCCCTTGTGTCGGTCGTCCCGGCCGTCGCCGACGGCAGACGGGACTGGCTCGCCGCGGCACCCTACGTCCGTCAGCATCTGGCCATCCACGCCGCGGCCGCCAGTCGGCTCGCCGGGCTCATCGAGGACCCCGGCTTTCTGCTCGCCTGCGAACCCCTGGGCCTGCTGCGCGCGTTGGCGTCGGTCGACGGCGACGCCTCACGACGCATCCGCACCGCCTACGAACAGGTGGCGCACCGCCTGACCCCCGACCGCTCGCTCGGCGCCCGCGCGGCCGACCTCCAACTGTCCGCGCGGCGCTGCGAGGCCGACGGCCTGGCCTACCGCGTCGAACGCCTCGGCGTTGCCCTGCCTTGGACCGCGCGCTGGGCATGGTGGTCGGCGAGTGGTGCCCACCGGCTGCTCAGCGGTCATACCAGGAGCGTCACCTGCGTCTCTGTGGGGCACCTCGACGAACGTCCCGTCACCGTGACCGGCAGCCGGGACGGCACGGTCCGGGTCTGGGACCTCACGACCCAGCGACAGATCGGCGAGCCGCTGGCGATGGATATCGCGGTGAGCGCGGTCTCCATCAGCGAACTCGGCGAGTACACAGTGGTCCTGGCCGGCGGCGTCGACGGCACGGTGCGGATCTGGGACCTCTCGGCCGGCCAGCCGTACGGCTCGCCGCTTACCGGGCACACCAACGTGATCCAGGTCATCCGCGTCTGCACCCTGGGCGGCCGCACGGTGGCGCTGACGGCCGGCGGTGACGGGACGGCGCGACTGTGGGACCTCGCCGAGCGCAGGCAGCTCGGAGCGCCGCTGTCCGGACATCGGCGCACGGTGTGGGACGCGGTCCTGGCGAAGGTGGACGGACGCGCGTTGGCCGTCACCGGCGGGGACGACAAGGCCGTACGCATATGGGACCTCACCGACGTCCTGAACGGCGGTGACGCGCGGGTCGACGGCAGCCCGCTGATCGGGCCCGCAGACGGCGTCAGGTCCTTGTGCACGGGTGAGGTGGATGGCCGTACCGTCCTGCTGGTCGGGGACATGACCGGCACGCTCGCACTGTGGGATCTCGCCGAGCGCCGACAGATCGGAGAACCGGTCGTCGCGCACCGCTACTACGAGCGCAGCGGGGTGCTGTCCGCCGCGATGGGCAGCTTCGACGGCCGTACCGTCGCGCTGACCTGCGGCCGGGAGGAGACTCGGCTGTGGGATCTGCCGAGCCTGAGTCAGCTCGTGCCCCCACTGCGCGGCCACATGGACGACATCTGCGCCGCGGCCCTGACCAGTCGCGGGGACACGTCCCTGGCGGTGACCGTCAGCAACGACCGGACGGCGCGCGTCTGGGACCTGTCCGCCGACCAGCCGAACGAGGGGCACAGCGGGCAGGTGCACGCCGTCGCCGTCCAGGAGATCCGGGGCAGCCCGCTGGCGCTCACCGGCGGGGCCGACGGCACGGCCCGGCTGTGGGACCTGCGGACCCGTGAACAGATCGGCCGCACGATGGAAGGACATCAGGGGCGTGTGCTCGCCGTGGCCCTGGGCACCGTGTGCGGTAGGCCCGTCGCGGTCACGGGAGGCGAGGACACCCGGGTCAGATGCTGGGACCCGGTTACCGGTCGGCCCACAGGACCCGCGCTGGCCGGGCACACGAACGTGGTGCGATGCGTAGCGCTCGGCATGTTCGACGGTGCCGCCGTGCTGGTGAGCGGCAGCGAGGACGGAACGGTCCGGATCTGGCGGCACGCCACCGGCGAGCCCGTGGCCCCACCCCTGGACACCCACATCGGTGGTATCGAGGGGCTGGCCGTCCGCACGGCCGGCAGTGGGCTCCGGATCGCCGTCGTGACCGAGTTCCACCACGCGTACGTCTGGCGCGTGGATCCGCAGGGCACCCGCACCCTGGAGGCCCACCTGGATCTGGAGGACCTCTCGCTGTACGCCCGTGCCCTGGGCGTCGCCTTCCTCGGCGACCGCCCGGTGGTCCTGTCCAGCCGCGAGGGAAACGGCGTGTACGTCCACGACATCGCGACCCGCGCGTCAGCCGGCGGACCGCTGGTCGGACATACCAACGGGGTACTGTCCGCCACTCTCGCCCGTACCGGCGGCCGCACTCTGATCGCCTCCGTCGCCTACGACGACACCGTCCGGGTGTGGGACCTCGACACGGCCTCAGCCCTGGACCCGCCGCTGGAAGGCCTGACGAGAATCAACGACGCGATGAGGTCCTGCCCGTCGCCCGCGTTCGGCACCGTCGACGGGGCACCGGTGGTACTGACCGCCTTCGCCCGTGAGGTGCAGGTCTGGGACATCGGCACCATGAGCCCGCTCGGGGAGCCTCTGTGTGGGGTGGACCGCGGTCTTGTCTCCGCGGACGTCGTCACAACACCTGATGGCAAAGCGATGGTCGTGACCGGAAGCTACTACGGAGGCGTTCGCTTCCACGACCTCGACACCGGGACACAGGTCGCTCCCCACATCACCTCCGCCACCTTCCAGGCCTTCCACGGCGTCGGCGCCCGTCTGACCGACGAGACGGTGGTCGTGACGAGCAGTTGGACGGAAGCGGACGCTTGGACCCTGGTGCCGCGCAGGCGCCTCGGCAAACGGTTCGGCACGTCCTGGCGGGCTTCCCTGCACATCATCGAAGGCACGGCGTCCGTGGTGTCCGTCGCGGGCGACTTCACCCTGCACGCCTGGAACCCGCGCACCCAGGCCCCCGTCTGCCCTCCGATGCCCGGCCATACGGCGCAGGTCCTGGATCTGCGCGCGGTCCGGGTGGGAGAGAGGGAACTCCTCGCCAGCGCCTCCCTCGACGGCACGGTACGGCTGTGGGACCTGCGCACCGGCGACCCGGTCGGCGAGCCGCTGACAGGGCACGAACGGGGCGCGTGCAGCGTGGACTTCGTGCGCCACGACGGCGGGCTCCTCGTCGTGGGCTGCGGCGATGGCCGGCTGGTCTTCCGGGACCTGGAGACCCGGGCCGTCACCGGGCCCGAACTGGAGCCGTTCCCCTCCCGGGCCCGGGCCCTCAGAGCGGCGGACATCAAAGGAGTCCCGTTCCTCATCGCCGGTGACGACTTCGGCCGGGTGCGCGTCTGGGACACCCGACACCAGGGCTGGACCGCCGAACTCGACGTGGGCGGCGGCATCAACGCAGTGGCCCCGGCCCCTTCCGGACATGTCTGCCTGGCGACGGACATGGGCCTGATGGTCCTCGGCCTCAACATCCGCGAAGTCCTGGAGCCCGGCGAGGGAGAGGCCCGATGACCCGCCTCGTCCTTCTCCACGGCATAGCCCAGCAGCACAAGGGCCCCCACTCCCTCCTCGCCGACTGGTACCCCGCCCTCGCCGACGGCGTCACCCTCGCCGGCGCGACGCTGGAGCGGCAGGAGGTGACCATGGCGTTCTACGGCGACGTGTTCCGACCCGTGGGCCACCGGGGCCTCGGCGAGCCCGAACTGGACGCCTCCGACGTCGAGGACGGGCTCGAACGGGACCTGCTGCTGGCCTGGTGGGAGGCTGCGGCCCGGATGGAGAGTCGGGTACCGGGACCGGACGCGGCAGCGCGAGGCCGTACCCCTCACCTGGTGCAGCGCGCCCTGAACGCCCTCAGCCACTCCGCTTTCTTCGCCGGTCTCAGCGATCGGCTGCTGATCTCCGATGCCCGTCAGGTCCGCCGCTACTTCACCGAACCGGACGTGCGCGCCGCCGTCCAGGAACGCTTCCTCGCCGCCCTGACCGAACGGACCGAGGTTGTCGTCGCCCACTCACTGGGCTCCGTCGTCGCCTACGAGACGCTGTGTGCCCACCCGGAGTTGCCTGACCTCACCCTGGTCACCCTGGGCTCACCGCTCGCGGTACGTGGTCTGGTCCTCGACCGTCTGGTTCCAGCCCCGCGCGACGGACGTGCCCGCTGGCCGGCCTCCGTCAAGTATTGGACCAACATCGCCGACCGGGGCGATGCCGTGGCCCTGGCCAAGGAACTGGCACCGACTTTCGGGAACCGCGTCACCGACCTCCTCGTGCACAACGGAGCCAAGGCTCATGATGTGCTGCCGTATCTCACCGCACGGGAGACAGGGCGGGCGATCGCCGCAGCGATGCGAGGAAGGCGGAGTGGCTGAGAGCGGCCAGGGACAGGTGGTGCGGGGTGGACCCGCGCTTGCCTCTCCCGCACACCACACCGACCGTGTGAACTCCGCTAAACGTGATCCGTGTGGTGTACGGCGGGACGCCTCACGGAGTCAGCCGGGCGATCCGAAGACTCGTCGTGGTCGGTGAAGCCCCGTTGAGCGCGGTCGCGTAGCTCGGGGTGACCGGGGCGTAGGCCCAGGTCAGCGTGCCGTTCTTCAGGACCGCTATGTCGCCGCTGATGCGGGCGGTCACCACCTTGTCCGCGCTCTGGACCCTGCCGTTCCAGTCGACGAGCCGCAGGTGTGTGCCCGTGAAGGTGCCGGTGCAGGTGCCGGCGTTGCACTTGGCACCCTTCAGGGACTCCCAGGAGACCAGGAGGCGGTCCTTGCCGTAGGGCGCGACGTGCACGTTGACGTTCTCGGTGGCTGCCGCGCTCGTGAGGTAAATGGCCTTGCCCGGGCCGGAGTTGCGGTTCGCCATGAAGGCGACGGCGACCTGGTGGGTGCTGGTCTTCGGGGTCACCGTCCAGCCGCGTCCGCTGGAGTCGGCGGCGTTCTTCTTGGCCGAGGCGGCGCCGCGGGAGGCGAAGGCGGTGGCGTAGCGGCCGGTCGCCGACTTGACCAGGTCACCGGTGCGGCTGGGGAAGGTACCACCGCAGTACCCTGCCCAGCACTGCTCGCGCTGCACGACCGGCGCGACGTCCGGGGCGCCGATCCCGGTGGAGACGAACAGGCCCGAGCGCCAGTCGTCGAAGCAGAGCGAGGTGAAGGCGCCGGAGGTCTCCGCGTGCAGCGCGATGCCCTCGTTGTGGCTGCACCCCCAGCTCCAACCACCGCTCAGCTTGGCGCCCTTGGCGCTGATGTACGTCAACTTGTCGCCGAAGTGGCCGTCCGCGAAGCCGCCCGCGCCGTGCACGACGAAGTACGCGCCGTACTTGGTGCCGTTCCAGGTGAGTTGGCCGTCGAGACCGGGGGAGGTGTCGTTCGAGGCGGTGCCGGTGAGCTTGGTGCGGAAGGTCTGCCTGCCGTTGGTGTAGCGGACGATCGCGGCGGCCGTCTCCTTCCACTTGTTCGTGTCGGCGACTCGGGTGAGCAGCGCGAAGCCGTCGTTGTGCGCGACTAGACCGCCGACCTCCTTGGCGCCCTTGACGACCGTGTCGGCGCCCGAGCGCAGTCCGGCGGCGTTCAGCGGGGTCACGTGGACGCCGTCGGCGGCGGGCCAGGCCACGCGCAGGGTTCCGTTCGGGGCGACGGCCGTGGTCGTACGGGTCCACTCGCGGGTGTTGTTGTAACCGGCAGCCAGATAGGGGAACTTGGCGGCGAGCGGCACCGTGGTGCTGGTCGGGGAGAGCGTGCCGGTCGCGGCCTTGGCGGCCGTCGAGGTCTTCGCGGCGGCCTTGGGGGACGTCTTCGCCGAGGCCGCCGCGCTCGCCGTGCCGGAGGCGGACGTAGCACTGTGGGCGGCGGCCTCGGGGGAGGCGGTGGCGCCTGTGGACGCGGAGGCGGACGTGGACGTGGACGTCCCGGCCGCGGCCGAGCCGCCGCTCCCGGAGCCGCTCGTCGCCGCGGTCGCGTACCACGCACCGCCGAGCAGGGCCGCGACGGCGAGCGAGCCCGCGAGCGGCTTGCGGGCGATGCGGCGGGGGGAACGGCGACGGTGTGTCGTGGTGCGTCTTGCGTTGGTCATGTCCCCAAGTCGCCGCTGGTGCGGGGGAGGTTGCCGTGGTGCCGGGCGCAATGTGAGCCGTTGCCCGACCGCCGGCACGCCTCCGCGACCTGCACGCTCACCGACGAACAGCCCGACACACAGTCCGACGAGCCGCCCGGTATGAGACCGGTGGCACAGCCGAAGGACGCCGATCCTTGGTACGTTGGATGCTTTCCTGGGTATCAGACCCTTTGGACTCAGCACCGGCGAGGGACCGAGGAACCATGGCCATGGACCCCGGCGAGAAGCGACTGGCGGCCGCCGTCGTGATGGACGACGACGGGCGCGTGCTTCTGGTGCGCCGCAGCGTGACCGAGCGGTTCCTGCCGTGCGTCTGGGGCGTCCCGTGCGGGAAGCTGGAGCCGGACGAGCGGGCCGAGGACGGTGCGCTGCGGGAGCTGAAGGAAGAGACCGGACTCCTCGGCGAGATCGTCCGCAAGATCGGCGAATCGTCCTTCGTCAGCGAGTACCGGGGCCGCGAGACCAAGAACTGGCAGGACAACTTCCTTGTCAGGCCGCTCACTTGGGAGATCACCCTCCCCGAGCCCGACCAGACGTACCTCTGGCTCCCGCCCTCCGAGCTCACCCGTGCCGGCATCGACATCGACGCGTACAACCTGGACGTCGTACGACAGGCCCTCACGAACTTCTGAGCGACTCCGCCAGACCGTTCAACGCGCCCAGATACTCCCGCACTTCGAGCGGCACCTTCGCCACCGCCCCCGGATGCGGCCCCGCCGCCGTGAACACATCGGTGTGGCGCCGCCGGGCGGCCCCCGTCTCCAGGAACAGCGTCACGGTCGGTACGTCCGTGTCGCACCAGGCCCGGTGCAGGGTGTGTGCCGGGAGGGCGTAGGCACTGCCCGCCGCGTACTGCCCGGTGTGGGTCAGCCGCAGCCGTGCCGGTCCCGTCGGCCGCAGCCGCCAGTCGGCGCCACGCTCGGCCAGTGACTCCTCGTACCGGTCCGCCGTGATCCCGCCGTCGCCCCGCGCCTCGTACAACTCCATGGCGAGCCGGCCCCGGACCACGTAAGAAGCCAGCGGGGAACGGTGGTTGTGGATGTCCTCCGTGCCGATCGCCGTCGCGCCGGGATGCCAGATGTGCGCGCGCAGCATGTGGCGGGGGCCGCCGTCGATCAGCAACAGCTTGTCGAAGCCCAGGACATGACGGTACGACAGCTCGGCGCAGGCTGCCGGATCGCCCTCGCCGGACGCGAGTTCGGCGATCAGCTCCAACAGGCGATCGGGGGAGCCGAGTTCGGCGACGACGGCGCGGGCCGCGGTCACCGTGTCGTGGACTCCTGCGCATACTCTCCGACTCCGGCTCACGCAGGCTTTGGCTGAGTGTCCGGCTGGTACATCCACGCGGCATGAGCCCGCAGTGCCGAAAGTCCCTGGTAGGTCATCCAGATGGGGTGTCGCATTTCCTCGTTCACCGTGAAAGAAGAGCCGTCCAGGTTCCAGGACCAGATACCGTCCTTCTGCGCTGCCCACACTGCCGTCGCGGCACCGTTCAGACGCTGCAACCAGTCCTCCTCAAGGCCGTCCTGTCGTGCGATCTCCTGGGCGCTCGGTGTGAGCAGTGCGCGCACGATCCAGGACGCAGTGAAATGCCGTACGCCCAGGACCTCGGTGTGCAAGGAATCGTCCGAGTGCCGCCGCCGCACCTCCTCCCTCACGTTTGCCAGGTCGGTGCAGTTGTCGTGGACGGTCGCGGGGCAGGCCAGCAGCCAGCGCACACCGTCCTCGCGCGCCGAACGCTCGGCGGGTCCCTCGCCCAGGATTCGGGTCGCCCGGTCCAAGGCGACTACGGCCTGCGCCGTGTGCAGTGAGGAGGGTTGGGCGGGGTGCGGAGCCCAAGGCAGTGATGTGAGCCGGTGGCCCCAGCAACGCCGGTGTTGGCGTTGTGGGTCGGTGAGCGCACCGTCGACAAGGACGCTGCGCAGCACGGGCAGCGTCGGCGCTTCGGGCGCCGCGCGCAGCAGCCCTCGTATCACTGTGGTGACGACATGAGTCAACGCCCGTCCCGTGCCGTCGAGTTCAAGGGTGAAGCCGGCCTCGCAGCGCGCCACCTCGTCCGCCAGCCGCTCCCGCGACGCACCCGCCCGGGCCAGCGCACCCAGGACCATGGCTGTTATCTCCGGGCGGGCCACGGATCCCTGCATTTGGGCCGACCAGCCGCCACCCTGGAGCCGCAGGCGCCACAGAGTGTCGATGAGGTCGCCGATGTGCACCCGCCCGTCCGGCATACCCAGATCCAGCACGGTGTGCAGCCCGTACGCCGTGGCCAACGCGGTGGGACGTGCCTGGGGTTCTGGTTCCTGGAAGGCGTGCTGCCACCCAACGAGGCGGCCCCGGACCGGGTCGTCGACCACAACGACCTTGGCGGCGAGGGCGTCGTATGCGGATGCGAACACCTTCGGCAGCGGGCCAGGTGCGGTCGGAACCAGGGGAGGAAGGGTGGCGACCGGCGAGGGCGCGGCCGTACGGACCCGGAGCAGTGCTGCCGCCAGCCAGGTCATCCCGGCGGTGGCTATCCCGCTCAGCCCGGATATCAGATACTTGGCGGGCTCCTTGTCGATCGAGTCGGGCAGCACTGCGAACAGAAACTGGAAGACCGCGTATCCGGCGGCTACACACCCGAACCGGCCCAACCAGCTTACGAACCTGGATGGTGGGACGGGCCCGGATGCTCTCAAGGGACCTATTCCCAGCCGCTGTTGAGACACAGTGCGCTTCCTCCCCCAGGGTGGCACGTGACCTTCGCGAAGCTTCCAGTCTAAGTGGTGAGCATGCCAACTGGGCGCGGACCGGAACCGGCGTCTCCGTCAACCGACTTCAGCCCCGGGGCCAGTGCGTCAACGCCACGTGCAGCGCGTCGACCGCCCGCTCCCACGACCGCTGTACGTCACGCGGCGCGCCGAACCCCCCGCCGGCCTCCAGCGCGCAGTAGCCGTGGAACGTACTGCGCAACAGCCGTACGGCGTCGGTGAGATCGGGTTCCTCCAGGCCGTAGGCGCGCAGCAGGCCGTAGGTGATCTCGGCGGTGCGGCGCAGGGCGGGGGAGTCGGCGATCAGGGACTGGTCGACGCGGATCTGGGTGGCCGCGTACCGGCCGGGGTGCTCCAGGGCGTAGGCCCGGTACGCGTCGGCGAAGGCGCCCAGCGCCTCCCGGCCCGTGCGGCCGGCGACCGCGACGGCGATGCGGTCGACCATCTCGCCGCCCGCGAGGAACGCGACGCGGGTGCGCAGGTCCTGGAGGTTCCGGACGTGCGAGTACAGGCTCGCGTCCTTCACGCCGAAGCCGCGCGCCAGCGCGGACAGGCTGACGTTCTCGAAGCCGACCTCGTCGGCGAGGTCGGCGGCGGCCGCCACGACACGGTCGGCGGTCAGTCCCGCGCGCGCCATGGCCCACCACCTCTCCTCTGACCTGCGACAACTGGAGACCCTAGGACGATAGTCAATAACAACAGGGGTGTCCGGCGCGTTTCCGCCCCGCCCCGCCGGGCTCCGGCAGCAGACTGCCCACCATGGACGAAGACTCCGGCACCCCCGCCCCCACCGGCCTCCGCGCCACCGCACTCCTCGGCCGCCCCAAGCTGTGGCTCATCCCCACCGTGCTCACCGGCCTGCTCGCACTCCTGCTGTCCCTGCTCTACATGGGCGGCATCGTCAACCCCAACCGCGAACTGCGCGACCTGCCCATCGCCCTCGTCAACGGCGACACCGGCAAACCGCTCACCGGCCAGCAGCAGAACCTGGGTACCCAGATCGCCCACTCCATCGTGACCAACACCGGTAGCCGCGCGGCCGGTTGGCGCCAGCTCACCAGAGCCCAGGCCCAGGACGAACTCGACGCGGGCAAGGTCTACGGCGCCCTGGTCATCCCCGCCGACTTCACGAACTCCGTCGCCGCGCTGACCACCACGAACGCCACCGCCCGCCCGACCATCACCGTGCTGACCAACCCCGGCAAGGGCAGCCTCGGCTCCTCCCTCGCCGCCAAGATCTCCTCCACGGCGGCCCAGCAGGCCTCGCTCACCATCGGCAAACAGCTCGGCGCGGCGGCCACGAAGGCCGACTCCACACAGAAGCTGTTCCTCGCGGACCCGGTGCGGATCGCCACCCAGGTCGGCCACCCCATCGGCGACAACAGCGGCATCGGCCTCACCGCCTTCTACTACACCCTGCTGCTGGTCCTGGCCGGCTTCATGGGCGGCAACGTCATCAGCAACGGTGTCGACACCGGCCTCGGCTACGCCGACAACGAGATCGGCCCCTGGCACACCCGCCGCCCGACCGTCCCCATCGACCGCACCCAGACGCTGCTCCTGAAGATGGTCATGACGGCCGGCATCACCCTCCTCAGCGTCTCCCTGATCATGCTCGCCAGCGTCAGCATCCTCGGCATGGACGCCACCCACATCCCGCTCCTGTGGATCTACTCCTACTGCGCTGCCCTCGCCGTCGGCCTCGGCGTCCAGGCCATCAACGCCGCGTTCGGCGGGATCGGCCAGCTGGTCTCCATGTTCGTGTTCATCGTCCTGGGCCTGCCGTCCTCCGGCGCCACCGTCCCCCTCCAGGCCGTCCCCGGCTTCTACCGCTTCCTCTCCCACTTCGAGCCCATGCGCCAACTCAGCGACGGCGTAAGGGCGATCCTCTACTTCGACGCGCGCGGCGACGCGGGCCTCACGCGCGCGTGGACCATGATCGGAGTCGGTACGGCGATCGGCCTGCTCTTCGGTTTCGCGATGGTCCAGTACTACGACAGGAAGGGACACAAGCGCCTGACGCCGCAGCCCGCTTGAGGAACCCCGCTCTCAACTGTCTCAGGGAGTCTGAGAGTTGACTCTCAGGCTTTCTGAGAGAACACTCTCAGACCATGGATTCCGGCAACCGTTTCGGCGACCTAGAGATATCCGACCCGAAGGCCATGCGCGCGCTGGCACACCCCGTACGGCTCGCGATCCTCGAACGCCTCCAGCGCCACGGCCCCGCCACCGCCTCCCGGCTCTCACCCCACGTCGGCGCCACCCCGTCCGTCACCAGCTGGCATCTGCGGCATCTCGCAGGCTTCGGCCTGGTCCGCGACGCCGAGGGCGGGACGGACCGGCGGGAGCGGCGCTGGGCGGCGGTGGCGCGGGGGTTCCGGTTTGAGACGCCGGAGGACGAGGAGGGCCGGTCGGCGGCGCGGGTGCTGACCGGCGAGATGTTCGCGCGCAACGCCGAGCTGCCCCTGCGCTGGCTCATGCACACGGCGCCCGAACTGGAACCGGAGTGGACCAGGATCGCCACGGCGAACAACACGCGGATCGTGGTGACGGCGGAGGAACTGGCCGCGCTGGAGGACGCGTTGGAGGAACTGATCGCGCCGTACGTCGTCCGCGAACCGGACCGGAGACCGGCGGACGGCCGGGGTGTCCGCCTGCTGATGTACGCCCTGCCCGAGGGCCCCGGGCACGAGGACGGCGAGACGACGGACATACCGGAGTGAGGGGCCGACGGATCACCCGGCCCCCTCGACCTTCCGAGTCTCTTCCGCCCGCGCGGGACTCGCTCTGGCGGGACCGTCGCTTCGTACGGTTCTGGTGCGGCCAGTCCGTCTCCCAGTTCGGCGACCGGATCTCCGAACTGGCCTTGCCGCTCATGGCCGTTGGCGCGCTGCACGCCTCCGCGAACCAGGTCGCGCTGCTGACCGCGCTGGTCTGGACGCCGAACCTCCTGGGCCTGTTCCTGGGAGCCTGGGTGGACCACCGCCCCGCCAAACGCCGCCTCATGGTGCTCGCGGACCTGATCCGGGCGGCCGTCCTGCTGTCGCTCCCGATCGCCTACGCACTCGGCACGGTGACGCTCGGGCAGCTGTATGTGGTGGCCGCGCTGACCGGGACGGCGGCGGTCGTCTTCAACACGGCGTACTCGTCCTTCTTCGCCCACCTCGTGCCGCCCGAGTCGTACGTCGAGGCGAACAGCAAGCTCAGCGCGAGCAGATCGGTGTCCTTCATCGCCGGCCCCGCGATCGGCGGCGGCCTGGTCCAGGCGCTGACGGCACCGGTCGCGGTGGTCGCGGACGCGCTGTCGTTCGTGGCGTCGGCGATCCTGGTCGGGCGTACGAGGGTCGAGGAGCCGGTCCCAGTTCCTACGGTGTCGGCCGGTCCTTCGTTGTTACGGCGTGCGTGGGAGGGCCTGACGTTCGTGATCCACGAGCCGGTGATGCGCGCGGGCCTCCTCTGCGCCACGACCGTCAACTTCTTCACGTTCCTGGCGGGCACGGGCCTGCTGGTGCTGTTCGCCGACCGGGTCCTCCAACTGTCGCCCGGCGTCATCGGGTTGGCGTTCGGAGTGGGCGCGACGGGCGGCCTCCTGGGCGCGGTGGTGTCCCCCGCGATCGCCCGCCGCATCGGCATCGGCCGCAGCATCGTCGCCGGAGCCGTCCTGTTCCCGGCGCCCTATGCCCTGGCCGCGGCGGCAACCGGCCCCACCTGGGCCCGTCTCGGGTTCCTTGCCGCAGCCGAGTTCCTCTCCGCCTTCGGCGTCATGCTCTTCGACGTCAACCTCAACTCCCTCCAGACATCGGTGGTCCCGGACGGCCTCCGCAGCCGCGTGGCGGGCGCGTACAGCACGGTCAACTACGGGGTGCGTCCGCTGGGGGCGCTGATCGGGGGCGAGTTGGCCACACTGGCGGGCCTGAGAGTGACGTTGACGGTCGTGGCGGTCGGGGGTGCGATGTCGGCGCTGTGGTTGGTGGCTTCGCCGATACCGGGGATACGGGTGCTGAAGCCGGCGTCCGACCGGTCCTGAGCGGCTCGCGCGCGCACGCCCAGGACCGGGGTCCTACCCGGTCGGCTCGATCAGCCTGCGCAGACCTTCACGTTCACGGTGTCGCCCGTTTTCACGATCTTCGGGGCATGGGGGGTCACCTCGACCACCGAGTCCGGCTTGCAGCCCGGGCTGTTCACGCTGCTCACCGTGCCGAGCTTGACGCCGCCCTTGAGGAGTTGCCCCTTGGTCGTGCGCAGGTCCGTGCCCGTGAAGTCGACCGCGACGGGGCCTCCCCCCTTGCCGAAGTCCAGCAGCAGGATGGCCTTCTTGTTGTCGGAACCCTTGGTGGTCGTCGTGGCCATGGGCTTCTCCGCCGTCGTCGGCGAGGTGCCGCCCGTCATGGACGCCAGGGCCGTGCCGCCGCCGGCCACGATGAGGGCGGTGGCGACACCGGCGATGAGGGTGGCGCGCCTGCGGCGGGTGCGGTGGACCATGCCGGTTGTGTCGAAGGCCGGTGAGTCGGTGGAGTGCGCGAAGTCGTTCATGGCGTTGATCAGTTCCTCTTCGAAGGGTGTGCAGCCGGAGGACCGCGGGTCGTGCGAACTCATCGGGTTCCTTCCGTGAGCTGCTGCGATGAAGGGGCGGAGAGTGCGGGAAACTGGCTTCTCAACCGGTCGATTCCACGAGCCAGTTGGGAACGGACGGTGCTCTGCGAGATCTTCAGGTCGGCCGCTATCTCGGCGTCGGACAGATCGTGGAAGTACCGCAGCACCACCACCGTCCGCATCCGCATGGGCAGTTGCTGAAGAGCGCGCACCAACTGGTCCCGGCTGTCGATCCGTCCGTACTCGTCGCCCGGATCGGCCGGCTCGCCGTCCACCGGGTGCTGAGCCGTACGGCGGAATCGTCGCCAGCGGTCGTTGGCGAGGTTGACCATGATCCGCCGCACGTACGCGTCCGGGGCGTCCTTGGCGCTGATCGTGCGCCACTTGCGGCAGGCCCGCTCCAGGGTCTCCTGGACCAGATCCTCCGCCGCGTCGCGGCTGCCCGTCAGGACGAGTGCGCCCCGGAACAACGCGGCCGACCGAGCGGCGACGAATCCATGGAAGTCACCCTCCATCGAACCGACTCCGCCGCGCCCCGCGCCCGTTGCCCACTTGGCTGCCAGATCCACACGCTCCTCCCTTCCTGTCACCCCTCCTCGACGGGGAAACGGGCGGATCTGCTGCACGGCCGTTGTGAGACCTGGGTCACAACTCCCTTGGCGCGCTCACCCGTTCACCCCCGTGTAGTGCCCCAGGCTCCACCGCCACAGCAGCCGTGCCCCGAGATACGCCAGCACGCCCACGAGCGGTGAGGCCGCCGCCAGCCAGTACGGGACGCCGGTGTCGTGGCCGTGCCCGGTCAGTACGGCCGCCGGGAGGTAGGCGACGAACGCGAGCGGAAGGGCGTAGGTGAGGAAGCCGCCCACCGCCCTCGGGAGGACGTTGAGCGGGTAGCTGCCGAAGGTGCCGAGGAGGTCCTCCAGCCAGCGGCTCCAGTAGTCCGCGGACGGGAAGCGGAGGGAGGCACTGGCCACGGCCGTGAAGAGGGCCGCCTCCAGGAGCATGCCGCCGAGCAGCGCGGCGATCAGATACGCGGTGCGGCCGGCCGTCCAGTCCAGATGGCTGCGGCTGAGCGCGCCGATCATCAGGCCGGTCGCCACCGTCAGGTCGCCGATCGCGTTGGTGGGGAAGTACTCCAGCTGGGCCTGGCGGTGGACCGGCATCGGGCGCACCAAGTAGATGTCGATACGGCCCTCCTGGATGTACCGGCCGATGCCGTGCATACGGCCCAGGAACAGCACCATCAGGCCGTGCGCCAGCATCCGCGTCGCCGGGATCAGCAGCACGTCCGAGCTGTCCCAGCCGCCCATCCCGGCGAACCGGGTGAGCAGCACCGTCGCGAACACGATCACCGACACCTGCCAGATCGCGCCGATCGCGATCATCAGCAAGAATTCGGTGCGGTACTCCAGTTGGGCGCGGAAGTTGAGGCGCGTGATACGCCACACGATCCGGACGGCTTTCACGGACATCAACCTCCTTGCGAGACGACCCGGCGGGCGGCGCGCCGCCACAGGAACCGGGTGAACAGGGACAGGGCCACCACCCAGGCGGCCTGCAGGGCGAGTTGGGCCGGCGCGTCGGACAACGGGACGCGGCCCACGTAGATCGAGAGCGGCACGCTGAGCGTCGCCTGGAACGGCAGGAAGCGGCTCATCGTGATGAACCAGTCCGGGAAGAACCACAGCGGCGCGTACACCCCGGACAGCAGGTTCTGCGCGAAGATCAGGATGAGCATCGCCGCGCCGTTGCGGAGCGTCCAGAAGCACAACTGGTCGATGACGAGCATGACGTAGTAGAGGACGAGCTGGCCCAGCAGCATGCTCAGCGCGAACACCCCTGCCGTGGCAGCCGACTTGGGCGGCTCCACCACCCCGGCCGCGAGGCAGACGACGTAGCCCGTCAGGGCCCAGGCCAGTCCGTACATCTGCTCGCCGAACGCCCGCAGCGCGTAGTAGCGCTGGGGCGGCAGCGGGCGCAGATACCAGTAGATGATCGTGCCGAAGTGCATGTGCTGCAGGACCGTGTCCCGGCCGGCGTACTGGTCCAACTCCCGCAGCCGGGAGGCGAGTACGGCCAGGACGGCGTACGTCACGGCCTGGTCTCGGGTGAGTCCGGCGGTGGCGCCGGTGTGGGAGTAAAGGCCGCGCCACAGGGACGCCACCAGGACCACCTGCACGGTGAGGCGGAGCAGGGCGGCCGTGATGCGGGGCGGGGCGAGCAGTTCGCCGAGCGGGGTGACGCGGGCGGCGCGCCAGGCGTGCAGGGCGGCCATGTCAGGCCTCCTCGGCGGGCGGTCCGGCCTGGACGTAGGCGGCCCGCATCACGTCCTCCAAATCGGCTTCGTCCATGGCGACTTCGGTCACCTCGTACCGCTCGATGACCTGCTTCAGCGCCTGGTGGACGGTCGGCCCCTCGGCTCCGTCCGGGCCGAAGACGACCTGCGGGCCGTCCCGCCGTACGAGTGCGATGCCCGGCAGCGGTACGACCTCGGCGTGGGCGTCGGCGAGGGTCGCGCGGATCTGCCAGGTCGAGCCGAACCTGCGGCGGATCTCGTCGAGGGTGCCGTCCAGGACCAGCCGGCCGTGGTTGATGAGGACGACCCGCTCGGCGAGCCGGGCGACCTCGGTCATGTCGTGCGTGGTGAGCAGGACCGTACGGCCGCGCTCCTCCACCTGGTGCCGCAGGAACTCCCGCACCTGCTCCTTCACGACCACGTCCATGCCGATGGTCGGCTCGTCGAGGAAGACGACCGGCGGGTCGTGCAGCAGGGCGGCGGCCAGGTCGCAGCGCACCCGCTGGCCGAGGGAGAGGTGGCGGACCCGGGTGTCCCAGAAGGCGGACAGTTCGAGGATGTCGTCGAACTCCCGCAGCCGGGCCGCGTGCTGGGCCTTCGGCACCTCGTAGATGTCCCGGAGGATCGCGAACGACTCGCGCACCGGCAGGTCCCACCACAACTGGGTCCGTTGCCCGAACACCGCCCCGATGTTACGGGCGTTGCGCTCCCGCTCCTCGTACGGCACCACGCCCGCGACCCGGGCCTCGCCGGAGGTGGGCCTGAGGATGCCGGTGAGGATCTTGATGGTGGTGGACTTGCCGGCGCCGTTCGGCCCGAGCAGGGCGAGGAGTTCGCCCGGTACGACGTCGAAGGTGACGTCGGAGACGGCGTGCTTGGGCACGCGCTCGGGGTTGACGAGGGAGCGCAGACCGCCGAGGAGCCCCGGCCGCCGGACGGTCGTGTGGAAGGTACGGGAGAGCCCTCGCACCTCGATGCTGCTCGCGCTCACTGGATCAACCTTCGGGTGAGCCGGAACAGTGCGTTCATGATGCGGACCTCCTCGTCAGTCGGATCAGCCGGAGCGTCGCCAGCAGCGACGCGCCCGACAACACGGTCAACAGCCAGGGCACCGCGTGGATCCCGGAGGCCTCGATCCCGACACCAAGCAGCGGCGGAGCCGCCACTCCGCCGACGTTCGAGGCCGCGATCACCCACGCCCCCGCGCGCCTGGCCTGGGGGAGCGCCGAGTTGAGCCAGGCAAGGCCCGTCGGAAAGACCGGAGCGATGAACAAGCCAACACCGGCGTACGCCACCGGTGCCACTCCTTTAACCAGCGTCAGCAGCAGACACACCGTCATCCCCGCCGCGCACACCGCGAGGATCCGCTCGGGGGCGTGGCGCATCGTGATCGGTACGACGAGGAAGCGGCCCGCCGTCATCATCAGCCAGTACAGCGAGGTCGCCGACGCGGCCACGGTCGCGGTGTAGCCGACCGTCTCCAGATGTGTGGGCTCCCAGCCGCCGACACCCGCCTCCACCGCCACGTTGAGGATGTAGAGGACCAGGAAGCCGACGAGGACGCGGGACAGGCCCAGGGCCCTGCTCGCCGTCGGTGCTGCCGCTGATGCTGGTGGAGCGTCAGATACACGTGTACGTACGCCACTTGAGCCCGCCGCTACCAGCACGGCCGCCAGTACCGCGCACGCCCCGAACGCGTACGGGTAGCCGTCCGGGCCGAGCCACGCCACGATCGCCGGGCCGAGCACCGCGCCGATGCCGAAGTGCGCGTTGAGCACGTTCAGCATGGCGGTGGAACGGTCGCCGAAGCCGACGGCGAAGAGCTGGTTGAGGCCGTAGTCGATCCCGCCGAAACCGAGACCGCCGAGGAACGCGGCGGCGAGCGCGAGCGGCCAGTTCGGCGCGAGTGCGAAACCGGCCGCGCCCGCCGCCATCAGGCCGTAACTCCACGCCAGCAGTGCCCTGTTGCTGATCCGCGAGTGGACCGCGTTGAAGGCGAGGACACCGGCGACCCCGCCCGTGAAGTGCAGGCTCAGGCCGAGGGCGGCGGCCGAGGGGGAGAGGCCGAACTCGTGGCGCAGGCCCGGGATCACGGGGCCGTAGAGGGACTGGACCATGCCGATGAGGATGAATCCGACGCAGGACGCGACCGCGGCCGGCCGGCTGAAGAGCCGGTCGGCCGCAGACGATTTCATGACTGTGCCGGTCAACTGGTCTCCGGGGTTTCCGTGAACACGAAGGAGAACTCGGTGGGTTGGGCATGGAGGAAGTACCGCGGGAGAGGGCCCGGGCCGCAGGACTGCGAGCCGATGCCGTGCTGGCCGTGGTCGAGGTTCACCCACACTGTGTCACCGGGGGTGAGGTCGGTGCGGTGGGCGGCGGCGTCCAACTGCTCCGTGGTCCAGCGCCGGGCGGTGAACCAGAACTCCGGGTCGCCGTCGATCCGCAGACCACCCAGTTCCGCCCAACGGACGTCCGCGCGGGCGCCGTTCTCCTGCGGGCGGACGTAGGGCGTCTGGAGTTCGTCGACCGTGGACTCCCAACGGCCCAGCAGCGACGCCGACTTGGTGTCGGGGTATCCCTCGCCGGGACCGCCGCCGAACCACCGCACCCGGTCGGCGCCCGCGTCGACGCCGAACCGGATGCCCAGCCTCGGCAGCGGGAACGTCCAGTCGCCCTCGGGCGCCACGGACACCGTCAGCCGCAGCCGTGAACCGTCCGAGGTCCAGCGGTACACCGTGGCGAGCCCGATCTCCCAGGCGGCGGGCGCCACCCGGGTGCGTACGGTCAGCGCGTCCTCGCTCAACTCCACCCCGTCCAGGCGGTGTCGCATACGGTGCAGCCCGAACTTGCGCCAGAGCAGGCCGAATCGGACGTCCGTCTGCCAGGACGCGCCGTCGTCGTTGTCGGTGGGCGCCCGCCACACGTCCAGGCGGAGACCGGTGACGTCGACCGCGCCGATCGTCTTCAGCTCACCCGTACGGGCGTCGAAGGTGGCCGGGCCGAGCGTGATCCGCCGCTCCCCGAGCAAGGGCCCGGCGACGGCGGAGACGGACGGCAACGGGCGTGCGGTGACCGGGAATTGGCCCCACCCGATGACATGGCCGACGGCACCCCATGCGGTGTCGGCCGCCAGCAGCGCCCGTACGGTCCACTGGGACTCGGCGCCGTCGGAACCGACGGGCGGTTCGGGCAGCTTGACGTCGGCCGACTCGCCGGGTGCGAGCGAGGGCACGGTGAGGGTGCCCGACTCGACCGTCTCGCCGTCCACTTGGTACGACCAGGCGAAGGCCAGGGCGGACAGGCCGGTGAAGTCGTACGCGTTGGTGATGCGCACGGTGCCGTCCGCGCCGTCGCCGGTGATCCGGACCGGCTCGATCACCTTCTTGTACTCGATCAGGCCGGGGGAGGGCGTGCGGTCCGGGAAGACCAGGCCGTCGCAGACGAAGTTCCCGTCGTGCAGCTCCTCGCCGAAGTCGCCGCCGTACGCGAAGCCGAAGCGCTCGTCCTTGATGCCGTGGTCGATCCACTCCCAGACGAAACCGCCCTGGAGCCGGTCGTAGGTCTCGAAGAGGCGCTGGTAGTCGGCGAGTCCGCCGGGGCCGTTGCCCATCGCGTGGGCGTACTCGCAGAGGATGAAGGGGAGTTGGCGGCGTTTGTGGGTGCCGCCGTCCAGGCCCTGGGCGATGCGCTCGACCTCGGCGTGGTCGGCGTACATCCGTGAATAGACGTCCGTGTCACGGCAGTCGATGTCGCCCTCGTAGTGCACGAGGCGGGACGAGTCGCGGGCGTGGATCCACTCGGACATGGCCGTCAGACCGCGACCGGTACCGGCCTCGTTGCCCAGCGACCAGATGACGATGGAGGGGTGGTTCTTGTCGCGCTCGACCATGCGGGCCGCGCGGTCCAGCAGGGCGGGGGTCCAGCGGTCGTCGTCAACGGGGTTGTCGCGCCAGGCCTGTTCGGTGAAACCGTGGGTCTCCAGGTCGCACTCGTCGATGACCCAGAGGCCGTACTCGTCGCACAGATCCAGGAAGTCGGGGTGCGGTGGATAGTGCGAGGTGCGGACCGCGTTGATGTTGTGCCGCTTCATCAGCAGCACGTCCTCGCGCATGGTCTCCAGGTCGAGGGCGCGGCCCTTCTCCGGGTGCCATTCGTGGCGGTTGACGCCCTTGAAGAGGATCGCCTTCCCGTTGACCTTGATCAGGCCGTCGGAGAGTTCGACGGTCCGGAAGCCGACGCGGAGGGGGACGCGTTCGCCCTCGGTGGTGAGCAACCCCTCGTACAGGTACGGGGTTTCGGCCGTCCACGCCTCCACCGGCACGGTGACCGGTTCGCCCGTCGCGACATCGATGTCCAGGGCGGGCACGGTGACGCGGCCGTCGACGTCGGAGTCGACACGCAGGGTGCCCGCGCCACTGGTGTGGTCGTAGGAGGCGTGCACGAAGAAGTCGAGGGCGCTGCCCGGCGGGCGGTGCAGCAGGGTGACGTCACGGAAGATGCCGGGCAGCCACCACTGGTCCTGGTCCTCCAGGTACGAGCCCGCGGACCACTGGTGGACGCGGACGGCGAGCACGTTGCCGGAGGGCTTCAGCAGGTGCCCGACGGCGAACTCGTGCGGCAGTCTCGACCCCTTGAACTCGCCGATGTCCGTGCCGTTCAGCCAGACGCGGGCGCAGGACTCGACCCCGTCGAAGCGCAGCACGGCCCCGCCGTCCGAGGGCCACTCGGACGGCAGGTCGAAGGTGTGGAGGTGGTCGCCGGTCGGGTTCTCGGTCGGGACGCGGGGCGGGTCGACCGGGAAGGGGTAGAGGTGGTTGGTGTAGATGGGGGAGCCGTGCCCCTGGAGGACCCAGTGGCCGGGGACCGTGACCTCGGCCCAGTCCCCGGCGTCGTAGCCCTCCTCGGCGAACGAGTCGTCCTCGGCGTCGGCCGTCGCCGACACACGGAGGCGCCAACTGCCGTTCAGTGACAGTGACTTCGCGTCCGAGGACGCGTAACGGGCGCGGGGCGGGAGGGCTCCGCTGCCCGGGGAGACGTCCTCGATGTAGTCGGCGGCGGTGCTGGAAGTCATCGGTCTCCAGGTCGTGAGATGCGGGTGTCAACCCTTGATGCCGGTCTGCGCGATGCCCTGGACCAGCCAGCGCTGGAGGAAGAGGAACACGAAGACCAGGGGCAGGATGGAAACTGCGGTGGCCATGAAGATGAGATGGAAGTTGACGGTCTGGTTCGTCATGAACGACGACAGCGCGATCTGCACGGTCCAGGAGTTCGGGTCCTGGCCGATGACCAGTGGCCAGAGGAAGGCGTTCCAGCCGCTGATGAAGGTGATCGTGGCGATCGCCGCGAAGAAGTTCAGCGAGTTGGGTACGACGATCCGCCAGTACGCGCCCCAGTAGCCGAGCCCGTCCACGCGTGCCGCCTCCTCCAACTCCTTGGGGAACCCCAGGAAGTACTGCCGGAAGAGGAAGCAGGTGAAACCACTGAAGAGGCCCGGGATGATGAGACCCCGGTAGGTGTCGACCCAGCCGAGGGACGAGACGAGGACGAAACTCGGCACGAAGGTGACGGCTGTGGGGACCATCAGCGTCGCCAGGACGACGTAGAAGACCTTGTTGGAGTGCTTGTACGGGATGCGGGCCAGGCCGTAGCCGGCCAGCGAGCACACCAGGAGGGTGCCGACGGTCATCAGGACGGCGACGACCGTCGAGTTCCACAGGGAGCGGCCGAACTGGACGGTCTGGTCGTCGAACAGCTCGGAGATGTTGCCCCACTGGAAGGAGGGGAGCAGCTTCCAGTTCTCGCCGGTGATCTCCTGGTCCGTGGAGAGGGCGTTGCGGACGATCAGGTAGAAGGGGAGCAGGAAGAGCAGGGCGGCGATGCCGACGGCGACGTACAGGCCCGAGTTGCCGAGGATGCCGCCGCGCTTCTTCCGCTTCTTGTCCAACTGTGGTGCGGTGCTGGTCACTTGGACTCCTCCCCCCTTCCGAAGCCCATGATCTTGCCCTGGGCGAGGGTGACGATGCAGATCAGCAGGGACAGGATGACCGCGCCCGCGCTGCCGGCGCCGTAGTCCTGGCTGCTGCCGAGAGCCGTCTTGTAGAGCTCCATGAGCGGGGTCTGGGCCCAAGTCGCCTTGGTTCCGATGATGTTGAAGAACTCGTCGAACGCCTGGTACGCGGCAACGAGCAGCAGCAGAACCACCGCCGTGGAGGTGGCGCGGAGTTGGGGCAGCGTGATGTACCGGAAGGTCTGCCAGCCCCGCTTGGCGCCGTCGATGGCGGCGGCCTCGTACAGCTCGGCCGGGATGTTCTGGAGCGCCGCCAGGAACAGGATCATGTAGAAGCCGGCCTGGATCCACAGGCGCAGGGTCACGATGACCAGCCAGTACCAGGGCGGGCTCGGGTTCGCCAGATAGGCGATGTTGTCGACACCGAACCAGCCGAGGACGGTGTTCATCAGGCCGAAGCGCACGCCGCTGAAGATGGACATCTTCCAGATCAGCGCGGCGGCGACGTACGAGACGGCGGTCGGCAGGAAGAACACCGACCGGAAGAACGCCCGCATGAACCGGAGTTGGTTCACCAGCAGGGCCAGACCCAGCGACAGCGCCCACGTGGTCGGCACGATGAACGCGGCGAACACCGTGAACGTCAGCAGCGATTCAGGGAAGTTGCTGTTGGTCAGGATCTGCTTGTAGTTGTCGAAGCCGATGAAATGGCTCGGCGTGACGGTGTAGCGGGCGTCGAAGAAGCTGAGCCAGATGCTCCATCCGATGGGGACGAAGACGAAGATCACCAGGCCGATGAGGAACGGGCCGGTGAAGAGCCAGAAGTTCAGGGTGGCGCTGGACCGCAGGCCCCGCCGCGGCCGGGCCTGGGAGGCCTTGGCCGGGGCGGGCTGGGCGACCCCGCGCGTGGTGGTGGTCGACATGTCCTGTTCCGTCCGCCGGCCTATCCGAACAGCTTCTTGAGCTCGACGTCGACCTTCTTGTCGCAGGCGTCGAGCGCGGCCTCCGGGTTGCCGTTCTTGCGGACGGAGTTCGCGATCACGTCGGCGAACGCGGTCTGCATCGTCTGGTCGTAGGCGATGTTGTCGAAGTGGCCGTAGTCGGTGAAGAGCTTCACGCCCTCCGCGGGCAGGCCGGACTTGAGCTTGGTGGCCGAGTTGGCGATCGAGGTGCGCGGCGGGATGTGGAAGCCGTAGGAGGTCGCCCAGTCCTCCTGGTACTTCTTCTGCTCGATCCACAGCCACTTGACGTACGCCTTGGCCGCCTCGACGTTCTCGCCCTTGGCGTTGACGAACATCGACCAGCCGCCGTTGTAGACCGACTGCTTGCCGCTGCTGCCGATGCTGGGGAAGGGGAAGATGCCCAGGTCGTCGCCGAGTGCCTTCTGCATGACCGGCATGGACCACATACCGCCCCACTGGATGGCGCACAGGCCCTGGTCGAGCGAGGACGGGTCCCAGAAGTCGGTCGGGGCGTCGAGGAGCACGTGACCGCTGGTGAAGAGCTGGCGGAGCTGCTTGAGGCCCTGGACGACCCCGTCCGTGTGGTACGCGATCTTGTTGTTCGCGTCGATGGTGTCGGCGCCGGCGGACCAGATGATGGGGTTCTGGATCGCGGTGAAGTCGTTGCCGAGGAAGACGCCCTTGACCTTGGAGGTGGTGAGCTTGGCGGCGGCCTCCAGCAGCTCGTCGAGCGTGGTCGGCACGTCGACCTTGGCCTTCTCCAGCATCGACTTGCGGTAGTAGAAGAACTGCGGGTCGTCGATCATCCGGATCCCGTAGATCTTGCCGTCGACCGTGTGCGACTTGATGTCGGCCGGGTTGAAGTCGTCCTTGACCGGGTCGATGATGTCGCTCAGGTCGGCCACCTGACCGCTCTTGACCAACTGCAGCTGCGGGTGGAACTCGAAGACGTCGGGCGCCTGCTTGGTGAGCAGGGACGAGAAGAGCTTGGCCTCGAAGTTGTTGCCGGTGATCCAGTTCGTGGTCACGTCGGCCTTGGAGTACGCCTTCGCGTACCGCTTGATCGCTTGTTCCGTCCCGGCCTCGCCGTAGGCGTGGAAGTACTGGACGAGGTTCGTGCCCGAACCGGAGCCCCCGCCCCGCCCGTTGTTGCCGCCGCAGGCGGCCAGCGTGCCGGCCGCGGCCATCCCCGCGGCTGCCCGGAATATCGATCGGCGGGACAGGTTGCTGTTGCTCATTGCCGACATGGTGACGTCCTTGTCTCTCGCGCGGCTGCGGCTCCACGGCTCCACGGCTGAGTGGTGGCCGGTGGCTCAAATCGAGGTGCGGAGCGGGACGTTAACCTTCGCCTAAGCCTTCGGCAAGGGGTTGGACGAAGTCTGTTCGAAGCGTTGCGTGGCGTTCGGCATACCGGACGTGACGAAGGTGCGGACCGCCGCCGAGGCGGCCCGCACCACGCGTTCAGGTGGTCATTACACCTTTGACCAGGCCTCGTTGGCCCCGCCGTTGCAGCTGTAGAGGATCACCCTGCTGCCGTCCGCGGTCGCCTGCCCGCTCACGTCGAGGCACTTGCCCGACGCCTCGCTGAGGATCTGGCCGTTGCCGTTCAGCAGCCATCGCTGGCCGGGATCACCCGTGAAGTCGGCGGCCGTCGTCAGCCCCGAACTCCCCACCGTCAGATACCCGTTGGCACTCTTCAGGCCGCCCTTCGCGTCGTACGACCACGCCTGTCCGGCCCCGCCGGTGCAGGTGCCGAGCGCGGCCCCCGAGACGTCCGCCGTCAGGCACTTGCCGGACTGCTTGCCCTGGAGGGCGCCGGTGACGGCGGTCGAACTCCCGTGTCCCTTACGGTCCTTCTGGTCGAGGACGTACGTCGTGATCGAGCGGGCCGCGAGGGTCGCGGACACCGTGGAGCCGCTCACGTCCGGCTTCGCGACCTTCGCCCAGTTCTCCGTGGCCGAGGTGCGGACCGCTTGCGCCGCCCGCACCGGAACCCTGCTGTTGAAGTGCAGGTTCAGCGAAGTGTCCGTCGTGTTCTGGTTGTTGACCACGACGACCCACTTGCCGTCCCGGTCGTACGAGCTCACCTCGACACCGCTCGGCGCGCCCGTCACGTTGTGCGCGACCGAGCCCGGTGTGACGAACTTGCTGTACTGGCCGAGCGCGTAGTACCGCTTCGTGAAGTACAGCGCCTGGTTGCCGTTCGTCGCGTAGTCGGGGTCGTAGTAGATCAACCCGTCGTTCCAGCCGACGTCGTTGCGCGTGGCCGGGTCCGTGCCGTAGCCGCTCGCGAGGGCCACCCACCACTGGAACGCCGAGTCGTGCGAGGTCGCGAAGTCCTTGTAGATGATCCGGGACATCAGCAGGGCGTTGTCGATGGTCGGGTCGTACTCCTGGTTCCAGCCCGTGCCGCCCTTGCCGAAGCAGCAGATCTCGGTGGCCCAGGAGGGCTTGCCGACCGTCTTCGCCGTCTCGTAGACGTTGCCCAACTGGCCGTCGTTCGGGTTGTTGTACGTGTGGTGCGCCAGCTTCGACACGTACTGGGCGGTGTCCGGCTGCGAGATCCACTGCGGGACCTCCGCGGAGAAGCTGACCGTGCTGCTCGACTCGTCGGCGATGATGCTCGTCCGCTGGTGCCGGGCCTTCTGCTCGGCGCCCAACGCCCGCACGATGTCGTCGCGTTGGTCGACGGTGACCTGCATGCCCTCCTGGCCGCAGTCGCCGAAATCGTTGTTCGGCTCGTTGAAGGGGCTGATGTAGTCGAACGCCGCGCCCTGCCTGGCGAAGTGCGCGGTGACGTCGGCGACGTACTTCGCGTAGTCGCCCTCGTTCTCCGGCTTCAACTGCCCGCCGCAGCTCTGCCCGTTGGTCGTCCACTGCGCGGGCGCGCTGTTGACGAAGCCGATCAGATCCCGCACGCCGTACTTCGCGGCGTACCGGAGGAACGTCCGGCCGCCCTTGTCCTTGCTCCAGTCATACGTGCCGTCGGCGTTGAGGAAGTCCTGGGCCGCGCGGGCCGGGGTGGTGACCGCCGTACCGCCACCGCCGATGTTGTAGCGGTACGAGGAGAGGTCCAACCCCTTGGAGGAGAACAGGAGTTGGGCCACCCTGGCCTGGACGGCGGGCTTGAAGTGCTGGAGGTCGTTGACCCACCAGGCGCCGGACGCGCCGATGTTGTCGATGGTCTGGGCCGCGTGGGGGGAGACTTCGGCCGGTGCGACGCCGTCGGCGTTCGCGGGCGGCGCGGAGAGGAGGGCCCCGGTGACAGCCAGCGCGGCTGCCGCTGTCGCGAGGATCGTTCTCCTGGGGTGGGGGTGAGTCACGTGCATCCCTTCCGTCGTCATGAAGGTGGTGCGATACGGCTCCTTGTGATCTTCTTGCCTGCCCTCTGCCCGACCGACTGGAGTGCCCCTTCCAGCGCGAACGTCGCCGCGCCCAGGCACGCCGGGTCGGTGAGAATGGGGGAGAGGACGATCTGGGTGGCGGCGAACGGCCGCCTGAGCGCGTGCCGTTGGACGGCCTCGCGCACCTCGTGCAACAGGGGTTCGCCGAGCGTGCGGGCGACCCAGCTGCTGAGCACGACGACTTCGGGGTTGAGGATGTTGACCAGGTTGGCGATGCCCGCGCCGATGTAACGGGCCGTCTCCCGCACCACCTTGAGAGCCACGGGGTCGTTCGCGTCCGTGCCGCGGGCCAGGGCGTCGATGGTGGCCGTCTGGTCCTCGGGGTGCAGCAGCGGGCTGTCCGCGCTCAACTCCCTTAGGTTCAGCATGATTCCGGGGGCGCCGACGTACGCCTCCACACAGCCGTGGTTGCCGCAGCGGCACAGCCGCCCGTCCAGGACGAGCGTCGTGTGACCCCACTCGCCGGCGCTGTTGCTCACCCCCCGGTACAGCGCCCCGCCGAGCGCGAGCCCCGCGCCGACGCCGGTGCCGAGGTTGACCACCACCGCGTCCCCGCGCCCACGCGCCGCCCCGAACCACATCTCGGCGACCGCGCAGGCGCGCAACGGATTGTCCAAGTACAAGGGGTAGGCGATGACTTCGGACAGCAGGGCGAGCAACGGCACGTCGTGCCAGTCCCAGTTGGGCGCGTACTCCGAGATCCCGGTGTCGCGGTCCACCTGCCCCGGCACGCTCACCCCGACGCCCAGCACCCGGGCGCCCTCGATGCCGGCCTGCGCGACCACCGCGCCGACGGCGGCGGCCACATGGCTGACCACCTGCTCCGGCAGGCTCTCGCCGGGGCGCATGTCCTCGTCGGCGCGGGCCAGCACGTTCAGTCCCAGGTCGAAGAGTTCGACATGGACGTAGGTCTCCGCGATGTCGACGCCGATCAGCGCGCCCCCCGACGCGTTGACCGCCACGAGACCGCGGGGGCGGCCCCCCGCCGAGTCCTCGAAACCGACCTCGGTGATCATGCGGAGGTCGAGCAGCTCACCGACGAGGGTGGCCACCGTGGCCAGGCTCAGCCCGGTGGCGGCGGCCAACTCCTGCCGGGAGGTGGGCGATTCGGCGATGATCTGGCGCAGCACCTCGTAGCGGTTCGCGGTACGGATGTCGCGTGACGTGCGCTTGGCCGGAGCGGTCGCCATCCCTTCCCCCTTGCGTCATGCCGAGGCACGACGGCACCGGCGCGGCGCAAGGCTATGGGCAGCGGGCGACGTTCGACAAGGGGTTAGGAAAGGGGCTGTACAAAGTCGGCCACCCGCTCGGTCACGGGGTCGGCCCCCGCTCAGTCGCCGAGCACGTCCCGGACGAAGGCGTTGGTGAAGGTGCCCTCCGGGTCGAGGTCCCGCGCCAGCGCCGCGAAGTCGCCGAGCCGCGGATAGCGTCCGCGCAGCACCTGGGCCGGAGTGGTGAACACCTTGCCCCAGTGCGGCCGCGCGTCGAAGGCGTCCAGCGCCGCCTCCAGCCGTCGCACCACGGGCAGCACCGTCTCCGTGTCCTCGATCCAGGTGAAGTGCAGGGCGACCGTGTCCCGCCCGTACGAGGGGCTCAGCCACTGCGCGTCGGCGGCGACCGTCCGCACCTCGCAGGTCTGGAGCACACCGGCGACCGTCTCCCGGATGCCGTCGACCGCATGCAGCGCGTCGAGCGCGGCCGACCGCGGCAGCAGGTACTCCGACTGGAGCTCCGCCCCGCTGCTCGGCGTGAACTCCGCCCGGAAGTGCGGCAGTCGCTCGTGCCACGGCCCCGCCACCCCGAGTTGCTCGGTGGTGTTGACCGCGGGCATCCCCGGCACCGGGTGCAGCGCCACGGTCGCGGGCGCGGCCCACGGGAAGTCGGGCGCCGGCTGGTCGGTACGCCGCTTCAGCCACACCTGCCTAAAGCCCGGCTCCCGCCAGTCGGTGAACAGACTCACGCTGTACGCCGACGCCGCCACCGTCTCGAAGTCCAGCCCGGCGAGCGGGAGTTCGGTGAAGACGTGCTGCTCGACCTCGAAGGCCGGCTCCAGGTCGAGGGTGAGGGAAGTGACGACGCCGAGCGCGCCGAGGGAGGTCACGGCGCCGTCGAAGCGGTCGTCGCCGCGTGCGATGGTGACCGTGGAACTGTCCGCCGTCACGATCTCGACCTCGCGGACGGCCGCCGCGAGCGAGCCGTTGCCGACGCCCGAACCGTGCGTGCCGGTCGCCACCGAGCCGGCGACCGAAATGTGCGGCAGGGACGCCATGTTGGGCAGCGCGAGCCCGTGCTCGTCCACCCGGCGGGCCAGCTCCGCGTACCGGACGCCGCCCGACACCCGTACCGTCCGGGCCGTCGTGTCCACGTCGAACTCGGGCGGCAGGGCGGCGATCGACAGCAGGGTGCCGTCGGGGCCCGGTTCGGCGATCTCGTTGAAGGAGTGACCGCTGCCCAGCACCCGTACCCGCGCGCTCTCGGCCACGAGGGTCCTGAGGGCGTCGAGTGTGCGCGGGCGGTGGAGTTCCTTCGCCGCGTAGGTGATGTTGCCGGCCCAGTTGGTGACCGTCTCCGTCATGCCTGTCGTCCCTCCGGGAGCGTGCGTTCGCGTGTCCTGCCCCAGGGGTCGGTGCGCCACGGCGGGGCGTGGATCAGCCCGACGCGGAGGACTCCTGCTGCTGCCGCAGCATAAGTCGGCGGCGGTTGTGCCTGCGTATCGGTGTCATGGCGGCGGCCGCCGACGGTGACGATCAGCACCCGGCGGACGCTCGGCCGAGGCCGGCCCATCGCGCCACCAGTCACGCAGAATTTCGGATTTCGTTGCGCTGATGCCGTTCGTGTGCGGTATTCGACAAAGATGTGGCCTTTTTTGTGCGACATCGGTAGTGTCCGGCGATATGACCGACCGTCTCGCGCAGACCGACCGCACCCGGCACCGTCGCCTCGCCGAACAGGGCAGCCTCGACCGTGCGGACCTGGACGCGATCCTCGACGCCGGGTTCGTCTGTCACCTGGGGGTCGTGATCGAGGGGCGGCCGGTCGTCGTACCCACGGTGTACGGGAGGGACGGGCGGCAGCTGTACTTCCACGGGTCCGTCGCGAGTCGCAGCCTCACGGGCGGTGATCCCGTGTGCGTCACCGTCACGCATGTCGACGGGCTGGTGCTGGCCCGGTCGGTCTTCGAGCACGGGGTGAACTACCGCAGCGCGATGATCCACGGGGTGCCCCGCAAGGTCACCGACCCGGAGGAGAAGCTGGCCGGCCTGCGCCGCCTCACCGAACACGCGACGCCGGGGCAGTGGTCGTACGCCAGGCAGCCGACCCGCAAGGAACTCGCGGCCACCACCCTGCTCGCCCTCTCCCTCGACGAGGCGTCGGTCAAGATCCGCACCGGTGGCCCCGACGACGGAGACGGCCCCGACGCGGAGCTCGCCGTGTGGGCGGGAACGCTACCGCTGACCTCGACCTGGGGCGCCCCCGTACCGGACCCCGTGCTACCCCCGGGCATCCCGATCCCAAACCACATCGCACACCGCGAGGGGACCAGACAGGGCTGACCCGGCAGTGATCTCTGCCCGCGCGTGCGGTGCTCCTGGGCGTGCGAGGCTTCCGCGCGTGTGGCGCTCGCGGGCGGGTAGTTCTCCCGCGCCGCTACGGGGCGGTGCCGCCGGGGACGTATTGCCGACCCAGCCCGATCTCACGGCTCGGCCCCGGCCGACCTGGCGCGCCCCGCCCCGGCTCGACTGCTCCGCTCCGACCCGCTTCGGCCTGCTTGCCTGGGCCGACCTGACCGGCCTGCACCGCTCCGGCCTGACCTGCCCCAACGCCGCCCACCCCCATGCCCTCAGGGGCGCGGGGAACTGCGCACCCAGCCACAACGCACCCGCACCCCGCAAACAACCCGAGCTTCCCACCCCCGACCCGTCCACCCCACCCCGGCTCGTCCACCCCACCCCCAGCCCGTCCACCCCGCACCACACCGAACCCCCCGCTCCCCCCGCTCAACCGCCGGGGGCATACCGTGAGGAGTCGTACGCCTGAGCAGGGCGCCTGAGCCGGGAGGAGATACGGGATGGGCAGCCGTACCGCGCTGGTCGAGGATCTGATGGAGCGCTTTCCGGATGTGCCGCGGGAGGCCGTCTTCAAGGAGGACCTGCTGCGCGGGGGTGTCGCCTTCGACCCGTCCGCGCTCAGCGACAACGAGGGCGGTGACGTCAAGCCGAAGTCGTACTTCATCTTCTCCTTCGACCACGGCACCCTGCCGGAGCTCGGCGAGGCCGCGCTCAGGCGTCCGCCCGAGGAGATCATCCTCACCGGTGGGCCGTACGACCTGCGGCGGACCGTCGTCTCCGTGCGGGTGAACCCGGCGTCGCCGTACCGCGTGGCCTCCGACGAGGACGGGGTCCTCGGGCTGTACCTCGACGGGAAGCGGATCGCGAACGTCGGTGTGCCGCCGATGCCGGAGTACTACCGGCACAAGCTCGCCAACGGGAAGTCCGTCATGGAGGTGGCCCCGACCATCCAGTGGGGCTACCTGATCTACCTGACCGTCTTCCGTGTGTGCCAGTACTTCGGCGCGAAGGAGGAGTGCCAGTACTGCGACATCAACCACAACTGGCGCCAGCACAAGGCCGCCGGGCGGCCGTACACGGGCGTCAAGGATGTGGAAGAAGTCCTCGAAGCCCTGGAGATCATCGACCGGTACGACACCGCGAAGGTGTCCACCGCCTACACCCTCACCGGCGGCGCGATCACCAAGACGGTCGCCGGGCGCGACGAGGCCGACTTCTACGGCCACTACGCCAAGGCCATCGAGGAACGCTTCCCGGGCCGCTGGATCGGCAAGGTCGTGGCCCAGGCGCTGCCCAAGGACGACGTGCAGCGGTTCAAGGACTACGGCGTGCAGATCTACCACCCCAACTACGAGGTGTGGGACGAGTATCTGTTCAAGCTGCACTGCCCGGGCAAGGAGCGCTACGTCGGCCGCGACGAGTGGCACAAGCGGATTCTCGACTCCGCGGAGATCTTCGGCGCGCGCAACGTGATCCCCAACTTCGTGGCCGGCGTGGAGATGGCGGAGCCGTTCGGCTTCAAGACCGTCGACGAGGCGATCGCGTCGACGACCGAGGGGCTGCGCTTCTTCATGTCGCAGGGCATCACGCCCCGCTTCACCACCTGGTGCCCGGAGCCCACCACCCCGCTGGGCAAGGCCAATCCGCAGGGCGCTCCGCTGGAGTACCACATCCGTCTGCTGCAGGCCTACCGCGCGACGATGGAGGACTTCGGCCTCAAGTCCCCGCCCGGATACGGCGAACCGGGCCCCGGCCGCGCGGTCTTCTCCGTCAGCTCTTTCATGGACAGTCTCCCCGTCGAGCCCGCCGAGGAGCCCGCGCCTTTGTAAGGTAACGGTGTGGCCAACTCCTGTGACAGGTGAGCCGGGAGAGGCTCGGACACGTACAACTGCATAGAGGCGACTGACAGTCACCGTAATTGAATACGTGGCTTGTCAGTTGTGTGGGACGCGTGAAAGGCTCTGGCCCTGTCACGAGGCAGCCCCCCTCCAACTTGCTTACTGTCAGAGCTAGTTGGCCGTCATTCGTGGATGCAGGAGACCCATGCCCGACCTGCCGACTCCTCAGGACGCCGCTGAGGCAGCGCTGTTCACCGAGAGCTGGGACGCTGTGCTGTCCTACGCCGACCTGTGCACGTCCGGAGCCGACCCGGCCACCGAACTGGCCGGCGAGGCCTTCGCACTTGGCATCCAGGAGGCCCGCTCCGCCGGGTCCGGCCCGATGCGCGGCCCGGCCCGTCGGGTGCTGCCGGTGATACCGCTGCTGCTGACCGCCGTACGGACCACGGCGGCCGCGTGGGAGTTCGCCGGGCGGGGGCACCGGCTCGACCCGGACCTGCGGCTGTGGCTCAACTCGGAGAAGGCGGCCCGCTACCACGGCATGCCGTTGCAGCGTCCGATCGCCCTGCGCGGGCTGCGGGATCTGCAGGAGGCGGACGCGGCGCTGCTGTGGCTGGCCGAGGTGGAGGCGCTGCCGCTGCCCGTCGTGGCCCGCCGGCTCGGCCTCGACCCGGCGGTCGTCTCCGGCGAACTCGCCCAGGTACGGGGCCTGTTCAGGGACCGCTGCCACCGCAACCACCTCGACACACCGATGGCCGCGGAGTGCCGCAGCTACGCCCGGCTGCTGGACGCGGTGACCCGTTCGCCGGCCGCCGACACCCCCGAGGACCTCTCCCGGCACCTCGCCACCTGCGTGCAGTGCGCGGAAGCGGCCGCCTGCCTGCGACTGGCCGGCGGCGGACTGCCCGCGGCCCTCGCCGGCGGGGTGATCGGCTGGGGCGGCCTCGCCTATCTGGAACGACGCCGCCGGGCCGCCGAGGTACGGCTGGGCGCGGGGCGTCCCGTGGCCGAACTCGAGGCCGGGGAGCCGAAGGAGGGCGCGAGCAAGGCGCGTCTCGTGCGCAACGGACTGCTCGCCGCGGCCGTCCTGTTGTCGCTGGTGGCGCTCGGGGTGTCGATGATGCCGATGGGCGGCTCCGGGCACGACAACGCGGCCAGCGACGACGCGGACAGCCGGCCGGTCGGGGATCCCGCCCCCACCCTGTCGTCCGTCGGCGCCCATCCGTCCGGCACGCCCTCGCCGTCCACCCGGCCCACCGCGAGCAGTACGGCGACCGACCCCGGGGACAAGAACCCCGACACGGAACCCCAGGGCACCGCCTCCGCCACGGCGGGCAACTCACCTGGCCCGACGACGAGTTCGGGTTCAGGTCCGGGTACGACCACGCCGGCGAGCTGCGACGTCACGTACGACCTCGTCAACCAATGGCCCGACGGCTTCCAGGCCGCCATCACCGTCACCACCACCAAGGCCCTCGACACCTGGCGCGTCGCCTGGTCCTACCGCGACGGCCAGCAGGTCACCCAGATGTGGGACGCGAGCGTCGCCCAGGACGGCTCCCGGGTCACCGCGACCGCCGCCGACTACAACAAGAACGTCGCCGCGGACGGCAGCTTCACCTTCGGCTTCCTCGGGACATGGGACAACAGCAAGAACTCGGCGCCGTACGGCTTCACGCTCAACGGGGCGGCCTGCGAGTAGGTCGGTACGCCCCCGATCCTTCCGGATGGGCTGTCACCCGCACCTGCACGTTCTCCGGGCGGGTGACGACCGCAGGCGAATCCCCCCCCTTCAGGAACCGGCGTTAGTACGCGTGCCGATCAAGTCCCGGTACAGGGCCGCCCGTTCCTCATCCGTCTTGGCCTTGGCCAGTTCGGCTTTCCAGTCCGTCTCCAGGTTCTTCAGCTTCTGTACCCAGTCGCCGAACTGCTCCAGGTCGACGTGGCGTTGGCTCGCGCTGAGGGGGGCGTTACCGCCCGGCTTGTCGTCCTTGTGCCCGCCGAACTGGCTCACGGGGTTGTTGTTCTTCTCGCTGCTCGTGATGCCGTGTTCGTAGCCGTCGGGGGTCCTGCCGCCGGGCCCGGCGGTCTCCAGACCGACCTGAAGTCCCCCGTCGCGCTTGCTGGTCGGGGGCTTGTACCCCATGAACATGTGGCCGTACGACTCGTTCGGGAGAATGGTGTCGCCGTGGTAGTCGGTGTTGCCCATGCCTCCGGTGGCCAAGGGCAGGCCGTAGAGGTGGGTGTGGGGATCGACCCAGTTCTGCAGGGTGGCCCCGAACTCGCCCTTCTCCACGAACTCGCCCCGCGTTCCGTCCGCCTGGTCGTTGGCGCCGATGTCCAGGTGATGCGTGGCGAACAGGCGCCGCGACACCGGCTTCTCGGGCGCCGACTTGGGCTCCCAGGGCCGCCGGTCCTCCTTGGTGATGTGGAGCCACTGCGGCAGCTCGTATCCGTGCTGGCCGTCGGCCAGTTGGGGAATCCGGATGTTGACGCGTCCGCCGTAGGCCAGGGCGTGGGCGATGTCGTCCTTGAAGTCCTCGTGCATGCCGGTCTCCGGGTTGAAGACCTTCAGCCCCTCCTTCAGGATCAGGAAGATCTTGGTCAGCACCTCGGTGCCGCGCTCGACCCGCTCCCGGTGCTTGCCCGCGTCCTCTACGTCGTCGCTGATGCCCGGAGGGAGCATGGTCTTCACGAAGGTCTCGAAGATCTGGTCGTTCCGTTCCCCCGTGAGCCGGTCCTTCTCGGACGGCGGGGTGTCCTTGCCGTGCATGGCCATGTGGCGGCCGAGCTGGTAGTCCGAGCGGCTGGGCTTGTCCGGTGAGTTCCCCTGGCCGCGTTCCTCGACGCTCTGGTGCCAGCGCAGGGTGGCCACGAGGAGGCGTTTGCCCTCGGGCTGCTGGAGCCAGTTGTGGAAATCGCCGGCCTTGATGTAGGCGTCGGCCTCGGTGGTGGTACAAATCCCCACGGTCTTCAGCCACTTGGGGTCCTCGGACTCCACGGCCTTGATCGCCTCCAGCTCCTGGTCCGTGAAGCTCGGACCACCGCGTACCCGCCGGTGGATGACTTCCCGTACGTCCTTGTTCCGGATCGCCGCCTCACCGCCGACGAGCAGCCGCGCGAGCCGGGCGATGGCCGGGGGCGAGGCCGCGATCGGGGGTGAGGGCGAGGCCGGGGGCGGGGTCGTGGCGGTGCGGGGCGGGGGCGTGGTCGAGGGGCCGGGCCGGTCCGCCCGCTGGACGGGGAGGTCGCCGGCCGTGCTGCGCTGCACCGCCCCACCGGGTGAGGCGGCCCCGGGCAGCGACAGGTCGGGAGCGGAACCCCGGGCCAGTTTCCGGCCGTTGGCGCCGGCGCTCCTCTCGAACGGGTCGTCCGGGTGGGAGACCTTCTCGCCCCGCCCGTTGTCGGTGCCGGGCACGGGCCCCAGCGCCTGCTGCCGTACGTGGTCGACCTCTTCGTACATCACCTCGTCCCCGACGCGGCCGCCACCGAGCACGATGTGCGAACCGGTGGTGTAGGCCAGGGCGCCGAGCTCCTCGGCCGAGCGCTGGGCGACGGGGTCGTCGTGCACGCGCACATGACCGAAGTCCATGTCGTAGGCCTGCTCGGCCCGTTGAAGGATGCGGGGCTCCAGGGGACGTCCAGGGGAGCCGACGGCATCGACGACGGAGGCCCGCCGCTGCACCGGCACGGCCCTCTCGGCGGCACGCGCCTCCGGCCCACCGTGCTGCTCCTCGCCGCGCCGCTCGTCCCGGGCCCGCTGGATCGCACGGGTCACCGCGGCGTTCCCGGCGGCCTGTTGGAGCGTGCTGAGCGGGGGCAGGGCGGCGGCGGGCCGGGCCGCGGGCCGAGCCGCGGAGCGTCCGCCGGTACGGTCACCGCTCGGGCGGTTCTCTCCCTGGATGCGCATGTGCGGTTCCCCTTTGGTCGGCGGGTGCCCTTGCCTGTTACGGGTGCTCTTCCCTCTTACCTGATGGGTGGTCGGGGGTGGGAAGTCCGTGGAGGCAGAGTCGGGGGCAGACTTGACGGGGGCCGGGGGCCGGGGAGCATGCGTGGGCAGGCCGTTGTGGTGAGCGCGGTCAGGGCACGGGTGTCAGGTCCGGGTGCGGCGGCGGCGCAGGGCGATGAAGGCCAGGGTGCCGGTTCCGGCCGTGATGAGGGTCGTCGCGGTCACGGTGGTCGCCGAGACCGGGCGCTCCCGGTCTTGGCCGGCACGGCGCCGGCTCCGCCGTATCAGCCGGGTGTGTGGGCCGGCACGATCGGGTCGAGGAGTCGTCGGGGTGTGTTGATCGCGCTGGAGACGGGATCGTCGTCGTGGCCTGCCGCGTGGAAGCCGGGCCCCGGTTCGATCCGGATCTCCGGGACCGGCACGGCCGAACCGCAGTCCCGGCAGCGTCCGTCCGGGGCGAGAAGGCCTCCGTCCAGGTCGTGACGGAGGACGCGCTTGGCCCCGTGCGGCGAATAGAAGGCCTCGCCCCAGTTCATCAGGGCGTACACGGCCGGCCACAGCGCGAGGCCCTTGTCCGTCAGCCGGTACTCGACCCGGCCGGCTCCGTCGTCCTCGCGGGTGAGCACGCCCTCCTGCGTCAGCGCCTTCAGTCGGTTGGTGAGGACGGCTCGCGGAATCCCGAGCTGGGTGGCGAAGTCGCCGAACCTCCGTACGCCGTAGAACGCGTCGCGGACGATCAGCAGCGTCCAGCGCTCGCCTACGACCTCCAGCGTTCGCGCGAGGGGGCAGTTCCCGTCCGCGTAGGTGTTGGGGAGGGTCATGCCACCGATCCTACCAGTGGCAGTTCACTCACTGAACTGCCAGTGCTACGGTGTCCACCAGGGCTGGTTCAGTCACTGAACTGACCGGGCTGGTCGTGTCGACCGAACCAACTGTGTCGACTTCCGGCCTTTGATCTTGAGGAGAGCACCGCATGTACCAGTTCCTGGTTTCCTTCACCGTCCAGCCGGAACACCGCGACGACTTCGTTCGGGCGGCCCACCGGACCGCTCGCGACTCCCTCGCGAACGAGCCCGGCTCGCATCGGTTCGAGGTCATCGCCGACGAGGAGAACCCTGACGTCTTCTACCTGAACGAGGTCTACGCGGACGTCGAGGCGTTCAACGCGCACGCCACCGGCCCGTACTTCGGCGCGTTCTTCGCCGAGGCCGGCGCCTATGCCGAAGGCCCGACGTGGCTCATGCGAGGCAACCTCGTCGGCGACAAAGCCGCCGCCTGAGCCGACCGCCACCGGGCCGCCAGGCGATCGGCGCGGCCCCGTCACCGGCACGCACGAAAGCCAGCGCCCGCGAAAGCTGGCATCCGAGAAGGCCAGCCCCGCGATTCCGCCGCCCGCAAAAGCCGCCACTCGCAAAAGCCGTCACCCACGAAAGTCGAGGTCCACCATGTCGTCCGTGCTCATCACCGGCGCGTCCCAAGGCATCGGTCGAGCCGTCGCCGTCGCGCTGGCGGGCCGGGGTCACCGAGTGATCGCCACCGCCCGCCGCCCGGAAACGCTGGCCGACCTCCCCGTCGATCAGCGCCTTCGCCTCGACGTCACCGACCAGGAAAGCGTCGACCGGGCCGTCCGGGGCGCCGGCGAGATCGACGTCCTGGTCAGCAACGCCGGTGAAACCGTGCGCGCACCCCTGGAGAGCGTCCCGCTCGCGGAGGTCGAACGACTCTTCCAGGTCAACACCCTGGGCGCGCTACGGGTGGCCCAGGCCGTGCTGCCCGCCATGCGCGAACGAAAGGCTGGCCGTCTCGTCTTCGTCTCCAGCATCCAGGGACGCATGGTGCTGCCCATGATCGGCCCCTACGGCGCCAGCAAATGGGCGTTGGAGGCGCTCGCCGAGACGCTCACCATCGAGACGGGTCACTTCGGAATCAAGGTGAGCATTGTGCAGCCCGGCGCGGTCTCCTCGGGCGGTGGCGAGCGTGCCCGGGTGTTCCTCGGCGAGAACGACCCCTACACCCCGCTCTACGAGGCACTGCCCGCGCTCCGCGGTGAACTCGTCACCCCGGAGGACGTGGCCGCGACAGTGGCCGCCACGATCGAACACCCCGAACCTCCGCTGCGCGTACCGGCCGGCGCACCCGCCGAACGGGCCCTGCGAGCACGCAAAGAGGCTCCAGAGAACGAGCCCTTCCTGCTGGCCGGGATCAACTGGTAGGCGTCACAGGGGAGTTACGTAGTAGAGGGGGACTGATCACCTCAACTCCCGAGCCGGTAGCGCCCGTTCGGTTCTCGCCCCCGCCTCCGCGCGGGTACGTACAGGGCGACACGGCTCGGGGACGGGGGAGAGGCGTGCGGGCTGAGGATCTGACACCGGTCGAGCGATCCGGTCACGATAGCTCCGGTCCCGCCGCGCCAGTTCGACGCAGAGGCAAAATGCACATGGCTCGATGCGCTCCACATGGTCGACAAGCAGAACCGGATGACGGACTCCAACGACATGTGGGATGCCCGTAACGGAATCCACCTGGCGAGTGAGGCGTTCTGGGAGGTCTTCTGCGACGAGGCCTGCGGCGCCTGTCCCGAGAGCCGGTCCGACGCGAACAACTCCACCGACTTCGGGTATTTCCCGATGACTAGGTCGGATTCGTCGGGAGAGTCATTCAAAGACGTTCTGCGTGGTGGCCCTTCGGCGGCAGCTGCCGGAATCTGGGCCAGAAATCTGCGCCCCGACGAGGATCCGGCGGAGGGGCTGTTCGCCAAGAATGTGGCACCAGCCCGGTCAGCGGGTCTCTATCGTCGACGGTGACAAAGTCGAGGCGCGGCTGGTCGACCTCACCAACCCGGAAAACAGGGCGAGTTCCCTGAAGGGATTTCGTTCGCTCAGCAATGCGTGATCATCGCAAGAGGCCTCGGTTGAGAGATACACAAACCCGAACGCCATAGTCGGATTGGTCGAAGGTGAGGAATGATCCAGTGCATGAGGAACTCCTGTCGCAACTTGACGATGCGGCTGAGGCGTTCGTCGGTCCCCTGCGCCTGAACGACGGGTTTGATCAGCTTGCGCTGGACGAGCTGTGCAGGCAGATCGACCAGTTCGGGTATCAGTGGCGGACATCCGAGGGCATCCCGAAATCGGTCGCTCTCCTCCTGTCGGAGCTGTACCCGGCGATCAGCGCCTGCGCCGACCTCTACGTGGGGGACGAGCGCCAGAGAATGATCGAGGCCGCGGTGCGGGTCGGAGAAAGAGTCACCTACGCCCTGGACCCCGTGGGCGAACCCGAGATGTGAGGCCTCGTGCCACGCGGCCACCGCACACGACGAGCCCCGGACCACCCGTCCAGGGCTCGCGCGTTCGAGCTGTAGCCGGCGTGACGGAAGATCCGCCAGGACTTGAGGTGCGGCGAGCTGGGCGTAAGTGTCACCGCACCGCAGGTGGGCCAGGGCGGGCAGGGACTGACGTCCGGCAGGAAGGCGTCGCCGCTGCGTTCCGAAGGGGCTCACGGGCTCGGCTCGGGCATCGAAGTCAGCTGTCGGAAACCTGTGATCGATGTTGTCGGACGGGCGGAAGGTGGCAAGGACAGTGTCCACCTCGCGGCTTGAGGTGCTGCCGGGATCCTCGTCGAATAATGGTTGGCGCTCCGGGGGAGTCGGAGACTAGGTTTCTTCTCGTCCCAGTGGTGGCCGGTAGGTCGCCGCTGTCGGTTGAGTGCGTAGGGGAGGTGTGACCGATGGCTGTCGTTGAGATGGGCGCTGCCCGCATCCGGAAGTTCATCAAGTCCACTCCCGTGGTCTCCGGCTGACCTCTCTCTTCTTCCCGTGCCTGTGTGTGCGGTGCCGGGGCCACCCTTGTGAAGGGTCACCCCTTGTCTTTCTCTTCTCTCCCGGGTTCGTCCTCGTCGTCCCTGCATCCCCTCGTGCCGTACGGCTGGGACGCGGACTGGGAGGCCGAGTTCGTCCCGTTCGCCGAGCAGGGTCTCCTGCCCGGCCGTGTCGTACGAGTTGACCGCGGCCTGTGCGACGTCATCACCCCGTTCGGTACCGTCCGTGCCGACACCGAGTTCGTCGTCCCGCGCGATCCGATGAAGGTCGTGTGCACGGGCGACTGGGCCGCCGTCGATCCCGAAGGCAACCCGCGTTACGTACGGACGTATCTGCCGCGCCGTACCGCCTTCGTGCGCTCCACCTCCTCCAAGCGGTCCGAGGGGCAGATCCTCGCGGCCAACGTCGACCACGCGATCGTCGCCGTACCACTGACCGGGGATCTCGACCTCGGCCGTATCGAACGGTTTCTCGCGCTCGCGTGGGAGTCCGGTGCCCGCCCCGTGGTCGTGCTGACCAAGGCCGATCTCGTGCCGGACGCGGTGACGTTGTCGTATCTCGTCAAGGACGTGGAGACGACGGCGCCGGGCGTGCCGGTGCTGGCCGTCAGTGCTGCCACCGGGGACGGGATCGATGTGCTCGCGGCGGTCGCCGCCGGTGGTACGTCCGTGCTGCTCGGGCAGTCCGGTGCGGGCAAGTCGACGCTCGCGAACGCGCTGATCGGCAGGGACGCGATGGAGGTGCAGGCCACGCGTGACGTGGACGGCAAGGGCCGTCATACGACCACCACGCGCAACCTGCTCGCCCTGCCCGGCGGCGGGGTACTGATCGACACGCCCGGGCTGCGCGGTGTCGGGCTGTGGGACGCGGAGACCGGGGTCGGACAGGTCTTCGCCGAGATCGAGGAACTGGCCGGACGGTGCCGGTTCCACGACTGTGCCCACGTCGCCGAACCGGGCTGCGCGGTGCTCGCCGCCGTCGATTCCGGTGAACTCCCCGAACGCCGGCTCGACAGCTACCGCAAGCTCATGCGCGAGAACCAGCGGATCGTCGCCAAGACCGACGCCCGGGCCCGCGCCGAGCTGCGCCGCGACTGGAAGCGGAGGGGAGCGGAGGGCAAGGCGGCGATGGAGGCGAAACGGGGGCGCTGGGCCTAGAGCCTTGGCCGCGTCGCCTGCCGGCGGCCCGGCCCGGCACCGCGTGAACGCCCCGTCCGATTTCCGCCAGCCCCACCCCCGGGGATGGCGGAGACTGGACAGCGTGATGGACGAAGACACCAGGTACGAAGCCGTGCGGAGCCGGGATGCCCGGTTCGACGGGGAGTTCTTCTTCGGGGTCGCCACGACCGGGATCTACTGCCGGCCCAGCTGCCCGGCCGTGACGCCCAAGCGCCGCAACGTGCGGTTCTTCGCGACGGCCGCCGCCGCGCAGGGCTCGGGGTTCCGGGCCTGCCGGCGGTGCCGCCCGGACGCCGTGCCGGGCTCGGCCGAGTGGAACGCGCGCGCCGACGTCGTGGGCCGCGCCATGCGGCTGATCGGCGACGGCGTGGTGGACCGCGAGGGCGTCGCCGGGCTCGCCGTACGGCTCGGATACAGCGCGCGGCAGGTCCAGCGGCAGCTCACCGCCGAACTCGGCGCCGGGCCGGTCGCCCTCGCGCGGGCCCAACGGGCGCACACCGCACGGGTGTTGGTACAGACCACCGACCTGCCGATCACGGAGGTGGCGTTCGCCGCCGGGTTCGCCAGCGTGCGCCAGTTCAACGACACGATCCGCGCCGTGTACGCGTCGACCCCGAGCGAGCTGCGGACGGCGAAGACGCCTCACGCGTCCAAGGCACCGGCGAAGGGGACCGGACCGTCCGCCGGCATCCCGTTGCGGCTCGCGCACCGGGGCCCGTACCAGTCCGCCGCCGCCTTCGACCTGCTCGCACACGAGGCCGTCCCCGGCATAGAGGAGATCGTCGGCACCCCCGGCCGCCGCACCTACCGCCGGACCCTCCGCCTCCCCTACGGCACCGGAATCGTCGCCGTCGACGAACGCCCCGGCGCCCTGAGAACCGCGCCTCCCGCCCACCCCGGCGGCTGGCTCGACGCCCGTCTGCACCTCACCGACCACCGCGACCTGACCACCGCCGTCCAGCGACTGCGGCGGCTCTTCGATCTCGACGCCGACCCCTACGCCGTCGACGAACGGCTCGGCGACGATCCCCGGCTCGCCCCCCTCGTCGCCGCCCGACCGGGCCTGCGCTCACCGGGCGCCGCGGACCCGGAGGAACTCGCCGTACGGGCACTGGTCGGCCGGGCGGAGTCCGAGCGGCTGGTGCGGCGCTACGGCAAGACACTGGACGCCCCGTCCGGCGGCCTCACCCATCTCTTCCCCGAGCCGTCCGCACTGGTGGAAGCCGCACCCGGCACCCCCTTGGCCGCCCTCGCCACCGCCCTGGCCGACGGCACCGTACGACTCGACGCCGGCGCCGACCTCGACGACGCGGAGCAAGCGCTGCTCGCACTGCCCGGCATGGACGCCGCGACCGTCGCCGTCATCCGTACCCGCGCCCTCGGCGACCCCGACGTGGCACCGCCCGGCATCGACGTCCCGGACGCCTGGCGCCCCTGGCGTTCGTACGCCGTACAACACCTGCGCACGGCAGAGGAGTTGGAGTCCCGATGACTACCCGCTGGACGAGCTTCGACAGCCCCCTGGGGCAACTCCTCCTCACCGCCGACGAGTTCGGCGCCCTCACCTCCCTCTCCGTGCCCGGCCAGAAGGGTGGCCGCACCGTCCAGCCCCAGTGGCGGCAGGACCCCGGCCCCTTCCGCGCCGCCGGTGAACAGCTCGCCGCCTACTTCGCCGGTGAACTCAAGGAATTCCAGCTGGAGTTCCGCACCTCCGGCACCGACTTCCGTGAGCGCGTGTGGACCGCCCTCGACTCCGTCCCGTACGGCGCGACGACGACGTACGGCGAGATCGCCGCACGGATCGGCGCGTCCCGGGCCGCCGTCCGGGCCGTGGGCGGGGCGATCGGCGCCAACCCGTTGCTGGTCGTCCGGCCCTGCCATCGGGTGATCGGCGCCGACGGGTCGCTTACGGGTTATGCGGGCGGGCTCGAACGCAAGGTACAACTGCTCACCCTGGAGGACGCGTTGGGCTGAGTTAGTCCGTTCCCGGTTCCGTCTCCAGTCCCCAGCTGTGGATCCGCCGGGGATGGATACGGATCACCTCCTCACTCATGTGCGGCCCCAACTCGTGCGGGCCGACGAGGAGTTCGGCCTCGCCGCGGATGTCGATACCCCGTACCTTCCACGGCTTGACGCTGACGATGTCGTCCACGACCAGCGCGACCTTCGGGTTCTTTTGCAGGTTGCGCCACTTCTTCGTCGTACCCATCGCATAGCCGCCGACCAGGATCGTCCCGTCGGCCTGCGGGAAGAAGCCGACGGGGTTCGCCTGTGGCTGGCCCTGGGGGTCGACGGTGGCGAGGCGGCCCAGTCGCTGCGAGGCGAGGTACGCGCGTTCGGCCTCGGTGAATTCGGTCATGAACGCAGCCAAACACGCCTGGCTGCCGTGCGCATCGGCCTCCGGTCCCAGGCCGCCTTCCGCCCTGCGTCGTACGCCGGACAGGGGACGTGGGGACCGGCGCCGGTGATGCTCCGCTCTCTGCCCCCTTCCGCGTGCCACGGTCGCCTTCCTTGTGGCTGGTGGGGAGAGGCGGAGCGCTCATGGTCGGGGCCGGACGGGTCGGCGTGGCACTGCTGGTGTTCGTGCTGGGAGCGGGAGTTGGGGAGGGTACGGCGACAGCCGAGGGGCCGGTCGGCCGAGCGTCGGACACCTGGACCGGCACCTGGGAGGCCGCTCCCTCCGGCACCGCACCGGCCCAGCCCGGCGCCTCCTTCCGCAACGTCGTCCACCTCAGCGTCGGCGGCAGCGCCACCCGCGTCCGGCTCACCAACCGGCTCGGGACCGCGCCCCTCCGCCTCGACGCGGTGACCGTCGCCCTGCGGGAGGCGGGACCGGACGCCGTGCCCGGTTCGATGCGGGTCGCCACCTTCGACGGCGCCAGGACGGTCACCATTCCGGCGGGCGAGGATCTGGTCAGTGATCCCGTTCCGCTCGCCGTGACCGACGCAGCGGACCTGCTCGTCACCGTCCACACGCCCGACGATTCCGGTCCGGCGACCTACCACCGCGCGGCCGGGCAGACCAACTACCGCGCCCCGCAAGGGAATCGGGCCGCGGATGTCGACGGTTCCGCGTACACGGCGACCACCACCTCCTGGTACTACGTCACCGGCGTCGACGTCCTCGACGCCCCCGCGGCCGGCAGTGTCGTCACCCTCGGTGACTCCCTCACCGACGGCAACGGCTCCACCCGCGACGCCAACCACCGCTGGCCCGACCGCCTCGCCGAACGCCTCGGCACCCTGCCGTCGTACCGTCGCCTCGGTGTCCTCAACGCCGGTATCTCCGGCAACCGGCTGCTGCGCGACGACGTAGGACCGAATGCGCTGTCCCGCCTCGACGCCGATGCCCTGTCGCGGTCCGGGGTGCGGGTGCTGATCGTCCTCGAAGGCATCAACGACATCAAAGGCACCCCGAACGCCACCGACCCCGGCGCCTTCGAGAGTGCCTACCGCACCCTCGTGAGCCGCGCCCACGCGAACGGCATCCGCGTCATCGGCGCGACCCTCACGCCGTACGGCGGCGCCGGTGGCTTCACGGCGGCGCGGGAGGCCGTACGACAGAAGGTCAACGGCTTCATCCGCGGTGGCGGGCCCTTCGACGGGGTGGTCGACTTCGACGCCGCGGTCCGTGACCCGGAGCAGCCGGAGCGGATCCGGCCCGGTTACGACTGCGGCGACCACCTGCACTTCAACGACGCGGGCATGCGGGCGCTCGCCGACGCGGTCGATCTCACCGCGCTCAGCTGATCCCCACGGATCAGCCCCAGATCACCGCGCCCAGCCACGCCCCCATGATCAGCAGGCAGGTGAACAGTTCGGTCAGCACGCTGGAGCCGCCCGAGCGCATCGCCGTACGGAGGGAGGCCATGGCCTCGCCGTGGCGGCCCAGGCGCAGGCGTTCGTGGAGGTAGATCCCGGCCATGAAGCCGGGGATCGCGCCGAGCACGGGGATCAGGACGAAGCCGAGGAACGCGCCGACTCCGGCGTACACGCCCATTCGGGGGGTCGCGCCGCTCGCGCGCAGCCGGCGGGGCGGCAGGGCCCAGCGGACCACCTGGGAGAGGAAGAGGACGACCGTGGCGCCCACGAGGACGCCCCAGGACACCGGCTGCGGGTCCTTCAGCGCCCACCACAGGACGGCGGCCCACACCAGCCACGACCCCGGCACTCCGGGCACCAAGACTCCGCACAGGCCGAGCAGGATGACGACGCCGACCAGCAGGAGTTCACCCACTCCCATCTGCCCAGCCTGCGGGATCCCGGGTGAAACCGCAGGTCAGCCACGGGCCACCCAGCCTCGTTCGCAGGCATGCCAGCCCAGTTGCAGCCGGGTCGTGACGCCGGTCAGCTCCATCAGCCGCTTCACCCGGCGCTGGACCGTCCTGAGGCCCAGGCCGAGCTGTTTCGCGACGCTGGCGTCGGTCAGTCCGGCCAGCAGCAGGGAGAGCACCTCCAGGTCGGCGTCGTCGGGGCCGTCCGGGTCCTGCTCGGTGGCACCGGACGCGCCCAGGCGCAGCGGGAGGGCGTCCCGCCAGACCGATTCGAAGAGTCCGCAGAGCAGCTCCAGCAGGCCGCTCGCGTGCACGACGAGCGCGGCGGGCTCCGCGGTGTGCGAGGTCAGCGGGACCATGGCGAGGGTGCGGTCGGCGACGACCAGCTTGGTCGGCACCTTGTCGGCCACCCGGACCTGTTCGTCGCGGCCGAGCGCGGCGGTGAGTTCGGTGAGGCCGTCCGGCTGGTCGAGTACGGCGCGTTCGAGGACGACCCGGTAGCGGACCCCGCGGCCGGCGGCCTGTTCCTCCGCGTCGTTCTCCATGCCGGTGACCGCGACCGGGGTCCCGGTGACCAGCGCGCAGACCTCCTCGGCCGCGCCGAGCTGGAGCTGAAGGAAGCGCTGGGTGACCGCCGCCGCGCCGATCACCACCTCCACCAGGTCGTGTACGGCGGGTTCGGCGGCGGTGGCCCGGTACTCCTCGGCGAGCTGCGCGGCGGCCAGCTCGGCCTGGTCCAGTTCGTGCCGCTGCCGGGTGAGCAGCGCGCCCAGGGCGACCCCGGGCGGGGCGGCGACCCAGCGGCCGGGGCGGGCCGAGGACTGGGCCGCGAGTCCGTGCCGTTCCAGGCGGCGGAGGGCGCGCTCGGTGTCGTACTCCCCGAGGGTCAGCCGGCGGGCGAGATCGGGTACGTCCGCGGCGCCGGCGGACACCAGTGCCCGGTACGCCGACTCGTGTGCCTCGTCCAGGCCTATCGCTCCCAGCATCAGGTGCCGCCCCTCCTCGAAGACCCCGTCGCGTCCTGCGGGCCGTGGCGGAAAACAGCCACGGCGCAAAACCGCCTCGGCACATCATCGCCGTACCACCCGCCCCTCTGCCAAGGTTGCGCCACGGGGGCGTCAACTGCCGCCCGTAATGCCGGTATTGGCCTTTCTTGGCCTGCGGGTTCGCGCGCGGTGGGTCATGGGGGAGACAGGCGCGAATCACAGGGGAACTTCAGGGAAGCAGGCCACACTCGGGGCCGGGTGGGCCGAACCCGCAACGTGATTCGGTCATGTGGAACGTGACCCGGACCCATGACGTGCGCCGGCACGCAGGGGAGTTGGGGCCGGGTCACCCAGTTGTCGCCGGGCGGTTCTCCCGTGGGGGGTGGGACCGTCCGGCGGCCCTGTGTCGCCTTGTGGCGGACGGGTGTTCGGTACGTCGTCCGACACGCCGTTCGAGGAGGGGCGCGTACCCGATTTTCCGGACGCCCCGTTTCCAACTGGCCCGTGCGGTGGACAATTAGGGGCATGAGCCAGCAGGGGGGAACGCCGACCGGTCACGAGGACGACTGGTGGAGCCAGCTGTACGACGACACCGCGGAGGATACGGGGCCCTCGGCCGCGGCCGACTCCGTCGACGACCGGTTCGCCTCGGCGGCGGGGACGGTGGGAGGGCCTCCGGCGGATGAGCGGGGGCGTCCGGCGGGGGTGCCTGTGCCTTCGGCGGATGAGCAGGGGCGTTTGGCGGGGGTGCCTCCGGCGGATCAGGGGGCGCGTCCTGTGGGGGTGCCTTCGGTGGACGAGGGGGTGCGTTCGGTGGGCCCGGGTGTTCCGGGGCCCCGCGCGCGCGCCGGAACTGATTCCGAGCCGTTCAACGGTGCGGGGTCCGACTCCCAGTCTCCGACCACCCCCGCGCCTCCCGCCGACGATCCCGCCGTTGCTCCGGAGGACCCGCGCCCGGACGGCCCGCGTCTCTACCCTCAGCCCCCAACCACCCCCGCACGTCCCGCCGACAACCCCACCGTTGCTCTGGAGGATCCTCGCCCGGACGGCCCGTCCGGCCCGCGTCCCTTCCCTCAGCTTCCGACCGCCCCCGCACGTCCCGCCGACAACCCCACCCTCGCGCCGGAAGACCCGCGCCCGGACAGCCTGTCCGCCCCGCGCCCCTACCCCCAGCCTCCGACCACCCCCGCACCTCCCGCCGTCGCCCCGCAGCCCCTCCGTCCGGACCGTCCGTTCGACCCGCGCCCCTACCCGCAGCCATCGGCCGTGCCCGCCGCCCCCGCCGACAACCCCAGCCTCACCGCCCCACCCCTCCCCATCGCCCCACCCCCCAACCTCCCCGCCCTCGCGCCGCCCCCGCCGCCCACCGCACCCCCTCCCGCCCCCCTCACCCTCGACTACGTAGGCTCCGGTCCGCCCACCTACGACGCCGAGCCCACCGCCCTCCCGCTCGCTGATCCGGACGAGCTCGATGATTTGGTCGCGGACACCGTGTTGGACGGGGCGCGGTACGGGGCGAGCACGATCAGGGCTGCTTCTGTGCGCGGGGACTCCGCGCGGTTTCGGGGGGAGCCGCGGCGGGACTCGTTGTTGACCGCGCGGTTCGGGGTCGGGGAGCAGGCGTTGGTGTTGGTGGCGATGGCGACCGGGGCCCGGGCCACGCCGGGGGCGCACCGGGCCGCCGCCGAGGCCTGTGACTGGATCGCACGAGCCGTGGGGCGGAGTCACGCACGGCTCTCCGAGGACATAAGGGCCGCTCGGCGCGGGGACCTGAAATCCGGGCTGCACCGGCTCACCGACCGCAGCCTCGGCAAGCTCCGCGCCAGCGCCGCCGAACAGGGCATCGATCCGGAGGAGTACTCGGCCGGGCTGCGGTGTCTGCTCCTGCCCGCGCATCCGGAGTGCCGTACCCGCGTCTTCTTCGGGGTCGGGCCCGGTGGACTGTTCCGGTTGCGGGACGGGGAGTGGCAGGACATCGAGCCCACCGTCGGCGACCTGAGCGGCGAGGCCGTCCTCGGGTTCGGGTCGCAGCCCGCCGAGACGCCCGAGGGCGACCGGCTCACCATGGACCTCGGCATCCCGACGCCCCCGAGCCCGTACGAACCCGCCCCCGAACCGCCCCGCGAGCCCTTCCGCTTCCGTGCCTCCGTCGCCCGCCCGGGAGACACGCTGTTGATGTGCACCGGCGGGCTGGCCGAACCCCTGCGCGGCGAGCCCGAGCTGTCCGCCCATCTGGCGGGGCGGTGGTCCGGTGCCACCCCGCCGGGCCTGGCCGCGTTCCTCGCCGACACCCAAGTGCGGGTCAAGGGTTATGCCGACGACCGCACGGCCGCCGCCGTTTGGGAGGCGTGAGTGCCCGGGCTGTGAATTCATGGAACCCAGAGGGATCCGCAGGACACCGGAAACCGAAGGGCACGCGAGAACCATGGCCAAGCAGAACGTTGCCGAACAGTTCGTCGACATCCTCGTCCGCGCCGGAGTCAAGCGCCTCTACGGCGTCGTCGGCGACAGCCTCAACCCGGTCGTCGACGCGATCCGCCGCAACTCCGCCATCGACTGGATCCACGTACGGCACGAGGAGACCGCCGCCTTCGCCGCCGGCGCCGAAGCGCAGATAACCGGGAAGCTCGCGGCCTGCGCCGGCTCCTGCGGCCCCGGCAACCTGCACCTCATCAACGGCCTCTACGACGCCCACCGCTCCATGGCCCCGGTCCTCGCCCTCGCCTCGCAGATCCCGTCCAGCGAGATCGGCCTCGGCTACTTCCAGGAGACCCACCCCGACCGGCTCTTCCAGGAGTGCAGTCACTACAGCGAACTCATCTCCAACCCGAAGCAGATGCCCCGGCTCCTCCAGACCGCCATCCAGCACGCGGTCGGGCAGAGCGGTGTCAGCGTCGTCTCGCTCCCGGGCGACATCGCCTCCGAGCCCGCCCCGGACAAGGCCGCCGAGACCGCCCTCGTCACCTCCCGCCCCTCCGTCCGCCCCGGCGACGCCGAGATCGAGAAGCTCGTCGAGATGATCGACGCGGCCGAGAAGGTCACCCTGTTCTGCGGCAGCGGCACCGCCGGCGCGCACGCCGAGGTCATGGAGTTCGCCGGGAAGATCAAGTCCCCGATCGGACACGCCCTGCGCGGCAAGGAGTGGATTCAGTACGACAACCCCTTCGACGTGGGGATGAGCGGGCTGCTCGGTTACGGCGCGGCCTACGAAGCCACCCACGAGTGCGACCTGCTGATCCTCATCGGCACCGACTTCCCGTACAACGCCTTCCTGCCCGACGACGTGAAGATCGCCCAGATCGACGTACGGCCCGAACACCTCGGCCGGCGCTCGAAGTTGGACCTCGCGGTGTGGGGCGACGCGAAGGAGACGCTGCGCTGTCTCACCCCGCGGGTGAAGCCGAAGGGGGACCGGAAGTTCCTCGACCGGATGCTCAAGAAGCACGCCGACGCGCTGGAAGGTGTCGTCAAGGCGTACACGCGGAAGGTCGAGAAGCACGTTCCGATCCATCCGGAGTACGTGGCGGCCGTGGTCGACGAACTCGCCGACGAGGACGCTGTGTTCACGGTTGATACGGGCATGTGCAATGTGTGGGCCGCGCGCTACATCACGCCCAACGGCCGTCGCCGCATCATCGGTTCGTTCTCGCACGGCTCGATGGCGAACGCGCTGCCCATGGCGATCGGCGCCCAGTTCACCGACACCGAACGCCAGGTCGTGTCGATGTCCGGCGACGGCGGATTCTCCATGCTGATGGGCGACTTCCTCACCCTCGTCCAGTACGACCTGCCGGTGAAGGTCGTCCTGTTCAACAACTCCTCCCTGGGCATGGTCGAGTTGGAGATGCTGGTCGCCGGACTCCCGTCGTACGGCACCACCAACAAGAACCCCGACTTCGCCGCCGTGGCGCGCGCGTGCGGTGCCTACGGTGTGCGGGTCGAGAAGCCCAAGGACCTCGAAGGCGCCCTGAAGGCCGCCTTCAAGCACCACGGCCCGGCTCTCGTCGACGTCGTCACCGACCCCAACGCCCTGTCCATCCCGCCGAAGATCAGCGCCGAGATGGTCACCGGGTTCGCGCTGTCGGCGTCAAAGATCGTGCTGGACGGGGGAGTCGGGCGGATGCTGCAGATGGCCCGTTCCAACATCCGCAACATGCCCCGCCCTTGACCGGACGGCCTGACCCAACCGGTCTGACCCGACCGGCCTCACCGAACCGCCCTCAGTCGATCGGGGTCCAGCCGTGCTCCCCGTACCAGTAGTGCGGCAGGCCCTTGATCGAGCTGGTGCGGAACGGCTTGCCGTGGTCGTCGATGCGGAGGGTGCCGGTGCGGCCCTGCGAGGACCAGTCGAGTTCCAGGTACCAGCGGCAGTCGCAGGTCCCGGTGCGGGCCTTGACCAGCAGGACCTCCGGGTCCGTGGCCGAGACCCGGTACGGCAGGTGGACCGCCGGGACCGTCTTGCCCAGGTCGCCGCCCGGTTCCGGCCGGACGAGCGGGCGGTGGGCGTCCAGGTTCACGCCGAAGTAGCGCGGGGTGATGTCCCCGCCGCAGCCCCGGGCCATCGAGTAGGCGGTGCCCGGGGCGGGCGCGGTACGGCCGACGACGCGGACCCGAAGTGCCTCCAGGACCACGGCCGTTGAGGACCTGCCCTGCACCGAGATCTCCACGTTCGTCTGCCCGCCGTGCACCGCGTGCTGGGTCGCCGCCCAGACCCCGGCGTCCTGCTGCACCGGAGGCGGCGGCACGTCCTTCGGTGACTTGTCGATGACGTAGTCGTGGTCGCAGCCGATCTCCCAGACCTGGGAGTCGGCGGTCCAGGCGAGGGGAGCGGGGAGGGCGGAAGGGGTGGCCTTTGTTGTGGTGCCGGTCTTCGCCTGTGACTTGGCGCCGGTCTTCGCCTGTGCCGTGGCGCCGCTCTTCGCCTTGGCCGTGTCGTGGGTGGACACCGCCGACAGGGTGCCCCCCACCGCGAGCACCGCGCACACCGCGGCGGCGGTGAGCGGGAGCCGCCTTCGGTACCAGGGCCGTGGCGTCGGCTCCAGTGCCTCGTCCGGTTCCGGTGCTTCCGCGACCGCACTCTCCGACGGCGGCGCGGCGGCGACCCGGGGCCGCTGCCGCGCCGCCACCGCCAGGATCCAGTACCGGTGCAGCTCCAGCCGCTCCTCCGGTGTCGCCCCGCACAGCGCCGCGAACCGTTCGACGGGCGCGAAGTCGAGGGGGACCGCCTCGCCGACGCAGTAGCGGTGCAGGGTCGAGGCGTTCATGTTCAGACGGCGGGCCAGCTGGCCGTAACTGCGGTCCGTGCGTGCCTTCAGGCGCCGTAGCAGCGCCGCGAACTCCTCGACGTCCTTGTCGTCGGCCTTGCCCGACACCGTTGCCCCCGTGTGTGTCGCGTCCCAGGACGGCATCCCAGGCACTCCCTATATCAGGAGGTCAGCGGGGGTGGGACGGTTCCACCGTCGCGCGGTTGGTGTCGGTCGTTGCGGTCGCCACCGCCGTACGCCGAAGCTCGTCGCGACCACAGCACGGCACCGACCCGAACGGGGAAACACACGTGAACAGCAAGAAGGCCACGCGCCGCACCGCCCTCGCCGCCGGCCTCGCCCTCGCCCTCGGGCTGGGTGTGGCGGCCCAGGCCTCCGCCGGCGCCCCGCGCACCGTGAGCGGCTCACCGGACGACAACATCACCCGCATCGCCGACTTCTACGGCGCCTACATCGACGCCGAGAGCGACCTGGACAGCGGCGGCGGCAAGCTGGCCACGGAGCTGCGCAACTACTACCTCACCCCCGCCTACCTGAAGGAGCTCAAGGCCTGGGAGGCGAAGAACCACGCGGACGGCGTCCTCCAGGCGCAGAACATCCCGATGAGCTGGAAGGTCACCGACAACGGCACCGCCGACTACACCGAGGCCGCCATCACCCTCACCTGGGGCGGCGGGGACACCACGAAGCTGATCGTCGACATGACCCGCACGACCCACAAGATCTTCCACATCGGCACGAAGGGGATCGGCGGCAAGTAAGCCCCGTAGAGGAGCCGTTCGCGGTTCCTGAGCGGCTGATTCCGGCCAGTTTCGCGGAGCGTGGGTCTCGGGGGAGGTCCGGGGGGACCAATCGCCCCACGCCTTCGCGGACTACGGCCGGATCGGCAGCCGCGCATCGGCAGTCGGTTCGATCGCCCGTGGTCAGGACGTCACGAGGTGTCTGGTCCCCCCGCGGGGAGCCACGGCACCCCGGAGGGGAACGCCCCGGCCGCCCCACCCGCGCCGCATGCTCCGTACGGTGGCCGTTCGACCGTACGGACAGCGGCGCCCCCGAATCCTCCGCCCCGCCGGACCCGGCGCGACCGTGGCCGAACACCCGGGCGTCGGCGATTCGACATGACTGGCCTCTTCCCGACGAGGGCATGGATCCCCGTGAACGTGTTCGAGCAGGAGGGAACCGGAAACCGGCGTGCAGGCGGGGGTCATGAAAAGGCAAGCACGAGGGGGCGGTCCCATGGCGATCGGGGCCTCCTCGGCGAAAGCGGCGGAGGACAAGGCCGACAGCGCCATGGAACAGGCGCAGCCGCCTCAACTGAGGCGCAGACTCGGACGCGCGGACCTGCGGGCGGTGCCCGAGGCGCGCAGAGCGTTGCGTGAACTGCTACGGCACTGGGGGAGGCCGGGACGATCGGAGATAGCGGAGCTGCTCACGAGTGAACTCGTCACCAACGCGCTGATCCACACCGACCACGACGCCGTGCTCACGGCGACCGTCGGTCCCCGTGGACTGCGCGTGGAGGTACGGGACTTCGTGGCCCGCAGGCCCAGACTGCGCGTACCGACCGCCGACGACGGTACGCACGGGCGGGGCCTGGTGTTGGTGCAGTCTCTCGCGGACGCCTGGGGGGTGTCGGCCCACGGGGTCGGCAAGTCCGTCTGGTTCGAGCTGGATTCGGACGCGGCGTGAGCGGAGGAACGGGCCCGGCATGAGCAACGGGACGGGGGCGGCGTCCAGTTGGACGCCGCCCCCGTCCCGTTGTCGCCCGGTCCCGGATCAGGTTCTCAGCCCTGGGCTCAGCCGAACTGCTGCTCCAGGTCCTTGAGCTTGCGCTCAAGGGAGTCGAGTCGCGGCAGGGCCATCGTGTCGTCCTCCGCGGTGAGGTCGACGGTTATCGGGTCAGATGCCCCGCGGACTGGCTGGAGTGAGGGACGCGTGCGAACCGGCAGTTGTTCCGGCGTCGATAGAGCAGGCTCCGCGGATGCTTGTCCGGAGCCGCCACGCTCCAGGGCCTGCGGTTCCGGCGACCGGCCGCCGCCCCGGCCGATGAGGCCGCGCTGGCCCCGGCTGATGGCCTTGAGCTGGGCCCGTTCGATCCGCTGCTGGTCGCGGCGGCGCAGTCGGGTCTCTTCCTTCTTCGCCTTGTCCTCGCGTACCTCGTCGACCGCCTCGTCCAGACTGCGCACGTTCTCCAGGAGCATCAGCGACCAGGCGCTGTAGGTCTCACGGGGGGCCCGCAGCCAGCGGACGATACGGATCTGCGGCAGCGGACGCGGCACCAGACCCTGCTCGCGCAGCGCGGCCCGACGGGTCTGCTTCAGCGCGCGGTCGAACAGGACCGCGGCCGACAGCGACATGCCGGAGAAGAACTGCGGAGCGCCCGCGTGGTCGACACCCCTGGGCGCGTGCACCCAGTTGAACCAGGCGGCCGCGGCCGCGAACGTCCACACGAGTATGCGCGAGCCGAGGGCCGCGTCACCGTGGCTGGCCTCGCGCACGGCGAGGACGGAGCAGAACATGGCCGCGCCGTCGAGGCCGAACGGGACGAGGTACTCCCAGCCGTCGGTGAGGCCGAGGTTCTCCTGGCCGAAGCCGACCAGTCCGTGGAAGGAGAGTGCCGCGGCGACCGCCGCACAGCAGAACAGGAGGACGTAGGAGGCGATGCCGTATATGGCCTCCTTGCGCCTGCGGCGCTCCTCCGTGCGCTCCCACGAGTCGTCTTTCGCGTGCTCCCCGCCGGACCGCTTGCTCCGCGCGAGCACCGCAACCGCCGCCAGCATGCCCAGGAGCAGTACGGCGCCGGGAAGCAGCCAGTTAAGCGATATGTCGGTCAGTCTCATCTGGGGTCCCTTGCATTGGGATAGGGCGTAACGCCCGCCATAGTGGCCCAATCCCAACGGCCCTCAGGCGTTTTCGGGGCAAGAGGCCGCCAAGGAGGTGCAAGGGGATGCCCAAGACGGCTTTCTGCTCGAACTGCCGCTTGAGGGGCGGGAGTTGAGTTCGAATAAGACTACCCGTACGGGTGGTTCCACGGAAAGTTCCTGCGGCAAGTGAGGAAGTTGTGAAGCACCTGTAACCGGACGGACGCCTAGTTCGCGGCTGATCCTAGCGGGCCCCGAGTGGGGCGTGTGACTGAGGGTCCCTCAACTCACGGCGGTGGCCAGCAGCTTGGTGACCCGCTCGGTCTCGCAGGTGCGCGGACAGGTCGGGCACGCGTCGTCGGCGTCCAGCGTGTAGTACATACAGCAACTGGCCCGGTCCCTTGTGGACAGCGGCTCGCCCTGAGGTCCTGTCACCTCGCGGAACGCGGCCGATCCGACGTACGGCTTGGTCGCGCCCGGCAGCAGGCGCTCCAACTCCCGTACCGCCCGCGGCTGTTCGCCGAAGAGGTCGGCGACGTACCAGATGCCCTCCACGACCTCGTCGGTCGCCATGCCCCACAGGGCGCGGCCCCGCCGCCGCATCCGCGGCCCGAAGCCGGCCAGCACGGGCTCCATGTGCTCGGCGACCGCGGCCCGCACCTCGGCCCGCAGCGCCTCGTGGTCCGCGACCACCCGGGCGCCGGGCAGTGCCGCGGCCGGGTCGCCGGGCAGACAGGCGAAGGAATCGGTACGGACGGCCAGGCGGCCCATGTCGAAGCCCTCGGCCGTGCGGTCGTAGGAGACGTGGGTCACGGGGAGGCGGGGGACGCGGCGGTGCAGGAACCACGGGACGGTGAACAGGAGGACGACCGGCCAGGCGTAGCGGTGGAGACCGAAGGTGGCTATCACGTCCGGGCGGCCCCGGCGGCCGTGGTCGCGCAGGACCTGGGCGTCGTCCCGGGCCAGGAACGCCTCCAGGCCTTCGCCGCCCTCCGCCAGTGCGGCTGCCGAGATCCAGCCGCCGCCGGTCGGGGTCGGTCGGTCCGGGGTGAGTTCGGTGATCGCGAGCCCGGGGATGACCTCGGTGAGGCGGGCGTAGGAGTCCGCTACGGCCGAAGAAGGCAGGGGCATGCCGGGACCACCGATTCGCCGTTGGTGTAGAGGTAAGGCTTACCTTACCCAACCCTTCCGTAATTTGAACTAGTCCGATCTGCGCCTAAGGTGCTTGACGGACGAGTAACAAGCAGCCGTAATGACCCCAAGTACCGACACGTCCGGAGGAGGACCCGTGAAGCAGGGCACGCAGGGCTCCGCCCGGACCGGCATTCCGGATGCGCCCGTCCGCGGCACCCGGGTGCCGCCGCAGCAGCGCGCCGCCGATGTGGACCGGAACCGGGATCTCGCGGACGGCGCGGGTGCGGTGCGCGGTGAGCACACGCACAGCGAGACGCCGATCCCGCGGCCCCGTCAGGTCCTCCAGCGGCCCTCCGTGCGCGGGCAGATACTGGACGCGCTGCGCACCGCGCTCGTCGGCGGGGAGCTGACCCCCGGCGAGGTCTACTCAGCGCCCGCGCTCGGCGACCGGTTCGGCGTCTCCGCCACCCCCGTGCGCGAGGCCATGCAGCAGCTCGCCACCGAGGGCGCCGTCGAGGTCGTACCGAACCGGGGCTTCCGCGTGGTCGAGCGGGGCGCCCGCGAACTCGCCGAACTGGCCGAGATCCGCGCCCTGATCGAGGTGCCGGTGATGCTCCGGCTCGCCCGAACCGTGCCCGCCGCCCGCTGGGCCGACCTGCGTCCGCTGGCCGAGGGGACCGTCCGCGCCGCGTCCTCCGGGTGCCGGGCGACGTACGCCGAGTCCGACCGCGCCTTCCACCGCGCGGTGCTCGCCCTCGCGGGCAACGAACAGCTCGTCCAGATCGCCGAGGACCTGCACAGGCGTGCCCAGTGGCCGCTGGTCGGCGGTCCCGCCACGCGCGGGCGGGCCGACCTGGTCGCGGACGCGGCCGAACACCTGGCGCTCCTCGACGCGTTGGCCGCGGGGGAGTGGGACGTGGTGCGGTCCCTGGTGCAGGAGCACTTCGCGGGAGCGGCGTGAATCCGAATATGTGACTCCGGTCACGAGCGGGTCCGCGTCCGGCGACCGAGGGCCGCACCGGGAACCCGCCCGGCCGGCGGTGACGTGCCCCACGGAAAGGGACGACCGATCCGCGGGGGAGAACGCCGATGTTTCCGAATCCCGGCCAGCAGGCCGCACAGCGGGGCGCCGAGCAGTCGGCACGACAGGCGGCGCAGGACGGGATGCGCGCCGCGCAGGCGGGAGCCCGGCGCGGCCACTCCGGTTCGTCACGCGGCGGCTTCCTGTCCTTCCTTCTGCTCGTCGCCGTCGGGGTGTTGGTCGCCCGCGACCCCGAACTCCGGGCATCCGTCCTGCAGTTCGTCCACCACATCGTGAACGTCGTCCAGAACCGGACCGACGGCTCCTGACCTACGCGGTGGCCGCGACGGAGGCGAGGGCCAGGCGGCGTGCGGGCGGTTCCTGGCCTAGGCGGTGACCGCCCCGGGGTGCCGGCACCGCCAACTGCCGTGCCGGCAACCGGAAAAGCCGCCGCGGCTGTTCGCGCGGCCGGGACGTCTCCGGCTCGGCCTCGGTGTCCGCGAGGGGCGCGACGGCCGGGGTCCGACCGACGCCCCTTGACCTACGCGGTGGCCGCCCCCGGCGTCGGTACCGCCAACTGCCGTGCCAGCCACGTCGGTACGCCGCCGAGCAGCCGGAACAGGCGCCGTGCCTCCTCGCGCAGCCGGGACGCCTCCGGCTCTGTCTCCGCGTCCGCGAGTGACACGAGGGCCGGTGCGGTGCCGACGAGGTAGCCCAACTCCTCCCGGATCCGCAGTGATTCGGCGAAGCCGTGCCGGGCCTCCGCCAACTCGCCGTCCCGCAGGGCCAGTCCGGCCAGGTGGCGATGGGTGAAGGAGAGGAGCAGGGGGTCGGTCTGGTCGGCGGCGGCCGCGTGCGCACGCCGGTACGCGGCCCGCGCGGCCTGCGGGGAACGCGCCAGGTTCTCCGCGACCAGCCCCCGCCGGAAGTCCAGCAGCGCCCGCCCCGCACCGTCCGGCGGGATCAGCGCCGCCGCCCGCCCGAGCGCGGCCCGCGCCTCGTCGGCCCGGTCGCGCACCGAGTGCAGCGTGGCAGCGTAGGCGAGGTACCCGCGCTCGCAGGCCGCCGCGCCCCGCTCGTCGTCGCTGTGGGCCAGCGCCTCGGCCGTCCGCAGGGCGTCGTCGGCCTCCTCCCAGCCCTGCTCGGTGTACAGACACCGCTCCACGAGCAGCGCGGTCCGCTGGAGGGCCGGTGCCGCGGTGTCGGGCCGCAGCAGCGCCGCCGCGTCGGCCCAGCAGGCCCGCGAGCGCAGCCGCCACACCGCGGTCTGGAGGGGATCGTCACCAGCGGTCGTTCCGTTCCCAGACATGGCGGAATGCGCCACGTTGCCCTCCCCGAGCACACCATTGAGCTGTTGAGTGGTGGCCGCATCTCAGCACGGATCGGGCGGCCCGGCCAAGGGGGTGGGTGAAGGAATTCACAAAGTCGTGGGATCTTCGGGTCAGCTCATCCGCAGCGCCAGGAAGAAATCCAGCTTGTCCTCAAGGCGCGAGAGGTCCCGACTCGTCAACTGCTCGATCCTGCCGACCCGGTAGCGCAGTGTGTTGACGTGCAGGTGCAGCCGGGTCGCACAGCGGGTCCAGGAACCGTCGCACTCCAGGAACGCCTCCAGCGTCGGAATCAGCTCCGCGCGGTGCCGGCGGTCGTAGTCGCGCAGCGGGTCGAGCAGCCGCGCGGTGAACGCCCGCCGCACGTCGTCCGGCACGAAGGGGAGGAGAAGGACGTGCGAGGCCAGCTCCTGGTGCCCCGCCGCGCACACCCGCCCGGGCCTGGCGGCGGCCACCCGTCTCGCGTGCCGCGCCTCCTCCAGCGCCCCGCGCAGCCCCTCCGCCGAGTGCACCGCCGCGCTCACCCCGAGCGTGACCCGCCCGTCGCCGTCGAGCCCGGCCGACAGCGGATCCCGTACGGCCTCCAGGAGCACGTCCGCGTGGATGCCGGACTCGGAGCCGTCGTGCTCCGCCGACACCGCGGGCAGCGGTACGAGCGCGATCGCCTCGTCGCCCGTGTGGGCCACGGCGATCCGGTCGGAGGGCTCGGGGCCCGTCGCCAGCGGGTCGACCAGGATCTCCTCCAGCAACGACTGGGCGACCGGCCCTGCCTCGATGTCGGTGCCGTCCCACTCGACCCGGGCCACGACCACCTGCCAGTGCGGCGCCGCGCCGAGCCCGGGCAGCAGAACGGGAGCGGCGACCCGTAGGCGCGCGGCGATCTCGGACGGCACGGCACCCGTCTGGACCAGCTCCAGGACCTCCTGCGCGAGCCGTCTGCGGACCGTGCGCGCCGCGTCCCGCCGGTCCCGCTCGACCGCGATCAGCTGCGTGACGCCCTGGAGCAGGTCGAGCCGCTCGTCCGGCCAGTCCCCGGCGTCCGCCTCGACCGCGAGCAGCCAGTCCGACAGCACCGTCTCGCGCACGTCCCGCGAGCCCTGCGCGGGCCGCCCGCCGCCCCGGATCGGGAAGAGGGAGTACGTCGAGGAGCCCAGCGCCAGCCGGTGCGGTCCCCGGCGGCCCGTGCGGGCGGCGGCCAGCTGCTCGGCGGCCAGCTTCGCGCACACGTCGGCGGGCAGCGCCGGCCCCGACACCTTCGAGCCCGCGATGAGCCGCCCGGTCGGCGACAGCACCCACGCCCGCAGGTCCAGGTCGGAGCCCAGCAGATCCAGGACCACGTCCGGGCCGCCGCCCGCCGGGCCCGAGGTCATCATCCGGCGGTGCCGGTCCACCACGGCCGCGAGATCACCGGCCCGCTCACCGGACACCTGCCGTACGACATGCTCGGTGATCGTCGCGAACGCCACCGACTCGTTGACCGCGAACAGCGGCAGCCGGTGCCGGGCGCAGGCGGCTATGAGGTCGTCCGGGACGGCCCCCAGCTCGGCCTCGCCCGCGGCCAGCGCGGCCACCCCGGCGGACACCAGGAGCCGTACGAACGGCTCGGTGTCGGAGGCGGACCGGCGCCAGGCCAGACCGGTCAGGACCAGCTCGCCGCCCGAGAGGTAGCGGCTGGGGTCGCGCAGGTCGGTGGTCATCACTCCGCGGACCGTGCGGTCCAGCTCGTCCTCGCCGCCGAGCAGCCGCAGCCCCAGCGCATCGGTGTCCAGAAGTGCGCGCAGCCGCATCGCCGTCGCCGCCGTTCTTTGTCTAGAAAACTACGATGAACCAAGAGGTGCTGTGGGTGCAGGGCCGTGCGGGGCTGTTTCCCACGTTTCCACAGGGAATCGGAGGGGTTACTGATGACCTCCGTTCATATGAATCTACAAGATGCCCGCGCTGGCCAGCCAACTCCTTCATGGTTTCCGTGACTGACCCGCTCCGCGCACGGCGCTGTGTACTGACCTCACGCTGCATTAACAGCGCATGAACGAGCCGGACCCGCCGCACACGAACTGGCTTGATCCGTACGACCCACGAGACGAAGAAGAGAGCCGGTCATGGACTTCCTTCGCCCCGCCAGCTGGGAGGAGGCGCTCGCCGCTAAGGCCGAGCACCCCACCGCTGTGCCCATCGCGGGCGGCACCGATGTGATGGTCGAGATCAACTTCGACCACCGCCGGCCCGAGTACCTCCTCGACCTGAACCGCATCGGCGATCTCTACGAGTGGGAGGTCGGCGCCGACAGCGTGCGGCTCGGGGCCTCGGTCCCGTACACCCGGATCATGGAGAACCTGCGCGGCGAGCTGCCGGGCCTCTCCCTCGCCTCGCACACGGTCGCCTCCCCGCAGATCCGCAACCGCGGCGGCGTCGGCGGCAACCTCGGCACCGCCTCCCCGGCCGGCGACGCCCACCCCGCGCTCCTCGCGGCCGGCGCCGAGGTCGAGGCCGAGTCGGTGCGCGGCACCCGGCTCATCCCGATCGACGAGTTCTACACCGGAGTGAAGCGCAACGCGCTCGCCCCCGACGAGCTGATCCGGGCCGTCCACATCAAGAAGGCGGACGGCCCGCAGCAGTACTCCAAGGTCGGCACCCGCAACGCGATGGTCATCGCCGTCTGCGCCTTCGGCCTCGCCCTGCACCCGGCCACCCGCACGGTCCGCACCGGCATCGGTTCGGCCGCGCCGACCCCCGTCCGGGCGAAGGCCGCCGAGGAATTCCTGAACGCGGCGCTCGACGAGGGCGGCTTCTGGGAGAACGGCAAGATCATCACCCCGTCGGTCGCCAAGCAGTTCGCGGACCTGTGCGCCGCCGCCTGCAACCCGATCGACGACGTCCGGGGCACGGCCAGCTACCGCCGCCACGCGGTCGGCATCATGGCCCGCCGCACCCTGACCTGGACCTGGGAGTCCTATCGCGGCACTGGCGGCCGCTCCATCGAGAAGGGGAGTGTCGCCTGATGCGCGTCAATTTCACGGTCAACGGCCGCCCGCAGGAAGCGGACGACGTGTGGGAGGGTGAGAGCCTCCTGTACGTCCTGCGCGAGCGGATGGGGCTGCCCGGCTCCAAGAACGCGTGCGAGCAGGGCGAGTGCGGTTCCTGCACCGTCCGGCTCGACGGCATCCCGGTGTGTTCCTGTCTCGTCGCGGCCGGGCAGGTCGAGGGCCGCGAGGTCGTCACCGTCGAGGGCCTCGCGGACTACGCCAAGCAGCGTGCGGAGCACGGGAGTTGCGGAACGGCCGCCTGCGGTACGTCGGTTGACGAGGCCAAGGGCCGGCAGGCGAAACCGCTCGACTCGCAGACCGGCGAGGGCACCCAACTGGCCCCCATCCAGCAGGCGTTCATCGACGCCGGCGCCGTCCAGTGCGGCTTCTGCACCCCCGGACTCCTCGTCGCCGCCGACGAGATGCTGGAGCACAACCCGACCCCGACCGACGCGGACATCCGCGAGGCGCTCTCGGGCAACCTGTGCCGCTGCACCGGCTACGAGAAGATCATGGACGCGGTACGCCTGGCGGCCGCCCGGCAGGGAGAGGCGGTCTGACATGTCTGGCATCTCCGCAAAAGGCGCCCCCATCGGCACTCCCACCAAGGTCACCCAGGGCTCGAAGACCAAGGGCGGCATCGGCGAGTCCACGCTCCGCCCGGACGGCACCCTCAAGGTCACCGGTGAGTTCGCGTACTCCTCCGACATGTGGCACGAGGACATGCTCTGGGGCCAGATCCTCCGCTCCACGGTCGCGCACGCCGAGATCGTCTCCATCGACACCGTCGAGGCCCTGAAGACCCCGGGCGTCTACGCCGTCATGACCTACGACGACCTGCCGACCGACGTGAAGAACTACGGCCTGGAGATCCAGGACACCCCGGTCCTCGCGCACGGCAAGGTCCGCCACCACGGCGAGCCGGTCGCGATCGTCGCCGCCGACCACCCGGAGACGGCCCGCCGCGCCGCCGCCAAGATCAAGGTCGAGTACCGCGAACTCCCGGTCATCACCGACGAGTTGTCCGCGACCGCACCGGACGCGATCCTCATCCACGAGGGCCGCGACGACCACCACATCGGCCACGTCCCGCACCCCAACATCGTGCACCGCCAGCCGATCATCCGCGGCGACGTGGCGGCCGCCCGCGAGCGCGCCGACTTCATCGTCGAGGGCGAGTACACCTTCGGCATGCAGGACCAGGCGTTCCTCGGCCCCGAGTCCGGGCTCGCCGTCCCGGCCGAGGACGGCGGCGTCGACCTCTACATCGCCACCCAGTGGCTGCACTCCGACCTGCGCCAGATCGCGCCCGTCCTCGGCCTGCCCGAGGACAAGGTCCGCATGACGCTGTCCGGCGTCGGCGGCGCGTTCGGCGGTCGCGAGGACCTGTCGATGCAGATCCACGCCTGCCTGCTGGCCCTGCGCACCGGCAAACCCGTGAAGATCGTCTACAACCGCTTCGAGTCCTTCTTCGGCCACGTCCACCGCCACCCCGCCAAGCTCCACTACGAGCACGGCGCCACGAAGGACGGCAAGCTCACCCACCTCAAGGCCCGGATCGTCCTGGACGGCGGCGCCTACGCGTCGGCCTCCCCGGCGGTCGTGGGAAACGCTTCGTCGCTCGGCGCCGGCCCGTACGTGATCGACGACGTCGACATCGAGGCCATCGCGCTCTACACCAACAACCCGCCCTGCGGCGCGATGCGCGGCTTCGGCGCGGTCCAGGCGTGCTTCGCCTACGAGGCCCAGATGGACAAGCTCGCCGACAAGGTGGGCATGGACCGGGTCGCGTTCCGTCAGCTCAACGCGATGGAGCAGGGGACGATCATGCCGACCGGGCAGCCGGTCGACTCCCCGGCGCCGGTCGCCGAACTCCTGCGCCGCGTCAAGGCGATGCCCATGCCGCCCGAGCAGCAGTGGCTCGCCGCCGGAGAGGCCGCCGACGTACGGCAGTTGCCCGGAGGTCTGTCCAACACCACGCACGGCGAAGGCGTCGTACGCGGAGTCGGCTACGCGGTCGGCATCAAGAACGTCGGCTTCTCCGAGGGCTTCGACGACTACTCAACAGCCAAGGTCCGCCTGGAAGTTGTCGGCGGTGAGCCCGTCGCCGTCGTGCACACCGCGATGGCGGAGGTCGGCCAGGGCGGAGTCACCGTCCACGCGCAGATCGCCCGCACCGAGCTGGGCGTCACCCAGGTGACGATCCACCCGGCGGACACGCAGGTGGGCAGCGCCGGTTCGACCTCCGCGTCCCGGCAGACGTACGTCACCGGTGGCGCCGTGAAGAACTCCTGCGAGCTGGTCCGCGAGAAGGTCCTGGAGATGGGCCGCCGCAAGCTCGGCACCTACCACCCGGCCTGGGCCACCGCCGAACTCCTCCTGGAGGGCGGCAAGGTGGTCACCGACGGCGGTGAGGTGCTGGCCGATCTGGTCGACGTCCTCGAAGGCGAGGCCGTAGAGATCGAGGCCGAGTGGCGCCACCGCCCCACCGAGGCCTTCGACCTGCGCACCGGACAGGGCTTCGGGCACGTCCAGTACACGTTCGCCGCACACCGCGCCGTCGTCGAGGTCGACACCGAACTCGGCCTGGTCAAGGTGATCGAGCTGGCCTGCGCGCAGGACGTCGGCAAGGCGCTCAACCCGCTGTCCGTCATCGGCCAGATCCAGGGCGGTACGACCCAGGGTCTCGGCGTGGCGGTCATGGAGGAGATCATCGTCGACCCGAAGACCGCCAAGGTCAGGAACCCGTCCTTCACGGACTACCTGATCCCCACCATCCTCGACACGCCGACCATTCCGGTCGATGTGCTCGAACTCGCCGACGAGCACGCCCCGTACGGGCTGCGCGGCATCGGCGAGGCCCCCACCCTGTCGTCGACTCCGGCCGTGCTAGCGGCGATTCGGAACGCGACCGGGCTGGAACTGAACAGGACACCGGTACGCCCGGAGCACCTCACGGGCACGTGACCCCACGGGGTCCCAACCGGTGACGCCCTGGGGGGAGTTGGTCCCCCCGGGCCCCATTGTTCGTCTCGGGCCGTCCCCCGGGTCGTCCATCCCAAATCCCGCGCGCCGCCGAGGCGGCCGACGGGTGCCCCTGTGAACCTTGGGAGATGGCCCCATGACCCAGCAGTCAGTGGAACCCAGGACCGCCGCCGAAGACGCGGGTGAAGGAACCCGCGTCCCGGCCGGCCGGTCCTGGCTCGACCGGTACTTCCACATATCCCTGCGGGGATCGACCGTCGCGCGTGAGGTGCGCGGCGGAGTCACCACCTTCATGGCGATGGCGTACATCCTGCTGCTCAACCCCCTGATCCTGTCCGGCAAGGACGTCGCGGGGGACACACTCGGCCAGAAAGGCCTGATCACCGCGACCGCGTTCGCCGCGGCCTTCACCACCCTCCTGATGGGCTTCGTCGGCAAGGTGCCCCTCGCCCTCGCCGCCGGACTCTCCGTCTCCGGTGTGCTCTCCTCGCAGGTCGCCCCGCAGATGACCTGGCCGCAGGCGATGGGCATGTGCGTGATGTACGGCGTCGTCATCATGCTGCTCGTCGTCACCGGCCTGCGCGAGATGATCATGAACGCGATCCCGCTCGCGCTGAAACACGGCATCACGATGGGCATCGGGCTGTTCATCGCACTCATCGGCTTCTACAAGTCCGGCTTCGTGCACCAGGGCAAGGCGACCCCGCTCACCCTCGGCCCGGCGGGTGAACTCGCGGGCTGGCCCGTCCTGTTGTTCGCCGGCACCCTGCTCCTCATCTTCATGCTCCAGGCCCGCAACATGCCCGGCGCCATCCTCATCGGCATCATCACCGGCACGGTCGTCGCCGCGATCCTGAACGCCGCCGGGGTCATCGACCCCAAGCAGTGGGCCAGCGGCGCGGCTCCCGAACTGCACGGCAGCGCGGTCTCGATGCCGGACTTCTCGCTCTTCGGCCATGTGGAGTTCGGGGGTTGGGGCAAGGTCGGCGCGATGACGGTCGGCATGATCGTGTTCACGCTCGTGCTGGCCGGCTTCTTCGACGCGATGGCCACCATCATCGGCGTCGGCACCGAGGCCCGACTCGCCGACGCCAAGGGCCGGATGCCGGGTCTGTCGAAGGCGCTGTTCATCGACGGCGCCGGCGGCGCGATCGGCGGGGTGGCGGGCGGCTCCGGCCAGACCGTCTTCATCGAGTCGGCGACGGGAGTCGGCGAGGGTGCCCGAACGGGCCTCGCCTCGGTCGTCACCGGGCTCTTCTTCGCAGCCTGCCTCTTCTTCACCCCGCTCACCGCGATCGTCCCGCAGGAGGTCGCGTCCGCCGCCCTGGTCGTCATCGGCTCGATGATGCTGATGAACGCCCGGCACGTGGACTGGGCAGACCGCGCCACCGCGATCCCCGTGTTCCTGACGGTGGTCGTGATGCCGTTCACGTACAGCATCACCGCGGGCGTCTCCGCCGGAGTCATCTCCTACGTCGCCATCAAGGCCGCCCAGGGCAAGGCGCGGGAGATCGGCGCCTTCATGTGGGGGCTCACCGTCATCTTCCTCGTCTACTTTGCTCTCAACCCTGTCGAGAGCTGGCTGGGCGTGCACTAGTCCGCCCCAACTGCCCTTCCCCGCAACCTCGTTAGGAGACCGAGATGCTGGACATCGCCGAAGAGCTGCACCGGTGGGTCGAGCAGGGCCGCGACTTCGCCGTCGCCACCGTGGTGGCCGTCGGTGGCAGCGCACCCCGCCAGCCCGGTGCCGCCCTCGCGGTGGACACCGACGGCACGGCGATCGGCTCGGTCTCCGGGGGCTGTGTGGAGGGCGCGGTCTACGAACTGTGCCAACAGGCGCTGGCGGACGGCGAAACCGTCCTCGAACGCTTCGGCTACAGCGACGAGGACGCCTTCGCCGTCGGCCTGACCTGCGGCGGAGTCATCGACATCCTCGTCACACCGGTACGGGTCGGCGACCCCGCCCGCCCGGTGATCACCGCCGCCCTCTCGACCGCGACGAGCGGCGGGGCGGCGGCACTGGCCCGGATCGTCTCGGGCCCAACTCCCTTGCGGGGCCGCGCGATCGTCGTCCACCCCGACGGCTCCTACGACGGCGGGTTCGGCGCCCACCCCGAACTGGACCGCACGGTCGCCGCCGAGGCCGGTGCTTATCTGGACGCGGGCCGCACCGGCACCGTCGAGATCGGCGAGCGGGGCTCCCGCTGCGGGGCCCCGCTCACGGTCCTGGTCGAGTCCTCGGTCCCGCCACCCCGGATGATCGTGTTCGGTGCGATCGACTTCGCCTCCGCACTGGTCCGCGTCGGCAAGTTCCTCGGCTACCACGTGACGGTGTGCGACGCCCGCCCCGTCTTCGCCACCAGGGCCCGCTTCCCCGACGCCGACGACATCGTCGTCGAGTGGCCCCACAAATACCTCGGCCGCACGGACGTCGACGCCCGAACCGTCCTGTGCGTCCTCACCCACGACGCCAAGTTCGACGTACCCCTGCTCCGGCTCGCGCTCCGCCTCCCGGTGGCCTACGTCGGCGCGATGGGCTCCCGCCGCACCCACCTCGACCGCAACCAGCGCCTGCGCGAAGTCGGCGTCACGGAACTGGAGTTGACCCGCCTGCGCTCCCCGATCGGCCTCGACCTCGGCGCTCGCACGCCCGAGGAGACGGCCCTGTCGATCGCGGCGGAGATCGTGGCCAACAGGCGTGGCGGGACCGGCATTTCACTCACCGGCGCCCACACGCCGATCCACCACGACGCGACATCGCTGCCCGCCGGACGGATCGGCTCGGTGGCCTGAGGGGCGCGGCTCAGCGCCCCGCGGGCGGCCGTACCGAGAACGCCGTGTCGCCCGCCACGGCCACGAGTGCGTCCTTGACGAGTACGGCGTACGGCGTGGTGTCGTCCGTCGAGTCGCCGGCGTTCGCCAGTGCGGACGTACGCCACTCGACGGCTCCGGTGCTCCGGTCCAGGGCCAGCAGACGGCCGAACTGGTTCGAGAAATAGAGCCTGTCGAACTTCGCCGACAGCACCGGCGTCGACAGGTTCTCGGTGTCCGTCCCCCGCTGCCAGAGCCGCTTGCCGTCGGCCGCGCGGACGGCGGTGACCGTGCCGTTCGGGCGGACGAGGTAGATCACGTCCTTGACCAGGGTGGCCGTGCCGCGAGTGGCGGCGGGCAGGGCGATCCGCTGGATCGCGCCGGTGTTCGGGTTCACCCGGTCGAGGGCGGTGTACAGCTGGTCCGGGCCGCTGCCGAAGACCTCCGGCGCCAGCTTCGGCACGAGGAACAGCGCCCGGCCCTCGTCGACGCCCAACGGCAGTGCCCCCGTGGGCAGTTCGGCGATCTTTCGCTGCGCGCCGGTGGCGGGGTCGACGCGTACCAGGACGAAATCGCTCTGGGAGGGATCGTCCTCGACCGTGCAGACGGCGTACGGGGCGCCGCCCAGCGCCGTCGGAGTGCAGGAGTTCCCGAGGTTCGACCAGATGGGCGCGGTCCACAGCCGACGGCCCGACGCGTCGTAGGCCACGAACCTCGTCGCGTCCGTGTCCATCGCCAGGATCCCGCCGTCGAACAGGACCGGGTCCGTGTCGTCCCTGATCGGGTGGAGCCACAGCCGGGTGCCGGTCTTCGCGTCCAGGGCGACCAGGCGCCGGGTGATGAAGGTGTCGTTCGAGTCGGGCTTGTCGTAGGCGTAGACGTGCCCGTCCCGGACGCCGATGGGGAGCGAGGTCTCGGGGCTGCTGCCCGACCGCCAGCGGACCCGGCCCGAGGCGGCGTCCAGCGCGGTGACCGTGGCGCCCGTACCGGCGCAGTACACGGCGCTGCCGTCCGCCAGACAGCCGGACTGGGTGTAGTCGAGGGGATCGCCGGTCTGGGCGGTGAGCAGGCTCGCCCGCCACGGCTTCCAGCCGGTGGGCAGGGACACGGCGGCGGGGGACGCCGAGGACGTGGACGCGGCGGGCGTGCCCGAGTCCGTGCCGCGGTCCGACAGCCAGTGCAGGGTCGTGAGAGCGAGGGTGGTGACGGCGAGTGCGGTGGCGAGGGCGATGACGAATCGCCGGGTTCGGCGCGGGCGTTGCCCGTTGTCGGGGACGGTCGTGGGAGTGGGAGCAGGGGTGCCTGGGCTGGGGCGTGCGGTTCTCGGGAGGCCCGCCGTCGTGGCCGACCCGGACCAGGACCCGTTCTCGTTCTCGTTCTCGGGCAGGGCCAGCAACATGCCGTGCAGCTCCGGCAGTTGGGGGCGGGCCGTAGCCTCCTTGTCGAGGCAGCGCTCGGCGATGCTCCGCAGCGGCTCGGACACGCCCTCCAACCGGGGCTGCTCGTGCAGGACTTGATAACCCGTCAGGTACGGGCTGGCGCCGTCGAAGGGGCGGTTGCCGGTGGCCGCGTACACGAGCAGGGAACCCAGCGAGAAGACGTCGGAGGCGGCGGTGACGTCCCGGGGCGCGGCGAACTGTTCCGGGGACATGAAGGGCGGGGTGCCGATCAGCCGACCGGTGACGGTCAGGGCCTGGTTGTCGGCGGCGCGGGAGATGCCGAAGTCGATGACGCGCGGGCCGTCCTCGGCGAGCAGGACGTTGCTCGGCTTCAAGTCCCGGTGCACGACGCCCGCTTGGTGAATGTCCCGCAGCGCCTCGACGAGCCCCAACGCCAGCGTGCGCAGCGCCCGCCCGGCCAACGGGCCGTCCTTCTCGACGGCTTCGGCCAGGGTGCGGCCGGGTACGTAGAGCGTGGCCATCCAGGGGACTTCGGCGTCCGGATCGGCGTCCACGACGGGGGCGGTGAACGCTCCGCTCACCCGGCGGACGGCCGCGATCTCCTGCCGGAAGCGGGCCCGGAACTCCTCGTCCAGCGCGTACTGCGCGTGCACGACCTTGACCGCGACCTGCCGTCCGGAGGCCGACCGCCCGAGATACACCACGCCCATCCCGCCGCTGCCGAGCCGGTCGAGCAGCGTGTAGCCGCCTATGGTCTCCGCGTCCCCGGGGCGAAGCGACATCCGCCGGTCACCTTTCCTGATTCCCTTGCCCGGAAGGGCCGTTCAGGACCATCACACTAGAGCGTCGGCGACTGCCACCGGACATCGAGACCGGGCCGGGGGGGAAATGGGTTGCGGGCCCCAGGTGCCCCCGTCTTCCATGGGCCCATGGTGTCCACCGACCGACTGCTCGCCTTCGCGGCCCTGTCCTTCCTGCTGATCATCGTCCCCGGCCCCAGTGTGCTGTTCGTGATCGGGCGGGCGCTGGCACATGGCCGCCGGGCCGCGCTGACCACCGTGGTGGGCAACACGCTCGGCGCGTATCTGCTCGTCGTGGCGGTCGCGCTCGGCGTCGGTTCGCTGGTGGAGCGCTCGGTGCTCGTCTTCACGGCGCTGAAGCTCGCCGGTGCCGCCTACCTGGTGTACCTCGGGGTGAAGGCGTGGCGTCAACGCGGTTCGCTGCGGGCCGCGTTCGCGGGGGAGGAGACGGCCCCGCACAGCGGACTGCGCACGCTGTGGGAGGGGTTCGCCGTCGGGGTGGCCAACCCCAAGACGATCGTGTTCTTCGCCGCCGTCCTGCCCCAGTTCGTGGACCGCGAACAGGGCCACGTCACCAGCCAGATGCTGCTGCTCGGCCTCGTCTTCAACCTCATCGCCGTGGCCTCGGACAGCGTGTGGGGGCTGGTCGCCGCGACCGCCCGGGACTGGTTCGCGCGCTCACCGCGCCGACTGTCCGCGGTCGGTGGAGTCGGCGGGCTCACGATGATCGGGCTGGGCGTGACGGTCGCGGTGACAGGCCGCAAGGACTGATGCGGCAAGGACTGACTCGGCAAGGACTGACCCGGTAGGGACTGGCTCGGTAGGGACCGACTGCGCTACGGCCGTCGCAGCAGCCCGTTCACCGCCCGCCCGAACATCGACCGCGCCGCCCACTCCAGCGGCCGGTCGAAGAGGCGCGGCAGGAAGCTGACCGCCAACTCCTCCTGCCACACCACGCGGCTACGGCCCCCCGGCCCCGGCCGCACCTCGATCTCCGCCCAGCCTGTGACGACCCGCCCCCGCTTCTCCAGCCGGACCAGACCGGGCTCGTCGTCCGTCGGCGGGCGCCACACGGTGACCTCCATCCGGTCGTCGAAGCCGAGCGGGCCGAGCCCGGAGCGGGCCACGAAGACCGTGCCCTCACCGGTCGGCGGAGGGGTGACCACGGTGACCCGGGTCAGCGGGACCACGTCGGCGTGGCGTGGCCACTCCGTCAACCGGCGCCACGCCTCCTCAAGGGGAAGCGGGGCTGTGCGTTCGAGACGGAAGTTGACCATGTGTGGATCGTAGAGAACGCTTCTTGATCGACGGTACTTTCACCGGCGGCTCACACCCTTGGCCTAGCGGTTCACAGGTACGCAGACGTACACCGGACAGCCGCCCCGAGTTTCCCCGCGTCCCGGCCGGAGCGGGCGCCTCCCCCCTAGGCTTTCTCCCATGGGCGGGCATCCCGCCTGCCCGCAGGGGGAGTTGGTCGCCATGCCACTGAAGGCCTACGGCGTATTGATCACGCGCGCGGTGGACACGAGGCGCGAGGGCGCCGCCGGGACACCGCACTACCAGATCCATCTCACGGACGACACGGGCACACATTTCCGGGCCGCCGTGAACGTCCTGTCCGCGGAGCGGCCCTCCGAGCTGCTCTATCTCGTCAGCGAGGACTTCCAACACCCGGTCACAGCCCGCCTGGAGGGCCTGCCGAGCGGCTGGAACACCCTGCTGCCCGGCCCCGGCGGCCCGAACCTCGACTTCGTGCGCGGCAACCTCTTCGACCCGGCGCAGCTGCGCACCCTCCCGCCGGACGCGAGCGGTCCCGACAACGACCTCGCCGACCTCCTCGACCACTACGTACGACGCGCGGTGGACGACCCGGACGCCCGCCTGTACGTCTTCGGCGAGCGCTTCGGCCCCGAACCGACCGTCAAGGACAAGGTGTTCGGCTTCCTGCCGGGCAACGGAGTCCACGACATCCACATGAACCAGGGCAACAGCCGCCGCTTCAGCGGCGACGACGGGGTCTGGCAGGACGGCGGCCTCCTCATCCACTTCCCGGCGCAGTCGCGCTGGGTCGGCATCTTCCTCGCCTTCCAGAGCCAGTCCTGGCACACCGACGACACCACCGGCCACACGCTGGAGGACACCGACGGTTCGCGCCCCGACCCCGGCAGCCAGCCCGTCCGCGTCGTCGCGGCCCTGGTCAACCCGCGCGGCCCGGCGCCCGAGCCGGAGAGCGTCACGCTCCTCAACGCCTCGCCCGATCCGCTCGACCCGACCGGCTGGCGCGTCCGGGACCGGCTCGGCCACTCCTGCGCGGTACCGCCCGGCCCCCTCGCCCCGGGCGCCACCCTGCTCGTCCCGCTCACGGACGGCGTCCAACTCGGCAACCAGGGCGGCGAGATCACCCTCCTCGACGCGAACGGCCTGAAGGTGCACGGCGTCTCGTACACCGCCGACCAGGCGGCACGGGAGGGCTGGACGGTCGTGTTCTGACCAACTGGGCAGCCCTGCCCGGAAGTTCCCTACCGCACCCGCCCACCCCTACGGCACGATGAGCGCGACCCGCACCGCACCGCATCACGCCATCGGCCGGAGGGTGTCCCGTGGACCGCGAACTGCACGCCGGGCTCGACGCATTGCAGCGCGACCCGTACCCGGCCTACACCCGGGCACGGCAGACCGAGGGACTCACCCACCTCGCCGAACTCGACTCCTGGCTCGTCGCCCGGGACGCCGACGTACGTGAAGTCCTGCGCCGCCCCGAGGACTTCTCCTCATCGGTGGCCCTACGGCCCGACGTACTGTCGGCGCCCGCCGCGCTCGCCGTCCTCGGGGGCGGGTTCGGCGGGCGGCCCGTCGTCGTCACCGCGGACGGCGCGCAGCACCAGCGGTTGCGCGCCCCGATCGTCCGCGGCCTCTCGCCGGCCCGGGTCGCGGCCGTCCTGCCGTACGCCGCCGAGCGCGTCGCCGCCCTGGTCGACGCCTTCGCCAAGGACGGACACGGCGACGGACACGTCGAGTTGATGTCGGCGTACGCCAGGCGGCTGCCCGGCGAGGTCGTCGGCCGGATCCTCGGCCTCGACCCCGCCGACGTGCCCGGGGTCGTCCACGGGGGCCACCGCGCCGAGGAGTTGCTCTTCCGCCCGCTGGAGGAGGACGAGCAGATCGCCGCGGCCGAGGACGTCGTCGCGATGCAGCACACCCTCGACCGGTACGTGTGTGAGCGGTACGACCAGCCCCGCGAGGACCTCTGTTCGGAGCTGATCGCCTCCGTCACGGACGGGCCGTTGACCCTGGAGCATCGGCACCAACTCGTCGCCCACCTCCAGAACCTGCTCATCGCCGGCCACCTCACCACCACCGCGCTCATCGGCACGACCGTCCTGCATCTCCTCCGTCACCCGGACCAGTGGGAGCTGCTGTGCGCCGAGCCCGCTCGCATCCCCGCGGCGATCGAGGAGGCGGCCCGCTACGACACCGCGTTGCAGGGCTTCCGCAGGATCACCACCCGGCCGCTCGTCCTCGCCGGTACCGAACTCCCCGCCGGGGCAGCGCTGTTCGTCGCCTTCGGCGCGGCCAACCGGGACGAGGGACGTCATGCGCGCGCCGGCACGTTCGACATCACCCGCACCCCGAGCCGCCACCTCGCCTTCGGCTTCGGCGTGCACAGCTGCCCCGGCTCCCAACTCGCCCGCGAGCAACTCCGCCTCACCCTGGAGGAGTTGACGAGCCGCCTGCCCGGTCTACGGCTGGCGCGGGACCGTCCGGTCACCATGCGGCCGACGATGATCCACCGTTCCCCGTACGCCCTGCACCTCGACTGGTGAGGCAAGGAGAGCCCGGTGGCTCTCAGGGGCGGTACACCTTCCCCGGCTCCGCCTTCCCGGGCGCGAGGAGCTGCGGCACGGTCACGAACACGTACCCGCGCTCCTTCAGCGCGTCGATGATCCCGGGGACGGCGGGCACGGTGCCCTGGTACAGGTCGTGCAGCAGGATGATGCCGTCCCGGGTGGCCTGGGCGAGGACGCGCTTGGTGATGAGCGCGGAGTCGGTGGTCGCGTAGTCCTTGGCGGTCACGCTCCACAGCACCTCCGACAGGCCCAGCTCCCGGCAGATCTTGTGCACGGTGCCGTTCGTGCGGCCCTGCGGCGGGCGCATCAGCGTGGGCCGCCTGCCGGTGATCCGCTCTATCGCGTCGTCCGTGCGTTGCAGTTCGCCGCGTATCTGCGCGGGGGTTATTCGGGTCAGGATCTTGTGGTCCCAGGTGTGGCTGGCCACCTCGTGACCCTCGGCGGCCATGCGCTCGACGAGTTCCGGGTACTTCTCGATGTGCCGCTCGCCGAGGAGGAAGAAGGTCGCCGGGACCTGCTTCTCCTTCAGGATGTCGAGCAGCCGCGCCGAGTTCTCGCTGGGCCCGGCGTCGAAGGTCAGCGCGATGCACTTCGCCTCACGGCAGTCGACCGTCCCGAAAGGGACCTGCGCGGTGCCCGACACGGCCTCGGCGCGGGCGGCGGCCGGCGCGGTCGTGTCGAGCTTGGTGCACCCGCTCGACGCCAGACCCAGCACGGCGACCGCCACAAACATGCCGACAGCACGCAACCCGGCCCGGGGTCTTTCCCTCTTCTTGCACAGAGCGTTCAGTGATGGCATGCCGAGACTATACATAGCGAGTATACGTGGTGTGTATAGTCGGAGGAGTTGGGGCAGTCCGGTTAGGTACAGCGGCCTTTTAGGGGCGCGGGGCTGTATCGATTTGCGGCTCCGCCGCGTGGGCGCGACCAGCCCCCACCGGCGGGCGGCCAAGGAACCGCAGATCCCGCGGAGCGCCTAGCGGACGTCGGCTCCCAGCTCCCGCCCGAGCCGCAGATTCCACCGCCCGGCCCGCCCACTGAGCTCGGTCGCGGTCAGCGGCGGCACATCGAGCCGCCAGAACGCGGGCCCAGGCGCGTCAAGGACCGTGACCGCAACGGCCCGCACGAACTCCTGCTCAACCACCGCAAGGGTCCCGCCCTCGACCCCGGCCGCCGCCTCCAGCCACCGTGCCGCCCGCTCGCAGAGCCCCCGCACGGACTCCCCGCCATGAGGCACCGCGTCCGGATCCGTCAGCCAGCCCATCACCGCGTCCGGCTCCCGAGCCATCACCTCGTCGAGGGTCAGCCCCCGCCAGCGCCCCATGTCCAGCCCCGCCAACTCCCGCTCCGCTACGGCCGGGAGGCCCAGCGCGGACGCCGTCTCCCGGCACCGCACAGTGGGCGAGACCAGCACCCGGTCAGCCGAGCGGAGCGACCGCGCGGCGGACTCGGCGCGGGCCGCACCGCTCGGATCGAGCGGGCTGCCGTCGTCGAACCGGGTCTCCCGCAGGGACCGGTTCATCGCCGGCGAGATCAAGGTGATGCGGCTGGTCACTCGGTCGCTCCCGTTCCTAGGGCCATGGGAGGACATCGTCTCCCGCGCATCCGACGGCGGGGGCGGCCGGGAGGGTGTTCCTCCCAGCCGCCCCCGCCAACGGGTCAGGAACCGGTCAGCTCCGCACGGACCGTGCGGGCCGCGGCGACCAGGTTCTCCAGGGACGCGCGGGTCTCGGGCCAGCCCCGGGTCTTCAGGCCGCAGTCCGGGTTGACCCACAACCGCTCCGCCGGGATGGCCTCAAGTCCCTTGCGCAGCAAGGCCGCTGCCTCGGCCGTGCCCGGTACGCGCGGGGAGTGGATGTCGTAGACACCCGGTCCCGCCTCGCGCGGATAACCGTGCTCGGCCAGTTCGCGCGCGACCTGCATGTGCGAGCGGGCCGCCTCCAGGCTGATGACGTCCGCGTCGAGGTCGTCGATGGCCTGCACGATGTCGCCGAACTCGGCGTAGCACATGTGCGTGTGGACCTGCGTCTCCGGACGGACGCCGGCGGTGGTCAGCCGGAACGCCTCGGTGGCCCAGGCGAGATACGCCTCCCGGTCCGCCGCACGCAGCGGAAGGGTTTCGCGCAGCGCGGGTTCGTCGACCTGGATGACCGAAGTCCCCGCTACCTCAAGGTCGTTGACCTCGTCGCGCAGGGCCAGGGCGACCTGCCGTGCGGTGTCGCCGAGCGGCTGGTCGTCACGGACGAAGGACCAGGCGAGCATGGTGACCGGCCCGGTGAGCATGCCCTTGACCGGACGGCCGGTGAGCGACTGGGCGTACGTCGTCCAGCGCACCGTCATCGGTTCCGGGCGGGAGATGTCGCCGGCCAGGATCGGCGGGCGGACGTAACGGGTGCCGTAGGACTGGACCCAGCCGTGCTGCGTGGCGAGATATCCCGTGAGCTGCTCGGCGAAGTACTGGACCATGTCGTTGCGTTCGGGCTCGCCGTGCACGAGGACGTCCAGGCCCGTCTTCTCCTGGAACGAGATCACCTCCTGGATCTCGGCCTTGATCCGCTCCTCGTAACCGGCCGCGTCGATCCGCCGCGCCCTCAAGTCGGCCCGCGCGGTGCGCAGTTCGACGGTCTGCGGGAACGAGCCGATCGTGGTCGTCGGCAGCGGCGGCAGCCCGAGGTGCGCGCGCTGTGCCGTGGTCCGCTCGTCGTACGGCTGGGAGCGGCGGGCGTCGGCGTCCGTGACGGCGGCGGCCCGGGCCCGTACGGCGGGGTCACTGGTGAGTGCCGAACCGGAGCGGGAGGCCAAGTCGGCGCGGTTCGCCGCGAGTTCGGCGGCGATCGTGTCGGTGCCCTGGGCCAGGCCCTTGGCGAGCGTGACGATTTCGCCCGTCTTCTGCCGCGCGAACGCGAGCCAGCGCAGGATCTGCGGCTCGATGTCCCGCTCGGCGGCGGCGTCGAGCGGCACATGGAGGAGCGAGCAGGAGGCGGCCACGTCGACCCGGTCGGCGAGACCGAGCAACGTGCCCAGTGTGGCAAGGGACTTGGTGAGGTCGTTGACCCAGACGTTGCGGCCGTTGACGACACCGGCGACCAGCCGCTTGCCAGGCAGCCCGCCCACCGCGGCGAGGGCATCCAGGTTGGCGGCGGCGGACTCGGTGAAGTCCAGGGCGAGGCCCTCCACCGGCGCCTTCGCCAGCACCGGCAGCGCGTCGCCGAGCCGGTCGAAGTAGGAGGCGATCAGCAGCTTCGGCCGGTCGGTGAGGGCGCCGAGGTCGCGGTAGGCGCGGGTGGTGGCGTTCAGTTCGGCCGGGGTGCGGTCCTGGACCAGGGCGGGCTCGTCGAGCTGCACCCACTCCGCGCCCGCCGCGCGCAGGTCGGCGAGGACCTCGGCGTACACGGGCAGCAACCGGTCCAGCAGGGTCAGCGGTTCGAAGTCCGCGGGCACCCCGGGTGCGGGCTTGGCGAGCAGGAGGTAGGTGACCGGGCCGACCAGGACGGGGCGGGCGGTCAGGCCCAGGGCGAGGGCCTCCCTCAACTCCGCGACCTGCTTGGTGGAGTCGGTGGTGAAGACGGTGTCCGGGCCCAACTCCGGCACGAGGTAGTGGTAGTTGGTGTCGAACCACTTCGTCATCTCCAGCGGCGCCACGTCCTGCGTGCCGCGCGCCATCGCGAAGTACCCGTCCAGCGCGTCGAGTTCGGCGGCGGCGCGGTGGCGTTCGGGGATCGCGCCGACCATGGCGGTGGTGTCGAGGACGTGGTCGTAGTACGAGAAGTCGCCGGTCGGTACCTCGTGGATGCCGGCCTCGGCGAGCTGCCGCCAGTTCGTGCGGCGCAGTTCGGCGGCGGTGGTCCGGAGGGCGTCGGCGTCGACGCGGCCCTTCCAGTACCCCTCGATGGCCTTCTTCAGTTCACGGCCCCTGCCCTGGCGGGGGTAGCCGTACACGGTGGACCGTGCTGCCGCGGCTGCGGACTTCGCTGTCACGGAAATCTCCTTCGCGAGATATCTCCCTGGATCCCGGTGTCGGGACGTGAGTGCGAAGGTTCGTAGACCGGGGGATGGTGACCGCCCGTATGTACGCCGACCCGCCCACGAGGTCACCGGGATTCCGCACGCGAATGCTTCGCGTGCGGGCAGGTGGCAGGTCTTCGGACTTGCGGGCACGGCCTCCTGTGAACCGGAGGTCACCTACTGGCCGTCGCTTCCCAGGTCCTGTGTGGGCCCAGTGCGTATGACGGCGGTCGTTCCCGCTTACCGCTGCGGGGCAGTCCCGGAATCTCACCGGGTTCCCTCTTGCGACGCGTCCGTCTGGCTGACGGGGCGAACCAGCTGCGTTAGCCAGCCTACGGGGTGGGGGTCTTGTGCGTCGATTTTTGGGTGCGGGCCGGTGGGGGCTGGTCGCGCCCACGCGGCGGAGCCGCAAATCGATACAGCCTCGCGCCCCTAGGGCATGTCAGCTTGCCGGGATTCGAAGGCTCGCAGGATTTCCTCGGCCGCCAGGGTTGCTGTCAACTCGCCCTCTCGTACCTGGCGTTCTAGGTCCGGGGCCAGGGCGCGGACCGTCGGGTCGGCGTGCAGGCGGCCCAGGAGTTCTTCTCGGACCATAGTCCAGGTCCAGTCCACCTGCTGCTCGCTGCGCTTCGCGGCCAGGCGGCCCGTGGAGTCCAGCAGTGAACGGTGTTGTTCGAGGCGCTCCCAGACCGTGTCCAGGCCCGTTCCCTCGCGCGCGCTGCAACTCAGTACCGGTGGGGTCCAGGCGGCGTCGGCGGGATGCATCAGCCGTAGTGCGCCCGCCAGTTCACGTGCCGCGCTCTTCGCGTCGCGCTCGTGTGGGCCGTCCGCCTTGTTGACGGCGATGACGTCAGCCAGCTCCAGGACGCCCTTCTTGATGCCCTGTAGCTGGTCGCCGGTGCGGGCCAGGGTCAGCAGCAGGAAGGAGTCGACCATGTTCGCGACCGCCGTCTCCGACTGGCCCACGCCTACCGTCTCGACGAGGACGACGTCGTAGCCCGCCGCCTCCATCACCACGATCGACTCGCGGGTCGCCTTCGCGACGCCGCCCAGCGTGCCGGCGGTGGGGGAGGGACGTACGAAGGCCGCCGGGTCCACGGCCAGGCGTTCCATGCGGGTCTTGTCGCCGAGGATCGAGCCGCCCGTGCGGGTCGACGACGGGTCCACGGCCAGTACCGCGACCCGGAAGCCCTGCGAGGTCAGCAGCGTGCCGAACGCGTCGATGAACGTCGACTTGCCGACGCCCGGTACGCCGCTGATGCCGATCCGGCGGGCCTGGCCGCTGTGCGGGAGGAGTTCGGTCAGCAACTCCTGGGCCATGACCCGGTGTTGGGGCTTGGTCGACTCGACGAGGGTGATGGCGCGGGCCACCAGGGCCCGCTTCCCGTCGAGCACGCCCTTCACATAGGTGTCGACCTCGATCACAGGGCGTGCCCGAGGTCGGTGGCCAGTCGCTGCACCAGGTCGTAGGCCGCGTCCGGGATCACCGTCCCGGGCGGGAACACGGCCGCCGCGCCCATCTCCAGGAGGGTGGGGACGTCCTGGGGCGGGATGACTCCGCCGACCACGATCATGATGTCCTCGCGGCCCTCCGCGGCGAGGGACTCCTTCAACGCCGGTACGAGGGTGAGGTGTCCGGCGGCGAGCGAGGAGACGCCGACGATGTGCACGTCCGCCTCGACGGCCTGGCGGGCCACCTCGCCGGGGGTCTGGAAGAGGGGGCCGACGTCGACGTCGAAGCCGAGGTCGGCGAACGCGGTGGCGATCACCTTCTGGCCGCGGTCGTGGCCGTCCTGGCCCATCTTGGCGACCAGGATGCGGGGGCGGCGGCCCTCGGACTCCTCGAACTCGGCCACGAGGGTGCGGGTGCGCTCGACGGACGGGGAGTCGCCGGCTTCGGTGCGGTACACACCGGAGATCGTACGGATCTGGCTCGCGTGCCGCCCGTACACCTTCTCCAGCGCGTCGGAGATCTCGCCGACCGTCGCCTTGGCGCGGGCCGCGTTCACCGCCAGCTCCAGGAGGTTGCCGGTGCTTTCGGCGGCCCGGGTGAGGGCGTGCAGCGCGTCCTGGGTGGCCTGTTCGTCGCGCTCGGCGCGCAACCGCCGTAGTTTCTCGATCTGTTGGGTGCGGACGGAGGAGTTGTCGACCTTGAGGACGTCGATCTCCTCGTCGGTCTCCACGCGGTACTTGTTGACGCCGATGACCGGCTGGCGGCCGGAGTCGATGCGGGCCTGGGTGCGGGCCGCGGCCTCCTCGATGCGCAGCTTGGGGATGCCCGCGTCGATGGCCTTGGCCATGCCGCCCGCCGCCTCGACCTCCTCGATGTGCTGCCAGGCCCGGCGCGCGAGGTCGTAGGTCAGCTTCTCGACGTACGCGCTGCCGCCCCACGGGTCGATCGCGCGGGTCGTGCCGGACTCCTGCTGGATCAGGAGCTGGGTGTTGCGGGCGATGCGCGCCGAGAAGTCGGTGGGCAACGCGAGGGCTTCGTCCAGGGCGTTGGTGTGCAGCGACTGGGTGTGGCCCTGCGTCGCCGCCATCGCCTCCACGCAGGTGCGCGTGACGTTGTTGAAGACGTCCTGCGCGGTCAGGGACCAGCCCGAGGTCTGTGAATGGGTGCGCAGGGAGAGGGACTTGGTGTTCTGCGGGTCGAACTGCTTGACCAGCTTGGCCCAGAGCAGACGCGCGGCCCGCATCTTCGCGATCTCCATGAAGAAGTTCATGCCGATCGCCCAGAAGAAGGACAGCCGGGGTGCGAACGCGTCCACGTCCATCCCCGCCTCCCGCCCCGCCCGGATGTACTCCACCCCGTCGGCCAGGGTGTACGCCAGCTCCAAGTCGGCCGTCGCGCCCGCCTCTTGGATGTGGTAGCCGGAGATGGAGATGGAGTTGTAGCGGGGCATCCGCTGCGAGGTGTACGCGAAGATGTCGGAGATGATCCGCATCGACGGCTTCGGCGGATAGATGTAGGTGTTGCGGACCATGAACTCTTTGAGGATGTCGTTCTGGATGGTCCCGGCCAACTTCTCGGGCGGTACGCCCTGTTCCTCCGCCGCCACGATGTACAGGGCCAGTACGGGCAGCACCGCGCCGTTCATCGTCATCGACACGGTCATCTTGTCGAGCGGGATGCCGTCGAAGAGCTGGCGCATGTCGTAGATCGAGTCGATCGCCACGCCCGCCATGCCGACGTCACCGGTCACGCGCGGGTGGTCGCTGTCGTAACCCCGGTGCGTGGGCAGGTCGAAGGCGACCGACAGGCCCTTCTGGCCGGCCGCGAGATTGCGCCGGTAGAAGGCGTTGGACTCCTCGGCCGTGGAGAAACCCGCGTACTGCCGGATCGTCCAGGGCTGGTTGACGTACATCGTCGGGTACGGGCCGCGCAGATACGGCGCGATCCCCGGGTAGGTGGCCAGGAAGTCCAGGCCTTCCAAGTCCTGCCCGGTGTACAGGGGTTTGACCGCGATGCCCTCCGGGGTCTCCCAGAGCAGATCGTCGCCCCCCGCCGCCTTCTTGACGGCGTCGCGCCACTCGTCGGTACCTGCCTCGGTGGCCGGGGCCCCCAGCTCGATCCCGGAGAAGTCGGGGATGCGCCCCATCGCTGCCATCAGGACACTCCCATGCGGTCGAGGGTGGCGGAGAGTACGGCTACGGCGTCACAGCCCGCGAAGACGTAGGCGTCGACACCGGAGTACTGCCCGGGACGGCCCGCGAGGAACACGTGCCCGGCACCGGCCGACCTCAACTCCCCGGCGACCGAAGCCGCTTGCTCCTCGTACAGCGCGTCGCTGGAGCACAGGCAGGCCTCGGTGGCCCCGCTGTCCGCGAACTCGCCCCCGGTGACGGGCTCGATGCCGCCTGCCTGGAACAGGTTCGACGCGAAGGTGAGGCGTGCGGTGTGCGCCGCGGCCGGGCCGAGCGCGGCCAGGAAGATCCGCGGCCGGGAGCCGGTCGCCGCGAGGTGGGCGTCGGAGCGGGCGCGCAGTTCCTCGTAGGCCTCGTCGCGCCGTACGCGCGGCAGTCCGCCGGTCGGTGCCTCGGGCGCGGGTGCGCGCTCCGGGAGGCGTTCGGCGAGGTTCGGGAACTCGCTGACGCCGGTGATGGGTTCGCGGCGCTTGGCGAGCTTCGCGCTGCGGGTCGCCCAGGTCGCGGCGAGGTCGTCGCGGAGACTGCCTGAACGCAAGACCGCTGCCTGGCCGCCCTGTTGCTCGATGTGCTGGAAGAACTCCCAGCCCGCGTGGGCGAGTTCGTCCGTGAGCCGCTCCACGTACCAGGAGCCGCCCGCCGGGTCGATCACCCGGGACAGATGCGACTCCTCGACCAGGATCGTCGAGGTGTTGCGGGCGATCCGGCGCGCGAACGCGTCCGGCAGGCCCAGCGCGTGGTCGAAGGGCAGCACGGTGACGGACTCGGCGCCGCCCACCCCGGCGGCCAGCGTCGCGACCGTCGTGCGCAGCATGTTCACCCACGGGTCACGGCGGGACATCATCACCGGCGAGGTCACCGCGTGCTGCACCTGCCCGCCCGGCGCCCCGCACACCTCGGCCACCCGCGCCCACAGCCTGCGCGCGGCGCGCAGCTTGGCGATCGTCAGGAACTGGTCGGCGGTCGCCGCGTACCGGAACTCCAGCTGCCCCACGGCCTGTTCGACGCTCAGCCCCGCCTCGGTCAGCTCCCGCAGATAGGCGACACCGGTCGCCAGCGAGGCGCCCAGCTCCTGCGCCACCGAACCGCCGGCCTCGTGGTACGGCAACGCGTCCACGGTCAGCGCGCGCAGCCCCGGATACTCCTCAGCGCAGCGCCGGGCGAGCGCGGCGACGGGCGCGAAGTCGAAGCCCTCGTCCCCGGTACGGGCCGCGAAGCCCAGCGGGTCGGCACCGAGGTTGCCGCGGGCCGCCTCACGTGCGACACCCCGCTCCTCGTACAGCCGTAGCAACTCGGCTGCGGCGGAAGCGACTTCGGGCCCCGCGTCGAGGACGACGGGCGCCAGGTCGAGGTAGACGCCGTCGAGGGTGCTGCCGAGCGACGTGATCGGGATGCCGCGCTCGCCGACGACCAGCCACAGCGAGGTGACGCCGTTCTCCAGGTCGCCGAGGACCGTGGCGGCGTCGGCCGTCGTGTGCTGCTGGCGTACGTCCCAGCCGCCGAGGATGTTGCCCTCGGCGCGGCCGCCCCGTACGAAGGGGGCGAAACCGGGGAGGCCGGGCTCGGGTGCGGAGTCGTCCGCGGTGTACAGGGGACGGGCACGGAGTCCGTCCTCCAGCGAGGTGGACAGGGCGTCTTCCGCTGCGGCACCCGAGACTTCCTTGCCCGACTTGCGCAGTACGCCTTCCACCAGGCGTTGCCACTGCTCATGGGTCGCGTCAGGGAACTCGGCGGCCAGCGAGAGCCCGTCGTCGGGCAGGACCGTCATGCTCGGATGCTAGGGCAAATGTGCAGGTGAGCAGCAGAGGACGTGGCTGTGACCTTAACCTCTCCGCGCGGTCTAGACCAGTTCCCCGGCTCTGTCCGGCCCGCTCTGACCGGGGCTACAGCCCGATGTCCCTGCGGTTCATGTCGTCCAGCGACTCGCGGCGGACCAGCACGCGCGCGATGCCCTCGGACACCGCGACGACCGGCGGGCGGCCGACGAGGTTGTAGCCGGACGCCATGGACAGGTGGTACGCGCCCGCCGCCGGTACGGCGAGGAGGTCGCCGGGGCGTACGTCGCCGGGGAGCGCCACCTCGTCCGCGAGGATGTCGCCCGCCTCGCAGTGCCGGCCCACGACGGTGACCGGGCGGGGCGGCGCGGTGGCGGGGCGGCCGATGAGCCGGGGTGCGTAGCGCACGCCGTAGAGCGCGGGCCTCGGGTTGTCGCTCATGCCGCCGTCGACCGCGACGAAGGTGCGGTCGCCGGTGCGCTTCACCGCGAGCACCCGGTACACGGCGACCCCGGCGGGGCCGACGATCGCCCGGCCCGGTTCGAGGGTGAGCCGGGGTACGGGCAGGCCGGTGCGGGCGCAGCCGTCCTCCAGTTCGGCGCGGACCCGGCCCGCGAGGACGGAGATGTCGAGGCGTTCCTCGCCGGGGCGGTACGCGATGGCGTGGCCGCCACCGATGTCCAACTGCGGGAGCGTGACGCCGTGTTGGTCGCGGACGCGGGCCAACAGTCCGACCATGCGCCGGACCGCGGCGACGTACGGCTTCGTGGTGGTGATCTGCGAGCCGATGTGGCAGTGCAGGCCCACGAGTTCGAGGTGCGGCTGGTCGAGGATGCGGGTCACCGCGTGCTGTGCGGAGCCGTCGGTGATGGACAGGCCGAACTTCTGGTCGTCGGTGCCGGTGCGGATCTTGGTGTGGGCGCCGGCCGCGATGCCGGGCACGACTCGCACCATGACCTTCTGGCGGCTGTCGGCGGGGGTGATCGCGGCCAGCCGGGCGATCTCCGAGGTGCTGTCGACGACGATGCGGCCGACGCCGAGCCGGAGCGCGGTGCGCAGGTCCTCGGGGCTCTTGGCGTTGCCGTGCAGCACGATCCGTTCCGGTGGGAAGCCGGTGGTGACGGCGAGTTCGAGTTCGCCGGCGGAGCAGACGTCGAGGCCGAGTCCCTCCTCCCGCACCCAGTGGGCCATCGCCCGGCACAGGAACGCCTTCGCCGCGTAGACGACGTCGGCGTCCGGGAACGCCGTGCGGTACGTACGGCAGCGGTCGCGGACCTCCTGCTCGTCGAGGACGTAGACGGGGGTGTCGAACCGGTCGGCGGCCTCGGTGAGGGAGACGCCGCCGACGCTGAGGTCGCCGGAGGGGGAGGGACGGGTGGAGCGGGGCCAGACGGACAGGTCGTGGGTGTCGGCGACCGGGACAACGGGGGCGTCCAGGATGGACATGGGTGGGTCTCCTCAGCCGATCAGCAGGTTCAGGCACGCGACCACGGCGGCGGCGCCGGTGACGCGCAGGGCACCGACGTGCTGGGGATGCCAGCGGCGCCAGGAGTTCGCCCGCTCCCGCTCGGCGGCCGCCGTACGGTCGGCGGCGGGCGCGGAGAACTGCGGGTCGACGGTGAGCGCGGTGACACCGAGCGGTGCGGCGAGGGCGCGCAGCGCGGGTTCGGAGAGCCGGATCCAGGCCTGCTCGGCGCCCAGGGTGGCGGCGAGCCGCGCCGCCGAGGTGAAGCCGACCGCCGTACGGCCGCCCAGCGGGGTGCGGAAGAAACGGGCCGTGCAGCCCGCGGGTCCCGACCGGACGGGGACGTACAGAAGTCCGGCCGGGACGGGTTCGGCGGGCTCCGGGTCCTCGGGGGCGCCGGGGTCCGCGGGGATCTTCTCGGCGGGTTCGACTGGGGACATCGTGCGGCTCCTTGTACGAGGCGATGTGCGGGGCCTGATCGGTCTGACCTGGCGCTTCCTCGAAGCTATGCCCGCCGGACGGGGGTACGGGTGCCTCGCTGACGGATGCTTGACGGGGAGCGCCGTAGCCATAACGCGGTGCTGACGGGGGTGCGGGTGGCCGGTCAGGTCCCGCCCTCCGTCAGCTCCCGCGCGTCCACCGCCCGCCCCAGTGAGATACGGCGGTGCAGGGAGGTCAGTTCGCTCTCCAGCGGCGAGGGCGGAACCGTCAGGACCGGGCACGCGGCGTGGGTGACGCAGTAGCGGGAGACGGACGGGAACAGGGCGCGGAGCGGTCCTCGCGGGCCCGCGCCGATGACCAGGAGGTCGTCGGGGCGGTCGGCGGTCTCCACCAGGGCACGGCCCGCCGTACCCCGGACGACCAGGCCCTCGAACGGGATCCCGGGGCCCGTCTCGCCGAAGGCCGCGTCGAGTACGGCGAGGAGTCGGTCGGCAGCGTCCCGGCGGAGGCGGGACACCGGGGGCGCCAACATCGAGCGCCCGTGGGCGAGTTCACCGCCGGGCGGCTCCCAGGCCAGGACGGCCAGCAGCTCGGCGCCGGTGCGACGGGCCTCCCGCACCGCCCGGTGCAGCGCCGCCAGGCTGCCCGGCGAACCGCTCACTCCGACCACGGCACGTGCCCGTGCGTCACTGCTCATCGTCGCTCACTCCTCGGCGTACACAGACGACCACGCATCCCATCGAAGGGCCGAAGGGAGCGGACGTATCGCCGTGTTGGCGCGCGTCTGACGCCGGAGGGCCGATTCCTGACGCGCCCGTGACGCGGGGCCGGCGGTGGCCGGAATTGATTCCCCGACTCCCGCCCGGCCGACCGTCCGCGTCAACGAAATGGCGGTCCCTGGCAAAGCGCGGGGCAAGAATCGGCCCCGGCGCCCGGCCCTCGGGCCGCGATGACCGTCTGGCCACGCACTGTTCACTCGGGGGCCGCTGTGGAGCGCCAAGGTGCGGACGTCGTCAGCTCAACTGCTCGCCAGGGAGGGCACCATGACCACACAGACCGAGACACCGGACGGGTCCGCGCAGTCGTCCGAGGGAGTCAGCCGGCGTCACGCGCTGGGGCTCCTCGGTACGGCCGGCGCCGGCGCGGCCGTCACCCCCTTGCTGGGAGCAGGCACGGCGCAGGCCGCCCCGCTCGCCGCCCCGGCCCTGCACCTCACCGCGGACTCCTCCGGGGCATCCCCGGTCCAGGGCCTGCACCTCACCTTCGGCGCGGACCCGCGCACCCAGATGAACGTCTCGTGGATCACCGACAAACCGGTGACCAGACCCGTCGTGCGCTACGGCACGCTGGAGCACGGCTTCGGCTCCAGTGCCAAGGCCCGCACCGTCACCTACGTCGACGGCACCTCCAGCCGCACCGTCTACGTCCACCACGCCGCGCTCAACCGGCTCACCCCGGACACCGACTACCTCTACCTCGCCACCCACGAGGGCGCGACGCCCGACAGCGGCACGTTCCGCACCGCCCCGCGCGGACGCAAGCCGCTCACCTTCACCAGCTTCGGCGACCAGTCCGCCCCGCAGGTCACCTGGGCGGCCAACGGCACGGTCGGGCTCGACGCGAACTCCACCCCCGCGACGAAGGACATCGTCACCGGCATCGAGCAGGTCGCCCCGCTCTTCCACCTCCTGAACGGCGACCTCTGTTACGCCAACCTGGACGTCGACCGGGTGCGCACCTGGAACAACTTCTTCACCAACAACACCCGTTCGGCCCGCTTCCGCCCCTGGATGCCGGCGGCCGGCAACCACGAGATCGAGAAGGCCAACGGCCCGATCGGACTCGGCGCCTACCAGACCTACTTCGCCCTCCCGTCCACCGAGACCGACGCCGAACTCGCGGGCCTCTACTACGCGTTCACGGCCGGCTCGGTGCGGGTGATCGTGCTGCAGAACGACGACAACTGCCTCCAGGACGGCGGTGACGTCTACATCAGCGGCTACTCCGGCGGACGCCAACTCGCCTTCCTGGAGAAGGAGTTGAAGGCGGCCCGGGCCTCGCGCGACGCCGACTGGATCGTCGTCGCCATGCACCAGGTCATGGTCAGCTCTACCGACGCGAACGGCGCCGACCTCGGCCTGCGCCAGAAGTACGGCCCCCTCTTCGACCGCTACGGCGTCGACCTGGTGCTGTGCGGCCACGAGCACAACTACGAGCGCTCGCTGGCCGTCCGCGGAGTCGTCAGCGGCACCGAGACGCTGACCCCCAACCCCGTCTCCACGGCCACCGACAACATCGACACCGGCCTCGGCACCGTGCACATGATCCTCGGCGGCGGCGGAGTCTCGGGCACCACGAACCAGAGCTTCTTCAAGGACGGCACCGGCAAGGTGATCACGTCCGTCTCGGCGACGCCCGGCTCCAACGGCAAGCGCACCTCCACGTACACGCAGGAGGAGGCGGTCTGGATCGGCGTCCGGGACACCGAACACCCCTACGGATTCGCCGCGTTCACCGTCGACCCGGGCCGCCACGCCGGCGACACCACGCGCATGCACGTGACCTACTACAACGTGAACAAGCCGAACGGCGACCTGTCGGTGTTCGAGAACTTCACGCTCCACCGCAAGCGGTCCGACGGTCACCGCTAGGCCCTAAGAGCGGTGACCGTCCGGCAACCAGTGCAGGGCGAACCCCTCCCGGGCCCCGAACACCACTTCCTGATCAACCCCTACGGCCTCCTCTTCGAGGAGATCACCGCGTCGAACCTCGTCAAGATCGACCTGTCCGGCCGCGCCGTCGAGGACTCCCGCCACCCGGTCAACCCGGCCGGCTTCGTCATCCACAGCGCCGTCCACGCCGCCCGCCCCGACGCCCACTGCGTCCTGCACACCCACACCAGGGCGGGCTGCGCGGTCGCCGCCCAGGAACACGGCCTGCTCCCGCTCAACCAGATCTCCATGGAGTTCTACGGCAGGCTCGGCTACCACGACTACGAGGGCGTCGCCCTCAACCTCGCCGAACAGCGGCGCCTGGTCGCCGACTTGGGCCGCCACCCGCGATGATCCTGCGCAACCACGGCCTGCTCACCGTAGGGGAGACCCCCGCGCAGGCGTTTCTGCGCATGTACTACCTGGACAAGGCCTGCGAGATCCAGACCGCGGTCACCGCGGCGGGCACCCCGCTCGTCATGCCGACCCCCGAGGTCTGCGAGCTGTCCGCCCGTCAACTCACCGGCGAGGACGGCGGTTCGGACCTCCAGGACGACAAGGCGTACGAGTTCGCGTGGGCGGCGCTGCTCCGGCTCGTGGAGCGCACCGCCCCCGACTACAAGGACTGAGGACGACCGCAGGGAGCGAGGGTCAGCCCGTCGTCGCCGATTTCTGTCCGGACGGGGCGACGGCGTACCACTCGCCGTCCTTGCCCTGGCCGTTCGCCTCTCCGGCGGCCGTGTCGCCGACGTACCGGTACAACGGCCAGCCGGCGAGGGTGAGTTGGGGCCGGCCGTTTCGGTGGACCGTGCCGAGGAGGCTCTTCGCGACTCCCGACGTCTGTACGGAGTCCTGCACGATGACGGGGATCCACGTCATCGTGCAGGCGTCCTTGCACGTCCACTTGGAGGGGGACGGCTCGTCCTTGTCGAAGCGGTAGAGGGTCTTCCCGTTGTTGTCGGTGACCACCGTGCCCAGGCCGTTCATCACCTTGGCCGTCACCGCGGTGGTCGTGGTTCCGGCACCGGAACCGCTGCTCGCGCCGGCGCTGGGAGGTGAGGCGACCGGCGTCGAGACCGCGGGAGGCGACGCGGCCGGGGCCACGGAGGCGGCGTTGTCGGTACCGGCGTCGTTCGAGGAACCGCACGCCCCCAGCAGCAGCGTGGAGGCGAGCCCTGCGACGAGGCTCAGGACGATGCGTCGCGGGATCAAGGAAGTGCCCTTCGTCAGGAGTCGCATCTGCTTGCTCCCTTAGTACGGCGCCGGACCCGCCCCCTCTCAGCCGCGGATTTCACATGACGGAGTCTTGACCAGCCGGTGCGCGGACCCGCGATGCCGGTGTGCGGATCCTCGTCGAGGAACCGGCGCAGGAGGTACGAGCGGCCCGGCTCCGTACTCGCCGCACCCCGGAGCGTGATGTAACCCGGATCACAGCACTGAAGTGCAGCGCGGGGTGGGGCCCACGGCCTTTCTCTCTGTGTAAGGGGCTTGCCCGAAACGGGGACGGTGGACGGTACGGATGGAACAGAGTCGGGCCGACGGGTTCGACGGGTTCGTGGCAGCACGCTGGTCGGCGTTGTTCCATCTGTCCTGTCTGCTCGTGGGAGGCGATCGGCACCGCGCCGAGGACCTGCTCCAGGAGGCCATGGTCAAGCTGTGGTTCGCCTGGCCGAGGATCGGCGAGGAGGCACCCGAGCCGTACGTGCGCAAGATCCTGGCGCGGGCGGCGGGCCGATCGGCGCGGCGGCGCTGGTGGGGTGAGCGCCCGGTCGAGCAACTGCCCGACCGCGCGGAGGTGGACGACGTGTCCGCCGCCGTGGCCGAGCGCTCCCGGCTGGAGTCGGCACTGGCCCAACTGCCGCCCGCGCAACGGGCCGCCGTGGTCCTGCGCTACTACCAGGACCTGCCCGACAAGCAGGTCGCGGAAGTGCTGGGGTGTCCGGTCGGCACCGCCCGCTCCCATGCGTCGCGGGGCGTGGCGCGGCTGCGCCGGATCCTCGGCGATGTCATCGAACCGGTGGGATGAGGGGGAGTTGATGGATCACTTCGAGCGGGAGCTCGCGCGGATGATGCGCGACACCCAGGAAACGACCCCATTCGAACCCAGGCACCGGACCCGACTCCGCTCCGGCGTCCGAGCCCGGCGCCGGGTCCGCGCGGCCCAGAAGGCCGTCGGTTCGGCCCTGGCCGTCGCCGGTATCGGCCTCGGCTTCTTCCTGCTGCCCCACGACCGGGTGGACGACAGACCGCAGGCCCCGCTGCCCCGCCCTGCCGTGACCCCGACCATCCCGACCGGCAGCCCGACCCTGACACCGGACACGCCCCCGAGCGGGACCACGAGCCCGACACCCACCCACACCACCGGGCCACCCACCACCCCGTCCATGACCCCCACCGGGAGTTCGACCACCTCGTCCTCGGACCCGACCACGACCGACACGTCCCCGCCGCCTTCCAGCACGGGGACGGCCAACACGTCCACGGGGCACGGCACTTCGACGAGTTCGACCACGACACAGCCGGCGACGGAGTCGTCCGCGACGGTGGGTCCGACGAGCTCCGGATAGCCCGCCCCAACCCGTAAGCCCCAGCTGCGACATCGCGCCCGCAGGCGATCCCGCATGCCCTGTGGCAGCCAACAGACCAGGACAAAACATGGTAATGCTGACGAGTCAAACGGGTCCGATGAGTCAACTGCCGCTCCGCACACCGGTGTCGGCACACCACCGCGAGCCCGTCCTCGACGTGGTCGTCCCCGTGTACAACGAGGAGAAGGACCTCGAACCGAGCGTACGACGGCTGCACGCACACCTGTCGGAGACGTTCCCGTACCCGTTCCGCATCACGGTCGCGGACAACGCCAGTACGGACGGGACCCCGCGCATAGCGGCCCAACTAGCCGCTGAACTGCCCGAGTTGGAGTGGCTGCGGCTCGCCGAGAAGGGCCGGGGCCGGGCGCTGCACGCCGCCTGGTCCGGGTCACGGGCGCCCGTGCTTGCCTACGTCGACGTCGACCTGTCGACCGACCTCGCGGCGCTCCTCCCGCTGGTCGCCCCGCTGATCTCCGGTCACTCCGACATCGCGATCGGCACCCGACTGGCCCGCGGCTCCCAGGTGGTGCGCGGTCCCAAGCGCGAGGCCATCTCCCGTTGCTACAACGCCCTGTTGAGGTCCACCCTCGCCGTCGGCTTCTCCGACGCGCAGTGCGGTTTCAAGGCGGTGCGGCGCGATGTCGCCGAGCGGCTGCTGCCCCTGGTGAAGGACTCGGGGTGGTTCTTCGACACCGAACTGCTGGTGATCGCCGAACGGGCCGGACTGCGTATCCACGAAGTACCGGTCGATTGGGTGGACGACCCCGACAGCCGGGTCGACATCCTGTCCACGGCAGTGGCCGACCTGCGCGGAATCGCCCGCATCGGACGGGAGTTGGCGCGCGGCACGCTCCCGACGGCTGGGCTGCGCCGGTCCGCCGACGACGGCTCGCGCACGGCCGGCCTGGCCGCCCAGCTCCTGCGCTTCGCCGCCGTAGGAGCGGTGAGCTCCGTCGGATACGTCCTGCTGTACGTGGCGTTGCGCCCGGCGACGGGCGGCCAGGCCGCCAACGCGCTGGCGCTGCTGCTCTGCGCCCTCGTCAACACGGCAGCGAACCGCCGCCTGACCTTCGGACTCCGCGGCCGCACCGGCGCACTCCGCCACCAGGCCCAGGGCCTCCTGGTCTTCACGGTCGGCCTCGCCCTCACCAGCGGCTCCCTCGCACTTCTGCACCACACGACACCAACTCCCGCACGCGCCACGGAAGTCGGCGTCCTGGTCGCCGCCAACCTGGCCGCGACTCTCGTACGGTTCCTGCTCTTTCGGGCCTGGGTGTTCCCGGCGAGGCGTCGCCGTGAGGCGGAGGCGGAGACGGAGGTGACGGCGATATGAGCGACACGACGACCTTGATCCGCCCCGTCTCCACAACCTTCCCGGAGACCTCAACGGGCCTCCCGTACAGGGATGTCGGCGCGTTCCTGCGCCGCACAGTCCGCTACTACGGCCCGGTGCTCGCGCTGTACGGCGTGCTGAAGCTCATCGGCTTCTCCGTCTTCATGTACCTGCTGGACTCCGACGGCGGCTTCCGGACGCGGAACCCGCGCTTCGGCGGCGGCGCCCACGTCTGGGACGTACTCGCGACCTGGGACGGCTGGTGGTACCAGCAGATCGCCGAACACGGCTACCACCCCGCGCTCGTCCAAGTCCCCGGCGCCACCGGTCTGATCACCCTCGAAGGCAACTCGGCGGCCTTCTTCCCGCTCTACCCGGCGACGATGCGACTCGTCTCCGACGCCACGGGCCTGGGGCTGTACGGCTCCGGGATGCTGGTGTCGGTCGTGGCGTCGTTCGTCGCGGCGCTCGGCATCTACGCCGTCACGGCCCGGTTCGGGGGCAGACGGGCCGGGTTCGCGGCAGCGGGGCTGTGGGCGGTCTGGCCCGGCTCCGGCATGGAGTGGTCGGCGTATTCGGAGTCCCTCTACATCGCCCTCGCGGTCTGGGCCTGCCACGCCGTCATGACCGACCGCTGGCTCACCGCGGGCGTCCTCACCTTCGCCGCCGGCCTCAACCGCCCGACGGCCGTGGCGCTCATCGCCGCCCTCACCGTCGCCGCCCTACAGACGCTCCACCGCCGCCGGGAGAACCTCGCCGGCCCCTGGGTCGCGATGGCGATCGCACCGCTCGGCCTGATCGGCTACCTCCTCTGGGTCGGCAATCGAATGGGCGACCTGACCGGCTACTTCAAGCTCCAGAGCGGCGCCTGGGCGCACAGCTTCGACTACGGCAAGCACACCGTCGACGTCTTCACCTCCGTGGCGGTCGGCCGCTTCGACTACCTGTCCGCGTTCCCCCTCGAGGACACCATCGGCGTGGCCGTCGTCCTGCTGGCCGCACTCCTGATCCCCCTCCTGATCCGGCTGCGCCCACCGGCCGTCCTGACCGTCTACACCCTGCTCACCCTCGCCCTGGTCCTGGGCAGCCAGCAGATCTTCGGCAACGTCTCCCGCTACCTCCTCCCGTGCTTCCCCCTCTTCATCCCGCTGGCCGTCAAGCTCCGTACCCTCCAACTGCCCATGCTGTGCCTGCTGTTGGGGATCGCGGCGGTCGCGTCGGGGTCGTATGCCGGGTACGTGTTGTTCGAGGCGGGGGTTCCGTAGGCGTGCGCTCAGCTCCGTGCTGTTCCGGCACCCTCGGGCGTTGCCACCGGAGCGGTTCAGTCGGCCGTGACGATTTCCAGGGGCGCGTTGACGGTGCTGTGTACTCGATTCTCCCGGGGTGCTCGCGAACGCCGGCCGTAGCCGCTACGCCGGGTGGCGATCTGGAAGCCGTGCGGGATGCCGCGTAGCGCTCCACCCTGCTCGGGCAGCACGAGCGGGCTCTCGAGCGCTGCCGGGAGGCGCCAGCCCCGCTGCGGCGGGAACACCTCGGCCAGTACGAGGACGCCGTCACCGGATCCGTAACGCCCCCACCCGCTACCCGCACGCCGACGTTGCGTACGTCGAGTCGGACACCATGGGTCGGCTCAGCGAGTCCCATCTGGGCGCGGGGCGCCGGGAGTTGGTCCGTAACGAGTGGACCGCGATCATGCGTATCCTCGAACGGCTCGACCATGCCGACGCGAGCTTCAGGCACCGGGGCGGACACCGCGTGTCGCGCCTTTGCTAGCGGGGCGTGAACACGACACAATCGCCCTCGTTCGCGAGGACGACGATCGCCGACGCAGGTTCAAGGCGATCACGAACCATCGCGGGCCCCCACGGACGACCACGACGTCTTCGACCTTTCGACGCCGCCGTACCGCCCGTGCGGGAATCCACAACTCCCGTACTGGAAGGACGACATGACGGCCTCCTCCGAGGACCCGACGGCGGAGGCCGATCCGACGCCGGAGGCCGCGACGGCCCGGACCGAGCAGCGTGACGCCGCGTCACTGTCCCTGCCGCGTCGGCAGAGGGGACCGTCGGCGATCGCCGCTGCCTCCGCCGCGTTGGGGCCCGCTGCCGACTCCGACTCCGAGTCCGGGGACGTGTCCGACCCCGGGTCGGTGTTACCGCCGCCGTTGTCCGCTGCGGCGGCCGAGTTCGCGGCATTCACCGAGGGTGCGCCTGACACTGCGGCGCCCGGCGTCCGCACCCGTGGCCGTACCGGGGACATGGCTGACCACCGCGCCCACGGCACAGCCGTTCCGGGGCGGTCCGCGCCCCGCCCCGTGCGGCGCCGCAAGGTGCTGCTCGTCGCCGCCGGTACCGCCGGCGTCCTGCTGATCGGCTCCCTGTTCCTCATGGGCGGTGGCGACAGCGGGGGGAGTTCGGAAGTGGCCGGCACCGGATCGGACGCCGCTGTGGACGGAGGCCGCGACCAGTCCGCGTCCGGCTCCGCCTCGCCGTCGGGGGAGTCCTCCGCGCTCGACACCGACGGCACCCGACACCCCGACGGGCGGCCGACGTCGGACACCGGTTCGCCGGGGTCGGGCAAGAACACTGTTGGTTCCACGGCCACTTCGACCGGCGACGCCAAGAACGGCCTTGCCTCGCCCGGGAGTTCACCCGGTGACTCCTCGCCGGCCGCCGAATCCGCCGCCGCGGCCGAGGGCGTGCTGATCCGGGGCCATGCCTCCGACCGCTGTGTCGATGTGACCGGAGGCAGCTCGGCGGACCACACCCGTCTGCAGATCTGGGACTGCACGGGCGCCGCCCGCCAGAGGTGGCGGTTCGCGTCGGACGGGACCGTCCGTGCTCTGGGCAAGTGCATGGACGTGGACGGTGGTTCCCGGCAGGACGGCGCGTGGATCAAGATCGTCGCGTGCAACGGCACGGGGGCCCAGCAGTTCCGTCTCAACGCCGCACACGACCTGGTCAACATCCAGGCCGACAAATGCGTCGACGTCACCAACCAGGGGACCGGCAACGGCACGGAGTTGCAACTCTGGACCTGCACCGGAGGGGACAACCAGAAGTGGAGCACCGGCTGACGCGGACGACCCCCATCAGCCCGACGGCGAAGGGGTGTCCGAAGCGTCGGCTCGTCTCGGGCACGCGGTGGAAGCCCATCCCGTAGATCGTTCCGGCCTGCGTCGGCGGACCGGGTTCTTCCTATGACCGGCTGCTGTCAGGGGCGGTGGTGTGACGGGCAGGAGGAGCGCCGTCCCGGTGCGGACGGGCGTACGGCGGGCGGGGGCGCGAGCACGGCGGGTGGTCCGGGAACCACGCGTCCATCGGGTCGGCCGAGGGGCTGGGGGCGCGGGCGGAAGTGGTCCGGCGGACGTGGCGGGATCCGAGGAGCCGTGGGCTGGCAGACTTCGTCCTGTGAAATCCGTGGTGAAGCGAACGACGAGCGACTTGCGGCGGCACAACCGGTCCATCCTCCTCTCCGCTCTGTACGTGCAGGGACCCACCAGCCGGAACAAGCTGACCCGTGTCTCCGGCCTCAGTTCCGCGACGGTGAGCAATGTCGTCTCCCAACTCCTCGCCGAGGGCCTGATCGCGGAGGGCGGTTCGGAGGACTCCGACGGGGGCAGGCCGCGCTCGGTGCTCGAGATCCGCCCGGACTACGGCTCCGTGATCGGCGTGGACATCGGTGAGACGCACGTCCGGATCGGGCTGTTCGACTGGACCCTGTCGGTGATCACCTCCGAGGTCTACCCGATCGCCGACACCCGGCTCGACGCCGAGTCGGTGGCCGCACTGGTGCTCCAGGGCATCTCCGACGTGACCCGCGCCGCGGGCGTCGACCCCGCGGACCTGCTCGGCATCGGCGTCGGTGTGCCCGGCGCGGTCCAGCCCGACCCGCGGATCCCCGGGCGCACGCTGGTGCACGCGCCGACGCTCGGCTGGTCCGGTGTCGCGCTCGGCGAGATGCTCGCCCCCGGGGTCGCCGCACCGCTCATGCTGGACAACTGCGCGCGGACCCTGGGCCAGGCGGAGATGTGGCGCGGCGTGGGACAGGGCGCCGACCGAGTGGTCACCGCGCTCATCGGGGTCGGGGTGGGCGCGGCCCTCGGGTCGGGCACGGAGGGCGGCACCACGGGCCTGGCCCCGGCCACGATCGAGTGGGGGCACACGGTGATCTACGCCGGCGGGCTGCCCTGTCGCTGCGGTTCGCGGGGCTGCCTGGAGGCGTATGTCGGAGCCGATGCCATCCTCCACCGCTACCAGGCCACCCTGGGCAGCCAGCCGTTCCACGCCGCAGGGACCGAGGGCCGGCTCGCGGAGCTGACGGCGCGGGCGGCCACCGACCCGGTGGCCATGGAGACCCTGGAGAAGATCGGGGAGTACATCGGCATCGGGATCGGCAACCTGATCAACCTGCTCCACCCGGACCTCGTGGTGCTCTCCGGATGGGCGGGCTCGGTGATGGGCGGGGTGGTCCTGCCCACCGTGCGTGCGACGGCCGAGCGGCACGCCCTGTCGTATCTGCGGGGGCGCACCCGGATCGAGGTCGGGCGGCTGGGCCAGGAGGCGGTGGCGATGGGGGCGGCCACCCTGCCGGTGGCGCACCTGCTGACCACGGGCGGCCGACGCCCGGAGATCGTGTCCGGGGATGGGGCCGGGGCCGGGATGGGGTCGGTGTCCGGGACCGTGCCCGGATCGGGGTCCGGCGCCGGGGCCTGGGCGTAGACCAGCCGGTAAATCAATCCGCTGTGCTGTGGACTGGTTGACGTCCATGACGTTCGCCTCTTAGTTTAAGTCAAAGCCAAAGTCTCCCTGACCTCCGTGGAGTCTTCATGACGTCTCAGTTCCCCGTGGCACAGCTCTACATCGACGGAACGTTCGGCCCTGCCTCGTCAGGGCGTACCGCCGACGTCGTGGAGAAGGCCACGGGTGCCGTGATCGGTACGTACGCCCTCGGCGGGGCCCTTGACGTCGGGCGGGCGGTGGCCGCGGCGCGGGCCGCCCAGCCGGACTGGGCGGCACTGAGCGCTCCCGAGCGCGCGGCGGGCCTGCGGCGGATGGCCGAGTTCTTCCAGGCGCACCACGCGGAGCTGGTCGAGCAGAGCATGCGCGAGACCGGCGGGGTGCGGGCCAAGGCCGAGGACGAGGTGTCCACCGGCATCCGGCAGCTGCGGATCTCCATGATCCAGGCGAGCGAGAACGCCGGCGACCTGCTGCCGCCGTACAAGGCGGGCAAGCTCTCGATGTCCCGGGCGGTGCCGCTCGGGGTGATCGGTGTGATCACGCCCTGGAACTACCCGGTCAACCTGGCCATGCGGGCGGTGGCACCGGCGCTGGCCTTCGGCAACACCGTCGTGCTCAAGCCCGCCGAGCTCACCCCGATCATCGGCGGCCAGGTGCTCGCCGAGGCGGCCCGGGCCGCCGGACTGCCGCCGGGCGTGTTCAACGTGGTGACCGGCGACGGCCTCGACGCGGGGCACGCGCTCGCCGAGCACTCCGGCCTCAACCTGCTGGACTTCACCGGTTCCCGCGAGGTCGGCCTCGCCATCGCGGCCTCCGCCGCGGCCACACTGCGGCCGGTCCGGCTCGAACTCGGCGGCAGCAACGCCTTCGTGGTCCTCGACGACGCCGACATCGACCTCGCGGCCTCGTGCGCGATGATCGCCTCGCTCGAATACCAGGGGCAGACCTGCATCAGCGCCAGCCGCCACATCGTCACCCGGGCGGTGGCGGACCAGTACGTCGACGCCCTCACCCGCCGCGCCGCCGCCCTGCGCGTCGGCGACCCGATGAGCGGAACGGCGGATCTCGGCCCCCTGATCAGCACCCGCCAGCGCGACCGGGTGCACGCCCTCGTGACGGCGTCGGTGGAGATGGGCGCGGAGGTGCTCACCGGCGGCACGTTCGACGGTCCCGAGGGGCTGTTCTACCGGCCCACCGTGCTGGCCAAGGTGACGCCCGACATGCCCGCCTTCACCGAGGAGATCTTCGGCCCGGTCCTCCCGGTCACCGTGGTGGACGACCAGGAGGAGGCGGTGGCCGTGACCAACGGGCTCCCCATGCTGATGAACTCGGTGTTCTCCGCCGACCTCATACGGGGTCTGTCGGTGGCCGAGCGGCTCGACGCCGGCGAGGTGCACGTCAACGACGCCCACGCGCGGCACGGCGCGGACGACCAGATGGCGGGCTTCACGAAACGGCAGTGGATCGGTCTCCAACGCACACCGCTCACCCTGCCGTCGTGGACCGCCGACCCCGCGACCCGTTGATGGCCGCGGCGCGTACGGCGCTGGTGGTCCGCGGCGGCTGGGAGGGCCACTCCCCACGGGAGTGCACCGACCTGTTCCTGCCCGCGCTGGCCGACGCCGGTTTCACGGTCACGGTCCGGGAGGACCTGGAGGCCTACGCCGACGCGGACCTCATGGCACGGACCGATCTCGTCGTGCAGTGCTGGACCGAGGGCCGGCTGACCGGGGAACAGTGTGCGGGGCTCGTTTCGGCTGTCGAGGCGGGCACCGGCTTCGCGGGCTGGCACGGCGGCGTCGTAGCGACGTTCCAGGACACTCCCGCGTACCTGCGCATGGTCGGCGGCCTGTTCCTGCACCACCCGGAGGAGTTCCTGGAGTACCGGGTCCGTATCGAGCCGGAGCACCGGGAGCACCCGGTCGTCGCCGGGCTGCCCGACACGACGGTGATGACCGAGCAGTACTGGATGCTGACCGACGCGTTCAGCACCGTACTGGCGTCCACCACCGTCGCTCCGGGTGCCGCGGGGCAGGGGGAGCTACCGGTCGACATGCCCGTCGTATGGACCAGACAGTGGGGGCGGGGACGCGTCTTCTTCTCCGCCCTGGGACACCGGCCGGACGACCTGCGCGAGCCCACCGTAAGAGCGCTCACCATACGCGGACTGCTCTGGGCGGCCCGGTGAACTAGCCGGCTAGGGGGCGAGCGGCCGGTCGTGGCAGCAGCGGTGGCCGGTCCCTGCCCAACCGGCTCTTCCCTTTGTTCCGGGCGGCCCGGTCAACGAGCCGACGGGGGTGGCGAGCGGCCAGGCGCGGCGGCCGACATGGTCGGCCCCTTGCCCGACCGGCTCTTCCCCCGCGACGTTCGCGCCCGCCCGGAGACGCGCCGCGAGATCGAGCCGGGGCCACCGCCGAGGGAGAACCGGCCTACAGCTCCTGCCGCATGGCGTCGTCCTCGGTGCCGCCGAAGCGTGCGAACAGGTGAGGCCGTAGGGGCCGACTCCGGTATTCCGCCGTGGCACGCGCGCGTGCCACGCTCACCAGCGCCGACGCCCTGCTGACCGCCCGGGGCTCTGTCCATGGGTGGCCGCCGACGACGTACTGGCCCGGGCGCCGTGGCCGCGTGCCGTGGCGCGCTCGCGGACCGGGACGCCCCGACCGCGGAACCACGCACCGGCTCTGTCCGTCCGGCCCGTCCTCGATGTCACCGAGCCCGAGATCCTGGACGTCGCCCCACCGTTGAGGAATCTGTCCGACGTGGTGCAGACCCCGTACAACGCAGGCTCGCCCCCCCCCGGGGCTCGCGCGCCGGCACCCCGCCGCCGTGGACAAGATCCTGCGGGGGCTCCCGTGCACCCACCCCGGCGCGTACGGTGCGGAGAGTCGGGCGGCCCCGCTGCGCGAGCCGGCCCCCGCGTCCGCCGCCCCACGCGGACTTCCTCTCATAAAGAAATCGACACGTCGTAAATCGGTACGTCGACCATATTGACCCCACCTCTGCCGCGACTTAGCTTAAGTCGAAGTCAAAGTCGGAGCAGGTCGACTGCCGGTCGGCCATGGGTTCAGGTCCCAGGAGGGACCACCGGGCGACGGCCTCACAGGCGGGACGACCGCGGCAGGCCCTCTTCTGACACGAAAGTGAGCACTGGCCAATGAAGACCAGATTCGCCGCAGTCGCAGGCGCCACACTGGCCGCAACACTGGTTCTCGCCGCCTGCGGGGGAGGCGGCGGGGGCTCCGACAGCGGATCGGCCCCCACCGGCGGCAAGGTCCGCCTGACCATGTGGGCCTGGGACCCGGGCATGGACAAGGTCGTCGCCCTGTGGAACTCGACGCACCCCGACATCCAGGTCGCCCTCAGCAACCCGGCCGGCGGTGACCAGCTCGTCAGCAAGATGATCACCGCGCACCAGGCGAAGACCGCCCCCGACATCGCGAAGGTCGAGTACCAGTCGCTGCCGGGCCTGGTGGCGAACGGCGTGGTCCGCGACATCACCGCCGAGACGAAGAAGGCGGTCACGGACTTCGACGCGGCGACTCTCGCCCAGACCCGTTTCCAGGGCAAGGTCTACGGCATCCCGCAGGACTTCGCCCCGCTGATGTTGTTCTACCGGGCCGACCTGTTCAAGAAGTACGGCCTGAAGGTGCCCACCACCTGGCAGGAGTACGCGCAGGTGGCCGCCGAGCTGCACAGCAAGGCCCCCAAGGCCTCGATGACCAACTTCGACGCCGCCGACCCGGGCTGGTTCACCGGCCTCACCCAGCAGGCGGGAGCGGACTGGTGGACCACGCAGGGCGACTCCTGGCATGTGGACATCAACGGCACGGCCAGTGACAAGGTCGCCGACTACTGGCAGGGCCTGGTCGACAAGGGGCTGGTGAAGAAGAACCCCTCCTTTTCCCCGCAGTGGAACAAGGAGATGAACAACGGCACCCTCCTCACCTGGATCTCCGGAGCCTGGGCCCCGGCACAGATCGGCGGCATCGCCCCGTCGACCAAGGGGAAGTGGACCGCCGCGCCGCTCCCGGCCTGGACGGCGGGCGACACCACCACCGGCATCTGGGGCGGCTCGGCCATCACGGTCACCACCGACTCCAAGCACCCCGCCGAGGCGGCGGAGTTCGCGAGCTGGCTCAACACCGACGACAAGGCGGTCACGGCCCAGGTCAAGAACATCAACATCTACCCGGCCTCGACCTCGGGGCGCGCCCTGCCGATCCTCGACCAGCCGCCGGCCTTCTTCCCGAACCAGCCGGACTTCTACGGCGAGGTGAAGAAGGTCGCGCCCGGCGCCCGCAGCTACTCGATGTGGGGCCCGAATGTCACAGTGACCTTCTCCGCGTACCGGGACAGTTTCGGCGCGGCGCTGCAGTCCGGGAGCTCGTTCACCGGGGCGCTGGACACCATGCAGAACAACACCACGGCCGGCATGAAGAAGCTCGGGTTCACCCTGAACTAGCCCGGGCGACCCGGCCGCCCGGCCGCGGGTTCCTGACCCCCGCGCCGGGCGGCCGGGCCGGCTCCACCGGCATCAATCGACCAACCACCGAAACCAGTCACTGGCACCAGTCACTGGCACCAGCCATTCATCCGATGGGGACGACGTCGATGGCGACAAGCATTTCGCGGCGGGGCCGCAGGGCGGGCCACAGCCGGCTGCCCTATCTGCTGGTCCTGCCCGCGATCCTGCTCCTCCTGCTGTTCGTGATCGCCCCCGGGGGCTACGCGCTGTTCCTCAGCTTCCAGCAGCGCAAGGTCAGCGGGGGCCTGCTGGGAACCGGCAGCAGAACGGTCTTCGCGGGTCTGGACAACTACTCCACGGTGATCCACGACACCGAGCTGTGGCACAGCCTGCTCCGCATGCTCCTGGTCGGCGCGATCACCGTACCGGCGACCGTGCTCCTCGCCCTGCTGTTCGCGCTCCTCCTGGACACGGCACGAGCCCGGCTCACCCGGTTCGCACGGCTGGCCATCTTCCTGCCGTACGCGGTGCCCGGCGTCATCGCCACCCTCCTGTGGGGCTTCCTCTACCTGCCCGCGACCAGCCCCATCGGCGGACAGCACCTCGACTACTTCGGCAGCTCGATGGTCTACGTCTCGGTCGCCAACATCGCGGTGTGGGGCGCGGTGGGCTTCAACATGGTGGTGATGTACACGTCCCTGCGCGCGCTGCCGCCGGAGATCTACGAGGCGGCCAGGATCGACGGAGCCTCGGAACTCCAGATAGCGCTGCGGGTGAAGGTCGCCCTGATCCGTCCCGCCATCGCCATGTGCACCCTGTTCACCGTGCTCGCCGCGCTGCAACTGTTCAACGAGCCCAACACGTTGCAGCCGCTGTCGAATGCCATCTCCCTGACCTGGGTTCCCCTGATGAAGATCTACACCGACGCCTTCGTCGACTCCGACATCCATCTCGCGGCTGCCACCTCCGTCGTCTTCGCGGCCGGGATCCTCGCCGTCTCGGTGGTCGTCGGACGCCTCGCGCAGACCTGGTGGGGCGCCGCCGGAGCCGTCGGCAAGGAGGGACGATGACCATCGACTCGCCCGCACGTCCCGTGGCATCCCCGGTGACCGTCGCCCGGTACGAACGCCCCCGCCGCAGGCGGATCGCCCTGCTGCCCACCGTGGTGCTGCTGCTCGGAGCCGTCTACTGCCTGGTGCCGACGCTGTGGATCCTGATCGCGTCCACCAAGTCGCGCAGCGAGTTGTTCTCCACCGCGACCTATCTGCCGTCGTTCGGCTCGGGGCTGGTGGACAACGTCGCCGACCTCTCCTCGTACGACTCGGGCGTGTTCTGGCACTGGATGCTCAACAGCTTCCTGTACGCGGGGGTCGGCGGGTTCGTGGCCACCGCCGTCTCCGCCGCGACCGGCTACGCCATCGCCAAGTACCGCTTCCGGGGCCGGAGCCTGCTCTTCAACACCATCCTGGCGGGCGTCCTGCTGCCGCAGGTCGTGCTGGCCGTGCCGCAGTACCTGCTGCTGGCCCGGGTCGGCATCACCGACAGCTACGCGGCGGTGATCCTGCCCCAGCTGTTCAACCCCTACGGCATCTACCTGTGCCGGATCTACGCGACCGCCTCCGTACCCGACTCGCTGCTCGACGCCGGACGGATGGACGGGGCGAGCGAGTGGCGGATGTTCTCGGCGATCGGGCTGCGGCTGATGGCACCCGGACTGATCACCGTCTTCCTGCTCCAGTTCATCGTCATCTGGAACAACTTCCTGCTGCCCTTCGTCATGGTGACGAGCGACGACAAGTTCCCGCTGACGGTCGGCCTGTACAGCCTGCTGCGCCACGGCGCCAACCAGGCGTCCCTGTACTCCCTCGTGATCACCGGCACCCTCCTGTCCGTCATCCCCGTCATCGCGCTCTTCCTGTCCTTGCAGCGGTACTGGCGCATCGACCTGGTGACCGGCGGCCTGAAGTAGGCCACCGCTACGTACGGGCCGCCTCGGCCCCGCCCGGAAGGAGTCCGGAACACCACCGGACCAGGACCGACCTCGCCTACGACCGGACACCGCGCCGATCCGGCATCCGCTCCCGCGGTGAACTGGCCGCGCAGTTCAGGGAGTTGTCGCCGGACGACCGATGGTCGCGGATGCCGAACCTGCCTCCGGAACAGGCCCTGGCGCACCTCTGCCCAGGCGGCGACGAGTTCAGGGACGTAGACCGTCGCCCGCACCTCTGTGCACGCGCGCATCATGCGAGCCCGCAGGGTGTCGATGTCGACTTCCTCGGCCGTGGCGATTCCGCCGCGCTCCATCACCGGCAGGAGGCCGCGCGCCGACTCGGCGATGAGGGTCACCGCCGCCGAGTCGGGACCGCCCGTCGGCACGGCGACCGCCACGCTCGGATCGGACAGCCCCGAAAGCCGCAGCACCTCGGCCAGTCGCTCACCCATGTCGGGTTCGCGGCGCCCTTCGCGGAGCGCAGCGCAGATCCACGCCACGGACTCCGTCACCACGGGTACCGCGGGTATGGCGCGAGTCCTCGACGTGTTGAAGTCCTGGAACGTGACAACACCCCCGGGACGGACGAGGCGTGTCAGCCCCTTCACCGTCCCCACCGGATCGTCGAGATGAATCAGGATCAGCCGTCCCACAAGAGCGTCGAAGGGCTCGGCGACCTCGAGATCGGGGAGCGTTCCCTGCTCGAAACCGACATTGCGGAAGGAGGACGCGGCCGCGTTCTGCCGCGCACGCTCCAGGACTCCCGGGTCCATGTCCACGCCGAGAACCCGGCCGCTCGGGCCGACGACGCGCGCGGCGGCGAGCGACACTTCGCCCGTGCCGCAGCCGACGTCGAGAACGCGCATCCCCTCCCGCAGGCCCGCCGTCCTCAGGAGATGTTCGGTGTGGCTGTCGTAGAGCGAAGCCTGTATGCCGAGCCTGTCCGCTTCCCCGGATGTAGTTCCCATCACCTAGGAATTCGGGTCCTTCTCTGTCATTCCTGGTCCGTTCATCGCTCCGGAATCTCTGCAGTGAGAAAGTCAGCAGTCACGGAGTGCAGGAACGGCGCGGACGGTGGTCTTCGGCGTGCTCATGGAGTGTGCGGGCGGATTTTCGTGGATTCCACAACGCCCGTCAGCCGGTGATGCCGACGACCGAGCGGAGAAGCCCGGCGAAGGTGCGCGGATCGGCACCGCTGAGCTTGTGCCACTGGCCGAGCCGGTAGGCCACCGTGTTGGGGTGGATCCCGAGGGCGGTCGCGGCATGGGCCAGCGACGACCCGGCGTCGGCGAAGGGGATGACGGTCTCCGCCAGCAGCGGCTGCCGGCCGGCGACCCGGCGGACCTCGGCGAACAGGGGGTGCAGCCGCTCCCGGCTGTCGGCGAGACTCGCCTGGAGCCAGACGTCCTCGAACGACGTGGCACGGCTGCTCGGTGCGGCGACGGCGAGGGCGCGCTCCGCGTCGGCGATGCTCATCTCCGCGCCGGCGAGCCCGGACCGGTCGAGACCGACACCCACCCGTGCGTCGTCGCCACCCAGGCTGATCACGCGGGTGACCAGGTCGGCCGGGTCGACCCGCTGGGTGATGGCGACCATCAGCTGCCCGCTCAGGCCGCAGGAGACCCTCCCGGCAAGCTGCCGTGCCGCACGCTGCAACAGACCGAGGTGGCCCTGCGCGGCCCACGGGCCGGCGTGCACAGGGCCCGGAAGTCGCCGTCCGGGTCGAACCCCAGCTCACGGGCGATCTCGGCGGTCTGCTCGCGGGGCGCCCCGCCGGTCCGGAGCAGTTCGAGGAAGCGTTGCCGCAGCCCGGCTTCGCGCCCGTTCCGCGACCCGGCCTCGTCCGCGAAGGCGTCCGCTACGACGCCGCTCGCCGACTGCACCCACAGCCACAGGGGCGCGACCAGCTCGATCGCGGTGTCCTCGGCCGCCGTCCCGCGCGCCGCGGCCCGCAGTTCGTCCCACAGCCGACGGGCACCGATGTGAAAGGTCGCGAGCGCGTCCTGGACGGGCAGACCGTAGTACGCCCTCCTGCGTGACTCGGCCTGGATATCCCGCAGTTGACCGGCCGTCGGCTCCACATCGAGGGCGAGCCCCCGCAGGAGGGCGTGAAGCCGGTTGCGTACGGTCATGCGCTGCTCGGCCAGCGGCAGCGCCGCGTAGGAGGGGATCTCGCGCCTGATGTCGTCGGTGACTCCGATGCTGAGCTCCTCGATCCGCGACAGCAGGGATTCGCACAGCTCACGAAGCGGATGCCCGTCGGGCCGAACCGGAGAGGAAGTCACGCCCGACACTGTCGAATCGACAAAGAGTCCCTGTCAATCCTCCTCACACGGAGTGACGGGTGCGGGCCGCGTGGTGAACGGCTCGGTACGGGGGACGCGGGACGGCGGGCGTCGGTCCTCGCCTCGCCGGGGCGTATCCGCGAGGAACACAACGGGATCAGACGGTGAGGACGAGCTTGCCCCGGAGGTGACCGGCGTCCAGCAGCCGGTGCGCGTCGGCGACGCGGTCGAACGGGAACGTCTCCTGCACGTGGACCCGGAGCCTGCCCTGTTCGACGAGGTCGACGAGACCTCGCAGGGCGACTGGATCGGGGTCGACGGCGATGCCGCTGAAGCGCAGGCCGGCCGCCCGGTATTTGGCGGCGAGTTCGGGATCGTCCTCGGCGACCGCCGTCACCAGGTGACCGCCCGGGCGGAGCACGGCGAGCGACCGCTCGACGGTGTCGCCGCCGATCGTGTCGAGCACGATGTCGATGTCGCGGACCGCCTCGGTGAAGTCGACCGCCGTGTAGTCGATCACCTCGTCGGCACCGAACCCCTCGACGAACTCCCGCTTGCTCCCGCCGGCCGTCGCGATCACGTACGCGCCGAGCGCTTTCGCGATCTGGACCGCGACATGGCCGACCCCGCCACCACCGCCGTGGACCAGGACGCGGTCACCCTCGCTCACGCCGCCGAGATCGACCAGGCCCTGCCATGCCGTCAGCCCGACGACCGGCAGCGCCGCCGCCTCGACGTGCGAGAGCGACGCCGGCTTCCGTGCCAGGTGCAACGCCGGCGCCGACACGACCTCGGCGTACGCGCTCGCCGCCCGCGGGAACAAAGGCATCCCGAACACCTCGTCGCCGGGCCTGAACCGCCAGGTCTGCGGCGCCTGTTCGACCACGCCACTGATGTCCCAGCCGAGGACGAACGGCGGCCGGCCGATCAGCGGGAACTCGCCGGCGCGCAGACGCGCCTCCAGCGGGTTCAGCCCGATCGCCCTGACGCGGACGAGGACCTCGGTAGGGAGGGGCCGGGGCTCGGGCGCGTCCACGACGGTGAGCACCTCGGGACCGCCGAGCGTCTGCTGGGTGATGACTCGCATGAGTCGCATCTCTCTCCTGGCTTTGGACAGTTGGAAGATTGGAAGGGGGGAGAGATCCCAGGCTAGGTTTCCGAAAGGAACCGGCAGGTACCTTAGGCGTCATGTGCGGTTTCGGTCCCGGTGATCCCTTCCTCTCCGACTGCCCGGCGCGTCTGACGGTCGAGCTGATCGCCGACAAGTGGACGGCCGTCGTGCTCTACGGCCTCAGCGAAGGCCCCGTGCGCCACGGGGAGTTGATCGAGCTGATCGGCGGCATCTCCCGCAAGGTGCTCACCCAGACGCTCCGACGGCTCCAGGCACACGGACTCGTCCGCCGCCACGCCTACGCCGAGGTGCCACCTCGCGTCGAGTACGAACTCACCCCGCTCGGGGCGACGTTGATCGACCCGATCCACATGCTGACCGAGTGGGCGAGGACGAACGGCGACGCGGTGCTCGACGCGCTCGACGCCGATCCCGAGCCGGTCACCCGTAGCGACTGAGGCCCCCGCCGACGCGGTACCGCTAGGCGGAACTCGTGGTGCTGGTGCTGGTCGGCGGGGCCTGCTGATAGAGCGCCACCAACGCGCCGTGCACCGGCTGGTCCTCCGCGTCTTCCTCGGCCTCGTCGACCAGTTTGGCGAGAGCCTCGCCGAGTTCTTTCGCCTTCGCGGGGCTGAGACGCAGGTGGCGCAGTGTCAGGTGGTGCTCGGTGGGGGAGAGGTCCAGCTCCTGGGCGAAGGCGGCGAACATCGCGGCGGTGCCCGCTGATTGGGGTTCGGCGACGACCATGTGGCGGGCCGTGCGCTGGTGGTACTGCTCGGTGCCGCCGCGGACCTGGCGGGTCTCGGCGATGTGGACCAGCCCGGCTTCGCGGAGCACTTTGAGGTGGTGGGCCACGTTGCCCTTCTTCGCGTCGAGCTGCGCCGCGAGCTGGCTGGTGGTGGCGGGCCGGTGGCCCAGAGCGAAGAGCAACCGCTGACGCAACGGGTGGGCGAGCGCCGCGAACTGGTCGGGCGCACCGATCTCCAGAACGTCCTCGGGGGGCGGCTGATGGGAAGGCTGATCGCTCATGACGAAAGTGTCTAATCTCGTTGACGCTTTCGCAAGGGCAGTGCTGTACTCCCTGTCATGACGACTCTGACGAAGCTTCAGCCCGCCCCCGTCATCGATGAGACAGCCCGGTTGCTGACCGAGCACTACGTCTTCCCCGAGACAGCCGAGCAGCTCGCCGGCCTGCTGCGCCGACGCCTCACCGAGGGCGCCTACGACGTGGACGACGCCGAGGCGCTCGCCCGTCTGGTCACCGCGGACCTGCAGTCCGTCAACGGCGACCGGCACCTGAGACTCAAGCACCACGCCGACCCGGTGCCCCCCGAGCAGGGGGCGGCCGGCCTGGCCGCCATCCGCCGGGACTTCGACACCTCGCTGGGCGGTGCGCCCCGGGTGGAGCTGCTCGACGGAGGGGTCGCCGTGGTGGAACTGGCGCCGATGCTGTTTCCGCTGGAGTGGGCCGCCGAGCCGCTGAGCGCCGCGCTCACCCTCGCCTCCCGCGCCCAGGCGCTGATCGTGGACCTTCGCGCCAACCGGGGCGGCGACCCGGACACGGTCGCCTTCGTGTGCGGTTACCTGCTGGACGAGCGCACGCACCTCAACTCCATGTACTGGCGCGCCGGCGAGCGCACCGAGCAGTCCTGGAGCCAGCCGCACGTCCCCGGCGCGCGCTTCGGCGGCAGCAAGCCGTTGTACGTGTTGTCCAGCGACAGCACCTTCTCCGCCGCCGAGGAACTGGCGTACGACCTCCAGCAGCTCGGCCGCGCCGTTGTCGTCGGCGAGCGCACCCGCGGCGGCGCGCATCCCTGCGAGGGCTGGACCGTGCACCCGCACCTGGAAGCCACCGTCCCCGTCGGCCGCGCCATCAACCCCGTCTCCGGCGCGAACTGGGAGGGCACCGGTGTGCAGCCGGACGTCCCCTGCTCCGCTGCCGACTCCCTCGACCAGGCGTACGCGCTGGCCCTCGCCCGACTGGCAGAGTGACCCGGTCCGGCGCATCGATGGCGTCGCGCGCAGTGTTCCTGTGCACGTCGGTGGCCGGCTTCGGTGGTGGAGGCCCCGGTCCGGCTTCGGTGGTGGAGGACCCGGTCTCCGACGGCCCCCTGGTCAGCTGTTCACCGGCACGGCACGCCCTACAGCCGACCTGGCCGTGTGGTCGCGGGAGCGGGGCATTTCCCTCAGCTGCTTGAGGAGTGCGGCTGCGTTCCGGTGACTCTGGGGGCGGTTTGTGGCGTGTGCCGGGGTGCGGTCATGTCGAGGAGGAGCAGGGCGTCGTGGTCGGGGGTGCCGGGTTCGGCGGTGTAGACGCCGATGCGCTGGCCGGGGGTGCCTTCGATGTGCAGGGACTGGGAGGTCAGGGTGAGGGTGCCGACCTGGGGGTGGTGGAAGGTCTTGTGGGCGGGTTTGCGTCCGGTGACTTCGTAGCGTTCCCAGAGTCCGGCGAAGTCGGGGCTTTTGAGGAGGAGTTCGCCGACGAGGTTGGTGAGGTCGGGGGCGTCCGGGGCGGTGCCGGCGATGGCGCGGAGGCGGGCGACGCAGGCGGTGATCTGGCGCTCCCAGTCGGGGAAGAGCTCGCGTGCTGCCGGGTGGAGGAAGAAGTAGCGAGCGAGGTTGCGGTGCTTGACGGGCCAGTCGTCCAGGCCCGCGTAGAGGGCCAGGCCGCCGGGGTTCCAGGCGAGCATGTCCATGCTGCGGCTGATGACGTAGGCCGGGTTCGGACGCAGTGACTCGATCAGCAGCTTCAGATGCGGGCGCACGGCGCGGCTGGGCGCGGGCGGCGGTTCGGAGACGTAGCGGGCGGCGCGGGCGGCGAGTTCGCGCAGGTGCTGGTGCTGTTGGTCGTCCATGTGCAGGGCGCGGGCGAGCGAGTCGAGGACGGCCGGACTGGGTCGGGTCTCCTTGCCGCGTTCCAGGCGCACGTAGTAGTCGATGCTGATGCCGGCCAGGGTGGCCAGCTCCTCGCGGCGCAGGCCGGGGGTGCGGCGTACGCCGGTGCCGACGGTCAGGCCGACGTGCTCGGGGCTGGTCTGGGTCCGGCGGGCCCGCAGGTAGCGGCCCAGCTCGGCGCCCTCGCTGTGCGCGCTCTGGGGTGCCATGGCTCCAGTCTTATCCGGTCGGTGCCCGCGGCGCAGGCGCGAGGGGGGCCCTGTCATTACCCCCGAAGAGCCCGCCCTGCCACAGTTCCGCGATCCGGGCGAAGGTGAAGGAGCAAGACGCCGGTACCCCGGCCCCTCCCCGGTCACCACGGGCGCGACCCGCCGGGCCGGGCGAGAGTTGGGGGTGCCGGGTACGCCATGGATCGAAAGAGGGCGAGATGCGGTACATCAAGCTGCGTGACCTGGAGGTTTCCCGGATCGGTCTGGGCGCCATGGGCATGTCCCACGGCTACACCGGCTCCGGTACCGACGACGCGGAGTCGATCCGGACCGTCCACCGGGCCCTGGAGCTGGGCGTCACGCTCATCGACACGGCCGAGATCTACGGGCCTTACACGAACGAGGACCTGCTGGGCCGGGCGCTGAAGGGGCGCCGGGAACGGGTGGTGCTGGCCACGAAGTTCGGGCTGGTCTTGCACGGCGGCGACGGCGCCTGGAACCTGGACTCCGGCCCGGCGAACATCCGTACCGCGGTCGAGGGCTCCCTGAAGCGGCTGGGCACCGACCACATCGACCTGTACTACCAGCACCGGGTCGACCCGAACACGCCGATCGAGGAGACCGCCGGCGCGGTGAAGGAGCTGATCGACGAGGGCAAGGTGCGTGCGTTCGGGCTCTCGGAGGCCGGCCCGGACACGATCCGCCGCGCCCACGCCGTGCAGCCGGTCACCGCGGTCCAGTCCGAGTACTCCCTGTTCACCCGCGGGATCGAGGACCGTGTCCTGCCGGTGCTGCGGGAGCTGAACATCGGCCTGGTGCCGTTCTCCCCGCTGGGCCGCGGCTTCCTGACCGGCACGGTGCGCTCCACCGACCAGTTCGACGACAACGACTTCCGCCGCGACAACCCGCGCTTCACCGGCGAGAACTTCCAGCGCAACCTGGCGCTCGCCGACGAGGTCAAGGCCCTGGCCGACGAGGCCGGTGCCACGCCCGGGCAGGTGGCGCTGGCCTGGCTGCTGGCCCAGGGCGACGACATCGCCCCGATCCCCGGCACCAAGCGCGTGGCACGGGTCGAGGAGAACACCGCCGCCGACGCCGTCGTCCTCACCGCCGACCAGCTCGACCGGCTCTCCAGCCTGCCGCCCGCCGCCGGCGCCACCCACACCGAGGCCCAGGCCCGGATGCTCGAACGCTGACACCGCCCCGTCGCGCCCGAGCCCGCTCCCTCGCGTCCCAGCCCTCTTCCCCGCGCCCCAGCCCACCCCTGTTTGGAGCAACCGCCCTCATGCGTGCAGCAGTGATGTACGGAGCCGGAGACGTCCGCGTCGAGGACCGGCCCGACCCGAAGATCGTCCAGCCGGCCGACGCCGTGGTCCGCGTGGTCGCGTCCTGCGTGTGCGGCAGCGACCTGTGGCCCTACGCCTCCATGCCCGCCACCGACACCGGCCGCCCCATGGGACACGAGTTCCTCGGCATCGTCGAGGAGACCGGCACGGACGTGACCCGCCTCAGGACGGGGGACCTCGTCGTCGCGCCGTTCACCTACAGCGACAACACCTGCGACTACTGCGCCAAGGGCCTGCACACCTCGTGCCGCAACGGCGGCCGGTACGGATTTGACGGTGTCGACGGCGGACAGGGCGAAGCCGTCCGCGTGCCGCAGGCCGACGGCACCCTGGTGAAGGTGCCGGGCGCCGCCGATTCCGCGCTGCTGCCCTCCCTGCTGGCACTGTCCGATGTGATGACCACCGGCCACCACGGCGCCGTCACCGCCGGCGTCACCCGCGGCGACGCGGTGCTCGTGGTGGGCGACGGCGCGGTCGGCCTGTGCGCGGTCATCGCCGCCAAGCGGCTCGGCGCCGAACGGATCGTGCTCGCCGGCCGCCACGAATCCCGCACGACCCTGGGCCGTGACTTCGGCGCCACCGACGTGGTCGCGGAGCGCGGCGAGGAGGGCATCGCCCGCATCCGCGAGCTCACCGGCGGCGTGGACAAGGTCATCGAGGCCGTAGGCACGCGCGCGGCCCTCGACACCGCGCTCGGCGCGGTCCTGGACGGCGGCACCATCAGCCGCCTGGGCGCACCGCAGTACGAGCAGGGACCGATCGGACCGGCCGAGTTCATGCGCAACATCACCCTGACCGGCGGCGTCAGCCCCGCCCGCGCCTACATCGAGCAGCTGCTGCCCGACGTCCTGGACGGCACCATCGCCCCCGGCCGCGTCTTCGACCAGACCTTCACCCTCGACCACACCCCGGACGCCTACCGGGCCATGGCCGACCGCCAGGTCCTCAAGGCACTCATCCGCCCCTGACCGCGTATTTCCACCCCACGGCGAAGGAGCCCCCATGCGAACCGCCACCCTCAACAACGGCGTCGAGATGCCGCTCCTCGGCTTCGGCGTCTACCAGATCCCCGCCGAGGACACCGAACGCGCCGTGTCCGACGCCCTCGCCGCCGGCTACCGGCTGCTCGACACCGCCGCCGCCTACGGCAACGAGGAAGCCGTAGGCCGCGCCATCAAGTCCGGCGGAATCCCCCGCGAGGACCTGTTCGTCACCACCAAGCTGTGGGTCCAGGACGCCCCGGCCCAGGACAACACCCGCCGCGCGTTCGAGACGTCCTTGAACAAGCTGGGCCTGGACCACCTCGACCTGTACCTGATGCACCAGCCCTTCGGCGACGTCTACGGCCAGTGGCGCGCCATGGAGGCGCTCAACCGCGAGGGCCTCGCCAAGGCGATCGGCGTCGCCAACTTCTACCCCGACCGGCTGGTCGACCTGATCGTCAACAACGAGATCACTCCTGCGGTCAACCAGATCGAGACCCACCCGTTCTTCCAGCGCGCCGACTACCAGGAGCTGATGTCCGAGCACGGCGTCCGGATCCAGTCCTGGGGCGGCTTCGCCGAAGGCAGGAACGACCTGTTCGGCAACCCGCTATTGGCCGAGATCGGCAAGGAGTACGGCAAGTCGGTCGCCCAGGTCGTGCTGCGCTGGCTCACCCAGCGCGGTGTCATCGCCATCCCCAAGTCCGTGCGCGCCGAGCGCATGGCGGAGAACCTCGACATCTTCGACTTCGAGCTCACGGACCAGCAGACGGCCCAGATCGCCACACTCGACACCGGTGCCTCGCTCTTCTTCGACCACCACGACCCCAAGGTCGTCACCCGGCTCGCCAAGCACCGCCTGGACGCCTGACCCGCGTACGTCAGAGGGGCGGGCAACAAGCCGCGCAGCCGGCCGTCACCCGCCCCTTTTCCGATTCCGGAACCCTCGCGAAAGGCCCTCTCTCACGCCCAGGTGAGAACCACTACTAGGGGGATCGCCCCGCGGGGCGGCGCCGACTCGCGGGAGCATCTTCCGGGACGGCTCCTCAGAGCCAGTCCTTCCGCTTGAAGATGACGTACAGACTGGTGCATACGACCGCCATCAGGATGATCGCGAAGGGATACCCGAGCACCCAGTGCAACTCCGGCATCCGATCGAAGTTCATCCCGTAGATCGTGCCGACGAGCGTCGGCGCGAACAGGATGGCCGCCCACGACGAGATCTTCTTGAAGTTGTCTACTTGGGGGCGCTGACCTGCGGTGATGTCACTGCATGGGGCTCTGGCCTGGGCCGATTCGGCTTTCTGGGCCTTTCAAGCTCGCATCCAGTTACGCGGTCGATTCTCCCCATGCGCTCCCCAAAGCCGCTCGTACTCCCCAGATTCTCCCCAGGGAACCGCTCCGCGAGTGGCCAGTGGGACGTACTGCGTGGGCCCCTTCGATTGGCCTGTTGATCACAGACCGCTACTGCCGACGGCCGATCCAGAAACCGTCGGCAGTCTCTGCTGCATATTTTGCCCGTCCCTCCATGAACTCTGGATTACGGTGGCCCGCTTACCGGCGGACCACTGGTCAGGGCAGCAGGTGAATGGCCAGGACGGAGCCGTCGTGGTGTATCGAGACGGGACCGTCCCACTCCTCGTCCCAGGTGTCCGAAGGCCACGCGGAGCGCAGAGCGTGGACATCGCTGCGGTATTGCTCCAGGCGGCCGTGGTTCAGGTGATCGAAGAGGTCCGCGTGGACCCCAGAGTATGCCTCCACACGTGTTCCGTTGAGTCGGAAGACATGGTCGGTGCCGACGAACGGGATGCCGAGGAGAGTGCATTTGGCATCCTGGACGCTTCCCGTAGCTGCGTGGGCGATGCCGGCGAAGAAGCGGCGGCTCCCCTGGCGGGTGGTGAGGTACGGGGCTGTGGAGTTCCCGTCGCCGGCGAAGGCGGTGAGTCCCGCGGCGGATGCGCGTGCCCTCTCTGACAGCCTCAGCCGAGGCTGTCAGAGAGGGGCAGGCGCCGACCATGCGGATCGCCTGCGGACCTCTGTTGCGCGTCAACCAGGCCGTCTGGGTAGGGGAGTCCCCTCGCGTGCGGTGCGCAGAGTGACCATCCCACGTCGTGCGGGATAGAGGTCCTCCAGGAAGCGTTCCTGTGCCCCTGCCGAAAGCCGGCCTTAAGGGAGAAGGCGTCGACTGGCCTCGCCGCCGCAGTGCGCTCCGGGCTGGGGCCCACGTACTGACCGACCTGTCATGCCATTTCCGTCATAGCGTTTGTCTCATGGGATTCTCATCGGCTGTCCATGGCTAAACCGGGGGGGTGTATCGGTATGGTCAAGCATTCAACGGGAGGGTAAGGCTCCGCACACCGGGACAGGTCAGGGAGGCACCGCGATGGGCTTGAGCGGTCCGGGGGTGCGCCGTGTTGCAGGCGCGGTACGGCGGCGGATGCGGAAGCCGGCCGAACCTCCGGTGGGCCAGGCGCCAGATCGGCTCGTGTCGGCCCCGGTGTTCGTCCTCTCCTCCGTGCGCTCGGGCTCCACGTTGCTGCGGGTCCTGCTCAACAGTCACCCGCAGATCCGCGCCCCGCACGAGATGCACCTGCGCACCCTGGCGGTCAGCCTCACGAAGCCGTACACCTCGAAGGCCATGGCCCAACTCGGCCTCGATCAGCGGGAGCTGGAGTACCTGCTGTGGGATCGCATCCTGCATCGGGAGCTGGTGCGCAGCGGCAAGCAGGTCATCGTGGACAAGACACCCGGCAACGCGGGGTTCTGGGAGCGGCTGCATGAGGGCTGGCCCAACGCTCGGTACATCTTCCTGCTGCGTCACCCGGCGTCGATGGTGAGCTCGCTGATCAACAACCGTCCGGATCGCGATCTGGAGGCGACCGTACGTGAGGTGCGTATGTACGTCGACGCGGTCGAGGCGGCCCGAGGAGAGCTGGACGGAATCACGGTCCGCTACGAGGAGCTGACCGAGCGGCCGGAGGAGGTCACGCGGGAGATCTGCGCGTATCTCGGTGTGCGGTGGACGGCGGCGATGCTGGATTACAGCAGCGGTGATCACGGGCCGTTCGTGCCCTTCATCGGCGACTGGAGCGACAACATCAAGTCGGGAAAGATCCAAACAGCACGGCAACTGCCGGATGCAGCGAACGTGCCGGCGGGGCTGCGCGACATTACCCGTGCCTGGGGGTATCCGTGTTGAGCGACCTGAAGTGCCGATGTACCTGTCCGGGAGCCACGGTGTGGGTGACCGGGCAGCAGGCGGCCGATCGGCTGGCCGCCGCCTACGCTCTGGCTGAGCAGTTGCTGGCCGAGCAGCGCCGGGTCGAGGTGCTCGACCGGTTCGGCGGCCTCGGAACAGACCTCGAACGTACGGGCGTGACGGCCGAGGTGTTGGCTCGCAACGGCGTTGTGGCGATCGTTCCGTGCGCCGCGGAGGGTGTGGCCGCTGTGCGTACGCGCCACGAGGCGAGCGGTACGCGGTATATCGAAGTCTCCGTGGCGGGACGGGAAGGTCCGGCGGATTCGGCAACTGCGGTGCACACGCTTCTCGTTGGGCGGGATCGACCAACGCGCAGGGATACGGCTGTTGCACGGGTCTCGCACCGTCATCTCGCGACCAGCTGAGCGCCAGACCTGCCGACCTGATGGTCCCCGAGCTTCGTGGGTTCCGGCGGCTTGTTGACCGTCGGGCGTGGGAAATCTGAGCACTGCAGACGTTGCAACACCGCTGATCGGTTGGAGGGTACTCTCACGAACTCAAGGCCAGGGGCGGAACGTCCCACGGCGGATACTCGGTTGCGCCGGGGGCCGGTTGAATATCGGCTGGAACGGCGGGGTTACGTCACTGAGTTGGTGCTGCAGCGCAGGCGCACGCCGGCCGCTCTGGCAGTGGGCGAGGAGGCCCTCGCTGCGGCCTTACTCCGACTCGGTGACCAGCGCCGTCAGGATAGAACTTCCCCGTTGAGGGTCGGGCCCGACGCCTGCGCCGCCCATCGGCCAGATCCTTTGTAGGTTGCGCAAGCCGAGAACCATTACACTCTCCACCCCTTACCGCTCGTGCGGATGCGGTCGGTTCCAGCTGCCGCAGGTTTTCGTTCATCGGGGGAGATGCATGCCGGATCCTGCGCCTTCGGGAGCGGACGCCCGCGTCGCCTTCGAGCTGATCCTGGACCGGGCTCTCAACTCCGGACCGGTCGGGGAAGCCCTGGACCGCGCCGGGGAGGCGTTTGATCGCGAGCGCCTGCGTACGCAGGCGCTCCAGGCGCGTGCCGCCATCGGTGACGTTGTCGACGTCAGGTATCGCGATTACCTGGCAGCCGGAGGTGTGCAGGACGGCTGGCGCAGAACCGCTTCCCGGGATGCGGCTGGTATGCGCCGTAGCGGCTGGCTCGTGGCCGTACTCGCTCTGGTGGCTGTCGTCGCAGCGGTGTTGCTGGCGGTCGGCTTCAGTCTGCGTGCTTTTGGCGGGCGGCCCTATGTCGGCGACGGGTTGATCACGGCGGGAATGATCGCCGGGGCCGTTGCTGCCGGTGCGGCAGTGGGTGACTTCGTCTGGTCGCTCATGGCGGCGGCCCGCGACCGCTGCGACGCGGACCACGGGTTGTCCGCCGGTAGGGAACCCGAGGGCGGGTGGACGCGGGAGGAGTGGGAACTGGCCCTGCTGGAGTGGGGAATCGTGCCGTTCCTCCTGGAGCGCATCGAGGAGTCGAGCGTCGTGAAACGGCGCGGTCATCCGGCGCGTTGACCCGTGCGGGGGTGGGCCGCGTATCCGTCCTGATATCTTCTACAACGCTGTAGATATAAGAAGTGGGACGGCCGTCCGGTCCTCCTCGTACGCGGCTTGGGCGGCCCCGGAACAATGGGAGACGGCATGGCACTGTGGGACCGCGTCAAGGAGTCCGCGTCAACGATGCAGACCCAGTTGGTGGCGAAGAAGAACGATCTGAAGAGCGGGGCGTTCCGCGACGCGAGCATGGCGATGTGCGCGCTCGTCGCCGCCGCCGACGGGAAGATCGACCCGTCAGAGCGGCAGCGCGTCGCCCAACTCATCTTCAGCAACGAGGTGTTGCAGAACTTCCCGGCAGCCGACCTACAGCGCCGTTTCGACGACAACCTCAACAAGCTGACCGCCGACTTCGACTTCGGCAAGGTGGGCGTGCTGCAGGAGATCGCCAAGGCGAAGAAGAAGCTGGCCGAGGCGCGTGCCGTCATCCAGATCGGCATCGTCATCGGTGGCGCTGACGGTGACTTCGACGCCACCGAGCGGGCCGTTGTCCGCGACGCCTGCTTCGCGCTGGGGCTGCCGCCGCACGAGTTCGACCTGTGATCCGGTCTCTCTGAGCGGAACAACGCCGTGGTCGACGGGAGATGTCCCCTGTCGGCCACAACTGGGATGCGCTGGACTCCCGGTCCATGCCCCGCTTCCGTGCCGCTTGTCGGCCGTGCGGCCATTGTGCCTAGAGCGGGGTCGCCGCGTGCAGGAGCAGCAGCGTCATGGCCGAGTTCGCCGAGAGCGTCGCGGACAGGGCGGCGGCCGCCGCCGCGCTCCAGAGTGCCAGGCTCGCGGCGGTGAAGAGTGGTGGCCAGGTGCGGGCCGAGGGCGGCGGGGCCAGCAGGGCGGCGACCCGGCGGGGGAGGGGGCCCGGCGCCGCGAGAGCCGCGAGTGTCGGTGCCGGCGTGGTGCGGGAGACGAGGGCCGCCTTGCCGATCGCGCGGGCGACGGCTTTGCGGCTGCCGACGGACTGGGCTGCCTCTTCGTCCGCCCAGCGCTCCGTGACGAAGGAGACCGCCGTACGCAGCGGCAGCAGGAACGGGTTGGCCCGGGCCGCCAGTTGGACGATCAACAGGTGGCGGTGGTGCCGAGCGGTGAGGTGAGCCCGCTCGTGGGCGAACAGGGCCCGGCGTTCACGGGAGGTGAGGCACGCCAGCAGGGCGGTGGTCACCACGACGCGGTCGCGTGGGCCGGCGGGGAGGGCGTAGGCGTACGGCTCGTCGTCGGGGAGGATCGCGACCGGTGTGTCACGCAGGCCGGCGAGTGCCGCGTGGGCCTGTCGCCGAACTCGGCAGTGGCGCCAGAGAGTTCGGGCGCAGCCTATGACCACGGCAAGGAGGACGGGAATCGCGGCCTTGCCCACGATCTCGTCGTGGGGGACACTCTCGCGAACCTCGGGGTCCGACCAGCCGTCCGGCAGCGGGTTGCCGGGCAGTTGGGCGGTGCCGACCACCATCAGCAGGCCCAGGCACAGCGTGCTGCACAGGGCCATGACGGCGGCCATGGCGCTCAACAGGCCCGTGGCGGTGCGGGGATGCAGGTGCTGGGTGGCCAGGCGGGCGATCGGCCAGGCCGTCAACGGCAGGATGAGTGGCAGTAGGACGAAGACGCCCATGGGGTCTCAGTCCGCCGACTCGTCGGCTGCCTGGTCCAGCAGGTCGCGCAGCAGTTGTTCGTCGCCCTTCGGAAGGGCGGTGATGAAGCTGGCCAGCACTGCCTTGCGGTCGCGCTCGCGGTCGAGCACCTTGTGCATCTTCAGCGCGGCGAGTCCCGCCTCGTCCGCGGCTGGCGACCAGACGAACGAGCGCCCCTCCCGTACGCGGGTCACCGCCTGCTTCTCCAGCAACCGGATCAGTACGGTCATGACGGTCGTGTAGGCGAGATCGGCGTCCAGGCGTTCCTGCACCCAGGCCGCGGTCACCGGTACGTCGGCCGTGTGCAGGACGGTGAGCACCTGTGTCTCCAACTCGCCCTGGGCCCGGCGCTGAGGGCGCGGATCCGGTCTCGCCACGCTCCGTCTCCCTCCTGTGTCCCACCGCAAGGTCGCGATCGTCCCATCGTATCGACGCGGTGCCGTACGGCCGCAGCCCCCCGCGATTATTTCTACAGTGTTGTAGATTTCAGTTCGGGTCCGGGCCGCGGACCCGGACCGTCGGCATGCGTGGAGGAACGAATCATGGGTGTTTCCCTGTCCAAGGGTGGCAACGTTTCGCTGAGCAAGGAGGCACCGGGGCTTACGGCGGTGCTGGTCGGTCTGGGCTGGGACGTGCGCACCACGACCGGCACCGACTTCGACCTGGACGCCTCGGCGCTGCTGCTCAACGCCTCGGGCAAGGTCATCTCCGACCAGCACTTCGTCTTCTACAACAACCTCAAGAGCCCCGAGGGTTCGGTGGAGCACACCGGCGACAACACCACCGGTGAGGGCGAGGGCGACGACGAGTCCATCAAAGTGGACCTCGCCACCGTACCGGCCGAGGTCGACAAGATCGTCTTCCCCGTCTCGATCCACGACGGCGAGAACCGCCAGCAGTCCTTCGGCCAGGTCCGCAACGCCTTCATCCGCGTCGTCAACCAGGCCGGCGGCGCCGAACTCGCCCGCTACGACCTGTCCGAGGACGCGTCGACCGAGACCGCGATGGTCTTCGGCGAGCTGTACCGCAACGGCGCGGAGTGGAAGTTCCGCGCGGTCGGCCAGGGATACGCCTCCGGACTGGCGGGGATCGCCTCCGACTTCGGCGTCGGCGTCTGAGAACCAGTAGGAGGAGAGGTCACGTATGTCGGTCAACCTGGGCAAGGGCCAGCAGATCAGCCTGAGCAAGTCCGATGGCAGCACGTTGAGTTCGGTACGGATGGGGCTCGGCTGGCAGGCCGCACCACGCAAGGGTTTCCTGGCCAGGCTGGCCGGCCCGCGCGAGATCGACTTGGATGCCTCGGCGCTGCTCTTCGCCGGCCGTGAGCCGGTTGAGGTCGTCTTCTTCCAGCATCTGACGAGCGACGACGGATCTGTCCGCCACACCGGGGACAACCTGGTCGGAGGCGCCGGTGCCGGTGGCGACGACGAGTCGATCCTGGTGGACCTCGGTCGCGTCCCCGCCCACATCGACCAGATCGTCTTCACGGTCAACTCGTTCACCGGGCAGACCTTCGCCGAGGTGCAGAACGCCTTCTGCCGTCTGATCGACGAGACCACGGGGCAGGAACTGGCCCGTTACACGCTCAGCGGCGGTGGCACGTACACGGCGCAGATCATGGCGAAGCTGTACCGCGACGGCGGCGGCTGGCGGTTGAAGGCGATCGGCGAGCCCGCGGCCGGTCGTACGTTCCAGGATCTGTTGCCCGCTGTCGCCGCCCACCTCTGATGGTGACGCCGGACTGCGGGGTCAGTCCCGGGAGTTGCCGAACAACAGGCGGAAGGCGATGAGCAGTACGAGGGAGCCACCGATCGCCGCACCCCAGGTGTAGAGGTCGAAGAACTGCTTCTCCACCGGGCGGTCGAGGAACCGGGCGGAGATCCAGCCGCCCACGAAGGCGCCCGCGACGCCGATGACGGTCGTGCCGATCAGGCCGCCCGGGTCGCGGCCGGGAAGCAGGATCTTGGCGATACCTCCGGCGAGCAGACCGAGGATGATCCAGCCGATGATGCCCACGTCATTGTCCTCCAGGAGATGTCGGTTGCTCGGTTGCGCAACCCTATAGGCGTTACGGAAGATGCAATTCCATGTGGCTGCGGTTGCGGAACCGGTCAGTCGCCTCTCGCTCCTGGGGCGTTGGATCATGTGCCTAGGGTGGGCGGCATGCGATGGGGGATGCAGCCGCGTTGGGCGCGGTGGGTGGCGGCTGTGTGCGTCGTTGGCTTCGTGGAGGGGAGTGGGTCGCACGCCTACGACGTGATCAGGGGCGGGCTTCACGCGTATCGTTACTGGCCCTTGCCGAGCCAACTGCTCTTTCACTCCCTGGTCGTGCTGGACCTGCTCGCCGCCGTGGGGGTCGCCCTGGCGCACCCGTTGAGCCCGCCTCTTGGCGCAACCATCATGGCGGCGGACCTGACCGCGAATTGGTGGGAGAACTGGGACGACGTCCTGCGTCACCCGCTCGGCTACCTTCAGCCGGTCGGACTGTCGGCGATCACACTCTTCGGGCTCTTCGTCCTTGTGACGGCGGTTCCACTGCACCGGTCGTTCCGCCGACCGCTCCATCCCGTGGGTGCTCGGACAGGCGCGGCCGGAGACCTAGACTGAAGCGGCGCGGGTACGGCGCGTGACGATCAGGGCGGGACGGGAGAGGGCTGTGGCAGCGGACATCGGTGGCTTCGAGGATCCGTCCGCCGAGGTGCTGGCGGAGGCGGCTGCTTCCTTCGGTCTGCTGGCGTCGGCCGCGCGGCTGCACCTGATGTGGGCGCTGGCACAGGGCGAGAGTGATGTCACCCACCTCGCGGACCGGGTGGGTGGTGCCCTGCCCGCGGTCAGCCAGCACCTGGCGAAGCTGAAGCTCGCCGGCCTCGTACGGTCCCGTAGGGAGGGTCGGCGCCAGATCTACTTCGTCGACAACCCCGACGTGGTGACCGTGGTCCGGGTGATGGTCGGACAGTTGGCCGCGCGTGCCGAGGGAGCCTACGCACCCGTGCGCACCCTGCGCGGGACCGGTGGCTGACACCACCGCGGCCTCGGAACCGGACGCCGGACCACTCGCTCCCGAGCCTGTGCTCGGCGACGGCGGTCCGGAACCGGGCGTGCCGACCGTGCTGCAGACGCTGCGGCGGCTGGACAGCGGACCGCGCGGTCTGACGGAGACGGAGGCCGAGGAGCGGCAGGTCCGCTTCGGGGCGAACACGCTGCCGGGCCACCGGGGCGCCTCTTGGGCGCGGGTGCTGCTGTGCAGTCTCCGCGATCCGTTCACTGCCGTGCTGCTGTGTCTTGGGCTGGTGTCGGCGGCCGTCGCCTCCTGGGGCACCGCCTGCGTGATCCTGCTGCTGGTCGCGGTGAGCTGCGTGCTGCGCGCCTCGGGGGAGTACCGGGCCGACCGGTCCATGGCCGCGCTGCGTGATCTGGTCGCCGCCACGGCCACCGTCCTGCGCCGCACGGACGAGGCCGCGCCGCCGGACGCCCGGGAGATCGCCGTGGACGAGCTGGTGCCCGGCGACGTGATCCGTCTCGGCCCGGGCGATCTCGTTCCGGCCGACGTACGGCTGCTGCGTACGCAGGGCCTGACTGTGCAACAGGCCGTGCTCACGGGCGAGTCGGCGCCGGTCGCGAAGGACGCCGCCGATGCGGCGGCCGACGACGGAGGTTTCGACCGGCCCCAACTCTGCTTCCAGGGCAGCAGTGTTGCCTCCGGCGGCGCTACCGCCGTCATCGTGGCGACAGGTGCGCGGACACGGTTTGCCGCCGTCCACGGCCGTGCGGACGACCGGCGTGAGGCGAGCGCCTTCGACCGCTCGGTGCACGGCATCTCCTGGATCCTCATCCGGTTCATGCTGCTGACCCCGCCGCTGGTCCTCATGGCCAACGCGGCCCTGCGCGACCGGGGCCTGGAGACGCTGCCGTTCGCCGTCGCGGTGGCCGTCGGGCTGACCCCGGAGATGCTGCCGGTCATCGTCACGACCTGCCTGGCGCGCGGCGCCTCGCTGCTGGCCCGCACCCACGGGGTGATCGTCAAGCGGTTGCCCGCGCTGCACGACCTGGGCGCGGTCGACGTGCTGTGCCTGGACAAGACGGGCACGCTCACCCAGGACCGGCCGGTCCTCCACCGCGTCCTCGGCCCCGACGGGCAGGACGACCCCGAGGTGCTCCGCTGGGCCGCGGTGAACGCCTGGTGGACCCTCCAACTCGTCGACCTGCCCACGCCGGACGCCCTTGACGAAGCGGTCCTGGACGCCGTCGACGAGGACGACCTCATGGCGTACGACGGGCTGGCCGCCCTTCCCTTCGATCCGGTACGGCGCCTCGCGACCGCCGTCGTCCGCATGCCGGGCCGGCTCGGCACGCACACGCTGGTCGCCAAGGGAGCCGTCGAGGCCGTACTGGAACGCTGCGCGCTGGCCCAGGCGGACCGCGAACGGCTCCTCGCCCTCGCCGCCGAGCTGGCGGACGACGGCCTGCGGGTGCTGGCGGTCGCCTTCGCGGAACGCCCCGCCCGCACCCGTGATTACACACCTGCCGACGAACGCGGCCTGACTTTCCGGGGTTTCGTCACCTTCGAGGACGCCCTCGCGCCCACTGCCGCCGACGCGTTGAAGGTGCTTGCCGACCGGGGCGTCACCGTCAAGATCCTTACCGGCGACCATTCGGGCACGGCCACCCGGGTCTGCCGCGACCTGGGGATCGCCGCGCCCTCCGACAGCGTCCTGACCGCCGACCGCGTCGACCGTCTCGACGACACCGAACTCGCCGCGGTAGCCGCCCGCACCACCGTCTTCGCCCGCTGCGCCCCCGAGCACAAGGCCCGTATCGCCGCCGCCCTGCGCGCGGGCGGCCACACCGTCGGTTACCTCGGCGACGGCGTCAACGACCTGCCAGCTCTGCGCACCGCCGACGTCGGCATCGCCCCGCGCGAGGCCGTGGCCGTCGCCCAGGAGAGCGCGGATGTGGTTCTCGCCGAGAAGGACCTCACCGCGATCGGCCACAGCATCGCGGCGGGACGGTACGCGGGCGGCAACATCACCACGTATCTGCGCATCACGCTCTCCTCGAACCTCGGCAACGTCATCGCGATGCTCGCCGCCGGCCTTCTCCTGCCCTTCCTGCCGATGCTCCCGCCCCAGGTGCTCGCGCAGAACCTGTGCTTCGACGCCGCCCAGCTCGCCTTCGCCTACGACCGGCCGCATCCGTCGGTGCTGCGCCGGCCGACCGTGCTGCGCCCCCTCGACCTGCTGCGCTTCATCACCGGCTTCGGTGTCCTCAACGCCGTCGCAGACCTGGCCACCTTCGGCGTGCTCGCCCTCGCCCTGCACGGACCCGACGGCCTGGATGACGCGGCGGTGTTCCACTCCGGCTGGTTCACCGAGAACCTGATCACCCAGGCCCTGGTGATGACGCTGCTGCGCTCTGGACGGCACGCGGCCGAGGGTCGTAAACCGGGGCCGATCGGCTGGGCGGCGGCCACGCTGACTGCCGTAGGACTGCTGCTGCCGGTCTCCCCGCTCGGCTCGCTCCTCGGCCTCACACCGTTGCCGGCTCTCTACTACCTGCTGCTGGCCGCGGTCCTCGTCCTCTATACCGCCGGGTTGATGGCGGTCAGGGCGCGGGACGAACGGCGCCTGACCGATCACCGGTGAGAGTCGTGAGCCCGGTCGCTGTGGCCGGTCGTTCGATGCTTCACACGGCCCTTAATCCACCTGCTGTAGAAGGGTTTGCCGGTACTTTCGGGTCCTGGACGTGCAAGCCGTCCTGAGAGAAGGCGGGAGATGGCTGAACTCCGGGTACGGCGGCGGTGGCTCACGCTGGCGGTCTTCGCGGTCGTCGTCTACGTCATCGTGCGTGCGGCCGACACCCCGCAGGCCGCCACGCCACCCTCGGCCGGGGCGTCCAAGTCGGCCTCGCCAGCTGGCTCCGCCAGTCCCTCGGCGTCAGCGACCGCCTCGGCATACGATCCCGCTGCCTATGCGTCCCAGGTCCGCACTCGGGCCCAACAGGCTCACGTCAGTGCCCAGTTGGTGATGGCGATCCTCTACAACGAGGCGTACAAGCCGCATGACGCGGCCTTCGAGCGGGCCTGGCAGAAGTACAAGCCGGACGCGGCCTTCGGCATCGCGAACATGCATCGCGCGACCTTCGACGAGGTCAAGAAGGGCCGGGACTTCGCCGGTCGGCGTTGGGACGAACTGCCCGATGACCGCGCCCTCGCCATCGAGGCCGAAGCCTGGTATCTACACGACCTGGCGGAGCAACTACCCCCGACCCGGCACGGCTCCCTCAGCAAGGACGAACTGCTGGCACTCGGCTACAACACCGGCGCGAGCAACATGCTCGCCTTCGCGCGCGGTGCGACACCGGGCAGCCAGGCGCAGGCGTACCTGAGCCAGCTGCACACCAACTGGGTCAAGGCGGGGAAAGCAGTCGGCGGGTGAGTCCCTCATCCTTCTCGGACCGATGCCGGAATCATCCCCGCGGTCGGCTTGCAACCCCCGCGCCAAAGGCCGTAGCTCACCACCAGAGCGCCCATCCAAGCGTCGGATTCCGAAGAATCCGGAATCCTTGAGAAGGAGTGCTGCAAGGCCGCCGCCGACAGAAAATGCCCCGATGGTGGCGATCGCACGAAGACCCACTTTGTGGCTCATCACGCTCCTTCATGGTCAGAGCTGTCCTGCGCTGCCCATCTCCGCGGTGAACCCCACCGGGTCGCTGTCGGATCCCCGGATCATCGCGTGGAACTCCCACGCACCGGAGGAATTCCTGGTGAACTCCGCGACCGTCGTAGCCGTGGACCCGGCGACCTGAGCGAAGTCGTCCTCCAGCAGCTTCTGGTACCCCTCGACCACCAGCACCCCCGCGTTCGATATGTCGCCAAAGGTCTTGGGGCCCGTGTTCTGGTGGATCGCCACCCCTACGACCACCCGTACGAAGGAAGGCGCCAAGCGGTCGAGGTCCAGCACCATCACCTCCACGTAGCCGAAACCCATCCCGGTCTCGCTGTGCCGGGGCATGTTGATGGTCCCGTCCGGCGAGCGACTGTCGTAGCGGACCACGTACACCGGCTGCCCATAGGGGGCGTCCGCAGAGTAGGTCGTGGCGATGATGTCGAGATGGTGAGGCGGCCGGCTCCAAGGACTCGGGTCCCACTTGAGCCTCACTTCGGCCTTCCCGAGTCCCTTGCTGACGCTGCTCACCGGCTGCTGCCTCTCCCGAATCGGCCCGCTGGGCGCGGACAAGGTTGCGCTTGATCCCGCAGGTCGATGCTCATCTCCACATGCATGGAAGAGAGATGTACCCCAGGAGTCAGGCAACGGAACTGTTCATTCTGCGGCGGATCAAGGGGACCGCTGATCCCACCCCACGGTTGTAAAGTTGCGCAAGACAGCAATCATGACTGACGGTGCTTCGTGTCCATGGACCACGCCGTCCGGACAAGAGAATGGGGTGGGCGGGATGCTCCGCAACGGACTGGAACCGTGGCACCTGCTGGTCGTGGCGATCGTCATCATCGTGCTGTTCGGCTCGAAGAAGCTCCCTGAGGCTGCCCGCGGACTGGGCAAGTCCATGCGCATCCTCAAGAGCGAGGCCAAGGCGATGAAGGACGAGGGCGCCTCCCAGCCTCCCGCCGAGCGGTCCGACACTGCTTCCGCGTCCGACACGTCGGCTGCGCGTCTCGTCCAGGCCGCCCCGGGCGATGCCGCCTCGGCCAGGGCGGTCTCTGAGAGTGCCACTGCCGGCTGAATCGCGCGGCCCGAGCCCGTCAGGGACTCGCCACATCGAAGCCGTAGCGGAGAGGCTCGCTCGTCACGCCGGGGTCGAGGCGGTAGAGATACAGGGCCTCCGCGCGCACATCGCCTTCCAGGCCGTCCGTGGGGCAGGGGTATGTCACCTGGACCACCCGAGGCCGGTCGATGACGCGTGTCCGCAACCCGTCGGCGGGACCTCCGTCCAGCACCGCGTTTTCCCAGTTCGTCGTGCCGCTGTTTTCCACACCGAAAGTTTAAAGGTTGCGCAACTGCTTGACCTTCGTGAAGTGGATCACGTGACCGCGAGGTGTCTCAGGTGGCATCGGGGTCGAAGGCGGAGCGCGCGGACTCCTGCGGGGGGTCGGCCTTTTCGAGCGTCACTTGGGGTGCCGCCGCCTGCGGTTCCGTGTCGTGTGCGGCACCTCGTACGGCGTCGGCCACCTCCGCCAGGTCCTTCCTGGGATCCAGGGCGCTGCGGATCTCGTCCAGGCCCAGATCGCGGCCGATGTCGTCGCTGTCCAGGACGTGCTTGCGTACGAACGTCTTCGGGTGCAGGTCCTCGAACTCGAAGTCCTTGAAATCCGGGCCCAGTTCGGAGCGGATATCCTCCTTGGCGCTGTCGGAGAACGCCCGTACCTTGCGGATGAGCTCCGCCGCGTTCTGAATGATCTCCGGCAGTTTGTCCGGGCCGAAGAGGAGGACGACCAGGATCGCGAGGGTGACTAGTTCCGGCAGCCCTACGTCCGGGAACATCCGCAGCTCCTCGCTGTCCGCGCCGCCCCGTTCGCCTGTCGCCCGGGCCCGCCTCCGTGACATTACTTCAACTATTGCGCAAGTGTCGGAACCGTCGTGGTCGGTTCCGCGTTGGAACCCAGTGACGTACAGACAGCCCACAGTCGGGAGGAAAGAGCCGTGGGAGTTTCCCTGGGCAAGGGTGGCAACGTGTCGCTGAGCAAGGAGGTGCCGGGGCTGAGCGCGGTGCTGATCGGGCTGGGCTGGGACGTTCGCACCACGACCGGTGCGGACTACGACCTGGACGCCTCCGCGCTGTTGCTGAACGCGTCGGGCAAGGTCGTCTCCGACCAGCACTTCGTCTTCTACAACAACCTCCGCAGCCCGGACGGCTCGGTGGAGCACACCGGCGACAACCTCACCGGTGAGGGCGAGGGCGATGACGAGAGCATCAAGGTGAACCTCGCCGGCGTACCCGCCGAGATCGACAAGATCGTGTTCCCTGTGTCCATCCACGACGCGGAAGCGCGCGGACAGAGTTTTGGGCAGGTCCGCAACGCCTTCATCCGCGTGGTGAACCAGGCGAACAACGGGGAGATCGCCCGCTACGACCTGTCCGAGGACGCTTCCTCGGAGACGGCGATGGTCTTCGGCGAGCTGTACCGGCACGGCGGTGAGTGGAAGTTCCGCGCGGTCGGTCAGGGGTACGCATCCGGACTGGCGGGCATCGCGTCCGACTTCGGCGTCAACGTCTGACGCTGCTCCAAGTGCCGTCGTCGCACGGAGACGGTGCACAGCATCTCACCGATGCCTTCCCCGCGAGGTGGACCGAGCACGCCCCTGGACCGGGCTCTCGCAGTCCACTCTGCTTCCGTGCCTGCGATGGAACCACGAACTCTGAGCGTTGCTGCGGGATGCCGGTGACCTGGCTCGCGCCGGGAGTGGCGGCGCGGCGTGCGGGTCAGCTGACGGCGTGTTCGGTCTCCGGCTCGTGGACTGTGCTCGGTGCGGTCGGCGTGGCGTGCCGGCCGCGTGCGGTGACGACGGTGCCGAGCGTCGCTATGCCCAGGCACGCGCACACGATGACGGGGGACGACGTCTTGAGCATGGACAGCCCGGAGCCGGTCAGCAGCACCACGAGGGCCCAGCGCACCGCGGGTCCGGTGACGCGGGTGGAGGCGACTGCGCCCAGGACCACTCCGGGGATCGCGCCGATGAGCAGTGTGGCGGCCAGGCCGAGGTCGGCGTCCCCGACCAGCAGGTGTCCCAGCGCGGCGGCGGCCACCAGCGGGATGGCCTGGACGAGGTCCGTGCCCACGAGGTGGTTGGCCTTCAGCATGGGGTGGGCCAGCATCAGCATCACGATGATCAGGGAGCCCGAACCCACCGAGGTCATGCCGACGATGACCCCGCCGACCAGGCCGATCAGCAGCGTCGCGACCGGCCGGACGGGCACGTGGGCGTCCTCGTCGGCGACGGTGCCGCGCCGGCGGTCCAACCACAGACGTACGAGCATGCCCGCGACGGCGAGCAGCAGCGCCGTACCGATGACGTACTTGACCCGCTGCTGCAGCGCGTCCCCGTCGCCGAACAAGTGGAGCAGGAAGACCCCGCCGAACGCGGCCGGGACGGCGGTGGGCAGCAGCCAGCGCACGATGTCCCAGCGCACGGTGCCGGCCCGCTGGTGCACGAGCGCGCCGAACGGCTTCATGAACACGGAGGCGGCCAGGTCGCTGCCGATCGCCGCGGTGGGGTTCACACCGAAGACCATCACCATGATCGGAGTCATCAGCGCCCCGCCGCCCATGCCGGTGAGTCCTACGGCGAATCCGACCAGGGCTCCGGCGACGACGATCGGAGCGGAGACATCCATGTCCACGACCGTAGAGACCTTTCCTATGGGAATGGTGTGGAAAGCGTCGTCCGATCTTCGCCTTTGACGCGTGACCTGCGAAGGTCACCAGTGGCTCCGGGAACCTGGATGTGCCCAGAATCGTTTTACTGATCCGACCATCATCAGAGGAGCACTGATCTTGTCCGCCAGATCGACGGACCCTTCGGGGCACAGTCCCCGACCATCCCGCCAGGTCTTTCCTGAATCCGGCACGCGACGGGATGGTGTTCGATGAGTGCCGCGACTGCTCTCCTGGGTCTGCTGGCCGTGTTCGTGCTGACGGTCGGTACCGGCTACTTCGTGGCCCAGGAGTTCGCCTACGTCTCCGCCAGCCGGCTTGCCCTCGCGCGTGAAGCCGAGGCGGGGGACAAGAAGGCCGCCCGCGCGCTGAAGGTACTGGAGCGGCTGTCGTTCATGCTGTCCGGCGCGCAGCTCGGTATCACAGTGACTGGTCTGGCCGTCGGTTTCATCGCCGAGCCGAGCGTGTCCGCGCTGCTCAAGCCGGTCCTGTCCGGTCTCGGCCTGCCCGACGCGGCCGTCAGCGTCATCTCCGTCGTCCTCGCCTTCGTCGGGGCCACGGTGGTGCAGATGGTGCTGGGCGAGCTGGCCCCGAAGAACCTCGCCATCGCCGTCCCGGAACGGCTGGCCAAGGCGCTGGCGCCCTCCACGCTTGCCTACCTCAAGGTCGTCGGTCCGGTCGTGCACATCTTCGACGGAGCGGCGAACCGGCTGCTGCGCAAGATCGGCATCGAACCCGTCGAAGAACTGCACCACGGCGCCACCCTGGAAGAGCTCGGCCACCTCATCGGCGAGTCCCACGAGCAGGGCGAGCTACCCAAGGACACTGCCGAACTCCTCGACCATGCCCTGGAGTTCTCCGAGCGCACCCTCGACGAGGTGATGGTGCCGCGCGCGGACGCCGTCTTCGTGCGCAAGGACGCGAGCGCCGCGGAGGCGGTCGATCTCATCGCCAAGCACGGCCACTCCAACTACCCCGTCCTCGGCGACCACCCGGACGACATCACCGGCGTCCTGGGTGTGCGCGAGCTGATGCGACTGCCCGCCGACCGCCTCACGGTCACCACCGCTGGCGCCCTCGCCCGGCAGCCCCTGCTGCTGCCTGACACCCTGCCCCTGCCGGACGCTGTCGAGCAGATGCGTCAGCAGGACGACGAGTACGCCGTCGTCCTGGACGAACACGGCGGGGTGGCGGGCATCGTCACCTACGAGGACATCGCCGAGGAACTGGTCGGCGACATCGCCGACGAGCTAGACACGGTCACCGAACTCGCCGCCGCCGACGGGGACGGCTGGCTGGTGGACGCCGGCCGCCGCCTCGACGAGGTCGCCGAGGCTACCGGTATCGAGCTGCCCGAGGAGCAGGACTACGACACCGTGGGCGGCCTGATAGTGGACCGACTCGGCCGCTTCCCGGCCATCGGTGACCAACTCGCCGTCGAGCTGCCCGACGGCGGCCGTGTGGTCATCGACGTACGCACTCTGGACCGTCACGTACCCGAGCGCGTACGGATCGAGCGGTTGGTCAAGCAAGGAGAGGAGCAGGCATGAGTTTCCCGATGGCACTCTTCGTCACCGTCCTGCTGCTGATCGGCAGCGGCTTCTTCGTCGCAGCCGAGTTCGCGCTGGTCGCCGCCAAGCGGCACCGCATGGAGAAGGCGGCGGCCAATGGCCAGCGCGGCGCCAAGGCCGCGCTGGCAGGCATGCGCGAGCTGTCCCTCATGCTGGCCGGCGCCCAACTCGGCATCACCATCTGCACGTTGGGCCTTGGTTCGGTGTCCAAGCCCGCGATCTCGCACGAACTCGACCCACTGCTGCACAAGCTGGGCCTACCGAGCGGGCTGAGCTACGGCATCGCCTTCGCCGTCGCCATGGTCGTCGTGGTGTTCCTGCACATGGTGGTCGGCGAGATGGCCCCCAAGTCCTGGGCCATCGCCCACCCCGAACGCTCCGCGATGCTCCTCTCCCCACCCTTCCGCGGCGTGGTCAAGGCGGTCCGCCCGCTGCTGGGGGTGCTGAACAGGTTGAGCAATGCGCTGGTACGGCTGTGCGGGGTCACCCCGCGCGACGAGCTGACCGAGGTCCACAACCGCGAGCAACTCACCCACCTCGTCGAGGAGTCGAAGCGCCTCGGCCTGATCAGCGAGACCGACTCGGAGCTGCTCACCAGCTCGCTCACCGAGCCGCAGAACCCGGTCGGCGCCCTTCAGATCCCGGCCGCCGCGATCAACTCGGTACCCGCGGACGCCGGCGTGGACGAGATCCTCGCCCTCGCCGCCGAGTACGACCGCAGCCGCCTGCTGGTGCGCGACGGCACGGGCATTGTCGGTTCCGTGCACGCCCGCGACGCGCTCATCGCCCGTACCCGCGGGCGCACGGTCACCGCCCGGGACCTTGCCCGTCCGATACCGGAGCTGACCGAACAGGACACGATCAGCCACGCCATCGAGCAACTCCGCCAGCGCAGGGCCTCCCTCGCGGTGGTCCGTGACGACACCGGCAACCTCACCGGCATGGTCACTCTCGACGACCTGCTCGCGCGCCTCCTGCATCCCCAGGCGGCATAACGGCGGTGGTCCCGTCCGGCGTCTCAACTCTGGGCGTCGGACGGGAAGTTGGGGACAGGTTCTGACGACCGGCGCTAACAGTCCCTCACTACACTCACTCGATGAACAACATACGGTGCGCTCAATGCGGTGCGGTGGGACTGGAGCCGGGCTTCGTCGAGGACTCCGGACAGGGCGCCCGCGGGTTCGCGCGGTGGATCGCAGGCCCCCTTCAGCGAGGCTCGCTTGGCAATGCGAAGAGGATGGGTCGACCGCGTTGGCAGATCGACGCCTTTCGTTGTCCGATCTGCGCACACCTTGAACTGTTCGCCGCCCAGCCGGACTAGCTGCGCGGTAGGCGAGTGATCACCAGCAGTCAATCGCCGGGCCGGCATGTCCCGACCTCAGGCACTCACTACGCCGTCAGGGGCGCCGGGAGTCGTCTTCCTTGAGTGCCCTGGCCTCGCTCTTGAAGATCCGGGTCGCCTTGCCCGCCGAACGCGTCAGTTCCGGCAGCTTCTTGATGCCGAGGACGACCACGACGACGAGGAGGACCACGGCCAGTTCGCTCAAGCCGAACATCAGGTCTGCTTTCTCCCGGGGAACCAGGCCGCTACGGCGTACCGGCCACACGCTGCAATCTACAGTGCTGTAGAAGTCTCTCCTGAAGCGTGATCGCTCAACAACCCCGCCTTCCAGCTCAGTTGGTGGGGGCGTGAGCCTGTGCGAGGGAGCGGAGACAGCAGGATGCAAGACCAGCGCAACGACGGAACCGAGGCGACACCCCAACCCGCCCGCGAGGAACTGGCGCGCCGCTGCCGCACCGTCACCGAGGCCCGCTGGTTCGCCCTCAGCGTCTTCGCCGTCATCCTCGCCAACGCCGCGCTGCTGGGCATCGAGACGTACCCGGGGCTGGCCGCCGACTGGAACCACTGGTTACGCCTGGCCGAGCACGCCTGCCTGGCCGCCTTCACCGTCGAGATCCTGCTCCGCTTGGCCGCTCACGCCGACCGCCCCCGGGACTTCGCCAAGGACCCCTGGAACCTCTTCGACCTGGCCGTAGTCCTGTGCGCCTTCCTGCCCGTCGTACGCGAGAACACCACCGTGCTACGACTGTTGCGCCTGGCCCGCGTCCTGCGCACCGCGCGCTTCCTGCCCCAGCTGCGGGTCGTGCTGGTCGCCGTCGCCCGCAGCCTGCCCGGCACGCTGAGCTTTCTGCTCGTCGGTGGGCTGGTGCTGTACGTCTACGCGATGGTCGGCTGGGTCTTCTTCGGCCGCCATGACCCCGAGCACTACGGCTCCATCGGGCGCGCGGTCCTCACCCTGTTCCTGCTGATGACCCTGGACGGCATCGGTGACGCAGTCCACGCCGGCCTGGAGATCTCGCGCTGGAGCCTGGTCTATTACGCCTCATACGTGCTGCTCGCCTCCTTCGTCCTGGTCAACGTCCTGATCGGCGTGGTTCTCACGTCCCTGGACGATGCCCGTGAGACGGAGCGGGACGAGCCGCAGCGACAGGATTTGCCGGCGTCGGAGGACGAGGGCCGCCGACTGCTGCTGGAACGAATTGCCACGGCCCGCCGGGCACTGGACGACCTCGAACAGGACCTTGTTCAGTCGGCGGTGCGGAGTGTGGATGTGGGAGAGGTCACCGGCGGGAACGTCGACAGTTGCTATATTGCGCAATCATCCAGCCCGAGGGGTGCGTCCTGACGTACGGGTTGGGTCTCTGCCGTCTCATCGTGGCGCCGGCGGTTGGTGTCGGCGACTGCGTAGGGAGTGGTGGATGAGCGACCCGTGGGGTGAGACATCCGGCCGTGCGGCCACGCGAGATCGCTTCACTGTGTCGCACCAACGCGGAGCGGACGGAGCGTCGGCCCATCGACCGCCGGGCGGAAGGGCTGCCGCCCGCCAGGCCGCACGGTCCAAGGAGCGTCAGTCGGGTCGACGGGCGAAACCCGTAGCCCGGCGCAAACGGCTGGCCCGCATAGCCCTGATGACCGTGTCGGCGCTGATCCTGGTCACGGCAGGGGCCGGAGCCTGGCTGTGGCAGCGTCTCAACGGAAACATCAAGAGCGTGGCGATCGACGACGGGGCCGGTGGCAAGGAGAAGGCGGACGCCTTCGGCCGCACCCCGATCAACATCCTGGTGATCGGTTCGGACGGGCGGAACAACGCCGCTGACTGCAAACTGGGCGGCGGCTGCGGCTCCGCGAGTTCGACGGTCGGGCACAACGCGGACGTGGAGATGGTGGTGCACGTCTCCGCCGACCGCTCGAACGCCACCGTGATGAGCGTCCCGCGCGACACCATGACCCAGATCCCCGCCTGCAAGGACCCGGACAGCAGCCAGGCGACGTCCGGCTACTACGGCCAGATCAACAGCGCCCTGCAGTACGGCCCGGCCTGCCAGGTCAAGACCGTGCACGAGCTCACCGGCATCACCGTCGACCACTTCGTGATGCTCGACTTCTCCGGCGTGGTCAAGATGTCCGATGCCGTGGGCGGGGTGTCGGTGTGCGTCAGCGACAACGTCTACGACACCTACTCGCACCTCAAGCTCGCCAAGGGCACCCACACCCTCAAGGGCGAGGCCGCGCTGGAGTTCGTGCGCTCCCGGCACGGCTTCGGCGACGGCAGCGACCTCGGCCGTACCGTCTCCCAGCACCTCTTCCTCAGCGCGATGATCCGCAAGTTCAAGAGCGCGGGCACGCTGGCCAATCCCGCCAAGGTCTACTCCCTGGCCGACGCCGCCACCAAGGCCCTGACCGTCGACACCGGCCTGGGTAGCGTCAGCAAACTCGTGGACCTGGCGACCGACCTGAACGAGGTCCCCTCCAAGCGGATGACGTTCACCACCATGCAGACCGGGGCCGACCCGGCCAACGCCAACCGTGTCGTCCCGGCGGCCGGTGCCAAATCCCTGTTCGCGGCCATCGCCAACGACCAGTCCCTGACCGCGGACAGCAGCAAGAAGAAAGCTTCCGCCTCACCGTCCGCGACCACGTCCGCGGCAGCCACGGTGCCGGCCTCCGAGGTCGCCGTACGGGTGGAGAACGGCACCACCACCAGCGGACGCGCCTCCGTGATCGCCAACGCCCTCATCGCCAAGGGCTTCAGTCCCGGCACCAGCACGGGTAACGCGCCCGAGCAGGCGGCGACCACCAAGCTCACGTACGGCCCCGGTGAGAAGGCCGAGGCGCAGACGGTGGCATCCGCCCTCGGGCTGTCCGCCTCGCACCTCACCCAGAGCAGCGAGAGCGGACTGACCCTCGTCATCGGCAGCGACTGGCCCAGCGGCACGACGTACTCCAGCAGCGCCTCCGCCGCACCCGCCGACACCCACGCGGCCGTCTCCAACGCCAACGCCTCGACCGCCGACGAGTCCAAGACCTGCGCCAAGGTCAGCCCCTACAAGACCGTGGCGCTGAACGGTGTGGCGATGACCCCGGCCCAGGCTTACGCGGCGGCGAGCAGCAAGAAGGACTCCGCGCCGTAGCCGGCGACGGCCGCCCTGGCCTCGCCCTGCGGGCAGTTACGCTGCGGCCATGGTGCGGGCGGTGGCGAAGAGTGATCTGACCGGGCGGGCGCGGCTGCGCGAGGCGGCGCTGGAGCTGGCAGACGACTTCGCCCGGGTCGCCGACGCGACCGCCACGACGGTCGCGGAGTTCACGAGGGACGGCTCCGGTGCCTGGGAGTTCCACGGCATGATCCGTGGGTTCGACAGCGACCCGTCGGTCTTCACCTTGAAAAAGGGGTGCCGCCGAGCAGTCCGGACCGGACGACACTCCGGGCACGCGTCCGGCGGGGACGATGTGAGCCCGCGCGCGAGACGCGCCGTCTTGTCGCTCGGTATGTGGTGGGTGCTGCTCGCCTTGGTCCTCTGGCTCCCGGGCAAGGCACTCGCACAGCCCGCCTCGCCGGCCCGATGCGCGGCTTCGGCGCTCTTTCTCATCGCTCTCGGGGAGGCCGGCGACTGGCTGCGTCGACGGTGGCGGACCCGTCGGTTCCGATGCCCGGGGTGGTCGCTCGGCCTGCCCTTCGCGGCGGAGTCCGGGCCAACCTAAGTCGGCATGCGGATCGTGTCTGGGCGAGGCCCGGCGCTGGTGCAGTAAGGGGCCCGCGCTCGCTTGACGCATTCTCGGGTGGTGCCGTCGAGGTTCAGGGGCGGGCCGAGCAGGGAGATGAGCGTTGTCTCCAGGGGGCGGGATCGGGGCGCTCGCACCAGGGGTAGCTGGACGCAACAGAAGTGTCGTGACGCTGGTCCCGCATATCTCCCGTGCTACGAACAGAACGGTGGCATAAAAAGCGTCACCGTTCTGTGCAAGCGCCGCGCCCGCTGGCCTCATTGTCCGGTTCGTCGATGAGCCTGGCCGAGCACCGGAGGTTGTCCGCCCCGCGTTCCTTGGTGGAGGCGAAGGGGTTTTCGTCGCACTGCAGGGACGTTCCGCGATCGCGTCCCATGAGGTGGTGTAGTCGCCCCGGACGTCGTTGCACTTCTTGGTGGCCCGGTCCCTGTTGGGTTGCTGCTGGTCGTGTTGGTGAGGATCGCAGTCCTTCTCCATGTTCTGAGGAGAGAAATGGCGGTTCCGTCCATGCCAGGGGGAGAACAAATCGCGTGATCAGGCTCATGTTCGTCGGGATCTTCGCGGATAGAGTCACGGCTCGGTGCGGCTCCGGCGGGGCCCGGGTGAGTGGTGCCAGGAGCTGCCGGGCGGTCGCGGACCGTCGAGGCGAGGAGATCGCGTGAGGATCGATGCGGGTCACTGCACGCTGTTCGACAATCCGAAGGAGTCGCGCGAGCGGGTCATCAAAGCGGTGCGCCACCGCGGTGTGGTTGTTCCGGAGCGGGGGTCGAGCTTCTTCATCCACCTCAGCGAGCTGTGCCCGGTCGCGTGTGAGCACTGCATGTACGCGTCGGACCTGACACGGAAGGCGACGGCGAAGGACTCGCTCTCGCGGCCGGAGCTGGATGCGGCGATCGACTTCATCAACGCCTCCCGGTCGGAGAAGCTGAACATCACCGGGGGCGGGGAGCCGTTCTTGAAATTCAAGACCATCCTGCGGCTGCTGGAACGGGTCACCGTGCCGCGCGTGGAGATTGTGACGGCCGGCTACTGGGGCAAACACGCGGGGCGGGCGGAGCGTCTGCCGGGGCAGATGGACGAAGCCCTGCGCCGAAATCCGCAGCCTCCCGAGACGCTGCTGCGGCTCAGCATCGACCGGTACCACATCGACGCACCACAGCCCGTGCTGATCCCGCATTACGGCAACGTCGCCCGCGCCTGGCAGAAGCTGCGCCCCGGTCTCGCGCTGGGCTTCCGCAGCATCCAGCCGGACATGGACATCGTGGACGCGGACCTGGCCCGGGAGCTGGGCGCCAAGGTGGAGACGGTCAACGACTGGAACCGGCGCATCGTCCTGCCCGACGGCACGGCGTTACCGATCACCTTCAACGTGTTCCGGCTGAGCGGCAAGGCCGCCGAGCTGCGCGACGATCTCCTCGAAGGCACGCAGACCATCAAGGAGTACTACTCGCCGTTCGAGTCGGGGTCCAACCGGCTGACGCTCGCCACCGCGGTCAACGACGCGATCCGGGGTGCCTACGCGGCCAGTCCCGGGGCTGCGGTGACGCTCAACTCGGACGGAACCTTCTGGATCTTCGCCGGTACGGCGCCGGACCGGCGGATGATGTTCACCGGCCAGCGGTTCGGCGAAGCGATGGACTACTTCTTCCAGGACCCGATCACCCACTCCCTCGTCGACGACGGAGTGTGGGCGCTGGCCGACATCGTCGCCGGCCTCGACCCGGCGACGCACGCCGAGGCCGTCGCCAAGAACGATGTCGCCTCGCTGGTGGAGGACCTGCTGGCCCCCGACGACGTACGACTGGCGGTGACGCTGCTGGCCGCGCAGCGGATGGTCGACCGCGACCGCGCCACCGTGGAAGGAGATGCGGCGATGGCCGAACTGCTCACCTCCGGTGCGGACTTGACGACCTGGTGTACCGACGCCGTCCGCGGGGTGCGGCTGTGAGGGCCCGTACGACGACGGTCGCCGATCCCGCAGGTGCCTACGGCACGCTGGTGGCGCCAGGGGCCGAGCCGGAGCAGGTCAGGCAGGGGATCTTCGGGCTGAGCCGCGTGCTGGCCGACGCCACACGTGCCGCCCTGCCCGACGACGCGACAGTGCTGTGCGTCATCGTGCTGCGCGGCGGGCTGCTGCTCTATCCCGGCTTCGCCCCACCCTTCGCCCACACCGATTTCTGTCTCCTCGGCATGCAACGCGACGAACAGGGCCGAGCCCGGTGCCGGTACATGACGCCGCCGAGCAGGCCGCTGTACGACGTCGCGGTGCTCATCGACTGCGTGGCCGCGACCGGCGGCACCCTGCTCACCGCCCGGGACGTGCTGGCGGACTCCTGCAAGATCTCGCGGCATGCGGCCGCCGTGCTGTGCTCGTCCGACCGGGCCACCCACACCCTGACCGGCGAGGGGATCGACGTGCTGGGTTTCCGGCTGCACGAGGCGCTGGACGGTGACGTCGTGACACCCGACCTCGGCGAACTCGACGCAGGGGACCTGTTCAGCGGCGTGTCCCTTTTCCTGCGGAACGCTTCTGCATGAGCACCCAGGCACTACGCGTCGAGCGACGCGTCCTTCCCGAATGCGGCACCGTCGGGCTCGTCTACGCGGCGGGGGTGTCGGCCGGGATGGCTCTGGGCCGGTTCATCCCCCTCAGTTCCGGCGTACGCGGCGACTTCGGGCTCTCGCTCGCCGCGTTCGGGTGGCTGGTCTCGGGCATCACCGTGGTCGGGGCGGCGCTCGCCCTTCCCGCCGGGCTGTGGATCGCGCGCGGCGATCTCGGCCGGGTGCTCGGCGCCGGGCTCGCTGTGATGCTGCTGGGCGGGATCCTGGAGGTCGTCTCCCCGTCGGTCCTGCTGCTGTACACCGCGCGCATGCTGGAGGGCTGCGGTTACCTGCTCGTGGTGATCACCGGGCCGCTGGTGCTGTCCGCCCGGTGCGGACCGGCTGCGGAGCGTGGCGCGCTCGCTCTGTGGAGCACGTTCATTCCCGTCGGCATGGCGCTCGCCTCGGCTGCCGGCACTCTGGCCGGTGTACTGGGCTGGCGGCTGACCGCTGTGCTGACCGTGGTGCCCGCCGTGGTGCCGCTGGTGGGTGCTCACACCTGGCTGACCGGGACCGGCACCGGCACCAACGATGCACGTCAGCACCGTGGGGCCTCGGGTGGGCTGCGCCCGGTGCTGTGGCTGTCGGTGTCCTTCAGCCTTATCGCGCTGCTGGGGGTCACCGTGATCGCGCTGCTGCCCGACCTCGCCGACCACCGGGGCGTCCCGGCTGCTCTGGGCAGCGCGAGCACGGCCGTGGTGTCCCTGGCCAGCGTTCCCGGCGGGCTGGCAGCCGGCCTGCTCATGCACCGAGGGGCCACCCCGCGCCGACTCGCCGTGGCCGCCCTCGCGATGCCGTGCGCCGCCGTCGTGATCTACCAGGTCAGCCCCTGGGCGGCGGTCGCTGCCGGGGCGGCGGTGTTGATGGCCGCCAACGGACTCGTCCTCGCCGCCCTCTACGCGAGCATGCCGACGCTCGCTCGATCCCCCTACACGCTGCGCCGCGGCTACGGCCTGCTCAACCAGGCGGGCTGTCTGGGCAGCCTCTTCGGCCCACCCGTCTTCGGGTTCACCGTCACGCATACCGGCTGGCCCGCCGCCACCGTCCTGGTGACACTGATCAGCCTGACCGGCCTGGCCCTGTTCTGGACCGCCACCCGGACCGTGGCTGCGGCGGGCTGATGCTGGGTCAGCCCGGCTGCACGGGAGCCGTAGGCACACTGAAACCCGACTGGTAGGCGAACACGATGAGCTGGGCACGATCGCGCACGCCGAGCTTCTGCCGCACGTGGTAGAGGTGCGAGCGGACCGTGGTCACCTCCAGCGTCAGCTTCTGGGAGATCTCCTCGTCGGACATCCCCGCTGCCACCAGCAGCAGTGCTTGACGCTCCCGCGGGGTCAGCGCGTTCAGCTTCTCCTGGCTGGCGGCCACGGGTTTGGCATGGCGCCAGAACAGCCAGTCGATCAGACGCCGGGTCACCGCGCCGGTGGCGGCGGCATCACCCGCGGCCAGGGCGCGCACCGCGCGGATCACCTCGGCCGGCGGCGTCTGCTTCACCAGATACCCGTACGCCCCCGCCCCCAGCGCCTTCATGACCGAGACGTCGTCGGTACGGGTGCTGAACATGAGGTCCTCCGGCACGGGCTTGCCAGTGGAACTCTTGGTCACCCTGCTTACGACGTCCAGCCCCGACAGTCCCGCCAGACGGAAATCGGTGATCAGTACGTCGGGCGACAGCCGCCGCACCAGTGAGAGTGCCTCTGTCCCGTCGCCCGTGGTGGCGACGACTTCGATGTCCGGTTCGCTGCTGAGCGTGGCCGCCAGCCCGTCCCGTACCACCGGGAGTTCATCGCAGACCAGCACACGTATCGTCACCATCTAACGCTACCGTTACGTGAGAGTTGAGGGCAGTTCGTCACGTGAGGGTTACGTCACGATGACGGTGTGTGTCCACCTGTCCCGGGGTGGTCTCGGGCTCCGCGCAGCCGGTCCTGATGTCGGCCTCGGAACGCGTCGCCACGCCAAGGGGGAGCGGGCGTGCAGCGATCGGCGGGTCCGGCTCCTCTGGGGCGAGAAATGGCGCGAGGCCGACGGAGCCAGCGTCGAAGCCCCCGCCGGCTGGTAAGGCGATTGCTGCCTCAGATGCTCTGTGTGCTGGTCAGTGACCGCCGGTGAGTTCGCCGCTGAGGGTCTTGTGGAGGCGGGCGCTGGGCTCGTTCAGGCTGATGATCTCGACGGTCTTGCCGCGCTGGGCGTACTTCGTCTCGATGGCGTCGAGCGCGGCCACGGAGGAGGCGTCCCAGATGTGCGCGGCGGAGAGGTCGATGACGACCTTGTCGGGGTCGGTGGCGTAGTTGAACTGGCCGACGAGGTCGTTGGAGGCGGCGAAGAACAGTTCGCCGGTGACCGAGTAGACGACCTGGGTGCCGTCGGGGTCGGTGACGGAGGTGACGTCGGCCAGGTGGGCGACGCGCTTGGCGAAGATGACCATGGCCGTGATGCTGCCGACGACGACGCCGATGGCGAGGTTGGAGGTGGCGACCACGCATGCAACAGTGATGACCATGACGGTGATCTCCCCGGCCGGCATCCGCTTGAGGGTCTTGGGCGCGATGGAGTGCCAGTCGAAGGTCGCGAAGCAGACCATCACCATGACGGCGACCAGGGCTGCCATCGGAATGTCGGAGACGACCGGGCCGAAGGCGACGCACAGCACCATCAGGAACGCGCCGGCCAGGAACGTCGACAGCCGGGTGCGTGCTCCGGAGACCCGTACGTTGATCATGGTCTGGCCGATCATCGCGCAGCCGCCCATGCCGCCGAAGAAGCCGGTGACGATGTTGGCGATGCCCTGGCCGATGGACTCGCGGGTCTTGTTGGAGTGGGTGTCGGTGATGTCGTCGACGAGCTTGGCGGTCATCAGCGACTCCATCAGGCCGACCAGGGCCATGGCGAGCGCGTACGGCGCGACGATCTTCAGCGTCTCCAGGGTGAACGGCACGTCCGGCAGGCCCGGCACCGGGAGCGAGGACGGCAGGTCGCCCTTGTCGCCCACGGTCGGCACGGCGATCCCGGCGGCGAGGGTGATCGCCGTGAGGATGACGATGGAGACCAGCGGCGCCGGGACCGCCTTGGTGACCTTCGGGAAGAACACCAGCAGGGCCAGGCCGGCGGCGAGGAGCGGGTAGACGGCCCAGGGCGCGTCGTGTAGTTCCGGCACCTGCGCCATAAAGATGAGGATGGCGAGGGAGTTGACGAACCCGACCATCACCGAGCGCGGCACGAACCGCATCAGCTTGGCGACCCCGAGCGCGCCGAGGACGATCTGGAAGCCGCCGGCGAGGATCACGGCCCCGACGAGGTAGCCGAAGCCGTGCTCGCGGTTGAGCGGGCCGATGACCAGGGCCACAGCACCGGTGGCCGCGGAGATCATGGCGGGTCGGCCGCCGACGAACGCGATGGTCACGGCCATCGTGAACGACGCGAACAGGCCGATCGCCGGGTCGACCCCGGCGATGACCGAGAACGAGATCGCCTCCGGGATCAGGGCAAGGGCGACCACGAGACCGGCCAGCACCTCGGTGCGCAGCACCTTCGGCGACAGCCACGAGGGACGACGGGAGCCGCGCAGCCAGGCGGCCGGAGATAGCGAGAGCGGTGCGGAGGAGGACAAGACGAGGAGAACCTGTCGTGCTCGGGCACGCCCGGTGTCACGGTGGGCGCGCAAAGGAGCGCGGAGGGCCGGGCGGCGATCCACGAAGTCCGCGAGCGGCGGACCGAAGTCGGTGGGCAGCAGCGAAGCGACCTGCGAGGGAACCGGGTGCTGCTTGCGGGCGAGACATCACGGCGGGCAGGCGGCAGCGCCGGCCATCACGGACATGCGCACGCTCTCTCCTGCAGACATCGGTCTTCGCCGGGGGCTTCGTCGGCCCCGACATGGTTGGTGGTCACGGCACGGCATCCCGCACCATGGGAACGGGCACGGCAGACACCGGTCCGACACCATCGGACTCTACCCTAACGTTAGAGTAGAGATCGATGCCGGACTTCCCGGGCCGCAGCGAGAGACGAGGAAGGCACCCCGCGTGAGCAGCGAGCACATGCAGATCGGCGAGGTCGCCGCACGGACCGAGCTGTCGCTGCGCACAATCCGGCACTACGAGGAGACCGGCCTGGTCACCCCGTCCGCCCGCTCCCAGGGCGGCTTCCGTCTCTACACCGAGTCCGACGTCGCCCGGCTCATGGTCATCCGCCGGATGAAACCGCTCGGCTTCACCCTGGACGAGATGCGCGCCCTGCTGGACGCCACGGATCGGCTGGACGCCGGCGAGACGCTGGCGCTCGCCGAGCACGAGGAATTGCTGGAGCGGATACGCGGCTTCGAACAGGCCGCTCAGCAGCGGGTGGCGGACCTGCGCACACAGCTGGCACGCGCGGAGGAGTTTGCCGTCACGCTGGCGGAGCGCCTGACGCGGACACCTGCGCCCTGAGGCACTCCCGCACCAGGAGAGTAGGCCGGTCCCGTAGAACCAACTCCTCGGTCCGCGGAAGAATCCGTAGATTCCTCCAAGGCTTGATCCGTGTCCGGGCTCGTGCCACTGCTGTTGACCCGAATCGGGTTGGTACGTTCACACATCGACCTGGCCGACGGCGGAGCCGCCCCGGCCATCGCCATCCTGCTCAAACCGCCCTGCTCGCCGCCGTCAGCCACGACCTGCGCACCCCGCTCGCCGGCATCAAGGCCGCCGTCACCTCCCTGCGTTCGGACGATGTCGAATGGTCGGAACAGGACCAGGCGGAGCTGCTGGAAGCTATCGAGGAGGGCGCCGACCGGCTCGACCATCTGGTGGGCAACCTGCTCGACATGTCCGGCCTCAAGACCGGCACGGTCACCCCGATCATCCGCGAGATCGACCTGGACGAGGTCGTGCCGATGGCGCTCGGCGGAGTGCCCGAGGACAGCGTGGAACTGGAGATCCCCGAGACCCTGCCGATGGTCGCGGTCGACCCAGGTCTGCTGGAGCGATCCGTCGCCAACATCGTTGAAAACGCCGTGAAATACAGCCCGACAGGCGAACCGGTCCTGGTCTCGGCGTCCGCGATGGCCGACCGCGTGGAAGTCCGGGTGGTCGACCAGGGCCCCGGCGTTCCGGACGAGGCCAAGGACCGTATCTTCGCGCCCTTCCAGCGCTACGGCGACGCACCGCGCGGCACGGGGGTGGGCCTCGGGCTGGCCGTCGCCCGCGGCTTTGCCGAGGCCATGGGCGGCACCCTCAACGCTGAGGACACACCCGGCGGTGGCCTCACCATGGTCCTTGTGCTGCCCGTGGCTCCCGGCCCGACAACGGACGACCATGATCTGTCGGCCACGACGGTGACCTAGCGCCACCGGGACATGGCCGCGCGGAGCCCAGCGACGTGGTCTGAGAGTTCGATGTCGTGACCGTCGGGGAAGCCGAAGCCGAGGCGGTACTCCCCGGCGGTGTCGGAGCCCAGGTCGTTGAGGATGGCCAAAGCGGATCCCCGCTGCCCTCTGGACGACACCGGCTCCTGAACGATCCGGTCCTAACGGGTGCGTCGACCGGGCTCGGCAATCGCCTCCGGAGGTGTGAGGAAAGCGCGGATCCTCTCGGAGATCGAGGGCCAGTCCTGGCTGAACCACACAAGGTGCCCGTCAGCCTGACTTTCCACCAGCTCCGCGCCGGGGATCGCCGATGTGAGGGCCTGGGCATGGGTGAACGGCACCGCCGCATCCTTCCGGGAGGCGATCACCAGCGTGGGCCGGCGGACCTGCACAGCCAGGCGGGTCAAGGCGGCCGGGTTCCGCAGTGCCTTGAGGTCGTGCACGAAACCGCGTCCCGATCGCATTCGCAAGAAAAGGCCGGCGAGTCTGGCCCGCTCCTCCGGTCGCAGCGCCGCCAGCATGTCCCGGACGGGAACGATCGTGAGGTCGCGCAGCAGCAGTCGCAGGCCCGCGTCGGGTGCGCGCCGTACCAGGGTGTGGAGGGCTGCCCAGGTCACGGCCTCCGCTCCGGCCGCGAAGACGAGGCGGGCGCCGATGCGCGTCCTGCGGTCGGGCCAGGGCAGCGGTCCGACCGCGCTCTGCAGGATCAACCGCTCCACCAGCGTCGGGTGGCGTGCCGTCATGGCCACCGCGGTCGGGCCGCCGGCCGAGACACCGACCGCCGCGGCGACGGCGCTGATTCCGAGATGAGCGCACAATTCGGCCGTGACATCGGCGAATCCGGTCACCGAGTCCCCGGTCGTGACCGGCGTGCGGCCGTATCCGGGCCGCGACACCACCAGCAACGAACAGCCGCCGCCGGCGAACACCTCTTCGCCCAGGGAGAGTCCGGCGCGCAGGTGACCGCCGTAGAAGACCACGATGGTGGCCGGGCCGCGGGGTTCGTACCGGAACTCGACCGGGCCGCGGGTCAACTGCGCGATCTCGGTGGGGAGTTCGTCATGAGGAAGGCGGGCGGTCGTCTTCACAGCAGATCCTCGATTCGGCGCAACTCCTTGCGGACTGCTTCCAGTTCTGCAGAACTGCGGTCCAGGACGAAGTAGAGGAAGAGTCCTTCGTGGGCTCGGCGGAGCAGAGGGCGGATGAGGTGGTACTCCGTGTCCAGGGTGATCAGGATGTCCTTCAGCCGCGTCGGCGCGTAACCGATCAGCTCCATGGCGGAGAGCTTGGCGCGTACGACATCCGTGTCGCCGCAGGCAGCCTGGTTCAGGTCGAGTCCGTCAGGGTCGCCGAGGGCGCCGAGTGTCATACGGCTGAAGTAGTCGACGACCGCCACGCCGCGCACTCCGTCGATGCGCATCGCTTGGCGCAGTGCGGCGGCAATGGTGGACACGGTCGGCCCCCTCGTCGTACGGCGCGACGTCCGGGGCTGGGCGGACACGGTCCGGTGTCCCGCCTCCGGCGCGCGTTTTCCCTTGGGGACCCGCTTTCCGGCTCACCTTTGCATCGTGCCACGATTCGAGGTCGTTGGTCCCGGCAACGGTCGGTCAGGCGCACCGAACCGCCCGGCTCCGACCGTGTGCCCCGACCAACGGGCTCCACCCAAGTGGCGTTGAAGAGCTGAGAAGTTGAGAGGTTCTGCGTCGCGTCATCCGGTCCTCCCGCCCCGGCGGGTGTCGACGCGCATCCACTCCTCCTCCCATTGCCTCAGGCGTCGCCGCTCCAGCCCGGCGCGGGCGAGCTGAGCGCCGCCGAACACGAATCCGGCCGCGCCCGTCGCGGCCAGCGCGCCCGTCCAGTCCGCCTGGAACTCCGCGTCCCCGGGTGTGAGCGGCTTCGACACGAGTTGCCCCTGCCGGTCGGTCCAGATCGCGACGGGGGTGCCCTTCGGTGTGCTGGGACGTACCTCCGTGCGGCCGGTGCGAGATGAACCGTCTGGAGCGGTCCAGCGCACGCCTGCCCATACATGGCTGTCGTCCACGGCCTGTGCCGACGTGCTGCCGGCTGCCTTCTGGGTCAGGACCGCCGTGATCGGACGGCGTTCCGCCCGCTGCTGGTCGAGCCCTCGTTTCACCGCGTCCGCTGCCGTCAGCCCTGCGAGGAGGCTCCCAGCCAGCGCGATCAGCCACGCCGCGAGCACGATCCAGGCTTCGACGAGGTCGCTGCGGCGCCTGAGCGGACTCCGGCGCCAGCGCCAGGTCCAGAGCCTGCCGACTCGGGTACCTGTCATGGTCGACACCCCCTCGCGCGTACCCCCGCTCCCGCCCCCGTTTCCCATCCCAGTGTCCTCCCGCGGACGTCCTGGAGCACTTCACGTCTGGGGCGGCTGGTGCGCGAGTGGTTCGGTTATCGCACCCGTTACACGGGTTTGGACTCTTCTTTGCGTCATGCAAATTACGAAGGCGGGGTCGTGCGACTGACCATCTGCCGTCTCTGCAGACATTCCGGGGGGATGCAGGAAATGAGTAATCTTGGCACGGGTCGACGTCTCCGTCGTTTCGTGGTCGGCGCGGTGGCGGTGCTCGCGCTTGCCGGTATGAACGGGCCGTGGCTGTACCGCTTCGGGAGCGAGAAGTACCACCAGTACGCGATCAACAGACCCGAGTACAAGGCGAAGAACGGGCACTGGGACTCGGTGAACGTCCCGAAGCAGTTCCGGCAGAACACGATCCACGGGGCCCTGCTGCAGACCGGCTGGTACATGCGCTTCGTGACCGACGCCCAGGGCACCCCGTCCAAGGCACTGGGGTGCGACCGTGAGAACGCCGGTGCCGCCTGCCCGAATCGCCCTCAGAGCTCCTGAGCGGGCCAGTCCAGCAGACGGGCACCGATCACCGCGGTCTGGAGCATGTAGCGATGGGCGGGGTCGGCCGGGTCGGCACCGGTGAGCTTGTGGATGCGTTCCAGACGGTATGTCAGGGCGCGCACGCTCAGCGTCAGGCGGCGGGCGGCCTCGGCGGCCACACAGCCGGAATCGAAGTAGGTTGTGAGGGTGTCGAGGAGCGGTTCGGCGCCGCCGCGGGCCGTGGTGAGTGGTCCGAGGGTGTCGAGGACGAGGTCGGCCATCGCCTGCCGGTCGCGGGTCAGCACCGGGTAGACGAGAAGGTCGGCGGCGCGCAGCACCGGCCCTTCGAGGCCGAGGCGCTCGGCCAGGTCGAGGGCGTTCAGCGCCTCCTCGTACGACTGCACGACCCCGCCGGCGCCCGGCTGTGGACGCCCGACGGCGACGCGACAGCCGTCGGTGGCGGCGTACACCTGCTTGGCGAAGTGGGCGAGGACCTCGTCCTGGTGGCCGGGGGCGACGCACAGCAGGCGGCCGTCCTTGGTGGTGAGCAGGATGCTGCGGTCGCCGAAGCGGGCCATGAGCGCGCGCTCCACCTGCCGGGGCACCTGGTCGCCCTCGTCGTAGGCGGCGGGGCCCTGGGCGACAGCGACCGCATGGGCGTGGGACAGACGCAGGCCGAAGCGCTCGGCACGTTCGGCGAGGCGGCCCAGGTCGCTGCGGCCGTAGAGGAGGTCGTCGATGAACTCCCGCCGGGCCGCCTCTTCCTGTCGTACGGCGAGTCGCTGGGCTCGTTCGTAGCCCTCGGCGAAGGCGTCTATCGCCTGCTCTACGGCGGCGAGTGCGATGTCGGTCGAGCTGGAGGCGCGGGGCCAGGCGAGGCGCGCGGCGACGAGGTGTGCGCTGACGAGGTCGCGCAGCCCGTGGCCGGCGTCGGCGGCCTGTTCCCCCAGGGCGCGCCGGGATTCGATCTCCTCCCGGGTGAGGCGCCGGCCGGTGGCCGAGACCCCGGTGAGGATCTCGGCGTAGCCGTCCAGGTAGTGGTCGGGAATCCTTCGGTTCGTCATGTGGCCCCCGCGATCTTGATGCATCGGTGATGGTTTCTTAGCGGCTCACCGGCATGCAGACCTTAGTGAATGCTGCCGGGAACCGGCAATGCGAGGGCGGGGCTCGGCCGTGCAGCATGGTGTGTGGGGAGCACTGCGGATGGCTCCGGTGCCGGACACCGGCAGACGGTGCCGGGCCGGAACCCGGAGGGGAGCGGTGCCCCGTCGGAGTACGAGGTGAGCGCGGGAGGGGTCGGCGATGCGGATCTTCGTGGAAGCCGCCACGGGCCTGCCCATGATCCTGTTCACCGCCGCCCTGCTGGTGGCCGTGTGCTTCTGGCTGCTTCTCGCCGTCGGGCTCGTGGCCCTGGACAGCTTCGACGCGGACGCCGATCTGGACGCCTCGGGCATGGGCGGAGTGCCGGTGGCGGTCGCGGTCACTCTGCTCACGGTGCTCGCTTGGGTCCTCGGCGTCGGTGCGACCGCTCTCCTGGCCGTCCTCGCGCCGCCGGGAGCGATCGGCTGGGGGCTGCGTCTGGTGGTGGCAGTCGGTGCGTCGCTCGTCGCCTGGCGGCTGACCCGCCGGTGCGTGCGGCGGCTGAGCCGTCACTTCCCTGACGAACGCGGGCCGTCCCGGCCGACGGCGCACCATGACGCCGCCTGAGCCATAGCCCACCTGCACCGGGGCCACGTCCGCGTGCCTCGCACGTCAACTCTCCTCATGCCTAAGGACGTATGCCGTGAACCCCACTGACCTGGACGCCTGGGATGCAGCGGGATGGGAGGAGCGGTGATGGCGTACTACCTCGCGCCGCTTGCCGCCGCCCTGGTGATTGTGGCGTTCGGTACGGCCGTGCTGGTTCGCGGGGACCGACGGCGGATGCGGGCTAGTCCGCAGGACGTACGTCCTGAGCCGTCGGTTGTATCGTGCTCGTACGACCAGCCTGCCGTTGCGGTGGACGACCGGACAGGCCGGCAGTCGGTGCATCGAGCGTGAGACAGGAGCCGAGCGTGCGCGCGCGTGACCTGGCGGTGGAGTACGAAACGGTCGGCCTTGACAGCGACGCTCTGGACGCCGCGCGGCTGATGGCCGAACAGCGGCTCCCCGCGCTGCTGGTGGTCGACGAACGGGGAGCGCCGAAGGCGATCCTGCCCGCCTCCCAGATGGTCAAGATCCTGGTGCCGGCCTATGTCGTCGAGGACCCGACCCTCGCGGCGGTGGTCGACGAGCGCCATGCCGACCGGCTGTGCGAGGCGCTGGCGGGCCGCAAGGTGCGCGACTGCCTGTCGAAGAGCACGCCACCGCCCGCCGTTGCCGCGCCGGACGACACCGCGCTGGAGGTCGCCGCTCAGATGGCGCAGGTGCGCAGCCCGTTGGTGGCCGTCGTGGAGAAGGACGGGGCGGGCGTGCGTCTGCTCGGCGTGATCACTGCTTCCCATCTGCTGGAACGGCTGCTCGCCGCCGCTTCCTGCTGACTTCCGGGGTCAGAGCTCGTCCCGGTCCGAGTCGGTACGGATGTCGATGAGGCGAGCCAGGCCCAATTGGGTGAGCGTGGTCCGGGCGCGGGCACTCGCGTGCGTCACGGTCACCAGGGTGCCGTGCGGGCGTGGCGCCCGCAGTGCCCGGAAGAACGCCGCGCCCCCGTCGTTGCTGAGGTAGGTCACCCGGCCGAGATCGACTTCGAGGACACCGGGACGGGCGTCGAGGCCCTCTCGTAGGCATTCGCCGACTTTCTTCGCGTTGCGTGAGGTGATTTCCCCCGCGAGGCGCAGAACGACGCGGTCCCCGTCGGAGATCACGCTGACGGTCGGGTGCAGCAGGGCGTTCCGTAGGCGGTGTCCGATCTCCCGGAGACGGTGGCGCTCGTGAGGTCCGTGACCTGCGGGGGAGTGCGGCATGCGGGGCTCCGAGGGCAGAGGAGGGCCGATCGCCGACCAGACTTCCCGGCACACCTGGTGGTCAGCCTAGGCGTACGTTCCGTGGGCAGCCACGCGGGTGGCGGTGTCCGACAAGAAGGGCGGCACCATCCGGCGCGCCTTGCTCCTTGCCGGAAACCGGCAAGACCGTGCATCCAGCGGTGCCTGGCAACAGTCTGTTAAAGACGCGTCAAGAACCGGTAAGGTTTCCAGCGGTGTGCCGGGAAGCCTGGTCGGCGAGCAGGGGATCGCTCTCTCTTCCGATCGGGGGTACTCGGCATGGTGCTGGTGGCGGTGTTCGGTGTCGCGTTGCTGGTGGCGGTGCTGTTGTCGGGCCTGGCGGCCCGCACGGTGCTGTCCACGTCCTTCCTCTTCCTGGCCGGGGGCGCGCTTGTCAGCGACGGTTTTCTCGGCCTGATCCACATCACCCCCGACAGCGAGATCGTCTCCGTGACGGCGGATCTCGCCCTGGTCGCGGTGCTGTTCACCGACGGCATGCACGTTTCGCTGCCGAAGCTGCGCGCCCACTGGAGGAACCCGGCGCGCGCCCTCGGGCTGGGCATGCCCCTCGCCTTCGTCTTCATGGCACTGGTCACCCACTACCTGGTGGGCCTGGACTGGACGACATCGTTCCTGGTGGGCGCCGTGCTGGCGCCGACCGACCCGGTGTTCGCCTCGGCGATCGTCGGGCGCACCGAAGTCCCCGCCAAGCTGCGGCAGTTGCTGAACGTGGAGAGCGGAGTCAACGACGGACTCGCCCTCCCCGTCGTCCTGCTCCTTATCGCCGCCGCCGGTCCCACCGCGGGCAGCGCCGAGGCGTCCCCCGGGAAGATCGCGGTCGAGCTGCTGCTCGGCCTGACCTTCGGTGTCGTACTGCCCCTGCTGGTCAATGTGTTGGTGCGGTTCCGGCTGCTGGGCGCGGAGGCGAAACTCCAGCCGCTGCTCCCGCTGGCGAGCGGCATCATCCTGTACGCGGCCTGCCACCTCACCCATGCCAACCCCTACCTGGCCGCTTTCTCGGCGGGCGCGGTCCTCGCCCACCTCTCGCCGGAGGCGAAGGCGTCCTTCGAGCCGCTCGGCGAAGCGCTCGCGGAACTGGCGAAGTTCGCGGCGCTTCTCGTTTTCGGCGCGCTCCTGACTCCGAAGCTGTTCGGTGCCCTGTCGTTCGGCGGGTACGCGGCGGTGATCCTCGCGATCTTTCTGATCCGCCCGGCATCGCTGCTGCTGTCCCTGCTCGGCACGGGCATCTCCCGGCGGGAGAAGCTCGTGGCGGCCTGGTTCGGCCCGAAGGGCTTCGCCTCGGTCGTCTACGGGCTGCTGGTACTGCAGTCCGGCATCCCGCAGGCCGAGCAGGCGTTCACGCTCATCGCGGTGTGCATCGCCTTCTCGATCGTCGCCCACAGCTCCACGGACGTTCCGATCGCCCGCGCCTTCGACGTCGAGGACCTGGCAGGCATCCCGGACGGAAGTGGCGACACGGACGCCCTCACGCACACGTCACCCCAAGCACTCTCGGCAACCGGAGGACCGTGAACGACTGGCACAGCTGGGCGTCGATCGTCGTCTTCGTCGGCGCGTACGCCCTGATCATCAGCGAGAAGATCCACCGCGTCGCCGTGGCCCTGGGCGGCGCGGGCCTGATGCTGGCGATCGGGGCGACCGACGACGTCTCGGCGTTCTACTCCGAGGACTCCGGCATCGACTGGAACGTCATCTTCCTGCTCATGGGCATGATGATGATCGTCGGCGTACTGAAGAAGACCGGCATGTTCGAGTACCTGGCCATCTGGGCCGTGAAACGCGCCCGCGCCCAGCCCTTCCGGGTGATGGCCATGCTCGTCGTCATCACGGCGGTCGCCTCCGCCCTGCTGGACAACGTCACCACGGTCCTGCTGATCGCCCCGGTGACGCTGCTGGTCTGCGAACGCCTCGCCCTGCCCGCGGCCCCGTTCCTGATCGCCGAAGTGTTCGCCTCGAACATCGGCGGCACTGCGACCCTGGTCGGCGATCCGCCCAACATCATCATCGCCAGCCGGGCCGGGATCACCTTCAACGACTTCCTGGTCCACCTCGCCCCGCTGTCCGCGCTGCTCGTCGTCGTCCTGGTCGTGCTGTGCCGGGTGATGTTCCGCAAGACGTTCGTGTACGACGAGGACCGCGCTGCCGAGATCATGGCCTTGGAGGAGCGCGAGGCCATCAAGGACCCGCGGCTGCTGGTCCAGGGGCTGGTCGTGCTGGCCCTGGTGGTGGCGGGCTTCGTCCTGCACCCGGTGCTGCACTACGAGCCGAGCATCGTCGCGCTGCTGGGCGCCGGGCTGCTCGTCGCCGTCTCCACGGCCGAGACGGGTGAGGTCCTCGCCGAGGTCGAGTGGCCCACGCTCGCCTTCTTCGCGGGCCTGTTCATCATGATCGGCGGCCTGATCGACACCGGTGTGATCGACGAGGTCTCCAAGGCGCTCGCGGACGCGATCGGCACGAACGAACTCGGTGGCTCCCTGACCATGCTGGGTGCCTCCGCCGTGCTGTCCGGGGTCGTGGACAACATCCCGTACGTCGCCACCATGGCGCCCATCACCAGCGACCTGGTCCACAACATGGGCGGCGCCGGCGACCACGTCATGTGGTGGGCCCTCGCCCTCGGCGCCGACCTCGGCGGCAACGCCACCGCCATCGGCGCCTCCGCGAACGTCGTCGTCCTCGGCATCGCCGAACGCAACCGACAGCCCATCACCTTCTGGCAGTTCACCAAGTACGGCCTGATCGTCACGGCTGTCACCGTGGCCATCTCGCTCGGCTACGTGTGGCTGCGCTACTTCGCACTGGCCTGAGCAGGGCCATCGCATCGGATTCCGACAGAGAGGACAGGGAGACACACACATGGGTACTCCACGCGTGAGCAGTACGCCGTTGCCGGGGATCGGTGTCCGGTACGACCTGACGACGCGTGAGCAGCGCCGTCTGTCGGTGGTCGCGCACCGGGACGGCGAGCGCACGCTGAACGCGTACCGCACGGACGATCCGGACGCCTGCGCCCTGTCGGTACGGCTGACCGCGGGGGAGACCACGGCGCTCATCGACGCCCTGCTGCCCTCGCACCACAGCCCGAATCTGCTGTCCACCACGGAACTTGGACTGGTCGCGGAGCGCGTCCAGTTGTCGGCGCTCTCGTACTGGAACGGCCGGGTGCTGGGCGAGACCCGGATGCGCACCGAGACCGGCGTCTCGATCGTGGCCGTACTGCGCCGGGCCGAGGCCGTGCCGTCTCCCACGCCGGACTTCCGGCTGGCCGGCGGGGACACCCTGATCGTGATCGGCACGCGCGAGGGCGTCGAGGCGGCCGCGGCGATACTCGGGCGGGAGTGAACCGGTGCATTCCTCCGCGAGGTTCCTGATCGAGTTCGGCGCGATCATCCTGGCCCTGGGACTGCTGGGCCGGTTCGCCGCGCGCTTCCAGTTCTCCCCGATACCCCTCTATCTGCTGGCCGGACTGGCCTTCGGCGAGGGCGGGTTGCTCCCGCTGGGCACGAGCGAGGAGTTCGTCGCCATCGGCGCCGAGATCGGCGTCATCCTGCTGCTGTTGATGCTCGGCCTGGAGTACTCGGCCAGCGATCTCGTCTCCAACCTCAAGACCCAGTACACCGCCGGTCTCGTCGACGCCGCCCTCAACGCCCTGCCCGGTGCCGCGATGGCGCTGCTGCTCGGCTGGGGACCGGTCGCCGCGGTGGTGCTGGCCGGGGTCACCTGGATCTCCTCCTCCGGTGTCATCGCCAAGGTTCTCGGCGACCTGGGCCGCCTGGGCAACCGCGAGACCCCCGTCATCCTCAGCGTCCTGGTCCTGGAAGACCTCTCCATGGCCGTCTATCTCCCGATCATCACCGCCCTGCTGGCCGGCACGGGCCTCGCGGCAGGCAGCCTGACCCTGGCCGTCGCGCTCGGCGCCGCGGCACTCGTGCTGATCGTCGCGGTCCGCTACGGCCGCCACATCTCCCGCTTCGTCTCCAGCGACGACCCGGAGAAGCTGCTGCTGGTCGTCCTGGGCCTGACCCTGCTGGTGGCCGGTCTCGCCCAGCAGCTCCAAGTCTCGGCCGCCGTGGGCGCGTTCCTGGTCGGCATCGCCCTGTCCGGGGAGGCCGCGGAGGGCGCGCACAACCTGCTCTCCCCGCTGCGGGACCTGTTCGCCGCCGTGTTCTTCGTCTTCTTCGGCCTGCACACCGACCCGGCGAGCATCCCGCCGGTCCTGCTGCCCGCGCTGGCCCTGGCGGCCGTCACCGCCGGCACGAAGATCGCCACGGGGTACTGGGCGGCCCGGCGCGCGGGGATCTCGGCGAAGGGCCGCTGGCGGGCGGGCGGCACGCTGGTCGCCCGGGGCGAGTTCTCCATCGTCATCGCCGGACTCGCCGTCACCGCCGGCATCGAACCCTCCCTCGGCCCCCTGGCCACCGCGTACGTACTGATCCTGGTCATCGTCGGCCCGCTCACCGCCCGCTACACCGAGCCCCTGGCCACCCGCCTGACCGGACGCAGGCGCGACAAGACCGCCGTTGCGGCGGACACGGGAGGCACCAAGGAGAGCACTGCCGAGGAGCCGTACGAGGTGGGCTAGGACGCAAGGAGGCCGGCGCCCTGGCCCCGTACGAGTGCGGTCCGGATCTCACTTGGGTCCGCGCGAGAGGGTGTGGCGGAGCCGCGTCTCGGACCGGGTCGGGGACTCGCCCCGGCTGTCCCGTGCGAAGGAGCCCCGGGTGCGGTCCACCAGCATGGACGTAGAAGGCCACAAGACGGAGACCGTCGAGGTCGAGGCGTCCGTTCCGCCCGCGCACTGACCTGACGGAGACGCCGGAGAAGAAGGGCACCGTATGAGCAGGCTGCTGGAAGCGGTGTGTGCGCTGACCGTGGGTGTCCTCGTTGCGCTCCTTGTATGGGGTGCTGACCCTGGCGCCGTGCGGGTGGCGTGGCGGGACGGAGAGCTGAGCGGTGTGACGGTCGTGTTCGTGGCGGCGTGTGCGCTGTGGCTGGTGCTGTGGCGCAGGCGTACTGGGCGCGGCTGGCCGGCATGGCCGCTTGTGGTGCTGCTGTGCGGTGCGGCTGTTGCGCTAGTCCTGGCGGCCATGGCCGGTTGACCGGCGCACGCAGGGTGGGACTCTCATCTCCCTCTGGAGGCGGCCCACTCGCTCACCGAGGGCCGGTCGCGGGTTCCGTGGAAGGCGATGTCCACGCCCTGCGCGGCTGCATGACGGGGCCGCCGACGGCCGGTGTGCCACCCAAACCCCTGACAAATGCCGGTCACTCCTGGGCGCCGGGTGCTTGTCGGCCGTCGGCTCGGCCCCCGATATGATTCTTGCACAGTGCAAAATCAGTTCGCCAGCGCTTCGGGTAAAGGTCTCGGCCCGGCCGCGTTGCTGCCACTCTCCTGAGGGTGCCTGCGTCTTACGAGACTCTGACATGGCGGGCGCATGCTGCCGCCCCGGCCGTGTCATGCGTGACTCTGGTCTTGTTCGGCGCCCGAGAGGGTGCCGCCGCGGTATGGGAAGCGGCTGCCGTGGAACAGCGCCCCGGGCCGATCCCGGGGCGCTTGGCCGTGTTCGGTCTCCCGGCCCGGCGATGAGCGCACCGTGGGTCAGGGCAGTCGGGGATCGGTGTCGGCATCCAGGCGCACGAAGGGGATGCTGCGGCCGGCGTCACGGAAGCCGGCCTCACTCCCGTCGCCGGGCAACCCCATGAATGTGCACAGGCGTTGTGCGGTCCGGGGGTGCCGTTGTGCGTAGCCCGCCATGATCTCGGCGCCGTCGTCCGGCGTGAGGAATTGTGCCGTGACGGCGCGGTGGCGGTTGCCGACCTGGATGACGGTCTTCGGCTCAGCGTGCAGGTTGCGGTACCAGTCCGCCATCGGACCGAAGCCGGAGGCCACGATCCAGCTGACGTGGGCCGCGTCGTGCTCCACCACTTCGAGGACCGTGCAACGGTCGAGTCCGCTGACGCGGCCGGTGTGGTGCAGCAGGAGCAGCCGCTTGCCGAAGGCCCGTCCCAGCCCGCCGCGGAAGAGGAGGATCGGCAGCCAGGCGCCGAAACGTCGCCACCCGGTGGGGAGTTGGGGCCGGTGCGGTCTGCTCTGTCTGTGGGACATCTTCGCCTTCCGGAGGGTCGGACGCGGCGGCTTGCGGCCTCTGTCGGCTAAAAGGCCGGGGCGAGGGCTGTTTCGCCCCAGAAACCTTTGCATAGTCTAAAGGCGGGGAGGTGTGTCTGTGCCAGAAACGAAGAGGCGGCTCTTACGCGCTGCCGCACCGCTGGAGGACGATATGGGCGTGGGCGGGACGGCGCCCGATTCCGCGGTGCTGTCCTGGATGCCGGTGGCGGCGATGGCCGTGGTGGCCGCTGCGGACGTCGTTGCCGGTCCGGGAGTGGGATTTCTGCCCCTGGTCTCGCTGGGGCCGGCGTTCTCCGGGCTTGCCGGCGGGTGGCGGCGTACGGCGCTGATCGGCTCCGTGGCCCTGGTCCTATGCGTGGGGCTCGGGCTGTACGACGGGCTCTTCGAGGAGCGCAGGGGCTTCACCGCGATGGTGTCGGTGGCGGGCGTGACCGGCGCCGGCATCGCGGCGGCCGTGATGCGCTCCCGCAGAGAGGCGGAGCTGGCCAGTGTGCGGTCGATCGCGGAGGTGGCCCAGAGGGTGCTGCTGCGGCCGGTGCCGCGGACCGCGGGTCCGCTGCAGGCGGCGGTGTCGTACACCTCGGCGGTCGCGGAGGCGCGTATCGGCGGTGACCTGTACGAGATGGTTGCCTCGCCGCACGGGATCCGGGTGATCGTGGGGGATGTGCAGGGCAAGGGGCTGGCAGCGGTGGAGACGGCTGCCGTGGTGCTTGGTGCCTTCCGGGAGGCGGCGCACGACGAAGCCGACCTGGTCGGGGTGGGGGAACGCCTGGAGCGCAGTGTGGCCCGGGAGTTGGAGGGTGAGAAGTTCGTCACCGCGGTTCTCGCGGAGATCGGCTCGGACGGTGTGGTCGTCTTCCTCAACTACGGTCATCCGGCTCCCATGGTCGTACGCCAGGACGGCGCCTCCGACTTCCCGCAGCCGCCCGTGTACGCCCTGCCGCTGGGTCTGGGTGCACAGGGGATCGAGGGCCCGAAGCCCTATCGGGTGGACTTCACGCCCGGCGAGCAGCTGCTGTTGTATACCGACGGGGTCAGCGAGGCCCGCGACGCGGGCGGCTCCTTCTACCCCCTCGGCGAGAGGGCGGACCTGCTCAAGGAACCCGACGCGCACCGTGCTCTGGAGGCCCTGCGCGAGGACCTGGTGCGGCACGCTGCCGGGCCGCTGCACGACGACGCCGCGATGCTCCTGCTGCGCTACCACGGTCACGGGGAAGGAAAATCTGTTCCCATCACGTGAGTGAGCAGCGACTTCGGCACGGTAGAAAGGACACATGCCGGAGCGAGAGACCCCAACGGGGGCCATGGACGATGTCGACGAGGTCACCCGGGCGGTGCTGACCGCGTCCCGGCTGCTGGTGGCGGTCTCCGCGCGCTCGCTCGCCGCTGTCGAGGAAAGGGTGACCCTGCCGCAGTTCCGGATGCTGGTCGTGTTGTCCACCCGGGGTGCCACCAAACTGGTCGCGCTCGCCGAGCTGCTCCAGGTGGCGCCCTCGACGGCCATGCGCATGGTCGACCGGCTGATCGCCGCCGGTCTGGCCGACCGGCAGACCAACCCCGGCAACCGTCGCGAAACGATGTTGCAGCTCACCGAGGAAGGTCGACGCACGGTCGAGGACGTCACCGCTCGGCGCCGTACCGAGATCGCCGCCGTCGTCGCACGGCTCCGGCCGACCCAGCGGCTGGCGCTCGTCGAAGCCCTCAACGCCTTCAACGAGGCGGGCGGAGAGCCCCCGGCCCCCGCCGCGGACGACCCGGAGCCGCACCCGCTCGGATGGGTCGTGGACGGCGCGCTGGCGCACGACATGTGACGGTTTGCGGCTGTTCCGTGCATTTTCGGGCGGTCGGCCTTTCTCCGTGCCCGACATTTTTTGCATAATGCAAGGAAATGGTAGGCGGGGCGCTCCGCTGCCGGATTCCGGCAACGGGCGCCGGGCGGACGTGTCCGGTCAGAGGCAGGGCGGTCGCGTCGCCGCGGCGGGACCATGGGCGGTCGCCGACGGACCGGGAACGACACAAGGGGTGCAGGGGAATGCGCGGATGGCGCCGGTTCAGGGCACCTGCCGAGTCGCACCTCATGGCGCATCTGCGTACGTCGGTGTGGGGGCCCGCGGAGTTCGTCGGGACGCCGCCCCGCCGGCTGGTCGGCGAAGGGCTCCTTGCGGGAGTCCTCGGTGCCGCCGCGATCATCGCTGCGACGCTCTTCGGGGCGTGGACGGGGAAGTCCTCCCTGGCCGGCGGCGAGGCGGGCCTCGTGTGTGCCGCAGCCCTCGCCCTGTACCTGTCGGTCGTGGGCGTGGGACGTGCGCTGGTCGGCATCGTGGCGCTGCTCGGTGTGTGCCTCGCCCTCCAGGCGCCGCAGGCCGCCGCGGGCGTCGTGCTGATGGAACGCGGACTGGTGCAGCCCGTGGTGGTGACGTCGGTCGAGACCAGCCGGGCAGCAGATGGCGGACGCGGCCATTACCTGTGCGCGGTGGCTCACCGGGACGGCTCGCCGCTTACGGTGCGCATCTGGCGCGGCTGCACGTGGACGACCCTCCCGGGAGACGCACTCACCGTCGTCTACGACCCCGAGGGGCGCGTGGCACCGCGCGGGATGGAAGCAGGCGCCGGGACGGCGGAAGCGCTGCGTGACCTGGCCCCGTGGGCCGTCGCCCTCGTGACCGCGAGTGTGATCGCCGTCGTCCGCTCCTACCGGCTCTCCGCGCCTTCCACCGCCCTGACGTCTTCTGGCCGGGGCGCTACCGCGCACCGTTGATCACCCAGCCGTCGGGCTGGGGGTGGGCGAGGCGGTGTTGACGTTCAGGTCGGGGCGGGGAGTGAGGGCGACGAGGGGTGCACCGGCCTGCGGAGGGGGCGGGGTGACCTGGTCCTTGGGCAGCTTGGGCGGGGTGCTCTGCTGGAAGTTGACCTGGTCGAAGTTGACCACGCCGGTCTTCTCCAGCACGGTGATGTGGTCCAGGACCGTGTCGTTGGCCAGGTCGGCGAGCGCACGGACCATGGTGTTCGTGGTGGTGGCGCGGATCTTGGCGATGGCCGGGAAGATCTGGCCGTGGGTGACGCGCATGATGTTGGCGGCCGTCGTGTCGAACTGTGTGCCCGACTGGGCCGCCGAGGTCGCCACGAACTGCTGCTGCTGAGGGCTGGCCTGGTTGGGCAGGGTGATGTTCAGCTCGGGCGCGATCTTGCGGCACAGCTCGTCGAGGCCGGCGTGCCCGACGATCAGGTGCCGGCCGGCCTCCCGCATTTCCTCCGTGGAGCCCTTCTTGAGCGCCAGTTCGCCCAGGGGGTACTCCCACAGTCCGGCGGCGCGGACCTTGACGACGAAGTCGCGGTCGGCTTCGGTCAGCGGGCCGTAGCGGGTGTTGGCGATGATGCGTGAGGGGTTGCCGGAGGTGTTCTGCACGCCGAGCATCGCGGGGTAGGCGAGGGCGCTGAGGGTCAGGCCCAGGGCGCCGACCACGAAGACGGTTCCTGCGATGTTGCGGGAGATGGGCATGCGGCCTCCAGGTGTGAGCGGCTCGTATGCCAGGGGGTACGGACAGGCCGGAGCATTCGATCATTGCTCTGGGTAAATGTTGCATGCTGCCGAGTGGTGTGCGTCACATGGGTGGGGTCATCCGGTGGTGGGGGAGGCGGACGGTGAGGGTGTCGTGGCGGGGTCCGCCGGGCCGGTGGGTACTCCGTCGGTCGGCAGTCCGGGAGGCACGGTGAGGGTGACCATGGGTGCTCCCGGTTGCGGCACCGGTGGTGTGACCTGGCTGGCGGGCAGCTTCGGCGGGGTCGTCTCCTGGAAGTTGACCTGGTCGAAGTTGACCAGTCCGGTCTTCTCCATCTGGGTGATGTGGTCCAGGACCACGTCGTTGGCCTGGTCGGCCAGTGCGCGCACGAGGGTGTTCTTGGTGGTGGAGCGGATCTTGGCGATGGTGTTGAAGATCGAGCCGTGGGTGATGCGCAGGGTGTTGGCGAAGTCGGTGTCGAACTGCTTGCCCGTGTCCGATTGGAATGTCGCTAGGAAGCCCTGCTGCTGCGGGGTGGGCTGGTTGGGGATGGTGATGTTCAGCTCGGGGGCGATCTTCCGGCAGGAGGCGTCGAGTGCGGCGTGCCCGATGACCAGGTGTCGGCCTGCCTCGCGCACGGCCGCGGTCGTGCCCTTCTTCATGGCCAGGTCTCCGGAGGGGCCCTCCCATAGTCCGGCGGAGCGGACGAAGACGACGAAGTTGCGGTCGGCCTCGGTGAGTGGGCCCCACTGGGTGTTGGCGATCACGCGCGCCGGGTTGGTCGACACGTTCTGGACGCCGAGCATGCTCGGGTAGGCCAGGGCGGCGAGCGTGACGCTCAGGGCTCCGCCCACGAAGACGGTTCCGAGCGTGCTGCGCGAGATGGGCATCGTGCCTCCTGGGGCGGACAGCGGGTACGTCGGCAGGTACGGGTCCGCAACGGAAAGGAAACCCTTGCTCCAGGTAAAGATTGCACTATGCCAAGCTCTTGGTGGGTCCGGGAGTCATGGATGCCCGACGCCGTGACCGAAAGCGATCATCGGAGTGCTGGGGCGGGCCGGAGAAACGGCAGCCGCGAGCGGTCGGCTACGCGGTGGCCGGTGCTGTCGAGTGCAGGGCGCGCAGCGCGCTCTGGTGGCTGAGCCAGCCGACCGGTTCGCCCTTCTCCCCCTCCAGGACCGGCACGCCCGTGCCGCTCGCGGACACCAGGTGGTGCAGGGCCGTGGCCAACGGCTCGTCGGCCGTGACGGAGGCCGGCGGTTCGGCGAGTTCGCCGACCTGTGTGGGTGCTCCGTCCGGCTGCTCGGCCAACGCCTCGGCGACCGCCTGGGCGGTGACCATGCCGAGGTAGCGTCCCGAGGCGTCCCGTACCGGCAGTGCGCCATGGCCGGAGAAACTCAACAGGTCGGCCGCGTCGCCGAGCCCGACGGACGCGGACAGGGCCGAGGGCAGCGGTTCCATGACGTCGGCGACCCGCTGCCCACCGAGCCGGGCGCCGGACGCGGGGCCCTCCAGATCGATGCCGCGACGGCGCAGCTTGAGCGTGTAGATCGTGTCGTGGGACAGCAGTCGGCTGGTGGCGGTGGCCAGCACGATCGCCAGCATCAGCGGCAGGATGATCGAATACTCGCCCGTCAGCTCGAAGAGGATCACCACGGCGGTGATCGGAGCCCGGGCCGCGCCGGCGAACACGGCACCCATGCCGACCAGGGCGTACGCGCCGACCGCGCCAGCGGAATGGGGCAGCAGGTGGTGGACACCGATGCCGTACGCCGAGCCGAGCATCGCCCCGATGAACAGGCTGGGGGCGAAGACCCCGCCGGAGCCGCCGATCCCGATCGTGAGGCTGGTCGCGAGCATCTTGCCCGCCAGCAACATGAACAGGAAGCCGACTGCGTAACCGCCCTCGGTCGCGTTCTGCAGCACGGGGTAGCCGACACCGTACATCTGCGGCAGGGCCAGCAGGAGCAGGCCGAGGGCCAGCCCGCCGGCGGCCGGGCGCAGCCACTCCGGGCCGCGCCAGACCCAGTCGCAGACGTCCTCGATCAGATACAGGAACCGCGAGAAGCCCACCCCCACCACGGCGGCGCCGACGCCGAGTGCGGCGAACAGGCCGTACTGGGCGAGGTGGTCGACGTGGAAGTCGGGGAGGCTCAGGAAGGCGGCGTTGCCGAACGTGGCCCGTCCGATGACGCTCGCGGTCACGCTGGCCAGCACGGTGGCACCGAAGGCTTCAGCGGTGAAGGTGCCCAGGATCAGCTCCATGGCGAAGAACACGCCGGCCAGCGGTGCGTTGAAGGTTGCCGCGATGCCGCCCGCCGCGCCACATGCGACCAGCAGCTTCATCCGGCCCTCGGTCACCTTCGTCACGCGGCCGAGGGTGGAGCCGAGCGCCGAGCCGATCTGCACGATCGGCCCCTCCCGGCCCACCGACCCGCCCGAGCCGATGCACAGGGCCGAGGCGAGCGTCTTGACGACGGCGACCTTGGGGCTGATCCGCCCGCCGCGCTGGGCGACGGCCAGCATCACCTCGGGCACCCCGTGCCCACGCGCCTCCTTGGCGAACCGGTTCACCAGCGGCCCGTACAGCAGACCACCTACCACCGGCGCCAGGAGCACGAAGTACGGGCCCAGCCACGGCACGTGCGGATTGCTCGCACCGGGAGATGCCGCATAGTCGGCATGGCCGGAGAACAGACGGGTGAACGTCTTGATGCACCAACGGAAGACCACCGAGCCCGCCCCGGCTCCGGCGCCCACCACCACGGCAAGCGCCATCAGGCCCCAAGGGGCGCTCCGTAGTCCCGCGATCTTCGGTGTTGGCGGGAGACCCCTCGGTGCGGTGCTGGGCACGTGCTGCTCGTCCCTTGCTGCCGGAATGGCACTCATCGCTTCCCCTTTCATGCCTTTGCATTATGCAAAGGAAGTCAAGGGTGCACGTCACAGGGGTGAGCCGGGTGGTGCTCTGCCGGGGAACGCCGAGCGTGTAGCGCCGTCCTCCCTGTGGGCGGTCAGCCCGCGTCGGCGCGGGTGGGTCGGACCGTCGACCCGCACCGGAGCTGTCGGCGGCAGCTGTGTGTGGTCGCAGCGCATGGCGCGGCCTCTTCCTGGCGCTCCACTCGTGTTGTCACCTCAAAATGCCCGTCGTTCAAGGGTTAGGGGCGCATCAGGATTCCCGGTCGCCTGATGGCCTCGGGCGAGCGGCGTCAGAAGTCCGTCAAGATCGTGCGCGGTGCTGGCCGGGAGAGAGCGGCAGAGGGATTCTTGCCTCGTCGGCGCAGTGACGCGTCGCGCCCGTATGGGCGGCCTCTTCGGGCATGGGCCGCCCCTCGCTTCCGTGAGGTGGTGGATCATGCGGATCGCCCTGCGCGACCGGATCGCTCTGGCAGCCGCCCTGCTGGCTCCGTTCGTCGTCGCCCTCGCTCTGGCTCCGGTCCGCCCCCGTATGACGTCCGCGAACCTGGCGCTGATCCTCGTGGTGGTCGTCGTCGCGGTCGCCGCGCTGGGCAGCCGGACGGCCGGGGTGGTGACCGCGCTGTCGGCGGCCGCGTGGTTCGACTTCTTCCTCACCCGTCCCTACCAGCGGTTCACCATCGCCGACAGCGACGACATCATCACCACGCTCCTGCTGCTGGCGGTGGGCGTGGCCGTCTCCCAACTGGCCGCCCACGCCCGCACCCTGAAGCTGGTCACCGTCACCGACGCGGCTCATCTGGCGCGGATCCACGAGACGGCGAGCATGGTCCAGGCCGGAGCCTCGCCGTATGCCGTCGTGGACCAGGTACGGCTGCAACTCGTCGAGATCCTGGGGCTGCGCGGCTGCCGCTTCGAACACGGGACACTGCTGGGCAGGCACCCCCGTCTGGAACAGGACGGCATGCTGACCGTCGCCCGGGCCCACTGGGACCTGGACAAGGACGGCTGGCCCGATGAGGAGATCGAACTGCGCGCCTCGGTCGGAGGCCGCTACCTCGGCCGGTTCATGATGCGGCCGGAGCCCGGCACGCCGCCGCCACCGCTACAGGCGCGGCTCGTGGCCGTGAGCCTGGCCGACCATGTCGGCGCCGCGCTGGACACCGCAGGACCGGTGCTCGACCGCTGACCACCTGCACGCCCCGGCCGCCGGCAGGGTACGGCCGACGCGAGCCCGCTGTCTGTACCTGGTGCTTCATCCTGGGTCTCTCGGGCAGCCTTCGAGCCGTGCTGCGGCGTGACGATCACGACCCGTCAGGCCGTCCGACCGGCGCGAGGCACCTGCCTCATGGTCCCCGTGGGCCCCAGCCCCAGGCTCTCTGTTCCGATACCGCAGAGCGGTCGGTGGCGGGCGCGGGCTGGGCACGAAGGGCTGCCGGCGATAGTGTGCAAAGAACGCGTCAAGTGATGCGAGGTGTGCCGGGAAGTCTGGTCGGCGTGAAGGGGCCGTGTGCCCGATGTCGCCGATGTCCCGGAGGATTTGCTGCCATGGCCACTGCGCGTTGGTGCCCGCTGTTGCTGGGCGTTGTCGTCTCCCCGCGAGTGGCTGGCCGTCTCTCGCGCCTCGCGTACGGACAGAGCCGGCGGCCTGGTGCTGCCGGTCGCCGTAGCGACGGCTCGGGTACGGGGGGAACAGGTCCTTGCGCAGTGCGGATGAGCCGATACGCGACGTCCGCTTCGGTGTATCGGGCTTCCGGCTCGGCCTGGCTGCGGCCATCGGCCGGCGGGCGGGTTGCTGACTGCGTTGTTTCCGGTCGCCGGAGTCGAGTTCAAACGAGAACTCGTCCTCGGGGAACCGGCCTGCCCCAGGCCGCGCGGGGTGAGCACGGCAAGGCCACTGTTCTCCTCGTCTCTCTGGCCTCCGCCCTCCTTTCGGCGCCGCTCCTGCGCGGACACGCCCGCCTCTACCAGTGCGGGCACGAGGAGCAACACACCCACGCGGAAGCTGACGGCATACCGGATGCATACGAGCAGGTACCTCCAACCTCCCCGCGGGCGGACCGGTACGACGGGAGGCCCGGCTGATGGCCGCCGACACCTCCCTCCTGGCACCCGCGATCTTGGCTGCTGCACTGGTGATCAGAGCAGCGCTCGGCGAGCTGCAGCGCCCGGGCAGCGCCCGCGAACAGTGGGCTTTTGTCGCCAACCGCCAGGCTGTGGTCGCCGGAACGACGGTGTTGGGTGCCGTCATCCTGCTCGGTTGGAACCAGGCTGGCCTCGCTTCTCTCGCCTGGGGCCTGCTCATCGGGGCGCTCACCGCTCATCTGGTCCACGGCGGCAGGCGTCGCCCATGACCATGACTAGGACCCTGGGCCTGCGCCGTAGGTGCGGGGTGGTCTCGGGCAGTCCCGACGCGTCGTTCGGACGAGGCGTCGCGCGGCCTGTCCCGGCCACGCCACGTCGGCTGCGGACGCTGTTGCGACCTGCGCCGTACGCCTTGCCTGACCCTGTCCCGCCCACCACAGGAGCCCTCGCACCCATGAATTGGCACTGGACCGGTCTCGTCTTCTTCTCGCTCACGTTGTTCCCGGCCGGGCTGGCCCTGGTCACTGGCCGGATACCCCGTCATCTGCGGTACTGGCTGGCTCCCATGCGCCCGCGTGGCTGGGCCCTGCTCGCTCTCTACTCCGCCGCCCCCCTCAACGCGATCCCGCGCCTGGCCGACGCTCCGTCGTTGATCATCCTGGTCGCTACGGCAGCCGCAGGTGTCGTAGCTGCGGTGGGCTGCACGTACGCAGCCCTTGCCCCACGCCGAACCAGGAACGCCACCACGTGACCGGCCGGCAAAGCCTGCTGCGCCTCGCCGTCTCGCTCGTCGTCTGGTGGATGCTGATCGCCGTCATCTTCTGGTCCCTGGGTGCGATGCTCGACCAACCCGCCTCACTCGCCCAGTGCACGGCCTCGTCCGCATTTCTCGTCGCCATCGGGGAAGTCGGCGACTGGCTGCGGCGGCGTCGGCGGGCCGACCCAGCGGCATCGCTGCACGACACCAGCCGCCCGACGTGAAGACGCCGACCACGGATCCATGACGACGCCACCCACCACAGGCGTTACTGCTCGACTCCCAGGGCCCGTACGCCTGCCAGGGGCGGTCGGCTGAGTCACCGGTGACGAGGGGTGGAGTGGTGAAGCGCGCGACGACCGCCCTGCACAGCCTCCCGAGCTTGCCCGGTTCACTGTCACCAGCCCGTCAGCAGCAGGTGGTTGATGAGCAGGGCCAGCACGGCCTGTGCGGCGAGCCAGGCGCGGGGCCGGGGAAGGAACGCGCAGGCGGGGAGCAGCCACATCGCGAACGGCAGCCAGATGCGTTCCGTCTCCGCCTTGCTCATGCCGGAGAGATCGGCGACGAGGAGGGCGAGCAGAGCGGCGAACACGAGCAGGGCGAGGCGGTGTTCGGGTGCGGCAGTGCGCAAACCGCCCCGGAGGTCCCGGAGTTCGGGACGTGCGGAAGCGGTGCCCGCGCGTCGCAGCCCCGCCGCCGTCGCCGGGCCCACGAGCAGCGCGGTGCAGGCCAGGTTCGCCCACACCCAGTAGCTGTACGGCCGGGTCCCGCCGACGCCTTCGTAGTAGCGGGTGATCAACAGGTGGTACGCCTCCCACCAGTTGAAGCCCAGCAGTGTGAACACCATTGGTACGACGGCGAGTCCGGCGACGACGTACGGGAGCGGGGCGAGTCGACGGTGGCCGAGCAGCAGTGCGGCGCCCGCGATGACCGCGAACAGTGTCAGCCCGTAGGAGAGATACGCGGTGAGGCCGAGGAGGAGACCGGCGGCGAGGCCGGCCGTGCGCGGGCGGTGGCCGGTGACGGCGAGGGCGAGGAACGCGACGGACCAGGCGGCGACCGCCGCGAAGTAGCCGTCGGCGGAGGTGCCCATCCACACGGCGGCCGGGGCGAGGACGAGGTAGGGGGCGGCGCGGCGGGCGAGTTCTTCCCCGGCGAGGGCGCGCACGGTGACGAGGACCGCGGTGGCGGCGGTCGCCCCGACGGTGATGCACCAGACGCCCGCCCAGGCTCCGCCGCCCAGGCCGATCCGGTCGAGGAGGACGAAGGTGACGGTGGCAGCCGGGGGATGCCCGGCGATGTGCGCGGGCCAGGGGGCGGGGGAGTGGCTGAGGATGTGGTGGGTGAAGTCGCGCAGGGTGGCGGGGATGTCGTGGAAGCGGTCGATGACCGTGAGGTACTCGTTCGTGGTCGTCAGCCGTCCGGCGATGCCGCGCTGCCAGCCGTCGACCAGGGCCAGGGAGAACGTCCAGGCCATGGCGGTGCCCCAGGCGGTGAACAGCAGTGCCCGCCAGGGCAGTCGGGCGGCGAGTGCGGGACCGTGGGCGACGACGGCGACCGCGACGGCGAGCGCTGCCGGGGTGCCGGGGCCGACGTGCGGTTCCCACTGGGCGAAGACGGGTGGCCAGGCGACGAAGAGCGAATGGTCACGGTGTTGGACGGCGTCGCCGACGAGGACGGCCACCAGGACGAGCAGGGCGGCGGCGAGGGCTGCGGCCAGGTCGCGGACGAGGTCGCGCCGGCGGTCGCCCGGAACGTCACGGGGACGGTCGTCGGGACGGACACGGGGACGGTCGCGGAGAAGATCGCGGTTCACACCGACACGCTAGGCCGGAGGGTGGCCGATCGAGCCGCCGCCGGAGTGGACGTCAGGGTTTCGTCATGGTTTGCGAACCCGTTCGGGGGGTGTTCCCGGCCTACGGTCGGGTCATGCCACGTTCCCCCTCCTCACCTGCGTTCTGGCGCAGCCCGCTGCGCGGTCCCTGGTTCACCTCCGTGCTGGGCGTCGTGCTGCTCGCCGGGATCACGGTGCTGTTCGTGACGGGCCTGGTGTCGTACGCCGCCTACAACCCGGACCTGTCGCCGGTGAACGACCAGACCCCGGACAAGGGCCTGCTCGGCTTCTATCTCTTCTCCTGGCCGACGCACCCGTCCTGGCTGTACCGCCTCACGCAGGGCGTCCACGTCACCCTCGGCATCGCACTGATCCCCGTGCTGCTGGCCAAGCTCTGGTCGGTCGTGCCGAAGCTGTTCGCCCTGCCGCCCGCCCGCTCCCTGGCCCACGCCCTGGAACGGCTCTCGCTGCTTCTCCTCGTGGGTGGCGGCCTGTTCGAGTTCACCACCGGCGTCCTCAACGTCCAGCTGGACTACATCTTCCCCGGCTCCTTCTACCCCCTGCACTTCTACGGCGCCTGGGTCTTCTTCGCCGCATTCCTCGCGCACGCCGTCCTGAAGACCCCCCTGGCCCTGCGCAACCTGCGCCACATCCGCGACGAACAACCGCCAGGGGAAGGGGAGTTGGTGTCCCCGGTCCCCGCCGAACCCACCGTCTCGCGCCGTGGCGCCCTCGGTGTGGTGGGCGGCGGATCGCTGCTCCTGCTCGCCACGACGGCGGGCCGCAGCTTCGACGGACCCTTGCGGGAGACGGCCGTCCTCGCACCGCACGGCGGGCCCGAACCGGGCGGCGGTCCAGGCGGGTTCCAGATCAACAAGACGGCCGCCTACGCGGGCATCAGCCCGACGGAGACCGGAGCGGAAGCGTGGCGGCTGGTCGTGACCGGCCGCGACGGCCGCAGCGTACGGCTCGACCGCCCCCAGCTCCTCCAACTGGCGCTCCACAGCTCGGCGTTGCCCATTGCCTGTGTGGAGGGCTGGTCGACCTCGGACCAGTGGTGGCGGGGTGTACGACTGCGGGATCTGGCCGCGCTGGTCGGACACGACGATCCCGTGGACGTCCTCGTGGAGTCGCTGCAACGCCACGGGGCGTTCCGGCGCGCGGCCCTGCGTGCCAACCAGGTCGCCGACCCGCGTTCCCTGCTCGCCCTGTTCGTCAACGGCGAGGACCTCACCCCCGACCACGGCTACCCGGCGCGCGTCATCGTCCCCGCGGCGCCCGGCGTGCTCAACACCAAATGGGTGGCCCGGATGACGTTCGGAGACCTGTGATGCGCATTCCGTTCGGACGGCCGCCTCTCGGCAGCCCGCTGCAGATCCTTCTCCTCGCCTGCTCGTTCGCGCTCGCCGGGTACGCGGGGGTGCGGCTGCTCGCGGACGACTGGTTCGGGGTGGCGCTGTGGTTCGTGGGCGCGGCGTTGGTGCACGACCTGGTGCTGGTGCCGTTGTACGCGGGGGCGGACCGGGCCCTGGCGGGAGCACTGGGGGCGGTCGGTCGCCGGACGTGGACGCTCTACGTCCGGGTCCCGGCCATGCTGTCCGGCCTCCTGCTGCTGGTGTGGTTCCCGCTGATCAGCGGGCAGGTCGCGGACCACTACAGGTCCGCCACTGGCCTCTCCGGGGACGGATTCCTGGCCCGCTGGCTGCTGGTCACGGCGGTGCTGTTCGGGGGCTCGGCCGTGCTGCTCGTCCTGCGGTTGCGCAGGGCGAGGAAGGAGCGAGTGCCGGCCGCCCACTGACCGTCCGGGCGCCACCCCGCCCGGCGGGCGTGGCGCAGCAGGGCAGGGGTGCCCAGACGGGCCCACGGGAAGTCCGTACCCGAAGCGCCGCGCCCGTCGGCGACGTGCACCTGTACGCGTTCGTCGACATCGACCGGCGCGGTCTCGGCGATCAACAGCCCCTCCCAGGTGAGGAGTTGGGACATCCGGAGCAGCAGGTGGTGGGGGTTGCCGCCGATGCCGACGTTGCCGTCGATGAGAAGGGCGGTGTCCCAGCGGCCCTCGCCAGGGACGGGCTCGAAGACGGACCGGCGCAGCGCCTGCCCGCCCAGCCGGACGGTGTGCGCGACGGCGGCCTCGCTGACATCGATACCCAGCGCTCGCCTCCCCTGCGCGGCGAGCGCCGCCACCAGCCGCCCGGGCCCGCATCCCACGTCGAGCACGGCCCCCTCGCACCGCCCCAGTACCTCCCGGTCCGCCGCGTCGGCCTCGGCGCACCAGCGCTCGACCTCCAGGGGCAGCAGCCAGCCGTCGCTACGGCGGAGGTAGAGGGGGCCGCGGCCGGTGCGCAGAGCGTCCGTGTACGGGTCGGCGGACCAGGGGCGTGCCGTGACGTCGAGCGACGCGGAGGACAGCCGCCCGGCGGCCGGCGCCGACCACTCGCCGAGGTCGCCCTTCGGGTGACTCGTGACGCTCGACGGACGGGGGTTCATGAGGGCGGTTGCCGGTCTCCCCTTTGCCGTCGGATGCTCCGCCTCGTGCGCCGCACTCACCGGGCGACTGCCGCTGTCAGCCGCGCGAGTTCCCCGGCGAACCGCCCCTCCGGAACCTCGGCGGCGAGGAGTTCGGCGTCGTACGCCGTGTCGACGTCGCGCAGACTCGGCAGATCGCGGACGCGTAGCCCGCCGGCGGTCAGCCGGGCGCGCTGCACGGCGCCGGTGGTGGGCATCGACATCGGTACGCCGCGCAGGAGTGCGGGGTCGGGGTCGGCGAGGCCCAGGGCCCAGAAGCCGCCGTCCTCGGCCGGCCCGAAGTACGCGTCGCAGTTGGCGAAGTCGACGGTGAGGAGTTCGGGTGTCACCTGCGGGGTGTCCATGCCGATCAGCAGTGCGGGCCCGTCGCAGCCGGCGAAGGCGGCGGCCAGCCGCTCGTCGAGTCCGCCGTCGCACTGCGGTACGACGTCGAAGCCCGGCGGCAGCCAGGGACCGGGTGTTCCGGCGAGCACCAGCACCCGTCGCCGTGCGGGCGTCGCGAGCACCACGTGCAGGGTGTCGACGAGCGACGCCTCGGCGAGCGCGGCGGCCTCCTCGGGAGTGAAGGGCGGAGTCAGCCGGGTTTTCACCCGTCCCGGCAGCGGTTCCTTGGCGATGACAAGAAGAGTGGTCACAGGGAGTTCGCTCCTTGCGGTGCGGAGAAGGAGCCGGTGGTCGACACGCCCGTGGGGGCCGGGGGTTCGGCGAGGACGCGGCGCATGTCCCGCACCGCCTGCCAGGTGCCGCGCCAGGTACCGGTGACCTTGGAGGCGCCGGTGCGCGGCAGGTAGGGCACGTCGTGTTCGGCGACACGCAGTCCGGCGTCCGCGGCGCGGACGACCATCTGGAGCGGGTAGCCGCTGCGACGGTCCGTCAGGTCGAGGGCGAGCAGATCCGCGCGGCGGGCGGCACGGAGCGGGCCGAGGTCGTGCAGGCTCAGTCCGGTGCGGCGGCGCAACATTTTGGCGAGCGCGAGGTTGCCCACTCGGGCGTGCGCGGGCCAGGCGCCTCGTCCCTGCGGGCGGCGTCGCCCGAGCACCAGGTCGGCCTCGCCGTCCCGTACTTGGCGTACGAAGGGCACCAGCAGGGACGGATCGAGCGAGGCGTCGCAGTCGCAGAAGCACACGAAGTCCGCGGTGGCAGCCGTCAGCCCGGCGTGGCAGGCGGCGCCGAAACCGCGCCGCTCCTCGTGCACGACGGTGGCGCCGAGACTGCGGGCGAGTTCCGCCGAACCGTCCGTGGATCCGTTGTCCACGACGAGCGCACGCCAGCCGGCCGGGATGCGGGCGAGTACCCAGGGCAGGGCCTCGGCCTCGTTCAGACAGGGGAGGACCACGTCGACAGACGCCGGGTCCGGTTCCGTTGCGGGGAAGGTCGTCACGGCTTTCACCCTACGGGCGAGAATCCGACATATCGGGCTTCCGATCCTTACGAAACGCGGACGTCGAGACAGGAAACCGGGTGGGGAGCGCGGCCGGTGGGACGCTGGACGACATGCAGCAGCCGTACGAATCCCCAAGCGCCGTACCCGTCCTGAGCAGGCCCCGGGACACGATGCGCGTCCTCGTCGTGGACGACGACCCGACCGTCGCCGAGGTCGTCTCCGGATATCTCGACCGAGCCGGATACATCGTGGACCGCGCCGAGGACGGGCCGGAGGCTCTCGCCCGGGCCGCCGCACACTGGCCCGACCTGGTGGTGCTCGACCTGATGCTGCCGGGCATCGACGGCCTTGAAGTATGCCGCCGGCTGCGCGGGCGCGGACCCGTGCCGGTCATCATGCTCACGGCCCGCGGCGACGAGGACGACCGCATCCTGGGCCTGGAGGTCGGCGCCGACGACTACGTCACCAAGCCGTTCAGCCCGCGCGAACTGGTCCTGCGCGTGGAGTCGGTGCTACGGCGAACTCGGCCCGCGACCGCCGCACGCACCCTGCGATCGACCGGGCTCACCGCCGACCCAGCCGGCCGCCGCGCCACCAAGAACGGTACCGAACTCACCCTTACAGTAAGGGAGTTCGACCTTCTCACCTTCTTCCTGCGACACCCCGGGCGGGTGTTCAGCCGGGAGGACCTCATGCGGGAGGTGTGGGGGTGGGACTTCGGTGACCTCTCGACCGTCACGGTGCATGTGCGGCGTCTGCGAGCCAAGGTCGAGGACGATCCCGGGCGGCCCCGGCTGATCCAGACGGTGTGGGGCGTCGGGTACCGCTTCGAGTCCACCGGCACGGTCGGCACCGGGGAGGGCTGATCATGCGCGACATATCACTCATCGCTCTGTTCGCCTTTCTCGGTGCTGCCGGTGCCGGGGTGCTGGGTGCGGGCGCGTTGTGGCTGCTGCGCCGGCGTTCGCTCACCGCGTCCGTGTCCGTGGTCGCCGCCGTCGCCGTGACCGCGATGCTCGCCGGCACACTGGCCGTGGCACAGGCGATGTTCCTCTCCTCGCACGATCTGGCCGTCGTCACCACCGTCGTCGCCATGGCGGCCGTGGTCTCCCTGGCCACGGCCCTGCTGCTCGGCCAGTGGGTCGTCGCCCGCAGCCGTGAACTCGCCCTTGCCGCCCGCGATTTCGGCGACGACGGCGACTTCTCGGCCCCAGGCCGTCCGACGACTGCCGAACTGGCCGCCCTGAGCCGGGAGTTGGCCGCCACCAGCGCCAAGCTCGCCGAATCCCGCGACCGCGAACGGGCGTTGGAGTCCTCGCGCCGTGAACTCGTCGCCTGGATCTCGCACGATCTGCGGACCCCGCTGGCCGGTCTGCGCGCGATGTCCGAGGCCCTGGAGGACGGCGTCGCCGCCGACCCCGCTCGCTACCTGCGCCAGATCCGCACCGAGGTGGAACGCCTCAACGGCATGGTCGGCGACCTCTTCGAACTCTCCCGCATCCACGCCGGGACGCTCACTCTCTCCCCTTCACGGATGTCCCTGTACGACCTGATCGGCGATGCCCTCGCGGGTGCCGATCCGCTCGCACGTGAGCACGGTGTACGGCTGGTCGGCGACTGGATCGAACCGGTGCCGGTCGAGGTGGACGGCAAGGAGATGAGCCGGGTGCTGGGGAACCTGTTGGTCAACGCGATCCGGCGGACACCGGCCGACGGCACGGTCGCCGTCGCCGCCGAGCGGTCCACCGACGGGGTTGTCCTGTCCGTAACAGACGGCTGCGGCGGTATCCCGGAGGAGGATCTGCCGCGCGTCTTCGACACCGGGTGGCGCGGCACCCATGCGCGCACTCCGCCGGCCGGTGCCGGTCTTGGCCTCGCGATCGTGCGCGGCATCGTGGAGGCCCACCAGGGCCGCGCCGCCGTACGGAACGTGTCCGGCGGCTGCCGCTTCGAGGTGACGCTGCCCATGGCCGAGGCGTGAACGCCGGAGACGTCCTCGGCCGACTACTGCTCCCCGCGCAGCTTCGACGTCGCGAACTCGCGCATCCCCTCCGTGAATTCGACCTCGGCCTTCCAGCCCAGCTCGGCCCGTAGCCGGGACGAGTCCGCCGTGATGTGGCGGACGTCCCCGAGCCGGTACTCCCCGGTCACCACGGGGGCGGGCCCGCCGTACGCGGCGGCCAGCGCGTGCGCCATCTCGCCGACCGTGTGGGGGTCCCCGCTGCCGGTGTTGTACGCGGTCAGCGCCCCCTCCTGAGGCTCGGACTCAAGAGCCGCCACGTTGGCCGCGGCCACATCCCGGACGTGTACGAAGTCCCGCCGCTGGCCGCCGTCCTCGAAGACGCGGGGAGATTCACCGCGCGCCAGCGCGGAGCGGAAGAAGGAGGCGACCCCCGCGTACGGGGTGTCGCGCGGCATCCGCGGGCCGTACACGTTGTGGTAGCGCAGCGACACCGCCGAACCGCCGGTGGAGCGCGCCCACGCGGCTGCCAGATGCTCCTGGGCCAGCTTGGTCGTCGCGTACACGTTCCGGGGGTCGACCGGAGCGTCCTCACCCACCAGCCCCGACGCCAACTCCGCACCGCAGTCCGGACACCGGGGCTCGAAACGCCCCGCGTCCAGATCGCCCACGGACCGGGGCCCGGGCCGTACCGGTCCGTGCTCCTCGCAGGCGTAGGCGCCCTCGCCGTAGACGACCATGGACCCGGCGAGCACGAGCCGCCGTAGGCCCGCGTCGGCCATGGCGGTGAGCAGCACCGCCGTACCGAGGTCGTTGTGCGAGACGTAGTCGGCCGCGTCGCCGAACCTCGTGCCCAGTCCCACCATCGCCGCCTGGTGACACACCGCGTCCACATCCGGCAGCGCGGACGCGACCGCCTGGGGATTGCGCACGTCGTGACCGTCGCGCAGGTCGAAGACGACGGCTTCGTGGCCGCGTGCGGTCAGTGCCTCGACGACATGGGACCCGATGAACCCGGCACCGCCGGTGACCAGTACTCGCATACACCCGACGCTAGGACCGCGACCCCGCCACGCGGCAGCACCACGCCCGTCATGTCACCGGTCCGTAAGACCTGATCAGAACCTCGGCAGTGCCGCCCGAGACGCCATGGCCCGTCAGCCGGGCACAGGCGTGGCCCAGTTCTGCTCACTTGGGCGGCAGACCGGCGGCGAAGGCGTGTCCCTCGTCGACCCACCGGCCGAGCGCGTCGTCCTCGGCCAGGACCGAGGAGTCGACCAGGATCCAGCCGCGCATCGGGCGGCCCGTCATGTCGAAAACGCGGGTGCCGGGCCGGGCCAGAGCCGTGTCGGTGTGCTCGGGCCCGACGCGCACCATGAGGTCGTCACCGCTGACGCCCACCGCCATGTTCCCCCGGTACAGGAAGGCGATCCCGCCGAACATCCGCTTCTCGGTGACGCCCGGACGCGGGCCCAGCCGGTCGCGTACGCGCTCGGCCAGCCCTTCGTCGTATGCCATGGGTCTCTCTCATTCCGTGCCGGTGAGCCTGAGTCCCAGGTCGCGCAGGTCCTTGCCGATTGACGTGCGGACCTGGCGGGCCATGAGGGGAGCGGCCATCCGGTAGAAGCCGCCCCCGCCGCCCTGGACGCGGATACGGGCCGTCGTCCCGGCGGGGTGCGGGTCGAAGGTGTAGGTGACGTGCATGGGCATCGGCCCCGCCACCGACACCATGTCCAGCAGCCGAGGCGGTTCGTGTGCGGCGACGCGCAGGACATAGTCGATGCGTCGGCCCAGAAAGTACGCCGTACGGGTGATCTCGGCCCCCACACCGAAACCACCGCTGTCGGCTTCCCGCGTCAGCTCCGCGCTGCGGATGCCCTGCGTCCATTCGTCGTCGTGGCGCCAGTCCATGGCGTACGTCGCCACCTGCTCCGGCGGAACGGGAATCACCCGTTGCGCGGACACGTCGATGGCCATCGCACCGCCGCCTTGTCGTCCTGCCCGGTGCCCGTCGCGGCCGGGGCCGAGTCCAGGATGCTCGCGATGGACGGCGGGCGCACGGTGTACGACCGGGCGCCGTGCGCAGGCGTCGGGTGCCGGTGCGTCGCAGAGGGACGGGCCGGGATCCGTGCGAGACGCTGTCGCCGAGCCGCGGCTCGGACCGGATGGGGGACTCGCCCCGGCGGTCCCGCGTGAAGGAGCCTCCATGACCCAGTCACCGCCCGCCCCCGACCAGCTCGACGACCCGTACCGCTTCGACGACCTGCGCGCCCTGTTCGTCAACTGCACACTCAAGCCGTCGCCGCAGCAGAGCCACACCGAGGGACTGATCGACAAGAGCCGGGCGATCATGGACGCGCACGGCGTCACCACGGACGTCGTACGCGCCGTCGACCACGACATCGCGCCGGGCGTCTACCCGGACATGACCGAGCACGGCTTCGCCACCGACGCGTGGCCGGCGTTGTACGAGCAGGTGATGGCCGCCGACATCCTGGTGCTGGCCGGGCCGATCTGGCTGGGCGACAACAGCTCGGTCATGAAGAAGGTCATCGAGCGGCTCTACGGCGGTTCGGGACTGCTCAACTCCGCGGGCCAGTACGCCTATTACGGGCGCGTCGGCGGCTGCCTGATCACCGGCAACGAGGACGGTGTGAAGCACTGCGCGATGAACATCCTCTACAGCCTCCAGCACCTCGGCTACACCATCCCGCCGCAGGCCGACGCGGGCTGGATCGGCCCGGCGGGACCCGGACCCTCGTACCTCGACCCCGGCTCCGGCGGTCCGGAGAACGACTTCACCAACCGCAACACCACGTTCATGGCCTGGAACCTGATGCACCTGGCCGCCATGCTCAAACGCGCAGGCGGCATCCCGGCACACGGCAACCAGCGCTCCGAATGGGACGCCGGCTGCCGCCTCGACGCGGCCAACCCCGACTATCGCTGAGGCGTGCGCCGCAGCAGGATGTTCATCGCCGTCAAGGTGAGCACGGGTTCGCCCTGCTGGTTGACCACCTCGATGGCGGTGTGCACGATGCCGCGGTCCGGCTTGGTCCGCGAGGCACGGGCCTCCTGGATCGTCGTATGGATCGAGAGGCTGTCGCCGGGCTTGACCGGGCGGACCCAGCGCAGTTCGTCGATGCCGGGAGAGGCGAGGCTCGCGACCTTGCTGACGTAGTGGTCGGCGTACAGGCGCATCATGACGGCGCAGGTGTGCCAGCCGCTGGCGATCAGCCCCTTGAAGGGACCCTGTTCGGCGGCCTCGGGGTCGGTGTGGATGCTCTGCGGATCGAACTCGCCGGCGAACCGCAGGATGTCCTGCTCGGTCATGGTGATGCTGCCGTAGACGTACACCGAGCCCGGGATGTAGTCCTCGAAAAAGCGGTCCTGGATCGGGGCGCCGAAGTCCGCTTCGCTCAGCGTCGTGGTGGCAGTGGTCGTCATGGGCGGCACGATAGCCGCGGGCGATGGCCGGCGGGTACGGCCGACTGCCGCTCGGAGGCCCGGACCCCGAACCGGGCCCCACGAAATGAAGTAGGCGAAGCGGTCCTCCTGGAGTGATCGTGAGACATACCCGCCGGTGGCCGGCACGGTCGGTGCGTGCCGCAGGATCTCCCTGCAACTCCTGCCCACGCGCGCGGAGTTGTTACGGGAAACTGACGTGACGGCCGAATCCCTACGGCTCACTCACCCCATGGGCAACTCTGGTCCCTGTTCTCCACCGACCCCGCGGTGGCGGCGAAGGCCCGAGGAGTGGCGTATGAGCAGGCACATCAGGCGAAGGTCACCGTTACAGATCAGGCTGACGATCGCCGGAGCGGGAATTCTCGCCGCAGCGGCGGTCGTGACGGCGGTGACCGTCGCCTCGGCGGGGGAGCCCTCGCGCGGGCACGACGTCGTGAAGAAGGCCGAGGCCGGGGCCGACCACGTGGTCTTCGTGCAGGGCAACGAACTCGCCGGCAACACGATCCACGTCTTCAAGCGCGCCCAGGACGGCACGTTGAGCGCCGCCGGGACATACGCGACCGGCGGCAAGGGCGGCGACCAGGTCGACGCGCCCACCGACTCGCTCGCCTCCCAGGGCTCACTCGTCTACGATGACCGGTCCCGGCTGCTCCTCGCGGTCAACGCGGGCAGCAACACCGTGACGTCGTTCCGGGTCGAGGGCCAGAAACTGACGGGTCGTCAAGTGATGGGCTCCGGCGGTGACTTCCCCGCCTCGATCGCGGTCTCGGGGCGCATCGCCTACGTCATGAACGCGGGCGGCGCGGGCAGCGTCCAGGGGTTCCGCCTCACGGCCAAGGGACTGGCACCGCTGAGTGACACACGCCGTTCGCTCGGGCTGGACAACAAGAAGGTGCCGCTGTTCAGCAGTTCACCCGGCCAGGTCGCGTTCACCCCCGGCGGCCGTGAGCTGGTCGTCACCACCAAGTCCGCCAACACCCTTGAGGTCTTCCCGATGACCCGGGCGGGACGGCCCGCGCGGAAGGCGAAGGTCAACGACTCGGCCGGTGCCGTGCCGTTCGCGATCACCTTCGACAAGGCCGGCCGGATGCTGGTGGCCGAGGCCAAGGACTCGACGGTCAGCACGTACAAGGTGCGCGCCGACGGCACCCTCAAGGTCGTCCAGAAGAGCCTGCCCAACGGCCAGGACACGCTGTGCTGGCTGGAGCGCGCCGGCGACTTCTTCTACGGCGGCAACACCGGCAACTCGACCGTCACCGGCTACCGCACGGACCGCCACGGCAAGTTGGCGCTCACCAACGACGTCGGCGTCGCCACCCCGCCGTCCGCCAAGTCCCAGGGCGTCATCGACCTGGCGGTGACCAAGGACCAGAAGTTCCTGTACGTGCAGAACGCGACGTCCGGCACCGTCGACGGCTTCCGCATCGGCCGCGACGGCTCCCTGACCAAGGTCGGCACGACCACGGGACTGCCTCCCTTTGCCGAGTCCGGCATGGAGGGCATCGCTGCGGTGTAAAGAAGCGGCCACCGCGGCCAGGGCGCCGCGGACATCACATGTCCGGGGCGCCGGGCTTTGGCGGTGGCAACTGGGCCCATAGGAGACCTTCGTAGGCGTTGACACGGACCGCGGAGGTTGATGTCCGGAGCAAGCGGGCGGCTCCTGAAGAGGTGGCTTGCGGCCGGTCAGGTCGGTAGGGTTCCCGCCTGCCGATCAAGAAGCCGAGGGACGCTCATGACCTCAGAGGGACACGTCAACGCAGCCCGTAGCAAGGTCTTTGGTGAGGTGGCCGAGCTCTACGATGCGGCCCGCCCTGGCTACGCAGACACGATGGTCACCGAGGTGCTGGCGTACGCGGCTCTCGGGGACCGTGCGGCTGTGGAGATCGGCGCGGGTACCGGGAAGGCCACGGTGCCGTTCGCCGTGCTGGGGATTCCGTTGGTGTGCGTCGAGCCGGATACGCGCATGGCCGAGGTGCTGCGACGCAACACCGCCGGATATCCGAACGTCCGGGTCGAGGTCGGCGACTTCGAGCAGTGGCAACCGGGCGGGCGGCAGTACGGGTTGCTGTTCGCCGCCTCCGCCTGGAATTTCCTGGACCATGGCCGGCGCTGGGACCTGGTCCGCGCCGCGCCCGCCCCCGGCGGTGCCATGGCGCTGGTCAGGAACCCGCACGGGATCCATGACGCTGGATTGCGCGCCGAACTCGCCGGCATCGCAGACCGCCACGGGGTCACCGGGGCTCCGCACCGCTTCCTGGCCTGCGATCTCTCCGGCGACGAGCCCGGGAACTGGGACCAGGTCTGGCCAGATATGGAGTGCCGCCGGGACGGCCGCTTCACTGATCTGCGTTCGGTCCGGTTCCCGCAGAATCTGCGATACGACACCGACCGCTACCTCGGCTATCTCACTTCGCTGTCCGCCTACCGCATTCTGTCCGACGACCGCCGTGAGCGGGCACTCGCCGAGGTCGGGCGCCTGCTTGACGCCCACGGAGGAGGAATCGACGTACTCCAGGTCACCGACGTCTTCCTCGCCCGCGCTCTCTGAGCGACCGATGCGGCACCTGCGGGGAAAGCGTCCGCTGGGGTTGCCAGCTGGTGACGGCCTGCTGTTCGACGCCAACGCGACCGCGCGCCGACCTAACGAATACTTCAGCGCCGGCGCGGGGCCGGTTCACTGGATCCGCTCGGTGGCACTTGCCCACGATCCAACTGGCGAGTTCAACAGAGCCAAGGCCAAGACCGACGGTTCCCAATTTGGGTTCCCCGTCACCTGTACCCCGGCTTACGGTCCGACTTCTCAGCCTTCTGGGGTTCTGGACATGTCGAACGGTCACACTGGAAGACCCAGTCCTGTCCACCTCGATAGACGTCCGCCACGTCCGGCACCTGTAGCCGACGGAGGTAGCGGTCGTCTCTCAGGGCGGATGGCTGTTCACAGGCCGGTGACGGGCTGCCCGGTGAGTGCTTGGGCGATCTGCCAGAGCTGTCCGCCGCGGGATGCCTTCACGAGGACGACGTCGCCGGGGCGGAGGATGGAGGCCAGGTAGGCGGCGGCGGTGCCGTTGTCGCCGACCATCGCGATGTCCGGGACGCCTGCCGCGCCTGCCGCGAGGGCGAGTTGTTTGGCGAGTGTGTTGCCGACCGCCACGATGAGATCGACGCCGTTTTCGGCTGCCATGCGCCCGACCTGGCGGTGGGCTTCCACGGCTTCGTCGCCCAGTTCCAGCATCTCTCCGAGTACGGCGATCCTCCGGCCGCCTGCGGCCTCGGTCGTGTCGCCGTCTGCCTCGGTCATCAGGACTCTCCGTTGTTCAGGGGCGCGAAGGTGATCGCGCGGCCGGCGTAGGAAGGGGACAGGCGACTCAGGGGGACTTGATCGTGCGTCTGGCCCCAGGCCGATGGGTCCCGGATGAAGATTGTGGGGTCGGGATCGTCCTCGTAGCCGCGAAGGATGATGAGGTGGCCTCCGGAACGTCCGTCGTCGGGGAGTTGCTCGGTTACGGACACGATGACGGGTGCGACATCGAGGCGGGCGAGCAGGTCTTCGACGGGTACGGGCTCTGCGGTCGCCGGGACACCGAGGTCGGTGGCCAGGCTCGCGATGCCCGCGTGGAGTGCTCCACGCGGGGTCAGGACCTCGTGCTTGACGGCGAGTTTCAGCAGTTTCGTGACCGTGGGTGCCTCGCGCCCGTAGGCGAGCAGGATCATTCTCAGCGATGCCAGGCCGCACGCCCGGTTGGACCATTCCAGCCTGTCCCCGAGTGCCCAGCCTCCGTGTAGATCCCATTCCTCGGGGGCGATGAGTTGTCGGCACATGGGGACATCGTGGACGCGCGACACAGCGGGCGGGCTCCTACGGTGAGACGGCAGCCTCCCGAGTCAGCGTGGTGCTGGAGAACGCGGGAGTGGGCAGGGGAACATCGTAGGGCGGTCGGGTCAACGCCTCGTGCAGCATGGCCACTACGACATCCGTGTGCGTGAGTCCGACCATCGCGGCGCCCACCACGAAGTTGCTGTCACGGGACATGCCCGGCGTGCTGTTGACCTCCAGCACGAACGGCTGGTCGTCCTCGGCGAGGATGAAGTCGACGCGCGCCGAACCACGCAGCCCCAGCCCGTCCCACAGCTTCGTGGCGCACTCGGTGACCTTGGACAGCACCTTGGGCGACAACTCAGCCGCCCGAACGGCTACTGCGCCCTTGGAATCAACGTCGAGCTTGGTGTCGGCGTCGTAGAACTCCGCCTCGGTGGCTTCGGTGGCCAGCGGGGGGAGCACAACGACTGCGCCTCCGGGCAGTTCCAGGAGCCCCACGGTCAGCGGTACGCCTGTCAGGTAGTCCTCGACCAGTACGGCGTCGCCTTCTTCGCCAGCAGCGTCCGCCAACGCCAGGGGAAGATCTGCCTGTTCGCGGACCAGGCTCATGCCCACGCTGGAGCCGCCGAAGGGCGGTTTGACCATCGCCGCCCGACCGTTCCACTGCATCGGCCCGCCGGACCACACCCACCACCCGGGGGTGGGGACGCCGAGGCTCAGCATCACCCGCTTGCAGAGGATCTTGTCGGCGGCGACCGCGGACGCTGCGACTCCGCTGCCGCAGTACGGCACGCGCAGGTAGTCGAGCAGGCCCTGCAGCCTCCCGTCCTCCCCGTACGGACCGTGAAGGTTGGAGAGGGCCACGTCGTAGCCGGCCAACTCCGTGATGAAGTCCGGCTCGCACGGGTTCAGCACTTTCCAGCGGGCACCGATGTCGTCGAGAGTCTCGGACAGGGCGGTCACGGAGCGCTGGTCCACGGGGCATTTCGAGTGGTAGAGCCGGTCCTCCGCTGATACCGGTCCGTAGACGAGGGCGACACTGAGCCCTTCGCGGTCGCGCTGCCAGTCGCGAAGGTTCTGGGCGGCCTCGCGCACCGCGAGGTCAGAGCTGGAGGTGAGGAACTGAGTCATGCGAGGACCCCTTCGAAGGTGTGGGTGACCGGGCCGCCGACCCAGTGCGTTCGCTTCGGCCGGTCGGGATGCGGCCGGACCGTAAGCGGCTCCCCGGCCCGGTTCTGGACGGTGACTGCACGCTGCTGCGACACGAGGCCGCGCAGGGTGGCGATGACGACGGCCGCGACGGCTCCGCTCCCGCACGAGAGGGTTTCCGCCTCGACGCCGCGCTCGTAGGTGCGGATCTTCAACGCCTGGCGGCCGGCGGCCTGTACGAAGTTGACGTTCGTCCCCAGCGGGGCCAGGTCCGGGTGGTGGCGGACGAGACGTCCGACGAGTACCGCGTCGATGGCGTCCACGTCGTCTACGACGGCGACGACGTGTTCGGTGCCGGTGTGGGCGCTGTCGAACCAGGTCGGTTTGCCGTTGATGACGGTCTGCACGCGGCGGGGATGGACCGCGCCGATTTCGGTCGTGACCCACACGGAGTCGTCGCTCACGATCGCCTCGTGCATCACCCCCGCCATGCGCAGACTCATCTCGCGGAAGCCGTGGTCGTGGTGCGCGGCCCAGGCGGTACACCGCAGAGCATTGCCGCACATCGTCGCGATCGAGCCGTCGGCATTGAAACAGCCGACTTCGAAGACGACCGGGCTGATGCTGATCAGGCTGCTGACGACCAGGCCGTCGGCGCCTATGCCGGTTCGCCTGGCACAGAGGCGCTCGGCCTCCTTCGGCCAGTCCTCCTCGCTGTCCGGAGTGGGGTCGGATAACAGGACGAAGTCGTTCCCCGCTCCGTGGATCTTGCGGAAGCGCATGGCGAAGCTCCTCGCTGGCGTGAGGTGACAGTTCTCGTGATGGCTGAATGGGGCTTCGGGTCAGAGGAGTTCGACGGGCCGATACGTGGTCGTCGACTCCTTCATGACCCACGGGGAGTGCCCGTCGAAGATCAGAACCCGGCGCCCCGCGGTGCCGCCGGACCTCATGTCGCGGACCCGCAGGTACAACCCGTCGAGGAACACGAAATCGCCTATGTGGACATCGCTTGGTTGCCTGTAACCGGGGATGGTGCCGAGGGGAGGAGGCACAGGGGTTGGTTCGGTGGTGCGGCGCTCGTACATTCAGCCTCTCCAGATGGCCAGGAGGATCGAACCGCCGAGTGCCAAGAGGCTTGCCACGTAGCAGAGTTGTTGGTCCCGGGGGCTCAAGGGGCACCGACCACGTGGCCGTGAAGACGGTCGCGGACCGACGGGATACCGATCTCCCCAAGGGGCATCCAGGCCGCCGCGCCGGCTTCGATCACCATCGGAGCGATGGCACCGGAGTGGGCCCGGAAGAGGTATCGGAAGCCGATCCGGAGGCGGGGGCCGTACCGGTGCTGCCCCGCTCTGGTCACGTCGATCAGGAAGGGGCCATCGCTGTCGGGCTCCGTCCACACGTCCCGGATGCCGACCGCCTCGGCCAGCAGACGCAGGGCCGCCCCTCCGAGCGAGTCGTCCTGCTCCTCCGGCTCCGCTTCGGCCAGGGCGAAGGCACCGTTGTGCCGCAGGGACAGGACGCGATTGTGTTCATCGACGATGACCGCGCCCGTCGTCACGAGGGGACAGCGCCGGCTGTGGGTGCAGGTACCGCGCTGGGCGTGGTCGCGGGCGGCGTCGTACACCGGCATCAGCGCCATCTGCTCGTCAGGGTGCTCGTGGATGTAGCGGGACAAATCCTGGACGATCTGGTCCTCCCGGACACTCACGGGGCACCGAGCCCGTGGCGCTGTGTGTAGATCCACAGGAGCCTTCGTGTGACGTCGGCGGCATCCCGGAGGTAGATGAAGGCGCCGAACGACGGGGTCTCCGCGGTCGGCCGGTTCTGGAGGTCGAGGAGCCGGTACCCCGTGCGGAACAGCTCCCGTACCTCGTCGTCCTCGTCCGCCCCCAGATCCTCACCGAGCAGAAGGTTGAGGTGTCCGACGATCTCCGGCAGGGAGGTGTCCATGTCCTTGCGGGTGGAGGTGGCCATCTGCATGGAGAGGGCTGCCTCGGTGCTTTCCGAAATCGTCTCGACGTCGACGGGGAGAACTTCGGTTCCCGCGCTGTCGGTTGCTCTCGATGCCTTGCCGCTACTTGCCACAGTGATCACCATCTCGCCCCTTCAGCACGCGTTTCCGGCCGTGCCAGTAACGCTAAGAAGGGCGACGGGAAGGGCTCTACGAGTGTGCCGGAACTTGCCCGGCATTCACCCCAGGGATTCGATGGCTGCCGTGATGATTTCGCGGGCCGCCGAGCCGTAGACGGCAAGTTCGGCCAGTTCCGTGAACGTCTGGGCATACATGGCAAGTTCGTGCTTCTGCGTGACGGCGAGGTGGGCCGAGACGAGTTCGACGTGGGCCGTGTGGTCGTCGTACAGGAAGAAGCCCTCGACGGGCCAGAGGCCGGAACGGTCGGCGTCTTCAGGGATGATGCCGATGCTCACCGAGGGAAGCGCCATGACGCTGAGCAGATAGCCGAGTTGGCCGGCCATCACTTCCGTCCCGCCTATGCGCTTCCGGAGTGCTCCCTCTTCCAGGAGGATCGCGAACGTGTGGTTGCCGTAGACGATCTGCTGCTTCTCCACACGCACCTTGACGGCCGCCGGCACGTCATCAATGAGGCCACGGCGGTTGCGAATTGAGGTGAGCAGTGCGGTGATGTACGAGGCCGTCTGTACCGGGCCGGGAATGAGCCACGGGGAGTAGAAGCGGAAGCGCTTGGTGCGTTCCCACAGGGGGAGGACGGACTCCTGGGCCTGCTTCAGGCCGGTGCGCTCCAACCTGCGCCACTCGACATACATCCCCTCGATGCCGCGGGCTGTCGAGACGAGATCCTCGGCTGCGCTCTCCGCACCGCACGCGGCGGCCCACGCACGCAGGTCGCGCTCCGAGGGCGGACGCGTGCCGCTCTCGAAGCGCGAGCACTTCGACTCGTGCCAGCCGAGGCTGCTGGCCAACGCTCGTTTGGTGAGCCCGGCTTCGAGCCGGATTTCGCTCAGGCGTTTACCAAGAGCCCTGCGGGCTTCCTGAACGCTCGAAGATGGCGATGTCATGTCGCTGCGACGGTGCAGTTCGGGCTGTCAGACCGGCTGGAACTCTGCGTGCGGTGTTGCCCGCGCCCACACGGCCTCGAAGGCCGACTCGCAGAGCTTCGCGACCGCTGGGTCGTCGGTGAGTTCCACCTCCATGTTCTCGCCTTCGCCGTCGAAGTGGTTGACGAGGACGAGGCTGGAGTCGAAGAGCCAGAAGTCGTTGCCCGGGAGCCCGAGGTCCGTAGCGTGTCGCCGGGAGAGCCAGCGGACGTCCTCGCCGGCGGCGATGTTGAGTCCGTCCGTCACGTCGTACTCGAAGCGGATGTACTCGCTGACGGGAGTCGAGACGACCCGGGCCCGGCGGACCTCGACGCTTCGCGAGGTCGCCTCCGTGACGCTGGCGTGCCAGTCACCCCAGCGCTCGGCCGGGTCGAGTGCGATGCCGGCCCTCCAGTCGATGAAGGCCGGGTCCGACTTCATGTACGCGTCGCGCATCTCCAGATGGACAGCCGTCCGCTGGCAGCCGCGGAACAGTTCCTCAAACGTCGGGGTCCTCGTCAACCTTTTTCACCTCCAGGAAGAACTGCACCATGCGCCGGGGGATCTCCACCACCGATTCATGGCCGGGGATGTCCATCTGCCCGAGGCGCTCGATGTCCTCCACCTTCCACCCCTGCACGAGGTAGCTGTCCTTCTCCTCGTCGAGGTAGATGGTGGGGGAGCCGCCACTGGGACTCTCCGGGTCCTTACCGAGCTTACGCAGGGCCATGATGTCCTCCTCGGATGCCGGTAACGATCTCTGTGCCAGAGCTTGCCCGTGGGTGTGCCGTGGGGTCAGGAACTTGCCGAAACTTGCCAGGAGTACGGAAGTTGACCTTACGCGGCCGGGGTCAGAGCGACGAAGAGCGGACCGGCCGCAACACCCCAGGGATGGCCGGATTCGATTGCTGTCCGCTCTTCCCTGGCAACGGACATCGTTCCTCCAGGGAACGCACCGTCCGTTCCCTGGAGAAACGCCCTGTCTGTTCCCTCGGGGAACACCTGTGACGCGCTTACGCCCCCAACTTGGGTCTCTCATACGGCTAGGTTTGCTGTCAGTCGCCTCGATTGGGTGGCGACGGACGCCAGTTCGCCGGAGGCAGACAGGGAAGATCGCGAAACCGCTGGTGCTCTGCGGATTGGCATGTCAACGTGGACGACCGTCCGAAACCCCAGGTCAACGACGGTCAGTAACCTATCCCGAGGCACGGAGGCGGCCCCTGCACCCGCACCATCCCAGCGATCCCTCCCGTTCCGATTCGCCGGACCCGGTGTACTGGGTCACCCCGCGCCACTTGGCTGGTGACGACGGTGCGCTTGCCGAGCGGATCGGCGACACCCTGGCCGACCTTGGCTGGCGGATGTGGCCCACTTCCCGCCACACCCTGTTGTATGCGAGCCCGGACAACCTGCGTGGTGCCGAGTGGATCCTCGCGGCCAACCCGTTCGAGCTGGGCGGACTGCCTGTTGCCTGGCAGTTGAGCGCCCGTCCGCATGCCACCTCGGCGATGACGGAGTGGAACGCGTACTTCACGACTGGCGTCCCGTACGAGGCGCTCGCCGATCTCCTCGTGGCGATCGACGCCGACGAGGCAACCGACACCGACTTCGGCGGGGCCGAGACGGTGCTGAACGCGCTCGGTGCCCAAGGCTGGCTCCGCGACGTGGATCGCCCCCACACCACCGCCACGGACCCCGGGCTCTCCGGCTGCGTCTCCCTGGAGCTGATGCCACCGCTCATCCAGGACGCCGACCCACGCCCTGACCTGTCGGGATGGCAGGCGTGGGCGGAGCCTGTTCTTGGCGCCCCGTACCTGTGGTGTGCCAGCTTCAGCGCCAGCGTTCCGAACGGCCTGGTGGCCGCGTTCACAACGTCGCTTGCCTCACCGATCCCGGTGCCCCGCCACAGTGTGCCCAAGAGCGCCGAGGGACGGCTCACAGTCGTCCACCGCAGCTGACGATCCGTGCCCTGACGGAACCGCAGGTGTGCTGCTCGTCGCCAATTTTCGCGAGCGGTAGCAGGGCGGACGCATCAAGCACATTCCCTGCGTCCGTCCGACGACAGAGAGGAAGAGATCTTGTTCTTTCGACGCGCTCGCAAGCACCGCGCATTGCGCGAAGCCCAGCGTGCCGGCTACGCGCTGCTCATGCAGCTACAGGCCACACAGCCGTGGCGCGATTTCCCCGAGCCGACCGCACCGGTTTCAGCACCGGCTGCGGAGGAATCGGCGCTGAGTGACCTCCCGCCGCCGGATTTGCGGGTGCCGTCCCGCCAGGAAGTGGCCGGGCTGATGATGCGTTGGGAGCAGCCACTCGTCATCGACGGCGAGGTTCGTACGTGCCCCGAGTGCGGCGTGTACCGGGACTGGATCGTCTTCTGCATGCGCGACGACTCGATATGGCTGCGGTGCCGGGCTGGCCACGAGACGAAGGAGCCCGGCCTGGACGCGGCCTGGTACGACCGCAACTCCGGTCCGGTCGACCAGTTCCATCCCACCCTCGAAGAGGGCCTGCGCCACCTCGGCCACTGAACCCCCGAATCCCCTGGGTTCCTTCTCGCTGCCGGTGCCCGGAGGCCCGGCTTGGTCAACCTGTCCGTTTCGTAGGCCATTTAGGGGTTCGTTTGCGCCTTCACACCATGACCGTCCTCAGCCTGAGCGCCTTCGCCGTCCTGGCCCTGGAGGTCTGCTCGATCGGCAGCACCTCCTCCAGCGACCCGGAGTCCGCCGCGACCGCCTCGTCCGAGGACGCCTCGATGCCAGCGCCGCTGTCTTCGGCCGAGCTGGCCAAGCGGCTCCTGGGCGAAGGTGACTTGGGCGAGGGGTACGCCCGCACGCCGCTGCGTTCCGCCGTGCACGACGACGTGAGCGTGATCGGCTGCCCGGCGCTGGAGAAGCTCGGCGCTGACGCGGCGACCGGTGCCGGCCTCGACTTCTTCCGCAAGGCGAAGGCGTCCTTCACCTACGTTGGTGGCAGCGATTCCGAGGTGTCCGAGGAGTTGTACAGCGACAGCGCCGCGAGGCTGTCGAAGGGCATTGGGCAGATCTTCGAAGCGATGCTCTCCTGCCCCACGTACCAGGTTGCCTCGGGCAGCACCGTCATCGACATGGGCACCCAGATGACGGCCGCGCCTGATCTGGGTGACGAGCAGTGGAGCCAGCTGCTCACCTACTCGGTTGGTGGGCAGCGCAGTGTCGTCAAGCAGACGGCGGTCCGAATCGGCACCGTCCTGGTGATCGTCTCCGGCTCGCCGGGTCTCGTGGACGCCAGCCTGGAGAAGGCACTCGCCAAGGCGCAGGCCGCCTCCTAACCCAAACGCTTTACCGCTGCCCCTCTGCCTTGGTAGAGGGGCAGCGGCGTATAGCCCGGATTAGCGTGCGTTGTGCGGCCCGTCGTGTCGGCCTGGCGAGGGCAGGGCACTACTTCGGACCTTCGTCGCAACGGTGGGGTGTTGGGGCATCGTGGTGGCGTCGGCGGGTAGGTCGGCCATGCGTCGCAGGCGCCACACGAGCACGTCGCTGATCGAACCTGCAGTGCCCAGCTCCCGCCGCGCAGCGGCTTCGGCCAGCAGCGCTGCCGGGTCGTGGCCGGCGCTCTCGGTATCGGCGAGCGTGGCGGCCAGGGCGTGCCAGCCCGGTTCGGCGAGAACCTGATCCGCCAGCTCCGGCACTGCCTGACGCAGGTGGGCTGTCTGCCTCTGTCGCAGGGGCTGCGGCAGGCGCCGACCCCGCTGATACAGCACCCCCAACGGAACACCGGCGGCGGCTTGGTAGGCGGCGCGCAGGTGCTCGGCGGCATCCTGGGCAGCAACCGCCTGCTGAGCATGCCCCTTCTTCGCATGCCAGTGGGCCGCGGCGGTGACGAGGAAGAACGCCATGTCGATCACCATCGCCGTGGTCGCCCCGTCTTCCCCGCGGCCGAGCGCCGGCCCGCTGTAGACGAGGTCGCGGGCTGCCTGTCGCAGGGCCCGGTCGTGCCCGCGTTCGGCCTTGACGTGGGAGCGGGTGGCCCGCTCGAACACGAAAGCCGCCTCACGCAGTTGATGGCGGGTGTGCGCGGCGGAGGTCTTGGCGAGCGCGTCCAGGACCTCTCCAGCCGCCGCGATGTGCGCGGCCACCGCCGCGTCCTCACCGCCGTCGACGACCAGCACCGCCTGCCACACCGCCGTGGCTGCCCGACGGCGAGCAGTGGCCGGACCGCTTGGCGAGGGATCGGAGGCTCGGTCGGACGGTGCCCTGTCGCTTCGGCCGACGGCGTCGCCCTCGCCAGAGAAGCGTGCGCGGATACGGGGGAGGGACAGGTCGGGGGAGAGAGTGGAGCCCGCGTAGAACACCGGCTCCTTCTCGCCGTTGCGGTTGTCCGGGAGGGCGACCGTGTAGCCGAGCAGGTCACCAGAGGGCGCGACGCGCCTGCGGATCAGCAGGCCGGCGGAGGCCAGTCGGTCGAAGAACTCCTCCTCGCTCGTGGCTCCGGCGACTGCGCGGCGTACGGTTTCGCGCAGTTCCTCGCGTGCCGGTTGTTCCCTGCCCTCGCGTTCGGCCTTGTGGCGTTCGGCGCTGGTCGGACGCTTGGCGGCGGTCCCGTCTCCGGAGGGGACGCGGCGCAGGTTGTAGTCGACTTCAATGCGGCGGCACTCGGCCTGGGCACGGCGGGCCTCGTTGTGCAGGCGGGGCCGGCGGCCGTCGTCCCGGACGAGGGTCGCGATGATGTGGATGTGATCGTCGGCGTGCCGGACGGCCGCCCAGCGGCAGGCGGCTTCGTCGCCGTCGGGGGCGATGCCGGTGGCGGCGACCATGCGGCGGGCGATGGCCGCCCAGTCCTCGTCGGACAGGATCGGATCCTCTGGGGCAGCCCTAACGGACAGGTGCCATACGTGCTTCTCGGGTCGCTTGCCGACGGGCAGGGCGGTGACGGGCTGGTCGAGCAGATGCTCAAGCTGCTCGTAAGTGGCCTTCGGGTCGCGGCCGGGGTCGGGGGTGAGCGGGTCGAAGGCGGCCACCAGGTGCGGGTCGATGTGCTCCTCTTCGGTACCGGGGCCGTACAGGTAGCGGATCAGACCAATGGTCTCGCTGCCGCGCTTGTGGATGCTGGGGATCATGCGGGGGCACCGCCGTCGCGGTGAGCGAGCAGGGCATCGGCCGCGTCCTCCATGCGGCGGGCGGCGCTGCGCACGGCCTCGGCCGAGGCATCCAGGTGGGGTGCGTCGGCGCCGGAGTTGAGGGCTCTGGCGACCTGGTTGAACAGGCCGTGCATGCGGCCCAGGTGCCGGCGGGCGGCGAACAACTCGGCGATGACCTCTCGTTCGGTGGCGATCTCGGCGGCGGTGCGGGTCAGGTCACGGGCGGCCTTGTCGACGGAGTAGGCGAGGAAGGCGGCGTTGGACATCTCGCAGTGGGCGGCTGCGTCAGTGAAGCGCTTGAACTCGGCGTCGTTCATGCGGCAGCTGGGCTGGCGCAGGCGCTTGCGTGACTTCGGCTGACGGACGCGCTGACGTCTCTTTGCAAGGGACTCGGCCTGCCGTTCCCTTCCCTGCTGCGGTCCGCCCTCGGTCGCAGCCTGACTGTCCGGTGCCCCCTGGTGCCGGGCTGTTCCCGCCACCCTCGGGGCGGGAACCCCGGAAGCATCGCTTCCGGTACAACTTGCTGGCGTTGAGGCTGGGGTGGTCATCTCCCTTTGGGCGGTGGGTAGTTCGTTTTGCGAGTCGCGCATTGAGCGTTCTTCCTCGGGCGTTGTGGGTGGAGCGGATCAGTGTGGATGGTCGGTGTGAGTGGCCTTCAGCTCGGCCTTAATGGTGCGGACGACCTCGCCGGCTTTGTCGCTCGCGACGCTGTAGCCGTTCTCGCGCACGGTGTGTTCCAGCAGGTCGCGGGAGAGGCGTCCGGTCTCGTGGAGCATGCGATGGGCGAATTCGATGAGGACCTCCTGCGTCGCGCGCGGTCTGGGGTCCGAGGGGTCCGGCTTCGCCCGTGTCGCCTTGCCCCGATCGGTGTCCGGTGGCTGCCCGCCCGAGATTGGCTTCGGGTTGGTGGTCGTGCGGGCGGGCGGTTGCGGGCGGCTTTCGGGCTCTGCGCGGGCAGCCGGGTCGCCAGCGTCATCGCCCGCATCGGTCTCGGGCGGACGGCCCGGGTTCTTTCCCCGCTTCGTTGCCGTGGCGCGCGGGCGGGCGGTTGCTGCACCGCCCGTCGTGTACGGGGCGGGTTCGGGCCAGCGCCTGGGCAGTGGGACGGAGGCCAGGGCGAGGGCCTGCTGGCGGGTGGCGAGCTTGCGCAGCAGCAACTCGTCCTGCCGCTCGTCGCGGTCGACGTCGGCCTGCTCCAGGGCCTGGTGCAGGCGGCGGGTGAGGCGCCGGCCGCGCAACTTGGAGCGTTTCTCGGGCTTCATGGCCTCTGCCCGGAGGATCAGGGTGACGGCTCGGTCGAGGGCGCGCTCGCGGATGATCCGGGCGGCGTCTGCGTCCCTGTCGGCGATTGCCAGGCGGGCCAGCAGCCGTTCGCGAACCTGTCGGGCGAGGACAGCGGTCAGACTGCGGGAGTCGGCATCCGGGGTGCGGTGGCGCAGTTCGATGCCCATGGCCAGGTGCCAGAGCACGGCCGCCAGGACCGGGCCGACGAAGGCCCGCACGGTTCCGCCGACCAGCCCGGACTCGGCGTAGGCGGGCACGATCTGCACGCCGGTGATCACCCAGGTGAGGGTGCCGGGCAGACCGGGTGCCCGCTTCGGGCCGTTGAGGTTCGCCCGGGCGAGCAGGGCGGTGGAGAACAGGGCGAGTTCGGCGGCGGCGAACATCGCCGCCCGTTCGATGCTGCTGCCCATGTCGAGGTAATCGGCGGCGAACCGCCAACTGGTGTCCGCGCTGTAGGCGGTGCAGCCGATCGCGGCGAGGGCAGCGACCCGGACCGCGGCGGTGCTACGGCGCTGCTCGGCGTCCCGCTTCCATAGGCGCCGCCGTAGGGACCATGCGACGGACAGTGCGACGGCGACCAGGACCGCGATTACCACAGGCGAAGGGATCCAGTGCGGCCAGGCGGGTATGCCGTTGGCGCTGATGAGTGCGGTGGTGCCAGGGGTCATGCAGAGGCTCTCCAAGGGCCAACGCGAGCGAGGGCATGGCTCTTGCGTGGGCGGGGTGAGGTGAGGGCGAGGAGGGAGACGCGCGGCTGCCGTCAGGCGGCGGGCGCGGTACGGCGTCGGTCGGGGCCGGTGAGGATGACGCGTTCCGTCATTTCGGCGAGGCGTGAAGCGACGCGGTCGCCGAGCGCGGTGCGCAGCTCGGGGATCGGCAGGTTGGTGGTGATGAGGGTGGGGAGCATGTGCTCGTACCGGTGGTTGATCAGCCGGTAGGTCAACTCCTCGGTCCACTCGCTGGTCTTGGCCGCACCGAGGTCGTCCAGGAGCAGCAGCGGGCATCGGGCCAGCGTCTGCAGCTCCCGTTCGCCGTCGTGGCCGGCGCGGGGGCGGAGCCGCGCGTGCAGGTCGGCGCTGGTGGTGGCTTCCCAGCGCAGGCGGACACCTCGGGTGAGGAGGGCGCGGACGGCGCCGTATCCCTGGTGGGTCTTGCCGGTTCCGGTGGGGCCGGCGATCAGCAGCGACGGTCCCTCGGCGATGCCTGGTCCGCCAGGTCCGGGGCGTCCTGCCCCGGCGATCCGGTCGGCCCAGGCGGTGATCTGAGGGTGGTCGGCCAGGGCGCGGCGGTAGCGGGCGGGGATGCGGGCGTCCGCAAGCTCCAGGGCGGTGACCGGCTCGGCCGGTGGTTCCTGGGCCGTGACCGCAGGGTTGATGCCGCGAGTGGCCAGGATGCCGTTGAGCCGGTCGGCGATCGGGCCGACCCGGTGGGGCTCGCGGGTGAGAGTGGCGCTCAGAGGTCACCTCCATAGGCGGCATTGATATCGGCGGGGTTCGTCCATGCCCTGTGGGTGGCAGGCATGGGCGCGGCGTTCATGACCTCGTGGACGAGACTCGGCAGGACGCTCGGGGACAGGCCCTTGACCCGGTGGCGTTCCAGTGCGGCCCGGAGGTGGCTGGGGGCGATGCCCTCGTCGAGCAGCTTCCGCACCTGCTGTCCGAGACGCTTCAGGACGTCGTCCGGCGGGCGGTGGTTGCACGCGGCCACGTATTCGCCAAGGAGATCCTTGGCCGAGACGGTGTCGGGCGCGGGGGCGCTTGCGACCCCCGAAGGGTTACTTCCTAGATCCACGGTCCTAGGTCCTAGATCCGGACGATGAGGTGTCACCGCCGATGCAGGGAGGGCTCCCGAATCCATCACGGAGCGCTCCGTGAAATCCTTCTGACCTGCGGTTTCGTTATCAGGGGTCGAGTGCGGTGCAGGCTCGCGCGCTTTGCGGGAGGGCTCACGGAGGGGTCCAGGAGGAGAAGGTGCGGACTCCGTGACGCTCGCCTCCGTCACCGGTGCGGCGATGATCGGCCGGGTCCGGGAAGGGCCGTTATGGCGAGGGCAATCGGGCAGACGGCTCATGCTCGGCCGGTTGATCTTCTGATGCTGATGCCATGTGACGACGTGCAGGTACCGCTTGTCGTCCGGGCCCGTGTAGCGGCAGATCAGTCCGGCGTCGGCTAGCTGGGCGAGGTCCGTCTCGACGTCGGAGGGCGTGTGGTCGGGGCGTAGGACCCACAGTTGTCCGGCGATGATCGCGGCGTGGTCGCGGTGGCGGCCCTGGTCGTCGGCCTGGGTGAGCAGGCCGAAGAAGGTGCGCTCGGCGGTCAGCGAGACGGCGGCCAGGGACTCGGAGACGAAGGCTTCGGGCTTGATGGTGCGGATTCGTGCCAAGAGGGGCGGGTCCTCACTCGGTTGCAGGTGGGCAGGAGCCCACGGCTCACCGTCGATCGGCGGTACGGGCCTACGGGGTGGGGGAGTTGGCCTGTCGGCGGCACGGGGCGCGCTGATGGCCGCTCGCGCTTTCCGGGGGTGTCGTCAACATAGCCACACCCAGGTCGCACAAGTCCAGCCCCATCCCGCGCAATCTCTTACGGCAGAAAGGAAGCCGCAAAAGCGGGCGGTAGGGGGCGGTGGCAAAACGGTAAGGCACGATCGCCGGTTGACCAAATAGTTGTGCCGGTTTCCGAGCCAGAAGCATCACATCGGGAAGCCGTTGACGTGCCGGAGACGGGCAAGCTACAACACAACACCCCATGTCGCAGCAGTCACTGAGCGGTGATCAGCGCGGCGGCTCTCGGGTCATGTCAGCGCGGGGAACCGCTCCGCATGCGGACAACGCGGGGGAACATAGACCACGATCGCCGGTTAACCAAACCGGCGAATGGACGCTACAACTGGAGCCATGCCCGCACGCTCATTGGAAATCGGCCCCGCAGGAATACGGGCGGCCCGCACCATCGAAATCCTCCGCACCGAACGAGGCTTCTCGCAACGCCAACTCGCCCGCCGCGTCACCGCACTTGGCCACCCGATGTCCAACACCATGCTGTCTCGCATCGAACGTGTTCAGCGCCGGTGCGACATCGACGACCTCGTGGCTCTCGCCCAGGCACTGCACGTCGCACCCCCAGTGCTCCTCGGAGACCCCACACTCGTCTGACCTGCCCCCGGAGCTGGATTCACAGTCCGGGGAAGGTCGGTGAGTGCTTGCCCCGGGCCCTACAGCTCGTACTCGCTGGGGCATATAGCACGAGATCCCCGGTTACCGAAACCGGGGATGCTCCGCACCATTGATGGTGTTCGCCGACCGCGCCCGGCACAGAGAGCCCCTTTCCACTGTCGCGCCGCCTGGCAGACCACACCCGCCCTCGCGCCATGCCCACGGAGGCCAACCTTGCCTGCACGACCGTCTTCTGCTCCGAAGCCGAGTTCCATCCAAGTTCCGGATGCCACCCCCGCTACGCGCCAGGCATTCCTGAGTGTGAAAGGCGCCGCCGAATACCTCGGCCTGTCCCCGCACACCCTCTATGTCTGGCGGCATCGCCGAAACGGTCCGCCCAGTTTCCGGATGGGGCCGCGTGGCCGCGTCATGTACCGGATAGAAGCGCTCGACGCCTGGATCCGCGAACAGGAGCAGGCCGACTCGCGTTCCAATACGACCCTGAGCCCATTGGGCGCCGCACCGCAGAGACGCTCGGACTACGCCACGGGCGCCTGACCCGGCTGACTCCTATCGCACGCAACCTGTCATCGAGGGAAGTATTTGGCCGGCTATATAGAAGACCGTTGGATCAAGAAGAAGAAGGACCCCGACACCGGCAAGCGGGAACGCACCACCCGCTACGGCAAGGGCTCCCGGTACCGAGTCGCCGGTATCCCCGGTGTCCGGGACAAGTCGTTCGACGTGCTCGAAGACGCCAAAACGTGGCTGCGAACGGCCGGCACCGACAGCGAACGCGGCGAGTTCGTCGATCCCCGGGACGGCTCCATCACGCTGGACGACTACGTAACACGCTTCTGGCAGACGGGAGTTCGTGGAGCGCCCGGCACGGTCAAACGCATCGACGAACGAGTCCGCCTCCACATCCAGCCTCAGCTGGGCACCGTCGCCCTGCGGGACATCAGCCCGGCGGTACTGCGCGGATACATCGCCGCGCTGGAGAAGGAACTCTCGCCGCGATACGCCCGGCAGATCCTCGGCACGCTCTCGAACATCGTCGAGACCGCCATCGACGACAAGCGCCTGGTGCGCAATCCGATGCGGGCCAAGTCCGTGCGGTGGCCCAAGGCGCCGGAGGATCAGAGAGAAGCCTGGCCCCTGGAGACCGCGCAGCGCGTACGGGACGCGATCAACGCGCGCTACCGCATCGCCGTCGTGCTCGCGCTGGGCTGCGGGCTGCGGCAGGGTGAGGTCTTCGGGTTGTCGCCGGAGGATGTCGACTTCGCCCGTGGAGTCCTGCGCATCCGCCGGCAGGTCCAACTCCTCGGCGGGCGGCTGTACTTCACCTTGCCGAAGGGCGGCAAGACCCGCGTCGTCGACATGCCTCCGTCGGTCGCTGGGGCCCTGGCCCAGTACTTCATGGAGTACCCGGCGGTCGAGGTGGAGCTGCCGTGGGGCGGCCCGGAGCCCGAACGGGAGACGAAGAAGTTCCCGCTCGTCATCACCACGACGTACGGCAACGCCCTGCGCGCGAACATCTTCAACGTAGAGGTGTGGAAGCCGGCCCTGGCCGCCGCCGGCGTCATCCCCCTGCGTAAGAAGGGCGAGCGGTGGAAGGCGTCGCGCAAGGACGGCTTCCACGTGCTCCGGCACACGTACGCCTCGGTCATCCTCGAAGCGGGCGAGTCCGTCGTCACTCTGGCCCGCTGGCTCGGCCATTCGAGCCCGACGATCACCCTGGACTACTACGCCCACTTCATGCCGGAGGCCGGCGGCAAGGGGCGAGGCGCCATCGACGCCCTGATCGGCCAGCCTGCACTGGCTGCGTAGACATCCTCTCCGCACAACCCACGAAACGGGTGGGCACAGCGATCTGCTGTGCCCACCCGTTTCGACGTTCCACAAGGGAAGTTGGCTACTCTCCGTGCCGATCAGTGCTGCCAGCCTGCGCCTCAGCGGCGAGGCAACCGCCGGTCAACGCCCGCGATCGCAGGAATCGGAACGCGGCTCATTCTCCCCAGATTCTCCCCAGCGACCTTGAAGGCATCGTCGGAGCCTGCGATCAGGGCCGCACTGCCGCGCAGAAGCACCTCCTCGGGCGATTACTCAGAGCCAGTCTCTGCGCTTGAAGATGACGTACAAACTGGTGCATACAACCGCCATCAGGACGATGGCGAAGGGGTATCCGAGTACCCAGTGCAACTCTGGCATGCGCCGGAAGTTCATCCCGTAGATCGTCCCGACCAGCGTCGGAGCGAACAAAATCGCCGCCCACGACGAGATCTTCTTGATCTCCTCGTTCTGCTCGAACCCCGCCTCCGCCAACGCCCGCATCTCCGCGTTCTGTTGCTGGGTGACCAGGGTCGCGTTCACCGTGAGGATGTCCGTGAGGGCCTGGCGGAAGCCGTCGACTCGTTCGCTGGTGTGGGTGACGTGGTCGGCGACGTCGCGGAGGTAGCGCTGGAGTTCCTCGTCGGTGCCGTACTTCGCGAAGCCCGCCATCAGGCTGTGCAGCATGCCCACCAGGGGGCGGGTGGCGCGCTGGAACTCGACCATTTCGCGGGAGAGTTCGTAGATGCGGCGGGAGACCTGCGGTTCGCTGCGGAAGACCTCCGTCTCGATCTCGTCGATGTCGATCTGGACGCCGGCGACCACCGGCGCGTAGCCGTCGACGACCGCGTCGAGGATGGCGTACAGCACCGCCTCGGGGCCGAGCTTCAGCAACTCCGGTGATTCCTCCATGCGTTGGCGGACCGCCGACAGATCGGGGGCCGCGCCGTGCCGGACCGTGATCACGAAGTCCGGGCCCACGAAGACGTGCAGCTCGCCGAAGTCGACCTCCTCCGTGGTGTCCAAGTAGCGGGCCGCGCTCAGGACCACGAACAACGTCTCGCCGTAGCGCTCCAGTTTGGGTCGCTGGTGTGCCTCCATCGCGTCCTCGACGGCCAGCGGGTGGAGGTCGAACTCCGCTGCCAGGGAGAGGAGTTCGCTCTCGGTGGGGCGGGCGAGGCCGATCCAGGCCATGCCGGACGGCTGTTCGCGCAGTTCGCGGAACGTGTCGGCGAGGGTGTCCGGCGCAGAGACGCGCACGCCGTCCCGGTAGAGGGCGGCCTGGACGACGCTGCCCGCGTCGGACGGTTCCGAGGGGGGTGCGTCGGCGGGGGACACCGGGGGCTTCGGTTCGGGTGCCGGGGGAGGGGCCTGCGTACGGCGCCAGCCGGACGTCCTGCCGTTCCTGCCGTCTCTGCCGTTCTCCGAGGTGGGGCGGGCGCGTCGCTGGGGCATCGCGGTGCCTCTCGATCGGGCCTATGTCCCTACGTCTACGTGATCACAGGGCATGAGCAGGATATACGGGGGCAAACAGCCGGGGCGTGTGAAACGGGTCCCCGACTCGGTGAGAGTTGCGGACGGAAGGTGTCCGCAATCGCCCTTAGCGTGGGAGCGTGACCAAGGCGAAGCCCCCGACCGCTCCCGTACTCGACATCCGCGCCCTCAACCGCGCCACCCTCGACCGGCAGCTCCTCCTGCGCCGCTCGCCCCTCTCGGCGCGCGCCGGCATCGAGCATCTCCTCGGCCTCCAGGCCCAGAACGTCAAGCCGCCGTACTACGCCCTCGCCGCCCGCCTCGACGGATTCGCGCCCGAGGAGTTGTCCGGGCTGATGGCCGAGCGCGAGGTCGTCCGGATCGTCACCATGCGTTCCACCATCCACACCCACACCGCCGCCGACTGTCTCAGCCTCCGCCCGCTCGTGCAGGCCGCCCGTGACCGCGAGCTCGGCAATTTCCGCAAGGGGCTCGCCGGGGTCGACCTGGACCGGCTCGCCGTACTCGCCCGTGAACTCGTCGAGGACGAGCCGCGCACCATGAAGGAGTTGCGCGAGGCACTCCTCGTCGAGTGGCCCGACGCCGACCCGCAGGCCCTCGGGATCGCCGCCCGCTGCAAGCTCCCGCTCGTCCAGGTCACCCCGCGCGGGCTGTGGGGACGGAGCGGTCAGGTCGCGCTCACCACCGCCGAGCACTGGCTGGGCCGCCCCGCCGAACCCGCCCCCACCCCGGACGCGACCGTCCTGCGCTACCTCGCCGCCTTCGGGCCGGCCTCCGTCAAGGACATGCAGACCTGGGCCGGTCTGACGCGGTTGCGCGAGGCCTTCGAGCGGCTACGGCCCCAACTCGTCACCTTCTACGACCCGAACGGCGTCGAACTCTTCGACCTCCCGGACGCGCCCCGCCCCGCCGCCGACACCCCGGCCCCGCCGCGCTTCCTGCCCGAGTTCGACAACCTGCTTCTCTCCCACGCCGACCGCACCCGCGTCGTACCGCCCGAGTACTGGGGCCGCGCCTGGCAGGGCAACGTCGCCCACCGCACGTTCCTCGTCGACGGGTTCCTCGCCGGGGTCTGGAAACTCGACGACGGCGACGGCCACCTCGTCATCGAACCCTTCGGCAAGCTGACCAAGGCCGAGAGGGACGAGGTGACCGCCGAGGGGGCGCGGATGCTCGACACCATGCACACGGGGACGTCGTACGACATCCGGTTCGGGACGGTCGTACAGCCGTAGAACCCACGGACCGTAGAACCCAAGGACCGTGGAACCCAAGGGCCGTGGAACCGTGGAAGGTTCAGTCCGCTCGGCCCGTCACCGCGACCGTCACTCCCAGGCCGATCATCGTGAAGCCGCCCGCGCCGCCGATCAGGGAGAGGCGGCGGTCGGAGCGGGCGAACCAGTTGCGGGCCGCCGAGGCGGTCAGGCCCCAGAGGGTGTCCGTGACCAGGCCGATGGAGATGGGGATCAGGCCGAGCAGGAGCATCTGGAGCGGGACCTGGCCCGCGGAGTGGTTGACGAACTGGGGGAGTACGGCGGCGAAGAACACCACGCCCTTGGGGTTGGTGACGCCGACGAGGGCTCCGTCGAGGACTGTGCGCAGGTCACCTCGGGGCTCCTGCCCTGGAGCTGTTCGCATCGCGGACGCCTTCAGGTCCTTGCGGTGGCGGAACGCCTGGATGCCCAGATAGATCAGGTAGGCCCCGCCCGCCAGTTTCACCGTCAGGTAGATCGTGACCGACCGTTCCACCAGCGCGCCGATGCCGAACGCCACGGCCGTCACGAGGAGATACGAGCCGAAGACGTTGCCGATCGCCGTCGCCACCGCCGTACGGCGGCCGTGGGCGAGCGCGCGGCCGATGACGAACAGGACACTCGGGCCCGGGATCACGATCACCAGCAACGACATCGCGGCGAAGGCGAGGAAACGGTCTGTGGACACCATGCGATCACTCCCATCCGGCGCTCATTGAAACAGGCGGGAAGGGGTCCGCTCTAGGGGCCGGTTGGTGGCCCGCACATGGATAGGGTGCGTTGCGGGCTGCTCGTGGAAGCCCGCAACGCACCCTGGTATTTCCCTGAGGAGTGCTCAGGAGTTCTTCCGGGTTACGAGTTGACCTGTGTGGTCACCAGGCTGGAGAACGTGGTCAGCCGGGAGTACACACCCGGGTAACCCGCCTCGGCACAGCCCTCGCCCCAAGAAGTGATCCCTGCCAGGACGCCCCCGATGAGCAGGGGACCGCCGCTGTCGCCCTGGCAGGTGTCTACGCCGCCGGATGTGTATCCGGCGCAAACCATGTCGGACGCGATGAAGTCCGAACCGTAGGAGCTCTTGCAGCTGGAGTCGGACACGATCGGGACGGTCGCGGTCCGCAACTGGTTGGAGGAGCTGCCGTTCTCCGAGGTGGTGCCCCAGCCGAGGATGCGGGCGGTGGTGCCGGCCGCGTACACGCTGGTCTGGGAGGAGGAGACGTACGACGCCGTGGTGTACGGCATCGAGGTCGACAGGGTCAGCACGGCCACGTCGTCGCCGTTGGTGGCGTCCGTGTAGCTGGGGTTGATCCAGATCTTGCTGACCTTGCTGACGGTGCCGTTCGTACCGTTGAGGTACGTGCGGCCGCCGACCACACGCACGCTGCTCGTGGTCTCGCCGACCATGCAGTGGGCGGCGGTGACCACCTTGGTGGCGGATACGAGCGTGCCGCCGCAGAACTGGTTCTGCGAGGCGTCCGTGATCTGCATGACGAACGGGTACGTCGTCGTCGTGGTCGTGGAACCGCCGACGATGGGCTGGGGGGCTGCCACAGCGGTGGGGGCGCTGAGCAGTGCGGTCGCTGCGGCAGCGGCGGCTGCTGCGACGACTGCGGTGGTTCTCTTGGCGCGGTTGAGCCCGAACATGAGTCTCCTCATTGGCTTGCCGGTGGGGGATCGCGCGGGTGTGGGGGTGTGCAACGGGGGTCGCGGGACCGACCCCCGTATGCCCGGGCGAGCGGCACACCCATAAGCTAGAACCCGGGACACCCTGCTCCCAATGAGGGAACCCCCTAGGGGAGTTGGGCAGGGAAAACCCTCGGTCGCCGCACAGTAAACCCGTAGGGTCCTCAGTTCGGACGGCGCCCCGCCGCCAGTCGGACGATATCCACCCGCGAGCGGATCCCCAGCTTGCGGTAGACCCGGGTCAGGGTGGCCTCGACCGTCTTGACGCTGATGAACAGCCGGGCGGCGATCTCCCGGTTGGTGGCGCCCTCCATGACGAGCGCGGCGACCTGACGCTCCATCGAGGCCAGCCCGTCGAGCCCCTCCATGGTCGGCGCGGGCATGGCCACGGGCGTCGGCTCCGGCGGCCGGACCACGGCGGCCTCGTCCACCTGCCGCAGCCAGGGCAGCGCCCGGCAGCGCCTGAACAGCCGGGTCGCCTCGTCGTACGACGTCGGTCCGGGCTGTCCGGTGCGCAGCGACGCCAGCGCGAAGGCCGCGCGGGCCTCCTCCAGGCCGTAACCGAGTTTGGCCAGCCGGTCCTGAACGGACGTCAGTTGCGCTACGGCCGCGTCGTGTTCGCCGCGTGCCGCCCGCACCAGGGCCTCGGCGCGGTCGAGTACGGCGAGGACGCTCTCGCGGCCGAGGCGCAGCGCGCGTTCACGTGTCACGTCGATGACGTCCTGGGCCTCGGTGGTCTCGCCGATCCGGACGAGGGCCTCGGCGAGGTCGCCGTGCCAGCGGCCGCGCGCCGGGTCGGTCACCCCGAGGGCCTGCTCCAGCTCGCGGACCCGGCGCAGCGAGCGGACGGTCCCGTGGGCGTCCCCGGCGACCAACTGGGCGTATCCCAGGGCACCGAGGGCACGGGACAGATACATCTGGTCGCCGTCCTCCTCAGCGTGCTCGACCGCCTCCCGGGCGAGCGCGAGAGCCTCCTCGACGTCACCGCCGGAGGCCTCGGCGAGCGCGGTGAGCATCGCGGACGCCGTCTGGCCGATCCCGGAGTCGCGGGCCAGCCGCAGGCCCTCGCGGGCCAGGTCGAGGGCGCGGCCGCAGTGCCCGGAGCGCAGTTCGGTCTCGGCGAAGCCGCGCAGGAAGTGCACCTCGCTCTCCACCGACCCGCGCCGCCGCACCTCGCGCAGCAGCGCGGTGATGGTGGCGCGGGCCTCGGGCAGCTGATCGCTCATCACCAGCCAGCGGAACCGGGCCGAGCCCGCGCCGTTGTGATGGCACGCCACCCTCGGGTCCTGGGGCTCCTTCAGCGCGCGCTTGATGGTGAGCGGGGCGTCCGGATGGCCCATCAGGGTCTCGGTCTGCGCCTGGAAGGAGAGCGCGAGGAGTTCGGTGCGCCGGTCACCGGCGCGCGCCGCCAGCTCGGCCGAGCGCGCGGTCTCCGCCCGGGCCTCGGCGAAGTCGCCCTCCACGAGCAGGGCGCGCCACGCCAGTTGGTAGCGGACCAGGGCGAGCAGCCGGGGGTCGTCGCCCGCGTCGGCGAGGGCCTGCGGGAAGACGGCGTCGACGTCCGCCATGGAGTGCCCTGCCGTGTCGATCACGATGATCCAGGCCCGCACCCGCTCGGCGGGCACCGAGGTCCGGGTCAGCACCTCACGCGCGATGTCCCGGGCGAGGTCCAGCTCGCCCGCGGTGATCGCGTCCTCCGAGGCCTGCAACCGCCGCTCGTCCGGGCCCGGCACGCTGTCGACCGGGGTGTGCCGGGCGGCCAGCAGTCCCAGCGAGGCGGCGACCGAGGGCGCCCCGCGGTCGCGGGCCAGGGTCGCGGCCTCGGCGAGGCGGGCGGCGACCTCCGGGTCGGTGCCGGTGGTCGCGAGGGCGAGGTGCCGGGCGCGCTCGATGGGGTCGGAGGCCGCGGTCGACAGAGCGGCGTGCGCGGCCCGCCGCTCCTGCGCGGGGGCCTCCGCGTACAGCGCGGCCGAGATCAGCGGGTGCGCGAACCGTACGGCGGGCGCCTCGGGTTCCGTTGCCAGCAGGCCGAGTTCGGCGGCCTGGGCGGTCTCCGCCTCGGCGTTCTCGCGGCCGGCGTTCTGCAGCAGGGACACGGTCGGTCGGGCGCCCGCGCTCGCGACCAGGAGCGTGCGGCGGGCCTCGGCGGGCAGCATGTCGAGCCGGCTCAGCACCAACGCGCGTAGCGAAGTGGGCACCGGCAGCGGCTCGCCCGGTCTCGGCGGGGTGGGATTCTCGGCGAGGGCGCGGCCCAACTCCAGCGCGAACAGCGGGTTTCCGCCGCTCGTGCGGTGGATCTCGCGGACCGTGGAGCGCGGCAGCCCGGTGTAGCCGCGGTGGTCGAGCAGCGCCGACACCTGCGCCCGGGAGAGCGGGCTGAGCCGGAACGCGAGGGTGTCCGGCGGCGACGCGCTCAGATACCGGTCGTACTCCTGGCCCTCGGTGCGCACCGCGAAGACCATCTGCACCTGCGTGTCCCCGAGCCGCCGGGCGGCGAAGCCGAGGAGTTCAGCGCTGGCCGGGTCCAGCCACTGGAGATCATCGGCCACGACGAGGACGGGACCGTCGGTGGCGAGGGCGCGCAGCGCGGACAGGACGGCGAGGCGCAGGGCGAGGCCGTCGCGCTGGAGGGAGGATTCGCCGCGGCCGGTGAGCGCGGATTCGAGTGCCGTGCGCTGGGCGACGGGCAGTCGCTCGGACACCTCGTCCAGGACCAGACCAAGGAGGTCGGCGAGGGCCAGGAAGGGGAGATGGGATTCGGACTCCGTGGCCGAGCAGCGCAACACGGTGCGCGCCGTCTCGCCGTATTCCGCGGCCAACGCCCGCAGGACGGTCGACTTTCCTATTCCGGCGGGGCCGTGGAGCAGCACACTGCCACCCTCGGCGAGCTGGTCACGGGCGGCGTTGAACATCTCCTCCCGGCCGATGACCAGGTCGGGGCGCGTTCTGGCAGGCTCCTTGAAGTCCCGTCGCACGGTCACCGCTCCCCTCGTGTGTCGTGTCCGGGCCAATATTAGGCAATCAGTCCTTGAAATTCGGATGGATGGGGTGGTGAGGGAAATAACAACTGTGCAGCATCGGGAAATTCAAAGCTCCGATGAGTGAATAGATAGGTGTCATGGGAGCTGCCTCAAGGGCCACCGATGGGGGTACCACCGCCTCTCTCACGGCAGCACCCCCGCCCGCCGCGCGGCCACCACGGCCTCCCCGCGGGTGTGCGCCCCGAGCCTTCGCATCGCCGAGCGCAGATACCCCTTCACCGTCTCCGGCCGCAGCCCGAGCCGCTCCGCCGCCACCGCGTTCGTCGCCCCCGCCGCCACACACGCCAGGACGTCCAGCTCCCGGGGCGCCAGCTCCACCTCTCCGGTGGCCGCCTCCGCCGTCAACAGCCCGCAGGCGTCCAGGAGTTCGGCCCGCAGCGCCGGGTCCGGGATGCGCGGGGCCAGCGCCCGCAGCGCCGTGTGCGCCTCCCGCACCTGCTCCCACACCGCGCTCGCCGCCGGGTCGGGGGCCGGTGCCGGACGCGCCGCGCTCAGCAGCTCCCGCACCTCCTCCCGGACCACCAGCGCCTGTTCCACGTCCCGCGCGGCCTCCATCGCCGCGCTCAGCATCCGGTCGCCCAACGGCTGGGCGGTGCGCAGCGCGCCGTAGAGGACACCGCGCACCCGGCGGCGTACGACGACCGGGACCGCGAGGATCGCGCGCAGGCCCTCGGCGGCCACCGGGGCGTCGTACTCGTGGCTGATCTGGCGGGAGGCGGAGTAGTCCAGGACGGCGCACGGGCGGGCCAGGGCGACCGCCTTGCCGCCGAGACCGTTGCCCGAGGTCACCGCGAGGGCGCGCAGCGACGGGGTCAACGTGCCGCTCAGTTCGCTGATGCGCATCTGCTGCCGGCCGCTCTCCACCAGGCCGCCGAAGGCGACCGGCAGCCCCGTACCGCGCCGCAGCCGTGCCAGCGCCGACTGAATCTCCACCATCCCTGCCGCGTCCGTAGCCACCCGCTTGCCCCTTCATTGCGGCCGCCGTGCTGCACACACCCCCGTACGGGGGTAGTGAGACCCACATCACGGATTACACGATGTCAGAGAGCCGCCCGGCAATGGTCCGGTTACTAGGAGGACAGATGACGACGGCAAGCGAGTCGTTCCGTAGTGCGCGCGATTTCCTGTTGGCACATCGCGAGGACTATGCCACGGCCTACGAGGGTTTCTCCTGGCCCCGGCCCGAGCACTTCAACTGGGCGCTGGACTGGTTCGACGTCATCGCCGCCGGGAACGACCGCACCGCGCTGCGCATCGTCGAGGAGGACGGCACCGAGGCCGCCCTGTCCTTCGCCGAGATGTCCGAGCGCTCCAACCGGGTCGCCACCTGGCTGCGCGCCCAGGGCGTCCGCGCCGAGGACCGGATCCTCGTCATGCTCGGCAACCAGACCGAGCTGTGGGAGACGGCGCTGGCCGCGATGAAACTGCGCGCCGTCGTCATCCCCGCCACCCCGCTGCTCGGCCCCGCCGACCTGCGCGACCGCGTCGAACGCGGCCGGGTCCGCCAGGTGATCGTGCGCTCCGGGGACACCGCCAAGTTCGACGAGGTGCCCGGCACGTACACGCGGATCGCGGTCGGCGGCGCGGTCGAGGGCTGGCGGACTTACGAGGACGCGTACACCGCCGCCGCGGAGTTCACGCCGGACGCCGCGACCCTGGCCGACGACCCGCTGATGCTCTACTTCACCTCGGGCACGACCGCCCACCCCAAGCTGGTCGAGCACACCCACACGTCGTACCCGATCGGGCACTTGGCGACGATGTACTGGATCGGTCTCCAGCCCGGTGACGTGCACCTCAACATCTCCTCGCCCGGCTGGGCCAAGCACGCCTGGTCGAACCTCTTCGCGCCCTGGAACGCGGAGGCGACCGTCTTCATCCACAACTACACGCGCTTCGACGCGGCCCGGCTGATGGCCGAGATGGACCGGGCGGGCGTCACCACCTTCTGTGCCCCGCCGACCGTGTGGCGGATGCTCATCCAGGCCGACCTGACCCAGCTGCGCACCCCGCCCCGCGAGGCCCTGGCCGCGGGGGAGCCCTTGAATCCCGAGGTGATCGAGCAGGTGCGGCGCGCCTGGGGCGTCACCATCCGGGACGGCTTCGGGCAGACGGAGACCGCCGTGCAGGTCTCCAACAGCCCCGGCCAGCCGCTGAAGACCGGCTCCATGGGACGGCCGAGCCCCGGCTACCGCGTCGAACTCCTCGACCCGGTCTCGGGTGCGCCGGGCGCGGCCGAGGGCGAGATCGCGCTCGACCTGTCCGACCCGCCGGTCGGCCTGATGACCGGCTACCACGGCGACCCGGACCGTACGGCGGAGGCGATGGCCGGCGGCTACTACCGCACCGGCGACATCGGCGCCCGGGACGCGGACGGCTACATCACCTACGTCGGCCGGTCCGACGACGTCTTCAAGGCCTCCGACTACAAGATCTCCCCGTTCGAGCTGGAGAGCGCGCTGCTGGAGCACGAGGCGGTGGCCGAGGCCGCCGTGGTGCCCGCGCCGGACGAACTGCGGCTCGCCGTACCGAAGGCGTACGTCGTGCTCGCGGCGGGCTGGGAGCCGGGACCCGACACCGCGAAGGTGCTGTTCGAGCACTCGCGTGACGTCCTCGCCCCCTACAAGCGCATCCGGCGGCTGGAGTTCGCCGACCTGCCCAAGACGGTCTCCGGCAAGATCCGCCGGATCGAGCTGCGGGAGGCGACGGCCGCGGGGTCGGCCGCCGAGTACCGCGAGGAGGACTTCCGATGAACTCGCCGACGAAGCCGGTGGATTCGCCGATGAACCCGCCGATGAACTCGTACAGCCATGGAACCAGCGGGACCTCACTCCTCGGCGACACCATCGGCGCCGACCTCGACCGGGCGGTCGCGGCCTGGCCCGACCGCGAGGCCCTCGTCGACGTACCGTCCGGACGACGCTGGACCTACGGCCAATTCGCCGCCGACATCGATCAGTTGGCGTACGCGCTGCTCGCGAGCGGGGTCGCCAAGGGCGACCGGGTGGGGATCTGGGCGGTCAACTGCGCCGAGTGGGTGCTCGTCCAGTACGCCACCGCCCGCATCGGCGCGATCATGGTGAACATCAACCCGGCGTACCGCACCCACGAGGTCGAGTTCGTCCTCAACCAGGCGGGGATCTCGGTCCTGTTCGCCTCGGTCAGCCACAGGAGCAGCGACTACCGGGCGATGGTCGACCAAGTCCGGCCGAAGTGCCCGCAGTTGCGGGAGGTCGTGTACATCGGCGATCCGAGCTGGGAGGCGCTGCTGCGGCGCGGGACGCCTGACCTGTACGAGGAATTCTGGACCCGCAGGATCGAGCTGTCCTGCGACGACCCGATCAACATCCAGTACACCTCGGGTACGACCGGCTTCCCCAAGGGCGCGACTCTCTCCCACCACAACATCCTCAACAACGGTTATTTCGTCGGTGAGTTGATCGCGTACACCGAGCAGGACCGGGTCTGCGTCCCGGTGCCCTTCTACCACTGCTTCGGCATGGTCATGGGCAACCTCGCGGCCACCTCGCACGGGGCGTGCATCGTGATCCCGGCCCCGTCCTTCGACCCGGCGGCGACGCTGAAGGCGGTCCAGCAGGAGCGGTGCACGTCGCTCTACGGCGTACCGACCATGTTCATCGCGGAGTTGAACCTCCCCGACTTCTCTACCTACGACCTCTCCTCACTCCGCACCGGCATCATGGCGGGCTCGCCCTGCCCGGTCGAGGTGATGAAACGGGTGGTCGCCGAGATGCACATGGCGGAGGTCTCCATCTGCTACGGCATGACGGAGACGTCCCCGGTCTCGCTCCAGACGAGGAGGGACGACGACCTGGAACACCGCACCGGCACGGTCGGCCGCGTCCTCCCGCACCTGGAGGTCAAGGTCGTCGACCCGGCGACCGGTGTGACCCAACCCCGGGGCACGGCAGGGGAGTTGTGCACCCGGGGCTACAGCGTGATGCTCGGCTACTGGAACGAGCCCGAGAAGACCGCCGAGGCGATCGACGCGGGGCGCTGGATGCACACGGGTGACCTGGCGATGATGCGCGAGGACGGCTACGTCGAGATCGTCGGCCGCATCAAGGACATGATCATCCGGGGCGGCGAGAACATCTACCCGCGCGAGATCGAGGAGTTCCTCTACACCCACCCGAAGATCGCGGACGTCCAGGTGGTGGGGGTGCCGCATGAGCGCTACGGCGAGGAGGTCCTGGCCTGCGTCATCCCGCGCGACCCGGCGGACCCGCCGACCCTGGAGGAGCTGCGCGGCTTCTGCGAGGGCAGGCTGGCGCACTACAAGATCCCGAGCCTGCTCCAGATCATGGACGCCTTTCCGATGACGGTGTCGGGGAAGGTACGGAAGATCGAACTGCGGGAGCGGGCTGTTCGGGGGCGGTGAGGTGGGGGAGCCCTCAGGCGCGGGTGGGTGTCTGAGGGCTCCGTGGTGGGCCTGGGCGCTGGAGTGTGGAGTGACTCGGACACCTGGTCCGTCGGTGGCGTGTACGGGGCGCTCGGCCGCGGGCGTTGGTGCTCGGCCGAGCTGCTGTGAGGCGGTGCGTCCGACGGCCTGGGATACATCTGGCGGGACAGTCTGCGGTGAGTCCGGCGGGTCCGGCGACTTGCGGAGGCGGCCTGGTGGCAGCGTCACGCAGCCGCACGATGTCGTCGGCGGACGGTCTCCGTGGGCCCGCGTCCTCGTCCCGCGGTCCGGCAGTCACCCCCGCCGCCCGCCGTCGCGAACCGGCCGTGGTCGCCATAACCCGACCCCGACCTGCCCCCTACCCCACCCGCCCAACTAACTCCCCGCCGCGTCGAGTTGATCAGCCAGGTCGTTCACCGGCTGCGGCGTGCCCGTGAGGTCGAGGACGAACAGGGGGACGCGGAGGGCGTCCGCGCGGGCGCGGGCGTCGTCGGCGTAACCGGCGAGGGAGAAGTAGACGCACTCGGTGGACTCCGTCATGGCCGTCAGCCACAGGCACTCCACGTCGCGCAGTGAGGCCGGCCGTACGGTCGGGTCGACCTGCGCCAGGATGCCGCGGGCGGCGAGGCCGATGCCGGACGGGGGCCGCTGGTCGGCACGGCGGATGTCCCGGTAGCCGAGCCAGCGCAGATACAGCGCGGCGGCGGTGACCGCGTCGCGCGCGGTGCGGATCGTGACGGGCTGGAAGGCGGGGCGGCCCTCGGCGTCGGCGCCGGCCTTGGGGGTCCTCCCGGCGGGTTCCGACGTGGGTTCCGCACCCGCGACGGGAATCCGCAGCAGCGTCCCGCACGGGCAGCCCAGCTCCGGGTACGGCCACTCGTCGAGCCGGCCACAGGCCGCGCAGCGGACCGCGATCCAGTCCTCGTCCCACACGCGGTGGGTCACGACCGTCGCCACGCCGCGTTGGTCCAGCGGTGGGGCCACGGGGGCCCCGCACACACAGGGATACGACGGTGCGGCGTAGACGTGCTCTCGTCGGCAGGCGGGACAGCGCACCGGCACGCTCTCGGACATGAGCCCCATAGTCCTCCTGAAAACCCCTGCTTGTCCGTCTCTTGACGGCCTTGGTCACCCCACTTACATTACTTCCAGATAGTAGAAGTTAGATTCCGCAATACGGAAGTTGATGCGGAAGTCAGAAGCTCGCAAGGAGTTTTCACCGCGGGGCGCGCCGGTGATGTGATTCCGACAGCCGAAGCAGGAGTACTCCATGGCTCGTATGACCGCTGCCCGCGCGGCAGTCGAGATCCTCAAGCGCGAGGGCGTCAGCGACGCGTTCGGCGTCCCGGGTGCGGCGATCAACCCCTTCTATGCCGCGCTCAAGGCCTCCGGCGGCATCCACCACACCCTCGCCCGCCATGTCGAGGGCGCCTCGCACATGGCCGAGGGCTACACCCGTACCGGACCGGGCAACATCGGCGTCTGCATCGGCACCTCGGGCCCGGCCGGCACCGACATGATCACCGGCCTCTACTCCGCGATCGGCGACTCGATCCCGATCCTGTGCATCACGGGCCAGGCCCCGACCGCCGTGATCCACAAAGAGGACTTCCAGGCCGTCGACATCGCGTCGATCGCGGGCCCGGTGACGAAGATGGCGGTGACCGTCCTGGAGGCGGCCCAGGTCCCGGGCGTCTTCCAGCAGGCCTTCCACCTGATGCGCTCCGGCCGCCCCGGCCCGGTCCTCATCGACCTGCCGATCGACGTGCAACTCACGGAGATCGAGTTCGACCCGGAGACGTACGAACCGCTGTCGGTCTACAAGCCGACCGCGACCCGCGCCCAGATCGAGAAGGCGCTCGGGATGCTGAACGCCGCCGAGCGCCCGCTGATCGTCGCGGGCGGCGGTGTCATCAACGCCGACGCGGCCGAACTCCTCGTCGAGTTCGCCGAGTTGACCGGAATCCCGGTCGTCCCGACCCTGATGGGCTGGGGCGTCCTGCCCGACGACCACGAACTGAACGCGGGCATGGTCGGCCTCCAGACCTCGCACCGCTACGGCAACGCGACCTTCCTGGAGTCCGACTTCGTCCTCGGCATCGGGAACCGCTGGGCCAACCGTCACACCGGCAAGCTGGACGTCTACACGGCCGGCCGGACGTTCGTCCACGTCGACATCGAGCCCACCCAGATCGGCAGGATCTTCGCCCCCGACTACGGCATCGCGTCCGACGCGAAGGCGGCGCTGGAGCTGTTCGTGGCGGTGGCAAGGGAGTTGAAGGCGGAGGGCGCCCTCCCCGACCGCTCGGCGTGGGCGGCCGCGGCACAGGAACGGAAGTCGACTCTCCAGCGCCGTACGCACTTCGACGACATCCCGATCAAACCGCAGCGCGTCTACGAGGAGATGAACAAGGCCTTCGGCCCGGAGACCCGTTACGTCTCCACGATCGGCCTCTCCCAGATCGCCGGCGCCCAGATGCTGCACGTCTACCGCCCGCGCCACTGGATCAACTGCGGCCAGGCGGGCCCCCTCGGCTGGACGATCCCGGCCGCGCTGGGCGTCGCGAAGGCCGACCCCGAGGCGTCCGTGGTCGCCCTCTCCGGCGACTACGACTTCCAGTTCATGATCGAGGAACTCGCGGTCGGCGCACAGCACCGGATTCCGTACGTCCATGTCCTCGTGAACAACGCCTACTTGGGCCTCATCCGCCAGGCCCAGCTCGGCCTGGACATCAACTTCCAGGTCAACCTGGAATTTGAGAACATCAACTCTCCCGAGCTGGGCGTCTACGGCGTCGACCACGTCAAGGTCGTCGAGGGCCTCGGCTGCAAGGCCATCCGCGTCACCGACCCCGCCGAACTGGGCACGGCCTTCGAACAGGCCAAGAAGCTGGCGGCGGAGTTCAGGGTCCCGGTCGTCGTGGAAGCGATCCTGGAACGCGTCACCAACATCGCGATGAGCAAGACGAACGACATCAGCGCGGTGGTGGAGTTCGAGGAGATCGCGACCGAGCCGGGTCATGCACCGACGTCGATCAGGACGTTGAAGGTCTGAGAAGCGGGGAGAGGTCAGCAGGGGGTGGCTCATCCAGGAGGATGGGCCACCCCCTGCTTTTGGGAGGCGCGAAGCGCCAACCAAAGGGGCGCGGGGCTGTGTCGATGTGCGGCTCCGCCGCGTGGGCGCGACCAGCCACGACGACCCGCACTTCGCAGCCGACAGAACCCGGCAGGACCTATCCGGCCCCGCAAGTCAACCCACCCCCGGACCCCCCACCCCATGACTGCGGCAACCCCTCCGCAGCGGCCCCACCCCGACCAGCCAACCCCGCCGCCTCCGCGAAACGCGGCACAAGCGAGACCAACGCCTTGTCCCCGTACAGGGCGACCGCCAGCAGAACATCACCCGACGACACCCCCTCCCGCCCTACAGGCAAAGGGAGTTGAACCCGCAGGGACTTCAACAGCACGCGCGCGGCACGGGTACGACCAGGCGGAACCCTGCGCAGCAACGCCGCCGCCACAAGATCCCCACGCAACTCCCCGAGCGCCTCACCCACACCCCGCCGGTCAATCAACTCCCGCATACCCGCCGGCCGGTACAGCGCGGAGTGCACAGCCTTCGTGAGACGTGGAAGCGCCCCCGCCCCCGCAGCCACCCCCGAGGTCCGCATCGTGCCGGGCCGCCCTGCCCGCACCTCACCCCGCAGATGCAAGGCAACCACCGCCACGGTCACGGCCGCACGAGAACCGCCCCGCAGCAACGCGACCTCGTGAGGCTGGAGCCGGATCGTCGGAGCACCGCTCATGACACCCCCTGATACGAGGCCCGCCGCCCCCGTGCCGGCGGGCCTCGTGCGACGAATGTGCCCGTGTTCAGGGGTGGTTGAAGCCTCGCGAGAGGGGTTCAGAGGTTTATTTGAGGTTCACTGATCGTGGTGCTCGGCGTGGTGTTCCGACAGCCCCGGCCAGTCCTCCGGCCCACCGCCCTGCCACTCGATCAGATCGCTCTCCTCGACCTCGATCCGGTCCAGGTCGGCCAGACGCAGGATCTCGACGACATCGTCCAGGTGGGACGCGACACCGAGCGTCTCGGCGCCGGCGGTGACCCGGCGGGAGCCGTCCAGCGCCGGGGGGTGCACCACGATCTGCGGATGTTCCGGTGGGTGTGCCATGCCTACAGGCTGCTGCGCCTACGGCGGATCCGCACCCGGAAACGCCGAAGAGCGCCGGATACGGGACCGTCCGTATCCGGCGCTCGTCGTGGTGGCCGTCCGACGGCGCGAGGCTGGGCGCGACAGGACGTTCGCGCCGTCGGACGGAGTCTGTGGCCTCAACGGAGAGACCTTCGGGGAGCCCCTCCACAGAGGCCTTCGGCTGGGACCGCGGCGGTCGCGACGGGACCGGGGTCCCCTTCCCTCAGGTCGAGAAGGAGGCCTCGGAACCTTCACCACCGCACTGGCTCGCACACCGCCGCGGTCCTGGCCCTGCCCGCGCCGTGCCGGTGACCACCCCTCATCCGGGTCGTCCGGCACACACGGGCCGTCTGTTGGTTCCTCTGGTTCCGCGGTCCCCGGTTCAGTCCTCGCGCAGGGCGTGGACCGCCTCCTCCACGCGCCGGCCGTACTCCGGGTCGGCGGCGTGGAAGTGCGCGAGGTTCCGCTCGATCACGTCGTCGCGGGAGACCTGCGCGAGCCCTCCGGCGATGTTGGCGACGAGACGGGACCGCTCCTCGGGCGACATCAGACGGTACAACTCGCCCGCCTGGAAGAAGTCGTCGTCCTTGGTGTGCCGCGGAGCCTCGTGCGTGCCCGTGTAGCCGGTGACCGCCACGGGGGCCGACAGGGCGCGGCCGGTCTCGGTCGGGCCGTCGTAGGAGTTCGGCTCGTAGTTCTTCGCCGCGCGGCCCTGGGAGGTGGCGTTGGACGCCATGAGGCCGTCCCGGCCGTAGTTCTGCGCGGTCGTCGCCTTCGGGGCGTTCACCGCGAGCAGGGTGTGGTTGACGCCCAGGCGGTAGCGGTGCGCGTCCGCGTAGGCGAACAGGCGGCCCTGGAGCATCTTGTCGGGCGAGGGGCCGATGCCCGGCACGAAGTTGTTCGGGGAGAACGCGGCCTGCTCGACCTCCGCGAACACGTTGTCCGGGTTGCGGTCCAACACCAGGCGGCCGACTCGCTGAAGCGGGTAGTCGCCGTGCGGCCAGACCTTCGTGAGGTCGAACGGGTTGAAGCGGTACTCCGCCGCGTCGGCCGCCGGCATGACCTGGACGTGCAGCGTCCAGGACGGGTTCACACCCCGCTCGATGGCCTGAAGCAGGTCCGTCTGATGGGAGTTGGGGTTCTTGCCCGCGATCTCCGCAGCCTGCTCACCGCTCAGACTGCGCACGCCCTGGTTGGTCTTGAAGTGGTACTTGACGAAGAAGGCCTCGCCCTCCGCGTTCGTCCACTGATAGGTGTGCGAGCCGTAGCCGTTCATGTGGCGGTACGACGCCGGGATGCCGCGGTCGCCCATCAGCCAGGTCACCTGGTGCGTGGCCTCGGGGCTGTGCGCCCAGAAGTCCCATACGTTGTCCGGCTCTTGACGGCCCGTGAAGGGGTCGCGCTTCTGCGAGTGGATGAAGTCCGGGAACTTGACGGGGTCCTTGATGAAGAACACCGGGGTGTTGTTTCCGACGAGGTCGTAATTGCCCTGCTCCGTATAGAACTTGACCGCGAAGCCGCGCGGGTCGCGCACCGCGTCCGCGCCGCCGAGCGAGTCGGCGACCGTGGAGAAGCGCAGGAACACCTCGGTGCGCTTGCCCACCGTGTTCAGGAAGTCGGCGTGCGTGAAGCCGGTGACGTCGTCGGTGACCTCGAAGTAGCCGTAGGCGCCGGAGCCGCGGGCGTGCACCACGCGCTCCGGGATGCGCTCGCGGTTGAACCGGGCGAGCTTCTCCAGCAGATGCTGGTCCTGGAGGAGGAGCGGGCCGCCGATGCCGGCGGAGGCGGAGTTCTGGTTGTCGGCGACCGGGGCGCCGGACTCGGTCGTGAGCACGCGCTTCGACATGGAGAGCATTCCTCGACATTTTGTTGAACTGGTGGGCATGGTTCCGGGCGGCGCCAACGCCTGGGCGCGACAGGACAGTTGTCAGCGACGGCGCCGCCCGGAGTCTGTGGGGGTGCTAGAGCTGCGCGCCCGACAGGCGTTCCACGGAACGCAGCAGCGCCGAGTGGTCGAGGCCGCCGTCGCCCTGGGCGCGCAGCGACGCGACCAGCTGGGCCACCACGGCACCCACGGGCAGCGCGGCGCCCACGTTGCGGGCCGCGTCCGTGACGATGCCCATGTCCTTGTGGTGCAGGTCGATCCGGAAGCCCGGCTTGAAGTCGCGGTTGAGGAAGTTGTCCTTCTTCCGCGTCAGCACGGTGGAGCCGGCGAGCCCGCCGTTGAGCACGTCGAGGGCGGCCGCCAGGTCCACGCCCGACTTCTCCAGGAAGACCACGGCCTCGGCGCACGCCTGGATGTTCACGGCGACGATCAGCTGGTTGGCGGCCTTCACGGTCTGACCCGAGCCGTGCGGACCGCACAGCACGATCGTCCTGCCGAGCGCGTCGAAGATCGGCTCGGCCTCCTCGAAGTCGGACTGTCCGCCGCCGACCATGATGGACAGCACGGCCTCGATCGCGCCGGCCTCACCGCCGGACACGGGAGCGTCCAGAACCCGAACTCCCTTGTCCGCGGCCGCCTTTGCCAGGTCGACCGAGGTCTGCGGGGTGATCGACGACATGTCGATCAGCAGGGCGCCGGAGCGCGCGTTCTCCAGGATGCCGTCCGGGCCGTAGGCGATGGCCTCGACCTGGGGGGACGCGGGGACCATCGTGATCACCACGTCGGCGTCCCGCACGGCCTCGGCGATGGAGCCGGCCGCGGTGCCGCCGGCGGCGGTCAGGCGGTCCAGCTTGTCCTGTTCCAGGGTGAATCCGGTGACGTCGTAACCCGCCTTGATCAGGTTCTCGGACATGGGGGAGCCCATGATGCCGAGGCCTATCCAGGCGACCTTGGGGAGCTTGCTCATGCGGGTGCCTCTCTAACTGCTCTGCTGCGTCGGGGAGTTCAGCGCGCTTCGCGCGGGAGCCAGTCGAAGGCCCCGGCGCTCGGACGGTTGCCCGGCTTGTACTCCAGGCCCACCCAGCCGTCGTAACCGGCCTTCCTCAACTGGTCGAGGAGGTCTTCCAGTGGGAGCGTGCCGGTGCCGGGGGCGCCGCGGCCCGGGTTGTCCGCGATCTGCACATGGCCGGTCTTCGCGGCGAACTGCTCGATCACCGACGGGAGTTCCTCGCCGTTCATGGACAGGTGGTAGAGGTCCATGAGGAAGCGCGCGTTGCCGAGGCCGGACGCGGCGTTGACCTTGTCGACCACGTCCACGGCGGCGGGGGCGCTGACGAGCGGGTACAGCGGCGACTCGGGCTTGTTCAGGGCCTCGATCAGCAGGACCGCGCCGATCCGGTCGGCGGCGCGGGCCGCGAGGACCAGGTTCTCCAGCGCGAGCGCGTCCTGCTCGGCCGGGTCTACGCCGGCGACGCGGTTGCCGTAGAGCGCGTTGAGGGCCGTGGCGCCGAGCGAGTGGGCGAAGCCGGCGGCCACGTCGATGTTCGCGCGGAACCTCTCCGACTCCTCGCCGGGGATCGACAGGGCGCCGCGGTCCGGGCCCGGGAGCTGTCCGGCGTAGAAGTTCAGGCCGGTGAGCTGGACGTCCGCGTCCTCCAACGCCCGCTTGAGCGCGTCCAGTTGGGACTGCTCGGGGGTGGGGGAGTCGACCCAGGGCCACCACAGCTCGACCGCGCCGAAGCCGGCCGCGGCGGCGGCCGCGGGGCGCTCCAGGAGCGGGAGTTCGGTGAAGAGGATCGACAGGTTGACGTTGAAGCGCTGGTCTGCGAATCCCATCGGGGTCGCGCTCCCTTCCGTGTCAGGCGCCGTCTTGCTATTCCGTATCGCGGAATATGGTTTCTGCTTAATGGAAGATTGCCGCCGTGTGTCGGAGCTTGTCAAGAGGCTCCGGCGGAAAACGGCACCGCGCGTTAGGTTGTGCCCGTGCGATTGCGAGTGGAGTTCACGACAGAGCCCTTCGACCTCGACGAGGCGCCGGCGCATGCGCTGGTGGCCCGGGAGGTCATCGAGGCTGCGGAGCTGGACGCCGTGGACGTCGGGCCGTTCGGCAACACGGTCGAGGGCGGTACCGACGCGGTGCTCACCGCCGTCGACGCGCTGCTGCGCAGGACCCTGGAGGCCGGCGCCACCCGGGTCTCGCTCCAGCTCAACGTGATCGGCGAGGGTGAGCGGTGACCGGCATCGGGGACGAGCCGTTCATCACGGCCGTGAAGCCGCTGGTCGACGCCATGGGCGGCGAGATGCTCCCGCCCGACGAGGCCGGCCCCGACGACGTCGTGCTCGCCTGGGAGGGCGCCGACGTGGTCGCCGTGCGCCTGCCGCAGCTCGCGGACTCGCTGGACCACATCCTGGCCGCCATGGAACGCAAGAAGGGCAAGCCCCTCGCCGACCTCGACCGCAAGGCCAAGCAGGAGGTCGTACGGATACTGGAGGCGCGCGGCGCCTTCTCGGTACGGCACGGGGTGGAGACCGTGGCGAGTGCCCTCGGGGTCAGCCGGTTCACCGTGTACAACTACCTGAACCGCGAGCGGGACGCCTGAGCGGGCTTCGCGCGTCGGGGTGCGTGTTCTGGGCGGGTGTGAGGTGAATGGGGCGGGGTGCTGGTCCCCGTGGCGTGTTCGCCCGCCGGTGCTGTCCAGCGTGTTCCGGCTGCCCGGCTTTGTTACCCGGAATTTTCAACAAAGTGTTGACGTGGTGTTTCGCAGGGCGTTAGCTACTGGGCAGCCCGTTCAGTACAAGGCCGCGGAGGCTGCCGTGACTTCGACTTCCACGCCGCCGGGGCTCGTCCGGTTCAACGTCCTGGAGGAGCACGCGGCGTTCGCCGCACTCCTGGAGGCGTGTGCCTCCACGGCGTGGGCGCGGCGGCTGCTCGCCGCCCGTCCGTACGCCGGCCCCGAGGATCTGTACGCCGCGAGCGACTCCGCGATGGCGGAGCTGACCGCCGACGACCTGGCCGAGGCGATGGCCGGCCACCCGCCGATCGGCCGCCCCAAGCCCGGCGACCCCGCCTCCGCCCGCGAACAGCGCGGCATGGCGGGCGCCTCCGAGGACCTCAGGGCGGAGATGCTCGACCTCAACCTGTCGTACCAGGAGAAGTTCGGTCATGTCTTCCTGATCTGCGCCACCGGCCGGACCGGCGAGCAGATGCGCGACGCGGTCAAGGAACGGATCGGCAACTCGCCGGAGCGGGAACGCGAGATCGTCCGCACCGAGTTGGGCAAGATCAACCGCATCCGGCTCGCCCGCGTCGTCGAAGAGGAAGCCCGAGCATGAGCACCAGCACCACCGCCTCGGTGTCCACACACGTCCTGGACACGAGCGTCGGCCGCCCCGCCGAGGGCGTCGCCGTCCAACTCGCCGCCCGCAGCGGCCCGTTGGGGGAGTGGCAGCCGCTCGGAGGTTCCGCCACCGACGCGGACGGACGGTGCAAGGACCTGCCGGCGCTGCCGGCGGGCACCACACACGTACGGCTCGACTTCGCCGTGGAGCCGTATTTCGAGAAGAAGCAAGCCGATGCGCAGCAGGACGCCCCCGCGAATCGGGACAGCGGTGCGACCGGAGTGTTCTTTCCGGAGGTGGCGATCACCTTCGCCGTGAAGCCCGGCGAGCACTACCACGTACCGCTGCTGCTCAACCCGTTCGGCTACTCCGTATACCGAGGGAGCTAGCAGATGCCCACGATCCTGGGACAGAACCAGTACGGCAAGGCCGAGAACCGAGTCGTCAAGATCACGCGGGACGGCGCCACCCATCACATCAAGGACCTCAACGTGTCCGTGTCGCTGAGCGGCGACATGGACGAGGTCCACTACTCCGGCTCGAACGCCAACGTGCTGCCGACCGACACCACCAAGAACACGGTGTACGCGTTCGCCAAGGAGCACGGCATCGAGTCCGCCGAGCAGTTCGGCATCCACCTCGCCCGGCACTTCGTGACCAGCCAGGAGCCGATCAAGACCGCGCGCATCCGCATCGAGGAGTACTCCTGGGAGCGGATCGACACCTCCGACGCCAACTCCCAGTTCATCGGCGCCGACGAGGTCAAGCACTCCTTCGTCCGCAAGGGCCAGGAGACCCGCGTCACCCAGATCACCTACGACGGGGGGAACTGGGAGGTCATATCCGGCCTCAAGGACCTCGTCGTGATGAACTCGACCAACTCCGAGTTCTGGGGCTACGTCAAGGACAAGTACACGACCCTCCCCGAGGCCTACGACCGCATCCTGGCCACCCAGGTCTCCGCCCGCTGGCGCTTCAACTGGTCCGACGACGAGCAGAAGATGCCGAGTTGGGAGAAGTCCTACGAGCAGGTCAGGAAGCACATGCTCCAGGCCTTCGCCGAGACGTACTCACTGTCGCTCCAGCAGACCCTGTACCAGATGGGTTCGCGGATCATCGACAACCGCAGCGAGATAGACGAGGTCCGCTTCTCCCTCCCCAACAAGCACCATTTCCTCGTGGACCTGGAGCCGTTCGGGCTGAAGAACGACAACGAGGTGTACTTCGCCGCCGACCGGCCCTACGGCCTGATCGAGGCGACGGTCCTGCGGGACGGCTGCGAGCCGAAGATCCCGGTGGATCTCACCAACCTCTGAGCAACTCCTTCTGGACCGGCGCCCTTTCGGCGTTCACCTGCGGCACCCGTGGCCCGCCCGTCCCGTGCGGGCCGCGGTACTCAAATCCCCGGGTCCTGCCGTGCCCATTCCATAGAGCGAATAGGACGAACCATGGCAGCAACTCAGCGCATCGTCATCGAGAACTGTTCGATCGCGACGGTCGACGCCCACGACACCGAGTACGCGAACGGGTACGTCGTCGTCGCCGGCAACCGCATCGAGTCGCTCGGCGCGGGCAGCGCGCCCGAGGGCCTGGGGAACGTCGTACGCCGCATCGACGCGTCGGGCCACCTCGTGACCCCCGGTCTGGTCAACACCCACCACCACTTCTACCAGTGGATCACCCGGGGTCTGGCCACCGACCACAACCTGTTCAACTGGCTCGTCGCGCTGTACCCGACCTGGGCGCGCATCGACGAGCAGATGGTCCGCGCCGCCGCGCAGGGCTCCCTCGCGATGCTGGCCCGCGGCGGTGTGACCACGGCGCTGGACCACCACTACGTCTTTCCCAAGGGCTCCGGCGACCTCTCCGGCGCCATCATCGGCGCCGCCCGCGAGATGGGTGTCCGCTTCACGCTGGCCCGCGGCTCCATGGACCGCAGCGAGAAGGACGGCGGCCTGCCCCCGGACTTCGCCGTCGAGACCCTGGAGGGTGCCCTCGCCGCGACCGAGGCGACGGTACGGGAGCACCACGACGCCTCCTTCGACGCGATGACCCAGGTGGCCGTCGCCCCCTGCTCGCCGTTCTCCGTCTCCACCGAACTCATGCGTGAAGGCGCCGAGTTGGGCCGTCGTCTCGGCGTACGGCTGCACACGCACGGCTCGGAGACGGTCGAGGAGGAGCAGTTCTGCAAGGAGCTGTTCGGCATGGGCCCCACCGACTACTTCGAGTCCACCGGCTGGCTCGGCGAGGACGTGTGGATGGCGCACTGCGTCCACATGAACGACTCCGACATCGCGGCCTTCGCCCGGACGAAGACCGGTGTCGCCCACTGCCCCTCGTCCAACGCCCGGCTCGCGGCCGGTATCGCCCGCGTCCCCGACATGCTCGCCGCCGGCGTCCCGGTCGGCCTCGGCGTCGACGGCACCGCCTCGAACGAGTCCGGTGAACTCCACACCGAACTGCGCAACGCCCTCCTCATCAACCGCCTCGGCGCCCACCGCGAAGCGGCCCTCAACGCCCGCCAGGCGCTGCGCCTCGGAACCTACGGCGGCGCCCAAGTCCTGGGCCGCGCAAGCGAGATCGGCTCCCTGGAGCCGGGCAAGCTGGCCGACCTGGTGCTGTGGAAGCTGGACACCCTCGCGCACGCCTCGATCGCCGACCCGGTGACCGCGCTGGTCTTCGGCGCGGCGGCCCCGGTCACCGCGTCGTTCGTGAACGGCCGTCAGATCGTCGAGGACAACCGGCTGTTGCACGTCGACGAGGACGCGATCGCCCGCTCCACGCGGGAAGAGGCCCGGCGCCTGGCGCGGATCGCCGCGCAGGGCTGAGCCGGCAGAGGCGACCACGGCGGGCGTGAATCGCCTTGCCGGGTCGACCAGTTGAAGAGCTCCGGTTGAGGGGGACGGCCCTCGACCGGTGGCCGTGGCCGGGGCGTGCATGGATCATGCGCGCCCCGGAACGGCCTTACCCACCCCTTTTGCTGGGTTCCGTCCCGGTCCCGCACGACCGCGCACCACCTCCTGAAACCCACGTCAGAGCCGACGTGTTACCCGCCCGGAGGAGCCGCAGTGACCACCCGACCCGAGGCCCGAGCCGTAGCCGAGCCCGTCGTCCATCCCGTCGACGAGAAACTCCCCGCACTCAAGATGGCCACCACGGGCCTCCAGCACGTGGCCGCCATGTACGCGGGAGTCGTCGCCCCGCCGCTGATCGTCGGCGCTGCCGTCGGCCTCTCCGGCACCGAACTCACCTTCCTGACCGGCGCCTGCCTCTTCACCGCGGGCCTCGCGACCTTCCTTCAGACCCTCGGCATCTGGAAGATCGGCGCCCGGCTGCCCTTCGTCAACGGCGTCACCTTCGCCGGGGTCGCCCCGATGACCGCGATCGTCGCCTCCACCAAGGACAAGTCCGACGCGCTGCCCGTCATCTTCGGCGCGGTGATCGTCGCCGGCCTCCTCGGCTTCCTCGCCGCCCCCTTCTTCAGCAAGGCGGTGCGCTTCTTCCCGCCGGTCGTCACCGGCACCGTCATCACGCTGATAGGTGTGTCCCTGCTGCCCGTCGCCTTCGGCTGGGCGCAGGGACCCGACCCCTCGGCGCACGACTACGGTTCGCGGACCTACCTCGGCCTGGCGGCGGCGACACTCGTCATCGTCCTGGCACTCCGCCGCTTCACCCGCGGCTTCGTCAAGCAGATCGCCGTGCTGCTCGGCCTGTTGATCGGCACGCTCCTCGCGATCCCCTTCGGCGGGGCGGACTTCAGCCCCGTCGCGGACGCGGACGTGATCGGCTTCCCGAGCCCCTTCCACTTCGGCGCACCGCAGTTCCAGCTCGCCGCGATCATCTCGATGTGCGTGGTGATGGTGGTCTCGATGACCGAATCCACCGCGGACATGCTGGCGTTGGGTGAGATCGTCGAACGCCCCGCGGACGAACGGACCATCGCCGCCGGCCTGCGCGCCGACACCCTCGGCTCCGCCCTCAGCCCGCTCTTCAACGGCTTCATGTGCAGCGCCTTCGCCCAGAACATCGGCCTGGTCGCCATGACCCGCATCCGCAGCCGGTACGTGGTCGCGACCGGCGGCGGCTTCCTGGTGCTGATGGGCCTGTGCCCGATGGCGGCGTCGCTGATCGCCGTCGTACCGCGCCCGGTGCTGGGCGGAGCGGGCGTCGTCCTGTTCGGCTCGGTCGCCGCGAGCGGCATCCAGACCCTCGTCAAGGCGGGCCTGGAACAGGACACCAACATCCTGATCGTGGCGGTCTCGCTGGCCGTCGGGATCATTCCGATCACGGCGCCGGACTTCTACCACGCCTTCCCGCAGACCGTCCGGATCGTCCTCGACTCCGGCATCTCCACGGGCTGCGTGGCCGCGGTGGCGCTGAACCTGGTCTTCCACCACCTCGGCCGGGCCCGCGCACAGGCCGGGGGTACGACCGGAGCCGTACCCCTCGCCCGTCAGCCGATCTCGTAACTGTCCCCGTACACCCGCCACTTGAGCGGCGTGTCCAGGTCGAGGTTGCCCTGCTTCAGGAACACCCGCTGGGCCGTCTCGACCCGGGTCACGTCGCTGTGCGCCTCCTCCTGCTTCATCGCCCGGACACGGGCGTCGAGGAAGGCGTCGAGATACGTCGTCTCGTCGCCGCCCTCGGTGGGAGTGGCCGCGTGCTTGCGGGCCCGGGCGCGGATGCCGCCGAAGCAGAGGGGGTCGGTGCCCGGGCCGTGCATCACCATCGCGTCGTAGTAGGCGAACTGCCCGAGCGTGCCCACCCCGTCCTTCTTGGCGCGCGCCACGGCCGGGTCGAAGTAGCCGCGGTCCCGCTCGTCGCGCTGCGCCTTGCGGAACGCGGTGGACGTCCGCGCGGCCTTCCGCCACGCCGCCGGGAAGCCCGGGGCCAGCCCCGCGTGCGAGTCGGTGCCGTCCACGGCGCGCAGTGCGGGCAGATAGCCGGCGAGCACATTGCCCGGCGCCCGCTCCGTGTACAGCTCGACGAGGGACAGCATGTCGCTGGTCCCGGAGCAGAAGCCGATGATCCCGCCGGTGTAGCCGCGGCCGTCGCCGATGTCCTCGATGTACGCGTACTGCGCCTCCCAGTCCAGGGAGGAGTTCTCCGCGCTCGACACCAGCCGCATCGCGATGTCCTTCTTCGCGGGCGCGTCGAGCCCCGCCCCACCCGACGTCGCGGCGTCCGCGGACGGCCACTGGCTCGCGATCGCCGCCGTTCCGAAGGCTGCGAGCAGGGTGCGGCGGGTGGCTTTTCTTCGGAAGAACGGCACGTCATCTCCAAGGCGGGCGCGATACACGACAACTCTGAAAGGCAGCTGAGACTCGCGCGTCAACTTGGGAGAGCCGTGGGGTGGGGTTGGCAGGGCACTGTGAATTCCCGGGCCACGCCATGAGGTTGGCGAACAGCTCGGCCGCGATTCACGGCAAGGCGTACCCGCGGTCAGCCGCGCCGGACCGACTGGCAGGGCATGGCCGCCGGTAGCCGTCCCGTGAAGTACGACCGGGGCGGGACACCCATCAGGGCGCGGAAGTCGGACGTCATGTGGGACTGGTCGTAGTAGCCGGTGACGGCGGCGAGCTGGGCCCAGGAGATCTCGGCCGCGTGCGCCAGTACGGCGCGGACACGGTTGATACGGGCGTAGTGCTTGGGGGAGAGACCGACCCCCTCGGCGAACAGGTTGCGCAACTGCCGTTCGCTGACGGCGAGTTCACGGGCCACGTCGGGCACCGGGCCCGGTAGGTGACCGGTACGGATCGACATCGCGTCGACGCCGGCCCGGACGAGTTCGGTGCGCGAGGAGTCCGCGACGGCGGTGAGCCGAGCGGGGAGCACCTCCGCGAGCCGCTCCACCGTCCTTTCGGGATCGGCATCCAACCAGCGCAGTTCGTCGGCGAGTTGGCGGGCCTTCCGGCCGGGCAGGTCACCCAGGATCACGGCCCGGCCGACGAGATCGACCGCCGGAACGCCCAGCAGCGGCACCGTGGTACCCGGCGCCAGCCGCACCTCCACACAGGACACCAGCGGCTTGCCCGCGTGGTACGTGGCGCGGACGCGCGGCCCGACGACAAGGACGCTGCGCAGGCCGTTCCCCTCGACCCGCACGACCACCTTCGTGTCGGCGTCCGGGAGATGCACGAACGGCTCCTTCGGCACGGAGTCGAGCCGCAGGGCGCCGACGCGCGCGATCCAGGGGCGCAGTTCGTCGGGCACGGGCACGGCCCACTGCGACAGGGTGTTCGTCACCCCTCCACGGTAAGCGCGCCACCGGTCCGGACACGGCCCCCGAACGTGCCGGAATCTCCTAGAACCGAGCCCGCCTCCCCGCCCACTGTGGTGAGCATGATCCTCGTTACGGGTGCCACGGGCACCACCGGCAGTGAAGTCGTACGACAGCTCGCGGCGCGCGGCGAGAAGGTGCGCGCCCTGACCCGGGACCCCGCGAAGGCCCAGTTCCCGGAGGGAGTCGAGGCGGCGCGGGGCCACCACGCGGACCGGGCCTCGGTGGAGGCGGCGCTGACCGGCGTCGAAGTCGCCTTCCTGGTGGGGGTGTTCGGGCCGGACGATGCCGAGCACGACCGGGGTCTCGTCGAGGTGGCGCGGGCGGCGGGCGTACGCCGCATCGTGAAACTCTCCGGGATCGGCGCCGGCGACCCGGCCGTCGGACCGGTCGGCACCTGGCACGTACCCGGTGAACAGGCCGTGCGGGACAGCGGGTTGGAGTGGACGATCCTGCGCCCCTCCGCCTTCGCCTCGAACACGCTCGGCTGGGCGGCGTCCGTGCGGGCGGGCAGCCCGGTACCGAACACGAGCGGCACCGGCGGCCAAGGGGTGATCGATCCGCGCGATGTGTCCGAGGTGGCGGTGGCCGCGCTGCTCGACCCGGGCCACTCGGGGCGGACGTACACCCTCACCGGCCCCGAGGTGCTCGGCGTTCCGGACCAGGCCGCCGTCCTCGCAGGGGTACTCGGGCGCCCGGTCGAGGTGCGCGACCTGTCCTCGGCCGAGGCGCGCGAGTATCTGCTCGGGCTGGGCTTCAGCGACACGTTCATCGACTCCTCCGAGATCAGCAGGAAGTTCGTCCGGGAGGGCGGCAACGAGGTCGTCACCGATGAGGTGCGGGAGGTCCTGGGCCGGCCGGCGCGGACCTACCGGGAGTGGGTCCTGGACCACCGGGCGGCGTTCGGGGAGGGGTGATCCGGGCGGAGGTGAAGGGCGGAGCGCGCGGCCGGCCCGAGCGAGGGGGAGGGTCGGCGGCGTGCGGCGTGAGCGGAAGCGCGGGCGTGGGGCGGGGAGTTCGGCGCGTTTGTGCGGGGCGGCCAGAGGCGCGGGCGCCAGCGGAGGCGATGGCGCGCACGGCCGTGGGGATGTCAGCCCCGCTTCCGCTCCCTCCCCGCTCGCAGCACCGCCGCCGCCAGCACCAGGGCCGCCACCGCGATCAACGCCCCCGTCCGGAAGGCGAGTTGGTACCCCTCCGCAGTCGCCGGTATCAACTCCGCGCCCCGGGTGAGCAGTCCGTCGGTCCGTTCCGCCGCCAGGGTCGACAGGACCGCAAGGCCCAGCGAACCGCCCACCACCTGCGTGGTGTTGAAGAGCCCGGAGGCCAGTCCCGCGTCCTCCTCCCGTGCTCCCGACATGGCGAGCCCGGTCAGCGCGGGCATCGCGGCGGCGAACCCGGCGGCGAGCAGGAGCAGCGGCGGGAGGACGTCCGTGAGGTAGGAGCCGTCGGCGGGGGCGCGGCCGAGCAGGGCCATCCCGGCGATGATGAGGACGAGTCCGGCGAGCAGTACCCGGTAGGCGCCGAAGCGGCCGATGGTCCGTGCCGACAGGCCGAGCATCAGGACGCCGATTGCGACCGGCGCCGGCAGGAAGGCCGTACCGGTGAGCAACTCGCTGTAGCCGAGTACCCGTTGGACGTACAGCGCGCCGATGAACTGGAAGCCGAACATCGTGCCGATCATCAGGATCTGGACGGCGTTCGCCCCGGTCAGGAGCCGGGAGCGGAACAGGCGGAGGCGGAGCAGGGGGCGTGCGGCCCGGGCCTGGCGGACGGTGAACGCGAGGAAGAGGGTCAGGGCGAGGGCCGCCAGCAGGAGAGTGGCGGTGAGGGGGCGGTCGCCGGTGCCGATGATGACGTAGACCGTGAGCATCAGTGCGCCGGTGACCAGCGCGGAGCCGGGGTAGTCGGCGCCTCTGCCGAGTCCGGCGCCCTGCTCCGGGGTGAGGACGCGGGCGGCCGCGAGCCAGGCCACGATGCCGATCGGGAGGTTGATCAGGAAGATCCAGTGCCAGTTCAGGGCCTGGGTCAGCGCCCCGCCGAGGAAGGTGCCGAGTGCCCCGCCGCCGGCGCCGACCGCGCTGAACACCGCGATGGCGCGGGCCTGTTCACGGGGTTCGGGGAACAGCGCGACCAGCATGCCGAGGACCACCGCCGAGGCCATCGCCCCGCCGACGCCCTGCACCGCCCGGGCCGCGATCAGCATGCCCTGGCTCGTCGCGACCCCGCACAGCACGGAGGCCGCGGTGAACACGGCGAGCCCCGCCGTGAACATCCGCTTGCGGCCCACGAGATCGCCCAACCGGCCGACGAGCAGGAGCAGTCCGCCGAACGGGATCAGATAGGCGTTGACGACCCAGGCGAGCCCCGGCCCCGAGAAACCGAGGTCGCTCTGGATCGCGGGCATGGCGACCGTGACGATGTTGCCGTCCAGGATCGTCATCAACGTCCCCGCGCACAGGACGACCAGGGACGCCCAGCGGGAGTACGTTCGGGACGACGGGTGTGTCCGTGGTGTCTTCGACCCGGACTCGATGAGTGCCGTCATGGCGGCCTGACCTCCGTGGATATCCATAGGAACCATAGGTGCACGACTTGTAACGGAGTACATCGTCAGGAACCATGGAGGTCGACGTAAGGAGGCACTTCAATGTCCCAAGGGAACACCGGTGTTACCGTCCAGGTCGTGAACGCGCACGCCTGTCCGGTCCGTGAAGTTCTTGACAGGGTCTCCGGCAAATGGAGCGTGCAGATCCTGGTCGCGGCCGCCCACGGACCCATCCGCTTCACCGAGTTGGAGCGCAGCATCGAGGGCATCAGCCGCCGCATGCTGACCCTCACCCTGCGCAACCTGGAGCGCGACGGACTCGTCACCCGCACCGTCCACCCGACAGTGCCGCCGAAGGTCGAGTACGAACTCACCCCGGTGGCCCGGGAGTTGCACGAGACCCTGCTACGGCTGACGGACTGGGCGGAGCGCAACCGTGTCTACATCGCGGAGTCCCGTGCGGCCTACGACACCGAGCGCCTGCCGGAGTAGTACCGGCTCAGAGCCCGAACAGACCCGGATTCGTGGTCAACTTCCGGAAGAACTCCTGCGGTTGGGTGACCAGTCTGCGCTTCTGGAGGTCCAGCAGCCCGCCGGTCGACACGATCTCCGCGGAGACCGTGCCGTCCGCCTTGGTGATCGTCTGGAGCACGCGGAACGTCTTGCCCTCGCCCCACTCGAAGCCGCAGCTCACCGTCACCTCCTCGTCCACGCGCAGCTCGCGCAGATAGCGGATGGTGGTCTCCAGGACGACCGGCCCGATCCCCTGGGCGAGCAACTCGGGCTGGCCCGCCCCCGCGGCGGTCAGCGCCGACCAGCGGGCGTGCTCCGCGTACTGGAGATACACGCTTTGATTGAGGTGCCCCAGGCTGTCGGTCTCGTATCCGCGGACGGTCACCGGGACGGAAAACGGCTCGCTCACTGCGTTCCCTTCTCGCACTGACGGACGATCTGACCGACCGATCTTGGCATGCCCTTCAGGTCCGGTCAGGTTCGTTCACGTCCGGCGCGGTGAGGCAAGCAGATAACTCGCCCCCGTTCGCGGCTCCTTGTGCTCGCTCACCTGCCAGCCCGCCCGCTCCAGCGTCCCCGCACACGCGGGCAGCGCCTCCCCGTCCGGGTCCCGCACGGCGACGGCCTCGGGCTGCGGGGTCACACGAACCCGGTAGCCCTCCGCGTCCCGACCGGCGGGCCGGTGCCCGGCGGCCTCCAGGGCGAGCGCGGCGGCCTGCACCAGATGACTCCGCTCCCAGCCGCACGGCCGCTCCACGGAACCGTCCGGATTCGTCATCCGGCGCAGCTCCAGCAGCCCCTGCCAGGCGCTGTGCACCTCACGGGTGCGGGCCGGACCGGTGACGGCCGTCGTCTCCTCGCCGCCGATCCGGGCGGCGAACACCCCGGCGGTCGTGGTGGATTCGGAGGTCGCGGTGGCTTCGGCAGCGGTGGTGGGCTCGATGGCCTCCGGTCCGGACTCCCGTATTCGGTGCCCCGCCGGCGTCAGGAAGTGATCGTGCGGCGGGCGCGGGTGCCGGAACGCCAGCCCCCGCTTCACCAGCGCGGCGAGCTGCGTCTCCGTACCCCGCAGCCGCCCGGTGACGGGATCGGCGGCGTCGATGACACGCCGTTGCGCGGCAGTCGGCGGTCGTGTCACGGCGTGCTCCTCCCCGTCTGCCGGCCCACCCGGACGTCGTAGGCGCGTCCCATTCGAAGGCTACGACGGGGGTCTGACATTCCAGGCGGCGATGACCGGCCGTCCGTGCTCCGTGCTCAGCCGGCCCAGTGTCCCGGTCGCGAGCTGGAACAACGCGCCCTTCGACGGCGGCAGCCCGAGCCAGCGCGCGGTGAGTACGCGGAGGAAATGGCCGTGGGCCACCAGGACGACCACGCCCTCGGTGTTGGCGAGGGCCGCGTCCACCTTGGCCAGTGCGCGGTCGGCGCGCTGGCCCACCTGTTCGGGGCTCTCCCCGGGGTGGTCGGGCGGTCCGGGCGCGACCCCGTCGGTGAACAGGAACCAGTCCGGCCGGGTGCGCTGGATCTCGACGGTCGTGATGCCCTCGTAGCCGCCGTAGTCCCACTCGCGCAGATCCACATCGATGCGGACGTCCGTGAGCCCGATCAGTTCGGCGGTCTCCCGCGCGCGCTGCATGGGGCTGACGAACGTGGCGCCGACCCGGTGCGAACGGATCAGGGGCACCAGCCCGCGCGCCTCCTCCCGCCCCTTCGCGGTGAGCGGGACATCGGTCGAGCCGGTGTGCCGCCCCGACCGGGACCATTCGGTCTCTCCGTGCCGTACGAGGAAAAGGTCGCCCATACCTCACAGGCTATGGGCCCACCGCTCCAACGTCGCGAAATCGCCCTCCCGTAGACCCCTGCGCGGATCCACCTTGAGGAGGAGAGCCGGCCCGTCGTGGTGTGCCTCGACATGCCGTACGTCCAGGTCGGTGACCAGGTCGTCGACCCAGACGAAGGGGCGGCCGGCGGCCCAGGCCACGATCTGGCGGGTCTTCCAGTAGAGGCCGTCCGGGTCCCTGGCGAACAGATTGGTGAACTCGATCACCGGCAGGTCGCCGGGGAGCCCGACCACCGGCGCGATCATCTCGTTGGCCTGGTGCATCCAGGTGGTGGCCCAGGCCGGCTCGTACGGCAGCGCGCGTATTAGCTCGCCGTGCCCGGGGTGCAGACGCACCCGCAGCCCGCGCCGCAGCCGCCGGGAGCCCGGCTCCTGCCGGGCCGACCAGTTCGCCGGCCACAGCCGGCGGGTGACATAGCCGCGGTGGCGCAGGAACCGGGCGCCGTACGGGTTGAGGGGGCCGTCGACGTCGAGGAGCAGCAGGGGGCGGTCGGTCATGGGGAGGGGTTACCCAGGGCGGTGCGCCCGTAGCTGTCCGGTCGGCCGCTACTGCCGGTATCCGCCCAGGAAGCGCCCGATCCGGCCGATCGCCGCCTCCAGGTCGTCCGCGTACGGCAGCGTGAGGATGCGGAAGTGGTCGGGGGTCGGCCAGTTGAAGCCGGTGCCCTGGACCACCTGGATCTTCTCGCGGAGCAGCAGGTCCAGGACGAACTTCTCGTCGTCGTGGATCTTGTGCACCTTGGGGTCGAGGCGAGGGAACGCGTACAGGGCGCCCTTCGGCTTCACGCACGAGACGCCCGGGATCTCGTTCAGCTTTTCCCACACCACGTTGCGCTGTTCGTGCAGCCGCCCGCCGGGGACCGTCAGGTCGCGGATGGACTGGCGGCCGCCGAGCGCGGCCTGGATGGCGTACTGCGCGGGCGCGTTGGGGCACAGCCGCATGGAGGCCAGCATCGTCAGGCCCTCCAGGTAGTTCTTGGCGTGCTGCTTCGGGCCCGTGACCACCAGCCAGCCCGAGCGGAAGCCCGCCACGCGGTACGTCTTCGACAGGCCGCAGAAGGTGAGGACGACCAGGTCGGGGGCGAGGGCCGCGGCCGAGTGGTGCACGGCGTCGTCGTAGAGGATCTGGTCGTAGATCTCGTCGGCGAAGACCATCAGGCCGTGGCGGCGGGCGAGGTCGAGGATGCCCTCGACGATCTCCTTGGGGTAGACGGCGCCGGTGGGGTTGTTCGGGTTGATGATGACGACGGCCTTGGTGCGGTCGGTGATCTTCGCCGCCATGTCGTCCAGGTCCGGGTACCAGTCGGCCTGTTCGTCGCAGAGGTAGTGGACCGCCTTGCCGCCGGAGAGGGTCGTCACGGCCGTCCAGAGGGGGAAGTCCGGGGCGGGGATGAGGATTTCGTCGCCGTCCTCCAGCAGCGCCTGTACAGCCATGGAGACCAGCTCGGAGACGCCGTTGCCCAAGAACACGTCGTCCACGTCGACTTCGAGACCCAGGGTCTGGTAGCGCTGGGCGACCGCGCGGCGGGCCGAGAGGATGCCGCGCGAGTCCGTGTAGCCGTGGGCCTGGGGGAGCATCCGGATCATGTCCTGGATGATCTCCTCGGGTGCCTCGAAGCCGAAGAGCGCGGGGTTGCCGGTGTTCAGGCGCAGGACGCTGTGGCCCGCCTCCTCCAGTGCGTTGGCATGCTCGATCACCGGACCGCGGATCTCGTAACAGACCTCGCTGAGCTTGCTCGACTGCCGGAACTCCATTGCGCCCTCGCCCCATCGGGTTCGTGTGTTGCTTGGTTTTACCAAGTGTGAGCTTGGAAAGTCCAACAACATGTCTAGACTGCGTCGCATGTCACCTCGCCGAAGCTACGACCAGTACTGTTCCGCGGCCCGGGCCCTCGACCTCGTCGGCGACCGCTGGACCCTGCTGATCGTCCGCGAACTCCTCGCCGGCCCGCGCCGCTACACGGACCTGCACGCCGATCTGCCGGGTGTCAGCACGGACGTACTCGCCTCACGGCTGAAGGACATGGAACGGGACGGGTTGGCGACCCGTAGGCGGCTGCCGCCTCCGGGTGCCGCCTTCGTCTACGAACTCACCGGCCGGGGGCGGGAGTTGCTGCCCGTCCTCCAGGCCCTCGGCACCTGGGGCGCGCCGGAGTTGGGGGAGCGGCGGCCGACGGACGCGGTACGCGCCCACTGGTTCGCGCTGCCGCTGCTGCGCGCGCTGGAAGGTGAGGGGCTGGTCGAAGTCCGGCTGGAGGAAGGGGAGTTCCATGTGTATGCCGGGGTGGAGGCGGACGGGGCGGTTTACGGGGAAGGGCCCGCTCCCCGGGAGCCCGACGCCCGTCTCGTGCTCGACGTCGACACGTGTACGGCTGTCGCGCAGGGGGAGTTGAGCCTTCCTGACGCGGTGCGTGCCGGGCGCGTCGAGGTGAGCGGCGACGGCACGCTCGCGAAGGCGCTGCGGGAGGCCTGAAGGCAGGCGTGAAACGGCAGAAGGCCCGCCGACGGCGGGCCTTCTGATGAACCGTCACGGAGTTACATGCCGGGCGGCGGGACCCGCCTCGGCCGCCCCGAACCCCGGGTCAGCGCGTACCCGCCGATCCCCGCGAGCGCGGCCAGCACGCCGCCCACGCCGGTCCACACCCAGCGGTCGGACCACCAGCCGGAGGACCAGCCGCCGTCGGGCTCGATGCTGGACAGTGCGGCCGAGGCCGACGATGAACCGTCCTCGTCGGAGGCCGACTTGACCGCGATCCCCGGCGTCAGCGGCTGCGCCAGCGAGCCGTCCACCGCCGCCGAACCGCCGATGTCCTTGGAGTCCACCCGCACCTCGGTGCTCACCGGGAGACCCAGGTCCGAGGACTGGAGATCCACGACCGTCAGCCGGACGTAGTACGTGCCCGGCAGCGGGTCGTTGGCCCAAGTCTCCGACCAGGCACGGACGGTACGCAGCGTGCACGCCAGGTCCAGCGAGGTCGCGTCCTGCGCGGCGGTGCGCGTCGCCGCCCCGTACTGGCAGGCCTGGCGGCGCCGCAGCCCGTCGTAGACGTCGAGCTGCCACGTCTCGCCGGCGTGCGTGTCCGGGAGCTTCACCGTCGCCTTGACGGTGGGGCGTTGGCCGGCGTCCGCGGCGAACGACCAGTACAGGTAGTCACCCGTGGAGCCGCTCGCCGTGCCCGTCCGACCCTGGTCGAGCTCCGTCGCCGTACGGAACGAGGTGCCCGCCTGGGTGGGCGCCGAACTGTTGTCGGAGGGGCTCGCGGACGGCGAGGAGTCCGCCATCGCGGGCGTCGCCGCCAGCCCCGCCAGCAGCAGGGCCGTGCTCAACACACGTGTGATCCGCATCAGTTGGTCCTCCAGACCGCGAGACGCCAGCGTGACAGCCAGCCCCACAGCAGACCCGCGACGAAGCCGGTCAGCACGAGGGCGCCGAGCAGCCACCAGCCGCGGCCGAGGCCGAAGGAAGCCACGTCGCTCGCCCGGCTGGGTCCGTCCACGACGTCGACGGTGAGTTCGAGGGGCAGACCGGGGGTGGTCTTCACCCCGGAGGCCGCCGAGAAGGAGTTGGTGACCTGGAGACACACGGTCTCGGCCGGCGCGTCGTCGTCGTCGCTCTCGGCCTTCGGATAGCGCAGCCCGGTGGAGACGGCGTCCGTTCGGCCGTTGCCCGTGCCCTCGCCGCGCACGATCTCGCGGCCGTGCACGGTGACCGCCCGCAGCAACACCCCGTAGTCCGGGTTCACTTCACGGTCGGCGCCCACGCTCACCGAAGCACGCAGCTCCTGCCCCGGGTCGACGTCCACGCGGTAGAAGCGCTGCTTGCCGAACTCCTCGCGGTCCGTGTACAGACCGGACTTGAGGGTCGGGGCACTGCTGCACCGGGCCGTACCTTCGGTGGCGACCGGGGTCACCACCGGATCGGCGGCGCGGTCCACCAACTGGCCCACGCGGTCGGAGAGTTCCTCCTTGTGCTGCACGGAGGTGTACGTGCCGCCGGTCGCGTCCGCGATGCAGCTGAGCTGGTCGCGGGTCTTGGCGTCCGGCACCAGACCCAGTGTGTCGATGGTGAGGTCGATGCCCTTGGCCGCGATCTCGCGGGCCACCTCGCACGGGTCCAGCGGCTGGCAGGTGTCCTCGCCGTCGCTGATCAGGACGATACGGCGGGTGCCGTCACCGCCGTTGAGGTCGTCCGCCGCCTTCAGCAGCGCGGGACCGATCGGGGTCCAGCCGGTGGGCTGGAGCGTCGCCACCGCGGCCTTGGCCTCGGTGCGGTTCAGGGTGCCCACCGGGTACAGCTGCGCGGTGTCCTTGCAGCCCGTCTTCCGGTCGTTGCCGTGGTAGTTGGCGCCCAGCGTGCGGATGCCGAGCTGCACTTCCTCGGGTGTCGCGTCGAGCACCTCGTTGAACGCCTGCTTCGCCGCTGCCATGCGCGAGCCGCCGTCCATGTCCTTGGCGCTCATGGAACCGCTGACGTCCAGTACGAGTTCGACCTTGGGGGAGGCCGCGGAGTCCGTCTCGTCGGCGACCGCTCCGGCAGGGAAGGCGACCCCGGCCGTGAGGGTGGCGAGCAGGGCACAGATCCCCGCCGCCAGCCGTTGTCTTGTGATCATCGCCGGATCCTATTGATCAGATGGACCGGGCTCCAAAACGAGCGGGTTCGGCAGCCCCGTCCACTGGTCCCCGGGCAGCTCCGGCGACAGCCGCATCAGCGTCAACGCCTTGCTCGGCAGCGGCTGTTCGAGCAGCGTGCGCAGATCCGGCGTGCGCGGCAGATCCGGTACGACGGCCGCCAGCGCCGCCCTGAGCGCCGTACCGGAACCCGCCGTACCCGCGAGTGCTCCCGCCACCAGGGAGCCGAACAGCTTGCGGCGCAGGGTGAGTTCGTCGTCGGTGACGATGCGTCCGCTCAGCTCCGGTACCGGAATCCCCTGCTCGGCAAGGCGCTTGGGGCTGACCCGGATGTCGGCGAGATCGCGGTAGACCAGGCGCAGCGGGGCACCCGTGCGGGACAGCACCACCAGCAGGTTCTGACCGTGCGCCTCCAGGGCCACGCCGGACTCCAGCAGCCGCAGACAGACGACGAGGGCGAGACGGGTGAACTCGGCCAGCCAGGCGGGCGATCGGGGCAGGCCGGTGACCGCGAGCGCGGCCACCGGCAGAACCCGCTCGCCCGCTTCCGTGTCCGCGTACGTCTGCGGCGACTCCCGCAACACGGCCGCGAGATCGGGCGAGTTGGCCGTGGCCGCGCCCAGTGTGCGGGTGACGTGCAACAGACCGTCCGAGCGCGCCGCCAGTGTCTCCCCGAATGCCGACAACGTCGCCGACAGGCCGATCGAGTAGACCGAGATGTCCCGCACCGAGGACGTCAGCCGGGCGCTCAGCGCGGTCTTGACGTGCGGCCCGTCCGGCAGGGCGAGGGTCCGCAGGGACATCAGCGGATGCGCGCCGACCGGGCCGTCCCCCGCCCGCTTCAGCACATGCGCCGCCTGCCACGGGTGCACCGGGATCAACAGCCGCCCCCCGTCCCGCAGTTCGTCCGGCCACACCCCCGTCACCAGACACTCTCCCGCCCCCACCGGCACCGACCCCAGGGCCACCACGGGCCGGTGCTCGGGCCCGTACGCGAGCTGCTCGGCCACCGAGAACCCGGGCCGGGAGCGGCAGTTGGGATGGAAGGGATGCCCGTCGACGATCCGCTGCTCCCACTCCCAGTCGTGCGCCGGCCAATCCTCGCAATGGGCGGGCTGGTTGGCCCGCGACAGCGCCAACGAGGCGACACTGTGCCCGAGTTCGGCCGCGAAACCGGTCCCGTGCGGCACGGCGAGGTCGGTCATCAGGTGCGCCGGATCGTCGTAGGCGATGTCGTCGAGGTGGACGACGGTGACGTAGGCGGCGGTCGCGTACGGGTCCGCGTGCGGGCCGCGCAGCCGCCGGCCGTCGGAGAGCCGTAGGACGGTGCCGGGCGTCCGGCCGACGATCCACGGCAGCGGCTCATGGGCCAGCGCCCGCCACAGCCGGGTGAGTACCGCCGCCCGGGCACCGGGGAGTTCGGCCGCGTACCGTTGCACCAGGTCGGGCCGTACGGCGGCGAGTTCCTCGGCGACCTCGGCCTCGGGATGCGGGGGACGGTCCACGGTCGACTCCTCGGGTGCGGACGGGGCGTCATGATCGGTGACGACGGGAGACAGGGCGGGGAGAGGCGGAGCGGGCGGAGACGGGGCGGCGGGACACTGTGCGACGAGAGACATACTGATCGCGATCGCAGGACACGGACTGAGGGAACGTATGGATCGCGTCGACTTCACACCCCCGGGCGACGATGTGGCGGAGCGCGCCGACGCGTACGCGGCAGCGCCCCTGCTCAACTGTCTGCTCCGGGAGGTGGCCCGGCCGCTCCCGGACCAGGGGGAGCGACACGTGTACCGGCTGCCGGGGAGCGGCCGGCTGCTGCGGGTGCGCGGCGAGCGGCGGCCCGCCGAGCCCGAGGTGTACGCGGACGGTGACTGGCGGCGCGTCGACCACACCGAACTCGTGAAACTCGTGGCCGAGGAACTGACCCGGCACACCGGAGTCTCCAACCACGAACTGCCCGCCGAGATGACCGACAGCCGTGACGCGGTCGCCACGCTGCTCACCGCCCGCGACCTGGCGACGGCGCCGGCCGACCCGTATCTCCGCTCCGAGCAGTCCTTGATCACCGGCCATCCCTACCATCCCGCGCCCAAGGCCCGCGGCGGCGGCCCCGTCGCGGGCTGGCTGCCCTACGCCCCGGAGGCGTACGCCCGTTTCCCGCTGGTGCTGCTCGGGCTGCGCGAGGACGCGGTGGCCGAGGAGGGGGACGTCTCGGCGCTGGACGCCTTCGGGGAGGCCCCGCCCGGATATCGGCTGCTGCCCGCGCACCCCTGGCAGCTGGACCTCGTCGGCACCGGCCTCGCGGAGGCCTTCGCGGACGGGCGGCTGATCCGGCTCGGCACGACGGCGACGGAGGTTCGGCCGACGGCGGCGATCCGCACGGTGTACAGCCCCGGGTCCGCGGAACGCGGGGAGGATCTGTTCCTGAAGTTCAGCCTCGATGTGCGCATCACCAACGACGTACGCCGGCTGTGGCGCCACGACCTGCTGAAACTCCGGCGCACGGACACGGCCGTCCGGGACGCCTTCGCGGCAATGGCCGGCCCGGCGGCCTGGCTCAGTGACCGGGGCTACCGCACCGCCGACTTCGCCTTCGAGGAACTCGCCGTCCTGGTGCGCGACGGCCTGCGCGAGCACGTTCTGCCCGGCACGACTCCGTTGCTGGCCGCGGGATTGGTGGAGGGGTTCGAGGGCAGCCCGCTCGACGGTACGGGCGACCCGGGGGCCTGGTGGGAGGCGTATCTGCGGCAGGTCGTACCGCCCGCGCTCACAGCGTTCGCCGACCACGGCGTCGTACTCGAGGCGCATCTGCAGAACACGCTGGTCGCCGTCGACGCGGACGGAACGCCCGTGCAGGCGCTGTACCGGGACGCGGAGGGCGTGAAGCTGCTGACGGACGTGGACCGGGCCGCCGGGTGGGAGCGGCTGGTGTACTGCCTGGTCGTCAACAACCTTGTCGAGATCGCCGGAGTCCTCGCCGAACGCCACCCGAAGCTGGACCCCTGGCCTGTGGTCCGCGCCGAACTCGCCCGGCACGACCTGCCCGAGATCGCCGGACTCCTCGCCTCGCCCACCCTGCCCGGCAAGACGAACCTGCTGCTGCGCTGGACCGGGGCCGATGGTGCCGACGCGCGGTATCTGCCGGTGCGGAGTCCGCTGGTGGGCTGAAGGGAACCGTCGACGGACTCGGCGCCGGTCCGTCGGCGAGGACGAGAAACCACGGCAGAGCCTTTTCCGCACAGGCACCGGGGTCCGTTCGGACGACGGCCGCTCGCCGGACAGCTGACTGGCGAGCGGCCGTCGTCCACCACTCCTCGCCCGTGATCACCCTCGGTTACTATGCTCACTTCGAGCCCAAGGCCGGAGGGCTGAAGAGTGAGGTGGCCCGAGGACATGCTGAGAGAGGTCACCGCGACCCGCTACATCGAGCCCCTGCGCTCCGGCGGTTCCGTCCCCGGGGTCGTTGAGGCCGACGACCTCGGCACCTACGTCGTGAAGTTCACCGGCTCCGCGCAGGGCCGCAAGGCGCTGGTCGCCGAGGTGATCGTCGGGGAGCTGGCCCGCGCCCTGGGGCTGCGTTTCCCCGAGCTGGTCCTCGTGCACTTCGACCCGGAGATCGCCGACGAGGAACCCCACCAGGAGGTACGGGACCTGCACAGCGCGAGCGCCGGCCTGAACCTCGGCATGGACTTTCTGCCGGGCGCCCAGGACTTCACCCCGGAGGTCGCCGCCCAGTGCACCGTCGACCCGCTGGAGGCCGGGAAGATCGTCTGGCTCGACGCGTTGACCGTCAACGTCGACCGTACGGTGCACAGTTCGAACCTGATGATCTGGCCCACGCTCGGCATCGCACCCCCGCGCCTGTGGCTCATCGACCACGGCGCCGCCCTCGTCTTCCACCACCGCTGGGACGGCGCCGACCCCGCGAAGTCCTACGACTTCCGCCATCACGCCCTCGGCCACTACAGCCCCGACACCCGTGCCGCGGATACCGAGTTGGCGCCCAAGGTGACCGGAGGACTGCTGCGCCGCATCGCGGCCGAGGTGCCCGACGCCTGGCTGGCCGGCGAACCGGGCTTCGCGACACCCGAGGCCGTACGGGAGGCGTACGTCGCCTACCTCCACGCGCGCGTGAAGTCCTCCGCGGCCTGGCTCCCCACCGACTTCCCCAGCCGGGAGGAACGCGCCGCCGAGGAGGCCCAGCGGGCGGCGAAGACACAGCAGGGCCGCCCGAGTTGGCTCAAGCGGGTCCCCGACCTGCACGGCAGACCGGCGGCGGAACAGGATTGGTCGGTACACCTCGGATGACGGGAAGACGACTCGGATGACCCAACGAGTTCAGATCGAGTACTGCACCCAGTGCCGCTGGCTGCCCCGCGCGGCGTGGCTGGCGCAGGAGCTGTTGACCACCTTCGAGACCGAGTTGACGGAGCTGTCCTTGAAGCCCGGCACCGGTGGCGTCTTCATCGTCCGAGTCGACGACGAGGTCGTGTGGGACCGCCGGGTACAGGGTTTCCCGGAGCCCACGGCCGTGAAGAAGCTCGTACGCGACCGAGTGGCCCCGGGAAAGTCCCTGGGCCACTCGGACAAGTGAGCGCCGCCTGGCGGCAGTTGAGGGGTCAGCCCCTGAGCTGCTCGTACGCCGGCAGCGTCAGGAAGTCGGCGTAGTCGTCGTCGAGCGCGACCTCAAGAAGCAGGTCGTGGGCCTGCTGCCAGTGGCCCGCGGCGAAGGCGTCCGCGCCGATCTCGGCGCGGATGTTCTCCAGCTCCTCGGCGGCAACCTTGCGCGCCAGTTCGGGAGTCGCCTTCTCGCCGTTCTCGAACTCGACGCCCGCGTTGATCCACTGCCAGATCTGCGAGCGCGAGATCTCGGCGGTGGCCGCGTCCTCCATCAGGTTGAAGATGGCGACCGCGCCGAGCCCGCGCAGCCACGCCTCGATGTAACGGATGCCCACCTGAACGGCGTTGACGAGTCCCGGGTACGTCGGCTTCGCGTGCAGCGAGTCCACGGCGATCAGGTCGGCCGCCTTGACGTCGACGTCCTCGCGCAGCCGGTCCTTCTGGTTCGGCTTCTCGCCGAGCACCGCGTCGAACGAGGCCATGGCGATCGGCACCAGGTCCGGGTGGGCCACCCAGGAGCCGTCGAAACCGTCCCCGGCCTCACGGTCCTTGTCCGCCTTGACCTTCTCGAACGCGACCTTGTTGACCGCCTCGTCACGGCGCGACGGGATGAACGCCGCCATGCCGCCGATCGCGTGCGCCCCGCGCTTGTGGCAGGTACGCACGAGGAGTTCGGTGTACGCCCGCATGAACGGGGCCGTCATCGTCACCGCGTTGCGGTCCGGGAGGACGAACTTGGGCCCGCCGTCACGGAAGTTCTTCACGATGGAGAACAGGTAGTCCCAGCGGCCCGCGTTCAACCCCGAGGCGTGGTCGCGGAGTTCGTAGAGGATCTCCTCCATCTCGTACGCCGCCGTGATCGTCTCGATCAGCACGGTCGCGCGGACGGTGCCCTGCGGGACGCCGACGTAGTCCTGCGCGAAGACGAACACGTCGTTCCACAGCCGGGCTTCGAGGTGCGACTCGGTCTTCGGGAGGTAGAAGTACGGGCCCTTGCCGAGGTCGAGCAGCCGCCGCGCGTTGTGGAAGAAGTACAGCCCGAAGTCCACGAAGGCGCCCGGGACTTGCTCACCGTCCACCAGGAGGTGCCGCTCGTTGAGGTGCCAGCCGCGCGGCCGCATCACGACGGTCGCCAGCTCGTCCTCGGCCTTCAGGGCGTACGACTTACCGGAGTTGGGGTCGGTGAAGTCGATCGCGCGGGTGTAGGCGTCGATCAGGTTGAGCTGACCGGTGACGACGTTCTCCCAGGTCGGCGCGGAGGCGTCCTCGAAGTCCGCGAGCCAGATCTTCGCGCCCGAGTTGAGGGCGTTGATCGTCATCTTGCGGTCGGTGGGGCCGGTGATCTCGACGCGCCGGTCGTTCAGGGCGGCGGGGGAGGGGGCCACCTTCCAGGAGTCGTCGGCGCGGATCGCGGCGGTCTCCGGGAGGAAGTCGAGGGTGGAGGTACGGGCGATCTCCGCGCGGCGCTCGGCCCGGCGGGCGAGGAGTCCGGCCCGGCGGGGCGTGAACCGGCGGTGCAGCTCGGCCACGAAGGCGAGGGCCTCGTGGGTGAGGACCTCGTCCTGCCGGGGCAGGGGTTCGGCGTCGACGATGACCGGCGAGGACGGCGCTGGTGCGGACATGAACTGTCACTTCCTTCAGCGAGCGAGGCACCGGGTGCCAGGTGACCCGGGTAGGGCTGGGAGCACCCGAGGGGCCGTCGGGTGCTTCTGAACAGTGGATACTAGTTTCCTCATCGTGGAAGTTCAATCGTTTGTTGACGTCGAGATTCTCCGGATCAAGCCAAAGTGGCGCTCAGTGCCACCTCGCTCACTCAAGGTGGACGAGGTCCGCCTCAGTGTCGATGTCGTACGGCCGCGCCGCATCCCCGCACTCGACGAGCACGACCGCGTCCGCGTGCGCCTTGAGATACGCCCGCGCCCCCCGGTCCCCGGTCGCGCTCTCCGCGATACCGGCCCAGTGCACGGCACCGAACAGCACCGGATGCCCGCGTACCCCGTCGTAGGCGGCCGAGATCAGCGACTCCTCGGACCCGTACCCGGCGAGCACCCGCGCCACCGCCGCCGCGCCGATCCCGGGCTGGTCGACGAGCGACACGAGCGCCGCCCGCGCCCCCGTGCTCGAGAGCGAGTCGAGCCCCGCTCGCAGCGAGGACCCCATCCCCTGTTCCCACTCCGGGTTCTCCACGAGCACGCACCCGGTCAGCTCCGCCTGCTCCCGTACGGCGTCGGCCCGCGCCCCCAGGACCACGTGGACGCGGGTGAGGCCGGCCGCGCGCAGGACCCCGACCGCGTGCTCCACGAGGGGTCGCCCCCGGTGCCGTAGCAGCGCCTTGGGCCGCCCGCCGAGGCGCCGGCCGCCGCCCGCGGCGAGCAGCAGCCCGGCGACCTGGTCTTCGTTTCGCGTCATGTCTCCTGCATACCTGACGCGGGGACGGCCGCAGGGAATCCTCAGACTTAATTTCGGTCCGTGGAGTGGCGCACCCCGTACCGGGTGGCGTTTACTGGCCCGCGTCCCTCGGCGCCCGACCAGTGTTGCGGGGTGCGCGCGGCGGGATCACAAAGTTCTTGCGCACGAAGACGTGCGAGGGGGGAGAGCTGTGTTGCGGAGCTTGGGGCAGAGGCCAGTGACCGGCAGCGACGAGGATCCGAGGGTGGCGGAACTGCGGACCGCGGTGTCCCGGTTGCGCCGCGAACTGGCCGTGCATCCGGCCGAGTTCCCCGACCGTGTCATCGCCGAGGACGAACTCGCGGCGCTGGCCGCGATGACCATCGACGGCACCCCCGAAATCCCGCGCCTGCGCCGCTCGTTGCTCCTGATCGCCGGCGCGATCGGTTCCGTGAGCGCGCTCGCGAGGGGTCTGACGGACGTACGCAACGCCGTGGACCTGTTCGGTCAACCTCGGGGCGGGCAGGGCTAGTTCACCACCAACGGCGCGCCGGGAACGGTCCTCGGTACCCCGTGTGCGTGGCCGTCCGGTGCTCGAACTCCCCGCAGAGCCAGGTCTCCTGGACGAATTCGGTGTGCTGGTCCCAGACCGCGAAGATCCCCGTCGGGCCGTGCTTGCCGTCGACCTGCCGGTAGCGTTCCTTGGCGTCACGGAAGCAGGCGAGCCCCGCCATCAGCCCGTTGCCGGCCGGGTTGTAGTCGGACCAGGCGCACGCGATGCATGCCCGGAGCCTCACCCCTGCCGGGAGTTGGCGCTGGATGTCGTGCAGCGCCGACTCGAAGTCCCCCTGGCCCTCCCCGTTCCGGTACTCCCGCCCGTCCAGGCGCAGGGTCGTGGTCAGCGTCTCCGCGTCCAGCCCGCGCCCGGGACCGCCCGGGCCGCCGAGCCGCAACGCGCAGTCCAGCGCCGCCGTACGTACACCCTGGCCCTCGACCGTGACGGGCATCGGCACCTCCCACTCCAACAGGCAGGCGCACAGCGCCCCGTCGAAGAAGGTGAACGGGGCCTCCGGTGGCTCGCCGCCGAGTGCGCCGAGGTCGTCCATGGTGTCGCCCTCGAAGCGGACGCCCCGGATCGTCGTGCGGACCAGCTCCCGGCCGTCCGACTCGAAGACGACCGCCTCGGTGCCGTGCCGGTCGGTGTACCGGCCCGGCCAGAACTGCACGGCGCTCACGCGGGGTTCTGGCTGGCCAGCGCCTCCGACAGCTCGCCGGCCACCTGCTGGAGCACCGGCACGATCTTCTCGGTCGCCGACTCGGTGACCCGGCCCGCCGGGCCCGAGATCGAAATCGCCGCCGCTGTGGGGGAGTTGGGCACGGAGACGGCGAGGCAGCGCACGCCGATCTCCTGCTCGTTGTCGTCGATCGCGTAGCCGAGTCGGCGCACGTCCTCCAGCGCCGCGAGGAAACCGTCGGGCGTGGTGATCGTCTTGTCGGTCGCGGCGGGCATGCCGGTACGGGCGAGCAGCGCGCGCACCTCGTGGTCCGGGGTGTTGGCGAGGAGGGCCTTGCCGACGCCGGTGGAGTGGGGCAGGACGCGCCGGCCGACCTCGGTGAACATGCGCATCGAGTGCTTGGACGGCACCTGCGCGACGTACACGATCTCGTCGCCGTCGAGCAGCGCCATGTTCGCCGTCTCGCCGGTCTCCTCGACCAGCCGGGCCAGATAGGGGCGGGCCCAGGTGCCGAGCAGCCGGGACGCGGACTCGCCGAGGCGGATCAGGCGCGGGCCGAGCGCGTACCGGCGGTTCGCCTGCTGACGGACGTAACCGCAGACCACGAGCGTGCGCATCAGACGGTGGATGGTGGGGAGCGGCAGGCCGCTGCTCGCGGAGAGCTCGCTCAGGCCGACCTCACCGCCCGCGTCGGCCATCCGCTCCAGCAGGTCGAAGGCGCGCTCGAGGGACTGGACACCACCGGTGGCGGACTTGGTGGAATCGGTGGTGCTGGCGCTGGACGGCGGCACGGCGCGTTCCTTTCGGCACGGGCGGGAAGGGCTGAAGCCTACCCGGGGGTCGGTTGACTCCCCGCCTGTGCGTAGCTACGTTCTGCTTGCCGGAAGTTTAATTCCGCTTTGTGGAAACGTCCAGAGTGTGTGCGTGAGGCGCATCGTGGAGAAGTGTGCCCTTGACGGTACGGGAGCGGGAGTGAAGACTCCTTCAACAGAACGTTGAATTCCGTTACGTGGACGTAAATCCCGTTTCCCGGAAGTAACAACGGCGGCAGAGAGAGGGGTCCGGGTGTCCGACGCAGAACTGGTGGTGCGCTCCACACGTGTCATCACTCCCGAGGGGACACGCGCGGCGGCGGTCGCGGTCGCCGGGGGGAAGATCACGGCCGTCCTCCCGTACGACGCCCAAGTCCCGTCCGGGGCACGGTTCGAGGACTTCGGGGACGACGTCCTGCTGCCCGGCCTGGTCGACACCCACGTCCATGTGAACGACCCCGGGCGCACCCACTGGGAGGGCTTCTGGACCGCCACGCGCGCGGCGGCGGCCGGCGGCATCACCACGCTCATCGACATGCCGCTCAACTCCCTCCCGCCGACGACGACGGTCGACAACCTCCGCACGAAGCGGGAAGTCGCCGCGGAGAAGGCCCACATGGACGTCGGCTTCTGGGGCGGGGCCCTGCCCGACAACGTCAAGGACCTGCGCCCGCTGCACGACGCCGGCGTCTTCGGCTTCAAGGCGTTCCTGTCCCCGTCCGGCGTGGACGAGTTCCCGCACCTGGACCAGGACCAACTCGCCCTGTCCCTCGCCGAGATCGCCGGTTTCGACGGCCTGCTCATCGTGCACGCGGAGGACCCGCACCACCTCGAAGCGGCCCCGCAGCAGGGCGGCCCCAAGTACGCAGACTTCCTCGCCAGCCGCCCGCGCGACGCCGAGGACACGGCCATCGCGGGTTTGATCGCGCAGGCGAAGCGCCTCGACGCGCGCGTGCACGTCCTGCACCTGTCCTCGTCCGACGCACTCCCCCTCATCGCCGCCGCCAAGGCCGAGGGTGTCCGCATAACCGTCGAGACGTGCCCCCACTACCTGACCCTCACGGCCGAGGAAGTCCCGGACGGCGCGAGCGAGTTCAAGTGCTGCCCGCCCATCCGCGAGTCCGCCAACCAGGACCTGCTGTGGCAGGCGCTGGCCGACGGCACGATCGACTGCGTGGTGACGGACCACTCGCCATCGACCGCGGACCTGAAGACCGACGACTTCGCCACCGCGTGGGGCGGCATCTCCGGCCTCCAGTTGAGCCTCGCCGCGGTGTGGACGGAGGCACGCAAGCGCGGCCACGACCTGGCCGACGTGGTCCGCTGGATGTCATCGAGTACGGCCGAGTTGGCGGGACTTGACCAGAAGGGCGCCATCGAGGCGGGCCGCGACGCCGACTTCGCGGTCCTCGCGCCCGACGAGACGTTCACCGTCGACCCGGCGGCCCTCCAACACCGCAACCGCGTCACGGCGTACGCCGGAAAGACCTTCAGCGGCGTCGTGAAGTCGACGTGGCTGCGCGGCGAACGCATCGTGCTGGACGGAGAGTTCACCGACCCGAAGGGCCAACTCCTGACCCGTACCCCCTGATTCACCCCCCGCACCCGCAGCGGCCTACGTCTGAAAGGCAGACCTTGTGACGGCGATACCCAGTTTCACCGGCGACGCGAACCCCTACGGAGGCGGTGACCCGTACGCGGACTACCGCACGGCCGACTTCCCCTTCACCCAGTACGCCAACCTCGCCGACCGGCAGCTCGGCGCCGGTGTCATCGCCGCCAACGACGAGTTCTTCGCCCAGCGCGAGAACCTCCTCGTGCCCGGACCCGCCGAGTTCGACCCCGAGCACTTCGGCCACAAGGGCAAGATCATGGACGGCTGGGAGACCCGCCGCCGCCGCGGCGCCTCGGCGGACCACCCCTGGCCGACGGCGGAGGACCACGACTGGGCACTGGTCCGCCTGGGCGCACCCGGCGTGATCCGCGGGATCGTCATCGACACGGCCCACTTCCGCGGCAACTACCCGCAGGCGGTGTCGGTCGAGGGAGTATCGCTGCCGGGCTCCCCGTCCCCCGAGGACCTGCTCGCCGACGACGTGAAGTGGACGAGCCTGGTCCCGCGCACAGCGGTCGGCGGCCACGCGGCGAATGGTTTCTCCATCTCGCTGGAACAACGCTTCACCCACCTCCGCGTCAACCAGCACCCCGACGGCGGCATCGCCCGCCTGCGGGTCTACGGCGAGGTCGTCCCCGACCCCAACTGGCTCGCGGCGCTGGGTACTTTCGACGTGGTCGCCCTGGAGAACGGCGGCGGCGCCGAGGACGCCTCCAACCTTTTCTACTCACCCGCGAGCAACACGATCCAGCCCGGCCGCTCCCGCAAGATGGACGACGGCTGGGAGACCCGCCGCCGCCGCGACCAGGGCAACGACTGGATCCGCTACCGCCTGGCGGCCCAGTCCCAGATCCGCGCCGTCGAGATCGACACGGCGTACCTGAAGGGCAACAGCGCGGGCTGGGCGTCGGTGTCGGTACGGGACGGCGAGACCGGCGACTGGACCGAGATCCTCCCGCGCACCCGCCTCCAGCCCGACACGAACCACCGCTTCGTCCTCCCGACCCCGGCGATCGGGACGCACGCACGCGTGGACATCTATCCCGACGGCGGGATCTCACGGCTGCGGCTGTTCGGCTCGCTGACGGAGCAGGGGGCGGCGGCACTGGCGGCCAGGCACCAGGAGCTGGGCGGCTGAGACGGGCCTTCTGACCCCCGGGGCGTTCGCCTCTCAACGCCGGGCCGGCACCCTTCAGCCCGTCCGGCGTTTGAGGACGAGGCCCCTTCAGGGCCGACGGGGGTCTGGGGCGGAGCCCCCGGAGGCACGCGAGCCACAACGCACCCGCACTCGGAACCGAGACGGCCACCCGCTACGTTCTCCTTTCGTGACCCTTCAGCAAGAGATCGTCGGCAACGCCATGCAGATGGCGGTCGTCAACCTGAACCCCGGCCAGACCGTGTACTGCGAGGCCGGAAAGTTCCTCTTCAAGACGACGAACGTGACCATGGAGACCCGCCTCGGCGGATCGTCGAGCGGCGGCCAGCAACAGGGCGGCGGCTCGGGCGGCAGCGGCATGGGCGGCATGCTCAGGCAGGCCATGGGCACCGCCATGCAGGTCGGCCAGCGCGCACTCGCCGGTGAGTCGCTGGCGTTCCAGTACTTCACCTCCCAGGGCGGCGAGGGCACCGTCGGCTTCGCGGGCGTGCTCCCCGGTGAGATGCGCGCCCTGGAGCTGGACGGCACACGCGCGTGGTTCGCGGAGAAGGACGCCTTCGTGGCCGCCGAGTCCACCGTCCAGTTCGGCATCGCCTTCCAGGGCGGCCGCACCGGCATGAGCGGCGGCGAGGGCTTCGTCCTGGAGAAGTTCACCGGGCACGGCACGGTGATCATCGCCGGCGCGGGCAACTTCATCGACCTGAACCCGGCCGACTTCGGCGGCCGCATCGAGGTCGACACCGGCTGCCTCGTCGCCTTCGAGGAGGGCGTCCAGTACGGCGTCCAGCGCATCGGCGGCCTCAACCGCCAGGGCCTGATGAACGCGGTGTTCGGCGGTGAGGGCCTCTCCCTGGCCACCCTGGAGGGCAACGGCCGCGTCATCCTCCAGTCCCTCACCATCGAGAGCCTCGCCAACGCCCTGAAGAAGGCCCAGGGCGGCGACAAGCAGGGCCCGACCGGCGGCATGTTCTCGACCCACGCGGGCTGAGATGCCGTAGCGGAGACCAAGAGATGCCGTAGCGAGGACCGATGAGTTGCGGGGGCCCGTGGGGTCTGAGCTGATGACACCATCCGCTCCCGCACCAGGAAGCAGGCACCCGACATGGGCAAGCTCGTCTCCACCCTCTTCGTCACCCTCGACGGCGTCTACCAAGGCCCGGGCGGCCCCGAAGAGGACACCCGCGGCGGCTTCGAGCACGGCGGCTGGAGTTTCGTCTACGGCGACGACGACTTCGGCCGGTTCGTGGTCGAGGTCTTCGACCGCTCCGGCGCCTACCTGCTCGGTCGTCGTACGTACGACATCTTCGCCGGGTACTGGCCGCTCAAGACCGACCCCGCCGACCCGATCGCCGCCAAGCTGAACGCGCTGCCGAAGTACGTCGCCTCGTCGACCCTCACCGACGCCTCCTGGGCCGGCACCACGGTCCTCGGCGGCGATCTCGCCAAGGAGGTCACCGACCTCAAGGAGCGCACCGAGGGCGAGCTCCAGGTGCACGGCAGCGGCGCCCTCGTCCGGTCCCTCCTCGCGCTCGGTCTTGTCGACACGCTCCACCTGGTGACCTTCCCGGTCGTGCTGGGCAGCGGCCTGCGCCTGTTCCCCGAGGGCACCGACCCCATGGCCTTCCGGCACACGGGCGGGCGCATCACCGGCACCGGCGTCTCCATCCAGTCGTACGACCTGGCGGGCCGCCCGACCTACGGGTCGTACGCCGACGCGGACGCGGAAAACACCTAGTCAGCTGGGGTCCGCGCCGGTACGGTGATCGTTCCGTGTGGCAGCCACCGATGTCTCCACCCCTTCGCCGGAGACCGGGAGAGCCGCCCCCATGTCCTCGATCGCCGTACCGTCCGCCGCCCTGCCCCGCCGAGCCTGGCTCACCGACCTGCCCGTCCTGCTGGTCGCGGTGGTCTGGGGCGCGAGCTATCTCGCCGCCAAGGACATCACCACGGCCCGTACGGTCCTCGCCGTCCTGGTCCTGCGCTTCGCCCTCGTCCTGCCCGTCCTGGCGGTCGTGGGCCACCGCTCGCTGCGCGCCCTGACGGCCGCCCAGTGGCGCGGCGCGGGGCTGCTCGGACTGATCCTCGCCGGGATCTTCCTCCTGGAGACCTACGGCGTCGTCCACACCTCGGCGACCAACGCGGGCCTGATCATCAGCCTCACCATGATCTTCACCCCGCTCGCCGAGTCCGCCGTGACCCGCACCCGGCCCTCCCGCGCCTTCCTCGGCGCGGCGGCCCTCTCCGTGCTCGGCGTGCTGCTGCTGACCCAGGGCGCGGGCTTCACCCGCCCCTCCCTCGGCGACCTCCTCATGCTGCTCGCGGCCCTCGCCCGCACCCTGCACGTCCTCGCCATGTCCCGCACCAAGTCGGTCCAGGGTGCCGACGCACTGTCCCTGACCACCGTCCAACTCGGCACCGCCGTCGCGGTGTTCGCGATCCTGTCGACCGGCGCCGACACCACACCGTGGGCCACGGCCGCCGACTTCGGGCCACGCGAGTGGGCCGGACTGCTGTTCCTCTCGGTGTTCTGCACCCTGTTCGCCTTCTTCGTACAGATGTGGGCCGTCCGCCGGACCTCGCCCTCCCGGGTCAGCCTGCTGCTCGGCACCGAGCCCCTGTGGGCCGCCGCGGCCGGCATCGTTCTCGGTGGCGAACGACTCGGCGCGTTCGGGCTGGCAGGCGGCGTCCTCGTGCTTGTGGGGACCGCGTGGGGACGCGGTGCCGCACGTTAACTCCCGGAAAACTCATCGGACTTGACGGGAAAAACCACGGAGTTGTCATTGACATGCCACGGTCTACGCGCGTCATCATGGAGCCATGAGATTCCCCCCACGCGCTACTCGTATCGGAGCCGCAGCTGCTCTCCTGTCCGCCCTCGTCGTGGGCGGCACCGTCTCCGCCACCACGGCGGACGCCGCTGCCGGCTCGGTCGGCAGCATCTGCTATAGCGACCTGCCCTCGCAGGCCTACGACACGCTCGACCTGATCGCGTCGAACGGCCCCTTCCCCTACTCGCAGGACGGCACGGTCTTCCGCAACCAGGAAGGCATCCTGCCCAGCCAGTCGACCGGCTACTACCACGAGTACACGGTCAAGACACCGGGTTCGTCTACGCGCGGAGCGCGTCGGATCATCACCGGTGAGGAGACCGAGGAGGACTACTACACCGCGGACCACTACGCCACGTTCGACCTGATCGACTTCGACTGCTGAGTCGACGACCAGCTGCACCACTGCCCGCCCCTCGCCCCGCGGCTCCCCCCACGATCATGGGCCGCGGGGCGAGGCATGTCCGCCGAAAGTCTGTGATGGCGCGACTTTGGTCGCCGTTCCCCCGCGCGGGGTGGGTCACCTGGCCCGGTCCCGCATAGATTTGTCGACCGTGACAGGTGACAGGACCACGCAGGTACCGCAGGCGTTCGCGGGGCGCCGATGGCTGCTGCCGTCCGCAGTGGCCGACGAACTCGATCCCGACGTCGAACGGCGCGGACGGCCCCGCCGTACCGCACGCGACTGGGTCGTCGACGTCTGCTGCTTCCTCCTGGCCGTGACCATCGGACTCCTGGCCGCGCAGACGCTCGACAACGACACCGCGACCCCGCACTCCCTCGCCGTCGTCGACCAGTTCTTCGGGGTCCTCGCCTGCGGCGCGGTCTGGCTGCGCCGCCGCTGGCCGCTCGGGCTGGCCGTCGCGATGATCCCCGTCGGCCTCGTGTCGAACACCGCCAGCGGCGCCGCCATGGTCGCCGTGTTCACCCTCGCCGTGCACCGGCCCTTCCGCTACGTCGCCTGGATCGGCGGCATCCAACTCGCCCTGGCGCCGCTCTTCTACTGGATGCGCCCGGACCCTGACCTGCCGTACGCCGGCGCGGTCCTGTTCACCGAACTGCTCACCCTCACCGTCATCGGCTGGGGCATGTTCGTCCGCTCCAAGCGGCAGCTCATGCTGAGCCTGCGTGACCGCGCCCGGCGCGCCGAGACGGAGGCGGAGCTGCGGGCCGAGCAGGCCCAGCGGCTCGCCCGCGAGGCCATCGCCCGCGAGATGCACGATGTGCTCGCCCACCGGCTGACCCTGCTGAGCGTGCACGCGGGCGCGCTGGAGTTCCGGCCGGACGCGCCCCGCGCGGAGGTCGCGAGAGCGGCCGGTGTCATTCGCGAGAGTGCCCATGAGGCCCTCCAGGACCTGCGGGAGATCATCGGCGTGCTGCGCGCGGGCGAACCCGACGACACGGGCCGCCCGCAGCCCACGCTCGGCGCCCTGGACGCGCTGGTCACCGAGTCCCGCGAGGCCGGCATGAAGGTCACCCTCGCCAACCGGGTCACCGACCCCGCAGCGGTCCCGGCCTCGGTCGGCCGCACCGCCTACCGCATCGCCCAGGAGGCCCTCACCAACGCCCGCAAACACGCCCCCGGCGCGGAGGTCACGGTGACGGTCACCGGCACCCCGGGCGAGGGCCTGGTGATCGCCGTGCACAACCCGCCCCCGGAGGGCGAGGTCCCCCATGTCCCCGGTTCCGGCCAGGGGCTGATCGGGCTGACCGAGCGGGCGACGCTGGCGGGGGGACGGCTGGAGCACGGCCCGGAAGAGGGCGGGGGGTTCCGGGTGCGGGCCTGGCTGCCGTGGGGGTGAAGCTCGTTCGGCGCCGCGGGTAACTCCCGTCCCGGGTAAGGGAGATGAAGGTCGCTCCCGGGAAGTCGCCGCACGTGTGCCCAGTGCCGCCCGCCTGCGAACAGGGGGCGTCGCGGGGGAGCGCGCTGGAGAGTGCGGTGGGGAGTGCGCGCCGCGCGGCCCGGACCGCTCCGGCACCGCCCACGCGGACTCCGGCCAACTCGCAGGCTCCGCCGACGTGTTGGCGCGGGGCGGCAGCCGGGCCAGGGTGCCCGGGGCGCTGCCGTGGAGCACCGATCGCACTGCCGTCCCGCCGCCCCGGAGTCGCTCCCCGAGGGCCATCCCGCTCGGGCCGCCGCCGTCGCCGCTCGCGGTGTCGACGGCATGGCGGCCGGCCTCGGCGTGGGCAGCGAGGATGCGCGCACGACTCCTTGGGCGCCCCGCCCGGCACCGCGGACCACGCCACCACCCGCCTCGCCGCCGTGGTTACGTAGCCCCATGACTGCGATCAGACTGCTCCTCGTCGACGACGACCCGCTGGTGCGGGCCGGGCTGTCCTTCATGATGGGCGGCGCCGCCGACATCGAGATCGTCGGCGAGGCCGCCGACGGCAGCGAGGTCGAGGAACTCGTCGACCGCGTCCACCCGGACGTCGTGCTCATGGACATCCGCATGCCGTCGGTCGACGGACTGACCGCCACGGAGCGGTTGCGCGCCCGCGGCGACGTGCCCCAGATCGTCGTCCTCACCACCTTCCACGCCGACGAACAGGTGCTACGGGCCCTCCGCGCGGGCGCCGCCGGCTTCGTCCTCAAGGACACCCCGCCCGCCGAGATCCTCGACGCCGTACGCCGGGTCGCGGCCGGTGACCCCGTCCTCTCGCCCGCGGTCACCCGCCAGTTGATGGAGCACGCGGCGGGCACCGCCACCGACACCCGGCGGGCACGCGCGCGTGAACGCCTCGCCGCCCTGGGGGACCGCGAACGCGAGGTCGCCATGGCCGTCGGCCAGGGCCTCGCCAACGCCGAGATCTCCACCGGCCTCTTCATGAGCGTCGCCACCGTGAAGACCCACGTCTCCCGCATCCTGGCCAAGCTCGACCTCAACAACCGTGTGCAGATCGCCCTGTTGGCGTACGACGCGGGCCTGCTCGAAGAGGACGGCGAGAGCGGGCACTAGCGGCTGCCGCCGTCCGTTCCCATTGCACTGGGAGATCTCGGGGGATCGACCGGGAGGGGGCAGGCATGACCGAAGTGATCGATCTGGGGGAGTTCGGCGAGGCGTTCCGGCGGGACCCGCACCAGGTGTACGCCCTGCTGCGGGAGTCGGGCCCGGTGCACCGCGTGCGGCTGCCGGCGCCGGACGAGCACCACGTGACCTGGCTGATCGTGGGGTACGAGGAGGCGCGCGCGGCGCTGGCCGACCCGCGACTGGCCAAGGACGGCGGCAAGATCGGCGTGACGTTCCTCGACGAGGAGCTGATCGGCAAGTACCTCCTGGCCGCCGACCCACCCCAGCACACCCGCCTGCGCGGGCTGATCACCCGCACGTTCACCATGCGCCGGGTCGAGGAACTGCGCCCGCGCGTCCAGCGGATCACCGACGACCTGCTCGACGCGATGCTGCCGTCCGGCCGCGCCGACCTCGTCGAATCGCTCTCCTACCCGCTGCCGATCACCGTGATCGGCGAACTCCTGGGCGTGCCCGAGATGGACCGCGCGGAGTTCCGCAAGCTGTCCACGGAGGCGGTCGCACCCACCAGTTCGGGCACCGAGTACGACGCGTTCGTACGGCTCGCCGCGTACCTCGCCGACCTGATCGAGGACAAACGCTGCGCGGGCCCCGGCGACGACCTGCTCAGCGACCTGATCCGCACCACCGCCGAGGACGGCGACCGGCTCTCCCCGCAGGAACTGCGGGGCATGGCCTTCATCCTGCTCGTCGCCGGTCACGAGACCACCGTCAACCTCCTCACCAGCGGCATCCACGCCCTGCTCACCCACCCGGACCAACTCGCCGCCCTGCGCGCCGACATGACCCTGCTCGACGGCGCGATCGAGGAGATGCTGCGCTACGAGGGCCCGGTGGAGAACGGCACGTTCCGGTTCGCCGCCGAGCCCCTGGAGATCGCCGGCACCCCGGTGGAGCGGGGCGATCCGGTCATGGTCGGCCTGACCGCCGCAGACCGCGACGGGGACCGCTTTCCCGCCCCGGACCGCTTCGACATCCGCCGCGACACCCGAGGCCACCTCGCCTTCGGCCACGGCATCCACTACTGCCTCGGCGCCCCCCTGGCCCGCCTCGAAGCACGCACGGCGATACGCACCCTGCTGGAGCGCGCCCCCGGCCTCACCCTGGCCGGCCCGCCCGGCGACTGGCTCCCGGGCATGCTGATGCGCGGGATGCGGGCGCTGCCGGTGCGCTGGTAGAACGGCTGCACGGGCGGCCGTGGCGGCGGCGGTGCCCTGAAGGCCGTAGCAACAGCAACCTCGGCAGCAACTGCCGTAGCCGCAGCCGTCGTTGAAGTCGCAGCAGCCGTGACAGCCGTAGAAATCGTGGACCCTGTAGGAGGCCCGCCCTCATGACCGCAATCGCCGAGTTCGCCGAGTTCGACCTGACCATGGCTCGGAAGGCGCTGGAGAGCCAGCCCTTCAGCAGGCTGATCGGCGCGCGGCTGAGCGCCTTCGGGGACGGCGTCGCCACGCTGGAGATCGACATCAGGGAGGATCTCCAGCAGCAGAACGGCTTCGTGCACGGCGGAGTCCTCGCCTACGCCGCCGACAACGCGCTCACCTTCGCCGGCGGCACGGCACTCGGCCCCGCGGTCCTCACCGGCGGCCTCACCATCCAGTACGTCCGCCCGGCCACCGGCCGCACCCTGCGCGCCCACGCGCAGGTCGTCCAGGCCGGCCGCCGCCAGGCCGTGGTCCGCTGCGACGTCCTCGCCGTCGCCGACGACGGTACGGAATCTCTCTGCGCGGTCGCCCAGGGCACGGTGCTGGCGGTCCGTACGTCCTGAGCGCCCTTCGAAGAGCCTGAGGAGGGATCACCGTCCACGAAACGCCTGCTCAGCTGTAGGGGAGCGCACCCGCGATCTCCGCGAGGCGGACCGGTCTGTGTTCGCGTCTGGACACTTCGCAGGCCTCGGCGATGCGCAGTGCCTGCAGGGCCTCGCGGCCGTCGCACGGGTTGGTGCGCTGGCCTACGACGACCTCGACGAAGGCGATCAACTCGGCCTCGTAGGCGGGTCCGAAGCGCTCCAGGAAGCCGGTCCACGGCTTGGTCGCGGCCGGGGGACCGGTCGGCTCGGTGGACGCGATGGGCGTGCGGTCGTCCAGGCCGACGACCACCTGGTCGAGTTCTCCGGCCAGTTCCATGCGGACGTCGTAGCCCGCCCCGTTCAGTCGCGCGGCCGTCGCTGTCGCCAGCGTGCCGTCGTCCAGGGTGAGGACCGCCGCGGCCGTGTCGATGTCACCGGCCTCGCGGAACATCGCGGGACCGGCGTCCGAACCGGTCGCGTACACGTCGACGACCTCGTGCCCGGTCACCCAGCGCAGCATGTCGAAGTCGTGGATCAGGGTGTCCCGGTACAGCCCGCCGGAGATCGGCAGATAGTCGGCCGGGGGAGGCGTCTGGTCGGAGGTCGTCGCGCGGACCGTGTGCAGCCGTCCCAGCCGCCCGGAGCGCACCGCCTCCCGGGCACCCGTGTAGCCCGCGTCGAACCGGCGCTGGAACCCCATCTGAAGGATCGTTCCCGCCGTTTCCACCTCGGCGATCGCCTGCAACGAGCCCGGCAGGTCCAGGGCGATGGGCTTCTCGCAGAACACCGGGAGCCCGGACCGCGCCGCTCTCCCGATTAATTCGGCGTGCGCCGACGTCGCCGTAGTGATCACCACGGCGTCCACGCCCCACTTGAAGATCTCCTCCGTACTCGGTGCCGCCGTTTCCCCCAGCCGGTTCGCCAGCTCCTGGGCCCGTGCCGGGTCCACGTCCGTGAGGATCAGCGAACCGACCTCACGATGACGGCTGAGGGTCCTGGCATGGATGGTCCCGATGCGGCCCGTACCGATGACTCCGATGCGCATGGGAACAAACTGAGGGCCGACCAGCCACGCTGTCAATGCGTATGTCCGGACAATCGAACTACATCACTTCCCGTCAACCATTCACACAGCTACGCTCGGCCCCGTGCCGAAACCAGATGTGGACCCGACAGTGCCGCTCGAGCTCAGCGTGGACCGGAGCAGCCCGGTGCCGTTGTACTTCCAACTGTCCCAGCAGCTGGAGGCCGCGATCGAACACGGCTCGCTCACCCCCGGCAGCCTGCTGGGCAACGAGATCGAACTGGCCGCCCGGCTCGGCCTGTCCCGGCCCACCGTCCGCCAGGCCATCCAGTCACTGGTCGACAAGGGCCTCCTGGTGCGCCGCCGGGGCGTCGGCACCCAGGTCGTGCACAGCCAGGTCAAACGCCCGCTGGAACTCAGCAGCCTCTTCGACGACCTGGAGGCGGCGGGGCAGCGCCCCGCCACGAAGGTCCTCGTCAACACCGTCGTCCAGGCCTCCGCCGAGGTCGCGGCGGCACTCGGCGTGGCCGAGGACAGCGACGTACACCGCATCGACCGGTTGCGCCTCGCGCACGGCGAGCCGATGGCGTACCTGTCCAACCACCTGCCGCTCGGCCTGCTCGGTCTGGACACCGCGCAACTGGAGGCCACCGGCCTGTACCGGATGATGCGCACCGCCGGGATCACCCTGCACAGCGCCCGCCAGTCGATCGGCGCCCGCGGCGCCACGGCGGAGGAGGCCGAGCGCCTGGCCGAGCTGGAGGGCGCCCCGCTGCTCACCATGCAGCGCACGACGTTCGACGACACGGGCCGAGCGGTGGAGTTCGGCAGCCATACCTATCGACCGACGCGCTATTCGTTCGAGTTCCAGCTTCTGGTACGTCCCTGAGCGCACTCCTTCGCCCGCGATGTTTGTCATAATGTCCGGACGATTTGGCTGGGTTGTTCTTCCTGGTCGAAATGCGCTGGACGATTTACGCCGTGGAGCGCAACGAGGTCAGGGGCGCGGGGCTGTTTCGATTTGCGGCTCCGCCGCGGGGCGCGACCAGCCACGATGCAGCCGCACCGAACAACGATCCGCACCCCCCTTCAAGCCCCCGCACAGCACCTGGTGTCACGGTGAGGCAGAATCGGGCCTTGATGAGCACCTACGGCAACTTCAGCGCCCCTATAGGCTCCCGGCGTGCCCCCGCACTGAGGACGGTCGGCACCCGCGAGCGGAGGTCGCACCTCACGGCCCCCCGCGTGCCGACCGTCGGCATCGACATCGGCGGCACCAAGGTCATGGCGGGAGTCGTGGACGCCGACGGCAACATCCTGGAGAAGCTCCGCACGGAGACCCCGGACAAGTCCAAGAGCCCCAAGGTCGTCGAGGACACCATCGTCGAACTGGTCCTGGACCTCTCCGACCGGCACGACGTGCACGCGGTCGGCATCGGCGCGGCCGGCTGGGTCGACGCCGAGCGCAACCGGGTCCTGTTCGCCCCCCACCTGTCGTGGCGGAACGAGCCCCTCAGGGACCGCATCACGAGCAGGCTCTCCGTGCCGGTCCTGGTGGACAACGACGCGAACACCGCCGCGTGGGCCGAGTGGCGCTTCGGCGCCGGCCGCGGCGAGGACCACCTCGTCATGATCACGCTCGGCACCGGCATCGGCGGCGCGATCCTGGAGGACGGCCAGGTCAAGCGCGGCAAGTGGGGCGTCGCCGGCGAGTTCGGCCACATGCAGGTCGTGCCCGGCGGCCACCGCTGCGCGTGCGGCAACCGCGGCTGCTGGGAGCAGTACAGCTCGGGCAACGCGCTGGTCAGGGAGGCGCGGGAGCTGGCCGCGGCGGACTCCCCGGTGGCGTACGGGATCATCGAGCACGTCAAGGGCAACATCGGCGAGATCACCGGGCCGATGATCACCGAGCTGGCCCGTGAGGGCGACGCGATGTGCATCGAGCTGCTCCAGGACATCGGCCAGTGGCTCGGCGTCGGCATCGCCAACCTCGCCGCCGCCCTCGACCCGTCCTGCTTCGTGATCGGCGGCGGTGTCTCGGCCGCCGACGACCTGCTGATCGGCCCCGCGCGGGACGCGTTCAAGCGGCAGCTCACCGGCCGCGGCTACCGCCCCGAGGCCCGCATAGTGCGCGCCCAGCTCGGCCCCGAGGCCGGCATGGTCGGCGCCGCCGACCTCGCCCGCCTGGTCGCCCGCCGCTTCCGCCGCGCCAAGCGCCGCCGGGTCGAGCGGTACGAGCGCTACGAGCGGTTCGCGGAGTTCCGGCGCGGCAGCCAGGACACGGCATGACCGCATCGCTGCCCCGCCAGGCCGTACCCAGGGACGAACCTCCCCGACCACCCGAGGACCCCCGCCACAAGGCCCGCCGCCGAGCGATCACCCTGCTCATCATCGTGCTGCTCATCGGCGTACCAGCCGGCTACTTGGCGATCTCCGCCAACCAGAGCCGCAACAGCGGCAAGGACAAGGAGGACAAGTACTCGGCGACCGGACTCACCGTGGGCTGGCCCTCCAAGGTCCAGCGCCGCCTCTACCAGGTACCGGTCCCGCACCCGGCCGAAGAGGTCGCCTTCTACGAGACCAACAACTGGAAGACCAGCCGCCTCTACGTCCAGTTCCAGACCACCGACGCGGGCCTGGACACCTTCCTCGCCGGCATAGACGTCGACCGGAACACGCTGAAGAAGAACGACATCACCATCAGCGCCCGCGACCAGAAGATCACCGGCTGGAAGTTCACCCGCCCCGGCCCCTGGTGGGGCGTCGTCAACAAACAGAAGGACCCGGCCCCCACCCAGGACATCGTGGTGAACCTGTCCGACCCCAAGCTCCCCATGGTCTACGTCGTCTCCCGCACGGTTCCTTAGCGGGTTGCCCCGGCCGGTCGCCGGAGCCGATTGTCAGACCCCGCCCGTAGAGTCGAAGACAGCTGACACGACTGACGGGCGGGAGGTGACAGGACGTATGACGGACACGGCACAGACGGAGCAGATCTCCGTGCGACTGGCCGCGGTCTTCCTGCCGTCCCCCGTCGTCCCGCGCGAGGGCCGCATCGCCTTCTGGGACCCCGACGGAGCCCTCGACGGCGAGAGCACCCTCCCCGAAGGAGACGCGGAACAGACGGAACTGACCGTCGTACGACGACACGGCTCCGGAGTCCGCCGCAGGCCGACCCCCGCGCTGACCCTGCCGATCGAAGCGGCCCTGCCGCTGCTCGTGCGCGCCCGCCGCGACCCCGCCGCCCATCCCGCCACGGCCTGCTGGGGCGCCGCCACCCTGCACGCGCTGCGGCTCGCGGCCCGCGGCCGACTGCTCCCCGGGCTCACCGCGTCGGGCCACGACGCGTGGCGCGCGGGCCCCCTGGAGCCGGAGGACATCGCGCACGTCCGCGCGGTGGCGGCGGCCCTTCCGTACGAGGGCCACGCGGTCCCGCTGCCCGGCCCGGGCCCGCTCCGGCTGCCCGAGCCGGAAGCGCTGATGCGGTCCTTCCTGGACGCGGTCGCGGACACCCTGCCCCGCACCCCGGCCGCGCCGTACACCTCCGGAATGCCCTTCGCCGCGCGTCCGCCGCAGCGCCTGCGCGACGCCCAGGACTGGGCCGCGGAGGTCGCCGCCGGCATGGACGCGGGCGTGCGGATCTCGCTCCGCCTGGACCTGTCGGCGTACGACCTGTTCGACGACGGCGGGCGGGTGCGCAGCGCGGGCGCGGCGATCGTCCAGGTGCACAGCCTCGCCGACCCGACCCTCGTGGTCGACGCGGCGGCCCTGTGGGCGGGCACGGCGGACACCGCCTTCGGCCCCCGCGCACGCGTGGACGCCGCGCTGGCCGTACGGCGGGCGGCGCGCGTCTGGCCTCCGCTGGACCGCCTCTCCGAGCAGGACGTGCCCGACGTACTGGCCCTGTCCGAGGAGGAGTTGGGCGAGCTGCTCGGCATGGCGGCCACCCGGCTCGCGGCGGCCGGGGTCGCCGTCCACTGGCCCCGGGACCTGGCGCAGGACCTGACGGTGTCCGCCGTGGTCCGGTCGGCGCCGGGCTCCGCGACCGACGGCACGGGCTTCTTCGAGAGCGAGGAACTCCTCCAGTTCCGCTGGCAGTTGGCGCTCGGCGGCGACCCGCTCACCGAGGCCGAGATGGACCTGCTGGCCGAGGCCCACCGCCCGGTCGTACGGCTGCGGGACCAGTGGGTGCTGGTCGACCCGGCCCTCGTCCGCAAGGCCCGCAAACGCGAACTGGGCCTGCTCGACCCGGTCGACGCGCTGTCCGTCGCGCTCACCGGCACCGCGGAGGTGGACGGCGAGCGGGTGGAGGCGGTCCCGGTGGGCGCGCTGGCGACCCTGCGCGACCGCTTGACGGCAGGCATCCAACCCGCCGAACCACCCCCGGGCCTGGACGCCACCCTCCGGGACTACCAACTCCGGGGCCTGGCCTGGCTCGACCTCATGACCTCCCTCGGCCTGGGCGGCTGCCTGGCCGACGACATGGGCCTGGGCAAGACGATCACCCTCATCGCTCTGCACCTACGGCGGGCCCACCGCGCCCCCACCCTGGTGGTCTGCCCCGCCTCGCTCCTGGGCAACTGGCAGCGGGAGATCACCCGCTTCGCCCCCGGAGTCCCGGTCCGCCGCTTCCACGGCACGGACCGCACCCTGGAGGACCTGACCGGCGGCTTCGTCCTCACGACGTACGGCACGATGCGCTCGGCGGCACCCACCCTCGCCCAACAGCCGTGGGGCATGGTCGTCGCGGACGAGGCACAGCACGTCAAGAACCCGTACTCGGCGACGGCGAAGGCCCTGCGCACGATCCCGTCCCCCGCGCGCGTGGCGCTGACCGGCACCCCGGTGGAGAACAACCTCTCCGAACTCTGGGCGCTGCTGGACTGGACGACTCCCGGACTCCTCGGCCCCCTCAAGTCCTTCCGCGCCCGGCACGCGCGTGCGGTGGAGAACGGCGAGGACGAGGAGGCGGTGACGAGGCTGGCCCGCCTGGTCCGCCCGTTCCTGCTGCGCCGCAAGAAGTCCGACCCGGGCATCGTCCCCGAGCTGCCGCCCAAGACGGAGACGGACCACCCGGTCCCGCTCACCCGCGAACAGGCCTCGCTGTACGAGGCGGTGGTGCGGGAGTCGATGCTCGCGATCGAGACGACGGAGGGCATCGCCCGCCGGGGCCTGGTCCTGAAGCTCCTCACCTCCCTCAAACAGATCTGCGACCACCCCGCGCTGTACCTGAAGGAGGACCACGCGGCAGCACAGGCCGTCGGGGACCGCCTCGCCGCCCGCTCCGGCAAACTCGCCCTGCTGGACGAGCTGTTGGACACGCTGCTGTCCGAGGACGGTTCCGCGATCGTCTTCACGCAGTACGTCGGCATGGCCCGCCTCATCACCGCCCACCTGTCGGCCCGTGCGGTCCCGGTCGAGCTGCTCCACGGCGGCACACCGGTACCGGAGCGGGAGCGCATGGTGGACCGTTTCCAGGCCGGCACGACCCCGGTCCTCGTCCTCTCCCTGAAGGCGGCGGGCACAGGTCTCAACCTGACCCGCGCGGGCCACGTCGTCCACTTCGACCGCTGGTGGAACCCGGCCGTCGAGGAACAGGCCACCGACCGCGCCTACCGCATCGGCCAGACCCAGCCCGTCCAGGTCCACCGCCTCATCACCGAGGGCACGGTCGAGGACCGCATCGCCGAAATGCTCGAATCCAAGCGGGCGTTGGCAGACGCGATCCTCGGCTCCGGCGAGTCGTCGTTGACCGAGCTGTCGGACCGGGACCTGTCCGACCTGGTGTCGTTGCGGAGGTCGGAGTGATGGGGGGTATGGGGCGGGGTGTGGGTGTGGGGGTGGATCGTGGCGCCGAAGAGGTTCGTCGGGTGGGTGAGGTGATGGCGCTGGCGGAGGACGAGCAGGGGGCGGACGAGGCGTCGGCGGGGGAAGGGGCGGAGGCGCTGCGGCACCGGGCAGAGGAGGCGCCGGAGGCCCCGGCGGAAGAAAGGGCCGAGGCGCATGGATCCCCGGCGGGGGACGCATCGCAGGAGTCGGCCGATGACGCGCCGGAGGCGCAGCGCCCCTCGCTGGAGGAGCGCCCCGCGGACGTGGTGCGGCGGGCGTTGCAGGCGGCGCGGGACCGTGAGAATCGGGGGATGGACGCGGAGGCCGCTGGGGCGGCGGAGTCTTCTCACGCACCGGGCCCGGACCGCGCACCAGTCGACAAGGCCGCGGAGCCCCAGGCCCGGCCGGGTGACGCGGCGCGGGCGGCGCTGCGCCGGGCCGTCGCCGAGCGGCGCGCCGTCGGCGGTTCGGGGGAAGACGCCCTCGCACCGGACGACGGCTCGGTCCAGGGCACGGTGGCGAGTAGCCCGGGAGATGACAGCGCGGGAGAGGACAGTTCGGGAGACAGCCCGGGAGAAGGAGCAGCGGGCCGGCCGCGAGACCCGGCGCGCGCCGGAACCGCCGTTCCGGGCAGCGGAGTTGGAGAAGTTGGTCAAGTAGAACGGTCCGGGGAGGGGACGGCGGACACGTCGGCTGGAGTTCAGGAAGCGGAGACGGTTCAGGAGTCGGCGGGCGGCGCGGGCGGCGGTTCGGTACGGCCTGCGGATGTCGCGCGTGAGGCGTTGCGGGCGGCTCGTGGTGCGGCGCGGAAGGCTCGTGAGGATGTCGGGGCCAGGGGAGTGGAGCCGGTGTCTCGGCCGGTGCCCCGTGCGAGCGCCGGTTCCGAGGGACGACACGGTGGTGCGCAGGGTGTGCGTGGGGGTGCTGGTGAGGCCGGGGTCCGTGAGCTACGGGACTTCCTCGCGGACGCCTTTCGGTTGCCGGCCGATGTGACGGAGCCGGACGATGTGACGCCGCCCACCGAGGAGACCGCACCGGACAACGACCCTTCCACACCGGGGAGTTCACACCCCACGGCGGTCACCCCGACGTCCGCCCACGCACCCACCCGGACTGAACACCCGTCACACCCGTCGCTCTCGCCCACCGCCCCCAACCCGACCCGCGACGACTCGACCTCTGCCTCCTTCTTCCCCTTTCCCGTCCCCACCCCCGACTCCGACCTCATCCCCGCAACCCCCCGAACCCCCACCTCCATGGCCTCCCCCTCCCGCGACAGCGACCTCCGCCGCACCTTCCCCGCCTTCTCAGCCCGCCCCTCGGACAGAGACGCAAACGGAGACGGCGGCGGAGCCGCCAACACCCGCTTCGCCGACACCTGGTGGGGCAACGCATGGGTCACCGCGTTGGAAGAGGGCGCGCTGGATCCCAAGCGGCTGCTGCGGGGGCGGAGTTACGCGGAGAAGGGGCACGTCGACGCGATCACCGTGACGCCGGGGCTCGTGCTCGGGTATGTGCAGGGCAGCCGCGCGCGGCCGTACCGCGTGCAGGTGCGGTTGCGGACGCTGGACGACGCCGACTGGGAGCGGTTCCTGGACGCCGCCGCCGACCGGCCCGGGGACATCGCCGCGCTGCTCGACAAGGAGATGCCCAAGTCCCTTGCGGAGAGCGGAGTTCCGTTGCTGCCGGGGCCCGGCGACCTCGCCCCGCAGTGCAGTTGCCCCGACTCCGGTCACCCGTGCAAGCATGCCGCCGCCCTCTGCTATCAGACCGCCCGCCTCCTCGACGCCGACCCCTTCGTCCTGCTCCTGCTCCGCGGCCGGGGCGAACGCCCACTGCTCGACGCCCTGTCCCGCCGCAACGCGGCCCGAGCGGCCCGCGCCGCCCAGGAGCAGGAACCGGCGGCCCTCCCCGGCGTAAGAGCCACGGACGTCCTCGCAGCGCAGGGGGAGCGCCGACTCCCCCCGCTGCCACGCCCGTTGCCCATGCCCCCGCACCCCGAGCAGCCCCCCGTGTACCCGGCGGCTCCGGGCGGCCCGGACCCTTTCGCGCTCGACCAGTTGGCGACCGACGCAGCCGCCCGCGCGCACGCGCTGCTCAGCACCGGCCGGGACCCGGTCGGGGGCCTGACGTTGTGGCAGGACGCGGTACGGCTCGCCGCGGCCCGCCCCGGTTCGGGGCTGACCGTCACCACCCGTTCCCTCTACGCCTCCCTCGCCAAGGCCACCGGACGAGGCACGGGCGAGCTGGCGCGGGCGGTCGCCGCCTGGCGGCAGGGCGGCATCGAAGGGCTCGCGGTGCTCGAAGAGCCCTGGGACCCACCGGCCGGCCGCTTCGACCGGGCCCGTCCGCTCCTCCTGGCCGCCGACCTCCCGGCCTTCCGCCCCTGGCACAACCACCTCACCCACCCCCACGGCCATGTCCAACTCCGCCTGGGTCGCGACGGCTTGTGGTACGCCTACGAATCGGAACCGGGCGACGAGGACTGGTGGCCCAGAGGCACCCCCGACCTGGACCCGGTGGGCGCACTCACGGGCCTGGGCGCCCCCGGCGAGCTCTGAACCGCCCAAAGCCACCGAGTGTCCTTCGACACAGAGCCCCTCCGGTCCCACAGGCCTGACAGCCGCAGCGCTCCCACCGGTTTCCGGTGAAGGCGGTGTGAGGGTTCCCCACTGATGTGTGGGAGCCGAGTGGGGAGACCGGGGGCCCCACAGCCGGACCGTAAGAAACGGCGGTTACGTTGGAGCGGTGAGCGACATGAAGACCCCTGCCCTCCAGTACCGCTTCGACGGCCCCGAAGACGCGCCCGTTCTCATCCTGGGCCCGTCCCTCGGGACGACCTGGCACATGTTCGATCGCCAGGTGCCCGAACTGGCGAAGCAGTGGCGGGTCTTCCGGTACGACCTGCCGGGCCACGGCGGCTCGCCCGCGCACCCGACCGGCTCGGTCTCCGACCTGGCCGACCGGCTGCTGGCCACGCTGGACGGCCTCGGCGTGCAGCGCTTCGGCTACGCGGGCTGCGCGCTCGGCGGCGCGGTCGGTCTCGAACTGGTCCTGCGCCACCCGGAGCGGGTGGCCTCGCTGGCGCTGATCGCCGCCTCGCCCCGCTTCGGCACGGCGGACGAGTTCCGTCAGCGCGGGGTGATCGTGCGTACCAACGGGCTCGACCCCATCGCCCGCACCTCGCCCGACCGTTGGTTCACCATCGGGTTCGCCGCGTCCCAGCCCGCGATCACCGAGTGGGCCGTACAGATGGTCCGCACCACCGACCCCGGCTGCTACATCGCCGCGTGCGAGGCGCTGGCCGCGTTCGACGTACGGTCCGAACTCGCCCGTATCGGCGTACCGACGCTCGTCCTCGTCGGCTCCGACGACCAGGTCACCGGCCCGGCCGAGGCCCGCACACTGGTCGCCGGCATCCCGGACGCCCGCCTCGCGGTCGTACCCGGCGCCTCGCACCTGGTCCCGGTCGAGCAGCCCGCGGCCGTGACCGACCTCCTCGTCCGGCACTTCTCCACCGCCTGGCAGCCGGCGTACGACCACTCCACCGGGCAGATGGCAATCGTGGCGGCCCCGGTCAAACCGGTCCTCGCCGCGCCGCCGCAGCTCGCGCCGATCGCCGAGATCGCGCCGCCGCCCGCCGTTCCGCCGCAGGACATGGGCCGTCCGGACCCCTACGACGCCGGGATCAAGGTCCGCCGTGAGGTGCTCGGCGACGCGCATGTCGACCGGGCGCTGGCGCAGGCCGACGAGTTCTCCGGGGACTTCCAGGAGTTCATCACCCGGTACGCGTGGGGCGAGATCTGGGACCGGCCCGGCCTCGACCGGCGTTCGCGCAGCTGTGTCACCCTCACCGCGCTGGTCGCGGGCGGCCACCTGGACGAGCTGGCCTTCCACACCAGGGCGGCGCTCCGTAACGGCCTCACCCCGGTCGAGATCAAGGAAGTGCTGATGCAGGCCGCCGTGTACTGCGGGGTGCCCGCGGCGAACAGCGCGTTCAAGGTCGCCCAGCAGGTCATCCGCGAGGAGACGACCCCCACCGAGTGATCGTCGGCCTGGTACCGAAAGCACCAGTCTCACCCGCCCGTCCGCCGTTCCGGCGCGGCAGGATGGACCCATGAAGCTCACCAAGAAGTCGCACGCCTGCATCCGTCTGGAGAAGGACGGCCGGTCGCTCGTCATCGACCCGGGCACCTTCACCGAGGAGGACGCCGCGGTCGGCGCGGACGCGATCCTGGTCACCCACGAGCACCTCGACCACTTCAACGAGGACCGGCTGCGGGCCGGCCTGGAGGCCAACCCGGCGGCCGAGATCTGGACCCTGAAGTCGGTCGCCGGCCAGCTCTCCGCCGCCTTCCCGGGCCGCGTGCACACGGTCGGCCACGGCGACACCTTCACGGCGGCGGGCTTCGACGTCCAGGTGCACGGCGAACTGCACGCCGTGATCCACCCGGACATCCCGCGCATCACCAACGTCGGCTTCCTGGTCGACGGCGGCCGCGTCTTCCACCCGGGCGACGCCCTCACCGTCCCCGACCACACCGTCGAGACCCTGATGCTCCCGGTCATGGCCCCCTGGAGCAAGATCTCCGAGGTCATCGACTACGTCCGCGAGGTCAAGCCGCAGCGCGCCTACGACATCCACGACGCCCTGCTCACCGACCTCGCCCGCCCGATCTACGACATGCAGATCGGCGCGCTCGGCGGCGCGGAGCACCTGCGGCTGGCGCCCGGCGAGGCGGCGGACCTGTGAGTGTCAGACCCGCCCGGTAGGTTGTGAGGCATGCGCATCGCGACCTGGAACGTGAACTCGATCACCGCCCGTCTGCCGAGGCTCCTGGCCTGGCTGGAGAGCAGCGGCACCGACGTGCTGTGCCTCCAGGAGGCCAAGCTGGCCGAGGCGCAGTTCCCGTTCGACGCGCTGCGCGAGGCGGGCTACGAGGCGGCGGTCAACGCGACCGGGCGGTGGAACGGCGTGGCGGTGCTCTCCCGCGTAGGGCTCGACGACGTGGTCAAGGGCCTTGCCGGGGACCCCGGTTACGACGGCGTCCAGGAACCCCGCGCCGTCGCGGCGACCTGCGGCCCGGTCCGCGTCTGGTCGGTGTACGTGCCGAACGGCCGCGAGGTGGACCACCCCCACTACGCGTACAAGCTCCAGTGGTTCGAGGCACTCAAGGCGGCCGTCGCGGACGACGCGCAGGGCAGCCGCCCGTTCGCGGTGCTGGGCGACTACAACGTGGCACCGACGGACGACGACGTCTTCGACGTGGCCGCCTTCGAGGGCCTCACCCACGTCACCCCCGCCGAGCGCGCCGCCCTGACCGCCCTGCGCGACGCGGGCCTGTCCGACGTGGTCCCGCGCCCCCTCAAGTACGACCACCCGTACACGTACTGGGACTACCGCCAGCTCGCCTTCCCGAAGAACCGCGGCATGCGCATCGACCTGGTCTACGGCAACGAACCGTTCGCGAAGGCCGTCACCGACTCCTACGTCGACCGCGAGGAGCGCAAGGGCAAGGGCGCCTCGGATCACGCGCCCGTGGTCGTGGACCTGGACGTCTGACCCGCCCGCCGCTCAGCGCAGGGTCGTGAACCACCGCACCACGGCGGGTGGTTCCGGCCCGCTGGGAGCCGAGGTGGCGGGAGCCGCCGTAGTCCGGAGTGCCCAGGCGCCGTTCTCGTCGCCTCTCAACTCGGCGGCCACCATCCGGCCAACCCGCCCTCGGCAGAAGGGCTTTCCCCCTCCCGCGGCCGGTTGCTGACACGCCACCGGCGACGCCCTGTGGTGCGTACGGCGGTGCGAATGACACGCTAGACGGATGAACATCCCTTTCCTGGGCGACCGGGGCGAGAAGCACCGTACTCACGACCCCGAGGGCATCGCCGAGTTGCTGTCCGAGTGTCAACTGCTCCGCGCCCTCGCGGCTCAGGAAGGCATCCAACTCGACGACTCCGTAGGCTCGTTGGAGGCGCTCGATCAACTGGTGCCGCGCTGGCGGGACGACGAGGAGACCCTTTCCTGGCTCGGCAACGACGCCGGTCTGTATCTGGGGACCGTGATCGTGCGCACCGTGCCGGGCGCCGCCTGGGAGATCTGGGAGAGCGGTCAGCCCGTCGTACGGCTCGACTCCGGGCGCGAGTTCGACGTCGTGGCCTCCGGTCACGAGTGGGCGGCCAGCGGCGTGCCCGAACTCTCGCAGCTGTACGCCGAAGTCGCGGAAGAGTAACAACGGGCTTAAATACGGCTAATGCCCGAAAAGTGCGTGTCGTGCCTTAACTCCACTCTTGTGTGGATAGTTTGCGGCGACCACGACACAGCTGAGAGTGAGTAGGGCTGGGCATGGCCGTCGATCCGTTGATCGAACTGCGTGACGTCAACAAGTACTACGGGGAGCTGCATGTCCTGCAGGACATCAACCTCACCGTCGGCAAGGGGGAGGTGGTCGTGGTCATCGGCCCTTCGGGGTCGGGAAAGTCGACGCTGTGCCGGGCGATCAACCGGCTGGAGACCATCGAGTCCGGAACGATCGAACTCGACGGGCAGCCGCTGCCCGAGGAGGGCAAGGCCCTCGCGAAGCTCCGCGCCGAGGTGGGCATGGTCTTCCAGTCCTTCAACCTGTTCGCCCACAAGACGGTCCTGCAGAACGTCTCGCTGGCCCAGGTCAAGGTCCGCAAGCGCAAGCGGGAGGACGCCGACAGGCGGTCGTTGGAGCTCCTGGACCGCGTGGGCCTCGCCTCCCAGGCGCCCAAGTTCCCCGCGCAGCTCTCCGGCGGCCAGCAGCAGCGCGTGGCCATCGCCCGCGCCCTCGCCATGGAACCCAAGGCGCTTCTCTTCGACGAGCCGACCTCGGCTCTCGACCCGGAGATGATCAACGAGGTCCTCGAGGTCATGCGCCAACTCGCCCACGACGGCATGACGATGGTCGTCGTCACCCACGAGATGGGCTTCGCCCGCTCCGCCGCCAACCGCGTCGTGTTCATGGCCGACGGCCGCATCGTCGAGGACCGCACCCCCGAGGAGTTCTTCACCAACCCGCGCAGCGACCGGGCCAAGGACTTCCTGTCCAAGATCCTCAAGCACTGAGCGGGGGAGTGCGATCCATGTTCCGTACCACCCGTGCGTCCCTCGCCGTGACCGTGCTCGCCGTGCTGTGCGCGACCGCCTGCGGCAAGGAGGGCAGCCCGCCCGTCAAGGGACCGGCCGCCGAGAAACTCCCCAACTACCAAGTGGCACAAGGCTTTCAGCTCCCCGACTCCAAGACCTGGAAGCGGGCGAAGAAGCGCGGCTACTTCACCGTCGGCGCCAAGGAGGACCAGCCCTACCTCGGGGAGAAGGACCCGGCGACGGGCACCTACTCCGGCTTCGACATCGAGATCGCCAAGATGATGTCGGCCTCCCTCGGCTTCGCCCCGAAGACCGTCCACTTCCGGACGATCGCCTCCGCCAACCGCGAAACCGCCCTTCAGAACGGCCAGATCGACTACTACGTCGGCACCTACACCATCAACGACATGCGCAAGAAGCTCGTCGGCTTCGCCGGCCCCTACTACATGGCCGGCCAGTCCCTCCTCGTCCGCACCGACGAGCACGACATCCACGGCCCGCAGGACCTCGCCGGCAAACGCGTCTGCTCGGCCGCCGGCTCCACGCCGTACCAGCGCATCAAGGACGACTATCCGAAGGCCCAACTCGTCGCCTACGACACGTACTCGGTCTGCGTCGACAACCTGCTCACCTATCAGGTCGACGCCGTCACCACCGACGACGCGATCCTCATCGGCTACGCGGCGAAGGTCCCCGACCAGCTCAAGGTCGTCGGCAAGCCCTTCTCCGAGGAGCCGTACGGCATCGGTGTCCCGCACGGCGACAACGCCCTGCGGTTCGCCCTCGACGACGCGTTGGAGGCCCGTGAGAAGAACGGCGACTGGAAGAAGGCGTACGAGGCGACGCTGGGCCTGTCCGGAGTGCCCGCGCCCACCCCGCCCGCGATCGACCGCTACCCGGCGAGCTGAGGGAGGCAGACGTGAACGTACTGACAGACAACTTCTCGACCTTCGACGACGGCTTCCTCGGCACCGTCGAACTGACCGTGTACGCCTCGGTGCTGGCGCTCGTCCTCGGCTTCCTCATGGCCTCCTTCCGGGTCGCGCCGGTCGGCTCGCTGCGGGTCTTCGGCACCGTGTGGGTGACCGTGCTGCGCAACACCCCGCTCACCCTGCTGTTCTTCGCGGTGCTGCTCGGCCTCCCGCGCTTCGGACTCGTGCTGCCCTTCAAGGTGTTCGCGGTCCTCGCGCTCGGCTGCTACACCTCGGCGTTCATCTGCGAGGCGCTGCGCGCGGGCATCAACACCGTGCCCCGAGGGCAGGGGGAGGCGGCCCGCAGTCTCGGGATGTCCTTCGGGCAGAGCCTCGGCCTGGTCGTGCTGCCGCAGGCGTTCCGCTCGGTGATCCCGCCGGTCGGCTCCACCCTCATCGCCCTCGCCAAGAACTCGGCGATCGCCGGCGCCTTCAGCGTCACCGAACTCCTCGGCACCTACCGGACGTTGAGCGAACTCGGCTACAACATCGTCTGGACGTTCGTCTGGATCGCCGTCGGCTACCTGATCATCACCCTCGCCATCAGCGCGCTGTTCAACGCGCTGGAGAGGAAGTGGGGAGTCGCCCGATGACCACCGCCAACGCCCTCTACGACGTACCGGGACCCAAGACCCGTAAACGGCACCGCCTTTACGGCATCGCGTCCACGGTCGTCATCCTCGCGCTGCTCGGCTGGATCCTCTATCTCCTTTTCGACACCGACCAGTTCACGTACACGAAGTGGATGCCCTTCGAGTACAAGGGAATTCAGGAACTGCTGCTGCGCGGCCTCGGCAACACGCTCAAGGCCTTCGGCCTGGCGGCCGTGCTGTCACTGGCACTTGGCACCCTGCTCGCCGTGGGACGGCTCTCGGACCACCGTCCCGTGCGCTGGCTGTCCACGCTCGTCGTGGAGTTCTTCCGCGCCATGCCCGTCCTGGTGATGATCTTCTTCATCTTCGTGGCGCTCAAGGTCCAGCCGCTGCCCGCACTGGTCGCTGGCCTGACCCTCTACAACGGCTCGGTGCTCGCCGAGGTCTTCCGCTCGGGCGTCAACAGCGTCGAACGCGGCCAGCGGGAGGCCGCGTTCGCACTCGGCATGCGCAAGGTCCACGTCATGTCGTACGTCCTCGTGCCGCAGGCCGTACGGGCCATGCTGCCCGCGATCATCAGCCAGTTGGTGGTCGCGCTGAAGGACACCTCGCTGGGCTATCTGATCACCTATGAGGAGTTTCTCCATGCCGGGAAGCTGATCGCGTCGAACCTCGACTACGATTTGCCGTTCATCCCCGTGGTGATGGTGATCTCGCCGATCTACATCGGGATGTGCATGCTGCTTTCCTGGTTCGCCGGTTGGGTGTCCCGCCGGGAGCAGCGCAGTCCCAAGACCGGGGCCGTGGACGTGGCCCCGGCGGAACCAGGGACGCTGCTGCCGCGGGTGCAGTAGTCGAGAGGGCACTTGCCCGGCCGGCAGCAGCCGGAGATCACTGCTCGCGCAGCGGGATCGACACGTACGACGGGTCGTTCGCCGGCGAGGAGAAGGTCAGCTGCGCGCCGGACGGGTTGTGCTCGATGTAGAGCGGGTCGACCGTGTCGACGACCAGGGCGAGATGATGCCCTGCCGGGACGTCGTAGGCCGTGGAGAACAACTCCAGGTCCACACCGAACGGCTGGCCGGGCTGCTGCCCGTGCCAGGTGTACGGCGCGTTGCTGACCAGCTTGCCGAGGCCGAGCGGGCCCACGTCGTAGAGGTACGCGACGAGGGTGCCGCTCTCCTTGGTGTCCGTGACCGTGGTGTGCAACTTGACGGTGCCGCGCACCTGTTGGGCACTCGCGTACTTCGCCGACTGCCAGACGGCGGCCCAGCGGCGGGGGAGCAGCGGGACGTACGCCACCGGGGGCACCTGGGCTACCTGGTCGAGGATGCTGGACAGGAAGACGATCCCGCCGTCCGCGCCCGAGTCGACGTTGGTGTGGATGGTCGTCGTGCCCGCGAGGTCGATCTTCTTCCGGGTCGCGCCGACCGACTTCCAGTCCGGATAGCCCTCGTAGCCGCCCGTGGAACGGGACTTGAGCTCCACCGGCTGCTCGCGGTCGATCCCGTTGTCGGCGCCCTTGAGGTAGTGGTCGAACCAGCGCTCGGTGTCCGTCCATACGTCGTTGGGCAGCCCGAACAGTCCGGTCAGCTCGGCGGTGGCGTGGTCGCCGGGGCGGAGTTCGAGCCGCTTGGGTCCGGTCAACTTCCCGTAGAAGTCGGCGATTTGGTTGGGCGGGAAGATCGTGTCGCCCCAGGCGTTGGCGAGCATGATCGCCGCGCCGTTCTTGTTGATCTGATCGACGTAGGTCGAAGCCGAACGCACCTTGCCCCAGTTGATCATCTCCTGTTCCTTGGAGAGGTCGGAGGCGAAGAAGTCCTTGAAGACCTGGCTGGTCTCGGCGCTCGGGCGGCCGGTGACGAGGCCGACGCCGTCCAGCAGGGCGGTCGCCTGCGAGTGTTCGGTACGGCCCGAGTAGATCGAGTCGATCAGGTCCGCCCAGCCGCTCAGCGAGGCGACTGCCTTGATCCGCTTGTCGTGTGCGGCCGCGAGCAGGCTGATGCCGGCGCCGTACGACACGCCCGCCATGCCGATGTGCCCGGCTTCGGACGGGGTGTTGGCGAGCGCCCAGTCGATCACCTTGGAGGCGTCGGCCACGTCCTTCGGGCCCGCCACCTCTATCCCGCCGCCGGACTGCCAGAAGCCGCGCACGTTGTAACTCACCACGACATAGCCGGAGTTCGCGAGCTTCTCGGCCTGCGCCAGGTACTGGACCTGGGGGAATCCCCAGGCCGTGGGCATGACGAGCAGCGGGTAGCTGTGCGAGCCGTCCGCGCCCGCGGGCGTGACGACGTTCGCCGCGAGCTTCGTGCCGCCGTCGCCGGTGATGTCGACGAAGCGGACGCCGTTGGTGGCGGCCTGCGCGGTGGGGGCGAGCCCGAGGACGCCTCCGGCGATCAGGGTCGCGGAGACGGCGCCCGCGGCGGTCGTACGCAGGGCCTGGCGTTGGGTTCGCACGGGTCACTCCTCACACGTGTCAATGCAAAGTGACCCGACGGTAACCGGGACCCCCTACCTCAGGTAACCCGTCAGTAAGTTACGTGCCAGTAAAGATTGTTGACGTGTGTGCGGATTCAGGAGGCACGGTGCGAACTTCGGGGAGCCGGTGCAGGCAGCGGGGTTTCCGCCGCCCGTGTCACATCCGCTACCAACTCCACCACATCGGGGCCGTACGCCTGCGAGTTGACCACCTTCAGCAGCAGGACGAAGGTGTTGCCGCCGTGTTTGCGGGCCAACTTCTCATGGTTGCGGGCGAGATAGCGGGACGCCGCCTGGTTGGTGATCGCGCGCTGGCCGCAGAAGAGGAACACCGGCCGCGCGCCGCCCAGTTGGCCGGCGGTGAGGCGGGCGAGGAGCACGTACTCGCCCTTGCCGGGATCAAGTCGGTAGCGCTCGCTGCCTATTTGGAACGCGCCCCGGTCCGGTCCCGGCTCGGGGTCGACGTTGACGCGGATGCCGGGGAGCAGGGACGCCAGATGCGCGGCCATCCGGCGGTTGGAGGCCGGGCCGCCCACGCAGAACTCGGTCCGCTCGCCGAAACCCTGCTGGGCCGCGTCGTGCGCGACGACCTGGGCGTGCGCGTTGCAGTCCTTGATCAGGGCCGCGAGTTCGAGGAGCGCGAACACGTCGTGCCGCATCACCGTGAGTTCGGGGCCGCCCGCCTCGCGGTTGACCACGAGCAGCGACTCGGAGTTGTCGGGCAGCCCGAAGAACGCCTGCTTGCGCCGGAGTTTGCGCTTCCACAGATAGGTGCGGGCGAGCCAGCCGAGCGCGGCGCTGATGCCGGCGGCGGCCACGCCCAGAACGATGTTGCGCAGGTCGTCATTCATGGGCGCGCATGTTAGCGGCCCGACGCGGCTGGTACGTACCGGTGTTCGACGTGTGGCACTCGTGTGACAGTGGCGCGAGGTGGTCTGTTGGGGTCATGGCAATGTGGCTACGCTGCGCGGACGGTCCTGACTGGAGGTATGGATGCGTCGCCCTGTGGCACGGAAACTGTCGGTCCTGGCGGTCTCGGCCGCCGTCGTGTCGGTCGGGGCCGCCGCCCCACCGGCCGCAACGAGCGGCACACCGACGAAGGCTCCGGTCGCGGTCGGCTACGGCGGCGCCGTGGCGAGCGTCGACGCGGACGCCACCGCCGCCGGTATCGAGGTCCTGAAGAAGGGCGGCAACGCGGTCGACGCGGCCGTCGCCACCGCCGCCGCGCTCGGCGTCACCGAGCCCTACTCCTCCGGCATCGGCGGAGGCGGCTACTTCGTCTACTACGACGCCAAGTCCCGTACGGTGCACACCATCGACGGCCGCGAGACCGCGCCGCTGACCGCCGACTCCAACCTCTTCGTGGAGAACGGCAAGGCCCTCGCCTTCGCCGACGCCGTCAGCAGCGGCCTCGGCGTCGGCACCCCGGGCTCGCCCGCCACCTGGCAGACCGCGCTCGACCAGTGGGGCAGTGAGAAGCTCGGCACGGTGCTCAAGCCCGCCGAGCGGATCGCGAGTGACGGCTTCACGGTCGACGACACCTTCCGCAGCCAGACGGCGTCCAACGAGACCCGCTTCCGCTACTTCCCGGACACCGCCAAGCTGTTCCTGCCCGGCGGGCAGCTCCCGGTCGTCGGCTCCACCTTCAGGAACCCCGAACTCGCCAGGACCTACAAGGAGTTGGGCAAGAAGGGGATCGGCGCGATCTACCACGGAGACCTCGGCAAGGACATCCTCGCCACGGTGAACAACCCCAAGGTGGACGCCGGTTCCGGCTGGAACGCCCGCCCCGGCAAGCTGTCCGCCAAGGACCTCGCGGCCTACCGCGCCAAGCTCCAGGCGCCCACGAAGACCTCGTACCGCGGACTCGGTGTCTACTCCATCGCGCCCTCCTCCTCCGGCGGCACGACCGTCGGCGAGGCCCTCAACATCCTTGAGAAGACGGACCTCTCGAAGGCGAGCGAGGTCCAGTACCTGCACCACTACATCGAGGCCAGCCGGATCGCGTTCGCGGACCGGGGGCGCTGGGTCGGCGACCCCGCCTTCGAGGACGTACCGACGAAGGAACTCCTCTCGCAGAAGTTCGCCGACTCGCGCGCCTGCCTCATCAAGGACGACGCGGTGCTCACCAGCCCGCTGGCGCCCGCCGACCCGCGCAATCCGACGGCCTGCACCGCCGCCGGGACGGCCGCCCCGACGACGTACGAGGGCGAGAACACCACGCACCTCACGGTCGCCGACAAGTGGGGCAACGTCGTCTCCTACACGCTCACCATCGAGCAGACCGGCGGCAGCGCGATGACCGTGCCCGGCCGCGGTTTCCTGCTCAACAACGAGCTGACCGACTTCTCCTTCACCCCGGCCAACCCGGCCGTCCACGACCCGAACCTGCCAGGACCGGGCAAGCGCCCGCGCTCGTCGATCTCGCCGACGATCGTCCTCGACAAGCACAACAAGCCGGTCGTGGCGCTCGGTTCACCCGGTGGCGCGACCATCATCACGACCGTGCTGCAGACCCTCACCGAGTTCCTCGACCGGGGCCTGCCGCTGGTGGACGCGATCGCGGCGCCTCGCGCCAGCCAGCGCAACGCGGCGAACACGGAACTCGAACCCGCGCTCTACAACAGCGACTTGAAGCCCCAGCTGCAAGCCATCGGGCATTCGTTCACTCTCAACCCGGAGATCGGCGCGGCGACCGGTGTGCAACGGCTCCCGAACGGGGAGTGGTTGGCCGCCGCCGAGAAGGTACGACGCGGCGGCGGGTCGGCGGCAGTCGTCAACCCGGAGCCGTAGCAGGTCCGTCGGGGTCGGGCGGTGGTGCATCCGTACGGAACGCGAGCCGCCCGTCCTCCACGTCCACCGTCACCCGGCCGCCCTCCGCGATCCGGCCGTCCAGAAGCAGTCGCGACAGCTGGTTGTCGACCTCGCGCTGGATGGTGCGGCGCAGCGGGCGGGCGCCGTACTCGGGCTGGTAGCCCTGGCGGGAGAGCCAGTCGACCGCCGGGTCCGTGAACGCGACCGTGATGCCCTGCGCGTGCAGGAGACGGCGGGTGTGGTCCAGCAACAGCCCGGTGATCAGCCGGAGTTGCTCGGCGGTGAGCCGGCGGAAGACGACGATCTCGTCGATGCGGTTGAGGAACTCGGGGCGGAAGTGCTCGCGCAGCGGGCGCAGGATCTGCTCGCGCCGGGCCTCCTCGTCCGCGTCGGCGCCACCAGGGCCGAAGCCGATACCGGCACCGCGCCGGGTGATCGCCTCGGAGCCGAGGTTGCTGGTCATCACGATCACCGTGTTGGTGAAGTCGACCGTGCGGCCCTGCGCGTCGGTCAACCGGCCGTCGTCCAGGACCTGGAGCAGGATGTTGAACACGTCCGGGTGCGCCTTCTCGACCTCGTCGAGGAGGAGCAGCGAGTACGGGTGGCGGCGTACGGCCTCGGTGAGCTGACCGGCCTCCTCGTGGCCGACGTAGCCGGGCGGGGCGCCGACGAGACGGCTCACCGTGTGCCGTTCCTGGTACTCGCTCATGTCCAGCCGGACCATCCGGTCCTCGCTGCCGAACAGGGACTCGGCGAGTGCCCGGGCAAGTTCCGTCTTGCCGACGCCGGTTGGGCCCAGGAACAGGAAACTGCCGATCGGCCGGTCCGGGCTCGCCAGCCCGGCGCGGGAGCGCAGCACCGCGTCCGACACGACCCGGACCGCCTCCTCCTGCCCGACGACCCGCCGGTGCAGATGCTCCTCCAGACCGAGCAGCCGGTCCTTCTCCTCCGCCGTGAGACTGCTCACCGGGATACCGGTCTGCCGCGACACCACCTCGGCGATCGCCTCACCGGTGACCTCCAGATGCTGCCCCTCGTCGCCCGTGTCCTCGCCACCGGCGTCCGCCAGCCGCACCTTCAACTCGGCGATCCGGTCGCGTAGTTGTGTCGCCTTCTCGTAGTCCTCGTCGGCCGCCGCCTGGTCCTTGTCCCGGGCGAGCTGCTCCACCTCGCGCTCCAGGGCCCGTACGTCCGTGCCCTTCGTGCGCGCCCGCAGCCGTACCCGCGCGCCCGCCTGGTCGATGAGGTCGATCGCCTTGTCCGGCAGCCGGCGGTCGGTGAGATAGCGGTCGGAGAGTTCTACGGCCGCCACCAATGCCTCGTCGGTGTAACGGACTTGGTGGTGCGCCTCGTAGCGGTCGCGCAGCCCGCGCAGGATCTCGATCGCGTCCGCGACGGTCGGCTCGGGCACCAGGATCGGCTGGAACCTGCGGGCCAGCGCCGCGTCCTTCTCGATCCGGCGGTACTCCTCCAGCGTCGTGGCGCCCACGATGTGCAACTCGCCGCGTGCCAGGGCCGGTTTGAGGATGTTGCCGGCGTCCATCGAACCGCCCTCGCCGCCACCGCCCGCGCCGACCACGGTGTGCAACTCGTCGATGAACACGATCAGTTCGTCCGAGTGGGCGCGGATCTCGCCGACGATGTTCGTCAGCCGCTCCTCGAAGTCGCCCCGGAAGCGGGTGCCCGCGACCACGCCGGTCAGGTCGAGGGCGACCACCCTGCGCCCGACCAGGACGTCCGGCACATCGCCGTCCGTGATGCGCTGCGCGAGGCCCTCCACGATCGCGGTCTTGCCGACACCCGCGTCGCCGATCAGCACCGGGTTGTTCTTGCCGCGCCGGGACAGCACCTCGATGGTCTGCTCGATCTCCTCGTCGCGGCCGATCACCGGGTCGATACGGCCGTGGCGGGCCAGGTCGGTGAGATCGCGGCTGTATTTGTCGAGGGTGGGCGTGCCGGTGGGGCGGGGCTGGTCGGTGCGGGGCTGGATGCCGTCCGGTGCCTCGGGCGGCAGGCCCGTGGGGGCGTAGCGGGCCGCGTTCAGGATGTGACCGGCCGCCGAGTCCGGGTTCGCGGCGAGCGCGCCGAGGACGTGTTCGGGGCCGATGTATCCGGTGCCGCCCGCCCTGGCCAGGTCGTGGGCGTCCAGGAGGGCGCGTTTGACGGCCGGGGTGAGGGCGAGCGACGTGCCGTCCGGAGGGTGCGCGGGGCCCGAGCGCTCGTCGATCTCCGCGGCGAGGGAGTCGGGGTCCGCGCCGGCCCGGGTGAGGAGGCCGCGGGTCGGCTCCGCGGACAGGGCGGCGCGGAGCAGGTGCTGGGTGTCGAGGTCGTGGCTGCCGTGTTCCGCGGCGTACTGGGCGGCGCCCCGCATGAGTTCCCTGGCCGGTTGGCTGAGCAGACGGCCTATGTCCACGTGCCGTGGGCCGGGCGGGGCCGCTCCGCCAGCGGCTCCGCCCGTGGCTCCGCCGAAGAACCGGGCCAGGAAGTCGCCGAAGGGGTCGTTTTCGGGGTCTGTGTAGCCGCTGGTCATCAATCCACCATGGCACGGGGCACTGCGTGGGGCATGTGCAGGTTTGGGGGGATTGCGGCTGGTTTTCGTCTGCGGGTGCGTTGTGGCTGGTCGCGCAGTTCCTCGCGCCCCTAAAAGAGCTCAGCGTGCCGTAAGAATCCTGGGACCGTCCTCCGTGATCGCCACCGTGTGTTCCACGTGGGCCGCCCTCGATCCGTCGTTCGTCTTGAGGGTCCAGCCGTCCTTCGCCGCGTGGTAGTCGTCCCGGCCGCCCGCGATCAGCATCGGCTCGATCGCGATGACCATGCCGCGGCGTAGGGGGAGGCCTCGGCCGGGGCGGCCCTCGTTCGGGACTCCGGGGTCCTCGTGCATCTGGCGGCCGATGCCGTGGCCGCCGAAGTCCTCCATGATGCCGTAGCCGGCCGTGCGGCAGACCGTGCCGATCGCGTGGGCGATGTCGCCGATGCGGTTGCCGACGACGGCTGCGTCGATGCCCGCCGCGAGGGCGCGCTCGGCGGTGTCGATCAGGCGGACGTCGGCCGGGCGCGGCTCGCCGACGATGAAGCTGATGGCCGAGTCGCCGGCCCAGCCGCCCAGCTTGGCGCCGAAGTCGATCGAGACCAGGTCGGCGTCGCGCAGGCGGTAGCCGTCCGGGATGCCGTGCACGATCGCGTCGTTCACGGAGGCGCAGATGACCGCGGGGAACGCGGTGGGCGCGAAGGCGGGGCGGTAGCCGAGGAAGGGTGAACTCGCGCCGGCCGCGCGCAGCACGTCGTGCGCCAACTCGTCCAGTTCCAGGAGGGATACGCCCACGTCGGCGGCCTCCCGCACAGCCGTGAGGGCGCGGGCCACGACCTGGCCCGCCTCGTACATCGCATCGATAGACGTGTCCGTCTTCAGTTCCACCATGCCAATTACTATACCGGTATTAGAATGACGGCATGGTACGCACCCCTCTCACCCCCGAAGAGCGCGAACGCGGCGAACGGCTCGGCCGGCTGCTCCGCGAGGCCCGTGGCGGCCGCAGCATGACGGACGTGGCGGCGCACGCGGGCATCTCGGCGGAGACCCTCCGCAAGATTGAGACGGGCCGGGCTCCCACGCCCGCCTTCTTCACCGTGTCCGCCCTCGCCGAGGCGCTCGGGCTGTCCATGGACGAACTCGTGGTCAGGTGCGCGCCGTTGGCAGCCTGAAGCCGAGAGCGCGATCGCGCCCCAACGGGAGACGTGTGCTGTATCCGACCCTGCTCCGGCGCCCCCATGTCCTACGACTGCTCACCGGTTCCCTCGTCGGCCGCATGCCCAGCGCCATGGCCGCCCTCGCCATCGCCCTCTCCGTGCGCGAGGCCGGCGCCGGCTACCGCCTGGTCGGCGTCGCCACCGGTGTGTTCGCCGTGGCCGGGGCGATCGGCGGCCCGCTGCTCGGGCGGCTGGTCGACCGCACCGGCCAGCCGCGCGTACTCGTCGCGTCCGCAGTGGTGTCCGGCCTGGGGTACGTCCTCCTCGCGCTCGCACCCGGATCGGTCTACGGCAGCCTCGTCGGGGCCGTCGTCGCGGGTGCCGCCGCGCCGCCCCTGGAGCCGTGTCTGCGTGCCCTGTGGCCGGAGTTGGTGGCCGAGGGGCAGGTGCAGGCGGCGTACGCCGTCGACGCCGGGGCGCAGGAAGTCGTGTTCATCGCGGGGCCGTTGGCCGTCGCCGGTGTCGCCGCGCTCGGCCCCGCGCCGCTCGCCCTGTGGCTGGCCGCCGGGCTGGGGCTGCTCGGCTCGTTGGTGATGGCCACCGCCCGGCCGTCCCGGGACTGGCGGACCCGGACCCGTGACGTGCACTGGCTCGGCCCGTTGCGCAGCCCCGGCCTGCTCCTGCTGCTCGGCGCCCTGTTCGGGGCCGGCTGGGCGCTCGGCGGCTTCAACGTCTTCAGCGTCGCCTACGCCGAGCAGCACTCCGTACCCGGCGGCGCGGGCCTCCTCATGGCACTGTCGGCCTTCGGCGCGCTGCTCGGCGCCATTGCCTACGGCACCCTGCGCTGGACCGCCGACGCACCGCTGAAGGCCGTAGCGCTGTGTGCCGGAATGGCCGCCGCCTACTGGCTGGTGGCACTCGTGCCCGGGCCTGCCGGTGCCTGCCTGGTCGCGGCCGGTACCGGAGTCTTCTTCGCGCCCCTGCTGACCGTGTCCTTCGGACTGGTCGGCGAACTCGCCCCCGACGGCACGGTGACCGAGGCCTTCGCCTGGCTGGTGACCCTGATCGGTGCCGGGATCGCCGCCGGATCCGCCGTGTCGGGCCTCCTCCTCGCCGACTCCACGCTGCCCGCCGCGGCCGCGCTCGGCGCCTGCGGAGTGACCGCGGGAGCGGTGGTCCTGGCCCTGTCCCGTCGTCGGCTCACCCTCCCCGTTCCCGCCCGGGAAGTGCCGGATCCGGTGTGAACCCGGCGGGCGCACAGTCGGGAGGCGTAGGCTCCGAGACCTCTGCGCCCGGCTCGAAAAGCTTCCGTAGCCGCGTCGTAACACAAATGGTGTTTTCTACGGATCGGAGCATTCCGGTCTGGCGGGAGTTGGGGCATGGCTGTGGATCAACTCCCCGGACAGGTGCGGGAGTTCGCGAACTACCTCGACGGACTGCTGGCGCGCCTGGACCAGGGCGGCGGCTGGTGCGGGGTGTTCTGGCAGCGCGATCCCGATGGCATGCAGGCCTGTCTCGGCGGGCGCGAAGTGCCGCCGTGGGACGTGGTGGAAGCCCTCCTCCAGGACCTCGCGGCGGAGTACGGACACGGTGTCGCGAGCCAGGAGAAGAACCGGGCCCGCACCCTGCACGCGGCGGCGCTCGCCGCGTTCGACGCCCGTCCCGGCAGCCGCGACGCCCTCAGCGACCGGCTCGACGTGATGCTCCGTGAGCAGAAGTACGCGGCCGAACGCCAGTCGGAACTGGGGCGGTTGCTCAACTCCGCCAGTACCCAGGAGGAGGCCGACGCCCTCCGCCTCGACCTCGCCTGGGCCCACGACGATCACGAGCGCGCCACCGCCCGCTGTATCGAACTCCGCACCCGCATCGAGCAGTTGGACAACCGCGCCCACACGCGGGGCGCCCAGACCATCCACCGCGACCGGCACGGCAACGTGTTCCGCGCCGACGACACGTTCCAGGACCAGAACGCCTACCCGTACGAGCAGAACACCTCCCCGTACGACCGGAACCAGACCCCGCACCGACTGCCCCGCCAACGTGACGCCGAGCAGATGTCCGTCACAGGACCGCAGGGCGGGGACGGGGTCGGGGGCGGATACGGCAGTCCCGACGGCGTCGACGGGACGCACCGGGACGACCGGGGTCCGGACGCGCGCCGCGGCTACGAGGAATTCGAGCGCGCGAACCCCGGCTACGGCGATCCGGACCCCACCTGGGACGACCTCGCGAACCCCGACGCCACCGCCCCCGCGACCGAGCCCCCCGACCAGGCCGAGGCCGCCGCCCCCGCGCCCAAGCAGCGCAAGCGCCGCCGGGGCAGCGCCCGCTTCGCCGGCATGGTCGAGGACGACACCGCCACCACCCCGGCCCCGGACCCCGCAGCCGTCGTACCGGAACTCCCCGCGCCCGCCCCCGCCACCCGCCGGACCCCGCGCGGAGCGCGTTTCGCCGGGGCCGCCCGGCCGGTCGAGCGGGCGCAGCCGAAGCGGGAGCCGCTGGACGCGGAGGCGCGGCAGGGGACCGTGGAGACCGTGCAGCGGCTCGTGGGGCTGCGCCGCGAGGGCCGTAGCGGCGAGGCGCACGCGCTGCTCGTCGAGGCCGCGTACTGGCCCGCCGCGCGCTTCCCGCTGCTCGCGGCCGAGCTCCAGCGCGCCGGGCTCGGCGCGGACTGGGCGACGCTGCTGTGGGAGGCCGCCTCGCTGCCCGCCGACCGGCTGGTCGGCGCGGCGGACGCGCTGGTCGCGGCGGGCCGTACGGCGGACGGCGAGCAGATCCTGCGGCAGGGCGTGGCCCGCCCCGCCGGCGAGATAGGCGAGGCCGTGCTCGCGCTCGCCGCGGAGGGGCGCCGCCGGGAGATCCGCGCCCTTCTCGACGCCTACGTCCGGGTCCGCACCCCCGAGGAGGCGGCCCGCAGCGTCGCCGCCGACCCGCAGCAGCTCGTACCGCTGCTGCGGGAGGCCGCGCAGGGCGCCTCGGACGAATGCCACTGGGATCTGGTGCATGCCTTGCGGGTGGCGGGCTTCAGCGCGTGAGCGCTCCGCTGGGTTAGCGGTTGGGTGCGCGGTTTTTCGGGTGCGCGTCGGTGGGGGGCTGGTCGCGCCCGCGCGGCGGAGCCGCATATTGATACAGCCCCGCGCCCCTTACGGGGCCCCGAGGCCGCCTACCTGGCGCAGCGGCTCACCCACCGGAGGGTGAAACACGATCGACTCCGCGGGTTAACGGCGATGGTCTTGGCAAGGCTCCTCCGGAGGCTTACGTTCATCCCTCTACGGCCTTGTCTACGGGCGTAGAGGCTCTGGCGTCCCGTCGAAGGAGCAGCTCATGGCCAACGTCGTACGCGCCGCTCTGGTTCAGGCCACCTGGACCGGCGACACCGAGTCCATGGTGGCGAAACACGAGGAACACGCCCGCGAGGCGGCCCGCCAGGGCGCGCAGATCATCGGGTTCCAGGAGGTGTTCAACGCCCCCTACTTCTGTCAGGTCCAGGAACCCGAGCACTACAACTGGGCCGAACCGGTGCCCGACGGGCCGACCGTGCGTCGTATGCAACAGCTCGCGCGCGAGACCGGCATGGTCATCGTCGTCCCGGTCTTCGAGATCGAGCAGGACGGCTTCTACTACAACACCGCGGCAGTGATCGACGCCGACGGCACCTTCCTCGGCAAGTACCGCAAGCACCACATCCCGCAGGTCAAGGGCTTCTGGGAGAAGTACTACTTCAGGCCGGGCAACGCGGGCTGGCCGGTCTTCGACACCGCGGTCGGCAAGGTCGGTGTCTACATCTGCTACGACCGCCACTTCCCGGAGGGCTGGCGCCAACTCGGGCTCAACGGCGCGCAGTTGGTCTACAACCCGTCCGCCACCTCGCGCGGCCTCTCCGCGTACCTCTGGCAGCTGGAGCAGCCCGCCGCCGCGGTCGCCAACGAGTACTTCATCGCCGCGATCAACCGTGTGGGACAGGAGGAGTACGGGGACAACGACTTTTACGGGACGTCGTACTTCGTCAACCCGCGAGGCCAGTTCGTCGGCGAGGCCGCCAGCGACAAGGACGAGGAACTCGTCGTGCGCGACCTGGACTTCGGGCTGATCGAGGAAGTCCGCCAGCAGTGGGCGTTCTACCGCGACCGGCGTCCCGACGCCTACGAAGGGTTGGTGCAGCCGTGACCAAGGACCTGCTGGGACGCCACCGGGACGTACTCCCCGACTGGCTCGCCCTGTACTACCAAGACCCGCTGGAGATCACGCACGGCGAGGGCCGGCACGTCTGGGACGCCGAGGGCAACAAGTACCTCGACTTCTTCGGCGGCATCCTCACCACGATGACCGCGCACGCGCTCCCCGAGGTCACCAAGGCGGTGAGCGAGCAGGCCGGGCGGATCATCCACTCGTCCACGCTCTACCTCAACCGGCCGATGGTCGAACTCGCCGAGCGCGTCGCCCAGTTGTCCGGCATCCCCGACGCCCGCGTCTTCTTCACCACCTCGGGCACCGAGGCCAACGACACCGCCCTGATGCTGGCGACGTCGTACCGCAAGAGCAACCAGATCCTGGCCATGCGCAACAGCTACCACGGCCGCTCCTTCAGCTCGGTCGGCATCACCGGCAACCGCGGCTGGTCCCCGACCTCGCTGTCCCCGCTCCAGACGCTGTACGTCCACGGGGGTGTTCGGACACGCGGACCCTACGCCGACCTGAACGACGCCGAGTTCATCGCGGCCTGTGTCGAGGACCTGAAGGATCTGCTGGGGCATGTGCGGCCGCCGGCCGCGCTGATCGCCGAACCCGTCCAGGGCGTAGGGGGGTTCACCTCCCCGCCCGACGGTCTGTACGCCGCCTTCCGTGAAGTCCTCGCCGAGCGCGGGGTGTTGTGGATCGCCGACGAGGTGCAGACCGGCTGGGGCCGCACCGGTGACCACTTCTGGGGCTGGCAGGCGCACGCGGAGAACGGTCCGCCGGACATCCTCACCTTCGCCAAGGGCATCGGCAACGGCATGTCCATCGGCGGGGTCGTCGCCCGCGCCGAGATCATGAACTGCCTGGACTCCAACAGCATTTCGACCTTCGGCGGCACCCAGATCACCATGGCGGCCGGCCTCGCCAACCTCACCTATCTGCTGGAGCACGACCTCCAGGGCAACGCCCGCCGCGTCGGCGGCCTCCTCATCGAGCGGCTGCGGGCCGTCGTCGCGCAGCATCCCGGCGTACGGGAGGTGCGTGGGCGGGGGCTGATGATCGGCATCGAGCTGGTCAAGCCCGGTACCGACGAGGCCGATCCGGACGCGGCGTCCGCCGTACTCGAAGCGGCCCGCGAGGGCGGCCTGCTGATCGGCAAGGGCGGCGGACACAACACCAGCGCTCTGCGCATCGCCCCACCGCTGTCCCTGACCGTCGCGGAGGCCGAGGAGGGCGCCGCGATCCTTGAACGGGCTCTGAGGAGCACGCAGTAGAGCACACGCTGAACAAGGGAAGACCGTCATGACCACCACCTTGGGAACCCTCGGAACCCTGGACGGCCTGGAGCCCGCGCTGTCGGTGCGCCAGGTCCTCGGCCTGGAACGGGTCCTCGCCGGGGAACCCGAGGTGGTGGCCGGCGCGAGCCAGCTCGACCGGCCCGTGCGCTGGGTGCACGTCGCCGAGGCCGCCGACGTCGGCGTGATGCTCACCGGCGGCGAGATGGTCCTCACCACCGGGGTCCTCCTCGCCGGCGACGAGGCGGCCCAGGCCGAGTACATCCAGTCCCTGCACCGCGCGGAGGCCTCGGCCGTGGTGCTGGGGCTCGGCCGCGCGTTCCCCGCCCCGCCGGACGTGATGCGCCGGGCGGCCGAGCGGTGCGGGCTGCCCATGGTGGTGCTCCACCGGCCCTTCCCCTTCGCGGAGTTGACGGAAGAGGTCCAATCCCGGCTGGTACGGCGGAAGTTCGCCGCCGTGAGCCTCTCCGAGGCCGTACGGACCGCGCTCACCGGGCTCATCACCGGCGGCGCACCGCTGCAGAGCCTGCTCGACGAGGTCGCCGCGCACAGCGCCTGTCCCGTCGTGGTCACCAACCTCGCGCACCGCGTCCTCGCCACGGCGGGGGAGCGGTCGGCCGTGGACGACGTGCTGCGCGACTGGGAGCGCATCTCCCGGCAGGCCGGCGGCAGCGAGGGCGACGGCTGGATCCGCGCCGAACTGGGCGGACGCGGCGAACGCTGGGGCCAGATCATGCTGTGCGGCTACCGCGGCGACACCGCCACCGGACGCCTCCTCGCCGACCGCGCCGCCGAGGCCCTCGTCCTGCACCGCATGCTCGGCGGCTCCGCCCACACCTGGGAGGAACAGTCCGCCCAGAGCCTGATGACCGACCTCGCGAGCGGTGTCGTACCGGCCCGCCAACTCCTGCCCCGCGCCCGCGCGGCCGGACTCCCCGTCAACCGGCGCACCTTCGTCCCGATGGTCGTACGCGACGGTGACACCGCCCAACTCGACCGTGTGCTAAGGCTGTTGGGGCTTCCCGGACTCGTCGCCGAACTGGCCGACGGTGTCACCGCCGTGCTGCTCAGCCTGCCCCGCGACCAGGACGCGGACGCCCTCGCCGCGCACTTCGCGAGCCGGCTGCGCACCGAGTCGGGGGCGTTGAAGGCGGTCGTGGCCGCCGCCGGGCAGCGCACCGTCTGGGACGATGTGCCCGCCGGCCTGCGCGAGGCACAGCACGTCGCCGACGCCGTGGCCGACTCCAGCGACGCCCTCGACCTCCCCGCCGTCGTACGCCTCAAGGACGTTCATCTGCGCGGTCTGATCAGGCTGTTGCGGGACGACCCGCAGGTGCAGTCCTTCGCCGAGCGGGAGTTGGACGGGCTGCTGTGCGCGGCCGACGAGGACCTGCTCGCCGTACTGCGCACCTATCTGGCCACCGGCCGCAACAAGTCGCGCACCGCGCAGCTCCACCACGTCTCGCGGCCCGCGCTGTACCGCCGGCTGGAGGCCATAGAGGGGCGGCTCGGGGTCGACCTCGACGACTTCGAGCAGGCCGCCTCGGTGCACATCGCGCTCCTCGCGCACGACGCGCAACAGGGGTGAAACATGGGACTACCTGGGAAAACGGCGGTGAAACATGCGCCCACGACAGGGTGACACCGTGGAACGCCGCGCGCTCGCAGACGTGACACCGTGCAACTCAAACCGGACATCAGGACTTCCTAGGCTCCTCACACACCTAGCGACCGGAGGTCCCGATGAGCACAGTGATTCGTGCCGCCCTGTTCCAGACAGCCTGGACGGGCGACAAGGAGTCCATGATCCAGGTACACGAGCAGGCGGTCCGCGACGCGGCCGCGCAGGGTGCTCAAGTCCTGTGCTTCCAGGAGCTGTTCTACGGACCGTACTTCTGCCAGGTCCAGGACAAGGCGTTCTACGAGTACGCCGAGGCGATCCCGGACGGCCCGATCGTCAAGCGCTTCCAGGCGCTCGCCAAGGAACACGGCATCGTCCTGGTCCTGCCGATGTACGAGGAGGAGCAGCCCGGCGTCCTCTACAACACGGCCGCCGTGATCGACGCGGACGGTTCCTACCTCGGCAAGTACCGCAAGCACCACATCCCCCAAGTGCCGGGATTCTGGGAGAAGTTCTACTTCCGCCCGGGCAACAGCGGCTGGCCGATCTTCGACACCAAGGTCGGCAAGATCGGCGTCTACATCTGCTACGACCGGCACTTCCCGGAGGGCTGGCGTGCACTGGGCCTCGCGGGTGCCGAGATCGTCTTCAACCCGTCGGCGACCTCGCGCGGCCTGTCCGCCTACCTGTGGCAGCTGGAGCAGCCCGCTGCCGCCGCCGCCAACGAGTACTTCGTCGGCGCCATCAACCGGGTCGGTGTCGAGGAACTGGGCGACAACGACTTCTACGGCACGACCTACTTCGTCGACCCGGAGGCCCAGTTCGTCGGCGAGGTGGCCAGCGACAAGGAGCCCGAACTCGTCGTCCGGGACTTGGACTTGGCGAAGTTGCGCGAGGTCCGCGACCGCTGGCAGTTCTACCGCGACCGCCGCCCGGACGCGTACGGGCCGTTGACCGCACCGTAAGCAACCCGCGCCCCTCTGGAGGGCGCAGCCCTTCCAGAGGGGCGCGGGGAACTGCGCGACCAGCCCCCACAGACCCGCACCCGACAACCCAACGACCCGCACCCGACGACAACCCAGCGGAGTCAAAATGAGCACCCGTACCGTCATCCGCGGCGGCCTAGTAATCACCGCGTCAGACGAACTCCACGCCGACGTCCTGATCGAGGACGGCCGAATCGCCGCCCTCGCTACCTCCGGCACCACCACCGCCGAGGGCTGGACCGCCGAGCGGGTCATCGACGCCACCGGGAAGTACGTCATCCCGGGCGGGGTCGACGCCCACACCCACATGGAGATGCCGTTCGGCGGCACGAAGGCGGCCGACACCTTCGAGACCGGCACCCGGGCCGCCGCCTGGGGCGGTACGACGACCATCGTCGACTTCGCCATCCAGAGCGTCGGCGGAGCCCTCCGCGAGGGCCTCGACGCCTGGCACGCCAAGGCCGAGGGCAACTGCGCCATCGACTACGGCTTCCACATGATCGTCTCCGACGTCAACGAGAACACCCTCAAGGAGATGGACCTGCTGGTGCAGGAGGGCGTCACCTCCTTCAAGCAGTTCATGGCCTACCCGGGCGTCTTCTACAGCGACGACGGCCAGATCCTGCGCGCCATGCAACGTGCCGCCGACAACGGCGGGTTGATCATGATGCACGCCGAGAACGGCATCGCCATCGACGTACTGGTCGAGCAGGCGCTGGCCCGCGGTGAGACCGACCCCCGCTACCACGGCGAGGTCCGCAAGGCCCTCCTCGAAGCCGAGGCCACCCACCGCGCGATCAAGCTCGCGCAGGTCGCCGGAGCACCCCTCTACGTCGTGCACGTCTCCGCGATGGAGGCGGTCGCCGAGATCGCCCGGGCGCGCGACGAGGGGCTCCCCGTCTTCGGCGAGACCTGTCCGCAGTACCTGTTCCTGTCGACCGACAACCTCGCCGAGCCCGACTTCGAGGGCGCGAAGTACGTGTGCAGCACGCCGCTGCGCCCCAAGGACCACCAGGCCAAGCTGTGGCAGGGCCTGCGCACCAACGACCTCCAGGTGGTCTCCACCGACCACTGCCCCTTCTGCTTCGTGGGCCAGAAGGAACTGGGCCGGGGCGACTTCTCGAAGATCCCGAACGGCATGCCGGGCGTCGAGAACCGCATGGACCTGCTCCACCAGGGCGTCGTCGACGGCCACATCAGCCGCCGCCGCTGGATCGAGATCGCCTGTGCCTCCCCGGCGCGGATGTTCGGCCTCTACCCGAAGAAGGGCACCATCGCCCCGGGCGCCGACGCCGACGTCGTCATCTACGACCCGCACGCCGAGCAGACCGTCTCCGCCGAGACGCACCACATGAACGTCGACTACTCGGCGTACGAGGGCAAGCGCCTCACCGGCCGCGTCGAGACCGTCCTCTCGCGCGGCGAACTCGTCATCACCGAGCGGGAGTACACCGGGCACGCGGGCCACGGCGTCTACACCCCGCGCTCCACCAGTCAGTACCTCAACTAGGAGTGGCGCACATGGACTTCGGACTCGTCCTGCAGACCGACCCGCCGGCCTCGCGGGTCATCAGCCTGATGAAGCGCGCCGAGCGCAACGGCTTCACTTACGGCTGGACCTTCGACTCCGCCGTGCTGTGGCAGGAGCCGTTCGTGATCTACAGTCAGATCCTGGCCAACACCACCAAGTTGACGGTCGGCCCGATGGTCACCAACCCGGGCACCCGCACCTGGGAGGTCACCGCCTCCACCTTCGCCACCCTGAACGACATGTTCGGCAACCGCACGGTCTGCGGCATCGGCCGCGGCGACTCCGCGATGCGCGTCGCGGGCCGCACGCCGAACACGCTGGCCCGGATCAGCGAGGCCATGAAGGTCATCAGGGCGCTCGGCTCCGGCCAGGAGGCGGACCTCGGCGGCACGGTCATCAAGTTCCCCTGGGCCAAGGAGGACGCCCAACTCCCGGTCTGGATGGCCGCGTACGGCCCCAAGGCGCTGAAGATGACCGGCGAGGAGGCCGACGGCTTCATCCTCCAGCTCTCGGACCTCTACCTCACCGAGTACATGGTGAAGGCGGTCAAGGACGCGGCCGTCGCCGCCGGACGCGACCCGTCCGAGGTCAAGATCTGCGTCGCCGCCCCGGCCTACGTCACCGAGGACGACTCGCCCGAGGCGCTCGCCCACGCGCGCGACCAGTGCCGCTGGTTCGGCGGCATGGTCGGCAACCACGTCGCCGACCTCGTCTCCAAGTACGGCGAGCACTCCGCCGCCGTACCCGAGGAACTCACGGACTACATCAAGGCCCGTGAGGGGTACGACTATTCGCATCACGGCCGTTCCGACAACCCCGACACCGCCTTCGTGCCCGACGAGATCGTCGACCGGTTCTGCATCATCGGATCGGCCGAGAAGCAGATCGAAAAGCTCAACGCCCTGCGCGAGTTGGGCGTCGACCAGTTCGCCGTCTACGACATGCACGACGCGCAGGAGGCCACCATCGACGCCTACGGGTCGAAGGTGATCCCGGCCGTCAACGGCTGACGCACACCCGTACCACCGCTCAACTCCCCGTCCCCCCACTCCAGTTCTCCCCCTCCCCACCGTCCTGGGGAGGGGGGGTGGCGGGGCCGGGGAAGGGCGGGCACGCCCTTCCCCGGCCCCGCCAAGCCCCCGCACGGCCTTTCCGGATCCGCCCCTCGTTTGATTGGCCTGCCCATGACCGACACCGCTCCCACGGCCATAGAGCCGACCGCTCAAGTCACCCTCGCCGACGGGCGGGTGGAGCTCGCCCCGGGGTCTCCGCTGCCCAGCGGTCCGTACGCCAACGACGACCTGCTGCCGGTTCCCGTCGAGAAGCGCACCTGGACCACGTACAACTTCTCCGCACTGTGGGTCGGCATGGCCCACAACACGGCCTCCTGGACCCTCGCCTCCGGTCTCATCGCCGTCGGCATGGACTGGAAGCAGGCGGTGTTCACCATCGCCCTGGCCAACCTGATCGTGCTCGTGCCCATGCTGCTCACCGGGCACGCGGGACCGAAGTACGGCATCCCCTTCCCGGTCTTCGCGCGTGCCTCGTTCGGCGTGCGCGGCGCCAACCTCCCCGCTGTCGTACGGGCGTTGGTGGCCTGTGGCTGGTTCGGCATCCAGACCTGGATCGGCGGTGAGGCGATCTTCTTCCTCGCCGGCAAGCTGATCGGGGACAGCTGGGCCAACGCCTCGCACATCGGCGGGTACGCCTGGACGATGTGGCTGTCGTTCGCGCTGTTCTGGGTGCTCCAAGTGGCCATCATCTACCGGGGTATGGAGACGATCCGCCGCTTCGAGAACTGGGCGGCGCCCTTCGTGCTCGTCGGCGCGTTCGTGATGCTGTGGTGGATGAGCGACAAGGCCGGCGGCTTCGGCCCGCTCTTCGACCAGCCCTCCAAGCTCGGTTGGGGCGGCAGCTTCTGGAAGCTGTTCTGGCCCTCGCTCATGGGCATGATCGGCTTCTGGTCCACGCTGTCGCTGAACATCCCCGACTTCACCCGCTACGGCAAGAGCCAGAAGGCCCAGACATGGGGCCAGGCGCTCGGTCTGCCGACCACGATGACCCTGTTCGCGTTCCTGTCGGTGATGGTCACCTCCGGTTCGCAGGCCGTCTACGGCACGGCGATCTGGGACCCGGTGCAGCTGGCGGCGAAGACGGACAACGTCGTGGGCCTGCTGTACGCGTTGGTGACCGTGCTGGTCGCGACCCTGTCCGTGAACATCGCGGCCAACCTGGTCTCGCCCGCCTTCGACTTCTCCAACATCGCGCCCCGGAAGATCAGTTTCCGCACCGGCGCCCTCGTGACCAGCGTCCTCGCGGTGCTGATCTTCCCGTGGAAGCTGTACTCCGACCCGCAGGGCTACATCTTCACCTGGCTCGGCCTGGTCGGCGGTCTGCTCGGCACGGTCGCCGGCATCCTCATCGCCGACTACTGGATCCTGCGCCGCGGCAAGCTCGACCTCGCCGACCTGTACCGCAAGGGCGGCCGCTACTGGTACGACGGCGGCTGGAACTGGCGGGCCGTCGTCGCCTTCGTGGTGGGTGGCGTACTCGCCGTCGGCGGCGCCGACTTCCACCCGCTGATCGACGGCCGGCCCATCCCGGCCCTGTCCTCGCTCGCCGACTACGGCTGGGCCGTCGGCCTGGGCACGTCGATGCTGCTCTACGTAGTACTCACGTTGCTGACCGGCAAGCAGACGGAGCCGGTACCGGAGACCGTCGAGGCGTAAGGACTCCGCGACTTGGAGGGCGGTCGAGGCTAGCTGGCCTTGCCGCCCTCCAGTGCGGTCACCGCCTCCTTGGCGGCCTTGATCGCACCCTTGTTGATGACGTCCGTACTCGGCGCCTTCTTGTTCTCGAAGTCGCTGCCGTTGTAGGTGATGGTCACCAGCGCGTTGCCCGCGCGGACGACGACCGTGCCCTCACGCGTCTGCTGCTTGTCCTCCGTGGTGAGGTTCACGATGGAGTAGGCGGAGTCGCCGAGCCCGGGGACCACCCCGCCGCCGCTCTTCTCCGTAGTCGTCTCGGTGTACGACTTCTGTGCCGCCGCGTCCGATTCCGTGATCTCGTACGACACGTCGAGCCAGCGGTAGTCGTACCCCTTGAGCGCGTTCCACGAGCAGGTGCGGCGCACCTTCGTGTCCGTCGACGGGATCTCCTTGCCGGCGGTCTTCGCGCCCGGCACCAGCGACTTGATCGTCGCCACCGCCACACTTCCGCACGGGGCGGGGGACGTGGAGTACGCCTTGGCCACGGGCGCCGTCGACGGGGCCGAGCTGCCGGACGAGGAGCCGGCCTCGGGCGTCGACTTGTGGTCGGCGGTCGTCGTCGCGGCGAACGGTCCGGACGTCAGGGCCCAGCCCATCGTGGCGAGCACGACGACCGGTGACAGACGTGCGGTGAGAGCGAGCGGCAGAGGAAGAGAACGCAAGTCGCACTTCTCGTGGGGGATCACGTGCGGAGCGGGTCCGCACTGCGGACGGGGACGGCCAGTGTCACATGACTGCCTGTGAGGCGGAAGTATGAACTCGCTCCGTGCCTGTGCGGTGACAGTGCCTCACTGTTCGTGGGCTGTGTGTCCCCTTATGTCCGTGCGTCACGCCCGCGCGGCGGGCACGCGCATCGTCGTCTCGATCCGTTCGACGGCCGCGAACGCCCCGTACGCGATCAGCCGGACCAGACTCGCGTCGGTGTGCCGGGGCGCGCACCAGGCGGCGACATCCTCCTCCGTGATCCGGTACGGCGCGAGCGCGGCCAGCACCGCCAGGCGCGCGGCGGGCCGCTCCCGCCGGTTCGGGAAACCGCGCAGGACGACCGGCGGATGCGACCCGTCCCAGGCCCACAGCGTCTCCCGTACGAGCGTCCGGTCGTCCGCGTCGAGCAGCTCGGCGCCCGCGTGCGCGGCCGTGCGCAGGGCGTCGTAGGCCGGACCCACCGCCGTTCCGGCCGCCCAGTCCGGGCCGGCGCCCGGCGCGTCGAGCAGGGGGAGCGCCGCGCCCGGTACGGCACTGCGGCGCACGGTGCGGGCGACGCTGCGGCCCGCGAGGCTCCGTACGGCCCGGAAGCGCTGGGCGTTGCCCGGGAGGAGCTGTTCGGTCAGCAGGGCCGACACGACGCGGTTGATGAAGTGGAAGGCGAGGGCGGTGCCCAGGTAGGCGGGCGCCTGCTCGCGCGGGAACGGGTACGGCGTGAGGGTCGCACCCGGGACGCGCGTCCGGCGGCCCCAGTCGAGCACGCGCGCGTGGTCCTCGTCCTCCGGTGTGCCGCCCCGGGCCAGGTGCTCGGCGAGGGCGTGGTCGCCGGTGGCGTGCAGCAGGACGGTGTGCGCGTCCGCGCAGAACGGGCACTTGTTGGCGAGCGAGACACCGAGGGCGGCCAGCTCCTTGCCGGTGCGGCCGCCGGCGCCCGCGATCAGCGACTCCCGCATCAACGCCCAGGCGGGCGCGAGGAGTTCGGGTGCGGAGGACAGGACCACGAAGGTCGGGGGGCGTTCGATCCCGAAGTCGACGGCGATCTGCTCGAAGACCTCGGCGGTGCGGCCGGTGGCCGACTTCGGCGACGGCGGCTGAGTGTGACGGAAGGGTGTGGGCATGGCAGCAGCGTGCGCGGCCGGGGCGGCCCGGGTCGTCGTACGGGCGAAGGCAGTTGGGGCTACGACGGGGAGGTCCGCGGCGTCGCGGACTACTGCGTGGGGAGTAGTCCAGGAGTTGTCCACAGGGCTGACGCCCGTGTCGGCGCGGCGGTCTAGTGTGCGGACATGAGCGGGTATCCGGTCGATGTGACCCCACGCAGGCGCCTCGCCGACGCGTCCCTCGCGGTCGTGATCGGCGCCCTCGTAGTGACCGTCGCGGCCTTCGACGCGGACACGACCGCCGTCGACTTCGCGCTCGCCGCCCTCGCCTCGGCGGCCCTGGCGTTCTACCAGACGGCTCCGAGAGCGGTCCTCGCCGTGGCCACGGTGGCGGAGGCCGGCTACGTCCTGCACGCCCATCCGGGGCCGGTCGCCGGTCTGCCCGTCCTCGCCGCCATGCACACGGCGGCCCGCGCGGGACACCGCGGCTGGGCGGCCGGTGCGGGCGCGTTGTTCCTGGCGGCGTACTTCGCGACGGGGCCGACGACCCAGCAGGTGCTGGAGCGGACCGCGCTCATCGCCGGCTGGTTCCTGTGCGCCGTGGTCACCGGCCTCGCCGACCGCAACTGGCAGGCGTATCTGCGCCAGACCGAACAGCGCGCCCTGGAGGCCGAACGGACCCGCGAGGAGGCCGCGTTGCGGCGCGCGGGCGAGGAACGCCTGCGGATCGCGCGGGAGTTGCACGACTCCCTCACCCACAGCATCTCGATCGTCAAGCTCCAGGCGGGCGTTGCCGTCCATCTCGCCCGCAAGCGCGGCGAGGAGGTGCCACCCGCGCTGCTCGCCATCCAGGAGGCGGGCGGCGAGGCGATGCGCGAACTGCGGGCCACCCTGGAGATCCTGCGCACCACCGAGGAACCCACCGGCACCCCCGCGCTGCTCGTCGAGCGGGCCTGCGCGGCCGGTCTCGCCGTCGAACTCGCGGTGACCGGGGAGGAGCGCCCCCTCGCCGCGACGGTCGACCGCGCGGTGTACCGCATCGTCCAGGAGGCCCTCACCAACGCGGCCCGGCACGCGGGCCCCGCGAAGGTCAGCGTCCAACTCGACTACGGGGACGTCGACTTGACGATACGCGTGGAGGACGACGGAGCGGCCGACCCCGGCTGCCCGCCGAAGCCGGGCATCGGCCTCACCGGCATGCGCGAGCGCGTCGCGGCCCTCGGCGGCACCCTGCACACCGCCCCGCGCGCGGGGGGCGGCTTCTCGGTACGGGCCGAACTGCCGCTGGGGGAGACGGGATGATCCGGGTCGCGGTCGTCGACGACCAGGCGCTGATGCGCGCGGGCTTCCGCGCCCTCCTCGACGCCGAGGAAGGCATCGACGTCGTCGGCGAGGCGGCCAACGGCGAACAGGGCGTGGCCCTCGTGCGCGCGCAGCTTCCCGACATCGCGCTGATCGACGTACAGATGCCGGTGATGACGGGCATCGAGGCCACCCGCCGCATCGCCGCCGACCCGGCCCTCGCCGCGGTCCGGGTCGTCATCCTCACCAACTACGGCCTGGACGAGTATGTCTTCGAGGCGCTGCGCGCGGGCGCCAGCGGCTTCCTCCTCAAGGACACCGACCCGGCGGACCTGCTCCAGGCGATCGAGATCGTCGCCGGCGGCGAGGCGCTCCTGTCCCCGGCCATCACCCGCACCCTCATCGGCGAGTTCGTGTCCCGGCCCCCGGACCGTTCCACCCCCTCCGGTCTTGAGCACCTCACCCGCCGCGAACGCGAGGTCACCGCGCTGGCCGCCCGCGGTCTCACCAACGAGGAGATCGCCGCCCACATGGTCATCAGCCCGTTCACGGCGAAGACCCACATCAGCCGGGCGATGACCAAACTCGGAGCGCGGGACCGGGCCCAACTCGTCGTGTTCGCCTACGAGTCGGGGCTGGTGACGGCCCGCACGCCGGAATCCCGTTGCGAGCCGGACCCGCCGGATCGCAACCTGGGGCGATGACCGAGACGACACGCGCGCAGGACCCCGCCGTCGGTGTTCGCGAGGAGATCCTCGCCTACTACGCCCAGGGCAAGGAGGACGGCCGCCTCAGACAGGGTTCCGAGCGGCTCGAGTTCTGGCGCACCCAGGACGTGCTGCGGCGCCTGCTGCCGACGGCTCCCGCGAAGCTGCTGGACGTCGGCGGAGGCAGCGGCATCCACGCCGAGTGGCTCGCGCGGGACGGGTACGAGGTCCAACTCGTGGACCCCGTACCGCTGCACGTGGAACAGGCGGGCCGGCTGCCCGGGGTCGACGCCCGCGCCGGGGACGCCAGGGCGCTGCCCGCCGAAGACGCCTCGTACGACGTGGTGTTGCTGCTCGGGCCGCTGTACCACCTGCCCGAACGGGCCGACCGGGTACGGGCGTTGAGCGAGGCGCGTCGGGTGGTGCGGCCGGGCGGTCTGGTGGCCGCGGTGACGATCAACCGGTTCGCGGGCCTGCACGACCTGCTCAAGCACGAGCTGTACTTCACCGCCCCGCACCGCGTGCGGGTCGACCGGGAGACGGAGGAGGGACGCCACGACTCCCAGGACGGCGGCCTCTTCACGACCGCCTACTTCGCCCAACCCCACGAGGCCCCCGAGGAGTTCACGGAGACCGGCCTGACCGTCGAGGGCCAGTACGGCCTCGAAGGCGCCGCCTGGCTGATGGGCGGCATCGAGGACTGGCTGGACGACCCCGACCGCCGCGAGGCCGTCCTGGCGGCCACCCGCCGGATCGAGTCCGAGCTCACGCTGCTCGGCACCAGCGGACATCTGCTCACCGCGGGCAGGCGGCCCCACTGACCGTACGCCGTGCCGCTCACGGTCAGCGGGCCGTCCTCGTGAGTTCGAGGAGCAGGGCCTGCTCGGGGTTGAGGTTCGGCAGGGGCAGGCCGGCGAGGGTGAGGACGGAGCCGGGCAGCGACAGGCGGTCGTCGAGGGCCGCGGGCAGCCAGGCGGGTTCCGCCACCTCGTGGAAGGACGGCCGGCCCAGCTCGGTGCGCACCCGCACCCGGTAGGTCGCCTCGGGGTCCAAGCCGGGCAACGGCACCCGCCCGTACTGGCCCTCGGGGGAGGTGGCGAGCCGCGCCCAGCAGTACAGCGCGGCCGACCCGTCGTGAGCCACGACTCCGTGCAGCAGTGTCGAGTCGTCGGTGAGGTCGGCGCGGACCGTGCGCCCGCCGTGCAGCAGCGGGCGCAGTTCGCGGTGGAGCGCGGTCCACGCGGTGAGCCGGGCGAGTTCCTCCGGGGTGCAGCGGGTGAGGTCCTGTTCGATGCCGGCGTGCCCGAACAGGGCGGTGGCCAGGCGGAGTTGGTCGGAGCTGACGCGGTCCATGGTGTGACTGGTGCGCGGGCCCACGTGGGTGCCGACCAGTTCGGGGGGCAGCAGCTGCGCGGTCCAGCGCTGGATGGTCTGGCGCTCCACCGGGTCGTTGCAGTCCGAGGCCCAGACCCGGTCGGTCCGCTCCAGGATGCCCAGGTCGACCCGTCCGCCACCGGCGGCGCAGCTCTCGATCTCCAGCGCGGGATGGCGTTCCCGGAGCGCGTCGATCAGCCGGTAGAGGGCCACCACCTGGGCGTGCGCCACGGGACGGTCGGCGGCGGAGTGCACGGTCTCGTGGAGTTCCCGGTTGTGGTCCCACTTGAGATAGGCGATCGCGTACTTCTCCACCAGCGCGTCCAACGCGTCCAGCAGGTACCGCCAGGCGTCGGGGTTGGCCAGGTCCAGCACATGCTGATGGCGGGCCGCCGGGCCGACCCCACGGGCGGGACCCAGCACCCAGTCGGGGTGCTCGCGGGCCAGGTCGGAGTCCAGGTTGATCATCTCCGGCTCGACCCACAGCCCGAACTCCATGCCGAGCGAGCCCACATGGTCCACCAGCGGGGTCAGCCCCTCGGGCCAAACCACCGGGTCGACGGTCCAGTCGCCCAGCCCGGCGTTGTCCGAACGACGGCCCCGGAACCAGCCGTCGTCCAGCACGAACCGCTCGACACCGACCTCGGCGGCCCGGTCGGCCAGCCGAAGCAGCCGGTCCAGATCGTGGTCGAAGTACACCGCCTCCCAGCTGTTGAGGATCACCGGGCGGGGGCCGCGAGGATGGGCGGGGCGGCCCCGCAGCAGGGTGTGGAAGCGGTCGGCGAGCCCGTCCAGGCCCTGGTCGGACCAGGCGAAGTGACAGACCGGGGCGGTGTACGAGTCGCCGGGCGCGAGCCGGATCTCCCCGGCCCGCAGGAGTTCGCCGCCGCCGAGCACCGCCGCATGGGTGCCCGCGCCCTCCGGCAACTGCTCGGCCAGATACCGCTGGTCGCCGCTCCAGGCCACGTGCACGGCCCAGATCTCCCCGTCGCGGAAGCCGAATCCGGGCACGCCCACCGCCATGACGTACGGCGAGTCCAGTCCCGGCTTGCCCCGCCGCACCTCACGGGCATGGGTGCCGAAACCCAGCGGCCGCCGCTGCGGTGAGCGCTCCCGGCTCCACTTGCCGGTGAAGTCGAGGACCTCCGCGGCCCGGCGCGGCACCGGCAGCAGCGTCGTGACGTGCGCCAGGTCGTACGGCGCCGGGTCGGCGTCCGGCCGGCGGGTGAGCGTGGTGCGTACGCCCAGTACTCCGGAGGGCTCCAGACGGTAGGAGAGAGTGACGTCGAGTCCGATTCCGGGGTCGGTGAGGTGAAGGGTCAACTCCCCGCCCGCCGCCCGCGGTTGGCAGGAACTGTCGGCCAGGGTCAGCCGGGGCGCGGCGAACGCGCCGGCGAGATGGCCCTCCTGGGCCGGGGTGCCCGACCAGGCGTCGGCCTCGGTGGGCCAGACGGTGAACCGGCGCGGGACGTCGACGGAGTTGTTGAGCACGGCGGGTTCGCCGGTCAGGGCGAGCGCGGCCAGGGCTTCCTGCGAGAGGTCGCCCAGGTCGGCTCCCCAGTGCAGCACCCTGGGCACCGGCTCGGTGAGCTCCACGACGAGGGCGGTGCCCGCCGCGCGCAGGATGTGGATCCGCGCCGTGGTGTCCGACATGCAGAGTCCTTTCCGATCGGCCGGCTCCACCGGACGGGCCCGGCTCAGTGGGCCCGCCCGGCGGCCGGACAGGGAGTGCGGAGGAGTGGTGGGGTCACTTCTTGGCGAGCAGCTGCTTGCTCTGCTTCTGCATGTCCGTGAAGACGGAGTCGCTCTTCTGTCCGGCGAAGTAGCCCTGGAACAGCGGCTGCAGGGCGTCCTGGAGGGCCGCGCCGTTGCCGTAGACCGGGGACGGGTAGAGCACCTTGTCCTTGATCATGTCTGTGAAGACGGACAGGTCGACGCCCGTCTTGGCCAGTGCCTTGGCCGAGGCGTCCATGGAGGCCGGGATCGACGGGAAGAAGGTGCCGGTCAGGGAGGCCTTGGACTGGCAGGCCTCGCTGCCCATGTAGGAGACCCACTTCCAGGCCAGGTCGGGGTTCTTGGTCCCGGCCCAGATGTTGTTCCCGTTGGAGTTGCTCAGCACGGACCGGGTCTTGCCGTCGGGGCCGTAGGGGGTGGGAGCGATGCCGACCTTGAGGCCGGGGATCTTCACGAAGGTCGAGGCCTCCCACGAACCGCCGGTCTCCATCGCGACCTTGCCGGAGGAGAGCAGGTCGACGTCGCTGACGCTGTCGGTGAACTGCCCGATCTTGGGCGCGTAGCCCTTGTCGGTCAGCGAGCGGATCCAGTCCATGGTCTTCACGAAGCGCGGGTCGGAGTAGTTGAACACCGTCGGCCAGCTGGCCTTGTCGCCCAGCCGCCAGCCCGTGGTGCTGACCAGCGGGCTCCAGGTGGTCTGGCCGATGAAGTCCTTGGCCGCGATCTCGCCGTAGCCGTAGGTCTTGATGTGGGACTTGTCGAAGCCCTTCTCGTCGCCGCGGCGCCCCTTGGTGTCGATCGTCAGGTGGGCGATCATCTTGCCCAGCGTGCCGCCGTTGTCGGGGTTCCAGTTGAGCGAGTCGACGTCCTTCTCGGTGTACCCGGCCTTCTTGACGGCGTCGTCGTTGAAGTAGAGGCCGGCCGCCGCCCAGTCCAGGGGCAGGGCGTACTGCTTGCCGTCGGTGAACTTCCAGGCGTCCACACCGACCGAGAAGCGGGACAGGTCGAAGTCGTCCTTCTTGATGTAGTCGTCCATCGCCAGCAGTTGGTGCTGGGAGGCGTACGCCTGGAAGAACTGGACGCTGTTCTGGAAGGCGTCGGGCGCGCTGCCGGCCACGAATCCGGCGGTCAGCTTGGTGAAGTAGTCGTTCACGTTGTACTGCGTGATCTTCACCTTGGTGCCGGGGTTGGCCTTCTCGAAGTCCGTGGCGCACACCTTGTAAGCGGCGGCCTGCTTGTCGTCCCAGGTCCACCAGTTGACGGTCTTGGAACCGCCGGCGGAGGAGGAGCCGCCTGAGCACGCGGAGAGCAGGGCGGCCAGCGTGAGCGTGGCGCCCAACGCGACCGTCTTTCGAACTCCCTTGATTCTTCTCATTGTTCCTTCTTTCGGGATGACGCGGTCGGTGCGGGGGACGGCTGCACCAGCGGATGGGACGACGTCTTGAGGAGGGCGCCGAACGCGCCCAGTGCGACGGCCAGGTCCTCGGACCCGCCGGCGTCGTGGCCGTTGAACTCCCACAGCCGCAGCTCCTTGGGCCCGGCGTAGGCGTGGTAGGCGGCGATCGCGGTGACCGGCGGGCACACCTCGTCGCGCAGCCCGGCGGAGAACCAGGCCGGGGCGGTCGCACGGCGGGCGAAGGCGAGGCCGTCGAAGTAGCCGAGGGTGTCGAAGGCCCGCTCCACCCGGTCCCGGCGGGCTGCCAGATAGCCGATGATCTCGGCGTACGGCTCGGCGGAGGTGAGCCGGGTGGCCTGCCGGATGTCGCAGAGGAACGGCGACTGGAAGTGGGCCGCCGCCAGACCGGGCACCAGCCCGGCGACCGCGAGGGCGATGCCGCCGCCCTGGCTGGGGCCGACCAGGGCGACCCGGTCGGGGTCGACGAGGTCGGTGCGGGCGCGCAGCGCGTCGACGGCGCGGACGGCGTCGGTGAACACCCGCCGGTAGACGTAGATGTCCTTGTCCTCGATGCCACGGGTGAGGAAACCGGGATGCGCCGGACCGCTGCCGACCGGGTCGGGGGTCGCGCCCCCGCCCGCCCAGGCGCCGCCCTGACCGCGCGCGTCCACCAGCAGATGCGCGTACCCGGCGGACGCCCACAGCAGGTCGTCGATCGGGGCGCCGCGCCCGCTGCCGTAGCCGTGGAACTGGACCACGGCTGGCAGTGGGCCGCTGCGGTGCCGGGGCATCCGGAGCCAGGCGTGGACCGGGTGGCCGCCGAAGCCCGGGAGGACGGCGTCGAAGACGTCGACCGTCTCCAGGCCGGTGGCGACCTCCGTCAGCCGCAGCCCGGCCTCCTGCCCGGCGCGGGTCTCGGCGAGGGTGCCCTTCCAGAAGGTGTCGAAGTCGGCGGGTTCGCGGTAGGCGCTGCGGTAGGCGAACAGCTCGGGGACGTCCTGTTCGCTCAGCACGGCACCGGCTCCCCTCGCGGCCGCAGGAGAGCGTCCAGCTCGACCTGGTGACCGGCCGGAAGCAGCAGCTCGGCCGTGCGGCCGAGGCACCGGATCCGCACGGGCTCACCGGAGTCGCCGGTGAGCCTGCGCACGGTCGCGCCGGTCAACTCGCCCTCGTTCCAGGCGAAGTCGACGGCCAGGCCGCCGCGGCAGCGCAGGTCCCGGGCCTCACCCTCGGTCCACTGGACGGGCAGCGCGGGCAGCAGGTCGAGGACGCCGGTGTGGCTCTGCACCACCATCTCGGCCACGGCGGCCATCAGCCCGTAGTTGCCGTCGATCTGGAACGGCGGATGCGTGGAGAAGAGGTTGGGCAGCAGCCCGCCCCAACGGGAGCCGTCCACAGGGGCGTCCACCCCCGCGTCACCGTCGAGCGGCCGGATCGCCTCAAGGAACAGCGAGCGCGCGGTCGGGGCGTCACGCAGCCACGCCCGCAGAACGATCTTCCAGGACCACGACCAGCCCATCGCCCCGGGCCCGCGCAGGTCCATCGACTTCCTTGCGGCGGCGGCGAGTTCGGGAGTCGCGTCGGGATCGATCAGACCGAGCGGGTGTACGGCGATCAGGTGCGAGAGGTGACGGTGGTGCGGGTCGGCCTCGGTCAGGTCCTCGGCCCACTCCTGGAGCCGTCCCTCCGGCGAGAGAGGCAGCGCGCGCAGCCGGGGCAGCGCCGCCCGTATCTCGCCGGTCAGCGGGGTGTCCATCGCCAGCAACTCGGCTGCGGCCAGGGTCCGTTGGAAGGTGGCCCGGATCAGCGCCAGGTCCATGGTGGCGGTGCGGGTCAGTGACCTCGGGACGCCGTCGGCCAGGAACAGGTTCTCCGGGGAGGTCGACGGCAGGGTGTCGAGATGCCCCGTGCCGTCGTCGACGAGCCAGTCGAGCAGGAACTCCGCGCAACCGCTGAGCAACGGCCAGGCCCGCTCCCGCAGGAAGCCGAGGTCGCGGGTGAAGTCGTAGTGGTCCCACAGGTGTTGGGACAGCCAGGCGCCGCCCATCATCCACAGCGCCCACGAGGTGTTGCCGTGCCCCATGCCGACCGGCAGCGCCCATCCCCACGGATCGGTGTTGTGATGCGCCACCCAGCCGCGCGCACCGTACAACTCCCGTGCCACCAGCGTGCCTTGTACGGCCATGCGGTCGAGCAGGTCGAACAGGGGCTCGTGACAGGCGCTGAGCCCGGCCGTCTCCGCGCCCCAGTAGTTCATCTGCGTGTTGATGTTGATCGTGTAGTTGGACGACCAGGCGGGGCGCAGGTCGGCGTTCCAGATGCCCTGGAGGTTGGCCGGCGGGCCGGTGTGCGGGCGGGAGGCGGTGGCCAGGAGATGGCGGCCGAGCTGGAACAGCACGGTGGCGGTGAGGAGTTCGTCGTCGCCGCCGAGGATGTCGCGGGCGACGTCGTAGGTGCCCGAGCGGCGGGGCCCGACACGCAGGGAGGTGCTGCCCAACAGGGCCCGTACGTCGGCCTCGTGCTCCTTGAGGAGACGGTCGGCGCCCTGCGCGAGGGCTCGCGCCGCGAGGTCGCCGGCGCCGGCCAGATGGGCGGCGCGGTCCAGGGCCGGAGCCCCGCTCCAGTCGCGGTCCGCCGCGGTGGAACTGGCGAGGGTGAGCAGGACGCGGGAGGCGCCGGTGACGCGCAGACCTCCCTCGTCGTCCACGGTCGTCGTGCCGTCGGTGCGCACGGCGAGCGCGAGGGCGCCGAAGGGGTCGTAGCCGTCGACGGGACCGTCCGCGTAGCGCAGCGGTTCCGCGACCTCGGGTTCGTGGGCGGGGGCGCCGTCCACGGGTATCTCGATGCCCAGCGTGATGGCGTCGGGGGCGGCCGAGCGCAGTATCTCCCGCAGTGGGGTGGAGAGTTCGACGGACAGGTCGACGGTGCCGCCGTCCGCGTCCAGCGTCACGCACAGCGCGCCGGTGACGGCGTCGGCCCAGACCCGGCGCCGTATCGCGGTCCCGTCGAGGTCGAAGCCGTCCTCGGCGACCGCGGTGTCCAGGTCGAGCGTCCTGCCGCGGTACTCGGCGCGCTCGCCGCCCGGCACCGTCAAGTAGAGGTCGGCGTACGGCAGATACTCCTGGGTGTAGGGCCCCTCGAAGGTCATGAGGAGGGACTCGGCGCGGTCCTGGTCGCCGGCGCGCAGCGCGGCGCGGACCTCTTCGAGCCGCTCGGGACCGGCTCCCTGCGCGCGCAGCGCGGCGAGGGCGGTGGCCGGCCCGGTAGGGGTGCCGGACCAGACGGTGGAGTCGTTGATCTGGATACGGGCCCGGCCGGTGCCGCCGAAGACCATCGCGCCGATCCTGCCGTTGCCGACCGGGGCGGCCTCCGTCCAGGTGGCGGCGGGCGCGGGCCAGCTCAGCACCAGGTCGCTGGAGTGCATGGCTGTGTCGTCCAATCGCGGGGTACGGTCGGTCACTTGAGGCCGGAGAAGCCGATGGAGTTGACGATGCGCTTGCCGAAGGCGACGAACAGCAGCAGCATCGGCAGCGCCGCGACCAGGGCGGCGGCCATCAACCCCGCCCAGTCGGGGGCTGCTTGGGGCGAGGACTGCTTGAAGACGCCGAGGGCGAGGGTCAGCGGCTGCACGTCCTGGCTGTTGGTGATCAGCAGCGGCCAGAAGTAGTCGTTCCAGGCGTTGACGAACATCAGCAGCGAGACGGTCGCGATCGGCGCGGTCGACATCGGCAGGATGATCCGGAAGAAGATCCGCAGCGGGCCCGCGCCGTCGATGATGGCGGCTTCCTCGACCTCGGTGCTCAGGCCGAGCATGAACTGCCGCAGGAAGAACAGCGTGAACGCCTGGAAGAGCGCCCCGGGCAGGATCAGTCCGGCGAACGTGTTGGTCAGTCCGAGGTCTTTGACGAGGACGAAGTTGGGCAGCAGCGTGAAGACGCTGGGCACCATCAGCGCGGTGATCAGGATGTTGAACACCAGGTTGCGGCCACGCCAGTGCAGCCGGGAGAACGCGTAGGCGCCGGCCGAGGCGAACAGGACGATCAGCACCGTCTGCACCGACGCGTAGATCAGCGAGTTGCGCAGGTAGAGCGCGATGTTGATGGCCGCGCCCGAGCCGCCCTGGGCCTGCGCCTCGGCGGTGGAGGCGATACCGAGGACGCGTTCGAAGGCGCCCCAGGTGAAGCCCACCGGCAGGGGTGACGACGGGTGCGTCGACAGCTTGTAGTTGTTGGACAGCGCGGTGCGCAGGATCCAGTAGAACGGGAAGAGGGTGATGAGGACGACGATGCCCAGATAGATCCAGGCGACGATCCTGCCGGGGGAGAGGCTTCTGCGGTACTTCCGGGGCCGGGGCCGCGCGGTGGCCGCCCGGCCGGGGGCGAGGGTGACTGCCATGACGGGCTCCTTCAGCTCAGGTCGGATTCGTTCGCGCGGGCGAGCCGCAGCTGGGTGAAGGTGACCGTGATGAGCAGGGCGAACAGGGCCAGCGAGAGGGTGGCGGCGTAGCCGAAGTCGAACTGCCTGAACGCCTTGCTGTAGATGTACATCTGCAGCACGTTCGAGGCGTTCGCCGGCCCGCCCTGGGTGGTGACCTGCACGATGTCGAACACCTGGAAGGAGTTGATCACTGTCAGGACGACGACCATGACGAGGATCGGCCGCAGCAGGGGCACCGTGAGGCGCCGGAACATCTGCACCTCACCGGCGCCGTCGACCCGGCCGGCCTCGTAGATGGTGGCCGGGATGGTCTGGAGTCCGGCGAAGATCAGCAGGGAGTAGTACCCCATCCACTTCCAGATGCTGATCGCGGCGAGGGACGGTACGGCCCAGCCGCTGCTGCCGAAGAAGAGGATGGAGTGGCCGGTCAGATGCTGCAGGACGAGGCTGACGACACCGAGGGACGGGTCGAGCATCCACTGCCACACCAGCGCGGCGATGACGTTGGAGATCAGGAACGGCAGCAGGATGACGCCGCGCAGCGCGGACGACTTGGTCACCCGGTGCAGCACCACGGCCGTCACCAGGGAGGCCAGGGTGCCGAAGACGACGGCCAGGATGACGAAGTAGACGGTGACGAGCAGGGAGTGCCAGAAGACGTCGTCGCCGAACATCTGGTGGAAGTTGGCCAGTCCCACCCAGTCCGGCGGGGTGAGGACATGGAAGTCGGTGAAGCTGAGGTAGATGCCGCGCAGGGTCGGATAGGCGTAGAAGACGGCGAATCCGACGACGGAGGGAATGATCAGCAGGAGGGCGACCGGCAGGTCGCGGCGGCGGGCCGCCGCGGACCTGGTCGGCGCGTAGCGGCTCGCCCTGCGGGCCGAACGGGTCGTGCGGACGTGGGGGGTCGAGCCGGAGGCGGTGGCCGTGGTGGTCACCGCGGCGGACGGCGGTGGGGTCGGCGTCTTGGGCTCGCTCTGTGATGTGACCACCACGGAACTCTCCTCGGATGTCGGTCGGTTGGAGGCTGGTCAGGTCGGACGGACGACGGTCAGAGGGTGATGCGGTCCACGTCGGAGGCGTAGTCCGAGGCGTTGCCGAAGGTGATCGTGTTGTCGCCGGCCTTCAGCTGGACGGGCACGGTGATCGAGCTCGGCCGGCCCCAGTTGTTGTCGTTGCTGCCCGGCAGGAACTGCTGGAAGGAGGTGCCACCCGCGGTGATGATCATCGTGCGGCCGGTGTCGCCGTCTGTGTAGTCGACCTTCATCAGGTAGGTGCCGTCGCGGGGCGCGGTGACGTGGTTGACCGCCAGGGTTCCGGTGCCGCCGAGGTTGCCGACCTTCTTGCCGCCCGAGCACGCGGAGCAGTCGCCCACGGAGGCGTTGCCGCTGAGGGTGTTCCCGGAGGCCTCCGCCTCGTACGACACCGGCCCGCCGGCCGCCGGGGTGGTGACGTCAACTCCCTTGCTGGGGGCGGACGTTCGGCCCTTGGCGTCGTGGGCGACCACGGTGAGGGAGTAGGCGGTACCCGCCTTCAGACCGCTCACGGTGGCGGAGGTGCCGGTGACGGTGGCCTTCTTGGTGCCGTTGGCGTACACGTCGTAACCGGTGGTCTTCGTACCGGAGTTCACCGCGCTCCAGGCGAGCGAGACGCTGCCGGCCGTCGACGCGGTGCCGTGCACGTTGAGCGGCACACCCGGGTGGCTGCCGGTGCTGGGAGGCGTGATGCGCAGCAGACGCGAGCCGTGCGGGGCCAGGTTGTCGGTGAACTTGCCGCTGACCGAGCCGAGGTTCTTGTGGCTCCAGAGGTCGCGGACCTTGGCCTTGCCGCTGATGCCGAGGTCGCTGAAGTCGGCGGTCACGTCCGAGTAGCCCTTGCCCAGGTTGAACAGGGCCACGGTGTAACTGCCGTCCGTGTCACGGGAGTACCAGACCTGCTGGGGGGTCTTCTGGCTGACCGGCCGGGCCGGGTTGCCCGCTTGGTCGACCGCGATGACCTCGTCGTTGGTGAGCAGCTTCAGGCCGTACTTGTCGAGCTTGGTGAGGTCGTCACCGATGTACAGCGGCGCTGCCTCGATGGCCCACAGCGTCATGTAGCTCTGCCGCTCGGTCTGGTTGACGCCGTCCATGACGTCCGAGCCCACGTCGAGCGAGTCGAGGTTGTTCCAGTGCCCCGGCCCGGCGTCGTCGATCCACGGCACGACGTCGTTCCAGCGCGCCTTCACGGAGTTGTTCCACGTCACCAGGGTGTCGCAGTAGCACTCGACGTCCGTGTCGACCCGCCAGCCGTTGGAGTTGGCCTTCCAGACGTCGGCCTGGTTGTGGCTCAGCGACCAGGACAGGGTGAGCTCGATGGGCCGCCCGGTGTTCTTCAGGGCGGTGTGCCACGCCTGGATGTCGGGGACGTTGTCGTGCGCCGCGTCGCCCTGGTTGGAGCCGGGGCCCACCCCGTCGATCTTGAGGAAGTCGACGCCGAAGGAGGCCAGTTGGTCGGCCTCGGACTGGATGTACTTGGTGGTGCAGGGGCTGGCGAAGTTCAGCTGGTAGGAGACGTCGTCCCAGCCGCTGGTCTTGCGCAGGTCCGGGTAGACGATGTCCTTGGTGGTGCAGCCCGGGGCGTTGTAGATGGGCGTCTTGCCGTCGTTGTACGCCTGCTGGTAGAGGCCGACGGCCAGATAGAGGCCGAACTTCAGTCCCTTGCTGTGGAGTTGGTCCGCGAGGTACTTCATCCCGTGCGGGAACTTCGTCAGGTTCGGGGTCGGCCGGGCGTAGGCGTCGCCCTTGGCGTCGTTCCAACCTGCGTCCACGTTCACGTAGTTGTAGCCGTGCGACTTCAACTTCGAGGACAGCACGCCGGCCTGCTGGAGGACGTGCGCCTCGGTGAGCCAGTCCCCGCCGTAGCCGGGGAAGTTGGTGGATTCGACGCTCCAGGTGCTGTAGCCCATGTACGGCTTGGCGGCCACGAGGGGCGTGCTCGTGGCACCGGACGCCTGGGCCCCCGAGGCGTCCGCGGCGGTCGAGGCCCGTGCGGAGGCGGGCACGACGAGCGCCGCCGTGAGCGCGGTGAGGCAGGTGAGGGTTCTCAGACGTGTGGATCGAGCTGGACGAGGCATGTGTGTACTCCGTCAGGGCGCGGCTGCAGGCGGGTTCCCGCCTGAGGTGTCGAGGTGCGGTGAGCCTCTCGGTGGTGGTCGTCCCGGGACATCACCGAGAGGGTTCGCTGGGACCAACGGGCGAGTGGGTGGGGGCCACACACTCCTCACCGGCGCAGGACTGTCCCGTCCGCCCCGACGAGGAGTGCGGCGAATCTAGGCTTAGTTTCCTTCCAGCGTCAACATAGTCCGGGCCTAGAAAACTCCGACCTTTGTGGGGCCTGGTGGGGGGTTTCGGCCACCTGTTGGTGAATGACCTGCGGTTTCAGGCCGATAGGGCCGATGTATAGCCCTTGTCTTACTTTCCAAAGGAAAGGTAACGTCGCCTCATGACCCTCGCCGACCAGCCACCCGCGGCCGCACTCGTCCTGCAGACCCTGCTCCAGCACGGTCCGCTGAGTCGCGCCGACATCGGCCGGCGGACCGGGCTGACCCCGGGAGCCGTCACCAAAGTGGCCACCTCGCTCATGGCCGACGGCTGGATCGCCGAGGGCGGCCGACCCGTCACCGAGCGGACGAACGGCCGCCCGGCGACCCCGGTCGCCGTGCGGCCCGAACGCGCCCTGTTCGCCGGTGTGAAGGTCACCGGCGAGGAACTCATCGGCGTACTGGCCGATCTGACGGCCCGTCCGCTCGCCTCCCGGCGCGTCCGCCTCGACTCACGCGACGTGGGCACCGTGGTGCTGGCCATCGCCCGGCTGGTCGACGAACTGCGCACGGCGGCGAACCTGGAGGGCACCACCGGCCTCCACGGCATCGGGGTCACCATCTCCGGCGACGTGGACAGCCAGTTGGGCACGGTCCAGTACTCGCCCTTCCTCGACTGGCGCCGGGTGCCGCTCGCCCAACTCGTCGAGACGGCCACCGGGACACCGACGGTCATCGAGAACGACGTACGGGCTCTGACCGTGGCCGAGCAGTGGTTCGGCGCCGGTGTCGGGCTGTCGATCTTCGCCCTGGTCACCGTCGGCGCCGGCATCGGCGCCGGGCTCTGTGTCGCCGGCCGGGTGGTCTCCGGAGCGCACGGCGTGGCGGGCGAGGTGGGGCACCTGCCGGTGAGCGGCACCGACCGGGTCTGCACCTGCGGCAACACCGGGTGCGTGGAGGCCGTCGCCTCCACCCACGCGATCGTCGAGCAGGCCCGACAGGCCACCGGCGACGCGGAGTTGACCATGGACGGCGCGATCCGCCTCGCACACACCGGAGACTCCGCCGTCCGGACCGTCTTCGCCCGTGCCGGACACGCCGTGGGCCTCGCCCTGGCCTGCGTCGCCAACCTCATCGGACCGGAGCGGATCATCATCTCCGGCGAGGGCGTCGCCTCCTACGACCTGTTCGCCGACCACATCCGGCAGGCCTTCGTGGACCACGCCTTCGGTGCCGCGGTGGACTGCGATCTCGTGGTCCGTCCCCTGCCGTTCGAGGAGTGGGCACGGGGCGGGGCGGTCGTCGCGGCCCAACGCGTGTTCGCTCCCGCGAAGTAGGGCGGCGAAGGGTGAACGCCCCTGGTCGATAGTCTGCTGCCCGACCAGGGCGACCGGAGCCGAGCCCCGGCGCACGCGCGCGAACTACCGAGGTGAGATATGTACTTCACCACCCGCCCCACGCTCCAGGGCACCTTCGGCATGGTGTCCTCCACCCACTGGCTGGCCTCGCAGTCGGCGATGGCCGTCCTGGAGGACGGCGGCAACGCGTACGACGCCGCCGTCGCCGGGGCGTTCGTCCTGCATGTGGTGGAACCGCACCTCAACGGACCCGCCGGCGAGGTGCCCATCCTGCTGGCCCCGGCGGGCGGCGAGGTGCGCGTCCTGTGCGGACAGGGCGTCGCACCCGCAGGCGCGACGATCGACCACTACAGGGGACTCGGTCTGGATCTCGTACCCGGTACGGGACCCCTCGCGGCGGCCGTCCCCGGCGCCTTCGACGCCTGGATGCTGCTCCTCCGCGACCACGGCACGAAGTCCCTGGCCGACGTCCTGAAGTACGCCATCGGGTACGCCGAGGACGGCCACGCGTGCGTGGAGAACGTCGGGGCGACCGTCGAGGCCGTACGGGAGCTGTTCGAGACGGAGTGGACCTCGTCGGCGGACGTGTACCTGCCCGGCGGGAAGGCGCCCCGGCCCGGCGAGCTGTTCCGCAACCCCGCCCTCGCCGCCACCTGGAGGCGACTCCTCGCCGAGGTCGCCGGAACAGGGGACCGGGAGGCCCAGATCGAGGCGGCGCGGGAGGTGTGGCGGTCCGGGTTCATCGCCGAGGCCCTCGTACGGCAGGCCGGACGGCCCACCATGGACACCAGCGGCGAGCGCCACACCGGCACGCTCACGGCCGCCGACCTGGCCTCCTGGTCCGCGTCCTACGAGGCGCCGGCGACGTACGACTGGAACGGCTGGACCCTGTGCAAGGCCGGCCCCTGGAGTCAGGGCCCGGTCCTCCTCCAGCAACTCGCCCTGCTCCCGACCGAGTTGCCGGCCTACGGGTCCGCCGACTACGTCCATCTGCTCATCGAGGGCTGCAAGCTCGCGATGGCCGACCGGGAGGCCTGGTACGGCGACGCGGATCCGGACGCCGTACCGCTGGGCGAGCTGCTGTCGGCGGACTACAACGCGGCGCGGCGGGAGTTGACAGGCGAGAAGGCGTCGTACGAGCTGCGGCCCGGCAGCCCCGGAGGGCGCGCCCCACGGTTGTGCGAGCACGCGCGCGTGGTGGCGCCCAAGGAGTCGGGCTTCGACCCGATGGGCGCGGGGGAGCCGACCGTCGCGCGGGTCGCCGCCGACGGTGGTACCCGGGGCGACACCTGCCACCTCGATGTCGTCGACCGCTGGGGCAACATGATCGCGGCCACGCCCAGCGGCGGCTGGTTGCAGTCCAACCCGGTGGTGCCCGAGCTGGGCTTCCCTCTCGGCACCCGGCTCCAGATGGCCTGGCTGGAGCCCGGCCTGCCCAACTCCCTTGCCCCGGGCCGCCGTCCGCGCACCACGCTCACCCCGTCGATCGCCCTGCGCGACGGAGTGCCGGTCCTGGCGTTCGGCACTCCCGGCGGGGACCAGCAGGACCAGTGGCAGCTGCACTTCTTCCTCGCGGTCGCCACGCGCGCGAAGGCACGCGGCGGCCTCGACCTCCAGGGCGCGATCGATGCCCCGAACTGGCACAACGACAGCTTCCCCGGCTCCTTCTACCCGCGCGGCATGCGGCCGGGGAGCGTGACGGTCGAGTCCCGCATGGACGCCGCCGTGGTGGAGGAGCTGCGGCGACGCGGACATGACGTGACCGTCGGCGACGCCTGGTCCGAGGGGCGGCTGTGCGCGGTCGCCCGGGATCCGGCGGCCGGGATCCTGTCGGCGGCGGCGAATCCCCGGGGCATGCAGGGATACGCCGTGGGACGGTGATCCCGAACCCGGGTGTTCATGGTGATTCCACCCGGAGTGCACCGGGCGGGTGGGGATTGTCAGTGACGCGTGCTCTCATGGAGGCATGATCGAAGACACCGAAACCATCGACGAGTTTCTCGTACAGCACACGGCCGACGTCGAAGAAGCAGTCCGCCAGGCGGCGGCCACCGAGATCATGCCCCGCTTCCGGCAGCTCGCCGCGCACGAGATCGACCAGAAGAGCGGCCCGCACGACCTGGTCACGGACGCCGACCGCAACGCCGAGCGGTATCTGACGAAGGTGCTCGGCTCCCTCCTGCCCGGCTCCGTCGTGGTCGGTGAGGAAGCGGTGCACGCCGACCCGGAGACGTACGAGGCGATACAGGGCGACGCCCCGGTCTGGATCGTCGACCCGGTCGACGGGACACGGCAGTTCGTGCGCGGCGAGACCGGCTTCTGCACCCTGGTCGCGCTCGCCCGGCACGGGGAGCTGCTCGCCTCCTGGACGTACGCGCCCGCCCGCGACCAGATCGCCACGGCCGTCAAGGGCGGCGGCGCCTTCCTCGACGGCGTACGGCTGCGCTCCGGCTCCCCGGATCCCGCCCGGGACCTGGAAGTGGCCACCTCCCACCCGGACTACACGACGGACGCCCAGAAGCGCTCCCTGCTCGGCCTGTGGACGGACGGTGTGCACACGCGCCCGTGCGGCTCGGCCGGCCTTGAGTACCTCGCCGTCGCCCGGGGCGAGTTGGACGCCACGGCCTTCTCCTGGGAGGCCGCCTGGGACCACGCGGCGGGACTGCTCCTCGTCCAGGAGGCGGGCGGCGCCCACCTCACGCTCACCGGAGAGCCGTTCCGCATCACGGGAGGCAACGCGCTGCCGTTCACGGCGGCCCGGGACGCGGCGACCGCGCGGCGCGTGATGGAGCTGCTGAGGGCGTCGTAGGGTCACGGGTTGCGCTCACCTGGAGGGCTGACCCCGGGAGTGTCAGTCCCGCGGCATATCCTGAGCCCGAGTTGCCATCGGCTGACGAAGGGGTCCGAAGGTGCCGTCGATGCTCGATGCGGTCGTGGTGGGTGCGGGGCCGAACGGACTGACGGCTGCCGTGGAGCTGGCCCGGCGCGGCTTCTCCGTGGCCGTGTTCGAGGCACGGGACACCGTGGGCGGAGGCGCCCGCACGGAGGAGCTCACCCTCCCCGGCTTCCGGCACGACCCCTGCTCGGCGGCGCACCCGCTCGGTATCAACTCCCCGGCGTTCCGCGCCCTGCCCCTGGAGCGCTACGGCCTGGAGTGGCTGCACGCCGAGCTGCCCATGGCGCACCCGTTCACCGACGGCAGCGCGGCCGTGCTGTCGCGGTCGGTCGCGGAGACGGCCGCCTCCTTCGGGTCGCGTGACGCGGGGGCGTACCGCAGGCTGGTCGAGCCCTTCCTCCCCAAGTGGGACACGCTGGTCCGCGACTTCATGTCCCTGCCGCGCACCGCGCTGCCACGCGACCCGGTCACCCTCGCCCGCTTCGGCCTGGCCGGCCTGCCCCCCTCGACCTGGCTGACCGGCCGCTTCCAGGACGAGCGCGCCAAGACCCTGTTCGCCGGACTCGTCGGACACGTCATGGCCCCGCTCAGCGGCTTCGCCACCGGTGCGATCGGCCTGGTCTTCGCCCTGGCGGCACACGCGCGTGGCTGGCCGGTGGCGCGCGGCGGCTCCCAGTCCATCTCGGACGCCCTGGCCGCGTACCTGAAGGACCTCGGCGGCGAGATCCACACCGACTACGAGGTCAAGCGCCTCGACGACCTCCCGCCGGCCCGCGCCTACGTCTTCGACACCTCGCCCACCGCCCTCGCGAAGATCGCGGGCTTCGGGAACTACTACGAGAACTACCGTTACGGCGCGGGCGTCTTCAAGGTCGACTACGCGCTGGACGGCCCGGTGCCCTGGACCGCCAAGGAAGCGCGCACCGCCGGCACCGTGCAGATCGGCGCCGACAGCACGGAGATCGGCAACGCCCTGCGCGCCGCGTCCCGCGAGAACCGCGCCCCCGAGCGGCCGTTCCTGATCACCGTGCAGCCCAGCATCGTCGACCCCACCCGGGCCCCGGCCGGCAAACAGGTCTTCTGGGCCTACGGCCACGTCCCCAGCGGCTGGACCGGCGACCTCACGGACGCCCTGGAACGCCAACTGGAGCGCTTCGCCCCGGGTTTCCGCGACCGCGTCCTGGCCCGGGCGACCGCGGGCCCACCCGAACTCGCCGCCCGCAACGCCAACTACGTGGGCGGCGACATCGGCACCGGCGCGGTCTCCGGACTCCAGATCCTGCTGCGCCCCAAACTCTCCCTCTCTCCCTACGGCACCCCGCACCCGGCCGTCTTCATCTGCTCCTCGGCGACCCCGCCGGGCCCCGGTGTGCACGGCATGTCGGGACACAACGCGGCGAAGGCCGTCTGGCGACGACTGCGGCAGTCATGACCACCATCACCCTCGTCCGGGGCGACATCACCCGCCAGACCGCCGACGCGATCGTCAACGCGGCCAACTCCTCCCTCCTGGGCGGCGGAGGAGTCGACGGCGCGATCCACCGCCGGGGCGGCCCGGCGATCCTCGCGGACTGCCGTAAGCTCCGCGCCTCGCACTACGGCAAGGGCCTGGCGACGGGGAAGGCGGTCGCGACGACCGCGGGCGAGCTGGACGCGCGGTGGGTGATCCACACCGTGGGCCCGGTCTACTCCCGCGAGGAGGACCGCTCGGAGCTGCTGACCTCCTGCTACCGCGAGTCCCTGCGCGTCGCCGACGAACTCGGCGCCCTTACGGTCGCGTTCCCCGCCGTCTCGGCCGGGATCTTCGGCTGGCCGATGGACGACGCGGCGCGGATCGCCGTAGAGACCGTGCGGGCGGCGGAGACGTCGGTCGAGGAGGTCACGTTCGTGCTGTTCGACGAGGCGGCGTACGAGGCGTTCGGCCGGCAGGTCCGCTGACCGACAGCCGTGGCCCGGCCGCCCGGCTCGCGTCCTCAGGCGTCGATCACGACGTCCTCCAGCGGTTTCGAGCAGCAGAGCAGGATCTTGTTCTGGGTGATCTCGCGTGGCCGGATGCCTCCGTTGTGCTGCATGTCGACGGAGCCGGAGAGCAGGGTCGCCTTGCACGTGCCGCACATGCCCTGGGCGCACGAGGCGGGCAGGCTGAGGCCGGCCCGGGAGGCGGCGGCGAGGAGCGAGGTGTCGGCGTCGCAGTCGAGGGTGCGGCCGCTGCGGGTGAACTCGACCTTGAAACCGGCATCCGTGGCGGCGGCCCGTGAGGTGTCGTCCTGCGGGGGCGGTGTCTCGAAGGTGAAGCTCTCCTCGTGGTAGCGGTCCATGTCGAGGCCCGCGTCCGCCAGCATGTGCCGTACGGCGGCCATGTAGGGGGCGGGACCGCAGGTGAAGACCTCGCGATCGTGGAAGTCCGGCGCGACCTGCCGGAGCGTCTCGATCGTCAGGCGGCCGCGGTATCCGCCCCAGGGGGCGTACGGGCGGTCCTCCTCGCAGATGTGGACCACCCGGATGTTGGGCGCGGTCGCGGCGATGAGGTCGAGTTCGTGGCGGAAGACGATGTCCGCCGGGGTACGCGCGCTGTGCACGAACACCACGTCGGCGGGGTCGGCCAGGTCGTACAGCGTCCTGGTCATCGACATCGACGGCGTCACCCCGACGCCCCCGGACAGGAACAGGTACTTGGGCGCCGGATGCCGGGCCGTGCTGAACTCGCCGAGCGGTCCGTGCGCCCGCACGGTGTCGCCGGGCCGGAGGTGGTCGTGCAGCCAGTTCGACACGAGTCCGCCCGGGATGCGCTTCACCGTGATCGAGAGCAGGAAGGGGCGGGTGGGCGACGAGGAGATGGTGTAGCAGCGCTGGACCGGTCGTCCGTCGATGTCGAGGGCCAGCGTCAGGAACTGGCCCGGGTCGTGCCGGAACAGCCGGGGCTCGGCGTACTCGAAGACGAACGTGGTGACGTCGTGCGTGAGCGGGTGCACCTGACGGCAGACCAGCAGCTCTTCGGTCTCGCTCATGGCTGGAGCTCCAGGTGTGACCTGAGCCGGGTCACGTACCAGTTGACGAACGCCTCGACCTGTTCCTCCGTCGGGCCGTACGGGCCCGGCAGATAGGCCGGGCTGCCGATGCCCTGGTGGGCGCGGGCCACCAGCACCGCGTCCTGGTCGTTCGTGGCCTTCCACACCTTCGTCATCGTGTCGAGGTCGTAGTCGATCCCTTCCACGGCGTCGGCGTGCACGAGCCAGGTGGTGCGGACGAGAGTGCGGTCGGGGCCGAGCGGGATCGTGGAGAACGTGATCGCGTGGTCGGCCATGAAATGGAACCAGGAGTTGGGCTGGAGGTGCATCGACAGCCGGCCCAGGCGTGCCGTGGGGAAGTCCGCCAGCAGCCGTTCGCACGCGGCCGTGCCGTCCGGGGTGTAGGACTCCCCGGCCAGGTCGAGGGGTTCGCGCTGGATGCGGAAACCGGTGGGCCGGGTGTCCAGTTCCTCGATCTCGGCATACGGCAGGCCCAACGCGTCGTAGGTTTTCCGGGCCTCGGCGTCGGCCAGCAGGAAGCGCTCGTAGGCGGGGCGCAGCGCGGGCGGGATGTCCTTCTCCTGGTAGCCGTAGATGGGGAAGTAGCAGGCCTGGAGCTCGGGGTGGCCCACGCAGTGGTAGCACTCCCGGTTGTTCTCCATGGTCAGCTTCCAGTTGCCGTTCTCGACCAGGTCGATCTGCGTGGCCACCTTCGCCCTGGCGAGGTTGTGCGGGGCGAGGTACGGCTCGATGCGGGCGGCGACCTCGTCGAAGTCGGCGGGCGGCTCGTCGGCCAGGCAGATGAAGACCAGCCCGGCCACCGTGCGCGCGTGCACGGTGCGCAGTCCGAAGCACGACGGGTCGAAGCCGGGCGCCTGGGACTCGGCGTGCAGCAGCCTGCCGTCCACGCCGTACGTCCAACGGTGGTACCCGCAGACGATGTTGCCCACCGAGCCGTGCTCCTCGGTGAGGACGCGCGCGCCGCGGTGGCGGCAGACGTTGTGGAAGGCCCGCACGTCTTCGTCGTCGTCCCGCACGACGATGACCGAGTACGACCCGATGTCGACCGTCACGTAGTCGCCGGGCTCGGGAAGCTCCGCCTCGGCGGCGACGAACAGCCAACTCCGGGCGAAGACGGCCTCGATGTCGAGGTCGAAGAACTCCTGGCCCACGTAGAACGGGGCTTCGAGGCTCTGTCCGACGGGGCGGCGGGCAATGAGGTCGGCGGGGGAGCACACCTCGGCAGCGGCAGCGGCTGTCACTGGGTTCATCTCATCTCTCCGACAGGGCTCGGAAGTCGGCGTGGGAGCAAGGGAGTTCAGACCGGCAGACACAGCCGCAGCGCGTCGTAGACCGCGGCGTGGACGGTACGGGCGGCCACGGCGTCGCCGATGCGGAACAGCTGGTAGCGGCCCGCCTCGTTGCGGACCACCGACTGCCGCTCGTACGCCAGCAGGGCGCGGTGGTCGACCTCGCCGAGGTTGGCCGAGCCGGGGAGGAGTCCGACGTACAGCTCGTCGTTCGGCAGGGTGCCGTGCTCCACGATCACGTGGTCCACGGTCCGCTCGGTCCCGGCCTCGGTGTACTCGCTGTAGAGGGTCGCGGTGAGCCGCCCGTCCCCGGTCCGGCGTACGGAGCGCAGCCGCCGGGCGAGTGTGGTCGTGACGTCGTGCTTCGCGAACGCCCGTAGATAGGCGGGGGAGTTCATGCTGCCGACGTCGGGGGCGAGGGTGCGCTCCGGGGTGACGTACTCGATCCGGACGCCGGGTGACGCGGTGAGGACCTCCACGGCGTCCATCGCCGGGTAGCCGCCGTGGTCGTCGTAGACCAGGATCTCGCCGCGCGGTCGGCGCAGCGAGCCCGTCATCACGTCCCAGGTGTCGGAGACCAGGTCCTCGCCGGCGGTGAGGAAGCTGCGGTCGGGCAGGCCGCCGGTGGCGACGATCACGAGGTCGGGGTGTTCGGCGAGGACGTCGTCGGCCTCGGCGTACGTGCCCAGGCGCAGGTCGACGCCGAGGTGTTCGCACTCGGCGAGGCGCCAGTCGACGATCTGGATCAGGTCGGCCCGGCGCGGGTTCGACGCGGCGAGCCTGAGCTGCCCGCCGGGCCGGTCGCCCGCCTCGAACAGGACGACGTCATGGCCGCGTTCGCCGAGGACGCGCGCCGCTTCCAGGCCGGCCGGGCCCCCTCCGACGACAACTGCCTTCCTGCGTCGGCCGATTGTGGGGGAGATCAGGTGCGGTACGTGGAGTTCACGGCCGACGGCCGGGTTGTGGATGCACTTGGTGTCACCCGAGTCGTAGATCGCGTCCAGGCAGTAACTCGCCCCGACGCAGGGCCTGATGCGGTCCTCCTGGCCGGCCGTCACCTTGGCGACCAGGTGCGGATCGGCGATCTGCGCGCGGGTCATGCCGACCAGGTCGAGCAGTCCTTCGCGCAGGGCGTGCCGCGCGGTGGCGACGTCGGCGATGCGGGCCGCGTGCATCACCGGGACGGAGAGGCGTCGTTTTATCTCGCCGGTGAAGTCCAGGTACGGCCCGAGGGGGGGTACCGATGGACGGGATGGCCTTCGCCAGGGACGCGTCGCTCTCGATGGAGCCGTGGATGACGCTGAGGAAGTCGATGCCGTCGGCGGTGTATTGCTCGGCGGCGGTGAGCGCTTCCTCGAAGGCGAGACCGGGGAGGCCGCCGGGGTGCGCCTCGTCGAGCGACATCCGGATGCCGACGACGAAGTCCGGGCCGACGGCCTCGCGGACGGCACGGATCACCCGGCGCGGGAACGCCATGCGTTTCTCCAGGCTCCCGCCCCACTCGTCGTCGCGATGGTTGGTCGCGGGGGACAGGAAGCTGTCCAACAGGTGGCCGTACGCCTCCAGTTCGATGCCGTCGAGGCCGCCCTCCCGGCAACGGACCGCCGCGGCCGCGTAGTCGGCGACGATCCGGTCCAGGTCCCAGGACTCGGCGGCCTTCGGGAAGGCGCGGTGCGCGGGTTCGCGCAGCGCCGAGGCGGACACCACCGGGAGCCAGTCGCCGGTGAAGTTGCTGGTACGGCGGCCCAGATGGGTGACCTGGCACATCACCGCGGCCCCGGCCTCGTGCACGTCGTCGGCGAGCCGGCGCAGCCACGGCACGATGTCGTCGCGGTACAGGAGCAGGTTGCCGAACGCCGGCGGGCTGTCGGGCGAGACGACCGCCGAGCCGCCGATCATCGTGAGGCCGACCCCGCCCCGCGCCTTCTCCACGTGGTAGGCCCGGTAGCGGTCCTTGGGCAGCCCGTCCTCGCCGAACGCCGGTTCGTGGGAGGTGCTGACCACCCGGTTGCGCAGGGTGAGGTGCTTGAGCCGGAAGGGCTGGAGCAGGGGGTCCAGGACGCGTGAGGGCACAGCGGCGGGTGAGGGCACAGCAGCTCCTCAGGAGAGCTCCGAGCGGATGGTTTCGCTATGCGAAACAGCTCCGCGATACGAAACAAATGGTGGAGCTGGAAATCCCCACCCGTCAAGAGCCCGCCGTGTTAACTCGCCGTGCGCTCAGCGCTCAGCCGCGTTTCACGTACCCCCGGCGCCAGGAGATCTTCGCCGCCGCCGCCAGCACCTGTTCCGCGAGTCCGGGCACGGTGTCCTCGTTGATGCGGAAGGTCGGCCCGGACAGGGTCACGGCCGCGATCACCCTGCCGTCCAGGGCACGGATCGGGGCGGCGATGACGGCCAGCCCGATCTCGTGCTCCTCGCTGGTGGTCGCGTAGCCCCGCTCGCGGATCGTCTCCAGCGCCGCCGCGAGGGGCGCCGGGTCGACGAGGGTGTGCGGGGTGTACTTCTCGACCCCGCGCGCGAGGATCTCCGCGACCTGGCCGGGGGGCATGTGCGCCATGAACAGCTTGCCCGCCCCGGTGGCGTGCATCGGGGTGCGCCTGCCGACCCAGTCGATGCTCGTGATCGCCGCCGCGCCGATCGCCTGGTCGATGCTGATCACGTCGTGCCCGTCGTGGATCGCCACGTTCACGGTGTCACCGGCGGCCGCGGCCAGTTCCTGGCAGACGGGACGGCTCAGCAGGGACAGGTCGTTCACCGTGCTCGCCCCGGCCGCGAGTTCGACCATCGTGTACCCGATGCGGTACCGCCCGCGCTCGGTGTCCTGCTCGACCAGACCCCGTGACTCCAGCGTCGCCAGCAGCCGGAACACGGTCGACTTGTGGACGCCCAGCTCCTCGGCGATCTCGGTCACGCCGCTGGGCCCCCGCGTGGCCAGCACCTGGAGGATCGACACCGCCCGGTCGACGGACTGCACCGAGTGATCGCGCGGGCGGCTTCCGTTGCTGGTCATGGCGGAAGGGTAATCGAGCCGACGGCGCCGCCTACGAGCCCGGTGAGCCGCTGCCCGAAGCGACTGCGAAGCGGTCCTCCAGCTCGACGGTCAGGCCGTCTTCCAGAGGGTCAGCTCGGTGACGTAGTCGCGTGCGGTGTAGCCGGACGAGTCCTTCTGGAGGACGACATCCGTGATCTTGAGCATGGCCAGGTTCTTCTCATCGGTGACGGTGCACAGCAGCGTGCCCTTGGTCAGTTCCTTGCCCTGGTCGGTGCCGGCGAGCTGGGAGGGCAGCGCGTTCGCCGCCGCGCCCTCGGCGCACTGCTCGGGGGTGGGGCCCGCGCTCTTTCCCGTGGTCGTCACGAGGTTCAGGGTGTGGGTGGTGCCCCACTCCGCGTACTGCAGCTCGGCCCCGGTCGTCGAGCTGGAGGCGTGGGTGTCGATCTGTGGCGAGTCCAGGTCGACGTTGGTGTACGAGCTGCGGCCCGTCGTGAACTGGGCGCGCAGGGTGAGCGGCTTGTCCTTGAAGACCACGGTGTAGCCGCCGGCCGTCGAACTCGTGGAGGGTGACGCGGTGGTGCCGGTGGGCCCCGACGAGGCTGTCCGCCCGGCGCCGCCCTTCGCGCCGGTGTCCTTGTCGTCGTCACGGGTGAAGACCCAGGCGGCCGCCCCTACGACCACCACGGCCAGCGCGGCGGCGCCGACCACCAGCGGGGTCCGGCTGCGGGCCGGTGCCGGTGCCGGTGCCGTGACCGAGGGCGGGGAGGTGGGCGGCGCCCCGGACGGGAACGAGGGTGCCGGGCCGGAGGCGGGCTGCGGCGGGCGCGTCGGGGCGTGCTGCGTCGGCTGGTCGGATGCCGGCGTGTGGGTGGGCGTATATCCGCCGGGCGATGGGGAGTTGGGCGGCACGGTACCGCGAGACCCGCTGCCGGGCGGTACGGTCGTCGCGCCCGCCGCTCCTGCGGAGTCGCCCGAACCCGCGGGCACGCCGGTCTCCGCGGAGGTGCTCGCGGGATTCCCTGCACCCTCCAATGCCCCCTGCTCGCCCGCGAGTTGCTCCTGTCGGGCGATGTCCGCCGCGACCGGCTCCGGCAGCCAGCCGGTGAAGTCCCGCAACGGCCGCTCGGCCAACTCCTCGCACAGAGCGGCCAGTTCGGAAGGGGAGGGTCGGGCGGCGGGGTCGGCCGCCAGCGTGCGTTCCAGGACCGTGCGCAGCGGTTCGGGATACGACGTCAGGTCCGGCGGCCGGAACTCGGTGTTGGCGATCTTCGTGGCCAGCGTGATGGCCCCGGAGTCACCGTACGGATGGCGGCCGGTCGCGGCCACGGCGGCGATCAGGCCGAGGGAGAAGACGTCGGCGGCCGGGGTCTGCTCCTGCCCGTTCGCGTGCTCCGGCGACATGAACTGCGGGGTGCCGATCAGCCCGCCGCTGCGCGTGAGCTGGGTGGCGTCGGCGGCCCGCGCGATGCCGAAGTCGATGATCCAGGGGCCGTCGGAGCCGATGAGGATGTTGCTCGGCTTCATGTCCCGGTGGATCACACCGGCCTTGTGCACGGCGTGCAGCGCCTCCGCCGCGCAGCCCGTCAGCTGGAGCACCGTGGGCAGCGGGAGCGTCCCGTGCAGGGCGAGGACCCGGTCCAGGGCGAGGCCGGGGACGTAGACGGTGGCGAGCCAGGGCTGTGGCCCGGTGGTGTCGTGGTCGACGACCGGGACGATGTGGTAGCCCTGCACCCGGCGGGCGGAGGTCGCCTCCTGCTCGAAGCGGCGGCGGAACTCCTCGTCCTGGGCGTACTCCCGGCGGATCACCTTCAGGGCGACCGGCTGGTTTCCGCGCGTGCGCGAGAGGTAGACGGAACCCATGCCGCCCTCGCCGATCCGGGCGAGCAGCCGGTAACCGGCAACGTCCTGCGGGTCGTCGGGGCCAAGCGGTCTCAAGTGGCCACCGTTTCCAGCACTGTTCAAGATGTACAACCCCCCTCGCCAGGCGTGTGATCGTACCGGCGCAAGCCGGTCATCGGGAAGTATCCGAGGGGATCAAGGAAAATGGGCGAAGATCGAGGAGAATCAAGGCAGTTGGCAGGTTCCGCCGGACTGTGAGGGCGTGCGTATGGAACATCATCTGGCCCCTTCGGCGGAGGGCGCCGACTATCTGCTGGAACTCTCCAACGTCGTACGCCAGACCTCCATCGGCCCCCGGGGGCCGCGCTCGCTGCACCGACTGGCGCTTGTCCTGCGGGCGTTGACGGAGCTCACCGGGGACCCGGACGTCTCCGTCTACCTGGTCGCCGACACCAGTCTGCTGGGCGGGCAACGGGAGTTCGGCGATCCGGCCGAGGTGCGCAGGCTGCGCCGTTGGGTCGCCGACGGGCTGGTCGAGGAGGTCGACGACGCCGACGAGCGGATCCTGGACCTGGCGCGGATGACCGGTACCCGCGTCGTCACCGGCGACCAGTACGTCGACCATCGCGTCGAACACCCGTGGATCCAGGGCAACACCTGGCAGTTCCTCAGACCCGAGCCGCGCCCCGACGGCTCGGTCGCCGTCGTCCCCATGGACATGGGCGTGCGCACGGAGGCCGAGATCTCCTACCGCATGGAACTCGCGGCCCTCAAGAAGCAGGGCCTGCTCGGCCCGGCCCGCACCCCGCTCACCCAGGTCATCATGCGCAACTGGCGCTGCCCGGAACCCCGTTGCACGCTCTACGACGTCCACCGGGGCGACCGCGTCCTGCTGCCCCGCATGCGGCGCGGGGTCCCCACCTGCGAACTGCACGGCACCCCGCTGGCCGACGAGGGGCAGAGGCCCGCCGCCGCCCAGCTCAAGGTCGTCATCGACCGTGTCTGCGTGGCCCGTTACACCCTCGACGAGGGTTCCGAGGCGCATGTCGGACGGCTGCCGGGACCGGAGGGCATCGCCCTGCACAGTCTGCTGTCGCCGGAGGTCGCCGCGCAGGTCAGCCGTCGGCATGTGGCTCTCTCCGCGCGCGGCGGGACGGTCCTGGTCCGCGACGTCAGCACCTACGGGACGCGGATGCGCAGAGCCGGCCGCAGAGGCGCGCCCGGTCCCTGGGAGGCGCTGCCGCCGGGGACCGACCGGTCCTTCCGCCCTGGCGACGAGGTCGAACTCGCCCCCGGTGTCGTCCTCACCCGCAGCGGCCGGCGCTTCCCCGCCGAACTCGCCGACGCCTGGCGCACGGAGGCCGGCGGGATCGCCGTACCGCCGACCGCGGCGGCTCCTACACGACGGGTCTGACCAGGCGGGGAGTCGGCGGTGCGGTCCCCGACCGCACCGCCGACTCCCCTTCCGTCAGCCGATGATGCGGTGGGTCGTCCAGAAGGACGTCAGGTCCGTGGTCGTCGCGGCCTGGGCGGCCGCCTTGAACTCGGCCGTGGTCGAGACGCCGTACCAGTGCGAAGTGGCGTAGTCCTTCAGGAGTTTGGCCATCGCGGTGTCACCGAGGGTGCGGCGCAGGTCGTGCAGGGCGCACTTGCCGTAGCCGTAGACGACGGTGGAGTAGCGGGACGAGTGGGTGTCCCAATAGGCCATCGAGTTGGTGATGTTCTCCGCCGAGGAGGCCCAGGAGACGTTGTTCCAGCAGTTCGTGCCGGTCAGGCCCTGCGCGAGGTCGGTGGCGTAGTCGGTGAACGACTCGTCCAGCCAGGGGCTGTTGTACTCGTCGTCGCCGACGATGCCGTAGAACCACTGGTGGCCGATCTCGTGGGTGAGGGCCGTGGTGCTGACCAGGTCGAGGACGAAGCCGGGGTACTCCATGCCGCCGAACCAGAAGTTGTTGTCGATGACGGCGTCCAACTCGCCGTACGGGTAGGCGCCGAAGCGTCCCGCGTGGGCGTCGACCGCGGACTTGGCGGTGGTGAGCATCGACTGGGCGCTGGACGAACTGATGCCCGTGACCGAGTAGATGTTGATCGGGGTGCCCGCCGTCGACGTGCCCGAGATCTTGGTGAACGGGCCCGCCGCCCACGCGAAGTCACGGACCTTGGACGCGGTGGCCGTGGTCACCGTGCGGCCGCTGGTGCCAGGGGTGTCGACCGAGGCGCCGGTGGCCGGGACCAGCAGGGTGGTCGGGTGGTCCAGGGTCACCTTGAAGTCGGCGGCCAGGGAGTAGAAGGACTCGCCGTTGTTCGTGTACGGGTCCAGGTGCCAGCCCGAGCCGTCCTTGATCGCGAGGACCGGCAGCGCGTTGCCGATCATGCTGAACGCGCCGTCGTAGCCGAACCGGTCCGCGCCGCTCGGGACGGTGATCCCCAAGTCGAAGCCGATCGTGGTCGATTGACCCTGGGCGAGCGGGGTCGGGAGCGCGATCTGGAGGGCCGTGCAGCCGACCGAGAGGGCGCCCGCCGTACCGCCGGTGACGTTGCTGACCGCGATCGGCATCGCCGAGCAGGTGCCGTGGTAGTTGTCCCACAGCCGCAGGTACACCTCGGTGAGCGGGGTGGCCGAGGCGTTGGTGAAGGTCGTGCTCTCGTGGCCGGTCCAGACCGTGCCGGCGGTGTTGCTCGTCAGACTCACGGTGTACGCCGGTGCGGCCGGCGTGCGCGTCGAGTCGGCCGGCGGGGCGGTGTCACCCGAGGTGTTCAGCGCGATGTCGTCCAGGACGAAGCTCGTCTGGAGGCTGGAGTCCTCGGTGCCGCTGAAGGCGAGGCTCACGGTCTGGCCCGCGAACGACGACACGTCGAACGACTTCTGGACGTAGCCGGTGGCCTTGTTCAGGTTCGAGTACGTCGCCAGCGTCGTGCTGCCGATCTTCGCCGTGAGCTTGTCGTACGCGGTCGACGAGGTCGTCTCGGCGGTGTCGATGTGCAGCCAGAAAGTGAGCGTTGCGCTGGCACAGCCCGAGGGGATCGTGACGCTCTGGCTCAGGCTGTCGGTGTGCGTGCCGCCGGTGCCGTCCAGCCAGGCGAAGCTGGAGCCGCCGTGGGCGCTCTGCCCGGTGCGGCTGGTGATGACGGTCGTGGAGGACGGGGTCCAGGACGACGTGCCGCTCTCGAAGCCGCCGTTGGTGACCACCTGTGCGGGGGCGCAGGCGGCGGCGAGCGGGGTGGCCGCCGGCGCGGCGGCGGCCGGGCTGACGGGGAGCGAAAGCGCGGCCACCGCGGCGACGGCGAAGACGCCGGCGGCGAGGGCCTTGTGGGGGGTCGATCTCACACGGAACTCCTTATACGGCGGCCGGGATTACGGCCTGCTCGGTGGCCGCCGGGCCGGACTGGGTGTTCCGGTGGGCGGCCGTGGGAACGCGCGTAGCGCTTGCGTGATCGCGGGGGAAGCTTCGCAGATTTGACCGGTCCATGCCATAAGGAGAGGGAAGTGTGTGCGTGCCGTGGAAGAAGGGGTGAGCGAGGAGCGGAGAGCGGCGTGTGCACACCGGCGTTGCACGGGCCATGCCTCGATTTGGCCTCCGGTTGGCCGAATGTACGCCTTCGGTTGCTTCCATCGAACGATGGACCACATCACGTTCCTCGTGGCGGTCGTCATCGTCACGGCCTTGGCCTTCGACTTCACCAACGGATTCCACGACACCGCCAACGCGATGGCGACGTCCATCGCCACCGGGGCGCTGAAGCCCAAAACGGCGGTTCTGATCAGCGGAGCCCTCAACCTCGTCGGCGCATTCCTGTCCACGGAGGTCGCCAAGACGATCTCCGGCGGCATCGTCGACGACACCCTGGTCACGCCAGGGATGATCTTCGCGGGACTCGTCGGGGCGATCCTCTGGAACCTCCTGACCTGGCTGCTGGGACTGCCGTCCAGTTCCTCGCACGCCCTGTTCGGCGGCCTGATCGGCGCCGTCTGGGTCGGCGCGGGCGCCAACGGCGTCCACTTCGACAAGGTCGTGGAGAAGATCCTGATCCCCGCGGTGGCCTCCCCGCTCGTGGCCGGGATCGCCGCTCTCCTCGCCACCTACCTCGCCTACAAGATCACCGCCCGCGCCCGCAAGGACTCGGTCACCAAGGGCTTCCGGCTCGGCCAGATCGCCTCGGCCTCGCTGGTCTCCCTCGCGCACGGCACGAACGACGCCCAGAAGACGATGGGCGTCATCACCCTGACCCTGATCTCGGTGGGCGCGCTCGGCCACGACGCCGGTCCGCCGGTGTGGGTCATCACCGCGGCGGGACTCGCCATCGGCCTGGGCACCTACATCGGCGGCTGGCGCATCATCCGCACGATGGGCAAGGGCCTCACCGACATCCAGTCCCCGCAGGGCTTCGCGGCCGAGGCCGCCTCCACGACCGTCATCCTCACCTCCGCCCACCTGGGCTTCGCGCTGTCCACCACGCAGGTCTGCTCCGGCGGCATCCTGGGCGCCGGTCTGGGCCGGCGCCTGGCCGAGGTGCGCTGGGGAACGGCCGGCCGCATGGTCATCGCCTGGCTGGTCACCCTGCCGGCGGCGGCTCTGGTCGGCGGCCTCTCCGCGACCGTCGTCAAGCACGGCGGCAACCTCGGTACGGCCCTGATCGCGCTGATCGCCGCCGCCGTGGCCCTGTTCATCGTGGTCGCCTCGCGCCGCAACCCCGTGCACGCGAACAACGTCAACGAGACCCACGAGGTCACCATCCGCGGCGAGGCGTCCACGGACGTCCGTACGGCCGCCTGAGTCAAGGGAGTCGACTGATGAGTGTGGACTGGAACGCCCTCGGCGAGGTCTTCGCGGTGAGTGTCGGAGTGACCGTCGGCGTGGTCGCCGTCTTCGCGCTGGGCATCCTCGGCCTCGCCCGGGTCGAGGCCGCCCGCGAGGTGGACGGCGGCACGCACGCCCTCGGGCTGACGCAGGCGGGGTTGTGCTTTCTCGCGTGTGCGGCTGTCGTGGCGTACGGCATCTATCTGATCGTGCCGCAGTTCCACTGAGCGCGACGGATCACCACGGATCACCACCGATCACCTCTGAGCCACTGAACCCCCTTGAGAGGAGGCCGGGATGACCGAACTGCTGACCGGGCTGCGGGTCGACTACACCGACGCCGACGACCCGGTGCTGGTGCGGCCCGACGGCAGCACGGTGGACACCTGGCGGGAGAACTACCCGTACGAACAGCGGATGGAGCGCAAGGAGTACGACTGGCACAAGCGGCTCCAGCAGATAGAACTGCTGAAACTGCAACGCTGGGTCAAGGAGACCGGACGCCGGCTCGTCATCGTCTGCGAGGGGCGCGACGCGGCCGGCAAGGGCGGCACGATCAAGCGGTTCACCGAGCACCTGAACCCGCGCGGCGCCCGCGTGGTGGCCCTGGAGAAACCGAGCGAGCGCGAGAGCGGTCAGTGGTACTTCCAGCGCTACGTCCAGCATCTGCCGACCGCCGGCGAGATCGTGCTGTTCGACCGGTCCTGGTACAACCGGGCGGGCGTGGAGCGCGTGATGGGGTTCTGCTCGGACGACGAGTACCGCCGTTTCATGCGCCAGGCCCCGCTGTTCGAGCGGATGCTGGCGGACGACGGCATCGACCTGATCAAGTTCTGGTTCTCCGTCTCACAGGGTGAACAGCGCACCCGTTTCACGATCCGCCAGGTGGATCCCGTACGGCAGTGGAAACTCAGCGCGATGGACCTGGAGTCCCTGGACCGCTGGGACGACTACACGGCCGCCAAGGTCGCCATGTTCCGGGAGACCGACACCGAGCACGCGCCCTGGACCGTGGTGAAGAGCAACGACAAGAAGCGGGCCCGGGTCGAGGCCATGCGCAGCGTGCTGGCCCGCTTCGACTACGCCGACAAGGACGAGGAGGTGGTCGGCAGCCCCGACCCCCGCATCGTCGGCGCCGCGGCGAACCTGCTGGAGGAGGGGGAGGACGACACGGCGGCGGTGTTCTAGGGACCGGGCCCTTTTGGACCGGTCCTAGTCGCCGTCTCGCGGCACGAGGGTCACCCGGTGGAAGTTGCAGCCGGTCGCGGGCGGGCTCCCGGACGGGGGTCCGCCCGCGTGTGCCTTGAGGGCGACGCTGACCAGGCTCAGCAGCAGGTCGACGTCCGTCTCGCAGTCCAGGTGGACGGTCACCCAGCGGGAGCCCGGGATGATCCGGATCGCGGTCGACTCGCTGAGGTCGTGGTGGAACCGGAGGATGGCCCCGACCGTGAGATGCAGGTCCACATCGTGGTCGGAGTGGAAGTGCACGATCTCGCTGTGGGCGGACCGCAGCGCCCGCCCCGTACCGCAACTGGCCGGGACCGCGCTGAGGTCGCGCCAGCCTTCCAGGCGCTGCATGGCTCGCTCGGCCAGGGTCATGTGCCCATCGTGGACTGCGCACCGCTTCGCAACCAGAGGTTGAGCGATTCGTAACCGGGGCGTGAGGTTCCGCACACCTGGAGAGCGTCCGGCGGGCGGTACCCGAACCGGGTCAACTCCGCTCGGACGCAAGCTTTTCGTAGCCCACCAGCCGTACGCAGGTCGCCACTCCCTCGATGATCTCCTCGATCTCGGAGGCGTCCGGGAAGGAGGGGGCGATCCGGATCGTCCGGTCCCTGGGGTCGTCGCGGTACGGATGCGTGGCGCCCGCCGGTGTCAGCGCGAGCCCGGCGTCGGCCGCGCGGCGCACCACCTCGCCGGCACACCCGTCGGGCACGTCGAGGGTGATGAAGTAGCCGCCCTTGGGCGTGGACCAGGTCGCGAGGCCGGTGCCGCCGAGCCGCTCGGTGAGGATGCGCAGCACGGTGTCGAACTTGGGCCGCAGCAGCTCACGGTGCTTGCGCATGTGATCGCGCACCCCGTCGGCGTCGCGCAGGAACATCACGTGCCGCAGCTGGTTGACCTTGTCCGGGCCGATGGAACGCTTGGCGCTGCAACCGCGCAGCCAGGCCACGTTGGCGGGGGACGAGCCGAAGAACGCCACGCCCGCACCGGCCAGTGTGATCTTCGAGGTGGACCCGAAGACGAAGGCCCGGTCCGGGTGCCCGCTGTGTGCGCAGGCGGCCAACAGGTCGGCGATCTCCACCTCCTCGTCGGTGAGGTGGTGCACGGCGTAGGCGTTGTCCCAGAAGATCCGGAAGTCGGGCGCGGCCGTCGGCATGGCGGCGAGTCGCCGTACGGTCTCGTCGCTGTAGCAAGTCCCGTCCGGATTGCTGTACTTGGGCACGCACCAGATGCCCTTCACGGCGGGGTCCTCGGCGACCAGCCGCTCCACCGCGTCCATGTCGGGGCCCTCGGCGGTCATCGGCACCGGGATCATCTCGATGCCGAAGCGCTCGCACAGCGCGAAGTGCCGGTCGTACCCGGGGACAGGGCACAGGAACGCGATCCGCTCCTCGTCCGCCCAGCGGCGTGCGGCCCCGGGCAGCGTGCCGAGCAGCGCGTGCACGAGGCAGTCGTGCATCAGCTCCAGGCTGGAGTTGCCCACGGCGAGCAGCTGCCCGGCCGGGACCTGGAGGAACCCGGCGAAGATCTGCCGGAGCTCCAACAGCCCGTCCGCGCCACCGTAGTTGCGGCAGTCCGTGCCGTCGGCGGCGGTGTAGCGGTCGCCGGGCAGCGAGAGCAGCTCGGCGGCCAGGTCGAGCTGACGGGCGGAGGGCTTGCCGCGGGTCAGGTCGAGCGACAGCTTCTTCGTGAGGAGGACTTCGTAGTCGCTCCGGGCCGCGTCGAGACGGGCCGGGAGGGAGTCGGCGCTGTGCGCAGGTGCGGGAGGGGTCACGGAGGTCGACGCTACAAAGCCCGGGGTCACACCACAAACGCGTAACCCCCCTTCGTCCCCCTGTGCGTCCCTCGGACGCGTGGTGACCTGGGAGGGGAGCAGGCCACGCGAGGTTGACGTCGGATTCCCGCCAGCCCCGGCCCGCGCCGTATCGGATGCTGGACGTATGCAGAACGGGATGCACACCGACACGGAGCGCTGTGTGCGCGCGGTCCAGTCCAAGGACGCGCGCTTCGACGGCTGGTTCTTCACGGCCGTCCTGACCACCCGCATCTACTGCCGGCCCAGCTGCCCGGTCGTCCCGCCCAAGCCGGAGAACATGACGTTCTACCCGAGCGCGGCGGCCTGCCAGCAGGCGGGTTTCCGGGCCTGCAAGCGCTGCCGCCCGGACACCAGCCCCGGCTCCCCGGAGTGGAACCAGCGGGCCGACCTGGTGGCCCGCGCGATGCGCCTGATCGCCGACGGAACCGTGGACCGCGAGGGCGTCCCCGGCCTCGCCGCCCGCCTCGGCTACAGCACCCGGCAGATCGAACGCCAGCTCCTTGCCGAACTCGGCGCCGGCCCCCTCGCGCTGGCCCGCGCCCAACGTGCCCAGACTGCACGGCTGTTGATCGAGACGACCGCCCTCCCGATGGCGGAGATCGCCTTCGCCGCCGGCTTCTCCTCGATCCGCACCTTCAACGACACCGTGCGCGACGTCTTCGCCCTCTCCCCGAGCGAGCTGCGCAACAGGCGCCCGAAGACGACCGTGTTGACCCCCGGCACGCTCACACTCCGCCTGCCGTTCCGCGCCCCGCTCAACCCCGACAACCTCTTCGGCCACCTGGCGGCGACCGCCGTACCGGGCGTGGAGGAGTGGCGCGCCGGCGCGTACCGCCGGACCCTCCGCCTCCCCTACGGCCACGGCATCGCGTCCCTCACTCCCAAGTCCGACCACATCGCCTGCCGCCTCACCCTCAGCGACCTGCGCGACCTGCCGGTGGCCATCAGCCGCTGCCGCCGCATGCTCGACCTGGACGCCGATCCGGTCGCGGTGGACGACCAGTTGCGTACGGATCCGGTGCTGGCGCCGCTGGTGGACAAGGCGCCGGGCCGACGGGTGCCGCGCACGGTCGACGAGGCGGAGTTCGCCGTACGGGCCGTCCTCGGCCAGCAGGTCTCCACCGCGGCGGCCCGCACCCACGCGGCCCGCCTGGTCGCCGCGCACGGCGAACCGGTCGACGACCCCGAGGGCGGCCTGACCCACCTCTTCCCGTCCCCCGAGGCGCTGGCGGCGGTGGACCCGGAAACACTGGCGATGCCCCGCACCCGCCGCACGACGTTCACCACGCTGGTGGGCCAACTGGCGGACGGCGCGCTCCACTTGGGGGTGGAGAGCGACTGGGCGGAAACCCGCGCCCAACTCCTCTCCCTCCCCGGCTTCGGCCCCTGGACGGCCGACGCCATCGCCATGCGCGCCCTCGGCGACCCCGACGCCTTCCTCCCCACCGACCTCGGAATCCGCCGCGCCGCCCAGGAGTTGGGCCTCCCGTCGACCCCGGCGGCCCTCACCGCCCGCGCGGCGGCCTGGCGACCCTGGCGGGCGTACGCGGTCCAGTACCTGTGGGCGACGGACGGCCACCCGATCAACTTCCTGCCGGTATAAGGGCATTCGGACAAGGAAAGCCAAGGTAATGAAGCACCACACGGTGATCGACAGCCCCTACGGCCCGCTGACCCTCGTCGCCGACGACGATGGCGCCCTCTGCGGCCTCTACATGGTCGACCAGCGCCACCGCCCCCCGGAGGAGAACTTCGGCACCCCCGACGACACCCCCTTCGCCGAGGCGACCGCCCAACTACAGGCGTACTTCACGGGCGAGTTGAAGGAGTTCACCCTCCAACTCCACCTGCACGGCACCCCGTTCCAACGCACCGTCTGGGACCAGCTCCGCCGTATCCCCTACGGCGAGACCCGCTCCTACGGCGACCTCGCCGACGCCCTCGGCAACCCGGGCGCCTCCCGCGCGGTGGGCCTCGCCAACGGCAAGAACCCCATCGGGATCATCGTCCCCTGCCACCGCGTCGTAGGCGCGAACGGCAGCCTCACGGGCTACGGCGGCGGCCTCGACCGCAAGCAGCGGCTGCTGGACTTCGAGAGCGGGGCGGCGCTCTTCTAATACCCCAAGTTCTCCAAGTGCCCCTCGTGCCAATGGTGTTGGGATGTTGAGATGCTGGGCTGTCATGACAGCAGCCGTCGTTCCTTGGCGACGGCCACCGCTCCGGACCGCGTCTCCACCCCCAACTTGCCGTAGATCCGCCCGAGATGCGTCTTGACCGTCGCCTCGCTGATGAACAGGGTCCGGGCGATCTCCCGGTTGCCCAGGCCACGGGACAGCTGGCCGAGGATCTCGCGTTCGCGCTCGGACAGCGTGGGGTGCGGGCTGCGCATCCGGGCCATGAGGCGGTCGGCGACCGGTGCCGAGAGTGCCGTACGGCCGGATGCGGCGCTGTGGATCGCGGTGAACAGTTCCTCGGGGCGTTCGGCCTTGAGGAGGTAGCCCGTGGCGCCCGCCTCGACGGCGCGGGTGATGTCGGCGTCGGTGTCGAACATGGTGAGGACGAGGACACGCGGGCCCTCACCGGCGGTCAGTTTCCTGGTGGCCGTCACGCCGTCCATGCCGTCGCCGAGCTGGAGGTCCATCAGCACCACGTCGGGACGGACCCGGGCGGCCAGGGCGAGCGCCTCCTCGCCGCTGCCCGCCTCACCGACCACCTCGATGCCGTCGGCGCTGGACAGCAGCGCGCGCAGTCCGGCCCGTACGACGGCGTGGTCGTCGCACAGCAGCAGACGTACGGGTACCGGTGTGTTCACGGGACGGGCTCCTCACGGGGATCACGGACGACAGACGCGACGGGTGTGACTGGTGCGGCAGTTACGACTGGTGCGACAGGTACGGCGACCGACACGACCGTGCCCTCGCCGGGGGCCGACTCCACGCTCAGCGTGCCGCCGGACTGCCGGGCCCGGATCCGCATCGCGGGCAGCCCGTGGCCGCGTGCCCGGCCGGGCACGGCGACCGGGGGAGAGGCGGCGTCGAAACCGCGGCCGTTGTCGGCGACGTCGAGGGAGATCTGGTCGTCCAGGCAGGTCAGGGTCAACGCGGCCCGGGTGGCGGCCGCGTGCTCGCGCACGTTGGCCAACGCGCCCTGGGCGATGCGCAACAGCGCCGCCGAGGCCCGCTCGGGCAGCGGGCCCGGATCGCCGTCGAGCCGGAACTCTACCGTCAGACCCGGACCGCTCTCCCGCTCGGCGAGCGCACCCAGCGCCGCCGGCAGGGAGTGCTCGACGAGGTCGGCCGGTGCCAGGTCGTGGACGAACCGGCGCGCCTCGGCGAGGCCGCGGGAGGTGATCGCGGCGGCCTCGATGATGTGCCCGTGGGCCGCGTCGGGGTCCGTCCGCCACACCCGCTCGGCGGCCTGCAACAGCATCCGCTGGCTGGACAGGCCCTGCGCGACGGTGTCGTGGATCTCCGCGGCCAGCCGTTGCCGTTCCGCCAGGACACCGGCCCGCCGTTCGGTCGCGGCGAGGTCGCGGCGGGTGCGGACCAGATCGTCGATCAGGACGCGCTGCCGGGCCGCCTGCCGCTGCAACTGCACCAGTACGGCGGTGGCGACCGCCGCGAGGGCCGGCGGGGCGACGACCATGTTCGGGTTGAGCGTGCCGTCAGCCACCCGTATCTCGGAGGCGACGACGAGCGCGGTGAGTACGGCGGCCAGCGGCACCGCGAACCGCGGGGGCAGCGCGTACAGACCGGCGAACAGCAGGGGCATCGCGCACCAGGTGGCACTCGGCGCGAGGGCGAGCAGCACGGTCCAGACGAGGGACACCGAACCCAGCCAGGCCAGATGACGCGTGGTGGGCGCGGAACCGGGGCGCGGTGCCGGCGCCAGGAACTGCCCGAGGACGTACAGCAGACAGAAGACCGCGTACAGCGCCACCACCCAGCCGGTGCGCGCCCCACCCTGGTCGCGGGTCAGGAAGCGCGCGAACGAGGAGCCGAGCAGCAGGAAGAACGCGGCGTGCACCACCGCGGGCAACAGCCGTTCGTCCGGATCGATGCGTCCCGTCCTCTGTTGTTCCGCGGGGCCAGTCCTCCGTTGTGCCGTGTGTCCCATCCTCCGTGTCTAACGCGACGGACGGGACGGCGCATCAACCGATCGGCTGACATCCCGATCGCCCGAATCGCCCCCGGATCACCGCCCCTTGACCGAGCCGGACACCCTGCCACCGCACCGAGGCTGGCATCAACACCCGCCACCCACCTCGGAATTCGGAAAGGCGACGATCCGTGCCCACCAAGAACCTCACCGCCAACCGCGCCGCCCTCGGCCACCGCATCGCCTACGCCCTGCGCCACCCCGACCGCGTGCCCCGCCACCTGGCCCGGGCCACCCGGGACGCCTGGCTGCGCCACCGCCACCCGGACCACGTCTCCTACTACCGCGCCGTGATGCGCTCCGACACCCGGGCCGATCCGGACGCGGCGGTCGGCAGCGCGAGCCGCGAACGCTGGCTGGCGCTGGGCGCGATGCAGTTCGACTACCTCCTCGGCCACGGCCTGCGCCCCGAGCACCGCATGCTGGAGATCGGCTGCGGAAACCTGCGCGGCGGCTGGCGCTTCATCCGCCACCTCGACCCCGGGCACTACTACGGCATCGACATCTCCCCGGACATCCTGGCCGCCGCGCAGGACACGGTCGTGGAGATGGGCCTGCAGAAACGCCTCCCCGTCCTCACCCCCGTACCCGACCTGGCCCTGCGCTTCCTGCCCGACGCGCACTTCGACGTCGTCCACGCGCACAGCGTGTTCTCGCACTCGCCGCTCCCGGTCATCGAGGAGTGCCTGGCCAACGTCGGCCGTGTCCTGGCGCCGGGCGGCTGGTTCGACTTCACCTTCGACCGCACGGAGGGCGAGGAACACCACGTGCTGCGCGAGGACTTCTACTACCGCACCGAGACCCTCGTCGCGCTGGCTGCCCGACACGGCCTGAAAGCCCACTTCATGGAGGACTGGGAACAACTCCCGCACGGCCAGTCCAAACTCCGGCTCACCCGCTGAGCCCGTCCAGCAGTCGCGGCAACGCCGTCCCGATCGGCTCCCGTACGACCTCGTCGGCACGGTCGTCGTACGGGGTCGCCTCGGCGTTGACGATGACCAGTCGTGCCCCGTGGTCGGCGGCGACACCGGCGAGCCCGGCGGCGGGGTGGACCTGGAGGCTGCTGCCCACGGCGATGAACACCTGGCAGGCCTTGGTGATGGCGACGGCCCCACCGAGGACGACGGGGTCGAGCCGCTCACCGAAGAAGACGGTCGCGGACTTCAGGATCCCGCCGCACTCCAGGCAGGCGGGATCGTCCTCCCCGGCGTCCACCCGCGCGAGGGCATCCTCCATCGGCCCGCGCACATGGCATCCGGTGCACTTGAACTCCCGTGCGGTGCCGTGCAGTTCGAGCACCTTGCGGGCGGGCAGCCCGGCGAGCTGGTGCAGCCCGTCGACGTTCTGCGTGATGACCCGCACCGGTACACCGGACTTCTCCAGTTCTACGACGGCCCGGTGCGCGGTGTTGGGTTCGGCCTGGAGGGCGCGGTTCTTCCGCCGCATCTGCCAGGACCGGCGCCGGATCTCCGGGTCGCCCATGTAGTACTCGTAGGTGACGAGCTTCTCGGCCTCGGGGTCCTTGCGCCAGAGGCCGTTGGGGCCGCGGTAGTCGGGGATTCCGGAGTCCGTCGAGATACCCGCCCCACTGAGAAGGGCGACAAGAGGCTTGCTCATGCAGCCGAGGGTAGGTCGATGGGGTCGGGCGCGGCGAGTGGATATCGCGGGGTCAGCCGACCGCCACGTACCAGATCACCGAGACCACGCCCGACACGACGGCCGGCCCCACCCACCACCACCCCATGACCCGCCGCACGGACGGCAGCAGCCACACCCCCACCACCGCACCGGCGGCCCCGATGGCGAGCACACACGCGAGAGCGACGCCGGCGTACGCGTCGTCGTCCCAGGAGCCGGACGGACGGATGGTCAGCGCCACCCAGCAACAGGACACGGCGACAAGGGTGAGCAGCACGAGGGGAACGGCGAGGAGGATGCGCAGGCAGCCGCGGTCATTGTCAGAGGAGGAAGTGCTCGTCATCAACGGGGAGTTGTTCCTCGGTCTCGATCTCGGTCTCGGTCTCGTCCGGATGTCCGGGGCGCGGCGGCGGATGTTACCGTCCGCGCATGGCCAAGGTGACCGTCTCGCTCGACGCGGCTCTCGTCGTGGAAGTCATGGTGCTCGCAGGCGTGGGCAACCCGCAGGACGCCGTCGAACTCGTCGTCCGCGACTACATCGAACGCGGCCACCGCACGGAGGCCAGGGCCCAGACCCGCGACGACGCGCTGCGCGAGGTGGACGCGAAACCCCGGGAAGTCGAGGGCTGAGCGCCGCGGGGCCGGGCGGCCGAAGTTGGCCAACTTGCCTGGCCATCCCCGGCGTTATCGACCTCACCTGCTCCCGGCCCAGTCGCCCAGCGTCATCTGCTCGGCCCGCCCTCGGCCTTCCGCCCGGCGTAAGCCGACGCGCCCCGGCGCTTCGCCCCACGTGAACCGATCCGCCCCGGCGCTCCGACCCACGTCAGCCGATCGCTCCCGGCGCTCCTCCTCGTCAGCCCACCCGCTTCCCGTTCTCCAACTCCGCAGTCCCCGCCCCCTCCCCAAGCACATCTAGCGCGACCAGCACCCGAAGCCCCAGCGAACCCGGCAGATACTCCGTGAGTTCCTCGCGTGGGACGAGTCGCCACGACAACAGTTCCTCCTCCTGGAGCTGGATGGACTTGAGGTCGTTCGCGGTGAGGACTCCGCCGTCGTAGAGGTAGGCCACCAACGGCGGGTACTCCGGGCCGTGGTAGACCCAGTCGACGGCGAGCAGTTGGCCGAGTTCGACGTCGAGGCCGATCTCCTCCAAGGTCTCGCGGCGTGCGCCCTGGCGTGGCGTCTCGCCGTCGTCGGACTCGATCGTGCCGCCCGGAAGGGCCCAGCCCTCACGGTAGTTGGGCTCGACGAGGAGGACCTGGCCCTCGGTGTCGCGGAACAGGGCGGCGGCCCCGGCGAGAATGCGGGGGAGGCCCGCGAGATACGTGGCGAAGTCTGTCGTGGTGGTCATCAGGGAAGGGTAACCAGCCCGCGCAGCCGCCTCTCCGACTGGCTGCCCGGCTCGGGGAAGTGACAGACCAGGCTCAACCAGGGCGCCTCCTGCACCGCGAGCCGTACGAACGACACCTCGATGTCACCCGCGAGAGGGTGGTGGTAACGGCGCAGCGAGGAGCGGAACTCCACCACTTCGTGCGCCTCCCACAGGCGTGCGAAGTGCGGGCTGGTGGTGACTAGTTCGTCGATCAGCTCCGCGAAGCGCGGGTTGTCCAGTTCGTACGCCGCCTGTTGCCGCAGCAGGCCCGCCATCCACTCCGTCTCCGCCTCCCACTCGGGCATCAGGGCACGGATGCCCGGTTCCCTGAACAGCAGCCAGGCGCTGTTGAGTTCGCGGCGCGGCCGGTCGAGGAGGGCGGGGCCGAGGATCGCTTCCTGGGCCCGGTTCCAGGCCAGGACGTCGAAGCAGCGGTCGATGACGAAGGCGGGGTTCGGCATCAGCGTGTCCATGAACGCCCGTACGGCGTCCGGGACTTGGAGGGACCGCTCGGCCGGCTCGGGGGCAGGCCGGCCCGCCAGCCGGAACAGGTGCGCCCGTTCCACGTCGTCCAACTGCAACGCGCGGGTCAGGGCGAGCAGGATCTGCGGGGAGACGTTGATGTCGCGGCCCTGCTCCAGCCAGGTGTACCAGGTCAGGCTCACACCGGAGAGCAGCGAGACCTCCTCGCGCCGCAGCCCCGGGGTGCGGCGGCGGCCACCGGGTGGCAGCCCCGTCTCCGCCGGGTCGGCGCGCTCGCGGCGGGACCGCAGGAAGGCGGCGAGGGCCTTGCGGCCGTGATCCTTGGCCTCTGGCGGCTCCTTCGCCTCTGGTGGTTCTTCGGCTTCTGGTGGTGGTGTCGGCGGCACCAGTAAATTCTGCACTCTTCAACCGGGCCGCCACCCGGCGCAGGGTGGAAGGGACACCGGAACCGAAGGTCCCTGGTGGTCTCAACTCCCAGCTGAAAGGCGGCCCTTGTGGCTGAGCTGTCCCTGTCCCATCCCCGCACCGTCCTGGTCACCGGCGCCACCGGCGCCACCGGCGGCGTCGGCTCCGCGGTCGCCCGCGCCCTGCACGCCGACGGCTGGACCGTGTACGCCGCCCACCGCCGCCCCGCGGACGCGGAAACGCTCCGGGACGCCGGCTTCACTCCCGTACGCCTAGAACTGACCGACGAGGATTCCGTCATGGCAGCGGCCGACCAGGTCGGCCCCCGTCTGGACGGGCTCGTGAACAGCGCCGCGATCATGGGCCAGGGCCCCGTCGAACTGACCCCCACCGAGGCGTGGCGCCGCCAGTTCGAGATCAACGTGATCGGTCAGGCGACCGTCATCCGCGCCTTCCTGCCCGCGCTACGGGCGTCCGGCGGCCGGATCGTGAACGTCGGCGCCGTCTCGGCCCGCGTCCCGCCGCCGTTCTTCGGCCCGATCGCCGCCTCCAAGGCAGCCCTCGCCGCCCTCACCCACTCCCTGCGCGCGGAACTGCGCCACCAGGGCATCAAGGTCGCCCTCGTCGAACCCGGCGCCATGGACACCCCCATCTTCGCCACGGCGGACAAGGCGAACTCGGAGATGGGCTCGGCCGGTTCACCGGAGACCCGGCGCCACTACGCCCGCGCCCTGGACGCCGTACGAACGACAGCCGCCCGCCAGCCGCTCGGCCCGGTCACCCCGGCCGTCGACGCCGTCGTACGCGCCCTGACCGCCCGCCGTCCCGCGACCCTCACCACCACCGGCAAGGACGGCCGTGCCCTCGCTCTGTTGCGCTTCCTGCCGGACGGACTACGGGACAGGCTGGTGCTACGGGCGTTCGGTGTGACGGCGGAGGCGTTCGACGGCATGACGCCTACGGAGTCGTCCGCAGCCCGTCCACGATGAGGTCCAGGATCCGCCCGGCCCGCGCCTCCCCACCCCGCGCCGGATCGAGCCGCCACAGCACGCTCAGCTGAAGCAGCACGTCCTCCGGATCGAGCCCGGACTTGAGCGACCCGTCGGCCGCTCCCGCCTTCAGCAGTACGGCAATTGCGGCCACGAAGGGCGCGAAGTACTCGTCGTCCGCGCCACCGTCGGTCGCCGCGTGGATGACCTCCGCGACGCCGAACTTGAGCCTCCCGTAGTGGGCGACCTCGTCAAACCAGAGGCGTAGCGCCATGAGCGGCGGATGCTCTGCGAGGAGCACCGGCGCGCGGTCGATCAGGTGCTGTATGTCGTGGCGGTACAGCTCCAGGATCAGCGCCTCCCGGGTGGGGAAGTGGCGGTAGAGCGTCCCGATGCCGACGCCCGCCTCCTTGGCGATCGCGGTGAGGGACGCGCCGTTTGACGCACCGCTCGACGCGGCTATCGCCTGTCGGGCAACGGTCAGGATGCGCTCCCGGTTGTCGAGGGCGTCGCGGCGGGTCGGTTTCGGGTTCACGGGTGCGGGCCGTCCGTCGGGTGTCGGATTGCTAAGCGGAGGGTCCTCCGGTACGTTGGTGGATGTACCGGAGGGGCCTCCGTTTCGTTCTTCATTCTGGCACATCCCCACCCGACACCGCAGGGAGCACCGTCATGCCCGAACTCGTCCTCGTCACCGGAGGCAGCGGCTACATCGCAGGCTGGTGCATCGCCGAACTGCTCCGCCGCGGCTACGACGTCCGTACGACCGTCCGCGCCCCGGGCAAGGAGCGAGCGGTCACCGACGCCGTCGTGACCGTCGTCGACCCCGCCGGACGGCTGAGCTTCGCCGTCGCCGACCTCACCGCCGACGAGGGCTGGGACGCCGCGCTCAAGGGCGTCGACTTCGTCCTGCACGTCGCCTCCCCGCTCGGCGCCGCCTCGGACGACCCCGAGGCCCTGATCGCCGCGGCCCGTGGCGGAGCGCTGCGCGTTCTGCGCGCGGCCACCGAGGCGGGCGTACGACGCGTGGTGATGACCTCGGCCGCGAACGCCGCGAGCCCCTCGTCGTACGCCTCCGAAGGCGTCACCGACGAGTCGCTGTGGACCGATCCAGACGACCCGACCCTCATCCCCTACCGCCGCTCGAAGACCCTGGCCGAGCGCGCGGCCTGGGACTTCATGCGCGACCACGACGGTCCGACCGAGCTGACCACCGTGCTCCCCGGCGCGGTCTTTGGACCGGTCCTCACCACCGCGAACATGGGCTCCGTCGGCATCATCGCGCGCATGGTGAGCGGGAAGATGCCCGGCGTCCCCCGCATCGGCCTCGAAGTCGTGGACGTCCGCGACCTGGTCGACGTCCACATCCGGGCGATGACCTCACCGGAGGCCGCCGGTCAACGCTTCCTGGCCACCGGGGAGTTCGTGTGGATGGAGGACATCGCGCGCACCCTGCGCGAGGGCCTCGGCGAGCACGGCCGTACCGTCTCCACGCGCCGCCTCCCGGACTTCGCCGTCCGTCTCGCCGCCCGTTTCCGGGACCCGTCGCTGCGCGAGATCACCCCCGCGCTCGGCCGCCGCAACCGCCACAGCACCGAGAAGGCGCGCCGCGTCCTCGGCTGGGAACCGCGCCCGGCCCGGGAAGCCGTCCTCGACTGCGCCCGGAGCCTCATCGCGCAGGGTGCCGTCTAGGCGTCGGCGGCCTCGGCCAACCGCACGGTCCGCGCGGCCAGTTCACTGATCCGCGCCCCGTCGAAACCGAACACCGCACTGCGCACGGTGTCCTCCAACGGGTCCTTCCACTGCGCCGGGATCGCGTCCGCGCCGGTCAGCACCCCGGCGACCGAACCGGCCGTCGCGCCGTTCGAGTCGGTGTCCAGGCCGCCGCGGACGGTCAGCGTGATGGTGCGGGTGAAGTCGCCGTCGCCGTACAGGAGTCCGGCGGTGAGGACGGCCGCGTTCGGGATCGTGTGGATCCAGCCGAGCCCCGCCGTCTCCTCGGACAGCGTGGTGAGCGTGTCCTCCCAGGTCATCCGGGTCTCGTGCAGCGTGAGCACCCGGCGCACGGTCCGCGCGAGGCGGCAGCCCGGCGGGATCACGGTCAGCGCCGTGTCCAGCGCGTGCCGCACGCTCGGCGCGGTGAACGCCGCCGAGACGAGAGCGGCGGCCCACATCGCGCCGTAGACACCGTTCCCGGAGTGGGACAACACCGCGTCCTTGCGCGCCAGTTGGGACGCGCGACGCGGGTCACCCGGGCTCGTCCAGCCGTAGATGTCGGCGCGGATCAGGGCGCCGATCCACTCCTGGTACGGGTTGTCGTGCGTCGCCGTCAGCGGCGGCTTGAGGCCGTTGGCGAGGTTGCGGTACGTGGCGCGCTCGGCCGTGAAGGTCTGGAGGTACGGCAGTCTCCGCAGCCACAGCTCGCCGACCTGCTCGGTGCTGAAGGCGAAGCCGTGGGTCTCCAGGAGGTCGAGGCCGAGGATGGCGTAGTCGACGTCGTCGTCACGGCAGCTGCCGTGGATCCGGCCGCGCACGCACCGCTGCCACTCGGGGCGCAGCTCGAAGCCGTCGGACTCGTCGGCCGGCTCGGGGAGGTAGTCGGTCAGCGGCAGGGCGGCGGCCTGCCGGAGATAGCGGTCGATGCGGTCGCGCGTCCACAGGTCGCCCTGCTCGACCGGCTTGCCGAGCATGTTGCCCGCGATCCGGCCCAGCCAGCCCCCGAGAATGCGGTCCGCGAGCTCTGGCTCACTGCCCACAGGGGTCATAGGACCGGTCTACCCGATTCGAGGGGGTGACCGCGCGGGGTTGGACCGGTCCGCACAGGGCACTCGTAGGCCGGTCCCAGGGTTCGGTCGGAGCATGACGGCGTGGGCGTCCGCCGGTTAAGGTCGCAGCGGCGCGACTGGCCCCGGAAATACGCGGGGGCCCGTAGAGCAAGGGGATCGCAAGGTGGCGAACGCTGCACAGAGGGGCACCCACAGGGTGCTCATCGCCGCGGACAAGTTCAAGGGGTCGCTGACGGCCGTGCAGGTCGCCGAGCGGGTGACGGCCGGGCTGCGCCGGGTCGTACCCGATCTGGAGGTCGAGGCGATGCCGGTCGCCGACGGCGGCGACGGCACGGTGGACGCGGCCGTCGCGGCGGGCTTCGAGCGACGGGAGATACGGGTCGCAGGGCCCCTCGGCGACGAGGTCACCGCGGCCTTCGCGGTACGCGGCGACACGGCCGTCGTGGAGATGGCCGAGGCGAGCGGGCTGCAACGCCTGCCCAAGGGCGTCTTCGCCCCCCTCACCTCCTCGACGTACGGCTCCGGCGAACTGCTGCGGGCCGCGCTCGACGCGGGCGCCCGCACCATCGTGTTCGGCGTCGGCGGCAGCGCCACCACGGACGGCGGCGCGGGCATGCTCTCCGCGCTCGGCGCCCGCTTCCTGGACGCGGAGGGCGAACCGGTGTCCCCGGGCGGCGGTGGCCTGACCGACCTGGCCTCGGCCGACCTCACCGGCCTCGACCCGCGCCTCACCACCGTCGACCTCGTCCTCGCGAGCGACGTCGACAACCCGCTCACCGGCCCCAAGGGCGCCCCCGCGGTCTACGGCCCCCAGAAGGGTGCGGCGCCGGACGACGTGGACGCCCTCGACGCGGCCCTCGGGCACTACGCGAAGGTCCTGGAGGAGGCGATCGGCGCCAAGGCCGCCGAGTACGCCGCCGCACCCGGCGCGGGCGCCGCCGGCGGCATCGGCTACGGCGCGCTCCTCCTCGGCGCCCGCTTCCGCCCCGGCATCGAGGTCATGCTCGACGTCCTCGGCTTCGCCGCCGCCCTGGAGGGCGCCACGCTCGTCATCACCGGCGAAGGCTCCCTCGACGAACAGACCCTCCACGGCAAGGCTCCGGCAGGCGTCGCCGCGGCGGCCCGCGCCGAGGGCAAGGAGGTCGTCGCCGTCTGCGGCCGCCTCGCCCTGCCCCCGCAGTCCCTGGGCCACGCCGGCATCCGCCGCGCGTACCCCCTCACGTCGATCGAGCCGGACGTCGTGAAGTGCATCGCGGACGCGGGCCCGATCCTGGAGCGCGTGGCGGAGAACATCGCACGCGACTTCCTGGTCTGATCCCCACCCCGAGGAACGCCGAAGGGCCCCGAGCCAAGTGGCTCGGGGCCCTTCGTGTCGTACTACAACGCGCGTTCTACGACCGCTACGGAAGCTGTGCGGCTCGCGCCTCACGCCTGTTGCCGCGGAAGTTGTTCACCCGGCGGGCCGTCGCGAACAGCGGGATCACCGCGCCCATGACCAGCTGGAGCGCACAGCCCGTCTGAAGGAGCAGCTGGCCGCCCGGGGCGTCGAACGCCCAGGATGCCAACAGGCCCATCGACAGGACGATCCAGGCGAGCATCGCGACCGCGAGGCGGCCCCGCGGCTTCGGGTACTCGACCCGGCTCACCATCAGCCAGGCGGTACCGAGGATCGCCATGAGCGTCGCCGCGAAGGGCAGCTCCAGCAGCACGATCGAGACCACCGTCAGCGCACCGAAGGGGGAGGGCATGCCCTGGAACATGCCGTTCGGTGGCGTCACGCACGAGAAGCGGGCCAGTCTCAGCACCACCGCCAGCAGCACCACGATCGCGCCGACCGCGGCCACTCTCTGGTGCGCGTCGTCGGCGACCATGCCGTAGACGAGGACGAAGTACGCCGGCGCGAGGCCGAAGCTGATCAGGTCCGACAGGTTGTCCAGCTCCGCGCCCATGGGGGAGGAGCGCAGCTTGCGGGCGACGAGGCCGTCGAAGAGGTCGAAGACCGCCGCGCACAGCATCAGGATGACCGCGGTGGCCGCGCTGTGGCGGGCCATGCCGGTCGACTCGTCGTTGCCCGTCAGGTGCGGGATCAGGATGCCGGTGGTGGTGAAGTACACCGCCATGAAGCCGCAGGTGGCGTTGCCGAGGGTGAGGGTGTCCGCTATTGAGAGGCGGAGAGAAAGAGGCATCTCCTCCTCGTCGTCCACCTCATCGGCCTCGGGCACCCAGCCCGTCTGTGTCTCCGGATCAACCACGGTCAATGCGAGTCACCCCAGCCACCGTCTTCTGACCGACCTCCACGTCCACGTCGACACCCTCGGGGAGGTAGATGTCGACGCGCGAACCGAAGCGGATCAGTCCGATGCGCTCGCCCTGCTCGACCTTCGTGCCCTGCGGGACGTAGGGGACGATGCGGCGGGCGACGGCGCCGGCGATCTGGATCATCTCGATGTCACCGAGCTCGGTGTCGAAGTGCCAGACGACCCGCTCGTTGTTCTCGCTCTCCTTGTTGAACGCGGGAACGAAACCGCCCGGGATGTGCTCGACCGACGTCACCGTGCCGGAGAGCGGCGCGCGGTTGACGTGGACGTTCAGCGGGCTCATGAAGATGGCGACGCGGGTGCGGCCGTCCTTCCACGGCATGATGCTCTGCACCACACCGTCGGCGGGCGAGATGACCCGGCCTTGGGTGATCTCGCGCTCGGGGTCGCGGAAGAACCACAGCATGCCCGCCGCGAGCGCGGTGGCGGGTACGGCCACGACCTTGGCGGCGCCGGACTTGCGCGCACGTACCAGGCTGAGGGCTGCGGTGGCGACGGTCGGCAGGAGCCACGGCGATGCTCCGCGCGCGAGGCGTACGCCTGCCAGGCTGTCGCGTGGTGCAGAGGTTTGGCTGTGGGGCATGGATGACCTTCGTAGCGGATGATGCCGCGCTGTAACGGGGGACGGCGGCTTTCCCGGGATCGTACCGGTCGCGGGCCACAACTGGGCAAGCCAGGAAGCCGAGTCGGCGGCTGAGGAGCGTTGACGGGGTGTGATCTTCTTCTCGATGAAAACACCCCGAAACGGACAATCAGCCCTGGAATCGATACTCTTCGAGCAACCTGCGCCCGATGATCATTTTCTGGATTTCGGCGGTACCTTCGCCGATCAACAGCATCGGCGCCTCGCGGTAGAGGCGTTCGATCTCGTACTCCTTGGAGAAGCCGTACCCGCCGTGGATCCGGAACGCGTCCTCGACGACCTCCTTGCAGTACTCGGAGGCGAGGTACTTCGCCATCCCTGCCTCAAGGTCGTTTCGTTCCCCGGAGTCCTTTTTGCGTGCCGCATTGACCATCATCGCATGGGCGGCCTCGACCTTGGTAGCCATCTCCGCGAGCTTGAACTGGATCGCCTGGTGCTGGGCGATGGGCTTCCCGAAGGTGTGACGCTGCTGCGCGTACGAGACGCCCAGTTCGAAGGCACGCTGAGCGACACCGCAGCCACGCGCCGCCACATTGACGCGGCCCACCTCGACTCCGTCCATCATTTGGTAAAAACCTCGGCCGGTCCCGCCGCCGAGGACCCGGTCGGCCGGAATCCGCAGGCCGTCCATGATCAACTCGGTGGTGTCGACGCCCTTGTAGCCCATCTTGTCGATCTTCCCGGGGATCGTGAGACCGGGCCGGACCTCACCGAAACCGGGCTCCTTCTCCACCAGGAAGGTCGTCATCGACTTGTGGGGCGCGGTGCCCTCCGGGTGTCCTTCGTCACTTCGCACGAGAACGGCGACAAGTGACGACGTACCGCCGTTCGTCAGCCACATCTTCTGGCCGGTCAGGACGTACTCGTCACCGTCCTTCACCGCCTTCGACGTGATGGCGGAGACGTCCGAACCCAGCGCCGGCTCCGACATCGAGAAGGCGCCCCGGATGTCACCGGCCGCCATGCGCGGCAGGAAGTGGTCCTTCTGCTCCTGCGTGCCGTGCTGCTTGAGCATGTAGGCCACGATGAAGTGGGTGTTGATGATGCCGGACACGGACATCCACCCGCGCGCGATCTCCTCCACACACAGGGCGTACGTCAACAGGGACTCGCCCAGGCCGCCGTACTCCTCCGGGATCATCAGGCCGAAGAGGCCCAACTCCTTGAGCCCGTCGACGATTTGCTGCGGATACTCGTCGCGGTGCTCCAGCTCGGTGGCGACCGGGAGGATCTCCTTGTCCACGAAGTCGCGGACGGTGGACAGGATTTCCCGCTGGATGTCGGTGAGACCGGCGGTCTGGGCGAGTCGCGCCATGGCTACTTCTCCTGCTCCTTGAGCTGGGGGCGGCCGGGCTGCTCGCCGCCGCGCTCCTTGATGTACGTCTCGGTCGGCACCATCACCTTGCGGCGGAACACGCAGACCAGCGTGCCGTCCTGCTTGTAGCCCTTGGTCTCGACGTACACGATCCCGCGGTCGTTCTTCGACCTGGAGGGCGTCTTGTCGAGGACCGTCGTCTCGCCGTAGATCGTGTCTCCGTGGAAGGTCGGCGCCACGTGCTTCAGCGACTCGACCTCCAGGTTGGCGATCGCCTTGCCCGACACGTCCGGTACCGACATGCCCAGCAGCAGCGAGTAGATGTAGTTGCCGACCACCACGTTCTTGCCGAAGTCCGTCGTGTTCTCGGCGTAGTTGGCGTCCATGTGGAGCGGGTGGTGGTTCATCGTCAGGAGACAGAAGAGGTGGTCGTCGTACTCCGTGACCGTCTTCCCGGGCCAGTGCTTGTAGACCGCGCCGACCTCGAACTCCTCGTAGGTGCGTCCGAATTGCATGGTCTCAGGCCTCCGGGGCTTCGAACTTGGAGGTGCGCTCCATGCCGGCGGCCCGGCCCTTGCCCGAGATGACGAGCGCCATCTTGCGGCTGGCCTCGTCGATCATCTCGTCGCCGAGCATCGCGGAGCCCTTCCTGCCGCCCGCCTCGGACGTGTAGTAGTCGTACGCGTCCAGGATCAACTCGGCGTGGTCGAAGTCCTCTTGGGACGGCGAGAAGATCTCGTTGGACGCCTCGACCTGGCCCGGGTGCAGCACCCACTTGCCGTCGAAGCCGAGCGCGGCGGCGCGCTGGGCGACCGCGCGGTAGCCGTCGATGTTGCGGATCTGGAGGTAAGGGCCGTCGATCGCCTGGAGGTTGTTGGCGCGGGCGGCCATCAGGATCTTCATCAGGATGTAGTGGTAGGCGTCCGCCGGGTACCCGGGCGGCTGCTCGCCGACGACCAACGACTTCATGTTGATCGACGCCATGAAGTCGGCCGGGCCGAAGATGATCGTCTCGACCCGCTGGGACGCCGTGGCGATCTCGTTGACGTTGTTCAGACCCTGGGCGTTCTCGATCTGCGCCTCGATGCCGATCTTGCCGACCTCGAAGCCCATCGTCTTCTCGATCTGCGTCAGCAGCAGATCCAGGGCGACGACCTGCTGGGCCGTCTGCACCTTCGGCAGCATGATGCAGTCGAGGTTCTGCCCCGCGCCCTCGACGACCGTGACGACATCGCGGTACGTCCACTCGGTCGTCCAGTCGTTGACGCGCACGACCCGCGTCTTGCCCGTCCAGTCGCCCTCGTTGAGGAACTTGACGATGGTGTGCCGCGCCTCGGGCTTGGCGAGCGGCGCGCACGCGTCCTCCAGGTCCAGGAAGACCTGGTCGGCGGGGAGACCCTGCGCCTTCTCCAGGAAGCGCGGGTTGCTCCCGGGGACCGCGAGACAGGAGCGCCGCGGGCGAAGCCGGTTGACGGGGGCGGGCGTGGTCATGCGGGGACCTCCAAGGGGTCGAGCAGAGGGTCGAGCTTGTTCGCTTTCCGGATCTCGTCGACGATGCGGCCGATGATTCCGGTGATGTCGAAGTCCTTCGGTGTGAAGACCGCCGCGACTCCGGCGGCCCGCAGCTGTTCGGCGTCACCATTGGGGATGATCCCACCGGCGATGACAGGTATGTCTGTGGCACCGGCCACACGGAGCCGTTCGAGCACGTCCGGCACCAGCTGGGCGTGCGAGCCGGACAGGATGGACAGACCCACCGCGTGCACGTCTTCGGCGAGGGCCGCGTCCACGATCTGCTCCGGGGTCAGCCGGATGCCCTGGTACACCACCTCGAAGCCGGCGTCACGCGCGCGTACGGCGATCTGCTCGGCGCCGTTGGAGTGCCCGTCCAGGCCCGGCTTGCCGACCAGGAAGCGCAGCTTGCCGACACCCATCTCGCGCGCCGTCACGTCCACCTTCCGGCGCACCCCGGCCATCGCCGAGCCCTCCTCGGCGGGCACCGCCACCGGCGCCGACGAGACGCCCGTGGGCGCCCGGAACTCGCCGAACACCTCCCGCAGGGCCCCGGCCCACTCGCCGGTCGTGACACCGGCGCGAGCGCACTCCAGGGTGGCCTCCATGAGGTTGCCGGTGCCCTTGGCGGCCTCCTTCAGCCGCTCCAGCGCCTTGCACGGGCGCGGGTGGTTGAACGGCGGCTGGTAGCGCGTGTCCCGCCAGTGCTGCAACGCCTCGATGACCTGGGCCTCGACGGCCGGGTCGACCGTCTGGATCGCCGTGTCGAGGTCGGCGGTGAGGGGATTGGGCTCGGTCGTGTTGAAGATGTTGACGCCGACGATCTTCTCTTGACCGGACTCGATACGGCCCCGTCGCTCGGCGTGCGAGGAGACGAGCTGCGACTTCAGATAGCCCGACTCGACGGCGGCCATCGCGCCGCCCATCTCCTCGATACGGTCCATCTCCGCGAGGGACTCCTCGACCAGGGAGGCGACCTTCGCCTCGATGACGTGCGAGCCCTCGAAGATGTCCGCGTACTCCAGCAGGTCGCTCTCGTGCGCGAGGACCTGCTGGATGCGCAGCGACCACTGCTGGTCCCAGGGGCGGGGGAGGCCCAACGCCTCGTTCCACGCCGGGAGTTGCACGGCACGCGCGCGTGCGTCCTTCGACAGCGTCACGGCCAGCATCTCCAGCACGATCCGCTGGACGTTGTTCTCCGGCTGCGCCTCGGTCAGGCCGAGTGAGTTGACCTGGACGCCGTAGCGGAACCGGCGCTGCTTCGGGTTCTCGATGCCGTAGCGCTCGCGGGTGATCTCGTCCCAGATGCGGCCGAAGGCGCGCATCTTGCACATCTCCTCGATGAAGCGGACGCCCGCGTTCACGAAGAAGGAGATGCGGGCGACGACGTCGCCCCTGCGGTCCTCGGGGATCTGGCCGGACGCGAACACCGCGTCCAGGACGGCGATCGCGGTGGACATCGCGTACGCGATCTCCTGGACCGGGGTGGCCCCGGCCTCCTGGAGGTGGTAGCTGCAGATGTTGATCGGGTTCCACTTGGGGATGTGGTTGACCGTGTAGCAGATCATGTCGGTCGTCAGCCGGAGCGAGGGAACCGGCGGGAACACGTGCGTGCCCCGCGACAGGTACTCCTTGACGATGTCGTTCTGGGTCGTCCCCTGGAGCTGGGTGATGTCGACGCCCTGCTCCTCGGCGACTACCTGATAGAGCGCCAGCAGCCACATGGCGGTGGCGTTGATCGTCATCGAGGTGTTCATCTGGTCCAGGGGGATGTCCTGGAACAGCCTGCGCATGTCACCGAGGTGCGCGATCGGCACGCCGACCCGGCCGACCTCGCCGCGGGCGAGGATGTGGTCGGAGTCGTAGCCGGTCTGCGTCGGCAGGTCGAACGCGACCGACAGACCGGTCTGGCCCTTGGCGAGGTTGCGCCGGTACAGCTCGTTGGACGCCTCGGCCGTGGAGTGACCGGCGTACGTGCGCATGAGCCACGGACGGTCTTTCTGGCGCTCAGTCATGTACTGGACCTCAGCCCTCAGATGTTCCGGAAGCGGTTGATCGCGTCGATGTGCTTGGCGCGCAGTTCCTCGTCGCGGACGCCCAGGCCTTCCTCGGGGGCGAGGCACAGGACGCCGACCTTGCCCTGGTGGAGGTTGCGGTGGACGTCGTAGGCGGCCTGCCCGGTCTCCTCCAGGGAGTACACGCGGGAGAGCGTCGGGTGGATCTTGCCCTTCGCGACCAGCCGGTTGGCCTCCCAGGCCTCGCGGTAGTTGGCGAAGTGCGAGCCCACGATCTTCTTCAGGGACATCCACAGGTAGCGGTTGTCGTACTCGTGGTTGAACCCGGAGGTCGAGGCGCAGGTGACGATCGTGCCGCCCTTGCGGGTGACGTAAACGCTTGCGCCGAAGGTCTCGCGGCCGGGGTGCTCGAAGACGATGTCCACGTCCTCGCCGCCGGTGAGTTCACGGATGCGCTTGCCGAACCGCTTCCACTCGCGCGGGTTCTGGTTGTGCTCGTCGGCCCAGAACTTGTAGTCCTCGGCGGTGCGGTCGATGATCGCCTCGGCGCCCATCGCCCGGCAGATGTCGGCCTTCTGGGGCGAGGACACGACACAGATGGGGTTGGCGCCGCCCGCGAGCGCGAACTGCGTGGCGTACGAGCCGAGTCCGCCGCTCGCGCCCCAGATCAGGACGTTGTCGCCCTGCTTCATGCCGGCGCCGTTGCGGGAGACCAGCTGCCGGTAGGCGGTGGAGTTCACCAGGCCCGGGGCGGCGGCCTCCTCCCACGACAAGTGGCCCGGCTTGGGCATCAGCTGGTTGGATTTGACGAGCGCGATCTCCGCCAGCCCGCCGAAGTTGGTCTCGAAGCCCCAGATGCGCTGCTCGGGGTCGAGCATCGTGTCGTTGTGCCCGTCGCTCGACTCCAGCTCCACGCTCAGGCAGTGCGCGACGACCTCGTCACCGGGCTTCCAGGCGTTCACGCCGGGGCCGGTGCGCAGGACGACGCCCGCGAGGTCGGAGCCGATGATGTGGTACGGCAGGTCGTGCCGCTTGGTGAGCTCGCTGAGCTTGCCGTAGCGCTCCAGGAAGCCGAAGGTCGCCATCGGCTCGAAGATCGAGGTCCACACGGAGTTGTAGTTGACCGAGGAGGCCATCACGGCCACCAGGGCCTCGCCCGGGCCCAGTTCGGGCACCGGGACGTCGTCCAGGTGGATCGACTTGCGGGGGTCCTTGTCGCGGGTGGTGAGGCCCGCGAACATGTCCGTCTCGTCCTTGTGCACGGTGATCGCGCGGTACGACTCGGGGAGCGGCAGGGCGGCGAAGTCGGCCGGAGTCGAGTCCGGCGACTGGATCGCTTCGAGGATGTCCTTCACGGTCACGGTATTGCCTCCGGCGAAGTGCGCCCTGAGGGAGGGGCGCCGATGGTTACGTCGGTGCTGCTGCTGAGGGTGGGTGCTGAGGTGCCGTCGGTTCGGCGGGTGGTGCTTCGGCAGCGCTTTGTGGCGCGGGAGGTTGCCTGTGACGCAGGCGTCCGGGCGCGCATCCCAGTGGTGGGTTGCGGGGACAGCCGACGTACGAAAGGTCTCTGTACGCCGGCCGCCCGGACACCTTCAACGTATGACACTGCGTGTCACCTCGCAAGGCACCGAGTGCCATGAATCGCTCTCAGGTGAAATCTTTACGTAACAAATGAGCGATGATCGATCGAACGGGGTCGGAAAGGTGCCTGAAAACCTGCTCTGACATGCCAAAACGGCCACCCCGTGGGGTGGCCGTCATCACAGCGGAGTGGGAACGTCAGCGGTCCCTCAGCGCCTCTTCGATGGTCCGCATGACCTCGTCCAGCGGGGCGTCGGTGCGGGCGACCGTCACGAGGACCTCGCCCTGCTGGTGCACCATCGCCGTGGCCGGCTTGGGGGTCGTGGTGCGGCCGGCACCGATGCCGCTGCCGAACGTCTTCCGTACGATCCCGAAGGCGTGGTCGAGCTGTGTCTCGACGTCGCCCTGGCCGCCGGCCCGCAGCCAGCGCCGCAGCACGTGGTTGTGGGCGGTGACCACGGCCGAGGCGGCTACCTCGGCGAGCAGCGGGTCGTCGTTGGCGTCGTCGTCGTGCGCGTGCTCGTCGAAGTGGCCCAGGAGATAGCGGGTGAACAGCCGCTCGTAGCGGGCCACCGACGCGATCTCGGCCTCGCGCAGGGTGGGCACCTCGCGCGTCAGCTTGTAGCGGGCGACCGAGATCTCCGGGCTGGCCGCGTACATGCGCATGACTTCCTTGATGCCCCGGCAGACCGTGTCGAGCGGGTGCTCGTGCGCGGGGGCGGCATTGAGTACCGCCTCGGCCCGGATCAACGTGTCGTCATGGTCGGGAAAGATCGCCTCTTCCTTGGAGCGGAAGTGGCGGAAGAACGTCCGGCGCGCGACCCCGGCCGCGGCCGCGATCTCGTCGACGGTGGTCGCCTCGTACCCCTTGGTCGCGAACAGCTCCATCGCGGCCGCCGCCAGCTCGCGCCGCATCTTGAGACGCTGCGCGGCGGCGCGACTGCCCGCGGCACTCTCCGGCGCGTCGGGCGTGGCTGGTGTACGGGAGGGCTTGGCGGGCTGGGGCATGACCCGAACGTACTGCATGTGCGCAGCTTGGCATGCACGTCGGGGGTTTCCCCCGCCCACCGCGGGCGGGGGTCCTCCGGTGGGTCCGAGCAGTCCGCCCCAGTCCCCGTCGATCCCGAACCGGTCGTCCGGATCCTCAGCGGCGGGCATATTCGCGGAAGCCGCGGCCCGTCTTGCGGCCGAGGCAGCCCGCGGCCACCAGGTGCTCCAGAAGCGGTGCCGGAGCGAGGCCCGGGTCGCGGAACTCGCGGTGCAGGACCTTCTCGATCGCCAGAGACACGTCGAGCCCGACGACGTCCAACAGCTCGAAGGGGCCCATCGGGTAGCCGCCGCCCAGCTTCATCGCCGCGTCGATGTCGTCAAGGGACGCATAGTGCTCCTGCACCATCTTGATCGCGTTGTTGAGGTACGGGAAAAGCAGTGCGTTGACGATGAAGCCGGCCCGGTCACCACAGTCAACGGCATGCTTCTTGATCTTGACGCACACCTCGTGAACTGTTGATTGGACGTCAACATCCGTCAACACCGTACGGACGACCTCGACCAGCTTCATCGCCGGTGCGGGGTTGAAGAAGTGCATGCCGATCACGTCCTGCGGACGCGAGGTGGCGCGGGCGCACGCGACGACCGGCAGCGACGAGGTCGTGGTGGCCAGGACCGCGCCCGGCTTGCAGACCTTGTCCAGCGTCGCGAACAGCTGCTGCTTGATCTCCAGGTCCTCGGCGACCGCCTCGACGGCCAGGTCGACGTCCGCGAAGGAGTCGTAGGAGCCCGCCGGAGTGATCCGCTCCAGGGTCTGCGCGGCGGCCTCGGCGGTCATCCGGCCCTTGTCGACGGAGCGCGAAAGCGACTTGCCGATACGGGACTTGGCGACCTGCGCCTTCTCCTCGCTGCGGGCGGCGAGCACGACCTCGTACCCGGCCTTGGCGAAGACCTCGGCGATACCGGACGCCATGGTCCCGGAACCGGCGACCCCGACCGAGCGGACCGTACGACCCGGGGCGAGCTGCGCGCCCTCCGGCGGGGTCAGCGCGTCCCGCACGACGGTCGCGCCGCCCGGAGTCTCGTACGAGTAGAAACCGCGGCCCGTCTTACGGCCGGTCAGGCCCGCCTCGCTGAGCTGTTTCAGGATCGGCGCGGGGGCGTGCAGCCGGTCGTGGGACTCGGAGTACATGGCCTCCAGGACCGTGCGCGCGGTGTCGATGCCGATCAGGTCGAGCAGCGCGAGCGGGCCCATGGGGAGCCCGCAGCCGAGCCGCATCGCGGCGTCGATGTCCTCGCGGGAGGCGTACTTCGCCTCGTACATCGCGGCCGCCTGGTTGAGGTAGCCGAACAGCAGCCCGTCCGCGACGAACCCGGGCCGGTCGCCGACCGCGACGGGCTCCTTGCCCAGCTCGATCGCCAGCTCGGTGACGGCGGCGACGGCGGCGGGCGCGGTCAGCACCGAGGAGACGACCTCGACCAGCTTCATCGCGGGCGCCGGGTTGAAGAAGTGCAGCCCGAGCACCCGCTCCGGCCGCGCGGAGTCGGCGGCCAGCCGGGTCACGGAGAGAGCGTTCGTGCCGGTCGCGAGGATGGTGTCGGGGCGCACGATCCCGTCCAGCTCGCGGAAGATCTGGTGCTTGATCTCGTACGACTCCGGGGCCACCTCGATGACCAGGTCGGCGCCGGCCGCGGCGCTCAGGTCGGTGGAGGTGCGGACACGGGCCAGGGCGTCGGTGCGCTCCTGCTCGGTCAGCCGGCCGCGCCGCACGGCGTGGGCGGTCGCGGTCTCCAGGGCGGCGACGGCGTGGGCGGTCGCCGCCTCGCTGACGTCGATGCCGACGACCTCTCGGCCGGCCCGGGCGAGGACCTCGGTGATACCGGTGCCCATCGTGCCGAGACCGACGACGGCAATGGTCTTGAACGGGGACAGGGGAGCGTCGGACAGGGGAGCTGCCATCGCGGGACTCCTGGAATGAGGGTGACGACTGGGAGCGCACGGAGTGCGGGTGATGCCGGGCAACGAGCGCACACGCCCGGCGGAAGAAGAGAGTTCCGACCGGCCCTGTCCCAGGCCTGGTCGTACTGCGGCACGCGAAGTACCGAACCGACTGCACTCACGGCGGCTGCGTCACCAGGCCACCGTAAGGAGATGCGCGAGTGGGTAACTCGCTCACCTGAGCTTAACCGGTGAGTAACGAGCGCGCCAGCCCCTGAGTTTGTGATGTAGGTCCCGGGCTTCCTGTGACACCCATAGGCTCGGTTTCATGGACGAAGAGTTGCGATCACTCACGGAGCGCTTACGGCAGGAGTCGGGAGGAGCGGTGCCGTACGAGCGACTCGTGGCGACCGGCGACCTCGACGAACTGGCGGAGCTCCTCACCGCCCCCGGCCATCCGCTGTGGGCAAGGGAGTTGGCCGCGTTCCGCCTCGGCCTCGCCAGCGACCGGCGCGCCTTCGAGTCCCTCGTCCTCCTTCTCAACCACCGCGACCCCCAACGTTGCGCCTCCGCCGCGTACGCCCTGGCCCGCCTCGACGACCCCCGCACCGCCCGAGCGGCCGCCGCCCTCGCCACCAACGAACTCCGCATCGCCTACGCGCTGCACCCTGTCCGCCTCCTGGCCGACCTCCACGCCCCCGAATCCGTCCCCGCCCTCATCACCACCCTGCAACGCCGCCTCCGCCCGCACGACCCGTACCGCCGCGTGGCCCTGGCCTGCGTGGAGGGCCTGGGTGAACTGGCCGACCCGCGCGCCAGACCGGTCCTGAACGACGCGCTGGCCCACCCGGCACTGGCGGAGGCGGCAGTGCACGCGCTGGGGCGGATTCCGCAGCAGCGGTGAGCCGTTGGCCCGGTGGGGCGCTCAGTCCCTCAAGTCCTTGACGTACCGCACCTCGGGCACCGCAACCCCCTCCACCTCGTACGGCTCCTCCGTGCCGTCCGTCCGGAAGCCCGCACGCTCGTAGAAACGTCGGGCACGGGCGTTGCCCCGGACGACCCAGAGGTAGACACGGTCATGCCCGCGGGCCGCGCACTGCCGTAGGGACTCCTGCACGAGGGCCCGTCCGACGCCGGTGTTCACGTACTGGGGGTCGAGATAGACGGCGTACAACTCGGCCTCCCCGCTGCGGAGTTCACCGTCGCGGTACGGTCCGATCGCAGCCCAGCCGACGAGTTCGCCGCCCCGCGTCGCGACCAGGTTCACCACGCTGTCGTCGCCCTGCGCGAAGCGGGCCCGGCGGCGTTCGGCGTCGGCCTTCGCGCTGAGGGTGTCGAGGTACGGCTGCGGCATCAGGCCCCGGTACGCGAACTGCCAGCCCAGGACGCGGATTTCGGAGACGCGGTCGCAGTCGGCGAGGGTCATCGGGCGGATCTGGAGGGGCTGATCGTCGTCCATGGCCGCACCCTAGGGATGCGTCGGCCGAGCCCGCCTCCGAATTACTCGGCCTGTAGCTCGGCCTGTTCGGCGATCACCGCGAACGCCTCGATCTCCATCAGGAACTCCGGTCGCACCGGCGCGGCGACCTGTACGGCCGAGAATGCCCACCGCCCCCGACGGACCGTCGGGGGCGGTGGGCAGTAATCAGTCGTGCTCAGCCGCGGAAGCCCAGCAGGCCGTGCAGCGTCGAACCGTGTGCCGTGCTCGTCGCCGACTTCGCCGCGGTAAGTGGCTTCGGGTCCGGCGTCTTCTGGCACACCGCGTCGACCTCGCCGCCACTGCGCGGCACCTTGCCGTTGGTCAGATACGTCGCCAGGTACTTGTCCAGGCAGGCGTTCCCGCTCAGCGTGATGCCGTGGTTCCCGCCGCCCTGCTCGACCACGAAGCTGGAGTCGGCCAGGAGTTGGTGGACCGTCGCGCCGCCCTCGTACGGGGTCGCCGCGTCGTTCGTCGCCTGGAAGAGCAGCACCGGCGGCAGCTTGCCGTTGGCGATGTTGATCGGCTGCTTCGTCTCCGTCGGCCAGAACGCGCACGGCGCGTTGTACCAGGCGTTGTTCCAGACCATGAACGGCGCCTTCTCGTAGGCCGCCCAGTTGTCCTTGCGCCACTGGTTCCAGTCGCGCGGCCAGGACGCGTCACGGCACTGCACCGAGGTGTAGACGCTGTACCCGTTGTCCCCGGAGGCGTCGATCGCGGCGAAGTTGCCGTACGCCTCGACCAGCGGATCGGCGTTCTTGTCGTTCACGTACGCCGCGAACGCCTCGGCGAGATAGGGCCAGTAGCCGTTGTAGTACCCGCCCGGGATGAAGGTGTCCTCCAGCTCGGAGGCCCCCACCTTCCCGCCCGCCGGCTTCTTGGCCAGCGCCGCCCGCATCGCGTACCACTTGGCCTCGATCCTGGCCGGGTCGGTGCCGAGCTTGTACGTCGAGTCGTACTTGGCGATCCACGCCATGAGCGCCTGCTGGCGGTCGTTGAAGGCGTAGTCCTGCCCGAGGTTGTCGTCGTACCAGACTCCGGTGGGATCGACGATGGAGTCCAGCACCAGGCGGCGCACGCGCTCCGGGAAGAGCTTGGCGTACACGGCGCCCAGGTAGGTGCCGTACGAGTAGCCGAAGTAGTTGATCTTCTTGGCGCCGAGCGCCTGCCGGATCGAGTCCATGTCGCGCACGGCACTGATCGTGTCGATGTACGGCAGCACGCTCGCGTACTTCTTGCCGCAGGCGGCCGCGAAGGCCTTCGCGCGCGTGAGGTTGGCCTTCTCCAGCGCCGGCGTGCTCGGCACCGAGTCGGGGCGCACCGGGTTGAAGTGCCCCGGCTTGCAGTCGAGGGCGGGGGTGCTCTTGCCGACGCCGCGCGGGTCGAAGCCGATGACGTCGTACTGGGACGCCACCGCCTTGGGCAGCGAGGACGCGACGAATCCCGCGAGGGTCAGCCCGCTGCCGCCGGGGCCGCCGGGGTTGACCAGCAGCGGTCCCTGATACGTCTTCGCGGTGTGCGGGACGCGGGACAGGGCGAGCGTGATCTGCCTGCCGTGCGGCTTCGCGTGGTCCAGGGGCACCTTGACGCTCGAGCACTGGAGCGTCGGGTAGTCGGTGGTGGCACAGCTCTTCCAGCTGAGCTTCGCCGCCTGGACGGTGGTCGTGGGGTGCGCGGTGCTCGCGTCGGCAGGGAGAGCGGTGACCGTCCCGGCCACGACGACGGCGGCACCGCACAGTACGGCTACGCGTTTTCTCATACGTCCTCCCAGGACGGAGAGGCGGCGGACAGCGGGTTTCGCGGTCCGTCCTCGCCGCATAGTCCCGAAAACCCGGGGCGGAAGAACCTGTTCAGCCGATACTTGACCCAATTGGGCCGCCGGATGCGCTCGAACGCCCCCGGATCGGTGAGAAGCGCCCCCGGATCGGCTCAGGGACGAACACCCTCAGATCAGCGAGAGCTGCGTCGGCTCGGACACCGGCTGATCCGGCGGGGTCTCGGGCTCTGGAATCCGGCGCGGCATCCCCGCGCGCGCGGGACCGATGCCGTACTCCTGCGCCAGGTCGTGCACCTGACGGGTGATCCGGCGCTGGTACCACTTCGGGGCGTACGCGCCCTCCGCGTACAGCCGCTCGTAACGGCGCACCAGATGCGGGTGATGCTGCCCGAGCCACGCCATGAACCACTCGCGGGCACCGGGCCGCAGATGCAGCACCAGGGGAGTCACCGAACTGGCCCCGGAGGCCGCTATCGCCCTTACGGTGGCGCGCAGTTGGGCCGGGTGGTCACTCAGGAAGGGGATCACCGGGGCCATCAGGACGCCGACGTCGATGCCGTGCTCGGTCAGGGTCCGTACGGCGTCCAGGCGCCGCTCCGGGGAGGGCGTGCCGGGCTCCACCGTGCGCCACAGCGCGGGGTCGGTGAAGCCGACGGAGACCGAGATGCCGACGTCGGTGACCTCGGAGGCCTGCACCAGGAGGTCCAGGTCGCGCAGGATCAGCGTGCCCTTCGTCAGGATCGAGAAGGGGTTCGCGTGGTCGCGCAGGGCGCCGAGGATGCCCGGCATCAGCCGGTAGCGGCCCTCCGCGCGCTGGTAGCAGTCGACGTTCGTGCCCATCGCTATGTGCTCGCCCAGCCAGCGCCGTGAGCCGAGCTGGCGGCGCAGCAGGTCCGGCGCGTTCACCTTGACCACGATCTGCGAGTCGAAGCCGAGGCCGGTGTCGAGGTCCAGATAGCTGTGCGACTTGCGGGCGAAGCAGTACACGCACGCGTGCGAGCAGCCCCGGTACGGGTTGACCGTCCACTCGAAGGGCATGCGGGAGGCCCCCGGCACCCGGTTGATGATCGAACGGGCCCGCACCTCGTGGAAGGTGATCCCGCGGAACTCGGGCGTGTCGAAGGTACGGCTGACCACGGCGTCCGCGCCGAACAGCGCGGCGTCGGCCGCCCGGCTGTGACCGCCGGACTCCACGGTGAGGTTCTCCCAGCGCATGACGCCTCCTAAGTAGGCCTGCCCTCCGAGTGAAACACTTGTTCGAATTACTGTGCAAGTGTCATTCCCGATCGCTTCCGACGCCTTGAGGCACCCCGATTTGGGGGGCCGTGGGCGGGGGTGGTTGGCTTGCACCGACCCCGAGAACTCATGTCCTGGAGGAAACCGATGGCGCAGGTCGAGGCGACTACCGAGCGGGTCGTCGCAGCCGACGCGGAGGCTGTCTTCGACGCCCTCGCCGACTACAGCGGCACGCGCGCGAAGGTGCTGCCCGAGCAGTTCAGCGAGTACGAGGTGCGCGAGGGCGGCGACGGCGAGGGCACCCTCGTCCACTGGAAGCTCCAGGCCACCAGCAAGCGCGTCCGCGACTGCCTCCTGGAGGTCACCGAGCCCACCGACGGCGAACTCGTCGAGAAGGACCGCAACTCCACCATGGTCACCACCTGGCGGGTCACCCCGGCCGGCGAGGGCAAGTCCCGCGTCACCGTGACCAGCACGTGGGACGGTGCCACCGGCATCGGCGGCTTCTTCGAGCGCACCTTCGCCCCCAAGGGCCTCGGCCGCATCTACGACCTGGTGCTCGACAGGCTCGCCGCCGAGGTCGAGAAGTAGGCTTCAAGGGCCAAGCCTCCAGGGCGCGTTGGCGTCCTGGCCGCGTCCCTCACCGGTTCGGGTGGATCTCCGTCCGAGCCGGGCGTACGCCGTAACTCGTCGCGCTTGCTCGCAGTTGTCGCCTAAAGCGGCAATTGTGCGGCAGGCGTGACGAGGGGAGCGGTACGTGGGCGGGACGAGTCTGGTGCGGGACGAACAGGCCCCGGCACCCCCGGAGACACCCGTCCCCACACCCGTCGAGAAGGTCGAACTCGGCCCGCGCCGCGTGCGGTTGGTGTTCCTCGGCCTGATGCTCGCGCTGCTCCTGGCAGCCCTCGACCAGATGATCGTCGCCACCGCGCTCCCGAAGATTGTCGGCGAACTGCACGGCCTGGAGAAGATGTCCTGGGCGATCACCGCCTACCTCCTCACCTCCACGGTCGGCCTGCCGGTCTACGGCAAGCTCGGCGACCTCCTCGGCCGCAAGAGCGTGTTCCAGTTCGCGATCGGCGTCTTCGTCATCGGCTCCGCGCTCTCGGGCCGCGCCCAGTCCATGGACCAACTCATCGCGTTCCGCGCGGTGCAGGGCATCGGCGCGGGCGGACTCATGATCGGCGTGCAGGCGATCATCGCGGACATCGTGCCGCCCCGCGAGCGCGGCCGGTTCATGGGCCTGATCGGCGCCACCTTCGGACTCGCCTCCGTGGCGGGGCCGTTGCTCGGCGGCTACTTCACCGACCACCTCTCCTGGCGCTGGTGCTTCTACATCAACGTGCCGTTCGGCGTGGTGACCTTCGCCGTCGTGACCGTCGTACTGAAGCTGCCGAAGCCGACCGCCAAGGCGCGCTTCGACATCGTCGGCGCGCTGCTGCTCGCCGCCGCGTCAACGTGCCTGGTCCTGCTGACCAGTTGGGGTGGGACCGAGTACGCGTGGGGCTCGCGCGTCATCCTCGGACTCGGCGCGGGAGCCGTGGCCGCCGCGGTCCTGTTCCTCGTCGCCGAGCGCTTCGCGCCCGAACCCCTCATCCCGCTACGGCTGTTCAAGGACGCCGTCTTCAACATCACCGCCCTGGTGGGCCTGGTGATCGGGGTCGCGCTGTTCGGGGCCGCCAGCTATCTGCCGACCTTCCTGCAGATGGTCGACGGGGCGAGCGCCACCGAGTCGGGACTGCTGATGCTGCCGATGATGGGCGGCATCGTCGGCGCGTCCATCGTCTCCGGGCAGCTCATCAGCCACACCGGCCGGTACAAGATCTACCCCGTCCTCGGCAGCGCGCTGGCCACCCTCGGCATGTGGCTGCTGTCCCGCCTCGAAGTCGACACCTCCCGGCTCCAGTACAGCCTCTGGATGGCCGTCCTCGGCGCCGGCATCGGCATGGTGATGCCCGTCCTCGTCCTCGCCGTGCAGAACTCCGTACGGCCCGCCGACCTCGGCACCGCCACCAGCGCCAACAACTACTTCCGGCAGATCGGCGGCAGCGTCGGCGCCGCCGTCTTCGGCACCCTGTTCGCCGACCGGCTCACCGACGCCCTGCGCGACCGCATCCCCGCGCGCGCGGGTGCCGGCCTGCCCGACCCCGAGTCCATCACCCCGCAGCTCGTCCACACGCTGCCCCCGGCACTGCGCGACGGCTACATCCAGGCGTACGCCGACGCCATGCCGCGGATCTTCCTCTACCTGGTGCCGGTGCTCGCCCTCGGCCTGCTCATCGCCTTCTTCCTCAAGGAGAAACCACTGGTGTCCCACAACGCCCCCGCCGAGACGCCCGAGGCCGCGCCCCTCAACTCCCCGATCCCGCAGGCCTTCCCCCAACCTTCGGCCGGGGGGACCCCCATCTCGCTTCGCTCGGCGTACGCGGCCGGAATCCCCGTCTGCGGAACGGTCCAGCACCCCGACGGGACCGTCGTGCCCCGGGCCGCGCTCACCCTCATCGACGTCTCCGGACGGCAGATCGGGCGCGGCGCCAGCGGCCCGGACGGGCGGTACGCGCTGTCGACGCCCGGCTCCGGTTCGTACGTCCTGATCGCGGCGGCCGGCGGGCACCAGCCGCAGGCGGTGTCCGTGACCGTCGGCGAGCGGCCCGTCGAGCTGGACGTCGTCCTCGGCGGCGCCGGACGCCTCGCCGGGAGCGTGCTGACCGCGGACGGCACCCCGGTGCGGGAGGCCGCCGTGACGCTCACCAACGTGCACGGCGAGGTCGTCGCCAGCACCCGCAGCGGGCGCGAAGGCGGCTATGTCATCAGCGAGTTGGTGGCCGGCGAGTACACACTCGCCGCCAGCGCGCCCGCGTTCCGCCCGGCCGCGCTCCCCGTCAGCGTCCAGGCGTCCCGCGAGACCCGCCAGGACGTCGAACTCGCCGGCGGCGCCGTGCTGCGCGGCACCGTCAGGGCGAGCGGCGGGCGGCCCGTCGAGGACGCGCGCGTGACGCTCCTCGATGCGGCGGGCAACGTCGTGGACACCCTCACCACGGGACCCGACGGAACGTTCCGGTTCGTCGACCTGTCCTCCGGCGAGTACACGGTGATCGCCGCCGGGTACCCGCCCGTGGCCACCGTGCTCCAAGTGGCGGGCGGGGGACGCACCGAACGCGATCTCCAACTCGGCCACGAGGACTGACTCCTGCCCCATAGGGCGCGGCGGCGCACGCCGGTGCGATTGAGTGGAACCAATTCCAGGAATGCCACACATCGCCACCGGCCGCCCCCGTAGCGTGGTGAGTGGCGGCACAGATCTTGCGGAGCCGTGGGGAGAGAGGGCCTGGGGCATGGACCGTGGCACCGAGCGGGGGACACCTCCCGGCCGCGGGGCCGGGGACGACGTGGTCGCGGAACACACCGCGACGGGCCGTATCCCCCTGGCCGTGATCCTCGTCGATCGCGACGGCCTCGTCTCGCATTGGAGCCGCGGCGCCCGACGCCTCTTCGGCGTCACCAAGGAAGAGGCGATCGGCCAGACGGCGATCGACCTGCTCCCCGTCTCCGGCGCCCTCCCCGAGGACGAGGAGACCAGTCCCTACGGCGGGTTCACGGCCTACGACGGACTCGGCCCCGACCTGGAGTCCTCCCTCGACGGACGCCTGTCCTACCCGGCGGCGGGCCGCGCCCGCCTCACCGTCCCCGAGCGTGACCGCATCGACGTCCTGTGGTGGGCCTACCCCCTGGTCGGCCCCGGACAGGAGCGGCTCCTCGTGCTCGCCGCCGACGCGGGCGGCCTGCGCCAGGACCTCCCGGAGGTGGAACGCGCCTTCGAGCGCATAGCCCCGGGCTTCGCCCTGCACACGAACTTCCCCGGCGCCGACGAACTCGCCCGCAGGCTCCCCGAGATCCTCCCCAGCATGAGCGTCGACGAGAGCGCCCGCATCGTCGCGCAGGTCCTCGAACTGGGCTATCCCGTCCTGGAGTTCAGCCAGAACGAGCGGGTGCCGGTGACCCCCGACTGGGGCGTCGCCCGCCGTGCCGAGCGCAAGGCGCGCCGCGAGCGGGCCGCCCTCGCGGTCGCCGACGGGCTCCCGGTGCCGCAGGAGGCCGCGGACGAGGGCGAGGACCTCGAATACGTCGCCGTACGCGAGCGGCTGGAGTTCCTCAACGAGGTCAGCGGACGCATCGGCACCTCGCTCGACCTCGCGAAGACCATCGTCGAGGTCAGCAAGGCCGTCGTACCCAAGTTCACGGACGTCGCGGGGACCTACCTCCGCGAACAGGTCGTCGCCGGCGAGGGGTTCCCGGACGGTGTGCCGGACACCACCACCATGTGGCACCGGGTCGCCCTGGAGCACACCGACGAACCCGGCCGCTGGGACGACGTCGTACCGGTCGGCGAGGCCATGCCGTTCCCGGCGCACACCCCGTTCTTCCAGTGCATGACCACCGGCGACCCCGTCCTCGTACCGCGCATCAGCGAACAGATGGGGCACATGATCGCCTCGCAGTTCGAGAAGCGCGACATCCGGCCGCTGATCACGGGCCGCTCCATGCTGGTCGTCCCGCTCAAGGCCCGCAACGTCGTCCTCGGCTTCATGATCCTGCTGCGCCACCCCGAGCGCGTCGAGTTCAACGACATGGACCGCGCCACCGGCGCCGAACTCGCCGCCCGCGCGGGCCTGGTGCTCGACAACGCGCGCATGTACACCTACCAGGAGTCCGTCGCCGAGACCCTCCAGGACAGCATGCTGCCGCACATCCCGCCGCGCATGGCGGGCTGCGACATCGCCACCCGCTATCTGCCGGGCACGCTGCTCGGACGGGTCGGCGGCGACTGGTTCGACGCGGTGAAACTGCCCGGCGCCCGTACCGCGCTCGTCGTCGGCGACGTCATGGGCCACGGCCTCAACTCGGCCGCGATGATGGGCCAGTTGCGCACCGCCGTGCAGACCATGGCCGCCATGGACCTCCCACCCGCCCAACTCCTGCGCAACCTCGACGACTTGGCACAGCGCCTCGGCGACTCGTACCTCGCGACCTGCCTGTACGTGGTCTACGACCCGATCGCCAGCGAACTCCACATCGCCAACGCGGGCCACATCCCGCCGGTGGTCGTGCGTGCCGGGGACGGCCGCAGCGAGCTGCTCGACCTGCCCACGGGCGCGCCCATCGGCGTCGGCGGGGTGCCCTTCGAGGCGGTACGCGTGCGCGTGCTGCCCGGCGACCGGCTCGTGATGTGCACCGACGGTCTCGTCGAGGTGCGCGGCGAGGACATCGGCGTGGGACTCGCGACGCTCAGCGAGTCGGCCGCGCATCCGGCCGCGTCCATGGACGACGCCTGCGACACCATCATCCGCACCCTCAACACCCGCGGCGGCCGCAAGGACGACGTCGCCCTCCTGATGGCCCGCCTGAACGGCATCGAGCCGGACGACGTCGCCGAGTGGCGGCTCAGCCTCGACCCCGTCGAGGCCGGCCGGGCCCGCGCGGTGGTCCGCGAGCAGCTCCACGAGTGGGGCCTCGCCAAACTCGCCGACAACGCCGCCCTGTTGGCCGGCGAGCTGGTCACCAACGCAGTACGGCACTCCCACGGCCGCCGGATCGAACTGCGCCTGGTGCGCGGCGACACGCTGCTGTGCGAGGTGGACGACGACGACCCCACCCTGCCGTCCCTGCTCGGCGCGGGCCCCGACGACGAGTTCGGCCGCGGCCTGCACCTGGTCGGCGTGCTCGCCCGCGAATGGGGCGCCAGCCGCACGACCACGGGCAAGACCGTCTGGTTCGAACTCACCCTGCCGCGCCGCTGAAGCCCAGGTGGCCGTGGGGGCGCAAGAGGCGCACAACGGCGTACACCGGTCGAATGAGCGGTGAAGGTATGCGCCGTGTGCTTGTGAGCGGGAGCGGGGCGCGATAGACCGTACTGGCCCGTCACTTATGGCGGAACGGCCTCGCATCCTGGGGAGTTGGGCATGAGCGTGACCAGTCGGTACCGGGAGGCCTGGGAAGGTTTCTGGCGCGAGGCGCCCGACGGACAAGGGGCCGTCTTCTGGGACGCGGCGGCGGCGCAGACGGTGGGACTCCATCTCGCCCTGTTCGAGCCGAAGTTGCGCGATCCCGGCCTGCAGATGGTGGACCTCGGCTGCGGCAACGGCACGCAGACCCGTTTCCTCGCCGACCGGTTCACCCATGTCGTCGGCGCGGACCTGTCCGCCGCGGCCATCGACCTCGCCCGGCAGGCGGACCCGGCGGGGCAGGCGACCTACCGGCTGCTGGACGCGGCCGACAAGACCGAGGTCGAGACGCTGCACGCCGAACTCGGCGACGCCAACGTCTACATGAGGGGCGTACTGCACCAGGTCGAGCCCGACGACCGGCAGCCGCTGGTCGACGGGATCGCCGCGCTGATCGGGGAGCGCGGCCACGCCTTCCTCGTCGAACTCTCCGAGGCCGCCCGCCCGATCCTCGGCGAACTGGCCCAGGACCCGGCAGGCCCCCCGCCGAAACTCGCCCCGGTCCTCCGCCACGGCATCGCCCCCGGCGAAGTGTCCGACGACGAGGTGCCGGAACTCCTGCGCGCGGCCGGCCTCACCGTCGTCGCGAGCGGCGAACTGCCGTTGATCACCACCGAGTTCACCGCGGACGGCGCGCGCATCGAACTGCCGTCGAAGTGGCAGATCGTGGGGCGTGCGGTCTGAGGCGACGGGGGGAGGCGGGGCGGCTCACCGCCTCCCCCCGCCCGCTCTAACCGAACTGGTGCTTCAGGAACGAGCCGGACCACGCCATCAGGTCCGCGGGCACGTAGTAGCCCTTCTCGTCGTTGATGGCGTCCCAGTTCTTCGCCACGTCCTCGACCGACGCGTCGCCCTCCTCGTGCGCGTACCCCTCCGTCGAGGCCAGGAACACCCGCGCGAAGCGGCCCGCCCCGGCCGTGTAGATCTCTCCGCTGACCGGGCAGTTCTCGTGCGCGAGATAGGCCACCATGGGCGCGACGGCCGCCGACGGCATGTACGGCATGCCCTCCGCGGTCTCCGCCGGCTCCTCCTCGGGGCCGCCGCCCATCCGGGTCATCGCGGCCGGAGCGATCAGGTTGACCTTGATGTTGTGCGGCTCGCCGGCCAGTTTCGCGCTGCGGGCCATACCGACCGTGCCGGCCTTCGCGGCGGCGTAGGACAGGTTGTTGTCCATGCCGAACATGCCGCTGGAGGTGGTCAGGACGACCCGGCCGTAGCCCTGCTCGACGAAGTGCGGCCAGGCGGCCCGCATCGTGTTGAAGGAGCCGAGCAGGTGGACGGCCAAGTGCCGTTCCAGGTTGTCGAGTTCGATCTCCGGGAGGCCCGCGTACCGGATGATCCCGGCGTTGTTGACGAGGACGTCGATCCGGCCGAAGCTCCGGATCGCGGTGTCGATGATGGCCTCGCCGCCGGCCTGCGTGGACACGTCGTGGGTGTCGGCCACGGCCTCCCCGCCGGCGGCCACGATCCCGTCGACGACCTTCTGCGCGGGACCGGCGTCCGAGCCCTCGCCCTCCATCGACCCGCCCAGGTCGTTGACGACGACCTTCGCCCCGCGCTCCGCCAGCAGGCGGGCGTAGGCGCGGCCGAGGCCACGGCCCGCGCCGGTGACGACGGCGACGCGTCCTTCGAAGCCGAACTCGCTCATGGGTGACTCCAGTTGATTGCGGGTGACAGCGTGGGTGGCTACCAGGCGACCGGCAGCGCGTGCAGGCCGTAGGCGAGCGCGTCGTCCCGGCGGAACGTCAGCTCGTCGAAACCGACGGCCAGTCGCAGGGTCGGGACGCGGCGGTACAACGTGCCGTAGACGACCTGGAGTTCGATGCGGGCGAGCTGCTGGCCCAGGCACTGGTGGATGCCCCAGGCGAAGGCGTGGTGGTGCCGTGCCTCGCGGGAGATGTCGAACTTCTCCGGCTCGGGGAAGGCCGCAGGGTCCCAGTTGCCCGCGGGCAGCGCGACGACGATGCCCTCGCCGGCCTTGATGGTCACGCCCTCGATCTCGATGTCCTCGGCGGCGATCCGCCGCTGCCCGAGTGCCGGGATCGTCAGATAGCGCAGGATCTCCTCGACCGCGTTCGCGACGACCTTCGGGTCGTCCGTCTCGCGCAGCAGGGCGAGTTGCTCGGGGTTCTGGAGGAGCAGGGCGGTGCCCAGGGTGATCATGCCGGCACTGGTCTCGTGGCCGGCGATCAGCAGGATCATGCACAGCATGACGGCCTCGGGCAGGGTGACCTCGCCCGCCTTGATCCGCCCGGCGAAGTCCGAGATGACGTCGTCGCCCGGCTCCTCCATCCGTTTCTGGAGCAGTCCGGCCAGGTAGCCGCCGAGCGCCTGGTTCGCCGCCCGGTCCTGCTCGGCGGTCTTGTCGCTGCGGGTCGCCAGCGAGGCGTGCTCCTGGAAGAACTCGTGGTCCTCGTACGGCACTCCGAGCAGCGCGCAGATCATCAGCGAGGGCAGCGGCAGCGACAGTGCGGTGTTCAGGTCCGCCGGGTTCGGGCCCGCGAGCATCTTGTCGATCAGCTCGTCGGTGAACCGCTGGATCTCCGGCCGCAGCTTCTCCATCCGGTTGCGCGTGAATGGAGCCGTCATCATGCGGCGGATCCGCGTGTGGTCGGCGCCGTCGGCGTTGAAGATGGTCAGCGGGTGGTGGGGAGCGTTCTCCGCCATCGCCTCGTTCGGGTACGGGAACCCGGGCTGCTTGTCGTCGCTGCTCACCCGCGGATCGGACAGGATCACGCGCTGCGCGGCGTGCCCGGTCACCAGCCACGGGGTGCTGCCGTCCCAGATCCGGCCCCGGGACACGGGCGCCCCGTCGTTCAGGGCGCGCAGCCCGGCCGGCGGGGCGAACGGGCAGGTGCGGTCCCGCGCGCCCGGGTAGTCGAAGAGCTCCGCGTCAGGGGCGGCGAGTTCCGTCTCGGCCTCGGACATGGTCATTCCTCCAGATGAGGGTGGGGGTGGGGGGAATGCGGGTGGAGGGAACACGGCTGGGGGCTATTCCTCGATACGGATCGCCAGCGCGGGGCACACCGCCGCGGCGTTCCGTACGTCGTCGGCCAGTTCGGCCGGCGGATTCTCGTCCAGCAGGACGACGATGCCGTCCTCGTCACGCTGGTCGAACACGTCCATCGCGGCGGCGACGCACTGCCCGGCGGCGACGCATTTGTCCTCGTCGACGACAACCTTCATGGCAACTCTCCTGATCGTTCCGGGGCGTTCAGCGGGCGGGAGCGGGGGAGGGGACCGCGTCGACGATCTCCTGACGGCGCTGTCTGGCCTGCTTGGGCATGTTCCAGCCGAGGATCCCGGTGACCCGGCCGCCGCTGCGGTAGCGCGCGACGAACCGGCGGGCCGCCAACTCCCCCTCGACGACGTCCACTTCGGCATCGGCCGGCAGGAAGCCGTGCACCTGGAGCTTGGCGTCGAACTGATCGGTCCAGAAGTACGGCACCGGCTCGTAGGCCCGGTCCTCGCCGAGGATCGCCCCGGCGACCGCCATGGCCTGCTCGGTGGCGTTCGTCCGGTTCTCCAGCCGGATCAGCCGGCCGAGCTGCTCGTGTTGCCAGCGGGCCACGTCACCGACCGCGTAGACCCCCGGCGCGGCCCGGCAACGGGAGTCGCACACCACGCCGTTGTCGAGTTCGAGCCCGCTGCCGGCCAGCCACTCCGTCGCCGGGGTCGCCCCGATGGCGACCACCACCACGTCGGCGGGCAGCACCTCGCCCGTGCTCAACTCGACGCCGGTGACCCGGCCTTGGTCGCCGGTCAGGCCCACGACACCGTTCCCGAGCCGGAGTCGTACCCCCCGTTCGGTGTGCAGCTCCGCCAGCAGCCCCGACACCAACGGGCCCACCTGGAGGGCCAGCGGTCCCGTGAGCGGGCCCGCGAGGGTGACCTCCAGGCCCAACGTCCGCGCGGTGGCGGCGATCTCGGAGCCGAGGACTCCCTCGCCGACGACCACCAGACGTGATCCGGCGAGCAGATCCGTGCGCAGGGCGAGCGCGTCGTCGAGGGTGCGCAGTACATGGACACCGGTCAACTCGCCCTGTCCCGGCAGTACTCGGGGCCGTACGCCGGTGGCGATCACGGTCGCGTCGGCGCTCAGCTCGCGCCCGGACTCCGTGCGCACGGCGCGGGTCGCCGGGTCCAGGGCGACCGCGGGGTCGCCGAGCACGAACTCGGTGTCGAGACCGGACAGCATCTCCTCGGTGCGCAGTGCGGCGCGGCCCGGTTCCCAGGCGCCGGAGAGGATCTGCTTGGACAGCGGCGGACGGTCGTACGGGGCGTGCGGCTCGGCGCCGAGCACCGTGATCCGGCCCGTGTACCCCTTGCGCCTCAGAGCCTCCACCGTGGTCAGCCCGGACGCGGAGGCGCCCACCACCAGCACGTGGGCCACGGCCCCGGTGTCGTCCTCGATGCTCATGTCGTGCTCCGTTGCAGCGTCGTTGCGATGTACTTTGCGGGTGCTCACACGAGGTAGCGTCCGCCGTTGGCGCTGAGGGTCTGGCCGGTGACGTAGGAGGCCTCCTCGGAGGCGAGGTAGGCCACCGCGTAGGCGACGTCCTCCGGCTGCCCGGCGCGCTTCATCGGCATGGTGGCGGCGGCGGCCTCCACGTCGACGGGGCCCTGGCGGACCAGGGGGGTGTCGATGAAGCCGGGCGGCACGTGGTTCACCGTGATGCCCTTCTCGATGTACTCGATCGCGAGGGCCCGGGTGAGGCCGATGACACCGCCCTTGGAGGACACGTAGTGGGCCATCGCGGGCGCGCCCGTCTGGGTGGAGGACGAGGAGATGTTGATGATCCGGCCCCAGCCCGCCTCGACCATGTCGGGCACGATCTCCTTGGTGACCAGGAAGGGGCCCTTGAGGTTGATCCCGATCATGCGGTCCCAGGACGCCTCGGAGATGCTCGTGAACGGCTCGTAGGCGGTGATGCCCGCGTTGTTGACGAGGATCGTGACCGGGCCGAGCTCCTCGCGGGTGCGGGCGGCCGCCCGTGCCACGGCGCCGGCCTCGGCCGCGTCGCCGGAGACGGCGATCGCCGTACCGCCCGCCTCCTGGATGGCCGCCGCGGTCTTCTCGGCGCCCTCGCTGTTCAGGTCCCAGACCGCGACCGCGGCTCCGCGGGCGGCGAGCACCGTCGCGATCGCCTGGCCGATGCCGCGGCCGCCGCCGGTGACGACGGCGACCTTTCCTTGAAGTGACATGTGCGCTCCTTTGCGCTCGTGCGCGGTGTCCCGGACACCGAGGACACCGGCGGCCGGGCCTATTCGCCCAGGGCCTCGCGGGCCGCGGTGCGGGCCGCCACGGCCCGGGGGAAGCCGGTGTACCCGGCGGAGTGGTAGAGGATCTCGGCGAGCTCGTCCCTGGTCACGCCGTTGGTGAGGGCCACCCGGACGTGGGTCTTCAGCTCGGTCTCGGCGCCGAGCGCGATCAGGATGCCGAGGGTGACCAGGCTGCGGTCGCGCGGGGCGAGACCCTCGCGGCCCCACAGCGCGCCCCACACGGTGGACAGGCCGATCTCGACGAGGTCCTCGCCGAGCTTGCCGTCCCGCATGTCGAGATCGCCCTCGGCGGGAACCACCCCGGGCAGTGCGGCCCGCAGGGCTTTGAGGCCCGCGACGCGCAGATCGGGGGTTTCCTTGACGTCTTCGGCGCTCATGCCCGACTCCCGGTTCATGCGATTGCATTCGTCCCAAACGAAAGTTAGATCAAACGGTCGGTACAATCAATGCCTGTTACGGATATGGCTGGTCCAGGCTCTCTCCGTCATCGCCATTGATCGGGGCAGGACCCTCATCTACTCTCGGTCTGAATATTCGACCGACTGGTCGAACTATCAAACCAGGGTCATGTGCGAGCCGCAGCCCCAGTCGCCTTGGAGGGCAAATGAGCGAAGCTTCGAACCCGGCGGCCCGGGACCGGGTCGACGTGCTGGTCGTCGGCGCGGGCGTCACGGGCATCTACCAGCTGTACAAGGCCCGCGAGGCCGGGTTCTCGGTGCGCCTCCTCGAAGCGGGCACCGGCGTGGGCGGCACCTGGTACTGGAACCGGTACCCCGGGGCGCGCTTCGACTCGGAGAGCTACACCTACGGCTACCTGTTCTCGAAGGAGCTGTGGGAGGGATGGGAGTGGTCGGAGCGGTTCGCCGGTCAGCCCGAGATCGAGCGCTACTTCAACCACGTCGTCGACCGCTTCGACCTGCGGCGCGACATCCGCACCGGCGTCAAGGTGACGGCGGCCGTCTTCGACGAGCCCTCCGGCACCTGGACCGTGCGGGGCAGTGACGGTACCGAGATCCGGGCCCGCTACGTCGTCGCGGCCACCGGCAACCTCTCGGTGCCGTTCATCCCGAACATCCCGGGACGCGACGACTTCCGCGGCGCGCAGCACCACACCGCGCGCTGGCCGAAGGCGCCCATCGACTTCACCGGCAAGCGGGTGGCCCAGATCGGCACCGGCTCCAGCGGTGTGCAGATCATCTCCGCGATCGCGGACGACGTAGCGCAGCTGACGGTGTATCAGAAGGACGCCGACTGGCTCACGCCGCTCAACAACGGGCCCATCACGCCTGACGAACAGGCGGAGTTGAAGGCGAACTTCGAGTCCATCCGCGAGACGCTGAACACCTCGCCGAGCGGCTTCCTGCACCAGATCGTCATGCGCTCCGGCCTCGACGACAGCCCGGAGGACCGCCAGGCGTTCTACGAGGAGCGGTGGAACGGCCCCGGGTTCACCAAGCTGACCGAGCACTACATGGACATGCTGTCGAACGAGACCGTCAACGCGGAGTGGTGCGCGTTCATGGCCGACAAGATCCGCGGCATCGTCAAGGACCCTGAGACCGCAGACAAGTTGATCCCCAAGGGTCATGGCTACGGCGGCCGCCGGCCCCCCTTCGGAACCGGCTACTACGAGACGTACAACAAGCCGAACGTCTCGCTCGTCGACATCAACACCACGCCGATCACCCGCATCACCGAGGACGGCATCGAAACCGCCGACGGTGTCGAGGAGTTCGACATCATCGTCTGGGCCACCGGCTACGACTTCGGCACCGGAGCCCTCAACCGCCTCGGTGTGCAAGGCCGTCAGGGCCTCCCGCTCAAGGAGTACTGGGCGGACGGCCCGCGCACCTACCTCGGCGTCGCGACTGCCGGCTTCCCCAACTTCTTCTTCCCCGGCGGCCCGCACGGCGCCACCGGCAACAACCCGCGCTACGCCGGCGACCAGGTGGAGATCGTCATCGACGCCCTCGTCCACGCGCGCGACCACGGTTACGACGTCATCGAGGTGACCGAGGCCGCCGAGGAGGAGTGGACGGACAGCATGAACAACAGCACGATGTCCTCCTTCCTGGAGAGCAGCTACTTCTACGGCGGCAACATCCCCGGCAAGCCGGTCAAGCAGCTCCTCAACCCGACGGGCCGGTGGGCGCTCCAGGAGGCGATCAACGCCGTGAAGGAGAACGAGTTCCCGACGTTCGCCCTCTCCAAGGCCGAGACCCCGGACGCCTGAACGCCCGGACGCCCGTACCGCCCTGGACGTGGGCGGCACGGGCGTCCGGGTTCCCGCGCGTTACTCCGCGAAGGTCGTCACGCGCCGCTGGAAGCGCCAGGTGCCGTCCTCGCGGCGCAGCACGTCGTCGTAGCGCCCGACCATCTGCACGCTCCAGCCCGAGTCGCCGCGCGCGAAGAACGCCAGGTCGCTGGTGGCCGTCGCCTCGTCCTCGGTCGCGGAGGTGACGACGGTGTTGGCGATCAGGTGCAACTGCGGCGCCTGGGGCGCGAAGCCGCCGAAGCCCTGCCGGATCGCCTCCCGGCCCTCGAACTTGGCCATGCCGACTATCTCGGCGACGCCGTCCGCCGTGTACAGGTCGGCGATGTCGTCGGTCCGCCCGGCGTCCAGGGCCTGGGCATAGGCGGCGATGGCGGTCTGTACGGCCGCCGTGACGGACGCGTCGATCGTGGTGGTCATCTCACTCCAGGGTCGAGAAGGAAGGTCAAGGGGCCTGTGGGGTAGGGCAGTTACGCCTGATACGTCGTCTTCCTGCGCTGCAGCAGCCAGGTGCCGTCGTGCCGGCGCAGTGTGTCGTCGTAGTGCCCGACCACGCCCACCGCCCAGCCCGCGTCGCCGCGCTGGAGGAAGACCACGTCGCTCAGGGCGCGGGCCTCGTCCTCGCCCGTGGACGTCACGACGGTGTTGGTGACCAGGTGCAGCTGCGGCTGGACCGGCTCCCATCCCTTGAAGGCTGCGTGGATCGCGTCGCGCCCCTCGACCGGGTCCATGCCCGGGATCTCCAGGACGGCGTCGGGCGCGTACTGCGCGACGACGTCGTCGGTGCGGCCGGCGTCCTGGGCCTGGGTGTGCGCGCCGAGTACGGCCCGTACGCCCGCCACGACCCACGCCTGTGTGGATTCGCTCATTCTTCGCTCCAAGGTCAGGTGTTTCGACCACTCAGTCTATTGATGAGGTGAAGATAAAGGGAGGGGTGCGCGTCGGATTCGTTGACCGATCGGTACAATCACAAATAACATGCGGGCGGCTGGTCAACGGGGACTGTCGCCGAAGGAGGCGTGATCATGACGAAGCGTTGGAAGCAGCGTCCGCCGGGCTCTACGTGGGGCGATTGGGGCGAGGACGACGAACTGGGTCGTATCAACCTGCTCACGCCCGAGAAGGTCCTGCAGGGGGTCCGCGAGGTCGAGCACGGGATCAGCTTCAGCCTGAGCCTGCCGCTCGACTATCCGGGCGGGAGCGAGCTGAACCAGCGGCGCTACCCTCCGATCCTGCGGCCCACCGAGGACCTCGAACACAAGCAGGACGTCTTCTACAACATCAAGGCGCGGGAGCACTTCTCGCCGCACCTCAGGGACGTCTGGTCCGACGACGTGGTGACCCTCTGGCTGCAGTACTCGACGCAGTGGGACGCGCTCGCCCACCAGGGCCAGGAGTTCGACGCCGACGGTGACGGCGTCGAGGAGGCGGTCTACTACAACGGCTACCGCGCCGACACCGACATCGTCGGACCGCAGGAGGACGCCAAGGGCGACGGCAGCGGCACCCTCGGCTTCGCCCGCCACCTCGGCCTGGAGCACATGGCGGAGCACGGGGTCCAGGGCCGGGGCGTCCTGATCGACCTGGCCCACCACCTGGGCAACACCTGGCAGCCGGTCAACCTGAAGACCCTTCAGGAGATCATGGTGGCGGACAACATCGTCGTCGAACCCGGTGACATGCTCCTCCTGCACACCGGTTTCGACACCGCCGTGATGGCCTGGGGCAAGAACCCGGACCCCGTTGGGATCCACACCACGGCCTCCTACCTCGACGCGTTCGACCCGGCGCTCCTGGAGTGGATCGCCGACTCGCAGATCTCGGCGCTGATCTCGGACAACTACGCCGTCGAGGGCGTGGGCGTCGGCCCCGAGGACAACACCCCGCACTCGCTGCTCCCGATCCACAACCTCTGCCTCTTCAAACTGGGCGTCCCGCTCGGCGAGTTGTGGTACCTGGAGAAGCTGGCGGCCTGGCTGCGCGAGCACAATCGCAGCCGCTTCCTCCTCACCGCGCCCCCGCTCAACCTGCCGGGGACACAGGGCAGTCCGCTGACTCCGGTCGCGACCGTCTGACAGCCACTACGACGGGAAGGGCCCCCAGAGACTCTGGGGGCCCTTCCCGTCGTAGTGGCTGTTCGGATCAGACCGCGGCGATCCGCCGCAGCGTCTCCGCGATCGTGTCCCGCGACGGCAGCCACACCCGCTCCAGGGAGGGCGCGTACGGCGCCGGGACCGGCGGCGGTGCCACCCGGGTGACCGGTGCGTCCAGATGCCAGAAACCCTCGTCGACGGCCATGGCGGCGAGTTCGGCGCCGACGCCGAAGTCGCGTACCGCCTCGTGCGCGATGACCAGGCGGTTGGTCTTGGCGAGGGACGCGAGGACGGTCTCCCGGTCCAGCGGGGAGATGGTGCGCAGGTCGATCACCTCGACGCCGATGCCCTCGCCGGCGAGCAACTCGGCTGCGGCCAGGGCATCCTGGACCATCCGCGACCAGGAGACCAGGGTGATGTCGGTGCCCTCGCGGACGACCTTGGCCTTGCCGAGCGGGATCAGGTGGTCGGCCGGGGGTTTGGGGCCCTTGAGGCCGTACTGGAGCCGGTTCTCCACGAAGACCACCGGGTTGGGGTCCTGGATGGCGGCGCGGAGCAGGCCGTAGGTGTCCGCCGGGTTGGACGGCATCACCACCGTCAGGCCGGGGATGTGGGCCAGCAGGGCCTCCAGGCTCTGTGAGTGCTGGCTGCCCGAGGAGCGGCCCGCGCCGAACTGGGTGCGGACGACGAGGGGCATCGAGGCCCGGCCGCCGGTCATGAAGCGGAGTTTGGCGGCCTGGTTGAGGAGCATGTCGAAGGCGACGCCGATGAAGTCCATGTACATGATCTCGACCACCGGCTTCATGCCGGCCATGGCTGCCCCCACCGCCGTACCGACGACGGCGCTCTCGCTGATCGGGGTGTCCCGCACCCGGCCGGGGAAGGCCTGCGCGAGTCCGCGGGTCAGTCCGAAGACGTTGCCGCCCGCGCCGACGTCGATCCCGGCGACGAACACGCTCGGATCGGCGGCGAGTTCGTGCTCCAGGGCCAGTCGTACGGCGTCCATGGACCGGAAGATCTCGGCGTCGGCCGGGAGCGGCTCGGGCTCGGCGACGAGGAGGCGGGGGGCCGAGACGTAGTCGTGCAGGGTCTCCGGGGCGGGCTCCGGCAGGCCCCTGGCCCACTCGACCGACGCCTCGATCTCCTTGTCGATCTCCTCGTCCACGGCGTCGGCCAGTGCTGCCGGTACCCCGGCCGCCGTCAGGTGCCGGCGGGCCACCAGCAGCGGGTCGCGCTCCTTGGCGGCGGCGACCTCCTCGGCGGGGCGGTAGCGCTCGGGGTCGCCCTCGTAGTGGCCGTGCCAGCGGTACGTCTCGGCCTCGACGAGGACCGGGCCGCCGCCCGCGCGCAGCCGCGAGACCACTCCGGTCATGGTCTGCGCCACGGCCAACACGTCGTTGCCGTCCACGTGTTCGTATCCGATGCCGTATCCGGCGGCGCGGGCGGAGAGCGGGGCGCGATGCTGTTCTGCCTCGGGCGAGAACTCGGAGTAGTGGTTGTTCTCGCAGAGGAAGACGACCGGCAGATCCCATACGGCGGCCAGGTTCACGGCTTCGTGGAACATGCCCTGGGCCACCGCCCCGTCGCCGAAGAACGCCACCACCACGTCACCGGCCGCCCGCAGCTTCGCGGCGGTCGCGACCCCTGCCGCGATCGGGAGTCCTGCGCCGACGATGCCGTTCGCGCCGTAGATCCCGAGACCGGGGTCCGCGATGTGCATCGAGCCGCCGCGGCCGTGGCAGGTGCCCGCGTCCTTGCCCATCAGCTCGGCCATCATCGACGCCGAGTCCAGGCCCTTGGCCAGGACGTGGCCGTGGCCGCGGTGGGTGGAGGTGATGCCGTCCCGTGCGCCCAGCGGCCAGCAGGCGCCGACGGCGCTCGCCTCCTGGCCGATCGACAGATGCAGGAAGCCCGGGATCTCCGTCGCCTTGTACAGCTCGGACGCCCGCTCCTCGAAGCGGCGGATGCGGCGCATCCGTCGGTACATCTCCAGGAGCTGGTCCGTCTGTGCGGTGCCGGTCCTGGTGCCGGTGTGATGCGATGCCTGAGTCATACGGTCCTCGCTTTAATGTACCGTTTGGTCTAGCAAACTGGAGCGACGTCCCCGGGGCCGCTTCCCCCAGGCGCGCCACGATCCGGCGCCTGTGCGGACCCGGGACAGCACGTACGTCGTCACGGCAAGGGGAGAGAAGAGATGCCACGACCGCCGGGCCATGGGCCGGGCTTCGAAGTCAGACGCCAGAAGATCATCGACACCGCGGCGTCCCTGTTCGCGCAACAGGGCTACGCGGCGACCTCCATCAACGACCTGGGCCGCGCGGTCGGGCTCGCCAAGGGAGCCCTGTACTACTACATCGGCTCCAAGGAGAACCTGCTCATCGAGATCCAGTCGCGGGTACTCGGCCCGCTGCTGGCCCGTGCCAAGGAGATCGCGGCCCTCGACGAGGTTCCGCTGCTGCGGCTGCGGCTGCTGTCCGAGTCGCTGCTGACGATCATCTTCCGCAGGCTCGACCACATCTGGGTCTACGAACACGACTACCGCAGCCTCAGCGGCAAGGAGCTGGAGATCGTGCTGCGGCAGCGCTCCGACTTCGAGCTGTTGATCACCGGCCTGCTCACGGAGGCTGTCGAGCAGGGGACCTTCCGTGCGGTCGAACCGCACCTGGCCACCCTCCAGTTCCTCAACCTCCACAACCACACCTACCAGTGGGTGCGGCCGGACGGCAGTTGGGACGCCGCGTTCCTGTCGGGCGAGTACTGCTCGACCCTGTTCCGCGGTTTCGCCGCGTCCGTCGGCGACCTCCCGGATGTCGAGGCGCTGGCCGTCGAGTTCAAGCGGGCCCGGCCCGAACTGCCCCTCGATCCCGAGGCGTTGTGGGAAGCGGTCTCCGTGGCGAGCTGACCGGACCCGCGGTGCGTGACGGCGCACCGCGGATCCCGCCCTCTCACGCGCCCTGGACCAGGGCCCTGGCGATGACATTGCGCTGGATCTCGTTGGTGCCCTCGCCGATCTCCAGGATCTTGGCGTCGGCGTAGAAACGGGAGATCTCCGACTCCCGTACGTATCCGTAGCCGCCGTGGATCTGCAGCGACTGGGAGGCCGCCCGGTTGGCGACCTCGGAGGCGTACAGCTTGGCCATGGCGGCCTCCGTGCTGTGCGGACGGCCCTGGTCGGCGAGCCATGCGGCGCGGTAGACCATCCAGCGGGCGGCCTGGTACTCCGTACCGATGTCGGCGATCTTGTGCGCCACGGCCTGGAAGTCCGCCAGCGGACGCCCGAACTGGTGCCGTTCCTTGGCGTGTTTGACGGCCAGCGTCAGCGCCGCCTTGGCCAGCGAGAGGCCCAGCGCCGCCACGCTGATCCGGCCGCCGTCGAGCACGGACAGGAACTGCCGCAGCCCGTTGCCCTCCTCGCCGATCAGATGGTCGTCGGAGACCCAGCAGTCGGTGAACACCAGCTCCCGGGTGTCCATGGCGTGCCAGCCGAGCTTCTTCAGCTTGGCGCCGACCGTGTAACCGGGCGTGCCGGTCGGCACGTAGAAGGTCGCGTACCCCTTGCGTCCGTCCGCGCCCTTGCCCGTCGTGGCGAGCAGGGTGACGCCCTGGCTGATGTCGGTGCCCGCGTTGGTGATGAACATCTTGGTGCCGTTGATCACCCAACCCCCGTCCGCCCGGCGGGCGGTGGTCGCGATGCCGGCCGCGTCGGAACCGGCCTCCGGCTCGGTCAGCCCGAACGCGCCGATCGCCTCGCCCTTGGCCAGCGGGGTCAGCCAGCGGTGCTTCTGCTCCTCGGTGCCGTAGGCGAGCAACGGCAGGGTGCCGATAGTCGAGTGGGCGTTCCACGAGGAGGCCACCGACTGGTCGGCGGCGCCGAGTTCCTCCATCACCGCGACATAGGTGACGGTGTCCGAGCCGGCCCCGCCGTACTCCTCCGGCACGAGCATGCCCATCAGGCCGAGTTCGCCGAGCTTGGTGAAGACCTTGGTGGGGAAGATCTCGTTCTCGGACCACTCGGCCGCGTGGGGCGTGATCTCGTTGGCCGCGAACTCGCGGACCATGTCCTGGAGAGCGAGGGTCTCCTCGGGCAGGTCGAAGTCCATGTCACAGTCCCTTCGGGGTCAGCAGCACCTTCAGGTGCTTGGCCCGGTCGGCGGCCAGGTCCTCGAAGACACCGGCTCCTCCCGAGAGCGGAAAACGGCCGGTGATCAGGGCGGAGGCGTCCAGGCGTCCGGTGCTCATCAGATCGATCACGCGCGGGATGTCGAAGTTGTAACCGAGCGTGCCGACCACCGACCGCTCGTAGAACACGAGTTGGCCCATGTCGAACTCGACACTTCCGTGCCCGACCCCGGCCAGCACGACCCGTCCGCCGCGCCGCACGATCGACACGGCCTGCCCCGCGAGCGCGGGCACGCCGGTCGCGTCGATGACGACGTCCGGGCCGATCCGGCCGGTCCGTACGAACACCTCACGCCGTACGTCCGTTTCGCGCGGGTCGAAGGCCTCGGTGACGCCGATGCCGAGGAGCATCTCGCGGCGGCCGGCGAGGGGTTCGCTCACGAACAGGCCTGCGGCGCCCGCGATCTGGGCCGCGAGGACCACGGCGACGCCGATCGGGCCGCCGCCGACCACGAGAACGTTGTCGCCCGGCTTGACCCCGGCCCGGGTCACGGCGTGCAGCCCGACCGCCAACGGCTCGGCCACGGCGGCCAGTTCGTCACTGACGTTGTCCGGGAGGCGGGTCAGGCCGGCCAGCGGCACGGTGACGCGTTCCGCGAAGCCGCCGGGTGAAGCGAGGCCCACGGAACCGCTCTTGGGGCAGATGTGGTACTCCCCGCGCGTGCACCAGAAGCAGGTGCCGCAGCGCCACACCGGGTCCGCGGTCACTCGGTCGCCGACCTTGACGCCGGGCAGGTCCGCGCCCAACGCGACTACTGTGCCGCTGAGTTCGTGGCCCAGGGCGAGTGGGGGCTTGGTGCCGGTGAGGGGGTGGGGGCCCTCGCGGATCATGTGGGGGCCTTCTAGGTACTCGTGCAGGTCTGTGCCGCAGACTCCGCACCAGGTCACTTCTACGACTGCCTCGTGCGGGGCGGGGTCGGGGGGTTCGGGCACCTCTTCGAAACGGAGATCCTGTGCACCGTGCCAGACGAGTGCCTCCATGTTTTCCGCCCCTTTCGTATCGATTTTGGCTGCGGCCCGGTGGGGGCTGGTCGCGCAGTTCCCCGCGCCCCTTAAGGGGCGTTCTTCTTGGCCCTGTTGAGAAAGGAGCCGATGCCCTTCCTTGCGTCCTCTGTGCCGAACACCCCTGTGAACAGGGCGCGTTCCAGTGCCAGGCCCGCCGCCATGCTCGCGTCCGTGCCGTGGTCGACCGCCTCTTTGATGGCTTCCAAGGCTGCCGATGGGCCCTCGGAGAGTTGGCGGGCGTAGGTCAGGGCGGCCTTCAGGGCCTCGCCCGTGGGGACCACCTCGTCCACCAGCCCCAGCCGTAGCGCCTCGTCCGCCTTCACCCGGCGGCCGGTCATCAACAGGTTCTTCGCGCGGGACGGGCCGATCAGCCGGGCGAGCCGCTGTGTGCCGCCCGAACCCGGCATGATGCCGAGCTGGACCTCCGGCTGGGCGAATACCGCGTCCTCGGCGGCCACCCGGTAGTCGGCGGCCAGGGCCAGTTCCATGCCGCCGCCCAGGGCGTAGCCGGTGACCGCCGCGATCACCGGCATGGGCAGGCGGGCGACCTCGTCGAAGGTGCGTTGCAGCGCGCGGTTCCAGCCGCGGATCTCCTCCGGGCCCATCGCGGCGAGGGCCTTGATGTCGGCGCCGGCGGCGAAGAGCCGTTCGCCGCCGTGGAGCACCACGGCCCGTACGGCCGGGGAGTCGGCCAGCCCGCGTACGCAGGTGGCCAGCTCCTCTCTCTGAAGGGAGTCGAAGGCGTTCATCGGCGGGTTGTCGAGGCGGACCGTGACGACCGGTCCGTCGGTGTCGAGCCGGATGCGTGGCACGAAGACCCTCCTCGTCGGCGGAAGCGGAGTCGCATGCGCTCGGATGGTTGTCGATGCGCACACGCCGTCGTAAAGTGCGGCTCACAGGTTTTATAGACCAAGGGGTACACTAAATCATGTGAGTGGGCAACCGACCGGTCGGGATCCGGTATGCCCCGTGAGTCGTGGTCGAGCCGTGTTCAGTGCCGAACACCACAGAGCGAGAGTGAGCCGTGCACAATTTCGCGAGCATCCTCGATTACCACCTGGCGCAGCGGCCGGACGCCGTCGCCGTCGTCCAGGACGAGCGCTGTCTGACGGTCCGTCACCTTTACGAGCGGGTCAACCAGTTGGCGGCCGGCCTGGCCGAACTGGGCGTCGGACGCGGTGATGTCGTCGGTCTGCTGCTCTACAACCAGCCGGAGTTCCTGGAGCTGGTCCACGCGACCAACCGGCTCGGCGCGGTCTTCCTGCCGCTCAACTACCGCCTCTCGGAAGAGGAGTGGCAGTACATCCTGGGCCACGCCCAGGCCAAGGTGATCGTCACCGAGCCGGAGTTCGTCCGGGCGGTGGAGCGCAGTGCCGGGTGCCTGACGGACCTGGAGCACCGGGTCCTGATCGGCGGGGGCGAGCCGCCCGAGGAGCAGTGGACCGACTACGAGGAGTTGCTGGCCCGGCACAAGGGGGAGCGGGTGGAGCCCGTGGACGTCGAGCTCGACGACCTTCAGCGCCTCATGTACACCTCCGGCACCACCTCACGCCCCAAGGGCGTCCGCATCACCTACGGAAACCTCCAGGCCAAGAACCTCGCCCACATCGTCCACTTCGGTCTGACGGCGGCGGACACCACGCTGGTCAGCGGCCCGCTCTACCACGTCGGTGGCCTGGACATGCCGGCACTCGGGGTCCTGTACGCGGGTGGCAGCGTCGTGCTCCAGCGCAAGTTCGACCCGCAGGGCGTCCTGCACGCGATCGAGAGGCACCGCGTCACCAACGTGTGGCTGGCGCCCGCCATGGTCAACGCGGTCCTGGAGGTCCCCGACCGCGAGGAGTACGACACCAGCTCGGTCCGCTTCATCCTCGGCGGCGGCGAGAAGACCCCCGAACCGGTGCTCCGGCGCATCATGACCGCGTTCCCCAACGCCTGGTTCGCCGACGCCTACGGCCTGACCGAGACCGTCTCCGGCGACACCTTCCTCGACCGCGAGCACGCGCTGTCCAAACTGGGCTCGGTCGGGCGTCCCGTCCCGCACACCCGCGTGCGGATCGTCGACGACACGGGGGCCGAGGTTCCGGCCGGTGAACTCGGCGAGATCACCCTGCGCGGGCCCAAGGTCTTCGCCGGGTACTGGCGGGACGAGAAGGCCACAGCGGCGGCGCTCCGGGACGGCTGGTTCCACACCGGCGACATCGGGCACGTCGACGAGGACGGCTTCCTCTTCATAGACGACCGCAAGAAGGACATGATCGTCTCCGGCGGCGAGAACATCGCCACGCCCGAAGTGGAGCGGGTGCTGTACGAACACCCGGCCGTACTGGAGGCCGCAGTGGTCGGGATCGACCATCCCCGCTGGGGTGAGGTCCCGCGCGCTTTCGTGGTGTTCAGGCCCGGCGAGAGTGCGGGGCCGCAGGAACTGCGGGAGTTCTGCCGAGCACGCCTGGCCAAGTTCAAGGTGCCGGCCCGCTTCGACATCGTCGACGAGCTGCCCCGCACCCCGTCCGGCAAGGTCCTCAAGCGGACCCTGCGCGACCTCCCCGCGGGGGGCTGAGCCATGACGGACATGAACGACGTGAATGCCCAACTCCGTCTCGACGGAAGGACGGTGTGGGTGACGGGTGCGGGGAAGGGACTGGGACGGGCGATCGCCGTCGCCCTGTCCCAGGCGGGTGCCACCGTGGCGGCAACGGCTCGTACCGCAGCGGATCTTGAGAGTCTGGAGGCCGAACTGGCCGCCCACGGCGGCAAGGTGCTGGTCCTGCCCGGCTCGGTGGCCGACTCCACCGCCGTACGGACCATGGTCGAGCGCGCCGTCGCCGACACCGGCCGCCTCGACGCGGTCGTCAACTGCGCCGGTACGAGCCCCCACTTCACCCGCAGTGAGCGCGTCACCGACGAGGACTGGCAACAGGTCCTCGACGTCAACCTCCAAGGCACCTTCTACTGTTGTCGCGAGGCGGGCAGGGTGATGCTGGAGCAGCGTTCCGGCTCGATCGTCAACGTTTCCTCGGTGCACGCCCGCACCGGCTTCGAGCGGATCGCGGCCTACGCCACCAGCAAGGGCGGGGTCGAGGCCCTCACCAAGTCCCTCGCCGTCGAGTGGGCCGACCGCGGGGTGCGCGTCAACGCCCTCGCACCCGGCTACTTCCGCACCGACCTCAGCTCCGGTCTGCTGGCCAGCCGCTGGGGCGAACGCATCGTCGACAGCACGCCGTTGGGCCGCGTCGGCGATGTCTCGGAACTCGGCGGAGCCGCGGTCTTCCTCGCCTCCGAGGCGTCCCGTTTCGTCACCGGCAGCACGCTCACGGTGGACGGCGGCTGGACCGCGCGATAGCTGTATCGATCACGAGTGCGCTCACTGCTCCGGCACGGGCCGCACGGTGAGCATCTGTAGCGCGTGTCCCACCGGGCCGTCGACGTCGTGCAGGACGGTGCTGGTGAGGCCCTGTCCGGTGGGTCCGAAGGCGACGGTCGTGTCCAACCCGGTCCAGTCGCCCACGGGTTGGCGGTGCAGGTGGACGGTCAGGTCGACGTTCGGGTAGATCCAGGCGGTCGGCGGCTGGCGTACGGCGATGCCGTTCGCGGTGTCGACGAGCGCGAGACAGGACGCGAGCGGGCTGCTGGGCTCGCCGGCGACGAGGGCGTGCCGGGTGGAGATCCAGGCGGTCGCACGGCCCGGCCGGGGTGGCGCGAGCGGCCGTACGTCCAAGGAAGCGATGTAGCCGCCGGGCCACAGCGCGCTCATCTCCCAGGGGGCCAACTCCTCGGGAGGCGTGAGCCGTTCGTCGGAGCCGCCCGCTACGGCGGAGGTGTCGATCGCGGCGAGGAACCAGGCCCGGGCCCGCACCACCGGCCGGTTGGCGACCAGCACCACCGCCTCGACCAGCTCGATCGTGCGGCCGGGGCGGACCACCTCCACCCGGATCTCGCACTCGTCGAGGGCGAGCCGGCCCAGGATGTCGTAACTGATCCGCGCCATGACGAGCCCGTCGCCGCCCGGCCGCTGCGCCAACTGGCCCTCGATGGCGTGGACGACGAGCCCGCCGAGCGGGCTGAAGTGCAGCTCGTCCGGGTCCCAGGCGCCGCCCGCGTGGGCCGTGGGCTTGTAGCGGTGCTCGTCGATGCGCTCGTAGTAGCTGCCGGGGACCGGGGTTCCGGAGTTCAACGGACTTCTCTCCCAAGACTGTTCTCGCCGTGCGTGCGATGTTCCGGTGACCACTCTGTCACCTGCGGAAAGGTCCGTACCGGACGCGTCAAGTGATGGAGAAACACGGCCGGTCGGGGCAGGGAATGCGGTCGGATCCTGAACGGATGCCTCGCCCTGGGCGCCCGCATCGACGAACTACCGCTGATTCGGCTTCAGTTGTTGACGGCTGGCGAGGGCGGGACTACAACCCGGGGAGAGCGCTCCCAACCCCACTGAGGAGACCCTCCATGCAGACGCCCGCCGGCACCTCCGCCAGACCTCCGAGCGGAGCCGTACGCTCCCGCACGGCTCTCGGTCTGGTCGTCGTCCTGATCGTCGCCTTCTTCGCCGCCCTGAGCCCCTCACCCGCCCGCGCCGCCGACCAGTTGCTGTCCCAAGGACGCCCCGCCACCGCGTCCTCGGCCGAGAACGCGTCCTTCCCCGCGAGCGCGGCCGTCGACGGCAACACCGGCACCCGCTGGTCCTCCGCCTTCGCCGACCCGCAGTGGCTTCAGGTGGACCTTGGAACGGTCCAGCAGATCACCCGCGTCTCGCTCGACTGGGAGGCCGCGTACGCCACCGGCTACCAGATCCAGACCTCCACCGACGCGACCACCTGGACCACGATCTACTCCACGACGACCGCCACCGGCGGCACCCAGAACCTCACCGTCACCGGCAGCGGCCGTTACGTCCGCCTGTACGGCACCGCCCGCGCCACCCCATGGGGCTACTCCCTCTGGGAGTTCCAGGTCTACGGCCCCGGAAGCACCACCCCGCCCGACGACTTCTGGGGCAGCACCAGCGACATCCCCGCCGCCAACAACGCCGTGGAGGTGAAGATCCTCAACCGCACCAACGGCAAGTACCCGGACAGCCAGGTGTATTGGAGCTTCAACGGCCAGACGCACTCCATCGCCGAGCAGCCCTACCTCGACATGCCCGCCAACTCCGCGGGCCGCATGTACTTCTACCTGGGCTCACCCACCAGCTCCTACTACGACTTCATCGAGTTCACGGTCGGCGGCAACGTCTTCAACGGCAACACCACCCGCGTCGACGCCTTCGGCCTCAAGCTCGCCATGCGCCTGCACAGCAAGGACGGTTACGACACCGAGGTCGGCGAGAACCGGGCGACCTTCGCCGAGGACCGCGCGACCACCTTTCAGCGGTTCACCGACGCGGTGCCGGCCCAGTTCAAGGTGCTGGCCCAGACCCAGGCGCCGTACCGGATCATCGCGCCCGGCAGCGACCCGAGCTTCCGCGCGGGCGGCGTCAACGCCGGCTACTTCACGTCGTACGCCCAGTCGGTCGGCGTGAACGCGGCCACCTCCGACATCTTCGGCTGCGCGGGCTCGCTGGCCGCCAACCCCGACATGTGCGCCGGGCTCAACCGCCATGTGGCCACGCTTCCGGCGTCGCAGCAGTCCGACCCGGCGCAGTTCTACAAGGCGGCGCCCGCCAACTACTACGCCAAGTTCTGGCACGACAACGCCATCAACCAGCTTGCCTACGGCTTCCCCTACGACGATGTCGCGGGCCAGTCCTCGTTCATCTCGCACGCCGACCCGCAGTGGCTCCTGGTCGCCGTCGGCTGGTAGGCACGGACACAGCGCGAAACGGGGCCGCCCTCGTCAGGAAGGGCGGCCCCGCTTCAGTTTGTGCCGGCGGGAGTTACTGGACGTTGATCGTGAAGGTGGACGTGGTGTTGCGGATGTCCTGGGCGTTGCCGCTCATCCGCAGGTTGACGAAGGTGGCCGAACCCACGGCGGGTCCCTGACCGGGTTCGGACAGCTCATTGGCCCAGATGCCCCACCCGGACTTGGCGTCGAACGCGTCTCCGCTCTTCTTGGAGTTGGTGATGGAGATGTCGGTGAAGATCGTGTCCTTCACCGGGAACTGCGCCTGCCCGCCGACGTAGTTGGTCTGGAACATCACTCCGCCGTACGTGGAGTTGTCGATGTCCACGTCGTTGACCCGGATGCCCTGGAAGACCTTCGAGGCGGAGAACGCCCAGATGGCGGGGAAGACCTGGGAGCCCCAGAAGTGGCCGCCCGTCCTGTCCAGGGAGACGTTCTCGATCGTCGTCGGATCGGTCCCGAAGCCGTTCATCGGGTAGCCGAAGTCCAGCGAGGAGATCGTGATGCCGGAGTAGACCAGGGTGTCGGCGACCCGGATGTTGCGGAAGGTGTTGTTGTAGCCGCCGTAGACGGCGATACCGGCCGCACGCCAGGTGAGCGTCGATGTCAGGTTCTCGTAGAGGTTGTTCTTCTCGTCGGCGCCTCCCGCGTCGATCGCCGAGAAGAGCGCGAAGCTGTCGTCGCCCGTGGCCCGGGCGTCGTTGTTGACAACGTGGTTGTCCGTGGAGCCGTTCGTCATGTTGACGCCGTCGGCGAACGTGTCACGGATGCGGGAGTTCTTGATGGTCATGTTGTCGGTGTTGGCGCCCCAGTACAGGCACACCATGTGCTCGACCCAGATGTCGTCGATGGTGATGTTGGAGACGTTGGAGAAGTCGAAGACCTTTCCTGGACCGTCGATCCGGGACGTGTAGTTCCCGAAGTAGGCGAAGCCGGTGAACGACGAGCCGTTCGCGGTGGCCTCGGCCCGGATGCCGATGTCGGTGTTCTCCTGCGAGGCGGGGGCGTGGAAGCGGGTGAACCACGACCCGGCTCCCACGACCTTGACCGCCTTGCCGTAGACCTGGAGCTTGCTGGACGTCTCGTAGTCACCGGCGGGCAGATAGACGCCGACGAGCTTGCCCGTGGTGTCCATGCGGACCGTGTCGAGAGCGTTCTGCACGTCCTGCTGGGAGAAGCCGGCCGGGACCGCGTAGGCGGCCGGGTCCGGGTTCGGAGTCGCCGTCGCCTGTTCGGTGTTGATGAAGTCGATGGCGTAGGTGGAGGTGTTGGCCGCGTCCTTCTGGAGCCGGATCTTGGAACCGGCCGGAACGGTCTTGCCCAGCAGGAGATTTGCCTCGTCGTAGATGTGGCGCTGGGCGCCGGCGCTGGGCGAGTTGCCGGGCGCGGTCTCGTTGCCGTACAGCCAGGCGTACTTGGAGGTGAGGTCGATGGCCTTGAGGAACTGGCCGTCGACGTAGACGTCGAGCGTGGTGTTGGTGCCGTCGGGGACGGAGAAGCGGGTGACCAGGGTGTTGGTCGCCGCGCGGGTGGTCCATTCGACGTACTGGCCGGTCGAGTTGAGGGTCACCGCCTTGCGGCCGCTCGCCTCCCCGGCGATGTCGCCGATCGTGCGGTTGGGGCCGACGACCTGGGCGCCGCCGCCGACGGTGCCGTCCTCGGCTTCGTACATGTCGTAGGGCATGTCGGCGCCGCGGCCCACGAACAGGGGTTGTGCGGTGGTGTTGTTGGTCCGCTTGACCGGGAGTTCGTTGGTGTCGTCGGCGATGACCGTCTTGACGGTGAACTTGCCGTTGACGGCCGTCCAGGAGCCGAGGCCGACGGGTGCGGTCGTCTGGCCGGCGGCGATGGTGCCGCTGTAGGAGCCGGTGAGTGTCTTGACGGTGGCGCCGTTGGCGTCCAGGAGCGTCAGCGTGACGCCGTGGGCGCCGGCGGCCGAGGCGATCGAACCCTGGTTCCTGATCGCCACGGTGAACGTGACGTTGTCGCCCGCCGAGGCGCTGGACGGCGTCCAGGCGACCGGTGCGGCGACCAGGTCGGAGCTGGAGACCGGCTTGACGACGAGGGCGTCGGAGCGGGTGAAGACGTTGTTCGCCTCGTTCTGCTCGATGACCTTGTTCGACGGGTCCACCTCGGCGCCGACCGGGTAACTCCCCGCGTCCCGGGTGCCGATGCTCGCCGTGACCGTCGTCGACGCGCCGGCCGCGAGGACCGGGACGTCCGCCGTGGCGGCCTTCGTGCCGCCGAGCGTGAAGTTCAGGTCGGTGGCCTTGGACGCCTTGCTGCCGCTGTTGGTGACCGTCGCCGTCAGACTGATGGCGTCCGACTCCACAGGAGCCGCGGGGGAGTTGGTGATGCCGGTGACCTTGAGGTCCGGGTTGGCGGCCGGGGTGCCGATCACCTGGAACTCGGCCACCTGCCCGCCCGGAGCACCGGTGTTGGAGGCGAACTTGAGCTGGATGTCGGCGGCGGCGCCCGAGACCGGGATGGTCACCGTGTTGCCGCTGGACGGATTGAACGTGTAGTCCTTCGCCGCGACGAGACTCGTGAACGCGGTCGCGTCCTGGTCACGCCCCAGCACCTGGATGTTCTGCGTACGCGTCGACCACGCGGCGTCCGGGTTCAGCTTGACGACGACCTGACTGAGGTCGGCGTTGGCACCCAGCTTGGTGGTGAGGGTGGCCGGGTAGGCACCGCCCCCGCTCTCCCAATAGGTCGCGATCTGACCGTCGTTGGCGTTCGCGGCGACATAGGTGAAGGTGTACGACGAGGCCTCGATGGGCTTGCCCTGCGCGAGGTCGGACCCGGCACCGTTACCGGCCCGGGTGACGCTGTTGCTCGCCACCGACACGTTCCCGGCGGCGTCCTTCGCCTTCACGTAGTAGGTGACCGTGGCCGTCGTAGACGGGGTGTCGGTGTACGAAGTCACGTCGCCCGCAACGGACTTGACGACCTGGTCGTTGGCGTAGACGTCATACCCGGTCACCTGGACGTTGTCGCTCGACGCCTGCCAGGTCAGCTTCACGTCGCTGCCCGACTGCGTGTAGGCGAGGTTGCCCGGCGCGGTGGGCGCCTGGGTGTCACCGGTCGATCCCTTGCGGGTGACGCTGTTGCTGTTGGCGGAGACGTTGCCCGCCGCGTCCTTGGCCCGCACGAAGTACGTGATGTCACTGCCGGCCGGCTGCGTGTCGGTGTACGTCAGGACGTTCCCGGCGACGCTCGACCTCAACTGCCCGTTGGCGTAGACGTCGTAGCCCGTCACGGCCGTGTCGTCGGTGGCCGCGCTCCAGGTCAACTTGATCTGCCCGGTGGCCGGTTCGGTGTAGCCCAGGTTCGTCGGCGCGGTGGGCGCCTGCGTGTCACCGGTCGCCGGTCCGTAGACCTCCAGCTCGGACACCTGCCCCGCGGGCCAGCCCGTGTTCGCCGTGATCAGCACCCGCACGTACCGCGTGGTCGTCGCGTCGAAGGAGATCGTCGTCGACTGGTCGGTCGAACTGTCGAAGGTGTACGCCTTCGAGGCCGTCAGATCCGTGAAGTTCTGGTTGTCGGTCGAACCCTGGAGCTTGAGCGTCTGGCTGCGGCCCGGCCAATTGCTCGGCAGCCGCAACGTGACCTGGTTGACCTTGACCGACGAGCCGAGGTCGACCTGGAGCCACTGCGGGAAGGCGTTGTTCGTGCTCTCCCAGTACGTGTCCCGGTTGCCGTCACCGGCGTTGGCCGCGCCGTACACATCGGCGTGCCCGCTCTCGCTGAAGGGCTTGCCCTGGGCGAGGTTGGGGGTCTGGGCGGTGGCCGTGAGGACCTGCATCTCGGCCAACTGGGCCGTACCGGCGACCGAGTTGGCGCTGAAGTCGGCCCGCACGTAGCGGGCGAGGGTCGAGGGCACGGAGATCTTCACGGTGTTGTCGTCACCGGGGCTGAAGACGTACTGCGCCGAGGACTTGAGCGTCGCGAAGCTCTTGCCGTCGTCGCTGCCCTGGAGCGCCAGCGTCTGCTTGCGGGTCTGCCAGTGCTCGGGCAGCCGCAGCACGACCTGGCGGACGCGCTCGCTCTTCCCGAGGTCGGTCTGCACCCACTGGGCCGACTTCTTCCCGGCCTGCCAGTAGGTGTCGGTGTCGCCGTCGGTGACGCTCGCGGCCTTGTGCGCGCCGCGGGTGCTGCCCGCGGTGGTCCTGGCGTCCGCGGCGACGTTGGGACCACCGGCCGCGTGCGCGCCGACGGCGGGCAGGCCCAGCACCATCACGGCGGAGGCGAGCGCGGCGACGGCTGCGCGCCGTCTGGAGGATCTCTGCTTGTGTCGGGTCGGTCGAGTCATACGGGTCACTTCCTGCGGAGGCTCGCGCGCCGGTGGGGCGGCGAGGGCGGCTCGTTCCTGGCGGAGTGGTGCAGGAGCAGAAAGGTGCGGGGTGACGAGGAGCGTGCTGCTCCTGAGAGGCAGGATTTTGCGTCGTTTCATCGAAATATTGCAGAGCCGCGTGGGTGGGTCTACAGCTGGAACAGCGCAATATTCACCAGAAGCACTCATCACCCTGGAGTTACACGGGAGTTGGCTTGCGTGCGCTTGCGGTCGCTGAACGAAAGCGAACGCAAGTCACGCAAAATCTTGCGCGATCCTTGGATGCCGGACGACGCTTCCGGGCGGTGCTTCCTCGCGGTTTCGGCGGCGACGCGTAACGTGATCCCCCATGAAGATCCTCATCAGCGCCGACATGGAGGGTGCGACCGGCGTCACCTGGCCGGCCGACGTGTTGCCGGGGACGCCGCAGTGGGAGCGGTGCCGTTCGATGTTCACCTCGGACGTGAACGCGGCCGTCCTCGGCTTCTACGACGGCGGCGCCGACGAGGTGCTCGTCAACGAGGCCCACTGGACGATGCGCAACCTGCTCCTCGAACAGCTCGACGAGCGGACCGAGATGCTCACCGGGCGCCACAAGTCCCTCTCCATGGTGGAGGGCGTGCAGCACGGCGACGTCGACGGCATCGCGTTCGTCGGCTATCACGCGGGCGCCGGCATGGAGGGCGTCCTCGCCCACACCTACCTCGCGAACTCGATCACCGGCGTGTGGCTGAACGACGTCCGCGCGAGCGAGGGTCTGCTCAACGCGCATGTCGTCGCCGAGTACGGGGTACCGGTCGTCCTGGTCACGGGTGACGACGTGGCCTGCGAGGACGCCCTCGGGTACGCGCCCGAGGCGCTGAAGGTGGCCGTCAAGGACCATGTGTCGCGGTACGCGGCCGTGTGCCGGACACCGGCCAGGACCGCCGCCGACATCCGCGAGGCGGCGAAGGAAGCGGCGAAACTGGCGGTCCGTCAGGAACCGGTGCGGGGCGGCCCGTTCACCGTCGCCCTCGAGTTCGACGCCGAGCACCTCGCGATGGCCGCCACCGTGGTACCGGGTGTCGGGCGGGCCGGCGAGCGGAAGGTGGCGTACACCAGCGACACCATGTACGAGGGGATCCGGACCTTCAAGGCGGTCACCACGATCGTCTCGGCCGCGGTGGAGGAGCAGTATGGCTGACGTCGACGAGCAGGCACTGGCGGAGGTCGTGACGTTCACTTCCGACCTCATCCGCATCGACACCACCAACCGGGGCGGCGGCGACTGCCAGGAGCGGCCCGCCGCCGAGTACGCGGCCGGGCAACTGGCCGGTGCCGGGCTCGAACCCACCCTTCTGGAACGCTCCAAGGGCCGCACCAACGTCGTCGCCCGCATCGAGGGCACCGACCCCTCGGCGGACGCGCTGCTCGTGCACGGTCACCTGGACGTCGTACCGGCCCAGGCCGAGGACTGGAGCGTGCACCCCTTCTCCGGGGAGATCCGCGACGGGGTCGTCTGGGGGCGCGGCGCGGTCGACATGAAGAACATGGACGCGATGATCCTCGCCGTCGTCCGCGCCTGGGCCAGACAGGGCGTTCGGCCCCGGCGCGACCTCGTCATCGCGTTCACCGCCGACGAGGAGGCGAGCGCCGAGGACGGCTCCGGATTCCTCGCCGACCAGCACGCCGGGCTCTTCGAGGGCTGCACCGAAGGCATCAGCGAATCAGGGGCGTTCACCTTCCACGACGGCGGCGGCCGGGAGATCTACCCCATCGCCGCCGGTGAACGTGGCACCGGCTGGCTGAAGTTGACCGCGCGCGGCCGGGCGGGCCACGGCTCCAAGGTCAACCACGAGAACGCGATCACCCGTCTCGCCGCCGCGATCACCCGCATCGGCGAGCACGAATGGCCGCTACGGCTCACCCCGACCGTCCGCGCGGCCCTCACCGAACTCGCCGCCCTGTACGGCATCGACCCCGACCTCGACGATGTCGACGGACTCCTGACCAAGCTCGGCCCGGCGGGCAAGCTCGTCGAGCCCACCGTCCGCAACAGCGCCAACCCGACCATGCTGAACGCCGGTTACAAGGTCAACGTCATCCCGGGCGAGGCCGTGGCGTACGTCGACGGACGCTATCTCCCGGGCGGCGAGGACGAGTTCCGCACCACCCTGGACCGGCTCACCGGACCGGACGTCGACTGGGAGTTCCACCACCGCGAGGTGGCCCTCCAGGCGCCGGTCGACTCGCTGACGTACGCTCAGATGCGGGCCGCCGTCGAGGAGTTCGCACCCGAGGGCCATGTGGTGCCGTACTGCATGTCCGGCGGCACGGACGCCAAGCAGTTCTCGCGCCTCGGCATCACCGGCTACGGCTTCGCACCGCTGAAGCTCCCGGAGGGCTTCGACTATCAGGCGCTGTTCCACGGAGTCGACGAACGGGTCCCCGTCGAGGCGCTGCACTTCGGCGTCCGTGTCCTGGACCGCTTCCTGAGGACGGCCTAGCAAGTGGGGGAGAACATGCGGACGCTGGCGTACGGCTCGTGGCCCTCGCCCATCGACGCGGCCCTCGCCGCCGCGCACGACGGACATCCCGAGTACGTCGGTTTCGTCGGCGACGAGGCCTGGTGGACCGAACCACGGCCCACCGAGGGCGGCCGCCGCACCCTGGTCCGCCGCCACGCGGACGGCTCCGAGGAGTCCGTGCTGCCCGCCCCGTGGAACGTCCGCACCAGGGTCATCGAGTACGGCGGAGAGCCCTGGGCGGGAACGGTCCAAAACGGCCAACCTCTCGTGGTCTTCGTGAACTTCACCGACCAGCGGCTCTACCGCTACGAGCCGGGGAGTGAACCGGAGCCTCTGACGCCGGTCTCTCCCGTGGGCGGCGGACTCCGCTGGGCGGAACCGAGGGTGCGCCCGGACCTGGGTGAAGTGTGGTGCGTTCTTGAGGAGTTCACCGGCGAGGGCCCCGGTGATGTGCGGCGTGTCCTGGCCGCCGTACCGTTGGACCGGTCCGCCGCCGAGGACCGGCACGCCGTACGTGAACTCACCGGCGAACGGCACCGATTCGTGTCCGGGCCGCGCGTCTCGCCGGACGGGCGGCGGGCGGCCTGGCTCGGCTGGGATCATCCGCGGATGCCGTGGGACGGCACGGAGCTGGTGCTCGCCGAGGTCGCGGACGACGGCACGTTCGGGGAGCCGCGGGTCGTCGCCGGCGGGCCCGAGGAGTCGATCGCCCAGGTCGACTGGGGCTTCGACGGCTCGCTGCTGTACGCGAGCGACCGCACGGGCTGGTGGAACCTCTACCGCGACCACCAGCCGCTGTGCGCACGCGAGGAGGAGTTCGGCGGGCCGCTGTGGAAGCTCGGCCAGCGCTGGTTCGCACCCCTGGAGAGCGGTCCGATCGCCGTCGTGCACGGCCGGGGTGCCACCTCGCTCGGCATCCTGGACCCGGAGACCGGCGAGGTCGTCGACGCGGCCGGGCCCTGGACCGAGTTCGCGTCCACCCTCGCGGTGAACGGCGAGCGGATCGTCGGCGTCGGCGCCAGCCCGCGCAGCGCCCACGAGGTCGTCGAACTCGACACCCGCACCGGCAGAGCCCGGGTGATCGGCGCCGCCCACGACGACCCCGTGGACCCCGCCCACTACCCCGAACCGCAGATCCGCACCTTCACCGGCCCCGCCGGACGCGACATCCACGCCCACATCTACCCACCGCACAACCCGTGTTGGGCCGCGCCGGGCGACCAGCTGCCGCCGTACGTCATCTGGGCGCACGGCGGACCCACCAGCCGGGCGCCGCTCGTCCTCGACCTGGAGATCGCCTACTTCACCTCGCGCGGCATCGGCGTCGCCGAGGTCAACTACGGCGGCTCGACCGGGCACGGCCGCGAGTACCGCAACCGGCTGCGCGAGCAGTGGGGCGTCGTCGACGTCGAGGACTGCGCGGCCGTCGCGCTCGCCCTCGCCGACGAGGGCACCGCCGACCGCGCCCGGCTCGCCGTCCGGGGCGGCAGCGCGGGCGGCTGGACCAGCGCCGCGTCCCTCGTGACGACCGACGTCTACGCCTGCGGCACCATCATCTATCCCGTCCTCGACCTGGCCAACTGGGCCTCGGGGGAGACCCACGACTTCGAGTCCCGGTACCTGGAGACCCTGGTCGGACCGCTCGCCGAGGTGCCCGCCCGCTACGCCGAGCGCTCACCCGTCGAGCACGCCGACCGCGTCACCGCGCCCTTCCTGCTCATGCAGGGCCTGGCCGACGTGATCTGCCCGCCCGTCCAGTGCGAACGGTTCCTGGAGCGGATGCGCGGACGCCAAGTACCGCATGCCTACCTCGCGTTCGAGGGCGAGGGCCACGGCTTCCGCCGCGCCGACACCATGATCCGGGCCCTGGAGGCCGAACTCTCCCTGTACGCCCAGGTCTTCGGCATCGACCCGCCCGGCGTCCCGACCCTGGAGCTCACCAAGTGACCGCGCTCGTACGGCCGTTCCGACTCGCCCCCGGCGCCCGCGTGGCCGTCGTCGCACCCAGCGGGCCGGTGTCAGAGGAACGGTTGGAGGCGGGCCTCGACATCCTGCGCGGCTGGGACCTCGACCCGGTCGTGGCACCCCATGTACGGGACCGGCACGCCGAGTTGGGTTATCTGGCGGGCACGGACACGGACCGCGCGGCCGATCTGCAGAACGCGTGGTGCGACCCGTCCGTCTCCGCCGTGCTGTGCGCCCGCGGCGGCTACGGCGTGCAGCGCATCGTCGATCTCCTCGACTGGGAGGCGATGCGGGCGGCCGGACCGAAAGTGTTCGTCGGCTTCAGCGACCCCACCGTGCTGCACCAGGCGTTCGCCGCCCGACTGGGCCTGGTCACCCTGTACGGGCCCGCCGCGGCCGGTGCCGACTTCATCAAGAACACCCGCACACAGGAGCAGTTGAGGGCGACCCTGTTCGCCCCGGAGTCCGTACGGACCATCCGGGCCGTCCCGGACGGCGGCGGCGCACTGGTGCCGGGGCGGGCCCGGGGTGTCACCCTCGGCGGCTGTCTGAGCCTGCTCGCCTCCGACCTCGGCACCCCGCACGCCCCGGCCGGTGCGCGCGGCGGGCTGCTGCTGATCGAGGACGTCGGCGAACTGGCGTACCGCATCGACCGGATGCTGACCCAACTCCTGCGCAGCGGCTGGCTGGACGGCGTCTCCGGGATCGCCCTCGGCTCGTGGGCCGGCTGCGGACCGTACGAGAAGCTGCGCCCGGTGCTCGCGGACCGGTTGGGCGGACTGGGCGTACCCGTCGTCGAGGAGTTCGGGTTCGGGCACGGCGACGGGGCGCTGACGATACCGCTGGGCGTGACGGCCGAACTGGACGCGGACGCGGGCACGTTGACGCTGGACGAGCCCGCACTGCGGTAGCCGCCCGCCGGCCGAACGGCCACCAAGGCGCCTTGTCGTCAGTCGCCCCGCCCTCATCCGGTTGCTCCCGTTCGGTTGCCCTCGGTCGAGCTGTCCTCAGTCGGGTTGTCCTCAGTGTGGAGGTCCCTGTGTCCCGTCGTGTGCCTGGAATCCGCGCCGCGCTGGCTCTCGCTCTCACCGCCCCGCTCACCCTCACCGCCCCGCTCGTCCTGGGTCGCCCCGCCGCGGCCGCGGACCAATACACCGTCACCGCGCTGAAGTTCACCGTCCCCGCGGGTGGCCGCGACTGCACGGTCGACGCCGACCTGTACCGGCCCACGGGCGTGGACCGCGCCCACCCGGCGCCCGCCGTGCTCGCGACCAACGGCTTCGGGGGCAGCAAGTCGGACGGCTCGACGGACACCATCGGCAAGCTCTTCGCGCGGCGCGGCTATGTCGGGCTCGTCTACTCAGGGCTCGGATTCGGCAGGTCGGGGTGTCTCATCTCGCTCGACGACCCGCGCATCGACGGGATCGCCGCGTCGGGGCTGATCGACTTCCTGGCGGGCACGCGCGCCGCCGCCGACGGGACCCGGGCCGACTTCGTGACCCTCGACGCGAAGGGCGACCCGCGCGTCGGGATGATCGGCGGATCGTACGGCGGCGCGATCCAGCTGGCGACGGCGGCCGTCGACCACCGGGTGGACGCGCTCGTCCCGCTGATCACCTGGAACGACCTGGCGTACTCCCTCGACCCCAACAACGCGGTCGGCGAAGGCGGTCGGACCGTGCCCGGCGCCTTCAAGTGGCAGTGGACCAACGGCTTCCACCTCTCCGGCGAGACCCAGCCCCTGACCGTACCGAGCCTCGACCCGACCCGGATCAACACCTCCCTCGCCTGTCTGCACTTCGTCACCAGGGCCTGCGCCATGTTCCGCACCCTGAACTCCGGGAGCTACCCGGCCAAGGCGACGGCCGACCTGCTGGCGTACCTGCACAGCGTCTCGCCGGTGTCGTATCTGAACCGGGTGAAGGCACCGACGCTGCTCGTCCAGGGGCAGGCCGACAGCCTGTTCAACCTCAACGAGGCGACGGCGACGTACAAGACGCTGAAGGTGCTCGGGACGACCACGAAGATGATCTGGCAGTCGCTGGGGCACAGCAGCGGGACGACCGCCCCGGCGGCCGGTGAACTCGACCTGAGCCAGGGCGACTTGGCGGCGAGCTACGTCGGCCGGCGCATCGTGGCCTGGTTCGACCGCTATCTGCTCCGGCGGACGGACACGGACACGGGACCGGCGTTCGCCTACTACCGCGACTGGATCACGGACCCCGCCGACACCTACGCCACCGCGAACCAACTCCCCGCCCTCGACGAGAAGTTGTACCTCTCCGGCGACGGCAAACTCGTGGACAACCGGGCGAAGGTGGTACGCGGCAGCCGTGACTACTCCAACTCGCTCGTCCCCACGAGCCATTCGGAGAGCTCGCTGAGCGGGATGACCGGCCTGCCGGACCCGGGGCCGTACGACACGGCGGGCACGTACCTGGGCTGGACCGGCGAACCCCTGACACGCACGACGGACGTCGTCGGCGCCCCGAAGGCCACGCTGAAGGTCGTTTCGCCGACGGCTCGGCGCGTCCAGAACTCCGGCGACGCCGCCGACAGGCTGGTCCTCTTCGCCAAGCTCTACGATCTCGCCCCCGACGGCACCAAGACGCTGGTCCACCGGTTGGTCGCCCCCGTCCGCGTACCGGACGTCACGAAGAGCTTCACGGTCACCCTGCCGGGGATCGTGCACCGGTACGCGAAGGGGCACCGGCTGCGGTTCGTGATCGCGGCGAGCGACGACGCGTACACCGGGAACCGGGGGATCAAGCCGGTGACGGTGGTCAGCTCGCCGCAGGACACGGGGGTGCTGGAGCTGCCGGTCGTCGCGGACTGAGTCTCACCGTGCGTGATGGCGGATTCGGGCTCACCCTGGAGGCATGAGCCCGAAGACCACCGAGAGCGGCGGTAGGACCGGCCAGCGGGAACGCGTGCTGACACCCGCCCGGATCACGGTTCTGCTGCTCGCCGTCCTGGCCCTGATCTTCATCTTCGAGAACACCCGCGCCACCAAGATCCGCCTGCTGATCCCCGAGGTCACCATGCCCCTGTGGATGGCGCTCCTGGGCACGGCGATCATCGGCGCCCTGTGCGGGTGGTATTTCATGCGACGGCGCCGCTAGCCCCGATTAGGGTGACGGGATGCCGCACACCGCATCCCGTTATCTCGCCGAGGGTCCCCGCGTGGGGATACGTCACTTCAGCTACGAGGACGGTGCCGAGTTCACCGCGCGTGCCCGGGAGAGCAAGGATCTGCACCAGCCGTGGCTGTTCCCGCCGGCCAGCGGGGACGCGTACACCGCCTACGCGCGACGGCTGATCCAGGATCCGGCCAAGGCCGGGTTCCTCGTGTGCGAGCTGGACGGCGGGGGCATCGCAGGGTTCATCAACATCAACAACATCGTCGAGGGCGGCTTCCAGTGCGGTGCGCTGGGATACGGCGCCTTCGCGCACGCGAGCGGGCGCGGGCTGATGCGCGAGGGGATGAACCTCGTGGTGGGGCACGCCTTCGGGCCGATGCGGCTGCACCGGCTCGAAATCAACGTGCAGCCCACCAACGCCCCGTCGATCGCACTCGCCCGCAGTTGCGGGTTCCGGCTGGAGGGCTTCTCGCCGAACATGATCTACATCGACGGCGCGTGGCGGGACCACGAGCGCTGGGCGATCACCGCCGAGATGCGGACTTCCGGTTGACCTTCATCGTGTCGAGGTCCGTGACCGTCGACTTCAGGTCACGGAAGCCGTAGCCGAGGCCCTTCAGCGCGGTCTCGGCACGGTCCTCCGCGAGCGCGGCCGCCATCTCGTCACCGTCCGCCGCGTCCGACACCACGACATACCGCCACGAGAAGTGCTTGAGCGGCGACGGTTCGTAACTGAGCGAGCCCTCCTCGGTGAACCGCATGCTCAGCATCCCGTGCTCCGCCGCCTCGGCCAGCAGCCTTTCCCGCGCCTCGTCCGTCAGCGCGTCCCAGGTGCCCCGGACGATCACCCGGTACGTGTGCCGCTCGCTCATCAGCCGTTCCACTCCTCGGTCCTTGTCGTCGAACGGCCCGACTGTACGTCGCCGAGGACCCGGCGCACACGGAATTTCGCGGCGCCCGATGCCCCCGCCTTTGCGGAATCCTGACCGGTAGCGCCCCTGGCCACCGCACCCGTTGCCGGGTTCCATGGTGATCGTGACGACGATCCGACGTGAGGTACTGACGCTGCCCGCCGCGGAGTTGGGTCCCGACAACCCGCTGCCCCCACTGCGTCCGCTCGACGAGGTGCACCGCATCGACGACCGGGACCGCGAGGACATACCGCGCGACATGGCCCGCCAGGTCGGCTACGAACCCCTCCGCAGCCTGCTGCCGACCCGCGTCCGGGACGGCTACGACAGAGACCGCACACCCCGCCGCATCGACGCCTTCGTGATCGAGAACGACCGGCTGCGCGCCACCGTGCTCCCCGCCCTCGGCGGCCGCATCGCCTCCCTCGTCCACAAGCCAACCGACCGTGAACTCCTGTACCGCAACCCGGTGTTGCAGCCCGCCAACTTCGCCCTCAACGGTGCCTGGTTCTCCGGCGGCATCGAATGGAACATCGGCGCCACCGGCCACACCACCCTCTCCTGCGCCCCCCTGCACGCCGCCCGCGTTCCCGCCCCCGACGGCGGCGAGATGCTCCGCCTGTGGGAGTGGGAACGCCTCCGCGACCTCCCCTTCCAGGTGGACCTCTGGCTCCCGGACGGCTCCGACTTCCTCTACGTCGGCGTCCGCGTCCGCAACCCGCACGAGCGGCCCGCGCCCACCTACTGGTGGTCCAACATCGCCGTACCGGAGGAACGCCGGGTCCTCGCACCGGCGTCGGAGGCCTGGCACTTCGGGTACGAGCGGCGGCTGCGCCGGGTGCCCGTGCCGTCGTACGACGGAGTGGACCGGACGTACCCCCTCAACAGCCCTTACGCCGCCGACTACTTCTACGAACTGCCGGACGGGCGGCGCCGCTGGATCGCCGCGCTCGACGCGGACGGGCACGGGCTGGTGCAGACGTCCACCGACGTACTGCGGGGCCGCAAGCTGTTCGTGTGGGGCACCGGCAGTGGTGGCCGGCGCTGGCAGGAGTGGCTCACCGAGCCGGGGACCGGCGGCTACTGCGAGATCCAAGCGGGCCTGGCCCGCACGCAGTTGGAGCACGTACGGATCGAACCGGAGGGCGAGGTGTCCTGGCTGGAGGCGTACGGGCCGCTGGACACCGAGGCGGAGGGGGAGTGGTCCACCGTCGTGGACGGTGCCGAGGCACGGCTCGAAACAGCCCTGCCCCGCGCCGACTTGGACGCCGCCTACACCGCCTGGAAGCCGTACGCCGACACCGAACCCGGTGAGATCCTCGCCACCGGCTCCGGCTGGGGCGCGCTCGAAGTCCTGCGCACGGACTGGAAGTTGCCCGGCACTCCCTTCGAGGAGTCCACGCTCGGCGAGGCCCAGGCGCCCTGGGCGGAGCTCATGCGGAGCGGTGTCCTGCCCGAGCCGCGCCGGGTCCGGCCGCCCGGCGAGACGCTGGTCGCCTCGCACTGGCGGGACATGCTGGAGACAGCGCCCGCCACCCCGCTCACCGAGTACCACCTCGGCGTCGCCCAGTGGCACGCCGGCGACCGGGCGCAGGCGGTGCGCAGTTGGGAGCGGGCCCTCGAACTCGCCCCGTCCCTCTGGCCGTTGCTGCGCTGTCTGGCCGTAGCCGATCAGGAGGCGGGGAACCACGAGCGGGCCGCGGACCGGTACAACGAGGCCTTCGCGGACCTGTGTCACGAGCGGCGGGACGCGGGGGAGCGGTGGACCGCCGCGACGGCCGCGCTCGGGCGGGAGGCCGTCGAGGCGTTGCTGCGGGTGCGGCGGACGGCCGATGCCCGGGCGGTGTGGGAGATGCTGCACCCCGCCACCCGGGAACGCGGCCGATTCCTGCTGCTCCAGGCCGAGTTGCTGCTCGCCGAAGGCCGGCGCGACGACGCGTGGGCCGTCTTCGCCGAGGGCTTCGAGGTCGCCGATCTGCGCGAGGGCGCCGAGTCGATCGGCCGGCTCTGGGCCCGCCTCACCGACGAACCCCTGCCGGCGCGCTACGACTTCAGGATGCGGCCGGACACCCCCTGAGACGACGGACTGTGGACCGGCGGTCGCCGATCAGACCCGCCGGTCCACGTACTCGTAGACCATCCCGTCCGGATGCAGCGCGATCAGGTTGCGGCCCGCCGGTGAGGTGATGGGGCCCGCGACGATGTGGGCGCCCAGTTCCGTCAGGACCGCGTGGGTCTCGTCGACGTCCTTGACGGCGATGGTGGCCGCGACCTTGCGCAACACCTCCAACTCCGCCGGAGGCCCGCGCATCAGCAGGAAACAGCCGACCGCGGCCACCGACACCCCACCGCGCTCGAAGCGGAGCGCGGTGCCACCCGCGAGCCGTTCGTAGAAGGGGACGGCGGTCTCCAGGTCGTCGACGCAGATACGCAGCGTGGCTCCCAGAATCTCCATACGGATGAGCCTAGTTGGGGCGGGCGGCCCGTGGTGATCCTTCTCGACGAACCCGGTGACCGTTCGGCACGTGTTTGGGCGGCCCGCTCAGGGGGACGCGGAACACCTCGTACAGTCCCCCCGAAGGAGCCTCATGGACACCGCCGAACTCGTCGAACTCGGACAGCAACTGCGCGTGGACAGTGTGCGGGCCGCCGACGCGGCGGGCTCCGGACACCCCACGTCCTCCATGTCGGCCGCCGACCTGATGGCCGTCCTGCTCGCCCACCACCTCCGCTACGACTTCGACCGCCCCGCCCACCCCGGCAACGACCGCTTCGTCCTCTCCAAGGGACACGCCTCACCCCTGCTCTACGCCGCCTACAAGGCCGTCGGCGCCGTCGACGACGCCGAACTGCTCACCTTCCGCATGCTGGACAGCCGTCTCGAAGGGCATCCCACCCCGCGGCGGCTCCCGTGGGTCGAGACCGCCACCGGTTCACTCGGCCAGGGGCTGCCGGTCGGCGTCGGCATCGCCCTGTCCGGCAAGCGGCTTGAGCGCACCGGGTACCGCGTGTGGGTGCTGTGCGGGGACAGCGAGCTGGCCGAGGGCTCGGTGTGGGAGGCCGCCGAGCACGCGGCGTACGAACACCTCGACAACCTCACCCTGATCGTCGACGTCAACCGGCTCGGGCAGCGCGGACCGACCCGGCACGGGCACGACCTGGACGCGTACGCCCGCCGGTTCCGGGCCTTCGGCTGGCACACGGTCGAGGTCGACGGACATGACGTGGACGCCGTGGACCGCGCGTACGGCGAGGCGGCGGCCACGACGGGGCAGCCCACCGCGATCCTCGCCCGCACCCTCAAGGGCAAGGGCGTCGCCTCCGTCCAGGACCGCGAGGGCCTGCACGGCAAACCGCTGCCGGACGCGGAGGCGGCGATCGCCGAACTCGGCGGCCCGCGCGACCTGCGCGTCCAGGTGCGCGAACCTCTCGCCGCCCGCGCGCTGCACTCCGTACGCGCCGACCACCTGGAACTCCCGCGCTACGACCGGGGCGACGACGTCCCCACCCGCGACGCCTTCGGGCAGGCCCTCGCCGCGCTCGGTTCCGCGCGAGGGGACGTCGTGGCGCTCGACGGCGAGGTCGGGGACTCCACGCGCGCCGAGTTCTTCGCCAAGGAACACCCCGACCGCTACTTCGAGTGCTACATCGCCGAGCAGCAACTGGTCGGCGCAGCCGTCGGGTTGGCGGCGCGCGGCTGGGTGCCGTACGCCTCCACGTTCGCGGCGTTCTTCACGCGCGCCTACGACTTCGTACGGATGGCGGCGGTCAGCGGCGCGGGGATCAACCTGGTCGGCTCGCACGCGGGTGTGTCCATCGGGCAGGACGGCCCCTCACAGATGGGCCTGGAGGACCTGGCGATGATGCGCGCGGTGCACGGCTCGACCGTGCTGTACCCGTGCGACGCCAACCAGACCGCCCGGCTCGTCGCCACGATGGCCGGCCTGGACGGCGTGCGCTATCTGCGGACCTCGCGGGGTGCCGGGCCGGTCGTGTACGGCCCCGACGAGGAGTTCCCGGTCGGCGGCAGCAAGGTGCTGCGCTTCTCCAGCCGGGACCGGCTGACGGTCGTGGCCGCGGGCGTCACCGTGCACGAGGCGCTGGCCGCCGCCGACGCGCTGGACCGCGAGGGCATCCAGGTACGGGTGATCGACCTGTACTCGGTCAAGCCCGTCGACGTCGAGACCCTGCGCCAGGCCGCCGAGGACACCGGCTGTCTGCTCACCGTCGAGGACCATCACCCCGAGGGCGGCCTCGGGGACGCGGTGCTCGACGCCTTCCTCGACGGCCGGCCGGTGCCACGCCTGGTCCGTCTCGCCGTACGCACCATGCCCGGCTCGGCGAGTCCGGCCGAGCAGCTGCACGCTGCCGGCATCGACGCGGAGTCGATCGCGGCGGCCGGGCGGCTGCTGGTGGAGACGGCGATCGTGCGCTGAACACCGGTCGTGCGCCGAACGCCAGGAGCCCGTGCCCCCCGATTTCTCGGCGGGCACGGGCTCGACGTCTGTGTGGTGCTGCGGACGCGTCCGCTACCAGCGGTACCAGCGTCCCCGGCCGCCGCCCGCCGAGGTGCCGCGCACCAGGAAGCCGAGCAGCCATACGGCGAGCACGATCAGCGCCACCCACCAGAGGATCTTCACAGCGAATCCGGCACCGAACAGGACCAGCGCCAGCAGTAGGACGATCAGGATCGGAACCATAGTGTGTAACCTCCTGGCCTCCGAGTTCCCCCGATCACGCGGATCAGACGTCCTTGCGGCCGATGATCTCCCCGTGCAGCACGGCGAACCAGCCGTCCTCCTGCTTTCCCCACTCCCGCCACGCCTCCGCTACGGCGCCCAGCTGCTCGGCGGTCGCGTGGCCGCCCCCGGTCGCGACCCCCGCGTACGAGGACGCGACGGTACGGTCCGCCCACAGGCCGCTCCACCAGGCCCGCTCGTCCGGAGTCTGGAACGTCCACGTGCTCGACGTGGCCGTGACGTCCGTCAGCCCCGCCCGCAGTGCCCACGATTTGAGACGGCGTCCGGCATCCGGCTCGCCGCCGTTCGCGCGGGCCACCCGGCGGTACAGGTCCAGCCAGTCGTCAAGGCCGGGTACCTCCGGGTACCAGGTCATCACCGCGTAGTCCGCGTCGCGGGCGGCGATGAACCCGCCCGGCTTGGTCACCCGCCTCATCTCCTTCAGCGCCTGCACCGGATCGCCCACGTGCTGGAGCACCTGATGGGCGTGGACCACACAGAACGTGTTGTCCGGGTAGTCCAGCGCGTGCACGTCGGCGACCGCGAAGTCCACGTTCGTCAGGCCGCGTCGGGCGGCGGTGGCCCGTGCCTGGTCCAGGATGCCCGGCTCGCGGTCGACACCGGTGACGTGCCCGTCGGGAACCAGCGCCGCCAGGTCCGCGGTGATCGTGCCCGGGCCGCAGCCGATGTCCAGGATCTTCATGTGCGGCTTGAGCGAACCGAGCAGGTAGGCCGCGGAGTTGGCGGCGGTCCGCTGGGTGTGCGAACGCAGCACGGACTCGTGGTGCCCGTGCGTGTAGACGGCGGTCTCCTGCGGCTTCGGCATGGCTCTACCTACCCCTTCGCGGCGGCTTCTTCGTCGTACACACGAAGGTACGCGCGCATGCCGAATAATGAGACCCGCGTTTTACGATGTGGACTGACGGGTGATCAGAGACTCCGTGAGCGGGCGATACACCGTCAGCGCCTCGGGCTGCTCCTCCAGCGTCAACTCGCCACCCACGTCCGTGACTTCACCGTCGTAGGCGAGCAGCGTGCCCGGTGCCAGGCCGCTCAGGCGGAGTCGGTGCACCTGGACCGAGGCGTGGACCGGGGAGCGGGAGAACGGGCCCGCGAGGGCCGCCGCGAGCAGACGCAGCGCGGGCCTGCGGCCGCCGTGCACGATCCGGATGTCGAGACGCCCGTCCGCCAGGTCGACGCGGCGGCCGGAGGCGATCCCCATCCGGTGGTAGGTGCCGTTGCCGGCGAACAGCAGCCACAACGGGCGGGTACGGCCGCCGAGTTCGGCCTCCAGCGGATGCCGGTCCGCGCGCAGCACCCGCAACGCTGCGATCACGCCCGCGGGCCAGCCGCCGATCCGGGGCGCCCAGTGCTCCCGCTCGCGCACCAGCTCCGGATAGACGCCCAGGCTCAGGGTGTTGAGGAAGATGCCCCGGGTGGCACCGGACGTGAACCGGCCGACGTCCACGCGTACGGCGTCGCCCTGCTTGACCGCCTTGCTCAGATCGCGCGGGCCCTCCACCCCGAGGTCGTAGGCGAAGTGGTTGAGCGTGCCGCCCGGGAGGACCGCGAGGGGCAGGCCGTGGCGCAGGGCGACCTCGGCCGCCGCGTTCACCGTGCCGTCGCCGCCGCACACCCCGAGGACCTGGGCGCGGGCCGCCGCCTTCTCCAACTCGGCCTGTATGCCGGCTGGTTGGCAGGCGACGACCTCCGCGCCGGGCAGGAAGTCCGTCAGCGCGTCGGCCCGGTCGGCGCTGCCCGACGCCGAGTTGACCACCATCACCAGGCCCTCGCCGTCCTCCAGCGCCGGGACCTCGGCGCGGGAGCGGGCCGGCGGCACGATCTGCCCGCGGGTCGGCACCATGCCGCGCACCGCGAACGCCGCGCACGCGCCCAGGGCGGCGCCCGCCAGCACGTCGCTCGGGAAGTGGACACCGGTGTAGACGCGGGAGGCGGCGACCGAGAACGCGATCGGCGCGACCACGGCACCCCAGGCCGGGGACTCCAGGGCCACGCCGGTCGCGAAGGCCGCCGCCGACGCCGCGTGACCGGACGGGAACGACGTGGTGACCGGCTGCCGCTTCAGCTGCCGGCCCAGCGGGACGGGGTCCAGGACGGGACGGGAGCGGCGTACGGTCCGCTTGCCGATCGTGTTGATGGCCAGGGAGGCCAGGGACAGGGAGGCGATGCCCCGGGCGGCGGCCCGGCGGGCCCGCGGAGTACGGCTCGCGGCCACCGCGGCGGCCGTCGCGAACCACAGCACGCCGTGGTTGGCACTCCGGCTCAGCCGCGGCAGCACGGGCTCGCCCGCGGGCCAGTTCCGTTCGGCGGCCACCTCGAAGAGGCGCGAGTCGAGGGAGAGCAGCCACTCGCGCAGGGCGTGGCGGCCGGGGAGGGGGACCGTGAGGTCGACGTCAGGGCTCATGCGCTGCCGGGTACCCTGAAATGGCCGTTTGCTGCCCGGCGGACCGCCGGCGGCCCGATTCCACCGTCGTCCACCGTCGGCGGACCGCTTCGTACCGACTGTCGGCGGACCATTTCGTCCGGACCGTGGGTGGACCGTTCCATCGGAGGATCCCCGCATGCGCCTGCTCCTCATACGCCACGGCCAGACGACGGCCAACGTGGCCTACCTCCTCGACACGGCCGTCCCCGGCGCGGAGCTGACCGACCTGGGCCGCCGCCAGGCAGCCGCCCTCCCCGAGGCCCTCGCCGACGAGGACATCGAGGCCCTCTACGCCTCCACCCTGATCCGCACCCAGCACACCGCGGCCCCGCTGGCCGCCGCCCGCGGCCTCGACGTACGCGTCCGCGACGGCATCCGTGAGCTCACCGCCGGTGACCTGGAGATGCTGCCCGGCGACACCGAGCCCGGCCACGAGTACATGCGGATCGTGTTCGCGTGGGCCGCCGGTGACACGGAGCTGCGGATGCCCGGCGGCGAGAGCGGCACCGAGGCCCTCGCCCGCTACGACGGCGTGATCGCGGAGGCCGCGGACAGCGGCGCCCGCACCGTCGCCATGATCAGCCACGGCGCCGCGATCCGGATGTGGACGTCCGCCCGCGCCGACAACATCGACGTGACCTTCGCCGCCGCCCGCCCCCTCGACAACACCGGCATCGTGATCCTGGACGGTTCCCCGGCCGACGGCTGGAAGGCCCTGTCCTGGGAGGGCGCCCTGGTCGAGACGGCCGGACCGGACACGGACGGCGGCCCGACCGGACAGCCGCTCGACGAGGACCAGAAGCCCTAGCGAGGTCCGGGCGGGGTCCGGGCCTGCTCCCGGCGAAGTCCCGGCGACAGCCTGGCGAGGCCCTGACGGGCACAATAAGAGTTTGCCCGGCCGCGAGGCCGCCCCACAGAATGCGTGGTCATGGGACATCTGGAAGCCGCACACCTCGAGTACTACCTCCCCGACGGGAGGCCGCTGCTCGGCGATGTGTCCTTCCGGGTCGGCGAAGGCGCCGTGGTCGCCCTGGTCGGGCCCAACGGCGCCGGCAAGACGACCCTGCTCCGGCTGATCTCCGGCGAGCTGAAACCGCACGGCGGCACGGTCACCGTGAGTGGCGGCCTGGGCGTGATGCGCCAGTTCGTGGGCTCCGTACGCGACGAGACGACCGTACGGGACCTGCTCGTCTCGGTCGCACCGCCGCGCATCCGCGAGGTCGCGGCCGAGGTCGACAGGGCCGAGCACGGCATCATGACCGTCGACGACGAGGCGGCCCAACTCGCCTACGCGCAGGCCCTGTCCGACTGGGCCGAGGTGCACGGCTACGAGTTCGAGACCCTGTGGGACATGTGCACCATGGCCGCGCTCGGAGTGCCGTACGACAAGGCGCAGTTCCGGCAGGTCGGCACGCTCTCCGGGGGTGAGCAGAAGCGGCTCGTGCTGGAGGCGCTGCTGCGCGGCAGCGAAGAGGTGCTGCTGCTCGACGAGCCCGACAACTACCTCGACGTGCCCGGGAAGCGCTGGCTGGAGGAGCGGCTCAAGGAGACCCGCAAGACGGTCCTGTTCGTCTCCCACGACCGTGAACTCCTCGCCCGCGCCGCCGAGAAGATCGTCTCCGTGGAGCCCTCGCCGACCGGCGCCGACGCCTGGGTGCACGGGGCCGGCTTCGCCACCTACCACGAGGCCCGGCGTGAACGCTTCGCCCGCTTCGAGGAGTTGCGCCGCCGCTGGGACGAGAAGCACGCCCAGCTGAAGAAGCTCGTCCTGAACCTTCGTCAGGCCGCCTCCATCAGCCACGAGTTGGCGTCCCGCTACGCCGCGGCCCAGACCCGCCTGCGCAAGTTCGAGGAGGCGGGACCGCCGCCCGAGCCCCCGCGCGAGCAGGACATCACCATGCGCATCAAGGGTGGCCGCACGGGCGTAAGAGCCGTCACCTGCAAGGGACTTGAACTCACCGGCTTGATGAAGCCCTTCGACCTGGAGGTCTTCTACGGCGAACGGGTCGCCGTCCTCGGCTCCAACGGCTCCGGCAAGTCCCACTTCCTGCGGCTCCTCGCCGGCGAGGAGGTGAAGCACACGGGGGAGTGGAAGCTCGGCGCGCGCGTCGTGCCCGGCCACTTCGCGCAGACCCACGCCCACCCCGAACTCCAGGGCCGCACCCTCCTCGACATCCTGTGGAAGGAACACGCGCAGGCCCAGGGCCCCGCCATGTCCCGGCTGCGGCGCTACGAGCTGACCGGCCAGGCCGAGCAGAGCTTCGACCGGCTCTCCGGCGGGCAGCAGGCACGCTTCCAGATCCTGCTGCTGGAACTCCAGGGAGTGACCGCTCTTCTCCTCGACGAGCCGACCGACAACCTCGACCTGGAATCCGCGGAAGCCCTTCAGGAGGGGCTTGAGGCGTTCGACGGCACGGTGCTCTCCGTCACGCACGACCGCTGGTTCGCCCGCTCCTTCGACCGGTATCTCGTCTTCGGCAGCGACGGCAAGGTCCGCGAGACGACCGAGCCGGTGTGGGACGAGCGGCGGGTGGAGCGCGCGCGGTAGGTCGTGCGGGGTGTGACGGCTTGCTTTGGTGCGGAGGCCGCGGGGCCGGAATGCCGGAATGTTCGTAGAGTGGACTCAGGACCGTGAGACTCGACGAGCGGGGCACACCATGACCGGAGTCGACCCTGCGCGCCTGGACGATGCTCAGCTCATGAAGGAGCTGGAGACCATCCACCGCACGCGCCACGACACCCTGCTGTACGGCTCGAACGACGCGCTGCGCGCCCACAACGACCGTATGGCCGGACTGGAGGGCGAGTATCTGCGCCGCCACCCGCGTCGCCTCGTCGCCCCCGGCCGTACCCGGCAGGGGGCACGCGAGCGGGACTGAGCGGCGGGTGTTTGTGCCTTGAGGTCGGGGGCAGGCGGACTTTCAGCGCTGGATCGCAAACGCGTTCCCACCGACGGTGACCGTCCAACCCGGAGCATGCTCAAGGGAGTTGTGACGCGCCATGCCCACTCGGCCCTCTCGCACGAGTACGAGCACGAAACGCCGTTCCCACCATGACGCCCCCGACACCGCGGAGGCGTTCCGCACGCTGGCCGCGCTGCCTCCCGGCCCGCAGCACGACACCGTCCGCGAACGCATCGTCGAGGCGTGGCTGCCCATGGCCGACCGGCTCGCGGGGCGGTTCCGCAACCGGGGCGAGAGCACCGAGGACTTACGCCAGGTCGCTGCCCTCGGGCTGGTGAAGGCCGTCGACCGGTACGACCCCGAGCGGGGCAACGCGTTCGAGAGCTATGCCGTACCGACGATCACCGGTGAGATCAAACGGCACTTCCGGGATCACCTGTGGACGTTGCATGTGCCTCGGCGGGTGCAGGATCTGCGGAACCGGGTGCGGGTTGCCGGGCAGGAGCTCGCCCAGACCGTGCCGGGGCGGCGGCCTACCGTGGCGGAGATCGCCGCGCACGCGTGTCTCTCCGAGGAGGAGGTGCGGGTGGGGCTCGAGGCGTTGGAGAGTTTCAGCGCGTTGTCGCTGGACGCGGGTGCCCCCGGCGGTTCGGACGGGTATTCGCTGAGCGATGTTCTCGGGGCCGCTGATCCGGCGTTGGACGTCGTCGTCGATCGTGAGGCCGTGAAGCCTCGGCTTGCCGCGTTGCCTGAGCGGGAGCGGGAGATCTTGTACCTGCGGTTCTTCGGGGACATGACGCAGAGCCGGATCGCTGAGCGGTTCGGGGTTTCGCAGATGCATGTGTCTCGGTTGATCAACCGGTGCTGTCGGCGGATCCGGGAACAGGTTCTGCGGGAAGTTGCCTAGCTGCGGGCCGGTGGGGGCTGGGCGCGCGGTTCCCCGCGCCCCTGAAGGGGCGCCCCGGCCGGCCTGAATTTCACTCGCTCGGGCGCTCTCCCCACCCCAATGGGGCCTGGCCGCGCGCGGCGCTCTCCTGACCGGGCTTCGATGGTGTTGCCGTCGTCCTCGGTCTAAGGAGACCCGCTCATGCGTCGCACCGCCCTTGCTCTGTCCGTCGTCGCCCTTGTCGGCGCCGCCGGGCCCGCTCTGGCCGCCGATCCGGGTGCCGAGGTCAGTCCGAGCACCGTGCGGGCGGGTGGGAGCGTCACCGTTTCCGTCACCTGCGAGGCGACCGGGGGGACCGTGGCCGAGACCATCGACGCCACCTCCCAGGGGTTCGACGACGGGACCGTCCAGTTGCAGCGGGTGCCCGGCAACGACGACCGGGCTGCCGGAGCCGCTTACCGGGGGACCGCGCGGATCTCCACGGACGGGGTCGAGCGGGACTCCGCGTGGACCGTCGACGGGACCTGTCCCGCGCCGCCCGGCGGACAGGGCAGGCCCTGGAGCGCGACCTTCAGCATCGAGCGCGGGGGTGGGCAACCCCAGTGTCAGGAGCCCCGGGGGGATGCCTGTGGTGGTGGTGTGCCCGCCGCGATCCAGCGCGGGGTGCGGGCGGGGGAGGGCGGGACCTTCACCGACTCCGTTCCGGCTCTGGTCGCCGGTGGTGTACTGATCGCGGGTGCCTTCGGAGGCGCCGTGTACCGGCTGCGCAGGCGGACGCCGGGACACTGAGCGCGCGATCGGGACACGGCACGGCACTGCACGAGGGACTGCGCGGAGGCACGATGCGGCAGGCGGACGCGGTAGGCCAGGGGCCTGTGCGCTACGGTCCGGTGTTTCCCGACGACGGGCTGCCCGTCCTGCCGGAACTGGCCGCCGTCCTCGCCGCCGCCGCGAGCCGTACCGAGGAACAGCCCGTCGGCGGTGCCCCCGCGCTGCTCGACGCCGCGAGCGGCTACTTCGAACGCCGGGGCCTGCCCGCCGAACCCGACCGCGTGGCCGCCGCCCCGGGCGCCCCCGCGCTGCTGGTCGCGCTGACGGCCGCGCTCGGCGGTGACGTCCTGGTGCCCAGACCCTGCGCCGCCTGGTGGGCGCCGTACGCCCGCCTGCTGGGCAGATCCGTGTTCCATGTGGGCACCCCGGCCGAGTGCGGTGGGGTGCCCGATCCGTACGCCCTGCTGGAGACCGTGCGCCGGGTCCGGGACGAGGGCGGTGACCCGCGGCTGCTCGTGCTGTCCGTCGCCGACGACCCCACCGCCACCGTCGCACCGCCCGAGGTCATGCACGAGACCGTCGAGGCCGCCGCGGCCGAGGGGCTGCACCTGGTCAGCGACGAGACCTGGCGCGACACCCTGCACGCACCGCGCGGCACCATGCTGCTCAGCCCCGCCGAGATGCTGCCCGACAAGGTCACCGTCGTCACCGACCTGGCCGGCGCGCTCCTCCCGTCCGGCTGGCCGGCCGCCGTCGCCCGCTTCCCCGCCGACCGCGCCGGGCAGGCGCTACGCGCGCGCGTGCTCGACGTCCTCACCGCACTCGGCGCCCGCGTCGCCGCACCGGTCGCCGCCGCGGCCGGCCACGCCCTCGGCGAACCCCCGCCCGTCCTCGCCCGCCGCGACACCGCCGTACGCCTGCACGCGCGCGTGGCCGCCGCCGTGCACGCCGTGGTCACCGGGGCGGGCGCGTTCTCCCGGCCGCCGCAGGCCGGACGTCATCTGTACGTCGATCTCGGGCCGTTGCGCCACGCGCTCACCCCGCAGGGGGTGGGCGACGCGCAGGACCTGGAGGAGTTCCTCACCGCCCGGCTCGGCATGCCCGCGCCGGGCGGCCACCGTTTCGGCGACGACCTGGGCGCGCTGCGGGTACGGCTGTCCACCGGGGCGCTGCTGGGCCGAACCGACGGGGAGCGCGCGGAATGTCTCACGTCACCCATTCCGTTGGAACTGCCACACGTGCAACGCGCGTTGATGTCCTTGAGGTCGATCTTCGACGATCTCCGCGACGACGCTCAGCGATGGGAGCCTCCTCGATGACGCAGCAGTCCGAGTCGACCACCGACAGCAGTACGGCCATGCGGGAAGCGGCCGCTCCGACGTCTCCGTTCACCCCCTCGTCCCCGTTCGCCCCTTCGTTCCCGCCGCTCGCCGAACCCCGCCCCCTCGGCGAGCGGCGCGTGTGGCCCCGGACCTTCCACGACCGGCTCACCGCCCCGCTGCCCGGCCTCAAGGCGCTCGCCCGCTTCGCCCGCGAGGGTTCCGTGCGGCCCCGCCCGGAGGGCCTCGCCGACATCCCCCAACTGCCGTTCGCACCAGAGCCCTTGCCCCAGGTGGACGCCCTGACCGTCGCCGTCACCTGGGCGGGGCACGCCAGTTGGGTGGTGCGGATCGGCGGGCTGACCATCCTCACCGACCCGGTCTGGTCCCACCGCATCCTCGGCACCCCGGCCCGGATCACCCCCGTCGGCGTGGCCTGGGAAGCACTCCCGCCGATCGACGCCGTCGTCATCAGCCACAACCACTACGACCACCTCGACGCCCCCACCCTGCGCCGACTCCCGCGCACCACCCCGGTGTTCGCACCGGCCGGCCTCGGCAGCTGGTTCCGGCGCCGCAGATTCACCCGCGTCACCGAGCTCGACTGGTGGGAGGCGGCCCAACTCGACGGCGTACGCCTCGACTTCGTCCCCGCCCACCACTGGTCCAAGCGCAGCCTCACCGACACCTGCCACTCCCTGTGGGGCGGTTGGGTCCTGACGGCCCCTGACGGACAGCGCGTCTACTTCGCGGGCGACACGGGCTACGGCCACTGGTTCTCCCGTATCGGCCGCCGCTATCCGGGAATTGACCTGGCCCTCCTCCCCATCGGCGCGTACGACCCGCGCTGGTGGCTGAGCGACGTCCACTGCGATCCCGAGGAGGCGGTCCAGGCCGTACAGGACCTGGGCGCGAGGCGGATGGCTCCGATGCACTGGGGCACGTTCGTCCTGTCGGCGGAGCCGGTCCTGGAACCGCTGACGCGGGTCAGGGCGGCTTGGGAGAAGGCGGAGTTGGCGCGCGAGGACCTGTGGGACCTGCCGGTGGGAGGCTCAAGAGTGCTCGCCTAGACGGGAGTTGTCTTCCTCACCCGTCGCCACAGAGTCGGCGCCACACTGATCACCACGGTCAGCACAACCGCCGCCACCACACCCTCCCAAGGCTCCGGAAACAGCGAACCCCCAAGGATGCCGATCAGCTGGTACGTCACCGCCCACGCCAGACACGCGGGCGCATTACCCCGGGCGAACCGGCGGATCGGCCACTCCGCCATGAGGCAGGCCAGCATCACCGGAATACGACCCGCCGGCACCAGCCGGGACAGCACCAGCACCGCCACCCCATGGTCGGCCAGCTTCGCCTGGGCCTGCTCCAGCCGCTCCTCCGGAGCCCGCGAGCGGATCGCCTCCAGCCACCGCGACCCGTTCTTCGACCCCATCCCGCGCCGCCCCAGCCAGTACAGCGCGATGTCCCCGAGGAACGCGGCCAGCGAAGCCGTAACGAAGACCAGCGCCAGCGCGAACGGTGCCGTCTGGTGAAAGGCGACCACCGCCGCCGAACTCACCAGCGCCCCCGTCGGAATCACCGGCACCAGCGCCCCGAACAGCACAAGAAGGAACAACGACGGGTAGCCGATGGCCTGTTGGGTGGACTCGGGCGACGTCGTGGCCGTCGCGGACAGTGCCTCCGCGAACCAGCTCACCGGGCGACCTCCGGGTGCACGCTCTCCCCGTGCCCGAGCCGGTGCACCGACACCGAGGGCGCGAGCTGCGCCGCGATCCGCACGAACTCGTCGCCCGGCGTGTGGAATTCGTGCGGGCGCACCGCGTCCATCCCGATCGGCCAGTACGTGCCGTAGTGCACCGGCACCGCACTGCGCGGCGAGAGCCGGGCGAGGGCCTGGGCCGCGCGGCCCGCGTCGAGATGCCCCTCGCCGAGATACGGACCCCAGCCGCCCACCGGCAGCAGCGCCACGTCGACCGGCCCGACCTCCTTGGCCATGTCGTCGAACAGCCCGGTGTCCCCGGCGAAGTAGGTCCGCGCCTCGCCCTCCACGACGTAGCCCAGCGCGGGGGAGCGGTGCGGTCCGACCGGCAGCCGGCGTCCGTCGTGCCGTGCGGGGACGGCCCGTACGACCAGGTCACCGACCATCGTCTGATCGCCGGGGACCACCTCGTCGATCCGCAGCTGCCGGAGCCGGCGCAGTCCGGGGACCGCGCGGAGTGCGCCCCGGGGCACGAGCAGGCGCGTGCCCGGGGCGAGGGCGGCGAGCGAGGGAAGGTGCAGGTGGTCGGCGTGCAGATGGGAGACGAGCGCCAGGTCCGCGCGATGGGCCTCGGGCGGCGGCACCGCGCCCCGACGGCGCCGTAGGTGCGCGAGGCGGCGCGCGAACAGGGGGTCGGTGAGCACGCGTACGTCCGAGTCCTCGATCGTGCAGGTGGCGTGACCCCACCAGGTGATCTCCACCGGCACCTTCTTTGCCTCCTTCGCGCGACTCCCCCGAAGCCTACGGGCAGGAGTAGGGTCGGCGGCGAAACCCGGAGGTGAGGGGGACGCCATGGGACAGGTACGGGGTGCCTCGGGTATGCGCTCGCGGCTTCGGGTCACGGCGATCGCCAGCCTGACGCCGCTGGAGGAGCTGGACGACGACCCCTTCCTGGTCGACTCCCGCAGCCAGCACGCGATGTGCGCCCGCTGGGCCGCCGACCACGGCTACGTGATCGCCCGCGAGCTTCTGGTCCGCGCGCTGCGCCCCGACCACTGCGCCCTGTGGGACGGCGTCCGCCCCGGCCTCGACCTGTTCGTCGCCCCCAGCCGCCGGGTACTGGAGAGCGCGCTGTCCTCCGTCGACGAGTTCACCGACGAGTGCGCGCGACGCGGGGTGCGGATCGAGACGGTCGGCCGCGCGGAACCCTGCTACGACGCCCAGATGAAGGCCAGCGTGCACCGACGGCTGTCCATGCCGACGGCCGGTTACGACGGCCGCTAGCTCTGGGGACCCGCTTCTCGCTCCAGGGTCCACGCGTCCCGTATGACAGGCTGGGCACAGGCCCGCCAGGTCGACGGGCCAGGGACGTGAGGTGTACGGGGCGTGGGTGGAGCGCGTTGGCGGCGGCTCGCCAGTCAGGTCGGGCGCAGTATCGCGGTGTGGGCGGTCTCCACGGTCACCATGCTGGTGCTCGCCGGGATCCTGCCGGACTTCAAGCTCCAGTCGGCGGACGGCGACAGCGCGACCCGGATCGGTGTCACGGCCGCGTTCGGCGCCGGCGCCTTCGGTCTGCTGTCGGCCCTCGTCTGGCCGTTGCTGGTACGGCTGCTGCTGCTGGTGCCCGCGCTCGTCCTCGGGCTCCTCGTCTTCGTGCTCAACGGGTCGCTGCTGCTGATCGCCCTGCGCATCAACCCGGACGGCGGGCTGCGCGGCGAGGTCGCCCCCGAGACCGCCGTCGTCGTGGCCGCCGTGATGTCCGCCGTCGCCTCCGCCACCGGAGGTGCCCTCGCGGTGCGCGACGACGACGCCTACCGCCGCCGCCTCTACCGCCTCGCCGACCGCCGCCGCAGAGCCCTGCCCCCCGGCCCGTCCTCGCCCGGCACCGTCTTCCTCCAGCTCGACGGCGTCGGCCACGACGTCCTGCTCGGCGCGGTCGCCAAGGGCCTGATGCCGACCGTCGCGAAGCTCCTCGGCGGCGACCGCCCCACCCACCGCCTCACCCCCTGGCGCACCGACTGGTCCAGCCAGACCGGCGCCAGCCAGCTCGGCATCCTGCACGGCTCCAACCACGACATCCCCGCCTTCCGCTGGTACGAGAAGGACACCGGCGAGGTGATGGTCTGCAACCGCCCCACCAGCGCCGCCGAACTCCAGCGCCGCGCCGTCGAGTTCACCGGCGACGGCGGCCTCCTCACGCTCGACGGCGCCAGCCGCGGCAACCTCTTCAGCGGCGGCGCCGACGAACAGGCCCTCGTCCTGTCCATCGCCATCCGCCGCCGGGGCCGCGAGAACCGTTCCCGCGCGGGCTACTTCGCCTACTTCTCCGACCCGGCCAACGCCGTCCGCACCGCGATGTCCTTCGTCGCCGAGGTCGGCCGCGAGATCGGCCAGTCGACCCGCAGCCGCCTCACCAAGCAGCGCCCCCGGATCAAGCGCGGCGGCCTCTACCCCCTCGTCCGCGCCTTCGCGACCGTCATCGAACGGGACGTCGTCGTCGCGGCCGTCATGGGCGACATGCTGGCCGGCCGCACCGCCGTCTACGCCGACCTCGTGGCCTACGACGAGGTCGCCCACCACTCCGGACCGCGCAGCCGCGACGCCGCCAAGGTGCTCCAACGCCTGGACCGCTCCCTCGCGTTGATCGAGAACGTCGCCGAGCACGCCCCGCGGCCCTACCGCATCGTCGTCCTCTCCGACCACGGGCAGAGCCCCGGCGAGACCTTCCAGGGCCGCTACGGCCTCACCCTCGGCGACCTGGTCCGGGCGGGCTGCGGGCTGCCCGTGCCGCGCCGGGCCCGCCGCACCCACAGCGGCACCGAGGCCCGCGCGGCCGTCCGCGCGGCACTGCGCCGTCCGGTCGAGGAGAAGAAGGACGAGCAGCACAGGCACCCAGGCCGGCACTCCGAGCCGGTCGTGCTGGCCTCCGGCAACCTCGGCCTGGTCTCCTTCCCCGACGTGCCGCACCGCATGAGCAAGGAGGAGATCGACGCCCGGCATCCGGCGCTGCTGACGACCCTCGCCAACCACCCCGGCATCGGCTTCGTCCTCGTCCGCAGCGAGGAGCACGGAGGGGTCGTGCTGGGGGCGCACGGCGCCGAACTCCCGGTGGCCGAACTCGACGACAAACAGGGCCCGTTGGCGGACTTCGGCCCCGGCGTCGCGGACGCCGTCCGGCGCACCCACTCCTTCCCGCACACCGCCGACATCATGGTCAACTCCTGGTACGACCCCGCCGAGGGCGAAGTCCTCGCCTTCGAGGAGCAGATCGGCTCCCACGGCGGCCTCGGCGGTGCCCAGGCCAAGCCGTTCCTGCTGTCGCCGCACAGCTTCTCCGCACCGGTCGACGACGGCGAGGACCTCGTGGGCGCCGAGCACGTCCACCAGGTTCTGCGCCGGTGGCTGCGCGAGTGCAACGGACCCCAAGTGCCGCTGACGGACGAGCAGTCGGAACGGGCCGCCTGAAAATCGGCTGCGCCGGATGGGACACAGGCACACACTGGGGGCATCGGAGCGCGTGTGCGCCCTTGCCGAACCCCCTTGAGGAGCGCCTCTTTTGCAGGCTGCCGTCACTGTCACCCCTGCTCGCATACCGGAGCTGCTGCTCGGTCTCGCGACCGTCCGGCCCGTGTTCATCTGGGGCGCGCCCGGCATCGGAAAGTCGTCCCTGGTAAGGGAGTTCGCCGAGTCGCTGGGCCTGGAGTGCGTCAGCCTGCTCGGTACGCAACTCGCGCCCGAGGACCTCATCGGTGTGCCGCAGATCCGGGACGGGCGGTCGGTGTTCTGTCCGCCGGAGGCGATCGCGCGGGACGAGCCGTACTGCCTGTTCCTCGACGAACTCAACGCGGCCACACCGGATGTGCAGAAGGCGTTCTACTCGCTGATCCTGGACCGCCGTATCGGGAACTACGAACTCCCCAAGGGTTCCATCGTGATCGGCGCCGGGAACCGGGCGACCGACAACGCGCTGGCCCGGCCGATCGCGTCCGCGCTGATCAACCGGCTCACGCATGTCCACCTGGAGGCGTCCCCGAAGGACTGGCTCAACTGGGCCGCCGCCAACGGGATTCACCCGTGGATCCTGGACCACCTCACCGACCGGCCCGACCACCTGTGGTCCAAGCCGCCGAAGACCGAGGAGGCCTTCTCCACGCCCCGGTCCTGGCACATGCTCTCCGACGCGCTGGGCTCCTTCGGGCCCGACCTCGACGAGGACACCCTGAAGGTCATCGCGCACGGCACGCTGACGCCCGCCCACGCGGTCGCGTTCTGCGGGTACGTCAAGATCGTGCGCAGCCGGTTCGGCATCGAGGCGATCATCAAGGGCGACGCCCGCTGGCCGCACCGCCCCGAGGACCGCGACCTGCTGTACTACCTCGCCGAGTCCTTCCGGGGCCGGCTGGTCAAGGAGCTCCCGGTCAGCAAGGAGCACTTGTCGGCGAACGGATTGCAGACCGCGTACCGCGCCAAGTCGCTGCTCGTGCAGCTCGCCGAGATCTCCGTGGAGGTCGCGCAGAGCGTCATCGCCCCGGACACCGACGGCAATCCGCTGCTGCCCGCCTGGTTCCTGGTCGAGGCGGCCCGTGACATGCCCCGGCTGGTGGAGGCCCGGCAGTGAGCCGTACCCGGGGGAACAAGGGGAAGTCGAAGAAGGATCTCGCGGCCGAGGCCTTCGAGGAGGGGCTGCGGCTGGTGCGGGCCAACCGCGCGCTCGCCGCCATCGGCTTCAGCACCTGCCGCCGGGACGACTGCCGGCACACGCCCAACTCCGGTCTCGTGCGCGTCGATTCCAACGGCGTGCTGCACGTCCACCCCACCCGCCGCGCCGAACCCGCCGAGTGGGCCTGGGCGATCGCGCACTGCATCATCCACCTGGGCTTCGGCCATGTCCCGGCGGCGCCGAAGCTCCGCGACCAGCCCGACGGCCCCGCCCTCGCGGCCAACTGCGCCGTCGTCAACCGCTTCCTGCTCGGCTTCCCCATCGGGATCACCCCCGAGGACCTGCCCGCCGCCTACCCGGGCGGCGACGAGGAGCAACTCGCCGCCCGCTGGCGCCGCGACGGCATCCCGCCCCTGTACGAGCGCTGCGGTACGGCGGGCGGCGAGCCGGACCAGCTGCTCGTGCCGTGGGACACCTGGCAGGGCGGCAAGGCACCCGACTGGCAGCTCAACTTCGCGAACGCCCTCACCCGCACCGTGGCCATGGCGATGGACGTGGCGGGCGGCCGGCGCGCCTCGATGCGCGGCGGACCCACCCGACTCCAGCCCTGGGAACGGGCGTTGAACTGGCTCGTCTCCTCCTACCCGCTCCTCGGCGGCATCGCGGCCGGCATCACCCTCGTCGCCGACGCCGAACTCGCCCGCGCCCACGGCATCTCCGTCGCCGCCGTCGACACCGGCGCGGCCGAGATCTACGTCAACCCGCTGCGCCGACTCGACGACGAGGAATGGCGGTTCGTCCTCGCCCACGAGATGCTGCACGCCGCCCTGCGCCACGGCGACCGCTGCGGGGTCCGCGACCCGTTCCTCTTCAACATCGCCGCCGACTACGTCATCAACGGCTGGCTGTGCGAGATGGACGTCGGCCGGATGCCCGAAGGCCTGCTGTACGACCCGGAGTTGAAGGACCTCTCCGCCGAGGAGGTCTACGACCGGATCGCCGGCGACCTACGCCGGATGCGCCGCCTGGCCACCCTGCGCGGCAAGGGTGTCGGCGACATCCTCGGCGGCCCGCTCGGCAGCCCGCGCGACTACGTGGACCTCGACGAGTTCTACCGGCGCGGCCTCGCCCGCGGCCTCGACCTGCACCAGCGGCACGAACGGGGCTTCCTGCCCGGCGGGCTGGTCGAGGAGATCCGGGCGCTCAGCCACCCGCCGCTGCCGTGGGACGCCCGACTCGCCCGCTGGTTCGACGAGTTCGTGCCACGCCCCGAGCCCGTACGGTCGTACGCCCGCCCCTCGCGCCGCCAGTCCTCCACCCCCGACATCCCGCGCGCGGGCCACTACTTCCCGCCGGAGGAGATCGCCCGCTGCACCTTCGGCGTCGTCCTCGACACCTCCGGCTCCATGGACCGCGCCCTCCTCGGCAAGGCGCTGGGCGCGATCGCGTCGTACGCCGAGGCCCGTGACGTACCGGCCGCCCGGGTCGTGTTCTGCGACGCGGCCCCGCACGACGCGGGCTATGTGGCGGTCACCGACATCGCGGGCCGGGTCCGCGTGCACGGACGTGGCGGTACGGTCCTGCAGCCCGGGATCGATCTGCTGCACCGCGCGGACGACTTCCCGCCGGGAGCGCCGATCCTCGTCATCACGGACGGCATGTGCGACACCCTGCGCGTGCGGCGCGAACACGCCTATCTCATACCGCGGAATGCTCGCCTGCCGTTCACCGCCCGTGGGCCGGTCTTCCGGGTGAGCTGAAGCGGAATGTGATCGGATGGGTTCGAACGACATCCGCGTCGAAAGGAAACATCGTGGCAACCACGCGCACCGCACACACCGTCTGGGAAGGCGAACTCATCAAGGGCAGCGGCGAGGTCACCTTCGACTCGTCAGGCATCGGTGTGCAGCCGGTGACGTGGGCCTCGCGCGCCGAGGACGCCAACGGCAAGACCAGCCCCGAGGAACTGATCGCCGCCGCCCACTCCAGCTGCTTCTCCATGGCGCTCTCCCACGGCCTGACCGGCGCGGGCACCCCGCCCACCCGCCTGGAGACCAAGGCCGACGTCACCTTCCAGCCCGGCGAGGGCATCACCGGCATCCACCTCACCGTCCGCGGCGAGGTCCCCGGCCTGGACGCGGCCGGCTTCGCCGCCGCCGCCGAGGACGCCAAGAAGAACTGCCCGGTCAGCCAGGCCCTCGCGGGTACGACGATCACGCTGACGGTGGAATCCGCCTGACCCCCGCTTTCCCCCCGCCTCGATGCCGCGCCCGGAAAAACGGGTGCGGCATTGACATTCCCGCACTCAAGTTCTCAGCTGGAGATCGGGCAGCGCCTGGCGGAAGGGGACAGCGATGGGACGTGCGGTCGGGATCGATCTGGGGACCACGAACTCGGTGGTCGCGGTGCTGGAGGGCGGGGAGGCCACGGTGGTGGCCAACGCCGAGGGGGCGAGGACCACACCCTCGGTGGTGGCCTTCGCCAAGAACGGCGAGGTGCTGGTCGGCGAGGTCGCCAAACGGCAGGCGGTGACGAACATCGAGCGCACCGCGCGCTCGGTGAAACGGCACATGGGCGACACCGCGTGGCGCTTCCCGGACACGGGCGCCATCGACGGAACGCGGTACCGCGCCCAGGAGTTGTCCGCGCGCGTGCTGCAGAAACTGAAACGGGACGCGGAGGCCTATCTCGGCGAGGACGTCACCGACGCCGTGATCACCGTCCCCGCCTACTTCGACGACTCCCAGCGCCAGGCCACCAAGGAGGCAGGCGAGATCGCGGGCCTCAAGGTCCTGCGGATCATCAACGAACCGACCGCCGCCGCCCTCGCCTACGGCCTCGACCGCGGCGAGGAACAGACCGTCCTCGTCTTCGACCTCGGCGGCGGCACCTTCGACGTCTCCCTGTTGGAGATCGGCGACGGTGTCATCGAGGTCAAGGCCACCAACGGCGACACGCGTCTCGGCGGCGACGACTGGGACCAGCGGGTCATGGAGTACCTGGCCAAGAAGTTCCAGGGGCAGTACGGCATCGACCTCGGCAGGGACAAGATGGCGCTCCAACGCCTGCGCGAGGGCGCCGAGAAGGCCAAGATCGAACTGTCCTCGTCCACCGAGACGACCGTCAACCTGCCCTACATCACCGCCTCCGCCGACGGCCCGCTGCACCTCGACGAGAAGCTGACCCGCGCCGGGTTCCAGGAACTCACCGCCGATCTGCTCGACCGCTGCAAGACCCCCTTCCACCAGGCGGTCAAGGACGCGGGCATCAAGCTCTCCGCGGTCGACCACGTGATCCTCGTCGGCGGCTCGACCCGCATGCCCGCCGTCACCGACCTCGTCAAGGAACTCACCGGCAAGGACCCGCACAAGGGCGTCAACCCCGACGAGGTCGTGGCGCTCGGCGCGGCCCTCCAGGCCGGGGTCATCCGCGGCGACGTGAAGGACGTCCTCCTCCTCGACGTCACCCCGCTGTCCCTGGGCATCGAGACCAAGGGCGGCATCATGACGACGCTCATCGAACGCAACACGACCATCCCGACCCGGCGTTCGGAGATCTTCACCACCGCCACCGACAACCAGCCCTCGGTCGGCATCCAGGTCTACCAGGGCGAGCGTGAAATCGCCGCGTACAACAAGAAGTTGGGCGTCTTCGACCTCACCGGGCTGCCGCCGTCCCCGCGCGGGGTGCCGCAGATCGAGGTCGCCTTCGACATCGACGCGAACGGCATCATGCATGTCTCGGCGAAGGACCTGGCGACCGGCCGCGAACAGAAGATGACCGTCACGGGCGGCTCCGCCCTGGCCAAGGACGACATCGACCGGATGATGCGGGAGGCCGAGCAGTACGCGGACGAGGACCGCAGGCGCCGCGAGGCCGCCGAGACCCGCAACCAGGCCGAGCAACTCGTCTACCAGACCGAGAAGTTCATCCACGAGAACGAGGAACGCGTTCCGGGGGACATCAGGTCCGAGGTCGAGGCGTCGGCCGCGGAGGTGAAGTCCCTGCTGGAACACGACGCCGACACGGCCGAGTTGCGCACCGGCGTCGAGAAACTCGCCACCGTCAGCCAGCGGATGGGGCAGGCGATGTACGCGCAGGCGGCGCAGCAGTCACCCACGGAACAGGCGGAGAGCGCCGAGGAGCCCGACTCCGCTCGGCAGCACGATGAGGAGGAAGGTGTCGTCGACGCGGAGATCGTCGACGACGAACAGGACACGAAGGGCGGAGCCGCCTAGCCCCCGGCCGGCAGGGTGGCGCGGACGGCGTCCAGGACGGAGGCGTACGGCGTGCCGAAGTCGGTCAGGCGGGAGCGGAGCCGGTCCAGGGCGGCGCGGTGCTCGGCGAGCAGGCCGAGGTCGCCGGTACGGGACGTGAACTCCAGGACCGCGGGCAGGAAGTCGGGCAGCTCCTCGCCGGTGAACTCCAGCCCGTGGGCGCGGTACAGGTCCTTGAAACGGACCAGGGACATACCGCGCTGCCGGGTGTCGCCGTCCTGCCACCGGCTCAGGTACAGGCTGTGCCGGTTCTCGAGGTCGAAGACCTGGACGTAGTGCGCGGCCAGGTCCCGCGCCGGGGTGAGGGCCGCGTGGTCGACGAACTCCCGTAGCTGCGGGGCGGCTTCGCGCAGCAGGGGGAGCCGGGCGCGGAAGTCGTCGTCGGGGTAGGTCAGGCAGAGCGCGGCCGCCTGGTACAGCACAGCGTCCGAGGGCATCGGGCATCCTCCGCGTCGTGGTCTCTCCCGGCTCGACGGGCGGTGTTCGCGCGTCCGTCACCGCGCTCCCTTGCCCGCCCGTGGTGTCGAACCTAGGGCGGGGCAGGGGAGCGCACCCGTTCACCGCAGCCGTACGGGTCAGCGCCCGCGGCGGTACGCGTCGGAGCCCACGCCGTACGGGTCAGTGCTTGAGGGCGACCCCGCCGTAGACCGGGACGACACCCTCCGCCTGGGCGGCCACGTCCTCCGGCTCCGGCCGCCAGCCGTAGACCGAGATGACGCCCGGGCCGAGCAGCTCCAGGCCGTCGAAGAAGCGCGAGAACTCGGCCAGCGAGCGCGGGTAGAACGGGGTGCCGCTGCGCCGGAAGTGCTCGGCGGCCTTCGCGATGGCCTCGGGGATGAGGTCCGGGGTGACCTGCGACATCACCAGGTAGCTGCCCGGGGCGAGCACGTCGACGTACCGCTCGATCAGGCCGTAGACATCGTCGCCCGCGGGATCGTCGCCCAGATAGTGGGTGAGCGCCACCAGCGACAGCGCGACCGGCTGCGTGAAGTCGAGGGTCTCGCCGGCCAGCCGCAGGATCGTGTCCGGGTCGCGCACGTCGGCGTGCACGTACTCGGTGCTGCCCTCGGCCGAACCGTGCAGCAGCGCCTCCGCGTGCCGCAGCACGATCGGGTCGTTGTCCGCGTACACCACCTTGGCGTCCGGGGCGACGCTCTGCGCGACCTGGTGGAGGTTGGGCTCGGTGGGAATGCCCGTGCCGATGTCCAGGAACTGGCGTATCCCGGCCTCGGCGGCGGTCCGCGTCGCCCGGTGCATGAACCGGCGGTTGGCCCGCGCCCCGCGCACCGCGGTGCCGTCCGAGGCGAGGATCCTGCGCGCCAGCTCCTCGTCCACCGGGTAGTTGTCCTTGCCGCCGAGCCACCAGTCGTACACCCGCGCCGGATGCGGCCGGCTGGTGTCGATACGGGTGGGCGCGGCTTCGGATCCGGTCATGCGGTGTCGTCTCCTCGGGAGTTCGGTCGGTGTGCCGGGAACCGTGCAGTCTGCCGGACCGTGCTGTGTGCCGGGCCGTGCTCAGAAGGTCTCGCGGTAGTCCCGCAGGATCTTCTTGGTGCGCTGTGCGGACGCGGCGTGCGCCGTCATGTGGTCGAGGACCTCCAGATGCGCGGAGACCTCCGTACGGGAGTCCAGATACAGGGCGCCGGTCAGGTACTCGGTGAACACCATGTCGGGCAGCTCCGGTTCGGCGAAACGGAACAGCGAGAAGGGGGCGTACGTCCCCGGGTGCGGGCCGTTCTCGAACTCGGCGACCTGGAGCGTGACCCGGTCGCGCTCGCCGAACTCCAGGAGTCTGTCGAGCTGTTCGCGCATGACCTCGCCGCGCATGCTCACCGGCCGGCGCAGCACGGTCTCGTCCATGATCACCCACAGGTGCGGCGGATTGTCCCGTTCCAGCAGCCCCTGCCGCGCCATCCGCAGCGACACATGCCGCTCGATGGTCTCCGGACCGGTCTGCCCGATCGTCCCGGCCTCCATCACGGCACGCGCGTAGTCCTCGGTCTGCAACAGGCCCGGCACGAAGTGCGGTTCGTAGGAACGGATCAGTCCGGCGGCGCCCTCCAGGCTCACGTACAGGCTGAACCACTCGGGCAGCACATCGTGGAACCGCTGCCACCAACCTGGCTGGTTCGCCTCCTCGGTGAGCGCGATGAACGCGTCCGTCTCCTCCTCGGACACCCCGTACGTCGTCAACAGCACCTGGACGTACGGCACTTTCAGCGCGACCTCGGCCATCTCCATCCGCCGTACGGTCGCCGGGGCCACCCGCAGGACCTGCGCGGCCTCCTCGCGCTTGATGCCGGCCGCCTCACGCAACTCCTGCAGCCTTCTGCCCAGCACCACTTGGCCCACCGTGGGCGCGGGCCGTCGTTCACTCACGCCACGCCTCCCCATACGCGCCGAAGTCTGGGGGCAGTGTGCCATGTTCCGGCCACTGTCTCAGCGGTTCGGAGGTGATCATCCGTCAGTCTCCCAGCGCGTGCAGGTACTTGGCCGTAGCCGGGTCGGCCGGGAGGAACGTCTCGATCGCCAGCTCGGACACCGTGACATCCATGGGTGTGTTGAACGTGGAGATCGAGGAGACGAAGGACAGCACCCGGCCGTCGTGCTCGATCCGCATCGGCAGCGCGAAGTACGGGACGGGCGGCGCGGGTTCGTCTCCGCCGTCTCCGGCATCTCCGGCGCCGGCCGTCCCGGGCGCCGGGTACGCGGCGACCTCCTCGTGCAGCGCCCGCAACGGCTCGGAGCGGTGCAGCGCGATCTGCCGTTCCATCTGTGCGAGGAGATGCCCGCGCCATTCACCCAGATTGCGGATGCGCGGTGCCAGGCCATCGGGGTGGAGCGTCAACCGCATGGCGTTGAGCGGGGGTTGGAGGAGCGACTCCGGTACGCCGTCCAGGAGCATGGCGATGCCCCGGTTCGCCGCGACGACGGTGTAGGTGGCGTCGACCACCAGCGCCGGAAACGGCTCGTAGCCCTGGATCAGCCGCTCCAGACCCTCGCGCAACGCGGCCAACGCCGGGTCGTCCAGCGGGGTCTCCGGATAGTGCGGGGCGTAACCGGCCGCCAGGAGAAGGGAGTTGCGTTCGCGTACGGGCACGTCCAGGTGCTCGGCGAGGCGCAGCACCATCTCCTCGCTCGGCCGGGACCGCCCCGTCTCGACGAAGCTGATGTGCCGCGCCGAGGAGTCGGCCCGCAACGCCAGCTCCAGCTGACTGACCCGCCGCCGCTCCCGCCAGGCACGCAGCAACGGGCCGACGCCCTTGCCGGCCGGGGCGTCGGCAGCGGTGTCGGTGCCGGTCGGGACAATGGTCATACGCACGACCGTAGTCGAAGGAGAGCGCACGTGAACGAGTCGAGGATCCCGTCCGGGCAGGCCGCAGGGAACTCCATGGGGGAGGCCGCGGCGATGTACCGGTCCAGAGTCCGCGGCTGCCTCCTCGGCGGCGCGGTCGGCGACGCCCTCGGTTACCCGATCGAGTTCACCTCCCTCGACCGCATCCGCGCGAGCCACGGACAGCGCGGCGTGACCGGGTACGTGTCCGGCGCCCACGGCGCGCTGGGCCTGATCAGCGACGACACCCAGATGACCCTGTTCACCGTGGAGGCGCTCATCACGGCCCACGCGCGGGAACGGGCGAAGGGGATCGGCGGCGCCTGGTCCATGCTGCTCCGGCAGGCGTACGAGCGATGGCTGGAGACCCAGTCCAAGCCCGCACCGGGCGACAGCGCCACGTCCGGTCTGATCGCCGAGCCCTGGCTGTACGCCCGCCGCGCCCCCGGCAACGCCTGCCTGTCCGGGGTCGCTCAGATGTACGCGCCCGACCCGTGGGTCGCCCTCGACGGCACCCCGGGACCCGTCAACCCCGACTCCAAGGGCTGCGGCACGGTGATGCGCTCGGCCCCCTTCGGTCTGGTCAACACGGCCGACGGGGCCTTCGCGATGGCGGCTCGCGGCGCCCAGATCACCCACGGCCACCCCACCGGCTACTACGCGGCGGGCGCCCTCGCCGCGATCGTCGCGCACCTGGTCGCCGGGGACTCCCTGGAGGGTTCGGTCCTGCGCGCGCTACGACTCCTGGAGCGCCACCCCGGCCACGAGGAGACCTCGGCCGCCCTCCGCGAGGCCCTCGACCTGGCCGCCGAGGGCTCGCCCACCGCCGAGAAGGTCGAGTCCCTCGGCGCGGGCTGGGTCGCCGAGCAGGCCCTCGCGATCGGCGTCTACAGCGCGCTGGCGGCGAGTGACGTGCGGGCCGCGCTGCTCCTCGCCGTCAACCACTCCGGCGACAGCGACTCCACCGGCTCCATCTGCGGCAACCTCCTCGGCGCCCGGTACGGCGACCACGGCCTGCCCCACAGCTGGGTCCAGCAGGTCGAGGGCCGTGCCACGATCGCCGCCCTCGCCGACGATCTCGCGGCCGAGTGCGTACGGGGCTGACCTCCGGGCACCCTTCTGACCAGGTGCGCAGCCACCCTCCTGTGGCACGCTGAAGTGGAACCCGACCCCGAGGAAGGAGTGCGGCCATGCCCGTCGCACCGCTGTCGCAGAAGGAGACCGAGGACCGCCTCGCGGAACTGCCGGGCTGGTCCGTCGACGCCGACCGCCTCACCCGCGTCTATCGCCTCGCCTCCCACTTCGCGGCCACCGCGATGGTCGTCCACATCGCGCAGGTCCAGGAGGAACTCGACCACCACTCCGACCTGACCCTCGGCTACAACACCGTCACCCTCACCGTGAACACCCACAGCGTCGGCGGCGCGATCACCGAGCTGGACTTCCAACTCGCGCGCAGGGTCGAGGACTTGGCCCCGGGACACGGCGCGAGCTGACCGGAGGCGGGGAGGAGGGGCGGGGAGAGAAGGGGACGGAAGCGCGTGCTCGACTACGACAAGGAAGCCGACGCGTACGACGCGACGCGTGGCGGTGAGCCCCGCGCCGCGGCAGCCGCCGAAGCCGTACTGGGCTGCGTGCCGCAGAACGCCCGCAGTCTCCTGGACGTGGCCTGCGGCACCGGCATCGTCACCCGCCGCCTGGCCGCGGCCCGCCCCGGTCTCCGGGTGACGGGCCTCGACGCCGCACCCGCCATGGCCCGCACGGCGGCGGCGCGGCTCCCCGGCGCGATCCTCCTCGCGGACAGCCGCCAACTCCCTTTTCCGGACCGGGTGTTCGACGCGATCACGACCGTATGGCTGCTGCACCTGGTGGACGGCCCGGAGGACGCCAGGGCGATCATCGCGGAGTGCGCGCGGGTCCTGCGACCCGGCGGCGTGTACATCACGACGGTCGACAAGGCCGCCGCCCACGACGTCGGCAGCGACATCGACGCCGTCCTCGCACCTCGTCCACGCCGCCCGGCCCAGGACGGCGGCGACCAAGTCCACGCGTACGCCGCCGAGTTCGGCCTCCGCCCGGCCGGCACGGCCCGCTTCCGGGGCCACGGTCAGGGCCGCAGCCCCCGCAGCACCACCGCGGACCTGCGCCGCGGCTGGTTCACCATGCTGCCGCCCGGCGAACCGCTCACCGAACGGTTCGCCGCCGAGCTGGAGTCACTCCCGGACCAGGAACGGCCGCGCCCGGACCCCGAGTTCACGGTCCTGGCCTTCAGGAAACCTTCGGCCGGGTGAAGTCCATCGTCCAGTTGGTCACCCAACTCGCCCCGTCGTCCACCGAGAACGCCTGCTCCCACCGCGCGCCGGTCGCGGAGACCCCCGACCACACGAACCGCACCCGCACGTCCTTCCCCTCGTGCGTGTCGTCGCCGTAGAACTCGCCCCGGCCGTCCTCGAACCGCCCGGTCACCGGCGGGAACAGCTTGCCGCTGCGGCTCGACGACCAGTTCAGGGACCACAGTCGGGTCTCCCGGTCGAAGAGCCGCAGGGTCAGGCCCTTCGAGCCGAGGTGCGGCATGTCGATCTCGTCGACGTTCGCGGCGCCGTCGAAGAGCGGCCGGCAGCGGTTGGTGCCCTCGAACTCCTCCCAGCCGCTGCCGGGTCGGAGGAAGTCGGTGAGCCGGCGGTTCGCGACCTCCCACTCGCCGTGGAAGAAGTCGAAGTCGTGCGGGCTGCTCATGAGCGGTCCCCAGTGGTTCCGGCGGGCAGGGAGTCGGCCAAGTACGCGTCGAGGTCCGGGACTTCGGGCGCGAGCAGATGCCGTACCCAGGCGTCCCGTTCGTGCAGGATCGGCGGCAGCTCCCAGACACAGCCGATCCACGGCAGGTCGGGAGTGATGAAGTGGGTCGGGTCGAGGTCCGGGCAGCCGAGCACCGGCTGGCCCGCCGACGCGCCCCGGAAGTGCAGGACGTTGTCCCACACCCAGCTGTACGCGTTCAGATAGGCGCCGTCGTCACCGCCCCGGTGCAGCACGACGAACGTGGCCGGCGGAGTGGTGTCTCCCGTCGGCCCGTCGCCGGGGCGCGGCTCGGGCAGCAGCTTCGGCAGGATCGCGTACGCCGCCCTCTCCACCTCGGGTGCGATCCCCGCGGGGTCGGCGGTGACGTGGTAGCGCTTGATGTGCCGCCCGGCCACCTCGATCGGCGGGGGCACGGTCAGCAGTTTCTCGGTGAAGGGCATGGCAGGACGCTAGGACGACTTCACTGCCATCCTGTGTCAGTGAAGTCCAGCCGACTCGTCTCGATCCTCCTGCTGCTCCAGACCCGCGGCCGGATGACCGCCGCCCAGCTCGCCGAGGCCCTGGAGGTCTCGGTCCGCACGGTCTACCGGGACGTCGAGGCGCTGAGCGCGGCGGGCGTCCCGCTGTACGGCGACGCGGGCCACGCCGGCGGCTACCGACTCCTCGACGGCTACCGCACCCGCCTGACCGGCCTCACCACGGCCGAGGCCGAGGCCCTGTTCCTCGCGGGCGCGCCGGGACCGGCCAGGGAACTGGGCCTCGGCCCGGTGCTGGCCGCCGCCCAGCTGAAGGTGCGGGCGGCCCTGCCGGCCGAACTGCGCGAGCACGCCGACCGGATCAGCGGCCGGTTCCACCTGGACGCGCCGGGCTGGTACGCGGACGCCGACGAGACACCGTTCTTGCATACAGTCGCCGACGCCGTATGGAACAACCGTGTCCTGTATGCCGTATACCGCCGCTGGCGCGAGCCGACCGACGTGGAGCGCAGGCTGGAGCCGTACGGGCTCGTGCTGAAGGCGGGCCGATGGTACGTCGTCGCCGGTCCCGGACCGCGCACCTTCCGCGTCGACCAGATCCTCGAACTCACCGCCTCCGCCGCCGACGAGGAGTTCACCCGCCCGGAGGGCTTCGACCTGGCCGCCTACTGGACGGCCCACCAACAGGACTTCCACGACCGGCTGTACCGGAGCGAGGCGGTGGTCCGGCTGGCGCCGGGGGCGACGCTCGCCCGTGCGGTCCCCGTCAACGGGCAGGCGGAGCAGGACGGTTGGACCCTGATGTCGGTACCGATCGAGTCCGTCGAGCACGCGCACGGCGAGTTCCTGCGGCTCGGCACGGACGTCGAGGTCCTGACACCGCCCGAACTACGCGACCGCATCGCGCACACGGTGGCCCAACTGGCCGAAAGGTACGGCAACTTGCTCACAGACAGCGGCGACTGAGGGTACGCAACCCGTCCGTCCTCCCAGGAGGTACGCCACGTGAGCCACCCGCACCCGCACGTACACGCCCACCCGCCCCGCCACCCCCGCAGACGAAGGGCCGCACTCTCCGCCCTCACCACCGTCGCGGCCCTGGTCCTCGCCGGACTCACCACCGGCGGGACCGCCGAAGCCGCCACCGCCCGCCAGGTCGAGGCCCTCGACCGGGGTGTCGTCAGCGTCCACACGGACAGCGGCAACCTGGTCGGCTGGCGCTGGCTCGGCACCGACCCCGACGACATCTCCTTCAACGTCTACCGCGCCGGTACGAAGGTCAACTCCGCCCCGATCACCGGCTCCACGAACTACTTCCACGCCGGCGCGCCCGCGCAGGCCGACTACACGGTCCGCGCGATCGTCGGCGGTGTGGAACAGGCCGACTCGGTCCACGCGATCCAGTTCCGCACCGGCTACAAGGACGTCCCGATCACCCCGCCCGCCGGCGGCACGACTCCCGACGGAGTCGCGTACACCTACGAGGCCAACGACGCCTCCGTGGGCGACCTAGACGGCGACGGCAGGCTCGACTTCGTCCTCAAGTGGCAGCCCACGAACGCCAAGGACAACTCCCAGTCCGGCTACACCGGCAACACGATCCTCGACGGGATCACCCTCGACGGCACCCGCCTGTGGCGCGTCGACCTGGGCCGCAACATCCGCTCCGGCGCGCACTACACCCAGTTCCAGGTGTACGACTACGACGGCGACGGCAAGGCCGAGGTCGCCATGAAGACGGCCGACGCCACGGTCGACGGAACCGGCACGGTCATCGGCAACTCGGCGGCTGACTACCGCAATTCGAGCGGCTACGTGCTGTCGGGCCCCGAGTACCTGACCATGTTCAACGGCCAGACCGGCAAGGCGATGGGCACCGTCGACTACGTCCCGGCCCGCGGCACGGTCTCCTCCTGGGGCGACTCCTACGGCAACCGCGTCGACCGATTCCTCGCCGGTACCGCCTACTTGGACGGCTCCCGCCCCTCCCTGATCATGGCGCGCGGCTACTACACCCGCACGGTGATCGCCGCCTGGGACTGGCGCGGTGGCGCCTTCACCCGCCGCTGGACCTTCGACACCAACTCCTCGACCAACACCGGAAAGGGCTACGACGCCCAGGGCAACCACCAGTTGGCGATCGCGGACGTCGACGGGGACGGCAAGGACGAGATCGTCTACGGCTCGATGGCCGTCGACGACAACGGCTCCGGCCTGTGGACCACGAAGAACGGCCACGGAGACGCCCTGCACGTAGGCGACTTGGACCCCTCCCGCCCGGGCCTGGAGGAGTTCAAGGTCGACGAGGACTCCTCGAAACCGTCCTCGTGGATGGCGGACGCGAGGACCGGCGCGGTCATCTGGTCCACGCCGGCCAACGGCGACAACGGCCGCGGTGTCTCCGGGGACATCTGGGCGGGCAGCGCGGGCGCCGAGTCCTGGTCGGCGTCGGAGAGCGGCGTCCGTAACCCGAAGGGCACGGTGGTGTCGAGCCGCAAGCCCTCCAGCACCAACTTCCTCTCCTGGTGGGACGGCGACCCGGTGCGCGAACTCCTCGACGCCACCCACATCGACAAGTACGGCACGACCGCCGACACCCGCCTCCTGACCGCCGCCGGCGTCCACTCCAACAACAGCACCAAGGCGACCCCGACCCTGTCCGGAGACATCCTCGGCGACTGGCGCGAGGAGGCCGTCTGGCCCACCACGGACAACACGGCGCTACGGATCTACTCGACCCCGTACGAGACGACGACCAGGATCACGACCCTGCTCCACGACACCCAGTACCGCACGGCCCTGGCCTGGCAGAACACCGCCTACAACCAGCCGCCCCACCCGAGCTTCCACATCGGCGACGGGATGACGACGGCGCCTCGGCCGACTGTGTACACGCCATGAGATACACGCCATGAGACAGGCGGCTGCGCGCCGGACGCGCGCAGCCGCCCTCTCCGCTCAGACGACCTTGCAGCTCTGATCTCCCACCTTGAACGCGCCCGGCTTCGTGTTCACCCCCGTCCAGCTCCCCGTGAAGCCGAAGCCCACCGAAGACCCCGCCGCCACCGTCCCGTTCCAGCTCACGTTCTTCGCCGTCACCGTCGCGCCCGACTGGGTGTAGTCGGCGTTCCACAGCTGGCCGATCTGCTGCCCGTCGGCGAAGGACCAGCCAAGTGCCCAGCCGTTCCAGGCCGTTGAGCCGGTGTTGGTCAGCTGCACGTCCGCCTGGAAGCCGCCCGTCCACTGGTTCGTGATCTTGTACGTCACCGCGCAGGCGCCCGTCGGTGTCGGATCGGTACCGCCGCCCCCGCTCCCTCCGTCTCCGGCGTCGGAGGAGTCGCCGTAGACAACCCCGCGACCGTTCGTCGACACGTACACCCGGCCGTACACCCTCGGGTCACCGGTGATCGCCGCACCCGTCCAACCCCACTGGTGGGCACCGTCGTTGATGCGGGTCCAGGTCGCGCCCTTGTCGGTCGAGCGGAAGATACCGCGCACACCGCCGATCTTCGCGCTCGCGTAGAGCGTCTGGTACGAGGCACCGGTCGCCGCCTTGCCGAAGCCGATGGTGTCGGCCTGGTCGACGTTCGCGAGCTTGGTGAAGGTGGCTCCGGCGTCCGTGGAGTGCCACAGCCCGTACGCCCCGTCGCTCGCCCCGCCCGCCAGCCAGACGTCACCCTTCGTGCCGGGCAGCGCCTTGAAGCGCACGCTGTCACCGGCGGGGAGGCCGGCCGCGGTCGACGCGGTGAAGGTCGCCCCGCCGTCCGAACTGACGTAGAAACGACCCGACTTGAAGCCGTAGAAGGTCTTCGCGTCCACCCGGTCCGCCTCGACGGTCGCGCCCGCCGGGATACCGCTGGACGCCGACCAGGACGAGCTGAAGCCCGTCGTGTACTGCACACCCGCACCCGCCGGACTCCACACGAACCGACTGCCGTCGGCCGCTGAGGCCACCGTCCCCCCACCGCTCACACCCGAAGGATCGGTCCCCGCGAACCAGTTGGCGCCGTTGTCCGTCGAGAACGCGATGTGCGGCCCCGAGTCCACATTGCCGACCCGGACCACCGTGTTCGGGTTGGTCTCCGCGAAGTCGAGGCTCGTGGTCGTCGTGAAGTTCGGCGAAGTGAACATCATCGACGGGACCTTGGCCGGATCCGTGTGCCGGAACCCGCCGATGTCGCCCAGCGCGCTGAGGAGTTGGGCCCCGCCGGACGGGGGAGCGGCGAGGTCGTTCACGGCCGTCTCCTCCAGCCCCCGCACCATCGGCTTCACGGTGAACTGGCCACCGCTGTCCCAGTTCGTCAGGTTCTCCGTGCCGTAGAGCGTCGCGCCCGTCCCGTACATCATGCGATCGGAGTCGAACGGGTCGATCTCCAGCGACTCGGTCATCCAGCCGAGTTTCGGGGCCTGTTCGGGCGGCGACGGGTTCGCGCCGAAGGTGAGCCAGGGCGAGGACGACACATCCATGGTGTAGCGGTTCGCACGGTTGGGATACGACGTGTAGTCCCACGCCTTCGTCCAGGTGCCGCCGCTGTCCGTGGAGCGGAAGATCTGCGTGTCCGGCCACCAGGAGCTGTACGCCGTCGCCATCACGGTCCCGGGATGCTGCCGGTCGACGGTCAGACCGCTGAAGCCGTAGTAGGTGTCGGCCTCCGCGACCGGACTGATGTTCGTCCACGCGCCGGTCGCCGTCGCGTACCGCCACACCTGCCCCTTGCCGCCGTCGTACGGCCCGCCCTTGTCGCTGTATGCGATGTACAGATAACCGTTGACCGCATCCAGTACACCCTTGTGGGCCAGATAACCGGTGGGCTGCCCGGCCACCCGGCTCCAGGTCGCGCCCGCGTCCGTCGACCGGTACACGGCGTTGGCCTGGTCGGCGACACCGACGTAGATCGTTCTGGTCGCGTTGCCGGCGGTACCCGTCGACTCGTCGAAGGTGACCCACACGATGCCCTGGTTGTCGCTGGCGTAGCCGCTCGTGTCGGTCGGATCCTGCACGTAGTTGCCGACGTTGGGGAAGTTCGTCACCTGCGACCAGGTGACCCCGGAGTCCGTGGACCGCCACAACCCCTTCCCACTCGGCGCACCGAGATAGAGCACGCTGTCCTTGTTGGGATCGACGGCCAGCCGTTCACCCATACCGCGCCCCGGCATGTTCCCGCCGAGCTTGAACGGCAGATCGGTCTTCTGCCAACTCCCGCCCCGGTCGGCCGACCTGAGCACGGCACCGTTCGTCGGATCCCAACTGTTCGTGTACGTACCGACAGCCGCGTACACCTTGTCCGGATCGACCGAGTCGGACGCGAGACTCACCACCCCGGTGTGCCCCCACTCGTCCCACCCGACCGAGTCCAGCAACGGCGTCCAGGTCTTCGTCGCCTCCTGCCAGCGATAGGCCCCGCCGATGTCGGTACGGGCGTAGGCGAGGTTCTTCTCGCTCCGGTTGAAGACGACGCCGGGCACGAACCCGCCGCCGTCGATCCGGGCGTTGTGCCATGTGTACGTGTCGGCCGCGAGAGCCACTTTCGGCACGTTCGCGTCCGCGTCCGCGGCAAGGGCGGACGGACTGCCCGCCAACAGACCTGCGGCGAGGGCGAGTACGGCCGTGAGAATACGAGTTCTTCGCACGAGGGGTCCTCTCGTGAAGAGGGGTTGAAGACACGAGCGCCGGGCGACCCCCAGTGCGGGTGGGGGCCGCCCGGCCGGTGGGCCCCGCCGTCAGGTGGCGGGACCACGCACGCGGAACTCAGAGGCACTCTCCGGGAGACGGGCAGGTCCAACACCCCTGTTTTCAGGGGCGCGGGGAACTGCGCGACCAGCCACAACGGACCGGCACTGTTCCGAACCGCCCAACCCGCGGAGCGCCTCGCGGGGGCTATTCGAGAAGCTCCGCGTACGACCCCATGGCCAAGGCGACATCCGCCTGAGCCCAGAACCGGTGATACGTGAAGACGGGCGCGGCCCCACCCGCCAGATAGCTCTGGATCTTCGACCACGCCGGGTCGTTCTTGTAGAAGGACCGCAACGAGGCGAACGTGGAAGCGGAGTTGACCGCGTCCCCGTTCGGCATCGTCCCGCTCCACCCACTGGGCACGTACACACTGTCGTCGAACCGGTTGTAGTCCGCGCGGGTCTCCGGAACGGCGACACCCAGGCTGTCCTGGTAGTTGCCCCACATCCCGTCCAACAGCGCCTTCGCCGTCGTCTTCGCCGCCGAGTTACCGGACTTCGCGGCGTAGTACGTCAGCGTCTTGGCATACGCGGCGGCCACCCCCACGTCATTCGTGTAGTCCGCGACGGTGACATGAAGTCCCGTGTTCGCACCGGGACTTGACGCGTTCCACGTGTCCGGCTGCCCCGACCACTGCAACGTCGAGGGAATCAGATACGTGCCGTCCGGATTGATCGTGGTCTTGGACAACGCCCACGCCACCCACTTGTCGAGGACCGCCTTCGCGCTCGCGTTCCCCGTCTGCTGGTAGTACTCGGCCACCCGCTCCATCGACCACGCCTGGAAGCCGAACCACTGGTTGGACGGCGGGTCGTGGTAGACGGGCTGCTGGTCGTAGTACATGCCGTAGAACGTCGACGTCCCGGCCGGCGGACTCGCGTACCGCCCCTGCCAACTGTTCGTCGCCCCACCGGCGATGGCGCCCTCGCTCGACTGGAGCCAGCGGTAGAACTCCAGCTGCCGCGACAGCGAGGTACCCCAATCCGCCGCGCCCGTAGTGGACTTGGGCTTCAGATCGGCGTACGAACTCAACGCGTAGGCGGCCAACGGGTTTTGGTAGCCCCCGTGCACATGGCTGGACCCGATGCGCCACGCCCAGCCCGCGCTGGTGTCGTTCGCGCCGCCCCACGCGTAGTACCAGGACAGCAGATAGTCCGAGGCGTCCTTGCCGGTCCCGGCAGGGCACGTGGACGGTCCGACGCAGTTGCCGATTTTCTTGAAGTACTTGTCGTACATGGCGTAGCGCAGATAGTCGCCCATCTTCGCGGCCTTGCCGACGGTCGTGGAGACGTCGGTGCCCTTGCCCTGTTCCTTGGCCCACACGTCGGCCCAGTACGCGGCCTGCACGGCCCGCGCGTCGGCGTCGGGGGCGTCGGTGTACTTCCACTGCTTGGCGTACGAGGAGTCACCGGTGAAGAGGTCCAGGTAGCCGTTCGTGCCGCCGTACTTGAAGGCGTCACAGGTCGGCTGCGGCACCGTCTCCCACACGGACTCCTGCGGTCCGCGCTGGAAGGTGTTGATGTACGAAGGCCCGCTCGCCGTCGGCCCCGCCTCGCACCCGCCGCCCGGCGTGTCGCCGTAGCCGTAGGTGTTGTCGACGTCCTCCAGCCAGTGCATACCGTAGACATCGTCCGTACCGTACGCGGTCTTCAGTTCACCGGCGATCGGATCCGATCCCACCGGCACCGAGGGGTCGAGCTTCGCCGGATACTCGTTCGGGGTGTCCTGTTCGGGCGCGTAGGTCGCCGGCTTCGAGGCGTTGTAGAAGGAGTTGGTCGGCTGGTCGGCGTGGGTCGGGATCATGTACTTCTCCATGAGAGCCCAGGCGCCGTTGAACTTCGACCAGTCGCCCGTCACCTTGCCGTACATCGCCTGTAGCCACAGCAGATAGCTGTACGCCTCCGACGTCGTCTCGTGCCCCTGGTCCGGCGCCTCGACGATCAGGGTCTCCACCGAGTGGTAGGGGACGCCCTGGGGCGAGAAGTAGCCGTTCGCCGGGTTGGTGATCTTGCCGTAGAGGTCGAGGAAGCGGGCGTCGTACGTGTTCGCCGCAGCCAGCTCCGTCACGGTGACCGTCGCCTTGGTGAAGCCCGTCGCCGTCGACTCGAAGGGCGCCGAACCGGTGCCGGACGCGTCGGCCGTGAGGGTCACCGTCTGCGCGGTGTTCCAGTTCGACGGCGTGAACGTGAGCGACGCGCCGCCGGTGACCGACAGCCCGGTGTTGCCGCTCGCGCGAGCCGTCGTGACGGTCACGTTCGACGACGGCTGCGAGGACAGCGACACCGCGTACGTGCCCGACTTCCCTTGCTGGACGCCCAGTTGGGTCGGCGAGGCCACCACCGCGGGTCCCGACGCGACGGTGATGCCGACCGGCGTGGACTCGCCGGACGCGCCCAGGCTGTCGTAGGCCTTCGCCACCAGCGAGTGACTGCCCACGGTCAACCCGGAGGTCGAAAGAGAGTACGGCGAGCTCGTGTCCGTGCCGAGCAGCGTGGTGTCGTCATAGAACTCGACCTTGCTGATCGTCGCGTTGTCGGCCGCCGCCGCGGTCGCCGCGAGCGGGACCGCGGCCCCCTGCGTGTAGATCGCGCCCGCGCTCGGGCTGGTCAGCACGGTGATCGGCGGCTGGTGCGCGCCGGCGCAGGTGGTGCCGTTGATGGCGAACGAGGTGGGCGCGGTGTTGGTGCCGCTGTAGCTGAACTGCGCGCCGGTCGAGACGGCCGCGCCCGCGGCGATCGTCCCGTTGTACGACGCGTTCGTCACCGAGACCGTGCCGCCGGACTGGGACCAGGTACCGTTCCAGCCGTTGCTGAGCTTCTGGTTGCCCGCGTAGCCGTACGTCAGGGTCCAGCCGCTGATCGCGTCCGTACCGCGGTTGGTGAGGGTCAGATCCGCGGTGAAGCCGGAGCCCCAGTCGTTGGTCTTGTAGTCCACGCTGCACTGAACTGTCGCCGCCTGAGCGGGAGTTGTGCCGGTCGCGAGCATCGAGACCGGAAGAGCGAGGGCCGCCACGACAGCGGTCCAGAGCCTCCGCGTCACGCGGCGTCTCCTTCTGGGGTGCATGTGCTGGTTCCTCCTTGCGGCTCGGAGAAGTGGGGGCGGAGCAGCAACAAGCCTTGAACCAGTGGGAGCGCTCCCATCGTGGGGACGGGGGTGGGAGCCGTCAAGATGCTTACGGAGTCGAAAAGATTCGACAGTCGTGGGTTGAGGGAAAGTCAGCGAAAGTCTGTGACTCCCCTGTCCTTTACCGTCACTTGGCGCTACCTTCCTGGACACCAGTGGGAGCGAATCCGTCAGTCGACGCGTCCGTACGACGCGTCCGAGCTGCAAGGACTCGCTCATGCGACACCCCCCGCGTTCAATGCTTTTAGCCGTGGCCGGTGCGACCACCCTTGTCGGGGCCATGGTCGTACCGGTGGTCACGGCGTCCGGCGCCACTCCCGCGTGCACGGTGGAGTACTCGGTCACCAGCCAGTGGGACACCGGCTTCCAGGGTGCAGTGCAGATCACCAACAACATGGCACCGGTGAGCAGTTGGAGCCTGAGCTTCGACTTCGCCGGCGGCCAGAAGGTCACCCAGGGCTGGAACGCCAAGTGGTCCCAGTCCGCCACGACGGTCACCGCGACCAACGAGAGCTGGAACGGCTCGCTCGGCACCGGCGCGAGCGTCAGTGCCGGGTTCCTCGCCAACTGGTCGGGGAGCAACGCCGTACCGTCCGCGTTCAAGCTCAACGGGACGACCTGCAACGTCGATTCGGAGCCGACACCACCGACCTCGCCGCCTCCGACCTCACCACCGCCGAGCGGCACCGCACCCGCGCTGCACGTCTCCGGGAACAAGCTCGTGGACGCCGCCGGCACCAACCGCCGTCTGCTCGGCGTCAACCGGTCCGGCGGCGAGTTCATGTGCGTGCAGGGCTACGGCATCTGGGACGGCCCGGCGGACGACGCGGCCGTCGCGGCGATCGCCGACTGGAAGGCGAACGTGGTCCGCATTCCGCTCAACGAGGAGTGCTGGCTGGGCCTTTCCAACATCAAGCCCGAGTACGCGGGCGCCAACTACATCGCCGCCGTCAAGGACCTGGTGGCGAAGGTCGAGGCGCACGGCATGACACCGATCGTCGAACTGCACTGGACCTACGGCCAGTACACCGGCAACTCGGCGGGCTGCTCCGACGTGCACGCCACCTGCCAGAAGCCGATGCCGGACGCGCAGTACACCCCGTCGTTCTGGTCCTCGGTCGCCAGCACCTTCAAGGGTGACCAGGCCGTCGCGTTCGACCTGTTCAACGAGCCCTACCCGGACCGCGCCACCTCCACGACCACCCAGGCGTGGCAGTGCTGGCGGGACGGCGGCACCTGCCCCGGCATCGGGTACGAAGTCGCCGGTATGCAGGATCTCGTCGACGCCGTACGGTCCACCGGCGCCACGAACGTCATCATGGCCGGCGGGCTCGCGTACTCGAACGACCTGAGCCAGTGGCTGACCTACCGGCCCGCCGACCCGACGGGCAATCTCGTCGCCGCGTACCACGTGTACAACTTCAACACCTGCGCGACCGAGAGCTGCTGGAACTCCACACTCGCCCCCGTCGCGGCCCAAGTGCCGCTGGTGGCAGGGGAGATCGGCGAGAACACCTGCTCGCACGCCTTCGTCGACCAGGTCATGAAGTGGTTCGACGACCGCGGGCTCTCGTATCTCGGCTGGACCTGGAACACCTGGGACTGTTCCTCGGGTCCGTCCCTGATCTCCGCCTACGACGGCACACCCACGGCGTACGGCATCGGGCTGCGCGACCATCTGCGCGCCCTCAACGGATAGGCGCCCCCGCACACCGAACAGCGCACACCGCAGCACCCGCAACCAACTTCCTTCACAGACAAGGAAACCCGCACTCATGAGCCGTACCAGAACAGCGTTGCTCGCTGCCTTGGTGCTCGTCGCCGGGGCCTCGGGGACGGCGGTCGCCGCCACCCCCTCGGCGGACGTCGGCATCGCCGCGATCCCCTGCAGCGTCGACTACAAGGTGCAGAACCAGTGGGACACCGGCTTCACCGCCGCCGTCACGATCACCAATAACGGGGCCGCGAAGTCCAGTTGGGCCGCGAAGTGGTCGTACGCCGGTAACCAGAAGATCACCAGCGGCTGGAACGCGAAGATCAGCCAGAGCGGGACCGCCGTCACGGCGGCCAACGAGACCTACAACGGGAGCCTGGGGACCGGGAGTTCGGTCAGCTTCGGCTTCAACGCCTCCTACAGCGGCACCAACGCGCTGCCGACCACCTTCACCCTCGACGGAGTGACCTGCAACGTCGACGACGGCAGCGGTGGGGGAGGGGGTGGCGGCACCGATCCCGGCACGCGGGTCGACAACCCGTACGCGGGCGCCAAGGTGTACGTGAACCCGGAGTGGTCCGCGAAGGCCGCCGCCGAGACCGGCGGCAGCCGCGTCTCCAGTCAGCCCACCGGGGTCTGGCTCGACCGCATCGCCGCCATCAACGGTGTCAACGGCGGGATGGGCCTGCGCGCCCACCTCGACGCGGCGCTCGCCCAGAAGGGCACCGGCGAAGAGGTCGTCCAACTCGTCGTCTACGACCTCCCCGGGCGCGACTGCGCGGCCCTTGCCTCCAACGGTGAACTCGGCCCGACCGAGATCGGCCGCTACGAGAGCGAGTTCATCGACCCGATCGCCGCGATCCTCGCCGACAGCAAGTACGCCTCGCTGCGGATCGTCACCACGATCGAGATCGACTCGCTGCCCAACCTGGTGACCAACACCGGCAGCAAGGCCACCGCGACCCCGCAGTGCGACACGATGCTCGCCAACGGCAACTACGTGAAGGGCGTCGGATACGCGCTGAACAAGCTCGGCGCGATCCCCAACGTCTACAACTACATCGACGCCGGACACCACGGCTGGCTCGGCTGGGACGACAACTTCCTCCCCTCCGCGAACCTCTTCTACCAGGCCGCGAACGCCGAGGGCGCGACCGTGAACGACGTGGCCGGCTTCATCACCAACACGGCCAACTACAGCGCCCTGAAGGAGAACAACTTCACCATCAACGACAGCGTGAACGGTGTCTCCGTACGCCAGTCCAAGTGGGTCGACTGGAACCGCTACGTGGACGAGCAGTCGTACGCCCAGGCATTCCGCAACCAGTTGGTGTCGGTGGGCTTCAACTCCGGTATCGGCATGCTGATCGACACGTCGCGGAACGGCTGGGGCGGTTCGGCCCGGCCGACCGGTCCGGGTGCGACCACCAGTGTGGACACGTACGTCGACGGCGGACGCTACGACCGGCGGATCCAGGTCGGGAACTGGTGCAACCAGTCCGGTGCGGGTCTCGGTGAGCGGCCGAAGGCCGCCCCCGCGACCGGGATCGACGCGTACGTGTGGATGAAGCCGCCGGGTGAGTCGGACGGGTCCAGCACGGCCATCGCCAACGACGAGGGCAAGGGCTTCGACCGGATGTGCGACCCGACGTACACGGGGAACGCGCGCAACGGCAACAACATGTCCGGTGCGCTGGCGAACGCTCCGCTGTCCGGACACTGGTTCTCTGCGCAGTTCCAGCAGCTGATGGCGAACGCGTACCCGCCTCTGTAGGCCGGTCTCAAGCTGCGGGCCGTATGTGGCTGGTCGCGCCCACGCGGCGGAGCCGCAAATCGATACAGCCCCGCGCCTCTTTCAGGGGCGCGGGGGTCAGCCCTCGTTCGACAGGCCCCGGCGGATTGCTTGCTCCACCACCGAGTAGTCGCCGTTGGACCGTTCCAACTCGTACGGCACCGCCGGCATCAGCGGTGGCTGCCCCATGAAGCGGGGGCGGTCGCCGTGGTGGGGCTGGGCGGCGTGGACCAGGAAGGGGTGGCAGAGGTAGACGTCACCGGGCTGACCGGTGGCGTACGCGAGGGGGCGCCCGGCGGATGCCTCGGCCACCTTCGGGCCGAGGGTCAGCGAGGAGGCGCCCTTCTCGCCGTACGGTTCGAGGACGCGCGGGACGTCGAGGTGGGAGCCGACCCGGATGCGGGTCGGCGCGTTCTCCTCGGTCACCTCGGAGTAGAGCATCAGCATCAGCAGGGCCCGGCCGCGCGAGGCCAGATTCGCGTACGGCCACTCGTTCTCAGCGCCCTCCGCCGCGTAGCTGCCCTCGATGTGCCAGCCTGCGTCGTCCGGTTCCGTCGCGTGCGGGAAGCGCAGCGGGAAACTGCCCACCGAGTACCGGGACTGCCACCGGCCGGCGCCCACCAGCAGGTCGAACGCCTCATGCAGGACAGGGGAGTTGACCGAGGCGGCGAACGGTCCCTGGGCCATGTCGCTCACCCACACCACGGGGTCCTGCCAGGTGCCGGGGTCCTCCGCGTCGTAGCCCGTCTCCCGCCACAGCAGCCGAGCGCAGTGCTCGGCGACCCGCGGTGGGAAGGCCCCCTCGATCTTCACGAACCCGTCTTCGAGGAAGCGTTCCACCATCACGTCGTCCATACGGGCATGCTCGGCGACGGACGACCTGTTCCGCACCTCATTTTTTGCCGCTTCGGCAACGGAACTGGCCGTCGAACGGTGCGTCGGCGCAGGCTGACGGCACGCGGACGAGAGGCTGACCACCATGGCGCACGAGCACGAGCACGACCACAAGCCGGGCCCGGACCACGACCACAAGCCGGGCCCGGACCACGACCACAAGCCGGGCCCGGACCACGACCACAAGCTGGGCCTGAGCCACCACCACGACCACACCGACATCGACTGGGCCGTCATGGGCCCCCTGCTGGAGACCCAGGCGGAGCTGTTCGCGCCCCTGTACGAGCGGGCCATGGCGTGGCTCGCGAAGGAGCGGACCGATCCGGGGCTGATCGTCGACGTGGGCAGCGGGCCCGGTGTGGTCGCGTGTCTGTTCGCGGAGACGTTCCCGGGCGCCCGGGTCGTCGCGGTGGACGGTTCCGAACCGCTCCTGGAGCGGGCCCGCGCCCGCGCCGACCGGCAGGGCTTCGGCGACCGCTTCAGCACGCTGGCCGGTGAACTGCCCGAGGTGCTGGGGCAGTTGGAGTATCCGGCCGACCTGCTGTGGGCCAGCCGCAGCCTGCACCACCTCGGGGACCAGCGCGCCGGTCTCGCCGCGTTCGCGGAGCGGCTCGCGCCCGGCGGCACCCTCGCCATCATGGAGGGCGGCCTGCCCTCCCGGTTCCTGCCCCGCGACTTCGGCATCGGCCGCCCGGGCCTGGAGGCGCGGATCGACGCGATCGAGGCCGAGTGGTTCGCGCAGATGCGCACCGACCTCCCCGGCGCGGTCACCGAGACCGAGGACTGGCCCGCCCTCCTGACCTCGGCCGGCCTGAAGCACACCGGCAGCCGCAGCTTCCTCCTCGACCTGCCCGCCCCGGCCCCGGACCGCGTCCGCGCCTACGCCGCCACCTGGCTGACCCGCGTCCGTGACACCTACGGCGAGGCTCTCGACGCCGACGACATGGCCACCCTCGACCGGCTCGTCGACCCCGAGGACCCGGCGGGTGTGCACCGGCGCGCGGATGTGTTCGTGCTGGCCGCGCACACCGTGCACACGGCGGTACGGGCCGGCTGAAAGGGCCCGTGATCTCGGCGGCTTGACTTCGAGAGTGCTCAAGGTGATGAACTGCCCCTCCGACTGCGCGGAGTTCACCGACCCACGGGGGGACCACCACCATGAACGACAACTCTCACGTCGCACTCATAACCGGCGGCGGCAGTGGCATCGGGGCCGCCGTCGCCCGGCAACTCCTCAGCGCCGGGGGCCGGGTTGCCGTCACCGGCCGCAGCGAGCAGCGGCTGCACGCCTTCGCCGCTCAACTCGGCCACCCCGAGGGCCTGTTGACGATCCCCGGCAGTGCCGCCGAGTACGACGAGGTGCAGGCCGCCGTCGAGACGACCCTCAAACAGTTCGGCCGGCTGGACGCGGTCGTCGCCAACGCCGGGGTCGCCACGCACGACTCGGTCGCCGAGGGTGACCCGACCGGGTGGACCGAGATGGTGCTGACCAACGTCCTCGGCCCCGCGCTGCTGATCCGGGCGTCCGTCGACGCGCTGAAGCAGACGCACGGCCGGATCGTGCTGATCGGCAGCGTCGCCGGGTTCGTGCACACCCCCGGCAACATCTACGGCGCGACCAAGTGGGCGATGACCGGTCTCGCCGAGAACACCCGGCGCGAGGTCACGGAGTTCGGCATCGGGGTGACGCTGGTCGCCCCGGGCCGGGTGGAGACCCCGTTCTGGGACGGCAACGGCAGCCTGCCGCCCGGCCATCTCCTCACCGCCGACCAGATCGCCGACACGATCCTCTGGTCGATCCGCCAGCCCGCCGGCGTCGACATCAACACCGTCGTCGTACGGCCGATCGGGCAGCCCAACTGACGTAGCGGACCCAACTCGTCCACGGGAAAGGCCCGTTGCCGCGAACAGCCGCGAACAGCCGCGAACAGCCGCGAACGGTCGTGACAACGGGCCAACTCATGTCCTCCTGGGCTCAGTTGTTCGACAGGAACTGCTTCGCCAACTGGTCGCCCAGCGAGACCGCCGCGCTGTGGCTCTCGATGGGGGAGACCGTCGAGTTCTTGAACAGGATGTACGTCACGCCGGAGTCGGCGCCGCCGGTCGCCGGGTCGGGGTCGATGCCGAGGGCGCTGGCCGTGGCGTAGGAGGCCTCGCCGATGATGTTGGTGGGGCCGGTGTCGCCGACGACCGCGTACTCGACCTTGTTGTTGTAGATCACGGCGACCACACCGCCGCCCTTGATGCCGTAGCTGGAGTACTTCCAGATGCTGCTGGAGCTGGGCACCACGATGTACGGCAGTGAATCCGCCTTCAGGGGCTGGCCGTTGGACTGGTGGAACGCCGTGTCGTCCTGGTACCAGGGGTCGGCGTTCTCGTTGCACTTCGCGGTGCGCTGGCCGTCGCAGTCGATGTCCATGTCGGCCTTCCAGAACACGGCACCGTTCTTGCCGCACACCGGGATGGTGGCCGAAGTCTCGTCGTCGGTACGGTACTTGCCGCTCGATATCTGCGAGCAGGACGTCACCTTGGAGAGCAGGCTGGCCGCGCTGACCGAGCCCTCCTGAGCCGACTTGGGGGTGGCGCCGGAGGCACTCGCGGGGAGTACTCCGGCGGCGAGCAGGGCGGCAGCCGAGGCCGCGGCGAGGGTCAGTGTTCGCATGCGCACTGTGGGGGACCCTTCTGTTAGGAAAGTTTCCTTACCGGGTGCGCAACAAGGTGGACCCGTCCGCATGCTCGCGTCAAGACCCTGGTACGAACCAAGTGCGAACCCGGCGGGGCCGGCGGCACGGAAAAGCGAAGCGCCCCGGAGCCGACAGGCTCCGGGGCGATCGCACTACCTGGGGTTCAGGCCATGTGCCCGGATTTCAGGCCGCGTTGAACGTCGACGGGTCGGGACCCAGTCGCCGGTCCTCGTTCAGCGCGCTGATCGCCGCGAGGTCCTCGGTGTCCAGGCTGAAGTCGAAGACCTCGATGTTCTCCTTGATCCGCGACGGCGTCACGGACTTGGGGATCACCACGTTGCCGAGCTGGATGTGCCAGCGCAGTACGACCTGGGCCGGGGTGCGGCCGTGCTTCTGGGCGATGGCGACGATCGCCGGGACCTCCAGGAGGCCCTTGCCCGAGCCGAGCGGCGACCAGGCCTCGGTCGCGATGCCCTGCTCCGCCTGGTACTCGCGCCCCGCGCGCTGCTGGAACTGCGGGTGCAGTTCGATCTGGTCGACCGCCGGGATGACCGAGGTGCCCTCGATCAGCCGGGCCAGGTGGTCGGGTTCGAAGTTGGAGACGCCGATGGCGCGGATCCGGCCGTCCGCGTACAGCTTCTCGAACGCCTTGTAGCTGTCGAGGTACTTGTCCCGGGCCGGAGTCGGCCAGTGGATCAGATACAGATCCAGGTACTCCAGGCCGAGCTTCGCCAGCGACACGTCGAAGGCGCGCAGTGTGGCGTCGTATCCCTGGTCGCTGTTCCAGAGCTTGGTGGTGACGAAGAGGTCCTCGCGCGGGACGCCGGACGCGGCGATGGCCTTGCCGGTGCCCTCTTCGTTGCCGTAGATCGCAGCCGTGTCGATGCTGCGGTACCCGGCCTCGAGCGCGGTGGCCACCGCCCGCTCCGCCTCGGCGTCCGGCACCTGCCAGACGCCGAAGCCCAGCTGGGGCATCTCGACACCGTTGTTGAGGATGATCGGGGGGACCTTGCTGCTCACGAGCTCTCGATCCTTCAGTCGTCGGGTGGTACTCACATCGTCAACGATCAGGGGTCGTGCCGCATTCCTGACCGCGGAATCCGTCCGGACCGAGGGGTGAATCGGCGCCGGTATCCGAAGATTGGCGAGAAATGCATCCGATGTTATTCGGTCCGGACCATTGACCGCGGACCGTCATGCCGCAACGCTAAGCACGCCATCGGACGCGTCCTTGAACGCGGTGCGTCCATGTGAACACCAGCACCTGTCTGGACTCCGAGACCCCCCAGCCCTCAGGAGAGCAGGTATGCGCGCATGAGTAGACCCTTGCCCGGGATCCTCCAGACGGAACACCGTATGCAGGAAACATCGGATGAAAAGGTGTGGTGAAGGCCTCGTCGACCACGGGCCCGCACGGCGAACGGACCGGCGACGGTGAGCGGGTGCTTCTTCGGTCCGGCCGACTGAATGGTCGGTCAATAGAAGTGCCGGCAGCCGCGGCGTTCCCGTGTGCCGGACCCGAGCCCGCGGGACCCGCGCACTCCACCCGAACCCACCGAACGCGAAAGGGAGGAACATGAGACGCCGACGCCTGCGAACGGCCCTGACCGCGGCGGCCCTCGCCACCGCCACCCTGACCGGAGCGGCCCCGCCGCTAGAGACGGCGGTGGCGGCGAGCCGGCCGGCCGCGGCGCCCGACTGGTCCGTGGCCGTGGTCGACTCGACGACGGCCCGCTACACACCGAGCACCATCGGCGGCTGGTCGTACCCGGTCGGCCTCTACCTCTACGGCCAGTACCTCACCTACCGGCGCACCCACGACGCCCGCTACCTGGCCTACATCAAGAGCTACGTCGACCGTTTCGTGAAGAGCGACGGCTCGATCGACCAGTCCTTCAACAGCCTCGACAGCATGCAGGCCGGCCGCCTCCTGGTGATCCTGCACCACGAGACCGGCCAGGACCGCTACCGCAAAGCGGCCAAGAAGATCCGCGACCGCCTCGACACCTACCCGCGCACGAGCGACGGCGGCTTCTGGCACGCCGACAGCAGCAGCCGCGCCCATCAACTCTGGGCGGACGGCGTCTACATGGTGAACCCGTTCCTCGTCGAGTACGGCAAGGAGTTCGGCGACAGCGCCTACACGAACGACGAGGCGGCCAAGCAGCTCTATGTCTACGGCAGCCATCTCCAGGTCGCGAACGGCCTGTTGAGGCACGCGTACGACGAATCGCGCACCGCGAGCTGGGCCGACCCCGGGACCGGACTCGCGCCGGAACACTGGTGCCGCGCGGTCGGCTGGTACGCGATGGCCATCACGAACGTCCTCGACGCACTCCCCGCCGATCATCCGCGCCGGCCCCAACTCCTGGGTATCCTCCGCCGGTTGGCGGCCGGACTGGAGAAATACCAGGATCCGGCGACCGGCCGCTGGTTCCAGGTCATGGACAAGGGCGCCCGCAGCGACAACTGGACCGAGACATCCTGCTCCAGCATGTTCACCTACGCCCTCTCGCGCGGCGCCCAACAGGGCTACCTGGACCGGCACTTCGCCGATGTCGCCCGGCGCGGCTACGAGGGCGTCCTGGCGAAGCTCTCCGTCGGCACCGACGGCCGCACCGACCTCACGGACATCTCCATCGGCACGAACGTCGGCGACTACGCGTACTACGTCGCCCGCACCCGGGCCACGAACGACTTCCACGGCCTGGGCGCCTTCCTGATCATGAACGAACAACTGCGAGGTGATTAGTGTCATGAGCACGTCCAGAAGGGCGGTTCTCGGAGCCGCTCTCGGCGGAGCCGCCGGCGCGGCGGCCGGCCTCTCGGCCGCCACGCCCGCGCACGCCGCCTCCTGGCAGCAGAAGTGGGCGCCGACCGCGACCGGCGACGGCCTCGGCGCCTTCGAGACCGTCGAGGACGACCGCGCCGACTCGCACCCGGCCGGGCACCCGCACATCTACGCCACCGGAAACAACTGGCGCTTCACCATGCATACGGTCGACCGCGACACGTCGACCGACCGGCAGCGCCAGGAGGTCACCGGTCTGCGCACCGGCAGGAGCAGCTACCTCAAGTGGACCGAGGGGCAGACCTGGCGGATCACGTACTCGATGTACATCCCCAGCTCCCTGAAGGCGACCACGACCTTCACGCACATCATGCAGATGAAGCAGCCCGGCAGCGGGACCTCGCCGATCGTCGTGCAGTCCCTGCGACGCGTGAACGGCGTGCAGACCATCGAGCTGAACCTGCCGATCGCCGGTGTCCTGGTCGGCCGCACCGACCTCGATCCGCTGCACGACCGGTGGACCGACGTCGACTTCCAGATCAAGGTCGGCAACGGCACGGCCGGTTCGGTCCGCTGGATCCTCAAGTCCGGCTCCACGACGGTGATCGACAAGTCGCGGACCGGCGTCGACACCTTCCTCGCCGACCGTGTCCGCCCCAAGTGGGGCATCTACCGCTCCCTCGGCGACACCTCCGGGTCCCTTCAGGACACCTACCTCCTGCTCACCGATCTCCGCGGCTACCAGCTCGGGTGAGGAGCACGCTCCATGAAACCCCCCATGAAATCGCCCCTGTACAAGCGGAGTTGGGCGGCGAGCGTGTTCTTCGCGTTCACCGTCGTCCTCGGCCTCGCCCACCCCTCGGCCCTCGCGGCGGCACATCCCGCAACGCCCTCACCCGCCGCACCGCACGCCACCGTCTACGACGTCCGCGACTACGGCGCCAAGGGCGACGGTTCCGCCAATGACACCCCGGCCGTCAACAAGGCCATCACGGCGGCCAGTTCGGCCGGCGGCGGCACCGTCCGCTTCCCCGCCGGCACGTACAAGTCCAAGAACACCATCCACATGAAGAGCGACGTGACGCTCCAGGTCGACACCGGCGCCACGCTCCAGGGCTCGTCCGCCGACACCTACGACGCCCCCGAGCCCAACCCGTACGACCAGTACCAGGACTACGGGCACAGCCACTTTCACAACGCGATGATCTACGGCGACCGGCTCACGAACATCGGCTTCGTCGGCGGCGGGGTCATCGACGGGCTCGGCAACCTGATCACCGGCAACCCCAAGTCGGGCGAGGCCGACAAGATCCTGTCGCTGACGCGCTGCAACGGCCTCCGCATCGGCGACGGCCTCACCCTGCGCCGGGGCGGCCACTTCGCCGCGCTGATCAACGGCTGCACGAACGTCACCTCGGACCGGCTGACCATCGACACCGCGAGCGACCGCGACGGCTGGAACATCATCTCCACCACGAACGTCACCGTCACCGACGCCAGCATCAAGGCGAACGACGACGCACTCGTCTTCAAGAGCGACTACGCACTCGGCGCCAAACTCCCCAACGGCCATGTGCGCGTGAGCGATTCGTATCTGTCGGCCAAGTGCTGCAACGCGCTGATGTTCGGCTCCGAGACCTGCGGCGACTTCTCGGACTACCGGTTCGAGAAGATCCGGATCGAGGGCGCCGACAAGTCCGGCCTCGGCATGGTCTCCATGGACGGCGCGAAGATCTCCGACGTCCACTACCGCGACATCACCATGACCGGCGTCCACTCACCGATCATGGAGAAGATCGGCACCCGCAAACGCTGCGGCAACAGTCCGGGTGTCGGCTCGATCAGCGACGTCACCTACGACAACATCACGGCCACCGGCAACAGCCCCTCCTTCAGTCCGACTCTGTGGGGCGAGACCGGTCACCGCATCGACGGGATCACGTTCACGAACGTCAACGTCACCGTCCCCGGCGGCAACGGCACGATGTCCACCGGCGTACCGGGCAACGACCCCAAGGACTACAACCCGAAGGCCATCGGCACCCGGCCGGCCTACGGCTGGTATCTGCACAACGCCGACCACGTCCAATTCACCGACAGCTCAGTGAAGTTCGCGACGGACGACGGCCGCCCGGCGGTCATCGCCAACGCGGCGAGCGACATCCGCTTCACCGGCTTCACCGCGCGGCGCGGTGCCAACTCGCCCTACGACCTGGGCTTCCAGGACGTGAACGGCTACTGCGTGAGCGGCGCCGGCTCGCCGCGCGTCTCCACCACCGGCTCCACCGAGAACTGCGCGCCCGCGAGCACGCGCCCGCCCGGTGCCGCCACCCGCCCGCTCGACCTGGAGAACCCCCGCCAGGACTTCCTCCGCGGCTCCGTCGGCGGCCTCTTCCTGCACTGGGGCCTGCGCACCGCGCCCGCCCACACCAGTTGCACCGCCTGGGAGAGCGATGTCACGAGCGGCGGCTGGACCCCCGACTACTGGGTGAACGAGGCCCAGAAACTGCATACGCAATACCTCGTACTGGCGACCTTCCACAGCCGCCTCGGCTACGCCCGCCCCTGGCCCTCGAAGATCCCCGGATCCTGCTCCACCAAGCGGGACTTCGTCGGCGAGCTGATCACCGCCGCCAAGGCCAAGGGCTTGAAGGTCATCCTCTACATGACCGACGACCCCCAGTGGCACGCCGACGGCGGCCACGAGTGGCTCGACTCGGCCGCCTACTCCGCCTACAAGGGCAAGAACGTCGACCTGACCACCCGCGACGGCTTCGGGCAGTTCAGCTACGACAACTTCTTCGAGGTCATGGACCGCTATCCCGACCTCGGCGGCTTCTGGATCGACAACGACAACGCGTACTGGGAGAGCCACGACCTCTACCAGCAGATCTACCAGAAGCGCCCGAACTACACGCTCAGCAACAACAACGAAGACACGCCCATCATGGACATGATCAGCAACGAGCAGAAGACGGGAATGACGCCCGCCTACGACTACCCCCAGGCCGTGTACACCGCACAACCCCGCCTGACGGAAGCCGACTTCAAGCTCCCGTCGACCGGAGCGTGGTGGTACGACGGCTCCGACCCGTCCGTCGACCGGGCCCTCACCCTCGGCCGCCTCGTCACCAACGCCGGCTCCTCGGTCAAGGCCCTGATGGCGGAGACCGCCCAGGTCAACGGCAGATTCCCGGCGAACCAGGCGTCCTTCAACACCTTCGCCGACTCCTACCTCGCCCCCATCTGGGAGTCCCTGCACGGCACTGAGGGCGGCGGCTACATGTACGGCGGCCTGAAACCCGGCTTCTGGAACGACGGCGCCCACGGCGTCACCACCATCAGCCGGACCGACCCGAACCTCCAGTACATCCACGTCCTGACCCCGCCCGGCACCGGCACCCTGCGCATCCGCGACAACGGCTACCGCATCGCCTCCGTCACCAACCTCCGTACCGGAGCGGCGATTTCGTGGTCCCAGTCCGGCGGAGTGCTCACGCTCAGCGGCCTCGGCGGCTGGGACCCGTACGACACCGTCTTCAAGGTCACGACCGCCGGCCGCCAGGGCATCCTGTCCGGCGTCACCGTGAGCGCGAGCGCCTCGGCGAGCGGGCACGCGGGTTCGGCCGCAGGGGACGGGAGTTACCTCACCTACTGGGACAACGACAAGACCCTGCCGGTCAACCTCACCTTCGATCTGGGCAGTTCGAAGAAGGTGCGGTACATCGGGCTCAACCAGCGCGAGGACTCCGTCGCCTACGCCCGCTCCGACACCGAGCAGTCGGCGCGGATCAAGGCGTACAAGGTGTTCCTGAGCAACGACGGCACCAACTGGGGCAGCGCGGTAAAGACCGGCCAGCTCCCAAGTCGCCGCGGAATCCAGGGCATTGACCTCACCGCGGCCGACGCGCGCTACGTCCGCCTCGAAGTCGACTCCACCTGGGCCGCCGCCACCGACACCACCCGCTACCAGCGGCTGCGGATCGACGAGGCCTGGATCGGCACCTCCTACGCGACCCCCGGGGGATCGTCATGACACACATCGGACCCAGACCGTTCGTGGCGGCGCTCGCCGGGCTGCTGGCCGCCTCCGCGCTTCCCCTCCTGAGCGGCCCGACCCCGGCCGCGGCCTCCGACAACGGCCAGTCCACCCGCCCCGCCATGGGCTGGAGCAGCTGGAGCTACGTCCGCCGCACGCCCACCGAGGCGAAGATCAAGGCCCAGGCCGACGCCCTCGTGTCGAGCGGCCTCAAGAACCACGGCTTCGTGTACGTCAACCTCGACGACTTCTGGCAGAAGTGCGACGCCAACGGCTTCACCGTCGACTCCTACGGCCGCTGGGCCGTCGACACGGCCAAGTTCCCTTCCGGAATCAAGGCGTTGGCCGACTACATCCACTCCAAGGGACTGAAGTTCGGCTTCTACGTCACCCCGGGCATCGCCAAGAACGCGGTCACCGCGAACACCCCGATCGAGGGCACCTCGTACCACGCGAAGGACATCGCGGACACGTCCAGGACCGAGAAGAACTACAACTGCAAGAACATGTACTATATCGACTACGGGAAGCCGGGCGCCCAGGAGTTCGTCAACTCGTGGGCCAAGCAGTTCGCTTCCTGGGGCGTCGACTACCTGAAGATCGACGGCGTGGGCAGCGCCGACATCCCCGACGTCCAGGCCTGGGACAAGGCCCTGCGCGCGAGCGGACGGTCCGTCAACTTCGCGCTCTCCAACAACCTTCCGATCGCCGACGCCACCACCTGGCGCTCGCTGGCGAACAGTTGGCGCACCCAGGGCGACGTCGAGTGCTACTGCGGACCCGGCGCCAACGGCAGCGGCTATCCGCTGACCGACTGGTCGCACGTCTCCGCGCGCTTCAACACCGCCGCGTCCTGGCAGCCGTACGCGGGGCCGGGCGGCTGGAACGACCTGGACTCGCTGGAGGTCGGCAACGGCGACCAGGTGGGGCTGACGGCCGACCAGCGGCGCTCGCACTTCACCCTGTGGGCGATGGCCGGCTCGCCCCTGCTGCTCGGCACCGACGTCACCCACCTCGACCCCGTCGACAAGGCGATGCTCACCAACGACCGCCTCATCGGCGTCGATCAGGACGGCGTCGCCGCGAAACGCGTGGTGAACAGCGGTGTGCAGCAGGTCTGGAGCAAACGGGAGAGCGACGGAGCCTACGTGGTCGCGCTGTTCAACACCGGGACGTCCGGCAGCGCGACGGTCTCCGTGAACTGGTCGAAGGTCGGCTTCACCGGCTCCGGCGACGTCACCGACCTCTGGTCCGGCTCCCACAAGGGCACGATCACGGACTCGTACAGCGCGACGCTACGGCCGGGCGAGACCCGCCTGATCCGGGTGAACCCGGTCGACGGCACCCTGAGGGGGCACTCATGACACGCGGCACACCACCGGCGCGGGGCACGCGGGGCCCCTCCTCGGCGCTTTCCCCGCTTCTCTCCCTCGCCCTCACGCTGGCCCTCGCCGTGCCGCTCGCCGGGCTCACCGGCAGTACCGCGCACGCGGCGACCACCGACTACCAGGCCGAGGACGCCACCGTCGTCCAGGGCACCGTGGCCACCAACCACACCGGCTACACGGGCACCGGCTTCGTCGACTACACCAACGTCACTGGTTCCTATGTGGAGTTCGCGGTGAGCGCGACCGCCACCGGCACCGCGTCGATCGCGCTGCGCTACGCCAACGGCACCGCCGTCGACCGCCCGTTGGACATCTCCGTCAACGGCACGGTCGTCGCGTCCGCCGTCTCCTTCCCGGCCACCGCCGACTGGAACACGTGGGCGACGAAGACCGTGAACGTCCCGCTGACCGCCGGCACGGACAAGATCCGGGCGACCGCGACCACCGCGAACGGGGGCCCCAACCTCGACCGGATCAGCGTGGGTACCGCGGTCGACGCGCAGGCCCCGACCCGCCCCGGGCAGCCGAGTTGCCCGGACGTCGGCGAAGACGGCCTGACGCTCGCCTGGGGCGCCTCGACCGACAACGTGGGCGTCGCGGCGTACGACCTCTACGAGCACGGCAACAAGATCGGTGAGGCGTCCGGGAGTTCGACCAGCAAGGCCCTCACCGGGCTCGCCCCGAACACCACCTACGACCTCACCGTCATCGCCCGCGACGCGGCCGGCAACACCTCACCGGCCAGCCCGGTCGTTGACTGCACGACGAAACCCAGCTCCGACACCACCCCGCCGACCAAGCCCGGTACTTTGTCGACCGCCGACATCACATCGAACACGGTCGACCTCACCTGGGGCCCGTCCACCGACGACCGCTCGGTTGTTGCATACGACATCCGCAGCGGGGACACCGTCTACAAGACGGTCACCACCGGCACCTCCACCACCCTCACCGGCCTCGCCTGCGACAGCCCGTACACACTGAACGTCGTCGCACGCGACGCGGCCGGCAACCTCTCCCAGCCGAGCGACACCGTCACCTTCAGCACCAAGGCCTGCGCGACCGACGGCGGTGTCCCCTCGTCCGTCGCCACGCTCTCCACCGGCTGGACCATCCCGTGGGGCATCTACTGGATGCCCGACGGCCAGACCGCGCTCGTCACCGAGCGGGACGACTTCCGGGTGTGGAAGATGACCAAGGACGGGACCCGGACCCAGGTCGGGACGGTGCCCAACGCGGTCACCACCAACGGCGAGGGCGGCCTGCTCGGCGTCGCGGTCGACCCCAAGTGGGCCACCAACCACTACGTCTACTTCATGCACACCGCGTCCGAGGGAAACCGCGTCGTCCGCATGACGTACAACGGCACCACCCTCACCGGCTACACGGTCCTCCTCCAGGGCATCAAGAAGAACCGCTACCACAACGGCGGCCGCCTCGCCTTCGGCCCCGACGGCTACCTGTACGTCTCCACCGGCGAGGCCCAGACACCCGACCTCGCCCAGGACAAGACCTCGCTCAACGGCAAGATCCTGCGCATGACGACGGACGGCAAGCCGGCCCCCGGCAACCCGTTCGGCAACTACGTCTACTCGTACGGCCACCGCAACCCGCAAGGTCTCGCCTTCGACCGCAACGGCCGTTTGTGGGAAGCGGAGTTCGGCAACAGCTCCAAGGACGAACTCAACCTCATCAAGCCGGGCGCGAACTACGGCTGGCCCACCTGCGAAGGGAGTTGCAGCGTCGCCGGGATGACTAACCCCAAGGCCACCTGGAACGTAGACGAGGCCTCGCCCAGCGGGATCGCCATCGTCCGCAACGTCGTCTACATGGCGTCCCTGCGCGGCGAACGCCTGTGGCGCGTCCCGATCAACGGTGACACCGAGAGCGTCGGCACCCCGACGGCCTACTACGTCGGAACGTACGGCCGCCTGCGCACGGTCACCAAGGTCCCCGGCGCCGACCAGCTGTGGCTGTCGACCACCAACTGCGACAACAACGGCAACCAGGCGGACGGGTCCGACAAGATCTTCCGTGTGAACATCGGCTAGGGCAGCGGGAGTTCAGGCCCGGTACAGCGCCTCGACCTCGTTGGCGTACGTGTTCTCGATGGCCTTGCGCTTCAGCTTCAGGGACGGGGTCAGCAGCCCGTGTTCCTCGGTGAACGGCTGGGCCAGTATCCGGAAGGTGCGGATCGACTCGGCCTGCGAGACCAGGGTGTTGGCGGCGACCACCGCGCGCCGCACCTCGGTCTCCAGGTCGGCGTCCCGCACCAGCTCGGCCGGGGTCATCTGCGGCTTGCCGCGCATGGTGAGCCAGTGCTCGACGGCCTCGTGGTCGAGGGTGACCAGGGCGGCGATGTAGGGGCGGTCGTTGCCGACGACGATGCACTGCGAGACCAGCGGATGGTCCCGCACCCGCTCCTCGAGGAGTCCCGGCGCGACGCTCTTGCCGCCGGAGGTCACCAGGATCTCCTTCTTGCGCCCGGTGATGGTGAGATAGCCGTCCTCGTCGAGGGAGCCCAGGTCACCGGTGGCGAGCCAGCCGTCGTGCAGGGTCTCGTCGGTGGCCTTCTGGTTGTTGAGGTAGCCCTGGAAGACGTTGGGGCCGTTCAGCCAGATCTCGCCGTCGTCCGCGATGTGCACGGTGACACCGGGGATGGCCTGGCCGACCGTGCCGTAGCGGGTCCGCTCGGGCGGGTTGGCGGTCGCGGCGGCCGTCGACTCGGTGAGGCCGTAGCCCTCGTAGATCTGGACGCCCGCGCCGGCGAAGAACAGGCCGAGGCGCCGGTCCATGGCCGACCCGCCGGACATGGCGTTGCGGATACGGCCGCCCATCGCGGCCCGCACCTTGGAGTAGACGAGTTTGTCGAAGAGCTGGTGCTGCATGCGCAGGCCCGCCGAGGGGCCGGGGCCGATGCCCCAGGCCTTCTCCTCGATCGCGTCCGCGTACCGCACCGCGATCTCGACGGCCTTCTCGAACGGGCCGGCCTTGCCGTCCTTCTCGGCCTTGCGGCGGGCCGCGTTGAAGACCTTCTCGAAGATGTACGGCACGGCGAGGATGAACGTCGGCTTGAACGCGACCAGATCGGGCAGCAGGGCGGCCGCGTTGAGCTGCGGCTGGTGGCCGAAGCGGACCCCGCCGCGGATCGCCGCCACCTGCACCATCCGCCCGAAGACGTGCGCCAGCGGCAGGAACAGCAGGGTCGCCGCCTCGTCACCCTTCTTCGAGTGGAAGACGGACTCCCAGCGGTCGATGACCGTGTCCGCCTCGTACACGAAGTTGCCGTGCGAGATGACACAGCCCTTGGGTCTGCCCGTGGTGCCCGAGGTGTAGATGATCGTCGCGGTCGAGTCCGGGGTGACGGCCTGGCGGTGCCGGTGCACCACCTCGTCCTCGATGTGCGCGCCGGCGTCGTACAACTCCTGCACGGCGCCCGTGTCGAGCTGCCACAGCTGGTGCAGCGCGGGGAGGCGGTCGATGACGGTGGCGATGGTCATCGCGTGGTCCTCGTGCTCGACCATCGCCGCCGAGACCTGCGCGTCGTGCAGCATCCAGAAGCACTGCTCGGCCGACGACGTGGGGTAGATCGGCACCACCTGGGCGCCGATCGTCCACAGCGCGTAGTCGAACAGCGTCCACTCGTACCGGGTACGGGACATGATCGCGACCCGGTCGCCGAAGCGGATGCCCTGCGCGAGGAGGCCCTTGGCGAGGGCGAGGACCTCGTCGCGGAACTCGGCGGCGGTCACGTCCCGCCACTCGTCCCGCTCGTCCTTGCGGCCGAGGGAGACGTGGAGGGGGGCGTCCTGGGCACGCTCGAAGACGACGTCGGCCAGACCGCCCACCGGCGGTGCCAACGCCAACGGAGGGTTGTTGTACTCGCGCAAACCTCGCTCCCCGCTCCTGTTGGCACTCCCCTACAGCGCCGTGAAAGCTACCCCACCGGGCGGAAGGGCGGGAGGGGGTGGGAAAGCGAGCGGTCCTCACGTTCGCACTGGTCAGCGACGGAAAATGCCCGCACAAGGGGAAGGGTCGGACAGAAATCCTTACGGTTCCGTAGGTTTCGGCCCCGTAATCTCCACTGAATCTGTACGACCCGATTACCCCCGGCGTCCCGGTCGTGCGACGTCACCCGTGGGACGCCGTCTCCTCCCCGGTCAGCGTCCGCGCGGCGGATTCTGTCACTCCCGCCGTCCCTCCGGTGCGCTCCGCGCGACCCGCCCTGACCAGGGCGAGCACCAGCGCGCCCGCCGCCGTCCCGACGAAGCCGGCCGTCACGAGCGCCGAGTCGAGACCCGACGCGAACGCGGCCCGCAGCGCGTGCTCGGAGAACGTCCCGCGCAGCGCTCCGGCCCCGCCGCCCGCCAGGGTGTGCGCCGCGTCGTGCGGGAGAGTGTCGCGCATCCGCGAGGTGAGGACGGTCCCGGACACGGCGACGCCGAGTGCATACCCCAACTGTCGTACGGTATTCACGGCGCCGCCCGCCATGCCCGCGCGCTCGGCCGGCACCGCCGCGAGGGCCGCCCCCGCGATCCCCGGCGCCACCAGTCCCGTACCGATGCCCACCAGGACGAGCCCCGGCACCAGCGTCGTCCAGTCCGAACCGGCGCCGAGGACGGCCTGGCAGAAGCAGCCCGTACCGATCAGCAGCAGCCCGCCGCCGATGGTCAGCCGGGCCGGCACCCCGTGCAGCAGCTTCCCGGCGAGGACCGACACCACGACCGCGGCCCCCGTCAGCGGCAGCAGCGTCAGCCCGCCGCGCACCGGACTCATCCCGAGCACCGTCTGCAGCCAGATCGACAGATACGGCATCCCGCCGAACGCCACCCCGTTGAAGGCGAGCGCCCCCGCCATCACACCCACGAACGCGGGCTTGCGCAGCAGCGACAGATCGAGCAGCGGATGCGCCACCCGCCGTTCCACCAGCACGAAGCAGACCAGCGCGAGGGCCGCGACCGCGAACGAACCGAGCGTCACCGAGGCGCCCCAGCCGTCCTCCCCGGCCCGCACCACCGCATACGTCACCCCGCCCGCGAACCCCGCGAACGCCACCGTGCCGAGCCAGTCGACGCGCATCCCGCGCGGCCCCCGCGACTCCGGCACCACCCGCAGCGTCAGCCACACCGCGGCCACGCTCACCGGCAGGTTCACGAAGAAGATCCACCGCCAGCCCGGCCCCTCGGTGAGCACCCCGCCCAGCACCGGCCCGACCGCCGCGGCCCCGCCGCTGACCGCGCCCCACACCCCGAGCGCCACCGACCGCCGCCGCCCCTGGTAGACGGAGCCGAGCAACGGCAACGTCGTGGCCAGCATCGCGGCCGCCCCCACACCCTGCACGGCCCGCGCGGCCACGAGCGCGCCCGGCCCGTCCGCGAGCCCGCACAGCAGCGACGCCACCGCGAACAGCATGACGCCCACCACATGCACCCGCCGGCGCCCCAGGACGTCGGCGGCGGCGCCGACCCCCAACAACAGCGCGGCCAACGCCAGCGCGTACCCGTCCACCACCCACTGCAGATCACTCAACGACGCGTGCAGCGACCGCGCCATGTCCGGCAGCGCGACGACCACGATCGTCACGTCCAGCAACAACATGAACGTGCCCAGGCACACCGCCGTGAGCGGCCCCCATGTACGCATGTCCTCAACTCCCCTGTCCGGGTTGTGCAGTTCTCCGTACGATGGGCTCGACCCGGACGATCAAGGCGGTGCCGGACACCTCACCGCCGGAATCCGACAGGAGCAGACATGCTGGAGATGGAATCCGACACCCTCGACCGTCTCGACATGCAGCTGCTGACCGCGCTGGAGCTCAACGGCCGGGCCTCCTTCAGCCGCCTCGGCGCGGTGCTCGGCGCCTCCGACCAGACCATCGCCCGCCGCTACCGCCGGCTCACCGCCGAGGCCGGCCTGCGGGTCGTCGCGATCCGGGACGCCGAACGCCTCGGCCAGGACCAGTGGATGCTCCGCCTGCGCTGCGCCCCCGACAACGCCCTCAACATCGCCGACGCCCTCGCCAGACGCCCCGACACCGCCTGGATCGGCCTCGCCTCGGGCGGCACCGAGATCGTCTGCCTGACCCGCCCCCGCAGCCCCGGCGACTACGACGACCTCCTCCTCGGCAAACTCCCGCGCACCCCCAGCGTCCTGGACATCCGCGCCCACCAACTGCTCCACCGCTTCTACGGCGGCCCGACGGGCTGGCTCCGCCGCTTCAAGGTGCTCGACGACGACCAGATCGCCGCACTCCTCCCCGAACCGGCGTCCGCACCCGGCCCCGCCCGCATCGAGCCGGAGGACGAGGCCCTGATCGCCGTCCTCGAACGCGACGGCCGCGCCACCTACCCCGAACTCCAGCGCGCCACCGGCCGCTCCGAGTCCGCCGTCAAACGCCGGCTCGCCGCACTGATCGGCTCGGGAGCGGTGTACATCGACATCGAGTACGACTCGGAGGTGTTCGGCTACGCGCGTGCGGCCGTGCTCTGGATCACCGCGACCCCGGCCGCGCTGCGGTCGGTCGGCGAGGCGCTGGCCACGCACGACGAGATCGCGTACGCCTCCGCCACGGCCGGTACGTCCAACATCGCGGTGACCGCGGTCGTGAAGGACACGGCGGGGCTGTACGACTACCTCAGCGGGCCGCTGGGCCGGCTCGACGGGGTACAGCAGGTGGAGGCGAGCCCTTTCCTGCGGCGGGTGAAGCAGCTGACGTATCGGACGCTCCCCCTCAACTCGCCCTCCCTCAAAGTAAGTTCAAGATAAATCATGCGCAAAACCAAGCACCCGGAGATGGGAATCACAGTGTTCGGCGATCGACTGTGGCTCGTCCGAACCGATGCCGCAGGGATTTCCCGAAAGACCTTCTGAAAATAGTCTTCGGAAGTCCTTCCGGCGAGCCCTCGAAGGGAATATCGAGTTGAAGACCAAAAACACTCATCGCCGGTCGCTGGGACGTCACAGGAAGGCCGTCATGGCCTTAGCCGCGGCGACGACCCTCCTCGGTGGCGCGATGTACGCCAACGCGAACGCCGCGTCCGTCCAGTCCGACCCGTCCACCGGCGTGTCCGCGTCCGCGTCGGCCCCCGGTTCCGCGTCCCCGTCCACCCCCGGCTCCACCTCCCCGTCCGACCCCGGATCGACCTCCTCGTCCCGTCCGTCCACCTCCGCGTCCGCCCCCGAGCCCACGGGCACGGCCGGCACGGGCTCGTCCGTCTCGGACGTGGTCGACGCCGCCAACGCGTTCCTGGACACCCTGGACGACGACCAACAGGCCGACGTACTCCTCGACTTCACCCAGGCCAACGCCACCGCCTGGTCGAACGAGGCATGTGGCGCGACCTGCCGGGTCGGCATCGAACTGAGCACGCTCAGCGACACCCAGCTCGCCGCCGCCAAGGCGGTGGTCGAGGCGGCCACGGGCACCGGGACCGACACCGGCTACGACCAGATCAGCCAGATCCTGGCGGCCGACGACGTCCTCGGCGAGACCGACAGCGACTACGGCAGCGGCAACTACTACCTCGCCTTCCTGGGCACCCCGAGCACCTCCGGCACCTGGCAACTGCACTTCGGCGGCGACCAGTTGGCCGTGAACCTCACCTACAAGGACGGGGAGGTCGTGGGCACCACCCCGTACTTCGCCGGGGTGGAACCCGCCAGCTGGACCGACGACGGCACCACCTACGCACCCCTGTCCGGGATGCACGACGGGGTGGAGTCGATGCTCGAAGGCCTGAGCGACGACGAGCTGTCCGAGGCGAAGCTCTCCGACTCCACCGCCGACGTGGTGCTCGGCCCGGACGAGGACGGCGACTTCCCCGACACCAAGGAGGGCCTCGCGGTCAGCGAACTCACCGACGACCAGCAGCAGTTGGTGCTCGACGCCATCACACCGTGGGTCGAGGCCGCCGACGACACGACCGCCGCGTCCACCCTGAGCACCTACAAGTCGGAACTCGACGACACCTACATCTCGTACTCCGGCACCACCGCGCTGGACACCGCGGGCGACTACGTCCGCATCGACGGACCCGGCGTCTGGGTCGAGTTCTCCGTCAAGGACGGCGTGGTCGACACCAGCCAGCTCAACTACAGCTCCGTCTACCGCGACCACGACACCGACTACGGAGGAGAGTTCTCGTTCTCCTGAACCACCCATCGGCGACGTAATGGGCGGCGCTGCCTCCGGCAGCGCCGCCCGCTGCCGGGAATTCCCTCGTGACCGGTCGAGGAATTAATCGCCGTCGGCATTCTTGTGGACGCTGGAGTACGGCCCGGCGTTTTATCCCGCCCTTGCGATATTCGATATCGGCATAGCCTGATATTGACATAGCCCAGCAATGAAAAACCGGGACTACGGACCGCGCCGGTGCAATCGATCCCCGCCCGCCAGAATCGCCGCCGCCAACGCGTCCGCCGCCCCCTGGGCCGACACCCTGTGCCGCCCGTGCACCAGCACGAAGTCGACCTCGCCCAGCTCCGGCAGCCCGGCCCGCTCCGGCATCCGCACCAACCCCGGCGGCACCAGCCCCCGCGAGTGGGCCATCACCCCCAGCCCCGCCCGGGCCGCGGCGATCAGGCCGTTCAGACTCCCGCTCGTGCACGCGATGCGCCACGCCCGCCCCTGCCGCTCCAGCGCCTCCAGCGCGAGCGCCCGCGTGATGCCCGGCGGCGGATAGACGATCAGCGGCACCGGACGATCCGCGTCCAGGCGGAGCCGCTCCGCGCCGATCCACACCAGCTTGTCGTGCCAGACCAGTTCACCCCGCGGATCCTCGGCGCGGCGCTTCGCCAGCACCAAGTCCAGCTTTCCCGCGGCCAGTTGCTCGTGCAGCGTGCCGGACAGCTCGACCGTCAGCTCCAGGTCGACCTCGGGATGGTCGGAGCGGAAGCCCTCCAGGATCTCCGGGAGCCGGGTCAGGACGAAGTCCTCCGAGGCGCCGAAACGGAGCCGGCCGCGCAGCCGCGTGCCGGTGAAGAACGCCGACGCCTGCTCCTGCACCTCCAGGATGCGGCGCGCGAAGCCCAGCATCGCCTCGCCGTCCTCCGTCAGCTCCACGGAGTGCGTGTCCCGGGTGAACAGCTGCCGTCCCGTCGCGTCCTCCAGCCGCCGCACATGCTGGCTCACCGTGGACTGGCGCAGCCCGAGCCGACGGGCGGCCTGCGTGAAACTCAGCGTCTGGGACACCGCGAGGAAGGTACGCAGGTGGGAGGGGTCGTACATGGCATACACCATACCCGGCTATCGCGAAACGTGATGACAGTCAGAGCGGTATGACGGATTCCCGATCAAGGATCCGGAGAGGAGCATGGGAGAGCACGAGTCCGCGCCGGAAGACGGACCGGACGTACAGCGCGACAAGCGAGACAGTGGAGCACAGTGAAACGCCTGCGATGGCCGAGTCGGATGCCGATCGACCCCTACATCCTGCTGCTGCTCGGGACGGTGGGCCTCGCCGCACTCCTCCCCGCGAGAGGCACGGGCGCCGACGTCGCCTCGGGCGCCTCCACGGCCGCGATCGCCTTCCTCTTCTTCCTCTACGGCGCCCGGCTGTCGACGCGTGAGGCACTGGACGGTCTCAAACACTGGCGGCTGCACACCACCGTCCTGGCCTGCACCTTCGTCGTCTTCCCGCTGCTCGGCCTGGCCGCCCGCGGTCTCGTCCCGGTGATCCTGACCCATCCCCTCTACCAGGGGCTGCTGTTCCTCACCCTGGTCCCGTCGACCGTCCAGTCGTCGATCGCGTTCACCTCGATCGCCCGCGGCAACGTGCCCGCCGCGATCTGCGCGGGCTCCTTCTCCTCGCTCGCCGGCATCGTCATCACCCCACTGCTCGCGGCGGCACTGCTGGGCAACAACGGCGGTGGTTTCTCCGCCGATTCACTCCTCAAGATCGTGCTGCAACTCCTGGTGCCGTTCCTGGCCGGGCAGGTGCTGCGGCGCTGGATCGGCGGGTTCATCACCCGGCACAAGAAGATCCTCGGCTACGTCGACCGTGGCTCGATCCTCCTCGTCGTCTACACCGCGTTCAGCGAGGGCATGGTCCAGGGCATCTGGCACCAGGTCAGCGCGGCCCGCCTCGCCGGACTGCTCGCCGTCGAGGCCGTCGTGCTCGCCGTGATGCTCGCCCTGACCTGGTACGGCGGCAAGGCGCTGCGCTTCGACCGGGAGGACCGGATCGCCATCCAGTTCGCCGGCTCGAAGAAGTCCCTCGCCTCCGGACTGCCCATGGCCAGCGTCCTGTTCGGCGCCCATGCCTCGCTGGCCGTGCTGCCGCTGATGCTCTTCCACCAGATGCAGTTGATGGTGTGCGCGGTCATCGCCAAGCGCCGCGCCCGCGATCCACTGCCCGAAGTCACCGGGTCGGCGGACCCAACCGCAGCGTCACGAACCGCGGTCGGTACAGCGACACGTTCCGGCTGAGGTTCAGGGCGGCCGAAGTGGCCGTCGCGTCCAGCCAGTTGACGTCGTAGCTCAGGACGATCCGGCCGTCGCCGCCCAACTCCGCGTGCACCTGCGGGTTGTACGCGGCGACCTGGCCCGGCGGCAGCGGCGGGCTGAAACTCCTGGTCGGTCCGTGCCACGGCCCGACGGGCGAACAGGCCCAGTACGAAGTGACGGTGGTGAGACCCCGGCTGCCCGCGGCCATCGTGAACAGGACGTACGTCCCGCCGTCCCGCACCACGGAGAACGCGCTGCCCACACCCGTGTGCTGGCCGTCTCCGAGCACCGGCCGCGGCCCGGCGACGGCCGTCCACGCCGAGCCGTCCCAGTACTCCCAGGCACCCGGCTCCCCGAGCCGCCCCTCCGGCACCCGCGCCACATACGCCGAGGAGGTCGGCCGGGCCGCGGCCTGGGCGTCGTTCCCGCCGAAGACGTACGTCCAGCCGCCCACCGCGACCGACGCAGTCCCGAACTGCACACGCTGGGAAGGGTCCTGGACGAGTCGCTGGTCGAAGACCTTCACGATCGACTCCACCCGCAGGTCCGGCAGCGACAGCGTGGCCACCTCCGTCGCGGTCGGCACACCGTAGATCCACGGGTACGGTCCGGCCGTCCGCGTCCACAGCAGCACCCGTACGACCGACTCGGCCGAACCGGGGGAGCGGGGCTCGACGCGGGCCGCCACCGGCCAACGCCACTCGTTCGGGGCGGGATCGGGGAACAGCGGGGCGGGGAGCGTGAGTTGGGGGCGGCCGTCGCGCATCACCACCGCCGAGTTGCGCACCAGCGGCGCGGTCGTGTCCCGCCAGGCGTACGACTCGCCGACCGGGTTGGGCGGGGCGTACACCCGGCCGAGATAGGTGTCGGAGAACAGCCACAGCACCCGGCCGTCCGGCAGCCGCACCGAGTGGGTGCCGTCGCCGCCGGTCCAGTCGTCGGCACGGGACTCGTCGTCGCCGTACGCGGCGAAGGAGTTGGTCAGCTTCGCGTCCGGCGACCAGGAGCGCACCGCACGGGCCGTGCACGCGGCGCCGCCCTCCCGGTCGTGGTGCCTGGGGAGGGCGGTGAGCAGCACGGCGGCGAGAACCAGGGTCAGCAGCAGGCCGACCCCGGCTCCCCTCCGCTGTCGTGCTCGTCGGTCCTCGGGCACGCCCGGGACGTTAGTGGCTGCCGCTCACATGGTCCATGGGCAGCCACAGCACGGTCCCGGCGGGGGACGGACGCTGCGCGGCCAGTTCGTCGTCCGTCAACAGCCGGTCCCAGACGTGGACTTCGTCGATCGACCCGGTGAAGTACTGCATGCTGTCCATGCGTTGGCCGATGTGCACACCGAACGGCGAGTTGCGGCTGACCGAGCCCACGATGTCCGCCGTGCCCACCGCCGTACCGTCGACGGACAGGGTCAGCTGCCCACCGCCGCGCCGCAGTACGGCCCGGTGCCACTGGCCGTCGTTGTAGGCGCCGGCGGTGACCACGGACGTGGTGTGGACGGTGCTCGCGCCGACCCGGGTGGTGATCAGCGCCCGGACGTGGCTGCCCGCGGGCTCACCGCGCAGCCACACCTGCGGCTCGGTGGTGCCGACCCCGCCCATCCACAGGAACGGCTGATCACCGGCCGTCGCGGTGTAGCGGAACCAGAGGGACACCGTGAAGTCCGCTGTCCCCAGCGGGAGTCGGTCGCTGTACGGCAGGCGCACGGCGTCGTCGACGCCGTCGAAGGACAGGGCGCCGCCGGACACGCCGTCGGTCTCCCGGGCGCCGCCGAGCACCAACGCACGCTTGGCGTAAGGGGCGAGGTCGGCGGTCGTGGGGTCCGGGCCCCGACGCGGTTGCAGCCAGGCCGCGTTGAAGCGGACGAAGCGGATCTCGTCCGTCGCGGTCACGGCACCGCCCTCGTAGAGCAGGCCCACCGTGTCGCCGTCGATACGCGCCATGTCGGAGTAGCCCGACCAGTCCTTCGTCACGACCGTGCCGCGGTCCACGCTGTCCCAGGTGCGGCCGCCGTCGTAGGAGGACCGGATCATCATCGTCCGGCGGCGGTCGGGGTCTGCGTCGCAGGCCAGCAGGATGCGCGCGCCGACGCCGAGCGTCGAGCACTGGACCTGCGGGGCGTACAGGTCCGGCAGAGCGCGGAAGGGTGCGGTGAAGCTGTCGCCGCCGTCGCGGCTGACCGCCTGGGTGCGCTGCCCGAGGTCGGTGCCGTCCTGCTCACGGCCGCTCACCAGGATCGAACCGTCGGTGCGCTCGGTCAGCGTCACCTCGGACGGCTTCTGCCGCCACGTCCCGTCGGTCGCGATCGGATACGAGTCGGTGGCGCCGATCCGCCAGTGCTCGCCGCCGTCGTCGCTCACGATCAGCGCCGCGTTGTTCGCGGTGACCCGACTCCCGTCCCAGGTCTCGGTGTTGACGCCGAACACGAGCCGCCCCTGGTGCCGGCCACGGGTGAGCTGGATGCCGTGCACGGGGCCGGTCGCGTACCAGGAGTTCCAGTCCGGGGGCAGGATCTCGGCGCTCAGGTCGCGCGGCCGCGACCAGGTGAGACCGTCGTCGTCGCTGTACTGAAGGTGCGGGGTGCGGTCGCAGGGGACCGAGCAACCGGCGCTGTCCGTACGGCCCGTGTTGTACGTCTCGGCGAGCAGGACGCGGCCCGTCCTCCGGTCCACGATGGGCGCCGGGTTGCCGTGCGTGTCACCGCCGCCGTGGTTCACGACCCGCAACGGGCTCCAGGTGCGGCCGTCGTCCGTGGAGCGCTTGACGACGATGTCGATGTCGGCGGCGTCACCGCAGTTGAGGACCCGGCCCTCGGCGAACGCGAGCAGTGTGCCGTCCTTGGTCTGCACGACGGCCGGGATCCGGAAGCAGGCGTAGCCCGCGTCCTGGGGAGCCTTGAAGAGGGCCTGCTGCTCGAACTCGGGGGCGGGGGCGACGGATTGGGCGGCGGTGGCGTGCGCGGGGCTCGGGAGCACGAGCAGCGCGGCCAGGGTGAGTGCGGCGGTGAGGGTGGATCTCAGACGTGCGCGAAGACTCGACGGCATGGTGGTGCTACCTGCCCTTCCTTCGTCTGGACATCCGGACATCCCACGTCCAACGGGCGCGTCACAGACGTTAGTTGGGGCCTCCGCCGCCTCACAAGAAGCGTGCAGTGCTCGCCGCCCCATAACTTCGCCCTACGGGACCGATGGTGAGTGGTCGTCAGACGGGGCGGGACGTCTCAGGGGCGCAGGACGACCTTGCCGAGATTGCTCCGCGACTCGATCACCTTGTGCGCCTCGGCCGCGTCCGCCAGCGCGAACTCCCCGTGCACGGACGGCTTCAGGGCACCCTCCGCGAACAGTCGCCACAGCTCCTGCCGCCACCGCTCGTACAACTCCGGCTTCCCGCGCGCGATCCGAGCCATCTGGAACCCGATCACGGACTTGGCGCCCACGAGAAGGTCGTACGCCTGGATCGTCCCGCCACCCGAGCTGTACGCCACGAGCCGCCCACCCGGGACGAGCGCCCCTACGGCCGGGGTGAGCAACTCGCCGCCCACCGCGTCGAGTACGTAGTCGACGGGCTCGCCCCAACCCGCCCGGTCCAGACGGTCGTAGGTGATCACCTCGTCGGCGCCCAGCGCCCGCACGAAGTCGGCCTTCGCCGAATCGGAGACCGCGCCCACGACCCGCCCGGCGCCGCGCGCCTTCGCCAACTGCACGGCGAGATGGCCGACTCCGCTCGCCGCGGCCGTGACCAGCGCGGCCTCGCCCGGTTCGGGGCGGGCCGCGTCCAGCGCGCCCAGGGCCACCAGCCCGCTGCGGACGAGCGCGACCGCGTCGACGGCGGAGGCGGAGGCGGGGATCGGGGAAGCCATGGCCTCCTGGAGGACCGCGAAGTCGGCGTAGCCGTGCCCGAAGCAGAGCCCGGTCACCCGCTCGCCCGCATGGAAGCGCGTCACGCCGTGTCCTATGGCGACCACCCCGCCCGCGATCTCGCCGCCGAGCGGGATCGGCTCGGCCGCCTCGGTGACCTTGCGGACGACGGGCAGGGTGATCCCGATCGCCTCGGTACGGACGAGGAGTTCGCCGGGGCCCGGTGCGGGGGCGGGGACCTCCTCCAGGAACAGCGGGCCGCCGGTGGACTCGTACCGGACGCGACGCATCGCACCTCCAGGAATCGTCAGAGAGCGTCAGAGATCGACGGGGATCAGCGGGGACCGGTGAGGAGCATTGGGGAGCGGTGAAGAGTGGTGGGGATCGTTGGGAGGCCCAATGATATTCACGATTTCATTGGGAAGTCCAACGACTTTTCGCTACGCTGCCCCCATGGCCGAAGCACCCCTCCCCGCGATCCGCGCCCTCCCCAGCTGGCTCCTCGGTCGAGCCGCCGCCCGGGGGCGTGCCCTCGTCGCCGGCGCGCTGGCGGCCGAGGGGCTGAAGATGTGGCACCACGTGGTGCTCTCCGCCGTCCGCGACCTCGCGCCCGTCGCCCAGGCCGACCTCGGTCGTGGTGTCGGGCTCGACCCCAAGGATCTGGTCGGTGTACTGAACGACCTCCAGTCCGCCGGGCTGGTCGTACGGGAGCCGGACGCGAAGGACCGCCGTAAGAACGCGGTGTCGCTCACGACCGAGGGTGCGCGGCTGCTGAAGCGGTGCGAGAAGGCGGCCCGTGCGGCCAACGAGCAGCTCCTCGCCCCGCTGTCGGAGGCCGAACGCACCCAGTTCATGGGCCTGTTGATCCGGATCTCCGGTACGGACGGCTGACGGGGGCTAACGTTCCGTCATGACACCACCCCAGACTTCCGGATCCCGGCTCGCCCTCGACCCCGAGCGCACCGCCCTGGTCCTCGTCGACCTGATGGACCGCATCGTCGCGCTGCCGCTCGAACCGTACAAGGGCACCGAAGTCCTCGCCGTGGCCGAGGAGTTGGCCGCCGAGTTCCGGTCCGCCGGTGCGCTCGTCGTGCTGATCCGGGTCGAACGTCCCGGCATCGCCGAGCAGCCCGCCGGCAGTGGACTCGCCGACGGGCTGCTGCGGGAAGGGGACCTGGAGATCGTGAAGCGGACGATCGGGGGCTTCCAGGGCACGGCACTTGAGGAGCGGTTGCGTGAACGGGGCGTCGACACCCTGGTGTTCGGCGGGATCGCCACCAACCTCGGCGTGGAGTCCACCGCACGTGCCGCCGGCGACCTCGGCCACCGACTCGTCTTCGTCGAGGACGCCATGAGCGCGCTCACCGCGGCCGAGCACCAGGCGTCGGTCAGGCTCGACTTCCCTCGGCTGGGGTCGGTGGTTGCGGCGAGTGACGTGCGGTTCGGGGCGGGCGACTGAGGTGCGCCTCTTGCCGGGCGGCGCTCAGGTTCGCTTCACGCTGGGTGGTTGAGGCGGGCGGTGGACGGTCAGACGAGGACCGTGCCGCCGTCCACGACCACCGTCGAACCGGTCGTATAGCCGCCGCGCATCAGATACAGATACGCCTCGGCGATGTCCTCCGGCTCGCCGATCCGGCCGACCGGCAGCGACCCGGCGACGGACTCGAACAGGCCGTCCCGGTGCTCGTCGGCCAACTCCCGCCACAGGTCCGTGCGGACCACGCCGGGCGCGACCACGTTGACCCGCAGCGGGGCCAGCTCCAGGGCCAGTGCCCGGGTGAGCGACTCCATCGCCCCGCACAGCGCGGCCGCGACGGTCGTGCCCGGCAGCGGCCTGCGTCCGGCGGTGCCCGTGGTCAGGACCACGGAACCGCCCTCCCGGATCGACGGGGCGCCGTACTTCACCGCCGTGTACGCGCCCCACAGCCGGGTGTCCAGGAAGGCGCGGGCCCGCCCGAGGTCGGACTCGGCGAGGCTCTCCATCAGCAGCGCCTCACCCGCCGTGTAGACCAGGTGGTCGTAGCCGCCGAGCCCCGCGAAGAAGGCCCGCACCGCCTCCTCGTCGCTCGCGTCGAGCACCCGCCCCTCGGCGTCCTCCGGGAGCCGCTTCAGCGCCGCGTCCACACTCTCCTGCCGGCGTGAGGCGACCACCACCCGGGCGCCCTCCCGCGCGGCCGCCTCCGCGACCGCGCATCCGATTCCCGCCGTACCGCCGATGACGACGATCCGCTGTCCTCGCAGTCCCATGTCCTGCACCTTTCGGCTTGTGCGCGTTGTTGTGACGTGTTCCAGCCTGCGGCCGCCGTCGCCTCGCCGTCCAAGACCTCTTTCGGCGGTGGCGATACCCTGAAGGCATCGCCGACGGCGTACGGAAGGGCGGCACCCATGGACCTCGACCTGCGGAAGGTCCGCTACTTCGTGGCGGTGGCCGAGCTGCTGCACTTCGGCCGTGCGGCCGAGCAGCTGCACATCGCGCAGCCGGTGTTGAGCCGTCAGATCCGGGCCCTGGAAAAGGACTTGGGCACCACGCTCTTCGAACGGGACAGTCACGGCGTGACGTTGACGTCGGCGGGGCGGCAACTCCTCGACGACGGGCGGGCGTTGCTCGCCTCGGCGAACGCGACCCGCCGTAGGGTGCAGCGGTCCGCGCGCGGGCCGCACCGCCTCGTCGTCGGCTTCCGCGCGGGTGTCGTGATCACCCACACCCTGCGTGCGTACGGCGCCGCCCACCCCGACATCGAGGTCAAGGCCCGCCGGGTCGAATGGGACGACCAGGAGCAACTGATCCTCGACGGCACCGTCGACCTCGCCTATCTGCGCCGCCCGATCCGTGAGCAGGGCCTCACGCTGCTGCCCCTGTTCACCGAGGCCCGGGTGGCGATGCTGCCCGCCGACCACCGCCTCGCCGGCAAACAGGACCTCGTGCGGGCCGACCTCGACGGCGAGACCTGGCTGCGGTACGCCGACCCCGGCCCGGACGACGTACCGATCCGCAGCATCGAGGAGAAGTTCGAGGCCGTGGCCTCCGGAACGGGCATCACCCTCGTCCCCGTCTCCGTCGCCGAGCGGTACTCCCGCCCCGACATCACCTACGTCCCCGTCACCGACGCCGAACCCGACGAGGTGATCCTCGCCTGGGAGGCGGCCCGCCGGTCACCGCTGATCGCGGCGTTCGTGGCGACCGCACAAGGCTGAGGCGGGGCCCCTGCGGCGCAGGGGGCGCTCCCCGCCGGTCGGGGCCCCGCCGCCGTGACGCGGGGCGAGGGTCTCAGCCCTGGGCGGCCGCGGCCCGCAGGGCGATGCGGTCCTCGCCCGCGTACACGTTCATGTTGCTGCCGCGCAGGAAGCCCACCAGGGTCAGGCCCGTCTCCGCCGCCAGGTCCACGGCGAGGGACGAGGGCGCCGACACCGCCGCCAGCACCGGGATGCCCGCCATCACGGCCTTCTGCGCCAGCTCGAAGGAGGCCCGGCCCGACACCAGCAGGATCACCCGGGACAGCGGCAGGTCCCCGTTCTGCAGGGCACGGCCGACCAGCTTGTCGACCGCGTTGTGCCGGCCCACGTCCTCCCGGATGTCCAGCAGCTCGCCCTCCTCGCTGAACAGGGCCGCCGCGTGCAGACCCCCGGTCCGGTCGAAGACCCGCTGGGCCGCGCGCAGCCGGTCGGGGAGGCTCGCGAGCAGCGAGGGCTCGACACGGACCGGGGGAGTGTCGGCGATGGGCCAGCGAGCCGTCGTACGGACCGCGTCCAGGCTCGCCTTGCCGCACAGACCGCACGACGACGTCGTATACACGTTCCGCTCCAACGTGATGTCCGGCATCACCACGTCAGGGGAGGTCCGTACGTCCACCACGTTGTACGAGTTCGAACCGTCTACAGTCGCCCCCGCGCAGTACACGATGTTCTGCAGATCGTATGCGTTCGCCAGTACACCCTCGCTGACCAGGAACCCGGCCGCGAGCGCGAAGTCGTCGCCGGGGGTACGCATGGTGATCGCGAGCGGCTTGCCGTTGAGCCGGATCTCCAGAGGTTCCTCGGCGACGAGCGTGTCCGGGCGGCTGGAGACCACGCCGTCCCGGATCCGGATCACCTTGCGTCGTTCCGTGACTCGTCCCATGTCCTGATCAGCCCCGGTTCTGTACGTGCTGGTGGCCGAAACGGCCCTTGCTGCGGAGGGTGCCGTGGGCCACCGGGCCGTCGTGCGGCGAGGTGACCTCCACGCCCTCATTGTCCTGCACGCACGAGATGAGGCCGAGGCCCGCTCCACGAACACCTCGGCTCCTCATGCGGCACTCCGCAGCGCGAGCAGGTCCGAGATGGCGTGCACGGTGCGCAGGGTGGGCACCTCAACGCCGGTGATCTCCGCCAACTCGACCACCGCCGCGAGGAGTACGTCGAGTTCGAGCGGCTTGCCGCGCTCCAGGTCCTGGAGCGTCGAGGTGCGGTGGTCGCCGACGCGCTCCGCGCCCGCGAGCCGCCGTTCGATGGAGACACCCACCTCGCAGCCCAGGGCCTCGGCGACGGACTGCGTCTCGGTCATCATGATCTCGATGACCCTGCGGGTGCCGCCGTGCAGGCACATCTGCCGCATGGTGGCGCGGGCCAGCGCGCTGATCGGGTTGAAGGAGATGTTGCCGAGCAGCTTGAGCCAGATGTCGTTGCGCAGCTCCGGCTCCACCGGGCACTTCAGCCCGCCCGCCTGCATGGCCTCGCTCAGCGCCAGACAGCGCGCCGAGACGCTGCGGTCGGGCTCGCCGATGGAGAACCGGGTGCCTTCGAGATGGCGGACGACTCCCGGTCCCGCCAGTTCGGTCGCCGCGTAGACGACACAGCCGACGGCCCGTTCGGGCGCGAGCACCGCACTGACCGCGCCGTCCGGGTCCACGCTCTCGATGCGCTGTCCGCCGTAGGGACCGCCGTGCGCGTGGAAGTACCACCAGGGGATGCCGTTCTGGGCGGCCACGACCGCCGTGGTGTCGTGCAGCAGGGGCTCGATCAGCGGCCCGCACGCCGCGTACGAGTTGGCCTTCAGGCCGAGGAGGACGAAGTCGACCGGGCCGATCTCGGCCGGGTCGTCGGTGGCATGGGCGCGGGCGGTGAAGTCGCCGCGCGGGCTGAGGACTTGGACGCCATGCTGCCTCATGGCCGCGAGATGCGGTCCACGGGCGACGAGATGCACATCGGCGCCCGCACGGTGGAGCGCGGCGCCGACATAGGCGCCGATCGCACCGGCACCGAGGACTGCGACTCTCACTGGAGACTCTCCGTTCGGTCGAGGGAGTACCGCGGAGGTGGTTGCCGCTCGGACAGCGCCGGGCGGACTCGAACAGTGTCGACGAAATATTGTCTACAGTATGGAAGCCGGGCCAGCAAGGGTTCGGGCGTGGACTGTGTACAGAGGGCTGTCTACAGAGGACCGTGTACGGGTGGACGGACAGCGCTAGCGTCGAGCTCATGATCGTATGGCTCAACGGCACCCACGGCGCGGGCAAGACGACGACCGGTCCGCTCGTGCAGCAACTGCTCCCGGATTCACGGGTGTTCGACGCCGAGAAGGTCGGCGAGACGCTCATGGACATCTCGCCGGGGCTGCCCGCGACGGACAACTTCCAGCACTGGCCGCCATGGCGGCCGCTCGTCGTCGAGACCGCCCGCCGCGTGCTCGACTACACCGGCGGCACGCTGGTGATGCCCATGACGGTCCTGGTCGAGCGGTACTGGCGCGAGATCAGCGCGGGCCTCGCCCAACACGCCATCCCGGTACGGCACTTCGTCCTCCACGCCGACCAGGACACCCTCCGCGGACGCATCGAGGGGGACACCGTCATGGGCCCCTCCACCTTCCGTCTCGCCTACCTGGAGCCCTACGCGGAGGCGGCCCGCACCTGGCTGCACCGCGAGGCCGAGGTCGTCGACACCACACACCTCACCCCCGCCCAAGCCGCCCTGCGGATCGCGGAGTCGGTCCAGAGTTGAGTCCCGCCCGCCACACGAGAACAGGCGTGAGAACAGGAGAGAGTGCGGGTGCGCGTGCGGGCGTGGGAACTCGGCGGCGACCGTTCGGCGCACTCTGCATACCGCTCATCGCATACGGTCGACGCGCCGCCTTCTCAACTCCCTTGCCACTCCCTACCGTCCGGGATCATGAGTCCCCCAGTCGCACCCCCGGCGTGGAGCCGTTGGCTGGTTCCGCCCGCCGCCCTCTCGGTGCACCTCTCCATCGGTCAGGCCTATGCCTGGAGCGTCTTCAAGCCGCCGCTCGAATCCTCACTGAACCTCAGCGGCACGCAGAGCGCGCTGCCCTTCCAGCTCGCGATCGTCATGCTCGGCCTGTCGGCCGCGTTCGGCGGCACCCTCGTCGAACGCAACGGACCGCGCTGGGCGATGACGGTCGCCCTGATCTGCTTCTCCTCCGGCTTCCTGATCTCCGCGCTCGGTGCGGAGACGAAGCAGTTCTGGCTGATCGTCCTCGGCTACGGCTTCGTCGGCGGGATCGGCCTCGGCATCGGCTACATCTCACCGGTCTCGACCCTGATCAAGTGGTTCCCGGACCGGCCCGGCATGGCCACGGGCATCGCCATCATGGGCTTCGGCGGCGGCGCGCTCATCGCCTCCCCGTGGTCGGCCCAGATGCTGAAGTCGTTCGGCTCCGACAACACCGGCATCGCCCAGTCGTTCCTTGTACTCGGTCTTTCGTATGCGGTCTTCATGACACTCGGCGTACTGCTCGTACGGGTGCCGCGCACGGAGGGCCCCAAGGGCGATGACGAGGGCGAAAACAAGGACAGGGCCAAGGACGCGGCGAACGCGCCCAGCGCCCTCGTCGGCATACAGGTCTCGGCGAACAGCGCCGTACGCACCCCGCAGTTCTGGTGCCTGTGGGTCGTCCTGTGCATGAACGTGACCGCGGGCATCGGCATCCTGGAGAAGGCCGCCCCGATGATCACGGACTTCTTCGCGGACACCTCGACGCCCGTCACGGTGTCGGCCGCCGCCGGTTTCGTCGCGCTGCTCTCCGCGGCCAACATGGCGGGCCGTATCGGCTGGTCGTCGACCTCCGACCTGATCGGACGCAAGAACATCTACCGCGTCTACCTCGGCGTCGGCGCGGTCATGTACGCGCTCATCGCACTGTTCGGCGACTCCTCGAAACCGCTGTTCATCCTGTGCGCCCTGGTGATCCTCTCCTTCTACGGCGGCGGTTTCGCGACCGTGCCCGCCTACCTGAAGGACCTCTTCGGGACCTACCAGGTCGGCGCGATCCACGGCCGGCTGCTCACCGCCTGGTCCCTGGCCGGTGTCCTCGGACCGCTGATCGTGAACTGGATCGCCGACCACCAGAAGGACGCCGGAAAACACGGCGCGTCCCTCTACGACACGTCCTTCGTCATCATGATCGGGCTGCTCGTCGTCGGCTTCGTCGCCAACGAACTCGTCCGGCCCGTCAACGCCCGCCACCACATTCCCGCCCCGAGGGAGGCCGCCGATGTCGAACGACAGCAGTCAGAGTCCGCCTGACCGGAGGCCACTGATCGCCTTCGCCTGGCTCTGGGTGGGCGCACCCCTCGTGTATGGCGTATACGAACTGATCCTCAAGGCGAAGCAGCTGTTCACCGGCTGAATGTTCGGGCGGCACCGTCAATCACAGGATGGATGACAGAAGCCGACAACCGGGACGGTTGTTTCCTGTGGCATCACCTGCCGTCGTACCCGCGAGTCACTGGCAAGACTGGTGGATCCCGCTACCCAAGGCAACGAGGGGGACCACCCATGAACGGCACGCGGATCGCCGCCGTCGGCCACTACCAGCCCGCCAAGGTACTCACCAACGAGGACCTGGCGGGCATGGTCGACACGAGTCACGAGTGGATCACCTCCCGGGTGGGCATCAAGACCCGCCACATCGCCGGGCCCGACGAACCCGTCGACGAGCTGGCCGCGCACGCCGCCGCCAAGGCCCTCGCCGCCGCGGGCCTGACGCCCGGGGACATCGACCTGGTCCTGGTCGCCACCTCTACGGCCATCGACCGCTCCCCGAACATGGCCGCGCGCGTCGCCGCCCGCCTCGGCATCCCGTCGCCCGCCGCCATGGACGTCAACGTCGTGTGCGCGGGCTTCACGCATGCCCTGGCCACCGCCGACCACGCCGTTCGCGCGGGCGCGGCCACCCGGGCCCTGGTCATCGGCGCCGACAAGATGTCCGAGGTCACCGACTGGACCGACCGTACGACCTGCGTCCTCGTCGGTGACGGAGCGGGGGCCGCCGTCGTCGAGGCCGCGGACGAACCCGGCATCGGACCGGTGCTGTGGGGTTCCGTGCCCGAGATGGGGCACGCGGTACGGATCGAGGGCACGCCCCCGCGGTTCGCGCAGGAGGGCCAGAGCGTCTACCGCTGGGCCACCACCCAGCTCCCGCCGATCGCCCGCAAGGCCTGCGAGAAGGCGGGCCTGACGCCCGCCGACCTCGCCGGCGTCGTCCTCCACCAGGCGAACCTGCGCATCATCGAGCCCCTCGCGGAGAAGATCGGCGCCGTCAACGCGGTCGTCGCCCGCGATGTCGTCCAATCGGGCAACACCTCGGCCGCCAGCATCCCGCTCGCGTTCTCGAAACTCGTCGAACAGGGTGCCGTCCGCACCGGTGACCCCGTCCTGCTGTTCGGCTTCGGCGGGAATCTGTCGTACGCCGGCCAGGTTGTCCGGTGCCCGTGACCTGCGCACCCGCTCAGGTGTGCCTCCCGATGTGACGAGGTCGACTCCCGTACCCCCTGGCTACTGTGCGCCGTAGACTGTAGACGATAAACAATCGATACTTGGTCGTACGGCCACTGTCTGCTGGCTACTGTCTGCAAACTGCCGATGTTGCCCAGGAGGGGGACCGCGATGTTGTCGCAAGGACTGCCGCAGGGGTCGGTGCCCAAGCTCGAACGACCGGGCCCACTGCGGGACCGCGTCTACGAGGCGCTGCTCGAACTCATCACCACACGTGCCCTGCGGCCCGGTCAGCATCTCGTCGAGAGCGAACTCGCCGGGCACCTCGGGGTGTCCCGGCAGCCGGTGCGGGAGGCGTTGCAGCGGCTCAACACCGAGGGCTGGGTCGATCTGCGGCCCGCCCAGGGCGCGTTCGTGCACGAGCCGACGGAGGAGGAGGCCGACCAACTCCTCACCGTACGCACGCTGTTGGAGGCCGAGGCCGCCCGGCTCGCCGCCGCCAACGCGGGCAAGGCGGGCATCGCCGTGCTGGAAGAGCTGTGCGCGGAGGGCGAGCGCGCCGTCGACGCCGACGAGGTGGACGCCGCCGTCGCGATGAACGCCCGCTTCCACGCGAAGATCATGGAGCTGGCCGGCAACGCGGTCCTCGCCGAACTCGCCGCGCAGGTCGACCGCAGGGTCCGCTGGTACTACACGCCGGTGGCCCGTCAGCGCGGCCTGACGTCCTGGATCGAGCACCGCCACCTGATCGACGCGATCGCGGCCCGCGACGAGTTGCGCGCCAGCCTGCTGATGCGTGAACACACCGAGCACACCCGGCGGTCGTACCACGAGCGCGCCAAGTCCTGAGGCTGGGCAGGGCTGTTGGGGCACAGGCGAGTCGGGTGATGGCCCTCCCGTCGGGGAGGGCCATCAGTAGGTCCAGATTCGGATCCAGGACCAGATCGAGGTCCAGGTCCAGGTCCAGATCCGCGACCGTGTCGTGCGAACTGTCAGGCCGCTGGCTGTGGTTGGGGAACCTGGGGCAACTCCCTGTCGCTGCGCCCTGGTTGACGTAGCAGCAACGCGATCGCCGCCGCCACCATCGAGACGCCGCCGGCCAGCGCGTACGCGCCGTTGTAGCCCCAGGCCGCCACCACCATCGAGCCGAGGCCGCCGCCGAAGAGGCCGCTGACGAGCTTTCCGCTGTACACCAGGCCGTAGTTGGTGGCGTTGAAGTTCTCGCCGAAGTAGTCCGGGGTCAGGGCGGCGAACATCGGGTAGAAGGCGCCGCCGCCGAAACCGGAGAGGAAGGCGAAGAACAGGAACAGCCACTCGCTGCGCAGATGGCCGGCCCAGATCACGCCGAACTGGGCCAGGCCCAGGACCAGGATGACGAAGACCAGGGTGAGTTTGCGGCCCCACAGGTCGGACAGCCAGCCGACGACCGCGCGGCCGATGCCGTTGATGACGGCCATGATGCCCATCGAGGAGGCCGCCACCAGCGGGCCGAAGCCCACGTCCTTGGCGAAGTCGACCTGGAAGGAGATCCCGAAGATCGACACCCCGGCGGTCAGCACGATGGACAGCCACATCAGCGGCAGCATGCCCGTGCGGATGGCCTCCTTGGGCGTGAACTGCTTTACGGCGGGCGGGTTCTTGACGAGGCTCGTCGCGGTCTTGTCGTTGCCGCCGTAGGTCAGCGGGTCGATGTCGGCGGGCCACCAGTTCTTCGGCGGGTCCTTGAAGAAGAACGCGCACCCGAACACCACGATCAGGATGTAACAGCCGATCAGATCCAGGACCCGGTGGTAATTCCCGGTGTCGAAGGCGTAGTTGAAGATGAAGATGAACGGCAGCGAACCGTAGGCGAAGCCGCCGTTGACGAACCCGGTACGGGCGCCCCGCCGTTCGGGGAACCACTTGCCGACCATGTTGATGCAGGTCGCGTAGACCAGCCCGGCGCCGACGCCGCCGATCACGCCGAAGCCGATGATCGCCAGCCACACGTTGTCCAGGTGGGACAGCGCGAGGAAACCGAGCACGCACAGCACCGAGCCGACGTACATCGCCTTGCGGGCCGTCAGGATGCCCTTCTCCCGCATCCAGCCCGCCGGGAAGGCGATACCGGCCTGGAAGAAGACCCAGACACTCAGAATCCAGAAGGTGTTGCTCTGCGTCCAGCCGTGCGCGCTGGACAGGGTGTCCTCCGCGGAGCCGTACGCGTACTCGAAGACACTGATCGCCATCATGGCGATCCACGGCAGATAGATCATGATCTTGCGCGAGTGGCCGAGGATGTCGCGGTCGGTCTCGCCGACGCGGTAGACGCGGCCGTGGGCGTCGGTCACTTCACGGTAGGGACGGTTCGCGGCGCCGGATTCGTTCGTGGTGATGGGATCTGCGGTCATGTCACGCCATCTCCTCGCCGAGCGGGTGCGGGTTGGGCACGATGCGCCGGGCGTCGGGCCTGCCCGGAGCCTTGAGGAAGATCGCCAGCACCGCGGAGGCCAGGCCCACGGAACCGGCCAGGACGAACGCGCCGTGGTAGTCCCACTCACCCACGACGACCGCGCCCAGACCGGAGCCGACGAGCCCCGAGATCAGCTTCGAGCTGTAGACCATCCCGTAGTTGCTGGCGTTGTTGTTCTCACCGAAGTAGTCGGCCGTCATGGCCGCGAACAGCGGGAAGATCGCCCCGCCGCCGAAACCCGAGACCATGGAGCAGAACAGGAAGAACGGCATGCTGCCCATCTGGCCCGAGACCAGCACGCCGAACTGCGCGGTGCCGAGCACGAGGCACACGATGATCAGCGTGTGGCGGCGGCCGTAGCGGTCGGAGATCCAGCCGATGACACCGCGCCCGGTGCCGTTGACGATCGCCTTCAGGGACATCGCCGTGGCCACGATCCCGCCCGCGAAGCCCATGTCCTTGCCGAACGGCACCTGGAAGGCGATGCCGAATATGTTGATGCCGGCCGTGCACAGCAGACAGAACCACATCATCCAGAGCACGGGGGTACGGGCGGCCTCCTTGGGTGTGTACTGCTTGAGCGCCGGCGGGTTCTTCTCCAACGCCCGGCGGACCTTGGGGTCTTGGGTCGTCTTGAGCGGATCGACGTGCGCGGGCCACCAGTTCTTCGGCGGATCGCGGAAGAACCAGCCCGCCGACGCCACCACCAGACACAGTCCTACGCCGACCAGGCTGAGCAGCACCTCGTAGTTGCCGAGGTCGAGCACGGAGGTGAAGAGGAACACGAACGGCACGGACCCGTAGGCGAATCCGCCGTTGACGAAGCCCGTCTTGCCGCCCTTGCGCTCCGGATACCACTTGCCGACCATGTTCACGCAGGTCGCATACACAAGACCGGCGCCGATACCGCTGCACATGCCGAAGCCGAAGTAGGCGACGAGCACGTTCGGCGCGAAGGCCAGCGCGAGATAGCCCAGCAGTGTGCCGAGCGCGCCGATCAACATGGCCGTACGGGCCGGGAGTCTGCCGCTCTCGCGCAACTGCCCGGCGGGGAAGGCCACGGCCGCCTGGAAGAACACCCAGACGCCCATCAGCCAGAAGATGTGTCCACTGCTCCACAGATGCGCGTCGTGGAGCGTGTCCTCCGCCGACGTGAACGCGTACTCGGCGGAGCTGATGCCCATCATGCCCACCCAGGGCAGGACGACCATCCACTTGCGCGCCCGGCCCATGATGTCGACATCGGATTCACCGATGCGGTACACACGGCCGTGACGGTCCGTCACCTCCCTGTAGGAGACGGACGTCGGGAAGTCCGTTGTTGCCATCGCTCAGTGCCCCTTGCGTCGAAAGTTCTGGCCAGCGCCCCCTGTCCAATGCCTTTCGCGTGCGCACGGGTCCCCGGGGCCGGCCGACCGCACTGTCGGCCGGCCCCGCGTCGACTCACGTCATGAACCACCGCCCAACAGGCCTGCCGCGCGCGCCCATTGGTACTTCGCGCCGAGCACGGCCACAGGCTTCTCCGTCGTGTACGGGTACGCCACGACCCCGCGCTCGTACAGGTACTGGCAGGCCTCCTCGACCTCCACGTCACCCGCGAGCGATGCCACCACCGGCTTCTCGATCCCGCGCTCCTTGAACTCGGCGACCACACGCGCGGTGAGCTCGGCGAAGACCATCGGGGGAGTGACGATGGTGTGCCAGTAACCGAGGACCAGTGCGTGGATCCGCGGGTCCTCCAGACCCAGCCGGATCGTCGCTTCGTACGTCGACGGCGGCTCGCCCCCGGTGATGTCGACCGGGTTGCCCGCGGCCCCGAAAGGCGGGATGAACTCCCGGAAGGACGCGTCCAGATCGGCTGGAATCTCCATCAGGGAAAGGCCGTTGTCGGTCACCGCGTCGGAGAGCAGCACACCGCTGCCGCCGGCGCCCGTGATGATGACGACGTTGTCTCCCTGGGGAGTTGGCAGCACGGGCAGGCCGCGCGCGTACTCCAGCATGTCGTTGAGCCCGGGGGCCCGGATGACGCCGGCCTGCTTCAGGATGTCGCTGTACACGGCGTCGTCGCCGGCCAGAGCGCCCGTGTGCGAACCGGCGGCCTTCGCACCCGCCGCCGTACGACCCGCCTTCAGGACCACAACCGGCTTACGGGGTACGGTCTTTCGGGCCGCCTCGACGAACGCGCGGCCGTCCTTGAGGTCCTCCAGGTGCATCGCGATGCACTCGGTGTGCGGGTCCTCGCCGAACCAGGTCAGCAGGTCGTCCTCGTCCAGGTCCGACTTGTTGCCGAGCCCGACGATCGCCGACACCCCCGTCTTCGTGGTCCGCGCGAACCCCAGGATGGCCATCCCGATCCCACCGGACTGCGAGGTCAGCGCCACCCCGCCCTTGACGTCGTACGGCGTGCAGAACGTGGCGCACAGGTCCTGCCAGGTCGAGTAGTAGCCGTAGATGTTCGGCCCGAGGAGTCGGACGCCGTAGCGCTCGGCGATCGCCACGATCTCGTCCTGGAGCGCGACCTCGCCGGTCTCGGCGAACCCGGAGGGGATGAGGACGGCGTTGGGGATGTTCTTGCGTCCCACCTCCTCCAGTGCCGCTGCCACGAACTTGGCGGGAATGGCGAAGACGGCCACATCCACCTCACCGGGAACGTCCGTGACACTCTTGTACGCCTTGCGGCCGAGGATGTCATCGGCCTTGGGGTTCACCGGGTGGATCTCGCCGGCGAAGCCGCCGTCGACGAGGTTGCGCATCACCGAATTGCCGATCTTGCCCTGCTCGTTCGAGGCGCCGATCACGGCGACCGAGGCCGGCTCCATCAACCGGCGCATCGTCGTCAGGATTTCGTCGCGTGTATACCGTCGACGGGCTACCGGCTGCGATTCGGCGAGGATCACCCGGATGTCCGCCGCGACCGCGCCCTCCGGTGTCGCGATCACCGGGTTCAGGTCCACCTCGGCGATCTCCGGGAAGTCCGCGACCAGTTGGGACACCCGGCGGATCTGCTCGGCGATCGCCCACCGGTCCACGGCCGGCGCGCCGCGCACCCCGCGCAGGATCTCCGCCGCCCGGATCGAGTCCAGCATCGACAACGCCTCGTCCGGGCTCACGGGAGCGAGCCGGAACGTCACGTCCTTCAGCACCTCGACCAGCACCCCGCCGAGCCCGAACGCCACCACCTTCCCGAACGTCGGGTCGGTCACCGCGCCGACGATCACCTCCTGCCCCTGCGGCAGCAACTCCTGCACCTGGACGCCCTCGATGCGGGCGTCGGCGTCGTAGGCCCGCGCGTTGTCGACGATCCTGTGGAACGCGGCCCGTACGTCCGCAGCGCCCTCGACCCCGACGATCACACCACCCGCGTCGGTCTTGTGCAGGATGTCCGGCGAGACGATCTTCATCACGACGGGCCCGCCGAACCGTGCCGCGAACGCCACGGCCTCGTCGACGTCCGTCGCCAACTCCTCGCCCGGTACGGCGATCCCGTACGCGTCGGCGATCACCTTGCCCTCGGGCGCGGTCAGCGCGAACCGTCCCCCGGCCCGCACGGAGTCGAGGAGCGCGCGCACCTTCAGGATCCGGTCCTCCGCCATCACGTCAGATCACCCCGTTCGACTTGAGCAGGCGCAACTCTTCGTCGCCGAGACCGAGTTCGCCGATGTAGACCTCTTCGTTGTGCTCGCCGAGCAGCGGTGAACTGGTCACGTCCACGGGGGAGTCGGAGAGCTTCAGCGGGCTGCCGACCGTGACGAACTCGCCGCGCTCGGGGTGCGGCACCGTCACGACCATCTCGTTGGCGACCAGCGACTCGTCCTCGATGATCTCCCTGGTCGAGAGGATCGGCCCGCACGGGATGTTGTGGGCGTTGAGCCGCTCCAGCACCTCCCACTTGGGCAGCGTGGACGACCACTCCTCGATCAGCTGGAACATCTTGGAGAGCTGCGGCAACCGGGCCTCCGGCGTGGCCCATTCGGGGTCCTCGGCCAGCTCGGGCCGGCCGATCAGCTCGGTGAGCGGCTTCCAGCCGACAGGTTGCACGATGACGTACACGTAGTCGTTCGGGCCGCCCGGCGCGCACTTCACCGCCCAGCCGGGCTGACCGCCGCCGGACGCGTTGCCCGAGCGGGGCACCTCGTCGCCGAAGTCGTCGTTCGGGTACTCGGCGAGCGGCCCGTGCGCGAGGCGCTGCTGGTCGCGCAGCTTCACCCGGCACAGGTTCAGCACCGCATGCTGCATGGCGACGTTGACCCGCTGGCCGCGGCCGGTGCTCTCGCGCTGGAACAGTGCCGCCAGTATCCCGGCTACTGTATGCACCCCTGTGCCGGAGTCACCGATCTGAGCGCCCGTCGCCAGCGGCGGCCCGTCCTCGAAGCCGGTGGTCGACATCGACCCGCCCATCGCCTGCGCGACGACCTCGTACGCCTTGAAGTTGGTGTACGGGCCGTCCCCGAAGCCCTTGATGGACGCATACACGATGCGGGGATTGATCTCCTGTACGCGATCCCAGGTGAACCCCATACGGTCGACCGCGCCCGGCCCGAAGTTCTCGACCATGATGTCGGAGCGCCGGATCAGCTCGGTGAGGATCTCCTTGCCGCGCTCGGTCTTGGTGTTGAGGGTGATGCTCCGCTTGTTGCAGTTGAGCATCGTGAAGTAGAGCGAGTCGACGTCCGGGAGGTCGCGCAGCTGCTTGCGCGTGATGTCACCGGTCGGCGCCTCCAGCTTGACGACGTCGGCGCCGAGCCAGGCGAGCAGTTGGGTCGCGGAGGGGCCGGACTGGACGTGCGTCATGTCGAGGACGCGGATGCCCTCAAGTGCCCTGGCGGTCATGGCCGTTCACCTCACTTGTACATCGTCTGGTTCATGGTTCCGGGGGCGTACGCGTCCGGGTCGACCCAGACGTTGATCAGCGACGGCTTGCCCGACTCGCGGGCGCGCCGGAGCGCGGGGCCGATGTCGGCGGGGTCGCGGACCTCCTCGCCGTAACCGCCCAGCATCTGGGCGAACTTGTCGTAGTGGACGTCGCCGAGGGTGTTGCCGACCCGCTCGCGCTCCAGGCCGTACTTGGCGGCCTGGCCGTAACGGATCTGGTTCATCGAGGAGTTGTTGCCGACGATGCCGACGAAGGGCAGGTCGTAGCGGACGAGGGTCTCGAAGTCCCAGCCGGTGAGGGAGAACGCGCCGTCGCCGAACAGCGCGACGACCTCCTTGTCCGGTCGCGCCTGCTTGGCGGCCAGCACGAAGGGGACGCCGACGCCGAGGGTGCCCAACGGGCCCGGATCCATCCAGTGGCCGGGCGACTTGGGCTGCACGACCTGCCCGGAGAAGGTGACGATGTCGCCGCCGTCGCCGATGTAGATGGAGTCCTCGGTGAGGAAGTCGTTGATCTCGCTGACCAGACGGTACGGGTGGATCGGTGACGCGTCCGACCTCAGACTCGGCAACCGCTTCTCGATCGCGGCCTGTTCGGCCGCGCGCAGCTCGTCGAGCCACTCCTTGCGCCGGGACGCACCGCCGTTGAGGCGTCCTGAGGCGTCTTCCGCGACCGACTTCAGGACGAGCCCCGCGTCGCCGACGATGCCGAGGTCGATGTCGCGGTTCTTGCCGACGGTGCGGTAGTCGAGGTCGATCTGTACGACGGTCGCGTCGGGGGAGAGCCGCTTGCCGTAGCCCATGCGGAAGTCGAAGGGCGTGCCCACGATGACGATGACGTCGGCGTTGGAGAAGGCGTAACGGCGCGACAGCTGGAAGTGGTGCGGGTCGCCGGGCGGGAGGGTGCCGCGCCCCGCGCCGTTCATGTACGTGGGGATGTTGAGGGTGCGGACGAGGTCGATGGCCGCCTGGGTGCCGCGAGTTGTCCACACCTGGCTGCCCAACAGGATCGCCGGCTTCTCGGCGTGGACCAGCAGATCGGCGAGCTTCTCGATCGCCTCGGGGTCGCCGGGCGAGCGGGTCGACGCACGGTACGCCCCGGGCTTCGGCACTCGCGCCTTGCCCACCGGCACCTTCGCGTCGAGGACGTCGCGCGGGATCTCCAGGAAGGAGGGGCCGGGTGCGCCGTGGTAGCACTCGCGGAACGCCATCGACACCATGTCGGCGGCGCGCGCCGTGTCCGGCACCGTCGCCGCGAACTTGGTGATCGGCGTCATCATGTCGACGTGCGGCAGGTCCTGGAGGGACCCCATCTTGTGCTGGGTGAGGGCCCCTTGGCCGCCGATGAGCAGCATCGGTGACTCGGCGCGGAAGGCGTTGGCGACACCGGTGACGGCGTCGGTCGTACCGGGACCGGCGGTGACCACCGCGCACCCCGGCCTGCCGGTGATGCGTGCGTAACCGTCCGCCGCGTGGGCTGCCACCTGTTCGTGGCGTACGTCGACGACTTCTATGCCCTCGTCGACGCAGCCGTCGTAGATGTCGATGATGTGGCCGCCGCACAGGGTGTAGATGCGGTCGACCCCCTCGGCCTTCAGGGCTTTGGCGACGAGATGACCACCGGAAATCACGTCCTGGGTGTCGTCGGGCATGGCGAAGTCCTGTCCCTTCGTAGGGGGTTGGAACGCTCTCGCGGTACATTGCATACAGTCGACGAATACTGTATGAAACTTGTTATCCCGCATCCGGTGGGTGGTGTCCAGGGGGCGTGCGGCACTTTTAGGTGAGGAGCTCGGATGGATCTGTACGAGCACCAGGCAAGGGAACTCTTCGAGGAACACGGCATCTTGGTGCCCCGGGCCGAGGTCACGGCCTCGTCCAAGGAGGCACGGGAGATCGCCCGCAGGCTGGGCGGACGCGTCGTGGTGAAGGCGCAGGTCAAGACCGGTGGGCGAGGCAAGGCGGGCGGAGTGAAGTTCGCCGCCGACCCGGCCGCCGCCGAGCTGACGGCACGGCAGATCCTCGGCAAGGACATCAAGGGCCACCGGGTCGGCAAGGTGATGCTGGCCCAACCCGTCGACATCGAGAGCGAGTTCTACGTCTCCTACGTCCTGGACCGCGCGGCGGGCCGCTTCCTCGCGATCGCGTCCGCGGAGGGCGGTATGGAGATCGAGGAGATCGCCGCCAGTCGACCGGATGCGGTCGCCCGCATACACATCGATCCCGTCGAGGGCGTCACCTCGGCGAAGGCGGGCGAGATCGCCGAGACGGCCGGGCTGCCGCCGCAGACCGTCGACGTCCTCGTACGGCTGTGGGAGGTGCTGGTCCGCGAGGACGCCGTCCTCGTCGAGGTGAACCCCCTCGTGCGCACCCGGCAGGGGCAGATCCTCGCCCTCGACGGCAAGGTCACCCTCGACGACAACGCCCGCTTCCGGCAAGCGCGTTGGGGCGCCGAGGGTGCGGCGCACGACGATCCGCTGGAGGCGGCGGCCGCCGCGAAGGGGCTCAACTACGTCAAGCTCGACGGCGAGGTCGGCATCATCGGCAACGGTGCGGGCCTGGTCATGTCGACCCTCGACGTGGTCGCCGGCTGCGGCGCCCGCCCCGCCAACTTCCTCGACATCGGCGGCGGGGCATCGGCCCAGATCATGGCCGACGGGCTGTCCGTCATCCTCTCCGACCCGGCCGTGAAGTCGGTGTTCGTCAACGTCTTCGGCGGGATCACCGCGTGCGACGCGGTGGCCGACGGCATCGTACGGGCCCTGGACACCGTGCAGTTGACCAAGCCGCTGGTCGTCCGGCTCGACGGCAACAACGCGGCCCGCGGGCGAGCCGTCCTCGACGGGCACGCGCATCCGCTGGTCCAGCAGGCCACCACCATGGACGGCGCCGCCCGCCGCGCCGCCGACCTCGCCAACGCACGCTAAGGAGCCGGGACATGGCGATCTACCTCACCAAGGAGAGCAAGGTCCTCGTCCAGGGTATGACCGGCGGCGAGGGCATGAAGCACACCCGCCGGATGCTCGCGGCCGGCACGAACGTCGTCGGCGGCGTCAACCCGCGCAAGGCCGGCCGCACCGTCGACTTCGACGACCGGGCCGTGCCGGTCTTCGGGTCGGTCGCCGACGGTATGCGGTCGACGGGAGCCGATGTCAGCGTCGTGTTCGTGCCGCCCGCCTTCGCCAAGGCGGCGGTGATCGAGGCGGCCGACGCGGGCATCGGCCTCGCGGTCGTCATCACCGAGGGCATCCCCGTCCACGACTCGGTCGCCTTCACGGCGTACGCCACGTCGAAGGGCACCCGGATCATCGGCCCCAACTGCCCCGGCCTCATCACCCCCGGCCAGGCCAACGCGGGCATCATCCCCGCCGACATCACCAAGCCCGGCCGCATCGGGCTGGTGTCCAAGTCGGGCACGCTCACCTATCAACTCATGTACGAACTACGGGACATCGGCTTCTCCACCTGCGTCGGCATCGGCGGAGACCCCGTCGTCGGCACGAGCCACATCGACTGCCTCGCCGCCTTCGAGGACGACCCCGACACCGAACTCGTCGTCCTCATCGGGGAGATCGGCGGCGACGCGGAGGAACGCGCCGCCGCGTACATCCGCGACCACGTCACCAAGCCGGTCGTCGGCTACATCGCCGGCTTCACCGCACCCGAGGGCAAGACGATGGGCCACGCGGGCGCCATCGTGTCGGGCTCCTCCGGCACGGCGTCGGCGAAGAAGGCGGCGCTGGAGGCCGTAGGAGTGAAGGTCGGAAGCACGCCGACGGAGACCGCGCGGCTGGTGTTGGACCGGTTGAATCTCCCGTAGGCGGCACTGGACCTCCCGTAAGGGACACGTGACGTCACTCATAGTTGATGTGCCGTGACTGTTGTGCTCCTTCGAGCGTAACTAGCTTCATCTGTACGACGGTTCGTGCGTAGGACCGTTCCTGCCTCACCCCGCCCCGACTGTGCACCGAGAGCGGAGCAGAAGCATGGCATCAACCCTCACGCCCGGTTCCACCTCCACCCCCACCCCCAGTCATATCCCCCCGACCCTCAAGGCGGGCACGTCCTGGAGTGACGCCTGGCGGCGTTGCCTCACTGTCGCGCCCGAGGCGTTCCAGGACGACCGTGTCCTCAACCTCTGGAACGCGGCCTGGCAACGGGACGGCCGGGCGCTGCCCGCCACCAGTCCCGTCGACGGCAGCCCCATCGTCGGCCCGCCCCGCTTGGACCGGTCCACCGCCCACCAGGCCGTACGTGCCTCCCTCGACCAGCACCGTGCCTGGCGCCACGTCCCGCTCGACGAGCGGCGTGCCCGTGTCGCCGCCACGCTGGACGCCCTGACCGAGCACCGCGAACTCCTCGCGCTGCTGCTGGTCTGGGAGATCGGCAAGCCCTGGCGGCTCGCGCAGGCGGACGTGGACCGGTCCATCGACGGCGTGCGCTGGTACGTCGACGGCATCGAGCCGATGCTCGCCGGCCGCATCCCGCTGGACGGCCCCGTGTCCAACATCGCGAGCTGGAACTACCCGATGAGCGTCCTCGTCCACGCCATGCTCGTGCAGGCACTGGCGGGCAACGCGGTCATCGCCAAGACCCCGACCGACGGCGGCGTCGCCTGCCTCACTGTCGCCGCCGCGCTCGCCGCGCGCGAGGGGATCCCCGTCACCCTCGTCAGCGGCAGCGGAGGCGAACTGTCGGAGGCGCTGGTCCGCGCGCCCGAGATCGGCTGTGTCTCCTTCGTCGGCGGCCGCGACACCGGAGCCGCGGTGGCCACGGCCGTAGCCGACCTGGGCAAGCGGCACATCCTCGAACAGGAAGGACTCAACACCTGGGGCATCTGGAACCACACGGACTGGGACACGCTCACCGCCGTCATCCCCAAGCTCTTCGACTACGGCAAGCAGCGCTGCACGGCGTATCCGCGCTTCGTCGTCCAGCGCGAGCTGTTCGACGAATTCCTCACGGCCTACCTCCCGGCGGTCCGAACTCTCCGCGTCGGCCACCCTCTTGCGGTCCGGCACGCCCAAGACCCCTATCCGGAACTGGACTTCGGGCCCGTGATCAACGCGGCCAAGGCCAAGGAACTCCACGACCAGGTGGCCGAGGCGATCGACCGCGGCGCCGTACCGCTGCACCGCGGCAGGCTGTCCAAGGCCAACTTCCTTCCCGGGCAGGACACTTCGGCGTACGTCCGCCCCGTCACGCTCCTCAATCCGCCGCCGTCGTCCCCGCTGCACCACGCGGAACCGTTCGGCCCGGTCGACACCATCGTCCTGGTCGACACGGAGGCGGAGCTGCTGGCCGCGATGAACGCGTCCAACGGTGCGCTGGTCGCCACCCTGTCCACCGACGACCGGGCGACCTACGACCGACTGGCCCCGCAGATCCGCGCGTTCAAGGTCGGCCACGGCACGCCACGCTCCCGCGGCGACCGCGACGAACTGTTCGGCGGTTTCGGCGCGTCCTGGCGCGGCGCGTTCGTCGGCGGCGAACTCCTCATCCGCGCGGTGACACACGGGCCGGTGGGCGAGCGGCTGCCCGGGAACTTCCCGGAGTACCAGCTCATGCCGTGACCTACGGCCGGGCGGCGCTCGCGTCCACCGAGTGCCGTCCGGCGATCACCTCCCCGGCCGGCGTGATCTCACCGGGGTCGCGTCCCAGCCGGCGGCAGCGTCCCTCGAAGGTCTCGAAGGTCTCGAAGGTGAGGACGTCCCGGGTCCGCGCGTCCCCATACAGTCGACGAATGGCGAACGACCAGCAATCCGCGCCCCTGGAGTCCCGGCTCGGTTACCTCCTCAAGCACGCCCAGGCCAGACTGGCCAGGACATCGGCGGAGGCGCTGGCGTCACACGGAGTGGACGGTCACGAGCTGGCCGTGATGGTGGTGCTCTCGGCGGGGGAGCCGTTGTCGCAGGTCGAGGCCGCCGGGCGGCTCGGGATCGACCGCACCACGATGGTGTCGCTGATCGACGGCCTGGAGGACCACGGTCTGGTCGAACGGCGCCGCAGCCCGCAGGACCGCCGTAAGAACATCGTCGAACTGACCCCGGAGGGTCGGGACTGCCTGCGCCAGGCCGAGCAGGCCCACCGCGCGGCGGAGCGCCGTTTCCTCGCTCCACTGGACGAGGAGACGGCGGCGTCACTCGTACGGGCACTGCAGACACTCGTGCTCACGGAGCGGGCGTGAGCGGGCGCGAGGGGGCGGCGGAGTGGCCGAATCCGGCCTGCCGCCCGTAGCCGGTCGTTCACCCGCGGTGGCGGTTCTCCGCAGGTCGCGGGCCTGCGGAGACCAGCTCTCCCAGGGGTGGATATGCAGGTGAAAGGCGCTCCGAAAGCTTGGTATTGTTGTCCATGTCGCCGCGGGGAACACCCCCGGCCAGGCGGCAGACACCTAGTCCGGGTGGCGGAATGGCAGACGCGCTAGCTTGAGGTGCTAGTGCCCTTTAACGGGCGTGGGGGTTCAAGTCCCCCCTCGGACACCAGTAACCAGGAGAGACCCCAGTTGATCTGGGGTCTTTCTGTTTCTCGGGCTGTGGCGCGACCGACCATGTGGCCAACGGCCGAGCGAATCCCCCGGTCGGACGATGGTCAGAGGCGGCGGCCGGCGTGCGCCCCCATGGACGACGACCGGCGGAAGGCGATGACGGCTCAGCCTTCTCGCCCCGAGGTCAGCGGAGCGCAGCCCTTCCTGGGCGGCCGCGTCTTCCACCCGGGCGACGCCCTCACCGTACGAGGCCCCGACCGTGAGCTTTCCTACGACCACCGGGAGCTGCGCGTATGCAACCGGGACGGCAGTCCTGACGGGCGCCGGAAGCAGCGACCTGCGCCGCGGCCGGAATCCAACAGCCCAGCCGCGGCGCCTCGGTGACGTTCTGTCAACTCGGGCCGGTGCCCGTGTCGGTGACCTCAGCTGAGGGTGAAGTCGTCGGCGTTGACGTTGGACTGGCCGTACCAGCCGTGGACGTAGACGGTTACCGCTCCGCTGCTGCCGGTGGTGAAGGTCGCCTTGAGCTGGTTCCAACTCGTGCTGTTCGACCAGGAGGTGGCGGAGGCGCCGCCGGTGACGCCGATGTAGGCGTACGGGCCCTGGACCCAAGCGGTCAGCGTGTAGGCGGTGTTGGGGGACAGGGTGACGTTCTGGTCGCATTCGCCGGTGCTGCTTGCGCTCGGGGTGACCTGGAGGCTGTGGCTGCCCGTGTGGACCGGGGTGGAGACCACCGCGCTGCCGCCCGTGCAGGTCCACGGGCTCAGACTGCCGGTTTCGAAGCCGGAGTTGGTCAGTGAACCCCCGCCCCCTCCTCCGCCTCCGGTGATCGTGACCGTGAGTGTGTAGGTCGCGCTGTGGCCGCCGGTCGCGGCGGTGCCGGTGACGGTGATTGGGTACGTACCCGCGGCCACGGACGACCCGACCGTCGCCGTCAGTGTCGAACTGGCGCCGGACGTAACGGAATTGGGGCTGAACGAGACACTGACGCCGGATGGCACGCCGGACGCGGCGAGGCTGACGGACTCGGCACTCCCGGAAGTGACAGCGGTGGAGACGGCCGTAGTTGCCGAACTGCCTTGGGTGACCGAGGCGGAGCCCGGTGACAGGGACAGAGAGAAGTCGCTGGTGGTGCCTCCGCCGCCGCCCGAGCTGCCCTCGTAGGGCACGAACGCGTCGGTGAACGCGAGGCTGATCTGGCTGATCTGGCTGCACGTGGGAAGGGAGTTGGCGCTTCCGCCGCATGCCTGGTCCCGGGTGATCGCCCAGAATGCCAGGCGCCCGACACCGTTCTGCGCGGCGAAGCTCTCCACCGTCTGGGCATCGGCCAGGGTGAAGGTGGAACCGTCGTCGTTCTTGCCGATCATCGGCGTGATGCCGAGGTTGGCGTAGGTGTAACCGGAGTCGACGGACTGCATCTGCGCCAGCGTGGCCCTGGCCGCGGAGAGCGCGCCCTGACCCATCTCCGTGCCGGTGCCGGCGTAGTAGTCCATGGCCATGATGTTGACCACGTCGATCTTGATGCCCGCGTTCTTGGCGGCCTTGAGGATGTTGACGCCGTCGCCGGTCAGCCCGCTGGTCAGTACCGGCAGGGTCATGGAGAACTGGAGGTTCGGGTTGGACGCCTTGAGGTCCTTCATCGCCTGCATCTGGCGGGCGGCTGCCGCGGTGTCCGCGATGGCGGCGCCCTCGATGTCGAAGTCGAGTTGGGTGACGCCGTAGTCGTTGATGATGGCCTGGTATCCGGCGTCGATGCTGCTCTGGGTGGAGCACGTCCAGGCGAGCGGTTCGCCGCTGGCCCCTCCGGAGGAGACGATGACGGAGGCGCCTTCGGCCTTGGCCCTGGCGATCTCGGGGTCGGTGTAGGAGTCGTTGCCGATGGGGAGCGTGTCGCCCCAGATCTGGTTGCAGCCGACGCCGAGCACGAAGGCCGCGGTGTAGGCCTTGAGCTTGTGTCCGGTGATGGCGGTGTCGAGCAGTCCTTCCTGACTGTTCGACATGTCCACGTAGGGGGCCACGGAGTAGACGCTGCTTGCCGCTGCGCTGCTTGCGGGGGCCAGGGCGATGGTGACGCCGGTCGCCGAGAGCGCGAGGGCGGCCACGGAAGCCGCAAATCTTGCCAGGCGCATGACAGTTCCCTTTTCGGGGGTGCCGGGTTGCCCGTCGGGGGCGGGGTGGTGGAGGGGTGGGGCGGAGGGGGTGGAGCGGAGGGAGGGGCGGGGTGCGCAGGATATTGGTACATACCAAACAGCTCGCGAGAGTCTTCGTCAAGAGGACTAGACCAACTTGGTTCGGTCGGGGCGGGGCGCGTCAACTCCGGGTGAGGGGGAGGGGGTTGTGGCTGCGCGTCGCCTGTCGGCTGTTGCGCGGGGGTGTGTGGGTGTTGAGGGTGCGTCTGCTTGCCGGACCGCCGGGGTGCCCGACCGGGCGACCGGTGCCGCAGCCTTGCCGGTCCGCGTCGGTCCGCGTCGGTCCGCGTCGGTCGGGATGCAAGGTGGTGGAGGGATATGGCGGCACGTGCCTGCCTGTCCGGCTGTCGCCTGTTGGGTGAGCCAGACCTGTCAGACCTGCCGCACCTGTCAGACCTGCCGGATCTTCCGTGTCTGCCGGACCTGCCGCGTTGCGAGGCCGCCCGCCGATCCCGCCAGCAACGCTCGAATTCCGGGCCGCCGATGTCGTACGTGCCCGCGCGTCCACGGCGCTCGAACCCCGGGCCCCGGGGCCATTTGCGCCTGCGCGCCTCCAGCGCTCAACCCCCGGACTGCCGACGCCAACCGCGCCAACCGCGCCCATCCACCCCCAGTGCTCAGTCCCCAGCCCATCAACGCCCTGCCCACACGCACCACCCACCCCCACGCGCCCACCCCCACCCGCCCCGCCATCAACCCCACCCGCCCCGCCACCAACCCCACCCGTCCCTCAACTCCACCCCAAACTCCTGCCAACCTCGTTGACACACCATCAGCACACGCGTTTCACTCGACACTCGTGCATGGCAACGTTGTCAGGCCGTGGGAGCGACCAGGAACTGTTGCCTGTCGCCGGCGTTCCGGTGTTCACCGGCGCGCCGCCACCTGATCTGCGAAGCACGAACCGCTGCGGAGGCGACCGATGGTGAGACCCCGACGTTCAGCCGTGCCACGTGACCGCAACAGATTCCGTCAACGCCTCGCCGTGGTCTGCGTGTTGGGCCTGACCGCCCTTCCGCTCACGGCGATCGGCAGCGCCCAGGCCGCGAACTCCGCGACGCCGGCCCTCGTGACGGACCCCGCGTCCCTCGTCAACCCCCTCATCGGCACTTCCGGTGCGGTGGACACCTTCCCCGGCCCCGACATGCCGGCCGGGATGGTGCAGTGGGGTCCCGACACGACACCGAACCGTCCTGACGGCGGTGGCTACGAGTACGACGACAACAAACTCTCCGGCTTCAGCCTCACCCACATCTCGGGACCCGGCTGCCCCGTCGCGGGCGACCTGCCGATCCTGCCGGTGACAGGCTCGCTGTCGGGTGACCTCGGCAGTACGTCCGTCGGCTTCAGCCACGCCGACGAGCAGGCCGGTATCGGGCGCTACAAGGTCACCGACGCGAACGGTGTCAAGACCGAGCTGAGCGACACCACCCGCGCAGGTCTTGGCACGTTCACCTTCCCGACGGGTCAACAGGCCAACCTGCTCTTCAAGTTGAGCGGTGGCGCCACGCAGGTGGACGGGACGCGCGTCCAGGTGGTCAACAGCAAGGAGATCAGCGGCGCGATCGACAGCGGTCACTTCTGCGGCGCGAGCAACAGGTACACGCTGCACTTCGACATCAAGTTCGACCAGCCGTTCACCGCGAGCGGCACCTGGGTCGGCAGCACCATCAACCCCGATGCGAGGTCGCTGAAGGCGGGCAAGGTCCAACTCGCCCCGCAGACAGCCGAGTCGACGCCGCTGAAGGAGAAGCACTTCACCGTCCCGGCGAAGCCGGCCCCGACGATCCACGCGAGCGGTGCCAAAGCCAAAACCAGCGCCAAAGCCAAGGCCGCCGAGCCGCCCACGACCGGCGCGAACGGCATGTACCTCACCTTCGACACCTCCGCGAACCCCACGGTGAGCGCGAAGGTCGGCATCTCCTACACGAGCGACGCGGGCGCCGCGAACAACCTCGCCACCGAGATCAAGAACTGGAACCTCAACGCGGTCGAGAAGGCCAATCACGATGCCTGGAACACCGTACTGAACAAGATCCAGGTGGGCGGCGGATCGGCCGACCAGCAGACGCAGTTCTACACCGCGCTCTACCACGCGCTGCTGCACCCGAACGTCTTCTCCGACGACAACGGCCAGTACATGGGCATGGACAACCAGGTCCACCAGCTGGCCAAGGGGCAACAGGCCCAGTACGCCAACTACTCGGGCTGGGACACCTACCGCTCCCAGACCCAGCTGATGGCGATGGTCGAACCGAAGGTCGCCGCCGACGTCGTCACCTCGATGCTCAACGGCTATGACCAGACAGGTCTGTTGCCCAAGTGGGCCTCGAACAACGGCGAGAGCTATGTGATGGTCGGTGACCCGGCCGCCGGCATCATCGCCGACGCGTACGCCTTCGGCGCGACCGGCTTCGACACGGCCAAGGCCCTCGCGGCCCTCCAGCACGAGGCCACCGTCCCCAACAACGACCGCCCCGGCGAGTCCGTACGGGACGCCAAGGGCTACCTCCCGCTCGACGAGAACGACTACAACTGCTGCAACTTCTACGGCCCGGTCTCCACCCAACTCGAGTACGACTCCGCCGACTACGCCATCGCCGCCTTCGCGAAATCGCTGGGCAAGACGTCCGTCTACGAGAAGTTCGCCACCCGCGCCCAGGACTGGATGAACGTCTTCAACCCGCAGACCGGTTACATGCAGGGCAAGAACAAGGACGGCCAGTTCGCGGGCGGCTTCACGCCCGGCACCTCCAACGGCTTCGTCGAGGGCACCTCCGCCCAGTACACGCCGATGGTCCCGTTCAACCTGCGACAGCTCATCCAGGCCCGCGGCGGCGCCACGGCGTACTCGTCGTACCTGGACAGCCTGCTCGACGACATCACCGCCCCCGGCAACACCGACGCCGACCTGAGCAACGAGCCCAGCGTCGAGATCCCTTGGGAGTACGACTACACGGGCCAGCCCTGGAAGACGCAGGCGGCCGTCCGCGAGGCGCAGCAGAAGCTGTACTTCAACGCACCGGTCGGCTCGTTCGGCAACGACGACCTCGGCGCGATGAGTTCGTGGTACGTCTGGTCCGAGCTCGGCATGTACCCGGAGACCCCGGGCACGGACACCCTGGCGCTCGGCAGCCCGGCGTTCCCGGCGGCCAAGGTGACCTTCGGCAGCGGAAAGTCGGTGCGGATCAACGCGCCGCAGGCCGCGCCCGACGCGCCGTACGTGCAGTCGCTCGGCGTCAACGGCAAGGCGTGGAACACCTCTTGGCTGACCTACCAGAAGTTCCAGGGCGCGGGCACGCTCGACTTCACGCTCGGTACGCAGCCCAACACGGCCTGGGCGTCCGGTCCTTCGGCGGCGCCGCCGTCGGACACCACGGGCGGCGGCCGGGTGCTGGCCGCGACCGGTCCCTCCAACGGCCTTGTGCTCCAGCCGGGTTCGGCCGGCGACGGCACGCTCGACCTGACCAACCTCGGCAGCGCGGCCGTCACGGTCGACTGGAAGGCGACGGCTCCCTCCGGCGTCACGCTCGACACGGCGACCGGATCGCTGGCGGTGCCCGCGGCGGGCAGTGCCGAGGCGAAGGTCAAGGTGACGGCAGGCGCGGACGAAGGCCTGTTCCCGGTCACGTTCGCGCTGACCGACCACACCTCCGGTGCGGCGCTGGCCGGGGCGACCCTCCGGGTGGCCGTGGCCAAGGCCGGTGCGCTGTGGCCGTACAACACGAACGAGGGCATCTATCCCGACGGCGCCGCCTTCTCGGGCGGCTTCGACGGCGGCGGTTGGGCCTTCTCGCAGAACGCGCTGGCCGCGGCGGGCGTCACGAGCGGCTCGCCGCTCACGGTCGACGGCATCAACTACACCTGGCCGACGGTGACTTCGGGTCAACTGGACAACCTGGAGATGGCCGGCCAGACCATCTTGATGCCGGCCGGTACGTCGGGTGCGTCGCTGGGGCTGCTCGGCACGGCGACCAACGCGCCGACCGACGGCAGCGGTGTCTCGGGCGCGGTGACCGTCACCTACACCGACGGCACCACCTCCCAGGGGACGGTCGCCTTCCCGGACTGGACCCTCAACGGCGGTTCCAGCAAGCCGATTCCGGGTGACACGACCGCCGCCACGACGGCCTACCGGAACACCGGGAGTGGGGGCCGGGACAGCGTGAAGACCTATGTCTTCGCCGCGAAGGTCCCGTTGGACCCGTCCAAGCAGGTCGCGTCGATCACCCTGCCGGTGACGGGCTCGACGGGGACCGACCACCTGTTCTCGTACGGCTTCGGCCAGTAGCCAGTAGCCAGGAGGTAGGAGGTAGGAGGTAGGAGGTAGTAGCCAACAGCCAATGACCGACGGCTAGTCAGCGAAGGTGGACCAGGATCCGGCCCGCGTTGGTCGGATCCTGTTCCACGCGGGCGTAGAGCTTCTTGATGTGTTTCTGCGCCAGCACGGCCAGCACGCGCTTCTTCAGCTGGCCGGTTCCCTTGCCCGGGATGATCTGGATGGTGTCGACCCCGGTGGCGGCGGCCTTGAAGAGGGTCTGGCGCAGGGCTGTGTCGATGTCGCGATCGCTGCGGAAGTAGGGGTGCAGATCCAGGGTGATCAGGGCCATCGCCTCCGAGGTGTTCTCCAACTTTGGTTGCACGCGGCAGTCGTTCCGTAGCGCGAGGACGGCGCCCCGCCCCGACCCTAGGCTCGATCACACCGAGAAAGCGACAGCTCTCTCGCGGCACCGGCCGGCGCCTGTCCGGTTCCCCGAGAACGAAGAGGCATTGTGTCCCCTTTCGGATTGATCCTGGCAACCTCGGCCGTCGTCCTCACCCTGAGCGCGCCGACCGCGGCGGCCACCCCCGCCGGCGGGCCCGCCTATGTGGCGCTCGGCGACTCCTACGCCTCCGGGGCCGGCCTGGCCGGTGTGAAGGACAAGGAGTGCGACCGTACGACCGGCAGCTACCCCAGCCTGATCTCCAAGTTCGCCTCGACGGTGGGGCGTAGGCACACGTTCGACGACGTCACGTGCAGCGGCGCCATCACGAACGACTACTGGAACCCCAAGGGCGGCAAGGCTCCCCAGGCCGACGCGCTCACTCCCCGCACGAGACTCGTCACCCTGACCGCGGGCGGCAACGACGTCGGCTTCAGCAGTGTGCTCGCCACCTGCGCCCGCGTCGCCGCGACGGACCGGGACGGCACGCCCAGCGAGCAGTACTTCACGGCGGACGGCAAGGACGTACTGGCCGATCGCGTCGCCACCATGGAGGGGCGTGTACACGACGTGCTCGCCGACATCAGGCGACGTAGTCCGCATGCCGAGGTGATCGTCGTCGGGTACCCCGCGCTCTTCCCCGACAACGGCGTCGGGTGCGCCGAAGTCCCCTTCGCCAAGGGTGACTTCGCCTATCTGCGGGACGCCACGAAGCGGGCCAACGCGGCGCTGCGACGCCAGGCGGCGGCCGAGGGTGTGCACGCGTCCTACGCCGACACCTACACGGCGACGGTGGGTCACGACATGTGCCGGCCGCGTGAGGAACGCTGGGTCGAGTCGCTGACCCCCGCCGCGAACACCGCGGCCGCGCACCCCAATGAGTCCGGCCAGTTCGCCATGGCCATCGCCACGTTGTGGCGGATCTACCAGCCGTAGACGGAGCCGGACTGCCGACAGCCGACAGGACCTCAAATGGATACGGGTACGCGTTCGCGCAGGACAAAGTGTGCGAACTCGCCGACCACGTCGTGACGTTGAGAGGAGAGCGGTCCCGGTTCTTCGGGTCCGGCGGCGAGCCCGGCGAAGGTGAGGTGGGCGGCTCCAACCTTGCGAGCGACACGTACTACACCGGACAGCTGCGCGCGGGCACCGTCCGTCAACTGCTCGCGCGGAAAGCGCCGTTGGGGCCGACGGCGGAGCTGCGCCGCATGGTCGAGGGATACGCCGCCGGGTACAACCGCTACCTCCGCGACACCGGCGTCGACCACCTCCCGGACCCGACCTGCAAGGGCAAGCCCTGGGTGCGGCCGATCACCGCGCTCGACCTGTGGAGCGTCGTCTACGACGTCAACAGGGTGACCGCGACAGTGCCGTTGGTACCGGACATCGGCGACGCGAAGCCTCCGACGGCTTCCACCAACTCCGGAACCGCGTCCAGCGCGCCCTGGCCGACGCCGTCCAGGATTTCGCGGCCCGTGACCTACCGGTCGACGTCGAACTCGGCGCCGTACAGAAGTGGGCGGGCATCCCGCTGCCCGGCTGCGACGCGGGCTGTTTCGACGTCGTGGAGGCGAGCCCGGAGTCGGGTACCGGCACCCCGACCGCCGGGGCCTTCGGCACCAACTTCCTGCTGACCGTCGAACTGCCCCCGGACGGCCCGCGCGCCCACACCCTCCTCACCTACGGTCAGTCCGCGAACCCGGCCTCGCCCCACTTCTCGGACCAGCCCCGTCGCTTCTCGCGCAAGCAGTGGGTCATGGAACGGTCCACTCCGGCGGAGATTGCCGGCGACCCGGCTCTGGAGGTGACGACTTTGCGCAGGTGAGGCAGGACGACGTGGCTCGGGCCGGTCGCAACTCGGCGGCCCGGGTGCGGGGTTGACTGGTCTATACCCTTGACTGGTACATACCAATGCGGTTCAGTGAGTGGCGTCATCCCCCCACCACGGCCGCCCCCCACGCCATGACCGGTCCAACCGGCCCGCGCGCACAAGGGCTCAGCTTCGCCCTGCCCTCGGCGGGGACGGCCGTGCTCCGCAGAGGAGTTGAACCCTGTGTCGAGACGCCGCATCGCCGCAGTACTGACCGCACTCGTCCTCGGTAGCCTTACGCCCGTGGTCCTCCCCGCCGCCGGCGCGTCCGCCGCGTCCTGTTCCAGCTATCCCAACTGGGTGGCCGGCAAGTCGTACGTCACCGGCAACATCGTCCGCTACACCGACGGCAAGGCGTACATCGCCGAGCACGACAACCCGGGCTACGACCCGGTGATCAGCACCTGGTTCTGGGAGCCGTACGCCTGCGACGGCTCCGGCACGCCCGTGGGCAACTTCGTGGTGAGCGAGGCCCAGTTCAACCAGATGTTCCCGAGCCGGAACTCCTTCTACTCGTACAGCGGTCTGACCGCCGCCCTCAGCGCCTACCCGGGTTTCGCGAACACGGGCAGCGACACCACGAAGAAGCAGGAGGCCGCCGCCTTCCTCGCCAACGTCAATCATGAGACGGGCGGGTTGGTGTACATCGTCGAGCAGAACACCGCCAACTACCCGACGTACTGCGACTGGAGCCAGTCGTACGGCTGCCCGGCCGGCCAGGCCGCCTACTACGGGCGTGGTCCGATACAGCTCAGCTGGAACTTCAACTACAAGGCGGCGGGGGACGCGTTGGGCATCGATCTGCTCAACAACCCCTGGCTGGTGCAGAACGACTCGGCCGTGGCGTGGAAGACCGCGCTCTGGTACTGGAACACCCAGACCGGCCCCGGCAGCATGACCCCGCACAACGCGATGGTCAACGGCGCCGGCTTCGGCCAGACCATCCGCAGCATCAACGGCTCGATCGAGTGCGACGGCAAGAACCCCGCCCAGGTGCAGAGCCGCGTGGACGCCTACCAGCGGTTCACGTCGATCCTCGGGACCACCCCGGGCGGCAACCTCTACTGCTGACAGTGCGGCACGGGCACCGGCTGGACCGCTCCAACGGCCGGTGCCCGTCCCACCCAAGCGTTCCAGGGACGGTACGTCCCCACAGGTCAGACCCTGTGTGAGCGTTCCAGCTTCCCGTTTCCCCCGACTGTTCTGGCGGCTGGGACGGATCGCCGAGCAAGCTGCGGTTGTTCGCAGCGAGATCCACCACGAACCCGGTGGCTCGCCTTCCAGCACCGCACCCAGGGGGAACCCGATCATGTCCGACACCGTCTTCCGCCGCCGTACGGCACTCCTCACCGCGACCTTCGCCGCGGCCGCCTCACTCGCACTGACTGCCTGCGGAACCAGCACGGACACGGGGGCGAAGAGCAACCCGACCGTCGTCGCCGACAGCGGCTCCTCCTCGACCGCGACACCCAAGACCGACGCGGGGGACACCAAGGCCGCCGCTTCCGGTACGGACGTGGCCGAGGCCGTCTCGAAGTCGGGCGGCAGCAGCACCACCGCCAAGGGGTCCAGCGGATCCAAGTCGACATCGAGCATCGTCACCTGCACCGGCGCCAACACCAAGGTCACCGCGCAGACCGTGACGCGGCCGCTGAACCATCTGCTGCTGACCGTCAAGAACACCGGCTCCAAGACCTGCTACCTGTACGGCTACCCGGCCCTGCGGTTCACGGACGCCCAGTCCGTCCCCCCGGTCGACGAGGACACGCAGCCGCAGGCGGTCACCACGCTCCGCCCCGGACAGTCGGGTTACGCGGGCGTCCTCCTCTCCGCCGCCGACGGGAGCGGCTCGGGCGGCTACACCGCGAAGACGCTCTCGGTGATCTTCCAGAACCGCGCGCTCGACTTCGTCGGCTCCGGCGTCAAGGTCGCGCTGCCCAGCAAGGGCGTGTACATCGACAGCTCGCTGACCACCACCTACTGGCTGACCAACCCCTCGGACGCCCTCAACTAGGCAGTCCGTGCCGCGAAGTTCCCCGCCGCGCAGAGAGGACGTAGGTGTGTCCAGTACATCGAACGGCGTGAACCGGCGGCCCGATCCCGGGACGCCCGCGCACGAACACTTCGAGGTGGTGTGGCACACCTCGTCCGACGGCGTGTTCAGGAGAGCGGGCGTCCTGATCCGGGAGATCATCGGCATCACGGTGGGCCTGCACTCGGCGGACGAGGTACAGCCGAGCGGAATCGAGATCCGCGAGTACGAGGGCCCGCTCGTCGTCGGGTTCGTCTACGGCGACGATCACGAACTCGCCCGCCGGCACACGGCGTTGGTGGAACGCCGGCTCTGGAACTGCACGGTGGGGGAGTTCCTCGCCTTCCTCGGTGAGACGGCCGCCGACCCGACGACGCAACCCGGATCGTCCGGGCGGTCGGCGGGAAGATCTCGTCCTTCGGTTACCCCGCCACCCACCCGCAGCTCGGTGAGGAACTCCTGCGCTGCGTGGGCACGGAGAAGAAGGAGAACGGCCAGCAGATGATCCCCTGCGACATGACCGGCGGCTCCAGCGGCGGCCCGTGGCTGGCCGACTTCAAGGAGACCACCGGGCAGGGCACCCTCGTCTCGGTCAACAGCTCGCTGGACGGGTTCACGCCGACCAAGATGTACGGCGAGATCCTCGGCGCCACCGCCAAGACGATGTACGGGCGGGCCGAGCGCGGCTGATCGCCGGGCCTTTGGAGGAGGGCTGCCCCCGCCGACAGGGGCAGCCCCACGCGCATACCGCCAGGGGAGGTGCGGTGACGGTTGCCTTGCCATGACAGCCGTGGGGTTGACCAACACTGCCGGCCCCCGACACTTCCCGTTCCCCTGGCGGTAGGACCAGCTTGGGGTGGCGGGCGGGTGCGGGGGAGGTGAACTCCCGTAGATCGGTGGCGATATCGGTGCACGTAGGCGTCGGCGCGGGGCGTGGAGGGGGTACGTAGGTACCGGGTACCTACGCCGACTTGGTGCTCTCGGGCTGAGCCGCGGCCAGGATCTCGGTACGCGAGGTGATGCCCAACTTGGCGAGGATGTGCTCGACATGGGCGTCCACGGTGCGTTTGGAGATGACGAGCCGTTCGGCGATCTCCCGGTTGGACAGACCCTGGGTGACGAGCGCGGCGACCTCGCGTTCGCGGCGGGTGAGGGGGTCGGCGGGGCGGGTGTCCGCGGTGGCGGAGCGGGCCGCGGGGATGCCGGGCGGTTCGTCCGCGTCGGTGCGTACGGCGTCCAGGAGTTCGCGGCCCGACATCCGGGCCCCGGCCTCCCGCCACCGCTCGTACGGCTCGGCGCCCAACGCCGCCCGCACCGCCCGCTGTTGGGACTCCTGCTCCTCCAGCAGCCGGGGCAGCATGCCGACCGGGTCGCCGCCCAGCCGCCGCGCGTGCTCCGCGTAACCCAGCAGCCAGCAGGCCCTGACGTATCGCTTCTGCCCGGCCGCGTGCCAGGCCAGGCCGAGGGACGCGAGCGCCGCGACCAGCACCTCGCCGATCTCGCTCGCCGCCTCCAGGCCCCGGCGCAACGCGACCGCGCTCTCCTCGGGCCGGCCGACGAGCCACAGGATGATGCCCTGGACGGTGAGGGTGGAGCCGTACAACTGGCGTTCGCCGCGGCCCTCCAGATACGTCAGGCCCGTCTCGCACCACTCCAGCGCGCGGTCCGTGAAGCCCAACGCGGCGTACAGCAGGGCCCCTTCGTAGTGGACGACGCCGATGCCCAGCGCGTCGTCCGCCGCGATCATCCGCCGGCGGACCGCTTCGAGCGCCGCCGTCCCCTCCTCGACGGCACCGCCGAGCACCGCCAGGGCGCCCAAGTAGCCCTCGCTGAACAGCTCCACGCGGCTCTCGCCGACGCGGCGCGCGACGTCGAGGGCCTGCGGGAACCGGTCCAACGCCGTCTCCAGATCGGCCGTCCAGATCCCGAACACCCCGGTCATGAACAGCCCCCAGGCCCGCGTCGCGGAGTCCTGCGGGACGAGGCCGAGCCCCTTGTCGATCCAGTACCGGCCCTCCGACAGCGTCCCGGCCGCCCGCCAGTACGCCCCGAGGCGGGTCGCCAGCCACAGTGCGTCGCCCGTCCGTCCCTCGGTGGCGCAGCCGTACTTCAACGCGGCCCGTACGTCGGCGATCTCCGCGCGCACGGCATGGTGCAGTTGGACCTGCCCCCGGCCCATCAGACCGTTCCAGAAGCGGCCGACGAGTTCGTCGTAGTGGGCGAAGTGCCGTTGTCGTACGGCCTCGGAGTCCTCGGTGGTGGCGAGGCGCGCGGTGCCGTACTCGCGGATGGTGTCCAGGAGCCGGTAGCGGCCGCCGTCCTCGCCGATGCGCTGGACGACCGACTTGTCGACGAGCCCGATCAGCGCCTCGACGACCTGCTCGCCGTCGAGTTGGACCGGTCCACCAGGGTCGTCGCCCGCGCACACCCGCTCGGCGGCGGAGAGTTCGAAGGAACCGGCGAACACCGACAGCCGCGCCCACAGGAGTTGTTCCTGGGGTGTGCACAGGTCGTAGGACCAGTCGATGGCGGCGCGCAGGGTCTGGTGGCGGGTGAGTGCCGTGCGCCGGCCGCCGGTCAGGACCTCGCAGTGGCGGTCCAGGCGGGCGACGAGTTCGGAGAGGGGTACGGCCCGCAGGCGGACGGCCGCGAGTTCGAGGGCGAGGGGGATGCCGTCGAGGCGGTCGACGAGGGCGAGAGTGCTCTCCCGGTCGGCGCCGTCCAGGGCGGCTCCGCCGGTGACGGCGGCGGCGCGTTGCACGAACAGGTCGACGGCGTCCGCGCGGGCCAGCGGGGCGATCGGCAGACAGCGCTCACCGGGCACGTCGAGGGGCTGTCGGCTGGTGGCGAGGACGCTCAGTCCGGGAGCCTCGCGCAGCAGGATGTCGCAGAGCATCGCGCACGCGTCGACCAAGTGCTCGCAGGTGTCGAGGACGATCAGCATCCGCCGGCCGCGCAGGTGTTCCACGATGGCGTCCAGCGGCGTCATGCCGGACTGCTCGGGCAGTTCGAGGACGCCCGCGAGGGTCGGCGGCACCAACTCCGGGTCGTGCAGCGCCGACAGCTCCACCAGCCGTACCCCGTCGGTGAACCGGTCCGCGACCGCGCGGGCCGCCCGCAGTGCCGTACGGCTCTTGCCGACACCGCCCGGACCGACCAGCGTGACCAGCCGCGACCGCGCCAACTCGGCGTGCAGCACCGCGAGTTCCTCGGTGCGTCCGACGAAGCTGGTCAACTCCACCGGGAGTTGACCGCCCCGCCGCTGTCCGAAGCCGTATCCCATGCCGCCCCCATACCCGTCCGCCAACCGGTCACCACAGCGTAGGCGAGTGACTCCCGAGCGTGAACGGTAGTCGAGTCCGGCGGGTGGGCGCGAGATCGCGCGGGCGCCCGGCGGCGCGCCGATCAGGCGACGCGCGCGCCGTTCACGCCGGGCTCACCCAGGTGCCGGTCTCGGCGGAGCGCACCATGGCGTCCACAACCGCCGCGCTGCGTACGGCATCCGGGAGCGTCGCGCCGTACGGAGTGCCCTCGGCGACGGAGCGCAGGAAGCGGTACGCCTCGATCACCTTGAGGTCGTCGTAGCCCATCGCGTTCGCCGCGCCCGGCTGGAACGCTCCGAACTCGCCGTCGCCCGGGCCGACATACACCGTGGTGACGGGCTGGTCCTGGTAGGTCGTGCCGCGGCTGACCGCCAGCTCGTTCATCCGGCGGAAGTCCCAGAACACCGCGCCCTTGGTGCCGTGCACCTCGAAGCCGTAGTTGTTCTGCTCGCCGACCGAGACCCGGCAGGCCTCCAGGACACCCCGGGCACCGGAGGCGAACCGCAGCAGGCAGTTGACGTAGTCCTCGTTCTCGACCGGGCCCAACTCGCCGCCGGTGGCCAGGGCGTGGCCCGCGGTCGCGCCGGCGGGGCGGGCCCGCTCGGGCAGGAAGATCGCGGTGTCGGCCGCGAGGGACGCGATGTCGCCGAGCAGATACCGGGCCAGGTCCACGCCGTGCGAGGCCAGGTCGCCCAGGACTCCGTGACCGCCGCGCTCCAGCTCGTAGCGCCAGGTCAGGGCACCGTCCGGGTGGGCCGCGTAGTCGCTGAAGAGGCGGACGCGGATGTGCGTGACCGTGCCCAGGTCGCCGGAGGCGATCAGGTCGCGGGCGGCCTCCACGGCGGGCGCGTTGCGGTAGTTGAAGCCGACCGCGCCCTGGACGCCGGACTTGGTGACCGCGTCGGCCACGGCTGAGGCGTCCGCCGTCGACAGGCCCACCGGCTTCTCGATCCAGATGTGCTTGCCGGCCTCCGCCATCGCGACGCCGATCTCGCGGTGCAGGAAGTTCGGCGCGGTGATGCTCACCGCCTGCACGCGCGGGTCGTCGACCACCTCGCGCCAGTCACGGGTGGTGGACGCGAAGCCGAACTGCTCGGCGGCCTGCTCGGCCCGCCCGGGGACCTCCTCGGCGACCGTCACGAGCCGCGGCCGCACGGTCAGCTGCGGAAAGTGGTGCGGGACACGGGCGTACGCCTGCGTGTGCACCCGCCCCATCCATCCGAAGCCCACGACGGCAACACCGAGCGAGGTCACCATGACTGCCCTTCTTTGGACCGGTCCATAAACTGTCCTCGTCACAGTGGAACCCGTTCGTCCTGATGTCAATACCTGGCTGTCAACACCGAGTGTCCGCGCCTTTGACAGGGGGCGCGACTGCATGGAACGGTCCACCCATGAGCGCTCCGACCATCCGTGATGTCGCCGAGCGGGCCGGTGTGTCGAAATCCCTGGTCTCCCTGGTGCTGCGCGGCTCCGAGCAGGTACGGCCGGAGAAACGGCAGGCCGTGCTGGCTGCCGTGGAGGAACTCGGCTACCGCCCGAACGCCGCCGCCCGCAGCCTCAGCGAACGCCGCACCCGCTCGGTCGGTGTCCTGCTGAACGACCTGCGCAACCCCTGGTTCGTGGAACTCCTCGACGGCCTGGGCTCCCGTCTCCACGAGCAGGGCCTGCACATGATGCTGGCCGACGGCCGCCTCAACCGCCACCTCGGCGAGGACCTCACCCGCATCTTCACGGAACTCCGCGTCGACGGCCTGATCGTGGTGGGCACCCTCCCCGGCTCCGACGAACTCCTCGCCGCCGCGACCCACATCCCCACGGTGATCGCGGGCGCCGTCGAGCCGGTCCTGCCCCACGTCGACGTCGTGGCCGGCGACGACTCGTACGGCGCCGTCCTGGCCACCGAACACCTCATCGACCAGGGCCACCGCCGCATCGCCCACATCGCCGGCCAGGGCGTCGCCGGCGAACTCCGCCGCACCTCCTTCGAAGCGGTCATGCACGGCCACGGCCTGACCGACCTCGCGGCGGTCGAACAGGGCGACCACACGGAGGAGGGTGGCTACCGCGCGATGGTCCGCCTGCTCACCGCCCCGCAACGCCCCACGGCCGTCTTCGCCTTCAACGACATCGCGTGCGTCGGCGCGCTCTCGGCGGCCGAGGAACTGGGTCTCCAGGTGCCTCGGGACCTGTCCCTCGTCGGCTACGACAACACGTACCTCGCGCGCCTACGACACCTCTGGCTCACCACCGTCGACAACGGCAGCCACGACATCGGCCGCCGTGCCGCGCAGCTCCTGGTCGACCGGATGAGGGATCCGAGGAGGGCCGCGGAGACCGTGCTGTCGGAGCCGCGGATCGAGGTGCGGGGGAGCACGGGGCCGCCGCCCGCGACCATGACGCCGTAGCAACTCATGTGCGTGGCGCGGTAGTTGACTGGCAGGATGGGCGGGTGTGAGTGAACGCAGCGCCTTCATGACCATCGCCAGGGCCGCCGCGCCGCTGTACGTGAGCTCCCTCGCCGCGTCGGCCGGATCGCTCGTCGACACCGCGTTGTTGGGGCGGCACGCCACCGTCTCGCTGGCCGCGTTCGCCGTGACGATCGCCGTGTTCAGCCCGGCCACCGCCACCGTCGCCGGGGCGTTGCGCGGGGTGATGCCCTTCGTGGCGCCCCAACGGGACGACCCCGAGGAGCTGTTGCCGTTGGTGCGGAGCGGGATGTGGCTGGCGTTCGCCGTGGGCGGGGTGTGCGCGGCGGCGGTGGCCGGGGTGCCGCTGCTCGGCGGGGCGTTCGGAGTGCCGGGTGCCGTCCTCGACCAACTGGGCCTGTTTCCCTGGATGTTGGCGGGCAGCGTGCTGCTGATCGCCGTCAACTCGTCTGCCTCGTCCGTGCTGGTCGCGCTGGGGCGGTCGGCGCAGGTGATGCGGTCCGGGCTGGTGGGGACCGGCGTGTCCGTGGCGTTGTCCGTCGTGCTGGTCGGAGGACCGGGGGCGCTGCCCGGCTTCGGGTTGGCGGGGGCCGGGGTGGCCATGCTGGCGTCCAGCGCGATGGGGGCCGGGCTCAACCAGTACGCGTTGCGTCGCCGTACCGTGCTCGCCGGCCGGTCGCTATGGCCCGGGCGCCCCGATCCGCGCGAGGTGCTGCGGCTGGCCCGGGTCGGGGTGCCGCTCGGCGGGACCGTGCTGGTGAAGTTCTCCGTGCTGGGCGTGCTGACCTTCGCCGCCGCCCGCATCGGTACCGACAGCGCCGCCGTGCACAGCGTCTCCGAGTCCCTGGTGAACGTCGTCTTCACCGCCGCCGCGGCGGTCGGGCAGGCCACGGTGCCGTTGATCGCCGGATACGCCGAGGAACGCGACCTCGCCCGCATCCGGCGCAGTGTGGACGCCGGGATCGGGGTCGCCCTGTGCGCGGTGGGCGTGCTGGGGGCCGTACTGGTCGTGCTGCGGGACCCGGTGATCGGCCTGTTCACCAGGGAACCGGGGCTGGCGGACCAGGTCGTACGGCTGTTGCCGCTGGTCCTCGCGGTGGTCGTCACCGACGCCCTGCAGGCCGTGGCGGGCTTCGGGCTCGTCGGGCTCAGGCGCACCGTGCCGAGCCTGGTGTCCACGGCGGTGTGGTTCGGCGTGCTCGCGGCCCTCGCCGTGCCGATCGCCGACGCGGCGGGACTGACCGGCCTGTGGACCGCGCTGGCCTGCGCGAACCTCCTCCAGGCCGTGACCAAGTCCGTCTCCTTCCGACGGCACAGCGCGCGCATCGTCGGTGCGGTCGTCCCGGCGGGCGTGCGGGGCGCGAACGCCGGCGCGGGTGCGGCGCGGGAGCCCGGCCGGGGGCGCTGACGGTTGGGGTAGCCCCCTGGCCGTCAACAGAACGTGGCCGCAACGGTCGTAGGGACCGGTCCAAGTCGTTGAACAAAGGCTGAACATCCTTGGTCCGGGGCGTATCGGCGGTGTGCGGGACCCGGACACCGGCAACGGACACCTGGTGCGACGCCGACCCCGCCGGGCGTCGGCGCGATGTGACCTCGTGCGGCGCGCCCACTACGGTCGTACGGACGACACGGGCGCCGGAAGAGGGGCAGCATGAGCAGCCGGGACCTGGGTGAGATCACGCGCATCGAGGACGCGGCGCTCACCCTGGCCGCGCAGGCCGGGGACGTCGCCTCCCTGGGACTGCTGCTGGAGCGGCACCGGGCCGGGATGCGGGCCGTCGCGGTGAGTGTGCTGGGGCCGGGGCCCGATGTCGACGACGTGGTGCAGGACGCGGCGGTGACCGCGCTCCGGCGCTTGGGGGATGTACGGGACCCGGAGGCCGTGGGGGCCTGGTTGCGGATGATCGTGCGGAACCAGGCCCGTTCGCTGCTGCGGGGAGCCGTCGATCTCCGGCCGCTCGACGATCTGCACGTGCCGGTCACCGAGTCCGGTCCCGAGCGGTGGCTGGAGCGGCACGCCCTGCGGGACTGGATCTGGGAGGCGATCGAGGAACTGTCTCCCGCGCTGCGGTTGCCGCTCGTGCTGCGGCACTTCAGTGTCGGCGTCACGTCGTACGAGCAGATCGCCGGGGCCTGCGGAGTTCCCGTTGGAACGGTCCGCAGCCGGCTCAGCCAGGGGCGGGCCAAGCTCGCGCTGGCCCTCGCCGCCACCGCCGACGCCCCGCACGGTGACGTCGGACGGCGCACCCGCGCCAGCCGGGTCGAGGCGCGCGAGACGCTGGACGCGGCCGAGAACGGACACTTCGGCAAGCTGCTCACCGAACGCTGGTCGCCCGAGGCCGCACTGGTCCGGGGGAACCAACCGGTGGGCGGCAGAAGCCTGTTGGTGCGCGGGATGGAGTGCGACCTGGAGGCCGGCGTACGGCAGCACCTCGTGCACGCCGTGGCCGGGCGGTCGCTCGTCGTCTGGGAGATGGACATCAGCAATCCCGACGACGACCCCGAGCACTGCCCACCCGCCGTGGCCTGGCTCATGAGTCTGGACGGCGCCGGGCGCGTGCATCGGCTGCGCCTCGTCCATCCCCGGCCGGTGCCCGTCCCCCACTCCCTTCTTGTGTGACCGGCGTCACGCGATTCATTTCGAACTTCGTCCTTCCTGCCGCGTCCTGTCCGTGTCATCGCCGTATGCCGAACAGGGAGATCCCATGAGCACCACCCCCTCGACCGACCCGCTCGCCACCGGGACCCACACCGTCGAGATCGACGGGGTCACGCAGAGCTACCACGTCCACGGGACCGGACCGGTCTGCGTCGCGCACTCCGGCGGACCGGGGATCTTCTGGGAGTACCTGCGCATGCCCGAGTTGGAGGAGCACCTCACCGTCGTCTACCCGGAGCCCGTCGGCACCGGTGCCTCCGGCCGGCTGCCCGCCCACCCGCACGGCTACACCCGGGCCCGCTACAGCCGCTTCCTCACGGCGCTGATCGAACACCTCGGCGTCCCCGAGGTGCACCTCCTCGGACACTCGCACGGCGGATTCGTCGCCCAGTACCACGCCCTGCACCACCCCGACCGCATCGCCGGCGTGATCCTCTACAACAGCGCTCCGGTGACCGGTCCCGAGCACGGCGCCGAGGCCATGCGCCTCGTGCAGGAGTTCGCCGCCCGGCACGCCGGCAACCCCGGGCTCCCCGAGGTCGTGGAGGCGTTCCAGAACATCCCCACCATCTCGGACGACGAGCAGATGACCTCCGTGGCCCGTGGGCTGTTCCCCGCGTACTTCGCCGACTTCTGGGGCAGGGAGGCCGAGTTCGGCCCCGCGCGCGCCGCCGTGGTGGCCACCCACGTCTCCGGGCTGGACGACGACCTCACCCCGGACGTCATCGACGACCGCGCCGACCTCGGCTCGCTCACCGTGCCGGCCCTCGTCCTCGTCGGCCGCCACGACTTCATCTGCGGGTTGCGCTGGGCGGAGGAACTGCACGAGCTCATCCCGGGTTCGGAACTGGTGATCCTGGAGAACAGCGGGCACTTCGGTCACCTGGAGGAACCGGAGGCGTTCGCGAAGGCGGTGACGGCCTTCGTCGAGGCCCCCGTGGGCGACGCCGGGACCCCCGCCGGCAACCAGGTCATGTGCAACTAGGTCATTTGGTCGAAGCCCCGACGGACGGCCCGGCCTACGTTGGATCTGCCCGCAGGGTTTCCGACAAACAAGGAGCATCGGCATGAGTGCCGTGAAGAACATCGTTCTCGTGCATGGCGGATTCGTCGACGGTTCCGGCTGGCAGTCCGTGCACCGCCTGCTCACCCAGGACGGCTACAACGTCAGCGTCGTACAGAACCCGACTGTGTCTCTCGTCGACGACGTGGCCGTCACCCAGCGGGCCCTCGACGCCCTGGACGGCCCGGTGGTCCTCGTCGGCCACTCCTACGGCGGCGCCGTGATCACCGAGGCCGGCCGGCACGAGGGCGTCGCCGCGCTCGTCTACGTCGCTGCCTTCGCACCGGACAAGGACGAGTCCGTCGGCACGCTGGTCGCCGACCCGGCGCCCGGCGCGCCCGTGCCGCCGATCCTGCCGCCCGTCGACGGCTTCCTCTTCCTGGACCGTGACAAGTTCGCCGCGTCCTTCGCGGGCGACCTGCCGGCCGAGGACGCCGCGTTCCTGGCCGACTCGCAGGTTCCGTGGGGCCTGGAGGCGCTGGGCGGAACGATCACCGAGCCCGCCTGGCGGACCAAGCCCAGCTGGTACCTCGTCGCCACCGACGACCACATGATCCCGCCGCCGGTCCAGCACCAGATGGCCGAGCGCGCCGGGGCCACCGTGACCGAGGCCGCCGGCAGCCACGCGGTCTATGTCTCCCAGCCCGCCGCGGTGGCGGACCTGATCAAGCGGGCCGCGGCCCACCAGGCCTGATGTCCCATCGCTGACCACATGTCAACTCCCCGCTTCAGCCCGCCTGTTCACAGGCGGGCTGTCCGCGTCGCTTCCCGGGACACCCCGGGATGACCGAGAGGCAGCCAGATCCATGACGACCGTCGTCCAGCCGTCCGTCGCCGAACAGTCCGAGGCGGAGGCCCTCTACCGATTCCAGACGGAGACTCCCGAGCCTGTCCGTACCGCGCTGGGCATGACCGCCACCCGGATCGGCGGCGGTGTGGTGCTGTCCATGCGCCACGACATCACCCGCTTCTGGAGCAAGGCCCTCGGCTTCGGTGTCACCGCCCCCGTCACCGCCCAACTCGTCGAGGAGGTCTGCGACTTCTACCGTGCGGCAGGCACCCCGCAGGCCGCCTTCCAGATCGCGCCCGCCTTCCTGCCCGAGGACTGGCCGGAGATCTGCGAACGGGAGGGCATCGTCCAGTCCTCGTCCTGGGTGAAGCTCGTCTGCTCCACCGAGGAGGCCGTCGCCCGCGCCGACGCCCTGGAGGTGCCGCCCGACGGCATCAGCGTCACCCCGCTGGAGGCCCAACACGCCCTGGAATGGGGCACGGTGATGATGCGGGCCTTCGGAACGCCGGTCGAGCACTACGCCGAGATGGGCGCCGCGACCGTGTCCCGGCCGGGCTGGTATCCCTACGGGGCCTGGCTGGAGGGTGAGTTGGTCGGCACCGGCACCATGCTCGTCCGCGGTGACACCGCGCAGATGTTCGCCGGCGCCGTACTGCCCCACGCACGCGGACGCGGCGGCCAGACCGCCCTGCTCGCCGCCCGTGCCCGTCAGGCACAGAAGTCGGGGTGCCGGGTCCTGGTCGCCGAGACCGGCGCCGAGGAGCCCGGCACCCACAACAGCTCCCTGCACAACATGCTCCGCCTCGGCTTCGAGGTGGCCTACGAACGCCCCAACTGGACCTGGCAGTTGGAACCCGACGCGAGCTGAGCGGGAGGCGTCACGGCATCGGGCCGGTCAGCGCGTCGCGCAGGCCGCCCCGGGAGGTGACGTTCAACTTCCGGAAGACACTGCGGAGATGGGCCGCCACCGTGCGCGGCGACAGGAAGAGCCGCGCGGCGATCTGCTTGTTCGTCAGCCCGGTGGCGGCCAGTTGGGCCGCCACCCGCTCCTGCGGGGTCAGCAGCGCGTGCCGGTCCTGGTCCTCGGACTCGACGGGCCTGAGCGGCTTGACGGGGATTCCGCTCGCCCGCAGCTCGTTGGCCGCCCGCGCACTCCACGGGGCCGCGCCGAGCCGCTCGAACGTGCCGAGCGCCGCGTCCAGGTGCTCACGGGCCGCGCCGCCCGCCTTGGCACGGCGCAGCCGCTCGCCGTACGCCAGGCAGATCCGCGCCCAGTCGAACGGCCAGCGCTCGGCACCCGGCGCCGCGATGGCCGCCTCGAACAGGCCGTGGTCGATGACGTCCGGGTCCGCCATCGCCTCGGCGGCGTCCGTCAGCATGGCCAACCGCGGTGAGAGCAAAGGGATGTCGGTCCCGCGGACCGCCGCGATGTACGCGGCCGCCTCCTCGTGGTGGTCGGTGTGCACAGCGGCCTCGGTGAAGTCCAGCAGGAGCCACAGCGCGTGCGACATGAACCTCGGCACCTCGCCGGGTGTGACGAGGGCGCGCAGCAGGCGATAGGCGGCGTCGAAGTCCGCGCCGCCGAGCGCCGACAGGGCCCGGATGTGCGCGGCGTAGACCCGCAGCGCCCCCAGCCCGCGCGGGTTGCCCCAGGACACGAGCCGGTCCGCGACCTCACGGGCGGTGGTGCCGTCGCCGCGCGCGGCGGCCACAAGTCCCCGCTGGAAGTGGCCGGTTGAGGCCGTCAGCCGGTAGTCGTACGACTCGCACCAGCCGAGGCCCTCCTCGGTGATCTCCAGCAGCTCGTCCCACTGGCCGCCGGCGTAGGCGTCGTTGGCCAGCAGGAACTGCGCCTGGATCGCCAGGGCCACGGCCCCGCCGTCGCGGCCGTCGTCGACCACCCGCCGCAGCGCGCTGCGGCAGCCCGGGAGGCGGTCGATGTAGGAGGCGGACAGCGCGACGCCGAAGACCCGTACGGGATCCGTCTGTTGATGCAGGCCGGCGACGAGGTGGTCGAGCCGGTCGAGGAAGGGCAGCGCGCCGTACGCCGGATCGGCGAAGGCGCCCAGGATCACCGGCAGCAGGCGACGCGAAGCGGGTGGCCGCCGACGCTTCACGACATCCTCGAAGGAGTGCCACAGTTCCGGCCGGCCGCCGTAGAAGCACACCATGAGAAGGGTGTTGAGGGCTTCGCGGAAGATGTCCTCGGCCGACTCCCCGTCCTCGGGCCAGACATGGGTCTCGATGGCGCCGATGAGCAGCCGGTGGGCGGTGTCGACATCGCCCTCGCCGTTGAGGAGCCGGCTGGCCGCGGCGGTGGCGGCGGCGAGGGAGCCGACGCCGGACGGGTCGGCGTGGCCGGCGTTGTCCAGCAGCGCGCGCACGTTGCGCAGATCGCCGGTGATGTTGGCGCCCAGACAGGCCGCCTCCGCCAGCCGACGGGCCTTGGCCGTGCCCGTGCCGCTCAACTCCGAGGCGCGCAGCAGGGTCGTGATGGCGCCGACGGCGTCACCGCGGCGCAGGGTGCCGTACGCCACCTCGTGCAGCAGGGCGGCGACCTCGTCGTCAGGGCCGACGGCCGCGTCGGCGAGATGCCGGGCCCGGTGCTCGGAGCCCTCGGGGAGCTCGGCGGCGAGGGCCAGTTGGGCCCACCGGCGCTCCTCACTGGTCGCCAGCTCCATCACCGCGGAACGGGTCAGCGGATGCCGGAACTCCAGCCTCCCGGTGACACCGTCGACCTGCACGAGCCCGGCCCGCTCGGCGGGGGACAGCCCCGCGAGACCGTCCGGTACGCCCAACGCCCGCTGGAGGATGTGCAGTTCACCCGAGCCGTCCAGCACGGCGAGCAGGAGCAGCTTGCGGGTCGCGGCCGGGAGCGCGGCGACCCGGGTGGAGAAGATGCCCTTGAGGCGCTCGGTCAACGGCAGTACGGCGGGCAGGGTGCCCCGCTCCGTCTGCTGCAAGTCGTTGAGGGGGACGGGCAGTTCCAGCAGCGCCAGGGGATTGCCCCGGGCCTCCGCGACCAGCCGTCGGCGCACCCTCGCCGCCATCGCGGGGAACCGCTCGGCCACCAGCTCGTTCGCCGAGACCTCGTCCAGGGGACCGACCTCGTACTCCGGTATCCCGATGTTGCTCAGGAAGGACTCGTCGCCGGTCCGGGCCGCGCCCAGCAGACCGATGGGCTCGGTGTGAAGGGAACGGGCGACGGTCCCCAGGACCGTGGCGCTGGGCCGGTCCACCCACGCCACGTCGTCGACGATCAGCGCGAGTGGACCGGTCCCGGCGACGGTCCGGGCCAGCAGGGCGTGCACGGCGTTGGCGATGGCGAGCAGTTCGGCCGGCTGCTCCCCGGACAGCCCACGGACCGCCTGGAGGGTCTCCGCCTGCCGCGCGGGCAACGCGGGAAGCCCGTCGGCCAGCGGTTGCAGCAACTGGTTCAACGCCGAGAAGCCGACGCCCCTCCGGAACGGGCAGCCGGCGACCCGCAGCACCCGGAAGCCGGCCTCGGCCGCGCGCAGCGCCGCGGCGTCCAGCAGCGCGGTCTTGCCCACCCCGGCCTCCCCGGTCAGCATCAGCGCGGTCTGTCGCACGAGGGCGGTGCCGAAGTGCCCGTCGAGGACGGCCAGTTCGGCCGATCGTCCGACGAGGGCCGGCGGGGTGAGGGGTGCCGATGCCATGACGCCTCCCGTAGTGGTCGAGCGGGAACAGGAACTGCCAAGTCGAGCAGCAACAGGAACTGCCAAAACGTCCGGTGCCGGTCTACACGAGGTGTGCGGCGGCTTCGAAGGCGGCGTGCTGGGCGGCGACGCGGTCCACCGTGACCGTCTCGCCGCCCACGACGACGGCCTCGCCCGCGACCCAGACGTCCTGGACCGCGCGGGAACCGGCCGCCCACATGAGGTTGGCGAGCAGCCGGCCGTCCTCGACGTCGAGACCCGCGGTGAAGTGGGGTCCGTCCACGGAGAGGTGGATCATGTCCGCCCAGTTTCCGGGGCGGAGCGCCCCGATGTCGGTCCGGCCCAGGGCCGCGGCTCCGGCCGAGGTCGCCATGAGGAAGGCGTCCGCGGCGGTGAGTGCCATGGCGTCGGCCGTGGCGAGACGGCAGAACATCATCGCGAGACGGGCCTCCTCCCACAGGTCGAGGTCGTCGTTGCTCGCGGGCCCGTCGGTACCGAGGCCGACGGCGACGGACGCGGCGCGCAGGGCGTGCAAGTGGGCTGTTCCGGAGGCGAGTTTGGCGTTCGAGCCGGGGCAGTGCGCGACACCGGCGCCCGACGCCGCGAGCAGCCGGATGTCGTCGTCGGAGAGATGCACCGCGTGGGCAGCGAGCAGCCGCCCGTCCAACAGCCCGGTCTCTTGGAGCAGTTGAGGGACCGAGCCGTGCAACTCCCTTTGGACGGCGTCCTCGGCGAGGGTCTCCGCGACATGTATGTGCACCAGCGCGCCGCGCTGTGCCGCCTCCTGTGCCGTGGCGCGCAGTGCCTCGGGCGGCAGGGTGTAGGCGGAGTGCGGTCCGTAGCAGAGCTCGACGCGCTCACCGGGCCCGAAGCGCAGGCCGTCCGCGTCGATCCACTTGCCGATGGCCGCGAGATCGGTGTGCCAGTCGTCGCCGGGCCGGTCGAAGTAGGCGGGCGCGATCAGGACTCGGCTCCCGGCCTCCAGCGCCGCGTCGGCCACCTGCTCGGCGTGCGCGTACATCTCGGCGCTGGTCGTCACGCCGTAGCGCAGCATCTCGACGCAGCCCAGGAGCATGCCCGCGCGGGCGTCCCGGGGGCGCATGCGGGCCTCGGCGGGCCAGACGGCGTCCTGGAGCCAGGACGCCAGCGGGAGGTCCCCGCCGAGTCCCCGCAGGAGGGTCATCGGGGAGTGCGCGTGCGTGTTGACCAGGCCCGGAGCGAGGATCCCGGACAGGGCGGCGACCGGGACACCGGCCGGGAGCGGGGGAGCGGCGGCGGCCGTACCGCAGTAGGTGATGCGGCCGTCCGCGCCGACGTCGACCGCGGCGTCGCGCAGGACGGAACAGGACGGGTCGGCCGGGAGGACCACGGGGGCGAGGAAACGCCGTGGCACAGACATGGGAGAGCTCGCTTCCGGATGGAGTACTGGCAACACGAACACGATGCGGGACCGGTCCAAAGGTTCGATCCCGGCGGCGTGAACTCGATCACAGGGGTGGGGGAATGGAGCGTTCAGCTGTCATGACCATCGCCGGATTCGGGTGCATAGGATGAGGTGTGTCCTCCTGGAGCCAAGCCCTGACCTTCTCCTCCGCGAGCGCCTGGGACGAGGTCTTCACCGGCTTCCACGGCGCGAGCCGCATCACGGTGCCCGACCGCCGCGCCCCGTGGACCGGGCGCCTGGAGTGGCAGCGGTCCAAGGCCTACGGCCTCGCGCAGTGTTCGCTCGGCGAGGAAGTGGTCCACCGGGACACCCGGCACATCCGCACCGATCCCCGCGGCACGCACGAACTCCTCGTCCCGCTCACCGGGTCGGCCTGGGTGGAGCAGGCCGGGGCGTCCGGCGAGATCGGACCCGGCGTCATGGCGCTGTGCGACATCGACCGGCCCCTGACGTTCGCGCACGGCACCGACCTCCGCAGCATCTCCCTGATCGTGAACGGCCACAATCTCTCCGCACGCAGCCGGCTCGCCGCCGGAGTACCGCAGTTGCTCCACGGAGACCGCGGACTCGGCCGGGTCATACGGCAGTTGACCACCACCCTGCACGAGGAGCGCGAGCACCTCTCCGAGACCACCTTCGACATCGCCTGCGACCGACTGCTCGACCTGGTGTGCCTGGCCGTGGAGGGCGGCGTCGACTCGGCGCCCACCGGCCAGCGGGCGAACGTCGAGGCCGAGATCCGGCGCTACGTCCGCGAGCGCGCCTGCGACCGTGACCTGGACGTCGTCGGCATCGCACGGGCGCTCGGCTGGTCCGCGCGTTACGTCCAGCAGGTGCTCCAGGCCGCGGGCACCACCTCGCGCGACCTGATCCGCCGCGAGCGGCTGAATGTCGCCAGAACCCGTCTGGCGAGCGCGAGTTGGACGACGTACTCGATCGCGGAGATCGCCCACGCCAGTGGCTTCGGCAGCCACGCCTCGTTCGCGACGGCGTTCCGCGCGGAGTTCGGGATGACTCCGCGCGAAGCGCGGCGCAACGGTCAGGACCCGGCCAAGTGAAGGGTGATGGTCCGGAGTTGACCAAGTGGGACGTGATGGGCGGGAGTTGACCAAGTGGGACGTGATGGGCGGGATTTGACCAAGTGGGTTGTGAAAGCCAGGAGTTGGTGAAGTGGCGGGTAGCGGCTAGGAGTCGGCCGGGGTGAAGTACCGCCGCGGATTGTCGACCAGCATGGTGCTGAGCTGTGCCTCCGTGACACCGGCGGTGCGCAGCGCCGGGAGCACCACGTCGTGCAGATGTGTGTGGTGCCAGTTGGGCGCGATCTGCTCCCGTACGCCCGGCGGGAACCAGTCGATGTGGCAGGACGCGTCGTGCGACAGGACCATCCGTTCCGCGAACCCCTCCCGGGCGAGGGCCGCGACGGTCGCCACCCGTTGGTCCTCGGGCAGCAGGACGTCGAGACCGAAGCGGTCCATGCCGACGTACGAGCCGTTGTCGATGAGCTGGTGCAGATAGTCCAGGTCGGCGGTGTCACCGCTGTGCCCGATGACGACGGCTCCTAGGTCCACACCCTCGCTGCGCAGCACGTCCTGCGCGACAAGTCCCGTACGGGCGGGGGCACTTGTGTGCACCGTGATCGGGGCGCCGGTGCGCAGATGGGCCTGGGCCACCGCGCGCATCACCCGCTCCACGCCCGGGGTGAGTTCGCCCTCGATCGCGCACTTCAGGAACGCGGCCCTGATGCCGGTGTCCGCGATGCCCTCGGTGAGTTCGCGGACGAACAGGTCGGTCATGCCCTCGGGGCCGCCGAGCAGGGTGCCCGGGCCGTGGTACCGGAAGAAGTCCGGGATGTCGGCGAGCGTGTAAATGCCGGTCGCCGCAACGATGTTGAGGTCCACCTGCGCGTTCACCAGCGCGACGCGGGCCACGTCGCGGCCGAGCCCGATGACGGTCGGGTCGACGAGCGTGGAGACCCCGGTCGCGGCGAGGGCCTTCAGCCGGGAGACGGCGTCGGCGACGCGTTCCTCCTCGTCCCAGGTCTCGGGGAGGCTCCGCCGGAGCTCTTCGCTGAGGACGAAGACGTGTTCGTGCATCAGGACGGAACCGAGGTCGGTCACGGGGACGGGGCCGCGGACGGTCTGGACCTGGGGGACTTGAGAGGCGGACTGGTGGACTTGAGAGGTGGATTGGGGGACTTGAGGGGTCGTCATGCTGATCCTTCGGTGCGTGCCCGGTATGCGCCCGGTGAACGGGCGGCCAGGGGTGGGGAGTTGCGTGTGGGCAGGGGTGTCAGCCGTCGGCGGAGTCGGCCGCGGCCTGTCTGATGAGGTCGGCGACGGCGTCCGGCCGGGACATGTACACGGAGTGGCCGGCGTCGGTCCCGGTGACGGTGCTGCCCGCCCGCCGGGCCATGGCCCGCTGCGCGGGAGGCGGGATCATGCGGTCGTCGGTCGCCACGAGGTACCAGCTCGGCTTGTGCCGCCAGGCCGGTTCGCCGATGGCGCCGCCGAGCGCGTCGAGCCCCCACGGCACCTGCGAGTCGGCCATGAACTCGGCCCATGCGACCGGGAGATCGGCCGCGAAGGACGCGTGGAACCGCGCCCGGTCGAGAAACAGGAACCCGTCGACCGGCGGCAGGATCGGCGGCACCGGCGCGCCGGACGCGGGGTCGGCGATCAACGTGCCGACGGACTCGCCCTTGTCGGGCACGAACGCCGCGACGTACACGAGCCCGGCGACCCGCTCGTGATGTCCGGCCCCGGTGACGACGGCCCCGCCGTAGGAGTGCCCGACCAGGAGCACCGGCCCGTCCAGCGCGTCCAGGACCCGCTCGGTGACCGCGACATCACCCGCGAGGGACAGCGTCGGATTCTGTACGACGCTCACCCGGAACCCGTCGCCGGTCAGCAGTCGGTGCACCTCCCGCCACCCGGAGCCGTCCACGAACCCGCCGTGGACGAGTACGACGTTCTTCACCCGTTCCGCGTTCATGGAACCGACTCTTCCAAGGGCACACGGGTGCGGTCTTTCGCGTCGGCGCGCAGTCCTTTCGCGGGAGCGTGATCCCGGCAGGGGCGGAAAGGCCGCCAGGAATCCCGGGTCGGCCGGCATGGTGCCTCACGTTCGGCGGTCATGTCGCCCATAGGGCGTTACGTCATCATCTTCCGCCCCGCGCTGATACGTTGCTCGGGCGTCGGAGCACCCCCACACCCGCCGCATCCGACGCCCCCACACGTCCCGCCGAAGAAGGAGAGCCGAGTGGCCCCGCACGGGACGCGCCGCACCCCGCCGGCCCTGTTCACCGTCGCCCTCGCGCTCATGCTGCTGGCCGGGCCGGCCTGTGTACCCGGCGTCGAATCCCCGCCCCCGCCCGTGAGAACCGCCCCGGCGCAGGCGTCCGGCCCGCCCACGGCCTACGGCGCCTACGTCGGTTACGGCGCCGAGGCCGTGCGGCGGGTCGCGGAGTTCGGTGCCTGGCTCGGGCGTCCCGAACCCCGGGTCGGGCACGCCTATCTGTCCGGGGAGAACTGGAGCGACATCGAGGGCGCCTCCGACGACCTTGCCCCGTGGGCCGACTGGCGTCGGGAGGAGCAGGACCGGCTGCTCGTGCTCAACGTGCCGATGCTGGACCGCAACGAGGACCACCTGCCCGACAGCGTGGTCCGCGCCGAACTGGCGGACGGGGCGGACGGACGGTACGACGACCACTTCCGCGCCCTCGCCCGGCGGCTGGTCCAACTGGGCGCGTCCGACACGGAGATCGTCCTCGGCTGGGAGATGAACGGCACCACCTACACCCACCGCTGCGCGCCCGACCCCGCCTCCTGGAAGCGCTACTGGACGCGCATCGTCACCGCGATGCGATCCGTCCATGGGCAGCGCTTCCGCTTCGACTTCACCCCCACCCGCGGCCGCGACGCGATCCCCTGGACCGACTGCTACCCCGGCGACGACTACGTCGACGTCATCGGCATGGACGCCTACGACGCCCCGCGCGGTCTGTCCTTCGCCCGGCAACTGACCGAGCCCTACGGGCTGTTGGCGCAGGCCGACTTCGCCCGCGCCCACCACAAGCCCATCGCCTACCCCGAGTGGGGCCTGTTCGAGAACGGCGACAACCCCACCTACATGCGCGGCATGCTCACCTGGATGGCAGGCCGGCGCCCCCTCTACCAGACGATCAGCGACTACTGCCCGCACGGTGTGTGGCGCTGCGGCGACAACCCCAAGTCCTCGGCCGTATACAGAGCCTTGACGGATCATCAGCCATGAGGGACGACGGGGAGCGGCACCGCCGGTGCCGCTCCCCGTTGTAGAGGCGGAAGTAGAGGTGAAGCGCCGAACTACCTTGCTACGGCGTCCACTTCACGTTCGGATTCACCTGGCCGGTCCAGTTGAAGATGGCCATGTTGTCCCAGCCGTCCCCGCTGTTCGCGATGTCGGCGGGGTCCCAGCCGTTGCCCGTGACCGCGTACCAGGTCGGCTCCCAGTAGAAGACGCCGATCGCACCCGCGCTCCGGGCCGTGTTCTGCACCGCCGTGAACTCAGCGCCCTGACCGGCCCACGTGAGCGGATAGCCCGAGCAGCCCGAAGTCACCGAGTTCGCCGTACTGTCCGCGTCGGACGAGGTGAACGGGTAGGCCGTCTCCGCGATGATGACGTCCTTGCCGTAGCGCGACTTCATGTCCGAGACGACGCTGCCCATGTTGGCCAGCGTGCCGTGCCACATGCAGTAGTAACTCAGCCCGGTGATGTCCCAGTTGACGCCCTGCGCCTTGATGCCGTCATAGAACCAGCGGGCGTTGGAGTCGCTGTCCGCGTCGGCCGTGTGGATGATCACCTGGGTGGAACTGTTGCACGCCTTGGTCGCGTTGTAGCCCGACTTCAGCAGCAGGCCGAGGTTGGTGAAGCTGTTGTTGACGACCTTGCCGTCGTCCCACAGCATGCCGACGTTGATCTCGTTGCCGATCTGCACGCTGTCCGGGGTGGTCCCCTGGGACTTGAGGCTGTTGCAGACGTCGTAGGTGTAGTTGTAGACGTCGGTCTGCAGTGCGCTGATGCCGTGGCTCGACCAGGCCGCCGGCTTGTACTGCTTGCCCGGGTCGGCCCAGGTGTCCGAGTAGTGGAAGTCGATCAGCAGCTTGAGACCCTTGGCCTTCACCTGCTTCGCGTACGCCAGCACCTTCGCCTTGTTGTTGTAGCCGCTGGCGGGGTTGTTCCAGATCCGCAGGCGGACGTAGTTGACGCCGGCGCCCTTGAGGATGTCCAGCGGATCCTTGGCGGTCCCGCTGGAGTCGTAGTACTTGGCGCCGAGATCGATGGCGCGCTGTGCGGACGAGACGTCCGCGCCGAGCATGGTGAGCGAGTTCGCGGCGGCGGCGTTCGTGGGAGTGAGCAGCGCCGCCGGCAGGGCGACTGCGGCCAGCAGCAAGGCGGCCTTCACTATGCGGCCCGGGATTTTCACGGGGTACCCGACCTCCTTGGGTCGACTGACATGCGCATGCGGTTGTTTCTGAGAACGTTCACAGTAGGAGAGGTAACAGGCGCTGTAAATATGTGTGTCGGTTGTATTTCTCGCAGTTGGTGGGCGTGTTGTGTGTGCGAGCGGGGTGGGAACGTACACAACCCGGAGCGCACAGTGGTACCGCGGTACTACGCCCACGCCCTCAATGACCCCGCGGTACGACGGTTTCGGGACCCCCGCGCTCCTAGCGTTGCCGGTGGGAAGGCCCAGTGGGGGCGGCGGTACGTGAGCGTGAGGGAAACCGATGATCGAGGCACACCAACTGACGAAGCGGTACGGGGAGAAGATGGCGGTCGACCGGCTGGACTTCGTCGTCCGGCCCGGCACCGTCACTGGTTTCCTGGGCCCCAACGGCGCGGGGAAATCCACCACGATGCGCATGATCGTCGGCCTGGACGCGCCCACCAGCGGCACCGTCACGGTCAACGGCAAGCCCTACGCCGAGCACGGCGCACCGCTCCAGGAAGTCGGCGCACTTCTTGAGGCCAAGTCGATCCACCCCGGCCGCTCCGCGTTCGACCACTTGATGGCGCAGGCCCACACGCACGGCATCCCGCGCCGCCGGGTCGACGAGGTCATCGAACTGACCGGAGTCCAGTCCGTGGCCAGGAAGCGGGCCGGCGCCTTCTCCCTCGGCATGGGCCAACGGCTCGGCATCGCCGCCGCGTTGCTCGGCGACCCGGCGACCGTCATGCTCGACGAACCCGTCAACGGCCTTGATCCCGAGGGCGTGTTGTGGATCCGCAACCTGCTGACCGGGCTCGCGGCGGACGGCCGTACCGTCTTCGTCTCCTCGCACCTGATGAGTGAAATGGCGCTGGTCGCCGACCACTTGATCGTCGTCGGACGGGGGCGGCTGCTGGCCGACACCACCGTCCAGGACCTGGTCCGGCACGCGGGCGGCGACACCGTCACCGTGGCCTCCGAGCAGCCGGCCAGGCTGCGCGAGGTCCTCGCCGGTCCCGGCGTCGAGATCAGCGGCGAGGTCGGTTCCGAGGAGCTGCACGTCACCGGGCTGACCGCGCGCGCCATCGGTATCAGGGCCGCCGAGCACGGCATTCCGCTCTTCGAACTCAGCGCGCGGACCGTCTCGTTGGAGCAGGCGTTCATGGACCTGACCCGGGACGCCGTCGAGTACCACGGCTCCACCACCGTCGAGACCTCCGGGAGGGCCGCATGAGCACCGTCACCGCGACCGACAGCGTCGCACCCGCACCGGTGAAACCGGCCCGTCCGCCGTACAAGGTCACCGGGCGCCGGGTGCTGCGCTCCGAGTGGGCCAAGCTGTGGTCCCTGCGCTCCACCTGGATCACCCTGGGCCTGGGCCTGCTGTTCCTGATCGCGTTCGGCCTGATCGCCGCCGCGCACTACAAGTCCTCTTACGGCTCAGGCCACTTGAGGGCCGACGACGCCAACTCCACCGCGCTCGACATCTCCCTGTTCGGTACGAACTTCGCGCAGCTCGCGCTCGGTGTGCTGGGCGTCCTGGTCACCGCCGGCGAGTACTCGACCGGCATGATCCGCTCCACGCTGGCCGCCGTGCCGCGCCGGCTGCCGGTGCTGTGGTCGAAGGCACTCGTGTTCGGCGTGGTCGCGTTCGGGATCTCCCTCGTCGGGGTGTTCGTCGCGTTCCCGATCGTGAGCGGCATCGTCTCCGGCACCCCCGCCGCTCTCACCTTCTCCCACTCCGGAGTCGTACGGAGCCTGCTCGGTGCCGGTCTCTACCTCGGCCTGGTCGGTGTGATCGGCACCGCGCTGGGCGCGCTGCTGCGCTCGGTCGCCGGCGGCATCTCGGTCCTCGTCGCCACGTTCATGCTGGTGCCGGGTCTGATCTCGCTGCTGCCCAGCTCCTGGCAGGACGACATCAGCCCCTATCTGCCGAGCAACGCGGGCGGGTCGATGTTCGCGCTGACCCACGACTCGACGACCCTGTCACCCACCGCCGGACTCCTGGTCTTCCTCGGCTGGACGGCCCTCGCGCTGGCCGGGGCCGCGTACCGGCTGGTGCGGACCGACGCCTGAGGTCTCCGGGGCCGGGTGTCCGACGCCCGAACGTCTCGCACCCGGCCCCACAATGAACAGGTGACCTCGATGAACCCGGACCAGTGACACCGATGAGCCTCGACGACCCCGCCCACGTGCTGTTCGCGGAGACGGACCTCCCGTGGAGTCATCCCCTGGCCGGCGGACTGTCCCGGCTCGGCCGGCGGATCAAGCAGGGCGACCGGCGGCACCCCTGGGTGCTGGACACGGCCCTGACGGTCATGGCCGCTCTGGTGTTCTGCCTGCCGGACCTGGTGGACGACGACGACGGCCGGCGGCGCGGCTTCGACAACAGCTTCATCCATCTGCCCTGGCCGGCGACCGTCGCGCTACAGGCCGGACTGGTGCTGCCGCTGCTGCTGCGGCGCCGCAGACCGACGCTGGCCTTCGCGCTGATCGCCGCGGTGTTCTTCGTGCAGGCGGGGCTGGGCGTCTGGCTGCGCGCCGACGTCGCCCTGCTGATCTCCCTCTACAGCCTGGTCCTGCACGGGCAGTTGCGCCGGCTGCCCGTCGCCTGCGCGGTCACCCTCGCCGCCCTGGGGCTGTTCGCGCTGCGGCTGCCGCCCGAAGTGCCCGTCCTGGACGCGCTGTTCGTCCTGTTCAGCACGATCACGGCGGCGGTGGCGCTCGGCTTCGTGGTCCGCATCCGACGCGCCCAGCTCGCCGTACTGCGCGACCGCGCGGCCCGCCTGGAGATCGAACGCGACCAGCGCTCCAAACTGGTCGCCGCCGCCGAACGCACCCGTGTGGCACGGGAGATGCACGACATCATCGGCCACAACCTCTCCGTCATCATCACCCTCGCCGACGGCGGCGCCTACGCCACCGACCTCGCCCCCGAGCGCGGCAAGCAGGCCCTGCTCCTCATCGGCGACACCGGACGCCAGGCACTCGGCGAACTGCGCCGCATGCTGGGCGTGTTGCGCGTCCAGAGCGCCACACCGGACGCCCCCGAACTCAGCCCGCAGCCGGGCATCGCCGACCTCGACGCCCTGTGCGCCCGCATCCGCGCCGCCGGACCGCAGGTCGTGTACCGCACCGGCGGCGACCCCGCCGCCCTGGACCGCGGGGTCCAGCTCACCGTGTACCGCATCGTCCAGGAAGCCCTCACCAACGCCCTCAAGCACGCGGGCCACGACACCCGCGTCGAACTCGCGGTGAACGTCGAGGAGTCACGGGTGCGCGTCGACTGCCACGACACGGGCCCGGCGGGGACCCTCACCGGACCCGCACCGAGCCACGACGAAGGACACGGACTCGCCGGCATGAGAGAACGCGCCGCCCTTTACCACGGCACCGTCACCGCGGGCCCCGCTCCGGGCGGCGGCTGGACGGTACGGGCCACCCTCGACCCCACCCCGCTCACCGGGAGCGAGAGTGCGAGCGGGACCGAGACAGGGACAGGGACCGGAACAGCGACAGGGACCGGGGGTGCGGCATGACGACCGTGCTCATCGTGGACGACCAGCCCCTCCAACGCCTGGGTTTCCGCATGCTGTTGGAGGCCAACCCCGACACCGAGGTGGTCGGTGAGGCCGGCCACGGCGGCGAGGCGGTGCGGATGGCCGCCGAACTGCGTCCCGACGTGATCCTGATGGACGTACGGATGCCCGGCATGGACGGCATCGAGGCCACCCGCCGGGTCGTCGCGGCCGGCGACCGTTCGCGCGTCCTCATCCTGACCACCTTCGACCTCGACGAGTACGCCCACGAGGCATTGCGCGCGGGAGCCAGCGGCTTCCTCCTCAAGGACGCCCACCCCGAGGAACTCCTCGCCGGCATCCGCGCGGTGGCCTCCGGCGACGCCGTCATCGCCCCCGCGCTCACCCGCCGTCTGCTGGACGCCTACGCCCAGCATCTGCCGAGGAGTTCACCGGCGGGACCCGCGCCGGCGCCCGCGACGGACGACCCCCGCATCCGCGCCCTCACCGAACGCGAGCGCGAGATCCTCGTCGCCATGGGCAGGGGCTGGACCAACGGAGAGATCGCCGAGCGCCTCTTCCTCTCCGAGTCCACGGTGAAGACGCACGTCGGCCGCGTCCTGGCGAAGGTCGGGGCCCGCGACCGCATCCAGGCGGTGATCCTGGCCTACGACCTCGGCCTCGCCCGCCCCAACTCGCCCGACCAGTAAGGTGATTCGGCTCCCGCTAGGGCCGCGGCGGGATGAACTGTTCGACGACGAGCGTGAGTTGGTCGATCCAGTCGTCGAGCTCGGCCTCGCTGCGGGTGGTGACCCGGCAGGTGTGGGTCACGCCGTTGGTGAGCAGGACGGCCACGGTGAGGCCGTAGCCCCGGCCGGTCTCGGTGTGGGTGACCGCGGAGACGGCGTACCAGGGGAAGTCGACGGGGCTGCCGTTGACGCCGAGGGAGATGCCGTGGCCGTCGGCGACGACGGCGTTCCTGTGGTCCATGGCGAGGAACTCCACGACCTCGCCCGGGACACTCCCCGGCACCGGGGACGGCACCGGCACCGGCACCGGGGACGGAGGGGCGGGCGGATACGGCGGCATCGCGGGCGGGGGCGCGACCCCGGCGGGCATCGTCGGCGGGGGTACGGCCATGGTGGGTGTGTAGTGGACCGGTCCACCGCTGTGCGGGGCGGCGAGCATGTCCAGCAACTGATCGGTGCCGGGCCGGTGTTGGGGGTCCCTGGCCATACAGGCGGTCACCGTCGGCCGGAGCGGGCCGGGTACCGCCGACAGGTCGGGCTCGTGGTGGACGGAGCGGTACATCAGCATGACCGGCGTACCGTCCCCGAACGCGCTGCCTCCGGCCGCCGCCACCAGGACGGCACCGAGCGCGAAGACGTCCGCGGCGGGAGTGACCTGCTCGCCCTCGGCCTGCTCCGGGGCCAGGAATCCGGGGGTGCCCACCGCGATCCCGGTCATGGTCAGCCGGGAGCCCTCCACGGCCCGCGCGATACCGAAGTCGACGACCCGGGGGCCGTCGTCGGACATGATGATGTTGCTCGGCTTCAGATCGCGGTGCACCAGGCCGCAGCCGTGGATCGCCTGGAGCGCCTCCGCGAGCGCCAGCCCCAGTCGCCGTTGCGCCGGCTCGGCCATCGGCCCGCGCGCGGCGAGCAGATCGGCGAGGGTCGGACCGGGCACGTAGGCGGTGGCGAGCCAGGGCATCGGGGCGTCCGGATCCGCGTCCACGACGGGCGCCGTGTGGAAACCGCCCACCGCGCGGGCGGCCGTGATCTCCGAGCGGAAACGTTCCCTGAACCCCGCATCCCCCGCGAGTTCCGGCTTGGCCACCTTGACCGCCACGCTCCGCCCGCCGCGCGATCTCGCCAGATAGACGGTGCCCATCCCGCCCTCGCCGAGCACCCGCTCGATCGTGTACGTGCCGATCCGCTCCACCCCGGTCCCCCTCCCCGCTGTCGCTCCCCGTGCGTCACCCTAGAACAGCGCCCCGGTTGCCCGCCGGTCAACAACTTCCCTGCTCACCCCGGGTTTCCCGCGCGCCCCTCCGACGGGCAACAGGAAACCCGTCGACCCCGGAACTCCCCCGGGACAGGCTGATCCCGTCAGCACGAAGCACGGCCTGCGGCGACGCAGGAGACCCACTAGGGGGAGACATGCGCAAGATGTTGGGCGGCGCCGCCGCGTTCGTGACCGCGGCCGTCACTGTGGTGGCGATGAGCGGGGCGGCCCAGGCGAAGCCCGCCGACGAGACCCCTTGGGACGGGTGCCCGTCCGGGGCGGTCTGCATCTACGGCGAGGGAGTGGTCCCGGCGGACAACCCGCACCCGACCAACGTGTACTACAGCTACGGCGCCCACAACCTCAGCAACCAGCTGGGCTACCACTGGATCCTCAACAACCAGACCGGCGGCGCGACCGCGAGCGTGTGCAACGGCTACAACGGCACGAACTGCACCCTGACGATCGCCCAGGACTGGGCCTACCGCCTCAACTTCACACCCATCAACTCCATCACCCTCAACCGGCCGTAACGGGATCTTCCGAAGCGGGGGAGCACTGCCGGGACCGGTCCACACCGGTTCCGGCAGTCCCGCTTTTTCGCCACTCCGGGTGAAAGCCCTGTCTCCCTGTCCGACCCCCGCAGTAACCTGGGCATCCGCCGTCTCACGATCCGGGCAGGCCGGTGCCAGGGGGGACGCCTTGGGGGATCAGCAGTACGACCACGCGGGCGCCGACCGGACCGACCAGCCGGGAAACACCGCACAGGCCACGTCGTCCTTTCCCGCGCAGCTGCGACGGCTGCGCCGGGAGCGCGGCCTGTCTCTGGCCGATCTCGCACGTCAGACGCACTACAGCAAGGGCTATCTCAGCAAGATCGAGACCGGCGTCAAGCGGGCGACCGTCGACGTGGCCCGCCAGTGCGACCACATCCTGCGCGCCGAGGGCGAGTTGCTCCGGCTGGTGCGCGAGACGGGCCCGGCCGACCGCGGCGGCGCGGCGACCACCGACACCGGTACGCCCGCCTGTCCGTATCGCGGACTGTCGGCGTTCACCCCGCAGGACGCGGCCTGGTTCTTCGGCCGGGAGCGGTCCACGGCCGCACTCGTCGAGCGGGTCTTCCAACGCGTGGGCGGCGGACCGCTGTTGCTCGTCGCCCCGTCCGGCGCCGGCAAGTCCTCGCTCCTGAACGCCGGTCTCGTACCGGCGTTACGCCGCCCCGGCGGCTTCCCGATGCCCGGCGCCGAACGCTGGCCCGTCGTCGCGCTCACGCCCACCGCCCATCCGCTGGACGAACTCCTCGAACGTACGGCGAAGGTCCTCGGCAGCGATCTCGACCTCACCGCACGGCAGTTGGCCGACCGCCCCGAGGCGCTGCTGGAAGCGGTCCGCGCCCGTTCGGAGGGCGCCCCGGCCGGTCCGGACGGCCGCCGCCCGCCGCCCGTCCGGCCGGTGCTGCTGGTCGACCAGTTCGAGGAACTGTTCACCCTCTGCTCCGACGAGAGCGAGAGACGGGCCTTCGTACGGGTCCTGTGGGCGCTGTCCACCGGCCCGCACCCCGCCGTCGTCGTGCTCGGCGTCCGCGCCGACTTCACCGGCCGCTGCCTCGAACTCCCGGAACTCGCCCCGGTGTTCACCGACGGACTGTTCGTCCTGCTCCCCATGTCCGTGGCGGAACTGCGCGCGTCCATCACCCGCCCCGCCGAACTCGCCGGCGTCACCCTCGAACCCGGCCTCGTCCCCCTCCTCCTGCGCGACGCGGGGCTGCGCGACGAACCCGGGACCGCGGACCGCGCCGCCGACCCCGCCCGCGACGACACCCCGTCCGGCGCCCTGCCCCTCGTCTCCCACGCCCTCCTCGCCACCTGGCAGCAGCGCGAGGACACCACCCTCACGGTGGCCGGATACGAGCGCACCGGCGGCATCCAGGGCGCCATCGCCCGCACCGCCGAGACGGTGTTCGCCCAGCTGTACCCGGCCGAGCAGAAGACCATCCGGCGCGTCCTGTCCCGGCTCGTCCACGTGTCCGACGAGGGGACCGTCGCGACCCGGCGCCGCGCCGGCCGCAGCGCCCTGATGGAACAACTCGCCGACGCCGACGCCGCGTCGACCGCCCTCGACGTCTTCGTCCGGGCCCGGCTCATCACCGTGGACCGGGACACCGTCGAGATCACCCACGAGGCACTGCTGCACGCCTGGCCCCGGCTGCGCGACTGGATCCACGCCGACCGCGCCGGACTCCTCATCCACCAGCAACTCGCCCACGCCGCCGCCGAATGGGAGCGCGAGGACCGCGACCCGTCCGCCCTCTACCGTGGCACCCGCCTCGACACGGTCCGCGCCTGGGCCGACGAACTCGACGGCCGCAGCCGCATCGGCCCCCGCGAAGAGGCCTTCCTCGAAGCCAGCCAGGCCGAGGAGGACGCGCGGCAGCATCTGGCGCGGCGTCAGATCCGGTTCCGCCAGGCCCTGTTCGCCACCCTCGCCGTCCTCCTCGGCCTCGCCGTGACCGCCGGCGGCCTCGCCTACCAGCAGCGCGCCGGCGCCCTCGACCAGGAACGCGTGGCCCGCTCCCAGGCCCTCGCCGTGCGGTCCACCTCCCTGGCCGGCAGCCAGCCCGAGGCCTCGATGCTCCTCGCCGAGGAGGCCTACCGCGCCGACCGCACCCCCGAGGCCCGCGGCGCCCTGCTCAGCACCCAGGCCCAGGCCTTCTCCGCCCGCCTCGTCGGCCGGCACGGCCCGGTCAACGCGGTCGCCTTCGCCCCGAACGGCAAGCTCCTCGCGACGGCCGGTTCGTACGGAACCGTACAACTGCGCCGCACCACCGATCACCGTACGACCGCCACGCTCACCCTGCCCGGACGGGTCCGCTCGGTCGGCTTCAGCCCCGACGGGGCCGCCCTCGCGGCGACGTCGAGCGATGGACCGGTCCGGATCTGGGGCACCGCCGACCACCGGGTGGGGGCCCTGCTGCCCGCGACCACCACCGGCGCCCGCGCGCTCGCCTTCGACCCCCGCGGCCGTAGCGTCGCGGTCGCCGGAGACGATGGAACGGTCCAACTGTGGGACATCGGCGGCGACCACCCGACCGCGGTGCGGCTCGTCGGGCACACCGGCCGGGTCAACACGCTGGCCTACGCCCCGGACGGCAGGACCCTGGCCTCGGGCGGCTCCGACCGGACCGTACGGCTGTGGGACACCGACCGGGGACGGCCGCTCGCCGTGCTCAAGGGGCACACCGACGAAGTGCTCGGGGTGGCGTTCGCGCCGGATGGGCGGAGCCTGGCCTCCGGGGGCGTCGACCGGACTGTACGCCTGTGGGACGTGGCCTCGCACCGGTCCACGGCAACGCTCACCGGACACAGCGACGACGTCAACGCCGTCGCCTACACCCCCGACGGCGGCACGGTCGTCAGCGCGGGCGGCGACGGCACGACCCGGCTGTGGGACGTGCGCACGGGACGGCCGGCCGCGATCCTCGCCGGGCACACCGACTACGTGATGTCCGTCGCCGTGAACTCCGCCGGGACGACGCTCGCCACCGGCGGCTTCGACCAGTCGGTGGTGCTGTGGGACCTGCGTGGACCGGTCCTGACGGCCCGCCCGTTCACCGAGGTCTCGCAGGCCGCGTACAGCCCGGACGGGACGCTCCTCGCGACCGCCGACGCGGACCACACCGTACGGCTGTGGGACGTGGCCCGGCACCGGGTCGTGACGACGTTCACGGGCCACCGCGAGAGCGTGTTCTCGGTGGCGTTCGCCCCGGACGGGCGGACCCTCGCGTCGGCGGGCTCGGACGGCACGGTCCGGCTCTGGGACGTCCGCGCGCACCGAGCGCTCGCGACCCTCACCGGCCACACCGGGGACGTCTTCTCGGTCGCGTTCGCACCCGACGGCCGCACCCTCGCCTCCGCGGGCGCCGACCGCACGGTCCGCGTCTGGGACGTCCACGGCCACCGCCAACTCACCGTCCTCAACGGCCACTTGGACTCCGCCAACGATGTCACCTACAGCCCCGACGGCCGCACCCTCGCCAGCGCGGGCGACGACCTGACCGTCCGCCTCTGGGACACGGCGACCCACCGCCCGCTCGCCACCCTCTCCGGCCACACCGGCGCGGTGCGAGGCGTGGCCTTCAGCCCGGACGGGCGGACTCTCGCGAGCAGCAGCAACGACGGCACGGTCCGCCTGTGGGACGTCCGCCACCGCCGCTTCGAGGCCTCCCTCACCGGCCACACCGGATCCGTGCGCGGCCTCGCCTTCTCGCCGGACGGCCACCTCCTCGCGAGCAGCGGCAGCGACCGTACGATACGGCTCTGGGACGTGGCCGGGCGGCGGCCGTGGGCCACGCTCACCGGGCACACGAACGCGGTGTGGGGCGTCGCGTTCGCCCCCGACGGGCGGACCCTCGCGAGCAGCAGCAACGACGGGACCGTCCGCCTGTGGGACCTGGACCTCGGCGACCGGCTCACCCGAATCTGCCGCCTGCGCACGGCAATTGGCCCCCGGGAGCGGAAGACGCTGGTGCCAGGGCTGGCCGTGTCGTTCACGGCCGGGTGTGCGAAGCCCTGAGCGCGGATGGCCAAGTGCCCCTGGTGGGAGGGGGTTTCCCCAGGGTTTCCCGTTGCCCTTCCGGGTGGGGTGACGCCGGGTCCTCGACCGGTCGGACCGGGGTCGGCAGGGTGGTGCACGACCAGTTACGGACCACAGAAAACGGGGGTCCCGGCATGCTCCGGCGGACCGGAATCATCGGCACACTCATCGGGCTCTTCGCCCTCCTGCTCTGGGCACCGGCGGCCGTCGCCGCACCAGCCGCACCAGCCGCACCAGCCGCACCAGCCGCACCGGCGGCCAGTGGCTGCGGTGTCCTCGCCCCCGGCGCCTCGGCCGCCGCGCAGAGCGCGATCGCCGCGGCCTGCGCCCAGGTCGACGCGGGCACCTGGTACACGTGGGGCGGCGGCCACGGCGCGCGGCCCGGCGCCACCTACGGCCAGGTCGACCCCACCGACCCGGCCAGCGAACACGACCCGGAGCGGCTCGGGTTCGACTGCTCAGGCCTGGTGCGTTACGCCTACGCGCAGGCCGCCGGGTCCGACATCCTCAACGGGGACGCGAGCCGGCAGTACTACACCACGCACGCCGCAGCCCGTTTCACCGCCGCCCAGGGACTCGCCCCGCTGCTCCCCGGCGACCTGCTGGCCTACGGCGACTCGGCGGACCTGCACCACATCGCGATCTACCTCGGCGCGGGCAAGATGGTCGAGGCCAAGCAGTCCGGCACTCATCTGATGGTCAGTGACGTCCGCCTGAGCCCCGACTACTTCGGGGCCGTCCGCGTCAACACCGGTGCGGTGACCGGGCATGTCTTCCAGACCTGGGGCACCGGCGTCTGGACGAAGACCGCGCCCTCGGTCGGCGCCACGCGCGTCTACGCCTTCCCCGGCCCGACCAGCATCCGCGTCGAGTGCCAGAAGCACGCGGAGACCGTCACCTCCGACGGCTACACCAACGATGCCTGGGCCTACCTGCCCGACTACAAGGCCTGGATGACCAACATCTACATCCAGGGACCGGCCTGGCTGGACGGCGTCCCCACCTGCACCTGACCCGCAGCAGAAAAACCACATGCCCCACCACCCGGGCTTCCCTACACTCGCCACATCCGTTGACGAGTGAGGGGAGCCCGCCGTGCGTGACCGCACCGCCGTGATCCTCCTGTCCTCGTCCCTCCGGTGCCCGCTGCGCGGCCGGCACCGGACGCCCGTGACGTGACAGCTTTCTGACGCACCGTCAATTCACCTCTCCCGCACGGGAATCGCGCCGCCCTGCACGGAATCACTTTCGAAAGGCCACGGGCCGTGCGCACCGAACGCCCTCTCACCAACCCGCTCTCCGCCGTCCGCAACCTGGGCATCCTCGCCCACGTCGACGCCGGCAAGACCACCGTCACCGAGCGGTTCCTCTACCTCACCGGCACCACGCACAAGCGCGGTGAGGTCCACGACGGCACGACCGTCACCGACTTCGACCCCCAGGAGCGAGACCGTGGCATCACCATCTTCGCCGCGGCCGTCACCTGCGCGTGGGACGGTCACCGGATCAACCTGATCGACACCCCGGGACACGTCGACTTCGCCGACGAGGTGGAACGGTCCCTGCGCGTTCTCGACGGCGCGATCGCGGTGTTCGACGCCGTCGCGGGCGTGGAACCGCAGAGCGAGTCTGTGTGGCGCCAGGCCGACCGGTACGGCGTGCCGCGGATCGCCTTCGTCAACAAGCTGGACCGCGCGGGCGCCGACCTCGACTCGGCCGTCGCCTCCATCCGCGAACGGCTCCATCCGGCGCCGCTGGTGGTGCAGTTGCCGATCGGCACGGAGGACGGCTTCACCGGAGTCGTCGACCTGCTGCGCCTACGGGCCCTGGTGTGGACCGACGGCGCCGACACGGCGGCGGAAGTCCCGTTCCCGGAGGGCCTGTTGGAGGAGGCGCGACGGCGCAGGCGGCTGCTGGAGGAGGCGGTGGCGGAGCTGCACGCGGGTGCGCTGGAGGAGTTCTACGACCGATCGACCCTGTCCGCCGAGACGTTGAGCACCGCCCTGCGCGACCTCACCCGCACCGGCGACGGCGTGGTCGTGCTGTGCGGCTCGGCCTACCGCAACCGTGGCATCGAACCGCTGCTGGACGCCGTGGTGGCGTATCTGCCCTCGCCGTCGGACGTTCCGCCGGTACGGGGGACGTACGACGGCGGCGAGCAGGAGCGGGCGGCCGATCCTCAACTGCCGTTCTCCGCACTGGCGTTCAAGGTGAGCGCGACCGCGACCGGGCGGCTGACCTACCTGCGGATCTATTCGGGCACGATCGAGAAGGGAGACACCGTGTGGGACCCGGGCGCGCGGCGCACCGAGCGGATCGGGCGCATCCTGCGGGTGCAGGCCGACCGGCACGAACGGCTGGACCGGGCGGTCGCCGGGGACATCGTCGCCGTGGTCGGGCTGAAGTCCGCCCGCGCGGGCTCGACCTTGTGCGCGCCGGACGCCCCGCTCGTCCTCGAACCGCCCACGGTCGCCGACCCGGTGGTGTCCGTGGCGGTCGAGGCCCGCAGGAGCACCGACACCGGCCGACTGGCCTCGGCGCTCGCCCAACTGGTCGAGGAGGAACCCTCGTTGGTCGTCCGGACCGACGCCGAGACCGGCCAGACGGTTCTGTCCGGCATGGGCGAACTGCACCTGGAGGTCGCGGTGGAGAAGATCCGCCGGGCGACCGGCGTGGACGTCAACGTCGGCCGCCCGAGGGTCGCTTACCGCGAGACGGTCGTGCGCGGGGTGTCCGGGCTGGTCTTCCGGCACGTCAAACAGGACGGCGGATCAGGGCAGTTCGCGCATGTCGTGCTCGACGTCGAGCCGATGGAGGGGCTCGGCTTCGAGTTCCGCTCGGCGGTCGTCGGCGGGCGGGTGCCGCAGGAGTACGTCCGCTCGGTGGAGGCCGGGTGCCGTGACGCCCTCAACGAGGGGCCGATCGGCGGTTTCCCGGTGACCGGGCTGCGCGTCACGCTGACCGACGGGGCGACCCATGTGAAGGACTCCTCGGAGACGGCGTTCCGCACGGCCGGCCGCCTCGGCCTGCGGGAAGCCCTGCGCGCCTGTACGACGGTCCTCCTCGAACCGGTCGTCGAGGTCACCGTCACGGTGCCCGAGGACGCGGTCGGCGGAGTGCTCGGCGACCTGGCCGCCCGGCGCGGCCGCGTCACCGGCTCGACGGCCCGCACGGGGTCGGCGATCGTCACGGCGACCGTGCCGCTGGCCGAACTCTTCGGCTACGCGACGCGGTTGCGCAGCCGTACGCAGGGCCGGGGCACGTTCACCGCCCGGCCGACGGGATACACGCGCCCGCGCCGGGTGCGGTGACCGTCCGGTGACGGTGGCGGGTGCGGACCGAAGGGGGAGCTTCGGCCCGCACCCGCCACGTACTGAGGGACTCCGGGGGTCTCACCGACTCCCGGGGGGTTTCACCAACTCCTCGGGATCTCAGGGACTCCCGGGATCTCGGGGACTCCTGGGATCTCAGGGGTACGAGACCACCGTGGACGGCACGGTCGACGTGCCCGAAGTCGCCGCGCCCGTCTCGTTGATGACGTGTTCGTACTGGCCCTGCCCGCCGAGCGAGACGACGAGCAGGTCGTGGAACTTCACGCCCGAACGGGTCGGCGCCGCGAAGCCGTTGTGCTGCACGATCGTCGGGTCGACGTTGTAGTAGCAGTAACTGCCGAGGCCCCAGCCTTCGTGCACCGTCACGTTGGCACCGACCTTGTAGGCCGCGTAGCCCTTGACCGAGCCGTTCTGGATCGCCGCCTGGTTCGGGGCGTCGTACGCCTTCTCGTTCTGGAAGAAGATCGTGCGGCCCCGTTCGCCGTTCCACTGCACGTCGTACTTGTTGAAGTGCTCCACGAACAGGCCGGTGGCCAGCACGTCGGCGCCGTTGACGACGAGGCCGTAGTCGGCCCGGTTGGTGTCCCAGCCGATGCCCGTGCCGTGGTCGGCGCGCCAGAGCCAGGTGTGGTCGACGATGGTGTGGCGGTTGTTGATGACCATGCTGGTGGTGGCCTTGCCCGCGCCCGCGCCGCCGATGCGGACGAACACGTCCTGCACGGTGGTCGGGTTGGCGGAGTGGTCCGTCGTCGTGCCCGACGGGCCGACTTCCAGCAGGGTGTTCGAGTTGACCGTGCCCGCGTCGATCAGGAAACCGGCCAGCCGTACGCCGTCGACGTCTGCCGTCTTGAGGGCCGTAACTCCGTTGTCCGGGACGAGAGTTGCGTAACCCAGGCCCAGGACGACGGTGTTGGCGCGGTTCACCTGGATCGGCTGGTCCAGGTGGTAGATCCCCGGGGTCAGCAGGAGGTGAAGTCCCTGCGTGAGCGCCTGGTTGAGGGTGGCCGCCGTGACGCCCGGCTTCGCTACGTAGAACTGGGACAGGGACAGCGAGGTGCCGCGCGGTGTGCCGTTGCCCCACGTCACGCCGCTCGCGTTGGTGCGCTTCTCCGGGAGGAAGACGCGGTACTCGGTGCCGTTGAGGTAGAGGAAGGGCTTCTCGCGGGAGACCGGTGTCGTGGCGAGGGTGGTGTACACCGGGTTCGGGAAGCCCTGTGCCGGCGCGCCCTGCACGCCCGAGAACACCATGTTCCAGACGCCGTTGAGCCAGCTGCCGATCGCGCTGTCCCGGGTGTACCACTGCTGCTGCGAGTACGGCTGGACCTGGCCGTCGATCCGGCTGTCGGCGATGTAGCCGCCGCTGGCCCAACCGTAGCCGTTCGGGGAGAGGTTGAGGCTGCCGCGCACATGCATACGACGGAAGGGGGCCGCCTGAGCCACGGCCCACCTGTTGGTCCCGCTCACGGGCACGAGCGCGAGGTTCTCCGCCGAACGCCAGAAGTTCTGGGTGGCGTTGCCGTTGAACCAGCCGGCGTCGACCGTGATGTCACCGTTGATCGTGGTGTCGTCGGGGGAGAGGCCGAGCCCGGAGATCGAGGTGTAGAAGCCGAGTTGGGCGTTGAGCCCGTTGTACGTGCCCGGCTTGAACAGCAGTTGATAGCGGCCGGTGCCGAACTGGGCCGTCTCCTGCTGGGCGAAGATCTGGTCCAGCCTGGCCTGGATGCCGGCGGTGGACGGGTCGAAGACGATCACGTTGGGGCCGAGATCGCCGCCGCCGGGCAGGGCGCGCGGGGTCACCGCGGTGGGGGTGGCGGGGGCGGCGGAAGCGGCTGTGGGCAGGCCGGCCAGCGCGGACGCGGCGGCGGCCGCACCGAGGACTGTTCTGCGTCGAACTGAGGACATGTCGCGGCTCTCCTTGTTCATGAAATGAACGCCGGTGGGGTTGGGAGCGCTCTCTCGCGGGGGAATGCTTCAGGTCCGTGAACGCGGCCGTCAAGAGGTACGACCGAGTTCGACGAGTGGCGTCCAAACTCTTGACGCCTTTGGCTTCCGAGGTTTAACTCACGTCCTAAATTAAGTCGTGAGTGCATTCCCTGAAGGGACACCCGGAGTATGCGCAGCATCCGAGCCGCGGCCGTAGGCGCCGTCACCATGTCACTCGCCCTAGCGGCCACGGCCTGCGGAGGCGGTTCGTCCACGGGTGGGGGATCCAACGACTCGCCCAAGACGCTCACCTACTGGGCCTCCAACCAGGGCGCCAGCATCGCGATCGACAAGAAGGTCCTCCAGCCCGAGCTCGACAAGTTCAAGCAGCAGACCGGCATCACGGTCAAGCTGGAGGTCGTGCCCTGGTCCGACCTCCTCAACCGCATCCTCACGGCCACGACTTCCGGCCAGGGCCCCGACGTCCTGAACATCGGCAACACCTGGAGCGCCTCCCTCCAGGCCACCGGCGCCTTCCTGCCGTGGAGCACGGCCAACTTCGCGAAGATCGGCGGCAAGGACCGCTTCGTCGACTCCGCGCTCGGCTCCACCGGCGCCACGGGCAAGGACCCGGCGTCCGTCCCGCTGTACTCGATGGCGTACGCGCTCTACTACAACAAGCAGATCTTCGCCGACGCGGGCATCTCCGGGCCACCCACCACCTGGGCCGAACTGGTCGCCGACGGCAAGAAGATCGAGGCGAAGGGCAAGCAGGCGCTCGGTGCCGAGGGCGCCAACGTCTCCGAGAACATCCACCACGCGTTCGTCTTCGCCAAGCAGCACGGCGCCGACTTCTTCACCGCCGACGGCAAGGCCGACTTCACCAACGACGGTGTCGTGGCGGCCGTCAAGCAGTACGTCGACCTGATGGCCAAGGACAAGGTCATCCCGGTCGGCAACGCCGAGTACGCGCAGAACCAGTCCGTCAGCGACTTCGCCAAGGGCAAGACAGCGATGCTGATGTGGCAGTCGGCCTCCGCCAACCTCAAGTCCCAGGGGATGAGCGAGAGTTCGTACGGCATCGCCCCGATACCCGTGCAGTCCGGCACCCCGGGCACCGGCGTACAGACCAACTCGATGGTGGCGGGCATCAACCTGGCCGTCTTCAAGAACACGAACAACTTGGACGGTTCCACCAAGTTCGTGAAGTTCATGACGAGCGACGCCGAGCAGAAGATCCTCAACACCGCCTACACCTCCATCCCGCCGGTGAAGACCGCGCAGGAGGACACCGCGTTCAACACCCCCGCGAACGCCGTCCTGAAGAACACCCTCGCCACCAGCGCCGCCGCGCTGCCGCAGGTCGCCGACGAGTCGCAGTTCGAGACGGCGGTCGGCACGGCCGTCAAGGACCTGTTCGCCGACGCCGCCGCCGGCCGCGCGGTCACGACGGCGTCGGTCAAGGCGGAGCTCGAAAAGGCTCAGCAGCAGATGCCGGCGAAGTGAGTGCGACTGTGACGAGCACTGTCACCCCGGAGACCGCCGTGCGGAAGGACTCTTCCGCCACGGCGGCCCCCGGGCCGCGCCGCCGCCGTACCGACCGGATCCGCCGGATCGGACTGCCGTATCTGCTGCTCCTGCCCGCCCTGATCCTCGAACTCCTGGTCCACCTGGTGCCGATGGTCATCGGCATCGTCATGAGCTTCAAGGAGCTCACCCAGTTCTACATCCGCGACTGGGGCACCGCGCCCTGGTCCGGCTTCGACAACTACAAGGTCTCCGTGGACTTCAGCGCCCCCGTCGGCAAGTCGCTGCTCCACTCCTTCTTCGTCACCGTCGGCTTCACCCTGCTCTCGGTCGGCTTCTGCTGGCTGATCGGCACGGTCACGGCGATCTACATGCAGGACAACTTCCGCGGCCGGGGCCTGTTGAGAGCGCTCTTTCTCATCCCGTACGCGCTGCCGGTGTACGCGGCCGTCATCACCTGGGTGTTCATGTTCCAACACGACAACGGCCTGGTGAACCACGTCCTGCACGACCAGCTGCACATCACCAGCAAGCCCTCGTTCTGGCTGATCGGCGACAACAGCTTCTACGCGCTGCTGATCGTGCACGTGTGGAAGGGCTGGCCGTTCGCCTTCCTCATCGTCATGGCCGGCCTGCAGAACATCCCCAAGGAGCTGTACGAGGCCGCGTCGATCGACGGCGCCGGCCGGTTGCAGCAGATCCGCCGCATCACCCTGCCGTCGCTGCGCCCCGTCAACCAGGTGCTGGTCCTCGTCCTGTTCCTGTGGACGTTCAACGACTTCAACACGCCGTACGTCCTGTTCGGCAGGGCGGCACCCGAAGCCGCGGACCTCATCTCGGTACACATCTACCAAGCCTCGTTCGTCACCTGGAACTTCGGCACCGGCTCGGCCATGTCGGTCCTGCTGCTCCTGTTCCTGCTCGTCGTCACCGGCGTGTATCTCGTCATCACCTCACGCGGACGGAGGTCGGCCGATGTCTAGTGCCAGTTCCCCGATGGCCCCGCCCCGCTCCTTCATCTGGTCGCGGCGGATCTTCCTCACCCTGCTCGCCGGCTTCGTCCTGGTGCCGGTGTACGTCATGCTCTCCAGCTCCCTGAAACCGCTCTCGGACGTCACGGGCAAGTTCCGCTGGCTGCCGAGCGGGCTGACGATCCGCCCGTACATCGACATCTGGTCGACGGTCCCGCTCGCGAAGTACTTCATGAACTCGCTGATCGTGTCCGTCGCCGCGACCCTCTGCTCGGTGGTGATCGCGGTCTTCGCCGCGTACGCCGTCAGCCGCTACGAGTTCCGCGGCAAGCGCGCCTTCACGGTCACCGTCCTGTCGACGCAGATGTTCCCGGGCATCCTCTTCCTCCTCCCGCTGTTCCTCCTCTACGTCAACATCGGCAACGCCACGGGCATCGCCCTGTTCGGCTCGCGCGGCGGCCTGATCCTGACGTACCTCACCTTCTCCCTGCCCTTCTCCATCTGGATGCTGATCGGCTACTTCGACTCCGTGCCACGGGACTTGGACGAGGCCGCGCTGGTCGACGGCTGCGGACCGCTCGGCGCGCTGCTGCGCGTCGTCGTACCGGCCGCGATCCCCGGCATCGTCGCGGTCGCCGTCTACGCCTTCATGACCGCGTGGGGAGAAGTGCTCTTCGCCTCCGTCATGACGAACGACTCGACCCGCACGCTGGCCGTCGGACTCCAGGGCTACTCCACGCTCAACGACGTGTACTGGAACCAGATCATGGCCGCCTCGCTGGTCGTCAGCGTGCCCGTGGTCGCCGGCTTCCTGCTGCTGCAGCGCTATCTCGTCGCCGGGCTGACGGCGGGCGCCGTCAAGTGACCGACCCGACCAACTCCGCTGACCGTAAAGGGACTTCAGTGACCATCGACTTCGCCGCACTCCCGCACGACTTCCTGTGGGGCACGGCCACAGCGGCGTACCAGATCGAGGGAGCCGTCGCCGAGGACGGACGCGCGCCGTCGATCTGGGACACCTTCTCGCACACTTCCGGAAAGATCGCGAACGGCGACAACGGCGACGTCGCCTGCGACCACTACCACCGCTGGCGCGAGGACCTCGGCCTGATGCGCCAACTCGGCGCCAACGCCTACCGGTTGTCGATCGCCTGGCCCCGCGTGATCCCCGGCGGCGACGGCCCGGTGAACCCCAAGGGCCTCGCGTTCTACGACGAGTTGGTGGACGGACTCCTGGAGGCGGGCATCACCCCCTCCGTCACCCTCTACCACTGGGACCTGCCGCAGGCGCTCCAGGACCGCGGCGGCTGGCCCGAGCGCGCCACCGCCGAGCACTTCGCCGCGTACGCCTCGGTCGTGGCCGAACGCCTCGGCGACCGCGTCACCCACTGGACGACCCTCAACGAGCCCTCCTGCTCGGCCTGGATCGGCCACCTCGAAGGCAAGATGGCCCCGGGTTGGACCGATCTGACGGCCGCAGTCCGTGCCTCCTACCACCTGCTGCTCGGCCACGGCCTCGCCGCCCATGCGATCCGCGCCGCCGCCCCGAACGCCCAGGTCGGCATCGTCAACAACCTCTCCACGGTGTACCCCGCCTCCGACCGCGAAAGGGACGTGCAGGCCGCCCGCCGCCAGGACGGCCACGTCAACCGCTGGTGGCTCGACCCGATCCACGGCCGCGGCTTCCCGGCCGACATGGTCGAGACGTACGGCGTCGAACTCCCGGAACAGCCGGGCGACTTGGCGACCATCGCCGCACCCCTGGACTGGCTCGGCCTGAACTACTACTTCCCGGCGACCGTCGCCGACGACCCCACCGGCCCCGCCCCCTACACCCGCGCCGTGCGCCGCCTCGGCGTCCCGCGCACCGGCATGGACTGGGAGATCGACGCGTCCGGCATCGAGACCCTGCTGCTCCGCCTCACCGAGGAGTACGACCCGCGCAGGATCTACGTCACCGAGAACGGCTCCTCGTTCCCCGACGTCGTACGCCCCGACGGCACCATCGACGACCCGGAGCGCCAGGACTACCTGGTCCAGCACCTCGCGGCCTGCGCCTCGGCGGCCCGCAAGGGCGCCCCGCTGGCCGGCTACTTCGCCTGGTCGCTGCTCGACAACTTCGAGTGGGCGTACGGCTACGAGAAGCGTTTTGGACTGGTCCACGTGGACTACGAGACCCAGGTCCGCACGATCAAGGGCTCCGGCCGCCGGTACGCGGACATCATCCGCGACCACCGCAGCCGGGCCCGGCGCGCGGCCTGAACAAGGCCGCCCCGGTGGGCGCGGGCGGGGGAGCCCGCACCCACCGGGGCACCACCATCCCCATCGTGCCCGCCATCCCCATCCGTCCCATGCATGTCATGAGCACGTCAGCAAGATCACCCCCAGAAGGAGATCCGCCCCTCAAGGAGACCCGCATGCCCGCACGCACCCTGCTCACCGCGCTCACCGCACTGGCCCTGCTCTCCGCCACCCCGGCCCTCGCGGCCCCCGCCCCGCAGGCCGCGGCCGCCGCGACCTGGGACACCGACCGCGCGGCCGCCGCCTACGCCGCGAACCCGGCCACCGTCACCGCCTCCGGCAGCGAGAACGCCGGCACCACCCCCGGCCTCGCCTTCGACGGCGACGGCGCGACCCGCTGGTCCAGCAACTTCGCCGACGACGCCTGGATCCGCCTCGACCTCGGCACGACGATCCGCATCGACCGCGTCACCCTCGACTGGGAGGCGGCCTACGGCAAGAGATACGTCCTGGAGGTCTCCAAGAACGGCACCGACTGGACGCCGTTCTACACCGAGACGGCCGGCACCGGAGGCTCGGTCACCACGAGCACGTACCCCCAGGAGGTGACGGGCCGCTACGTCCGCCTGCGCGGTTTGGAACGTGCCACGCCCTACGGTTACTCGCTCTACTCCTTCAAGGTCTACGGCGGCGAGGCGGCCCCCGCGTCCACGACCCGCACCAACCTCGCCCTGAACCACCCCGCGTACTCCAACTACTACCAGCACAACGGCAATTCACCGGCCTACTTCACCGACGGCGGCTGGCCCGCCAACCTCAAGGACGACGCGACCCGGTGGTCCAGCGACTGGAACGCCGACCGCTGGGTCTCCGTCGACCTCGGCGCGACCTCGACGATCGACACGGTCGACTTCTACTGGGAATCGGCGTACGCCGTCGACTACTTGCTCCAGGTCTCCGACGACAACACCACCTGGCGCACGGTCTACGAACCCTCCGCCGCCGACATCGCCGCCCGCCGCGCGAACGTCCAGGCCCCCGCCGACGCCACGGGCCGTCACGACACGGTGACCCTGCCCCAGCCGGTCACCGGCCGCTACGTCCGGATGCTCGGCAAGGAACGCCGCTCCTTCTTCAATCCGGCCCCCTACACGGCCCAATTCGGCTACTCCCTCTACGAGTTCCAGGTCTGGGGCACCGGCGGCAGCGCGGCGGCGGCCTACCCCGCACTCCCCGGCGACCAGTCGGGCACGTACCAGACGGCGTTCTTCGACGACTTCACGTCGGCGGCCCTGGACCGTTCCAAGTGGCGGGTGGTCAGGACCGGCACGGAGATGGGTTCGGTCAACGGCGAGTCCCAGGCGTACGTCGACTCGACGGGCAACGTCCGTACGCAGAACGGTGAGTTGATCCTCGCGGCGAAGTACTGCAAGGGCTGCACCCAGGCGGGCGGCGGCACCTACGACTTCACGTCCGGCCGCATCGACACCAACACCAAGTTCGACTTCACGTACGGCAAGGTCAGCGCCCGTATGAAGCTGCCGGTCGGCGACGGATTCTGGCCCGCGTTCTGGCTGCTCGGCAGCAACGTCGACGACCCGTCGGTGTCCTGGCCGGCCTCCGGCGAGACCGACATCATGGAGAACATCGGCTACCCGACCTGGACGAGCACGGCCCTCCACGGCCCCGGCTACTCGGCCGACGGCAACATCGGCGCCCGCCAGACCTACCCGAACGGCGGCACGGCCGACCAGTGGCACACGTACGCGGTCGAATGGACCCCGACCGGGATGCGCTTCTACGTCGACGACAACCTCGTCCAGGAGACCACCCGCAACAAACTCGAATCGACCCGCGGCCAATGGGTCTTCGCCCACGACCAGTACGTCATCCTCAACCTCGCGCTGGGCGGGGCGTATCCGGCCGGCTGGAACCAGGTGACCACGCCGTACTGGGGCCTGCCGCAGTCGAGCGTCGACAAGGTCGCGGCCGGGGGAGTGCAGGCGGAGGTGGACTGGGTGCGGGTCGAACAGAAGAGGTGACAGCTGGGCCGGTCCGGAGCGCGGCACCGGACCGGCCCGTTCCACCGCCCGGCAATCGGGTTGCCGCAGATGCCACCCCCTGACACGCTCGCGCCCATGCCGACCTTCGCCGCACCCGACGGAACCCGCCTCGCGTACCACGCGTCGGGCGACGGCCCGCCCCTGATCTGCCTCCCCGGCGGCCCGATGCGCGACTCGGCCTACCTCGGCACCCTCGGCGGCCTGACCGCCCACCGCCGCCTGATCCGACTGGATCTACGGGGCACGGGCGAGTCGGAGGTCCCGAGGGATCCGGCGTCGTACCGCTGCGACCGTCAGGTGGCCGATGTCGAGGCGCTGCGTGGCGAGTTGGGGCTCGACCGGGTGGACCTGCTCGCCCACTCGGCCGGCGCGAACCTGGCCGCGCTGTACACGGCCCGCCACCCGGGCCGCGTGGCCCGACTGACGCTGGTCACCCCCAGCGTCTACGCCGTCGGCATCCCGATCTCCGCCGAGGACCGCCTGACGGTCGCGCGACTGCGCGGGTCCGAACCGTGGTTCGGACCCGCGTTCGCCGCCCTGGAGGAGATCACCGCCGGCCGCGCGACCCCCGACTCCTGGCCGGCCATCGCGCCCTTCGCCCACGCCCGTTGGGACGAGACGGCACGCGCCTTCGACGAGGCCGACGCGAAGCAGCGGAACGCGGAGGCCGCGACCGCCTACACCGCCGAAGGCGCCTTCGACCCGGCCGACACCCGCGCGGCCCTGGCCGACTTCACATCCCCGGTGCTCGTCCTCGCCGGGGAGTTCGACATCTCCGCTCCGCCGCGCGCGATGGCGGAGTACGCGGGACTGTTCCCGAACGCCGAGTTCGCGGTGCAGTCCGGGGCCGGGCACATGCCGTGGCTGGACGACGCGGGGCGGTTCGTCGCGCTGGTGGAGCCCGTCAGCAGTCCCTGAACTCCGGTGACTGGTTCAGCACTTGGGACCGCACCGACGTGAACCGCGCATACGTCTCCCCGTCCAGCGCCTCCGGCCGGAACGTCGCCACCCGATGGCAGTTCTGGAAGGCCAGGGCCACCCCGAAGTGGCGCTCCAGGCTGCCCCGGATCGCGTCGCTGGCGAGCGCCCGCAGCAGCTGGCCGCGTTCCTGTTCGGACGGGGGCGGGGTCTGGTTGTCGGTGAACTCGGCCGTGCCGTCGCGCAGTTCGGTGGCGAGGCCGGCGATGAGGTCGTAGGCGTAGGGCAGGGACGTGCGGACCGTGTCCACGAAGTCCGCCTCGCGGATGTCACCGTGCTCGGCTTCGGCGAGGAGTTTCGGGGAGACGTCGAGAGACATGAAAAAGGGTGTCCTGTCTGGTTGTTGGGGAACAGCGAGCGGGTGGCGATCAGGGCTGTGGCGTCGGGCCCGGTACGTAGTCCGGGTCCACCTGGGCCGCGAGGTCCAGGCCCGTTGCCCTGTCCGCCCAGGCGCGGGCGTTGCGGAGATGGAACTCGACGGCGTGGCGGTGCAGGGTCGGCCAGTCCCTGGGGCAGATGTCGACGGCTTCGCGGAGGACGTTCAGGGCGTGGCGGTTGTGCTGCTCCAACTCGCCCTGTGCGCGGCCCTGTTCGGCTGCGCGTACCCAGGGGGAGTGGACCAGATGGGTCAGCAGGTCGTCCCCCACCTCTTCCTTGAGGAAGAGCAGGTCGTCCTCGCCGGTGACCTTGTTGCCGATCACGGCGAGGCGGATGCCGAACTCCCGTGCGTGGTCCCGGTACTGGCGGTACACGGAGACGCCCTTGCGGGTGGGTTCGGCCACCAGGAACGTCAGGTCGAAGCGGGTGAAGAGGCCGGAGGCGAAGGCGTCGGCGCCCGCCGTCATGTCGACCACGACGTATTCGCCGGGGGCGTCGACCAGGTGGTTCAAGTACAGCTCCACCGCGCCGAGTTTGGAGTGGTAGCAGGCCACCCCGAGGTCGCTCTCCTCGAACTCGCCCGTCGCCATCAGCGGAACGTCACCCGCACGGACCACATGGCGGGCGTGCACCTCGTCGTCGCCGAGCAGACGCAGCAGTCGTGAGCCGCGTCCCGGTGGTGTGGTCTTGATCATGGCCTCGGTGAAGGCGATGCGCGGGTTGGTGCCCCGCAGGAAGTCCTTGAGCTCGGTCAGGTGGGCGGCCAGGGGCCGGGCGGTGACCGGCTCGTTGCCGGGGGACGTGTCGGCGGACCTGCCGGGGGACAGCGCCTCGGCCAGGTGCTGGTTGATGTCGCCGTCGATGGCGAGCACGGGGGCGCCGGAGCGGGCCAGGTGGCGGGCGAAGAGGGCCGACAGCGTGGTCTTCCCGCTGCCGCCCTTGCCGACGAACGCGACGCGCACTACCGGTCCGCCGCGATCGCGGTTTTGAAAATGAATGTCATGTGGCTAGGTTTTAGGGGGTGGCCGCGAGGCTGTCAAATCCAGTGGATCAAGGGCGATCCAGGAACGGTCCAAGGGTGATCAAGGCCTAGGAGTCTTAATGCATATGATGTGCAAGTGCTTGACTACTGCATCAGGGCGGCAGGCCCGGACGATATCGACGGTGCGCGTGCCGTGATGCTCGACACCGTCTACTGCGACTTCCACACCGGTTACGTGCCCCGCTGGCACGGCGACGTCATCGACCCGGCCGCCGCCTACCTCGCCCCGGCCCGCCACACCCTCCTCGTGGCACTCGACCCCGCCGACGGCACGGTCGTGGCGACCGGCGCCCTCGACTCCCGTGGACCGGTCCATCCGCCGAACCCGCGCGACCTCGCCGAGCGCTACCCCTCCGGCGAGACCGCGCAACTGCGCCGCGTCTACGTCCGCCCCGCGCACCGCCGTCGCGGCCTCGCCCGGCACCTCGTCGCCGAACTCCTCGCGTTCGCCGCGGCCGACGGCGGCTACCGCGCCGCGTATCTGCACACCGATCCCGCCGTGCCCGGCGCCGAGGCCTTCTGGCGGTCGCTCGGCAAGGTCGTGCACGACGAGCGCGACGACCCGGGCGGCGGGCAGGGGATCGTGCACTTCGAACTGGCGATGGAGCGATAGACGCGATGCGATTCCGACGAACAGACGCCGGCACAAGTGCACCGATACGTAGGCGTATTGGACCGATGCGACGGTCCCCGATCCTTCTCGCCCTCGCCCTCGCGCCGGTGCTCACCAGCTGTTTCGCCTCCGCCGGTGACGAGGCCGGGGAGAGGGCCGGGGACGCGAAGTCCGGGTCCCGGCTGCGGGTGGCGCTCGCGTTCCCGCCCGCCGAGAACCTCTCTCCCTACGGGGCCGACGCCACCATTCTCAGCCGCCTCGGTGTCACCGAAGGCCTGACCTCGCTGGACGCCAACGGTTCCGCCGCCCCCGCGCTCGCCCGGTCCTGGCAGCGGGAGGGCGACCGCAGCTGGCTGTTCACCCTGCGCGAGGCGACCTTCCAGGACGGCACCGACGTCACCCCGGCCCGCGTGGCCGCCGCCCTCGGCCGTGCCGCCGAGGCGAAGCCCGCCCCCGCCGCGCTCTCCGGTGTCACCCTCACCGCCGAAGCCGTGGGCGGCGACCGCCTGCGCATCACCACCAACTCACCTGACCCCGTACTGCCGTTGAGGCTGGCCGGTCCCGCCCTCGCCGTCCTCTCCCCGAAGGCCTACGAGGAGAAGGGCCGCGTCGATCCGGTCGGCACCGCCACCGGTCCCTTCGAGCTGACGAAGGTCACCGGCTCCACTGCGGCCACCCTCGACCGCTTCGACGACTACTGGGGCGGCCTCGCCCACGCCTCCGGAATCGACGCACGGTTCATCGCCGACGGCACCGCCCGCACCAACGCGCTGCGCACCGGGCAGGTCGACATCGCCGAGGCGATACCCGTGGCCCAGGCGGCCACCCTCGACACGGCCACCCGCCGTGAGACGGCCACCACCCGCACCACGAGCCTCCAACTCAACACGAGGGCAGGTGTGTTCAAGGACCCGAAGCTTCGCGCCGCCGCCCGCGAGGCCGTTGACACCTCCGCCCTCGCCAAGGGTGTCTACGAAGGCCAGGCCGACGCGGGTACGGGCATCTACGGCCCCGCCGTCACCTGGGCCGCGGGCAAGCGCGAGCAACCGGTCGGTCGGGCGAAGGCAGCAGCGCCCGGCGGGCGGGCCATCACCCTCGCGACGTACGACAACCGGCCCGAACTCCCCGAAGTCGCGCAGGTGTTGAAGCAGCAGCTCGAAAAGGACGGATTCGAGGTCGAGTTGGAGGTGCGGGAGTACTCGCGGATCGAGAGCGACGCGCTGGCCGGGAAGTTCGACGCGTTCGTCGTCGCCCGCAACACCCTGGTGGACACGGGCGATCCGGTGGCCGTGCTCGCCAGCGACTACACCTGCGACGGCGGCTACAACCTCGCCCTGCTGTGCGACAAGGGCGTCGACCGGGCCGTGGCGAAGGCCGAGGGCATCGCCGACACCTCCGCACGGCAGAGTGCCACGATGACGGCCGAGGCCGAGATCCTCGGCGCCGACGCCGTCGTGCCGCTCGTGCACCAACGGGTCGTCACCGGCGTCGGCGCCTCCGTCGAGGGCGTCCTCCTCGACCCGTACGAGCGCACCCTCGTCGGCCCCGGAACCCGGCGCTGAACCATGCCGCACCGCACGACCGCGCTCCTGTGGCGCGCCTTCCTCGCGGCCGCCCTCGTGTGTGCCGTGGGCCTGCTGCCCTGGCTCTCGCGCACCGACCCGGCGCTCACCGTCCTCAAGGCACGCTCGGCGGAACGCGACCCCGACCCCGAGGTGCTCGCTGCCGTCCGGGCCCAACTCGGCCTGGAAAAAGGCCCGTTGCACCTGCTCGGCCAGTGGCTCGGCGGCCTGCCGCGCGGTGACGCCGGGCGGTCGTGGATCTCCGGCGCCGAGGTCATGCCCGGAGTGCTCCAAGCCCTGGGCGCCTCCCTGCTGTTGATGGGCGCGGCTGCCGCGGTGGCCGTCGTCACCGCCGCGGCGGTGTGCGCGCGGACGTTGCGGCGGGGCGCGCTTGCGATGGAGCGGTCGGACGGCGGTGGGCCCGGACTTCCGGGCGTGCTGCGGGAGTTCGGCGCGCGGTGGCTCGGCGGCAGCGGGCCCGTGGTGGGCGCGGCGCGGCCGGAGTCTCTCGCGCGGCGATGGTCCGGCCGTCCCCCGGAGCGAGCCGACGCAGGCGGGTCCACCCTTCCTGCGGCCCCGTCGGAGTCCCGCAACCGGCGGCGCACCGGTCGTCCCGCGGGGCGGCCCGGCGGCACCGGCTCCGCCGTTCTCGCCGCGCTGCCCGAGTTCCTCACCGCGTCCGTGCTCGCCACCGTCGTCGGGGTACAACTCGGGTGGTTGCCCGCGCTGGGGTGGTACGGGCCGCGATGGACGGTGTTGCCCGCGCTCGCGCTGGGGTTGCCCGCCGGGGCGGTGCTCGGGCGGCTGCTCGACGACCTGTTGCCGGGGGCGTTCGGTGAGCCGTGGGCGCGGGCCGCCGCCGCGCGCGGGCTGCCCGGGCGGCGGATCGCCCGGCATGCGGTGCGACGGTGTCTGCCCGGGCTGCTGCCCAACATGGGCCTGTTCGTGGTCGGTTTGACCGGCGGGGCCGTCGCCGTCGAGCAGATCTTCGACATCCCCGGGCTCGGGCGCACCACCCTCCAGGCCGCCCTCGCCCAGGACCTCCCCGTCCTCCAGGCCGGCACCCTCGCCCTCCTCCTGCTCGCCGCCGTCGCCGCCGGACTCGCCCGCCTCGCGGCACGCCTCCTCGTCGGCCCCGCACTCCACGCCGACGTCCTCCCCTCCCTGCACGGGCCCAGCACCTCAACTACTCGCCGGACACTGCCCGTTGTCCACGGTGCCCTCCTCCTCGGCGTCGTCACGCTCGGCCTGCCCCGCGACCCGCTCGCCCTCGACACCGGCCTGCGTCTCCAACACCCCACCTGGGCCCACCCATTCGGCACGGACGCGCTCGGCCGGGATCTCCTCGCGCGGGTCGCCCACGGTGCCGTCGACACCCTGCTGCTCGCCCTCGCGATCAGCGCCGTCGCGCTCGCCACCGGCGTACTGCTCGGGCTTGTGCCCCGGCTGTCCGGGCCGCTCGTCGACACGGTGAACGCCGTACCGCCCGTCCTCGCCGCGCTGTTGGTCACCGCCGTCGCGGGAAGCGGGGCGGCGACACCCGCCCTCGCCGTGGCCGCCCTCGCCTGGACCCCCCTCGCGGCACACACCTCCGCACTGCTGCTCCAGGAACGCGCCACCCTGCACGTGACCGCCACCCGGGGCCTGGGCGCGGGCCGTTGGCACATCCTGCGGCACGCACTCCTGCCCGCCGTCCTGCCGCCCGTCACCCGGCACGCCCTGCTCCGTCTGCCCGGTGTCGCCCTCGCCCTCGCCTCGCTCGGCTTCCTCGGCCTCGGCGCGCAACCGCCCTCCCCGGAGTGGGGCCTCCTCCTCGCCGAGAACCAGCCCTACGCCGAACGCGCCCCCTGGTCCGTCCTCGCCCCCGCCGCCGTACTCGCCCTGCTCGGCGCACTGGCGGTGACGGCCGCCGGAAGCATGCAAGGGGCCGGTGCACCAAGGGAGTCGGCCGCCCGATGACCACCGTGGCCCTCGTGCGGACCCCGCTCTCCCCGCTGCTCCGGCTGCTGATCCTCACCCAACTCGCCTTCAACATCGGCTTCTTCGCCGTACTGCCGTTCCTCGCCGAGCACCTGGCGGACGCGATCGGCATGGCGGGCTGGCTCGTCGGTCTCGTGCTGGGGCTCAGAACCTTCAGCCAGCAGGGGCTGTTCGTGGTCGGCGGGGCCCTCGCCGACCGGTACGGCGTACGGCCCGTGGTGCTCGCGGGATGCGCGCTGCGGATCGCCGGGTTCGGCTGGCTCGGGTACGCCGAGGAGACCTGGGCCGTCGTCGGGGCGGTGCTGCTCATCGGGTTCGCCGCCGCACTGTTCTCACCGGCCGTGGAGTCGGAGGTGGCCCGGCAGGCCGTCGAGTGGGAGGAGACGGGCGGCGGGTCCCGCACCCGGGTGCTCGCCCTGTTCACCGTCGCGGGTCAAGTCGGGGCGTTCGCCGGGCCGTTGCTCGGTGCGCTGCTGCTCGCCGTGGATTTCCGGGTCGCGTGCCTGGCCGGCGCCGGGGTCTTCGTGCTCGTACTCGCCGGGCACGCGTGGCTGCTGCCGCAGCACATTCCCGGGCGGGCGCGGGTGACGGAGAAGGGTGGTGTACGGGCCCTGGTGCGCAACCGGCCCTTCCTCGCGCTGTGTTGTGCCTACGGCGCCTATCTCCTCGCGTACAACCAGCTCTATCTGGCCCTCCCCGAGGAGGTGGAGCGTGCGGCGGGTTCGCAGGCGCCGCTGGCCTGGCTGTTCGCGCTGTCCTCGCTGCTGGTGGTGAGCGCGCAGCTGCCCGTCACCCGCTGGGCGGGGGAGCGGCTCGACCCTCGCCGGTCCATGGCGGCCGGGCTGCTGCTGATCGCCGTAGGGTTCGCGGTCGTGGCGGTGGCGCGTCCCGCCCAACTGGCCGGCACCACCGGGCTGTTGCCCGCCACGGCCCTCGTCGTCCTGCTCACCCTCGGCCAGATGCTCATCGCCCCGGTCGCCCGCGCCTGGGTCCCCGACCTCGCCGAACCCGGCCGCCTCGGCCTCTACACGGGCGCGCTCTCCTCCGTCTCCGGCCTGATCGTCCTCCTCGGCAGCGCGGCCACCGGAACCCTCCTCGACACGCGGCTGCCCTCGGCCGTGCCGTGGCTGGTGCTGGCCGCCGTACCGGTCGTGGCGATCGGGCTGTTGCCGCGCGGAAAGTGAGCCGTACCCGGGCCGCCGTGTCCGTGCATGTCCCCGCGACTGGACCGGTCCTCCGTTTCCTGTGTCCCCGTATCCCGGTAAATCGCCGTATGCCCGCACGAGTCTCCCCACGCGAACTGAACGCCCCACGCGCCACCCCCGTACCAAGCCATGAACCAGATATGAGCTGCCCCCTAAACCGCCATCGACGGCTACGGCGGCAGCGGTGCGTGGGAGGATCCGTCACCATGAGCGCATCGCCGGCGGTTCGGAGCCTGCGCGCCGCGGTGTTCGCCGCGGTGTGTGTGCTGCTGGCTGCCGCCGGGCACGGACTCGCCACCGGCGCGACGCCCCCGCTGTGGGCGGACGGCGCCGGGTTCCTCGTCGTGTTCGTCATGGGGTGGCTGCTCGGCGGTCGGGAACGGTCCCTGCCCGGTATCGGTGCCGCGATGCTCGCCACCCAGGCCGGGCTCCACCTCGGTTTCGACATCGCGCGGCCCCGGACCGGCATGGCGATGGCCGGTATGGCGCACATGTCGGGGCACGCCATGGCACCCATGCGGCAGACGCAGGCGATGACCCCGCACGCCGTGGCCGCCCACGTCGTCGCCGCGCTCGTCGCGGCCTGGTGGCTGCGGCGCGGCGAGGCCGCGCTGTGGTCGCTGCTGCGCTGGGCCGTCGCCTTCGTGCCGGGGCTCGTGGCCTGGTGGCGGGACGCCCCCGCACCGTCGGCCGCCCGCGCCGCCCGCCGGTCCGGACGCGCCGCCGCCGACGCGGCCCCCCTGCGCCAGCTCCTCCTGCGGCACGCGGTCAGCCGTAGAGGACCACCGGACCCGATCCCGTACCCGGTCTGACCACCCAACTTCCTTTTCCCGTACGGAGATCACCTCACCATGTCCGCACACCGCACCGCCCTGCGCCGCGCAGGCACCGTCGCCGCGCTCGCCACCGCCGGAGTCCTGGCCGCCGCCGGGGTCGCCTCCGCGCACGTCACCGTCCACCCCGAGAGCTACGCCAAGGGAGCCACGGACGGCGTGCTGACCTTCCGCGTCCCCAATGAGGAGGACAAGGCCAGCACCACCAAGGTCCAGGTCTATCTGCCCACCGACCACCCCGTCCTCGGTGTGCTGGTCACCCCGCAGAACGGCTGGACCGCGAAGGTCACCACCAGCAAGCTCAAGACGCCGGTCAAGACCGACGACGGCACCATCACCGACGCCGTCTCCCAGATCACCTGGACCGGCGGGAAGATCGCGGCCGGACAGTACGAGGACTTCAACGTCGCCTTCGGTCAACTGCCCGACGACACCGACCAGTTGGCGTTCAAGACGCTCCAGACCTACTCGGACGGCGATGTCGTCCGCTGGATCGAGGAGGCCGCGGCGGGCGACGACGAACCGGAGAACCCGGCGCCCGTCCTCAAGCTCACCGCCAAGGAGAGCGAGGACGGCGACGAGACCCCGGCCGCCTCGGCCTCGACGGCGGCCACCGCCACGAAGTCCACGGCCTCCGCCTCATCGTCGAGCAGCGACTCGACCGCCCGCGGGCTCGGCATCGCCGGGCTGATCGTGGGCGTACTGGGCCTGGCGGCAGGGGCGTTCGCGATCGTGCGCAGCCGGACCCCGCGGTCGTAGCGCCGTAGCACCGCACGCGGAAGGGCCCGGATCACGAGGTGATCCGGGCCCTTCCGCGCAACCGTCCCTACTGCGAGACCAGTTCCAGCAGCTTCTCCTCCACCGGAACCTCCTCGACGCGGGAGGTGCGCGAGGTGCGCCACAGCCACAGGATGTCCCGGCCGAACGACCACACCAGCGTGCCCAGGGCGAGGGCCACCACGCCGATGTTGGCCACGTGGGGCAGCAGGTTCGCGCCCGCGAGGAGCAGCAGGATGCCCTGCGTGGCGGCGACCGTCTTGCGAGCCGTGCTCGGCGGCAGCGGGGCGTTCAGCCACAGCCAGACGCGGGCCGCGGCGACGAACGCGTAGCGCATGCCGCCGATCAGCAGGACCCACGGGCCCATCTGCGTCGAGACGTACACGCTGAGCACCAGGATCAGGAACGCGTCGACCTCCATGTCGAAGCGCGCGCCCAGCGCGGTGGAGGTGCCCGTGCGCCGGGCGACCTTGCCGTCGACGCCGTCCAGGATCAGGGCCACCGCCGTCAGTCCCACCAGCAGCGTCACCGGCGGCGAGCTCTCGAAGGAGTCCGCGACCAGCGCGGTCACCCCGCCGACCAGGATGGCCCGGCCCAGCGTGACCCGGTTGGCCGGGCCGAAGGAACGGGTCCGGGTCCGGTGCAGCGCCTTGGAGAGCACGGCCCAGGTGGCGATCGCGAATGCCAGGCCGGTCAGCCAGCCGGCCGGCCCCATCCCGATCGCCGTGCCGAGCAACGCCAGCAACAGGATCTGAACGCCCGCTCCCACAGCGGTCTCCTGCTGGACCAGCCTTGCTTCGTATGTGTTGTTCAGGGCCACCGCACACCCTCCGGCCGTATGACAGAGTCGATCAACGCCGCGTACTGTGCGCGGCCTGTGGTTACCCGTACGTGAACAGCTTCCCGATCGTTCAGGAGGATTCCGATGAAGCGCACCGCGAAGGCGTTTTGGATCGGTCCACCGGGTCACGGCGAGATACGAGACGTCGTCCTGCCCGACCCCGCCGAGGACGAGGTGCTGGTCCGCTCCCTGTGGTCGGGCGTGAGCCGCGGCACCGAGACCCTGGTCTTCCGCGGGGGCGTCCCTGAGAACCAGCACGCGACCATGCGGGCCCCCTTCCAGGAGGGCGACTTCCCGGGTCCGGTCAAGTACGGCTACCTCAACGTCGGGGTGGTGGAGGAGGGGCCGGACGCGCTGCTCGGCCGTACCGTCTTCTGCCTCTATCCGCATCAGACGCGCTACGTCGTCCCCGCGAGCGCCGTGACACCCGTGCCTGACTCCGTGCCCGCCGGGCGGGCCGTCCTCGCCGGGACCGTGGAGACCGCCGTCAACGCCCTGTGGGACGCGGCGCCGCTGGTCGGCGACCGGATCGCGGTGGTCGGGGGAGGCATGGTCGGCTGCTCGGTCGCCGCGCTGCTGGGCCGTTTCCCGGGTGTGCGCGTGCAGTTGGTGGACGCGGACCCGGCGCGCGCGAAGATCGCCGAGGCGCTCGGTGTCGGCTTCGCGCTGCCGGCGGACGCGCTCGGCGACTGTGACCTCGTCGTCCACGCCAGCGCCACCGAACAGGGCCTCACCCGCGCCTTGGAACTCCTCAGCGCCGAGGGCACCGTCCTCGAACTGAGCTGGTACGGCGACCGGAAGGTCAGCCTCCCGCTCGGCGAGGCGTTCCACTCCCGCCGCCTGGTCATCCGCAGCAGCCAGGTCGGCACCGTCTCCCCGAACCGGGCGAACCGGACCTACGCCGACCGGCTCGCCCTCGCCCTCGACCTGCTCGCCGACCCCGCGCTGGACGCCCTGGTCACCGGGGAGAGCGACTTCGAGGAGCTGCCGGACCTGCTGCCCAGGCTCGCCTCGGGGGAGATCCCGGCACTGTGCCACCGGGTCCGTTACACCGACATCGGCTGAGAACTGTTCAATTCCGTACGAGCAAGAGCGTCTGACCTGAGAAAAGAGTGAGAGCGGGCTGAACAGGGGGAGGCGTGCAGCCGTACTACACGGCATCCCCCGGCAGGGATCAGCCGCGGGACCAGACGCGCCGCACCTGGAGGGTCGTCCGTTGTTCAGCATCACCGTTCGCGATCACATCATGATCGCCCACAGCTTCCACGGCGAAGTGTTCGGGCCCGCCCAGCGGTTGCACGGAGCCACGTTCCTGGTGGACGCCACCTTCCGGCGCGAGCAGCTGGACGACGACAACATCGTCGTCGACATCGGACTGGCCACCCAGGAACTGGGCGCCGTCGTCAGCGAGTTGAACTACAGAAACCTCGACAACGAACCCGACTTCGCCGGGGTCAACACCTCGACGGAGTTCCTCGCGAAGGTCATCGCCGACCGGCTCGCGGAGCGGATCGAGAAGGGCGCGCTCGGCGAGGGCGCCCGGGGCCTGACCGGCCTCCAGGTCACTCTGCACGAGTCGCACGTCGCCTGGGCGAGTTACGAGCGTGCCCTGTGAGCGACGTGACCATCGACCGCGCCCCCTCGCTGGGATTCCTGCCCGCACAGCGCGCGTCCTCCCGGAATGCCGAGATCATCCCCATGTCCCTGCGCACCGTGCACTTCGTGATGCCGGGCGGTGTCGACGACCCGTCCGCGCCGAGCGGCGGCAACGCCTACGACCGGCGGGTCAGCCTGGACCTGCCCGGCTTTGGCTGGCAGGTGCACAAGCACGCCGTGGACGGCGAGTGGCCCCGGCCCGGTGCGGCCGCCCGCGCCGAACTCGCCCGGGTGCTGCGCGAGTTGCCTGACGGCGCCGCCGTACTGCTGGACGGGATCGTGGCCTGCGGTGTTCCCGAGATCATCGTCCCGGAGGCCGACCGGCTGAGCCTGGCCGTCCTCGTCCACCTCCCGCTCGGCGACGAGACCGGCCTGGAGGCCGCCGTCGCCGCGGAGCTGGACGAGAAGGAACGGACGGTCCTGCGCGCGGTGTCGGCCGTCATCGGCACCAGCGAGTGGGCGGTCCGCCGCCTCGTCTCCCACCACGGCCTCGCCCCCGAGCGCGTCCATGTCGCCACCCCCGGCGCCGACATCGCCCCCCTCGCCTCCGGCACCGACGGCGTCTCCCGCCTGCTGTGCGTCGCCACGCTGACTCCGCGCAAGGGCCAGCACCGGTTGATCGAGGCACTGGCCGCCGCGGCCGACCTGCCGTGGACCTGCGAGTGCGTCGGCGGCTTCGGCAACGACCCGGAGTACGTCGACCACCTGCGCGACCTCATCAAGCGCTACGGCCTCCAGGACCGGCTGCACCTCGCCGGCCCGCGGGCCGGCGCCGAACTCGACGCCACCTACGCCTCCGCCGACCTCATGGTCCTCATGTCGTACGCCGAGACCTACGGCATGGCCGTCACCGAGGCCCTCGCACGCGGCATCCCCGTGCTGGCCACGGACGTCGGCGGACTGCCCGAGGCGGTCGGCCGCGCCCCCGACGGCGGGGTGCCCGGCATCCTCGTCCCGCCGGAGGCCCCCGCCGCCCTCGCCGCCGAACTGCGCGGCTGGTTCGGCGAGGCCGACGTACGCCGACGCCTCAAGGCGGCGGCCCGGGGCCGGCGCGCGGCGCTCGACGGGTGGGCCACCACGGCCCGCAGCCTGGCCGGCGTACTCACCCGGCTCCCCAGCGAACCCCGGAGGGCGGCATGAGGAACACGCAGTCCACACGGGCCGCGGCACAGGCTGGACGGATCCCGGCGCAGCCGGGGCCCAGAGGCGTACCGCTGGGCATGCTGGTCGCCCCGGTACAGCCCGACGCGAAGGACCTGACGGCTGGACAGCCGAGGCCGGAGGACATCATGGCGGGAACGGTCCAAGCGGACGCCGGCGAGCAGACAGGCCCAGGTTCCGTGATCCCCGGCGCCGGGCCCGCCACCCGCCCCGGCGAGCGGGCCACCGTACGGCTGCGGGACGTCGGACCCGACGATCCGCCGCGGTACGCGCCCGAGTGGCTGGAGCTGCGGGAGGGCGCCGACGCCGTAGCGCGGGCGCCCGAACTGCTCGACCCGCTGCGCATCCGGCTCGCCAACCTGCCCGGACGCTCCGGGGTCGTCATCCACGACCTGGGCTGCGGCACCGGCTCGATGGGACGGTGGCTCGCGCCCCGCCTCGACGGCGCCCAGCACTGGATCCTGCACGACCGCGACCCCTACCTCCTGCACTTCGCCGCCGTCGCCTCCCCGCGTGCCGCCGCCGACGGCAGCCGCGTCACGGTCGAGACCCGGCGCGGCGACGTGGCCCGGCTGACCCCGGACGCGCTGGCCGGCGCCTCGCTGGTGACGGCCTCCGCACTCCTCGACGTCCTCACCCGCGAGGAGGTCGACGCTCTAGTGGCCGCCTGTGTCGGCGCCGGCTGCCCGGCGCTGCTCACCCTGTCGGTGGCGGGCCGGGTCGAACTCACCCCGGCCGACCCGATGGACGCCGAGATCGCCGACGCGTTCAACGCCCACCAGCGGCGCGACGGCCTCCTCGGCCCGGACGCCGTCACCGTCACCTGCGAGGCCTTCGCCGCGCACGGCGCGACCGTCCGCGTCCACCCGAGCGCCTGGCGGCTCGGCCCGGACGAGGCCGCGCTCACCGCCGAGTGGCTGCGCGGGTGGATCGGCGCGGCCGTCGAGGAACGCCCCGAGCTGAAGGAGCGGGCCGACCAGTATCTGGAACGGCGCCTCGCGGCTTGCGCGGCAGGGGAGTTGAGCGTGCTCGTCCACCACAGCGACCTGCTGGCGCTGGCCCGGCCGACGGGGGGCACGTCATGAGCGTCGAGACGATGAGGACGGTCGTACCGCGGGCGGCCACCAAGACGCGCCGGGTGCGCGTGGACCGGTCCACACCGGTCGCCCTCGCCCTGCGTACCGAGACCGCGGTGGAAGTGGTGAGCCGTCCCAAGCACACCCCGCCGCTGCACAGTTCGGCCGTCTCCGGCGACCGTATCGGGGTGATCGTCTCCGCGCCGCGCCCCACCGCCGACCGCGCCTCCGGCGCCCGCCGCGTCCTGCGCGCGATCCTGAACAGGGTGAACTCCCGCGCGGTACGCACCCACTTCGGCACCGTCGCCGGCGCCGCCATCCTCGGCGTCCTGCTCTGGCGCCTGGGCACCGGCGTCTTCCTCGACGGCCTGCGCCGCATCGACGCCCCGACCCTGCTGATCGGGCTCGCCATCGGCGTGGTCACCACGGTGTTCAGCGCCTGGCGCTGGGCCCTGGTGGCACGCGGCCTGCGCATCAAGCTGCCGCTCGGCCCGGCCGTCGCCGACTACTACCGTGCCCTGTTCCTCAACGCGGCCCTGCCCGGCGGCATCCTCGGCGACGTGCACCGCGCGGTCCGCCACGGACAGAGCGCCGGCGACATGGGCCGCGCCGTACGTGCCGTCGTCCTCGAACGCGTCGCGGGCCAGATCGCGCTGGCCGTCGTAGGCGTGGCCGTCCTGCTGGGCCTGGACTCCCCGGTGATGGGCGACGTCCGCAGCATCGCCCCGCTCGTGCTGCTCGCCGCCGTCGGCGCGCTCGCGGTCGTGGCCGCCGTACGGATGAACCGTCCGCCCACCGCCACCCGCCGCGGCCGCGCCCTGCGCGCCACCCTCGACGAGGCGCGCGCCGGACTGTTCTCCCGCGCCAACTGGCCCGGCGTCACCTTCTCCTCGCTCGTCATCCTCGCCGGCCACCTCGCGATGTTCGTGGTCGCCGCCCGGGCCGCCGGCTCCGCCGCCACCGTCGCCCAGCTGCTGCCGATCGCGATCCTCGCGCTGGTCGCCATGGGACTGCCGCTCAACGTCGGCGGCTGGGGCCCCCGCGAGGGCGTCACCGCCTGGGCCTTCGGCGCCGCCGGCCTCGGCGCGACCAGCGGCCTGGCCGTCTCCGTGATCTACGGCGTGCTCAGCTTCGTCGCCGCCCTGCCCGGCCTGCTGGTCCTGGTCGCCCGCTGGTACACCGGCCTGCGCACCGCCGGGCCCGGCACCGCCGTACCGGACCCGGTGCCCGCTCAGGCCTCGGCGGTCAGCATCGAGAAATACGCGCCGAAGGAATCGGCGAGGCTCGCCAGCAGTGTCTTCCCCTTTTCCGCCGAGCCGAGGGACGGGCGTCCGATGACACCCGACTCGGTATAGCCGGACATACCGAGCGTCAGGAGATGGCGACGGTCGTCGGCGACGAAATCGGAGGTCTCATATCCGGGACGGATCAATTCGGGATGAGCGTGCAGAAGAATGGAGGTCTCGATTTCCCCCGCATGCATATCGGTGAGCAACGAGGTCAGCACCCCGGCCCGCTCCAGCGCGGTCTCCCAGTCCTCGGCGGCGGGGAACAGCGCCATCCGCTCACCGCGCGCGGAGGACTCCTGAACGACGTTGCCCAGCACGTAGTTTCCGCCGTGGCCGTTGACCACCACCAGGGTCTCGACCCCCGAGCGGCGGAGCGAGTCAGCGATGTCCCGCACCACCGCATGAAGGGTCACGGAAGAGATGCTGACGGTCCCCGGCCAGGCCGCGTGCTCGTGCGAGCAGGCGATCGTCACCGGCGGCAGGAGATGCACCGGGTACGCCGCGGCGATCTCCCGGGCCACGGCACAGGCGACCAGCGTGTCGGTCGCCAGCGGAAGATACGGGCCGTGCTGCTCGAAACTGCCGACCGGAAGGACGGCGACCTGTGTTGATACTTCTGCCCCCCTAGACCGCACGTCCTCCGTGGTGTCCGCCGGCACCAGTCCGTATGCCGCCGTCCGTGAGTCCGAACCATTCATTTTTTCACGGCCTTTCGTCTCTGCTTAGGAACCAGATCATGACAGAAAACATTGGCGTACTCGGCAAGCAGAAGTCCGCGCAGCCCAGGGGCGCGGAACGCGTCGTGAATGCTCCCTTGCCCACCGTGTACGGCAAATTCCAGGCGGTCGGCTACCTGGACCACGACCGCGGTGACGAGCAAGTGGCCCTGGTCTACGGTGACATCGGCACGGACGACGTACTCACCCGACTCCACTCGGAGTGCCTGACGGGTGATGCCTTCGGCTCCCAGCACTGCGAGTGCGGCGACCAGCTGGACGCCGCGATGCGGGCCGTCGTCGCCGAAGGCCGGGGCATAGTCGTCTACTTGAGAGGGCACGAGGGCCGCGGCATAGGCCTGCTCGCCAAGTTGCGCGCGATGGCCCTGCAGGCGGAGGGACTCGACACCGTCGAGGCGAACCTCGCCCTCGGCCTGCCGGTCGACGCCCGCGACTACGGCGTCGCCGCCGAGATCCTGCACGACCTCGGGGTGGCGAGCGTCCGCCTGCTCTCCAACAACCCGCGCAAACGCGAGGCGTTGCTGGAACACGGCATCAAAGTCTCCGAGGAGGTACCCCTGTTGATCCCGCCGTGCGAGAACAACATCACCTACCTCCGCACCAAGCGGGAGCGTCTGGACCACCACCTGCCCCATCTGGACGCGGTGGCGCACTGGTCCTGATTCCGGTGAGCGGAGTCCGGACAGGAAGAGGGAATGACCGACGACATCCTCTTCCTCTCCGGCGACCGGGTCACGGACCTGCTCGACGCCGACACGGCCATCGCCTCGCAGCGCGCGGCCTTCACCGCGCTCGGTGACGGCGAGGCCGACCTGCCCGGCAAGATCATGTACCCGAGCCGCTTCGACGACAGCGTTGTCTTCGCCTACGTCTCCCGGCTCTCGGCGGACACCGGGGCGGTGGCGAAGTTCGGCAGCGTCAACCCCGCCAACGCCCGCGCCGGACTGCCCACGATCCACGCGGTGATCAGCGCCCTGGACCGGTCCACCGGACAACTGGTCGCGGTCATGGACGGCACGGCCGTGACGACCCTGCGCACGGCCGCGGGCAGCGCCGTCGCAGTGGATGCCCTGGCCGTCCCCGATGCCGCCCACCTCGGCGTCCTAGGCTCCGGCACCCAGGCCCTCGCCCACGTCCGCGCGATCGCCCGGGTCCGGGACCTGACATCCGTACGCCTGTGGAGCCCGAACCCCCGGCGGCGCGCACGGGCCGCACAGACGCTGACGGCCCAACTGCCCTTCCCCGTCGAGGCGGTGGACACCGCGAAGGAAGCCGTGTCCGGCGCGTCCGTGGTCGCCGCCTGCACGCTCAGCACCACCCCCGTGGTGCACGGCACCTGGCTCGCGCCCGGCTGCACGGTCGTCAGCGTGGGCTCCTTCGAACCGACCCGCAGCGAGGTCGACCAGGAGGTCCTACGGCGATCCGCGGCCGTCGTCGTCGACGACCCGGAGACGGCCGCCGAGCACGCCGGACCGATCGTCGACGCCCTGCGCGCCGGCCTGCTCACCCCCGACGACCTGATCCCGCTCGGCGCCGTCCTCACCGGCCGCCGCAGCGCCCGCACCCGACCCGAGGACATCGTCCACTACAACAGCGTCGGACTCGGCATCCAGGACGCGGCCGCGGCCTGGGCCGTCATCGACGCGGCCAAGAAGGAGCGCCCGTGAAGCGTCAGGCAGAGGTCGTCGTCATCGGCGGCGGGGTCATCGGCACCAGCATCGCCTACCACCTGGCCCGCGCCGGCGTCAGAGACGTGGTCCTGGTCGAACGGGACGAACTCGCCGCCGGGTCCACCTCGAAGGCGGCCGGCGGAGTACGGGCCCAGTTCTCCGACGGACTCAACGTGCAGCTGGGCGCCCGCAGTCTGGAGGCCTTCGAGCGCTTCGAGGAGGACACCGGCCACGACATCGGGTTACATCGCGTCGGCTACCTGTTCCTCCTCTCCACGCCCGAGGACGTCGCGTCCTTCGAGACGGGTGTCCGGCTGCAGAACTCCCTCGACGTGCCCAGCCGCATCATCGACCCCGCCGAGGCCCGCCGCCTCTCCCCGCTGATCAGCACCGAAGGCCTCATCGCCGCCGCCTACTCGCCCGACGACGGCCACTGCACCCCCGAGGCCGTCGTCCACGGCTACGCCTCCGCCGCCCGGGCGCACGGCGCGACGATCCTGCGCCACACCGACGTCACCGGCATCGAGACGCACGGCGAGAACATCACCGCCGTGGTGACGACCCTCGGCCGCATCGACACCTACACGGTGATCTGCGCGGCCGGCGCCTGGTCCAAGGGGATCGGCGCGATGGCGGGCGTGGACCTCCCGGTGCAGCCGCTGCGCCGCCAGATCGCGGTCACGGAACCGGTGCCGGGACTGCCGCCGGACCTCCCCATGACGATCGACTTCAGCACCAGCCTCTACTTCCACGCCGAGGGCCCCGGCCTCCTCGTCGGCATGTCCGACCCCGACGAGCGTCCCGGCTTCGCCACCGACACCCACGACCGCTGGATCCCCCGCCTCGCCGACGCCATGCGCCGGCGCGCCCCCGACCTCCTGGAGCTGCGCCGCACCGGCGGCTGGGCGGGCCTGTACGAGAACACGCCGGACCACAACGCCCTGATCGGCGAGGCGACTTCGGTCTCCCGCTTCCTCTACGCCACCGGCTTCTCCGGCCACGGTTTCCTCCAGGGACCGGCCGTCGGCGAGGTCGTCCGCGACCTGTACCTCGGCCACGTACCCTTCGTGGACGTCAGCCCCCTGAGCGCCGGCCGATTCGCGGCCGACGCCCCGCGTCCGGAGGTCAACCTGGTATGACCGAGCTCCATCTGTGGCTGCGCCACGAGCCCCGAACGACCGAACGCCGCACCCCGGTCGTCCCCTCCGACGCCCGCCGGCTCGTCGAGAACGGCGTGACCCTCACGGTCGAGGAGTCCCCGCAACGGATCTTCCCCATCGAGGAGTACGAGGCGGTCGGCGCCCGTGTGGCACCCGCGGACTCCTGGACGTCGGCGCCGCGGGACACGGTGATCCTCGGCCTCAAGGAACTCCCGGACGAGCCGGCGCAGTTGACCCACCGTCATATCTTCTTCGGCCACGCCTACAAGGGCCAGCCAGGAGCGAGCGACCTGCTGGGCAGGTTCGCGGCCGGGGGAGGAGCACTCCTCGACCTCGAGTACCTGGTGGACGACGACGGCCGCCGACTGGCGGCGTTCGGTTTCTGGGCGGGTTACTTGGGCGCGGCCCTGGCCGTCCTCCAGCACCGGGGCCGACTGGTCGCACCGCTGACGCCCACCTCGAAGGAGGAGCTGGACAAGACGCTCCAACCCGCCGCCGGGGACGCGGAGTTCAGCGCGCTGGTGATCGGCGCCCTTGGCCGCAGCGGACGCGGAGCGCGGGTCGCGTTCTCCACGGCCGGGATCGAACCGTCCTGTTGGGACCTGCCCGAGACCCAGAACCTGGACCGGCCCGCCCTGTTGGCCCACGACGTGCTGGTCAACTGCGTCCTGGCGACGACCCCCGTCCCGCCCTTCCTCCGCGAGGAGGACCTCGACGACCCGACCCGCCGCCTCCGCACCGTCTCCGACGTCACCTGCGACGTGGGCTCACCCCTCAACGTCCTGCCGGTCTACGACCGCACGACCGAATGGGACGACCCGGTACGGCAGTTGCACGAGCGTCCCCTGCTCGACCTCATCGCCATCGACAACCTGCCGTCCCTGCTGCCGAGGGAGTCGAGCACCGACTTCTCGGCGGCGCTGCTGCCCCAACTCCTGGACTTCGGGACGGGCAAGGCGTGGGGCCGCTGTCTGGACCTCTTCCGCACGAAGTCCCGTGAACTCGGAATCGCCGCAGGGGAAGGGGAGTTGGGCCATGTCTGACGTGGTGCGCGCGAGCGGCACCGTCCACTGGATCGGCGCCGGACTGTCCACGGGCAGCGGGCTCGCCCTGCTGTGCGACAGTGCCGAGCGGGTACGGCTGTGGCACCGCACCGAGGAGCGCGCGGCGCAGGCTCTGGACCACCTGGGTCTGACGGGGCGCGCCGAACCGCGAGCGTTCGACCTCGCCGCGCTCACGGCCGAGTTGGCGCCCGGAGACGTCGTCGTCTCCATGCTCCCCGCGCCCGAACACACGGCGCTGCTCGCCGTCTGCGTGCGGCGGCAGGCGCACTTCGCCTGCTCCAGCTATGTGTCGGACGCCGTCCTGGAACACGTACCGGCGGCCGAGAAGGCGGGCATCGTCGTCCTCACCGAGGCCGGTCTCGACCCCGGCATCGACCATCTCTTCGCGCACAGCCTGGTCGCCCGCGCCCGGGAGGCGATCGGCGACGACGCGGCGGCCTCGTACAGCCTCACCTCGTACTGCGGCGGTGTCCCCGCGGTGTCCAACGACTTCCGGTACCGGTTCAGTTGGGCGCCGGCCGGAGTGCTGGGCGCGCTGCGCTCACCGGCGCGGTACCTGGAGGACGGCGAGGAGACCACGGCCGACCGGCCCTGGGAGGTGACCCGGCCGCATGTCGTCGAGGGCGAGACCTTCGAGGTCTATCCGAACCGGGACAGCGTGCCGTTCATCGAGCAGTACGGACTCCCGGCGGGCTGGACGCCGCGGACCTTCGTGCGCGGCACCCTGCGTCTCGACGGCTGGCTGCGGGCCTGGGACGCGGTGTTCGAGGAACTGAAGGCGGGCGACGACACCCGGATCGCCGCGCTGGCACGGGAGTTGGCGGCGACCTACCCCACCACGGACGCCGACCACGACCGGGTCGTCCTCGCGGTGTCCCTGGACGTCCGGGGCGACACGGGCGGGACCTGGTCCGGCAGCTACCTCCTCGACCTGGTCGGTGACGAGGAGGAGAGCGCGATGGCCCGCTGTGTCTCGCGCCCGCTCTCCCTCGCCGTCCGCCACATCCTGTCCGACGACCTGCCGTCCGGCTTGAACCGGGCGGCGGAGACGGCGGAACGGTCACGGGAGTGGCTGAGTGAACTGGCGGGGGAGGGGCTTGAGTTCACCTTGCGGGTGGATCAGTAGCGAACCAGTGGTGGATCAGTGAGCCGGCGGTCGCGGCTCAGCCCGTGACCGCCTCGTGCACCAGCTGCTTCAACTCCGGGATGATCTTCAAGGACGACTTCGGCCGCAGCTGGGTCATGAACTGCACGGTCAGGTCGCGGCTCGGGTCGACCCAGAACGTCGTCGTCGCGGCGCCGCTCCACCCGAACGCGCCCAGTCCCATGGGGGATTGGGTGCGCTCGGGGTCGATGACGACGGAGACGCTGAGGCCGAAGCCCATGCCGTCGTTGCCGGGTTCCTGATGCGCGGGGCTGCCGAAGGCGCGCATGTCGGCGCCGCCGGGGAGGTGGTTGCTGGCCATGAGGTCGACCGTCTCGGGCGCGAGCAGCCGGGTGCCGTCGAGTTCGCCCCGGCACCGCAGGAACTCCGCGAACCGGTGCACGTCGTAGGGGCTCGCCGCCATCCCGCCGCTGCCCGACAGGAACCGCGGCCGGCCGCCCCGCAGCGGCAGCCCGGCGATCGGCTCGATACCGCCGCCGTCGGCGTCGCCGTACAACTCGGAGAGCCTGCCCGCCTTTTCGTCCGGGACCTGGAAGCCGGCGTCCGGCATGCCGAGCGGCTGGAAGATGCGCTCGGCGAAGAACTCGTCGAGCCGCTGCCCGGACACCACCTCGATGACGCGGCCCAGGACGTTGGAGGCGACGGAGTAGTTCCACTGGGTGCCCGGCTCGAACTGGAGCGGCAGGCTCGCGTAGATGTCGATCGTCTCGGCGAGGTTCGCGCCGGGCGGCACGGACGACTCCAAGTGCGCCTCCCGGTACAGGGCGTCGACCGGGTGCGAGTGGTAGAAGGCGAAGGTCAGGCCCGAGGTGTGGGTCATCAGGTGGCGGATCAGCATCGGCTGCTCCACCGGCCGGGTCCTGACGTCGGCGCCGGAGCCGCTGTCGTAGACCCGCATGTCGGCGAAGGCCGGAAGGTGACGGCCGACCGGGTCGTCCAGGGAGAGCTTGCCCTCCTCCATCAGGATCAGCGCGGCGACCGCGGTGACCGGTTTGGTCATGGAGTAGATCCGGTACAACGTGTCCGGCGTCACAGGGAGTTGCGCCGCGACATCGCGGTGCCCGTGGGCGGTGAGGTGGGCGACGCGACCGCCGCGGGCCACGGACACCAGGAAGCCCGGCAGGCGCTCCACGTCGACGTAGTGGGCGAAGTGCTGGTCCAGGCGGTCCAGCGCCTTGTGATCCAGTCCGACCTCGTCCGGGTCGACCTCTTGTCGCAGCTGTGCCATGGCTCTCCTCCGAATTGCGTTCACGAGGTGGGGTCCCGCATACCCGGCCCCGGACACCTCGGAACTCATCGTCGCGCAGGAACACCTGCGCGGTCTCCTGTAACGGGGGGATGTGTGAGCGACGCGACTGTCCGCCCGGGCAGTACGAGACAGGCGAGAGCGCCGGTCAGGGCCACCGCGGCGAGGATTCCGAGCGCCGGCTCCCGGCCACTTCCGGCCATCAGTGCGCTTCCGGCCGCGACCCCCAGCGTCGGACCCACGTTCGCCGCGGTCTGCTTGAGCCCGCCCGCCACCCCGGCCGACTCCACGGCGGCCTCCCGCACGACCACTTGGGTCGCCGCCACCATGACCGTTCCAAACCCGGCCCCGAGCAGGGCGAATCCCGCACATACCGTGATCGTGCCCGACGCCCGCGACAGCACGAGAACAGCCAGGGCTACGACCACCATCGCCACGCCGGCCGTGGAACGGGCCCCGACCCGGCGCAGCACCACGGCGGTCACGGGTGCCGCGAGCACCATCGCGGCGGCCAACGGCAGCCCTCGGAGGGCGCTTTGGAACGGGCCAAGTCCCATCGTGTCCTGCAGGAAATAGGTGACGACGAACAGCGTCCCGGAGAAGGCGGCCGACGCCGCGAGCAGCATCCCGAGCGCCCCGCGGATCGCCGCCGACCCGACGACGTCCGGCGGCAGCAGCGGATGTGCGGTACGGCGTTCATGGCGTACGAAGGCGAGGCCTGCCAGCGCCGACACGGCCAGCCCGGCGGCCGAACCGGGGAGGTCCACCAGCGCCTGGATGAGAGAGGCGAGGGAGAGTGCGAGGAGCAGGGCGCCGGGTAGATCGAACCGGACGGTGGCTGCTCCTGTGCGCTGCGGGCCCCGAACGGTCAGCGCGAGCACGCCGAACACGAGCGAGGGCACGACGTTGAGGAAGAACACGGCCCGCCAGCCCACCGCGCCCACCAACGCCCCGCCCACCAACGGCCCGGCGGCGGCCGCGATTCCGATCACACTCGTGCGTACGGCGATGGGCATGCCGAGCCGGTCGGGCGGGAACGCGGCACGGAGCATGCCGAGCGTGGCCGGCTGGAGCAGCGCCCCGAACACCCCCTGGACGACCCGGAGTCCGATCACCCACCCCACCCCGGGCGCCAGCCCGATCCCGGCCGAGGCGAGACCGAAGCCGAGCATGCCGAGCCCGAACACCCGCTGATGCCCGTACCGGTCCCCGATCCGCCCGGCCGACACCAACAGGCTCGCCACGGCGACCAGATACGCGGTGCTCGTCCACTGGACCTGCGCGAGCGACGCCCCCAACTCCCGTTGCAGGGTCGGCTGTACGACGGTCAGCACGGTCCCGTCCAGCGCGACGATCGCCGCACCCGCCGCACTGCTCGCCAGCACGAGCCTTCGTCGGACCGTCATCGGGTGGTCTCCGGACCGAGGTGCGCGTCGAGGGCCGACCGCAGCAGGGGTGTGAAGTCGTCGGCGCCGGTGGCGAGTTGGAGGCTGCCCCAGCGCCAGAGCTGGGCGACGCCGTGCAGGTTCGCCCACAACGCGCCCGCGACCAGGCGGGCGTCCCCGTCGGGGCGGGCCCGGCCGACCAGGTCCACCAGGACGCCGAACAGCGGCAGGCTGGTGTCCCGCAGCCCCAAGTGACCGCTCTCCAGCAGGTCGTGACGGAACATCAACTCGTACATGCCGGGGTTGTCGAGCGCGAACTCCAGATAGACCCGGCCCAGTGTCTCCAGTTGGGCGCGCGGGGGCGCCGTACCGTCGCCGGACGCGGCCGTCGCCCGGTCCGCGAGCTGGGCGAAGCCCCGGCGGGCGATCGCGGACAGCAGCTCCACATGGGTGGGGAAGTAGCGGCGGGGCGCGCCGTGCGAGACGCCGGCCCGCCGGGCGATCTCGCGCAGCGTCAACGCCTGCGCACCCTCCTGGGCCACCAGCTCCACACCGACGTCGACCAGGCGGCCTCGTAGTCCGGCTTCCGGTTCGTTCATGCTCATAGACACTGTCTACCAGCGATTGGTAGACAGTGTCTACCCGTCGGCTCCCGGGTCGGGGAATGCGTGACCTGCTTCACACGGTTGATGAACGCATGACTCACGACGCGACGCAGGACGCACTCCTCCGGCTGCTCTCCGAGGGCCACGGCGGGGTACTGGTCACCCTCAAGAAGGACGGCCGGCCCCAGCTGTCGAACGTCAGCCACGCCTACTACCCCGACGAGCGGATCATCCGTGTGTCGATCACCGACGACCGCGCCAAGACCCGCAACCTGCGCCGGGACCCCCGCGCCTCCTACCACGTGACCAGCTCCGACCGGTGGGCCTTCACGGTCGCCGAGGGCACCGCCGACCTCACCCCGGTCGCCGCCGACCCGCACGACGACACGGTCGAGGAGCTCATCCGGCTCTACCGCGACGTCCTCGGCGAGCATCCGGACTGGGACGACTACCGGGCGGCGATGGTGCGGGACCGGCGGCTGGTGCTGCGGTTGCGGGTGGAGCGGGCGTACGGCATTGCGAAGCGTGCCGACGAAGGGTGACGCATCGTCACCAGCCTTCACCGGCACCAAGGTTGATCCGCTGTGCGGGGAGCGGACGACGGGGGTGCGCACGAGGCGATGGATCGGCTGTCCACGGGCGCCATCGGTGCGGTGTCCGGGGCCGTCGGCCCCGGGACGGCCGGTGGGGCGGGCAACGACAGTCGGCCCCCGGCCCGCGTGCACCGGCCGCCCCTGAAATCGGCCGGGGCACGCGGGGACCCCTCCCTCGGCGGTAGCGGCGCTGTTCTTTTCTGCTCGTTCCGGCCGATGTTCTTGCGCGAAACGTCATCTGTCAACGGGGTGCCCGCGTACAGGGAAAGCTTGGACCGGTCCAGACGGCCCCGAAACCGAAACCCCCGGGCAACGAGGCCCGGGGGTGCGGTACTTGGCGGGTGATGACGGTCAGGCCGTCACCGTCTCCGGCTCGGACGCCTCGCGGGGCGAGCGGGTGCCGAGCAGTTCCGTCGGGACCGTGTGGGTCTCGCGGGCCGAGAGCGCGGCGATGACCGGCGGGACGCACAGGGCCGCCGTGAACAGGGCCACGGAGGACCAGTCCGTGCCGTCAGGACCCGCGATCTGCGCGGCGAACGTGACCGCGAACCCGGCCACGGCGAAACCTATCTGGGTGCCGATCGCCATGCCGGACAGCCGGACCCGGGTCGGGAACATCTCGCCGTAGAAGGAGGGCCACACGCCGTTCGCGGCGCTGTAGACGACGCCGAAGGTGACGATACCGAGGATCAGGATGAGGGCGTAGGAGCCCGTCGAGATCGCCCACAGGTAGAGGAACATCGTGATCGCGCTGCCGACCGCGCCGATCAGGTACACCGGGCGGCGGCCGATGCGGTCGGAGAGCGTGGCCCACAGGGGGATCGCGGCGAGCGCGACGAGGTTGGCCAGCGCGCCCACCCACAGCATCGACGAGCGGGACATGCCGACGGCGTCGCTGGTCGCGTAGGCCAGCGCCCACACCGTGAAGATCGTCGAGACGGAGGCGATGAGCGCGCCCGCGATCACTCGCAGGACGTCCGCCCAGTGCTCGCGCAGCAGTACCACCAGCGGCAGTTTCACGACGCCCTCGGTCGCCGCCTGCTCGGCGAAGGCCGGGGTCTCCTGGAGGTTGCGGCGGATGAAGTAGCCCGCGACCGCGACCAGCACGCTCGCCCAGAACGGGACGCGCCAACCCCATGACAGCAGCTGTTTGTCCGGGAGTTGAGCGACGGCGAGGAACACGAGCGTGGCGATCAGCTGGCCGCCCTGGGTGCCGCCCAGCGTGAAACTGGTGAAGAAGCCGCGCCGGTCCGCCGGCGCGTGCTCCAGTGTCATGGAACTGGCACTCGCCTGCTCGCCCGCCGCCGAGATGCCCTGGAGGACCCGGCACAGAACGAGCAACACCGGGGCGAGCGTGCCGACTTGGCCCCGCGTGGGCAGGCAGCCGATGAGGAACGTCGACAGGCCCATCAGCAGCAGCGTGAAGATCATGATCTTCTTGCGGCCGACCCGGTCGCCGAAGTGCCCGAGGAACAGCGCGCCGACCGGCCGGGCCGCGTAGGCGACACCGAAGGTGGCGAGGGAGAGCAGGGTCGCCGTCGCCGGGTCCGAGTCGTCGAAGAAGACCTTCGGGAAGATCAGCGCGGCGGCACTGCCGTAGATGAAGAAGTCGTAGTACTCCAGGGCGCTGCCGATCCAGGCGGCGGTCGCGGCCTTTTTCGGTTGCCCGACGGCTTTGGCGGGGACGGACACGGCTTGCTCCTTCGGGGGAACTCCACCGTAGGTGGAGTGAGCGGCGGGGGAGAGATGCCGGATCCCTGGGGTGACGGGACGGCGGGATGACGGGACGGCGGGGATGACGGGACGGCTGCGCAGGATGCCGCGGTGCTGCCCGGCTAATTAACCCACTGGGTAGTTAGTAGCGGTTGGCTACGGATGTTGCGCTCACGTTTCCCGGGTGTCAAGAGGCCGTACCGAAGGATCTCGCCGCTCAGTCCGTCGCCCGCTCCGCCGTCAGATAGGCGATCACCATGTCGCCCAGCATCGTCCGGTAGTGCTCGCGCTGCTCCGGCGCCACCAGGTCGCGGCCGAACAGGGCGCCGAAGGTGTGCCGGTTGGCGACCCGGAAGAAGCAGAAGGAACTGATCATCGCGTGCAGGTCGACGGCGTCCACGTCGGCGGTGAACAGGCCGGACTTCTGCCCCGCCTCCAGGATGCGGCGGATCACGTCGAGGGCGGGCGAGCCGATCTTCCCGAGCTTCTCGGAGGCGGCGATGTGCTCGGCGCCGTGGATGTTCTCGATGGACACCAGGCGGATGAAGTCCGGGTGCTGCTCGTGGTGGTCGAAGGTTAGCTCCGCGAGCCGGCGGATGGCCGCGACCGGGTCCAGGTGCTCGACGTCCAGGCCGCGTTCGGCCTCGCGGATCACGCCGTAGGACCGTTCCAGGACGGCCGTGAAGAGCTGTTCCTTGCCGCCGAAGTAGTAGTAGATCATCCGCTTGGTGGTGCGGGTGCGGGCGGCGATCTCGTCGACGCGGGCGCCGTCGTAGCCGGCCCGGGCGAACTCGTGGGTGGCCACGTCGAGGATCTCGGCCTTGGTGCGGGCGGCGTCACGGATGCGCCCGTTCGGTCGTGCCGGTTCTTCGACGCTGGTCATCGGGTTCCTTGGCTTCCTTCGGGCGCGGGCGCGGTGTGCGGCCGATTGTAGAAGGCGGGGCCGGTGGCGGGTGGGCCGGTTGCCGGCCGGGGGCTTCCCGGGGCCGCGCGATGCTGATATAGCTAACGTACTAGTTCGTACATAAGTGAGCCGCTCAGGAGGGCCACCGTGGCCGACGTCTTCAAGGACTCGTATCTCGTCGGGCTGATCGGTGCCGGCATCGGGCCCTCCCTCAGCCCGGCCCTGCACGAACGCGAGGCCGACCGGCAGGGGCTGCGCTATCTGTACCGGCTCATCGACATCGACGTGCTCGGCGTCGGCCCGGAAGCGGTCGGCGATCTCGTGCGGGCCGCCCGCGACCTGGGCTTCGACGGGCTCAACATCACCCACCCCTGCAAGCAGCTCGTCATCGAGCACCTCGACGGGCTCGCCCCGCAGGCCGAGGCGCTCGGCGCGGTCAACACCGTCGTCTTCGCGGCGGACGGCCGCGCGATCGGCCACAACACGGACGTCACCGGCTTCGCCGCCTCCTTCGCGCGCGGACTGCCCGACGCGCCCATGGAACGTGTCGTCCAGCTCGGCGCGGGCGGCGCGGGCGCGGCCGTCGCGCACGCCACGCTCACCCTCGGCGCCGAGCGCGTCACCGTCGTCGACGCGCTGCCGGAACGGTCCACCGCCCTCGCCGACTCCCTGAACCGCCACTTCGGCCCGGGCCGTGCCGTCGGCGCCGCCCCCGACCGGCTGCCCGGCCTGCTCGCAGCCGCCGACGGCCTCGTCCACGCCACGCCCACCGGGATGGCCGCCCACCCCGGACTGCCCTTCCCTCCAAGCCTGTTGCACTCCGCGCTGTGGGTCGCCGAAGTGGTCTACCGCCCGCTGGAGACCCAACTGCTGAACACCGCCCGCGCGTTGGGCTGCGCCACCCTCGACGGCGGCGGTATGGCCGTCTTCCAGGCGGCGGACGCGTTCCGCCTGTTCACCGGCCGGGAACCCGACAGCACCCGCATGCTCGCGGACATCGCCGAGTTGGCCGGTGCCGTGCCCGCGCCCAAATAGCCGTGCCCGCAGCGAAATTGAGAGGTACCCCGATGCGCACGTCCATCGCCACCGTCTCCCTCAGCGGTTCCCTCACCGAGAAACTCACCGCCGCCTCCCGGGCCGGCTTCGACGGCGTCGAGATCTTCGAGAACGACCTTCTCGCCAGCCCGTTGACGCCCGAGGAGATCCGCGCCCGGTGCGCCGACCTCGGCCTGACCATCGACCTCTACCAGCCGATGCGGGACATCGAAGCGGTGCCCGAGGCCGAGTTCGCCCGCAACCTGCGCCGCGCCCGGCACAAGTTCGAGCTCATGCGCAGGCTCGGCACCGACACCGTCCTCGTCTGCTCCAGCGTCTCCCCCCTCGCCGAGGACGACGACGCGCTCGCCGCCGCCCAGCTCAGCCAACTGGCCGACCTGGCGCAGGAGTTCGGCGTCCGCGTCGCCTACGAGGCGCTCGCCTGGGGACGGCACGTCAGCACGTACGACCACGCCTGGCGCATCGTCGAGGCGGCCGGCCACCCGGCACTCGGCACCTGCCTCGACAGCTTCCACATCCTGTCCCGCGGCTCCGACCCCAAGGGCATCGAAGACATCCCCGGCGAGAAGATCTTCTTCCTCCAGCTCGCCGACGCCCCGCTCCTCGCGATGGACGTCCTCCAGTGGAGCCGCCACTACCGCTGCTTCCCCGGCCAGGGCGGCTTCGACGTCGCCGGACTCCTGCGGCACGTCCTGAGCGCGGGTTACGACGGCCCGCTCTCGCTGGAGATCTTCAACGACGTGTTCCGGCAAGCGGAAGCGGGCCCCACGGCGGTCGACGCCCAACGCTCCCTGCTGGTCCTTCAGGAGACGGTCGGCGTGGCCGCTCTGCCCGCCCCGGTGATCCCCACGGGCATAGCCTTCGCCGAACTCGTCACGCCCGACGCGGAACCCGTCTCGGCCCTGCTCGGCGCCCTCGGCTTCGCCCGCACGGCCCGCCACCACGGCAAACCGGTGGACCTCTGGCAGCAGGGCGAGGCCCGCATCCTGGTCAACACCGGCCCCGCCCTGCGACGGGACGGCACCGCCCTCGCGGCGATCGGCCTCGAATCACCCGACCCGGAGGGCGCCGCCCGCCGCGCCGAGGCCCTCCTCGCGCCGGTCCTGCCCCGCCGCCGCGCACCCGGTGACGCCCAACTCGACGCCGTGGCCGCACCGGACGGCACGGAACTCTTCTTCTGCGCCCGCACCACCCCCGAACTCCCGGGCTGGCGGGCCGACTTCACCGACACCACCGGCCAACTGCCCGCAGGGACAGGCGTCCAGCGCATCGACCACCTCGCCCTCACCCAGCCCTGGCACCACTTCGACGAGGCGACTCTCTTCCACCGCAGCGTCCTCGGCCTCCACGCACAGGAGAGCGTCGACGTCGCCGACCCCTACGGCCTGCTGCGCAGCCGCGCCGTGACCACCCCCGACGGCAGCGTCCGTATCGCCCTGAGCGTCGGCGCGGCCCCGAGCGAGGACGGCGCCCACGCCCAGCACATCGCCCTCGCCACCGAGGACGTGGTCACCGCGGCCCGCCGTTTCCGCGAGTCCGGCGGGCAACTGCTGCGGATGCCCGCGAACTACTACGACGACCTCGCGGCCCGATTCGACTTCACCGAGGGCGAGTTGGAGACGTACGAGGACCTCGGCATCCTCTACGACCGGGACGCGGGCGGCGAGTTCCGGCACTGCTACACCCGGACCGTCGGGCGGGTCTTCTTCGAGCTGGTCCAGCGCGAGCCGGGCCACCGCGGTTACGGCGCCCGGAACGCGCCGGTGCGGCTGGCCGCCCAGCACACGGCGAAGCGGCTCACTGGCGGCTGACGGTCCTGGTCACACCGGTGACGACCGTCGTGGCCAGGATCCAGCCGGTGATGATCAGGGCGTAGGCGAGGTACTGGTACCCGCCGACCGGCGCGAACGCCTCCTCCTGGCCGAAGGAGATCACCGGCAGCAGCAGGTCGAGCGTGTAGAACACCGGGTTGAAGTGCGGGGCCTCGGACGGCTTGAGGGCGGGGGGCTGGTGCAGGCCGTAGGCGATGGAGCCGATCGCCAGCAGCGACAGCAGCCAGGTGCAGGCGCGCAGCGGGCGGAAGCCGTAGCCGACGGTGGTGTCCTGGGCGTAGCCCCAGATCCGGTAGTACCAGCGGAGGGTGCCGCGCAGGCGGCGCTGCTTGGCCAGTTGGACGTTGCGAGCCGCGTAGTCGTCGCCGACGCGGCGATACGCGGCGGCCAACTCCTCGTAGGCGTGCGGGACATAGCCGTCGCCGTCGCGCTCCAGCATGGTCAGCCGGCGGTCGGCGGGCTCGTGCGGGATGAGCGAGGTGTAGGTGAGGCTGGTGAGGAAGACCTGCGCCGGCAGGACCTCCGGCTCCAGCAGCAGGACGTCGATCTGGGCGCTGCGCAGCACGAGTCCCCCCTGCATGGGCGGGCTCGCGCGCAGCCAGAGTTCCCCCATGGTGGTGCTGCTCGCCAGCAGTACGGGACCGCCGGGGTTCGACAGGGTCGAGTACGACAGGTCCAGCCGGCCCGCGATCCGGGCTCCGCGCAGGCCCACCCAGCCGTCCACGCGGGCCTCCCGGACGAGGACGTTGCCCTCCACGGTGAGGATCTCGGCGTCGACGGCGGAGTCTCCCGGGTTGGAGAGGTGCGCCGTGTTGAGGTTGACCGACCCGGCGACACTCGCGCCGCTGAGCCGTATCTGACCACGCGTCCGCAGTCCGGTCGCCCGGAGATCGTCGCCTACGGCCGCCTGGTTGAGCTGGAGCACCGGCTCCTCCGCGTCCGGAGCGATGATCTCCGCGCTCTCCATGTACAGGCTCCCGGCGATCTTCGCCCCGGCGAGCCGCACCACTCCGCGGAACCGGGCCCGGGTCAGCCGCAGGACGCCGTCGACCCGCATCGCGTGGGCGGTCAGCCCGGGCAGCACGGAGTCGCCGAGGTTGAGCTCACGCAGCCGGGCCGCGTGGCAGCGGAGGGCCTCGTCGAAGTGGCAGTACCGCAGCCGGACCGGGTGGTCGATCGTCGCGTACTGGAGATCGAGCCTGCCACTGATCCGGGCGCCCGCCAGGCTCAGGGACGCTATCTCACCCGCTTCCTGCGGTCCGTTGAGCAGCAATGCCCGCAACACCTCGGCGCGCACGGTCCGTTCGGGCCCCCAGCTGTCGCCGAGGCCGATGTCCTCGTCCCGCGCCGTACGGAAGTCCACGGACTCGCCCAACGGGAAGGCCCGCCACACCTGTTCCTCGGCCGGTGTCAGATCGTTGATCTCCATCAAGCGGGACTCTAGCCGCGCCGAGGCCGTCGGCACAGGGGACGACAACGGCCCGGGCCGCGCGTCAACGCGCGGTCCGGGCCAGGGAGTTGTGCCGCTGTTACGGGCGGGTGTTCCACTCCGCGATCACCGGGCGGTCGTGCTCGGTGGAGAGGCGGCTGACCGTGCCGGTGGCCAGTTGGAACAGGCGGCCGTCCGCCGTCGGCAGGCCCAGTCGGCGGGCCGTGAGGACACGCAGGAAGTGGGCGTGGGCCACGAGGACCACGTCACCGTCCACCAGCGCGGTGTCCACCCGCTTCAGCACCCGGTCGGCACGGGCGCCGACCTCGTCCGGAGACTCACCCGGGTGTCCGGCAGGGCCCGGCGGCACCCCGTCGGTCCACAAGTACCAGTCGGGGCGGGTGCGGTGGATGTCGACGGTGGTGACGCCCTCGTAGGCGCCGTAGTCCCACTCGTGCAGGTCGGGGTCGGGTACGGCCCCGGTGATGCCCGCGAGTCCGGCGGTGCGTATCGCGCGGTCGAGCGGGCTGGTCAGTGCGAGCGCGAAGGTCCGGTCCGAGAGGAGCGGAGCGAGGGACTTGGCCTGTTCCTCGCCGTGCTGGGTGAGGGGCAGGTCGGTCCAACTGGTGTGCTGGCCCGACACGCTCCACTCCGTCTCGCCGTGGCGGACCAGCAGAAGATCCCCCACGGCGCGCCTACTTGGACTCGACGGCGTGACCGCCGAACTGGTTGCGCAGCGCCGCGATCATCTTCATCTGCGGCGAGTCGTCCTGCCGCGACGCGAACCGCGCGAAGAGGGAGGCCGTGATCGCGGGCAGCGGCACCGCGTTGTCGATGGCCGCCTCGACAGTCCACCGGCCCTCGCCGGAGTCCTCCGCGAAACCGCGCAGCTTGTCCAAGTGCTCATCGCCGTCAAGGGCGTTGACCGCCAGGTCGAGCAGCCACGAGCGGATGACGGTGCCCTCCTGCCAGGAGCGGAACACCTCCCGCACGTCCGTGACGGAGTGGACCTTCTCCAGCAGCTCCCAACCCTCGGCGTACGCCTGCATCATGGCGTACTCGATGCCGTTGTGAACCATCTTCGAGAAGTGCCCGGCGCCGACCTTGCCGGCGTGCACGAAGCCGAACTCGCCCTCCGGCTTGAGCGCGTCGAAGATCGGCTGCACCTTCGCGATGTTCTTGACGTCGCCGCCGACCATCAGCGCGTAGCCGTTCTTGAGGCCCCACACGCCGCCGGAGACGCCCGCGTCGACGAAGCCGATGCCCTTGGCACCCAGCTCCTCGGCGTGCTTCTCGTCGTCCGTCCAGCGGGAGTTGCCGCCGTCCACGATGACGTCGCCGGGCTGGAGCAGCTCGCCCAGCTCGTCGACGACCGACTGGGTCGGGGCGCCGGCCGGGACCATCACCCATACCGTGCGCGGCGCTTCGAGCTTGTCGACCAGTTCGGCGAGGCTCTCGACGTCGGTCACTTCGGGGTTGCGGTCGTAGCCGATGACGGTGTGGCCCGCGAGGCGGATGCGCTCGCGCATGTTGCCGCCCATCTTGCCGAGGCCGATCAGTCCGAGCTGCATGTCAGTTCACTTCCTGAGAATCCTGGGAATTACGGAGCGTCCGGTAGGTGGCCACGAGCGCGGCGGTGGAGGAGTCGAGACCGGGCACGTCGGCGCCCTCGCTCAGGGCGGGTTCGACGCGCTTGGCGAGGACCTTGCCCAGTTCGACGCCCCACTGGTCGAAGGAGTCGATGTTCCAGACCGCGCCCTGGACGAACACCTTGTGCTCGTACAGCGCGATGAGCTGCCCGAGCACCGAGGGGGTCAGTTCGCGGGCCAGGATCGTGGTCGTGGGGTGGTTGCCCTTGAACGTCTTGTGCGGCACCAGCTCGTCCGGCACACCCTCCGCGCGCACCTCGTCCGGTGTCTTGCCGAACGCCAACGCCTGTGTCTGGGCGAAGAAGTTGGCCATCAGCAGGTCGTGCTGCGCCTTCAGCCCCTCGCTCAGCTCGGCGACCGGGTTCACGAAGCCGATGAAGTCCGCCGGGATCAACTTCGTGCCCTGGTGGATGAGTTGGTAGTAGGCGTGCTGCCCGTTCGTGCCGGGCGTACCCCACACCACCGGGCCGGTCTGCCACTCCACCGGATTACCGTCCCGGTCCACCGACTTGCCGTTGGACTCCATGTCCAGCTGCTGCAAGTAGGCGGTGAACTTGGAGAGATAGTGCGAGTACGGCAGTACCGCGTGCGACTGTGCGTCGAAGAAGTTGCCGTACCAGACGCCCAACAGCCCAAGGAGCAGCGGCGCGTTGGCCTCGGCGGGCGCGGTGCGGAAGTGCTCGTCGACGAGGTGGAAACCGTCGAGCATCTCGCGGAAACGGTCCGGGCCGATGGCGATCATCAGCGACAGTCCGATGGCCGAGTCGTACGAGTAGCGTCCGCCGACCCAGTCCCAGAACTCGAACATGTTGTCCGTGTCGATGCCGAAGTCCGACACCTTCCCGGCATTCGTCGACAGCGCCACGAAGTGCTTCGCCACGGCCTTGTCGTCGCCACCGAGACCCTCAAGCAGCCACGTCCGGGCGGACGTCGCGTTGGTGATCGTCTCGATCGTGGTGAACGTCTTCGACGCGACGATGAACAGCGTCTCCGCCGGGTCCAGGTCGCGGGTCGCCTCGTGCAGGTCGGCGCCGTCCACGTTCGACACGAACCGCACCGTCAACGACCGGTCGGTGAACGCGCGGAGCGCCTCGTAGGCCATCGCCGGACCCAGGTCCGAGCCGCCGATGCCGATGTTGACGACATTGCGGATACGACGGCCCGTGTGGCCGGTCCACTCGCCGGAGCGGACGCGGTTCGCGAAGCCGGCCATCTTGTCGAGCACGGCGTGCACTTGGGGCACCACGTTCTCGCCGTCGACCTCGATCACCGCGTCACGCGGGGCGCGCAGCGCGGTGTGCAGGACCGCGCGGTCCTCGGTGACGTTGATCTTCTCGCCCCGGAACATGGCATCGCGGAGGTCGAACACGCCGGTGGCGGTGGCCAGTTCCTGGAGCAGGGCGAGGGTCTCGTCCGTGATCAGGTGCTTGGAGTAGTCGATGCGCAGATCGCCGACGGTGACCACGTACCGCTCCGCGCGCCCCGGGTCCGCCGCGAACAACTCACGCAACTGCGGGTGCAGTTGACCCGCGCGGTGGTCCTCCAGCGCGGCCCACTCCGGTCGCCGGGTGAGCTTGGGGGAGTCAGACATGAGAAGGGGTCTCCTTGGTGCCCTCGGCCCGGAGGGCGATGGCGTACATCTCGTCGGCGTCGAGGCGCCGCAGCTCCTCGGCGATCAGTTCGGAGGTCGTGCGGACCTTCAGCGCGAGGGTGCGGGACGGCTGCCCGGGCAGGGACAGCGTGGCCAGCGGGCCCTCGGGACGGTCGATGACGACCTCACCGGCCCCGGTGCCGAGGCGGACGGCCGTGATGACCGGCCCCGCGGTGACCACGCGGTCGATCTTCACCTTGAGGCGTGCCTCCAGCCAGCGGGCCAGCAGCTCGGCGGCCGGGTTGTCGGCCTCGCTCTCCACCGCACCCGAGGTGATCTTCGACTTGGCCTGGTCCAGGGCCGCCGCCAGCATCGAGCGCCACGGGGTCAGCCGGGTCCAGGCGAGGTCGGTGTCGCCGGGCGCGTAGGCACGGGCACGGGAGTCCAGGGCCTCGATGGGGTTCGCCGCCGCGTACAGGTCGGTGATCCGGCGCTGCGCGAGGGCGCCCAGCGGGTCCTTCGCCGGGACCGCGGGAGCCTCCGCCGGCCACCACACGACGACCGGTGCGTCCGGCAGCAGCAGCGGCAGCACCACGGAGTCGGCGTGGTCGGACACCTCGCCGTAGGTCCGCAGCACGACCGTCTCGCCGGTGCCGGCGTCGGTGCCCACCCGGACCTCGGCGTCGAGGTGCGAGTTGGTGCGGTCGCGCGGGGTGCGGGCGTGCCGCTTGATGACGACCAGGGTGCGCGAGGGGTGCTCGTGCGAGGCCTCCTCGGCCGCCTTGATCGAGTCGTAGGCGTTCTCCTCGTCCGTGACGATGACCATCGTCAGGACCATGCCCACGGCAGGGGTGCCGATGTCGCGGCGACCCTGCACCAGCGCCTTGTTGATCTTGCTTGCCGTGGTGTCGCTCAGGTCGATCTTCATGGCCTGCGCCAGCTCCGTCCGTCTCGTGCGAGCATCTCGTCCGCCTCCTCGGGACCCCAACTGCCCGAGGAGTACTGCGCGGGCTTGCCGTTCTGCGCCCAGTACTCCTCGATCGGGTCGAGGATCTTCCAGGACTCTTCCACTTCCTGGTGGCGCGGGAACAGGTTGGCGTCGCCGAGCAGCACATCCAGGATGAGCCGCTCGTACGCCTCCGGGCTCGACTCCGTGAACGACTCGCCGTAGGCGAAGTCCATGGACACGTCCCGGATCTCCATCGAGGTGCCCGGCACCTTGGAGCCGAACCGGACCGTCATGCCCTCGTCGGGCTGCACGCGGATGACGATCGCGTTCTGGCCCAACTCCTCGGTGGCGCTGGAGTCGAAGGGGGAGTGCGGGGCGCGCTGGAACACCACCGCGATCTCCGTCACGCGCCGCCCGAGCCGCTTGCCGGTGCGCAGGTAGAAGGGGATGCCCGCCCAGCGGCGGTTGTCCACCTCCAGCTTGACGGCCGCGTAGGTGTCGGTCTTCGACTGCGGGTCGATGCCGTCCTCCTGGAGGTAGCCGACGACCTTCTCGCCGCCCTGCCAGCCCTCCGCGTACTGCCCGAACACCGTGTGCTCGCCCAGCTTCTCGGGCAGCCGCACCGACTTCAGCACCTTGAGCTTCTCGGTGAGCAGCGCCTCCTCGTCGAAGGCGATCGGCTCCTCCATGGCGGTGAGCGCCATCAGCTGAAGCAGGTGGTTCTGGATGACGTCACGGGCCGAACCGATGCCGTCGTAGTAGCCGGCGCGCCCGCCGATGCCGATGTCCTCGGCCATCGTGATCTGGATGTGGTCGACGTAGGACCGGTTCCAGATGGGCTCGTACATCTGGTTGGCGAAGCGCAGCGCCAGGATGTTCTGGACGGTCTCCTTGCCGAGGTAGTGGTCGATGCGGAACACCTGGTCCGGGTCGAACACCTCGTGCACGATCTTGTTCAGCTCGCGCGCGCTCTTCAGGTCGCGCCCGAACGGCTTCTCGATGACCGCGCGCCGCCAGGAACCCTCGGCGGCCGTCGCCAGGCCGTGCTTCTTCAGCTGCTGGACGACCTTCGGGAAGAACTTCGGCGGTACGGAGAGATAGAACGCGTAGTTACCGCTGGTACCCCGGGACGTGTCCAACTCGTCGACGGCCGCGCGCAGTTGCTTGAACGCCGTGTCGTCGTCGAAGTCGCCCGGGATGAACCGCATGCCCTCGGCGAGCTGCTGCCAGACCTCCTCGCGGAACTCGGTCCGGGAGTGCTCGCGCACCGAGTCGTGCACCACCTGCGCGAAGTCCTGGTCCTCCCAGTCCCGCCGGGCGAACCCGACGAGTGAGAAGCCCGGCGGCAGCATGCCGCGGTTGGCCAGGTCGTAGACGGCCGGCATCAGCTTCTTGCGGGACAGGTCTCCGGTGACCCCGAAGATGACCAGCCCGGACGGGCCCGCGATACGGGGGAGCCGGCGGTCGCGGGGGTCACGCAGCGGGTTGTCCCAGTCGGCGGCCAGGGCGTCGGTGAGTTCCTCGACGGTCAGTGCCTGCACCGCCGCTTCGGCAGCATCGGCTGCTTCGGCCGGTTTCGTTCCGGGAAGTTCCTCGGTCATTCCCCGTCGACCCCCTTGCCGCTCAGCGACTTCGCGACGGCGTCCAGCAGGTCCTGCCAGGCCACCTCGAACTTGGCGACGCCCTCGTCCTCCAACTGCTTGACGACGACGTCGTACGAGATCCCGAGCCGTTCTACGGCGTCCAGGTCGGCGCGGGCCTGCGCGTAGCCGCCGGTCACCGTGTCGCCGTGGATGTCACCGTGGTCGGCGGTGGCGTTCAGCGTCGCCTCCGGCATGGTGTTGACCGTGCCGGGCGCGACCAGCTCGTCGACGTACAGGGTGTCCTTGTACGACGGGTCCTTCACGCCGGTCGAGGCCCACAGGGGGCGCTGCTTGTTGGCCTTCGAGCCCGCGAGAACGGTCCAACGGTCCGAGGAGAAGACGTCCTCGTACGCCTCGTAGGCGAGCCGCGCGTTGGCGAGCGCCGCCTTGCCCTTGAGGGCGAGAGCCTCGTCCGTGCCGATCGCGGTGAGGCGCTTGTCGATCTCGGAGTCGACGCGGGAGACGAAGAAGGAGGCCACGGAGTGGATGGTCGCCAGGTCGATGCCCGCGGCGCGTGCCTTCTCCAGGCCGGCCAGGTAGGCGTCCATGACCTCGCGGTAACGCTCCAGGGAGAAGATCAGCGTGACGTTGACGCTGATGCCCTCGCCGATGACCTCGGTGATCGCCGGGAGACCAGCCTTCGTCGCCGGGATCTTGATCATCACGTTGGAACGGTCCACCAGCCAGGAGAGCTGCTTGGCCTCGGCGATGGTCGCCTTGGTGTTGTGGGCGAGGCGCGGGTCGACCTCGATGGAGACCCGGCCGTCCCGGCCGTCGGTCGCGTCGTAGACCGGGCGCAGGATGTCGGCGGCGGCGCGGACGTCGGCGGTGGTCATCATCCGTACGGCCTCTTCGACCGTCACCTTGCGCACGGCCAGGTCGGCGAGCTGCTCCTCGTAACCCTCGCCGGAGCCGATGGCGGCCTGGAAGATGGAGGGGTTGGTGGTGACACCGACGACGTTCCTGGTGTCGACGAGTTCGGCGAGGTTGCCGGACTCGATCCGCTTGCGCGACAGGTCGTCCAGCCAGATGGAGACGCCCTCGTCGGACAGGCGCTTGAGAGCTCCCGCGGTGGCGGTCACTTCGGTCACTGTGATCATCTTCTTTCTGGCGATCGGATCAACCGCGCGCGGCGGCGAGGGATTCCTTGGCAGCTGCGGCGACGTTCTCGGCGGTGAAACCGAACTCGGCGAACAGGGTCTTTGCATCGGCGGAGGCGCCGAAGTGTTCGAGGGAGACGATGCGTCCTGCGTCACCCACGAACCGGTACCACGTGAGACCGATCCCGGCCTCGACCGCAACGCGGGCCTTCACGGACGGCGGAAGGACGCTGTCGCGGTACTCGCGCGATTGCTCCTCGAACCACTCCACGGACGGCATCGACACCACCCGGGTGCCCACGCCCTCCGCCTCCAACTGCTCGCGCGCCTCGACGGCGAGGTGGACCTCCGAACCGGTCGCGATGAGCACGACGTCCGGGGTCCCGGTGGAGGAGTCCTTGAGGACGTAACCGCCGCGCGAAGCATCGGAGTTGGGCTCGTACGTCGGCACACCCTGACGGGTCAGGGCGAGGCCGTGCGGGGCGGGCTTCGTGGCGTGCCGCTTGAGGATCTCGGCCCAGACGATCGCGGTCTCGTTGGCGTCGGCCGGGCGCACGATGTTCAGGCCCGGGATCGCGCGCAGCGAGGCGAGGTGCTCGACCGGCTGGTGCGTGGGACCGTCCTCGCCCAGACCGATGGAGTCGTGGGTCCAGACGTACGTCACCGGGAGCTGCATCAGCGCGGAGAGGCGGACGGCGTTGCGCATGTAGTCGGAGAACACCAGGAAGGTGCCGCCGTAGACACGCGTGTTGCCGTGCAGCGCGATGCCGTTCATCTCGGCCGCCATCGAGTGCTCGCGAATACCGAAGTGGATCGTACGGCCGTACGGGTCGGCCTCCGGCAGCGGGTTGCCCTTCGGGAGGAAGGACGACGTCTTGTCGATCGTGGTGTTGTTCGAGCCGGCCAGGTCGGCGGAACCGCCCCACAGCTCGGGCAGGACCGGTCCAAGCGCCTGGAGGACCTTGCCGGAGGCGGCGCGGGTGGCGACGGAGGAGCCCGCTTCGAAGACCGGCAGGGACTGCTCCCAGCCCTCGGGGAGCTGACCGGCGACGATGCGGTCGAAGAGCTTCGCGCGCTCGGGCTGGGCGCCGCGCCACTTGTCGAGCTGCTTGTCCCACGCGGAGTGCGCCTCGGCACCCCGGTCCAGGGCCTGGCGGCTGTGCGCGATGACGTCGCCCGCGACCTCGAAGGACTTCTCCGGGTCGAAGCCGAGGACGCGCTTGGTGGCGGCGATCTCCTCGGCGCCGAGCGCGGAACCGTGCGAGGCCTCGGTGTTCTGGGCGTTTGGAGCGGGCCAGGCGATGATCGTGCGCATCGCGATGATCGAGGGGCGCTCGGTCTCGGCCTGCGCCGCCCTCAGCGCCGTGTACAGCGCGTGGGGGTCGATGTCGCCGTCGGCGGAGGGCTCGATGCGCTGGGTGTGCCAGCCGTAGGCCTCGTACCGCTTCAGGACGTCCTCGGAGAAGGCGGTCGCGGTGTCGCCCTCGATGGAGATGTGGTTGTCGTCGTAGACGAAGACCAGGTTGCCGAGCTGCTGGTGGCCCGCGAGGGAGGAGGCCTCGGCGGAGATGCCCTCCTCCAGGTCGCCGTCGGAGACGATCGCCCAGACGGTGTGGTCGAAGGGCGACTCGCCCTCGGGGGCCTCGGGGTCGAACAGGCCGCGCTCGTAGCGGGCGGCCATCGCCATGCCCACCGCGTTCGCGACGCCCTGTCCGAGCGGTCCTGTCGTGGTCTCCACACCGGCCGTGTGCCCGTACTCGGGGTGACCAGGCGTCTTCGAGCCGTGCGTCCGGAAGGCCTTCAGGTCGTCCAGCTCCAGCTCGTACCCGGCGAGGTACAACTGCGTGTACAGCGTCAGCGAGGTGTGACCGGGGGAGAGGACGAAGCGGTCACGACCGGTCCACTCGGGATCCGCGGGGTCGTGACGCATCACCTTCTGAAAGATCGTGTACGCGGCGGGAGCCAGGGCCATCGCGGTGCCCGGGTGACCGTTGCCGACCTTCTGGACCGCGTCAGCGGCCAGAATGCGGGCGGTGTCGACGGCTCGACGGTCGAGATCGGTCCACTCGAAGCTGTCAGGTGTGTGCGCGTTCATCTTCAAGAAGTCCTCGGTAAGAGCGGAAGAACTGCTCGGACGTCTTCAAATCTAAAAGTCTGACTTTTACGAGGGAAGGTGCCGGTGTGCCAGCCTGTGGTGAAAGTGGGACACCGGCAGCGACGCTGAGGCGGCACGAGAAGGACATGACGGACAGAACTATCCAAGACGTCGGCGGTGACGGCGACGTGATCAGAACGTTTCCCTTCCCTGTCGATCTGAGTGTCTGCGGCGTCGGCATGCAGGTCGGCCCAATGGGCAGCGACCACACCTGGCACGCCGACGCACCCCTGCACCGCGTCCACCGCATCGACTTCCATGTGGTGATGCTCTTCTCCGGCGGCCCGGTCCGCCACATGATCGACTTCGCCGAGTACGAGGTGGGCGCCGGCGACGTCCTGTGGATCCGCCCCGGCCAGGTCCACCGCTTCTCCCGCACCAGCGAGTACCGCGGCACCGTCCTGACCATGCAGCCCGGCTTCCTGCCCCGCGCCACGGTCGAGGCGACGGGCCTCTACCGCTACGACCTCCCGCCCGTCCTGCACCCCGACGAGCCCCGGCTCGCCGCACTGCGGTCCTCGCTCGCCCAGCTGCGACGCGAGTACGAGGACACGGAGACGCTCCCGCTCAGCCTGCACACCTCGGTCCTACGACACTCCCTCACGGCGTTCCTGCTGCGCCTGGCGCACCTGGCGGCGAGCTCGGCCGAGGACGCGGCCCGGCAGGCCGACACGACGTTCACCCTCTTCCGGAACGCCGTCGAGAAGGGCTTCGCCACCAACCACAGCGTCAGCGCCTACGCCGACGCCCTCGGCTACTCCCGCCGCACCCTCGTCCGCGCGGTCCGCGCCGCCACCGGCGAGACCCCCAAGGGCTTCATCGACAAGCGGGTCGTCCTGGAGGCGAAACGGCTGTTGGCCCACACGGATCTGCCGATCGGCAGGGTGGGCGCGGCAGTTGGGTTCCCCGACGCGGCGAACTTCTCCAAGTTCTTCCACCAGCACACGGACGTGACGCCGGCGGGGTTTCGGGCGGAGCTGCGCTGAGGGCTCGCTGACAGGCGGCGACGGGGGAGCAGTGGACCGGGGTCGCTAACCTTGGACGCCTTCGGGGGAGAGAGACGTATGAACGATGTCTGGTCCGCGCTGTTCGAGGGCTCTCAGCCCGACGAGCGTGTCGCCAAAGGGTGGTTGTCGGGTCTGGCGCTGAACAGGGCAGCCCCCGTTGAGGTGTTGGTCGGTCTCTTCGACGCCGGAGAAGCGAGCTTTCTGTACCGCGCGGATCTTCCCGCCGGCGTTCTGGACGCGGCCGTGGCCCATCCGTCGAGGAGTGTCTGGGGCAGGGCCGCGGAGAGCGGGAGGCTCTCGCGCGATCAGTGGGACCGGCTCCTGGCCGCCACCGCGGGGCTGCCCGTTCACGAGCTGCTGGCCGAGATGGCGGACGAGCAGGACGACTACCGACGACGCGGCGCGCGTATCGGCGTGGCCCGCGCGCCGTCCCCCGAGTCCCGCCCGCCTGCCACACCGGCCGGGATCGCCGCCATGGCGGACACCGTCCCCGACATCCCGGCGGACGACCGTAGTTACGCCCTCTGGTGGGTCGCCGCCCTGCACGACGACCCGGCCGCCATGCGGCAACTGGCCTCGTCCGCCAAGCTGTTGATCCGTCGCAGCGTGGCCCGCGCCGTGCGCCTTCCCCCTGACGTCGTGGACCTGCTGGCCCGCGACGAGGACCGCGTCGTACGGCTCTTCCTCACCGAGTCCTGCGACGACGCCCCCGCTGACCTGCTCCTCGACGTGTGGACCTGGTGGTCCGGCAGCTTCTCGTTCCCCGGCCGCCCCCGCAACCATCCCAACTTCCCCCGCGACGGCCTGCTGCGCTTCGCCGACGACCCCCGGCCGCGCCTGCGTCTTCTCGCGCTCGACGATCCCGCGTCGGACGACGACCTCGTCGAGCGGTTCAGCCGCGATCCCGACAATGAGGTGCGAGGGCGGGCGGCGGGCGATCCGCGGCTGTCCCCCGACTCCGCGGCCAGGCTGACCCAGGACACCGCCTGGGAGGTGTGTCACCCGGCCCGGCGAAACCCGGCCCTGCCCCCGGCGTCCCTGGTGTCGCTGCTCCTCGACGAAGGCAGCGCTCTGGACGCCGCCCAGAACCCGGCCCTCCCCGTGCCCGTCATGCACCGCATGATCGCGTCGGCGGGAAAGGAGAAGGGGCCCCACGCGCACGCGTGAAGCCCCCTTCTCCCGTGGGGAGTTCGGATTTTCCCGTGGGGAGTTGGGATCAGTGGCCGAAGTCGAACCAGTTGACGTTCACGAAGTCCGCCGGCTGGCCGCTGCTGAAGGTGAGATAGACGTCATGGGTGCCGGTGACCGAGCTGATGTTCGCGGGCACCGTCCTCCACGACTGCCAGCCCCCGGTGTTGGCCAGCGCGAAACTGCCGATCGGGGTCGCGGTGGGGCTGTCGAGGCGTACCTGGACCAGACCGCTGACGCCGCTCGCGGCACCGCTGGCGACCCGGGCGTAGAACTGGGTGGCCGCCGTGGAGCCGAAGGTGACGCCTTTGTAGAGGGCCCAGTCGCCGTTGGCTATCGAGCCGATGTCCTGGCCGCCGCCCGTGTCCGTGGTGGTCTCGGCGATGGTGCCGGACTGGCTGTCGTAGGACTCGGCCTGGATGGCGCTGTAGGCGTCCCGGCTGCCGGTCGGCGGGGTCGTGGTACCGCTCCCACTGCCCGCGGCCTGGAGCACCTGGACGTAGTCCACCGTCATCGGGTGGTTCGGGTCGGTGGCGCTGGTGGGGCCGCCACCGAACGCGTCGGGGAAGCCGCCGCCCATCGCCACGTTCAGGATGATGAAGAAACCGTGGTTGGTGGCGTTGGCCCAGGTCGTCGCGTCGACCTGACTGGCGTTCACCGTATGGAAGTTGACGCCGTCGAGGTAGAAGCGGATCTGCTCGGGGCTCGTCGACCTGTCCCACTCCATGGCGTACGTGTGGAAGCCGGCCTGACAAGTGGTCCCGGTGCAGGCGGTGTTGCCGCCGATCCCGCTCGTCTCGTTGCAGGGACCACCCGGGTTGGTGCCGCAATGCACGGTCGCCCAGTCGGTGTTGAGACCCTGGACGTTCTCCATCACGTCCAACTCGCCCACGCTGGGCCAGTTCTGGTAGTTGCCCCGGTACGGCGCGCCCAGCATCCAGAACGCGGGCCAGTAGCCGAGCGCGGACGAGCCGGTGACGTTGGGGAGTTGGATGCGGGCCTCGACGCGGAGCTTCCCGCCGGCCGGCGGCTGGAAGTCGGTGCGGTTGGTCTCGATACGGCCCGAGGTCCAGTTGCCGGCGGCGTCCCGGCGCGGGGTGATCAGCAGGTTGCCGTTGCCGTCGAGCGCCACGTTGTTGGTGGAGGAGGTCATCGTCTCGACCTCGCCGGTGCCCCAGTTGGCGGCGCCGCCCGGATATGAAGTCCCGGTGTCGTACTGCCAGTTGGTGGTGGACACGCCGGTGCCCGCGGAGCCGTTGAAGTCGTCCAGGAAGACCTGCGTCCAGCCCGCCGGGGGTGTGGGCGCGGACGCGTTCGCGGGCAGGGTGAAGGCCGTGGCGGTGGCGGCCGCCAGGCCGAGGGTGCTGAGGACGGCGATCAGGACGCGCCGGAGCGGACGGGGTCTGCGCTGCGTGCCGGAGGTTTCACTCATGGGTGCCTCTCGGATACGGAGTGGGGGTGCGGGTGCGTGCCATACCTGCCTGAGAGCGCTCTCACGCAGTGGGTGCGCGGTCAATGTGCTCTCAGCCACTCCGGGCGTCAAGAGGTGAAGCCGTGAAAGTCCTTTCGCTGTACGGGAGTTCAGGCGATGAATGCGGTGAATGGGGAGGTTTCCGAGGGGTGTCGCCGGTGGGGACCGGCGCAGGCGGCGGTGGGCGCCGCCGGGACCGGTGCGCGCTGCGGGGACCGGAACGCGCTGCCGGGATCGGAGCGCGCTGCCGGGATCGGTGCGCCCGGGGCTGGAGGGCGCTGCGGGGACGAGAGGGCGCCGCAGGGGCCAGGCCCGGCGGAGACCAGAGTGCGCCGCCGGGACCCGTGCGCGCTGCGCCGGGAGGCTGGAGGGCGCTGCCGGGATCGGAGCGCGTCGCCGGGCCGGAGGGCGTCGGGGGCTAGACCGCGCTGCCCGCTTTCCAGTCCGCCCAGGACAGGTTCCAGCCGTTGAGGCCGTTGTCCGCCGCGACGGTCTTGTCGCCGGAGTTCTTCACGATGACCACGTCGCCGAGCATCGAGCTGTCGTAGAACTTGTAACCCGGCACCGAGGTGTCGTTCGCGCCCTTCGCGTCGTGCAGGCCGACGCAGCCGTGGCTGGTGTTCTGGTTGCCGAACACCGAGGTGGACGCCCAGTAGTTGCCGTGCACGAAGGTGCCGGAGGTGGTGAGGCGCTGGGCGTGCGGGACGTCGGAGATGTCGTACTCGTCGCCGAGCCCGACCGTCGAGGACTCCATGCGGGTCTGCTTGAACCGCTCGCTGATCACCATGATCCCGGACCAGGTGGTGTGCTGGGCGTTGCCGCCGCTGACCGGGTAGGTCGCGAGGGTCTTGCCGTCCCGCTTGACGACCATCTCCTTGCTGGACAGGTCGACCGTGCTGATCTGCTCGCGGCCGATGTCGAAGGTGACGTCCTTGGACTGGACGCCGTAGATGCCGTCCTGCCCCTCTATGTCCTTCAGGCGGAGGCTGAGCGTGATCTTCGTGCCGGCCGCCCAGTACGTCTCGGGGCGGAAGTCGAGCCGGGTGTCGCTGAACCAGTGGCCGACCACCTCGACGGCGGGCTCGGCGGTGACCGTGATCGCCTTCTGGACGGCGGCCCGGTCCTTGACCGCGTGCGTGAAGTTGATCGACACGGGCATGCCGACGCCGGAGGTGGAGTTCGCCTCGGGCGTGAAGTAGCCGACGAAGGTCTCGCCGGGCGACTTGGTGGTGAAGGTCGCGGTCTTCGCGGCGGCGCCCTGCGCCTGCGCCGCGACCGTGTACTTCGTGCCCGAGTACGGGTTCTTCGCGGACGTCCACTTCGTCTTGGCGTCGTTGAACGTCCCGGCCAGCGTGGAGCCGTCGTTGCCGGTCACCTTCACCGTGGCGAGCGTGCCGTCGGTCACGCTGACCGTGACCGGGGTGGTGAAGCCGGCCTTCTTGGTGCCGTCCGCGGGCAGGACCGTGACGGTCGGCACCTTCGCGGCCTTCACGGCCGCGGTCGCCGACGAACCACCCGACGAGGAGCCCTCCGCGGCGCCCGCCGAACCGCTGCAACCGGTCAGAACGGCGGCCGGCACCACCCCGAGCACGGCGAGGACCCCACGACGGGACCACCTCTCCGACGTCTCCTCGGACCGGTTGGATATGTGCGACACGCCCACAGCACGCCTTCCTCCGCATGTCGCGCACACCCCCTGGCCGTACGCGACGAGATCACCAGTGCCGTTGCATCCTGCGCCACTTCCATGGGGTGAGTCTTTGAATCCCAGGGGCTCCACCTGAGATTCCTGTGAAGAGAGCCTGAAAGAAGGCCTGAAACCACGGTTGCCGGACGCTTCCCGAGTGTGAACAGAGTATGAAGGCGCCGACCGGTGCCCTGAGTATCCGGTGAGATCCCCGTCCCGCCATGGCTTCCCCACCTACCCGGTCGGAATAGTGAGGAAGGACCTGAAGGCGGAGTTCCGTTTCGGTGGCTCCGCGGCAGACCACGCCGGAGGTATTCGTGACCGAAGTCCGCAAGCGGCCCACCGTGGCGATCGTCGGAGCGGGCGCGGCAGGAACCCTGACCGCCGTCCAGCTGTGCGAGACGGCCACCCGCCGCCGGACCCCCCTCGACCTGGTGCTGGTCGACCCGGCCCCGGAAGCCGGCCGCGGCACCGCCTACGCCACCCCCGATCCACGCCACCGGCTCAACGTCCCGGCGGGCGGCATGAGTTGCTACCCCGACGACCCCGGCCACTTCACCCGCTGGCTCTGCCGCCACGGCGAACCCACCGTCAGCGGCACCGACTTCGCCACCCGCTACCGCTACGGCGCCTACCTCGCCGACACCCTCGCCCAGGCCGTCGTCCGCTCCCACGGCACGGTCTCCGTACGACGGCTGCGCACCCGCGCCGAGAGCTGTACCGGCACCCCCGAAGGCCCGGTGGAACTCCACCTCGCCGACGGGGGACTCCTCACCGCCGACAGCGCCGTCCTCGCCACCGGCCCCGCCGCTTCTACGGCCTCTTGGGCCCCGCCCGCCCTGCGCACCTCGCCCCGCTTCGTCAACTCGCCCTGGACACCAGGTGCGTTGGACGCGGTACGCGAGGACACCGCCGACATCCTCCTCGTCGGCACGGGCCTCACCGCCGTGGACCTCGCCCTCACCCTCGACCGGCCCGAACGCACGGTCCACGCCGTCTCCCGCAGCGGACTCCTGCCCCAGCCGCACGCGTTGGGACCGGCCGGCGCCATGGAGGCGCCGAGCTGGCCCCGCGACCTGACACTGAGCGGACTGCGCCGAACCGTCTACCGGCACGTCAGCCGATCCGTCCGCACCCACGGCGACTGGCGCCCCGCCCTCGACAGCCTCCGCCCGCACACCGCGAGACTCTGGCGCAGCCTCACCCCCGAGGAGCGCGGGGAGTTCCTCGCCCACGAGGGCACCCTCTGGAACACCCACCGTCACCGCATGGCCCCCACCACCGCCGAGTCGGTGACCCGGGCCCGCACCGCACGACGCCTCCAGGTCCACGCGGGCACGATCGCCGATGTGGTGGAGTCCGGTGACCAGTTGGCGGTCACGCTCTCCAACGGCCGCACGCTGCGCGTGGGTTGGGTGATCGACTGCACCGGACCCGGCCAACGGCTCGAAGACCCCCTGTGGCGTGGGCTGTTCGAGACCGGAGCGGCCGTGCCCGGACCGCTCGGCATGGGCGTCGCCACCCGCGACGGACACCTCCTCGACGCCCAAGGCCGTTCCGTACGACCGCTGTTCACGCTCGGCGCCCCCCAGACGCGGCGAACTCTGGGAGACCACGGCCATCCCCGAGATCCGCGTCCAGGCCGCCGCCCTGGCCCGGCAGTTGCTGGTGCCACCGGCACGCCGCGCCGCCCGCCGCAGGCCCGTCGACGGACTCGGACTCCCGCTGTCGACCCACGCCGAGGCCGCCACCGCCTACCGCAACGGACTCGACCGGGTCCTCAAGGTGCGCGCCGGAGCCGAGGACGCCTTCGCCCGCGCGGTCGCCCTGGACCCCGGATTCGCCCTGGGACACGCGGCGTTGGCGCTGCTCGGCCACGAGTGCGGAGCCGCCGTCGACGTACCCCGGGCCCTCGCCGACGCCCAGCGCTGCGCACACGAACGCGCCGACGAACGCGAACGCTCCTTCGTCGACGTGATCACGCGCCGCGTCCAATCCGCCGACGGGGACCGCGCGTTGATACGCCACCTCGACACCCACCCCGCCGACGCGCTCGCCCTCGCCGCCGCCGTCCCCACCATTGCCTTCTCCGGCGTCACCGACCTGGACGACGACTACGCGCTGCGGCTGGTCGAGCGCACGTCCCCCGCCTACGACGGGCACTGGTTCCACACCTCGCTGCTCGCGTTCCTGCGCCAGGAGCAGGGCCGGCTGCACGAGGCGGGTGAACTCGCCCACCGAGCCCTGGGAGTCGAGCCCGCATCCGGTCACGCCGTGCACGCGCTGGCCCACGTCCACTACGAGTCCGGCGCCCACGAGGCGGGCCGGGACTGGCTGGACGGCTGGGTGTCCGGGCAGGGCCGGGGTGCCGTCCACCGGGCCCACTTCTCCTGGCACATCGCCCTGCACGAACTCGCGTTGGACGACCCCGCCGCCGTACGCAGGCGCTGGTTCGCGCAGTTGGCGCCGGGGCGGGTGACCGGGGTACGCGCGCTCGTCGACTCGGGGTCGCTGCTGTGGCGGGCCCGGCTCAGCGGCAACTGGCAGGGGGAGCTGCCGACTTCGGACGTCCTGGACTCCGTGGCCTGCGAGGTGCTGGAGCGGCCCGCGACCGCCTTCACCGCCCTGCACGCGGCGGTCGCCCTCACCGCCGCCGGAGACCTCCCCGCGCTGCGCCGACTGCGCGACCACGCGGCGGGCGCCGACCCGGTGCAGCGCGAGGTCATCACCCCGCTCTGCGAGGCCCTCGCCGCCCTCGTCGAACACCGCTTCCACGAAGCCGCCCACGGCCTCGACGCGTTGCTGCCGGTCCTGCGCAAAGTGGGCGGCAGCGCGGCCCAACGCGAGGTCGTGGAGGAGACGTTGCTGTACGCGCTGGTGTCGGCGGGGCGGTGCGACGCGGCACGACGGCTGCTGGACGCGCGGCTGGACCGGAAGGCTGCGCCTCGGGATCGGCGGATGCTGGCGGGGTTGCCCGGGTGAGACGGGCGGGAGCGGGCGGCGGCGGGGGAGGGGCGGGCGTCGGCGCTGGATGCGCGTCCCGGTCGTAGGCCTGCGTCTCGGTCGTGGGCCCGCGTCCGGATCCGATGGCGTGGTCGTTCGGGTGTGGTCAGTCCGGTGTGGTCCGCTCGTGGGGCTCGTCATCGGGGGCCGCGGGGAGGCTGAGGGTGGCCTCCAGACCTCCGGTGGGGGTGGCGTCGAGGTGGAGTGTGCCGTGGTGGAGGTGGGCCTGCTGGTCGACGAGGGCGAGGCCGAGGCCGGAGCCGGGGGAGCGGGTGCGGGTGCCGCGGGTGAACCGGGCCTTCATGGCCTGCCGTTGGGCGGCGGGGATGCCGGGGCCGTCGTCGCCGACGGTGATCCGGACGGTGCCCGCGTCCTCGCCGAGCCGGACGTCCACCGTGCCGTCGGGGCGGCCGTGGAGGGCCGCGTTGTCGAGGAGGTTGTCGACGGCCAGGCGTAGGCCGACGGGCCAACCGTCCACGGTCGCGGGGGAGTTGGCCGTCAGCTGATAGGTGGTCGCGGGATGGCGGTGTGCCGCGTGGGCGACGGCCTCGTCGAGGATTTCGCTCAGGACGACGGGGGTGCGTTCGGGCAGGGCGTGGGCGTCGCCGCGGGCCAGGGTCTGAAGTCCCGTGAGGAGCGCGGTGATACGGCGGTGTTCCGCGCCCATCGCCTCCAGGGCGCGGGCCCGTTGGGGTGCGGGGAGGCCGGGGTTGCGCTGGAGGGTCTCCAGGGTGACCCCGATGCTGGTGAGCGGGGTGCGGAGTTCGTGGCCCGCGTCGGCGGTGAAACGGCGGGTGGAGTCCATGCTGACGCGCAACTGGTCCAGCATGCTGTTCAGGGCGTGGGAGAGGTCCGCGACCTCCTGCGGGCGTGTGACGGCGGGGAGTTGGGGCCCGGCCGTGTCCGCGCTGATCGCGAGGGCGCCGGTCCGCAGGCGTTCGAGCGGCTGGAGGATGATCCGGGTGAGCAGCCAGACGCCGCCGGCCGTGGCGAGGGCGGCGAGGAGTGTGACGGCGGCGACGATCACGGTGTTGTCCGCCAGCCGCCGTTCGATGGGGTCGATGTCCTGGAGGACTTCGAGGCGCTCGCCGGTGGTGCTCAGGGACCGGGTGAGCGAACGCCAGGTCTGCCCGTCGCTGTCGATGGTGCGATACCCGTCGCGGGTGGGCACTGGGAGCGGCGCGGCCGGCGTCTCACCGTGCTGCGCGATCACCTTCCCGCCGGAGACCAGCCGAACCAGACTCTGACTGCCGGCGAGCAGGCCGCCGTAGTCGTCGCTGTCCTCCCCGTCATCGCTCGGATGCTCGCCCTGGTCGCGCAGTTTGTCGGCGTCCTGGTCCCCCTTCTCGACACGCGCGGCGAGTTGCCGGTCGACGTCGGTACGGTCGCGATGGTCGATCCGTGCAACGATGACCAGCCCGGCGAGCCCGACCACGACGGTCACCAGCAGCACGACAGCGGCGGTGATCCGGGAACGCAGGCTACGCGGGAGCCAGGTCATGGGGTGGTCCGTAGGCCGACGGCGGGTGTGATGTGCGGCAGCCGCCATGTCGGGGGCGTGCACGCAGGACTGACTGTGGCCCTGGCCCTGGCCCTGGCCCTGGAGCGCAGGCCGCGCCGCAGCCCCCTCACGGGCCCGTGCGCAGGACGAAGCCGATTCCGCGGACGGTGCGGAGTACCCGGGGGCCGCCGTCGGCCTCGAGTTTCTTGCGGAGGTAGCCGATGAAGACGTCCACCACGTTGGTGTCCACGTCCCAGGTGTAGCCCCAGACCTGCTCCAACAGCTGGGCCCGGGACAGGACTTGTCCGGGTCGGTGGGCGAGGGCGAGCAGCAGGTCGAACTCCCGCGTGGTCAGCCGTAGTTCGCGTCCGGCCCGGGAGGCCACGCGGCGCGCGGGCTCGATCGCGACGTCGCCGACGACCAGGGACCGCTCGGTCGTCGACTCGTGCAGGCGCACCATCGCGTGCAGCCGCGCGGACAACTCCCCGATGGAGAACGGTTTTACGACGTAGTCGTCCGCGCCCGCCGCGAGCCCCGCGACCCGGTCGTCGACCTCGTCGCGGGCGGAGAGCATGCACACCGGGAGCGTCCGGCCCTGGGCGCGCAGCTCGCGGACGACCTCGACCCCCGACAGGCCCGGCATCGTCACGTCCAGGACGATCACCGACGGCGGCCGGCCGGCGACCCCGTCGAGTGCCGTCTCGCCGTCCTCGGCCAGCCGTACCGTGAAGCCCTCGAGACCGAGCCCCAGGTCCAGGGCCGCGCGCACGCCGGGGTCGTCGTCGACCACCAGCACCTCCGGCTTCCGGCCCACCGCCGCCATGCAGCACCTCGACTTCCTCACCGGCACCCGCGCAGCGGGCACCGTCGCCTGCCCCCAGGATCGGCGGCGAACAACAAGGAAGTCTAAGAACCACGCGGGCCACTCCTCCCTCTGATCCGGTATCGGCACAGGTCAACGGCGCGCCCGGCCCTCCCGGCCGCCAGGCTTCTTAGAGCGGCCACAAAGAGCGTCGCAAGGGTGAGGACACGCCCTGCCCACGGGGCGCCCCCGGACCTCGCGACGAAGGAAGCCCGCCGATGACCCTGTCCACCGAGCTGCCCCGCGGGCAACGCACCCCACCCGCCCCGCCCCACAGGCGGCGATTCACCCTCGCCGACCCGCTGGGCGCGCTGGCGATCCTGTCCGTGGTCGCGGTCGTGGCCCTGTGGGTCATGAACCAGGGCGGTCCACTCGGCCTGACCGCCGCCGACCGCGCGACGGGCTCCCTCGGCCTGCTCGCCGGACTGCTGGCCTCCGACCTGATGATCCTCCAGGTCGTCCTCCTCGCCCGGATCCCCTGGGTGGAACGTTCCTGGGGCCACGACCTGCTCACCCGCCGCCACCGCCTGATCGGCTTCGCCTCGTTCTGGCTGATGACGGCCCACGTCGCCCTGTTCGCCGTGGAACGGTCCACCCGCGAACCCACGGCCATACCGGACGCACTCCTGCGCCTGTTCGTCACCGACTCATGGATGCTGTTCGCCACCGTGGGGACCCTGCTGCTGATCATGGTCGTGGTCACCTCGGTCCGCGCGGCCCGCCGCCGGCTCCGCTACGAGTCCTGGCACCTGCTGCACCTCTACTCCTACGCCGGCATCGCGGCCACCTTCCCGCACACCTTCACCGACGGCGCCGACTTCCACGAGACATGGACCCGCGTCTACTGGTGGTGCCTGTACGGCTTCGCGTTCGCCGTCACCCTCCTCTACCGGGTCGCCCTGCCCGCCTGGCGCTCCCTGTACCACCGCCTGCGGGTCGAGTCCGTGGTCACGGAGGCGCCCGGCACGGTGTCGATCACGATCAAGGGCCATCGCCTGGACCGGATGCGGACGGCCTCCGGCCAGTTCTTCGTCTGGCGCTTCCTCGACGGCCCCGGCTGGTCCCGCGGCAACCCGTACACCCTCTCCGCCGCCCCCACCCCGGACCTGCTGCGCATCACCATCAAGTCCGCCGGAGACGGCAGCGACCGCGCCGCCCGCCTCACCCCCGGCACCCGCGCCCTGATCGAGGGCCCCTACGGCACCCTCACCGCCCGCCGCCGCACCCGACCCGGCATGCTCCTCATGGCCGCCGGAATCGGCATCACCCCCATGCGCGCCCTGCTCGAAGACGCCCCCTACGCCCCCGGCGAGGCCACCCTCATCTATCGCTACGGCGAGGACGAGCACGCCGTGCTCGCCGACGAACTCCGCGACATCGCCACCCACCGGGGCGTCGAGCTGATCCTCCTCCCCGGCCCGCGCCGCGCCGACACGTCGTGGCAGGCGGCGGGTTCCGCCCACCGTGACGGCACGTCTCGGCAAGCCACCGCTCTCGTGGACCGCTCCAACACCGCCTCGCAGGCCGCAGGCCCGGCCCACCTCGCCGACACGTCCGGGCAGGCCACCGGCCCCGCGCACCTCGACGACGACGTCCAGGTCCTCAAGAAGCTCGTCCCCGACATCGCCCACCGGGACATCTACGTCTGCGGCCCGCCCACCTGGATCACCGCCGTCCGCAAGGCCGCACGCGGCGCCGGCGCGCACCGCGACAGCGTCCACACCGAAGAGTTCGCCTGGTAACAGCGCCCCACCCCGTCAACAGGAGCACACATGCGACGCATCACCCTCTGGTTCACGGCCACCCTCTCCGTGGCCGTCCTCCTCTTCGCCTTCCAGCTCAACGCCTCCGGCGCGACCGGCAAGTCCGGAGACGGCGGCGACCACATGCCGCCCCCCTCCACATCAACCTCCACGTCCACCGCCTCGGCCAAACCCGGGGACGACACCGCCGGCTACGGCGACCACGTCGGAAAGCCCGGCGAGAACAAGTAGTTGGGTCACCGGCTCGCCAACTCTTACTCAGGGGAGGTCTGTTCACGCACGCCGAAGCGGTGGTGCGTCCCCGTCACGCCTCCGGCCGCCACCCCAACGCCCGCGATATCCCGCGCGCGGCGAGCCGCACCGCCGGGATCAACGCCGGTACCTGCGCGTCTACTTGAGGCACGACCACCGACACCGCGGCGACCACCGCACCGCCCGGCCCGCGCACCGGGGCCGCCACCGACAGCGCGTCGTCCGTGACCTGACGGGTACTCACTGCGACGCCGGTGCGCCGGACTTCGGCCAGTACCCGGCGCAGTCGTAGCGGATCGGTGATCGTGTACGGCGTGAAGGACGCCAACGGGCCCGCGCAGTAGGCCTCTTGGAAGTCCGGGTCGCCGTGGGCCAGCAGGGTGAGGCCCACGCCCGTGGCGTGGAGGGGCCAGCGGGCGCCCACCCGGATGTGCACGCCGACCGCCGAACGGCCCGAGATCCACTCGGTGTAGACGACCTCCGCGCCGTCCCGCACCGCCAACTGCACGTTCTCGTGCGTCGATTCGTACAGGTCCTCCAGGTAGGGCAGGGCGAGTTGGCGCAGGGCGAGGCCGCGCGGCGCGAGTGCCGCGATCTCCCACAGCCGTAGGCCCACGTGGTAGGCGCCCGACGGGTCCCGCTCCAGCGCGCCCCACTCGGTGAGGGCGCCCGCGAGGCGGTGGGCGGTGGTCAGAGTGAGGCCGGCGCGGCGGCTGATGTCGGACAGGGACAGGGCCGTGTGCGCGTGGTCGAAGGCGGCGAGCACGGCGAGCAGCCGGTCGGGCGCGGACCGGGTGGCGGGCGCCGTCGACCGGGGGATCCTCGACGACCGCGTGACGGGCGCGGGCTCGGTGGTCGTCGCCGACCGTGCGGTGGGCGCGGGCCCGGTGGTCGTCGCCGAGGGCGTGGCCGTCGTGGAACCGGTGCTCGTCGCGGACCGGGTGGTCGTCATGGCCGGGCCTCCGTCCGGTGTCAGGTCTAGTCCGTCCTCTGTCAGGTCAGTCCGTCCTCGGCGACCCGTTGCAGCAGCGTGTGCAGGGTCTCCCGCTCGGTCGCGTCGAGCGGGTCCAGCAGTTCGTTCGTGACGCGCAGGCCCGCCTCGTCCGTGTCGCGCAGGAAGCCGCGGCCGTCCTGTGTCAGGACCACGATGCGGCTGCGCCGGTCGTCGGGGGAAGGGCGGCGCTCGGCGAACCCCAACTTCTCCAGGTCGTCGACCAGGCCGACGATCGCGCTCGGGTCGTAGCCGAGCCGCGTGCTCAGTTCGCGCTGGAGGGCGCCCTCGGACGTGGCCAGGAAGCGGAGCAGCGCGTAGTGGCGCAGGCGCAGGCCCGACTCCTGGAGGAACGTGTTGAAGAGCTGGCCGGAACGCAGGCCCAGCCGGTACATGAGATAGCCCGTGTCCGCGTGCAGCCCGCGCATCCACGGCTCGTGCGCGTCGATCGGGGGGTTCGCGGCGTGCGGCTGGCGGGCGATGGCTGGCTCCCTGGGTCGAGGCCCCGGGCGGGGCGTGCGGTGGTTCGGGGCCAGTGTGACGCACATGGTCCATCGGCAACAACTATTGACGTCAACAATTATTGCTCTTAGCTTCGATCTCGAAGCCGCACCGGTGCCGTTCGCAGTCTTCGCAGTCTTCGCAGTCCTCGGGACTTCGCGGACTTCGGGGTCACGGTCCCGGTGTGTCGTACCGCAGCCTCGTCTTGTGAAGGGACCGCTCGTGCCCAGCATCGATCTGACCGGCAAGGTCGCCGTCGTCACCGGCAGCGGCCGGGGCCTCGGCCTCGCCTACGCGCACGCCCTGGCCGCTCACGGCGCGTCCGTGGTCGTCAACGACATCGACGAGGCGGTGGCCGAGCAGGCCGTGAAGTCGATCACCGAGGCGGGCGGCACCGCCGTCGCCGAGGTGGTCCCGGTCGGTACGACCGAGGCCGCCGAACGGCTGGTGAACCGTGCCGTCGAGGAGTTCGGACGGCTCGACATCCTGGTCACCAACGCGGGCATCCTGCGCGACAAGGTGCTGTGGAAGATGACCGACGAGGACTTCGACGCGGTGATCACCACCCACCTCAAGGGCACCTTCACCTGTGCCCGCGCCGCCGCCGTACGGATGCGCGAGCAGGGCGAGGGCGGCAGCCTGATCCTGGTCGGCTCGCCGGCCGGCCAGCGCGGCAACTTCGGCCAGACCAACTACTCGGCCGCCAAGGCCGGCATCGCCGCCTTCGCTCGCACCTGGTCGATGGAACTGGGCCGCGCGGGCATCACCGTCAACGCGATCGTGCCGGTCGCCGCGACCGCGATGACCGAGACGATCCCCGCGTTCGCCCCGTACATCGAGGCCATGAAGAACGGCGATCCGCTGCCCGACTTCCTCCGCAAGGGCGAGGGCTTCGGCACCCCCGAGGACTGCGCCGCCCTCGTCCCCTACCTCGCCTCCGAGGCCGCGCGCGGCATCACCGGCCAGGCCATCGGCATCGGCGGCGACAAGGTGGCACTCTGGTCCCACCCGCAGGAGATCAGCGCGGCCTACGCCGACGGCGGCTGGACCCCTGACACCCTGGCCGACGCCTTCCCCACCTCGGTCGGCGCCGAACTCCAGTCGGTCGGCATCCCCGCACCGAAGCTGCCGGAGGCGTGATGGCACCCCCCACGAACGTCGGCGAACACGTCATGGACCTCGGTGAACTCGTCGCGATCGACGTCCACACCCACGCGGAGGTGTCCTCCAAGGGCCACTCCTCCCTGGACGACGACCTGCACGACGCCTCCTCCGCCTACTTCAAGGTCGAGGGCAAGCGGAAGCCGACCCTGGAGGAGACCGCCGCGTACTACCGCGAGCGGAAGATGGCCGCCGTGATCTTCACGGTCGACGCCGAGTCCGCGACGGGCACCGAGCCCGTCCCGAACGAGGAGGTCGCCGAGGCCGCCGCCGCCAACGCCGACGTGCTCATCCCCTTCGCGTCCATCGACCCGTTCCGGGGCCGCGCGGGCGTGAAGCAGGCACGACGGCTGGTCGAGGAGTACGGGGTGAAGGGCTTCAAGTTCCACCCCAACATCCAGGGCTTCTTCCCCAACGACCGGTCCGTCGCCTACGACCTCTACGAGGTCATCGAGGAGACGGGCACCATCGCCCTCTTCCACACCGGCCAGACGGGCATCGGCGCGGGCGTGCCGGGGGGAGGGGGGATCCGCCTGAAGTACTCCAACCCCCTGCACGTGGACGACGTGGCGGCCGACTTCCCGCACCTCAAGATCATCCTGGCGCATCCGTCCTTCCCCTGGCAGGACGAGGCCCTCGCCGTCGCCACGCACAAGCCGGGCGTGCACATCGACCTGTCCGGGTGGTCGCCGAAGTACTTCCCGCCGCAACTGGTGCAGTACGCCAACACCCTGCTGAAGGACAAGGTCCTCTTCGGCTCCGACTACCCCGTCCTCACCCCGGACCGCTGGCTCGCCGACTTCGAGAAGCTGCCGATCAAGGACGAGGTCAAGCCGAAGATCCTCAAAGAGAACGCCGCCCGCCTGCTCGGCCTGACGTAAAGGACGCCGGATGCGCAACGAGGGACTGGGGTCGTGGCCCGCACGCCGGGCCCGCAAGACCCCGCACCGCACGGCTTTGGTCTACGGCGGACTGTCTACGGTCGGCAGCGGATCGTCGACGGGGCACGGTATTCCGCCTACGGTCGGCAACGGATCGTCGGCGGGCGCCGGTAGTCCGTCGACAGTCGGCGACGGACCATCACCGGGCCGGGGTGGATCGTCGACGGTCGACGGTGGACGGTCGGCAGACCACAGTGGTCCGCCGACGCACCGCAACGGTTCGTCGATGGACTACGGCACATTGCATACACGAACCACCCGCCTCGCCCACGCCCTGCGCGCCCGAGGCATCCGCCGCGGCGATCGCATCGCCTACCTCGGCCCCAACCACCCCTCCTACCTGGAGACCCTGTTCGCGGCCGGCATCCTCGGCGCGGTCTTCGTCCCCCTCAACACCCGCCTCGCCGGCCCCGAGATCGCCCACCAACTCACCGACTCCGGCGCCAAGATCCTCGTCTACGGCCCGACGCACGCCGGTCTCGTCGCCGGACTCCCGGGCAGCACCGACGTACGTACGTACCTCGAAGTCGGCCCCGAATACGAGGAGTTGCTCGACGCGGCCGCCGAGGAGCCGATCGACGAGCCCGTCACGGCCGACGACACCTGCATCATCATGTACACCTCGGGCACGACCGGCCGCCCCAAGGGCGCCATGCTCACCCACGGCAACCTGGCCTGGAACGCGATCAACGTCCTCGTCGACACCGACCTGATCGCCGACGAACGCGCCCTGGTCTCCGCCCCGTTGTTCCACACGGCCGGCCTCAACATGCTCACCCTGCCGGTCCTGCTCAAGGGCGGCACCTGTGTCCTGGTCGAGGCCTTCGACCCGGCGGCCACCTTCGACCTGATCGAACAGCACCGGATCACCTTCATGTTCGGGGTGCCGACGATGTTCGACCAACTGGCCCGGCACCCGCGCTGGGCCGACGCCGACCTCTCCTCACTGCGCATCCTCACCTGCGGCGGCTCCCCGGTCCCCTCCCCGCTCATCGCCGCGTACCAGGAGCGCGGGCTGACCTTCCTCCAGGGCTACGGCATGACGGAGGCCGCGCCCGGAACCCTGTTCCTGGACGCCGAACACGCGGTCAGCAAAGCGGGTTCGGCGGGTGTGCCGCACTTCTTCAGCGACGTACGGGTCGTACGGCCCGACCTCACCGCCGCCGACGTCGGCGAGACCGGCGAGGTCGTGGTCCGCGGGCCCCATGTCATGCCCGGCTATTGGGGGTTGCCCGAGGAGACGGCCGCGGTCTTCGCCGACGGCTGGTTCCGCAGCGGGGACGCGGCACGGACCGACGAGGACGGGTACGTGTACATCGTCGACCGTATGAAGGACATGATCATCTCCGGCGGAGAGAACATCTATCCCGCCGAGATCGAGGACCTGCTGCTCGCCCACCCCGACATCGTCGAGTGCGCGGTCATCGGGGTCGCGGACGACAAGTGGGGCGAGGTGCCGCGCGCGGTCGTCGTGCCGCGCGAGGGCGCCACGCCGGATCCCGACGAGGTGCTCGCGTCACTGGCCGGTCGGCTCGCCAAGTACAAGATCCCCAAGTCGATGGTGGTCGCGGACGAACTACCGCGCACCGCCTCCGGAAAGCTCCTCAAGTCCCGGGTGCGCAAGCGCTTCGGCACCAACTCTTAGGTTTCGGCACCAACTTTTAAGTAGGGAAAGCGATATGGGCATCACCGTCAACGGCCTCGACGAACTCAAGAAGCTCGCGGGCAGCGACCTCGGTACCAGTGAGTGGATCGAGATCACCCAGGAACGCGTCAACACCTTCGCCGACGCGACCGGCGACCACCAGTGGATCCACGTCGACCCGGAGAAGGCGGCGGCAGGCCCCTTCGGCGCACCCATCGCGCACGGCTATCTGACCCTCTCCCTCTTCATCCCGCTCTTCACCGAACTGCTGGACGTCGAGGGCGTGTCGACGAAGGTCAACTACGGCCTGAACAAGGTGCGTTTCCCCGCGCCGGTGAAGGTCGGCTCGCGCATCCGGCTGGTCGCGAAGCTCGCCTCGGTCGAGGACGTGCCGGGCGGGGTGCAGATCGCCGTCGACGGGACGATAGAGATCGACGGCTGGCCGAAGCCCGCCGCCGTCCTTCAGAGTCTCTCGCGGTTCTACGCCTGACCGGCGGGTACTGCTGCCTGTCAGCTGCCGACCGTCGTCCGCCGCCCGTCGTTCGTCTACTGCTGTTTGTACGAGTAGACGCTGGTCGACACCACGCACACGCCCGGCTGGACGACCTCGGCGCGCAACGTGCCGCTGTTCACGTCGTAGTCGATGCCCTCGGCCTCGAACGTGCCCGTGCAGATGCTGCGTTGGGGCAGTGCGAACAGGCTGGTGACCGTGCCGGTGATCGGCTGGCCGTCCAGCTTGTGCGGCAGGTCGACCTGGAGGAGCGGGCGGATCTCGGGGAACTTGGTCCCCGACGCGTCGTCCGAGACGCACACCAGGCGGGTGTCCGTCACGAAGTCGCAGCCCTGGATGTCGTTCACCGTCCTGTCCAGGGTGATCTGCCCGGCCTGTGGCAGCGCCCCGCCCGTCGCCGGAGTCGACGGGTTGAGCAGGGGAGTGGGGAAGACCTGGAGTCTGGACTGGTCGCCCCACTCGCCCGACACCATCCACTGCGTGTCGGGCGAGATCGCGTCGAACGAGTTGTTGATCTTCTCGCCCGGGTCGAGCGTGTGGACGTACGAGTAGCGCGTCCCGGACGGCGTGGTGACCGCGAACATCTTGGACGTGCCCGTGTCGGCGCCCTGGTAGGCGTCGAAGACGTAGCCGTTGGCGATGTCCGGGTCGCCGATGTGGTTCCAGCCCTGGATGCGCAGATCCAGCGGGATGGAGGCCAGTCCGCGGTACAGCAGTGAGCCGTCCGCCCGACTGGCGACGCCCTCACCGCCGCCGAGACTGTCGGTGTAGGCCGTACCGGTCTCTGTCCAGGTGGTGGAGGCGGCGGCCGAGGAGGTGCTCACGCCGAGCGTGAGAGCGCCCAATAAGCCAGCGAGGACAGCGAGTTGACGCTTCATCAGATACCTGCCAGATCGACGAAGATGGGGTTGGAATAGAACCATGTGTCGGCCCACGGGTCACCGTTTCCGGGCTCGTGGGGGATCGGTCCGTGCGGGTCGACGGACGCACCGAGGTAGCCCGCACCGTGTCGCTTGCCGTCGCTGCCGCGCAGCCGCAGGTAGAAGGACTCGTCCCCGGCGGTCACCGGGACGCGCAGGGTGTACGTCCCCTTGCGGCCGCTCACGTCGGCCGTACGGACGACCTTCGTGTCCGGGGCTCGCCACGCGTCCCGGTCGGACACCGCACCGCGCACCGCACCCCGGATCACGTCGACGTGCGCCAACTCGGGCAGGATTCCCTGGGCGTTGGGCCGCGAGGCGGTCGTCACGGTGATGTTCAGCGTGAGCCGGTCGCCCTTGCGGACCCGCAGCCGGCCGCCCAGCGTGACGCCCTGGCCGTGGTCGCAGTCACGCTTGAGGCGTACGTCGAGCCCGTCCAGCAGATGCCCGTGGTCGACCCAGACCCGGCCCGCGCGCATCCCCGCCATCACCTCGCGGTAGCCGTAGCGGGTCACGCCCACGTGGGTGCGGCTGAACTCGCCGGGCCAGAAGTCGCTGCCGGGCTGCGGGGTGCCGGTGTCGACCGGGTCGGGCAGCTTGCCGGTGTTGTCGAAGTTCTGCCCGTCGGGCCAGGCGCCGTTGGCCCAAGTGTCGTAGACCGTACGGTGGTTGTCGGAGTTCGTGGTGATCGAGAACAGCCGGCCCTCGGCCAGCATCGAGTCCCACAGCCCGCCGACGGTCGCCGTCGCCCAGTCGAAACCGCCGTACGTCACATACGCGTCCGTCGGATAGCCCGACCAGGACTGGGCCGACGGCTTGTTCTCGTACTCGCCCCGGATCGACGTGGCGCCGCGCCAGCCGGGGAGGGCCGCGCCCTGGGCGCCGGGTGCGCCCTCCATGCCGATCATGATCTCGGGGGCCGCGTCCCGCCAACCCCGCATCTCGTGCGGGGAGTCGATGCCGAGACGCAGTGGGTGGTTGGCGAGGACGAGGACGTCGTCGACGTAGCCCGAACGGCGTTGCTCGGCCAGCCACTTGACGGCCTTCACGGCGTGGGCCTCGTTGCGGGCGGTGTCCGCGTCGGCGGCGCCGCCCTTGTCGTAGCCCAACAGCTTGCCGTCGTAGGCGAGTTCGAACCGGGTGAGCAGATCGACCTCGTGGCGGCCGGGCGCGGCGAACACCGTGCAGTGCTCGGCGGCCGGGATGTACCACTCCAGGCCCTGGAAGATCAGCTGGCGGGGGTTCTCGGCGCGCGCCTTGAGGATCTCGGCGTGCTCCAACTTCGCGCCGTAGGAGGCGTGTCCGAAGTTGGAGTGCTCGTTGAACACCATCCAGTCGAGGCCGTACTTCGCGGCGGCCTGCGCCTGCTGGGAGAACGTGTACTTCGCGTCGTGGCTGTACACGGAGTGCACGTGGTGGTCGCCGACGAGGTAGGCGAGGCGCGGGTCGTTGCCGCCGTAGCCCCGGCCCGCCGCCGACGCGGAGGTGGCGAGCGGTCCCGCGCCGAGGGTGAAGGCGGCGCCGAACAGGCCTGCGCGGCGCAGGAGTTGGCGTCGGGAGACACCCTGTGCGTCGAGGGTGGTGGGGGAGACGGACGGATCGGCCCAGGTGGGCAGCTGCTGCTCGGTCATGAGGATTCGGGAGTCCTTTTCAGGGCTGTCAGTGGTTCATGAACGACGTGACGGGCAGCGCCCGTTCGACGATCCGGACGTCGCCGAGCCGGCCGTGCAGGATCTGGTCGATCTTCCCGGCGTACTCGTAACCGCCGAGCAGCCAGGGCAGACCGACCGAGGTGAGGCCGACGGCGGTCGCCGTCGGATTGCGCACGACCGGGCAGCCCTCGACGTAGAGCGTGGTGTGCTTGCCGTCGTTGACGACGGCGAGGTGCCACCAGGTCTCCAGCGGGGTCTCCTGACCCCAGTTGCTGGCGATGCCCTCCTGGTTCGACGGGCGTACCGCCCACTGCGGTTCACGGTCGTTGGAGAGCGAGAGGGTGGCGAGGGGCTCGTCCGGGTCGTCCGCGGTCTTGCCCGCGGCGCCGCCTGTGCCGGTCCGACTGACCAGTCCCGACCAGGCGTTGTGGTCGGGGTCCCAGTCGGCGGGCAGCCGGTAGAACGCCTCGACGGTGTAACCCCGCTTGAATGTGGCCGAGTTGAGCGGAGCGTCGTCGACCGTGCGCAGATACGCGCCCTTGAGCGGTGACTTGTAGCCCGTGAACTCCAGGCTGCCGTGGCCGGGTTGGTCGGGGTGGTGGTCCGAGGACCAGTTCAGGGTGCCTCCGCCGACCGTGACGAGGGTGAGGTCGTTGCCGCGCCCGGACTGGTCGCGGACCGTGCCGCTCACGGCCGTGGCGTCGGAGTGTCCGTCGAAGCGCCAGTAGGCCACCGTGCCGGGGACGAGGAGCTTCGAGGCGGGACGCGCCGGGCGGGCGGGGACCGGGGCGAAGCCGGAGAAGCGGTCCGCGAAGTCGATGCCGACGGAGAACCGGTCGGCGTCGCCGCTGAGTTCGATCTCCTGCCGCTCCAGCTCGTTGAGGCCCTTCGCGGCCCGCCCCAGGATCCACGGGGAGACCGTCTCGACGTCGATGACCCCGCGGTCCAGGTCGAAGCGGTAGAGGCGGATCATCGCCGCACCGCCGAAGTAACGGTTCTGATAGTTCGTCAGGTGCAGGTGGACGTCGTTGCCCGCCGCGTTCTTGCGCGTCGCCCGGCCGGCGGGCCAGTAGTGCCCGTTGAGCGTGAGGAAGACCTGGTCGTGGTCCTCGATCAGCTGGTCCCACAACTGCTGTCCGTAGGCCGACAGTTGGTCGTCCTCGACGACCAGCTCGTGCGTCGTCAGGATCACCGGCGTGTGCGGATGCCGGGCCAGCACGCTCTTGGCCCACGCGTAACCCTGCGTCGACAGCCGCCAGTCCAGCGCCAGCACCATCCACTCGCGGCCCGCGGCCTCGAAGAGGTGGTACGTGTTGTAGCCGTCGGCGGAGGCACCGCCGAAGGTGCGTGCACCCTTGAAGCGCCGCGGCCCGAACGTGTCCAGGTATGGCGACGAGCCGCGCTGGTCGTCGGTCGAGGAGTTCACGTCGTGGTTGCCGGCCAGCACGCTGTAGCCGACGCCCCGCCGGTCCAGCAGCCTGAACGCCTCCCCGATCGCGGCGAATTCGGGCTTCGCGCCGTTCTGCGTCAGGTCGCCCAGGTGGGACAGGAAGACGATGTTCTCGTCCTTGCCGTGCTCCAGGAGATAGCGCAGCGAGGCCTCGATCGGCGCCTTGTCGATGCTCGGCCCGTCGAAGAGGTACTGGGTGTCCGGCATCACCGCGAGAGTGAAGCGCCGGCTGTCGGTGTCGGGCCGCCAACTGGCCGTCGTCGGGGCCGCCTCGGCGGAGGTCGGCAGCGCGACGCCGGCCGTGGCGGCGGCACCGAGCAGCGCCGTCGCCCGGAGGAAACTGCGCCGTCCGGCGCCGGCCTGGGCCGTCTCGCACTGATCGTGCTCATGCGAAGTACACACGTGTGCTCCGTACAGGGTGAGTGCTCGTGAAAGCTGCTGAGATCTGGGGAGTTCAGAGAACGCGCAGGGTCCAGCTCCAGCGATGGACACCCGGTGCTACGAGATACTTCGGAAACGTGTCGGGGCCGCACGATGCCGTGCCCAACCCCCGGTGCACCGCGTCGAGTTGCACCACGCAGGACGCGCGCGGCACCAGTTCGTCGTGATGCCGTACGGCGGTCAGGTCCTCGGCGCGATGGCGGGTCACCGAGACCTGGCGGGGCTCGTCGAGGTCGACGGCGAGACCGGTGGCGTCCGGTGCCGACAGCGTGAACCGCCGTACCCCGTGCCGGCCACCGCTCTCCTGCGGCCGCAGATACGGAGTGAACAACTCGTCGACGGGGACCGAGTGGTGGCCCACGGGCGCGCCCGTGCTGCGGTCGGGGTACGACTCCCAGGGACCCTGGCCGAACCACTCCAGCAGATCCAGCCCCGGCACCGTCTCGAACACGGTGCCGACCCGGGCCACGTCGACGAACTCCTCGGGCAGTTCGGCCGATTCCTCGACCAGGACCCCGCCCTCGACCGGTGTGAACACCTGGCAGTGCCGGACCACACCGTCGGCCCCGGCGTACTCGGCGACCGTCGTCACCCGCTCGCCGTCACACCGTACCGAAACGATCTTCCGGACCAGGGAGTCGAGCCCCCAGGTCCGCCAGCGGGCCGCCATGCCGCTCAGCTCGTCGTTGTCCGTGGGCGCCCGCCACAGCGACAGCGTCGGGGCGACCGTCAACAGCGGGTGGCGCAGCAGGCCCTCGCCGTCGACCTCGACCCGGCCATCGCCAATCACCGCCGGTGCCACGGGAGTCGCCGCCCGCAGCCGCACCTGGGGTGCGCACACGTCCGTGCCGCGCGGCGCCCACGCCTGGTCCTCGGCCGTCGTCACGCGCAGCGTCAGCCAGGCCTCGCCGCCGTCCTCCGGCAGCTCGAACGGCAGGGGCACGGCCGCCGTCTCGCCCGGGCACAGGGCGGGCAGCTCGGCAGGAGCGGTCAGCGTACGACCGTCCGCGAGGGCCAACTCCCATGTACCGGCAAGCCAGTCGAGGCCCCGGAAGTGCTGGTGGTTGCCGAGGACGATGCCCTCGTGCCGGAAGCACTCGATGCGCAGCGGCGCCGCGATCTCCCGGTGCTCGAACATGACCGGCTTGGGCGTGCGGTCGGGAAACACCACGCCGTCCGAGATGAACGCGCCGTCGTGGATCGTCTCGCCGAAGTCACCGCCGTACGCCCAGCGCTGACCGGGCGCGGCGACACCGTTGTCATAGAGTCCGGCGCCCGCGCGGCCGGTGGGTCTTCCGTCGCTCACACGCTGCAGGATTCCGTGGTCCCAGAACTCCCAGATGAAGCCGCCCTGAAGACCCGGGGTTGACTCGATGGCGGCCCAGTGGTCCGCGAGGGTTCCGTTGCTGTTGCCCATCGCGTGGGAGTACTCGCACTGGATCAACGGCTTGGTCTGCTCACCGGACAGCGCGTGCGCGACACAGTCCTCCAGCGGCGCGTACATCGGACACGCGATGTCGGAGGCGAGGTCCGGGTCGGCCCAGCCGCGCTTGGCCGCGCCCTCGTATTGGACCGGTCTGGTCGGGTCGTGCCGGCGGACCCAGCCGGCCGCCGCGTCGTGATTGGCGCCGTAGTCGGACTCGTTGCCGAGCGACCAGATGATCACCGAGGGGTGGTTCTTGTCCCGCAGCACCATCCGTGAGGTCCGGTCCACGAACGCGTTCAGATAGCGCGGGTCGTCCGCGATCTCGTGCGCGTGGTCGTGCGACTCGATGTCCGCCTCGTCGACGACGTAGAAGCCCAGCTCGTCGGCGAGGTCGTAGAGCGCCGGGTCGTTCGGGTAGTGCGCGGTGCGGACCGCGTTGAACCCGAACCGCTTGAGCAGCACGAGGTCCGCGCGCATGTCGTCGTACGACACCGTGCGGCCGGTCAGTGGATGGAAGTCGTGCCGGTTGACGCCGCGGATGTACACGCGCTCGCCGTTGACGAGAAGGTCCCGCCCGACGATCTCCACGTCACGGAAGCCGATGCGCCGGTACGACGAGTCGGCGACCGTTCCGTCGGCGCGGTGCAGCCGGACGGTGAGGCCGTACAACTCGGGGGTCTCGGCGTTCCAGGTGCGGACCTCGGGCACGGTGGCGCGCATGCGGGCCTCGCCGAGGAAGTCGGAGACCCGGTCGTCCTCGGCGTTGAACCGGTCGAACTCCTCGTCCTGGGTGAGGAGTTGACCGTCGAGCTCACCGCTGACCCACCACCCGGCGGGCAGCGCGCCACCCGCGTCCCGCACCTGGCAGTCGACCCGCAGCCCGCCGTCGTAGGACGCCCGGACGGTCACGTCGGCGAGATACAGCTGATCGGTCGCGTAGAGCAGCACCGACCGCGTGATGCCGCCGTGCCACCACTGGTCCTGGTCCTCGATGTGCGAGGCATCCGACCACTTGACCACGGTCAGCCGTACGGTGGCCCGCCCGCCGGGGCGTACGACGCCCGAGAGGTCGAACTCGGCGGCGAGGTGGGAGTCCTTGGAGATGCCGACGGGCCGCCCGTCCACGTGCACGAGCAGCACGCTCTCGGCGGCCCCGACCTGGAGCACGATCCGTCGCCCGGCCCAGTCGGCCGGGACGTCCACCTCACGCTCGTAGACACCCGTCGGATTGTCGACCGGCGACAGTGGGGGGAATTCCGCATACGGCATACGGACGTTCGTGTACTGCGGAAGGTCGTCCGTATCCTGCATGGTCCATACGCCCGGAACGTATGCGGACGACCAGGTCTCCGCGAGTGGCGCGTCCGGCGCGGGCAGCAGTTGGAAGCGCCAGTCGCCGTCGAGGGAGAGGGCAGCCGCGCGGCGGTCGACGGCGGACATGGGCAACCGCCCCCAGGAGGTCACCTCGGGTGACTCCCAGGGGCGGAGCGCGAGCAGCGGGTCGCTCATCAGCGGATGGCTCCCTTGCCGAGGTCGCCGATGATCTGCTTGGCGCCGACCGCGAACACGATCAGCAGGGGGACGAGGGCGAGGAGCGCGCCGGTCATGACCATTCCGTAGTCGGTGGTGCCGTGGGTGCCGTTGAGCTGGGACAGGGCCACCTGGAGGGTGACGTTGTTCGGGTTGGTGAGGGCGATCAGGGGCCAGGCGTAGTCGTTCCACTGGCCCATGAAGGTGAAGATGCCGAGGAAGGCGAGGCCCGGCCGGACCACCGGGAGGGCCACGTGCCAGTACTGGCGCAGGAAGCTCGCGCCGTCGATGCGGGAGGCGTCGAGGAGTTCGTCGTGGATCGCGCTCTTCATGTACTGGCGCATCCAGAAGATGCCGAACGCGTTGGCCGCCGCCGGCACGATCAGCGCGGTCATCGAGCCGATCCAGCCGAGCTTCGCCATGATGACGAACTGCGGGATGGCCGCGAGCTGCGCCGGCACCATGAAGATGACCATCAGCAGCGCGAACATCACGTTCTTGCCCGGGAACTGGAACTTGGCGAAGACGAACGCGGCCAGCGAGTCGAAGAACAGGACCAGGAAGGTCACCGACCCCGCCACGAGCACCGAGTTGAACATCGAGCCGAAGAAGTCGATGTTGTCGAAGAGGCTGCGCACGTTCTCCAGGAAGTGCGTGCCCGGCAGCAGCTTCGGCGGGTAGGAGAAGATCTCCGACGAGGTGTGCGTCGACATGATCACGGCCCAGTAGAACGGGAAGGCCGAGAGCAACACGCCCAGGATCAGGGAGACATGGAGGGCGATGCCGCGGCTCCGGTCGCCCCGGATGCCCTTCGGTCGCCGTGTGCCTTGAAGGAATGCCATGGTGACCGACTCCCTAGTCTTCGCCCCGGCGCTGCACCAGGCGCCAGTTGACGATGGAGAAGATGATGACGACGAGGAAGATGCCCCAGGCCACGGCGGCGCCGTAACCGAAGTCGTTGTTGTCGAAGGTCTGTTGGAAGAAGTACAGGACCATCGTCTGGCCGGAGTGGCCCGGACCGCCCGCGAACGTCGAGTCGTTCGAGGTGTTCTGGAGCAGCACCTGTGGTTCGGAGAAGCTCTGGAGACCGGTGACCGTCGAGATGACGAGGACGAACAGGAGCACCGGCCGCATCATCGGCAGCGTGATCCGGAAGAACGTCTGGACCGGGCCGGCGCCGTCCATCCGGGCCGCCTCGTACACCTCGCCCGGGATGGTCTGCAGACCGGCGAGGAAGATGATCGCGTTGTAGCCGGTCCACTGCCAGGTCATCAGGGTCGCGATCGCGATCTTGATGCCCCACGGGGTGTTCAGCCAGGCGATCTGGTCGATGCCCACCGCCTGCAACAGGGCGTTCACCAGGCCGAAGTTGGTGGAGAACACCGAGCCGAAGACGATCGCGATCGCCACCACCGAGGTGACGTTCGGGAGGAAGTAGGCGAAGCGGTACACGTTCTTGAAGCGGACCGCCGAGTTGAGCATCACGGCCGTGATCATCGCGAGGAAGATCATGGGGAACGTCGCCAGCGCCCAGATGATGAGGGTGTTGCCGATCGAGTTCCAGAAGTCGGTGTCGCTCAGCAGGTACTTGTACTGCGACAGACCCGCCCACTCCATGGAGCCGAGGCCGTCCCAGCGGTGGAGGGAGAGGTAGAACGAGAAGCCGACGGGGATCAGCCCGAAGCAGAGGAACAGCAGATAGAACGGGGAGATCGCGGCATACAGATGCCAGTACTTGCGGAACCCGTTCTTGGGCCGCGAGGAGGCGGACGAACTGTCCACGGCGGCAGGGGGCTTGTCCAGTGCGGTGGCCATCAGTAGCTCACCCCCAGGTGGTCGGCGATGCGCCGGCACTTGCTCATGGCGTCACTCCAGGCCTTCTTGGGGTCCTTGCCGAGGACACCGACGTTCTTGATCTCGTCCTTGAGGGGCTGCCCGAGCGCGATGTCGAACGGGCTGTTGTAGGCGACCGTGATCTTCTGCGCGGCGGGCCCGAAGATGTCCATCGTGTCCTGGCCGCCGAAGAACGGGTCCGGCACCCGCACGGTCTTCAGGTCGTACGAGGCGGGGGTCGAGGGGAACAGGCCGGCGTCGACGAAACCCTGGGCCTGGTTGGCCGCGTTCATCATCCAGGTGATGATCCGGAAGGCCTGCTCGGGCTCGCGGCACGCCTTGGTGACCGACAGGAACGAGCCGCCGTTGTTGGCGGGCCGCACCGGCATCTGGGCAACTCGCCATCGGCCCTTGGTCTTCGGTACGCCGGTCTTGATGTCACTGGTCGCCCAGGAAGCACCCAGCTGACTGGGCAGCTTGCCGTCCTGCACGGCCGAGAGCTGGTCCGGCGTGCCACTGACCAGATCCGAGACGATCTTGCGCTGCTTCGCCTCCACGGCGAGTGCCCAGGCCCGGCGGACATGCTCCTCGTCACCGATGAAGTGACGGTCCTTGTCGACGTACCGCTTGGAGCCCTGGTTCACCACGTTCTCGAAGACGCTGTTGACGTCGGTGATCAGAGACGTCCCCGGGATCCGCTTCCTCAGCTGCTCGCCCGCCGCGAAGAACTTCTCCCAGGTGTTCAACTCCGTTGACACATCGGCCGGTTCGTACGGCAGTCCGGCCTTGCGGAACACGGCGTACTGGTAGAAGTGCGCCACCGGACCGCAGTCGATGGGGAAGCCGACCATCGTGCCGTCGTCGGCGATGCCCTGCTCCCACTTCCACGTCAGGTACTGGCTCTTGTACTTGTCCGCGCCGAGTGTCCTGAGGTCCACGAACTGGTCGGCGTTGGGCAGATAGGACGCCATGTCCTCGCCCTTGAGGCCGGCGATGTCGGGAATGTGGGCCTGGCCCGCCATCGTGGTGATCAGCTTGGACCGGTAGTAGCCGCCGATCTTGATCGCCTGGAGGTCGACCGTACTGTCGTAACGCGCCTTGGCGTTCTTGACGACCGTGTCGCCGAGGCCGCCGTCCCAGTACCACAGGACCATGTTCCGGCCGGTGGAACCGGTCGGTACGGCGCAGCCGGACGTCAGGCCGCCGAGCGCCGTGGCGGCCGTACCGGCCAGGCCCGCACGGAGCAGGCCTCTTCGTGAGAGCCGCACAGCTCCCACCGCCTTTCGGATCTGTTCGATCTGTTCGGGTCGTGCATACGAGGGACTCAAGTGGGGGGACTTGTAAGGGACTTGAGAGGTGGGGGGGGCTACTGCCGTGCGGGGGGAGTGACGGGTGCGTACATGACGGGCGGGCCGGGGTCCGCCGGGATCCTGTCGACGAGGAAGCCGTATGCACGCCGCAGTTCGGGATCGCGGACTGTATGCAGCCAACGGTCGACGCCGTACCAGCCGGGCGCCGCCAGCGCGCCGCCGTGGTGCTGGACGGACAGCCCGGCCGCGAGCACCGCGAACCGCAGCCGTTCCTCCAGCGGCCAGCCGCCGAGCGAGGCCGCGACGAAACTCGCGCCGAACACGTCACCGGCGCCCGTCGCGTCCAGGACGTCCACGGCCAGGGCCGGGACCTCCGCGTACTCGCCCGTCGTCTGGTCGACGGCGATCGCCCCGTCGCCGCCCCGCGTGATCACCGCGACCGGCACCAGTTCGGTGAGGGTGCCGAGCGCCGCGACCGCGCTGTCGGTGCGGGTGTAGGCCATCGCCTCGGTCTCGTTGGGGAGGAAGGCGTGGCACAGGGCGAGCTGGTCGAGCAGGTCGCGGGACCACTGCTCGGTGGGGTCCCAGCCGACGTCGGCGTAGATCTGCGTGCCGTTCGCGGAGGCCTTGGCGAGCCAGCCGCGCGGCTCGGCCTCCAGGTGCACCAGCGCGGTGCGCGCCTCGGGCGGGTCGCCCATCAGCACGTCCTGCGAGTACGGCGGTTCCTGGCCGTGGGTGACCAGCGCCCGGTCGTCGCCGTGGGCGAGCGAGACGGTGACGGGGGTGTGCCAGCCGTTCGCGGTGCGGGACAGGGAGAGGTCGACGCCCTCCTGGCCGGCGAGGACCTCATGGCAGTACGCGCCGTAGAAGTCGTCGCCGAAGACCGTGGCCAGGGAGGTCTTCAGGCCGAAGCGGGACGCGGCGACCGCGAGGTTCGCGATGCCGCCGGGGCCGCAGCCCATGCCGGCCGTCCAGATCTCCTCGCCCGGCGTCGGCGGCTGCCCCAGCCCCGTGAGGACGAGGTCGTAGAAGAGCAGCCCGGTCAGCAGCACATCGGGCCGGGGGTCGTCCACGCGCGCATCCTCTCGTCGGCACGTCGTCTGGAGAGTTCGTCAAAACTCTTCATTTCGGTGACCGGAATCGTGCGCTGCTCGACGAGATTGGTCAATACCCAAGCAGAACTGAGCATAGAAATGATTGAAGATGACGAGTAGTGTTCGCGACGTGCTGGCAGAACGACGACATCAACTCATCCTGCGGGCCCTGCGCTCAGGGGGCCCCGCGGCCGTGACCGATCTCTCCGAGCAGCTGGGTGTGAGCCCCGCCACCATCAGGCGTGATCTGCTCAAACTGGAGGAGGATGGACTGCTCACGCGTGTCCACGGCGGTGCCGTGGCCGACGAGGGCGACCAGCCCTTCGCCGAGGTCGCCGAGGTGCGGGTGGCCGAGAAGGACGCGATAGCCGCGCGCGCCGCCGCGATGGTGGCGGACGGCCAGTCGGTCCTCCTCGACATCGGTACCACCGCCTACCGGCTGGCCCGCCAGCTGCACGGCCGCCGGCTCACCGTGATCACCAGCAACCTCGTGGTCTACGAGGAGCTGGCCGACGACGAGGGCATCGAACTGGTGCTGCTCGGCGGCATGGTCCGGCGCGAGTACCGCTCCCTGGTGGGCTTCCTCACCGAGGACAACCTGCGCCAGCTGCACGCAGACTGGCTCTTCCTCGGCACCAGCGGAGTGCGGCCCGGCGGCCAGGTGATGGACACGACGGTCGTCGAGGTGCCGGTGAAACGGGCCATGATCAAGGCCGCCGACAAGGTCGTCCTGCTCGCCGACGCGCAGAAGTTCCCGGGGACGGGGATGGCGAAGGTGTGCGGTCCCGAGGACCTGGACGCGGTGGTGACGAACGCCCCGGTCGACCCGGTGACCCGTTCCTCCCTGGAGGAAGCGGGCGTCGAGGTCGTCGTGGCAGGAAAGGTGAAAGCGTGAAGCTGACGATTCTGGGCGGCGGCGGGTTCCGGGTGCCGCTCGTGTACGGGGCACTCCTGACGGACCGCGGCGAGGGCCGGGTCACCGAGGTGGTGCTGCACGATCTCGACGACAGTCGACTGTATGCGGTCGCCCGTGTACTTGCCGAACAGGCCGCCACCGTGCCCGACGCCCCCACCGTCACCGCCACCACGGACCTCGACGAGGCCCTGCGCGGCGCCGACTTCATCTTCTCCGCGATCCGCGTCGGCGGCCTGGAGGGACGGGCGAACGACGAGCGGGTGGCCCTCGCGCAGGGCGTCCTCGGCCAGGAGACGGTCGGCGCCGGCGGTATTGCCTATGGTCTGCGAACCGTCCCGGTCGCCGTCGACATCGCCCAGCGCGTGGCCCGCCTCGCCCCCGACGCCTGGGTCATCAACTTCACCAACCCGGCGGGCCTGGTCACCGAGGCCATGTCCCGCCACCTCGGCGACCGCGTCATCGGTATCTGCGACTCCCCGGTCGGCCTCGGCCGCCGTATCGCCACGGTGCTCGGCGCGAACCCGCGCGAGGCGTTCATCGACTACGTCGGCCTCAACCACCTCGGCTGGGTGCGCGGCCTGCGCGTCGCCGGCCGCGACGAACTCCCGCGCCTGCTCGCCGACCCCGACCTGCTCGGCTCCTTCGAGGAGGGCAAGCTCTTCGGCACCGACTGGCTCCAGTCGCTCGGCGCCATCCCGAACGAGTACCTGCACTACTACTACTTCAACCGCGAGACGGTCCGCGCCTACAGCGAGGTCGAGAAGACCCGCGGCGCGTTCCTGCGCGACCAACAGGCCCAGTTCTACGACGAGATGAAGCGCCCCGACACGGCCGCGCTGACCGCCTGGGACCGCACCCGCGCCGAGCGCGAGGCGACCTACATGGCGGAGAACCGGGAGACGGCCGGCGCCGGCGAACGCGACGCCGACGACCTCTCCGGCGGGTACGAGAAGGTCGCCCTCGCCCTGATGCGGGCCATCGCCCGCGACGAACGCACCACCCTGATCCTCAACGTCCGCAACCAGGGCGCGCTGTCCGTCCTCGACGCGGACGCCGTCATCGAGGTCCCGTGCCTGGTCGACGCCAACGGCGCGCACCCGGTCGCCGTCGACCCGCTGCCCGACCACGCCACCGGCCTGGTCTGCGCGGTCAAGGGCGTCGAACGCGAGGTCCTCGCGGCGGCCGGGAACGGCTCCCGTACGACGGCGGTGAAGGCCTTCGCGCTGCACCCGCTGGTCGACTCCGTGAATGTCGCGCGCCGACTGGTCGAGGGGTACACCGAGGTCCACCCGGGCCTGGCGTACCTTAAGTAGGCATCCGTTCAGTAAGCGCTTTCCCCGAGTGCTCGGCAGCTCTCCGAGGTGTCGACAGCTCCCCAAGTTCTCAGCAGCTCCCTGGTTCCCTGGAGACTTCCCATGCACGACGAACGCCGCCGGATCGAGGAGCGCGTCGAGCGCGCCCACAACCAGCGCATCAAGCCGGCGATCTACGCGGCCACCGCGCCCTTCACGGTCGAGGCCTGGCAGGCCCCCGGTGAGCCGGTCCCCTTCGAGGAGGCCGCGGCGGCGCCGTACGCGCCGTTCGCGATGGACACCCCGTGGGGTCCGCCCTGGGGCACGACCTGGTTCCGGATGCGCGGGCAGGTGCCCGCCGAGTGGGCCGGGAAGCGCGTCGAGGCCGTCATCGACCTCGGCTTCGTCGGCGACTGGCCCGGCAACCAGGCCGAGGCACTGGTCCACCTCGCGGACGGGACGCCGCTGAAGGCGGTCAACCCGCTCAACCAGTACGTGGCGATCGCCAACCCGGCGACGGGCGGCGAGGTGATCGACTACCTGGTCGAGGCGGCCTCCAACCCCGACATCCTCGCCAACAACTTCTCCGAGCCCACACCGCTCGGCGATGTACTGACGGCAGGCGACCGTCCACTGTACACATTCCGCCGCGCCGACCTCGCCGTCCTCGACGAGGAGGTCTTCCACCTCGACCTCGACGTCCAGGTGCTGCGCGAACTGATGCTGGAACTGGGCGAGCACGACCCGCGCCGGCACGAGATCATGCACGCCCTCGACCGCGCCCTGGACCTCCTCGACCTGGACGACGTCGCCGGTACGGCCGCCGACGTACGGGCCGCGCTCAAGCCGGTGCTGTCCAAGCCGGCCAACGCCAGCGCACACGTCATCTCCGGTGTCGGGCACGCGCACATCGACTCGGCGTGGCTGTGGCCGATCCGCGAGACCAAGCGCAAGACATCGCGCACCTTCTCGAACGTGACGTCGCTGGCCGACGAGTACGAGGACTTCATCTTCGCCTGCTCGCAGGCCCAGCAGTACGAGTGGGTGCGCGACAACTACCCGCAGGTGTGGGCCCGCATCCAGGAGTCCGTCAAGCGCGGCCAGTGGGCGCCGGTCGGCGGCATGTGGGTCGAGTCCGACGGCAACCTGCCCGGCGGCGAGGCCATCGCCCGCCAACTCGTCCACGGCAAGCGGTTCTTCATCGAGCACTTCGGCGTCGAGACCAAGGGCGTCTGGCTGCCCGACTCCTTCGGCTACAACGCGGCCTACCCGCAGCTCGCCAAGCTCGCCGGCAACGAGTGGTTCCTCACCCAGAAGATCTCCTGGAACCAGACCAACAAGTTCCCCCACCACACCTTCTGGTGGGAGGGCATCGACGGCACCCGCATCTTCACGCACTTCCCGCCGGTCGACACCTACAACGCCCGCTTCAGCGGCGAGGAGATGTCCCGCGCGGTCCGCAACTACCAGGAGAAGGGCAACGCCACCCGCTCCCTGGCCCCGTTCGGCTGGGGCGACGGCGGTGGCGGCCCGACCCGCGAGATCATGGAACGGGCGCGCAGGCTCGCCGACTTGGAGGGCTCGCCGAAGGTCGTCGTCGAGCACCCCGACGAGTTCTTCGCCAAGGCCCGCGCCGAGTACCCCGACGCCCCTGTCTGGGTCGGCGAGCTCTACCTCGAACTCCACCGCGCCACCTACACCTCGCAGGCCCGCACCAAGCAGGGCAACCGGCGCAGCGAACACAAGCTCCGCGAGGCCGAGTTGTGGGCGACCACCGCCGCGCTGCACGCACCGGGCTACGCGTACCCGTACGAGAAGCTCGACAAGCTGTGGAAGACGGTGCTGCTGCACCAGTTCCACGACATCCTGCCGGGCTCCTCGATCGCCTGGGTGCACCGCGAGGCCGAGGCCGAATACGCCAGGGTGGCAACGGAGTTGGAGGAGCTGACGGCGGATGCCGTGGCCGCGCTGGGCGGCGGCGGTACCCGCGTCTTCAACACCAGCCCCTACGACCGCGCCGAGGTCATCCGCACGGCGACCGGCGTCCCGATGTACGCGACGGTCCCCGCGAACGGCAGCGCCCCGCTGGCCGCCGAGTACGTCCCGCAGGCCGTGACCGTCACCGACCGCGTCCTCGACAACGGCATCGTCCGCGTCGAACTCGCCGACGACGGCACCCTCGCCTCCGTGCGCGACCTGCGCCACGGCGGCCGTGAAGTCCTCGCGGACCAGGGCAACTTGCTGCGCCTGCACACCGACCTCCCGAACTACTGGGACGCCTGGGACGTCGACAAGCACTACAAGAACCGCTTCACCGACCTCCTGGACGCCGACTCCATCACCGTCGTCGAACAGGACCCGCTGCTCGGCGCGATCCGCGTGGAGCGGAACTTCGGCAAGGGCTCGAAGATCGTGCAGACGATCACCGTCCGTGCGGGCAGCCCCCGCATCGACTTCGAGACCGACATCGACTGGCACGAGGCCGAGAAGTTCCTCAAGGCCGGCTTCCCCGTGGACATCCGGGCCGCGCACTCCTCCGCCGAGATCCAGTTCGGCCACATCCAGCGGCCCACGCACACCAACACCAGCTGGGAGGCGGCCCGTTTCGAGGTCTCCGGCCACCGCTGGGTGCACCTCGCCGAGCCCGGCTACGGCGTCGCCGTCATCAACGACTCGACGTACGGCCACGACGTCTCCCGCACGGTCCGCGAGGACGGCGGCACGACGACCACGGTCCGCCTGAGCCTGGTGCGCGCCCCGCGCATCCCCGACCCGGGCGCCGACCAGGGCAAGCACCGCTTCGTCTACTCGCTGCTGCCCGGCGCGAGCATCGAGGACGCGGTCGCCGAGGGCTACGCCCTCAACCTCCCGCTGCGGGTGGCCGATGCGGGCGGCGCCCCGGAGCCGGTCGTCTCCGTCGACGGCGACGGCATCACCGTCGAGGCGGTCAAGCTCGCCGACGACGAGTCCGGCGACATCGTGGTCCGCCTCTACGAGTCGAGCGGCGGCCGCGCCCAGGGCGCACTGCGCACGGGCTTCTCCCTCGCCGGCGCGCAGATCACCGACCTGCTGGAGCGACCGCTGGAGGACGAGGTCTCTGTCGACGGCGACTCGGTCGCCGTCGCCCTGCGGCCCTTCCAGATCCTGACGCTCCGTCTGCAGCGGGCGGAAGCGGGCCAGTAGAGCCTGGGGCGGGCCCGGCGGTCGTACGCCGGGCCCGCCCGCATCCACCAACCAACCGTTTCCCGGCGGGAGTTCAGCCGTGACCGTGCAACCGTGGTTCACCGACGCCAAGTTGGGGATCTTCGTCCACTGGGGGATCTACGCCGTCGACGGCGTCCAGGAGTCCTGGTCGTTCTACGACGACATCGTGCCGCACGACCGGTACATGTCCCAGCTCGACCGCTTCACCGGCGCGAAGTACGACCCGCGTGCCTGGGCCGACCTGTTCGCCCGCGCCGGCGCCAGGTACGCCGTCCTCACCAGCCGCCACCACGACGGAGTGGCCCTGTGGGACAGCGAGTTCGGCGAACTCGGCCTCGGCAAGGACTACATCGCCGGCTACGCCGACGCCCTCCGCGAGCGGGGCCTCAAGGTCGGCCTCTACTACTCGCACTCCGACTGGAACCACCCCGACTACGCCACCACCCGCAAGCCGGGCCGCCCGCCGGAGCAGGAGGACAACCGCTACTCCGAGTGCGCGGCCGAGGACGAGGACCTGGCGGCCTGGGAGCGGTTCATCGTCTACCGGGACGGCCAGATAAGGGAGTTGGCCTCCCGTTACCGGCCCGACCTGATGTGGTTCGACGGCGAGTGGGACCGCAGCGAGGAGCAGTGGCGCATCAAGGAACTCGCCGCACTGATCCGCTCGTACTCACCGGACGTCGTCTTTAACGCGCGCATGCTCAGCGAGGGCGACTACGCGACGCCGGAGCAGGGCGCCCCCGTCGAACCCCCGGACGGGCCCTGGGAGTTGTGCCTCACCATCAACGACTCATGGGGCTACCAGCACCACGACGACAACCACAAGTCGCTGAGCCAGCTGGTGCGTTACTTCACGGAGACGATCGGCGGGGGCGGCAACCTCCTCCTGGACGTGGGCCCGATGGAGGACGGCACGATCCCGCGGCCGCAGGCCGAGCGCCTCGAAGGCCTGGGGGAGTGGATCCGCAAGCACGCCGACGCCGTGTACGGCACGGTGCGCGGGCTCCCCGCCGGGCACCACTACGGGCCGAGCACCCTCTCCGCCGACCGGCGCACCCTCTATCTCACCCTGTACGACATCCCGCGCGCCGCGATCGGTGTCCGCGGGCTGGTCACGCCGGTCCGCAGGGTCACCGTGCTCGGCACCGGCACCGAACTCGCCCACCGGGTCATCGGCGGACTGCACGAGGCCGTAGGGCAGTTGTGGATCGATCCGCCGCCGTCGGCCGATCTCGACCCGCTGGCCACGGTCCTCGCCGTCGAGCTGGACGGGGAGTTGGAGCTGTACCGGGGCTCGGGACGTTTCTGACGGACGGAGACGGCCGACGGGGCACACACCGAGGCGGCCGGCCCACACGGGGGACCGGCCGCCAGGGGTGGGGGTCGTCAGCCGGTGAAACCGGCCGTGATGGACGTGAACTGCCAGGTGTTCTGGCTGATGCCGGAGCAGTTGCTCACCACTCCGCCGCCGGCGCACCCGCGGTCACGGTTGACCGACCAGAAGGCGAGCCGCGCGATGTGGTGCGAGTTCGACCAGTCACGGATCGAGGTCCAGATAGCGGGAGTCGTGGTCTCCGACTGGTCCGACAGACCGTTCATGCCCGAGATGCCGATGTGCGAGTAGGCCGTCGCGTCGTCCCACCCGAACGTGGACTTCAGCTTGGTCTTCAGGCCCTCGGCCGCGGCGACCGTGTTGCCGTACATGTCGGCGCCGCCGCCGAAGTCGAACGGCATGATGGTGAAGACGTCGATGCCGGCGTTGAGCGACTGCGCCTGCTCGATCAGCCGGTTGCCGTAGTACGTCGGGCCGGTGGTCGAGGTGCCGAAGGTGACGATCGTCCGCAGGCCGGGGTTGTTGGCCTTGACGGTCTTCAGCGCGGTCAGGATCTTCGCCTGCACGGCCTCGTTCTCGAACTCGTCCGAGTTCTCGATGTCCATGTCGATCGCCTTGAGGCCGTAGGCGGTGATCACCTTCTGCAGGGCTCCGGCGAGCGCGCTCGCGGAGGAGCAGTTGGCGCCGAGCTTGCTGCCCGACCAGCCGCCGAACGACGGGACGATGTCACCGCCCGCCGCGCGGATCTGGTTGATGGCGGTCTGGTCGACGCCGCCGGTCAGGGGCCGGCTGCCGTCCCAACTCGGGGTGCAGCCACCGGAGTCGAGCACGAAGGCCATCGTGAACCACTTGATGCCGGTCGCGCTCATCACCGTGCTCGGGCTAGGCGGATCGCCCCAGCCCTCGTAGAGGTACGGCGCGGCCTGGGTGAACCCGGTGCCGCCGCCGGTGCCGGCACTCGTCGTGACGCTCACCGCGTTGGAGGCCGCCGAACTGTTCCCGGCCGCGTCGCGTGCCTTCACGGTGAACGTGTAGGCGGTACTGGCCGCGAGTCCGCTGACCGTGCCGCTCGTACCGGTGACGCTGAGGACCTGGTTCGAACCGCTGTAGACGTCGTACGCCGTGACGCCCACGTTGTCCGTCGAGGCGCCCCACGACAGGGACACGGTCGAGGACGTCTTGGCCGTGGAGGTCAGGCCCGTCGGCGCGGTCGGGGCCTGGGTGTCGCCACCGCCGCCACCGCCCGGGCCGTCGAGGCTGATGTCGTCCGCGTAGTAGGTGCCCTGCGCGTACCAGCCGTGGACGTAGATGGTGGCGCTGGTCTGCGAGGCGCCGGTGGTGAAGGACGTCGTCAGCTGGCTGTACGCCGACGGGGACGAAGTCCAGGTGGAGGAGCCGCCGTTGACACCGAGGTAGACGTAACTGCCGCGCACCCAGCCGCTGAGCGAGTAGGCCGTGTTCGGTTGCACGGCTACCGTCTGGGTGCACTGTGCGGTGTCGCTCGAACTCACCGCGCCCGCAAGGGCTTTGGAGCCGCCGTGCACCGGAGAGGAGACCACCGAGCCGAGGTTTCCGGTGCAGGACCAGGGGGAGAGACTGCCCGACTCGAAGCCGGGGTTGGTCAGGACGTTGGCCGCCTCGGCCGTACCGGGCAGCGCGATCGCCCCGGCCATGGCCAGGGCGGCGGTACCGAGCAGGGCGAGGAGCCGACGTCTGGAACGTCTGAGTGTGTCGCGCACGCGATCTCCCTGAAGTAATGGGGGTGTTCGGGAGTGCAAGAGGGTGCGCAACCAAGTTGGTATGGACCAATCGCGGTGTCAAGATGTGCCGCCATGATTGGTCCATACCGGTATGAAGTTGTGTGGTGGGACCGGGGGTCAGGCGCGAGCGGCTGCCCGGCTGCCCGACTCGGAGGTCTCCGTCGCCGTCTCCACCTCGTCCTGCGCGGGTGCGGGCGCCGCCGCCGGGAGCAGGGGCTCCGACTCCTCCGCGCGCTGGTGCGGGAGCGACACCGCACGCAGCTGACGCGGGCCGGACACCACCGCGTAGTCCGCGCCCAGGAACGGCGGCTCCATCGTGCCCGGGTCCTCGCCGAGCGCCAACTGCACTGCCGCCCAAGGGGCGTTGACGCCGCAGAGCGACAGCTGGTGCAGGCCGCCCGCGGGGCGGGTGTTGACGTCCATCAGCACCGGCCGGTCGCCGAACATGCGGAACTGGATGTTGGACAGGTAGTGCAGCCCGAAGCCCTCCGCGATCCGGCGGGCCGGCTCCAGCCACTGCTCGTGCAGGGTGAAACCGCGACGGCGGCCGTTCTTCGTGCGGCCCACGGCGAGCCGGACCAGGTTGTCGGGACCGGTCAGGCAGTCCACCGACACCTCCGGCTCCTCAAGGCGGGGCATGACCAGCCAGTCGACCTGCTCGTCGGCCCGCTCCAGCGCCTCGACGACCGTGTCGAGCGGGACGTAGGGGCTCGGGAAGCCGTTGAGGTGCATGAGCGAGAAGGGGGCGCGCGTGATCACGCGGAAGCCCACCCCGCCCGCACCGGACGCCGGCTTGAAGCACGCCTTGTGCCCGGCCGCCTCCAACTCCTCGACGGCGGCGACGAGTTGGGGCGCCGTGCGCACCCGCCACCACGGCGGTACGGGCACGCCGATCGCCTGGACGGCCTCGTACGCGATCACCTTGTCGTGGAAGACGGCGACGGCCTCGGGGGTCGGCGCCAGCAGCGCCGTGCCCACCGCCGCGAAGTCCGCGCGGTGCGCCACGATCTCCGACTGGTGCAGCCGGGGCACGAACACGTCGATGCCGCGGCGGGCGCACTGGTCGAGCGCGAACTCGACGTACGCGGCCGGGGACAGGCCCTCGGGCTCCAGGTCGGCGGTGTCGGCGGCGGCCAGTACGGGGGAGTCCGCGTCGCCGTGCGTGGCATGGATCTCGACGGCCCGGTCGCTGGGATTTCTCCGCAGCTGATCCATGAAGAACACGTTCTCCGCGTACGTGCGGTTGAGCCAGACGCGTACGCGAGAGACCATGCAGGGCCGTCCTTTCGGGTTCACGGGCACGGCGGAGCGGGGCCGTGCCCGGCCAGGGTGGTTGGAGGTACACCAAACCGCCCTCGGCGAAGGGGCGTTCGTAGCGGTGGTGTTGGGGCGATCATACGGCTTTCGAAGGGTGCCGCGTGCAACGCCCATGTTACGGATTTCGCGCTGGTGCCCACCCGGCACATGAACTCCCGTCGAGGCGTCGCCCTGACCGCCGCGTATGCCCCGGCCGTCTTGTCGCGGAACGGCGGCGTGTGATCTCGTGGACCCATTCGTGTGTACGGAGGGGGCGAGGGTGGAGTCGACGGCCGGCGGTGCCGGACAGCTGCTGGCCATCAGCGACCTGCACATCGGGTACGCCGAGAACCGCGCCCTGGTCGAGGAGATGCGGCCCGTCACGGACGACGACTGGCTGATCGTGGCCGGTGACATCGCCGAGACCGTGGCCGACATCCGCTGGGTCCTCGAACTCCTCGCCGGCCGCTTCCGCAAGGTCCTCTGGGCCCCCGGCAACCACGAACTGTGGACCCACCCCAAGGACTCCGTCACCCTGCGCGGCGTCGCCCGCTACGAGCACCTCGTCGCCCTGTGCCGACAGCTGGGCGTCGTCACACCCGAGGACCCGTACCCCCTCTGGGAGGGTCCCGGCGGCCCGGTGGCCGTGGCCCCGCTGTTCCTGCTCTACGACTACTCGTTCCTGCCGGCCGGCTGCGCCACCAAGGCCGAGGGACTGACGTACGCGCACGGCACCGGCGTCGTCTGCAACGACGAGTTCCTGCTGCACCCCGACCCCTACCCCAGCCGCGAGGCCTGGTGCCGGGCCCGCGTCGCCGAGACCGAACGCCGGCTCACCGAGATCCCCGACACCCTGCCCACGGTCCTGATCAACCACTACCCCCTGGACCGGCACCCCACCGAGGTCCTGTGGTACCCCGAGTTCGCCATGTGGTGCGGCACCACCCTCACCGCCGACTGGCACCGCAGATTCCGCGTGGACACCATGGTCTACGGCCATCTCCACATCCCGCGGACCACCCACCACGAGGGGGTCCGCTTCGAAGAGGTGTCCGTGGGATACCCACGCGAGTGGCAGAAGCGCCCGGAACCCCCGGGCCGACTGCGCCGCATCCTGCCGATGGAGGTCGGAACCGGTGATCGAGGAACTGCTTCCGGACTCCGTGGTGACCGTGGAGACACACGGTGACGAGGGGCTCCAGGACGCCCCGCTGTACCCCGAGGAAGAGGCCCGCGTGGCCCGCGCGGTGCCCAAGCGCCGCCGCGAGTTCGCCGCCGTACGGGCCTGTGCCCGGCGCGCCATGGAGAAGCTCGGCGTGCCCCCGCAGCCGATCCTGCCCGGCGCCCACGGCGCGCCGGCCTGGCCCACCGGAGTCATCGGCAGCATGACCCACTGCGACGGCTACCGCGCCGCCGCGCTGGCCCGCGCCGGCGACCTCGCCTCACTCGGCATCGACGCCGAACCGCACGCCCCGCTCCCGGACGGCATCCTCGCCTCCGTCTCCCTGCCCGCCGAACAGGAACGCCTGGCACTCCTGGGCGCGGAGCGGCCCGGCGTGCACTGGGACCGGCTCCTGTTCAGCGCCAAGGAGTCCGTCTACAAGGCGTGGTTCCCCCTCACCGGCAAGTGGCTCGACTTCTCCGAGGCCGACATCGAGGTCTTCACGGACCCCGGCGAGGAGGCGCGCGGCGGCCTCCGCGCCCGCCTCCTCGTGCCCGGCCCGGTGGTCGACGGCGAACGGCTCGACGTCTTCGAGGGCCGCTGGACCGTCGGGCGCGGACTGGTCGCCACGGCGGTCACGGTCCCGCACCCCTCGACTCCCCGCACCCCTCCGGTCACCCCTCCGGGCACCAGCTCTCCAGCAGCCTGAAGAACGCCTCCTCGTTGCCCGCGAGCCCGGCGTCCGTCAACGCCTGGTCCGCCTCGGCCAGTACCGAGGGCGGGACCAGGACCGGCCGCGGGGCGCCCGGTGGGCCGTCGAAGGCTGCTCGGACCGTGTGCAGCAGCCGTAGATAGGCCTGAACGGCGGCGCGCTCGCGGTCGGTCATCACTGCGGTCTGCATAGGACGGCTCTCCCCTGGTCGGCGTCATGCGCCCCCGCACGGCGGTGGCACGACTCCAGCTTGCCGGGTGCCACTGACAATGCCGTTGCGCCGAGCGCCGGTTCGCCCGCTTAGCGGAGGCGAAACGTCACCGAAATCCCCGGTGGGACAGCGGCCCTACGCTGGAGGGAAGGGCTTTCGGCCGTCCGCGGGCGGCCAGGTGAACGGGAGGCGAGTGCGTGGAGGACGTCCCGGTACGGCGCCCGGCGCGCGCCGCACGGCTGCGCTCGGTGGGTGCCGGAGAACTCGAGTTGCAGTACCGCGTCGTGCACGGATACCGCCGCGCCTTCCGCATGGCCGGCCAGGGTCCGGCGCTGGTCCTCATCCACGGCATCGGCGACTCCTCCGCCACCTGGACCGACCTGATCCCCGAACTCGCCCGCACCCACACGGTGATCGCGCCCGACCTCCTCGGTCACGGCGCCTCCGACAAGCCCCGGGCCGACTACTCGGTCGCCGCCTACGCGAACGGCGTGCGCGATCTGCTCACCACGCTCGGCATCGAGTCCGCGACCCTGCTCGGGCACTCGCTGGGCGGGGGAGTGGCGATGCAGTTCGCCTACCAGTTCCCCGAGCGCACCGAACGGCTCGTCCTCGTCAGCGCGGGCGGCGTGGGCCGCGAGGTCAATCCGGTGCTACGGCTCGTCTCGCTCCCCGGTTCCCATCTGGCCCTGTCCGCGCTGCGGTTGCCCGGCATGCGTCTCCAAGTCGGCCTCGCCGTAGGGCTGATGAGACTTCTCGACACCGACCTCGGCCAGGACGCCCCCGAACTCCTCACCCTCGTCGACGCGTTGCCGGACGAGACCGCCCGCAACGCCTTCATCCGCACCCTGCGCGCGGTCGTCGACTGGCGCGGCCAGGTGGTGACCATGCTCGACCGCTGCTATCTGACCGAGGGCATGCCGACCATGCTGCTGTGGGGCGACCGGGACAGCGTGGTGCCGGTACGGCACGCGTACGGCGCCCACGAGGCGATGCCCGGCAGCCGGCTGGAGATCTTCGAGGGTTCGGGGCACTTTCCGTTCCACACGGACCCGGCCCGATTCCTCACCCTGGTCAATGAGTTCACCGGTACCACCACGCCCGCCCACTGGAGCCGCGAGCACTGGCGCGACCTCCTGTGCGAGGGCCGCCCCGGCGTCACGGCCCAGGGCGGCGCGAGGGAACGGGACCTGCGGGAGGCGAGCGAACGCAGCGCGACCTAGCCGGGCCGTCTGCTTGACGTACCGATCATTTGACGGGCCGCCAATTCCTAGCTCCGCGGCCCCGGATACCCCAGCGCCGCCTCGATCCGCCCCGCCAGATGGTCGTGCTGCGCGGGTCCCTTGAGGGACGAACCGGCCAGCCACGTACGGCACTTGCTGGCCAGCAGCAGACCGAAGCTCTCCGCCTCCCGCTCGTCGGCGCGCTCGAACCGGCTGCGGGCGGCCACTTTGAGGACCGTCGCGCGCAACGCGGCCTCGTCGACGGTGTCGCCGAGGAGCCGGGCGGCCACCGCGGTGCCCTCCAGGTGCGGGCCGCAGTGCCCGGCCTTCATGTGCCACAGCTCGTGACCCAGGATCACCAACTGGTGGTCGGGCGCGGTGCGTTCCTCGATCACCACGAGATCCTGGTCGGCCATGTCGAGCCACAGCCCGCTCGCGGTGCAGGCCGGGAAGGCGGCCGTACGGAACTGGACCGGGCGGCCCCGGCGGCGGCTCATCGCGTCGCACAGCGCGGCGTACAGGTCGTGCGGGCGTGCGGGTGCGCCGAGGCTCAGCTCCGCGACCAACTCACCGCACAGGCGGCGCATCTGCCGTCCGATGCCCACAGTTCTCCCCCGGATCACGACTCGGGCCGCTTCACGCTCTCCAGGAGCATGTCCAGCCACTCGGCGACCTTGTCGCGGTGCTGGTCGGTGGGCAACTGCGCGGCCCGCCAGGCGATTCCGCGCACTCCGTGGTCCTGGAGCAGCCGCTCCAGCGGGTCCTCCGCGGCCTCGGCCGCCGCCCGCTCACGGTCCGCGAGCTTCTGCAACAGCTCCTGCTCGGTGCGCTGGAGGGCGCCCGCGAGGGCTTCGGAGTCCTCGGCCGTGAGGAATCCGGCGTGCACGCGGAAGAAGCGCTGGAGCGCGTCGCAGTGCTCCATGGTGGGACGCCGGTCGCCGTTGATGAGCGCGCCCGCCTGCTGACGGGACATGCCCGCGCCGTCGGCGATCTCCTGCTGGGTGTACTTGCGCCCGTTGGGCTTGAGTCTGGTGCGGCGCAGCAGGCCGAGGCGTTGCAGGAACCGGGCCTGCACATCGGGCTCGCCCGCGGGACGGCCGCTCAGCAGGGCTCTGACCACGGGCTCCGGGACACCGCAGGCGACGGACAGTCGGCCGATGTGGACGACCTCGGTCTGGGGCACGTCGAGCCGTTCGGCGAGCGCGGTGACGCGGTCGACGACGGCGGGCAGCAGAGCGGTCGCCGTCGTGCCCGATACCTCGAAGCCATCCGACACCGACAGATCTCCTATACGTCTACGTCTCTCACAGGCTTCTCACAAACGGGGGCCGTGAACATCCCGGAGAGTAGCGGTTGGTTCGAACTCGCATCCAGGTCTCGCCACAACTGTGGCCAATTTCAGCCGTCAACAAGCATGAAATGCCACGATAGTTGACACGACTCGCGCCGGGGCAGCAGGATCAAGGCGCCGCGAGAAGGCCGCATAGGCAAGAGGGGTGACCTCCCGATGGCGTATCAGGCAGGTGGGCAGCGGTCCGCGCCGCGGCCCGTCCCCGAGAGTCCCGAGGCCCAGGCGTATCTGCTGGACTACGCCACGCTGTTGGAGGCCGTCACTTTTCCCTCCGTCGTCGTGGACCACCGCTGGGACGTGGTGTTGACCAACGGCGCGTTCAAGTCACTTTTCCGGGCGGTCGGCCCGCATCCGACGGCGATGCCGGGCGACAACTTCCTTCGCTTCGTACTCTTCCACCCCGACGCGAGCACCGTTCTCGGTCAGCACGAGTCGAGTTGGTGCCTGCCGATGCTGGCCCACTTCGCCGCCGCCGTGGAGAGTCACGGACACGACCACGGCCTCCAGGCGATCCGCCGCGACATCGCCCAGGACCCGATCATGGAGGCCGCCTACCGGCAGGGCCTGCCGCACTGGATCCGGGCGGTCGGCGAGGAGGCGGCCGTGGAGCACGACGGCGCGGTCCGCCCGCTGCTGCACCCCGACCCGCGCTGGGGTGCCACCGACTGCCGTGTCGTCGGCGAGACCCCCAAGACCCTTGAGAACATGGGCTATACGCGTCTGACACTGGTCCTGCGCGAGGCCCGCCGCACACCGCCGGCCAAGTTCCGCAGGGCGGGACGCGGCGCCGGACATCTGAGGGTGGTCCCCGCGGCCGAGTGAGGGCCGGCCCGGCCCGGAGCATCCCAACTCCTCACCCGGGCGGTCGAGTTCGGTCACCGCTCCGCGACGACCAGCACCAACGGCACCCCGTCGCACGGCACCAGTCGCGACCCCCGCGCATACCCCGCCCGGCCCGCCGCGAGCGCCTCGGCGAAGTCCGGTCCCTTGCTGAGCGAACCGACCAGGTGCCGGGGGTCGGTGGACGCGGCGACCCGGCCGCGCGCGTTCACCAGTCGGGCCGGGTCCGGCAGTTGGTGCAGCATCGGCATCACGGCCGCCTCGAAGTGCCGTAGGTACACGTCCGCCGCGGCCACCCCGGCGAACCGTCCCTCCATCAGGACCGGCGCGGACAGCGTGAGGCTGTACTCGTCCGAGCAGAGGTAGTCGACGTACGGCCCGGCGACCGCCCGCTCCCCGGTGTCGCGGGGCAGCGCGAACCAGTCCCAGTGCGTGTAGTCGGCGTACGCCGAGTGCTCGGGATCGAGGTCGAGCAGCAGCGGCCGTACGCCTCCGTCGGAGGTGGACTGCCACCACTCCAGCCATGCGGGTACGTCGCTCAGCAGGCCCGGCGCGGCGACGAAGCCGACGCCGGACACCAACTCGTGCCGGGCGAGCCGGAGATGGAGCCCCGGGCGCAGTGCGGCGAGGTCCACGGTCGCCGGGCGGCGACCCTGTGCGGCGACCTCGGCGAGCAGTGCCGTCGTGTCGGCGCGGGTGGTGGCCACGGCGTCGAACACGGACTCCAGAGCCGAGCGGACCCCGGCCGCGACGGACTGCTCGGGTGCCGTGGGTGGCGTTGCCGTCGCGAGGCTCATGCGTGCCCTCCAGCAGACGGGGAGCGGGCGCGGTGGCGGCTACAGGGCCAGCCGCTCGGCGAGGAGCCGCGCCGTCGATTCCTGCACGCACCGCTCGGCCAACTCCCTGGCCGAATCGTGGGCCCCATCTTGCACGGCCGAGATTACGGAGCGGTGACGGGCTGCGGCTTCTTCACGATATTCGTCGCTGCCGAGCACGAGACACAGCAGTGCGCCGACCTCGGTCTGCAACGCGACCTGTTCGCGGGTGAGCCGGGCGGACTGCGCGGCGGCGGCGAGCTCGACGTGGAAGCGGCCGTACATCCGGCCGCGTGCCGCCGCGTCCTCGGCCTGCGTCAACTCATCGGCCGTACGCCGGAGTTGGACGAGGTCCTCCGGCTCGGTGCGCTGGGCGGCGAGCCGGGCCGCGGTGCCGGACAGGGCCGCCCAGTGGTCGCCGAGGTCGCGCAGCTCCTCGGTGCTCCAGCCGCGCAGCCGGACCCTCAGCCGCTCCTCGCCCGGGACTTCGGGCAGCGACACGAAGCTGCCGCCGCCGCGCCCCCGGCGGGTGGTCACCAGCCCCTGCTGGCGCAGCGCCATCAGCGCCTCCCGCAGGGTCACCGTGGACACCCCGAGCTGCCCGGCGAGCTCGCTCTCGCCCGGCAGCTGCTCACCGTCGGAGAGCAGTCCGAGTTCGATGGCGTCCCCGAGCCTGCTGACGACGGCGTCGACCCGCGCCCGGTTGTCGACCGGGGCGAAGACGGCTTTCCGGGCGCCGCCGTTCATGTGCTGCTGCTGGTTCACGGCCACCACCTTGCACGTTGACTCAAGCTTTACCCTAAGGGGGTCTTGAGATTTGAACTATGACTTCATATGTTTCCGTGCAACGTTACAGAGCGCCAGAAAGGTTCCCGCCCATGGAGGGGATTGCGATCCGGCTGCGGGATCTGCGGAAATCGTTCGGGGACACGACCGCCGTGGCCGGGGTCGACCTGGAGATCAGGGACGGCGAGTTCTTCTCGATGCTCGGCCCGTCCGGCTCCGGCAAGACGACCGTGCTCCGCATGATCGCCGGTTTCGAGAGTCCCACCGGGGGCACCATCGAACTCGCCGGACAGGACGTCACCGGCCTCGCCCCCTTCGAGCGGGACGTCCACACCGTCTTCCAGGACTACGCCCTCTTCCCGCACATGACGGTCGAACAGAACGTCGCCTACGGCCTCAAGGTCCGCAAGGTCCCCAAAGCCGAACGGCTCGTGCGTGCCCGAAAGGCCCTCGCGGAAGTACGACTTGAGAGTTACGGCACCCGCCGCCCCGCCCAGCTCTCCGGCGGCCAGCGGCAACGCGTCGCCCTCGCCCGCGCCCTTGTCGGCCGCCCCCGCGTGCTGCTCCTCGACGAACCGCTCGGCGCCCTCGACCTGAAACTGCGCGAGCAGATGCAGGTCGAACTCAAGGCGCTCCAGCGGGAGGTGGGCATCACCTTCGTCTTCGTCACCCACGACCAGGAGGAGGCCCTGACGATGAGCGACCGCATCGCCGTCTTCAACGAGGGCCGCATCGAACAGACCGGCACCCCCGCCGAGGTCTACGAACGCCCCGCGACCCCCTTCGTCGCGTCCTTCGTCGGCACCTCCAACCTGCTGGAGGGCGAGTCCGCCCAGCGCGTCGTCGGCACCCCGGGCACCTACAGCATCCGGCCCGAGAAGATCCGCGTCCTCAAGGACTCCGCCGAACCCGGCGACCCGGACCACGAGAGCGCCGCCGGCACCGTCGCCGAGGTCGTCTACCTCGGGGACTCCACCCGCTTCCTCGTCGACCTCGACGCCGGCGGCCGGCTCACCGCACTCCAGCAGAACCTGGAGACCTCCGCCGAGGACGTCGCCGCCTACCGCGGCAGCCGGGTGCGACTGCAATGGCACCGGCGCCACACGGTGCACGTTCCCGACCCCCGCTGACCCCGTTCGCTCCTCCACCCATCTCCTTCACCCATGGAGAACGCCGTGCGTCTCACCCGAACCCTCCAGGTGGCGGCCTGTGCCGCCGTCCTGCTCGCCGCCACCGCCTGCGGCTCCTCCGACTCGGCAGGCAGCTCGTCCGGCGGCCTCAACCCCCCTGATCTGAAAGCCCAGTCGAAGCTCGGCAAGAGCGAGGGCGAGGTCAACCTGATCGCCTGGGCCGGCTATGTCGAGGACGGTTCCAACGACCCCAAGGTGAACTGGGTCGGCGACTTCGAGAAGCAGACGGGCTGCAAGGTCAACTCCAAGGTCGCCGCCAGCTCCGACGAGATGGTCAAGCTCATGAAGACCGGCGAGTACGACGCCGTCTCCGCCTCCGGCGACGCCTCCCTGCGCCTCATAGCCTCCGGTGACGCGGCCCCCGTCAACACGAACCTGGTCCCCAACTACAAGGACATCTTCCCGGACCTGAAGCTCCAGGCCTGGAACTCGGTCAAGGGCAAGGCCTACGGCATCCCGCACGGCCGCGGCGCCAACCTGCTGATGTACAACACCCAGAAGGTCACACCCGCCCCGACCTCCTGGGCCGCCGTCTTCGACGACGCCTCCAAGTACAAGGGCCACGTCACGGCGTACGACTCGCCGATCTACATCGCCGACGCGGCCCTCTATCTCAAGGCCACCAAGCCCGAGTTGAGGATCAAGGACCCCTACGCGCTCGACCAGAAGCAGTTCGACGCGGCCGTCGCCCTGCTGAAGAAGCAGAACGCGGACATCGGCGAGTACTGGAGCGACTACCTCAAGGAGATCTCCGCCTTCAAGAGCGGCGACTCCGTGGTCGGCACCACCTGGCAGGTCATCGCCAACCTCACCGCCGACGAGGGCGCCAGGATCAAGGCCTTCGTGCCCAAGGAGGGTTCGACCGGCTGGTCCGACACCTGGATGATCTCCGCCAAGGCCAAGCACCCCAACTGCGCCTACCAGTGGCTCAACTGGATCGTCTCGCCGAAGGTCAACGCCCAGGTCGCCGAGTACTTCGGCGAGGCCCCCGCCAACTCCAAGGCGTGCGCCGAGACCAGCGACAAGAGCTTCTGCACCACCTACCACGCGGCCGACACCGCGTACTGGAAGAACATCGCCTTCTGGAACACGCCCATCGAGCAGTGCCTCGACGGCCGTACGGACGTGAAGTGCGTGCCGTACGCCAAGTGGGTGCAGGCCTGGACCGAGATCAAGGGCTGACACCGACATGACCGTCACCGCGCAGGCCGCCGGACGCCCCGCACCGGGCCCCGTCCGGCGGCTCGCCGGGATGCTGCACCGCCGGCCCCGGCTGCGGCTCTCCCTGCTGCTCACCGCACCGCTGCTGTGGCTCGCCGTGCTCTATCTCGGTTCCCTGAGCGTGCTGTTCGTCTCCGCGTTCTGGACGACGGACTCCTTCACCTCCGAGGTGGTGAAGGTCTGGTCGACCGACAACTTCCACGAGCTGTTCACGGTGCCCGTGTACCGGCAGGTCATCCTGCGCAGCATCGGCGTCGCGCTCTCCGTCACGGTCCTGTGCGCCGTGATCGCGTTCCCGCTCGCCTTCTACACGGCCCGCGTCGCCAAGCCGCGGTGGCGCCCGCTGCTCGTGGTCGCCATCCTCACCCCGCTGTGGGCCAGTTACCTGGTCAAGGTGTACGCGTGGCGGCTCATCCTGTCCCAAGGCGGCCTGGCCGACTGGATGTTGAAGCCGTTCGGCCTCAGCGGACCGGGGTTCGGACTCCCCGCCACGGTCCTCACCCTGACGTACCTCTGGCTGCCGTACATGGTCCTGCCGATCCACACCGCGCTGGAGCAGCTGCCCGCCAACCTCCTCGACGCCTCAGCTGACTTGGGCGCACGGGCCGGGCGGACCTTCCGGTCGGTCGTGCTGCCGATGGTGCTGCCGTCCGTCGCCGCCGGCTCGATCTTCACCTTCTCGCTCAGCCTCGGCGACTACATCACCGTGCAGATCGTCGGCGGCAAGACCCAGCTCATCGGCAACCTCGTCTACTCCAACATCGAACTCAACCTGCCCATGGCCGCCGCCCTCGGCACCGTCCCCGTCGTCGTCATCGTGGTGTACCTGTTCGCGATGCGCCGCACGGGCGCGCTCAGCAGCCTGTAAGGCACTCTCGACCGCCTCTGAAGGGGGTGACATGTCATGCGGCTCTCCCGTTCCGCGCGTATCGCCCTGCGCGTGGCCGCCGGTTTCGGCTTCGCGGTGATCTACGTCCCGCTCCTGCTCGTCCTCGTCAACTCCCTCAACCCGGACCGCAGCGCGAGCTGGCCGCCGTCCACCCTGACCCTGCACTGGTGGTCGGTCGCCTGGCAGAACTCCGGTGCCCGCGCCGCCCTTTGGGTCTCGGTGAAGGCCGGCCTCGGCGCCACCGCCATCGCCCTGGTGCTCGGCACGCTGATCGCGTTCGCCGTGGCCCGGTACCGCTTCTTCGGCCGCGACGCCATCTCCTTCGTCGTCGTCCTGCCGATCGCGCTGCCCGGCATCGTCACGGGCATCGCCCTCAACTCGGCGTTCAGCACGGTACTTGAGCCGCTCGGCGTGGGCCTCGGCCTGTTCACGGTGATCGTCGGACACGCCACCTTCTGCATCGTCGTCGTCTTCAACAACGTCGTCGCCCGCCTCCGGCGCACCTCCGGGTCGTACGAGGAAGCCGCGATGGACCTGGGCGCCGACACCTTCCGCGCCTTCGTCGACGTCACCTTCCCGCTGGTGCGCTCGGCGCTCCTCGCGGGCGGACTGCTCGCGTTCGCGCTGTCCTTCGACGAGATCGTGGTGACCACGTTCACCGCCGGACCCGGCATCGAGACCCTCCCGATCTGGATCTTCAACAACATGACCCGGCCCCAACAGGCCCCCGTCGTCAACGTGGTGGCCGCGGTACTCGTCCTGCTCTCCGTGCTCCCGATCTACGTCGCCCAGCGCCTGTCCGCCGACACGGCCACCACGAGCCGCGTCTGACGACGACCGATTCACCCGGGCGACCCGGTGGCGCCCGTGCCTGACGACTGGTCACCCCGCCTGCCCGGGTGACCAGTCGACGTACTCAGCCCGCGAACTCCCGCATCCAAGCCTCGACTTCGTCGGCCGAGCGCGGCAGCCCCGCCGACAGGTTCTCGTAACCGTCCGCCGTCACCAGCAGATCGTCCTCGATCCGGACGCCGATGCCCCGCCATTCCGCCGGCACCGTCAGATCGTCGGGCTGGAAGTACAGGCCCGGTTCGACGGTGAGCACCATCCCGGGTTCGAGGACCCCGTCCACGTACTCCTCGCCGCGCGCCCGGGCGCAGTCGTGGACGTCGAGCCCGAGCATGTGCCCGGTGCCCGCCATCGTGAACCGCCGTTGCAGCGACAGCTCGTACGCCCGCTCGGCCGGCCCCTCGATGAAGCCCCACTCCACGAGCCGCTCGACCAGCGACCGTTGGGCCGCCTCGTGGAAGTCCCGGTAGTGAGCGCCCGGCTTCACCGCCGCCATGCCGGCCTCCTGGGCCTCGAACACCGCGTCGTAGACCGTGCGTTGGACCGGGGAGAACGTGCCGTTGATGGGGAGGGTGCGGGTGACGTCGGCGGTGTAGAGGCTGTGTGTCTCGACTCCCGCGTCCAGCAGGAGGAGTTCACCGGGGCGGACCGGGCCGTCGTTGTCGGTCCAGTGCATGATCGTGGCGTGCTCACCGGCGGCGCAGATCGAGCCGTAACCGACGTGGTTGCCCTCGACGCGGGCCCGGCGGAAGAACGTGCCCTCGATCCAGCGCTCCGACGTGGCGACCGCCTGTGACAACTCCCGTACGACATCGGTGAATCCGCGCACCGTGGAGTCGACGGCCCGGCGCATCTCGCCGATCTCCCACGCGTCCTTGACCAGCCGCAGCCCGGAGACGGCCGACTCGAACTCGTCGTCCCGCTCCTCGTCGGTGTCGAGCGCCGCGTCCAGGGCCGGGTCGACGCCGCGGACGATGCGGGTGGGTGTCCCGGAGGCCTTCGCCAGGTCCTCGGCGATCGTCCGGATGTCACGGCAGGGCAGCCCGAGCACCAGCGCCGACTCGGCGAGCGAGCGGCGGCGGCCCATCCACAGCTCGGCGGTGTAGCCGGTCCAGAACTCGTCGGTGTCCCGGCTGTCGCGGGGGAGCTGGTAGCAGTGCGCGTCGTGGCCGCCGTCGGGGCGGGGCTCCAGGACCAGGGCACCGTCGCGCGCCTGGTCGCCGGTGAGATGCACATAGCCGGAGTACGGGCGGAACGGGTGGTGGTCGTCGTTCGAGCGGATCAGGAGGTTCCCGGACGGCACGACCAGGCGCTCGCCCGGGAAGAGCGCGGACAGCGCGGCCCGGCGGCGCGCCGCGTGCGGCGCCTGCTCGGTCGGCTCCAGATCCGTGCGCTCGGTGTCGGCCCAGCCGGTCCGCATCAGGGCGGACAGCTCGTCGGAGATTCCTCGGTACAGACCGTTCTTTCGGCCCTTGGCCACGTCGGGCACCTCTTCCGTGTGTGATGGCGTGTGTCATATGGCGTGTGTCATGACGTGTGTCGTGACGCGCGCGATGACATTCCCAGCTAGAGAGACATGTGACATAGTACTGCTGTGAGCAAGCGACTGACCTGCGATGTCGTGGTCGTCGGAGCCGGAATGGTGGGCGCGGCCTGCGCCCTCTACGCGGCCCGGGCGGGCCTCGACGTCATCATCGTGGACCGCGGCCCGGTCTCCGGCGGGACGACCGGCGCCGGCGAGGGCAACCTGCTCGTCTCCGACAAGGAGCCGGGCCCGGAACTCGACCTCGCCCTCCTCTCCGGCCGCCTGTGGGCACAACTTGCGGAGGAACTCGGGGAGTTCGTCGAGTACGAGGCGAAGGGCGGCCTAGTCGTGGCCTCCACGCCGGACGGGCTCGCCGCGCTGGAACGGTTCGCCGACGAGCAGCGTGCCGCCGGAGTCGTCGCCGAACCGGTCGACGCCGACGTCCTCCACGACCTCGAACCCCACCTCGCCCCCGGCCTCCCTGGTGGCGTCTACTACCCCCAGGACTGCCAGGTGATGCCCGCCCTGGCCGCCGCCCACCTCGTCCGGGTCTCGGGCGCCCGCCTGCTCACCGGCCGTACGGTGACGGACGTACTCCTCAAGGCGGATGGAACGGTCCACGGCGTCCGCACCGACCGGGGCGACATCCTCGCCCCCGCGGTCGTGAACGCCGCCGGCACCTGGGGCGGTGAACTCGCCGCCCTCGCCGGAGTCACCCTCCCCGTCCTCCCGCGCCGCGGCTTCGTCCTCGTCACCGAACCGCTGCCCCGCCTGGTCCGCCACAAGGTGTACGCCGCCGACTACGTGGCCGACGTGGCCAGCGACTCGGCCGCCCTGCAGACCTCGCCCGTCGTGGAGGGCACGGCCGCGGGACCGATCCTGATCGGCGCGAGCCGCGAACGCGTCGGTTTCGACCGGGAGTTCTCGCTGCCGGTCGTACGGGCGCTGGCGGCGGGCGCGACGAAACTGTTCCCGTTCCTGTCCGACGTCCACGCGATGCGCTCCTACCTCGGCTTCCGCCCGTACATGCCGGACCACCTGCCCGCCATCGGCCCCGACCCCCGGGTCCCCGGACTCGTCCACGCCTGCGGCCACGAGGGTGCGGGCATCGGACTCGCCACCGGCACTGGGCACTTGATCGCCCAACTGCTCGGCGGCAAGACCCCGGACCTCGACCCGGCACCCTTTCGACCCGACCGTTTCCCCGAGTTCCCCGAGGAGGACGCGTGAACTCCCCACTGGACCTCGCCGACGCCCACCCGGGCGCGGCCTTCACGGTCACCCTCGACGGCCGCGCGATCGAGGCCCTCCCCGGCCAGACCGTCGCCGCCGCACTGTGGACGGCGGGCGTGACGTCCTGGCGCACCACCCGGGGCGAGGGCCGTCCTCGCGGCGTCTTCTGCGGGATCGGCGTCTGCTACGACTGCCTCGTCACCGTCAACGACCGCCCGAACCAACGGGCTTGCCTGGTGCCTGTGCACCCGGGAGACGCCATCCGTACGCAGGAGGGGACGGGTCACGATGGCTGACGACCGACCGCACCTCGCGGTGATCGGCGCGGGCCCGGCGGGGCTCGCCGCCACGGTCGCCGCCGCGGCCCACGGCGTCCGCGTCACCCTGATCGACTCGGCGGCGCGGGCGGGCGGCCAGTTCTACCGACAGCCCGCCGCCGGACTGAACGCCGGACGCCCGCAGGCCCTGCACCACCAGTGGCGGACGTGGCAGCGGCTCAGTGACGCCCTCGCGGAACACGTGGAGGCGGGCCGCGTAACGCACTTGACGGAACATCATGTGTGGCTGGTGGAACGGCGGTTGAGTCGGGAGGCCGGTACGCCCGGCGGCGGTGGCCCGCGCGACGCCTTCACCGTGCACGCCCTTCAGGGCCCCCAACAGGAGGCCCCGGCAGAGGTACGCGCCGACGCCGTCCTCCTCGCCACCGGCGGCTACGAGAAGGTCCTCCCGTTCCCCGGCTGGACCCTCCCCGGAGTCCTCACCGCGGGCGGCGCCCAGGCCATGCTCAAGGGCACTCTCGCCGTCTCCGGCCGCACCGCCGTGGTCGCCGGCACCGGACCGCTCCTCCTCCCGGTGGCAACAGGCCTCGCGGCAGCCGGTGTCGAGGTGGCCGCGCTCGTCGAGTCCACCGACCCCAAGGCGTTCGTACGACGGACCCGTGCGCTCGCCGCGCAGCCCGGCAAGGTCGCCGAGGGCGCCCAGTACGCGGCCCAACTCCTTCGCCACCGCGTCAGGTTGCTCACCCGGCACACCGTCGTGGAGGCACACGGCGACGAGCGGCTGGAGGCGGTGACCGTCGCCGCACTCGACGCCGACGGGCGCGTCCGGCCCGGCACCGGACGCCGTATCGCTTGCGACACCCTCGCGGTCGGCCACGGCATGCTTCCGCACACCGACCTCGCGGAGACCCTGGGTTGTGGACTCGACGGACTCGACGCGCGGGTCGACGACGAGCAGCGCACCGACGTCCCCGGCGTCTGGGCGGCGGGCGAGACCACCGGTATCGGCGGCGCGGCGCTCTCCCTCGCCGAGGGCCACATCGCGGGACGCTCCGCCGCCGCGCGCCTCAACGGCACCGAACCCGACCCGCGTTCGTGGGCGCCGGCCGCCAAGTCCCGTACGAGACTGCGGGAGTTCTTCGCCGCGCTCGACACCGTGTACGCGCCGCCCGCGCGGTGGACCGACCTCGTCACCGACGACACCGTGGTCTGCCGCTGCGAGGAGGTCACCGGGGGAGCGATCCGCGAGGCCGTGGACGGGCTCGGCGCCGGTGACGTCCGCACCGTGAAGCTGCTGACACGGGCCGGGATGGGCTGGTGCCAGGGGCGGATGTGCGGGCCCGCGGTCGCGGGGTTGGCCGGGTGCGAACTCACCCCGTCCCGGCGCCCGTTCGCGCGGCCCGTGCCGCTCGGGGTACTGGCCCGCGCCGGAGAGTCCGAGGCCGGCCTGCCGACCGCCGCACCACCTGACGTCCTGCCCGACTGACTGGCCGTACGCATTGTCCGCCGGTGAAATGTCACACCCTATTGAGATGGGACCCCAACCGCACATGACCACCACCCCGAACCGCCCCTGGCGCGGCGTCCTCGTCGCCACCGCGCTCCCGCTGACCGACGAACTCGCCGTCGACCACGACAAGTTCGCCGAACACTGCGCCTGGCTGGTCGACAACGGCTGCGACGGCGTCGTACCGAACGGCTCGCTCGGCGAGTACCAGGTGCTCACGCCCGAGGAGCGCGCCAAGGTCGTCGAGACGGCCGTCGCCGCGATCGGCGGCGCGCGCGTGATGCCCGGTGTCGCCGCCTACGGCTCCGCCGAGTCCCGCCGCTGGGCCGAGCAGGCCCGTGACGCCGGCTGCGCCTCCGTGATGCTGCTGCCGCCCAACGCGTACCGCGCCGACGAGCGTTCGGTCCTCGCGCACTACGCGGAGGTCGCGAAGGCGGGCGTGCCGATCGTGGCGTACAACAACCCCATCGACACCAAGGTCGACCTGGTGCCCGAACTGCTCGCGAAGCTGCACGGCGAGGGGTACATCCACGCCGTCAAGGAGTTCTCCGGCGACGTCCGCCGTGCCTACCAGCTCGCCGAACTCGCCCCGGGACTGGACCTGTTGATCGGCGCCGACGACGTCCTGCTGGAGCTCGCGCTCGCGGGTGCGAAGGGCTGGGTGGCCGGTTACCCGAACGCGCTGCCCGCCGCGTCCGTCGAGCTGTACCACGCGGCCGTCGGCGGCGACCTGGCCACGGCGAAGAAGCTGTACGAGCAGCTGCACCCGCTCCTGCGCTGGGACTCGAAGGTGGAGTTCGTGCAGGCCATCAAGCTGTCCATGGACATCGTCGGCCGGCACGGCGGTCCCGTACGCCCGCCGCGCGTTCCCCTGCTGCCCGAGCAGGAGGCCGTCGTGCGTGCCGCCACCGAGAAGGCGGTCGCGGCCGGACTCGCGTAAGTACCCTCGCATCGGCATCGATCCACCAGGGAGCGTCATGCGCAGCAATCTCGTCCTGCACGCCGTCGACTCGCACACCGAGGGCATGCCCACCCGCGTGATCACCGGCGGCATCGGCACGATCCCCGGTGCGACCATGAACGAGCGGCGGCTGTACTTCCGCGAACACCGCGACCAGATCCGGCAGTTCCTGATGAACGAGCCGCGCGGCCATTCCGCGATGAGCGGCGCGATCCTCCAGCCGCCCACCCGACCCGACTGCGACTGGGGCGTCGTCTACATCGAGGTCTCCGGCTATCTGCCGATGTGCGGGCACGGCACGATCGGCGTGGCCACCGTGCTCGTCGAGACGGGCATGGTCGAGGTCGTCGAGCCGGTCACCACGATCCGGCTCGACACCCCGGCCGGACTCGTCGTCGCCGAAGTCGCCGTCGAGAACGGCGCCGCGAAGAACGTCACCCTCAAGAACGTCCCGTCGTTCTCCGTCGGCCTGGACCGCAAGATCACCCTCGCCGACGGGCGGACGGTGACATACGACATGGCGTACGGCGGCAACTTCTACGCCATCCTGCCGCTGGACCAGTTCGAGCTGCCCTTCGACCGGGCCCGCAAGGACGACATCATCAAGGCGGGCCTGTCCCTCATGGAGGCGATCAACGAGAGCGACGAGCCCGTCCATCCCGAGGACGACTCCATCCGCGGCTGCCATCACGTCCACCTGTACGCGCCCGGCGCGACCGCACGGCACTCCCGGCACGCGATGGCGATCCACCCCGGCTGGTTCGACCGCTCGCCCTGCGGCACGGGCACCAGCGCGCGCATGGCGCAGCTCCACGCGCGCGGTGAACTCCCGCTGCACACCGAGTTCGTGAACGAGTCCTTCATCGGCACCGAGTTCACCGGACGGCTCCTCGACACCACCGAGGTCGCCGGCATCCCCGCCGTCCTGCCCAGCTTCACCGGTCGTGCCTGGATCACCGGCACCGCCCAGTACCTGCTCGATCCCGCCGACCCGTTCCCGGGCGGATTCATCCTCTAGACCGGGGATAATGGCCGGTCACGCGTGACATTGCACGACTAGGAGATTCGATGGCCGTCCAGCGAGCCAGCGCCCCGCCCACCGCCGCTCCGGATCTGCCCACGCTGGGCGGCAAGAAGAGCAGCTACCGCGAGCGGGTCGTCGACGCCCTGCGGGCCGCGATGATCGCGGGGGAGCTGCGGCCGGGCGAGGTGTACTCCGCGCCGACGCTCGCCGCCCGCTTCGGCGTCTCGGCGACCCCGGTGCGCGAGGCCATGCTGGACCTGGCCAAGGAGGGGCTGGTCGACACCGTCCCGAACAAGGGGTTCCGGGTCACCGCGGTCTCCGAGAGGCAGCTCGACGAGTACACCCACATCCGCGCGCTGATCGAGATCCCCACGGTGGTGGGGCTGGCCGAGACCGCCGACCCCGTCTCGCTGGAGGCGCTGCGTCCGGCCGCCCGGGAGATCGTCGGCGCGGCCGTGGCCGGTGACCTCATCGCGTACGTCGAGGCCGACACCCGCTTCCACCTCGGCCTGCTCGCGCTGGCCGGCAACGCCCACCTCGTCGAGGTCGTCGGTGATCTGCGGGGGCGTTCCCGTCTCTACGGGCTGACCGCCCTGGTCAAGGCAGGGCGGCTGCTGGCCTCCGCGCAGGAGCATCTGGAGCTCCTGGACGCGCTGTTGGACCGTGACAAGGGGGCCGTGCGTGAGATCATGACCCGGCACCTGGGACACGTCCGCGGTCTGTGGGCCGCCCACGACTGACCGGTGTCGGCGCTGGCACCGGCACCGGGAGTCGTGAGGAGTCGCGAGCGGCAGGAGTCGTGATCGACTTCATCCGACCACCCCGTAACGCAAACCACTTGCGTATCTTGCGCTATTCTTGCGCACATGACGCGACGACTTGCTGAGGTGGCGAAGAAGGTCGGGGTCAGCGAGGCCACGGTCAGCCGGGTGCTCAACGGCAAACCCGGAGTCTCCGAGCCCACCCGGCAGGCGGTCCTGTCGGCCCTGGATGTTCTCGGCTACGAGCGGCCCACCCAACTGCGCGGTGAACGCGCGCGGTTGGTGGGGCTGGTGCTGCCCGAGCTGCAGAACCCCATCTTCCCAGCCTTCGCCGAGGTGATCGGCGGCGCGCTCGCCCAACTCGGCCTGACCCCGGTGCTGTGCACCCAGACCAAGGGCGGGGTCTCCGAGGCCGACTACGTGACGCTGCTGCTCCAACAGCAGGTCTCCGGCGTCGTGTTCGCCGGCGGGCTCTACGCGCAGGCGGACGCGCCGCACGACCACTACCGGCTGCTCGCCGAGCGCAACATCCCGGTCGTCCTGGTCAACGCGGCCATCGACCACCTCGGTTTCCCCGCCGTGTCCTGCGACGACGCGGTCGCCGTCGAGCAGGCCTGGCGGCACCTCGCCTCCCTCGGCCACGAGCGCATCGGGCTCGTCCTCGGCCCCGCCGACCACATGCCGTCCGCACGGAAGCTGGCCGCCGCGCGGGCCCTCGCGACCGACCTGCCCGACGAGTTCGTCGCCCGCGCGATCTTCTCCATCGAGGGCGGTCACGCCGCGGCCTCCCGGCTCATCGACCGGGGCGTCACCGGCATCATCTGCGCCAGCGACCCCCTCGCCCTGGGTGCGGTAAGGGCCGCCCGCCGCAAGGGACTTGACGTCCCGTCACAGATCTCCGTCGTCGGTTACGACGACTCCGCCTTCATGAACTGCACCGAGCCCCCGCTGACCACCGTCCGCCAGCCCATCGAGGCCATGGGCCGGGCCGCCGTGGAGCTGCTGAACTCACAGGTCGGCGGCACCGCCGTACCGGCCGAAGAGCTGCTCTTCGAACCGGAATTGGTAGTGCGTGGTTCCACCGCGCAAGCCCCGCGCGGCTGAGCGTCAGCGCGCTGTCGAATAATTACAGATTCTGCGCGACATCTTGCGGACAGGTGTCGGCGGTGCTTGAGTGTGCGGCGCCCACCGCTCCTGCCCAGAGGGGTCCACCGATGAGAAGCACCGGGTTCCGCCGCACCTTCGCCGCGATCGGCGTCTGTTCTCTCGCGCTCACTGCCTCCGCCTGCGGGTCCGGCGACGACTCGGCGAGCGGCAAGACACGCATCACGGTCAACTGCGAGCCGCCCAAGAGCGCCAAGGTCGACCGCAAGTTCTTCGACTCCGATGTCGCGGCCTTCGAGAAGAAGAACCCGGACATCGACGTCGTCACCCACGACGCGTTCCCCTGCCAGGACCCGAAGACCTTCGACGCCAAACTCGCCGGCGGCCAGATGGAGGACGTGTTCTACACGTACTTCACCGACGCCAAGCACGTCGTCGACATCAACCAGGCCGCCGATCTCACGCCGTACATCAAGGAGTTGAAGAGTTACGACACGCTGCAGAAGCAGCTGCGTGACATCTACACCGTCGACGGCAAGATCTACGGCATTCCGCGCACCGGCTACTCGATGGGCCTGATCTACAACCGCAAGCTCTTCCAGCAGGCCGGCCTCGACCCCGACAAGGCGCCGACGACCTGGGCCGAGGTCCGCGCCGACGCCAAGAAGATAGCCGCGCTCGGCAACGGCACCATCGGCTACGCCGACTACAGCGCCCAGAACCAAGGGGGTTGGCACTTCACCGCCGAGATGTACTCGCAGGGCGGCGACGTCGTCAGCGCCGACGGCAAGAAGGCCACCATCGACACGCCTCAGGGCCACGCCGTCCTGCAGAACCTGCACGACATGCGCTGGACCGACAACTCGATGGGCAGCAAGCAGCTCCTGGTCATCAACGACGTGCAGCAGCTGATGGGTTCGGGCAAGCTCGGCATGTACCTCTCCGCGCCGGACAACATCCCGATCCTGGTCAAGGAGAAGGGCGGCAACTACGACGACCTCGCCCTCGGCCCGATGCCCGGCGGCCAGGGCACGCTCATCGGCGGCGACGGCTACATGTTCAACAAGAACGACACGCCCGCCCAGATCCGCGCCGGCCTCAAGTGGCTCGACAGCATGTTCCTCACCCCGGGCAGCGGCTTCCTCGGCGACTACGCCCGCGCCAAGAAGGCCAACGCGCCCGTCGGACTGCCCGAACCGCGCCTGTTCACCGGCGCCGCCGACGCCAAGGACCAGCAGGTCAAGAAGGCCAACTCCAATGTCCCGGTGGCGAATTACCAGGCCTTCCTCGACGGCAACCAGTCCCTCCAGATGAAGATCGAGCCGCCGGACGCCCAGCAGATCTACTCCGTCCTCGACTCGGCCGTCTCCGCCGTCCTCACCAAGAAGGACGCGAACATCGACCAACTTCTCAAGGACGCCTCCGGAAAGATCGACGGCATCCTGGCCCGGGGCTGACCCGATGACCCGGACGGCCACCCGGAGTCCCGCCCGGACGACGGCGGTACGACAGGTCGAGGCGCCGCCCCCGGCAGGGGGCCGGGGGCGGCGCCGCCTCCTCGACCAGGCCCGCGCCTACGCCTTCCTCATCGGCGGCCTGATCTGCTTCGCCCTGTTCTCCTGGTACCCGGCGATCCGCGCGGTCGTGATCGCCTTCCAGAAGTACACGCCCGGCTCCTCGCCCGAGTGGGTCGGCACCGCCAACTTCACCCGCGTCTGGCACGACCCCGAGTTCACCGCGGCCTGGCGCAACACCCTCGTCTTCACTCTGCTGGCCCTGCTCGTCGGCTTCGCGATCCCCTTCGTACTCGCCCTGGTCCTCAACGAGTTGAGGCACTGGAAGGCCTTCTTCAGGATCGTCGTCTACCTCCCGGTGATGATCCCGCCGGTCGTCACCGCCCTGCTGTGGAAGTGGTTCTACGACCCGGGAGCCGGCCTAGCCAACGAGGCGCTGCGCTTCCTGCACCTGCCCACCTCGAACTGGTCCAACGGCACCGACACCGCCCTCATCTCCCTTGTCATCGTGGCCACTTGGGCCAACATGGGCGGCACCGTCCTGATCTACCTCGCCGCACTCCAGTCCATCCCGGGCGAGCTGTACGAGGCCGCCGAACTCGACGGCGCGAGCCTCCTGCAACGTGTCCGGTACGTGACGATCCCTCAGACCCGCTTCGTCATCCTGATGCTGATGCTCCTTCAGATCATCGCCACGATGCAGGTCTTCACCGAACCGTTCGTCATCACCGGAGGCGGACCGGAGAACGCCACCGTCACCGTGCTCTACCTGATCTACAAATACGCCTTCCTCTACAACGACTTCGGCGGCGCCTGCGCGCTCAGCGTGATGCTCCTCGTGCTGCTCGGCGTCTTCTCGGCCCTCTATCTGCGGCTGACCCGCTCCGGAGAGGACGACCTGTGACCACCCGCACGCTGCTCTCCCCGGCGACCCTCGCCCGGCCGCGCGGAAAGGCCGTCTACTGGACGGTGTTCACCGGCGTCGTCGTGCTCTTCGCGCTCGCCTTCCTCTTCCCCGTCTACTGGATGGTCACCGGCGCCATGAAGTCGCCGGACGAGGTCGCGCAGACCCCGCCCACGATCATCCCCAAGCACTGGCAGCTCAGCGGCTACACCGATGCCTGGGACCTGATGCAGCTCCCGGAACACCTGTGGAACACGGTCGTCCAGGCCGCCGGCGCCTGGATCTTCCAGCTCGTTCTGTGCACGGCCGCCGCCTACGCCCTGTCCAAACTGAAGCCCGCCTACGGCAAGTTGATCCTCGGCGGCATCCTGGCGACGCTGATGGTCCCGGCCCAGGCACTGGTCGTACCGAAGTACCTGACCGTCGCCGATCTCCCGCTGATCCACACCAGCCTGCTGAACGACCCGCTGGGCATCTGGCTGCCGGCCGTCGCCAACGCCTTCAACCTGTATCTCCTCAAGCGGTTCTTCGACCAACTCCCGCGCGACATCCTGGAAGCCGCCGAGATCGACGGCGCCGGGAAACTCCGCGTCCTGTGGTCCATCGTGCTGCCCATGTCCCGCCCGGTCCTCGGCGTCGTGTCGATCTTCGCGCTCGTCGCCGTGTGGCAGGACTTCCTGTGGCCGCTGATGGTCTTCTCCGACACCGACAAACAGCCGATCAGCGTGGCACTCGTCCAGCTGTCCCAGAACATCCAACTGACCGTGCTCATCGCCGCGATGGTGATCGCGAGCATCCCCATGGTCGCGATGTTCCTGGTCTTCCAGCGGCACATCATCGCCGGGATCAGCGCGGGCAGCACGAAGGGCTGACACCGCCCCCTTCGACGCCCCCGACAGAAAGGCCAGCACCGTGGGACAGCCCACCCATGCCCAGAGCCAGGACGACTGGTGGCGCTCCGCCGTCATCTACCAGGTGTACGTCCGCAGCTTCGCGGACGGCGACGGCGACGGCACCGGCGACCTCGCGGGCGTCCGCTCCCGACTGCCGTATCTCGCCGAACTCGGCGTGGACGCCCTGTGGTTCAACCCCTGGTACCTGTCACCGATGAAGGACGGCGGCTACGACGTCGCCGACTACCGCGCCATCGACCCGGCCTTCGGATCGCTCGCCGAGGCGGAGAAACTCATCGCCGAGGCACGGGAGCTGGGCATCCGCACGATCGTCGACATCGTGCCGAACCATGTCTCCGACCAGCACCCGTGGTTCCGTGCCGCCCTCGCCGGCGGCCCCGAACGCGAACTGTTCCACTTCCGCCCCGGACGCGGCGCGCACGGTGAACTCCCGCCCAACGACTGGCCGTCGCAGTTCGCCGGCTCCACCGAACCCGTGTGGACCCGCCTTCCCGACGGCGACTGGTACCTCCACCTGTTCACCCCCGAACAGCCCGACCTCAACTGGGCCCACCCGGCGGTGCGTCAGGAGCACGAGGACATCCTGCGCTTCTGGTTCGAGCGCGGTGTCGAAGGCGTCCGCATCGACTCGGCGGCGCTGCTCGCCAAGGATCCTGCACTGCCCGACTTCGTCGAGGGCCGCGACCCCAACCCCTTCGTGGACCGCGACGAACTCCACGACATCTACCGCTCCTGGCGGGCCGTCGCCGACGAGTACGGCGCCGTCTTCGTCGGCGAGGTCTGGCTCCCCGACACCGAACGCTTCGCCCGCTATCTGCGCCCCGACGAACTGCACACCGCCTTCAACTTCGCCTTCCTGTCCTGCCCCTGGGACCCGGAGCGACTGCGCACGTCCATCGACGAGACCCTCGCCGAGCACGCCCCGATCGGCGCGCCCGCCACCTGGGTGCTGTGCAACCACGACGTGACCCGCACGGTCACCCGCTACGGCCGCGCCGACACCGGCTTCGACTTCGCCACCAAGGCCTTCGGCACCCCGACCGACCTCGCGCTCGGCACCCGGCGCGCCAGGGCGGCGGCGCTGCTGTCGCTGGCCCTGCCCGGAGTGGTCTACCTCTACCAGGGGGAGGAGCTGGGGCTGCCCGAGGTCGAGCTGCCGGTCGACCGCATACAGGATCCGATGTACCTCCGGTCCGGTGGCACCGACCCCGGCCGCGACGGCTGCCGGGTGCCGCTGCCGTGGGCCGAGGGGGCGCCGTACGCGGGCTTCGGTTCGCGCGGTGAGCCGTGGCTGCCACAGCCGGCCGGCTGGACATCGTATGCGGTCGACCGTCAGCAGCGGACGGTCGACTCCATGCTCAACCTCTACCGCGAGGCGATCCGCCTCCGGCCGGTCTTCGGCGACGGCCCCCTCACCTGGCTGCCCGCCCCCGAAGGCGTCCTCTCCTTCGCCCGCGCGGAGGGCGTGATCTGCGTGGTCAACCTCGCCGACGCGCCCGCCGACCTCCCCACCCACACCCGACTCCTGCTGACCAGCGGCCCCCTGGACGACCAGGGACGCCTGCCGCGGGACACGGCCGCCTGGCTGCACACCGCATAGCCGGCCGGCCCCCGGCCGTCACCCTGCATCCGCTATCCCCGTACCCCCACCACGAAGGGATCAGCACATGCACAGCACCATGCTCAGATATGTCAGGCGCATGCCAATGATGGGTACGGCTGTCGCCCTCGCAGCCGGCACGCTCGTCGCCCTGACCCCGGCCGCCGCCCACGCCGCCGCGGGCGCCTCCCTCCCCTTCACCTCCGTCGAGGCCGAGTCGGCCAGCACGACCGGCACGAGGATCGGCCCCGACTACACCCAGGGGACCCTCGCGTCCGAGGCCTCCGGGCGGCAGGCCGTACGGCTCGGCTCCGGGCAGCGTCTCGAGTTCACCGTGCCGCGCGCGGCCAACGCCGTGAACGTGTCCTACAGCGTCCCGGACGGCCAGAGCGGCAGCCTCGACGTGTACGTCAACGGCGTCAGGATCAGCAGGACGCTCACCGTCACGTCCAAGTACTCGTACGTCGACACCAGTTGGATCGCGGGCGCCAAGACACACCACTTCTTCGACAACGCGCGCCTCCTGCTCGGCCAGAACGTGCAGCAGGGCGACAAGGTCGCGTTCGTGTCGACGGGTACCCAAGTCACCGTCGACGTGGCCGACTTCGAGCAGGTCGCCGGGGCCGCCGCGCAGCCCGCCGGTTCGGTGTCCGTGGTCTCCAAGGGCGCCGACCCCAGCGGCGCGGGCGACTCCACCCAGGCGTTCCGCGACGCCGTCTCCGCCGCGCAGGGGGGAGTGGTGTGGATCCCGCCGGGCGACTACCGGCTCACCTCCTCCCTCGGCGGTGTGCAGAACGTGACGCTCCAGGGCGCCGGTCAGTGGTACTCGGTCGTGCACACCTCGCGCTTCATCGACCAGTCCAGCTCCTCCGGCGGCGTCCACATCAAGGACTTCGCCGTCATCGGCGAGGTCACCGAACGCGTCGACTCCAACCCCGACAACTTCGTCAACGGGTCGCTGGGGCCAGGGAGTTCGGTCTCCGGGATGTGGATCCAGCACCTCAAGGTCGGCCTCTGGCTGACGGGCAACAACGACAACCTCGTCGTCGAGAACAACCGCGTCCTCGACACCACCGCCGACGGCCTCAACCTCAACGGCTCCGCCCACGGCGTGATCGTCCGCAACAACTTCCTCCGCAACCAGGGCGACGACTCCCTCGCCATGTGGTCGCTCAACTCCCCGGACACCAACAGCAGTTTCGAGAACAACACCATCTCCCAGCCGAACCTCGCCAACGGCATCGCGATCTACGGCGGCACGAACATCGCGGTCAGGAACAACCTGGTCGCCGACACCAACGCCCTCGGCAGCGGCATCGCGATCTCCAACCAGAAGTTCCTCGACCCCTTCTCGCCACTCGCCGGGACGATCACGGTCGACGGCAACACCCTCGTCCGCACCGGAGCGATCAACCCCAACTGGGGCCATCCCATGGGTGCGTTGCGCGTCGACTCCTACGACAGCGCGGTCAACGCCACCGTCAACATCACCAACACGACCATCACCAACAGCCCGTACAGCGCCTTCGAGTTCGTGTCCGGCGGCGGGCACGGGTACTCGACCGGCAACGTCACCGTGAGCGGCGCCAGCGTGCAGAACACGGGCACGGTCGTCGTCCAGGCCGAGGCGCAGGGCGCGGCCAGGTTCAGCAACGTGCAGGCCACCGGCGTCGGCGCGGCCGGCAACTACAACTGCCCCTATCCGTCCGGCTCCGGCACCTTCAACCTCACCGACGGCGGCGGCAACTCCGGTTGGAGCAGCACATGGTCGGACTGCTCGACCTGGCCGCAGCCCGGCCAGGGCAACCCACCCCCCGACCAGAACACCAACCTCGCCAAGGGCCGCCCGGCCACCGCGACCGGCTCACAGGACGTCTACACGCCGGGCAAGGCGGTCGACGGCGACGCGAACACCTACTGGGAGTCCGCCAACAACGCCTTTCCGCAGGCCTGGACCGTCGACCTCGGCTCCAACCAGGCAGTGCGCAGGCTGGTGTTGAAGCTGCCGCCGTCGTCCGCGTGGGGCGCCCGCACACAGACGCTGTCCGTGCTGGGCGGCACCGACGGCTCGGCCTACTCGACCGTCGTCGGCTCCACCGGCTACCGGTTCGACCCGGCGACCGGGAACACGGTCACCGTGGCGCTCCCGAGCAGCACGAACCTGCGCTATCTGCGGCTCAACGTCACCGCCAACTCCGGCTGGCCGGCGGCCCAGTTCAGCGAAGTGGAGGCGTATCCGTCTTCGTGAGCCGGTCCTGGACCGGGAGCGTCCCGCGCTTCGCCGCCTGGATCTGCTCGTACACATGGGTCCGCAGTTCGGCGAAGCGCGGGGCGACCCGGGTGTGCAACTGGTCGCGCTCCACGGGCAGATCGACCTTCAGCTGCTCCTGCACGACGGTCGGCGACGCGGACAGCACGACCACCCGCTCGCCCAAGTACACGGCCTCGTCGATGTCGTGCGTCACGAACAGGATCGTGATCCCGCGCTCCCGCCACAACCCCCGTACGAGATCCTCCAGATCGGCCCGGGTCTGCGCGTCGACCGCCGCGAACGGCTCGTCCATCAGCAGGACTTCGGGCTCGTACGCCAGCGCCCGCGCGATCGCGACCCGCTGCTGCATACCGCCGGACAGCTGCCACGGATACGCCCCCGCGGCATCCGTCAGCCCGACCGACTCCAGCGCGTCCGCGACCAGCTCACGCCGGCGCGCCTTGCTCAAGTCCTTCTGCTTGAGCGGCAGTTCGACGTTCTCGCCGACCCGCATCCAGGGGAAGAGGCTGCGCCCGTACTCCTGGAACACGAAGGCCATCCCGGGCGGCGGACCGCTCACCTTCCGTCCGCCCAGGAGGACTTCGCCCGAGGTCGGGGTGAGCAGGCCGCCCATGCACTTCAGCAGGGTCGTCTTGCCGCAGCCCGACGGGCCGACGAGACAGACGAGTTCGCCGGCGTCGACGGTGAAGGTGAGGTCCCGCACCGCCTCCACCCGGCGACCGGAACCCTCGTAGACCTTCCTCAGGCCGCGTACGTCGAGCATGGACCGCCCTTTCACGATGTTCACGGGGACCGGCGGGCGGCCGCGCGCAGGCCGTGGTACCAGCCGAGCACCCGCCGCTCGACCACCTGGAAGACGACGGAGAGCAGGAACCCCAGCATCCCGAGGACGAGGATCCCGGTCCACATGTCCGGGATGGCGAAGCTGCGTTGGAACTGGACGATGGTGAAGCCCAGGCCGTCGGTGGCCGCGAACATCTCGCTGATGACCATGAGGATGATCCCGATGGACAGTGCCTGGCGCAGCCCCGCGAAGATCTGCGGGCTCGCCGAGCGCAGCACCAGCGTGCGCAGCCGGGCGACGCCCGTGATGCCGTAGGAGAGGGCGGTTTCCTTCATGACCGGGTCGACCGCGCGGACGCCCTCGACCGTGTTGAGGAGGACGGGCCAGACACAGCCGCTCGCGATGACCACGATCTTCATCGTGTCGCCGATGCCCGCGAACAGCATGATGACCGGGACCAGTACCGGTGGCGGGACCGCGCGCAGGAACTCCAGGACCGGTTCGCACACCGCGCGCACCCGCCGGTACGAGCCGATCACCGTGCCGAGCGCGACGCCGGCGACGGCCGCCGTGGCGTAACCGGCCGCGAGGCGCAGGACGCTGGGCAGGACGTCCGACTTCAGGCGGTCGCCGGTCCACACGTCGGGGAAGGTCTTCAGGGTCGTCCGCAGGGGCGGCCAGTACACGTTGGTGCTGCCGTCCGACGCCAGCCACCACACGGCGACCAGTACGGTCGGCAGCGCGACCGCGAACAGCAGCCGGAGCAGGGTCCGCCTCACACCGCCACCTCCCCGCGCACCGACTGGTGCCAGGCCAGCGCCCGCCGCTCCACCGTACGCGCGCCCACGTTGATGAGCAGCCCCAGCAGACCGGTCACCACGATCAGCGCGTACATCTCCGGTACGGCCTGCGAGGTCTGGGCGACCGCGATGGTCGCGCCCAACCCCGGTGCGCCGATGACCAGTTCGGCGGTGATGGTGAGGATCAGCGCGACGGCCGCCGCCAGCCGCACGCCCGTCATGACGTACGGCAGCGCGCTCGGCCACAGCACGTGCCGGATCCGGGCCCAGGTGCCGAGACCGTACGACCGTGCCGTCTCCTCGGCGACCGGGTCGACGTCCTGGACGCCGTAGAGGACCTGGATCAGGATCTGCCAGAAGGAGGCGTAGACGACGAGCAACAGCACTGAGCGGAGTTCGGTGCCGTACAACAGCACCGCTAGGGGGATGAGGGCGACGGACGGGATCGGGCGCAGGAACTCGATCGTCGAGGCGGTCGCCTCGCGGAGGTAGGGGACGACGGAGAGCACGACGCCCGCGACGATCCCCGCGCCGACGGCGATCGCCAGGCCCAGGGCCCAGCCGGTGAGGGTGTCGCCGAGGGCCGACCAGAACGCGCCGTCCTTGAGTTCGTCCCAGAACGCGGACGCGATGCGGCTGGTCGGCGGGAAGTAGGCCTCCTTGACGATGCCGACGCGCGGCACGACCTCGCCGAGGGCGAGGAAGGCCGCGAGTCCGGCCGCACCGAGTGCGGTGTTCAGTCCTTTCACGGGAGCAGCGTGTTCAGGTCGGGGGTCTTCTTGAAGAGGCCGTCGGTCTCGCTCAGCTTCTCCAGCGCCTCGATCGACGAACGGTTGGGATCGGCGGGCCACTTGGGCAGGATCACCTTGGCCAGCACGCTCGCCGGGACCTTGGTGTAGGTGGCGACGATCTGGCGGACCTCGTCCGGGTGGGCGTCGGCGTAGGCCAGTGACTCGGCGGTGGCCTCCTGGAACTTCTTCACCACGTCCGGGTTCTTGGCCGCGTACGCCGTCGACGTGAAGTACATGGCGACGGTGAGGTTCGGCGCGACGTCGACCAGCGGCCAGGCGATCTGCTGGGCGCCCTGGTTCAGCATGGTGGTGAGCGCGGGTTCGACGGCCATCGCGGCGTCGATCTGGCCCTTGTCGAGCGCGGCCGGCATCTGGTCGAAGGCCAGCTCGACGAACTTCACCTTGTCCGGGTCGCCGCCGCCCTTGCGGACGGATTCGCGTACGGCCGTCTCGTTGATGTTCTTCAGCGTGTTGACCGCGACCTTCTTGCCCTCCAGCTCCTTCGCCGACTTCAGGGTGCTGCCCTTCTTGACGACGAGGGCGCCAAAGTCCTTGCCCGACACGCCTGTTGAGGCGACGCCGTTGGCGATCGCCTTCACCGGGACGTCGTTGGACTGGGCGAGCATCAGGGAGGTCATGTTGGAGAAGCCGAACTGGAACTGGCCGCTGACCACACCCGGCACGATGGCCGCGCCGCCCTGCGCGAGCGTCATCGACAGTTTCAGGCCGTGCTTGCTGAAGATGCCCTCCTTCTGGCCGAGGTAGAGCGGGGCGACATCGACGATGGGGATGACCCCCACCTTGACCGTGGTGGTGCCGGTGGACGAACTGTTGTTGTCCGACGCTCCGTTGCCGGACGAACCGCAGGCCGACGCGGCGACCAGCACTGTTCCGGCCGCGAGGCCGACGAGCAGACGACGCATGGCAACTCCTGTGCAGACGACGGTGTTCCGACAGGCTGTGCGTACAGCGCACAGTGGTGCTCAATGGGTGTTGAGCGGGAACGTAGGGCCCCGTCGCGGCCAGGTCAATGCCTAGTGCTCACAATATTGTTGACAGTTGCCGAAGTGTGCTCTTGTCGTGTTGTGAAGTGCGCCCCTGCCGTCTCGCCCGGCGCCGTCACAGATCCGGCCCGCGTCGTCACAGATCCAGTACGAGCCGCTTCCCCAGGCAGCGTGAGACACAGATGAGCATCGTCTCGCCGGCCGCCCGTTCCTCCTCGCTCAGCACCGAGTCCCGGTGGTCCGGAGTGCCTTCGAGGACATCGGTCTCGCAGGTCCCGCAGGTGCCCTCGGTGCACGAGAACAGCACCTCGACACCGGCGGCACGCACGGTGTCGAGCACGGACACGCCCACCGGGACGGTGACCGTCTTCCCGCTCTGCTCCAGGACGACCTCGAACTCGCTGTCGGCGCCCGCCACTTGGGCCTTCGGCTGGAACCGCTCGACGTGCAGGATCCCGCCGGGGCACCGCGCCTCGACCGCGTCGAGCAGCGGCCCGGGACCGCAGCAGTAGACGAGGGTCCCATCCGGTACGTCGTCGAGGACCGACGGCAGGTCGAGCAGCCCGGCCTCGTCCTGCGGAGCGACGGTGACGCGCTCGCCGTAGCGGCTCAACTCCTCCGTGAACGCTATGGAGTTGCGGGTGCGACCGCCGTAGAGGAGGGTCCACTCCGCGCCCGCCGCCTCGGCCGCGGCCAGCATCGGGAGGATGGGGGTGATGCCGATGCCGCCCGCGACGAAGCGGTAGCGGGGGGCGGGCTCCAGCCGGAAGTGGTTGCGCGGTCCGCGTACCCGCACCTTGTCGCCCTGCCCCAACTGCCCGTGCACGTACGCCGATCCGCCCCGCCCGTCCGGCTCCCGCAGCACGGCGATCCGCCACGCCGTACGGTCGGCGGGGTCGCCGCAGAGTGAGTACTGGCGCTCAAGGTCGGGGCCCAGGAGGACGTCGATGTGGGCGCCCGGTTCCCAGGCGGGGAGTCGCTCGCCCAGCGGGTGGCGCAGGGTGAGGGCGAGGACGCCGTCGGCCGCGAACTCCTTTGCCGCCACGATGAGTTCGGCCTCGTAGGTGGTCATGCGCCGGCTCCCCGCGGATCGTCGACCGTGTGGCCGTTGGGGTGGGCGAGCATCCACTCCCACATCTCGATGGGGTCCTGGGAGGTGTGCTCGCGGCCGCAGTGGCAGGTGCCGTGCAGGACGTCGGTGCCCGGCAGCCAGTCGATGCGGTAGACCTCGCCCGTCGGAGCGGTCACTGGACCCTCTCCACGGGCTTGGCGCCCTCCTCGACCAGCCGGGCGAGGATACGGCGGGCGGCGAGACCGCCGGTGTCGATGTTGATGCTCAGCTCCTGGTAGCCGCCGCGCTCCGAACCCAGCGTCTTCTGAAGGAGGTTGAGGGCGTCCACGTCCTGCATGACGACAGTGTGGTTGTTGCTCCGGAGGAACTCGGTGACCTCGGCGTCGTCCGTGGCCCAGTCGCGGGAGACCGCCCAGAAGTCGTACACCTTGCCGTCCGAGGAGGGCGTGATGGCGTACGTGATCTCGGTGTGGAAGCCATTCGGGTCGCTGGCGTCCTCCTCGGGCAGGACGCCGACCGGGGCGATACGGCTGTGCAGGAGGTACAGGCACGGCGCGTGGTACTCGATGTCCTGCCAGCGGGTGATCCGCCCCTGAATCCCCGTGGACCTGGCGTAGAACGGCGGGCACTCGGCGTCGTCCATGTGCCGGCTCACCCGTACGACGCCGGCGCCCTCGTCGACCTCCGTGGTGATCGGCGTCTCGGCGACCTCGGGGGAGCCGATGTAACCGCCGTGCAGATACGTCTCGTGGGAGAGGTCGAGGAGGTTGTCGACGAGCAGGCCGTAGTCGGCGTCGATCGGCTCCATGCCGCTGACGGTGACCCACTCGGGGGAGGCGAGGTGCGGGGCGCGCGGAATGACCTGCGGGTCCGCGAGCGCCGGGTCGCCGATCCACACCCAGACCAGCGCGTCCTGCTCGACCACCGGATAGGAGGCGACGCGGGCGGTGCGGGGGATGCGTTTCTGGCCCGGCACGTACACGCAGGTGCCGGTCGTGTCGTAGGTGAAGCCGTGGTAGCCGCACACGATCCGGTCCCCGTCGAGCCGGCTCTCGGAGAGCGGGAACCGCCGGTGCACACACCGGTCGTGCAGCGCCACGGCGGTGCCGTCGTCCTCGGTGCGGTAGAAGACGAGGGGTTCACCGAGGATCGTCCGGCCGAGCAGGTCGCGGCCGACCTCGTGGCTGTAGGCGGCGACGTACCACTGGTTCCTGGCGAAGGCGGTGGTGTGCGGCATCGTTGCGGCTCCCGTCGTTGGGTGATGGCGACATCGTCCGGAAGGGCGTCACGGGGGCGCAACACTGCTTCCGCCTCACGGAAGGGCCGATGCGCAAGGCCTGTTCGGAGGGCTGGTCCGGGAGACCGGCTCACCGGACGCGAAGGCGGTGGCATCTCCGTCCACCGGATGACACGGTCCGACGAGACCGATCCAGTTCGCTGCCGGCCCTCGAACCCGCACGCTGAGCCCGAGGCCCGTACCCGCACGCGCCGTCGGCCGCCGTGGTCAGGTCGTCCCCGTCGGCCCCCAGGTGGCCCGGACCAACGCCCGTTCGGTGCCGGCCAGGTAGACGGCGGCGGCGAGCCAGGCGCGTGCGTATCCGTCCGGGTCGGCTTCCTCGGTGCGGCCGAAGGCGTCGCGGCCGCGCCGGTCCGCCTCCGCGGCGAGGGCGCGTGACAGGTCCGCGGCCGTGCGGAAACCCGCCTGGCGCAGCGCCGCCGCGGCCCCGGCCCGGTCGCCGTCGCGCGCGGGCTCGGCGGCGGCCCTGCGACCGCCGGACACGGCGACCTCGACCGACCGCCGCAGCCGCCACAACGGCGCCCGCGCCACCGGGTCCGGCGGGACGCGGGGCAGTGCGGGCAACTCCGGCAAGGCGTCGGCGGGCGGCAGGTGGATGCCTTCGAGACGGTCGTAGCCCAGATCGGCGTGGCCCAGCCACTCCGCCGGCAGCCGCAGGGTCGCCGTGCCCTCGTCCGGCAGAGGGCCGACGGCCAGTGGCCGCAGGGTGACCGCGCGATCGGGGTCGAGGCGGCCGACGACACGCAGCCGCAGCCCGGGGCGGGACGCCAGTCGGCGGAGGTTCGCGGTGTGGGCGAGGTCGGGATGGCCGTGGGACGGCAGCAGGCGGATCAGGAGTCCGTCCGGGTCCGCCCGGCCGGAGGTCAACTCCTGTGCGAGCACGTGCTGTTCGACCACTCCGACGATGACCAGATCGCAGCCGATCAGCTCACCGTCCGTCCGCTCGGCCCGCTCCGGGGCGCTCACCGGAGCATCCGCGAGCCGGGCGGCCACGGCCTCGGCGAGGGGCCGGGCGAACAGGGCCGCCAACGGCCCCGAGGTCCAGGACAGGCCCGCGACCGGCGTCGCCCGGACCCCCTTGCCGGCACCGAGACGGCCGTCCGAGGACAGCGTCGCCCCCGAGATCAGCAGCCCGCCACGGGAGAGCCGGGCGTGGTCGAGGCTGCCCGAGCCGAGCGCGACGGTGGCCGTGGCGGCGCCCCGCGCACGGGCGGGGCCGCCCGGCCGCACGTCCGCCACGGTGAACCAGCGCCCGTCGTCGGAGAGGAGATGCGTGACCACCCCGCCGTACCCGGTGGCGGAGATCACCGGCTCCCGGCACACCCCGTGAACCCGCAGCGCGCCTTCCGGCCGGTAGCCGCGGCGGGCGGTTCCGACCAGTGCCGGATCCGGATCGGCCGCCGCCAACAGGCCCGTGGTCAGCAGCAGTTCACGCAGGTCCCCGACCAGGTCGGCCAGCCGGTGGCCGTCGTGCCGGGACCGGGCGCCCCGCAGCCCACGCACCACGCGCAGCGCCGCCGCCTCGGCACGGTGCAGCCCGGCGAGACGCGCGGTGTGCGAGGCCCGCAGCACCTCCGCCTGCGCCACCGCACCCGCCGCCGGAACCCCGGCGGCCAGGGCCGCGGCCGCGGCGGCCCACAGAGCGCGCGCGGCGGCCCGTTGCGCGTCCGTGGGACCCGCCTGCGGCGCTGCCGCGGGAACATCCTGGACGGCGTCCGCGCCGGAGGCGTCCCGCGCCGGCGGCACCGCCTCCGCAGCGCTGCCGGCCGCCTCGGTCGGCGGCGCGTTCATCCCTACGGTCGTCTCCGCGTCGGCCACCGGACAGGCGCCCAGCACGGCGGCGCGGTGCAGGCACCGCGGGGCCAACAGGCAGCTGCACACGGCCTGTTCGGCGTCCGTGACCGTCCCGGAAGGACCAGGAGTGAGGACGACCTCCGCATCCTCACCGCACCGCACCCGCCGCACGGCGCCCTCCACGGTGACGGGCGCGGCCACGTACGTCTCGATCGCGGCGTCCAGCTTCTTGCGCAGCCGGGAGGTCAGGACCTCCACGGCGGCAGCGGCCACCTCGGGCGCCACCGGGGGCAGTTCGGGGTTCATCGGGACTCTCCGCGAAGGCGTTCGCCCACCCAGCGGGCGAGGGCGAGAGGACTGAGGGCGGCGACGGGCATGCCGGCCGCGACGAGTTGCCGGGCCACCGGCACGGAGTAGCGCGGGGTACCGGTGTCGTCGAGCGCGGCGCAGCCCATCAGATGCGCCCCGGAACCCGCGAGCGCCCGTACCTCGCCCAGGAGCCCGCCCAGCGGATAGCCCTCCTCGAAGTCGCTCACCACCACCACGAGGGTCCGGCTGGGCACGGTCACCAGGGAACGGGCGTGGGCCAGACCGGCCGCGATGTGGGTGCCACCGCCCACCCGCACCTCCAGCAGCAGCGACAACGGGTCGTCGACCCGGTCCGTCAGGTCGATCACGTCGGTCGAGAACGCCAGGAAGTGCGTGCTGAGCGTGGGAACTCCGCCCAGGACGGCCGCGGTCAGCGCCGACCAGACCACGGAGGCCTCCATCGACCCGGACACGTCGACCACCAGGATCAGCCGCCAGTCCGCCTCCTTGCGCGAACGGGTGCTGAACACCGGCCGCTCCGGCACGACCAGGGTGCTGCCGTCGGCCCTCCTGCGGGCATGGACCAGGTTCGCCCGCAGGGTGCGCGCCAGGTCGATCCGGCCGCCCGGACGACGGGTCGGGCGAGGGGTGGCCAGACCGGTCAGCGCGGGCCGCACCCTGGTCGCCAACTCCTTGGCCAGCTCGTCGACCAGGCGGCGCACCAGCGGCCGTAGCCGCGCCAGTCGCTGCTCGGGCATCCCGCCCGCCAGCGACAGCACCGACGTCAGCAGATCGACCGAGGGGCGTACGGCCGCGGGGTCGAGTTCGGCCAGGACATCGCCGCGCCCCTGATCGGCGGCGCGGGCGAGGACCTCCTCGCGTACCTCCGCGCCGAACAGCGCCTGGAGTTCCTCGGCCCACTCACGTGCGGTCGGGAAGGAGGCGTCCTGTCCGCCGTCGCGCCCGGCTTCCCGGCCCGGGTCCGAGGAGCCCTCGCCGCGACCGGTGCCGTACAGCTCGTCGAGCGCGTGCGCGTAACGGCGGGCGTGCGCCGGCAGTTTGCCGCTCTCACTGCCCAGCAGCAGGCGCCACCGGTCCGTCGGCGGGAGACGCGGTACGCCGTCGGCAGGCTCGGCCACGCCGGACGGGTCCGGCGTCGGCACGGGACGTACGTCGGCCGTCGTGGCGGCCGGCAGGTCAGCGGTCCGGGGCGTCGGCCACAGGGCTTCCACCGCCGTACGGCCGGCCTCGTCCGCCGCCGCCCACAGGGCCAGCAGGTGCGCAGGGGCGGCCAGGGTGAGGTCGATGCGGTCGCCGAGCCTCTCCGTGACCGTGTGCAGCAGCCGGTCGCGGCCCGCCGGGGAGAGCGTGTCGAAGCCGCCGCGCAGGGCGGGCAGCCGCTCCAGGAACGCCTGGTCCGTGAGCGAGTCGACGCGGTCGAGCAGCGGATCGAGCGCGGTGGGCGCCGACTGGAGCAGCGGTGCGGCCCCGGTCAGCAGCCCGGCGAGGCGGCGGGCCAGCGCGTGCCGTGCGTCGGGGCCGGTGGCGGCGTCGATCCAGCCGGCGGCCCGGGCACCGAGGGCGTCGGCGTCGTCCAGATCCAGCAGGACCCGGCAGGCGAGGGCGGCCCCCTGGACGAGGGGGGAGCCGGTGTGCGCGAGGCCGGTCAGGGCCTCGTCCATGCGCAGTCCCAGGCGATGCTCGCCGGCGCGTGCGGCCAGGGCGACGAGCGCGGACGCCTCCTCCGGGTCGTCGCTCCCCGCCAGGCCCGGCAGGGACCGTACCGCCGACTCCAGGAGATCGGCGGCGAGTTCGCCCGCCGCCCGGCGGGTTCCGGGCGTGGTGCCGGGCAGATGGTCCCGGCGCAGTGCCTCCAGGAGATCCAGTCCGGTGAGGATCTCGGGGAGCGTCGCGGAGGCGGGCAGCACCTCGGCGGCCTCCGCCAGCCGCTGGGTCACCAGGGCGGGCAGGTCGCAGCGGGCGGCGTCCCGAAGTCCCGTCAGGACGAGGGCGCAGGTGGGGCCGCCCTCCGCCGACTCCCTGCGGAAGGTCTCTCGCAGCGTTCCCTCGGCCGCCAGCGCGGCGGTCACGCCCCGCACCCCGGCCAGGTCCAGGCGGACCGGCACGGACGGTACCCATGCCGCCCGCCACCGGGTGGTGAGCGCGGCGGCGTCGCCCGTACCGGCCACCTCCACCGGCTCGCCGTATCCCACCCCGCACACGTCGAGGCGCCGCAGGAGGATCTCCCGCCGGTTGTCGAGCGCCGAGCGGAGCGGGTCCAGGCGCAGCTCGCGCCGGGCGGGATCGTCCGGGCCGGGCAGCCGCAGGGCGGCGAGTTCGGCCTCGACGGACGGGCCGAGCCCGGAGCGCGGGGTGCCCGGCGCGACCCGGCCGCGCTCGGTACCGACCAGGACCACTTCCAGTGCCCGCGCGAGAGCACGGCCCCGGCCCAGCGGCTCGCCCTGCCCCATCACGGACGTCAGGGCCTCCAGCACCTCACCCCGGCCCGGTGCCGGGAGCCCGCGCAACCGGGCCAGGTCACCGGCCACGCGCAACGTCTCCCGGGCCTCACCCGTCCCGGCGGTGTGCCCGGCCGCGCGCAACTCCCGGCACACTCCGGTGATGGCCCGGGCGGCGGCGTCGTACAGCAGATCGGGATCACCCGCGGCGCTGAACACCGCCTGCTGCCAGCGGGGATCGCGGATGCCGGCCGGGTAGCCGGACCGGGAGTCCAGCAGATCGAAGGCGTACGGGACGAGGGAAGTGACGACGGGGGAGGGCGCCCCGGGGAGCGGCGATCCGGTCGATGCCGTGCCGGGTGCCCCTGCTGGGTCGGTCGGCGATGTCGCGTGCGCCCCCGCTCCGTTGGTCGGCGGTGTCGCGTGCGCTTCTGCTCGGTCGGACGGTGGCTTACCTTGCGCTCCCGCCCGGCTGGTCGTCGGCGCCCCGTGCGCTCCCGCCCCGCCGGCCGAAGCCCCAACCCGCCCGTCCGCCCCGTCCGTCAGCGCCGGTGCGTGGAAGGCGCCGATCACCGCCGCGACGCGGCGTCCGCCGGTCGCCGCGAGGGCGATCGTCTCCCGCATGTGGGCCTCGCGCGCCAGGTCCACCGCGGGTACGCCGCCCGACGACTCGGAGTCCTGTCGGAGCGCCCAGCCGACGCCCAGGGCGGCGCGGCGGAGCGACTCGGGGGTGCAGCCGGGGGCGAGGACCTCCACGGCGCGGTCCCACAGGTCGTCGCCGTCACGGCCGGTCCCGGCGGCGGTGAGCGCCCGCGCGAAGGATGCGGACGCCGGACGGTCGACCGCCCCGGCGCGTACGTCTCCCTCCGTTCCCTCCGTGTGCCAGCGGGCGTCGGCCATCGGCAGGTCGCAGCAGACGACCTCCGCTCCCCGCTCGCGCGCCCAGCGGACCGCGGCGAGTTCGGGGGAGAAGTCGGCGAACGGGTAGAAGCCGAGCCGCCCGTCCTCACCGGCACCCGCGAGCGCGACCGGCGCGAGCGTGCCGGGTGCGCCGAGATGGGTCAGCCACGGCTGGAAGTCCGCCGGCAGTTCCACGCACACCACCTCGGCGCCGGCCGCGTCCAGCAGGGCGGGTACGGCGGCGGCGAGCGCCGGGCTGTGGTGCCGTACGCCCAGCAGGTACGGCACCACCGAGTCGGCGAGGGCGTCGAGCGCGGCCCTCGGGTCCTGAGCGAGCGTCACCGAAGGTTCTCCCGCAGGTCCCAGAGCCGGCGCCAGGTCGCCGAACCGTCCTCGGCGCGGCGACGCACCGGACCGTCCCAGTAGCCCAGGAGGCGTGCGTGGTCGGAGGGGTCGTCCTTGCGGACCACGCCCAGGAGGTGACCGGGCACCAGGTCGAGGGGGTCCCCGGCCGGGAGGTAGGCGGTGGCCACCCCGAGGGATACGGCCACCTGCACCGCCTCCGCGGTGGACATCACCGTGCCGGGGCGCTCCACGTCCCAGCCCTCGGCCGAGCGCCCCGCCCGCAGATCACGGAAGACGGTCACCAGGACGTCGAGCACCGCGTCGTCGACGCCGAAGGCGGCGCCCGCCCGCTCGACGGCCGCGACAGCCTGTCGTTTCACGAGCGCGGTCTCGGCGTCCACGTCCGCGATCGGATGCACCGTCTCGAAGTTGAAGCGGCGCTTGAGCGCGGCGGACATCTCCGACACACCCCGGTCGCGCAGGTTGGCGGTGGCGATGACGGTGAAGCCGGAGGCCGCGGCGACCTGCGCGTCGTCCGTGCCGGACAGCTCGGGCACGCTCATCCGGCGGTCGGAGAGGATCGACACGAGCGCGTCCTGCACCTCGGGCAGGCAGCGGGTGATCTCCTCGACGCGCGCCACCCGTCCGGAGCGCATCGCGGCGAGCACCGGCGAGTCGACCAGCGCCTGGGGCGTGGGCCCCTGGGCCAGGAGGAGGGCGTAGTTCCAGCCGTAGCGCAGGGCGTCCTCGGTGGTGCCCGCGGTGCCCTGCACGGTGAGTGCGCTGGTGCCGCAGACGGCCGCCGCCAGCAGCTCCGAGAGCATCGACTTGGCCGTGCCCGGCTCACCGACCAGGAGCAGTCCGCGTTCTCCGGCGAGGGTGACCACGCACCGCTCCACCAGGGCGCGTTCACCGACGAACTTGGGTGCTACGACGAGTTCGCGGGGCAGTGTCTCGTGCGGCTTGGCGAGCTTGAGCGGTTCGCCCGCGCTGCCGCAGACGAAGGTGATGACGGCGCGGGGCGTCAGCAGCCAGCCGGGCGGGCGCGGGCCGTCGTCGTGGGCGGCGAGGAAGGCGAGTTCGGTGGCGTGGCGCTCTTCGGCGGGCAGGGTCTGCCGGTGGGGCAGGGCCGTCGCCGTGTCGGTCGGGGTCATGAATGTCCTTGCCGGGTAGGTCTGTTGGTCGTCGATGGGGGGGAGCCCGGTGACGCCGGGCTCCCCTCGGGCAGCGGGCGCAGGTCGCGCGGGGCCGCCTGTTCGGCGCGCACCGGTGGTGTCGGGCGAGCCTGGCCCTCGTCCGTCAGCGGCGGCGGCCCCGGCGCACCTTCAGCTCCTCGAACCGGGGCGCGTCGCCCTCCCGGACCCGCTGCCAGGCTCTGCGGTACAGGTCCGCGACCGGTTCGGTCGGCACGATCACGCCGAAGAACGTGCGGTCGCCGTCGACGGTGTCGAACAGCGGCAGCTTCCACTGCTCCAGGGGAATACGCGGGGCCGACTGTTCGGCCCAGCCGCCGGGCAGGAAGAGCGAGCGGCCCGCCCTGGTCCGGGTGGCCTCGACCACGAGGTCGGTGGCGGCCAGTTCGGCGCGGGCCGCCTTGAGGCGGGCCGGCTTCCACCCCGTCCAGCGGGCCGTCAGCCGGTCGGTCGGGTCGGGCATGGCGAGCAGCATCAGATACAGCGTGGCCGCGTCGTCGCCGAGGCCGTGCTCCTCGGCGACCTCGGTGAGCAGGTCGGGCACGGAGCGGCCCGGGTCCTGCGGCCACCAGGTGCCGTCCTTGTCCGGGCCGCCCAGGATCGGCTCGCCGGGGTCGGCGAGGAGGGCCGCGAAACGGGGGTCGCGGACCAGGCGCAGGGCGACCTCGGCCGGGTACGGCAGGTCGTTGACGCGGGTCGCGGGCAGGTAGGGGTCCTGGCCGGCCTCGTCGAGCAGGTCGACGCGGATGCCCGGGGCCGGCTGGTCGTCGTGGGTGGCCAGGACCACGGCGCCGTAGCGCTCGAATCCCGTGCCGGTCTCGGTGGGGGTGCCCGCCGTCTTCCGGAACGTGGAGAGGCTGATGTACTGGCCGAGGTCGAGCATGAGCCCGGGGGCGGCGAGGCGTTGGCGCACCGCGGTGAGTACGGGAGGCAGCGCGGCGCGGATCGGGTCGCCGGCGGGCAGCCGGTGGGCGAGCCACGCGGCGAGCCCGACCGAACCGACCAGGGTCTGCGTGCTGAACCCGGCCGTGTCGTTCCCGGCCGGCCGCACCCGGTCGCCGTTGACCTCCCAGCGCAGGTCCCGGCTGAGCTCCGGGGCGCGGGTCGGGTCCAGCAGCGCGGGCAGGGCCTGCCGTACCGGCCACGGCGCGTGCTTGAGGGCGCGGACGGCGTCGCTGAGCAGGTCCTCGGGGATGGCGGGACGCTTGCCGAGCCTGCTGTTCCACACGGCGGCGCCCGCCGCCACGTCCGGGCCCTCGGTCCACAGGCGGACCGGGTCGGCGGGCAGCAGTGCCGCCACGACCGCGGCGCGGACGGCGCCGTCGACGGCGCGCAGTTCGTCCTTGGCGACCGCCGCCGGGGCGACCTTCACCCCGATGAGGGTGCGGGCCTCGGTGGTGAGGAAGGCCCGCTCGTAGGCGTCGACACCCGGCAGTCCGGCGACGACGAGCCGGGCCATGGTCTCCGTGACTCCGGTGAGCCGGGCGAACTCCTCGGCGGCGTCCGGGAACCACGGTGCCGGACCGCGCTCGGCGAGCGCGCCGAGGAAGGCACCGAGCCGGCCCGGGTGTTCGTCCGCGCCGATCGGGTCACAGGCCAGAACCCTGTACGGCTCCGGAACGGCGAACCGTCCGGCCGGATCGTGGAACAGACCGGTGAAGTCGCAGCCGTCGTCGCCCGGGGACCCGTGTCCGGTCACCGCGACGAAGGCGCCGTCCGCCAGCGGCAGCAGGCCGTTCCAGGAGCCCTCCCGCCAGGCGCCCGGGGCCGGACGCAGCAGGTGCGCGTCCAGGTGCAGCGTCACCGAGCGCCAGCGGCCGGGCACTTCGGACTGTGCAAGCCCCAACGCGTCGAATCCGGCGAGCAGTTGCCGCAGCGCCTCGCGGTGCCCGTCGGCGGTGGTACCGGCCGCCGCGCGGTGGGCGAGGGCCGTCGCCCGCCCGAGCAGGGTGCGCAACTCCGGCTGCCCGGTGGGCAGTTCGGGCCCGTCGAGGTGGAGCCGGGCGCCGGACGGTTCCGCTACGGCCTCGGCGGCACGGGTCAGTATCCGCAGGGTGCGGAAGACGCTGTCGGCCTGGTCGTCGCGGTTCCACCAGTAGCCGTTCGACGCGCCGAGACCACTCATCGCGTCCCGCAGCAGACTGTCCGTCGGACCGGCCGGACCCTCGTCCTCCACGCCGCCTTCCAGGGCGAGGGTGAGCCGGGTCGCCGCCGCGTCTAGGACCGCCTGCTGAGCCGCCGCGTACCGCACGACCCCGGCGATGCCCGCGAGCAGGGCGGGGTGGGTGACGGGCAGCAGCGTGCGGATCGCGGCGGGCAGCGCCTCCGTGTCCTGGTCGGTGGCCGCCGACAGGAGGGCGGCGGCGATGTCCCGGTCGATCTTCCGCAGTCCCGCCGAGCCCTCCGGGTCGCGCGGGGTCAGGCACTCCCAGTACTGCACCGGCGGCAGCAGCAGCGAACCCTCGCCGAACACGCCCGCCGTACGGTCGGTCTTCGCCCAGGCGGTGACGACACCGTCCGCGTCGACCAGGTCGAGCTGCCAGCCGTTGCGCACGACCGCGGTGGGCCGCTCCGCGCCCGGGAACATCACCAGCGTGTACGGCCGGCCCGCCCCGGAGGGCAGCGTGAGGGTGTGCCCGGCGAGATCCTCGAGAAGCGTGGAGCCGTCGGGGAGTTCCAGCCTGCGCAGGCCGACCAGCCCGTCGACGGGCGAACAGGCGGGGGTGGCACCGGTCGTGGGGGAGGGGCGCAGCCGGCCGCCGGTGAACTTGCTGCCCGCGGGGGCGGAGCGCAGCGCGTCGGCGAGGAAGGCGGGCCGGCTCATGCGTCCGCGCTCGCCCGTGGCCGGGTCGTACTCGTACCAGCCGTTCGCCTCCCGGTCCTCGGATTCCACGTGCCAGACCCAGTAGTTGGTGCCGTCGAAGAGCAGCGGGCGCTCCTCGGGCACGGTGGTGTCCCCGGCGTGCACCACACCGTGTCCGGTACTGCGGCCGCCCCCGGGCAACGGCAGGGTGATGGCGAAGTCGCCCTTGTACCAGTCCATTTCGGTGCCGCGTGTACCGCGTGGCCCTTCGAGCCTCTCGACGCGGTCGGCACGGGTGTGCCAGTAGCCGCGCAGGCCGTCGTCACGGCTGTTCCAGTAGACGAGGAGTTCGCCGTCGACGTGGTGGAAGCCGGGGTCGCCGTACCGGTTGTCCTTGGGGATGCGCAGGTCGTGGGTGAGCAGGGTGCCCTCGGCGCCGATCACCCGGGCCTGCGCCTCGCCGGCCACCACGAGGTGGGGCCAGGCGTCGGCGACGATCAGGTCCTCCACCCGGCTCTTCGGCACGAGGGAGGCTGCCGCGTCCTCCCAGGCGGGCCAGCCCAGTTCGTCGAAGAGGCCGGCGCGCAGGGTGCGCTCCAGCACCGGTGCGAGGTCGGTGGCGACCGCCGCGCGTACGTCCGCCTCGGCCAGCGCGAGCGCCTCGGCGGGCAGCCACTTCAACCGGGCCAGCGCGTCGGGCAGTTGGGGCAGGCCGACCGCCGTGAACCGCTCGACGACCGTACGCACCCACCGGGCGAGCAGCGGACGGCAGCCGGGCGACTGCGCCAACAGCCGGATGGCCCGCAGGCCTTGGACGTCGTCGCCGAACCGGTCCGCGCCCTTCAGGAAGGCGTCGTGGAATCGGGCGTCGGCGCCCAGGAACACCAGGTCCCGGTGCCCGTCGCCCAGTGCCCACTGCTCCAGCGGCAGAGTGTCGTCGCGCTCCGGAGCGGCCACCGGTATGTCCAGGGACAGCAGCAGGTCGATCAGATCGATGTCGTGGGTGACCTTCAACGCGCCGCCGGACGCGGCGAGTTCGGCCCGCAGCCGGTCCACCGTCCGTTCCACGAGCGGGTACAGCTGCGGCATCCGGGTCGAGCCGCGCCAGGACCTGGCCCGCTCCCGGAACGTCAGGAAGCGCTCCAGCCAGCCCGCGGTGCCGTCCCGCGGACGCTCCTCCTCGGGCAGCGTGGCGTCCCACAGCCCCGCCGTGGCACCGGAGTCCTCCAGCACCTGGAGCCACAGCGCGGGCATCTCGTCGTCGTGGACCGCGGGGAGCATGTCCAGCAGGGTGCCGCGCACCCGCCGCTCCCGTGCGGCCAGGGCCACCAGCGCGGCACGGTGGCCCTTCCACCAGCCGGCCGCGGCCCGCGGTGTGGCCGGCAGTCCGAGCAGCTCGGACAGATACCGCTGCTCGGCGAGGTCGGCGTCCTGCCCTGCGGCGCGGGCCAGCTTGCGCAGGTCGCCCGCCATCTGCGCGGACGGCGGCAGACCACCGGCGGTGCGGCGCAGGCACAGCCGGGTGAAACGCCGCAGCGCCTCCTCGGCCGGTACCCGGGCGGACAGCTCCCTGCCGTAGGAGGACAGCACCTTCACCGGGAGCGCGCCCGCCAGCGCGAACTCCAGGAACACCGCGTCGAGACGGTCCTCCTCGATGACCAGCCCGTGCTCGGCCTCGGCCTTGCGGGCCCGGGTGAACAACTGGGCCGCGTAGGTGGCGTTCTCCTCGGCGAGGAAGACCCGGCCCGCCTGCTCGTAGAAGGTCGGCAGGAAGTGCGGGACGGAGGCCGCCAGCCGCGAGCCGAGCTCCAGGTAGGCGTCCAGGGCGGCCTTGGGCCGGGACTTCACCTGCCGGGCCGCCCGCTCCAGGTCCGGTACGACACCGAGCGCGTGGTGTCCGTCCTCGGGGTGGTGCACCAGCACCCACTCGGGAAAGCCCAGCGACTGACGCGACCCCAGGCCCACCACGACCGGTTCGGCGGCCTGCTCCAGGCCGAGGAAACCGGCGGCCAGGTCCTCCGCCGCGCCCAACTCCCCGGCCACCAGCCGCACCACCACCCGGTCGTCCAGACCCGGGTGACGGTACGTGCGCGCCGTCAGCGGCACCGCCCGCTCACCGGCGCCCTCCGAGTCGGGCGGCAGCACCGCCCCCGCCGCGAGCATGTCCTCGTACGACACCTGCGTCCCCCCGCTCATGCGTCCTTGCCCTTCTCGATGTCACGCCCGGCGTACAGTGCCGCCGCCATCCGCATCCCCTCGGACCAGGCCACCGGGCCCACCTCCCGCAGCGGCAGGGCACGGCCCTCCTGGTCCTGCCAGCTGAGGCCACCGGTCTCCACGGTGTCCTCCCAGTACGGCTCCCCGATCCACACGGAGGCCTCGACCGTGCGCCCGCCGTCGCGGACCCGGGCCGTGGAGTAGCCGCCGGAGACGCGGTAGCCCAGCGAACTGGCGCGCGCCGCGAGGGCGAAGCGGGAGCGGAACGAGCCGCCGCTGAACTCCCGTACCTCGGTGGCCTTGGCGCCGGACTCCTCGGGACGTTGCCAGGTCGCCCGGTGGATCTGCTCGACGCGCTGGACGATGCCCAGCTCCGCCGCGAACTCGCGGATGTCGTCGAGGTCCGGCAGCAGGACCGGGTGCGGCAGGGTCACCGTGCGCGGGGACAGCCGTACCGTCTCGCCGTCGAGGTTCACCACCCGGAGCTCCCCGTCCTCGGTGGTGCCCCGGAGGAAGCCGACCTCGTCGGGGTCGTCGCCGACCACGGCCAGGTCGCGCAGCGCCGACTGCCAGGCCTCGTCCGGCCACACGCGGACCAGCAGGCCGGTGGGCACGGGCAGCGACGACACCATCCAGGAGTCGACCTGGGCGACGCATCCCGCGGCGTGCCGATCCAGCCATTCGCCGAACCGCCGCAGCCGGTCCACCTCGGGGTGGTCCTTGAGCGCGCGCGGCAGGGACTTCAACTGCCGCCCCGCTGCCCGGCCCCCGGTGGCACGCGCCGCCACCCGCCCCTCCACCAGGGCGACTTCATACCCGTCACCCGCCGACAGCCAACCCACGATGCCCCCGCCTCCCACATCAACACAGCCAGAAGAAAGCACAGTTCAGCCGGGATGCCCCGACATCTGTGCGACGACGAGTGGAACGTTAGCGGCGATCACTGACAATCGGCCGGGGAACCTGTGGACAGGCGGCGACGAGCCGACGTGAAACCGGCGAACGGGCCGCCTGGCCGTGCTCGTTCGCCGGAGCTCACAGAGGGCCGCCGGGGCGTGCTTCCATGCGACGGGTTCAGGCCAGTCGCGTGGCCCGCCGTCACAGGCGCAGGACGATCAGGGCCGTGTCGTCGGTGTTGCCCTCGGCGGGGAGCAGGTCGGCGAGCAGGGCGTCGGCCAGCAGCTCGGGTTCCGTGTGCCGGTGGTGGGCGAGGGAGTCGGCGAGGCGGGCCAGCCCGCGGTCGATGTCCTCCGTACGACGCTCGATCAGTCCGTCGGTGTACAGCACGAGGGTGGCGCCGTCGGCGAAGGGGACGCTCGTCTGCACCCGGCCGACGTGCTCGGGCCGGGCGCCCAGGGGCGGGTCGGTGGCCTGGTCGAGGAAGGTCACCGTGCCGTCGGGGTCGAGCAGGGCCGGGGGCGGGTGGCCCGCGCAGCTGTAGGTGATCGCGTGGTCGTCCCAGTCGATGAACGTCGTCACCGCGGTGGCCGACTCGGCGCCCTCGACGAAACGCGAGTACAGACCGAGGGCCTCGAGGGCGGGGCCCGGCCCGTCGGCGACCCGGCAGGCCGCGCTCAGGGCGCTGCGCAGCTGGCCCATGGCGCAGGCGGCCGCCAGACCGTGCCCGACGACGTCACCGACGGCGACCGCCATGCCGCCGTCGGGCAGGTCGACGAGGTCGTACCAGTCGCCGCAGACGTTCAGGGCGTCCACGGCGGGCTGGTAGCGGACGGCCGCCCGGTGGTGGCCGACCGGTCGCGGCGGGGGCAGCATCGCGGCCTGCAGGGTCAGGGCCACCTCGCGCTCATGGGCGTGTGCCGTGCGCAGCCGCTCGTTGACCTGTTGCAGCTCACGTGCCCGGGTGTACAACTCGGCCTCCAGCGCGCGGGCCCGTTTGTCGTCGGGCCGGCCGCCGAAGGCCCGGACGAACTCGGTGACCTCCTCCACCCGGTGGACGATCATCGTCACTTCGCCGTCCTGGCCCAGGACAGGTGCGTTGACCGGGCTCCAGAAGTGCTCCACCCATCGGCCGGTCCCCTGGGGGTCCTCGATGTCGTAGCGGAGCAGGGCCATGGTGTCGCGTTCGCCGGTGGTCGCCGCGCGCCGCATCGACTCCCGGGTCTCGCGCATGCCGGCCGCCGCCGGGTCCCTGGGGTTCTCGGGGAAGACGTCGAAGATGTAGCGGCCGATCAGTTCCTCGCGCTTGCGTCCCGACAGGCGCTGGAAGTCCTCGTTGGCGTCGACGTAGACGAGGTCGGGGGTGAGCAGCGCGACCATGCCGGGCAGGGCGCGGAAGACCGCCGCGTAGTCGATCTCCGGATCCTGCATGGCCTGCCTGTTCGACGCCGAGGGGCACTGTGTCGTTCCACGATAGGAGGGATCTGGCCACAAAGCCCGGAAACGTCTCTTTTCGGTTCGACGAACGGCCATGATGCCGTCGGCCGTCACCCGACCGAGTGGACTGCCCGCGGAGGCCGCCCCGGGCGGCCGCGCGATGGTATGGCCCGACGCGCTGCCGCGCCGTTCACGGTCAGGTCTCTGTCGAGGTCGGGCCGCCGACGTCGGCGGTGACCCGGCGGTAGGCGGCCCGGGCGTGGAGGAGACGGGCCAGGGCCGTGCCCACCAGGGCGGCGGTGAACAGGCAGCCTAGCCAGAGCGCGTCACGGTGTCCGGCCCAGGTGAGCGTGCCGGCGGGCCGGACGGCGAAGCCGTTGAGGAAGAGCCAGCACAGCAGCGCGGTGCCGGGGGCGGCGGTGAAACGGGCGCACAGCCCGAGCAGGACGGAGAGCAGGGACAGTGCGGCCAGCGCCGGCGAGGGCCGGTCGGGACCCACCAGGGCATTGAGCAGTGCCACCAGTACCAGTGCGCCACCGGATGCCGCGGCCCAGACCAGCGGTGTGGCCACGGGCGAGGGGACGGGCCGTGCTCCGGTGCTGAGAGGCACCCAATCGATCATGCCTGTGACTCCTCCCGGTCGTCCCGCCTCTCCTGGCGACGGGGAAGTCAGCGTGCCCGAGTCCGCGCCATCGGTACAACCCGGCCCCCCGGCTCACGTGCCGGCCCGCACCGCCCGCTTCGACGGCTTCGCCGACCGCCGTTCGTAGAGGATCGGCCACAGAGTGATCAGGACGAGCAGCCAGACCACGGTCACGGTGTGCAGCCGCGCGCCGAACGCCGCCAGCAGCAGCGGCAGTACGCAGCAGGGGAGGGCCACGGACAGCAGCCACCGCCGTTCGCGGTCGGCCCGGCCCAGCCAGGCGAGTCCGCTGAGCGTGAAGTACCCGGCCAGGGCCGAGCACATCAGCCAGCGGGTGGCGTCCGGCAGTGTCTCCAGGTGCTCGGCCGCGGCTCCCAGCGCGGCGGCCAGAGCGGCGAGGCAGCCGGACACGAAACAGTGCAGGGGCAGCGCCACGCGCGCGGGCAGCACCCCGGCCGCCAGATGCGGTACTCCCGCATAGCCGTGCCCGAAGGACAGCGCCCACACCATGGCCAGCAGGAAGAACGCCGCCACGGCGAGCATGTACAGCTTCTTGTCCCACTCCGCGTCGGACGTGGCCTCGACCACCTGGGCGACCCCCTCGCCCAGCACGATGATGACGAAGAGGCCGAGGCGCTCGCTGAGGTGCTCCGTCTGCGACCGCGCGAGCGACGTGCCTGCTGCGGAGCCGCGCCGCGCGGGCCGGCTGTCGCGGCGTTGCCGGGCCTCCCGCGCCTCCCGGGCTTCCTTGTGCTCGACGATGTCGCGCGCGGAGACCGCGAACGTGACGTACAGGTCGAGGGCGATACCGAGGGCCCAGAGCCAGTAGCGCGTCGGGGCGTGCGCCCAGAGGGAGACGGTCCACGGGATCACCCCGAGCGACATCTGCGCCGCCGGCCAGTCGACGAGGATCTGGCGACGGTGCTGCCAGGCCCGGCTCGCCAGGACCCGGACCAGGACGTAGGCGAGGGCGAACACACGCGCGTGCCGGTCGTCGCCCTCGTGCACCCCCGGCACGGCCGCGGCCATCACGGCCATGCCGAACATCGCGGCCAGCACCGTACGGACGTGGGTGTTCTCGTAGGCCACGTTCGCGTACAGGGTGAAGCAGATCCAGGCCGTCCAGAAGGCCAGGAACAGCAGCGCGTACAGGCCCAGGTCCGCCAGGTCCGGGACACCGTGCAGCAGGTGCGCGATCTGCGCCACACCCGCCACGGCGACCAGGTCGAAGAACAGTTCCAGCCAGCTGGCGTGCCGGTTCTCCTCGGAGCTCGGTCGCGGGGCCGGTGCGGTCGTGTCGTCGTCGTTCACGGCATCACCATGCCCACTCTCCCGGCGTGGTGAAGCGGAGTCGGCGCGATCTCCTTCGGTCGCTCTGTCCGACGCTCTGTCGGAGTGACGGCACAGTTTGACGCCCTCTGATCGCCCGGGTGATCATTCAAGGCATTGTGATCGGTTGAACTGCCCTGCGCCTCAAGGGAGTTCTACGCTGATGCGGTCATGGAAGCCATGAGTGTCGGGGCCCGTCTCGCATCGAGTGTCGTCGGCCCACTGGTGAAGAAGCTGTTCCGTACGGACGGGCCCGGGGCGGGGTTGGTCGACAGACCTGTTCGCGTCTCCAGCCTGGTGTCGTTCCGCGGGGAGACGCGGACCCTCACGGATGTCGAACTCCGCAAGATCGCCGAGGAGTTGGTCGAGCGCGCGGCGCTGTCGACCGGTGTCTCGGAACGGCTTCCCAGCTTCGAGAAACGTGCCGTGGTGAACGCCGTCACCCACTCGCTGTGCTTCATGGAGCACATCGACATGGACGACGTCCAAGCCGTACAGCTCGGCCATCTGGAGTTGTCGCGGAGCCTCCGGTCGAGCAACCCGGCCGCCACGATCGGACTTTCGAGTGACGCGGTGCTGCTGCACGCGCAGGTGGTGGACACCGCCTGCCTGCACATCCTGCATTTCTTCACCACGAGGTCGACCTTCGTGCCCCGCACCCTCGTCGAGCAGAGCCGCCGGATCGAGGAGCTGTCGTCGAAGATCGACACCTTGATCATGCGCACGCCGTCACCGGCGGACGGTGGCTTCGAGGCGCGCTATGCGAGCTACATCTCCACCAAGCACGGCAAGTTGACCATCTTCGGCCTCGATCTGGCCACGGCCTCGGCGGCGTGGCCGCTGGACGCCGCCTACCTGAGCCTGGAGGCCACCGGGACCGCGGCCGGGGGCAAGATGCCGCTGACGATGCCGGCGGAACACGTCCTGGCCGGGCGCGCCCGGGTCCTTCTGCGGGGAGTCGCGGGATCGGGGAAGACCACCCTTGTGCAGTGGCTGGCGGTGAGCGCCGCCCGCAGCGACGTCGACGAGCATCTCCTGTACCTGCACGGACTGGTGCCGTTCGTGCTGCCCATGCGTTCCCTGACGCGCGCCGGAGCGCGACTGCCGGCCCCGGACGAGTTCCTCTCGGCGGTGGGGTGCCCGATCGCGCACGCCCAGCCCACGGGCTGGTACGACCGGGTGCTGACCGCCGGGCGCGGCCTCATGCTCATCGACGGAATCGACGAGATGCCCGAGGGGGAACGCGAGGAGGCCCGCAACTGGCTGCGGGATCTTGTCGGTTCGTACCCGAGGAACCACTGGCTCGTCACGTCGCGTCCCTCGGCGGTGCAGGAGAACTGGCTGGCGGGCGAGAAGTTCACGGAACTGGACCTGGCGCCCGTGAGCCGTGACGACGTCGCCGCCTTCATCAAACGCTGGCACAAGGCGGCCGGCAGTGCCGACGCCTACGGAAAGGAACTCCTCTACGCCGTCAGAGCCAAACAGGAACTCGACCGGCTGGCGACGAACCCGCTCATGTGCGCACTCATCTGCGCGCTCCACCGTGACCGCAGGGGCTATCTGCCCGACGGACGCAAGGAACTCTACGACGCGGCCCTGTCGATGCTGCTGTCACGGAGAGACCGTGAGCGCGGTATCTACAAGACGGGCGACATGCGGATCGGTGAGACACACCAGGTACAGCTGATCCAGAAACTCGCGTACTGGCTGATCCGCAACGGCCGTTCGGAGATGGACGCGAAGGACGTCGTGGATCTCCTGTCCCAGGCGCTGACGTCGATGCCCCGCGTCGCCGAGCAGGGCACGGCGAAACAGATCTACCATCACCTGCTGGTCCGCAGCGGGCTGCTCATCGAACCGGTCGAGGGCACCCTGCAGTTCATCCACCGGACCTTTCAGGACTACCTCGGTGCCAGGGCCGCCGTGGAGAGTCTCGACTTCGACTTCCTCGGCGGGAACGCCCATCTCGACCAGTGGGAGGACGTTGTCCGCATGGCCGTCGCGCACGCGCGCCCCGCGGAGCGGACGCGGCTGCTCACCGGGCTGATCGAACGCGGTGACTCCTCCAAGGACACCCGCTACCGGCTCCATCTGCTCGCCGCGGCCTGCCTGGACGATGCCACCGAACTCGACCCCGAGGTGCGGACCGAAGTCCAGCGCCGTGCCGAGAGACTCATCCCGCCGCGCTCGGTGGACCAGGCACGCGCGCTCGCGGACGTCGGTCCGGTGGTACTCGAACTCCTGCCGGGGCCCGAGGGACTGACGTCCGACGAGGCGTACTTCACCGTTCTCGCGGCAGTCCGGATCGGAACCGATGCCGCCATCCCGGTACTGACGCGGTTCCGGGCCGCGGAGGAGAAGCGGGTACGTGCCGAACTCGCCCTTGCCTGGGCCCGGTTCGACACCGATCGCTACGCCGAGGAGGTCATCGCGGATCTGAACGAGGACGACTGCCTCTACTTCGTCGTCTCGAGCAGCCGGGAACTGCGAACCCTGCGCCGTTTCGGCGGCAGATCCTACTTGCGGATCACGTCGCCGCTCGGTGTCGAGGAAATGCGGAGCCACTGTGTACCGGACCGCCTGGTGGGCCTGTGCATCGCGGCGGACATGCGCTGTTCCTGGGACTGGCTCGACGAGTTCCCCCGTCTCGTCGAGCTGACACTGGAAACCCCGCTCCCGGAGGTGGACGTCAGTTCGCTGAAGGATGTGCCCTCTCTACGGATCCTTCGGGTGCCGTCCACCGTGAGGACGGTCGGTGACGACGTACTGCCGCCCACCTTGAAGATCATCCGCACGGGCTGAACCGCCGCCCGGACTGTTCCGTGGCGCTGAGACGGTTGATCCGGTTGATCACGACGGTCGCCGCGAGCGCCCCGAGCGGCGGGGCGAGCAGATACACGGGCAGGAGGGAAGGGGCGCCGGCGAACACCGCCGGCCCGAACTCCCGTGCCGGGTTGGCGATTCCGCCCGACAGGGTGCCGAAGGCGATGATCTGGGCGGCGATCATCGTGCCGACCGCCCAGGGGGTGAAGGGGCCGAGCCGGCGGCTGGAGACGCCGATTCCGGCGACGGCGACGATGACGAACATCGTGGCGGTCTCGATCAGGGCGACGGAGGCCCAACTCCAGCCGGGAGCGGGCCTGATGACGGCGAAGTCCACGGCCGGGGAGGCGAACACCGGGCCCCAGACCAGCCGTCCGGCCGCGACGCCGAGCAGCGATCCGGTCAGTTGACCGGCGATGAACGGCGCGACATCGCGGCCCGGCGTACGGCCGTAGCGCCACATCGCGAGGGTGATCGCCGGGTTGATGTGGCCGCCGGTCACCTTGCCCCAGGGGGAGAGCATGACGACGGTGACCGTGTAGCCGGAGAGGGGGGCCACCGCGAGCAGTCTGGCCTCCGGGGTGTTCCACCAGCCGCCGGACGCCGGGTCGACGGTGCCCAGCAGCCAGCGGACCGTGGTGGCCACGACGAACAACATCAGTGCGGTCAGGGCCAGTTCGAGGAGCGCGGAGTGCAGCGTGCGCCGCCATGCGGGGTCCGCGGACGCGTCGTTCACAGCGGCTTCGTCCACGAGGCGTCGGAGCGGGTCAGTACGAACGCCGTGGCGGAGGCCGCCACCAGGAGCACCGCGGCGAACAGCAGGGGCAGGGCCCGGCCGCCGTGCTCGACCGCGACGGCACCGGCCAGGCCGCCCGCGAACATCGCCGCGGCGGAGAGCAGCCGGCGGCCGACCTTGCTGCCCTTGCCGCCCGCGAGGCGGCTGTCCGCGGCGACTCCGGTGATGGTGAGCGTCAGTACGGTCGTGGTCAGGTCGGGTACGGCCAGGGCGCGGGCGGTGGCGTTCTGCACGCCCATCGCCAGGCCGAGGAGCGCGATCAGGGTGTACTGCACGGCTGTGCCCACGTGCGCGGTGTCGGCGACCTGGGCGACGACGTACGCGGCCAGGACCAGGGTCGTCTCCAGCAGCAGCGCCAGGTGCAGGACCCGTCCCCGGTGGGCGCCGGCCCCGTGCGCGAGCCGTCCGCCGAGCAGGGCGCCCGCGGCGAACGCGGCCAGTGCCGCGAGGGAGGCGGCCAGGGAGAAGCCCGCCGCGCCGGCGATCGCGAAACCGGAGAAGACGACGTTGCCGGTCATGTTGGCGACGAAGACATGGCCCAGGACGAGATAGCTGAAGGCGTCCACTAGCCCGGTCACCACCGTGAGCGCGAGCATCAGGGGAGGGAGCGGGCCGTGCCGGCCCTCCATGTCGGGGACGACCGTGGTCCACGCGTCCCGCAGTACGGCAGACATGGCATTGCTCCCATTCGCTGGCGGACTCCCGGTCTCCCGGCTTCCTCCTCCGAGCGTCGCGCCATGGGAGCGTCACGTCCAACATATGGATACGGGCACAGCGATCGGCAACAGCGATCGATCGCCCGGCCCCGCCGGTCTCCGGTCGCGTGATCGCCCGGACCCGTTCAGTCCCTGATCGCGTGCCGTTCCACCACTTCGAGGAACGCCGCCGCGGCCGGCGCCAGCCGCTTGCTGTCGTGGACCGCGCAGATGGTGTGCACCGCCGCCTCGTCCGCGATACGCAGTGCGCGGGCGCCGTACGGCAGGACGTCCCGGAGACTCGCGCCCGGCGCGGAGTCGTCGAGCACGGACGAGCGCGGTACGACCGTCACGCCGATGCCCCGTGCCGCCAGCCGGATCATGTCCTGTATCTGGCCGACCTGGAAGTGCTGGCCGGGTTCCACTCCGGCGCGGGCGAACGCGGCCTCCACCTGACGGCGCAGGCCGCTGCCCCGGGTGAACTGGATGAGCTGGTGGCTCTCCGGCAGATCGGCCAGGTCGACGGTCCCGCGGTCGGCCAGCGCGTGGTCGGCGGGCACGATCAGGACGAGGGGGTCGGCCGCCAGGACCTGGTGGTCGAGCCCGTCCGGGATCTGGCGCGGGCCGAGGCCGACGATCGCTATGTCGAGGTCACCGGCCAGGACCGAGGCGGCCATCTCCGCGCTGGGCGCGTTGGTCACATGGAGGTCGATGCCGGGGTAGCGGGCGTGGTAGTCGGCCATCACCTCGACCAGGTCGACCGAGGAGGCCCGCGTCTGGACGAGGCCGAGGCGCAGCCGCCCGCGCCGCAGTCCGGACAGGGCGTCGAGCGCGGCCCGGGCGGTGTCGACGTCGGCGAGGATGCGGCGGGCCAGCGGTTCGAGGAGCTCCCCGGCCGCCGTCAGCCGTACGGAACGGCTGGTGCGGCTGAACAACCGGGCGCCCACGTCCTTCTCCAGCCGGGCGATCTGCTGGCTCAGGGCGGACTGCGCGACATAGCAACTGGCCGCCGCCTGCGTGAAGTTGCGGGTCTCGGCGACGGCGAGGAAGTACTTCAGGTGGCGCAGATCCATTGCCGCCTCCCTCTCTTTTCTCGCCTCTCGCCGTTCTTGCCTCTGGTCCGTGATCTGTGATGGCGAATGATTCGAGCAGAACCATGTGTTGGACCGATCCATTGTCGCAGACCTAGCGTCGGGGATGTCGCCGGACGACCGATCCCCGCCCCGCCCCACCTCTCCTGCTCCAAGGAGCCTCCATGTCCAGCAGCGCCATGCCCGCGGGCACCATGCCCGTGGGTGGCATACGCCCCTACGGCGGGGTCCAGCACCCTGCCCAGCTCGTCGTCCGCAACGCCCGCATCCACACCGGCGACCCCGCCCGCCCGGCCGCGTCCGCCGTGGCGATCACCGACGGTGTCTTCACCGCCGTGGGGGACGACGCGACCGTCGCCCCGCACATCGGCCCCGCCACCCGGGTCGTCGACGCGCTCGGCCGACGGGTGATCCCCGGGCTCAACGACTCCCATCTGCACGTCATCCGGGGCGGGTTGAACTATCTGCTCGAACTGCGCTGGGACGGCGTACGGTCGCTGCGCACAGCGCTGCGGATGCTGCGGGAGCAGGCCGAGCGGACGCCAACAGGGCAGTGGCTACGGGTGGTTGGTGGCTGGACCGGGGAGCAGTTCGCGGAGAAGCGGCTGCCGACCGTGTCCGAGTTGAACGCCGCCGCCCCCGACACCCCTGTGTTCGTCCTGCACTTGTACCAGTCGGCGATCCTCAACCGGGCCGCGCTGGAGGCCGTCGGCTTCACGCGTGACTCCCCGAATCCGCCCGGCGGCGAGATCGTCCGCGATTTCGCGGGCGACCCCACCGGTGTGCTGCTCGCCGCGCCCGCCGCCGGGCTGCTCTACTCCACCCTCGCCAAGGGACCGATCCTCGCCCCGGAGGACCAACTCGGCTCCACCCGGCACTACTTGCGTGAGCTGAACCGCTTCGGCATCACCAGTGCCATCGACGCCGCCGGCGGCTTCCAGAACTTCCCCGACAACTACGCGGCCGTCACCGAACTGGCGGAGCGCGGCGAGCTGACCGTCCGTATCGCCTACCACCTCTTCCCGCAGACCGCCGGGCAGGAACTCGACGACCTGCGCCGCTGGATCGGCATGGTCAGCCCCGGCGACGGAGACGCGTGGCTGCGCTGCAACGGCGCCGGCGAGAACCTCGCCTGGTCCCCGGCCGACTTCGAGAACTTCGCCGAGCCACGCCCCCGACTCACCGCCCGCGCAAGCCAGGACCTGGAGGTGGCGGCCCGGCTGCTGCTCGACAACGGCTGGGGTTTCCGGCTCCACGCCACCTACGACGAGACCATCCGCCAGGACCTCGACGTCTTCGAGAAGATCGCCGCGGACGGCGCATTCCCGGACGGGACACGGTGGTTGTTCGACCACGCCGAGACCGTCAGCCAGAGCAGTCTGGACCGGATCAAGGCCCTCGGCGGCGCCGTCTCCGTCCAGAACCGCATGATGTTCCAGGGCAAGGCCTTCATCGACCGCTACGGCGCCGAGCGCGCCGCGACCGCGCCCCCGATCCGCGCCATGCGCGACACCGGCCTGCTGGTCGCCGCCGGCACCGACGCCACCCGCGTCTCCAGCTACAACCCGTGGTTGTCCCTGTCCTGGCTGGTCACCGGCCGTACCGTCGGCGACACCCTCCTCTACCCGGCCGAGAACCGCGTGGACCGTTCCACCGCACTGGAGATGTACACCAGCGCGGGCGCCCAGCTCACCGGCGAAGCCGACGTGAAGGGCACCATCACCGAGGGCAAGTACGGCGACCTGGCCGTCCTGTCCGCCGACTACTTCTCCGTCGCCGACGAGGACATCGACCGTATCGAGGCCGTGCTCACCGTGGCCGGCGGCAAGATCGTGCACGCGGTCGGTGACTACGAGAACATCTCCGCCCCGCTCCCGGAGATCAGCCCGGCCTGGAGTCCGGTCGCCCGCTTCGGCGGCTTCCAAGCCGCGTCGGAGGTACCCGGCGCACGGCAGGCCCGCGCCTTCACCGAGGCCGCCGCGGACTCCGAGGAGCAGCGCGCCTGGCGTGCGCGGCGCGGCGATCTCGACCGCGTCCCGCACCAGGCCGGCGGCGCCCTCGACCCGCTGGACGGCTGCTTCTGACCGGCCTTTGGACCGGTCCCACGACGGGCCCGGTTTTACGGCAGCTTGGTGGCCTGCCCCGCACCGAGCTGCCGTACTTTCTTTCTCGACCGCCCACTTCGCCCCGGGAGCCGCAGCATGACCGCGAGTACGACGACGGGGAAGACCGCGCGGTCCGCGTCGGCCTGGGCGCCGTTGAGCCGGCCGGTGTTCCGGGCGCTGTGGATCGCCCAGTTCGTGTCGAACATCGGCACCTGGATGCAGACGGTCGGCGCGCAGTGGCTGCTGCTCGGGCACGGGGCGACCATGGTGACCCTGGTCCAGACGGCGTCCAGTCTGCCGATCGTGCTGCTGGCCCTGCCCTCGGGTGTGCTGGCGGACCGGTTCGACCGGCGCGGGCTGCTGCTCGTGGCGCAGGTCGCGATGTTCGCCGTGTCGACAGTGCTGACCGTGCTGGCCTTCGCGGACGCGCTGTCCGCCGTACCCCTGCTGGCCCTCACCTTCCTCCTCGGCTGCGGGACCGCCCTGATGGGGCCGTCGTGGCAGGCCATCCAGCCGGAGCTGGTGGAGCGGGAGCAGCTGGGGCAGGCGTCCGCGCTGGGCGCGGTGAACATGAACCTCGCCCGTGCGGTCGGCCCGGCGCTCGGCGGTGTCGTGGTCGCGGCGGCGGGCGCGGGCTGGGTCTTCGGCTTCAACGCGGTGTCATTTCTCGGGATCGCCGCCGTACTGGTGCTGTGGCACCGCCCGAAGACCACCGTCCCGGCCGCCGAACGGGAACGGCTCCTGACCGCCCTGTACGCGGGCCGCCGCTACGTCTGGAACGCTCCAGGCATCCGCCGCGTCCTGCTGCGCACCGCCCTGTTCATCCCCGGCGCGGCGGCCCTGTGGTCTCTGCTCCCGCTGATCGCCGCCGACTCGCTCGGACTGGGGTCGGGCGGCTACGGCCTGCTGCTCGGCGCGGTCGGTGCCGGCGCGGTGGCGGGCGCGTTCGCACTGCCGTGGCTGCGCCAACACCTGGGTATCAACGGCATCTTGGCGGCCGGCGCCCTCATGTTCGCCCTCGTCCTGCTGGTCCTCGCCACCGTGCACGTCACCTGGGTCGCGGTCCTCGCGCTGCTGCCCGCCGGAGTGGCCTGGATCGGCGTCCTGTCCACCCTCAACGCGGCGATGCAGACCCGCCTCCCCGGCTGGGTCCGGGCCCGCGGACTCGCCGTCTACCTGCTGGTCTTCCAGGGCGGCCAGGCCGTCGCCGCCCCTGTATGGGGCGCCCTCGTGCAAGGGCTGGGCCTGACCACGGCCCTCCTCATCGGCGCCGCCACCATGCTGCTCAGCGCGCTCAGCCTCTACCGATGGCGGCTCTACGGCACGGAGGGCATCGATCCCACCCTCTCCGACCACTGGCCGACCCCGCCGCTGGTCTTCGTGCCCGGCCCCTCCGACGGCCCGGTGCTGGTCTCCGTCGTGTACCGCGTCGCGCCGGACGACAGAGCCGCGTTCATCGAGGCCATGGACAACGTGGCCCGCTCCCGACGCCGGACCGGCGCCATCACCTGGGGCCTCTTCCAGGACGGCAACGAACCCGGCCGGTTCATCGAGAACTACCTCGTCGGCTCCTGGGCCGAACACCTCGCCCAGCACCACAACCGGCTCACCACCACCGACCGGGGCTTCGAGGACCGCGCCCGCGCCCTGCTCCTGCCCGGCACCGCCCCCGAAGTGACCCACGCCTTCGACGCCGCCGTTGGACCGGTCCTGCCCACCTCGGAGAAAGCCTCCTGAAGACCTGAAGGTGGGTGCCGGACACCCAGGAGAGGTGTGGCCTGGTTACCCCCGCGCGGGAACGCGACGGTGGAGCCATGAACAGGAACGCAGCACCGCACCCCTTCGTCGGCATGTGGGTGACCGCCGACGGACACATCCGGCAGGAACTCCTCCCGAACGGCCGCTACGACGAGGCCCGCGGGAACCGGCCGAGCGCCTACACCGGCAGCTACACCGTCACCGGCGACCACATCGACTACGTCGACGACACCGGCTTCACCGCCACCGGTGACGTCCGGGACGGCGTGCTCTTCCACGAGCACCTCGTCCTGTACCGCGCGTAAGCCGGTACGGCCTTGGACGGCCTCGAACTGACAGCCGTCGCGGCCGCCGTCCTCCACATCGTCCAGAGGGCGGGCCAGGAAGTGCTCGGCGTGGAGGAGATCCGGCTGGGGCGGCGCTGAGCGGCCCAGGCCGTCCTGGGTGTGCCGCACCTGGGGAAACGGCGGCCTGGTTGCCGCGCGGACGCGGATCGAGTCTTGCACCACACGTCACCACACAGCACCCGGCGTCACCTGACATCACCGGATGTCATCCGACGTCACCCGAAAAGGGGCTCTCATGAACGCCAACGACACCACCAGCGCCGGTCTTCTCGGCCAACTCCGCCGCCAGTCCGCCGATCCGGGTCGCCGCATCCTGTTCACCGGCGCCACCATCGTCACGATGGACCCCGAACTGGGCATCCTGCTGGGCGACTTGCTCGTCGAGGGCGACTCGATCGCCGCGATCGGCCCGGACCTGGCGGCGGAGGGCGCGGTGGTCGTCGACGCCTCGGGAACCATCCTGGCGCCCGGTCTCGTCGACACCCACCGGCACGCCTGGGAGGCCCAGTTGCGCCGGATCATGCCAGACGTCGACGACCTCGGCGGATACGTGATGGCCACGCTCGCTGGGTACGCCACCGTCTACCGGCCCGAGGACATGTACACCGGCACCAGACTCGCGGCGCTCACCGCGCTCGACAGCGGCATCACCACGATGCTCGACTTCTCGCACAACTCCCGTACCCGCGAACACTCCGACGCGGCGATCGAGGCGCTCCGCGACACCGGCATCCGTGGCGTCCACGCCTCCATGGGCCCGCACTTCGGCGACTGGGACCGCCAGTGGCCGGCCGACCTGAACCGCCTCAAGGACCAGTACTTCAGCAGCGACGACCAGCTCCTCACCCTCCGCCTGGCGACCCTGGCCACCGACGAGATCGCCGGGCCCGCCCTCGCCTACGGCCCCGAACTCGCGCGTACCGCAGCCGACTTGGGCATCGGTGTCAGCGTCGACGCGGTCTTCGGCGCCTCCGGGTCGGAGGCCGTGCTGTCCTGGGCGAAGCACGGCATCCTCGGACCCGACGTCACCCTGATCCACGCCACGGGTCTGACCACCGAGGCGTGGAAGGCGATGGGGGAGTCCGGTACGACGGTCGCGCTGGCCCCCACCTCCGACGCGCAGATCGGCCTGGAGACGGCGATCCCCGCCGTGGACGAGGCGCTCGCCGTCGGCATCCGGCCCGGGCTGAGCATCGACGTCGAAGTCGCCCTCGCCAGCGACCTGTTCACCCAGATGCGGGCCCTGCTCGCCATCCAGCGGATGCGCGCGGTCAACGCCGCCTACGGCACCGGCGGCGAGCCCTCGCGCATCACCGCGCACGACGTCCTCGACTTCGCCACTCTCCAGGGCGCCCGGACCAACGGCCTCGGCGATGTCACCGGCTCCCTCACCGTCGGCAAGAAGGCGGACCTGCTGGTCGTACAGGCCGAGGACCTCAACAACATGCCGCTCAACGACCCGATCGGGACACTGGTGTTGGGCTCCGATGCCCGCAACATCACCGCCGTGTTCGTCGACGGACAGCCCCGTAAGTGGGACGGTCAGGTGCTCGACGTGAACCTTCCCGAGTTGCGTGCCGAGGTCGCCGCCTCTCGCGACCATGTGCTCAACACGCCGGCGAAGTAGGGGGCGTTGATGCGGCGGACACCTGAGGGTGCCCGCCGCACCAGTGCCTTGAGCGGATCAGGTGAATCAGCTGGATCAGGTGAATCAGTTGGAGAACCAGGGGTTCCCGCCGCCCAGCGACCACACCGAGACCTTGGTGACGCCGAGGCCCTTGAGGACCGCGAGCTTGCGGTCCATGGCGACGCTGTCGACGTAGTCGTAGAGGACGCCGCCGGAGACCCAGCGGATCTCGCCCGAGGAGGCGTCGCGGCGGCTTTCTATGGTGGCCGGGTTGGAGGAGAAGCCGGGGCTCTTCTTCATGTCGCTGAACTGGATGTTGCCCGTCACGGAGTTGAGGTCGCACGGGTCGGGCGCGCTGTAGCCGTAGGAGGGCACGCCGATGATCAGGCGGCTCGGGTCGGGGATCTTGCTCTGCGCGTACTGGGTGACCTTCTTCAGCCAGTCGTAGGGGCTGATGGGCAGGCAGCGGGCGCCGGCGGCGGTGTCGAACTCCTCGTCGTACGCCATGATCACCACGTCGTCGGCGCCGGTGGCGGCCACGGCCGCGTAGTCGTAGAACGAGGCGTCCTCGGTCATCGCCGGTGCGTCGACCTGGAGGCGCTTGCCCTTGGCGTGCAGGGCGGTGGCCAACTGCTTCAGAAACGTCTTGTAGTTGGTGAAGTCGGCGGTGCTCCAGGACCAGTAGTCCTCCAGGTCGACGTCGACACCGCTGAGCCCGGCGTCGCCGACGAGGGAGGTGACCTTGGAGACGGCCGCCGTACGGGTGCTGTTGGTGCTGACCAGGGCGTGCACATCGGCGGTGGTCATGCCGGAGAGCGTCGGGTACTGGTACGCCGAGTGCGCCTTGAGGTCGGCGACGTTGGCCGCGCTGTAGGTGTTGCAGCTGCCGTCGGCGGTGGTCTCCAGTTTCACCGAGCCGTTGCTCTGGACCGACCAGTACTCGGGGTTGAGGGCGCCGTTCTTCACCCTGTTGTCGGCGTACTCGCTCTTGGCGGTGCAGGTGGAGTCACCGGTCGATCCGGGGTAGAGCCAGGTCTGGAGCTGGACGCCCGAGGTGGCGGAAGGAGCGGCGCCGGCCGGGACCGAGGCCGTACAGGCGAGCAGCGTGGTGACCGTGCAGGCCACGACGCCGCTCACGGTAAGGGCATGGCGGAACATGAGCGGTCCTTTCGGGTGGGGAGGGGCGTGTCTTTCGGGCTGGGAGGGCGTGCGGGATCGCCGCGTCGGCCGGACGACGACCGGCGCGGTGAACTGGTGGGAAGGGGTGGCTAGTTGCTCCAGTAGGGGTCGAAGACCAGGGTGTCGGCGCCGGGGACGGTGGTGGCCGCCGACCAGGAGCCGTCGACGACGCGTCCGCCGTCGGGCTGGGCCGCCAGCGACAGCCTGGTGAAGATGCGGTAGCGGTCGCCTCGGTAGACGGAGCGGGTGAACTCGACGACGCGGTTCTGCGCGTCCCTGGCCGCCCGTTCGAAGAGCAGGGCGGGGGTGTGCACGGAGACGCCGAGGAGTTCGGCCTCCCACTCGTCGACCACGGTCGGTTCGATGCTCTGTGCGGCGTCGGTCAGCAGGATCTCGTACCGCCGGCCCAGCAGGCGGTAGAAGGAGTCGGTCTCCAGGTCGCGGGCGGTCAGTCCGGGGACCAGCGCGTGCGGCACGTGCAGGGTCTCCACACACATCGGGTCACCGTCCACCGTGCGCAGCCGGATGATCCGCAGGATCTCCTCGCTGGGCGCGATGCTCAGCCGGCGGCCGATCCGGGGTCCGGCGGCGACGGTCTTGAAGTCCAGGGTGCGGCTGGCCCAGGTGCCGTCCACACCGCCGACGCCCAGGCCCGGTGCCTGCCCGGGGGCGGTGCCGCTGAGGTGTTGGGCGACCTTGGCACGGGCGACGAAGACACCGCGTCCGTGCTCCCGCACCAGCAGACCGTCACGGACGAAGTCGTCGACCACCGCGCGCAGGGTGGGGCGGGAGACCCCGAGCTCCTCGCACAGCTGGCGTTCGCCCGGGAGGGGGCGGCCGGGCCCGGTCTCCTCGACCAGGTCGAGGAGGTGGGTGCGGATGCGTTCCCGCTTCTCCCAACGGCTCTCACCGCTGACCATTCCTACCAACTTTCCATACCGGTGGTCATTTTTCTTCCGGTCCACTTCCGAAATGCTTGCTTGACACTGCCCAAATGGTGCCCCAGCATGTGCCCACTGGTCAATAAGTGGTAAGCGAATTTGCCGGAGGTTCCATGTCCGAGTCCCGTGGCGGACCCGTCACCCATACCACCCGCACCCCCCGCCGCACCGCCCGCCGTACCGTCGCCGCGTCGCTCATCGCGGTCACGGCACTGCTGGCCGCAGCATGCACCACCGGCGGCGCCACGTCGAAGGCGGACACCGGCGCCGACGACACCACCCCGGTCACGATCACCTTCTGGCACGGTCTCAGCTCCCCGCACGAGATCGCCTCGGTCAACGCGGTGCTGGCCAAGTTCCACAAGGAATACCCGTACATCACCGTCAAGGCCGTCGCCGCCCAGACCGACGACAAGGTCAACCAGGCCATCCGCGGCGGCACCGCCCCCGACGTGGCGTCCTCGTTCAACGCCGCGAACGTCGGCGGCTGGTGTTCCAGTGGAGCGTTCCAAGACCTCAACCCGGACATCAAGGCCGACCACGTCGACATGAGCCAGATCCCGAAGGCCGTCCAGTCGTACACCGCCTTCGACGGCAAGCGCTGCACCATGCCGTGGCTCGCCGACACCTTCGGCCTGTACTACAACAAGAAGCTGTTCGCGAAGGCCGGGATATCGTCCCCGCCCAAGACCATGTCCGAACTGGCCGCGGACGCCAAGAAGTTGACCACCTTCAACGCGGACGGCTCGATCAGGACCGCAGGCTTCATGCCCTATCTCGGCGCCTACGAGATGCTCACCGAGCACCTCGTCCCCAGCTGGGGCGGCAAGTGGCTCACCGCCGACGGCCGGTCCAACGTCGGCGCCGACCCCGCCTTCGCCCAGGCACTGACCTGGCAGAAGAGCCTCGTCGACTGGTTCGGCACGAAGAAGCTCGTCACCTTCAAGGCGGGCATGGGCGACGAGTTCTCCGCCCAGAACGCCTTCGAGACCGGCAAGTTGGCCATGATGGTCGACGGCGAGTGGCGCAACGCGTTCATCAAGAACGACAAGGCCGACATCGACTACGGCACCGCGGCGGTACCGGCCGCCGACGGCAAGTCCCAGCTCTACGGCGCCGGCTACGTCGGCGGCAACGTGATCGGCATGCCGCGAGGTGCCGAACACCCGGGCGCCGCCTGGAAGTTGATCAAATTCCTCACCACCGACACCGACGCGCTGACCACGCTCGCCGACGCGATCGGCAACGTCCCCACCACCAAGGCGGCGCTCGACTCGGCCTCGCTCGGCCTCTCCAAGGACCCCGACTTCGCCCCGTTCCTGGAGGTCTACAAGAACCCGCTCACCACCACCACTCCGGCCAGCGGCGACGGCGGCGCCTATCTCACCAACTTCGGTCACTTCGTGGAGAAGTGGCAGAGCGGCGGCGTACCCGACCTGAAGGCCGGCCTGACCGCCGTCGACAAGCAGAACAACGCGGCGCTCAAGCTGGGGCAGTGACCGTCATGGCCACCCAACTCCAGCTCGCCCCAGCACCGTTGAGGGCCCGCATCCGCCGCAACCGGCTGCGCGTCCTGCTCTTCCTCGCCCCCGGGCTTGTCGGCTTCGCCGTCTTCCTCGTCTACCCGCTGGTGATGACGGTCTGGCTGTCCTTCACCAACTCGAACATGATCTCCCAGGCCCGGTTCGTGGGGCTGCGCAACTACCGCTACCTGCTCGACGGCGACCCGCTGATCTGGCACGCCGTCCGCAACACCGCCTGGCTGGTGGTGATCATGGTCCCGGCGCAGGTGCTCTTCGCCCTCGGCGTGGCCATGGTCACCGCCCGGCTCAAGGCCGGGGCGAGTCTGTTCCGCACCCTGTTCTATCTGCCCGCGCTGGCCCCGCCGGTCGCCGCGACCGTCGCCTTCGTCTGCATGTTCAACCCCAACTCCGGCCCGGTGAACCGGATTCTGGGCCTGCTGGGCATCCACGGCCCGCTCTGGTTCAACTCGCCGGACTGGTCCAAACCGGCCCTCACCCTGCTCGCCCTGTGGGGCAGCGGCACGATGATGGTCATTTTCTTGGCGGCACTCCTCGAAGTCCCCGCCGAACTGTACGAGGCCGCCGAACTGGACGGCGCCGGCCCCTGGCACCGCTTCCGCTACGTCACCCTGCCGACGATCTCCCCGGTCGTGCTGTTCGCGACCGTCACCGGAGTCATCGCCGGACTCCAGTACTTCACCCAGGCGATGGTCGCCTCGCAGGTCGCCAACGGCAACATCCAGGCCGCGCCCGGCTATCCGGACGGCTCCACCCTCACCTTCCCCCAGCAGCTCTACATCGCCGGCTTCAACCAGTTCCACGCGGGCTACGCCTGCGCACTGGCCGTGGTGCTCTTCGTGGTGGCGATGGCCTTCACCGTCGTCCTGCTCCGCCGCGCCTCCGGCTTCGACATCGAGGAGTCACCGCGATGACGTACGGCTTCGAGACCTTCCGCATCGAGGAGTCACCGCGATGACACACCACTTCGTCCAACGGGAAGTCGCCACGACGGCACGGGACTTGACGACCGGGGAGTCGCCGCGATGACGACGACCTACGCTCCTGCGCCCGCCCGGCAGACCCGCGCCGCCTCGCCCCACCGTGCCGCGCGCGGTCGGGCCGGCCGCCGCAGGACCCTGATCTGGATCGCCGAACACGCCGTCGCCGTCGGCCTGGCCTGCGCCTTCATCGGCCCGATCGTGTTCATCTTCCTGACCTCGGTCATGACCGACGGCCAGTCCCTCACCACCAGCCTGTGGCCCCACCACTGGCAGTGGTCCAACTACCGCACGGTGTTCAGCACCGCGCCGATCGGCACCTGGCTCACCAACACGGTGATCTACGCCGTCGCCGCCACCGCGACCACCCTGCTGTCCAGCGTCCCCATCGCGTACGCGCTCGCCCGGTTCCGCTTCAAGGGCCGCAACACGGCGTTCCTCTGCGTCATCACCATGATGATGCTGCCGCCCCAAGTCCTCGTCATCCCCATGTACTTGATGTGGGCCCGACTCCATCTCACCGGCACCATCTGGCCGTTGGTCCTCCCGTCCCTCTTCGGCGACGCCTTCTCGGTGTTCCTGCTGCGCCAGTTCCTGCTCACCGTTCCCGAGGACTACCTCAACGCGGCCCGCATCGACGGCTGCGGCGAACTGCGGGTCCTCACCCGGGTGGTGCTGCCGATGATGCGCCCGGCGCTCGTCGCGGTCGGCCTCTTCGCCTTCTTCAACGCCTGGAACGACTACTACGGCCCGCTCATCTACACCGGCGAGACGCCCGCCCACTGGACCCTGGCCCTGGGCCTGGCGACCTTCAAGACCTCCCACGCGGTGCAGTGGAACCTCACCATGGCCGCGACCCTCATCGCGATGGCGCCGGTGATCATCGTCTTCTTCTTCGCGCAAAAGGCCTTCATCGAGGGCGTCACACTGACAGGAGTCAAAGGTTGAAGATCACCGTTGTCGGCGGCGGATCCACGTACACCCCCGAACTGGTCGACGGATTCGCCCGGTTGGGACTGCCCGTCACCGAGATCGCCCTGGTCGACCCCGACCCGGAGCGGCTCGCGGTCATCGCCCCGTTCGCCCGCCGCATCCTGGCCCGCCAGGGCAGCCCCGCGAAGATCACCACCACCGCCGACCCGGACGCCGGCATCGACGGCACCGACGCCGTCCTCTTCCAGCTCCGCATCGGCGGCCAGGCCGCCCGCCACGTCGACGAGACCTTCCCGCACGAGTGCGGCTGCATCGGCCAGGAGACCACCGGTGCGGGCGGGTTGGCGAAGGCGCTGCGCACCGTCCCCGTCGTCCTCGACCTCGCCGAACGGGTCGCCAAGCGCGCCCCGAACGCCTGGATCGTCGACTTCACCAACCCCGTCGGCATCGTCACCCGCGCCCTACTGGACGCCGGACACAAGGCAGTTGGCCTCTGCAATGTCGCCATCGGCTTCCAACGCACCTTCGCCGACTGGCTCGGCGTCGACCACGAGCGCGTCGGCCTCGACCACGTCGGCCTCAACCACCTCACCTGGGAACGGGCGGTGCGGCTCGACGGCGTGGACGTCCTCCCGCGCATCCTCGACGAACATGGCCAGGCCCTCGCCGACCGGCTGCGCATGCCGCTGGACGTGGTCCGCAGGCTGGGCGTCGTCCCCTCCTACTACCTGCGCTACTACTACGCCCACGACGAGGTCCTGCGCGAGCAGCTCAGCGAACCCTCCCGCGCCCAGCAAGTGGCGGAGATGGAGAGCGACTTGCTCAAGATGTACGCCGACCCGGCCCTGACGGAGAAGCCCGCCCTGCTGGACAAGCGCGGCGGCGCCTACTACTCCGAGGCGGCCGTCCAGCTGGTGCACGCCCTCACCGCCGACACCGGTGACGTCCGCGTGGCCAACGTCCGCAACAACGGCACCCTGCCCTTCCTCCCCGACGACGCCGTCATCGAGGTCCCGTCCCGCATCGACGCCCAGGGCGCAACTCCCTTGCCCGTCACGCCCGTAGAGCCACTCTTCGCCGGACTCATCGCGCATGTGACGGCCTACGAGGAACTGGCTCTGGAAGCGGCCCTGCACGGTGGGGTCGACCGGGTCGCGACGGCGTTGCTGGCGCATCCACTCGTCGGGCAGGTCAAGGTCGCCGAGGAGTTGGCGGCGAAGCTCGTCGCCGCCAACCGCGCACACCTGTGGTGGGCCTGATGGAGACGGGTCTGCTCCTGGCCGTCGACGGCGGCAACTCCAAGACGGACGTCGCCGTGTTGAGGACGGACGGCACGATCCTGGGCCGCGCGCGGGGCGGCGGATTCCGCCCGCAGGCGGTCGGCGTCGACGCGGCCATGGACGTACTCGCCGCCTTGCGCGCCGAGGCGATGGCGTCGGCCGGCGTCGCGGCCGACGTCGAGGTGGACGGCATCACGGCCTTCCTCGCCGGGGCCGATCTACCGTATGAGATCAAGGCGTTGCGCGAGGCCGTCGGAGCCCGCCGCTGGGCTGTCACGCAGCGCGTCGACAACGACTCCTACGCCGTCCTGCGCGCCGGAGCCAGCCGCCCCTGGGGTGTCGGCGTGGTCTGCGGCACCGGCATCAACTGCGTCGGCGTGGCCCCCGACGGCCGCACCACCGGCTTCGCCGCGCTGGGCCGGATCTCGGGGGACTGGGGCGGCGGCATCGACGTAGGGACGTCGGCGCTGTGGCACGCGGCGCGGGCGGAGGACGGCCGCGGCCCGCGAACAGCCCTTCGTGCAGCGGTGATTGACCACTTCGGTCTGGCGACGGTCGCCGATGTCACCGCCGCTCTGCACAACGGGGACCTGCCCGCACTCCGCCTCAGCGAACTCTGCCCGGCGGTCTTCGCGGCCCGCGACGAGGGCGACGAGATCGCGACCGAGCTGGTCGAACGCCTCGCGGGAGAGATCGCGAGAATGGCGGTCACGGTCCTGTGCCGCCTCCAACTCGCGGTCTCCCCGGACCCCGAAGTCGTCCTGGGCGGAAGCGTGTTGGCCGCCGGGCACAAGGTGCTCCTGGACGACGTCGAACGCAGGCTCACCGAGGCGGTGCCGGGGGTTCGGCCGGTGGTGTGCACGGAACCGCCGTTGCTCGGCGCCGCGTTGGCGGCCTTGGACCTGCATCCGCGAGCGGAACCGGGAGCCGAAGCCCGGTTGCGCGCCGGGTTCCGGGGGAGCGGCGGTTCGTGATCCGGTACTTGTGAGCCCGTTCGGTCAGGCCCGCAGGTAGGTGAGGACGGCCAGGACCCTGCGGTGGGTGCCGGCCGCCGGAGGCAGGTCCAGCTTGGTGAGGATGTTGCCGATGTGCTTGCCGATCGCGGCCTCGGAGACCACCAGCTCGCCGGCGATCGAGGCGTTGGACCTGCCCTCGGCGATCAGTGCCAGCACCTCGCGCTCGCGCGGGGTGAGCTGCTCCAGCGGATCGCGGCGGCGGCGCAGCAACTGGCGCACCACCTCGGGGTCGACCACCGTTCCGCCGTCCGCGACCCGGTGCAGGGCCTCCATGAACTCCTCGACCTGGCCGACCCGGTCCTTGAGCAGATAGCCGACGCCCGATCCGTCGCCGGAGTCCAACAGCTCGGCGGCGTACGTCCGTTGCACGTACTGACTGAGGACCAGGACCGGGAGTGCGGGCCGCTTCTCGCGCAGCCGTACTGCCGCGTGGAGGCCCTCGTCCTGGAAACCGGGCGGCATGCGGACGTCCGTCACCACGATGTCGGGGGCGTGCTCCTCGACCGAGGCGATCAGCGCCCGCGCGTCCCCGACGGCCGACACCACCTCGTGGTCGTAGCGGCCGAGCAGGCCGATGAGCCCTTCGCGCAGCAGCACGCTGTCCTCGGCCAGCACTACGCGGAGCGGTCGGCCGCCCCGGTCAACTCGCAAGGGAACTCCACGTGCAACAGCGTCGGTCCACCCGGCGGACTGGTCAGGGCAAGTCTGCCATCCAGGACCGACACCCGGTCCGCGAGACCGGTGAGGCCGGTGCCCTTCGAGGCGTCCGCGCCGCCGCGGCCGTCGTCGCGCACCTCCAGGAACAGGCGTCCGTCGCGGTGTCCGCCGCTCACCCGCGCGCGGTCGGCCCCGCTGTGTCTGGCGACGTTGGCCAGCGCCTCGCAGACCACGAAGTACGCGGCGGACTCGACCGCCATGGTCGGCCGGCCCGGCAGTTCGAGGTCGACGTCGACGGGGATCACGCAGCGGTCGGCGGCGTCGCCGACCGCGGCCTGGAGGCCGTAGTCCGTGAGGATCTTGGGGTGGATGCCATGGATGAGCTCGCGCAGCTCCGCGAGCGCCTTGCCCGCCTCCTCGTGGGCCGTGGTCAGCCGCTCGGCGAGCGGGCCGGGCGGGGCGTCGAGGCGGGCCAGTCCGAGGGCCATCGTCAGGGCCACCAGGCGCTGTTGGGCGCCGTCGTGCAGATCGCGCTCGATACGGCGGCGCTCGGCCTCGAAGGCATCGACCAACCGGACGCGGGAGCGGGCCAGTTCGACCACCCTGGCGCCCAACTCGCCCTCGCGGGAGGCGATCAGCAGCCGGGTCAGCCCGGCGCGGGCGCCCGCCGCGACGCCGAGCACGTAGGCGCCGAGGCCCAGCAGGAGCAGGCCCAGCACGGCGACGCCGAAAGCGGTCGGCCAGGTGGTGACCGTCCACTGCTTGAGCACCTTCGCCTCGTGGCCGCCGCCGACCGTGGCCAGCAGCAGCGGGGTGGCGACCAGGGACAGCGGGACGAACAGGGCGACCGTGACCGCCAGGGCGTCGACCGGCCACAGCAGTCCCGCGAACAGCAGCGCGTAGCCGAGCTCCCGCCAGGTCGCCTGTTCGCGCAGCCGGGTGGTCAGCCAGGCCCACAGCCCCGGCGCGGCCGGCACCCGGTGCCGGCCGGACACCGGATCGCGGTCGATCAGACGCAGCCTGGACCGTTCCACCACGGCCACCGGGATCCCGCCGAGGGCGACCACGACGAGCAGCGGCAGCCCCACCAGGACGACGGCGAGCGCGCCGCACACCGCCGCCGCCGTCACGATCCCCACCAGGGCGGCGGCGCCGGTCACCGCGCCGGTGAGCAGATACGCGGCGGATCGCCAGGGCCAGGCCGACAGCAGGAAACCCGGCCGGGACATGGCCTGCCACACATTCCGAGGGTGCATGCGCATGACCGTAGGCGGCCCGGCCGGTCGGGTGCCATCGGTCCAGGGTCCGTATCGGGGGTAGGCCTGGCCCTACCCCAGGTCTCGTCCGGGGCGTAGTGCGTCACGAGGTGCTTCCACGGTTTCGTTATGGCACCGACGAACCGAGGAGCAGGTACTGGTGGGGGAACACACGAGCAACCACGCGGTCGAACTGCGCGCGCTATCAAGGGAGTTCAGCCTGGGTGCCACGTCTGTCACCGCCCTGGACCGGGTGTCGCTCACCTTCCCGAAGGCGACGTTCACCGCCGTGATGGGGCCGTCCGGCTCCGGCAAGTCGACCCTGCTGCAGTGCGCCGCGGGGTTGGACCGGTCCACGTCGGGTTCGGTCACCGTCGGCGGGACCGAGCTGACGGAGCTGAGCGAGACCAAGCTGACCCTGCTGCGACGCGAACGCATCGGCTTCGTCTTTCAGGCGTTCAACCTGCTGCCCTCGCTCACCGCCGAGCAGAACGTGGCCCTGCCGCTGCGACTGGCCGGCCGTCGCCCGCCGAAAGCCCGGGTCCGCGAGGTGCTGGAACAGGTCGGACTCGGCGACCGGGCCCGGCACCGGCCGACGGAGCTGTCCGGCGGCCAGCAGCAGCGCGTCGCCCTGGCCCGCGCCCTGATCACCCGCCCCGAGGTGCTCTTCGGTGACGAACCGACCGGCGCGCTCGACTCGCGGACGAGCCGCGAGGTGCTCGACCTGCTGCGTGCCATGGTGGACCGCGAGGGCCGGACGGTCGTCATGGTCACGCACGACCCGGTCGCCGCCTCCTACGCCGACCGTGCGGTCTTCCTCGTCGACGGCCGCGTCAACGGCGAGCTGACCGGCGCCGGCGCCGAGGACATCGCCGCCCGCATGACCAAGCTGGAGGCCGCGCCGTGCTGAGCACCGCCCTGCGCACTCTGCGCACTCGCTGGGTCACCTTCGTCGGCAGCTTCGTCGCCCTCTCCCTCGGCGTGGCGCTGATCGCCGTCATGGGGCTGGCCCTGGCGTCGTCGCTGGACGCACCCGACCGCAGGCCCGAGCGGTTCGCCGCGGCACCGGTCGTCGTCCAGGGCATGGACACCCTGAGCGTGCGCACCCCGACCGGCGTCCGCACCCAGAAGCTCGCGCGGCCGCGCGCCGTACCCGCCGACGTGATCGCGAAGCTGAAGCACCTCGGGACCGTCGTCGTGGACCGGTCCTTCGCTGTACGGGCCCGGGGCGGCCCCGGCGATCTCGTGGGCCACCCCTGGTCCACCGCCGCCTTCGCGCCGTACCGGCTCGACGCGGGGCGCGCACCGCAGACCGCGGACGAGGTCGTCGTCAGCGGGGACCGGTTCCGTCCGGGCACCCGGCTGCGGACCGACGGCGGCACCGTGCGGGTCGTCGGCACCGTGGTCGGCCTCGGTTTCGAGAACGCCGTCTTCTACACCGACGCGCGCGCCGCGCGGTTGGCACCGCACAGCGTCCAACTCGTCGTCCACGCAGGAGCGGCGGCCGTACGCACGGCGGTGCGCGGCAGCGACGGCGTCCGGGTCCTGACCGGTAATGCGCGCCGGTACGCCGACGCCGATCCCGGCCGGGACAGCGAGGCTCTCACCGCGATGAACGCCATGTACGGCACGGCCGGCGGTGTCACGGGATTCGTGTCGGTGTTCGTGGTGGCGTCGACCTTCGCGTTCACGGTGGCCCAACGCCGCCGCGAGTTCGGGCTGTTGCGCACGGCCGGTGCGACGCCGGGGCAGATCCGCCGCACGGTTGTCACCGAGGCCCTCCTGATCGGCGTGCTCGCCTCGGCGGCAGGCTGCGTACTCGGCTCCTACGGTGCGCCGAAGCTCGCCGAGTGGACGGTCGAAGAGGGCCTGGCGCCCCGCTGGTTCGCCATCGGCGACTCCACCTGGCCGTACCAACTGGCCTTCTGGACAGGCCTGTTCGTCGCCCTGGCCGGAGTGCTGGCCGCGTCCTGGCGGGCGGGGCGCACCCGGCCCACCGAGGCGCTGCAAGAGGCGTCCGTGGACACCCGGACACTGACACGGGGCCGCCGACTGGTCGGCTCGGCGCTGCTGCTGACCGCCCTGGTGACGCTGGTCCTGGCCCTGGTGAACGATCCGAGCGGCCTGCTGCACCGCAAGACCTACGTGAGCCGCCCGATGCTGTTGATGACCGCGGTGGCGCTGCTCGCGCCGGTGCTGGTACCCCCGCTGACCCGCCTGATCGCCTGGCTGCCGGCCCAACTGCCCGGCGCCACGGGCATGTTGGTGCGAGAGAACGCCGCCACCGGTGTCCGGCGCACCGCCGCCGTCGCGGCGCCCGTGCTGGTCACGGTCGCGCTGGCGGGATCACTGCTGGGCGCCACCGCCACCCTCAATGAGGCGAAGGCCACCGAGGTCCGCACGCGGACGACCGCCGATTTCGTGGTCACCACCGCGGGCGACGCAGGCGACGCGGGCTTCGACGACGCGACGCTGAGGAAACTGCGCGCCGTCCCCGACGCCGAGGTCTCCGCGACCTCGGCGAGTGCCGTGTACGTCCTGGAGGACGGTGTGGCGCTCGTCCGGTCCGAGGCCCGCGCCGCCGACCCCCGCCTCCTTGCCGACACCGTCCGACTGCCGCTCGTCGCCGGGAAGGTGAGCGACCTGGACGACGACTCGATCATCGTCAACGAGGAGTGGGCGAAGCACACCGTGGGCGAGCTGGTGGACGTGTGGCTCGGCGACGGCAGGAAGAAGTCCCTCCGGATCGCCGCCGTCATGACGACCGGCACCGGCGACAACGGCGTCTACGTCACCCCGCGCAACGCCCCGGACGCGCCCGTCGACCGGGTCGACGTACGCCTCGCGGACGACGCCGACGCGAGTGCCGTGGCCGCCGGACTGCGGAACGCGGTGCGGCCGTCGGGCGGGCAGGTGCTCACCGACCGGCAGTGGGTGCGGTCGACGTACCCCGAGACCAACCGCACGACCCGGACGGGGTTCCTGCTGGTCCTCGGCATCGCCCTGCTGTACACCGGCATCTCGCTGGCCAACACCATGGTCATGGCGACCTCCGACCGGGTCCGCGAACTGGCCGTGCTGCGGCTGGCCGGGGCCACCAGGTGGCAGGTGCTGCGGCTGGTGGCCGCCGAGGCGCTGATGGTCGTCGTGGTCGGCGGTGTGCTCGGGGTGCTGGTCGCCGGGCTCAACCTGGCAGGAATGTGGGGCGCGTTGGGCCTGCTCTCGGTGTGGACGCCGATCGAGATCCCCTGGGCGGCACTCGGCTGGACCGTGGCCGCCTGCGCGGTACTCGCCGTACTCTCGGCGGTCGCCCCGGCCGCCCTCGCCCTGCGCCGCAGGGCGGTGGAACTGGCGGGCACACCGGAGTGACCTTCCTGAACGGTCAGTACGCCCGGGGTCCGGCCTGGACAACCACTACGCCCGGGGGTCCGACCTGAACAAGCTCTACGCCCGCGCCCCGAGCCGCATCGCATACCCCGCGTGACGCAACTCCCCGCCCCGGAACTCGCCGAACGCCCAGAACCCGAGGTCGTCCAGGTAGTCGATGCGGTCGCCGTCGATCCAGTAGCGGCCCTCGTAGGCGTGCGGGCGGCCGCCGCGGGTCTCGTCGTAGCGGCCGTCGGGGGTCAACTCCTGGTGCAGGAAGCCGTTTTCGTCGATCCAGACGCCGATGCGCGGACTGTTGCTCAGGTCCTGGGCGGCCGGGATGCCCGCCTCGGGGGCGGTGGCACGGCCGGGGGCGTCCGTGCCGGACCAGAGCACCGGCTGGCCGGCCGCGACCAGGGCGCGGACCTCCTCCGGGCGGGTCAGCAGCGTGGCCTGCGCGCTCGCCACATCGGCGGCCAGTGAGTCCGGTACGACGAGCAGGTCGCCCGTGTTCCCCGGTGTCAACGTCCCTACGTAATCCGCGCGTTGGCCGCGCCCGCCGGCGAGCGCGATCGTGTCCACCACCGCCGGGACCACCGTCATGCCGGTGCAGTCGACGACGATGGCGTTGTCGTCTCCCGCCGCCGTGACGATGCCCGGGCCGATGCCCACCAGCAGCGCGCCGACGAGCAGGATGTCGGCGCCGGGCAGGGTTCCGATCAGGGGGTCCATGGTCAGGACCCGGGCGTTGGCGAAGAGGACGGGGCGGCCCGCGTCGTTCGCGGCGATCTCGTCGAGGGCCTTGTTGTTCCAGGTCACGGTGTCCGTGCCGACTTCCGTGCCGGTTTCCGTGTGGGTGACGCTCATCGTCTGCTCCTCGGGTGGGGGCGTGGTGTTGCACGGCAGAGCCTGGTCGCGCCCGAGGAGCGCAACCAGGCCGCCGTTACCCCAGGTGCCTCGCACCCACCCTGCGCTCCCACCCTGCGCTCAGCCCGCGGCGGCGGTCAGTGCCCCGAGTGCGCTGGCCTGCGTACGCCAGTCGGTCTGGTTCGGGCTGGTGCCCGCCCAGCGTTCACCGAGGTCGTTGAGCGTGGACCGGTCCAACGCCCACAGGGTGTCGGCCTGTTTCTGGATGTAGTTCCGGTAGGTGGTGGAGCCGGTCGCCTTCGCCAGGTCGGCGAAGTTTCGCATGAAGATGCCCTTGAACTGCTTCTGGTTGTCGTCGCAGGCCGCCGATCCCGCATCGCAGGACTCGGTGAGCACCCCGCCGGACGTCAGTGTCGGACTGCTGATCGCCGCGTCCGCCAGCGTGCGCGCCGTGGTCAGCATCGAGCTGTCACCGGTCGTCCTCCAGAGTTCCGTGAAGGCGCCGATGGCGAGGCCCTGGTTGTAACTCCACACGGTGGAACCGTTGTTGGCGCAGGACGAGGAGAGCCCGTCGTTCACCAGACCCGAGGAGTTGATCATCCCGCTGGCCTTGTACCAGGCCGCCGACGTCCTCGCCCGCTGGAGCCACACGGTGTCGCCGGCGATGCGCTGGTGCAGCGCGGTGGTCAGCCACAGGTACTGCCCGTTCGTCACCGCGTTCTTGTAGGTCTTCTCCCGGTCCCACCACACGCCACCGCCGCAGGTACCGGTGTCCCAGTACTGCTGGACGTAATTGGCGATGGTGATGGCCTCGTTGAGATAGCGGGCATCGTGCGTGTAGTCGTAGGCGTCGATCCACGCGATCGCCCACCACCCCGAGTCGTCGATCGACCGGCTGATGAAGTCGCCCTCGATCGCGTCCGAACTCCGCGTCCCGGCCGGGAAGACGCCCTTGTTCCGGTCGAAGGTGCGGGCGATGATCCAATCGTAGTCGTGCGTGCCGGTCGTCTTCGCGAAGTCGATGACGGAGGTGAGGGTCGCCGCCGAGTTCCACCAACTGCTGGGCCACCAGCCGTTGTAGGGGTCGTACGACGTCATCAGCGCGTCCGCCGCGGCACGCGCCCGGGTCGGCACCGGCCGGTACCACGCGGTGCAGCTGCCCTCGTTGTGACTCACCTCCCGGCCGCACGCGCGGACCGCCCCGCCGTAGAGGAGACCGCGCGGATCACGGGTGGCGTACATCGCGGTGCGGGTCGTGGTCCCTCCGGACGGGGTGCTCGTACGGCCGAGGGAGGAGCCGTCGGGCCAGGTCGAGCCGCCGTCCCAGGAACGGTCCAGCCAGATCTCGTCACCGGCGCCACCGGTGTCGATGCTCGCCCAGGCCATCGCGTTCTTCTGGTCCACGTGCAGCCGAATCGTGCGGCCGTACAAGGTGGTTGAGGGGATCGGCTGGTCGTCGCCCGCCGCCTGGCCCGCGCCCGTACCGTCGCAGACGGTGTCGCAGACCGTGGGGTAGACCCAGTTCGTGCAGCCGACGCCGGCCGCGTCGCCGCAGGCGCGGACGAGGCCGCGCTTGTGGTTGCGCGGGTCGGTGATGTTGTACATCAGCGTCCTGGTGCCGGTCCACGTGCTCGGGATGCTCGCCTTGCCGAGCAGACCGTCCCAGGTGGCGCCGCCGTCCCAGGACCGGTCCAACCACACCGCGTCGCCGGTCGTGCCGTTGTCGATGCTGGCCCACGCCATGTCGTCCGCGTCGGACACATGGAGCTGGACGCGCCGGCCGTTGAGCGTCTTGTCCGGCACTGGAAACGTTTCCCGTTTCGCCTGCGAAGGGTCCAGGGTGTCGCAGGCCAGGACGCACACCTGGGTGGCGGCGGACGCCGGCGTCGCGACCGGGACCAGCGCCACGAACGCGAGGGCGGCCGTCAGCAGAAGGCTGAGCAACCGTGGTCTGATAACGATGTCGAAGCTGTGTGGGGACACCGGAACTCGCCTCGATTTCACGATGGGGGGATGCAGGGTGTGAATGGATTCAGCTCTGGATCAATGGTCCATACCTCTACCCGTACCCGACGCAGTGAACCGGCTTGGTGCGACCCTGTCAATGTCGCAAGGTGCGCTTTTTTCCCGGGAGTTGAAGGCTGACGCGATGGGTTGACACCTGCTGCCCCGGCGCCCATCATCGGTCCGAACTTCGGCGAGTCATCTCGCGTACCCGTTGCTCTTCAGACTCCAGGCCGCTGCGGTCGATCGTTTTGAATCGATTCACATGCCTGGTTGTCCAGTTGAACGGCTGGTTCCCCCACTGATCCGGGAGGCACTCATGCGCCGCCGCAGGCCACCGCAGAACCGAAAGCCCAGACCAGGCCGCCTAGTTGGGCTCACCATGGCGGTGGCCGCCGCGCTGGCCGTGGCCCCGACGCTGTCCGCCGGGGCGGCGCCGGCGACCGCGACGCCCGCTCCCAAGGCGGCACTCGACGCCGTGAACTACTCGCCGACCTCGCGCACCCTCAAGCCGACCGCCGTCTACCGCACGTCCGGCAGCGTCGCGAACCCGACGAACGTCCTCAACGGACAGGCGACGCGGATCTCCGGCTCGCAGTCGGCCGTCACCCTCGACTTCGAGAAAGAAGTCGGCGGATTGGTAACGTTGTCATTCGGCAGCGTCAGCTCCAGCGGGCAGCGCGTCGGCCTGGCCTTCAGTGAGTCGTCCCTGTACGTGGGCAACAACAGCGACCGCAGCAGCGGCCGCGACGGCGAGGACGGCGCCCTCTACGCCACACCCTCCGCCAACGGCACCTACACCGTGCCCACCGCCCAACTCCGGGGCGGGTTCCGCTACTTGACCGTCTTCCTCGACAGCTCGGGCTGGGTGGACCTCAAGGGCGTCAGCCTCAGCTTCACCGCTGCTCCGGGGAAGTCCAACCCGGCCGACTACCCCAACTACTTCACCTCAAGCGACGAGTTGCTCAACCGCATCTGGTACGCCGGGGCGTACACCGTGCAGTTGAACACCATCGCCTCCAACCAGGGCCGCGCCTGGCCTCCGCCCTCCTCGGCCTGGGACAACAGCGCGACCGTCGGCGTCGGTGACTCCGTGCTGGTCGACGGCGCGAAGCGCGACCGTACGGTGTGGCCCGGCGACATGGGCATCGCCGTCCCCACGCAGTACGCGTACTCGAACGATCTCACCTCGACCCGCAACGCGCTCACCACGATGTACAACGCGCAGTCGTCGGCGGGTGAAATCCCTTGGTCCGGGCCGCCGTTCAACCTCACCGGCTCGGACACGTACCACACGTGGACCCTGCTGGGGACGTCGACGTACTACACGTACACCGCCGACCGGCCGTGGCTGGACTCCGAATGGTCCAACTACAAGCGGGGGATGGCCTTCATCACCAACAAGATCGACGGCAACAACCTCCTCAACGTGACCCGCACCCAGGACTGGGCCCGCGTCGGCCAGGGCGGCGAGAACATCTCCGCCAACGCGCTGCTGTACGGCGCCCTCAAGGGCGGCGCCACCCTCGCCACGGTCGAGGGGGACAGCGCGCTCGCCGCGAGCTGGAACAGCAAGGCCGCCGCGATCAAGTCCGCGGCCAACTCCCTGCTGTGGGACGCCTCCAAGGGCATGTACAAGGACAACCCGAGCAGCGGCCTGTATCCGCAGGACGGCAACTCCCTGGCCGTCTGGTACGGGTTGAGCGACTCCACCGCCAAGTCGAAGAGCATCATCACGGGCCTCGGCAAGAACTGGGGCATCTACGGCCCCACCACACCCGAATGGGGCGGCAACGTCTCGCCGTTCGCCGGCGGCATGGAGCTGAACGCCCGCTTCACCGCCAACGACGACTTCACCGCCCTGGACCAGATCCGCCGCACCTGGGGCCACATGCTCGACAGCGACATCGGCACCAAGAGCACGTTCTGGGAGGGCATCCAGTCCGACGGCGGCCTCGCGTACGGCGGTTCGTTCATGAGCCTCGCGCACGGCTGGTCCACCGCGCCCACCTCCACGCTCACCTTCGACGTGCTCGGCACCACGCCAGAGTCGTCGACCGGCGCCTACCGCTTCGTCCCGCACCCCGGCGACCTGACCAGCGCCCAGGGCCGCATCACCATGCCCCAGGGTGCCATCAACGCGTCCTGGTCCCGCGACCCGGCGGCCGGCACCTACTCGGCCACCCTCTCCAGCCCCTCGGGCAGCACCGGCCGTATCGGCGTCCCCAAGCTCGGCGGCAACATCACGGTGACCGTCAACGGCGCGACCGTCTGGAGCAACGGAGCCTTCACGCCCGCCTCCGGCATCACCGGCGGCAGCCAGGACGACACCTACGTCTACCTCACCGGCGTCGCCCCCGGCAGCTACACCGTCTCCGCCACCGGCCTCGGCAATCCGGCGCCGCCCGCCGAACCCGGCACCGGCGCCCTGCGCGCGGGCTACACCCGGTGCGCGGGCGAGGGCGGCACCTGCTCCTTCAGCGGCACCCGCTCGGTGGCCTACGGCGCCGGGACGTACACCTACAAGACGGTGACCGGCAGCACCGCCTGCTCGAACGACTCCTTCGGCGGCGACCCGGCGGCCAACCTGGTCAAGTCCTGCTACGTCGCCGACGTGGGCGGCCCGCCCGGACACACCGTCTGCGCGGCCGAGAACGGCACCTGCGCCGTGCCCGGCTACAACCGTGACGTCGCCTATGGTGCCAACGGCAACTTCGTCCACCAGGTCACCAACGGCTCCGTGGCCTGCACCAACGCCCACTTCGGCGATCCCATCGACGGCGTCGCCAAGTCCTGCTACCTCCCGCCCGCCGGCGCTCCGGCCGGAGGCTGGACCAAGTGCGCGGACCAGAACGGAACTTGTGCCGCCGTGGCGGGCCAGCCGGTGATGTACGGCGCGTACGGAGCGTTCACCACGGCCACCGCCACGGGCGACACCGCGTGCACCGACGCCACGTTCGGCGACCCCATCTCCGGTGAGTCGAAGGCCTGTTACACCGCCACCGGCGGCCCGGTCGGCTACGCCACCAACTGCTCGGCGGAAGGCGGCACTTGTGCCTTCAGTGGACAGCAGACCGTCGCCTACGGCGCCCGCGGCCGCTTCCTCTACAAGGCCTTCAGCGGCGGCGCGAGCTGCACGACGGCCGCCTTCGGCACCGACCCGCTGCCCAACGTGAGCAAGTCCTGCTACCTCACGTCCTGAGCGGCACCACACCTCCGGCAGCCCCCGCCTCCCCGCGTGACCGGGGGCTGCCGGATCACTCCGGGTGGGCCACTGCCTCCTTCTGCAGGTGCACGGCGGCCAGCAGGCTCAGTCGCGGTTCCGCCTGGCGCAGGGCACGCACCGCGGCGACCGAGTCGAGGTCCCCGGCGAACCCGGCCGCCGCCAGCCGGGAGCGGACCCAACGGGCGTGCAATTGGCCTTCGTTGGCGGCGGCGGTGGACTCGACGAGAGCGGCGGCGCGTTCCAGGCCGGGGCGCTCCTCGGGGGAGGCCCCGGCCAGTGCCTGGCGCAGGGTCGCCGCGACCACGTCGGCGTCCCGGATGGTCAGCACGAAGGTGTTCTTCTTGCTCAGTCCCGTGATTCCAGTCATGGGGCTCAGCCTGACCGCCATGTCCCGTGCGCGCCAAGCGACTTGAGGAGGCTCAGAGGCTCGGCTACGCGTCCTCGCCCTGCGCGGTCAGCGCGAAGGCCAGCAGCGCCGTCGTCGTGAAGTCCAGCGAAGGCTCCACCGTCTGCCAGGCGCCGACGTCGTCCACGTACCGCGAACCCTTGCCGTCGAAGTCGGTCCAGGCTCCCGACGGCGGGGTGGCGGTGCACTTCTCCATCGTCGGGAAGCCGTTCAACTCGGCCAGTTTGTCAGCGGCGTTGGGGCCGTTGACCACTGCGCCCCGCAGGATCGCGCCCTTTCCGTCGTGGCTGCCGCGGAGGTTGGCCAACTGGTGTTCCGGGCAGTGCGGGTAGACCTCACCGGCACCGATCATGAAGCTGGTGCCCCAGGGGTTGGCGCCGAGTGCCCAGCCCCGCTGCCGCCCGGCGAACGCGTCGTAGCGGGTGTCCCCGGTCGCCTTGGCGTAGAGGCGGGCGGTGGCCACCAGCCCGAACGTGTGCGGTACGGCGTCGAAGTCGTCGTAGACCGCACCGGCCCCGAACGGATCGTGATCGGCGTGATCGACCCCGTCCTCCAACTGGCGCCGCAGATCCTTGTTCAGGTCCGCAGCTCCAACTCCGTTGCTGCGGGCGCCGTCCAGAGCGGTGGTCAGGTCGACATGGGCCAGGGCGCTGACGTCCGCGACATTGAGGGTGCCCTTGACGTCGGAGTCCAGGTAGGACCGGGCCCAGTGGGCGGCCTCGCCGGTCCAGTCGGCCTCCCGGTCGTCACCCAAGTCCCGTGCTGCCAGGGCGAGTTCGGCGCCGGCGATCTCCATGTCGTCCTGCCAGGAGTCCTCCGGATAGAAGGCGCTCGGGAAGGCCGTGACGAGCGGCTGGTCGGGGTCGTGGTCGGTGTCGGCCAGGTCGTAGACGGCGGCGGCCTTCTCCAGCCACTCCCGCGCCTCGTCCGGGGCGCTGTCGGCCGCCCGCTGCGCGGCGAGGGCGAACACCGCGGCCACCCGTCCCGCCAGACTCGGCATGATCGGCTCTCCCGGCTCGTTCGCGCGGAACACCGGCCGGTGCTTGATCGTGTAGTCCGGGTCACCGGGCGACACATCGAGCCGGTCGTCGGCCTCCGGCAGCCGCCACACGTCGTGATCCGTCCGTACGGCGTCGTTGCCCGCGCCGATGCCGACCTGGGCGTAGAGCGTCCCGCTGTCCCCGTCCCACATCTTGTCCACCCACTCCAGCCCGTGCTCGGCCTCGGCGGACAGCGCCTCCATGTCCGGCAAGTCCCGCTCGGCGAGCAGGAGTTCGGCGGTGGAGTAGGAGGTGGTGCCGGTGAACTTCAGGAAGTCGCCCGCGTCGAACCAGCCGCCCGCGACATCGACGGTGGCACCGGTCGGGGTCAGCCGCTCGTCGAGCAGTTCCTCGCCCGCCTCGTCGTAGCGCGGGTCGGCGTAGACGGTCGCGTCCTCGTCGGTGAGATGGGACGGGCCGTGGGACAGGCCGCCGCCGGAAACCACGTCGGCTCCGTCGCGCTGCGCCTGGAGGAAGCGGACGTTGTCCCGGACGAGCGGGGTCATCAGCTCGCTCGCGTCGGCGATCCGGAACGCGGGGGAGCGGCCGGCGGCGCTGCCGGACAGGACGATGCGATAGGTGCCGGGCTTGTCCAGCGCGGAGAGGTCGACGGTCCGTACGGACGGGAACTTGGCGTTCCAGTGGCCGGTGACGGCACCGAGTCGGCCTGCCGTGACCACCTTGTTCTTCGCGTCGACGACCTTGAAGCGCGCGCCGGCGAGCGCCTTTGTGGGTCCCATGACGTACGCCTGCTTGGTCTCGCCGCGCACATAGCCGACCTGGTCGACCCGGACGGCCACATGGGCGGCGGACGGTGTGGCGGCCTCGCCGTAGACGTTCAGGCCGACGAGGACGGCGCCGATGGTCACGGCGGTGGTGGTGACCAGCAGGAATGGGCTGCGCAATACGTTCATGCGCCCACGGTGCCGGGACCTTCATGAGATGAGGATGAGGACGCCGGGGGTGCGTCCGTCGGGAGCCGGAGTTCGGCGAGCAGGCCGCCGCCGGGGGCGTCCGTGAGGCGGGCGGTGCCGTGGTGCAGACCGGCGACCCAGCGGACGATGGCGAGGCCCGCGCCCGTGCCTGGACCGGTCCCGGTGACACCACGTGTGAACACGCGCTCCCGGTCCGCGAGCGGTACGCCGCCCCCGTGGTCGCGGACCGTGACCAGCCCCGGCGCGACGGTGACCTCCACCGGCGAACCGGCCGGCCCGCCGTGCCGCTGCGCGTTCTCCACCAGATTCCGTACCGCCTGCGCCAACAGGTCCGGATCGCCGAGCACCACCACCGGCTCGGCCGTCACCGTCACGCTCCTGTGGTCGGGCAACTCCTGGACCGTGGTCTCCACCAGTTGGTCCAGCCGCAGCCGCACCAGCTCGACCCGCTGCGCCCCCGACTCCAGCCGCGCCCTGGCGAGCAGCCCGCTGACCAGCCGACTCAGCCGGTCGACGAGCCGTAGCGCCTCGTCGGACGAACCGTGCCGCTCCACCACGAGCCGCAGCGTCGCCAGCGGCGTCCGCAACTCGTGCGCCGCCTCGGCCAGGAACTGCTCCTGCTGACCGAGCCCGCGCAGCGCGGGCCGCATGGCCCGACCGGACAACAGATGGCCTACGGCCGCCGCGCAGCACACCAGCGCTGTGCAGCCGAGGGCCAGCCAGCGCACCAGGAGGTCGTGGTCGCGTTCGCTGCGGGCCAGTTCCGTGCCGACCAGGACGGCCGCCCCGATCCGGTCGCCGTCCCAGACCGGAGCCGCCGCCCACCGCAGCCGCCCGCCCTTGGTGGCGGACGCGCTGACTTGGACCGTTCCCTGCTCGTCCAGGACGCTGTGCCAGACCTCGTCCAACCGGTCCGTGTCGGGCAGCGCCGACCGTCCGGGTACGACGTTCCGCACGGTCGGCGTCTTCCCGGGCGCTGCTTGCAGGATCGCCAACACCTGGGCGCCCTGGGCGAGTTCGTCCTCCCGCAGCGGCTCCAGGTGCAGGACGCCCGCGTCGAACCAGACCGCCCGCGACAGCCCCGCCGCGCGGCTGCCGACCTCGTGGTCGAGGCCGGAACGGCGGGACGCGGAGTCGATACGGATGGCGACCACGGCGAGTACGACGAGACAGGCCGCGGTCGTCGAGGCGAAGAGGAGGGTCATCAGACGGCGGGTGCGCCGCAGCCGGGCCACGGCGGGCGACGGGGCCGGTGCCTGAGTGTGGCGCTTCACGCCTCGCCGCCCAGGCGGTAGCCGACACCGCGCACCGTCGCGATCGGATCGGGCGGGCCGAGCCGTCTGCGCAGCTGGCCGATCAGGACGTCCACCACGTTCGACATCGGCTCGCTCGCCTCGTCCCAGCAGCTCTCGATCAGCTCGCTGCGCGTCACCACTTCGCCCGCGCGCAGCATCAGCAGTTCGAGCACCGCGAACTCCTTGGCGGAGAGGCTGAGCAGCACCCCGGCCCGGGTCACCCGGCGCCGCGGGAGGTCGAGTTCCAGGTCGCCCGCCCGCAGGACGGACGGCCGCGCGGGCTGCTCCCTGCGGCACAACGCCCTTACGCGTACGACCAGTTCGGCGAAGGCGAACGGCTTCACCAGGTAGTCGTCCGCCCCGTGCTCGAAGCCGGCCACCCGGTCGCTCACCGTGTCCAGCGCGGTCAGCAGCAGGAAGGGCAGCACCGATCCCGCCCGCCGGTGTGCGGCGAGCAGCGTGAGGGAGTCGCCGTCCGGGACCGAGCGGTCGGCGACGACACAGTCGTAGCGATTGACGGACAGCTTGAGATCCGCCTCGGCCAGCGTCCGCGCGAGGTCCACCGCGAACCCCGCGTCCCGCAGTTGAGCAGCGACGACGGGGCCCAGCTCGGGGTCGTCCTCCAAGACCATTACGCGCATGGGCCGGAGCTTAGGCGACGGCGGGCCGTGCGCTCCGACGCCCTACGCCGAGTGCGCGGCCCGCTGCCTTGGGTGATCAACTGCTGGGCACGGTGTCCTCGAACGTGGTGCCCGCGCCGCGGTACGCCGCGACCTTGGCGGCGACCTGCGCCGGGGTGAGGACCTGGTCCTTGACGTGCAGGACGTAGTCGACCTGCTCGTCGTAGGCGCGCGGGGTGGAGCTGGTCAGGCCGCCGAAGTCGATCAGCCACTGGTTGAAGTTGATCGACATCGGCCGCTCCGGCAGGTACGCGGCGTCGTGGGTGCCGAAGAGCTGCCCGTCGATGTAGTACTTGATGCTGCTGTTGTCGATGGTCAGCACCAGGTCGTGCCAGCCGGTGTAGCTCTGCCGGCCCTCGGTGTGCTGGTTGACCGCGATCCACGGGTCGGCCTGGTAGGTCTCCCAGGACGTCGTGTAGAGGATGTTGGAGGTCTCGCCCCAGCCGCCGTTGGGGAGGTACTCGAAGTCGTACTCGGAGTAGTCGTCCGCCAGCGGGGCCGTGAGGTCGTTGATGGTGAAGAACGTCTGCACGAGGTGGTCGCCGTCCGGTCCCGACTTGGGCGCGTCGTTGAACTTGACCCGGGCCGCGTAGGTGCCGTTCTTGAACTTCCGTGTGTTGGTGACGACTTCGGTCTGCTTGGTGCTCTCGCCGGTGCCGGACGTCGAAGTCTCCAGGTTCATCACGGAATTGCCGCTGGTGCCGGCGAACGTGACGTTCTGGGGCGCCCAGGTGGCGCCGGAGACACCGGGACCGCCGGAGGTGGAGCGCACGCTCCAGCCGTGAGAGGTGATCTTCGGGTCGTTGTAGGCGCTGTAGTTGAAGTCGTCGAACAGCGCGGCGCCGGTGGCCGGGGGGTCGGTCGGCGGGTCGGTGGGCGGGTTCGTCGGGTCGTTGCCCGCGGGGGCCGTGCCCCACAGGGTGGTGCCGGCCAACTGAGCGGTGACCTTGGACCAGTTGGCGTACGAGGTCTGGGAGGCGCCGAAGAAGTAGTCGTCGCTCTGGTTCAGGGTCTGCCACGTCGACTGGTAGAAGCGCAGTTGCATGTCACCGGTGTCGGCGCCCGGCGAGAGCGTTCCAGTGCCGGAGGTGAAGCCGATCTCCAGGTAACGGTCCGCCGTGGCCGTCGGGTTGGCGAGCGTGCCGAAGGTGCCCGTGACGTTGGCGCAGCCCTTGACGGCCCAGGAACACGCGAAGCGGTAACTCGCGCTCGCCGAGTCCGCCTTGAAGTAGTAGCGGAGCTTGACGCTCGCCAACTGCACAGTGCTGGAGCCGGTGTTCCTCACCTTGAACCACGGCTCGGACTGGTCGGCCGTGGCACCTGTGGCACTGGTGCGGTACTGGACGCTCAGCCCGTCGCCCGCCGCGCTCGCGGTGGACGGCATGGCGGTTAGGGCGGCGGCGCCCATGGCCACCGCCACGGCGGCGGACGCGGCGGCGCGCAGTCTGTTCTTCGCGAACCTCGTGTCGAACCTCTTGTCGAACCTCATGCCGAGTCTCATGTCGTGCCTCTCCAGAAAGGTGGGGTGATTCCGGAACGGGACAGGTGGGGGGAGTCGAAGCGGGACGGGTCAGGGGCGGTACGGGACGCCCAGCGCGTCGAGGCGGGCCGTGTGGTCGTCGAGCCTGGAACGGAAGTCCGCCCAGTCGGTCGCGCCGCTCCAGGCACGGTCGGCCAGGGCGCACAGGCGGGGGTAGGTGAGGTACTCGATGCGCTCGGGCGTCCTGACGAACTCGGTCCACAACTGGGCCTGGGTGCCCAACACCCGCTCGGCGGCGCTCCGTTCGGCGTCCTCGGGAACGGGGTCATGGGCGTGGACGGCACGCAGATCCACGGCGCCGCCGGGCTGGGCCGGGGGCTCGCCCGGGTCCTCGGACTGGGCGTAGTCGAGATAGGTCGCCCGGTGATACGCGCTGATGACGGGGTGGCCGCGGCGGGCCGCCGCCAGGGTGTGTGCCGAGTCGCGCCAGGTCATCACCGTGAAGTCCAGGGGCAGTTCGGCACCCGTCTCGGCCCAGCCGACCGGACGCCGCCCGTGCCGGACGAGGAAGTCGCCGATCCGCCCGAGGAACCAGCCGTGCAGCGCCGCGGGACTCGACAGGCCCTGCGCCACGGCCCGTTCGCGCGCGGCGACACTGTGCGTCCACTCGGCGGTGGGACACTCCTCGCCGCCGACGTGGATGTACGGCGAAGGGAAGACGTCCATGACCTCGTCGAGGACCGTACGGCAGAAGTCGAGCACCTCGTCATGGGCCCCGAGGACGGTGTCGCACACGCCCCAGCGGGTCCAGACGTCGAGGGTGCGCTCCGGGTTGTTGCCCAGTTCGGGATAGGCGGCGAGAGCGGCCCGCACATGTCCCGGCATCTCTATCTCCGGCATGACGGTGACTCCGCGAGCGGCCGCATAGTCCACCAGGCCGGTGAGTTCGGCCCGGGTGTACGAGCCGCCGTGCGGTACACCGTCGTACAAGTCGCTCCCGGCGGAGCCGAGTTGGGAATCGGTGCGGTGCCCGCCGATCTCGGTGAGCTTCGGGTAGGCCGACACCGGCATGCGCCAGCCCTGGTCGTCGGTGAGGTGCAGATGGAAGACGCCGATCTTGTGCAGCGCCAACAGGTGGACGTACCGGCGCAGATATGAGACGGGCTGGAAGTGCCGGGCCACATCGAGCATCGCGCCGCGCCAGGGGTGACGGGGGAGGTCGGTGATCTCGACGCACGGCAGCTGCCATCGTGTGCCGGGCTGGGGAGACTCTGACAGGGCCCGCGGGGGCAGGAGTTGACGGATCGTCTGGATGCCGCGCAGCAGTCCGGTGAGGTGCGCGGCACGCAGCAGTACGGCGTGCGGGGCGACGGTGAGTCCGTAGCCCTCCTCGCCGTGGCCGGCCAGTCCGGGGTCGAGGGTGAGGGTCAACTGCCCCTCGGGGGAGGCCGGCAGGGGCAGTCCGGTGGCCGGGGCGAGCAGGGTGCGCAGCAGGTCCGCGGCCGGTCCGGCGCCCGCGCCGACGCGCAGGGAGATGTCGGCGTCGAGAGTGAACTGCCCCGGCCGGACGACCGACTTGGTGGGGCGGGGGACGAGGGAGAGCACGGAACGCTGTGCGGGCATGGATCGTCTCCGGGGCGGGACGGGGCATGTGGGGGAGGGAGGTTCACCTGGGGAGGGCATGCGGGAACACCTGACCACCTGACCAGTGAAGCCCACTGGACAGCTCACCTCTCGATGTGGGGACGAAGGTGGCATAGACCAATGTGGGCGTCAACCCCTCCTGCCGCAAGGGGACTTGGCGTGCCCGTCGGTCCGGATCCGAAGGATCACCGCCCGGCGGTGGTTACACTGCCCGGGTCAACAGGGCGATTGCGGGCTACCGTTGGTCAACTGGTCAGGTGGTCAACCAGGGACTCCGCGCATGAGGAGTGCGACATGAAGGCCGACGCGCCAGGTGCGGTGCTCAAACGCGAGCGGGTCCGCGACTTCATCCTCGACCTCGTCGAGTCGCACCACCCGGGGGACGCGATCCCCTCCGAGCGCGTCCTCTGTGCCCAACTGGGCGTGTCCCGGCCTACCTTGCGCGCGGCGGTCGACGAACTCGTCGCCGCCGGGCTGCTGGTGCGGGAGCACGGGCGCGGCATGTTCGTGGCGCCCGAGAAGATCACCCAGGAACTCGTCTCCGGCGAACAGACCATGACGGCACCTCAGGCCGCCGGCGCCTGGTCGAGCCGCCTGCTGGAGTTCACCACCATCCCGGCCGGCGCCCGCGTGGGCCGCAGGCTGCGCCTCTCGCCCGCCGCCGAGATCGTCTACGTGGCGCGGCTGCGCCTGGTCGACGGCGCCCCGATGGCCATCGAGCACCTGCACATCAGGGCCGACCTCGTCCCCACCCTGTCCGCACGGGAGTTGGAGGCCGGCGACCTGTACGAACACCTGCGGGAACAGCACGGCGTACACGTCCAGGAGGCGGTCCAGGCGATCGAGCCGACCGTCGTCACCCGGGCCGAGGCCGAACTCCTCGACGTCCCGGAACTCTCCCCGGCCCTGCTCTTCGAGCGCCTCACCTCGGACACGACAGGCCGGCCCGTCGAGTACGTCCACTCGATCTACCGGGGCGACCGCTACCGCATCGTCTCCCGCCTCACCCTCGGCCCCTCGGTGACGGTCCCGTCGACCCCGCTCGGCCACCATCCCGGCATCCCTCCGGGCGACTTCGCCCACCGGGACACGATCGCGGCGTCCACGCGGGGGGACATTCAGTCGGCGTCCTGAGGCGCGGGTGCGGGTGGTGCGGTTCGGGCCCGGGTGACCGCGTCGTAGAGGGACTTCGGATCGTCGGCGTGCAGCCTGATCACCTGTACGAGGCGCGGGGCGCCGAGGAGCTTGGGCGCATCGACCGGTTCGGTCAGTTCGACGGTGAGGGAGGTCTGGGAGCCGATGGGCAGGTTCAGCTCGCCGTTCTTCTTCGTGTGGGTGAACAGAGTCTGGCGCCGGACGGCGGCGATCTGCGTGAGGGGAACGCGGACGTCGACATGTGCCGTCTGTCGGATGCGCAGGACACCCCCGGCCAGGACGTGCGGCCGGGTGACAGTGGCCGCGTGCATGCCCAGGACGAACAGAACGGTGTAGACGTCGACGACCAGGAGGACGGCGTGGACGACGGGCCATCTGGCGAGCAGGAACGACAGGGCGACCGTCTCGGCCACGCACACGAACGTGAGGCCGTACATCATGGCGGCCTGATCGCGGGCGTGCGGGAAGACCGCGTCGGCTTCGCCGACACCGTGCGGACGGCGTGCGATCCACCGGACCAGGCTCGCCATGATCCGCGCCTCGTGCGCGACGTACCGCGCCACGCGCCCGGGCACCAGCCGCGCGAGCGCCTGACGCAGGGACAGCCCGAGCCGCCGTAGCCGCAGCCAGACGTAGGCTTCGGCGCCGAGCAGTACCAGCAGGAGCAGCTTGGCACCGAGCAGAACGATCTCGGGTACCGGAACGCCGCTGAACAGGCAGACGGCCAGGGCGAGTTGGGCGGGTACCGCGACGGCGCACAGCTTTCGCAGGGCCGGGCCGCGCGCGGAGGCTTCGGGTTGGGGGTGGGGCGTCTGGACCTCCGTCGTCGTCATGACGGGTCTCCCTGTCGGTGTGACGGAGCTTCCTGCCGGTATGAGGGGTCTTCCTGTCGGTGTTTCGCGAACTGTCGGTGTTTCGCGAGGTCGATCGCGCCGAGCACCGCCGCCGACTGGGCCGGTGCCAGGTCCGCGAAGATGGCGTCGGTCAGACCGTCGTCGGCCTTGTCGGGGAACCGCGCGGCGAGGTCGTCGGGCAGCAGGGCCGCCAGCGCGGCGGCGGCACGGGCCACCCCGGGATCGTCCGGCTCCTTGTCGGCGAGGGCGTCCAGCAGGCCGTACATCTCGCTCGCGTGCTCCGCCATCCCCCGCAGCGTCTCCATCAGCAGGACCCGGTCCGCCTCGGGGGCCACGGTGTCGAGGAGGGCCAGGATCTCCCGGTCCTTCACGGCAATGGGGGAGTCCGACAGCTCACCGAGGCCCGCCAGCAGGGCGGTGAGCTGCGGCGACAGCGGTGCCTCGGCGGTCAGCCGCCCGCCCCGCGCCTCGGTCAGCAGCGCGGCGAGCCGTTGGCGTCGCTCGCGGATGACCGCCTCCTGCCGTCCGAGGTCCTCGTCCAACTCCTGGAGAACCTCAGCCAGTTCGCGGCCCTCGTCGTCCGCGAGGACGTCGCGCACTTCGTCGAGACCGAGGCCGAGCTCGGTCAGGCGTCGGATCCGGGCGAGGAGCACGGCGTCCCGGATGCCGTACTCGCGGTAGCCGTTGCTCCGCCGTACGGGTTCGGGCAGCAGCCCGAGATGGTGGTAGTGCCGCACGGCCCGCGGGGTGACCCCGATGAAGGCGGCGATCTCGCCGATTCGCATGGCTTCAGTAGAAACCCTGACGTCGCGGCAAGGTCAAGGCGACTCGTGAGCGTTTGACCTTGCCGCGACGTCAGGATCTGTACTGAGGGGCATCCGGCCCTGAGCGATCACCGAACTCACGGCGCCATCCCCGAAAGGACACCGAGATGACCACCACCACCGAGAGGAACATGGTTCTGCTGCGCGCCGCGTACCGGCAGCTGGAGAGCGGTGAACTCGGCGCGTGCGTAGGGATGTTGGCGGAGGACTTTCTCGCCAACGTCCCCGGTCTGCCCGACCCGCTGCACGGCCGGGAGGTCTGGCGGCAGGGCGCGCGGGCCATGCTGGAGGCCTTCCCCGACCTGAAGATCGATGTCCAGGACATGTTCGGCACGGCCGACAAGGTGACCGCGCTGGTCTCCTTCCGGGGCACGCACCAGGGCGCGTTCCAGCAGTTCGAGGCGACGGGCCGGCAGGTCGCCTACCGGAGCATCGAGGTCTACCGGTTCGAGGGGGACCGGATCGCCGAGGAGTGGGTCGCCCCGGACATGATCGGCCTCATGGGGCAGACCGCGCCCGCCCCCGCCGGCCGCTGACCCGGCCCGCGCCTACAGCTCCCCGGGCCGCCCGTACCGGTAGAAGAACGGCCCGCCGATCTGCCCGGCCAGCGCGCGGGTCAGGCCCGAGCTGTCCTCCAGCAGGCGCGCGCCCGGGTCGAGGTCGCCGACGTAGAGCGGGTCGAAGCCGGCGTCGGTGATGAGCTGCGCGGTGATGTCCTGCGTGGCCGATTCCGCGGGAGGCGCCGGTGGCAAACCGCGTAGCCATGGGGAAAACCTCTTTCGTCGCTTCCCCTTGTCGGGGGATTTCTTGTTGACGAGAACGAGTCTGTTCCCGTGCGACGGAGGTATGAAGGCAGTGGTTTTCCTGGGAGTCCCGCACCCAGAAAAGGGCTGCGAACGGCAAAGTCGGTGACATGTCAACAAGCTGATACGGTGAGGTCATGTCCGAACCCCGATGGCTCACCCCCGACCAGGCCGACGTCTGGGTGAAGTACCGGCGGGTGCGCCGCGAGCTGCAACGGGCCCAGGACCAGCAGTTGCAGCGGGATTCAGGTCTCTCGGCCGCCGACTACGCCCTCCTGGCTCCCCTGTCCGAGTCCGCCGACGGCGTGCTGCGCGCGCGGGAGCTCGGCGCCGAGGTCGACTGGGAGCGCAGCCGGCTGTCCCATCAGATCAGCCGCATGGAGAAGCGCGGGCTCGTCACGCGCGAGGCCTGCGCGGACGACGCCCGAGGCTCCATGGTCCGGCTTACGGAAAAGGGTCGGGAAGCGATCGAGGCCGCCGCACCCACCCATGTGGACAACGTGCGACGGCTTTTCTTCGACCCGCTGACATCGGACGAGGTACGCCTTTTCGGCGATTTCCTGGACCGAATCCTGGGCGCGGTCGAGCAGAATTCCCGGTAATCCCGGTAATCCCGGTAATCCCGGTAATCCCGGTCGGGTAGTCGTGGGCGGGCTTTTACGGGGCGCCCCGCGCCGGATTCTGCTGGTGCGGTACCTCGGGCGCGCTGAGTGAACCCAGCAGGGCCAGAGCGTCCGCCGAGGGCGAGTCCGGTTCCGCCTGGAGGATGATGAGCTGCTGCCCGGGCGCGCTGCGGATGGCGAGGGCCTCGTGCCGCAACTCCAGGTCCCCCACCACGGAATGACGCATCCGCTTGACCTCGTAGGGCGGGACCCGGGTGTATTCGCGTGCCCACAGCGAGCGGAACTCGCCGCTGCGCACGGACAGTTCACCGACGAGTTCGAGGATGCGCGGATCCTCGGGCGTGCTCGCGGCGGACTGCTGGAGATCGGCGACCGCGCGGTTCCTCGCCCGCTCCGGGCTCCGGTAGAACGTCTTCGCGGCGGGGTCGAGGAAGAGCATGCGCAGCACGTTGTCGTGCTGGGTGAAGTCGCGGTAGAGGGCGTCGGCCAGGGCGTTGGCGGCCAGCAGATCCTGGGCGTGGCCCATGACGAAGGCCGGCGTCCTGGTCCAGCTCTCGATCAGCTGCCGCAGATGCGGGCGCACCCGCTCGACGCGGGCCGGCGACTTCGTACGACGGCCCGTGGGCCGCGCCAGCCGGAACAGCTCCAGGCGATCCTCCTCCGCCAGCCGCAGCACACGGGCCATGGCCTCCAACACTCGTACCGACGGGCTGAGTTCACGGCCCTGCTCAAGTCTGCTGTAGTAGCTCGGGCTGACCCCGGCGAGTGCGGCGACCTCGTCGCGGCGCAGCCCGGGCACCCGCCGCCGGCCGGAGCCGGTCAGCCCCACGTCGGCGGGGCTGACGCGCTCCCGGCGGGAGCGGAGGAACCGACCCAGCCCTTCCACCGGGCCGGGGCGCACGTCGTCGTTGTACATACCGTCGAGGCTAGGCGGAAAGCGCCCGGAGGAGTTCTGTCGACGGTGGGTGCGCTGCACCCAGGATCACCGCTCCCCGGCTCGCCGACAGAAAAGCACCTAGTCTTGCCGCATGAGCAAGGGGACCCCTTTGGGAGATTTCCTCCGGGCCCGCCGCGAGGCCCTCAAGCCCCAGGACGTCGGTCTGCCGGAGTACGGCCGACGCCGGGTGCCGGGACTGCGCAGGGAGGAGGTCGCGCTGCTCGCCGGAGTCAGCTCCGACTACTACATCAGGCTGGAGCAGGGCCGCGAGAACAGCCCGTCCCCGCAGGTCCTGGAAGCCGTGGCGCAGGCGCTGAAACTGGACGCGGAGTCCGCCGACCATCTCAACCGCCTCTGCCTGACGCCCTCGCAGCGTCCGCACGACCGGGGCGAGGCCGAAGTCGGCACGCGGTTGCTGCGGTTGATGGACGGCTGGGAGCACACCCCGGCGTTCGTTCTCGGCCCGGCTCTCGACATTCTCGCGGCCAACTCCCTTGCCACGGCGCTGCACAGCGGATTCGACACGTTCGACAACCTCGCCCGCAATGTGTTCGTCGATCCGGCGGGGCGTGAGTTCTACCAGGAATGGGAGCGCGCCGCGCATTCCTGTGTCGCCGAACTCCGGGCCGCCTACGGCCACGATCCCGAATCCGCCCGTATCGCCGAGGTGGTTGAGGAACTGTCCGCACAGTGCGAGGAGTTCGCCGGGATCTGGCGGCTGCACGACGTCAAGAGCAAGTCCCAGGAAGGCAAGCACCTCAGGCACCCGGACGTCGGCGACCTGCACATCGCCTTCGCCGCGTTCACGGTGAACGGCGCCCCGCATCAGCAACTCGTCGTCTACCAGGCCGAACCGGCCGGTCCGACCGCGCAGGCCTTCGAGACGCTGCGGGCGATGGCCACCGAGCCGAAGAAGGCCCAGGCGAACGCGAACACGTGAGCCGGGGTCGGAGGCTGGTCCTCCCGCACCCACCATGATGGTGCGCCACGCCCCGCCGCTGATCGCGTGCACCATCGGCCTTTGGGACCACAGCTACGAGGCGCTCGTCGGGACCGGCGGGTGCGTCCTCCCCTCGACGCCCCGACCGTCGACCTCAAGGACCGCATGACCAAGTGGCAGTACCTTCTGTAAGCCCGCGGAACCTTCTGTAAGCCACCGGATCCTCTGGACACTGGAGACCCGACCATGCCCCGAGCAGTGAGGTTCTCGCGCTACGGCGGCCCGGAGGTGCTGGAGGTCGTCGAGGTGCCGCGACCGAAGGCAGGCCCTGGGGAAGTGCTCGTCCGGGTCGTCGTCGCCGGGGTCAACCCCGGCGAGGCCGGCATCCGGCAGGGCGTCTTCGCGGACATGTGGCCGGCCGTGTTCCCCGAAGGACAGGGCAACGACTTCGCCGGCTGGATCTCCGAACTCGGCGACGGCGTAAGTGACTTCGCCGTCGGCGACGAGGCCATCGGCTACCTTCCGCGAAGAGCGCAGGCCGACTACGTCGTCTCGCCCGCCGACCTCCTCGCCCCCAAGCCCGCCGACATCGGCTGGGAAGCCGCGGCGCCCCTGTCGGCGGTCGGGGTGACGGCCTGGGCCGCCGTCGACGCCGTAGAGCCAGAAGCCGGGGACACGGTCGTGGTGTCCGGTGCGGCCGGCGGGGTCGGGTCGCTCGCCGTGCAGCTCGCGCGGCTGCGGGGTGCGAGGGTCATCGGCACCGCCGGACCGCACAACGCCGACTTCCTGCGCTCGCTCGGTGTCGTCCCCGTCGAGCACGGCCCCGGCCTGGCCGACCGGCTGAAGGCCACGGCGCCCGACGGGATCGACGCCTTCGTCGACACCTTCGGCCAGGGCAACGTCGACGTCGCCGTCGCGCTGGGCGTGCCCCCGCACCGGATCAACACCCTCGCCGACGGCCGGGCCGTCGCCCGCCACGGCGTCCGCAGCAGGGCCCAGGAGGACGTCTTCACTCCTCAACTGGTCGCCGAACTGGCCGAACTGGTCTCCAAGGGACTGCTCACCGTCCCCATCAGCGAGATCTATCCGCTGGAACAGGTCCAGGAGGCCTACCGGCAGGTGCAGCGCCGCCACACACGCGGGAAGATCGTGCTCAGCCTGGTCCCGCCCGACGACCGCCCCACACCGGCCGCCGAACTCCGCACCCCCTGACCCCCTCACCGCATTCCACGGAGGAGCCCATGCCCGTACGTCGTATCGGCCTCGTCGTCCACCAGGGACGCGAGACCGCCCGGGACGCGGCGGCCGCCGTGCACGCCTGGAGCGAGGCGCACGACGTCCGCTGCACGGAGATCGACGTGTGGGCCAAGGACCACCACCGCCGTGCCGGCCGCGAGGAGGCCGAGGCCGCGGGCAACCCCGACCTCGTCGTCACCCTCGGAGGCGACGGCACCTTCCTGCGCGGCGCCCGGATCGCCGTCAAGAGCGGGGCCGACGTCCTCGGCGTCGACCTCGGCAAGGTCGGCTTCCTCACCGAGGTCCCGGCCTGCGACATCGACGAAGCCCTCGACGCCGTGCACGAAGGGCGGGCCATCGTCGAGGAGCGCATGACGCTGACCATGCGCGCCTCCCGCCCGCTGGACATCCCGGAGGAGATGGAGGCCCTGCTCCGCTACGGCCGCGGTCCCGCCCTGCCGCCGCCGCAGGTCCGGCCCGAGACCACGGAGGGCGGCGGCTGGGGCTGTGCGCTGGACGTCACCGCGCTCAACGACGTCGTACTGGAGAAACTCGCCCGCGACCGGCAGGTAGGCGTCGGCGTCTACCTCGCCGGACGACTGCTGGCGACCTACTCCGCCGACGCCCTGGCCGTCGCCACCCCGACCGGCTCCACGGCCTACAGCTTCGCCGCCGGCGGACCCGTCCTCTCGCCCCACATGGACGCCCTCGTCTTCACCCCGATCGCCCCGCACATGACGTTCAACCGCAGCGTCATCGCCGCCCCCGACGAACCGATCGGCCTGCGCGTCCTGCCCCACTCCGGCCAGGCCGCCGTCAGCGTCGACGGCCAGCTCCGCGGCGTCCTCGACCCCGGCGACTGGATCGGCGTCTTCCGAGCCCCCCAACGCGTCCGCCTCATCCGCCTGCGCCCGACGGATTTCTACGGCCGGCTGCGCGACCGGTTCCGGCTCACGGACGCGCCCGCCAACGCCCAGGACGGACCCTCGGAACCGTTCTTCCGCCCGGACACCCCGGTCCCGGCGGACCTCGCGGGAATGCGCCTGCCGCCGCCGGACTCCATGCGCTGAGGGGCTCACCCGTGGGAGGCGCCGTCGCGGGCGGCTTCGGCGGTGTCGAGCCGCCCCCGCACGTACGGACGACTTTCACATGGGCGCCACCAGACCCTTCCCTGACGTTTGTTGCTCTTGGAACACTCGCACCGCGCGCATTTCGCCATGTTCCGGCCGGCCGCGCGTCAGGATGAGAGGTACCTCACGCATGTCCGAAGTCAACAGGCGTCGCTTTCTCCAACTCGCGGGTGCCACCACGGCCTTCACGGCACTGTCGAACAGCATCGAGCGTGCCGCCGCGCTCCCGGCGAACCACCGGTCCGGGAGCATCGAGGACGTCGAGCACATCGTCGTCCTGATGCAGGAGAACCGGTCCTTCGACCACTACTTCGGCTCGCTCAGGGGCGTCCGGGGCTTCGGCGACCCGCATCCGGTCGTGACCCGGCAGGACGGAAAACCGGTCTGGTACCAGTCGGACGGCACGAAGGACATCCTCCCGTTCCGCCCCGAGGCCGACGACCTTGGCCTCCAGTTCATCCAGGACCTCCCGCACGGCTGGAACGACGGGCACGCCGCGTTCGACGGCGGCAAGTACGACAAGTGGGTGCCGTCCAAGGGCTCCACGACGATGGCGTACCTGACCCGCGAGGACATCCCGTTCCACTACGCGCTCGCCGACTCCTTCACCATCTGCGACGCGTACCACTGCTCGTTCATCGGCTCCACCGACCCCAACCGCTACTACATGTGGACGGGTTACACCGGCAACGACGGCGTCGGCGGCGGCCCCGTCCTCGGCAACGACGAGGCCGGCTACAGCTGGACGACGTACCCCGAGCGTCTGGAGAAGGCCGGGGTCTCCTGGAAGATCTACCAGGACGTCGGCGACGGCCTCGACGCCAACGGCAGTTGGGGCTGGATCCAGGACGCCTACCGCGGCAACTACGGCGACAATTCGCTCCTCTACTTCAAGCAGTTCCAGAACGCCCAGCCCGGCGACCCGCTCTACGACAAGGCCCGCACCGGCACCGACGCCCGCAAGGGCGAGGGCTTCTTCGACCAGCTGAAGGCGGACGTCAAGGGCGGCAAGCTGCCGAAGATCTCCTGGATCGTCGCCCCCGAGGCCTTCACCGAGCACCCCAACTGGCCCGCGAACTACGGCGCTTGGTACGTCGCCCAGGTCCTGGACGCGCTGACCTCCGACCCGAAGGTGTGGGCGAAGACGGCCCTGTTCATCACCTACGACGAGAACGACGGCTTCTTCGACCACCTGGTGCCGCCGTTCGCGCCGGGTTCGGCGGCGCAGGGCAAGTCGACCGTCGACGTCGGCCCCGACCTCTTCAAGGGCGACGCCAGCCACCCCGCCGGTCCCTACGGACTGGGCCAGCGGGTGCCGATGATCGTCGTCTCGCCCTGGAGCAAGGGCGGTTACGTCTGCTCGGAGACCTTCGACCACACCTCGGTCATCCGGTTCATGGAGCGCCGCTTCGGTGTCCACGAGCCCAACATCTCGCCCTGGCGGCGCGCGATCTGCGGCGACCTGACCACCGCGTTCGACTTCTCCCACAAGGACGTCAAGAAGGTCCCGCTCCCGGACACCGACGGCTACCGCCCGCCGGACGGCAACCGTCACCCCGACTATGTGCCGACCCCGCCCGCCAACCCGGCGCTGCCCAGGCAGGAACGCGGACTGCGCCCGGCCCGGCCGCTCAACTACGCCGCCGCGGTGGACGGTTCGGCGGACCCGGCGGCCGGGAAGTTCACCCTGACCTTCGCCTCCGGCCCGAAGGCCGGCGCCAACTTCCTGGTCACCTCGGCCAACCGCACGGACGGGCCCTGGAGTTACACCACCGAGGCCGGCAAGTCCGTCTCGGACGCCTGGAACTCGGCGTACTCGAACGGCTCGTACGACCTGACCGTGCACGGCCCGAACGGTTTCCTGCGCGTCTTCAAGGGACCCGGCAAGAGCGCCGGCCCCGAGGTCACCGCCCGCACCTGCGGCGACGACATCGAGCTGACCTTCACCAACAAGGGTTCCGGGACAGTGCAGTTGAAGGTCGCGGGCGGCTACGGCGGCCGGGCGCAGACGTTCAAGGTGCGGGCGGGCGCCACCGTACGGCACACCTTCGACCTGGGCGCGAGCAAGCGGTGGTACGACCTGACGGTCACCTCCGACGGCGACGCGAGCTTCCTGCGGCGATTCGCCGGACATGTCGAGAACGGTCGGCCGGGGGTCAGCGACCCGGCGATCGCGACCGCTTGAGGGGCTTCGTGAGACCGGTTGTTTTCCGGGGCACTCGCGGTAGTGTGCCCCGGTGACCACGCATTCGAACACACCTGCAGGTTGGTACCCGGATCCGCACGGAGCGCCCCAGACCCTCCGGTACTGGGACGGCGCGAAGTGGACCGAGCACACCAACGCGGACCAGCAGGCGCAGCCGCAGGCCGTGCCGCAGCAGCAGGCGGGGCCGGATCCGCGGGCCCAGCGCCAGGTGAAGCAGCAGGTGCAGCAGCAGGCCGGGGTCGCCGGGGGCGGCCCCGGCGGCGGCAGCCTGTTCACCGAGCCGGTCCTCGTGGTGAACCAGAAGGCCAAGCTGATCGAGCTGACCAACGAGTACAAGGTCATGGATCAGAACGGCAATCTGATCGGCTCGGTCAGCGAGATAGGCCAGAGCACGCTGAAGAAGGCGCTGCGTTTCGTCTCCAGCCTCGACCAGTTCATGACCCACCGGCTGGAGATCCGGGACGCCTACGGGCAGCCGCAGTTGGTGCTGACCCGGCCGGCGAAGATCATGAAGTCCAGGGTGATCGTGTCCCGCCCGGACGGTTCACCGGTGGGCGAGATCGTCCAGCAGAACATGATCGGGAAGATCAACTTCGCGCTGAACGTGGACGGCCAGCAGATCGGCGCGATCAAGGCCGAGAACTGGCGGGCGTGGAACTTCGCCATCGTCGACCACGCGGACAACGAGGTCGCCCGGATCACCAAGACCTGGGAAGGCCTCGCCAAGACGATGTTCACGACCGCGGACAACTACGTCCTGCAGATCCACTACCAGCTGCCCGAGCCGCTGCTGAGCCTGGTGGTGGCGACGGCCCTGACCGTCGACACCGCGCTCAAGCAGGACTCGCGCGGCCTCGGCTGACCCCGCTCAGAGCGCGGTGAGATGCCCCGGCGCGGACTTCCGGTCCGGCTGCCTGGGCAGCAACGCCGGTTCGGCGGAAGCCGATTGAGGCTCCAGCGCCAGTACGGCGGCCACGGGATGATCGTGGTCGTCGTACTCGTGCATCAGCGGTACGGCGGGTGTCACCCGGGTCAGCAGGACCACGCCCCAGGACGCGATTCCCGCTCCCGTCAGCGCGAGCAGGATGCCGGCCGCGCCGCCCTGGAGTCGTTCGCCCAGCAGCGCGAGGCCGATCGCGGCGGCGGCCACCGGGTTCGCCAGGGTCACCACCGCGAGCGGGGCGCCGAGACCGCCCCGGTAGGCGGTCTGCGACAGCAGCAGCCCGCCCGCCGCGAACACCGCGACCAGCAGGGCGACTCCGACCACCTGCATGCTCAGCACCGGACCCGAACGGTCCGTCGCCGCGACCGTCACGGTCTGCGTGAGCGCGGAGGCCACACCCGAGGCGACACCGGACGCCGAAGCATGCCGTAGACCGGGTCGTGCGCCGCGTCGGGCCAGCAGGCCGATGAGTGCGGACGTGGTGCCCGCGACCGCCAACGCCTGCGGAACGGTGAGTACTTGGTCGGGCTGGGGGCCGGACGCCGTGACCAGCAGGGCGGAGAGGCCGAGCAGGGTGAGCGCGGTGCCCCGCCACTCGACCATGGTGACCCGTCGCCCGGCCACTCGCGCCCCCATCGGGACGGCGGCGACGAGGGTGAGGGCGCCCAGTGGCTGTACGACGGTCAGCGGGCCGTACTTGAGGGCCACGACGTGCAGCAGCGCGGCCGACGCGTTCAGGCCGACCGTCCCCCACCACGATCCGGTGGAGAGCAGCCGGAGCATGCCCGCGTCGGAGTTCCGGGAGGCCAGCCGTTCCTGCGCCACGGCGGCGGCCGCGTAGGCGACGGCCGAGAACAGGGACAGGACGACGGCGACGAGGGTGGCGTTCATCGGCCGGCTCCGACGAGAACCGGCTCTTCCACGGCGAGTCGGGGCTGGCCGCGGCCGGCCGTCGTCGCCGTGCGGTGCGGGGGATGGATGAACGCGAGGGCGATGCCGAGCATGGCGGTGGCCACGATCGCGTCGAGCCAGTAGTGGTTCGCCGTGCCGATGATGACCATCAGTGTGACCAGCGGGTGCAGCAGCCACAGCCAGCGCCAGCGGGAGCGGGTCGCGACGATCAGGCCGATCGCGACCATCAGGGCCCAGCCGAAGTGCAGCGAGGGCATCGCCGCGAACTGGTTCGAGAGGTGGTCGCTGGTCGGCGGGCCGTAGACCGAGGGGCCGTAGACCTTGGCGGTGTCGACCAGGCCCGTCGCGGCGAGCATGCGCGGGGGTGCGAGGGGGAACACGAAGGGCAGTACCAGGGCGGCCGAGGTGACCGTCGCCAGGACGCGGCGGGCCCAGACGTAGTGCGCGGGGCGCCGCAGGTACAGCCAGACCAGGAAGGCGACGGTGGCCGGGAAGTGGACGGTCGCGTAGAAGGTGTTCGCGATGTGTACGAGGGTGTCGCTGTGCAGCAGCACCGACTGCACCGAGCCCTCGCCGGGGAGATGCAGGGTCCGTTCCAGGTCCCACACGTGGCGGGCGTTGTGCAGGGCCTCACCGGTGTGGCCCGTCGCCAGCTGGCGGCCGAACTTGTAGACGAGGAAGAGCCCTGCGACGAGCAGGAGCTCACGGACGAGTGGGGGCCGCGCTATCGCGCTGGTCCCCTTCTCTGCAGGCTCGGTGCGGGCATTCATCCCCCGGCCCCTTCGCTGACGGTGGTGCGTGTGGTGGTGCAGGCCGAGCTTGTGACTCGGCTCGCGGCCCGAACTCATCGGTACGAGTTCGTTCCGATACGCCAGTGTACCGATACGAGCGTGTACCGATACGCCGGAGTACCGGTACACTGGCGTATCGATAGCGAAACGAGACACACTGGAGAGCGGACCCCGAGTCCGCGGACCGAGCGAGGAGACGAGCCATGACGTCGCAGGCTGAGGACGGACCGGACACGGTCGCCGCCTCGCGCCGCTCCAAGATCACGCCAGAGCGTGAGCGGGAGTTCTTCGACGCCGTGCTCGAACAGATCCGGGAATGCGGGTACGACTCCGTCAGCATGGAGGGCGTCGCCACCAGCACCCGGTGCAGCAAGTCCACGCTGTACCGGCAGTGGGGGACCAAGCCCCAGTTCGTCGCGGCCGCACTGCGCGCCAACCGCCGGGTGCACTTCACCGGCATCGACACGGGCTCCCTCGCGGAGGACCTGCGCCAGGCCGCGCGGGCGGCGGGCGCCTGGTCGGCGAAGGACACGAAACTCGTCTCGGCGCTGGGCCACGCCGTCATCCAGGACAGCGAACTCGCCCAGGCGGTGCGCGAGGCGCTCGTCCATCCCGAGATCGCCGCGCTGGAGGACATCCTGCGCCGCGGTGTGGAACGCGGCGAGATCCCGGCGGACCATCCGGCCCTGCCGTACGTCCCCGCCCAGATCTTCGGCGTCCTGCGGGCCCGTCCCGTCCTGGAGGGCTGTTACGCCGATCCCGACTACTTGGTGAGATTCGTGGAGGCCGCGGTGCTGCCCGCACTCGGACTCACCTGAGAACCAGGCCGCCGTCCGTGGGATGACTGGACGGTGACCTGATCGCGCCGCACCGTGGGGACGGGGGCGGCGCGCACCCCCCGGCCGGGTGGGGTTCCTCTTGAGCGGAGAGGCGCCCCACCCGGCCGACTGGTGTCCGGGGAGCTGACCCGCCTACGGCGACGGGTCAGATCTTCTGTCCGTCGCCACCGGTGCCCGAGGCCACCTTGATGCCCGAGGTGATCTCGTCGATGACGGACTGCTTCTGGCCCACGTCGACACCGAAGCGGACCACGACGATCTGACCGGCGCTCGCCGGCGACGGGAACGCGAGCGACTCGACATAGCCGTCGGCGCCCTTGCTGGTGATCGCCTTCCAGCGGACCAGGTAGCCCTTCTGCCCGGCCACGGTGACGGCCTTCGAGGCGAGGACCTCGTGGGAGGTGATGCTGCCGTAGACCTTGCCGCCGTACTGCTGTTCGGCCGCGGCGGAGATGTCCGCCTTGGCGACCTCCTCGGCCGTGCTGCCGGCGGTGCCCAGGACCACGGCGGCGGTCGAGTACGCACCGCCTGTGGAACAGGTCTGGGTCGTGTCGCCGGGGCACTTGTAGGTGTCGTTCGAGCTGACCTGGGCGCCGCCCTGCATGGCCTGGCCGTACCAGTCGGACGGCACGGTGAAGCTGATGCCGTCCAGCGAGTCGGTCACGGTGCCGCCGGCCTTGACCTTCGGTTCCGCCGACTGGCTGGGCGCGGGCGTCGCACCGCCCGTCCCGCCGGACCCGCCGAAGGGATCGCTCTGGCCGCCGGTGCCACCGGAACCGCCCGTGCCGCCCTGCCCCTCGGGACCGCCCTGGCCGCCGATGCCGCCCTGTCCGTTCGGCGCCTGCTGGTTGCCGGCCTGGGTTCCGTTCCCGCTGCCGTTGTCGGACAGCGCGTAGGCACCGACACCGATGGCCGTGAGGACCGCCACGGCCACCGCCACGGCTATGCCCGTGCGCAGATTCCGGCGCGGCGCGGCCGGGGGTGCCGCGGGATACGCCGGGTACGCCCCGCCGTACGGCGGCTCCGTCGGGGGACCCCATTCGGCGCCCGACCCGGCGGGGCGGGTGCGGTCCGTCCATGCCTTGCCGTCCCACCAGCGCTCGGCGGCGGGACCGTCATTCGTCTGCCCGGGATCGGGGTACCACCCGGGGGGAGTCACCTGCGTCATGCCCCTACCGTATGAGGCCTCGGTGAAAGGGGGATGAGAGGATCCGGCCGCAGTGCCTCCGCCCGGGCGGCGGACGTGATCAGCAGTACTTCTTCTTCACCGCGGCGGCGAGGCTGGTCTTGGGGACGGTGGCGTTGCAGCGCACCCCGCCGTCCACCTCATCGGTCCAGCTCTGGGCCTTTCCGTGCTGGCCGGTCTTGATGTAGCCGATGCCGTCGCACGCCCATCGGGTCCAGTTGCCCGTGACCTTCCGCGTGCCGGAGTAGATCACATAGGTGCCGTTCTTGGAGAGCTTGTAACTGATGCTCTCCGCATGCTTGTTGGTGTACGAGCCGGACACCTGGAGTTGCAGGTCGGCGGTCGCTTCGAGGCTTTCGAGGATGGCATCCGCCTTCACCTTGGCCCCGGCGGTGAACGTCACGGAGGACCCGATGGTGAGGACCGTCTCGACGCTGTACGTCTTGGTGACGGTGCCGCCCGTGTAGTTCTCGATGACCTTCCGGTGGGTGACCGCCCACGGCTTGGCCACCTTCGCCCAAGTGATCTTGTGTGAGTTCGCGGTGCAGTGGTTGACCGCGGACGCTTGGGTCGCCGGCACCGCGACGAGAGCCGACGTCGTCATGCCGGTGACGAGGGCAGCACTGGCCCACTTCTTGTTCATGGTTGATTCCCCGTTGTGTGATGGGTGGTCCGATCCCGGACCGGACGACCGGCGTTGATTCGCACATGCCAACGCCGTCCGCGGGCAGATTCGATCACGCAACCGGCCGCCGCAGCAACGGATTTGAGCTGATTCACAGGCTTGGTGGGCGAAGCTCCGGAGTGTTGCGGGATTGATCGAAAGTGGCTTTGTTTCGACACCTTCTGACTGTTCGTCATGCCTATGGGCCCAGCCGTCACCCGATGCGGCAACAGCTCCCCGGACCGGCCTCCGCTTCGGCATCCGGACGGCTACGCTCAAGGGCTGTACGTCGTTCGGGCTACTGGGGAGGTAATCGGGATGACGGAGGAACGGCCTCCGGAGGCCACCTCGGCCTCCCTCTGGGAGCGCGACGAGGAAGTCGCTGGTGTCGCGGAGGCGATCGACCGCCTGCGCGCCGACGAGTCGTCCTCGGGCAGCCTGCTGATGGTCCGCGGCGAGGCCGGGTTCGGCAAGACCGCGCTCCTGGCCGAGACCCGCCGTATCGCCGAGGCACGCGGCTGCTCGGTCTGGCACGCCCGCGGCGGCGAGACCCTCAGGTCCGTCCCCTTCAACGTCGTACGGCAGTTGCTGCAACCCGCGTTGATCTCGCTGATGCCCGAGGAGATCCGCGAGTACCTCGGCGACTGGTACGACATCGCCGGCCCCGCCCTCGGCGTCACCGAACCCGGCGAGCGGCAGCCCGACCCGCAGGGCGTGTGCGACGGACTGGTCGCCGCGGTGCGCCGGCTCGCCAAGCGCGTCTGGCCGCTGGTCCTGATCGTCGACGACGCCCACTGGGCCGACCAGGAGACCCTGCGCTGGCTCGCCGCGTTCGCCGAGCGCCTCGACGACCTGTCCGTCCTGCTCGTCGTCGCCCGCAGGCCCGGCGAGGTCAGCGGCGAGAGCGCCCGCTACCTGGACACGATCGCCGAAGCCGCGGGCCCACCGGCCACCCTCCTGAACTCCCTCACCCCGCCGGCCACCGCGGGGCTCACCCGCGCCACCCTCGGCCCGCACGCCGACGGCGCGTTCTGCCGCGAGGTGTGGGCGGTCACCGACGGCAACCCGTACGAGACCGTCGAACTCCTCGCCAAGGTGAAGGACAGCGGCCTCGCACCCGTCGAGGACTCGGCCGCCGAACTGCGCGAGCTCAACCGCTCCGCGCGCGGCGGCGGACTGCTCGCCCGCCTGGACGACCTGGGCTTCGAAGCCACCCGGTTCGCCTGGGCCGCCGCCATCCTCGGCACCGGCATCTCCGTCAGCCTGGTCGCCAAGCTCGCCACCATGAGCCGCGAAGAGGCGGGCCGCTGCGCCGAGTTGCTGCGCACCGACCGCATCCTCACCGCGCCCGACCCCGCCGCGTCCCAGGCCGGCGCCGGCGAGCTGGAGTTCGTCCACCCGCTGATCGCGAGCGACGTCTACGACTCCATCCCGGGCGGTGTGCGGACGGCCATGCACGGCATCGCCGCCCAGGTCGTCACCGACTCCGGGCTCGGCGCGGCCGCCGCCTCACGGCACCTCCTCAAGGTGCACCCGGACGACGACCAGGAACTCGTCGAGCAGCTGCGCGAGGCGGCCCGCGAACACCTCTCCATCGGCGCCCCCGACGCGGCCCGCCGTTGCCTGGAGCGCGCCCTCCTGGAGCCGCCGCTCGCCGAGACCCACGCGCACGTGCTCTTCGAACTGGGCTGTGCCACCCTGCTCACCGCGCCCGCCACCACCATCGGCCACCTCCAGACCGCCCTCGGCATGCCCGGCCTCGACGGCCACGCACGCGTGGACGCCGTTTTCCGGCTGTCCCAGGCACTGCTCCACAACAACCAACTGGAGGAGGCCGTCCGCACCGTCGAGGCGGAGGCCGCCCGGTACGAACCGGGCGCCGCCCGGATGCGGCTCCAGGCCGTGCAGTTCATGTGGGAGGGCATCCACGCGGGCGAGGGCATCTCCCCGGGACGCTCCGAGCGGCTCGCCGCACTCGCCGGCACCTGCACCGGACGGGACAACTCCGAGCGCGCCCTGCTGATCCTGCGCGGCTTCGACGCCATGACCCACGGCGAGAACGCCGAGGAGGTCGCCGAGGTCTGCGACCGCGCCCTCGTCAACGGACGGCTCGCCCCCGGACTCGGCTGGACCGACACCGAGTGGGGCATCGAGATCCTCATGATGCTGGCCAGCGCGTACGCCTACACGGACCGCCTGGACCGCGCGGAGAGCCTCTACAACGAAGCCCTGCGCGCCTACGTGTCCGCCGGCTGGAGCGGCGGCCACCTCTCCCTGGCGCACGCCTACATCGGCCTCGGCCACCGCAGGCGCGGCCGCCTCCGCGAGGCCGAGACCTCGCTGCGCGAGTCCCTGCGCCTCGCCGAACGCGTCGGCCGCGGACTGCCCCTGTACTGGTCGGCCACCTGCAACCTGGTCGACACCCTGCTCGCCCGCGGCCATGTCGAGGAGGCCTGGGCGACCGCCGAACAGTACGGCTTCGCACCGCCGTACCCGTCCACCATCGTGCTGCCCGACCCGCGCTGCGTGCGTGGCCGGCTGCTGCTCGCCGTCGGCAACACGAAGGACGGCATCAACGAACTGGAACAGGCCGCGAAGGCGGCGACCGTACGCGGCCACCACAACCCGGTCCTCGTGCCCTGGGCCGTGGACCTGGCCCGCGCCCTCGCCGTCGAGGACCCGACCCGCGCGGCCCAACTCGCCTCCGACGCCCGCCGCCAGGCCGAACACTTCGGCACGGACACGGCGATCGGCGAGGCCCTCCGCTGTGCCGCTTCGCTGGAAACGGGGCAGCGTGCGGTGCGCCTCGCGGCGCAGGCTGTCGCTTACCTGGAGTCCTCGCCGTGCCAGTACGAGCATGCGGCGGCGCGGGTCGAGTACGGCATCGCCGCGCGGTCGGTGGCGGAGATCAACAGGGGCCTGACGCTTGCGCGTTCGTGCGGGGCGGACGGCTTGGTGACACAGGCGCGGGAGGTTTTGGAGACGGGAAGGGGGCTGCGGTGAGTTGTTCTTTGTCCGCGGGCCGGTGGGGGCTGGTCGCGCAGTTCCCCGCGCCCCTAAAGGCGTGGGCTGGCCTGCGTTTTGAGGCTCGCGCGGTTCCTGGTGTCGCTAAAGGCGTGGGCTGGCCTGCGTTTTAAGGCCCGCCCGGTTCCTGGTGCCCCTAAAGCATGAGCTGGCCCGCGTTTTAGGCCCGCGCAGTTTTTCGTTCCCCTAAAGACATGGGTCGGCCTGCATTTTTCGGGCGCGCGCAGTTCCCCGCGTCCTAAGAACTCGGGTCGGCCTGCGTTTCTAAGGGGCGCGGGGAACTGCGCGACCAGCCACGACGCAGCCGTAGACGACGCACAACAAGTAGCCCCGCCCCCTTAGTCGCCCTCTTCCTCCAACACCCGCTGCGCCACAGCAAACGCCGAGTTCGCCGCAGGCACCCCGCAATACACCGCGCTCTGCATCAACACCGCCCCGATCTCCTCCACCGTGAGCCCATTACGCCGAGCCGCCCGCACATGCATCGCCAACTCGTCGGAATGCCCACCCGCAACCAACGCCGTCAGCGTGACCATGTTCCGCTCGCGCCGCGTCAACGTCGGATCGGTCCAGATCTCCCCCCACGCATACCGCGAGATGAAGTCCTGGAACCGCGCGGTGAACGGCGTCTGCCGAGCCTGCGCCCGGTCCACGTGGGCATCACCGAGCACCTCCCGCCGCACCGCCATCCCCAGCCTCGCACCCCCGCCGAGGTGCGCGCGCAGCGCGGTGAGGACGGCCTCCGGGCACTGCGCAGGCGCCAGATGGGAAGCGCCCGGGATCTCCACGAGGGCCGAGCCCGGCACCGCGTCCGCGATCTCCCGCAGATGCGCGGGCGGGGTCGCCGGGTCCTCGCGCCCCGCGATCACCAGCGTCCGCGCACTGATCTCGGAGAGCCGCGACCGCAGGTCGTACGCGGCCAGCGCGTCACAGCACGCGGCGTACGCGGCCGGGTCGGCGTCACGCTGGTCGGCCACCAGCTCCGGGACGGTGAACCCGGGCGTGAACCAACGGGAGTCGGCGCTCTCGACGAGCCAGGCCAGCCCCTCGTTCCGTACCCGCGCGGCCCGTTCCTCCCACGGCTTCGACCCGTTGAAGTGGGCCGAGGAACAGATGACGGCGAGCGACGCGACCCGCTCGGGGTGATGTACGGCGAGATGCAGGCCGACCGCACCGCCCAACGACACGCCCGCGTAGGCGAATTGCTCGATCCCGAGGGAGTCGGCGAGCGCGAGCACCAGGTCCGCGAGGACTCCTACCGTCGCCCCGGGACCGATCAGACCGGGTGCCGAACCACCGTGCCCGGGCAGGTCCCAGCGGATCACCCGGTGGGTGACGGAGAGTTCGGGCGCGACCTTGTCCCAGAGGGCGTACGACGTGCCCAGCGAGGGCCCGAGCAGCAGCGGGGGCGCGGAATCGGGGCCCTCGGCACGGAAGTTGAGGAATTTCTCGGTCAACGTCGCTCCAACGCACGGTCGGTGAGGGCTCCGGCGGAACCCGTGTAACGGGCGGGGTCGGTCAGCGCGGAGAGGTCGAGGTCCTTCAACTCCGGTTCACCGGCGAGAAGTTCGGCCAGCGGACGGCCTTCGGAGTACGTCCGCCGGGCCACCTCCGTGAGCAGTTCCTTCGCCCGGGCCCGGCCCAGCAGCGGCGCCAGTTCGGCGGACAGCCGCTCGGAGACGATCAACCCATGGGTGAGATCCAGGTGTTCACGCATCACGTCCGGGTGCACCCGCAGCCCCTCGGTCAGCTCGGCGGCGTCGCGCGCCGCACCGCCGACCAGCCGTAGCAGCTCCCGCAACGGTTCCCACTCGGCGTGCCAGGCCCCGGCCGGCCGCTCGTCCTCGGCGACCAGTGAGCCGTAGAGGACGGCCGCGAGCTGCGGTGCCCGCCGTGCGGCGGCGGCGATCAGCGTGGACCGTACCGGATTCGCCTTGTGGGGCATGGCCGACGAGCCGCCGCCGCTGCCCTCGGAGACCTCGGCGATCTCCGTACGGCACAGGACGAGTACGTCGGCGGCTACCTTGCCCAGCGCGCCCGCCGCGAAGGCCAGGCACCCGGCGAGATCGGCGATCGGCGTCCGCAGTGTGTGCCAGGGCAACAGGGGGGCGGTCAAGCCGAGTTCACGGGCGTACGCGTCCGGCAGTGCGAGCGGGTCCTCGGCGCCGTACGCCGTGAAGGCGGCCAACGTGCCTGCCGCGCCCCCGAGTTGGACGGGCAGCGCACCCCTTGCCACCCGTACGCGATCCCGCGCGTCGAGCACCAGCGACCGCCACCCGGCGGCCTTCAGCCCGAAGGTCGTCGGTACGGCGTGCTGGGTGAGTGTCCGGCCCGGCATCGCTGTGTCACGGTGGGCGGTGGCCAGCGCCGACAGCGCACGCTCCGTGCGGGTGAGGTCGCCGAGGACCGGATCCAACGTGCGGGCTGCGACCAGCATCGTCGCCGTGTCCATGATGTCCTGGCTGGTCGCGCCCCGGTGGACGTACGGGCCGTACTCCCCGCCGACCGCCTTCGTCAGGTCCGCGACCAGCGGGATCACCGGGTTCCCGCCGGTCCTGGACCGTTCCACGAGGGACCGTACGTCGAAGAGGTTCGCGTCGGCCGCCGTCGTCACCGCCGTCGCTGCTTCGGCGGGTGCGAGACCCAGGGCGGACTGGGCGCGGGTGAGAGCGGACTCCGCGTCGAGCAGGGCCCGTAGATACGCGGTGTCGCTCGTCGTGGACGCGGCGGGGGAGCCGGCCCACCCGGGGGCGAGCAGGCCGGTGTCCGACGGGTCGGCAGCTGTCACTGGAACTCCAGGAAGACCGTTTCGCCTTCGCCCTGAAGGCGGATGTCGAAACGGTATGTGCCCCTGCCGTCGTCCGTCGCGATCAACGTGTCGCGCCGCGCCGCGTCCAGCCCGGACAGCAGCGGGTCCGCGGCGAGCGCGGCCTCGTCGCCCGGGAGATAGATCCGGGTGAAGAGGTGCACCAGCAGTCCGCGCGCGAAGACGCACACGCTCAAGTAGGGGGCGCTCAGGCCGCGCGCGCCGGGCCGTAGCGTCCGCGCGTACCAGTGGCCGTTGGCGTCGGTCTGGATACGGCCCCAGCCGGTGAACTCCACGCCGTTGCGGCCGAGATAGCCGCCGCTGGCCGGGTCGCGCCGGATCGAGCCGTCGGTCGTGGACAGGTTGCCCTCGGGGTGGGGCCCCCACAGTTCGACGAAGGCGTCCGGCAGCGGTGTGCCCTCGCCGTCGTAGACGTACCCCTGGACGGTGATCGTGTCCGGGTGCCCGACCGGCGCGATGTCACCGCCTCCGGGGAACGGCAGCGCGTAGCCGTAGAAGGGGCCGACCGTGTGCGACGGGGTCGGCAGCACGGACTCCGGACGGCTCGTGTCGATCTTCGTCATGGCTGGTCAGCGTCCTTCTTCGATCCAGGTGGCGTGCGGGCCGTCGAGCACGATGTCCCAGTGGTAGCCCATCGAGAACTCGGGCACCGACAGGCCGTGGTCGTACGTCGCGACGAGGCGTTGCCGGGCCGCGTCGTCCGTCACCGACTGGATGATCGGGTCGTACGGGAAGAGCGGGTCGCTCGGGAAGTACATCTGTGTCACGAGCCGCTGCGTGAACGCCGTGCCGAACATCGAGAAGTGGATGTGCGCCGGGCGCCAGGCGTTGACGTGGTTGCGCCAGGGGTAGGGGCCCGGCTGGACGGTGGTGAAGCGGTAGCCGCCGTCGTCGTCGGTCAACGTGCGCCCCACACCGGTGAAGTTGGGGTCCAGCGGGGCGTCGTGCTGCTCACGCTGGTGCGCGTACCGGCCGGCCGAGTTGGCCTGCCAGATCTCCACCAGCTGACCGCGGATCGGCCGCCCGGACCGGTCCAACAGCCGCCCGGAGACGGTGATCCGCTCACCGATCGGCTCCCCGTTGTGCTGCCTCGTCAGGTCGTTGTCGATCTCCGTGATGTCCCGCTCGCCGAACGCGGGCGAGGCCAGCTCCACCAGCTCCGGGTCCTTGGAGACGTCGATGGTGACCGGCGGCTGTTGCGGGTGGCGGAGCAACGAGGAGCGGTACGGGGCGTAGTCGCGGCGCGGGTGGTGCTCGACCGGCGCGCCGTCGGCGACCCGTTTCTCGTACGTCGCGTGCTCGGCCGCTATTTCGAGGTCGATGTCGTGCTGGGTGAGAGCCATGGGCCTTCCTACCGTTCGAGTTCCTACCGTTCGAGGACGAGGGCCAGGCCCTGACCTACGCCGATGCAGAGGGTGGCGACTCCAACTCCCGTGCTCTTGCGGGCGAGTTGGTGGGCGACGGTGCCCGCGAGCCGGGCACCGGAGGCGCCGAGCGGGTGCCCGAGGGCGATGGCGCCGCCCTGCGGGTTGAGGATCGCGGGGTCGAACTCGGGCCACTCCGCGACACATCCGAGCACCTGCGTGGCGAAGGCCTCGTTCAGTTCGAGGACTGACAGGTCGTCAAATCCCTTGCCCGCCTTGGTGAGTGCGCGGTTGACGGCCTCGACCGGGGCGAGTCCGAAGTACTGCGGATCGATCGCCGAGACACCGGTGGCGGACACGCGGGCGAGAGGCTGGCGGCCGGTCGCCCTGAGCCCCTCCTCGTCCACCAACAACAGGGCCGCGGCACCGTCGTTGAGGGGGGAGGCGTTACCCGCCGTCACCGTCCCGTTCTCCGTACGGAAAGACGGCTTCAGCTTGGCCATGGCGGCGAGGGACGCGTCCGCCCGTACGGATTCGTCGGCGCCGAAGACGACCGGGTCGCCCTTGCGCTGCGGGATCGACACGGGTGCGATCTCGCCGTCGAAGAGGCCTGCGGCCTGCGCCTGGGCCGCCTTCTGGTGACTCGCGAGCGCGAACTCGTCCTGCTGCTCACGCCCGATCTTGTGCTTGTCGGCGATCAACTCCGCGCTCTCACCGAGCGGGATGGTCCACTCCGGGTTCATGGCCGGGTTGGTCATGCGCCAGCCGAGCGTGGTCGAGTACAACTCGGTGTGCCCGGCGGGGAAGGGCCGGTCCGACTTGGGCAGGACGTACGGCGCGCGGGTCATCGACTCCACACCACCCGCTACGGCGATGGAGGCGTCCCCGACCGCGATCGCGCGGGCCGCCTGGATGACCGCTTCGAGGCCGGAGGCGCACAGCCGGTTGACCGTCACGCCCGGCACGGAGGTGGGCAGGCCCGCGAGGAGGCCTGCCATGCGGGCGACGTTGCGGTTCTCCTCGCCGGCGCCGTTGGCGTTGCCGAAGTACACGTCCTCGATGCGGGACGGGTCCAAGTCGGGCGTGCGGGCGAGGAGTTCGCGGATGGCGTGGGCGGCGAGGTCGTCGGGGCGGACGGAGGCGAGCCCTCCGCTGTACCTGCCGATGGGGGTGCGGACGGCGTCGACGATGTAAACCGGGTTCACAGGAGGCCCTCCGTGACGGTGAGTTTCGCGTCGGTCTTGGCGACGATCTCCTCGACGCCCACACCGGGCGCGGTCTCGATCAACACGAGGCCCTCGGGTGACACGTCGATCACGCCCAGATCGGTGATGACTCGGTTCACACACGCTTTGCCTGTGAGCGGCAGCGCGCACTCCGAGAGGATCTTCGGAGAGCCGTCCTTGGCCACATGGGTCATGACGACGATGACCGTGCGGGCACCGTGCACGAGGTCCATCGCCCCGCCGATCCCGGTGATCATCTTCCCGGGGATCGCCCAGTTCGCCAGGTCACCGCCCGCCGACACCTGCATCGCACCCAGCACGGCGACGTCGATGTGCCCGCCCCGGATCATCCCGAAGGAGAGCGCGGAGTCGAAGAAGGAGGCGCCCGGCAGGACCGTCACGGTCTCCTTGCCGGCGTTGATCAGATCCGGGTCGACCTGGTCCTCGGTGGGATACGGGCCGGTGCCCAGGATGCCGTTCTCGGATTCGAGGATCACCTCGACGCCCGGCGGGAGGTAGTTGGGGATCAGGGTCGGCAGCCCGATGCCGAGGTTGACGTACTGCCCGTCCTGGAGTTCGCGGGCCGCGCGGGCCGCCATCTCCTCGCGTGTCCAGGCCATCAGCTGCTCACCGTCCGCTGCTCGATCCGCTTGTCGGCGGCCTGCTCGGGGGTGAGGGCCACCACCCGCTGCACGAAGATCCCGGGCAGGTGCACCGCGTCCGGGTCGATCTCGCCGGGCTCGACCAGCTCCTCCACCTCGGCGATGGTCACCTTGCCGGCCATCGCCGCGAGGGGGTTGAAGTTCCGGGTGGACTTGTTGAAGACGAGGTTTCCGTGCCGGTCGCCCTTTGCGGCGCGGACCAGCGCGAAGTCGGTGCGGATGCCGCGCTCCAGGACGTACTCGGTGCCGTCGAACTCCCGCACCTCCTTCGCCGGGGAGGCGAGCGTGACGCCGCCCGAGCCGTCGTAGCGCCAGGGCAGTCCGCCCTCGGCGACCTGGGTGCCGACCCCTGCCGGGGTGTAGAAGGCGGGGATGCCCGCCCCGCCGGCGCGCAGGCGTTCGGCGAGGGTGCCCTGGGGGATCATCTCGACCTCCAGTTCCCCGGCGAGGTACTGGCGGGCGAACTCCTTGTTGGCGCCGATGTAGGAGCCGGTCACGCGCGCGATCCGCCCGGCGGAGAGGAGGACGGCGAGGCCGGACTCCATCGCACCGCAGTTGTTGGAGACCACGCCCAGGGCGCTGACGCCGCGCTCGTAGAGGGCCTGGATCAGCACGTTCGGCACACCGCTCAGCCCGAAGCCGCCGACCGCGAGTGTCGCTCCGTCCGGCACATCGGCCACGGCCTCGTCGGCTGTGGCGACCACCTTGTCCATCCGTGAAGCTCCGTCCCGTTCGAGCACCCGGTCAGCAGTTAGTCAGGGCACTGAGCATTTCGGTGAAGTTTCCTTCACGCTGCCACTGTGGGGGCTCCCCGTCAAGACCTCGGAGAAGTGCGAGGTCAGGTACGGAGACATGGTGGTGCGCAAGGCTGGACTCGGCCGGAGGGCGTCCAGGTATCGTTCAGTACACGGATGAATTTGACGTCGGGAGGGCACATGGCCGCGGTGGACCTCACCACCCATCCCGGGCACCTCGCCCGGCGACTCCAGCAGGCGCACTACCTGCTGTGGAACACCATGGTGTCCGAAGAGATCACCTCCCCGCAGTTCGCGGTGCTCAACGCGCTCGCCGAGGAGCCGGGGCTCGACCAGCGCACGGTGGGGGAGCGGGTGGGCCTGGACCGGTCCACCATCGCGGAGGTGATCAGCCGGCTGATCAGGCGCGGGCTCCTCGACAAGGTGCGCGATCCGCAGGACGGCCGGCGGTTTCTGCTGCGCCTCACGGAGGACGGCTCGCGCACCCACCGCAAGCTGGTCGTGCGCACGGCCCGGATGAACCAGGTCTTTCTGGCTCCGCTCTCCGCCGCTGAGCAAGCCGTCTTTTTTGACCTCATCCAACGTGTCTCGGACGCGGCGGAGGGGCTCCGCAATCCTGCGGAGCCCCTTGCCGCGCAGCGGTAGCGCTCCGCTGGGTGGGCCGTTCGTTGTCTGCGGGTCGGTGGGGGCTGGTCGCGCAGTTCCCCGCGCCCCTAAGGGGGCTCGCCTCGGCCGGCTATGTTCAGGACTTCGCGAAAATCACCCAGACCTGGCCCTTCGCGAAGTTCATGGGCTTGCCGTCCGCGGTGGTGAACTCCGTTCCGTCCGTGGCCTTCTGCCGCTTCCAGTCGACGCTGTACGTACGGCCGTCCCGCAGTACGTCCGCCTTCCCGGAGCCGACGGTCTCCGTGTACGGCGTGTTGTTGCCGAGGACGTCGTGGTACTTGGACTTGCGGATCTTGACGTACTGGACGACGACCGTCGCCGGGGCGACCCGCTTGCCGTTGGTCAGCACGGTGGGGGTGCCGTCCTCGGTGACCAGCCAGCGGTGCTTGCTCCCGGACCAGGTGAAGGTGAAGCGGGCCGCTGGATAACGCACGTTGCGGGAGGCGGTGGCCTTGCCGCCCGCGGGGGCCGCGCCGTAGCGGAAGCCGGTCGTCAGGGCGGCCGCCCCGGGCGCGGAGGAGAGCAGCTTGTTCGGGTGGAGGAAGAGGTTGTGCGGGGCGGACTTGTCGACGCCCCGGTAGTAGGCGGCGCCCTCCTCGTCGGGCGACGCCGATCGCAGCGGTGCCTTGGCGATCAGTGGCAGGAGCTTGTGCTGCGCCCCGGAGAAGGCGAGCGTCGGGTCGTCGAACTGGCGCAGCAGCTCCAGGTCGGAGACGCGGGCGCTGCGCACCGGCCCGACGGACTTGGGCAGCTTGGTGGCGAACACCGCCATCAGTCGGCTCAGCCCGCCCTCGACCTGCTCCGCGTACACGATGTCCGCCGAGTCCAGACCCGTCTGCGGGCGGGCCGCGGGCACGTTGTCGATCTTCACCGCGAGCACCGGACCAGCGGCGGGGGCGTCCGTGCCGTCGGCGCTCGGGCTCTGGTCCGGGCTCTGCGCAGGGGGCCGGCTCGGTCCGCGACCGTCGTCGACGGGGCTGCCGTGATGTGCCGTGCAGCCCACCGCCAGGGAGGCCGTCATCGTGGCGGCCAGCAGCGCCGCTCTTCTCGCGCCGCGACGCCGGGGCGCCCTTTGTCCCATGCCCACCGTTGCCACCAAATCTGTGTTTTCGATTGTGCGCTTATAAGTTCATTGGTGGCCATACCCGCTCGGTTGTGTTTGTGCGCGTCGAATGGGCCGATCGGCCCACCGGAAGATCCGGAAGGGGTCAGTCCGGCGGGCCGAGGATCTCCGCGAGGTCGTAGCGGACCGGCTCCTCCAGTTGTGCGTACGTGCAGCTCTCGGGCGTGCGGTCCGGGCGCCAGCGGCGGAAACGCGCCGTGTGCCGGAAGCGCGCGCCGTTCTCCATGTGGTCGTACGCCACCTCGGCCACCCGTTCCGGTCTGAGGGGCACCCAGGAGAGGTCCTTCTTGCCCGACCAGCGGCTCGGGGCGCCCGGCAGCCGGGCCGACTCGTGCGCGGACTCCTCCGCCCAGGCCGCCCACGGGTGCCCGGTCGGGTCGTCCATGCGCAGCGGCGCCAGCTCGTCGATGAGTTCGGCGCGGCGCTTCATGGTGAAGGCGGCGGACACCCCCACGTGTTGCAGGGCGCCCTGGTCGTCGTAGAGGCCGAGAAGGAGCGAGCCCACGACGGGGCCGCTCTTGTGGAGGCGGTAACCCGCGACGACGGCGTCCGCGGTCCGCTCGTGCTTGATCTTGAACATGGCGCGCTCGTCCTGGCGGTAGCGCAGGTCCAGCGGTTTGGCCACGACACCGTCGAGCCCGGCGCCCTCGTACTGCTCGAACCACCGCTGCGCTACGTCGATGTCGGTGGTCGCGGGCGCCAGATGTACGGGTGCGGTCGCGCCGGACAGGGCCCGTTCGAGGAGTGCTCGGCGGTCGCCGAGCGGGACGTCCAGCAGCGACTCGTCGGCCAGGGCCAGCAGGTCGAAGGCGACGAAGGAGGCCGGTGTGCGCTCGGCCAGCGTCCGCACCCGCGACTCGGCCGGGTGGATGCGCTCGGTCAACGCGTCGAAGTCGAGCCGCCCGTCCCGCGCGATCACGATCTCGCCGTCCAGCACGCACCGCTCGGGCACCCGGTCCTTCAACGCCTCGACGAGTTCGGGAAAGTACCTGGTCAGCGGCTTTCCTGTACGACTGCCCAGCTCGACCTCGGCCCCGTCCCGGAACACGATCGCCCGGAAGCCGTCCCACTTCGCCTCGTAGTGCATGCCCGGCGGAATCCTCGCCACCGACTTGGCGAGCATGGGCTTCACGGGCGGCATCACCGGCAGATCCATGGTTCCGATTCTGCTCTCGTACGTCGCTTGTCGCCCGGTATGCGATGTTTGCGCGCCAGGCCTACGGTGGCTCGCATGGGCGAAGCGGTGGAACTGGAGGCGGGCGGCCGGACCGTACGGCTGTCCAGTCCCGACAAGATCTTCTTCCCGGAGTGCGGCTTCACCAAGCTGGACCTCGCCCGGTACTACATCGCGGTCGGCCCCGGGATCCTGCGCGCCCTGCGCGACCGCCCCACCACCCTGGAGCGCTACCCGGACGGGGTCGAGGGCGAGAACTTCTTCCAGAAGCGGGCGCCCAAGAACATGCCCGACTGGATCCCGACCGCCCACATCACCTTCCCCAGCGGACGCAGCGCCGACGAGATGTGCCCCACCGAACAGGCCGCCGTCCTGTGGGCCGCCCAGTACGGCACGCTCACCTTCCACCCCTGGCCGGTACGCCGCGCCGACGTCGACAGCCCCGACGAACTCCGCATCGACCTCGACCCGCAGCCCGGCACCGACTACGACGACGCGGTCCGCGCCGCCCACGAACTACGCGCCGTGCTCGACGAGTTCGGGGGTCTGCGGGGCTTCCCCAAGACCTCCGGCGGACGCGGCCTGCACGTCTTCGTCCCCATCGAACCGCGCTGGACCTTCACCCAGGTCCGCCGCGCGGCCATCGCGGTCGGCCGGGAGCTGGAACGCCGGATGCCCGACCAGGTGACCATCAAGTGGTGGAAGGAGGAGCGCGGCGAGCGCATCTTCGTCGACTACAACCAGACCGCCCGCGACCGCACCATCGCCTCCGCCTATTCCGTACGACCCCGCCCGCACGCCCCCGTCTCGGCGCCCCTGCGCTGGGACGAGGTCGGCACCGCGCACCCCCGGGACTTCGACCTCGCGACCATGCCGGCGCGTTTCGCCGAACTCGGCGATGTGCACGCGGACATGGACGACCACCGCTACTCCCTGGACGCCCTCCTCGAACTGGCCCGCCGCGACGAACACGACCACGGGCTGGGCGATCTGCCGTACCCGCCGGAGTACCCGAAGATGCCGGGGGAGCCGAAGAGGGTGCAGCCGAGCAGGGCGAAGAAGGCGGCCGCCACCCCGGATTCCTCCGCTGAATCCGGCACCGGTTCCGCCGCGGACTCCGCCCCTGACGGATCATGAGCGCATGACTCGCCTGCTGACCCGGAGCGTCCTCGGCGCCCTGCTGGAAACCTCGGCCTGCCTCGCCGCGTTGCGTGCCGGCTTCCTCGCCGTGGGGGCCGCGGCGGCGATCCCGGGCCAACGGGTGCGCACCGACCTGCCGTTCCCCGGTACGGCCACCGCGCTGATGCCCGGACTGCTGCCCGGCATCGAGGCCTACACGGTGAAGGTCAACGCCAAGTTCCCCGACGCGCGGCCCGCGTTGAGAGGCGTGCTCTGCCTGCACAGCGGCGTGGACGGCGAGTTGCTCGCCCTGCTCGACTCGGCGACGGTGACCGCGTGGCGCACGGGCCTTGCGGCCGCCCTGGGCACGCATGCCCTCGCGGGGTCGGCGGAGGGCGCGGTGGTGGGGGTCATCGGCGCGGGCGCGCAGGCCGAGTTGATGGTGCGGGGGCTGGGCGCGCTCCGGCAGCACGGCGAACTCCTCGTCCACGACACGGACTTGGACCGAGCCGCCGAGTTCGCCGCACGGCACGGCGGCCGGGTGCTGGGCTCACCGAAGGAGATCGCCGCGGCCGCCGACATCGTCCTGCTGGCGACCTGGTCCCGCACCCCGCTGCTGTCCCTCGCGGACACCCGGGCGGGCCAGCACCTCACCAGCCTGGGCGCCGACGAGCCGGGCAAGCGGGAACTCGCCGCCGACCTGCTGGACACGGCGCTCGTCGTCGTCGATGACCGGCAACTGGTCGAGTCCGTGGGCGCGTTGACCCCGACGGACATCGACACCACGCTCGGCGACGTACTGCGCGGCGACCATCCGGGACGGACGGACGCCGGTGCGCGTTCCGTCTACGCCCCCGTCGGGCTGCCGTGGCAGGACCTGGCGCTGGCATGGCTGGCGTACCAGCGGGCGGAGCGGGACGGGCTGGGACGACGGGTGGATCTGTTGGGGTGAACCGCTCGCAGGCAAGGGGATCTCGCCGATCTGGGAGCGCTCTCACCGTCCGGTTCGGCCGCGGCTATCCTGATCCGCATCATCAAGGGGGGACCAGAAGTGACCGAGACAACACCGCGTCCCACGCTGGAGGCCGTGGCCGCGCGGGCGGGGGTGTCGCGGGCCACCGTTTCCCGGGTGGTCAACGGCGGGGACGGGGTGCGGGAATCGCTCGTCGAGCGGGTCCGACAAGCCGTGGAGGAACTCGGGTACGTCCCCAACCAGGCCGCCCGGAGTCTGGTGACGAAGCGGCACGACGCCATCGCCGTGGTGATCGCGGAACCGGAGACCCGCGTCTTCGCCGACCCGTTCTTCGCCATGCAACTCAGGGGTATCAGCAAGGAGTTGACCGCCCACGACTCCCAACTCGTACTGCTCCTCACCGAAGGCCGCGCCGACCACGCCCGTGTCGGCCGCTATCTCGCCGGCGGCCACGTGGACGGCGCGCTCGTCTTCTCCCTGCACCTCGACGACCCGCTGCCCGGACTGATCCAACGGGCCGGTGTCCCGACGGTGTTCGGCGGCCGGCCCTCCTGGAGCGAGGGGACACGCGCGTCGGGGCCCACGGTGTACGTCGACTGCGACAACCGGGGCGGCGCCCGCGAGGCCGTACGGCATCTCGTCGGACTCGGCCGCACCCGGATCGCGCACATCACCGGCGCGCTCGACCAGACGTCCGCGGTGGACCGGCTCGACGGGTTCCGGGACGTCATGGTCGACGTCGATCCGCGGCTGATCGTCGAGAGCGACTTCACCCCGGGCGGCGGCGAGCGCGCGATGCGGGAACTCCTCGGCAACTGCCCCGACGTGGACGCCGTGTTCGCCGCCAACGACCTCACCGCCTACGGCGCCCTGAAGGTGCTGCGCGAGGAGGGGCTGCGGGTGCCCGAGGACGTGGCGGTGATCGGCTTCGACGACATGCTTCCGGTCGCCGAGCAGACCGAGCCGCCGCTCACGACGGTCCGTCAGGACATAGAGGAGATGGGGCGGTTGATGGCCCGCCTGCTGCTGCGCGGGCTCGACCGCCGGGCGGTCCGGGACGGCATCGGAGGCGCGCCGTCCAGCGTGATCCTGCCGACCACACTGATCCACCGCGCCTCCGCGTGAGCCGGGCCCGTACGTGAGCCGGGCCCGTACGTCGGCGTAGGACTGGCCCGCCGACCCGCCGACCCGCCGACCCGCCGACCCGCCGACCCGCCGACCCGCCGACCCGCCGACCCGGGGCCTCGTCAGCCCTGTGGCGGCTCGCTCTTGATGATCGCGAAGCGGGCGCCCTGCGGGTCGGTGAGCTGGGCCATGCGGCCGACGCCCTCCATGCTGGTGGCCGGCATGGTGACCTCGCCGCCCGTCTCCAGCGCCTTCGCCGCGGTGGCGTCCACGTCGGCCACCTCGAAGTACGCCAGCCAGTACGCCCCCGAGACAGCCCCGGTCGGGTCGAAGTCGAGCAGGACGACACCGCCGAACATCGCGTCCTCACCGGCACCGGCAGGGTTGAGACAGGTGTAGTCGCCGCCCGCCATGGGTGCGGCCGAGGTCTCCAGACCGAGCGAGGCGTAGTAGAACGCGGCCGCCGCGGCCACGTCCGGCGTGTACAGCTCGACCCAGGTCAGCGAACCGGGGTCGCCCGCGACGTCGACCCCCTTGGTCCGGCCCGGCTGCCAGATGCCGAACGCGCCGCCCGCCGGGTCGGCGAGGACCGCCATGTGTCCCTCGCCCATCACGTCCATGGGCTGGAACAGGACCGTGCCGTGCGCCTGTTCCACCGCCTTGGCCGTGGCCTCCGCGTCCGGGCTCTGGAAGTACACGGTCCAGGCGGACGAGGCATGCTCCGGGGGCAGGGGCATGCCGCCGGCGACCGTCCTGCCGTCCAGCTGGAAGAAGCCGTAGCCGCCGGCCTCGGGTCCCGCCGACTGGAACTGCCAGCCGAAGAGACCGCCGTAGAAGGAGATGGCGCCGTCGAAGTCGGGCGAGCCGACGTCCAGCCAGTTGGGAGCGCCGTTGACGAAACGGGTGGTGAGCATTATTGCCCTCCTCATTGAAGGGTCCCGTTCTCTGCACTGCCGAGTCTTGCACCGCCCACTGACAATCGCTGCCGGGGTGCGGCCCCGGTTCGGGCATACGGTGTCGGTCACCCTCGGTGACCGCTGAAGTTCTCCGTGTTTTCATACCGGTTCCGCGCGCCGCCGTGCGCCGGTGCGGGCGGAGGGGCCATCATCGGGGCGGCCGGAGGCCTCGGAGCGTGGCGTTGATCCCGCGTTGATCGAACGTTTTTCGCCGCACGGCACGATCCTGCCCATGCACATCGACACGATCACCTCGCCCGACCTGGACTGGCAGCAGGAGGCGTTGTGCGCGCAGACCGGGGCGGACTTCTTCTTCCCCGAACCGGGCAGCTCCGTCAGGGAAGCCAAACGGATCTGCGGCATGTGCCCGATCCGCTCCGCCTGCCTGGAGTACGCCCTCGACAACGACGAACGCTTCGGTGTGTGGGGCGGTCTGTCGGAGAAGGAACGCCTGGAGATAAGACGGGGCTCCCGCTGACGGGGGCGTTTATCGGTGCGGTGCGCGCGGGGGAGTGCGGCTAGGATCCGGGGGCGCACCCGGGCGTAGCGCAGAGGCAGGCGCACGTCGTGCTCTGACGAATCACATCGGTTCGAATCCGATCCCCGGGCTGCGTTCGGGGGCCCTGTAGAGCAGAGGCAGACTCGCCGCCTTCTCAGGGCGGTCACGCCGGTTCGAATCCGGCCGGGGCCCACTTCATGGCACGGCCGGGGCGGGAAGCGATGACTGACGAGGGCGGGATCACCGAGGCGGAACTGGCCGCCTTCCACCATGCGGTGGGCAGGCTGCGGGAGTTGCCCGTCGACGATCCGGTGCGCCTGCGCGCGGAACAGGTCGCCGCGTCCTTCGCCCGGGACGGCCGGCTGCGGCGCCGCAAGGCCCGCGGTGCCGACGTGTCCGCGTCCGACGCGGCGACGATGGCGGCGACCGCGACGGGGGCGGTCGACCGACGCGAGGACGCTCCGCTGGGCCTCGCGCGTGAGGTCGCGGGGCGTGCGGACGCGGGTGGTGTCTACCGCAGGCCGCGCGGTTGCTATGTCTGCAAGTCGCCCTATCGACAGGTGGATTCCTTCTACCACCGGCTGTGTCCGGACTGCGCCGCCGACAACTCCGCGCGCCGGGCGCTGCGTACGGATCTGAGCGGGCGCCGGGTGCTGCTCACCGGCGGGCGGGTGAAGATCGGTTTCCAGCTGGCGCTGATGATGCTGCGGGACGGCGCGGACGTGCTGGTCACCTCGCGCTTCCCGCACGATGCGGTACACCGTTTCCGCGCCGAGCCGGGCAGCGAGAAATGGCTGGACCGGCTGACGGTGCTCGCCGTCGACCTCCGCGATCCGCGTCAAGTACTGGGCCTGTGTGAGGAGTTGAGGCAGGCGGGCGAGCCGCTGGACATCCTCGTCAACAACGCCGCGCAGACCGTACGGCGCCCTCCGCAGTCGTACGCGCTGCTGGCCGCTGGGGAGCGGGACGCGCTGCCGGAGGGGGCACGGCAGGCGCCCGGCTTCACCCCGATGCGGATGCTCGCGGGCGGGGCGTCGGCGCTGCCCGTCGTGCTGCGCGAGGCCGACGAGGCCGGGCTGCTGCCCGACCCGTCTCCGGAGAACTCCTGGTCGGCCCGGCTCGGCGCCCTCGACCCGGCCGAGGTCCTGGAGACCCAGCTCGTCAACGCCCTTGCCCCCGCCCTCCTTTGCGACCGCCTGCTGCCCCTGCTGCTCGCCTCGCCGCGTCCGCGCAGATACGTCGTCAACGTCACCGCGGTGGAGGGCCGGTTCGCCGTACGGAACAAGACGGCCGGCCATCCCCACACCAACATGGCCAAGGCCGCGCTCAACATGCTCACCCGCACCAGCGCCGCCGAACTCGCCGACCAGGGCGTCCACATGTGCGCCGTCGACACCGGCTGGATCACCGACGAGAACCCCGCCCCCAAGAAGGGCCGCATGGCCGAGGCCGGCTTCCGCACACCGCTCGACATCGTGGACGGCGCGGCCCGCGTCTACGACCCGATCGTGCGCGGTGAGTCCGGGGACCCGGTGTCCGGGGTGTTCCTCAAGGACTATCGGGAGGCGGCGTGGTGAGCGGGGGCATGGAGAACACCGGGGACCTGGAGGGATCTTCTGGGGCGGGTCCGGGGCAGGGGGCGACGGAATCTCCGGTGCCGGACGTGGGCGAGTCGCGTCCGACGGCTGCGCCGGTCGGCCCGGAGGCGACGGCTTCGGGGTCCGCGTCGGGCGAGTCGGTTCCGATGCCCGCACCGACCGCCCCGGAATCGGCAGCCCCGGTGTCCCCCCGTCCCCCGGCGATCGGCTTTGCCGGTGTGGTCCATGTCCCGCCGCGGCCCGTCGCCGAACTCGGCCCGCTGCTCGACTGGTTGAGGGCGGGCCGGCCCGCCGGAGAGCGGCTCGACTTCGCCGTAGGGACGGCGTTGCCCGACGGGCGGCTCGACCTGTGCAAGCAGGACCTGGGGGCGGAGGGCGCCGCGCTGGTCGCCGAGGCACTGGCCCAAGGGCCGTCTCCCGTACGGCACTTGCTGCTCGGCACGGACGGGCTCGGTGACGAGGGTGCCGAGGTCGTGGCCGGTGGGAGCGGTGAGGTCGAGACGCTCTATCTCGGCTGCAACGGGATCACGGCCGGTGGTGCCTGCCGGATCGCCGACCAGTTGCGCGCCTCGCCGCAGGTCGTCACCGGGGTGTGGCTCAAGCGCAATCCGCTGGGCAGCGGTGGCGGGCGGGCGGCGGCCGAACTCATCGAGTCCGCGCGGTCTTTGCGCACGCTCGACCTCGTGCAGACCGGGATCGATCCGGCGGGGGTTCTCGTTCTCGCCGATGCGCTGCTCGCCGCCGCCGGCAATGGGCGCCGCATCGAGCGGCTCTTCGTCGGCGGCAACCCGCTCGGCGCGGATGGTGCCGCACCCCTCGCCGCTGTCATCGCGGCGGGCGCGATCGACGAACTCTACGTATCCGCTGCCGGGTTGGGGGACCAGGGCGCCCTCCTCCTGGCCGACGCCCTGCAACAGGGGCCGCACGGACGGCTCACACGGCTGTCCGTCGCCAGCAACGGCATCGGCCCGCGGGTCGCGGCGCGGCTGGTGACCGCCGCCACCGCGGCCGGGGTCGGTCTGCTGGACCTCGGGCGGGTGCGAGCGGCGGCCGTGCTCGGCGCGGCCGACAACCACGTCGATCTGACCGCCGCCGAGAGCATCTCCCAAGCCCTCGTGGCCGCCGAGCACCGCCTCACCCATCTCGTCCTGTCCCACACGGGGATGCGCAGCCGCGAGGCCCACCGCCTCCTCGACACGGCACCCCGCGCGATCACCCCCACCCGCTTCGTCCTCGGCCAGGGGATCGCCGCCAGCGTCAAACGCCGCCTGGAAGCACTTACCGCCCACATCCCCGCGCCCCTGCTCGCTCCCGACGTGGCCGCCGTACGCAGCGTGCACCGCACGGCGCGGCCGGGGGAGGCCGAGCACGGGGTCAGCGACGCGCCAACCCCGTGAAGACGTCCGTCCAGAACCGCTGTTGCGGCTCCGACGCCCCCACCAGATACGTCGCCCGGAGCTTCGCCGGCAGCAGGGCCACCATGCGGGCCACCACCGCGCGGTGCTTCTTCAGCTGGGAGAGCTCCGCGTTGGCGAGGATCTGGTGGACCACGTCACTGTCGTCGCCGCCCTCGTCGGTGTGCTCGGCGGCTCGGCGCAGCCGGGCCTCCCAGAGGTCCGCGTCACGGGCCATTTCACGCAGGCCCGTCACCGGGCGGCCCTTGAAGCGGTCGATCAGGGCGGTGAGCGGCACGGGCGCGTACTCGCCGTCGCCGAGGTAGACCGTCGCCATCTCCAGCGGCAGCCCCCGCCGGTGCAGCTTGATGAGCCGCTCCAGCGTGCGCTTGGTGATCCAGGCGCGGCCCTCGTCGTCGATGTCGTGCTTCCACCACTCCAGCACCGTCTCCGCGTCCGAGCCGTAGCGCGCGAGCAGCCACTCGTTCGCCGGGATGTCCTCCGGCTCCACCGTCAGCGAGGCCGTGAACCTCGTCGCCTGGGCGATGTTGTTGCGCGAGACGAGCAGCTTGCGGCCGAGGTGGTACGGCGGGTTCTGGACGGCGATCTGTGCCCTGAGGTTCTCGATCCGCCGCCCGGCCAGCGACCACTCCTGGGTGATCTCCATGAGCTTGGCGAACGCGGCCTTGTCCTTGGGGCGGTTGTACTCGTCCCACACGATCGCCTTGGGGCCGGGCCCGGTGAAGTTCGCCGCCAGCAGGTTGTCCAGGGTGCCGTCCGGCGACGGGATCGGGGCGCACAGGTCCTCGACGTTAGTCACCGGGAGCGAGAAGTACAGCGGCTCCCGGCCGAGGCCCGCGCGGACCGTCTCCCGGACCAGCTCCGTCTTGCCGCACCCGGGCGGCCCTTGGAGCAGCACCGTCCAGCGGTTGCGCAGCGCGGCCCGCACCACCTGCCGTACCGGGTCGGGGATCGTGGCCGGGTTGGGGACGCCCAGGGCCTCGGCGATGCGGTCCAGGATCTCCGCCGTGCGGTTCTGCCCGGGCTTGCCGTCCGGGCCCGGCTCGGCCAGCCGCAGCCGCTCGCCGTCGATCAGGGGAAGTCCCCAGCGGAGCGGGAAGCCCTCCTTCGCGTTGGCCAGGACGTGGTCCAGCGTGCGCGGGGACAGCAGTTCGCGCAGCGCCGGCGAGAGCGACGCCCAGACACTGAACACCGAACTGAGGTCCCAGGGGCGGTACTTGGCGGCCAGATGCCGGCGCCAGGACGTGTCGTTGGCCGTGATCCGCATCGTGACCATGCGGTCGAGCAGCGCGAGATCACCGCGCCGGGCCGAGGTCTCGGACAGCGACTCGTTGTCCGTGAGGAAGACACCGACGCAGCCGAGCGCCCGCAGATCGTGCTCGCCCAGCGTCCAGTTGCAGGCGATCTGCATCAGCTGCGACTGGATCGTGTCGCCCGCCTGCAACGAGTCGTCGATGAGCAGCACGAACGGCGTGCCCGGCTTCAACTGGCTCATCACCAGCTGGCGCAGCACGAGTTCGCCGGTGTGCGGGTCCCGCACCGGCGCGTTGACGAGCAGGTCGTCCGGTGTGAGATTCGCCGCCGGGACGTAGACCAGCGCGGTGTCCGGGTGGGCGCGGCCGATGTGGGCGAAGAACGTCGCCGTCTTGCCGATGCCGTGCTCGCCGAAGACCTGCCCGGTCTGCCCGATGTCGATCATCGCGTCGATGAACGCCTCCAGACGCGACGGCTCACGCCGACCGTGCCCGGTCTCCGGGGTCGTCAACTGCCCTGTCTCCGTGGTCATTTACGTCGATCCTGTCGTGACGCGATGGCAGTCCATCGCCGGGTTGTGCGTCTCGGGCCACTCGCTGCCGCCCTCGGTGATCAGCCAGATCCACTTGTCCGGCTCGGCGGGCGTGACCGGCGGCGCGTGCCCGTCGGTGACCATCACGACCGCGTCCGGGGTGACGTCGAACCGCCGGCCGTTCACCTCGGTACGCCCCTCCACGTAGTCCGCGACGACCTGGAAGCTGGTGCCGCCACCGCCGTAGACCCGCTCGCCCGGCCTGAACGGCATCACCACCGCGTCGAAGGACAGCCAGTGCGCCTCGACCCCGTCGATGCGGCCGACGAGTTCGGTGAGCCAGGTGATCACCTGGTGCGGCATCGAGCCCGAGGTGTCGTACGCGATGACCAGGACCTTGTCCCGGACCGGGCCGCGGCGCGAGAGCATCGGGTCCTGGCCGAGGGCCGCGAGGAGGGCGCCGCGCTTCTTCGGGTACACCAGGCGCTCGCCGTCGCGCAGTTTCGAGCCGAGGACGTCGACGAGCCAGCGCTGCCACCAGTGGACCGTATGCGTGCGTGCCGTCTCGCCGCGCAGGACGCCCGCTCCGAGGTTCCCCCAGATCCGGCCGGCCCGCGCGGAACCGTCCTCGGTGCGGCCCATCAGGTCGAGCAACTCCCGCTCCGCACCCGTGTGTCCGCGCCGGGCCGCCAGCAGCGAGTTCAGCAGCGCGGACGACGCCACCGCGTCCACCGTCTCCTGGTCGGCCGGTACCCACCCGTCCACCAGGTGCACGCACAGGTGCCGCTCCGGGACCGGAGGGTGCCGCATCCGCTTCAGCTCGCCGTAGACCTTCATGTCGGTCGCGACGAACTCCCCGTACGGCACCGGCTCCAGGCCGTGCGCGGTGAGGTCCTCGCGGTACAGGCCGTGGATCTCGCGTGGGTCGATGCCTGTCGGCCGGCCGTTCAGCAGGGGCAGTCCGGTGCGGCCGAGGCGGACCAGGGCGACATGGTTGATGGAGACCTCGGCGGCCAGCTCGAAGACCGGGTCGTCGCGCAGTTCCAGGTCGGCGAACAGATGGCGCTGCACCAGATGCCGTGCCTCGTGGAAGAGCACGAACTTCACGCCGTCCAGGCCGAGTCCGACGAAGAAGTCCGGGTTGAAGAGCAGCAGGCAGGAGCCGTCACCGGAGGCGACCACGGCCCCCGTGTCCACCGCCGTGGTCGGGATCTGGTGATGGCACTTCGCGTACAGCCAGGACGCCACCGCCGACTCCGTCAGCCCGAAGTCCAGCAGCGCGGCCTCCTTCAGCCGCCGCGCCTCCGCGACCACGGCCGGGTCCGCCGGCCGGTACCGCTCCAGCGCCCTGCGGTCGGCCAGATCGACCACAGGGGTACGCCGACCCCGCTCCCCGTACGCCATGTCACGCCCCCCGCGCCGCGTTTTCCCCAGTGCCCCATTGGTACCAGGCCGCACTGACAGCGGGCCAAGGCATTACGCTCTGGTGCCAAGGGCGGGGTCGTAGCGCAGAGGCAGGCGCATTGGTCTCCAGAACCGGAACACGCTGGTTCGAATCCAGCCGCCCCGCCCCCCTCAAGCCCTCAGGGCCCGGCTCAGGCGATCGCGCCCGCCGTCACCACCAGCTCCACCGCGTTCCCGTGGAACGTGTCGATGAGCTGTGCCAGGACCGCCCAGGCGTCCTCGTGGCCGGCCAGGTGCTCGCGCACGAGCGGTCGCAGGGCGTCCTCGGCCTCGGTCACGCGCGTGGGGAACAGCAGCCGGCCTGTGGAGACCACGCCAAGGACGTGCCAGGCGGGGCCCCAGCCGGTCGCGTAGTCGGCGGGGCCGTCCAGCACGCCGGCCTGCTCGACCCGGTGGGTGAACTTGGGGTGTGTGCCGAAACGCGCGCGCAGCGCGGACGGGCAGTCCGGGCGTATCGACAGCGCCCAGCGCGCGTAACCGGGCAGCGGGCGATCCTGGTCCGCGTCGGTGACGGCCTGCCAGTCGGAGCGCTCCAGGACCATGGACGCGGCCGTCCGCGCGGACTGCATGGTGGTGCCCTCGCGCAGGGCGCCGACGAGGCCGAAGCGGGTGAAGTTCTCGGGGACCGGAGGTTCGTCCGACAGCTGCACGCTGTCGGCGACGGTCAGCGGCTCCGCGCGCGGGGGACCGAACGGCACACCGCGCGCGATGGCGCGCCGCATCGCGTTGTCCGCGGAGACGTGCCGCCAGACCCACTGGTTCAGTTCCGGATCGTTCTCCTCCAGGACCCACAACAGCACGGAGGACGGCACCGCCGTCCTCGTCCAGGACCAGAGCAGGGTGTTGCGCCGGGCCTCGGACGTTCCCTCGGCCTCCGGCTCCGGGAGGCCGGTCCGCCGCCGTATCCGCTCGGCGTCCGCGCTGTCGATCAGGTGCAGCAGGAAGCCGACCGCCGCCCCCGACGTGCTGTTGTCACGCATGGCGGCATGATGCCGCAGCGGGGGCGCGTCCCGCACCGGTAAATCGATCACCGGGCGGTTTAGTGGTCGGTCAGGCGCTCGCGCGGGCCGCCATGCGGGCCTTGCGGGTCGCCAGCTTCTCGTCGAACTTGGACGCCTCGGAGTCCAGACCGCCCATGTAGAGGCCGATTTCCTCCTGGGCCTGCTGGCCCTCGGGGCCGAGACCGTCGATGTCCATGACCTTCAGGAAGCGCAGCACGGGCTGGATGACGTCGTCGTGGTGGATGCGCAGGTTGTAGACCTCGCCGATGGCCATCTGGGCGGCGAACCGCTCGAAGCCGGGCATGCCGTGACCGGGCATCCGGAAGTTGACGAGGACGTCGCGCACGGCCTGCATGGTGAGGTCGGGGGCGAGCTCGAACGCGGCCTTCAGGAGGTTGCGGTAGAAGACCATGTGGAGGTTCTCGTCGGTCGCGATGCGGGCCAGCATGCGGTCGCAGACCGGGTCGCCCGACTGGTGGCCGGTGTTGCGGTGCGAGACGCGGGTGGCCAGTTCCTGGAAGGCGACGTACGCGACCGAGTGCAGCATCGAGTGCCGGTTGTCCGACTCGAAGCCCTCGCTCATGTGCTGCATGCGGAACGCTTCGAGCTTCTCCGGGTCGACCGCGCGGGAGGCGAGCAGGTAGTCCCGCATGACGATGCCGTGCCGGCCTTCCTCCGCCGTCCAGCGGTGCACCCAGGTGCCCCAGGCGCCGTCGCGGCCGAAGAGGGAGGCGATCTCGTGGTGGTAGCTGGGGAGGTTGTCCTCCGTAAGGAGGTTCACGACGAGGGCGATGCGGCCGATCTCGGTGACCTTGGACTGCTCCTTGCCCCAGGCCTCGCCGTCCTCGAAGAAGCCGGGGAAGTTCCGGGCGTCGCTCCACGGCACGTACTCGTGCGGCATCCAGTCCTTGGTGACCTTGAGGTGCCGGTTGAGCTCGGTCTCGACCACTTCCTCGAGCGCGTACAGCAGCTTGGCGTCGGTCCAGACTGCGGGGCTGCCGAGGTGCGGGGAAGTGATCGTCACGGGGACTCCAGGGGGACGCGGTACAAAACTGAACAAACCGGCGAGCGGTGCCGGGACCTGTGCAACTTACGGAATCGTAGGCTACGAAACCGTAGGTTACGAGACCGTAGGTTAAGGACGCTGTAAAGATCGCTGTTCAGGCCGTATCGCCGGGTAATCCCGCGGGGCCCCAGGACCGCAGGTCCCGGCGCCGAACGGGCGGTTCCGTCACCCGTTCAGGCGTACAGATCCCGGAGCCGGACCGAGAGGCAGGTCACACATCCTTCGAGTTTCTCGAACTCGCTGATGTCCACCACGACCGGTTCGAGGCCGAGATCGCCGAGCAGATCGGCCGTCTTGGGCGCGCTCGCCGCCATCAGCACCTTGTCGGCGCCGAGCAGCACCACATGCGCACCGGCCTCCTCGGGCACCGACAGGAAGCGCGGGAAGAGCGAGGGCCGGTCCACCTTCGGGATGTGCCCGAGCACCGTCCCGTCGGGCAGCGCGGTGACCGCCGACTTCAGATGCAGCACCTTGCTCACGGGCACGGTGACCACCCGCGCCCCGAGCGGCTCGAACACGGCCCGCAGCTGCTGGACGCCGGCCGCGTTCGTCCGGCCGCCCCGGCCGACGTAGATCGTGTCGTCGACCTTGAGAACGTCACCGCCCTCCAGGGTGCCCGGTTCCCAGACCCAGTTCACCGAGCAGCCGAGCCGGGCCACCGCCTCCTCGACCCCGCCGGTCTCCTCGCGCCGGGACTCGGCGCCGGGCCGGGCGATCAGCGCCACGTTCTTGTACATGACGACGGCGTCCTCGACGAACACGGAGTCGGGGCAGTCGTCGGCCGGGTCCACCTCGATCGTCTCCCAGCCGTGCACCCGCAGCGCGTGCGCGTACGCCTCCCACTGCTCGACGGCCTGCTCGACGTCGACCTTCTCCCGCTCGATGTGCGTGACCAGCCCTTCGGCCAGGCGCGGGCTGGGGCGGCGGACGAGGGCCTTCTTGCTGGGCACGAGCGGGACTCCGTATCGGCGGGATCGATTCGGCGCCGTTGTCGGGGCACCGGTTGGCCATCATGCGTCACCCGTCCGTGCCGACAAAACCCCTCACGTGAGGCTGTGGCCCTCCTGAGACGCGCCCGGAGGGCCCGGACCGGGTGCCGCACGGGCGCTATGCCGGGTGTTCCACCTCCTCCGGTGTGATCGTCCGCAGCTCCCCGTCCAGCAGCAGCCAGCGTGTGATGCCGATCGACTCCAGGAACGGCAGGTCGTGACTGGCCACGATCAACGCCCCTTCGTACGACTCCAGCGCCGTGGTGAGCTGCCGCACACTCGCCATGTCGAGGTTGTTCGTCGGCTCGTCCAGCATCAGCAGCTGCGGGGCGGGCTCCGCCAGCATCAGCGCGGCCAGCGCAGCCCGGAAGCGTTCGCCGCCGGACAGGGTCGCCGCCTGCTGGTCGGCGCGGGCACCCCGGAACAGGAAGCGGGCCAGCCGCGCCCGGACCCGGTTGTTGGTGGCGCCCGGCGCGAACCGGGCCACGTTCTCGGCCACGGTCAGCTCACCGTCGAGGACATCGAGCCGCTGCGGCAGGAAGCGGAGCGGGACATGCGTCACCGCCTCGCCCGACACCGGCTCCAGCTCCGCGGCGATCGTGCGCAACAACGTCGTCTTGCCGGCGCCGTTGCGCCCGATCAGCGCGATGCGCTCCGGCCCGCGCAGATCGAGGCCGCCCACCCGCGCGCCGTACGCGAGTTCCAGGTCCATGAGGGTCAGGACCTGACGGCCCGGCGGTACGGCCGTGTACGGCAGGTCGACGCGGATCTCGTCGTCGTCCCGTACCGCCTCCACCGCCTCGTCGAGCCGTTCCTTCGCCTCCGCGAGCCGCTCCTCGTGCAGGATGCGGTGCTTGCCCGCGGACTCCTGCGCGGACCGCCTGCGCGCGCCCATGACGATCTTCGGCTCGCGCTTCTGCTCGAACATCTTCTGTCCGTACTTCTTACGACGGGCCAACTTGACCTGGGCGTCGGACAGTTCGCGTTTCTGTTTGCGGAAGTCCGCCTCGGCGACGCGCACCATCCGTGTCGCGGCGTCCTGTTCGGTGCTGAGGGCCTCCTCGTAGGCGGAGTAGTTGCCGCCGTACCAGGTGATCTCGCCGGAGCGCAGATCGGCGATCTGGTCGACCAGGTCGAGGAGTTCACGGTCGTGGCTGACCACGATCATCACTCCCGGCCAGGACGCGACGGCCGAGTACAGCCGCCTGCGGGCGTACAGGTCGAGGTTGTTCGTCGGTTCGTCGAGGAGCAGGACGTCCGGCCGGCCGAGCAACAGCGCGGCCAGCCGCAGGAGTACGGACTCGCCGCCCGACACCTCGCCGATGGTGCGGTCCAAGTCGATGTGTCCCAGGCCGAGTTCGCCGAGTGTGGCGAGCGCGCGCTCCTCTACGTCCCAGTCGTCGCCGAGCGTCTCGAAGTGCTCCTCGGCCGCGTCACCGGCCTCGATGGCGTGCAGGGCGGCGCGTTGAGCGGCGATGCCGAGCGTGACGTCGACGCGCAGGGCGGTGTCGAGCGTGACGTTCTGCGGGAGGTAGCCGACCTCGCCCGCGACCCGCACGGCGCCGTCGGCCGGGGCGAGCCGACCGGCGATCAGCTTCAACAGGGTTGATTTCCCTGATCCGTTGACGCCGACGAGCCCTGTCCTTCCGGGTCCGAAGGCGGCGTCCAGGTCCTCGAAGACGGGGGTCCCGTCGGACCACGCGAAGGAGAGGGACGTACAGGTGACGGAGGTATGCATGAGGGCCTCGCGGTTGCTTGACGCGGTCAGGGGCGGACGCGTAGCGAGACACCGCGAGGCGGGAGACTGGTCCCGGGGGCAGAGGAAAAGGCCCTGTTCCGGAGGACGGCTCGGACGCCGAGGTCGTACACGACGGACACACCTCAGGGGTGTGTGACGCGGTGTCTCAGAACCTCAGACGAGCAACGTCCTACTCCGATCGACGGCAACAGAAGCAAGGGCAACGCTACGAACGGCCTCAGGGGACTGTCAACGCATTAAACGGGCGCCCGCGACCCGCACGCCGATGTCGGATTCCTGCCAGCCAGGGCACGCCCACGACTGCTTGAGTGGGGCGCATGACGAACCAGAACACCCTCCGTGACCGGGCTCTGGCCTTCCGCGCGCTGCATGTCCCGGGACGTCCGCTGGTCCTCCCGAACGCCTGGGACGCCGCGAGCGCCCGCATCGTCGAGGACGCGGGCGCGTCCGCCGTGGCGACCACCAGCGCGGGCCTCGCCTGGGCCCTCGGCGTCGCGGACGGCGACCGGCTGGACCGGGAGCGGGCCCTGGAGGCGGTCGCGCGGATCACCGCGACCGTCGCCGTACTGGTGAGCGCCGACATCGAGAGCGGCTTCGCGAAGGACCCGGCGGGCGTCGCCGACACGGTCCGCGCGGTGCTCGCCGCGGGTGCGGTGGGGGTGAACATCGAGGACGCGCTCTACGGGGGTGAGGGCATCCTGCGTCCGGTCGCCGAGCAGGCCGAGCGCATCGCCGCCGCCCGCGAGGCCGCCGACGCGGAGGGCGTGCCGCTGTTCGTCAACGCGCGCATCGACACGTATCTGCGGGGTGCCGGGGGAGTGGACGCGACGCTGGAGCGGGCCGCCGCGTTCCGTGCCGCGGGCGCCGACGGGATCTTCGTCCCCGGGGCCGTCGAACCGGGAACGGTCAAGGAACTCGCCGGCGGGATCGACGCGCCGCTCAATGTGCTGGTCGGCCCCGGCGCACCGCCGGTCGCCGAACTGGCCGCGCTGGGCGTGGCGCGCGTGAGCGCGGGCTCCAGCATCGCGGCGGCCGCGTACGCCGTGGTCCGCCGTGCCGCGCGGGAGCTGCTGGACACGGGTACCTACGGCGCGCAGACCGGAGGGCTCGGCTACGGCGAGCTCAACTCCCTGCTGGCGCGGGGGAACTAGCTCAGCAGGCGTCCCGCATCAGCTCGGCGAGGTCGTGGTCCAGGTCCAGCTGGAGGTGTTCGAGACCGGCGGGCACCAGCTCGCCGGTGGCCTGCAGGAAGCGGCGTATCTCGGACGAGTGGACATGCACGACCGCGGTGCCCTCGGGGGCGTGGAACTCCAGGACGGTGCGGTCGAAGCCGTAGGGCCGCACCCGGACGTCGCCCTGGCCCTCGGTGCCGTGCAGGCCGTCCGCGAGGAGTTCCCGGGCGAAGGTCCAGCAGACCTCGACGCCCTCCAGGGTGGCCGGCGCCGGGAAGGTCATCCGGACGGCGAAGGGGTCCCGCCGGTCGTAGTGCAGGGTGGCGGGAATGCTCGGCATCCGCGGTGCGGCGGCGACGAGACGGGCCTCTACGGGCTGCTCGATGACGATGGACAACGCCTTGCTCCCTTGTGTGACGGCGGTGCTGACTGCGATGACGGCCGGACGGGCTCCTGAAAAGACTCCGTAGCGGACCCCCGGTCGGATGGGTCCGCACTGGAAGAGACGCTGGAACGGGCCGATTCGTGTACACGAATTTCGAGTGACCTCTGTCACCGCTGCCCATATGCGCCCAAGGCGGGCGCGGGCATCTGGACGGCCTCCGGGGAGTGGGCTAGCTTCGCCCGCCATGAGGCGCATGGGGAAGACGCGACAGGTGGGACGTACGTACCGGAGCATGGCCGCGGCCGTGGCGTGCGGGGCGGCGCTGGCTGTGCTGACCGCCGTACCGGCACAGGCGCGGGACACGGCGCACTGGGCTCCGCACTGGCAGCTCAAGGACAGCGGGGCCGCCGACGTGCGGTTCCGGGGGCTGTCGGCCGTCAGCCGGAACACCGCGTGGGTGGCCGGGACCGCGGGCACGGTGCTGCGCACCACCGACGGCGGGGCGAGCTGGCGGAACGTCTCGCCGCCCGGCGCCGCCGACCTCCAGTTCCGGGACATCGAGGCGTTCGACGCGCGGCGCGCGGTGGTCCTGGCGATCGGCGAGGGCGAGGCGTCCCGCGTCTACCGCACCGACGACGCCGGAGCGACCTGGACGGAGTCCTTCCGCAACACCGACGCGAGCGCCTTCTACGACTGCATGACCTTCTTCGACAGCCGACACGGCCTCGCGATGAGCGACCCGGTGGACGGCAAGTTCCGCATCCTGTCGACCGGCGACGGCGGCCGCTCCTGGAAGGTGCTGTCGAACGCCGGGATGCCGGCCGCGCTCGACGGCGAGGCGGGCTTCGCGGCGAGCGGCCAGTGTCTGGTGAGTTCCGGGCCGAGGGACGTCTGGCTGGCCACCGGTGGGGGCGCACGCGCGCGTGTCCTGCACTCCGCGGACCGGGGCCTCACCTGGACGGCGACCGACACGCCGATCCCGGCCGGTGACCCCGCGCGCGGGGTGTTCGCGCTCGCCTTCCGCGACCGTTCGCACGGCCTCGCGGTCGGCGGGAACTACACCGCCGACCAGCCCTCACCGCTCGCGGCGGCCGTCACCGGTGACGGGGGCCGCACCTGGCGTCCCGCCACGACCCCGCCGCCCGCCTACCGCTCCGGCGTCAGCTGGCTGCCCCACAGCCGCAGCACGGCCCTCGCGGTCGGCCCCACGGGCACGGACCTCACGACCGACGCCGGCCGCACCTGGAAGACGGTGGACACCGGCTCGTACGACACGGTCGACTGCGCGGCGGACCTGGGCTGCTGGGCCGCGGGGGAGAAGGGGCGCGTGGCACGGCTGGAGAACTGAGGAGGCCGGGCGGGGTGTTGGGCGAGGACGCCGGGCGGAGCGTTGGGCGGGGCCACCACGGTCCCGCCGTTCCTTCGCGCCCCCAGGATCCCCGTACGCTCGGCACCACCATGACGACCGTACCCATTCCCGCGGGCTGGCCCGCGACCGAGGACCAAGCCCGCGCCGTCCAGGACGAGTTGCGGGAGCGGGTGGTGACCGGCGAACCGGGGCCGCCGCCAAGGACCGGGCACGTCACCGGAGTTGACGTCGCCTACGACGACGAGCGGGACGTGGTGGTGGCCGCGGCGGTCGTGCTGGACGCGGTGGACCTCACGGTCGTCGCCGAGGCCACGGCCGTCGGCCGGGTCTCCTTCCCGTACGTGCCGGGGCTGCTGGCCTTCCGTGAAATCCCCACGGTGCTGGCCGCGTTGGAGGCCCTGCCGTGCCCGCCGGGCCTGGTCGTGTGCGACGGCTACGGCCTCGCCCACCCTCGCCGCTTCGGCCTCGCCAGCCACCTCGGCGTCCTCACCGGCCTGCCCACGATCGGCGTCGCCAAGAACCCCTTCACGTTCACCTACGACGATCCGGGCACTCCGCGCGGCTCCTCGTCGCCGCTCCGCGCGGACGCCGACGAGGTCGGACGCGCGCTGCGCACCCGGGACGCGGTGAAGCCGGTGTTCGTCTCCGTGGGCCACCGGGTGACCCTGGACAACGCCTGCGCCCACACGCTCGCGTTGACCCCGGAGTTCCGCCTCCCGGAGACGACGCGCAGGGCGGACGCGCTGTGCCGGCGGGCGCTGCGGGAGGCGACCGCGTAGGCATGCGGGAGCGCGTCGCGTTCTGAGTACCTGATCTGAGTACCTGTACGGATGTGACCGCGCCCGCGTGATCGGCAGGCTGTCCCGCATGACAACGCACCGTTCCCCGAAGCCCGTTGCCCACCCGAGCCAGCCCGTCGAGCGCGCCGTGATGATCGCGCTCGTCCTGTCCGTGGCGGCGGGCCTCGCCTGGATCGGCGGGATGATCTACACGCTGTGGCCGTGAGGCCGGGGCCGCACCGGTGCGGGAAACACTCGAGCCCCACCCCGCAAGTAGCGGGACGGGGCTCGGACTTGAGCGCCGGGCAGGCCTTGCACCTGCATTTCCCCGCAGGAAGCGGGGCGTCTTTCCTTGGACCACCGACGCGCGACCAGACCCCGGAATGTTCCGGCGACCGGCTCAAGATCCATCCTAGCCCATTCCGAGGGGTGCCCTGAACTCCCCGATCAGCGCGGCCTGTTCACGGCCCGGCGTTCCGCGGCGGCATGCCACCAGCCGGGCGGAGACGGGCCGACGGCCTCGGCGGTGGGCTGATCCGGATGCAGTCCGAGACCCCGGAGCGCGTCGGTGCGGACCCGGACGTCGAACCAGCCGTGCCAGTGGCCGTCGGGCCCGATGCCGCAGGCGAGATCCCAGCGCAACTCCTCCTGGGCGAAGGGCATCCAGTCGATGCCGTGCTCGCGCAGTCAAGCGCGCGTGGCCGCCCACGGCGTGGGGCGGCCCGGCAGGTTCTCGTAGGCCGCGACGGTGATCCAGTCGGTGTTCGGCGTCTCCATGGCGTCCATCGTGACACGGGGGTCCGACACCGTCAGCGGCTCGCCGCCACCCGGAACGTGATGCCCGCACTCCGGAGCCGTTCGACGAGGGCGTCGCCCATCGCCGCCGCCGTCGTCACCTGGCCCGCTGTGGGCGGGAGTTCGTCGAGGGCGAGGGAGAGGGCCGACTCGGCGAACATCTTCGCCGTCTCGTCGTAGCCGGGGTCGCCGCCCGCGACCTCCGTGAAGACCCGGCGGCCGCCGCCCTCGCCGACGAACTTCACGGAGAACCAGCTCTTCGCGCGCTTCTCCGGGCTCGGTCCGTCGCCCGGCTTGAGACGGTCGGACAACCAGCGGCGGGCGGGCGGGAGTTGGGCGGCCGTGGCCAGTGCGCCGGCCACCGTGACACCGCCGAGGGCCACCGGGAGGTGCCGTACGGCCGCGTAGTGGCGGTAGCGGAAGTCGGGGCCGTAGCGCTCCAGGGCCCGCGCGGATCGTTCGACGACCTGCGGGTCGATGGTCGGCAGGGGCACCGCCCAGGAGCCGACCTCCCCGGCGAACCGCGGTGCCCCCATGGGTGCGCCGGCCCGGCGTCCCACCAGCCGCGGTTGGTGGCGGCGCCGCTCCCGGGCGGCGGCCAGCACCTGCCTGCCGCGCCCGAGTTGGGTCAGCGCCGTGGCGAACGTGCCGCCGGAGAACATCGCGTCGACGGTCACGAAGCCGTCCACCGTCAGGGGCACCCCCTCCGGCAGCTGCTGGACGGTGAAGTACGCCCCCAGGTCGTGCGGGATCGAGTCGAAGCCGGCGGAGTGCACCAGCCGTGCGCCGGTCTCACGCGCGCGTGCGTCGTGGCGGACGTACGTCAGGTCGACGAACTCCGGCTCGCCGCTGAGGTCGAGATAGTCGGTGCCGGCGTCCGCGCAGGCGGCGACGAGGTCCTCGCCGTAGGTGACGTAGGGGCCGACCGTCGTGGCCACCACGCGTGCGTGCTCGGCGAGTTCGCGCAGGGAGTCCGGGTCGGAGACGTCGGCCCGGAGCACGCCGACCGCCGGGCCGCCGGGGAGCCGTTCGCGCAGTCGCTTCAGTTTCAGCTCGTCGCGGCCGGCGATCGCCCAGCGCAGGCCCTCGGGCGCGTGCGCGGCGAGGTACTCCGCGGTGAGCGCGCCGACGAAGCCCGTGGCTCCGAAGAGCACGATGTCGTAGGGACGATCTGTCCTGTTCAGCCTGCTCATGACACTCCTGGGTCCCGCAGCCCGCGCCGCTGTCGGTGGCTGAGGCTAGCGTGAAGAGTGCGGAGCCCGACGACGAGCCCGGAGGTATCAGGTGGCTGTGCCCAGGAACGCCCTGAAGAAGCGGGCGAAAGTACGCGAGTTCGCCCTCGCGCTGCCGGGTGCCGTGGAGGCCGCGCGGCGGAGCCGCATATCGATACTGCCCCTGGGGTGAGACCGTCGTGAAGGTCAACAAGAAGGTGTTCGTCTTCCTCGGTGTCGACGACGGCAGCCATCCGTCGGCCATGACGGTCAAGCTCACGGACGAGGCCGCCCACGCCCACGCGCTCACCTCGCCCGGCGCCGAGCCCGCCGGCTACGGCCTCGGCAAGGCCGGCTGGGTGCGCGTTCCGCTCGCCGAGCAGGGCGCCCCGGCCGCCGAGCTGCTGTGCGACTGGGCGGAGGAGAGCTACCGCGCGATCGCCCCGAAGCGCCTGACGGCCGAGCTGGACGCGCAGAGTCGCGGCTAGCCGTGGCTAACGACGGGTAACTTGGCTAAGCGCTTGCTCGCCCAGGCCTTGTGTCGAGTGGAACACGTTCTTATCATCGCTGGTGTTACATCGGTTGTGTCACAGCTGGGGGCTGGATGACAGCGGCAACGACGCCCGGGCACGGCCCGCTCTCCGGCGTGCGCGTGGTCGAGCTGGCCGGCATCGGCCCCGGCCCCTTCGCGGCCATGCTCCTCGCCGACCTGGGCGCCGACGTCGTCCGCGTCGACCGGCCCGGCGGCATCGCACTCGGGATCGACCCGGAGTGCGACATCACCAACCGCAACAAGCGCTCGGTCCTCGTCGACCTGAAGGCGCCGGACGGCCCCGCGCGCGTGCTCGACCTGGTCGGACGCGCCGACATCCTGATCGAGGGCAACCGCCCCGGCGTCACCGAGCGCCTCGGAGTGGGCCCCGAGCCCTGCCACGCCCGCAACCCCCGGCTCGTCTACGGCCGGATGACCGGCTGGGGCCAGGACGGCCCCCTCGCCGACCGCGCCGGGCACGACATCGCGTACATCGCGCTCACCGGCACCCTCGGCATGATCGGCAGCCCCGGGGAGCCCCCGCCCGCCCCCGCCAACCTGCTCGGCGACTACGCGGGCGGCGCGCTCTACCTCGTCGTCGGCGTCCTCGCGGCCCTGCACCACGCGCGCGTGACCGGTACCGGCCAGGTCGTCGACGCGGCCATCGTCGACGGCACCGCCCACCTCTCCGCGATGATCCACGGCATGCTCGCCGCCGGCGGCTGGCAGGACCGGCGCGCCGCCAACCTCCTCGACGGCGGCTGCCCGTACTACGGCACCTACGAGACCGCCGACGGGAAGCACATGGCGGTGGGCGCCCTGGAGCCGCGGTTCTACGGCGAGTTCGTGGACCTGCTCGGCCTCGCGGACTTCGCCGACGCCCGCCGGGACTGGACCCGTTGGGGCGAGCTGCGCGAGGCGGTCGCGGCCCGCTTCCGGAGCCGTACGAGAGACGAGTGGACCGGCGTCTTCGCGGGCACGGACGCGTGCGTGGCGCCTGTGCTGTCGCTGCGCGAGGCCCCGCACCACCCGCACCTCGCCGCGCGCGGCACCTTCACCGAGCACGGCGGGATCACCCAGCCCGCCCCCGCACCCCGGTTCTCCGCGACGCCCACCTCGGTGCGCGGCGGACCCGCCAGGCCCGGCGCGGGCACGTCCGAGGTGGCCCGGGACTGGGACGTCCCCGGACTTCTCGACGCCGTCGACGACCCTCAGCGAGGAAACCCCTCGGCGAGTCTTTGAACACCCTCATCGAAAGGCTTGGCAGTGAGCACCGAAGCGTATGTCTACGACGCGATCCGCACCCCGCGCGGGCGCGGCAAGGCGAACGGATCCCTGCACGGCACGAAGCCCATCGACCTGGTCGTCGGACTGATCCACGAACTCCGTGACCGCTTCCCGGACCTGGACCCGGCCGCGATCGACGACATCGTGCTCGGCGTCGTCGGCCCGGTCGGCGACCAGGGCTCCGACATCGCCCGGATCGCCGCCGTGGCCGCCGGACTGCCGGACACGGTGGCCGGGGTGCAGGAGAACCGCTTCTGTGCCTCGGGCCTCGAAGCCGTCAACATGGCCGCCGCCAAGGTGCGTTCGGGCTGGGAGGACCTCGTCCTCGCCGGTGGTGTCGAGTCGATGTCACGAGTGCCGATGGCCTCGGACGGCGGCGCCTGGTTCAACGACCCGATGACGAACCTCGCCGTCAACTTCGTGCCCCAGGGCATCGGCGCCGACCTGATCGCCACGATCGAGGGATTCTCGCGGCGCGACGTCGACGAGTACGCGGCGCTCTCGCAGGAGCGGGCGGCCACCGCCTGGAAGGAGGGCCGCTTCGAGCGGTCCGTCGTCCCGGTCCGCGACCGCAGCGGCCTGGTCGTCCTCGACCACGACGAGCACCTGCGCCCCGGCAGCACCGCCGACTCCCTCGCCAGGCTCAAGCCGTCCTTCGCGGACATCGGCGAGCTCGGCGGCTTCGACGCCGTGGCCCTGCAGAAGTACCACTGGGTCGAGAAGATCGACCACGTCCACCACGCGGGCAACTCCTCCGGCATCGTCGACGGCGCCTCCCTCGTCGCCATCGGCTCGAAGGAGGTCGGCGAGCGCTACGGCCTCACCCCGCGCGCGCGGATCGTCTCCGCGGCCGTCTCCGGCTCCGAGCCGACCATCATGCTCACCGGACCCGCCCCGGCCACCCGCAAGGCCCTCGCCCGGGCCGGGCTGACCATCGACGACATCGACCTCGTCGAGATCAACGAGGCCTTCGCCGCGGTCGTCCTGCGCTTCGTGCGCGACATGGGCCTGTCCCTGGACAAGGTCAACGTCAACGGCGGCGCCATCGCGCTGGGCCACCCGCTCGGCGCGACCGGTGCGATCATCCTCGGCACGCTCGTCGACGAACTGGAGCGCCAGGACAAGCGCTACGGCCTCGCCACCCTGTGCGTCGGCGGCGGCATGGGCATCGCCACGATCGTCGAACGCGTCTGAACACCCCAGCGGCAGCAGAGACTTCTACGGAGAACCCCTCATGACCGAGAGCACCACCATCCGCTGGGAACAGGACGACACCGGGATCGTCACCCTCGTCCTCGACGACCCCGACCAGTCCGCGAACACCATGAACGCGGCCTTCCGCGACTCCCTCACCGTGATCGCCGACCGCCTGGAGGCCGAGCGGGAGTCCATCCGCGGCATCATCGTCACCTCCGCCAAGAAGACCTTCTTCGCCGGCGGCGACCTGCGCGACCTGATCCGCGTCACCCCGGACACCGCGCAGGAGTTCTTCGACGGCGGCCTCGCCATCAAGCGGAACCTGCGCCGCATCGAGACCCTCGGCAAGCCGGTCGTCGCCGCGATCAACGGCGCGGCCCTGGGCGGCGGTTACGAGATCGCCCTCGCCTGCCACCACCGGGTCGCCCTCGATGCGCCCGGCTCGAAGATCGGCTGCCCCGAGGTCACCCTCGGCCTGCTCCCCGGAGGCGGCGGAGTCGTCCGTACGGTACGGCTGCTGGGCATCACCGACGCGCTGCTGAAGGTGCTGCTCCAGGGCACCCAGTACAGCCCGCGGCGCGCCCAGGAGAACGGCCTCGTCCACGAAGTGGCCACCACCCCGGACGAGTTGATCGCCAAGGCCCGCGCCTTCATCGACGCCAACCCGCAGTCGCAGCAGCCCTGGGACAAGCCCGGCTACCGCATCCCGGGCGGCACCCCGGCGAACCCCAAGTTCGCGGCCAACCTGCCCGCCTTCCCGGCCTCCCTGCGCAAGCAGACCAACGGCGCGCCCTACCCGGCCCCGCGCAACATCCTCGCCGCCGCCGTCGAGGGCGCCCAGGTCGACTTCGAGACCGCGCAGGTCATCGAGACCCGCTACTTCGTCGAGTTGGCGGTCGGCCAGACCTCGAAGAACATGATCCAGGCGTTCTTCTTCGACCTCCAGGCCGTCAACTCCGGCGCCAACCGCCCCCAGGGCATCGCGTCCCGCCCCGTCCGCAAGGTCGCCGTCCTCGGCGCCGGGATGATGGGCGCCGGCATCGCCTACTCGTGCGCCCGCGCGGGCATCGACGTCGTCCTGAAGGACGTGACTCCGGAGGCGGCGGCCAAGGGCAAGGCCTACTCCGAGAAGCTCTGCGCGAAGGCGGTCTCCCGCGGTCGTACGTCCCAGGAGAAGGCGGACGCGCTGCTCGCCCGCATCACCCCCACCGCCGACCCGCAGCAACTCGCGGGCTGCGACGCGGTGATCGAGGCCGTCTTCGAGGACACCTCGCTCAAGCACAAGGTGTTCCAGGAGATCCAGCACATCGTCGAGCCCGACGCGCTTCTCTGCTCCAACACCTCCACCCTCCCCATCACCGCCCTCGCCGAAGGCGTCGAGCGCCAGGCCGACTTCATCGGGCTGCACTTCTTCTCGCCCGTCGACAAGATGCCCCTCGTCGAGATCATCAAGGGCGAGCGCACCGGCGACGAGGCCCTCGCGCGCGCCTTCGACCTGGTCCGGCAGATCAAGAAGACCCCGATCGTCGTCAACGACTCGCGCGGCTTCTTCACCTCACGGGTGATCGGGCAGTTCATCAACGAGGGCGTCGCGATGGTCGGCGAGGGCATCGAGCCCGCGTCCGTCGAGCAGGCCGCCGCGCAGGCCGGCTACCCGGCCAAGGTCCTGTCCCTGATGGACGAGTTGACGCTCACCCTCCCGCGCAAGATCCGCAACGAGTCCAAGCGGGCGGTGGAAGAAGCGGGCGGCACCTGGCCCGGGCACCCCGCCGAGGCCGTCATCGACCGCATGGTCGACGAGTTCGGCCGCACCGGGCGCAGCGGCGGCGCGGGCTTCTACGACTACGACGAGAACGGCAAGCGCGCGGGTCTGTGGCCGGGCCTGCGCGAGCACTTCACCCGCGAGGGCGCCGAGAGCCCCTCCGAGACCGTGCCCTTCGAAGACATGCAGGAACGCATGCTGTTCTCCGAGGCGCTCGACACCGTCAAGCTCCTTGAAGAGGGCGTGCTGACGTCCGTCGCCGACGCCAACATCGGGTCCATCTTCGGCATCGGCTTCCCCGGTTGGACCGGCGGTGTCCTCCAGTACATCAACGGCTACGAGGGCGGCCTCCCCGGCTTCGTGGCACGCGCGCGTGCGCTCGCCGAGCGCTACGGGGAGCGGTTCACGCCGCCCGCGCTGCTCGTCGAGAAGGCCGAGAAGGGGGAGCGCTTCAGCGACGCGCGCTGACGTATCGCTGAGCGACACGCTGCCCTTGCCCTCGTGGGGACGGGACCCCGACGCTGACCGGCGAACCGTTCACCGGTCCCGTCCCCCGAGGAGCCCCCATGGGTCACCGTCCCGCCCTCGCCCTCCTCGACATCCTGCGCGGCGAGGGCGTGGACCGGATCTTCGGCAACCCCGGCACCACCGAACTCCCGTTCCTGGCCGCCCTGTCGGAGACCGAGGACGCCCCCGAGTACGTCCTCGGCGTCCACGAAGGCGCCGTCGTCTCCATGGCCGACGGCTACGCGCGCGGCACCGGCCGCCCCGCGTTCGTCAGCCTGCACATCGCCGCCGGACTGGCCAACGGCCTCATCGGCCTTCTCAACGCCCGCCGTTCGCGTACCCCGCTCGTCGTCACGGCCGGCCAGCAGGACCGCCGCCACCTCCAACAGGACCCCATGCTCTCCGGAGACCTGCTCGGCCTCGCGGCGCCCGCCGTGAAGGCGACGTACGACATCCAGCACGCCCGCGACCTGCCCCTCGCCCTGCGCCGCGCCTTCGCGCAGTCCCAACGCCCGCCCGCCGGGCCGGTGTTCCTGTCCGTCCCCATGGACCTGCTCGCCGAGGACACCGAGGTGGAGGTGCCCGCCCGCACCGCACCGCCCAGGCCGGGCCCCGCCGCCGGACTCGACCGGGCCGCCGTACTGCTCGGCGCCGCCGCCCGCCCCGCGATCGTCGCCGGGGACGGAGTGGGCCGTGAGGACGCGGTGGCGGCGCTCGTCCGCACGGCGGAGGCCTGCGGTGCGACCGTCCATCACCAGCCGATGGCCGACTGCCTCAACTTCCCCGCCACACACCCCCTTTACGCCGGGATGCTGCCACCCCGCCACGACGCGATCCGGGCCGCCCTCGCCTCGTACGACACCGTCCTCATCGTCGGAGCGCACGCCTTCACGCCCCACCACTACAGCCCCGGGCCCGCCCTGCCGCCCGGCATCACCGTCGTCCAACTCGACGCGGACGCCGAGGAGATCGGCCGCAACTTCCCCGCGGATGCCGGGCTCGTCGGCGCGCTCGCACCCTCGCTGCACCGGCTCGCCGAGCTGCTGCGCGAGCAGGTGCCCGACCACACCGCCAAGGCCCGCACCCTGCGCGCCGGCGAACGGCACACCGCCGAGCGCGACCGCGCCGAGTCCGCCGCCCGTGCCGCCTACTCGGCGGCGCCACTCGCCCCCTGGGCCGCCGCCCACGCCGTCGCACGCGGCCTGCCGACGGACGCCGTGATCGTCGAAGAGGCCATCACCGTCGGCCTGTTGCTCCGTCGGCTGCTACGGCTCGACCGCCCCGGCAGCTACACCCACGCCGTCGGCGGGGGCCTGGGCTGGGGCATCGGTGCCGCCGTCGGCCGCTCGCTCGCCGAGCCCGGGCGGCCGGTGGTCTCGGTCCTCGGCGACGGCTGCGCGCTGTTCGGACTCCAGGGGCTGTGGAGCGCGGCACGGCAGCAGGTCCCGGTGCTGTTCGTGGTGATGGGCAACGGCAGCTACCGCACGCTCCAGGACACGTACGGGGCGATGGGCGGCAACGGGCCTTGCCCCGGAACCGAGTTGGGCGCCCTGGACTTCACCCAGGCCGCACGCTTCTTCGGCGTCGACGCGGTACGGGCCGACAGCGCGGATCACCTGCGTGAACTGGTGTCCGGGGCCGACGAGTTGACGCGGCCGATGCTCGTGGACGTACCGCTGCGCACCTCGTAGAGATACCGCTTCGGTTGCTTTCCTGACCCACCGTCACCCACGCCTTGTCACCCGCGCTCGACAGCGACCACCATCGGTCCATGACGGACGGGCCGCTGCCGAAGTCGGTACTCGCACGCGGGGTGTTGCTGCTCCGCGCCTGCGGCGACGCCGAGACCGCGCTCTCCCTCGCCGAACTCGCCCTGCGCACCGGCCTGCCCAAGCCGACGGCATACCGACTGATCGGCGAGCTGGCCCGACTCGGCCTGGTGGACCGAACGCCGGAAGGCAGCTACCGCATCGGGCTCGCCCTGTTCGTCCTCGGCCAATCGTCGCCGTCCGTACGGGAGTTGCGGGACGTGGCGCTGCCCTATCTGGGCGATCTGCACGAGGCGACCCACGAGAACGTCCACCTGGCCGTCCCGGACGGCACCGACACCCTCTTCCTGGAGAAGGTCACCGGCCGCCGCGCCACCCCGATCGTCTCCCGCACCGGCGGCCGGCTCCCGGCCCACTGCACCGCCACCGGCAAGGTCTTCCTCGCCCAGGACCCGCGCCCGCCGCACCGCACCCTGCCCCGCCTCACCCCGCGCACCCTGGTCCTCCCCGGCCAGCTCGCCCGCGACCTCGCCCGCACCCGGGCCCGCGGCTACGGCGTCAACCTGGAGGAGGCCGAGATCGGGATCTCCGCCGTCGCGGCCCCCGTCTACGCCCACGACTTCGGCCCCCGCCCGATCGCCGCGATCTCCGTCACCGGGGGCACCCGCCGCCTGGACATGGACCGCATCGGGGCACGGCTGTGCGCGGCGGCACGCGCGATCACGCGCAGCCTGTCAGTCTGACGCGGCCACCTCCGGCCGCTGCATCGCCACCGCCAGCCCGTGCTCCGTCAGCCGTTCCCCGCGCACCTCCTCGGTGACCCGCCCGCGCACGAACACCAGCACCCGGTCGCACACCTCCGTCAGCTCCGCGAGATCGGTCGACGCGATCAGGACGGCCGCGCCGCCCGCCGCCAACTCGCCCACGATGCGGTGCATCTCCGCGCGTACACCGACGTCGACACCCCGGGTCGGATCGTCCAGGACGACGATCTTCGGTTCGGTCGCGAGCCACTTGGCGAAGACGACCTTCTGCTGATTGCCGCCGGACAACCGGGCGACCAGGTCGTACGGCCCGCCGCGCAGCCGCAGCCGCCCGGTCAACTCGGCGGTGCGGCGCACCAGTTCGGACCGGGAGGGGGCGATCCCGCCCCGGCCCAGCGCCAGCCAGCTGACCGCCGTGGTGTTCTCCCACACCGTACGGTCCACCATCAGCCCGTACCGTTTACGGTCGCTCGGCACGAAGGCGACGCCCGCGCGCACCGCGCCCCGCAGCGAGCGCGGCAGACCCCGGCCGCCGACGTCGACCCGGCCCCCGGAGACCGCCGTACGCCCGCACACCACCGCCAACGCGTCGAGATGGCCCGCTCCTTGCAGCCCGGCGACCCCGACCACCTCGCCCGCCCGCACGGTGAACGTCACATCGGTCAGCCGCCCGTCCACGTTCACCTCGGACAGCACCACGGGCGGCGGCCGGTCGGCGGCCAACGACCGCGCCCGGCGCGGCAGTTGCTCCGGCCGGCCGCCCAGCATCGCCGACACCAGCTCCGGCACGTCGACCTCGGCCCGCTCCACACCCGCCAGCGCCACCCGCCCGTCCCGCAGGACCGTCACGCGCTGCGCGAAGCGCATCACCTCGTCCAGGAAGTGGGAGACGTACAGGACGGCGATGCCCCGGTCCGTCAGCGTGCGCAGGACACCTTCGAGGCGGTCGACGGCGGCGGCCGGCAGCGCCGACGTGGGCTCGTCGAGGATCAGCAGCTTGGGGCGTCGTAGCAGAGCGCGTGCGATCTCCGTCAACTGCTGGTCGGCGAGCGGGAGTTCGCCCAGCTCTGTCCGGAGGTCCACGTCCAGGCCGAGTTCCGCGAGGACCGGCCGGGCCGCCTGGTCCATGGCGCTCCGGTCCAACAGGCCCAGGCGCAGGGGCGGATGCTGCGGGAAGAGGTTCTCGCGCACGGTGAGGTCAGGGAAGAGGCTCAACTCCTGGGAGACGACGGCGATCCGGGCGTCCTCGGCCGACCGCACCGTCCCCGCGTCCGCGGCCAGCGTCCCCGACAGGATGCGTACCAGCGTGGACTTCCCGGCGCCGTTCTCACCGACCAGCGCGTGCACCTCGCCGCCGCGCAGCCGGATCGACGCACTGTCCAACGCCCGTACACCGCCGTAGGACTTGACCAGTTCCTCCGCCACGAGGATGTCGTCGCGGGCCATCTCAGCGCGCGTCCTTCAAGGGCTTGAGGTTGGCCGACTGGTCGCCGAGCAGCTTGTCGATCGTCGGCTTGTACCAGTCGTAGGCCGCCTGCGCCGACTTCTGCCGGGCGATGATCTCGTCGATATTGGAAGAGTCCACGACCCCGCCGGGCGACAGGAACCAACCGTCCGGCAGTTTCCCCTTCTTGTCGCGCACCGCCTCGATCAGCATCGCCGTGGACAGATAGCCCTTCAGGAAGTGCTGCGGGTCGATGGTGACGAAGTTGGAGCCGTCCTTCACGGCGTCCAGGGTCTTCGGGTCGACGTCGAAGCCGGCCGTGAGCCACTTGCCGTGCTCGGCCTTCTTGATCTTCGCGAGGTTGTAGCTGTCGGCGTCACCGACGCCGAGGAAGGCGAGCGCGTCCGGGTGCGCGTTCACCTGCGCGGACCAGGAGCTGTAGTTCTGGCCGGGATCGCTGTACGTCTGGAAGGGGCCGAGGACCTTGACGCCGGGCGCCTCCTTCTTGAACGTGTCGGAGATGCCCTTCGCGCGGTTGTCGAGCACCGGCGTCCCCGGGTTCGGCACCCCGATCACGATCTGCCCCTTCGGATCGCTGCCGAGCCGCTTCAGCGCCTCCTTCGCCATCAGCTCACCGAGCGCGTAATTGTCGTTCCCCACATAGAAGTTCACCTTGCTGCCGTTGGTGGGGGAGGTGTCCAGGGCGACGATCGGGATGCCCTGGTCGACGGCGCGTGCGGCGGGCCGGGTGAAGATCGGCGGGTCGAGGTTCTCCAGGACGATGCCGTCCTTGGCGACGGCGGTGAGGTTCTGGAACAGCTGCACCTCGGCGGGCCCGTCCGTGTTGGGCGGCCCTACGGCCTTGAAGTCGACCTTGCCCGCGTGACTCGCGGCGCTCTCCGCGCCCAGCACCATCTCGTGGGCGAAGTTCAGGGAGATGTTGGCGACCGAAATGCCCATCTTCAGCTTGCCGTTGCTGCCGCCGGAACCGCTGCCGCAGCCTGCGGTGGCCAGCAGGACCAGGGCGCCGAACGCCGCGGACCAGGTACGCGAACGGGAGTGCATCACGGCCTCCAAAAGGCTGGACCACAGGGGGACTTGGACGACGAGGGACTTGGACCTCAGGGGGACCTCACTTGCGACGGCGTCCGGTGCGGCGCAGCGCGCTGTCGGCCGCGACGGCGACGAGGATCACCCCGCCCGTCGCGAACGACGTCCAGTTGATGGGTACTTCGAAGAACACCAGGCCGGAGGCGACCACCGACAGGATCATCGCCCCGGCCACCGCGCCGACCACCGAACCGCGCCCCCCGGCCAGCGGAGTGCCGCCGATGATGCACGCGGCGATCGCCTGCAACTCGTAACCCTGGCCCAGAGTCGGATCCCCCGCGCCGTAGAAGGCGAGCGCGAGCGCGGCGGCGCACGCCGTGGTCAGGCCGGACAGGGCCAGCGCCTGGACACGGGTGCGGACGACCGGGATGCCGCTGAAGGCGGCGGCGTCGGGGTTGGACCCGATCGCCCGCACTCGCGCCCCGAAGCGCGTCCGGGACAGCACGACCGTCAGCACGACGATCATCGCGAGCAGCACCCACAGCGCGAACGGCACCCCGCCCGGATCGCCGCCCGCGAACGTGAAGAACGAGTCGTCCAGGGGGAGATCGGTGATCTGCTTGCCGTCCGCGAGCGCCAGTCCGACACCTCGGAACAGCATCAGCGTGCCGAGCGTGACGATGAACGACGGCAGCGCCAGCAGCGTCGTCACCAGCGCGTTGAACACCCCCAGCGCGATCCCGGTGAGCAGCATCACCGGCACCGCCAGCCAGGGCGCGGTGCCGTCCCGGATCAACAGCGCCCCGACGACCAGGCACATCGCGTAGGTCCCGCCCACGGACAGGTCGACCTCGCGCATCGACAGTGCGAAGACCATGCCGCACGCCATCAGCGAGATGTAGACGGAGTTGTGGGCGGTGGAGAGGAGATTGTCCGTGCCCAGGAAGTCCGGGTACGGGATGCCGATCCCGGCGATCAGCAACCCCAGCACGAGCAGCACACCGAACTCGTCCCGGACCCACCGACGCGGCACCGGCTTCGACGCAGGCGCGGACGGCGTGAGCCGACGCCACCAGGGCGCCGACCCGCCCGGCCCGCCGCCCTGTTCGCGGGCGCGCTCGGCGTCGTCCACGGCACGCTCGGTCTCGGTCATCGGGCACGGCTCCCGTACGGCTGGTGCTGGGTTCGTCACGCAGGGTGGGCCCACCGGGCGTGAGCGGCAACCAGGGCGTTTCAGCGAGTGAAATGCGCCCTTGCCGACGGCCTGACGGGTCATCACACTCGCCCCATGGACACGCGGACCGCCCTGGTGACCGGCGCGGCACAGGGCCTCGGGCAGGAGTTCGCCGTCGCGCTCGCCCAGCGCGGCTACCGGGTCGCGGGACTCGATCTCGTCGCGCAGCCGGAGACCGCCGAAAAGGTGCCGGGCTACGTGGAGTTGATCGGTGACGTCACCGACGAGGCTCAGATCCAGGGGGCGTTGGAACACGTCATCGAGCAGTTCGGCACACTGCACGTCCTGGTCAACAACGCGGGCGTCTACCCGTCGCGCCCCTTCGAGGAGACCACACCCGAGGAGTGGCGCCGGATCATGCGCGTCAACCTGGAGGCGCCGTTCCTGCTGAGCCGCGCGGTCCTGCCGTATCTGAAGGCCGCCGGCCGGGGCCGTATCGTCAACATCGTCTCGGCGGCCGTCCTCACCGCACCGCCGACGATGGTCCCGTACGTCGCCTCGAAGATGGGCCTCATCGGCTTCACGCGCTCGCTCGCGGCGGCGCTCGGACCGTACGACATCACCGTCAACGCGATCGCGCCCAGCATGGTCCGCACCGCGACCGCAGAGCGGACGGTCGGCGCGGACGGCGGCTTCGGGCACGTCCGGGACCAGCAGGTGGTGCCACGGACACAGCAGCCGTCCGACCTCGTCTCGACCTTGCTGTACGTGGTCGACGAGGGCAGCGGGTTCCTGACCGGGCAGACACTGAACGTGTCGGGCGGTTCAGCCTTCCTGTGACTCGGCCGGTTCCTTGAGCCATGTGCGGAGTTCCTCGCGCAGCGACCGCTGAAAGGTCGTCAGGAGGGCCTGCACCACCAGGGGTTGCATGTGCGCGGACAGTGACTTCACGTCATGCGCGGCACGTTCGGACACCTCGCCGCGGAACACCTGCGCCAACTCGTGGGCCGCCGCCCGGGAATGCTCGATGAGTACGTTCCGGGAGGCGAGGATCGCCTCCTGCGACACCGGTACGTCGAGCAGTCGCACGCCGAGCCGCAGCAGACCGGAGTCGACGCGGTACGAGGCACCGTCGAGCCCGACCACGCCCATCGCGACGAGCCGCTCCACGTCCTCCTCGCTCAGCGCCCGGCCCGCCCGCCGGTCCAGCTCCCGCCGGTCCAGGGTCTCCGTGCCGTCCGGCGCCCACGACGCCACCACCGCGCGGTGGATCGCGAGGTCGTGCGCGCTGAGGTCCGGCGGCAGTTGCCCCAGGTAGCGCTCGATCGCGGCCAGCGTCATGCCCTGCTGCTGCAACTCCTCGATCAACGCCAGCCGCGACAGGTGCTCCTGCCCGTAGTGCCCGACCCGCCGCGCCCCGATCACCGGCGGCGGGAGCAGCCCCTTGGTGCTGTAGAACCGGACCGTGCGGACCGTGGTACCGGCCCGCGCGGCCAGTTCGTCGATCGTGAGCGTCGGCTCCTCGGTGTCGGTCGTCATGTGCAGCAGTATCGCTGTCTCACCAACACTGTGAAACCACCGAAGGGTGTTGTCAGTGGTGCCGCCTACGGTGGACGGCATGGGGGAGATCAACTATGTCCGGGGTGACGCGACCGTTCCGTCGGTCAAGGGCGTCAAGGTGATCGCGCATGTCTGCAACGACATCGGGGGCTGGGGGAAGGGCTTCGTGCTGGCCGTGTCGCGCCGCTGGCCCGAGCCGGAGAAGGAGTACCGCGCATGGCACCACGGCCGCGCGGCCAACGACTTCGGGCTGGGCGCGATCCAGCTCGTGCGGGTCGAGCGCCATGTGTGGGTGGCCAACATGATCGGCCAGCGGGGGATACGCACAGGCAGCAAGGGCGTCCCCGTGCGCTACGAGGCGATCGACACGGCGCTGGGCCTGCTGGCCGAGCGCGCGGCCGAGCTCGGCGCGTCCGTGCACATGCCCCGCATCGGGTGCGGCCTCGCGGGCGGCAAGTGGTCACGGGTCGAACCACTGGTCACCGAGCGGCTGGTGCGGCGGGGGATCGCGGTGACGGTGTACGACCACGGGGACTGAACCGCCGGACCCGACTCACCTCACACTGACAGGACCCAACTCGCCTCACCCTGAAAGGAGTTGCAGAATCTTGCGCAAGCCCTTGCGATGATCCCCGCCGCCTGCTTGACTCGCTGCTCGCATCGGAGAGGGAGAGCCATGAGCCGTGACATCGACGTCCTCGTCCTGGGCGGCGCCGGCGTGGACACCATCGTCCACGTCCCCGAACTGCCGCTCCCGTACGCCGACAGCTACATGATCGACCCCGGCATCCGCACCCGCGCCGGCCAGACCGGCGACTTCGTCGCCCTCGGCCTGAGCGCGCTGGGCCTGCGCACCCACCACCTCGACATGCTCGGCGCCGACCCCGAGGGCGACCTGGTCCGCGCCCTGCACCGCGACCGCGCCATCCCGCTCACCGAGGTCCCGCAGCCCGCCGGCACCAAGCGCGCGGTCAACCTCGTGGGCCCAGACGGCCGGCGCCTCTCCCTCTACGACGCGACCCGCGCCCACCCCGACGACCGCCTCCCGGAACCCACGGTCCGCGCCCTCGCCGAGGCGAGCCGCCACGCCCACGTCTCCATCACCCAGCCCTGCGCCCACGCCCTCCCGCTGCTGCGCGAGTCCGGCACGACGATCTCGACGGACCTGCACAACTGGGACGGCGAGAACCCGTACCAGGAGGAGTTCGCCCACGCGGCGGACATCGTCTTCCTGTCCACCACCGCGCTGACCGGCGACCCCGAACACACGATGCGTGCCATCGCCGAACGGGGCCGGGCCCGACTGGTCGTCGCGACGGCCGGTGCGGAGGGCGCGTATCTGCTGGCCGACGACGAGCTGACCCACATCCCGACCACCACACCCCGGAAGCCGGTCGTCGACTCGAACGGCGCGGGCGACGCCTTCGCCTCCGCCTTCCTCTTCGGCTGGCTGAAGGGGGAGACCCCGCAGCGCTGTGCCCGGTACGGCGCGATCGCCGGGGCGTACGCGTGCACGGTGCCGTCGACGGAGATCGACGCGATCGGGCGGGACGAACTCCTCGTACAGGTTGCGGAGTTGGAGGCTTCGACGGCCGGTGCGCCGCACTAGGGCGTGGCCGACGCGGCGGTGGTGCGGGTGCTCGGCCCGTCTCCGGGCGCCGGTGAGTGGTCGAGGTAGGCGTCCAGTGCGGCGGCGCCGGTGAGCAGGGCGCGGCCGCGGGCCGAGAGGCGGGCCTGCCAGTCGCGCAGCGTCGACTCGAGCGGTGCGACGCCTCCGGCGGAACGGACCTGGGCGATCAACGGGGCGATCTGTCCGAGCAGTTGGCCGCCCCGCCTGAGCTGGTGGACCAGGAAGGCGTCGCGTACGTCGACCGGGCCGTAGACCCGGTAACCCGTCCGCGGGTCCCGGCGCGGCTGGACCAGACCGGCGCGCTCCCATGTGCGCAGGGTGGCCGGGCGGATGCCGAGCCTTCTCGCCAGCGGGCCGACGAACGTGTCACCGCGCTCCTCCGGCACGGGCCGCAGGTCACGAAGCGCGGCTTCGACCGCCTGGAGGATGCGGCGGTCGTCGAGCAGCTGCACATGGCTGTCGTCGATGAGCCGAAGCGCGTCCTCGGTGGCGTCCCGGTTGACCGCCTGCATGATCGCCGCGGCCGTCTGATGACCATGTCCGGGCACGAGCGCGAGAAACGCGTGCAGGGCCTGAGCGTGCCGGCGCGTGTAGGTGCGGTAGCCGTGCGCGGTGCGTTCGGCGGCCGGAAGGATCCCGGCCGCTTCGTAGTTGCGGACCGCCTGCGTCGACAGACCGTGTCCGCGCGCCAGGTCGACGGGCCTGAGCCGACCACTGCTTTGAGGGTTCCGCTTCACTGTCCTGCCGCTGTCGACGAAAAGTTTCAACCGTTGGTTCAACGATAGCTTTGAAGGTATGACTCCCGGTATCACAGATGCGGTGCACGCCGTCGACCCCGCTGCCGTCATGGGATTGCTGCCGACCAGGCCACGACTGCTCGCCCTGGGCGAGCCCACCCACGGAGAGGACGTTCTGCTCGACGTACGGAACGAGCTCTTCCGCCACCTCGTCGAGCAGGAGGGCTACCGGACGATCGCCCTGGAGAGCGACTGCCTGATGGGCCTGGTCGTGGACGACCACGTCACCTCGGGCACAGGCACCCTCGACGAGGTCATGGAGCGCGGCTTCAGCCACGAGTGGGGCGTCTTCCCGGCCAACCGCGAACTGGTGCGCTGGATGCGCGCGTTCAACGACGGCCGGTCCGAGTCCGAGCGGGTGCGGTTCGCCGGTTTCGACGGCCCGCTGGAGATCACCGGCGCCGCGAGCCCGCGGCAGGCCCTCACCGCACTCCATACGTACCTCACCGCCAAGGTCGACGCAGCCCTCCTTCCCTGCACGGCGGAAACACTCGACGATCTCCTCGGCGCCGACGACCGGTGGACCGACCCCGCCGCGATGACGGACCCGGCCCGGTCCGTAGGACAGACCCCCGACGCCAGGCAACTCCGCTTGCTGGCCGATGACTTGGTGGCTCTGCTCGACGCGCAGACGCCACACCTGGTCGCCACGTCCACACCGGACGAGTGGCACCGCGCGCGCCTGTACGGCCGTACCGCGGTCGGGCTGCTGCGCTACCACGCCTCGATGGCCGACCCGTCACCGAGCCGCATGGCGCGGCTGGTCGCCCTGCGGGACTCGATGATGGCCGCGAACCTGCTCGCCGTCGCCGAACGGAGCCCGACGCTGGTGAACGCCCACAACGGCCACCTCCAGCGGCACCGGAGCACGATGCGGATGGGCGGCCTGCCGCTGGAGTGGTGGAGCGCCGGCGCGATCGTCGACGCCCACATGGGCGAGGAGTACGCCTTCCTGGCCACGGCCCTCGGCACGATCCGCCACCAAGGGGTCGACGCCCCGCCACCGGACACCGTCGAGGGGCTGCTGTACGCGCTCCCGCAGGAGCGTTGCCTCGTCGACCCGCGCCGACTCGCCGCCGCGTTCGCCGGTACGACGCCCGCACCTCGCGTGTCCCCTTGGTACGGCTACGCGCCGCTGGACCCCGCGCACTTGGCCGGAAACGACGGGATCGTGTTCGTCAAGGACACCGGGCGGGACCTGACCCCTTCGGTGTCCGGCAACGACTGACCGGGACCGGTACGGCCCGAGTCCGTGAACGCGGGTGGCCCGGGAGAACCGCTTCCCCGAGCCACCCGCCCACTCACCCGCCCGACCTGTCAGCCCCCGTGCACGTCGTTCGTCGCCGCGATCTTCTTCCACGACTTCGGCCGCACCGGAGCCGCGTCCGCCGACGCCCTCGCGATGGACGCGCTCCGCGCCGCCGATGCCGCCGGCTTCGTCGGCTGGAACAGCCAGGTGTCGAAGAGCGCGGACAGCGGCTTGCCGGAGACCTGCTCGGCGTAGGCCCGGAAGTCCGCGACGGACGCGTTGCCGTACGCGTGCTCCTTCGGCCAGCCCTTCAGGATCGCGAAGAACGCGTCGTCGCCGACCTCGTTGCGCAGCGCCTGGATGGCCAGCGCGCCCCGGTCGTACACGGGGAGTTCGAACTGGTTGTCCGCGCCCGGGTCGCCCGGCGCGATCGTCCAGAACGCGTCGTCCGCCGGGTGCGAGGCGTAGACGTAGTCGGCGAGTTGCTGGGTGGTGCCCTCGCCCTCGTGCTCCGACCAGAGCCATTGCGCGTACCGCGCGAAGCCCTCGTTGATCCAGATGTCCTTCCAGCCCTTCAGGGACACGTCGTCGCCGTACCACTGGTGGGCCAACTCATGGACGACGACAGAGGTGTTGGCGCCGTTCGCGAACTGCTTCTGGCTGTAGTAGACGCGGGTCTGGGTCTCCAGGGCGTACCCGGTGGTCGTGTTGGGCACATAGCCACCAGCCGTACTGAACGGATATTTGCCGAAGTAGCCGCTCAGCCAGTCGACGATCTCCCCGGTGCGCTCGACGCTCGCCCGCGCGGACCCGTCGTTGTCGCCGAGGTCCTTGCTGTAGGCGTTGATGACGGGGACGCCGCCCTCCGAAGTGCTGGTCGTGATGTCGAACCTGCCGAGCGCGAGCGTGGCCAGATAGGTGGCCTGCGGCTTGTTCTGGCGCCAGTTGTAGCGGGTCCAGCCGAGTTGTGAACTCGTCGACTGGAGTGTGCCGTTGGAGATGGCCTGGGTGCCGTTCGGTACGGCCACCGACACGTCGTAGGTCGCCTTGTCGCTGGGGTGGTCGTTGCTCGGGAACCACCACCACGCGGACTCGGGCTCGTCCGCCGCGACCGCGCCGTCCGGGGTGCGGTGCCACGTGGTGAAGCCGTACGCGCTCTTCGTGGACGGCACCCCGCTGTAGCGGACCACGACCGTGATCGGCGTGCCCTTCGGCAGCGGCGTCTTCGGGGTGATCTCCAGCTCGTGCTGGCCGGAGGTCGCGAACGTCGCCTTGGCGCCGTTGACCCGGATCTCGCTCACGTCGAGCAGGAAGTCGAGGTCGAAGCGGGACAGGTCCTGCGTGGTCTGCGCGAGGATCGTCGCCGTGCCCGCCAACTCGTCGGTCGCGGGCTGGTATTGGAGCCTGAGGTCGTAGTGCGAGACGTCGTATCCGCCGTTGCCGTAGGCCGGGTAGTAGGGGTCGCCGATGCCCGGAGCGCCGGGGGAGTAGCTTGCCGCCGACGCCGGGATCGCCAGCATGAGGGAGGCCGCCGCGAGGGCGCCCGGCGCGATGATTCTGCGGTGCACGAGAACTCCAAGTCGTAGGGCTCCACGAGGAGTCGAAGAGCCGTGGGGGTCCACGAAGGTCGAAGAGCCGTAGGGGTCGGTCCACGAAGTCTGTCCAAAGGCTATTCACTCCCTGTGGCCCCTCGCCTGTCCACGGCCCCTCCTGTCACACGATCGCCATTCGGCCGTCATGACCCCGAACGACCCCGAGTGCCTCTTCCAGCACGGGAGTTGACCGATGTACCGTCCGCGCATGCCGAAACGCACGCGCTTCACGATCTGGAGATCGCTCGCGACCGCGGCGATCGCCGCCCTCCTGGCCGCCTTCCTCACCCCGACAGCGGCCCAGAGCGCCCCGCAGGAGAGCCAACCGGTCTACTCCTACGCGAAGGCCATCCGCGAGGCCGTCTGGGTGGACACCGGACTCGACGGCGACGGCGACGGAAAGACCGACCGGGTCGCCGTCGACATCGTCCGCCCGAGCGAACCCGCCCGACAGGGCCGCAAAGTCCCCGTCATCATGGACGCCAGCCCCTACTACTCCTGCTGCGGACGCGGCAACGAGAGCCAGCTCAAGACGTACGACGCGGGCGGCAACGTTGTCCAGATGCCGCTCTTCTACGACAACTACTTCGTGCCCCGCGGCTACGCCTTCGTCGGCGTCGACCTCGCCGGCACCAACCGCTCCGACGGCTGCGTCGACGTCGGCGGCCGCTCCGACATCCAGTCCGCGAAGGCCGTCGTCGACTGGCTCAACGGACGCGCCAAGGCGTACACCACCCGCACCGGAACCGCACGCACACAAGCGAGTTGGACCAACGGCAAGACCGGAATGATCGGCAAGAGCTGGGACGGCACCATCGCCAACGGCGTCGCCGCCACCGGTGTGAAGGGCCTGAAGACGATCGTCCCGATCAGCGCCATCTCCTCCTGGTACGACTACTACTTCGCCAAGGGCGCCCCGCTCTACGACTCCGGCCCCGACTGGCTCTCCGGCTACGTCGACAGCCCCGACGCACAGGCCAAGTGCGCCGCCGTCCAGCAGAAGATCGTCGACGGAGCCCCGCGCACCGGCGACTGGACGCCGTTCTGGACCGAGCGCGACTACGTCAAGGACGCGAGCAAGGTCAAGGCCAGCGTCTTCCTCGTGCACGGCATGCAGGACCTCAACGTCCGCACCAAGAACTTCGGCCAGTGGTGGGACGCCCTCGCCAAGAACGGCGTCGAGCGCAAGATCTGGCTCTCCCAGACCGGCCACGTCGACCCCTTCGACTACCGCCGCGCCGCCTTCGTGGACACCCTGCACCGCTGGTTCGACCACGAACTCCTCGGCTACGACAACGGAATCGACCGCCGGCCGATGGCCGACGTCGAACGGCACCCGGACCAGTGGGTCACGTCGGCGACCTGGCCGCCCCGCGGCACCGCGACGACCACCCTCCACCCGGCGCAGGGCACCCAGGCGGGCGTGGGCACGCTCGGCCTGCACGCGGGCGCGGGCACCGAGACGTTCACGGACAACCCGCAGGAGAGCGAGACCGATTGGGCCGCGGCGATCGACAGGTCGACGGCGGACAAGGCCGGTTTCGTCACCGGGCCGCTCACGAAGGACCTGCGTCTGTCGGGCTCCTCGAAGGTGACGGTCACCGCGACACCCACCACGTCAACGGCCCATCTCTCGGCCGTACTTGTCGACGTCGGCCCCGACACCATCCGTGACTACGCGGACTCCGCCGAGGGCATCACCACGCTCACCGACCGCACCTGCTGGGGCGAGAGCACGGCCGGCGACAGCGCCTGCTTCCTGGCAACCCAGGCCAAGACCAAGGCTGTTGACTACAACGTGGTCAGCCGCGGCTGGGCCGACCTCGGCAACTACGCCTCCGCGACGAAGGGCGTACCGCTCACCCCGGGCAAGGCGTACACCATCACCCTCGACCTGGCGGCGACCGACCACGTCGTCCCGGCCGGACACCGCCTCGCCCTGATCGTCGCGGGCACGGACAAGGACCTCATCGATCCGCCGTCCACCACCCCGACCCTCGCCCTGAACCTGTCCCGCACCTCGGCCCAACTCCCGCTCGTCGGCGGTGCGTCGGCGTTCGCGAAGGCCACGGCGGGCGCCGGAGCCGCGACACCAGCGGCCACGACCCTCGACGGCGTACGGTCGCCCCGTTCCGCACACCGGGTACCGGGCAACTGACCGTCGGTCAACGGCTCGACGGGGGCGGCGGAGCGACCGGGCTCCGCCGCCCTCGTCGGGTGGGTCCCGGTGGCGGCCGGACTCCTCAGGCAGCGCCCGCCTCCACCAACCCCGCGGCCTCCCGCGCACACCCCCACGCCACCGTGATCCCCGCCCCGCCATGGCCGTAGTTGTGCACCAACACCCGTCCGTCCGGCAGTACTTCACGCTCCAGCCGCACCGAGGGCCGCGTCGGCCGCAGGCCCACCCGGTGCTCCAGTACACGCGCCCCGGCGATCTCCGGGCGGATCGCCGCGCAGCGGGCGACGATCGCCTCGGCGGTCGCGGGGTCGGGTGTCATGGACCAGGCGTCCTCCTCGGCCGTGCCGCCCAGGATGAGCCCGCCCGGCTGCGGGAAGAAGTACGTGGACGTGTCCGCCGAGTGGTCGACCGACGTCAGCCAGGTCGTGATCCCCGGGTTCTCCACGACGACCAACTGCCCGCGCACCGGCCGTACCGAGGGATCGGGCACGAGGTCCATGGAGTCCAGCCCCGTGCAGTTGACCACGACGGCCGCCGGCACCTCCGCGAGATCCACCACCGACTGCTCCTCGACGGTCCCGCCCGCCTTCAGGAACCGCCCCCGCAGCCACGGCAGATGGGCCGGCATGTCGATCAGCGGCAACCGTGCCCACAGCCCGCCGCCCGCGTACTCCTCGGCCCGCGCCTCCCGCAGCCCCGGCACCCGGGCCGCCCACGGCCCCAGCTCGTCCAGCCGCGTCTCGCCCTGTACGCCCTCGACCAGGCGTACGCCCGTCTCCTCGGGCCGCGCCGCCAACTCCTCGTACACGACGAGCGATTGGAGCGCCCACTCACCGACGAGCGCCTCCGGCTCGATCCGGTACGGCCACCACAGCGCGCCGGCGACCGCCGAGGTCGTCAGCTCGACAGGCTCCCGCGTCCACACCCGTACCCGGGCACCACGCTCCGCCAGCACGACGGCCGTCGTCAGTCCGATGACGCCCCCGCCGACCACGATCACATCGCCACGCACACCGCTCTCCATGCGCGGACGCTAGCGGAATATGTCATGCCGTGCTCACATCCGCCTCGATCTGGGGATACTCACAGCATGTCTGCCGAATACGCGGCCTTCGGCCTGGCACCGGCGATGCGTGCCGGTGAAGTCCTCGCGGACGGCGGCTACCAGGTGCACCGCGACTTCGTCGACTTCATCGTCGACGGCCGCCCGCTGCTGTTCCAGCTCACCGACCTGGACGCCGTCTCCCCGCTCGCCTCCGACGTACCACCCGCGATCTTCACCGCCCAGGTCCGCAGCCTCCTCCTGGAGACGGACCCACCCCTGAAGGGCGGCCGCTACGTCATCTACGGCTGCCCCGAGTGCGAGGACCTGGCCTGCGGTGCCGTCACCGCCGTCATCCAGCAGGACGGCGCCGACTACATCTGGCGCGACTTCGCCTGGCAGACCGACGAACACGCCGACCTGGAGCGCAACGGCTACCACGGCCTGGGGCCCTTCCGGTTCGCCGGAGCCGAGTACCGCGCGGCCCTCGACTCCCTCATCGACGGCACCGAGCCCCCGGTCGCCAAACGCCGTGTCCTGCTGATCGGCGCCCGCGTCGCCATCCTCGCCAAGCTCGCCGCCGCCCTGCGCGCCATCGGCATCGGCGCCGACATCACCGGCGACGCGACCCACGTCCCCGCCGACGAACTCCGCGGCTACGGCGCCGTAGCCTTCGGCCGGGCCGTCACCCAGGCCGAACGGGCCGCCGTACAGGCCGCGTTCGACCGTGCCGGGGTCGACGTGGCGTACGTCGACGGCCTCGCCCCCATCGTCCCGCTCCTCGTCGCCCAGATCGAACACGCCCTGGACCGCCGCCCCGCCGGCCAGCACCGGCTGACCCGGCTGGTCGCCGCCGACGGCGAGGCGGGCATCGAGGTCACCTCACCGTGCCGGGTGCGCCTCACCGCGTACCGGCTCGACCGCCTCAACCGCGGCCGCGCCCAGGATCTCTTCGACGGCGTCCTGGAACCCGGCCGCCACCGCATCGCCCTCGACGCGAAGGCGGTGAAGGGCGAGTCCTTCGTCGTGGCCCGGACCACGGGAAGCGTGCTGGTGGAGGCGATGGCGCGCTGAGAACGGCGGCGCGGACGGGAGAAAACCGCGGCGCGGACGGCGAAGGGGACCGATTAGGATCGGCGGTCTGATGACTGCCACTCTCGTCGCCAAGAATCTCGCCGCCGGACACGGCGACCGCGCCCTCTTCACCGGGCTCGACCTCGTCGTCGCCCCCGGCGATGTGATCGGCCTTGTCGGTGCCAACGGCGCGGGCAAGTCCACCCTGCTCAGGATGCTCGCCGGGCTCCTCGCTCCCGAGGAGGGCGAACTGCGCCTCTCCCCGCCGGCGGCGACCGTAGGACACCTCCCGCAGGAGCCGGACCGGCGCCCGGGCGAGAGCGTGCGCGCGTTCCTCGCTCGCCGTACGGGAGTCGCCGAGGCGCAACGCACGATGGACGAGGCCACCCAGGCCCTGGTGGACGGCGCACCCGGCGCCGACGACGCGTACTCGGCGAGCCTGGAGCGCTGGCTCGACCTCGGCGGCGCCGACCTCGACGAGCGGGCCGAGGAGATCGCCGACACACTCGGCCTCGCCATCGACCTCGACCAGCCGATGACGTCCCTGTCCGGCGGCCAGGCGGCACGCGCGGGCCTGGCCTCCCTCCTCCTCTCCCGCTACGACGTCTTCCTCCTCGACGAGCCCACCAACGACCTGGACCTCGACGGCCTGGAGCGCCTCGAACGCTTCGTCTCCGGCCTGCGCGCCGGCACGGTCGTCGTGTCGCACGACCGCGAGTTCCTCACCCGCACGGTCACCAAGGTCCTCGAACTCGACCTGGCCCAGAACCAGATCAACCTCTACGGCGGCGGCTACGACGCGTACCTGGAGGAGCGGGACGTGGCCCGCCGGCACGCCCGCGACGACTTCGAGGAGTACGCCGACAAGCGCTCCGCCCTCCAGGACCGCGCGCAGATGCAGCGCGGCTGGATGGACAAGGGCGTCAAGAACGCCCGCCGCAAGGCGAACAACGACAACGACAAGATCGGCCGCAAGTTCCGCAGCGAGGCGAGCGAGAAGCAGGCGGCGAAGGCGCGGCAGACCCAGCGGATGATCGAACGCCTCGATGTCGTCGACGAGCCCCGCAAGGAGTGGGAGCTGCGGATGGAGATCGCGTCCGCGCCGCGCTCGGGCGCGGTCGTCGCGACGCTGCGGGACGCGGAGGTACGGCGGGGCGACTTCGGTTTTGGGCCGGTGTCCCTCCAGATCGACTGGGCGGACCGGGTCGCGGTGACCGGTGCGAACGGTGCGGGCAAGTCGACGCTGCTCGGCGCGCTGCTCGGGCGTATCCCGTTGGACGCGGGGCACGCGACGCTCGGCTCGGGCGTCCTGGTCGGCGAGGTCGACCAGGCCCGGCAGCTGTTCCACGGCACGGAGTCCCTGCTCGACGCGTTCTGCGCGGCGGTCCCGGACACCGAGCCCGCAGAAGTCCGCACGCTGCTGGCCAAGTTCGGGCTCAAGGCGCACCACGTGATGCGTCCGGCCGGGACCCTGTCACCGGGTGAGCGCACCCGTTCTGCTCTGGCGCTCCTCCAGGGCCGGGGCGTCAACCTCCTCGTCCTGGACGAGCCGACCAACCACCTCGACCTGCCTGCCATCGAGCAGTTGGAGTCGGCGCTCGATGCGTACGAGGGCACGCTGCTGTTGGTGACCCATGATCGGCGGATGCTGGACGCGGTTCAGGTGACTCGGCGGTTGGAGGTGGCGGACGGGAAGGTGACGGAGCAACGGTGAGGTTTGCGTTGTTCGTTCACCGCGGGTCCGTTGTGGCTGGTCGCGCAGTTCCCCGCGCCCCTGAAGGGGTGCTGTTCGCACCGGAGTTGAGACGCTCGGCCGCTTTCGCGGCGCGCTCCACCCGGTTCCGGTGCTCCTCCCACCAACTCGCTTCACCAGGAGCCATGTTGGTGCCCCCGACGCGCTGACCCGTCGCCCCGTCGACGAGTTCGCGTACGACGTCGGCGTGGCCTGCGTGGCGGGACGTCTCGTAGGGCATGTGGACGAGGGTGCGGTGCAGGGTGAGTTCGTTGCCGCCTTCACCGGGCATACGGCCGACCGCGTCCAGAGGCAGCGCCTCGATCGTCGCGTGCGAGTGCGCGCAGATCCGCGTTCGGCTCGGCGTCCCCCGCGATCCACAACTCCGGCCCGTCGACCGGCCGCCCGAACACCGTCCCGAAGTAGAACGCCTCGGCCCCGGCCAGATGCTTGACCAGTCCCAGCAGATTGGTCCCGGTCGGCGTCACCGGCCGTCGGATGTCGTACTCCGACAGCCCTTCGAGCTTCCACAGCAGTGCGTCACGGGGTCCTGAAGAAAGACGCGCAGGTCGGCTTTGAAGTCCGGTGAGATCATGCGCCCAGTCTGTCGGCGAGATGATCCACGTCCACCCATTTCCGCCGCTGAGCGCCCACCCCCCCAGGGGCGCGGGGAACTGCGCGACCAGCCACAACGGACCCGCAGCGCCCCACTACCTGACCGTCACACCCGTCAGCGCTTGCCCTTCTTGCCCGGGTCCAACAACCCCGCCTTCCGCAGAGCATCAGCCATCGCACTGTTACCCGGCGGCGGAGCCGCCTGCCGCGATCCACCCCCCTGACCGCCCTGCCGCTGCTGCTGGCGCTGCTGCGGCGGACGCCCACCGCCCTGCTGCCGACGCTCGCCACCCCCACCCTGCTGTCGCCGCTCCCCGCCGGAGGCCACCGCCTCGTCGTCGAGCCGCAGCGTCAACGAGATCCGCTTCCGGGGGATGTCCACGTCGAGGACCTTCACCTTGACGATGTCACCCGGCTTCACCACGTCCCGCGGGTCCTTGACGAACGTCTTCGACAGCGCGGAGACGTGCGCCAGACCGTCCTGGTGCACACCGACGTCGATGAACGCCCCGAACGCGGCGACGTTCGTGACGACACCCTCCAGAACCATCCCGGGGGTGAGGTCGGAGATCTTCTCGACGCCGTCCTTGAACGTGGCCGTCTTGAACGCGGGACGAGGGTCGCGCCCCGGCTTCTCCAGCTCCTTGAGGATGTCGGTCACCGTCGGCAGACCGAACGTCTCGTCCACGAACTCGGTCGGCTTCAGCGAGCGCAGCACCGACGTGTTGCCGATCAGCGACGCCACCTCGCTGCCCGCCGTCTTCACCATCCGCCGCACCACCGGATACGCCTCCGGGTGCACGCTGGACGAGTCGAGAGGGTCGTCGCCACCCCGGATGCGCAGGAAGCCCGCGCACTGCTCGTACGCCTTCGGGCCGAGCCGCGCCACGTTCTTCAGCTGCGTACGCGACTTGAAGGGGCCGTTGGCATCGCGGTGCGACACGATGTTCTCGGCGAGGCCGGACGTGATGCCGGAGACGCGTGAAAGCAGCGGCGCGGAGGCCGTGTTGACGTCCACGCCGACGCCGTTCACACAGTCCTCGACCACCGCGTCCAGCGAACGCGACAGCTTCACCTCGGACAGGTCGTGCTGGTACTGGCCGACACCGATCGACTTGGGGTCGATCTTCACCAACTCCGCGAGGGGGTCCTGGAGTCGGCGCGCGATGGAGACGGCACCGCGCAACGACACGTCCATGTCGGGCAGTTCCGCCGAGGCGAACGCGGACGCCGAGTACACGGACGCGCCGGCCTCGGACACCATCACTTTGGTGAGGTTCAACTCCGGGTGCTTGGTGATGAGTTCACCGGCGAGCTTGTCGGTCTCGCGGGACGCCGTGCCGTTGCCGATCGCGATCAGTTCGACCGAGTGCCGCGCGGAGAGGCGGGCCAGCTTGGCGAGGGCGTCGTCCCACTTGTTGGCCGGGACGTGCGGGTAGATCACGTCCGTGGCGACGACCTTGCCGGTCGCGTCGACGACGGCCACCTTCACGCCCGTACGGAAACCGGGGTCCAGGCCCAGCGTCGCGCGCGTGCCGGCCGGTGCGGCGAGCAGCAGGTCGCGCAGGTTCGAGGCGAAGACGTTGACCGCCTCGTCCTCGGCGGCCGTACGCAGCCGCAGCCGCAGGTCGATGCCGAGGTGCACGAGGATGCGGGTGCGCCAGGCCCAACGGACCGTGTCCTGAAGCCACTTGTCGCCGGGACGGCCCCGGTCGAGGACCTGGAAGCGGTGGGCGACCATCCCCTCGTAGGAAGAGGGCCCCTCGGTGGCCTCCTCGGGCTCCAGGACGAGATCGAGGACGTCCTCCTTCTCGCCGCGCAGCATCGCGAGGATGCGGTGCGAGGGCAGCGCGGTGAACGGCTCCGAGAAGTCGAAGTAGTCGGCGAACTTGGCGCCCGCCTCCTCCTTGCCGTCCCGCACCTTCGCGGCGAGGCGCCCGCGCCCCCACATCCGCTCACGCAGCTCGCCGATCAGGTCGGCGTCCTCCGAGAACCGCTCGGTGAGGATCGCCCGGGCGCCGTCGAGGGCGGCCTGCGGATCGGCGACGCCCTTGTCGGCGTCGACAAACGCGGCGGCCGCGGCCAGCGGTTCCACGGACGGGTCGCCCAACAGCCCCTCCGCGAGCGGCTCCAGACCGGCCTCGCGCGCGATCTGGGCCTTCGTCCGCCGCTTGGGCTTGAAGGGCAGGTAGATGTCCTCAAGACGCGCCTTGGTCTCGGCGGCCCGGATCTGCGCCTCCAACTCCCCGGTGAGCTTGCCCTGCTCACGCACCGATTCGAGGATCGCGGTCCGCCGCTCCTCCAACTCCCGCAGATAGCGCAACCGTTCCTCGAGCGTGCGCAGCTGCGCGTCGTCGAGCATCTCGGTCGCTTCCTTGCGGTAGCGGGCGATGAAGGGCACCGTCGAACCGCCGTCGAGCAGCTCGACGGCAGCCTTCACCTGCCGCTCCCGTACGCCGAGCTCCTCGGCGATCCTGCCTTCGATGGACCCTACGAGGGGTGTCGTCACGCCCGTACCGCCTTCTCCACTGAGGTTGCGCGGCAATTGTGGCAGGTGACACCGACAACCGGGGATCAGGGCGCTGCCCTGCGGGTCCGACGACTAGCTCTTGCCGAGCAGATCCCGAGGAAACGCCCCGGCGGCGAGCGCGAGCCGTGCGAATCCGGTCGCCAGTTCGGTCAGACGTGCGACCCCTTCGGCGCCCAGGTGCTCGTACGGTGCCCGGTCCAGCCGGTCGGTCTCCGCCTCGATCTCGGCGCGCAGCGCGACCCCGGCCTCCGTCAACTCGCCCTCCCCGTCGAGCAGCCCGCGCTCCCGGAGCCGTCCCGATGCGGCGTCCCACTCCTCCTGGTTCCACCCGCGCGTGCCGAACACCCACTTCGGGGTCATGCCCTTGCCGGTCGCGGTGTGGGTGACCACGGCCTCCAGGCCGTCGAGTCCGGCGGACAGCAGCACGGCCAGGTGGCCGTCGCCGCGGTGTTCGCGCAGCAGCGTGGCCGCGTGGAAGTAGGCGAGGTGCGGCTCCTCGGGGAGCGGCAGATCGGCGTGCGCGGCGTACAGGGGCCGGGCGGGGCGCGCACACGCCTCGGTGGCCCGCAGCGCCAGCCGCGCCGCCTCCGCCATCTCCTCCGACGCCACCGCGTCGTCGCCCAACAGGCGCCGCAGGGTCGCGTCGACGGCACGCGCGCGTGCGTGCAGGACCTGCTCCGGGGAGACGATCTCCCACACGGCGGGCACATGCCGGGCCACGAGGTCGTACTTGTAGTTGTAGAACGTGGCCATCACCGTGCCCGGCCCGACCGGCCCCATCGCGGCCGCCCGTACGGCGAAGTTGATGGCCTGGGAGTCCTTGACTCCGAGAGCCGACACCTCCCTCCCCAGGTCGGGCGAGAAGTAGAGCGTGGAGTGCAGGGAGTTGAGCGCGTTGTAGCAGCGGCGCCCGGCACGGTGATCGACGGCGGCAGTAGTCATGACGGCCACGTTACCGACTGGTCGGTACGGGCTCCAGGGGTGGGCGCCGGATGGCAGGAAAGGTGGGGTACCCGTCATTGCGGCCATCCCGCTGAGCGCGAAGAATCGACGGTATGCGAACCGTCCTGGTGGTCCTCTTCGACGACGTCCAGAGCCTCGACATCACCGGCCCCGTGGAGGTCTTCGCGGGCGCCGAGAAGCAGGCCCCGGGCGCCTATCGCATCCGTACGGCCTCCCTGGACGGCGGTTCGGTGCGCACCTCCAGCGGCCTGACCGTCGTACCGGACTCGACCCTCGCCGCCGCGCCCGCCCCGCACACGCTCCTCGTCCCCGGCGGCCCGGGGACACGTGCCCCCGACCCGCGTGTGACCGACTGGCTGCGCGCACACGGGCCGCGCGCGGAGCGACTGGTCTCCGTGTGCACCGGGGCGATCCTGCTCGCCGAGGCGGGCCTCCTGGACGGCCGCCGGGCCACCACGCACTGGGCGTACTGCGCGAAACTCGCCCGCGACCATCCCGCCGTCGAGGTCGACCCGGACCCGATCTACGTCCGGGACGGGCCCGTCTCCACCTCGGCCGGTGTCACCTCCGGCATCGATCTCGCCCTCGCCCTGGTCGAGGAGGACCTGGGCCGGGACACGGCGCTGACCATCGCCCGCCACCTGGTCGTGTTCCTGCGCCGGCCGGGGAACCAGGCCCAGTTCAGCGCCCAGCTAGCCGCCCAGACGGCCCAGCGGGAGCCCCTCCGCGAGGTCCAGCAGTGGATCACCGAGCACCCCGGCGAGGACCTGAGCGTCGACTCCCTCGCAACCCGCGCCCGCCTCTCGCCCCGCCACTTCGCCCGCGCCTTCCAGGCCGAGACCGGCACGACGCCCGGCCGCTACGTCGACCGCGTCCGCCTCGAACACGCCCGGCGCCTCCTGGAGGACACCGCCGACGGCATCGAGGAGATCTCCCGCGCCAGCGGCTACGGCACCCCCGAGACCATGCGCCGCGCCTTCCTCAAGACCCTCGGCGCGGCCCCGGCCGAGTACCGCCGCCGCTTCCACCCGGCACCGAGCGCCCGGGCGACACCCGCCCGCTGAAGGCTGAAGGGCATCCCCGGCGCACCGGCGACCTCCGCTTGCCGAACGCCGAGAGCTCTCCGGGGCGTCCCGCCACTTCTTGCCCAACGCCCGCGGGCAGCGCCCCTTTTAGGGGCGCGGGGAACTGCGCGACCAGCCCCCGTCGACCTGCAGCGAACGAACCACCGAACCACCTGAACCGCATCCAGCACCCACCGAACACGAAAGGCCCCCATGCAGATCGCCATCGTCCTCTTCGACCGCTTCACCGCCCTGGACGCCGTCGGCCCCTACGAGACCCTCGGCCGCCTCCCCGACTCGGAAACCGTCTTCGTCGCCGAACGGACCGGCCCCGTCCGCAACGAGACCGGAAACCTGGCGCTCGTCGCCGACCGCACCCTCGCCGACGTGCCGACCCCCGACATCGTGGTCGTCCCGGGCGGCCCCGGCCAGACCCCGCAGATGGAGAACGAGACCCTCCTGGACTGGCTGCGCACCGCCGACGCCACGACCACCTGGACGACCTCGGTGTGCACGGGCTCCCTGCTGCTGGCCGCCGCCGGACTCCTCCGGGGCCGTCGCGCGACCTCCCACTGGCTCGCCCTGGACCACCTGAAGAACTTCGGCGTCGAACCCACGGGGGAGCGGGTGGTGACCGACGGCAAGTACGTCACCGCGGCCGGCGTCTCCTCCGGCATCGACATGGGCCTCACCCTGCTCGGCCGGATCGCGGGCGACGAACACGCCCAGGCCGTACAGCTGTTGACCGAGTACGACCCGCAACCGCCCTACGACGCGGGGTCCCCGCAGAAGGCGCCCGCGCACCTCGTCGAGAAGTTCCGCGCGAGCAGCCGCTTCATCCTGAAGTAGTCCCTGAAACAGTGCCTGACGCAGTCCAGGTGAAGCGCGGTGCCCGGCGCTCCAGGAACGCGGCGACGCCCTCCGCGGTGTCGCCACTGCCGCGCACCTGCTCGGCCCAGTAACCGTCCCTGTCCGTACGGCCGTTGGCGAACTCCTTCGCCGCGGCCTGCGTCAACTGCGAGCGGGAGACCAGCACCCGGGTGAACTCCGCGACCCGCTTGGTGAGTTCGCCCTCGGGCAGCAGCTCGTCGACGAACCCGGTGCGCAGCGCCCGCTCCGCGTCGATCAACTCTCCCGAGAACAGCAGGTACTTGGCGGCCCCCGGACCCACCAGCGACACCAGCCGCCGGGTGGCGGACGCCGGATACACGATCCCGAGCTTCGCCGGAGTCACCCCGAACAGCGCGCCCTCCTCGGCGAACCGCAGATCACAGGCCGCCGCCAACTGCGCCCCACCGCCCACGCAATGCCCCCGGATCGCCGCCAGCGTGGGCTTCGGGAACGCCGCGAGCGCCTCCTCCGCGAGCACCGCCAGCCCCTGCGCCTCACCCGCCGACCCCCGCAGCGTCGAGATGTCGGCCCCGGCACAGAACGTCCCGCCCTCACCGGTCAGTACGAGCGCCCGTACGCCCGGATCGGCGGCCAGGGTGTCGAGCAGCGGCGGCAGCGAGCGCCACATCTCGGCGGTCATCGCGTTGCGCTTGCCGGGGTGGTGGACGACGACGGTGGCGACCGAGTCGGCGACGTCGTGCAGCAGGCGGGGCTCCATGGGCCGGATGCTACGTACAACCCGAAGAGTTCGCGAAGTCGGCATCAGAGGAACAGGGGCGGTCCCACAGTCGACCGGGCCATGCAGCAACGATCGGAAAGCGTCCGATACCTGCTGACTTCTGTTCAGTCATCCGGGGTGGCGCGGGTCGATGCCAACACTCGTCGTGTGGTGACAATCGAGCGCAAGGGTGGCGACCGGACGATGGAGAACCACGGGCGTGGGTCAGGCCCACGCCCAGAAGGCGGCAGAGACGATCCCCCGGATCCCGTCCCCGTCCCCGCCCCGCCGGATCCGCTGCCGTACGAGGGAGTCTGGCGGTTCACCGCCTCCGCCGTCGACGCCTCCGTCCCGCAGGCGCGACACGCCGTACGGGACCTGCTCTTCCGGCAGGGCGTGCCCCTCTCGGACGACCTGTTGCAGGGGCTGTTGCTGATCGTCTCCGAGCTGGTCACCAACGTGGTCAGGCACGCGGTATTGCTGTCGCCGACGCTCGCCGTGGAGATCGCCGTCGGTGCCGAGTGGGTGCGGGTGTCCGTCGAGGACAACCACCCCTACCGCCCGACCGCCCTGGTGGCCGACCACGACGAGACCGGCGGCCGGGGGCTGCTCCTGGTGCGCGAGGTGACCCGGGAGGCGGGCGGCGTCTGCGACGTCGAGCACACCGCGAGCGGCGGCAAGGTGATCTGGGCCGCCCTGCCGCTTAAGCCCGCGCAGGTGCCGTAGGCGAGGAGGTCACCAGCCCGCGGACGGGCCCGTCAGCTCCCTGACCGCCGGACGGGCCGCGTCCAGCACCGTCATGAACCAGGACGAGAAGGTGTCCTTCGCGTGCCGCTCGGTCAGCTCGGCGGGCGTCACGAACGCGGTCGTGCCCACCTCCTCCGGGTCCGGCCGCAGCGGCGACTGCACCATGCCGACGAACAGGTGGTTGTACTCCTGCTCCACCAGGCCCGAGTCCGGGTCCGGGTGGTTGTAGCGCACCGTGCCCGCCTCGGCGAGCAGCGACGGGGACACCCCCAGCTCCTCGTACGTCCGCCGGGCCGCCGCCGCGAAGGGCGCCTCGCCCGGGTAGGGGTGACCGCAGCAGGTGTTGGACCACACACCGGGGGAGTGGTACTTGCCGAGCGCCCGCTGCTGGAGCAGCAGCCGGCCCTGCTCGTCGAAGAGGAAGACGGAGAAGGCGCGGTGCAGCTGCCCCGGCGGCTGATGGGCGGTGAGCTTCTCGGCGGTGCCGATCGTCACGCCGCTCTCGTCGACCAGTTCGAGCAAGATCGCGTCAGCGGTGCCGTTCGACGAGTTGTGCGTCGCGGTGGCAGGTGTGGTCGGCATACCCATCCTTCACATCGGTCCTCGAGCCAAGTCTGCCGTACGGATCCGGCACTCCCGGCAGTTCATCGTGCCCGGCGCGGCGACGGCGGAACCGTCCGGGGGGCGGGGTCGCGCGAGTGTGGACATGGGTGTACGCCGGACGGTTGCGTTCCGTCCGGACCGGTCGATTTCCCTCGGATTCCGTCGGCTTCGGTCAGCCGTCAGTGGCAGAGCTTCGCCTCGTGCTCCGCGTGCCCGCCGGGCTCCAGCTGGAAGGTGCAGTGCTCCACGTCGAAGTGGTCGCCGAGGCAGCCCTGGAGTTCGTGGAGGATCTTCTCGTTGCCGATGGCGTTCAGCACGTCCGAGCGGACGACCACGTGCGCGGAGAGCACCGGCATGCCCGAGGTGATCGTCCAGGCGTGCAGATCGTGGACGTCCTCGACCCCGTCCAGGGCCAGGATGTGGGTGCGTACGTCCTGCATGTCGACGTCCTTGGGGGCCGACTCCAGCAGTACGTCGAGGGTCTCGCGCAGCAGCTTCAGGGTGCGCGGCACGATCATCAGGCCGATGGCGAGCGAGGCGATCGGGTCGGCCGCCTGCCAGCCCGTGGTCAGGATCACCACGGCCGAGATGATCACCGCGAGGGAGCCCAGCGCGTCCGCGGCGACCTCCAGGAACGCGCCCCGCACGTTCAGGCTCTCCTTCTGGCCGCGCACCAGCAGCGTGAGGGAGATCATGTTCGCGACCAGGCCGATCAGACCGAACACGATGGTCAGCCCGCCCTCGGTGTCGGCCGGCGTGACGAACCGCTGGACCGCCTCGTACAGGACGTAGCCGCCGACGCCGAGCAGCAGCAGGCAGTTGGCGAGCGCGGCGAGGATCTCCGCGCGGGCGTAGCCGAAGGTGCGGTTGCCGGTCGCCGGGCGGTTCGCGAAGTGGATCGCGAGCAGCGCCATGCCGAGGCCCAGCGCGTCGGTCGCCATGTGGGCCGCGTCCGCGATGAGCGCGAGGGAGTCCGCGAGCAGTCCGCCGACGACCTCGACCACCATCACGGTGATCGTGATCCCCAGCGCGACCCGCAGCCTGCCCTGGTACGCGGCCGCCGCCGTACCGGTGACGGGAGCGCCGTGCGAGTGCCCGTGGTCGTGCCCTGCCCCCATGAAACGCCGCCCTCCTGATTACTGACCGGGACCCCAGTGAACTACGGGTGGGGGGTATCGGGCAACGCGGCACTGAACACCGTTGTCATGTGCCCTGACCTGCGTAAACAAATCGCAGGTCAGGGCAGCCTAAGTTCACATGGCGTGGTGCAGCCGCCACCCTTGCCACGCCGACTCGACCATCTCCCGCACCCCACGCCGAGCCGTCCACCCCAGCTCTGCGGCGGCCCGCTCGGCGGAGGCGACCGCCCGCGGGGCGTCGCCGGGACGGCGTCCCTCGACGACGGCCGGCCGCCGGTCGCCGGTGACCTCACCGATCACCGTGACCAGCTCGCGGACCGAAACCCCTTGCCCGCGGCCGATGTTGACCGTCAGGTCGCCGCTCGCGCCGCCGTCGGACAGTCGCCGTGCCGCCGTCAGGTGCGCCTCGGCGAGGTCGGCGACATGGATGTAGTCGCGGACGCAGGTGCCGTCCGGGGTCGGATAGTCGTCGCCGAAGATCCGCGGGGCCTCGTCGCGGGTGAGCCGGTCGAAGACCATGGGGACGATGTTGAAGACACCCGTGTCGGCCAGTTCGGGGGCGGCGGCGCCCGCCACGTTGAAGTAGCGCAGGCACACCGTGTCGATGCCGTGCGCCGCGCCCGCCGCCCGGACCAGCCACTCACCGGTGAGCTTGGTCTCGCCGTACGGGTTCACCGGCGCGCACGGGGTGTCCTCGGTGATCAGGTCGACGCCCGGGTCGCCGTAGACCGCCGCCGAGGACGAGAACACGAACCGTTCGATGCCCGCGCCGGCGACCGCGTCCAGGAGGGTCGCCAGGCCGCCCACGTTCTCCCGGTAGTAGCGCGTCGGCTGCGCCACGGACTCGGCGACCTGCTTGCGCGCCGCGAGATGCACGACCCCGGTCACCTGGTGCTCGGCGAACACCCGCTTCAGGAGGTCGCCGTCCAGGGAGGAACCGTGGACGAGCGGCACGGTCGTCGGGAGGCGCGAGGGGTTTCCCGCCGAGAGGTCGTCGAGGGCGACGACCCGCTCCCCGGCGTCCGCCATCGCCCGCGCCACATGGGCCCCGATGTATCCGGCTCCGCCGGTGATCAGCCATGTCATGGGCATCGACCCTATGCCGTTGCGGAGTGGGCCTCCGCAATGTCCCGCGATGCCCGGTCTGGCAGGTGCGGTTTGTCGGGCGGGGCCCGAATCCCCGATGATGATCTCGGCGGAGGCGCCTCAGACCCTGTTGATCAGCCCATGAACGGCCGGTGAACACGGGCTTGAGAGCATCCGATAGCCTCTGCCGACATGCCGCCCGGGTGCCACCCGTAGGGCGCCACCACCATGCACATGACCGGCGCCCGAGCGTCGGCACCCAGGGAGTGAGTTCGGTTGTCGACCGCCATCCTCACCGGTCAGCCGGTCCCCGGATCGTCGATCGAGACCGATCTGCGGTCGCTCGGCTTCGACGTCCGGACCGCCACCGACGCCACCGAGGCGGAGACGCTCCTCGCGGCCGTCCCCGGTGACCAGCGGGTCGCCGTCGTGGACGCCCGCTTCGTGGGCCACCCGCACGCGCTGCGCCTCGGCCTCACGGACCCCCGCTTCCCGCTCGCCGCGGTACCGGGCGCCGTCACCGCCCAGCCCACCGGCCGGCAGGCACTGACCCGTGCGGTCGCCCGCGAGAACTCGGCGAGCACCGGCACGACCCTCCTCGACAACCTCGCCGACCGCATCGTCACCGCGCTCGACGCCGACGGCTGCGACGTGCACCGCCCCGAGCTGGGCAGCCTCGTCGCCACCGTCCCCGCCGACCCGCAGGCCCGCAACGAGGCACGTCAGGCCGTGGCCGCCGTCGACGACGAGGCCGTCCGCCTGAAGTCGGCCGTGAAGTCCCGCGACGGCTTCTTCACCACGCACTTCATCAGCCCGTACTCCCGCTACATCGCGCGCTGGTGCGCCCGCCGCGGCCTCACCCCGAACCAGGTCACCACCGCTTCCCTGCTCACCGCGCTGATCGCGGCGGGCAGCGCGGCCACCGGCACCCGCGGCGGCTACGTCGTGGCCGGCGTGCTGCTCCTCTTCTCCTTCGTCCTCGACTGCGTCGACGGACAGATCGCCCGCTACGCCCTGCAGTACTCGACGCTCGGCGCCTGGCTCGACGCCACCTTCGACCGCGCCAAGGAGTACGCCTACTACGCCGGCCTCGCGCTCGGCGCGGCCCGGGGCGGCGACGACGTGTGGGCGCTCGCGCTGGGCGCGATGATCCTGCAGACCTGCCGACACGTCGTGGACTTCTCGTTCAACGAGGCCAACCACGACGCCACCGCCAACACCAGTCCCACCGCAGCCCTCTCCGACAAGCTCGACAGCGTCGGCTGGACGGTCTGGGTGCGCCGGATGATAGTTCTGCCCATCGGCGAACGATGGGCGATGATCGCCGTCCTCACGGCCGCGACGACCCCCCGGATCACCTTCTACGTCCTCCTCGTCGGCTGCGCCTTCGCGGCGACGTACACGACGGCGGGCCGGGTGCTGCGCTCACTGACCCGCAAGGCGAAGCGGACGGACCGGGCGGCACAGGCGCTGGCGGACCTCGCGGACAACGGACCGCTCGCGTCCCTGGTGGCCCGGGTGAGCCCCGGCCGCTTCGGCGCACCGCTCCTGATCGCCCTCGCGGGCACCGCCGTCCTCGCCGTGTCCCTCTTCTCCGGTGTGACCTGGGCCCCCGTGGCGGGCGCCTTCGTCTACGCGGTCGCCGCCGGCCAGGCCCTGTACCGCCCTCTCAAGGGTTCCCTCGACTGGCTGGTCCCCCCGCTCTTCCGGGCGGCCGAATACTGCACCGTCCTGATCCTCGCGGCCCAAGCGGAGGTGAACGGAGCGCTTCCGGCGGCTTTCGGCCTGGTGGCCGCCGTCGCCTACCATCACTACGACACGGTGTACCGCATCCGCGGCAACGCCGGGGCGTCCCCGGCCTGGCTGGTGCGCGCCATCGGGGGGCACGAGGGGCGGACGCTGCTCGTCACCGTTCTCGCCGCCGCGCTCACCGCGTCGCAGTTCACGGTCGCGCTCACGGCCCTCGCCGTGGCCGTGGCCCTGCTGGTGCTCTTCGAGAGCATCCGCTTCTGGGTGTCCGCAGGGGCGCCCGCCGTACACGATGAAGGAGAACCCGCATGATCGGCCTCGTGCTGGCGGCCGGCGCCGGACGGCGTCTGCGCCCCTACACCGACAGCCTTCCCAAGGCTCTGGTGCCGGTGGGGCCCGCGGGCATAGAGGGCGAACCCACGGTCCTGGACCTCACCCTCGGCAACTTCGCCGAGATCGGTCTGACCGAGGTCGCGATCATCGTCGGCTACCGCAAGGAAGCCGTGTACGAGCGCAAGGCGGCCCTGGAGCAGAAGTACGGCCTCAAGCTCACCCTCATCGACAACGACAAGGCCGAGGAGTGGAACAACGCCTACTCCCTGTGGTGCGGACGTGACGCCCTCAAGGACGGCGTGATCCTCGCCAACGGCGACACCGTCCACCCGGTCTCCGTCGAGCGGACGCTCCTCGCGGCGCGCGGCGAGGGCAAGAAGATCATCCTCGCGCTGGACACCGTCAAGTCCCTCGCCGACGAGGAGATGAAGGTCGTCGTCGACCCCGCCAAGGGCATGACGAAGATCACCAAGCTGATGGACCCCGCCGAGGCCACCGGCGAGTACATCGGCGTCACTCTCATCGAGGGCGACGCCACCCTGGAACTGGCCGACGCGCTCAAGACCGTGTGGGAGACCGACCCGCAGCAGTTCTACGAGCACGGCTACCAGGAACTGGTCAACCGCGGCTTCCGGATCGACGTGGCCCCGATCGGCGACGTCAAGTGGGTCGAGATCGACAACCACGACGATCTGGCCAAGGGGCGGGAGATCGCGTGCCTGTACTGACCCGGCTGATTCCCTCGCCGGTCGTCGTCGACATCCGCCCGGGTGCCCTCGACGACCTGGCCTGCGTCCTCGCCGACCAGCGCATCTCGCACTCCGGCCGGCTCGCCGTCGCGGTCAGCGGAGGCTCCGGTGCCCGGCTGCGCGCGCGCCTCGAACCCAGCCTGCCCGGCGCCACCTGGTACGAGGTCGGCGGCGGCACCCTCGACGACGCGATCCAGCTGGCCGGCGACATGAAGGCCGGTCACTACGACGCGGTCGTGGGCCTCGGCGGCGGCAAGATCATCGACTGCGCCAAGTTCGCCGCGGCGCGCATCGGCCTGCCCCTGGTCGCCGTACCGACGAACCTCGCGCACGACGGCCTGTGCTCGCCCGTCGCCACCCTCGACAACGACGCGGGCCGCGGCTCGTACGGCGTGCCGAACCCGATCGCGGTCGTCATCGACCTGGACGTCATCCGGGAGGCACCGGCGCGCTTCGTGCGGGCCGGTATCGGTGACGCGATCTCCAACATCAACGCGATCGCGGACTGGGAACTGTCCAACCGCGTCAACGGCGAGAAGATCGACGGCCTCGCCGCCGCCATGGCCCGGCAGGCGGGCGAAGCGGTGCTCCGGCATCCCGGCGGCATAGAGGACGGTGCCTTCCTCCAGGTGCTCGCCGAGGCGCTGGTCCTCACCGGTGTCGCGATGTCGATCTCGGGCGACTCACGTCCCGCCTCCGGGTCCTGCCACGAGATCAACCACGCCTTCGACCTGCTCTTCCCCAAACGCGCGGCCGCCCACGGCGAGCAGTGCGGACTGGGCGCGGCCTTCGCGATGTACCTGCGCGGAGCCCACGAGGAATCGGTGTACATGGCCGAGGTGTTGCGCCGGCACGGACTGCCGGTGCTGCCCGAGGAGATCGGCTTCACGGTGGACGAGTTCGTCCGCGCCGTGGAGTTCGCTCCGGAGACCCGCCCCGGCCGCTACACCATCCTCGAACACCTCGACCTGAAAACCGACCAGATCAAGGACAACTACGCCGACTATGTCAAGGCCATCGGTAGCTGAACTCCGTCCCGTCGTCCACCCCGCAGGGGTGAAGGACCGGCGCAGCGGTGAGCACTGGATGGGACGCCTCTACATGCGTGAGGTGTCCCTGCGGGTGGACCGCTACCTGGTGAACACCAGGGTCTCGCCCAACCAGCTCACGTACCTGATGACCGTCTTCGGCGTGCTCGCCGCCCCGGCGCTGCTGGTGCCGGGGATCACGGGCGCCGTACTCGGCGTGGTGTGCGTCCAGATGTACCTGCTGCTGGACTGCGTCGACGGCGAGATCGCCCGCTGGCGCAAGCAGTACTCCCTTGCAGGGGTCTACCTCGACCGGGTCGGCGCCTACCTCACCGACGCGGCGGTCCTCGTCGGCTTCGGGCTGCGCGCCGCCGACCTGTGGGGCAGCGGCCGTATCGACTGGCTGTGGGCGTTCCTCGGGACGCTGGCCGCGCTCGGCGCGATCCTCATCAAGGCCGAGACCGACCTGGTCGGCGTCGCCCGGCACCAGACCGGCAAGGAACCGGTGCAGGAGTCCGCGGCCGAGATGCGGTCCTCCGGGATGGCGCTGGCCCGCCGGGCCGCCGCCGCCTTCAAGTTCCACCGGCTGATCCTCGGCATCGAGGCGTCCCTGCTGATCCTGGTCCTCGCGATCGTGGACCAGATGCGCGGCGACCTGTTCTACTCGCGGCTCGGCGTCGCCGTCCTGGCCGGCATCGCGCTGCTCCAGACCCTGCTGCACCTGGTGTCGATCCTCGCGTCGAGCAGGCTGAAGTGAGCGGCATGAAGGTCGGCGCGGTGATCATCACCATGGGCAACCGCCCCGACCAACTACGGGCGTTGCTCGACTCGGTCGCCAAGCAGGACGGCGACCGGGTCGAGGCGGTCGTCGTCGGCAACGGCTCGCCCGTACCGGACGTCCCCGAGGGCGTCCGGACCGTCGAACTGCCCGAGAACCTGGGCATCCCCGGTGGCCGCAACATCGGCCTGGACGCCTTCGGACCGGGCGGTCGCGATGTCGACATAGTGATGTTCCTCGACGACGACGGGCTCCTCGCCCAGCACGACACCGCCGAGCTGTGCCGGCAGGCCTTCGCCGCCGACCCCGAACTCGGCATCATCAGCTTCCGTATCGCCGACCCGGAGACCGGCGTCACCCAGCGCCGCCACGTGCCGCGGCTGCGCGCCTCCGACCCGATGCGCTCCTCCCGGGTCACCACCTTCCTCGGCGGCGCCAACGCCGTCCGCACGAGGGTCTTCGCCGAGGTCGGCGGACTCCCGGACGAGTTCTTCTACGCCCATGAGGAGACCGACCTCGCCTGGCGGGCCCTGGATGCGGGCTGGATGATCGACTACCGGTCCGACATGGTGCTGTACCACCCGACGACCGCGCCCTCGCGGCACGCGGTGTACCACCGCATGGTCGCCCGCAACCGGGTCTGGCTGGCCCGCCGCAACCTCCCCGCACCCCTCGTCCCCGTCTATCTCGGGGTGTGGCTGCTGCTCACCCTCCTGCGCCGTCCCTCGCGCCCGGCGCTCCAGGCCTGGTTCGGCGGGTTCAAGGAGGGCTGGACCACTCCGTGCGGACCGCGCCGGCCCATGCGGTGGCGTACGGTGTGGCGCCTGACTCGGCTGGGCCGTCCTCCGGTCATCTGACAAGCTCGGGGTGCGCCACCGCGCGCCGGCCGCGCGGACGACCCCTCGGAACGTATCCCGCGGCGGATACGTGTCGCGTCCTGTAGCACAATTCCGTAAGACGAACGCAAGACAGTCGTAAGACGAATCCGAAGATGAAGGCATCCACCCTTGAGTGAGACAACGCATGACGGCGGAGTCGCGGTGAGCCCGCGTCCGTCGCCCGACGAAGGCCTCACGGCGGCACAACTGTCCGCCAAGTACGGGCTGACGGTCAGCGGTGCCCGCCCCGGACTCGCCGAGTACGTCCGCCAGCTCTGGGGACGCCGTCACTTCATCCTCGCCTTCTCCCAGGCGAAGCTGACGGCCCAGTACAGCCAGGCGAAGCTCGGCCAGCTCTGGCAGGTGGCCACGCCGCTGCTGAACGCGGCCGTGTACTTCTTCATCTTCGGCGTCATCCTGAAGGCCAGCCGCGGCATGTCCCGGGACGTGTACATCCCGTTCCTGGTCACCGGCGTGTTCGTGTTCACCTTCACGCAGAGCTCGATCATGGCGGGCGTCCGCGCGATCTCCGGCAACCTCGGCCTGGTGCGCGCGCTGCACTTCCCGCGCGCCTCGCTGCCGATCTCCTTCGCGCTCCAGCAGCTCCAGCAACTGCTGTTCTCGATGGTCGTGCTGTTCATCATCGTCGTCGGCTTCGGCAGCTACCCCAGCCTGTCCTGGCTGCTGATCCTCCCGGTGCTGGTGCTGCAGTTCCTCTTCAACACCGGGCTCGCGCTGATCGTGGCGCGGATGGGCGCCAAGACCCCGGACCTCGCCCAGCTGATGCCGTTCATCCTGCGCACCTGGATGTACGCGTCGGGCGTCATGTTCTCCATCAGCACGATGATGGAGGGCCGCTCCGAGGTGTTCATCCGCGTGCTCCAGGTGAACCCGGCCGCCGTCTACATGGACCTGATGCGCTTCGCGATCATCGACGGCTACGGCTCCTCGAACCTGCCGCCGCACGTGTGGGCCATCGCCGCCTTCTGGGCCGTGGTCCTGTTCGTCGGCGGCTTCGTGTATTTCTGGCAGGCGGAGGAGCGGTACGGCCGTGGCTGAGCAGAACGTCGAGCAGACCCCCCGGGACCTGGTCCCCACCGTCATCGCGGACGAGCTGCACATCGTCTACCGCGTGCACGGCGCCAAGACCGGCAAGGGCAGTGCCACCTCCGCCCTCAGCCGCATAGTCAAGCGCGGCGAGGAGCGCGGGGTGCGCAAGGTGCACGCCGTCAAGGGCGTCTCCTTCGTCGCCTACCGCGGCGAGGCCGTCGGCCTGATCGGCTCGAACGGCTCCGGCAAGTCGACCCTGCTGCGCGCCATCGCCGGCCTGCTCCCGGCCGAGAAGGGCCGCGTCTACACCAACGGCCAGCCCTCGCTGCTGGGCGTGAACGCGGCCCTGATGAACGACCTCACCGGCGAGCGCAACGTCATCCTGGGCGGACTCGCCATGGGCATGAGCCGCGAGCAGGTCAGGGAGCGCTACCAGGACATCGTCGACTTCTCCGGCATCAACGAGAAGGGCGACTTCATCACCCTCCCGATGCGCACCTACTCCTCCGGCATGGCGGCGAGGCTGCGCTTCTCCATCGCGGCGGCGAAGGACCACGACGTCCTGATGATCGACGAGGCGCTGGCCACCGGCGACCGCAAGTTCCAGGTCCGCTCCGAGGAGCGCATCCGCGAGCTGCGCAAGTCCGCGGGCACGGTGTTTCTCGTCAGTCACAACAACAAGTCGATCCGCGACACCTGTGACCGGGTGCTGTGGCTGGAACGCGGCGAACTGCGGATGGACGGCCCGACCGACGAGGTTCTCAAGGAGTACGAGAAGTTCACGGGCAAGTAGTCCACCCGCATACGGGCGCAAAAGCCCAGAACGCTTCCCAGGGCCCCGCCGGAACTGTTCCGGCGGGGCTCCGCGTCTGCAAAGGAAACGTCAACTCGGCCCCGCCCAAGGAATCTTGACGCCAATCGGTGTGTTGTTGTGATGTGCAGGACACCCCGAGGAAGCTCGCTGCGTTGTACAACGTAAGCTGTACCGGTGCCGAATAGCGGCAAGTGGGGCGATAATGCGCGACACCCTCCTGCGGGTAAGCCTGCGTTTAACCGTGCGGACGACTGGGCGGCGTGTCCGAAATAGTGTGTATTGGGTCGGCAGTGTAGAACGGGAGATGTGACGGCAATGGCTACGGAAACTCCCCAGCTCACCGAAGCATGCGCCGTCCCCGCCCCTGGCAGTGAGCGATGACGGGAAGCGGCCCCGCCGGCCCCGGCGATCCGGAGCGCGGCACACTCGACAAGGCCGCGGGTGAGAACTTCCCCGTGGCACCTTTCTTCCTGCCCAAGTCCTGGCGCACCGATCTCATGGCGGTGTACGGATTCGCCCGCCTCGTCGACGACATCGGCGACGGCGACCTGGCCCCCGGCGGCGCCGACGCCCGCCTACTCGGTGTGTCGCCCGCGGACGCAGAGGACCGCCTGCTCCTCCTCGACGCCTTCGAGGCCGATCTGCACCGCGTCTTCGACGGCACCCCGGGCCACCCCCTGCTGCGCCGCCTCCAGCCGACCGTCCGCCGCCGCGCGCTGACCCCCGAGCCCTTCCTCGGCCTGATCGCCGCGAACCGCCAGGACCAGCTCGTCACGCGCTACGAGACCTACGACGATCTCGTCGCCTACTGCGAACTGTCCGCGAACCCGGTCGGCCGCCTGGTCCTCGGCGTCACCGGCACCGAGACCCCCGAGCGGGTCCGGCACTCCGACGCGATCTGTACCGCACTTCAGATCGTCGAACACCTGCAGGACGTCGCCGAGGACCTCGGCCGCGACCGCATCTACCTGCCCGCCCAGGACATGAAGCGCTTTCACGTCCAGGAAGCGGATCTCGCCACGCCCTCCGCGGGCGCATCGGTGCGCGCACTGGTTGCATACGAAGCAGAACGCGCCCGCGATCTCCTGAATGAAGGCGCCCCCCTGGTGGGTAGCGTCCACGGCAGACTGAAGCTGCTGCTCGCGGGGTTCGTGGCGGGGGGAAGAGCGGCGATCCGAGCGATCGTCGCCGCTGAATACGACGTACTTCCCGGCCCGCCCAAACCCGGCAAGATCCAGTTGCTGCGTGAGGTGGGCGTGACTCTGCGAGGAGAGGGGTGATCCGCAGCGTGGAGTCTGCACCGCACATGTCCGCACCGGTACTCGCCGCCTACAGCTACTGCGAGGCCGTCACCGGACAGCAGGCACGTAACTTCGCGTACGGCATCAGACTGCTGCCGACGCCCAAGCGCCGCGCGATGTCGGCGCTGTACGCGTTCTCCCGGCGCGTCGACGACATCGGTGACGGCGCACTGCCGACCGACGTGAAGTCGGCACGCCTGGAGGACACCCGGGCGCTGCTGACCCGGGTCCGCGAGGGCAAGGTCGAGGAGGACGACACCGACCCGGTCGCGGTCGCCCTCGCGCACACGGCCGAGGCCTTCCCGGTCCCGCTCGACGGCCTGGACGAACTGATCGACGGCGTCCTGATGGACGTACGCGGCGAGACCTACGAGACCTGGGACGACCTGAAGGTCTACTGCCGGTGTGTCGCGGGTGCGATCGGGCGGCTCTCGCTCGGCGTGTTCGGGACGGAGGCGGGGGCGCGCGGTGTCGAGCGCGCCTCGGAGTACGCCGACACGCTGGGGCTCGCGCTCCAGCTCACCAACATCCTGCGGGACGTCCGCGAGGACGCCGAGGGCGGCCGTACCTATCTGCCCGCCGACGACCTCGCGAAATTCGGCTGCTCGGCCGGGTTCGACGGGCCGAATCCGCCGGAGGGTTCCGACTTCGCGGGTCTCGTGCACTTCGAGGTGCGCCGGGCCCGCACCCTGTTCGCCGAGGGCTACCGGCTGCTGCCCATGCTCGACCGCCGCAGCGGCGCCTGTGTCGCCGCCATGGCCGGCATCTACCGCCGCCTCCTCGACCGTATCGAGCGCGAGCCGGAGGCCGTCCTGCGCGGCCGCGTCTCCCTGCCCGGCCGCGAGAAGGCCTACGTCGCGGTGCGCGGCCTGTCCGGTCTGGACGCCCGGCACGTCACGCGGCGGACCCTCAGGAGGCGCACCTGATGGACAAAGTGGGCCAAGGTGATGCCGCCGGAGAAATGCGGCACGCAACCCTCCGGTGCGAAGCGGCGTCCCTGACTGCAACGACCTGCCACGGCGGGTACGCAGGGGGGAGTGCGCGATGAGCGGAGGGACGCGGTCCGAAGGGCTGCCCTCGGACAAACCGGCGGGACGGACCGGACGGCATGCCGTCGTGGTCGGCGGCGGGCTCGCCGGCATCACCACCGCGCTCGCGCTCGCCGACGCCGGAGTCCGCGTCACCCTGCTCGAAGGCCGCCCGCGCCTGGGGGGACTCGCCTTCTCCTTCCAGCGCGGCGACCTCACCGTCGACAACGGCCAGCACGTGTACCTGCGCTGCTGCACCGCCTACCGCTGGTTCCTCGACCGCATCGAGGGCGCGGCGCTGGCTCCGCTGCAGGATCGTCTCGACGTGCCCGTACTCGACGTGAACCGCCCCGAGGGACGCCGCCTCGGGAGACTGCGGCGCGACCCGCTGCCCGTGCCCCTGCATCTGGGGCGCAGCCTCGCGACGTACCCGCATCTCTCGTTCGCCGAGCGCGCCAAAGTCGGACGTGCCGCACTCGCCCTCAAAGGGCTCGACCTCGCCGACCCCGCGCTGGACGCCCAGAACTTCGGCAGCTGGCTGACCGCGCACGGTCAGTCGGCGCGTGCCGTCGAGGCACTGTGGGACCTGGTGGGGGTCGCCACCCTCAACGCGGTCGCGGGCGATTCCTCGCTGGCGCTGGCCGCGATGGTGTTCAAGACCGGTCTGCTCTCCGACCCGGGTGCGGCCGACATCGGCTGGGCCCATGTCCCGCTGGGTGAACTGCACGACCGGCTCGCCCGCAAGGCGCTCGACTCCGCGGGCGTGCGCACCGAAGTCCGTACACGCGTCACCTCCATCTCCACTGACGAAAACGGGCGTTGGAGCGTTCAGGTTCCCGGCGAGACCATCGACGCCGACGCCGTCGTCCTCGCCGTACCGCAGCGCGAGGCCCACGATCTGCTGCCCGGCGGAGCGCTCGACGCCCCCGAGCGGCTGCTGGCGATGGACTACTCGCCGATCCTCAACGTCCATGTCGTCTACGACCGCAAGGTGCTCGCCCGGCCCTTCTTCGCGGCACTGGGCACCCCCGTGCAGTGGGTGTTCGACCGGACCGACGCGTCCGGACTGAAGGACGGCCAGTACCTGGCGCTGTCCCAGTCCGCCGTGCACGACGAGATCGACGCGCCCGTGGCCGCGCTGCGGGAGCGCTACCTCCCCGAGCTGGAGCGGCTGCTGCCCGGTGCGCGCGGCGCCGAGGTGAAGGACTTCTTCGTGACCAGGGAGCGCACGGCGACGTTCGCTCCCGCCCCCGGCGTCGGACGGCTGCGGCCCGGCGCCCGCACCAAGGCCCCCGGCCTGTACCTGGCCGGATCGTGGACCGCCACAGGGTGGCCCGCGACCATGGAGAGTGCGGTCCGCAGTGGGGTGAGCGCGGCGGACGCCGCACTCGCCGCCCTGGGCCGGCCCCGCCCCCGTCATCTCTTCGAGTTCGAGGAGGCGGCGTGATGCTCGATCAGCATGCGGCAGGCCCCCGCACCTCCGGTACCGCGACAAGAGGAGAGACTGTGCCCACTGTGCCCCCGGCCGAGACGGCTGCCGACGCGGTGGACGTGTCCGCGCTCCTGGAGCGCGGCCGGACCCTTGCCACACCGGTACTGAGGGCGGCCGTGGACCGCCTGGCTCCTCCCATGGACACCGTCTCCGCCTACCACTTCGGCTGGATCGACGCCGAGGGCAACCCGGCGGCCGGCGACGGCGGCAAGGCCGTACGCCCCGCGCTCGCCGTGCTCTCCGCAGAGGTCACCGGCGCGTCGCCCGAGACCGGCATCCCCGGCGCCGTAGCCGTCGAGCTGGTCCACAACTTCTCGTTGCTGCACGACGACCTGATGGACGGCGACGAGCAGCGCCGGCACCGCGACACCGTCTGGAAGGTGCACGGCCCCTCCCAGGCCATCCTCGTCGGCGACGCCCTGTTCGCGCTGGCCAACGAGGTGCTGCTGGAGCTCGGCACCGTCGAGGCCGGCCGCGCCACCCGCCGCCTCACCACCGCGACCCGCGCCCTCATCGACGGCCAGGCGCAGGACATCTCCTACGAGCACCGCGACCGCGTCAGCGTCGAGGAGTGCCTGGAGATGGAGGGCAACAAGACCGGCGCCCTGCTCGCCTGCGCCTCCTCCATCGGGGCCGTGCTCGGCGGCGCGGACGACCGCACCGCCGACGTCCTGGAGAAGTACGGCTACCACCTCGGCCTGGCCTTCCAGGCCGTCGACGACCTCCTCGGCATCTGGGGCGACCCGGAGGCCACCGGGAAGCAGACCTGGAGCGATCTGCGCCAGCGCAAGAAGTCCCTGCCCGTGGTGGCGGCGCTCGCGGCGGGCGGACCCGCATCCGAGCGGCTCGGCGAGATCCTCGCCGCCGACGCCAAGAGCAGCGACTTCGAGAACTTCTCCGAGGCGGAGTTCGCGGCCCGCGCCGCGCTCATCGAGGAGGCCGGCGGCCGCGAGTGGACCGCCGAAGAGGCACGCCGTCAGCACACCATCGCCATCGAGGTCCTCGACGCCATCGACATGCCCGACCGGGTTCGGGCGCAGTTCACGGCGCTCGCCGACTTCGTCGTCGTACGAAAGAGATGATCACTATCGGTCGAATAGCCCTCGCGTAGTCGCCGGCCGGTGCTGCGAACGAACGAGTACCGGCCGACGGCGGACCCACAGCAGAGACATGCCACTGCACGAAGGGGAAGCCATGACAGCGACGACCGACGGAAGCACCGGGGCCATGCCTCCCCGTGTTGCCGCGGCCAGCGAAACCGACATCAACACCCCCGTGGCGGCCGGGGTGCACGACGCCGCCGCACTCGCCGTACAACGCGCCACCGACTTCCTCCTCTCGCAGCAGGACGCCCAGGGCTGGTGGAAGGGCGACCTCGAGACGAACGTCACGATGGACGCCGAGGATCTGCTGCTCCGTCAGTTCCTGGGCATCCGGGACGAGTCGACGACGCAGGCCGCCGCACTCTTCATCCGCGGCGAGCAGCGCGAGGACGGCACCTGGGCGAGCTTCTACGGCGGACCCGGTGAACTCTCCACCACCATCGAGGCGTACGTCGCCCTCCGGCTGGCCGGGGACGCGCCGGACGCCCCGCACATGGCGAAGGCGTCCGCGTGGGTCCGCGAGCGGGGCGGGATCGCCTCGGCCCGGGTCTTCACCCGGATCTGGCTCGCGCTGTTCGGCTGGTGGAAGTGGGACGACCTGCCCGAACTCCCGCCGGAACTCCTATACTTCCCCACCTGGGTACCGCTCAACATCTACGACTTCGGATGCTGGGCCCGGCAGACCATCGTGCCGCTCACCGTCGTCTCCGCGAAGCGGCCGGTACGTCCCGCGCCCTTCCCGCTCGACGAACTGCACACCGACGCGGACAACCCGAACCCGGTCAAGCCCCTTGCCCCGGTGGCGAGTTGGGACGGTGCCTTCCAGCGGCTCGACAAGGCGCTGCACCTCTACCGCAAAATCGCGCCGCGCAAGCTGCGCGGGGCGGCCATGAAATCGGCCGCGCGCTGGATCATCGAGCGGCAGGAGAACGACGGCTGCTGGGGCGGCATCCAGCCGCCGGCCGTGTACTCGGTGATCGCCCTGCACCTGCTCGGCTACGACCTCGAACACCCCGTGATGCGCGCGGGACTTGAGTCGCTTGACCGGTTCGCGGTCTGGCGCGAGGACGGGGCCCGGATGATCGAGGCCTGCCAGTCCCCGGTGTGGGACACCTGCCTCGCGACCATCGCACTCGCCGATGCGGGCGTGCCCGCCGACCACCCCCAACTGGTCAAGGCGGCCGACTGGATGCTCGGGGAGGAGATCGTCCGCCCTGGCGACTGGGCGGTCAAACGGCCCCAACTGCCGCCCGGCGGCTGGGCGTTCGAGTTCCACAACGACAACTACCCCGACATCGACGACACCGCCGAGGTCGTGCTCGCGCTGCGCCGGGTCAGACATCACGACCCGGAACGACTCGACCGGGCCGCCGGACGCGCGGTCCGCTGGAACCTCGGAATGCAGTCCAAGAACGGCGGTTGGGGCGCCTTCGACGTCGACAACACCAGCCCGTTCCCCAACCGGCTGCCGTTCTGCGACTTCGGCGAGGTCATCGACCCGCCGTCGGCGGACGTCACCGCGCACGTCGTCGAGATGCTCGCCGTCGAGGGCCTCGCCCACGACCCGCGCACCCGGCGCGGCATCGAGTGGCTGCTCGCCGAACAGGAGCCGGACGGCTCGTGGTTCGGCCGCTGGGGCGTCAACTACGTATACGGCACCGGGTCCGTCGTACCGGCGCTCGCCGCGGCCGGGATCCCCGGCTCGCATCCGGCGATCCGGCGGGCGGTCACCTGGCTGGAGACCGTGCAGAACGACGACGGCGGCTGGGGCGAGGACCTGCGCTCCTACAAGTACGCCAAGGAATGGAGCGGCCGGGGCGCCTCCACCGCCTCGCAGACTGCCTGGGCCCTGATGGCCCTGCTCGCGGCGGGGGAGCGCGACTCCAAAGCCGTGGAACGCGGTATCGAGTGGCTCGCGGCGACCCAGCGGGAGGACGGGTCCTGGGACGAGCCCTACTTCACCGGCACGGGGTTCCCGTGGGACTTCTCCATCAACTACCACCTCTACCGGCAGGTTTTCCCGCTCACCGCGCTCGGGCGCTTCGTGCATGGAGAACCGTTCTCCCAGACGCCCTTCTCCCCGGCCAAGGGGGGCTGATGAGCCCGCAGCCCGCCGGACCGCCGCTGCTGATCGCCTGCGCGCTCGGCATCGAGCACCTCGCCCTGCGCGCGGGCGACCGCTCCGGCGCCGGCGGGCCGGTCACCTTCCTCAGGACGGGGATGGGGCCCCAGGCGGCCGAGGAGGCCGTCACCCGGCGCCTCGCCGACCCGGCGCTGGACGGGGCCGCCGTACTGGCCACGGGCTTCTGCGCCGGACTCGCCCCCGGCATGCACCCCGGTGACCTGGTGGTCGCCGAGGAGACCAGACAGGCGCGCGGAACCGTTCCGTGCGTCGGCACCGAGCTGCTCGTCAAGGAACTGGTGCGGGCCCTGCCCGGACGCACCGTCCACACCGGCCCCCTGACCGGCTCCGATCACATCGTCCGCGGTCAGGAACGGTCGGATCTGCTCGCGACCGGCGCAATCGCGGTCGACATGGAGTCGGCGGCCACGCTGCTGAGCGCCGTGCGTACGGGCGCGCGCCCGGTTGCGGCCGTACGGGTGGTCGTGGACGCTCCTGAACATGAACTCGTCCGGATCGGCACGGTGCGCGGTGGAATATCAGCTTTCCGCGTTCTTCGATCCGTTCTTCCCGCTTTTTTCGAATGGCACCGTTCTTTGCTGCTCCCCCGGAGGTGAGCCAGATGGCCATGCCGCTGCGCCAGACAATCAAGGTCGCTACCTACTTGGCTGAACAGAAGCTCCGCAAGCGGGACAAGTTCCCCCTGATCGTGGAGCTGGAACCGCTCTTCGCGTGCAACCTGAAGTGCGAGGGCTGCGGCAAGATCCAGCACCCGGCGGGCGTGCTCAAGCAGCGCATGCCGGTGGCGCAGGCCGTCGGGGCGGTGCTCGAGTCCGGTGCGCCGATGGTGTCCATCGCGGGCGGCGAGCCCCTGATGCACCCTCAGATCGACGAGATCGTGCGGCAGTTGGTGGCGAAGAAGAAGTACGTCTTCCTCTGCACCAACGCGATGCTGCTGCGCAAGAAGCTCGACAAGTTCACGCCCTCGCCATACTTCGCGTTCGCGGTGCACATCGACGGGCTGCGCGAGCGGCACGACGAGTCCGTCGCGAAGGAGGGTGTGTTCGACGAGGCGGTGGAGGCGATGAAGGAGGCCAAGAAACGCGGCTTCCGGGTCACCACCAACTCCACCTTCTTCAACACCGACACCCCGCAGACCATCATCGAGGTCCTGAACTTCCTCAACGACGACATCAAGGTCGACGAGATGATGATCTCGCCCGCCTACGCCTACGAGAAGGCGCCCGACCAGGAGCACTTCCTGGGTGTCGCGCAGACCCACGAGCTGTTCAAGAAGGCCTTCGCGGGCGGCAACCGCAGGAAGTGGCGGCTCAACCACTCCCCGCTCTTCCTGGACTTCCTGGAGGGCAAGGTCGACTTCCCGTGCACGGCCTGGGCGATCCCGAACTACTCGCTCTTCGGCTGGCAGCGCCCCTGCTATCTGATGAGCGACGGGTACGTGCCCACGTACCGGGAGCTGATCGAGGACACCGACTGGGACAAGTACGGCCGCGGCAAGGACCCGCGCTGCGCCAACTGCATGGCGCACTGCGGCTACGAGCCCACCGCCGTCCTCGCCACCATGGGCTCCCTCAAGGAGTCCCTGCGGGCCATGCGCGAGACCGTCGCCGGAAACCGCGACTGACGTCATGACCGCTGTAGCCCTGGGCGTCCCCGAGATGCCGGTCCGGCCGATCGCCGAGCGACGTGTGTCGCGACGCATCCAGGTCGGATCGGTGGCGGTCGGGGGCGGGGCCCCCGTCTCGGTCCAGTCGATGACCACGACGCGTACGTCGGACATCGGCGCCACCCTCCAGCAGATCGCCGAACTCACCGCGTCCGGCTGCCAGATCGTCCGCGTCGCCTGCCCCACGCAGGACGACGCGGACGCGCTGGCGACCATCGCGCGCAAGTCGCAGATCCCGGTGATCGCGGACATCCACTTTCAGCCCAAGTACGTGTTCGCCGCGATCGAGGCCGGGTGCGCGGCAGTTCGCGTCAATCCCGGCAACATCAAGCAGTTCGACGACAAGGTCAAGGAGATCGCGCGGGCCGCGAAGGACCACGGCACGCCGATCCGCATCGGGGTCAACGCCGGTTCCCTGGACCGGCGTCTGCTCCAGAAGTACGGCAAGGCGACGCCCGAGGCGCTCGTCGAGTCGGCCCTGTGGGAGGCGTCGCTCTTCGAGGAGCACGGCTTCAGCGACATCAAGATCTCCGTGAAGCACAACGACCCCGTGGTGATGGTCAACGCCTACCGGCAACTCGCCGCGCAGAGCGACTATCCGCTGCACCTCGGGGTCACCGAGGCCGGGCCCGCGTTCCAGGGCACGATCAAGTCGGCGGTCGCCTTCGGGGCGCTGCTCAGCGAGGGCATCGGCGACACGATCCGGGTGTCGCTGTCCGCCCCGCCGGTGGAGGAGGTCAAGGTCGGCCTCCAGATCCTGGAGTCGCTGAACCTCAAGCCCCGCCGGCTGGAGATCGTGTCGTGCCCGTCCTGCGGGCGCGCCCAGGTGGACGTCTACAAGCTCGCCGACGAGGTCACGGCCGGGCTCGAGGGCATGGAGGTGCCGTTGCGCGTCGCGGTCATGGGCTGCGTCGTCAACGGACCCGGCGAGGCACGGGAGGCGGACCTGGGGGTCGCCTCCGGCAACGGGAAGGGGCAGATCTTCGTCAAGGGCGAGGTCATCAAGACCGTCCCCGAGTCGAAGATCGTGGAGACCCTCATCGAGGAGGCGATGAAGATCGCCGAACAGATGGAGCAGGACGGCGTCGCGGCGGGGGAACCGGCCGTCACCGTGAGCTGAAACAGCACGGACCGAAGGGGGCCCGACGTGACGATTCTGGAGAGCATCCGGCAACCACGCGACCTGAAGTCGCTGTCCGAGGCGGAACTCGGCGAACTGTCCGAAGAGATAAGGGAGTTCCTGGTCCATGCGGTGGCCAGGACCGGCGGACACCTCGGGCCCAACCTGGGTGTGGTGGAACTGACCATCGCGCTCCACCGGGTCTTCGAGTCTCCAACTGACCGCATCCTGTGGGACACCGGCCACCAGAGCTACGTCCACAAGATCTTGACGGGCCGTCAGGACTTCTCGAAGTTGCGCAGCAAGGGGGGCCTGTCCGGCTACCCCTCGCGGGACGAGTCCGAGCACGACGTCATCGAGAACAGCCACGCCTCCACCGCGCTCGGCTGGGCGGACGGCCTCGCCAAGGCCCGCCAGGTGCAGGGCGAGAAGGGCCATGTCGTCGCGGTCATCGGCGACGGCGCGCTGACCGGCGGTATGGCGTGGGAGGCGCTGAACAACATCGCCGCCGCGAAGGACCGGCCGCTGATCATCGTCGTCAACGACAACGAGCGCTCCTACTCGCCCACCATCGGCGGCCTCGCCAACCACCTGGCGACCCTGCGCACGACCGACAGCTACGAGAAGGTCCTCGCCTGGGGCAAGGACGTCCTGCTGCGCACCCCGGTCATCGGCAACACCGTCTACGAGTCGCTGCACGGCGCGAAGAAGGGCTTCAAGGACGCGTTCGCCCCGCAGGGCATGTTCGAGGACCTGGGCCTGAAGTACGTCGGCCCGATCGACGGACACGACATCGGCGCCGTCGAGTCCGCGCTGCGCCGCGCGAAACGCTTCCACGGCCCGGTCCTCGTCCACTGCCTCACGGAGAAGGGGCGCGGCTACGAACCCGCCCTCGCCCACGAGGAGGACCACTTCCACACCGTCGGCGTGATGGACCCGCTCACCTGCGCACCCCTCGTACCCTCCAACGGCCCCTCCTGGACCAGCGTGTTCGGCGACGAGATCCTGCGCATCGGGGAGGAACGCGACGACATCGTGGCCATCACGGCCGCCATGCTGCACCCGGTCGGCCTCGGCAAGTTCGCCGCGAAGTTCCCCGACCGGGTGTGGGACGTGGGCATCGCCGAGCAGCACGCGGCCGTATCGGCGGCAGGTCTGGCGACCGGCGGTCTGCATCCCGTCGTCGCCATCTACGCCACGTTCCTCAACCGAGCCTTCGACCAACTGCTGATGGACGTGGCGTTGCACCGCTGCGGGGTGACGTTCGTCCTGGACCGCGCCGGGGTGACCGGAGTTGACGGAGCGTCACACAACGGCATGTGGGACATGTCCATCCTCCAGGTCGTGCCGGGCCTTCGCATCGCCGCGCCGCGCGACGCCGACCAACTCCGGGCCCAGCTACGGGAAGCGGTCGCCGTCGACGACGCGCCGACCCTCGTCCGCTTCCCGAAGGAGTCGGTCGGACCGGAGATCCCGGCGATCGACCGCGTGGGCGGCCTCGACGTCCTGCACCGGGGTGCGGAGGCACCCGAGGTACTGCTCGTCGCCGTAGGAGTGATGGCGCCCGTCTGCCTCCAGGCCGCCGAACTCCTCGAAGCGCGCGGCATCAACTGCACGGTCGTGGACCCCCGTTGGGTCAAACCCGTCGACCCGGCGCTGCCCGGCCTCGCCGCCGAGCACCGCCTCGTAGCCGTCGTCGAGGACAACAGCCGGGCGTCCGGCGTCGGCGCCGCCGTGGCGCTGGCTCTGGGTGACGCCGAAGTCGACGTCCCCGTACGGCGGTTCGGCATCCCGGAGCAGTTCCTCGCGCACGCCAAACGCGGCGAGGTGCTCGCCGACATCGGCCTCACGCCCGTCGAGGTCGCCGGACGGATCAGCGCAAGCCTGGCGGTCAAGGACGCGAACGCCGGCACAGCCAAGGAGAAACCCGAATGACCAAGGAGTTCGACCTCACCGCGCTGCTGGCCGAGCGCGGAGCCGAGCGCTACGAGCTGCACGCCAAGTACCTGAACCACCAGCTCCCGCGCATGCTGCACACCATCGGCTTCGACAAGGTCTACGAGCGGGGCGAGGGCGCCTACTTCTGGGACGCGGACGGCAACGACTACCTGGACATGCTCGCCGGGTTCGGGGTGATGGGCCTGGGCCGCCACCACCCCGTCGTCCGCAAGGCGCTGCACGACGTCCTCGACGCCCAGCTCGCCGACCTCACCCGCTTCGACTGCCAGCCGCTGCCCGGCCTGCTCGCCGAGCGACTCCTCACCCACAGCCCGCACCTGGACCGGGTGTTCTTCGGCAACAGCGGCACGGAGGCGGTCGAGACCGCGCTCAAGTTCGCCCGCTACGCCACCGGGAAACCCCGGGTCCTGTACTGCGACCACGCCTTCCACGGCCTGACCACCGGCTCGCTCTCGGTCAACGGCGAGGACGGCTTCCGGGACGGCTTCGCCCCGCTGCTGCCGGACACGGCCGTACCGCTCGGCGATCTCGACGCCCTGGCACGGGAGTTGAAGAAGGGTGACGTCGCCGCCCTCGTCGTCGAACCGATCCAGGGCAAGGGCGTCCACGAGGCGCCGCCCGGCTATCTGCGCGCCGCGCAGGAACTCCTGCACCAGCACAAGGCGTTGCTCATCGCCGACGAGGTGCAGACCGGCCTCGGGCGCACCGGTGACTTCTACGCCTACCAGCACGAGGAGGGCGTGGAGCCGGACCTGGTGTGCGTGGCCAAGGCGCTGTCCGGGGGGTATGTGCCGGTCGGCGCCACCCTCGGCAAGGACTGGATCTTCAAGAAGGTCTACTCGTCCATGGACCGTGTGCTGGTCCACTCGGCGAGCTTCGGGTCCAACGCGCAGGCCATGGCGGCGGGCCTCGCCGTGCTGTCGGTCATGGAGAACGAGCAGATCGTCGCCAACGCCCGTGCCACCGGGGACCAGTTGAGGTCCCGGCTCGCCGCGCTGGTCGACAAGTACGAGCTGCTCGCCGACGTGCGCGGCCGGGGCCTGATGATCGGCATCGAGTTCGGCAGGCCCAAGTCGCTGAAACTGCGCAGCCGTTGGGCGATGCTGCAGGCCGCGCGCAAGGGCCTGTTCGCGCAGATGGTGGTCGTACCGCTGCTCCAGCGGCACCGGATCCTCACCCAGGTCTCCGGCGACCATCTGGAGGTCATCAAGCTGATCCCGCCGCTGACCGTCGGTGAGCGTGAGGTGGACCGGTTCGTGGACGCCTTCACGGCCGTGATGGACGACGCGCACAGCGGCGGCGGGCTGATGTGGGACTTCAGCAAGACGCTCGTGAAGCAGGCGGTGGCCAACCGCTGAGCCGCCAGGACGAGGTTTTTGCCTCTGTGGCAAGAAATTTGCCGCAGAGGCAATCCTGCGGCTGAATGGAGAGCATGAGCTCTCCCGAGACCGAGCCGGAACCGTCGGCCGGGCCGGTCGAAGACCTGCCGGCCACCGTCGCACCACAGCTCCGCGCCCTGCGCCGCCGCGCCTCCCTCACCCTGGAGGTCGCCGCCCGCTCGGCCGGACTCTCGCCCGCCCATCTCTCCCGTCTGGAGACCGGGCTGCGCCAGCCCTCGCTGCCGATGCTGCTCGCGCTCGCCCGCATCTACGGTACGACAGTCTCGGATCTGCTCGGCGAGACGGCCACCGACCGGGACGCCGTCGTCCGCGCCGCCGACATGGAACCGACCGGGGCGGGCGGCTGGACGTACTGGCAGGCCGGCGCCCCCGGCCGGGGCATGCAGTCGCTGCGCGTCCGCATCCCGCACGGCTCCCAGGGCGACATCGTGCGCGTGCACCCCGGCGAGGAGTGGCTCTACGTCCTCAAGGGCCGGCTGCGCCTGCGCCTCGGGGACACCGCGCACCTCCTCGCGCCGGGCGACAGCGCGCACTTCGACTCGCTCACCCCGCACCGCCTCGCCGCCGCCGACGAGGACGGCGTCGAGGTCCTGTTCGTCCACACCCTGCTGCAGAGCCCCACGGCCACCCTGTGCCTGGGCCCGATCACCGGAGAGACGTCATGAGCGGCAACAACATCGAGGACAAGTTCCCGCGCGCGCTGTGGGTACGGCTCCTCATCTACATCGCCGTCGGCCACGTCTTCGCGGCCTTCATCTACCTGCTGTTCTCCGTGGGCGCCAAGTAGCCCGCCACAGCCGCGAGTTCAGTCGAGCAGGCGCTCGCGCAGCCGCTCCCGGATCGCGGGGGTGATCCCCAGTCCCCGCTCCAGATAGGCGTCCACGCTGCCCCAGGTCTCCTCGGCGGTCTCGAAGGCCGCCGTCAGATACTCGGCGCGGGCGTCGAACAGGGGGCTGAGGAGCTCCATCACCTCGGGGGAGTAGGCCGAGGCGGCGGAGCCGCTGCGGCGCACCTTGTAGCGGCGGTGCTTCGCGTTCGACTCCAGGTAGTCGGTGACGATCGCCTCGCGCTCCACGCCCAGGGCGAGCAGTGTCACGGCTATCGACAGGCCCGCGCGGTCCTTGCCCGCCGCGCAGTGCATCAGCGCGGGGACACTGTCCTCCGCGAGTGCGCGCAGCACCTGGGAGTGCTCGGCGGTGCGGTCCGTGACGATCGTGCGGTACGAGGCGATCATCCGGTTCGCGCCCTTGTCGCCGCCGAGGATCTCGCGCAGCTGGTCCATCTCGCCGTCGCGGACCATCTTCCAGAACTCGGAGCCGTCCGCCGGGTCGGACAGCGGCAGATTCACGTTGCGCACGCCGGGCAGCTCGACGTCGGGACCCTCCAGCTTCTGGTCCGACGCGTTGCGGAAGTCGAAGATCGTGTGCAGGCCCAGCGAGTCGAGGAACGCGGCGTCCTCCTCGGTCGCGTGCGCGAGGTGGCCGCTGCGGAACAGCACCCCGTGCCGCACCCGCCGTCCGTCCGCCGTCGGAAGTCCGCCCACGTCCCGGAAATTGCGCACTCCGGACAACTCCGGCTCGGTCGACGGAATCTGCTGCGTCACGAGGACTCCTCCCACTCGGCCCGACGACGCGGCTCACCGGCGGGCACGTTCACGACGATACGACATGGGTTCGAGAGGCAATGAGTTGTCCACAGGCGTTGCCTCGCAGGCCTCCTGCCATTGATGATGTTGGCGCTTGAACGGACTTGTTCGAATCTGTGAGGAACCTGATGCTGGAGATCGCCGAGAACGGCCGTACGTGGGTGCTGTCGGGCCCCACGAGCAGCTACGCCGTCCATCTCACCGAGGACGACGAACTGCTCCACCTGCACTGGGGCCCCGCGATCGCACTCGCCGACGCCGAGGAACTCGCCGCCCGCCCGCTGCCCGGCGGCTCCTCCTTCGAGTCCCCGCTCGACGGCCGCGAGGAGTACCCCGTCGAGGGCGGCCCCCGCTTCGCACGCCCCGCGCTGTCCGTGCGCACGCCCGAGCGCCGCGGCACGGAATGGGCCTTCGAGCGGTACGACACCGAGGGCGACGAACTGCGGCTGCGCTTCCGGGACACCGGCCTCGCGATCACGCTGCACTACCGGATGCGCGGCGACGTCGTAGAGCGCTGGACCAGCCTCGACAACGACGGGGGCGAGGCCCTGGAGCTGCTGCGTGCCGACTCCGCCGTGTGGACGCTGCCCGAGCGCGAGGGGTGGCGGCTGTCGCAGTTGCACGGGCGGTGGGCCGCCGAGTCGCGGCTGGTGCGTTCCGACCTCACCTACGGTGAGAAGGTCATCGGCAGCCGGCGCGGCCACACCGGGCACCAGCACCTGCCCTGGGTCGCCCTCGACACCGACGCGACCGAGGAGCGCGGCGAGGTCTACGGCTGTGCCCTCGGCTGGTCGGGGTCCTGGCGGATCGCCGTGGCCCAACTCCCGGACGCGCGCGTGCAGATCGGCGGCGGCGCCGGGTACGACGACTCCGGGCTGCTGCTCCTCGCGCCGGGGGAGTCCTTCACGACCCCCGTCTTCGCTGGACTGTGGAGCGACGCCGGGTTCGGCGGCGCCAGCCGCACCTGGCACGCGTACCAGCGGACGTACGTCATCCCGGACGCGGACCAGGACCGGCCGGTGCTCTACAACTCCTGGGAGGCCACGCAGTTCGACATCTCCGAGGAGCAGCAGGAGACGCTCGCGCGGCGTGCGGCGGCGGTCGGGGTCGAGCTGTTCGTGGTCGACGACGGCTGGTTCGGGAAGCGCACCAGCGACCGTGCCGGGCTCGGTGACTGGACCCCCAACCCGGACCGCTTCCCCGCCGGCCTCAAGCCGCTCGCCGACCGTGTCCACGCGCTGGGCATGCAGTTCGGCATCTGGGTCGAGCCCGAGATGATCAACCCGGACAGCGACCTGTACCGCGCGCACCCCGACTGGGTGCAGTACCAAGAGGGGCGAAAGCGGACGGAGTTCCGCAATCAGCTCGTTCTGAACCTGGCCCGCGAGGATGTCCAGGAGTACCTCTGGGAGCAGCTCGACGGGCTGCTCTCCAGTGCCCCCATCGACTACGTGAAGTGGGACTTCAACCGCTGCTTCACGGATGCCGGGTGGCCGGGTGACGCCTATCCGCAGCGCCTCTGGGTCGACCATGTGCGCGCCCTGTATGCCCTGTTCGACCGGTTGCGGGCGGCCCACCCGGGCGTGGCCTTCGAGTCCTGCTCGGGCGGCGGCGGCCGGATCGACCTCGGCATCATGAGCCGCACGGACCAGGTGTGGACCTCGGACAACACCGACCCGCTCGACCGGCTCGCCATCCAGCACGGCTTCAGCCAGATCCACCCCGCGCGCGTGATGGCCGCGTGGGTCACCGACAGCCCGAACACCCAGCTCAACAACCGGGTCAGCAGCCTGCGTTTCCGGTTCGTGAGCGCCATGGCCGGAGTCCTCGGGGTGGGCGGCGACCTCTCGGAGTGGACCGAGGAGGAACTCGCCGAGGCCCGCCGATGGGTCGACCTCTACAAGGAGATCCGGCCGCTCGTCCAGCACGGCGACCTCCACCGGCTGCGCCCGCCGCGCGGCGGCCTGAGCGCCGTGCAGTACGTGCGCGGCGACGAGACCGTCGTCCTCGCCCTGCTCCAGGCGCAGCACTACGGTGAGCCGCTGCCTGCGCTCCGGCTGCGCGGACTCGACCCGACAGTGTCGTACGAATGCCTCGAAACGGGCGAAGTCCACCGGGGTGCCGTCCTGTTGCACCACGGGCTGCGGACGGGGCTGCAAGGTGACCTTGATGCGACGGTTCTCCGCCTGCGTCGCATCTGATCCCTCTGTCCTAATTGCAGCCTTCGTGCCAACTCGCTCTGGAATAAAGGAACCTGAGAGTTGCGTACGTGAGCAGCGTCATATTCGTGACCGTGCGTCGTTCGTCATGTGCACGTAATTGACGTGCTCTTACAGGGGAATTGAGGGGTTGAGTCCGGTGGGAATTCACGGAGGGTGACTGTGAATTCCCACAGGGAGTCGCAAGGAACGCAAATCCGTGGAACCTCCTGCTTGTCCCTTTGCGTCTTCCTCGCTTACGTTCGCCACCAATCCGGACGGACGCCCAATCCTGCCGCCGACCGGACTCCGCACACACCCACCCGTATGCGGCAGGAGCGGGGGACCCACAGGTAAGACGCCTGTTCCGGTCTCCGGAACGGGCTTGGGGTTTAGCCGCGACCAGCGCGCGGCCGGGCATCTCCAGCCCGCACCCGACAGCTCACCTCGCAGGCGCCGGAGAGGAATTCGTCATGCCCGCGAAGGGTAAGCACCGCCGCCCGAAGTCCCAGCGTCTCTCTCGCTCGATGGCCGTAGCCGGAACCGGCGGCGCCGCACTCGCCCTTCCGCTCATGGGGGCCACCGGCGCCCATGCCGCGACCACGACTTCCGCTCCGGAAAAGGCGGTTCAGTCCGTTCCGGCGACCGAGAAGACGGTCACGGAGCAGGCCGCCGCGAAGACCGTCTCGAAGGCCTCGGGCGTCAAGACGTATTCGGTGAAGGCCGGCGACTGGCTCGCGAAGATCGCCGAGCAGCAGGACGTCACCGGTGGCTGGAAGAAGATCTACCAGGACAACCGCGAGGTCATCGGCAGTGACCCGTCGCTGATCCACCCGGGCCTGAAGCTCTCCCTCGGCGAGAAGGCCACGACGGGCGGGACGAGCGGGACGGACACGACCAAGTCGTCCAACTCGTCCAAGTCGTCCGGCTCTTCGACTTCCTCGTCCTCTTCGTCTTCCTCCTCGAAGAGCACATCGGCCTCGCAGAGCGACGACAGCACCAGCACCTCCAGCGGCTACACCCTCCCCGTGACCGGTGCCACCATCGGCACCGGCTACCACGTCGCGGGCAGCATGTGGTCCAGCGGCTACCACACCGGCGTCGACTTCGTCGTCCCGACCGGCACCACCATCAAGGCCATAGCGGCGGGCACGGTCGTCTCGGCGGCCTACGACGGCGCGTACGGCAACGAGGTCGTCATCCGGCACGCGGACGGCGAGTACTCGCAGTACGCCCACATGTCGCAGCTGTCCGTCTCGGCCGGCCAGACCGTGACCGAGGGCCAGCAGATAGGCCTCTCCGGCGCGACCGGCAACGTGACCGGCCCGCACCTCCACTTCGAGATCAGGACCACGCCGTACTACGGCTCGGACGTGGACCCGGTCGCCTACCTCCGCTCGCACGGCGTCACCGTCGGCTGACACCAGGCCCCGACGCCTGCCTCGCGCCATCGAAGGCCGGACCCAGATCCTCGGGTCCGGCCTTCGGGCATAGCAGTTGGGGGGTCAACGCCCCTGATCAGAGGCTTATTCCGACTTTGGACAACACTTTACAAGTGGCTTATCTCACCGTCCGTCAACCCCTTATTACGATCGCGTAGGTCACACCCCAGGGTGAATTATGGTTGCCGTGGCTAACGATTCGAAGAGTGACAACAGATCAGTGATCGGGTCGTACGTGGCGCTGGGGGACAGCTTCACCGAGGGCGTCGGCGACCCAGGGCCCGACGGGGCGATGGTCGGCTGGGCCGACCGGTTCGCGGTACTGCTCGCGGACCGGCAACCCGAGGGCGACTTCGAGTACGCCAACCTCGCGGTACGCGGCAAGCTGCTCGACCAGATCGTGGCCGACCAGCTCACCCGGGCCAAGGAGATCGGCCCGGACCTGGTCTCCTTCTGCGCCGGCGGCAACGACATCATCCGTCCCGGCACCGACCCCGACGAGGTCGCCGAGCGCTTCGAACGCGCGGTCGCCGACCTCACCGGAGCCGTCGGCACCGTCATGGTGACGACCGGCTTCGACACCCGTAACGTGCCCGTCCTCAAGCATCTGCGCGGCAAGATCGCCACCTACAACGGACATGTGCGGGCCATCGCCGACCGGTACGGCTGCCCGGTGCTCGACCTCTGGTCCCTGAAGACGGTCCAGGACCGGCGGGCCTGGGACGGCGACCGGCTCCACCTCTCTCCCGAGGGGCACACGCGCGTGGCGCTCCGCGCCGGCCAGATCCTCGGCGTCGAGGTCCCGGCCGACCCGGACCAGCCCTGGCCTCCGCTGCCGCGGCGCGGCCCGCTCGACATCCGGCGCGACGACGTCCACTGGGCGCGCGAGTACCTGGTGCCGTGGATCGGACGCCGGCTCCGGGGCGAGTCCTCCGGGGACCATGTCGAGGCGAAGGGCGCATTGTCTCCGGACGACATCAAGATGCGGATCGAGCGGGTGGCCTGACGGGATGAACGCTTTACCGGACCACAGGGTGACGGGTGCGGCCGCCATGCCGGGGGGTGCTACGTCGTCGTACGTCCCGGCGCGGTCGGCCCGCCCTGCTCCACCGGTGAGGTGACCGCGCGGGAGTGGTGTACGCCGGTGGAAGGACCGGGGTGTTGGCATGCCCCGAACCGCCCCGGCTGCCGGAAGGATCCCGTCCGTATGCCCGTACTCGTCTCCATGCCCACACCCACCCGTGGACCCGCTGGATCCGCACGCGCACGCGTGGCCGTGCCGTTGCCGCGCGCCCAGGACAGTGTGCTCGTCGCGCCGGGCGGGATCCGTGCCACGGTCACGGTCACCGCGGTCCACGAACTGAACTGAGTGTCTACGGAGAGACGGTTCAGGGGGCAATCAACGCGGCCCGGTCGAGGCCCAGTTCGCGGGCGAGCGCCTCGTCGACCCACTCCAGGGCCCGCGCCCGCGACACCGCGCCCGCGTACGCCGTCATCTGTACGGCGAGGCCGTCCAGGAGGGCCGTGAGGCGCAGGGCCGTGGTGGCCGGGTCCGGGCAGTGGAACTCGCCCGCGGTCACTCCCTCGGCGACGACCTCCGCGAGTGCCTGCTTCCACTGCCGGTCGAGATCGCGCGTGACCTCCAGGAGGGCGGGTTCGCGCAGCGCCGCCGCCCAGCCCTCGATCCACAGCCGCCAGCCCTTGGCCTGCCCGGTCGGCGCGTACCAGCGCACCGCCGTCCGCAGCCTACGGAGTGCGGTCGTACGGCGGCCGAGCAGCTTGCGCAGATGCGCGAGGTCGTCCTCGGCGGCGAAGGTGAACGCGGCGGCGACCAGCTTCTCCTTGGTCGAGAAGTGATAGAGCACCAGCGCGTTGCTCACCCCGAGCGCCGAGGCGACGTCGGCGATCCTGACCGCCGCCACACCCCGCGCCTCGATCTGCTCGACGGCGGCCCGCAGCAACTCCGCCCGCCGCTCCGTCACGCTCAACCGCACTCTCGCCACGCGGTCACCCTAATCCGTCGCCCACAGGGGTGTTGTCCCGTACGTCACCGGTACCAGCCGAACCGTTCCGCGATGACCGGCAGCCGGTCCGCGACGATGGCGTGCGCGGCGGCGCGCGGTGTCGTGCCGTCGGCCTCCGCGCGGGCCAGCATCAGGTCGATCAGGGCGCGCATCGAACGCCGGGTGTGCGCGAACGCCTCGTCCGCGTCGGCGCCGATGTCGCCGAACAGCGTCCACCACCACCAGGCGTTCGTCCCGGAGTTCACGACCACGTCCGGCAGCACGGTGACCCCGCGCGCGGAGAGCAGTTCCTCCGCCTCAGGCAGCACGGGCATGTTGGCCGCCTCGACGATCCAACGGGCCGTGATCCCTTGCTGGTTCGAGGTGTCGATCGCGTACGACACCGCCGCCGGAACCAGCACCTCCGCCTCGACGGACAGCCAGTCCTCGCCGGGGAGTTCGAGGTCGCCGTGGCGCAGCGCGGAGCGGTCCACGGTGCCGTAGGTGTCCCGGGCCGCGAGCAGCGCGTCCACGTCGAGCCCGGCCGGGTTCGCGATCGTGCCCTTGATGTCGGCGACGGCGACGATCGCCAGCCCCGCGCGCGTGAGGAACCGTGCCGTGGCCCCGCCCATCGTCCCCAGGCCCTGCACGGCGACCCGCGTCCCCGCGTACGGCACGCCCGCCCGGTCCAGCGCCGCGAGCACCGACTCGGCGACCCCGCAGCCGCCGACCAGCTCGTCCAGACCGATGCCGTCCACCTCGACCGCGAAGGCGTCCGCCAGCCGCCGCCGCGCCTCCGTCTCGTCGTCGAGGAGCGGATACACGGCCTGGATCGACGACACGAGCCCCGCCTCCGCGGCGGCCCGGTCGACCAGGTCCTGGCTGAGTCCGAGGTCCTCACCCGTCGTCCAGAAGCTCTCGATGTACGGCCGCATGGCGCGCAGATAGCGCACGAGGAGGCCGTACGACACCGGGTCCTGGGGGTCGCAGTCGATACCGCCCTTGGCGCCGCCCAGGGGGACGTAGCGGCCCTCCGGGTCGTAGTGCAGCGCCTCTTTCATGGTCATGCCCCGGGCGAGCCCGGCCACCTCGTCGAGCGTGCAGCCCGGCCGCATCCGCAGTCCGCCGCTGGACACCCCGCGCACCAGCCGGTCGACGACCAGGAAACCCTGGCGACCGGTGACGTGGTCGGTCCAGGTGAGCGACATCAAGGGGGCGGTCATGGGGCTCCTCGGGGCGCCGCCCGGCAGGGCGAACACGGGTGGGACGAGTGCGGAAGCGCGTACCGGACGGCAGGTGACGAACGGCGGTTACTGAACGGCGAGTCAGTATCGGAAGCGGTACGGCGTCCTGTCAACGGAAGGTCCGGTTCCGTCCACGGCGTCAACCTCCGGCGCGGAACTTTGGTCTTTCCTTGGAAACCGGCCCTCGTGACGCCGATGCATCGGCGTTGTCACAGGGGTCGACCATAATGGAAAGCCTGACCGACCCGACCTGGAGGCATCGTGACCGGATTCCGTACGCTGAGCTCCGGGCTCCGCGCGCTGCAGCCCGCTGCCTTCGGCGCGGACCCGAGCGGCGAGCGCCTGGCGCGCATCCGCAGATCGCCCCACTTCAAGGACGGGGTCTTCCAGAACCCCGGGGGCAACACGAACGTCCGCCCGTCCGGCGGCACGATGCGCGAGATGGGGAAGTCCTACCTCGACAAGGAGCAGCGCGCCCGCCGCGCCCCCGGCGGCACGCTGCCGGTGCACGCCACCACCCTCGCCGACCTGGCCAGGCCCGCCGCGACCGGGCTGCGGCTGACCTGGATGGGGCACTCCAGCGTGCTGGCGGAGATCGACGGACACCGGGTCCTCTTCGACCCGGTCTGGGGCGAGCGCTGCTCCCCGTTCCCGTTCGCCGGACCCAAGCGGCTGCACCCGGTGCCCCTGCCGATCGCCGCGCTCGGCCCGGTCGACGTCGTGGTCATCTCGCACGACCACTACGACCACCTGGACATGCCCACGATCAAGGCGCTGGCCGACACGGACACCCTGTTCGCCGTGCCGCTCGGCGTCGGCGCCCACCTGGAGCACTGGGGCGTGTCCCCCGACCGGCTGCGCGAGCTGGACTGGCACGAGGAGACCAAGGTCGGCGGCCTCACCCTGACCGCTACCCCGGCCCGCCACTTCTGCGGCCGCGGTCTGCGCAACACCCAGCACACGCTCTGGGCCTCCTGGGTGGTCGCCGGTGACGAGCACCGGATCTACCACAGCGGCGACACCGGCTACTTCGAGGGCTTCAAGGACATCGGTGCCGCGCACGGCCCGTTCGACGCCACGATGATCCAGATCGGTGCGTACAGCGAGTTCTGGCCCGACATCCACATGACGCCCGAGGAGGGCATGCGCGCCCACCTCGACCTCCAGGGCGGGCAGCCGCACGGGGTGCTGCTGCCGATCCACTGGGGCACGTTCAATCTGGCGCTGCACCCGTGGGCCGAGCCCGGCGAGTGGACCGCGGACGAGGGCGAGGCGGCGGGCCAGGCCGTGGCCACGCCGAGGCCGGGCGAGCCGTTCGAACCGGGCGGCGACCTGACCACGGACCCGTGGTGGCGGCCCTTCGGGGGGACGATCGACCACCACTGGCGGACCCCGAAGCCGGTGGAGACGGAGCCGGAGTCGAAGCAGCCGGCCGCTCCGGCGGAGCTGGACCTCGCGAACGAGCGCTGACAGGGCGAGGCGCGCAAGGTGCGGAGGTCCTGCGGCCGGGCGAAACGGAGCCGCCCGGTCGGCTCCGCTCAGTCGATGACCGCGGTGGCTTCGACCTCGACCAGATGGTCCGGCACGTCCAGGGCCGCCACGCCGATCAGTGTGCCCGGCGCCATCGGCGTGGTCCCCAGCCGCGCGGCGGCCCGGGCGACCCCCTCCAGGAACTGGGGCATCTTGTCAGGGGTCCAGTCGACGACATAGACGGTCAGCTTCACCACGTCGTCGAAGGACGCGCCGACCGCGGCCAGCGCGGTGCCGACGTTGAGGTAGCTCCGCTCGACCTGGGCGGCGAGGTCGCCTTCGCCGACCGTGACCCCCTCGGCGTCCCAGGCGACCTGGCCGGCGACGAAGACCAGCCTCGACCCGGTCGCGATCGACACCTGCCGGTACACCGGGATCTGCGGCAATCCGCTGGGGTTCATCAGACTGACGGCCATGCTGCCCACCTCGTTCTCGGTCACTTGTGGTTACTCGGAAACCGTAGGAGAGTTGCCACTGACCTGGAAGAACGCACTTTTCGGTGACTGAGGAACCTTATGGTGACCAAGCAGTTCAGCGACTCGCCCGAGGACGCGGACCTGAGGCGCGCCGACTCCTTGGCGCGGGAGATCTTCTCCGACGTCGCCAACAAGTGGGCGTTCCTGATCATCGAGGCCCTCGGCGAAGGCACCCTGCGCTTCAGTGAACTGCGGAACGCGATCGAGGGCATCAGCCACAAGATGCTCACCCAGAACCTGCGCATGCTGGAGCGCTACGGTCTGGTCGAGCGCGACGTGCACCCCACCGTGCCGCCGCGCGTCGAATACACCCTCACCGAGTCGGGACAGGGGCTCCGGGCGACCGTCGACGCCATGTGCGGCTGGACCCACCGATACCTCGGCCAGATCGAGGCCGCCCGCCGCCGCTTCGACGCCTGACGCGCTCGTAGACCTCCGTCGCGGACACGCTCTGTGATGTTCCGGGGTGTGATCGAGGGCGGTCGATTCACCGGGAAACGCCCCTGTGGCCCGACCCCGGGCGAGGGGCGGGCGAGGGGTGGCGGGCAGGGCCGCATCGAACCCCTCATCCCCCGGCGCCCGTTCGCGACCGCTTCCGATCAGGCGTGATCGATTCTTTGTCCTTCTTCGGCATGTGGTCGAGGGGGTTATCGGTCTGTCGTGCGAGGCCTCATACCAGAGCGGGACGCTCCCCGGGGGACTTTGTCAACTGCCCACCGCACCTGATGCGTTGACGACTACTGTGAGTGTCCGTCGGGCGACGCAGGGCCGAAATCTTCGGCTCTCTCGACCGGCACCGCGATGGCGTATGCCCGAATCGCGCACCCCGCGCGAACAAACCGGCCCGACGCACCAGTACGAGGACGCCGATGTCTCAACTCCGTGCACCGGCCGCACGCGCAGACCGCCGTGAGGGCGGCCGGCACGGGCGACCGGCCGCCCGACCCGTGCCCGCACTGCCCGATACGCACATACGCCCCCAACTCCTGCGCCTAGCCGTGCTGCCGCCCATCGCGGTCGCACTGAGCGCCAGCGCCGCCGTCCTGTTCACCGTCCGCTCCACCGGAGCGCGGACCAGCCTCACCCTCTGGGTCGTCCTCGCCGGAGCGACCTCGGTGACGGTCGCGGGCATCCTGATCGCCGCCGTCGCCGCGGGCCGCGCCGCCGGTTCCGTCAGCGACCGCATCGGCGCCCTGCGCCGCAGCAGCGCGCGCGGCGAGGCCGATCTGCGCGACCTGGTCGAGGCGCTGCGCCGCGGCGAGGGCCCGCCCCAGCGCAAACCGCGCAGCAGGCCCCCGGGAGACGCCGACGACTTCGACCTCCTCGCCGCCGACCTGGCACACGCGCACGACGGCGCCGTCACCGCCGTCGTCGCGGCATCCCAGCTCTCCAGCCAGGCGGGCAGCGAACAGAAGGTCGAGGTCTTCGTCAACCTCGCCCGGCGCCTGCAGTCCCTCGTGCACCGCGAGATCTCCATCCTCGACGAGCTGGAGAACGAGATCGAGGACCCCGACCTGCTCAAGGGCCTCTTCCACGTCGACCATCTCGCCACCCGCATCCGCCGGCACGCCGAGAACCTCGCCGTCCTCGGCGGCGCCGTCTCCCGCAGACAGTGGAGCAACCCGGTCTCCATGACCGAGGTGCTGCGCTCCGCCATCGCCGAGGTCGAGCAGTACTCCCGCGTCAAACTCGTGCCGCCGATCGACGGCACCCTGCGCGGCCACGCCGTCGCCGACGTGATCCACCTGCTGGCCGAACTCGTCGAGAACGCCACGGTGTTCAGCGCCCCGCACACCCAAGTACTGCTCCGCGTCAACCTCGTGACCTCGGGACTCGCCGTCGAGGTCGAGGACCGCGGACTCGGCATGCCCGTCGGTGAGCAGAGCCGCATGAACGCCCTGCTCACCGACCCCGACCAGGTCAACGTCGCGAGCCTGCTCGCCGACGGCCGCATCGGCCTGTTCGTGGTCTCCCAACTCGCCCGCCGCCACGGCATCCACGTCCGCCTCCAGACCAACATCTACGGCGGGGTGCAGGCCGTCATCGTGGTGCCACAAGCCCTGTTGGGTACGGCACCGGGCGCACCCGGGGTCGCGGGACGGCCGCAGGACACGTTGGGCGGGGGGCATCCGCTCGCGCCGCCGCAGCACGCTCCGCAGGTCGGGGGACAGGCGCAGCGTGGGACCGAGGCTGGTCAACTCGCCGTAGGACAGGGCGAATCGGCGGCGTCCGGTGCTCCTGTCGCACCGGGGCGGCACCAGCGTGGGGCAGGGTCGCCGGGGCGGCATCAACGACGGGACTCCGTGCCGCCCGGTGCACCGAGTCCGAACGGCAGTGGGCCGGTGCCGCTGCCCGTGCGCGGCGCCCACGCGGAACGGGCCAACCCCTCGGAGGCGGTGCCCGGTATCCGTCCCGACGACCGGGGGACCGTGGCCGAGAACGTGACCGCACCGCCCGTCCCGCGCGGCGGAGCGGTACGCGGCACCATGGGCAAACCGCCCCAACTGCCCCGGCGCCGGGCCCAGGAACACATCGCACCCCAACTCCGCGACGGCCCCACTCCCCGCCAGGACTCCGAGCACCCCGCAGGCCACGACCCGGGGCTGATGGCCGCCTTCCAACGGGGGATCGGTCTCGCGGAGGCACAGCAGCACATGGAGGCGGCCGAGGCGGCGGACGGGGCGGTGCCGGCGGACGGGGCCGAGGTGGCGTCACCACACATGGAGTCGGACCACACAGAGTCGGCCCACACAGAGTCGGCCCACACCGAGTTGGCACAGGCCTCGGTCCTGCCCATGGACGAGGTCCACACGGGCGGGGCCTACATGAGCGCACTCCACACGGAGCCGCCCCTCACGGAATCGTCCCTCACCGAGCCGTCCCGCACGGTCCCGTCGTCCATTGAGCCGTCCCACACGGAGTTCCCGCACATGAACGGGGCCGGCACGAACGGCGTCCACACCGGCGGTCTCTACATGAACGCGCTCCACGCGGACCCGTCCGGCCTGGACTCGAACGCCCCGGAACAGCCCTCCGTAGAGCAACCGCATATGTCGGCAACACACATGGGCTCCGGCTATATGGACACCGCACTCCACCACTACACCGCTCAGCCCACGACACCGGACACCGAGACGGACGCGGGCCCAGGCACGCACACCACCACGGACCGCTTCACCCTCGCCCCCCACATGGGCGCGGCCCCCATAGCCGAAGCGCACGCGCATGTGCTCGGTCACGACCGCGACCTCACCGCCCGGCACGACGGGAGCGCATCAGCCGGATGACCACGCACGCCCCCACCCCCACTGCCACCCCCACCCGCGCTCCCGCAGACCTTCGTACCCCAAGGAGTCGATCCACCATGGCGAGCGATGCGCCGACCGGCCATGTATCCGATCTCGACTGGCTGATGAGCGGCCTCGTGCAGCGCGTACCGCACACCACCAGCGCGGTCCTGCTCTCCTGCGACGGGCTCGTGAAGTCGGTTCACGGGCTCGACCCGGACAGCGCCGACCACATGGCCGCCCTGGCCTCCGGGCTGTACTCCCTCGGCCGTAGCGCGGGCGTCCGCTTCGGTGACGGTGGAGACGTCCGGCAGGTCGTCGTCGAACTCGACTCGACGCTGCTCTTCGTCACCACGGCCGGCTCCGGCACCTGTCTCGCCGTGCTCGCCGGCCGCGAGGCCGACGCGGCCGTCCTCGGCTACGAGATGGCGATGCTGGTCAAGAGCGTCCGCCCCTACCTCGTGACCGCGCCCCGGCAGCACGCCGTCGAATCCCCTGCGATGAGGCCGTGAGCGTGGCGACGGCCGGCGACGGGCCCTGGTTGGACGACGCGGCCGGACGTCTTGTGCGCCCCTTCACGGTCAGCAACGGCCGGACCCGGCCCTCCGTCGCACTCGACCTCCTGTCGCAGGTGATGGCCACCGGCGCCACCCCCCTCGGCTACCTCGGACCCGAGCACGCGCAGGCGCTCGACCTGTGCCGCGCGCCCGTCTCGGTCGCCGAGGTCGCCGCCCACCTGAAGCTGCCGGCCGCGGTCACCAAGGTGCTGCTGTCGGACCTCGTCGACTGCGGGACGCTGACCACCAAGCCACCCGAGTTCCACCACAACCCCACTGACCGGTCTCTTCTGGAGGCAGTGCTCGATGGACTACGACGACAGCTCTGACTACGAGAGCGGCCACGATCCCTTCCCCACCGCACTGAAGATCCTGGTGGCGGGCGGCTTCGGCGTCGGCAAGACGACCTTCGTCGGTGCGGTGAGCGAGATCGCGCCGCTCAGCACGGAGGAGCTGCTCACCACGGTCAGTGCCGCGACCGACGATCTCGAAGGCATCGAGAACAAGGTCGAGACGACCGTGGCGATGGACTTCGGCCGGATCACCCTCGACCCGGAACACGTGCTCTATCTGTTCGGCACGCCCGGACAGGAGCGGTTCTGGTTCATGTGGGACGAACTGTCCGAGGGCGCGCTCGGCGCGGTCATCCTCGCCGACACACGACGACTGGAGGAGTGCTTCGCGGCCGTCGACTTCTTCGAACAGCGCGGCCTCGGCTTCATCGTCGCGATCAACGAGTTCGACGGCTCCCACCGCTACGACCCCGAGGAAGTGCGTGCCGCCATAGACCTCGACCCCGGGATCCCGGTCGTCCGCTGCGACGCGCGGATCTCCAGTTCCGGTGTCCAGACCCTGCTGACCCTCGTACGCCATCTCATCGCCCACGCCCCGGCGCATGCGCCGAGCCATGGTGCCCACATGTGATCCCCGCACACCGCCACGGAGTTCCTCTATGTCATACGTCCACAGGGACGGAGTACGCCCATGAGCTACGACCCGCCGCGTCCGGCAGGTCGTCTGCTGCTCACGCCCGAGGACAAGGAGGCCCCTCAACGGATGCGACGGCTGCGCGGGCTGGGCCTGGGGGAGCATCCGGACCCGGCGCTCGACGCCTTCGCGGACCACCTCGCCGAGCTCACCGGGGCGCCGTACGCGATGGTCAACTTCATCGACGAGAACCGGCAGTTCTTCGCCGGTCTGCACACTCCGGGCAGTGTGGGACTGCCCAGGCCCGTCTCGGGAGGGGAGCACGCCAAGCCCGAGGTGGGACGGCAGTTGGCGCGTGATTATGGGTTCTGCCCCCATGTGGTGGTCCGACGCAAGGCGCTGGTGTTGGAGGACGTCTGCGACTATCCGCGGTTCGCGGGCAATCCGGTGGTCGACGAGTTCGGCATCCGTTCCTATCTGGGAGCGCCGCTCATCGACTCCACGGGGATGGTGCTGGGCACCGTGTGTGTCGTCGACACGGAGCCGCGGCCGTGGGGGAAGCCGGGTCTGGAGACGATCAAGTCGACGGCGGCGGAGCTGGTGGCCCGCCTGGAGCTGCTCGGCGGTGGATAGCCGGCCCGTCGTGGATAGCCGACCGGTCGTATAGTTGTCGTATGGGTAGGACAAGTGACGCCGGAGAGAAGATCCTCGCCGCCGGGCGGTCGCTCTTCGAGGTGCGTGGTTACTCGGCGCTGGGGGTGGCCGAGATCTGCAAGGCGGCCGGGGTGCCGAAGGGCAGCTTCTACTACTTCTACGCTTCGAAGGAAGCCCTCGCGCTGGCCGTCGTCGACGCGCACTGGGCGGACCAGCGCCGGGAGTGGACGCGCATCCTGAGCGGTGACGGCGGCGACAGCGGCGCTGGCGGTGACGGTGGAGCCCAACCGCTGGACCGGCTGCGGCAGTTGTTCGAGGAGACCGAGGCCGGGCAGCACGCCGTGCAGCAGGGTTGCGGCACCGTGCTGGGCTGTCTGTTCGGCAACCTCAGCCTGGAGATGAGCAATCAGACCGATGCCGTGCGCGCGCGGTTGCAGGAGATCTTCGACGCGCAGGTCGAGATGGTCGCCGCGGTCGTCGGCGAGGCGCGCGACCGCGGTGACGTCACCGTCACCGACTCCCGGGAGGCGGCGCGTTCCGTCGTCGCGCAGCTGGAGGGCCAGGTGATGTTCGCGAAGCTCTACAACAACACCGGGCGCCTGAGCCCCCTTTGGGCCAACTGCCTGGCCCTGCTCGGGGCCCGGGCCGCCTGATCAGCGATCGGCGGTCCGTATCTCCTGGGCCGGCACGGAGCGTCGTGGCGCCACCGCGTGACGCGGGAGACCGGCCCGTAGGACGGCGGCCGCCACGGCCGCGGCGAGGACCACCGCGGCGGCCAGGAGCAGGGCCGGGCGGTAGCCGTGGTGCAGCAGCGGGGCCACGGCGAGGGGGCCGACGATCTGGCCGACGGAGTAGCCGGCGGTCAACAGGGCCACCGAGCGCGGGAATCGCAACTCCGCCCCGGTGGCCAGGGCGAGCGTGCTGATGCCGATGAAGGTCGCGCCGAACAGCACCGCGGAGACCAGGGCCGCCGCCACCCCGCCGACCAGCGCTGGCAGCGCGATGCCGACCGCCTGGATCACCAGCGCCACGCACAGCAGCGCGGGCCGCGACCAGCGGCGCCCGAGCCGCGCCCACAGCGCCGAGGACGGTACGGCGGCCAGCCCGACGAGCACCCACGCGCCGCTGCCGATCCAGCCCGGGGAGCTCTGCCCGATCGCGGCGACCAGGAAGGTCCCCGCGACGATGTAGCCGACGCCCTCCAGGCCGTAGCTGACGAACAGGGCGCCGAACCAGGGGTCAACGGCCTTTTCCGGGGCGTCTGTTGAGGGTGCGATCGGCGCCTCGGGCCGTAGATTCCACGCGGCGGCCGCGAGCGCCGTGGCGAGTACGGCCGAGGACCACCACGCGACCTGCCAGTCCGCGACGGAGCGCAGGGCGAGGACCAGCAGCCCGGAGAGCGCGATGCCGGCGCCCACGCCGCCGAAGCCCCAACCGGGCAGGTGCGCAGGGTGGTTGCGCAGGTGGCCGAGGAGCGAGCTGACCGCGACCACGAAGATCAGCGCGCTCGCCACCCCCGCCAGCAGACGCAGCGCGATCCACGCCGTGGTGCTGTGCGTGGCGGGCATCGCGGCCAGCGTGCAGACCAGCAGGACGAACGAGCCGCGCAGGACCGTGCGGGAGCGGACCAGGGCCGGGAGCAGGGTGCCCGCGAGGGCGCCGAGGAGGTAGCCGACGTAGTTGGCGGTGGCCAGGTGGGCGCCGGCGTCGGTGGAGAGCCCCGCCTGGGCGTGCATCAGCGGGAGGATCGGGGTGTACACGAAGCGGCCGACACCCATGCCCGCCGCGAGGGCCGCGGCGACCCGCGCGACATGGAGCCACGGGGACGGGAAGGGGCCCTCCGCCCGAGGTGCGGGCACCGGGGCGTAGGGGCTCATGGTGATGAAATCCCTTGCGCAGGGGGTGAGTTGGGGTGGTGTGCTACACCGAGCTGCCGGGGTCGTTCGGGTGCGGTTCCAGCGGGGTGACGACGAAGCTCATCCACGCGTGCAGGGGCAGGGTGCCCAGCACCTTCGCGTGGAGGTCCTCCTCGTCGGCGGCGCGCCAGACGCCCACGCTGCGCAGTTCGCCGACCGGGCGCCACAGCCGGGCCAGATGGCCGGTCGCGGCCAGTTCGCGGGCGCGGACGGCCTCGGCGGCGCGGCGCCGGTCGACCTCTTCCTGAGGGGTGCCCTCGGGGATCGTGGTGGTGATCTCGACCAGGAACTCTCGCAGCATGGTCTCGCTCCGTTCGGCCCGCCCGGCGGGACGACAGAGCGCCGGGTTCCATGCCCTCATGGTGGCCCGTGACCGGCCCGGGCGCCACGACGGGCTCGCTCCCTGCTGAGAGGTACGGCCTCCCAGCCCGCGTAGCATGACGGGCGTGGAGCTGCGCCAACTGAGGTACTTCGTCGCCGTCGCCGAGGAGCTGAACTTCGGCCGGGCCGCCGACCGCCTGCTGATCGCCGGCCCGTCCCTCTCCCAGCAGATCAAGGCCCTCGAACGCGACCTGGGCGTACGGCTCTTCGACCGCGACCGCCGCTCGGTCTCCCTCACCCCGGCCGGAGCCGCCCTGCTCCCGCACACCCGCGCCCTGCTGGAGCGCGCCGACGACCTCCGGCGCCGGGCCGGGCGGCTCGCGGGCTCGGAGGCGGTCCGGCTCGGCTACGTCAACTGGCTTCCCGCGGACCTGACTTCGCGCACCGCCGGGGTGGCCCAGGTGCACGTCGACGCCTGGGTCGCGCCCTCGCACACGCAGGCCGCCCGGGTCGCGGACGGCAGCCTGGACCTCGCCGTGTGCTGGGTGCGGGACGAGGACCTGAAGCGGCACGGACTGCGGGCCCGGCTGCTCGGCGCGGACCGGCTGTACGCGGTGTCCGCGGGCACCGACACCGGTGACGTGCGGGCCCGGGACACCGTGCTCCTCCTCGACGACGACACCAATTCCTGGTCGTCGTGGAACGTGTACGCCGAGCAGCTCGCGCACGACACAGGGGCCCGCGCGGTGCCCATCTCCGACGGCGGGATCACCGGCCCCGCGTTCTTCGACCACGTCCGCCGCAGCCGCCGTCCGGTCGTCAACTCGCCCAAGGGGCAGACCACTTCGCTGCCGTCCGACCTGGTGCGCCGCGAGATCGTCGCGCCCGCGGTTCACTGGACCTGGTCGCTGGTGTGGCGCGAGGGCGAGACGCGCACCGCGGTGCTCGCCGCCGTGGACGCGCTCTGCGACGGCGTCGGGGACCTCGGGCTGCGCGTCCCCGAAGCCTGGCTGCCCGAGGGCGACCCGCACCGCTGACGTGGGCTGGGAGGCCAGGCCTCCCAGCAGCGAGGATTCCGGTCCTGGGAAAACCCCGTCCGGCCTTTGCCTTCACTTCCCCGGGTCGCCTACTTTCTCCAATAGGCGACCGGTCGGCTAGTAATCATCGATCGACCGGGAGCACCTCAGCACCTACTTCGGAGAAGGTCGTCATGAGCACTCAGAACCAGAAGGTCGCGATCGTCACCGGTGCCTCGCAGGGCATCGGAGCGGGCGTCGTCGACGCCTACCGCAAGCTCGGGTACGCCGTCGTCGCCACCTCGCGCACCATCGCCCCGGCCGACGACGCGGACGTGCTGACCGTCCAGGGCGACATCGCGGACCCGGCGACCGCCGAGCGGGTCGTCGCCGCCGCGATCGAGCGGTTCGGCCGCGTCGACACGCTGGTCAACAACGCGGGCGTCTTCGTCGCCAAGCCGTTCACCGACTACACGGCCGACGACTACGCCTCCGTGATCGGCATCAACATGACCGGGTTCTTCCGGATCACCCAGCTGGCCATCGGGCACATGCTCACCCAGGGCGGCGGCCACATCGTCAACGTCACCACCAGCCTGGTCGACAACGCGGACGCCCGGGTCCCCTCCGCCCTGGCCTCGCTGACCAAGGGCGGACTTCAGTCCGCCACCAAGTCCCTCGCCATCGAGTACGCGACCCGCGGCATCCGCGCCAACGCGGTGTCGCCCGGCACCATCAAGACCCCGATGCACCCGGAGGAGACCCACACGGGCCTCGCCGGCCTGCACCCCGTCGGCCGGATGGGCGAGGTGAGCGACATCGTCGACGCGGTGGTCTTCTTGGAGAACGCGCCCTTCGTCACCGGCGAGATCCTGCATGTCGACGGCGGTATGAGCGCCGGTCACTGAGAAGGGTCGACAGACCGGTCACTGAGAAAGGTCGACGGAGATGAACAGCACGAACGACGACGAACTCGTCCTGCGCGGTGTCCTGGACCCCTGGAAGGCGGCCGTGGACGCGCACGAACCGGAGGGGGTGGCCCGGCTCTTCACCGAGGACGCGATCTTCCAGGGGCTGCACCCCTACAGCGTCGGCCGAAAGGGCGTCGCCGAGTACTACGACTCCCAACCACTGGGTATGACAGCCGAGTTCGCGATCCTCGAAACCCGGCGGTACGCCGACGACCTCGTACTCGGTTATCTGGACGCGGAGTTCACGTTCACCGACCGGGCGCCGGTCGACGTCAAGCTAGCCGTGCTGGTGAAGCGGTTGACGGGCGGCTGGTACATCGCCCATTACCAGGTGTCGCGGCTCTGACAGCTGTGAAGGAAAGCTGCGACACGGCTTAAGAAAACCTCGATGGACCCGGGCGCTCGGGTGGGGCAGATTGCTAACAGAATCCACCCCACCCCCGGAACGGGCTCGTTCGGCATGCCCGCGCCCGGGACCTCACCCTCAGGAGCCGTTGCGTTGAAGGCGCTGGTCAAGGAGAAGGCGGAGCCCGGGCTGTGGCTCGCGGACGTCCCGGAGCCCGCCGTCGGACCGGGCGACGTACTGATCAAGGTCCTGCGGACCGGGATCTGCGGCACCGACCTGCACATTCGGAACTGGGACGGCTGGGCTCAGCAGGCGATCCGTACGCCGCTGGTGCTCGGCCACGAGTTCGTGGGCGAGGTCGTCGGGACGGGCCGGGACGTCGCCGACATCGCTATCGGTGAAATGGTCAGCGGCGAGGGCCACTTGGTGTGCGGCAAGTGCCGCAACTGCCTCGCCGGGCGCCGCCACCTGTGCCGCGCCACGGTCGGGCTCGGCGTCGGACGGGACGGGGCCTTCGCGGAGTACGTCGCGCTGCCCGCCGCCAACGTGTGGGTGCACCGCGTCCCCGTCGACCTCGATGTCGCCGCGATCTTCGACCCGTTCGGCAACGCCGTGCACACCGCGCTGTCCTTCCCGCTCGTCGGCGAGGACGTCCTGATCACCGGTGCGGGCCCGATCGGCTTGATGGCGGCGGCAGTTGCGCGCCACGCCGGCGCGCGGAACGTCGTGGTGACGGATGTGAGCGAGGAACGACTCGCCCTCGCCCGGAAGATCGGTGTGAGCCTCGCGCTCAACGTGACGGACGCTCAGATCGCGGACGGTCAGAGGGAATTGGGACTCCGCGAGGGCTTCGACATCGGGCTGGAGATGTCCGGCCGCCCCGAGGCGATGCGCGACATGATCGCCAACATGACGCACGGTGGCCGTATCGCCATGCTCGGCCTGCCCGCCGAGGAGTTCCCGGTCGACTGGTCGCGCATCGTCACCTCGATGCTCACCATCAAGGGCATCTACGGCCGTGAGATGTTCGAGACGTGGTACGCGATGTCGGTCCTGCTGGAGGGCGGCCTGGACCTCGCGCCCGTCATCACCGGCCGGTACGGCTACCGCGACTTCGAGGCGGCGTTCGCGGACGCCGCGAGCGGCAAGGGCGGCAAGGTCATCCTGGACTGGACCGCGTAACTCCATCTGGGAACGAGCAACTCCCTGTCGGGCCGAGCAACTCCCTTTCGGCGAAGGAACTTTAGGAGCTTCCCCCATGTTCGACTCCGTGCGCGACGACCTCCGCACCACCCTCGACGAGATCCGCGCCGCCGGACTCCACAAGCCCGAGCGCGTGATCGGCTCCCCGCAGTCCGCGACCGTGAAGGTCACCGCGGGCGGCCGTCCCGGCGAGGTCCTCAACTTCTGCGCCAACAACTACCTGGGCCTCGCCGACCACCCCGAGGTCGTCGCCGCAGCCCACGCGGCCCTCGACCGCTGGGGCTACGGCATGGCCTCCGTGCGCTTCATCTGCGGAACCCAGGAGGTCCACAAGGAACTCGAGGCCCGTCTGTCCGCGTTCCTCGGCCAGGAGGACACGATCCTCTACTCCTCCTGCTTCGACGCCAACGGCGGTGTCTTCGAGACCCTGTTGGGCCCGGAGGACGCGGTGATCTCCGACGCGTTGAACCACGCGTCGATCATCGACGGCATCCGCCTCAGCAAGGCCCGCCGCATGCGGTACGCGAACCGCGACATGGCCGATCTGGAACGGCAGTTGAAGGAGGCGTCGAGTGCGCGCAGGAAGCTGATCGTCACCGACGGCGTCTTCTCCATGGACGGTTACGTCGCCCCGCTGCGCGAGATCTGCGACCTCGCCGACCGCTACGACGCGATGGTCATGGTCGACGACTCCCACGCCGTCGGCTTCGTCGGCCCCGGCGGCCGGGGCACCCCCGAACTGCACGGCGTCATGGACCGCGTCGACATCATCACCGGCACCCTCGGCAAGGCCCTCGGCGGAGCCTCCGGCGGCTATGTCGCCGCCCGCGCCGAGATCGTCGCTCTGCTCCGCCAGCGCTCGCGGCCGTACCTCTTCTCGAACACCCTCGCCCCGGTGATCGCCGCGGCCTCCCTGAAGGTGCTCGACCTGCTGGAGTCCGCGGACGACCTGCGCGTCCAACTCGCCGCGAACACCGCGCTGTTCCGCCGGAGGATGACCGAGGAAGGCTTCGACGTCCTCCCCGGTGACCACGCGATCGCACCCGTGATGATCGGCGACGCGGCGGTGGCCGGGCGGTTGGCGGAGCTGCTGCTGGAGCGGGGTGTGTACGTGATCGGCTTCTCGTATCCGGTGGTGCCGCAGGGGAAGGCCCGCATCCGGGTCCAGCTGTCCGCCGCGCACTCGACGGACGACGTGAACCGGGCGGTGGACGCGTTTGTGGCGGCCCGCGCGGAGCTGAACGCCTGAGCGGAACCGGAAGCCCGGGAGCGGCCGGAAACCCGAGGGGACCGAACAGCTTGGACATATTGCGATAATCGGTCCCATGATCGAAGCGCGGCGGCTCCACATCCTCCGTGCGGTGGCAGACCACCGCACCGTGACGGCGGCGGCCGCCGCGCTGTATCTCACCCCCTCGGCGGTGTCGCAGCAGCTCGCCGCGCTGGAGCAGGAGACCGGGCACCGCCTGGTCGAGCGCGGGGCCAAGGGCGTACGGCTGACCCCGGCCGGCGAGATCCTGCTCAGCCACACCAACGTGGTCCTGGCCCAGCTGGAGCGGGCCGAGGCGGAACTCGCCGCGTACAGCTCGGGCGCGGCCGGCACGGTCACGGTCGCCGCGTTCGCGACCGGTATCGCACAGGTCGTAGCACCCGCGGTGACCCGGCTCGCCCGGCTGGCGCCCGGTATCCGCATCCGCGTCCAGGACGCCGAGGGCGACGCCAGCCTGCCGATGGTGCTGGACCGGCAGGTGGATGTCGCGGTTGCCGTCGAGTACCGCGGGGCCCCGCCCGCCGACGACCCGCGCCTGACCCATCTCCCGCTCTACGCCGAGCCGTTCGACGCGGTCGTCCCGGTCACCCACCGCCTCGCCGACGCCGCCGAGGTTCCCCTCGCCGAGCTGGCCAAGGACTCGTGGATCGGCCCCTACCCCGGCAACCCCTGCCACGAGGTCGTCGTCCTGGCCTGCGAGAACGCCGGATTCCAGCCCCGTCTCGAACACTCCTCCGACGACTTCCGCGCCGTGGTCGCCCTCGCGTCGGCCGACGCGGGCGTGGCCCTCGTCCCCCGCTCGGCGCTGCGCGGCATGGACCTGACCGGCGTCGTCGTCCGGCCCGTCGACGGAGTGGCCCCGACCCGCCGCGTCTTCGCCGCCGTACGGCGCGGCACGGAGGAGCACCCCCTGATCCGCCCGGTACTGGACGCACTCGAAGAAGTGGCCCGGACGTAACCCCGCCGTTTCATATCCGGGATATCGTCCCGGATATGAAACCAGAGGAACCGGTGACCGCTCCGGACCCCATGGACGCCCGGCTCGGCACCCGACTGGCCGAGCTGCGGGCCGAACACGGTTGGTCCCTGGGGGAGTTGGCGGAGCGCAGCGGGGTGAGCCGTTCGACCCTGTTCCGTGCGGAACGCGCCGAGATCAGCCCCACGGCTTCTCTCCTCAACCGTCTCTGCGGCGTCTACGGCCGCACCATGTCCCAACTCCTCAGCGAGGTGGAGGCCGAACCCGCCCTGCTGGTCCGCGCCGCCGAGCAACCGGTGTGGGAGGACCGCGCCTCCGGTTTCGTACGACGGTCCGTGTCGCCCCCGCACACCGGGCTGCGCGGCGAACTCGTCGAGGGACGGCTCCGCGCGGGCGCCGACCTCGCCTACGACCGGCCGCCCGTGCCCGGCCTGGAACAGCACATCTGGGTCCTGGAGGGCGCCCTCGACGTGACGGCCCAGGACGCCGAGCACCATCTGGACGCCGGTGACTGTCTGCGGTTGCGGGTGTGGGGGCCGACGCGGTTCCGGTGCTCGGGGCCTGGTGACGTGCGCTACGTACTGGCGGTGGTGTTGCCGTGAACATGGACTTGAAGGTGAACGCGAACATGCAGGTGACGGTGCGGGTCCTGGACTCGCCTCAACTGCTCGCTGCCGTCGATGAGCTGGCGGACCTGTTGGTCGACGCCGTGGACGACGGCGCCTCGATCGGGTTCCTCGCGCCGCTCGGCCGGACGGCGGCCGTCGACTGGTGGCGGGAGCGTGCCGCCGGTGTGGCCGCCGGGCAACTCGCCGTGTGGGCGGCGCTGAGCGGCGACCGGGTCGTCGGCACGGTGAGCCTGGCCTTCCCCGACAAGCCCAACAGCCGCCACCGCGCCGAACTGGTCAAGCTGATGGTGCACCGGGAGGCCAGGGGAGAGGGGCTCGGCCGGCGGCTCCTGACCATCGCCGAGGACGCGGCCGTCGCCGCCGGCATCACCCTCCTCCATCTGGACACCGAGACCGACAGCCCCGCCGAGCACCTGTACCGCTCGGCCGGCTGGACCCGGGCCGGCGTGATCCCGGACTACGCGGCGAACCCGGCCGGGGTGCTGCGGCCGACGACGCTGTACTACAAGAGTGTGGGGGAGGGACGGGCAGCGGACGTCGGCGCGGTTGCGGTCGCGAGGGCGGGCGCCGTGGCGGACTTGGGGGCAGGCACTCCCACCAGGTGATTGTCAGTGGCAGCCGCTATCTTGCGACTCATGCCGGATGCCGAAGACGTACGCCGTATCGCCCTCTCCCTCCCGGACACGACGGAGAAGATCGCCTGGAACATGCCCACCTTCCGGGTCGCCGGGAAGATGTTCGTCACCGTGCCCGAGGAGGAGACCTCCATCGCGGTGCGCTGCCCCAAGGAGGAGCGCGACGAACTGGTCCTGGCGGAGCCGGAGAAGTTCTGGGTCGCCGACCACGAGGCGGGTTTCGCCTGGGTCCGGGCCCGCCTCTCCGCGCTGGACAGCGAGGACGAACTCCGCGACATCCTCGCCGACTCCTGGCGCCAGGCGGCCCCGCCCCGACTCCTGGACTCCTACCCCGAGTTGGGCCTGCCGTCCGGGTCCGGCGACTGAAATTCCCTCGGGCGTTGTCAGTGGTGCGTGGCATCATCCGGAAGCGGGAGTGGGAGTTGGGGCGGAGGGGGATCCGGCTCCCGCCTGGGAGGGATTTCGTGAGCACCGGCGGGGCGCTTCGGGGGCGGCGGCCGGGGGAGGGAGCGCTGGGGGATGAGCGGGACGGCGTCGGATCCGGCGCGCGAGGCGATGGGGCGCGGATCGGAGTTGGAGCCGGTCGGGGTGGCCGGCGTCGGCGATGGCTACTGCAACGGCGATGACATCGTTGCCGGAGGGATTGCCGGAGCGGTTGCGGGGTCGGTGAAGCGGGGCCGTGAGGGTGGGCGTGGGCCTGGCGAAGGGGGTGGGCGTGGCGAACGACCCGTCTGGTCACGGGACTTCGCGCTGTTCTTCGTGGCCCGCGCCGTCGCCCGGCTCGGCGACACCATGCTGCCCGTGGCCCTCGCCGCAGGTCTGCTGGAACACGGGTACGGCGCGGGCGCGGTCGGTCTCGCCATGGCCTCGACAGCCGCCGCCTTCGCGGGACTTGTCGTCTTCGGCGGGGTGATCGCCGACCGTTTCAGCACCCGCAAACTGATGATCGGCGCCGACCTGGTGCGCCTCGGCACCCAGTCCCTCGCCGCCGCGCTCTTCTTCAGCGGCCATGTCGTGCTCTGGGAGATCTGCGCGATCGGCTTCGTCAACGGCGTGGCGGGCGCGGTGTTCCAGCCCGGCGTGGCGAGTACGGTGCCGAGACTCGCCACCGACATCCAGGGCGCGAACGGCGCGATACGCATCGCCGAGTCCGCCGCCCAGCTCGCCGGTCCGGCCGTCGCGGGCCTGCTCGTCGGATTCACCTCGCCCGGCGGCGTGTTCGCGGCCCACGCAGCCACCTACGCGGTGAGCGCCCTCTGCCTCCTGCTCCTCCGGCTGCCCCCGCTCGCGCCGGGCAGCCGCGAGCCCGGGCACGGGTCGGGCGCGTTCAAGGCCGATCTGGTCGAGGGATGGCGGGAGTTCAGATCACGCACCTGGCTCTGGGCGGTCATCGCCGTGTGGTGCCTCTACATGATCGCCGTATGGGGTCCGACCGTTCCCCTCGTGGCGACACAGGTCGTGCAACAACACGGCCCGCGCGCCTACGGCCTGGTCAACTCCGCCCTCGGCGCGGGCACCGTCGTAGGCGGACTGCTGGCCCTGCGGCTGCGCCCCCGCCGTATGCTCCGCGCCGGGGCGATCGCCCTCTTCGCCTTCGCCGGTTTCCCGGCGACCGTCGGGGCGGGACTCGGCGTACCGGCCATGGCGGCCGGTGCCGCCGTCGCCGGGGTGGGGATGTCCTTCTGGGGCGTGATGTGGGCGACGAGCGTCCAGACCCAGGTCCCACCGGACGTCCTCAACCGCATCCATGCGTACGACGTGGCGGGCTCCCTCGCGATGATGCCCGTCGGCCAGGCCCTGGCGGGCCCCGCCGCTGGAGCCCTCGGCGCCGACCACGTGCTCCTCGTCGCGGGCGCGATGAGCTTGGTGGTGCCGACCGCTCTGCTGCTGGTGCCTGCCGTACGCGGGCTGATACGCGCCGACGCGACACCGGTCGGCGCGCGTGGCACCAGTGCCCCGAGCGATGCGGTGATACGTGAACGGGCGTGCCCGCAGGAGAGTTGACGGCGAAGAGGAGGCCGAGGGGACGGTGCCGGCCGCGGCGGGTGCGTGTGACGGTGGGGGCGTTGTCGTACGGCGATGTCTCAGCTCCGCGCCGCCACGCGCCCGCCTCTTCCTCCTCCTACGAAGCCGCCGATTCGCTCGCGCAGGGTCCGGGCGTCGAGGCCGTGGGCGGTGAGGTGTTCGGCGACGGTGCCGTAGCGCCGCAGTTCGGCCCGGCCGACGCCGAGGCCGAGAACGCGGTGGGGCACGTCGGCGAGCGCGTCGTTCGCGGCGGTGGTCGAAGTGCCCGCCAGATACGGCTCGACGAGGACGACGTCCGTCCCGGCATCCCACGTGGCCGCGCGCAACGCGTCCGCGTCGAAGGGCCGTACGGTCGTGGCGTACAGGACGGTGACGTCGAGGCCCTCCGTCGCGGCGAGGACGGCGTCGAGCATCGGCCCGACGGCGACGACCACGCCGGAGCGGCCCTCGCGGACGGTGCGGAAGCGCGCGCCGTCGACCGAAAGGGCCTCCGCGTTGGACTGGACGGACAGCCGTACGTACACCTTGTCGTCGCCCGCGGCGACCGCGTGCCGTAGGAGGGTCTCGGCCTCGTCCGGGTGGCCCGGCACGTGCACGGTCCAGCCGTCCAGGGTGTCGAGGAGGGCCACGTCGCCCGGAGCCATGTGCGTGAACCCGCCGGCGGGCCAGTCGAAGGAGGCCGCCGCGCTCACCAGGACCGCGCCGACGTCCTGGTGCCCGAGGTCCAGCTTGACCTGCTCGAAGGGGCGCTCGACGAGGAAACTCGCGAAGGTGTGCACGACCGGACGCATCCCGGTCAGGGCTAGTCCCGCGCCCGCCCCGACGAGGAGTTGCTCGCGGATGCCGACGTTGATCACCCGGTCGGGGTGCCGTAGTCGGGTGTCCGCGAAGCCGTCCATGCCGATCTCGGCGAGGACGACCGCGACCCGTGGGTCCTCGTCGAGCAGCCGGGAGACGACCGGGGCGAAACGGTCACGCATGGTGTCCATGGGGTGCCTTTCTCGATGTGCTGGTGAGGGAGGGGGAGGGGCGATCAGGCGGACTTCGGCTCCACCTGGGCCACGACCACATGCGGTCGGCCGGGGTGCGGCGCGGTGAAGGCGGCGTACAGCGCTTCGTGGTCACGGCCGTCGACCGTCGCCGCGGACCAGCCCGCGGCCTCGAAACGGGCGGCGATACCGCCGGGACGGGCGTGGCTGGCCGAGGAGTTGTCGATGACGACGGTGTGCAGCCGGTCCAGTCCGGCGGGCCCGGCGAACGCGATGGCCTCGTGATTGCTGCCCTCGTCCAGCTCGGCGTCCCCGACCAGCACCCAGACCCGCGGTTCGGTGCGCCCTTGGGCGCGCAGCCCCAGCGCCGTCCCGACGGCGATCGGCAGCCCGTGCCCCAACGACCCGCTGCCGATCTCGACGCCCGGCACCAGCACCCGGTCCGGGTGGTGGCCGAGCGGCGAGTCGTAGGAGCCGAAGCCCGGGAGCCACTCCACCGGCACGAATCCCTTGGCGGCCAGTACGGCGTAGTACGCCATCGGCCCGTGCCCCTTGGACAGCAGGAACCGGTCCCGCTCGGGGTCGTCCATCCGCTCCGGGCCGACCCGTAGCACCCGGTCGTAGAGCACCCACAGCGCGTCCAGCGTCGAGGTCGCCGCCGGGCCGTGTTTCTCGTCGCCGGTCATCAGCCCCATGAGGCGGGGCAGGTCGCCGTGTGTGTACGGACGGCTGTGTTCCGTGGTTGTCGTCGTCATGGGGACGATCGTGCAACCTCAACCAAACTTCAGGTCAAGCGCTGCCGGGGGCGCGACCGGAAGCCGGCCCAGAATAAAGACGGGCGCGATCACCGACGCGAGTGCGGTATTGTTTCCATGCGCGTTCAACCAGGGGAAACCCCAGGTCAGACGGGCAACGGGACGTGGCGCAGCTTGGTAGCGCACTTGACTGGGGGTCAAGGGGTCGCAGGTTCAAATCCTGTCGTCCCGACTCTTCGGAGTCGTAGACAAGAAGTCGTAGGTCAGGGCCGCTTCAGAGGAGATCTGAAGCGGCTTTTCCGTTTGTGCGGTCGATTCTCGCCGGGTTGTCCCCTGTGCGTTCTTCGGATGACGTACTTCCTGCGATGATCTCCGCGCGGTTCATCCTCGGCGATCAGACGGTCCCGGGGGCGCGATCGGCCCTACCGCTTTGAGCGTACGCAGCACCGGTGCCGTCTCCAGGGTGCTGATCGCCTTGACCGCGCCCAGGCCGTGGGTGAGGTAGTGGTACAGCGCGGCGCTGTCCGGGCACAGGGCGTGTGCCACGAGATTGGTGGGGCCGGTGGTGTGGGCCACGAAGGCCAGCTCGTCATGGCGGGACAGGGACTCCGCCACCTCGTCGAGATGAGCCGGGGCTACCGCCATCCACAGCAGGACCTTGACGCTCCCGCCCAGCAGGACGGGGTCGATCTCTATGTCGAAGAAGATCGCCCCGCAGGCGCGCAGGTGATCCAGCCGTCGTGAGACCGTCGCCGGTGACCAGCCGGTGCCGGCGGCGAGTTCCGCGACGGCGGCCCGCCCGTCCCGCCGCAACGCGTCCATCAGGGCGTGGTCCGCGGGGGACAGCTGGACCTGGCGGTGGTGGCCGGGGGGCCTCGTCTCGCCGTACCCGGTGAACGTCCTTCCGCCCAGCATGCGTTGCTGACGCGGGGTCAGCGTGTTGGCGCTCATGCGCCACGGGGTGCGCCAGCCCAGGTAGGTGTGCAGCAGGTGGTGGGCGGAGACGGCCGTGAGACCCACACTCGGCGGCAGTTCGCGCAGGAGCAGGGAGTGGCCGTGTGCCGTGCCCAGGGGGGTCTCCAGCACGGCGACGATCTCGGTGCCCCCTCCGGTGAGGTACACCCATGAGGTGTCCGGGCGGCGCACCAGAGCGTGCGCGAGGTCCAGGGCGGTCTCGGGGGCGGCGGTGAGGCGCAGCAGCCATTGCTCGTGGCCTGTCAGTTGAGGGTCGGGCAACCCGACGACCCGCAGAGCAGCCTGCTCGCGGAGCCGGTCGTAGCGGCGGGAGACCGTCTGCGGGGACACCGCCAGCACGGCAGCCAGCTGGGCGAAGGAGGCGCGTCCGTCGATGTGCAGCGCGTGGATCAGGGCGCGGTCGAGTTCGTCGAGCATTCGCACACCATCCTTCACGCACCCTGCGGGGCAGGATGAAACACGGCCGCCGACGGGGAGGGGGAAGCTGCTCCCCCGTCGGCGGGGGCGGTGGGGATTCACCGCCACGGGCGACGGAACCGGTGTCAGTCCCTGATCACCGACTTGCACCGCATGAGGAACTCGGCGAGGTAGCCGTCGTGCGGCAGTCCGGAGTCCATCCAGTACGTCGGGTGCTTCCCCACGTACACGTTGCTGATCGAGGGTTCCTCCACCAGCTCGGCCACCAGCCGGTCGTCGTGTGTGACCGCGGTCAGGACCAGGCTGTCGCGCAGAGGTGCGAGGCCCGCCGCACGCGTCCAGGGCGCCACCCACACGCAGGGGAAGGGCAGTTCCACGACGGCCTGCGGAGCGTCGGGCCGGTCGAGCTGGTGGACCGCGGCGCGCAGTACGGCGCTGCCGTCGCCGAGTTCGTCCCGTATGCCGTCGCCGCCGAGCCACGGCGTGGTGCCGGCCGCCCGGTGCAGGAGATGGGCTTCGAGTGCCTTGGCGGTGGCCAGTGGCTGGACGGGGAAGACCGCTGCCGGATCTTCCGGGGGCAGGCTCGGGACGGCGGCCAGGCGTTCGGCGAGCGCGGCGCACAGCGGGGCGGGATCACCCTCCACGAAGACGGCCGTCGTGTTGACGCAGCCCGTGCCTCCGTGACCGCTCACCGAGTCGACGATCATGTCGAGGTGTTCCCGCCAGTCCATCTCCCGGGTCAGCAGGATCTTCGACCGGCCAGGACCCTGCGGCAGCACCGAGGGGTCGCCCGCGTACTTGCGCACCACCTCCTCGCCCCCGTACACCAGCCCGAGATCGGAGCCCCGCAACAGGGCGTCGGCCGTCGTGTGGTCGGTCGGCAGGAGTGCCACCTGGTCGTCGCCGAAGCCGGCCGCGCGCAGAGCCGTGACCAGTCGGTGCGGGGTGAACGGCTCACGGCGGGACGGCCGTACGGCGACGCGGTAGCCCAGCGCGAGTGCCTCCGGCCACAGGCTGTGCGGTCCGGGATGGTTGCCGGCCGCGTGCACCCCGAACACGTTCCCGCGCCGCACCCACACCGCGCGCCCGGTGCGGGTCAGCGGATCGTCCCACCGGTGCACCGCACCGGTCGGCCTGGCGTGCTCCACGCTGTAGTGGGCTTTGCGCAGCCGTGCCGCAATGGCTGTCGCGGTGGCCCGCACGACGGAGATCGGTGTTCCGCCGACCCGGCTGACCCGGTGGGCGTACTCATCGGGTGTCAGGTCGCCCAGGGTGGCGGTGGCGAAGAGGTCGGCGGCCCGGCCGATCATGCCGATCCGCTCGTCGGGTGGGGGAGTGCTGGCCCGCCGCATGGCCTTCATCGTGCGATCGACGAACAGGGCGGGTACGAGGCTGAGTTCGGCACTCTCCCGGCCCGCCACGTCGGACACGGCCAGGCGGTTGCGTGCCCGGTAGGGTCCTCGGGGCCCCAGGGCGTCGAGCGGGACCACGTCGGAACGGGGCCCGGTCATCAGTACACACCCTCGATCACGGCCTCGTTCTCGAAGGTCGTCACCGGCGCGATGTCGGCCACGGCGTCGCCCACGCGTCCGGTGAGCGGTTCGATCCGGGTCGCGGTGTCCCGCTCCAGGTTGTTGGGCAGGAAGAACGACTTGCTGACGTGATGCACGAGGACGCGGCCCCGATCCCCGTAGCCGACCGGGCGCAGTGTCTCCGGGTCGACGACGGAGAACGTGACGTACGGGCTGTACGGGTCGAAGACACAGCCGGCGTCGTCCGGCAGGCCCGGGCGTTCGCCGGCGAAGCCGAGGATCATGGTGCTGCCGTAGTTCCCGCACAGAACGACATCGGGGAAGATCTCGGTCTTGTAGAGGTGGCGCGAGTCGGGGTCCAGTTGGGTTCCGCCCCAGCGGATCGCCCGGACCTTCTCGTTGACCAGCTCGGTCAAGTCGTCCCGGCGGGCGACGCGTTCGAGCAGCGGGGGAGTGATCGTCAGCACGCCGATGTCCTGGGTGCGCAGCACGAACGCCGCCTGGTCGACGAGGTGTTCGGCGTAGGCGTCCGCGTCGGCCCGGCGGCCCGAGGCGATCAGTTTCTTCACCCACCGAGGGTCGAGGTCGAGGGTGAACCCGTACCGTCCGTGGGTGGCCGCGGACCTGCGGAAGTACTCGCCGACGATGTGCGGGCCGCTGGGCACGAGGCCGAGCCAGTCGGCACCCCGCTCGAAGCCGTGGGCGTCGAGGTTGAGGTTGCTCCAGTGGAGCATCCGCTCCAGCCAGTCCCGCAGCAGGACGACGCGCTTCGGCGCCCCGGTGGTGCCGCCGCTCTCGAACACCCCTATGACGTCCGGCGATCGGCCGTACCCGCGCGGTACGAGGTCCTGGGCGCGTACGTCCCGCAGCTCGGCCGCCATGTTCGGGAACAGGGTGAGGTCGTCGTGGGTCCTGACGTCGGTGAGTGGATCGAACGGCAGGCTCTTGGCCCGCTCCAGCCAGAACGGTGACCCCGTCTCCGGGCCGAAGTGCCACGCCATGGCGGCTCGGATGAGCTCGTCCGGCTCCGGCGGGACGTCGATGGGAAGGTCGAGGACCTCGGTTGCAGCTCGCGACACTGGGACTCCTGACTCGGTTGGCAAGCGGGGCGGTTGGGCCGCTACAGCTCGACGACGACGGCACCGACGTGCCGTCCCTCGATCACCTCCAGCAGGGTCCGCGGCGCGTTCTCGATGCCCTTGACGCGCACATGGGGGAAGGTGATCTTCCCGGCCCTGAGCCACGCACCGAAACGCTCGGTCCACTCGTCCTTGTCGTCGTAGTCGTCGGAGCTGAAGCCGCGCATCTCGATGCGCTTGTGGATGAGCGGCAGCGAGTCCAGCTCGACGGGGGCCGTGGTTCCGGTGCCCTCCGGTGCCAACTGCCCGGACAGCGCGCCGATGAGCACGAACCGGGCGCCCGGGCGCGCCGCGTCGACGGCCGCTCGCAGTTGTTCTCCGCCGACGTTGTCGAAGTAGACGTCGATGCCGTCGGGTGCCGCCTTCGCCAGCTGCTCGGCGAGCGGTCCCGCGCCGCGGACCACCACGTCGTCGTAGCCGAGTTCGGTCCGCAGCCGGTCGGCCTTCTCCTGCGAACCGGCGCTGGCGATGACCCGCCCGGCGCCCAGCTGCCGGGCGATGAGGCCGGCCATCGAACCGATGCCGCTGCCCCCGGCGGAGACGAACACGGTGTCTCCGGGGCGGAGTTCGACCCCGCGGGTGAGTGCCGCGTACGCCGTCCAGCCCTGCTGGAGGTGAGCGACCGGATCCGGCAGGACCGTGCGGTCCAGCCGGGTGCACTCGGCTTCCGGTACGACGGCGTACTCACGCCAGCCGAGCCAGTGCGAGACCAGGTCGCCCGCCCCGAGGCCGCTGCCCTCCGGCGCTTGGACCACCTCGCCGATCGCCGCGCCGACGAGGGTGTCACCGGCGTCGAGCACGGGGAACGGGGTGTCCTGGGTCGCACCCGCGATGAGGATGCGCAGGGTGGCGAAGACGTGGAAGAAGAGGTTGCGTACCAGCACCTCGCCCTCCCCTGGCGGTACGACAGGGGTCTCGACCACACCGAAATGCTCCGGACGGGGCAGCCCGGTCGGCTTGGTGAGGAGGCGGACTTCTCTCTGGGTGGCGGGCACTACGGCCATGCGCGCTCCTGAACAGGATGAACGTGACGGGGTCGAGCCCCGGAACGCCGGTGGCGGCCGGGGAACCCCAGCGTGAAGTGATCACGTGCGGCCGCTCCAGTGACGGCGGTGGACTGGAGCATTTCTTCCATCGGGAGGGCCCTGTTGAAGGAACCTGACACCGCATGCCCGGCCCCAGGTCCGGACGACGGTGCCGCGGACGTCGTACTCCCACCCGGTGGGCGTGTGGGAAATCGACTCCAGGGGTGGCACCGGTGGAAGGAATCCACCAAGTCCCCGCTCTGGCTGGAGCACCCCTTCTCCTCGCCGCCACGCTCAGTGGTGGTCGGCCCCGAAGCTCGCTCGCCGAGGTCGGGCCGGCGTGTCGACAACGGTGGAGAGGAATCCCCTGATGACTGCTGAGCGTGTGTTGTCGCCGAACCCCACGGCGTACCGATGGCGGTGGCTGGCGCTCACCGCCCTGCTGCTCGGTGAGGCGATGAACCTGTTGGACGCGACCATCGTGCAGGTCGCCGCACCGAAGATCCATGCCGATCTGGGCGGGTCGGTCTCCGACATCCAGTGGTTCACGACCGCCTACACCCTGCCGTTCGCGGTGCTGCTGATCACCGGCGGCCGGCTCGGTGACATCGCCGGACGCAAGCGGCTGTTCGTCATCGGTGTCACCGGGTTCATGGTCGCGTCCGCCGCCTGCGCCGCGGCGCCCACCGTCGGGCTCCTGATCACCTTCCGGGTGGTGCAGGGAGCCGCGGCGGCGGTGATCATTCCGCAGACCATCGGCCTGATCAAGACGATGTTCGCCGGTCCCGAGATGTCCAAGGCCCTGGGCAGCATCGGGCCGGTGATGGGTCTGGCCGCCGTGTGCGGGCCGGTGCTGGGCGGCGTACTCACCCACGCCGACCTGTTCGGTTCCTCGTGGCGCGCGGCGTTCCTGGTGAACGTCCCCGTGTCGGTCGTCGTCCTCGCGATCGCGCCCAAGCTGATGGAGAACCGCGCCCCCAAGCGGCCCGGCCTCGACGTGACCGGCACGTTGCTGGCCATGGCCGGCATCGGTCTTGTCGTCTACCCGCTGATCGGCGCCGACCTGACCGCCCTGTCGGGGTGGAGCTGGGCGGCCATGGTGGCCGGGCTGTGCCTGATGGCGCTGTTCGCGGTGCACCAGCGGCAGGTGGCCGCCACCGGACGCAGCCCGCTGGTGGAGCCGAGTCTGTTCGCCCACCACGGGTTCCCGGCCGCACTGGTGACGTCGATGTCCTTCTTCGCCGTCACGAACGGTCTGATGATGGTCATCGTGCTTCAGCTCCAACTCGGTCTGGGCACGGACGTGTTGAAGGCGGGTCTGACCCTCGCTCCGTGGTCGGTGGGCCTGGCCGTCGCCTCCTGGGTGGCCGGCGCACACCTGGTCAGGCGCTACGGACACCGCATGATGTCCCTCGGGCTGGCGGTTCTGCTGGTCGGTGCGCTTGCCGCCATCGCCGTCTACCACACGGCGGACGCGCACAAGTACCCGACGGCGCTGCTGTTCGCGCTCGCGGTCGTCGGGCTCGGAGTCGGCCTGTTCAGTCCGGCGTTCTTCACCATCGCGCTCAAGCCGCTCCAGCCGCAGGAGATCGGCTCGGCCGCCGGTCTGCTGAACGCGGTCCAGCAACTGGGCGCCACGCTCGGGGTGGCGGTCCTCGGCAGTGTCTACCTCGGCAGCGCGGGTGACGGCGGGGCCCGGGCCGCCCTGCACGCCGTCCAGCTCGCCTTCTGGGTCGCCGTGGCGCTGGTGGTGGTCAGCTTCGCGGCCAGCCGGATGATGGTCGACAAGAACGCTCCGGCCGACGCGGGATCCGGGCACTAGCGGAGCGATGTCCCGCGGGGTGTGTGCGGCGGCCTCCGGGCCGCCGCTTCGGCGTGCCGGTGGCTGGTGGGCCACAGACCGTCAGATCCGTGTACGGGCAGGGGCCGGGGGGATTCTGGTGCGGGCCAGATCGGTGATGATGGGGCTCGACGCCTTGAGGTTCTGAAGGACCGGGCTGGTCTCGAGGGTGTGGATGGCGTCCAGGGAGCCCAGCCGCCGGGCCAGGTAGTGGTGCAGGTCGGCGGGGTCGCGGCACAGGGCCTGAGCCACCAGGTTGGTGGGGCCCGTGGTCGCGGCGACGTAGGCCAGTTCGTCGTGGCCGGCCAGTGTCGTCGCCACGTTCTCGAGTTGCGCCGGGCTCACCGACATCCACAGCAGCGCCCTGGTGTTGGCACCGAAGTGGCCGGTGTCGACCTCGACGTCGAAGAAGATGGCGCCGCCCGCCTGCAGATCGGCGAGCCGGCGCGCCACGGTGACCGGGGACCAGCCCGTCTCCTGCGCCAGTTCCGCGTGTGTGGCCCGGCCGTCCTTCTGGAGAGCGACCAGTAAGCCCGCGTCGGCCTCGGTGAGTTGGCGCGGTACGGGCACGTACGAGGTGTCGGTCGCGTCGTGCTCGCGCAGGACGCGTTGCTGCGCCTCGTCCAGTGTGTCGGCGCTGCGGCGCCAGTTCGTCGGACCGCCGAGGTAGGTGTGCAGGATGCAGTGCGCGGACACCGCGGTGATGTTGCTGGTACGCGGGATGTCGCGCAGCAGCAGGGAGTTGCCCGCGTCGGCCTCGGTCGGCGCGTGGATGATCGCGACGATCTCGGTGCCGCCGGACGTGAGTTTCACCCACGACGTGTCCCGGCGGCGTACGAGCGCGTAGGCCAGGTCCTGAGCGGAACTCGCCGCCGCGGTGAGCCGGACGAGCCACTGCGTCTGACCCGCCTGATGGGGGTCCGGAAGTCCCACGACCCGCAGGGAGGCCTCGGTGCGCAGTCGGCGGTAGCGACGGGCGACGGTCTGCGGTGAGACGTCGAGGGCGGCGGCGATCTGGCTGAAAGGTGCGCGGCCGTCGATGTGCAGCGCGTGGATCAGGGCACGGTCCAGGTCATCCAGCATGCACACATCCTTCAATGAGGCCCTGCTCCGTGGAATAAACTTGAAGATAACGCAGAGCACGCTACCATCGCAGCCGTAAGGTCCCACAGAATTCCATCAGGTCAACCGCTCGGGCTGAGATGCACGGGCGTAGCGGGGGCATGTACAGCGAACGGGTGGGCTGTCTTCCATCCTCTTTTCGCGCCCCTTCCGCCAGGAAATAGTCAGCAATTTTTACGGATGCCCACGGTCGACGATCTACCTGCGTAGACCGTTCCTTTCCGTTGAATTGAACTCGTCTTGGGGAGGATTTTATGGTGGAGCTGAAGACACCTTCCGTCGGGGTCGGACAGACAGCGCTCTTCACCGCCTGGATGCGGCAACTGGAAAGCGAGCGTCCGGATGGGTTGTTCCGGGACCCGCTGGCCGCCGCGATGCTGTCGGCGCTGGCCGAGGACCCGGTGCTGGGTGAGGTGGCCGAGGTGATCAAGCAGACCCACAACAGCGCCGCCGGCTTCCCGACGTACTTCGCGGTGCGCACGCGGTTCCTCGACGACGAGATCCTCGCGGGGGTCGGCACCGGGATCCGTCAGGTCGTCACGCTCGCCGCGGGGGTGGACGGCCGTACCGTACGGCTCGCCCTGCCTGCCGGGACCCGGTGGTTCGAGGTGGAGCTGCCGGAGATGACGCGGTTCAAGGACGCCCTCATCGCCCGCTCCGGACTGCCCCTGGCGTGCGAGCGCCACGGCGTGGCCGCTGATCTGCGCGAGGACTGGCAGTCCCACCTGCGTGCGGCGGGCTTCGACCCGCGGCAGCCGACGGTCTGGCTGGTCGAGGGTCTGCTGATGTACCTGACCGACGCGGCCGGGGAGTCCCTCCTGGCCGGCGTCACCGAACTGTCCGCGCCGGGGAGCCGGCTCATGCTGGAGCACCTCAAGGCGGCCATGCTCCAGGAGGAGGGCAGGCCCGTGCGTGAGCGGGTCGAGGAGCAGGGTGCCAAGTGGCTCTCCGCCCGCGACGACATCGAGGAGTGGCTCGGCGGCCACGGATGGCGGGCCCGCGTGTACGCGGGGGACGACGCGCGGATCGGTCACGGGCGCACGGTCGCCCCGCTTCCTTCCTGTTGGCTGGCGGCCGCGGAACTCTGAGGGAACTCCCGGGTGCGCGGCCGGTAATTCGGAATTCCCTATTCCGTTGCCGGTTGCCTCATTTCTCGCCACGCCGCCCCCATGTTGGCCGAGACATTGCCCGCCGTGCGGGTTTGGCCTAGTCGCACTACGGGGATACCGCCGGGTATGATCGCGCGCAGTGTATTTTCCTGCGGTTCATCTCCCTGTTAATCGGAGCGGCTCGGCGACGGATCTCGGCCTCATTGCACGCTGCTTGCCGAAAGTCTTTTTCCCGTGGCCCGGAACGAGAGATCCACGGCCGACACGGAGCTCTTCTCGCCGGCGCGACCGGGAAATCAGCCCCGTCACCTGCCTCACGGACAGCAGAGGAATCGCATGTCTGACGACACCGCACGCCCGCATGATCCCAAGGAGCCCGGTGCCCGCGGCGGCCACTGTGTGGTTCTCGGAGCCAGCATCGCCGGTCTCTTCGCCGCCAGGGTGCTGTCCGACACCTTCGACCGCGTCACCGTGGTCGACCGGGACGCCCTCCCGGCGACGGACGAGAACCGGCGCGGCGTGCCGCAGGGGCGGCACGCCCACGCGATCCTGCCCGCCGGCACCCGTGGGCTCCAGGAGATGTTCCCCGGACTGCTGGAGGAGTTCGAGGCGGGCGGGGTCCCCGTCGTCCGGGAACCCACCGAGATGTACTTCGCGCCGGGCGGTCACCTCTTGTGCCAGGAGGGCCGTTACGCGGACCCCACGCCCACCTACCAGCCGACCCGGCCTCAGCTGGAGGGACAGATCCGGGCGCGGGTGAGGGAGTTGCCGGGTGTGGAGATCATCGACCGGTGCGAGGCCGCGGGGTTGCTCGGCGGGTCGGACGGATCCCGTGTCGCCGGTGTCCGGGTCGTGGAGCGCGAAGGCGGTGCGGAACGGGAGTTGACGGCCGACCTCGTCGTCGACGCGACCGGACGCGGCGGACGTACCACCCGCTGGCTGGCCGACCTCGGCTACGAACCTCCGGGTGAGGACAGGATCGCCGTCGACATCAAGTACGTCAGCCGCACCCTGCGTCTCGCGCCGGGCACCCTCGGCCGCCGCAAGGTGGTCATCGTGGGAGCCACACCGGGCCGGCCGACAGGTGCGACCTTCCTCCAGCACGAGGAGGACCGCTGGATGCTCACCCTGATCGGCTACGGCGGCCACCATCCGCCGACCGACCCCGCCGACTTCCTGGAGTTCGCCAAGCCCATCGTGCCGTCCGACGTCTTCGAGGCACTGTGCGCCGCCGAACCTCTCGACGACCCGGTGGCCCATCGCTACCCGGCGAGTGTGCGCCGCCGCTACGAACGGCTGGAGAGGTTTCCCGAGGGGCTGATCGTCTTCGGCGACGCGATCTGCAGCTTCAACCCGGTCTACGGCCAGGGGATGTCGGTGGCCGCGCTCCAGGCCGCCGCCCTGCGGGAGTGTCTCGGCCGGGGGCGCGACCGGCTGCCGTACCGCTTCTTCCGGGCCGCCGCCCGGAAGATCGAGGTGGCCTGGCAGATGGCCGTCGGCAGTGACCTGGCCCTTCCTCAGGTCGAGGGGGACCGGCCGCTCCCGGTACGGCTGACCAACGCCTACTTCGAGCGGCTCCTGAACGCGGCGGAGCGGGACCCCGCGCTCACCCAGGAGTTCGTCAAGGTCAGTTCCCTGCTCTCCTCACCCCTCATCCTCCTCAACCCGCTCACCGTCGGCAGGGTCGTGCTCGGCAACCTGCGCCGCCCCGTCGGTCCGCGCTGAGCCACCGAACTCCCGAAAACACGGTCGAAAAGCACGGCGCGTAATTGAGTCCTGCCAATTTTCGGCGGTCCGGATTCTCGGCGAATCGGAAATAGTCACCCTTGACTTCCGGGATTTCGGGCCCCTAGCGTTCCACCTGTCGAGAAACGCGAAAGGAATGATTCGGAATGTCGAATTCCGTGCTCCCTGTCGATTCGGTCACCAGTGAAGAACTGATTCCCGACCGTGCGGAACTCGTCGCGCGGGCCGAAGGTCTGCGGGAACTCCTGTGGACGGACGCCGCCGAATGCGAACGAGAGCGGCGGATATCCGACCGGGTCGTCACCGCCATGACGGAGGCCGGACTGCTGCGGCTGCAGACACCGCGGCGGCTCGGCGGCTACGCGACGGACATGCGCACCCTGCTCGACGTCGCCACCACGCTCGGCCGGGGCTGCCCCTCCGCCGCCTGGATCGCCGGCGTCCTCAACGCCGGCAACTTCATGGCCGCCCTGTTCCCGGCCGCGGCCGGCGACGAGATCTGGGGAGAGGCCCCGGACGCCCGGTGCGCACTGGTCCTCGGGCTGCCCTCACCGGCCGTCGAACCGGTCGACGGCGGCATGATCGTCAGCGGCGAGTGGGCGTACGTCTCCGGCTGCCTGCACGCACAGTGGGTCAGCGCGCTGATCGCCGTCCCCACCGACGCGGGCCGGCCCGACGTGCGCTTCGCCCTGATGCCGGCCGACGAGGTCGCCGTCAAGGACACCTGGTACTTCGCCGGAATGCGCGGCACCGGCAGCAACACCGTCGTGGCCGACCGGATCTTCGTACCCGACCACAGGCTGGTGCCGTACCTGCCGATCCTCAACGGCGAGACCGACGGTGTCGTCGATCCCGCGCTGCCCTACCGCAACAGCCTCACCGGCCTGTTCTCGATCGGCTTGATCGGCGCCCTGATCGGTGGTGCCGAGGCGGCCCTCGACTTCGTCCGCGACAAGGGCCCCACCCGCCCCGTCGCCGGTTCCACCTACCGGAACCAGACGCAGTCGCCGACCTTCCAGCTCGACCTCGCCGACGCCACCTCGAAGATCGACATGGCGAAGCTGGTGGCCGCACGCATCGCGGACACCGTGGACGAACTCGCCCGGGCCGGCGTCAACGCCGACCTCACCGTCCGGGCCCGCAACCGGCTGGAGTCCACGCTGGTCGGACGGCTGTGCAGGGAGGCCGTGGACACCCTCCTCACCGCCCACGGCTCGTCCGCCTTCAACGAGTCCAACCCCCTCCAGCGGCTCTGGCGCGACATCAACGTCGGCAGCCGACACGCCGGCTTCGGCATGGGCATCCCCGAGCAGGTCTACGGCCGTGCCCTCGTCGGCGGCGACCCGCGCGACATCAGCTTCATCGTCTGACCCCCGCGCATCCCCCTCATTCCTCGCCCCACCCCAGCAGAGGACACCCATGTCAGAACCTCGAATACCCACCGACCGGACCGAACTGCGCACCCACAACCGGGCCATCGTCGAGCAGTACATGAACACCCGTGGCGAGGACCGGCTCCGGCGCCACCTGCTGTTCACCGAGGACGGTGCCGGCGGCCTGTGGACCACGGAGAGCGGCGAACCGATCGTCATCCGCGGCCGCGACCGGCTGGGCGAGCACGCCGTCTGGTCGCTCAAGTGCTTCCCCGACTGGGTCTGGACCAACGTCGAGATCTTCGACAGCCAGGACCCCGACCGTTTCTGGGTCGAATGCGACGGAGAGGGAAAGATTCTTTTTCCCGGATATCCGGACGGGTACTACCGCAACCACTTCCTGCACTCCTTCCTGTTCGAGGACGGGAAGATAAAGCAGCAGCGCGAGTTCATGAATCCCTGCCAGCAGTTCAAGGCGCTGGGAATAGAAGTTCCGCGCATCGAACGTGAAGGCATCCCCACCTGATCCGCCGGCCTGCACGCACGGTATGCCATGACCCGAACATAAATCCTCTCCGCTTCACGGGGGCACTGTCGTGGGACACGCACTAACCGAAATACAGAGGTCCAAGGCGCTGCAACAGCCCGACTGGCCCGACCTCGCACAGGTCCAGCGGGTACGGGAGATCCTCAGCTCCCGCCCGCCGCTCGTCCGGATCGAGGACGTCCACACCCTCAGGTCGCTGCTCGCCTCCGTCGCGGCGGGGGAGGCGCTCGTGCTCCAGTCGGGAGACTGCGCCGAGGACCCGGAGGAGTGCACGTCCGGGCACGTACGGCGCAAGACCGCCGTGCTCGACCTGCTCGGCACCACCCTGAAGATGCTCACCGGGAAGCCCGTGCTGCGCGTCGGACGGATGGCCGGCCAGTTCGCCAAGCCGCGGTCGAGCGACTTCGAGCAGGTCGGCGACCTGGCGCTGCCCGTCTACCGAGGGCACATGGTCAACAGCCCGGAGCCCGACCCGGAGGCCAGGCGTCCCGACCCGCTGCGGATCCTCACCGGGTACATGGCGGCCTGCGACATCGTGGAACACCTCGGCTGGCGCGCCCCCGCCCTGCGCACCTGGCCGGGCGTCGAACCCCTGGTGTGGACGAGCCACGAGGCGCTCCTGCTGGACTACGAGGTCCCGATGATCCGCGAACTCGGCGACTCCACACGCTGGTTGGGATCCACGCACTGGCCGTGGATCGGTGAGCGCACCCGCCAGCTGGACGGCGCCCACGTCGACCTGCTGGCCGATGTGGTCAACCCGGTCGCCTGCAAGGTCGGCCCGGGCACGACCCCCGAGGAGATCACCTCGCTGTGCGAGCGCCTGGACCCGCTGCGCGAACCCGGCCGCCTCACCCTGGTCTCCCGGATGGGCGCCGACACCGTCGGGGAGCGGCTGCCGACCCTGGTGGCGGCGGTCCGCTCCGCGGGCCACCCGGTGATCTGGCTGTGCGACCCGATGCACGGCAACACCATCACCGCACCGGGCGGCCGGAAGACCCGCCTGCTGACCACCATGGCCCGTGAGGTCCACGACTTCGGCCACGCGGTCGCGGCGGCGGGCGGCGTGGCCGGCGGACTGCACCTGGAGACCACACCGGACGACGTGACGGAGTGCGCCGCGGACGTCTCGGAGCTCGGCCGGATCGGCGAACGGCACACCACCTTCTGCGACCCCCGCCTCAACTCCCGGCAGGCCGTCTCCCTGGTCACGGCATGGGCCGACGCCCTCTGACACGCCCCGCCGACGCGGCCACCCCGCCGCAAAGGAGCTGATCCCATGGCCGGCCTACCCGCCATCACGCCGTACACCCTGCCCACCGCCGGACGCCTGCCCGCGAACGTGGCGGACTGGACCCCGCATCCGGACCGCGCCGTCCTGCTCGTCCACGACATGCAGCGCTACTTCCTCCAGGCACTGCCCGACCCCCTGCGCGGCGAACTCGTCCACAACGCCGCCACCCTGCGCAAGCGGGCCGCCGCCCTCGGCGTCCCCGTGGCCTACACCGCCCAGCCCGGCCGGATGACCGACGAACAGCGCGGACTGCTCAAGGACTTCTGGGGCCCCGGTATGCGCACCGACCCGGCGGACCGCGAGGTGGTGCCCGAACTCGCGCCCACCGAGGAGGACTGGGTGCTCACCAAGTGGCGCTACAGCGCCTTCTTCCGCTCCGACCTGCTCGACCGCATGCGGGCCGCGGGCCGCGACCAACTCGTGCTGTGCGGTGTGTACGCCCATGTCGGCGTCCTGGCCACCGCACTGGAGGCGTTCACCAACGACATCCAGACCTTCCTCGCCGCCGACGCCCTCGGCGACTTCTCCGAGGCCCACCACCGACTGGCCCTGGACTACGCGGCCCAGCGCTGCGCGGTGGTGCTCCCGTCCACGGAGGTGCTCATATGAGCACGCGACACGACCCGGGCTTTCGAACCCCCGGCGACCTGCTCGGCCGCGTACTGAACCTCCAGGCATCCGCCTTCGCCCTCCTGCACCGTCCGGAGACCGGCGTCCCGGACACGGTCGACGTCCTGGTCGGCGACGTGACGCTGCCGGAGACCCTGGCCGACATCCCCCTCACCGATCACCCGACGCCCGGCAGCGCGGGGACCGGGCACGATGTCCTGGTCGTGGCGCCGTACCGGCAGATCACCGAACGCGGCTTCACCGCTCCCGACGACGGCGCGCCCCTCATCGCGCTGTCCGTCACCGAGCAGGACCGGGTCTCGATGCCCGAACTGCTTCTCCGGCTTCCGGACACACCGACCTCCGTGACGGCCCACGGCTTCGACATCGACGACGAGCGGTACGCCGAAACCGTACGCCGCGTCGTCGCGGACGAGATCGGCACCGGGGAGGGCGCCAACTTCGTCGTCAAGCGGTCCTTCCTGGCCGAGATCGGCGACTACTCGCTCCGCGACGCGCTGGTGTTCTTCCGCCGGTTGCTGGAGCGGGAACAGGGCGCGTACTGGACGTTCGTCATCCACACCGGTGACCGCACCTTCGTGGGCGCCACCCCTGAACGGCACATCTCGGTGAGCGGCGGGACCGCGGTCATGAACCCGATCAGCGGCACCTATCGCTACCCGCCGGCCGGTTCCACCCTGGAAGGCGTCACCGAGTTCCTCGCCGACCGCAAGGAGACCGACGAGCTGTACATGGTCGTCGACGAGGAACTGAAGATGATGGCCCGCATCTGCGAGGGCGGCGGCCGTGTCCTGGGCCCCTATCTCAAGGAGATGGCGCGGCTGGCCCACACCGAGTACTTCATCGACGGACGCACCGACCGGGACGTGCGCGAGATCCTGCACGAGACGCTGTTCGCGCCCACGGTCACGGGCAGCCCGCTGGAGAGCGCGGTCCGGATCATCCACAAGTACGAGCCCGAAGGCCGCGGTTACTACAGCGGTGTGGCCGCGCTGATCGGACGGGACGCGAGCGGCGAGCGTGTTCTCGACTCGGCGATCCTCATCCGCACCGCCGACATCGACACCCGCGGCAGGGTGCGGATCGGGGTCGGCGCCACACTGGTCCGGCACTCCGACCCCCTGTCGGAGGTCGCCGAGACCCGGGCCAAGGCGGCCGGCCTCCTCGGCGCCCTGGAGAACGGACGTGCCCAGCGGTACGGCACCCATCCGGACGTCCGCGCGGCCCTGGCACAGCGCAACAGCGGCATCGCCCGGTTCTGGCTCGACGAGAACGCCGGCCGACGGCCCGCGGTGACCGGGCTGGAAGGACTGAGCGCCCTGATCATCGACGCCGAGGACACCTTCACCGCCATGATCGGGCTTCAACTCCGCTCCCTGGGGCTGAAAGTGACGATCTGTCACTTCGACGATCCGTATGCCTTCGGCGACCACGACCTGGTCGTGATGGGACCGGGACCCGGCGACCCCCGAGCGGCCGACGACCCCAAGATCCGCAGCCTGCGCTCCGCGATCGACTGCCTGCTGGCCGAGCAACGGCCCTTCCTCGCCGTGTGTCTGAGCCACCAGGTGCTCAGCCTCGGCCTCGGACTCGGCCTGATCCGCCGGGATGTCCCGAACCAGGGAGTGCAACGCGAGATCGACCTGTTCGGCAGCCGGGAACGCGTCGGGTTCTACAACACCTTCGCCGCCCACAGCGACGAGGACAAGCAGGACATCGCGGGGATCGGTGCCGTGGAGGTGAGCCGTGACCCGGCGACGGGAGAGGTGCACGGACTGCGCGGACCCGGCTTCGCCTCGATGCAGTTCCACGCCGAGTCGGTGCTCACCGTCGACGGTCCGCGCATCCTGGGCCGCACCATCCAGGAGGTGCTCGGCCGTGCGGGTTGACATCGTCTGGTGGGACCTCGACGGAACGCCGCAGACCATCGACTCGCTGCGGGAACACCTTCGGGACGGGGCGGTCGCCGCGTGGAGCGACGTACCGGGTCTGCGGCTGAAGTTCTGGATGGCGGACCGGCAGCACAACCGGTGGGGCGCGGTGATGCTCTGGGAGGCGGACCGCCCCGACGGGCTGCCGCCCAACCGGGCCGCGCAGTTGATCGGGCGCCCGCCCACGCACCGGACCCGCTTCGACGTCGAGGCCACGGTCGAGGGCGCCCACTCGCTGCTCGGACTCGACGGACCAGGGCCCGTGTTCACGGCGACCGCCTGAACAACCGCACCACTACCCGGGGGACACTCACGTGCACGCATACACAGTCGTCGACGCCTTCGCCCGGACTCCCCTCGAAGGCAATCCCGTGGCGGTCTTCTTCGACGCCGCCGACCTGACCACCGAACTGATGCAGCGCATCGCCCGCGAGATGAACCTCTCCGAGGTCACCTTCGTCCTGCCGCCCGAGCAGGGCGGAGACGCCCGCATCCGCATCTTCACCCCCGTCAACGAGCTGCCGTTCGCCGGCCATCCGCTGCTGGGCACCGCGGTGGCGCTGGGACACACGCTCAAGGAGGACCGGCTCCGGCTCGAGACCGCCATGGGCGTCATCCCGTTCGAACTCGCCGACGACGACGGCGTCACGACCGTACGGATGCGACAGCCCGTCCCCACCTGGGAGCCGTACGAGCACCGTGCGGAACTCCTGGCGGCGCTCGGAGTCGGGGAGACCGTCGCGCCCGTGGAGATCTACCGCAACGGCCCCCGGCACGTCCTCGTGGGGCTCCCGAGCGTCACGGAGCTGTCCGCTCTCCGCCCCGATCACCGGGCCCTCGGGCGGTTCCCGGACATGGCGGCCAACTGCTTCGCCGGCGCGGGTGTCCACTGGCGGACCCGTATGTTCTCGCCCGCCTACGGCGTCGTGGAGGACGCGGCGACGGGCTCGGCCGCCGGGCCGCTCGCCATCCACCTGGCCCGGCACCGGCTCGCCGCCTACGGGCAGCACCTGGAGATCCTTCAGGGCGTCGAGATGGGCCGCCCGTCCTTGATGCTCGCCACCGCCGAAGGCACCGGCGGGACCGTCCGGTCGGTCGAGGTCGGCGGCCACGGTGTCGTCGCCGCCCGCGGCACCCTCTACGTCTAGCGAGGAACGCGTGAACAGCAGCCGATTCGAGAGCCTCACCGGCGAAGTCGACCTGGACTTCCCCGAGTACGACCGTCCGCCCGCCGAGCCCATGGGGCTCGTCCACCAGTGGATCAGCGAGGCGACCGCACGCGAGGTGCGCGAACCCCGCGCTCTCGCGCTGGCGACCGCCGACAGCCAGGGACGGGCCTCCAACCGCATCGTCTCCGTCACCGACATCACCGCCCGCGGGCTGGTGTTCGCCAGCCACTCCACCAGCCAGAAGGGCCGGGAGATGGCGGCCACCGGCTGGGCGTCCGGCCTCCTCTACTGGCGCGAGACCGGCCAGCAGCTCATCCTCTCCGGTCCCGTCGCCCAGTCGAGCGACGCCGACTCCGATGCCCTCTGGTCCGGCCGGCCGATCCCCATGCACTCGATGTCCGCGGCCTCCCGGCAGAGCGAACCCCTGCGGGACGTGACCGCCCTGCGCGCCCAGGCGGACCGCCTCGCGGCCCCCGCGACCCCGCTGCCGCGCCCCGCACGCTTCGTCGGATACCTGCTCAGCCCGGTCGCCGTGGAGTTCTGGTGCGCCGACTCGGACCGGCTGCACCGCAGGCTGCGCTACGACCGTCACGACCGAGGATGGCGCACGTGCCGCCTCCAGCCCTGATCCGCCTGCCACCGGAGAGTGATCGCCCCATGAATGGCACAGCAGGCACCACCGGCGCGGCCCTGACCCACGCCATGTCCAGGGTTCCCGGACCGGTGACCGTGGTCACGACCGTCGACGGCACCGGACGGCGCTGGGGTTTCACGGCGACCTCCTTCAGCTCCCTGTCCCTGGACCCGCCCCTCGTCCTGGTCTGCCTGAACAAGACCGCCAGCACCCACACGGCGTTCACGTCCGCAGACCGCTTCCTGGTCAACCTCCTCGCACACGGGCAGGACCAGGTCGCACTCCGCTTCGCCCGGTCCGGCGTCGACCGGTTCGCCGAAGGCGACATGGAGGGGGACATCGTGCCCTGCGAGCTGGGCCTGCCCGGCGCGCCGGGTGCTTGCGCCCGGATCGCCTGCGCGCTGCACGCCGTCCTCGACGGGGGCGATCACAGCATCGTCGTCGGCCGCGTCCTGGACACCCACGTGGACGACGACCGCACTCCGCTCGTCCACTACGACCGGACGTTCACCCACCCGGCCTCCGCGCTCGCCCTGGCGGATCCGCTGCTGTCCCTCCACCTGGCGGACTGGTGAGGACCGGCATGGACACCGTCGTAAAGGTCACCGTCGTCTACTACTCCGCCACCGGCCATGTCGCCGACATCGCCCGGGAGATCGCCGACACGGCCGAGAAGGCCGGCGCCGAGGTCCGGCTCCGCCGGGTGGCGGAACTCGCCCCCCAAGAAGTCGTCGCATCCCAGTCCGCCTGGGCCGCCACCGCGGCGGCGACCGCCGGCATCCCGCTCGCCGCCGTCGAGGACATCGTCTGGGCCGACGCCGTCCTCATGGGTTCTCCGACCCGGTTCGGCAACATCGCCGCCCAGCTCAAGCAGTTCCTCGACACCCTCGGCGGTGCGTGGAGGCGTGGCGAACTGGCCGACAAGGTCTACAGCGGCTTCACCTCCACGGGCAGCCCGCACGGCGGCAACGAGTCCACCCTGCTCGCCCTCATGCAGTCCTTCCACCACTTCGGCGGCATCGTCGTCGCCCCCGGGTTCACCCACCCGGACAAGTTCGTCGACGGCAACCCCTACGGCACCGCCCACCACGATGCCGGCGGCACCGTCCCCGTCGGCGACGTCACCCGCAACGCGGCCCGGGTCCAGGCCGAACGGGTGGTGCGCCTCGCCAAGGCCCTCACGGCCGCCGCCTCCTGACCATCCATCACCCCCCCCAGCAGGGCCGGAGAGCTCCTACTTCCCCCGGGGAGCTCTCCGGCCCGACACCTTCACGCCTTCGCGTGCGACGTCCCACCAGCCAGCAGCCGCTGCGACCACAGGGAGAGCCATGTCCCGCCGCCTGTTCACCTCGGAGTCCGTGACCGAGGGCCACCCCGACAAGATCGCCGACCGGATCAGCGACACCGTCCTCGACGCCCTGCTCACGGAGGATCCGCGGTCGCGGGTCGCCGTGGAGACCCTGATCACCACCGGGCAGGTGCACGTCGCCGGAGAAGTGGCCACCACCGCGTACGCGGACATCCCCGGCCTGGTCCGGGAGGCCGTCCTCGACATCGGCTACGACGCGTCCCAGAAGGGGTTCGACGGGCGGTCGTGCGGGGTGTCCGTGTCGATCGGCGCCCAGTCCCCGGACATCGCCCAGGGCGTCGACACCGGCGGCGCGGGCGACCAGGGCCTGATGTTCGGGTACGCCTGCGACGAGACACCCGAACTGATGCCGCTGCCCATCCAGTTGGCCCACCGCCTGTCGCAGCGGCTCGCGGAGGTCCGCAAGGAGGGTGTCGCCCCCTATCTGCGCCCGGACGGCAAGACCCAGGTCACCATCGAGTACCTGGGCAGCCGCGCGGCCCGCCTGGACACGGTCGTCGTCTCCGCGCAGCATGCCGCGGACATCGACCTGGACGGCCTGCTCACCCCCGACATCCGTACCCACGTGGTCGAGCACGAACTGGCCCGGCTGGCGGAGCACGGCGTCAAACTGGACACCGACGGCTACCGCCTCCTGGTCAACCCGACCGGCCGCTTCGAGATCGGCGGCCCGATGGGCGACGCCGGCCTGACCGGCCGCAAGATCATCATCGACACGTACGGCGGCATGGCCCGCCACGGCGGCGGCGCCTTCTCCGGCAAGGACCCCTCCAAGGTGGACCGTTCGGCCGCGTACGCGATGCGCTGGGTCGCCAAGAACGTGGTCGCCGCCGGACTCGCCCGCCGCTGCGAGGTCCAGGTGGCGTACGCGATCGGAGTGGCCGAGCCCGTCGGCCTGTTCGTGGAGACCTTCGGCACCGCCGCCGTGCCGTACACGGCGATCGAGCACGCCATCCGGCAGGTCTTCGACCTGCGCCCGGCCGCGATCATCCGCGACCTCGACCTGCGTCGCCCGATCTACGCCCGGACCGCCGCGTACGGCCACTTCGGGCGCGCACTGCCCGACTTCACCTGGGAGCGCACCGACCGGGTCGACGCCCTGCGCGCGGCGGCCGGGGTCTGACATGCGGATCGCCGTCACCGGTTCCATCGCCACCGACCACCTGATGACATTCCCCGGCCGTATCGCCGACCAACTGCTCGCCGACCGCATCGATCATGTCTCGCTGTCGTTCCTGGTCGACACCCTGGAGATCCGCGACGGGGGAGTGGGCGCGAACATCGCCTACGGCCTGGCCCGACTGGACCACCGCCCGCTGCTGGTGGGAGCGGTGGGCACGGACTTCGGCCAGTACGGACAGCGGCTGTCGGCACTCGGCGTGGACACCTCCGGGGTCCATGTCTCCCGCACCCGCCACACCGCCCGCTTCCTGTGCACCACCGACCCGGACGGCAACCAGATCGCCTCCTTCCATCCGGGAGCGATGACCGAGGCCGCCGACATCGACCTCGTCGACGTCGTACGCCGGGGCGGAGGCGCCGACCTCGTCCTCGTCGGTGCCGACGACCCGGCCGCGATGCTCCGGCACACACGCGCGTGCCGCGCCCACCGCATCCCCTTCGCCGCCGACCCGTCCCGGCAACTGGCCCGGCTCGACGCCCCCCGGATCCGTGAACTCGTCGAGGGCGCCGACCACTTGTTCACCAACGAGTACGAACACGCGCTGCTGCTCGCCAAGACAGGCTGGTCCCGATCCGACGTCCTGCGCCGCGTCGGCGTATGGATCACCACCCTCGGGGAGAAGGGCAGCCGCGTCGAGCGCGCGGACGAACCCACGCTGGACATCCCCGCCGTCGCCACCCCCGGGGCGGCCGACCCGACAGGCGTGGGCGACGCCTTCCGCGCCGGCTACCTGGCAGCCCTGGCCGCGGGCGAGGACACCACCCGGTGCGCGCAGTCGGGCTCGGCCCTGGCCGCCCGGGCGCTGTCGCGCACAGGCACCCAGACCTACACCACGTCCGCCGCACATCTGCGAGCCCTGACGACCGCGGCATACGGACCGGCGACCCCGCCAGGAGGCGACACGGCATGACGACTCCCGCCCCGCCGGCCGAGCGGATCCGCAGGGGACCGGCCGAACTGATCACGGCAGGCCACCGCTCGTACTCCTTCGAGTTCTTCCCGCCCAGGACCGGCAAAGGGCAACGCGCGCTGTGGGACGCGCTGCGCCGCGTCGAGACCCTCGACCCGTCCTTCGTGTCGGTGACGTACGGCGCCGGCGGCACCTCCCGAGAACGCACCACGGCGCTCACCCGGCGGATCGCCGAGGACACCACCCTGCGCCCGGTGGCCCACCTCACCGCGGTCCAGCACTCCACCGCCGAGCTGCGCGCGATCATCGGCCGCTACGCCGACGCCGGTATCCGCGACGTCCTCGCCCTGCGCGGAGACCCGCCCGGAGACCCCCGGGGCCCGTGGATCCCGCACCCCCACGGCCTGCGGCATGCCGCCGAGCTCGTCGAACTCATCCGCCGGTGCGGCACGTTCAGCATCGGCGTCGCGGCCTTCCCGGAACGCCACCCCCGCTCACCGGACTGGGACACCGACATCCGCCATCTCGTGGCCAAGTGCCGGGCCGGCGCCGACTACGCCATCACCCAGATGTTCTTCCGCGCCGAGGACTACCTCCGGCTGCGCGACCGGCTGGCCCTCGCCGGCTGCGACACCCCGGTCATCCCGGGCATCATGCCCGCCACCCGCTACGAACAGATCGCACGGTTCGCCCGCCTCAGCGACGCGACATTCCCCGACGACCTCGCGCTGCGCCTGCGGACCGCGCAGTACGACCCCGGGGAGTCCCACCGCATCGGCGTCGACCACGCCACCGAACTCGCCCAGCGGCTGCTCGACGAGGGAGCCCCCGGACTGCACTACATCACCCTCAACCAGTCGTCCGCCGCCATGGACATCCACCGCGGACTGCGTCTGCCCACCCCACGCCGCGACCCGGAGGTGGTCACGTGAACACGGACACCACACGCGGCACGACGCCCCTCATCGCCAGAATCCCCGGCTCCAAGAGCCTGACCAACCGGCTCCTGCTCCTCGCGGCGGCCGCCGAGGGCACGAGCCGGATCCACGCCCCGCTGGTCGGTGAGGACACGCTCGCCTTCCGCGGCGCGCTCAGGGAATGCGGCATCCCCGTGCGGGTCGGTCCTCTGGACGAGTCCTGGGAGGTGACGGGAGCGGGCCGGGGCCCGACCGGACGGGCCCGCCTGTGGTGCGCGGACGCCGGGACGGCCGCCCGCTTCCTGCCCCCTTTCGCCGCCACCGGCCACGGCGCCTTCCTCTTCGACGGCTCCTCCCAACTGCGGGCCCGCCCCCAGGAACCTCTGCTGGAGGCGCTGCGCGGACTGGGAGCCGACATCGAGGCGGGTCCGGGCAACGGCCTACCCCTGCTGGTCCGCGCCGAAGGACTGGCCGGTGGGAACATCACGGTGGAGTCGTCGCCGAGCAGCCAGTACCTCAGCGGTCTGCTCATGGCGGCGCCCCTGATGCGCACGGGACTCCGGGTCCGCGCCCTGGGCCTGGTCAGCCGCCCCTACGTGGACATGACGTTGGCGCTGATGCGACGCTACGGCGCCCGCGTCACCGAGGGTGAGGACGGCGATCTGCGGGTCGAGCCGGGGCCGTACACGGCCACCGACACGGTCGTCGAACCGGATGCCTCCACGGCCTCGTACGCCTTCGCCGCCGCGGCCGTGACGGGACGCACCGTCACCGTGCCGGGCCTCGGCGCGGGCTGTCTTCAAGGCGACCTCCGTTTCGTGGAGATCCTCGCGAAGGCGGGCGCCGAGGTACGCGTGGACGAGACGGCGACAACGGTGACCGGAACCGGACGACTGCGCGGAGGCTTCGCCGTCGACATGGGAGATGTGTCGGACACCTTCATGACCCTCGCCGCGATCGCCCCGCTCGCCGACGCACCGATCACGATCCACGGCATCGGACACACACGCCTGAAGGAGTCCGACCGCATCGCCGCCGTCGCGCAGAACCTTCGGGCCTGTGGAATCGAGACCGCCGAGGGCAGCGACTGGATCACCGTGTACCCCGGCACACCACGTTCCGCGCGCGTCTCCTGCCGCCACGACCATCGCATCGCGATGGCCTTCTCGGTGCTCGGTCTCACCACCCCGGACACGCTGACCCTGGACGACCCGCACTGCGTGGCGAAGACATTTCCAGCGTTCCACAGCGAGCTGCGGCGGCTCTTCCCCTGGTACGAACCGCCCGTCGGCGCGGATGAGTCGATCGAGGAGCACCAGTGAGTATGGGCAGGTTGCGCTGGCTGACCGCGGGGGAGTCCCACGGTCCCGCACTCGTGGCGACGCTGGAGGGTCTTCCCGCCGGTGTGCCGATCACCACGGAGATGGTGGCGGATCACCTGGCCCGGCGCCGGCTCGGTTATGGACGTGGTGCGCGGATGAAGTTCGAGCGTGACGAGGTCACCTTCCTGGGTGGTGTCCGGCACGGTCTCACGCTCGGTTCCCCGGTCGCGATCATGGTGGGGAACACGGAGTGGCCCAAGTGGGAGCAGGTCATGGCGGCGGACCCGGTCGATCCGGAGATCCTGGCGGGGCTGGCGCGTAACGCTCCGCTGACCCGTCCGCGCCCCGGCCATGCTGATCTTGCCGGTATGCAGAAGTACGGCTTCGACGAGGCGCGTCCGATCCTGGAGCGTGCCTCGGCGCGTGAGACGGCGGCGCGTGTCGCGCTGGGTGCCGTCGTGCGGTCGTACATCAGGGAGACGGCCGGGATCGAGATCGTCTCGCACGTCGTCGAGCTGGCCTCGGCGAAGGCCCCGCGCGGTGTGCTGCCGACGCCCGCCGATGTCGGGAAGCTGGACGCGGATCCGGTGCGGTGCCTGGACGCGGATGCGTCGAAGCAGATGGTCGCGGAGATCGATCAGGCCCACAAGGACGGTGACACTCTCGGTGGTGTGGTCGAGATCCTGGCCTACGGGGTTCCCGTCGGCTTGGGCTCGCATGTGCACTGGGACCGGAAGCTGGATGCCCGTCTCGCCGGTGCGCTGATGGGTATTCAGGCGATCAAGGGTGTCGAGATCGGCGACGGCTTCGAACTCGCCCGGGTGCCCGGTTCGCTGGCGCACGACGAGATCGTGAACACCGGTGAGGGCATTCGGCGTGTCTCGGGCCGGTCGGGTGGTACTGAGGGTGGTCTGTCGACGGGTGAGTTGTTGCGGGTGCGGGCGGCGATGAAGCCGATCGCGACGGTGCCGCGTGCTCTGCAGACGGTCGATGTGGTGACGGGTGAGGCCACGCAGGCCCATCATCAGCGTTCCGACGTGTCTGCGGTGCCGGCTGCGGGGATTGTCGCGGAGGCGATGGTCGCGCTGGTCCTGGCGGATGCGGTGGCGGAGAAGTTCGGTGGCGACTCGGTGCCCGAGACCCGTCGTAACGTGCGGTCGTACCTCGAGAACCTGGCGATCCGGTGACCGCGGTACCGCTCGTCGTCCTGGTCGGTCCCATGGGGGTCGGCAAGTCCACCGTCGGGCAGCAGCTCGCGGGGCGGCTCGGTGTCGGTTACCGGGACACGGACGAGGACATCGTGGCTGTCGAGGGCCGCAGCATCGCGGAGATCTTCGTCGACGAGGGTGAGCCGGTCTTCCGGGCGATCGAGAAGCGTGCCGTGCACCAGGCGCTCGCCGGGCACGAGGGTGTCCTGGCGCTGGGCGGGGGTTCGATCCTCGATGCGGACACGCGGGCGTTGCTGGTCGGGCATCGGGTCGTCTATCTGTCCATGGATGTGGACGAGGCGGTCAAGCGCACGGGTCTGAACGCGGCGCGTCCGCTGCTGGCCATCAATCCGCGCAAGCAGTGGCGTGAACTGATGGAGGCCAGGCGTCACTTGTATGCCGAGGTCGCGCGGGCTGTCGTGGCCACCGACGGCCGTACCCCCGAGGACGTCACCCAAGCCGTCCTGGACGCACTGGGCGGTCGAGAGGTGGACGAAATCGACGCGGACGGGTCAACGAATGGAAGGAACAAGCGAGTTGACCGCGCTGACTGGAGCCCTGGCCTGCGGCACAGCCACTCTGGGTGAAGATCGATCGTTGTGACCCGAGGAGAACCGATGAAGATCACTCGTCACCCTGCCGGTGCACCCTGCTGGGCGGATCTCGACACCCCCGACGTCGCCTCCGCCCGCACCTTCTACAGCTCCCTCCTGGGCTGGGAGGCCCTCGAACTGCCCAGCGGATACGTGAACTTGGTGCTGCGGGGAGAGAAGATCGTGGGCGCGGTCAAGCTCAGGGAGGGGCAGGAGCACTCGGCCGGCTGGACCGTCTACTTCATGTCGGACGACCTCGACGCGACGACCAAGGCCGTCGAGGAGGCCGGGGGCCGTGTGGTGAGTCCGCCCGCGAAGGTGTCGGTCGCCGGTAGCGCGGCCGTCTACGAGGCCCCGGACGGCGCGGTGTTCGGCGCCTGGGAGCCGGACAAGCACCCCGGCTCCGGACTGGTGCGCGAGCCCGGCGCGCTGTCCTGGTTCGGACTGAGCACACCGGACGTCGACGGTGCCAAGGCGTTCTACGGCCAGGTCTTCGGCTGGACCGCGGCCGTACCCCCGGCCGGAGGCGCCGTGGCTCATCTGACGTTCGTCGGCGGAGTCGCGGAGTTCGGTGGTATCACGAGCGGGCCCGAGGGTGCCGCCGGCTGGACCCTGCACTTCGGTGTCGCGGACGTGGACGCGGCCTCCGCCGCGGCGGTCGCGCTGGGCGGCACTGTCGTGTCCGGGCCGATCGAGGCGCCCGGCCTCGGACGTGTCGCCGTATTCAAGGACACGGCGGGCGTGACCTTCGCCCTCGTCCAGCACGCCTGACGACCGCGGGCCGCCCCGGTGGGTCCGTGCACCCCGCTGGGGCGTCGCCGTACACGGGCGTGCTTCTCCTCCCGGACGTCCCGCTGATCGTCTGCACGCATCCTTCACGCGACTCGTCCGAGACGGAGGAAACCCCTCAGATCAGCCGTACGGCTCGCGTGTGCCGGATGCCGCAAGCACGATCCGGCTGTCGGCCCAGGACGTTCGTCAGCGGAAGAAGGAGGTGGTTCGCCGTGCAGAGCGAACCTCCGAGTCGGTCCCCGCGCACCGTTGCCCCTCTCCCACGCGGGCCGTGACAGCTCACGGCTGAACCTTGTCAGGGCGGTGACGGGCTCCGGTGTGCGCCTTCGAGCAGGAGAGCATGCCCCCTTCCCTCCGTCCCGCCGAGGTGACCTGCCATGACATTTGTCCAGCTGCCCGACGAACTGCCCACCGAGCTCCGGGACGCCCTGGAACGGCACGACCTGCGCGACGCCCAGCACCTGCTGGGCCGACGCCCTCCGCACGTGATCGCCGACGAGCTGGCCCGGATGGACAGCGTGGACGCGGTCGTCGCGTTCCGGCTGCTGGGCAAGGACCAGGCCATCGCGGTGTTCGAGGAACTGGAACCCGTGGATCAGCAGGCCATTCTGATGGGGCTGCGGGACGTGGCGTTCCGCGAGCTGGTCGAGGAGCTGGACCCCGACGACAGGGTGCGCATGCTGCGCGAGGCGCCCGCCAAGGTGGTCCGGCGGGTCCTGGCGGGGCTCAGCACGCACGAGCGCCAGGTGACCGCGGCACTGCTCGGCTACCCGGAAGGCTCGGTCGGCCGCTACATGACACCGGAAGTCGTCGCCCTCGACGGCCGGTCGACGGTGAGGCAGGCACTCCGACGGGTCCGGACCAAGGGCGCGGACGCCGAGACCGTCTACACCCTGCCGGTCGTGGACTCCGGGCGCCGCCTGACCGGTGTGGTCACCCTGCGCGAGCTGGTGCTCAGCTCGCCGGACGACAACGTCACCGACCACGTCGTCACCGGCGCGGCCCGCGCGTACGCCACCGATTCCGCCGAGGGTGCCGCGCGCCTGATGCGCGAGACCAACGCCCTGGCCCTGCCCGTCGTCGACAGCGAGGAGCGGCTCGTAGGGCTGCTCACCATCGACGACGCGGTCGAGGTCATCGAGGAGGCGGACACGGAGGATGTCGTGCTGCAGTCCGGGGCGGCTCCCTGGATGGGGCACTACATGGCGGCGTCCGTCTGGCAGTTGGCGCGGTACCGGGTCGTGTGGCTGTTGCTTCTGCTGCTGGCCGCGACCCTCACGGTGACCGTGACGGAGGCGTTCGAGAGCACGCTGGAGAAGGTCACCCAACTGGCCATGTTCATTCCGCTGCTGATCGGCACCGGCGGCAACGCGGGAGCGCAGGCGGCCACCGCCGCGGTACGGGCGCTGGCCGTGGGCGAGGTGCGCGTCTCCGATCTGCCGGCGGTCATCTGGCGCGAGTCCAGGGTGGGCGTGGTGCTGGGCACGATGCTGGCCACCCTCGGGATGGTGCTGGGCACACTGTTCGTGGGCGCGCAGATCGCCGTCGTGGTCGGCATCACCCTGGTGATCATCTGCGGCTGGGCGGCGACGGTCGGTGGCGCCATGCCCCTGTTGGCCAAACGGCTCCACATCGACCCCGCGGTGGTGTCGGCCCCGATGGTGACGACCCTGGTCGACGCCACGGGACTGGTGATCTATTTCCTCACCGCCCGTACGGTTCTGGGCATTTGACCGGATGGGCAGGGCCCGGGCGGAGTGCGGTGGTGCCGCTGGATCCGCTTTTCGGGACCTGTCTGCCCGTGACGGGGCAGGAGCTCGGGGTTTCCGGGGAGCGCTTGACGCGAGGAACATGGCGCGACATCCGGACCAGCAGAGTTTGTGGGGCCATGCGGCGGCACGGTCTGGACGGGCACATCAGGGTGCGGCGCGGCGACAACACCGAGGCGGCCGGTGAGCGCGCCGCCCGTCACCTCCTCGACGCGGGCGAACTGCCTGCCGCCGTGGTCGCGTTCAACGACGAGAACGCGATCGGTGTGCCGGCCGAATCGACCTGCCGATCCCGCCGGAGATCGAACCGCCGGACGAACCACGAATCGCCGAGCCCGGTCTCCCCGGGTGCTGACGCATCCGCTCACCACGCACCCCCACGCTCCCGGAAACGTCGGCGAGGGCAAGGCCAGAGCTCCCTGAGCGACTCCGACACCCACGGCACTGCGGGCGGCCGGGGAGGCCAGGTACTTGCTGGTCCACGGCAGGCAGCCACGGACTCCGGTTGCCGTTGTCCTGGGGACCAGTTGGGGACCGGACGGTGCGCGTGACCTTGAACGGCACGCGCGCGGACGCGCGTCTTGCATCGTGGTTCTGCCTGATATGAGGGAGGGCGGCTTCTTGCGTTCCCTCAGGCCTGGTTCGCGGTCCTCGACGTGATCTTGTCGCGCTCCCGTACCGGCGATGGCCGGCGATCGGTCACCGGATCCGCCGCGGTGTTCGCGGGTGGCGATCGGAGCGGCCTTTGCGGCACCACCGCGCGCAAACTTTGCCTCCCGAGGTGGGGTCGGACGGCTCGCGAGGATTGCGCCACACGGGCATGTGGGTTGGCTGGTTGGGAACCCGGCGCGGCCGGGGCCGGTTTGCGTGGGCTTCGGCGGCGTAGTGGTCGGCGCGCACGATCTCGTAAGTCGACGGCGACGACCCGGTGGAGGTCGTCCTCGGCGTCTGCCTGCGCGAACAGTGCGGTGAAGACCTGTTCCCGGGTGTCGTCGATCGGCGCCGGGACGCCTCGGGTCGCCGGTGCCGTCGGCTCGGAGAACTCCCGCCGTCGTAGGGCGCAGGGCACGTTTTGCGTCACCAGGGCACCCGCGGGAGATCACTGATCTATGGCCCCGCCTTCAAATATTGAGCACAAAGTCCACACAGACCTCTCTTCAGGCGGCCCCAGATGGTCTAGATTGACCGTGCTTTCGCAATGGTGGGACACCAGGCGACAAATGATGATCTATGGGTCCGGCGATGTAGACGGCCAGTAGCCGCGTCTCTCGCGCCTGACGTGGGGGTGATCGGTACTTGGACCCGTAGGGGGACTTGGGGCGTGGGGAGCATCCGAGGTTTCGACGGGTCTCCGCGTACCCCAGGAGCTTGGTAGGACCCGCGAGTTCGCTGTCGTCAGGGGGTTGACCACGTAACTCTGAGACAGCCGGGATGCCATACGCCGGGGCGGTGGCTTCCTGAGGGGAACAGCGCGGTGGGGGCCTCCCGAAGGGAGGCACAGTGCGGAGGGCGGGGACCCTCCGCAGGGGGCGAAACAGTGTGAGGCGGAGACGCCGTACCACTGGGGACCTTGGGGGGTTCTGTGCGGCAGGGGGGAATAGTCGGCCCTTTTCCGTCGGCGCGTGGGCGCCTGGCGGACGGGGCGATCAGCCAGCCCGCGACCGATTGGGAGCAGCGGTACCGCCGTACCGTGATCATCAGTGACACCGTGGCCACCGCCTGCGTGGTGGGGGCGATCGGTGACTTCTTCGGGGCCCGGGACGCGGCCAACTGGCATGAGAAATGGGGGATTCTCGCCTTCGGCACCCAGCTGCTGGTGCTGGGAGCGCTTGCGGTGAGCCGGGCGTGGGCTCCGGCCGTGCTCGGCCAGGGTGCCGAGGAATTCCGTCGGCTCGGACGCTCGCTGTTCACGGCGACCGTCGTGCTGGCGCTCGGCGGGATCGCCCTGACCTCGCGCAACATCAAGCTCTGGATCTTCGTCGCGATCCCGGCGATAGCGCTCGTCACCATGACCGCGCGGTATCTGCTCCGCCTCTGGCTGCACAAACAGCGCAATGAAGGACGGTGCCTGAGACCGGTGCTCGCTGCCGGGAGCCCGGCCACCGTGCGCGACCTGATCAATCGCACCCGCAAGTTCCCGCACCTCGGCTGGCGGGTGGAGGCGGTGTGCACGACGGACGGCCGTGGCATCGACGGCGAGGAAGGCGGGCTCGACGGTGACCAGTTGGACGGAGTGCCGGTCATAGGCCTGCTGGAGGACGTCGCCAAGCACGTCCGCCACGACGGCTACCGCGTCGTCGCGGTCACACCGGACCCGCACTGGTCACCGGACCGGCTGCAGCGGCTGGCCTGGAACCTCGAAGGCAGCGACGCCGAGATGATCGTGGCCCCCGTGCTGATGGAGGTGGCCGGCCCGCGCCTGCATGTCGACGCGGTGCTCGGAATCCCGTTGCTGCGGGTCAGCATGCCGACCTTCAGTGGGGGCCGCCGGGCGATCAAAGGGGTCGTCGACCGGATTGGCGCAACGATTCTGCTGGTGCTGTTCGCACCGCTGATGGTCCTCGTCGGGCTGCTCGTGCTGATGGACAGCCGGGGCGGGGCGATCTATCGCCAGCGCAGGGTCGGCAAGGACGGCCGCGAGTTCACCATCGTCAAGTTCCGCACCATGGTCACCGGGGCCCACGGGGCACGTAAGGACCTGGCCGACCGGAACGAGGGCGCGGGTCTGCTGTTCAAGCTCCGCCGGGATCCGCGGGTGACCCGGGTGGGAGCAGTGCTGCGCCGGTACTCGCTCGACGAGCTCCCGCAGCTTTTCAACGTACTCACCGGATCGATGTCGCTCGTCGGACCGCGGCCTCCGCTGCCGGAGGAATCCGCCGCGTACGGCCCGGACATCCGGCGGCGGCTGCTGGTCAAGCCCGGCCTCACCGGCCTGTGGCAGATCAGCGGACGCAGCGATCTGTCGTGGGAGGAGGCGGTCCGCCTCGACCTGCGGTACGTGGAGGACTGGTCGCTCGCCCTGGACACGGTGATCTTGTGGAAGACGCTGCGTGCGGTGCTCCACGGGCAGGGGGCCTACTGATGCGCGGGGGTCGTCCGACCGACGCGCGGACCGCAGGCCGCAAGGGCCTGACTGGGGGGAGAGGCGAGGCATGAGAGTCAGCGTTTTCGGGCTCGGCTACGTGGGCTGTGTGTCGGCCGCGTGCCTGGCCAGCATGGGGCACGAGGTCATCGGGGTGGACGTCAACCAGGTGAAGGTCGACCTGGTCAACGACGGCAAGGCCCCGGTGGTCGAGGAGCGGATCGGCGAGCTCATCGCCGAGGTCGTGCGGACCGGAGCGCTCCGCGCCACCGGCGACGTCCGCGAAGCGATCATGGACAGCGAGATATCGCTGATCTGCGTGGGCACGCCGTCGGAGCCCAACGGCAGCCTGTGCACCACGTACTTGGAGCGGGTCACCGAGGAGATCGGCGCCGCGCTGGCCGAGCGGGGCGGGCGGCAGACCGTCGTGTTCCGCAGCACCATGCTCCCGGGCACCTGCCTGAACCTGCTGGTGCCGATCCTGGAGAAGCACGTCGGCGGTACGGCCGGGGTGGACATCGGGGTCGCGGTCAACCCGGAGTTCCTGCGCGAGGGCACCAGCGTGAAGGACTTCTTCGACCCGCCGAAGACCGTCATCGGCGAACTCGACCCGGCGAGCGGCGACGCGGTGGCGGCGCTGTACGAGGGCCTGCCCGGCGAGGTGTTCCGGGTGCCGATCCCGACCGCCGAGGCCATCAAGTACGCGGACAACGCGTTCCACGGCCTCAAGATCGGCTTCGCGAACGAGCTGGGCTCGGTGTGCCAGGCGCTCGGGGTGGACTCGCACCAGGTGATGGACGTGTTCCTGGCCGACCGCAAGCTGAACATCAGCCCCGCCTACCTGCGGCCCGGCTTCGCCTTCGGTGGTTCCTGCCTGCCCAAGGACCTGCGCAGTCTGGTCCACGCGGCGCAGCGGGCCGACGTCTCGGTGCCCATCCTCTCCCACGTGCTGGCCTCCAACTCCGACCATCTCCAGCGCGCGGTGGACATGGTCGAGCGCACCGGCAAGCGCCGGGTGGGCCTGTTCGGGCTGTCCTTCAAACCCGGCACCGACGACCTCCGGGAGAGCCCGCTCGTCGAGCTCGCGGAGCGGCTCTTCGGCAAGGGCTACGACCTCAAGATCTACGACGCCAACGTGAGCCTCTCCCGGCTGCTCGGCGCGAACCGCGAGTACATCGAGAGCCGGCTGCCGCATCTCGCGCAGCTGCTCGCCGACTCCGTCGACGAGGTGGTGGAGCACGCCGAGGTGTGCCTGGTCGGGACCAAGGACCCGGCCGTACTGTCGGCGCTGCCCCCTGCGGGCGGACCGGCGATCATCGACCTCATCCATCTTCCCGACGCCGAGGCGCGCCGGACCGAACCGGGGTACATGGGCCTTGCCTGGTAACGAGAACAGCGGCGACGGGACGAACCGGCGCGCGCTGATCCTGGTGGAGAACCTGTCAGTGCCGTTCGACCGGCGGGTGTGGCAGGAGTGCACCACGCTGCGCGACGCGGGCTGGGAGGTGCACGTCATCTGCCCCCGGGGGGAGAAGCGGGACACGGAACCGGAGGCGGTGATCGACGGGGTGCGGATCCACCGCTACCCGTTGCGCGCGGCCACCGGAGGGCCGGCCGGCTATCTGCGGGAGTACGGATCGGCGCTGTGGCACACGGTCCGGCTGGCCCGCAAGGTCGGTCCGGTCGACGTGGTCCACGCCTGCAACCCGCCCGACCTGCTGTTCCTGCCCGCGCTGTGGATGAAGCGGCGCGGCGCTCGGTTCGTCTTCGACCAGCACGACCTGGTACCCGAGCTGTACCTCTCCCGGTTCGACCGAGGCGAGGACCTGCTCTACCGCGCCGTGTGCGCGCTGGAGAGGCGGACCTACCGGGCCGCGGACATCGTGCTCGCCACGAACGAGAGCTACCGGGACGTCGCGCTGCGCCGTGGCGGCAAGCGGCCGGAGGACGTCTTCGTGGTGCGCAGCGCGCCCGCGACCGACCGGTTCCAACCGGTGCCCCCGGAGCCGGAGTTGAAGCGCGGCAAGCCTCATCTGCTGTGCTACCTCGGCGTCATGGGCCCGCAGGACGGCGTCGACTACGCCTTGCGGGCCCTCGCGAAACTGCGCGACGAGCACGGGCGGACCGACTGGCACGCGGTCTTCGTCGGCGCCGGCGACGCCTTCGACGCGATGGTGGAACTGTCCCGGGAGCTCGGCCTCTCCGACCAGGTGCAGTTCACCGGACGCATCCCGGACGCCGACCTGGTGCGCTACCTGTGCACCGCGGACGTGTGCCTGTCTCCCGACCCGTGCAATCCGCTCAACGACGTGTCGACCATGAACAAGGTCCTGGAGTACATGGCGATGGGACGGCCGATCGTCTCGTTCGACCTCCGGGAGGCGCGCGTCTCCGCCGGTGACGCCGCCGTCTACGCGCCCGACGACGACGAGGCCCAGTTCGCCAAGCTCATCGCGCTGCTCCTCGACGATCCCGAGAAGCGGGCCCGGATGGGCAGGATCGGCCAGGAGCGGATCAGCGGACCGCTGTCCTGGGAGAACTCGCAAGCGTCACTGCTCGCCGCCTACACCGCCGCCTGCCGGGACCAGGTCCCGGTCGCGGCGGGCGGGCCGGTCCGTACGGGGAAGAGGCCGCACCATTGAATGACGACACGATCCGTCTGGTCACGATCGGACGGATTCTCCGCCGGCGGTGGCGGCTCCTCGCCGTCCTCGCCGTAGTGGGCGCGCTCTTCGGCTACGGCACCTCGGTGCTGCTGCTCCCGCCGCGCTACACGGCAGAGGCATCGGTCCTGCTGCCCGGGCAGTGGGAAGAGCGCGAACTGCTGACCCAGGTGGACATCGCGACCAGTTCGGCGGTGGCCGACCGTGCCGCCGCCGCGCTCAACTGGAAGGGCGTCGACGGCACCGAACTGCAGAAAGACGTGAGTGCCAAGGCGGACGACGGGAACATCATCAAGGTCTCCGGCACGGCCGACACCCCGGAGCGCGCCCAGCGGCTCTCCGACCAGCTGGCCCAGCAGTTCGTCACCTTCGCCACCCGTATCGCGGGCGGCAGCACCGACCCCGCTGCGGACACGGCCACGGAGGCGCTGCGCAAGCAGGTGGCGGAGACCAACCGCCGCATCACCGACCTGGCCGGCGCGGCCGATCCGGGGCAGACCGTGGAGAGCGTGCAGGCCCGCACCGAGCTGGAGGGTCTGCGCACCGCGTTGCAGGACGCCCTGAAGAAGCTGGAGGACGCCGATCCGACGTCCGCCAAGGCCAACATGGTCGTCATGGGGCCGGCACCCCGGCCGACCGGTGCGGCGGCGCCGACGAGGACACAGCTCATCGGCGCCGGTGCGCTGCTGTTCTTCCTGCTCGCGATCGTCGGCCATCTCGCCGCCGCACGAGTGAGCCGCCGGCTGCGCACCGAACCGGAGATCGCCGCGGCGCTCGGCTCGCCGTTCCTCGGCGCCGTCGACGTGCCCGGTGAACGGCGCGGGCACCACCCCGACAGCGGTGGCGCACGGGCCCGGATCCGCCGGCTTCTCGGCACCGACACCCGATGGGACACACCGACCCCGCACAGGTCGGGCGACGAGGCCGAGCGGCGGATCCGCTACCGGCGGGTGTGCGCTCGCCTCCGGGACCAACTTCCCTCCCCCCGAAGGCTGTTGGTCGTCGTACCGGAAGGCGACGAGGTGGCCCGCCGGGCCGCCGGACAGCTCGTCACCGAAGCCGGCGGCGATCCGCTGCTGCGACTGGTCGAGGTCTCGGTGGACCGGCCGATCGTGCCTGACCGCGCCACCGAGTCCGGTGTCCTGGCCGTCCTCAGCGCCGGGAGCTGGACCGCCGGGGAACTCGCCGGCCTCGCCGAGGCGTGCGCGGACGGCGGACACGAGGTCGTCGGCGTCGTCGTCGCCGGCACGGTCAGCACCCGAGCGACGGAAACCGCCGACCGCCTTTCGGACGACGCCACTTTGACGTTCGCGGTCCATGGCCACGCGACAGGAGATTCAGCGTGACGACGAGCACGACTTCGGAGTCGTCGGCCTCCACGCCGCTCCTCGACCTCCAGGGGCTGGTGGTCGCGGTGCGCAGACGCCGCCGCCTGTGGGGCGCCATGGCGGTGCTCGGACTGCTGGGCGGCGCGGCCGTGGCGGTCCTGCTGCCGCCGGCACCGACCGCGGAGACCAAGGTGCTGGTCGCGCATCAGGAGGACCAGCCGAACGACCCCGGAACGCTGATCCGCACCGACGCCCAGCTGCTGGGCACCACGCGGATCGCCGATCGGGCCCTGAAGGCCCTCAAGTCCTCGGAGAAACCTGAGGACTTCATGCGGGACTACCGGGGCACCGGCCTGACCAACAACGTGCTCCAGATCGATGTCACGGCCGACACCGACGCGGAGGCGGTGGCCCGGGCCAAGGCACTGGCCGACGCGTTCGTCGCGGACCACGCCCAGCGCATCCGGGACATCGCCAACGCCAACGCCCAGGGCCTGCTCGATCAGCAGGCCCGGATGCAGGCGGAGCTCGCCGACGTCAACAAGGCGATCGGCGGCCGGACGCCCGACAGCGATCCCAAGGACTCGGCGAGCATCGAGTCGCTCTTCGCCCAGCGGGCCGAACTCACCTCCCGGATCTCCGACTTCGGCGAACGCGCCGAGGAAGCGCGCATCGGCGCGCCCCAGCTCATCGCCGCCACCCAGATCGTGGACGCACCGCGCGCGGTGCGGCACTCCCTGCCCAAGGCCCTCGTCACCGACGCCGTGATCGGGCTCGTCCTCGGGCTCTTCCTCGGGCTCGCGCTGGCCGCCGTCGGTGTGGTGGTCGCGGACCGCCCCGTGCTGCGCCGGGACATCGCGGCCAACCTCGGCGCCTCGGTCATCGCCGAACTGCCCCGCCGTTCGGGCAGGTTGTGGCAGCGCCGGCGCACCCGGGTGGCCCGCGAACGGCTCACCACGACACTGGTCCGCACCGCGCGCGGAGCGGCGGAACCCCTGTCGCTGCTGGAACTGGGCTGCGCGCGCGGCACGACCGTGATCGCCCTCGGCCTCGCCCGGGCACTGGCGGAGGACGGGCCGGTCGTCGTCGTCGACGGTCTCCCCGGCACGCAGCTCTCCGGCCGCCGCTCGAAACCGGGAGACCCCACCGTGGTCGGCGGCGAAAACGCCGCGGCGGTGTCGCCCCAGGACCAGCGGATCGGCGTCGGCTCGGTGGCGCCCGGCACGGCGTGGACCGACCTCCAGTATCTCGGCACCCGGACCGTGCTCGTCGTACGTGCCGGGCACGGCAGCGCCGCCTGGCTGCACACCGTGGCGCGGCAGCTCGCGGACCAGCGCATCCCGGTGATCGGTGTGGTGCTGATCGATCCCGATCCGCGCGACCGGACCGACGGCACGCTGTGGGACGGGCTGGCCAACGCGCTGCGCGGTCGGAGCGAGCGGCCGACCTGGCAGAACGCGACAGGCCGGCGGCTCACGGAACGGCAGCCGATACGGGCCGCACGGGTCCCGGACAACGACCAGGAGGTGCGGTAGACGTGTGTGGCATAGCGGGCACGTACCGATGGCCGGACGGAAAGGCCGTGACCGACCGGCTCACCGACACCCTCGCCCACCGGGGCCCGGACGGCGCGGGCCGCTACGGCCACCCCCTGGGTGACGGCGAAGTGCAGCTCGGGCACCGTCGGCTGTCCATCATCGACCTGTCCGAGACCGGCGCCCAGCCGATGGTCTCGGACGGCCTCGCCCTGACGTACAACGGCGAGCTGTACAACGCGCCCGAGCTGCGTGCCGAGCTGGCGGCCACCGGGGTGCGCTTCCGCGGTACCTCCGACACCGAGGTGCTCCTGGAGGCCTGGCGGCGCTGGGGCACGGACTGCCTGCCCCGGCTGCGCGGCATGTTCGCGTTCGGTGTCTTCGACGAGCGCTCCGGTGAACTGGTGCTCGCCCGCGACCAGTTGGGCATCAAACCGCTGTTCCTGCTCCGGCGCGGCGAGGGCCTGATGTTCGCCTCCGAGCTCAAGGCGCTGGCCGCCGCGACCGGCAAGTCGCTGGAGGTGGACCATGCGGCGCTGGTGGCCTCCCTCCTCTACTACTGGGTGCCGGACTCGCGCTGCGCGTTCCGCGAGGCGGAGAAGCTGCCGCCGGGGAGCTGGCTGCGCTGCCGGCCCGACGGCCGGGTGGAGCGCGGCAGTTTCTGGAACCTGAAGGACGTCGCCGCCGAGGGCCGGGACCGGGCGCTGGCCGGTGAACAGCCGGACCTGGACGCCGTCGTCGAGGAGTCGACCCGGCGCCACCTGCTCTCCGACGTACCCGTGGCGACCTTCCTCTCCGGCGGCCTCGACTCCAGCTATCTGACCGCGCTGGCGGCCCGCCACCAACCCGGGATCTCCGCCTACACGATCGGCTTCCGCGCCGAGGACGCCAAGTTCGAGGCGATGCCCGACGACCTGCGCTACGCCCGGCAGGTCGCCGAGCAGTTCGGCGTCGACCTGCACGAGATCGAGATCGCCCCGAACGTGCTCGACCTGCTGCCGCAGATGACGTACAGCCTCGACGAGCCGATCGGCGACCCCGCCGCGATCAACACGTACCTGATCTGCATGGCCGCCCGGGAGGCCGGGGTCAAGGTGATGCTCTCGGGGATGGGCGCGGACGAGCTGTTCGCGGGGTACCGCAAGCACTTCGCCAACCTGCTCGCGCTGCGCTACCAGCGCGTCCCCCGGCCCCTGCGGCGCGGGGTGTCCGGGGTCGTGGACCGGCTGCCGGTCGCCTCGGCCCGGCGCGGCTACCGGTCGGTGCGTTTCGCGAAGCGGTTCCTCTCCTTCGCCGATCTGCCCGAGGAGACCGCGTTCCGGCGCAGCTACACCATGTACGACCAGGACGAACTGCTCGCCCTGATCAACCCGGATCTGGCCGGAACGGTCGACGACGTGCTGACCGAACACGCCGACGTCTACCAGGACAACGACCTCGACGACTTCGTCAACCGCATGTGCCTGACCGACGCCCGGATGTTCCTGCCGGGCCTGAACCTCGCCTACACGGACCGCTCCAGCATGGCCGCGTCGACCGAGGTGCGGGTGCCGTACGTGGACGTCGAGGTGGTCAAGGCGGCGTTCACCGTGCCCGGCGACCGCAAGATCGTCGGACGACAGGGCAAGGCCGCCCTCAAGGAGGCGGCCACCTCGATCCTGCCCCGGGAGATCGTGTACCGGCCCAAGGGCCTGTTCAGCGCCCCGCTGCGCGCCTGGATGAGCCGGGACCTGGCACCGCTGGTGCGCGAGGTCGTCAACGACGGCGTGCTCGTCAACTCCGGGCTCCTGCGCCGCGACGCGCTGGCGCGCATGGTCGCCGAGGACGCCGCCGGACAGGCGGACTACTCCAAACATCTGTGGCACGTACTGACCCTCGAGTACTGGTATCGCGACGCGACCTCTGGCTCCGCCCAGAGCACTCGGTCGATGGCTTAGGAATCAGGAGTTCTGGTGAAGCAGGTTGTACAGAACTACAAGAGCGGCGAGCTGGCGGTGCTCGACGTTCCGGTACCGGGGTGCAAGCCGGGCGGTGTGCTGGTCCGCAGCGCCTACTCGCTGATATCCACCGGCACCGAGCTCATGAAGGTCTCCGAGGCCGGCATGTCGATGCTGGGCAAGGCCCGCTCGCGGCCGGACCAGGTGGCCAAGGTCATGCAGAGCGTGGCCACCAACGGGGTGCCCGCCACCTACCGCAAGGTGATGGGCAAGCTGGACTCCTACACGCCGCTGGGCTACTCGCTGTGCGGGGTGGTCGAGCAGGTCGGCGCCGGGATCGACGACGTGAAGGTCGGCGACCTCGTGGCCTGCGCCGGCAACGAACACGCGCTGCACGCCGAGCTGAACTGGGTGCCGAAGAACCTCTACGCCCCCGTCCCCGAAGGCCTCGCGCCGCAGCACGCGGCCTTCGGCACCGTCGGCTCGATCGCGATGCAGGGTGTCCGCCAGGGCGAGCCGCAGCTCGGCGAGGTGGCGCTGGTCATCGGCCTCGGCCTCATCGGGCAACTCGTGGTGCAGCTGCTCACCGCCGCGGGAGTCCGCGTGGTCGGCGCCGACCCCGACCCGACGCGCTGCGAACTCGCCGAGCGCCTGGGCGCCGCGGCCTGCGGCGACCCCGCGTCCCCGGCCGTGGAAGCGGCCGTCGCCGAACTCACCGACGGCCACGGCGTGGACCAGGTGTTCCTGGCCGCAGGCGGCGGCAGCAACCAGCCCGTCGAGCTGGCCGCCCGGCTCGCACGGGACCGCGGCCGGGTCGTCGACATCGGCAAGTGCCGCCTGGACCTGCCGTGGAACGCGTACTACGAGAAGGAACTCGACGTCCGCTTCTCGCGCTCCTACGGCCCCGGGCGCTACGACCCGTCGTACGAGCTGGAGGGCCGGGACTACCCGATCGGCTACGTCCGCTGGACCGAGCGCCGCAACCTGGCGTGCTTCCTCGACCTCGTCGCCCGAGGCAGGGTCGACGTGGACCCCCTGGTCTCCCACATCGCCGACTTCGACGACGCCGTCGAGACGTATCAGCGGCTGAAGGACGGCGAACTGAAGGCTGTCGCCGTGCTGTTCCGGTACCCCGAGCAGGAAGAGGAAGCGGGGGAGACGCAGGCCCCGGCGGTGGCCGTGCCCGCGGTGCCGCGCACCGCCAAGGTGTCCACCCCGGCCCGGTCCGCCAAGACTCCGGTGCGGCTCGCGTTCGTCGGCGCCGGCAACTACGCGACGTCGATGCTGCTGCCGCACCTGGCCCAGCGCGAGGGCGTCGAGCTGTCGACCGTCGTCACCACGACGGCGCTCTCGGGGGCCAACGCGCAGCGGAAGTTCGGCTTCGCCCAGGCGACCACCGACCTCGACGCCGTGCTCGGCGACAAGTCCGTCGACGCCGTGTTCGTGGTCACCCGGCACAGCTCGCACGCCGAGCTGACCCGGCAGGCACTGCTGGCCGGCAAGACGGTGTTCGTGGAGAAGCCCCTGGCCCTCACCGAGGACGAGCTGGCCGGCGTCCTCGCGGCGGTGGAGGAGTCCGGCAACGACCGCCTCCAGGTGGGCTTCAACCGCCGGTTCGCACCGCTGCTCCAGGAGGCCAAGGAGCGGTTCGGCGCCCGGACCGGTCCGGCGAGCCTGCGCTACCTCGTCAACGCGGGCAAGCTCCAGCACGGCAGCTGGTACCTCCAACAGGGCGCCGAGGGCTCGCGGTTCGCCGGTGAGGGCGGCCACTTCATCGACACGGCGAGCTGGCTGCTCGACGCCGACCCGGTCTCCGTGTACGCGACGGCCGCGCCCGGCAACGAGGACCTCCAGGTCGTCCTGCGCTACCCGGACGGGTCCACCGCCACCATCAGCTACGTCACCACCGGCGCCTCCGGCTTCCCCAAGGAGACCCTGGACCTGGTCGGGGACGGCAAGGTGCTGAAGCTCGACGACTTCGTCCGCGCTTCGGTCCACGGCCGTAAGAAGTGGGTCAGTTCGCGGCTGCCCAAGGCCCGGGACAAGGGCCAGAACGCCGAACTGGCCGCGTTCATCAAGGCCGTTCGGACCGGCGGGCCGATGCCGGTGCCGCTGGAGTCGCTGGTCGCCACCACGGCGGCCACCCTCGCCGTGGGGACCGGCCTGGCCGGCGGCGCGCCGGTGACCTTGGCGAGGACGCCATGACCATGAGCGCGGGCTGGTACCTGCGCCGACTGTCCCGGATGGGCCCGCGCGAGATCGCGGGCCGGGCGGGCGACACCGTGCGCAGACGGCGCTGGCGGTCGGCGCCGCCCGCCTGTCCGGCCGTCACCGGCGCCCGGTTCACCGCCGTCCTGCCCGCGGGCACGGTCGCCGAGGTGCCGCCGGACGCCGTGAAACGGCTCGTCGCCGAGGCGGACCAACTGATGGCCGGGCACGCCGAGTTCTTCGGGGTGGTCCGCGACGACCTCATCGACCCGGACTGGTCCTACGACCCGAAGACCGGGCGCCGGGCCCCGTCGGGCTACGCCTTCGACGTGCCGTACCGCGACGAGGACGTGGCCGGGGACATCAAGCAGATCTGGGAGCCGTCCCGGCACCAGCACCTCACCGTGCTCGCCGCCGCCTACGCGGTCACCGGCGACGAGCGGTACGCCGAGCGCGTCGCCGCCCAGCTGCGGTCGTGGTGGGCGGCCAACCCGCCGCTGCGAGGCGTGCACTGGATCAGCGGCATCGAGCTGGGCATCCGGCTGTTGTCCTGGGTATGGGTCCGGCGGCTGCTCGACGGCTGGCCGGGCGCGGCCGAGCTGTTCGAGGACAACCCGGTCGCGCTGAACCAGATCTGGCACCACCAGCGCTGGCTGGCCGCCTTCCCCAGCCGGGGCTCCTCGGCGAACAACCACGTCATCGCGGAGACCGCCGGACAGTTCGCCGCGGCCTGCGCGTTCAACTGGTTCCCCTCGTCGGCGCGTTGGCGATCGGACGCGCTGCGCTCGCTGGAGCGGGAGCTGCGTGCCAACACCTTCGACTCCGGCCTCAACCGCGAGCTGGCCACCGAGTACCACGGTCTCGTGCTGGAACTCGGCCTGGCCGCGCTGGCCGAGGCCGATGCCGCCGATGTGCCGGTGCCCGCGTCGCTCCGGCTGGTGCTGCTGCGGATGACCGACGCCCTGGCGGCCGTGGTGGACAACCGGCTGCGACCGCCCCGCCAGGGGGACGCGGACGACGGATACGGCCTGATCCTGGACGGCGAGGGCACCGACCGCTGGGGCTCGCTCCTGGCAACGGGCGACGCCGTGTTCGGCCGCCTCGACTGGTGGCCGGCGGTCACCGGCACCGACGTCCGCACCCCGCTGCTGGCCGCGCTCGTCCGGCCGTACACGAAGGACGGAACCGCCCGCCCGGCGACCAGGCCCGCCCACTTCGCCGACGCGGGGCTCACCGTCCTGCGCGGTCCCGAGGAGATCTGGTGCCGCTGCGACGGCGGTCCGCACGGCTTCCTGTCCATCGCCGCGCACGCCCACGCCGACGCATTGTCCGTGGAGGTCCGGCACGACGGGGTGGACGTGCTCGCCGACCCGGGGACGTACTGCTATCACGGGCAGCCCGCATGGCGGCAGTACTTCCGCTCGACCCTCGGCCACAACACCCTGCAACTGGACGGCGGTGACCAGTCCGTCTCCGGCGGCCCGTTCCTCTGGACCCGGCAGGCCCGCAGCCGCGTTCTGGACGTGGACAACTCCGGTGCGGGAGTGGCCCGTTGGGCCGCCGAGCACGACGGCTACCAGGGCTCGGTGCACCGCCGCCGGGTGGAGCTGACGGCCGGGAGCCAGGAGCTGAGGATCGTCGACGAGGTCCGCGGCCAACACAGCCCGCGGGACGCGCGGTTGGCGTTCCACCTCGGCCCGGCGATCGCCGCGGACCTGGCCGGGCACCGGGCCGTGCTCACCTGGACCCGGGACGGTGAGGAGCGCTCCGCGGTGCTCGACCTGCCCGCGCAGCTGTCCTGGCAGGCGCATCGCGGCGAGACGGACCCGCCGCTGGGCTGGTACTCCGCCGGATTCGGGCGCAAAGAACCCACCACCACGCTGGTCGGCACCGGATTCGCCGACGGCACGGACGGGTTCACCACCGTGCTCGGGTTCCGCGGCCAGGGGGGCGCGTGAGGAACAGGAGGCGGCACTGGGCGCTGGCGGCGGCACCGCTGGCGCTGGCCCTGCTGACGGTCACCGGCTGCGACAGCACGTCGAGCGCCCCGGCCACGACGAAGCCGACCGCCGCGCCGTCCACGTCCACGTCCGCCGCCCGGTCCGTTGCCCGGGTGTGCGCCAACCCCGCATCCGGACCGGCGAAGGCGCCGGCGGGTGCGGTGACCGTGGACCCCAAGGTGGTCGGCGACCTGGCGGCGAAGACCAAGAAGAGCCCCCCGAACACCACGTTCTGGCTCAAGCCGGGCACGCACAGACTCGAGCGGGACCGCTACGCCCAGGTCATCCCCAAGAAGGGGGACCACTACATCGGCGCGCCCGGCGCGGTGTTCGACGGCCGGAAGGCCAACCAGTACGCCTTCACCGGCAACGCCGCCGACGTCACCATCCGCTATCTGACCGTGCAGGGGTTCGTCGCGCCGCAGGACGAGGGCGTCGTCAACCACGACTCGGCCGACGGATGGGTCATCGAACACTCGACGATCCAGAACAACTCCGGCGCCGGGCTGATGGCCGGTGCCCGCCAGCAGGTCCGCGCCGACTGCCTGCGCGACAACGGCCAATACGGCATGAACGCCTACAAGGGCAACGGCCGTATCACCGGCCTGGTGGTCGAGGGCAACGAGATCACGGGCAACAACACCGGCGACTGGGAGCGGAAGCAGAAGGGCTGCGGCTGCACCGGAGGCGTCAAGTTCTGGGAGGTCGACGGCGCCGACATCAGCGGGAACTGGGTGCACGGCAACCGCGGCACCGGGCTGTGGGCGGACACCAACAACAACGACTTCCTCATCGAGAACAACGTGATCGAGGCCAACGACGGTGCCGCACTGATCTACGAGACGAGCTACAACGCGGTCATCCGGGACAACACGATCCGGCGGAACAACTGGGTCGAGGGCCGCAAGGCGGCCGACAGCGGCGACAACTTCCCGTACGCGACCGTCTACCTCTCCGAGTCCGGCGGCGAACCCCGGGTCCAGGCCCGCACCCACAAGATCGAGATCTACGGGAACGTGCTGGAGGACAACTGGTCCGGGATCACCCTGTGGGAGAACGCCGACCGGTTCTGCAACAGCCCGGCCAACACCTCGTCCGGTGACTGCACGCTGCTGGTGAAGAAGACGAGCAGTTGCGTGCGACCGGCGATCACCAAGGCACCGCTGTACTCCGACTGCCGGTGGAAGACCCAGCGGGTGGACATCCACGACAACCGCTTCGTGCTCGACGAGTCCGTCGTCAAGTGCACGGAGATGTGCGACCGCATGGCGGTGCTCTCCAACTACGGCACCTATCCGGACTGGTCGCCGTACCACGGCGAAGGGGTGGCCGAAGCCATCACCGAGAAGCAGCACAACAGTTGGCACGACAACGTCTACGTCGGGCCGTGGAAGTTCGTCGCCGAGGACCAGAGCCGGGTGCTCGACTTCGGGCAGTGGCAGGCGGCGCCGTACCAGCAGGACAAGGGCAGCACCCTCGACCTCCAGGCCGGTGGTTGAGATGGGGGAGAACCTGACGCGCGGACCGGAGACGGCACAGACGCCGCCCGGCGCCGTACCGCGCCCGGCCGGCACACCGAAGATCGTCGGGATCGTCTGGGGACTGCTGGTCCTCAACACGCTCGGCTCCGCCGGGGCGAAGACCATCGTCCCGCTGCCCCGCTCCCTCATCCAGATGGTCACCATGGGCTCGCTGGTCGCCGCGTTCGCGCTGGCGCTCGCGGTCAACCAACGGGTGCGCATCCGATCCAGCGCCTACGTGCTGCTGCTCTCCCTGCTGCTGGTGTCGAGCGTGATCTCCAGCGCGAGCCTGGAATCCGGGACGGGCGCGCTGTTCCGCTGCTTCCGGCTGGCCCTCTTCATCGGCACACTCTGGCTGCTCACCCGCTGGTGGGACGGCAGTGCGACGTTCGTCCGCTACCACATCCGGATGTACTACGCGGTCCTCGGCTCGGTGGCCGCCGGCCTGCTCGTCTCCCCGGGCAAGGCCCTGCCCGGCCTCTACGGCGGACGCCTCGTCGGCGCGCTGTGGCCGCTCACCCCGCCGCAGATCGGGCAGTACGCGGCGGTCATCATCGGGCTCACCGTGCTGCTCGTCATCGGCAAACGGACCGACCGGACCAGCGCCGTGCTGGTCATCGTGCCGTCGCTGGTGCTGCTCGCGCTCACCCACACCCGGACGGCCACACTCGGCCTGCTCCTCGGGCTGACGCTCGCGATCGGCTCGCTCGTCCTGACCAGCGCCGCGGCCCGCCGCTTCTTCACCTGGGCGGTGCTGATCTCCGTGGTGGCCGCGGTGGGCTTCGCCTCCGCGCTCCAGACGTGGTTCCTGCGCGGACAGAGCCAGGAGAACTTCTCCAGTCTCACCGGCCGGGCCAAGGTCTGGAACGCCCTGCTGGCCGCGCCCCGGACGACCGCGGAGCAGGTGTTCGGCGTGGGCCTGGGCGACAAGTCCTTCGGCGGGCTGCCGATCGACAACAGCTGGCTGGCCGTCTACAACGAGCAGGGCCTGATCGGTGTCACCCTCGTCGCGGCGATCATCCTCGTGCTGGGCGGCGTCGCGCTGCTGCGGCCGCCGTCGCTGGAGAGGGCCTGCGCGATCTTCCTGATCAGCTACTGCGCGATCGCCTCGTACACCGAGGCCGGTCTCGGCGACGCCTCGCCGTATCTGCTCCATCTGGCCCTGGCCGCCTCGCTGTTGGCGGTCCCCGCCCAGGCCGCCTCCCTCTCGATGCCCGAAGCCTCGCGACGGCACATCCCGCGCTGGGCCCGTAGATCGGAGGCGACCTGAGCATGCACGTTCTCGTGGTGCACAACCGCTACAACTCGGCGCAGCCGAGCGGGGAGAACAAGGTCGTCGACCAGGAGGCGGAGCTGCTGCGCGCGGCCGGCCACCGGGTCGAGGTGTTCGAGCGGCGCAGCGACGACATCGGCGCCCGCTCCCTCCTCGGCAAGGTCGCGGTGCCGCTCCTGGTGCCGTGGAACCCGGCCGTCCGCACGGAACTCGCCGCCCGGCTGCGCGCCGAGCGGCCGGACGTGGTGCACGTCCACAACGTCTTCCCGCTCCTGTCGCCCGCCGTGCTCGCCGCCTGCGCCGACGCCGATGTGCCAGCCGTCGCCACCTTGCACAACTACACCCAGGTCTGCCCGCCCGGCACGCTCCAGCGGGACGGCCGACCGTGCACCGAGTGCGTCGGCTCTGCACCGCTGCCCGCCGTCCGGCACGGCTGCTACCGCAACTCCCGCCTGGCGACCGTGCCGCTCGCGGTCAGCCTGTCGGTCAACCGGCGGCGGTGGTGGTCCGGCGTGGAGCGGTTCCTCTGCATCTCCGCGGCGCAGCGTGACGTCCTGGTGCGGTCCGGCATGCCCGCCGAGCGGCTGGCGGTGAAGCACAACTTCGTGCCGGAGCCGGGCAGTTGCCGAAAGGACGACGGCGAGCACGTGCTGTATCTCGGCCGGCTCGCGGAGGCCAAGGGCGTGCGGCTGCTCATGACCGCGTGGGACGAGATCGCGGCGGGCGGCGGTATCGGCGTACCGCTCGTGATCGCCGGCACCGGGCCGCTGGAGCCGGAGGTGACCGCCTGGGCGGCGGGCCGGGACGACGTGCGCTACGTCGGCCTGTTGGACACGGCGGAGTGCGGGGAGGCCATCGCGCGGTCGGTCGCCGTGGTGGCTCCCTCGACGTGGCTGGAGGCGTTCGGCCTGGTGGTCGTGGAGGCGATGGCGGCCGGGGTCCCGACCGTCGCCGCGGGTCACGGCGCCTTCGTCGAACTCGTCGAGGACGGCGTCACCGGGCTGCTGCACCGGCCGGGCGAGCCCGCCTCGCTGGCGTCCTGCGTACGCCGGATCGCGGCCGAGCCGGCCCGCAACCGGGAGATGGGGCAGGCGGCCCGGCGCCGCTACGAGCAGGGATTCAGCCCGGCCGTCGGCCTGGAGCGCCTGCTGGAGGAGTACCGCACCGCGATCGCGGGTCGGTCAGCACTGGCTCGTGGTGGGGACACCCGCGCGAGCAGGGGGGATGGGGACAGCGGATGACACGATGCCGACTCTGCGGCTCGGAAGCGACGACGAGCGTCGTCGATCTTGGGGCGACACCACCATGTGAGAGCTTTCTCGCCGCGGACCAACTGGACCGGCCGGAGCAGACGTACCCGCTGAACCTGCGGGTCTGCACCGACTGCTGGCTCGCGCAGATCCCTCCGCTGATCACGCCGGAGGAGACGTTCAAGGAGTACGCGTACTTCTCCTCGTTCTCGACCTCCTGGGTGGAGCACGCGCGCACGTACGTCGCCGATGCCGTACAGCGCCTCGCTCTCGGTCCCGACGCCTTCGTGGTCGAGGTCGCGAGCAACGACGGCTACCTGCTGCGGCACGTGGTGGACCGGGGGATCCGCTGCCTCGGCATCGAGCCGTCGGTGAACGTCGGTGCCGCGGCGCGGGAGGCGGGGGTGCCCACGCACACGGCGTTCCTGAGCCCCGACACCGGTTCGGCCGTCCGTGCCGAGCACGGCCCGGCGGACCTGGTCGTGGCCAACAACGTGTACGCGCACATCCCCGACGTCGTCGGGTTCACCCAGGGGCTGCGCGCGCTGGTCGCCGACGACGGCTGGGTCTCCATCGAGGTGCAGCACCTGCTGACCCTGATCGAGGAGAACCAGTACGACACGATCTACCACGAGCACTTCCAGTACTACACGGTCGCCTCCGCGATCCGAGCCCTCGCGAGCGGCGGACTCGCCCTCGTGGACGTCGAGTTGCTGCCCACGCACGGCGGCTCCATCCGGCTGTGGGCCCGGCCGGCCGAGGTGGCGGGGGAGCCGTCGCAGCGGGTGGCCGACGTGCTGGCCCGGGAGAAGGCCGCCGGGTTGCAGGAGCTGTCGGGGTACACCGAGTTCTCCGCCCGGGTGGCCAAGGTACGCCGGGACCTGCTGCGGTTCCTCATCGAGGCGGCCGAGCGCGGCGAGACGGTCGTCGGTTACGGCGCCCCGGGCAAGGGCAACACCCTGCTCAACCACTGCGGCATCCGGCCCGACCTGCTCGCGTACACGGTCGACCGCAATCCGTACAAGCACGGCAGGTTCACCCCGGGCACCCGCATCCCGATCCTGCCGCCCGAGCAGATAGCCGCCGACAAGCCGGACTACGTCCTCGTCCTCCCGTGGAACCTGCGGGCGGAGCTGGTCGAGCAGCTGTCGTTCGTGCACGAGTGGGGCGGCCGGCTGGTCTTTCCGATCCCGGAACTGAGCATTGTCGAAGGCGTCTTGAAGGAGGTCACAGCATGAAGGTCGTCCTGTTCTGCGGCGGTTACGGGATGCGCATGCGCAACGGAACCTCCGACGACGTGCCCAAGCCGATGGCGATGGTCGGGCCGAGACCGCTGATCTGGCATGTCATGCGCTACTACGCGCACTTCGGGCACAAGGAGTTCATCCTGTGCCTCGGCTACGGGGCGCACCACATCAAGGACTTCTTCCTCAACTACGAGGAGACGGCGTCCAACGACTTCGTCCTGCGGGGCGGGCGCACCGAGCTGCTGTCCACCGACATCGCGGACTGGACGATCACGTTCGCGCAGACCGGCATCGAGTCACCGATCGGGGAGCGGCTGCGCCGGGTGCGGCACCATCTGGACGGCGACGAGATGTTCCTCGCCAACTACGCCGACGTGCTCACCGACGCCCCGCTGCCGGAGATGATCGACCGGTTCGCCCAGCGCGACGCCGGGGCGTCGATGATGGTCGTACCGCCACAGTCCTCGTTCCACTGCGTGGAGTTGGGCGAGGACGGCCTGGTGGGCGGCATCACCGCGGTGAGCGACATGCCGCTGTGGGAGAACGGCGGCTACTTCGTCCTCCGCCAGGAGGTCTTCGACCACATACCGGAGAACGGGGACCTGGTCGCCGACGGATGCGCCCAACTGGCCAAGCAGGGGCGGCTGGTGGCGCACCAGCACCGCGGCTTCTGGAAGCCGACCGACACCGTGAAGGAGCGGGCCGCGCTCGACGAGGCCTACACCCGGGGCGACCGTCCGTGGGCCGTGTGGGAGCGGGACAGCGCGGAGGTGCGTGCGTGATCAGGCTCGGAGCCGGTCCTCTCGACCGGATCGTCGTCGTGGGCGCGCACTGCGACGACATCGCCATCGGCGCCGGCGGCACCCTGCTGACGCTCTGCCAGGCGCGGCCGGGCATCCGCGTCGACGCACTGGTGCTCTCCGGCGGCGGCAGCGAGCGGGAGCAGGAGGAACAGGCCGCGCTCACCGCCTTCTGCCCGGGCGCCGACCTGCGGCTGACCGTGCACAAGCTGCCGGACGGCCGGCTGCCCACCCACTGGGACGAGGCCAAGGCCGCGGTCGAGGAACTGCGCGAGCGGACCGACCCGGATCTGATCCTGGCCCCGCGTACCGATGACGCGCACCAGGACCACCGCGGCCTGGCACGGCTGATACCCACCGCGTTCCGCGACCACCTGGTGCTCGGCTACGAGATCGTCAAGTGGGACGGCGATCTCGGCCGCATGGCGGCGTACCAGCCGCTGTCGCCGGAGACCGCCGAACAGAAGGTGCGGCTGCTGCAGGAGCACTACCCCTCGCAGCGACACCGGCCCTGGTACGACCGGGAGGCCTTCCTGGGCCTGGCCCGGATCCGCGGTATCGAATGCCACGCGCGCTACGCCGAGGCCTTCGCCGTCACCAAACTCACGCTCAACCTGGGGGGTTGAACAACCTTGCGCGTACTACTGACCGGACACCAGGGATATCTGGGCACCGTGATGGCACCCGTCCTCACCGCCGCCGGACACGAGGTCGTCGGCCTCGACTCCGGCCTGTTCGCCGACTCCGTCCTCGGCCCGCAGCCCGCCGACCCGCCCGGGGTCCGGGTGGACCTGCGCGACATCACCGCCGAGCACGTGGCCGGGGTGGACGCCGTGATCCACCTGGCCGCACTCTCGAACGACCCGCTCGGCTCGCTGGCGCCGGAACTCACCTACGACATCAACCACCACGCGTCCGTACGGCTGGCGAAGCTGGCCCGCGAAGCCGGAGTCCGGCGCTTCCTGTACGCGTCGACGTGCTCCGTCTACGGCGCCTCGGGCGGCGACGACCTGGTGACCGAGGACGCCCCGCTGCGCCCGGTGACGCCGTACGCGGAGTCGAAGGTGCGGGTCGAGGACGATGTGCACGCGCTCGCCGACGGCGACTTCACCCCGGTGTTCATGCGCAACGCCACCGCCTTCGGCTACTCGCCCCGGCTGCGCGCCGACATCGTGCTGAACAACCTGGTGGGCCACGCGCTCCTGTCCGGGGAGGTGCTGGTCCTCTCCGACGGCACGCCCTGGCGCCCGCTGGTGCACGCCGCCGACATCGCCCGCGCCTTCACGGCCGCGCTCACCGCACCGCGCGAGGCGGTGCACGACCGGGCGTTCAACATCGGCAGCGAGTTCAACAACGTCACGGTCGCCGAGATCGCCGACCAGGTCGCCGAGGCGGTGTCCGGCGCGAAGGTGGTGATCACCGGGGAGAACGGTGCCGACCCGCGGTCCTACCGGGTGGACTTCTCCCGGTTCCGCGCCGCGATCCCCGGCTTCGACTGCGAGTGGACGGTGAAGCAGGGCGCGCTCGAACTCGCCGACGCCTACCGCAAGTTCGACCTGACCCGGGAGGCCTTCGAGCAGCGCTTCACCCGCCTCGCCGTGCTGCGCGCGGCGACCGACGCCGGCACCGTCGACGACACCCTGCGGTGGCGCCGATGACCGACGCGGGCGAGGAAATGTACGGCCTGGTGGAGCGGCTGTATCCGCTCTGCCGGAGCATCACCGGCGACGGCGTGCGCGCCACCCTGGACATCGTCGGCGAGTACCTCCCGTTGCAGGTGCACGAGGTGCCGACGGGGACGCAGGTCCTCGACTGGACGGTGCCGCAGGAGTGGAACATCCGGGACGCGTACATCGCCGACAGCACCGGCCGGCGGGTCGTCGACTTCGCCGCGTCCAGCCTGCACGTGCTCGGCTACAGCGTGCCGGTGTCGAGGACCATGCCCCTGTCCGAGCTGCGCGCCCACCTGCACACCCTGCCGGACCAGCCCAACTGGGTGCCGTACCGCACCAGTTACTACAAGCCGGAGTGGGGCTTCTGCCTGGCCCAGGACACCCTGGACGCGCTGCCCGACGGCGACTACGAGGTGCGGATCGACTCCACCCTCGCGGACGGCCACCTCACCTACGCCGAGCACGTGGTCCCCGGACAGGTCGCCGACGAGGTGATCGTCTCCTGCCACACCTGCCACCCGTCGCTGGCCAACGACAACCTCGCCGGCATCGCGGTGGCGACGTTCCTGGCCCGTGCGCTGGCGCGGCAGACGCCGTACTACACCTACCGGTTCATCTACGCGCCCGGCACCATCGGGGCGATCACCTGGCTGGCCCGCAACGCGGAGCGGATCGAGCGGGTCAAGCACGGCCTCGTGCTGGCCTGCGCCGGGGACCCGGGACAGCTGACGTACAAGCAGAGCAGGCGCGGTGACGCGGAGATCGACCGGGTGCTGCGGCACGTGCTGGCGGCGTCCGAACGCCCGCACCGCGTCAACGAGTTCACCCCGTACGGCTACGACGAGCGGCAGTACTGCTCACCCGGCTTCAACCTGGGCGTGGGCTCGCTCACCCGGACCCCGTACGCGGGCTACCCCGAGTACCACACCTCGGCGGACAACCTGGACTACGTCTCCCCGGAGGCGATGGCGGACACCCTCGCGGTCTGCCGCGAGGCGTTCGCCGTTCTCGACCGCAACCGGCGGTACCTCAACCTCAGCCCCTACGGCGAACCACAGCTGGGCCGGCGCGGGTTGTACGACGCGCTCGGTGGCCGCAGCGACACCAAGCAGGCCCAGATGGCCATGCTCTGGGTGCTCAACCTGTCCGACGGCGACCACAGTCTGCTGGACGTCGCCGAGCGGTCCGGGCTGCCGTTCGACACCGTCGCCGGCGCGGCCGGCGCGCTGCGCGAGGCCGGGCTGATCAAGACATGACGCCGATGACCACCGACGGGGAGAATCCTCAGACAGCGGCGCGACCGGCCCGGTCCGCGAAGCGGGCCCTCGTCGGCCGGCTGTCCTGGGGACTGGCCGACCAGGCGGCCTCCAGTATCAGCAACTTCGCGGTGGGCATCTATGTGGCCCGCTCGCTGGGGGTGACCGCGTTCGGCGTGTTCAGCCTCGCCTGGGTGACCTACGGCGTGGTGCTCAACGTCTCCCGCGGCCTGGCCACCGACCCGCTCGTGGTGCGCTTCAGCGGGGTGCCGCAGGCGTCCTGGCGCGGGGCGGTGGCCCGCTCGACGGGTACCGCGCTCTGCGTCGGCACGGCGCTCGGAGTTCTCTGTCTGGCGGCCGGGCTCGGGCTCGGCGGTCGGGTGGGGCCCGCGTTCGCCGCCCTCGGTCTCATGATGCCGGGGCTGCTGCTCCAGGACGCCTGGCGGTTCTCGTTCTTCGCCGCCGGCGACGGGCGCAAGGCGTTCGTCAACGACATCGTGTGGGGCATCGCGCTGATCCCCGCCATGGTGGTGGCGGCTCATGTCGGCACCGTGGCCGCCTTCGTGCTCGCCTGGGGCGCGTCCGCCACGGTCGCGGCGGGGTACGGCTGCGTCCAGTCCGGCATCCGGCCCCGGACTTCACAGGCCCGCGGGTGGCTGCGCGAACAGCGTGATCTCGGCTACCGGTACCTGGTCGAGAACGTCAGCCTCAGCGGCGCGAGCCAGCTCCGGGCGTACGGCCTCGGCGCGATCGTCGGAGTGAGCGCGGTGGGCGCGGTGCGCGGCGCCGAACTCCTCCTCGGCCCCTTCCTCGCCGTACTGATGGGGCTGTCCCTGGTCACCGTCCCCGAGGCGGCACGCGTGCTGCGGCAGGCCCCGCACCGACTGGGCAGGTTCTGCCTCCTCCTCGGCGGGGGACAGGCGACCGGGGCGCTGATCTGGGGCTCGGCGCTGCTGCTGATGCCGGGCCGGCTCGGCGAGTTGGCGCTCGGCGACGTCTGGCACTCCTCCTCGCACCTCATCGTGCAGATCACCCTCAGCGTCGCGGGAGCGGGCCTCGGCACCGGCGCCGCGGCCGGACTGCGCGCACTCGGCGCGGCCCGGCGCAGCCTGAAATGCCAGCTGTTCGCCTCCGCCTGCTACGTCGGCGGCGGGCTCGGCGGGGCGGCCCTCGCCGGCACGGCCGGCTCGGCCTGGGGCGTCGCCGCCGCGACCATCAGCGGTTCGGCCGTGTGGTGGCTGCAACTGCGCTCCGCCCTGCGCGAGCGCCACCGCGATCCCATCCCCGAAGTGAGGACCTCATGACCGACCGACCGAGGCTGAGCATCGGCCTGCCCGTGTACAACGGCGAGGAGTACCTGGCCGAGTCGTTCGACGCGCTGCTCGGCCAGACCTACGAGGACTTCGAACTGGTCGTCTCCGACAACGCCTCGGCCGACGGCACCGAGGACATCTGCCGCAAGTACGCGGCGCAGGACTCCCGCATCCGCTACCTCCGGCTGCCCCGCAACATCGGCGCCACCCCGAACCACAACCACGTGTTCGCCGAGTCCCGCGGCGAGTTGTTCAAGTGGGCCTCGCACGACGACCTCTACGGCCGTGACCTGCTGACGCGCTGCATAGAAGCACTGGACGAGCGGCCGGACGTCATCCTCGCCCACACCGACCAGGCGGTCATCGACGGCGACGGCCAGGTGACGGTGCCCTACGACTACACGCTCGCCACCGACTCCCCGCACGCACCGGACCGCTTCCGCAGTCTGCTGTTCGAGCCCGGCGGCGACGACTTCTACGGAGTCATCCGGGCCGACGTACTGCGCCGGGTGAAGCCGATGGACAGCTACCACCACGCGGACCGCACGTTCGTCGCCGAGATCACCCTGCACGGACGCTTCCACCAGGTCCCGGAACTGCTGTACTTCCGCCGCGACCACCCCACCCGCGCCGAGCGCGCCAACCCCTCCAAGCGCGCCCGGTGCGTCAACCTGGACCCGCGCCGGGCCGGCGCGCTGCACCCGACGCCCCGCCTGCTCGCCGAGTACGTCTGGGGCTTCGCCTCGGCGATCCGGCGGGCACCGCTCTCCCCGGCCGACCGGCGCGCCTGCTACCGCCACCTGGCTTCCTGGATGACCAGCCGGGTCCGGCCGGGCGCAGGCGAGCGGGTCGAGGACCGGGCCCCGGTCGACCCGGCCCAGCTCACGGTCTCCGTCGACGCCCTCGTCGCCGGCCGCGAGGGGAGGCGCGCATGACGTCAGCGCCCGAACGGCCGGTGCGCGTCGGGGTGTTCGGCCTGCTCGGCTCCGGCAACCTCGGTAACGACGGGTCGCTCGAAGCCGTCCTCGGCTACCTCCGCGCCGACCACCCGGACGCGGTCGTGGACGCCCTGTGCGGCGGACCCGAGGCCGTGACGGCCCGGTTCGGGATCCCCGCCACCCGCATGCACTGGAACCGCGCCGAGTACCGGACCGCGTCCCGCGCGGGCGCGATCGTGTCCAAGGGGCTGGGCAAGTTCGTCGACATCTTCCGCACCGCCGCCTGGGTGCGCCGCCACGACGTGGTGATCGTGCCGGGCATGGGCGTCCTGGAAGCGACCCTGCCGCTACGGCCGTGGGGCTTCCCGTACTCGCTGTTCCTGCTCTGCGCGAGCGGCCGCCTGACGCGCACCCGGGTCGCGCTGGTCAGCGTCGGCGCCGCCGAGATCCGCAACCGGCCCACCCGGGCACTGGTCCGCTGGTCGGGGCGGCTGGCCGCCTACCGGTCGTACCGCGACGCCCAATCCAGGGACGCGATGCGGGCGATGGGCGTGGACACCGCGCGCGACGAGGTCTACCCGGACCTCGCGTTCTCCCTGCCGGCGCCGCGGACGAGCACACCCTCGGGCCCGCCCGGCACGGTCTGCGTCGGCGTCATGGACTTCCACGGCGGCAACGACGACCGCGCCCGGGCCGACGAGATATACGGGCGCTACCTCGACGGGACGATCCGGTTCGTCCGCACGCTGGTCGAGGAGGGCAGGCCGGTCCGGCTGCTCACCGGCGACCGCTGCGATGCCACGGTGGTCGCCGCGATCCTCGACGCCGTCGACTCACCCCTGGTCACCGCGGCCGAACCGATGTCCCTGGCCGACCTGATGAACGAGATGGCGGCCGCCGACACCGTGGTGGCGGTCCGCTACCACAACCTGATCTGCGCGCTGAAGACCGGAACGCCGGTGCTCGCCCTCAGCTACGCGGCGAAGAGCGACGCGCTCATGGAGCGGATGGGCCTCGGCGCGTACTGCCACCCGGCGCGCGAGGTCGACGCAGACCGGTTGCTGGAGCAATTCCGGGCGTTGGAGAAGCGATCGGCCGAGCTGCGGGGGACCCTCGCCGAGCGGAACCTGGCCGCCGCCCGCCAACTGCGGGACCAGTTCAGCTCGTTGACCGCGGCCGTGTTCCCCGCGACTGGCCACACCCACGCTCACGCCCGCCAGGAGTCTCCATGAAAGCGACCGAAGTCCCGGAGATCGCCGGCGCGTTCCTCTTCGAACCGACGCCGTACGCCGACGAACGCGGCTTCTTCTGCCGCACGTTCGACGCCGACGTGGTCCGGTCGGTGGGCCTCGACCCGGACGCCTTCGTCCAGGACAGCCTGTCCCGCTCGGTCCGGGGCGTGGTGCGCGGCCTGCACCTGCGATCCGGTGCGGGCGAGGCCAAGTTGGTGCGGTGCTCGTACGGGCGGGTCTTCGACGTCGTCGTGGACCTGCGGCCGGACTCACCGACGTACCGCCATTGGACATCCTTTGAACTCACAGGAGAATCACAGCCAACTCTTTACATTCCCGCGGGATGCGCGCACGGTTTTCAGGCACTGACCGACACCGCAGACACCTCGTACCGGATCGACCGCCCGCACGATCCGACCGAGGACGTCACCATCGCCTTCGACGACCCGGAGCTCGCCATTCCCTGGCCGCTGCCGGTTGCACTGATGTCCCAACGGGACCGAGAGGCGCCGAGCCTCGCCGAGGTCCTGAAGCACAGAGAAAGTTGAGGTCCTCGTGGACACCGAAGTGCTTGACCTGCCCCTGTCGCGGACAGCCAACGAGCGGCTGCACGCCATGATCCCCGGGGGCGCTCACACCTACGCCAAGGGCGACGACCAGTACCCCGAGAACCTGGCCCCGGTCATCAGCCACGGCAGCGGTGCCCACGTGTGGGACGTCGACGGCAACCGCTACATCGAGTACGGCTCCGGCCTGCGGTCGGTCAGCCTCGGTCACGCCCACCCGCGCGTGATCGAGGCCGTGCGGCGGGAACTCGGCCGCGGCAGCAACTTCGTCCGGCCGTCCATCGTGGAGGTCGAGGCCGCCGAACGCTTCCTGGCCACCGTGCCGACCGCCGAGATGGTGAAGTTCGCGAAGAACGGCTCCGACGCCACCTCCGCCGCGGTACGCCTCGCCCGCGCCGCCACCGGCCGCTCGCGGGTGGCCCTCTGCTCCGACCATCCGTTCTTCTCCGTCGACGACTGGTTCATCGGCACCACACCGATGTCCGCCGGCATCCCGTCGACGACCACCGACCTCATAGCGTCCTTCCCCTACGGCGACCTGGCCGCCACGGAGGAGATGCTCACCCGGTACCCGGACGAGATCGCCTGCCTGATCCTCGAACCCGCCACCCACACCGAACCGCCGCCCGGGTACCTCGCCGGCCTGCGCGAGCTGGCCGACCGGTACGGCTGCGTACTGATCTTCGACGAGATGATCACCGGCTTCCGCTGGTCCGAGGCGGGCGCCCAGGGCCTGTACGGCGTCGTCCCCGACCTCTCCACGTTCGGCAAGGCACTGGGCAACGGATTCGCCGTCTCCGCGCTGGCCGGGCGCCGCGACCTGATGGAGCGGGGCGGGCTGCGTCACTCCGGCGAGCGGGTGTTCCTGCTGTCCACCACGCACGGTGCGGAGACGCACTCCCTGGCGGCGGCGATGGCCGTGCAGGCCACGTACGTCGAAGAGGGTGTCACCGCGCGGTTGCACGCCCTGGGCGAGCGGCTGGCCGCCGGTGTCCGCGAGGTCGCGGACGGCATGGGCGTCGGCGACCACCTCGTCGTCCGGGGCCGGGCCAGCAACCTGGTCTTCGCCACCCTCGACGAGAACGGGCAGCCGTCGCAGCAGTACCGCACCCTGTTCCTGCGCCGGCTCCTCGCGGGCGGCGTGCTGGCCCCCTCCTTCGTGGTGAGCAACGCACTCGACGACGAGGACATCGACCGTACCGTCGACGTGGTGGCCGAGGCGTGTGCCGTGTACCGGAAGGCGCTGGACGCCGCCGACCCCACCCCCTGGCTGGCCGGGCGACCCGTGAAGCCGGTGTTCCGCCGCCTGTCGTGAGGTGACGTGACGTCAGCGGCGTTCCCGCCGACCGGAGTCGGTCATCCGGTCGGCGATCCGGTCGACCAGCCACGCGGTCGCCGGAATCACCGCCAGTGCGGTGCACCAGCCGCCGAGGACGTCGGTCGGATAGTGCGCGCCCAGTCCGACCTGCGCCCATCCCATGGCGGCGCCGGCGACCAGTGCCGAGGCGAGCACGAATGACGTGCCGGCCGTCCTGCCGAGGCCGAGCCGGCGGGTCGCGAGCAGCGCCGCCATGAGGGCGAGCGCGGTGGCGAAGGCGGTGTGCCCACTCGGGTAGGACAGGTTGCCGGGGCCGTGGATGGTACGTCCCACCAAGTGCTTGAGCAGCGTCGCCGTCCCCACGGTCGTGCCGACGCCGGCAACGACGAACACCGCAGCGCGAGGACGCCGTAGCAGCAGGCAGGCCGTCACGGCGGCCACGATCAGCGCCGCCGCTCCCACGGGCTCCCCCAGGAAGTCCAGGGCCAGGGCGACGCGCCGCCACGGCGGCCCCAGAGTGTCCGCCGTCGGCTGGATGATCCACCTGTCCACCGCGCCGGGCTCGCTGTGGCCGGAGTACAGGACCCCGAGCGCGCCGACCACCAGCGCGGCGAGGACCGCGATCAGTCCGAGCCACGGGCGCAGCGACGGGGGCAGCACCGATGGCGCCGGGCGGCCGGTCACCCGTTCACCGCGTCCGGTCGACCTGGGGCAGTGCCCTTGTTCCCCTGCCGCCCGCCGTGATCCAACCCGAGCCCCCGTCGTGTCCGATTAACTCCCCGGCGACCGTGACCCCATGACCGCCCCGCGGATCCCCGCTCCTGGTCCGCACGCCTCGGCGCGAACCGTCAGCACCCTAGCCGCAATCCGCTCGCGGCAAACCGCCGCCGGACAGTTCGACCTGATCCGAGGGGGTGAGACCAGCACGGTGACCGCACCCGACGGTCCGCCTCCGCGAGTGCTCGCGGAAGACGACCTCGCCGCGGCGAGTCCGGATCCGCCGCGCACGATGGCCAAGACGCTCGCCGACGCGCTCGTGTCCGCGGAGGCCGATGCCGTCCGCAACGCCGCACACGGGCGGGTCTGCGACGCAAGCGGCATCGAACTCGGCGACTTCGACCTCGGTGGTGACACCGACGAAGGCCACGTCGAGGGACATGCCTACTCTTCACCGAACAGGCACTCCTGCTGAACCGCCCACCGCTGTCCGACCTCGAGCTGCGATCCCCGGGACGCGGGCGGACGCGTACGGCGACGGCGCGTCCGCCCGTGTCCCTGTGTCCCCGAAAGGCACGCTTCTTGGCCTCGATGCTCTATCCAGTGCTCGAATCCTTTCCCGACGCCGCGAGTGCGCGGGCGCGGGCGATCATGCGCGATCTGGCCGACTGGTCCACCGACCCCTGGCCCCGGCTGGAACCGATCAGCACGGCCGAGCAGTACGCGTACGCTCTTCGTTCCTTCGGCACCGCCCGCATGGTCGCGGACCGGGATCCCGTCGTCTTCCCCTTCCTGGACGAACTCGTGCGCCGTGATGCCATCGCGTTCGACGCGGAGCAGCCGAAGTCCTGGCTCACGGCGGACCTACGTCTTGGCCCCGGCCTGGCCGACCTCTGGCCGCTGCCCGAGGGAGTGACGCTCTCCCTGGATACGACCCCGCCCTTCGGTACCGCCGACAGCGAGCCCGAGGACGACGCCACCGAGGAGGAACTGGACCGGATGGTCTCCGTGCTCGGGCCACTGAGCCTGGACGTCAGCCGGAACTGCGGCTGGCGCGGCCTGTCCGATTCCAAGAACTGCGGCTTGCAACTCTGCCTGAACAGCGTCTGGGTGGCGCAGCACGCTGAGCTGTCTCCCGGACAGTTCGGCGTCTGGATCACCCTCGGCACCCGCGTCACCTGGACACCCGAGGGCGAAGCCTGGCGCCGCGACTCGGGGATCCTGCTGGGCGAGGAACAGCAGGGGTGACCCGGACATGAGCTTCCTCCGCTGCGCGGGAGGAGCTGACCAGCTGTACGCCCATCGTCTCGTCCCGACTTCTCGAATACGTCTTCGACGTCGACGAGGAGCCCGGAATCGTGTGAGGGTTTCCTTCGCTTTCCCCGTAAACAAGGGTGAAGGGTGGAGAGCACATGGATGCAGAAAACAGATTCGAGACGAGAACCACCTTCCTGCTGCTGCGCTTGGAATGGCTGGGTGGTCTGGCCGTATGTTCCGCGCTCGCCGTGCGGCATTTTTCGGATATCCGGTGGGCAGTGTTCATCGCGCTCTTCGTCGTCATCGACGCCATCGGCTATCTCCCCGGCGCCCTGGCATTCCGGAGAAGCCGGGACGGGCGTATCTCGCGCTGGTACTTCGTGGCGTACAACACCATGCACAGCCTCGTGACGGCAAGTGTCGTCGCCGGACTGTGGGCGGTACTGGTGAAGCCGGAGTGGGCGCTGCTCGCTCTCCCCCTGCATCTGTTGGGGGACCGCGCCCTGTTCGGGAATTCGCTCAAGCCGTTCGGGGTCCTTTTCGAGCCGCACCCGCATCCGGTGTACATCGAATTCGAGCGGGCATACTCGAATTCGGCCGGAATGGACCCTGATGAATCCCGGAGGGGTGCGGATGCCGTCCGTCTTTGAGACCCTGGTCCGGCACAGCGACAATCCGAGCTCTTTTCTCGCACTCAATCAGGGCAACGAATACTTCCGAGATCCACGTTTCGACGGCACCTGCGTCTATCGGCGGTCGGGGCGCCACCTGCTGCAGTTCGCGGGTCCCTTCGCGGCCGAGGAGCAGCGCGCGGGGCTGCTGGACGCCTTCGCGGCGCAGGCCCGTCCGCGTCGGCTGGTGGCCGTACAACTGCAGCGGGCGGACGCCGAGTTGTACGGGGCGCACGGGTTCACCGTGAACCAGCTCGGGGCGTCGTACGCGGTCGACCTGACCCGGTTCACGCTGCGCGGATCGGCCTTCGTACGGCTGCGGAACAAGATATCCAGAGCCCGGCGCGCCGGTCTTGAGGTGGTCGAGGCCCCCTCCGTGGCCGACGACGAGGTGCAGAACGAACTGGATCTGATCGACCGGGCCTGGCTCCGCGGCAAGGGCGGTGCCAAGGAGCTGCGGTTCCTGGTGGGGGAGCGGACCGGGCTGGCCCAGCGGCACCGGCGGTTGTTCGTGGGGCGGATCGGCGGGGTGGCCGTCGGGTACATCAGTTACTCGCCGGTCTTCGGCAGCCGGCCGGGCTGGCTGCACGACCTCAGCCGGCGTTCCCCGGACGCTCCACCCGGGGTGATGGAGGCGCTGAACGCGACCGCGATGGAGCGGATGTCGGCCGACGGCGCGGGCTGGCTGCACTTCGGCTTCACGCCCTTCACCGGTCTCTCCGACGAGCACGAACTGCCGTGTGCGAGCCGTACCTTCACGCGCTGCGTGCGGCTGCTCGCCCAGCACGGCGAGCGGATCTACCCGGCCGCCGCGCAGCTCGAGTACAAGCGGAAATGGGCGCCCCATGTGGTGCTGCCCGAGTACATCGCCTTCCAGGGGCGGCCAGGTCCTTCGGCGGTGTGGCAGCTGCTGCGCGCCACCCGCGCGCTGTAGGGCCTGGCCGAAGGATCTGACCATTCCCGTCCGGCGGACGGGGTTCAGCGCGACCGGGTCGTCCCGGAGCAGGGGAGCACATGAGGTTTCTGGAGCGCGAACGCGCCGTACTGACGAAGTTGTTGCCGGGGCTCGACGAGAGTCTGCGGGCGGTGCCGCTCATGGAGCTGGAGAGCCCGAGCAGCCCGGGTATCGGGCTCTTCCGCGACAGCGGTGGTCCGGGTCTTGTGGTGCCGGTCTCCTGCTAGGGGAAGGGCGCCACCGCGCTGGACGCCCTGCGGGTGCAGCGCGCCCTGGGCAGCAGGTCGCCGTCCCTGGCGGTGGCCACCACGATGCACCACTTCTCCATGGCCACCCTGGTCGGCCTGGTCACCGACGGCGAGGGCCTGGAGTGGATGCTCGTCGAAGGAGTGGCCTCCGGCAACCGTCTGGTGGCCTCCGGCTTCGCCGAGGGGCGGCCGGGCGCAGGCATCCTCTCCCCGTCGATGACCGCCACGGTGGGACCCGACGGGGTGCGGATCAGCGGGGTGAAGCGCCCGTGCAGCCTCGCCCGGTCCATGGATCTGCTCACCGCCAGTGTCCTGGTTCCCGGTGAGCGGGGGGCGCGCGACGAGCTGGCGGTGGCGCTGGTGCCCGCCGAGAGCGAGGGCGTGAGCGTCAGCGGTTTCTGGTCCAGCACCTTCCTGTCGGGAGCGGAGAGCGACCAGGTCACCCTCTCGGATGTGCTCGTACCGCCGGAGCTGCTGCTGCGGACCTCGGCCACGGAGGGGCGCCTGGACGAACTGCAGACCGCGGGCCTGGTCTGGTTCGAGCTGCTGATGACGGGGAGCTATCTCGGGGTCGCCAGTGCGCTGGTGGAGCGGGTGCTGCGCAACGAGCGGGTGCCCGAGTCCGAGCGGGTCCGGCTGCTGGTGGAGGCCGAGGGCGCGATGGCCGCCGCGGAGGGCGTCGCCCGCCGGCTCGACGAGGGCTGCCCGGACGAGTCGGCGCTCGCCGACTCGCTGTACGTGCGGTACTGCGTGCAGGACGCCCTTGCCCGCATCGTCCCGCGGGCGGTGGAGCTGCTCGGCGGCCTCAACTTCATGAGCTCGGACGAGGTAGGACACCTCGCGGCCTGCGCCAACGGGCTGTCCCTGCACCCGCCCGCACGGTCCAGGATGACCGGCCCGCTGGCGGCCCACCTGGCAGACGGCCCGCTCACCGTCGCCTGACCCGATCCCGATCCCGGTCCCGATCCGGACCCCGATCCCGGCCCTGGGCACGACTCCTCACGTCCTCAGGAACCGCATCACACCCACTTCAACACCCCTCCACCCGATGGGAGTTCCCGAACCATGCCGCCAGAACCCACCGGTCCATCCCACCCGTCCCGCTCATCCCGTCCGTCCCGCCCTCGAAGTCAACGCCCCACCCTGCTGCTCACCGGCGCCGCCGGAGTACTCGGCCAGGCCCTGATCGACGAGCTCTGCGACGACTACGACCTGATCTGCCTGCGCCACCGGGCACCGTTGGACGACCCCCGGGTACGGGAGGTGACGGCGGATCTGAGAGCCCACGGACTGGGGCTCTCGCCCGCCCAGCGGCTGGACCTCGCAGCCGAGGTGGACGTCGTGGTGCACTCCGCCGCGGCCACCAACTGGCGGCTGGCCCCGGCCGACATCTGGCGCACCAACCTGGACGGCACCCGGTCGATGCTCGACCTGGCGGCCCGCGCCGACGCCCCGTTCTTCTACATGAGCACCGCCTTCGTGGCGAACCCGCTCGCGCCCGAGGAACAGGAGCGCTTTCCCGGGGCGGCCGCGTACCTCGCCTCCAAGACGGCCGCCGAGGAGGCCGTACGGTCGGCCGAGGTCCCCGGGGTCATCCTGCGTCCGTCCCTGGTCATGGGCGACTCGTCCACCGGCCGGATCGCCCGGGTGCAGGGCCTGACCCGGGCGCTGGGAGGGATCGTCAAGGGCCAGGTCCCGGTGCTTCCGGGCTCGCCCGGGACACGGATCGACATGGTGCCGCAGGACGTGGTGGCCCGCGCGGTGGGCGACCTGGTCAGGTCCGGCGTCGCACAGGGCGAGTACTGGCTGACCGCCGGGCGCGAGGCAATCCTGCAGCGGGAGGTCGTCGACATCTGCCTGGAGTTCGCCGGACACCACGGTGAACGCCCGCACCCGCCGCGGCTGATCCCCGTGGAAGCGGTGCACCGGCTGCTGCTGCCACTGCTGGAGGGGCCGTCCTTCCCCGCGCTGGTGCGGCGCCGGCTCCAGGACTACGCGGAGCTGCTGCTCGTCTTCCAGCGGGAACTGCCCTTCGCGTCCGATCTGGGGACACCGCACTGCGGTACGGCCCCCACACGCGCCGCGATCCGGTCGGCGCTGACGCGCAACGTGGAGTGCTGGGCCACCGGCCGAGGAGGCCTGCTCCGGTCGCGGACGCCTCGGACACCGACGCCTCGGACACCGACGGAGCTTGCGTCATGACCGCCGTGGAGATTGCGGCTCACGCGTCCGTAGGGGTGGCCGCTCCCGCCACCGCAGGGGTAGCCGCTCCCGCCCCCGCAGAGACCACCGCTCCCACCCCCACACCACGACCCCCCGACACCGCCGAGCTGTACCGCCGCCACCTCGGCACCGGCCGGGCCGTCATGGGCAGCGTGCTCGGTGGAATGGCCGAGGTGTACTCCGAGGGTGCCTGGGTGCATACCGACGACGGGCGCCGCTACCTGGACTTCGGGGGCTACGGCGTCTTCATCCTGGGGCATCGCCACCCGGCCGTACTCGACGCGGTGCACCGGCAGTTGGACGCGCATCCGCTGGCCACCCGGGTGTTCCTGGAACCCGTCGCCGCGCAGGCCGCCGCCGCGCTGGCCGCCCGTACCCCGGCGGGACTCGACCACGTCCACTTCGTCAACTCCGGTGCCGAGGCCACCGAAGCGGGCCTGAAGCTGGCCCGTGCCCATGGGCGCAACGCCCTGGTGACCACCGTGTCCGGGTACCACGGCAAGACCCTGGGGGCGCTGAGCGTCACCGCCAACTCCCTGTACCAGCAGCCCTTCGAGCCGCTGCTGCCGGACACCGCGCAGGTGTCGTACGGGGACCTGGCCGAGCTGGAGGCGGCACTCCGTGCGCGCCGCGACCGCGCCTGCGTGATCCTCGAACCGGTGCAGGGCGAGGGCGGGGTGCGCATTCCGCCGCCCGGGTATCTCGCGGAGGCGGCCGGGCTGTGCCGGGCGTACGGCGCCTTCCTGATCGTGGACGAGGTGCAGACCGGTCTTGGCCGGCTCGGCACCTGGTGGGGCGTGGACAGGGAGGGCGTGGTGCCCGATGTCCTCCTCGTCGGGAAGGGGCTGAGCGGCGGTGTCGTACCGGTGGCCGCGTTGGTGGCGACCAAGGACGCCTACCGTCCGTTCTCCCGCGATCCCTACCTCCACACCTCCACCTTCGGCGCCTCGCCGATCGCCTGTGCGGCGGCACTGGCGGCGGTGGAGACGATCGACCGCGAGGACATCGTGGGCCGGGCCGCAGCGCTCGGCCGGCACCTGCTCGCGGGAGTCGAGGAGGCCTGCGCCCCCTACCGGGAACGCCTGGTGCGCGAGGTGCGCGGCAGGGGACTGCTGATCGGTATCGAGTTCACCCGGGCACAGGCCGTCGGCGAGACGCTGCTGGAGCTGGTGAGCCGGGGTGTCCTGGTCAACCACTCGCTCAACTCCACGCGCGTGCTCCGGCTGACGCCCCCGGCGATCGCCGACGCCGACGAGACCCAGCTCTTCCTGGACGCCCTCGCCGAAGCCCTGCGGGCCGTGCACACCCGCCTCGCCTGACCGGTCACGACGTCGGCACGACAACACCACCCCACGTCAGTCACGACAGCACCCCCGCCAGTGAGGACGAACCCCATGCGCCATGTGACAGTCCGGATGACAGCCCAGGGCATCGACCCCGAGCACGCCTACCGGAGGATCAGCGACTTCAGCCGGTACCCCGAACTCACCACGACCGTCCGCGCGGTGGAGGTGCAGCCGCCGCGACCCGACGGTTCCGTGGTCTCCGCGTGGACGGTCGCCTTCCGCAACGGGCTGATGCGCTGGACGGAACGCGACACCTTCTCGCCGGCCACCCTCTCCATCGCGTTCGAACAGCTCAGCGGCGACTTCGAGACCTTCGAGGGCAGTTGGGCCTGCGAGGCGCACCGGGACGGCACCACCGTCACCTTCCGGGCCTCGTTCGACCTGGGGATCCCCACCCTGGCCGAGATCCTCGACCCGGTGGCCGAGTCGACGTTACGTACGAACATCGAGAAGATCCTCCAGGGTCTGCTCGGCACGGTGTCACCGGCCGGTTTCGTGGACGCCGCGCATGGCTGACCTCGCCCTGGCCCGGCCGCCGGCCCCGGGCGAACAGCTGCGGGACGAGCCCGGCCCGGACACCGAGCACTGCCTGCGCCTGTACGCCCAACTCGCCTCCGGTGTCACCGTGGTCACCACCCAGGGCGGCGACGGCCCCACCGGGATGACCGTCTCCTCCCTCACCTCCCTGTCGGCCCGCCCGCCCCTCCTGCTCGCCTGTCTGCGCAACGGCTCGCACACCCTGTCGGCGATCGGTGGTCAGGGCGTCTTCGCGGTCAACCTGCTCCGGGACAACCAGCGTTCACGGGCCACCCGCTTCGCGGACCCGGCCGTCTCACCGGCCGAGCGGTTCCGCGAGGTCCCCCTCCGTCCCGTCCTGGGCGCCCCCGTCTTCGGCGACGCGCTCGGCTGGTCGGTCTGCCTGGTCGAGGACATCCGCCGCTACGGCGACCACAGCGCGGTGGTGGGACGGGTGGCCGCGGTGCAGGTGGCGTCGGGCCGTCCCCTGCTCTGGCACGACCGCAGGTTCGGGTCGCTGTCCGGGGCCGGTGAGCCGACGGCCCGGGAAGGAGCGCCCCGGTGACCCTGTTCGCGCCGGGCACGCCCTGCTGGGAACCCGGGGATCCGGACGGCGCCGACCCGCCGTCGACCGTGTGCGGCCGGATCGGTGCCGATGTCGCGGTGGTGGGCGCGGGACTCGTAGGACTGTCCACGGCCTACCACCTGGCGGAACGCCAACCCTCCCTGGACATCGTGGTGGTGGACGCGCGGCGGCCGGCGGCGGGTGCCAGCGGGCGGGGCACCGGGCTGCTGGGCCCGCGCGTCGGCCCGCCGGTCGACCGGGCGGTGCGTCGGCACGGTCCCGCCGTCGCCCGCCGGATGCACCGGGCCAGCGTCGAGGCGGTACGCCACGTCGTGGAGCTGTGCGACCGGCTCGGTGTGCCCTGCTCGGACGGGGAGCAGATCGTCGCGGCGCGCTCCCGCGCCGGGCTGGTGTCCCTGGCACGGCAGGCCGCCGCCTACCGTTCCCTGGACCTGGAGGTGCCCGTCCTCTGCGCCGCCGACATCCGGCGCCGGGTGGACGTGCCTTACCACGCGGGGCTGCTCCACCGGCACACCGCCACCCTCGACCCGGCCGCGCTGACGGTGGCTCTGGCAAGGGCCTGCGTGGCCAAGGGCGTACGGCTCTACGGTGGCAGCCCGCTGCGGGAGGTGCGCGGCGGGGACGGACACCAGCCCGAACTGCTCTTCCCGCACGGCACCGTACGGGCGCCGAAGTCGGTGCTGGCGGTGAACGCCGGGGTGGCGGGGCTCGGGCTGCCGGTGGGCACGGTGCTCGGTCTCGAGGTGCACGCGGTGGCGACCGAACCGCTGGGCCACGAGGCGCGTGCGCTCCTCGGCCACGGTGGCCTGGCGGTGATCGACGCGGTGCTCCTGGCCCCGTACTTCCGCCTCACCGCGGATGGACGGCTGGTGGTCGGGGGCGGTACCGCTCTCTGTCCGGACGGGATCGGGCCCCGCCGCAGGGCCGTGCTGCGGGTCTTCGCGTTCCACCGGCTGGAGCAGTGGCTGCGGGCACTGCACCCGGCCCTGGCCGGGGTGGAGGTCACGCACCGCTGGGCGGGCGGGATCGGGGTGACGGCCGACGGCCTCCCCGTGGTGGGGCCGGTCCGGGGGCGGCCCGGTGTCTGGTACGCGGGCGGCTGCAACGGGCACGGTCTCGCGATGTCGGTGGCGCACGGCTCCTACCTCGCGGCGGCTCTGCTGGGTGCCGCGGGCCCGTACGAGCCGCTGCCCTGGCACCGCTCCCGGGCGCCCTGGCTGCCGGTGTCGGGACCGGCCCGGCCGCTCCTGCGGGCCCGGCTGGCCTCGATGGACCGCACGGTCCGCCGCGCGGCCTGGCCCGAACTCGGCCCCCGGGGGTGAGGAGCCGTGGACCACTCGACCGATTCACTCCGACCGCCTCGGAACCACACGGACGCAGGGCTGACCGGAAAGGAACGTCAATGATCGGCACACTGCTGGCAAGGCCGCTGGAGCTCATGGAGGAGAACTTCCGCAGGCCGACCGGGCGAGCCGGCCGGTTCTTCGGAAACCTGATGGCGGTGCAGCACCGGAGTCTCACCGCGTGGACGATCGAGCACATGAACGTGCGCGGACGTCAGCGGGTGCTGGACGTCGGCTGCGGCGGGGGCATGGCGGTGAGGCTGCTGTCGCGGCGGACCGCTCAGGGATTCGTCGCCGGGGTGGACTACTCGACGGAGATGGTCGAGCAGGCCGTACGGCGCAATCTGCCGGCCGTCGCGCGCGGCCGGGTCGAGATCCGGCACGGAGACTGCTCCCAACTGCCGTACGAGGACTCGTCGTTCGACCAGGTCTGCGCGATCGAGACCTTCTACTTCTGGCCGGACCCCCTGGGCGGCCTCGCCGAGGCGTACCGGGTGCTGAAGCCGGGCGGGCAGGTGGCCGTCACGCTGGAGATGAGCCGGGAGGCCGCCGCCGACCCGTCACTGACGCAGCGGTTCTTCGGCCGGCGCTTCACGGAACGGTCGCGGCGGGCGGGGCTGCACATCCTCTCCGGGGACGACCTGGTGGACCGGCTCACCAAGGCCGGGTTCCAGGACGCCCGGTTCGTGTCGGAGCCGCGCCGTTCGCTGGGCTGGGTCTGCGCGCTGGCGCGGAAGTGAGGGCGATCGCGATGACCGACGTACGCGATGGCGTGGCGGCGGGCGCCCCGAGGGCGGCCGGACTGCCGTTGCTGGGCAGTGTGCTGGACTTCCGGCGCGACATCCTCCAGGCCATGCACCGCGGGCGCACCGCCCACGGCGACCTGGTCCGGTACCGGCTCGGCCCGGTCGCGGTGCACGGCGTGTCCAGCCCGGAGCTGGCCGCCGAGGTACTGACCGACACCGGCCGGTTCGGCAAACTCGGGCCGGACAACCCGCTGCGGCTCGTCCTCGGCGAGGGGCTGCTGACCAGCGACGACCACAAGAGCTGGCTGCGCAACCGGCGGATGATGCAGCCGATCTACACCAAGCAGTCCCTCGCGGGCATGTTCGCGACGATGGGGGTCTCGGCGGCCGAGCAGATCGCGCACATGGCGGACCGCTACCGGACGGGTGCGGTGGTGGACCTGCACACGGAGATGATGCGGGTCACCCTCGACATCGTCAGCCGCTGCATGTTCAGCACCGATGTGAGCCGGACCCTGGCCGGTCTCGGACCGGACGCGGTGGACGTCGCGATCAACTACGCCTTCGACCGGCTGCAGAACCCGCTGAGCCCGCCGACGTCCTGGCCGACCCCCCGCAACCGGCGCTTCCACGAGGTCATGCGAGGGCTCGACGACCTCATCTACCGGATCATCGCGGAACGCCGGCGGCCCGACGCCCCCACCGGCGGCGGGGACCTGCTGGACATGCTGCTGGCCGCCCGCGACGCCGACACCGGCCAGGGGATGACCGACCGGGAACTGCGGGACGAGGTGATCACCACCTTCGCCGCCGGGCACGAGACCACCGCGATCACCCTCACCTGGGCCTTCTACCTGCTCTCCCGGCACCGCGAGGTGCTGGAGCGGGTCCAGCGCGAGGTCGACGCTGTCCTGGGCGACGACCTCCCCACCCCCGACGACCTGGCGGCGATGCCGTACACCCTCCGGGTCTTCGAGGAGGCCCTGCGGCTCTATCCGTCGGCGCCGATCCTGCCCCGGCTGGTGCTCCGGGACACCGAACTGGGCGGCTACCGGGTACCGGCCGGGTCACGCGTCCTGGTGAACCTGTACGACATCCACCGGCACCCGCGGCACTGGCCGGACCCCGAGCGCTTCGACCCGGACCGCTTCCTCCCGGAGACCGGCAAGGGGCGCCACCGCTTCGCCTATCTGCCGTTCGGCGCGGGGCCGCACCTCTGCATCGGGAAGCACTTCGCGCTCATGGAGGCCCATCTGCTGCTGTGCGCCCTGGTGCGCCGCTGGGAGTTCCGCCATGTTCCCTCTCACCGGGTGGTGAACCACGCCACCATCACGCTGCGGCCGCGGTACGGAATGCTGATGACGATGCATCAGCGGACGCCCTCGGCCGCACGCACCGCCCATGTCGCCGGAGAACGGACCTCATGAACGCCGACGCCTCGCTCCTCGACCCCGAGCACATCAACCGGACCCGCTACCGGCCGGGCCAGCGGGCCGGCCACTACGAGAGCTTCTACCAGCGGGGCAACCACCCCACGGAACCCCGCGCCTTCTGGATCCGCTACACCGTGTTCAGCCCCGCGGACATGCCCGAGGCGGCCATCGGCGAGCTCTGGGCGATCTGGTTCGACGGGGTGACCGGACAGCATGTGGTGGCCAAGGAGGAACACCCCATCGCCGACTGCCACTTCAGCACCGACTCGTTCGGCGCCCGGGTCGGCGACCGCGTGCTGGAACCGGGCCACCTCAAGGGCGAGGCGCGGGGACCGGACGGCCGGATCGGCTGGGACCTGACGTACACCGGGGACCAGCCGCCGCTGTTCCTGCTGCCGCCGAGGATGTACACGGGCGGGTTCCCCAAGGCGAAGAGCCTGGTCGGCACGCCGCTCGCCCGGTACAGCGGCAGCCTGGACGTCAACGGCGAGAGCGTCGACATCGACGGCTGGACGGGCAGCCAGAACCACAACTGGGGCAGCCGGCACACCGACCACTACGCCTTCGGGCAGGTCGCGGGCTTCGACGGGGAGCCCGACAGCTTCCTGGAGGTCGTCACGGCCCGCGCCAAGCTCGGCCCCGTGCACATCCCGCAGGTCACCTTCCTCGTCCTGCGCCACGACGACCGCGAGTACTCGCTGGTGTCGCTGCGTCAGGCGCTCACCGCCAAGGCGGACTTCGGCTACTTCTACTGGGACTTCGCCACGTCCGACGGCACCGTCGACATCCGCGGTCGGATGACCGCCCCCAAGGAACGGTTCGTAGGCCTGAACTACTACAACCCGCCCGGCGGGATCAAACACTGCCTCAACACGAAGATCGGCTCCTGCACGGTCGAGATCGCCAACCGGGTCACTGGTAAGCGCACCGCGCTCAAGACCGACAGCCGCGCCCTGATGGAGATCCTCACGGATGACCGTGAGCACGGCATCACCATCCGCGCGTGAGGAGCCCGGCCCCGCTCAGCGAGCGCGTCACGGTCCGGGTGCCGCCGGACACGGCGTACGCCGCTGTCAGCGACGTCACGCGCATGGGGCAGTGGAGTCCGGAGGTCCGCGGCGCCCGTGTGCTGGGCGACGCGGGCGCCGTACGCGTGGGAACCCGCTTCGTGGGGCTCAACCGCGCCTCGTGGCTGCCCTGGGCCACCCTGTGCACCGTGGTCTCCGCCCGGCCGGGAAGCTGCTTCGCCTTCAAGGTCAGCTTCCTGGGCGTCGCCCTGTCCCAGTGGACGTACCGCTTCACGGAGGTACCCGGGGGATGCGAGGTCACGGAGGAGTGGCTGGACCTGCGGTCGGCGGTCGCCGGACGGCTGCTCACCGCCGTCAGCCCGGCGGTCACCGGCGTGGTCCGGCGCCGCGAGCGCAACCGCGCGACGATGCGGGCCACACTGGCCGCCCTCCGGACAGCTCTGGAGGGCGGCCGAGGCGGGAGCCTGGAGGGCGGCTGAGGCAGGGTGCGCGGGCGGACGCGTCAGCGGGACCTACGGCGGTGGTCCAGCAGCAGCGCCATGGCACCCAGGGCGATCAACCCCGCGTAGGAGGAGCCGCGTTCGCCTCCCAGGGCGGCAGGCGTCCTCGGGTGGTGGACCTGGAGCGCGAACCGCCGGTTGGACGCGTCGGCCAGCAGCCCGCGCAGCTGCTCGGGGCTGGTGGTGGCCGTGACCATCAGGTCCATCGCCGTACGGCCCAGCTGCTCCAGCGAGATGAACTCGCCCAGCAGGGACATCACGATGCCGCGGACCTCGCCCTTGAAGATCTCCGCCAGCGACAGCTCGGGCGCCAGGCAGCGCACCGATCCTTCGAGGTTGGCGAAGGACTTCCCCAGCAGCGAGATCGAGGGCGCGGAGCCGATGCCCCGCTTGGTGGCCTTCTCCAGCACCGTGGTGAGCGAGACGCCGAAGTTGAGCTCGCCCAGCGAGGCGCTGGAGATCTTGGGGACCAGCGCCGCCATATCGGCGGCGAACGCCGGCAGGTTCGCCCAGGCGGTGAGTTTCCCCATGTCGGCCCAGGCGCGGGCCAGGCCGTGTCCGTCGTTCTGCGCCAGCGCCATCAGCAGCGGAAGCAGCTGGAGGCTGGTCCGCTTGTCCAGGCGACCCACCATGCCCCAGTCGATCAGGGTCGCGGGGCCCCCGGGCAGCGCGAAGACGTTGCCCGCGTGCGGATCCGCGTGGAACGTCCGCTGGACGAAGTAGCCGCGGTACATGAACCGCAGCAGGTCCTTGCCGATGTCGGTGCGCTCGCTGTCGCTGAACGACCTGGGGTCCAGATGCCGTACGGACATGCCGGGAGCCATCGACTGCACCAGCACCCGGGGTGTGGCCGAGAGGACCTCGGGGACGGCCAGGGTGCGGAAGTCCCGGGCTGCCTCCCGGCCCTCCTCCATGTTGCGGGCCTCGCCGGTGAAGTCCAGTTCGGGTTCCATGGCGTCGAAGATCGAGCCCAGCATCGCCTCGACGTCGATGACCTCGTTGAACCGCGGTGCCGCCCGCGCCACGATGCGGGACGCCCGGCGCAGCAGGGCCATGTCGGCCCGGACGGCCTCGCGGATCTCCGGCCGCTGGATCTTCACCACGGCCTCCCGGCCCCCGGGCAGGGTCACCCGGTAGACCTGGGCCAGCGACGCCGCGCCCAGGGGCTTGGTGGTGTCGATGTCGTCGAACCTGAGCTTCCAGTCGGGGCCGAGATCCTTCTCCAGGACCGGCTCGAACAGGGAGAACGGCTGCACGTCGACCTGGTCGTGCAGGTTCTGGAACTCGGCGATCATCGAGGGCGGCACCATGTCCGGCCGGGTGGAGAGGATCTGGCCGAGCTTCACGTAGAACGGGCCCAGGCTCTCCAGGGCTTTGCGTACGGCCCGTGCACGTCGTTGGGCGTCCCCGGCGGCGGATTCCTCCTCCTCCGCCGGGGACCGGCCGTTGCCCTTGGATCTGCCGCGTTCCCGCGCCGTGTGACCGACCTCGTCGGCGATCAGACTGCCCAGCACCTTCACGACCAGCCGGAGCCGGTCGCCGATCAAGGTCCTCACGACGCGGGTTCCCTCCTAAGGGTTCTGCGGAAGCCGGCCCGGCGCACCGGGCACGGACCGCGGGTCAACGGCCTTGTGCCAGGACGGCGTCGGTCATCCCTTCTTGGCCGGCGGACGGACTCCGGTACTCGCCGCGACATCGCTGATGGTGTCCAGGGCACCGACCAGCGTGGACAGCAGGTCGGTCAGTTTGGCGATCTGCTGGGGCAGGGTCGCCAGGGACTCGGCCAGGCCGCCGAGACCGCCCACGGCGGCGGGCAGTCCCGCTGCCGCGCCGGCGAGCTGCCCGAAGGCCGCGAGCGGATTGGCGGAGTTGGACGAGGCGGACAACCCGGCGAGGGCCGCCGCCGGGTTCGCGCCCGCCAGAACGGCGAGCGGGTTGGCGTTCGCGAGTGCGGCCAGGGGGTTCACCGGCCCGGAGCCCCGGTCCGACGAGGCGCCGGCCAGGAGGGCGAGCGGGTTGGCGCCGGCGAGTGCGGCCACGGGGTTCACGCCGCCGCCGAACGCCGCCATCGCCTGTAGTGCCCCGAGGGGTGTCCCGGCCAGGGCCGCCATCGGATTGCCGGAGCCGAACCAGTCCGGGAAGTCGGACTTCCTGGACTTGTTCGGCGGGTCGAGGAAATCGTTGAAAGCCTTGTTGGAACTGTCGGCGATGTCGCCGAGTAAGTTCTTGATGGTGTCCTGGGTGCTCGGTTTGTCAGCCACTTTTTCGGGTGTCCTTCCCTAGGGGCATCATGGAATTCACCAGGATGCCCAACCATTTCTCGGTCATCCGCAGGATTCGCCCAGAGATTGGGTGCACATGTGCCGGAGCCTTGCTCTGCCACGCGTGAAAGCACCCTCGGCGGCCTTTACGGAGATCTGGTTGATGCGGGCGAACTCGGCGATGGAGATCCCATTCGCTCGCGCGAGCATCACCTGCCGCTCCCTGCCGCGGAGCTGATCGGCCTGCCGGAGCAGCCAGCGGCCGAACTCCCGGTCGCAGACGGCTTCCTCCAGCATCTCCGGCTCCCCGTCGGTGATGCGCAGGAGCAGCCGCTGCCAGCGCTCCCGTTCCCGGTAGCTGTCGATGCACAGCCGCATGGCGACCGTGGTCAGGAACGCACCGAGCCGGTCGCGGTCCAGGTCGCGGTGGGTCGCCGCCCGCAGCATGGCCTCCTGGACGCAGTCCTCGGCGTCATGCAGATTGGGCAGCCGGCGGCGCACCAGACGCAGGAGGCGCTCGCGATGCTGAAGGACTTCAGTCCAGAAAGAATCGCGGCATAAGTGCATGCGCATCACCAATGATCGAACGAAAGAAATGCTCCCGGCGATTGGGTTCACGCATACCCCCATGCGACGAAAATCCCCTCCACTCTTTCCACCCCCTCGCCCTTCCTTTTCATTCTTTGGCGGAAACAACGGCTTTCTGCCCTGGGGGGAGGTGGTTAACCCGCCGATCACACCCTTCGTTCGTTTGAATGAGAAAATGAGGAGGGATAACATTATCTTCGTTGTGGTCGATCGAGCCGACCGGCAGCCCGGCGGACTCCCGTCTGGATGCGATCGCCCGAGGGGGTATTTCCGCAGGTGAGAGCGCTGTCTTGAGCGCTCCGGCGCAACGTGGCGCGACGCGGGGCGGGGCTCGCCCTCTTCAGGCGGTCGCCCCGGGCAGGGCTCCGGTGGTCTGGGGGCTACGGTTCGGCGCGGGCCGTGGTGAGTTGGGTGCGGTACAGGCGCGGGAACAGCAGCGCGTACAGCAGTGCTCCGACGGTGGGGCCGACCAGCGCGGACAGGTCAGCTCCGCCGAGCGCGGTGGCGAGGGCCCCTGGAAGTCCGTGGAGTTGATGCACAGCAGCGCGGCGGCGGTGCCGAGGACCTGGGCGGTGACGCCGGCCCGGTTGACGCCCCCGTGGTACCAGTAGGCGCTGGTGGGGGTCTCGTTGCACAGGCCGGGGCCGCGGTAGCGATTGCGCCGCAGGATCAGGTCGGTGACGCCGATGGCCAGACCCGGGCCGAGGAGCACGCGACCAAGACCGACGACGCAGCCGCGGACACCGCCGGCGGCGCGCGCGAGGGCATCCTGCAGGCCGCCGTCGAGTTGATCGCCCGGGACGGTTTCGACGGCGTCCGCATCGCCGACATCGCGGCCCGCGCCGGCGTCTCGACCGCGCTGGTGCACTACCACTTCACCGGCCGCGAACGGCTGCTCACCGGCGCGCTGGCGCACTCCCTCACCCGCGCCGAAGCCCGCCTCGCCGGCCGCACCCGGCAGGCGGACCGCGACACCCCGCCCCAACGGCTGGCGGACCTCATCGACTTCGGACTTCCGCTCACGCACGACGACGTCCTGGAATGCAGGCTGTGGGCCGAACTGGAGATCCGCTCCTCCGGATCACCCGAACTCGCCGCGACGCTCGCCGAGTTCCGCGCCCGCATGCTGCACGCCTTGGCCGCGCTGGTCGAAGACGGCCTGCGCACCGGTGACTTCCGCGACTGCGACCCCTCCGACGTCGCGACCGTCGCCCTCGCGCTCCTCGACGGCCTCACCAACCGGCTGATCACCGAGGAGTCCGCACTCGGCCTGGCGGACGCGCGCCGCCTCGCCGCCGGCATGCTGACCCTCGCCGTGCACTACGACGGCGATCTGCCCTTCCAGCCCCTGCCCGACCCCGGCACCCCACCCCTGGACCTGGCCCCGCAGCGCGCGACCCCGCGCCCCGCGTGCTTCCGCCAAGTCCTGAAGCGCCGACCATGCGACGGGAAGAGATCGTGGACCGGGAGCCCGCCGGGTACTAGGACTGCGACCGGGACGGCTCCTGACGTCGATCGAGGTCATCCCCGGCGACCGGCTGGGAGCTGATCGGTCTCACGCCGCCGCCGCGCGGGCCGCGCCCACCAGCGCGGCGTCCCCCGAGGGGCCAGCAGGTCTCACCGTACGAGTACGCCGTGCGCCGGCCGCCGAAGTGCGGCCCGGACCGAGCGGTGCGGATCCCGCGGTGTCCTCCGGGGGTGCGGGAGCCGGTGGATCCGCGCCGGCACCCGGGTCGTCCGGTGTCCAGCCCCCGGTCGCGAGACCGGTGGACAGGGCGGGGGCGACGAGGTCCCAGGAGTGGGCCATGGAGCCGCCGACGACCAGGGCGGTCGCGCCGAAGTCCGCCAGGCGCGGGGCCAGGGCGAGGCCCAGTCCGGTGAAGGCGTCGTCCAGTACCCGCCGGGCCCGCTCTTCCCGCGCTCTGGCTCGGCCGGCGATGTCGTGCACATCGGCGGCGGGATCGCCGTAGCGGGCGAGGATCGCGCGGCGGGAGACGGTGTCCTCCAGGGGGCGGCCGTCGATCTCGGTGAGGTCCATCCGGCCCTCGGGCGGTATGCCGGGACCGGTGTCGCAGATGCGGCCGTCGGCGAGGAACGCGGAGCCGACACCGGTGCCGAGCGTGATGCCCACGGCACGGCGGTGCCCGCGGACGGCGCCTGCCGACCACTCGCCGGTCAGGAAGGCGTGGGCGTCGTTGAGGAACACGATGTCGCCGGGGCGCTGCCGCAGTCCGTGGAGGAGTGCTGCTCGTACGTCCATCCCGTACAGGGCGTCGAACTTTCCCACGCTGTTGAAGAGGGCGATCCCCCTCGCGTAGTCGAACGGCCCTGGCACCGCCACGCCCCACCGCGCGCCAGGAGGCACCGGCAGTCCGTCGGCGCAGTCGCGTACGCGGCCGAGGATGGCTTCGGCGTCGCCGTCCGCGTCGAGCGGCCTGCGCGTACGGCTGGTGACGCGTCCGTCGCGCGGGTCGACGAGTGCCGCGGTGACATGGGTGCCGCCGATCTCCAGGACAGGGATCAACGGACCAGCGCCTTCACGACACGCACCGGGCCGCCGGCCGCTGCCCGCAGGGTGTAGCGGCCTACCGCGGCCGGCACGGTGAGCGTCTCCGCATAGGCGAGTTCGTGGCGGTCACCGGCCGCCGTGTGCACCGTGACGCCTTCTCCTTCCACCACGTTCAGGATGTGGAAGCGGCCCTGCGTGTCGTCGGGAGCCTCGGCATCGGCGTCTAGCACGAACCTCCTGATCTCGTAGAACATCTCGGCCAGGTCGCCGATGATCTCCTCCCGCCAGCCTGTGCCCTCGCGCAGGGTGCGCGGCTTCTGCACCAGGTCACGGGTGACGGCCGCGCCGCGTCGTCCGGTCTCCAGGTTGGCGAACCCGTGCTCGTAGGGGAGGGGGCGCGGGTTGCCGTCGGTGCCGGGCCGCAGCCAGTCGTAGAACCTCAGGCTGTACAGATAGGGGGTCGCGCTGATCTCCAGGACGAGGTTGCCCGCGCCGCTGGCGTGCGGGGTGCCCGCCGGGATCATGAACAACTGGCCCTGCTCGGCGGGGAAGGCCAGGACGTGGTCCTCGGGGTCCATGGGCACTCCGTCGGTGATGGACCGTTCCACCTCCTTGCGGAAGACGTCCACGTCGGCGTCCTCGCGCAGGCCGAGGAACACCTTGGTGTCGGTGCCGCCGAGGGTCAGGTAGTACGTCTCGTGCTGGGTGTACGCCCAGCCGAAACGCTCGCGCATGTACGGCTCCTTCGGGTGGCAGTGCACGGAGAGGCTGCCGCCGCCGACGGTGTCCAGGTAGTCGAAGCGGATCGGGAAGGACGTGCCGAAGCGGGCGTGCGCCTCCGCCCCCAGCACGCTCAACGGCTCCAGCACGCACAGGAGTTGGAACGGCACCTCGGCCTGCGCCTGTGGTCCGGTGCCGATGAGGACGCCGGCCTCTGGTGCGATCAACTCGTAACCGAGCGCGGTGTTGGGGGAGTCGGGGTTGAAGCCGAGCTCGCGCTGGGCCCAATGGCCGCCCCAGGGAGTGGAGTTGAAGTACGGGCGGGTGCGGACGGGCTCGCGGGCCAGGGCGGCGCAGGTGGCGCGCAGGCCCGCTCCGTCGATCCACGCCGGGTGCTCGGGACGCTGCATGTCGAGCCAGGCGTCGAGGTGGGGTGCGAGTGCGTCGCGGTGCCGGTCGAGCATCGGCCAGTCGATGTAGAAGAGGCGTCTGAAGTCGGGTTCTACGCCCGGCAGGCCGAGGTTGGCGCCCACCTCACCCGCGCCGACGGCCGCCTCCGCGTACCGCTTGGGCACATCGGCGTACCAGAGCAGGTCGTGATCGACGAGGGCGGCGCCTGGCCCGTAGACGAGGAGCAGCTCTTCCTGCGGCGGTGCGGGTTCAGGGAGGGTCTCGAAGAGGTCGTCGAGGGGGTTGTCGGCGAGCTTGCGGAAGTACGGGTCGTCGGCGTCTGACGGGTGTTCGGTGCGGCTCCTGACGTGGGCCGGCGGTGCGTAGTGGCCCCGGATGTCGAGCAGGGTGACGGGGGTACCGCGGCCGGTCAGCTCGTGTGCGAGGCGATCGGCGAGGAGGGACCAGTCGACGGACGGGGGGCCGTCGACGGCCAACACCGCGGGACCGTCGGGGAGTTGGGAGGCCACCGCCTGCCATCCGGTGTGGAGGACGGCCTGCGGGGCGGGGGCGTAGCGCGGATCGAGCCGGTACACACGGTCTCCTCTGCGGACAAGGGGGCAGCGCTCATTCCTTGCTCGATCCGGCGAGCATCCCGGACACCAGGGTGCGCTGCGAGAAGACGAAGAGCACCAGCACGGGAAGGATGGCGACGATGATGGCCAGGGCCAGTTCGGGGATGGTGACGTTCAGTCCGGCGCCGGCGACGGGGTTGAACGACGGTGTGGAGGTGAGCAGTTGGTTCAGTCCCACCTGGACGGGGAACTGCTCGCTGTTCGGCAGGACGAGGTAGGGCAGGAAGAAGTTGTTCCAGTTGCCCACGAAGCTGAAGAACGCGACCAGTCCGACCACCGGTTTGGCGAGCGGGAGCGCGATGCGTGCGAAGAGCTGCCACTCCGTGCAGCCGTCGATGCGGGCGGCGGAGAGCAGGTCCTTGGGGAGGCTGCTCCCGAAGTAGATGTAGACCAGGTACACGCCGAACGGATAGAAGGAGAAGGGGAGTATCAACGACCAGACGGTGCCGATGAGATGGAAGCGGTTGAGCTCCAGGAAGATCGGCAGCACCAGGGTGGCCTGCGGCATGATCATGGTGACCAGGGTGATCACGAGGAGCGTCTTGCGGCCCCGGAACTTCGTCAGGGCCAGCGCGTAGCCGGCCGGAACGCTGACGGCCAGCGTCAGGATCAGCGAACCGCCCGAGTAGACGGCCGAGTTGAGCAGCCACCTCGTCATGGCGCCGTCCTGGAAGGCGAACAAGTGCCGCCAGGCCGTGGCTATCTGGTGGAACGAACCGAAGGAGAGCGGGTTGTCCCGCACCACTTCGCCGGCGGTCTTCGACGGTGCCAACAGCAGCCAGATCACCGGCAGGACGAAGAACACCAGGAGGAAGGCCAGAAGGAGTCCAACTACCAGGAAGGGGAGGCTCCTTGACGGGCGGACGCGTCGCCTCATGGCCGTCAGGGAGAGAGTCGTCTGTGTCATTTCTCGTCCAACGTGAACAGGTTCGAGCGGGCGACCAGGAGACCGGCGGCCAGGAGGCCCACGGCGAGGAGGACGACGGAGATGGCGGCGGCGCCGTTGAAGTCGCCCTGCTGGAAGGCGTAGACGTAAGCCAGTTGGTTGGGTGACCAGGTGGGACTCACCCTGCCGAGGCTGGCGGTCTGGAGGAGTTGGGGCTCCACGAACAGCTGGGTGCCCGTCGCGAAGGCCATGATCGCCATGTAGACGATCCACTGCCGGATCATCGGGATCTGGATGTGCCAGGCAGTGCGCCACGGTCCCGCGCCGTCCATGCGGGCCGCTTCCAGCACCTCGTCGGGGATGTTGTTCAACGCCCCGTACATCACGACCATCCAGCCTCCTGCACCGGTCCAAAAGGCGATCAGCATGAGGATCAGCGGCAGGTTGCCGGGCGCCAGGACGGCGGCGAACGTCTTGAACCCCAGGGCGGTCAACAGCCGTGACACCGGGCTGACATCGGGGTCCAGCATGAACAGCCAGACCAGCACGCTCGCCACTCCGGCGAGGGCGCCGGGGATGTAGTAGAGGAAGCGGAAGAGCGCCGAGGTGCCCGGACGCACGCGGCTGCGCAGGACCACGGCCGTCAGCACGACCAGGACGACGAGTGTCACCAGCCACAGGACCAGATAGATCAGCATGTGGGTGAAGGCCGGGGCGAAGCGGTAGTCCTGGACGACCTTCGTGAACTGGTTGAGCCCGGTGAACTGGCCCCGGTCGTTGGTGAGCGACAGGTAGAACGCGTACCCGGTGGGGAAGACGCCGAACGCGAGCAGCAGCAGCGCGTAGCCCGCGACGAAGAAGTAGCCCGCGCTACCGCGGCCCCCGCGCCGTGGCGTGGTGCCACGGCGCAGGGCGGAGACGGTGACGCGCTCGGTCTCCAGCAGGGTCACTGACCGACCACCTTGTAGCCCTGGGTCTTCGCCTCGCCGGCTATCTCCTGCTGCCAGGCCGGCAGCGTCTCGGTCAGGGTCTTTCCGGCGGTCAGAGCCGGGAGTACGACGCTGGACCAGGCGGTGGAGTCCGAGAACCTGGTGTTCGACCAGCCGGTCCACACCTCGTTCGCGGCCTGCTCGAACGGCCCGCTCACGTCATTGGCGAAGTAGTCCTTGTTGGCCGGGTTGGCCAGCCACGCCTTCGCGGCCCGGGCGTAGGCCGGATAGGTGGGCGCGGTGGCCTGGTTCTCGTCCGAGGTGGTCAGCCAGGTGACCAGGTCCGAGGACGCCTTCAGGTTGGCGCTGTGCGAGGACACCATCCACACACCGCCGCCGACGTTGCCCGTGGCAGCCGTGCTCTCCCCCTTCCAGGTCAGCGGAGGCGCCGCGGCGATCTGCTTGGCCGGAGTCTTGAAACCGGCCTTGAAGAGGTACTGGCCGTACCAGGAGGGGCCGTAGGCCATCAGGACCTTGCTGCCGCTGTTCTTGGCGAAGCCCTGGCTGAAGAAGCCCTGCGTGGTGATGGCCTTGGCGCTGATCAGCTTGTCCAGCAGTGTCGCCATCCGGGTGCACTTCGGGTCCTGGAGGTCGGTGCGCAGGGTGTCCGGCTTCGTCAGGCTGAACGCCGGGCACTGGCCCGACCAGAAGTACGACTCATGGGAGTTGGTGTCACCGACCGAGCCGACGAGGTAGCCGGGGTGCTCCTTGGCGACCTTCGTGCCGAGGGCCTCGTAGTCCTCCCATGTGGTGGGGACCTGGTAACCCCACTTGTCCATGAGGGACTTGTTGTACCAGAGGACGACCTGCGCGATGTCGTTGCGCATGCAGTAGGTGTGGCCGTTGAACTGACAGGGCGTCAGGGACCCCTTGGCGAAGCCGTCCAGGGTGCTCTGGGGTACGAGCTTCTCGTCCAGGGGCGCGGCGAACGGCCGCGCACCGGGCTTGGTGGCCTCCGACGCCCAGGTCACGTCGGTCGGCGTGCCGAACACCACGTCCGGCCATCCGCTGCCGGTCCTGTCGAACAGCTGCACCTTCGACTGGAGGTACGTCGATCCGTCGGCGCCGCCGTCGTACGTGACGATCTTCATCTTCACGTCGGGGTGGGACTTCTGGTACGCCTGCACCGACGGCAGCCGGGTCGAGTCGGCCCACACCGTGATCTGCGAACCGTCCTTCTGCGTGGCCGGCTTGAACGCCGACTGCTTGGCGGAGGAAGGGGTGGTGGTGTCGGCGCTGGCACAGCCGGCCAGGGCGGCCGCGGTGGCCAGGGACAGCGTGACGGCCGCCGCGCGGAGCAGCGAGTGACGCCGGCCGGTTCTCCGAGATCGGGAAGACTCCATCGTCTTGCCTTGCCTTTCTGTTCTTGCGCCGCTCAGCGCGGTTGCTCGACGAACGGCAGGAGTTGGCTGCCGTAGCCGAAATCGAGGGGAAGGGCTATGCCGGGCCCCGTGGGGGCGTGCACCAGGCCCTGGTCGTCCACATGGCGCTCCCGGACGACGTTCACCGAGGTCACCAGGGACTCGTAGTAGGTGGTGTTGGAGATGGCCATGCACAGGTGGTGGTTGGGAATGTCCGAACCGTGCACCTCGGCGCGCAGCCGGTAGGCGTCGGCGAGATGCGCGGTGCGCATGGCGCCGGTGATGCCGCCCCGGAGGGTGGTGCCGGCCCGGACACCGAAGGTGGCGGCACCGGAGCGGATGAAGTCCGCCGCGTTCATGTGCGCTCCGTCGGAGGTCTCCGCCACCAGCAGCGGTACGTCCACGACCTCGGCCAGCTTCTGGTACGCGGAGATGCTGAACTCCCGCATCGGCTCCTCGTACCAGAGGTAGTCGGCCTCGGAGAGCGCCCGCCCCAGCCGGATCGCGTCGGGCAGGTCGAAGCCCGCCGAACCGTCGTACATCAGAGGGACGTCGGGACCGACGTGTTCGCGCAGGGCCAGGCACAGTTCCGCGTCACGGCGGGCGTCGCCCCAGGCGTGCAGCTTGATGCCTCGGTAGCCGAGCCCCAGGCACTGGTCCGCCACGTCGAGGAACTCCGCGATGCCGGCGAACGTCGAGGTGGAGGCGTAGGCGGGGATGGCGTCCCGGAAACCGCCGAGCAGGCGCCAGACCGGTTCGCCGTGGTAGCGGCCGGCCAGGTCCCACAGGGCGATGTCGATCAAGCCCAGGGCGGGGAGCGGGAGTTCGTGGATACGGTCCAGCTCCCACACCCGGTGCCACAGCCACTCCCGCTGGAACGGGTCGGCTCCGACCAGTTCCGGGCGGAAGACCCGGTCCACCAGGTCCCGCAGGGTGGAGTGGGCGCCCGGACGGGCGAACACCGCCACGCCCTCGGCCCCCTCGTCCGTCCCGATGTGCAGGACCGCGCCGTCGCCCACCGGAGCGCTGCCGCTCAGCCCGTCGCGCCAGCGGAAGGGCGGACTGGCTGCCGGAACATCGATCCGGTGCACTTCGACATGGGTGATCTTCATCCTGGCTTTCGTCTTCTGTAGGGAGAAAGGTTTCGGCTCGGACGCGGAGTATCCGGAAGCGGAGTACTCCGCATCGGAGTGCTCAGAAGCCGCCGTACGCCTGGAGCGCGGAGACGCTGCCGCCGTTGCCGCTGGAACCGGTGACGGTCAGGCGCAGGAAGCGTGCGGTGACGGGGGTGCCGGCGAAGGCGTAGTTGGTCCGCGCGGTGGTGCTCTCGGTTGTGTGGTCCTCGAACGGCGACCAGTTCTGGCCGTCGGTGGAGTACTCCAGGCGGTACTTGTAGCCGCTGGGCAACTCGAAGGTGGTGACCACGGTGGAGACGGTGGTGTCCTTGCCGAGGTCGACCTGGAGCCAGGACGGGTCGGGCAGCCCCAGGCCCTGCGCCCAGCGGGTCGACAGATCGCCGTCGACCGCCTTCGCCGGGGCGTAGCCCTCCGACTCGGAGGACGCGGTCGCCGTCCTGTTCAGGGCCAGGTCGTTGTCGGCCGGCGTGGTGACGACTGCCGCCTTGCTGGGGGCGGAGGCGTTCAGCGCCTCGTCGCGTGCCACGACGGTGAAGGAGTACGACGTGGCGGCGGTGAGGCCGGAGACCCGCAGGGTCGTGGCGTCGGTGACGGCGATCCGCTTGCCGTCCTGGTAGACGACGTAGCTGGTGACGCCGGTGTCATCGGTGGCCGCGGGCCAGCCGACATCGACCAGGCTGGGCAGCAGCGGCTTGACCGTTGGCTGTCCGGGGGCGGTCGGGGCCGTGTGGTCCGTGACGGTCCTGGGGGTGCCGTAGACCTGGAAGTCGTAGATGCTGCCGCCGTTCCAGCTGGAGCCGGTGACGGTCAGCCGTACGAAGCGGCCCGCGACCGGAGTGTCCGAGTGGACGTAGTCGGTCGCCGCCGTGGTGTTCGCGGCGGTGCGGTCCGCGAGGGTCTGCCAGTGGACCTCGTCGGGGGAGACCTCGATGCGGTACTTGTAGCCGCTCGCCTTCTCGAAGGTGGTGATCGCGCCGTTCACGTCGTACGACGCTCCGAGGTCGACCTGGATCCAGGACGGGTCGGGCAGTCCCAGGCCCTGCGCCCAGCGGGTGGAGAGGTCTCCGTCGACCGCCTTCTCCGGGGTGTTGGCCTCCGAGTACGACGAGGCGGTGACCGTCTTCTTGAGGGCGAGGTCGGAGCCGGACGGCATGGTGACCTTGAGCGCCTGGCTGGGCTGGGACTCGTTGCCGGCGGCGTCCCGGGCGGTGATCTTGAAGGTGTACGACTTGCCCGCGGTCAGGCCCGGGAGGCGCACCGAGGTCTTGCCGGTGGCGCTGATCAGCTTGCCGTCGCGGTAGACGGAGTAGCCGGTGACGGCGGTGTCGTCGGTGGACGCGGCCCAGCTGAGGTCCGCGATCGTCGGGAAGTCGGTGACCGCGCTCGGCGTGCCGGGACTGCTGGGCGCCTGGTGGTCGGGGACGGCGGGGTCCGGGTCGAGGTGGCGGTAACTCGCTTGCAGGCCCGCGTTGTTGACGATGGAGGCCGGGAGCTGGGCGCAGGAGTCCACGGTGGTGTTGCCGGTGATGGTGCTGCCCGTGCTGTTGGCCTGGGTGGAGTAGGCGGGCTGGGTGGTGAAGTTGCCCGTGGCGTCGATGTCCATGCCGTGGTTGAGGAACAGCCACTGGTAGGCGACGTCGCACAGGGCGTTGCCGGTGTTCGTCCAGTACCGGCTGCCTTCGTCGTGGTAGATCGCGCCGTAGGCGGGCGGCGGTGTGCCGTGGATGTAGTTGCCGGACACCACGCCGCCGGGGTTGGAGCTCAGCGTGTAGATGGCGCCGCCGTCGGCCTGCGACTTCATGATGTCGTAGATCTCGTTGTCCGTGACCTTGGTGTCACGGCTGGTCGTGGGGGTGTCCCAGATCGGAACGCCCAGATTCCCGGGGTAGTTGGTGTCGCCGCCCTGGTCGGTGAGGCCCCAGCCCCAGCCGACGGAGATGCCGGTGTAGGGCAGGTCGTAGACCTTGTTGTGGGTGATGGTGGTGTGGTCGGTGTAGCCGGCCAGGATGCCGATGGAGCCGTTGTACTGGTCGGCGACCTTGGTGACCACGTTGTTGGCGACCCGGGTGTCCTTGGTGATGTCCCGAGGGTCGTCGGGGTGGGCGTCGATCACCTCGACCCCGCCTATCTGGATGCCGGTGGCGGCGATCTGGCGGAAGACGTTGCCCGTGATGTCGGTGCCCTGCGTACCGGTGTTCAAGTTCAGCCCGACCGCGCCGAGATGGGTGAAGGTGTTGCCCTCGAAGCCGATCCCGTGGCCGTAGCTGACATTGACGGCGCCGGGCGTCTTCCGCCACTTCAGGCGGGTCGCGTCGAAGGTCGGGTCGTTGCCGACCATCCGGAAACCGGCCTGGCCCTCGATGAGGCCCTCGGAGGAACTGGGCGCGAGCCAGGTGGAGTTGGAGAAGGTGATCCCCCGGAAGGACACGTTGCTGACCGGGGCGGTCCTGGTGCCGTCGAGGTCCACCAGGTCCTGCACGAGCGGCACGGTGACTGTCGAAGTGGACAGGTTCTGGCCGGACTTGGGCATGTAGTAGATCTCGCCCGCACCCTTGTCCAGGTACCACTCACCGGGGGTGTCCAGCAGCTCGCGGGCGTTCTCCAGCCAGGTCGGGTTCTGGATCTCCTGGCCCTGCTGGAGATGCGCGTTGTGCCAACACGGCTGCTGCATCGTCATCTTGTTGTCGGCGATCGACTGCACGGGGCAGCGCATCAGCTTCCAGCCCCAGGAGCTGACGACCTCCAGGTCCGAGGGACGCTTGTACGCGTTGAGACTCGAGTCCGTGAAGGCGTAGCCGGTGGATGTCTGGCTGAAGCCGGCGGGGTTCTTGCCGCTGCGCGCCCGGGTCTCCAACTCGCCGTCCACATACAGCTGTCGGGTGTCGATGTCGCCCACCCTGGCCTTGTAGACCTTGCCCGCCGAGTCGGCCGGGGTCCAGCCGGTGACCTGCTTGCCCCCGCTGATCACCGGGTGTGCGCCGGGGGCGGCCTCGTAGAAGATCCGGTGTCCGTCGCGGCCGGAGTCCCGGGCGGTCAGGGCGAAGGTGCGGCTGAGCTGGTAGGTGCCGGACAGGAGCCGGACATGGATGTCGCCCTTGGCCTTCTGCTTGACGGCGCGTACGTAGTCCCGCGCGTGGTCGAGGGTCTTGAAGGGGTGTGCGGCGGTACCGGAGCCGACGTCCCGGCCGGTCGGGGAGACATAGACATCGAGGTCCGGCGACCGGGGAGCCGCCTGGGCCGGCCCGGCATTCAGCAGGGCCGCCACGACGGCCACCGAACAGACGGCCGTGAAACTTCTTCGCAGCGGCACGAAGGCGCCCCTGCGCGCAGACGGATGAGACACGCGTATCCAATCGCCTGAGGGAGGTTGATACCTGCAAGTCCCGGTCGTCCACCGGGACTTCAGGGCGTCGGGCGGCCCGATCGCTGTGCCGCGGCACATGCGGGGTCGGCCGGGTTACGGGGCTGCCGCCGCCGTGGACGGCGGTGGAGCCCCGGTGCTGCCACTTATTGCGAGCCCTCCGGAGGCCCCTCGGGGGCCGCGGGAGCGTCGGTACTGAACAGCCGGTCGCGGATCTTCCGCTCGAACTGGCTCTGCGTGGTGCCGATGTGTTCCACCATCAGCCGCTCGGCGAGATCGGCCGCCCCCGCGGCGACCGCCTCCGCTATGGCCACATGCTGATGCGCGGCGACCTCCAGCGATCCGGGCACGTCACCGTGGAAGAGCAGCACGTCGGACTGGGACGCCAGGCGCCGCACACCGGCGACGCTCGCCCTCAGGAACACGTTGTGCGAGGCGGCGCCCACCGAGTCGTGGAAGGCCGCGTCCGCCTTGGCGAAGGTGTCCACGTCGTCCATCGTGGCCGCCGTCAGGGAACTCTCCGCGCTCTCCCGGATGGCCCGGACCTCGATCGGGGTGGCGTGCGAGGCGGCACGGCGAGCTGTCTCCGACTCGATCACCTTGCGGTAGTCCAGGAGCATGCGGACGTCTTCCATGCTGGTCGGCCGGAAGTGCGAGAGCTCGTCGTCCAGCAGCCCGCCGACCGAGGCGGCGACGAAGATACCGGCGCCGCGCCGCACTTGGAGCCGGCCGATGGCGGCCAGCACCTTCACGGCCTCCCGGGTCACGTTGCGGGATGCTCCCAGGATCTCGGCCAGGCCCTGCTCGGTGGGGAGGCGGTCGCCGGGCCGCAGGTTCTGCTGCGCGATGTACTCCAGCAGCTGCTCCGCGACCAGCTCGTACCCCGGACGGTAGGCCTGTGTTGAGTCGCCCAAGGCGAATCTCCTCTTGCGTCACGGATTAATCAGGTTCATTTTCCGCGGCCAATATGGCACTGCGGCTGTGAGTTGGGAAGAGATCGGACGCATCTCAGGCAGAAGTCCCGCGAATACACCGACAAAACATGATGAACTACGCAGCTCTGCCGGGATGTTGCGCGAAATGGATCCCATCCTTAGGGTCCTGCCTGCCAGATGAAGCAGATCCTTCCCTATGCGGCGAAGGCCGTGGAAGCGGGAACCTCGTGAGGACACGCCCACTCGGTGGTACGAGAGTCCAGGTCAGCACGCTGGGATTCGGTGCCGCCCCCGTCGGCAATCTCCACAGCCCGATCGGCGACTTCCAGGCACAGGCCACCCTCGATGCCGCCTGGGACGCGGGGGTGCGCTACTACGACACCGCCCCGCACTACGGCCTCGGACTGTCCGAACGGCGGCTCGGCGATGCCCTCGCCCACCGTCCACGGGCGGAGTTCACCATCTCCACCAAGGTCGGCCGACTGCTGGAACCCCACCCGGCACCCACCGGATCCGACCTGGCGGCGGCCGGCTTCGCCGTACCCGACACGCTGGTCCGCCGCCCCGACTACTCACGGGACGGTGTACTGCGAAGTCTGGAGGACAGCCTGAACCGTCTGCGCCTGGACCATGTGGACATCGTCTACGTCCATGATCCCGACGATCACCTGGATGCCGCCCTCGGCCATGCCCTGCCCACGTTGACCGCTCTGCGCGACCAGGGCGTCATCGGCGCCGTCGGCGTCGGCATGAACACGGTCGCCCCGCTGCTGCGCGTCGTCGCGGAGGCGGACGTCGACGCCGTCATGGTGGCCGGGCGGTGGACCCTGCTCGACCGCACCGCCCGCCCCTTGCTGGACGCGTGCGCCGAACGCGGGGTCGCGGTGGTGGCCGCCGCCCCCTTCAACTCCGGTCTGCTCAGCCGTCCTTACCCCCAGGGTGACGCCACCTTCGACTACGGCCCCGCCCCGGAATCGGCACTGCGCCGCGCCCGGCTTCTTGCCGGGGTGTCCGCCCGACACGGCACCGAACTCCCGCACGCCGCCCTGCGGTTCCCGCTGCGCGACCCCGGCGTGGCCTGTGTGGTCGCGGGTTTCCGTACTCCCGAGGAGGTCGTGTCCGCTGCCCGCTGGACCGCGACCGACCTGACCGAGGAAGCGTGGCTGGACCTCGACATGGCAGCCGCGCAGGCGGCGGAAGTCCCGCCCTCGTAGCAGCGGCTGAAACGGCAACGATGTTGCCGAGGCCGACGCCGGGTCACAGCGTGACGGTCTTGTACTCCACGTACTGCGCGAGCCCAACTGCCCCGTACTCACGGCCGATTCCGCTGGCCTTGTAGCCGCCGAAGGGGCCGTCGAAGGCGATGGGCGCACCGTTCACGGTGACGGTGCCGGTGCGCAGGCGGCGGGCCACGGCGAGCGCACGGGCCTGGTCGGCGGACCATACTCCGCCGGAGAGGCCGTACTCCGAGTCGTTGGCGATCCGTACGGCGTCGTCCTCGTCGTCGTAGGGGATGACGACGAGGACCGGTCCAAAGATCTCCTCCTGGGCGATCCGCATGGAGTTGTCCACGTCGGCGAAGACGGTCGGGGTGACGTAGTTGCCGCCTTCGAGGCCGGGCGGAACTTGGGGGCCGCCGGTGACCAGCCGAGCGCCTTCCTTGATGCCGAGTTCGATGTAGTCGCGCACGCGCTGCTGCTGGTCGGGGCGGACCATCGGGCCGATGAACGTGTCGGGGTCGCTCGGGTCGCCCACCTTGAGCGACTCGACGAGGTCTTTGAGGGCGGTGACGACTTCCTCGTACCGGCTGCGCGGCGCGAGGACTCGGGTCTGTGCGATGCAGGCCTCGCCGTTGTTCAGCAGGGACGCGAACTTCAGTCCCTGTACGGCCAGTTCGATATCGGCGTCGTCCAGGACGACGGCCGCCGACTTGCCGCCCAGCTCCAGGCTGACCCGCTTGAGCTGCTCGCCCGCGATGGACGCGATCCTGCGGCCGGCCCCGGTCGAGCCCGTGAACGCGATCTTGTCGACGTCGGGGTGCGACACCAGGTACTCACTGGTCTCGCGGTCGGCGGGAAGGATGCTGATCACGCCCTCCGGCAGGCTGGACCGTTCCAGGAGTTCGGCGAGGAAGCCCATGCTGAGCGAGTTCTCGGGGGACACCTTGAGGACGACCGTGTTCCCGGCCAGCAGTGCGGGGATGACCTTGGCCAGGGCCGCGGAGAACGGGGAGTTCCACGGAATGACGGCGGCCACGACACCGATGGGCTCGCGGCGCAGCACGCTCCGGGTGGGGGAGCCGGGGTCGGACGGGGCCAGGGTCTCCTCCCAGCCGAGCTCCTCGGCCGCCTTGAGGTAGGCGCCCGCCTGCCTGCCGAGTCCCGGCTGCCCGGCCAGCGTGAACCAGCCGGCCGAGCCGTTCTCCGCCGAGATCAGCGCCGCGATCTTCTCGGCGTCGGCCTCGCGCAGGGCGTTGAGCCTCCGGATGACGGCGATGCGTTCCGCGGGCGCGGTACGCGGCCAGGGTCCCTCGTCGAAGGCGGCGCGGGCGGCGGCCACGGCCCGGTCCACGTCGGCGGGGCGGGCCTGCGCGGCGCGGCCGATCACCGTGCGGTCGTGCGGCGACCGGATGTCGAGCAGCTCGGGGCTGCTTGGAACGGTCCACGAACCCGCGATGAAGAGTCGGTCGTAGGTGATCATGTGCGCTCTCCCGGGGAGTCCAAGGGTGATCATTTTCGATATCTGCCACTTCAATGTAGCACTTATGAATGTCACCGCCCCAGGCGTGTGGTGATAGCTGGCTATACTTCGGCGTGTGAGAGCCGACGCCGTACGCAACCTCGAAGCCGTCCTGACGACCGGAGCGCGCATGCTCGCCGCCGACCCGGGCGCGAGCATCGCCGCCATCGCCGCCGAGGCCGGTGTCGACCGCCGTACCGTCTACCGGCGGTTCGCCTCCCGCGAGGAACTGCTGGCGGCCATCTACGAGGCCCGGGTCGAGGCCATCGAGCGGGCCGTCGAGGACGCCAGGCTGCGCGAGGCACCCGTCGCCGTGGCCCTGCACCGCTATGTCGAGGGGATCATCGGCGTCAATCGCAAGTGGCCCGTCGAGCTCACCCGGATGAAGGCCGACGAGACGATCCGCGAACGGCGTGACGCCCTGATCCGGGAGGTGGACGTCTTCCTGGAACGTTCCACGAGCGAGGGCCTCCTGCGTGCCGACGTCCCGGCGGCGTGGGCGAGTTCACTGCTGCCGCAGCTCATGCACCTGGCTTCGCGGCAACTGCCCGACCTCGGCGCCGCCCAGGCCGCCGACATGGTCGTCGACACCTTTCTGCGGGGGCTCGGCGGCCGGTGATGCCGACGGTGAGCGTCGGCCCGAATCCTTGACCCCCGTTCGGCCCTCCGTGATGCTGTGTTGCGGCACGCGCGAAGCGTGCCGTAATGAGCAACGTTCTGCTCAGGTCCGGTACCAGCGGAGGAGTGGCCATGTCGCACCAGGTCCGTGCTGTCATCGCGCGGGGGAAGGGTGCCCCCGTCAGCCTGGAGACGATCGTCGTCCCCGACCCCGGCCCGGGTGAGGCGCTGGTGAAGGTCGAGGCGTGCGGGGTCTGCCACACCGATCTGCACTACCGCGAGGGCGGTATCAACGACGACTTCCCCTTCCTGCTCGGGCACGAGGCCGCGGGCGTCGTGGAGTCGGTGGGGGAGGGTGTCACCGATGTGGCCCCCGGCGACTTCGTGATCCTCAACTGGCGTGCCGTGTGCGGGAATTGCCGGGCCTGTCGGCGCGGCCGGCCGCAGTACTGCTTCGACACCCACAACGCCAAGCAGAAGATGACCCTGCTCGACGGCACCGAACTCTCTCCGGCCCTCGGTATCGGTGCCTTCGCCGAGAAGACCCTGGTCGCGGCGGGACAGTGCACCAAGGTCGACCGGGCCGCGTCGGCTGCCGCCGCCGGGCTGCTGGGCTGTGGCGTGATGGCCGGCATCGGCGCGGCCATCAACACCGGCAACGTCGGACGCGGTGACACCGTCGCCGTCATCGGTTGCGGCGGTGTCGGTGACGCGGCGATCGCCGGGTCCCGGCTCGCGGGTGCGGCGCGGATCATCGCCGTGGACATCGACGACCGGAAGCTGGAGAAGGCCCGCTCGCTGGGCGCCACGCACACCGTCAACTCCAAGCAGTCCGACGCCGTCGAGGCCATCCGCGAACTGACCGGCGGCTTCGGCGCCGACGTCGTCATCGAGGCGGTCGGCCGCCCGGAGACGTACAAGCAGGCCTTCTACGGCCGTGATCTCGCCGGTACCGTCGTCCTCGTCGGTGTGCCCACCTCGGAGATGACGCTCGAACTGCCGCTGCTGGACGTCTTCGGGCGGGGCGGGTCGCTCAAGTCGTCGTGGTACGGCGACTGCCTGCCCTCCCGCGACTTCCCCATGCTGATCGACCTCTATCTCCAGGGGCGGCTGGATCTGGACGCGTTCGTCACGGAGACCATCGCGCTGGAGGACGTCGAGAAGGCCTTCGAGCGGATGCACGGCGGCGACGTGCTGCGTTCGGTGGTGGTGCTGTGATGGCCGCGCGTATCGAACACCTCGTCACCTCAGGGCAGTTCAGCCTCGACGGCGGCACCTGGGACGTCGACAACAACGTCTGGATCATCGGTGACGACACCGAGGCCGTCGTGATCGACGCCGCGCACGACGCCGACGCCATCGCGGAAGCGGTCGGCGACCGCCGACTCGTCGCCGTCGTCTGCACCCACGCGCACAACGACCACATCGACGCCGCGCCCGGACTCGCCGACCGCACCGGCGCTCCGGTCCTGCTCCACGCCGACGACCTGCCGCTGTGGAAGCAGACCCACCCGGACCGGGCGCCCGACGCCGAACTGGCCGACGGGCAGGTCGTGGTCGTGGCGGGGGTCGAGCTGACCGTGCTGCACACGCCCGGGCACGCGCCCGGCGCCGTCTGCCTGTATGCGCCCGCGCTGAACGCCCTCTTCAGCGGTGACACGCTCTTCGCGGGCGGACCGGGGGCCACGGGGCGGTCGTACTCCCATTTCCCGACCATCGTCGACTCGATCCGGGACCGGCTGCTCGGTCTGCCGGGCGACACCGTCGTATACACCGGACATGGGGACACGACCACGGTCGCCGCCGAGGCCCCGCACCTTCAGGAGTGGATCGACCGCGGGTTCTGAGCTCCGCCTGGTGTTGCTGAGGGCGCGCGATGTTGCGTGAAAAGCAACACTGGGTAAGGGGTTCGCGTGGCCTCTGAATACCTTGACAACGGTTTGGGGCCGCCCTCAAACTGACGTTGCGCTTACCGCAATCCGTTTCGCTATACGCACCGAGGTGTCATGATGATTCCCGCGTGCCTTCTCGTGGATCTGCCGCGAGGCGAGGCCTACCGGCTCGACATCGATCCGCCGGTTTCGGTGTTCCACACCGACGACGGCGAGGTCTTCGCCATCGACGACACGTGCACCCACCAGGACGCCTCGCTCGCGGACGGCTGGCTGGAGGGCTGCGAGGTGGAATGCCCGCTGCACGCTTCGAAGTTCGACCTGCGGACCGGTGCCGTCGACGCCCCGCCGGCCAAGCGCCCGGTGCGTACCCACGAGGTGCTCGTCCAGGACGGCATGATCTACGTCGTGCCGTCCACGGACGCCCCGAACCTGCCGCCCTGCGTCGCGTCCCGGCTCGCCGGAGGCCCCGCGTGAGGACGGTGGCCGTGGTGGGCGCCTCGCTGGCCGGGCTGTCGGCGGCGCGCTCGCTGCGGAAACAGGGCTACGACGGACGGCTCGTCGTCATCGGCGACGAACCCCATCGCCCGTACGACAGGCCGCCGTTGTCCAAGGAGTTCCTCGCCGGGACCGTGAGCGAAGCCGATCTGTTGCTGGAGATGGACGACGAGGACCTGCGGGCGGAGTGGCTGCTCGGCGCCCGTGCCGTCGGGCTCCAAGTCGACGGCGCTGAGCGGGTGTTGCTCCTCGACGACGGGCGGGAGGTCCGGGCCGACGGCGTGGTCGTCGCGACCGGCGCGGTGGCGCGGAACCTGCCCGGCACGGACGGACTGGCCGGGGTGCACACCCTGCGCACCCTGGACGACGCCCGCGCCCTGCGCGACGAACTCGCCCTGGGCGGACGGCTGGTGGTGATCGGCGGCGGCTTCATCGGCGCCGAGGTCGCCTCCACGGCGTACGCCCTCGGACTCGACGTCACGGTGATCGAGGCGGCACCGACCCCGCTCGCGGGACCGCTCGGCGAGACCATGGGCGGCATCGTTTCCGCCCTCCACGAGGCCCACGGTGTACGGCTGTTGTGCGGTGTCGGGGTGAAAGGGCTGAGCGGTGAGGCCCGCGTCGACGCCGTACTGCTGGAGGACGGGCGAACCGTCCCCGCCGACATGGTCGTCGTCGGTGTCGGTGCGCGGCCCTGCGTCGAGTGGCTGGAAGGTTCCGGCGTCGAGCTCGACAACGGCGTCAAGTGCGGTGCCGACGGCCGGACCAGTCTCGCCGGCGTGGTCGCCGTAGGGGACTGTGCCAACTGGTACGACCCGCAGGCGGGTTCGCACCGTCGGGTCGAGCACTGGACCGGGGCGCGGGAGCGGCCCGAAGCCGCCGTGGCCGCGTTGCTGGCGTGGGGTGCGGTGGAGGCGGGGGCGCCGCGGCCGCCGTACTTCTGGTCGGACCAGTACGGCGTGAAGATCCAGTTCGCGGGTCACGCGGCCGGCGCCGACAGTGTGACCGTCGAGGAGGGCGCCACCGGCGACCGCAGTTTCCTCGCCGTCTACCGGCGGGCCGGGCAGCCGGTCGCCGTGCTCGCGATGAACCAGCCGCGGCTGTTCATGCGGTGGCGCAAACAGCTTGCCGCCAAGGCGAGTTGACCCGTACAACACCGTCCGACCACACCGTCCGGAGTCGCTCTGCCCGGCGCGTGAATGACCGACCCACGACGTTCTCGGAGGAGCGCACTGTGACCTCGACCAGCCTGCCGGACAGCCTGATCGCCACCCTGCCCGGCTCCTCCTACACGGACCCGGAGATCTTCGCCCAGGAACAGGAGCGCATCTTCGAGACGATGTGGTTCTGCGCGGTGCGCTCCTCCGACCTGCCCAAACCGGGCGCCTTCCGGACCGTCGACGTGGGCCGCGAGAGCATCCTGATCACACGCGCCCGCGACAACTCCATACGCGCCTACTTCAACGTCTGCCGGCACCGCGGCGCCAAGCTCTGCACCGAGGAGACCGGCGAGGTCAAACGCGCCTTCCAATGCCCGTACCACGCCTGGACGTACGACCTGAACGGCAAGCTCGTCGCGGCTCCCAACCTCACGAAGATGCCCGACGTCGGCCGCACCGAGTTCGGCCTGGTGAGCGTCGCCGTCCGCGAATGGCTCGGCTATGTGTGGGTCAACCTGGCGGAGAACCCCCCGTCGTTCGACGAGGACGTCATCAGCGAGGTCGTCGCCCGGCTCGGCGACGTGGAGTCCCTGGAGCACTACGACATCGACCACCTCTCGGTGGGCCGGCGCATCGTCTACGACGTCAAGGCCAACTGGAAGCTCATCATCGAGAACTTCATGGAGTGCTACCACTGCGCCACGATCCATCCCGAACTCACCGAGGTACTACCGGAGTTCGCCGACGGCTACGCCGCCCAGTACTACGTCGGGCACGGCGCCGAGTTCGGTGAGGAGGTGCAGGGTTTCACCGTCGACGGCTCGGAGGGCCTCGACCGCATCCCCGGGGTGAGCGACGACCAGGACCGCCGCTACTACGCGATCACCATCAGGCCGCAGGTGTTCATCAACCTCGTCCCCGACCACGTGATCTTCCACCGGATGTACCCGGTGGCCGTCGACCGCACGATCGTCGAGTGCGACTGGCTCTACCTCCCGCACGTCGTCGAGAGCGGCAAGGACGTCAGCCGGTCCGTGGAGCTCTTCGACCGGGTCAACCGCCAGGACTTCGAGGCGTGCGAGCGTACGCAGCCCGGGATGAGCTCCCGGATGTACGCCAAGGGCGGGGTGCTGGTGCCCAGCGAGCACCACATCGGCGCCTTCCACGACTGGGTGAACGAGCGCCTGGGGATCAGCCAGGGGTGACTCGGCCGCCCGGGACCGGGACCCGACAGAGGTGACTGAGCCGCCGGGGACGCTCAGCCCAGGTAGCCCATGCGGTGGCTGATCTCTTCGGCGCCCTTGACCAGCACCGGGGCGAGTTCGTGCAGACGCTCCTCGGTGAACCGGTACGCCGGTCCCGAGGCGCTGACGGCCGCGATGACCTCGCCGTCGCGGTTGCGCACCGGCGCGGCCATGGCGTGCAGTCCGAGCTCCAACTCCTCCAGCGTCCAGGTGTATCCGCGCTCCCGGGCCTCGGCGAGGTTCTTCTCCAGCTTGGTCTTCGAGGTGATGGTGTGCGGGGTCACCTTCTTCAGGCCGGCCTCCGCCAGCAGCGCGGTGCGCTCCTTGGCGGGCAGGTGGGCCAGCAGGGCCTTGCCGCTGGAGGTGGCGTGCAACGGGGTGAGTTCTCCTACCCAGTTGTGCGCGGTGACGGCGCCGGGGCCGCGGACCTCGTACAGGTTGATCGCGTACTGCTCCTGCATGACGGCGATGTTGACGGTCTCGCCGATCTCCTCGGCGAGCCGCTCGCAGACCGGGCGGCCCTGCTGCGTGATGTCGATGCGGCCGGTGACCGCACCGGCCAGCCGCACGATCCCGAAGCCGAGCCGGTACTTGCCGCGTTCGCCCGCCTGCTCCACCAGCCCGCGCGCCTCCAGCGCCCCGAGCAGCCGGAACGCGGTCGACTTGTGAACCTCGATCTCGCCGGCCACCTCACTGACACCGGCCTCGCCACGCTGGGCCAGGATCTCCAGCACGCTGATGGCACGGTCCACGGACTGCACTCCGCCGGACTGCGAACCTGTCGTTTCAGTATCTGGACTGTAGTTGCTCACAGCGAAACTATACGCGTAGTGCGGTACAAGGTTTTTACTGAGGAGACTCTGATCAGGCTCTTTCGCCTGGTAGGAGGTGGTGTCCGAGGCCAGGGAAGCCATGGAGGGTGGCGGCCGGCCCACGGTCGGTTCATGGGCCGGCCACAGCGTCGGCCACCCGCCAACTCCCGCTTCACCCAACCGAGTTCGCGGCACGCGGGTCGCGGACGGCTGTGCGCTCGCCGGGCCGGGGGCGCCGGTGCTGGAGCCGAGCATGGCGTTTCACGGCTTCCGGGCCGGTTGCTCCGGCGCCGAGTTGGAGCGGCTGCGCGAGAACGTGATGTGGAGCGTGCGCGACAGCTCCTCGACGTACCGACCGACTGCCCGCAACGCGACGAGCGGCTCGGCCTGACCCGGCTGCCTCACGTCCGGGGGAGTGAGGCGTTGCGCGAGGACGGCAGTCGACCGACCGCCTGCCGCCAGGCGGCCTCAACTGCCGTGCGGGCGTGCGCGGTTGCCTCGTCGATGTCTCCGGTGAGATGGACGGGTTCGCCGAGGTGGACGTGGAGGTCCGGGCGGCGCAGCGGCGCGGTGAGGACACCGGCGATCTGCTTCGCCCGCCCGCCGGAGACGATCCGGCGGGCTCCCGCGTGTCCGAGCGGGACGACGGGCGCGCCGGTGGTGAGCGCGAGCCGGGCCAGACCGGTGCGGAAGGCCCCGGGTCCGTGGTCCGCGGAGTCCCGGCGGCGGGGGAGTCCGCCCTCGGGGTAGATCACCACGACCCGCCCCGCGGCGAGGGCGTCGGCCGCCAGGTCCAGTGCCGCCGCCGCGCTACGGCTGCCCCGGTGGACCGGTATGTGGCCCTCGCGGGTGAGACGGCGGCCGAGTACGGGGACCTTCCACAGTCCCGCGGTGGCGAGGACGACCGGCTCGACGCCCAGCCGGTGCAGTGCGGCCAGGACGAGTCCCGGATCGGCGAGAGCGGTGTGGTTGGGCGCGACGATGCTGCCGGGCGCGACGGTACGGGCCGCCCCGGTGGTCACCGTCAGACGGCCGAGGAGGGGGACGACGGTACGGGCGAAGGCGCTGAGCACGTGCTGCTGACTCTCTGATCTGCCGGTGATGCCCTGTGTGCGGACGAGGTGATGCCTCATGTGCGGACGATCTGTATCGTCACGCGGCCGGGCGTTCGGGGGCATGAGTACGCGTACTCACAAACGACCAGTCCGCCGCCCCCCGACTCGGCGCCTTGCTCCTGACCTGGCCAACCCCTAGGGTGAATGCGCTTACATCACCTGCTTGCCTCCCGTGCAGACATCACGCGCCTACGCCGCTATGCGCACCGACCACATGAGGATTCCGTCCCATGAGTTCCGTCCCCACCGTGTACGACGTGGCCAACCGGTCGGGCGTCTCGATCGCCACGGTGTCCCGCGTCTACCGCAACCCCGACTCGGTGCGGGCCCAGACCCGGGAGCGGGTCCTCGCGGCCGCCCGGGAACTCGGCTACGTACCCAGCGGCAACGCGCGCGGCCTCGCCAGCCGTACCACCGGCGTCCTGGGCCTGTGCTTCCCCGACTACTCCGATCCGGACGCGGAGGAGACCGACGCCGAGGACGACGACGCGGCGATGCTCTACTCCGACCAGATCATCCGCGGCATGGAGCGCACCGCCCGTCGGCACGGCTACGCGCTGCTGATCGCCGCCTCGCTGAAGGGCGGGCCGGAGAGCCTGGTGGCCAAGGTGGCGGGACGTGTCGACGGGTTCGCCGTCATGGCGCGCACCGTACCGACCGAGGAGCTGGAGGTGATCTCCAGACGGCAGCCCGTGGTGATGCTCGCCGGGCCCCGCGAGGGCGGCGACCACCTCGACCACCTGGACCACCTGGAGGTCGCCAACTCCGACGGCCAGCGCGAGCTGACCCGCCACCTCATCGAGGACCACGGGCTACGGCGCCTGGCGTACATCGGTTCCGCCGAGGAGTCGCCGGACGTGGAGGCCCGCTTCCGGGGCTTCCTGGAGGCGTGCGCGGCAGCAGACGTGGCAACAGCCGACGAACCGGTCCTGCGCATGCCGATGATGAGGCAGGCCGACGGGGCCGACGCGGTGGACGCCCTGGCCGACCGTGACGGCCCGCTGCCCGAGGCCCTCGTCTTCGCCAACGACCAGATGGCCGTCGGCGCGCTGCACGCGCTGCAACGGCGGGGGCTACGGGTTCCCGAGGACGTGGTGGTGACGGGCTTCGACGGGATCCCGCTCGGCCGACTCGTGCGGCCGGCGCTGACCACGGTGCGTCAGCCCATGCTGCGGCTGGGGGAGCAGGCGGCCGAACTGCTCGTGCAGCGGCTCAGCGGGGCGTCCGACAGGGAGCCGGTGTCGCTGATGCTCCCGGTCACCGTGGTGCGCCGCGCCAGCTGTGGATGCGGCGAGGCCGAGGGCAGCGGAACCCAACTGACGTAGATCCTGGACGGGTTGGCGAGTTCTTCTGACGGGTGGTCAGGGTTTCGGCCGGCGCCGCTGGTTCGGAACGGGTCGGTTCACCGCCTCGCGAGCGGGAGTCCGAGAACTCCGTGCTCGTGTCCGACGATCACGTCGGAACCCACGGCGGCCAAGCAGGTGACGGACACATCCAGGGATATCCGCCGCACCGCGCCGGTCGCCGGTTCCCACACCCGCAGGTCGTGCCCGCGCTTGGTGCCGATGACCAGGACGGCGCGCCCTTCGTGTGATGTGGCGGCAGCCATGACCGGTGGGCCTGCGGTGCCCGTCGCGGGAGGCAGCCCCTCACCGACCGGCGTTCCGGTCGCCGGGTCCCACAGCATGACCACGCCGCGGTCGTCGCCGGTGGCCAGCAGGGTCCCGTCGGCGGTGGGCGCCGCCACGACGACCGCCACCCGGTGTCCGGCATCGCTGAGCGCGCGGTCCTTCAACTGCACGGCCGCGCCCGGGTCCCAGGGGTCGTCGACGGCCGGGTCCCACATGTGGACGCCGCCCTGGGTGTCCGCGGCCGCGATCATCGTCTGTCCGCCGGAGGCCGGGACGGCGGCGAGCGACCGGATCGGACGACCGGAGGGGTTGAGGCGCCCGACAGGTTCACCCGTGGCCGCATCCCTCAAGCGGACCGCGCCTCGGGAGGTGGCGGTGACGAGCAGGGTCCGGCCGTCGGCGAGGGGCGCGGCGCACATCCCGGTCACCTCGCCGAGCCAGTTGCCGACGGGCTCGCGAACCGGCCGCCCGGTGACGGCATCCCACAGGCCGATCGACCCGCTGCCGCCCCCGCTCGCCAGCAGGACGCGGCCCTCGGGGAGGGGCAGCGCGGTCAACGCGCGGACACGGTCGTGATGTCCGGCCAGCGGCCCATGGACGAGTCGGCCGTCGGCCGCGTCCCACAGACACACCACGCCCTTGTCTCCGGCGCCAACACAGGCACCGGCCACGAGCGTTGGCCCATCGGGGAGGGCCACTACCGTCAGGGAGTCGACGCCGCTGGATGAACCCGGTGCGGAATCGGAGAAAGGGGACTCGGAATCAGAGAACACCGTTATACGGCCCCAGGGCGTGCCGTCGGCCGTGAGGAGAACGTTCCCGTCCTGCCGTAGACGGGTGGTTGCGCCGCCTGTTGGTTCAACTGTTGCCGGCCGCACCGCAGTGGCCGAGCTGCCGGTGGCGTCCGCCGATGCCTGCGCGGGGACGCTCTGGGGACTGGCGCCGTCCGGGCTCTCCGCCAGGCCGTCGGCGATCGTCCAGCTCTGTTCGCAGTCCCAGCAGCGGAAGTGCCCGGTGAGCAAAGCCAGTTGGCGGGCCCATTCGCTCCCGGCCCATTGCGGGGTGCCTTTGGCCGCGACCATCCCGGCGATCAGGCACAGGACGGCCGGCCCCGGTGCTTCGACGGGCACCCCTGCCGCCGCGACGGCACGCGCCACCCGCAGGAAGGGCTCCCACTCCCGCCCGAGCGTGTCCCCCCGCAAAGCGTCGGCGACCTCACCCCAAGGGTGCTGCCCCTGACGGACACGATGATCCGGATCAGGCAACTCAGGGGCCTGGAACGGCGGATGCACCGGGTCCACGAAGAACTTGAGGATCTCGGTGTCGGACCCGCACCCGGGACACACCAACTGGAGGTAGCTTTCCTTGGGTTCGAGATCCCACAGCGCCGCGCCGATGTGGTGACCGGCGAAGGCGACGCAGCTCAGGGCGAGTTGGCCGCAGAGCTTCGCGGGAGCGCCCGCGTCGAGGAAGCTCCGTGCGGCCGCCCGCTCGGCCAGCCGCAGCGCGGCATCGAACCCCGCCTCCAGATCGGCCGGTACCGGACGCCTGTCCTCCGCGGTCACGATGAAGCCCAGGTCCACCCAGAAGTCCACGGACTGATCCGGGGGCAACTCCGCCGCCGCCTCGACGAGATGGGGCAGGACCGCGTAGGCGCTGTCGTAGACGGTGCCGTCGGCCATCAGGTCGTCGGTCATGTACGTCCAGGACTGCCGCCATTCAGCGTCGGCGCCGGTGACGGCCGTTGAGGCCATCTGCGCCAGGAGTGCCTGCACCTCCTCGGCGGTCACACCGTCGAGGTCACGCCAACGCGGGCTGTTCAGGGGCAATTTCGGAATCATGGAGTGAGTCTCGCAATCGGCACTGACAAGAAGGAGAAAAGGAGAAGAAGGAGAGGCGGGGCAGCCCGTCACGCCCGATCGCGCAGCAGCTCCTCGGCATGGTGGGCGACCGTCGCCACCGCTCGGGGCACGAGCCGCTCCAACAAGGGCAGGGCAGTCGCCCAGTCGTCGAGGACCATGACCTGCGCGGCAAGCCTGCGGGCGCGGGGCGGATCGGACAGCTCCGCGAGTACGGCCAGCGCGCGGGCCCGTGTCGCGCGGTAGGCGATCGAGTGGGCGAGGGCTTCGGCGCGCTCCGGATCGCCACGCCGGGCCAGTTCCCGGACGACCGCGATCAACGCCTCGCCCTCTGCCCAGCGGTCGGTGATCGAGCGGGCCAAGGTCTCCGCCCGGTCCGGATCGCCTCGTCGGGCCAACTCCCGGACCACTTCGATCAGTGCCCGGGTCCGCGCCCGGCGGTCGGTGATCTCGGACGCGAGAGCCTCGGCCCGGTCCGTGTCGCCGTAGCGGGCCAACTGGCCGACGATCGCCGCCTGTTGCCCCGCGCGCGCCGCGGGGGAGTCGATCCGGTCGGCGAGCGCCATGGCCCGCTCGACCTGCCCGCGCCGGGCCAGCAGAAGGGTCAGGGCGCTCAGCAGCAGGTCGTGATCGAAGCCGACGGTGGTGTCGAGCAGTGTCTCCGCCCGGTCCGCCAGGGTGAGGGCCACTTCCTGGGCGGCGGATTCGGCGACCGCGTCCAGCACATGGGCCAGGTCCGAGGCGCCGAGAGGGGAACTGGGCACCGGCAGGTATCTGATGAGCATGTCCGGGTCCGCGTCTCCGTGGCGGGCCATGTTCTGGTCGACGGGATCGCCGCCGTCCAATGACCTCTCTCCACTTCCGTTTCCTGCTCCGGTTTGGCCTCTGCCCCCGACTCGGCTTCCGTTTCCTGCTCCGGTTTGGCCTCTGCCCCCGACTCGGCTTCCGTTTCCTGCTCCGGCTTGGCCCCCGCCCCCGACTCGGCTTCCGGCTCCGGCTTGGCCTCCGCCCCCGCTCCCGCTTCCAGCTCGGCCTTCGCCCCCACCCCCGGATTCGCCCCAGCTCCCACTCCCGGTGCCGAGCCGCCGGCCCAGCAGAGCATCCACCCGGTCCAGGTCTCCTCTCAACGCCTCCCGGGCCAACACCACCGCCAGTGGCCCGGGTTGAGTCCACGGGCTCCGCTTGTGGGACCGCGCGAAGTCCTCGACGCGGTCGGCGAGCATGGCCGCCCGGACCTGGTCACCGGCGGCGTCGGCCACCTTCACGAGACGAACAAGCACCTCTCCCGTCCCGTCGAAGCCGGCGGAACTCGCCTCGGCGTCGGCGCGGTCGGCGAACTCGAGTGCGTCGAGGGTGTCACCGTCGTCCGCCGCCGCCTCCGCCAACAAGGCCCAGGCTTTCCCCCAGTTGTGCGGATAGCGGACGCTCTCCGCCACGGCGACGGCCCGGTCGCGTTCCCCGGCCCGGGCCCACGCCGGTACGAGGGCGACCAGTGCCAGGTCCCGCAGCTGGCGCACGGTGATCGACTCGGCCAACTCCTGCGCGCCGCAGAGGTCTTCGGTGTTGGCCGCGGCCTTCACCAGGGTCAGGAGTTCCTCACCCCGCTCGGCCTCGTCACTGATCGTGTACGCCGACTCGGCCGCACGGGCGAGGTACCCCGTGCGGGCGAGCGCCTGCCGGAACCACCCGGTGGGGACACGAGTGTCCGGCTTCGTCCCCAGCGACAGCCGGAGCACGGCCAGCAGGCAGGGCTCGAACCCCCTTGGCGCCGGGCCGAGTTCCGCATGACTCTCCGGCGCCAGACCGCGACGCCGCTCCCACTCCCGACTCCGGAAAAGCTCCTCGCCCCACAGGGCCATCCGCTTCGTCATATCTGCATCCCCCTCGGTGCGCGAAGCCCCGGCGCCCAGCCTCCGTACGCGAAAGAGAAACGCGACCACGGCCGGTGACCCGCAACGCAGACCATGAGCGTCGACTCAAGCCCCCTGGGCAGGAGCGGAGCACCAGGACCACCCATCGTCGCGGATCACCGCCCGCGAGCGCATCGGGGAATCCACCGAACCATCCCCGTGCGGCGGCACCCAAAGCGCGCTAAATCAGCAAATCAACCGACTCGGATTCCATGTCATCGCCCGATGTCCCAGTCGTTACGGGAGCGTGACCGAGAGCCCCTTGCTCGTCCCGGAATTCTTGCACGAGAGTGATGTATGCGCTTACAGGAAGCGCATACATCCGGAACGCTCAAGGAGGAGCAGTCCATGCGCCGTCCTGCCACCACCGCTTCGATCGCCCTCACCGTGGCCTCCGCGCTCACCCTCACCGCCTGCGGTGGTTCCGGTGGCGCGGAGGTGGCAGCCGACGCCAAACAGACCCTGACGGTCTGGGCGATGGGCACCGAGGGCGAGAAGCTCGCCGACGTCGCGAAGGCGTACGAGAAGACGCACACCAACATCACCGTCAAGGTGACCCCCGTCGGCTGGGACGTGGCCCACCAGAAGCTGGTCGCCGCCGCTGCCGCCGACAAGCTCCCCGACGTCGTCCAGATGGGCGGGACCTACCTCGGCGAGTTCGCCGACATGGGTGTCCTCGAACCGGTCGACACCAAGACGGCCAAGGAGGGCGACTTCTTCCCCGCCGCCTGGGACCAGGTGTCGTACGACGGGAAGGCGTACGGCGTCCCCTGGTACGTCGACACCCGCGTCCTCTACTACCGCACCGACCTCGCGGCCAAGGCCGGCCTCAAGACCGCCCCGGCGACCATGACCGAGTTGCAGAAAGCGGCCGAGGCGTACAAGGAGAAGGCCGGCACCAAGTGGGGGCTGTCCATCCAGCCGGGTGGTCTGGACACCGTGCAGAGCTTCTACCCGTTCCTGTACTCGGCGGGCGGTGAGCTGCTCACGCAGGACGACAAGCCCGTCATCGACAGCGCGGCGGCCGTCAAGGCGCTGGAGAACTACGGGAGTTACTTCGACAAGGGGCTCAGCGCCAAGTCGGTGCGGCCCGGCTACGACGTCACCAAGGACTTCAACACCGGCTCCGTGCCCATGTTCTTCGGCGGGCCGTGGATCATGTCCCTGCTCGACGACAACTACCCGGACCTGAAGGGCAAGTGGGCGATCGCGCCCGTGCCGTCCGACGCGTCCTCGGTGTCGATGGCCGGCGGGTCCAGTCTCGCGATCTCGGCGGACAGTGAACACAAGGCCGCCGCGAAGGAGTTCATCGCCTCCCTCACCAACGCCCAGGGCCAGGCCGACTGGTACGAGCGCACCCGTGACCTGCCCGCCAACAAGGCGGCCTGGGAGTCCGGTGACCTCGCCACCGACGCGAACCTGAAGATCTGGCGCAAGCAGCTGGAGAGCGCCAAGACCCCGCCGTCCGACCCGAAGCTCACGGAGATCACCTCCAAGGTCGACGCCGCCATCGAGCAGGTCACGCAGGGCCGTTCGTCCGCGAAGGACGCGCTGGGCAAGGCGCAGTCCCAGATCGAAGGGCTCGTGAGGTAACAGCGATGTCCCTGGTGACCGGATCGACCGCCGACAGCGCGGCCACGGGCCCGACCAAGCTTTCCAAGGCCCCTGTTGGGCCGACGCGAGGGCCGGGTCGCGGCCGTCCGCCGGGCCGGCACAACCTGCACGGCTGGCTGTTCTCCACGCCCTTCCTCGTGCTGTTCGGCCTGTTCATGCTCCTCCCGATCGTCGCGACGCTCCTGATGAGCTTCACCGACTTCGGGGCGCGCGACGTCACCCGCCCCTTCGAGGCGGAGTTCGTCGGCTTCGACAACTACACACGGCTCTTCGACGACGACGTCTTCCGCACGGCGCTCTTCAACACCGGCTACTTCGTGGTCGTCGGCGTCCCGCTGACCGTCGTACTGGGACTGCTCGTGGCCGTCCTGCTCAACAACGGCATCGACCGCGCCCGTACCTTCTTCCGCGTCGGCTTCTACGCCCCGGTCGTCACGACCATCGTCGCGGTCGCCGTCGTCTGGCGGTTCGTGCTCGACCCATCGGACGGGCTGGTCGCCGGTCTCGCCTCCGAACTCGGCCTGACCGCGCCGGACTTCCTCGGCTCCGAGACCTGGGCCATGCCCTCGCTGATCGCGATGGCGGTATGGCGGAACCTCGGCACCGTGATGGTCCTGTTCATCGCCGGACTACAGGCCATCCCCACCGAGGTCCGGGAGGCCGCGCGACTGGACGGCGCCGGCGCCTGGCAGGAACTGCGGCGCGTCACCGTGCCGTTGCTGCGGCCGACGATGCTCTACGCCACCGTCATCACCTCCATCGGCTACCTCAACGTGTTCGAGGAACCCTTCGTGATGACCCAGGGCGGCCCCTCCAACTCCACCATGACCGTCTCCCTGGACATGTACCAGGAGGGCTTCAACTTCTTCCACATGGGCTACGCGAGCGCCATGGCGTACGTCCTGTTCGTGGTGATCATGGGCATCACGGTGCTCCAGCTCCGACTGCTGAAGGACAACACCTCATGACCGCGCCCACGGCGACCGCCCCGACCCGCCGCGGCCCTGGCCGGGTCCGAGGACCCCTGCTGTACACGGTCGCCTCGCTGGGGCTGCTGGTCATGGCCGCACCCTTCCTGTGGATGGCGCTGTCCGCCTTCAAGACGAAGAAGGACCTCACGGCCAGCCCGCCGGTGTGGATCCCCAGCCACTGGACGCTCGCCAACTTCCGTGAGCTGCTGGACCAGTTGGACATGGCGCGGTACTTCATGAACTCGCTGATCGTGGCGGTGCTCGTGACCGTCTGCAATCTGCTGTTCTGCTCGATGCTCGGCTACGCCCTCGCCAAGCTTCAATTCACCGGCCGCTCCAAGGTGTTCGGCATCGTCCTGGCGGCCCTGATGGTGCCGGGCAACCTGCTCGTGCTGCCGTTGTACGTGCTGATGACCAAGCTGAACCTCATCGACACCTACGCCGGACTGGTCCTGCCCTTCGCCGCCGGGGCCTTCGGGGTCTTCCTCATGCGGCAGTTCATGCAGTCGATCCCCGACGAACTCCTCGAAGCGGCCCGCATCGACGGTGCCGGCGAGTGGTACATCTTCTGGCGCATCGTGCTGCCCCTGGTCAAGCCCGCCCTGGCGACCCTGACGATCTTCACCTTCCTCGGGTCCTGGAACAACTTCGTCTGGCCGCTGATCGCGACCAACGACCCCGGCAAGTACACGCTGCCGGTGGCCCTGGCGACGTTCGCCAACGATCCCAACCGCACGGTCGGCGGCGGGAACGGCATGTTGATGGCCGGCTCCCTGCTCGTCGTGCTGCCGGTGCTGCTCGTCTTCGCCGTACTGCAACGCCACTTCACCCAGGGCATCGCGACCGCCGGGCTCAAGTAGCCCGCCCCACAGGCCTGTTGGTCTCACACGCCGCTGGCCCCGCAAGTCCGCCCGCCCCCACCAGCAGAAAGACACGACGAACCATGAGTCACACTCCCACCCCGTTCCCCGACGGCTTCCTGTGGGGCGCCTCCACGGCCGCCCACCAGATCGAGGGGAACAACGTCAACAGTGACTGGTGGCGCAAGGAACACGACCCGGCGGCCGGCATCGAGGAGCCGAGCCTGGACGCCTGCGACAGCTACCACCGCTGGGAGCAGGACATGGACCTGCTCGCCCGACTCGGCTTCACCGACTACCGGTTCAGCGTCGAATGGGCCCGCATCGAACCCGTCCCGGGCACCTTCTCCCGTGCCGAGATCGCCCACTACCGCCGCATGGTGGACGGCGCTCTCGCGCGCGGCCTGCGCCCGATGGTGACCCTGCACCACTTCACGGTCCCGCAGTGGTTCGAGGACCTCGGCGGCTGGACCGCCGACGGCGCCGCCGACCTGTTCGCCCGCTATGCCGAGCGGTGCGCGCCGATCATCGCGGACGGCGTCCGCCACGTCTGCACCATCAACGAACCCAACATGATCGCCGTGATGGCGGGCGCCGCCAAGGCCGGTGACCAGGGCTTCCCGCCCGCCGGACTGCCCACCCCGGACGAGGAGACCACCCACGCGGTGATCGCCGCCCACCGGGCCGCGGTCAAGGCGGTGCGGGCGATCGACCCCGCCATCCAGGTCGGCTGGACCATCGCCAACCAGGTCTACCAGGCGCTGCCCGGTGCCGAGGACGTCACCGCCGCCTACCGCCACCCCCGCGAGGACGTCTTCATCGAGGCCGCCCGCGACGACGACTGGATCGGCGTCCAGTCCTACACCCGCACCAGGATCGGCGCCGACGGCCCGATCCCCGCGCCCGAGGACGCCGAACGCACCCTCACGCAATGGGAGTTCTACCCGGAGGCCGTCGGTCACGCCCTGCGTCACACCGCCGGCATCGTCGGCCCCGGCGTTCCGCTGATCGTCACCGAGAACGGCATCGCCACCGCCGACGACCATCGCCGTATCGACTACTACGCGGGTGCCCTGGACGCGGTCGCCGCGGCCCTCGACGACGGCCTGAACATCGCCGGCTACCTCGCCTGGAGCGCCCTCGACAACTACGAATGGGGCTCCTACCGGCCGACGTTCGGCCTGATCGCCGTGGACCCGGTCACCTTCGCCCGCACCGCCAAGCCGTCCGCCGACTGGCTCGGCGCCCTGGGCCGAACCCGCGAACTGCCGCGCACGGCAAACCTGAACGCATAGCCCACCCCAAGTCCCGGGAGCCGACGGGCCCCTGACATCCCGTCGGCTCCCGCCCCGCCGCCGTCCCGCACGGGACACGACGGCACACGCACCCCTTCCCTTGCCCGTCCCGCCCGCATTCCCCTGGGAGTTGGACCCGCATGAACCGTCGTACGTTCCTCACCACCGCCACGGCGGGAGCCGCCGCCCTCACAGCCGCGACACCCCTCGTCTCCGCGTCGGCGTCGACCCGCGGCCGCCCCGCCCCCGCGAGCGCGCCGCTGCGGACCTGGTTCGAGGCGACCTACCGCTCGATAACCGCGATGACCACCGAACTCGGCCTGACCGCCGACACGGTGGATGTCTCCGGCACCGGCACCCCCGTGCCCTCGACCCAGACCTCACCGACCAACATCGGCTGCGGCCTGTGGTCGACCGTCGCCGCCGCCGGCCTCGCGGTGATCTCCGGGTCCGTCATGCACCAGCGGCTGTCCCGCACCCTCGCGGCGGTCGAGAAGCTGGAGCGCGCGCACGGCTTCTGGTTCAACTGGTACGACGCGTACGACGGTTCGGTCCTCACCGGCTGGCCCGGGACGGGCGACCCGGTGCGCCCCTTCCTCTCCACCGTCGACAACGCCTGGCTGGTCACCGGACTGAAGATCGCCGCCGACGCCGACCCGGAACTGCGTCCGCGCGTCGCCCGACTCCTCGCCGACGCCGACTGGTCGTACTACTACACCCCCTACGACCCGGCCGACCCGGTCGCCGGACCCGGTCAACTGCGCGGCGGCTTCTGGCCGGACAAGCCCGGCAAGGGCGAACCCACCGGCCACCACTACGGCGCCCTCAACACCGAACCGAGGATGGCCAGTTACCTCGGCATAGCCGACAACTCGCTGCCCACCGAGCACTACTGGCACCTGTTCCGCACCCTGCTCCCCGGCATGGGACAGGAACAGGAACCCGAGGGCTCCTACGTCACGATCGACGGCGTACGGGTGTGGGAGGGCCACTACACCTACCGCGGCCGCAAGCTCGTCCCCACCTGGGGCGGCTCGATGTTCGAGGCGCTGATGGTCCCGCTGTTCGTGCCCGAGGCCGCCTGGTCGCCGAACTCGTGGGGCACCACCCACCAGCGCTACGTGCGCAGCCAGATCGAACACGGCCTGGACGAGGAGAAGTACGGCTACTGGGGCTTCTCGCCGGCCAACATCCCCGAGGGCGGCTACCGCGAGTACGGCGTGGACGCGATCGGCATGCAGGAGGACGGCTACAACTCCCTCGGCGTCGTCACCCCGCACGCCTCCTTCCTCGCCCTGCCGTACGCCGCGCCCGAGGCCCTCGCGAACCTCACCGCACTGGCCCGGGACTTCGGGGCCTACGACGACCGCTACGGCTTCCGCGACTCCGTCGACACCGCGAACGGCCGCGTCAGCGACCACGTCCTCGCTCTCGACCAGGGCATGATCGCCGCCGCACTCGCCCAGCACCTGCGCCCGGGCCTCCTCCAGCAACCCTTCCGCACGGCCGGCTTCCGCTCCCGGGTCCGGCCCCTCCTCGGCAAGGAGCGCTTCAGCATCTGAGGAACGCGGGGTCCACCCGGTCCCGCGCGGGACCGGGGCCGGGAAACAGTACGGAAACCTGGGCCTCCAAGTTGCGTGGCGCGCAACCTAGTGCGTATAGCGGTACTCGTATTAGCATGCCTCGCGTATCTACGGCGCGAGCGAGACGAGAGATCATGGCTCCCCTGCAATACGACTTCGTCATCGTCGGCGGTGGATCCGCCGGCAGCGCACTGGCGAACCGGCTCTCCGCGGACCCGGCCAACCAGGTGCTGGTCCTGGAGGCCGGCCGGCCCGACTACCCGTGGGACGTCTTCATCCACATGCCGGCCGCGCTGACCTACCCGATCGGCAGCCGGTTCTACGACTGGAAGTACGAGTCCGAACCCGAACCGCACATGGGCGACCGGCGCGTCTACCACGCGCGCGGCAAGGTGCTGGGCGGCTCCAGCAGCATCAACGGCATGATCTTCCAGCGCGGCAACCCCATGGACTACGAGCGCTGGGCCGCCGACGCCGGCATGGAGAGCTGGGACTACGCGCACTGTCTGCCGTACTTCCGGCGGATGGAGAACTGCCTCGCGGCCGAGCCCGACGACGAGTTCCGCGGCCACGACGGCCCGCTCGTCCTCGAACGCGGGCCCGCCTCCAACCCGTTGTTCGGCGCGTTCCTCGACGCCGTGCAGGAAGCGGGATATCCGCGCACCGACGACGTCAACGGCTATCAGCAGGAGGGCTTCGCGCCCTTCGACCGCAACGTCAGCCGGGGGCGCCGACTGTCCGCTTCCAAGGCGTACTTGAAGCCGGTGCGGAAGCGGCCCAACCTCACCGTCACCACCCGCGCGATGGTCACCCGCGTCCTCTTCGAGGGCAAGAAGGCCGTCGGCGTCGAGTACAAGCACCGCGGCAGGCTCCACCAGGTGCGCGCCCGCGAGGTCGTCCTGTGCGGCGGCGCGATCAACTCCCCCCAGCTGCTTCAGCTTTCGGGCATCGGCAACGCGGAGGAGCTGACCGCGCTCGGCATCGACGTCGTCCACGACCTGCCGGGCGTCGGCGAGAACATGCAGGACCACCTGGAGGTGTACATCCAGTACGCCTGCAAGCAACCCGTCTCCATGCAGCCGTACATGGCGAAGTGGCGCGCCCCCTTCATCGGCCTCCAGTGGCTCTTCCGCAAGGGCCCCGCCGCCACCAACCACTTCGAGGCCGGCGGCTTCGCCCGCAGCAACGAGGACGTCGACTACCCCAACCTGATGTTCCACTTCCTGCCGATCGCGGTCCGCTACGACGGCTCGTCGCCGGCCGGCGGCCACGGCTACCAGGTGCACGTCGGGCCCATGTACTCCGACGCGATCGGCTCGGTGAAGATCAAGAGCAAGGATCCGCTGGAGCACCCCGCGCTGCGCTTCAACTACCTGTCCACCGAACAGGACCGGCGGGAGTGGGTCGAGTCGGTCCGGGTCGCCCGCAAGCTCCTCAACCAGCCCGCGCTCGCCCCGTACAACGACGGGGAGATCTCGCCCGGGCCGTCCGTGGAGAGCGACGAGGAGATCCTCGCGTGGGTGGCCAAGGAGGGCGAGACCGCTCTGCATCCCTCCTGCACCTGCAAGATGGGCACGGACGACATGGCCGTCGTCGATCCCGGCACCATGCGGGTGCACGGGGTGGAGGGGCTGCGGGTCGTGGACGCGTCGGTGATGCCGTACGTGACCAATGGCAACATCTACGCGCCGGTGATGATGATCGCCGAGAAGGCGGCCGATCTGATTCTGGGCAAGGAGCCGCTCGCTCCGTCCTCGGCGGTGTACTACCGGCACCGCGACGCCCAGAAGCAGGCCGGGTAGGGCGTGTTGGGCGGCGACGGTCTCAAGACGCTGCTGTCTAACGTCCGTTACGAGGTGCTGCCCGCGAAGGCGACCGAGGAGAAGGTCCTCGCCCATGTACCGCGCGATGTCGTCGTCACCGTGACGGCGTCGCCGGTCAAGGGCCTGGAACCGACCCTCGACCTCGTCGGACGGCTGGCGGCGCACGGCTACCGCGTGGTCCCGCACGTGCCGGCACGGCTGCTGCGGGACGACGCGCATCTCAAGGACATCGTGGACCGGCTCCGGGAGACGGGCGTCGACGACGTCTTCGTACCCGCCGGAGACGCGGATCCGCCTGCTGGGGCCTACGACGGGGCCCTGCCGGTGCTGCGCCGGCTCAGCGAGCTGGGCAGCCCCTTCGCCCGCGTCGGCATCACCGGCTACCCCGAGAGCCACCCCCTCATCCACGACGACCTCACCATCCAGGCCATGTGGGACAAGCGCACGCACGCCACGTACATCGTGAGCAACCTGTGCTTCGACGCGCGCGTGCTGGGCGAGTGGGTCGGGCGGATCCGGCGGCGTGACGTCGCCCTGCCGTTGTACGTGGGCGTCGCGGGGCCTGTACAGCGGGCGAAACTGCTGGCCATGGCGACGAAGATCGGAGTGGGGGAGTCGACCCGCTTCCTCACGAAGCACGCGTCCTGGTTTCTACGGTTCGCCGCGCCCGGGGGTTACTCGCCCGACCGGTTGCTCGACCGTAGCGCGGGGGCGCTCGCCGGGCCGGCGGCGGGGGTGGCGGGCCTGCACGTGTTCACGTTCAACCAGCTTGCGGAGACCGAACGGTGGCGCTGCGCTGCGCTTGAGCGGTTGGGCGCCTAGGGGCGTCTCCTGGGGCGCGGTCGGCTGCGGCGGGCGTTGCCGGGGGCTCCGCCCCCAGACCCCCGCATCGGCCCTGAACGGGCCTCGTCCTCAAACGCCGGACGGGCTGATATAGCCGGCCTGGGTTCCAAGTTGCCGCAGACGGCCGGGTGTTGTGGCCCCGTGTTTCGAGTCGCCGGGGACGGCTGGGTGCTGCGGACGCGCGTTTCAAGCTGCCACGACGGCTGGACGATACCGGCGCGCGTCTCGAGTCGCCGCAGACGGTTGGATTCGCCGGCCGCGTTCCAAGTCGCTGTCGACGGGCTGATGTGTGCGCGCCCGCGTTCCGAGTCACCATGGACGGGCTGATGTGCGCGCCCGCGCTCCGCGATGCAGCGGGTTGGGCTGTTGTGTGCGTCCGCGTTCCATGTCGCCGCGGGACAGGCTGATGTGTGCGTGCCCGCGTTCCAAGTCGCCCCCGACAGGCTGCCGTCGCCGTGCTGCGCCCCAAGTGCCGCCGCCGGGGGCCGTATGCGGCGCTCATCCGCACCCGCCGACCCTAGCCCGCCCTCACTCCCACTCTCACCGCAACTCCACCGCACGATCAGCCTGCCTGTGCCCCAAGTGCCGCTGCCAGAAGCCGTATACAGCCCGCACCCGCACCCGCACCCGCACCCGCCGCACCCGCACCCTCACCCACGGCCGGGCTCACCCCCCACCCTCACCGAAACACCACCGTCCGATTCCCGTACACCATCACCCTGCTCTCGCTGTGCCACTTCACCGCGTGCGCCAGCACCTGCGCCTCCACGTCCCGCCCGACCGTCACCAGCTCATCCGGGTCCAGCGAGTGGTCCACCCGCACCACGTCCTGGTCGATGATCTGGCCCTCGTCCAGTTCGGGGGTCACATAGTGCGCCGTGGCGCCCACGAGCTTGACGCCGCGGTCGTACGCCTGCTGGTAGGGGCGGGCGCCCTTGAAGCTGGGGAGGAAGGAGTGGTGGATGTTGATGGCGTGGCCCTCGAGCTGCTTGCAGAGGTCGTCGGAGAGGATCTGCATGTAGCGGGCCAGTACCACCAGGTCGATGTCCAGGTCGCGTACGAGCTCCAGCACGCGTGCCTCCGCGTCGGCCTTCGTGTCCTTGGTGACCGGGATGTGGTGGAAGGGGATGCCGTACGTCTCGGCGAGGCCCTCGAAGTCGCGGTGGTTGGAGACGATCGCGGGGATCTCGATGTTGAGGGCACCAGTGCGCTGGCGGAACAGCAGGTCGTTCAGGCAGTGGCCGAACTTGGAGACCATGAGCAGGGTCCGGGTGGGGGTGGAGGCGTCCCGGAGGGTCCAGGAGATGCGGTACGCCTCGGCGACCGGGCCGAATCGGTAACGCAGAGTTTTCAGGTCGGCGTTTGGATCGGAAACGTCGAAGTGGACCCTCATGAAGAAGCGGTCCTGGAGTCGATCATCGAATTGCTGGCTCTCCAGGATGTTGCCGGAGTTCCGCACGAGAAAGCCGCTCACGGCATGGACCAGTCCGGCGCTGTCCGGACACGAGAGGGTGAGGACGAATTCGCGGCCGGGGTGCGGTCGAGGGGACATGGATGGCCTCCGTCGGTGCGTAACAGTGGTGCGTATTGCACAACGTGGTGAGCGATACGCAACATGGTTGGGCCGCGCGCCGCTCGCGGTCAAGAGGCGGCCACGCAATGGGCCGCATGGCGAAATCGTCATCTGCCAACCCCTTGACGTATGTCTGCACATTCGCCAGGGTGTTCCACCACAAGCAATACGGTGCACGATGCGCAACGAAATTCGCTCGAAGGGCTCCACACGTGGCAGACCTGTATGTGGACGGAGAATGGCGCGACGCGGTGGCCGGCGGTCACCGTGACATCCGCTGTCCCGCCGACGGCACGCTCACCGCGACCGTGTCCGAGGGAACGCGTCCCGACACCGAGGCCGCGATCGCCGCCGCCCGCCGCGCCTTCGACGAAGGGCCGTGGCCGCGCACCCCCGAGCGGGAGCGCGGTGCGCTGTTGCTGCGCACCGCCGATCTCATCGAGCGCGACGCCAAGGAGTTCGCCCGCGCCGAGTCGCTGGACTCCGGCAAGCGGCTGGTGGAGAGCGAGTACGACATCGCCGATGTCGTCTCTTGTTTCCGTTACTACGGCGGGATCGGCGGGACCGACGCCGGGCGGGTCATCGACACCGGGCGCGACGACGCCGTAAGTCGGGTCGTCTACGAGCCCGTTGGGGTGTGCGGGTTGATCACGCCCTGGAACTACCCGCTGTTGCAGGCCAGTTGGAAGGTCGCTCCAGCGCTCCTCGCCGGGAACACGGTCGTTCTCAAACCGAGTGAGCTGACTCCCTCCACCTCCATCCTGCTGATGCGCGCGCTGGAGGAGGCGGGACTGCCCGCCGGTGCCGCCAATCTCGTGCTCGGTACCGGGCCCGAGGTGGGTGCGCCGCTCTCCGAGGATCCCGCCGTCGACATGGTCTCCTTCACCGGGGGACTGGAGACCGGCAAACGCATCATGGCCACCGCCGCCGCGACCGTGAAAAAGGTGGCGCTGGAGCTGGGCGGCAAGAACCCCAACGTCATCTTCGCCGACGCCGACTTCGAGACGGCCGTGGACTTCGCGCTCACGGCCGTCTTCCTGCACTCGGGCCAAGTCTGCTCGGCCGGCGCCCGGTTGATCGTCGAGGACTCGCTGCACGACCGTTTCGTGGACGAAGTGGTGCGGCGCGCGCGGCAGATCAGGCTCGGCGGGCCCTTCGATCCCGAGGCCGAGACCGGGGCGCTGATCTCCGCGCAGCACCTGGAGAAGGTCGAGGCGTATGTCGCGGCCGGGATCGCCGAGGGGGCCGTGCTGCGGTGCGGTGGTGAGCGGCCTTCCGAACTCGCCCTCGCCGACGGGCACTTCTACCCGCCGACCGTGCTCGACGCGTGCACGCAGGACATGCGGGTGGTGCACGAGGAGTCCTTCGGGCCGGTGCTGACCGTCGAGCGCTTCACCGACGAGGACGACGCCGTACGTATCGCCAACGACACCGAGTTCGGACTCGCCGGTGCCGTCTGGACCCAGGACGCGGGGAAGGCCCAGCGGGTCGCCCGGCGGCTGCGGCACGGCACGGTGTGGATCAACGACTACCACCCCTATGTGCCGCAAGCGGAATGGGGTGGCTTCGGACACTCGGGCGTGGGCCGGGAGTTGGGACCGACCGGCCTGGACGAGTACCGAGAGCCCAAGCACATCTGGCAGAACATCCAACCCCGGCCGCAGCACTGGTTCCGCGGCTGAACGCCGAAAAGAGGTCGATCGTGACCCCAGCACAGACCGAGGTGCCGCAGCGGCGCGGCACGCCCCAGGACTCGGGCCCCACCCCGGTCATATCCGTGCGCAAGCTGTGGAAGGTGTTCGGGCCGAAGGCCGAGCAGGTACCCGATTCCGAGGAACTGTGCGGGCTGACGCGCCGTGAGCTGATGGACCGCACCGGCTGCACGGCCGCCGTACGCGATGTGAACTTCGAGGTCTCGCCCGGCGAGGTCTTCGTCGTCATGGGGCTGTCCGGCTCCGGGAAGTCCACCCTGGTGCGATGTCTGACCCGGCTGATCGAACCGACCTCCGGTGAGATCGTCTTCGAGGGCGAGGACATCCGGGACGCGGACGCCAAGCGGCTGCGCGAGCTGCGGCGCCGTAAGTTCTCCATGGTCTTCCAGCACTTCGGGCTGCTGCCGCACCGCAGGGTCGTCGACAACGTGTCGTTCGGCCTGGAGATCCGCGGCATGAGCAAGGCCGAGCGCACCAAACGGGCCCTGGAAGTCGTCGAGTTGGTCGGCCTCTCCGGGTACGAGAACTCCTACCCCGACCAGCTCTCCGGCGGTATGCAGCAACGCGTCGGTCTCGCCCGGGCGTTGGCCGGCGACCCGGACGTACTCCTCTTCGACGAACCGTTCTCCGCGCTCGACCCGCTGATCCGCCGTGACATGCAGAACGAGGTCATCCGGCTGCACCACGAGGTCGGCAAGACCATGGTGTTCATCACCCACGACCTGTCCGAGGCCCTCAAGCTGGGCGACCGCATCCTCATCATGCGCGACGGTAAGATGGTGCAGTGCGGGACCGGGGACGAGCTGGTCGGCGCTCCCGCCGACGACTACGTACGCGAGTTCGTGAAGGACGTGCCCCGCGGTGACGTCCTCACCCTGCGCTGGATCATGCGTCCCGCCGTGGACGGAGACGCCCTGGACGGGCCCGAGTTGGGGCCGGACGTCGTCGTACGGGAAGCCACCCGGGCCGTGCTCGCGGCCGACAAGCCCGTCAAGGTCGTCGAGAACGGCAAGCTGCTCGGCATCGTCGGCGACGAGGAGATCCTCGCGGTCGTCGCCGGGCAGGAAGGCGACGCGTGATGACCGTCGCCGTGGAGAAACCGGAGAAGACGGAGCGGGTCGCCGAAGCCCCTCCCACGGTCCCCGCCGTGCGCAGGGTGACCCGGCCCATGATGGTGGGCGCCATCCTGGTCGTGTGGCTCGTGCTGTTCGCCGTGCTGCGCGGCAAGCAGACGCTGACCCTCGCGGCGGCCGATCTCACCGGGCTGCACCGCTGGTTCAACGACCTCAACGACTCGGTCGGCGCCAACCGCAACTCCAACCCGCTGTTCCTGTACTTCTTCAACGAGATCCGCCTGGTCATCGACAACCTGGTGACCTTCGTCCAGGACCTGATCTCGCAGCCGAGCGGCGACCGCCCGCTGCCGCAGATCGGCTGGCTCGGTGTCGTCGGCACCGTCGGCTTCGTGTCCTGGGCCGTGGGCAACTGGCGGGTCGCGCTCCTCGCCATGGCCGGCTTCGCCTTCTTCGGGCTGCAGGGGCTGTGGCAGGAGAGCATGGACACCCTGGCGCTCACCCTCTCCGCGGTCTTCGTGGCGCTGCTGTTCGCGATCCCGCTGGGGGTGTGGGCGGGGCTGTCCGACCGGGTCAACCGGATCATGACGCCCTTCCTGGACTTCATGCAGACGATGCCGACCTTCGTCTACCTGGCACCGCTGACCCTGATCTTCCTCATCGGCCCGGCCTCCGCCGTCATCGCCACGGTGATCTACGCGGCACCGCCCGCGATCCGCATCACCGCGCACGGCATCCGCTCCGTACCGGAGACCACCGTGGAAGCGGCTGACTCCATGGGGTCGACGCGATGGCAGTCGCTGCTCAAGGTGCTGCTGCCGATGGCCAAGCGGACCGTGGTGATGGGTGTCAACCAGACCATCATGGCCGCCCTCGCGATGGTCACCATCGCGGCCCTGATCGACGCACCCGGCCTCGGCAAGACCGTCATGCAGGCCCTCCAGTCGCTCGACGTCGGTACGGCCTTCAACGCGGGCCTCGCCATCGTCGTCATGGCGATCGTGTTGGACCGGGTCACCACCGCGTCCAGCACACGCGCGGAACAGGCCCGGAATTCCAGCGGCCGGTTCCTCAAGTGGCGCCGCCCGCTGCTCGGTTCGGGCGCGGTGGGCGTCGTAGTGCTCCTCTATCTGTCGCACACCTACCTCTGGGCGGCGCAGTTCCCCGGCGACGGCACCGCGGGCACTCATATCGCCAACGCGGCTGACAGCGTGACGACTTGGGCGCAGGACAACCTCTCCGGCATCACCAACGCCTTCCGGGACGCGATCACCAACGGACTGCTCAACCCGTTCCAGTCGCTGCTCACCGACTCCCCGTGGTGGCTCGTCGGCGCCGCGCTCGTCGGGATCGGCGTGGTGGTCGGCGGCTGGCGCTCCGGGGTCACAACTGCCGTCTGTGTGGGGCTGCTTGTCGGCACGGGTGTGTGGTCGGACGCCATGACGACACTCGCCTCGACCGTCGTGGCGACCGTGCTGGTGATGCTGTTCGGCATCGCCTTCGGCGTGTGGATGGGGCGCAGCGCGATGGTGGACCGGCTGTTGCGGCCGACGTTGGACGCGGCGCAGGTCATGCCGCCGTTCGTCTATCTCGTGCCGTTCCTCGCGCTGTTCGGCGCGACCCGCTTCACCGCGATCGTCGCCGCCGTCGTGTACGCCGTACCGGTCGCCATCAAGATCACCGCCGACGGGGTGCGGGCCGTTCCCGAGACCACCGTCGAGGCGGCCACCGCGGCCGGGTGCAACACCTGGCAGATCATCACCAAGGTTCAACTCCCGATGGCACGTAGCGCTTTGACCCTCGCGACCAACCAGGGCCTGATCTACGTGCTGTCGATGGTTGTTGTGGGCGGCCTGGTGGGAGCCGGCGCCCTCGGCTACGACGTCGTGGCCGGATTCTCGCAGGGCGAGCTGTACGGCAAGGGGCTGGCGGCGGGGCTCGCCATCGTCCTGCTCGGAGTCATGTTCGACCGGATCACTCAGGCGGCCGCGCGCCGAACCAGCGCTTAAAGGAGCACGACACCATGGCAAGACACTGGCGAACCGGCGCGGCCGGCCTGGCCGTCCTCGGCCTCACCCTCACCGCCTGCGGCGGGGCGAAGGTCGGCGACACGTCCTCGGACTCGGGCAGCAGCTCGGGCAGCTCGGCCAAGTGCGGGACCTTCAACCTCGCGGTCAACCCGTGGGTGGGCTACGAGGCGGACGCGGCGGTCGTCGCGTACGTCGCGCAGCACCAACTCGGCTGTACGGTCGACAAGAAGGACCTGAAAGAGGAGATCGCCTGGCAGGGCTTCGGCACCGGCGAGGTCGATGCCGTCCTGGAGAACTGGGGCCACGACGACCTCAAGAAGAAGTACATCACCGGCCAGAAGACCGCCGTGGAGGCCGGCCAGACCGGCAACAAAGGCATCATCGGCTGGTACGTACCGCCGTGGCTCGCGAAAGCCCACCCCGACATCCTCAACTACAAGAACCTGAACAAGTACGCGTCCAAGTTCAAGACCTCCGAGTCGGGCGGCAAGGGCCAACTCCTCGACGGGGACCCGTCGTACGTCACCAACGACGCCGCGCTCGTGAAGAACCTGAAGCTCGACTTCAAGGTGGTGTACGCGGGCAGCGAGACCGCGCTCATCCAGGCCTTCCGTACCGCCGAGAAGAACAAGCAGTGGGTGATCGGCTACTTCTACGAGCCGCAGTGGTTCCTCTCCGAGGTCGCGCTGAAGAAGGTGTCGCTGCCCGCGTACACGACGGGCTGTGACGCGGACGCGGCGAAGATCGCCTGCGACTATCCCGTGTACGACCTCGACAAGATCGTCAGCGCGAAGTTCGCCAAGTCGGGCAGTCCCGCCTACAACCTGGTGAAGAACTTCAACTGGACGAACGAGGACCAGAACACCGTGGCCAAGTACATAGCGCAGGACAAGCTGTCCGACGACGCCGCGGCGAAGAAGTGGGTCGACGCCAACCAGGCCAAGGTCGACGCCTGGCTCAAGTAGCCCTGACGGGAACGTGGTTGGACCTGCCCGGTGGGCGGTGCGCGAGGGTGCGCACCGCCCACCGGGCATCGCTGTGTGTCGGCGTGTTCAGGCCGGTGTTTCGGGCTGTTTTCCGACGTCACGGACCCCTTGACACCCACTCCTCGCGCCGGGCACATTGAGTTGCGCAACCTGAAGCATGTTGCGCAGACAGCAACCGGATTGCTTTCTAGCCGGAGGTGCGGCGATGGCGGGACCCCGAGTGGTCATCATCGGAGCGGGCGTCGTGGGGGCGGCGCTCGCGGACGAGATCTCCGCGCGAGGCTGGACCGAAGTGACCGTGGTCGACCAGGGCCCGCTGCCCGCCACCGGGGGCTCGTCCTCGCACGCCCCGGGACTGGTCTTCCAGACCAACTCCTCGAAGACCATGACCGAGTTGGCGCGCTACACGGTCGAGAAGTTCTGCTCCCTCGACGTCGACGGCAAGCCCTGCTTCCTCCAGGTCGGCGGCCTCGAAGTGGCCACCACCCCCGAACGTGTCGCCGAACTCCACCGCCGCCACGGCTGGATCACCGCCTGGGGTGTGGAGGCCCGGCTGCTGAGCGCCGAGGAGTGCGTGCAGCAGCACCCCCTCGTCAACCCCGACAAGGTCCTCGGCGGCCTCCTGGTCCCCACCGACGGCCTCGCGAAAGCCGTCCTCGCCGTCGAGGCGCAGATCCGCCGGGCCACCGAACGCGGCGTGACCTTCCTCGCCCGCCACGAAGTCCTCGACGTCCAGCGGGCCGACGGCCGCGTCACCGGCGTCCTCACCGACCAGGGCGAGATCCCCGCCGACATCGTCGTGTGCTGCGCCGGCATCTGGGGCCCGAAGATCGCCCGCATGGTCGGCATGAACCTCCCGCTGACCCCGCTCGGCCACCAACTCGCCTGGACCGGTCCAGTACCCGCCCTCGCCGGCCAGACCGAGGAGGCCGTCCGCCCGATCCTGCGCCACCAGGACGCCGACCTCTACTACCGCGACCGCTACGACGCCATCGGCATCGGCTACTACGGCCACCGCCCGATGCCCATCTCGGCTGACGACATCCTCTCGGTCGGCGAGGCCGACGACATGCCCTCCGTCCTCAAGTTCACCGAGGACGACTTCGCGCCCGCCTGGACCGAAACACAGTCACTGCTCCCCGCGACGAAGGACGCGAAGGTCGAAGAGGGCATCAACGGCCTCTTCTCCTTCACCACCGACAACTTCCCCCTCCTCGGCGAGTCCCCGGACGTCAAGGGCTTCTGGGTCGCCGAGGCGGTCTGGGTCACGCACTCGGCGGGCGTCGGCCGCGCGATGGCCGAATGGCTGGTCGACGGCCACTGCTCGTCCTTCGACCTCCACGAGTGCGACGTCAACCGCTTCGAACAGCACCAACTCGCCCCGGAATACGTCCTGGCCCGCGACTGCCAGAACTTCGTCGAGGTGTACGACATCCTCCACCCCCTCCAGCCGTCCGGTGAGCCGCGCCCGATCCGCACCAGCCCCTTCCACACCCGCCAGCAGGAACACGGCGCGGTCTTCCTGGAGGCGAACGGCTGGGAGCGCCCGCAGTGGTACGAGGCCAACTCGGCCCTTCTGGAAGGCCGTTCGATCCCCACCCCGAACGACTGGGCGGCACAGTACTGGTCGCCCATCGTCGGCGCCGAGGCACAGGCCACGCGCGAGACCGTCGCGATGTACGACATGACGGCCCTCAAACGCCTGGAGGTGACCGGCCCCGGCTCCGCCGACTTCCTGGAGGGCCTGGTCACCGGCAAGGTCGCCAAGTCCGTCGGCTCGGTCACGTACACCCTCCTCCTCGACCACGACGGCGGCATCCGCAGCGACATCACCGTCGCCCGCCTGGCCCGCGGCCGCTTCCAGGTCGGCGCCAACGGCAACCTGGACCTCGACTGGTTCACCCGCCACCTCCCGGCCGATGGAACGGTCCAGGTCCGCGACATCACCCCCGGCACCTGCTGCATCGGCCTGTGGGGCCCCCTGGCCCGCAAGGTCCTCCAACCCCTGACGGACGAGGACTTCACGAACGAGGGCCTCAAATACTTCCGCGCCAAGCAGGCCTATGTTGGAACGGTCCCGGTCACCGCCATGCGACTCTCCTACGTCGGCGAACTCGGCTGGGAGCTGTACACCACCGCCGACCAGGGCCAGAAACTCTGGGACACCCTGTGGCAGGCGGCCAAGCCCCTCGGCGGTGTCATCGCCGGGCGCGGCGCCTTCAACAGCCTCCGCCTGGAGAAGGGTTACCGCTCCTTCGGCACCGACATGACCTACGAGCACGACCCCTACGAGGCCGGCGTCGGCTTCGCCGTCAAGCTCGACAAGGGCGACTTCATCGGCAAGACGGCACTGGAACGCCGAAAGGCCGACGTACAAAGGAAGTTGACCTGCCTGACCATCGACGACCCGCACTCCGTCGTCATGGGCAAGGAGCCGGTCTACGACGGCGAGCGTGCCGTCGGCTACGTCACCAGCGCCGCCTACGGCTACACGATCGGCAAGGGCATTGCCTACGCCTGGCTCCCGGCCGAACTCGCCACCCTCGGCACCCAGTTGCACATCGGCTACTTCGACGAGCGCGTCGAGGCCGTCGTCGCCGAGGAGCCGCTGTTCGACCCGACGATGTCCCGCCTCCGCGGCTAGCCGGAAGGACGCGAACGCTCCATGAACGCGCTGAACACCCCCTTGGCGGAACTGGATCCCGAGGTCCACGCCGCGCTCCGCGCCGAACTGCACCGCCAGCAGTCCACGTTGGAGATGATCGCCTCCGAAAACTTCGCGCCGTCCGCCGTACTGGAGGCGCAGGGCTCGGTCCTCACCAACAAGTACGCGGAGGGCTACCCCGGACGCCGCTACTACGGCGGCTGCGAACACGTCGACGTCACCGAGCGGTTGGCGATCGAGCGGGTCAAGTCCCTGTTCGGCGCGGGCTTCGCGAACGTCCAGCCGCACTCGGGCGCACAGGCCAACACGGCGGTGTTCTTCGCCCTGTTGAAGCCCGGTGACACGATCCTCGGCCTCGACCTCGCCCACGGCGGACACCTCACCCACGGCATGCGCCTCAACTACAGCGGCAAGATGCTGAACGTGGTGCCGTACCACGTCTCCGAGACCGACAACCTGGTCGACATGGACGAGGTGGAGCAACTCGCCAAGGAACACCGCCCCAAGATGATCATCGCGGGCTGGTCGGCGTATCCACGGCAGTTGGACTTCGCCGCGTTCCGCCGGATCGCCGACGAGGTGGGCGCCCTGCTGATGGTCGACATGGCGCACTTCGCGGGCCTGGTGGCCGCAGGCCTGCACCCCAACCCGGTCCCACACGCACACGTGACCACGACGACGACGCACAAGACCCTCGGCGGCCCGCGCGGCGGAGTCATCCTCACCAACGAGGCCGACCTCGCCAAGAAGATCAACTCGGCGGTGTTCCCCGGGATGCAGGGCGGCCCGCTGGAGCATGTCATCGCCGCGAAGGCGGTGTCGTTCAAGGTCGCCGCGTCTCCGGAGTTCGCCGAACGCCAGGCCCGCACACTCGCCGGCTCCCGCATCCTCGCGGAGCGCCTCACCCGAGCCGACGTGGCCGCGACCGGCGTGAAGGTCCTCACCGGCGGTACGGACGTGCACCTGGTCCTGGTAGACCTGCGCGACTCGGAGTTGGACGGCAGGCAGGCGGAAGACCTGCTCCACGAGATCGGCATCACGGTCAACCGCAACGCCGTGCCCTTCGACCCGCGCCCGCCCATGGTCACGTCCGGGCTGCGCATCGGCACCCCGGCGCTGGCCACGCGCGGCTTCACGGAGGAGGACTTCGCCGAGGTCTCCGACGTGATCGCGCTGGCCCTCCAACCGGCCCCGGACACGGGGGCGTTGAGGGCCCGCACAGAAGCCCTCGCCGCGAAGCACCCGCTCTACCCGCACCTGTCCGAGGAGGACGCCCCCCGATGACCCCCCGCACCCCGGGCGCAGACCTCCCCGAACACCCGGACTGGCTCTGGCGCACACCGGAGCCGAAACGCTCGTACGACGTCGTCATCGTGGGCGGCGGCGGCCACGGCCTGGCGACCGCCCACTACTTGGCGAAGAACCACGGCATCACCAACGTCGCGGTGCTGGAGAAGGGCTGGCTGGCGGGCGGCAACATGGCCCGCAACACCACGATCATCCGTTCCAACTACCTGTGGGACGAGAGCGCCGGCATCTACGAGCACGCGCTCAAACTCTGGGAGGGCCTGGAGGAGGAGCTGGACTACCCGATCCTCTTCTCCCAGCGCGGGGTCCTGAACCTCGCCCACAGCTTCCAGGACGTCCGCGACAGCGTGCGCCGGGTCGAGGCGAACCGTCTCAACGGCGTGGACGCGGAGTGGCTCGACGAACGGCAGGTCAAAGAGGTCTGCCCGATCGTCAACGTCTCTCCGGACGTGCGGTATCCGGTGATGGGCGGCACCTACCAACCACGCGCCGGTATCGCCAAACACGACCACGTGGCCTGGGGCCTGGCCCGCTCTGCGGACGCCGCCGGCATCGACATCATCCAGAACTGCGAGGTCACGGGCCTCGACATGGTCGACGGCAGGGTGGTGGGCGTACAGACCACACTCGGCCCGATAGCGGCGGGCAAGGTGGCACTCTGCTCGGCAGGCCACACGTCGGTGTTGGCAGCGATGGCGGGCATCCAACTCCCGCTCCAGAGCCACCCGTTGCAGGCCTTGGTGTCGGAGTTGCTGGAACCGGTCCACCCCACGGTGGTCATGTCCAACGCGGTCCACGTGTACGTGAGCCAGGCGCACAAGGGCGAGTTGGTGATGGGCGCGGGCATCGACTCGTACAACTCGTACACCCAGCGTGGAGCGTTCCACATCATCGAGGAACAGATGTCCGCGGCCCTGGAACTCTTCCCGGTCTTCGCCCGAGCCCATGTGCTGCGCACCTGGGGCGGCATCGTGGACGTAACCCCGGACGCGTCACCGATCGTAGGCCTGAGTCCCGTGGACAACCTGTACCTCAACTGCGGCTGGGGAACCGGCGGTTTCAAGGCAACCCCGGGCGTCGGCTGGGTCTACGCCCACACCATCGCCCACGACACCCCTCACCACCTCAACGCCCCCTTCTCGCTCGACCGTTTCACCACCGGCGCGCTCGTCGACGAGCACGGCGCCGCCGCGGTGGCCCACTAGGGAGCCCAACCATGCTGCTGATCCCCTGCCCCTGGTGCGGGCCCCGCGACGAAGCCGAGTTCCACTACGGCGGCCAGGCCCACGTCGCCTACCCGGAGACCCCCGCTGAACTGACCGACGAGGAGTGGGCGCGCTACCTGTTCTTCCGCGACAACCCGAAGGGCCCCTTCGCGGAGCGGTGGAACCACGCGGCGGGCTGCCGCCGCTGGTTCAACGCGGTACGGAACACGGCGACGAACGAGATCCTGGGGGTGTACCGGGCGGGGGAGCCGCGGCCAACGCCGAGTGGGAGGGAGGCGGTTGCCGATTCGACGGTGCCATCTCAGCCACGTCCTCAGCCACGTCCGACCGCACCCGTCCATCCGGCCACTGTTCAGCGCGGGCCCGCAATGTCAGCCCGTCCGGCGTTTGAGGACGAGGCCCTCTCGGGGCCGACGGGGGTCCAGGGGGCGGAGCCCCCTGGGAACGGGGCCGAAGGGGCAGAGCCCCTGGAGGACGGGACGGGTAGGGGCGGCGGGGGCGCCGCATCCATCAGCGGCTCTGCCGCGGGCCATCCGTTCCGCCACCCCACCCGCGGCCGAATCCACCGAGACACCCCCCTCACCTTCACCTTCGACGGCACCGAATACCAGGGTTACAAAGGCGACACCCTCGCCTCCGCCCTCCTCGCCAACGGAGTCATCCAAACCGGCACCAGCATCAAACTCGGCCGCCCCCGAGGCATCTTCACGGCCGGCGTCGAGGAACCCAACGCCGTCATCCAGATCGAGGCCCCCTTCCCCGAGCCGATGCTCCCGGCAACGACCGTCGAGCTGTACGACGGCCTCGTCGCGACCAGCCTCCCCGGCCAGGGCCGCTTGGCCACCGAACCGGACCCCGCCCGCTACGACGCGGTCCACGCCCACTGCGACCTGCTCGTCGTAGGCGCAGGCCCAGCCGGTCTCGCGGCCGCCGCAGCCGCCGTCCGCACCGGAGCCCGGGTAATCCTCGCCGACGACCGCCCCGACCTGGGTGGAAGCCTCCTGGACACGGCTCAACTCCTGGACTGGGTGGCCGAGTTGAGCGAGGAGCTCACCACGGCACCCGACGTACGCGTACTCCGCCGCACCACCGTCTTCGGCCACTACGACGACAACCACCTCCTCGCCGTGGAACGCCGCACCAACCACCTCGGCGCGGAAGCCCCCGCCCACGTCTCCCGGGAACGCGTCTGGCGCATCCGCGCCCGCCGCGTCGTCCTCGCAACAGGCGCGCACGAGCGCTCACTCGCCTTCGCGGACAACGACCGCCCCGGCGTGATGCTCGCCGCCTCGTCCCGCGCCTACGTCAATCGCTACGGCGTCCTCCCCGGCCGTAGTGCCGTCGTCTTCACCACCAACGACACGGCGTACGCAGCCGCGTTGGACCTGGCGGCGGCAGGCGTGGAGGTCGCGGCGATCGTGGACACCCGCCCGTCGGAGCCGGAGGAGTGGGCGAGCCGGGCCCGCGAGGCAGGCATCGAGGTGCTGACCGGACACGCAGTCGTCGGTACCGAGGGCGCCCCACGCCTGACCGCCGTGACGGTCGCCCCGTACGGCGAAACCACGGGCACGACAAGGCGGTTCGCCGCCGATCTCCTCCTGGTCTCCGGTGGCTGGAACCCGGTCGCCCACCTCTTCAGCCAGGCAGGTGGCAGACTCCGCTACGACGACACCCTCGGCACCTTCGTCCCCGACACCTGCCGCCAGCTGGTCGAGGTCGCGGGCAGCGCGAACGGTGAATTCGACCTGGCCGGAGCCCTGTTGCAGGGCGCAGCCGCGGGGGCCCGAGCGACAGAGGCCGAGGGCTACACGGCCGAACCGCCTTCCCTGCCCCAGGTGACCAGCGAACCGCACACCCCCGCCATGCACGTCTTCCACGTCCCGGGCGCCACCGACGCCCCCCACTTCGTGGACCTCCAACGAGACGTCACCGTCGCCGACTTGACCCGCGCCACCGCCGCCGGCCTCAACTCGGTCGAACACACCAAGCGCTACACGACGGCCGGTACGGCCAACGACCAGGGGAAGACCTCGGGCATCCTGGCGAGCGGCGTGGTCGCCGAACTCCTGGGCGTGGACGTGTCGTCGCTCGGCACGACGACCTTCCGCCCGCCGTACACGCCCGTCTCCTTCGCCACCCTCGCCGGCCGCGACCGGGGCGCCCTGCACGACCCCATCCGTACGACCGCGCTGCACGACTGGCACGTCATGCAGGGCGCGCTGTTCGAGAACGTCGGCCAGTGGAAGCGGCCTTGGTACTACCCGCGCGACGGCGAGGACATGGAGAGCGCCGTCCTGCGCGAGTGCGCGGCGGCCCGTGAGGGCGTCGCGTTCATGGACGGTTCCACCCTCGGCAAGATCGACGTACAGGGCCCGGACGCACCGGTCTTCCTCGACCGGCTCTACACGAACATGATGAGCAACCTGAAGGTCGGCATGATCCGTTACGGCGTCATGTGCCGCCCGGACGGCATGGTCTTCGACGACGGTACGGCCATCCGCCTCGCACCGGACCGCTACCTGGTCACCACGACCACGGGCAACGCGGCCGCCGTACTGGACTGGATGGAGGAGTGGCACCAGACCGAGTGGCCCGAACTCCGCGTCCACTGCGCCTCGGTGACCGAACAGTGGGCCACCGTCGCCCTGGTCGGCCCCCGCTCCCGCGAGGTGCTCGGCGCACTCGCACCCCAACTGGCAGTCGGCAACGACGACTTCCCGTTCATGGCCTGGCGGGACACCACCGTCGCCGGCATCGAGGCCAGGGTCTGCCGGATCAGCTTCTCCGGCGAACTCGCCTACGAGATCAACGTGTCACCGTGGGAGGCCCTCGCCCTGTGGGAGGCGCTGTACGAGGCCGGCGCCCCCTTCGGCATCACCCCCTACGGCACGGAGACCATGCACGTCCTGCGCGCCGAGAAGGGCTACCCGATCATCGGCCAGGACACCGACGGCACCGTAACGCCCCAGGATCTCGGCATGAGTTGGGCGGTCTCGAAGAAGAAGCCCGACTTCATCGGCAAGCGTTCCTACGCCCGCGCCGACGCCGTCCGCCCCGACCGCAAACACCTCGTCGGTCTCCTCCCCGAGGACCCCGCCGCCTTCCTCCCCGAGGGCACCCAGCTGATCGCGGACAGCGTGCTCCCGGCCCCGCCCGTCCCGATGCTCGGCCACGTCACCTCCAGCTACCGCAGTGCCGCCCTCGGCCGCACCTTCGCCCTCGCCCTGATCAAGGGCGGCCGTGACCGCATCGGCGAACGCCTCTACGCCCCCGTGGGCGACCGGTTGATCCCGGTCACCGTCGCAAGCCCCGTCCTCTACGACCCCGAGGGAGCCCGCCGCGATGGCTGACACCGCCCTTTCCGTCCCGCGCCGCAGCCCCCTCACCGGTGCCGCCGACCGACTGGCGGACACGACCCGCTCCTCCGGCGGCGCGATCCGGCTGGCCGAACTCCCCTTCCTGGCCCAGGTGAACCTCCGGCTCGACGCGAAGGGCGCGGCGGCGGACGCCGTAGGCCTCGCGCTCGGCCTGTCCCTGCCCCTTGAGCCCAACACGGTGGTGCGGGCAGGGGAGTTGACCGTGCTGTGGCTCGGCCCGGACGAGTGGCTCGTGGTCGGACCGCCGGACATCCAGCGGGACGTGGAGCACCGGATCCGTGCTGCGGCCGGTGACGAACACGTCGCCGTCACCGATGTCTCGGCCCAGCGCACCACCCTCCTCGTCTCCGGCGCCCGCGCCCGCGACCTGCTGGCCCACGGGTGCCCGCTGGACCTGCACCCGCGAGCCTTCGGTCCCGGACGCTGCGCCCAGACCACCCTGGCCCGCGCCCAGGTCGTCCTGGTCGCCCGGGACGAACCCGGCGCGGGGTTCTGGGTGTTGGTCCGTTCGTCTTTCGCCGGGTATCTGACGGACTGGCTGCTGGACGCGGCCGCCGAGTACGTGCGGAACGTCTGAACCGGCGTGACGCCGAAGGCCGTTCGCCCGGCGACGGGTGAACGGCCTTCGGCTTGTTCGGGGCTGTCCGTGTGGCGTCAGACCGCCTGGCCGACCACCACCTCGTCGAGGTGCTTGGTCTTGGGGATCAGGAGAATGAGTGCCGCGCCCACGGTGACGCATCCGACGACCAGCCAGAGCCCGTTCGTGAAGCCGGCGTCGAGGTAGAACTGGGTGCCCTTGAGGACGGCCCCGTGCTGCGCCATCACGACGAAGGCCACCTGGGAGACGATGATCTGCGCGACGCCCATACCGAGGGTCTGGACGCCGTTGGCCAGCGCCTGCTCCTCGGGGGTCACCGCCTCGATGATCATGATGGGCACACTGGCCATGACAATGCCCGTGCCCAACCCGGCGAACACACCCATCCCGATGATCTGCGGGGCGCTGTGGTGCAGGTGGGTGCCGAGACCGTAACCGAATATCGCGAGCAGGGCACCGACGCCCAGCAGGATCCGCGAGTCCATCCGGCGGGCGAGCGCACCGGTACCGACGGCCCCCACGATGATCATGGCGCTGATCGGACTGGTGACGATGGCGTTGTGGGTCCCGGACCAGCCCAGGCCGTCGGAGATGGTGGGGATCCTCGGCATCAGGATCAGCAGCTGGATCACTACGCCGACGGCGCTGAGTGCGCCGGCCGCGACGGAGGTTGCCAGAAGAACGGTCCACACCGGACGGCGCCGGGTCATGGCCGACGGGAACAGCGGTTCGGCGACCCGGCGCTCGACGAGCACGAAGACGATCAAGGTGACAGCCGACGCGACGACCCAGGTGATGAACCTGCCGCTGCTCCAGCCCCAGTGCGACCCCTCACCGACGGCGTAGACGAGCGCGGTGATGCCGCCGCCGAGGAGGATTCCTCCGGCCCAGTCCATTCGGCCGGCCGCCGTACGGATCGGGCTCTCCGGCACGAAGGCGGCCACCAGTACGAAGCTCAGTGCGGTGCTGATGGCCATGAACCACAGCACGCCGCGGAAGCCGTAGTCGTCCAGGAGCCAGCCGGACAGGAAAGGCCCGCCGAAGGCGACGAGGCCGATGCCGCCCGCGAGGATTCCGCTGGCGAGACCGACCCAACGGCGGGGGAACACGTCGCGGGTGATCGCGTAGGCGAGCGGGGCGGTGGCTGCGTAGATGCCCGCGATGCCGCGCCCGATCAGCAGGGTGCGGTAGTCGGTGGCGACGGCGGCGAGCAGGTCGCCGACGAAGCCGAGCGCGGTGGCGGCGAGCAGGACGCGCTTCTTGCCGAAGATCGCCGCGGCCTTGACGGCGAAAGGCAGGAAGAAGGTGCCGGTCAGCAGGGTCATCAGGGTGAACCAGGCGATGTTCGTGGTCCGGAAGTGGATCGCGACATCGGCCTGCGCGATGCCGGACAACGCGGCGACCAGCGCGACCAGTTGGACGGTCCACACGAGTGCCACGATGACGAGGACGTTGCGGCTGGTGGAGAGAGATCTCTCCGCGGTCTCCGGGAGCGGGGTTTGTGTCTGGGACATCAGCGGCCTTCCGTGGGTGAGCGGAGGTGCGTGGGGCGGCTCTGGATCTGACTGCGTCTGGGGCATACGGCGCGAGAGCGGCGCGTGCCGGTCGCGACGGCCCGGGCGGCGGGCATGCCTGCCTCCTTTTCGCGGCCCCGGTGCGGCTGGCGATAAAATAGACCTAACGGTCGGTACAAACAATGGTTCGCGCAGAAAAATGGACGGGAGGAGGGCGGGCGATTCAGTGCGGATCTGGTACTGATCGCGCGTCGCCGTGACCGGTGCGGTATGACGCGTTCTGCCGTCGATGTGCGGAGGTTCGCCCTGGGAGGGTTCGAAGCCGGCGGCAGTGAGTGAAAGCCGACGTTGCGTTCCATGTCGGTCTCGGCTGCGGGTGGCGACGGCCGCAAAAAGTTTCGACGAAATCGTTAACAATGTCGGCGACGGTATTGCGCACGGATTTCCGGAGAGCTACGTTCCTCGCCGTGCCTTCATCGTGGAGTCGGCCTCGGCCGTAGCGCGCCCACCGGGTTCCACGCCTGTCACGGCACCTCGGCACGAACCCCGATCCGGCGATCGAACGGAGTACCCGGCATGCCCATGCTGTTCAGATGGTGTCGGTGGAACTCGGCCACCTTCATGGCCACCCTCGCCGCGGCCGTCGCGCTGGTCACCGGTGCGGGCGTGGCACTGGCCAACAGCGCGACCGGCAGCGCGCAGGCCGCCAACTCGACCTCGGCGAAAGGCGTTTCGGCGAGCACTACGACCTCGGGCATCGCACCGGCCATCTCGTGTTCCGCCGTAGCCCAACTGGACCTGGCCAGTGCCGTCCCCGGCGTGCCCTTCGAGATCACCTCGGCCACCGAACTCGCCGCGAGCACCAACACCCTTGGAAACTGGGCCGCTTGTGACGTCAAGGGCGTGATCGCCCCGCAGATCCACTTCGAGATCAAGCTGCCCCAGACCGGCTGGCAGGCCAACTACCTCCAGCTCGGCTGCGGCGGCCTGTGCGGCAACATCAACGTGACCAGCGCCCCCGCCTCGACCGGCTGCGTCCCCCTGACCACCGGCGCCTTCGCCGTCGCCTCCAGCGACGAGGGGCACTACCAGGGCGGCGGCCTCTTCTCCACCGACCCCACCCTGCGCGCCGACTTCGGCTACAAGTCCGACCACGAACTGGTCCAGGCGGCCAAGGCCGTCATCAAGCAGTACTACGGCCAGGCGGTCACCCACTCCTACTTCGACGGCTGCTCCCAGGGCGGCCACCAGGCCCTCACCGAGGCGCAGCGCTACCCGACCGACTTCGACGGCATCATCGCCGGCGCCCCGGCCAACAACTTCACCGCGCTGAACACCTTCTCGCACGCCTGGACCGCCCAGTCCGTGTACCTCGACGGCGGCCCGGCCACGATCACCAACGCCGACCTCGCCGACCTCCACAAGGCCGTGCTCAAGGGCTGCGGCGCCCCCGCCGACGGCATCATCGCCGACCCGCTGAGCTGCACCTGGGACCCCGGCACCATCCAGTGCAAGACGGGCCGGACCTCGACGTCCGACGCGTACTGCCTGACCGCCGACCAGGTCACCACCCTGCGCCGCATCTACGCCGGCCCCACCGACGAACACGGCCAACTCCTCTACCCCGGCTACCAGTTGCTCGGCTCCGAGCTGAACTGGGCCGGCATCATCACTCCGGCCACCGCCACCGGCGCCAGCGGCGACATCAGCTTCGTCCGGGAGACCCTGCGCTACCAGATCTTCGACAGCCCGCAGCCGACCCTGACGTACAAGGACATCAAGTTCACGGCCGCCTACTACAAGAAGGTCATGCGGCTGGGCGAGGGCATGTACGACGCCACCGACCCCGACCTCGCCGCGTTCAAGAAGGCCGGCGGCAAGCTGATCCTCTGGCACGGCCTCGGCGACCAGCACATCCCCGCCGTCGGAACGATGGCCTACTACAAGGCAGTTGAGAAGGTCATGGGCGGCGAGGCGGCCACCAAGACCTTCGCCCGCCTCTTCCTGCTCCCTGGCGTCGCCCACTGCGGCGGCGGCCAGGGCCCGAACACCTTCGACGCGCTGACCGCGATCACCGACTGGGTGACCAAGGGCGACGCCCCGGCCAGCCTGACGACGAGGTCGGTGGACAGCGGCGGCGACACCACCGCCTCCCGTCCGGTCTACCCCTTCCCGTACTACGCCAAGAACACCACGGGCGGCCCGACCACCGACGCGAGCAGCTACACCCCCGTCAAGTCCACCGCCGAAGCCTCCCTCAAGCTCAACCGGCTCGGCTCCTTCCGCTCCGGCTACGAGACGGTCGGCAACTGGGTGGGCGGCAAGTGGATCGTCACCAAGGGCAAGAACTGACGTACGGCAGGCGCTGATCGAGAGGTCGCGGGCCCCGGTTCCGAGCCGGGGGCCGCGACCTTGGGCATACCGGTGGCGGTGCGCGTCGACGTCTCCTTGGTCCTCGGACCTCAGAACGTGTAGATGCGGCAGGAGGCGGCGGCCCGGAGTTCCCGCAGCAGCCCGGCGAGCCGCGCCGTGACGGCCTCGGCCGCGCCCTTCGCGTACCGGGAGTTCATCGCCTCGTAGGTGATCCGGTCGTAACTCCCGGCGTCTGCCATGTACTTGGCGGCGCCGTTCACCATGGTGACCACGCAGGTGGCGGGGAACGGCGACGCGGCCTTGAGGTCGAGACCGGTGCGGGCGTTCAACTCGGCCTGTAGTCCGGCGAGTACGGTGTCGCCGATCCTGGCCACTACGACCGGTGCCTCGGAGAATCCGTCCTGCGTGAAGTCGTAGCGCGTCGTGGGGTGCAGGGCGTGCAGGCCGCCCGCCGGGGGGAGTTGGGCCGGGACCCTGACGCTGTCGTGCGCCACCCGTAGCGGCGCGGTCGGTTCGGTCGTGCGGGTGTGTTCGGCGACGCGGATCGCCTCGGCGGCGAGGCGTTCGCCGAGCAGGTCGACCAGGGTGTGTCCGGCCTCCTGGGCGTCGGATCGGTGGAGTCCGCCGTGCTCGTCGACCGTGGTGCGGACGGCGGTGAGGTAGGGGGCCTGGTCGCCGGCCGCGCCGACCAGGAACAGGGCCACCGTGTCGTCGCCGTAGTGCTGTTCGACGCGGGTCGCGGTCGCGCCCGCCAGGTCGGCGCTGATCTCGCGGTCGCCGGAGCGGGTGAGGGAGCCGTTCAGTACCGAGGACTGGACGGCGTGGTTCACCAGCACGGCGATCGGACGGCCGTCAACGCCGTCAACGCCGTCCGTGGTGTCGATGCGCAGGACGCCCACGCTGTCGTCGGTCGGGCCGCTGTCGTCGGCGCCGAGCCACCAGCCGTGCGAAGTACGCACGTCCCGCTGGACGTTGACGCGGCAGGAGCCGAGCCCGAAGCCGGTGCGGGCGGGGCGCAGGGTCCGTACGGCGTCGGCCGCGGCCCGTGCCAGCGCGTCGTCCACGGCGCTGCTCAGGCGGGCGTTGCGCTCCTCCTCGCCCTCCGGCGCGCGTCCGGGCGGGTGGATGTGCGGGGCGGAGAAGGTGTGGCTCGCCACGACCAGCGCGTGCGCCGGGTCCACGGCACAGACCTGGTGGAGGATCTTCTTCGTACGGGCGAGCTGGTCGTCGAAGATCGATGTCTGCTCAATGACCGTGACGCAGAGCCGAGTTGTGGAGTCGTCCAGCACGAGTACCCGTACGTGCAGGGGATCGTGGACCGTGGTGAAACCGTCGACGGGGAGCAGCGAGGCCGGCAGGTCCACGGCCGCCCGCCCGGCGCCCGCACGCAACCGCGTGCTCACCGTGCGGCCCGCAACTGCTCGGAGATCAACCCCACCACCCCGTCGACGATGGTGTCCTCGGCGTAACCCCGGGCGATCGGGCAGCCGTTGACCGAGTGGACCGGGCGGTCGAAGTGGGCGTCGTCGGGGAGGTAGCCGATGCGGTCGTTGGCGATGGAGATCAACAGGGTGCGGGCGAGCGGCGATTCGTGCCGCAGGCGGCGGTAGATGTCGGTGACGACCTCGCCGGACACACCCGCCAGCGCCACCTCGTTGAGCTGGACGAGGGCCAGGCGCAGCGGCACGGAGTCGACGAGTTCCTGCCTCATGGTCTCCATGACGTCCTGGCCGGCCTTCACCGGACACGCCACCGTCCGCTGCCCCGCACCGATACGCACCGCATGCGTCAACTCGCCGATCCCGTCCGCGACGCGCAACGCCTCCGCGCCGACGATCAGGCCCTGCGCCTCCATCGCCGCGTAGGCGCGGCTCTTCTGCCGCTCGGTGGGAGCGACGCCGAACGGCACCCCGATGTTGACGCGCGGATCCTGGTCGCCCAGCGCGCCGACGGTCCACAGGGCGACCACGTCACCGTCGTAACTCCCCTCCAGGTAACGGCAGGCGGCCCCGGCCAGGTCGCCGCTGACCTCCCCGGTGCCGAGCACCACCGTCGAGTGGACGGCGTAGTTGACGAGGAGGGCGATCGGATCGCCGTCCAGGGACTCGAACTTGAGGACCCAGACCGTCTTGTCGGACGGCCCGTCCGGGTTCTGGCCCAGCGTCCACCGGCCGTCGACGTACGCCTCGCGGTTGATGTTGACGTCGGCGGTCCCGGTGCCGACGCCGAACCTGGCCGGGCGCGCCCTCGACCTGGCCTCGTGGAGGGCGCCGACGATCCGGTCGTAGACGAACTCCGTGTAGACGAAGGACTCCGGGCCGCCCGCGTGGGCCAGTGCGCCGGGTGAGACGTCCGCGATCCGGGGGGCGTTGTGGGTGTGGGTCGCGGTGATGACGATGTGGTCGGTGGGGATGCCGAGTTCGCGTTCGACGCGCTCGCGCACCGGTGTGATGTCGCCGGCCTCGATCAAGTCCAGGGAGACCAGGGCGACTTCGGTCTCGCCGTCGCTCAGGTACAGGGCGCGCAGGAAAAGCCGGTCGTGTACGCCGGAGAACGTGCCGGGGAGGGGGTGCAGACCGGTGAGGTCGGTCGGGGTGATGTCGGTTCTGACGACACCGGCCCGTAGTCGTCCCGGCTCCTGCGGTGCTGCGGAGTCGAGGGGCTCTTCGTGCGGTGAGGTCAACGTTCCTCCTGGGCGGGCCCGATGTGCTGGAAGCCGCGTACGTCCGGGAACGGCGGTTCCCGGTCGGGCTGGAGGTCCACCTCGAAGGTGTTGAGGACCAGGGCGAGGGTCGCGAACGTGCCGAGCGCGACCACCAGATCGACGAGCGCGGCCTCGCCGAACTCCGCGAGCGCGGCGGCGTACGTGTCGTCGTCGACGAAGTGGACCGTCAACGTCCGGACGGCGAACCGGTGCAGGACCTTCTCGTCGGCGCGGTCGAAGCGCGGGTCCTCGCCGCGGGCCAGCCGGTGCAGTGCGGCGGGGTCGAGACCGGCCGCAACCGCTTTGCTGTGGTGGGCATTCCACGAGTGCTGCGCGTCGAAGCGGCGGGCGGCGATGAGAAGGGTCAGTTCGCGCAGTCTCGGCGGAAGTGCCGAGTCGCGCATGCAGTACGTGCTCAGCGCCTCCATCCGGTCGCCGAGACGCGGGCTGCGCAGCAGGACCTCGAACGGCCCGTGGATTCCACCCCGTTGGGCGACGAGCCGGTCGCGGAACACGGCCTGGTCCGCGTTCAACTCCTGGAGCGGTCCAAGGCGCATACGTCCTCCTGGTGTTCGCGGACGGAGAGAGGGCGGAGAGTTGACAGAAACAGGGCAGGCGCCGGGCACGGACCGATACCGGCCCCTGGGAAACATGACGGAAACGGCATGTCCGCGTCTAGGAAGTGAAGGCGCCCCAGAAGGCATCCATACGTTGCGGCACACGACGGGTGGCACATCCGCGCGGCCGGCCCGACTCTCCGGCACCATCGACTCGTTCCCGCATCCGCGTCAACGATCCACATCCGAGTCAACGATCCGCGTCCACGCCACCGTCGCGTATCCACGTCACCGTCACGCATCACGTCACCCAGGAGTCGTCCATGTCCCGTTCTGAAGCCCGCGTCACCACCGACCGACCGCAGCGCTACGCCAAACAACTCGCCTCCCACCTGGGCCGTCGCAGCGAGACCAGCTGGGACGAGGAGACCGGCACGGGCCGTCTCGTCTTCCAGGACGGCACCGGTTCGCTGACCGCCACCGAGGGGGCACTGCTGCTCGCGGTCGAGGCAGAGCCCGAGTTCCTCGACCGGCTCGAAGATGTGGTGGGCCGGCATCTGGTCCGCTTCGGTACCAAGGACGAACTGGTCGTCGAGTGGCAGCGGGACGACGGCCAGCCGGGCACCAGCCAGCGCAGCGCCGGCGACCCCGCCTGACTCACCGCATCGGTCCCGTCCGTCCACAACTCCGGTCGTGCGTGCACGTCTTGAAAGCTAAGCGTTCGATCCGGAGATGGACGGGACCGCGTCGGCCCGTGCCAGTGTGACCCCCCTCTCGGAGCCGCAGTGAAGGGGAGTGCACGGCATGAACGGTTGCAGACGGCGTCACGGCCTGTTCGTCGGAGCCCTCGTCATCGGTCTCACGGCCTCGGCCTGTGCGAACGGCGACGACTCGGCGCGGTCCGGCAAGGTGGCCGACACCTCCGGCAAGGCGCCGACCGGAGTGACGCTCACGCTCTGGCACAACACCGCCGACCCGACAGCCCTGTTGGACCTGTACAAGGCCTACGAGAAGAAGTCCGGCAACACGATCGACCTGGTCGACATCCCCGCCGACAGCTTCCCGAGCACCGTGCAGACCAAGTGGGCCACCGGAGCCCGCCCGGACATCCTGGAATGGCACGGCAACCAGGTCGACGTGCTCTCCCTCAATGCCGCCAAGAACATGATCGACCTCAGCGCCCTGCCCTTCGTCAAGAAGGAGGGCACGCTCGCGGACGTCTCCGGCAACGTCGGCGGCAAGGTCTACGCGGCCACCGTCGGCTCCCTGTCCGTCGACGGCATCTTCTACAACAAGCAGGTCCTCACCAAGGCGGGCCTCCAACCCCCGCAGACCTACGCCGAGTTGGCCGCCGCCTGCAAGACCCTCAAGGCGAAGACGCCGGGCGTCACGCCGATCTTCGAGGCCGGCGGCTCCCAGTGGCCGCCGCAGATCCTCGGTGCCTTCAACTACCTCGCCGAGTCCAACACCGACCAGGCCTACGACAAGTCGATCCTCGACGGCACGGCCCAACTCAACGATCCCGACGGCCCGTTCGTCGCCGGACTCAAGGCCTACGACTCGCTTCGCAAGGCGGGCTGCTTCAACTCCGATGCCAACACGGCCCAATGGGAGGACTCCTTCAAGGCGGTCCTGAGCGGCAAGGCCGCCATGGTCGCCAACAACTCCGACTCCATCGGCCTGTTGAACTCCGACGCGAACGACGACACCGCCAAGGTCGACGCGGCCGTCGGCTTCGTCGGCCTCTCCGCCACCAAGCCGGTCACCAACTACGCGCCCAGCCCGCTCGGCACGTACTACGTCCCGAGCACCGGCGACTCCAAGAAGGAACGCGCCGCCGTCGACTTCATCGACTACATCACCGGTGCCGGTTACGCCGACTACATCAAGGAAGCGAAGATCATCCCCACGCTCTCCGGCACGGCGACACCTCAACTCCAGGGCCTCCTCCAGGACGTGAAGACGGCGTACGACAGGGGTGCCACGCTCTCCTTCAACTCGCCCCTGCCGGGCTTCAGCAGCTTCGGCGCCGAGGCCCAAAAACTGCTCGCCGGACAGGAGACACCGCAGCAGGTGGCCGACAAGATGCAGACCTACTACGCCCAGGCCGCCGCCGCGGCCAAGCAGTGACGCGGGACCAGTGACCGACGTATGACGTCCTCACTGCACGACGCGTCCCCGACCACCGCCGTCCCGGCCGGCCAACCCGCCCCGGACGAGCCGCCGCTGGCCGTCAACCGTCCCCGCCGCAGGCTGCACCCGTACGCCTTCGCGCTGCCGTCCATCGCCCTCGTCCTGGTCTTCTTCGTGCTGCCGTTCCTCGCCAACGCCTTCTTCGCGTTCGTGCAGTGGACCGGCTACAGCGACACGATCACCTGGACCGGGCTCACCAACTTCAAGCTCCTGAACCAACTCGGCATCCTCAAGCACGCGATCACGGTCACCGCGATCTACGCGATCACCGCCATGGCCGTACAGAACACGGTCGGCCTCGCGCTGGCCACCGCGCTGCAACGCACCAACCGCGTCAACTCCCTTTTCCGCTCGCTGTTTTTCATCCCGGTGCTGATCTCGCCGCTCGCGGCCGGCTACATATGGGCCGCGGTCCTCAACGCGCACGGCCCGCTCAACACCTTCCTGTCGGCCGTCCTGCCCGGCGAGTTCCACTACGCCTGGCTCGGCCACGACACCACGGCGCTGCTCGCGGTCGCCTCGATCGACGCGTGGAAGCTGAGCGGCCTGATCACCCTGGTCTACATCGCGGGCCTCAACCGCATCCCGGAGCAGCTCCTCCAGGCGGCGACCCTCGACGGCGCCGGGGCGGTGCGCCGCTTCTGGTCGGTCAAACTCCCGCTGCTGGCACCGGCGGTGACCTTCAACGTGGTCGTCTCCCTCGTCGGCGCGTTCAGCGCGCTGGACGTGGTGTTCTCGACGACCGCGGGCGGTCCCGGCGACGCCACAACCCTGCTCAACGTCGCCGTCTACACCCAGTACGGGCAGAGCTTCTTCGGTACGGCGAGCGCGCTGGGCTTCGTCGTCACGCTGATGGTGATCGTCACGGCGGTCCCGCTGATGAGCTGGCTGCGCCGGCGGGAGGTGCCGATGTGAGCGCGATCGCCTTGAAAGCCAGGGGAGTTGCCCGATACGCGTGCCTGACCCTCTTCGCGATCCCCTGGATCCTCGTCCCGTTCTGGCTGCTGATCGTCAACTCCCTCAAGACGGAGGGCGATGCGAGCGTCCTGTCGATGAGCTGGCCCAAACACTGGGGCGCCGGGGCGAATTACCACACGGTGATCGACAAGGGCTCGTACCTCACCGGCCTGCGCAACAGCGCGCTGCTGGCCGTTCCGACGATCCTCGCGGTGCTTCTGCTCGGCTCCATGGCGGCCTGGGCGTACGCCCGTTCCGACTCGCGGACGCTGCGGTTCGCGTACTACACGTCCGCGCTGTCGATCGTGCTGCCCCCGGCGATCATCCCGACCATCTACGTCCTCACCCAGCTCGGCCTCAACGGATCGCGTCTCGGCTACATGCTGGTGATCGCCGGCACCCGGCTCGGGGTGGTGATCTTCCTGGCCACCGGCTTCGTCCGCACTCTTCCGCACGACTTCGAGGAGGCCGCGCAGCTGGACGGGGCGAACAAGTGGCAGATCTACTGGCGGATCGTGCTGCCCGTGCTCACCCCGGTGCTCTTCACCGGTGCGGTCATGCTGATCATCTCGGTCTGGAACGACTTCTACTTCGCCCTGTTCCTGCTGCGTGGCTCGCAGTCGGCCACGCTGCCGCTGACGTTGTACTCCTTCGCCTCCTCGTCCACGCACGGTGTCAGCTGGAACCTGGTGTTCGCCCATGTGGTACTGACCAGCCTGCCGCTCGTCCTCGTCTACCTCGTCCTGCAGCGCCGCGTCCTCGCGGGCCTCACGGAAGGAGGTGTCACGGGCTGAGCGCCCCGGTCAGGACACACAACCCACGTGCGCCAGCGCCTGCTTGAGCAACACCCCGTGCCCGCCCGGCATTTCGCTGCGCAGCGCCTCCGAGGCGGCCTCCTCCGGGCTGAACCAGACGAGGTCGAGAGCGTCCTGCCGGGGCCGGCAGTCGCCGGTGACCGGCACGACGTAGGCGAGGGACACCGCGTGCTGGCGGGGGTCGTGGTACGGGGTGACGCCGTGCGTCGGGAAGTACTCGGCGACGGTGAACGGCTGGAGCGAGGTCGGGATCCGGGGCAGCGCGACCGGGCCGAGGTCCTTCTCCAGGTTGCGCAGGAGCGCGTCGCGGACCCGCTCGTGGTGCAGTACGCGGCCGGAGACGAGGGTGCGGTTGACGGTGCCGTCGGGGCCGATGCGCAGCAGCAGGCCGATGCTGGTCACCTCCCCGTTGTCGTCGACGCGGACGGGCACCGCTTCGACGTAGAGGATCGGCATGCGGGCGCGTGCCTGTTCGAGGTCGTCGGCGGACAGCCAACCGGGCGTGGTATCGGTCATGTCAGACATTGCTTGATCATACTTTCAGTGTCCGTCGGATAGCCGGTAGACCCGGCGGGCGTTGTCGGCCCCCGCCCAGCGTGCCAGCCGCAGCGCGTCGGCCAGGCCCAGTTCGTCGGCGTCCACCCGCTCCTGGAGCAGATCCCCCAGACCCCGGCGGAACGCCAGCGCACCGAGCCCATAGAACTCCGCAAGACCATAGGCGTCAGAGCTGTACAAAAGTTTGCGGAACGGTGTGATCTCCATCGCCTCCGCCAGTACGGCCCGCGCCCGGACCGGTCCAACATGGTGCAGGGCGAGCCCCACGTCCAAGTACACCTGTTCGAAGACGGCCGCCAGGTATCCGGCCTGACGCTGATACGGCCAGCAGTGCAGAAGCAGCACCGGGATCGTGCCTGCGGTCAGGTGCAGCCAGTCCGTGAGCAGGGCGGGGTCCGTGCGGTGCAGCCGGATGTCGTTGTCGCCGAACCCCGTGTGGAGCTGGAGCGGGAGCCCCAGGTCGACCGCGGTCCACAGCAACTGCCGTACCAGGACCGGGTCTTCGAGCCGCCCGCCACGGTCCAGCCAGTCGCGGGCCGCCGTGGTCACCTCCACCTCCGAGGGTCTGGCCGGGTCGAGATCGAACCCCGTCCGGTACGCGGCCACCGACTTCACCGCGACCACCCCCGGCCGCCGCACCGCGTCCAGCGCGGCGGCCCGGAACGCCTCGGCGTACCCGTCCGGCTCGACGCCCCGCGCGGCCACGGACTCCGCGACCGCTTCGAGCCGTACGACCTCATGCGCTACGGCGCCTGCCACCTCCGCGAGTTCGGCGGGCGAGGTGATGTGGTGCGGCGCGAATCCCGTGTCGACGCAGAAGACGCCGGTGCCCGCGGCCGCCAGGAAACGCCGGTTGACTTCGTGCGGCTCCAACTCGGCCCGCCGGGCGAGGTATTCGTCGGCGGGCGCGTGCCGCTCCAGGTCCAACACCGGCGCGCAGTAACGGCGTACGGCGATCCCGACCGGACTGTCGAACGGCGAGATCCCGCTGCCCGGCCAGACATCGCCCTCGGTGAGCAGTGACTCGAAGGCCGCGAGGTCCAGCTCCTCGGTGACGACTCCGTGGCAGTGGTGGTCCACCAACTCCAGCGCGGCGAGCGCCTCGTGGACCGGTCCAGTGGCCATCGTCAGTACTTCCAGCGGTACACGGCAGCCACTTGGTCGTCGTCCAGCTCCGCCACGGCCGCGATCTCGCCCTGCCGTACGGCGATCACCGCGTCGGCGAGGACCGGTCCAAGCGCGGCCCGCAGCTGCGTGTCCTTGCTGAACTCCGCGACGGACTCGGCGAGGGAGGTCGGCAGTCGTCGTACGCCCCGGGTCTCGGCCTCCGTAGCGCCGAGGTGCGCGGGGTCTCCGGTGGTCTCCTCGGGCAGGGCGGCGGACGAGGTGAGGCCGTCGAGGCCGGCGGCGATCAGGCAGCCGAGGGCGAGATACGGGTTGGCGGCCAGGTCGACCGGCTTCACCTCAAGGTTCGCCACCTGGGCGCGCTGGCCGGCCGTACCGGTGACGACGCGTACCGCCGCCTCGCGGGTCTCGCGGCCCCAGGCGGTGAACACCCCTGCCCACTGGGAGGGTTGGAGGCGGAAGTAGCTGGCCGGGCTCGGCGCGGTCACGGCGGCGAGGGCCGGGAGGTGGGTGAGGACACCGGCCGCGAACGACTCGGCGTCGTCCGTCATGCCGTAGCGACGGCCGCCCCCGGCATGCAGGTTGGCGCCGTCGCGCCAGGCGGAGAGATGGATGTGGCCGCCGTTGCCGACACCCTGCGCGAAGACCGCCGGCGTGAACGAGGCGCGCAGGCCGTGCCGCCCGGACACCGCGCGGATCGTCTGCCGTACGAGGACACTGCGGTCGGCCGCCGCGACCGGGTCGAGGGCGCCGATCGACAACTCGAACTGCCCGGCCGCGTACTCGGGATGGAACTGGTCCACGTCCACGCCCTGGGTCGCCAGGGCCGACAGCAACTCGGCGCCGTAGTCGCTGAGTTCGACCTGTCGGGTCGCTCCGTACGCCGGACCGGTCGTGGCGGGGACGAACGCGTCGTCGGATGCGGTGGCCAGGCCGAGCGACCACTCGATCTCGATGCCCGCCCGGAAGGTGAGCCCGTGGAGCCGCTGCGCGTCAACGACCGTACGGCGCAGGAAGGTTCGGCTGCACCCGGGGTGGCGCTCGCCCTCCTGGGTGACGCGGTCGACCGGGGCCCAGGCCCAGCCGGGCTGTCCGGACAGGACGGCCAGGTGGTCGAGGTCGGGGTAGAGGCGCAGATCGCCGTCCGGGGAGCCGAGGACGTCGGTGGTGACGATGGAGTCGTTCGCCAGGAACGTGTCGAACACCGGGGACATGCCGACGCCCCAGGCCGCCGCCGAGGCGAGTTTCGCGGTCGGGACCGTCTTCACCCGGCCCACGCCCGCGGTGTCGACGTAGGCCAGGACGATCCCGTGCACACCCCGCCCGGTCAGCTCCGCGGCCAGCGCGGTGGCGCGCTCGACCTCGCCGGGGCGGCCGCCGGGCAGGGGGTCGACAAGGGTGGTCATACGTCCTCCACGGTCGCGTCCTGCACGGTCGGCGTCCCCGTCAGGGTTTCACGGCCACCGCCCCGAACTGCGGTACCACGGCCGGGGAGTCGGAGTCCGGACGCCACCGCGAGCACGGCACCAGGCCCGGGTCGAGGAGGTCGAGGCCCTCGAAGAAGGCGGTGACGTCGGCGCGGCTGCGGGCGGTGATCGGGGGAGTGGCGTTCTCGTTCCAGAACGTCATCGCCGGGACGTTGCCCTCGCCGCCGAGGTCGGCGTCGAAGGTCGGGTGCGTCAGCACGAGGAAACTGCCCGAGGGGACCGCGGCCATGACCCTGCGTACGACCTGCCGGGCGTCCTCGGTGTCGAGGATGAAGTTGAGGATGCCCAGCATCATCACCGCGACGGGACGGTCGAAGTCCAGGGTGTCGGCTGCCCGTTGGACGATCGCCGCCGGGTCGTGCACGTCCGCGTCGATGTAGTCGGTGACGCCCTCGGGGGTGCTCGTCAGCAGGGTGCGGGCGTGGATCAGCACCAGCGGGTCGTTGTCGACGTAGACGATGCGTGCGTCGGGTGCGACGCGCTGGGCGATCTCGTGGGTGTTGTCGACCGTGGGCAGTCCGGTGCCGATGTCGAGGAACTGCCGTACCCCGCGCTCGGTGGCGAGGAAGCGCACCGCCCGGCCGAGGAAGTCCCGGTCCGCGCGCGCCACTTCACGGATCACCGGGAACATTCCGGCGACGTGCTCGCCGACCCGCTGGTCGATCTCGTAGTTGTCCTTGCCGCCGATCCAGTAGTTCCACACGCGGGCGTTGTGCGCCACACCGGTGTTGAGCCGGGTCGGTCCCTCTGCCGGGGTGTCGCTGTCACTCACGTCTTGGCTCCTTTGTCGCCTGTTTGGCCGTCAACTCCATTGTGCCGTCTGGTGATCACTCGGCCCAAGAGCTCGCGGCCATCGGGGCGAATCTTCTGGCGGATGTCCTCCGGGAGCGGCGGGGATCGGTCAACTGTCAGTCCAGGTTGCCGGGTTGGGCGGGCGGCGTCCGTCCGGCCAGTACGTCCTTCAGGTGCGTGGTGCCGTTCCGCACGGCGGCCTCGGTCGTGTCGCTCTCCGTGCCGTCGAGGCCGCCGGACGTGACGGTGATCGCGTCGGTGCCGACCCGGACGACGGCCAACTGCAGGGTGAGCGTGGTGGGTGCGCTGCCGCTCGTACCCGTGACGGTGACCTGGAGACCCTGGCGGGCGTCGCCCACGGAGGGCACCGGGTCCTCGATGACCTGGACCGTCCGGTGGCCGCCCTTGGAGTCGGTCGCGGTGAACTGGTCGCACGTCACCGGCAGCGTCTTCAGCCAGTTCAGGGAGGCACCGAGCTTGGCCCGGTCGTAGGCGGCGACCTGGTAGAGCAGCCGGGAGTCGTCCTGCTCGAACCCGGTCAGCGCGGACGCGCCGGACGGCTTGCCGAGGAGATCGTCGTCGTAGAGCGCGTCGAGCAGTTTCTGGCAGTCGGTGGCGTTCGTCTTCGCGGTGAGGAAGTCGGCGACGTCGACCTTCCCGATGACCAGTTTGTCGCCCCAGCCGGCGGCGTCTTTGACCTGGGTCCAGTCGTCCTCGAGATCCGCCTCGGTGATCAGCGCGGCCTTGGCACCGGCCGGGGTGAGGACGGGGGCGGCGGACTTCTGGGCACGGGGCGAGGCGGATTTTCCGGTGCGGGGTGAGGCGAGCGGGGACTCGGCGGCGAGAGGGGAGGCGGCGACGTCCGAGGCGTGGTCCCCGGCCGCACCGTCGCCCTCGCCCTCGCCGGAGCAGGCCGCGCAGGTCAGCAGGGCGCCCACCGCCAGGGCCGACGCGAGGACACGGGCGGGACGGGGCGCTCGGGAGGGCGGGCGACGGTGCATGGCGGGGCCTCCTGGGGGAGTGGTGGGTCGCTCCCCAGCGCACCATCGGGCGGAGCGGGGCTCCAGCGCAGGGGGCCGTTCGGGTGAGTCACGCCGGGTAGGGGTGCGTCAGCGTGCCTCGTCCTCCGGCGGGCCGGAATGCCGGTGCGGCAGATGCAGACGGTGCTCATGGTGCTCGTGCGGCGGCAGGGGTTCGTGTTCCGCGCGGCGGGCCCGTGCCGCGAGCCCGGCCTCCAGGACATGCACCGTGCGCCCGCCGCACTTGGGGCAGACCGCGTCGGCGAGGGGCGACCTGAGGGCCTTCCCCTCCTCGTCGACGTACTCCTGCGTGGTCAGGCCGAAGGCGTCGGTCGGATTGGTGAAGAACATCACCTGGAAGGTGGCCTCCCAGCAGTGGCCGCAGTCACCACAGGTGAACGCGAAGGTCTCCGGCACGGCTCGGGGTTCCGCGGTCATGGCAGGTTCCTCCGTCTTGTGGGGCGGTGGGGGAATCGTCTCGCGGGCGGTCGGTTGTGTTCCCGCGCGGTCGGTCGGGCAGCGAAGCAGTGCCCCCAGCGCACAACGCCGCACGTCGTACGGCAACTCGAACGCCCCGCCCGGCATGCCCGCCCCCCCCGCCCGCCCCGACACTGGCCCCAGGCCGGTACGAGCTCCGGCCGCCCACCCGGCACCCCCGCGCGAAGGAGTGACCATGCTGCCCGGATTCCTCACCAGGGCGGTCGAGTTGCTGCTCGGCAGGGAGGGCCGCTCGCTCCACCTGAAGGCGGCGGGCGCGGCGACGGCGGTCCTCGGCGTGGTGATGCTCGTCGGCTCCTGGGCGGTGGTCGCCGCCGAGCAGGGAGCGCGCGGCGCCAATCTGACGACGTACCCGAAGGCCCTGTGGTGGTCGATCGAGACGGCGACCACCGTCGGATACGGCGACTTCTACCCGGTGACCCTGTGGGGCCGCGTCGTCGGCTCGGCGGTGATGGTCACCGGCATCACCACCTACGGCCTCGTCACGGCGGCCCTGGCCACGTGGTTCGTCGGCAGGGAACAGCGCCGCCGGCATCATCTCGCGCACGGGGCCGAGGAGTTGGGCGCGGAGACGGTACGGGCTCTGCACGAGCGGTTCGACCGGCTGGAGCGGTTGGTGGCCGGGAAGGGCGAGGACTGAGGACTCGGGAGGGCGAGGGGTTGGGGGTGAGGGGGCTCGCGGCCAAGAGGGGCGTGCGGTCGCGTTACTCGGGTTGCCCGGTTTGCTCGGCCAACGTCAGCGCACCGAAGGCATATCCCTCCCACACCCGCCGCGAGGCCTCCTCCGGGTACGCCGTGACCACGGACTCCGCGTCGAGCACCTGCACCGGCCGCCGCTCGCTGTCGTACGCGGGCCAGCCCGGGTCGCCCGTCCTCGCGAACGCCGCCCAGGACGCGCGGAAACGGGACGACAGCGCCAGTGCCTCGGGGGAGGGCTCGACATCGGCGAACAGGAGGTTGCCCAGGTCGGCGGTGAACGTGCCGAACAGCAGCGGGATGTCGAGACCGTGGCAGGCGCCGAGCACTCCGCCCAACCCCGGTGCGGGCCAGGTGAGTTCGTAGACGTGCACGCGTCCGCCGGCGGCGACCTGCGCATCCGCCAGGTGGACGCAGGGCATGCGGAACACCCGGTCGGAGTTGACGGTCTCGTGCAACTCGCCCGGTGAGGCGTCCGGGAAGGCGGCGCGGTAGGCCGTTGCGGCATCGGGGCCGGGCCCGAACCGGCGCAGCGTGGTCGCCGCGTCCTCCCCGGTGATCTTCCCGAACTGCCCGTCGAGCACGGTGAACAGGCGGAACTCGTCCCGGTTGTGACCGAGGATCAGCTCCACGTCGCGGGCGGCGCCGGCCGCGACGCCCTGCCAGGGCGTAGTGGGCAGCACCTCGCCGTCGACGACGGGTGCGAAGGGGCTCAGCGTGTGGGCGACGGCGCCCCACCGGTCCTCGTACTGGTGCATCTTGGCGGTCAACGTCTCGCCCAGGGCCGGCAGTTGACGCGGGTCGACGGTCGCCAGGTCGGCGGCGGTGGGGCGCAGTCCCGCCTCGGCGGCGATCGCGGCCGCGATGTCCTTGGCCAGCGGGTCGGAGAAGAAGGGGCTCGGCACGCTCTGCGCGATGGCCCGGCGGAACAGCCCGGCGGCGCTCGGCATGACCAGCAGCGACGCCACCGACCCGGCACCGGCCGACTCGCCGAAGACGGTGACCTGTTCGGGGTCGCCGCCGAACGCGGTGATGTTCTCCCGCACCCACTCCAGCGCGGCGACCTGGTCGAGCAGCCCGCGGTTGGCGGGGGCGCCGTTGATCCGGGCGAACCCCTCGATGCCGACGCGGTAGTTGAAGGTCACGACCACCAAGTCGCCGTCCTGCGCGATGTGTTGGGCGTCGTAGCCGGGGCTGCCCGCGTGTCCCAACTTGTAGGCGCCGCCGTAGATCCACACCATGACCGGCCGGCGGGCCGCCGGATCGGGAGCGGGCGTCCACACGTTGACGGTCAGCCAGTCGTCGCCCGTCGCCGCCTCCAACACGCCCCGGCGGCCCTGGAATCCGGACTCCTGCGGGGGCGGCGGACCGAAGTCGTGGGCCTCGCGCACGCCGTCCCAGCCGCGCACGGGTCGCGGTGCCTGGAACCGGGCCTCCCCGACGGGCGGTTCGGCGAACGGGATGCCGCGGAAGACCGCCAGCCCGTCCTCCCATCTCCCGCGCACCGCACCGGCGCCGCAGCGAACCACGGGTGCGTCGGCCGAACCGGCCGCCGTGTCACGGGAGTTGGGTGTCGTCATCGTGGACTCCTCGCTGTGTGCCGGGGGAACTGCGGGCAAGCCGAGGGCGGTCGCCGTCCCGCACCACGCGGGACGGCGACCGCCGTGTACTCGATGGCCAGAATGCCTTACGCCTTGGCCTCGGCGACCTCGGGAGCCGGAGTCGGCTCCGCGTCGGCCGGTGCCTCAACCGCCGTACGGCGCTTGGGGATCAGGCTCGCGAGGAAGAAGGCCAGCAGCGCGGCTCCGGCACCGATCGCCATGACCACCTTGAAGCCGTTCTCCGACGGAAGGGCGTTGCCGCCGAAGTCGGTGGTCATCTGGGCGAGGATCACACCGGCGATGGCGCTGGCGAAGGAGGTGCCCAGGGACCGCATCAGGGTGTTGAGGCTGTTCGCCGCGCCGGTCTGGGACGGGTCGACCGCGCCCATGATCAGGGCGGGCAGGGCGCCGTAGGTGAAGCCGACACCGGCACCGATGATGCAGGACACTAGGATGAGGTGCCAGACCTCGGACATCAGCAGGATGTTCAGGCCGTAGCCGGAGGTCACGATCAGCGCGCCGATCATCAGGGTGACCTTCGGGCCCTTGGCCTTGGTGACCGCGGCGGACACGGCGGACATGGCCATCATGACCAGGCCCTGCGGGGCGAGCACCAGGCCGACCATCAGCATCGACTTGCCCAGGCCGTAGCCGGTCTGCGTGGGCAGTTGCAGCAGCTGGGGGAGGACCAGGGACATCGCGAACATCGAGAAGCCGAGGGCGATCGAGGCCAGGTTGGTGAACAGCACCTGCGGCTTCGCGGTCGTGCGCAGATCGACCAGCGGCTGCGGGCTGCGCAGCTCGTACCAGCCCCAGGAGAGCAGGATCGCGACGGCGGCGAAGCCGAGGATCAGGGTCGTAGCGCTGGTCCAGCCCCAGTCGGAGCCCTTGGAGATCGCGAGCAGCAGGGAGATCAGCCCGGCGGAGAGCCCGAGCGAGCCGACCAGGTCGAAGCGGCCGCCGGTGCGGACCTTGGACTCGGGCACGATCAGCAGGACCAGCAGGAAGGCGACGGCGCCGAGGGCGGCGGAGACCCAGAAGAGGAGGTGCCAGTTGTAGTGGTCGGCGATAAAGGCGGCCGAGGGCAGGCCCAGGGCGCCGCCGACACCGAGCGAGGCGCTCATCAGGGCGGTGGAGCCGGCCAGCCGGTCGCTGGGCAGTACGTCACGCATGATGCTGATGCCGAGCGGGACGACCGCGGCCGCCAGCCCCTGGAGCGCACGGCCGATGACCATCGGGACCAGCGAGTCGGCCAGGGCGCAGACGATCGAGCCCGTCACCAGCAGGATGATGCTGGTCAGGAGCATGCGGCGCTTGCCGAACATGTCACCGAGGCGGCCCACCACCGGGGTGGCCACGGCGGCGGCCAGCAGAGTGGCGGTGACCGCCCACGCCGTGTTCGACGCGGAGGCGTTCAGGTATTTCGGCAGCTCCGGGATGATCGGAATGACCAGGGTCTGCATGAGCGAGACGACGATCCCGGCGAGGGCCAGCACCGCGACGACGGCGTTCGACCTCGGCGGAGCGGAGGAACCCGCTTCGGCGGGTCGGGCAAGGGCGTCGGACATGGCAGTGCCTCCATTGGGAACGGGCGGTGCTGGGGTTGCTTGACTTACTCAACCATAATGAGATTGATTGAGTTAAGCAAGTGCATTCTCGTCGTGAGGCTGATCGTGAGCCTGATGGTGAGAGGGCAGCGGCAATTCGGTGACCACCTCGAAGCCGCCCTGCGGCCGATGCCCCGCCCGCAGCCGCCCCCCGGCGGACAGGGCGCGCTCGCGCATGCCGATGACTCCGTAGCCGTCGGTCGGAGCGGGAGCGGGGGAGGAGGGCGGTGTCGTACCGCCGTGGTCGGTGACGGTGATGCCGAGCCGGTCGTGCGAGTAGCTGAGCCGCACCTCCGCCGCGCCGGTGCCCGCGTGCTTGGTCACGTTGGTGAGCGCCTCCTGCACGATCCGGTACGCCGTGAGGTCGACGCCGGCGGACAACGGCCTTGGCCTGCCTTCGGTGTTGACGGTGACGGACAGCCCGGCGGGCTCGAACGAGGCGGCCAGCTCGGCGAGTTGGGCCAGCCCGGGTGCGGGCCCCGACGGAGTCTCCGAGTCGTCGGCATGGCGCAACAGGCCGACGGTGGCCTTGAGTTCGCGTACGGCCGACAGGGTGGTGGCCGCGAGTTCACCGGCGATCCGCTCGGCCTCCTCGGGCCGGCTGCGCATCAGCCGTACGACTGTGCCCGCTTGGAGGTTGGCCAGGACGAGGTGATGGGCGACGACGTCGTGGAGGTCGCGGGCGATCCGCATGCGCTCCTCGGTGACACGGTGCCGCGCCTCCTTCTCCCGGGTCCGTTCCGCGTGTTCGGCGCGGGCCTGCACCGCCTCCAGGTAGGCGGCCCGGAGCCGGGTCGTGGTGCCGAGGGAGGTCGGCAGCAGCAGCCAGACGGCCGGGCCGAGCAGTTTCAGGACCAGCGGTTCGGTGTCGGGTCCCACGAGCAGGGCCGTGCCGACCAGCAGGGCGATGCCGGAGACGGTGAAGAGGTTCGCGGTGGTCCGGTCGGAGAGCCGGGCCAGCGTGTAGAGGGCGACCATCAGCGGTCCTATCACCAGGACCGTGAGGATGTAGCCGAGCGCGGCCACGGTCATGGCGCCGCAGAGGGTGACCACCACGGTGGTGCGCGGCAGAGTGCGCCGCCACAGCAGGGCGAGGGCGGAGATGCCTGTGACCAGCACGCCCGGCCACCACGGAACGTTCAGATCGCGGCCCGGGAGCGTCATCACACTGCCCGGGAAGGAGCAGGCGAAGAGGGTGGCGGCGATGACCAGGTCGACGGTACGGGGATGGCAGCGCAGCAGTCGTTGCAGGCGCCGCAGGCGGTTGATCATGGCGTGGGGATCATGGAGTGGGGGTTCCTGTCCGAGAAGGCCGGCCGTCCGCGGGTTCCCGCCGTCGACCACGGCCGACGGCGGGAACCCGCGCGCCGGCGACTACTCGTCGAAGGTGACGACGATCTTCTCCGCCGCGCCCGGCGTCAGCGCGAGCTCGAAGGCCTGTCCGACCTCGGCGAAGGGCACACGGTGGCTGATCAGCTTGGCGAACCGCTCGTGGTGCTCGACGATCTCCCGCGTGACCTCGAAGATCTCGGTGGGATAGCCCTGCGAGGCGATCAGCGTCAGCTCGCTGCGCAGCATCCCGCCGAGGTCGATGTCGGCGCCCTTCTTCTGTACGGCGACCATCACCAGCTTGGCGCCCCACTTCGCGGAGTCGACCGTGGTGTTGACGACCGCGGCAACGCCGGCGGCGTCGATGTAGATGTCGGTGCCCGGGCGGGGCTGGCCCAGCGCGTTGGCGGCCTGGCCGTGCAACTCGGTCAGCCGGGCGGTGACGTCCTCCTCGGCGGAGTTGATCACGGCGTCGGCGCCGACGGCGAGCGCGGTCTCCAGGCGTGAGGCGATGACGTCCGCGACGACGACGTGCTCGACCCCGCGCAGCTTCAGCCAGATCGCCGCGCCCAGACCGATGGGTCCGGCACCGAAGATGACGACCTTGTCGCCCGGTTTGGCCTCGGACCGGTTGACGGCGTGCCGGGCCACGGCCATCGGCTCGTTGAGCGCGGCGACGTCGAACGGCACGGTGTCGGGGAAGACGGTGACGCTCTTGCCGATCTCGCAGTCCTCCAGCAGGAGGTAGTCGCTCATGGCGCCGTGCCTGCCGCCGCAGCCGATGATCCCGCTGGGGGCGCCCTGCGGGTTGACGACCACCCGGTCGCCCACCTTCAGGCCGTCGACCTCGGCGCCGACCTCGACGATCTCGCCCGCCGGCTCGTGGCCGAGGGGCACCGGGGCCATGGCACCGCCCGGTCCGAAGGGGCCGCCGCCGATGTGGAGGAAGAAGGTGTCGGTGCCGCAGATCCCGCAGGCGCGGATCTTCATGAGGGCGTCCTTCGGCCCGGGCACCGGACGCTCGACGTCCACCACGTCGATCGTGTCTACGGCGCCGGTCCGCACGGACTTCATCGTGGCCATGTGGGGCTCGCTTTCCATGTGCGTGAGGGGTGTCACCGGCCCCGGCGGCGGACGGGGGGAGTGCTCCGGCCGCCGGGGCCGGTGACTGCGCCATACTCCGTCCCCACGGTGTACGGCGCGACGGGGACACCTCCGCTCAGGCGGCCCCAGCTCTTGGCTTGCTTGAGTTAGGCAACCATAAATGAGTTACTTGAGTCAAGCAAGCGTTCCCGACCTTGCTTGACTCAGGCAAGTAGCTGTTACGGTGGGCGCATGTCCACACCGCCACCCGTGACAGCGCCCGTTCCGGAGGACGTAGCCGAGATCGAGCGGGTTCTCACCCGTATCGCCTACCTGGCGGGGCGGGCCCGGCAGCACGAGCGCCTGATGGCGCTGGCCGGGCTGCCGCTGGACCGGGCCGCCGTGGCGATCCTCCGGTACATCGCCGAGAGCGAGCCGCTGCGCCCCGGGGTGCTGGCGGTCCGGATGTCCGTGGAGGCCTCCCATGTCACGCGCCAGCTGCGGCAGTTGGAGCAGCTCGGCCATGTGGTCCGCATCCCGGACCCCGACGACGGCCGCGCCCAGCGCGTGCAGCTCACCGACAGCGGCCTGGCCGCCGTCAACCGCATACGGGACGCGAGCCGCCGCGGTATCGAGATGGCGTTGATCCACTGGTCCGCCGAGGACCTACGACACCTCGCGGGCCTCTTCCACCAGCTGGTCGACGACTTCGTCACCTATGCCGAGGCCGCCGTAGATCTCGATATGTCCGCCTGACGGTTCAGGGACCCGGCCGCACCTGACCGTGCTGCCAGGCCCAGGCCGCGATCTCGACGCGGTTCCGCGCGGCCAGTTTCAGCTGGACGCTGGAGAGGTGCGTCTTCACCGTGGACAGGGAGACGTACAGTCCGGCGGCGATCTCGGCGTTGGTGCGGCCGAGGGCGACCAGGCGGACGACCTCGGCCTCGCGGTCGGTGAGCGGCTCGCGCAGCGCCGGTGCGGAGGGGGCCGCCTTGGGAGTCTCGGCCGTCGCGGCGGTGAGGTGCTTGAGCAGGCGGACGGTGACCGAGGGGGAGACCAGCGAGTCACCGGCCGCCGCTGCCCGGACCGCCTCCGCCAGCAGGATCGGCCCCGAGTCCTTCAGCAGGAACCCGCAGGCGCCGCCGCGCAGCGCGCCGTACACGTACTCGTCCAGGTCGAAGGTCGTCACCACGACGACCCGCAGCGGATCGGCGACGTCGGGCCCGGCCAGCAACCGGGTCGCCGTCAGGCCGTCCAGCTTCGGCATCCGGATGTCCAGCAGACACACGTCGGGCCGCTCCCGCCGGGCCAGTGCCACGGCCTCCTCGCCGTCGACGGCCTCGGCGACCACGGTGATGTCGGGCTGGGCGTCCAGGAAGAACCGGAAACCGGTACGGACCATCTCCTGATCGTCGGCGATCAGCACGCGGATGGGCGGGGCGGGGACGGTCATGGGTCGATCATGCCTCAGGAGGGTGGTGGTCGGTGTCAGTCCGTCGCCTGGGCCGGGTCCGCCGTGACCGCCCGCAGCAGCGGGCGGCTCGCGCCGATCGCGGCGAGCATGGCGAGGGCGCCCAGGGTCACGCAGACGGCCAGCTGTACGGCGCCGGAGGAGCTGATCGTGCTGCCGACCGCCTTGTCGACCTGGACGGCGGCGTACACGCCGGTTGCGGTGGTGCCGCCGGCCAGGACGAGCAGAGGGAGGACCGTCTCACGCACTCTGGCCCGGTCCAGCACCTTCAACGGAGTGCCGGACAGCCGCAGCAGGCCGTACGTACGGCGGCGGTCGAGGACGTTCGCGGCGGCGGTCAGGCCCGCGGAGGCCGTGGCCACGAGGAAGCTCACGGCCAGTGTGGCGGTGGCGAGTTGGGCGAGGCGGTCGGTGATGGCGGTGTCCTGCGCCTCGGCGTAGGCACCGGTGTACGGGAGTCGGCCCGCGCCGAGCGGCTGGAGGGCCGTGACCGCCGTGTCGATGGCGGCCGGTCCGCCGGAGACGTGCGCGATCACGCCGTCCATGCCGCCGAGGAGGAAGCCGCTGTCCTCCGTGCCGACCCTCGCCTCGACGCCCGCCGCGCGCAGCAGCGTGCGGGCCTCGCCGACCGTGTGCCGGGCGGCGGTGGCGTTCGCGGTGGGTACGGCGACCTGGCCCCGCTGGTCGAAGCCGACGATACCGAGGTGGCCGACGGTGAAGAACCCGGCGACGAACCCGGCCAGCACCAGGCCGCTCACCGTCCGCCAGGCACCGCGTGGGTCGTCGCTGAGCCGGCGGGCGGCCAGCAGGGTCGCCGGGCGGCGGGCGAAGCGGCCCGCGATCCGGCCGAGGCGGTCCACGACCCACGGCCCGAACATCCAGAAGCCGCCGTAGAGCAGGATCATCAGCGCGACCAGTGTCCCGGGCTTCAGGGTGCTGCCGTCCGTGCTCGACCGGATGTAGACCAGCACCGCCACGAACAGGACGAGCCGGATCAGCCGGGTCCGGCGTGGATCGGACTGCTGGGCGACCCCGAGCGGCGAGGACGCCACCCGGCGCAGCATCGACATCGCGCTGACGGCGATCAGCGCGGCCACGCCGACCACGACCGCCGCCACCCACGGCAGCCCCACCCACAACTGCCCGGTGTACCAGGTGCCGATGCCGTACGGGATCTCGGCGAGCGCGGGCAGCAGCGCGCCATAGGCCACCGCGCCCGTCAGGGCACCGGCCGCACCCACCGCGGCCGCCTCCACGCCGGTCATCGCGAGGATCTGGCGGGGAGTCGCGCCGGCGAGGCGCAGCGCGGCCAGGCGCTGTTCCCGGCGGGCCGCACCGAGCCGTCCGGCCGCCGAGGCCAGCACGATCACGGGGACGACCAGGAGACCCACGCCGAGGAGTACCGCGCTCTGGTCGTCGACGGTGAACACGCTGCGTCGCGTTCCGGAGAATCCGGATATCTCGGCGCGCGCGGTCAGCCCCTGGTCGTAAATCCCGTGGTTCCCGGCCGACTTGGAGACCGCGGGGTCCGTGGGCGCCCGGCCGACGACGGCCACGAGGTCGTCGGGTGAGGCGAGTCCGGCGGCGCCGATCGTGCCGTAGGACGTCGTCTTCGGGAAACGGGCGGCCAGTTGGGAGGAGGGGAGGTCGTGGAGGAGCTTGGCGAGGGCGGGGGAGACGTACAACTCGCCTTGTCCGGGGAAGGTGTTCAGGCCGGGCGGGGCGGGTGTCGGTGCGCGGTTGGGGAGTTGGGCGAGGGAGACGACCGTGATCGGCTGGTCGCGGACGTACGTCGTGGTGAGGGCCTGGATCGCCGTGCCGTGGCGGTCCGCGTCGGGGGTGCGCCAGGCCGTGCGGTCGGCGCGGGCTCCCGCACCGAAGTAGGCGGCGAGCAGGGTCAGCAGGACGAGGGAACCCACGGCCGCGGCTGCGGCGGCCAGGAGTTGGCTCTGCAGGCCGCGGCGGCCGGACGCCTTCGCGAGGTGCCAGGTCAGGGGCAGGACGGGGGAACGCATCGAGGGCTCCGGAGGCTCAACTGGCAGTGAACTGGGTGGAGTTGCTGATCCGGCCGTCGCGGACCTGGACGACCCGGTCGCAGTGCGCGGCCACATCGGCGTCGTGCGTGACCATCACCAGGGCGGCACCCTGCTCGCGGGTCACCGACGTCAGCAGACGGACGACCTCCGTACTGGTCGCCTGGTCCAGGGCGCCGGTCGGCTCGTCGGCGAAGACCACATCCGGCGCCACGGCCAACGCGCGGGCGATGGCGACCCGTTGGGCCTGACCACCGGACAACTGGCCGGGGCGGCGCCGCTCCAGACCGTCCAGACCGAGCGGCGCGAACCAGCGCCGGGCGCGCTCGACCGCCTGCGCGCGGGGCAGGCCCTCCAGCATCAGCGGAAGGGCGACGTTCTCCTCGGCGGGCAGCTCCGGCAGCAGCTGACCGGACTGGAAGACGAACCCGAACCGCTTGCGGCGCAGCGCGCTGAGCCGGTTCTCGCCCAGGTCGTCGATACGGTCGCCGCGCAACAGCACCTGGCCGCCGTCCGGGCGGATGATCCCGGCGAGGGTGTGCAGCAGCGTGGACTTGCCGGAGCCCGACGGGCCCATGATCGCGAGGGAGTCGCGGGCGCCGACCTCCACGTCCACGCCCGCCAGTGCCGTGGTGGAGCCGTACTTCTTGGTGAGGCCGACACCGGCCAGTACGACGGTCATGAGCGCTCGAACTTCCAGGTGACGGAGTCGGCCGAGGCCTTGACCACGCTGACCGGGATGGAGACGGTCGAACCGTCGCTCCTGTGGCCCGTGCAGGTGACGGTGGCTCCCGCGACGGCCTTCAGACCGGTGGGGCAGATGACGTCGGAGACCTTGTCACCGACCCAGGGGAGCGGGTGGTACCTGCTCTGCGCCCGGCCGGCGACGATGTCGCCCGACAGCGCCTTGTGGCCGTCCACCGTCACCGTGCTGTGCGCGTCGAGTCCGGTGGTGGACTGCGTGCCGGAGAGCAGATGGGTGCCGAGCGCCCCGACGGCGACCACGGCCGCCGCGCCGCCGATCACCCCGATGACGAACCTGCTGGACTGCATCACGTACTCCTGAAGGGTCGGAGAGGAGGAAGTGGTCCCACTCTCACCGGCCAGGACCCGCGCCCGCCTCGGCCGAACGGCCAGGGTTCGCGGTCCGCCCGCTCGACCGTTCGGCCGATCCCACCCCACCGAGCCCCGCATACCGTGACCAGTATGAAATCCGTCAACGGCCGGGGCTGCGCGCGGGGACTCGCCGTGGGAGCCCTGCTCGGGCTCGTGACCTACGACCTGAGCTTCACGGCCTCCACCGGCCGGGCGACCTGGCCGGCGACCGTCGTGCTCCTCACCGGTCTGGCCGCCATCCTGTGGCCCGTCGGCCGCCGCCCGCCGTGGCTCACGCCACAACTGCGCACCGCCGTGCCCGCCGCCCTCTCGCTGTCGTACAGCGCGGGCGCGATCCTCGCCGGGCGGACGGAGTTGTTCGGCCCCGGCGAGGTCGTGATCCTGCTCACCCTGACCTTCATCGCCGTACGGCACTGCCCGCAGCGCTGGGCCGTGGTGTGCGGTGGCCTGGACGGCCTCGCGCTGCTCGCCCTGTCGGCGCGCTACTTCCACTCGGTCACCGACGACAACCTCTACCTGGTCACGGCGCTGGGCCTGGTGCTCGTCGGGAGCACCGCCGGGCTGGCGGGCTATCTGCGCTCGCTCGACTACCGCCGCACCGTCACGATCACCGAGACCCGGCGCGCCGAACGCCTCGCCATCGCCGCCGACCTGCACGACTTCGTCGCCCACCATGTCACCGGGATCCTCGTGCAGACCCAGGTGGCCCGCATGATGGCCACCACCCGGCCGGAAGACCTCGACCCGGTCCTGGCGGCCATCGAACGCGCCTCGACCGAGGCCCTGGCCTCCATGCGCCGCACGGTCGGCGTACTGCGCGACACAGCCCCGGACGCGGCCGACCGCCGCCCGGTCGGCGACCTGGCGGCCGTCGCCGACCTCGTCGACGGTTTCGCGAGCCCCGTCCAGAAGGTCACCCTGCGCCGCGACCCGATGCTGCCCGACGACCTCCCGCACGAGGTGCAGGCCGCCGCCTTCCGGGTCGTACAAGAGGCCCTGACGAACGTACGACGGCACGCGGCCGACGCCGCCGAGGTCACCGTGGGACTGCGCTGCTCCGGCCGACGCCTGGAGGTCACGGTGCGGGACGACGGGCGTGGCGGCACGCAACTCCCGTCCGCGGCACACGGCGGCGGCTTCGGCCTCGTCGGTCTCAAGGAACGGGTGACGGCGCTGGGCGGTGACCTCCGGGCCGGTCCGCGGGAGGGGGCCGGCTGGGAGGTGCGGGCGGTGTTTCCGGCCGGGTGGTTCTGAAGGATCGGGACGTGCGGGGGCGTGGCCGGGCGTGCCCTCTCAGACCTTCAAGCCGACCCCGCCGTACAGCGAGATCGGCCCCTCGCCGAGCGGGGTCTCGCTCTCCGCGAGTTCGGGATGCCAGTCGGACACCGACACGATGCCGGGGTCCATCGGCTCAAGACCCTTGAAGATGCTGCTCACTTCGGCGTGCGAACGGGCCACCAGCGTCACCCCGCCGGCCGCGTAGGCGGCGATGCCCCGCTCGACCTTCTCCCGTTCGAGGTCGGCGGTCATGGCGGAGACCACCAGACAACTGCCCGGCGCCAGCGCGTCGATGAGGGTGCTCACCAGCTCGTGGGCGCCGTCCTCGTCCGGGATGAAGTGCAGCAGGGCGATGAGGGACAGGGCGATCGGGCGGTCGAAGTCGAGGACGCGGGACGCCTGTTGGAGGATGGTGAGCGGTTCGCGGGCGTCGGCCTGGATGTACTCCGTCGCCCCCTCGGGCGTACCGCGCAGCAGCGCCGCCGCGTGGGCGAGGACGATCGGGTCGTTGTCGACGTACACGACCCGCGCGTCCGGCGCGGTCGACTGGGCGATCTGATGGAGGTTGGGCGCGGTCGGTATGCCGGTGCCGACGTCCAGGAACTGGCGGATGCCCGACTCCCGGACGAGCATCCGCGTCGCCCGCTGCATGAACCAGCGGTTGGCACGCGCGGTCCGCGGGGCGCCCGGGTCAAGTGACGTGATCTGCCTGCCGAGTTGCTCGTCGACCGGGTAGTTGTCCTTGCCGCCGAGGAACCAGTCGTACACCCGCGCCGGATGCGGCTTCGACGTGTCGATCCGCTGGACGGCCGGCTCTGTCCCGGTCACGCGACGCTCCTCTGCTGGACTGCGCACTACGACGACACCCACGGGCAGCGTGCGACGGTCCCCATGGGCTGTGCGAGAAGTTTGGCACGGTCATGCCGACCGGGTGGTGCCGTTCAACACCCCGTCCAGGAAACGGGTCAGGTCCGTGAAGACCTCCGCCCGGTTCGTCTCGTGGAACACCTCGTGCCGGGCGCCCGGATACACCCGCTCGGTCAACTCACCGCCGTTCAACCGCTCCACGCCGATGCGGCTGCCGTCGAGCGGGACGAGCCGGTCGTCGCCGCCGTGCAGCCAGAGCAGGGGGAGCGCGCCGATGTTCCCCAACTCGGCCACGGTCTCCAGGGTCTGGGCGAAGGCCTCCAGCGTCGGCCGCTTCATCGGACCGTGCCAGACCAGCGGATCCGCCGCGTACGCCGTACCGACGTCAGGGTCCCGGGACAGCGCGGTCGGGCTGATCGGGATGTCGGGGATCACATCGAGGGCGAGCAGCCGGCCCGGCAGTTCCCAGCCGCCGATCACCGGTCCGGACAGCACGAGCGCGGCCAACCCGTCGCCGTGGCGCTGCGCGAAGCGGGATGCGATCAGGCCGCCCATGGAGTGGCCGATCAGGACGAGGGGGACGCCCGGGTGCGTGGCACGGGCCAGTTCGGCGACGGCGTGGAGGTCCGTGACCACGTCCTCGAAGTCCGCGATCAGCACACGCTCGCCGGCCGACGTGCCGTGGCCCTGGTGATCGGGGCCGAAGACCGCCGCGCCGTGCGTCAGCAGTACGGCGGCCAACTCGGCGTACCGGCCGATGTGTTCGCCGTATCCGTGCGCGACGAGGGCCACGTAACGCGGGTGTTCGTGCGGCCACTCGTGGGCGGTGATCGCGCCCCGGGTGCCCATGAGGGTGTGCTCGCGGGTGTCGGCCATGTGTCCTCCGGCGGTGTCGGAACGGTCCTGATCCCGGTGGATCTTCCCAGGCGGCCCCGCGGATCGTCACCACTCCGCACTGGCCGAGCGTCGTGCCCGGCGGCCGACGGCTGGCGGCTGGCGACTCCCGGACCTGGCAGGGGCCACCTGGCGAGACACTCCTTACGCGGGCAGATGTATGGACATACCATCGGTCCTCGCATGAACACGATGACTCTCTGGCACATATCCGGCTGGGAATTCGCCGCGCTCGCCGCCGCGGCCCTGCTCGTCGGCTTCTCCAAGACCGCCGTCAGCGGGGCCAACACGGTCAGCCTGGCGATCTTCGCGGCCGTCCTGCCCGCCCGCGCCTCCACCGGCGTCCTGCTCCCGATCCTGATCGTCGGCGATGTCCTCGCCGTCCTCACCTACCGGCGGCACGCCCACTGGCCCACCCTGTGGCGGCTGTTCCCGGCGGTCGCGGCGGGAGTCGTGATCGGGACGCTGTTCCTGGTGTGGGCCGACGACGCGGTCGTACGGACGTCGATCGGGGCGATTCTGCTGTTCATGGCGGGGGTCACCCTGTGGCGCCGGCGCAGGGCGGAGGCCGGGGCAGGGGACGGAGCGGGGGCCGATGACGAACCGGACTCCGTCGCCACCAGGTCCGGCCGGGCGAAGGCGCGCTCGTACGGTGTGCTCGGCGGTTTCACCACGATGGTCGCCAACGCCGGCGGCCCGGTGATGTCGATGTACCTGCTCTCCGCGGGCTTCCGGAAGCTGGGCTTTCTCGGCACGTCGGCGTTCTTCTTCCTGATCGTCAACGTGACCAAGGTGCCTTTCAGCGTGGGCCTCGGTCTGATCGACGGCCACTCCCTCCTCCTTGACGCGGCCCTCGCGGCGTTCGTCGTGCCCGGTGCGTTGATCGGCAAATGGGCTGTGAACCGAATCAACCAGCGATTGTTCGAGCAACTCGTGATCGCGGCGACGATCATCGGCGGCCTGCAACTGCTCCTCCGCTGACCCCTCGGCCCCGTGACCTCGTACGCTCGCCGCATGTCCCCGCACATCCTGATCCTCGGCGGCACCACCGAGGCACGTGAGCTGGCCGCCGAGCTGACGGCCCTTCCCGAAGTGCGGGTGACCACGTCTCTCGCCGGGCGGGTGTCACGGCCGGGGACGCCGGCCGGGGACGTACGGATCGGCGGTTTCGGCGGAGCCGAGGGGCTGGCCGAGTGGCTGCGGGAACATCGCGTGGACGCCGTCGTCGACGCCACCCACCCCTTCGCAAAGTCGATCACCGCGAACGCGGTACAGGCTGCCGCGGCGACCGGACTGCCCGTCGTGGTGCTGCGCAGGCCCGGCTGGCGGCCGGGGCCCGGGGACGACTGGCACACGGTCGCCACCCTGAGCGAGGCCGCCGAGGCACTGCCCGCACTCGGACGCCGGGTACTGCTCACCACCGGCCGCCTCGGTCTCGCGACCTTCGCCCACCTCGCCCAACTGCACTTCGTCGTACGGTCGGTGGAGCCGCCCGAACCCCCGATGCCGCCGGACGTCGAAGTGCTGCTGGCCCGCGGACCCTTCACCCTGGCCGACGAGACGGCGCTGCTCCGCGACCACCGGATCGACGTGGTCGTGACGAAGGACAGCGGGGGAGCGGCGACGGCGGCCAAACTCACGGCCGCGCGCGAGGCGGGCGTCCCGGTCGTGGTCGTACGACGGCCGCGGTTGCCGGACGGGGTGAGCGCGGTGCCTGATGTCGCCGGGGTGCTGGAGCGGCTGGGGTTCAGTGCGGGGCGATGACCGTGGCCCGGAGACGGTCCACCGTGCGCAGAACGTCGTCCCGGTTCTTGGCGCTCTTCATCCAGGCCGGCAGGCGGGCGACGAGTGTCATCTTGCGCCCGGTGTCGTACCAGGGCGCTCGTTCGCGCAGATCGGCGGCGACGAACCGCCTGATCAGGTCCAGGTGTTGGAGGTTGTACGCCCACAACTCCCCGTGTCTGGTCCCGGCCCGCAGCCACAGGGCCGGGCAGGAGCAGTCACTGGAATACCGCGAGGAGCGGCCCGCGCCGATGTCGATCCGGCACAGGCCGCAGGACCGGCAGACGATGCGGGTGTGCGGATACCTCCTGCCGTCGGCGTCCGGTGGGGTGCACGGACGCCGTTCGAAGTGGGCGATCCGCTCGCAGCGCGGGCACCGGACCAGTACCGACGACGCGAAGTCGGCGAGCGTGGCGCGCGGGTCGCGGAAGCGCACGGGCGTCGGGGACATGCCGCGAGTATGACCGGAGCGCCTTGCACCGGTCACCCGGTTTTCACGGCGCCGAACTGGTCTCCAACTCCGCCGCGCGCCGCGGCAGTCCGGAGGTCAGGTCCTCCACGAGGAGCCGCTTGGCGATGGAGTCGACCGCGGCGCGCAGATCCGTGCCCGAGGGGCGGCCGATGTCCTTCTCCACCCGGTCCTCCAGCCAATCGCCCCACGCCTTGCCGATGACCTCGGCCTCGCGTTCGCCCGCCGCGGTGTGGGAGAGGAGGTAGCCGTCGCGGGTCAGATAGCCCTCCTCGACCATGCGGTCGAAGACGGGGAGGAGTACCTCCGGTGGCATGTGGCGGCGCGCGGCGATCAGGCCGAGGCTCGCGTGGCCGACCATCCGGCCGAACAGTTCGACCTGCATCACGGCCCAGGCGCCGGCGACGTCCAGCCGGGTGTCGGAGGCCGTGATGATCCGCCTGGCGGTGTCCAGGTCGGTACTGCCGATGACCTTGCCGACGGCCGCTTCGAGGAGCCGTTGCGAGTCCCCGCCGCGCGGTGACGCGAAGCCCTCGCCCATGTCGGTGGAGCCCATCCGCGCACTGTCGCGCAGCTGGACCTGCTTGAGGAACAGGGCGACGACGAAACCGATCACGGCGACCGGGACCGTCCACCGGAACACCGTGTGGATGGTGTCGGCGTACGCGTTGATGATCGGCGCGGCGGCGGCGTGCGGCAGTTTGTGCAGGCCCTCGGGGCTGGTCGCCGCCTTGGTGATGACGGCCGGGTTCAGCGCGCTGGTCCTCGCGGCCTCGGCGATCCCGTCCTTGAGGTTCGGCCCCAGGCTGTTGGCGTAGATCGTGCCGAAGACGGCGGTGCCGAACGAACTGCCCAGCGTACGGAAGAAGGTGACGCCGGAGGTCGCGGTGCCGAGGTCGGTGTACTCGACGGTGTTCTGCACGGCGATCGTCAGCACCTGCATGCACAGGCCGATGCCGGTGCCGAGCACGAACATGTACACCGACTCCAGGAACGCGCCGGTGCCCGGGCCCATAAGGGACATCAGATACAGCCCGACGCCCATCACCGCGGAGCCGATGATCGGGAAGATGCGGTACTGGCCGGTCTTGCTGACCACGTTGCCGCTGAAGACGGACGCGATCAGCAGCCCGATCACCATGGGCAGCGTCCGCACACCGGAGATGGTGGCCGAGTCGCCGTCGACGTACTGCAGATAGGTCGGCAGATACGTCAGGGCGCCGAGCATCGCGAAACCGACGATGAAGCTGAGGATCGAGCAGACCGCGAACACCGGGTTCGTGAACAGCCGCATGGGCAGCATGGGTTGCTCGGCCCGGGTCTCCACCCAGCAGAACAGGCCGAGTGCGATCACACCGCCCACGAACAGGCCGATGATGGTCGCCGAACCCCACGCGTACTCGTTGCCGCCCCAACTCGTCGCCAGGATCAGGGAGCTGGCGCCGATCGCGACGAGTGCGATGCCCAGGTAGTCGATGACGGGCCGCATCGCCGACTTGACCACGGGGATGGTGCGGGCCGCCGCGATGACGACGACGATCGCGATGGGGACGTTGACGTAGAACGCCCAGCGCCAGGTGAGGTGGTCGGTGAACAGGCCGCCCAGGAGCGGTCCGATGACCGTGGCCACGCCGAACACCGCGCCGATCGCGCCCTGGTACTTGCCGCGTTCCCGCAGCGGGATGACGTCGGCGATCAGCGCCATCGCCGTCACCATCAGACCGCCCGCGCCGATGCCCTGCACGGCCCGCCAGGCGATCAGCAGCGTCATGTTGGTGGAGAAGCCGCACAGGAACGAGCCCGAGATGAACACGATCGCCGAGACCTGGAAGACCACCTTGCGGCCGAACAGGTCACCGAACTTGCCGACCAGCACGGTCGCGACGGTCTCCGCGAGCAGATAGGCGGTGACCACCCACGACATGTGCTCGGCACCGCCCAGGTCCGACACGATGGTCGGAAGGGCCGTACCGACGATGGTCTGGTCGAGGGCCGCGAGCAGCATGCCCAGCATGATCGTCACGAAGACGACGTTGCGGCGGCGGGGGTCCAGCACGGGGGGCTGCTGCGCGGAAGGCAGCGCGGTTTCCTCGGCGACTGTCACGAGGTCACCCTCACACCACCGGCCCCCTCATGCATACGGGGCGGTCCAGTCGGGTGCCCCAGCCGCCAGCTCCAGCCTCCCCACCCCAGTCCCTGCCCGCTACTCGCCCTTCGGGTGCCGGCGCAGCAGATACGTGTCCATGATCCAGCCCTTGCGCTCACGGGCCTCCGCGCGCAGCCGCTCGATGCGCGGAGCGGCCTCGGCTATCGGACCGGAGGCGAGGATCTCGTCCGGGGTGCCCAGATAGGCGCCCCAGTAGATGTCGATGTCCTGGTCGGCGTACCGCCGGAACGCCTGGTGCGCGTCCAGCATCACGACCACGTCGTCCACCTCGTCCGGGAACCCCTCGGACAGCCGCCGCCCCGTGGTGATCTGCACCGGCCGGGCGACCCGGTTCAGCCCCGTGCGGTGCCGGGCGACGAGCGCCGAGACACTGCTGATGCCGGGCACGACGTCGTACTCGAACGCCACCGCACCCCGCTCCAGGATCTCCTCCAGGATGCCGAGCGTGCTGTCGTACAGCGAAGGATCGCCCCATACCAGGAACGCGCCGCTCTCGTCCTCGCCCAACTCCTCGACGATGAGCCGCTCGTAGATGTCCGCGCGGGCACTGCGCCAGTCCCCGACCGCAGGCGAGTACGCGGCACCCCCGGCCTTCCGGTCCCGCTCCGGGTCCCGCGCCTCGACCAGGCGGTACGTCCCCTCCGGTATGTGCGCGTCGAGCATGTCCCGGCGGAGCTGAGTGAGGTCGGACTTCACCTCACCCTTGTCGAGGATGAAGAACACGTCGGTGCTCCGCAGCACCCTGACCGCCTGGAGGGTCAGCTGCTCGGGGTCGCCCGCGCCGATACCGATGACATGAATCTTTCGCACACCCCCGAGTCTGCCCCACGCCACTGACAGCCCGTACACCGCACCGGCACGCTTCGCCACACACCGGGTGATTCGAATCCCTCGTCGGCTACGACGTCCCGCGCAGCCGAGGTGCCCGCGCCCGCGCGTCGACGCTCCCGCCGCCCCGCTCCACGTCGTCCGCGAGCCCCCGGGCCCACGCGGCGACCCCCACGAGATCCATCCCGTACGGCCGCTCCCGCCCCGGACGGGACGCCCACTCCTCGACGCCCCCGGCGCCGCGCCGCAGCAGCCGGGCCCCGCCGGTGGTGTTCCCCCGGGCCGCGTGCGTGAGGCCCACCGCGAGCTGGGCGAGCCCGCGCCACAGGGCACGCTCCTCGTCGGGACCCGACTTCCAGGCGTCCTCGAAGACCTCGTGCGCGTGGAAGGGTTTCCCCTCGTCGAGCAGCGCCTGCGCCTCGACGACGGTCACCTCCGGCGCCCGCACGACCCCCTCGGGCTGCCGTGCCACACCGTCCGCGTCGTACGGCAACGGCCGCCCGAGCCCGTCCCGCGGCCGGGCATTGCGCGCCCGCCCCTCGCCGTCCCGGTCCCGCGCGTCGGCCGTACCGTCTGAGGTCGTGTCGCTCATACGACGATTGTCCCCCGCCCGGCACCGGCTTCGGCGCACCCCCGGGCGTGGGGTAAAGTGCTGTTCGCGCGATCACACGGTTCTCCGTGGGAAGCGCACCGGGACGTGGCGCAGCTTGGTAGCGCACTTGACTGGGGGTCAAGGGGTCGCAGGTTCAAATCCTGTCGTCCCGACGGTGCGAAGGGTCTTCGCAGGCGAGAGCCTGTGGGGGCCCTTTTCGTATGGACCGAGGTTAACCCGGAACTCGCCGCCATCGAGCGGACGGCGCGGCACGCGGGCCCATGCGTCTGGTCGCGGCACAAGCGCGTGAACCGCCTGGCCGTGCGGCGGAAACGCGACCAGCTTCCTCTCTGCATGCGGACGCGTGAGATCGAGACCAACGGCGCCACGATCCACGTACGCGTCGGCGGACAGGGGCCGGTGGTCGTCCTGCTGCACGGCTTCGGCACGACGGGCGACATGTGGGGTCATCTGGCGAGCGCGCTCATCGAGGACCCCACCGTCATCGCGCCCGATCTGCGGGGGCTGGGCCTCTCCTCGAAGCCCGAGGGCGGCTACGACAAGAAGAACCAGGCGGCGGACGTGTGGGGTGTCCTGGACGCCCTGGGCGTGGGCTCGATCGAACTGGTCACGCACGACATCGGCATCATGGTCGGCTACGCGGCCGTCGCCACCCACCCCGAGCGCGTGAGCCGATGGGTGGCCATCGACGCGCCGCTGCCCGGCATCGGGCCCTGGGACCGGATCACACAGGACCCGACCATGTGGCACTTCGGCTTCGGCGGTCACGACATGGAGCGCCTGGTCGCCGGCCGCGAGCGCGTCTACCTCGACCGCTTCTGGAACGAACTCTCCGTGGTCCCGGAACGGTTCGACGGAGCGAAGCGCGAGCACTACGCGGCGCTCTACGCACGGCCCGGCGCCATGCGGGCGAGCTTCGCCCAGTTCCTGGCGTTCGGTCAGGACGCGGCCGACAACGAGAAGTTCCTCGCCCAGGGCAAGCTGCGGATGCCGGTCCTGGCCTTCGGCGGCGAGGCCACCTTCGGCCCCGGTATCGGCGAGGTGCTGCGGTGTGTCGCCGACGACGTCGAGGACGCGGTCATCCCGGACTGCGGGCACTGGATCACGGAGGAACAGCCGGAGGCGACGACCGACCTGGTCGTCGACTTCCTGCGCCGGGCGCGCTGAAGGTCCGGATCGGGGGTGTCGGTAGGAACACCCCCGATCCGGTCCTCAGGCCCAGGGACCGTGAGCGTCGCCGACGGCAGGATTCAAGGCGTACCGAATCCACCACACGGAACCTTCGGGGGACCCCATGAACGAAATGTCGGCCAGGCGTCTGGCGGGCGGTGCGGGCATCGCCGCCGCCGTCGCCCTCATCGTCGAAGTGCCCCTGTACTTCGTCTACTCGGGCCCGCCGCCGGACGCCAACGTGCTGGCCAGGCTGCTGATCGGGATCGTCGCGCTGGCGTTCCTGCTCGTGTTCGTGACCGCGTTCCGCGACCTGGTGAAGCGCGTGAATCCCGAGTACGAGTGGGCCGGTTCGATGGCCTTCACGGCGGGGCTCGTCTACACGACGATCACGCTGGTCTCCAGCGGACTGGAGGCCGGCGCGGTCATCGCCGCCGACCGTCCGATCGACCCGACGATCGACGTCAGCGGCACCTACATCCTCTACGGGTCGATCTCCCGGCTGATGCTGGCGTTCTTCCTGACCGCGCTGGGCTTCGCCGTCTCCCGCACGAAGCTGCTGCCGCGCTGGACCAGTAGGTCGGCCTACGTCCTGGCCGTGATCAACCTCGCCTTCGTGCCGTCCCTGTTCTTCGGGAACACCCCCGCGCACTTCTACGCGGCGAACGGCTGGGGCACCACCGCCCTGATGGGCGCGATCCTCAGCTACTGGCTGCTGGCCCTGGGAATCTCCACCTACCGCAGCGCGAAGGCACCCACGGCGGGGGCACTCACCTAGGTGTCCGGTGCGGGCCCGATACCCAGGGTGGGTATGGTGGCCCCATGGCCCGTCCCGAGCAGCCCGTAGGACCGCACCGTCGCGTGCGGTCCTACGGGCTGCTCGTGGCCGCCCTGCTGTTCGGCCTGCTCGGGATGCACGGGCTCGGGCCCGTTCCCATGGCCGAACACGCCATGGCGGTTACGACCGTGGCGACGGGCGAGACGGCGTCGACGCCGGATGCCTGCGATCACGGCTCGGGCGACTGCGGCAGCCACATGGAGCACGCCGACGCGACCTGCGCCTCCGCGTCCGTCGCCGGTGCCCCGGCCGTTGTTCCGGTGCTGCAACCCGATGTGGCGGCCTGCGCCGAAGTGCCCGACGGACGTACGTCCGCGGCGGGCAGCGGTCCCGACGGGGGCCGGGCCCCACCGACCCTCGCCGAACTCCAACTCCTGCGGATCTAGAGCGGCCCGCGCGACACGTCACCGTGCGCGCACCGGCATGCCCTGAACGGATCCACACACCAGGAGTTCCACCATGACCGCACAGCGCAGGTTCGTCCGTCGTACCGTTCTCGCCGTCACCGCCTCGGTGGCCGCCCTCACGCTCGCCGCGTGCGGCAGCGACGGCGACGGCAAGGCGAGCAGCGGTACCGCGACCGCGTCCGGTACCGCGGCCGCCGGCCACAACGCCGCGGACGTCTCCTTCTCGAAGGAGATGATCCAGCACCACCGCCAGGCCGTGGAGATGGCCGGACTGGCCGCAGGCCACGCCTCCTCGGCACAGGTCAAGAGCCTCGCCACGAAGATCGAGGGCGCCCAGGCCCCGGAGATCAAGACCATGTCCGGCTGGCTCACCTCGTGGGGCGAGCAGGTCCCCAAGGACATGTCCGGCATGGACTCCGGCATGAACCACGACATGTCGTCGTCCGCCACGCCCGGCATGATGAGCGACGCCGACATGGGCAAGCTGGAGAAGGCCTCCGGCGCCGACTTCGACACCATGTTCCTCACCATGATGGTTGACCACCACGAAGGCGCCGTCGACATGGCCAAGACCGAGAAGGCGGACGGCAGTTACGCCCCCGCCACCGAACTCGCGGCCGACGTGATCACGGCTCAGAGCGCCGAGATCGAGCAGATGAACAAGATGCTCGGCAAGAGCTGACACCACTGTCGATGAGGAGGGCGGGACCGGCCGGCCCCGCCCTCCTCATCGACTCAGGCCCCGTCAGCGGCTTCTCGCCGCCGCTTCTGCTCCTCGAACAGCCGTAGGAACTCCTTCGACTGTTCCTCCGCCACGCGGCGCTGTTCGGTCTCCTCCTCGTTCAGCACCCGGTACTCGTCGAACACGCCCTCCTCGCGGAGCTGCTTCTCCTGGACGGCGCTGGGGAGTTCGGGGTCGGGGTCGGAGGGGCGCGGGCCCTCGGGGCCGTCGGGGCCGACGCGCACGAGGCGTTCCACGCGGACGATGCGCGTGCGGCAGCCGTCGATCACGATCTCGTCGCAGCGTTCGGCGTCGATCCGGTCGGCCAGCCGCCCGTACTCCGCGCGTGTCTCCTCGTCGAGCTGTTCCATGACCGGCGCCATCACCCGCAGATAGGTGGTGAGCGTGTCCCGCGATCCCTGCGGGCTCGCTTTCGTCATCTGCGTCGGCGCCCAGTGGCCGTCGGTGAACTCGGCCGCCGTGAACTCGGCGGGCAGCAGCACACCCCCGGGATGCGTCTCCAGGGCGCGCAACGAGTCCTTCCGTACGGCGGAGGGAGCGGTGCCCGGGGCGTGGACCAGCGACAGGAGCTCCATGCGCAGGATGCCCTCGGACATCCCGGTCGGGGTGAAGGGGTCGATCACGAATCCCTTGGTACGGCCGCGGTACTCGTGACCGTGCCCCACCTTCGCCGGGTCGGGGTCGGACGGCCGGGGCGGCTCCGGTCCCGTCGGGCCCATCCGGATGAACTGGTCGCCCCGCACGATCCTGAACCGGCGCCCCAGCACCGTGAGTTCGTCCAGCGCCTCCCAGTCCAGCCGCTCCGCGTTGCGCAGCCACTCCTGCCGCGTCTCCGTGTCGCCCGCGTCCTCGGCGGCCCGCGCCCGTTCGCGGAACATCATGGCCATGGTGTCGCGGGTGCCCTGCGGGTAGGCGCTGGAGAAGAGGGAGATGATCTGCCAGCCACCGGTCTCCAGCTCCTCGGCCACCCCGAACACCGGGCCACCACCTCCGAGGACGTTCGGATACGCCTTGCGGGCCTGCCAGGCATCCACGTCCGCGAGGGCCGCCGCCGGGGCGTCCGGCTGGGCTTCCATCCTGATCATCCGGTATCCGGGAACCTGATCACCGTGCTCAGACATGCTTCCAGCATGCCCGGAGCAGGGGACAGCACGCGACGAATCAACGCAACCGGCACACCAGTTGGGCTCGCGGAGCACAGGTTCTGGCCAAGCGTCTCGCGCTCCGGAGTGATAGACGTCGGACATGAACAACTCGATCGTCCCCTCCCGTCCGGCCGGTGTCCGATGACCGCGGGCGCCGACACCCCCGACCGCCGGGGCCGCACCCGCCTGGACCGCACCGGCCTCGACCTGACCGGCAACCCGCGCGTCAAGGTCCGCGACGTGACACTGCTGTCCAGCCACTGGTACGTCGAGCGGACCACCACCTTCGACTTCCGGCACGGCGACGGCACCTGGACCACCCAGGAGCGCGAGACCCACGACCGCGGCAACGGCGCGACCCTCCTCCTCTACGACGCCGAACGCGAAATGGTCCTGCTCACCCGCCAGTTCCGCTTCCCCGTGTACGTCAACGGCCACCCCGACGGCATGCTCGTCGAGACCCCGGGCGGACTCCTCGACGACGAGGACGAACACCCGGAGGAGGCCGTACGGCGCGAGGTGGTGGAGGAGACCGGGCACACCGTCGGCGAGGTGGAGCACGTCTTCGACGTCTACATGAGCCCCGGCTCGGTCACCGAACGCATCGGTTTCTACGCCGCCTCCTACGGCCCCTCCACCCGCACCCACGAGGGCGGCGGCCTCCAGGAGGAGGGCGAGGACATCGAGATCCTCGAACTGCCCTTCCGCAGAGCCCTGGAGATGATCCGCACCGGGGAGATCGCCGACGCCAAGACCATCATGCTGCTCCAATGGGCCGCGCTGGACGGGCCGTTCGCCAAGTAGCCGTCCAGGGCCTTGACTTGAAGTGCGCTTCAAGAGGAAGACTCCCGTTCGCGCCCGGAGGACCGGGCGCGAACGGGAGGGACCACCATGAAGTACCGCACGATAGGCGCCGATCCGGACCGTCGCCGTGAGGTGAGCGTGCTCGCGCTCGGCGCGATGCTGTTCGGCTCCCGCACCGACGAAGCGACCTGCTTCGCCGTACTCGACCGCTATGTCGAGGCCGGCGGCAACTTCATCGACACGTCCGACAACTACGCCTTCTGGCACGACGGAAGCCAGGGCGGCCAGAGCGAGAAGCTGCTCGGACGGTGGCGGCGCAGCCGCGGCGTCGGCGACGAGATCGTGATCGCCACCAAGCTCGGCGCCCGCCCGCTGGCACCCGGCACGAGCTACGTCGACAACCCGGAGGGCCTGTCCGCGAAGGTCATCCGCGAGTCGGCCGAGCGCAGCCGCGAACGCCTCGGCGTGGAGAAGCTCGATGTGCTGTACGCGCACATCGAGGACCACCGGGTTCCGCTACAGGAAACCGTCGAAGGATTCGCCGAGTTGGTCGCCGAGGGCACCGTCGGTCTCCTCGGCGTCAGCAACCATGCAGTCTGGCGTGTGGAACGGTCCCGCGCGCTCGCCGCCGCGGCCGGGCTGCCCGGCTACGACGTCCTCCAGTACCAGCACAGCTATCTGCGCCCCCGGACCGACGTACCGTCCGAGCTCTTCCCCGACGGCAGCCTCGGCAGCGCCGGCCCGGACCTCCTCGGCTATCTGCGCGCCGAGCCCGCCCTCACCCTGGTCGCCTACTCACCCCTGCTGGCCGGCGCCTACACCCGCGAGGACAAACCGCTGCCCGCCGACTACGACCACCCCGGCACCCCCGCCCGCCTCGCCGCACTGCGGGAGGTGGCGAAGGAGACCGGGGCGAGTGTCAACCAGGTAGTGCTGGCATGGCAGTTGGGCGGTCCGCTGCCGATCGTGCCGCTCGCGGGGGCGTCGTCGGTCGCTCAGTTGGCGGAGAACCTCGCGGCCGTGGAACTGGAGTTGACGGCGGAGCAGCGGCAACTCCTCGACTCCGCCCTGTAGTTCAGGGCCTGACCAGCAACTGGAAGTCGAACGCGTACCGCGACGCCCGGTAGATGTGCGTTCCGTACTCGACCGCCCGCCCCGTGTCGTCGTACGCCGTGCGCTGCATGGTGAGCAGGGCCGCGCCCTCCTTCTCGTCGAGGCGCGTTGCCTCCGCCGGGGTGGCCGAGCGGGCGCCTATCGTCTGGCGGGCGCTGTGCAGGGTGATGCCGGCGGTGCGCAGCATCCGGTACAGGCCCGTCGACTCCAGCCGGGCGGTGTCGAGTTGGAGCAGGTTCGACGGCAGGTAGTTGCAGAGGAACGCCACCGGCTGGCCGTGCGTGGAGCGCAGCCGTTCCAGGAGGGTCACCTCGCTGCCCTCCGGGACGCCGAGGGCGGCCGCGACATCCGCGGTCGCGGGCACGCCCTCGTTGCGCAGCACCACCGTGGTCGGACCCTGCCCGGCCGACTCCAGGTCGTCGTAGAGGCTGCTGAGTTCCAGCGGTCTCTTGACCTGGCTGTGCACCACCTGCGTGCCGACCCCGCGCCGCCGGACCAACAGGCCCTTGTCCACGAGGGACTGGATGGCCTGGCGGACGGTGGGGCGGGACAGGCCGAGGCGTACGGACAGGTCGATCTCGTTGCCCAGGAGGTTGCCCGGCGCCAGCGTCCCGTGCTCGATCGCCGCCTCCAGCTGCTGTGCGAGCTGGTAGTACAGCGGCACCGGACTGTTGCGGTCCAGGGCGAAATGCAGGGCATCGAGCGGGGACCCGTTCGCGGCACGCGCGTAGTCACCGGTCTTCGCCACAGGGGCACCTCCTCACGGATCGTGACGGGTTGTCAGGAGTTGCTGGGGAAACCGAGGTTGATGCCACCGTCGGCCGGGTCGGGCCAGCGGGTGGTGATCACCTTGCCCTGGGTGTAGAAGGCGACGCCGTCGTTGCCGTAGACGTGGAGGTCCCCGAAGAGGGAGTCCTTCCAGCCTCCGAAGGAGTGGTAGCCGACGGGCACCGGGATCGGCACGTTCACGCCGACCATGCCTGCCTTGACCTCCATCTGGAAGCGGCGCGCGGCGCCGCCGTCCCGGGTGAAGATCGCGGTGCCGTTGCCCCAACGGGAGCTGTTGATCAGGGTGATGGCCTCGTCGTACGACTCCGCGCGGACGACGACCAGGACCGGGCCGAAGATCTCGTCCTTGTACGCGTCCGCCGTCAGCGGCACCTTGTCGAGGAGGGAGACGCCGAGGAAGAAGCCGTCCTCGTGGCCCTCGACCGAGAAGCCGGTGCCGTCGACGACGACCTCGGCTCCCTGCTCGGCGGCCGACGCGACGTAGGAGGCGACCTTGTCGCGGTGCTCGCGGGTGATGAGCGGGCCCATCTCGCTCGCCGGGTCGTTGCCGGGGCCGATGCGCAGCTTGCCGGCGCGCTCGGCGATCTTGGCGACCAGCTCGTCGCCGGTGTCGCCGACCGCGACCACGACGGAGACGGCCATGCAGCGCTCGCCGGCCGAACCGTAGGCCGCGTTGATCGCCTGGTCGGCCGCGAAGTCCAGGTCCGCGTCCGGCAGGACCAGCATGTGGTTCTTGGCGCCGCCGAGGGCCTGCACGCGCTTGCCGTGCTCGACTGCCTTGAGCTGGATGTACTTCGCGATCGGCGTCGAGCCGACGAAGGAGACGGCCTCGATGTCCGGGTGCTCCAGGATGCGGTCGACGGCCAGCTTGTCGCCCTGCACGACGTTCAGGACACCCTGCGGCAGGCCCGCCTCGGAGGCGAGTTCGGCCAGTCGGTAGGAGGCCGAGGGGTCCTTCTCGCTCGGCTTGAGGATGAAGGTGTTGCCGGTCGCGATGGCGATCGGGAACATCCACATCGGCACCATGGCCGGGAAGTTGAACGGCGTGATGCCCGCAACTACCCCCAACGGCTGGCGAATCGAGGCCACGTCCACGCGGGTCGAGACCTGCGTCGACAGTTCGCCCTTCAGCTGCACGCTGATGCCGCAGGCGAGTTCGACGATCTCCATGCCGCGCGCGACCTCGCCGAGCGCGTCCGAGTGCACCTTGCCGTGCTCGGCGGTGATCAGCTCGGCGATCTCGTCGCGGTGCGCGTCCAGCAGCTCGCGGTACTTGAACAGGATCGCGGTGCGCTTGGCGAGCGAGGAGGTGCCCCAGCTCTCGAACGCGGCCTTCGCGGAGGCGACGGCGGTGTCCACCTCGTCGACGGTCGCGAAGCCGACCTGCTTCTCCTGAGCGCCGGTCGCCGGGTTGTACACGGGGCCGAAACGGCCCGAGGTGCTCTCGACGGGCTTGCCGTCGATCCAGTGGGTGATCGTCTTCATGGTGCACGTGCCTTTCGGGGGAGGGGAGTTCAGAGGTGACGGCGACGGTCGGCGACCTGGCGGTCGTACTCCTCGCGGGCCTGTACGGCGGACTCGCGCGAGGCGGTCTCGGCGACCGGCACGTCCCACCAGGCCTCGGCCGGGGGAGCGGTCGGGGTGGCGGTGTCGGTCTCGACGTAGACGCAGGTGGGCCGGTCGGAGGCGCGGGCCGTGGCGAGCGCCTCGCGCAGTTCGCGCACCGTCTTGGCGCGCAGGACGTCCATGCCGAGGCTGGCCGCGTTGGCGGCCAGGTCGACCGGGAGCGGGGCGCCGGAGAAGGTGCCGTCGGCCGCGCGGTAGCGGTACGCCGTGCCGAAGCGCTCACCGCCGACGGACTCGGAGAGGCCGCTGATGGAGGCGTAGCCGTGGTTCTGGATCAGGACCAGGTTGACGGGGAGGCCCTCCTGGACCGCCGTGACGATCTCGGTCGGCATCATCAGATACGTGCCGTCGCCGACCAGCGACCACACGGGGGTGTCGGGGGCGGCCTGCTGGACGCCGATGCCGGCCGGGATCTCGTAGCCCATGCAGGAGAAGCCGTATTCGAGGTGGTACTGGCGCGGCGAGCGCGCCCGCCACAGCTTGTGCAGGTCGCCGGGGAGTGAGCCGGCCGCGTTGATGACCACGTCGTCGTCGCCGACGACCGCGTCGAGAGCACCGAGGAGTTGGGTCTGGGTCGGTACGGCGTTCTCGTCGGGGGCGGTGAACGCGGTGTCGACGACCCGCTCCCAGCGCTCCTTGCCCTCGCGGTACTCGGCCTCGTAAACCGAGTTCACACGGTGATCGGCGAGTGCCTCGGTCAACGCGGTGAGTCCCGCCCTCGCGTCGCACACCAGGGTGCGCGCCGCGAGCTTGTGGGCGTCGAACGCGGTGATGTTGAGGTTGACGAACCGCACGTCCGGGTTCTGGAAGAGCGTGTTCGACGCCGTCGTGAAGTCCGTGTAGCGGGTGCCGACACCGATCACCAGGTCCGCGGTGCGCGCGATGTCGTCGCTGACCGCCGTGCCGGTGTGGCCGATGCCGCCCAGGTCGGCCGGGTGGTCGTAGCGGAGCGAGCCCTTGCCCGCCTGGGTGGAGGCGACCGGGATGCCGGTGGCGTCCACCAGCGCCTTCAGCGCCTCCTCGGCGCGGCTGTGGTGGATACCGCCGCCCGCGACGATCACCGGGCGCTCGGCGGAACGGATGGCCTCGACGGCCTCCGCCAGCTCGAACGGATCGGCAGTCGGACGCCGTACGTGCCACACGCGGTCGGCGAAGAACTCCTCCGGCCAGTCGTAGGCCTCGGCCTGAACGTCCTGCGGGAGAGCGAGAGTTACCGCTCCCGTCTCGACCGGGTCGGCCAGGACGCGCATCGCGTTGAGCGCGGCCGGGATCAGGGCCTCGGGGCGCATGACGCGGTCGAAGTAGCGGGAGACCGGGCGCAGCGTGTCGTTGACCGACAGGTCGCCTTCGACCGGGTGCTCCAGCTGCTGGAGCAGCGGGTCGGCGGCGCGGGTCGCGAAGTAGTCGCCGGGGAGGAGCAGGACCGGCAGGCGGTTGATGGTGGCGAGCGCGGCGCCCGTGACCAGGTTGGTGGCGCCCGGTCCGATCGACGTCGTGACCGCCTGCGCGGAGAGGCGGTCCAGCTGGCGGGCATAGCCAACTGCCGCGTGCACCATGGCCTGTTCGTTGCGGCCCTGGTGGAACGGCATCGTGTCCTCGCCGGCTTCGAGCAGCGCCTGGCCGAGTCCGGCAACGTTGCCATGGCCGAAGATGCCCCAGGTGCCGGCGATCAGCCGGTGCCGAACGCCGTCGCGCTCGGTGTACTGGACCGACAGGAACTGCACCAGGGCCTGGGCGACGGTCAGGCGGCGGGTGGGGGTGCTCATCAGGACTTCTCCGGTGCCGTGTAGAGGGGGAGACGGGGGTCGACGGGCTGCTCGGGCCACGTGCCGCGGACCCAGGCGTGATCGGGGTGGTCGCAGATCAGCCAGGAGCGGTCGTCCTCGGGACCCGCCATGACGTTGAGGTAGTACATGTGGTGACCGGGCACTGCCATGGAGGGCCCGTGCCAGCCGTCCGGGATCAACACCACGTCCCCGCCCCGGACTTCGGCCAGGACATCCGTGTTGCGGCCCTGCCCGGACGGGGAGACCCGCTGGTAGCCGAGTCCGGGGGTGCCCTCGTGGTCGGCGAACTCGAAGTAGTAGACCTCTTCGAGGACGGACTCCTCGCCGGGCCGGTGCTGGTCGTGCTTGTGCGGCGGGAACGAGGACCAGTTCCCGCCGGGCGTGATCACCTCTACGGCGATGAGCTTGTCGCACTCGAAGACGCCGGCCGCGCCGAAGTTGTTGACCTGGCGGCTGCTGTTGCCGGTGCCGCGCAGCTCCACCGGCACCGACGAGGCCGGGCCGTAGCGGGCGGGCAGCCGGCGGGTGCAGCGGGCGCCGGTCAGCGCGAAGCGGCCACCGCCGGGCGACAGGATCGTCGTACGGGAATCGCGGGGCACGTACGCGAAGTCGCTCACGGCGGTGAACACGCTCTCGCGGCCGTGGAGTTCGAAGGTGTCGTGGCCGAAGTCGTCGGCCGCGGAGACCGTGCAGCCGCCGGCGAGCGGGACGACGATCCACTCGCTGTCGTCGGTGTCGAATGTGTGGACGCCGCCCGGCGGCAGCTCCAGGACCCGCAGGCTGGAGTAGCCCCAGGCCGCCGACTCGGGGGTGACGTCCACGACGTAGGGGCCGCCGAGGGCCTTGCCTGCGGGAAGGTGGTACGCGCTCGTCATGGTGTGCCTCCGGTTCACAACAGACCCACGGCGGTGTCCACCGCCGCCTCCACGCCGCCGTCGGCGGGGTACAGCAGGGATCGGCCCACGACCAGGCCCTGGACGGTGGGCAGGCGCAGCGTCTTGCGCCACTTCTCGTACGCGCCCTCCTGGTCGTCGCCGACCTCGCCGCCGAGCAGGACGACGGGCAGTGTCGACGCCTCCAGGACCTCGGCCATGTCGTCCGGGTCGTCGGTGACGGGCAGTTTCAGCCAGGTGTAGGCGGAGGTGCCGCCCAGGCCCGAGGAGATCGCGATCGAGCGCGTCACGGCCTCCGCGGACAGGTCGTTGCGGACCTTGCCGTCGACGCGGCGGGAGATGAACGGCTCGACGAACAAGGGGAGTTGGTGCGCGGCCATGTCGTCGATGGCGCGTGCCGTCGACTCCAGCGTGGTGAGGGAGCCCGGGTCGTCGTAGTCGATGCGGAGCAGGAGTTTGCCCGCGTCGAAGCGGAGCCGGGCGATGTCCTCGGCACGGTGTCCGGTGAACCGGTCGTCCATCTCGAAGGCGGCGCCGGACAGGCCGCCGCGGTTCATCGAGCCCATCACGACCTTGCCGTCGAGGACCCCGAGCAGGAGCAGGTCCTCGAGTATGTCGGCGGTGGCGAGCACCCCGTCGACACCGGGCCGGGACAGCGCGACGCACAGGCGTTCCAGCAGGTCGGCGCGGTTCGCCATGGCCATGCGGCGGTCGCCGACGCCCAGGGCGCCGCGCGCGGGGTGGTCGGCGGCCACGATCATCAGGCGGCCGCTGTCGCCCAGCAGCGGGCGGCGCACCCGGCGGGCGGCCGCCTCGGCGACGGCCTCCGGGTGCCGGGCTCTGACCGTGACCAGGTCGGCGATGCTGATGCTCAAGAGAAGCTCCGTTCAGGAAAGGCTCGGGCGGTCACGTGGGTCAGCCGTCCACACGTGCGCCGGCGAGGAGGTCCTCGACCTCGGACTCGGTGGGCATCGCGGTGGAGCAGGCGAGACGGGAGGCGACGAGGGCGCCGGCCGCGTTGGCGAACCGCATGGACCGTTCCAGGTCCCAGCCGGCCAGCAGCCCGTGGCACAGCGAACCGCCGAACGCGTCGCCCGCGCCGAGGCCGTTCAGCACCTCGACCGGGACCGGCGGCACCTCGGCGGTCGTGCCGTCGCGGTGCACGGCCAGGACGCCCTTGGGGCCCTGCTTGACGACGGCCAGCTCCACGCCCGCGTCCAGCAGCGCCTGGGCGCAGGCACGGGGCTCGCGGACGCCGGTGGCGACCTCGCACTCGTCGAGGTTGCCCACCGCGACCGTCGCGTGGCGCAGGGCCTCCGCGTAGTACGGGCGGGCCTCCTCCGGGTCCTTCCAGAACATGGGGCGCCAGTCGAGGTCGAAGACCGTGGTGCCCGCCTTGTCGCGCGCCTTGAGGGCGGCGAGCGTGGCGGAGCGGCTCGGCTCCTCGCTCAGACCGGTGCCGGTGATCCAGAAGACGCGGGCCTGGCGGATCGCGAAGTAGTCCAGCTCCTCCGTGCGGATCTCCAGGTCGGGCGCCTTGGGCTGCCGGTAGAAGTACAGCGGGAAGTCGTCCGGAGGGAAGATCTCGCAGAACGTGACCGGGGTCGGGTACTCCGCGACGGGCGTGACCCAGCGGTCGTCGACCCCGAAATCCTTGAGGGCCTCGTGCAGATACGTCCCGAAGGGGTCGTCGCCGGTGCGGGTGATCACCGCGGTGCTGCGGCCGAGCCGGGCGGCGGCGACCGCCACATTGCTCGCCGAACCTCCGAGGAACTTGCCGAACGTCTCCACACGGGCCAGCGGTACGCCAGACTGCAACGGGTAGAGATCGACCCCGATGCGGCCCATGGTGATCAGATCGAAGGACTGGGCTGACTCGGCCATGCGCGACACTCCTCTGAGCTGCTGGGGGTGGGCGGGTCCAGAGGCCTGCCGCCTCCCAGGTGTAGGTCTCGGAGGGGCTCCCTGTCAATAGTTTGTACTTACATTCGGACCTGCTCGTGAAATGATGTCTTAACAAAGTATTGACAGCGGACGCGACCGGGGATTTGATTCCGTCCCAGCGCAACAGCCGTGTTTCGCGGCAAACGACCCGGGGCCGACAGGCCCCGAGCCCGGATTTCTGCGATCATGACTCCCTTTCCCCTGAAGCACAGTGAGGTGCAGGAAAGATGGACCGTTCCACTTACTCCCGCTCGCGCAGAATGGCCCCCATCGTGGCGGTGGCCGCGGCAGCGGCCCTGACCCTCGCCGGCTGCTCCAGCAGCTCGGGCGGCAAGAAGTCCACCGAGGACGGCTCCGGCGCCTCCGCGGGCAAGGCGAGCACCCCTCGTATGACGGTCGCCCTGGTCACGCACCAGGCGCCCGGCGACACGTTCTGGGACATCGTCCGCAAGGGCGCCCAGGCCGCAGCCGCCAAGGACAACATCAAGCTCATCTACTCGGCCGACCCGAACGCGGGCAACCAGTCGAACCTGGTGCAGAACGCGATCGACCAGAAGGTCGACGGCATCGCGGTCACCCTCGCCAAGCCCGACGCCCTGAAGGACGTCATCGGCAAGGCGAAGTCCGCGAACATACCCGTCGTCGGGCTCAACTCCGGTCTCAGCGACTGGAAGAAGCTCGGACTGCTGGAGTTCTTCGGCCAGGACGAGACGGTGGCCGGCGAGGCGCTCGGCAAGCGGCTGAACGCGGAAGGCGCCAAGAAGGCCGTCTGTGTCATCCAGGAGCAGGGCAACATCGGTCTGACCCAGCGCTGCGCCGGTGTGAAGAAGACGTTCACCGGCACCACCGAGGTCCTCAACGTCAACGGCACGGACATGCCGTCGGTGAAGTCGACGATCACGGCCAAGCTCACGCAGGACAAGGCGATCGACTACGTCGTCACCCTGGGTGCCCCGTTCGCGATGACGGCGGTGCAGTCGCTGTCCGACGCGGGCAGCAAGGCGAAGGTCGCGACCTTCGACCTGAACAGCACCCTGACCGGCGCCATCAAGAAGGGCACCGTCCAGTTCGCGGTGGACCAGCAGCCGTACCTCCAGGGCTACTTGGCGGTCGACTCCCTGTGGCTCTACAAGAACAACGGCAACTACAGCGGCGGCGGTGAGCAGCCCGTACTGACCGGCCCGGCCTTCGTCGACAAGACCAACGTCGACGCCGTCGCGAAGTACGCCGCCAACGGAACCCGGTGATGAGCATGACCCAGCACGCCGAGCCGGCGGTGACCTCACCGCCGGCCCCCGGCCCCAAGGAAACCGATGGCCGGACCTCTGAACGGCCCCTGGCGCTACGGTTGTTGGCCCGGCCCGAGGTGGGCGTCTTCCTCGGCGCGGCCGCGGTGTACGTGTTCTTCCTGATCGCCGCTCCGCCCGTGCGGGACGGCGCCTCGATGGCGAACATCCTGTACAGCTCGTCGACGATCGGCATCATGGCGCTACCGGTCGCCCTGCTCATGATCGGCGGGGAGTTCGACCTCTCCGCCGGTGTCGCGGTCATCACTTCGGCACTGACCGCGAGCATGCTCAGCTACCAACTCACCATGAACGTGTGGGTCGGTGTGATCGTCGCCCTGCTGGTGTCGTTGGGCATCGGCTTCCTCAACGGGTGGATGGTCGTCAAGACCGGGCTGCCCAGCTTCCTGGTCACGCTGGGCACGTTCCTGATCCTCCAGGGCGTCAACCTCGCGGTGACGAAACTGGTCACCGGCAACGTCGCCACCGACGACATCAGCAACATGGACGGCTTCGGCCAGGCCAAGAAGGTCTTCGCGGCGTCCTTCGACATCGGCGGCGTCGACGTCAAGATCACCATCTTCTACTGGCTGGTGTTCGCGGCGATCGCCACCTGGGTGCTGCTGCGCACCAAGTACGGCAACTGGATCTTCGCGGTCGGCGGCAACAAGGACTCCGCGCGGGCCGTCGGCGTGCCCGTCGCGTTCACCAAGATCTCCCTGTTCATGCTGGTCGGTTTCGGTGCCTGGTTCATCGGCATGCATCAGCTGTTCACCTTCAACACCGTGCAGTCCGGCGAGGGCGTCGGCCAGGAGCTGATCTACATCTCCGCGGCCGTCATCGGCGGCTGTCTGCTGACCGGCGGCGCCGGCTCGGCGATCGGCCCCGTCTTCGGCGCGTTCATGTTCGGCATGGTGCAGCAGGGCATCGTCTACGCCGGCTGGAACCCCGACTGGTTCAAGGCGTTCCTCGGCGTGATGCTGCTCGGCGCCGTCCTCATCAATCTGTGGGTCCAGCGCACCGCGACCCGGAGGTGACCTTCATGGCAAGCAACGAATCCGGCACCCACGGCGCCATCCTCACCGACAGCGCGCCCGCCGACGCGGACGCGCCGATCGTCCAACTGCGCAACGCGGGCAAGGCGTACGGCAATGTCCGCGCCCTGCACGGCGTAGACCTCGCGGTCCGCCCGGGTCAGGTCACCTGCGTGCTGGGTGACAACGGCGCGGGCAAGTCCACGCTCATCAAAATCATCTCCGGGCTGCACCAGCACACCGAGGGCGAGTTCCTCGTCGACGGCGGGGCGGTGCACTTCACCACGCCGCGTCAGGCGTTGGACCGGGGCATCGCGACCGTCTACCAGGACCTGGCCGTCGTGCCGTTGATGCCGGTGTGGCGCAACTTCTTCCTCGGCTCCGAGATGACCAAGGGTCCCTGGCCGTTCCGCCGTCTCGACATCGAGAAGATGAAGAAGACCGCGGACGAAGAGCTGCGCAACATGGGCATCGTCCTGGACAACCTGGACCAGCCCATCGGCACCCTCTCCGGCGGCCAGCGCCAGTGTGTGGCGATCGCCCGCGCCGTCTACTTCGGTGCCCGCGTCCTGATCCTGGACGAGCCGACAGCCGCGTTGGGTGTCAAGCAGTCCGGTGTCGTGCTGAAGTACGTGGCCGCAGCGCGTGAACGCGGTCTCGGGGTCATCTTCATCACCCACAACCCGCACCACGCCTACATGGTCGGCGACCACTTCAGCGTGCTGCGCCTGGGCACCATGGAGTTGTCGGCGGAGCGCAGCGAGATCACCCTCGAAGAGCTCACCAACCACATGGCCGGCGGCACCGAACTCGCCGCACTCAAGCACGAGTTGTCCCAGGTACGCGGCGTCGACGTCGACGAACTCCCCGACGAGAAGGCCCTGAAGGCGCCGGTGGCCGCGTCTCCCGAAGGGACCGCCTGACATGTCGGACCGCCCGTTCCTGGACCGCATCCGGGTCGGCTCCGCCCCGGACTCGTGGGGCGTGTGGTTCCCGGACGACCCCCAACAGGTGCCGTGGGAACGGTTCCTGGACGAGGTCGCGCAGGCCGGCTACTCCTGGATCGAACTGGGCCCGTACGGCTATCTGCCGACCGACCCGGCCCGGCTCACAGAGGAGATCGATCGGCGCGACCTGAAGGTCTCCGCGGGCACGGTCTTCACCGGCCTGCACCGGGGCCCCTCGGTCTGGGACGCAACGTGGGAGCACGTCAGCCAAGTGGCCGCGCTCACCCAGGCGATGGGCGCGCGGCACCTGGTCGTCATCCCCTCCTTCTGGCGGGACGACAAGACCGCAGAGATCCTGGAACCGCCGGAGCTGACCGGCGAGCAGTGGGCCCACCTCACCAAGGGCATGGAGCGGCTCGGACACGAGGTCAAGGAGGCGTACGGGCTCGACATCGTCGTCCACCCGCACGCCGACACCCACCTCGACACCGAGGACCACGTCGAGCACTTCCTCGACTCGACCGACTCGGAACTGGTCAACCTCTGCCTGGACACCGGGCATTACGCCTACTGCGGCGGCGACAGCGTCAAGCTGATCGAGGCGTACGGCGAACGCATCGGCTATCTGCACCTCAAGCAGGTCGACCCGGCGGTCCTCGCCGACGTCGTCAGGGACGAGGTGCCGTTCGGACCGGCCGTGGCACGGGGTGTGATGTGCGAACCGCCGTCCGGTGTACCGGAGTTGGAGCCGGTGCTGATCGCGGCGCAGCGCCTGGGCGTGGAGCTGTTCGCGATCGTCGAGCAGGACATGTACCCGTGCGAGCCGGACAAGCCCCTCCCCATCGCGGAGCGCACCCGCAAGTTCCTCCGTTCCTGCGGTGCCTGACGATTCCTGTGGTGCCTGACGACCCGAAAGGACGGCCGGTGGCCATGAACCCGCGCGACCCGCTCGGAGTGGCAGTCGTCGGAACCGGAAAGATGGGGGCCGACCACGTCCGCAGGATCCAGGACGTGGTCAACGGAGCCCGGGTGAGTGCCGTCGTGGACGTCGACGCCGAGCGTGCCAAACGGATCGCGTCCGGTGTGGACGGCTGCACGGCGTACACCGACCCGGCCGCGGCGATGGCGGCGGCCGACGTCGACGCGGTCCTGATCGCCTCACCGGGCCCCGCCCACGAGGCGGCCCTCCTGACGGCCTTCGAACACGATCTGCCCGTCCTGTGCGAGAAGCCGCTCACACCGGACGCGGCCTCGGCGCTCCGCGTGATGGAGGCGGAGATCCGACTCGGCCACCGCCGGGTGCAGGTCGGCTTCATGCGGCGCTACGACGCCGAGTACATGAAGCTCAAGTCCCTCCTGGGGACAGGCCAGTTGGGCAGACCGCTCATGCTCCACAACCGGCACCGCAACGCCGCCAGCCCGCCCTTCTTCACCAGCTCCATGCTCATCAGCGACTCCGTGGCCCACGAGACGGACGCGACGCGCTGGCTGCTGGGCCACGAGATCACGGCGGTGACGGTGCTGCGCCCGCGCCCCACGGCGAGCGCCCCGGACGACCTCCAGGACCCGCAGTTCGTCGTCTTCGAGACCGACGGCGGCGCGATCGTCGACGTCGAGATGTTCGTCAACTGCGGCTTCGGCTACCAGGTCCAGGCCGAGATCGTCTGCGAACGCGGCACCGCCCGCATCGGCGACGGCCACGCCATGGTCACCAACATGGCCGGCCGCTGGGGCGGCACCATCGCCCAGGACTACGTCGAACGCTTCGCCGACGCCTACGACCGCGAGATCCAGACCTGGGTCGACGCCACCCGCCGCGGCGAGGTGACCGGCCCGAGCGTGTGGGACGGGTACGCGGCGGCGGCCGTATGCGAGGCGGGGGTGCGGGCGTTGGAGGACGGGGTGCGGGTGGAGGTCGAACTGGTGGAGCGGCCCGAGTTCTACCGGTGACCACTTCGTCGGGGGCGGCGCGTGCGACCACGTGCCGCCCCCGACGTGCGTCTACGGCAGAACCGGCACGCGCGGACGCGCCTCGAACCCCGCCGCGCGGTAGGCCTCGTCGATGAGTGTCATCGTCGCGACCGCGTCGTCCGGGCCCAACGGCAGGGGTGCGCCCTCCCTCAACCGGGCGGCGAGCGCCTCCAGTTGGTAGGTGTAGGAGGACCGGCGGCCGAGGCGTTCCGTGCGTTCGCCGTCCGTCGTGCGGATCATGATCCGGTCGTCCTGGTGGGGCAGCACGAAGTTGAGCGCGCGTGCCTCGCCCCGGCTGCCGACGATCCGGCAGCTCATGTCCAGCCCGTCGTACGCCATGTGACAGCAGGCGGAGCCCGTGGCGCCGCTCGGGAACGCCAGCTCGGCGTCCAGCCACTCGTCGACGCCCGGCGCCCCCGCGCGTTCACCACCCCGGGCCGAGACGAGCCGTGGCGCGCCGCCCGCCCAGGGAGCGAGCATCCGCAGCGCGTGCAGGCTGTAGCAGCCCAGGTCCATCATGGCGCCGCCGGCCAGGTCCAGGGACCAGCGTGGGTCGGTGTCCGGCGGCGCGGCGATCGCGACGCGCGTCTCGACGTGCCGCAGCTCGCCGAGTTCACCCGAGGCCAACAGTTCGTGCAGGCGCCGGGTGACCGGGTGGAAGAGGTAGTGGAAGGCCTCCATGAAGACCGTTCCGGCTTTGGCGGCGGCCTCCCTCACCTCGGCCGCCTCCTCCGCGTTGCTCGCCGACGGCTTCTCCGACAGGACGTGCTTGCCCGCCGCCAGCGCCGCGAGGTTCCACGGTCCGTGCAGGCCGTTGGCGAGGGGGTTGTAGACGACCTCCACCTCCGGGTCGGCGATCAGGTCGGCGTACGAGTCCGCGACCCGCTCGACGCGGTGCGCGGCGGCGTACGCCTCGGCCCGGGACCGGTCGCGCGCGGCCACCGCGACAACGCGGTGGCCGGTCGTCCGGGCGGGACCGATCAGGGAGTTCTCGGTGATCCGAGCCGCTCCCAGTACTCCGATGCGCAGTGGTTCCCGGCCCGGACCGCTCATGCTTCGCGTACCTCCTGGATGGTGACGGGGCGGTGCTCGTGCAGGGACAGGGTGCAGGCGTCGGCGATCCAGCCGGCCTCCAGGGCGTCCGCGACCGTGCAGGGCGAGGTGCGGGTGCCGGCCACGACCTCGGTGAACGCGGTGAGTTCGGCGCGGTAGGCGGCCGTGAAGCGGTCCATGAAGAAGTCGTGCGGGACGCCCGCCGGGAAGGTCACGCCCGGCTCGACCGAGCGCAGCGGCAGCTTGTCCTCCAGGCCCACCGCGATGGAGTCCGTGAAGCCGTGGATCTCCATGCGGACGTCGTAACCCCGGGCGTTGTGGCGGGAGTTGGACACCACCGCGATGGTGCCGTCGTCCAGGGTCAGGATCGCGCCGGTCGTGTCGGCGTCGCCCGCCTCCTTGATGTACTCGGCGCCCCGGTTGCCGCCGACCGCGTACACCTCGGTGACCTCACGGCCGGTGACCCAGCGGATGATGTCGAAGTCGTGCACGGAACAGTCCCGGAAGATGCCCCCGGACGCGGCGATGTACGCGGCCGGCGGCGGCGCCGGGTCCAGCGTCGTCGAGCGCACGGTGTGCAGCTTGCCCAGCTCGCCGGACTCTACGGCGGCACGCGCGGCGACGAAACCGGCGTCGAAGCGGCGGTTGTAGCCGATCTGGATCGGCACGCTGCTGCCCTCGACGGCCTGGAGGACCTTGACGCCCTCGGCCATCGTCTTGGCGACGGGCTTCTCGCAGAAGACGGGGATGCCCGCCTCGACGGCGGCCAGGATCAGACCCGGGTGGGCGTCGGTCGCCGCGGCGATGACGACACCGTCGACCCCGGCGGCCAGCACGGCCTCGGGGGAGTCCGCGACCTCGGCGCCGAACCGCTCGGCGGCCTTCTTCGCCGCCTCCGCGAACGGGTCGGCCACGACGAGGGACTCGACGACGTCGAGTCCGGAGAGGGTCTCGGCGTGGAAGGCGCCGATGCGGCCGAGGCCGAGGATTCCGATGCGCATGAGGGGCTCTTGCTTTCTTGAGAGGTGCGGGTGTGTCGCTTGTGTCGAAGGTCAGTCGAGGACGCCGAGGACGTTCTGGTCCCAGTCGATCACCGAACCGGTGACCACCCCGGACCGGTCGGACAGCAGGAACACCACGAAGTCGGCGATCTCGTCCGGCTGGCCGAGTTTGCCCATCGGCTGACGGGCGGCGGCCTCCTCGCGCCAGTCGTCGCCCGCGCCGTGGAAGGCGCGTTGGGTGGCGTCCTCGCCCTCGGTGTCGGTCCAGCCGATGTTGACGGTGTTGATGCGGATCCGGTCGAAGCGGTGGGCGTGGGCGGCGTTGCGGGTCAGGCCCGCGAGGCCGGCCTTGGCGGTGGAATACGGGGCGAGGTGAGGCGGGCCGCCATGGGCGCAGTTGGAGCCGATGTTGACGATCGTGCCCGGCGCCTGGCGGGCGGTCATGTCGGTCACGGCTGCCTGCATGGCGAAGAACGGCGCCTTGAGATTGATCGCCATGTGCTGGTCGAACAGCTCGGGTGTGGTGTCCAGCAGCGAGCCGCGTGAGGTGAGTCCCGCGGAGTTCACCAGACAGTCGACGCGTCCGTGCGCGGCGATCACCTCGCCCACCGCGCCCTTCGCCTGCTCGGCGTCGGACAGGTCGGCCCGGACGAACGTCGCCTTGCCGCCCGCCTCCGTGAGTTCGGCCACCAGGGCGTCACCGGGCTCAGCACGGCGACCGGTGAAGGACACCACCGCGCCCTCGCGCACCGCCGCCCGGACGATCGCGGCGCCGATGCCCTGGCTGCCGCCGTTGACGAGGACGACCTTGCCGTCGAGGAGCCCCGTGAGCCCTGAACGTTCCGTGGATCCCATGGTGTTCAGCTCTCGCGCCGCTCGGCACCGGCCCGCAGTTCCCCGCGCAGCGCCTGTGGGTCCCACCCCTCACGCACCGCGCGCCGTACGAGGTCGGCCTGCGAGGGCGGGGCCAGGCCCTCGACCGGCGGGTCGTTGTCGAGGTTGGTGGGGAACGGGTAGCCCTCGGCACTCGCCGCGACGACCGTGTCCAGCCACTCCTCGCCCACGCCCTCGGCCTTGCGCTTGAGCAGCACGGGGAAGACCGCGTTGGTGACGGCCTCGCGGTCCACCGTCTCCATCGCCCGCCCGAACGCGGACGACACCTGGAGCAGGTTGGCCATGCGCCGGACGTCGGCCGTGCGGTTGGTGCCTGCCGCGTGGAACAGCGCGGGGTTGAAGAACGCCGCATCGCCCTTGGCGAGGGGCAGTTGGATGTAGTGCGACTCGAAGTAGGCCTGGAATTCCGGGAGTCGCCACGCCAGATAGCCCGGCTCGTACTTCTGGGAGTGCGGCAGGTACATCGTCGGCCCCGACTCCACCGGCATGTCGCAGTGGGCGACGGCCCCTTGGAGCGTGAGCACGGGGGAGAGGCGGTGCACGTGCGCCGGGTACCCGGCGGCGACCTCGTTCGTGAGGAACCCGAGGTGGTAGTCGCGGTGCACGGTCTGCGCGGCGCCGCCCGGGTGGACCACGTTGATCTGCGAGGTGACCTGGTAGCCGGGGCCGAGCCACGCGGTGGAGACCAGGGCCAGGATGTCGTTCGCGTAGTAGTCGGCGAACACCTCGGGGTCGTAGAGCGCGGCCTTCTCCAGGGCGTTCCACACCCGGTCGTTGGCCCCCGGCTGCGCGAAGTGGTCCCCGGCGCCCGCGCCCGAGGCGCGCTGCTCGGCGATCAGGGCCTCGAACACCTCGGTGGAACGGTCCACAACCGACAGGTCCGGGAAGGCGCCCTGGAGGACCACGATGCCGGGCCCCTCGGCGAACGCCCGCACCAGCTCGGCCTGCACCTCGCGGCGCTCGCCGGCCGCCACGGACTTGCGGAGCCGGTCGCTGTCGTAGACGAGGACGTTCCGCTCGACGGCGGACGCGTACGGGAAGTCGGCCAGCTCGGTCGGCTGCTCGACGAGTGTGCGGAAGGTGTCGAGGTCGCAGTCCTGCTCGGTGAGCCAGGCGCGGGTTTCTGCTGATGTGAAGGACATCGTCGTCCCCTCGGGTCACGGAGTGGTGCGGTGCTGTCATTCTTGTCAGTACAAACCCATCGAACAACCAGCAGCCGACCATCAAAAACCCCTCAAGGAGGCGACCCGTGGGCCACCCCTTCCCGATCCGTGAAATCGCACGTCAGGCGGGTCTCAGCGAGGCCACCGTGGACCGTGTCCTGAACGGCAGGGGCGGGGTCCGCGAGAGCACGCAGCGTGAGGTGCGGCAGGCCATCGCCGATCTCGACCGGCAGCGCACCCAGGTCAGACTCGTCGGCCGTACGTTCATGATCGACATCGTGATGCAGACGCCGGAGCGCTTCTCCACCGCCGTACGGAACGCGCTGGAGGCCGAACTGCCCGACCTGCACCCGGCCGTCGTGCGATCGCGCTTCCACTTCCGGGAGACCGCCCCGGTGAAGGAGCTGGTCGGGACCCTGGACAGGATCGTGCGGCGCGGCTCGCAGGGCGTCATCCTCAAGGCACCGGACGTCCCCGAGATCACCGCCGCCGTCGGCCGGCTCGTCGCCGCCGGGATCCCGGTCGTCACCCTGGTCACCGACCTGCCCGCCAGCGCCCGCCTGGCCTACGTCGGCATAGACAACCGGGCGGCGGGCGCGACTGCCGCCTACCTCATGGGCCAGTGGCTCGGCGACCGCCCGGCCAACATCCTGACCAGTCTGAGCAGCGGTTTCTTCCGCAACGAGGAAGAACGCGAGATGGGTTTCCGCAGCGCCATGCGCGCCCGCTACCCGGAACGCGCGCTCGTCGAGATCACCGAGGGCCACGGCCTGGACGCCACCCAGTACGAGCTCGTCCGGGCCGCCCTGAAGCGCGACCCGGACATCCGCGCGGTCTACTCGATCGGCGGCGGCAACATCGCGACCCTGCGCGCCTTCGCCGACCTCGGCCGCGAGTGCGCCGTGTTCGTCGCGCACGACCTCGACCACGACAACACCCGGCTGCTGCACGACCAGCGCCTGTCCGCCGTCCTCCACCACGACCTGCGCCAGGACGTCCGCGAGGCCTGCCGCATCGTCATGCGCGCCCACGACGCGCTGCCGCCCGCGGGCCCGACCCTGCCGTCCGCGATCCAGGTCGTCACGCCCTACAACATGCCTACGGCGCAGCCGCGTTGACCCGGATCAACGGTTGAGCCCGCTCACAGATTGATGGCGTACGCCTTGCGCAGCGTCTCGTGCACCGTCCACGTCGTACGGTCGCCCTCGCGCAGCACGGCCATGTCGCCGGGACCGACCGTCAGCGTCCCGCCGCCCTCGACCTCGATGGTGGCCGAACCGCTGATCACGACGAACAGCTCGTCCGCCTCCGTGTCGGTGACCACACCCGGCGTGATCTGCCAGATCCCGCGGACCTGCCGCCCGTCCTCGGACTCCCACACGACCTTCCCGGTGACCTCGGGCGTACCGGAGACGATCTGCGCCGGATCGAGCGGCTCGGGTTCGAGCTCGGCGTCGGGGATGCGGACTACGAAACTGTGCGTCATGCCGCGACCCTAGCCGGGGTGGACCGGTCCAGGCGTGGACACTGTGTGGGGTATCGGCCCAGGTCGGAGGACACTTCGTCGCGGAGTGGCGGCCCGGGCGGGGCCGGGTGATCGTGGAGGGCATGGCGCAGACCACGGCAGCCGTCCCCGAACCACACCCACACGCGCGGCCGCATTCGCACGAGACCCGGGAGAACATCCTCTTCGGGGGCGTCTACGGCGCCGTCCTCGCCTGCTCGATGGTCGCCGCGCTCACCCAGTACGGCCACACCGACCGGGGCAGCCGTCGCTACGACGCCCTGTGGCTGCTGGTGACCGCGGCAGCCTCGGCGCTGGCCCACGGGTACGCCCACTACATCGCCGAGCGCGCCCCGCACGGCCGCTGGGACGCCCTGCGCACCCTGCGCGACGAGTGGCCCCTGGTCGCCGTCACGCTGCCGACGGTCCTGCTGCTCGCCGGGGCGGGCTGGGGCTGGTGGCCCGCGAACGGCGTCGAGTACGCGGCCTTCGTCCTCAACATCGCGCTGCTGTTCTGCCTGGGGCTGGTCACGGCCCGCTGGTCTGCGCGGAGTTGGGCGGCGGCGGTGGCCATCGGGACGGTGGACGCGCTGCTCGGGGTGGTGGTCGTCGTGGCCAACGCCCTGATCAAATAAGCCCGTTCGGCCTGTACGGCCTGCTCGTACAACGGCACCCGCCCACGCGGCTCTCCTACGGCACGTCTCGGTAACCGCGCAGCTTGCGATACAGCGTCGCCCGGCCGATCCCCAACGCGGAAGCGGCCCGCGCCTTGTTGCCCCCGTGCCGACGCAACGCGGCCAGGATCGCCGTGCGTTCGGCGTGCTCCATCGGGCTCAGCCGCCGGGCCGCGGGACCCTCCCGGACGGGATCGGGCAGCTCGGCCCGCCGCACCGGGCCGGTGACCCGCCGGTGCTCCGCCAACGCCCTGACGACATGGGCGAGTTCGGTGACGTTCCCGGGCCACGGGTGTTCTTCCAGAGCCCGCAACGCGTCCAGGGTCCAGGTGAGCGGCGGCTGTCCTGGGGCCGGGCGGGGCGCGAGGAAGGGCAGCAACTCCCGTACGTCCTCGGGGCGTTCACGCAGCGCGGGGACGGTCACCGACCGGGGCGCGAGGGTGTCCAGCAGCCGCTGGAAGCACGGGCCCGGGGGAGTGCCGGGCGTGTAGGTGACCAGCAGACGGACGTCGGGGTGTTCGTCGAGCAGGGAGTTGAGCGCGGCGACGTCCGGCTGGGCGAGCCGTTCGGCGTGCCGCAGGAGAAGCGGGCGGCCGTCGGCCAGCTCGCTGTACTTCACGCCCAGTTCGGGCGACTCGGCGGCATCGGCGACCAACGGCACGGTCCCGCCGAGCAGTTCACGGGCCAGCGCGGTCTTGCCGCTCCCGCGCTCACCGGTCAGCAGCAGGGGCTCAGGGACCCGGGCCAGCTCTACCGCCCGGGCGACCGCGTGCCGCCACGGCACCGAACCACCCGCGAGCGCCAGCGCCGGGCGCGGAACGGGACGCGGCACCTCGGCGGCCCGCGCTTCGAGGACGGCGACGATCCCGAGGACGCGGCCCTCATGCCGTACGGGAGTGATCGTGGCGGTGCACCCGGCACCGTCGGGGAGCGTCAGGTCGTAGGACTGCTCCCGCACCGGATCGCACCCGGCGTCGTGGGACCGTTCCACCAACGGACCGCACCCGGTGTCGTGAGGCGGCCGTGCGCCGGAGGCTCGCTCGCTCGTGCTGGACCGTTCCAGCGCGGCCAGTACCTGGGGTGTGGCGAGGCGGACGGCGGCCTCGCTGACGAGGCGGTTGCGGCCGTCGAGGGCGACGATCGCCCGGTCCGGGCCGTGGGCGGCGCGGGTGTAGGCGTCGAGGAGCACCCGTTCGGCGGTGCGGGAGCGGGCGAGCAGTTCCGCTTCGACCGCCGTGGCCGTCGCCTCGGCGAGGGCGGCTCCGGGGTGCGGCCCGCAGCCGGCGCACAGGGCGGACGCGACGGTCACCGTGCCCAGCACCTGCCCGGAATCCGGGGCGAGCAGCGGCACGCTGACGGCGGACACGTCCTGCCACACGTCGAGGAAGTGTTCGGGGCCGTGCACCTCGGCCCGGCGCCTGGTGCGCAGGGCGAGGGCCGCGCTGTTGTGGCCCACCTCCCGCTCGGACAGGTCACGGCACCGGTCGTCGCCGGGAACCTCGCCCGTGGTCCACAGCAGGCGCAGACGCTCGTCGGTGAGGAGCATCGCCGAGTGCCCGAGCGCCGGCGCGATGCGTTCCAGCACGGGCCGCGCCGCCTCCAACAGGGCGGAATCGGTGGGCGGTTCGGGTTCGTGGACCGGTCCATCGAGGTCGTGCCGTACGCCGAAGAAGCGGGCGCGACGCCAGGCCGCGAGGACCTCGTCCGGGACGTCGTCGGGCAGTGGGCGGCCGCTCAGGAACCGCTCGCGCGCCTGGCGCAGCGGGGCGAGGGCGGGGGAGTGATCCAGGGTGGTCATGACGCCTCTCACCGTATCGGGCCCGTGGCGGCGGCCGCCGAGGGGCTGCAACTGTCTCGTAATGAGACACCCGCGCAGGTCCGGCCCGCATCATGATCGTGAAGAGTCGGTGCCTTTCTCACCTCTGCCTCAGCCTGTCCCGACCCGCCCCACCTCCGTCGCACCCCTGCCTCACCCCTGGAGCGTCCCGCCGTGCACGTTGTCGAGACCGACGTACTGATCGTGGGCAGCGGCCCGGCCGGCGCGTCCGCCGCGCTGGCGCTGAGCACCTACGGCGTGCCCCACATCGTCGTCACGCGCTACTCGCGCCTCACCAGGACGCCCCGCGCGCACATCACCAACCAGCGCACCATGGAGGTCCTGCGCGACCTCGGCGTCGAGGACGAGGTGCTGGCCCAGGCGACGCCGCAGAACCTGATGGGCAACACCACGTTCTGCACCAGCCTCGCCGGCGAGGAGCTCGGCCGGATCCGCTCCTGGGGCAACGACCCGCTCGTGCAGGCTGCGCACGACCTGGCCAGCCCGACCCGAATGTGCGACATGCCGCAGCACCTGATGGAGCCGGTGCTCATCGACGCTGCGCTCGCGCGCGGCTCCAACGTCCGCTTCAGCACGGTCTACAAGTCCTTCGTCCAGGACGAGGATGGCGTCACGGTCACCGTCGAGGACCGGCTGCGCGGCGACGAGTACCGGATCCGCGCCAAGTACCTCATCGGCGCCGACGGCGGCCGCTCGCAGGTCGCCGAGGACGCCGGACTGCCGATGGGCGGCCAGATGGGCGTCGCGGGCAGCATCAACATCGTCTTCGACGCGGACCTGAGCGAGTACACCGCCCACCGGCCCTCCACCCTCTACTGGGTGCTCGCCCCCGGCGCCACCGTCGGCGGCATCGGCGCGGGCCTGGTGCGCTGCGTCAAGCCCTGGAACGAGTGGCTGATCGTGTGGGGCTACGACGTGAGCGCCGGCGCCCCCGACCTTACCGAGGAGTACGCCCTGTCCGTCGTACGGCAGTTGGTCGGCGACGACGAGATCCCGGTGACCATCAAGTCGTCCTCCGCGTGGACGGTCAACGAGCTGTACGCCGAGACCTATGTCAACGGGCGTGTGCTGTGTGCCGGTGACGCCGTGCACCGCCACCCGCCGTCGAACGGGCTCGGCTCCAACACCTCGATCCAGGACGCCTACAACCTGGCCTGGAAGCTGAAGCTGGTCCTCGACGGCACCGCCACGCCGAGACTCCTCGACAGCTACGACGCCGAACGCGCCCCGATCGGCAAGCAGATCGTCACCCGCGCCAACAAGTCCATCGGCGAGACCGCCCCGATCTTCGAGGCGCTCGACGGCCTCTCCCCGCAGACGCCCGAGCAGTTGTGGGCCAACATCGAGGCCCGCAAGGACGCCACCGAGGCCGCCGGCAAGCAGCGGGCCGCGCTGCGCGAGGCGATCGCCTTCAAGGTGTACGAGTTCAACGCGCACGGCGTCGACCTCAACCAGCGCTATTCCGCCGAGAGTTCGGCCGCGATCGTCTCCGACGGCACGCCCGACCCCGGTTTCGAACGCGACCGCGAGCTGTACCACCAGCCCAGTTCCCGCCCCGGCGCCAAGCTCCCGCACGCCTGGATCACTTCGGGCCCCCGCACCGTCTCGACCCTCGACACGGTGGGCAAGGGCCGCTTCACCCTCCTCACCGGCATCGGCGGCGAGGCCTGGGTGCGCGCGGCAAAGGCGCAGTCCCTGGACATCGCGACGGTCGTGATCGGCCCCGGCCAGGAGTACGACGACCCGTACGGCGACTGGGCCCGCCTGAGCGAGGTGTCCGACGGGGGCGCCCTCCTCGTCCGCCCCGACGGCTACGTCGCCTTCCGCCACGCCGACGCGGCCGAGAACGCCGAACAGTTGCTCACGGACGCGTTGCGACGCATCCTCGGGCACGGCTGACATTTCGTACAGGGGCACTTCGCAGAGGGTAGGGAGCCGCAATGACCACTGACGTCACCGTCACGGATGAGGCCGTCGCCAGTCTGGAGGGGACGGCCGATCCCCGCCTGCGTGAACTGCTGACCGGCCTGATCCGGCATCTCCACGCGTTCGCGCGGGAGACCGACCTGACCCAGGCGGAGTGGGAGCGGGCGATCGGCTTCCTGACGGAGACCGGGAAGATGTGCACGGACACCCGGCAGGAGTTCATCCTCCTCTCGGACGTGCTCGGCCTGTCGATGCTGGTGGAGACGATCAACGGCGACCGGGCCGCCGGTTCCACCGAGTCGACGGTCCTGGGCCCCTTCCACATGACCGAGTCGCCGGTGCGTGAACTCGGCGCGAACATCGACCTGGTGGGCGGCGGCGAGCCGTGCGTGGTCAGCGGCCGGATCGTGTCGGGGGACGGAACTCCGCTGCCGGGCGCGCTCCTCGACGTGTGGCAGGCCGACGGCAACGGCTTCTACGACGTGCAGCGCCCGGACCTCCAACCCCCGGGCAACGGACGGGGGTTGTTCACCGCGGACGCCGATGGCCGGTTCCGGTTCCGCACCTGCGTACCGAGTCCCTACCCCATCCCCACGGACGGCCCGGTCGGCGAACTCCTCAAGGCCACCGGCCGCCACCCCTACCGCCCCGCCCACATCCACTTCATCGCCTCGGCCGAGGACCACACCCCGGTCACCACCCACATCTTCGTAGCGGGCAGCGACTACTTGGACTCCGACGCCGTCTTCGCCGTCAAACAGAGCCTCGTCGAGGACTTCACCCCGACCGACGACCCGTCCCTGGCACGGGAGTTCGGCATCGCCAACCCCTTCCGCCACGCCCGCTTCGACCTCGTCCTGGACCACGCGTGAAGGACTTCCTCGACTTCGCCTACGACGCCCAGCCCATGCGCGTCGTGTTCCGCCCCGGCGCCGCGCTGACCGCGACCGCCGGGGAGGCCGAACGGCTCGGTCTGCGGCGGGTGTTGGTGCTCTCGGGAGCACGCGGCGCCGACACCGCGCGGGCGGTCGCCGACTCGCTGGGGGAGGTGTGCGTCGGGCTGCACGCGGAGGCGCGGATGCACGTCCCGGTCGAAGTCGCCGACCGCGCGGTCGAGTTGGCGCGCACGCTGGGCGCCGACGGTTGCGTCGCGGTCGGCGGCGGCTCGGCGGTCGGCCTCGGCAAGGCCATCGCCCTGCGCACCGGCCTCCCGCTGATCGCCGTCCCCTCCACCTACGCCGGCTCCGAGATGACCCCGGTCTGGGGCCTCACCGAGAACGGCGCCAAACGCACCGGCCGCGACCCCGCCGTCCTGCCCCGCAGCGTCGTCTACGACCCCGAACTCACCCTGGAACTCCCCGTCCCGCTCACGGTGACCAGCGGCGTCAACGCGATCGCGCACTCCGTGGAGGCCCTGTACGCCCCGGACACCTCGCCCCTGATCGCCCTCATGGCGGAGGAGGGCGTACGGGCGCTGGCGGGCGCGCTGCCCGAACTGGCCGCCGATCCAAGGTCGTTGGACGCCCGGAGCCGTGCCCTGTACGGGGCGTGGCTGTGCGGCTCCTGCCTGGGCGGCACGACCATGGGCCTGCACCACAAGCTGTGCCACGTTCTCGGCGGCACCTTCGGCCTGCCGCACGCGGAGACGCACACGGTGGTGCTGCCGTACGCGCTGGCGTACAACGCGCCCGCCGCACCGGAAGCCGCTGCCGCCGTGGCCCGCGCGCTGGACGCCGGGGATGCCTCACGCGCCCTGTGGGACCTGGCCCGGCGGCTCGACGCACCGCGCACACTCGCCGAACTCGGCCTGAAGGAGGGCGACTTGGCGACGGCGGCCACGCAGGCGGTGAGCCAGGCGTACGCCAACCCCCGGCCGGTCACCGAGGAGGGCGTCCTCGCGCTGCTGCGCGCGGCGTACGAGGGAACGCCCCCCGCGTAAACGGCCGTTCGGTGGTGCGTGAGGTCAGTGGTTCGTGCGGACGCCGTCCAGCGCGATCGCCAGGACGCGGTCGCGCTGGGCGTCGTCCACGAACGTCGTGCCGGTGATCCCGGCGGCCATCCGCAGCAGATCACCGAAGTCCATGTCCGTGCGGGCCACGCCCGCCTTCTGCGCGCGCTCGAACAGCGGGCCGCCCGCCGAGAACATCGACTCGCGGCAGGTCCCGAAGATCTCCGAGTCGTTCTCCAGCGCCTGGCGCACCGCCTGCTTCGTCGTCACATAGCCCGCGAAACGGTTCAGCCACGCGGTCAGCGCCTCCCACGGCTCGCGGTCGGCGACGTCCAGGGCGAACTGGCACAGCGCGTTCACCTCGTGCGCGTAGACGCTCTCGAAGAGGGCCCGGCGGGTCGGGAAGTTGCGGTAGAGCGTGCCGATGCCGACGCCCGCGCGGCGCGCGATGTCCTCCAGCGACGCCTCCGAGCCGTGCTCCGCGAAGGCCTCGCGGGCGGCGGCCAGCAGGGCGTCGTAGTTGCGGGCGGCGTCCTTGCGGTGGGGTCTCTGGGCCGCGACGATCTCGCTGACGGGGAACGGCTGGGCCGTCACGGGTGCCTCCCTGGGGTGGGCGCGGTTGAACCGGAGGTGTGCCTCCGTTATGGTGGAGGGGTACCTCCACTTTAGCAGTGTGGGCGCGTTCCGCCGCAGAGCCATACGCGGGCGCACCCCCGTTCGCTTGTTCCGGAGAGGCTCTCGATGCCCCGCAAGTCCTCCCGCCTCACCTTCGCGGTCCTCGCGACCGGTGCGGGCGTGTTCTCCATGCTCCAGTCGCTGATCGCGCCGGCCCTGCCGACCGTCCAGCACGCGCTGCACACCTCCCAGTCCACCGCGACCTGGGTGATGACGGCCTATCTGCTGTCCGCCTCGGTCTTCACCCCGATACTCGGCCGCGTCGGCGACCTGGTCGGCAAGAAGCGCACCCTCGTCGCCGTCCTCGTCGCGGTGCTGGCCGGCTGCCTGGTCGCCGCGCTCGCCCCCAACATCGGCGTCCTGATCATCGCCCGGGTCGTCCAGGGCATCGGCGGCGCGCTGTTCCCGCTGTCCTTCGGCATCATCCGCGACGAGTTCGACGCGTCCCGAGTCCCGGGCAGCATCAGCAACCTGTCCGCCGTGATCGCCGCGGGCGGTGGCGTCGGCATGGTCGCCGCCGGTCCCATCGTGACCGCGCTCGACTACCGCTGGCTGTTCTGGTTCCCCGTCGGCATCGTCGCCGTCACCACCCTCATCGCCGTGCGCTACGTCCCCGAGTCGCCCAACCGCGCACAGGGGCACGTCAATTGGCTCGGCGCCGTGCTCCTCTCGGGCTGGCTGGTCGCCCTGCTGCTCCCGCTGAGCCAGGCCGGCAGCTGGGGCTGGGGCTCCGTGCGGGTCGTCGGCCTGTTCGCCGCGGCCGTCGTGCTCTTCGCGGCCTGGCTGTTGTCGGAGGCCCGCTCGCGCAGCCCGCTCATCGACCTGAAGGTGATGCGCCTGCCCTCGGTGTGGACCACCAACACCGCCGCGCTGCTGTTCGGCGCGGGCATGTACGCGATCTGGTCCTTCCTGCCCGGCTTCGTCCAGACCCCGTCGTCCGCCGGCTACGGCTTCGGCGCCAGCGTGACCGCGTCCGGCCTGCTGATGCTTCCGATGCTGCTCGCGATGTTCGTCTCGGGCGTGCTCAGCGGCCGCCTGGAACCGATCGTCGGCGCCAAGGCCCTGCTCACCACCGGTGCCGCCCTCGGCGCGGTCGCCTGCGCGATCCTCGCCCTCTGGCACGACCAGCAGTGGCAAATAGCCCTCGTGGCAGGCATCTTCGGCCTCGGCATCGGACTCGCCTTCGCTTCCATGGCCAACCTCATCGTCGGCAGCGTCCCGCCCGAGCAGACCGGCGCCGCGACCGGCATGAACGCCAACATCCGCACCATCGGCGGCTCGATCGGGGCCGCGGTGACCAGCGTCCTGGTCACCGGCCACCTCCAGCCCTCCGGCCTGCCCTACGACTCCGGGTACACCCACGGGTTCACGCTGCTGGCGGTGCTGCTCCTCGGCGCCGCGCTGGCCGCGCTCCTGGTGCCGCGACGGTCCGGCCGTAGCGGAGGAACGACCGTCGGTGGCTCCGGGTCGGCGCTGCTGAAGGCGGAGGAGGAGGCGTCGGTGATGGCTCCCGGCGCCCTGAACTGACCCGGCCGGTGTGCCAGCATGAACCGATGATCGAAGAGAGTGCGGGGGGTTCCGGTGGCGAACTCCTGGACGTGCACCGGTTCCGGTTCGTCGAGACCGCCGCTCCTCGGCTCACGCCCGAGGAGCGGCTGGCGATGAACCGGGTGTGGGACGCGAAGGTACGGGACAACCCGAGCTTCTTCGACGGGCCGGTCCTGGTGTGCGCGGGCACGCGGCGGGAGGGACCGGACGAGCTCACCGTCTTCTGGGTCAGGACGACGTACCGGCACTTCGCCCTGCGGCGCGTCCCGTTCTCGACCTCGTGGCTGCCGTCGTTCTTCGTCTCCGTCCTCCAACCGGCCGACGACGGACGCCTGTTGGTGGGCCGCATGTCGAACTCGACGGCGGCACCGCGACGTTGGCAGTTGCCGGGCGGCTCCCTCGAACCTCCCGAGGGCGACGAGCCGCTCGACATGGCGGCCCTGTACCGCCATGCCGCACGGGAGTTGATCGAGGAGGCCGGCATCGACATCCGGCCCGACGACCTCACCCTCTGGAACGTCACCCGCGCCGGAAACGGCGGCATCGGCGTCCTGTTCCGTGCGCCCGCCCTCCCCGCGGAGCGGCTGCACGAGCGATTCGAAGCGGTGGTGGCGGCGGAACGGGCCCAGGGGCGCGACCCGGAGCTGGACCGGATCGCCCTGATCGGCTCCACGGCCCAACTCCCGGACCTGGCGGGCCCGCACGCGGACTACCTGGAGCCGATCGTCCGCCGCTACCAGGCATCGGCGACGGAAGGGGCGTAACGGGTGTCTCGATATGAGACACCCGTTTCAGCACCGGAGCGCTCAGGATCGGGGACATGTCGTCCGGCGCCGTATGCCTGTACGACTGCTGTGAAGAAAGGTGATCACCATGGCCCTCGCACTGCTCAGGCGCTGGCGGCCCCAAGGCGCCTCCGCCACGGCGGCGGGCCTCTCGCTCCCCCTGCCGCCCGGCGCGGGCGGCCTCGGCCGTGAGATCGTCGACCCGATGGGCGCGCCCATGGCCTCCGCCGACGTGACCGTGACGGCCCTCGACTCGCACCGCGTCGCCGCCTCCGGCACGACCGACCCGTACGGCTTCTTCCTCGCGGCCCTGCCGCCCGGCCGCTACAGCCTCCTCGTCTCGGCCCAGGGACTCCAGCCGCACCAGGAGACGCTGGAGATCGTGGCCGGAATCGCCGAGCCCACGGAACGCGTCTGGCTCCAGCCCGGCCGCGCCCAGGAACTCCCGCCGCCCGGCACCTGGCTCTTCGACCCGCCGCACACCGCGATCCGCTTCATCGCCAAGCACGTCGGCATGGCCCATGTGCACGGCCGGTTCGAGCGGTTCCAGGGCGGTATCCAGATCGCCCAGGAGGTGGCCGAATCCAAGGTCCACGTCCGCATCGACGCGTCCAGCATCACCACCGGCAACACCACGCGGGACAACCACCTGCGCTCCGGTGACTTCCTCGACGTGGAGCGCTACCCGTACATCGACTTCGCCAGCACCCGGTTCGCCTACCGGGGCGGCAGCAAGTGGACGTTGCAGGGTTCGCTGACGATGCACGGCGTGAGCCGCTCGGTGAACCTGGACACCACCTACCTGGGCACGGTCAACGGCGGCTACGCCGAGGAACTCCGCTGCGCCGCCCTCGCCACGGCCGAACTGCACCGCGAGGACTACACCCTCAACTGGCGCAGCATGCTGGCCCGGGGCATCGCCGTCGTGGGCCCCACCGTCCAGCTGGAGTTGGACGTCCAGGCGATGTACCGCACCCACGACACCCCGACGCCGCCGAAGTGACCCGGCACATGCGGTAGGGTTTACCTGCGCGTTCACCCGGCCGACCGGGTGGGGCGCGAGCGGGACGTGGCGCAGCTTGGTAGCGCACTTGACTGGGGGTCAAGGGGTCGCAGGTTCAAATCCTGTCGTCCCGACTCGATGGAGTCGTAGATGAGTTGAAGGGGCGGCCCCGGAGAAATCCGGGGCCGCCCCTTCAGCGTCTCTGCCGTTTGTGGTTCACCGTGTGGGACCGCCTGACGGCGGGTTCCGGGTTTGAGTGTCGCCACCGGGCCCGTTCAGGGCGATGTCGTCGGCGTAGTACCGGCCCTGTGCGTACCAGCCGTGCACGTAGACGGTCGCCTCGGTCTGGGTCGGGCCTGTGGTGAAGGAGACGTTCAGCCGGGTGTAGGCAGCGGGGGAAGTGGCCCAGGTGGAGGTGCCGCCGGTCACGCCCAGGTAGACGTAGGAGCCGCGGACCCAGCCGCTGAGTGAGTAGGTGGTGTTCGGCCGTACCGCGACGGTCTGGTCGCACTGCGCGGTGTCGCGCGAACTCACCGTCCCCTGGAGGGCCTTGGAGCCCGCGTGGACGGGGGAGGTGACGACGGAGCCCGGGTTGCCGGCGCAGCTCCACGGCGAGACGCCGCCCGACTCGAAGCCGGGGTTGGCCAGGACGTCGGCTGCCCCGACCGCGCTCGGGGCGGCTGACGACGGGGCGGCCGACGCGCTCGCCGAGGGAGTGGCCGGGGTGGCCTCGGTGGGGCTGGGGATCAGGAGGGAGCAGCCGAAGCCGGCGACGGCCGCCGCGGCGACGGCGATCAGCACGGCCGCCCGGCGCTGTCCGGGCCCCATGTGCGGGCCGTCGACGGGGCGCGGTGGACGGGCGTTGCCGTCGGGTGCGGGCAGTCTCTCCGTCGTGCCGCCGGGGACGGGCGGGAGTTCCTGCGTCTCTGCGTCGGTCGGCGCGTGCGGGACGGGTACGGTCTCGGTCGCGTGACTGCGGTAGTCCTTGTCCTGACGTATCTCGTCGAGCAGTTGGGCCAGTGCGTCGGTGCGGCGCGGGCGCAGCACGCGGATGGGCTCCAGCACGGTGCGGTCGTCCGATGTGTCGGACGTGGGCGGTGTGGGCACGGTGCTCTCCTTCCGTCCCGTGGCAGAGACCCGAGCTGTCCCCGCCGAATGGATACGCAGCGCCCGCTCCGGAGGTTCAGCCGGTGCCGCGCCCGAGGAAGCCCGGCTCGACGCCCGTGAGGTCAGGGACAGCCGTACGTCGACGGGGCGTTGACCTGGACCGGTCCGAAGTCCCTGGCCTTCGTGGGTGCGGAGTTGGCGCGACACCGTGGCGCGGTACGTCCGCGACGGGCACATCATCTGCGGGAAACGGGAAGGGGTTCGCCGAGCTGTGCGAACGGGCCGAGGCGCTCGACCGGCCGACGGGCTGGTCGACCGGCGGTGTGACGAGACCGACCTCGACGCCCTGATCGCCTTCATCGCAGGGCCGCACGACTCGATCCCGGAGAAATCCAGGACCGCTCCTTCAGCCTGCGTGCCGTCTGGGGTGCGTCATCTATTTGCGTAACTTAGCAAGAAACTTGCAGCAGCTTGCGCAATTAATTCTTTGCTTCGTCGGAATCTAGCGGGCTGGATGCGGTCTCTGTACGGTCGGGGCGCCGGTCTCCCCCCACTCCGTGAAGGAGCCTCACATGCTGACGATTCCCAGACCCCGGCGACTGGCGGTGGCCGTCGTCGCCGCGGTCGGTGCGCTGTGCGTGTCCGTCTTACCGGCCGCCGCCACACAGCAGGCGCCCCCGGCCAAGACGCCCCCGGCCAAGGTGGCGGCGAGCGCGGCGGCGAGCGCGGCGGCGAGCGCGGCGGTGGGTGCGACGACGCCGTTCTCCGTCTATGAGGCCGAGGGCGGAACTCCCGGCGGCGGCGCGGCCGTCCGCTCGCTGACCTCGGCGCCGGCGACGCAGTACTCGAGCGCCGCCCTGGAAGCCTCGGGCCATTCCTATGTCCACCTGGACGGCACGGGCCAGTCGGTGCAGTGGACGAACACCACCGGGCAGCCGATCTCCTTCCTCAACGTCCGCGCCAGCGTGCCCGATTCGGCATCCGGCGGTGGGGTCACCGGCACGCTGAACCTGTACGTCAACGGGGTGTTCCGGCAGGCGCTGAACCTCAACTCCCGGCAGAGCTGGGTGTATGAGGGCAACGGCAACTACAACACGAGCGACGACCAGAATCCGGCCGACGGTGACCCGAGGGTCTTCTGGGACGAGTCGCACACCTTCGTCACCGGGTCACCGATCCCGTCAGGCGCCACGTTCTCGCTGCGGAAGGACGCCGACAACAACGCGTCCTTCTACGACGTGGACTCCGTCGACGTGGAGGACCCGCCGGCGCCGCAGACACAGCCGGCGAACTCGATCTCGATCACGAGCTGCGGTGCGGTGTCGGACGACAACCCGACCAACGGCGCGGCCGACAGCCGGTCCGTGGACAGCCGGGCCGCCATCCAGACCTGCATCGACCAGGCACAGGCCCAGGGCAGGACCCTGTGGATCCCACAGGGCACCTTCTATGTGAAGGGCACCGCGGGACTGAACGCCCAGGGCATCACCATCGCGGGCGCCGGCCTCTGGTACAGCACGGTCTACCGAGACGTCCCGGTCCCCAACACCACACCGCTGGCAGCCCTGTTCGACCTGACCTCGTGCACGGTGCGTAACTTCCACATCGACGCCAACGCCGTCAGCCGGAGCACCATCGGCGGGGACGGCGGCGCGATGGACACCACCGGTACCGACTGGCTGGCCGACGGCATCTGGACCCAGCACACCATGTCCGGCTTCTGGGCCTCCGGCACCGGCGGGACGGTGAAGAACAGCAGGCTGACGTCGATCTGGGCGGACGGGATCAACGTGAACAACGTGTCGCTGGGCGCCGACACCGGGAACGACCTGACGGTCACGAACAACTTCGTGCGCGGCACCGGGGACGACGCGATCGCCATCAACTCGGTGGCGTACAACACCAACAGCGACGGTTCCCAGACCCACTACAACCCGATGAGCGATGTCACCGTCAGCGACAACACCTCGATCGCGCCCTGGGGCGGCAAGGGCATCGGGATCTACGGAGGCAGCGACCACCAGGTCAGGGACAACTACATCAGCGACACCGCCCGTTACATCGGTCTGGGCGCCGGGCGCTTCGGTGTCAACGGCAGCGACCTGCTGTCCGCGAACGTGACGGGCAACACCGTGGTCCGCTCCGGCGGCAACGCCTACGGCCAGGGCCAGCCCGCCCTGCACATCGGCAACGGCGGCGACGGACAGAACACCGGGACCGTCGACAAGGTCACGGTGACCGGCAACACCGTCACCGGCTCCCTCTACGACGGGATCGCCTTCTCCACCTCGACCAACACCCTGCTCCAGGACAACACGGTCAGCGATCCCGGCCGCAACGGCATCGCGATCTCGCCGCCGTTCTACCCCGCGCCCACCGGCTCCGCGACGATAACCGGCAACACCGTCACGAAACTTGGCGCCGGCACCTCGGCCTTCGTCAACAACTCCACCGGTTTCGTAGCGACGTTGAGCGACAACCACTGGCCGCCGCCCGCTCCCGAGGGCCCCTACGGCGGCACCCCGGCCGCCGTACCCGGCACGGTCCAGGCGGAGGACTACGACACCGGCGGACAAGGGGTCGCGTACAACGTCACCTCCGTCAACGGCAACGCCAACTCCTACCGCGCCGACGGCGTGGACCTGGACAACACCTCGGACACCGGCGGCGGTTACAACCTGGGCTGGACCGGCGCCGGGCAGTGGTTCCGCTACACCGTGGACGTCGCCACGGCCGGCACCTACACCCTCGGCCTCCGTATCGCGGCCCCGTCCGCGGTGCCCGGCGCACTGCACCTGTCGGACGCCTCCGGCACGAACCTCACCGGAGCCGTCGACCTGCCCGCCACCGGCGACTGGCAGACCTGGGGCAGCGCGACCACGCACGTGACCCTCCCCGCCGGCCGACAGATCCTGACGCTGAATCAGGACAGCGGCGGCTGGAACATCAACTCCCTTGCCTTCACGGCGAGTAGCGGCTCGCCGTCGGCCGTCCTGACCGCGTCTCCGGGATCGCTGACCTTCGCCGACCAGGCCGTGAACACGACCAGCGCCGCACAGACCGTCACGGTCACCAACTCCGGTACCGCCGCTGCCTCGTTGACCGGAGTCACCGTCGGCGGCGACTTCGCCCGGACCGGCACCTGCGGCACCTCGCTGGCCGCCGGCGCGAACTGCACGGTTTCCGTCACCTTCACACCCACCGCCGCCGGCACCCGCACCGGCACCCTCACCCTGACCGGCAACCAGTCCAACAGCCCGACCACGGTGGCCCTTTCGGGCACCGGCACCGACAGCGCCGGGACCGATCTCGCCGCCGGCAAGCCCACCAGCGAGTCCAGCCACACCGACGTGTACCCGTCGTCGAACGTCACGGACGGCAACCAGGGTTCCTACTGGGAGAGCGCCAACAACACGTTCCCGCAGTGGGTCCAGGTCGACCTGGGCTCGGCCCGGAGCGCCTCCCGCGTGGTGCTGCAACTGCCCGCCGGCTGGGGCGCCCGCACCCAGACCCTGGCCCTCGCCGGCAGTGCCGACGGCACCACCTTCACCACCCTGAAGGCCTCGGCCGCCCACACCTTCGACCCGGGCACCAAGAACACCGTGACGCTCACCTTCCCCGCCACCACCCAGCGCTACTACCGCGTCACCATCACCGCCAACACCGGCTGGCCGGCGGGCCAGGTGTCCGAATTCCAGGTCTGGAACGCCTGACCCCGCCCTCCTCCCGACCCCACCCTCCCCACGGTGCCGCCGGACATTCCGTCCGGCGGCACCGTCATGTGCGCGGGGCACATGAGATCTTGCAGGTCTCAAATTTGTTTGTTGCAGAGTCCTGTCTAGTTATTGCGTGATCATGTCAACGATATTACGGTCCCCCATGCATCGTCACCGACCCCCCATCTCCGCTCCCTCTCTGGCGGCGCCAGCGCGACAGTTCCGGCATTTCATTACGTAAGGAGTGGCACGTGTTCCATTCCATCCGAGACCTGAGACGAGCCCTCGCCTGGGCGGTCAGCACCGTGATGCTGGCGGCCGTAGGCGTCTTCGCTCTGGCCGTCCCACCCGCCGCGGCGGCGTCCACCGCCACCGGCGGCAGCGGCGCGAGCCTGCCGTACGTCGAGGTGCAGGCGGAGAACTCCGCCACCAACGGCACGTCCATCGGCCCGAGTTACACCGCGGGCCAGCTCGCCGACGAGGCGTCGTACCGCAAGGCGACAACGCTCCAGGGCACCGGCCAGTACGTCACGTTCACCACGCCGGTGGCGACCAACTCGATCAACTTCCGCTACAGCATCCCCGACACCTCGGGCGGCTCGGTCTACACCGCCGCGCTGTCGCTGTACGTCAACGGCGTCAAGCAGCCCGACTTCACCCTGACCAACGCCTACAGCTGGTACTACGGCAGCTACCCCTTCACCAACACACCGGGCAGCAACCCGCACCACTTCTACGACGAGGCCCACCGCCTGTTCTCCACCACGTATCCGGCGGGAACGACCTTCAAGCTCCAGGTCGACGCGGGCGACACCGCGTCCTCGTACACGATCGACTTCGCCGACTTCGAGCAGGTCGGCGCAGCCCTGACCGCACCCTCGGGCGCGGTGTCGGTGACCAGCAAGGGCGCCGACGCGACCGGCGTGGCCGACGCGACCAGCGCGTTCAACGCCGCGATCAGCTCGGCGGGCCCCGGCGGGACCGTGTGGATCCCGCCGGGCACCTTCAACATCCCCGGGCACATCAGCGTCAACAACGTCACGATCGCCGGCGCCGGCATGTGGTACTCGACCGTCATCGGCACGGCCCCCGGCTTCTACGGCAACTCCGCACCCAACGCGAGCACCGATGTGCGCCTGCAGAACTTCGCGATCTTCGGCAATGTGCAGGAACGCGACGACAGCGCCCAGGTCAACGGCATCGGCGGCGCGATGAGCGACTCGACCGTGTCCAACCTGTGGATCGACCACATGAAGGTCGGCGCCTGGATGGACGGGCCGATGGACGGGCTGACGTTCACCGGCATGCGCATCCGTGACACCACCGCGGACGGCATCAACTTCCATGGCGGCGTCACCAACTCGAAGGTGACCAACAGCGAGATCCGCAACACCGGCGACGACGGCATCGCCACCTGGGCGGACTCGGCTCTCGGCGCCGACGCCAACGACACGATCTCCAACAACACGGTGTCACTTCAGATCCTCGCCAACGCCATCGCGATCTACGGCGGCCACGACAACACCGTCAGCGGCAACCGCGTGGTCGACACCGGCATCGCCCAGGGCGGCGGCATCCACGTGGGGCAGCGCTTCACGTCGACGCCGGTCGGCACCACCACCATCTCCGACAACACCATGGTCCGCGCCGGCAGCCTCGACCCCAACTGGCAGTTCGGCGTAGGCGCGTTGTGGTTCGACGGCAGCCAGGGCGCGATCACCGGCCCGATCAACGTGACCAACGCGCTCATCCAGCAGAGCCCTTACGAAGCCGTCCAGTGGGTCGAGGGCACCATCAGCGGCGTCAACCTCAACAACGTCACCATCGCCGGCACCGGAACCTTCGCCCTCCAGGAACAGACCGGCGGCGCCGCCAAGTTCACCAACGTCACGGCCACCGGCGTCGGTTACTCGACCCCGGTGTACAACTGCTCGGGCGGCAACTTCGTCATCACCGACGGCGGCGGCAACTCCGGCATCAGCGGCACGCCGTACTGCGGCGGTTGGCCCGCGCCGGTCTACCCGCCCTACCCGTCGGAAGGAGTGACGGCCACCCCCGGCGCGCTCAACTTCGGTTCCGTGGCGACCGGTTCGACGAGCGCCGCGCAGACTGTGACGGTCTCCAACCCGACCAACACCGCCGCGTCCGTCTCCTCGATCGCCACCAGCGGCGACTACGCCCAGACCAACACCTGCGGCTCGTCGATCGCGGCGAACGGCTCGTGCACCGTCAGCGTGAAGTTCACGCCGACGGCGACCGGCAGCCGTAACGGCGCGCTGACCGTCAACGCGGGCGGCACCACCAACACGGTCACCCTCTCCGGAATCGGCACCGCGCCGGGCCCGGTACTGAACACCGATCCGGCGAGCCTGTCCTTCCCCGCCACGGTGGTCGGCTCGTCGGCCACCGCGCAGACGGTGACGGTGACCAACTCGGGTACGGCATCGGCGACCGTCTCGGCCGTCGCGGCGACCGGTGACTTCAGCCAGACCAACAACTGCTCCACCGTCGCGGTCGGCGCGTCCTGCACGGTGACCGTCGGCTTCAAGCCCACCACGGGCGGAGCGCGCGCCGGCAACCTGACCGTCACCAGCAACGCCAACAACAGCCCAACTGTCGTATCCCTGACCGGCAGTGGCATCGACAGCACCACCAACATCGCCGCCGGGCGTCCCGCGTCGGCGAGTTCGAGCAGCAGTCCGTACGTCGCCTCGAACCTCACCGACACGGACGCGTCCACGTACTGGGAGGGCACGCTCGGTTCGTTCCCGCAGTGGGCCCAGGTCGACCTCGGCCAGAACTACGGCGTCGGCAAGGTCGTGCTCAAACTCCCGCCGGCGACCGCGTGGTCGGCCCGTACGCAGACCCTGTCGGTGCAGGGATCCACGGACGGCTCCAGCTTCTCCACGATCAAGGCCTCGGCCGGGTACACCTTCGACCCGAGCGCCAACGCCAACACGGTGACCATCACGTTCAGTTCGGCCACCGCGAGATACGTACGGGTCAACATCACCGCCAACTCGGGCTGGAACGCTGCCCAGTTGTCGGACTTCGAGGTGTTCCCCAGCAGCGGCGGCTCCTCACCGGCGACCCTGTCGGCCGACCCGACGTCCTTGTCGTATCCCACGCAGGCGCTCAACACCGCCAGCAGCGCGAAGACGGTCACGGTGACCAACACCGGGACCGCGGCCGCGACCGTCTCCGGCATCACCGTGACCGGCGACTTCGCGCAGACCAACACCTGCGGTTCGTCGATCGCGGCGGGCGCCTCCTGCACGGTGAGCGTCACGTTCACACCCACCGCGTCCGGCACCCGCGCCGGTGACCTCAGCATCGCCAGCAACGCGTCGAACGGCACAACCACGGTCGCGCTGACCGGAGTCGGCGCCGGCACGGTGAGCAGGAACCTGGCGGCCGGCGCGGCCACCACCGAGTCCAGCCACACCGACGTGTACGCGTCGTCGAACGTCACGGACGGCAACCAGGGCACCTACTGGGAGAGCGCCAACAACGCCTTCCCGCAGTGGGTCCAGGTGGACCTCGGTTCGGCACAGAGCGCGAGCCGGGTCGTCCTCCAACTCCCCGCGAGCTGGGGCGCCCGCAACCAGACGCTGTCCCTGTCGGGCAGCACCGACGGCGCCGCCTTCAGCACCGTCAAGTCATCGGCGACGTACACCTTCGATCCCACCACCAACAACACGGTCACCCTCACGTTCACCGCGACCACCCAGCGATACCTGCGGGTGAACATCACGGCGAACAACGGCTGGCCGGCGGGTCAGATCTCGGAGTTCCAGGTCTGGAACACCTGATCGGACCCGATGGTGCCGCCGAGCGCGAGCGTGAGCGCGCTCGGCGGCACCGCCCACCGAAGCGGAGTCGACAGGCGTCAACAGGAGTCCGGAGGAGTCCAGATGGGTGTCACACGCAGAGTCTTCCTGAGAGCCGCGATCGCGACCGCCGCGGTGGGAACCGTGGGCGCGACCGAGACCGTACTCGCCCCCACCGCGTCGGCGGCCAGCGGGCCGGGCGACGTCGTCGGCAAGATCACCGTCGGCTACCAGGGCTGGTTCGCCTGCATCGGCGACGGCGCGCCCATCAACGGCTGGTGGCACTGGACCCAGGACTGGGGCCAGCCGCCGTCCCCGAACAACACCGGCATCAGCTGCTGGCCCGACGTGCGCGAGTACACCAACACGTATCAGACGTCGTACGCCGCCCTCGGCAACGGCCAGCCCGCCAAGCTGTTCTCCTCCTACGACCAGCAGACGGTGAACACCCACTTCCTGTGGATGCAGCAGAACAACATCGACACGGCAGCCCTGCAACGCTTCAACCCCACCGGCGGCGAGGGCCCCACCCGCGACGCCATGGCGACCAAGGTGCGCGCCGCCGCCGAGTCGTACGGCCGGAAGTTCTACATCATGTACGACGTCTCCAACTGGACGAACATGCAGTCCGAGATCAAGACGGACTGGACGAACAAGATGTCCGCGCACACCGCGAGTTCGGCCTACGCGAAGCAGAACGGCAAGCCGGTCGTATGCGTCTGGGGCTTCGGCTTCAACGACCCCAACCACCCCTTCACCCCCGACGCCTGCCTCGACGTCGTCAACTGGTTCAAGAATCAGGGCTGTTACGTCATCGGCGGCGTCCCGCGCGAATGGCGGACGGGGACCGAGGGCTCGCAGCCCGGCTTCCTGGGTGTCTACCACGCCTTCAACATGATCTCGCCGTGGATGGTCGGCGCCATCGGCAACGTGACCGAGGCCGACAACGCGTACACCACCTACACCGTCCCCGACCAGGCCGACTGCAACGCCAACGGCGTCGACTTCCAGCCCTGCGTCCTGCCCGGTGACGTCTCCGGCCGGCAGCGCGCGCACGGCGACTTCATGTGGCGGCAGTTCTACAACATGGTGCGGGCCGGGGTGCAGGGCATCTACATCTCGATGTTCGACGAGTACAACGAGGGCAACCAGATCGCCAAGACCGCCGAGACCCAGGCCTGGGTGCCCACCAACTCCGGGTTCCTCGCCCTCGACGAGGACGGCACCGCCTGCTCCTCCGACTACTACCTGCGCCTGACCGGCGACGGCGGCCGCATGCTCAAGGGCCAGCTCGCGCTGACCCCAACTCGCCCCACCCAGCCGGTGGTTCCGAACGGCGGTGACACCACACCGCCCGCCGCGCCGGCCGGCCTGACCGCCACCGGACACACCAGTGACTCCGTCTCGCTGAGCTGGAACACGGCGACCGACAACGTCGGCGTGAGCGGCTACCACGTCCTGCGGGTCTCCGGCTCGACCAGCACACAGGTGGGCACCACCAGCTCAACCTCCTTCACCGTCACCGGACTTGGCGCGTCCACCGCCTACACCTTCGACGTCGTCGCCTACGACGCGGCGGGCAACGTCTCGCAACCCTCCAGCCAGGTCACCGTCACGACCGACCCCCCGTCCAGCACCACCAACTTGGCGCTCCACCGCGCCACTTCGGAGAGCAGCCACACCCAGATCTACGCCTCCGGCAACGCGACCGACGGCGACACCACCACCTACTGGGAGTCCGCCAACAACGCCTTCCCGCAGTGGGTCCAGGTCGATCTGGGCGCCGCGACCGGCGTCAAGCGGATCGTCCTCCGCCTTCCGCCGGCGACCGCCTGGGCCACCCGCACCCAGACGATCACCGTCCAGGGCGGCACGGACGCAGGCACCACCACCCAACTCCTCACCCCGGCGGGCTACACTTTCGACCCGGCGACCGGGAACACCGCGACCCTCACGCTCCCGTCCACCGTCACCACCCGCTACATACGGCTCACCATCACGGCGAACACCGGCTGGCCGGCCGGGCAGGTCTCGGAGTTCCAGGTCTTCGGCGCCTGACGGACACCGGGCCTCGCCCCTACGGCCCCCGTGCCCCCGCTACCCCAGCATCCAGCTCTCCGCCCGCCGCGCCCTGGCGCGGATGTTCTTGCGTGCGCCCGGTGGCAGGCGCCGCAGTACCTCGCGGACGCCGTGGCGCAGGCGGTGGTCGGCGGTGGTCCGGAGCAGGACGCGGCGGGTGGTGCCGATCCGGCCGGGGTCGCCGACGGCGAGCCGGAGCTGGCCGCCCGGCCCGGCCCAGGTGGGGGAGACGAGACGCGGGGGTGCGCCGACGGCGACGGTGCCGAGGGCGATACGGGCGCGGCCCTGGGCGGGGGCCAGCCGGGGACGGCGGCCGACGCCCAACAGCTGTGCGCTGGCCCAGACTTGATAGGCGCCCGAGTCCATGGGCGCGTCACCGCGGATGGTCAGCGGGTCGATGACCGTCTCACCGGAGACCACGACCCGGTGGCGGTCGCCGCCGAGCGGTTCCAGGGCCGGCGTCAACTCCCCGTCGGGGTACCACCAGTGGTTGTCGGCGGTGTCGTGCACGATGAGTTCGCCGTACGCGTGCGAGAAGGGATCGGGGACCTCCCAGTTCTCCGCTCCCTCAATGCCGTTGAGGAGTTCGGGGTCGAGCAGCATCCGGCCCCCGCGCTCCACCACGGTCAGCGGTTCGCCGTCGGCCCGGACCATGGCGACGCGGGTCCGGATCACCAGCTTCTCGTTCCGCCAGCGCATGTCGTCCACCTCGACGTGTGCCCTGATCTGCTCGGTGCGGCGGGCGAGTTCGACCAGGGAGTCCAGCCGGCCCTGCACGAGCAGCTCCGCCCGCAGCCGGCTGATCGCCGGGAGCCCCTCGCTCACCCCGGGCGGGTAACTCGTCATCGCCATCCGGCGGACGGTGGTGAAGTACTCCTCCAAGTCCTTGCCGGTGCGCCGCAGCACACGCGGCTCGCTCACCGGCCGTAGCAGCTCCACCCGGTACGAGCGGCGCAGCAGCCGGTCCTGGAGGTCGCCCGGAGGCGTGCCCTCCTTGATCGCCTCCACGACCTTGTCCAGGTGGCCGTAGTAGTCGTCGGCGGTGATCCGGCGGCTGCTGTTGTTGCCGCCGTCCTCGCGCCGATTCCACTGGTAGCAGGGGTAGTTGCCGAGTATCGACACCGTCTTGGCCCGCACGTAGGTGCGCGCCATGAACAGCTGGTCCTCCAGCCTGACCCGCCCCTCCGGGAAGCGGATCCCGTGCTCCCGCAGGAAGTCACGGCGGAACATCTTGTGCGGCGTCAGGCTCTCGAAGAGCGGGGCGTCCGCGGCGGTGCACCGCTCGACCGTCCGCTTGAACACGTTGCTGGGCCCCTGCATCGTCCCGTGCACCTTGCCCAGCACGATGTCCGACCCGTTGCGCTCCGCCAGGGCGTACAGCCGCTCCAGCGCCTCGTACGACAACTCGTCGTCCTGGTCGACGAATTGGACGTACTTCCCCTTGGCCCGGTCGATCCCCACGTTGCGCGGCTTGCCCGGCCAGCCGGAGTTCTCCTGCCGGTAGACCCGGACGTGCGAATGGGCCTCGGCAAGTCGACCGAGGCGTTCGGCGGAGTCGTCCGTCGACCCGTCGTCGACGTACACGACCTCGTACGCGTCGGTCCCCATGCTCTGGTTGACGAGCGAAGGCGCGCAACGGTCAATGTAGGAACCGGCGTTGTACACGGGTACGACAACGCTTACCTTGATCAAAATATCCCCCCCGGGACAAGTGTTGTTGCCCTACGAGACACTTGTTGTTGGGGATTAGTTGTACGGCCCTTGGGGTGCGCCTTACGGAATGTGCGAAGGGCCGGACGGCCGGGACCGCCGCGCTACGCGGATTCCCTGATCACCAGTTCCGTCGGCAGGATGAGCGGCGTCGGCTCCTCGCCGGCCAGTACGCGCACCAGCATCCGGGTCATCTCGCTGCCGAGCGCCACGATGGGCTGGCGGATCGTCGTCAGGGCGGGCTGGGTGTGCCGGGCGGTGAGGATGTCGTTGAAGCCGACGACCGCGACGTCCTCGGGGACGGACCGGCCGCGCTCGCGCAGGACGTGCAGGGCGCCCGCCGCCATGGCGTCCGAGGCGACGAACACCGCGTCCAGGTCCGGGTGTTCGTCGAGGAGACGGGCGGTCGCCGTGGCACCGCCCAGCTCGCTGAAGTCCCCGTGCGCCACCCGGTGGTCCGCCAGCCCGGCCAGGGCGACCGCCTCGCGGAAGCCCAGGTAGCGGGAGACACCCGCGTGCATGTCGAGCGGGCCGGTGACGGTGCCGATGGCGCGGCGGCCCGTAGAGATCAGGTACTCCACCGCCTCGCGGGCCCCACCCCGGTTGTCGGCGTCCACGTACCAGCGCGGGGCCTTCTCGAGGGAGCGGCCTCCGTGGACGACGGGGACGTTCCCCGCCTCGGCGACTTTCGCCAGCGGATCGTTCTCGCGCAGGGCCAGCAGCATTACGCCGTCGGCACCCCGGGACTGGAGGATGCGGGTGAGCCGGGTCCGGCCCCGCTCGCCCGCGGCCAGGATCAGCAGCAGTTCGAGGTCGGTCTCCTCCACCACCGCGTTGACCCCGGTGATGACCTCGGCGAAGAAGAGGTTGGCGAACAGCGCCGGATCGTCGCTGGAGATCGCCAGCACCACCGCGCCGCGCCGCTGCGAGGCGAGCGAACGGGCCGCCACGTTCGGCACATAGCCCAGCTCCGCCACGGCGCTCTCCACAGCCTGCCGCGCCTTCTGGCTGACATGCCGGCGGTTGTTGATCACACGCGAGACGGTTCCGACGGACACCCCGGCGCGCAGCGCCACCTCGTCGAGCGTCGGCGGCCGTGTGGTCATGTGGGGCGACTCCAGTTCGTACGGAGGGGCGGGTGGTAGCGGGGGTGGGCGGTAGCAGCACTGTAAGCGCTGACGGCGTCACGGGCCGCCGCGCCGGATGACCTCCGCGTACCAGCGGGCGCTGTCCTTCGGTGTACGGCGCTGGGTCGCGTAGTCGACGTGCACGATGCCGAAGCGGGGCCCGTAGCCGAAGGACCACTCGAAGTTGTCGAGGAACGACCAGACGAAGTAGCCCCTGAGCGGCACACCGCGGTCGATCGCCCGTGCGCAGGCACGGAGATGGCCGTCCAGATAGGCGATCCGGTCCGTGTCGTGCACCACCTCACGCACCGCCCCGTGCGCCCCGTCCCGCTCGACCACGTCGTCGAAGGCGGCGCCGTTCTCCGTGATGTACAGGGGTACGGCCGGATAGTCGGCCTTGAGCCGCAGGAGGAGGTCCAGGAGTCCCCGCTCGTCGATCTCCCAGCCCATCGCGGTGCGCGGCCGGCCGCCGTCGGCGACACGGACCAACGGCGAGCCCACATAGGCGGATTGGACCGGTGTCGCGCTGCCCGCGACCAGCATCGGCGCGTAGTAGTTGATGCCCAGGTGGTCCAGCGGCGCCCCGATCCGCTTCAGGTCGCCGTCGCGGATGTGGCCGGTGCCCGTGACCTCGCGGAGGTCGTCGAGCACGTCGTCGGGGTAGGCGCCGCGCAGCAGCGGGTCGAGGAAGAGGCGGTTCTGCATGCCGTCGACACGGCGGGCCGCGTCCAGGTCGGCGGGCTCGGTGCCGAGCGGGGTGACGTGGGTGAGGTTGAGCGTGATGCCGATGTGCGAGCCGCCGTCGCGTATCGCCTCCGCCGCCAACCCGTGGGCGAGCAGCAGGTGATGGGCGGCGCGTACTGCGGCGGCGGGCTCGCGGCGGCCGGGGGCGTGGCGGCCCGTGGCGTAGCCGAGGAAGGCCGAGCACCACGGCTCGTTGAGGGTGGTCCAGTGGGCGACGCGGTCGCCCAGCGCCTCGTGCGCGAGGGCCGAGTACTCGGCGAACCGCTCGGCCGTGTCCCGCACCGGCCAGCCGCCGGCGTCCTCCAGCGGCTGGGGCAGGTCCCAGTGGTAGAGGGTGGGCCAGGGCTGGATGCCGTGGTCCAGGAGGGTGTCCGTGAGACGGCGGTAGAAGTCGAGGCCGCGCTGGTTCGCCGGGCCGGAGCCGCTCGGCTGGATCCGGGGCCACGCGAGGGAGAACCGGTAGGCGCGCAGGCCGAGTTGGGCCATCAGCGCGATGTCCCCGGGGAAGCGGTGGTAGTGGTCGGCCGCGACGGCCCCGGTGTCACCGCCCCGGACGGCGCCCGGTGTGGCCGCGAAGGTGTCCCAGATCGAGGGCCCCCGGCCGTCCTCCGCGATCGCGCCCTCGATCTGATAGCTCGATGTGGCGGCGCCCCACAGGAAGCCGGGACCGAACGTGCTCACTGACTCGAACTCACTGACTTGAACCTCCGTCTACGGGATATTCCGAGAGCGGTGACAGTCGGAGTGCCCTCGTCCTCGATGTGAATACAGCTGCTGACCTGGGATGGAACTGGGTTGACGCCACAGCCCGGCCGGTTCCTGTGCGATGCCTCCGTCTGAAACTGGAAGCGCTAACAGTCGCAGACTAGAAGTGGAACGTTCGGTCTGTGAAGGGTCCGGACGCGGAAAGACCGTGGAGATGGCTCCTGTGTGTGAAGTCTTGACAGCCTCGTCGCCCCCACCGACCATCTGGCACTGACGCCGCACCGAGCCGGGACCCTGTCACCGAGAGGGCCCGGTATGTTCCGCAGGACCAGATTTCGCAGGACCGAGTTCCGCAGGACCAGATGGGGCGCGGTCCTTCTCGCGCCCGCCCTGACCGTCGCCACCCTGGCGGCGACCCCTGTGCTTCCCGTGACGTCCGCGCAGGCCGCGGACGCGCCCTACGAACGGGTGCTCAACGGCACGTTCGACAACGGCAAGACCTCCTGGTGGAGCAGCGGCAACACGCCGTCCGCCGTCACCTCGGGCCGTCTGTGCGCCGACGTCCCCGGCGGGACCGTCAACGTCTGGGACTCGATGATCGGCCAGAACGACATCCCACTGGAGGCCGGCCGGCCCTACACGCTGCGCTTCACGGCCTCCGCCACCCGGGACGTGTCGATCCACGCCGTACTGCAGCTGCCCGCCGCCCCGTTCACGACCACCCTCAACAAGACCGCCGCCGTCACCACCACACCGAAGACCTTCCAGTTCACCGGCAACTCCACCGCCGCCAACCTGCACGCCCAGCTCTCCTTCCAACAGGGCGGCGCCGCGCAGCCGTTCACCCTCTGCCTCGACGACGTCTCCCTCACCGGCGGCGCGACACCCCCGGGCGGCGGACGCGACTTCGGCTCTCCGGTGAGGACGAACCAGTACGGCTACGCGGTCCACGGCCCCAAGAAGGCGTCGATCGTCAACTCCTCGACGAAGTCCGTGCGTTGGCGCCTGCTCGACGACTCGGGTGAGGTCGTGAAGTCGGGCCGCACCGATGTCCAGGGCACGGACGCCGCCTCCGGCGACCATGTGCACATCGCCGACTTCAGCTCGGTGCGCAAGGCCGGCACGGGATACACGCTCGTCGTCGGCGACGCGACCAGCTACCCGTTCGCCATCGCGGAGAACCCCTACACCGCCCTGCGCAAAGACTCGTTGGGGTACTTCTACGACGTCCGCAGCGGTACGCCCATCGAGGCCCAGTACGCTGGTGACGCCTACGCCCGCCCCGCAGGGCATGTCGGCGTGGCCCCCAACAAGGGCGACACCAACGTGCCCTGCCTGCCTGGCACTTGCGACTACTCCCTTGACGTCCAGGGCGGTTGGTACGACGCGGGCGACCAGGGCAAGTACGTCGTCAACGGGGCCCTCGCGGCCTGGCAGTTGATGGACTCCTACGAACGCTCCCGCGCCCAGGGCGACTTGGCCGGGCTGCGCGACGGACTGCTGAGCATCCCCGAGAACCACAACGATGTACCGGACGTCCTCGACGAGTCCCGCTGGGAGACCGAGTTCCTGCTGAGCATGCAGGTCCCGGCGGGCGAACCGCTCGCCGGCATGGTCCACCACAAGGTCCACGACCTGGCCTGGACCGCCCTGCCCACCCGGCCCGACCAGGACTCCCAACCCCGTTACCTGCACGCGCCGTCCACGGCCGCGACCCTCAACCTGGCCGCCGCGGGCGCCCAGTGCGCCCGGGTCTGGGCCCGCTACGACGCCGCTTTCGCGCACAAGTGCCTGACCGCCGCCGAGACCGCCTGGAAGGCCGCGCTCGCCCACCCCGACGTGTACGCCCCGAGCGGCGACAGCGTCGGCGGCGGAGCGTACGCCGACACGGACGTGACCGACGAATTCTCCTGGGCCGCAACGGAGTTGTACGCCACCACACACGACCGCGCCTACCTGTCCCGCATCGACACGGGGATCACCCCGGCCGGGTTCTCCTGGCGGGACACCGGAGCGCTGGCCGACCTCACCGTCGTCCGCCTGCCGAGCCGTTTTCCGTCCCGCATGGTCGCCGCCGCCCGCAAGCGGGTCCTCGCCGTCGCGGACGGCTTCGTACGCGACGAGCGGTCGCAGGGTTATCCGAACCCCAACCTCCCCACCGACGGCGCCTACGTCTGGGGCTCCAACAGCGTCACCGCGAACAACGCCATGGTCATCGCGACCGCCTACGACCTCACCCACCGGGACAGCTATCGCAGCGCCGTCCTGGAGTCACTGGACTACCTCCTGGGCCGCAACGCCCTGAACCAGTCCTTCGTCACCGGCTACGGCACCCGGTTCAGCCACAACCAGCACAACCGCATCTGGGCCCACCAGATCGACGCCAACCTGCCCAGCCCGCCGCCCGGTTCACTGGCCGGCGGCCCCGACTCGGCCCTCCAGGACCCGGTCGCGCAGCAGAACCTCGTCGGCTGCGCCCCGGCCACCTGCTACATCGACGACATCTACTCGTACTCGACCAACGAGGTCGCCATCAACTGGAACTCCGCGCTCGCCTGGGTGGCGACCTTCGCCGCCGACTCGGCGCGCTGAGCACCGCTGATCGAACGGTATGTACCGCCGTGGCTCCGCCCGCGCTCGGACGAGCGCGGGCGGGTGCCGAGCCGAGGGGTCCACGGCGGCCCCGCCCCGAGAGATAGGGACGCACCATGCGCTGGAAAGCCCTGCTCAAAACCGACTCGCTGAAATCCGTCTCGTTCCGAACTGCCCTGATCTGCCTGCTCGTTGCGCCACTGTCGCTCGCGGCGACCGGTTCGGCGGCCGCCGCCAGCCCGGTCTCCCTGACGAGCGGCTTCTATTCCAACCCCGACTCCGGCCCGGCGGTCTGGGTCCGCGACAACGCCTCCGACGCCCGAGCCGCACGCATCAAGTCGGCCATCGCGTCCCAGCCGATCGCCCGCTGGTTCGCCAACGAGAGCGCGGGGATCGGACCGGCCGTGTCCGGCTACGTCGGTGCCGCCGACAGCCACGACAAACTGCCGGTCCTGGTCGCGTACAACATCCCGGGCCGGGACGCGTGCGGCGGCGAATCGTCCGGCGGCGCGGGCAGCGTGGCCGCCTACCGCACCTGGATCTCCACCTTCGCGGCGGCGGTCGGCACCCACCCCGCCGTCGTCGTCATCGAGCCGGACGCCCTGTCCGACTTCAGCTGCCTGACCGGCGCACAGATCAGCGACCGCCTCGCGATGCTCTCCTACGCCACCCAGATGTTCCAGCAGAAGGCCCCCAACACCTGGGCCTACCTCGACGCCGGACACACCAACTGGGTCGACCCGGCGACCATGGCGAGCCGGTTGAGGTCGGCGGGCGTCGCCAACATCCGCGGCTTCTCCCTGAACGTCTCGAACTTCTACACCACCCCGTCCTCGGAGACCTACGGCAACTCGATCAACTCCGCGCTCGGCGGCACCTCCCACTTCGCCGTCGACACCAGCCGCAACGGCAACGGCTCCAACGGCGAATGGTGCAACCCCGCCGGCCGCAAACTCGGTGTCACACCACGGGTGGGCGGTGCCGAGGACCTGCTGTTGTGGGTCAAGACACCGGGGAACTCCGATGGTCGGTGCGGCGTCGCACCGACTGTGCCCGCCGGGCAGTTCAGTCCCGATCTCGCCGTCAGGCTCATCGACGGCACGTGATCGCGGTGTGGGGCGTGGGCCCCTGACAGCCCGCGTCCCACACCGTCCCGCTCATCAACTCGGCGGCTCCAAGCGGACGTTGTCCTGGGTGCCGTCGGGCCAGGTGACGGACGCGAGGGCGGTGCCGTCACCGTCGTAACAGACCTCCAGACGTACGGCTTCGGCGGCACCCGGACCCGCGACCACCCCGGAGAGACAGACCAACGCGGCGTAGACCGTGCCCAGTTGGACCTCCGTCGTCGTGGCGAGCCAGGGTGTCGCCGAGTGCGGTCCGAAGGCGTTGGCGTCGCGCGCGGTGGCGATGCCCGCCTCGTCGAAACCGCGCAGCCCGACCACCGTGCTGGACAGGCCGGTTGGGCTGCGCACCCATGCGGCCGGCTGGGGCTCCAGGTGCATGCCGGGCGGCTCGGTCGCGGCCAGGCAGTAACCGCCGAGCCGTAGCCGCAACGGCTCCTGCCACAGTCCGTCGACCCGAGCGAGCCGCACCTCCAGCGGCCCGTTCAGTACGGACGCCGTCGTGATCCACGGCCCCGTACGGAAGTCGGGCGCGGGATCGTGGGCATACGGGGCGGGCACCGGGCCGACCGGCCAGTGCGCGCGATGGCGGGAGACGGCGGTGTGTACGCCCAGGTGCAGGCGGGTCAACGGGCGCCGGTGGGACGGCCGTTCCTCGGCGTCGAGCAGTGCGATGTGCGAGTCGAGCGGGTCGTTCAGGCTCGCCTCCGTGCAGTCGGGGGCGGCATGGGAGGCGTAGGCGAGGCGGCTGTAGACCGGGTCGTCCGCCTCGGCGTCGGCACCGTCACCGGACGCGTGGTCGCTGCCGTGGTTGACGACGCGGACGATCCCGTCCGCCGCCGTGCCCGAGACGAGCCACCCCGGGGCGGTCAACGTCCGCCGCACGTCCCGGGGTTCGATCGGCAGCGCCTCCTCCTTCTCCGTCCACACCGGGTGGTCCGCCGACAGCACCAGCCCGGCGAAGCCCTTGCTCGACCAGTACGGTGAACCGGGTCCCGAGTACGGCTGCCGGATCGCCGCGAACTCCCCGTGCCAGCCCAGTGGTTGGAGCCCACGCTCGTCGAAGCAGCCGGCCTCGGTGAAGTGCCGTAGGACTCCGCTCGCGAGGCGGCGGGTGCGGCCCGCCGGCAGGGGAGTGGCGTCGAAGACGGCGCCCGCCCACAGCGGGCAGAGCATCGCGTAGCGGTACGTCAGGGAGCGGCCCTGGAACAGCGGCGCGCCGTCCGCCGCCACGAGGTGCTGGGCGTCGTCCAGGTAGCCGCGCAGCCGGGCCCGGTAGCGGGGGAGCAGGGCGGGGTCCGCGTCGGCGCCGGAGACGCGGCAGTACCAGAGCGGGTAGTAGTGCATGGCCCAGCCCGAGTAGTGGTCGAAGTGGCGGAGCGGGCCGCCGGTGCCGCCGCCGTCGGAGTACCAGCCGTCGCCCGCGTACCAGGCCTCCGTGCGCGCGATCGCGTGGTCGATGTCGGGCGCGCTCCACGGGGCGCCGACCGAGCGCAGGAACGCAGACGTGATCGCCCTGAACCAGACCCAGTTGTTGTCGGGGACCTCGCTGCCGAGCAGCTCCGTCATCCAGGCGACGATCCGCTGCCGTACGGCGTCGTCGAGCCGGTCCCAGATCCAGGGCCGGGTCTCGTGCAGCGCGATGGCCACCGACGCGCACTCCACCTTGGCCTGCCCGCACTCGCGCATGCTCGGCCAGTGTTCCGGGGAGTGCGGGTCGGTGCCCGCGGTCAGGCCCTCGGCGTACCAACCGGCGTGGCCGGCCGGGTCGTCGGCGCCGGAGTGGGCCAGGCGGAAGCCGGCGAGCAGGAAGGTGCGGGCGAAACCTTCGAGGCCGTCGCTGTGCCGGCCGTTGCGGCTGGCGGGGCCGGGGAGACGGAGCAGGGCGTGCCGGTCCGTGGAGTACGGGCGGACGGCGGTCAGCTGGGCGTCGGCCAGCGCCTCCCAGTGTGCGCGCGTCCAGCCGGTGTGGGGGGAGAGGAGCCGGTCCTCCGGTATCAACTGTCCACCTTTCCAACGGTGTTGAGGCGGGCCGGGGGCGCCACCGACTGGCGTACGACGACATGCGAGCCGAGCACCACACGGCGGCTCGGCGGGTCCATGGGGCGGCGGTGCAGGGCGAGGCGGGTCGCGGAGCGGCCGAGTTCCTGCTGGGGGACGTGCACGGTGGTCAGCCGGGGGTAGAGGTCCTCGGCGAGCGGGATGTCGTCGAAGCCGACCACGGAGAGGTCGTCGGGGACCGAGCGGCCCAGGTCGCGGGCGGCGGCGATGGCACCGGCCGCGCTCATGTCGCTGGCGCAGAAGATAGCGGTGGCGTCGGTGTCGGTCAGCAGGCGGCAGGCCGCCTCGTAGCCGGACTCGCGGGTCATGTCGCTCTCGGCGACGAGCGCGGGGTCGGGCTTGACGCCGTGGGCGCGCAGGGCTCGTTCGTACCCCTCGAGGCGCTGGCCCGCCACGCTGAACTCGTGCGGTCCCGCCAGGTGGGCCACCCGGGTGTGACCGGCGGAGAGAAGGTGGCTGGTGGCGGCGAAGGCGCCGCTCTCCATGTCGCACTCCACCACGTCCACCGGTGCCTTCGCGCCGCCCTTCCACGGCCGGGCACAGAGCACGAGGCGGGAGCCGGCCCGTTCCAATCCCTCGGCGGCGGCGGTGAGTTGGGCGAGATGCTCCTCGGTCTCGGCCATGCCGCCGACCAGGATGATCGCCTCCGCACCGCGCTGACGCATCAGCTCGATCACCGACAACTCCCGCTCCGGGACACCCTGCGTGGAACAGACCAGGCAGACCCGGCCGTCTGCGACGGCCTGTTCCTCGACTCCGGAGGCGACGTTCATGAAGAACGGCGAGGTGATGTCGTTGACCACCATCGCGATCAGACCCGAAGTCGTGTTGAGGGAGCGGGCGTTGGCGTTGACCACGTAGTCGAGGTCGTGTACGGCCTGCATGACCCGCTCGTGCGTCGCCGGTGGCGCGGTGTACGCCCCGCTGAGAATCCGCGAGACGGTGGCGACGGACACGCCCGCGCGCGATGCCACGTCACGGATCGTCGCCCGACCCGCGGAACCCCGACCTTGAGCCATGCTCTGCTTCTCCTCGCTCCGGTGAACAGCCGATGTAAGTAACAACGATGAAAAAGTTACACAACTGGCGAGGGTTTCTCTACGGCCCTGATGCAGGTACCTGTCGGAACTTCTCCAGGACTGCCGAACCTCTTGACGACGGTGAGACCTCCCCTTAACGTCCCGGTTACTGTAAACGGTTCAGTGAACGTTACATGCCGCTCGGCAGCCGTCGGCATTCCACTGCATCCCTCTTCTCCGCCTCGGAGGAACACCAGATGACTTCGTCGAACGTCTCCAGACGCGGCCTCCTGCGCACCGCCGCACTCGGCGCCGGCACCCTCGCCCTGGGCGGCGGCCTGAGCGCGTGCGGCTCGGGCTCCCCCTCCTCGTCGGCGGACGCGCTCGCCTACTGGGACTGGTACGTCACCCAAGGGCCCTGGGTGGACAGGGAGATAGAGCTCTTCGAGAAGGCCCACAGCGGGGTCGGCGTCAAGAAGACCACCCAACAGAACGCCAAGTACCCGGACTTGGTCGCGCTCGCCAACCGCAGCGGCAACCCGCCGGACGTCTTCATGATCCCGCAGGTCCCCAGCGTCGCCGAGCAGGTCGCCAAGGGCTGGCTGCACCCGCTCGACGAGTGGGCGACCCCGGCCTGGCGGTCACGCTTCCCCGAAGGCACCTTCCTGGAAGGCGCCAACGTCTTTGACGGCAAGGTCTATTCGGCCCCGCTCAAGGGCTCGGGTCCGCAGTTGCAGCTCTACATCCACCACGGCGTCTTCAAGTCCGTCGGCCTGACGAACCCGGACGGGAGCGTGAAGCTGCCCCGCACCTGGGACGAAGTGACCAGCGCCGCCCAGACGATCACCAAGAAGAGCGGCGGCAAGTCGTACGGCTTCGGCTTCGGCAACGCCGACGGCATCGGCGTCCTCGCCTGGTGGCTGGACCTGTTCGTCCGCGGCGCCGGCGTACCGGGCGGCGCCCCCACCGTGCCCGGCACCGGCATGGACTACCGCGTCGGCAAGTGGACGTTCGGCACCGACCGGGCGTACGCCGACTTCCTGGAGCTGTTCGTCGAATGGAAGAAGCGCGGCTTCTTCCACCCCAACTCCGTGAGCCTGTCCGACGAAGCGGCCCGCGCGTTCTTCGAGCGCGGCAAGTTCGGCATGACCGTCGGCGGCGTCTGGAACCAACCCGAGTGGACCCAGCACAAGTTCACCGACTACAGCCTCGTCACCCTGCCCTCGCCCACCGCGACCCCGAAGGGCTACTACTACGCCGACCCGGTCGGCAACGGCTCCTTCGCCGCGGTCTCCGCCAAGAGCAAGAAGGCGCACGAGGCGTTCCAGTGGCTCGACGCGCTGACGTCCCCCGCCGCCGGGCGGCGCTGGGTCCAGGACCTCAACGGCGTCTCGGCCCACCCCGCGAACAACGACCCGGACGGCATCGACTCCAAGCCCTTCGCCGCCTTCATCGGCATGACCCGGCAGGTGCTGCGCGGCCCGGTGCCCCTCGTGCGCAACCCGGAGCTGGCCGGCGTCGCGCCCAGCGTTCCCAAGCCCGACATCGGCGATGTCGTGACCGGTGTCTACACCGGCCAGATCAAGGACGTGCAGGGCGCGTTGAGCAGCCTGGCCGACAAGAAGTTCCAGCTGCTCTCGGACGCGGTCGCGGCGGTGGCCAAGCAGGGCAAGAAGGTCAGCACGTCCGACTACGTCTTCGCGGACTGGGACCCCACCAAGCCGTACACCACGAAGAAGAAGGCGTGAGCCGTCACCATGCCACTCCTCGACACCCGCGAACGCCGACGAACACCCCCGACCCCACCACCGGCCGCCGCCCGCCCAGGCCTCGGCCGCCGCATCCGCGCCGCCAAGTGGTCGTACCTCTACCTCGCCCCAATGGCCGTGCTGCTCCTGGCCTTTGTGGTCTACCCGATCTTCGCCTCCTTCGGCTACACCTTCTACCGGTGGAACGGCATCGGCGCACCCGGTGACTACGTGGGCCTCGCCAACTTCCGCCAGATCCTGCACGACGGCATCTTCTGGGGCGCCGTCGAGCACACCTTCGTCTACGCCTTCGTACTTGTCCCGGTCCAACTCCTGCTGGCGTTGGCGCTCGCCCTCGTACTGAACAACCCGAAGCTCAAGTTCGCGCTGTTCTTCCGGACCGTCTACTTCATCCCCGTCGTCACCTCGGCCGCGGTCGTCGGCGTCGTCATCCAGCTCATGCTCGCCAACTTCGGTGATTCGGCGGGGAGTCTGCTAGCCAAGACCGGAGTGACCGACGGGCAGATCGACTGGCTCGGCGATCCGCACACCGCGCTCGCCGTGATCATCGCGATCGGCATCTGGCACACCCTGGGCTACAACCTCGTCTACTTCCTCGCCGGACTCCAGACCATCCCGGCCGAGTTGTACGAGGCGGCCAAGCTCGACGGCTGCGGCCCGGTGCAGTCCTTCTTCCGCATCACCATCCCGATGCTGCGCCAAGTCGGCGTCGTCATCGTGGTGTTGGCGTTCATCGGCAGCTTCCAGGTCTTCGACCTGGTGCAGGTCCTCACCGGCGGCGGCCCGTACTTCGCCACCGAGGTCGTCAACACGTACATCTACCACCTGGCCTTCGGTGGCTCCGCCGGCGCCGCCGCCCAGCCGGACATCGGACTGGCCTCCGCCGCCTCGTTCCTCTACGGGCTGCTCCTCATCGTCTTCTCCGCGCTCCAGGTCCTCGCCCTGCGCGGGATCAGCCGCCGGCGCACGGCCGCCGGCCAATGAGCAAACCAGTCAACGGCCGCCCAACCAGCAAAGGGTCACGTCGATGTCCACACTGTCCCAACGTCCGCGCCCGCGAATGCGATTGAGCCCCCGCCGAGGCCGGCGCGGCCTGCTCTACGCCGCGCTGCTCGGCGGCGGCCTCATCTGGCTCTACCCGTTCCTGTGGGCGCTCGGCAGTTCGCTCAAGAGCACCGACGGCTTCTTCTCCGGCGGGCTCAACCCGATCCCGTCCGAGTTCCACTGGTCCAACTACAGCGAGGCCTGGACCCAGGCGGACTTCAGCCGGTTCTTCGTCAACACGGTGCTGTTCGCGACCGGCACGGTCATCGTCACCCTGCTCGCCACCTCCATGGCCGGCTACGTCCTGGCCCGCACCGACTTCCCCGGCAAGAAGCTGTGGCTCGGTCTGGTCGGGGTGACGCTCTTCCTGCCGCACGGCTACACGATCATCCCCGTCTTCGACCTCATCCAGCGCCTCCATCTCCTCAATACCCTCTGGTCGGTGGTCATCGTCCAGTCCGCGGGCGGGATGGTCTTCGGCACCTTCCTCTTCATGGGCTACTTCACGACGATCGACCGGGGCCTGGAGGACGCGGCCCGCGTGGACGGCGCGAACTTCCACCAGATCTTCTGGCGGATCATGCTCCCGCTGTCCGGGCCGATGCTGGCGACCGTCGGCCTGTTCGCCTGCATCAACGCCTGGAACAGCTTCTTCATCCCGCTGGTCTTCACCCTCTCCCGCCCCGACCTGCACACCCTCTCGGTCGGCATGTTCAACTTCATCGGCCAGAACTCCACCGCGTGGACCCTGGTGTGCGCGGGGTCGGTCATCACGCTGCTGCCCATCGTCCTGATCTTCATCGTGCTCCAGCGGTTCTTCATCAACGGGCTCGCGGGCGCGGTCAAGCAGTAACGAGGAGCGGCCGTCGAGGAGTTGAGAGCAGCGGCCGCCGGATCATCCGCCGCCGTCGAGGTCGCTGCGCTGCCGCAGAGCCCGCAGTTCGTCACCGGCGAACTCCATCTCGTACAGCTTGCCGCGCGCGTTCTCGAACGGCCGGTGCAGGATCATCATCAGCCGCCCCTCGAACGTCCGGAACAGCATCCCGTGCCCGCTGTCCTCCCGCACCAGCGGCCGCCGCTGCCGCCAAGGCCCGTTGATCTCCCCGGACTTGGAGACGGCGTAGGTCTGGACGTAACCACCGGTGAGGGTGCCGTCCGCGCCGACCACGTTCTTCTCGTACGTCGACCACAGCATGAGCAGCGACCCGTCGGGGGTCCGGTACAACTGCGGGCCGTCCGTGACGTAGGGCGGGAGCTGGTGCGGTACGCCGGCGGGGATCTCCTCGCCGATCCAGGGCGCGTCCGAGCCCTTGAAGAGGAAGACCGGATCGCCGATCGTCCCGGTCAGGTCCGGGGCCAGCCGGATCGCTTCCATCGTGCCGTCGATTGTCTGCAGCCACTCGTGCGCGTACACCATCCACGGCTGCCCGGACGGGTCGACGTACAGCGTGCCGTCCAGGGTCATGAGTCGGCTGGGCGGGGTGGGGTGCGTGGGGTCGACCACGGTGAAGGGGCCGAGCAGGGATTCGGACACGGCCGTGATCGTGCCGCGCCGATGGTTCGGGAGCTGGAACGGCGTGCCCCAGCGGCCGGTCGGGGGCACCGGGAGCGGGCTGTCCTCGTCGTGCAGCGTGGTGAACAGGTAGTACCTGCCGTCCCAGGCGTGCACCTCCGGCGCCCAACCACCGTCGCCCGCCCAGAGGTTGCCCTGCTCCGCCGCGAGGAAGACCACCTCGGGGCGCGTCCAGTCACGCAGGTCGGGGCTGCGGTAGACCATCGTGCCGACGCCCTCCACACCCGACACCGAAGGGTCGTTGGAGGTGTAGAGGTGATAGGTGCGGGTCGCGTCGTCGGCCACGACGAACGGATCGTGCAACGGCATGTCGGGAAGCCGCATCGGCTCGCTCACTGGATCGGTCGCCATGGTGTCACCGTAGAGCCCACAAACCCCGCGCGCATCACAACTGTTGAGGGAAAAACGCTTGGACCGCACGGGTGCCGACGCGGGACACTGCCACTTCTGGCCTGCCCGTTTACCGGGCCGCCGTCGACATCACGGGGTGGGGATGGGATCGCCTGAATCGCGCGACGTCGGGCCGCGCAGAGGCTCGGTGTCACTCGCACTTCGCTACTACGGACGGGAGTTGGCCCGGCTCCGCCGCTGGACCGCGCCCGCCACACTGCTGCCCGCGCTGGGCAACATCGGCATCAACTACATCGCACCGCTGATCGTCGCCAAGCTCGTCGGCCGGATCGCCGGAGACGCGGGCATCAGCGTCCGTGCGACGCTGCCGTACGTCCTCGGGTTCGCCGGAGTGCTGCTGCTCGCCGAGGTGTTCTGGCGTCTGGGACTGCACTGTCTGAACCGGCTGGACGCGCTCGGCATCGAGCACCTGTATGTGATCGGCATGGACGAACTCTTCGCCAAGGACGCCGCGTTCTTCCACGACAACTTCGCCGGGTCGCTCACCAAGCGGGTGTTGAGCTTCGCCTCCCGCTTCGAGGAGTTCGTCGACACCATGACGTTCCAGGTGGTGGGCAGCCTGGTCCCGCTGCTGTTCGGCTCGGTCGTGCTGTGGCGCTACGAACCGCTGCTCGTCGTAGGCCTGTTGGCGATGATCGCGCTCACCGCCCTGGTCGTCGCGCCCCTCATCCGGCGCCGCCAGGCACTCGTCGACCTGCGCGAGGAGGCCATCGCCCGGGTGTCCGGCCATGTCGCCGACAGCCTGATGAACATGGACACGGTCCGCGCGTTCGCCGCCGAGGAACGCGAGGCCGCCGAACACCGCTCCCGCGTCGCCCAGTCGAGGCGCCTCACGCTGCGCTCCTGGGACTACGGCAACCTGCGCATCGACACCCTGGTCGCGCCCCTGTCCGTGTTCACCAACGCGCTGGGCCTGCTGCTCGCCGTCGCGCTCGGCGGAGGAACACACGGTGTGGAGGCGGTAGTCGTCGCCTTCACGTACTACAGCAACGCGACCAGGATCATGTTCGAGTTCAACCAGATCTACCGGCGTCTGGAAAGCTCGATGACCGAAGCAGCCCAGTTCACCGAGCTGTTGATGGCACCGCCCACCGTGGTCGACCCGGCCTCGCCCGAACCGCTGCGCTCCCGTGCCACCGACGTCCGCTTCGAGAACGTGACCTTCGCCCACGCGGGCGCGGACACCCTCTTCGACGGGCTCGACCTGAGCGTGCCCAGCGGCACGAAGATCGGCCTCGTCGGCCGGTCCGGCGGCGGCAAGACCACCCTCAGCCGACTGCTGCTGCGGATGACGGACATCGACGCCGGCCGCATCCTGATCGGCGGCCAGGACATCAGCAGACTGCGCCAGGCCGACCTGCGCGGCCTGATCGCCTACGTACCGCAGGACCCGGCGATGTTCCACCGCACCCTCCGCGAGAACCTCACCTTCGCCCGCCCCGACGCCACCGACGCCGAGGTCCGCCGGGCCGCCGAGGCCGCGCACGTCACCGAGTTCGCCGACGCGCTGCCGGACGGCTTCGAGACGATGGTGGGGGAGCGCGGGATCAAGCTCTCCGGCGGCCAGCGCCAACGCGTCGCCCTCGCCCGGGCGATCCTGCGCGATGCCCCGATCCTGCTGCTCGACGAGGCGACCAGCGCGCTCGACTCCGAGAGTGAGATCCTCGTACAGGAAGCACTGTGGCGGCTCATGGAGGGCCGGACCGCACTCGTCGTCGCCCACCGGCTGAGCACCGTCGCCGGCATGGACCGGCTCGTCGTCCTCGACCGCGGCCGGATCGTCGAACAGGGCACGCACCAGGAGCTGTTGGCGACCGAGGGCGCCTACGCCAAGCTGTGGCAGCACCAGTCGGGCGGCTTCCTCGACGACAGCCCCGAGCAGGCCGCCGACCTGCGCTGACGGCCCGAACAGCGGCCGGATTCCCGCGACTTCGGCCATCGGCTTTTCGGGACTTCGGCGATGCCTGGCGGACAACCGGTTTCTAGTCAACCGTGTTCCAGAGCCGTCTCACCGAGGTTACCCAGTCTTTTCGAAAGTTCGCCCAAGGTCTTGACGCCGTTTCCGAGCCGGAAGAAGCTCTGCCCCAACGCGTGACAACCGGTTTCTATTGGAGGTGGTGCGGTCATGCACCCACGTGCTGGTGCGCCCCTGAGCCGCCGACGATTTCTCGCCCTCTCGGCGACGGGCGCGGCGGCCGGCGCGACGGTACTGGGCGGCTGCGCGCTCCAGGTGTCGACCGGGGTGAGCGGTGCGGGCGAGACCGTCACGGTGATGGTCAAGGACGGGGACATCACGGCCGACCAGGTCACGCAGGCCCACAAGGACCTCGGCATCAAGATCCACCTGGTGCGCTTCGACCTCACCAAGCTGATCGCGATGATGACCACCGGCGCCCCGCCGGACCTGGTGCGCGGCGTCGGCGCCGTGGACGCCCCGTACTTCGTGGCCCGGGACGTCGCCGAGAACCTCGACCCCTACTTCGCCGCGAGCAGCGTCCTGAAGGCCGGCGACCTCGATCCGGTCAACGACCTGTGGCGCTACGACGGCCACACCCAGGGCAAGGGCCCGCGCTACGGCATGGCGAAGGACTTCTCCCAGGACTCCATGTACTGGTACAACACCGCGCACTTCGACGAGGCGCGCGTCGCCTACCCGCCGGAGACCCAACCGGTCACCTATGAACAGTGGTTGGAGGACGCCAAGCGCCTGACCCAGCGCAAGAAGGGGCAGACGACGGTCTTCGGCGGCAGCTACAACGGGCTCAACGCCCCAGGTCTGCTGGCCGGGTTGACGGCTGCCGCCGGAGGCAGTTTGTTCAGCGACGACTTCTCCCGCGTCGACTTCACCGCCCCCGAGGCCCGCAAGGCACTGGCCTGGTACATCGACTACTGCCGGGCCAAGGTCGGCCCGAGCCTGATCCAGCCCGACCCCAACACCTGGGACGGGCCCACCTATCAGGCCGGCCGGATGGCCATGGCGGGCGACGGCTACTGGCTCGGCGGCATGATCGACACCGACAGGAAACTGGCACAGGTGTCCCGGCTCGCCCCGGCCCCGGTCTTCGCGGGCGGCCCCCGGCTCAGCCCCTGCCAGGGCGGCACCGGCTTGTGGATGCCGAAGAAGGCCCCCAACAAGGACGCCGCGTGGCGGGTCTTCGAGTGGTTCTTCGGCGAGGCACCGGCCAAGGCGCGCGCGTCGAGCGGCTGGGGCATCCCGACCCTGAAGTCCCTGCGCCCGCTGATGCCCGCTCAGGAGTCGTACCAGAAGCGGGCGTTGAGGGTGCAGGAGGCCGAGCTGAAGCACTTCTCGGTGACCGCCTTCACGCCGTACGCCTCGGCCGACGCGCTCGCCGCCCTCTTCAACCAGGCCGCCCCCGCCGCCATGTCGGGCGGGATCTCCGTCGACACCCTCGCGGGCCGGCTGAACTCGTCCATGAACGAGCAGCTCAAGCGCGGTAAGGAGCAAGTGGGATGACGGCCGATCAGATCACCTCGGTCGCGGGCCGGTCCGGCTCGACCGCGAGCGGCGAGCGGGCGCGGGCGGTGCGGCAGCCGAGGACCACCGCGACCGGGCGCAGACATCGCGCGTTCTACATGTTCACCTCGCCCTGGATCATCGGTTTCCTGCTGCTGACCGTCCTCCCCATGGCGTACGCCCTGTGGCTGAGCTTCACCACGTTCGACGGCATCTCGCCGCACTGGCGCTACGTCGGCCTCGGCAACTACCGCGAGCTGTTCTCCGACTCGGTGACCTGGGCCGCGCTCGGCCGCACGGGCCTGTTCGCGGTGACCTCCGTGCCGTTGTCGATCGCGGCGGGACTCGGGCTCGCGGTCCTGGTCAACCGGCCGCTCAAGGCACGCGGGTTGTTCCGCACCCTGCTCTATCTGCCCGCCGTGGTACCGCCCGTGGGCGCGGGCATCGCCTTCAAGCAGCTCTTCGACCAGAACTCCGGTGCCGCCAACGGGGTGTTGAACATCTTCGGCGTCAATGCCCTGGGCTGGCTGGCCGATCCGTACGCCCGCTACGTGCTGCTGATGAGCGTGTTGTGGACCGCCGGAAACGTCATGATCATCTCGCTGGCCGGGCTCCAGGACGTACCCCGCGAACTCCACGAGGCGGCCCGCATCGACGGCGCGAGCGCCTGGCGGACCTTCCGCAGCATCACCGTGCCGCTGCTCTCACCGGTCCTGCTCTTCCAGACCGTGACCGGCGTGATCGCCTCGGTGCAGACCATCATGCCGCTGCTGCTCGCACCCGACGCCACCACGGGCGGCGTCACCGCGATCCCGCAGTCCAACTACCTCTACATGATGCACGTGTTCGCGGAGTACTTCGCGCTCGGCCGCTACGGCTACGCCTCCGCGCTGCTGTGGGTGCTCTTCGTCCTCATCCTCGTCGTGACCGGACTCATCTTCAGGTTCACGTCCGGCGTGGTCTTCTACAACGTCGACCCGGAGGCCAACAAGTGAGCGCCACCAGCCCGTTCGCGAAGCCCCCGGTCCGCGTGCGGGCGGGCCGCCTGGTCCTCTACACCGTCCTCGTCGCCATCACGGGCCTGTTCCTCGGCCCCTTCGGCTGGCTCGTCCTCGCCGGACTGAAGACCCCGGCCGAACTCGCCGCGTCCCCCGTGCACTGGCTGCCCCAGCACATCCAGTGGCACAACTTCACCGACGCCTACCGGCTCATCGACTTCCTCGGCTACGCCCGCAACTCCCTCATCATCGCGACCATTTACGCCACTCTCGTCACCCTCAGCTCCGCCTGGGTCGGCTTCGGCTTCGCCCGTCTCTCCGCACCCGGCAAGAAGACGCTCTTCGGCATCCTGCTCGGCTCGATGATGCTGCCCCAGATGATCACCCTGCTGCCGACCTATCTGATCTTCGCCAAGCTCGGCATGGTCGACACCTACTGGCCGTGGGTGCTGTGGGGACTGGCCGCCACGCCGTATCTCGTCTTCCTCTTCCGGCAGTTCTTCGCGGGCCTGCCAAGGGAGTTGGAGGAGGCCGCGATCGTCGACGGCTGCGGGTGGGCCACCATCTTCTGGCGGATCTTCCTGCCGCAGTCCTGGCCGGTCCTCAGCGCGAGCTTCGTGATCGCCTTCACCTGGACCTGGGGCGACTACATAGCCCCCCAACTCCTGCTCTCCACCGACCGCACCACCCTCGCGGTCGCCGTCATGTCCACCTACGTCACCTCGGCGGGCACCCCGGTCGCCGACCTCCAGGCCGCCGCCTCCGTGATGTACGTCGTCCCCATCCTCCTGATCTTCCTCGTCGCCCAGCGCGGGTTCGTCGCCGGGATGTCGACGAGCGGCCTCAAGTAGCCCTTCGTTTCCCCCTGTTGCAAGGAGTAGTAGGTATGAACACGCCCCTGTCCCGTCGTACGGCCCTGCAAGCCGCCGGTGCCACCGCGCTCGCCGTCGGCCTCTCCGGACTGACCGCGACGGCGGCCCACGCCTCCGGCGGCCACAACTCCCGCCCCAAGCTGGTCACTTACCCGCGTCCGGCCACCATGCCGACCAACACCAGCTTCCAGGTCCGGGTCCGCACCGCCCCCGACGGCGCCTGGCAGACCCTCGACATCTACCGCCCGCAGTTCGAGGAGATCAACGCGTCCACCGGGTCGGGCAAGGTCTACAACTCGTCGATGGCGTACTTCGACTTCAACGGCTCGGTCGAGATCGAGGTGACCTACCTCAAGGGCGGCACCACCAAGGCCCGGGTGAGACCGGACGCGCTGGGCATCAAGCCCGAACTCCTCGGCGACACCCTGCGGTTCACCCTCGACGAGCCCAAGGACGTCGTCGTGCAGATCAACGACGAGGTGTTCGACGCCCTGCACCTGATCACCAACCGCGTCGAGCACCACGTCCCGTCCGCCGACGACCCGAACGTCATCTACTTCGGCCCCGGCGTCCACACCGTCACCGGCAACGTCCTCACCGTCCCCGGCGGCAAGACCGTCTACCTCGCGGGCGGCGCCGTCCTCACCGCGCAGGTCTACTTCAAGGACGTGGAGAAGTCCCGCCTCATCGGGCGCGGGGTGCTCTACAACAACCCCGGCGGCGCCATCCTCAGCGAGGGCAGCAGGAACATCCGCGTCGAGGACGTCATCATCCTCAACCCGGCCGGCTACGCGGGCACCTTCGCCGAGAGCAAGAACGTCCACATCACCAAGGCACGCGCGTTCAGTTCGAAGGGCAACGGCGACGGCTTCGACGTCTTCTCCTCGACCGGGATCACCTTCGACGGCTGCTTCATGCGCAACTCCGATGACTGCATAGCCATTTACTGCCACCGCTGGGACTACTACGGCGACACCCGCGACATCACCGTCAAGAACTGCACCCTGTGGGCCGACGTCGCCCACCCGATCAACGTCGGCACACACGGCAACAGCGACGCCCCCGAGGTGATCGAGAACCTCGTCATCAAGAACATCGACATCCTCGACCACCGCGAACCCCAGATGAACTACCAGGGCTGCATCGCCCTCAACCCCGGCGACTCCAACCTGATCAAGAACGTGCGCATCGAGGACGTACGGATCGAGGACTTCCGCTGGGGCCAGGTCATTTACATGAAGGTCATGTTCAACACGAAGTACAACACCTCGGTCGGCCGCGGCATCGACGGCGTCTACGTCAAGAACCTCAGCTACACGGGCACCCGCGCCAACCCGTCGCTCTTCCTCGGCTACGACGCCGAACACGCCATCAACAACGTCACGTTCGAGAACCTGGTGATCAACGGCCTGGTCGTCGCCGACTCGATGAAGAAGCCCACCTGGTACTACACCACCGACGAGATCCAGTGGTTCTACAACGAGCACGTGACGAACCTGAAGTTCCTCACGACCGCCGAGGCCGAGGCGGCTGCGGCGTCATGACGAAGCGCTCCGCTGGAAGGGCAGGAAGGGGCTGTTGGTCGGCTGCGGCGCCGTCGTGGTTGATCGCGCCGTTCCCCGCGCCCCTTGAGGGTGTTGCCGAACCGGAGTCGATTACACCGGCTCCGCTCAGCCGCCGGGTCTTCCTCGGTGGCACCGCAGCCCTGCTGCTGGCCTCGGGCGCGAGCGGACTGCTCGTGCCCGGCCGGGCGGCGGCGGCCCCGGACGACTCCGAGGTGACCTTCTCCCACCCCGGCCTGCTGCACACCGCCGACGACCTCGCCCGCATGAAGGCGGCGGTCGTCGCCAAGCAATCCCCGGTCTACGACGGCTACTTGGCGCTCGCCGCCCACGCCCGCTCCTCGTCCTCGTACACCGTGCAGAACACGGGGCAGATCACCACCTGGGGCCGCGGCCCCACCAACTACCAGAACCAGGCCGTCGCCGACTCGGCCGCCGCCTACCAGAACGCCCTCATCTGGTCCGTCACCGGAGACACCGCACACGCCGACAAGGCCCGCGACATCCTCAACGCCTGGTCCGCCTCGCTCACCGCCATCACCGGAGCCGACGGCCCCCTCGGCGCCGGCCTCCAGGCCTTCAAGTTCGTCAACGCCGCCGAACTCCTCCGCCACACCGGCTACGACGGCTGGACCGCCGCCGACATCGCCCGCTGCGAGGACTCCTTCCTCCGCGTCTGGTACCCGGCCCTGTCCTGCTACATGCTCTACGCCAACGGCAACTGGGACCTGACGTCTCTTCAATCCCTGCTGGCCATAGGCGTGTTCTGTGAGGAACCCACCCTCTTCCACGACGCGCTCCGCTTCGCCGCGGCCGGCGCGGGCAACGGCAGCGTCCTCCACCGCATCGTCACCGACGCCGGCCAGGGCCAGGAGAGCGGCCGCGACCAGGGCCACGAACAGCTCGCGGTCGGCCTGTTGGCGGATGCCGCGCAGGTCGCCTGGAACCAGGGCGTCGACCTCTGGGGCTTCGACGACAACCGCATCCTCGCCAACGTCGAGTACGCCGCCCGCTACAACCTCGGCGGCGACGTCCCCTTCGTCCCCGACCTCGACCGCACCGGCAAGTACATCAAGCCGGCCGTCTCGGCCACGTCGCGCGGCAGCCTGCCGCCCATCTACGAGATGGCGTACGCGCATTACGCCGGTGTGCGCGGCCTGGACACCCCGAACACGAAGAACGCGGTCTTCCGAGGCACCGGCGGCACCCGAGTCGTCGAGGGCAGCAACGACGACCTGCCGAGCTGGGGCACCTTCGCCTACGCCGGCGCCACCGCCCCCTCGCCGACCGTGCCGACACCACCGGCCGGTGTCACGGCGGTCGGCAACGACCGTTCCGTGACGGTGAGTTGGCTGCCGTCGACGTGGGCCGACTCCTACACGGTCCTACGGGCGACCGAGGTGGACGGCCGCTACGAGAAGATCGCGTCCGGCGTCGACCGGCCCACGTACGCCGACCGGAACGTGCACGCCGGACGGACGTACTACTACACGGTCGCCGCCTCCAACACCCTGGGTGGCAGCGGCAGTTCGGCCTGGGCGGCAGCCTCCGCGGGTCTCCCCGGTCCTTGGTCGACCCGGGACGTGGGTGACGTGAAGGTCCCCGGTTCCGGCACCTTCGACGGCGAACGCTTCGTCCTGGAGGCGAGCGGCACCTCCGACACTTACCGTCTCGTCCACCTTCCGCTGCGCGGCGACGGCACGGTCACCGCGCGGATCGTGTGGCCGCTCAGCTCGCAGTACTCGAAGATCGGCGTCACCGTCCGCGCCTCCCTCGACGCGGACGCGGCGCACGCCTCGATGCTGATCCAAGGGCTGCCCCTGCACACTTGGAGCGGGGTGTGGACGGCACGCCCGTCGACCGGCGCGCAGATCTCCGCCACCGGCAGCACACCCGTACCGCCTTCCCAGCAGCAGGCGATCACGACGTCGGCCGCCTTCCCGATCTCCAGCCTCGGCACACTGCCCGAGTCGGCGACCCCGCTGGAGGCGCCGTACGTCGAGGGCGCGGGCGACGGCTACCGGTTGCGGGCGCCCTACTGGGTGCGCGTGACCCGTAAGGGCGCGCGCTGCACCGGCGCCATCTCGCCGGACGGCATCCACTGGACCGAAGTCGGTTCCACCGAGGTCGAGTTGGGCCGCACCGCGTACGCGGGCCTCGCCCTCACCTCCTGCCTCGGAGTCGACGAGGACTACGCCGAGACCGGCACCGGCGCCTTCGACAACGTCAGCGTGACCTCCTCGTCCGGCACGGTCTGGCGCGTGCCCCGTCCCGCCCGTACCGCCACCGACCTTCGGGCCGAAACCGGCGCCGACGCAGTCGAGTTGACCTGGACCGACCCGGACCTGTCCGCCGAGTACACCGTGCTGCGCGCAACCCGAACCGCCGGACCGTACGAGACCCTCGCCACCCGCGTCGGCCCGGTCGGCTTCGGCACCCGCATCCGCCACACCGACGCGACGGGGACGCCGGGAACGACGTACCACTACACGGTCGCGAAGACCAGCGCTGGTGGACGCGGGCCGCGTTCGGCGCGGGCAGGGGCCGTGATGCCGACCCCGGCGCTTCCCCAACTCACCTTCACCACCGCCGCGTTCACGAATCAGGGCGCGACCTTCCGGCATCTGCTGCGGGCCTCGCACGAGCCCGTTCGGTTCACCGCGGATGGCCTGCCCGCCGGTCTCCGCATCGACCGGCGCACCGGCCTGGTCTCCGGAACCCCAACGGAGACAGGCGAGTTCACGGTCGCGACGACCGCGGCCAACGCCTCCGGAACCGCGACCGGCACCCTCGCGCTCACGGTCGGCACCGCGCCGCCCGCGCCGTGGACGTACGGCGATCTCGGCGACACCGTGCTCGACGACCGTGCCTTCGGGACGCTGGGCGTGGTGGCGATCACGACGCCGGGCAGCACGTCGTACGACGGCGGCACCTTCACCGTGCGAGGCGCGGGTGTCGACCTGAACGCCAACGGCCAGGGAATGACAGGGCAGTTCGTGCGGCGGCCGGTCAGCGGTGATTGCGAAGTCGTCGCCCGGCTCGTCTCCCGCAGCGGTGTGACCACCGACCGGGTGGGGCTGCTCATGGCGAAGTCGCTGTCGCCGTTCGACCAGGCCGCCGGAGCGATCGTCACCGGTGGGACGAGTGCTCAGCTCATGCTCCGCAAGACCGTGGCCGGTGCCTCCGCCTTCACCGGCGGAGCCGCTGTCACCCTCCCCGCCCTGCTGCGGCTGAGGCGCGTCGGGACCGCCTTCGGCGCGGCCCTGTCCACCGATGACGGTGTCACCTGGACCCCCCTCGCCGACGGAGAGATCCCCGGCTTCGGTGACGCCCCCTACTACGTCGGGCTGGTGGTCTGCTCACGCAGCCAACCGGTCCGCTGCACCACCGAGTTCGACGAGGTGAGCATCACGCCCACCTGATCCGTCATGGATTGGAGATGCACCGCAATGAGCCGCACTTCCCCCCACGAGCGCCTCCGCAGAACAGAGTTGAGCCGCCGCGGTCTTCTGAAGACCGCCGGTGGTCTCACCGCCGCCGTCGCCCTCGGCGGCGCAACGGTCGCCTCCACCGCGAGCGCGGCCCCGGCCACGTTCACCCATCCCGGCATGCTGCACAACGCCGGAGACATCAACCGGGCCAAGGTCAGGGTCGCGGCGGGAACCGACCCCTGGCTGTCCGGCTGGAACAGGCTGACCGCCAACTCCCACTCCCAGTCGACCTGGACGAACCGGGCGACGGCGACGATCATCCGGGGCGGCGACGGCCAGAACTACAGCCTGCTCTACAACGACATCGCCGCCGCCTACCAGAACGCCCTGCGCTGGAAGGTCGGCGGCACCGAGGCGAACGCCGTGTGCGCCGCGAACATCCTCAACGCCTGGTCGTCGACGCTGACTTCGGTCACCGGAAACGCCGACCGCTTCCTCGCGGCCGGCCTCTACGGCTGGCAGTTCGCCAATGCCTGCGAGCTGATGCGCGACTACAGCGGCTTCAACCTGGCCGCTGCCCAGACGATGCTGGCGAACGTCTTCTACCCGCTCAACAACAGCTTCCTGACCAACCACAACGATGCCTGCATCACCAACTACTGGGCCAACTGGGACCTCTGCAACATGGCCGCGATCCTGGCCATCGGGATCCTCAACGAGGACAGCGCCAAGTACGACCAGGCCGTCACCTACTTCAAGTCCGGTGCGGGCAACGGCTCCATCGCGCACGCGGTGCCGTATCTGTACACCGACGCGGACGGCTACGCGCTCGGCCAGTGGCAGGAGTCGGGCCGCGACCAGGGCCACACCGTCCTGGGCATGGGCCAGATGGGCGCGATCTGCGAGATGGCCTGGAACCAGGGCGACGACCTGTACTCGTACGACAGCCGTCGCTTCATGAAGGCCGCCCAGTACGTCGCGAAGTACAACAGCGGCAGCGATGTCCCCTTCACCACCTACACCTGGGGCACCGGGCAGAGCTGCGCCCAGGCGTCCCAGACGGTGGTCTCCTCCGCCTCGCGCGGCCAGATCCGCCCCGTGTGGGCGATGCTCCACTTCCACTACAACCGGCGGATCGGCCTCGACGACAAGTACATCTCGGCCATGTACTACGACCTCGTCGCGCCCGAGGGCGGGGGAGGTGACTACGGCTCCGACAGCGGCGGCTACGACCAGCTCGGGTTCGGGACGCTGATGTACGCGAAGTAGGGACGCGGGGCGTCCACGGACCGGGCCGTCGGTGCCCGGTCCGTGGACGCCCTCTTGACCTCGGGTGGCGGTGGATCGACACTCGAGCAGGGAATCCTAGTGAACAGGTAGGGAAGCATGGGGCGCCTTGAGCCGGTCACCACCAGCCGCGTGGACCGTTCGCCTCTTCTGACCTCCCGCCGTCACATCGACCTGCTGCGGGTCTGCAGCGCGATCAGCCCCCTGCGCTGAACCCCCGCCCACCGCTCGACGACGCTTCCGCCGCGCGTACGTCCACGCGCCCGTACCCGGGGAGTCCCATGTCCAGCACGCCTCTCGCCGCCATCCCCTCACCCCGGTCCGCCCCCACGTTCCGGGGCCGGATCGGCAGTGACGCGCGCAGCGGGCACTACGCCGTGCCGCGCCGCTACCGCCTCCATCTGTCCACCGCCTGCGCCGACGGCCTCCGCATCGCCGTCACGCACAGCCTGCTCGGCCTCGACGAGAGCTGTCCGGCCGTGTTCCTGTCCGCCGTACCCGACTGTCCGAGTGGTGGACACTCCGCGCTGCGCCCGCTCTACGAGGCGAGCGCGCACCGCTACTCCGGACCGGCCACCGCGCCGGTGCTCAGCGACGACTGGTCCGGCCGGATCGTCAGCACCCACGCCCCCGACATCACGCGCGACCTCGCCCGGCACTTCGGCGAGGGCGGACCCCAGCTCTACCCGTGCGGCGCCGAGTCGGAGATCGAGGCCGTCGAGCGGCTGTGCGCGGAAGGCATCGAGGACGCGGCGCAGCGCGCCGGTGCGGCCGGTGTCGAGCAGGAGGAGCGTGACGAGGCGGTCGGCCGGCTGCTGGAGACGCTGGGTTCGCTGGACCGCTGGCTGGACGGCCGCGAGCACATGATCCGCGACGAACTCACCGCCGCCGACGTCGAGTTGTGGGTGTCGCTGGTGCAACTCGACACCGTGCACCGCAATCACCTGGACGCCGCCGCCGTACAGCGCATCGCCGATCACCCCCACCTGTGGGCCTACGCCCGTCGGCTGGCCGCCCACCCCGCCTTCGGCACGCACCTCGACCTCGACGGCATCGCCCGCCGTCACCACGCCCACTGCCGGGGCCTGGAGGCCGCCGGCGCGGCTGTCCAGATCCTGGACTGGGCGGCCCACGCGGCGGACGAAACGGGAGCTTGCCGCAGCTGAGCGCGGTCTGTGCCGTCCAGTTGATGGACGGGCATTGACATACGTTCGGACAATTGTCTTAACTTGCGACCCAGAACGGTCATGAGTGTCAGCGACAAGCCCTGGCTTGCTGACCGGCAACCCTCGCACGCGGTGGGGTGCCCCAGGTGACGACCGGACCGGATGACGTTCGGTAAGCGCGAGGCCCCGCGGGGCCGGAACAGTGACAGGTGACGCCATGTACGCAGCTCCCAGGACGGCCACATGCCGCCCGCAGGGCTGCGTGCTGTCGTACGCCAACCTGTTCGTCGCCGACCGCGCTGTCGATCTGCTCCGGGTCAGCAGCGCACTGTGTACCGCGTCGGGCCGCGCCCGCTGTCGCGCCTGACGACCAGTCGGCCGACGCATCTCTGACGCACACCCGATCCCGTCGGTGTGCCTGCCCCCTCCCCGCCCCCGGTCCCGTGCACCCGCGCGTGCCGTCCGCCGTCGCGCGTCCACCGCCACGGACCGGGGTCTGTGAACCTGCCGGAGCCCACCATGAGTGAACCCCCAGGCACCACCGTGTCCCTGGCCGACGCCCCGTCCACTGACGCCCCGTCAAAAGCCCTGACAGCACAGCGAGTTCAGCCGCTGCGCCGGCCCGGCCGGTGGATCGTCACCCTGGTCGTGCTGGTTGTCGTCGCCCAGTTCGTCCACGGCCTGGCGACCAACCCCTTCTACCAGTGGAGCCGCTTCGGCTACTGGTTCCTGCGCCCGACGATCCTCGACGGGCTCGTCATCACCCTCGAAGTGGCCGCTCTGAGCGCGGTGTTGGGCCTCCTCGGCGGCATCCTGCTCGCCCTGGCCCGCCTCTCCAAGAGCCCCGTGCTGCGCGCGACGAGCTGGACCTACGTGTGGGCACTGCGCTCGATCCCGCTCATCGTGGTGCTGATCTTCCTCTACAACTTCAGCGCCCTGTACCAGACGCTCAGCATCGGCGTCCCCTTCGGCCCCGCCTTCTTCTCCTTCGACGAGTCGAAGCTCGCCACCGACATGGCCGTCGCCGTCGTCGGCCTCAGCCTCAACGAGGCGGCCTATGCGGCCGAAGTGGTCCGCGGCGGCATCCTCTCCGTCGACCAGGGCCAGCACGAGGCGGCCTCCGCCCTCGGCCTGCCCAAGGGCTACCAGTTCCGCAGAATCGTCTTCCCGCAGGCCCTGCGCTCCATCACCCCGAACTACGTCAACCAGCTGATCGGCCTGATCAAGAGCACCTCACTGGTCTTCTACGTCTCGCTGCTCGACCTGTTCGGCTCCGCGCAGACGATGGGCTCCACCTACCCCGGCGACATCGTCCCGCTGCTCCTGGTCGTCACCGTCTGGTACCTGATCCTCACCAGCGTCGTGTCCGTCATCCAGTTCTACGTCGAGCGGCACTACGCCCGGGGCGCCACCCGCTCCCTGCCGCCGACCCCGATCCAGAAACTCCGCACCGGTGTCACCGATCTGCGGGCCCGCATCCGCAGGGAGGCCGCCGTATGACCACGAAGACAGCCGAGCCGCCGGCGGACATCACACCCGCGGCCGTAGAGGTGCACGACGTGCACAAGTGGTACGGCGCGCACCGGGTGCTGGACGGCGTCGACCTGACCGTGCGGCCCGGCGAGGTCACCGTGATCCTCGGCCCGTCCGGCTCCGGCAAGTCCACGCTGCTGCGGGTCATCAACCACCTGGAGAAGCCCGAGATCGGCTACGTCAGCGTCAACGGCGAGCTGATCGGAGTGCGGCAACAGGGCGGACGGCTCAAGGAGTTGAGCGAACGCGCCATCCTCGCGCAGCGCAGCCGGATCGGGTTCGTCTTCCAGAACTTCAACCTCTTCCCGCACCTGACCGTCCTCGACAACGTCGCCGCCGCCCCGGTCGCCACCGGCAGGCTCGGCAAGCCCGAAGCCCTGGAACTGGCACGGGAGTTGCTCGGCCGCGTCGGTCTCGCCGAGAAGACCGGCGCCTACCCGAGGCAGCTCTCCGGCGGCCAGCAGCAGCGCGTCGCCATCGCACGCGCCCTCGCCCTGCGCCCCGGCGTCATCCTCTTCGACGAGCCGACCTCCGCCCTCGACCCCGAACTCGTCGGCGAAGTCCTCGCCGTCATCAAGGACTTGGCGACCAGCGGCACCACCCTCGTCATCGTCACCCACGAGATCGGCTTCGCCCGCGAGGTCGCCGACCGGGTCGTCTTCATCGACGGCGGAAAGATCGTCGAGCAGGGCCCGCCGCACGAGGTCCTCGACAAGCCACAGCACGAACGGACCAGGGACTTCCTCAGCAAGGTCCTCTGAGCCCCGCCCTCCCTTTCAGCAGCCCCGAACACCGAGCCTAGGAACAGCCATGTCTCCCCTCAGCCTTCGCAGCAGACTCACTCGCGGACTCACCGCCGGCACCGTCGTCGCCTCCCTCGCGGGCGGACTCGCCGCCTGCGGGGGAGACAGCGACGCGGCCACCACGTCCGGCAGCGCCGCCTCCGGCACGGTCACCGTGGGCGCTCTGTCCAACGGTGCCGCCAAGGAGGCCACGCTCAAGGTCGCCGAAGTGAAGTCGATCAGCGCCGAGTTGCCCAAGTCCGTAGCCGAGAGCGGCACGTTGGAGATCGGCGTCGGCTTCCTGCCCGCCGGATCGCCGCCGCTCGGCTACGTCGGCTCGGACCAGAAGACCCTCACCGGCTCGGAGACCGACATCGCCCGCCTGGTCGCCGCCGTCCTCGGTCTCAAGCCGGAGCTGAAGAACTCCACCTGGGAGAACCTCTTCATCGGCCTGGACAGCGGCAAGGTCGACGTCGCCTTCTCCAACGTCACCGACACCGAGGAGCGCAAGGCGAAGTACGAGTTCGCCTCCTATCGCGAGGACAACCTCGGCTTCGCGGTGAAGGCCGACAACTCCTGGAACTTCGCCGGCAGTTACGAGAACCTCGCCGGCAAGACCGTCGCCGTGGGCGCCGGCACCAACCAGGAGCGGATCCTCCTGGAGTGGAAGAAGAAGCTGGCCGCCGAGGGCAAGAAGGCGCTCACCGTCAAGTACTTCCAGGACAACAACAGCACCTACCTCGCGCTGGCCTCCGGGAAGATCGACGCCTACCTCGCCCCGAACCCCTCGGTCGCCTACCAGGTCTCCTCGACCAAGGGCACGGCGAAGGCGGTCCGCAACGCGGGCACCTACTCCGGCGCCGGATCCTCCCTCCAGGGCCTGATCGCGGCCACCGCGAAGAAGAACAGCGGCCTCGCCAAGCCCCTCGCGGACGCCATCAACTACCTGATCAAGAACGGGCAGTACGCCAAGTGGCTGGCCGCCTGGAACCTCTCCAACGAGGCAGTCGCCAAGTCCGAGGTCAACCCGCCCGGACTGCCGCTCAGCGACTCCTGACCCACCCTCTCGGCAAGGGGACCCCGCCACGCCACAGCGGGGTCCCCGCCCGCGTGACCAGTACTGGAGCCGTCACCCGATGTCTTCCACCATCAGTCTCGAAACCACCACATCCACGTCCCACGTTCTGGACAACCCGGCCTGGGCCGCGCTCACCGGCCCGCACGCCCACTTCGCCGAGCGCGTCGGCCGCGCCGCCCGCTACCCCGTCGACGTCGCCGGATTCCACGCCATCACCGACAACGACGACCCGCGCGCCTGGGCGGACCTGGCCGCTCTCGTCGGCCCCGGCGGCTCCGCCGCGGTGCGCGGGGTGAGCGCGGCGCCGGACGGCTGGGAGATCGTCCGATCCGGACAGGGTGTCCAACTCGTGGACACCGGTCTGCGGGCCGAGTCCGACCCCGAGGCCCTACGTCTGGGCCCCGACGACGTACCCGAGATCCTCGACATGGTCGCCCGCACCGAACCCGGCCCCTACCTGCCCCGCACCGTCGAACTGGGCACCTACCTCGGCATCCGCGACGAGGGCCGGCTCGTCGCCCTGGCCGGCGAACGCCTCCACCCGCCCGGCTGGACCGAGATCAGCGCCGTGTGCACCGACCCCGACCACCGCGGCCGGGGCCTGGCCACCCGCCTGGTCCGCGCGGTCGCCGCCGGCATCAAGGAACGCGGCGAGCACCCCTTCCTGCACGCGGCGGCCACCAACACCAACGCGATCCGCCTGTACGAGTCGATCGGCTTCACGCTGCGCGCCCGCACGGTCTTCTCGCTGGTCCGGCGCACCGGCCCGATTGCCGCCGCCGATCCGGAAGAAACGGCATAGCCGTGCCGTTGTCCCTGTTGATGCCGGACTCCGTGGAGGTGATGGACATGCTCAGCGCGTCCCGCCTTCCTGTCACCGTGCGCCTCACCACCCGGCCCCACATCGACCTGCTGCGCACGGCCGGCGCGCTCTGTTGCTCCTGACCCGTTGCCCCAGCCGCCGTACCCGCTCATCCGGCGGACCGGCGATCTCGTACGGATCTCCAGGAAGGCACCACCGTGTCCCCAACCAGCTCCACCCCCCTGCATCTCGCCGTCGCCCTCGACGGCACCGGCTGGCACCCGGCCTCCTGGCGCGAGCCGGTGGCCCGGCCCCGGGACCTGTTCACCCCCGGTTACTGGGCCGACCTGGTCGCCGAGGCCGAGCGCGGCCTGCTCGACTTCGTGACCTTCGAGGACGGCCTGGGCCTTCAGTCCTCGCACTACGGCGAGCTGGACGGCCGCACCGACCAGGTCCGCGGCCGCCTCGACGCCGTGCTCATCGCGGCCCGCATCGCACCGCTGACCAGTCACATAGGTCTGGTCCCGACGGTGGTGTCCACGCACACGGAGCCGTTCCACATATCCAAGGCGATCGCCACCCTCGACTACGTCAGCACCGGCCGCGCGGGCCTGCGCGTGCAACTCTCCGCCCGCCCGCACGAGGCCGACCACTTCGGACGCCGCACCTTCCCGCCGATCAGCCTGGAGAGCCTGCGGACCGAGGCCGGGCAGAAGCGCCTCGCCGAGCACTTCGACGAGGCCGCCGACTACATCGAGGTCGTGCGCCGCCTCTGGGACAGCTGGGAGGACGACGCCGAGATCCGCGACATCGCCACCGGCCGCTTCGTCGACCGCGACAAGCTGCACTACATCGACTTCGAGGGCCGCCACTTCAGCGTCAAGGGCCCCTCCATCACGCCCCGCCCGCCGCAGGGCCAGCCGGTCGTCAGCTCCCTGGCCCACCAGACCATCCCGTACCGGCTGGTGGCCCGCGCCACCGACGTCGGCTATGTCACGCCGCACGACACCGACGACGCGCGGGCGATCGTCGCGGAGATCCGCGCCGAGCAGCAGACCGCGGGCCGTGCCGACGAACTCCTGCACATCTTCGGCGACTTGGTGGTCTTTCTCGACGACGACGAGGCCACGGCGGTCGCCCGCCGCGAGAGGCTCGACGCGCTCGCGGGGGAGCCGTACACCAGCGACGCCCGTATCTTCGCCGGTACACCCGCCCAACTCGCCGATCTCCTCCAGGAGTTGCAGCCGGCAGGGCTGACCGGCTTCCGGCTGCGGCCCGCAGTAGCCGGCCACGACCTCCCGGCGATCACGCGGGGGCTGGTCCCCGAACTCCAGCGCCGGGGCGCCTTCCGCCAGGCCTACGAGGCCGACACCCTGCGCGGACTGCTGGGGCTCGCCCGCCCCGCCAACCGCTACGCCGCTGCCGCAGCCACCGCCTGAGCCGGAGGGACCGTACGACATGAGCAAGCCCCTGAAGCAGATCCACCTGGCCGCCCACTTCCCCGGTGTCAACAACACCACCGTGTGGAGCGACCCCGCGGCCGGCAGCCACATCGAGTTCAGCTCCTTCGCGAAGTTCGCCCGCACCGCCGAACGCGCCAAGTTCGACTTCCTCTTCCTCGCCGAAGGGCTGCGACTGCGCGAACAGGGGGGAAAAATCTACGACTTGGACGTGGTCGGCCGCCCCGACACCTTCACGATCCTCGCCGCGCTCGCCGCCGTCACCGAACACCTCGGCCTGACCGGCACCATCAACTCCACCTTCAACGAGCCCTATGAGGTGGCCCGCCAGTTCGCCAGCCTCGACCACCTCTCCGACGGCCGTGCGGCGTGGAACGTCGTCACCTCCTGGGACGCGTTCACCGGCGAGAACTTCCGCCGCGGCGGCTTCCTGCCGCAGGACGAGCGGTACTCCCGGGCCAAGGAGTTCCTCGCCACCACCAACGAACTCTTCGACTCCTGGCACGGCGACGAGATCCTCGCCGACCAGGCGAGCGGCACCTTCCTGACCGACGCCAAGGCCGGCGCCTTCGTCCACCAGGGCCAACACTTCGACATCCACGGCCAGTTCAACGTCCCGCGCTCCCCGCAGGGCCGCCCGGTGATCTTCCAGGCGGGCGACTCCGACGAGGGCCGCGAGTTCGCCGCGTCCAGTGCCGACGCCATCTTCAGCCGCTACAGCACCCTCGACCAGGGCCAGGCGTTCTACACCGACGTCAAGTCCCGCCTCGCCAAGTACGGCCGCAGGTCGGACCAGTTGCTCATCCTCCCGGCCGCGACCTTCGTGCTCGGCGACACCGACGCCGAGGCCGAGGACCTGGCCAAGGAGGTACGCCGCCAGCAGGTCAGCGGCGCCACGGCCATCAAGCACCTGGAGTTCGTCTGGAACCGGGACCTGTCGTCCTACGACCCGGACGGCCCGCTCCCCGACATCGACCCGGACGTCAGCGACAACCACATCTCCAAGGGCCGGGCCCAAGTCCGCATGTACCGCGACCCGTTGACCACCGCCCGCGAGTGGCGCGAACTGGCCGCCGCCAACAAGTGGTCCATCCGCGACCTGGTCATCGAGACCGGCAACCGGCAGGCCTTCATCGGCTCCCCGTCCACGGTCGCGAAGACCATCAACGACTTCGTGCAGGCCGACGCCAGCGACGGCTTCATCCTCGTCCCGCACATCACCCCGACCGGCCTCGACCCGTTCGCGGACAAGGTGGTCCCGCTCCTCCAGGAACGGGGCGTCTTCCGCACCGAGTACGAGGGCCCGACCCTGCGCGACCACCTCGGCCTCGCCCACCCGGACGACGTGCGCGAGGAACGGGCGGCATCGTGAAGTTCCTCGCGATCACCCTCATCGTCCACCGCCCGGACCCGGCCACAGGCGTCCAGAAGCCGACGCACGAACGCTTCCGCGAAGTACTCGACAACGCCCTGCTGGCCGAGGAGTTGGGCTTCGACGGCTTCGGCGTGGGGGAGCGGCACGAGCGGCCCTTCATCTCCTCCTCGCCGACCGTCGTCCTCAGCCACATCGCCGCGCTCACTCGCCGCATCCGCCTCTTCACGGCGGTCACCACGCTGAGCCTGCTCGACCCGGTCCGCGCCTACGAGGACTACGCCACGCTCGACCACCTCTCCGGCGGACGCCTCGACCTGATCATCGGCAAGGGCAACGGCACCGCCCAGCGCGAGCTGTTCCACGTCACACCCGAGGACCAGTGGGAGCGCAACGCCGAGAGCTACGAGGTGTTCCGCCAGCTCTGGCGGCAGGACAAAGTGACGGCGAGAACCCGATTCCGCCCGGAGTTGAAGGACGCGGAGGTGTGGCCGCGGCCGTACCAACAACCCGTCCGGGTCTGGCACGGCAGCGCGACGAGCAAGGAGAGCGTCGACCTCGCCGCCCGCTACGGCGACCCGCTGTTCTCCGCCAACGTCACCAACCCCATAGAGCCCTATGCCGAGTTGATCCGCTACTACCGGGAGCGCTGGGAGCACTACGGCCACGACCCGGCGGACATCGCGGTGGGCGCGGGCACGGCCGGGCTCTACGTCGCCCCCACGACCCAGGAGGCGCTGGCCGCCTACCGGCCGATCTTCGAGAGCAACCTCGCCTTCCAGAAACAGATCGGCCTGCCCATCGTCTTCGAGACCCTGGAGGACTACGTCGAGCGCAGCTCCGCACTGATCGGCAGCCCGCAGCAGGTCATCGACAAGGTGCACCGCTACCACGAGCGGTTCGGCCACACCGTGCTCCATCTGCACGCGGACGCAAGCGGCTTGACGGACCATCAGCACCGGGACTCGCTGGAGCTGTTCCAGTCGGCGGTGACTCCCGTGCTGCGCAAGGACATCCCGGACCCGCCGTTCGACTGGGGACCGGTCCTGCCCGAGCCCGTCTCCGTCGGCCACTGAGGAGTGAGCGAGAAGATGTCTCCCGGTATCCCGCTCGGTGTCCTCGACCTGGTCCCGGTCTCCTCCGGCTCCACCGCGCCCGAGGCACTGCGCAACTCCATCCAACTCGCCCGCAGAGCCGAGGAGTTCGGTTACGCCCGCTACTGGTTCGCCGAGCACCACCTCAACCCGGGCGTCGCGGGCACGTCCCCCGCGGTGGTCCTGGCGCTGACGGCTTCCGCGACCTCCACGATCCGGCTCGGCTCCGGCGCCGTACAACTCGGCCACCGCACCGCCCTGTCCACGGTCGAGGAGTTCGGCCTGCTCGACGCGCTCCACCCCGGCCGCTTCGACCTGGGCCTGGGCCGCTCCGGCGGCCGTCCGTCGCCCCCGCTGCCGACGGCGACCCCGATCGTCGACGGCCGGGCCCCCAACGGCCTGCGCATCCCGCCCCGTTTCTCCTTCGAGCGCCTCCTCGGCTCACCCAGAATCGCCCTCCAGCGCAAGCTGCTCCTGCTGCCCGAAGCCAAGTCCCAGGACTACGGCGAGCAGATCGACGACGTCCTCGCCCTGCTGGCCGGCACCTACCGCTCCCCGGAGGGCGTCGAGGCGCACGTCGTACCGGGCGAGGGCGCCGACGTCGAGGTGTGGATCCTGGGCAGCAGCGGTGGCACGAGTGCCGAGGTCGCGGGCCGCAACGGCCTGCGCTTCGCGGCGAATTACCACGTCAGCCCCGCCACCGTCCTTGAGGCGGCGGACGGCTACCGCGCCGCGTTCCAGCCCTCCGACGCCCTCGACAAGCCGTACGTCAGCGTCTCCGCCGACGTCGTCGTCGCCGAGGACGACGCCACGGCCCGTGAACTCGCCACCGGCTACGGCCTGTGGGTGCGCTCCATCCGTACGGCCGAGGGCGCCATCCAGTTCCCCACCCCCGACGAGGCACGCGCCCACGTCTGGACCGACGAGGACCGCGAACTGGTCCAGGACCGCATCGACACCCAGTTCGTCGGCTCGCCCGGCCGGGTCGCCGACCAACTCGAACAGCTCCAGAAGGCCACCGGAGCCGACGAGTTGCTCATCACGACCATCACCCACGACCACGCGGACCGGGTGCGGTCGTACGAGTTGCTCGCACAGGAATGGCGTCGCCGGGGTCACTCCTCCCAGTCGAGCTGATGCTCCGGAGTTCCCACCGACCGCCCGTACGCGACCGCTTCGGCGCGGCCGGCTTCGTCGCCGCGCCGATAGCGGAACACCTGGCCCGCGAAGACGACGACCCGCTCATCGCCGACGCTGAAGTCGGCGTACCAGCCGTTGGACCGCTCCAAGGCGCCGGCGAGCGCCTCCGCGATCGCACCCGCGGCACCGTCGTCGTCGGTCTCCCACTCGATGAACGTCCAGGCGTCGGGCTGCCCGGCCGTCGCACTCGCCGAGTTGTCGACCCGCTCGACCTTCCGGATGCGCAGGCCGTGCGGCGCGAACGCGGCACCCGGGCGCAGGCTTTCACCGAGCACATAACCCGTGATCATGAACCATCTCCTACTCGACTCCGAACGGCTCTCTGCCATGATCGATGCCATGGCCGTCCGGATCGAACCCGCCGATGTCACCGACCTCCACCAGGTCCTGGAGGACCACGCACGCTACTGGGGAGAGCGTGACCTTCGCGCCCTCCATCTCACCGCGCTGGTCCAGGAGTTCGGGTCCACCTGTCTGGTCGCCCGCGCCGACGACGGCATCCGCGGATACCTCTTCGGGTTCGTCACGCCCGACCACACCGGATACGTACACCTGGTGGCGACCCGGGACGACGCGCGAGGCACCGGCCTCGGCCGCAGCCTCTACACGGCCTTCATCGAGGCCGCCGGACGGCAGGGCGCGGTCCGCCTCAAGGCCATCACCTCGGTCACCAACGAGGGCTCGATCGCGTTCCACCGCACCCTCGGTTTCGACGCGCGCACCGTGGAGGACTACGACGGCCCCGGCCGGCCCCGTGTCGTCTTCACCCGTGAGCTGCTGCCCCGCTAGCGCCGCACAGGTCCAGCAGGCGCCGTCCGCTGTCCCCGGAGAACCACTCCGCGTGGCCCACGTAGTACTCGTACGCCAGTCGGGTGTTCTCCGCCGACCGCGTCACACCGTGGAAGTAGCCCAGCTCGGAGAGCGCGAACTCGGCGTGGACCAGGGGGAGTAGAGCCGGCAGTGCCTTCGACTCGGTGGGGCTGAGCGGGCGTACCGACTGATAGCCGTCCAGCAGCGCGACGGCGTCCGCCTCGCGGACCGGGAAGCCGGGCTGGAGCCACTGGACCGTGTTGCGTTCGATGGCGGTGGCCAGGTCGTGCACGGCTGTCGTGCGGTCGCTCATGCCGAAGTCGAGGACCGTCGCGACCGAACCGTCCTCGTTCCAGAGGAGGTTGGAGGCGTGCCAGTCGTTGTGGGTCCACAGAGGGGTTAGACCAGGGAGGTGCGGCACCAGTTCCTCGTGCAGCGGGAGCAGGGCGCGTCGCGTGTCCTCCCGCCAGGGGAAGTCCGCGAGCCCCTTTGCCAGTTGGGGGCGCTCCTCCACGTAGCGCTCCAGCTCCGCTTCCGGGTCGTCCGAGGCGAACACCGTGAACGACGCGACCAGCGGCTGCGCTTGACGGCGCGGTGCGTCGAAACCCTCCGCCGCCAGGTGCAGGCGGGCCAGCGCCTCGCCGGCTGACCTCGCGTGGGCGGGGGAGCGGAACGGGGACCAGGACAGGGCGTCGCGGTAGAGGTCCGTGCCGGTCCCGGCGGAGTGGACCTCGTACGTCCACTCGCCACGTGTCGCCGCGTCCAGCACCTCGACGACCGGGGCGCCGCGCAGCCGCAGGTGTCGTAGGAAGGCGTGTTCCTCGGCCAGGCCCTCTGTCGTGCGGACGGAGGTGTGGTGGCGTTTCACGAAGAGGCGGCGGTTGGACCGTTCCACGACGGCCGCCGCTGACAGAGGGCGCGGGCTGCGCCAGATCACCCGGGCCGGGCCCACGATGTCCGTGACCTCGGTGTCCGTCAGGGGTGGCCAGTCGGGGTCGACCGGGTCGGTGCCCAGGCCGTGGGCGAGGTGTGAACTCATGCTGTGCGCACCGCCGTTGTGCCGCGCAGGGAGTCCAGGACGCGGCGCTCGGTCGCGGCGAAGTCCGGGTCGGTGAAGTCGTCGGCGCCGCGCGGGCGGGCCAGGGGGACCTCGACGCGGTCGACGATCGTGGCCGGTCGGGGCGACAGGACGTGCACGGTGTCCGCGAGCAGGACCGCCTCGCGGATGTCGTGGGTGACCAGGACCACCGTCCAGCGGTGGCGTTGCCACATGTCGGCCAGCCACAGCTGCATCTCGGTGCGGGTGAGGGAGTCGAGGGCGCCGAACGGCTCGTCGAGCAGGAGAACGGGTCGCTCAAGAACTACCGTACGGAGCAAGGCCGCTCGTTGCCGCATACCGCCGCTGAGTTGGGACGGGTACGCCTTCTGGAAGCCGTCGAGGCCGAAGTCCACGAACAGTGCGTCGGCCCGTCGCCGTGCCTCCTTCTTCCCGACTCCCTGCGCCTCAAGGCCCAGCGCCGTATTCTCGAGCACGGTCCGCCACGGGAAGAGGAGGTCCTTCTGCGGCATGTAGGCCACCTTGCCCGACTCCACTCCGGCCGGTTCGCCCTCCACCAGGACGCGGCCGGTCGTGGGGCGGTCCAGCCCGGAGACCAGGTTGAACAACGTGCTCTTGCCGCTGCCGCTCGGGCCGATGACGGCCGCGAACTCGCCCGGTTCCACGGCGAGTTCGAGATCCCGCAGGACCTCCAACCGCCCGAAGGACTTGCCGACGCCCTCGATACGCAGACTGCTCATGACGACGTGTCCTCCTTCAGCGCCCGCTCCCACGGGAGTACCAGCCGTTGCAGCAGATAGGTCGCCCCGAACAGGGCGATGCTCAGCGCCGCCGTCACCGCGACCGCCGCGAACACCAGGTCCGTGCGGAACGCGCTCTTCTGCGCCTGCATATAGATCCCGAGGCCCGCCTCCGCGCCCGCGTACTCGGCGAACACGGCGCCGACGACGGCGTAGGTGATGCTCACCCGCAGCCCGGCGAAGAAGTACGGCATCGCGCTCGGCACCCGCACCAGCCGGAACGTCCGCCAGCGGCCCGCGCCGAGCGAGCGCAGCAGGCGCATCGCCTCGCGGTCGGTGGCCGCGAAGCCGGCGGCGAGGTTGGCGGCGAGCGGGAAGAACGTCGTCAGGGTCACCACCAGCATTTTCGGCAGCAGTCCGAAGCCGAACCAGATGATCAGCAGCGGTGCGACGGCCACGATCGGGATGGTCTGTGAGGCGACGAGCAGCGGGTACAGGCCCCGGCGGGCCGCCGAGGAGAAGTCGAGGAGGACGGCGACCAGCCAGGCCGCCGCGAACGACAACGCGAAGCCGAGCAGCGTCTCCTGGAGAGTGGGGAGCGTCTGGTCCCACAGGTCCTGGCGGTTCAGCCAGCCCTGCTCCACCACCCGGGCGGGGGAGGGGAGCGTCGTCGGATCGACGCCGGCCGCGGTCACGTAGAGCTGCCAGCCGCCGAGGACCACGGTCAGGACGAGGAGTGGCGGCCACAACGACCGCAGGAGCGGCCTCACTTGGCGTCCGGGAGGTAGGCGTTGGTGAAGAACGTCGACGCCTTCGGGGCGGACGTCAGCTTCTTGCCGTCGGCGTCGACCAGCAGGCCCGCCTTGTACTCGAAATCGGCGAAGGCCTGCCAGCGCTCCGCGCTCTGCGTGCCGATCGAACCGTCCGTGCCCTTGTAGTACTCCTTCGCCAGCAGCGCCTCGCTCTCCTGCACCAGCTTGGTGTTGGTGAGGACGCTCTTGTTCTCCGAGATGAGCAAGTCGGCTGCCTGGTCGGGGTGTTCGGCGGCGTAGCGGTAGCCCTTGTCGACGGCGGCCAGGAACTTCTGCGCGACCTCCGGGTTCTTCTTCAGGAACTGGTCCGAGGACGCGACGAGGGTCGAGTAGATCGCCGGGAAGCCGTAGTCGGAGAGCTGGAAGTTCTTCAGCGGTTTGCCGCTCAGCTTCGCCTCCAGCCCCTCCCAGGTCGGCATCGGCATCGCGAAGTCCGCCTGGCCCGCGTAAAGCGCCGCGTACGCCGAGGTGTTGAGGGTGACCTGCTTGAAGTCGCCCTTGCCACCAGCGTTCTGGATCACCTTTTGCAGCAGCGGCTTCTCGTACGGGGCGCCGAAACCGGCGTACGTCTTGCCGTCCAGGTCCTTCGGCGAGGTGATGTCGTCCCGGTCGGCGCGCACCGCGATCGTCACGTCCGTCTTCTGCGTCACCGCGTAGACGGAGGTGATGTCCTGGCCCGCCGCACGCGCGGTGGTGATGCCCTCCTGGTACGAAATGCCGAAGTCCGCCTTGTGGTTGGCGATCAGCGTCTCGGGCGCCGTCGAACCGTAGGGCACGATCTTGACGTTGATCCCGGCGGCCTTGAACCAGCCCTTGGCCTGGGCGACGTAGATGCCGGTGTGGTTGGTGTTGGGCGTCCAGTCCAGGGCGAGGGTGACGGTCGTGGTGCCGTCCTTCGCGGCGGCCGTGGAGTCGGCGGAGCAGCCGGTGACGGCGAGGAGGGCGGTCGCGGCTATGGCGGACAGGGCGGTACGGCGATGCATGTCGGGTCCTTCGCGGGGTGGGAGGGCTGGCGGGTCGGGCCGGTCACGGCCGACACAGCGCGCTGCCCACCCTCATGAAGTCGACGGCGAGACGCCGGGTCAGCGTCCGCGCCTGGCAGGCCAGGGTCCTCATGTGGCCACGTCCAGCAGGCCGTTGGTGAACGACCTCGCCCAGTCGCGGTCGTCCGGGATGGCGCCGTTCTCGGCGAGCCAGTGCGCGTACGGGCCCATCCGGCCCTCGTCGATCACGCCCCAACGGCCGTCCGTGTCCGTCCAGGTGGGCGCGATCAGCGCCAGGGAACGGGCGATCAGCGGGCGCGGGAAGTACGGGATGACCCGCTCCAGCAACTCCAGCGTGGCGTCCGGCTCTTGGGCGGCGGCCGCGTAACCGCGAGCCGTCACGGCGAGGAAGTCCCGTACGAGGGAAGGGTGTTGGGTGAGCAGGTCCTCGTTCGTGCCGAGCAGGTAGCTGTGGTAGCGCGGGGCGCCGATCTCGTCGACCGGCCAGGTCAGCCGCTGCTCCTCGGGCAGATCGCCGCGCAGCGCGTCCCAGGACCAGTAGTTGCCGAAGGTCGCGTCCGCCTCGCCCGCCGCGATGTCGTCCACGGTCAGCTCACGCGCGCCGGCGTCCACACCGATCACGGCGTCCGGGTCACCGCCGTCGGCCGCCACCAGGTGACGCACCATGGCCCGGCCGCGTGGGGTCGGGTTGTAGGCGATACGGCGGCCGGCCAGCTCGCGGGGACGCGTGATCCCGGTCGACGTCGTGGTCTGGATCGCCTCCAGACCCCGGTGATTGATCGCGGACACGGCGACCAGCGGCTGCCCGTGCTCCGCGCGCCGGGCCAGCAGCCGGTTCGGCGGGAAGATCCCGAAGTCCACCTCGCCCCGGGCCAGGTACTCCAGCGTGTCCCCGCGTCCCGGATCCTGGACCACCAGCTCGACATCCAGACCGGCCTCCTCGTACCAGCGGCGGGCGCGGGCGACGTACAGACCGGCCGAATTCGGCCAGGGGTGGAAATAGTCGAGCATGACCCGTATGTGCGGCATGGGGGTACTCCGGGAGGTGCGCAGGCGTGACGGCGCCTGAAGGGAGGAGAAGGAGGAGGGGTGCGCGGAGGAGGTGGATCAGTGCATGCGACAACAACAGGAGCTGCGCGCCGGGGTGTTGACCACCGGGTGCTTGGGCTCGACTGCTGCAGACACGTGAACTCCTACGCGGGCGCTGAGGCGCGAGTGGTGCGGTCGGCGTCCCCATGGGGGCCGGACTCTCGACGAGCCGGTCCCAGACGCCCTCTCAGCCCAACCGGGTAGGGGCTCCCGCGTAGATGGCCGAACGATAACCGCACTACCCGGATTCTGTGCAAGCGCGGTCCGATATCTGGGACGGCCGCGCCCGAGGCGTGAGACGCCCAGCTCACGGGCGTACGATCGGCCGCCATGACCTCCCTGCTGCCCGGCCCTCTGGTCGACGACACCTGGCTCGCCGCGCATCTCGACGACCCTCGGCTGGTCGTCCTCGACGCCACCGCGCTCCTGCCCTCACCCCGCGAGGACGGCGACTACCGCTCCGCGAGCGGGCGCGGGACATGGGCCGAACGGCACCTGCCCGGATCGCGACACGCCGATCTGACCGGCGACCTCTCCGACCACGACGCGCCGTACCACTTCGCCGTGCCGTCCCCCGAGGCCCTCGCCGCCGCACTGGCCCGGCTGGGCGTGGGGGAGGGCAGCGAGGTCGTCTCCTACGACAGCGGGGGCGGCATCTGGGCGGCACGCCTGTGGTGGATGCTGCGCGCGATCGGCGTACCGGCGGCCGTCCTCGACGGTGGCCTGGAGGCATGGGAGGCGGCAGGCCGCCCGCTGGTCTCCGACGACGACACCGACCCGGCGACGGCCGCGCAGGCAGGGCCTGCGGCCGCCGGGTCCGCCGGTCCGTCCGGCGGGTCCATCGAGTCCGTCGATCCGATCGATGCGTCCGCCGCTCCGGCGGGGGCTCCCGGACCGGTTCCAGCCGTCCGGCCCGTGACACCCGTCGTACGTCCGGATCTGTGGGCCGGCATCGAGGACGTGGCCGCTGTCAGCCGCGGCGAGCGCCCCGGCACCCTCGTGTGTGCCCTTCCCACCGGCGGCTACGACGGCTCGTCCCCCACGCGTTACAGCCGCCGCGGCCACATCCCCGCCAGCCGCAGCCTCCCGGGCCGCGGTCTCCTCGACGAGTCCGGACACGTGCTGCCCGCCGGGGAACTCGCGGCGCGGGTCGACGCGGTCCTCGACGGCGACGACTCACCGGTCGTCCTGTACTGCGGTGGCGGCATCTCGGCGGCGGGCGCGGCACTCGCGCTCACCCTGCTCGGCCGTACGGATGTGTCCGTCTACGACGGTTCGCTGGAGGAGTGGTCCAAGGACCCTGCACGGCCTATGGAGTTGGGGTCCTAAGCCCTTTCCCGTTCGACGCTCGCCTGCACCGCTTCGAGAAGCGCGACCAGGTCGGGGGACTGCTCCCATTCCGCGGCCGTGGCCTGCCAGCTGAGACTGTGACCCGAGGCTCCCGGCGGAGCATGGACGATCGTCACGGTCCGCCGCCCCTTCCGGTCCGGGCCGGTGACGCTCAGATGCAGGTTCCTGATGTGGAAGCGGTTGGGGTGACCGCCGAAGATCTCCAGGATCCGGCCGTCGAACGAGTAGAACTGAAAGCCGACCCTAGCCGTGATCTCATCGTGCATGGAGGGACCCTATGCATGGTGATCAGTCGGTGCAAGGCCCCTCACAACCCCACGAGTTGGGCGGTCGAACGCCGAAAATGGCGGCGTGGCCGAGGAAACGTCTCCCTCCCCCGAAGGAGACGTTTCCTCGGCCGCTTCCCCCGGCGCCGGACAGTGGTCCGTCCGTCCGCGTGCGGCTGTACCCATGCTGTTACCAGCACATCACCGCGGTGTCCCCCGACCCCCACGTGGAGTACAGGCGCACACGGACGAAGTAGCGGCGGCCCTTGACGAGCCTGACCTTGAGTGTTGCGTTGTGCGGCGTGCCCCCGTCGTCCTGCCCGGCGAGGAAGCGCGGTTCGCCGTCCCGCTCCTCGAAGACCACGACGACCGTGTCGCTGTCCCCGAAGGCGCCGACGGCGTACTCGCGCGTCTGTGTCGGTTCGACCGCGAAGTCGGCCTGCTCGCCCGGTCCCAGGCGCAAAGGCGCCGACCGGAACGGCACCAGCTCGGTCGGCCGGGGAGGGCCGGCGGGCGGGTACCAGCGCAGGACGAACTCCTTGTCGGAGGGGGAGAGACCGCCGTGCGGGTGCAGACCCGTGCGGTACTCCTCCGGCTCCAGGATCAGCCCCGACGCGAACGGGTACTCCATGACCGACTGCGGGTCCCAGACGGAGCCGTTGACCTCGTCCGGGTCGAGCTTGCGCAGGATGTTGAAGCGGGTCCTGTCCCGGCTCCAGAAGTTCGGCGGGCCCGCCAACTCGGCGTAGACGGCCTCGTCGTCCCAGTGGATACCGGCGAACGGGCTCTGGTGCTCGTGCAGCAGCCCCAGGGCGTGCCCGATCTCGTGCAGGGCCGTCCCGCGCTGTCCGGGCACGGTCAGGTCCCAGCCGAAGTTCATGGTGCGGTCGGACAGACCGACCGTGAGCGCGTCCCGGCCCACCGTCGACCAGGAGCCGTCACCGGGCTGGAACCCGATGCGCAGTTCCGCCTCCGAACGGTCCCCCACCTCGGCGAAGTCGACGCCGATGCCAAGGACCCGCCACTCACGGAAGCACTCGCGTACGACGTCCTGCTGCTCCTTGGCGCCGCCCCAGGGCACCCGCCGCATCTCGCCGGTCCCGGGAACCGGGATGACGGAGGCGTCGGTGACGGCAGCGTTCTCGGAGTTCTCGGAGTCGAAGAAGTAGTAGTGCAGGACAGTGCCGTTGACCCACATGCGGCTTCCGCCGATGAGCGCACTGCGTCGCTCGGCGGTCAGTCCCGGTGCGAACTCCGGGGCCGACTGCTGCGCGAGGGAGCAGTAGCGGGTGGGCATGCGACCAGATTGCCGTTGACCGTTCCCGGGCGCCTGAGTCGAGGGCTACTCAAGTCACCCTGTATCAAGGGTGAGTAGCCGGGCTCATATCTGTGTGATGACTTTCGATCAGGATGCGAAGACCCTGGAACTGCCCTGGCCGTTCACCGGCCGGGCGGACGAACTCGAGCTGATCCGCGGCTCGTTGACGGCGGGGCGGCACGGCATCGTGGTGACCGGTCCGGCCGGCCGGGGCAAGACCCGGCTGGTGACCGAGGCCGTCCGGGGCAGCGACTGCGCGAGGGTCACCGGGACGCCCGAGACCCGCCTGCTCCCCTTCGCCGCGTTCGCGCACCTGCTGCCCGAGAGCGTCTCCCTGCACCGCGCGGTCCAACTCCTGTCCGGGGTCCGCCTGTTGCTGGTCGACGACGCCCATCTGCTCGACGACTCCTCGGCCGCGCTCGTTCACCAGCTCGCCGTGCACGGCCGGACCCGCCTGGTGGTCGTGGTGGCCGACGGCGACCCGGTACCCGGTGCGGTGTCGCGTCTGTGGACGGGCGAACTGCTGCCGCGCCTCGCGCTGGAGCCGCTGCCCCGGGAGGAGACGGCGCAGTTGCTCGCGCTGGGTGCCGGCGGCCCGCTGGAACCCCTCACCGTGAACCGCCTCTACGGCCTCTGCCAAGGTGATCTGCGGCTGCTGCGCGACCTGTTCGGCGCGGTGCGCGAGCGCGGACTGCTGACCCGGGCGACCGACTCCGACGAGTGGGCGTGGCGCGGCCCGGTGCCGGTCACGGCCACCGTCCGCGAACGTACCGCGCAAGTCCTCGCCCACACCGGCCCCGAGGAGCGCGAGAGCCTCGAACGCCTCGCGTTCGCCGAGCCGTTGGCGGCACCGCTGGACGACTTCGACCTCGCCATCCTCGAACGCCTGGAGACCGAGGCCCTGATCCACGTCGACGACCAGGGTGCCGTCCGACTCGCCCACCCCCTGCACGGCCCCGCGCTGCGCGCCGCCGCCGGCCGGCTCCGGGCCCGCCGGCTGGCCCGCACCCCGGACCAGTGCGCCCCGGCCCTCGCGGCCGAACGGTCCGCGCTGACCGACCGCATCGACCGCACCGACGTACGCCCGCTGCCGACGCCCGTGGGGGAGTGGCTGGTGGCGGAGGGCGCACCGGTACCGGCCGGGTACGCCGCCGTCCGCGCACGGTTCGCACGGCTGCGCGGCGAGCTGCGCGAGGCGGCCGCGTGGGCGCGGGAGGGCCTGCGGCAGACCGCGGGCAACCGGGCCTGCGGGGCCGAACTCGCCCTGGCGGCAGCCCAGTCGGGCGACGTACCGGCCACCGACGAGGCCCTCGCCCACCGCCCCGCGTCCGGCGACGCGGGCAGCTGGCTGGCGGCGGCACGCGGCGATGTGGAGGCGGCCCGCGAGATCGTGGACGGCAGATGGAGCGAGGGCGAGGAGAGCCGCGGCGCCACCGTCGAGGACGGCAGGCCCGCCGCGTATGTGCTCTACGACGCCGTACGCCTCGGTGCTCCCGAACGCGTCGCCGGCCGGCTCGCCCGACTGCCCGGCGATGGACCGGCCGTCCTCGCGAGGCACGCGGAGGCGTTGGTCGACGGGGACGGCCCCGCGCTGGACAAGGTGGCGGGGGAGTTGGAACAGCGCGGCTTCCTGCTCTTCGCGGCCGAGGCACACGCCCAGGCCGTTCGCGCGCACCGCGACCCCCGTGCCGCCCGCATGTCCCGCACCCGCGCGGTCGCCCTCGCCCGCCGCTGCCAGGGCGCCCGCACCCCGGCCCTGTCCGGCCTGGTCCTGGGCGAACTCACCGCCCGCCAGCGCCAGATCGTCACCCTCGCCGCCGCGGGCCTCAGCAACCGCCAGATCGCCGACCGCCTCACCCTCTCGGTCCGCACCGTAGGCAACCACCTCTACAGCGCCTACGCCCGCCTCGGCGCGAGCGACCGTGGCGCACTGCCGTGGCTGGTGGAACTGCCGGCGGCGCAGTCGGCGTGAGCGATGGGACGACCAACGGCCTGATCCGCCTGCCCGGGGGTCAGGCCGCCCCGCACGTCCAACTGGGTCTCCTGGCGCCCGTGTTCGGGTCTGCTCAAGCCGCCCCGAACGCCGTGAACGCCCACCCCGTCGCCCGATGCACCGCATCGCCGGGCAACGACGCCCGGGCATCGCGCAGCGCCTCCGCCAAGGACAGGCCGGCGCGCAGGCCCTTGTGCAGGGTGAGCATCAGTGGGACCACCGCCGCGTCGTTGACGGGGGCGCTGCTCGCGATCACGCCCGCCGTGCCCAGGGGGAGCAACGCCGTGACCAGGCCGAGGAGTTCGTCCGCGCCGACCGAGGCGAGGCGGGCGGTGTCGCAGCTGGAGAGGATGATGCGGTACGGGCTGCGGGTGAGCCGTTCGAAGTCGTGGACGATGAGCGGGCCGTCGGCCATGCGGAGGGACGAGAACAGCGGGCTGTCCGCGCGGAACGTGCCGTGGGCCGCGATGTGGGCCAGGGTCGCGCCGTCCAACTCGGCCAGCACCCGGGGGACTTCGGCGTCGTCGTGCTCCAGGACCGTAGGTCTGCCGTAGCGGTCGGCGAGGTCGGCGAGGTCGGGGACCTCGGCGCCGCCGGTCGCGAGACCCGGGCCGCGCACCAGGACGTGCCGGGCACCGGACGGCGGTTCGGTGTCCAGGGCGCGCAGCCAACTGCCCGCCGACGGCGACACGCTGAGCACCCGATCACGCAGCGACGGCAGCAACGCCCAGGGAACGCGGTGGAGTCGGCCCGGTGGGACCACCACCACCGGGCCCGAGCCCAGGTGTTGAGCCGCCTCGCCCAGCAGGAGTTCCTCCAGGCGTCGGCCCGCCGCCTCCACCACCGGGAGTCTGGCCTCCGCTCCGGGGTGCGCCAGGCGTCGTAGACCCGCCTGTACGTGTTCCGCCTCGGCCATCGCCTCTGCGAGCAGGCCTGCCTCGAAGCGGCGTACCCTCCCCTCCCCGCAGAGCAGGGCGTGCACCCGGCCGTCCACGACGGCGAGTTCGACCAGCCGTCCCTCACCCAGGCGCGCCAGCAGGCGAGTCGGGTCGAAGCGGTCGCCCTCACCGGGGGAGTCGCCGCGCATGTGGAGGGTGCGGGAGCGGATCTCCCGTTCCAGGCGCCGCTGTTCGCGTTCCAGGGCCGGTAGCGGGCGGCCCTCCATGCGGGCCTCCTCCGCGCGGGCGGCGATCTCGCGGAACGCCGTCAAGTCGCTGAGCAGGGTCGGGTCGGCGGGGGGTCTGGTGGGCGGCGTCGAGAGCGCGGTCGCCCGCCAGCGTTCGCTCCAGACCAGGAGGCGTCGCGGGCCGCCGGACGCCAGGCTCGCGCGCTGGGCCAGCGCTGCCAGCTCCGCGCCCTGCGCCGTCGCCCGCGCCCTCAACTCCGAGGCGCCCAGGGTCGTACGGTGATCGTCCAGGACGTCGAGACCGCGCCGGCACGCCTCCAGCACCCCGCGACCGGAGCCCGCGGCCTGCGCGCGTAGCGCCTGTGCCGCCCAGCCGGTCATCCGGGCCAGCGGCGGGCCGCCGCGTCTGCTGCGGGCCGCCACCGCCAAGTGCCGTTCCGCGTCCGCCGTCCAGCCCAGGGCGAGCGCGATCCGGCCCGCGAGGAGCGAGGCCTCCGGTGCGGACGGCGAGCCGAACGCGGCCAGCCGGTCGGCCACCGCGGCGGCGTCCGCCACCAGCCGCCCCGACGCCCGCCCGGCCGCCAACCGGGCCTCGATGAGCACCAGTTGGGCATGCGTCTCCCACCAGGTGCGCCGCTGCGCGGCGAACAGCCGTACCGCCACGGCCGCGCGTGCGATCGCCGTGGGCGGATCGTCCGCGAGCCGCGCGGCCCGGGCGGCCACGAGCAGCAACTCCGCCTTGCGGGTGGACTGTCCGCCGATGCCGTCGAGCAGCCCGACCGCCGTGTCCGCGTGCGCCAGCGCCTCCCCGGCCAGGCCCGCGCTCATCAGCACCTCGCAGCGGCGGATGGTGAGCATGAACGTCGGCGTGGCGAGCTTGGCGTACATCTTCTGTGCCTCGTCGAGCAGTTGGAGCGCCACCGGGATGTCGCCCGACCGGAATGCGGCCAGCCCCCGGCTCTCCACCACGTCCGCCTTGTCGTGCTCCTGGCCGGTGGTCTCCCACAGCACCTCGGCCGCCGTGAAGTCGGCGTCGGCCCGGTCCACCGCGCCGAGCGCGAGATGCACGGTCGCGCGCAGGGTGATCGCCCGCGCGATCCAGATCACGTCATCCGCCTGCCGCAGCACGGCAATTGCCCGCCGTACGTCCTCCAGCGCCTCGCGGTGCCGCCCCAGCACCCACCAGACGTACGCCCGCCGGTACAGCACCCGCGCCCGGGTCTGTCCCGTGCCGCGGGCGATGCCCCGCTCGAAGGCCTCCAGGCCCTGCCGGGTGCGGCCCGCGTGCACCAACGCCACACCGAGCGTGCCGAGGACGTCCGCCTCCCGGTCCGCGGAATCCGCGCGGGCCGCCAGGTCGCGGGCGCGCCGCAGATGGTGCAGGGCGAGCCGCAGATCGCCGAAGTCCCGCTGCCACATGCCGATCGCGTGGTGTGCCACGGAGGCGCGGAACGGCGTCGGATCGCCGTCGAGAACCTCCCGCGCGCCGGCCAGCGCCTCGCTCGGAGCCGCGAACACCATCGGCAGCAGTTCGAGAACCGAGTCGCTTCCCGTTGTCACTTATCCCATGCTAGTGGTCCCAGGTGCAGACCACACAGGTTTGGAGCTGTATCAAGCAGCGGCCTGGCGGCTCTGATTGACGACCGCCGCCGCAGTGGGAGGAACACGCCATGGCGCCACAGCGATTCCACGAGCAGTTCGACCAGATCCAGCGCTCGATGCCCGACGTCCCCCTGGCGATGGGGCCGGACGACTCCGCCGAGTTCTTCTACGAGAAGGGCGTCGTGCTCGCCCGCGACGGCGAGGAGGCCCGCGTCGTCGAGGACACCGTACGCGCGCACTTCACCGCGGCCACCGGCCTCAGCGAGGACTCCGTGCGCCGGGCCGGGCCCGAGACCAACCGGTCCGGCATCACCCGCATCCAGGTCGGTGACCCGGGCGTCGGCGACCGGCGCGGCGACCACGCCGTGGCGAACGCGCTGCGCGCCCTGCGTGAGCCGGAGGGCCGCGCCGGACGCCGGCTGATCAGCCGCAACCACGTGGTGTCGATCGCGGTGAACGCCTGTCCCGGCGACGAGCCCGTGCCCGCCCCGCTCACCGAGGGCGCCAACCCGGCGCCCGCGGAAGCCGGTTACGACGCCGACACCGTCGTGGGCGTCCTCGTCATCGACACCGGTCTCATGCACGACTACCGGTCGTACCCGCTGCTCGCGCACGTCCAGGGCGACGCGCAGATCCGGGAGACGGACGACGCGGGAGTGCTCCAACAGTACGTAGGACACGGCACGTTCATCGCCGGGCTCGTCGCGGCCGTCTCGCCCAACACCGAGGTCACCGTCCGCAACACCCTCAACGACGCGGGCGCCATCCTCGAATCGGACTTCGGCGAGGCGCTGTTCGCCGCCGTCGACCAGCACGGCTGGCCCGACGTCATCAGCCTCTCCGCCGGCACCTCGAACGGCCGCACCGACGGACTCCTCGGCGTCGAGGGCTTCATGCAGCAACTGCGAGGCCAGCGCACCCTGTTGGTGGCGGCGGCCGGCAACAACGCGAGCGCCACGCCGTTCTGGCCCGCCGCCTACGCCGACCTGCCCGACTACCAGGACGTCGTCCTCTCGGTCGGCGCGCTGCGCAGCGACGGCGAGTTCGGCGCCTGCTTCAGCAACCACGGCGCCTGGGTCAAGGCCTACGCCCCCGGCGAGCGGCTCATCGGCCCCCTCACCGGCTTCGGCGCACCCACGCCGTACGCCTACCAGCACACCACCTACGACGCCTGCCGGTTCGGCTTCACCTACACCTGCACCTGCCAATCACCCGCCCACAAGGGCGTGTTGAGCCAGGCCGGGGACGCCGAGCCGGGCAGCCCGGACCAGGTGACGTTCGACGGGCTCGCGCACTGGAGCGGGACCTCGTTCGCCGCACCCGTCGCCGCCGGCATGGTCGCCGCCTTCATGACGGCCAACAAGGAGACCGACGCGCGCGCCGCCCGCACCCAACTCCTCACGGGGAACACCGAGTACGCCGAAGTGCGCGGGGCGCACGTACCGGCGCTGCGCCCGCCCACCTGGCGCCCGGTCCCCGTCGTACCGCTCTCCCCTCCGGCATGAGGGCCGGAACCATCCCCTCCACGGCGTACGATGACATGCCGTACACGAGGGGTGGCACCGTGGAACGTGCAGAAGTCGGCGCGCTCGTCCAGTCCGCCGTCGACGGCGACGCGGCGGCCTGGAAGGCGCTCGTGGAGGGGTTGAGCCCACTGGTCTGGTCAGTGGTGCGCGCCCACCGGCTCTCCGACGCCGACGGCCACGAGGTGTACCAGACCGTGTGGTTCCGCTTCGCCCAGCACCTGCGGCGCATCCGCGAACCCGAGAAGGCCGGCTCCTGGCTGGCGAGCACCGCGCGCAACGAGTGCCTGAAGGTGATCAAGAGCCTACGGCGGCTCATGCCCACGGACGATCCCCAACTCCTCGACCGCATCAGCGAGGAGCGCACCCCCGAACAGTCGCTGATCGACTCCGAGGAGGCGGCCTCCGACGCCCAGCGCATCCGGCGGCTGTGGCAGGAGTTCGAGGAACTGGGCGACCGGTGCAGGCAGTTGCTGCGGGTGCTGATGGCCTCGCCGCCGCCCAGCTACCTGGAGGTGTCCGCCGGTCTGGGGATCGCCGTCGGCAGCATCGGCCCGATGCGCCAGCGCTGCCTGCGCCGGCTGCGGGCCCGACTCGACGCCCGGGGGGCGGTGTGAACGGCATGCACGACGACGGTCTCGACGCGCTCGGCGCCTTCGGCCAGGACCCTTTCGACGACGAGGAGTTCGCCGAGCTGGAGGGCGAACAGGACGACGGCGCCGGGGAGTTCGAGGACGGACTCCTGGAGGAGGAGCTGCGGCAGGCCGCCGCCATCCTGGACCCGGTCCCCGCCGAGCTGCGCCAAATCGCCATGGACGCCTACGCGTTGTACGACATGGACGCCCGGCTCGCGGAGCTGACCTTCGACTCCCTGGTCGACGCGATCCCGATCAGAGGGGCCACGGACGTGCCCCGCATGCTGACCTTCACCGCGGGTGAGCTCAGCATCGACGTGGAGGTGACGAGCGAGGGTCTGATGGGTCAGGTGATGCCACCCCAGCCGGCCGGCATCGAGGTCCTGAACGGCCCCCAGGCCCTGCGCCCCACCACCCTCACGGCCGACGCCATGGGCCGCTTCACCAGCGACGCACCCCCGAGCGGCCCCTTCGCGCTACGGCTGCGGGCCGGCGGGGAGGTCGTCGTCACGGAGTGGCTGCGGGCGTGAACGCCGGTGCGCGAGGCGGGTGTTGAGCAAGGCCAGGGCACCCGTCCTCGCGTGCGGCGATCCACGTGCTGCGGCCTACCAGGTCACCGGCAGCGTCTGCGGCCCCCGGATCATGGTCTTCCGGCGCCAGACGATCTCCTCGGCGGGGACGGCGAGTCGGAGTCCCGGGAGGCGGTCCAGCAGGGTGTCGACGAGGAGTTCGGTCTGGAGGCGGGCCAGCACGGCGCCGGTGCAGTAGTGCGAGCCGTTGCCGAGGGCCAGGTGGGGGTTGGGATCGCGGTCGACGTCGATGCGGTCCGGGTCGGGGAAGACGGCCGGGTCGCGGTTGGCGGCGAGGTAGGAGACGTAGACCGGGTCGCCCGCGCTGATGCGCAGGCCGTGCAACTCGACGTCCTCCAGGGCGATCCGGGCCAGGCCGACCGAGGAGCGGTGAGGGATGTAGCGCAGGAGTTCGTCCAACGCGGCGTCCCTGCACTCGGGTTGGGCACGCAGGCGCTCCAGCAGGTCGGGGCGGGTGAGCATCAGGTACAGCATCTGACCGCAGTTGTGGGTGACCGCCTCGCCGCCGATCTGCAGCGGGCCCGCCACACCGGATGCCTCCGCCTCGCTGATCTCGCCCCGGGCCACGGCGCCGCCCAGCAGCGAGTACACATCGGTGCCGTCGCTCTCGGCGCGGGCGCGGATCGTGTCCGTGATCCACGCGTACAGGCCGGCCTTGGCACGGTCGGCGGCCTCGGCGCCACCGGACATGGAGATGATCTGCCGGGTCCAGGCGTGCACCTGCTCCCGGTCCTCGTCGGGCACGCCCATGACCTCGCTGACGACGGCGAGCGGGAAGGGTTCGAGGACCCGCTCCATCAGATCGGCCGGGGGCCCGTCCGCCACGACCCCGTCGACCAGCGCGTCGAGCAGTGACTGCGCCCGGGGCCGCAGCCGCTTCATCGCGCCGACCGTGAACGCGCCCGCGATCGCCTTGCGCAGCCGGTTGTGGTCCGGCTGGTCGGCGAAGGCCAGGGACCCCGGGCGCGGCTTGAAGTGCGGGGCCATCCTGGTCACTTGGCGTGTGGTGACCTCCGCGCGGCCGAACCGCGGATCGTTGGTGATCATCTTCACGTCGTCGTAGCGGGTGGCCAGCCACGCCCAGCCCTCGCCGTGCGGCAGCCGGATCCGGGTCAGCGGGCCCTCGCGCATGAGCTCCGCGAGGACCGGGTCGAAGTCCGTCCCGGTCAGGTCGAACGGGGGCCAGTCCCAGACGGGGGGCGGGGCCTGGCCGGTCAGCGTGGTGGTCTCCTCGGTCATGCGTCCACCCTCGTACGCCCCCGGCCGCCTGTCCTGCGGGAGTGCTCCAGCCGGAGGGCCGGAACGCCGGAGAGCCGGACGCTATGCGGATACGGCGTTCACCAGCGTCGTCAGCGCGGAGGCGAGCCGGGCGACCCCCGGGCCGTCGGGCGGGCCACCGGGCTCCGTCATGTACGTGTCCCGGCGGATCTCCACCATCAGGGCGCCGACCGCCGGCTCCTTGCCGTAGAACTCCAGCGGGACGTAGACACCCCGGAACGGGCTGTCGAGCCCGGTCTCCCCGCACTCCGCGAACGCCTCGCGGGCCGCCGACAGCAGTGCGGGCGGGGTGTGGAGGGTGTCGGTGCCCAGGCAGACGGCCGGGCGGGGGTCGGTGCCGTGGAGTTCGTAGGGGAGCGGGGCGGTGGGATAGGAGTGCAGGTCGACGACGACGGCCCGGCCCGTCACGGCCAGCCGGTCGGCGACGGCCTCCGCCATCGCGCGGGCGTACGGGCGGAAGTAGCGGTCGATCAGCGGCTCGGGGTCGTGGCCGGCGGGCCGTAGGTCGGCGTGGTGGGTGGTGCGGGTGTAGACCGCGCCCATGCCCACCGCGAGCATCTCCTCGCGCTCGTCCGGGAAGCGTTCCGGATCGACGACCAGGCGCGACAGCCGGTTCACGAACCGCCACGGGGTGACCGCACACGCGCGTGCCGCCTCGGCGGCGATCCGCGCGGTGTGGCTGTCGGTGATGTGGTCCAGCTCGCTCTCCAACGCCGGGTCGTCCAGCAGGATGTCCACGCGGACGTCGGCCGGTATCTCCCGTGCGGAGTGCGGGACATGGAGGATCACGGGAGAGTCGGCGGCGCCGGGCAGCAACTCGAAGGACGGCGCGGACGGCGAGGACGGCGCGGTGGGGGACACGGGCGACTCCCGGGGGCGTTGTCAGTGGCGTGGTGCAGGATCAAGGTATCCGCAACGACGATCACGGACCGGGGGAGCACCACCATGCCCGTCAGCAACCAGCAGATCGCAGCGCACGCCTTCCTGCCCGCGCTGTACCGGGACGACTACTACCCCGACCACGTCCTGGATCTCGGCAAGGCCATCCTGCTGCGCCTGTGCGAGCGCATCGAGACCGAACACCCCGCCGACCTGCCCGCGTTGTACGCCCTCACCGAGGTCGCCACCGAGGAGTTCAACGCCCTTCAGGCCGACTTCGAGTCGGCCGACAGCGACATCGAGACCGTGGCGCGCGAGGAGATAGCCGAGGACTTCTGGTTCGTGGCGAACGCGTACGGGTTCGCGGACGCGGACGTGGAGAAGCTGATCGCCGCGCGGGACTGGTGACGGGCGGGGGTGGGGGCGGGGGTTGGTGGGGGATGCCGACCGGGGCTGGCGACTGCGGCGGGTCGTAGTCCTGGCCGGGACGGGCAGCGGGCCGTGGTTCTCGCGCGGGTGGCCTGCGAGCCTGGCGGGTGCGGGTGGCTTGCGGCCCGCTTGGGCACGGGAGGGCGGCGGCCGTCCCCCTGTCGCCGTTCCTTCCAACGCCGCCCCCCCGCAACGCCGCCGCCCCGGCCGGAGGAAATCCCGGCCGGGGCGGAGCGATCGTGGGGTGAACGGCCCTCGGGCCGTCCGTCGCGTCAGCTCAGGGAAGCCAGCGCCTCGTTCCACGTCGTCGACGGGCGCATGATCTTCGCGGCCTTGGCCGGGTCGGGCTGGTAGTAGCCGCCGATGTCGGCGGGGTTGCCCTGGACCGCGAGGAGTTCCTCGACGATCTTCGCCTCGGCGCCCGCGAGGGTCTCGGCGAGCGGGGCGAAGGCCTTCGCGAGGTCGGCGTCGTCGGTTTGCGCGGCCAGCTCCTGGGCCCAGTACAAGGAGAGGAAGAAGTGGCTGCCGCGGTTGTCGATGCCGCCGACGCGACGGGTCGGGGACTTGTCCTCGTTGAGGAAGGTCGCCGTCGCGCGGTCGAGGGTGTCCGCGAGGACCTGCGCGCGGGCGTTGCCGGTGAACGTCGCGTACTGCTCCAGGGAGGGGACCAGCGCGAAGAACTCACCGAGCGAGTCCCAGCGCAGGTAGTTCTCCTTGACCAGCTGCTGCACGTGCTTCGGCGCGGAGCCGCCGGCGCCCGTCTCGAAGAGGCCGCCGCCCGCCATCAGCGGGACGACCGACAGCATCTTGGCGCTGGTGCCCAGCTCCAGGATGGGGAAGAGGTCGGTCAGGTAGTCACGCAGCACGTTGCCGGTCACCGAGATGGTGTCCTCGCCGCGGCGGATGCGCTCCACCGACAGCTGGGTCGCCTCGACCGGCGCGAGGATCCGGATGTCCAGGCCCTCGGTGTCGTGCTCCGGCAGGTACGCGTTGACCTTGGCGATCAGCTGGGCGTCGTGCGCGCGGGTCTCGTCCAGCCAGAACACCGCCGGGTTGCCGGTGGCGCGGGCGCGGGTGACGGCGAGCTTCACCCAGTCCTTGATCGGGGCGTCCTTGGTCTGGCAGGCGCGGAAGATGTCGCCCTTGGCGACCGACTGCTCCAGGACGACGTTGCCCGCCTGGTCGACGAGGCGGACCGTACCGGCCGCCGGGACCTCGAAGGTCTTGTCGTGCGAGCCGTACTCCTCGGCCTTCTGCGCCATCAGACCGACGTTCGGCACCGAGCCCATGGTGGACGGGTCGTAGGCGCCGTGCGCACGGCAGTCGTCGAGGACGGCCTGGTAGACGCCGGAGTAGGAGGAGTCCGGGAGCACCGCGAGGGTGTCCGCCTCCGCGCCGTCCGGGCCCCACATGTGGCCGGAGGTGCGGATCATGGCCGGCATCGAGGCGTCGACGATGACGTCGGACGGCACGTGCAGGTTGGTGATGCCCTTGTCGGAGTCGACCATCGCGAGCGCGGGGCCCTCGGCGATCTCCGCGTCGAAGGACGCCTTGATCGCGTCGCCCTCGGGCAGCGCGGCCAGGCCCTTGAGGATGCCGCCGAGACCGTCGTTCGGGGAGAGACCGGCCGCGGCGAGCGTGGCGCCGTACTGCTCGAAGGTCTTCGGGAAGAAGGTGCGGACCACGTGGCCGAAGATGATCGGGTCGGAGACCTTCATCATCGTGGCCTTGAGGTGCACGGAGAACAGGATGTCCTCGGCCTTGGCACGGGCGATCTGCGCGGTGAGGAACTCGCGCAGCTCGGCGACGTGCAGCACGGAGGCGTCGACGACCTCGTCCTTGAGGACGGGTACGGACTCGCGCAGCACGGTGGTGGTGCCGTCCTCGGCGACCAGCTCGATCTTCAGCGCGCCGGCCTCGGTGATCGTCACCGACTTCTCGGTGGAGCGGAAGTCGTTCTCGCCCATCGTCGCCACGTTGGTCTTGGAGTCCGACGTCCAGGCGCCCATGCGGTGCGGGTGCGTCTTCGCGTAGTTCTTGACCGAGGCGGGGGCACGGCGGTCGGAGTTGCCCTCGCGCAGCACCGGGTTGACCGCGGAGCCCTTGATCTTGTCGTAGCGGGACTGGATGTCCCGCTCCTCGTCGGTCTTCGGGTCGTCCGGGTAGCTCGGCAGCGCGTAGCCCTGCTCCTGCAGCTCGGCCACCGCGGCCTTGAGCTGCGGGATGGACGCCGAGACGTTCGGCAGCTTGATGATGTTGGCCTCGGGCGTCTTCGCCAGTTCGCCCAGCTCGTGCAGGGCGTCCGGGATCCGCTGGTCCTCGGTGAGGTACTCCGGGAACACGGCGATGATGCGCCCGGCCAGCGAGATGTCCCGCGTGGTCACGGCGACACCCGCCTGCGAGGCGTACGCCTGGACCACCGGCAGGAAGGAATACGTCGCCAGGGCCGGGGCCTCGTCAGTGTGCGTATAGATGATGGTCGAGTCAGTCACCGGTGCTCCGCTCCACGTCTGCAACATTGCTCGACATCAAGATATCTCCTGATCGGGTCCGACTCGACAGCGGTCCGTCCGCACTGCGCGAACACCTGTCCGGCGATCAAGGGCAACCGTTCGCCCGACCCCGTGGTCAATAGGGAGTGGATCACCTTCACTGACCGACGGCCGGAGCTGACCACCCGGCCGCCCGAGCGAAAGCGGATCATGAGAAATCGCACCAGAGTGACGGCCCCGGTGGCCGCCCTGATCGGTACGGCCACGGCACTGACCGTGGGTTCCCCGGCCTTCGCGGTCGGACGGGGGAACGCTGACGAGGCGAACGGAGATGGGACAACCGGACGGGGATACGGCGGCGAGGGCGCCGAGACCCTCGGCGACCCGGTGTACCCGAGCCTCGGCAACGACGGCTACCGCGTCCGCTCCTACGACCTCGACCTCGCCTACGACGCGACGACGAAGCTCGTCGACGGCACGGTCACGATAGAACTGCGCACCACCGAGTCCCTGACCCGGTTCTCCCTCGACGCCCTCGGCCTCGACATCCACGAGGTCCGCGTCGAGGGGCGTAGGGCCGGATTCGAGCAGGTCGACGAGAAGCTGCGGATCACGCCTGCCAGGACGCTCCCGGCGAAGGCCCGCGTCACCGTCCGCGTGGAGTACTCCGCCGACCCGGGCCGCGCCGCCGCGCCCACCGGCGGCTGGGTCGTCACCCCGGACGGTTTCGCGGTGTGCGGCCAGCCGAACCTGGCGCACACCGTCTTCCCCTGCAACGACCACCCCAGCGACAAGGCCGACTTCACGTTCCGGATCACCGTCCCGGACGGGCTGCGCGGGGTCGCGAACGGTCAACTGGTGTGCACCGAGCGGCTGGACGGCGACCGGACCGCGTTCAGTTACCGCTCGCGTTCGCCGATGGCGACCGAGCTGGTGCAGATAACGGTCGGCGACTACGTGATCAAGGACCGGCCTGGCCCGCACGGGCTGCCGCTGCGGGACGTCGTGCCGGCCGCGCGCGCCGCCGCCCTGGAACCGGCGCTCGCGCTGACCCCCGGCCTCGTGGACTGGCTCGAACAGCGCCTGGGCGCCTACCCGTTCGAGACGTACGGACTGCTGCCCTGCAACTCGGACGCCCCGAACGCCTTTGATTTCACGGGACTTGAGACCCAGACCCTCACCCTGTACAAGCCGAACTTCCTGCTCCAGGAGGAGAGCAAGATCGGCTCGCACATGATGCACGAGCTGGTGCACTCCTGGTTCGGCAACAGCGTCAGCCCCGCCACCTGGGCCGACCTCTGGCTGAACGAGGGCCACGCCGACTTCTACGGACTGCTCTACCGCTACGAGCGCGGCTGGGCCGACTCCCTCGGCCTGACCACGATGGAAGCCCGCATGAAGGACACCTACGCCCGCGGCGACCAGTGGCGCCACGACTCGGGTCCGGTCGCCGCCCCGAACGCGGCCAACCTCTTCGACAACCAGCGCTACGTGGGCGGCGTCCTCGTCCTGTACGCCCTGCGGGAGTTCATCGGCGAGGACACCTTCCACGCCGTCGAGCGCGCCTTCCTCGCCCGCTATCGCGACTCCGCCGCGACGACGGAGGACTACATCGCCGTCGCGTCGAAGGTCGCCCGCCAGGACCTGTCCGGCTTCCTGCGGGACTGGTTGTACGGTACGGCGACGCCGCGCATGCCCGGTCATCCGGACTGGACGGTGACGCCGGTGAACCCGTCCCTCGCCGTCCCGCACAACCGGACCGGCGGGCACCACCACGACAACTCCGCGACGCTCTGAGGGAGTTGACCCGAGGGGTCTGATCCGTCAGTCGAGCCGGGTGGAGGGGACTTCGCCCGGCTCGTCCTCATGGATCCGCTGTTGCGGTATGGCGATCGCACCCTGGGGGACCGACCCCTGCTGCAACGCCACCGTCCGCGTCGGCGCCGGGATGCGGATGCCCTCGGCGCGGTACCGCCTGTGCAGGCGCTTGATGAACTCGTGCTTGATGCGGAACTGGTCGCTGAACTCGCCGACACCCAGGATCACCGTGAAGCCGATCCGGGAGTCGCCGAACGTGTGGAACCGGATCGCCGGTTCGTGCTCCGGCAGCGCGCCGGTGATGTCGTTCATGACCTCGGCGATGACCTCCATGGTCACCTCCTCGACATGCTCCAGGTCGCTGTCGTAGCCGACGCCCACCTGGACGAGGATCGTCAACTCCTGCTCGGGACGCATGAAGTTGGTCATGTTCGTCTTGGCGAGCTGGCCGTTCGGTATCACGACGAGGTTGTTGGAGAGCGCCCGTACCGTCGTCTGGCGCCAGTTGATGTCCTCGACGTAACCCTCCTCGCCGCTGCTCAACTTGATGTAGTCGCCGGGCTGCACGGTCTTCGACGCGAGGATGTGGATGCCCGCGAACAGGTTCGCAAGGGTGTCCTGAAGTGCGAGCGCCACGGCGAGACCGCCGACGCCCAGGGCGGTGAGCATCGGCGCTATCGAGATGCCCAGCGTCTGCAGCATCACCAGGAAGCCGATCGCCAGGACCAGTATCCGGGTGATGTTGACGAAGATCGTGGCCGAACCGGCCACTCCGGAGCGGGAGTTGGTGACCGCCCGGACCAGACCCGCGATCACCCGGGCCGCCGCCACCGTCACGGCGAGGATGATCAGCACCTTGAGGCTCTGGTTGACCTGGTGCTGGACCGTGTGCGTCAGCGGCAGCACGGCCCCCGCGATCGCCGCGCCACCGGCGATCGCCGACCACGGCAGCACCGTCCGCAGCGCGTCGACCATCACGTCGTCGCCGCTCCAGCGGGTGCGGTCGGCGTGCTTGCCGAGCCAGCGCAGCAGTATGCGCAACAGGAACGCCGCCAACAGGCCCGAGGCCAGCGCTATTCCGGCGAGCATGAAGTCGTCCAGGGTCGGCATGCGGTTCATCGGTCACCTCCGGGGAGAGAAACGGTGGCGAAGGGCGCCGCCGACGGCCGGATGTGAAGAGTCGTGACGTTGTCCACCTGCTCGAAGTACGGGCATTGCCGGAACTGCCGTCGCGCCGGCCGGAACGGCTCTCCGCACCGGCGCGACCGCTCATCCTGCCGTATCCGGACGGGGAGTTCGTACCTCGTCCGGGGCTGTGAGCACGGCTTTCAGACGATTCCCTCGGCGAGTTCGGCCTGGTCGCGGTCGGAGCCGTAGGCCGCGGTGGTCGGGGTGCCGTAGGAACGGTGGGCGACGTACCACCACACACTGGCCAGGATCAGGACGACGGCGAGGGCGATGGACGCGTAGTTCATCGAGTCGACCGTCACCGGCGAGGACTGCGGCAGACAGAACAGGACGGTCACGCAGGTCACCCACACCACGGCGACCCAGCCGACCGGCCTGCTCCACCGGCCCAGGCTCCACGGACCCGGCTGAAAACGGTCCCCCGCGCGCAGCCGCAGGAACACGGGAATGGCGTACGCCGGTGTGATGCCGATGACGTTGATCGCGGTGACCGCGCCGTACGCCGTCGTCGAGTACAGGGACGGCAGCGCGAGCACCCCGGCCGCCACCACCGCCGGCCATACGGCGGCCACCGGGGTCTGGGTGCGGCTGCTGACCCGGCGCCACAGGGCCGAGCCGGGCAGGGCCTTGTCCCGGCTGAACGCGAAGACCATGCGGCTGGCGGCGGCGACCTCGGCGTTGCCGCAGAAGAGCTGCGCCACGATCACCACCAGGAGCAGGGCGCTCGCGCCGTCCGTGCCCAGGCCGTCGAGGAGGATCTGCGCGGGCGGCACCCCGGTCGCGCTGTTCCGGGTGCCCGCGTAGTCCTGGATGGCGAAGGTCAGGCCCGCCAGCAGCGCGAAACCCGCTATCCACGAGACCCAGATCGAGCGGACGATGCCGCGTGCCGCCGACACCGACGCGTTCGACGTCTCCTCGGACAGGTGCGCCGAGGCGTCGTAGCCGGAGAAGGTGTACTGAGCGAGGAGCGGGCCGATCGCCGCCACGTACAAGGGGTTCGACCAGCCGGTGTCGTTGACGAACTTCGTGAACACGAAGGACGCCGACCGGTGATGGTCCGGGACGATCGCGAGCGCGCCGACGATCACCGCGACTCCGGCCAGGTGCCACCACACGCTGATCGAGTTGAGCACGCTGACCAGCCGGACGCCGAACAGGTTGAGTAACGCGTGCAGCAGCAGGATGCCGAGGAAGATCAGCATCGTCTTCCCGGGCGTCGGCGCGAAACCCCACTGGATGCTCGCGAAGGCGCCCGTGAACAGGGCCGCGCCATAGTCGATACCGGCGATCGCGCCCAGCAGACCGAGCAGATTCAGCCAGCCCGTGTACCAGCCCCAACGCTGGCCGCCGAGCCGGTCGGCCATGTAGTACAGGGCGCCGGACGTCGGATACGCGCTGGTGACCTCGGCGAGCGCGAGCCCCACGCACAACACGAACAGGCCGACGCCCGCCCAGCCCCACAGCATCACGGCGGGGCCGCCCGCGCCCATGCCGAAGCCGTACAGGGTCATGCAGCCGGACAGGACCGAGATCACCGAGAAGCTGATCGCGAAGTTGCCGAAACCGCCCATGCGGCGGGCGAGCACCGGCCGGTAGCCGAGTTCGCGCAGGCGCTGTTCCTCGTCGTGCTGCGGATCACCATCGGAATCGAGGGGCGACATGACGGAACCTCCGGGGGTAGGGGGTGTGGGGGTCTCAGAGGCGCCCGCCGGGATCGCGGGCGGCCCGGCAGCGCGCGCGGGCCTGGACGAACACCTCGGCCGCCTGGGCCGGATCGCCCGGCCGCGGGGTGCGGTAGGCCCACGGCACGGCCGTGCAGTACGGGTCGAGCGCGTCGAACACCCGGGCCGCGTGCGGGAATTGGAGCGCGCCCCACAGCGCGTGGGCGAGATGGTTCAGGTCCAGCAGGGAGCGCTCGGCCATGTGCGTGTGCTCGAACCACAGGTGCAGGGCGCGGCGCGCCTCACGGCCGGCGTCCTCCGCCACCCAGTGCAGATCGAGCGCGGCATCCTGCCCGCCGCCGCGCCGGTACCGCTCGACCCGCACGTACAGCGGCAGGACATGCAGCGCGGAACCTTGAGGCGCCGACTCCGCCGCCCACTGCGCGTAGCCCACCGCCTCCGTCGGCCGCCCCGAGGCCGCGCGCGTACAGGAACTGCAGCATCCGGTGGTGCGCCTCGCGGTTGAACGGGTCGCGCCGGTCGGCCTCGGCCAGCAGCCCCCACGGCCCCGTCGGCAGCATCGGTTCCGGGGGCTCGGCCCGGTGCTCTGCCCAGCGCTGGTCCCGGTCGATCTGGGCGAGCGCCAGCAGACACACCCGCGGCACCGGGTCCTGCGGCGCGACCCGGGCGGCGGAGTCGCTCGCGTCCCAGGCCTCGACCCACAGTTCGTGCGTACGACGGTGCTTCTCGCGGTGGGCCCGCAGCGCGCGCTCCACGGCGACCCGGGCCCGCATCACCGCGGCCGGCACACTGTCCGGCTCCTCCGCGAGCCAGGCCCGCACCACGTCCGTACCGGCCGCCGCGGCCGCCAGGACCTGGGTGCGCCGCGTCCACTGCCACCACTGGGTGGTGTCGGCGAGCAGACCGCGCATCGCCATCCAGCGCCCCGTCCGCAGATCCTGCAGCGCCGCGCGCAGCGCCGCGTCGTGACCGGCGGGATCGTGGGCGGGACGTGCTCCTTCTCTCGCCATCAGCCGCCCGCCGCGAGGCGGCCGGTGGGCATGACGGCAGGGTGGAGCAACAACAGCCCTCCTGCGGGCGGCGGTCGAGGAGACCGCGTCGGTCCGCGGTCACTGTAGAGGCGGACGTTCCGCATCGCGTCCGCTTTCCCGATCTACCCCAACTCGGCAGATATATCTGCGAGTTGACCGAAGATCAGAAACGCTTGACGTGCGGTGCGGACCGGCGGCAGGCTGTCGCGCAGTGATCTATGGGAGGGGTGGTATGACGGGTCCGGTACTCGCCGTCGACCAGGGAACATCCGGTACGAAGGCCCTGGTGATCTGTCCCGAACGCGGCGTGATCGGCACCGGGTTCGTCTCCGTGGGGACCCGCCGGCTGGCGGGCGGCCTGGTCGAGGCCGACCCCGAGGAACTGTACGAGTCGGTGATCATCGCCGGCCGCCGCGCACTCGCCGAGGCCGACGAACCCGTGGTGGCGCTGGGCCTCGCCAACCAGGGCGAGACCGTGCTCGCCTGGGACCCCGACACCGGTATGCCGCTCACCGACGCACTCGTCTGGCAGGACCGCCGCGCCGAGAGCGTCTTCGCCGAACTCGCCGAGCACGCCGCCGAGTTGCGCCACCTGACCGGCCTGCCCCTCGACCCGTACTTCGCCGCGCCCAAGATGGCCTGGATCCGCCGCCATCTCACCCGTGACGGCATGGTCACCACCAGCGACTCCTGGCTCGTCCACCGCCTCACCGGTACCCACGTCACCGACGCGGCGACCGCGGGCCGCACCCAACTCCTCGACCTCGACAAGGCCGCCTGGTCACCCCGCGCCCTCGACCTCTACGGCCTGTCCGGGGAACGCCTCCCGGGTGTGGTCGACTGCGCCGGACTCATCGGCACGACCACGGCGTTCGGCGCGGAGATACCCCTCACCGGCCTGGTCGTGGACCAGCAGGCGGCCCTCCTCGCCCAGCGCATCACCGCACCCGGCGGCGCCAAGTGCACCTACGGCACAGGGGCGTTCCTGCTCGCGCACACCGGCGACACACCCCGGCGCGGGGACTCGGGCCTGGTGAGCTGTGTGGCGTGGCGGCTCGGCGGGCGGACCAGCTACTGCCTCGACGGCCAGGTGTACACGGCCGCGTCCGCCGTACGGTGGCTCGCCGACCTCGGGGTCATCAGCGGCGCGGCCGACCTGGACCGCGTCGGCGGCGCGGTACCGGACACGGGCGGGGTCACCTTCGTGCCCGCCCTGGCCGGGCTCGCCGCACCCTGGTGGCGCGGCGACGTGCGCGGCTCACTCACCGGACTCGGCCTCGACACCTCCTCAGGACACCTGGTGCGCGCCCTGTGCGAGGGCCTCGCCGCACAGGTCGTCGAACTCGCCGAGGCCGCCGCGACCGACCTCGGCACACCCCTGGACGTCCTGCGCGTCGACGGCGGCCTGACCCGCTCCGCCCTGCTCATGCAGACCCAGGCCGACCTCCTGCAACGCCCCGTCGAGGTCTCCGCGCTGCCCGACGCGACCGCCCTGGGCGTGGGCGCCCTGGCCCAACTCGGCGTGGAGCCGGGGCTGATGCTCGCCGACGCCCTGCCCGACTGGAAACCGGCCGCCGTCTACGAGCCGCGCATCACCCCCGACCACGCGGCCGAACGCCTCGCCGCCTTCCGCACCGAAGTCACGGCGCTGCTCGACCGGACCCCTGTATGACAGTGACGGTCAACGGACCGCTGCCGTCGGGGAGTTACGACGTGGCGGTGGTCGGCGCGGGAGTCGTCGGCTGCGCCATCGCCCGCGAACTCGCCCGCCACCGGAGCCTGCGCGTGGCCCTCGTCGAGGCGCAGGACGACGTCGGCCAGGGCACCTCGAAGGCCAACACCGCGATCCTGCACACCGGCTTCGACGCGGCACCGGGCTCCCTGGAGGCACGGCTCGTCCGCCAGGGCTCACGTCAACTCGCCGCGTACGCAGCCGAGTCGGGCATCGCCGTCGAACCGGTAGGCGCGCTGCTCGTGGCCTGGGACGAGGAACAGCTCGCCGCGCTACCGCACTTGGCGGAGAAGGCCGTACGGAACGAGTACGGAGGCACCCGCCTGATCGACCCCTCCGAACTCCACGAACGCGAGCCACACCTCGGCCCGGGCGCGCTCGGCGCCCTGCACGTGCCCGGCGAGAGCATCATCTGCCCCTGGACGACGACACTGGCGTACGCGACACAGGCGGTCCGGCACGGAGTCGACCTGCACCTCAACTCGCCGGTGAATGGCGTCAGTCGGCGAGAGGGTGCCCACGTCCTCACCACACCCCGAGGCACCCTCCGCACCCGGCACCTCGTCAACGCGGCCGGGCTGCACGCCGACACCCTCGACCGCCACCTCGGACACCACGACTTCACGGTCACCCCGCGCCGGGGCCAGCTGATCGTCTTCGACAAGCTCGCCCGCGACCTGCTCCACCACATCCTCCTGCCCGTCCCCACGGCACTCGGCAAGGGGGTTCTGGTCAGCCCCACCGTCTACGGCAACCTGCTCCTCGGCCCCACCGCCGAGGACCTGGACGACAAGCGGGCGACCGGCTCCACGGCCGAAGGGCTCGCCCTGCTGCGGGAGATGGGCGCACGGATCCTCCCCGCGCTGCTCGACGAGGAGGTCACCGCCGTCTACGCCGGGCTGCGCGCCGCCACCGAGCAGGACGACTACCGCATCACCGCCCACCCCGAGCAGGCGTACATCACGGTCGGCGGAATCCGCTCCACCGGCCTGACGGCGTCCATGGCCATCGCCGCGCACGTCACCGAGTCGCTGGCCGACACGGGCCTCGACCTCGGCCCGGCACGGGACCTGGAACCGGTCCGCATGCCGAACCTCGGCGAGGCGCACCCGCGCCCCCACCAGAATCCCCAACTCGTCGCCACCGACCCGGAGTACGGCACCCTCGTCTGCCACTGTGAGCGCGTCTCACGTGGCGAGATCCGGGACGCGCTCGCGAGCACGGTGCCGCCGCGCAACCTCGACGGACTGCGCCGGCGGACCCGGGCACGGGCGGGGCGCTGTCAGGGGTTCTACTGCGGGGCGGCTGTGCGGGAGTTGTTCGAAGGGGCCGAGGCGTGATCCCCGCGACGCCCGAAGGAGCCCGGCCATGACCCGCCCGGAACGCGAGGTCGACGTCCTCGTCATCGGCGCCGGCCCCGCAGGACTCGCCGCAGCCGCGCGCCTCGCCGCCGCCGGAGTCGCCCGCGTCGAAGTCCTGGACCGGGAACAGCAGGCCGGGGGAGTGCCCCGGCACTGTCACCACGGCGGCTTCGGCACCTGGACGCATCCGCTCACCGGGCCCGCGTACGCCCGCCTGGTGCTCACCGCCGCCGTGCGTGCCGGTGCCCTCGTCCGTACCGGGATCACCGCCCTCGACTGGGCGGGGCCGCTGGCGCTGAACACCGTTGGCCCGCGAGGCCCGGAGACCATCCACGCATCAGCCGTCGTCCTCGCCACCGGTGCCCGCGAACGACCCCGGGCGGCCCGGCTGGTGCCGGGTACGCGGCCCGACGGGGTGTACACCACCGGTGAGTTGCAGCAGGCGGTGCATCTTCACGGGCAGCGGATCGGCACCCGGGCCGTCGTGGTCGGTGCCGAGGACGTCTCCTACGCCGCCGCCGACACCGTGCGGACCGCCGGAGCCGAAGTCGTCGCCATGGTCACCGAGTTGCCCATCTCCCAGACGACGGTCACCCGCACTCACATCGCCCGCCTCCGCCACCGCATCCCTCTCCTCACCGACACCACGGTCACCGAACTCCTCGGCCACGGACGGCTGTCCGGCGTCCGCATCCGGCACCGGGACGGCCGTACCGTCCAACTGGCCTGTGACACCGTCGTGTTCACCGGTGACTTCGTGCCCGACCACGAACTCGCCCGGCGGGGGCGCCTCGACCTGGACCCCGGCACCCGGGGCCCCGCCGTCGACGGAGCCCTGCACACCTCCCGGCCCGGTGTGTTCGCCGCCGGGAGTGTGCTGCACCCTGTGGAGAGCGCGGCCACCGCCGTCCGTGACGGCACTCATGTCGCCGCAGGTGTCCTGGAGTTGCTCGCCGGCGCCGGGTGGTCCCGCCCCGCGGTTCCCCTGCTCGTCGAGCCGCCCCTGCGCTGGATCGCCCCGAACCGGGTCGCCCCGGGCGACGAGCACCCGTACGTCCTGCGCACCTCGGCCCTGGTGGACCGGCCGGTCCTGCAAGTCGTCCAGGACGGACGGCTGTTGTTCAAGGAGTGGCTGGGGGCAGCCGTACCGAACCGCACGCTGACCCTGACGGCGGAATGGACCCGGCTCCTCGACGTGACGGGCGGGCCGGTGCGGGTGACACTCACCGAGCGCTGAAGTTCGGACAGCCGGGCGGCCGACTTGCCGCAATGGAAGCCCACTTCGCGCATTCCACGTCAGCCGGGCCCGCCCGTGTCCCGATACGACGATGACCGACGCAACCGCGACAACGACCGTCCCGGCCGTTCAGGTGCGCGACCGGGCCACCTGGGCGGAGCTCTTCTTCGATCTGGTCCTCGCGTTCGGCGTGGGCCAGATCGCGCACCTCCTCGCCGGACACGCCACCTGGCCCGTGCTCGGACAGTGTCTGCTCGTGCTCGTCCCGCTGTGGTGGGCCTGGGTCGACGTCGTCATGGCGATGAACGCCGTGCACGAGACCAGTCTGCAACGCGTGTTCCTGATGCTCACCGCACTAGCCGTCTACGGCATGGCGGTTGCCGCCCCGCAGGCGCTCGACAACCGGGAACAGGCCCTGCTGTACGCGGGCAGCTATCTCGCCCTCAGACTGCTCATCGGCGAGGCCATCCGCAGAGAGTGCGCCCTCTACACCATCCACCCCTACCGCGCCGGACTCGCCTTCGCCCTCGTGCTGTTCGCCGCCGCCACCCTCCCCGCGCCCTGGCGCGAGGTGTGCTGGGCGCTCGCGGTGCTCGCCGAGCTTGCGGCACCCGTCCTGCTCAGCGGACATCTGCGGCGACTGGCCTTCGGCGTCAACCATCTCCCGGAAAGATTCGGCCTGTTCATCATCATCGCCCTCGGCGAGAACATCTTCTCCGTCGGCGCCGGAGTCGCCAAAGGACCCCTCGATCCAGTCAGTCTGACCGCCCTCGTCCTCGCCTTCCTCATCGGCTGCGCCTTGTGGTGGCTCTACTTCCACCTCGTCGCCTCGGCCGTCGCCCACGCCCTGCGCACCCACCCCACCCCCGCGATCGTCGTCCGCGACGTGCTCAGCTACGGCCATCTCGTCCTGGTCGCCGGGCTGTTGCTGGTCTCCGTCGGCGCCGTACGGACCGTCCACGACCCCCTGCGCACCCCGCACTCCGGTGCCGCCGGACTGCTGCCCGTCGGCGCCGCCCTGATCCTCCTGACGTTCTGCTACACGCGCCGCCGGATGTTCGGCGCCGCGTCCGCCACCCGCTTCTACTCCGGCCTGGTGCTGCTGGCCGCCGCCGCGGTCGCACCCCTCCTGCCGGCCCTCGCCGTACTGGCCTCAACTGCCCTGCTGCTCCTGCTGGTCAACGCCGTGGAGCACTGGCTGATCAGCTCCGGCCGCAGCGTGCCGCTGGTGCTGCGCTCACGCTCCTTCGGCACGACCTGACGTAGTGCGGGGACGGACCTCGGGCAGTGCCGGGGTCCTCCTCGCGGCGCGCGCGAGGGTCCGCGGGGCGCTCCTACCGTCGCCGTATGCACCTTTCCCGCTCGGAAGAGGAGGTGGCGTGATGCCCTCCCGCAGCGCCTTACCGGCCTTGCTGTCGCTGTCACTTGGCTACTTCAGCCTGGGGACGATCTCGCTGGCGGTCGTCGGCCTGAACGGTCCGATCGGGGACGATCTGCACGTCCAGCCCGCCTCGGTGGGCATCCTCGTCACCGTCTTCGCGCTGACCTTCGCGGTCTTCGCGCCCACGGCCCCCATCCTGCTGCGCCGATGGGACCGCAAGCGGGTCCTCCTCGTGGGCATCGGCCTGCTCACCGTCGGCGCCGCCCTCGGAGCCGTGGCGCCCAACTACGGCTTCCTGACGGCCACTCGGGTCCTCGGCGCGATGGGCGCGGCCGTCTTCGGACCCGGCGCCTCGGCGGCCGGTGCACTGATCGTCCCGCCGGAGCGCCGACAGCGGGCCCTGGCCACCGTCTTCGGCGGGATGACGGCCGCCGCCGTGCTCGGTGTGCCGCTGGCGTCGTTCCTGGGCGGCAGCCTCGGCTGGCGTCCGGCGCTGCTCGGCGTGGCCGCGCTCTCCGCGATCGCCTTCGTGACGGTGTTCGTGTTCGTCCCCGAGATCCCGGCCGGCGAACCCCCCACCGTGCAGGCCTACCGCGGCGCGCTGCGCACCCCCGCGACCGTGGCCACGGTCTCGACGACCCTGCTGTTCATGGCCGCCCAGTTCACCGTCTACGGCATCGCGGGCGCCTATCTCAAGGACCGCTTCGACGCGTCGTCCGGGCTGATCTCCGTGACCCTGCTCGCCTTCGGCGTGATCGGTGTCGCGGGCAACGCGTCCGCGCCGAGGATCGCCGAACGGCTGGGCGGCGAACGGACGGTGGGCCTCGCCGTCATCGGACTCGCCCTGGGCTTCGCCCTGTTGCTGGTCGCGCCGCACTCCACGGCCGGGCTCGTGTTCTTCGCGTTCTGGGCCTTCTTCAGCCAGCTCTACCAGGCCCCGCAGCAGGCCCGGCTGGTCGAACTGGTGCCCCTGCAACCGGGGTTGATCCTCGCGCTGAACGCCGCCGCGCTCTACCTCGGGATGAGCCTCGGCAGCTTCGTCGGCAGCTCCCTGCTGCCGGGCGTGGGCGCGGGCCCCATCCCGGCCGCCGCCCTGGGCGTCCTCGTCCTGGCCGCGCTGACCCATCTGCTGTCCGTCCGGCAGGCGTCGGCGGCCAAGGTCGCCGAGCAGCCCGCCACACCTGTACACATCAGTTAGCCAAGGAGAACTCATGAGCAGCCACCAGGTGCACTTCGTGCGCGACTACCTGGAGACCGTCTGGAACCAGGGGCAGACCGACCTGGCCGACAAGTACCTGGCCGCGGACCTCATCCAGCACAACCCGAACCTGCCGGACGGGCGGGGCCCGCTGGTCGAGTTCATCGAGGGCTTCCGCAAGCAGCTCCCCGAGGCACGGTTCGAGATCAAGCGCGCGGCGGGCTCCGGTGACCTGGTCTTCGTGCACACCCACTTCCGCGCCACCTCGACGGACCGGGGCTCGGCCGTCGTGGAGATCTTCCGGCTCGACAACGGCCTGATCGCCGAGCACTGGGACGTCCGCGACGAGATCCCGGAGACCACGGTCAGCGGACACGACGTCGTCTGATCCCCCCTCAACTCCTGCCGCCCAGAAGGCTCCCGGCCTCCTGGGCGGCAGTTTTTACGCCCCTCCACTTTTTCGCCCCTCCACTTTTACGTTCGTCCACCACGAGATGCGGGAGACAGCAGTGACAAGACAGCCACCCGACCGGCGCCCGGCCGCCGGCCTCACCCGGCGCGGCCTCCTCGGCACCGCCACCGCCGCGGGGATCGCCGCGGCCGCAGTCCCCAGCCGCGCCCTGGCCGCCGACAACACGGTCACGGACACCACCACCCCCGCCGCGGTCACCGTCGACGCCTCGGACGCCCGCTATCTCGACCTCACCTCCCGCGGCTACAACGCGAGATTCACCGCCGCCCCCGACTCGATACGCCTCGTCCACACCACCGCGCAGGTGGTGTCCGTCGTCCAGGAGGCGGTCGACACCGGCAAACGCATCGGCGTACGCGGCGGCGGGCACTGCCTGGACTCACTCGTCGACGACCCCGACGTACGGACACTCGTCGACATGTCCGAGATGGACACGGTCCGCTACGACCCCGCCCGCCGCGCCTTCCTCGTCGAGGGCGGCGCCACCCTCGGGCACGTCTACCGCACCCTGTACCTGGAGTGGGGCGTGTCCCTGCCGGGCGGGACCTGCCCGACCGTCGGCGTCGGCGGACACGTCACCGGCGGCGGCTACGGCGCGATGTGCCGCCAGTACGGCGCCGTCGTCGACCACCTCTACGCCGTCGAGGTCGTCGTGGTCGACGCCTCCGGCACCGCCCGTGCCGTCGTCGCCACCCGCGAGGCCGACGACCCGCACCGCGACCTGTGGTGGGCCCACACGGGCGGCGGCGGAGGCACCTTCGGCATCGTCACCCGCTACTGGTTCCGCGCCCCCGACGCCACCGGCACCGACCCCTCCACCCTCCTGCCCAGGCCGCCCAAGACCCTGCTGAAGTCGACCGTCGCCATCAAATGGAGCGACCTCACGGAGGCGGCTTTCACCGCGCTGATCGCGAACCACGGCACCTGGCACGCCCGCAACAGCGTCGCAGGCTCCTCCTACGACAGCCTCCACAGCGTCCTGATCCTCTACAACCGGGTCCAGGGCAGCCTCGTCCTCAACACCCAGATAGACGGCACCCGTTCGGACGCCTCGGCCCTCCTCGACGCCTACGTCGCAGCGGTGACCGGCGGCATCGGCGTGCCGTACACGGACGCCCGCTCCTCCTGGCCCTGGCTGAAGACGACGCTCAAGGACCCCTACGACACCGGCCTTTACAACCGCACGAAGTCCAAGGGCGCCTATCTGCGCCGGGGTTGGTCCGCCGCCCAGGCGAAGACGCTCTACGGCTACCTCTCCGACGCCGCCTACGACGGGCACGCAGGCATCCTGCTCTACTCCTACGGCGGCAAGGTCAACACCGTGTCGCCCACGGCCACCGCGCTGGCCCAGCGGGACTCGGTCCTCAAGGCCAACTTCACGACGTACTGGCCGGATCCGGCACAGGACGACCGGCACGTCGCCTGGATGCGCACCCTGTACCGCGACCTCTACGCGGACACCGGCGGGGTACCGGTGCCGAACGACACCAACGACGGCTCGTACATCAACTACCCCGACACCGACCTCACCGACCCGGCCTGGAACACCTCCGGAGTGCCCTGGCAGACCCTGTACTTCAAGGGCAACCTCGCCAAGTTGCGGCGGGTGAAGGCCACTTGGGACCCGGGCAACGTCTTCCACCACAAGCTGTCCGTCACCGCGAGCTAGTAGCCGCACACCACGAAGCCCCCGCCTCGCGTGCACGAGGCGGGGGCTCGGTGTCGCCCAGCGCGGGGTCAGACCAGTGCGTCCGGGAAGCTCACCCCGGTCAGCGACTCGCTCAGCGCGCGCAGCCGGGCCCGGTCGCGCTCGTCGTAGGCCTGGGCGCCCGCGCGGGAGCGCTGGGTGCGGTTGAAGTAGGCGCCCGTGACGTCGTCGAGGGCCGGGTCGGTGATCATGCGCAGGGTGCTGTGCACGCCTTCCTCGACCGTGGACTGCGGGGTGAAGAGGTTCACGACCATCTTCGTCGGCATGTACGACGCCGGGTGCAGGGCGTTGGCCGTCACGCCGGTGCCGCGCAGCCGCTCGGCCAGGTCGAAGGTCAGGCTGATCTGGGCGAGTTTCGCCTGGCAGTAGGCCTGCACCCCGTCCCAGTTCCGCTCCAGCATCACGTCACGGAAGTCGATCGGCGCCTGGCCCGCGGAGCTGACGTTCACGATGCGGGCCGGGGCCGAGCGCACCAGCAGCGGCGCGAGCCGGCAACTGAGCATGTAGGCCGCCAAGTAGTCGACCTGGAAGGTGAGTTCCAGGCCGTCCTGGCTCTCCTGGCGGGCCAGCTCGACCCCGATGCCGGCGTTGTTCACCAGCGCGTCGAGCCGGTCGTGCGTGGAGAGGATCCGGTCGGCGAGCTTGCGGATGTCCTCCAGCGAGGAGAAGTCGGCCAGCTCGTAGCTGAGCTTCTCGTTGCCGGTGGACGCGCGCAGTTCGGCCAGCAGCTCCGCGCCCTTGGTGGCACTGCGGCCGTGCAGGATCAACGACGCCCCCTGCGCGGCGAGTTCACGGGCCAGCTCACGGCCCATGCCGTCGGTGGCGCCGGTGAGGAGGATGGTCTGGTCGGGGACGGGCCTCATGGTGGGGGACTCTCCTGTCAGGCGTACGTGGCCAGTTCGTCGGTGGACTGATCGGTGTAGCCCTGGCTGACCTCCAGCACGATGCCGTCCGGGTCGGACACCCACACCGTCTTCCAGCCGGGGATGAACGCGTCGAAGGTCAACGGGCCGAGCAGCGGCTCCAGTTCGCCCCCGGCGGCGGCGAGGAACGCGTCCACGTCCTCGACCTGGAACGCGAGATGGCGTGCCGTACCGGGGTTGGCCGGGCCGTCCTTCGCCGTGGTGAACAGGGCGTCCGCGTCGGTCGCGAACAGCTCCAGATAGACGGGGCCGTTGCGCAGGAACACCACGCGGACCCCGTCGGCCTCCACCACCCGGGCCCGGGCGAACCCGAAGTGCCGGGTGTAGAAGTCCTCCGTGGCCTTCTGGTCGCGGCAGTTGAGGCCGACGTGCGACCAGCGCAGGCCGGCCGGGGTGGAAGTCGTCATCGCCGTCACGTCCCGGTGACCGGGGCGAACGGCACGCTGTCGTGGAAGTTCGCGAAGTAGCTGATGAGGCCGCCGGTGACGCGGAAGTAGTTGCACACCTTGGCCTCGACGGTGATGCCGTCGTGGGTGCGGCCGGTGATGTCGGAGACCACCGCGGCCTGCTCGCCGTCCACGACCACGTGCCGGGGGACGTTGGCGAAGGAGGCGTACATCTCCGGGAAGCCCTTCATCATCTCCCGGAGGGTCTCGCGGCCCTCGACATGTCCGGCCAGCTGTTCGTCCATGGTCTGGTCGGCGGCGAACAGGTCGCACCAGGCGTCCCACTCGCCCGCGTTGGCCAGCCGGTAGTACGTGTCGACCACTTCTCGGGTGTCCATGCGCCCGTCCTTTCTGTGGCTGTTGCGGGGTACGGGATCGATCAGGGGAGCGGGACGCCGACCTGGCGCATCAGGCCCGCGGTGTCGGCCTGCACCCAGCGCTCGACGACCTTGCCGTCCTCCAGCCGGTAGACCTCAAGGCTGGTCCAGGAGACCTCCTTGCCGGTCGGCTCCTGACCGAAGAACGGGGCGATGTGCTTGCCGTGGAAGGTGATGTGCATGATCACCTTGTCGGGCGCGGCCGGGTACAGCGCGTCGAGGCCCACGGAGAAGTCGAGCCCGTCGTACGCGCCCTGGATGATCCCCTTCAGTTCCGCCAGGCTCTCGCAGCTCCACGCCGGGTTGTTGTCGTGGAACGTCGGCCCGAACAGGTCGTCGAGGTCGTCCAGGCGGCGCTGGTTGACGGCGTCGCTGACCTGCTGGACGACGGCCAGGTTCAGGGCGTCCGAGGAGATCTGCTCGCGCAGGCCGAGCATGTCGTCCTGTGCCCAGCGCTCCACGAACAGGCCGCCCTGGACCCGCCAGATCTCGGTGGTGGACCACTCCACCTTGCGGCCCGTGGCCGGGAGGCCGAGCAGCGGCGCGAGATGCGTGCCGGTCAGCTTGACCCGGGTCAGGACCCGGTCCTCGCCGAGCGCCGACAGCTCCTCCAACTCGCCCTTCAGATCGAGGGAGTTGTACGCCCCGCGCAGCGCCTCCAGGTAGGAGTCGATGCCGGTGATGTCGAACCCGGGGTGGTGGTCGGTGAAGTCGCCGGCGATGACCCGGGGGATCTCCGCCAGGTCGCCGGAGTTGAACGCGTCGAGGAAGCGCCGGTACAGCTTCAGGTTCTCCTGCTGGGACTGGTCGAGGTCGGACATGCTGCATCCCCTAGCTCAAGTGGACGTCGGACAGGGACGGTTGGGAGAGAGACGGCACGGACTCCGCAGCGGCGGACCGGGACGGGACGGCGGCCTCGCGGACGAACGCCGCCGCGCGCTCGCCGATCATCACGGCGGGCGCGTGTGTATTGCCCGCGGTGATCGACGGCATCACCGACGCGTCCGCGATCCGCAGCCCCGCGATGCCGTGCACGCGCAGCTCCGGGTCCGTGACGGCGTCCGCGCCCGTGCCCATCCGGCAGGTGCCGGCCGGGTGCCACAGAGTGGTCGCGTTCGCGGCGACGTACCCGCGCAGCTCCTCGGGTCCGGTGATGTCCTTGCCGGGGCCCAACTCGTCGCCGCGGAACGGGTCGAAGGCCCGGGTGGCCGCCAACTCGCGGGCCAGCTGGACGCCGTGGACGAGAACGTCGAGGTCGGCGGTGGAGGTGAGGTAGCCGGCGCTGACGACGGCGTTGGACTCCGGGCTGCTGTCGCGCAGCCGTATCCGGCCCCGGCTCTGGGGGCGCAGCGCGATCGGCGCGAAGGTGAAACCGGGCCCTTCCCACAGGTCGGCGGGGGCGTCGGCCGGCAGGAACTTGATGGGACCGAACGTGAACTGGAGGTCGGGGGAGTCCTCCGGGCCCGCCTCGCGGGTGTGGGTGAACAGCCCCGCCTCGGACAGCAGCGCCCCGTCCGGGTGCTCCTGGAGCGACTGGTAGCAGATCGGCACGAACAGGTGGTCCTGGAGTCCGGCGCCGACGCCCGGCAGGTCCTGGACGCAGCGGACGCCGTGCTCCCGCAGGTGCGCGGCCGGGCCGATCCCGGACAGCATGAGCAGCTTCGGCGTCTCGAACGCCCCGGCGGACACGATGACTTCACCCTCGGCGCGCAACTGGCGCCGGGTGCCGTCCTGGACGTACTCGATGCCCGTGACCCGCGCCCCGTCCAGCAGCAGCCGGGTGACCAGGGTGTCGGTGAGTACGGTCAGGTTGGAGCGGTCCAAGGCCGGGCGGAGATAGGCGTCGGCGGTGCTGCACCGGTGGCCCGCGTCGTCGCGGAACGTCTGGTACAGGAAGCCGAAACCCTCCTGCCGGGCCCCGTTGTAGTCGCCGTCGGTGTCCGCGGCGTACCCGAGTTCACCGGCGCCCGCCACGAACGCCCGCGCGATCGGGGCGGGTCGGTCGAGCTGCCGCACCCGGACGGGACCGCCCGCGCCGCGGAACTCGTCGGCGCCGCCCGAGTAGTCCTCGGCCTTGCGGAAGAACGGCAGGACGTCGTCGTAGGACCATCCCGTGGCGCCCTCGGCGACCCAGCGGGTGTAGTCGTGGCGGCTGCCGCGCACCCACATCAGGGCGTTGACGGAACTGCACCCGCCGACGACCTTGCCACGGGCCACGGGGACACGGCGGCCCTCCATGCCCGCCTCGGACTCGGTGACGTAGCCCCAGTCGATCTCGCTCCGCCACTCGGCGGTGAGCAGCGAGAGGACCGAGGCCGCGTCGGCCCGGTGGATCTCGGGGCGCTCGTCCCAGCCGCCCGCCTCCAGCAGGACCACGCTCACGGACGGGTCCTCGCTCAGCCGGGCCGCGACCGCACAGCCGGCCGAGCCGGCGCCGACGACGATGTAATCGGCCCCGAGGGGCACCGACTTCGACGGCATGACAGCCTCCAAAAGGTGTCGGGGATCAGATGGCGGCCGGCTCGCCGACCCGGTAGTCGACGATCAGCGGACGGGCACCCGGCGTGGAACGTTCCAACTGCCACTTCTGGTTGATCCGGAAGGACGAAACAACGCCGTCGGCCGACGACTTGGCGGTCCACACCACCCGGACGTCGAGGTCGATACGGGTGCCGTCCTCGTGGGGGGTGAGCTCCTCGACGGTGTGGCTCTGGTCGCTGAACGCCACGCCCACGGCCGCGTACCAGTCCACGAAGTCCGCGTGGCTGTACAGGGTCCGCTCCGGGAAGGCCATCACCAGGCCCTCGTCGGCGACGAAGGGCAGCAGCTCCTCGACCGGCGCGTGCTCGCTCAGCAGGTCGAACCAGCGCTGCACGAACTCGGCGATCTCCCGGTCGGAGCCGGTCTGTTCGCTCGGCATGAAAGTCTCCGCTCATCGGGGTTCCGCTCCCGGGGGCCGGAAGCGACGCACGTCCGATGACCCCACAACCGCGCCCGCCCCGGCCGCTCGCGCACGGGGACCGGTCGCACTGTGCGAAGTCGCCGCCGGAGCTGCGGCAACTCCCGGCGGACGCCCGCGAGTTCACCGGTCGAAGATCGATGGCCAGGACATGCCGTAGTGCGTTCGGCCACTTGAGGATGTGCCGCGACCCGGGCCCCGCCGCCGACCGGCGCGAACGACATCGACGTACACAGGAATCCGCCAGTCGGCACCGTCCCGCCGAACGGGAGGAACCCCATGAGCAAGCGCATTCTGGTCGTCCTGTCCGAATACGGTTACTGGGGTGAGGAGTTGATCGGCCCCCTGGAGACCTTCGACCAGGCCGGCTACCACCTCACCTTCGCCACCGCGACCGGCAAGCGCCCGCACGCGCTGCCGCCGAGCATGGACCCCGAGTACGTCGACCCGCCGCTCGGCCGCTCCGTCACCACGCCCGAGATAGCGGACAAGGTACGGAAGGTCGAGGCCTCGGACCGGCTCGACAACCCCCTCGACCTGTCGTCCTGGCTGCCCGACCGGCCCTACCGGTCCAAGCCGTACTTCCTGCGTGACTGGGAGGCCTACAACACCCGTCTGGAGCAGGTGCGTTCACAGATCGCCGACCGCTACGACGCGCTGCTGATCGTCGGCGGCAGCGGACCGATCGTCGACCTCGCCAACAACTGGCGGGTCCACGACCTGATCCTCGCCTTCCACGCACTGGACCGGCCGATCGCCGCCGAGTGCTACGGCGTCGCCTGCCTCGCCTTCGCCCGCGACCAGGAGACCCGCCAGTCCCTCATCCGCGGCAAGCACGTCACCGGCCACTGCATCGAGTACGACTACAAGGACGGCACCGGCTTCCTCGGCACCGACTTCGTGATGGGGCCGCCCCCGTACCCGCTGGAGTTCATCCTGCGCGACGCCACCGCACCCGGCGGCGCCTACCACGGGAACTTCGGGAAGACGACCTCCGTCATCGTCGACTACCCGTTCATCACGGGCCGTTCGACGCCCGACTCCTACCTGACCGGACAGAAGACCGTCGAGGTCCTCGAAGAGGGCCTGCGGCAGTGGGGGTTCACGGCGACCGCCTGAGGCCGCCCGACGCCCTTTGCTCCGACGAGAGGTGAGCACGATGGACAGCAGGCCCGCGCGGATCGCGCTGCTCGAACAACTGCAGGCCGAAGGGGTCCGGTTCATGTTCGGCAACCCCGGCACGGTCGAGCAGGGGTTCCTCGACGAACTGCGCTCCTTCCCCTCGATCCAGTACATCCTGGCCCTCCAGGAGTGCACGGCCGTCGGCATGGCGGACGGCTACGCACGCGCCACCCGCACCCCGGCGGTCCTGCAACTCCACTCCGGAGTCGGGCTCGGCAACGGCATCGGCATGCTCTACCAGGCGATGCGCGGCCACGCCCCGATCGTCACCCTGGTCGGCGAGTCCGGACTGCGCTACGACAGCATGGACGCGCAGATGGCCGCCGACCTGGTCGGCATGGCCAGGCCGGTGACCAAGTGGGCCACCCGCGTGGTCGATCCCGACTCCACGCTGCGGGTGCTGCGCCGCGCCTTCAAGGTCGCCGCGACCCCGCCGTACGGTCCGGTGCTGGTCGTGCTGCCCGCCGACGTCATGGACCACGAGACCGCCGAACCGGTGGCGCCCGTGTCCTACCCGGAGACCCGCAGCCTGCCGGCCCCGGACACCGTGGCGAAGGCCGTGGCCCTGCTCGCCGACGCCCGCAAACCGCTCGTCATCGCCGGTGACGGTATCCACTTCGCGGGCGCCCAGGCCGAGTTGGGGCGGCTGGCCGAGGTGTGGGGCGCCGACGTGTACGGCGCGGACTGGGCCGAGGTCAACCTCTCCGTCGAACACCCCGCCTACGCGGGCCAGTTGGGCCACATGTTCGGCGAGCAGAGCCGGAAGATCACCGGCGCCGCCGACGGTGTCCTCATCGTGGGCACCTACGCGCTGCCCGAGGTGTACCCGGCGCTCGACGGCGTCTTCGGGGCCGGTGTCCCGGTCGTCCACATCGACCTCGACTCCGGCGCGATCGCCAAGAACCACCCCGTCGACCTCGGCATCGTCGCCGACCCGAAGGCCACCCTGGGCCTCCTCGCGGACGCGCTGGGCCGGGCGATGGGCCTCGGGCGGCGGACGGCGGCGGTCGAGCGGCTGCGCCGGCACGCCGCGCAGCGCTCGGCCGCGCTCGCCAAGGCGGACGAGCGGGCCGAGGCCGCGGCCGAGGCGGCGGAGCTGCCCACGATCGCCCTCGCCCAGGAGTTCGCCCGCCGGCTGCCGTCGGACGCGATCCTCTTCGACGAGGCGCTGACGGCGTCCCCGGCGCTCTTCCGCCGGCTCCCGCCGACCGTGCCGGGCCAGTGGATGCAGACCCGCGGCGGCTCCCTCGGCGTCGGCATCCCCGGCGCGCTGGGCGCCCAACTCGCCCACCCCGAACGCACGGTGGTCGGCTTCACCGGCGACGGCGGCAGCATGTACACCTTCCAGGCCCTGTGGACGGCGGCCCGCTACGGCCTCCCCACCAAGTTCGTCATCTGCAACAACGGCAGCTACAAGCTCCTTGAGGACAACATCGAGGAGTACTGGCGGGACCAGCACATCCCCGCCCACGAACAGCCCGAGATCTTCGACCTGAGCAGCCCGGCCGTCGACTTCGTCTCCCTCGCCGGCTCGCTCGGCGTGGCCGCCCTACGGGTCGAGAAGCCCGGGCAGGCGGAGGAGGCGGTCGCGCAGGCGCTCGCGCATCGCGGGCCGTTCCTCATCGACCTGGTCACCGCGAAGGGGAAGGGGTAGCCGCCGTGCGACTGTCCGGTCACAAGATCGCCGTCCTGATGGAGAGCGACTTCTACGAGCCCGAGATCCTCTACTACCGCTACCGCTTCCCCGAGGAGGGAGCCGAGGTCCACTTCCTGTCCCGGCTGTGGGGCAACGAGCAGATGACCTTCCAGGGCCATGAGCACCGCATGCCCTTCGAGGTCACCGAGTCCTTCGAGGACCTCGACGAGTTCGCGCTGAAGGAGTACTCCGCGGTCATCGTCCCCTCCGGGATGGTCGCCGACCGGCTGCGCTTCACCGAGGACCCCCAACTGCTGCCGCCCGCCTCGCAGTTCCTGCGCCGCGCGTTCGCCGACCCGGCGATCCTCAAGGGCATCATCTGCCACGGCATGTGGCTGGCAGCGCCCGTACAGGGACTGATGCAGGGCAGGCGCGCGGTGGTGCACAACAACCTGCTGGGCGATCTGCGGAACATGGGCGGCGAGTACGTCGACCAGGACGTCGTCATCCACGACGACCTGGTCACCGGCCGCACCGGCAACCACTGCCACCTCTTCGCACGGACCATCATCGACCTGCTCGCAGCCCGGACGCCGGCCCCGACCGGGCTCCGCTGACGGGATCCGAGCGGGGAGGAGCCGACCATGACACCGGTGACCGGGCGCATCCCCGTCCTCGACGTCCGACCACGGGTGCGGGACGGGGAGTTGCCCGCCAAGGCCGTGACGGGAGAACACCTCGACATCACGGCCACCGTCTTCCGCGAGGGCCACGGTGCCGTCGCCGCGGACGTCGTCCTGCACGACCCCGCGGGGCGCCCCGCCCACCGGGTCCCGATGACCCTCGTCGACGAGGACGCCGACCGCTGGCAGGCGACCGTGGTGCCCGACACGGAGGGTTCCTGGACCTTCCGTGTCGAGGCCTGGGCCGACCCGCTGGAGAGCTGGCGGCACGACGCCACGCTGAAGATCGAGGCGGACGTAGACACCGAACTCACCCTTGCCGAGGGCGCGTTGCTGCACGAACGGGCGGCGCTCGGCATCACCTCATCGGACCGCCGGGAGGCGGTCGCCGCAGCCGTGGCCGCGCTCCGCGACACCCTGGGCCCCCCTCCGGCCCGGCTGTCCGCCGTCACCACCCCCCGGGTGACGGCCGCCCTGGGGCGCTACGCGCTGCGTGACCTCGTCACCGCCTCCCGGCCCCTGCCGCTGCGCGTCGAACGGCGGCGCGCCCTCGTCGGCTCCTGGTACGAGCTGTTCCCGCGCTCCGAGGGAGCGGTGGTCCAGGCGGGCAGCCGCCCGGTCGGCGGCACACTGCGGAGTGCCGCCGAGCGGCTGCCCGCCGTCGCCGCTATGGGCTTCGACGTCGTCTACCTCCCACCCGTCCACCCCATCGGCACCACCCACCGCAAGGGCGCGAACAACACCCTCCACGCCGGCCCCGACGACGTCGGCTCGCCCTGGGCCATCGGCTCCCGGCACGGCGGCCACGACGCGATCCACCCCGGCCTCGGCACCGAGGACGACTTCCGTCACTTCGTGTCCACGGCAAGGGAGTCGGGCCTCGAAGTCGCCCTGGACCTCGCTCTCCAGTGCTCGCCGGACCACCCCTGGCTCACCGAGCACCCCGAGTGGTTCCACCACCGCGCCGACGGTTCCATCGCCTACGCCGAGAACCCGCCCAAGACGTACGAGGACATCCACCAACTCGACTTCGACGGCGACCCGGAGGGCCTGTACGCCGAGGCGCTGCGGATCGTGCGGCACTGGATGAACCTGGGCGTGCGGATCTTCCGCGTGGACAACCCGCACACCAAACCGGTGCGGTTCTGGGAGTGGCTGATCGCGGAGGTGAACGCCACCGACCCCGATGTGCTGTTCCTGGCCGAGGCGTTCACCCGACGCGCGATGGTGCACGCGCTGGCGCAGGCCGGCTTCCAGCAGTCGTACACCTACTTCACCTGGAAGAACACCAAGGAGGAGCTGACCGACTACCTGCCCGAACTCGCCCAGGACAGCGCCGGGTTCCTGCGGCCCAACCTGTTCGTGAACACCCCCGACATCCTGCACGCCTACCTCCAGCACGGCGGCAGACCCGCCTTCGAGGCCCGGGCCGTGCTCGCCGCGACCGCCGCGCCGAGCTGGGGTGTCTACGCCGGCTACGAACTCTGCGAGAACACCCCGCTGGCGGAGGGCGCCGAGGACTACCTCGCCTCGGAGAAGTACCAACTCCGGCCCCGGGACTGGGCACTCGCGGAGACCGAGGGACGCACCATCACCCCCCTGATCACGCTCCTCAACCGGCTCCGCCGACTGCACCCGGCCCTCCAGGAGTTGCGCAACCTGCGCCTCCAGAGCACCGACTCCGACCAGATCCTCGCCTACACCAAGAGCGTCGAACTGCCGGACAGAGGTACCGACTTGGTGCTCGTCATCGTCAACCTCGACCCGCACCACGCCCACGAGGCCACCGTCACCTGCGACCCTGCCGCCCTCGGCCTGCCCGCCGACGGCACGCTCAAGCTGCGCGACGAACTCACCGGCGAGACCTACGCCTGGGGCGAGTCCACCTACGTACGCCTCGATCCGGCCCACCAGGTCGCGCACGTGCTCACACCCGCGGAGGGATCATGAGCGACGGCATCCTCGAACCCCTGCTCCCGGCCATCGGACCCTGGCTGGAGGGACGCCGCTGGTTCGACGCCCGCTTCACCGGGGCCCGCCTGGAAGCCCGCGCGGCCTCCGTCCTCGGCGACGAGCCGCCCCTGCTGCTGCACGCCGTGGTCTCGGCCCACCGCCCCGACGGACAGACCCTGCACTACCAACTCCTCCTCGGCCTGCGGCCCGAGCTCCCCACCCGCCTCGAACCCGCCGCGATCACCACCGTCCCGGCCGGCCCCTGGCAGGGCTGGCGGGTCTACGACGCGCTCGCCGACGGTGCCCTCCTCGGACTGCTGCTGCGCACCCTGGCGGGCGGCGGCGCGGGCCCCGGCCCCCGCCTGGAACGCACCGGCCGCTACCCGCTCCCCGTCGGCCTCGTGCCCCACCCGCTCGACGTCGAGATGAGCAACACGGCCGTGGCGTACGGCGGCCAGATCCTCCTCAAGATCTTCCGCCGCCCCGAACCCGGCCCGCACACCGAGGTCGAGGCCCTGCACGCCCTCACCCGCGAACACTGCGCCCGCACCCCCCGCCTCTACGGCGCCCTGCACAGCGACGCCCCCGGCGCCGAGGGCCTGGTGCTCGGCCTCGTCGAGGAGTTCCTGCCCGACGCCCGGGACGGCTGGGAGGAGGCGGTACGGCACGCGAGCGACTGCATGGACGACGCGCGCCGCGGCGTACCGGCGAGCGGCGGATTCACCCCGCACGCCCGCAGCCTGGGCCGGGCTGTCGCCGAGGTGCACGGCGCCCTGGACAAGGCCTTCGGCCGCAGCCGGCTCACCGCCCAGGACGTGGCCGAGGAGGCGGCGGGGATGAACATGCGGCTCAAGGAGGCCGCCGAGGAGATCCCCGCGCTCGCCCGCTACACCACCCGGATCGGCGCCCTCTTCGACGACTACGCCCGGGTCGCCGGGCGCGGCAACCCCGTCTTCGCCCAGCGCACCCACGGCGACCTGCACCTGGGCCAGGCGCTGCGCACCGCCGACGGCTGGCGCATCGTCGACTTCGAGGGCGAACCGGCCCGCACCGCAGCCGAACGCGCCCTCCCGCAACCGGTGTTGCGGGACGTCGCCGGCATGCTGCGCTCCTTCGACTACGCGGCCCGCACCGGCCTCGCCGCCCTGGAGTCCGCCGATCCCGAGGACGGCTCACCCGCAGGGCGGCTGCGCCGGCGACGGCGGGCGTCCGCGTGGGCGGTGCGCAACCGGCGCGCGTTCATCGAGGGCTACGCGTCGGCCGGCCGCGAGGACCCGCACTGCCGGCCCGTGGTGCTGCGTGCCTTCGAGGCGGACAAGGCCGTCTACGAGGCCCTGTACGAATCCCGGCTCCGCCCCGACCGGCTGCCGATCCCGCTCGCGGCGGTGCACCGGCTGGCGAACACCTCCCGCTGACGGCCCCTGGCGCCGGTAATTCCCGTGCGTCGACCGGGAATTGAGTACCCGGGCCGCATTCGGAATTCCCGGCGGAGGTGCGCGGCGGGAATTCCCGCGACGGAAAAGGGAGCGCCGTCCGGGCGGCCTTGTGCGTGCCAACGGCGGGGTAATTCGGCGGGGTTCGACGGCTCGCCGCCGGGCACCCGCCACCACCCCGACCGGAGACACGACGAACCCCCCGGCCCGGACACACTTCCAGGCGAGGGGTTCGGAGGGCTCGGATCCGGCCGGAAACGGAACCGGGCGGCCTGCTCCGCCGGTCTGTTCGACGTCGAATGGTCCATGCCTTTACCAGGGGCGACAGCCAAAGGTCCACGCCTTTGCGCGGGACTGCCCGCGAGGTGAACTCCACCTGGAAGGTAGGGAACTCGGTCGGATTCGGTCGGATTCGGGAAAACGGCCGGGAGCTCAGGAACGGTGGTGCTCGGTGAAGATCTGGCTGTGGTCGCGGTGCGGTGCCATGCCGGCCGCCGACAGTGCCCGGTCGTACGCCTTGAGGGCCTCGGCGGTGTTGCCCTGGCGCTTCCACAAGTCGCCCAGGTAACGCCAGTTGAGGGCCACCTGGTGGGACGGGCGGAACTGGCGCAACTGCCGGGTGGCGGCCTGGAGATACTGCGCGGCCTGGTCGAAGTTGCCGCGCATCAGCTGGATCTCGGCAAGGGTGCCCCGGGCGCCGACGGCCTGGATGCGGGACTCGGTGCCGGTCAGTCCGAGAGCGCGCTCGGCGTGCGCCGCGGCCTCGTCCCACTGCCCGAGCATCGCGTCCGCGTCGGCGAGCCCGATCTCGCACTGGGCCAGCTCCGGCGCGTTGCCCACCTCGGCCAGCAGTTGCTGCGCCTCCTCCAACAGCTGCTTGCCGCGCGCCGGTTCGGGCTCGTCGACCTGGAGGAGCAGTGAGCCGTAGTTCATCTTGAGCATGGCGAGGTGGCGCAGGTTGTCGTCCTCGGACATCAGCGCGAGCGCCCGCTCCACCAGGGCCATGGCCTCGTTCAGCTGGCCGCGGGAGCGGGCCACCAGACCCGCGTTCCAGTACACGGCGCCCCGCGCGGCCCGGGCGCCCTGCTTCTCGGCGGCGTCGAGCAGCTTGCCGCCCATCAGCTGGGCCCGGGTCAGGTCACCGCGCATGTGGTACGACGCCATGAGCGTGGCGCCGAGCTGGACGTGGTCGACCGTCACGTCCAGGCCGAGGGCGTCCAGCCGGGACATGGCCCGCTCGCCGATCTCGATGCTGAGCGTGATGTCGCCGGCGTCGCGGTAGCAGCGGCACAGGGCGACCGCCGTCTGGCACCACTCGGTGGAACCCGGGGCCAGGTCGGGGTCGCGGTAGAGCTCTTCCAGGACGGCGATGGCGGCCTCGGTGCGGTCGAGCTTCTCCAGCGCGGAGGCCTGGCCCATGCGGGCGCGCCGGGTCATGGAGACGTCCAGCAGGCTGGGCCTGGTGAGGAGTTCGCTGAGGGTTTGCAGGGCCTCGCCGTTGCTGCCGTTGCGCAAAGCCATCTCGCCGAAGGCCAGCCGCAGCCGTGCCTCTTCCAGCTCGTGGTCGTCCCGGCCGCTGCGCAGGTACTCCGCGGAGCAGCCGAGGCGCTCCGCGAGCGTGGCGAGCACCGACTCCGAGGGGGCGCGCTTGCCGGATTCGATCAAGGAGATGTAGCTCGCCGATATCTCGCTGGACGCCAGATCCTGCTGCTTGAGGCCACGTTTGCCGCGCAGTAGCCGGATGCGCTCGCCCAGCCCTGTCGTCGTCGTGTTTTCGAGGGGGTCCATGTGGGCTCCTTGGAGGTGGCTATGACCACCGGGATGACAGATCAACGTTACCAGTAAGTCGCCGACGATCCAACGGAGTTGGCATGATCGATTCGCTGGCGCGAAGTAGTCTGGACAGGCATTTTTTGAATTGATGCCAATTCAGATTTCATATGGGTAAGGGCATTCCGCTTTTCGAGATCGTCTTTTGCTAGATTAATACTTGACCGATTGAGTAAGTTCTTGTTGACTCATCTTGTCAAAGCGTCATCCGTAAATGCTCGGAGAGGAGATTTTCATGAGCATCAAAGTATTCACGCTCATAGCAATCGTCGTCTTCGTCGGTGGACTTGTGACGAGCGGACTCTGGTTGAACGGATCGGGTGCCACCACCCATCCCCTGCGCGAAGGCATCGCACAGTCCAGCGGCGCGAGCGGTGCCTGCTGCTGAGGCGACCGCCCGTACGGACAACGGCACTTCAGGCTCAGTGGACCGGTGGACGGTCCGGCGGCTGGTTCCACGGCCGGCCGGACGTCCCCCGGTCCGTCCGTATGTGCTGCCAGGGCATTCCACCGTGCGGGAAATGACAGGCCACGGTGTGCGTGCCGGCGACGGTGACCTGAGCGGCCCGCGGGATCTCGGTCTCACACCGCGTACGCCGCCCCGGCGTGAGCAGCGCGGCGACCGGACAACGGGCCAGGAACCGGCACCCCGCCGTGACCGGCACACCGGACGGGGGGTCGCCGGGCAGCACGATCCGGCGCCGGGTGCGTTCGGCTACCGGGTCCGGCAGCGGGACGGCCGACAGGAGGGCCCGCGCGTAGGGATGCCGGGGCGCGTCGAACACCTCGGCCACGGGCCCCGTCTCCACGGTCCGCCCCGCGTACATCACCGACACCCGGTCCGCGATCTGCCGCACCACCGCGAGGTCGTGCGACACCAGCAGATAGGCGGGCCCCAACTCCCGCTTGAGCCGCAGCAGCAGATCCAGGATCTGGGCCTGCACGGACACGTCCAGCGCGGACACCGGTTCGTCGAGCAGCAGCAACGCGGGCTCGACGGCGAGGGCCCGCGCGATGGCGACCCGCTGCCGCTGCCCCCCGGAGAACTGATGCGGATACCGCTCCGCGTCTCCCGCCTCCAGCCCCACCTGCCCGAGCAACCGCGGAACCCGCGCCGCTACGACGTCCCGCGGCACCCGCCGCGCGTACAGCGGCTCGGCAACGATGTCACCCACCGGCATCCGCGGATCGAGACTCGACATGGGATCCTGCGGCACGATCTGCACGGCCCCGCGCAGCAACCGTGCCGTACGCCGGGTCAGCCGCGCGACATCCTGCCCGAGGATCTCCACGGTGCCGGTCTCCGGTGCCGTGAGCGACACGATCTCCATGAGCACCGTGGACTTCCCGGCCCCGGACTCCCCGACGAGCGCGAGGGTCTCACCGCGGCGTACCTCCAGGTCGACCTCCTCCACGGCGACGACCGCCCGCTCGCGACGGCGCCGGCCGCTGGGCGGGACGTAGGACTTGGCCAGACCGCTGACGCGTAGGACGAGTTCGGGGGCGGGCGAGGCCGACGGGGGCAGGGCGGGAGTGGGGCGCGGGGGAGCCGGGACGGATGGAGTGGGGCGCGCCCATGACCCCGGGGTTCCGTGGCGGGGTCTGGGCGGTGCGGTGCGTTCCCCCGACCGTCTCTCGCCCGGCATGTCCCCTCCCGGTACACCTTCTCCCGCCTCCCCGCCCGGCGGAAACAGTTCCACCGCCGTCCGCTGCGACACCAACCGGACCCGGCGGCAAGCCGCTTCGTGGGCGTCGAGGCCCGCGAGGCCGGCCCTGGACGGGCTGTCCACACCGAGGAGCTGGATGTCCGACGTGACGCAGTCCGGCTCCGCGAGGGGGCAGCGTGGGGCGAAGGCGCAGCCGTTGCCCACGGCGCCCGGGGCGGGGGCCGTGCCCGGGATCGGGGTGAGGGGGGATCGGGCGTCGGCGCGTGGTACCGAGCCGACCAGGCCGAGGGTGTACGGCATCCGGGGGCGGGTGAGGACCGCCTCGGCCGGGCCCGTCTCCACGATGCGGCCCGCGTACAGGACGGCGACCCGGTCCGCCGTGCCCGCGACCACTCCCAGGTCGTGGGTGACCAGGAGCAGGGCCGCGCCCGTCTCGCGCCGGGCGGCGGCCAGTGCCTCCAACACCTGTGCCTGGACGGTGACATCGAGCGCGCTGGTGGGCTCGTCCGCGACCAGGACGTCGGGGTTGTTGGCCATCGCCATGGCGATCATCGCCCGCTGACGCATCCCGCCGGAGAGCTGGTGCGGGTAGGCGCGCGCCGCCCATGCCGGCCGTGGCACCCCCACGAAGTCCAGCAGCTCCACCGCCCGGCGCCGCGCCGACTCCCTTTGCGGGCGCGGGTGTTGGTGGATGCGCAGCGCCTCCGCGATCTGGTCGCCGACCCGCTGCACCGGGGTGAACGCGTGCAGCGGGTCCTGGAAGACCATCGCGATACGGCGGCCGCGGATCCGCGCCAACTCCCTTGCCGGGAGGTCCAGTAGCTCCTCGCCCAGTAGTCGTACCGAGCCGCCGACCTGAGCGCCCGGCGGTGCGAGGCCCATCAGGGCCAGCGCCGTGAGTGTCTTGCCGGTGCCCGACTCGCCCACCAGGCCCAGGACTTCACCGCGCCGGAGGGTGAGGTCGACACCGCGCACCACGGGCAGCGGTGGACGCCGCTCCACACCGACGGCGACGGTCAGGCCACGGACCTCCAGGACGGTGGTCAACTGGACATCCCTGCCAGGGGGGTTCGGGACGGGCGGCTCGTGGAGTCCGCCGTCGTCGGGTCCAGCGCGTCCCGCAGGGCGCCGCCCACCAGGTTGACCGCCAGCACGAACGCGATCAACAGGCCCGTGGGGAAGAAGAACATCCACGGATACACCAGCGCCACGTCCGTCGCGTCCGCGATCAGTGTGCCGAGGGAGACGTCCGGCGGCTGGACGCCCAGGCCGAAGTACGACAGACCGGTCTCGCTGATCACCGCCCCGCCCACGGCGATCGTCGCGTCCGTGATCAGGAACGACGCCGTGTGCGGCAGCACATGCCGCCAGATGATCCGCAGGGAGGAGACACCCATCAGCCGTGCCACCACCACGAACTGACGCTCCTTCAGGGACAGCGTCATGCCGCGCACCGCCCGCGCCGTGACCATCCACCCCAGCAGGGCCAGCAGCCCGACCAGCGCGATCCAGCCCCGGTCGCGCAGCTTCGGCGCGACCACCACCAGCACGAGCAGGCCGGGCAGGACGAGCATGAGGTCCACGACGAACATCAGCACCCGGTCCGTCCAGCCGCCGAAGTAGCCGGCGCAGGCACCCACCGCCGCCGCCAGCACCGTGGAGAACAGGGCGACCAACAGCCCGATCAGCAGCGACTTCTGCAGCCCCCGCACCACCTGGGCGAACACGTCCTGCCCGATCCGGTTCGTGCCCATCCAGTGCCGCGCGTCCGGCGGCTGCCGCAGCGCCGTGTAGTCGACGTCCGTGTGCGTCCACGGGCTGACGAACGGTCCCACGAAGGCCAGCGTGAAGAGCAGCAGGAGAACCGCGAGGCCGCACAGCGCCCCCGGCCGCCGCACCATCCGCCGCAGCACCGCCCGCCCTCGGCCTCCCCGACCGCCGACGCCCGTCACGGCTGCCGTACGCGGGGATCGAGGAGCGCGTGCGCGACATCGGCCAGCAGCCCGGCGAGCAGGACGACGGCCGCGGCGAACAGGTCGACCGCCACCACCGAGTTGACGTCGCCCTTCTGTACCGAGTCGACGAGCCAACTGCCCATCCCGGGCCAGCCGAAGACCTCCTCGGTGAAGACGGCCCCGGTGAACAGGGTCAGCATCCCGAAGGAGAAGAACACCGACACCGGGACGAGCGAGATCCGCAGCCCGTGGCGCAGCAGTGCCCGCCCCGGGGTGAGCCCCTTGGCCTGCGCGGTGCGCAGATGGTCGGCGCCGAGCACGTCGAGGGTCGCGGCGCGCTGGTAGCGGCTGTACGAGGCGATCGCGGGGATCGCCACACAGATCGCCGGGAGGAGCAAGTGGGCGGCGGTGTCCTGGAGTTGGACGGTCCAGTCGCCCCGCAGTCCCGGGGTGTGCTCGCCGGTGTAGAGGATGACCGTGCTGCCGGCGGCCCGGTTGACCGCCAGCGCCCCGGTCTTCAGCAGCAGCGCCAACACGAACGTGGGCACGCACAGCGCCGCGAACGAGAACACCGTCAGCGCCCGGTCGCCCGTACCGCCGCGCCGTACCGCCGCCCACACCCCGGCCAGCACCCCGACCGCCGTGCCGGCCACGGTGCCCACCAGCAACAGCCGCACGGACACACCGACCCTGCGGCCGAACTCGGCGTTCACGGACTCGCCGTCGATGGTCCGGCCGAGGTCGCCGTGGACGGCCCGGCCCGCCCAGTGCGCGAAGCGTTCCGGCAGCGGGGCGCGGTCGTCCATGCCCAGCCGGGACAGCTCACTGTCGACGACCCGGCTGGGCGGGGGCGGCTGTCGGCCCTCGAAGTAGGCGCGCGGATCGAGCGCGGTCGAGGCGAGGGCGTAGGTGAGGACGACGGAGGAGAGGAAGAGGATCGTGCAGTGGACCAGGCGCCTGAGGATCAGGGAGAGCATGGAACTCGTTCCGCTTCATGTGGGTGACACATCGTGATGTTAAGCTCCGGCTCCGCAATTCGCGGGACAGTTCGGGCAGTTGACGGTTCGTCCGCGCTGGGAGGGCCGTGGGGTGGAGCGATTACGGGTCTGGTCCGCGTGGGCGGTGGCCTGCGCACTCACCCTCCTCGTGGCGGGCTGTTCCGGCTCCCCGGACCCGGACCGGCGCCCGGCACTGCCGACCTACGGCACGTACGACATCAACGCGCAGCCCACCAAGGCCCTTCGCCAGGGCGGGACGCTGACCCTGCCGATCGCGCAGATGATCACGCAGTTCAACTTCGACCACGTCGACGGCGCGTTGGACGACGTGTGGACCGTCGACAGCATGACCGAGCCCCGGCTCTTCGCCCGTGACGTCAAGGGCGTCCCGCACACGGTCCCCGAGTACCTCCTCTCCGCGTCCGTCACCGGCACCTCGCCCCAGGTCGTCACCTACCGGCTCAACCCGAAGGCCCGCTGGTCCGACGGAACGGCCCTGGGTTGGCGGGACTTCGCCGCCCAGTGGCACGCGCTCGACGGCTCCGACCCGCGCTACCTGATCGCCGACACCAGCGGCTACGACCGCATCGCGGACGTCCGCCAGGGCGCCGGCCCGCACGAGGTCCGCGTCACCTTCAAGCAGCCGTACGCCGACTGGCGCAGGCTGTTTACCCCGCTCTTCCCGGCCGCCGGCTATGACACCCCGCAGCGCTTCAACTCCGGCTGGCAGGGACAACTGCCCATCAGTGCGGGCCCGTTCAAGCTGGAATCGGTCGACAAGACGGCGCAGACCCTCAGCTTCGTGCCCGACCCCCGGTGGTGGGGCACCAAGCCCCGGCTCGACCGGATCGTCTTCCGCGTTCTCGACGCCGACGCGGCACTCCAGGCCTTCCTGAACGGCGAGGTCGACGCGGTCAACGCGGCCACCAGCGAGGCCTACGCCCAGCTGAAGAAGGCGCGCGACAGCGACCTCCGCATCGGCTCCGCCTGGGACGAGGTGCACATCACCCTCAACGGCGCGGGCGGTGCGCTGGCCGACCGGTCGGTGCGCAACGCGGTCCAACAGGCCGTCGACCGCACGGCGTTGGCCGATGTCGCGGCCGAGGGCCTCCCGGTGAAGGTGCCGCTGCTCGGCAACCACTTCTTCATGACCAACCAGCCCGGATACACCGACAACTCCCGCCCCTACGGCAGTTACGACCCCGAGGCCGCCGAACGCGCCCTGGACGCGGCGGGCTGGAAGAGCCCGGGCAGCGGAAGAACCCGGGTCAAGAACGGCCGTAGCCTCACCCTCCGCTTCGTGCTGAGCGACGGCACCAACCGGCTCGGCGAGGACCTCGCCCAGCTCGTCCAGCACATGCTCGCCCAGGTCGGTGTCAAGGTCGTCATCCAGCAGGTGCCCGCCTCCGCCTACGCACCGCAGTACCTGGAGAAGGGCAACTTCGACCTCGCCATCTTCCGCTTCACGGGCCTCACTTACCCCAGTTCCGCCTACGCCATCTACCGCCGCCCCGAGAAGGGGCAGGCCTTCCAGAACTACGGCGGGGTCGGCTCGGCGGAGGTGGACAAGCTCCTGGGCCAGGCCGTCGGCACCCTCGACGAACGGGCCGCCGAGCAGCTCTACGACCGGGCGGACGCCGAGATCTGGAAGCTCGGCCACGACATCGAGCTGTATCAGCGGCCTCAAGTCCTCGCCGTGCGCGAGGGGTTGGCGAACTACGGGGTGCCGGGCCTCGGCGACGTCGACTTCAGCCGGGTCGGCTGGCAGAAGTGAGCATGCGAAAGCCCCGTACGGACGGATCCGTACGGGGCCCTCGCGGCGCGCATGGTCAGGCACGTGCGCGGGTCAGCGCTCTCTCGTCGGCCTGCTGGCGCACCATGTCGTAGCCGAACGCGGCCGAGGCGAGCGTCACATGGTGGTGCCAGCCGCGGAAGGACCGGCCCTCGAAGTCGCCGAGCCCGAACTCCTCGTGCATCCGGCCCAGCGCCTGATCGGCGAACCTGCGCAGCTGCGCCAGCGGCACGATCTCCGCGAGACGGCGGGCCGGGAGGTTCGTCAGCCAGTAGGCGCGCGGCCGGGGGCGGCCGTAGGGCCAGTCCGCGAGGAGCAGGCGTGGCCGGGGTGCCGTGGCCGAGGCCGGGTCCGCGCGCAGCAGGACCGGGCCCGCCACGAACTCCGAGTGCCGCATGCGTTCGGTCACCGGGTCGTGCCAGGTCACCGAGGTGCGCTCACCGTGCCGGGCCGCGTACGCGGCGAGTTCGGCGAGCGTGCCGCGCATCCCGGGGGTGGTGGCCTGCCGCCGTGGCAGCAGCACCGGGGTGTGCGGTGCGGCCTGCACGAGATAGCCGAGGCCCCGCGCCTCCAGACCGCGCAGCAGCGGGTCGGGGTCGCTCTCGCAGCGCCAGTCGGCCAGCACCGGCAGCGGTTCCAGGGACCACTCGTCGAGCATCTCGTCGAGGGCCTCCAGGACATAGCTCCAGCGTGGCCGGCAGCGTTCCTGGACCGGTACATGGGCCTGGCCGCGCAGCCGTTCGTCGCGGTCCCAGCGGGCCGGCAGCATCAGCCGCCAGTTCACCGGGACCCCGCCGGCCTGCCCCACCAGCGAGGCGGCGAGGGCCAGTTGGCAGTTCACCGTCCGCTCCTGGGAGGCCGCGTACTGGCGGGCGACGCCCACCGAGCGGTCGCCGTTCTTGGCGAAGACGACCTCGTCGACGGACCAGGCCTCGGCACGCGAGGCCCGCACCACCTGCCGGGCGAGCCGCCCCCGTACGGGAGCGGACGCCCACGGACTCTGGTTCACGAACTGCTGGATCTGCTGCACGGCCCGCCTGCCGAGCACCTGCTCGGAGATCCGGGCGGGCGTCTTGCGTCCGGGTACGTCCAGCAGCCCGCGCACGTACACCTCGCCCCAGCGCCGCTGGTCGGCGCGGGTGAAGTCGCCGAACAGGTCACGGCAGTAGGCGGGGAGACCGGCGGAGGTGCCCGGCGGTGCCCCCGGGGTGCGCATCGGGGGTAATGGGAGGGTGAAGGTCGCGAGTTCAGTCATGGTTGCACTCGTCACCCCCAGCCAGCAGGAAGGCGTCCGTCGCGAGCAACGCGTCCGCCACGTCCGGCAGCGCACAGCCCACGATGACGAAGTCGACGTCCAGGCCCGCCTTGGTGCGCTGGAACAGCAGCTCGTTGATGGCGGGCCGGCACATGCCCCCGACCTCGCACAGATGGAACTCCACCCGGCGCGGGGTCGCCGCCATGACCTCGGCCAAAATCCGCCGGAACTTGCCCAGTTCGGCCGCGTCGATCACACCGTGGCAGCTGACGTGCGCGGTGCCGCCGTCGAACGAGGTGCGCATCCGCAGCCGCATCGTGGCCGGCTCCAGCTCGACGCGGACCCGGACCGGTTCGTCGCCGCGCGGCAGCCGGACGCTGAGGGCCTTGCCGTCGAAGTTCTGGTACGGCTGGTCGTCGATCCACACCCGGGTCAGCTCAACGGTGCCCGCGGGCAGCAGATCGGGCGCGACGCGCAGCACCCGGTCCGGGAGGTCCTCCGGGCGGGGCTTGAAGTGCAGGGTGATCGGGTCGTTGCTGAGCAGCAGCCCGGTGTAGCTGGCCGCGAGGTAGCACAGCTCCAGGGCGTGGTAGCCGGCCATGGCGTGGCTGCCCTTGAGCCGCTCGGTGCCGAGCAGGTACGGGATGCCGCTGGCGAGCACGTTGAAGTAGACGCCGCCGTCCTGGTAGTCGAGGAAGAAGGCGTTGTAGAACGCCGCCGCCTCCCGTCCCAGCCGCAGTTGCTCCGGGTCGCCGGTGGTGCCGGCCAGGATCAGATAGGCGAGGATCGCCTGCTCCTGCTGCCACCAGGCCTTGCGGTCGTGCCACACCATGCGGTGGATGCCGCTGTCCGGGTCGGGCTGCCGCTCGACGACGTCCAGCCAGCCGCCGCGCAGCCCGTCGCTGCCCACCGCCGGCATGATCTCGGCGATGCGCTCGGCGGTCGTGGCGTACTCGGGCTTGTCGAACAGGGCCTTGATGCGGGTCAGGTTCCAGGCGATCTTCAGGTTGTGGCCGACGACCGCCCGGTCCTGCTGCCAGCCCCAGGTCCGGTCCGGACTCCAGTCCGCGTGGAACCGCTCCTGCACGAAGGGGCTGTTCGGCTCGTCGGGGAACCGCTCCACGATGGTGTCCGCGGTCTCCTCCAGCAGGGCGGCGAAGTCCGAACGGCCCGTGGCGAGATAGGCGTTGATCAGGTACGCCGGTGCGTGGTCGCCGACCGAGTTCCAGTTCTTGCGGGACCTGTTGCGGCCGAGCGAGTCGGCGTTCGGGTCCAGGGTGATCGGGTCCAGGTGCGAGAAGAACCCGCCGCGCACCGGGTCGCGGAAGTACTTCTGGAACAGCGCGGACGTACGGTCGATGTCCTCCAGGATCCGCGGGTCGCCGGTGATGCGGAACGTCTGGGTGGGGCCGGCGAGCGCGTAGATCTGCTCGTACATCGGGATCGCGTCGAAGTCGTCGCCGAACTCCGAGGCGAAGACGGGGCGGTGGCCGGACGAGGTGATGTCGATGCCGTGGTACCAGTAGGTGATGCCGTCGGCCTGGTCATCCACCCGCATGTGTTCGCGCAGATACAGGGTGCCGGCCTCGGCCGCCTCCAGGAAGCGGTCCTTGCCGGTCAGCAGATACGCGGTGGACAGGCCGTAGACGAGCCGGGAGATGGTGTCCGTCTCCTGGCGCACGTCCGCGCCGGCGAAGTCCGGGAGGTGCGTGCCGCTGAGGGTGAGGTGGGTGCGGAACCTGCGCCAGTCGTACACCCCGTCGGGGAAGTGGCCGCGCAGGTAGAAGTCGGCGATGGCGGTGGCCTGTTGGACCCACCAGTTCGGGTGCTCGAAGACGTACTGGCCGCGGGTCTCCTCCGGGAAGGTGATCTCCTTGGCGTCGAACCGGGAGCCGCCCTCCCACTCGTAGAGGATGCCGTACGCGAAGACGAACCGGCCCTCGGCCAGCATGTCGACGGTGTCGGCGGTGGTGTCGCGGTAGTCGTCGCCGAGGTTGCGGACGATGCGGGAGACGGCGTTGGACGCCAGGTGGACGGTGAACTCCCGTTCGTCGGAGGTGCGCAGGCCGAAGCGGCGGCCGGTCGGGCTGTAGTACGTGATGTAGCCCGCGAGGGTGTCGGAGTGGATGCGGCGTTGGGCAGGGGTAGTCATCTCAGGTGCCCTTCTCGTCGGGCAGGGCCGCCAGCAGGACGACGCTGCGGCCCTGGGCGTGGTGGGTGGGACCGTCGACCAGCTCCTCTTCTCCGGGCGGCGGGATGTCGTCGGGGCCGGGGCGGGCCGTGTCGAGGACGCGGTGCCAGCGGTGACCGGGGATCTCGGGCAGCTCGAAGTCGAGGCCCAGGTGGTACATGTTGAGGATCAGGTGCAGGTCCGGGTCACCGTCGAAACCGCCGTACGTGCAGGCCAGCACCCGGGCGTTGGGGTCCTCCCAGCCGGGTTGGTCGAGCCGGGTGCCGTGCCACGTGATGTCGGGCAGGGAGCGGGAGTTGAGGCGTTCGGAGAAGAACTGCGGTTCGCGCAGGGTGCGGTGGCGCTTGCGGAGCCGGATGAGGCGCTGGGTGAAGCCGGTGGTCTCCTTCTCCTTCCTGGCCTGGTTCCAGTCGAGCCAGGAGACCGGACTGTCCTGGCAGTAGCCGTTGTTGTTGCCGCCCTGGCTGTTGCGGAACTCGTCGCCGGCCAGCAGCATCGGCACGCCGCGGCTGAGCATGAGCAGCGACAGCAGGTTCTTGATCTGCCGCGCCCGCAGGCACTCGACGTCGGCGTCGTCGGTGGGGCCCTCTACGCCGCAGTTCCAGCTGTAGTTCTCGTCGGCGCCGTCGGCGTTGGCCTCGCCGTTGGAGTGGTTGTGCTTGGAGTTGTAGCTGACCAGGTCGTTGAGGGTGAAGCCGTCGTGGCAGGTGATGAAGTTGATGCTGTTGGTGGGGAGTTCGCCCTGGGCCGCGAACAGGTCGGCGGAGCCGCCGAGCCGTGAGGCGACCTCGCCGACCATCCCCGCGTCACCGCGCACGAACCGCCGTACGTCGTCCCTGAATGGACCGTTCCACTGCGCCCAGCGCTTCCCCGGGAACCGGCCGACCTGGTAGAGGCCGCCGCCGTCCCACGGCTCCGCGATGATCTTCGTCTCGGCCAGCACCTGCGACAGCTCGATCGCCCACAGGGCCGGCGGCACCGCCATCTCGTAGCCCAGCGGGCCGCGCGAGAGTTCGGAGGCGAGGTCGAAGCGGAAGCCGTCGATGTGGTGCTCGGTCACCCAGTACTCGAGGCTCTCCACGATGAACTTGGTGACCATCGGATGGTTGGCGTTGACAGCGTTGCCGCAGCCCGTGAAGTCCATGTAGTGCGAGCGGTCCTGCGGCCACAGGTGGTAGTACGCCTCGTTGGCCGCGCCCCGGAAGCTGATGGTCGGCCCGAACTCGTTGCCCTCGCTGGTGTGGTTGAAGACCACGTCGAGGATGACCTCGATGCCCGCCTGGTGGAACGCCTTCACCATGTCGCGGAACTCGGTGATGTGCGTGGCGAGATGGGGGCTGGAGCAGTAGCCGGTGTGCGGGGCGAAGAAGCCGTAGGGGTCGTAGCCCCAGTAGTTGCGGCGCGGGGTGCCGTCCGGTCCGGTACGCAGGACCTGGGTCTCGTCGAAGTCGAAGACCGGCAGCAACTCCACGGCGGTGACGCCGAGTTCGCGCAGGTGCGGGATCTTGTCGATGACGGCGGAGAAGGTGCCAGGCCGCTCGGCGTCCGAGGACGGTGACGCGGTCAGACCGCGCACGTGCATCTCGTAGACGACGGTCTCCGCCATCGGCGTGCGCAGCGGGGTGTCGCCCTCCCAGTCGTAGTCGTCGAGGTCGACCACCAGACTGCGCATGCAGCTCTCGACGTTGTCGCCGGGGCCGATCGCGTGGGTGCGCTCCCAGCGGCCGTTGATGTTGGCGCGCGCGTACGGGTCGATCAGCACCTTGCGGTGGTCGAAGCGGGTGCCCAACTCGCCGTTGTCACGCGGTCCGTCGATACGGAAGGCGTAGACCTGGCCGGCGCCGATCCCGCTGACGTGACAGTGCCAGAAGTGGAAACTGCGGTGTCGGTCGGGCAGCAGCGTGATCGTGCGGTACGGCTGTGGGCTGTCGCAGTGCTCGAAGAGCAACAGGTCGACCCGGGTGGCGTGTTCGGAGAAGAGCGAGAAGTTGACACCGTCGGCGTCGACGGTGGGACCCAGCGGCTGTGGCCGCCCGGGGGTGACGTCGGAGGGGCGGCCACCTGGGGAGCCGGTGGCCTGGTCGGGGCGTAAGGTCATCTGTTCTGTCATGGCATCGGTCGCAGAGTCCGTCGGAGTGTCGTACGCATGGGTGGCCACCCTCAGGTGAGTGCGGCCCGGGCCGCGGTCGGGGCGTCGGCGCGGAGGCCGGCGAAGAGTTCCTGCCAGGGCACGGGAGTCGCGCCCGGTCCCGTCTCGCTGCGCATCTCGAAGGTCACGCCGCGGGCCGCGGGGGAGTACAGCGCCTGCACACAGGCGTCGGCGACGAGCGGGCGGGCCACCCGGCCGTCGCCCAAGTCGCCCTGTTCCAGGTGCAGATGACCGTGATCGGGCTCGTCGGTCAGCCAGCCCGGGCGGATCACGGTGTACGGCAGCCCGGAGGAGCGGACCGCGTTCTCGCCCGCGAGGCGCCAGTCCAGCATCCGGCCGTAGGCGTTCATGGGGTGGTCGCGGCGGGTCACATGACGCTGGCTGACCAGCACGAAGTACGGGGCCGCGGCGGTGGAGTCCAGGGCGTCGAGGACATGGCGGACCCCGGTGTGCAGGGTGGTCTCGGGGCTGTCGGGTCCGGCGTCGTCGGTGCCCGGTTCCACGATGTAGACGACCGCGGAGCAGCCGTGCAGGGGCGTGCGGACGGAGGCGGGGGAGCGCACGTCGGCCGCGAAGAACTGGGCCTGCGGCGGGGTGTGCCGGCGGGCGCGCTGGGTGCTGCGGCCGATGACGCGGACGCGTTCGCTCCGGGCGAGCAGTTGACGGGCGACGAGCCGGCCTGTGCGGCCGGTTCCTCCTATGACGGCGATCGGGCTGTCCATCGAGATCTCCACGGGGGCTGCGGAAGAGCCGGAAAGGGCGGGGGAGTTGACGGGGGGAGCGCTCAGATCCAGTGCAGGATGTCGTCGGAGCTGGTCAGATGGGTGCCGGTGGGCAGCCCGGTGACGGCGGGCACCCGCAGCCGCGGATAGACGCTCACCCCGGACAGCCGGGTGCCGGGCCGCAGGTCGGCGGCCTCGCCGATCGCGGAGTGGACGAGCCGGACCGGGTTGTCCCGCTCGGAGTGCACCCGCGCCATCGGCCCGACGTACGAGTCGGTGATCCGGGCGTACGGCCCGACGACAGCGCTGTCGCCGATCGCCGTCCGGCTGAGCCGGGCGCCCTCGTCCACGTCGACGCCGTCACCGATGTCGCTGAACCGCAGCTTCACACCCGGCCCGATCTCGGCGTTGCGCCCGATGCGCACGGCGGGGCCGATGACGACACTGCCCTCGGAGATCTTCTGGGCGAGGGTGGTGCCGGTGACGCTGTCCTTGGTGCGCAGGCTGGACTCGTGGATCCAGTACGGCGGGTCGGTGCTCGTCGGTTCGCCCATGGCCCGGGTCATCCACCGGTAGCGGCCGCCGAGCACGTCGCCGAGGGTGGCGAGGTAGTCGGCGATGCTGCCGAGGTCACCGAGCCGGTCGATGGGCGCGGCGGCGACCGGCAGCCCGCGCCCGACCAGCCAGGGCAGCAGGTCGCCGCCCCAGTCGAGGCGCTGCTGGGCGAGCCGGATCATCTCGGCGTTGCGCACGGCCAGCCGCAGCCGGCCGCAGTCGACCAGGTACATCCCGGCGTTGGTGGGCAGGGTGCGGCCGGACGAAGCCAGCGGGGTCAACGATGTCTCGGGGAAGATCCGGTGGACGCGGTCCAGGGTGGGTTTCTCCACGAACCCCGAGACCAGGCCGTCCGGGGAGGTCTGCATCACGCCGTACTTGCCGGCGATCTCCTCGGGGGTACGGCCGACCGAGGCGACGGTCACGACGGCGTCTGCGGCGACGTGCGCCTCCTTCAGTCTGCCCAGGTCGAACTCGAAGACGGAGTCCACCGGCAGTACCAGTGCACGGCCCGTCAGGTCCCACTGTTCGAGGTTGTGCAGGGTGGCGGCGCCCGATCCGACGTTGTACCGGTCCAAGCGGGCACGGGAGTAGTGGATCTCCACGCCGAACCGTTCGCCGTGGCCGAGCACGAGCTTGATCTGGCTGTGGTTCTCGGCTCCCTGGGCGATCACGTAGAAGCGGCGGATGCCCTGGTCGCGGCAGGACTCGACGAGCCACTCGACGACGGAACGGCCGACGAACGGGATGAGGGCCTTGCTGCGGATGTAGTCGGACGAGGCGAGGGTGAGCGGCTTGGCGCGTTCGCCCCTGCCTCCCGCCAGGATGATTCCTAACGTCTCGTCCCCCATGACAGTCCTGCCTCCTCGGCTGACAAATCAACGCTCTTCAGTCAACTCGTGCTGTCATGTGGAGTCAAGTAAAAAGTAAAACAAGGGAGTTGGGGTGAACGTGAAGCAGCCCTGGCCGATGTCTCGACCAGGGCTGATGCTGCTTTACAGGAATGTTCGAGCGAACCTGAGAATCAGATGACTCTCAGCCGAACCAGCGCGCCGAGCGTCAACGCCCCCGGCAGCAGGGGCAGCCAGACCGTGATGATCCGGTAGGCCAGCACTACCGCCGTGGCCACCGCGACCGGGCCGCCCGCCGCCACCAGCGCCACGATCAGCGCGGCCTCCACCGAGCCGATCCCGCCCGGCGTGGGCACCAGCGCCACCGTGACCGTCGCCGCCAGATAGGCGAGCGCCATCTGCGCGGGCGGCACCGGCAGGTCCAACGCCTGCCCCACCGCGACGAGTCCGGCCGCCTGGAGTGCGGGGAACGCCAGCGAACCGCCCCACAGCGCGAGCGCCCGCGCCGGCCGCGTGTGCACGGAACGCGCCTCGCTGAGCGCCGTACGGAGGAACGACAGGATCGCCGTCCGCAGCCGCCGTACCAGAACGAGGGTCAGGACCGCCGCGCACAGCACGGCGCCGACGATGGCGAGCAGCGGGCCAAGTGCCCCCGCGGGCAGGAGAGTTCCGAGGCGCAGGGCGTCCGGGAAGGCGATCAGCAGACCGGTGAGCAGGCTCAGCCGGGCTATCGACTCCGCGAGCAGGTACAGGGCCAGCGCCGCGGACGAACGGGCCAGCGGCAGCCCGCACACCGTCAGGAAGCGCAGGTTGACCGCGCCCGCGCCAAGTCCCGTGGGTAGCAGGTGGTTTGCCGCACCCGCCGCGAACTGTGTGGCCAACAGCCGTCGTGCGGGCAGCCGTTCGACCACGGCACCCTGCCGGGTGAAAGCGGCGGCGACCCAGGTCAGACAGGTGGCACCGGCCGCCGCCACCAGCCAGGGCCACTCCGCGGCCCGCAGCTGGCCGAAGCCCTCGACGAGGACGGACCGGTGCTGGACGGCGACGACGGTGACCAGGAGCAGCGGAAGCAGGCACAGGATCTGCCGGACGCGGACGTGTCTCACATCCCTGGAGGGTTTCCGCGCCACGACAACTGCGGGTTGCGGCTGCAGGGACAGGTCCTTACGCGCGTCGTTACACGAGGCTGCGGCGAATCCGTTGACCTCAACGCCGCTTGAGGTCCTACGGTCTCTCCCATGAGCATGGAGAGCACGGCCTGGACCCAATTGCACACCGTCATGACCGCAGAACAGGAACGCCGCCCCTTCGCCCGCGCCACGCTGCGCCGCATCGCGGAGTTCGCTAGGCCGCACCGCCGCCCGATCGCGCGGTTCGTCCTGCTCGGGGTGGTGACCGCGCTGCTCGCCGTCGCGACCCCCGTACTCGCCGGGCACGTCGTCGACGCGATCGTGTCGGGCGGCGACGACGGCACCGTCGTACGCCTCGCCCTGCTCATCGCCCTGATCGCGGTCGCCGAGGCGGCCCTCGGCATTCTGGGACGGCGGCTTTCCGCCGCGCTCGGGGAGGGGCTCATCCTCGATCTGCGGACAGCTGTGTTCGATCATGTGCAGCGCATGCCGGTCGCGTTCTTCACACGTACCCGTACGGGCGCGCTCGTCTCCCGACTCAACAACGACGTCATCGGAGCCCAACGGGCGTTCAGCAACACCCTGTCCGGAGTGGTGAGCAACTTCGTCACGCTGCTGCTCACGCTGGTCGTCATGCTCACCCTGTCCTGGCAGATCACCCTGCTCGCGCTCGTGCTGCTCCCGGTGTTCGTGATCCCGGCCCGCCGGATGGGCAGCCGCATGGCCCGCATGCAGCGCGAGGCGGCCACGCTCAACGCCGCGATGAGCACCCGTATGACCGAACGCTTCTCCGCGCCCGGCGCGACCCTCGTCAAACTCTTCGGCCGCCCCGACGAGGAGTCCGTGGAGTTCGCGGAGCGCGCGAGCCAGGTCCGGGACATCGGCGTCCGCACGGCCACCGCCCAGTCGGTGTTCATCACCTCGCTGACCCTGGTCTCCGCCCTGGCCCTCGCCCTCGTCTACGGCCTCGGCGGCTGGTTCGCCCTGCACGGCAGCCTGGAGCCGGGCGCGGTCGTGTCACTGGCCCTGCTCCTGACCCGCCTCTACGCCCCGCTCACCGCCCTCGCCGGAGCCCGCGTCGAGGTGATGAGCGCGCTGGTCAGCTTCGAGCGCGTCTTCGAGGTCCTCGACCTCAAACCCCTCATCGAGGACAAACCCGATGCCCGTGAGGTCCCCGAGGGCCCGGTCGCGGTCGAGTTCGACGAGGTCCGCTTCGCCTACCCCTCCGCCGACAAGGTCTCCCTCGCCTCACTCGAAGAGGTCGCCTCCCTCGACACCCGCGGCGGCGCCGAGGTCCTGCACGGCATCTCCTTCCGCGCCGAACCCGGCCAGACCATCGCCCTCGTCGGCTCCTCCGGCGCCGGCAAGTCGACGGTCGCCCAGCTCCTGCCCCGGCTCTACGACGTCGACGAAGGCGCCGTACGCGTCGGAGGCGTCGACGTCCGCGACCTCACCGCCGCCTCCCTGCGGGCCACCCTCGGCATGGTCACCCAGGACGGCCACCTCTTCCACGACTCGGTCCGCGCCAACCTCCTGCTGGCCCAACCCGCCGCCACCGAGGACGAGTTGTGGGACGCGCTGCGCCGCTCCCGCCTCGACGATCTCGTACGGTCCCTGCCCGACGGCCTGGACACGGTCGTCGGCGAACGCGGCTACCGGCTCTCCGGAGGCGAGCGCCAACGCCTCACCATCGCCCGGCTGTTGCTGGCCGGGCAGCGCGTCGTCATCCTCGACGAGGCCACCGCCCACCTGGACAACACCTCGGAAGCGGCCGTCCAGGAGGCGCTCACCGAGGCGTTGCAGGGCCGCACGGCCGTGGTGATCGCCCACCGGCTGTCCACTGTGCGCTCCGCCGACCAGATCCTCGTCGTCGAGGCGGGCCGCATCGTGGAACGCGGCACGCACGACCAACTCCTCGCGGGGGATGGGCGATACGCGGAGCTGTACCGCACGCAGTTCGAGAAGCAGCCGGAGATCGGACCGGTCCAGGAAGCGGTGGTGTGACGGCGGAGCGGCGTCAGGGCTCGCGGTGCTCGTGCGCCGCCTGCTCCAACCCCTCGGCCTCCGCCTCGGCCACCCGGATCTCGGCCTCCACGTCGATCGAGCGGCTCAGCCACCAGTACAGCGCCCCGGCGACGGGCAGCCCGACGAACAGTGAGAGGTCGGCGCCGTCCATGGCGTGCGCGATCGGGCCGACGTAGAGCGTGCCGACGGAGAAGAACGGCACCATGACGCCGAAGCCCACGAGGTAGGAGATGATGCCGTGCCAGCCCCAACGGCCGTACATGCCATGGGGGTTGAAGATCTCGGCGATCGCGTAGTGGCCGCGGCGCACCACGTAGTAGTCCATCAGGTTGACCGCGGTCCACGGGATGAACAGATAGAGCACCAGCAGCAGGAAGTTGTTGAAGTTCGTCAGGAAGTTCGCGGTCGCGGCCATCGCGCCGGCCAGGGAGAGCGCGGCGGTCAGTCCGATCGTCAACGCCCTGACGGACACGGTCGGTTGGACCTTCTTGAACGAGTCGATCGCGCTGATCAGGGTCAGCGAACCGCCGTACATGTTCAGCGCGGTCACCGAGACCAGGCCCAGGGTGGCGAAGAGCAGCACGATCGCGCCGAAGCCGCTGAACACCTTGTCGCCCGCCGCGTTGATCGAGCGGATCGTGTCGAAGTCCTTGCCCGCCCAGGCGGCGAGCAGCGCGCCGAGCGTCATCAGCCAGACCCCGCCGAGCGCCGAACCGAAGTAGGTCCAGTAGAAGGTCTTGCGGACGGTCACGTCCGGCGGGAGGTAGCGCGAGTAGTCCGAGACGTAGATCGCCCAGCTGATCTGGTAGCCCGCGACCACGCCGAACTGCGCGAGGAACGGCGTCCAGGAGAAGCCGCCGAGGTCGAAGGAGCCGGCCGGGTAGTGCAGGGTCGCCAGCACGCCCACGGTGAAGATCCCGAAGACGACCAGGAAGGTGTACGTCAGGAACTGCTCGGCCTTGTGGATGACGTCGTAGCCCACCAGCGCGATCACGAAGCCGACCACGGTGACCACGGCCACCCACATCTTGGTGCCGCCGTGCACCGTGGTGTGCAGGGCCTCACCGGCGAGGATCGTGTTGAAGACGTTGAAGCCCGCGTACTGTACATACGCGAACAGCCACACCAACAGGGCGCCCACGTAACCGAATTGGGGCCGCGACTGGATCATCTGCGGCAGCCCCAGCTGGGGGCCCTGGGCCGAGTGGAAGGCCATGAAGAAGGTGCCGAGCAGGGTGCCCGCGACGATCGCGATGAGCGACCAGATGAGGTTGCCGCCCTCGGTGATGCTGATCAGGCCGACGGCGAGGGTGGCGATCTGCGCGTTCGACATGAACCACAGGGGGCCCAGGTGCCACAGCTTGCCGTGGCGCTCGTTCAGGGGGACATAGTCGATGGAACGTATCTCCAGCCCCGACACCCGGGGCTCAGATGTGGTGGTCACGGTGCCTCCAGGATGCTGATCAGGCCTGTGTGGCCACATTCATCCCCCGCAGGGGTCCCGGCAACCGCAACTGAATCTGTGAACCACTCTCTTTACCTGGTCCATACATGACGCTTGGGCCTGTGATGGCGCGGGCCCCTCGCTGTAAAGTAGGCGAACAGCCTTTGACCTGCATAAACGCAGGCAGGGAGCCGACCCGGTGCTGACCTTTTACCGAGCATGGAGAGACTCCCGAATCTCCGGCTTGCTGACCTGCGCCTGCGCCTGCGCCTGCGGCAGGGGCCTCCTGCGCCGCCCATCGCCCTGCTCGGAAGGCTTGATGCGTGGGTCGACAGCTTGCTCGTGGGATCGGGTCGTTCTTCAAGGAGTGCGGTTGTTCCAGGCCGACCCGTTGCCCGCGCTCGTACACGATTCGGTTCCGGAAGGCTCTCGGTAAGCAGCGTGAAGAGGTCGGCTACGACACGCAGGACGACGTGATCGAGAGTCTCACCGTGCACATTTCCGAACGTCGGTATTCCGGCCTCACGTGGGCCTGTCGGAATGATCTCCCTGAGAGTCACGGAAAGTGTTTGCAGAGAGGGAGATCGTTGCGTCATGTCAAGGCGCGCTACATGAGGTATTCGTGGGTGCGTAATTCTCGGCCGTCGTCAACTTGGAGTTCTGGTGGGACGCGGGGTGTGGTCGGGCGTAGTGCCGGGCGGCCCGGGTGCCCAAGTCTCCTCCCGCGCTTCTGGGTCGACGGTGGCGAGTGGTGTGGACGATGTGTTGCGAGTGGCTCCGTTGGGCGTGGCCGTGTCACTGCTGTGGCGGTCGGGACGTTGGAACGCACAGGACATGTGTTGCACAGCTCGTTCAACTGATGCGACGCCGCAGTTGAACGGCCGTCGGTTCACAGGTAGGAAACCTCGACAGCTCTGCAGCGAAACGTGAACATGTATGTGGGTTCGAAAGGGCTTTCGAGAGCTCAGGGGGAGACGGGATTGGTTCGCTGGAGGTGTTGTCGGCGCACCGGAGGTGCTGGCGGCGATCGCCAGTGAGGCGGCAGGAATGGGTGAGATGTCGGGCTCGCCTTGAGTTGGGAACGGATGTGAGGCACTGGACGTTCTTACCCATGCCCTGTTTCAGGGGCCGCTGTAATGTCCTGGGCGCTTATTACGGCCTCTTGCTCGGATTCCAGGAAGGCGTGGTGGTGTCTGTCAGATTTTCTTGTGGCAAAGGGATTCGAATCTTGTGCCAATGGGGGAGATGAGCTTGAATCGTCACACTGTCGACTTGATGTCATCAATACGTGAAGATAGAGCGATCGATGCGGCCTCGCCGATTGTGCCATCCAAGGCTCGCGAAAGACAAGTTGTACCTGTTCTGATTGAGTCTCTCCTGCCGGGTGAATCACCGCGGTTGGAAGGTCAGGATGCGAATCACGTAGCTCGGTTAGCCGATCTTGATGTTCCCCTTCCTCCTATTCTCGTGGATCGGCGCAGTATGCGCGTGATCGACGGGATGCATCGCCTGATGGTTGCCTTTTTGAAAGGCCAGGAGACGATCGAAGTCGAGTTGTTCGATGGCACCCCAGAGGAAGCCTTCCTGCGGGCCGTCGAAGCTAATGTGACGCATGGTCTTCCTCTGTCAAAGGAAGATCGCCGAGCTGCGGCCGCGCGCATTATCGCGTCACATCCCGAGATGTCGGACCGGGCTATCGCACGCGCCGCAGGCCTGGGAGCCAAGGCGGTGGCGCTCCTCCGACGAAGCTCGGACGCTGACGCGTCGCAGCTGGGTGCACGTGTTGGCAGAGACGGCAAGGCCCGCCCCCTCAACAGCACCGAGGGCAGGATCCGTGCGGCCGAGCTGATCGCGGAGAATCCGGATGCTTCGCTACGCGAAGTGGCACGCCGCGCAGGTATCTCGCCGGCGACCGTGAGCGATGTCCGTAAGCGAATCACGTCCGGTGAGCCGCCCGTGGCGGAGCAGGTGGCGACTGAGACGGATTCCGAGCCCGATCGCCTCAGCCCGGCGGATTCGGTGCAGGCCGGTACAGGGCGTGTAGTACGAAGAGTGCGGCTGGTTCAGCCGGATCCTGTCTCGCTGGTCGAGAAACTGGTGCGTGATCCGTCCCTGAGGCACAAGGAAGAGGGGCGATACCTGCTTCGTGTCCTGCAACTGAACGCCATCGGGGCTCAGGAGTGGTCCAAGCTTGCCGCAGCAGTGCCGCCGCACTTTGGTGACTTGATCGCCGACCTCGCGAGACAGTATGCGGAGACTTGGGCGGAGTTCGCCAAGGAGCTGGACGAGCGCATCCAGGCCATCAGAGATGAGACCGAGGCTTCGATGTAGTAGCAGGTGACTCCGTAGAACTCGTAACACGACCTTCTTGAACTGTCCTGGTCGGGCGTGATCGGTGTGTCGATTCGGCCGTTCGTGATGGTGTGAGTACTCGGCAGTGAATCGCGGACGACCACTTGTGGGCGTTGATCGAGCCGCTGCTGCCGCCCTGGCCCGAGAAGTCGCCGGGGCCACGGCCGGTGGCGAACCCGCTCTGCTTGTAGGGCTTCGTGTATGTCCTCTACAAGGGCATTGCTCGGCAACTCCTGCGTATGGAGCTGGCGTTCGGCTCGGGGTGGACCTGCCGGCGCCGTCTGGAGAGGTGACAGCAGCCTGGGGTATTCGACCAGCTGCACCGGATCCTGGCGGTAGAGCCGGACGCCGTCAGTGAACAACGTGGGGAGCCTCTTCAGTGTTGCCGCTCCAGGGTGAGAATGGCTTTGGCGATTGACGTCATGCGGTTGGGGCGGCAGTGGGACCTGCGGAAGATCCGCCAGGACTTCAGGCGTGCGACGCCGCGTTCGACCGGTGCCCGGGCCGCGGCCAGGGCCCGGTTGACGGTCTTCCCGGTAGGGGGAGTTCCCGCAGGGGCCTGCGTTTGATGCCCGTGGTCAGCCAAGGGTCACCGCCCTGGTAGGCGAGGTCGGCCAGGATGGGGACGCCCTGGCGCTCGCAGATGCGGATGGTCCGGTGGGTGCGGGCGGCGGTCAGGTCGTGGGAGCGGCCCGGCAGCGCGGGCAAGAGCCACAGCAGCCGGCCGTCCGGATCGGTGACTAGCTGCACGTTCACCCCGTGCCGGCGGTGCTTGTGGGAGTAGTCGGCCCGTCCGTCGCCGACCCGGTCGCACTCGGCGAGCGTGCCGTCCAGGAGGACGAAGTCCGGATCCTGCTCGCGTAGGACCTTCAGCAGGCCCGGTGCACGGTCGGCGAGGAGGTCGATGACCGCGCTGGTGCAGGCGTGGGCGGTGGACTCGCTGATCTCGAACCCGGCAGCAATCTTCGCCAGGGTGGTGTGTTCGCGCAGGTATACCAGTGCCACCATCGCGCGTTGGGACGGGCGGAGCTTGCGGCGCCGGTCGCCCTCGCGGGTGACAACGAGCATGGTGACCCCGTCCACGAGCGCATGGGGCAGGTCGAGTGCGGCAGGATGGATGACCAACGAGGCCCCTGAGCAGCGTGGTTGAGACGTCAGACATCTCGATCAACTGCCCGGGGGCCTCGCTCGTTGCGCTTCACGGACCGTCACCCGATCGGTGGCCGCTCGAAGAAGCTCAATGATCAGCTGATTCGATCCAGTAGGTCTTTGCCCGCTGCCTGCGACGTCGCGTCAGCGGGTCGAGAAGGAAGCGGCTCGCCAGACCGATCGGGGTGACGACCAGGAAGTAGATGATGAAGAGCATGATGTCTCTCACGACCTCTCCGGTGAGGATGGTTGGCGGGAGGGGTCAGTCGAGGGGGATGTCCGCACGCCAGTCGCCTTCCTCGGACCACGCAGGCTGCTCGCTCTTGTGCAGCAGGAAACCGCCCATCGCGAGCATGTCGATGTCGGTGCGCATGAAGCAGGTGTAGGCGTCGTGCGGCGAGTTCACGATCGGCTCGCCGCGGACGTTGAACGACGTGTTGACCAGCACCGGGCAGCCCGTGCGCGCCTTGAAGGCGGTCAGCAGCTCGTGGTAGGCGGGGTTGCTGTCCGGGGTGACCGTTTGCACGCGCGCGGAGCCGTCGACGTGGGTGACGGCGGGGATCGTGGAACGCTGCACGTGCAGCAGGTCGATTCCGGTCGCGTCGGTCTCGGTCACCGGGAGCTGCTGGGCCGCCGCCACCTGCGCCACCACCAGCATGTACGGGCTCTCCTGGCGGAGGTCGAAGTAGTCCTTCGCATCAGCGGCCAGCACGGCTGGCGCGAACGGGCGGAACGACTCCCGGAACTTGATTTTGAGGTTCATGGCGGACTGCATCGCGGGATCGCGCGGATCGCCCAGGATGGAGCGGGCTCCCAGCGCCCGAGGTCCGAACTCCATGCGGTCCTGGAACCATCCGACGACCTTGCCGTCGGCCAGTGCCGCCGCGACGTCATCAACCAGGCTGCCGGAATCCGGACGGTGGTGTGGAATTCCGCGGCTCCGCAGGAATTCGGCGATCTGCGCGTCGCTGAAGGCGGGGCCCAGTAGAGAGCCGGACATCGCGTCCCGCCGGCTGCCGACGTGGTCGCGCACGGCTCCTCGCTCCATCGCCACCGCCATGGCCGCCCCCAGTGCCCCGCCGGCGTCCCCGGCAGCGGGCTGGATCCATACCTCGTCGAAGACCCCGCTCCTGACGATCTCTCCGTTGGCGACGCAGTTCAACGCCACGCCGCCGGCCAGGCAGAGGGTGGCTTCCCCTGTGCGCTCCTGCGCGGTACGAGCCAGGCGGAGCATCACGTCCTCGGTGACGCTCTGGACGGACGCAGCCAGATCGAACTCGCGCTGCGTCAGCGGTCCCTCGGGCGTGCGCCGCGGACCGCCGAAGAGTTTCTCGAACGCCCGGCCGGTCATCACCTGCCCCCGCAGGTACTCGAAGTACCGCATGTCCATGTGGAACGACCCGTCCGGCTTGATGTCGATCAGCCGCTCCCTCATCAGGTCCGCGTACCGGGGCCTGCCGTACGGGGCCAGGCCCATGAGCTTGTATTCGCCGGAATCGACCTTGAAGCCGCAGAAGTAGGTCAGGGCGGAGTACAGCAGTCCCAGCGAATGCGGGAACCGGATCTCGGCGAGCGCCCTGAGCTGAGTGTCCCGGCCATGCCACAACGTCGTGGTGGCCCATTCGCCCACACCGTCCACGCACAGAACGGCGGCCGACTGATACGGGCTGGGGAAGAAGGCCGAGGCCGCGTGTGACTCGTGGTGCCGCCGCGCGACAATGTCCGGCACCTTCCCCAGGCCCATCGACTCGAGTTCGCGCCGGATGACCTGGAGCGTCCGGAGCTTGCCGTCGGACCGCAGCCAACTCGGCAGGGTTTCACGGAAGGAGGTGACAGCCGCGGGCGCGGTACCTATCAGGGTGGCCAGTACCCTGCGGAACTTCAGCCGGGGGTCTTCGTGGTAGGCGACCGTGGAGATGTCCGCGAAGGACACCCCCAACTCGTCGAGACAGCTGCGGACCGCCTGGACGGGAAACGAGGGATCATGCCGTTTCCTGCTGAAACGCTCTTCCTGCGCGGCCGCGACGGGAACTCCGTCGCGCACGAGCGCGGCCGCGCTGTCATGGTAGAAGGCCGAGATTCCGAGAACCAGGTCAGACACCGGTGTGCTCCTCCGTCCCTGGTACGACCGCTCTGGGACCGCGAGGCCGGCTTCCGGCGAGCCGACCGTGACGGCCGGCCCTGCGGGCCATGAATCCGGTGGGGGGATTGAGCGAGCGGTAGCCGACGCGCACCCGCTCCCAGGTCTCTGCCCGGCTGCCCGGCCCGGCGCGGTCCGGCAGGCTCGTCATGAATGAGTCGACGGCGTCGGCCGCCCAGGCGGAATGCCCAGTCGCGACGTTGTCGATGGTGTTGTGGATGTCCACGAAGCGGGTGCTGAAGCCGTATTCCCGCAGTGCCAGCCCCGCCCTGCGGTAGGCGCCGCCCACGCCGGACAGCTCCATGGCGAGATTGAGACCGAGCACCTCGGGCAGGAAGGTGCGCGGGAAGCGTCCGATGCACAGCCAGTAGACGGGCAGTTCGAACGACGCGTCGCGGAAGCCCGGCCAGCGCGCGAACTCCGGTGAGTCCGTGGGCGGTAGCTGGACGGCCATCTCCTTCAAGACCTGACGGTAGATCAGGGGGTGGTTCAGGTTGGTGTCGCCATTGCCCAGTTCGTCCCAGTAGGTCGCGAAGAGTGAGTGTCCGATGTCCGAAGACGCCAGTTCGTAGTCGGTGAAGCCCTGCAGCCAGCTTCCGTCGATCAGGGTGAGCGGCGCCGTCTGCACAGCGTCGTCCACCACGGCCTCGCGTGACGGCAACGGGACGTTCACGCTCTCCTCGAAGTACGCTCCGTGCCGGTCGTGCTGCGCCAGGAGCCAGGGCCGCAGACCTTCGGTCGTCCACCGCGCCGGGAGCGGCACGGACCGGGAGTCCATTCGATGCCGGGCGCGTGCCAGCCATCCTCGTATGTATCGCAGGCACCAGTCGTTCAGTTCCGGGCTGCCGGTACGCACCATGAGCGCGTGGTAGGCCTCGCGCAGGTCGCGCGGGCCGCCGCCGGACGGGACTCCGGTCTCCAGCAGGCCGGACAGCTTCACCAGGGGCCGCGGGTCCGACGGCCGCGCGGCGGGAGCCGGTGTACGGGTGGGAGCGTCAGAATCGCGGGGCTTCGTGGGACCGGGGAGGGCGTCGATCCACCGGCTGATGACGGAGAGATCATCGGGCGAGAAGACCCTGAACATCGGGCCGCGCTCGCTGACCAAACCCTTGACCAGAGGACTGGCACCGGAACGCCCCGGTCTGACGAGATCGCTGCGCGCCAGGACATCGAGAAACGGCTTCGGATCGTCCCGGCAGTCCTTCAGCCACTCGGACAGCGGCCGATCCTTCAAGAGGACGTGACGGTGGTAGAACGAGCCTTCCCTGGCACGCCGTCGCATCAGCTCGGCCATGTCGAAGCCAGGGTCCAGCGATGCGCGCAACTCCTCGCGCAGCGCGTCGACCTGGTCCTTCAGCGTGGCCAGTGCCCAGCGGAAGCCCGTGTATACCCGTGCGGCTGACTCCGGACCGGACCGCACCAGGGTGTCCGCGATGGCACGGCACCGGTCGATCGGCGGAAGATCGCCGTCCGTTGCCGCGGAGTAGTCGATCGCCGCCCAGTCTGCGTTCAGCTCCCGCCCAGCCAGAGCGAGCGGCGGCGGCACCCCTACGGCGCGCAGACACAGGTCCGCCCCGATGAGCTCGTCGCGGAAGTCGTCGGGCCGTCGGCTCATCAGGAGGAGCAGGGCCGCGAGACGGAATGCCATGTCCGCGATCCGCCGGTCGCCGGCAAGACGAGCCAGCGGTACGGCGTTGTCCGAGGCCCGCAACCGCCGCAGCAGACCAAGGTAGGCACTGCCCCTGGCCGAACCGGGGTGGCCAACGCCGACATCGGAGGCGTAGAGCGCGAGGGTCCGGAGCGACAGTGTCGAGTCCGCGGTGCCCGGGGCCGTGAGCCACTGGAGCCACGCCCCGGACGCGAGGCCGAGGGGCGCCCATCCAAGGGCTGCCCTGCGGACGAGGAGCCGGCGGCCCTCGGCGTCAGTGAGGCGCCCAACCGCTCGGTATGCGTCGGCAGCTGCGGACGACCACTCGGCGGCCATGCGGATCAGGTTGTCGAGCGGCTGATCGGTGCCGACGGAGGCTTGGAGCAGCTCCGTGCGGACCAGGTCGACCAGCGTGCCACCCGGGACGAGCGCTTCAGGATCGGCGGCGTGGGCGTAGAGCCTGCGATAGGTGTGCTCGAAGCCGACGCCCCGCGCGGATGAGGCGGGTGCGACGGTGCCGCCGCTTGTCACGTCATGGTGCATGGGCCCTCCCAGTAGGTGGACTTGCCACGTGTGCCGAGCGGAGTCGCGAACTCTCAGAACATCGGATAGATCGATGCGTCGTCCTTCCGTCCGCCGCGTTTCCGGCGCCGGAAGATCTTGTCGACGATCATGCGTATGAAAGACATGCCACACCTCGCTTGGGCAGCACGCGCACCGCGTGTCTGGAGACGCTGGGGCCTAGGAGAGCTCGAGTGCTTCGGCCATGGTTCTGGCGACGATGTCGTGGCCCGTGTCGTTGTAGTGCACGCGGTCGACGAAGAGCCAGTCGTGCGGGGTCGTCGCCTCGGCGACGACGGGGTTCAGATCGAGGAACCGGACTCCCCGCTTCTCGCAGCCGACGCGAAGCGCCGCGGCGAAGGTTCGCGCGACCTCTGTCGTCGCGACGTCCCCGTAGAGTTCCTCCCACACCCCCCGCTTGTAGATTCGGTCCCTCTCCTCGAAGAGGATCTCCTCCTGCGGTGTGGAGGTCTGACGCATCCACCGGGACATCGGCTGGAGAACGTACGAAATACGTGTCTCAGGACCGGCTACGCGCTGCCACGTGTCGAGCTGGCGGAGCGTGGTGTCCGCCGCGGAGTCGATGACCGTGGTGATGTCGCGGCGCACGTCGTCGAAGGTCGCGACGCCGGCTGGTGAGGACGACGCTTTCGCCCGGCGGCCGAAGCGCCTGGACCGGTCCCGGTTCTGCTCCCGCAGCTCCTCCATTTTCTCGAAGTACTCGCCGCAGAAGAAGAAGGCGCCATGATCACCCTGCTGCCACTCGGGCAGCCGCGCGAGCATCATGGCGTTGACGCCAGAACAGATGACGATCTCGCTGATGTTGCCCAGCAGGTTCCGGTACAGCGTGAAAAGCAGTGCTTCCTGGGCCGGGTTGAAGCAGTGGCCGGCGAAGTTGAGCCACGGTTCGGACGGGGCGTACCGGCTCCACAGCAGGGATGCCAGCGTACTGTCGTCGCTGGTGGCGCCTACGCCGAGGGCGGTCGAGCCGCCGGTGAGGATACGCACCGGTCCCGGCGGGACATGCCCCGCGGCGGACGCCTTGGTCCCGTCCGGCCCGGTGCTGACGCGGAAGCCGGACCGGTCGGTGTTGACAGTCGGCGAGATGAAATCAGGCCGTCCGAAGTACATGAGGTAGGGCAGGTAATGACGCCGCCCGGCGTCGTTGAACTCGTCGTAATCCCGCATTTGCGGCGTTAGTTCATACCGTTGGAGCTTCACAGCCACAGCGTCCCCCCGCCGCTCATCGCGGTACCGGAGCGTTGTTGCAGACCGTCCACGGTGTGTCGGCCGCCCAGGACGCGGGCCCGTACGCGTCCTTGCCGTGCTGTTCGAGGAGCGGAGCCGGGACCAGCCGGGTGTAGTCGCCGCCGCGGCCCATCACCGTCGTCTGGTCGGTCGGTTTGTAGTGGTCCATCGGGTGTCCCGTCGCCCCGAAGTCGCCGAACATCCGGCGTAGGCGCGGCGAGAGGTCGTCGAGCACGGTGGGAGGTTGCGCGTGGTAGTCGTGCGGCCGGTGCCACAGGTGCCCGAAGCGCAGGATGAAGCTCTTACGCGGCGCGTGGACGTTGCAGTCGACGGCGTGCCACAGCGAGTACGGGAACAGCAGCACGTCACCGGGTTTCGCGCGTACGGTCACCGCCCCGGGGACGCCTCCCGCGCGCTGCTGCCTGTTCAGCTCCTCAATGTCGGTGGCGGTGGGGGCGGGCCCTGTGTGGCTGCCCGGGATCAACAGGAAGTTCCCGGAACGGGGCTCGGACACCTCGGTGAGGAAGATCTGCGCCTTGGCCTGCAGACTGCGTCCCGAGTGGTCGATGTTCACGTCGTGCATCGCGGAGCCACCGTCGACGTGCCAGGGCTCGTGGGGCGCCTGGTCGATGTCACGGTAGAAGACTTCCGTGCCCAGCACGTGCAGCCCCTCGCCGAGCAGCGAGACCATCGGCCCGACCAGCCGTGGGTGGTCGAGGAAGTACGCCAGCGCGCGTTGCTGGGCTATCGCGTTGCGCACCCGCACCAGATCTTTCCTGCTGCCCTCGTCGAAGTAGCTGGCGTGGTAAGGCACCGGATCCTCGCCGTCGACGATCAGGGCATCCACGGCCCGGTCGACGATCTCCCGCCCGAGGTCGATCTCCGCCTCGTTGAACAGCCCGCGCAGATGGAGGTACCCCTGGGTCGCGTACTGCGAGAGTTCCTCGTTGCTGAGCCCACGCCAGTCATGTTCGATGTTGGCCATCATGTACTCCGTTCCGAATCTCTGCCGTCAGGAGTTTCTTCACCATGAAGCGATGTACCGGAGCTTGAATCCCGAGCGCGTCGACTGGAGCCGGTCCTGGCGGCTCCGGCGCGCTGAGTGCAAGAGGCAGGAGCGGGCATCTAAACATCCCGCTTCATCTTCCTTGAACAGCGAGCTAATCACCGAGATCGGAGCGAGTCAACGTCCTGATAGCCGGGTTGAATCCGCTATGTCCGTTGTTTTGATCAGGTCTATGGGGTCCAGGTTCGGAAGCGGCAATCGGGTAAGCCGCCCATGGTCCGTCAATTGCGGACGTTCGCGTTTGACGGAAGCTTTGATTCCGATTTTCCGGCGCTGGTTGGGGGCGACACATCCCCACCGCGGGATCGAAAGTTCGAAGCCCGCGTAAGGCGCGACATCGCTAACCCGTGCCCATGGGACCGGCGTTCATCCGAACCCGCGCTGTATCGGACTGTTCCCTGCATTCCGTGGGTTCTCGGCGCGGAAGCGGCAACCCGCCCCGGCTCTGATGCCCTTGCCGTACGTCCGGCTGCCAGCTAGCTTATGTGGGTCTGCGACCTCAACGGGACGACTGAGTGGTGAGTAATTCCTCGCGCACACATGGCGCGCTGTGGTACTGCTAGGGATCGAGCGAATGGATGCTGAACTGACATGAAAGCATTTCCATGGCTATGACGGATACAGCTGGAGCCGGCCGAGGATTCTATGTAGGAATCCTAGGGCTGGACGGAGCTGGTAAGACCACTGTCGCTCACGGCTTGACCGCACGGCTGGCCGACCAGGGATACAAGTCCGAGTTTCTGAGATGGCGGGATATCGCCGCCCAGGTGGACCGGGTCGAATTCCCTCACATCACTCTGCGACAGCTCCTCGTGGAGACATGGCGGTCGCGCTACGGTGGCGCCGAGGATGCGTCCTCGCTCCGTGTGCAACACGGTCCGCCTCTCTACGAGGATTTCACGCGCGCCAAACTCGAACAGGACGGCACTGTTTCCCCGGTTGGCGTCCACCGCTCCGGCATGGCGACATCCGCGATGCTTGAATTCGTGGCCGACATGCTGATCCAAGCGGAGTTCATCAACGAGAGTGCGTCCAGCGGCAGGATCGTCGTCACGGAGAGCTTCGGCTACAAGAACGTGATGAAGGTGCTGCGCGTGGCCGGAGAGGTCCCGCACGACGACCTCTCCGGCGAGATCATTGCCAGGATGCGCGACTTCATCACCGACTGCTACTCCACCCGGTATATGCAGCCCGACATCGGAATCTTCCTGCGCGTCACGCCGGAGGAGTGCTATCGGCGCATCACAGCGCGGCGTGGCGGCGTCGGGCCGGTGGAGGACATGGGCTTCGCCGGCCGGGCGGGCCGGACGTCCTTCATGGAACTGCAGAGCGCTCTGCTGGCGGAGTACGAACGGATGGCCACCCAATGGGGCTGGCACATCGTCGACGGAGACGGCGCCACCGCCGAAGAGGTCCTCGACGCCGTCAACGAAATCGTGGTTGCCGATGTCGCGTCGGCGTGGCAGGCGGCCGGGCCCCTTCAGGGGACTGCGTAGTTCTGCGCCGGCCCGCGCGCGGTCGCGGTCGCGTGACAGCGCCACCGGGTGCGAGTGCGTCGGGCCCGGCGTCAACCGGCGAGAAGGCGCGACCACTGTCAATTCGTACGCGGTGCGAAGGGCGGATACATCGATGATCAGCACGGGGGTGCCTTCTTCCGCAGCGGACTCCCTGGAACAGATCCCCCCGGGGGTGCGCGAGGAACTCAAGCTGCGGCGGGCGCTCACACTCGGCGGCGGCGGTACTCCTGCGCACGTGTACCTGTGCGAGGACGAGGACGCGAAGGCGGTCGTGGTCAAGGTCCTGCGCGCCGGAGCCGGTGTGGTGGATGGCCACGACTTGGGCTCCTTCCTCCGGAAGCCCGCACAGATCTCCCGGATTCACAGGGAACTGCCGTACCTCTCGCCCTACTACGTGCCGCTCGTCGGCCAGTGGCGGGGGCCGGGCTGGGGAGCGTACGCGATGCCCCGGATCGACGGGGTCTCTCCCACCATGCTGCTGCACGACGGGGATCAGGGCAGGCGACGGTTCCTGGCCACGCTGCGGTCGGTGTTCGCGGTGCTCGGCACCCATGGCTACGCGGCCGACGTGGTGCCAGCCCCGCCGGGCCACGGTTTCGGCACCCACATGGACCGTCTCTCTCGCCGATTGCCACTGCTCCAGCAGCACTTGGGGCCGCTGGTGGGAGATACGGAGCTGCGGGTGAACGGGCGCCGGGTTCCGTCCGTCCGCGAGCTGCTCCGCCGGGTCGCTTCTCGGCCGGACGTGCTCGCCGCGATCGAGCCGGCGCGGCTGTACTACCCGGTGCATGGCGACCTGAACTTGGGCAACCTCATCATCCGCACGGAGGAGGGGCCCGGCAGCGGCGTCGACCCGATACCCGGCCCGCGGTTCACCGTGCTGGATCCGCGCGGTATCGAGGAATACTGGGATCCGGTGTACGACGCCGCGAAGGCGCTGTTCAGTCTGACCCTGTTCGATGCCGCGATCGGCGGTGGATTCGAGATCAGCCAGGACAGCTCCCTCAGCCACGAGATTCGGCTGCGTCGCCCGCTCCCGGCGTACGGCAGCGCCGCGGTGGACTTGCCCGCCATGCTGATGACTGTGGAGTTCTTCCGTGAACTCAGCCGTAGCGACCCGCTGTGGCCCCGAAGGCTCCTCTACACGCACACTTTCCACGTCCTGTCGGAGGCGGCCTGCCGGCTTTCCGACAGGACGGACCGCGAGTTTCCCGGGGCCTCCGGATGGGCCGCTCGCCGCGAACTCGCCCTGGGCCTCTACCTCAGCGGGCTACTGCTGCTCGACAACCTGTTGTCCGGTCCCGACGATCCCGAGAGCGACCCCGCGGCGCATCTGGACTGCTTGGCAACGATCAACGGGTGGGCCACGGCCTCCTCATCCCCGCAGTGACCGCTCTGTCCGGTCGCCAGGACTCCCTTCGAGGCCGGTCTCCGTCGCAAATCCCGTTCGCCCCGCTTTCGTAAGAGCTGATACCGCTCGAAGGATGTTCGAGCATGACGATATGAGGTGTTCTGTGGAGCTCACTGGCAACCGTCTCATGGAGCGGCGTCTCTCGGACTTCTTCCAAGAGGGTGCGGAGAGCGGGCCAGAGGCACTCTTCGCGGACTCGGCCGCGATGGCGGCGGCGGTCGCGGACGGCTCCGATCCGCGCCTGTACTCCGCGGCCCGGGACGTGCTTCCCTCTCGGGTGGCCGAGCAGGGCCCCGCGGGAGCCGGGGGCACCTTATGGTCCGCCGACCTGGTCGTCTACGAGCACGGCACGCTGCCCGGCGGTGAGCCATTCCGCTCGACCGGGCACTGGAACCCCGCCGACCAGCTGGAGATCTTCCAGGTGCTCAGCGGGCGTGTGCTCATGCTGAGCAGCATGGCCGACGAGTCCGGCGACGAGGCGTTCGTGGGCTTCCAGGTGTGCCGGTCCGGGGAGTTGGCGGTGGTGCCGTTCGGCGCCTGGCACCTGACGTACGTGCTCGACGGTCCGGCCATGGTGTTCAACATGTACTCGGGCCCCGCCGACGACGGGACGGGCGCCGACGCCGCACACAGTGCGCCCTCGAAGTACCGCTCGCGGCGTGGACCGGCTGAGATCACGGCCAGGCGGTCGGGTACCGGGTTCGACATCGCCCTCTCGGCGAAATGGCGTGAGGCGTGCGGTGACCCGGTGGAGGTGTCGTGCCCGGCGTGGCTCCAGGCGCTGATGCCGCCGAGCGGGATGCTCACCGACCTGCACGTGTCCGGGTCGGACGCCGATCTCGATGCCTTGCTGGCCTCGGCGCGGACGTTGTCCGGTGCGCATCCCACGGGGGCAGTGGAGCTGGTGCGATGAGTCCGGTTCGGTGCCGGGGGGCTGGACACGTCGAGACCACAACGTTCCGCTGGGAGGCCGGGTGATCGCCGTGGCAGTCTGCGGCCTCGGACTGATGGGTGGGCCGGTCGCCGTACGGCTGGCGCAAGCCGGGTACGGCGTCAGTGTGTGGGACCGCACTCCGGCCAGGACTGCGCCCTTCATGGAGAGCGGGGTGACGGTGGCACCGTCACCCGCGGCGGCCACGGCGGGTGCCCAGGTGGCCATCGTGCTGGTGAGCGACGCCAACGCCGTGCGGTCGGTGATGAGCGGGCCGGAGGGGATGGTGGCCGGCCGGCCGCGGGTGATCGCGCAGATGTCGACGATCGCACCGCATGAGATCGTCGAGCTGGCCAGGGGGCTGCCGCCGGACGTGCACCTGCTCGACTCGCCGGTGACGGGCAGCGTTCCCCAGGTGGTGACTGGGCAGCTCCGAGTCCTGACCGGTGGTGGCGACGAGGCATGTGCCCTCGCCAGGCCGGTACTTGAGACGCTGGGGACGGTGGTGCCCTGCGGCCCGCTGGGAGCCGCGGCGGCTCTGAAATGCGTCCTGAACGCGTGTGTCTCGCCCATGATGGCTCTGTTGGCCGAAGGACTGGCCCTCGCCGACACATTGGGCCTCGACCCGTACCTGACGCTCGACGAACTCGAGCGCACCCGGGTCGGGCCACTGGTTGTCCGCAAGCGGGCGATGATCGAGGGCGGCGAGTTCCCCGCGGACTCGCGGCTGAGGCTCTTCGCCAAGGACATGGAGATCGCGGAGGCGACGGCCGCCCACCACGGAACGCGGTTGCGCCTGGCGGGGCAGGCGCGGTTGCTGGCCGGGGAGGCGATGGCTGCGGGACTGGGGGACCTGGACTACTCCGTTCTGGCAGGCTTCCTGCGCGGCCAGAAGCCGCCTGGGCCGTCGGCCGACTGAGGTGGTCCCGGGGATACCGCCCCTGGTTCCGTACGCCTCATGATGAGGGGCGCGACAGGACCGGGAGGCCGCAACTCCCCTCCGGGAGCTGGTCAGTAGAGACGCTTGGAGTAGTTCTGCGGGGCGTAGTGGTCCTCCAGCTCCTGCACGGTCTGAGGAGGTGCCTCGACCGCCTTGATCAGCGTGGCGAGCGAGGGAAGCACCTCCGGCTGCCAGCTCTCCGGCTGCCAGAGCCCGGACCGAATCAACGATTTGGGACAGTTGTAGGTGACTTCCTCCACCTCGACCAGCAGTGCGAGTTTCGGTCGGTGCCCGCGGAGCGTCATCGCTTCGAAGAAGGGCGCGTCCCGGAGAACGCGGCCTCGCCCGTTGACGAGCAGCACCGATGTGGAGCCGGGGACCAGGGAGATGATCCCGACGCGTGGATTGCTCAGAATATTGAAGAGGCTGTCGCCACGCTTGTTGCCGGGCCGTTCGGGCAGGGCGATCGTCGTGTCATCGAGGACGTGGAAAAGATGCCCAGCAGGGTCACCCCTCCCGGATGCCGTGCATCTGCCGTGAACATCCGAAGTCGCCAGTACGCAGTACGGCGAGATGGTGAGCCATTGCTTGTCGTATTCGTGCAGCCGAGGGCGTGCCCTGTTCACCGCGCGCTGATTGGGCTCACCAAGCAGCCCGCGCAATTCATCGGCGGAACCGACTTCTGTGTATCCGGTGTGCTGATGGGCTCTCAAGAGAACCTTCTCCCGCGGTGTTTACGAGCGCCGAAGCTGCATGAGGACGAGTCAGCTCTGCAGGGTGCCGTGCTCGGCCGGACCGACCCAGCTCCCGGTATTCGCACGCACCGCCGTCACGACGACGGTGGTGTAGGTCATGGTGAAGCTGCCGCCCATTTTGTCAATTGCCTTCGCCGTGGCTTCCAGTATCTGAGCCATCCTGTCCGGCGAAAGCCCGGCGAGGGCGGTCTGCGTGGGGACCAGGGCGAGCCACTCGTCTCGTGAGTACCTCTGCTCCCAGTCGAGCCGCCACTCCTCGGGTTGGCCGAAAACGCCCGTCTCCCGGATCGCGTCGGCGATCTTGTCGAACATCGGCTGATAGAGATCCATGGCCGATCTCCGACGGCCGGCGGCGTCGAACTCGGAGTCAGGCGCGACTCGCTGGTACGCCTCCGCGGAGCGCGTGGTCCAGGCGGGCAGCGCGCTCCCGCCGACGGCATCGACCAGCTCGTGCGGGGTGTGGGACGAGTGGTGGAACGGTGCGAGCACGCCGCCGGGCCTCAGTACCCGTGCTGCCTTGGCTGCCCCGGCCACCGGGTCCACCCAGTGCCAGGCCGTCCCGGCGACGACCGCGTCGAACACGCGGCCCGCCGAAGCCCAGGTCTCGAACGCCGCGACCTCGACCTCGACACCGGTGCTGTGGGCGTACTCCGCCATCTGCGCATCGGGGTCCACCCCGAGCACGGTGCACCCGGCCGCCTGGAACTGTCGGGCCTCGATGCCGGTGCCGCACCCGACATTGACCACGCTACGTCCAGGCATCGCGGCGACGATTCGAGAAATCATCGGTTCCGGATATGCGGGCCTTGATTGGTCGTAGAGAGCAGCGTCGCCGCTGAAGTACGTGAAGGGTTTTTCCTTCCGTGGAAAAGCAGGCATGCGTGACAGCATGATTGCACTCCGTCCGGCTGTCAATGTTCGAGTGTGCATCGTTCACTGAGTGCATTTCTGGACAAGGGAAATGATGCGGGACGTCGTTGTGGATGAGACCTCGATTCGTCGGCGATGCGAGGCGCCCGGTGAAGCGATTGATTCATCCTTTTCGTCCTGACCATGATGTCGGGCTCACGGAAACTGGTGGAGACTTTCAACACGCTTCCGGTATGTGCGCACTGATGCGAGCACATCGGGGTGTGGCTTCATGGGAGTGATGTCGCCGAGTTTCAGTTCCGGCCCCCTTCATGCCCCACGTCAGCGTTGAGGGGACCATGCCGGTCAGCGCTGGGCCACGGCGGCCGGTGGATCTGTCGCGTCGGTCACCAGGTGGGCTGTTACAGGGCGGACAGCAGGAGCACGTTAGGCACTCGCCACGGTGCCGCGGTCCTCAGCAGGCCGTACCCGATTCCGGCGGCTCCGTCCAGGAGACCGGGCGTCCACGTGCCCCGGGGGGCACCGGTCACCACCCGCCCGACGGCCACCCGTCGGGCGACGCCGGCTGCCGCACCCCGCGCGGCTCGCAGCAGTTCCTCGCTGCCCGTGTGCTCGGCGGTGGTCAGGAGCGCTTCGACCAGACCGAGTGTGCCGTGACAGAGCGAATCGTTGCAGACCCCCTGGACCGCGGCCGCTTCGACGAGGTCCAGCCCGGGGTGCCGCTGGTACCCGACACCGTCGACGAGTCGCTGACTGCCGACTTCGGCCATGACGAGACCGGCGTTCCCGCGGCACCAGGAGGCTGAGGCAAGACGCGCGCCGGCGACGCGTTTGCGCGCCTCGGCCGCCTTGTCCAGCAGTGTCGTGTCGCTCGTCAGGGTCGCGACAGCCGTCAACGCGTGGGCCCTGCCCGCCAGGCCGTGGGCGAATCCGGGGGCGGTGGACTCCTCCATGTCGGCAAGCTTCGCCCCGGCGGCACGGATGACCTCCAGGGCCTGGGCGCGGGGGTCGGCCCTGTGGAGGGCGACGAGGGCCAGTGCCGCCCCGGCCACCCCGGTCATGACGTCCAGGGGCTGCGGTGCGTCGAGGGCCGCGGTGAACGCCGGCACGAGCCGGTGGGCGGAACGGAGGAGTTCGGGGGCATCCCAGATCTCGCCCACCCGGGTCAGGAGGTAGAGAACACCCCCCAGTTCGCCGTATCCCCCGATGTCCAGGCCCGCCAGCTCCTCCGGTTCGGGCATGTCGTCGGGGTCCAGGAGGGCGGCGAGGATGTCCTGGGCCAGTGTGCGGTAGCGGTCCGTACCGGTGAACCGGCCCAGCTCGGCGAGGAAGAGCGCGATGCCGCTGACACCGCGGTAGAGGCCCATACCACCGGCCTCCACGAACCAGTAACGGTCACCCGCCATGCGGAGCGAAGGCCATTCGACCAGTCCTCCCTCGCCATGGATCACCGAGTCGCATATCCGGTCCCCGATGCCTTGGGCGGCGGAGACTGCCAGATCCAGATCCAGATCGAGACCGGGGGACGCGGCCCCGGACGCGGAAGAACCTGGGCGGCACAGGTGACCGCCCTCCTGGCGGGTGGCGAACGAAGTCTCGACGAACCAGATCTGTTCCCGCAGGTCCTCCTCCGAGAAGGACGCGAGGCGATTCCGCACACCGTCCGCGCCACTTCGCGAGAAGAAGTCCCTCTGCAGGACCCCGGAGTGGTCTCTGACATCGGTGCCGTCCGAGGTGGTCTGGAAGGCGGGTATGTCGCCGCACGCGAGCTGCCGCCACTCGCTGTCCTCGATGGCGTTGCCGACGTCGTACCGTGCGAGGCTCCCGAGGTGGGCGTGGCGCTGGTCCGGATCTGTGAGCAGGGCCGGGTTCCAGGACTCGGTGAGTACGGCGCGGTACTGGAAGGTGTCGCGCAGCACCGCCCGCACCGGGACCTGGGAGAACCGCGCCAGCGGCCCGTCGGCCCGCGACAGCGCCGGACGCTGAGCGAGCAGAAGGCGATAACAGTGGGTGAAGCCCGAGATCAGGTCATCAGCCATGTCCTCCGGGGCGTGACTGCGGCCCACGGCGGAGGGGCGGTTGCCGTACTCCCCGACCGAGTGGAACGCCGGGACCGGTTCCATGCGGTCCGTGCCGGGATCGCGGTACTCGGTGCTGGGGTGGGCCCAGAACTCGCCAGGTGCCGCACCACCGGCCAGGCCGCTCATCTCCATGGCCCGAACGCCGTGTTCGTCGGTCCGGATGAGCCGGTGCGGCAGGAGGCCCACCGCCAGCACGGAGTCGCGGAGACGCCGTGCCACCACGTCCTCCGCGTCGTCGAGCCAGCCCGGGTCCGAGGGCTCCGTGTGGAACAGCGCTTCCAAGTCGAAGTAGACGGGGTTGTCACCGACCGCCACCTGGTTCTCGAAGTGCATGTCGTAGCCGCGCAGCAGGTGGAACACGGCGAGGAACGCGCCCTGCCGCCAGTAGAAGCGTCGCAAGGACCCGTCGTCGGCGCACGGAGCCGGCGCGTAGTGCGCCGACCACCCGTGGGTACCGCGGTCGAGGACGCGCGCGGCGCGGAGACGGTGCGTCAGACCCCGGTCGCCGAGCCAGTCGACGAATTCCGCGAACACCGCGTCGCAGGCGAGGGAGCGCGGCTTGTAAACAACCTTGGGTCCCCCATGGAAGGAGACCACGGCCACCGCCTTCCCCTCGTTGTGGGCGTCTCCCGCGCCGAAGTCGACGGCTTCCACATCGGCCGCGGACGCGGCCGTCACCGCCAGCCCTTCGCGGAGGAGGGGCAGGTCGGTCACCAGATTCGTCACGAATTCCAGACGAAAGGCCACCCAGCGGTCGAATTCCGCGACCAGTTCCCTGGCCAGCGCGGGGTATTTCCGCAGCAGGCCGACGGCGGTCTCCGGGTCACGGAGCGAGGTGGTGAAGCGCTCGAAACCTCGGTTTCCCGCATCCTGCGCGTCCGGCTCGCGGTTCCTCCGTGCCGCCTTCAGCTCCTCAACCAACATCGGCTTCACCATGGCCAGGAAGCGGGAGGAAGGAAGCGCGAGAAACGCGTGGGAGTGGTCCAGCAGGCCCAGCCCGGGATTCGACTCACCGAGCCGTCGGCGCAGGTTTCCCTGTGCCGACACGGCGAGCGGGCCGATCCAGCCCAGAAGTTCCCTGTCCTCGTCGGCGACTTCTCCCGGCCATGAGCGGCCCGGGAAACGGTGCCACACATCACGGAGTTCCCCGGTCGCGTCCGTGGCACCTGAGGATGGATGGTCCTGGCTGTGCGTCACAATCTCACTCCGAGATCAATGATTTCGGCAGGGCGGGTGATGGCTCCGCGCACCTCTCTATTCGGGCCGCTATATGAGAGGAAAGAAAGGCCGTACGAGGCATTCGACGCATCCGGCCGGTGACGCCGCACACGTCCAGGGAGCATTCCATCTATACAGCCGCGCACACCGAATGACAAGTGCAGGTCGAGACAGTGACGGGGGTGTTTTATGGCGGCGCGAAGAACGAGGAGCAGCCGACGCACTCCTGGCAATCCGCGCGCGATCCGGACAAATGGAAAGGGTGATTCGGTGAGAGGCGAAACATCTGGTCGAGCCCGCTGCTCCCGTGCTTCACTTCATCGGCCGGTGAACCGGACACCAGCGGTTTCAATGCCGCAGGAGTCTGAGCCGGTACGCCATTACGAGAGGAGGGGATCTGCATGCGTAAGTACACGAAGCCCGCCGCCAAGCCCGTCACCCAGGGCACTGTCCTGCGTGGGACGGTCTGATCATGGCCGCTGGTAAGTGCGCCCCGTCACCGGGGCGCACTTACCGCTCAAATCCGGGAATCGGGTAACGCACCACTGAAGGACGATTCATGTGTGGACTCGCAGGCGTTGCCCGGCTCGACGGACAGGACCTCGGGCCGGAGTTCGATGCCCTTCTGAACGACTTCGCCGACCTGCTGCACCACCGTGGCCCTGACGAGCGCGAGTTGCTGCGAAGCGGTCCGGTGGGTCTTGCCTTCACCAGGCTGTCCTTGGTGGATCCGCAGGACGGCACCCAGCCGCTCGTCAGCGACGACGGCAATCTCGTCCTGATCGCCAACGGTGAGGTGTACAACCACAAGGAGCTCGCCGCCGGCCTTCCGTCGGACGTGCGGTTGAAGACGGGTTCGGACTGCGAGGTCCTGCTCTACCTCTACCGGCAGCACGGCCTGGACTTCCTGCGCGACGTGCGCGGTATGTTCGCGATCGTCCTCTGGGACCGTGCCCGCGGACAACTCGTCCTGGCGCGCGACCGTTTCGGCATCAAGCCGCTGTATTACCACCGCACGGACGAGCGCATCGTCCTGTCGTCCGAGATCAAGGGCCTCTTCGCCGACCCCGCGACGCCCCGCCGGTTCGCATGGGACAAGGCTCTGGCCCTGCCCGCCCTCGCCGCCGCACCCCGGTTCAGCGCGGAACAGATGTGCACCTGGTTCGAGGGCGTGGAAAGCGTGCCGGCGGCCTCGGTGCTCCGCGTGGACCTCCGCGACGGCAGAACGACGGAGCACCGCTACTGGGAACTGCCCACCGAGGCGGACGAGTCGACCAGCGCCGAGGGCTTCATCGAGCGGTACGGAGACCTGCTGGAGGCGTCGATCCGCGACTGCGCGACCGCCGACAGTGAACTGGGGCTCTTCCTGTCCGGAGGGATCGACTCGTCGATCGTCCTGGCCCTGGCCAGGACGCAGGTCGAGGACATCCACACGTTCACCGTCCTCAGCGGTGGCACACACGCCAACGGGGACGCGGAGCACGCCAGTTGGCTGTCCCGTCTGTGGGGGGTCCACAACCATCAGGTGCTCTTCGAACCCGACCTCACGCCCACACCCGAGGAGTGGCGGCGCCTGGTCTGGCTCACCGAGAGCCCCATGGTCGGCCCGGAGGTGTACTACAAGCACGAACTCCATCGGTTCGCCCGCCAAGTGCGGCCGGAGTTGCGCGGCATGCTGCTCGGAGCCGCCAGTGACGAGTTCAACGGCGGCTACTCCGACGGCATGAGCGACGACTGGCCGTCCTTCCTCGCCGGGCTGACCGGGATGAACCGCACCACGCACTTCGACCGGCTGCCCGGCCTCCGGCACTGGTGGGGCGAGGACGAGTCGTTCCTGTCCGACGACGCCCTCGACTCCCTGGGAAGGACCCGGAGCGCCGACGTCTACGCGTCGTACGTGCTGTCCGAGTACCGCAAGATCCAGCAGTACAACGTCTGGCACGAGGACCGGACCGCGGCCGGCAGTGGTGTCGAGGCACGCGTGCCGTTCCTCGATCACCGGATCGTGGAACTCACCTCGTCCATCCCGGAGCACCTGCGTCCCCGACTGCTGTGGGACAAACGGATACTCCGCGACGCCGTGGGATCGCGGCTCCCGCAGCGCATAGCCGAACGGCCCAAGGGCCCCTTCTTCTATGGAAGCGGCACCCACCACGCCTACGGCATGCTGGTGAGGCTGATGAACGGCAACGGGCAGGAACTGGTCGAGCGTGCCCTGGCGGCGCCGGGCGCCGACGCCTACCTGGACGCCGGGGTGATCCGACGGCGGCTGAGCGACTTCGCGGACGGGACGAGCGACTCGCCCTCCGTGGAACTCCTGACACGGATCATCAACATGGGTCTGCTCGCCGAGATGGTGACGTCCGCGCCGCAGCTGGAGTCGATGAACGCGGGCACGGTGCGCTCCGAACTCCGCGTGCAGAGCGATCCGGTGGCCGACACCCAGCAGCTCTTCGAACCGAGGCGGAGCCACGACCTGGACGGAGTACCCGTCTCCGCCAAGGGACTTCTGCTCCTGTCCCACGACAGCGGCGACTGGTACCTCGCGAACGACGGGCAGATCGAGTTCGTACTCGAACCGGACAGCCCGATCGTCCGGGTGCTGCAGCGGATCGACGGGACGGCCACACTCGCCACGGTGCTCAGCGAGGCACGCGTCGAACTCACGGCCGTGGAGGAGGAGCTGGACACACTCGTCGACCAGCGGTTGATCCTCTTCGTCGCGTAACGGGAGCACCCATGTATCTCCAGCGGTTCGAGGAGCAGTTGCTCCGTGGAGAGGCTGCCGAACGGCCACGCGGTCCGGAGTACGTGAGCCGTTTCGAACGCTGGGACGACCTCGCGAGCGTACGCCGCCGCCCCCGTCGGCACTTCGCCGCCGCGGAGCTGGAACTCTACTTCCCGCCCGAGCTGTACCCGGTGGTGCGGCACCCCCTGGTCGCGGCCAAGGGGAGTGCCGTCGTGAAGGGGCTGCTCCTGCAACGGCTGTACGACTACCTGGAGTTCACGACGGAGCTGGAGACCCTCGCGGTCATCCCCGTCGCCACGAAGATCAGCCGGGGCCGTTCGGGTCTTGCCCTCCCCGGGCACATGAGGTCCGACGCGTACAAGATCGTCACGGACGAGGCCTGGCACGCCCAGTTCTCGCATGAGTTCGCCTGCGAGATCGAGGCCGAGACCCGCGTGCCATGGCTGCGGAGAGGGGCTCGCGTTCCCCCCGCGTTCCTGCTGCGACTCGACGAGGTACGCGGCCGGCTGCCGCAGCATCTGAGGGGCGTGGAAGGACTGTTGTTCGCCATCGTGAGCGAGACCCTCATCTCGGGGATGCTGTCCCAGATCCCTCGCGACAGCAGACTGCCGCAGTCCGTGCGCAACATCATCCGTGACCACGCGGAGGACGAAGGCCGCCACCATGTCTACTTCAGGTCCGTGCTCTCCCATCTGTGGCCGGCCCTGGGGCGCTCCGAACGACAGGCCCTCGGCCCGCTGATCCCCGCGGCCGTCTACGCCTTCCTCGAACCCGACTACGCGCAGACGGCGCACCACCTTCGGGACATCGGCCTGACCAGCGAGCAGATCGACCAGGTCGTCGCGGAGAGCTGGCCGAAGCACAGGATCCAGAGCGATGTCGCCGCAGCGGCGTCGCAACTGACCCGCTACCTCGCCGAGGTCGGAGCGCTGGAAAACATGCGTACCCTCGCGGCGTTCGAGGAGTCCGAGCTGCTGGGACCGGGGTACGAGGAGCGCGGCGATGCTTCCAGAGAGCTCACCGGATGACGACAAGCCAAGCCGCCACCCGCGGCACGAACGACTCCCGGACCTTCTGGCGCTTCTGGTTCGCCTCCACCGTCAGTAGCGCCGGATCCAACATGACGTCGGTGGCGCTGCCACTCGTGGCACTCACCAACCTGCATGCCACGACCTCCCAGGTCACGTTGCTGGCCGCCGCGAGCCAGGCCGCCTGGCTGTTCCTCGGGCTGCCGGCCGGGGTCATCGTGCAGAAGGTCCCCCTGCGCGGGCTGCAGGTGACGATGGACCTGGTGCGTATGACGGCCATGGGCTCCGTGCCGGTGGCCTGGTGGCTGGACCGGCTCACGTTCGTGCATCTGCTGCTGACAGCCCTGATCACAAGTCTGGCGACCGTACTCTTCGACGTCGGCAGCTCCACCTTCCTGCCGGCGCTGGTCTCCAAGGACGAACTCACCGCGCGCAACAGCCTGATCTCGGGCACGGACGCGGTCAACTCGACCGGAGCACCGTCTCTGAGCGGGGTGCTCATCAAGGTCGTGGGAGCCGTCGACGTCCTCCTGATCGACAGCGTCAGCTACCTCCTGTCGGCCGCGACGTTGTGGACGCTTCCCGAGCGGAGGCCCAAGGCGCAGCCGCAGGTGCCGGTATGGACGCTCATCCGCGAGGGATGCCTCTTCGTGCTGCGGCATCCCGTGATGAGACCGTGCATGATCTGGGCGGCGTTGAGCAACTTCTGCACCGCGGCCCTGATGGCGCTGACCCCGCTCTACCTGGTGCGGGAGGTGGGAGCGTCGTCCACCGTGGTCGGCCTCGTGATCGCCTCGGACGGAGTCGGGGCCCTGTTCGGTTCGATGGTGGCGGCCAGGCTCGCGGCGCGGATCGGAACAGCGCGCGCCATGATCGTGTCAGCGGTCGCCGGCGGTGTCCTCGCACTGTTGATACCGATGACGACCACGCGGGGCACCATCGGCTTCTTCGTCATCGGCAACGCCGGAGTGGCGATGGCCCTGGTGATCGGCAGCATCATGGCCAGAACGCACCGGCAGGTGGAGTCACCGCCGGATCTCCTCTCCAGGGTCATGGCGACGGTGCGCTTCATCTCGTGGGGCGCACTTCCCCTGGGAGCCCTCCTCAGCGGTGTACTGGCCAACGCGTTCGGCCTGCACACGGCGCTGTGGATGGTGTGCGCCGGATTCCTGTTCGCACCGGTCGTACTCGTCATGAGCACCGTGCGGAAGCTTCGAGATCTGAGCGAGGTGCGGGCCTGACACCGGACTCCTGCATCCCCGTGTAGAAAACGCCGCGAAGGAAGGGAATCCCCCATGGATGAGGTCGTCGCACGGAGCGATGTCCTGCCGCGCCGGGTGCTCGGCATCAGAATCCGCCGGATGAAGGACGATTTCCTGATCGGGGACGAGGACAGGGCACTGCTCCTGGAGGGCATTGCCGCGTTCATCTTCGCTTCGCTGGACGGCCGCCGGAGCACTCTCGAGGTGGCGCGGCTGGTGGCCGAGGAGTACGGGGCCGACGAGGAGCAGGTGTTGGCGGACGTGGTCGAGTTCCTCGGCGAGCTGGTGGACAAGGGGATCGTCGAATGGTGAGGGGCCCCGGCTCGCGCGGGGCCGCTGACGAGTCCGTTCAAGGGCTCAGCAACGGGTCCGGGCGTGCTGTGCGGCGATGGCATCGAGTTCGGACATGTCCAGGAGAAGGGCGTACGGCATGCAGAAGATGACCGAGGAAGACTGGCTGGCCCCGCTGAGGGAGCGTCACCTCATCCCCGACGACACCCAGGCCGCGTTCGTCGTCGGCTCCGCTGCCCGTGGCTGGCACAACCTGCGCAGCGACTACGACATCTACATCGTCTCGAACCCGCTCCACGACGCCGAGACGAGCGGGGCTCTGCCGGTGCCGCTGGAGCCTCCGTTCGTGAGCCTCGAGGTCTTCTACGCGCAGGAGAAACGGTGGGAGGTGAAGTACTGGTGTGACGCCCAGATCGACCAGATGCTGGCCAAGGTCTCGTGGGAGGCGTACGAGCGGGGCACCGTCGCGGGAAACGTCCTGGCGCCCGTCGAGGAACTCACGCTCGCCCGCATCAGACACTGTCTTCCCCTGATCGGCGCCGACTGGGTCGACGAGCGGCGCGGTCGTCTCGCCGGGACGGCGTTCCGTTCGTTCGTCATCGCCCGTTCCCTGGGGGAGGCGGACATGTACGTCGAGGACGCGCTGGGGCAGATGGAGGCAGACGACCTGGAGAGTGCGGTGCTCTCGGCCCGACTGGCCTTCGGCCATGCCGTCGACGCCCTGCTCGAAGGCGAGGGCGAGTTCGGCAGTCACCAGCCCAAATGGCGTGCCAACAGGTTCAAGGCCGCCTCTCCGGCTGTCCTCACCTTCGAGGAGTACTGGGCGGTGGAGACGATGAAGACGTACGAGAGCGGCGACCCTCGTCCCTGGATCAAGGACGTGCTCGCCCTGTGCCAGGACATCGCCATGCGGGTGGACGTCTCCTGACGGTCCGCAGCCGGCGCTGGGATTCCGGACAGAGGCCTTACGGGTCGACGAACAGGGGGATGGCGGAGTGGCACTACGATCTCGCGTTCGGCACGCGGCGTCGTGATCAGGATCGACGTCGACGAGGACACCCTCCGCACCGTGCGGTTGACCTTCAGCCCCCTGTGGGAGACCTTTGGCAGCCTCGGTCTCCTCGCCCGCTACCGGGGTGAGGTACCCGCGCCGTACGCGGACTGGGCGCGAGCGGTACGCCTCAACATGCCGGCAGGGCTGGGGCGGGACCTGTCCGGGGTGCTGCGTGACTCCGGGCTGTCGCGCCTCGTCCCCGGGTTCGTGCCCCTTCCGGACCCTGCGCTGAACACCTTCGCGGCCGAACTGGACCGCTTGCGCCGCACCAGGGGCAACGTGCCGGAAGAGCGGGGCCTCTACTCCTTGCTGAAGCGGTACTGGGACTGTGCGCTCGCTCCCCACTGGAACCGGATCCGCTCCTCGTTGGAGGAGGAGATCCTGCTCCGTGGCCGTACTCTCGCCGTCGAGGGCCCTGAGGCGATGCTCGGCGAGCTGGGTGGCCGGGTGCTCTGGTCCAGGCCCCGGCTCACCGTGCCCTACCACCGGGATCTCGATCTGCGGATCACGAGGTCCCGGCTGCTCCTCGTCCCCACCGCGTTCTCCGGCGGTCTCCGGTTGCTCGTCGAGAACCGCGACGGGGTGGCCATGTCGTATCAGGCGCGGGCCACGGGCCGCCTGCGTGTACTGACGGCCGGAGCCGACGGCGGCGGAACCGAGGACCGGCTCGCGTTGCTGCTGGGAAAGGGGCGCGCACAGGTGGTGCGCACCCTTGAACTACCGATGACGACCACAGCAGTGGCCGCGACGCTGGGGCTTGCGAAGAGCACCGTCTCCCAACATCTCGCGGTGCTGACCGGGAGCGGCGTTGTGTGGAAGCAGCGCATCGGCGGAAGTGTCTTCTACCAACTTGATCAAAGCGGCCTCGCGTTGTTGAGGCAGCTCGGCTGACCTGGCAACCGGCTCGACGTCTCGCGACGTACGGTCTCCGGACGGGTGTTCACGAGGCGTAGCAGCCTGCAGCGTAGGGAGCGTTTTCAAAGTCGCTTCTCATCGGTTGCATGATCGTTTCTGGTAGTCATGAACGACTTGGTGCTCGCTGTGTTGAAGGCACTGCATGACATCCGAGGAACTGATCAGGCAGGGGCTACGGGCCGTGGCAAAGAGCTCGAAGGCTTCATCGCGGTCGATCGACCGACGGAGCGGTCCTGGGCCGGACTCGCCGAGTTCCCCCAGCCGCTCGAACGCGGCGATGGATTCCGGAGCGGCCAAGCCGAAGCCAGCGGCCGGCCTGTGGCAATCAACTCGTCCAAGGTTTCGGGTGGTTGCGGCGCGAGTTGCGTGTTGTGGATCAGCGCTACGGTGTCCACGCTTGTCGGTATTCCGTACAGACGTCCGTTGACGGTCAACGCGGACAGCGCCCGGGCGGGGAAGACGCTCTGATGTTCGGCGGCCAGGGCATTCGGCTCGACCAGATCACGGGAGATCAAATCTCCGATCCAGTCATGCGGGCAGACGACGCGTCGGTCGTGGAAGGGTTTTGGAGTCCGGCCACAAACTGCTGTTGGGGGAGGCCGGCGGTGTCCGCGTCGAAGGCGACTCCGTAGTCGCGTTCGGACTCGATCTGGTAAGTACGGCGCGTGACTACGACCGCGACAGCGGCGAACCCCAGCGCGAACACGGAGCCCAGTGCCGACAGCCGACCCGGCATGTCACCCCACCCGATCGCCATCAACACCCCATGCCAGTGATGCAGGAAACCCCGACTGCCAGTCCCGACAGCACGGACGGAGACCGTCTATGCCCGCGAGCACGCCAACTCGTTGGCCAATCGCGGCGGTTGAGGTTCAAACGACCTCGGCCGCTACGCCGACGTGAGGGGCCGCAAGAGCTACGCCGGCACGGGACCTATGACCCGGGTCTTCGGCAACAACCACACCGTCCAGGCCGACTCGCACCTGACGCGAAGGCCGAAGTCACCTCCATGGCCGTCGAGTTGGTGGCAGGAGTCGACTGGCCTCGCAGAATGAAGACCTTGGCAAGGGAGCAGCGAAGGGTGGTGCGCGAGGCGCCGCTCATGACTGCCACCGGGTCCTCCTCGCCGTCATTCGGGAGTGCCCGTACCGCGGTGGAGGTCAGTGCCGCGCTCCGCCCTATCCCTCAGACCTCAGAGGCGACCACTGCCCGAACTGCCTCGGTCACCTCGGCTGCGGTGCGGCCGCGGCAGTCGACGCGGTGCACGGAGACCTCGGGCCGTGCTCGCGACAGCCAGGCCAGAGCGGTGTCGTAGTGCTGCCGGGCCAGCGACAACAGGTCCGCCGTCTCGTGCAGCTCGCTCCTGCTCGACCGGCTTCTGGTCCGTGCCAGGGCGTCCTCGACGGGCAGGTCGAGCAGCACCACGGCGTTCGGCAGCGGCACGCCGAACGACCGGCTCAAATAGTCCAGTACGTCCTGCAGTGGCCTCGTCGCCTGGTCCAGGAAGTCGGTGCCCAGCGGCCACGGGTCGGCGCTTCCCGTGCGGGCCACGAGCCAGTCGCGTACCGCGCGGGCGTCCCGTGGTTCCTGCCCGCGCCACCAAGCATCGACGTCCGCGCCAGGAGTGTCCTCCCGTTCGGTGCGGGCGAACATCGGCAGATACGCGAGTGGATCGATCAGCGGATGCCGGTCGGAGACCAGGGGCCGGCCGTTCCGCGACGCCTGCCGCTCCGTCGGGCCGTACAGACAGAGTTGCAGGTACAGCACGGCTAGCTTCAGCTGTACCCGGCCCAGGGCGTCCGCCGCGGCCGACGCCCCGGCCAGTGCCCTGGACAGCGCGGCGTAGGGACTGTCCGGGTCGTCGTGGGCCCGTATGGCGTGCACGACGATGACGTCACCCCGCTCGCGCATCCGGCGCAGCACAGTGGTCTTGCCCGAACCGTCGATACCCACGACAGCGGCCCGCATGTCAGTCGTCCTCTCGGGCCTCTTCGAGCTGCCACAGCCGGAACGCCGTCTCCACGACGCCGGGCAGGAAGCCGAACTCGCGCTGGCTGTGCCCGGCGAGGTACAGCGTCAGCCGGGTCGTCAGAAACGTGCGCAGCGCCAGCTGGTAGCCGCGGCGCCAGTCGCATCCGGCCACCAGTGCCGCCGCCTCCGGCGACACCGCGGCCACGGCTTCGGCGTGCGCGGTGAGGGCGTGCTCGACGTCGTCCGCCGTGGCGTCGGGACCGAGGGTGGACGCGAGCAGTTCCACGACGTCGCGCTGTGGCACGTCGACCGTGGCGAGTTCCCAGTCGTACACGGCGACCCGTCCTCCGCGCACCGCGATGTTGCGCGGGTTGAGGTCGTTGTGGACCAGCGTCCGGGGCAGGGCGTGTACGGCGGGGGCCCACTGTCCGGCGTCCTCCACCAGCCCGATCAGCACGTCCGTCCGGGCGGGGCCCAGCAGCTCGGGCTGCTCGTGCGCGGCGTGCCGGACCAGTGCCCCCCACAGCTCGTGCGCCTTGGCCAGGTCTGCCGGCTCCGGCACGCGCTGCAGCCAGCCCTCGGCGAGCAGTTCCCCGTCCCGGCCGAGCCAGTGCCCATGGACCCGGCCGACGCCCCGCAGCACGCTGTCGATCCGGTCACGTGTCCACGGTCGGCCGTCGTCGGACAACCGCTCCATGAGGACGACGTACGCCTCGCGCTCGTCGTCCTCGAGAATCCCGTAGCAGCGCGGCAGGAGCTCCGTCAGAGCGCTCTCCGTGCGCCGGTACACCGCCAGCTCACGGCGGTGCGCGTCGGGAAACCCGGTGACTGCGCCCCAACGCTCCCACGCCCGCGCCGGTTCCGGGCCGCACAGCGACAGCACCATCGCGATTCCGGCGACGATCTCCTCGCCCCGTGGCTTGACCTTGGCGACGAGGTCGACCGCGGTGGTGGACCCGTCGCCGGCGGTCCAGTCGACCCGCAGGGGGTGCAGCCCGCTCAGCCTGCGCCGTTCGGCGAGCGCGCCGAGTTCGCCGGCGATCCCGTCGCCGCGCAGGGGCGGCGACGACACCACCCGGGTGACGTGCAGGCCGGGGTCGCCGAGCCCGCGCGTCAGCACCGGCTGCAGCAGGGCCGCGTCGAGGTCACCGTCCTGCAGCCAGTCCACCCGCCTGGCCCGCCCCAGCCGCTGGTGAGCCTGGGCGAACTGGCCGCTGACCAGCGCCGCCATCGTCGACAGGTCCAGGGCCAGCGCGAACCCGGCGATGATCTCCGCGAACCGGCGGCCGCCGCCCGTGCCCGCGCAGCCGAGCAGGTCGAGCAGGTCGCGCTGGTGCGGCAGCCCGGTGCCCCCGCCGACCGTCCCCACGACCAGGTTGGGCAGCAGGATCGTGGCGACCAGGTCGTCGCCGTCCTGCTCCATCGAGAAGATCGACACACCCGACTCGTGGACGCAGGCCACGTCCTGTCCTGTGGCGACGAACAGGGCAGCGACGATGTTCGCCGCGTTGACGCCGTGGCCCGGCATGCCGATCTGCTGGGCGCCGAGAACCGTGGAGAGGTGGCCCTTGACCATGGCCTCGGGCGTGGTCTTGAGCACCGAGTCCATGGTGGCGCGGCTCAGGCGGCACTCGGCCGTCACCCGGGTTCCGCGACCGGCCAGCATGGAGCCGACGGTCGCCTTCTTGTCACCGCTGAGATTGCCCTCCAGCAGTACGTTCCTGGGCCGCAGCCCCTCATCGGCAGCGAGCGTGTCGGTCAGCCAGCGACAGATCTGCCAGGTCGCCGCCGTCGTCATGTTCTGCCCGGCCGCGTCGGCGGTCTCGAAGACGAACCGCACGTGCAGGTACCGGCCGATCTGGTGAGGTTCGACGTCCACCAGACGGGTGTGCCGGGAGACCAGCCCGACCTGAGCCTCCAGCGCGGGCCGCCGCTCCCGCAACCACTCGGTGAGGCGGTGGGCGGCGGCGATGCCGGCGCACTCGAGCACGGGCGCTCGCGTCATCCGCTGCGACAGCACCATCGTGGTCACCCCGCCGGACGCGGTCACCGCTCGGGCACCCCGGGACGCCGACGCGACCAGGGCGCCCTCGGTGGTCGCCAGCGGGGCCACCACCTCCCCGCGCGCCGCGTCCCCGACGAACAGCAGTGGCCCCGCCAGACCCACCGGCACCTCGACCGAACCGATGAAGTTCTCCACGTTCCCGACCAGGTTGTACGCGTCCAGGCCGGTCCGCTCCAGCGACGTGAGTGCGGCGCCGCTGTGCCCGCGCAGCCACTGAAGCCGCTGTCTGCGGGCGTCCTCGGTGTACTGACCCCGGCCGGGGACCACGTCCGCCGACCCCTGCCCCGCTGCCCGCTCCGGCGTCAAACCGCCACCTCCTGCGCGGTGGCGACGATCCTCGCCCACCTCTCCTCGTCGGGCAGGAAGACACGGTCCTTGATGCGGGGCGGACGCTGCCCGGAGCGTGCGGCGCGCTCCCACTCCCGCAGGAACGCGTCCGGGTGCACGGTGATCACCTCGAGCGGTCCGATCGCCCCGGAGTCTCGGCCGGGGGCGTATCCGGGACACTCCCGCGACAGCCGCCGGTCGAGCGCGGCGGCCAGTGCGGGAACCGGTGGCCCCGCGAAGGCGGCGGCCATCTGGTAGCGGGGGCCGGTCCCCTCGTCCTCGGGGCGCAGGCGGAACGTCGCGTTGCGCAGCTCCGCGCCGGTGTCGTCACAGGCGGCCCGCAGGGCGCGCAGCGCGACGGCCTCGGTCAGCCGCTCCCCGGCCGCGGACCGGGCGACGTCCCGCCCGGCGTATTCGATACGCGGGGTACGGCCCACCCGCCCGACCACCGTCACCACGTCCGTGACGGCGCACCGGTACAGCCCGCCGACGTGGCTGAGCACCAGGTGGTAGTCGCGCCCCTCCTCCACCTCGGTGGCCGACAGCGTTTCACTGCCGGCGGTGACCGGCCGCTCGGCGGGGGCGAACTCGTAGACGCAGCCCGGCAGGTACAGCGGCGCCCCGTGAGGATGCCCGTCGACGGGAACGGCCGCCGGCCCCTCGCAGGACGCGATCGGCGCCGGGAACAGCCGCACCCCCGGCCCGTAGGTCTCCCGCACCCGGGGGAGGTAGGACCGGGCGAGGCCGCTGTTCCACACGAACACGGCGGCCAGGTGCGGCCACAGATGGTAGGGGTGGACCGTGCCGAACGTCTTCGCGTACTCCTCGATCTGCTCGGCACGCTCCGGGTTCGGCGTCGAGTGCCGGTGCCCGCCGAGAGTCCCGGCCCGGATGTCGTCCACCAGCCGTGGCCACATCTGCCGCAGTTGGTACGGCAGCCCGGCCACCATCGCGGGATTGACGCCGATCACCACCCGGATGTCCTGCTCGGCGGCCAGGCGCAGCTTGTAGAAGCTGCGCTCCCAGGGGTCGTCACCGGCCAGCGCCTCCGGGATGCGGCTCCACTCGGCGTTGTTGCCGAGACCCACGGCGGCGTCCTCGCCGAACTTGCGGTAGTCGACTTGGCTGGCGCCGATGTGCGGCCGGCCCTGCTGGGTGCGGGTGATCGGCGAGGTCGGGTCCTGCCAGAGGTTCAGCACACCACCGGGCGAGGCCGGAGCCTGCGGAAGTGTCCGCAGCAGCGGCGCGAAACTCGCGTGGTAGAAGGGCAGGAAAGTCTGCCGCATGTAGGTACGGGTGATGGGGATGTGCTTCTCGCGGCCCGTGCTCCCGCTGGACGAGAAGTAGACGACCGGATCGTCGGTGGTCAGCACCTTCGGCTCGCCGTCCATGGCGCGCTCGATCCACGGCATCATCGCCTCATGGGTGCGGATCGGCACGGCCCGGCGCAGCTCGTCCAGGGTGCGGACCGAGGCCAGCCCGTGCTCATGCCCGAACGACGTGTCCGCGTTGCGCTCCAGCATGTCCCGGAGCAGGTCCTGTTGCACTTCCTCGGGGCGCTCCAGGCACTCCAGGAACCGGCGGTGCTCCGCGAGCACCCGTTCGGCCTGCACGTCAGTGGTCTCCTTCGTTGCGGTCCGACGTCAGCACGCCGAACAGGGCCAGTCGGTCGGGGTCGGAGCCGCTGCCGGCGATCCGGGTCTGGACCGCACCGGCACGGGCGGGGTCGAGGGCGTCGTGGAACTCCGCGGGGTCGAGGAACTGCCGGTGGCCGACCCGGAGGGTGTCACCTGGGCCCACCAGCCCGCGCAGCACGGCCTCCGCGATCAGATGGTGCACATGGACCAGGTAGGCGCCGGTGCTGACGTCGCCGACCGCGACCGACACCTGCGCGGCGTGTCCGGAGGGCGGCCCCGGCACGGTCACGGTCAGGGGTCCGGCCGGCACCTCGACCGGCCGGGGGCCCTGGAAGGAGCGCAGCAGCCGGGACAGCGGCAGCAGCGCCCCGCGTGCGGCCGGGCCGTGCCACGCGAGGTTCCCGTCCGGAGTGACGAGCCGGTGCGGGTGCCGGAGGGCCACGGCCTCCGGCCGGCCCGCCAGGAACACCGTTCTGGTGAAGGTCTGGTACCAGCCTTCCCGCAGGTCGGCCGGGACCCCCATGGCGAACTGCGCGGCGCACCGAACGAACGCCGCGACGTCGAGGTCGGCCACGACCACGGCCACCCCCAGCCCCCCGGGAACCGGTCCGGCGCCCAGCCGCGCACGGACCGCCGCCACCCGGGACAGCGCCGCGTCCCGCAGGGCCGCCGCGTCCGCCGGCGCCCCGGCCGGTAACCCGCTCACGTGTAGATCCTCAGCAGCCGCGGGTCCGCCGGCGGCGGGCCGAGCAGGGACGTCGTCAGCCGGTAGGGGTCGACGAAGCCGTTCGGGTCCCGGGACCGGGAGAGCGCCTCCGGCGGCATGCCCCCGTCGACGTCGGCCGCGGTGCGGGTGAGCAGCCGGGCGGCGCGTCCCACGCATCGGCGCAGCAACTGCATGCGGAACGGCTGCTCGGAGCGGCGGGGCAGCACCCCCGCGAAGTACAGCCGCATCCCCAGCCGGTAGGCGGCCCTGTCGGCCGAACCGGAGACCGCCGACAGGTCGGAGAGCGTAGTCCCGCTCCAGCCGCCGTACCGGCTGGAGCGGACGCTTCCACCGACGGGCACCCTGCTGAACGCGAGCCGTACCGAACGGGCGCCGAACGCGGTCAGCACCCGGTCGAGCAGCAGATAGTCGGCGGCCAGACCGTCGTCGAAGACCAGCAGGAACACCCGGCCCGGGCCGATCGCGGGGATCAGCTCGCGCAGGATGGGCAGCAGGTAGTTGGGATGCCCGTCGCTCCCGACCAGCTGCCGCAGCGGCAGGCCCCAGCGCGTGCCGTCCAGGTGGACGGGACCGCCGAAGCGGCGGTGGTCGATCAACAGGCCCCGCTCCGCCAGCGCTTGCAGCGTCGTGTCCGCCGCCGCTGCCAGCGGACGGTCCTCCCCGAGGCCGAGATCGCCGACACCCAGCAGTTCCAGCTCCGCGCGCCATGAATCCAGCACCCGCCGGCCGGCCGGGTGGATCCACCCGGCCGCGTCGACCCGCTCCAGGTAGGCGCCCACTCCCCGTGGGTCGCTCCTCCCGCCCTCGGAGTGGAAGCGGACGTAACGCTGACCGATCGCGGCCGCCGACTCCAGGTTCCAGTCCGTGTCCGGCTCGACCCGGTCCAAGTAGTGCCAGAACGCGGTCGACTGGGTCGTGAGGGTCGCCATCCGGTTGTTCCACAGCAGCCGAACTCGCCCGACCGACGCGCTCGCCTTGACCAGTATGTCGGTCCACAACAGGCCTTTGACATGCGTCGGCGTCAGCGGTTTCGTCGGCGTGATCGTCACCGGAGCCACCACGAGTTCGTCGAGGAGCACGCGATCGGCCCTTTCTGCATAGGGAATTCGGCGGCAATTCACGAAGCGGCGACGGAAGAGTCGGCGAAGAATGGGACAACCGTAACAATGGTCCAGGGGTGTTCAACTGCCGCTGGTACACGGTTGAACAGACGGCGTTTTTCTGCCCGAATTGCAGAGGGCTTTCCGCATGTTCAACTGCTGCGAGGAAGCAGTTGAACACAACGCCGTTAAATCTGTTGGACATTGATCGGTCAGCCCCGTCACGCCTAGCTTGAGGCCGCACCCTTGCCTGTTCAAAGGCTCCAAGAGATGGGAAACCAATGGCTGATCAGCAGCTGTTCCTGCGCTCGAACGTGATCGTCGAACCGCTGATCGACAGATTTTTCGCGTGGCCGTACACCACGGCACCGGTGCAGTCGGCGATGAACCTCGCATTCCTCCAGGTACCGCTGCTCGAGTCCTACCTGCAGTCCCCTCAGGTGCACGTGGCGGCCAGCAACAACCCCGACCTCCGCGGCGGCTACTTCATCAACATCCCGGAGGAGCGCGCCGACGAGGTGCGCGATCTGCTCGCCGCGATCAAGCGGGACCGCGCGCACATCCTGCGCTTCGCCGACGCGATCGTCGCCGGCCAGGAACTGCTGCGCGCCAACGCCACCGGCTTCGACCTCACCCCGCTGTACCCGAAGCTGCCGCCGGAGCTCGGCGGCCTGATCGAACTCGCCTACGACACCGACAACCAGGCGCAGCTGCGCTTCATGGAGCCGGTCGTCTACAAGAGCGACATCTACCAGGAGTCGCGGCAGTCGGTGCAGCTGTCCTTCGAGACCGGCATCGAGCGCCCCTTCGTCCTCAGCACTCCGCGCCTGCCCTCCCCGGACGTCCTGGAGCTCGACATCCCCTTCCGCCACGAGGGTCTCGCGGAGCTGTTCCGCACCCGCGTGCGGCCCACCACCCTCGGCCACCTGCGCGAGGCCCTCGGCCTCGACGACACCCAGGCCGGACAGCTGTCGCACATGCTCAGCGAAGGGCCCTCCCTCGCCGAGGACCGCCACATCGAGTCCGGCGGCCGCATCCGCTACTTCGGCCACGCCTGTCTGGTGATGCAGACCCCGCAGGCGGCCATCGTCACGGACCCGTTCATCAGCGCCGACAACACGGCCGGCGACCGCTACACCCTCGACGACCTGCCCGACTTCATCGACCTCGTGCTGATCACCCACGGGCACCAGGACCACATCGTGCTGGAGACCCTGCTGCAACTGCGCGGCCGCGTCGGCGCGATCGTCGTGCCCCGGTCCTCCCGCGGCAACCTGGCCGACCCGAACATAGCGCTGATGCTCAAGAGCCAGGGCTTCCCGGTGATCGAGGTCGACGACTTCGACGAGGTCGAGTTCCCCGGCGGCAAGGTCACGGCCACCCCGTTCCTCGGAGAGCACTGCGACCTCGACATCCGCGCCAAGTCCACGTACTGGGTGCGGCTCGCCGGCAAGAACGTCTTCGCCGGCGCCGACTCCTCCGGTATCGAGCCCTCCCTCTACCGCTACGTCAAGCAGGAACTGGGCGCCGCCGACTACGCCTTCCTCGGCATGGAGTGCGACGGCGCCCCCCTCACCTGGCTCTACCAGGCCCTGCTCACCATCCCGATCACCAAGAAGATGAGCAACTCCCGCAAGCTGTCCGGCTCCAACGCCGAGCAGGCCGCCGCGATCATGACCGAACTGGGCGCCAAGGAGGCGTACGTGTACGCCATGGGCGAGGAGCCCTGGCTCGGCCACGTCATGGCGACGACGTACACCCCCGACACGTACCAGATCAAGCAGATCGAGGAGTTCATGACCTGGTGCGCCGACCGCGGCATCAAGGCCGGCCATCTCTACGGCCAGCAGGAATGGCGTTGGTAGACATGGCACCCGCCACCCTCCGGAGAGCGGAACTGCACGCCAGCGTCAGCGACCCGGTCCTCGACACGATGAACTTCCTGAACGAGATCACCCACCGCTACCCCCGGACGGTCTCGTTCGCACCGGGCCGCCCGTACGACGGCTTCTTCGACGTCGAGGAGATCTTCCGGCACATCCGCCGCTACCTCGACCACCTGGAGGAACGCGGCGCCACACCGGGGGAGATCCGCGACGCGCTCTTCCAGTACGGACCGACGGGCGGGCAGATCCGCGAACTCGTCACGCTGTCACTGCGCGAGGACGAGGGCATCGACGTGCCGCCCGAGGCCGTGGTGGTGACCGTGGGCTGCCAGGAGGCCATCTTCCTCACCCTGCGCGCCCTGCTGGCGGGGCCGCGGGACACCCTGCTGGTCTCCAGCCCGTGCTACGTCGGCATCACCGGGGCCGCCCGGCTGCTCGGCGTCGAACCGACCCCGGTGACGGAGGGCCCCGACGGCTTCCGCAGCGCCGGTCTGGAGGCTGCGGTCGCCGCCGAGAAGGCGCGCGGCCGCCGCCCCCGCGCCTTCTACGTCGTCCCCGACCACTCCAACCCGTCCGGATCCACGATGCCGTTGCGGGAGCGGCACGCTCTGCTCGACCTGGCGCGGCGCGAGGACTTCCTGATCCTGGAGGACAGCCCCTACCGGCTGGTCAGCCCCGGTCGGCAACTGCCCACCCTGAAGTCCCTCGACCGCGACCGGCGTGTCGTCCACCTCGGCTCGTACTCCAAGACCCTCTTCCCCGGCGCCCGGGTCGGCTTCGCCGTCGCCGACCAGGTGGTTGTGGACGAGAACGGCGGGCAGGGCCTCCTCGCCGACGAACTCATCAAGATCAAGAGCATGGTCACGGTCAACACCTCGCCCCTGAGCCAGGCCGCCGTGGCGGGCATGCTCCTCGCCGCCGGCGGACGCACCTCGGAACTCAACACCGACACCTCGGCGCACTACGGGGAGGCGATGCGGGCCATCCTGAAACGGCTCGACGAATGCTTCCCCGAACCCGAGCGCAGCGCACTCGGCGTTCGCTGGAACGAGCCGGACGGCGGGTTCTTCCTCACCCTGGACGTCCCCTTCCCCGCCGACAACGCCGCCCTGGTGCGCTCGGCGGAGGACCACGGCGTCATCTGGACGCCCATGTCCTACTTCTATCCCCAGGGCGGCGGCGAGCACAGCCTGCGCCTGTCCATCAGCTACCTGACCCAGGCCGACATCACCGAAGGCACGGCCCGGCTCGCCCGGTTCATCACCGCCGAAGCGGCCCGGGCCCGCTGAAGCACCGCCTTTCCCTCCCGTCACTCACAGAAAGCGAAGTCCCGTGTCGACAGCACGACGTCTCATTCGCAGCAAGCCACGCATGTGGGGGTGGACCTTCCGATGACCGCCGACGCAGATCTCCACGACACCGCCCTCCTCGACACCCCCGTCACCACACCGTCCAAGGGCCTAGGCAGCCCACGGATCATGGGGGTCGGCACCGCCGTCACCGACCATTCGTACTCCCAGCGGGAAGTCCTCGACCTCTTCGGCATCACCGACCCCAAGGTCCGCTCGGTCTTCCTCAACAGCGCCATCGAACGCCGTCACCTCACCCTCCCGCCCCGGGACAGCGACGGCGCCGTCCTTCCCGAGGCTCAGGGCGCACTCCTCGCGAAGCACAAGCGGACCGCCCTCGACATGGGCGCCCGAGCCATCCGCGCCTGCCTGGAGAACGCCGGCCTCGACCTCGCCGACATCGACTACCTGTGCTGCACCACCACCACCGGATTCCTCACCCCCGGCCTCAGCGCCCACCTCATCAAGGCCATGGGCCTCCTGCCCCGCACCAGCCGCGTCGACGTCGTCGGCATGGGCTGCAACGCGGGACTCAACGCCCTCAACGCCACCTCCGGCTGGGTCACCGCCAACCCCGGCAAGGTTGCCGTGATGCTCTGCGCGGAAGCCTGCTCCGCCGCCTACGTCATCGACGGCAGCATGCGCACCGCTGTCGTCAACAGCCTCTTCGGGGACGGCGCAGCGGCCGTCGCGCTCACCGCCGACCCACCCGACGCCGCCTACGGCCCGGCCGGCACCCCGCCGGCACAGGACGGCCCCCGCATCCTCGCCTTCGCCAGCCACCTGATCACCGACGCCATCGAAGCGATGCGCTACGACTGGGACGACGACCAGAACAAGTTCAGCTTCTACCTCGACCCGCTCGTCCCCTACGTCGTCGGAGCCAACGCCGAGCAGATCGTCGACCGGCTTCTCACTGGCGCCGGCCTGCGGCGGCGCGACATCGCACACTGGCTCGTGCACTCCGGCGGCAAGAAGGTGATCGACGCCGTACGCGTCAACCTCGGCCTCACCCGCCACGACCTACGGCACACCACCGGCGTCCTGCGCGACTACGGCAACCTCTCCAGCGGGTCCTTCCTGTTCTCCTACGAGCGACTGCTCCGGGAGGGAGCCGCCCACGCCGGCGACTACGGCGTATTGATGACGATGGGACCCGGCTCGACCATCGAGACCGCACTGGTGCAGTGGTGACCACGGAACAGGTGAGAGAAGCGATGAAGAGCACCCCGACGGCCGCGGCACACCCCGCGTCCGAGGAGATCCCCCTGCGGATCGACGGGCGGCAGTCCCTGTCCGCCCACACCGTCGCCGCCGTCACCGCGGCCTGCGAGGCAGCCGAGGACCTCGACGGACGCGCCAGCGTCGTCGTACACGTCTCCGGCGCCCCGGGTGGACCCCTGCCGGACGGCCTGACCGTCTCCCTCGTCAGCAAGTGGGAGCGCGTCCTGCGCCGCCTGGAACGCCTGCCCGCCACCACCGTCGCCGTCGCCGACGGCGACTGCGGAGGCCCCGCCCTGGACGTGCTGCTGGCCACCGACCACCGCATCGCCACTACCACGGTGCGCCTGGTCGTCCCCGTCGAGGGCGGCGGGACCTGGCCGGGCATGGCCCTGTACCGGCTCGCCGGACACGGCACCCACGCGGCCCCCATCCGCCACGCCGTCCTCTACGGCACCCCCGTCAGCGCCGCCGACGCCCTGGCCCTGCACCTGGTCGACGAGCTGACCGACGACGTGCCCGAGGCCCTCCGGCTCGCCGCGGACCGCGCACGTGCCGTCTCGGGCACCGAACTGGCCATCCGCCGCCAACTGCTGCACGAAGCGGCCGGCACCAGCTTCGAAGAGGCGCTCGGCGCCCACCTCGCGGCCTGCGACCGCGTCCTGCGCCGCGCCACGACAGGAGCCGAGGCATGACCGCCACCGCGGAACCCACCGCACCGCACACCGACCCGGACGACGTCCGCGCACCCTTGCCCCGGGCCAGACAGGCCCTGGAACAAGCGGCACGCCACCACCGGACCCTGCTGGACGGCCTGCCCCCGCACGGCGAACGCTCCGCACGGCAGCAGACCCTCGCCACCACGGCCGCCGACACCGTCCGCGACCTGCGGGCAGCGTTCCTCGACACCCACACCGACGCGGTCTACGACGAACTCACCGACCGGCGCACCCGCCCCCTGCGCATCGACGAACTGGCCAGGGCCGCCGCGACCGCCTTCCCCGGCCTCGTCCCCACCGACGACCAGCTCGCCACCGAACGCGGCCGGCCACAGGCCCGCAAAGAGGGCCACGAAATAGACCAGGGCATCTTCTTCAGCCGCATCCTGCGCTCACCCCTGGCCGGCGCCCACCTCCTCGACGCCATGCTCCGCCCGACCCCGCGCGCCACCGCACTGCTGCCCGACTTCACCCGCACCGGCCGCGCCGACCTGGGCTCCGTCCGCCTCGAACGCACCGGAGCCGTGGCCCGGCTGACCATGTGCCGCGACGACGCCCTCAACGCCGAGGACAACGCCCAGGTCGACGACATGGAGACCGCGGTCGACCTCGCCCTGCTCGACCCGGCCGTCGAGGTCGGACTCCTGCGCGGCGGCGAGATGACCCATCCCCGCTACCGCGGACGCCGCGTCTTCAGCGCGGGCATCAACCTCAAAGCCCTGCACAGCGGGGACATCTCCCTCGTCGACTTCCTGCTCCGCCGCGAACTCGGCTACATCCACAAGCTGTTGTGCGGCATCCGCACCGACGCACCGGGCTGGCGGTCGGGGACCACCGACAAACCCTGGGTCGCCGTCGTCGACTCCTTCGCGATCGGCGGCGGAGCCCAACTGCTGCTCGTCTTCGACCACGTCATCGCAGCCGCCGACGCCTACATCAGCCTCCCCGCCGCGCAGGAGGGCATCGTCCCGGGCGCCGCCAACTTCCGGCTGACCCGCTCCGCGGGGCCACGCCTGTCACGGCAGATGATCCTCGAAGGACGGCGGATCTTCGCCACCGAACCCGAGGCCCGGGTCCTCGTCGACGAGGTCCACGACCGCACCGAACTCGACCTCGCGGTGGAACGTAGCGTGGAACGCCTGCGCGGCAGCGCGGTCCTCGCCAACCGGCGGATGCTGAACCTGTCCGAGGAGTCACCCGACGACTTCCGCCGCTACATGTCCGAGTTCGCGCTGCAACAGGCCCTCCGCCTCTACAGCTCCGACGTGATCGACAAGGTCGGCCGCTTCACCAACGCCTCGGCACCCTCAGCCGGGCGCACACCGTGATCGGCGGCGGGGACTCGGGCGTACGCTACGAGAAGGACGGCCGGATCGCCCGGGTCACCCTCGACCGGCCCGAGGTGCTCAACGCGATGAACCAGCGCATGCACCGCGAACTCGCCCTCGTCTGGGACGACATCGAGGCCGACGACGACATCCGGGCAGCGGTGCTGACCGGCGCCGGCGAGCGCGCGTTCACCGTCGGCCAGGACCTGCGCGAGCGGGCCCGGCTGGACCGGGAGGGCACCCCGCCCACCAGCTTCGGCAGCCGCGGACAGCCCGGCTCACCCCGGCTCACCGACCGGTTCGACCTGTCCAAGCCCGTGATCGCCCGCGTCAACGGCTACGCCCTCGGCGGCGGCTTCGAACTCGCCCTGGCCTGTGACCTCGTCGTCGCCGCCGACCACGCCGTGTTCGCGCTGCCGGAGGCCACGCTCGGCTTGGTCCCCGGCGCGGGCGGCGCCTTCCGCCTGGCCCGGCAGATGCCCCTGAAACAGGCCATGGGATACCTGCTCACCGGACGCCGCATGAGCGCCGCCGAGGCACTGCGCTTCGGCCTCGTCAACGAGGTCGTCCCGCTGCGCGACCTGGACGCCGCCGTGGACACCTGGACGGACGCCCTGCGGCGCAGCGCCCCGCTCTCCGTGCGGGCCCTCAAGGAAGCGGTGCAGCGGTCCCTGCACCTGCCGCTGGAAGAGGCCTTCACGGCGACGTACCCGTGGGAGGAGAAACGACGCCGCAGCCATGACGCCGTCGAGGGCCCGCGCGCCTTCGCCGAGAAGCGTGCTCCGGTCTGGCGCGGTGCCTGACGCGACGCCCACACCGGCACACCGGCACACCGGCTCCCGCGGACCTTCCATACCCTGGTGTCCGAGGCAGGCCCGGCCGCACCGCGCCGCAAGCGCTGTGGCCGGCCGCCGTTCAACCGCGCGGGCGCAGCGGTTGAACACCGGCCCCGCCCCCGGCCCACTCGGCAACGCTTGATCGCCGCCGAGGTGCGATGCCATCGTGAGCCGTGACGGAGCCCGCATGCTCCACCGAGCACGACACCCGGCCCGCGAGCCGGGACCGACGGGGGCCGAGGGCGGGGCGGCCACCCGGACCTCTCCGTGGTGACCGAACGGAGAGCGCCTGTTGCCCCCTTACGAGAACGGGCTCGACATGCCATTCGTGAACACCAACGGTGTGAGGCTCTCCTACCAGCGCTCCGGCAGCGGCACGCCGGTCCTGCTGATCATGGGCTCGTCCGCGTCGGGCCGGGTATGGACGATGCACCAGACGCCGGCACTGAACCGCGCCGGATACGAGACCGTCGCCTTCGACAACCGGGGCATCGCACCATCGGACGCCCCCGCGGGCGACTACCGCCTCGCCGACATGGTGGCTGACACCCGGGGCCTCATCGAGCAGCTGGGACTGGGCCCCTGCCACATCGTGGGAACGTCCCTCGGCTCCATGATCGCCCAGGAACTCGCCCTCGCCGCACCCGAACTGGTCCGCTCCGCGATCCTGATCGCGTCCCGGGCCCGCTCCGACGCCTTCCGGCGCGCCCAGAGCGCCGCCGACCGCGCGCTGCGGGAGAGCGGCATACGACTGCCGGCCGGCTACGACGCCGTGAAGACGGTCAGTGAGATGTTCTCCCCGACGACCCTCAACGACGACACCGCTGTCACGCCCCTGCTCGAGCTGTTCGAACTCACCGGCGGCGGCCACTCCTCCGCCGGCCAGGCCGCCGCCGTCGACGGTCTCGGCGACCGGCGCGCGTCACTGCGCGGCATCACGGTGCCGTGCCGGGCCATCGCCTTCAGCCACGACCTAGTCTGCCCGCCCCACCTGGTCGCCGAGGTGGCCGACGCCATCCCAGACTGTGACCTCGTGGAGATCGCGGACTGCGGGCACCTCGGCTATCTGGAACGCCCCGACGAGGTCAACGCGGCCCTGATCGAGTTCCTCGACAAGTACTGACCACGCGGCACCGTCCACGGCCCACGGACACGAAGCTGCGGGCCGGAACCGCGCGCGCCGCACACACGACCGCAGCGCACGCGCTCGCGACGTGCACGCGGTACGACGTGCACGCGGTCACGACGCGCACCTCGAACGTCGGCACCCGGAGGGAACGGCACGGCCCTCCGGACCACCTCGCGCAGGAAGGAAGACCTATGGCAGGGCACGGCATCGCGTACTTCGAGTTGTACGCCAAGGACAAGCAGCGGACCGCCCAGTACCTTGTCTCGGCCCTGGGGTTCGAGTGCGTGGCGGACTCCGTCGCCCCCGACCGCAGCTCCCTGCTGCTACGGCAGGACACCGCCTCCCTCGTCGTCACCTCCGGACCCGCCACCTGGGGCTTCCTCGACGCACACGGCGACGGCATCGCCGACATCGCACTGCACTGCACGGACGTCACCGCCACCGCGGAGCGGGCGCTGCGGGCCGGTGCCCGTGAGGTCGGCTCCGCACGCGGCAACCCGATCCTCGCGGGGGCCGGCGGCATGAACCACACCCTGCTGCCCGCCGGACACACCCCGGCGGGCCGGCCGGGCGGCCACCGCTGGGCGCGGCTCCCGCAGAGCCCCGCCCCCAGGACGCCCGCGGCCCCCCTCGTGCGGCTCGAAGGCGTGACGACCGGTGTCGGAGAGACCGACCTCCATGGCTGTGTCCGCCTGTACGAGGAAGGGTTCGGGCTGACCCCGCGCCGACCGCGCGGAGACAGCGCAGCGGACCCGACGCCCCGCGCCGTGGAACTCGCCGGACTCCAGAACGACATGGCCCTCACCCTCGCGGCCCCGGAGCCCGATACCGGCCCCCGCCACGGGACGACGCCGCAACCGCCCCCCACGCACCGCGCGGAGCAGCGACTCACCTTCCGCACGGACGACATCGCCCGCGCGGCCCGCGCACTCCTGGAAGCCGGGGTTGAGTTCTGCACACCGACACCTGCCGAACAGCCCGCAGGAGGCCCCGCGCGAGCCCATCTCGTGGGCACCTCAGCACACTTGGGCGACACCCTGCTCATCGAACTCGTCCCGCACGGAGACGGCCCCGACGCTCTCGGCGGCGAGGACCTCCAGGCCCTGTACGAGACGGTCGGCCGGCACGGACTGGCCGCGCGGTGAGCCACGCACCGCACCCACCCGCCCCGGGTCGACTCCCACCTCTGTGGCACCAGCACGCAGGCCCCGCCCCTAGGCGTACGCCTAGGGGATGACACGCCCAGGGGAGGACACCCTCCGACGGTCCCGGACGGGAGGGCGTGGCGCCGCGAAGGACACGGGGTCGTCACCGTGGGGGACGCGGTCCGGCGGGTGAGGAACCTAGCCTCGAACCGTCAACGGGCGCCCGGCCACGATGCCGGCGCGGTGACACGACCCGGAAGGACTGATGCGCAGTGGCAGACCACGGAAGGCCGGGTCGCGAAGGCGCCGACGGGCCGCCGACCGAGGCATCCGAGCTCCCCACAGCGGATGACCCGCGCGGTTCCGTCGTCGCGCTGCCAGGGCTCCGGCACTCCCGGGAACCGGGACCCGCCTCCCCGGTCGCCCAGAGTCGGCCACACCGGCCGGTGCCCCATCCGGAGGCCCCGGGACTGGACCAGCTCGTGGCACCCGGCGCCGTCTGCGTGGACGTCGGGGCCGGCTGCGCGCGGTGCATCGCGGCATTGAGGACCCTCGCGGGCCCGGACGGGCAGGTGCACCGTCTCGTGCCGGGACGCCCGGGTGGTCCACGGGCGGCCACCGTGGACGATCTCAGCCGGCGGAAGGACCTGACACGGGTCGACTTCATCCGGATCCAGTTCGGCGAGGACGAACTGGATGTCCTGCTCGGGGCGTTCGCGACACTGCTGCGCGACCGCCCCGCTCTGCTCCTGCGGTGGGGGCGCCGGCGCCCCCACCGGCGGCGCACGGCCGACACCGTCCGCAGCCTCACCGTCTCCCTGTCGTACATGATGCACGGCTGGCAGGAGGGCACCTGGCGACCGGTGACGGACGCCGTGCCCGGATGGGGCGGGTTCCTGTTCCGGCCGCAGCCGGTCCCGGGCCGATTACCCTGACGGAGCCAGCCGGATCACCCGGGGTCCGGGCTCCTCATCGGCGCGGCGAGCGGAGCAGGTCCGCGGCCGCAGGCGTGTGCCCCCTGCTCCCGCCCGGGCGGCCGTCCTCACCCGCTGGCGAGCAGCCCGGCCCGGAGACGCTCGTCCAGCTCCTGTGCGAAGCCGAGCCATGTCTTGGCGTACTCCCGGGCGAGACTCGCCACGGTTTCCCTGGAGTCGCCCGACAGGGAGGTGCTCAGCGCGGGCCATTCCTGCGTGGCGATCGCGTGCTGCTGGAGCAGCCGCAGCAGCAGCCGCCCTTCCTCCCTGTGACGCAGTGACGGATCACGCGACAGCTTGTCGAGCACCACTCCGGGATCCTGCGCCACCAGACGCATCCGGCGGTGCTGCTTACGCCCGGCCGGCTGGGGAGGCGCGGCGGCGGGCCGGCTCGCGGCCGGGCCCTTGTCCGCCTGGCTCCGGCCCCCCGAGCGCTCCGGGGCGGGCGGCTCGCCCGAGGCGAGACGTCTTCGGACGTCGCTGACGGTGGCCGGCGAGACGCAGGTGATCCGCGCCAGTTCCCGCAGGGAGGCGTCGGGACGTTCGGCCAGCAACTCGGCGACCCGGTACCGCGCCTCGGCGCTGTTGAGGGGACGGACCTTGCCGTCCTGGCCGACACGGGCGTTGAGTTGGGGCGTCTCGTCCATCCGGCGGCGGATGCCGGCCACGGCCTTGGCACCCAGACCCGCCGCCTTCGCGATCGCGCGGTCCGACATGTGGGGCAGGGATGCGATGATCCGGGCGGCTGCGGCTTTGCGTTCGGCGGGGGAGAGCGGGAGCCCGTGCATCGAATTCGCCTGCACGGCCCGCAGATACGCTTCTTCGGTCGTTCCGTCGAAGAACTCGACCTCGATAGTCTTCTGGCCGTTCGAGAGTGCCGCCAGATAGCGGTGCATTCCGTCGATGACCCGCATCGTCGGTCGGTGCACCAGCACGGCGGGTAAGGGTCCTTCGATTTCGGCGAGCCGTGCGATGTGCTGGGCGTCCACGCCCTCGGTACGAGGCGAGTCACCCCGCAGCAGCGACGCGATGGGTACGGTTGCGATCCGGCTGTCCGAAGTCCTGGAGTCGTACTCCGGTCTGGATATGGCCCTTTCACTTCCAGATTGCGTCAAGATCTACCCCCAGATTAATCAGTATCTCGGAACCGCTGTTCGTGGGTCGTGCCGTGCATGAGCCGGTTCGTGCCACGTACTTTTACGAGAACTTGGAGCAACGGGGTGAGCCGGACCGGTGTCTGTATGGCCATTAACGGTCGCCGGGTGGCCGACACGCGACCGTATGACGGTTGTCGGACGCTCTTCGGCATCCACCCTACATTCACATCTGCGCGACGACAGGGGGGTTTATTCGGAGCCAAATATTCCGTATTGCGCCCACTACGAGACGTGAGTATGCGGGCATCCTGAGTGAAAACAGCGGTGGAATGAGGCCCCCGAAAGGGTAGTCAACGTTTCAAAACGGTCGCTCCACCCATGTCCGGCGCACGTACCCCGGGAAAGCCCGGAATCCCAAGCGATGACGCCCCGACCGCGGGCGGGCAATGCTCTGCGGGGGCCGGCCACGTCTGTTCAAGTGCGGTCAGGACGCAGTTGAACGATCGGCGAATTCGATCACCGGCATTGATCAGACATGCGGCCTGGACCATAGTGAACTGGCTCCGCCTACGGCCGCCCGTGGACACGTCTTGTAAGGGATGACGGATGACCGACCCGTTCGAAGCCCAAAACAACTGCCGCCCCTGACGAAACCGGCAGTTGAATATCAAGCCTCCGCTCGAGCGGAGGCTGCGAAGGCATGCCCCTCAGGTGCGACACCTTCGAATGGGGAACACGATCCCCGCCGCGGTTACGCGTAAACAGGAGGAATCCCGATGATCCCGTTGTCGTACGCGCAGCGCCGGCTGTGGTTCTTGACGCAGCTGGAAGGTCCGAGCGCGACGTACAACATTCCGATGGCCCTACGGCTGTCGGGCCGACTCGACCGGGATGCCCTGGAAAGCGCGCTGCGGGACGTGCTGGAGCGGCATGAGGTGCTGCGGACGGTGTTCGCGGAGACGGACGGGGAGCCGTATCAGCGGATTCTGCCGGTCGAGGAGAGCGGCTTCGCACTGACCGTCGCAGACGTGCGACCGGAGGAACTGGACACCGCGGTGGCGGAGGCGGTGCGCCACGTCTTCGACCTGAGCGTCGGCATTCCGCTGCGTGCGTGGTTGTTCGGGGTGGGCCGCGACGAGCATGTGCTGGTGCTGGTGGTGCATCACATTGCGGGTGATGGCTGGTCGATGGGTCCGTTGGCGCGGGATGTGTCGGTGGCGTATGGGGCGCGGTGTGAGGGGCGTGCGCCTGGGTGGGTGCCGTTGCCGGTGCAGTACGCGGATTACGTGTTGTGGCAGCGGGAGGTGTCCGGGTCCGAGGAGGACCCGGACAGCCTGCTGTCGCGTCAGGTGGGTTTTTGGCGTGAGGCGTTGGCGGGGGTGCCGGAGGAGTTGGCGTTGCCGTATGACCGGTTGCGTCCTGCGGTCGCGTCGCATGAGGGGCATGCGGTGGGGCTGGAGGTGCCGGCTGGGGTGCATGTGCGGTTGCGTGAGGTGGCGCGTGAGCGTGGTGTGACGGTGTTCATGGTGTTGCAGGCGGCGTTGGCGGTGACGTTGTCGCGGGTGGGTGCGGGGACGGATATCCCGATCGGTTCGGCGGTGGCGGGGCGTACGGATGAGGCGTTGGACGACCTGGTCGGGTTCTTTGTGAACACGCTGGTGGTGCGGACGGATCTGTCGGGTGATCCGACGTTCGGTGAGGTGTTGGAGCGGGTCCGGGAGGCGAGTCTGGCGGGGTTCGGGCATCAGGATGTGCCGTTCGAGCGGTTGGTGGAGGAACTCGCGCCGGCTCGGTCACTGGCCCGGCATCCGCTGTTTCAGGTGATGTTGACGCTGCAGAACAACGCCCAGGCGGTCGTCGACCTGCCGGGCGTCGACGTCGAAGGACTCGCGACTCAGCCACTGACGGGCTCGAGGAAAACGAAGTTCGACCTGGACGTCATGCTCACCGAGACCCTCGACACGGACGGCACCCCGGTCGGCCTCACCGGCCGGCTTGTCGTGGCTGCGGATGTGTTCGATGCGTCGATGGCTGAGCGGTTCGTGGAGTGGTTGGTGCGGGTGGTCGGGGTGGTGGTGGAGACGCCGGACGTCCGGGTGGGTGGGGTGGATGTGTTGGGTGTGGCTGAGCGGGAGTTGGTGGTCGAGGCGTGGAATGCGACTTCTGTGGGTGTGGGTGTGGGTGTGGTGGAGGGGTTGGTTCCTGGGCGGATTGCGCGGTGGGCGGTTGTTGATCCGGGTGCGGTGGCGGTGGTGTGTGAGGGGGTGGAGTTGTCGTATGGGGAGTTGGATGTGTGGGCCAGTCGGTTTGCGGGGTTGTTGAGGGCGCGTGGTGTGGGTGTGGAGTCGGTGGTGGGGCTGTGCTTGCCGCGGGGTGTGGAGATGGTGGCGGCGATTGTGGGTGTGTGGCGGGCGGGGGCTGCCTATGTGCCGCTGGATCCCGAGTATCCGGCGGAGCGTTTGCACTTCATGGTGGAGGACAGCGGGGCTGAGCTTGTGGTGGGCCGGGGCGGCCTGATGGGGGTCTTGTCGGCGGCCGGGATGGAAGGCGTCGATCTGGCTGATCGGGCTGTGGTCGAGGAATGGGCCGGCTTGCCGGGAGACGGCATGTCCGGGATGGAGCTGCATGCCGGGAGTTTGGCGTATGTGATTTATACGTCGGGTTCGACGGGGCGGCCGAAGGGTGTGGCGGTTACGCAGGGTGGGTTGGCGTCTTTGGTGGGTGCGTTGGGTCCGGTGTTGGGTGCGGGGCCGGGTGTGGGGGTGTTGCAGTTCGCGTCGTTCAGTTTTGATGCGTCGGTTTTGGATGTTGCGGTGACGTTGGCGTCGGGTGGGACGTTGGTGGTGGCGTCGTCGGCGGAGCGGTCGGATGGGTCGTTGTTGGCGGGGTTGGTGCGGGGGCGGGGTGTGGTGGCGGCGAGTGTGGTGCCGTCGTTGTTGGGGGTGTTGGATCCGGGTGAGTTTGCGGGTGTGTCGAGGGTTGTGGTGGGGGCGGAGCCGATCGGGGTGGGGTTGGCGGGGGTGTGGTCGGCGGGTCGGACGTTGGTGAATACGTATGGTCCGACGGAGACGACGGTGATGGTGACGGCGGGGGAGGTGGATGGGTCGGGGCCGGTGGTGTCGATGGGTGCTCCGGTTGCTCATTCGCGGGTGTATGTGCTGGATGAGGGTTTGCGGCCGGTGCCGGTGGGTGTGGTGGGGGAGTTGTATGTGGCGGGTGCGCAGGTGGCGCGGGGGTATGTGGGTCGTCCGGGGTTGACGGGTGAGCGGTTTGTGGCGTGTCCGTTCGGTGCGGTGGGTGGGCGGATGTATCGGACGGGGGACCGGGTGCGGTGGTCGGCCGGGGGCCGGTTGGTGTTCGCGGGGCGTGCGGATGAGCAGGTGAAGGTCCGTGGTTTCCGTATCGAGCCGGGTGAGGTCGAGGCTGTGCTGGCCGCGCATCCGGGGGTGGCGCAGGCTGCGGTGGTCGCCCGTGAAGACGTTCCCGGCGACAAACGCCTGGTGGCGTACATAGTTCCGGTTCCTGGTGAGGGCACGGTGCCCGAGGGGCTGGCTCGGCAGGTGCGCGCCTTCTCGGCGGAGCGGTTGCCGGCGTACATGGTGCCGTCGGCGGTCATAGTCCTGGATGCGTTGCCGTTGACGGTGAACGGCAAGCTGGACCGTAAGGCGCTTCCCGCTCCGGAATATGTGAGCGGCGGAGGCCGGGGCCCGGCGACCGTGCAGGAGGAGATCCTGTGCCAGGCGTTCGCCCAGGTTCTCGGCCTGGATGAGGTGGGGGTCGAGGACGACTTCTTCGCGCTTGGTGGGCATTCGTTGCTGGCGACGCGGCTGGTGAGTCGGGTGCGTGCGGTGCTGGGTGTCGAGGTGCCACTTCGGACGCTGTTCGAGGCGTCCACTCCGGCGGGGCTTGCGACCAGGCTCGGCCAGGCCGAAGTGGCGCGTCCGGCTCTGGTGGCGGGGGTGCGTCCGGAGCGGTTGCCGTTGGCGTACGCGCAGCGCCGGCTGTGGTTCTTGACGCAGCTGGAAGGTCCGAGCGCGATCTACAACATGCCGATCGGGGTGCGGCTGACCGGGGCGTTGGATCGGGATGCGCTTGAAGAAGCCCTGCGCGATGTTTTGGAGCGGCATGAGGTGCTGCGGACGGTGTTCGCGGTGGTGGATGGGGAGCCGTATCAGCGGATCCTGTCGGTCGAGGAGACCGGGTTCACGCTGACCGTCACCGATGTGCGCGCGGAGGAGCTTGGCGGGGTTGTGGCGGAGGTGGCGCGGTATGCCTTCGATCTGAGTGCGGAGATCCCTGTCCAGGCACGTCTGTTCTCGGTCGGTCCGGATGAGCATGTGCTGACCGTCGTGGTGCATCACATTGCGGGTGATGGCTGGTCGATGGGTCCGTTGGCGCGGGATGTGTCGGTGGCGTACGCGGCGCGGTGTGAGGGGCGTGCGCCTGGGTGGGCGCCGTTGCCGGTGCAGTACGCGGACTACGTGCTGTGGCAGCAGAGAGTGATCGGGTCCGAGGAGGATCCGGAGAGTGTGTTGTCGCGTCAGGTGGGTTTTTGGCGTGAGGCGTTGGCGGGGGTTCCGGAGGAGTTGGCGTTGCCGTATGACCGGTTGCGTCCTGCGGTCGCGTCGCATGAGGGGCATGCGGTGGGGCTGGAGGTGCCGGCTGGGGTGCATGTGCGGTTGCGTGAGGTGGCGCGTGAGCGTGGCGTGACGGTGTTCATGGTGTTGCAGGCGGCGTTGGCGGTGACGTTGTCGCGGGTGGGTGCGGGGACGGACATCCCGATCGGTTCAGCGGTCGCGGGCCGCACGGATGAGGCGTTGGACGACCTGGTCGGGTTCTTTGTGAACACGCTGGTGGTGCGGACGGATCTGTCGGGTGATCCGACGTTCGGTGAGGTGTTGGAGCGGGTCCGGGAGGCGAGTCTGGCGGGGTTCGGGCATCAGGATGTGCCGTTCGAGCGGCTGGTGGAGGAACTCGCGCCGACTCGGTCACTGGCCCGGCATCCGCTGTTTCAGGTGATGTTGACGCTGCAGAACAACGCCCAGGCGGTCGTCGACCTGCCCGGGTTGCAGGCCTCCGGAGTGCTGGCTGCGCCGGCGGAGTCCGTCAGAACGGTCACGGCCAAGTTCGATCTGGACGTCACTGCTTCCGAGGTGTTCGACGCCGAGGGCGCTCCCGCTGGTATGCGGGGTGTCGTGACCGTGGCTGCGGATGTGTTCGATGCGTCGATGGCTGAGCGGTTCGTGGAGTGGTTGGTGCGGGTGGTCGGGGTGGTGGTGGAGACGCCGGATATCCGGGTGGGTGGGGTGGATGTGTTTGGTGTGGCTGAGCGGGAGTTGGTGGTCGAGGCGTGGAATGCGACTTCTGTGGGTGTGGGTGTGGGTGTGGGTGTGGTGGAGGGGTTGGTTCCTGGGCGGATTGCGCGGTGGGCGGTTGTTGATCCGGGTGCGGTGGCGGTGGTGTGTGAGGGGGTGGAGTTGTCGTATGGGGAGTTGGATGTGTGGGCCAGTCGGTTTGCGGGGTTGTTGAGGGCGCGTGGTGTGGGTGTGGAGTCGGTGGTGGGGCTGTGCTTGCCGCGGGGTGTGGAGATGGTGGCGGCGATTGTGGGTGTGTGGCGGGCGGGGGCTGCCTATGTGCCGCTGGACCCCGAATATCCGGCGGAACGGCTGGAGTTCATGCTCACCGACAGCGGCGCCGGGATCGTGGTCGGACGCGGCGGCAAGGTGGCCGCACTGTCCGACTCGGCTGCCCACATGGTGAACCTGGACGACACGCACGTGGCACGTGAACTGGCGGCTGCGCCGGTCATCCCGCTCGAAGTCGCCCTGCATGCCGGGAGTTTGGCGTATGTGATTTATACGTCGGGTTCGACGGGGCGGCCGAAGGGTGTGGCGGTTACGCAGGGTGGGTTGGCGTCTTTGGTGGGTGCGTTGGGTCCGGTGTTGGGTGCGGGGCCGGGTGTGGGGGTGTTGCAGTTCGCGTCGTTCAGTTTTGATGCGTCGGTTTTGGATGTTGCGGTGACGTTGGCGTCGGGTGGGACGTTGGTGGTGGCGTCGTCGGCGGAGCGGTCGGATGGGTCGTTGTTGGCGGGGTTGGTGCGGGGGCGGGGTGTGGTGGCGGCGAGTGTGGTGCCGTCGTTGTTGGGGGTGTTGGATCCGGGTGAGTTTGCGGGTGTGTCGAGGGTTGTGGTGGGGGCGGAGCCGATCGGGGTGGGGTTGGCGGGGGTGTGGTCGGCGGGTCGGACGTTGGTGAATACGTATGGTCCGACGGAGACGACGGTGATGGTGACGGCGGGGGAGGTGGATGGGTCGGGGCCGGTGGTGTCGATGGGTGCTCCGGTTGCTCATTCGCGGGTGTATGTGCTGGATGAGGGTTTGCGGCCGGTGCCGGTGGGTGTGGTGGGGGAGTTGTATGTGGCGGGTGCGCAGGTGGCGCGGGGGTATGTGGGTCGTCCGGGGTTGACGGGTGAGCGGTTTGTGGCGTGTCCGTTCGGTGCGGTGGGTGGGCGGATGTATCGGACGGGGGACCGGGTGCGGTGGTCGGCCGGGGGCCGGTTGGTGTTCGCGGGGCGTGCGGATGAGCAGGTGAAGATCCGCGGTTTCCGTATCGAGCCGGGTGAGGTCCAGGCTGTGCTGGCCGCGCATCCGGGGGTGGCGCAGGCTGCGGTGATCGCCCGCGAGGACGTTCCCGGCGACAAACGCCTGGTGGCGTATGTGGTGGGGGAGGCGTCGGAGTCCGAGCTGCGGGCCTTTGCCGGTGAGCGGTTGCCGGACTACATGGTGCCGTCGGCGGTGGTGGTGCTGGATGCGTTGCCGTTGACGGTGAACGGCAAGCTGGACCGTAAGGCGCTTCCCGCTCCGGAGTATGTGAGCGGTGGAGGCCGGGGCCCGGCGACCGTGCAGGAGGAGATTCTCTGCCAGGCGTTCGCCGAGGTCCTTGGGCTGGATGAGGTGGGTGTGGAGGACGACTTCTTCGCGCTTGGTGGGCATTCGTTGCTGGCGACGCGTTTGGTGAGTCGGGTGCGTGCGGTGCTGGGTGTGGAGGTGGCGCTGCGGACGTTGTTCGAGGTGCCGACGCCGGCTGGGCTTGCGGCGCGGTTGGGTCAGGCCGAAGTGGCGCGTCCGGCTCTGGTGGCGGGGGTGCGTCCGGAGCGGGTGCCGTTGTCGTATGCGCAGCGCCGGCTGTGGTTTATCGGTCAGTTGGAAGGTCCGGGCGCGACGTACAACATTCCGATCGCGGTGCGGCTGGCCGGGGCGCTGGATCGGGATGCGCTTGAGGAGGCGCTGCGGGATGTGGTCGGGCGTCATGAGGTGCTGCGGACGGTGTTCGCGGTGGTGGATGGGGAGCCGTATCAGCGGATTCTGCCGGTCGAGGAGAGCGGCTTCGCGCTGACGGTCACGGATGTGCGCGCGGAGGAGCTCGGCGGGGTTGTGGCGGAGGCGGCGCGGTATGCCTTCGACCTGAGTGCGGAGATCCCCGTTCAAGCACGTCTGTTCAGGGTTGCTCCGGACGAGCACGTCCTGAGCCTTGTGGTGCATCACATTGCGAGTGATGGGTGGTCGTCTGCTCCGCTGGAGCGGGATCTGACGTCTGCGTATGCGGCGCGGTGTGAGGGGCGTGCGCCCGAGTGGGCGCCGTTGCCGGTCCAGTACGCGGATTACGCCTTGTGGCAGCGGGAATTGCTCGGGTCCGAGGAGGATCCGGACAGCCTGCTGTCGCGTCAGGTCGGGTTCTGGCGTGAGGCGTTGGCGGGGGTTCCGGAGGAGTTGGCGTTGCCGTATGACCGGTCGCGTCCTGCGGTCGCGTCCCATGAGGGCCATGCGGTCGGGCTGGAGGTGCCGGCCGCGGTGCATGCGCGGTTGCGTGAGGTGGCCCGTGAACATGGCGTGACGGTGTTCATGGTGTTGCAGGCGGCGTTGGCGGTGACGTTGTCGCGGGTGGGTGCGGGGACGGATATTCCGATCGGTTCGGCGGTCGCGGGCCGCACGGATGAGGCGTTGGACGACCTGGTCGGGTTCTTTGTGAACACGCTGGTGGTGCGGACGGATCTGTCGGGTGATCCGACGTTCGGTGAGGTGTTGGAGCGGGTCCGGGAGGCGAGTCTGGCGGGGTTCGGGCATCAGGATGTGCCGTTCGAGCGGTTGGTGGAGGAACTCGCGCCGGTGCGTTCCCTGGCCCGGCATCCGCTGTTTCAGGTGATGTTGACGCTGCAGAACAATGCCCGGGCGGTTGTCGACCTGCCGGGGTTGCAGGCTGCCGGAGTACCGACCGGATCTGCCGGGTCGGCGGGGGCGGCGGGGGCGGCAGGGTCGGTGACGGCCAAGTTCGATCTGGATGTCATGGCTTCTGAGGTGTTCGACGCCGGGGGTGCTCCTGCTGGTGTGCGGGGTGTCGTGATCGTGGCTGCGGATGTGTTCGATGCGTCGATGGCTGAGCGGTTCGTGGAGTGGTTGGTGCGGGTGGTCGGGGTGGTGGTGGAGACGCCGGATATCCGGGTGGGTGGGGTGGATGTGCTGGGTGCTGATGAGCGTGGGTTGGTTTTGGGTTGGGCTGGTGTGGGTGGGGATGTGGTGGATGGGTTGGTGGGTGGGGGTGCAGTGGGTGGGTTGTTGTCGGTGGTGGAGTTGTTTGAGGCGCAGGTGGTGTGTGATCCGGGTGCGGTGGCGGTGGTGTGTGGGGGGCGGTCGTTGTCGTATGGGGAGTTGAATGCGTGGGCGAATCGTTTGGCGCGGTGGTTGGTGGAGCGGGGGGCGGGGCCGGAGCGGTTTGTGGCGTTGGTGTTGCCGCGGTCGGTGGAGTTGGTGGTTGGGGTGTTGGCGGTGTTGAAGTCGGGGGCGGCGTATGTGCCGGTGGATCCGGAGTATCCGGCGGAGCGGGTGGAGTTTGTGTTGGGTGATGTGCGGCCGGTGGTGGTGTTGGGTTTGGGTGATGTTGCTGGGGTGGAGTTGGGGTTGGGGTTGGGGGAGGGGAATTTGGGGGTGGAGGTGTTGCCGGATTCTGCGGCGTATGTGATTTATACGTCGGGTTCGACGGGGCGGCCGAAGGGTGTGGTGGTGTCGCATCGGAATGTGGTGCGGTTGTTCGGGGTGACGCGGGAGTGGTTTGGGTTTGGTCCGGGTGATGTGTGGTCGTTGTTTCATTCGTATGCGTTTGATTTTTCGGTGTGGGAGTTGTGGGGTGCGTTGTTGCATGGTGGGCGGCTTGTGGTGGTGCCGTTTGAGGTGAGTCGGTCGCCGCGGGAGTTTGCGCGGTTGTTGGCGGTGGAGGGGGTGACGGTTTTGAATCAGACGCCGTCGGCTTTTTATCAGTTGATGGCTCAGGAGCGGGATGACTGGGTGGTGCGGTGTGTGGTGTTTGGTGGTGAGGCGTTGGATGTGGGTCGGTTGGAGGGTTGGTTTGCGCGGCATGGGGGTGGGGGGCCGCGGTTGGTGAATATGTATGGGATTACGGAGACGACGGTCCACGTCACGTATGCGCCGGTGGATGGTATGGCGATGGGTGGGAGTGGTCGTGGTGGTGTGATTGGTGTGGGGCTTCCGGATCTTCGGGTGTTTGTGCTGGATGAGTGGTTGCGTCCGGTGCCGGTGGGTGTGGTGGGGGAGTTGTATGTGGCGGGGGCGGGGCTTGCGCGGGGTTATCTGCATCGTGCGGGGTTGACGTCGGGGCGGTTTGTGGCGTGTCCGTTCGGTGGTGCGGGTGAGCGGATGTATCGGACCGGGGACCGTGTGCGCTGGACGGCTGAGGGCCGGCTGGCCTTCGACGGCCGTGCGGACGAGCAGGTGCAGTTGCGTGGGTTCCGGGTGGAGTTGGGTGAGGTTGAGGCGGTGTTGTCGCGTCATGACGCGGTCGTGGACGTGGCTGTCGTGGTGCGTGATGAGCGGCTGATCGCGTATGTGGTCGGGGAGGTTGCGGGGGCGGATCTGCGTAGGTTCGCGGCTGACTGGTTGCCGGAGTTCATGGTGCCGTCGGCGGTGGTGTCGTTGGATGTGCTGCCGTTGACGGTGAACGGGAAGCTGGACCGTAAGGCGTTGCCGGCTCCCGAGTTCACGGCGGGTGGTGGGCGTGGTCCGGTGACGGTGCAGGAGGAGATCCTCTGCCAGGTCTTCGCCCAGGTTCTGGGTCTGCCCGCGGTGGGTGTGGAGGACGACTTCTTCGCCCTGGGTGGGCACTCTCTGCTGGCGGTGTCGTTGGTGGAGCAGCTGCGCGGCCGGGGTGTGTCCGTGTCGGTGCGGGCGTTGTTCCAGACGCCGACGCCTGCGGGCCTGGCGGCGGCCGCTGGGCCGGCCGAGGTGGTGGTGCCGCCCAACTTGATTCCGGACGACGCGGAACGCATCACCGCGGACATGTTGCCGCTGGTTGATCTGGACGCGTCCGAGTTGGCGCACGTCGTCGCACAGATACCGGGCGGCGCGGCGAACATCGCTGATGTGTATCCTCTGGCGCCTTTGCAGGAGGGTCTGTTCTTCCATCACCTGTTGCAGGCCGATGGAGGCGGTGCGGATGCGTATGTGGTGCCTCGGGTTCTGCGCTTCGACTCGCGCGAGCGGCTGGACGCGTTCCTCGGTGCGCTTCAGCGGGTGGTGGATCGGCACGACATCTACCGCACCGCGGTCGTGTGGGAGCAGTTGCGTGAGCCGGTCCAGGTCGTGGTCCGCCGGGCCGAACTGCCGGTCATCGAAGTCGCTGTCGATCGGGAAAGCAGTGATGTCGCAGGTCAGTTGACCGCGGCGGCCGGGTCGAGGATGGATATCGGCCGTGCGCCGCTGATCGACGTCCACACCGCCACACAACCGGGTGAGGACGGTGGGTGGCTGGCGTTGTTGCGGATGCATCACCTGGTTCAGGACCACACCACGCAGGATGTCCTGCTGGAGGAGATGGGCGCGTTCCTGTCCGGGCGCGAGGACTCCCTGCCGGAGCCGCTGCCGTTCCGGAATTTCGTGGCGCAGGCCCGGCTGGGTGTGACGCGGGAGGAGCACGAGCGGTACTTCACCGATCTGCTGGGGGACGTGGAGGAGACCACCGCTCCGTACGGCCTGCTGGATGTGCATGGTGATGGCAGCGGTGTCGTGCGCTCGCACCTGGACGTCGATGAGGAGGTCGGCCGGCGGGTACGTGACGTCGCCCGGTCACTCGGCGTGAGCCCGGCCAGCGTGTTCCACCTTGCCTGGGCGAGGGTGCTGGCCACGGTCAGCGGTCGTGACGATGTCGTGTTCGGCACGGTGTTGTTCGGGCGGATGAACGCGGGTGCGGGTGCGGATCGGGTGCCGGGGTTGTTCATCAACACGCTGCCGGTCCGGGTCCGCACCGACGCCGTTGGTGTGGGCAGTGCGCTGGAGGGGGTGCGCGACCAGCTGGCGGAGTTGCTGGTGCACGAGCACGCTCCGCTGACCCTGGCGCAGCAGGCCAGCAGCATTCCGAACGGCAGCCCGCTGTTCACCTCGCTGTTCAACTACCGGCACGGCCGACGCCCACAGGCGGATGTCGGCGCGGACACCGACAGTACGACGCAGGGCATCAGCACCCTGTCCATGCATGAGGTGACGAACTACCCGGTGGCCGTGTCGGTGGACGACTTGGAGTCCCGGTTCGGACTGACCGTCGATGCGGTGGGGCCGGTCGACGGGCAGGCGGTGTGCCGGCTGCTGCACACCTGCCTCGACAGCCTCGTGACCACGCTGGAAGAGGACCCCCGGGGTCTCCTGTCGGCAGTGGACATTCTCGACGACGACGAGCACCGGAAGACGCTCGTGGACTGGAATGACACGGGGGTGGAGGGCTCGGGGTTGACGTTGCCCGAGTTGTTTGCGGCGCAGGTGGTGCGGACGCCGGATGCGGTGGCTGTGGTGGTGGGGGATGTCGAGTTGTCGTATGCGGAGTTGGATGCGCGTGCGAGTCGGTTGGCTCGGGTGTTGGTGGGTGAGGGGGTGGGTCCTGAGACGTTGGTGGGTCTGGCGTTGCCGCGTTCGGCCGAGTTGGTGGTGTCGGTGTGGGCGGTGCTGAAGGCGGGGGCGGCGTATGTGCCGATCGATGTCGACTATCCGGCGGATCGCGTCGAGTTCATGGTCGCTGATGCGGGTCTGGTGTGTGTGATCACTGCTGCGGGCACGGTGTTTCCCGAGGTTTCCGTGCCGTGCATGGTGCTGGGTGATTCTGGTTTTGAGGATCGTTTGGCGGGTGTGTCGAATGCGGATGTCGCGGATGCCGAGCGTTTGGGTTCGCTGAGTGTGGATCATCCGGCGTATGTGATTTATACGTCGGGTTCGACGGGGCGTCCGAAGGGTGTGGTGATTTCTCATCGGAGTGCGGTGGGTTATCTGCGGTGGTGTGGTGAGGAGTATGAGGGTCTGCGTGGGGTGGCGGGTCTTCATTCGTCGGTGGCGTTCGATTTGACGGTGACGTCGTTGCTGGGCCCGTTGCTGGTGGGCGGGTGTGTGCGGGTGGTGGGGTTGACCGGGAGCGCGGATGTGGTGGAGGCGTTGTCGGGCCAGTGGGGCTGCACTTTCTTGAAGGTGACGCCAAGTCATCTGGGTTTGCTGGGTGATCTGGCGCGGGGTCGTGCGTTGTCGGGTGATGTGGTGGTGGGTGGTGAGGCGCTTTCTGGTGAGATGGTGCGGCGTTGGCGTGGGGTGAATCCTGACGCGAGGGTGGTGAATGAATACGGGCCGACCGAAGCGACGGTCGGGTGTGTCACGTATTCCATTTGTCCCGGGGATGATTTTTCCGCTGCCGGGGTTCCGATCGGTGTGCCGATTGCGAATACGCGGGTGTATGTGCTGGATGAAGGTTTGCGTCCGGTGCCGGTGGGTGTGGCGGGGGAGTTGTATGTGGCGGGTGCGGGTCTGGCGCGCGGGTATGTGCGGCGCCCGGGGCTGACGTCGGAGCGGTTTGTGGCGTGTCCGTTCGGTGCGGTGGGTGGGCGGATGTATCGGACGGGGGATGTGGTGCGGTGGTCGGCCGGGGGCCGGCTGGAGTATCTGGGGCGTGCGGATGAGCAGGTGAAGGTCCGTGGGTTCCGTATCGAGCCGGGTGAGGTCGAGGCCGTGCTGGCCGCGCATCCGGGGGTGGGGCAGGCTGCGGTGGTCGCTCGTGAGGACGTGCCCGGGGACAAACGCCTTGTGGCCTACGTCGTGGGGGATGCGGTCCCGGCCGAGCTGCGTGAGTACGTGGGTGAGCGGTTGCCGCAGTTCATGGTGCCGTCGGCGGTCATAGTCCTGGATGCGTTGCCGCTGACGGTGAACGGCAAGCTGGACCGTAGGGCGCTTCCCGCTCCGGAGTATGTGAGCGGTGGAGGCCGGGGCCCGGCGACCGTGCAGGAGGAGATTCTCTGCCAGGCGTTCGCCCAGGTCCTCGGCCTTGATGAGGTGGGTGTCGAGGACGACTTCTTCGCGCTTGGTGGGCATTCGTTGCTGGCGACGCGTTTGGTGAGTCGGGTGCGTGCGGTGCTGGGTGTGGAGGTGGCGCTGAGGACGTTGTTCGAGGTGCCGACGCCGGCCGGGCTTGCGACCAGGCTCGGCCAGGCCGAAGTGGCGCGTCCGGCTCTGGTGGCGGGGGTGCGTCCGCAGCGGGTGCCGTTGTCGTACGCGCAGCGCCGACTGTGGTTCTTGACGCAGCTGGAGGGTCCGAGTTCCACCTACAACCAGCCTGTGGTCCTGCGGCTGACCGGGGCCCTGAACCGGCAAGCGCTGGAAGACGCGCTACGGGATGTGGTCGGGCGTCATGAGGTGCTGCGGACGGTGTTCGCAGTCGCCGATGGGGAGCCGTACCAGCAGATCCTGTCCGTCGAGGAGACCGGCTTCGCGCTGACCGTCACCGATGTGGAAACAGAGAACCTCGATGAGGTGGTTACGGAGGCGGCAGGCTATGCCTTCGATCTGAGTTCCGAGATTCCGTTGCGGGCGTGGTTGTTCGCCACAGGGCCTGATGAGCATGTGCTGACAGTCGTGGTGCATCACATTGCCAGTGACGGGTGGTCGTCTGCTCCGCTGGAGCGTGACCTGACGTCTGCTTATGCGGCGCGGTGTGAGGAGCGGGCCCCCGAGTGGGCGGCGTTGCCGGTCCAGTACGCCGACTATGCGTTGTGGCAGCGGGAATTGCTCGGGTCCGAGGAGGGCCCGGAGAGTGTGATGTCGCGTCAGGTCGGGTTCTGGTGTGAGGCGTTGGCGGGGGTGCCGGAGGAGTTGGCGTTGCCGTATGACCGGTTGCGTCCTGCGGTCGCCTCGCATGAGGGCCATGCGGTGGGGGTGCAGGTGCCGGCTGGGGTGCATGTGCGGTTGCGTGAGGTGGCGCGTGAGCGTGGTGTGACGGTGTTCATGGTGTTGCAGGCGGCGTTGGCGGTGACGTTGTCGCGGTTGGGTGCGGGGACGGACATCCCGATCGGTTCGGCGGTCGCGGGCCGTACGGATGAGGCGTTGGACGAGTTGGTGGGCTGCTTCGTCAACACGCTGGTGATCCGTACGGATCTGTCGGGGGATCCGACGTTCGCTCAGGTGCTGGAGCGGGTCCGGGAGACGAGTCTTGCCGGGTTCGGGCATCAGGATGTGCCGTTCGAGCGGCTGGTGGAGGAGTTGGCGCCGGTGCGTTCGGCGGCGCGGCATCCGTTGTTCCAGGTCATTTTGACGATGCAGGACACGGTGTCGGTGGCGGGTGTGGGCGGGACGGCTGCGCAGGTGCCGGGTCTGCGGGGCAGTGCGTTGCCGTTGGGCCGGGTGGGTGCGAAGTTCGATCTGTCGGTGCTGGTGGGTGAGCGGTTCGATCGGGGCGGTGCTCCGGCGGGCATCGGCGGGGTGGTGACAGCGGCGGCTGATCTGTTCGACCCGGACACCGTCAGCCGCATGGCCGAAGCGCTGAACCTGCTGCTTGCTCAGGTCGTAGAGGAGCCCTCCACACGACTGAGCGCTCTGGAAGTCGTTGACGAGGCTGAGCGTCGGCGGGTGGTGGTGGAGTGGAACGACACGGTGGTGGATTTGCCGTGGATGTCGGTGTTGGGGTTGTTCGAGGGGCAGGTGGTGCGGTCGCCGGATGCGGTGGCGGTCGTGCAGGGGGATGAGTCGGTGTCGTTCGCGGAACTGGACGGACGGGCGAGCCGGCTGGCGCATTATCTGCGGGCGCAGGGTGTGGGTGCGGAGTCGGTGGTGGGTCTGTGTCTGCCGCGGGGCGTGGAGATGCTCGCGGGGATGCTGGCGGTGTGGAAGGCGGGGGCGGCGTATGTGCCGGTGGATGTGGGTCAGCCGGCGGAGCGGGTGGCGTTCGTCCTGCGTGACAGTGGTGCGGTGCTGACGTTGACGACGGAGGAGATCCTGGAGGATCTTCCGGCGGGACGTCATCGTCTGGTCGCCGTCGATGACACGCTCACGGCGATGCAGTTGGCCGCCTTCCCGGAGACTGCACCGGGGGTGGAGATTCTGCCGGAGCAGGTGGCGTATGTGGTCTACACGTCGGGTTCGACGGGGCGCGCGAAGGGCGTCGCGGTCACCCACGCAGGATTGGCCAATTACGTCACCTCGGTGCCCGAGCGGGTGGGCTTCGGCATCGGGGGCCGGTATGCGGTGGTGCAGGGTCAGGCGACCGACCTGGCGAACACGACCGTCTTCGCGAGCCTGACCGGTGGGGGTGAACTGCACTTCATCGATGAGGAGTCGGTGACCGATCCGGTCGCGGTGGCGGCCTACCTCACGGAGCAGGGGATCGATTGTCTGAAGGCGGTGCCGTCGCACGTGGCGGCGTTGGGTGCGGCGTCGGTGGCCTCGGTGCGCTCTCTGGTCCTGGGTGGTGAGGCGGCCTCCGCCGAGTTGGTGGGTGAGTTGCTGGGGGCGGCTGCCGCTGAGCGCATGGTGTTCAACCATTACGGGCCGACGGAGACCACGGTCGGTGTGGCTACCACGCGGCTGACTGTGCGGGATGTGGCGTCCGGGGTGATCCCGGTGGGTTCTCCGGTGGCCAACACGCAGACCTACGTCCTGGACAGGGACCTGAAGCCAGTTCCGGTGGGTGTGGTGGGTGAGTTGTATGTGGCCGGTGCGCAGGTGGCGCGTGGGTATGTCGGCCGGTCCGGGCTGACGGCGGAGCGGTTCGTTGCGTGTCCCTTCGGTACATCCGGTGAGCGGATGTATCGCACGGGGGACCGGGTGCGTTGGACGGTCGATGGGCGGCTGGTGTTCGCCGGGCGTGCGGATGAGCAGGTGAAGATCCGCGGCTTCCGGGTCGAGCCCGGCGAGGTCCAGGCCGTCGTAGCCGCGCACCCGCTGGTCACCCACGCTGCAGTCGTCGCCCGCGAGGACACCCCGGGCGATGTCCGACTCGTCGCCTACGTCGTCACCGGCGAGGCCGACGACACGGACGCTGCTGAACTCACCACAACGGTGAAGGAGTTCGTGGCCGCCCGTCTGCCGGAGTACATGGTCCCCGCAGCCGTGGTGGTCCTCGATGCCTTGCCGCTGACCGGTAACGGGAAACTGGACCGCAAGGCGCTGCCGGCTCCTGACTACGGTGCTGCGGCGACGGCGGACACGGGGCGTCCGCCGGCAACCGTGCAGGAGGAGATCCTGTGCCAGGCCTTCGCCCAGGTCCTGGGCCTGCCCGCGGTCGGTGTCGATGACGACTTCTTCTCGCTGGGTGGGCACTCGCTGCTGGCGGTGTCGCTGGTGGAGCAGCTCCGCGGCCGGGGTGTGTCCGTTTCGGTGCGCGCGCTGTTCCAGACGCCGACACCCGCGGGCCTGGCCGTGGTGGCGGCTCCGGATGCGGTCGTGGTTCCGGAGAACCGGATTCCGGAGGGTGCTGAGCGCATCACCCCGGACATGCTCCCGCTCGTCGAGCTGTCCGAAGCGGAGGTCGAGCGGATCGTCGCATCGATCCAGGGCGGCGCGGCCAACATCGCCGACGTGTACCCCCTGGCGCCGCTGCAGGAGGGCCTGTTCTTCCATCACCTGTTGCAGACGGACGGTGGCACGGACGTGTACGCGGCCCCGAGGGTCATGGAGTTCGACTCACGGGATCGTCTGGACACCTTCCTCTGCGCTCTCCAGCGGGTGGTGGACCGGCATGACATCTACCGCACGGCGATCGTGTGGGAGCAACTCCGTGAGCCGGTGCAGGTCGTGGTCCGAACGGCCGCACTGCCCGTCCACGAGATCTCTGTCGACCTGCAAGGCCCCGATGTCGTAAAGCAGTTGATCGAGGCCGCCGGATCGAGCATGGACATCCGTCGCGCGCCGCTGATCGACGTGCACACCACCCCACAGCCCGGCCAGGACGGTGGTTGGCTGGCGTTGCTGCGGATGCATCACCTGGTCCAGGACCACACCGGCCAGGACGTGCTGCTCGATGAGATGCGAGCGTTCCTGTCGGGGCAGGAGGGTTCCCTGGCCGAGCCGGTGCCGTTCCGGAACTTCGTCGCGCAGGCCCGACTCGGTGTGACGCGGGAGGAGCACGAGCGGTACTTCGCGGGCCTGTTGGGGGATGTGGAGGAGACCACCGCTCCGTACGGTCTGCTGGACGTGCACGGTGACGGCACCGATGTCGTGCGTTCCCGGATGGACGTCGACGACGAGGTGGGCCGACGAATACGCGACGTCGCCCGCTCACTCGGTGCGAGCCCGGCCACCGTGTTCCACCTGGCCTGGGCGCGGGTGCTGGCCGCGATCAGCGGCCGCGACGACGTCGTGTTCGGCACGGTGCTGTTCGGGCGCATGAACGCCGGAGCTGGCGCGGACCGGGTGCCGGGGTTGTTCATCAACACCCTGCCCGTCCGCGTCCGTGTCGACGGGGTCAGTGTGGGCACGGCGCTGGAGGGCGTACGCGACCAGCTGGCGGAGCTGCTGGTGCACGAGCACGCGCCGCTGAGGCTGGCGCAGCAGGCCAGTGGCGTCCCGAACGGCAGCCCGCTGTTCGCCTCACTGTTCAACTATCGGCATGGCAGGCGCCCGAAGGCGGAGCCCGGTCCGAGCGCCGCGACCTCGTCCAAGGGCATCAGCACCGTGTACGCCCGGACCGCCACCAACTATCCGGTGGCCGTGTCGGTGGACGACCTGGAGTCCGGGTTCTGGCTGAACGTGGACGCGGTGGGCCCGGTCGACGGGCAGGCGGTGTGCCGGCTGCTGCACACCTGCCTGGACAGCGTGGTGACTGCTCTGGAGCACGACCCGGACAGCTCGTTGTCGTCGATGGAGATCCTGGACGCGGTGGAGAAGGACCGACTGCTGACGGACTGGAACGACACGGTGGTGGGGGGCGCCGCGTCGATGGCGCCCACCCTGTTCGAGGCTCAGGTGCGTCGTACCGGGAGCGCCGTGGCCGTGGTTCAAGACGGGGTGGAGGTGTCGTTCGCGGAGCTGGAGGCACGGGCGAACCGGCTGGCGCGCTATCTGCGCGCTCACGGCGTGGGCACGGAGTCCGTGGTGGGACTGTGCCTGCCACGCGGGGTCCAGACGATCGCGGCGATCCTGGGTGTGTGGAAGGCGGGGGCGGCCTACGTGCCGGTCGATTCGACGATGCCCGCCGAACGCATCGCGTACGTGCTGGCGGACAGTGGTGCGGTGCTGACCCTCACCACGGGCGAGCTCCTCGAGTCACTGCCGGCGAGCGGACATCGGCTGATCGCGGTGGACGCACCCGAGTCGACACAGCCGTCGACCGAACCGGAACCGTCGGTGGGACCGGAACCGTCGGTGGGACCGGAACCGTCGGTGGAGCCCGCAGCGCCGTTGCCGGGCCAGATCGCGTACGTGATCTACACGTCGGGTTCGACGGGGCGGCCCAAGGGCGTGGCGGTCACGCACGGCGGACTGGCGAACTATGTGACCACGGTGCCCGGGCGGATCGGCCTCGACCGGCCCGGCCGCTACGCGGTGGTGCAGGCCCAGACGACCGACTCGGGGAACACGCTGGTGTTCGCCAGTCTGGTCACCGGTGGTGAGCTGCACATCCTGGACGAGGACACGGTGACCGATGCGGTGGCCGTGAGCCGGTATCTGACGGAACACCGCATCGACTACCTCAAGGCCGTGCCCTCGCACCTCGCGGCGCTGACGGCCGGGCCCGAGGGTACCGCCGGGGTGCTGCCGGCCAAGGCACTGGTGCTGGGCGGTGAAGAGGCACCGCGGAAACTGGTGGCCGGCTTGCTTGCGGCGGCCGGTGAGCACGGGGTGTTCAACCATTACGGTCCGACGGAGACGACCATCGCCGTGGCGACGGCTCGGCTGTCTGCGGAGTCGATCGGCTCGGGTGCGGTGCCGGTGGGCAGGCCCGTGGCCAACACGCGGCTGTACGCGCTGGACGCCCGACTGAAGCCGGTGCCGGTGGGCGTCGCGGGCGAGCTGTACGTCGCCGGTGCACAGGTGGCGCGTGGCTATGTGGGCCGGCCCGACCTGACCGGTGAGCGGTTCGTGGCCTGCCCGTACGGTGGTTCGGGCGAGCGGATGTATCGGACCGGGGACCTGGTGCGCTGGACCGGGGACGGCCAGTTGGTGTTCGCCGGACGAGTCGACGAGCAGGTGAAGATCCGCGGGTTCCGTGTCGAGCCGGGCGAGATCGAGGCGGTGCTGGCCGCGCACCCGCAGGTGGCGCAGGCAGCGGTGATCGCAAGGCAGGACGCACTCGGCGACAGGCGCCTGGTCGCCTACGTGGTCCCGGCCCCCAACGGCGGCACCACCGACGCCACCGCCGATGCCACGGCGGGGGCGGCCCTGCCGAACGCACTGCCCGATGCCCTGCGCGCGTGGGCGACAGGTCGGCTCCCCGGCCACATGGTGCCCTCGGCCGTGGTGGCTTTGGACGCGCTGCCGCTGACGGTGAACGGGAAGCTCGACCGTGCGGCACTGCCCGTCCCCGAATACGCGGAGAGGCGGGGACGCGGCCCGGCCACGCCACAGGAGGAGATCCTCTGCCGGGCGTTCGCCCGTGTGCTCGGCCTGGACCAGGTCGGAGTCGACGACGACTTCTTCGCCCTCGGCGGACATTCGCTGCTGGCGACCAGGCTGAGCAGCGAGATCAGAGAGGAAACGGGGGCGGAACTGCCGATCCGGTCGGTCTTCGGCACCCCGACGCCGGCCGCGCTCGCGGTCTGGCTCGCACAGCAAAGTGACAGTCGTCGGAAAGCTAGGCCCGCGCTGCGGCCGATGCGCAGCCAGGAGGAGTCCTGATGATCCCGCTCTCGTTCGCCCAGCGTCGTTTGTGGTTCCTGGCACAGCTGGCAGGGCCGAGCACGACGTACACGAACCCCACGGTGCTGCGCTTCTCCGAGGCGCTCGACCGGGAAGCGCTGGAAGCGGCGCTACGGGATGTGCTGGAACGGCACGAGGTGCTGCGGACGGTGTTCCCGGCGCCCGACGGCGAGCCGTACCAGCGCATCCTGCCGGTCGATGAGACCGGGTTCGAGCTGGTCGTCGCGGATGTGGCTCCGAAGCAGCTGACGGAGACCGTCCACCGCGCGGTGCGGCACACCTTCGACCTGGCCACGGAGATCCCGCTGCGGGCCAGCCTGTTCGCAGCGGGCCAGGACGAGCACGTTCTCGTCCTGTTGGTGCATCACATCGCTTGGGACGCCTGGTCGGCCGGCCCGCTTGCGCGGGACCTGTCGGTGGCGTACACGGCGCGACGCGCGGGCCGGGCGCCCGAGTGGGAGCCCCTGCCGGTGCAGTACGCCGACTACACCATGTGGCAGAGGGAGCTGCTCGGCGACGAGGACGACCCGGAGAGCGTGCTGTCGCAGCAGGTCGAGTACTGGCGTGAGGCCCTGACAGGAGTCCCCGAGGAACTGTCGCTGCCGACCGACCGGCCGCGGCCGGTAGTCCCGACCTGCCGCGGTCACCAAGCTGAGCTGGAGATCCCGGCCGCGGTGCACGAGCGGCTCGTCACCATGGCACGTGAACGAGGTATGAGCCTCTTCATGGTGCTCCAGGCAGCACTCGCGGTGACGCTGTCCCGCCTCGGTGCCGGCACGGACATCCCGATCGGTTCAGCCATCGCCGGACGCACCGACAAGGCCCTGCACGACCTGGTCGGCTTCTTCGTCAACACGCTGGTCATCCGGACCGACCTCTCCGGCGATCCGACTTTCGCCGAGGTGCTGGAGCGGGTCCGGGAGGCGAGTTTCGGCGCGTACGAGCACCAGGACGTCCCCTTCGAGCGGCTCGTGGAGGAACTGGCACCGGCCCGCTCCCTCGCGCGGCACCCCCTGTTCCAGGTCATGCTGACGCTGCAGAACGCCGGGCCGGCGAAGCTGGACCTGCCCGGTCTCAAGGTGTCCCGCATGACCGGGGGAACGTCCGCGGCGAAGTTCGACCTCGAGGTCACCGCTGCCGAGATGTTCGGCGCCGGGGGTGCGCCGGCCGGTGTGCGTGGCGTGGTGACGGTGGCGGCCGACGTCTTCGACGAGAAGGCGGCCGACCAGATCGCGCGCCGCTGGGTCCGCGTGCTCTCGGCGGCGGTCTCGGATCCGTCGATGCGGATGAGCTCGGTCGAGATCCTCGATGCCGACGAGCGCCGGAGAATACTGGTGGATTGGAATGACACGGGGGTTGGGGTTGCCGGGGCTGGGTCGTCGTTGGCGGAGTTGTTTGCGGTTCGGGTCGCGTCTGATCCGGGTGCGGTGGCGGTGGTGTGTGAGGGGGTGGAGTTGTCGTATGGGGAGTTGGATGTGCGGGCCAATCGGTTGGCGCATTGCTTGAGGGATCAGGGTGTGGGTGTTGAGTCGGTGGTGGGGGTGTGTTTGGAGCGTGGTGTGGATTTGGTGGTGGGGTTGCTTGCGGTGTTGAAGGCGGGGGGCGCGTATGTGCCGGTGGATCCGGAGTTTCCGGTGGAGCGGGTCGCCGGGATGTTGGCGGATGCGGGTGCGGTGTGTGTGGTGACGTCGGGTGGGTGTGAGGGGCGGTTGCCGGAGGGCGTGGCACGGGTGGTGGTGGACGATCCGGCGGTGGTGGCTGAGGTGGCGGGACGGCCCGGTGGGGCGCCGGACGTGGTGGTGGAGCCGGGGCATCCGGCGTATGTGATGTTCACGTCGGGGTCGACGGGGCGTCCGAAGGGTGTGGCGGTTTCTCACGGCGGGATTGTGAACCGGTTGGGGTGGATGCAGTCGCGGTATGGGATGTCGTCGGGTGACCGGGTTTTGCAGAAGACGCCGTTCGGTTTCGATGTGTCGGTGTGGGAGTTTTTCTGGCCGTTGCTGAATGGCGCGGTGTTGGTTCTCGCGCGGCCTGGGGGGCATCGGGATCCGGTGTATGTGGCGGATCTGATCCGGCAGGAGCGGGTGACGACGGTGCATTTCGTGCCGTCGATGCTGGAGGCTTTTCTGGCGGAGCCGTCGGCGGCGGGTTGTGTGGGTCTGCGTCGGGTGATCTGTTCGGGTGAGGCGCTGTCGGTGACTGCGCAGAACAGTTTCTTCGAGGTGTTCGACGGTGTGGAGCTGCACAACTTGTACGGGCCGACAGAGGCGTCGGTGGATGTGACGTCCTGGCAGTGTGCGCCGGGAGATGCGGGTGCGTCGGTGCCGATTGGCGCCCCGATCGCGAACACTCAGGTGTACGTCCTGGATGGTGGGCTGCGTCCGGTGCCGGTGGGTGTGGCGGGTGAGCTGTATCTGGCGGGCGTGCAGTTGGCGCGCGGGTATGTGGGTCGTCCGGGGTTGACGGGTGAGAGGTTCGTCGCCTGTCCGTTCGGTTCGGTGGGTGAGCGGATGTATCGGACGGGGGATGTGGTGCGGTGGTCGGCCGGGGGCCGGCTGGAGTATCTGGGGCGTGCGGATGAGCAGGTGAAGGTCCGTGGTTTCCGTATCGAGCCGGGTGAGGTCGAAGCGGTCCTGGCCGCACATCCGCAGGTCACACAGGCGACGGTGATCGCTCGCGAGGACGTCCCGGGGGACAAGCGTCTGGTGGCGTATGTGGTGGGGGAGGTGGTGGAGTCCGAGCTGCGTGAGTTTGTGGGTGAGCGGTTGCCGCAGTTCATGGTGCCGTCGGCGGTGGTGGTGCTGGATGCGTTGCCGTTGACGGTGAACGGCAAGCTGGACCGTAAGGCGCTTCCTGCTCCGGAGTATGTGAGTGGCGGGGGTCGTGGTCCGGCGACCGTCCAGGAGGAGATTCTCTGCCAGGCGTTCGCCCAGATACTCGGCCTGGACGAGGTGGGGGTCGAGGACGACTTCTTCGCGCTTGGTGGGCATTCGTTGCTGGCGACGCGTTTGGTGAGTCGGGTGCGTGCGGTGCTGGGTGTCGAGGTGCCACTTCGGACGTTGTTCGAGGTGCCGACGCCTGCGGGGCTTGCGACCAGGCTCGGTCAGGCCGAAGTGGCGCGTCCGGCTCTGGTGGCGGGGGTGCGTCCGGAGCGGGTGCCGTTGTCGTATGCGCAGCGACGGCTGTGGTTTATCGGTCAGTTGGAAGGTCCGGGCGCGACGTACAACATCCCGGTCGGGGTGCGGCTGTCGGGTGAGCTGGACCGAGAGGCGTTGGACCAGGCGCTGCGGGACGTGCTGGAGCGGCATGAGGTGCTGCGGACGGTGTTCGCGGTGGTGGATGGGGAGCCGTATCAGCGGATTCTGTCGGTCGAGGAGACCGGTTTTGCGCTGACCGTTACTGATGTCGCTGCGGAGGAGCTCGGCGGGGTCGTGGCGGAGGCGGCGCGGTATGCCTTCGACCTGAGTGCGGAGATCCCTGTCCAGGCACGTCTGTTCAGGGTTGCTCCGGACGAGCATGTCCTGAGCCTTGTGGTGCATCACATTGCGGGTGATGGCTGGTCGATGGGTCCGTTGGCGCGGGATGTGTCGGTGGCGTATGGGGCGCGGTGTGAGGGGCGTGCGCCTGGGTGGGTGCCGTTGCCGGTGCAGTACGCGGATTACGTGCTGTGGCAGCGGGAGGTGTTCGGGTCCGAGGAGGACCCGGACAGCCTGCTGTCGCGTCAGGTGGAGTTCTGGCGTGAGGCGTTGGCGGGGGCTCCGGAGGAGCTGGCGTTGCCGTATGACCGGTCGCGTCCAGCTGTGGCATCACACCGCGGTGGCAAGGTGCGCTTCGTGCTGCCGGCCGAAGTGCATGAGGGCCTCACAAGACTGGCACGTGAGTCTGGCGCGAGTCTGTTCATGGTCGTGCAGGCGGCGTACGCGGCATTGCTCACGCGACTGGGTGCGGGGACCGACGTGCCGATCGGTTCCCCGATCGCCGGACGGACGGACCAGTCGCTGGACGATCTGGTCGGCATGTTCGTCAACATGATGGTCCTGCGTACCGACACGTCTGGGAATCCCTCCTTCCGCGAACTCGTCGCGCGGGTCAAGGAGAGCGACCTGGCCGCGTACGCGCATCAGGACGTGCCCTTCGAACGGCTGGTGGAGGACCTCAACCCGACGCGCTCCATGGCGCGGCATCCGCTGTTCCAGGTCGTGCTGAGCTTCCAGAACAACCGTGAGGCCAAGCTCGAAATGGCTGGACTGAGCGGTTCCCTTGAACACACGCAGTCCACCACGGCCAAGTATGACCTCGCGCTCTACATGGAGGAGCGCGAAGAAGGCATTGCTGGGGCGCTGGAATATGCCCTCGATGTTTTTGATGCGGGGACGGCTGAGCGTTTGGTGGGTTGGTTCGGGCGTTTGCTGGAGGGTTTGGTGGCTGATCCTGATGTGCGGGTGGGGGGTGTGGAGTTTCTTGATGAGGGTGAGCGTGGGTTGGTTTTGGGTTGGGCTGGTGTGGGTGGGGATGTGGTGGATGGGTTGGTGGGTGGGGATGGGTTGGTTGATGGGTTGTCGGTGGTGGAGTTGTTTGAGGCGCAGGTGGTGTGTGATCCGGGTGCGGTGGCGGTGGTGTGTGGGGGGCGGTCGTTGTCGTATGGGGAGTTGAATGCGTGGGCGAATAGGTTGGCGCGGTGGTTGGTGGAGCGGGGGGCGGGGCCGGAGCGGTTTGTGGCGTTGGTGTTGCCGCGGTCGGTGGAGTTGGTGGTTGGGGTGTTGGCGGTGTTGAAGTCGGGGGCGGCGTATGTGCCGGTGGATCCGGAGTATCCGGCGGAGCGGGTGGAGTTTGTGTTGGGTGATGTGCGGCCGGTGGTGGTGTTGGGTGCGGATGATGTTGCTGGGTTGGAGTTGGAGTTGGAGTTGGAGTTGGAGTTGGGGTTGGGGTTGGGGGAGGGGAATTTGGGGGTGGAGGTGTTGCCGGATTCTGCGGCGTATGTGATTTATACGTCGGGTTCGACGGGGCGGCCGAAGGGTGTGGTGGTGTCGCATCGGAATGTGGTGCGGTTGTTCGGGGTGACGCGGGAGTGGTTTGGGTTTGGTCCGGGTGATGTGTGGTCGTTGTTTCATTCGTATGCGTTTGATTTTTCGGTGTGGGAGTTGTGGGGTGCGTTGTTGCATGGTGGGCGGCTTGTGGTGGTGCCGTTTGAGGTGAGTCGGTCGCCGCGGGAGTTTGCGCGGTTGTTGGCGGTGGAGGGGGTGACGGTTTTGAATCAGACGCCGTCGGCGTTTTATCAGTTGATGGCTCAGGAGCGGGATGACTGGGTGGTGCGGTGTGTGGTGTTTGGTGGTGAGGCGTTGGATGTGGGTCGGTTGGAGGGGTGGTTTGCGCGGCATGGGGGTGGGGGGCCGCGGTTGGTGAATATGTATGGGATTACGGAGACGACGGTGCATGTCACGTATGCGCCGTTGGATCCGGCGGGTGTTGGTGGTGGTGTGATTGGTGTGGGGCTTCCGGATCTTCGGGTGTTTGTGCTGGATGAGTGGTTGCGTCCGGTGCCGGTGGGTGTGGTGGGGGAGTTGTATGTGGCGGGGGCGGGGCTTGCGCGGGGTTATCTGCATCGTGCGGGGTTGACGTCGGGGCGGTTTGTGGCGTGTCCGTTCGGTGGTGCGGGTGAGCGGATGTATCGGACCGGGGACCGTGTGCGCTGGACGGCTGAGGGCCGGCTGGCCTTCGAGGGCCGTGCGGATGAGCAGGTGCAGTTGCGTGGGTTCCGGGTGGAGTTGGGTGAGGTTGAGGCGGTGTTGTCGCGTCATGACGCGGTCGTGGACGTGGCGGTGGTGGTGCGTGATGAGCGGCTGATCGCGTATGTGGTGGGTGACGTGGAGGGGGCACTGCTGCGGGCGTTCGTGGCTGACTGGTTGCCGGAGCACATGGTGCCCTCGGCCGTCATGACGCTGGAGGCGTTGCCGTTGACGGTGAACGGCAAGCTGGACCGCAAGGCGTTACCCGCCCCGGAGTTCACGGCGGGTGTGGGGCGTGGTCCGGCGACAGTGCAGGAGGAGATCCTCTGCCAGGCGTTCGCCCAGGTTCTGGGTCTGCCCGCGGTGGGTGTGGACGACGACTTCTTCGCCCTGGGCGGGCATTCACTGCTGGCGGTGTCGCTGGTCGAGCAGCTGCGCGGCCGGGGCGTGTCCGTCTCCGTCCGCGCGCTGTTCCAGACACCCACCCCCGCAGGGCTGGCCGCGGTGGCGGCTCCGGACGCTGTCGTGGTCCCGGAGAACCGGATTCCGCAGGGTGCCGAGCGCATCACTCCGGACATGTTGCCGCTGGTTGATCTGGACGCGTCCGAGTTGGCGCACGTCATCGGGCAGATACCGGGCGGTGCGGCGAACATCGCTGATGTGTATCCTCTGGCGCCTTTGCAGGAGGGTCTGTTCTTCCATCACCTGTTGCAGGCGGATGGAGGCGGTGCGGATGCGTATGTGGTGCCTCGGGTTCTGCGGTTCGACTCGCGTGAGCGGCTGGATGCGTTCCTGGACGCGCTTCAGAGGGTGGTGGATCGGCATGACATCTACCGCACGGCGGTCGTGTGGGAGCAGTTGCGTGAGCCGGTCCAGGTTGTGGTCCGCCGGGCCGACCTGCCGGTCATCGAAGTCGCTGTCGATCGGGAAAGCAGTGATGTCGCAGGTCAGTTGACCGCGGCGGCCGGGTCGAGGATGGATATCGGCCGTGCGCCGCTGATCGATGTCCACACCGCCACACAACCGGGTGAGGACGGTGGGTGGCTGGCGTTGTTGCGGATGCATCACCTGGTCCAGGACCACACCACCCAGGATGTCCTGCTGGAGGAGATGGGCGCGTTCCTGTCCGGGCGTGAGGACTCCCTGCCGGAGCCGCTGCCGTTCCGGAACTTCGTGGCGCAGGCCCGGCTGGGAGTGACGCGCGAGGAGCACGAGCGGTACTTCACCGATCTGCTGGGGGACGTGGAGGAGACCACCGCCCCGTACGGCCTGCTGGACGTGCACGGTGATGGCAGCGGTGTCGTGCACTCCCACCTGGACGTCGACGACGAGGTCGGCCGGCGGGTACGTGACGTCGCCCGGTCACTCGGCGTGAGCCCGGCCAGCGTGTTCCACCTTGCCTGGGCGAGGGTGCTGGCCACGGTCAGCGGTCGTGACGATGTCGTGTTCGGCACGGTGTTGTTCGGGCGGATGAACGCGGGTGCGGGTGCGGACCGGGTGCCGGGGTTGTTCATCAACACCCTGCCGGTCCGGGTCCGCACCGACACTGTCGGTGTGGGCAGTGCGCTGGAGGGGGTGCGCGACCAGCTGGCGGAGTTGCTGGTGCACGAGCACGCTCCGCTGACCCTGGCACAGCAGGCCAGCAGCATTCCGAACGGCAGCCCGCTGTTCACCTCACTGTTCAACTACCGGCACGGCAGGCGTCGGCAGGCAGGCCCTCGTCCGGACGCGGGCACGGCGTCCAGGGGCATCAGCACGGTGTCCGTGCGTGAGGTGACGAACTACCCGGTGGCCGTAGCGGTCGATGACCTGGAGTCCAGGTTCGGGCTGACCGTCGATGCGGTGGGCCCGGTCGACGGGCAGGCGGTGTGCCGGCTGCTGCACACCTGCCTGGACAACCTCGTGAGCACGCTGGAGGACGACCCCGACGGCCTTCTGTCGGCGGTGGACATCCTCGACGCCACCGAACAGAACCGACTCCTCGAAGACTGGAACGACACCACAACAGAACTGTCCCGGCAGTCTGCGCCCGAGATGTTCCAGGCCCAGGTGGCTCGCACCCCGGACGCTGTGGCGGTGGTGTACGGCGCTACTGAGCTGTCGTACGCGGAGTTGGAGGCCAAGGCGAATGGGCTGGCGCACTACCTGCGAGGGCTCGGGGTCGGCGCAGAGTCCGTGGTGGGAGTGTTCCTGCCGCGTGGGGTGGATCTGGTCGTCGCATTGCTGGCGGTCTTGAAGACCGGCGCGGCGTATGTGCCGCTCGATGCGCAGTATCCGGTGGAGCGGCTGGAGTTCATGCTCGCCGACAGCGGCGCACGGGTAGTCCTCGGGCGCGGCGACATGGCAGCCGTACTGTCAGGGCCCGCAGTGCACCTGGTGAACCTGGATGACACGCGGGTGGCATGTGAACTGGTGGCGGCGCCCATCACTCCTCCCGAAGTCGTTTGCGAGGCCGGTGGACTGGCCTATGTCATCTACACGTCCGGCTCGACGGGGCGACCCAAGGGAGTGGCCGTGTCGCATGGCGGCGTGGCCAGCCTGGTGGCGGCTCAGACAGAGCGATTCGCGGTGGATTCCGCCAGCCGAATGCTGCAGTTCGCGTCGGTGAGCTTCGACGCGGCGGTGTCCGAGGTATTGGTGGCGCTGTCGTGTGGAGCACGACTCGTGCTGTCCGATGCGCACGAGCTGTTGCCGGGTCAGGGGTTGGCCGAAGTCGTGGCGCGGCACCAGGTGACACATGTGACGCTGCCGCCGGCCGTTCTGGCCGTGCTGGCGCCAGAGGATCTGCCTTCGGTGTTGACGCTGGTGTCAGCGGGTGAAGCACTGGGCGGTGACCTGGTCGGACGCTGGGCTCCTGGCCGCCGGTTCATCAATGCCTATGGCCCCACGGAGACCAGCGTGTGCGCCACGATGTCGGCCCCGCTCGCACCGGGCGACAGTGCCGGAATCGGTTCTCCGATCGTCAACACTCAGGTGTACGTCCTGGATGGTGGTTTGCGTCCGGTGCCGGTGGGTGTGGCGGGGGAGTTGTATGTGGCGGGTGCGGGTCTGGCGCGGGGGTATGTGGGTCGTCCGGGGCTGACGGGTGAGCGGTTCGTCGCCTGTCCGTTCGGTTCGGTGGGTGAGCGGATGTATCGGACGGGGGATGTGGTGCGGTGGTCGGCCGGGGGTCGGCTGGAGTATCTGGGGCGTGCGGATGAGCAGGTGAAGATCCGTGGTTTCCGTATCGAGCCGGGTGAGGTCGAAGCGGTCCTGGCCGCACACCCCCAGGTCACACAGGCGACGGTGATCGCTCGCGAGGACGTCCCGGGGGACAAGCGTCTGGTGGCGTATGTGGTGGGGGAGGCGGTGGAGTCCGAGCTGCGTGAGTTTGTGGGTGAGCGGTTGCCGCAGTTCATGGTCCCGTCGGCGGTGGTGGTGCTGGATGCGTTGCCGTTGACGGTGAACGGCAAGCTGGACCGTAAGGCGTTGCCTGCTCCGGAGTATGTGAGCGGTGGGGGTCGTGGTCCGGCGACCGTGCAGGAGGAGATCCTGTGCCAGGCGTTCGCCCAGGTTCTCGGCTTGGATGAGGTGGGGGTTGAGGACGACTTCTTCGCGCTTGGTGGGCATTCGTTGCTGGCGACGCGTTTGGTGAGTCGGGTGCGTGCGGTGCTGGGTGTGGAGGTGGCGCTGCGGACGTTGTTCGAGGTGCCGACGCCGGCTGGGCTTGCGGCGCGGTTGGGTCAGGCCGAAGTGGCGCGTCCGGCTCTGGTGGCGGGGGTGCGTCCGGAGCGGGTGCCGTTGTCGTATGCGCAGCGCCGGCTGTGGTTTATCGGTCAGTTGGAAGGTCCGGGCGCGACGTACAACATTCCGATCGCGGTGCGGCTGGCCGGGGCGCTGGATCGGGATGCGCTTGAGGAGGCGCTGCGGGATGTGGTCGGGCGTCATGAGGTGCTGCGGACGGTGTTCGCGGTGGTGGATGGGGAGCCGTATCAGCGGATTCTGCCGGTCGAGGAGAGCGGCTTCGCGCTGACGGTCACGGATGTGCGCGCGGAGGAGCTCGGCGGGGTTGTGGCGGAGGCGGCGCGGTATGCCTTCGACCTGAGTGCGGAGATCCCCGTTCAGGCACGTCTGTTCAGGGTTGCTCCGGACGAGCACGTCCTGAGCCTTGTGGTGCATCACATTGCGAGTGATGGGTGGTCGTCTGCTCCGCTGGAGCGGGATCTGACGTCTGCGTATGCGGCGCGGTGTGAGGGGCGTGCGCCCGAGTGGGCGCCGTTGCCGGTCCAGTACGCGGATTACGCCTTGTGGCAGCGGGAATTGCTCGGGTCCGAGGAGGGCCCGGAGAGTGTGATGTCGCGTCAGGTCGGGTTCTGGCGTGAGGCGTTGGCGGGGGTTCCGGAGGAGTTGGCGTTGCCGTATGACCGGTCGCGTCCTGCGGTCGCCTCGCATGAGGGCCATGCGGTCGGGCTGGAGGTGCCGGCCGCGGTGCATGCGCGGTTGCGTGAGGTGGCCCGTGAACATGGCGTGACGGTGTTCATGGTGTTGCAGGCGGCGTTGGCGGTGACGTTGTCGCGGGTGGGTGCGGGGACGGATATTCCGATCGGTTCGGCGGTCGCGGGCCGCACGGATGAGGCGTTGGACGACCTGGTCGGGTTCTTTGTGAACACGCTGGTGGTGCGTACGGATCTGTCGGGTGATCCGACGTTCGGTGAGGTGTTGGAGCGGGTCCGGGAGGCGAGTCTGGCGGGGTTCGGGCATCAGGATGTGCCGTTCGAGCGGTTGGTGGAGGAACTCGCGCCGGTGCGTTCCCTGGCCCGGCATCCGCTGTTTCAGGTGATGTTGACGCTGCAGAACAATGCCCGGGCGGTTGTCGACCTGCCGGGGTTGCAGGCTGCCGGAGTGCCGGCCGGATCTGCCGGGTCGGCGGGGGCGGCAGGGTCGGTGACGGCCAAGTTCGATCTGGATGTCATGGCTTCTGAGGTGTTCGACGCCGGGGGTGCTCCTGCTGGTGTGCGGGGTGTCGTGATCGTGGCTGCGGATGTGTTCGATGCGTCGATGGCTGAGCGGTTCGTGGAGTGGTTGGTGCGGGTGGTCGGGGTGGTGGTGGAGACGCCGGATATCCGGGTGGGTGGGGTGGATGTGCTGAGTGCTGATGAGCGTGGGTTGGTTTTGGGTTGGGCTGGTGTGGGTGGGGATGTGGTGGATGGGTTGGTGGGTGGGGATGGGTTGGTTGATGGGTTGTCGGTGGTGGAGTTGTTTGAGGCGCAGGTGGTGTGTGATCCGGGTGCGGTGGCGGTGGTGTGTGGGGGGCGGTCGTTGTCGTATGGGGAGTTGAATGCGTGGGCGAATCGTTTGGCGCGGTGGTTGGTGGAGCGGGGGGCGGGGCCGGAGCGGTTTGTGGCGTTGGTGTTGCCGCGGTCGGTGGAGTTGGTGGTTGGGGTGTTGGCGGTGTTGAAGTCGGGGGCGGCGTATGTGCCGGTGGATCCGGAGTATCCGGCGGAGCGGGTGGAGTTTGTGTTGGGTGATGTGCGGCCGGTGGTGGTGTTGGGTGCGGATGATGTTGCTGGGGTGGAGTTGGGGTTGGGGTTGGGGGAGGGGAATTTGGGGGTGGAGGTGTTGCCGGATTCTGCGGCGTATGTGATTTATACGTCGGGTTCGACGGGGCGGCCGAAGGGTGTGGTGGTGTCGCATCGGAATGTGGTGCGGTTGTTCGGGGTGACGCGGGAGTGGTTTGGGTTTGGTCCGGGTGATGTGTGGTCGTTGTTTCATTCGTATGCGTTTGATTTTTCGGTGTGGGAGTTGTGGGGTGCGTTGTTGCATGGTGGGCGGCTTGTGGTGGTGCCGTTTGAGGTGAGTCGGTCGCCGCGGGAGTTTGCGCGGTTGTTGGCGGTGGAGGGGGTGACGGTTTTGAATCAGACGCCGTCGGCTTTTTATCAGTTGATGGCTCAGGAGCGGGATGACTGGGTGGTGCGGTGTGTGGTGTTTGGTGGTGAGGCGTTGGATGTGGGTCGGTTGGAGGGTTGGTTTGCGCGGCATGGGGGTGGGGGGCCGCGGTTGGTGAATATGTATGGGATTACGGAGACGACGGTGCATGTCACGTATGCGCCGTTGGATCCGGCGGGTGTTGGTGGTGGTGTGATTGGTGTGGGGCTTCCGGATCTTCGGGTGTTTGTGCTGGATGAGTGGTTGCGTCCGGTGCCGGTGGGTGTGGTGGGGGAGTTGTATGTGGCGGGGGCGGGGCTTGCGCGGGGTTATCTGCATCGTGCGGGGTTGACGTCGGGGCGGTTTGTGGCGTGTCCGTTCGGTGGTGCGGGTGAGCGGATGTATCGGACCGGGGACCGTGCGCGCTGGACGGCTGAGGGCCGGCTGGCCTTCGAGGGCCGCGCGGATGAGCAGGTGAAGATCCGCGGGTTCCGTGTCGAGCCGGGCGAGATCGAAACGGTGGTGGCCGCGCACCCTCAGGTGGCGCGGGCTGCGGTGATCGCCAGAGAGGACACGCCCGGTGATGTCCGCCTGGTCGCCTACCTCGTACCGACGGACCGGGACGGCGACGCAGGCGACCTTGCCGCCGGGGTAAGGGCGTTCGCGGCTGACCGGTTGCCGGAGCACATGGTGCCGTCGGCCGTCATGACGCTGGATGTGCTGCCGTTGACGGTGAACGGGAAGCTGGACCGCAAGGCGTTGCCGGCTCCCGAGTTCACGGCGGGTGCGGGGCGTGGTCCGGTGACGGTGCAGGAGGAGATCCTCTGCCAGGTCTTCGCCCAGGTTCTGGGTCTGCCCGCGGTGGGTGTGGACGACGACTTCTTCGCGCTGGGCGGGCATTCACTGCTGGCGGTGTCGCTGGTCGAGCAGCTGCGCGGCCGGGGCGTGTCCGTCTCGGTGCGCGCACTGTTCCAGACACCCACCCCCGCAGGGCTGGCCGCGGTGGCGGCTCCGGACGCTGTCGTGGTCCCGGAGAACCGGATTCCGCAGGGTGCCGAGCGCATCACTCCGGACATGTTGCCGCTGGTTGATCTGGACGCGTCCGAGTTGGCGCACGTCGTCGCGCAGATACCGGGCGGCGCGGCGAACATCGCTGATGTGTATCCTCTGGCGCCTTTGCAGGAGGGTCTGTTCTTCCATCACCTGTTGCAGGCGGATGGAGGCGGTGCGGATGCGTATGTGGTGCCTCGGGTTCTGCGCTTCGACTCGCGCGAGCGGCTGGACGCGTTCCTCGGCGCGCTTCAGCGGGTGGTGGATCGGCACGACATCTACCGCACCGCGATCCTGTGGGAGCAGTTGCGTGAGCCGGTCCAGGTCGTGGTCCGCCGGGCCGAACTGCCCGTCATCGAAGTCCCTGTCGAGTCACAAGGCACCGCTGCGGTGGAGGAGCTGATCGCGGCGGCCGGTTCTAGCATGGATATCGGCCGTGCGCCGCTGATCGACGTCCACACCGCCACACAACCGGGTGAGGACGGTGGGTGGCTGGCGTTGTTGCGGATGCATCACCTGGTCCAGGACCACACCACCCAGGATGTCCTGCTGGAGGAGATGGGCGCGTTCCTGTCCGGGCGGGAGGACTCGCTGCCGGAGCCGCTGCCGTTCCGGAATTTCGTGGCGCAGGCCCGGCTGGGTGTGACGCGGGAGGAGCACGAGCGGTACTTCGCGGGCCTGTTGGGGGATGTGGAGGAGACCACCGCTCCGTACGGTCTGCTGGACGTGCACGGTGATGGCAGCGGTGTGGTGCGTTCGTATCTTCGGGTCGATGAGGAGGTTGGCCTGCGGGTGCGGGATGTGGCCCGGTCGCTCGGGGTGAGCCCGGCCAGCGTGTTCCATCTGGCGTGGGCGAGGGTGCTGGCCACGGTCAGTGGTCGTGACGATGTCGTGTTCGGGACGGTGTTGTTCGGGCGGATGAACGCGGGTGCGGGTGCGGATCGGGTGCCGGGGTTGTTCATCAACACGCTGCCGGTCCGGGTCCGTACCGACGCCGTTGGTGTGGGCAGTGCGCTGGAGGGGGTGCGCGACCAGTTGGCGGAGTTGCTGGTGCACGAGCACGCTCCGCTGACCCTGGCGCAGCAGGCCAGCAGCATTCCGAACGGCAGCCCGCTGTTCACCTCATTGTTCAACTACCGGCACGGCCGACGCCCGCAGGCGGTGCCCGTGCCGAAAGCCGACAACGCGCCTAGAGGCATCAGCACGGTGTCCATACGTGAGGTGACGAACTACCCGGTAACTGTGGCGGTGGATGACCTGGAGTCCCGGTTCGGGCTGACGGTGGACGCGGTGGGCCCGGTCGACGGGCAGGCGGTGTGCCGGTTGTTGCACACCTGCTTGGACAACCTCGTGAGCACGCTGGAGGACGACCCTGACGGCCTTCTGTCGGCGGTGGACATCCTCGACGCCACCGAACAGAACCGACTCCTCGAAGACTGGAACGACACCACAACAGAACTGCCGGAGCAGGGTGTTCACACCTTGGTCGCCGAACAGGCGCGGCTGCGTCCGGACGCCGTGGCGGTGGAGTTCGGGGACGCGCAGCTCTCGTACCGGGAGCTGAACGCGCGAGCCAACCAGATCGCGCATGCGCTCATCGCGGCCGGTGTGAGCAGGGGTTTGCTGGTGGGAGTGTGCCTTGAGCGCGGTCCTGATGCAGTAGCCGCATTGTTGGGAGTCTGGAAGGCCGGCGCGGGTTACGTACCGCTGGACACGGACTACCCCTCCGCCCGGTTGGCATCCATGATGCGCGACGCCGACGTCCAGGTCGTCGTCAGCCAGGGAGGACTGGCCGATCTTCTGACGGACTTCGGCGGCGTGGTCGTACCGGTCGAGAGCGTCGATGAATCCTTCCCGAGTGAGGATCCGGCAGTAGCCGTTGCCGCAGGTGACGCCGCCTACGTGATGTTCACGTCCGGATCGGCGGGGCTGCCCAAGGGCGTGATGGTGGAGCACCGTGCCGTGGTGCGGCTGGTGTGGGGTCAGCAGTACGCCGAGTTCAGCGAGCAGAATGTGCACCTCCTGCTGGCACCGCTGGCGTTCGACGCCTCGACCTTCGAGTTGTGGGGCGCACTGGTCCACGGTGGCCGCCTGGTGATCGCTCCTCCTGGTGCCGTGGGCATGGCGGAACTGCGGTTGTTGATCTCGGGTAAGAACATCCGCAACCTGTGGTTGACCGCTGGGCTCTTCAACACGGTCGTCGATGAGGACCCGGGTGTGCTGGCGGGCCTGGCGCGGGTGCTGGTCGGCGGCGAGGCGTTGTCGGTGCGGCATGTGCGAGAGGCGCAGACAGCGGTGCCGGGACTGCGGGTGGTGAACGGGTACGGGCCGACCGAGACCACCACGTTCGCCTGCACGTACGCCATTCCGGAGCTGCCCGAGGACACGCGGTCCGTGCCGATCGGCGCCCCGATCGCGAACACTCAGGTGTACGTCCTGGATGGTGGGTTGCGTCCGGTGCCGGTGGGTGTGGCGGGGGAGTTGTATGTGGCGGGTGCGGGTCTGGCGCGTGGGTATGTGGGTCGTCCGGGGCTGACGGGTGAGAGGTTCGTCGCCTGTCCGTTCGGTTCGGTGGGTGAGCGGATGTATCGGACGGGGGATGTGGTGCGGTGGTCGGCCGGGGGCCGGCTGGAGTATCTGGGGCGTGCGGATGAGCAGGTGAAGGTCCGTGGTTTCCGTATCGAGCCGGGTGAGGTCGAAGCGGTCCTGGCCGCACATCCGCAGGTCACACAGGCGACGGTGATCGCTCGCGAGGACGTCCCGGGGGACAAGCGTCTGGTGGCGTATGTGGTGGGGGAGGTGGTGGAGTCCGAGCTGCGTGAGTTTGTGGGTGAGCGGTTGCCGCAGTTCATGGTGCCGTCGGCGGTGGTGGTGCTGGATGCGTTGCCGTTGACGGTGAACGGCAAGCTGGACCGTAAGGCGCTTCCTGCTCCGGAGTATGTGAGTGGCGGGGGTCGTGGTCCGGCGACCGTCCAGGAGGAGATTCTCTGCCAGGCGTTCGCCCAGATACTCGGCCTGGACGAGGTGGGGGTCGAGGACGACTTCTTCGCGCTTGGTGGGCATTCGTTGCTGGCGACGCGTTTGGTGAGTCGGGTGCGTGCGGTGCTGGGTGTCGAGGTGCCACTTCGGACGTTGTTCGAGGTGCCGACGCCTGCGGGGCTTGCGACCAGGCTCGGTCAGGCCGAAGTGGCGCGTCCGGCTCTGGTGGCGGGGGTGCGTCCGGAGCGGGTGCCGTTGTCGTATGCGCAGCGACGGCTGTGGTTTATCGGTCAGTTGGAAGGTCCGGGCGCGACGTACAACATTCCGATCGGGGTGCGGCTGACCGGGGCCTTGGACCAGCGAGCGCTTGAAGAAGCCCTGTGCGATGTTTTGGAGCGTCATGAGGTGCTGCGGACGATGTTCGCGGTGGTGGATGGGGAGCCGTATCAGCGGATCCTGTCGGTCGAGGAGACCGGGTTCACGCTGACCGTCACCGATGTGCGCGCGGAGGAGTTGGACGAAGCAGTGGCGGAGGCGGCAGGGTACGCGTTTGACCTTGCTGAGGAAATCCCCGTCCAGGCACGTCTGTTCACTGTGGGACCGGACGAGCACGTGCTGACAGTCGTGGTGCATCACATTGCCAGTGACGGGTGGTCGTCTGCTCCGCTGGAGCGTGACCTGACGTCTGCTTATGCGGCGCGGTGCGAGGGCCGGGCGCCGGTGTGGGCGCCGTTGCCGGTGCAGTACGCGGATTACGCCTTGTGGCAGCGGGAATTGCTCGGCGAGGAGAACGATCCGGAGAGTGTCCTGTCGCGTCAGGTCGGGTTCTGGCGTGAGGCGTTGGCGGGGGTGCCGGAGGAGTTGGCGTTGCCGTATGACCGGTTGCGTCCTGCGGTCGCCTCGCATGAAGGCCATGCGGTGGGGGTGCAGGTGCCGGCCGCGGTGCATGTGCGGTTGCGTGAGGTGGCGCGTGAGCGTGGTGTGACGGTGTTCATGGTGTTGCAGGCGGCGTTGGCGGTGACGTTGTCGCGGTTGGGTGCGGGGATGGACGTTCCGATCGGTTCGGCGGTGGCGGGGCGTACGGATGAGGCGTTGGACGAGTTGGTGGGCTGTTTCGTCAACACGCTGGTGATCCGTACGGATCTGTCGGGTGATCCGACGTTCGCTCAGGTGTTGGAGCGGGTCCGGGAGGCGAGTCTGGCGGGGTTCGGGCATCAGGATGTGCCGTTCGAGCGGCTGGTGGAGGAGTTGGCGCCGGTGCGTTCGGCGGCGCGGCATCCGTTGTTCCAGGTCATTTTGACGATGCAGGACACGGTGTCGGTGGCGGGTGTGGGCGGGACGGCTGCGCAGGTGCCGGGTCTGCGGGGCAGTGCGTTGCCGTTGGGCCGGGTGGGTGCGAAGTTTGATCTGTCGGTGCTGGTGGGTGAGCGGTTCGATCGGGGCGGTGCTCCGGCGGGCATCGGCGGGGTGGTGACAGCGGCGGCCGATCTGTTCGAGCCTGGCACGGTGGCCCGTATGGCCGACGCCCTGAACCTGCTGCTGTCCCAGGTGGCCCACGACCGCTCGACACGAGTGAGTGCGGCCGATGTGCTCCGGCCCGATGAGCGTCGGCAGGTGCTGGTGGACTGGAACGACACCGGTCTGCCAGTGGCGGGGGCTACGGTCCTGGGGTTGTTCGAGGGGCAGGTGGTGCGGTCGCCGGGTGGGGTGGCGGTCGTGCAGGGGGGTGTGTCGGTGTCGTTCGGGGAGTTGGAGGTGCGGGCGAATCGGCTGGCGCATTTTCTGCGGGCGCAGGGTGTGGGTGCGGAGTCGGTGGTGGGTCTGTGTCTGCCGCGGGGCGTGGAGATGCTCGCGGGGATGTTGGGGGTGTGGAAGGTGGGGGCGGCGTATGTGCCGGTGGATGTGGGTCAGCCGGCGGAGCGGGTGGCGTTCGTCCTGCGTGACAGTGGTGCGGTGCTGACGTTGACGACGGAGGAGATCCTGGAGGATCTTCCGGCGGGACGTCATCGTGTGGTCGCCGTCGATGACACGCTCACGGCGATGCAGTTGGCCGCGTTCCCGGAGACGGCGCCGGGGGTGGAGATTCTGCCGGGGCAGGTGGCGTATGTGGTCTATACGTCGGGTTCGACGGGGCGCGCGAAGGGCGTCGCGGTCACCCACGCAGGGTTGGCGAATTACGTCGCCTCGGTGCCTGAGCGGGTGGGCTTCGGCATCGGGGGCCGGTATGCGGTGGTGCAGGGTCAGGCGACCGACCTGGCGAACACGACGGTCTTCGCGAGCTTGACCGGTGGGGGTGAACTCCACTTCATCGATGAGGAGTCGGTGACCGATCCGGCGGCGGTGGCGGCCTACCTCACGGAGCAGGGGATCGATTGTCTGAAGGCGGTGCCGTCGCATGTGGCGGCGTTGGGTGCGGCGTCGGTGGCCTCGGTGCGCTCTCTGGTTCTGGGTGGTGAGGCGGCTTCCGCCGAGCTGGTCGGGGAGCTGCTGGCCATGGCCGGTGACCGGGCGGTGTTCAACCATTACGGGCCGACGGAGACCACGGTCGGTGTGGCCACGACACGGCTGACCGTGCGGGATGTGGCTTCCGGGGTGATCCCGGTGGGTTCTCCGGTGGCCAACACGCAGACCTACGTCCTGGACGACCGGCTCAACCCCGTTCCGGTCGGTGTGGTCGGTGAGTTGTATGTGGCCGGTGCGCAGGTGGCGCGCGGGTATGTGGGTCGGTCCGGGCTGACGGCGGAGCGGTTCGTTGCGTGCCCCTTCGGTACATCCGGTGAGCGGATGTATCGCACGGGGGACCGCGCTCGGTGGACGGTCGATGGGCGGCTGGTGTTCGCCGGGCGTGCGGATGAGCAGGTGAAGATCCGCGGCTTCCGGGTCGAGCCCGGCGAGGTCCAGGCCGTCGTAGCCGCCCACCCGCTGGTCACCCAGGCCACGGTGGTCGCCCGCGAAGACACCCCGGGTGATGTCCGACTGGTCGCCTACATCGTCATCGACGAGGCCGACGACACGGACACTGCTGAACTCGGCGCGACGGTGAAGGAGTTCGTGGCCGCGCGTCTGCCGGAGTACATGGTTCCCGCAGGCGTGGTGGTCCTCGATGCCCTGCCGCTGACCGGTAACGGGAAGCTGGACCGCAAGGCGCTGCCGGCTCCTGACTACGGTGCTGCGGCGACGGCGGACACGGGGCGTCCGCCGGCAACCGTGCAGGAGGAGATCCTGTGCCAGGCCTTCGCCCAGGTCCTGGGCCTGCCCGCGGTCGGTGTCGATGACGACTTCTTCTCGCTGGGCGGGCACTCGCTGCTGGCGGTGTCGCTGGTGGAGCAGCTCCGCGGCCGGGGTGTGTCCATCTCCGTCCGTGCCCTGTTCCAGACGCCGACCCCCGCAGGACTGGCAGCTGTCGCGGCTCCGGACGCGGTCGACGTTCCGGAGAACCGCATACCGCACGGCGCCGAGCGCATCACCCCGGACATGCTCCCGCTCGTCGAGCTGAGCGAGGCCGAGCTGGCGCACATCGTCGCGCGGATCCCGGGCGGCGCGGCCAACATCGCCGACATCTACCCGCTCGCCCCGCTCCAGGAGGGCATCCTCTTCCATCACCTGCTGCAGACGGACGGTGGTGGCACGGACGTGTACGCGGCACCGCGAGTCATCCGCTTCGACTCGCGGGAGCGGCTGGACGCGTTCCTCGGCGCTCTCCAGCGGGTGGTGAACCGGCACGACATCTACCGCACCGCGATCCTGTGGAAGGAACTGCGTGAGCCGGTCCAGGTCGTGGCCCGCCAGGTTGAACTGCCTGTCGTATCCGTGGAGTTGACCGCTGAAGGCCCTGCTGCGGCGGAGCAGCTGATCGCGGCGGCCGGGCCGAGCATGGACACCGGCCGCGCGCCGCTGATCGATGTCCACACCGCCACACAACCGGGTGAGGACGGTGGGTGGCTGGCGTTGTTGCGGATGCATCACCTGGTCCAGGACCACACCACCCAGGACGTGCTGCTGGAGGAGATGGGCGCGTTCCTGTCCGGGCGTGAGGACTCCCTGCCGGAGCCGCTGCCGTTCCGGAACTTCGTGGCGCAGGCCCGGCTGGGAGTGACGCGGGAGGAGCACGAGCGGTACTTCACCGATCTGCTGGGGGACGTGGAGGAGACCACCGCCCCGTACGGCCTGCTGGACGTGCATGGTGATGGCAGCGGTGTCGTGCACTCCCACCTGGACGTCGACGACGAGGTCGGCCGGCGGGTACGCGATGTCGCCCGCTCACTCGGCGTGAGCCCGGCCACAGTGTTCCACCTTGCCTGGGCGCGAGTGCTGGCCACGGTCAGCGGCCGCGACGACGTCGTGTTCGGCACGGTGCTGTTCGGGCGCATGAACGCCGGAGCCGGCGCGGACCGGGTACCGGGTCTTTTCCTCAACACCCTGCCCGTGCGGGTCCGCGTCGGCACCGTCGGTGTCGAACGGGCGCTGGAAGGGGTGCGCAGCCAGCTGGCGGAGTTGCTGGTGCACGAGCACGCTCCGTTGACGCTGGCGCAGCAGGCGAGCGGTATCCCGAACGGCAGTCCGCTGTTCACCTCGATCTTCAACTTCCGGCACAGTCAGCGCCCGAGTGCGGAGCCCCGCAAGGAAGACGGTGCTGCGCCCAGGGGTATCCAGATGGTGTTTGCCCGGGTTGCCACCAACTACCCGGTCGCCGTTTCGGTGGACGATCTCGGGGCCGGGTTCGGGCTGAGCGTGGAGGTGGTGAAGTCGGTGGACGGGCAGGCGGTGTGCCGGCTGCTGCACACGTGCCTGGACAACCTGGTGAGCGCGCTGGAGTACAGCCCGGAGAGCGGGCTCGCCGAGGTGAGCGTCCTCGACGACACCGAGCAGCGGCGCATGCTGACGGATTGGAATGGCATCGACACGTCGGTCCAGGCGGTCACGGTGCCGGAGCTGTTCGCGGCTCGACTGGTGCGTGATCCCGACGCGGTGGCGATCGTCTCGGACGGTGTGGAGATCTCGTACTCGGAGCTCGACGCCCGTGCGAACCGCCTCGCGCGATACCTGACCGGCTTGGGAGTCGGCCCCGAATCGTGCGTCGGTGTGTGCCTAGAGCGTGGCAGCGACCTTCAGACGGCGTTGCTGGCGGTGCTGAAGGCCGGTGGAGCGTATGTGCCGCTGGATCCCGACCACCCCGCCGAACGCATGGCCTATGTGGTGCGGGACGCCGGACTGGAGGTCGTGCTGACCTCCGGGGCGCTGACCGAGACCCTGCCCGGTGACGTGCGGACGGTGGTCGTGGACGACCCGGCGGTCCGAACGGAGCTGGCTGCTCTCGACAGCTCGGCGACGGCCTGTGCCGAGCTGCGGCCGGAGCACCCGGCGTATGTGATCTACACGTCGGGATCGACCGGCCGGCCGAAGGGAGTGCTGGTCTCCCATGTGGGCGTGGCGAGCCTGGTGGCGGGGCATGTGCAGCACCTGGCCGTCGGGCCGGGGGCACGAGTGGCGCAGTTCGCGTCGGCTGCCTTCGATACCTTCGGGTGGGAGTGGATGATGGCCCTGCTGTCGGGGGCGACCCTGGTGGTGGTGCCGGCCGATCGGCGGCTGGGCACCGCGCTGCCGGAGTTCCTCGCCGAGACACGCGTGACCCACGCGACGCTGCCGCCGGCTGTGCTGGCAACCCTCGACGAGGGATCGATCAGCACGGACACCGTGCTGGTGGTGGCAGGCGAGGCGTGCCCACCGGACGTGATGGCGCGCTGGGCGCGGGGACGTGCCATGTTCAACTCGTACGGTCCGACGGAGACCACGGTGGACGCGACGCTCTGGCGATGCGACGCCGGAGCGGCGGCCGTCGCGATCGGCTCCCCGGTGGTGAACACCCGGGTGTACGTGCTGGACGAACGCATGGCGCCGGTGCCGGTGGGTGTCGCGGGTGAGCTGTACGTGGCCGGCGTCGGGCTGGCACGCGGCTATGTGGGACGTGCGGGACTCACCGCGGAGCGCTTCGTGGCGAATCCGTTCGCCGAAGGTGGGTCGCGGCTGTACCGGACCGGGGACCGTGCGCGGTGGACGGCCGACGGCCGGCTCGTGTTCGCCGGCCGTACGGACGACCAGGTGAAGGTCCGTGGTTTCCGAATCGAACCGGGCGAGATCGAGAAGGTGCTCGACGGGCACCCGCGGTTGAGCCAGGCGGCCGTCGTCGTGCACGAGGACACCCAGGGCGGCAAGCGTCTGGTGGCCTACGTCGTTCCTGCGGCCGCTGATGCCGATCCGGGCGCGTTGGTCGGCTCGGTGCGGGGCTTCGCGGCCGAACGGCTGCCGAACTACATGGTGCCGTCCTCGGTGACGGTCCTGGACGCCTTGCCGCTGACGGTGAACGGCAAGGTGGACCGCAGAGCCCTGCCCGCCCCCGACTTCACGGCGGGGAGCGCCGGGGATCCGTCGCCCGGCCGTGGCCCCGCGGGGGTGCTCGAAGCTGCGGTGTGCGAGACGTTCGCCGAGGTCCTGGGTGTGCCGGCGGTCGGCGTGGACGACGACTTCTTCGCGCTCGGGGGCCACTCGCTGATGGCGGTCTCGTTGGTTGAGCGGCTGCGGGGCAAGGGCGTCACCGTGTCGCTGCGCACCCTGATCGCCCACCCGACGCCGGCGCGGCTGATGCAGACGTTCAGCCTGACCTCGGTGCAGGACGCCCTCGGCGGAGTGCTGTCGATCCGGACCGGCGGTACCGAACCGGCGTTCTTCTTCATCCACCCCGCAGGCGGGCTGAGTTGGTGCTACATGCCGTTCGCCCGTTTCATTCCCCAGGAGCACCCGCTGTACGGTCTCCAGGCGCAGGGTCTCGACGGCTCCGGGGAACTGTCGGTCTCGGTCGCCGACATGGCCGCTGAGTACGTGAACCGCATTCGCGCTCTGCAGCCGTCGGGTCCGTACTACCTCGTGGGCTGGTCCTTCGGAGGAACTCCCGCACACGAGATCGCGGTGCGGCTCGAGGCCGAGGGCGAGGAGGTGTCGCTGGTCCTCATGGACGCGTACCCGCCGATTCCGGGAACCGACGCCGCGACTCCCCGGAGTGACGGAGCCGACGGCCCGACGCGCCTGGCGCAGCGCGTCCGTGCTGAACTCGGTCCGGTGCTGGGCGGAGTCGACGACGACGAAGTGGCCCTGCTGGTCCGCGTGTTCGACAACAACGCGACGCTGAGGGACCGCCATGCATACGGAACCTTCGGCGGAGACACGTTGCTGCTCATCGCGGAAGAAGGGAAACCGGCGGACTTCTCGTTCGAGGGTCTGTGGCAGCCCCACCTCACCCGGCAGGCCGCAGCCGTCCGTCTTCCCTGCAGGCACTCGGACATGGCAAGGCCCGACATGCTGGGAGCGGCATGGGACGCCATGGCGCAGTGGCTGTCCGCACGGCCGGAGCGAGAGGCCTGAGCCTTCCGGTAACGGCCTGACGCCTCTCTGCCGGACGGTGCCCGGGCCTGCCCGTCGATGACGGGTCAGGCCCGGGCACCGTCCCATGTGGCGTCCGAAGCCCGCGTCGCACCGAACGCCTTCCGGACCTGCGTGGCGCCGGCAGGCGCTACGCACGGGCACACGTTCCGCCAGGTGGCGGCTTCCACGGTCGAGGAGGCTCCCGCCCGCTTACGGACGGCGCGGCAGGGCGGCGTCCGCGGGGCCGAGTGACGCGAGACCACGACGGGTCGCTGTCGGGAGGGGAACACGAACGCCGAGCCGGGTCACCGCATGAGGTGACCCGGCTCGGCGTTCGAGGGGACGGAGTCGGTCAGGACCCGAGTTGCGCGCTGCCCGCGATCACCGCGGACGGCGACGGCTGGTGGCCGACGCTCCTGCGGTCGGTCGCCTGGTGGGAGAACTGCGTGTGGTAGAGATCGGCGTAGAGTCCTGCCGCCGCCAGCAGTTCCTCGTGGGTTCCGCTCTCGCAGATCCGGCCGTCCTCGACGACCAGGATCTGGTCGGCCTCGCGGATGGTGGACAGTCGATGGGCGATCACCAGCGAGGTGCGGCCGGCGAGGGCAGTCCTGAGCGCCTGCTGGATCGCCGCCTCCGACTCCGAGTCCAGATGGGCGGTCGCCTCGTCGAGCACGACGATCGGCGGGGCCTTGAGCAGCAACCGGGCCAGGGCTATCCGTTGCTTCTCGCCGCCGGAGAGACGGTAGCCGCGGTCACCCACGACGGTGTCGAGGCCCTCGGGAAGAGCGGTGATGGTGTCCCACATCAACGCCGCCCTGCACGCCTCGATCAGCTCCTGCTCGTCGGCGCCGGGACGGGCGTACGACAGGTTGGCGCGGAGGGTGTCGTGGAAGAGGTGGGACTCCTGGGTGACGACACCGACGTTCTCGCGCAGTGAGTCGAGGGTCAGCTCACGGATGTCGTGGCCGCCGATGCGTACGGTGCCGAGGTGCGGATCGTACATACGGGGCACCAGCTGGGTGATGGTGGTCTTGCCGGCGCCCGACGGGCCGACCAACGCGGTGAGTTTGCCGGCCGGAGCGCGGAAGCTCAGTTCGTGGAGGACTTCCTGCGCGGTCGCGTCCGACCGCTCGTGCTTGCGGCTCGCGGTCGCCTCCAGTGACTCCATCGACACCTCGTCGGCGCTGGGGTACCGGAAGGAAACCCCCTCGAACTCGATGTCCGGGGCGTCCGCGGCCGATCCCTCCCGGCTCTCGGCACCGGCTTCGGGCAGCAACGCCTTGGCGCCGGGGCGCTCGGTGATCAGCGGCTTGAGATCGAGAACCTCGAAGACCCGGTCGAAGCTGACCAGGGCGACCGTGGCGGTCGCCTGCATGGTCGACAGTTCGTTGACGGGGCCGTACAGCCGCATCAGCAGGGCCACCATGGCCACCAGCGTGCCGAACTCGATGGTCCCGTCGATGGTGAGGGCGCCGCCCAGGCCGTAGACCAGGGCCGTGGTGAAGGTCGTGAGAACGGTGACGATGATGGGCAGCAGCCGACCCCAGACGACCAGCCTGATGGCGAGGTCGCGGACTTCGGCGGCCTTGCCGGCGAACAGCGCGTCCTCGTCCTGCGGACGCCCGTAGAGCTTGGCCAGCATGGCGCCCGAGACGTTGAAACGCTCGGTCATGATCGAGCTCATCTCCGCGTCCTGCTCCATGAGCGATCTGGTGATGCGCTGCATGCGACGCGTCAGCAGACGCGCGGGGATCAGGAACAACGGAATCATCACCAGAGCCGCCACGGTGATCTGCCAGGAGAGGTAGAACATCGCGCCGAGGACCAGGACCAGGGTCAGAATCGTGGAGACGGCCTGGGTGAGCAGGGTGGTCACGGCCTGCCGGGCACCGGCGACATCAGTGTTGAGCCGGCTGATCAGCTTGCCGGTCTGTGTGCGGGTGAAGAACGCCAGCGGCTGCTGCTGCACGTGCGAGAACACCTGGGTGCGCAGTTGGTAGACGACTCCTTCGCCCACCCGGCCCGAGCACCAGCTCTGCATGTAGGCGACCCCGGCGTCCACCAGGGCCAGTCCGGCCAGCGCCAGGCTGAGCCACACGACGACGTCGAGGTGCCCGGGCAGGATGCCCTGATCGATGATGTACTTCAGGATCAGCGGACTGGCGGCCGCGATGCAGGCGTCCAGGGCGGTCACCGTCAGCAGCAGCGCCACCTGCCGGCGGTAGGGCCGGGCGTACGGGAGGATGCGCCGCACCGTTCCCGGTCTGACCTGCTGGCGCTGGAGCGACTCGTCGCCCGGCCGCAGCCGTATCGGGCCCATGGACGGGCGGTTTAGCACGGTCACGGAAACTGCCTCGCTCTCTGTTCTTCTCGCATCGCCGCATCGGGTGGAGAGAAGACATCGGGTCAACATCCGGCGACCAGGACCGGAATTCTGCGGTGTGCTGAAATCGCCGTCGCAGCATTCCATGAAGAGAAAACCGTGGCATCCACGATGCAGTGCACGGTCGCCCCGATCAATGCCGGACGGACCGTTCATCCGGCTGTTTGCGGGGTGCTCGGCTCATGGCACGGGAAGGGTGCCGAGCCCGGAGAGGAAATCGCGGCGCTTCGGGGTGTCAGCGCGGAATGGCGTCACGCGCGAGGACCCCGGGAAGGCCGGAAGGCCGTGAAAGACGAGGGTGGGATGCGGGGGAGCCGGAGCTCCCCCGACACCGTCGATCAGCCCTCGGTCCAGCCGTGGTTCTTGGCGGACTGGAGCAATCCCGCCCGGATCTGCACAATCTGATCTCCCGTCAGCGACGGGGCCGTCGACAGGAGCACCTCGGTCACCTCGTGCAGGTACTCGTTCGCGGCGAGCACGTCGCACAGGGAGTCGTCGCCGTCGGCATGCCTGGTGGGCTCCGACGCCAGGGCCGCGGCGACGCCGACGGGCGTCTGGAAGGCCGCGGACTTGGCCTCGGCCCCTTCCGCGAGCCGGACGGCCGAGGCCTTGAGCCCGCGGTCACCCTCCTCCACCTCGAACTGGACCGCGAGGCCCGAGCGAATATAGTGCTCGGGGATCAGGAGATCGTTCACGTGCAGGAAGACGTCGTCCCCTCCGTGATCGGGAGCGATGAATCCAAAACCCCGCACACTGTCGAACCGCACCACATGACCGGTAACCATGCCCACCAACCCCTTGCCCACCGGGCCCCTTGCCCGGATCAGCGTCATGCTGAAGAAGATAGGACAGGGGCACCCGTGGAGGCGAGCGGCCGGCGGTGGAACAGGACGTTCAACCGCCGCCGTGCCGCACTTGAACGCCGTCTCGTGACGGCCGCGGATTGGTCTTCGCCGGTTGCCCGAACTGCATGCTGGAGGTAGGTTCGAATGCAGTTTCGGGCGTTCTGGAGGAGTGGCGGTGAGTTGATGAAACCGCTACCGGTGTACTGGTCGCGAGTTCGACAGCATTGATTCCGCATTTCCCTCACTGCCCGGCGGTCGCAGATTTTCTGCCGAAAGTCGTCGTCAAGAACAGACGTTTCTTCAGTGGGGGAGCGGGAAATGAAGCGTAGCGCTGTCGACTCGAGGTATCCAGAATCCTCCGGAGAAAGAGACGGCTCGGCCTGGTCCGCCGCGCCTCCCGCGTCGGCCGTGCGCGGGGTCACGTCCGTTCCGGTCGCCTCGCTCCTTCCCGCGGACTCCCCGCGTCTCGAGGGCCAGGCCGCGGAGCACGTGGCCCGGTTGGCGGCGGTGGAGACCCCGCTCCCTCCCATCCTGGTGGACCGGCGCAGCCTGCGCGTGATCGACGGAATGCACCGGCTGGCGGCCGCCTTCCGCAAGGGCGAGGCGACCGTCCTCGTCGAGTTCTTCGACGGCACCGCCGAGGAGGCCTTCCTGCGGGCTGTCGAGGCGAACGTGACCCACGGCCTCCCGCTGTCGAGGGAGGACCGCCGAGCCGCGACCGAGCGCATCATCGCCTCGCATCCCGCGATGTCGGACCGGGCGATCGCCCGGGTCGCGGGCCTGGGAGCCAAGACGGTAGCCGCCATACGGCGCAACTCCGCAGGCGGGAACACCCAGTTGAGCGCGCGCATCGGCAGGGACGGCAAGGTGCGCCCCCTCAACGGCGCCGAGGGCCGCGAGCGGGCCGCTCGACTGATCGCCGAGCGTCCGCAGGCGTCGTTGCGCGAGATCGCGAGGCTCGCCGGTGTCTCGCCCGCGACGGTGAGCGACGTCCGCAGACGGCTCCTGGCCGGCGAGCCGCCCGTCCCGGAGCAGACGCCCCAGCCGGCCCCGCCCGGCGGCGGGCGCCCGCAAGCCGACGCCGTGGATCCGATCCTGCCGGTGGTGTCCGCCGCGCCGGAGGGGCCGCGGCCGCCTGCGCGTGGCAGCCGGCTGCCGGTCCCCGACCACGCCGCCCTCTTCGACAGGTTGCTCAGCGATCCGTCGCTGCGGCACAGGGAGGGGGACCTGCGCCTGTTCCGGGTACTCCAGCGCAACGCGATCGAGGAGCGGGGCTGGTCCAAGCTGGCCGCTGCGGTGCCCTCGCACTGCGGGGACCTCGTCGTCGACCTCGCCCGCCAGTACGCCGAGACCTGGCTGGAGGTGGCGCAGGAACTCGACGAAGGCGCCGGGTGAGGGCCGCGCGGGGAACCGGCGCGGGAGACCTTGACGCGAACTGACGAGCCCTGGTGCGTCCCGTATGCCCTCTGGGCCTCTGGGCCTCTGTGGGGCGGCGAACATCTCCTTGGCTCTCCTTGGCTCTCCTGCGCGGCGAACAACCCCCACTCCTCGTGTGCCGCGGACGCCCGCCCCGGCTCCTCGTGCGTCTCGTTCAGGCGCGCCCCAGGACGACGACGGCGTTGTGCCCGCCGAAGCCGAACGAGTTGCTCACCGCTACGGGGACCGGGGCGGACCGCGGAGCGCCGTGCACGATGTCGATGTCGGCGATGTCGGCCCCCGGCTCATCGAGGTTGGCGGTGGGCGGGACGACGCCCTGTTCGACGGACAAGGCCGTGAACACCGCCTCGGCGGCGCCGGCGGCTCCCAGCATGTGCCCCGTCACTCCCTTCGTGGAGGTGACCGCCGTGTGCGAGCCGAAGAAGCTGTGGATGAGGCGTGCCTCGACGGCGTCGCCCAGCGGCGTGCCCGTGGCATGCGCGTTGACCAGCGCCACGTCCGACGCGGCCACCCCGGCGTCCGCCAGTGCGCTTCGCATGGCGAGCCGCGCGCCTTTCCCGTCCGGGTCGGGCGAGGTGAGGTGGTGGGCGTCCGTGGACTCGCCGTACCCCAGGAGCGTCGCGTACGGGCGTCGGCCACGGGCCCGCGCGTCCGCCGCACGCTCCAGCACGAGCACCGCGGCCCCTTCCGCCAAGACGAAGCCGTCACGGTGCCGGTCGAACGGCCGGGACGCCGACGACGGTTCGTCGCGGCGCCGGGACAGGGCCTTGAGCCGGTCGAAGGCGGCGGACAGGAGCGGGGTGATCGCGGCGTCGGTGCCACCGGCCAGCACGACGTCGCAGCGGCCGGCGCGCAAGAGGTCGAGGGCGAAACCCAGCGCCGTGGTGCCGGATGCGCACGCGGTGGCCACGGCGAGCGTGGGTCCGTTCAGGCCGAGGTCCAGGGCCACAGCGGCCGCGGCCATGTTCCCGATGGCCTTGGGGACGGTCAGCGGATTGACCGCACGCGGCCCCGTGTTCCGCAGCCGCGCCGACTGCTCCAGCCAGGTTTCCAGGCCACCGACGGCGGTACCGATCAGCACTCCTACCCTGGCCGGGTCCCAGTGCCCGCCGTCCGCCGCCGCGTCCGCCACGGCTTCGCGGGCCGCCGCGACGGCGTACTGCGTGAAGGGATCCATCCGGCGCGCGTCGGTCCCCAGTACCGCGTGCGCGTCGAACGCCGACACCGCACAGCTGAAGTCCACGGCCATGCCCTCGAGCCGGGCGTCGGAAGCCGCCGTGGGCAGCCCGGCACAGGCTGCCTTCCACGCCGTCGCCGTGTCCGTGCCGGCGGGCGACACCATCCCGACGCCCGTGATCACCACATCCGGGTGCTGCTGTCTTCGCCCGTTCATGCCGGCACGACCGCCCCGCGAACGTGCAGCAGCCCGGCCAGCTCGGTGACGGTGGTGGAGCCGGTCAGCTCCGCCTCGTCGACCGTCACGCCGAGTTCCTCCTCCAGATGCGCGCCGAGCTCCGCCAGGGACAGCGAGTCCACTTCCAGTTCCGCGAACGACTTGTCGGGGTCGATGACTCCGGGGACCTTGTAGACGGTGCCGAGGAGGGTGGTGAGGTAGTCGATGAACACAGGTGGCTCCTTCTGTCAGACCTCTGAGGTGACGGCGGTCAGCTGTGGCCAGATCAGTCCCGTGGACGCCCAGCTGAGGCCGCCGCCGAAGGCGGTCAGCACGGTGCGGGCCCCGGGTTCCAGCCGGCGGTCGGCCACCGCGCCGGCCAGGGCCAGCGGGATGGAAGCGGCCGCGGTGTTGCCGGTGTGTGTGAGTGCGCAGAGCACGCGTTCCGGCGGGAGTCCGAGCCGGCCGGCCAAAGCCTCGATGATGCGTGCGTTCGCCTGGTGCGGTACGAGCATGCCGAGAGTTCCGGGGCTCCAGCCGCAGTCCTTCATGACCCGTCGGGCCGACTCCGCCATGCGGTCGATGGCCTGCAGGTACACCTTCCGTCCGGACATGCTGAACCAGCGTTGCCCGGTGCTCTGTTCGCGGGCGCCGGGGATCCGGATCAGATCCGCGCCCGTGCCGTCGCTGCCCAGGTCGTGGGCGAGGAGCGCCCCGGGGTCGCCGGTCGCGCCGGAGCGCAGCACGACCGCCCCTGCCCCGTCCCCGAAGAGGACGGCCGTGGACCGGTCCGCCGGGTCGACGATGCGTGAGTACGTCTCCGCCGCCACGACCAGGACGCTGTCCACGGTGCCGGCCGTAATCAGGGCGCCTGCCGTCGTCAGCGCGTACAGGAACCCACTGCAGGCGGCTGAGACGTCGAAGGCGAGGACGTGTCCCAGTCCTGTGCGGGACGCGATCTCGGGGGCTGCGGAGGGGCAGGGGCGCTCCGGTGTCGTCGTGGCGAAGACGAGGCCGTCGACGGTGTCGGTCCCCGCCGACCGCAGGGCGTTTCCGGCGGCCTCGCAGGCCAGGTCGAGCACCGACAGTTCCGGGTCGATGCGCCGGCGGGACTGGATTCCGGTACGGGTGCGAATCCATTCGTCACTGGTGTCCAGGCCTTCCGCCAATGAAGTGTTGTGGACCGCTCTCGACGGAAGGCAGGCTCCCAGTCCGGAGATCACGGCCGCTGCCCGGGGTTGGGAATCCCTCCGGGTACCGATGCCGAGGCGTGACACGCTCATTCAGCCGCCTCCCAAAGTGCGTGCGCGATCGGCACGGCGGTCCCGTGGCATGAGGTGATGTGAATCGTCCGGCGACGGTATCCATTTCCGGATCCGTGCACAACTGTGGCCGGAAAAGGTCTTCACGTATCGCCGGAACGGAAATTCCGCATCACCTTCCAAGGTCGGCTGCTGCTGTGAACTCACAGCTGAGAAGGGGTGAGTTGTTCAACTGGTGCGGCGGCGCAGTTGAACGATGGGTGTGGTGCTGCCGCTGATTGATTAGCCTCCAACCGTTGCTGATCGGGGGATGGCCCTGACCGGCCGGCTGATTTGACTACCTCGGAAGGGACGGCGTGGTGACGAATCCATTCGACGACCCCGATGCCAACTACTATGTCTTGGTCAACGAAGAGGGGCAGCACTCCCTCTGGCCGGTCTTCGTGGATACGCCGGGTGGCTGGAAGACCGTGTTCGGTGAGGCGGGCCGCGCGGAATGCCTCGACTACATCGAGAGGACCTGGACCGATATGCGTCCCAAGAGTCTGATCGAGGCCATGGAGAAGAAGTAGGCATTCGAAAAGCCCGTGCCCCCGGTCCGACGTCCACGTCGGGCCGGGGGCACGGGCGTGTGTGTGCCGCCGTGCCGCCGACTCGTTCTGCCCCCCGGCCGGCCCTCAGTCCGCCGGGCGAGGCGTGGGTACGGTCGCGCCGGCCTGCCGCAGGAGGTCGGGCAGGGCGTCCGCCATCCGCTCCATCGTCTGGTCCAGGACGAAGTGCCCCGCGTCGATGTGATGGAGGGAGAACGCGGTGCTCGTCTCCTCGCGCCAGGCCGCCAGGTCCTCGAAGCTCACGAAGGGATCGTGCCGGCCGCCCACCGCGGTGATCGCCACGTCCAGGGGTGCCGCCTGCCCGGGCGTTCCCTCCTCGGCGATACGGAAGTCGGCGCGCAGCGTCGGCTCGAATACGTCCATGATCTCGGGGTCGTCGAGCACGGAGGCGTCGATCCCGCCGTAGAGCGCGACGCGTTCGAAGAACGCCTCCCGCGGCAGCAGGTGGATCGACTCCGAGGAATGCCGGACGGGTCCCGCGATGGAGGACACGAACAGGGCGGCAGGAAGCCGCCCTTGTGCCTCGCGGATGCGGCGGGCCACTTCCAGCGCGACGACGCTGCCGGAGCAGTGCCCGAGGAAGACGAAAGGCCGGTCGGTCAGCGGCGCGACCACGGGTGCGAGCGCGTCCACCAGTCGGTGGAGGTCGTCGAAGGGCCGCTCATCGATCCGGTTCTCCCGCCCCGGGTAGCGCACGGCGCACAGTTCGGCCCCGGGTGGCAGGCGCCTGGCCCACGGGGTGAACGCGGCCGCCCCCGCGCCCGCGTGCGGGAAGCAGAAGACTCTGATGCCCGGATCCTCGGTCCGCCGGGGACGGACGACCCACCGCTTGGCGGACAGCAGGGCCCGCGGGTCCGGTGCCGGCGGGCGTGCCGGTACCGGTGGCGGTGCGGGTACCGGTGGCGGTGCGGGGGCGGCGGGTGCGGGTGCGGGAGAAACTTCCGTCATCTCACGCCACCCGCCATGCGAAAACGGTGTGGAGATCGGTGGTGCGGTACTCCGCCGCCTGCCGGACGAACGTGGTCATGCCCTGGCTCTCCAGGAGCGAGACCACCGCGTTGAGCGCCCCGCCCCGATCGGCGACCTCGACGGCGGCATTGGCGATCGTCGGCCACAGACGGTCGCCGATGCCCCGCAGGACCCGCAGTTCGAAGCCCTCCACGTCGACCTTGAGGAAGTCGATCCGGTCGATGCCGGCCCGCTCGGCGAACGTCTCCACGCGCCGCACGTCACAGCGCACCAGCCGCCGTTCGTCGAGGCTGTCTTCCACCAGGTCTTTCGCCTGATGGATGAACTCCTCCCGGAGCTCCTCGTCGATGGAGTCGGCGGCGCTGGTGATGAACGCCGAGGCGAGCACCCTGTCGACCGCCGGGTCGGCGTCGAAGCCCGACATCATGGTGTAGTTGGGGTAGTAGGTCAGCTCGCGCGTCTGGTCCTCGTCGCCCAGCGCCAGGTTGTGGACGCGCACACCGGGAAGGTGGCCCGTGTTCCGCCGGAGGGCGTCGAAGACGTCGGGCGCCGGCTCGAAGGAGAACACCTGTGCGTCGGGCCACTGCTGCGTCGCGAAGAGCGTGAACAGCCCTATGTTGGCGCCGACATCGAGAACCACCGGCTTCTCGGACATGCGCCAGCCCTGCGGTGGGACGTAGGACTCGTCATCGAAGATCTCGCCGTACAGGTAGTCCGTCTCGTTGCCGTTGAGACTGAAGACGTGCATCCCGTTCGGGAGCTTTCTCCTGACCGGAGCCGTGGGAGTTCCTCCACCTGCTGTCATCGCACCGAGACTAGGGTCCCGCCGCCTCCGGCACCGGCAGTACGGGAGGCGATCCCTGAGGCAGTTTCCCCGAGCGCCGTGCCGCCTTCCGGGGAGAGGGCGGTATGCGCGCTGCCTACGAGTCGCCGCCCGAACTGCCGTTCAGCGTGCGCGGGGCCTCGTACCGTACTCGGGTGATTCGGCGACGCGGAGGAGCGCACCCATGGTGAGGGCACAGCAGCACGCCGTCCGGCTCCGCCTGACGGATCCCGCGCGGGCGGAACTCGTCATGCAGCGTTTCGCGGGCGTCGGCGACGTGCCGTACCTCCGCGTCGTGGACGTGCCACCGGTGACGGGAAAACACGGCGCCCCGGACGTGTGGTGCGGGGAAGCGGCGAGAGCGGGGGACGGTGTGCAGGCGCTCCTGCTCCGACGCCCGGACGGACCGGCCGACCTGGTCGTCGTGGCCCCCCGCGCCCTGCTGGACACGGCCGGACTGCGGCGTCTGGTCTCCGAGCTGGCCGACGGGAACCAGGAGGCGGTGACCGCGGAGTTCAAGCGCATCGCCGACGCTTCCGTGAGCACGCCGGCCACCGAGAACGGCACCCCTCCCGGCTGGGGGTTCGGTGAGGGCGACGGCGACCGGTCCGCCACGGCCTGGGCGGTCCTGCCGCCCGACGCGCCGGCCGACGACAGAAGGCTGCGCACCGCGCTGGCCGTGACGCTGCGACGCTACGCCGACGACGACACCGATGAGATCGTCCTCGGATCCGACGAGGGCGCCGTGGCCGTGCGGGTGAACGGCACCCTCGACGAGGTGTACCGGCAGCCGCATGCGTTCGTGGCCGCCCCGGTGGTGGCCGGCACGCTGCCGAGCGGCGCCGGGGAACCGCTGCGCGAGGGCGAGGCCTACCTCCCCTCACTGGCGCCGGTGTTCCCCCTGACGTTCTCCCTCGTCCGCCGGGCGGACCGCAGGCTGTGGCTGCGCTGCGACCACCTGCTGAGCCATGCCGGTTCCACGACCGGTGAGCAACTGGCCCGGCACGTCGCCCACGTGTACGGGCAGTCGTCGACGGCACCGCGGACTCCCGCCGCCGACGCCGAGCTCTTCGACGACGGGGAACGCGACCGCATCGTGCGCCTGGGCAGGTCGCTGCCCGCGTCGCCCGCCTCGGCGGAAACCGTGCACGAGGCGTTCGCCCGGGTGGTCGCCTCCGCTCCCGGCGCCGTCGCGGTGTCCGACGACGACGTGCGGCTCACCTACGCCCAACTCGACGACTTGGCGGACATGTTCGCGGCCGGTCTCCGAGCGCGGGGGATTCGCCCCGGCGACCGCGTCGGAGTCTGCCTGGACCGGTCGGCGGAACTGGTCGCCGTGCTGCTCGGCGTGCTCAAGGCCGGCGCCGCCTACGTCCCGGCCGACCCCGCGTACCCGGCCGAACGGGTCTCCCACATGATGGCGACCTCGGCGGCACACCTGCTGGTCACCCGGCGCCTCGATCTCGCGCAGGACGGCCACCGTCCGGCCACCCCCGACCAGTTGCTCGAGGACGACCACGCGCCGGACGCGCCCGGCGGGCAGCGCGGCGCGGGGGACGCCGACACCGCCTACGTGATCTTCACGTCCGGTTCCACCGGGCGGCCCAAGGGCGTCGCCGTACCCCACGACAACGTGCTGAGTCTCGTGCGGGCGACCCGCGCCGACTTCGGGCTGGGAGCGGCGGACGTGTGGACGTTCTTCCACTCGAGCGCCTTCGACTTCTCGGTGTGGGAGATCTGGGGCTGCCTGCTGACCGGCGGCCGCCTCGTGGTCGTGCCCCACCTCACCTCACGCGAACCCGACCGGTTCCGCGACCTCATGGTCGCCCACGGGGTCACGGTGCTCAGCCAGACGCCCTCGGCCCTCGCCAACCTCCTGTCCGTCGACCACACGGGCCTCGTGGTGCGGCTGCTGATCCTGGGCGGTGAACCGCTGGACGCCAGGATGCTGCTGCCCTGGTTCGACGCGTACCCCGACGACCGGTGCCGGGTGGTGAACATGTTCGGCATCACCGAGACCACCGTGCACGTCACCGCACAGACCGTGACACGTGAGCTGGCGCTCGGCGCGACGCGTTCGGTGGGCGCACCGCTGCCCGGATGGCACCTCTACGTGCTGGATCCCGAGGGACGGCTGCTGCCGCCCGGGGTCGCGGGCGAGATCTGCGTCGGCGGTGCCGGCGTCGCCCACGGCTACGTCGGCCAACCGGACCTGACCGCCGAACGGTTCCTGCCCGACCCGTACCACGGTGGCCGCATGTACCGCAGCGGCGACCGGGGACGGCTGCGGCCGGACGGGGCACTGGAACACCTGGGACGCCTGGACGACCAGGTGAAGATACGGGGGTTCCGGATCGAACTGGACGAGATCCGCACGGTGTTGCTGGAGGACGGAGCCGTCCGGGCCGCAGCGGTTGTCGTGGGCTCCACCGACGGGGGCGGTTCATCCGGCCTGCGCCTCGACGCCTACGTGGTGCTGGACGGCGGGGACGTGCGGTCTGTCCGCGAACACGCCGCCGCCCTCCTGCCCGACTACATGGTCCCGGCCACGATGACGCAGGTGGATGCCCTGCCGCTGACCACGAGCGGCAAGGTGGATGTGGCCCGGCTGCCCGCCCCCGGGATCACCAAGGGCGCCGCCGAGGACGCCACGCCGACGGCGGACGACGAACTGGCGGCCTGGATGCAGGAGTTGTGGTCACGACTCCTGGGCTTCCCGGTCGGTCTCGACGACGACTTCTTCGAGGCCGGAGGCAACTCCACGGTCGCGGTGAAGAGCTCCGCGGCGATGCGGGCCGAAGGGCTGCCCACCCTCCGCCTGCGCGAGTTCTACCGCCACCCCACCATCCGCCAGGTGGTGGCGGCCCTCAAGGCGGCGGACCGCTGACAGACCCGGAACGGCCGCGCACGGCCCCGGCGATCCCGCCGACGGCGGGCTCCGCTCACGACGTCAGCGGCTGGACGTCACGGAGCCCGGCCCACGCGACGGGCACACCGCAGGCCGGGGAGGAGGCACCGAACTCGGAGTGCACGAGGTGGCGCACCAGGTTGAGCACCACGAACCGCTGCCCGTTCCCGTGCGCGGATGCCACGCGGCGTACCAGACCGCGTGCGCGCAACGCGTGCACGGCGCTCTCCGTGTCCGTGACGGACCCGGCGAGCAGCGTGACGGCGTCGCTCACCGTCCAGGGCCGCGCGTCGACCAGCCTGCGCAGGGCGTCGAGCTGCGACGGCGGGAGCGACGTGAGGGCGTCACGCATCCAGACGACGAGCGGGGCATCGGTCCGGGACGGAGGCATCACCAGCCGTGCCGGGGACGCCTGTGCCATGCGCAGAAGTTCCGTGGGCTCGTAGATGAGCAGCCAGGAGGCAGCCGACTCGAGCGCCGACGGGATTCCGTCGAGGAGCCAGCACACGCCGGCGATCGCGGCCACCGTCTCCGGGGACGACACCTCCGCCGGGTAGAGCAGGGCGCAGCGCGACAGCATGTACCGCGTCACGGGGGAGTCCAGGGCGGCCGCATCGCAGGCGCGGGGGTCCCATTCCGGGACGTCGAGGGGGAAGAGCGTGAAGGTGATCTCCCCGACGCGTACCGGGGCGGCGTCGCAGGACTCCATCAGCACCCGTAGCGTGCGGCAGAGCCGCAGCAGCCCCCGCAGGTCCTGGTGATCCCGCTCGTCGAGGTCACGGTCGTCGACGACGAGAAGGACCTCGTCCGCGGCGAGACTGCCGGCCACCTCGTCCACCGTGGGGGCGCAGCCGACCACGTCCGCGACGCGGCTCAGCAGCCGGCGCGCGGAACCGTGCGGGCCGGTGCCGGGCAGTGCCTCAGGACGCTCCAGGAAGAGCACCGGAACGAGCCGGTTCCGGTGCAGTTCGCTCGCGACGTTCTGGACGAGCGTCGTTTTGCCCACCCCGGGCGCGCCCACCACCCGGACCAGCCGGTGACCGGTGGACCGCAGCAGTGCGATGAGCGAGGACGTCTCCTCCTCCCGGGCAAGGGGCGGGGACAGGGGGGCCGGTGGTGCCGGCAGGTCGTCGTGGAGCGACCGCACCACCGTCGGCCCGGCGACGGCTTCCAGTTCCGCCCGCCGTGCCCCGTTCAACCGCAGGGCATCGGCCAGTAATCGGACGGTCTGCAATCGCGGGCTGCCGGTACGGTCGAGTTCGAGGTCCCGAATGGCCCGGATGCTCACCGTCGAGATCTCGGCGAGCTGCCCTTGTGTCATACCCGCGCGCTTTCGCGCGCTGCGCAGCACGGAACCGAACTGCGTCTTCGATATGCGGTCGACGCTCAATGCCCCCCGCTCTCTGTCCTATTGGGCACGGCTCATCCGCCCTACCGTACGCAGGCCCGACTTCCGGTGTCAGCGGGAGCACGCCCGCATCGGACCGGCAGCCGTTCAAGTGAGGCGCTGCCTCAGTTGAACACGCGGGGCGCCGACCTGGACCGTCTTCGCGGGGAACTGCCACCATGGGGCGCGCCGTGGCCAGGCAGCAGGCCACCGGGCGAGTGGCCGCGCCCGTGAATGTCCGTGTCCTGATTCGCTCCGCCGACGGTCGGAAGGGACGAGCACGTCGAACTCCGCGGAATTCCGAGCCCATGGCGGGAATTCCGAGCGCAGTATCCGGGGTGCCGAACAGCATCCCCTCGCAGCTTTGTCATTGAGGACTGGACGGTAATTCAGCATGCCTCGACGGCGGCTGCTCCTCGCTGCTCCAGTCGATGATTCGGATCGGTTGGGGTGTGCAGGGATGGCAGCAACTGTAGGTGAACACCGGGAACTCACGGCCGGTCAGCTCGCTGTCTGGTACGCACAGCAACTCGACCCCGGGAACCCGGTCTACAACGTCGGCGAGTACGTGGAGATACGCGGCCCCCTCGACGTGGACCTGCTCACCCAAGCCCTGCGCCGCACGATGGACGACGCCGAGACGGCGCGGCTGCGCTTCCGGCTGGTGGACGGCGTTCCGCGGCAGCACCTCGGCGACGCGGACGACCACCCCGTCGAGATCCTGGACCTCACCGCGGAGCCCGATCCCCGCGCGGCCGCAGAGGCCTGGATGCTGGGCCGGATGCGCCGGCCGATGGACGTCCTCGGCGGGCCCCTCACCCGCTACGCCGTGATCAAGGTCGGCCCGGACCGCCACTATTGGCTGCACTGCGCTCACCACCTCGTGATGGACGGACACAGCGGCCGGCTGTTCGCCGACCGGCTGGCGCACAACTACACGGCCCTGGTGGAAGGCCGCGATCCGCAGCAGGACCGGATCATCGAGCCGATCGAGGTCCTTCTGGACCAGGACCTCGCCTACCGTTCCTCCCCGGCCCTGGCGGAGGACCGGGCGTACTGGACGGGTGCGCTGTCGGACCTCCCGCACGCGAAACGGTCCGACGGGCACCGGCCCCGGCAGCTCCCCCGGACACCGGTCCGGTACCGGGGCGGGATCGACGCCGCGGACAGCGCAGACCTCAAGCTGGGTGCGCGGCGGCTGCGGACCTCCCTGGCCGGTCTGACGATCGCCGCCGCGGCCCTCTACCACCACCGCATGACGGACGCGCGGGACATCGTCGTCGGGGTCCCCGTCCTCGGGCGTTCCGGACGCCGCGCGCTCGCGGTCCCCGGCATGACGTCGAACATCCTCCCCATCCGTCTCTCCGTCGCCGAGTCGACCACGGTGGGGAGCCTCCTGCGGCAGATCACGTCACAGGTGCGGGCCGCGACCCGGCACCAGCGCTACCGCTACGAGGACATGCTGCGCGACCTGAAGCTCCTCGGCGGCGTTCCGCTCTGCGACCTGGTCGTCAACGTCATGGCGTTCGACTACCGGCTCGGCTTCGGCGACTGCACGGCGACCACCCGCAACCTCGCCAACGGCCCCATCGACACGCTGAGCTTCGACGTCTACGACCGGCTGGACGGCGCCGGGCTCCAGCTGGACGTCGACGTGCACCGCGGCACACGTGACCTGGAGCCGGAGGAGCAGATCTGCCCCCGCTTCGGCCGGATCCTGCGCGGCCTCGTCGCGGCCGAGCACACCGACCCCCTCGGCCGGATCGACGTCCTTTCGGAGCGGGAGCGGGCGCGCGTACTCGTCGAGTGGAACGACACGGACTCCGAGGCGGTGACGGAGCCGTCGCCGGTGCGGCTGTGGGAGGCGCTGGCCGCCCGTACACCGGACGCGATCGTCGACGGCACCGGCATGTCCTGCGCCGAGCTGGACGGGCGGGCCGACCGGCTGGCGCACCATCTGGCCGAGCAGCAGGTGGGCCCGGAGTCCGTGGTCGGCCTGTGCACGTCGCGCGCCACGGACACGATCGTGGCGACCCTGGCGGTGTGGAAGGCCGGCGGCGCCACGCTGCCTGTCGACCCGGCCCTGCCAGCCGAGAGGATCGACCGACTGCTCGCCGAGGCGGGGGCCGATCTCGTCCTCACCGGCCGCGACGACCCCGACCACGGGCTCCCGGCTCTGCCGTGGAGCCGGGTGCGAGCGATCGCCCTGGACGATCCGTCGCTGACAGAACCGCTGGCCGGGCCGCGCACCGGCCCGTTGGACCTGCTTGTCCCGAGCCGGACCCTCGCGCAGGTGGTCCCCACGACGGACGCGACGGGGCAGCCGACGTGCGTGGGAATCACCCACGGCGCACTGGCCAACCATGTCGGGTGGGCGGCGGACGCAGCAGCGGGCCTGCACCCGCAGACGGCGGCACCGGTCGACCGGACCGTGCTGAGCGCGCTGCTGCCGCAGGCGAGGACCGCGTCCGAAGCACCCGACGGCGTCGACGCCCCGGCTCCGTGGCGGACCGGCGGCACCGGTGCCGAAGCACTGGTGGCCTGCTGTGTCCACGAGACCGGCACCGTCGCGCGCGACGGCTCGGTCCGGCTCGGGCGGCCGATCGCCAACAACCGCGTCTACGTGCTCGACGCCGGGCTCCGCCCCGTCGCGCCCGGCGTGCCGGGTGAGCTGTACCTGGCCGGTGCCGGGGTGGCGCGCGGGCTGCTGGGCCGGGCCGGGGCGACGGCGGAGCGGTTCGTCGCGGACCCGTTCGCGGCGGATGGCTCACGCATGTACCGGGCGGGCATGCGGGCGCGCTGGACCACCGACGGCGAACTGGAGCTTCCGGGCGGCGCGGCCGAGGCGGAACAGCACGGACAGAAGCCGCCGGCACCGGAGCAGCTCGCACAGAACCCGCCCACACCGCAGCGGCCCACGGACGCGGACACGGGACGAAGCGCTGCCGACGCTCGTGAAGAGGCCCTGTGCGCGCTGTTCGCCGAGGTCCTGGAACTGGAGAGCGTCGACGTCGACGACGACTTCTTCGACCTGGGCGGCCATTCACTGCTCGCGACACAGCTCGTGAGCCGCATCCGCAGCATGCTGAACGTCGAACTGCCGATGCGGGCCGTGTTCGAGACGCCGACCGTCGTGGGACTCGCCGGCAGACTCGCGGGCGCGGACCAGGCCCGCGTGGTGCTCGCCCGACGGCAACGCCCTGAACGGGTGCCGCTGTCGTTCGCGCAGCGTCGGCTGTGGTTCCTGAGCCGGCTGGAGGGCCCCAGCGCCACCTACAACACCCCGATCGTGCTGAAGCTGTCCGGCCGGCTGGACTCCGGGGCCCTGAAGGCCGCCATGCGTGACGTGCTGGGCCGCCACGAGGCGCTCCGCACGATCCTGCCGTCCGAGGACGGAGAGCCGTACCAGGCGGTCCTCGGCACGGAGGACCTCGACTGGGAGCTGACGGAGGTCACCGTCCGGGATTCCGGCCGGGCCTACGAGCAGCTCTCGCGGATGACCGACCTGCCCGAACCGGCCGCGTCCGCCGACGGGACGCTCTCGGAGCTGGCGAGCGCCGTCGTGGGCGCCGCCGGTCACGTCTTCGACCTGTCGGCCGAAGTACCAGTGCGGGCCTGGCTGTTCCGCACCGAGCGCACGGACGAGCACGTCCTGGTGGTGCTGGTGCACCACATCGCCGGTGACGGCTGGTCCATGGGACCGCTCGCCCGGGACATCTCCACGGCCTACACGGCGCGCTGCGAGGGGCAGACACCTACGTGGGACGAGCTGCCGGTGCAGTACGCCGACTACGCCCTGTGGCAAAGGGAGTTGCTGGGCGCGGACGACGACCCGAGGAGCGTGCTGTCGCGCCAGGTGGCGTACTGGCGCGACGCGCTCGCGGGCGCGCCGGAGGAACTGCGCCTGCCGACGGACCGGCCACGCCTGCCGGTGGCGAGTCACCGCGGACGCACGGCCGCCTTCGGCGTGTCCGCCGAAGTGCACGCGAGGCTGCTGGACCTGGCCCGCGCCGAGGGCGTGACACCGTTCATGGTGCTGCACGGCGCTCTGGCGGTGCTGCTGTCCCGCCTGGGGGCCGGCGTCGACATCCCCATCGGGTCGGCGGTGGCCGGGCGCACGGACGAGGCGCTGGACGACCTGGTCGGCTGCTTCGTCAACACCCTTGTGGTGCGCACCGACCTGTCCGGCGACCCGGCATTCACCGAGGTGCTGCGCCGCGTGCGAGAAGCGGGCCTGGGGGCCTTCGAGCATCAGGACGTGCCGTTCGAGCGGCTGGTGGAGGAGCTGGCGCCGCAGCGCTCCCGCGCCCGCCACCCCCTCTTCCAGGTCGTCCTCACCATGAACGACATCGCCGACGGGCTGATGGAACTCCCGGGGCTGCGCGCGGAGATGATGTCGACCGCCCGGCCCGCGGCCAAGTTCGACCTGGACGTCATGGCGGGTGAGGCGTTCGACGAGACAGGGGCACCGGCAGGCATCCGGGGCTCACTGACCGCGGCGGTGGACCTGTTCGACGAGGGAGCCGCCCAGCGGATCGCGGACCGGTTCGTCCGGGCGCTTGAAGAACTGGTCACGGCCCCCGCGACGCGACTGAGCCAGGTCGGGGTGCTCGCACCCGCCGAACGCGCACAGGTCCTGACCGGGTGGAACGACACGGCGGCCGAGCCGGCGGGCGAGCTGGTGCCCGAACTGTTCGCGGCGCAGGCGGCACGGACGGCCGATGCCACGGCCGTCGTCTCGTCCGGTGGTTCGGTGTCGTTCGCGGAACTGGACGGACGGGCGAACCGGCTGGCGCACTACCTGCGGGCCCAGGGCGTGGGCACGGACTCGGTGGTGGGCCTGTGCCTGCCGCGGGGCGTGGAGACCGTCACCGGAATGCTGGCGGTGTGGAAGGCGGGCGCGGCCTACCTGCCGATCGACCCCGGCCAGCCCGCGGAACGCATCGCGTTCATGCTCGGCGACAGCCGTGCCGTGCTGACGCTGACCACCGAGGAGATCCTGGAGGAACTCCCCGCGGGACGGCACCGCCTGGTCGCGGTGGACGGCATCATGGTCGCGGCCCAGCTCACCGCCGCGCCTCCCACGGCACCCGACGTAGACCTGTGGGCGCAACAGGTGGCCTACGTGATGTACACGTCGGGGTCGACCGGGCGCCCCAAGGGAGTGGCCGTCACCCACGGCGCGCTGGCCAACTACGTGACCTCGGTGCCGGCCCGGGTGGGCTTCGGCACGCCGGGCGGCCGCTACGCGGTACTCCAGGCACAGGCCACGGACCTGGGCAACACCGTGGTGTTCGCGTCCCTGACCACGGGTGGTGAACTCCACGTCCTGGACGCGGAGACGGTCACCGACCCGATCGCCGTCGCGGCGTACCTGACGGAACACCGGATCGACTTCCTGAAGGCGGTCCCCTCACACGTGGCCGCTCTCGGCCCCGACGGTGCACTGCCCGCCCGAGCACTGGTCCTCGGCGGTGAAGCCGCTTCGCCCGCGCTCGTGGGTGAGCTCCTGGCCATGGCCGGCGACCGGGCCGTCTTCAACCACTACGGGCCCACGGAGACGACGATCGGCGTCGCCACCACCCGCCTCACCCCGGACCGGGCTGCCTCCGGAGTGATACCGGTGGGCACCCCGACGGCGAACACCCGGCTGTACGTGCTGGACGCCACCCTGGAACCGGTCCCGCAGGGCGTGGTGGGGGAGCTGTACGTCGCGGGCGCGCAGCTGGCGCGCGGCTACACGGGACAGCCGGGGCTGACCGCCGAACGCTTCGTGGCATGCCCCTTCGCGAACGGCGAGCGGATGTACCGCACGGGGGACCGCGCCCGCTGGACTCCGGACGGCCAGGTCGTCTTCGCCGGCCGTGTCGACGAACAGACCAAGATCCGCGGCTTCCGCGTCGAGCCCGGAGAGGTCCGGGCGGTACTGGATGCCCACCCGCAGACCACCCGAGCGGCCGTCGTCGCCCGGGAGGACATCCCCGGAGAGGTGCGCCTGGTCGCGTACGTCGTCACCGATGACGAGGACGCCGACCCCACGACCCTCGCCGCCTCGTTGCGCGCCTACGCCGGTGAACGGCTTCCGGAGCACATGGTGCCGTCGGTGGTGGTGGTCCTGGAGACGCTGCCGCTGACCGGCAACGGCAAGCTCGACCGCTCGGCCCTGCCGACCCCCGACTACGCCGCGGCGGCCGCTCGATCGCGCCGCGGACCGGCAGATCTCCGGGAGGAGATCCTGTGCGGCGCGTTCGCCGAGGTCCTGGGCCTGGAGAGCGTCGGCGTCGACGACGACTTCTTCGAACTGGGCGGGCATTCGCTGCTGGCCACACGACTCGTCAGCCGGATCCGCACCGTACTCGGCGTGGAGATGGAGATCAGGACGCTCTTCGACGCCCCGACCCCGGCCGGTGTGGCCGCCGGACTGGCCGGAGCGGGCACGGCCCGCGCGGCCTTGGCCGAGCGGCGGAGGCCGGAGCGGCTGCCCCTGTCGTACGGGCAGCGCCGGCTGTGGTTCATCGGCCAGCTGGAAGGCCCCAGCCAGACCTACAACAGCCCGGTCGTCGTACGCCTCACGGGGGATCTGGACCGGCAGGCCCTCGCCCAGGCGCTGACGGACGTCATCGAGCGGCACGAGGTGCTGCGGACGGTGTTCCCCGTTGCCGACGGGGAGCCCTACCAGCGGATCGTCCCCGTCGACGAGCTCGACTGGGACCTCACCGTGGTCGATGTGCGGCAAGGGCGGCAGCCACACCAGGACGGCCGCCTGCTCGACCTCGGCGACCTGTCACTGACCGAGCCGGTGATCGACCTGCCGACGATCGAACCCTCTGCCGACCTGCCGCCCGGTGAGATCGCCCCGGGCGACCTCACGGCAGCGATGGCCCGAGCCGCTGGCTACGCTTTCGACCTGTCCGTCGAGACGCCCGTCCGCGCCTGGTTGTTCGGGGTGGACCGCGACGAGCACGTGCTGGTGCTCGTGGTGCACCACATCGCCGGTGACGGCTGGTCGATGGGTCCGCTCGCGCGGGATGTGTCGGTGGCGTACGCGGCGCGGTGTGAGGGTCGGGCGCCCGGGTGGGGTGCGTTGCCGGTGCAGTACGCGGACTATGCGTTGTGGCAGCGGGAGTTGCTGGGGTCCGAGGAGGACGCGGACAGTTTGATGTCGCGTCAGGTGGGTTTTTGGCGTGAGGCGTTGGCGGGGGTTCCGGAGGAGTTGGGGCTTCCGTTCGATCGTCCGCGTCCTGCGGTGGCGTCGCATCGTGGGCATACGGCGGTGTTCGAGATGCCGGCTGGGGTGCATGTGCGGTTGCGTGAGGTGGCCCGTGAGCGTGGTGTGACGGTGTTCATGGTGTTGCAGGCGGCGTTGGCGGTGACGTTGTCGCGGTTGGGTGCGGGGACGGACATCCCGATCGGTTCGGCGGTCGCGGGCCGTACGGATGAGGCGTTGGACGAGTTGGTGGGCTGCTTCGTCAACACGCTGGTGATCCGTACGGATCTGTCGGGTGATCCGACGTTCGCTCAGGTGCTGGAGCGGGTCCGGGAGACGAGTCTGGCGGGGTTCGGGCATCAGGATGTGCCGTTCGAGCGGTTGGTGGAGGAACTGGCACCGGCCCGGTCCCTGGCCCGGCATCCCCTCTTCCAGGTCGTCCTCACCAAGCTGAACGCCACGTCCGGCAAGGAAACGGGTGAAGCGACACTGACCCTGCCCGGCATCCGGTCCACGCAGCTCTTCCTGGGCAAGCCCTCCGCGAAGTTCGACCTCGACGTGATGGTCGAGGAGGAGTTCGACGCAGAGGGCGACCCCGCCGGGGTGCGAGGCGCTGTCACCGTCGCCGCGGACCTCTTCGACGCGACCACGGCCGGGCGGCTGGCGGAGCGGTTCATCCACGTCCTGTCCGAGCTGACCGAGGACACACAGGCCCGAGTGGGCGCGGTGGATGTCGTCTTGCCGGCTGAGCGTCGGCGGGTGGTGGTGGAGTGGAACGACACGGTGGTGGATTTGCCGTGGATGTCGGTGTTGGGGTTGTTCGAGGGGCAGGTGGTGCGGTCGCCGGGTGGGGTGGCGGTGGTGCAGGGGGATGTGTCGGTGTCGTTCGCGGAACTGGACGGACGGGCGAGCCGGCTGGCGCATTTTCTGCGGGCGCAGGGTGTGGGTGCGGAGTCGGTGGTGGGTTTGTGTCTGCCGCGGGGGGTGGAGACGCTGGTCGGGATGTTGGGGGTGTGGAAGGTGGGGGCGGCGTATGTGCCGGTGGATGTGGGTCAGCCGGCGGAGCGGGTGGCGTTCGTCCTGGGTGACAGTGGTGCGGTGCTGACGTTGACGACGGAGGAGATCCTGGAGGATCTTCCGGCGGGACGTCATCGTGTGGTCGCCGTCGATGACACGCTCACGGCGATGCAGTTGGCCGTGTTCCCGGAGACTGCACCGGGGGTGGAGATTCTGCCGGGGCAGGTGGCGTATGTGGTCTATACGTCGGGTTCGACGGGGCGCGCGAAGGGCGTCGCGGTCACCCACGCAGGGTTGGCGAATTACGTCACCTCGGTGCCTGAGCGGGTGGGCTTTGGTGGTGGGGGCCGGTATGCGGTGGTGCAGGGTCAGGCGACCGACCTGGCGAACACGACGGTCTTCGCGAGCTTGACCGGCGGGGGTGAACTGCACTTCATCGATGAGGAGTCGGTGACCGATCCGGCGGCGGTGGCGGCCTACCTCACGGAGCAGGGGATCGATTGTCTGAAGGCGGTGCCGTCGCATGTGGCGGCGTTGGGTGCGGCGTCGGTGGCCTCGGTGCGGTCTGTGGTTCTGGGTGGTGAGGCGGCTTCCGCCGAGCTGGTGGGTGAGCTGCTGGCATCGGCCGGTGATCGGGCGGTGTTCAACCATTACGGGCCGACGGAGACCACGGTCGGTGTGGCTACCACGCGGCTGACTGTGCGGGATGTGGCGTCCGGGGTGATCCCGGTGGGTTCTCCGGTGGCCAACACGCAGACCTACGTCCTGGACGAGTGGCTCCGCCCCGTTCCGGTGGGTGTGGTCGGTGAGTTGTATGTGGCCGGTGCGCAGGTGGCGCGCGGGTATGTCGGCCGGTCCGGGCTGACGGCGGAGCGGTTCGTTGCGTGTCCCTTCGGTACATCCGGTGAGCGGATGTATCGCACGGGGGACCGGGTGCGTTGGACGGTCGATGGGCGGCTGGTGTTCGCGGGTCGTGCGGATGAGCAGGTGAAGATCCGCGGCTTCCGGGTCGAGCCCGGCGAGGTGCAGGCCGTCGTAGCCGCGCACCCGCTGGTCGCCCACGCCGCAGTCGTCGCCCGCGAGGACACCCCGGGCGATGTCCGACTCGTCGCCTACGTCGTCACCGGCGAGACGGACGATACGGACACTGCTGAACTCAGCGCGACGGTGAAGGAGTTCGTCGCCGCGCGTCTGCCGGACCACATGGTTCCCGCGGCCGTGGTGGTCCTCGATGCCCTGCCGCTGACCGGTAACGGGAAGCTGGACCGCAAGGCCCTGCCCAGCCCCGAATACGCGGCGGCGACGACCGATTCGGACCGGGCTCCGGTCTCCTTGCAGGAGGAGATCCTGTGCCAGGCCTTCGCCCAGGTCCTGGGCCTGCCCGCGGTCGGCGTGAATGACGACTTCTTCGCGCTGGGCGGGCACTCACTGCTGGCGACCAGACTGGTGAGCCGGTTGCGGACCCTGCTCGGCGTGGAAGTGGGGATCCGCGAACTCTTCGAGGCACCCACAGTGGCAGGGTTGGCCGCCCGGCTGGCAGAAGCGGACGAGGCGCGCGCAGCCCTGGTACCGATGGGCCGCCCGGAACGGGTGCCTCTGTCGTACGGGCAGCGCCGGCTCTGGTTCATCGGCCAGTTGGAGGGGCCGAGCCAGACGTACAACAGCCCGGTGGCGCTGCGGCTCACCGGGCGGCTCGACACACGGGCTCTGGCCGACGCGCTGCGGGACGTCATATCGCGCCATGAATCCCTGCGCACGGTCTTCCGAGTCGTGGACGGCGAGCCGTACCAGAATGTTCTCGGAGTGGACGAGGTCGAGTGGGAGCTGCCTGCCGTCCGGCTCGACTCCTCCGAGCTGTCGGCCACACTCGCGCGGATCTCTTCGTACGCCTTCGACCTCGCGGCCGAGGCTCCGTTGAAGGCGTGGTTGTTCGAGACCGGTACCGAGGAGCACGTACTCGCCTTGGTGGTGCACCACATCGCGGGCGACGGTTGGTCGACCCGCCCCCTGGCGCGGGATGTGTCGGTGGCGTACGCGGCGCGGTGTGAGGGTCGGGCGCCCGGGTGGGGTGCGTTGCCGGTGCAGTACGCGGACTATGCGTTGTGGCAGCGGGAGTTGCTGGGGTCCGAGGAGGACGCGGACAGTTTGATGTCGCGTCAGGTGGGTTTTTGGCGTGAGGCGTTGGCGGGGGTTCCGGAGGAGTTGGGGCTTCCGTTCGATCGTCCGCGTCCTGCGGTGGCGTCGCATCGTGGGCATACGGCGGTGTTCGAGATGCCGGCTGGGGTGCATGTGCGGTTGCGTGAGGTGGCCCGTGAGCGTGGTGTGACGGTGTTCATGGTGTTGCAGGCGGCGTTGGCGGTGACGTTGTCGCGGCTGGGTGCGGGGACGGACATCCCGATCGGTTCGGCGATCGCGGGGCGTACGGATGAGGCGTTGGACGAGTTGGTGGGCTGTTTCGTCAACACGCTGGTGATCCGTACGGATCTGTCGGGTGATCCGACGTTCGCTCAGGTGCTGGAGCGGGTCCGGGAGACGAGTCTTGCGGGGTTCGGGCATCAGGATGTGCCGTTCGAGCGGTTGGTGGAGGAACTGGCACCGGCCCGGTCGCTGGCCCGGCATCCCCTCTTCCAGGTCGTCTTCACGATGCACAACACCGCGGAAGCGACCCTGGAACTGCCCGGCATCGACGTCGAACTCCTCCCGACCGCCCGCCCGGCGGCGAAGTTCGACCTGGACGTGATGGTCGGTGAGTCGTACGACCCCGACGGTGGCCCGATGGGCGTGCACGGTGCGTTGACGGTCGCGACCGACCTGTTCGACCCCAGGACCGCTCGAACCGTTGCCGACCGCTGGGTCCGGGTGCTGGACCAGTTGTTGACCGAGCCCGAGCTGCGGCTGTCTTCGGTGGAAGTCGTTGACGAGGCTGAGCGTCGGCGGGTGGTGGTGGAGTGGAACGACACCGGTCTGCCGGTGGCGGGGGCTACGGTCCTGGGGTTGTTCGAGGGGCAGGTGGTGCGGTCGCCGGGTGTGGTGGCGGTGGTGCAGGGGGGTGTGTCGGTGTCGTTCGGGGAGTTGGAGGTGCGGGCGAATCGGCTGGCGCATTTTCTGCGGGCGCAGGGTGTGGGTGCGGAGTCGGTGGTGGGTTTGTGTCTGCCGCGGGGGGTGGAGACGCTGGTCGGGATGTTGGGGGTGTGGAAGGTGGGGGCGGCGTATGTGCCGGTGGATGTGGGTCAGCCGGCGGAGCGGGTGGCGTTCGTCCTGCGTGACAGTGGTGCGGTGCTGACACTCACGACGGAGGAGATCCTGGAGGATCTTCCGGCGGGACGTCATCGTCTGGTCGCCGTCGATGACACGCTCACGGCGATGCAGTTGGCCGCGTTCCCGGAGACGGCGCCGGGGGTGGAGATTCTGCCGGGGCAGGTGGCGTATGTGGTCTATACGTCGGGTTCGACGGGGCGCGCGAAGGGCGTCGCGGTCACCCACGCAGGATTGGCCAATTACGTCACCTCGGTGCCCGAGCGGGTGGGCTTCGGCATCGGAGGCCGGTATGCGGTGGTGCAGGGTCAGGCGACCGACCTGGCGAACACGACCGTCTTCGCGAGCCTGACCGGTGGGGGTGAACTGCACTTCATCGATGAGGAGTCGGTGACCGATCCGGTCGCGGTGGCGGCCTACCTCACGGAGCAGGGGATCGATTGTCTGAAGGCGGTGCCGTCGCACGTGGCGGCGTTGGGTGCGGCGTCGGTGGCCTCGGTGCGCTCTCTGGTCCTGGGTGGTGAGGCGGCCTCCGCCGAGTTGGTGGGTGAGTTGCTGGGGGCGGCTGCCGCTGAGCGCATGGTGTTCAACCATTACGGGCCGACGGAGACCACGGTCGGTGTGGCTACCACGCGGCTGACTGTGCGGGATGTGGCGTCCGGGGTGATCCCGGTGGGTTCTCCGGTGGCCAACACGCAGACCTACGTCCTGGACAGGGACCTGAAGCCAGTTCCGGTGGGTGTGGTGGGTGAGTTGTATGTGGCCGGTGCGCAGGTGGCGCGCGGGTATGTCGGCCGGTCCGGGCTGACGGCGGAGCGGTTCGTTGCGTGTCCCTTCGGTACATCCGGTGAGCGGATGTACCGCACGGGGGACCGCGCACGGTGGACGGTCGATGGGCGGCTGGTGTTCGCCGGGCGTGCGGATGAGCAGGTGAAGATCCGCGGCTTCCGCGTGGAGCCCGGCGAGGTCCAGGCCGTCGTAGCCGCGCACCCGCTGGTCACCCACGCTGCAGTCGTCGCCCGCGAGGACACCCCGGGCGATGTCCGACTCGTCGCCTACGTCGTCACCGGCGAGGCCGACGACACGGACGCTGCTGAACTCACCACAACGGTGAAGGAGTTCGTGGCCGCCCGTCTGCCGGAGTACATGGTCCCCGCAGCCGTGGTGGTCCTCGATGCCTTGCCGCTGACCGGTAACGGGAAACTGGACCGCAAGGCGCTGCCGGCTCCTGACTACGGTGCTGCGGCGACGGCGGACACGGGGCGTCCGCCGGCAACCGTGCAGGAGGAGATCCTGTGCCAGGCCTTCGCCCAGGTCCTGGGCCTGCCCGCGGTCGGTGTCGATGACGACTTCTTCTCGCTGGGTGGGCACTCGCTGCTGGCGGTGTCGCTGGTGGAGCAGCTCCGCGGCCGGGGTGTGTCCGTTTCGGTGCGCGCGCTGTTCCAGACGCCGACCCCCGCAGGACTGGCAGCTGTCGCGGCTCCGGACGCGGTCGACGTTCCGGAGAACCGGATTCCGGAGGGTGCCGAGCGCATCACCCCGGACATGCTCCCGCTCGTCGAGCTGAGCGAGGCCGAGCTGGAGCACGTCGTCGCGCAGATACCGGGCGGCGCGGCCAACATCGCCGACGTCTACCCGCTCGCCCCGCTCCAGGAGGGCATCCTCTTCCACCACCTGGTCGCTGATCAGGAGGGAGGCGATGTCTATGTGCTGCCGATCGTGCTCGAGTTGGAGTCGCGGGAGCGGCTGGACGCGTTCCTCGGGGCGTTGCAGCGGGTGGTGGACCGGCACGACATCTACCGGACCGCGATTCTGTGGCGGGAACTGCGCGAGCCTGTCCAGGTGGTGCTGCGCGAAGTGGAGCTGCCCGTCGAGGAGTTCGTGGCCGACCCCGAAGGCGGCGACACGGTAAGGCAGTTGCTGGCGCATGCCGGGGGCCGGATGGACCTGAGCAGCGCTCCGCTGATCCGTGCGCACATCGCCGCCCGGCCGGGCGTTGACCGATGGGTGTGCCTCATCCGGATCCACCAGACCGTCCGGGACCACACGAGTCAGGAAGCCCTGCTGAGAGAGTTGGGCGCCTTCTTGTCGGGCCGGGGCGACACGCTTCCCGAGGCGCTTCCGTTCCGGGACTTCGTGGCGCAGGCCCGGCTGGGCGTGACGAGGGAGGAACACGAGCGGTACTTCAGGGATCTGCTCGGGGACGTCGAGGAGACTACGGCCCCGTACGGGCTGCTGGACGTCCACGGTGACGGCACTGACGCGGACCGTTCACGGTGGTCCGTCGACGACGGACTGGCAGGTCGGGTGCGCGAGGTGGCGAGGTCGCTCGGTGTCAGCCCGGCCACGGTGTTCCACCTGGCGTGGGCCCGTGTCCTCGCGACGGTCAGCGGCCGGGAGGACGTGGTGTTCGGCACCGTGCTCTTCGGCCGGATGAACGCCGGGGCCGGAGCCGACCGCGTCCAGGGGCCCTTCATCAACACCCTGCCCGTGCGGGTACGCGTGGGATCGTCGAAGGTGAGCGACGTACTGCTCGGACTGCGGGACCAGCTGGCCGAGTTGCTGGTGCACGAGCACGCCCCGCTGGCGCTGGCGCAACGGGCCGGCGGCGTCCCGGGCGGCAGCCCGCTGTTCACCTCGATCTTCAACTACCGGCACCATCAGGCCGCCGCCCGCACAGCGGAGCGGGGCAGCGGCACCATGCCGGACGGCGTGAGCCTGCTGCTCACCCGGGAACGCACCAACTATCCGGTCGCCGTGGCGGTGGACGACCTCGGTTCGGGGTTCGCCCTCACCGTCGACGCGGTGGCTTCCGTGGACGCCGACGCCCTGTGCTCCATGCTGCACACCACCGTCGGCAACCTGGTGACCGCGCTGGAAGAAGCACCCGACACACGGTTCGTGGCCGTTGAGGCGGTGCCCGCGCACGAACTGCGGCGGGTGCTGACGGAGTGGAACGACACCGGTGGGCCGGCCGTCGCGGTGACGGCGCCGGAGCTGTTCGAGGCCCAGGTGGCCAGGACTCCCGACGCGGTCGCGGTCGTGGCCGGTGCGACCGAGGTGTCGTACGCGGAACTCGACACGCGGGCCAGCCGCCTGGCACACCTCCTGAGGGATCACGGGGTGGGGCCGGAGTCCGTGGTGGGTCTGTGCCTGCCGCGGGGCGTGGAGGCGGTGGCCGCGATCCTCGGCGTGTGGAAGGCAGGGGCGGCGTATCTTCCCCTGGATCCGGAGTACCCGGGGGAGCGGCTGGCGTTCATGCTCTCGGACAGCGGGGCCGACGTCGTCGTCGGCCGGAGCGACCTGACGCGGCGCTTCTCCGCTCCGGGGCCTCTGGTGCTGAACCTGGACGATCCCGGGGTGGAGACCGCCCTGGAGACGGCTCCGGTGACCGCTCCCCGAGTGGCCGGAACACCCGACCGGATGGCCTACGTGATCTATACGTCCGGTTCGACGGGTCGCCCCAAGGGCGTGGCCGTGTCGCACGCTGGGCTGGCGAACCTGGCGGCCGCGCAGACGGACCGGTTCGCCGTGGACGGATCGAGCCGTCTGCTGCAGTTCGCGTCGATGAGCTTCGACGCGGCGGTGTCGGACGTGGTCGTGGCGCTGTCCTGCGGTGCCCGCCTCGTCATGGCCGGGGCCGACGAGCTTCTGCCCGGGCCCGGGCTGGCGCGGGTGCTGTCCCGGCACGCGGTGACGCACGTGACCCTGCCGCCGGCGGTCCTGGCCGAGATGACGCCCGAGGACCTGGCACCGGTGACGACCCTGGTCTCGGCCGGTGAAGCGCTGGGCAGGGAGCTGGTGGGGCGCTGGGCGCCGGGGCGGCGGCTCGTCAACGCCTACGGGCCGACGGAGACAACGGTGTGCGCGACGATGTCCCGGCCGCTGGCAGTGGGCGACGACCCGGACATCGGCGGTCCGATCAGCGGTGTGCGGGCGTTCGTCCTCGACGACCGGCTCGCCCCCGTCCCGGTCGGGGTGGCGGGCGAACTGTACGTCGCGGGCTCCAACCTGGCCCGCGGGTACGTGGGGCGGCCCGACCTGACGGCCGAGCGGTTCGTGGCGTCCCCGTACACCGGGCCCGGTGAGCGGATGTACCGGACGGGTGACCGGGTGCGGTGGACGGCCGACGGCCGGCTGGTGTTCGCCGGGCGGGACGACGCGCAGGTGAAGATCCGTGGCTTCCGGGTGGAGCCGGAGGAGATCGCGTCCGTACTGACCGGACACCCCGCGCTGGCGCGGGCCGCCGTGACCGTACGCGTGGACGCCTCGGGCGAGGGGCGTCTGGTGGCCTACGTCGTGCCCGCGGGCGACCGCTCGGACGCCGACGACGGCGCGCTCGGCCGGACGGTGCGCGACCACGTCGCGCGGGCTCTGCCGCAGTACATGGTGCCGTCGGCGGTCGTGGTCCTCGACGCGCTTCCGCTGACGGTCAACGGCAAACTGGACCGCGCGGCGCTGCCGGAGCCGGATGTCGCCGCGTCGGCGGGGGCCGGCCGGGAACCGGCCACGGAACAGGAGCGGATCCTCTGTCAGGCGTTCGCACGGGTGCTGGGCCTGCCGACGGTCGGTGCGGACGACGACTTCTTCGCCCTCGGCGGTCATTCGCTGCTGGCCACACGCCTGGTCAGCCGAGTGCGTACGGTGCTGGGCGAGGAGCTGCCGATCCGTACCGTCTTCACCTCGCCCACGCCGGCCGCACTCGCGGGCTGGCTCGCCGACCAGGGTGACCGGCGGCCGAAGGCCAGGCCCGCGCTGCGGCGCATGCGCAGGCCCGACGGCGTATGAGCCGTCCCACGGCCGGCAGGTGACGGCCGGGCCCCCGCTGATGAGCGGAGGCCCGGCCAGCCCGGCGGCACATCCGGGCAACCCTGCGCACGGCTCGGAGTGGTACGCATGAGGACAGCCCGGCCCTTCCCGGGCCGGGCTGTCCTTTCACGCTGTCCGTGTCGTGTCCGGCTTCACTCGGTGCGCAGGGCCGTGGCCGTACGGGCTCTGGCCGCCCACCCGGCCGGGATCATCGCGCCCAGCATGGCCAGCACGACGCCACCCAGCCCCAGCAGGAGCAGCTCGACCGGCCCGTACACGTCGAGGACCGGCGACGGCATTCCGGTGCCCACGGCGTGCCCCATCACCGGCAGGACGACGCCGTGCAGCAGGTACCCCGCCGGCACGCCCAGCAGCCCGCCGACCACACCGATCGCGGCTACCGAGGCGAGCACGAGGCTCACCGTCTGCCGCGGCGACATGCCGATCGCCTTGCAGACGCCCAGGTCGTGGACGCGTTCGCGGGTGTCCAGGACGACGGAGTTGAGCACGCCGAGACCGGCCACGGTGATCAGCATGATGGTGAGCAGCACCGCCATGGCGTCCATGATGAGGATGACGCCGCTCTGATCCGGCTCCACGGCGGTCGTGGCGTCGCCGCCCATCGGCTGCACCACCGCCGCGAGCTTCCGGGCGAACTCGTCGGCCGAGACACCGGACTTCACGTCGACGAGGAACGTCTCGGGCTGGGCCGACGGGAAGTTGGCCATGTCCGCGTGGACCTCCAGCTCATTGCCGGAGGTGTCGAAGGACTCACCCACGATCCGCAGATCGGCGCTCTCTTTCTCGAAGGTCATCCGCACCGTGTCGCCGACCTTGGTGCTGGTCCGCTCCAGGAAGCGCGTGGGCACGACGACCTGGCCCTTCCCGGTGATCCAGTGCCCCGAGAGCATCTCGTAGCTGCCGGAGCGCGAGTCGCCCTCGTAGAGGCTGGCCTGCACCGCGCCGGAGATCCCGGCCACGGCGACCTCCGTCTGGAGCTTGCCGTAGTACGACTTCAGCCCCGCCTCGGACTTGACGGCGGCCCGCACCTTCGCCGGGTCGGCCACCTTGGGCTTGGACGAGCCGGCCGCCGGGCTGGGGGTCACCGGGGACGGGCTCGCCGCCGCCGCACCCCCCGCGGGAGGCGGTGGCGGCGGGGGAGCGATGTTGTTCATCTTGACCGTCGTGACCGTGACCGCGGCACGGCTCTCGGGATCCTGCGACTTGCCGACCTCGTTGAGGGACGAGGTCAGTCCCACCGCGAAGGTCGCCGCGATCGTGCCGAACGCCACCGCGAGCAGCATCGCGAGGGCACGCACCGGATGCGTGAAGGGAGTGGCGAGCCCGTACGTCACCGGCCGGGGCAGCGGCAGCCGTCCCAAGGTCCGGTGCGCCCACTGCCCGCGGCCCGGGCGCGGCGCCCGGCCGACCGCGATGGCCTCGACCGTGTTCAGCCGTCCGGCGCGCCGTGCCGGGATCAGCGCCGCGAGGCCGACCACGAGCAGTGCGGCGGCGGGCACCGCGACATCCACCCACCAGGCCACCGACAGGGAGATGTTGCCGTACACCGACTCGGTGTCCGCCAGCAGCGGCACCGCGAGCAGGTTGCCCAGTACGACACCCAGGGTGATGCCGACCGTGGCCGGGATCAGTGCCTGCGCCACATACGCGCGGACGACCTCGCGAGGCGTGAAACCGATGGCCTTGAGGATGCCGATCCTGCGCAGACTCGTGCCGACCGCACCGCTGATCACACTGCTGATGATGATCACCGACATGACGATGCCGAGCACACCGAAGGCCATCACGAACGGGACGGTCGCCGCCGCGCCCTGATCCGCGGCCCGCTTGGTGTCCAGCCAGGACTGCGTGCCCAGCAGGGCCCCGGCGTTCACGGAGGAGCCGAGCTTCGCCCGGTCGGCGAGGATCTGCTGGTTGGTGCTCGCGGAGTCGAAGCGGTAGAGCATCTGGGTCGTGAGGGGGTTGCCCAGCGCCGCCAGCGCTTCGACCTGCTCCGAGGTCGCCCACGCGTCGGCGGACTTGCCGACCGATACGGCGAACCCGACGACCGACAGGGTCTGGGCGTTCGTGGTGTCCGACGTCTTGAGGGCGGAGCCGATGTCGACGGAGGGGCCTTGGAAGGACGCGTCGACCACGATCTCGCCGGGCTTCTGCGCCCACCGGCCGGACTTCAGCTCCACGCGGTCGACGGCGGCGTCCGCGCCGGACCGCCCGACCACGGTCAGCGTCGGCATCCGGAAGCCCGACCTGTCCACCGGGCGGAACGCGGTGGACGCGTAAGGCCCGGCGCTCGCCGTGACGCCGGCCAGCTTCTTGGTGCGCTCCAGCTGCGCCGCACTCGCCTTGGCCGGATCGAACTGCGCGATGATGTGCGGGCCCTGCTGCTTCTTGAAGGCGTCGTCGAAGGGAGCGGCCGCGGCGACCATCAGGGCCCCGGCCACCACGGCCGAGGCCACGGCCATCATCGTGGCCACGGCGATCACCAGGGTCTGCACCCGCCGCCGCCCGACCCCGGAGCGCACGACCCGGCCCAGCGCGCCGTTACCGAAGAGGCTCATCGGACGCCCTGCGCATACGTGTCGAGGGCGAGGTGACCGTCCACCAGGTGGATCGTGCGGCTCGCACACGCCTCCGCCAGTGCCAGGTCATGTGTCACCAGCACGATGGTCTGGCCACCGCGATGCAAATCGATCAGCAGCTTGCGGACCTCGGCGCCCGAGGCGGAGTCCAGCGCACCCGTGGGCTCGTCGGCCAGCAGCAGCTCGGGACGGTTGATCAACGCCCGTGCGACACCCACGCGTTGGCGCTCACCTCCGGACAGCCGGCCCGGATAGGCGCGTGCGTGCTTCTGGATGCCCAGCATCTCCATGAGCTCACCCGCGCGGGCCGCGGCCGCGCGCCGGCTCGTCCCGGTCAGCTGGGCCGGAAGCTGGATGTTGTCGGTGACCGTGAGGTCGTCGAGGAGATTGAAGAACTGGAAGGCGATGCCGATGTGCTCGCGACGGAACTTGGCGAGGGCGTGCTCGCTCAACCGGTCGATCCGCAGCCCCGCGACGACCACGGAGCCCTCGGTCGGCTTGTCCAGGCCGGCGATGAGGTTCAGTAGCGTGGACTTGCCGCTGCCGGAAGGGCCCGTCACGGCAAGGGCCTCACCCTTGGCGACGCTGAGCGTGAGCGGTCCGAGCGCCGGCGCACCGGCGGTGTCGTAGCGCTTCGCCACACCTTCCAGCTCGATCACTTGGTTCATGCGGGTTGTCCGTCCTTACGGTCGCGAGAGACACATGCCGTTGCCGACCCTGTGAACCTAGGGGTTGCCGCCCGCGCGGCGCGTCGGCCGCGGAACCAACATCGGCCCCTCCCAGCGGATGATTCGGTCAGGGAGTCCTACCTGAGGAGTAGGCCTCGAAGACAATGCACTGATCAGACAGGTGGACGCGGACCGGGCGACGAGCGCCCCACAATGGACGGATGGAGACGCAAGACCGGCGCCGCCGGCTTCACCAGCTCATCGACGCGCTGCGCCCCGAGGCGAAGTCCGCCCCGCAGTCGAAGCGGGCGGTGCGCGTGGACGTGGTGCTGGCGGTCGTGCTGACCGCCGTCGCTCTGTACGTGGTGATGCGGTACCCCGGTAACGGGCTGGAGGATGCGCCCCCTCCAAGAATCGACGTCGGAACCGGTGTGCCGGCGCCGCCCTTGCCCGGCCCCGATCAGGCGCCCGTGGAGGCAGACGTTCCGCCCGTCCCGTGGGCCATGGTCATCCTGTCGACACTGCCGATCGGACTGAGGCGCCTGTACCCGCTGGCCGCTTTCGTGACGGTGCTGGTCGCGGCGCTGGCCATCGGCGGCTCCGCCTCCTGGATCACCATCCTGGTCTGTGTCGTCGGCGCCTACAGCGCCGTCGTGTACAGCCGCTACCGGATACTGGCGATCGTCGTCCTGGTGATGGCCGCCGCGCTCTCCGGTTACGCGTTCCGCAACGCCCATCCCCTGCTCCCGGGCTGGTCCAGCCCGGGATTCGTGTTGCTGGTGGCTGGGATGCTGGCCAGTCTCGTCCGGTTCCTGCAACTGCGGCTGGCGTCCAGCCGGGACCGGGTCACCGAGCTGCAGCAGGCACAGGAGGAGGCCATGCGCCGGGCTGTCGCGGAGGAGCGTGCGCGCATTGCCGCCGAACTGCACGACGTCGTGACCCACAATGTCAGCGTGATGGTGATCCAGGCGGGCGCGGCCCGCAAAGTGATGGACGTGGTGCCCGAGCAGTCCAAGGAGGCGTTGTTGGCCGTCGAGGCGGGCGGCAGGGCCGCCATGGCCGAACTGCGGCACGTGATGGGCCTGTTGGCGGCTCCGGACTACGAGAGGCCCGACGGCCTGGAGCCGCAGCCGGGGCTGGCGCAGCTCGATGCGCTGGTCGCCCGGGTACGGGCCGCCGGAACGCCCGTGAGCGTCGGGGTGTCGCTGCCGTCGGAACCGCTGCCGTCGGGGGTGGACCTCGCGGCGTATCGGGTCGTACAGGAGGCACTGACCAACACGATCAAGCACGCACGCGGCGCGGAGGCGTCCGTCGCCATCGGATACACCGACCACTGCCTGGAGATCGAGGTCACGGACACAGGAGGCGCGAAGGACGCCTCGCCGGTGGAGAGCAACGGTCGCGGCCACATGGGGCTGCGGGAGCGGCTGGCCGTGTACGAGGGGGAACTGACGGCCGGTCCGACGCCGACCGGCGGCTACCGGGTTACCGCCCGCATCCCGTGGAGCGCGGCATGACAGAGGAGCGGCCGCCGCTGCGCGCCGTCATCGCCGACGACCAGGCCCTCGTACGGACCGGTTTCAAGATGATTCTGGCTGCGGACGGCATCGAGGTGGCGGCCGAGGCCGCTGACGGGGCCGAGGCTGTCGCAGCGGTGCGCCGCACGCGGCCCGACGTCGTCCTCATGGACATCCGGATGCCGGTGATGGACGGCATCGAGGCCACCCGGCGCATCCTCGGTGGTGACGGGTCGTCGGAGACCCGGGTCATCATCCTCACCACGTACGACCTCGACCAGTACGTCTATGCCGCGCTCACGGCCGGCGCCAGCGGCTTCCTGCTCAAGGACGTCACCCCCGAACACCTGGTGTCCGCCCTGCGGTTGGTGCAATCCGGCGACGCTCTCCTCGCACCCACGATCACTCGTCGGCTGATCGAGCGCTTCGCCCAGCACGACGAACCGCAGACCGTCACCCCGCACCGCGATCTCTCCGGCCTGACCCCTCGTGAACTTGAGGTGCTCCGCCTGCTCGCCACGGGCCTCAGCAACGCCGAACTCGCCTCGCGGCTGTTCTTGAGCCCGACCACTGTCAAGAGCCACGTCGGCCGCATCCTGTCGAAGCTGGACCTGCGCGACCGCGTCCAGGCCGTCGTCTTCGCCTACGAGACGGGTCTGATCGCCCCGGGCGGAGGCGCCCAAGGGCTTGCAGATCATTGACGCGTCGTCCTGATCTTGTTGTGGGGCTCGCCGGTTTGAAGGGTGCGGTGCATCGCGGTCCGGCTGCTGCCGAACAGTACGGCGAGAGGTTCAGCGGCCAGGGCGACCCGTAGATGGAGCTCGGTGGCCAGGATCTGTTCGGGGAAGGCGAGCCTGGGGGACGGCCGCGTCGGGCATCGCCGTCGGGGATCAACGTCCTTGTGACGTCGGCCAGTTGCTGCCGGGACATGCCGGGCAGGGCGGGATCGGACAGCAAGGCCTGGTCCCACCGCGGGGTCGGCTCCTGTGGAGCCCGGGCCACCGGAACGGCAGGGTGGGGCTGCGGGTGGAGGGCGTAGTTCCACTCGCCGTGGAATGCGTGCCGGGTCAGCGGCAGTGCGGCCATCTCGGCGTCACCGGTACGGACTCCGGTCGGGTACGTGTTGGTGCCCAGTGCTGCGCCCACGGGCAGTCCGGTGCGGGTGGTGGTCGCCGCGGCGTCGTAGATCCCGTAGGGGACGGCTTTGACCAGTTGCGGGTCGGCGAGTCGTGCACGTTCACCGGCACCGGCTCACCCGTCGGCCGCCACTGGCGACCGTTGTTCTTGAACTCGCCGACGAGTTCTCTCTTCTTGGTGTCCACGCTGATGACCGGCTGGCCGGCGTTGCGCTGCGCGCGGGCCTGCTCGTTGAGATAGCGGAACCGGGCATCTCTGTCCAGGTGCTGGCTGCCCTCGATGGTCTTGGCGTTGGCCTGCGGGCTGAAGCCTTCCTCCCGCGGCAGGCCGGCGACGGTGTCGGCGCTGACGCGGTGGCCGGCCCGGGTCAGCTCGTGCGCCAGCGTGCGGGTGGGCTTCACCGTCCACCGCAGCGGCGACATCGGGTCACCCCGTACGTCCGGTTCGACCAGCGCCAACAGCGCAGGCCGCAGGCCCGGATTCAGATCCACGACTCGTTTGCGGCCCCCGCCCGGACGACGCACCCGCTCCAACGGCTGCTCACCGGCCTCGAGTTCGAACGCGCCTTTGCGGACGGTCGTCTCACTGACCGCAGCCGCCTGTGCCACGGCTCGGACGCCGCCGCCGTGCCCGAGTCCCCGGGCCTTCCGCAGCCATTGACAGGTGTCGCCGGCGCTCGTCCGGATACGGGAGCAACACCGCGAACTTCGACGGGAAGCAACACCTTGATTCCCTGCAAGCCCTTAGCCGGCCGGTCCGGGGCGGAGTCCGGGAGGAAAGTGCCCCCCGTCGAACTGACGAGCCGTCTAACAAAACCACAGCTAATCACTCGTCATGGATGCTTGTAACTGTGCGTTCCTGACATCAAAGGGCTCGACAATGACCAGAGCGACGCGTGAGCATGGGCAGTGAGGCACGGGCAACGCCTCAAGAACGGGGTGAGATGAACGGAATTCTTTATTCCGCCTGTCGGTTGTGCCCGGACTCCGACCGAGACCGCGGCCAGGCGCGGTCCGGCAGTGCGGCCCGGTGGTGCTGAGCCGTCCGGGCGCTACGTGTGTCAGGTTCTGTGAGCTGTCAATCAACGGGGTGGACAGAATGGATCAGGTGCTCGGCGTCTCTCACGAATCCGTGGCTGCGGACTTAACCGGAGTGGCCACTGCCGGAGTCGCCACTCGCGACCCCGGCTCGTGTGCGACATCCGAATCCGCGCAGGCGAAACCATCGGCGGTGGAGGACGTCCCCATATCCTCGATCATGCCCGGCGTCTCTCTGCGGTCACGAGGGCCGGACGTGGAGCACGTGGAACGTCTGGCGGAAATGGAAGGGTCGCTTCCGCCAATTCTCGTCGACCGTCGCACCATGCGCGTAATCGACGGAATGCACCGCCTGATGGCCGCCTTCGTCAGGGGCCAGCGGGTCATCGGTGTGGAGTTTTTCGAAGGCAGCACCGAGGACGCGTTTCTGCGTGCCGTACAGGCGAACGTCAGACATGGCCTGCCGCTCTCGCAGGCCGACCGGCGGGCCGCAGCGGCGAAGATCGTGAAGTCGCACCCCCATCTGTCGGACCGGGCGGTCGCGCGCGCCTCCGGTCTCGGAGCCAAGACCGTTGCCGCCATCCGCCGACAGTCCGACGACGTGCTGCAACTGCACGCCAGAGTGGGCAGGGACGGCAAGGTCCGCCCGCTCAGCAGTGATGAGGGGCGCAAGCGGGCGGCGGAGCTGATCGTCGAGCGCCCGGACGCCTCACTCCGTGAGATCGCTCGTCTGGCGGGACTCTCCCCGGCGACCGTGAGCGATGTCAAAAGACGGCTGCAGGCCGGAGAGGCGCCGGTGGTCGGACACGGACAGGCGGCGCACCAGGACAAGGTGGCCCAGCCCGCCGGAGTGGTGCGCTCATTGCGTACCGGCCGCACGGACGACACGCGCGACAGCGATCCCCACGACCTGCTGGAGAAGCTGTTGCGCGACCCGTCCCTGCGCCACAAGGAGGAGGGACGTAACCTGCTGCGCCTGTTGCACCAGAACGCCGTCGGTATGCAGCAGTGGTTCGAGCTCTCTGCGGCGGTCCCGCCGCACTGCGGTGCCCTGGTGATGAAACTGGCCCGCCAGTACGCGGAGACCTGGCTGCAGTTCGCCCAGAACCTCGATGAACAGATGCAGTTGTCGAGTCGGCGGACCGCGGGCGAGTAAGCGGACCGTGGGCGAGCAAGGGGACTACGAGTAGATCCCCCGGACCCCAGATGTGCGCCGGTAAGGGCGCCTGACCTGCCTCGGCAATGGTCGGGCGCCCTTTCTGTCCATGAGCTCGCGACGTGTGAACGGGAACGCCTCCCATGCGGCGCAAGGAGTGGGCAGTCGTGCGTCGCCGGAGCACGCCAAGGCCCTTTGAACACCGGGCCGCAGCTGACCGACCACGCGTAAGGATGTAGCCTCCGGAGACCGCCCTTGACCTGCAGAGACAGGCAGGGAGCAGACAAACAGGGAGTTTCTTCGTGTTTCGTACAGTATTCAAATCGAAGATCCACCGTGCCACCGTCACCCAGGCCGACCTGCACTACGTCGGCTCCGTCACCATCGACGCCGACCTGCTGGACGCCGCGGATCTGCTGCCCGGCGAGCTGGTCCACATCGTCGACATCACCAACGGCGCCCGCCTGGAGACGTACGTCATCGAGGGCGAGCGGGGCTCCGGCGTCATCGGGATCAACGGGGCGGCAGCGCACCTCGTACATCCCGGAGACCTGGTGATCATCATCAGTTACGCTCAGGTGTCCGACGCCGAGGCGCGGGCGCTTCGGCCCCGGGTCGTGCATGTGGACTCCGCCAACCGGATCGTGGGCCTGGGCGCCGATCCGTCCGAGCCGGTGCCGGGTTCGGAGCAGACGCGCAGCCCGCAGGCCGTCACGGCCTGACCAGCCCACCAGGAGGAAGCCCATGAGCGAGATCGAGATCCGCGACGACCGGGCGGCGGGCCGTCTGGAGGCGGTCGGTGGCGGTGAAGTCGTGGGCCACATCGAGTACTTCGTCCTTGAGGCCCCCGCGCGCGCCCTCGTCCCGGTCCACACGATCGTGGAACCGGCCCACGAGGGAAAGGGCATCGCGGGTTCACTGGCCCGCGAGCTGTACGGCATCGCGGCCCGCGAGGGGATCGTCGTCGCCCCGCTGTGCCCGTACGTCGTCAAGTGGGCGGAACGGCATCCCGACGAGGCACCGGCCGCGGACCCGGCGTTGCTGCGGGCGGCGATGGAGTGGCTCAGGGCGCATCCGGGCCGCTTCTAGAACCGGCGTCCCGCCCTGTGCGGGCACCGAAGAAAGGCCCCGCCCGCGTGCTCGCCCTCCTGCACACCTCTCCCGCCCACATCCCGGTCTTCGACGCCCTGCGCGACGAGGACCATCAAGGCCTGGAACTACGGCACTTCGTCGACGAGGAGCTGTTGGTGCGGGCCCGACGCGAGGGGCCGGAAGCGGTGGCAGGGGCGGTACGGGACGTGCTGGACGCGGCCGTCGCCGAAGGGGCTCGGGCGGTGCTGTGCACGTGCTCGACCATCGGCGGGGTCGCGGAGACGGCCGGCGCGCGGGTCGGCGTACCGGTGCTGCGCACCGACCGCCCGATGGCAGCCGCCGCCGTGGCCGCCGGTCCCCACGTCGTCGTGGCCGCGACGCTGGAGAGCACGCTGGGTCCGACCGTGGCGCTGGTCGAGGAGGAGGGGAGGCGTTTCGGCCACCCTGCGGGACTTCCCGAAGTCCGCACACTGCTCGTCGAAGGCGCCTGGGCCCGCTTCGAGGCCGGCGACACCGAGGGCTGCGCCCGGCTGGTGGCGGCCGCCGTGGACGCGGTCACCGGCACCGACGCGATCGTCCTCGCACAGGGTTCCATGGCACCGGCCCAGCACTTGACGACCACGACGATCCCGGTCCTGTCGAGCCCGCGCGGGTGACGAGTGGCGCGGGGCGGTGCAGGTCCGGTGGCCTCCGTCCGCCCGTGGTGGTGTCGGGCTCTGCCCCGGGCGGCCGCTGGGACAGACGCTGCGCGGGTTGGCTGAGACCGGCCGGGGGAGTGGTGGCGCGCGTGACGAGTGGCGTGGGCGATGCAGGTCCCGTGGCACCCTCCCGCTCTCGGTCCTGTCGAGTCCGCGCCCGCGCCCGGGGCTGGCTGCCGGTGCCCGGGCCGCGCGGGTCGGCTGAGACCGGCTGGGGGAGTGGCGGCGCGGGGCGGTGCAGGTCCGGTGGCCTCCGTCCGCCCCCGGTGTTGTCGAGCTCCGTCCCGCTCCGCTGCCGGGGCAGGCGTCGCGCGGGTCGGCTGAGCCCAGCCGGGTGAGTGGCGGCGCGGGTGGCGGGTACGCGGGGGAGTAGTCCAGAGCCGACGTAGCCACTGGCTGGAGGACACGATGAGCCATCCGTACCCCGACCCCGTACACCCGGGCCCGACGCCGGGTCCCGTCCCGACTCCGTTCCCGGACCCGGAGCCCCCGGTACCGCTCCCCACACCGCCGCCGGACCCCCGCCCCACCCCGGAGCCGTCTCCGTCCCCGATCCCACCGGGCCCGGAACCGGTACCGACTCCTGAACCGGGACCGCCGCTCACCTGAAAGCTCACCTGGGACGGGCCCCGGCACCTGCCCGGCCGTCCTGGCACGATGACCCCATGGAACGTGTGCTTGGAATCGGCGGATACTTCCTGCGGGCCACCGACCCGGAGGCGATCGGCGCGTGGTATCGGGACTGCCTCGGCCTCGATGCCGACGAGCACGGTCTGTGGGGCCAGGAGGCCGGGCCGACGGTGTTCGCGGCCTTCGAGGCCGGGACCGACTATTTCGGGTCCCGCACCCAGCAGACCATGCTCAACTTCCGGGTCCGCGACCTCGACGCGATGCTCGCGCAGCTGCGCGCCAAGGGCGCGGACGTGGACGGCGAGACTCAGGACATGGAGGGCGTCGGCCGCTTCGGCTGGGTCACCGACCCCGAGGGCAATCGCATCGAACTGTGGCAGCCCGCCTGACCGTCTCATCGGCAGGCGGGCTCGGCACGGTCGGCCAGGTCAGCTCGCGACCTCCGAGCGGTCACCGCCCCAGAGGGTGTGGAACGAGCCGTCCCGGTCCACCCGGCGATACGTGTGCGCCCCGAAGAAGTCCCGCTGTCCCTGCGTGAGCGCCGCGGGCAGGCGCTCGGCGCGCAGCGCGTCGTAGTACGCGAGGGCCGCCGAGAAGCCGGGCGTCGGGACGCCCTGGCGGGTCGCGGCGACGACGACCTCGCGCCAGTCGTCCTGCGCCGCCGCGATCTCCTGCGCGAACGTCTCGTCGGACAGCAGGCTCGGCAGGTCCGCGCGGGCGTCGTACGCGGCGCGGATGCGGTCGAGGAAGGCCGCGCGGATGATGCAACCGCCGCGCCAGATCGAGGAGACGGCGCCGAGGTCGACGTTCCAGTCGTACTCCTCGCTGCCCGCCGCGATCTCGTGGAAGCCCTGCGTGTACGACACGATCTTCGACGCGTACAGCGCCTGCTCGACCCGGTCCGCGAAGGCTCCCGCCTCCGACTCGCTCAGGGGCGAGGCGGTGGGACCGGCCAGACCCCGCGAGGCCTCGCGCAGCGCCGCGTGGCCGGAGAGGGAGCGGGCGAACACCGCCTCGGCGATGCCCGAGACCGGGACGCCGAGGTCGAGGGCGATCTGGACCGTCCAGCGGCCGGTGCCCTTCTGTTCCGCCTGGTCGACGACCACGTCCACGAACGGCTTGCCGGTGGCCGCGTCCACGTGGGACAGCACCTCGGCGGTGATCTCGATCAGGTAGGAGTCCAGCCGGCCCGTGTTCCAGGTGCGGAAGATGTCCGCGATCTGCGCGGGGGAGTACCCGGCGACATCGCGCAGCAGCTGGTACGCCTCGCCGATCAGCTGCATGTCGGCGTACTCGATGCCGTTGTGCACCATCTTCACGAAGTGCCCGGCGCCGTCGGGACCCACGTGGGTCACACAGGGCGCCCCGTCCTCGGCCTTCGCAGAGATCTTCTCCAGCATCGGACCGAGCGAGTCGTACGACTCCTTCGGGCCACCCGGCATGATGCTCGGCCCGTGCAGCGCGCCCTCCTCGCCGCCGGAGACGCCCATGCCGACGAAGTGGATGCCCTGTTCGCGCAGGTCGCGCTCCCGGCGCCGGGTGTCCGCGAAGTGCGCGTTGCCGCCGTCGATGATCATGTCGCCGGGTTCGAGGAGCGGGGCGAACTCCTGGATCACCGCGTCCGTCGGCTCACCGGCCTTCACCATGACGACCAGGCGGCGCGGCCGCTCCAGCGCCGCCACGAAGTCCTTGGCGGTCTCCGCCGCGATGAAGTCGCCCTCGCTCCCGAACTCCGCCACCAGGTCACGCGTGCGGGACGCGGTCCTGTTGTGCACGGCGACCGTATAGCCGTTGCGCGCGAAGTTGCGGGCGAGGTTGCGGCCCATGACCGCGAGACCCGTGACGCCGATCTGCGCTGAAGTGCTCATTCGGTTGGCTCCTAAAGATCAGGAAGGTCCTGACATCGGTGGTACCGGTCGTGCTCGTCAGTATTGCCCCACTGACCATCCTGGCCCGCCGGTACCCCGACCGCACGTGCTGGCCGTGCGGAGTTGTCCGTCTTCTGCCGGTGTTCCACCAGCGCTCCTTCCGCGGATACGCAACGCCAACCCCTCTGGCCCCACCTGTTTCCCAACGGGCAGGGAATACCGGTCACTTGAGCCCCAGGGAGGCCGGTACCCGTCTTGTCATGGCCTGTTCGGGGCGCTTATTTTTGGCCCTCCTGACGCACGTCGAGGGAGATCTCCCATGGCCGTACGCGGTCGGCACCGCCGGTATCAGCCGAGCAGGATCAACCGGGCCTCGCTGCTCACGGTCACGGCGGGCGGTGCGGGCATCGCGATCCCGCTCGCGGCCGTCGGCGCGGGCACCGCCCAGGCGGCCGATGTGAGCACCTGGAACAAGGTCGCCGCCTGTGAGTCCAGCGGCGACTGGAGCATCAACACCGGCAACGGGTACTACGGCGGGCTGCAGTTCACCCAGTCCACCTGGGAGGCCTACGGCGGCACGGCGTACGCGCACCGCGCCGATCTCGCCACCCGGGACCAGCAGATCGCCGTAGCGGAGAAGGTGCTCAAGGGTCAGGGGCCCGGTGCCTGGCCGGTGTGCTCGGTGCGCGCCGGGCTCACCCGGGGCGGCGGCACCCCCGACATCCACGTCGGCGGCACCGGGACCGAGTCCGCCAAGGCCAAGACCAAGACCGAGGCGTCCAAGAAGCAGACCACCGTCAAGCGGTCCGTGAAGGACGTCCAGCCGCAGACCACACCGCAGTCCCGCGCGGGCACCGCCGAGATGTACACGGTCGTGCGCGGCGACACCCTCTCCGGGATCGCCGACACCGAGCGCGTCGACGGCGGCTGGCACGGGCTCTACGCCGCGAACCGCACGACCGTAGGGGACGACCCCGACCTGATCCTGCCGGGCCAGCGCCTCAGCCTGCACGGCAAGGCGGCCCCTACGGCCCACACGAAGACGAAACCGGCCACCAAGTCGTCGACCACCAAGTCCCCGAAGAAGAAGGCCTCTTCGGACACCGCCGAGAAGGTCACCCACAAGAAGACGACGAGTCGCTCCCTCGTCGCCCCCGTGAGCGCCCCCATCGGCACCGCCTACCACGCGACGGGCTCCTCCTGGTCGAAGGGCTACCACACCGGCGTCGACTTCCTCGTCCCCACCGGCACTTCTGTGAAGGCCATCGAGACGGGGACGGTCGTCAGCGCCGGGTGGGCGGGGTCGTACGGCTACCAGGTCGTCATCCGGCACGCCGACGGGCGGTACTCGCAGTACGCGCACCTGTCCGCGATCTCCGTGCGGGACGGTCAGTCGGTCGGCGAGGGGCAGCGCATCGGGCGGTCGGGCTCCACCGGGAACACCACGGGCCCGCATCTGCACTTCGAGGTGCGGACGGGGCCCGGATTCGGTACCGACATCGACCCGCTCGCCTATCTGCGGGCCGGCGGCGTCAGGATTTGACTCGGGTACGGCGCCGGTCGTGGACCGGCATCATCACGTACAGCCCGGCGTGGAACGGACCGAAGTAGCCGGCTGGTTCAGTGGAGCCGGCCGGCTCCAGGGTCTCGTAACTCTCGCCGGCCGGTACCGCCGCCGGCGCCGGGACGAGGATGTCCCCGGCCCGCACGGCGAGCTCGGCGTCGACGTTCGCGCTCACGTCGACGGGCTGTCCAGGGAGGGCGTCCAGCAACTCCTCGACGGGCGAGGGGGCCACGGGAGCCTTGACGGAGTCGGCCGGTGCGGTCTTCTCCAGGCGCTCCGTGGTCAGCAGGATCAGGCCGCCCGTGGCGACCACTCCGGCGGACAGGGCGAGCAGGGTGCCCGTCGTGCCGTAGCGGAAGGTCTCACCGAACATCGTGATGCCGACCGCGGCCGCCACCACCGGGTTCACGACCGTCAGGACCGCCAGCGGAGCCGCCAGGCCCGCGCCCCGGTAGGACGCCTGCGAGAGCATCAGACCGGCCACCGCGAACACCGCGATCACGCCGAGGAACGGGATGTCGGTCGCCGAGACCGCGCCGTTGTCCCAGTCGACCGTCACCGTCTTGGTGAAGACCGAGGACATGCCGAACGCTATGCCGGACGCGGTCGCCAGCAGCACGCTGCGCACCGCCGGGTGCCGGTGTGCGGCGCGGCCCGCGATCATCAGGGTCACGACCACCGCACCGGTGAACACGGCCACGGACACCCGCTGGGCGGTGCTCAGCGACTGACCGTCGGACGTACCCACCAGGGACAGCAGACCCGCGAGACCGATCGTCGCCATGATGGCGCCGCGCCAGGCGGTGGAGCCGGCCTTGCGGCCGACGAACAGGGCCGCCATCGGCAGCGCGAACACGATCGTCAGGGCGCCGAGGGGCTGCACCAGGCTCAGCGGGCCGTAGGCCAGCGCCACCACGTGCAGGAGACCGCCCGTGCCGTTCAACGCGACCGCCGCCCACCAGCTCGGTCGGCGCAGCGGCGCGTACTCCTGGTCGGGGGACGACACCGCGACGCGCTCCTGCACGATCGCCCCGCCGGCGTAGGCCACGGCGGAGACGAGCGACAGCACGATGGACAACGCGAGGGCGCTCATCGGCAGCTCCTCTGCGTCAGGCGGGCGCCTCTGGCACCACGCGGCGAACGGTCGGCTTTCATACAGAACACGATGCCGCTTGATGTTCTTCCCGTCGTCGTACCTGAGCACCTATTGGCTAGTACTACCGATGGAGTACGAAAGGACCTCTGTCCTCCCCAAGGTGGGTGACACCGGACGACACCCCCTGGGTGAAACCCCTAAGAGCCTTGGTACTACTGCTCTTCGTGGACCTCGACCCCGAACTTGCCGCGCTCCGCCCCCTCGGCGGCTTCTTCGTACTACGCACGGGCGGAGCCCCGCACGGCCCGCTGCCGACGCTCGCCCGGACCTACGAAAACCCGGCGTCGGATGTTTACGGAAATTCCCTGACTTTTCGTGTACGCCTCGTCGCGGAGCGTCTCCAGGCCCCTGAGCTGCGCATCGCCGCCTCGATCGCCCAGCAGGCGCTCGCGGCCCGGCTGTGGTCCGTGGCGCTCGGCTGCGCCACCCTCTACGGGCGGATCCCCGACCTCGACCCGCGCCTGCTGCACTGGGACGCCGACGCCGGCGCGCCGGACGACCTGTGGCTGGCCGAGGTGCGCCCGCTGCCGGCCGACGCCCTCGCCGAGACCGTGCTCCACGGCCACCTGGAACCACTGAACGCGGCCCTGGCCGCCCGCCACCGCACGGCCACCGGCCTCCTGTGGGGCAACGCGGCCTCCGCGCTCGCGGGCGCGGCCCGGGAACTGGACCGCTGGGCACGCACGCGTGGCCGTACGGAAGCGGCCGCACGCGCGCGTGCGCTCACCGCGGAACTCTTCGCCCACCCGCTCCTCGCCGGCACCGGAACGTTCACCGGCACCGCCTTCCGGCGCCGCAGCTGCTGCCTCTACTATCGGGTCCCTGGTGGCGGGGTGTGCGGGGACTGCTGCTTCACACAGCCGCCGGGCTCTTCCCGAAACGCCGCTTCTGGGTGACCATGAGGGCAATCAGCCGCCGAGAACAAGGGGTTTCGGGTGCGAGTGGGACTGCTGACCCGGGAGTACCCGCCGGATGTGTACGGCGGTGCGGGCGTCCATGTGGAGTTCCTCGCCCGGGAGTTGAGGCCCCTGGTCGATCTCGACGTGCACTGCTGGGGTGAGGGCCGCACCGAAGGCGTCGTACGCCACCGCTCCTGGCCCACCCTCGACGGAGCCAACGACGCCCTGCGGACCTTCTCCGTGGACCTCTCCATGGCCGCCGCCCTCGAAGGCCGCGAACTCGTCCACTCGCACACCTGGTACGCCAACCTGGCCGGCCACTTCGCCAAGCTCCTGTACGGCATCCCGCACGTGATGACCGCCCACTCCCTGGAGCCGCTGCGCCCCTGGAAGGCCGAGCAGCTCGGCGGCGGATACGCCCTCTCCAGCTGGGCCGAGCGCACCGCGATCGAGGCCGCGGACGGCGTGATCGCCGTATCCGGGGCCATGCGCGAGGACATCCTCACCTGCTACCCGTCGCTGGACCCCGCCAAGGTGCAGGTCGTCCACAACGGCATCGACACCACGCTCTACCGGCCCGACCACGGCACGGACGTCCTCACCCGGCTCGGCATCGACCCCGACCGCCCCTACGTCCTGTTCGTCGGCCGCATCACCCGCCAGAAGGGCGTGCCCCATCTGCTGCGCGCCGTGCGGAACATCGACCCGGCCGCACAGGTCGTGCTCTGCGCGGGCGCGCCGGACACCCCCGAGATCGACCGGGAGTTCCGCGAGCTCTTCCAGGAGCTGAGCAGCGTCCGCGCGGGCGTCCACTGGATCCCGCAGATGCTGCCGCGCCCGGAAGTGATCCAGCTCCTCACCCACGCCACCGTGTTCGCCTGCCCCTCGGTGTACGAACCCCTCGGGATCGTCAACCTGGAGGCGATGGCCTGCGGTACGGCCGTGGTCGCGTCCCGCGTCGGGGGCATCCCGGAGGTGGTGGCACATGGGGAGACGGGGCTGCTGGTGTCCGTCGACGACGACTTCGAGGCCAACCTGGCGCTCGCTCTCGACGCCGTGCTCGCCGACCCGGAGACTGCGAAACGGATGGGTGAGGCCGGGCGGGAGCGCGCGGTGGGCGAGTTCGGCTGGGACGCCGTGGCGCTGCGCACCGCGCGGCTCTACGGGGAGATCGCCAAACAGGCTTAGTGTGCGCTGCTCAGGGGCAGGCTGGGGTCAACCAGGGTGAGGGGAGCGGCCATGCGTCGTGGCGGACCTTCGGTGCTCGGGATCGTACTGGCGGGCGGTGAGGGCAAGCGGCTGATGCCCTTGACCGCCGACCGGGCCAAACCCGCGGTCACCTTCGGCGGAACGTACCGCCTAGTGGACTTCGTGCTGTCCAATCTCGTCAACGCCGATATTCTGCGCATCTGCGTCCTCACGCAGTACAAGTCGCACTCGCTGGACCGCCACATCACCACCACCTGGCGCATGTCCAGCCTGCTCGGCAACTACGTCACACCCGTCCCGGCCCAGCAGCGCCTCGGCCCGCGCTGGTACCTCGGCAGCGCGGACGCGATCCTGCAGTCGCTGAACCTGATCTACGACGAGCGCCCCGAGTATGTCGCGGTGTTCGGCGCGGACCACGTGTACCGCATGGACCCGCGCCAGATGCTCGCCCAGCACATCGAGAGCGGCGCGGGCGTCACCGTGGCCGGAATCCGCGTCCCGCGCGCCGAGTCCTCGCAGTTCGGCGTGATCACACCGGGCTCGGACGGCCAGACCGTGGAGAACTTCCTGGAGAAGCCCGCCGACCCGCCCGGTCTGGTGGACGACCCGGAGTGCGTCTACGCCTCGATGGGCAACTACATCTTCACCACCAAGGCGCTGATAGAGGCCCTCCAGCGTGACGCGGAGGACCTCAACTCCGTGCACGACATGGGCGGTTCGATCCTGCCCGCGCTCACCGACCGGGGTGAGGCCGCGCTGTACGACTTCAGCGCCAACCACGTCCCCGGCGAGACCACCCGCGACCAGGGCTACTGGCGTGACGTCGGCTCGCTCGACGCCTACTACGACGCCCACATGGACCTCATCGCCGAGCGCCCCGCCTTCAACCTCTTCAACCGCAACTGGCCCATCTACACCCACTCCGGCCAGCTCTCCCCGGCCCGCTTCAACGCCGGCGGCATGGCCAGCGAGTCGATCATCAGCTCCGGGTGCCTCATCCGCGGCCAGGTCACGCGCTCGGTGCTGTCCCCGGGCGTGGTGGTCGACCCCGGAGCCGTCGTCCAGGGCTCGATCCTGCACGACAACGTCCACATCGGGCGGGGCGCGGTGGTCCGGGGCGCGGTCCTGGACAAGAACGTCGAGGTACCGCCGGGCGCGACGATCGGCGTCAACCCGGAGCGCGACGCGGACCTGTACACGGTCTCCAAGGGCGGGGTCATCGCACTCGGGAAAGGCCAACTCGTCACGTAACACCACGTCTTGGCGATCCGGGGCCCCGGTGCTTTTCGGCCGCACCGGGGCTTCGCGCTGTCCGGGTGCCTGCCCTGACCCCGTCCCGCCCAGGCCCTGTCCGTGCTTGTCATGTCCCTGGACGGAATGCGGAATCCGTGTTGTCATGCCAACTGCCGCCTATGACAACGTTGTTATGGAGGGTTCCGTGCGCATCAGACGACTCAGAGACCGACTCGCGCTCCTGCTCGCCCTGGCCCTCGGCATCGCCGGGCTGGCCGCCGTCCCCAGCGCGAGCGCCACCGCCGCCGACGACCCCGTCGAGATCCACGGCCTGAAGGGCGACTACTACACCCAGTCCGCCCCCGGCGCCTTCGACTTCGCCGACCTCAAGGCCACCGGCTTCGACCCGAACCTCGACTTCGACAACCTCGAACCCCGACTCGCCTTCACCACCGGCCGGTCCGACGACGTCAGCGTCCGCTGGACCGGCAAGCTCGTCCCGACGAAGACCGGCCCCCACACCTTCTCGATCATCGGCGACAACGGCTTCCGCCTCTGGATCGGCGGACAGCTCGTCATCGACCACTGGGTCGACGACTGGGACCGCGAACAGACCGCCGCCCCCGTCGAGTTGACCGCCGGCACGGCCTACGACATCAAGGTCGAGTACTTCGAGCACTACGGCGGCTCCAACCTCCACGTGCGCTGGACCGAGCCCGGCGGCACGAAGACGGCCATCCCACAGTCGGCCTTCCGGCTCCCCGACGGCTACGACTACGACGGCGCCATCGCCGCCACGGTCACGAGCACGGGCCGCACCCTGAAGCTCGACTTCGCCCAGCCCCTCGCCGCACCCCCGCCCGACCTGACCGACCACCTCGAAGCGGTGATCGGCGGCGCCAAGTGGCCTTTGGGGACAGCCAAGTTGGACCCGGCGGACCCGCGCACCCTGCTCGTCCCGCTCACCGAACCCGTCGTGGGCAACAAGACGGGCACCGCACCCGGCACCGCGGACATCCGCTACGACGGCGAAGCCGGCCTCGCCTCGGCCGATGGCAACGTTATCAACGGCTTCTGGAGCACCGGCCCGAACCGCTCCACCCATGAACTGCGCACCCAGTGGGCCGACCAGGTGGGCCCGCACAACGCCCTCCCCGAGTACCCGCGCCCCCAGCTCACCCGCACCGACTGGCGCAACCTCAACGGGAGTTGGCAGTTCGCCGCGGCCGCGGCAGGGGAGCAGCCCCCGGTCGGCAAGAACCTCGCCGAGCGCATCCTCGTCCCGTACCCCGTCGAGTCCCAGCTTTCCGGGCTCGAACGGCACGAGGACCGCATGTGGTACCGCCGCACCTTCACCGTCCCCGCCGACTGGAGAATCGGCTCGGGCAAGCGGCTGATGCTCAACTTCGGCGCCGTCGACTGGCGGGCCGAGGTCTACGTCAACGGCACGAAGGTCACCGAACACCAGGGCGGCTACGACAAGTTCGGCGCCGACGTCACCGACGCGCTGAAGCCCGGCCGCACCCAGGAACTGATCGTCGGTGTCTACGACCCCACCGACGCGGCGAACGGCGAGAACCCCCCGATCGGCAAGCAGCGGCTCGACCCGAGCGGCATCTGGTACACCCCGACCTCCGGCATCTGGCAGACGGTCTGGATGGAACCGGTCGCCTCCGACCACGTCGACTCCCTCAAACTCACCCCCGACGTCGCCAAGAGCCAACTCACCGTCGAGGCGCAGGGAGTTCGGGACGGCGTACCGATCACTGCGACGGCGTACGACGGAAAGCGGCAGGTGGCCACCGTGCACGGGCGCACAGGCGGACCGCTCACCCTGACTGTCAAGAACCCCCGTCTCTGGTCACCGGACGACCCGTTCCTCTACGACCTGAAGGTCACCGTCGGCAAGGACCGCGTCGGCAGTTACTTCGGGATGCGTTCGATCGCCGTCGAGAAGGTGAACGGCGTCCCGCGCACGGTCCTCAACGGCAAGCCCATCTTCATGATGGCCACGCTCGACCAGGGCTTCTGGCCGGACGGTCTCTACACGGCCCCGACCGACGAGGCGCTCGCCCATGACCTCAAGGTTCACAAGGAGTTGGGCTTCAACTCCGTGCGCAAGCACATCAAGGTCGAGCCCGACCGCTGGTTCTACTGGGCCGACAAGCTCGGCCTCATGGTGTGGCAGGACATGCCCGCGATGACCGCGGGGGTGAACCCGTCCGCCGCCGCCCGTGCCGAGTACGAGCGCGAGATGAAGCAGATGATCGACGAGCACATCAGCAGCCCGTCGATCGTCATGTGGGTGACGTTCAACGAGGGGTGGGGCCAGTACGACGAGGCCCGCATCGCCGACCAGGCCAAGGCCTGGGACCCGACCCGGCTCGTCAACAGCATGTCCGGCATCAACCTCGGCGTCGACGGCGGCACCGGCGACATCATCGACGAACACGGCTATCCCAGCCCCGCCCTGCCACCGCATCCGGACGGTCAACGTGCCCTGGTGAGTGGGGAGTACGGCGGTCTCGGGCTCGCGGTCCCGGGACACGCCTGGTCGGTGCAGCAGTCGTACGTGGACGTCGATCCGGCCGCCTACACCGACGACTACCTCGCCAAGCTCGCCGAGGTGCACGCCCTGACCTGCCAGGGGAGCAACGGCGCGGTCTACACCCAAATATCGGACGTCGAGGGCGAGTTGAACGGCCTGATGACCTACGACAGGCGGGTGCTCAAGCCGGACGTGCAGCGGGTGAAGGCCGCTCAGCAGGCCCTGATCCGCGACGCCTCGCAGGCGACTCCCGCGAACTGCCCCTCCGCCTGAACTTTTTCGCCAACTGGAGGCCCACCCGCATGAGATGGACCCGGCGCCTGCGCCTGTGCGTGGCGGGGGCGGTGGCAGCGTCCGCGCTGTTCGCCGTCCCCGGCACCGCCCAGGCCTCGACCGACAGCCGACTCACCGATCTGGTCAACCCGTTCATCGGCACCGAGAACGACGGGAACACCTATCCCGGTGCCGCCGTGCCCTTCGGCATGGTGCAGTTCTCGCCGGACACCGGCCACAACACCGGGTACGACTACTCCCAGAACCACATCCGCGGTTTCTCCCTCGTGCACCTCTCCGGCGTAGGCTGCGGGCTCGGCGGCGACCTGCCCGTGCTGCCGACGACCGGTGACGTGACGCGGACGGACTACGCCCAGTACGCGGCCGAGTTCAGCCACGACGACGAGCACGCGAGCCCCGGCTACTACCAAGTCGGCCTGAAATCAGGCATCGAGGCCGAACTGACGGCGACCGCGCGCACCGGCGTGCAGCGCTACACCTTCCCGGCCACCGACAAGGCCAACGTCCTGCTGAACGCGGCCCAGTCGCTCCACAGCGGGGTCACCTCGAAGGTCGAGGTCCTCGACAACCGGACCGTGCGCACCTCGATCACCGGCCGCGGCTTCTGCCAGGACACCAAGCCGTACACCGTCTACACGGTCACGCGCTTCGACCGGCCCTTCACCGCGTACGGAACCTGGAACGGTCCAACGGTGACCGCCGGTTCGAGGACCGGGAGCGGCGGCGCCTACGTCTGCTTCGACACGGGCAAGGACCGTACGGTCGAGGCGACCACAGCCCTGTCGTACGTCGACGCGCACGGCGCGGCCGTCAACCTCCGGGCGGAGGGCGGGAGTTCGTTCGACGCGGTACGTCACCAGGCCCAACGGGCCTGGGAGGACCGGCTCGACGACGTACGCGCGCAGGGCGGCTCCGACAGCCTGCGCCGGACCTTCTACTCGTCCCTGTACCGGTCCTTCCTCGCGCCCAACATCGGCAGCGACGCCGACGGCCGCTACACCGGCTGGGACCAACAGGTCCACCGGGCAAGGGACTTCACGTACTACCAGAACTGGTCCCTGTGGGACACCTACCGCACCCAGTCCCAACTCCTCGCCCTGCTCGCACCCCGCGAGGCCCGCGACATGGCGATCTCGGTGCTCAAGATCGACGACGAGAGCGGCTGGCTGCCCAAGTGGGGCTACGACACGGTCGAGACGAACATCATGACCGGCGACCCGGTCACGCCATTCCTCACCAACGCTTACCAGCAAGGCCTGTTGAAGGGGTACGAGGAGCGCGCCTACCGGGCGTTGAAGCAGAACGCCGACGGGGTGCCGCCCGCGGACTCGGCGGCGGTGGGCAGGGAGGCCAACGCGGAGTACCTCGCGAACGGCTTCGCGCCGTACATCAAGGACCGTCCGCACGTGAAGCCCGGTGACTCCGACTACGACCACGGGGCCTCGGCCACCCTGGAGTACGCCCTCTCGGACGCGATGCTCGCGCAGATGGCCCGCGACCTCGGGCACGGCGCCGACGCCGCGCGCTATGCCGCCCGAGCCCAGAGCTACCGGAACATCTTCGACCCCTCGACCGGCTTCTTCCGCGCCCGCGACGCCTCCGGCGCCTTCGTCGGACCGGCCGATCCGGCGCGGAGCGAGGGCTTCCACGAGGGCACGTCCTGGCAGTACCAGTGGCTGGTGCCGCAGGACCTGCCCGGCATGGTCGGCCTCATCGGCGGCCGGCAGGCGGCCAACGACCGGCTCGACTCCTTCTTCGCCTACGACCAGCTGCTGGCCGACCCGGCGAAGACCGCGCGCGAGGTGTGGGTCAACGGGCCGTACGACTACTACAACGCGGACAAGTACAACCCGCAGAACGAGCCCGACCTCATCGCCCCGTACACCTACCTCTCGACCGGACAGCCCTGGAAGACGACCGACGTCGTCCATGCCGCGCTGACCCTGTTCACGGACGGCCCGACCGGCATGACCGGCAACGACGACCTCGGCACGATGTCCGCCTGGAACGTGCTGTCGTCGATCGGGATCTTCCCGGTCCAGCCCGGCTACGACACCTGGGGCCTGTCGACGCCCGTCTTCGACCGGGTCGACCTGACCCTGGACCGCCGCTACTACCCGCACGGCGCCCTGACCATCAGGGCGCCCGGCACCTCGGCCGCCGACCGCTACATCCAGGCCGCCCGGACGGACGGGGCGTCGTACGACCGGACGTACCTGACCACCGGCGAGCTCCGCACCGTACGGTCGCTGGACTTCACGGTCGGCCCGCACCCGTCGGAGTGGGGTACATCACCCCAGGCGGCGCCACCTGCGCTGAAGTGATCCCGTGCGCCTCTAGAGTCCCGCCCCTCCCAGAGGGGCGGGATCGGGGCCGGATGTAATCTGCTGTTAACTGTGCGTAGCTTGATCGTACTTGACCGTAATCGCTTGTCAGCGCTTGACTGCTGGCTCACCCCTAGTCGACGCGAGGCAAGCAATTGACTTCTGACCTGCTCGCTCCTCTCGACCTTGCGTTCTGGAACATCGAGTCCGACCGGAACCCGATGCACCTGGGCGCACTCGGCGTCTTCTCGGCACACTCGCCGACCGCGGGAGCCCACGCCGCCGACCTCCTCGCCGCCCGTGCCGCCGCCGTCCCCGGGCTGCGGATGCGCATCCGGGACGTGTGGCAGCCGCTGTCCCTGTCCTTCGGGAGCGCCACCCGCGAGGCCGATCCCGACTTCGACCCGCTCCACCACGTCCGGCTGCACGCCCCGACCGCCGACTTCCAGGCGGACGCGGGCCGGCTCATGGAACGCCCGCTGGAGCGCGGCCGACCGCCGTGGGAAGCACATGTGCTGCCCGGCGAGGACGGTGCCTCGTTCGCGGTGCTCTTCAAGTTCCACCACGCCCTGGCCGACGGACTGCGGGCGCTGACCCTCGCCGCCGCCATCCTCGACCCGATGGACATGCCCGAGCGCCGCCCGCGCCGCGCGGAACCCGCGCGCGGCCTGATCCCCGACGTGCGCAAACTGCCCGAACTGGTCCGCGGTGCCCTCTCCGACGTCGGCCGGGCCCTCGACATCGGGGCGTCCGTCGCCCGCTCCACCCTGGACGTCCGCTCGTCGTCGGCGCTGACCTCCGAACCCTCGGGCACCCGCAGTACCGCCGGAGTCGTCGTCGACCTCGACGACGTGCACCGCATCCGCAAGACCGTCGGCGGCACCGTCAACGACGTGCTCATCGCGGTCGTCGCGGGCGCCCTGCGCAGCTGGCTCGACGAACGCGGCGACGGCAGCGAGGGCGTCTCACCCCGCGCCCTGATCCCCGTCTCCAAACGCCGCCCGCGCAGCGCGCAGCCCCAGGGCAACCGGCTCTCCGGCTACCTGATACGGCTGCCCGTCGACGACCCGGACCCCCTCGCCCGGCTCGACTCCGTGCGCGCCGCCATGGACCGCAACAAGGACGCCGGACCCAACCGGGGCGCCGGCGCCGTCGCCCTGCTCGCCGACCACGTCCCGGCGCTCGGCCACCGCCTCGGCGGACCCCTCGCGGCGCAGGCCGCCCGGCTCTGGTTCGACATCCTCGTCACCAGCGTCCCGCTGCCCGGCATCGGCCTGAAGCTCGGCGGCAACCCCGTGACCGCGGTCTTCCCGTTCGCCCCGCTGGCCCGCGGCCAGTCCCTCGCGGTCGCCGTCTCGACGTACCGGGGACAGGTCCACTACGGCCTGGTCGCGGACGCCGAGGCCGTACCGGATCTCGATGTGTTCGCCCGCGCGCTGACCGAGGAGGTGGAGACACTCATCACCGCCTGCGGGTCGTGACCTGGAGCGGGTTTGGTGCTGCGGCCCGGCGCTCCGTAAAATTCCCGGTTCGACGGTGTGCGCGATCGAGCGCCGCCGCGGATGACCCAAGGAAACGGCAGCGCGATGACGGTGACAGAGAACGGCTCCACGACCCCGGACGAGGTCGTGTACGGGCCCGGCATCGACCCCGAGCGGCTGGCCGTCTGCCTCAGCGTGCTCGACGAGCTGGAGAAGATCGACGTCGACCACCCCGACGCGATCACCGTCCGCCGCGCCACCGCGGGCATCTACCGCAGCGTCAAGCAGCGCCGCCGCCAGGAGCGCCGGGCCGCGAAGACCGCGCACGACAAGGCCGTCACCGAGTCCACCGCGACCGGCTCCGCCCAGCGCATCGACGACGAGACCGAGGGCCTCCTCCCGTCGTCGGTGACGGAGGAGGGCCGGATCGCCGGGATACTCCAGCGCCCCCGCTCCTGCTACACCTGCAAGACCCGGTACGTGGAAGTCGACTACTTCTACCACCAGCTCTGTCCCGACTGCGCCCGCCTGAACCGCGAGAAGCGCGACGTCCACGCCGACCTCACCGGCAAGCGCGCGCTGCTCACCGGCGGCCGCGCCAAGATCGGCATGTACATCGCGCTGCGGCTGCTGCGCGACGGCGCCCACACGACGATCACCACGCGCTTCCCGAAGGACGCCATCCGCCGCTTCAAGGCGATGGACGACTCGGCGGACTGGCTGCACCGCCTGGAGGTCGTCGGCACCGACCTGCGCGACCCGGCGCAGGTCGTGGCCCTCGCCGACCAACTCGCCGAGGCGGGCCCCCTCGACATCCTGATCAACAACGCGACCCAGACCGTACGCCGCCTGCCCTCCGCCTACGCCGCGCTCGTCGACGGCGAGAGTGCCCCGCTGCCCGCCGGTGAACTCCCTGCCCACCACGTCATCGGCGCCTTCGGCTCCGGCGCGGTCGACGGCCTGGCCGCGCTGCCCGTCGGCATCAGCGGCCTCGACGCCCAGCAGGTCGCCGACCTCGCCCTGGTCGCGGGCAACGCCAGCGTCGCCCGGCACCTCGACGGCACCGCCATCGACGCCGGCGGCCTCGTCCCCGACGTCGTCGACACCAACACCTGGGTGCAGACCATCGAGCAGATCTCCCCGGTGGAGCTGCTGGAGACCCAACTCTGCAACTACACCGCCCCGTTCATCCTCATCAGCAAGCTCCGCCCCGCCATGGCCGCCGCCGCGAAGTCCGCGAGGAGCGGACGCGCGTACATCGTCAACGTCTCCGCGATGGAAGGCGTCTTCGGCCGCGGCTACAAGGGCGCCGGACACCCCAACACCAACGCCGCCAAGGCCGCGATGAACATGGTGACCCGCACCAGCGGCCAGGAGATGTTCCAGAGCGACGGCATCCTCATGACCTCGGTCGACACCGGCTGGATCACCGACGAACGCCCCCACTACGACAAGCTCCGCCTCGCCGAGGAGGGTTTCCACGCCCCGCTCGACCTGATCGACGGAGCCGCCCGCGTCTACGACCCGATCGTCCTCGGCGAACGGGGCGAGGACCTGTACGGCGTCTTCCTGAAGGACTACGCGCCGGGCAAGTGGTAGTCCGCGACCGGCGTCGAGTGGTGCGGGCTCGCTGTCAGGTGCGGTGAGGCGGCGCCGCCGACCGCAGCCGGTCGTGGACGGCGTACCCGCCCGACGCGTACGCCGCCCGCACCCGGGTCCCGCCGTCCACCAGCAGCTCCGCCCCGGTGATCCACTCGGCCTGGTCGGAGGCCAGCCACAGCACGGCGCGTGCGATGTCGGCCGGTTCGCCGATCCGGCCGAGCGGCAGCCCGGCGGCGACCTCCGCCTCACCGGGCTCCCACACGAACCGGGCCATGTCGGTGCGGACAAGCCCGGGGGAGACGGAGTTGACCCGCACCGTCGGCGCGAGTTCACCGGCGAGCTGCTGCGTGAGATGAAGCAGGGCCGCCTTACTGGTGCCGTACGCCCCGACGTTCGGCCCGACATGACCGGCGCCCTCCGTGCACACGTTGACGACAGCGCCGCCGTGCTCTCGCATCCACGCCCGCCACGCGCACTGCATCAACCGGAGCGGCGCCTCGACGTTCACCGCGAACGCCGTGCGCCACGCGTCCGGATCGGCGTCCATGAGCGGGCCGTACGGCTGGTTCGTCGCCGCGTTGTTGACGACCACGTCGATCCGCCCGAAGGCGCGCAGCGCCAACTCGGTCAGCTCGCGCAGGTGTTCCGGATCGGCGACATCCCCGGCCAGACCGACACCGCCCAACTCCTCGGCGCTGCGGCGCACTTCGTCGACATCCCGCGCGCTCACGCACACCAGCGCCCCGGCCCCGGCGAACGCCTCGGCGACCGCGCGGCCGATCCCGCGCGTGCCCCCGGTGACCAGGGCGACCCGACCTCGCAGACCGTACGACGACGTCATCGCCGTACCGTCTCATGACGGACCGTCAGTCAACAGCCCCCAGACGGGAGTTGGGCAGTCGTGAGTGCTGGGCGGCGACGATGCCCAGCACTGTGCGCCAGTCCTCCAGGACGCCGGCGTCGAGGCCGACGACCTTGCCCGCGTCGTCGGCCTGGCGCAAGGTGATCGCGTCGTCGGCGAACGGGTCGCGTTCGAAGGCGGCGGCCTCAGCGGGGGACATGGGGCCGCCCTGCGTCCGGAGGGTGAGCGTGCTCTGGGCGGACAGGTCGCGGCCGGGGGAGGAGGCCGCCAGATAGCGCTTCGCGGGCACGTGCAGGCGGACCAGGTGGGCCACTCGCTCGCCGAGCAGGGCGCGGACGGCGTCCGCCGCGTGGTCCGCGTGCCCGGCGCCGTCACCCGGCCGCAGCAGATGCCCGATGTCGTGGACCAGGCCGGCGACCTGAAGTTCCTTGTCGGCGGGGCGACTTCGGCGCAGCAGCGCGGCCGTCTGCAGCGCATGGTCGTGCAGATCGACCGGATCGCCGCTCCGGTCGGGGGTGTCCCAGGCGCCCCGACACGCGTACAGCAGATCCATCAGCTCCTCGACGCTGCGCAACTCCATGCGTCAGTCCTCCCGCGAGACAGCCTGTGCGGAACCTCAGGGGATCATGACGAGCTTGCGGATCGGCCAACGGGACCTGAACTGCGTGACGCCTTGAGCGGCGTAGCTTGGCGGAGTTCGCTGGTCGGTTCCCGGGCCGGCCCTGGCGGGCCGGCCCGGGAGGGCTCACTGAACGTAGGTGTAGTGCGGGCTGTCGTACTGAGGCCCGTTCTTCTCGTAGGTGAACCAGTAGGTCAGGGTGGAACCGGTGGTGAGCGTGACGTTCTGTGTCCAGGTGCCGCCGCTGTTGGTCATCCGGAAGTTCTGCTGGCCGGTGCCGTTGACGAGGTAGTGCACATCGACGTACGCGGCGGGTGTGGTCGGAACGAACGTGATCTGCGCCTGACTGGCGCTCACGTGGGTCACCCCGGCGGTGTAGTCCGGTGTCGTCGTGCTTCCGCCGGTGCTTCCGCCCGTCGTGCTGCCCGTCGTACTGCCTGTGGTGCCGCCGGTCGTCGTGCCGCCGGTGGTGCTCCCGCCCGGGCTCTGCTGATAGACGGCGAACCAGTCGACGCTCATGGCGGCACCGGATGTGATGCTGCCCGCCTGCGCGGCCGAACTGCACCCGCAGACCTTGTCGGGGTAGGAACCGGCGATCGCCAGGTCGAAGATGGCCATGAATCCGTGGTCGACGGCCGCCTGCCATGTCGCGACCGACACCTGGTTCTCGTTGACGGTGAAGGTCAGATTGCCGTCGAGGTAGAAGCGGAGCTGCTCCGCGGAGGTGTTCGTGCGGTCGATGATCGCGGAGTACGTGTGGTAGCCGGTCTGGCAGCCCGCGCACGGCTGAAGATTGCTGGTGATGCCGTCGGGATCGTGGCACTCGCCTGCCCACACGCCGCAGTGGAAGGTGGTGGAGTGCTGGCTCAGCGCGTTGACGTCCTCCATGATGTCGAACTCGCCGATGCTCGGCCAGTTCGTCGCGCCGACCGGGCGGGCCGCGCCGCCCATCGCCCAGAACGCGGGCCAATACCCCAGTCCGTTCTGCGGGTTGGGCTGGAGGATGGACGCGCTCATCTGGAGCTGTCCGCCGGCCGGGGCGGCGAAGTCGGTGCGCTGGGTCTCGATGCGTCCCGAGGTCCAGTGGCCGGACCCGTCGCGGAGAGCCTTGATGACCAGGTGTCCCTGGCCGTCCTGGTAGACGTTGTTGGTGGAGTCGGTGGCCGACTCGATCTCGCCCGTTCCCCAGTTGGCGGCACCTCCCGCGTAACTGGTGCCCAGGTCGTACAGCCAGTCGGTCCGGTTCAGCGCGCTGCCGGAAGCGCCGTTGAAGTCGTCCGAGAAGAGGGTGGTCCAACCGGCCGGCGCGCCCGGTACGGCCGCCGAGGCGCTGCCGCCGCTGCCGATCAGGCCTGCGAGCGCGCCGATGAGCAGCACCAGGGCGCTGCCCAGAACGAGGGGGACGGTTCTCTGCCTGCCGGCCGGAACACCGGCAGGTGGTGGGGAGGTTGTCATCGTTGTGGTGCTCCCTGTCAAGCATGCGGGATGGGAGTGCTGCGGGGGCCTGCCTCCTGGTGGGGCTGGGGAGCAGGTCGTCTCCGTCGTCTGGCGACATGGTCTGCTGACATCTTTGAGAGCGCTCTCAGGGTGATCATGAGTCTGCGGTTCTTCGTTGTCCTCCTCTGCGTCGACGCCGCCGCACCGTGGATCCCTGGTGCGCGCGGCTGATTACGGACGATCCGTCATGTCGTGTGAGAACGGCTTGAGTTGGCTGCTCGCCGGGCATGGATCGCCGCTTCAATGCAGGAGTGTCCGGCGCGGCTCTCCATGCGTCAATGGCTTCAACGTGATCGGTTGAGGAGTAGGTCTCCTGGCGACGCTCTATGGAGCTCCGGAGAAGGTCCGAACCAAGTTCCGCCGAGCTGTGGAGCGTCCTCCGGTGATCGGTCGAGCGCGGCTTTGTCTCGTTGAGCTGCGGTTCTGCGATGACGGCGTCAGAAGGGGGGTTCTGTCGCCGAGCCGACGGCCGTTGAAGCCGATCGCGGACCTTGCACGGCGGCTTCAGGAGTCGAAGGCAAACGCTCCGACACCCGAGCGGCCAGCCGTACCCGCTCCCCGTTCGTCAGATCACCGCGACCAGCACCGAGATCCACGCGCCGACAGTCGCATGAGCCGCCGGACAGAACCTGGTCGAGCACCTTCTCGCCGGGCTGCGAGGGCCAGTTGGGGGCGGGAGGGGGTGGACGGGAGGCTGAGCGAACTCGAAGGCCGGCGGATGCGGGATGACTGCGCGAAGGTCCGGTGGCCGAGTCCGGACGCTCCCTGACCGCACCGGCGTGCACGCGATGTGCGCGGGCTCCGGTAGCCCATCGGGTCCGGGCAGGCCAGACTCGGTGGCTGCATGTCCCTAATTTTTACCCCATGTTTTCAGCCCCATCGAGCGGTGGGCCGCTCATTTGGTTAATCTGAGGCAGACGGACAGCGACAAGGGGTCCCACCCACACCCATGGTCCGTCCCGGGACAAGCCGGTCACAACGGCCTGCTCTCACACGAGTAACTGGCGCCACCGCGTCCGAACTGCCTACAACCCACGCCCGAGCGGGCCAGGTACCGGACCGGAGACGGCCGGTTGTGCCCCGAGGGTGACCCGACACATAAGGAGTGCGCGGTGACACCGGAGAAGACGAATCGCGAGCAACGCCCCAAGGAACACACGGAGCGTGCGGGCCACCGGTCCGACGAGCTCGGCAGCCTGGCCGTGTGGGCACGGTCCGCCCCCATCCGACTCGCGGGCTACGAGGACGACCTCGCCGAGCCCCACATCCTGCCCAGCGTGGACTGACCCCCACGGGACCCATCGCGATCGCCGACAGCATGGGCGTGCGAAAATCACGCCCATGCTGATCAGAGAAGCCGCGGCCGACGACTGGCCGCGGATCTGGCCTTTCTGGCACCGGATCGTCGCCGCCGGCGACACCTACACCTGGGCCCGGGACACCTCCGAAGAGGCGGCCCGGGCCCTGTGGACGTCCCCGCCGAAGCGCGTGTACGTCGCCGAGGACGAGACCGGGACCGTCGTCGGCTCGGCCTACGTCACCCCGAACTACGGCGGCCCCGCCGACCGCATCGCCAACGCCGGTTTCATGGTCGACCCCGACCACGGCGGCCGCGGCATCGGCCGCGCCCTCGCCGAGCACATCCTCACCGCCGCCCGCGACCAGGGCTTTCGCGGCATGGTCTTCAACGCGGTCGTCGAGACCAACCCCGCCGTCAAGCTCTGGCTCTCCTTCGGCTTCACGATCCTGGGCACGGTGCCGGACGCCTACGACCATCCCCGGGACGGCCGCGTCGGCCTGCACGTCATGTACCGAGCCCTCTAGAAGCGCCCCTAGAGGCACCTTCTAGAAGCGCCTGCTGGAAGCACCCTCTAGTCGAGCGGCGCCGTCCGCACCCACGGGTGCAGCTTCTCCAGCTCCTCCGCCAGGTCCAGCAGCGCCGCCTCTGATCCCGGCCGCCCCACGAGCTGTACGGCGCAGGGCGCGCCGGAGGGCAGGGTGCCGAACGGGACCGACATCGCGGGCCAGCCGGTGAGGTTCCAAGGGGGCGTCATCGGCGAGTAGTTGGTGTTCGCCAGCACATTGCGCAGCCAGCCCCGCTCGTGCCACGGCCCGGCCTTGGGGGAGCGGCGGGCCAGCGCCGCCGTCAGCAGGATGTCGTGCTCGGCGAAGAACGGCGTCAGGCGCTCCCGCAGCTGCTCCCGAGCCTTGCCGGTACGGACGCTCTTCACGAACCGGCGTCCGATCGCCGCGTGCACCCGGGTCCGCCGCGTCAGCTTCCGCGGGTCGAGCCCCGCCGCGTCCACCGACGTGCCCGCCGTCCAGTGCGCCAGCGATGTGTTGCTCAGGGACAGCGGATACGGCGGATCGGCGCGGTGCAGCGCGTGACCGGCCTTGGTCAGCAGCCCGGCCGCCTCCCGTACGGCGGTCGTATACGGCTTGCTCACGGCGACTCCGGCGAGCGGGCTGCGCACGGAGACGGCGACTTTTCGGGGGGTCGGCCCGTCGGGGCGTACGACCTCGATGTCCGCGATGACCGAAAACATCAGCCGGGCGTCCTCGACGGTCGTCGCGAGGGGTCCGTTCTCGGACATTCCGAACCAGTCGCCGTCGCCGATGCCGGCCGGTACGACCCCGAACCCCGGCTTGATGGTGACCAGACCGCAGTTGGCCGCCGGGATGCGCAGCGAGCCCATGCCGTCGTTGCCGAGGGCGATCGGCACCATGCCGGCGGCGACCGCGGCCGCGCTGCCGCCCGAGGAACCGCCCGCGGTGCGGGTGGTGTCCCACGGGTTGCGGGCGGTGCCGTGGACGCCCTCGGTCGTGCCGAAGACGCACAGTTCGGGCACGTTCGTCAGCCCCACGACCACCGCACCCGCCGCCCGCAGCCGGGACACGGTGACATGGTCGTGGTCGGCGGGCGTGTCCGGGGTCGCGGCGGAGCCGACCCGGTTGGACTCGCCGGTCACCGGGAGGTTGTCCTTCACGGCCACCGGCACGCCCGCCAGGGGGAGTTCGGCCAGATCGGCCCGCGCGCCCACCTCGTCGGCCTCCGCGAGGGCGGCCTCCGCCCGCACCGCCCGGAACGCGCCGATGCGCCCGTCGAGCCGCTCGATCCGGGCGAGATGCTCGGCCACCACCTCACGGGGCGTGACCCGCTTCTCGCGTACGGCGGCGGCGATCTCGACGGCGGTACGGCCGACCCAGCTGGTCACGGGCGCGCTCCTTCTCACTACTCGCGAGTATGTAGGGAGAACTGTGCCTCGCCCGGGGCGGTGCGTCGAGAGGTGAGCGGTCGTGGAGAACCAAAGGCTGCCCGTCGTGGAGAACCAAGGGTTGCCAGTTGTGGAGAACCACGGGTTGCCGGTTGTGGAAAGCCACGGGCCGCCGGCCTTGGACATTCGGTCCCGTCTTCTTGGACTTTTCGTGGGCCGGTACCGGGCGGGTTCCGACTGAGCTGCTGGTCATCCGATCAATGGCCCAACTTGGCTGATCCCGCCGCCCATTGACAGTCCCTGAGCGCAGTCCAACTATCAGTCGTCCGATCAATCGCGACCGGTGGAGTGGCATGTCTGAGTGCAGGAAGAGACGGTTCCGGTTCATCGGCTTCGCGGCGGTGTTCGCACTGCTCGCGGCACCCGCGCCGGCGGTCGCGGTCCAGCAGGAGCGGGCGGTGCCGGTGACCGTGCCGGCGCTCTCCAACTGGACACCCCAACCCGGGAGTTACGACTTCGGGGCCGGGACCCGGCTCGTGGCCGGCAGCAGGAGCGAACGCGAGGTCGCCGACACGCTCGCCGACGACCTCAAGTCGGCCGGTCACGGAACAGTGCCCGTCGTGCGGGGCGGCGCCACCCGGCCCGGTGACATCGTGATCGAAGTCCGGCCGTCGAAGGGCTCGTTGGGCGCGGAGGGCTATGAACTCCAGGCAGGCGAACGGCTGTCGGTGACCGGCGCGACCGAGACCGGCGCTTTCTACGGCACCCGGACCCTCCTCCAACTGCTCGCGCAGGGCGACCACATCCCCGCCGGACGCACGGTCGACGTACCGCGCTACAAGGAACGCGGGGTCGGCGTCTGCGCCTGCTACGTCCACATCTCCCTGCCCTGGCTGGAGAACCTGGTGCGCGAGATGGCGTACCACAAGCTCAACCAACTGCTCCTCGAACTCAAGGTGAAGAGCGCCGCGCACCCCGAGGCGAACACCTGGGGCTACTACACCCGGGACGAGATGCGCAGTCTCGTCGCGCTCGGCGACAAGTACCACGTCGAGATCATCCCCGAGATCAACTCCCCGGGCCACATGGACCCGTGGATAGAGAACCGCCCCGATCTCCAGCTCACCGACAGCGACGGCAACAAGCAGCCCGCCCGGCTCGACGTCACCCAGCAGGCCGCGTTCGACTACTACACGAGCCTCATGGACGAGTACGCGCAGGTCTTCACCGCGTCGTCCTGGCACATGGGCGCCGACGAGTACATGCTCGGCTCCGACTACTCCAAGTACCCGCAGATGCTGCGCTACGCCCAGGAGAAGTACGGCGCGAACGCCACCCCGCAGGACGCCTACATCGACTTCATCAACCGCGTCCAGGCCTACGCCGCGAGCAAGGGCAGGAAGCTGCGCATCTGGAACGACGGACTCACCGGTGCCAACACCGTGCCGGTGGCCGCCGGTACGACGGTCGAGCACTGGCTGAACGTCACGGAGAAGCCGAGCCGACTCATCGCCCAGGGCTACCCGTTGATGAACGCGGCCTACTCCCTCTACCTCGTCCGCGGCGGCTTCCACAGCGACACCGAGGCCCTGTACGACCAGAGCTGGGACCCACGCAGCTTCGAGGGCGAGAAGGTCACCTCCAGCGACGGCATCACCGGCGCGAAGATCAGCCTCTGGCCCGACAACGGACGCGGCGAGACCGAGAACGAGGTCACCGCCGACACCGAGCCCGCGCTACGGCACCTCGCCCAGGCGACCTGGGGCGACCCGCACCCCGACGCCACGTACGCCGCGTTCACCGCGCGGGGCACGGCAGTTGGGCATGCGCCCGGGTGGCGGGACCTGACACGGGTACCGGTGGCGGACGGGACGTACACCTTCCGGACGGCGGGCGCGACCATGGCCGCCACGGTGCGGCGCACACCGGACGGCTATGCGACGGTGCGGACCGCCGAGGGCTGCCTGGAGATACAGGGCGGCAAGCTCACCCTCAACGTGCCGCTCCAGCCCGGGGTTTCGGCCACCCCGCAGCCCTGCGACGCCACGAACACCATGCAGCGCTGGGAGTTGGCGCCCGCGACGGGCGGCTACCGGCTCGTGAACGCGATCACGCAGATGGCGCTGAGCGTCGCGGACGACGGCCGGCTCGTGCAGTACCCGCCGGACCAACACCAGCCCTCCACTTGGCACTTGACCGCCCACTGACCAACCAGAGGAGTCCCACCCCATGGCCCTCTCCAGACGTCTCTTCGTCCTCTCGGCCACCGCACTCGCCGCGACCGGCACCGCCACGGCATCCGCCCTCGCGGCGACCCCGCCCCCGTCCGGCTCCCGTTCCCGCATCCCCGTCAGCCCCGACGACACCGAGGCCGAGCTGGTCCGCAAGGCCTCCCAAGTCCGGCCCACCGCACGGCAGGTGGCCTGGCAGAAACTGGAGCGGACGGCGTTCCTGCACTTCGGCGTGAACACCTTCACCGGGCTTGAGTGGGGGACCGGTGACGAGGACCCGAACGTGTTCCAGCCGACCGGCCTCGACACCGACCAGTGGGCCCGCGCCCTGCGCGACGGCGGTTTCAAGCTCGCCATCCTCACCGTCAAGCACCACGACGGCTTCGTCCTCTACCCCTCCCGCTACACCAACCACACGGTCGAGTACAGCAGTTGGCGTGCCGGCCAGGGTGACGTACTGCGCTCCTTCGCCGACTCCATGCGGCGGTACGGCCTCAAGGCCGGCGTCTACCTCTCGCCCGCCGACGAGAACCAGTACCTCCACGGCGTCTACGCCAACGGCAGCGCACGCGCCACGCGCACGATCCCGACACTCGTCGACGGCGACGACCGCTCCCCGGACGCCTTCTACACTCTGGACGCCACCGACTACGGCGCCCACATGCTCGACACCCTCTACGAAGTGCTGACCGAGTACGGTCCGATCGACGAGGTCTGGTTCGACGGCGCCCAGGGCCGCATCCCGCCGGGCCACGTCGAGGACTACGACTGGGACAGTTGGTACACCCTGGTCAGGTCGCTGGCCCCGGACGCGTCGATCGCCGTGACCGGCCCGGACGTGCGCTGGGTCGGCAACGAGGGCGGCATCGCGCGGGAGGACGAGTGGAGCGTCCTCCCGGTGAAGGAGGAGCAGTACGGGCGCACGGACTGGGCGTTGTCGTACGACACCCCCGACGAGGGCAGCCGTGGCGCGCTGGTCTCGGCGCAGCCGAACACCGACTACCTCCAGTGGTGGCCCGCCGAGTGCGATGTGTCGATCCACGACGGCTGGTTCTACCACCCGGACCAAGTCCCCAAGAGCGTCGACGAGTTGATCGACATCTACTTCGGCTCGGTCGGCCGGAACTCGGTCCTGCTGCTCAACGTCCCACCGGACACGGACGGCGTGCTGGCGGCCCCGGACGTGGCACGCCTGCGCGAGTTCCGCGAGCGCGTGGACCGGGAACTGCCCGAGGACCTGGCGCGCGGGGCCCGGACGACCACCTCGCCGGGCCGGGTCACCGTCGACCTGGGCACGCAACAGGCCGTCGACCGCGTCCGGTTGGCGGAGGACACAGGGCGCTACGGCCAGCAGGTCGAGGGCTTCGTCGTCGAGGCGTACGCCGACGGGGCGTGGACGGAGGTCACCCGCGCGGGAACGATCGGCGCGAGCCGCATCCTGCTGCTGGCCGCGCCTGTACGCGCTAGGCGGTGGCGAGTTCGTGTGACGGCAGCCCGGGACACCGTGAAGATCGCGGAGTTCGGGCTGTACCGGTCACAGGTCTGAGCGACTGCGGACTCGCCTGACCTCACATGTCGCTGAGGAGTTTCTCCAGGAAGGCCACCGACTCGGGGGCCGGTGAGGCCACCATGCTGAGCCGGTCCATGACCGCGAGATAGCGGTCGACCTCTTCGGGCTTGTCCAAGTAGAGGGCGCTGGTGAGCTGTTCGAGGTAGACGATGTCCGGCAGGTCCGGCACCGGGAAGCGCAGCACGGTGATCGGACCGCCGGCGGCCGCGTGGCCGCCCACGTGGAACGGCAGAACCTGGAGCGTGACGTTCGGCAGGGCGGCCGTCTCGATGAGGTGCCGCAACTGCTCGCGCATCACGTCCGCCCCGCCGAGCGGACGGCGCAGCGCCGCCTCGTCCACCACGACCCACAGCTTCGGAGCGCCGGGTCTGGTGAGCAACTCCTGCCGGGTCATGCGGAGTTCGACACGGCGCTGGATCGCGTCCGGGGTGTCGATGGGACGGCCGAGCCGGATGACGGACTCGGCGTACGCGGCGGTCTGCAACAGGCCCGGGATGAACTGGACTTCGTAGGTGCGGATGAGGGAGGTGGCCTCCTCCAGACCCAGGTGCTGCTCGAACCAGGTCGGGAAGGCGTCGCCGTACGCGCGCCACCAGCCGGGTTCGTTGGCACGGCGGGCGGAGTCCAGGAACTCCTGGCGCACATCGGGCTGTTGGAGGCCGTACAGCGTCAACAGGTCGGCCACGTCGCGCTCCTTGAAGCCGACGCGGCCCAGCTCCATGCGGCAGAGCTTGGCGTCCGACGCGCGTATCGCCGAAGCGGCCGTGTCCCGGGTGATGTTGAGGGACTCGCGCAGGCGGCGCAGACGCGTGCCCAGCATGATGCGCTGGACCGTCGGACCGCCGCGCTGAAGGCTCAGCACGTCCGAACCCGAGGGAGCGTATTCCGGTTGAGCTGCAGTCATGTTCATCCCCTCGGCGGTCGCGCCGATACCGTCCGCAAGTTTTCGGGACTCAAGAGAGGATCGTAGCACCGAGGTTCCGGATAACTGCGGGGAGTGAAGGAGCCGGAAGGTGCCGGCCTGTGTCCGGCGCCTTCCGGCCAATCCGCGGGTTTGCCTGACCTCAGCGGCCGGGGAGTAGGCCGTCGAAGTCGCCGTCCTTCACACCGCGGACGAACGCGGAGATCTCGGCGCTGGTGTAGACGAGCGCCGGACCTTCGGGGTGACGCGAGTTGCGCACGGCGACCTGGCCGTCGGAGAGCGCGGCCAACTCGACGCAGTTGCCCTCGGGGTTGCTGTGGTGGCTCTTGCGCCACTGCGCGTCGCTCAGCAGGGTCGCCGACATGCCGTTCGCGTGCTCTATGTGAGGCCTCATCGCTCCCCCGGAAGATCGAATGCAATTGCAGCTTCAATTGCATCCATTGGTGATGTGCAGGACGATAGCCCTCGGGTGGGCCGCTCGCAAGATCGTCTGCAATTGCAGCGGTAATTGCCGATGCACTTGCGTTCGCAGGGGCAGGCGGAGGACGATGCTCCGGACAGGTGTAGTGCGCGCAGGTGTTCTCTCTTCCCAGGGGTCTCAGGGGTCGCGATGTCCGCAGAGCAAGTCGTACGACCGGTCGACACCCTGCGGATCGAGGGGACTTGGGAGTGGCTGTGCAGAGCCGTCGACCAGGTGGGACCGCCCGACCCGGGACAGGCCGTCACCCTGGTGCCCGCCGTCGGCGACGGATGCGACCCGGCCCTCTGTTCCGTCCTGGTCGTGCCGCCGATGCCTCGATCGGCCCAGGTGGCACGTGACTTCACCCGCGCGGCACTGGCCGGCCGGGCCGGGGACGAACTCGTCGACGACATGACGGTCACCGTGTCGGAGCTGGTGAGCAACGCGCTGCGTTACGGGCGGGCGCCCAACTCCCGTGCGGAGCCGCAGCCTTCACTGTGGCTCGCGGTGTGGGACCGGCTGCCGTACGCGATGTGCGCGGTCACCGATGACAGTGATCGCATACCTGTCGAGGGGCACCCCGACGAGTTCGCGGAGTCCGGGCGCGGTCTGCAGGTGGTCTCCGCGCTGAGCGAGTCGTGGGGCTGGAACCTGCGGGCGGGCGGCGGGAAGACGGTCTGGGCGCTGTTCAGGATCTGACCCGAGACACACGCGCCTCCGACGAGAGAGACCTGGGAAGGCGAGAGGGGCACCGGTAACTGCCGGTGCCCCTCTTCCGTGTTGCTGCTCAGGCCTTGCGGCCGATGCCGCAGATCGCGTCCACGTCGGACGGGTCTCGGCCCACGTCGACCGGCTCCGGGTGCCACTGCGAGGTGGGTACGATGCCGGGCTCGATGACCTCCAGGCCCGCGAAGAACGCCTCGATCCGCTCGGGGCCGCGCAGGTGGTACGAGCTGGCGGAGTTGGCGTTGTACACCGAAATCGCCTGGTTCAGCGCGGCGTTGGTGTCGGTGCCGTCGCTCAGCGCGAGGTAGCTGCCCGGGGGCAGGGCCTCCAGGAAGCGGGCCACGACGGACTCGGGCTCGTCCGAGTCCGGGATCTGGCCCAGGATGCCCAGCATCGTCAGCGCGATCGGCTTGCTGAAGTCCAGTGTCTTGGCGGCGACTTCGAGAATCCCCTCGGGGTCGCGCACATCGGCGTCGAGATAGGCGCAGGCGCCCTCCGGGGTGCTGGTGAGCAGCGCCTGCGCGTGCACCAGCACCAGCGGATCGTTGTCGACGTACACGATGCGGCTCTCGGGCGCGATGCGCTGCGCCACCTCGTGCGTGTTGTCGACGGTGGGCAGGCCGGTCCCGATGTCGAGGAACTGGCGGATGCCCGCCTCCTCGGCGAGATAGCGCACCGCCCTTACCAGGAAGCGTCGTTGGAGTCGGGCGAGCAGGGCGATGTCCGGGAACATCTGGACGATCATTTCGCCGGCTTCGCGGTCGGCGGCGTAGTTGTCCTTGCCGCCCAGGAGGAAGTTCCACACACGGGCGGAGTGCGGCCGGTCGAGCTGGAGCCGGTCGGCCAGCGGGTCTTCGGAGGTCATGGGCAAAGCCTCACACGAAGTACCCGGCGGTGTCCGGCGATTCGGACTCGAATCGGGAGTTACGGCACGCTCAGTCCCGCGCCGTCCCCGTGCTGTCCCGTTCGATCAGCCGGGGCACCGGCACCCGCACCGTGCGCGCCGGACCGCCGTCCAGCAGAGCGGTCAACTCCCGCGCCGCCGTACGGCCGAACTCCACGCTGTCGCGGGACAGCGCCGACAGCCACGGCCGGACCATGCGGCACAGCGCGGAGTCCTCCCAGGCGACCACCGACACGTCCGCCGGTACGGAGAAGCCGAGTTCGGCCGCGGCGGCCACCCCGGCGACAGCCATCACGTCGTTGTCGTAGATCAACGCCGTTGGGGGAGCCGCGACTTCGAGGACCCGGCGGGTGACGGCGGCGCCCGCGGCGTCCGAGTAGTCGGTGGTCACCGAGCGCACCTCGGTCAGCCCGCGCCGCGCGGACTCGGCGCGCAGGGCGCGGATGCGGCGCTCGGTGTGCGCGAGGCCCGGCAGGCCCGCGATGTGCACGATCCGCCGATGGCCGCGCGCGTACAACTCGTCGACCACCGACGCCATCGCGCCCGCGTCGTCCGCCCACACCGTCGACAGACCGGGATGCCGTTCGTCGGGTGCGCCGCCGATCACCACGGCGGGCAGGCCCAGTTCGTCGAGGAGGTCGGGCCGCGGGTCGTCGGTGCGCGGGTCGGCCACCAGGACGCCGTCCACGCGGTGCTCGGCCCACCAGCGCCGGTACACCGCGCACTCGTCGTCGACGTCCTCGGCCATCTGGAAGAGCAGCCCGAGATGGCGCTCGGCGAGCACCTCCTGGATGCCCGAGACGAGTTGGAGGAAGAACGAGTCGACGCCGAGGGTGTCCGCGGGCCGGGCGAGGACGAAACCGACCGTCGCCGCACCCTCCCCGGACAGCGCCCGCGCCGCCGTACTCGGCCGCCAGCCCAGCTGCTCCGCGACCCGGCGCACCCGGTCACGGGTGATCTCGGAGACGCCGGGCCGGCCGTTGAGCGCGAAGGAGACCGCGCTCTCGGACACGCCGGCGCGCTGCGCGATGTCCTTCATCGTCGGCCGACGCGCGGGCGACCGCTTGCCTGACAACCCCTGCCCTCCATTCCACCGGTGCCGCGCGCTAATGCGCTTGAGTCCGCACACCCTAAAGCGCATTAGTGATCCACCGCAAGAATGCGAACACACCTCTCTGACCTGTGTAGTTGTCTGGATCCGGCCAACTAATGAATTTAGCTGAGCGGAATCCATTGACTCGCCCGCCGGAGAGCGTGCAAGGTCTGCCCCGGCACGATTGGCCAACCCCCACTGCAAAGGAGCCACTCGCCGTGCGCATCTCCCGCAGAGTCTTCGCCGCAGCTGCCGCCGCCGTAGTCCTCATGCCGCTGAGCGCCTGCGGTTCCGGGGGAGACGACGGCGGTTCGACCGACGCCTCGGGCAAGGTGGAGGGTGACATCACCTTCCAGACCTGGAACCTCCGCGCCAACTTCAAGTCCTACTTCGAGGGCGTGATCTCCGGCTTCGAGAAGAAGTACCCCGGCACCCATGTGAAGTGGATCGACCAGCCCGCCGAGGGCTACGCCGACAAGATCAGCGCGGACGCCGCCGGCGGCACCCTGCCCGACGTCGTCAACGTCTCCCCGGACCTCGTCGCCCCGCTCGCCAAGGCGGGCCTCGCGCTCGACCTCGACAAGTCGGCCGCGAAGTACAAGAGCGAGTATCTGCCCGGTGCTTGGGCCAGCCACGAGATACCGGGCATGACCGGCACCTACGCCTTCCCCTGGTACCTCAACACGGGCCCGCTCTTCTACAACAAGTCCCTCTTCAAGCAGGCCGGACTCGACCCCGACCAGCCGCCGAAGACGTACGACGAACTCTTCGCCCAGGCCCTCCAGCTGGCCCAGAAGACCGATGGCAAGGTGGCGACCCTCGCCAACGTCCCCACCGTCGAGGACTTCGGCCGCTACGGCGTCCAGCTCATGAACAAGGCGGGCACCGCCTTCGCCTTCAACGACGCGAAGGGCGTCGAACTCCTCACCAAGTACAAGGAGTTGTACGACGCGAAGGCCCTCGACTCGCAAGCGCTGACCGCCACCCCGGAGTCGTCCGGCAAGAAGTTCCTGACCGGCGCCGTCGCCATGAACCCCGGCAGCGCCCTGGACCTCGACAACTTCAAGAAGCAGGCGCCCACCCTCTATAAGAACATCGGCATCACCGACCAGATCACCAGCACGGGGCACGTCAACATGTACGTGATGGGCGTGATGGTCAACTCCAAGACCAAGCACACCCCCGCCTCGGTGGCCTTCGCGCACTACGTCACCGACGCCCAGCAGCAGATGTCGTTCGCGAAGAAGGTCGCCATCTTCCCGAGCACCGCCGGCTCCCTCGACGACCCGTACTTCACCAAGGAGGACGGCACCGACGAGACACGGGTACGGATCGCCGCCGCCAAGTCCCTGAAGAACGCCGTCAATTACACGCCGGTGCTGTTCAGCGAGCAGATGAAGACCGCGCTGCGCAACGAGGTCGCCAAGGCGCTCCAGGGCAAGGAGAGCCCCGAGACGGCTCTCGACAACGCTGTCAAGGCGTGCAACACGCTGCTCCAGCAGGAAGGCTGAGGGTCCCCATGGCCGACGTGTCCCGCGTGCGGCGCCAACTGCCCACCAGTCCCTGGCTGTTCGCCGCCCCCGGGCTGCTCGTCGTCGGCGTCTTCGTGCTGTACCCCTTCGCCTCCACCGTGATCAACTCCTTCACGGACCGGCGCACCCTGATCCCGGGCCACTTCGTGGGCTTCGCCAACTTCCGCGAGCTGTGGCACGACGACATGTTCTGGACCGGCCTGCGCAACAGCACGCTGTACATCCTCGGGGTGGTCCCCGCACTCGTCGTACTCCCGCTGCTGCTCGCCCTGTTGGTGCAGAAGAACATCCCCGGCATCACCTTCTTCCGGTCCGCCTTCTACACGCCGGTCGTCGCGTCGATCGTCGTGGTCGGGCTGATCTGGGTGTGGCTGCTCGACGAACGCGGCCTGGTCAACTCGCTGTTGGAGACGATCGGCGTCGGACGGATCGGCTTCCTCAGCGACCAGTGGCTGCTCCTGCTGAGCGCGATGGCCGTCACGGTCTGGAAGGGCCTCGGCTACTACATGATCATTTATCTGGCCGCGCTCGCGAGTGTGCCGCGCGAACTGCACGAGGCCGCGTCGGTGGACGGCGCGGGCGCGGTGCGCCGCTTCTTCACGGTGACCGTGCCCGCCGTCCGCTCCACGATGGTCCTCGTCGGGGCACTGTCCTCGGTGGCCGCCTTCAAGGTGTTCTCCGAGGTGTACCTGATGGCGGGCCCCAGCGGCGGACCGGCCGGCGAGGACACCACCCTGGTGATGCTCGTCCAGCGCACGGGCACGGGTCTGACCGGCCGGGTCGGCTATGCCTCCGCGCTCTCGGTCGTCGTCTTCGTCGTCACCGTCGCGCTGATGCTGCTCGTGCTGCGGGCCGACCGGAAGGAGGACGCTTGAGCGTCATCGAGCGCACAAGGCCCGTCCAGGAGACGGCGGTTCGCGAACCCCGCATCACCGACGAGCACGGCCGCCGCATCCGCGTCTGGGAACTCACCCTGCGCTACACGCTGTTGCTCGTCGTCCTCGCCATCACCGTAGGCCCCTTCGTGTGGCAGCTCTCCACCTCGCTCAAGGGCCCGACCGAGGACATCTACAGTTCACCGCCGACGTTCCTCCCCGAACACCCCACCCTGCACAACTACAAGCGGGTCGCCGACACCATCCCCGTCTGGGACTACGCCTTCAACTCGCTGAAGGTGGCCACCGCCAACGTCGTGACGAACTGCGTCGGTTCGGCCCTCGCGGGCTACGCCCTGGCCCGCCTGCGCTACCGAGGCCGCCGCGTGGCGACCCTCGTCTTCATCCTCGCGATGCTCGTGCCGGTGGAGGGCATCATCATCGCCCAGTTCACCACCATGCGGGAGCTGGGCCTGAACAACACCCTGATCGGGGTGGTCCTCCCGGGCTGCATCGGCGCGATGAACGTCCTGTTGATGCGCAACGCCTTCCTCAACCTGCCGTACGAGATCGAGGAGGCGGCCTACGTCGACGGCGCCAACGTGTGGCAGCGGTTCCTGCGGATCGCGCTGCCGTCCGTGAATGGGACCATCGCCGTCGTCGCGATCTTCGCCTTCATGGGCGCCTGGGACGACTTCCTGTGGCCGCTCATCGTGCTCAGCGACCCGTCCAAGTTCACGCTCACCATCGGCCTCAACTATCTGCACGGCACCTTCGCCAACGACGAACGGCTCGTCGCGGCCGGCACGGTCATCGCCGTGGCACCGCTGATCGCCCTCTTCGCCTGCCTCCAGCGGTACTTCTTCCGGGGCGTCGGCGAGGGCGCGGTCAAGGGCTGATCGCCGGTCGACACCCGCTCGTACGCACTACAGACCCCTCCCGTACGCGCTACAGACCCGTCCCGTACGCACTACAGAACCAGGATCCCGATGTCTTCTGCCGTGCGCTTCGGCGTCAACTACACGCCCAGCCAAGGGTGGTTCCACCACTGGCTCGACTTCGACCTCGACTCCGTGCGCGCCGACCTCGACTCGATCGCTGAGCTGGGCCTCGACCACATCCGAGTCTTCCCGCTGTGGCCGTACTTCCAGCCCAACCGGACCCTGATCCGAACGAAGGCCGTGGAGCAGCTGGTTGACCTCGTGGACGCGGCCGGCGAGCGCGGGCTCGACGTCAACGTGGACGGTCTGCAAGGGCACTTGAGCAGTTTCGACTACCTGCCCGCGTGGACCCGGACCTGGCACCGGCGCAACCTCTTCACCGACCCGGACGTCCTCGACGGCCAGGCCGCCTACCTGCGCACGCTCGCCGCCGCCCTCGCCGACCGGCCGAACTTCATCGGCATGACCCTCGGCAACGAGGTCAACCAGTTCTCGGCGGGCCCGCATCCGGACCCCGACCGGGCCACCGAGGACCAGATCGACGCCTGGCTGGGACGGATGCTCGCCGCCTGCGCGGAGGGTGCGCCCGGCAAGCCGCATCTACACGCCGAGTACGACGCGACCTGGTACCAGGACGACATGCCGTTCACCCCGGCCCAGGCCGCCCGCCGCGGCGCCATGACGGCCGTCCACTCCTGGGTCTTCAACGGCACCGCCCAACGCCACGGCCGTACCTCCGTCCCGAGCGAACACCACGCCGCGTACCTCATCGAGCTGAGCAAGGCGTGGGCCGAGGAACCGCACCGGCCCGTCTGGCTCCAGGAGGTCGGCGCGCCCCAGCCGCTCGTACCCGCCGAGCACGCGGCCGACTTCGCCTCCGCGACCATCGCCAACGCCCTTGACTGCCCCGACCTCTGGGGCATCACCTGGTGGTGCTCGCACGACGTGTCCCGCGACCTCGCCGACTTCCCCGAACTCGAATACGGGCTGGGCCTGTTGACCAACGACCGGCGACCCAAGGACATCGCGCTGGTCTTGGCCGAGGCGGCGCGCGAGCCCACGTACACGCCCGCCACCCGCACGACGGCGCTCGTGGTCCCCGCCGATCCCTCGGTCCGCTCGGTCTGCGGGCCCGGCGGGCCGGTGTTCGACGCCTACTTCCGACTCGTCGCCGACGGAGCCCGACCGGCGACCGTCCTCGACGTGCGCGCGGACGACAAGGAACACCTCGCCGCGCGCGGCATCACCGAAGTCGTCACTCCCGACCAGGTACTCCCCACCCCACAAGGAGACACCAGCTCGTGACCCCCCAGGGCCCCACCAGACGCACCGTCCTGCTCGCCGGCGCGGCGGCCACCCTGCTGCCCCAACTGCCCACGCCCGCCTTCGCCGCCCAGCAGGCGGCGGCGAACACCGGGCAGCCGTACGCCAGTTACTGGTACCCGGACTCGCTGCCCTCCGGTACCCCGGGCACCGGCATCACCTGGAACAGCCTGAAGACCTGGACCGCCGCCGGGGACGCGGACCTCGCCTTCAACGCGGCCGCCGTCCCGCTGGCCGCACGCTTCACACCGACCCCCGCGAACAGCACCGCCCGCTCCGGCCAGGCCCGCATCCAGTCCCTGGTCTCCTTCGGACCGACGTCGAGCAACCCCTCGCAGGGCGCGGCCACCGCCGACTACTACGCCCTCACCCACTGGTCCTACCTCGACGAACTCGTCTTCTGGGGCGGCTCGTCCGGCGAGGGCATCATCCTCGCCCCGAACGCGCCCATTGTGGACGCCGCCCACCGGCACGGCGTACCCGTCCTCGGCAACATCTTCCTGCCGCCCGTCGCCTACGGCGGACAGCTCCAGTGGACCCGCGACCTGGTCCAGAAGGACTCCGCCGGGCACTATCCGCTGGCCGCCCAACTCGTCGCGGTCGCCGCCGCGTACGGCTTCGACGGGTGGTTCGTCAACGCCGAGACCAGTGGCGGGAACACCGCCCTCGGGACGGACATGCAGGGCTTCGTAGGGGAGTTGAAGTCCCTCGCCGCCGCCCAGGGGCAGCGGGTCACCTGGTACGACGCGATGACCGTGAACGGGACGGTCAGCTGGCAGGGCGCCCTGAACACGTCGAACCAGGCGTTCTTCCAGGCCGCCGACTCCATGTTCATCGACTTCCGCTGGAGCACGAGCACCCTCGCCGCGTCCGGGACGAAGGCGGACGGGCTTGGGCGCAGCCGCTACGAGTTGTGGGCCGGTGTCGACGTCGAGTCCAACGGGTCGAGTACGTCCGTGAGTTGGGACGCGATGGTGCCGACGACCAAGGCGCACATCACGTCCGTCGGCTTCTACCGGCCCGAGTGGACCCGCAACCACCTGCCCGCGAGCCGTACCCCCGGCGACTTCCACGCCGCCGACGACCGGTTCTGGACCGGGCGCTCGCTCGACCCGTCGAAGCCGGACGGCACGGACACCTGGCGGGCACCGGCCGTTTCGGTCGCGGACCGGTCGACGGTGGGCGGCGCGCTGCCGTTCGCGAGCGTCTTCAACACCGGGCACGGGCTGCGCTGGTACGAGGACGGGGCGGTCACCTCCGACACGGCATGGAACCACCTGGGGCTCCAGGACCGACTGCCGTCCCGGCGTTGGGTGGTGCGGACGACCGGGCAACGGCCCGCTGTGACCTTCGACTTCGCGTCCGCTTGGCGGGGCGGCAGCAGCGTGCTGGTCTCGGGTGTACTGGATCAACCGGCGACTGTGGATGTGTACGGTTCACAGCTGCCGATCGGTGAGGACACGGTGGTCGACCTGACGTTCCGCACCGACTCGGGCAGTGTGAACGTCGAGCTGGCCGTCGCCACCGCCGAGCCGAGCACGGCGGGCTCGACACCGCCGTACACGTATCTGCCTGTGAACTCGGTTAACGGCGTGCAGGCTGTGACGGATGTCAACGGCTGGCAGACGGTGACCGTGCCGCTCACAGGCGTCTCCGGAACGCTGCACACGATCGGTGTACGGCTCACCGCGGCCGACGCGAGCGGGAGCACTGTGAACTGGCGGCTCGGCGGTCTCGCTGTTCGCGATGTCAACGACACCCAGCCGCCGGCGGCCCCCTCCGACCTGCGGATCACCGCCGCCACCGGAGGCGACCTGCGCTTCGCCTGGGACGCCGCGCCCGGCGCCGTACGCCACTACACGCTGCACCGGCTCCTGCCCGACGGCACCCGGCGGTTCCTCGGCGGGACCTGCCAGCGGGCCTTCTTCGTCGGAGGCCTGCAGGCCGAACAGGGCGAGGAGCAGGCGTGGTTCGAACTGCGCGCGACCGGGGAGCTCTACACAGCGTCGGCCCCCGTGACCGTCGCGCACACCTGGTAGCACCCGCCTGGCGACAGCCGTGACCCCACCCGCAACCGAGCTACGGAGCACCCCGCATGCATGACGACCGCAGCCTGGTCGAAGCCCGCCTCAAGCGCGTCCTCGAAGAGCGCATCCGTCCCGCCGTGTACCCCGAGTCCGTGCCGCTGGAGGTGGCCGTCTGGCACGCGCCCGACGAGCCGGTGCCCGTCGCCGAGGGGCTCGCGGGCACACCCGAACCGATCGAGGTGGGTGCCCGGTGGGGTGCTCCCTGGGGGACCAGCTGGTTCCGTGTCACCGGGACCGTCCCCCAGGAGTGGGCCGGGAAGACCGTCGAGGCGCTGCTCGACCTCGGCTTCGACGAGAACATGCCCGGTTTCCAGTGCGAGGGCCTCGTCTACCGGCCCGACGGCACCCCGGTGAAGGGCCTCAACCCGCGCAACCAGTGGGTCAGGATCGGGGCGCCCGTCGCCGGCGGCGAGGAGGTGCGGCTGCACATCGAGGCCGCCTCGAACCCCGTCGTCCTCGACTACCACCCCTTCCTGCCCACGCAGTTGGGCGACAAGGAGACCGCCGGGAGCGAGCCCCAGTACACGCTCACCCGCATGGACCTCGCCGTTCTCGACGAGAACGTCTGGCAGCTCGTCCTCGACCTGGAGGTCGTCAGCGAGCTGATGGCCGAGCTGCCGGTGGACTCGGCCCGCCGCTGGGACCTGCTGCGGGCCATCGAGAAGGCGCTGGACGCGGTGGACCTCCAGGACGTCAACGGCACGGCGGAGCGCGCCCGTTCACAGCTGTCGGCCGTCCTGTCCACGCCCGCCGTCCCGTCCGCGCACCGCATCAGCGCCATCGGGCACGCGCACATCGACTCGGCGTGGCTGTGGCCGCTGCGGGAGACCGTCCGCAAGGTGGCGCGCACAACCTCCAACATGACGGCCCTGCTTGAGGACGAGCCGGACTTCATCTTCGCCATGTCGCAGGCCCAGCAGTGGGCCTGGGTGAAGGAGCACCGGCCCGAGGTGTGGGCGCGGGTCAAGAAGGCGGTGGCGGACGGGCGGTTCGTGCCGGCCGGTGGCATGTGGGTGGAGTCGGACACCAACATGCCGGGCTCGGAGGCGATGGCCCGTCAGTTCGTGCACGGGAAGCGGTTCTTCCTCGACGAGTTCGGCATCGAGAACGAGGAGGCCTGGCTGCCCGACACCTTCGGCTTCGCCGCCGGACTGCCGCAGATCATCAAGGCGGCCGGGTCCAAGTGGCTGCTGACGCAGAAGATCTCCTGGTCCCAGACCAACAAGTTCCCGCACCACACCTTCCGTTGGGAGGGCATCGACGGCACCCGGATCTTCACCCACTTCCCGCCCGTCGACACCTACAACTGCTCCATGCAGGGCCGCGAGATCGCCCACGCGGCACGCAACTTCAAGGACAAGGGCGTCGCCCGGCACTCCCTCGCGCCCACCGGCTGGGGCGACGGAGGCGGCGGCACCACGCGCGAGATGGTCGCCAAGGCGGCCCGCCTGCGCGACCTCGAAGGCTCGGCGACCGTGGCCTGGGAGACCCCGAAGGAGTTCTTCGAGAAGGCCGAGGCCGAATACCCCGAACCACCCGTCTGGGTCGGCGAGTTGTACCTCGAACTGCACCGCGCCACCCTCACCAGCCAGGCCAAGACCAAGCAGGGCAACCGCCGCAGCGAACACCTCCTGCGCGAGGCCGAGCTGTGGGCGGCGACGGCGGCGGTCCGGGCCGGATTCCCTTACCCGTACGAGGACTTGGACCGGATCTGGAAGACGGTGCTGCTGCACCAGTTCCACGACATCCTGCCCGGCTCGTCCATCGCCTGGGTGCACCGCGAGGCCCGCCGGGCGTACGAGCGGATCGCGGCGGAGCTGAACGGCATCATCGACGCGGCCCAGTACGCGCTGGCGGGGGAGGGCACGACCACCCTCCTCTTCAACTCGGCGCCCCACACCCGCGAGGGCGTCTCCGCGGGCGGCGCCCAGACCCCGGCGGTGCGGGGCGAGACGGCACTCGCGACCCGGGTCGGCGGCGGACACGTACTGGAGAACGGCCTCCTGCGCGTCGAGATCGACGGCCGGGGACTCGTCGTCTCCGCCTACGACATCGAGGCCGACCGCGAGACGATCGCCCCCGGCCGGGCCGCGAACCTGCTCCAACTCCACCCGGACTTCCCGAACATGTGGGATGCCTGGGACGTCGACGAGTTCTACCGCAACACGGTCACCGACCTCACGGACGCCGACGAGGTCGTGGCCGACGGGAACGCCGTGCGGATCGTACGGTCCTTCGGCGCGTCCCGGGTCACTCAGGTCCTGTCCCTCGCCCCCGGGGAGCGGCGGCTGCTCATCGACACCGAGGTCGACTGGCACGAGACCGAGAAGTTCCTCAAGCTCGCCTTCCCGCTGGACGTGCACGCCGAACGCTACGCGTCCGAGACCCAGTTCGGGCACTTCCACCGCCCCACGCACACCAACACCTCATGGGAGGCGGCCAAGTTCGAGGCCTGCAACCACCGCTTCGTCCACCTGGAGGAACCCGGCTGGGGCGTCTCCGTCGTCAACGACTCGACGTACGGCCACGATGTGACCCGTACGGTCCGCAGCGACGGCGACAACGGTACGACCACCACGGTCCGTGTCTCCCTCCTCCGCGCCCCGCGCTTCCCGGACCCCGAGACCGACCAGGGTGTCCACCGCTTCCGGCACGCACTGGTGCCCGGCGCGGGCATCGGCGACGCGGTCCGCGAGGGCTGGCGGATCAACCTGCCGGAGCGGCGGGTCGAGGGCGGGCAGGAGGTCGCGCCGCTGGTGGGCGTCGACCGGGACGCGGTCGTCGTCACGGCGGTGAAACTGGCCGACGACGGGAGCGGGGACGTCGTGGTCCGCTTCCACGAGGCGCACGGCGGACGGGCCAGGGCGACCCTGACGGTGGGCTTCGCGTTCGACGCGGTGGACGTCGTAGACCTGCTGGAGCGGCCGTTGGCCGACGAGGCGGCGCCCGGGTGGGACGGGGACCGTATCCAACTGGCCCTGCGGCCCTTCCAGTTGATGACCCTCAGGTTGCGACGGAGCTGAGGCGGGCGGCAGGCCGACGACCGGGCGCGCACACGGGCGGTGATGGTATCCGCACGGCCCGTGTGCCGCGTGCGATCCGGCGGAACCGGTGATGTCGCCTCTTTCGGTGCGTATCGTCCGGTATCGCGCCAGGCGCCGTCGGGGACCAGGACCGGCGGGCGGGGGAGTGGCGCGGGGGAGACGTCATGCGCCGGGGCCGTAGGAATCGCGTTCAGGGGTGTCGCCCATCGGGTCCGTCCGGCCGTGCGCCGGGGCCTGATGTGCGTGGCCGCGACCGGTGCGCTCACGCTGGCCGCGTGCACGCCGGGAGGCCAAGTCCCGTCCGTGGAAACGCCGGTGGCGAAGCGGTCGGTCGGGAAGCCGGCCGGCACGGGCACCGCGGCGGAGTCCGCCGTGCCGCCCCATCTGGCCGCCGCGCTCCTCGCCCCCGGCGACCTCGACGGCTTCTCCATTCCCCCGTCCCCGTCTCCCTCCCCGTCGCCTTCGGCGAGCCCGGCGTCTTCGGGTTCCTCGGGCTGCCCGGCGTCGGGCAGAGTGGCCGGGTACCGGAAACCACCGCTGCGGCCGACCGTGGAGGTGCGGATGAACCGGTATCAGCCCGTGACGGTGCTGTCCGAGGCGCTCACCTTGCGCAGGATCGAGGACGCCCGCACGGAAGTAGGGCTGGAGGCCGACGCCTTCCGGGAATGCCACCGGCTCCTCGTGGGCGAGTACACAGGCGACCAAAGTCCGCTCGCCTTCCCGAAGTTCGGTGACCGCACGGTGGCGGGGCGGGTGGCGACGACGGTCCTCGGGCTGCGCGAGAACACGGACCTGGTGTACGTCGTGCACCCCAAGGGCATCGTGATCAGCCTCGCGATCATGACCCTCGGCGACGCCGCCGACTCGGACGTCGCCCAGCAGGTGGCCCGCGTGGCCTATCGCAAGGTCGACGACTTCGTCGCGGGGCGCTGACCGCCACGGACCCGGCAGGGCGGGTCGGCGGGGAACGACTCGCGCCACAGCTGCCCGGCCGCCGAGGCGCCCCGCGCCGCACATACCTCGGCGGTCGCCAAGTCGACGTCGCTGAAGGACAGTTGAAGTCGGCCGGCGCCGGTCACCGACACCAGGTCCGCCTTCGCGGTGGACGCGGTTCCGATGGCTGTGGCGCGGTCTCCGTCGCCCCCCACGGTCCCCTTTCCCGGAGTTCGGTGGCCCGCTGGTTCGCGGACCCCTCACTCGTCACGGACAGGACCACTTCCACCGCGCTGTCCATCGTCATCCCCCGATGCCCTCGTCCCCCTGAACGGGACGGTCATGCTAGGGCGCGTGCGGCGGACGCGAGGCGGTTTTCGGCGGTCCTTCGATCGTACGGGTGACGGTCAGGATCCCAACTGCATCCTGAGCCACTCCTCCACCTCGCCCACGTGCGAGGCCGCCGCCGCGCGGGCCGCCTCCGGGTCACGGGCCACCAACGCCCGGTGGATCGCGGCGTGTTCGCGGCGGGTGCGGGCGAAGGCACCCTCCTCCTGGTAGCCGCGCCACACCCGGGCCCGGAACGTCCGGGACGACAGGCCCTCCAGGATCGCGGCCATGGTGTCGTTGCCGGCGGCCGCCGCGATCTCGCGGTGGAAGGCGAGGTCGTGGGCGAGGATCTCCTCGGGGTCGTCGGTGGCGTTCATCGCCGTGAGGTGCTTCTCGACCTCGGCCAGCTGGTCCGGGGTGATGCGGGCCGCGGCCAGGGCCGTCGCCGTCGACTCCAGGATGCGGCGGACCTCCAGCAGCTCCACCAGACCCGGGCCGCGCGAGAGGTCGGCGACGACACCGAAGGTCTCCAGCAGGTCGCCGGCCTCCAGCTGCGTGACGTAGATCCCCGAACCGTGCCGGGCCTCCAGGACGCCGAGCACCGTGAGCGCGCGGATCGCCTCGCGCATCGAGCTGCGGGAGATGCCCAGTTGGGCCGCGAGATCGCGCTCGGTGGGCAGCCGCTGGCCCGGCTCCAGGCGGCCCTCGCCGATCAAGGCCTTGATCGAGTCGATGGCGCGCTGCGTCACCGTGCCCTTCGGCGGAGCGGCCACCGGGTCCGTCCCACTCGGCAGGGTCTCGTCCACGCCACTCCTCCTGTCGCCGGTCCGCGCAGTCTAGTCACGGATGTGGTCCGACCACTACGGCCCGAAACAGCGAAAATTTGGCTCCTGAGGGTGTTGCACCCCCGAAGTGGTCTGATAAATATTCCGGCAACTGCTCGAACCCGCTCGATGAGGAGCCCGACAGATGGCCGGCAGCACAGTGCGGAACGGACGGCAAGGCAGACGACTGACCGCGTGGGCGGTGCGTGCGACGGCGGCGGCCGCGTGCGGCACCCTCGCGCTCACGGCGTGCGGCAGCACCAAGGACACCGGCGCGTCCAGCGCCGGCGGGGGCGGCACGGGCAAGGTCGGGGTGATCCTGCCCCTGCTGACCTCGCCGTTCTGGCAGTCGTACAACGACTACGTGCCGAAGATGGCGAAGTCCGAAGGTGTCCAGGCGCTGAAGACGGTCAACTCCAACAGCGACCCCTCGCAGCAGATCACCGACATCAACAACGAGCTGAACCAGGGCGTCAAGGGCCTGGTCGTCGCCCCGCTGGACAGCGCCGCCATCGAAGCCGGCCTCGACCAGGCCGAGCGCAAGGGCGTGCCGGTCGTCGCCGTCGACGTGGCGCCCGACAAGGGCAAGGTCGCGATGGTCGTGCGCGCCGACAACGTCGCGTACGGCGAGAAGGCCTGCGAGTACCTCGGGGCGCACATCACCAGCGGCAAGGTCGTCCAGATCATGGGCGACCTCGCCTCGGTCAACGGCCGTGACCGGTCGGAGGCGTTCCGGGCCTGCGTCAAGACGAAGTACCCGAAGCTCAAGGTCCTGGAGATCCCCGCCAAGTGGGAGTCCGACACCGCGGCCTCCAAGCTCGACACGCTCCTCAACGCCAACCCCGACATCAAGGGCATCTACATGCAGGCGGGCGGCGTCTACCTCGCGCCCACCCTCCAGACCCTCAAGTCCAAGGGCCTGTTGAAGAAGGCGGGCCAGGCCGGGCACATCACGATCGTCTCGAACGACGGCATCCCGCAGGAGTTCGACGCGATCCGCAAGGGCGAGATCGACGCCACCGTGTCCCAGCCGGCCGACGCCTACGCCAAGTACGGCATGTACTACATCAAGGCCGCGATGGCGGGGAAGACCTTCAAGCCCGGTCCCACCGACCACGACTCCACGATCGTCAAGCTGCCCAGCGGCATCCTCGAGGACCAGCTGCCCGCGCCGCTGGTCACCAAGGACAACGTCGACGATCCCAAGCTCTGGGGCAACACGGTCAAATGAGCAGCCCACCGACCACTCCGCTGGTGGAGGCGACGGGAATCGTCAAGCGGTACGGCCCCACCGTCGCCCTCGCCGACGGCCGACTGACCGTACTGCCGGGCGAGTCCCACGCCCTCGTCGGCCGCAACGGCGCCGGCAAGTCCACCCTCGTCACCGTCCTCACCGGACTCCAGGCCCCCGACGAGGGCACGGTCCGCTTCGACGGCGAGCCCGCGCCCCCGCTCACCGACCGCGACGCCTGGCGCGCCAAGGTGGCCTGCGTCTATCAAAAGCCCACCGTGGTCCCCGAGTTGACGGTCGCCGAGAACCTCTTCATCAACCGGCAGCCGCAGTCCCGGGGCGGCATCATCAGCTGGCGCAGGCTCCGCACCGAGGCCGCCGAACTCCTCGACACCTGGGACGTGCACGTCGACCCCGAGGCGCGCACCGCCGACCTCAAGGTCGAGGACCGCCAAATGGTGGAGATCGCCAGGGCGTTGAGCTTCGGCGCCCGGTTCATAGTCCTCGACGAACCGACCGCCCAGCTCGACAACCGGGAGATCGAGCGGCTCTTCACGCGGATGCGTGCCCTCCAGGAGTCGGGCGTCACCTTCCTGTTCATCTCGCACCACCTCCAGGAGGTGTACGAGGTGTGCCAGACCGTCACCGTGCTGCGCGACGCCCGCTGGATCACCACCGCACCGGTCGCCGACCTGCCGCGCCGGGCCCTGGTGGAGGCCATGGCGGGGGAGTCCATCGCCGAACTGGAGGTGCAGCTGCGGGAGTTGGACGAGGCGGCACCCGTCCTCCTCGACGCACGAGGGCTCACCTCCGAGTCGTACGAGAACGTCGACCTCACCGTCCGCCGGGGCGAGGTCGTCGGACTCGCCGGGTCCAGCGGCAGCGGCAAGATCGAGCTGGCCGAGTCCTTCACCGGGCTGTACACGCCGACCGGCGGCAGCGCCCAACTCGACGGCGAGAAGCTGCCGTTCGGGGATGTGCAGGCCGCGCTCAAGGCCGGTGTCGGATGCGTCCCGCGCGACCGGCACGGGCAGGGGCTGGTCTTCGGCATGTCCATCGGGGACAACGCCACCATGACGGTCCTGGACCGGCTCGGCCGCTTCGGGTTCGTCGGCACGGACCGCAAGCGCGCCTTCGCCACCGAGCTGATCGACCGCCTCGACATCCACACCGAGGGCCCCGAACAGCCCGTCTCCGACCTGTCCGGCGGCAACGCGCAGAAGGTCGTCATGGCCCGCGCGCTGGCCTCCGACCCGAGGCTGCTGGTCCTCATCAACCCCACCGCGGGCGTCGACGTGAAGTCCAAGGAGTCACTCCTCGCCCGCATGGACAGCGCCCGCGACGACGGCACCGCCGTGCTCGTCGTCTCCGACGAACTCGACGACCTGCGGCGCTGCGACCGCGTCCTCGTCCTCTTCCACGGCCGCGTCGTCGCCGAGCACCCGGCGGGCTGGCGCGACCACGAGCTGATCGCCTCCATCGAAGGAGTGGACCATGGCTGACACCAAGGCGGCCCCGCCGCTCGCCGCCCCACGCGCCACCGGGGCGGGCTCGGCCCGCACGGTCCTGCTCCGCCGGGCCCGTGAACTCGCCCTCGTACCGGCCCTGTTGGTGCTCCTGGTGCTCGGCGCGATCGTCAACGACTCGTTCCTCACCGAACGGAACCTGATCTCCATCCTCGGCGCCTCCGCCGCGCTCGCGATGGTGGTCCTGGCCGAGTCGCTGATCCTCATCACCGGCAAGATCGACCTGTCGCTGGAGTCGGTGGTCGGCATCGCGCCCGCCATCGGCGCCCTGCTGGTCCTCCCGGCCGCCGAGTCCGGCTGGGGCACCGAGTGGGCGGCCCCGCTCGCCCTCGTCGCGGTCCTCGTCGTCGGCGGGATCATCGGCGCCTTCAACGGCATCCTCGTGGTGAAGTTCAAGCTCAACGCCTTCATCGTCACCCTCGCCATGCTGATCGTGCTGCGCGGACTGCTGGTCGGCGCCACCAAGGGCAAGACGCTGTTCGGCATGCCCGACTCCTTCTTCACCCTGGCCACCAGCACCTTCCTGAACGTCCCGATGTCGGTGTGGCTGGCCGCCGTCTGCTTCGCGATCGCCGGGTTCGTGCTCAAGTACCACCGCGTCGGACGCGCCCTGTACGCGATCGGCGGCAACCAGGAGGCGGCCCGCGCGGCCGGCATCCGCGTCGACCGGATGCTTCTCGGCGTCTCCGTCGTCGCCGGCGTCCTCGCCTCGGTGGGCGGCGTCATGCAGACCGGCTACGTCGGCGCGATCAGCGCCAACCAGGGCAACAACATGATCTTCACCGTGATGGCGGCCGCGGTCATCGGCGGCATCAGCCTCGACGGCGGTAAGGGCACCATGTTCGGTGCTCTGACCGGCGTACTCCTCCTGGGAGTCGTCCAGAACCTCCTCACCCTCGCCCAGGTCCCGTCCTTCTGGATCCAGGCCATCTACGGCGGGATCATCCTGGTCGCCCTCATGATCGCCCGCGTGACGACCGGCCGCGCCCAGGACTGACCCCCCGGCTCCGGCACCCGCACGGCACCGGATCCCTGTACCCGACCGAAAGGCCTTCCGTGTCCCCGACCCCCGCCCGCATCACCGCGGTCGACACCTACGACATCCGTTTCCCCACCTCGCGCGAGCTCGACGGCTCCGACGCGATGAATCCGGACCCCGACTACTCGGCCGCGTACGTCGTGCTGCGCACCGACGCGGCCGACGGGCACGCGGGGCACGGGTTCTCCTTCACCATCGGGCGGGGCAATGATGTCCAGGTCGCCGCGATCGACGCGCTGCGGGACCATGTGATCGGCCGGTCGGTCGACGAACTCTGCGCGGATCCGGGGTCGTTGAATCGCGAGCTGATCGGCGACAGCCAACTCCGCTGGCTGGGCCCTGAGAAGGGCGTGATGCACATGGCGATCGGCGCCGTGATCAACGCGGCCTGGGACCTCACCGCCAAGCGCGCCGGCAAACCGCTGTGGCAGCTCCTCGCCGAAGCCGACCCCGAATGGCTCGTCAGCCAGATCGACTTCAGGTACATCACCGATGCGCTCACCCCGGACGAGGCCCTCGACATCCTGCGCCGTGGCAGGGCGGGCGCGGAGGGCCGTAGGAACATCCTGTCGGAGCGCGGCTTCCCCGCCTACACCACCTCCCCGGGCTGGCTCGGCTACGACGACGAGAAGCTCACCCGGCTCGCGGTGCAGGCCGTCGCCGACGGCTTCCGGCAGATCAAGCTGAAGGTCGGCGCCGACCTCGACGACGACATCCGCCGTTGCCGGGTGGCCCGTTCGGTCGTCGGCCCCGACATCCGGATGGCGATCGACGCCAACCAGCGCTGGGACGTGGCCGAGGCGATCCGCTGGACCAAGGCACTCGCCGAGTTCGACCCGTACTGGATCGAGGAACCCACCAGCCCCGACGACGTGTTGGGTCACGCCACCATCCGCGCCGCCGTCGCCCCGGTCAAGGTCGCCACCGGCGAACACGTCCAGAACCGCATCGTGTTCAAGCAGCTGCTCCAGGCCGGCGCCCTCGACATCCTCCAGATAGACGCGGCCCGTGTCGGCGGCGTCAACGAGAACCTCGCGATCCTGCTGCTGGCCGCCAAGTTCGGCATCCCCGTCTGCCCGCACGCCGGCGGCGTCGGACTGTGCGAACTCGTCCAGCACCTCTCGATGTTCGACTACCTCGCCGTCTCCGGCACCACCGACGACCGAGTCATCGAGTACGTCGATCATCTGCACGACCACTTCCTCGATCCGGTGGTGATCCGCGAAGGTCACTACATGGCACCCACCGCACCCGGGTTCTCGGCCACCATGCGGCCCGAGTCCATCGCGCGCTACACGTTCCCCGGCGGCACCTTCTGGGCCGCCGACCTCGACCGCCAGAAGGGACACGCGGCATGACCGACTTCGAGGGCCTCAAGGCCCTGGTCACCGGCGGCGCCTCCGGCATCGGCCGGGCCACCGCCGAACTCCTCGCCGAACGCGGCGCGTCGGTCGCCGTCCTCGACCTGGACCCGAGCAGCGTCGAGAAGCCGCTGCTCGGCTACCGCGCCGACGTCACCGACGCCGCCTCCGTACGCCAGGCCGTCGCCGCCGCGGTCGCCGACCTCGGCGGACTCGACGTGGTGGTCAACAACGCCGGCATCGGCGCCCAGGGCACCGTCGAGGACAACGACGACGAGGAATGGCACCGCGTCCTCGACGTCAACGTCATCGGCATGGTCCGCGTCGCCCGCGCCGCGCTCCCGCACCTGCGTGAGTCCTCCCACGCGGCGATCGTCAACACCTGCTCCATCGCGGCCACGGCGGGACTGCCCCAACGCGCCCTGTACAGCGCCACGAAGGGCGCCGTGTACTCCCTCACCCTCGCCATGGCCGCCGACCACCTCCGCGAGGGCGTCCGCGTCAACTGCGTCAACCCCGGCACGGCGGACACCCCTTGGGTCGGCCGCCTCCTCGACTCCGCCTCCGACCCGGCCGCCGAACGCGCCGCCCTGGCCGCCCGCCAGCCCTCCGGCCGGCTCGTCTCGGCGGCCGAAGTCGCGGGCGCCATCGCCTACTTGGCGAGCCCCCTGTCCGGCGCCACCACCGGCACGTCACTCGCCGTGGACGGCGGCATGCAGGGCCTGCGGCTGCGGCCGGTGGGCCAGTGAACGCCCTCGGAGGGAGCGGGGTCGAGGTCAGCGGACTGGGCTTCGGCGGCGCCGCGATCGCCAACCTGTACACCGCGGTCGGCGACGATCAGGCATCCCTGGCCATCAACACGGCCTGGCAGCAAGGCATTCGCTACTTCGACACCGCACCGCACTACGGCCTCGGGCTGTCCGAGCGGCGCCTGGGAGCGGCCCTGCGAGAGCATCCGCGCTCGTCGTACGCGGTCTCCACGAAGGTGGGACGGCGGCTGGAACCCGCTGAGGCGGCTGCCGGCGACGACCTCGCCAACGGCTTCGCCGTGCCGGCGACCCACCAGCGCGTCTGGGACTTCAGTGCCGACGGGGTACGCCGCACCCTGGACGCCAGCCTGGATCGGCTCGGCCTCGACCACGTCGACGTCGTCTACCTCCACGACCCCGACGACCACGCCGAACAGGCCTTCCGTGAGGGCTATCCGGCGCTGGAGAAGCTCCGTGCGGAGGGCGTCGTCGGCGCGATCGGCGCGGGCATGAACCAGGCCGACATGCTGACCCGGTTCGTCCAGGACACGGACGTGGACGTGGTGCTGTGCGCCGGCCGCTACACCCTGCTCGACCAGAGCGCGCTCACCGAACTGCTCCCGGCCGCCGTCGCACGCGGCAAGTCGGTGGTCATCGGCGGGGCCTTCAACTCCGGCCTGCTGGCGGACCCGAAGCCCGACGCGACGTACAACTACGCCCAGGCGCCCGCCGAGTTGCTGGACCGTGCCCTGCGCATGAAGGCCGTGGCCGAGCGTCACGGCATCACCCTGCGCGCCGCCGCCCTGGCCTTCTGCGCGGCGCACCCGGCCGTGGCGAGTGTCCTGGTCGGCGCCCGGTCGGAGGCCGAAGTACGGGACTGCGCCGAGCAGTTCGCCGCCGCCGTGCCCGCCGCGTTCTGGCGGGAACTGCGGGACACCGGGCTCCTGTCCGCCGACGTCCCCGTTCCCGGACTCACCGGGGAACCGTCGGAGAAGCAGTCGGGGAAGCCGCCGGAGGAGCCGTCGTGAGAGTCGCCCTGCACACCAAGGTCCGCGCCGACCGCGTCGCCGAGTACGAGAGCGCCCACCGCGAGGTCCCCAAGGAACTCACCGCCGCGATCCACGCCGCCGGCGCCACCTCCTGGACGATCTGGCGCAGCGGCACCGACCTCTTCCACGTCCTGGAATGCGACGACTACGCCCGCCTGCTCGCCGAGTTGGACCAGCTCCCGGTGAACGTCGCCTGGCAGGCCCGCATGGCCCAGCTCCTCGGCGTGGTGCACGACTACTCCGGCAAGGGCGCCGACGCCGGCCTGCCCGTCGTATGGGAGCTGCCATGACGGTCGACGCGCACCACCACGTCTGGGACCTCTCGGTCCGCGACCAGGACTGGATCACCGGCCCCGAACTCCAGCCGCTGCGCCGGGACTTCACCGTCCCCGACCTCGTACCCGAGGCCCGGGCGGCCGGCGTCGACCGGACCGTCCTCGTCCAGACGATCACCGTCGCCGAGGAGACCCCGGAGTTCCTGGCCCTCGCCGACACGCACGACCTGATCGCCGGAGTCGTCGGGTGGACCGACCTCACGAGCCCGGACGTCACCGACGAACTCGCCCGCCTGCGCGAACTCCCCGGCGGCCACTACCTCAAGGGCATCCGCCACCAGGTACAGGGCGAGCCCGACCCGAACTGGCTGCTGCGCCCGGACGTACGCCGAGGCCTCACCGCCGTCGCCGACGCGAGACTCGTCTACGACCTGCTGCTCCTGCCCCACCAGTTCCCCGCCGCCGTGCAGGTGGCCGCCTCCCTGCCCCAACTCGCCTTCGTCCTCGACCACTTGGGCAAACCACCCATCGCCTCGGGACGACTGGAGCCCTGGGCGACCTCCCTCCGCTCCCTCGCCGCGCTCCCCAACACGTACTGCAAACTGTCCGGCCTGGTCACGGAGGCCGACTGGAAGACCTGGAGCACCGAAGACCTGCACCCCTACGCGGACACCGCACTCGACGCCTTCGGCCCGAGCCGGCTGATGTTCGGTTCGGACTGGCCGGTGTGCACCTTGGCGGCGACGTACGGCCAAGTCGCCGACTCGGCGGGGGAGTTGACGGACGACCTCAGCGCGGCCGAACGCGCCGAGGTCTTCGAGGGCACCGCCACCCGCGTCTACGGCCTCTGAATATCTGCCGCCAACCGCGTCGGCGGCAGGTACTCCCGCACGAACGTCCGCTCCCAGCACGCGCCCGTCTCCCGCAACTCCCGCCAACTCGTGTAGCGGTAGCGGAAGAGACGGGCCCGTACATGGCGCGGGGGCGTGTCGGGCGGGAACGGGGAGCGGCGCAACAGCCGTAGCGTGTCCCGGTCGTTCTCCAGGAGGCGTTCCACCAGGGCGCCGAACCACGGGTCGGCGTAGCCGGGGGAGAGGGCCGCGAACCACATCATCCAGTCCAGCCGCAGGTGGTACGGCGCGAACTGGCGCGGCCAGCGGCGTGGGTCGCCCGGCTTGCCCCTGAACTCGTACTCCCGCCAGTCGGAGTCCGCACGGGGTACGGCGTCCGTCGTGCCCTCGATCACCACCTCGTGGCGGATGCGGCCGACGGTGCCGAACGCGCCGTAGGAATTGACCAGATGGAGCGGGTCGAAGGAGCGGTTCATGATCTGGCGGCTGGAGACCATGTTGCGGACCGGGCGGTGACCGAGCCAGAGCAGCAGGGCGGCGACCGTGACGACCACGGCCTCGTACCAGACGGGCGGGTCGGGTACGGGTGGTGCCGTGTGGGGGAACTCGACCGCCGACAGGGCCAGCACGATGGTGAGCCAGTTCAGCCAGGAGAAGTTGCCGGACAGGACCAGCCACAGCTGGGTCGCGATCATCAGGGACGCGGCGGCCGTCGCGACCGGCTGCGGGGTGAACAGCAGGACGGGGACGAGGAGTTGGGTCACGTGGTTGGCGGCCACCTCCACCCGGTGCAGGGGCCGGGGGAGGTGGTGGAAGAACCAGCTCAGCGGGCCCGGCATCGGCTGTGTCTCGTGGTGGAAGTCCAGGCAGGTCAGTTTCCGCCAGCACGCGTCGCCGCGCAGCTTGATCAGACCCGCGCCGAACTCGACCCGGAACAGGATCCAGCGGAGCAGGAACAGCACCAGGACCGGTGGCGCCACCTCGTCGTTGCCGAGGAGGACGGCCAGGAAGCCGACCTCCAGCAGCAGTGACTCCCAGCCGAACCCGTACCAGGTCTGGCCCACGTTGACGATCGACAGGTACAGCACCCACGGCATGAGCCACAACAACATCCCGCCCCAGAGCGGGAGTTGGGAGTCGAGCCCGGCGGCGAGGGCCGCCGACACCGCGCAGCCCGTCCACGCGCAGGCCGCGAAGAAGCGGTCCGTGTAGTGGAGTTGGAAGATGCTCGGGGCCCGGCGGAACGGCGTCAGGGCGAGGAAGCGGGGGATCGGCAGCATGCCGCGTTCGCCGATCAGCGCGCGGAACTGGCGGGCCGCCGTGAGGAACGCGATCAGGTAGACGCCGGCCAACGCGCGCTGGAAGACGAGCCGGCTCAGCCAGTAGTCGGGTGCGGTGAACCATCCCACGACCGTGACCTCCTCCCTCCGTCGGCGTGCCCGAGCCGACCTTCACTCTCCGTGTCCCATGCCTCCGGTTGCGTAACCCATGTGAGTGAAGCAGACAATAGTGGCGAATCACCCGGCTTGAGGCGGGAGAACCTGGTGCGCACATCCACCGGAACCATCGCCACGGCCTGCGCGCTCTCGGCGACGCTCCTCGTCGCCGGCTGCGGCGGCGACGGCGGCAAGGACACGAAGTCGACCGGCGAGGTCTTCCTCCAGCCCGTCGCGGCACAGGGCCCCGACCCCTTCACGGACTCCACGGCCACCGCGCCGAGCGCCCCACCACGGGTCACCCGAACGCCGCAGTCCACACCTCGGAAGTCTCCGCCTCCGCAGGTGACACCCACGGGGACCGTGTCCACGCCCTCCGGCCCCATGCGTACCGTCTCCGGCGCCACGCCCGGCCTGTACGGCGGGACCGCGCGGACCGGCAGCTGCGACGTCGAGCGGCAGATCTCCTATCTCACCCGCGACCAGGCCAAGGCCCGCGCTTTCGCGCGGGCCGAGGGGATCTCCCCGGGCGGTATCCCCGGCTATCTGCGCGGGCTGACCTCGGTCGTGCTGCGCGCCGACACCCAGGTCACCAACCACGGGTTCCGGGACGCGCGGGTGACCGGGTTCCAGTCGGTCCTCCAGACCGGTACCGCCGTCCTCGTCGACAACCGGGGCGTGCCCCGGGTCCGCTGCGCCTGTGGCAACCCGCTCAAGGCGGGCGTGGCCGGGCAGGGCGCGCTCGGGGACAGCGGGCGGTCCTGGTCCGGGTTCCGGCCCGCAGGAGTCGTCGTGGTGACCCCGGCGCCCCAGGTGATCACCAACATCACGATCATCAACATCGTCGACAACACCTGGATCGAACGGCCCCTCGGTCATCGCGGGCCCCACCACGACCACGTCGTACCCCGGCCGCCGCACGTGACGCCGACGCCGACACCGTCCCGTACGGGTCCGTCGCCGCGACCGCACGACAGCGGGTCCAGCGCCTCGCCCGGCGGCACGAGCCCCTCGCCCAGCAGCAGCGCGAGCACGTCCCAGAGCCAGAGCCCGGGCGAGAGCCAGGGGCAGAGCTCCTCCCCGGGCGACGGGAGTGCGTCCCCCGGCGGCAGCCCCACCCCGTCGGGGTCCGCCACCGACTGCGTCACTCCGACCGTCACCGTCACCCCGGGCGCGACCGGCGTCGCACCCGGCACTGCACCGTCCCCGGGCGCCACGGACTGCCCCGCCGCCACCGTCACGGCCACCCCGACGACCAGCCCGCCCGGCACCACCCTCACCCCGTCGCAGCGCGGGGCCACCCCGGGCGCCGGGACGGTCGTACCGGCGCCGTCCCAGGGTCAGGACTCCCCGGACGAGATCGGTCCGCCGACCGTCCCGGAGACCCCTGACCTGCCCGACGGTGGCGGGCTGATCCCCGACGACACCGGTACCGGCAGCATCTTCGACAGCCCGACGAACATGTTCGACAGCTAAGTGCTCAGGGTGCCGCCGTAGCGCTCGGACAAGTCGAATAATCGGGCAAATCCTGGCAAGGTGGGCCGCATGGTTGATCGGGGAGCGAGCGCCCTGTCACTCCCGGACGACTGGCCCGCCCACCCGGACCCGATCCTGGCGCTCAACCGCATGGGCAGCTTCGACTGGGACCTGGACAACGGCCTGTTCCACATGGACGCCCAGGCCCACGAGGTCTTCGACCTGCGCCCCGACGAATACGACGGGCGGCCCGAGTCGCTGGCGATCCGGGTACCGCCGCCGGAGGGCTACCGGCTCGACGGTCTCGTCTCCCAGGCCCTGAAGGACGGCAGCGAGAACTACGGCGCCTACTTCCGTATGCGGCTGCGCGACGGCAGCCTGCGCTGGACCCACACCCAGGGCTACATCCGGCGCGACGAGACGGGTCGCCCGCGCCGGATCATCGGCATCGTCCGGGACGCCACGCGGGAGCTCGCCGAGAGCGCGGCCCGCCGTGAGCAGGCGGCCCAGGACGCGGCGCTGCGCCGGCAGACCAACGTCGTGCAGCTCACCACCGCGGCCCTCGCGCACGCCCGGACCGTCCAGGACGTGATCGACGTCCTCAAGGACACCCACGGCCTCGTCCACCTCGGCGCGACCAGCCTGGTCATGGGCCTGGTGGAGGCCGGCCGTATCCGGCTGGTCGCGGAGGGCCCCGAGGGCAGCTTCGTGCCCGGCACGGAGGTCACCCGGATCGACGAGCAGTACCCGATGGGGGAGGTCGTACGGACCCTCGCCCCGGCGTTCATCGAGTCGCCGGCGGAGTTCGCCGAGCGGTATCCGCTGCTGTGGCCGCACATCACCGAGCTGAACATCACGGCGGCCGCCTATCTGCCGCTGATCGCGCAGGCACGGCCGATCGGTGCGATGGGTCTGCTCTACAGCGACCGGCGCGGTTTCTCGGCGGACGAGCGCAACGTGCTCGTCGCGCTGGGCAGCAGCATCGCGCAGAGCCTCCAGCGGGCCATGTTCTACGAGCAGGAGAAGGACCTCGCGCAGGGCCTCCAGCAGGCCATGCTGCCGCGCGCCATCCCCAGCGTCCCGGGCGCCGACGTCGCCGTCCGCTACCGGTCCGCGAAGCTCGGGCGGGACATCGGCGGCGACTGGTACGACCTCATCCCGCTGCCGGGCGGGCGGGTCGGCGCGGTCATCGGCGACGTCCAGGGCCACGACACGCACGCCGCCGCCGTCATGGGGCAACTGCGCATCGTCCTCAAGGCGTACGCCGCCGAGGGACACACCCCGGCCACGGTGATGGCCCGCGCCTCCGTCTTCCTCCACGAACTCGACACCGAGCGCTTCGCCACCTGCCTCTACGCCGAGGTCGACCTGTCGACCGGAGTGGTCCAGGTGGTCCGGGCAGGTCATATCGACCCGCTGGTCCGGCAGTTGGACGGGACCTGCCGTCGGGCGACCGTCGTGGGAGGGCTGCCGCTCGGGCTGTCCGCCGAGTTCGGGCGGCTCGAATACCCCGTCTCCACCATCGAACTCGCCCCCGGCGAGACCCTGTTGCTGTGCACCGACGGCCTCGTCGAACAGCCCGGGGCCGACCTCGACGACGGCATGCGGACCCTCGCCGCGCTCATCGCCTCCGGCCCCGACGACGTACGCGACCTCGCCGACCTGCTCATCGACGTGGCCGAGGAGCGCGGCGGCGAGGACGACGTGGCGCTGCTCCTGATGCGCCGGCGCGGACTCGACGCCCCGCGGTCCGGCGGGCGGCTCCAGCAGCATGTGGCCCCCGGCGACTCCGAGGCCCTCACCGGGGCGCGGCACATGATCAGGGCCGCGGTCCGCGCGTGGGGCGCCGGCGAGCGTTCCGACGAGGTCGAACTGGTCGCCGACGAGCTGATCACCAACGCGCTGATGCACACCGAAGGCTCCGCGATCGTCACCCTCAGGGTCCTCGACGGCACCGAACGGCGGCTGCGCGTGGAGGTCGAGGACTCCTCCAGTGCCCTCCCGCGCCGCCGTGAGGCGGGCGAGAGCGGTGTCTCCGGGCGCGGTCTGCTCCTGGTCGACCTGCTCACGGACGTGTGGGGCGTGGAGGCGCGCGGCAGCGGCAAGTGCGTGTGGTGCGAGTTCCTGATCCCGGACCGCGGCGGACCGGATCCGAACAGATCCGGCCCGACCTGACCGAGCTGACCCCACGGGCCTCTGATGGCACCCTGGACGTATGCCGGAACTTCCCGAGGTCGAAGCGCTGAAGGACTTCCTGACCGAACACCTCGTCGGCCACGAGATCGTACGGGTGCTGCCCGTCGCCATCAGCGTCCTGAAGACGTACGACCCTCCGCCCACCGCGCTGGAGGGACACGAGGTGGTGGCCGTGCACCGCCACGGCAAGTTCCTGGACGTCGAGACGGACGGCGGCCCGCACTTCGTGACCCACCTCGCCCGTGCGGGCTGGCTGCACTGGAAGGACCGTCTCCCGGACGGCCCGCCCCGCCCCGGCAAGGGCCCACTCGCGCTCCGCGTGGCCCTGGAGACCGGCGAGGGCTTCGACCTCACGGAGGCGGGCACCCAGAAGCGCCTCGCGGTGTACGTCGTCGCCGACCCGCAGGAGGTCCCGGGTGTCGCCCGCCTCGGCCCCGACCCCCTCGCCGACGCCTTCGACGAGCCGGCCTTCGCCGAACTCCTGAAGGACGAACGCCGCCAGCTCAAGGGCGCCCTGCGCGACCAGACCCTGATCGCCGGGGTGGGCAACGCGTACAGCGACGAGATCCTGCACGCGGCCAGGATGTCCCCCTTCAAACTGGCGTCGTCCCTGACCCCGGCCGAGACCCACACGCTCTACACGGCCCTCCGCACCACACTCACGGAGGCAATCGACCGCTCCCGAGGCGTGGCCGCGGGCCGCCTGAAGGCGGAGAAGAAGAGCGGCCTGCGTGTCCACGGCCGCACCGGCGAACCCTGCCCGGTCTGCGGCGACACCATCCGCGAGGTCTCCTTCAGCGACTCCTCGCTCCAGTACTGCCCCACCTGCCAGACGGGCGGCAAGCCGCTGGCGGACCGGCGGATGTCGAAACTGCTCAAGTAGCTACCAGGGCACCCCCGTCCCGTCCCAGGACAGGAACCGCCCCGTCGGACCGTCGTCCGGCAGCAGCGCCAGGTCGACCGCGCCCCGTGCCGCCTCCGCCGGATCCCCGGCGCTCGCCGCGGCCCGTTTGTTGAGGTCCGTCGCCCGTAGGCCCGGGGCGAGGGCGTTCACCTTGAAGCCGTCCGCCGCGAGGGACTGGGCGTAGAAGAGGGTCAGGGCGTTGAGGGCCGCCTTCGACGAGCGGTAGGCGGCGCCCGCTCCGGCGTGGGCGGCGAACTCGCGGTCCGGGTCGGCGCTCCAGGTCAGGGAGCCGGTGCCGCTGGAGATGTTCACGATGCGCGGGTGCGGGGAGCGGCGCAGGGCCGGGAGGAACGCGTTGGTGACCGCCAGGACGCCGAAGACGTTCGTCTCGTACGTACGGCGGAAGTCGTCGAGGTCCGCCTCGGGTGCCCGGCTTCCGCCGGCCATGATGCCCGCGTTGTTGACCAGGACGTCCAGGGCGTCCACCTGCCGTGCCGCCGCGGTGATGCTGTCGGGGCTCGTGACGTCGAGGAGCAACAGCCTTGCGCCGCCGCCCAGTTCCGCCACGGCGCGTTCGCCCCGGTCCGCGTCGCGCGAGCCGACGTGGACCGTGAATCCCTCGGCTACGAGCAGGCGGGCGATCTCCTTGCCGATGCCCTTGTTCGCGCCGGTGACCAGTGCTGTGGAATCGTTCATGGGGACGACGATTCCGCAGTCGCCGCCGTCGAACCAGGGACAGCCGATCCCTGGCAGCCGGAGGGAGGCACAGTGACCGGCAAGCAGGAACTGGCCCGATTTCTGAGGAGCCGCAGGGAGAAGCTGGCGCCCGCCGATGTGGGCCTGCCCGGCGAACCGTCCCGGCGGACCCTCGGGCTGCGGCGCGAAGAGGTCGCCGAGTTGGCCCACATGTCCGTCGACTACTACGCCCGCCTGGAACAGGCCCGCGGGCCGCGCCCCTCGCCCCGCATCCTCGACGCCCTCACCGGAGTGTTCCGGCTGACCCCGGCCGAGCGGACCCATCTGTTCCGGCTGGCGGGGACGCAGGTGACGCCGCTCGCCGCGCCGGTGCGGACCGTCAGTCCGCATGTGGCGGCCCTGCTGCGCCGCATCCCGGACACGGCGGCGATCGTCACGGATGCCACGTACGACGTCATCGCCTGGAACCCGCTGGCGGATGCCCTGTTCGGCGGCGATCTCGACGAGCGGCCGAATCTGGCGCGTCGCCGCTTCCTGGAAAAGGCCCAAGAGAGCTCCAGCGCCGAGGAGTTGGGCCACATCGTGGTGTCCCGGCTGCGCCGCGCCGCGGACCGCTACCCGTACGACCCGGGGCTCGCCCGCCTGCTGGCCGAACTGCGCGCCGGCAGCGAGGAGTTCGGGGCGATATGGGAGACCGGTCCCGTGCACGCCCCCGGTCATCGCACCAAGACCCTCACCCACCCGCAGGCGGGCCGGCTGCGGGTGAACTGCGATGTGCTCACCGTTCCGCACGACGACCAGCAGGTGGTCTTCGTCACCGCGGATCCGGGGACCCCCTCCGCCCGGGCCCTGCGGCAACTGGCCGCAGCAGGCCGGGACTTCAGTGCGAGGTGAGCCGTACCAACTGAAGTCCGTCCGCGGTCCGGACGTCGTAGTGGTCGATCTCGGCGGGGTGCATCGCCGCGCCACCCTGCATCGTGATCATCGTCGCGTCGTGCGCGGGCACGTTCCAACTGGTCACGGTCTGCTCGGAACCGTCGCGGCCGACGACCACGAGACGACAGGACCGGGGGCCCGCACCGTCCTTGATCTTGAGGGACACGTCACTGCCGTAGTTCTCGTTCGCGGCCGTGACCTGCGCCCACACGCCCGACTTGGCGTCGGTCGCGGTGAGTTGCACGGCGTTGTCGCCGTGCGCGGCCAGGGTCGCCACCGCGGGCCCGCCCACGGCGAACACCACCGAGGCGGCCACGGCGTACAGAAACCGGCGCCGTCCGGCCCGATGGCGCGAGGCCACCTCGCCGAGCAACCGGTCCAGAAGCCGCGGACCGGGTTGTGCCATGGGGTGCACAGAGCGCGGCGTCGCACGCCGGTACAGCATCAACTGCCGTGAGGCGGGACCGAATTCGGTCACATGAGCCGCGCAACTGGTGCACTCCATGAGGTGATCCTCGAAGCGGAAGGCGTCCGCCTCGTCCAGCACGCCGAGCGCGTACGCGCCGACGTCGCGATGCCTTTCCAGGGACCTCATGCCGAATCCTCGTGCCGTTAGGTGCGGGTGGGGTTACTCCTTGCTCCCATCGGTACGCACCAGACAGTCGAATCACTCAAGGCACACAGAATCCCAAGCAACTGATTCGGAGCGGCCGGGCCCGCGGATTGGTCCCATCTCAAAAAAGATGGATGGCGAGATGGCCGAGCGGCAGACCCAGCTGCCAGGCGGGCGTCCAGACCTTCGGCCCGTCGTCCTCACCGGTCACCGGACCGCCTCCCGGCCCCGGCACCGCGTCCAGATCCGGCGCGAGCAGTTCGGTCTCCTCCAGCCAGCGCCAGGCGGCCTCCGCCAGTGCCAAGTCCGGTGCGTCCGCACCGGATTCGGCGGCCTCCGCCGTCAACCTGGACATACGTGTCCCGACCCAGTCCTGCCACGGCTGGTCGTACGCCGTGAGCGAAAGCCAGGTCTCCAACTGGGTCACCACTCGGATACCGGACAACTCGCCGTCCGTGTCGGAGAGGAAGATGGTCAGCGCCAGCGCGTCCCGACCCGCGCGGAACTCGAAGGACGTCGGCGGCATCAGGTCGCCGGTCCGCAGCAACTCGTCGGCGATGTACTCGGCGTACAGCCACGCCATGGGGACGACGAGTTCACCGCCGCCGGTGCCGTCCGTGCTCTCTTGACCTCTGTGCAGCATCCCTTCCTGCCTTCCTCCGGTGCGTGCGCGTCGCCCGGCCCTGGGCTCCGTCAGGAACCCCGGGCCCCCCAGTCCGGAACACGGATGAGGACAGCCGATTACTCAACCGGGTTCTGAGCAAGGCGCTTTACGGAGGTTTGACTAATGAATTGGTTTCACCGCAGGTCGGCCGCATAGCCCGGAAGCACCCGGCGGAGGGCGCGCAGCGCGTAGTACGCGCGGGACTTCACCGTACCGGGCGGAATCCCGAGTGCTGCCGCGGCCTCCGCCACACTCGCCCCGTGGAAATACACCAGCACCAGGACTTCACGGTGCTCCGGAGTGAGTGTCTTCACAGCCTCCCGCACATCGAGCGTCGCCGCCGACCGTTCCGCGTGATCGGCGCATACGCGTGCGTTCTCCAGCACCGCGTCCCCGACCTCGGGCGGTCGCGCCTGCCGGGCCCGGCGCGCGTCGATGGCGAGCCGCCGGCCCACCGTCAGCAGCCAGGGCCGTACGGACTCGAAGTCGTCGGCGCGCAGCGCCTCGGGGTGCTGCCAGGCCCGGACGAGGGTCTCCTGGACGAGGTCCTCGGCGCGCTGGCGGTCGCCGTCGCAGAGCCGGAGCAGCAGCGCGAACAGCGGCCTGCCGTGCTCGCGCTGCAGTGCGGCGAGCTCGTGCTCGGCGGTCGTTCCGTCTCTGAGCGTGGGTCCGGCCGTCATGGCCGTATGGCATCGCAGGGGGACGTTCGGGGACAGGGGGCGCACGAGGGGCTTGCGGCGGACGGTCGATCGCGTCGACGAACGGTGCGACGAACGGTCCGCGTCCCCCGGCGATCCGCCGCACGCGCACACCGGACGGGTCATGAGAGGCCGGAAGTCGTTTGCGGGGGCGGTGAAGTTCATACCTATCGGTGGGTAAATATGACCACAGTGGGGTGAATTGATGATCGCACGCAGACAGCAGGTGGCCGTCGCCGTCGCAGGCATTCTCACCGCGGCCGCCGCCTGTCAGGCCCAGCACCACGACCCGAAGGCGTCCGGCCGCCCGGCGCCCCCCGCCGCCCGCGGCTTCACCCTCGTCGCCGCCGGTGACGTCCTCCCGCACAGCGCCGTCGTCGACCGCGCCCGCTTCGACGCCGGCGGCACCGGCTACGACTTCCGGCCGATGCTCGCCGCGGTCCAACCCCTCGTCTCCCGCGCCGATCTGGCGCTGTGTCACGTCGAGAGCGGCTACGGCGACCCCATCGGCGCCGGGCCCCTCACGTCCCCGCCCGAGGCGGCCCAGGGCCTCGCCGCGACCGGCTACGACAGCTGCTCCACCGCGTCCGACCACAGCCTCGACGAGGGCACGGCCGGCATCCAGCGCACCCTCGACACCCTCGACCGGGCCGGCGTACGGCACGCGGGGACGGCGCGCACCGACGCCGAGGCGCGCACGGTCACCCTGCTGCGCGCCGGTCCGGCGAAGGTCGCCCACCTCGCCTACACCGCCGACACGAACGGCGTCCCGCTCCCACCGGCCGAGCCCTGGGCCGTCAACCTCCTCGACCCCGCCCGCGTCCTCGCCGACGCCCGGGCCGCCCGGCGCGCGGGCGCCGACGTGGTCGTCGTCTCCCTGCGCTGGGGCACGGCGGGCCAGAACGCGCCCGACCCGCAACAGCTCGCGCTGGCCAGGGAACTCACCGCCGCCCGCACCGACGGCCGCCCGGACGTCGACCTGATCCTCGGCACCCAGGCCCACGCCCCGCAGGCGTACGAGAAGGTCAACGGCACCTGGGTGGTCTACGGGCTCGGCGACCAGATCACCGGCGAGATGTACGACAACGCGGGCACCCAGGACCCCGGCGGCAACCTGAGCACCATCGGCCGCTTCACCTTCGTACCGCCCGCCCGGCCCGGCGGCCGCTGGGAGGTGGTCCGGGCGGAGTTCGTACCGCAGCTGTTCGACATCGACGCGGGCCGGGTCGTCGACGTCAACCAGGCGATCGGCCAGGGCGCCGACCTGACCGGCGACCGCGACCGCATCCGCGAGGTGGTGCTGAGCCGGGGCGCGGCGAAGGACGGGCTGGTGATGGGGAAGTAGCGGGAGAGGGCGGGGTCAGTCGACGTCGACGTGCGCGAAGGTGGCCAGCATCTGCGTGAGCACCCGTGCGCACGTGCGGACGTCGGCCTCCGTCAGTTCGCCGCCGACCTGGCGCATCAAGTAGTGCTCGCGGCCCAGCACATCGGTGATGGTCGACCGGCCGGCGTCGGTCAGCCGGATCAGTGAGGACCGCTGGTGCGCCGGGTTCGGCACGCTCTCGACCCAGCCGTGTGTCGCGGCGTCGTTGACCATGCGCTGCACGAACTGCCGGCTCAGCGCCTGGTCGCGGCCCATCTGAGGAACCGTCATGGGCCCGTGCACGCGCAGCAGGTTCAGGACGGCGCGCACGCCCGCGGACACGCCCTCGACCGGTTCGGCCTGCTCCACCTTGCGCGCCGCGCGCCGGTAGAGCGGGCCGACGAGGTCGAACACCTCGGTGAGGCGATGGCCGAGTTCGTCGGGGGGCAGCGGGGCGGGAACCGGGGGAGCGGAGTCGTTCACGAGCACATCATGACACCTGGGTTGCCAAACCCCCGCCGAAGATGACACCTTGGTTGTCATGACAGCTGCTCCGGAACTGAGCTTCTTCGCATCTGCCGACGGGGACCTGGCCTACCGTGACGTGGGCACCGGCACCCCCGTGGTCCTCCTCCACTCCGGCTTCGCCGACCACCGGGTCTTCGACGACCAACTACCGTCCCTCGCCGCCGACTTCCGCGTCATCGCGCCCGACATCCGAGGCCACGGCTTCTCGGCCAACGCGAGCGGACCGTTCCGCTGGGCCGACGACCTGGCGGGCCTCCTGCGCCACCTGGACCTCGGCCCCGCGGTCCTGGTCGGCCTGTCCATGGGTGCGGCCGTCGCGACCGACACCGCGTTGGAACACCCCGAACTCGTCCGCGCGATCGTCGTCAGCGGCGGCGGCACCAGCGTGTTCGAGTACAAGGACCCGGAGCTGCTGGAACACACGGCCCGCGCCGGGCAGTTGCTCGCCACCGGCGACATCGCGGGCTGGCTCGACCAGTTCACGCGGGGCGTGGCAGGCCCGCACCGCACGCCGGACCAGGTCGCCCCGTCGGTCATCCGCCGCCTGCGCGAACTCACCGCCCACACGATCTCCAAGCACACCCCGGGCGAGCAGGACTGGTACGTCCCCCTGGCCGACCCGTGGTCCCGCGTCCCGAAGCTGGACGTGCCGGTCCTGGCGATCCACGGCGCAGCCGACTGGCCGGACAGCATCGCCATGGCGCAACGCTTCGCCGACACGGTCCCGAACGGCCGCTCCACGACCATCGAGGGCGTCGGCCACTACCCGAACATGGAGAACCCGGAACGCTTCAACGAGATCCTGACGGACTTTCTCGGAGCGCTCTGACGGAGCGAGGCGACGGGCCGACCAGGGCGCAACCGCCGGCGGCTACGAGTACGAACCGCCATGGCACCAGCGCCACCGGCCGCGGCACGGTCGTCGGTGGCCCGGCGCATCACCGCCCGGCCACCGCTCCACCCCTGCCGGCTACGGCACGGCCGCCACCGGCCGCGGCGAGAGCGCCGACGGTTACGGCACCACCACCGGGCCACGGCTCCACCGGCCACGGCGCGACCGCCCACGACTGCCACTCCACCGCCGGAGGTTACGGCACCACCGTCACCGGCCACCGCCCCGCCTTCACCAGCCGCACCGCCACCGAGCCGATGATCCGGTGCCCCGCCTGTTCCGAGGCGCCCACGATGACCGCGTCGGCCTTGAGGTCGTCGGCCGCCTTGACCAGGCCGCCGTAGGGGTCGCCGCGGAACGTGTGGAATTCCCAGCGGATGTCGAATATCCCCTTCACGCGCTCGGTCTCGTGGCGGATCTGGGCGACGAGGTTCTCGGCGATCTCGTCGGTCGTGTCGGCGACCGGTGCCCCCATCGCCGCGCCCGCCGCCAGCACCGGCTGCACGTACACCATGGCGAGCAGCGCGCCCTGCCGCCTGGCCAGGCCGGCGGCATATGCCGCGGCCCGGAGGGAGGAGTCGGAGCCGTCCACTCCGGCCACGATCACCTTGGGCCCGTCCGTGCCCCGCTCGAACTGAGTTGAGTGCTGTTCCGTCACGGCCGTGAGGCTATCGGAACCCGCAGGTCCCGGACCCGCCCGGGAGCGCTCGACGGGCGCGCCGCCCGCCCTGTTCCTACAGTCGGAACCATGACTGCCACGGTGGAGGGCGCGAGAGCCAAGGACACCAAGGGTCCGATACGGCCGCCCGGCAACGGGTTCCTCAGCAGAGTGCCCGAGGGTTTCGCGACCTTCTTCGGCGCTCTCGGCCTGCTCTGCGTCCTGCTCGCCCTCATCGCCCCGCTGCGCCGCGTGCTGCGCCCGGTGGTCCGCTTCCTCGACCTGCTGATCGTCCCCGTCAGCGCCAACCTCGCCTACGCGGTGTTCCTGTTCCTGCTGGCCGCCGCGACCGCCGCCCGCAAGAGGATCGCCTGGTGGCTGGTCGTCGTCTACCTCGGCCTGCTGGTCCTGACCGACGCCCTCGGCGTGGCCCTGGGCCTGTACGCCGAGTCCCTCCCGTCGCTCATCGTGTGCGCCCTGCTGCTGGTCCTGCTGATCGTGGCGCGCAAGCAGTTCTACGCCGCCTCCCGCCGCGCGGCCGTACGACGGGCCCTCGCCGTCCTCCTCGTCGGGCTCGCCGTGGCGATCCTCGCCGGCTGGGGACTGGTCGCCCTGTTCCCCGGCACCCTGCCCACGAGCCAGCACCTGGGCTGGGCCGCCGACCGGGTCTGCGGTGGCCTGGTCTCCGGCCGCTCCTTCGACGGCCGCCCGCCCCGCGCCCTGTTCTTCCTCCTCGGCCTGCTCGGCGCGCTCGCCCTGCTCAACGCGGCCACCGTCCTCTTCCGCTCCCAACGCCTCGAAGCGGCCCTGCACGGCGACGAGGAGGACCGCATCCGTGCCCTCCTGAAGTCCTACGGCGGCCACGACTCCCTCGGCTACTTCGCCACCCGGCGCGACAAGGCCGTCGTCTTCTCGCCCAGCGGCAAGGCCGCCGTCACCTACCGCGTCGAGGCCGGCGTCTGCCTCGCCAGCGGCGACCCGGTCGGCGACCGCGAGGCCTGGCCGCACGCCATCGCCACCTGGCTGGACCTGGCCCGCCGCCACGGCTGGGCTCCCGCCGTGATGGGCGCCTCCGAGGACGGGGCGAAGGCCTTCGCCCGCGCCGGACTCGGCGCCCTCCAACTCGGCGACGAGGCCATCCTGCACGTAGCCGACTTCGACCTCGCCGGCCGCGACATGCGCGTCACCCGCCAGGCAGTGGGCCGCGTCCGCCGCGCCGGTGCCACCTGCCGCGTCCGCCGCCACGCCACCCTCACCGACACGGAGATGGAGGAGGTCGTCGACCGCGCCGACGCCTGGCGCGACACCGAGACCGAACGCGGCTTCTCCATGGCCCTGGACCGCCTCGGCGACCCGGCCGACGGCGACTGCCTCCTCGTCGAAGCACTCGGCGAGGACGGCAAGTTGCTGGCCCTGCTCTCCCTCGTCCCCTGGGGCAGCGACGGCGTCTCGCTCGACCTGATGCGCCGCGACCGCACCGCTCCCAACGGGGTCATGGAGTTCATGGTCGCCGAACTCTGCGCCGCCGCACCGAAGTTGGGCGTCCACCGGATCTCCCTCAACTTCGCCGTGTTCCGCTCGGCCTTCGAGGAGGGCGCCCGCATCGGCGCCGGTCCCGTACTCCGCCTGTGGCGCCGCCTCCTGCTGTTCTTCTCCAAGTGGTGGCAACTGGAGGCCCTTTACCGCTCCAACGCCAAGTACCACCCCGAGTGGTACCCCCGCTTCATCTGCTACGGCGAGACCGCCTCCCTGGCCCGCATCAGCCTCGCCTCCGGCATCGCCGAGGGCTTCGTCTCCGTACCGTCGCTGCGCCAACTCTGGGGAAAGGGGCACCAGAAGAGCGGCCCGCGGCCCGCGACCACCGCGGACCTGCCGCCCCTGTCGGCGCTCGGCCCCGACAGCGCGGACGAGGTCGGCGGTCCGGAGAGCGGCCTGCCCGAACAGGTCCGCGTCCGGCACCACAAACTCGACCGGCTGCGCGCCGCGGGCATCGCCCCCTACCCGGTCGGCGTCCCCCAGCGCACCCACACCCTCGCCGAGGTCCGCGCGGGAGACCAAGTCACCGTCGCCGGGCGGGTGATGCTCGTGCGCGACCTCGGCGGCATCGTCTTCCTCACCCTGCGCGACTGGTCAGGCGACCACCAACTCGCCCTCACCCGCGCCGAGTCGGGCCCCGGCCTCGACCGCTTCGTCACCGACACCGACATCGGCGACCACATCACCGCCACCGGCCGCGCGGGCACCAGCGACCAGGGCGAGCCCACCGTCTTCGTCACCTCCTGGCAGCTCACCGGCAAGTGCCTGCGCCCGCTGCCCGACAAACACCGCGGCCTCACCGACCCCGAGGCCAAGGTCCGCATGCGCTACCTCGACCTCGTCGCGAGCCCCGCCGCCCGTGGCGTCGTCCGCGCCCGCTCCACCGCCGTACAGGCCCTGCGCCAGGGCCTGTTGGAGCGCGGCTACCTGGAGGTAGAGACCCCGATGCTGCAACAGATCCACGGCGGCGCCAACGCCCGCCCCTTCACCACCCACATCAACGCCTACGACCTCGACCTGTACCTGCGCATCGCCCCCGAGCTGTACCTCAAACGCCTCTGCGTCGGCGGCATGGAGAAGGTCTTCGAGATGGGCCGCACCTTCCGCAACGAGGGCGTCTCCTACAAGCACAACCCCGAGTTCACGATGCTGGAGGCCTACCAGGCGTACGCCGACTACGACGTCATGCTCGACCTCGTCCGCGAACTGATCCAGGGCGCGGCCACGGCGGCCTTCGGCTCGCCCGTCGCCCGCAAGGACGGCGAGGAGTACGACATCTCCGGGCCCTGGCCCGTCAAGACCGTCCACGGCGCGATCTCCGAGGCGCTCGGCGAGGAGATCGACGCCGACACCGAACTGGCCCGCCTGCACCGGCTCTGCGACCGCGCGGGCGTGCCGTACGGTGCCGACGACGGCCGCGGGGACGTCGTACTGGAGATGTACGAACGGCTCGTGGAGGAACCGACCCGGCTGCCGACCTTCTACAAGGACTTCCCGACCGACGTCTCCCCGCTCACCCGCCAGCACCGCACCGACCCCCGGCTCGCCGAACGCTGGGACCTGGTCGCCTTCGGCACCGAACTCGGCACCGCCTACTCCGAACTGACCGACCCCGTCGAACAGCGCCGCCGCCTCACCGCCCAGTCGCTGCTCGCCGCCGGGGGAGACCCCGAGGCGATGGAGCTGGACGAGGACTTCCTCGACGCGCTCGAATACGCGATGCCGCCCACCGGAGGCCTCGGCATCGGCGTCGACCGACTCGTCATGTTCCTCACCGGTCTGACGATCCGTGAGACGCTGCCGTTCCCCCTCGTCCGGCGCCGCTGAGCGCGCGAACACTGGGCCGGGCGGGTGTTTTCCTGCCGCCGCGCCGGTGTTGCCGTGGGGCGCCGGGGCTCGCGCGGGCGACTGATGAGTCATGAAGAAGGATCAGTTGCTCACGCGCCGACGGGCCCTGCTCGCCGGCGCCGCTGCCGTCGGGGCGGCCGGCACCGCCGGTCTGCTGTACTCCGGACTCTCGGACGACGCCCCCGCCCGGGTCACCGCCCCCGCCGCCGGACCCCCACCGCGCCTCACACGCAAGCCCTCCTCCTACCGCCTCCAGCCCGTGGCCGGATACGGCGCACCCCACAGCGCCCCCGCCCACGTACCGGTGCGGCACGAACCCTTCCTGCGCATGTCCGGACGCGGCAACACCATGGTGCTCACGTTCGACGACGGACCCGACCCCCGCTACACCCCGCACATCCTGGACACCCTCGCCGAGTACGACGTCCGCGCCACGTTCTTCGTGTGCGGCGAGATGGCCGACTGGAACCGGGACCTGCTCGCCCGGATGTCCGACGAGGGCCACGTCGTCGGCAACCACACCTGGTCCCACCCGCTGCTGACCAAGATGACCCGCGGTCAGATCCGCTCGGAGATGGAACGCACCAGCGACGTCATCGAGGACGCCTACGGCGAACGCCCGCAGTGGTTCCGCGCGCCCTACGGCGCCTGGAACCGGGCTGCCTTCCAGCTCGGCTCCGACCTGGGCATGGAACCCCTCGCCTGGACGGTCGACACCCTCGACTGGGACACCCCCGGCGTCCGCCACATCGTCGACGCGGTCGAGGACGGCGCCGCCCCCGGCATCGTGGTGCTCTCGCACGACGCCGGGGGCGACCGGACCCAGAGTGTGAAGGCGCTGCGCGAATACCTGCCGCACCTGCTCGACTCCGGCTACCACATGACGCTGCCGCGCCGCCGCACCACCACCTGACGGGGCTTCGCCCGCCCGGCCGGGGAACGCTCAGCGGACCTCGACCAGGCGGGCGAAGACGACGACGTTCCCGTCGTAGCCGTTCTGCTTGGAGAAACCGCCGCCGCAGGTGATGACGCGGAGTTCCGGAGTTCCCTTGGACGCGTAGACGCGGTCGCCGGGGAAGTCCTTCTTCTCGAAGACCTCGATGCCGTAGATCTCGAACACGGCCGTCTTTCCGTCCTTGCGCGCGACCTCGACGCGATTTCCCTTCTTGAGGGCCCCGAGTCCGTAGAACACGGCGGGGCCCATTTTGTTGTCGACGTGGCCGACGACGACCGCTGTGCCCTTTTCGCCGGGGGAGACGGCACCGGTGAACCAGCCCGCCAGATTCGGGTCCTCCGGCGGCGGAGCGCCGACCCAGCCGTCCGCGTCCAGCCCCACCGGCATGACTGGGGCGTCGACCCGGATCGCAGGGATCCGCACCCGGTCGGCGACGGAGTACGGCAGCGGGGCCGGGACCTTGCCGAACGTGGTGTGGCCGGTCCGGGCGTCCGCGGCAGCGGCGGAGGCCGGCTGGGGCGGACCGATGTCGAACTCCCCCGAACCATTCCGAATGAGCGCGAGACCGGTCAGCAGAACAAGCGCTATCACTCCCCACGGGGCGCGCTTCTTCTGCCGCTCCTCCTCTTCGGCAAGCTCGGACAGCTCGGACGCAGACATTCGCCATCCCCTCTCGACGCGGCCGTCGCCACGTCAATCGCGCATACGAGAACGCTAAGTCCCGAAGCCGGAACCGGCGACGGGGAAAGCGCGAACGGGTGGCCCGGACATCCTTATGTGCGCCATACGAGTTGACGCTCGCAGGAATTTTCTGACGGTCCGTGACCTGCGGCAATATCCGATTGTGCGCTTTTCCTCCGGCGTGTCCCCTCACCAGGACGGACCATTCTCGAAATGCGGGCGCGCGCAAGGCATCTGAGGGTGCGTCTGGGAGGCGCTTTCTCGCCGATCGACCGGGGACGGGTCCCGGGGCGCCTTCCGCGGAGGATGACATGCGTACTACTCGTGCCCTGGCTGCCGCCGGTGCCGCGGTGGCCGTCCTGGGGCTCGCCGCCCCGGTGGCCGTCGCGGACGGCATGGGCGCCAGCCCCAGCAACATCGTCGCCCTGCCCAGCGTGATCGCCCGCGGTGGACAGCTCACCGTCACGGTCGACGGCTGCTTCAGCGGCGGCAACGCCATCGCCACCTCACCGGGGTTCGAACGCCCCGCCAACCTGTCCCTGCTCGGCGGCTCCGGTACGACGTCCAGCGGAACGGCCAGGATCAGCCGGTCGGCCACCCCGGGCTCGTACAGCATCACGGTCCGTTGCTCCAACGGCTCCTCGCTGACCCGTGATTCCGCCTACACCGTCATCGGCGGTGTCCGCGGCGGTCTCGGCGGCAGCAGCAGCGCCGGGGCGACCCCGACCGACATGGCGATCGGCGGCGGCCTGGTCGCCGCAGCCGTCGTGGGCGGCGGGGTGTTCTGGATGCGCCGCCGCACCGAGCGCGGGATCTGACCTCCTCCCCTTCGGAGTTCAGGCGCATGTGACAGGCCTTCGCCCCGGACCCTTGCGGGTTCCGGGGCGAAGGCCTGTGCAGGTGGCGCCGAGGTCAGGCGCCGTCCTCTCCGGTGCGGCGGCGGGAGAAGTGGTACGCCGCTCCCACCGAGCCCGCGATGAGGGCCGCGCCGATGCCGAGCTCCTTGAGGTCGAAGCCGGCGACGCTGCCGCCCTCGCCGGCGTGGACCCCTCGCGGAATCTGCTGGGCCGGCTGGAGCGGCTGGATGTTGTTGTTCGTGCGGCCGGAGGCGATGGTCAGACCCGTGGAGCCGCTCACGCCGTCACACGTGAACGTCACCTGGTACACCGCGCCCGGCCGCGCGTCCCAGTCGACCATCGCCGTGGCCGAGGACTGCCCCGGCGAGATCCTGACCGTGTCGAAGACTCCGGAGGAGACCGTGGCGGAGCCCTTGCAGCCGCCCTGGTCCCGGTCGAGCCGCAGGGTCACCTGCCCGCCCGCCGCGATCGTCGAGGGCAGGACGCTGAAGCCGAACGGCGTGATGTTGTGGTTGCCGTCGCCCTTCGCGACGGCGACCGGCGCGGACAGGGCGAGGGCGCTGATGCCCAGCAGTGCGGCCGAAGCGACGCGTATCGCGCGCATGGTGGTTCCTCCGGGTCCCCGAGGAGCAGCAGCGGACCTTTTCCGCTTGCGCCGTAAATGCACCTCGATGACCGAAACGCTAGGAACATGTGTGCGCTCCCGCGATCGCAGTCGCGCGAATGGGGCAACGGTGTGGGCCGCACAGGGGACACCGTTCCTGCGACCGGGGGACGCCCGCGGCGTGGCGGACGTCCCCCGGCGGCCGGTCCCGGTGAGGGGCCGTCAGCCCTTGATGTCCGGGAAGAGGTTCAGGAACGGCTGCGCCGACGCCGTGATGCCGCGGCTGTACGGCGCGTCGAAGTCCCAGATCAGGAACAGCAGGAAGGCGATCAGCGCCGAGAACAGTCCGGCGAGGATCAGCTCCCGTGTCGTACGCCGGATCTGCAGCGCGAAGACCATCCCGATGGTGATCACGGCCCCGGCGAGCAGACCGAACCACACCACCGAGGGCATCGTCGCCCCCGTGGAGTCCGAACGGGCGTTGCGTGCCGAGTCCACGGCAGCCACCTGGTCGACGAGCGGCTGGTAGGCCTGCGCCTGGAAGTCCGTCGTCGGCTTGTAGTCGGTGACGTCGGCGCGGATGCGCTGGAGGAGGTCGGTGCCGCGCTGGGTGAGCTCCTCGTGGTCGGCCATCGTCTTCCACTCGACGTTGACGACCTGGGAGACGTAGGCCTCGACGTCGGCCCGGACACGGTCGCGTTCGGCAGGCGGATAGACCCGGACCCGCTCCGAGATCTCGTGCAGCGCCTGTGCCTCCGCCTGTACGTGGTCCTGGGCGGCGCTGCGGGCCTCCCAGACACCGGCGATCGCCAGGCCCAGGACGATGGCGTACACCACGCCGATCCACATCGTCATGTACTCGATGACGTCCGGGGTGTCGCCGGGATCCTCGTCCTCGGACGCGGTGCGCTCGCGTACGAAGGTGATGACGACGACCACGGCACAGGCCGCCACCATCGCGATGACGAGAACAAGCCATTCCGACAAGGGGTTCCTCCGGGGATCAGCGCGGACGCAGGGCGGTGATGGCGACCACCGCGGGCAGGGTGATGAGCAGGACGTAGACGACCGGCGGCGTCCGGTGGGTGGCGGGCCGCGGACGCGGCTGGGCGTGGTACTTCGGATAACTCACCGGAGACGCCGATGGATGCGGGGTGGGCTTGGGCGACGGTTTCGGAGTCGGCGTCGGCGTGGGTGTCGGAGTGGGTGTGGGTGTCGGGATCACCCGGGGCAGCGGAGCCGCGGGGGCCGGGCGGGGCGCCTGGGCCGGCGCTGGCGGGGTGGGCTTCGGCGTGGGCCGCGGCTTCGGCGTCGGCTTGGGTGTCGGCGTCGGGGTGGCCTTCGGCGGGGGAGACGGCGTGGGCTTCGGTGGTGACGGGGTGGGCGTCGGCGAGGGGCAGGGCGGCGGCGGGGTCGGCGTCGGGCAGGCCGGGGAAGTCGGCCAGTCGCCGCCGGCGACCGCCACCGCCTCCGTGCCGCCGGGCCCCGTGGAGGCGTACGCGCAGGCGTCGGCCGCTGCCAGGCCCGCCGGTGCGCCCGCCAGCAGCCACGTCAGCGTCACCAGGGTCAACACCCTTGCGGCGAGGGCGGTTCGGGTCGGTTCGGGTCCATGCACGACCGAGATCATGAGGCCTCGCGGGCCGGGGCGCGCCGGGGCGCGAGAGGAATGCCCCGAAGGAGTGGAAGGCGAGGTACGGCCGTTTGACGAACGGACCGTCGGACACGGCCGGATACGCACGCGCGTACTAGTCGGGGCCGCCGTGTCACAGGGGTCGGAAAGAAATTTGTGCGGTGGTTGAACACTTCCGTGGTCCCCACCCGTATCTAGGACCGTGCGGCGGCACAGACGGGCGCTGCAACATCCAGGTGATTATGGGGAGTTGACGATGAAGACCTCCTGGCGGAGCGCCTCACTCGCGGCGACGGCCGTGTCCGTCATGGCGTTGACGGCGGCGTGCGGTTCGGACAATGTGACCACGCCTTCCTCTGCGGCACAGAACGTCGGTGCCACGGCGGCGGCCGGAGGTTACGGAAGCATCGGTGCCACGGCGAGCGCCAGCACCGGCGCCGGCAACGGATACGGCGCCGACGGCCAGCAGGCCGCGGCCGCCGAGCCCGCGGGCCAGCTGACCGTTGCCAACAACCCCGACCTCGGCAAGGTGTTGAGCGACGGTGCGGGTCTCACCCTCTACCGTTTCGACGCCGACACGGCCAATCCCCCCAAGTCCAACTGCGACGGCGACTGCGCCACCGCGTGGCCGCCGGTTCCCGCGGACGACGCCACGGCCGGCGCCGGTATCGACAAGTCCCTGCTCGGCGAGGTGACCCGCACCGACGGCACCAAGCAGCTGACCATCGGCGGCTGGCCCGCCTACCGCTACGCCAAGGACGTCAACGCCGGTGACGTCAACGGCCAGGGCGTGGGCGGCAAGTGGTACGCGCTCGCCCCCGACGGCAAGAAGGCGACCCTCGCCAGCCTGCCCGGTCTGTCCGTCAAGAAGGACGCGAAGCTCGGCGACATCGTCGTCGACAAGAACGGCCACACGGTCTACCGCTTCCTCAAGGACAAGGCATGGCCGAAGTCGGTCTCGAACTGCGTCGGTGCCTGCGCGGAGAAGTGGCCGGCCGTCGGCATCGTCTCGGCGAACGACACCAAGGGCGTCGAGAAGAAGGGCCTCATGGGCTTCACCCGGTCCGACGGCGCCAAGCAGATGACCGTCGACTGCTGGCCGATCTACACCTTCTCCGGTGACACGGCCGCCGGACAGACCAACGGTCAGGGCGTGGGCGGCACTTGGTACGCCGTCTCCCCTGAAGGAAAAGCGGTCGGCGCGCCCGCGGCGTAGCGAGAACCTCCCCAGGGTTGATCGCCCCCCGCCCACTCGGCAACGAAACGCGGAAGGGAGGGACGTGGGCAAGCGACCACCATGCCGAACAGCACAGCAGCGCGCGCGACCCCAGGTCCGCCCCCTCCGCACCGCACGGAGGGGGCGGGCCGCTTTGGCGTATTCCGAGCGCCAATTCCGGCATTCTCCGCGCTTCTCCGCGTGTCCCCGCACGGCAATTCGGCACGTGCCACCGGCAATCAGCGGGAACGGATGGTCAATTTCCGTTTCCGCTCGACCCTTTGGCGGGCGATCAGTAGCCTCAGCTCGAACACCGGATCGCCTACGCCTTGGAGAGATACATGGAGCGTCCCGCCTGGGCACCACGGAGCATCGACATCTCGGTGCCGAGCGTTTCGCGTATCTACGACTACTACCTGGGCGGTTCGCACAACTTCGAGGTCGACCGGGAAGCGGCCCGCAAGGCCATGGAGTTCCTCCCGGGACTTCCCAAGATCATGCAGGCGAACCGCGCGTTCATGCGTCGCGCCGTACGATTCGCGGCCGCCGAGGGCATCACCCAGTTCCTCGACATCGGCTCCGGAATTCCCACCTTCGGAAACGTCCACGAGGTGGCCCAGGCGGCCAGCCCCGGCGCCCATGTCATGTACGTCGACCACGACCCGGTGGCGGTCGCGCACAGCCAGGCCGTCCTGGCCGGCAACGCGACCGCGGACGTCGTCGCGGCCGACCTCCGCAAGCCCCAGGAGATCCTGGCGAGCGCCGAGGTGCAGCGGCTCATCGACGTGAATCGGCCAGTGGCCTTACTTCTCGTTGCCATACTGCACTTCGTGGAAGACACGGACGATCCGTACGGAGCGGTGGCACAGCTGCGCGAGGCACTCGCCCCCGGCAGCCTGCTCATCCTCACCCATGCCTCGTACGAGGGAATCCCGTTGCCACCGGAGCGGGCGGAGGGCGCGGTGGACGTGTACAAGGACATTCGCAATCCGCTGATCATGCGCTCGCGCGAGGAGATCGCGCGGTTCTTCGAGGGGTACGACATGGTGGAACCCGGACTGGTGCCGATGCCGGAGTGGCGGCCGGACACGGTGCTGGAGGACGAGGATCCGTACTCCTTCTCCGGATTCGCCGGCGTAGGACGCACGGCGTGATCGCGGAGCCGGACGGGCCGGAGGGCAGACTGCGCAGGTTCGCGACCATCTGGAGCCGGGCGGTGTTCCCGGCGACCTCGACGTCGCTGACCCGGCCCGAGTTCGAGGAGCTGCTCCTGCCGCTGGCGCGGCGGTTGAGCGAGGCGCTGCGCGCCAGGACCTTCGAGGCCGGGGAGGGCAAGGCGGTCGGCGCCGCCCTCGTCGCCGCCCACTGCACCGACCCCGACGCCCTCACCCACACCCTGGAGTGCGTCGACGCCTACCTGGTGCTCTACTGCGGCGGCGACGGCTCCCAGGAGGACCTGCGGATCCGCTCGGCCCGCCTCCAGCACGCCATGGCCGCCGGCTTCGCCCAGGAACTCCGCGAGCGCACGCTGGCCGAGCAGGAGGCCATCTCCGTGGCCGCCCTCCAGGCCCAGGGCGTCGTCGCCCAGGCCCTGCACGCGACGGAGGCCCGCTTCCGCGCGGTCTTCGAGGGCGCGGCCATAGGTATCGGCATGGCCGACCTCGACGGCAACATCCTCCAGGTCAACGGCGCGCTGCTGCGCATGTTCGGCATCACCGAACAGACCATGGGCGGCCGCAACGTCCGCGAGTGGACCCACCCGGACGACGCGCCCCAGACCTGGACCCTCTACGACGAACTCGTCCGCGGCGAGCGCGAGCACTACCACGTCGAGAAGGCGTTCTACCGGCCTGACGGAACGGTCCTGTGGACCAACCTCACGGTCTCCCTGCTGCGCGACGCCGACGGCGACCCGCAGTACCAGCTCGCCCTCATGGAGGACACCACCGAGCGGCGGCTGCTCAACCTGCGGCTGCGCTACGAGGCGACCCACGACGCCCTCACCGGCCTCCCGAACCGCACCCTGTTCTTCGAACGCCTGGAGAAGGCGCTCGGCGCGGGCGACAACCAGCGGTTCGGCCTGTGCTACCTCGACCTCGACGGCTTCAAGACCATCAACGACAGCCTCGGCCACGCGGCCGGCGACCGGCTGCTCGTCGAGGTCGCCGACCGGCTCCAGTCGTGCGCGACCGCGCCCGGCGAGATGGTCGCCCGGCTCGGCGGCGACGAGTTCGTGGCGCTGACCACAGGACCCGACACCGAGCGCGAGGTCGACGAACTCGCGGGCCGCATCATGAACGCCCTGATCACCCCCGTCAGCATCGACGGCCGTGACCTCACCGTGCGCGGCTCCATCGGCATCGTCGAGGGCCCGGCCGGCGAACGAGGCCCCGCGGAGGTGCTGCGCAGTGCCGACATCACGATGTACCGCGCCAAGTCCGCGGGTGGCAACCGCTTCGAACTCGCCGACCCCGAGGCCGACGCCCGAGCGATCACCCGCCACGGCCTCACAACGGCCCTGCCCGCCGCCCTGGACCGCAACGAGTTCTTCATCGAGTACCAGCCGCTGGTCCACCTCGGCGACGGCAGCGTGCGCGGCGCCGAGGCCCTCGTCCGCTGGCTGCACCCGCAGCACGGCGTGCTGGGCCCCGACCGCTTCATCCCGCTCGCCGAACACACCGGCCTGATCGTCCCGTTGGGCCGCTGGGTCCTGGAACAGTCCGTACGCCAGGCCCGCGCCTGGCGCGAGACCTACGGCGACGGCGTCCCCCTGCGCATCAACGTCAACCTCTCGCCCTGCCAGCTCACCCACCCCGGCCTGGTCCAGGACACCGTCGACATCCTGGAGCGCACCGGCGTCGCACCCGACGCGCTCTGCCTGGAGGTCACGGAGTCGGCGCTGATCGGCGCCGACGACGACCTCCTGAAGCCGCTGCGGCGCCTCGCCGAGATGGGCGTCGACATCGCCCTCGACGACTTCGGCACCGGCTACTCCAACCTCGCCAACCTCCGCCGGCTGCCGGTGAGCATCCTCAAGCTGGACCGCTCCTTCACGCAGAGCATGCAGCAGTTCCCGGCCGACCCCGTCGACCTCAAGATCGTCGAGGGCATCGTCTCCCTCGCCCACAGCTTGAACCTCACGGTGACGGTCGAGGGCGTCGAGACCGGCGCCCAGGCCGAACAGCTCCGCATACTGGGCTGCGACACCGCCCAGGGCTGGTACTACGCCCGCCCCGGCCCGCCGGACCGGCTGCACGACCTGGCCCTGGTGGACGCTACGGGGTGAGTGGGCGACCCCGGGTTCCGGACTCGCGCGGCGCCCTCGCGGCCGCTGCGCGAGGATGGCCCGAGGCGGACGCACGGCGGGTCGGCGGGCCGCCGTCCTGAGAAGCAGGCCTCATCGCGAAGGAGCCGGACTCCATGAGCACCGAACTGCAAGGCCGCACCGCCGTGGTCACGGGCGCCAGCAAGGGCATCGGGCTCGCCGTCGTGAAGGCGCTGGCCGGGGCGGGGGCCACCGTCGTCGCCGGGTCGCGCACCACGACCGAGGGACTGGACGCCCTCGTCAAGGAGTTCCCGGTCACCTGGGTGCCGGTCGACCTCGCGGAGCGCGGCGCGGCCGAGCGGCTGATCGCGGCGGCCGGCGGGCGGGTCGACATCCTGGTGAACAACGTCGGTACGGCCCCGCCCCGCACCGGCGGCTTCCTGTCCGTGACCGACGAGGACTGGCAGCGCACCCTCGACCTGAACCTCCTCACGGCGGTACGCGTCACCCGCGCCGCCCTCCCGCTGATGCTGGCCGCCGGGCACGGCTCCGTGGTCACGATCGGCTCGGTCAACGCCACGCTGCCCGACCCGCTGGTCATCGACTACAGCGCGGGCAAGGCCGCCCTGGTCGCCTTCTCCAAGGCCCTGTCCAAGGAGGTCGGCCCGAAAGGCGTCCGGGTCAACACCGTCAGCCCCGGCCCGGTCGAGACGGAGCTGTGGCTCGGCGGCGGAGGCGTGGCCGAGACCGTGTCGGCCGCCACCGGCCTCACCCCGGCCGAGGTCGCCGCCCAGGCCGCCGGCGCCACCGTCACCGGCCGCTTCTCCCAGCCCGCCGAGATCGCCGACGTGGTCCTCTTCCTCGCCGGCGACCGCGCGGCCAACCTCACCGGCAGCGACCTGGTGATCGACGGCGGCTTCATCCCGACCTGGTGAGCCGCCCGGCAGCCGGGGGCCGATGAACTCCCTTACTTCGGCGCCCAGTTGCCGCTGCTCCTACGGCGGCTGCGGCAATCGGCATGGGCGGCGGCCGCCGCGTGGAACCACGCCGCCGACCGCTCCCACAACACCGGCCACCCCCGACGTCCAGGTGCGCCCGCGCGGCCGACTGCTCCCGCCGCACGTGCCGCGATCGGCATCGGCCGCAGCCCTCGGGTGCGGCACTGCGGCTCACCGGTCCCGCGGCATGCGCATCGGGGTCCGGCCGGGTTCGCGGGGTTCATCGCTTCCGCAGCCGCCGCATCCGGCGTCCGCGCTGACGCTCGGGTGCCGCCCGCGAGATGGCTGCTCCCGCCGCACCTGCTGCCCTGGGCGTCAGCGACATCGCCCGGGCGAGGTGCTGTGGCTCAGCGCTCCTGCGGCATGCGCATCAGGGCCCCGCCGAAATCACGGGGTTCACCGCCTCCACACCAGCCGCCGCAACCGACACCCGCGCCCACCGCCTCCCGAGTCCGCGCAGCCCACCGCTTCCGCCGCAACCGGCATCCGCACCAGCCCCCGCCGAGCCCACGCAGCCCACCTCACCGCTCCAGCAACATCCGCTGCAACTCCCTCGCTGCCCGAGGCGGAGCCACATCGCTGCGATGTGCGAGTGCGATCGTCCGGTGCAGTCCGGGCCGGGCCAGCGGGGTCACCCGCAGCCCCCGCCCCGACTTCGTCGCCACCATGCGCGGTACTACGGCCACGCCGAGCCCCGCCCGGACGAAGCCGAGGACCGCGTCCATCTCGCCGCCCTCCACCGCGAAGTCGGGTTCGAAGCCCTCGGCGCGGCAGGCGGCGACGGTCAGTTCGCGCAGGTCGTAGCCGTGCCGGAACATCACCAGGCGCTCGCCTTCCAGGTCGGAGATCCGCACCGTCCGGCCGCGGCCCGGCGCCGGCGCCTCCGGTGAGGACACGACCACCAGGTCCTCGCGCAGCAGCTCCACCGTGGTCAACGCCGGTGACGGCGTGGGCAGCGGCAGCACCACCAGGGCCAAGTCGAGCGCGCCGCGCGCGAGTTCGCGTACGAGATCGTGCGAACCGCCCTCCTCGATCAGCAGCCGGATGCCGGGATAGCGGTCGTGGAAGGCGCGCAGCACATCCGGCAGCAGGCCGGTGCACAGGCTCGGGGTCGCGCCCAACCGGATCCGGCCGCTGCGCAGTTGGACCAGTTCGAGCACCTCGTGCCGGGCCGTGTCCGCGTCCGCCAGGATGCGCCGGGCCAGCGGCAGCAGCGCCTCGCCCGCGTCCGTGAGCGTGATGTTGCCCCGCGCCCGCAGGAACAGATCGGCACCCAGCTCCCGCTCCAGCGCCTTGATCTGCTGGGACAGCGAGGGCTGCGCGACATGGACCAGATCGGCGGCCCGGGTGAAGTGCCGGGTCTCGGCGACGGCCACGAAGTACTGGAGCTGCTGGAACTGCATACACCCACGATAGCCACAGGCTATGGAAACCAGGCAGACCATGTCTTGGACCGATCGGGTATCGGGCGCCTAACGTCCCTGGACATGGCTCTGGCAACGCGGACGGACCGACGGCCGTCGATGGCGCGCACGGTGTGGGACAGCTCCGTCGGCAAGAAGACGGTGATGGCCGTCAGCGGTCTGATCATGCTGCTGTACCTGGTCGTCCACATGATCGGGAACCTGAAGATCTTCTTCGGCGCGGGCGAGTTCAACCACTACGCCCACTGGCTGCGCACCGTCGGCGAACCCTTCATGCACTACGAGTGGACGCTCTGGCTGATCCGCATCGTCCTCGTCGTCGCCGTGATCGCCCACGCCGTCTCCGCGTACCAGCTCAGCCGCCGCGACATCAAGGCGCGCCCCAGCAAGTACGTGCACAAGAAACGCCGGGCGAGCTACGCCACGCGCACCATGCGCTGGGGCGGGATCATCCTCGCCCTGTTCATCGTCTGGCACATCCTCGACCTGACGACCGGCACCGTGCACTCCGGCGGCTTCCAGGAGGGCCACCCGTACCAGAACGTCGTGGACACCTTCTCCACCTGGTACGGAGACACCATCTACATCGTCGCGATGCTCGCGCTCGGCCTGCACGTCCGGCACGGCTTCTGGAGCGCCGCGCAGACCCTCGGCGCGGGCAGCCGCAGCCGTGACCGCGCCCTGAAGACCATCGCCAATGTCCTCGCACTGCTGCTCACCGCCGGCTTCATCGCCGTGCCCGTGGGCGTCATGACCGGAGTGGTGAGCTGAAATGGCCCTTGAATACGCCGACTTCACGACCGGGGACCCCGTCACCGACGCCAAGGCCCCCACCGGCCCGATCAACGAGCGCTGGGACACCCGCCGTTTCGAGGCCAAACTCGTCAACCCCGCCAACCGCCGCAAACACACGGTGATCGTCGTCGGCACCGGCCTCGCCGGCGGCTCGGCGGGCGCCACGCTCGCCGAACAGGGCTACCACGTCGTCCAGTTCTGCTACCAGGACTCCCCGCGCCGCGCCCACTCGATCGCCGCCCAGGGCGGCATCAACGCGGCGAAGAACTACCGCAACGACGGCGACTCCGTCCACCGCCTCTTCTACGACACCGTCAAGGGCGGCGACTTCAGGGCGCGGGAGTCCAACGTCCACCGCCTGGCGCAGATCTCGGTGGAGATCATCGACCAGTGCGTGGCGCAGGGCGTGCCGTTCGCGCGGGAGTACGGCGGCCTGCTCGACACCCGCTCCTTCGGCGGTGTCCAGGTCTCCCGCACCTTCTACGCCCGCGGCCAGACAGGGCAGCAACTCCTGCTCGGCGCCTATCAAGCACTGTCCCGGCAGATCGCCGCCGGGAACATCGAGATGCACCCGCGCACCGAGATGCTCGACCTGATCGTCATCGACGGGAAGGCGCGCGGGATCGTGGCGCGTGACCTCATCAGCGGCCGTATCGACACGTACTTCGCGGACGCAGTCGTCCTCGCCAGCGGGGGCTACGGCAACGTCTTCTACCTGTCGACGAACGCCATGAACTCCAACGCCACCGCCGTGTGGCGGGCGCACCGGCGTGGAGCCTTGTTCGCCAACCCTTGCTTCACGCAGATCCATCCGACCTGCATCCCGCGTACCGGCGACCACCAGTCCAAACTCACGCTGATGAGCGAGTCGTTGCGCAACGACGGCCGGATCTGGGTGCCGAAGGCGAAGGGCGACGAGCGCCCGCCGAACGAGATCCCCGAGGACGAGCGCGACTATTACCTGGAGCGCATCTACCCGGCCTTCGGCAACCTCGTGCCCCGCGACATCGCCTCCCGCGCCGCGAAGAACGTGTGCGACGAGGGGCGCGGGGTCGGCCCCGGCGGGCAGGGCGTCTACCTCGACTTCGCCGACGCCATCGGGCGGTTGGGGCGCAAGGCCGTCGAGGAGAAGTACGGGAACCTCTTCGACATGTACGCCCGGATCACCGCCGAGGACCCGTACACCGTGCCGATGCGGATCTATCCCGCCGTGCACTACACGATGGGCGGCCTCTGGGTCGACTACGACCTCCAGACCACCATCCCGGGCCTGTTCGCGGTCGGCGAGGCCAACTTCTCCGACCACGGGGCCAACCGCCTCGGCGCCTCCGCGCTGATGCAGGGTCTCGCCGACGGCTACTTCGTGCTCCCGGCGACCATCAACGACTACCTCGCCCGGCACCCCGGACACGAGGAGATCGACGTCCAACACCCGGCCGTACAGGAGGTGTTGGCGGAGACCGAGGACCGGCTCAACCTCCTCCTCGCGGTGGACGGCGACCGCACCCCCGACTCCTTCCACCGTGAACTCGGCGAACTCATGTGGGAGTTCTGCGGCATGGCCCGCACCGACAGCGGACTGCGCAAGGCGCTGGAGCGCATCCCGCAGATCCGCGAGGAGTTCTGGCGGCGGATCAAGGTCCCGGGCACCGGCGAGGAGTTCAACCAGTCCCTGGAGAAGGCGAACCGGATCGTCGACTACCTCGAACTCGCCGAGCTGATGTGCCTCGACGCGCTCAACCGTGCCGAGTCCTGCGGCGGGCATTTCCGCGAGGAGTCGCAGACTCCGGACGGCGAAGCGGAGCGCAGGGACGAGGAGTTCAGCTACGCGGCCGCCTGGGAGTTCACCGGCACCGGCTCATCTCCCGTACTGCACAAGGAAGACCTGGTCTTCGAGTACGTCCACCCCACCCAGCGGAGCTACGCATGAAGCTCACCCTGCGCGTCTGGCGGCAGCAGAACGCCGACGCCGAAGGCGCCATGTCCACCTACCAAGTGGACGGAATCTCCACGGACATGTCGTTCCTGGAGATGCTCGACACCCTCAACGAGGAACTCATCCTCAAGGGCGAGGACCCCGTCGCCTTCGACCACGACTGCCGCGAGGGCATCTGCGGCGCGTGCAGCCTCGTGATCAACGGAGACGCGCACGGCCCGGAGCGCACCACCACCTGCCAACTCCACATGCGGTCCTTCGAGGACGGCGACACGATCGACATCGAACCGTGGCGCGCCTCCGCCTTCCCGGTCGTCAAGGACCTCGTGGTCGACCGCTCGGCCTTCGACCGCATCATCCAGGCCGGCGGCTACATCACGGCCCCGACGGGCGCGGCCCCCGAAGCCCACGCCACCGCCGTACCCAAACCGGACGCCGACTTCGCCTTCGAGCACGCCGAGTGCATCGGCTGCGGAGCGTGTGTGGCCGCGTGCCCGAACGGGGCGGCGATGCTGTTCACCTCCGCCAAGGTCAACCACCTCAACGTCCTCCCGCAGGGCGCCCCCGAGCGCGAGACCCGCGTCCTCGACATGGTCGCGCAGATGGACGAGGAGGGCTTCGGCGGCTGCACGCTCGCCGGCGAATGCGCCACCGCCTGCCCGAAGGGCATCCCGCTGGTGTCCATCACCGGGATGAACAAGGAGTGGCTGCGGGCGACGCGCAAGGTGGCCAAGCGCTAGACGTCCCAGCTCACCGAACGTTCGCCGGCAGGGTGCGGACGGGCGGAGCCGGAGTGGTGCTCAACCCCGGCTCCGCCAAGCACCCCTGGCATTCAACAACCCCACATCGTCTCTCTCTTCGCGGGTCACACCACGGACAGCCGGCGTCGGCACAACAGGTACGGCGGCACCGCTCGCCGCCGAGCCGCCCCCGGCCCGTGACCAGGAGAGAGCCATGACCGGCGTATCCACGCTCGACCGTCCCTCGCAGCCCGCCGCGCCGACCCGCTACACCGTCACGCTCGCCCGCGACGAGGACGACGTACGTGCCGCGCAGCGGCTGCGGCACGACGTCTTCGCCGGGGAGATGGGCGCCCACCTGTCCAGCCCGCAGCCCGGCCTGGACGTCGACGCCTTCGACGCCTACTGCGACCACCTCCTCGTCCGCGACACGGTCACCGGGCAGGTGGTCGGCACCTACCGGCTGCTGCCGCCCGAGCGGGCCGCGGTCGCCGGACGGCTCTACTCGGAGAGCGAGTTCGACCTCGCCCCCCTCGACCCGATCCGCCCGGGCCTCGTCGAGGTCGGCCGCTCCTGCGTCCACCCCGACCACCGCGACGGCGCGGTCATCGGCCTCATCTGGGCAGGCATAGCCCGCTACATGGTCGACCGCGGCCACGAGTGGCTCGCCGGCTGCTGCTCCGTCCCGCTCGCCGACGGCGGCGCCCTCGCCGCCGGCACCTGGGACCGGGTCAGCGCCAAGCACCTCGCCCCGGAGGAGTTCCGGGTACGACCGCTGCTGCCCTGGAGCGCCGACGGCGTGACCCGCCCCACCGGACGCGTCGAACTCCCGCCGCTGCTGCGCGGATACGTCCGCCTCGGCGCCTGGGTGTGCGGCGAGCCCGCCCACGACCCGGACTTCGGGGTCGCCGACCTGTACGTGCTGCTGTCGATGCGCCGGGTCAACCCGCGCTATCTGCGGCACTTCCTCTCGCTCGTCCCCGCGTGATGAGCGTCTGGCTGCCCAGCGCGCCCTGCACCCCCAGGGCGTGCATCGAGTCGAAGGGGTCCGTCACGGCCGTACCGCGCGCCGTACTGCGCTTCGTGACCGTCCTGGTCGTGGTGGCCGCCGGGGCCGCACTCACTCCCGTCGGCAAGCGGATCCCCGCCGGCGCGGTGCGCTGGTGGTGCCGGACGATCGTCCGGGCCGCCGGCATCCGGCTCCGCATCACCGGCACCACCACTCCTACCGGCGGACTGCTGTTGGTCGCCAACCACATCTCGTGGCTGGACATCCCGCTGCTGGCCGCCGTACGCCCCGCCCGCATGCTGGCCAAGGCCGAGATCCGGCACTGGCCCGTCGCCGGGACACTGACCGCGGGCAGCGGCGCCCTGTTCATCGACCGCGACCGGCTGCGCGCCCTGCCCGAGACGGTCGCGTCCATCGCGGGCGCCCTGCGCGCCGGCGGAGCGGTCGCGGTCTTCCCCGAGGGCAGCACCTGGTGCGGCCGGGCCCAGGGACACTTCCGGCGGGCCGTCTTCCAGGCCGCGCTGGACGCCGGAGTCCCCGTCCAACCGGTCGGCCTGCACTACCTGACGGACGGCACCGCCAGCACCGCGCCCGCGTTCGTCGGCAGCGACTCCCTGCTGACGTCGGTGTGGCGGGTGGTGTCCACGCGCGGACTCGTCGCCGAGGTGGAGGTGGGCGAGACCATCGCGCCCGGCAGCCACCCCGACCGCCGCTCCCTCGCCCACGCGGCACAGGCCGGGGTGACGGCTCGGCCCCAGCACCAGGACCACTGCACGTCGGTGGCGCAGGCCCCGGTGAAAATCCGCAGGACGGCGCGGAGGCGTCCTGTTAGCGTTGCGTCCATGAGGATCATCAGGCACACCGGCACCGCGACCGCGCGAGCGACCAGCTCGCCGGCTGCCGACGCCTGACCTCACAGACCTCTCCCGGCGGCCGGAAACGGACCGCCGGGACGTGTCGTTTCCAGCCCCTTCGCAGGGTTCATAGGCTTCCCCGCGGTTCCTTTCCGGTCCCCACCCGACCCGAAGGACTCACCGCCATGAACACCGACGACACCGTCCGTACGTTCCTCGACTTCTACCGCGAGCGCGGGCACGAGCTGATCACCGGCAGCACGCTCCTGCCGCCGCCCTCGGACCCGGTCCTCTTCACCACGTCCGGCATGCACCCGCTCACGCCGTACCTCCAGGGCCGCCCGCATCCACAGGGGCGGCGCCTGGTCAACGTCCAACGCTGTCTGCGCACCACCGACCTCGACGAGATCGGCGACCTCACGCATCTGACCATGTTCGAGATGCTGGGCTCGTGGTCGTTGGGCGACTACGACCATCCGCAGAGCCTGCGTTGGGGGTACGAGCTGCTGCGGGACGGTTTCGGTATCCCGCGCGAGAAGTTGTACGTCACTGTCTTCGGCGGCGATGAACAGGTTGGTCCTGACCTTGAATCGCTGGGCACCTGGCGGGAGTTGGGTGTGCCGGTTGAGCCGACGCGGGACGAGAACTGGTGGTCCAACGGGCCCGTGGGTCCCTGTGGCCCTGACTCGGAGATCTTCTACTGGACCGGCGACGGCCCGCCGGAGGGGAGCCCGACCACCGACTCGCGCTGGGTGGAGATCTGGAACCACGTGCACATGCGGTACGAACGTGGCGAGGACGGTGGGCTCGTGCCGCTGCGGCAGGTCAACGTCGACACGGGGATGGGGCTGGAGCGGCTCGTGTCCGTCCTTCAGGGGCGGCGGTCGGTCTATGAGACGGATCTGTTCGAACCGTGGATGAGGACGGTTCCGCTGTTGTGGGATCTGGACGAGCGCTCGGTGCGGGTGGTCTGTGACCATCTCCGGTCGAGTGTTGTCGTCCTGGGGGAGGGGGTACGGCCTTCCAACACCGGGCGTGGATATGTGCTGCGGCGGTTGATTCGGCGGCTGCTCACGGTTCTGCGCCGGGACGACGACTCGCGTACGTTGTGCGATCTGCCGGGAGAGCTTGTCGGTACCGGCCCTGTGCGGGAGGTGTTGCTGGACGAGGAGCGGCGGTTCGGTCAACTCCTTGAGCGGGGGCGGCGGGTGTTGTCGCGGCCGGAGTTTCGAGGGCCGTTGAGCGAGGAGGACTTCCGCTACCTCCATGACACTTACGGGTTGCCCCGGGAGTGGGTTGCCGGTCTTCTGAGGTAGTCGGTTGGCTGCGGGTGCGTGGGGGCTGGTCGCGCCCCGCGGCGGAGCCGCAAATGGACACCGCCCCGCGCCCCTAAAAGAAGAGGGCATCTACCCCAGCGCGTCTGCCAGGTAGGGGGCCGTGGTGCTTCCGCTGGCCCCCGCCACCTCTGCCGGCGGGCCTGCCGCCACGATTCGTCCCCCCTCCTCTCCTCCACCCGGCCCCAAGTCGATCACCCAGTCCGCGCCCGCCACCACGGCCATGTCGTGCTCGACCACGATGACGGTGTGGCCGGCGTCGACCAGGCCGTGGAGTTGGCGGAGGAGGACTTCGACGTCGGCCGGGTGGAGGCCGGTTGTCGGTTCGTCGAGGAGGTAGAGGGTGTGGCCGCGGCGGCCGCGCTGCAACTCGGTGGCCAGCTTGATGCGTTGGGCCTCGCCGCCGGACAACTCGGTGGCGGGCTGGCCCAGATGGAGGTAGCCGAGGCCCACGTCCAGGAGCGCGGCCAGGCTGCGGGCGACAGACGGAGTGTCCGCGAAGAACTCCGCCGCGCTCTCCACCGTCAGGTCGAGGACCTGCGCGATGTTCCGTCCCCGGTACGTCACTTGGAGCGTCTCGGGGTTGTAGCGGGCCCCGCCGCAGTCCGGGCACGGCGCGTAGGTGCTCGGGAGGAAGAGCAGCTCGACGCTCACGAAGCCCTCGCCCTGACAGGTCTCGCAGCGGCCGCCGGCCACGTTGAAGGAGAACTGGCCTACGCCGTAACCCCGTTGGCGTGCTTCGTCCGTTGCCGCGAAGACCTTGCGGACAACGTCGAAGAGGCCGGTGTACGTCGCCAGGTTCGAGCGTGGGGTGCGGCCGATCGGTTTCTGATCGACCGACACCAGCCTGCCCACGCCCGGCAGTTCCTCGGTGATCTCGCCGATCAGCGTGGACTTGCCTGAGCCGGAGACGCCGGTGACCGCCGTGAACGCGCCCAGGGGGAACTCGGCTGTCACGTCCCGCAGGTTGTGCCGGGTCACCGGGCCCACCTTCAACTCGCCTCGCGGTGAACGGACTTCGCGGGCCGGTGCGGGCGAGTGGTCGAAGAGGAAACGGGCCGTCGCCGACTCCTCCACCGCCGCCAGACCGGCCACCGGTCCGCTGTACAGCACCCGTCCGCCGTGCTCGCCGGCCTGCGGGCCCACGTCCACCAGCCAGTCGGCGCCGCGCATCACGTCCAGGTGGTGCTCCACCACGAACACCGAGTTGCCCGCCGACTTGAGCCGGTCCAACACCGTGAGCAGGGCCTTCGTGTCCGCGGGGTGCAGTCCGGCGGACGGTTCGTCCAGGACGTAGACGACACCGAAGAGGCCGGACCTCAACTGGGTGGCCAGGCGCAGCCGTTGGAGCTCTCCCGCCGAGAGGGTGGGGGTGGCGCGGTCCAGGCTGAGGTAGCCGAGGCCCAGTTCGAGGATCGGGGCGATGCGGGAGTCCAGGTCCTCGGTCAGGACGCGGGCCGCCTCCGACGTTCCGTTGAGCGTGTCTGTCAGTTCCACCAGTGGCAGCGCGGCCAGGTCCGCGATCGTACGGCCCGCGACGGTCACCGCCAGGGATTCGGCACGCAGTCTGCTGCCTCCGCAGACCGGGCAGGGGGTGCTGGTCAGGAAGCGTTCCGCCTTGGCCCGTAGGGTCGGGCTCTTCGTGTCCGCGAAGGTCTTCATGACGTAGCGGTGGGCGCTCATGTACGTGCCCTGGTACGGGCGTTGGATGCGGTCCGCGTCCCGGATCGGGTGGACGGTCACCACCGGTTGTTCGTCCGTGAAGAGGATCCACTTCCGCTGCTCGGCGGGGAGTTCGCGCCACGGCACGTCCACGTCGTGGCCGAGTGTGTCGAGGATGTCGCGCAGGTTCTTGCCCTGCCAGGCGCCCGGCCATGCGGCGATCGCGCCCTCGCGGATCGACAGGGAGGGGTCGGGGACGAGGGATTCCTCGGTCGTGCGGTGGACCCGGCCGAGGCCGTGGCATTCCGGGCATGCGCCCGCCGCCGTGTTGGGGGAGAAGGCGTCGGAGTCGAGGCGTGCGGCGCCGGGCGGGTAGTCACCGGCCCGGGAGAACAGCATCCGGAGGGAGTTCGAGAGGTTGGTGACCGTGCCTACCGAGGAACGGGAGGTGGGGGTCGAGCGGCGTTGCTGGAGGGAGACCGCGGGCGGGAGGCCGGTGATCTCGCCGACCTTCGGGGCTCCTACCTGGTGGATCAGTCTGCGGGCGTACGGCGCCACCGACTCGAAGTAGCGGCGCTGGGCCTCCGCGTAGATCGTGCCGAACGCCAGGGACGACTTTCCGGAGCCGGAGACGCCTGTGAACACGGTCAACACGTCCCGCGGGATGTCGACGTCGACGCCCTGGAGGTTGTGCTCGCGGGCGCCGCGGACACGGACGTAGGAGTCGGGGACGTGAGGGGTGCGGGGCGTGCCGGGGCTGTGCATGACCCGGCGAGTCTATGCGAGCACGCCGTGTGGTGCCCGGTGACCTGCGGGGGTGCGGGGGCGTCCGCGCTGTGACACGTTGGAAGACACGGATGCCAGTTGCCGCACAGTCGCCGCACGGAAGAAGGCCCGTGGTCATATGAGCACTCCCGGATTCGGTTTCGGACGCAGCCCCTTCGAGGAATTCGACGAGCTGATGTCCCGGTATTTCGGCGGCTCGGGCCCGGCGGCGCCGTCGCGCCGGGCGCAGCGCGTCGACATCGGCAGCCTGCTCTCCGAACGGGCCCGTGAGCTGGTGGCCCAGGCCCGGGACATCGCCGCCGTCGAGGGCAGCGAGGAACTCGACGCCCGGCATCTGCTGGCCGCCGCCACCGAGCAGGAGTCGACCCGGCGCCTGCTGGCCGAGGCGGGGGCGGACCCCGACCGGATCCGCGAGCGGCTCGCCGCCGGGGCCGAGGGCGGCCCGAAGACCGAACCCACCACGCTCACCCCGGCCGCCAAGCGGGCCCTGCTCGACGCGTACCAGATCTCCCGCGCCGAGGACTCCTCCTACATAGGCCCCGAGCATCTGCTGCGGGCCCTGGCCGCCAACCCCGAGTCGGCCGCCGGACAGGCCCTCGCGGGCAACGGCTGGGAGAGCGGCCGGGTGCCCACCGGCGCCGAGCCCGAGCGGAAGAAGCCCAGCAGCACGCCCACCGTCGACGAGTACGGGCGTGACCTCACCGAGGACGCCCGGGCCGGGCGGCTCGACCCGGTGATCGGGCGGGACGAGGAGGTCGAGCAGACCATCGAGGTGCTGTCCCGGCGCAGCAAGAACAACCCCGTCCTCATCGGTGACCCCGGCGTCGGCAAGACCGCCGTCGTCGAGGGCATCGCCCAGCGGATCGTCGCCGGTGACGTGCCGAAGACCCTGACGGGCAAGCGGCTCGTCTCGCTGGACCTGGCCGGGATGGTCGCCGGCACCAAGTACCGGGGCGAGTTCGAGGAGCGGCTGAAGAAACTCCTCGACGAGGTGAGCGAGCACAGTGACGAACTGGTGCTGTTCCTCGACGAGTTGCACACCGTCGTCGGCGCGGGGGGAGGTGGCGACGGTGCCCTCGACGCGGGGAACATGCTCAAACCCGCCCTGGCCCGTGGGCAGTTGCACCTCATCGGTGCCACCACCGTCGACGAGTACCGCAAGTACATCGAGAAGGACTCCGCGCTGGAGCGCCGCTTCGCGCCCATCCTGATCGGCGAACCGACCGTCGACGACACCATCGAGATCCTGCGCGGCCTGCGCGACCGCTACGAGGCCCACCACCAGGTCCGTATCACCGACGAGGCGGTTGTCGCCGCGGCCGAACTCTCCGACCGGTACGTCACCGCCCGCTTCCTGCCCGACAAGGCCATCGACCTGATGGACCAGGCCGCGGCACGCGTACGGCTGCGCGCCAAGACGCCGCTCTCCGACGATCGGGAGGTCGAGGACCGGCTCGCCGCCCTGAACCGGGAGAAGGACCAGGCCGTCGCCGACGAGGAGTACGAGCGGGCCAAGGAGATCCGCGACCGGATCAAGGACACCGAGGCCGAGCTGGAGGCGGGCGGCTCCACCGAGGAACAGGTGCCCAAGGTGACCGCCGAGGACATCGCCGAGGTCGTCTCCCGCACCACCGGCATCCCCGTCGCCCAGCTCACCGAGGAGGAACGCGCCCGGCTGATGAAGCTGGAGGAGCACCTCCACGAGCGGGTCGTCGGCCAGGACGAGGCCATCACCGCCGTCTCCCGCGCCGTACGCCGTGCCCGCGCCGGGATGAGCGACCCGAACCGGCCCATCGGCAGCTTCCTCTTCCTCGGCCCCACCGGCGTCGGCAAGACCGAACTGGCCCGCGCGCTCGCCGCCGCCCTCTTCGGCGACGAGAGCCGCATGATCCGCCTCGACATGAGCGAGTTCCAGGAGCGGCACACCGTCTCCCGCCTGGTCGGCGCCCCTCCCGGGTACGTCGGCCACGACGAGGCCGGCCAGCTCACCGAGGCCGTCCGCAGGCAGCCCTACGCCGTGCTGCTGCTCGACGAGGTGGAGAAGGCACACCCCGACGTCTTCAACACGCTGCTGCAACTCCTCGACGACGGGCGGCTCACCGACTCGCAGGGCCGCACGGTCGACTTCAAGAACACCGTCGTCATCATGACGTCGAACATCGGCGCCGACCGCATCCTCGCGGCGGGCGTCGACGACTACGCCAAGGTGCGCGAGACGGTGATGCCGGTCCTGAACCAGCACTTCCGCCCCGAGTTCCTCAACCGCATCGACGAGATCATCGTCTTCCGCGGCCTGGAACGCACTCAACTCCGCGACATCGTCGACCTGTTGCTGGAACACACCCGGCGCAGGCTGCACGCCCAGGACGTCACCCTGGAGGTCAGCGACGCGGCGGCCGACCTGCTCGCGAACCTCGGCTATCAACCCGACTTCGGCGCCCGCCCGTTGCGCCGCACCATTCAGCGCGAGGTCGACGACCGGCTCGCCGACATGCTGCTCGCCGGTGAACTCGACGCGGGCGACCAGGCGTTGGTCGACGCGACCGACGGCACGATCGAGATCAGGGCACGCCAGGCGGCCGCGCACTAGCCGGTCCGCATTCGCACCCCTCTGGGAGACAGGTATGAGCAGTTATCGAGTCGCGCAAGTGGGCGCGGCCGGCGGCGAGTTCGCGATCGCCGAGCGGGACGTGCCGGAGCCGGGACCGGGCCATGTGCGGATCGCCGTGGAAGCCTGCGGGATCTGCCACAGCGACACCTTCTTCGTGAACGCCGGAGTGCCGGGCGTGCAGTTCCCGCTCGTCACCGGGCACGAGATCGCCGGGCACATCGACGCGCTCGGCGAAGGCGCCTCGGACAGCGGCTGGCGGGTCGGCGACCGGGTGGCCGTCGGCTGGTTCGGCGGCAGCTGCGGCCACTGCACCCCGTGCAGGCAGGGCGACTTCATCGTCTGCGAGAACCTGAAGGTGCCCGGCTGGGCCTACGACGGCGGCTTCGCGGAGATGACCGTGGCGCCGGTCGACGCGCTCGCCCGGATCCCCGACGGCCTGTCGGCCAGCGCCGCCGCGCCCATGGGGTGCGCGGGCGTGACCACGTTCAACGGGCTGCGGCGCAGCTCCGCGGGCCCGGGCGACCTGGTCGCCGTCCTCGGACTCGGCGGCCTCGGACACCTGGGCGTGCAGTACGCGGCCGCCATGGGATTCGAGACCGTGGCGATCGCCCGAGGTCCCGAAAAGGCCGACTTCGCCAAGCAGTTGGGCGCGCACCACTACGTCGACAGCACGGCGGACACCGGTGTCGCGGACGCGCTGAAGGCGCTCGGCGGCGCCAAGGTCGTGCTGGCCACGGCGGGCAACGCCGACGCCGCCACGGCGACCGTGGAGGGCCTGCGGCACCGCGGCGAGCTGGTCGTCATCGGGGCGGACACCGCGCCGTTGGGGATCAGCCCGCTCCAACTCCTCATGAGCGGCAGGGTCGTTCGGGGTCATCCGTCCGGTACCGCGCAGGACGTGCAGGACACGCTGGCCTTCAGCGCCCTGCACAACATCCGCCCGATGGTGGAGACCGTGCCCCTCGACCAGGCGGGCGAGGCCTACGAGCGGATGCTGTCCGGCGCCGCGCGCTTCCGGATGGTGCTCACGCCATGAGGGAGGCGAGCCGCCGGTAGGAGTCCAGCAGGGCTTCACGGTCGTAGGTACTGGTGGTGACGAGGACCTCGTCGGCCGCCGTCGCCTTCAGCACCGTCTCCAGCTCGTGGGCCACCTGTTCCTCGGTGCCCGCGAGCTGTCCGGTGAGCCCGGCCTCGTAGAACCCGAACTCCTTGTCGGACATGGGAAGTTGCTCCACGCGCTCGGCGGGCGGCAGCGGCGGGAAGGTGCCGTGGGTGCGCGAGTACGCCATCGACCAGGCCTCCGGGACGAGCAGCCGGCGGGCCGCCTCGGGGGTGGCGGCCACGGCGATCGTGCCCGAGATGACGACGTACGGGTTCGCGGCCCAGGGAGACGGCCGGAAACGGGCGCGGTAGTGGTCGATGCCGCGCCGCATCTTCTCCCGGTTGCGGAGGTCCCCGATCACCATCGGCAGACCCGCGCTGGCCGCGATGTCGGCGCCCTCGCCCATCGCGAGCACGAACGGCGGCACGCTCAGACCCTCCGAGGGCCGTGCGTGCGCGCCGGTGGGTGACGTGCCCCGGAACCAGTCGAGGAGTTCGTCGAGTTGTCCGGCGAAGTCGTCGGCGTCGTCCTTGTCGCGGCCCAGCGCCCTGCGCACACCGTCGGTGAAGCCCACCGAGCGGCCGAGTCCCATGTCGATCCGGCCCGGGAACAGCGACTCCAGGACCCCGAACTGCTCGGCCACGACCAGGGGTTGGTGATTGGGCAGCATCACCCCGCCCGTCCCGACCCGGATGCTCCGGGTGGCCGAGGCGACGGCGGCGGCCAGCACGGTCGGCGCGGAACCGGCGACCCCGGGCACGCCGTGGTGCTCCGACACCCAGAACCGGTGATAGCCCAGCTCCTCGGCCTCCCGCGCCAGCCGCACGGTGTCGCGCAGCGCCTCGGCGGGCGGGTGCCCCTCGCGGGTGCGGGACCGGTCGAGGACGGAGAACGGGGTCGAGGCGATCACGGAACTCACGTTCACTTCAACGCCCGGGAGGCCCCGGCATTCCCGTGCTGGTCAGCCCTCGGGTCGGATCAGCCCCCGCTCGTACGCCTTCGCCGGCCGCTGCGGGCCGAGGTGGCGTACGCCGTCGACGGTGACGGGCACGAGCGCGGGCGTCGTCGCCTTCCACCGGGCGCGGCTCTCACCGCCGGGACCGGACGCGTGCGTCCCGGGGCGGGTCGATGAACTGAAGCTCCAGCGTGACGGGCGGCGCGGCGATCCCCGGCCCGCCCGCGGCCGCCCACTCGAGTATTTCCTCCGTGCAGTCGTCGTCCATCGCGAACCCGACCCAGGTCGGCCGCCCGCCGGCCCGGCGACCCGCGGCCGACGGCTGGACCACGATCACGTTGGCCTGGTCGCAGGGGCCCAGGCAGTCCGTCGTACGGACGGCGAAACCGTGCTCGGCGGCACCGGACCGCAGCCGTTCCAGCTGCCAGGCGTGGTCCGTGCCGGGGTGTTTGCGCGGGTCGCCGCAGCAGCAGCCCCGGCAGACGACCAGGGTGCAGGGCCGCTCGCGGGCGGCGCCGATGAGGAACGTACGGGGGGCGGGAGTGGCGGCAGACATGCGAGAAGCATGAGGCCAGGCCTCGTAGGGGCTGTTGCCGGGGTGGAGGGTCCGGCTGTCTAGGGTGGGCGGGTGACTGCCGACAACAAGCGCCCGCTCGCCGTGTTCGACCTCGACAACACCCTCGCCGACACGGCGCACCGGCAGCGGTTCCTGGAGAACAAGCCGCGCGACTGGGACGGCTTCTTCGGGGCCGCGCCGCAGGACCCGCCGCTGGCGGAGGGCATCGCGCTCGCCCTGGAGTGTGCCGAGGAGTGCGAGGTCGTCTATCTGACCGGGCGGCCCGAACGCTGCCGGCGCGACACGCTCGCCTGGCTCGCCGCGCAGGGCCTGCCCGAGGGGCGCGTCTTCATGCGGCGCAACGACGACCGCAGGCCCGCCCGGCGCACCAAACTGGAGATCCTCAAGCGCCTCGCCCGCGACCGCGACATCCGGGTCCTCGTGGACGACGACGAGCTCGTCTGCGACGACGCCGAACGGGCCGGGTTCAGGGTCGTACGGGCCCGCTGGACCGCCCCCTCCGCCGCGCTGGAGGCGGCACAGGAGGGGGAGGGCCGGACCTGAGAGCTGTAGCCGCTACGGCTGTCAGTCCTCGTCCTCGATGCGGAAGCCGACCTTCAGGCCGACCTGGAAGTGCTCGATCTGCCCGTTCTCGATCTGGCCCCTGACCTGCGTCACCTCGAACCAGTCGAGGCTGCGCAGGGTCTGCGCGGCGCGGGCGACGCCGTTGCGGATGGCCTGGTCGATGCCCTCGTGAGAGGTGCCGACGATCTCGGTGACCCGGTACGTGTGCTCGGACATGCGGGTACTCCTCTCGGCCGTGACGGGCGCGTCACGCGTCACTCCACCGTGCCCCACGGCGCGGCAGTGCGCGAGACGGCCCGTCACCCTTCGTCAGCGCACCACGCTCAGTGAGAGCGCGAAGCGTCCTTCCCGGTCGGTCCACCAGTGGGCCAACTCCAGCCCGGTGGCTGCCAGTTCACTGCGTACGCCCTCCTTGCGGAACTTCGCGGAGATCTCGGTGCGGAGTTCCTCGCCGGCCGTGAAGTCGACGGCGAGATCGAGGGCGGGGATCTTCACGGTCTGGTCCGTGCGGGACCGCAGCCGCATCTCGATCCACTCGTTGCCGGTGTCCCAGAGGGCCACGTGGTCGAAGGCGTCGGCGTCGAAGTCGGCGCCGAGTTCGCGGTCGACGACGGTCAGGACGTTCTTGTTGAAGGCGGCCGTCACCCCGGCCGCGTCGTCGTACGCCCTGACCAGGACCTGCTCGTCCTTGACCAGGTCCGTGCCGAGCAGCAGCGCGTCGCCGGGGGAGAGGAGGGAGCGCAGGCCGGCGAAGAACGTCGCGCGTTCCGCCGGGAGCAGGTTGCCGATCGTGCCGCCGAGGAACGCCAGCAGCCGGGGGCCCGGTGTCTCCGGCAGGGTGAGGTCGCCGGTGAAGTCGGCGATCAGGGCGTGCACGTCCAGGCCCGGCCGCTCCTCGATGAGGGCGTGCCCGGCCTGCGTGAGCGCGCTCTCGCTGACGTCGACCGGGACGTACACCGCCAGGCCGGTGAGCGCGTCGAGCAGGTGACGTGTCTTCTCCGAGGAGCCGGAGCCCAGTTCGACGAGCGTACGGGCGCCGGTCGCGGCGGCGATCTCGCCGGCCCGGTCGACGAGGATCTCCCGCTCGGCGCGCGTGGGGTAGTACTCGGGCAACTCGGTGATCTGCTCGAAGAGTTCGCTGCCGTGGGCGTCGTAGAACCACTTCGGCGGGAGTGTCTTCGGGGTGCGGGTGAGGCCCTCCAGGACGTCGGCGCGCAGGGCCGCGTCGGTGGCGTCCTCGGGGAGGGTACGGGTGAGAAGGAACGGGCTCACGTGCGGGGCTCCTTCGACGGTGCGGGTGCTAGGTCTTTCAGCAGGTCTTTCAGGGGGGTGAGAAGGACCTCCGTGCGGGTTGCGGTGAGCAGAGTGCGGTCGGGGACCTCCTGCCAGTTCGGGTCGTCGTCGTAGGGCTCGGAGGCCACGACCGTGCGGCGGCCGGGCTCCGAGAGGTACCAGAGGGTGTCGCCCCAGGCCGTCGCGGCGATCGTCTCGCCGTTGGTGAGAAGGAGGTTGAGGCGGGAGCCGGGGGCCGCGTGAGCGACCTCCGTCACCGTGTCGGCCAGTGCCTGGCCCTCCTCGTCTCCGGCCCGCAGCCGGCTCAGGACCAGGGCCCAGACGAACGCCGAGTCGCAGCGGGCCTCCAGGGACAACAGGTCCACCGGCGGCAGGCGTTGGGCCAGGGCCGCCAGTGTCCGCGGCCAGCCGGTGACCGCGCCGTTGTGGCTGAACAGCCAGGGGCCCGCGGCGAACGGCGCCGCCGCGGCCTCCCCGTCCGCACCCGCGAACGTCGCGTCCCGTACGGCGGCCAGCAGCGCCCCCGAACGGACCACGCGGGCCAGGTCGGCGAAGGACTGGTCGCCCCAGATGGGCACGGCCCGCCGGTAGCGGCCCGGCACCGGGTCGCCCTCGGCGTACCAACCCACCCCGAAACCATCGGCGTTGACCGTCCCGTGCCGCTGCCGCCGGGGCTCCCAGGACTGGCGGTAGAGGCTGTGCGCCGGGTCCACGAGGAGCCGGCCCAGCGGCTCCTCGGGTCCCAGGCACGCCAGATGACGGCACATCAGACGGCCCCCGAGCGGGCGGTGCGGAAGCCGGAGAAGATCTGCCGCCGGATCGGATAGTCCCAGTTGCGGAACGTGCCCCGGCAGGCCACCTCGTCCACCGCGAACGAACCGCCCCGCAGCACCTTGTACTCCGGGCCGAAGAACACCTCCGAGTACTCCTTGTACGGGAACGCCTTGAACCCCGGGTACGGCAGGAAGTCGCTCGACGTCCACTCCCACACGTCACCGATCAACTGGCGTACGCCGAGCGGTGACTCGCCCGCCGGATAGCTTCCGGCGGGGGCCGGGCGCAGGTGCCGTTGGCCGAGGTTGGCGTGCTCGGGTGCCGGGTCGGCGTCGCCCCACGGGTAGCGCATCGAGCGGTCGGCCGTCGGGTCGTGCCGGGCCGCCTTCTCCCACTCGGCCTCCGTGGGCAGCCGGCGGCCGGCCCAGCGGGCGTAGGCGTCGGCCTCGTACCAGCACACGTGGACCACGGGCTCGTCGAGCGGTACGGCCTCCGTGACGCCGAACCGGCGCCGCAGCCACTGGCCCGCCTCCCGGCTCCAGAACCCGGGCGCCGTAACGGAGTTGCGGCGGATGTGCGCCCAGCCCTCCTTCGTCCACCAGCGCGGGTCGTCGTAGCCGCCGTCCTCGATGAACGCCAGATACGCGCCGTTCGTGACCGGAGTCGTGTCGATGTAGAAGGGCGCCACCTCCCGCCGGTGCGCGGGCTTCTCGTTGTCCAGGGCCCATGGCTCGGTGGAGGTGCCCATCGTGAACGGGCCGCCGGGGACGAGGACTTCGGACGGTCCGGTGAACAGTGGGACCGGGTCCGGGTCCGGGGCGGTCAACGCCTGTGGGCCCGTGCGGAGCTGATGGGTGATCAACATCGTTTCGTCGTGCTGCTGTTCGTGCTGGGCGACCATCCCGAAGGCGAAGCCCATGTCGGTGAGCCGCGTCCCGCGGAGGGCGTGGCTCTCCAGTACGTCGGTCACCCGGCCGCGCACCTCGGCCGCGTACTGCCGGGCCTCCGCGGGCGGCAGCAGCGGCAGCGAGGGGCGTTCGGAGCGCGGGTGCTCGAACGCGTCGTAGAGACCGTCGATGTCGGGCCGCATCGCGTCCCGGCCGCCGACGGCCCGCAGCAGCCACAGTTCTTCCTGGTTGCCGATGTGCGCGAGGTCCCAGACCAGCGGGGACATCAACGGCGAGACCTGGGCGGTGAGTTCGGGCTCGTCCACACAGCTCGTGAGGAGCGTCGTGCGGTCCCGGGCCGTGGTGAGGGTGGTCAACGCCCGTTGCCTGAGCGCCTCGATATCGATGTCAGCGGAGGTGTCGGCGGCGGTGTCGGCGTCGGTCATGTGCGGATGTCCTTCCCGTGCGGGCGGCTGTCCGTGCCACGCACGCGGTCGAGCAGATCGTCGGCGGGGCAGCGGCCCCGGACGACATAGCGGTCGAAGTACGCGCGGACGGCGTCCGTGACCTCGGCGGTCGCGCCGAGCCGGGGCAGGGCCTCCAGCGCCGCCGCGAAGCAGACAAGGGCGACCTCGTGCAGTTCCGGGTCGGACAGCCCGTAGCGGGCCGCGTCGATCCACAGCGGATTGTGCGGCGCGGGCAGCCCCTGGGACCGTTCGGCCAGCGGCTTCACGGCCCGGTACGCGGTCTCGGCGGCCTCCGGGTCGTCGAACAGCGCCGTCGTCACGGCCAGCGGGACGATCCAGCCGTCGTCGCCGGGCTGCGCGTCGATCATGCGCAGTTCGAGATGGCCGCGCGGTCTGACCGGCGGGAACAGCGTCGAGACGTGGTAGTCGAGGTCCTCACGGGTCGGCGGCCTGGGCGCCCCCGACCTGATCCACTCCCGGAACGTCAGCTCCTCCGGGACCTCCCACGGGCCGCTGTCCTGCCGTATGCACATCACCGGCGAGTCCAGGACGTGATCGGTCCAGGCGTCGCGCGGCTCCGCGTCCAGGGTCGGACCGCCCGCCCGGCCGGGGCCGATCTCCATCCAGATGAGCTGCCGGGTGGAGCGCCAGCCGGTGGGGCTGCGGCCGACCAGCGGGGAGTTGGCGAACGCGGCCACCAGGACCGCGCCCAGCTGGTGCGACAGCCACCAGCGCCGGCCGAGGCCGAGCGGACCGGGCTCCTCGTAGCCGGCGTCCAGGCACACCTGCACGGACGCCGAGGTGCACATCATGCGGCGGCCCGCGGGGCCGGTGCGGTCGAGACAGCGCTCCATGGCGTCGTAGCGCGGCTCGTGCAGGAAGCGGCGCGGCGGGTGCCAGGGATCGTGGCCGACGCCGACCAGCCCCAGGTTGTCGCGGCGCAGGACATCGCGGACGGTGTCGAGATCCTGGGAGACGGAACCGATGCACTCCATCAGGGAGGCGGCGGGCGACGAGCTGAGTTCCAGCTGGCCGCCGGGCTCGACGGTGAGCGCCGACCTCAGAGGCACGGTCCTCAAGGCGGCGTAGGCCGCTTCGAGTCGTTCGGGTGTCACGGGGAGCTGCGGCATGCGCAGCTCGTGGACGAGCCATTCCACTTCGACCCCGAGCGTTCGGGGCGGACCGGTCTTGAAGCAGATGCCCCTGACCAGGGCTTCCACCTCGGGTTCGGTGACCGCGGTACGGGGCTCCGTACAGTCGCTACAGTCACTTGCCGTATCGGACATGTCGGGATCCTCCTGAGATTCCACCATGCCACCGGCCCGGTTTCGGTTGGGCCCGGGTCGGCACACTCGTACCACCCAAGACCCTCGCGGCTGGTCGCACAAGGGTGCGTATTGCCACGTTCGGGATCGGTAATCTCCGGTTCTCCGGCCGTTCGCGAAGCCCCGGAAAACTCCGTTGCACCGCATGACCAGCATCGCTCAGGATGCAGGTATGAGCACGACGGGGGAGAACACGGGGGAGATCGCGGGGCGCGCGTTCATGGCGTACACGGGGGTTATGCCATGAGCGCGCGTCTGCGCGGTATCGCGCAGCAGACCGAGCAGATCGTCGCGGCCGGGGGCTATCGCGCGGCGGACGGGCGCGAGGTGTCCATCGCCGTGGAGGTCGAGGCGGCCCGTGCGGGAACGCGCCTGTACGGCCCGGAACCGGTGCGGATATCGCCGTTCTCGCCCGTGGAGACCCGCTTCGAGGTCACCGGCGAGAGCAGCCTGGAGGCGGCGCGCCGCCTGACCGGCCCGGTCGCTGTCCTGAACTTCTCCTCCGCCCGCAACCCCGGCGGCGGCTACCTCAACGGCGCGCAGGCCCAGGAAGAGGCCCTGTGTCGAGGCTCCGCCCTGTACACATGCCTGCTTGAGGCCCGCGGTTTCTACGATCATCACCGCGCCCACCGAGATCCGTTCTACACGGACCGGGTCATCCACTCACCGGCCGTCCCCGTCTTCCGCGACGACAAGGGCCGGTTCCTGGACGAGCCGTACACCGCCGGATTCCTGACCGCCGCCGCACCGAACGCCGGGGTCGTCCTGCGCACGGCACCCGAGCGCGCGGTCGAGCTGCCGCAGGCCATCGCCGTACGGGCGGAGCGGGTGCTGGAGACGGCCGCGCTGCACGGCTACCGGCGGCTGGTCCTGGGCGCCTGGGGCTGCGGGGTCTTCCAGAACGACCCGGCGCAGGTCGCGGGCGCCTTCCGCGCGCTGCTCGGGCCGGGCGGACGGTTCGCCGCGGCCTTCGAGCACGTGGTGTTCGGAGTCCTGGACCGCACGCCGGGTGCCACGGTCCTGGACGCCTTCGTACGGGCGTTTCCGGAGCGTCAGCTCCAGAGCTAGCCCCTCAGGTCAAGCCCTCAGATCAAGCGGTGCCGGCCGCTCAGGTCCAGCCGTAGCGCTCGTGCAGCCGGTGCCGGACGAGGTTGAAGCGCATCTGGTCGATCGCGCACGCCTCGCGGCGCATGCCGTCCTCGTGCAGGCGCAGGACGCGGTCCACGTCGACCCACGAGTCACGCCCTGACTTGTCCCACGGGCCGCTGCCGATCGCCACCCACTCGCGGTCGCCGTCGTGGCGCTTGCTGGACAGCTGGACGGCGAGCAGGGTTCCGCCGTGCTCACGGGCCACGACGAGCACCGGACGGTCCTTGCCCCGGCCGTCGTTCTCCTCGAACGGCACCCAGGTCCAGACGATCTCACCGGGGTCGGGGTCGCCGTCGTGCGCGGGGGAGTACTCGGTACGGACCGTGCCGACCTCACGCGGGTCGGCCTCGGTCGTGGCGGAGGGGCCGAAGCGGCCCGGAACGTTCTCATCGGTAAAGGCGGTCACGGAGGCACCTTAGAACGTGCCTCCGTGACCGCGGACGCCGGGCGCCCGTCAGACGATCACTTCTCGTCCTTCTCCACCGGCACCTTCTGCGACGGTGGTGCCGTGCTCCCGTTCAGGGCCGAAGTCCCGTTCGGGGTCTGGCCGTTCTGGTTCATCGAGGAGAGCAGCTGGCGGGCCAGGCCGAGGCCCGTGCCGCCCATGGTGAGCGCCTTGGCGAGCATCTCCGCCATGCCGTCGGCCCCGTTGAGGACCACCATGTTGTCGATGCTGCCGAACGCGGACGCGCCGGCCTTCACGATCTCGGGCCAGTTCTCGGCGAGTTGCTGCGCGACCACGGCCTCCTGGTTCTCGGCGAGGGCCGCGGCCCGCGCCTTGATGGCCTCCGCCTCGGCGAGACCCTGGGCCCGGGTCGCCTCGGCGGTGGCGAGACCCTTCGCCTGGGCGGCGGCGGCCTCGGCCTCACCGGTCGCCCTGGTGGCCGTCGCGGCGGCCGCACCGCGTGCCTGGGTCGCCTCGGCCTCGGCGAGCGCGGCCGTCTTGATCCGGCTCGCCTCGGCCGTGGCCGCCAACTCGGTCTCCTTGGCCTTGGCCTGAGCCGCGGAGATCCGTGCGTCGCGTTCGGCCTCGGCGCGGGCCCGGGTCTCGTACGCCTGGGCGTCCGCGGGCTTGCGGACGTCCGCCTGGAGCTGCTGTTCCCGGCGCAGCGCGTCGAGTTCGGCGATCCGGGTCTCCTGCACGACGACGTCCTGCCGGGCCGCGGCGTCCGCGAGGGGTCCGGCCTGCCGGGCCTTCGCCGCCGCCTTGTCGCGCTCGGCCTGGTAGCCGGCCTGGAGGATCTCGCTGTCCCGGGTGGCCTCCGACATCCGGGCCGCGGCCTTCTGTTCGGCCTCGGTGGCGAGACGGTTGGCCTCGGCCTGCGCGATGCGCGCGTCCCGCTGTACGGCGGCGGCGTGCGGCATCGCGAGGTTCTTGATGTACCCGGTCGGGTCCTCGATCTCGTGGATCTGCAGCGAGTCCACGATCAGACCCAGTTTCTCCATCTCCGTACCGCACGCGGCACGGGTCTGCCCCGTCAGCTTCTCCCGGTCGCGGATCATGTCCTCGACCGTCAACCCGCCCACGATGGACCGGAGATGACCGGCGAACACGTTGTGCACCCGCTCCGACATCATCTTCTGCTGATCCAGGAAACGACGCCCCGCGTTGGCGATCGACACGAAGTCGTCGCCCACCTTGAAGATGACCACGCCCCGCACCTTCAGCGGAATGCCCTGCGTGGTCACACAATCCACGTGCAGCTCGGTCTCGTTGAGGTCGAGCGAGATCTTGCGCACCGCCTGCACACCCGGCAGCACCAGCGTGCCGCGCCCCGTGACGATGCGGAACCCCATGCCTTCCTCAAGGCCTTCGGTACGGTGCTTGGAGCCCGAGATGATGAGTGCCTCGTTGGGCTCCGCGACCCGCCACATCGACTTGAACAGGCCTATCAGTACGAGAACGGCGAGAACCGCCACCCCCGCTACGACGCCGATGACCATCGGCATACGCCCCCTTTTGATGGTGCCCTTTCGGCACCGAACGAAGGGAGTGTGCGCCTGCGCGACACCGGGGTACAGACGCTGACGGATCCTTGTTGCAATCTTGACGCATACGCCCCTGAAACGCTCTCACCTGCGAAGGAGGCGGCTCAACTGTCGTATGCCTGCGTGACGTAGACCGTCCTCGGCGGCAGGTACTCCACCACCATCACCACGGTGCCCCGCTCTATCCGGTCCGTGCCCGTGGCGGCGTACGCGAGGAAGTGCTCGGCGCCGCCGCGCACCCGGACGATCACCTCGCCGACGAGCCCGGGTCCGACCGTCCCGGTGACCCGCCCCATCAGCCCGACCATCGACGCATCCTGCATGGTCACAGGGTACGGGCCCAACCCGCCTATGCGGCCGGGGAATCCGCGGTGATCGGCTCCGGCCACCGCTCGTGCCAGCGGAGGTCCGCCTCCAACTGGGCGGCGAGGGACAGCAGCAGAGGCTCGCTGTTCGCCGGGCCCAACAGCTGGGCGCCGACCGGGAGTCCGCCCGCCACGAAGCCCGCGGGGACGTTGACACCGGGCCAGCCGAGGATGTTCCACGGCCAGGCGTACGGACAGGCGGCGACCATCGCGCGGTCGGTGGCCAGGCCGCCCAGGCCGAGCATCGCGCCGACAGGGGGCGGGGGAGCGGCCGTTGTCGGCGCGAGGACCACGTCGTACCTCCCGAAGAACGCGCCGAACCGGTCGTGCAGGGTCGCCTCCGCGCGCCGGGCCGCCCGCAACGGGGCCCCGACGAGCCGTCGGCCGAGGCGCGCGGCCTCCAGGGTGCGGCGGTCGAGGAGTTCGGGGTACGGCGCCTCGCGGACCCGCTCGGCGAGGCCGACGGTGGCGCGGGGGAGGAAGGTCAACCCGATCTGCCCGTACGGAGGATCGTCCTCCACGACCGTGTGGCCCAACTGGGCCAGTTTCTCGGCGAGTTCGAGGACTCGTGCCCGTACGTCCGGTCGCAGCCGGGCCGGCAGTGCGGTGAACGGCGGCTTCAGGGAGAGGGCGATGCGCAGTCGGCCGGGGTCGCGGCCCACCGCCTCCGACAGGGCGAGCCGGGGCGGCTGGTGCGGGTCCTGCGCGTGGTTGCCGCTCGCCGCGTCCAGGAGCAGGGCGGCGTCGGCGACCGTACGGGCGAGGGTGCCGTTGACCGTGATGCCCTGGAAGGACTCGCCCCGCGGCCAGGTCGAGATGCGGCCGCGCTGCGGCTTGACGCCGATGAGGTGGGTCCAGGCGGCGGGGATGCGCACCGAGCCCGCGCCGTCCGAGCCGAGCGCGGCCGGGACCAGTCCCGCGGCGACCGCCGCCGCCGACCCACCGGACGAACCCCCGGGCGTATGACGGGAGTTCCACGGATTGCGGGTCGCGCCGAACGCGGGCCCCTCGGTGAACGGCCACTGCCCGAGCTCACAGGTGTTGGTCTTCCCGACGATCACGGCACCGGCCGCCCGCAGCCGTCGTACCGCTTCGCCGTCCTCCGCGACCGGCGCGAACTCGCCCCGGCAGCCGAACGCGGTCGGTTCGCCCGCCACGTCCGTGTCGTCCTTGACGGCGACCGGCACGCCGAGCAGCGGTTTGCGGACTCCGGCGGCCAGTTCCCTGTCCGCGGCTTCGGCCTCGGCGAGCGCCGCTTCCCGCCGTACGATCCGAAAGGCGTTCAGGGAGGCCTGAGTTGCCTCGATCCGCGCCAGAGTCTCCTCGGTCAGTGCCCGCGCGGTCGCCTCCCCGGCGGCCAGTGCGCGGGCGGACTCGGCCAGGCCTGCGGAACGGTCGGGCGTCATGCGGCACCTCCGGAAGCGCTTGGTCTACCGAACGGTAACGTCCGGGCGCCCGGTGTGCTGCCGATGCGGCAACTTCCGCCGGGGCGCGGGTGGTTCGGCCCTGACCACAGGCGTCCCACAGAGATCGTCCAGCCTTGCACAAACCATTGACGTGCCCCTGACCCACCCCTACCTTCTGACCGAATTCACGAACTGCGTTCGACATGGCGAACGTCCGAGTCTCCGGGAGAGCCGCCCGTGACCACACGTCCCCCCACACCGTCCCGCCGTACCCTGCTGCGCGCGCTCGCCGTCCTGCCCGCCTCGGTGCTCGTCCTGGGTGAGGCGCCCGGGCTGCTCGGCACGGCGCTGGCCGCCGCCCCGGCGAGCGGCTACGCCACCCGTTACACGATCGTCCCGTTCCTCAACAGAGACGACGGCACCGTCAACGTCTACCAGTCAGACGACGCCACCGACTTCCGGCTCGTCCAGGCCTCGGCCTACACCCCGCCGAGCAACCGCATCCGCGACGCCAGCGTGTTCAAGCACACCGACGGCTACTACTACCTGACGTACACCACCCACACCTGGGAGGACGTCAGCACCACCATCGGCTTCGCGCGCAGCTCGGACCGGGTCAACTGGACGTTCCTGTACGACTACACGGTCCCGATCACGAACCTGTCCCGCGCGTGGGCGCCCGAGTGGTTCGTCGACGCCGACGGCAGTGTCAACGTCATCGTGTCCTGCTCGACCACCGACGACGAGTGGATCTTCACGCCGTACCGGCTGAAGGCGTCCAACTCCGCGCTGACGGCATGGAGTTCACCGGTAGCCCTGTCCGGCATCGGCTCGAACCACATCGACACGTACATCGTGCGGATCGGCTCGACGTACCACGCGTTCACCAAGAACGAGACGGCGAAGTACATCGAGTACGGCACCGCCACCAGCCTCACCGGCCCCTACACGATCTCGAAGACCGGCGACTGGGCCGGCTGGGGCAGCTACCGCGAGGGCCCCTCGGTGGTACAGCTCGACAACGGCGGCTGGCGGATCTTCTTCGACGGCTACGGCGACGGCACCTACTACTACAGCGACAGCTACGACACCTTCGCCACCTGGTCCGTGCCGACCGCGCTGACCACCCTCTCCGGTACGGCACGCCATTTCACGGTCATCAAGGAGACGGTGTCGGGCGGCCCGAGCCTCGCGACCGGCGTCACGCGCTCCTTCCGGTCCGCCAACTACACGACCCGGTACTGGCAGGAGGTGTCCTCCCTGCTCAACCTGCCGGTGGTGACCAGCTCCAGCACCACCGCGCTGAAGCAGGCGTCCACGTTCACCGTCGTCGCCGGCCTCGCCGACGCGACCGGCTTCTCCTTCCGGGACTCGGCCGGCAACTACCTGCGCCACTACGACTTCCGGGGCCGGTTCGACGCCAACGACGGCACGGCGACCTTCGCCGGGGACGCCACGTTCTACGCCCGGACGGGCACCACCACCGGCGCGCTGCGCTTCGAGTCGTACAACTACCCCGGCTACTACCTGCGTCACTACAACTACCAACTGCGGGTGGACCCGACGGACGGCACGGACCTCTTCCGGACGGACAGTTCGTTCGTGCCGGTGACGGCCTGGGCGTGAGCTGTGACTGGGGTTCGCCGGAACGGGGCAGGATGCCTGCGGAATTGATCGACCATGGCCTGGAGGCGCTGGGCGCATGAGCAGTACGGCAGGAACACGGATCCGCGAACTGATCGTCACCCCGATCGCCTTCCGCGACCCGCCCCTCCTCAACTCGAACGGCGTCCACGAGCCGCTGGCCCTCCGATGCGTCCTCCAACTCGTGTTGGAGGACGGCACCGTGGGCCTCGGCGAGTCCACGGGCGGCGCCGTCCGGCTGGCGCGTCTTGCGGCGGCGGCGAAGGTCGTCGTGGGGCTGGACGTCTTCGACACGACGGCCCTCGTCGCCGCGATCGACACCGCCCTGCTGCCGACCGTCCCCAGCTCCCACGAACGCGGCTGGACCACCTCGGCGGTGGAGGTGGCCTGCCTCGACGCCCAGGGCAAGCTGCTCGGCCGGCCGGTCAGCGACCTGCTCGGCGGCAAGGTCCGCGACGCCGTGCCCTTCGCCGCGTACCTCTTCTACAAGTGGGCCGAGCATCCCGCCCTCGACGGCAGGCCCGCGGTCGGCGACGACTGGGGCGAGGCGCTGGACCCCGCCGGGATCGTCGAGCAGGCCCGGCTGATGCAACAGCGGTACGGCTTCCGGTCGTTCAAGCTCAAGGGCGGTGTCTTCCCGCCCGACGAGGAGATCGCCGCGATCAGGGCGCTGGCCGAGGCCTTCCCGGGGCAGCCGCTGCGACTGGACCCCAACACGGCCTGGACGGCGGAGACGTCGACGTACGTGGCCCGTCAACTGGACGGTGTACTGGAGTACTTGGAGGATCCGACCGCCACCATCCCCGGCATGGCGCGGGTCGCGAAGGACTCACCGCTCCCGCTCGCCACCAACATGTGCGTGATCGCCTGGGAGCATCTGCGGCCCGCGATCGAGCAGGGCGCGATCCAGGTCCTCCTCACCGACCACCACTACTGGGGCGGGCTGCGCCGGACCCGTGAACTGGCCGTCGTCTGCGAGGTGTTCGGGCTCGGGCTGTCCATGCACTCCAACTCGCACCTGGGCATCAGCCTCGCCGCCATGACCCATGTCGCGGCGGCCATTCCCAACCTCGACCACTCCTGCGACACGCACTACCCGTGGAACTCGGCCGACGACGTCATCGTCCCCGGGGTGCTGGAACTGCGGGACGGCGCGGTCGAGGTGCCCACAGGCCCCGGCCTCGGCGTGGAACTCGACCACGACGCCCTCGACCGGCTGCACCGGCTCTACCTCGACTCGGGGGTGCGCGGCCGGGACGACACCGCGTACATGCGGCGGGTACGGCCCGAGTACGAGCTGAGACTGCCGCGTTGGTGAGCCCGCCCGTCGTCTAGGCGCCGGTCGAGGCCGCACGGCGTCGGGTCTCCGTGAGGTGGATGTCGACGGACCGGGCCATGATCACCCCGCTCTGCGGGTCGTCGGCCGGCAGGCTGAAGTGGCGGATCAGGGCGACCCCGTCCAGCGCGACGCCCTCACGGGCGAGGACGAAGACAAGGGCCAGGAAGGCGGACCGGGCGTTGCCGTCGTCGAAGGGGTGGAAGAAGCAGACGTCGAGATGGGCGCGGGCCGCGCGGGCGGTCAACGGAAGGGGCCGGGCACCGTCCGCCGCGCTCCCGGCCAGACAGGCGTCGAGGCGTTCGCGGGTGTCAGGGCCGATGCCGTAGCGCTCCCTGCCGCCTTTCGCGAAGGCCGGCAGGGTACGGAACGACGGTGGTCGCGGTGTGCCCAGCACGTGCCGCTGCCAGCCGCGCAGCAGGTCGAAGTCGAGCGGGGCGCCGCGCGCCGCGTCGGCCCGCACCAGCTCCAGGGCGGCGAGCAGACCCTCCCCGCGCGCCGTGTCCACGGCACTGTCGAAGGTACGTATGGACTCCGCCGCGCCGTCACGGGCCGGGATCACCGGCCCGTCCCCGCCGCCGTCCGGCATCTCCTCCCACCTCACGTCCTCGCGCAGCGCGAGCCAGCTCCGCAGGTGGTCCGGCAGAGGTCCGGCGGCGGGGCGCACCGCGTCGGCGGGCCGCAGCGACCGCACGAGCCGCTCCGCGACGTCGTCGACGAGCACCCGGTCGGGGCCGGTCCAGCTGTGGAACCGCCCGCCGATCGCCTCGTCGACCAACTCGTCCGCGACCTGGGGGTCGACGTTCCACCGGTGGAGGAACCAGCCGAGGACCTGACGGCAGTGCCCGTACCAGCCGCTGCCGGAGCCGGTGCGGTCGATGACCTGGAAGATCAGGTTCCTGGCCGCGCACTCCCACAGGATCCGCTGGTCCGCCACGGCCGCCAGGTCCAGCGGATGTGCCTCGAACAGGTCGGCGAGCCGCTCCAGCCAGTCACGCCACTCGCACAGCCCGGCGACCACCCGGTCCAGGGTCTCCTCCGGTGTGCCGACCGAGTGCGGGGGACAGCACCAGCTCCCGACCGGTCCGCCGTCGAAGTCCCCCTCGTCGTGGGCCCATCGCCAGCCCACGGCCCAGCCGCCGTAGCGCTCGGCGAGGGAGTACGACATGGCGTCGGTCCAGGGCCTCGCCACGTCCCAGTCCCAGTCGCATGTCGCGGGACGGCCGGCGGAAGCGTCGGGGCGGGTCGGTGTCCGCAGGGCCGGTCCGAGCGAACGGACCGTCTGTGCCGCGGACCCGCTGTCGAAGGGATGACGGGCGGGGTCCACCTCGTCCCAGCTCAGAGTCCTCGGGTTCAGGTCTTTCAACACCGCGCAAGCCTGCACACCCGCCCGGCATGCGTTCAACCGAATTACCGCAGGCCGTCTACCGTCAACGTCGCGTCGTGGACGGTTCGTTGGGGAGCATGGGATGGGGTGGCCGGTCGGCGGACGCGCGTAGCGAGGGCTCGTTGCGCAGCCGTACGAAGGTGATGGCCAGGGCGACCGCCTGGACGAGGGCGCAGCACAGGACGACCGTGTCGAGGCGGGTCGGCGGGGTGACGGCGACCAGGATGCCGGCCACCGGGAAGGGCAGCAGCAGGAGCAGCATGGTCAGGGAGAGCGTGGTGCCGAAGGCCGTGGCCGGGATGACCAGCGAGCGCAGGGTGCGCAGGACGACGGTGAGGCCGCCGTCGCCCGCCATGAACAGCGCGATGAGGACCATGTAGGCGGCGTAGGACGGGGCTTGGGGCAGGGCCAGGCAGGCCGCGGACGCGAACGTCGCGCAGACGACTCCCACGCCCCAGAGGTCGACGCGGCTCAGGGCGAGCCGGCAGCAGGTGACCGCGAGCAGGGTCGCGGCCGCGGCGGCGGACCACAGGGTGCCGACGTCGGCGGAGGAGCGGCCGAAGTTCTCGACGACGATGATGGGGCTCGCGGACTGGAGCAGGCCGAGGGCGAGGTTGGAACAGGCCAGGCCCGCCACCAGCCAGCGCAGGGCGGGCAGTTTGCGCAGCATGCGCAGCCCGGTCCGCAGACTGCCGGGCGCGCGTTCGCCCACCGGCCGTCCGGCACGCAGCGGGGTGGGCGGGGTCTGGAGTCCGAGCACGGCCGCCAGCAGGGACAGCCCGGTCAGGCAGCCGAGCATCCAGCCCGGACCGACCAGCAGGAGGAAGCCCGCGAGCAGGGGGCCGACGAGCATCGCGGTCTGGTCGATGCCGATGAGGACCGACTGCACTCCGTGCGGCCGGTTCTCCGCCCGCCGGGTGACGATCGCGCCCACGGCCTCGTTCGCGACGAAGCTGAACTGGGTGAGGGTGCCGGTCACCGCGGCCAGCACCAGCACGGTCACCGTCTCCGCGGTGCCGCGCGGCAGCATCACCAGCGCCACGGCCGCCCCCGCCAGCACCAGGGCCCGCAGGAACGAGGCGAGGAAACACACGATCGCCGCGCCGCGCCGGTCCACCACATTGCCCGCCAGCACGAACGCCGCGATCCGCGGCGTCCACTCCAGGGCGAACGCCAGGCCCGTCAGCGACGAGGACCGGGTGATCGCCAGGACCAGCAGCGGCATGGCGTACGTCGACATGGAGAACGCCAGGGCGTCGCTGGTGCGCGGTGCGTAGATCCGTCGGAACAGGCTGCCGGACGGAACGGCTGCATGGCGACCGGCCGGCGGCCGGTCCTCGTGCAGAGTGATGGCCACGGAATGGAAAGCTTTCGGTGAGGCGTATCACGGAGGGGGAAACGGGTTGGTACCGACCAGGGGCGAAAAGAATTCGCAGGAGGCGGGGAGAGCGGAAAACCCCTATGGGCAAGGGGAGTTGAGGCGTGAAATATAGCGCAGTCAAATGAGATTTGGCATATCCGGTGCGGACATCTCCGCAGGGCGTACGCCGCACCTCCCCGTACCCGGAAGACAGAAGGCGAAAAGAAAGCCACTTTGTCGCAATTAGGGCACGGGGAGACGAGGCATTCACGGCGTTTCCCGTCACGTCTTCGGGTCCTACCGTCGGGTCACATCTTCGTGGCGCCCGCCGCGAGGTCCCGCAGGAAGTGCCGGGCGCCGATGAGGAACACCACGATCAGCGGGATCACACTCATCAGGGCGCCGGCCATCACCACCGCGTAGTCGGTGTTGTAGGCCACGTTGAGGTTGGCCAGGGCGACCTGGAGGGTGAGCCGGTCGGGGTTGACCAGCACGACCAGGGGCCAGATGTAGTCGTTCCAGAGCTGGATGAACGTGAAGATTCCGAGGAAGGCGAGCGCCGGCCGGAACAGCGGCAGGGCCACCTGACGGTACAGGCGGAAGAAACCGGCCCCGTCGATCCGGCCGGCGTCCAGGAGTTCGTCGGGCAGTGAGTTCTGGGCATACTGCCGCATCCAGAAGATTCCGAACGCGTTGGCCGCGCCGGGTATCACGAGGGCCTTGAGGGAACCGGCCCAGCCGAAGTCGGCCATGGTGACGAACTGGGGCACGAGCGAGAGTTGGCCGGGAATCATGTACGTCGCCAACAGGATGCCGAACAGCAGCTTCCGCGCCGGGAACTCGTACTTGGCGAAGGCGAACGCGGCAAGGGAGTCGAAGAACAGCACCAGTACCGTGCCCGCCACCGAGACGACGACGGTGTTGAACAGCGAACCGAAGAAATCGATCCGGTGGATCACCTGCCGCATGTTCTCCAGGAGATGGGTGCCCGGCACCAGCCGGGGCGGGAACCGGAGGATCTCCTGCGAGGTGATCGAGGCCATCACCACGAGCCAGTAGAAGGGGAACAGTGACACCAGCACACCGAGCAGCAGCAACACCCGCACGGCGACACGGGAGCGCCTGCTGCCGGAACCGATGGCGAGTCCCGCGCCGACGGGGGTCGTCCGGTCACCGGCCACTGCGGGCTCCCTTGCGCCAGGAGATACGGGGACGGTCGTCGCGCTCGGAGCCGGACACCAGCCGCCAGTTGATGATCGCGAACAGCGCGATGAGAGCGAACAGGGACCAGCCGATCGCCGCGCCGTAGCCGAACTGGTGGTCGTTGAAGGCCTTCTGCCAGAGATAGAGCACGATGGTCAGGCCTTCCTGGCCCGGTCCGCCGGTGGTGCCGGGGTCGTCCGAGTAGAAGAGCACCTGCGACTCGGTGAAGATCTGCAGGCCGTTGATGGTGGACGTGATGACCGCGAAGAGGATCACCGGCCTCAACTGCGGTACCAGGACCCGGAAGAGGGTCTGCCGGCTGCTCGCCCCGTCCACCCGTGCCGCCTCGAACAGCTCGGTGGGGATGGCCTGCAGACCCGCCAGGAAGATCAGCGCGTTGTAGCCGACCCAGCGCCAGATGATCATGATGGAGATCGCCGACTTGATGCCGAGGGAGGACGTCAGCCAGCCGACGCCGTCCACCCCGATCGCCTTCAACAGCGAGTTGGCCAGGCCCGCTTGGGCGAAGACCGAGCCGAAGACGATGGTCATGGCGACCATCGAGGTCACGTTCGGGATGAAGTACGCGACCCGGTAGGCGGTGGCGTGGCGCACCTGCGCGTTCAGCAGGAACGCGATGACCAGGGCCAGGAACAGCATCGGCACCGTCGACATGAACCAGATCTCGAAGGTGTTCAGGATCGAGTGCCAGAACACCGAGTCGTGCAGCAGCCAGCGGTACTGCTGGAGCCCCACGAACCGCATGTCCCCGATGCCGTCCCAGTCCTGGAAGGACAGATACAGCGAGAACCCCACCGGGAACGCGCCGAAGACCGCGAAGAGCACGTAGTACGGCGAGATGGCGAGATACGGCGGCACGTGCCGCCGCCAACGCCCGCGCGGGGCCCCGGTGTCGGCGCCCCGCGCCGTCTCGGCTCCGCCTCCGGCCGCGGGCGCCCGGGCCGCTCCGGCGACGGTCGCCATCTCAGCTCACCCCCTGCTGGGCCAGCGTCCGCTCACAGGCGTTCATGGCGTCCCGCCAGGCCTTGTCGGGGTTCTTGCCGAGGGTTTCCACGTTGGTCAGCTCCTGGAAGACGGGGGTGTTGCAGATGTCCTCGTAGGGGCTGAAGAAGATGACCGGGGCCTTCTCCGCGGCCGGGCCGAAGACGTCGACGGGTATCTGACCGCCGAAGAAGGGGTCCGGCCTGCGCATCGCCGGCTTGCTGTACGCGGCCGGGGTGGTGGGGAACAGCGCCATCTCCTGATAGCTCTTCAGCTGGTTCTCCGGCCCGAGCAGCCACTTCAGATAGGCGAAGGCGCCCTCGGGGTCGCGGCAGTAGCGGGTGATGGTCACGTACGACCCGCCGTAGTTCGTCGGACCGCCGGGCAGCGCCGTCAGCCGCCAGGCCCCGGAGGTCTTCGGCGCCACGTCCTTGAGTCCGCCGATCGCCCACACCGCCGTGATCATCGAGGCGACCTTGCCGTGGCCCATGGCCGCGTTGTAGTCGGGCGTGCTGTCCAACACCCGGGCGCTGAGCCCCTGTCGGTGGGTCTCCACCGCCAAGTCCCAGGCACGCTTCACGTGTTGCTGGTCGCCGATGAAGCGGTTGTCGGCGTCCACGAACTGCTTCGGGCTCTGGTACAGGGCCATTCGGAAGACGTAGCTGATCTGCGAGACCAGGAACGGCTTGCCGGGCGCCTTGGACCTGAGCGTCCGGCCGAGCGCGAGGTACTTGTCCCAGGTGGCGGTCGCCGCCGCGACGTCCGCCGGCTCGGTGGGCAGGCCCGCCTTCTCGAACAGGTCCCGGCGGTAGTAGAGCGCGGTCGGGCCGGCGTCGAGCGGGAAGCCGATCATCCGCCCGGACGGGCTGATGCCGCTCTTCCACTTCCAGCCCAGGTACTCGTCCGCCAGAGCGTCGGCGCCGAGCTTCCTCAGATCGAGGAACTCCTCCTCGTCGGGGAAGAACAGCGAGACGTCGGAGTTCGCGCAGGCCAGGTCCGGTACGTACGCCCGCGCCGCCATGCTGGTGCGCAGCTTCGACTTGTAGTCGCCGGCGATCGGCGAGCCCTTCACCTTCAGTCCCGGTACGCCGGGCACGCCGCGGGCGGAGACGGCGAGGAGCTTGTCGCTCAGCGCGCCGTTCCAGTACCAGATGCTCAGGTGGTCGGTGCCCGCGGAGACGGAGCCGTGGTCGCTCCCGCACCCCGACAGGCCGAGCAGGGCGGCACCCGCGCCACCGAGGGAGGCCCCCAGTAGTCGTCTGCGGGACATCGTTCGGATTTCCATGGGCGCGCACTCACTTTCCGGACATGCCACGGCCGGGGGAGGAGGGGGGAGGGGCGAGGACGTCGACGACGGTCGGTGAGATGGGGGGGTGGTCCGACATCGGGCGGCGGGAAACCGGGCGGTTACGTGGGGGACGTGAACGTTCACGTGAACGTTGCCGTCGAGTATCGAGGCGGCCGAAAACCAGTGTCAAGGGACGTGCACGGTAGTTGTGTTGGCGCTTTCTACGGACGGCGAGAGGCAGCGGCCGACGCAGGCGCGACACACCCGCAGTGGCGCTACGCCGAGGCCCGCACCACCAGTTGGGGAATCACCCAGGCGTCGGCGCCGGTCAACGGCTCCTGCCCCGCGCTCAGTCGGGCGACCTGTTCGACGGCCAGCCGGCCCAGGCGCCGCTTGTCGATGTGCAGGGTGCTGAGCGTCGGCTCCACCAACTCGCCCAGGGACAGCCCGTCGAAGCCCAGCACGGCCAGGTCGTCGGGCACCCGCAACCCACGGCGCCGGGCCGCACGCATCGCGCCGACGGCGATCAGGTCGTTGAACCCGAAGACGGCCGTCAACTCGGGCCGCGCGTCGAGCAGTTGCACCATGGCCGCCTCGCCGCCCGCCACGCTGTGCTCACGGCTCGGCACGACCCAGCTCTCGTCGACGGGCAGACCGTGCTGCCGTACGGCCGACAGAAAAGCCTCTCTGCGAGGACCGGGGGCATCGATCCGATCGCCGTCGAGCATGCCGATCCTGCGATGCCCCGCACGCACCAGATGGTTGATGCCCTGCGCGACACCGGCGGCGGCGTCGATGCCGACGGCCCCGAACCGGGTCTGGTGCGGCCCGCGTTCGAGCACCACGGTCGGTACACCGCCCAGGTGCCGGGCGAGCACGGCGTCCGGGTTCTTGAAGTAGCCGACGACCGCGTCCGCCTGGTGGGAGAACGTGTCCAGCGCCTGGAGCTCCCGGTTCTCGTCGGTGCGCGAGTCCCACACCACGACCTGCCAGCCCCGTTCCTCGGCCGCCTCCAGCACACCGGCGGCCACCTCGGGAAAGAACGGGTTCATCAGATCCGGGATCACCAGCCCCGCCGTCACCGCGCCCTTGCGGACGAGCCCCCGCGCGAACCGGCTCGGCCGGTAGTCCAGCAGCCGCGCGACCTCCAGGACCCGCTCCTTGGTGGCGGGGTCGATCTCACCCTTGTCGTTGACCGCCCGGGACACCGTCTGCCGGGACACCCCGGCCAGCTGCGCGACGTCATGGATCGTGGCCCGCCGCCGGATCCCGTCGGCCCGCGGCGTCCGGTCGACACGCGGCTCGCGCTCCTGGTTGTCCGCCCACACGGTGTGCACTGTAGCCGGGGTGGGCGGATTCCCGGCAAGGAGGGAGCGGGGCTGCCGACCGGTCGTCCGGTTCCGTTCAACGGAACCGGACGCGACAGGTGCGGTCCCGGGGATCACTCTTTCGTCCTGTGGTCCGACAGTTGGGGGTACAGATGCGCGCAAGGGTGGCCGATCAGCGGCCCGGCCAGGTTCGGTTCTCCGTATTGGGTCCGCTGTCCGTCACCGGCGGCGGCGAGGACGGCGGGCAGCTGCCGCTCGGGCCGCTCAAGCAGCGCATGCTTCTCGCCATGCTGCTGTGCCGCCCCAACACCCTGCTCTCCGTCGACGTGTTGACGGATGCCCTGTGGGACGGCGGACCGCCCAGGACGGCACGGAAGAACGTCCAGGTGTACGTCTGGGCGCTGCGAAGACTCCTCGACGACAGCGGCGCGGGCGGACGGCTGGTCCGCGGTGTGGGCGGCTATCTGCTGTCGGTGGATGACGGTGAGCTGGACTCGCTACGGTTCCGGAGCCTCGCCGCCACCGGACGCACGGCTGCGGACGGGGGCCAACTCGCCCTCGCGGCACGGCTGCTGAACCGGGCGCTGCTCCTGTGGAGCGGACCCGCGCTGCCGGAACTCCGATGTTCGCGGCCCCTGTCCGACGAGGCCGACCACCTCGACAAGCAGTACCTCCAGGTCTACGAGGACTGGGCGGAGGCGGAGTTGGCGCTGGGCAACGCCCGGGCCGTCGTCGGCACCATCGGCGAGCTGACGGTGCTGCATCCGCACCGCGAGCGCCTGCGGGCCGCGCACATGAACACGCTGTTCCAACTGGGGCGGCAGACCGAGGCGTTCGCGGTCTACGACGAGTACCGGCAGCTCCTGGCAGGGGAGTTCGGCCTGGGTCCGAGCCCGGTGCTCGAAGCTCAGTACCGCTCGATGCTGACCGGCTGCCAGGACCTGATCAGCCGGTCCGGGCGGGCCGCGAGGCCGGCGCCCGTCGCCCCGTGAGCATGCGCAGGGTCCGGCAGCGTTCCGTTCCGGTGAGGTCGATGGGGACGAGCATGATCTCGTCGGCGTCCAGCGTGGCCGCCACATGGTCGATGGCCTTGACCACCGTGTCCCGGGCGCCGTGGACCACCTGCTGGTCCTCCAGGAACCTGTGCGCGAGGAACTCCTCCCGCGCCGGCGGCAGTACCTCGTCCGGGGCGGTTCCCCTGCGTTGCCGTGCGGTCCGGCGGGCGGCGTCCAGTGCCAGTCGCTCGGCCTCGTCGTCGCTCTCCGCGCACAGCACGTTGAGCGAGGCGATGACATGGGGCAGGGCACCGCGCGGGCCGGGGACGAACGCCTCGCGGTAGCGTTCCACCGCCGCAGGGCGGCACTTGGAGCGTCCCAGATGATGGCCGTAGACGAACGGCAGTGACCGTTCGGCGGCGGTGCGGGCCGACCCCTCCCCGGCTCCCAGGACGTGGAGTTCGGGCGGTTCGGTGATCCGGGGGGACAGGAACAGGGCCGGGTCGTCCGGGTCCTCCGGCGTCAACGGGTGGAGGAAACCGGTCAGTTCGTCGATCAGGGCGGGGAACTCGGTCGTCGCCCTGTCGTCGCGTCGCAGTGCCGCCTTCAGCAGCGCGCCGTAGGTTCCGGTCCCCGCCGTGCTCGCGGAGCGGCCCAGGCCCAGATCGATCCGGCCGGGGTGCAGGGCGCCCAGGGTGGCGAACTGTTCGGCCACGACGTAGGGGGCGTGGTTGGGGAGCATCACCCCGCCCGAGCCGACCCGGATGCGCCGGGTGACGGCGGCGACATGGGCGATGAGGACCGCCGGTGCGCTGCTGACGAGGTCGGGCGAGCCATGGTGCTCGGCGACCCAGAAACGGTGGAATCCGCACTCCTCGCTGACCCGGGCGACATCGGTGATCTCCCGGACGACCTGCGCGGCCGGCACCTGTCCGTCCGTCGCGCCGATCTCCAGCACGGAGAGGAGGACGGAGGGACCGGCGCTGTCGGCGCCTGGGTGGGACTGGGGCATGCTCACGAGGAACTCCTGTCCTGGGCTGGGGTGTTGGGCTGCGTGGGCGCGGGCAGGACGAGGGGGACACCGGCCAGCAGGGCCAGCGCCACCGCGAGGACCGCGGCGGTCGAGGGCAGCGACAGCCGGGCCAGCAGCAGACCGGCGGCCAACGGCCCGAAGGGCTGGAGGAGTTGGGCGAGCAGACTGCTGGTGGTGCCGACCCGGCCGTAGATCTCCTCGGGTACGGCGACCGCCATGATCGTGGCGAACGTCGCCGCGGTCACGGGGGTGAGCAGGCACAGGGCGCAGAAGCCGGCGACGAACGCGACGGTGCTGCCACTGGTCCAGGCGAGGGCCAGCAGTACGGCCCCGAGCGCCGGTGCCGCCGCCAGGGTCACCTTCAGGGAGACATACCGCTGGAAGAGCGGGGTGAGCAGCGAACCGGCCAGGCCCACAATCGCGGCCGCGCTCATGGCCGTTCCCACCATGACCGCGCCGTCGGGCAGCCTGCCCACGCCGAGGATCAGGGCGAACGCCAGGGCGGAGAACGCCACGTTGAGACCGGCGAAGTACGCGGCGGAGCAGCGCATGAACGGATCTCTGATCAAGTACCGCCACCCCGCGGTGAATTCGGTCCGGAAGCGCGCCCGCTCGGGCCGCGGGCCCGGCGTGCCCGCCGGCGTCGCCGTGGAGCGCCTCGACCGGACCGCCGCGGCCACGCACAGCGCGGAGGCGCCGAAGGTCAGCGCGTCCACCGTGAACGGCACCGAGGGGGAGAGCGACAGCAGCAGCCCGGCCGCGGCCGGCGCGGCGATGTCGGCGCCGTAGGCCCGCGCCTGGTTCAACGACAGGGCGGCGCTCAGCTGTTCGGTCGGGACGATCCGTCGGATCACCTTGTTCTGGGACGGCCGGAACACCTCCAGCGCGGCGTCCGACACGATCACCGTCGCCAGCGCCAGCGCGATCGGCACGGGGCGCAGCAGCGCATAGAGCGCCACCGCCCCTACCGCGACCATCCGGATCAGGTCGCAGAGGAGCATCAGCGTGCGCTGGTCGTAGCGGTCGCTGAGGTAGCCGGCCGGCAGGCGGGTCACCAGGGCGACGACCAGGGAGGCCGTGCCGATGGTCGCGGCGACCGTCGCGGAGTGGCCCGCTGCCAGCAGCACCAGCGGCAGCACGATGAACGTCATCGACGACCCGAAGTCCGACAGTGCCTGGCCGATCCACAGCAGCCGGAACTCGCGATTACGGCTCAGCCGGGGTGTGTTGACCGTGTCGAGGGGTGCGGTGGCGGTCATGTGTCGGTCCGGGGCGGCGTGAGCAGGTCGTCCAGAAGGAAGTTGGTGTTGGTGCGCGCGCCGGGGCCGGTCCTGCGGAACCGGTCCAGGAAGAGCGCGACACCGGCCGAACCGGTGGCCAGGTCGCAGCTCTCCCGCACGGTCTGCTCGCCCGGGAACACCACGCCCTCCGGCCGTCGCACGGCGCTGCACAGCACCGCCTCGGCGGCCCGCTCCGCGTCGCCCAGCAACTCCGGGTCGCCAAGGAACTCGTAGGCGTCCAGCAGGACGTTGCCGAGCCCGCTGATCCCGTGGAACAGCTGCGGGAACGTCGCGTACTTGCGCCGGACGTCCGGCAGCAGCTCCTCGATGTGCTTGCCCAGGGCCTCGTCGCCGGTCACGTGGTGGTAGCGCAGCAGGGTGGTGAGGATGCCCGCGGTCCCCTCGTCCCAGTAGTGGCGCAGTACGGCGATCGGCTCGTCCGGGTCCGCCACGGCGGGGAAGGACAACAGGCCGCTGGGCGCGTACGTGCCGCAGGACAGGTCGAACTCCAGCCCCGCGCGCCCCAGTTCCAGCAGGGCCGGGTCGCCGGTCGCCGCGTGCAGGGCCAGCAGGAACATGGCGACACCGGACGCGCCCTCGCCGTAGCCGACGGGGACGTGTTTGCCGGAACCGGGCCAGTGCGCCCGGCCGCCCTCGTGCCGCGCGGTCCGCGCGAAGTGCTCGCCGATCTCGCGGGCGCGGTCGAGGAACTCGGCGAGGCCGGTGTCGCGCCACAGCCGCAGGCACGCCATGCCGTGTCCGGCGGCGCCGGTCAGGACGCCTGGCTCGGCGTACAGCAGGGGGTGTTCGGCGGCGTCGCGCAGGACCCGGACGGCCACGTCGCGATGGCCCAGCGCCGACAGGACCCAGGCGACACCCGCGGAGCCGTAATACAGGCCGGGCGGCAGGGACTTGTGACCGGTGGGCTTGCGCAGGGCCCAGGCCAGGAAGGTGTCGGGCACCGCCTCACCCGTGGTGTGCAGCGCGTAGAGGCAGCCGTAGGCGCCGTGCGCGACGGAGAGCGGGTTGGTCTCGAAGACGAGCACGTCCGCCGGGAAGAGCCGGTCCTCGCGCTGGAGGTCGGCGGTGTCGCGCAGGTACTTCGCCACGCCGTCGAGCGTGGTCGCGATCCGCCCGTGCAGACCGGCGCTGGACTCCGGGTCGGGGGTCACGCGGCGCGCCAGCGGCGGGAGTTCGCGCCAGGCGGTGCTGAAGGGCAGCTCGGTGAGACGTTGGCGCAGGGTCGCCGGGTCGGGCAACGGCGCGTCCTCGTCGTAGAGTTCCCGGATCAGCGTGACCAGTTCGCCGGGCAGCGCCAGGTCGGCGGCCACTGCGTCGAGCAGCCGCAGGGGTACGGCGTGGTCGACCAGGTCGTTCTGCTGGCAGGTCAGCACGCAGCAGAGCATGATGCCGCCGAGCGCGTAGTAGTCGGAGCGCCGGTCGCCGCGGCCGGCGGCCATCGCGCGCCGGGTGACCGCCCCGGGGGTGCCCAGGCCCGCGCCGCCACCGCGGTCCTCGTGGAAGGCGGACTCCAGGTCGATGACGCGGATGCGGTCGTCCGCGGTGACCATGATGTTCGTCGGCGACAAGTCGCCCAGGACGATGCCGCGTTCGTGGCAGGCCGCGATCGCGTCCGCCACCTGGAGCCACAGCAGCCGGAACCGGTCGTAGTAGTCGGTCAGCCGGGCCGGGGTCAGATCCAGGCCGTACAGCGGGTTGTGGGTGACGCTCAGGTGGCCGAGGTGACCGCCGTCGATGTGGTCCTCGGCGATGAACGCGTGCTCCCACTGCTCGAAGAACGTGACGGGCCGTACGAACAGGCCGGTGTCGGTCAGTTCCGTCAGCAACTCGTACTCGTGGCGCAGGAGTTCGACCGCGTCGATGCCCTCGGGGCCCACCTCGACACCGGGCCGGGCCTCGCGCAGGACGACGTCCGCGCCCGTCTCGGTGTCCACGCCCCGGTAGATGCCGCCGCGGTTGCTGAACGCCAGCGCGCTCTCGACCTTGAACCGGCCGTGCAGCAGGCCCTGGCCGCCGCCCGAGGTGCTGCCCGTGGCCTTGGCCCTGGGTGCCACGGGCTCCGCGTCGGCGTACGGGTCCCGCGCCCAACTCGGCGCGTACCAGAAGGGGGTGCGCAGATCCTGGACCAGCGAGCCGTCAGGGGTCTGGATCATGAGGTCGCGCAGACCCAGCGGTTCGAGTTCGAAGCGGCTGATGAACCCGCCGTAGCGGTACGACACCACCCGCGAGCCCGGACAGCGCCGGTCGGACAGGACATAGGGTCCGTCCAACTCCTTCAAGGCGTCTGTCAGTTCGGACGCGAGGGCGAGGAACCGCGTGTCGTCCTCGGGATAGACGGTGATGAACTTCCCGCTCGAAGCACGCGGGAACGACTTCCCGTTGGCCTCCCGCACCGCCATCGGGTCCATCAGGAATTTGAAGCGCACGCCCGCGTCCCGCAGCACCGGCAAGGACCGCCGCAGGGTCTCGACGCTGGTGCGCGAGGTCGCCGAGACATGCAGCTTCCAGCCCTCGCCGACCACGGCGGCGCCCGGGGGTTCCGCGATGACCCAGTAGCCGCGGCGCCAGGTGCGCCAGGTGTCGGGCACCACCGTCTGATAAGCGCGCAGGTGCTCGCCGCTCGGTGCGCGTCGGCTGAAGTCCTCGAACCACCGCGGATCGTGGTTCATGTACGACAGCACGTTCTCCCATGGCAATTGCATGTCGGCCCGCCCCTGTTCGTCTTCGTGAGTTCGACCAAGTGGGCGGTCCCGGACGGTGGCCACCGCGCTGTGGCCAATGCCGTCCGGGACCGCCGTGTTCAGGTGGTGTCAGCAGCTCGTGATGCCGCAGGAGCTGCAGCTGAAGACGATGGAGCTGGTGGGGGTCTCGATCTCCATGCCCTGCAGGGACAGGACGAACTCCGCGTCGGCGGACTCGATGTTCTGGGCCATGACGGCCTCCCGTTTCAGTGGTTTCGGGTGATGTCAGCGAGATCCGCTGACCTTTCCCATGCTGGGGAGGACCGCTTCGGGAATGGCATACCAACGGTTTGGAACCGGTATTTCCCCTCTTCCCAGGGCTGAGGCCGAAACCTTGAGAGGCGATCTAAGGAAGCTGTGCTCCACCATCGCGTTCGCTATCGCATGTCGCTGAAGTCAGTGGCGTTAATGCACGTGTTGGTGAGCAGGAAGGGGATGGGTCATGGCAGCGCAGGCGCGCAGTCCGCGGGAGCGGTACCGGGAGCAGACCTGTTCGGAGATCAAGGAAGTGGCCGTGCGTCAGCTCGCCGCCGGTGGCGTCGAGAGTGTGGCCCTGCTGCGTATCGCCAAGGAGATCGGGATGTCGGGCCCGGCCCTCTACCGCTACTACGCCGGCCGGGACGATCTGCTGGCCGAGCTGGTCCTCGACGCCTACACGGCCGCGGCCGTGGTGGTTCACGCGGTGGACGTCGAAGGCGGTGGGCGCGCGGCGTTGCATGCCCTGACCAGGACCTACCGTGCGTGGGCGGTGGCGAATCCGCATCTCTACCTGCTCGTGCAGGGCACCCCGGTGGCGGGTTTCACCCTGCCCCCCGAGGCCGTGCTGCGGGCCCGCGCCGTCCTCGGGCCGTTCCTCCCGGTCTTCGCGCAGGGGCGTCCGCTGGCAGGACTCGACCCCCTGCTCGCGGAGTTCCAGGCCTGGCTCCGCGAGGAACGGGACGTGACGGCGTGGGTCGCGGAGTGGACCGGCCTGGACCCCGCGGACCCCGCGGCGGCCGTCGCGCTGACCGGCACGATCATGGTCTGGCCGCAGATCCACGGCACGGTGGGGCTGGAGACCGCGGGCCAGTTCACCGGCATGGGGCACAACCCCGCCACTCTGCTCGACGTACAGACCGCGATCCTGGCGGACGCCTTCCAGCTCCGCTGACGCCCTCGCCCCCCACCTCCCGCGCGGGACGCGCCACCAGCCCCCTGAACAGGACTTTCCAGCCCTTTCGGCCAACGCCGGCAGGGCTTTTCCGTGCCCTGGCCCACGCTGCGGCGGTGCGACTCCCAGGCGTATTGTTATAGCTAGTCGTGACAGTTACGCTATATAACAGTAGCGTTGAAGTGTCGCGCAGCGACCCATGTGCGCCGCCGTGTCCGTCACCACCACCCCGGCATCGCACCCTGCCCGCGCGCCGGGGCGAACTGGCCGCGGCGCTGCGGGCGTTGGAGGCCCAGGTCGAGACCCGCGCCGACGACGCGCTCGCCGTACGCGGCACGACTCCCCAGGAGGCAGGCATGCTCGCCCACCACCGCGGCATCCCGCTCACCGAACTGTCCATCCAGCGCTCGACGTTGGAGGACGCGTACATGGCCCTCACCGACGACGCCGTCGAGTACCGGGCGAAGGAGGCGGCGTGATGCGTGACGTGATCGCCTCGGAGTGGCTCAAACTCCGCTCGGTACGCTCCACTTGGTGAGCGCTGGGCGCCGCCTTCGTCCTCATGCCGCTGACCGGACTGCTCATCGGCCTGAACACGAGCGCCGGCCAAGTCGACAACCCGTCCTTCGACGCCCTCGACACCCTGACGGGCACGGCCATCGTGCGGTTCGCCTTCGGTGTCCTCGGCGTGCTGGCCATCTCTCCCGAGTACGGCACCGGCATGATCCGTACGACCTTCGCCGCGGTGCCGGCGCGCAGCCGCGTGATCGCCGTCAAGGCGGGCCTGCTCACAGGGGTGTTCGCGGTCGCGGGCACGGTGATCTCGCTGCTCACGTTCCTCGTCGGACAGGCCGCGCTCCCCGCCGGCCTGGGGGTCTCGCTCGGCGACCGGGGCGTCCTGCGGGCCGTGCTCGGAGCCGCCTTCTACATGGTGTTCATCGGCATGTTCGGCTTCGCGCTCGGCGCGCTGATCCGGCACACGCAGGGCGCCCTGTCGGTGCTGATGGCGGAGGTCTTCGTGATCATGGGCATCCTGCCCTCCCTGGTACCGCAGTCCTTCCAGGACGGCGTCGCCGCCTACTCGTTCACCGGACTCGGCCGCTCCCTCATCGTCGTCAAGCACGTCGACGGGGTCACCACCCCGCTCACCGCGCTGATCCTCTGCCTGGTGTACGTGGCCGTCGTCCTCGTACCGGCGTTCATCCTCACCAACCGACGCGACCCCTGAGCCGCAACCCGCCCGTGCCCCGCCACCACAGCCCACCACGGAGGTCACCATGTCCCACGCCGGCTCGCCCGCCACCTACAGCACCCAGCCGTCCGCCCTCGGCGTCGTCCTCGACAACCGTCTGTCGTACGTGAGTTTCGGCCTCGCCTGGCTGCTCTGCCGCGGCGTGAACGCCCTCACGCACGGCGACGACCCCGTCCTCGACCTGCCGTCCGCGATACCGGCGTCGCTGCTCGTCGCAGGCCTGCTCGCGGGTGTCGTCGTCACCAGCGTCGTAACTGCCAGGACGTTGCGCGGAGTTCGCGGCCCCGACGCGATGGTCGGGAACCTGCTGGCCGCGTCCTGGCCGATCGGCTTCGGCGCGCTGTTCCTCATCATCACCGCGCTCAGCGCGTCCCTCGAGGAGCAGAAGGTCCACACGCTCATGTGGCCCACCGCGTCCGGACTCGTCGTGGGCCTCCTCTACCTCGCCGGGGGAGCCGTCTACCGCGACCGCCTCCAGTACCTGCTCGGCGCCTGGCTCGCCCTCACCTCCTCCGCCGCGCTTTTCCTCCACGGCGCACCCCTGTACTGGGTGCTCGCGCTGGCGGGCGGCGGCAGCTACCTCGTCGCGGCGGCACCTCGAACCCCGCCGCCACGCCAAGGCCCTGCTCGCCAGGGCGAGTTGAGACGGCACCCGCGGACGGCGGCCACCGGCACCACACCGGTGGCCGCCGCTCCGTGTCGTCCTAGTGGCCGTGCCCGGACTTCTTCACTTTGCGGGAGACCGTGAAGCGGTCGACCTCGGCGCCGGTCGCGGCCAGCGCCCGTACCGTGAGGGTCGTCGTGCGGCCAGGCGTGGCGGGTTCGACGTCGACGCGGATGAACGAGTAGCCGGTGTAGCGGACCCGGGACCAGTCGACGTTCTCGGTGACCTGGCCGTCCTTGCCCGTCCAGTACGTCGGCACCGAGTCGATCGCGTCCTCGTGGCCCTCGTAGCTGTCGGCGACCGGGAAGCTGTACACGCTCTCGCCGCCCGCGCCCGCCGTCACGTACACCACACCGCCACGGGCCGGCTCGTGGGTGCCGCCGATGGGCAGGGTCCGTACGGCCTTGTCCTGGACGACCGGGTCGGTGCGCTCGTAGACGTGGTTGTGGCCGTTGACCACCAGGTCCACCTGGTGCTTCTCGTACAGCGGCACCCACTGCTCGCGCACCCCGCCCTCGGAGGCGTGCGAGCTGGTGGTCGAGAAGGCGCAGTGATGGTGGAAGACGACGACGAAGTCGACGTCCGCACGGGCCCGGAGTTCGGTGAGCCGCTTGTCGAGCCAGGCGGTCTGCTTGCCGCCGGTGTAGCCCTTGTTGGCGGGGATCTCGTACGACACGTCGTTCGCGTCGACCGATACCACGCCCACGTTGCCGTGGACGAAGGAGTACACGCCGGGAGCTGACGCGGCGTCAAAACCGTTGCCGGGGAGGGTGAACCGGGCCTCGTTGCCGCCGTAGCCGTTGGGGGAGTACCAGGACTCCATGTCGTGGTTGCCGAACGCCACCATCCACGGCACCCGGCTCGACAGCGGTTCGATCTGCGCGAGGAACGAGTCCCATTGGCGGGCGTCGTAGTTGCTCGCGTCCCCGGGCAGCCCGTGCCCGGTCTCCTCCGCGTAGCAGATGTCGCCCGCGTGCAGATGGAACGCCGGATTCTGCGCCTGGACAAGGGCGTTGAGGCCGATCGAGGTGTAACTCGGGTTCTGGTCACCGAAGGCGGTGAACGTGAACGGCCGGGTGCTGTGCGTCCGGGGCGCGGTGGTGAAGGAGTAGACGGTGTGCGCGGCGCCCGGGTCGGCCGGGTCGAAGCCGTCGTGGCCGACACCGTAGTAGTACGTGGTGTCGGGGCTCAGGTTGTCCAGCGCGGCGTGCACGTAGTACTGGTCGATGTCTGCGCTCTTGCCGATCCCGGCCGGAGTGAACAGGTCGCGCACCTCGGCCGGTATGCGGTGGCTCAGGTCGAGGGGACTCCTGCCGATCCGGAGGAAGGGTTTCCGCACCGGGAGCGGCACCTGCCACGACACCCGCATCTGCGTCCGCGGATCGGCGCCGTAGGCGATGTGCCGGCCGAACGGCGCGACCAGCGAACCGTGCACAGCCGCGGTGGCGGAACCCGGCACGAGCGTGGGCGTCGCCGCCGCCGCGAGTCCGGCGGAGCCGCCCGCGAGGGCGACCCCGGTCGCGGCGACCGCGCCACCGCGCAGCAGACCGCGGCGGGAGAAGGCGCGGCGGAGGTATTCGTGTTGCTCGGGCATGCTCAGGGTGTCGGCGAGCCGGTCGGGGAGGCCCATGCGAGGAGTGTTCATGGGCGCGACGCTGGCAGCGCCGGTTGAACGACCGATTGCCGCCTGCCCATGGGTTGGCCATATCCCGCCCATTGCCTGGCTCGTTTCCTATGCCCCGGATGTCCCCGGCGGCCGCGTGAAGTGCCGGGCACCGGTCAGGACGAGCACCGCCAGCGCGGCCGGTGCCGCGTACGCTAGCCGGAACTCGCCGGTGGAGCCGAGGAGTCCGCTCACCGCGCCGCCGGTGACGACGCCGGCGTAGTTGAAGAGGTTCAGCCGGGCCAGCACCGTCTCCGAGGCGCCGGGCCGCAACCGCGCGGCGGAGGCCAGACACAGCGGGGCCAGCACCGAGGCCCCCAGCCCCACGACTCCCGCCGCGAGCACGGCGAACGGCCAGCTCGGAGCCATGGCCATGCCCACCAGGGCGCCCGCCACCACCAGGGCGGCCGTGCGCACGACGGCGACCGTACCGACCCGCTGCACCAGCCGGTCCACGGTCGCGCGCCCGACGACCGTGCCGGCCTGGTACGCCGCGTACGCCATCGGCGCCACCGCGAGGGACGCGCCGAGGGTCTGCCGCAGATACACCGCCGACCAGGCGGAGACGGTCGAGTCCACGACGTAGACGACGAGGAGGACCAGCCCGAAGGGGAGGAGCCGCAGCCACAACCGCCGCCCCAACGGCGGCTGCGCAGAAGGCACTTGGGAGGCGGGAAGAGCGTGCGTGCGCAGGCAGACGGCGACGGCCAACAGGACGCCCGCCTGTACGGCCAGGCCGACGCCCACCGGCCGGTCCAGCCGGGCCACCCCGGCGGTGAGCAGGGCCGCGAGCACGCCGCCCACGCTCCACGCCGTGTAGAACGACCCGAAGACACTGCGGCCGTAGGCGCGTTCGATCGCGGCGGCCCGGGTGTTGACGCCGACGTCGAGGCCGCCGACCGCCAGGCCGAAAAGGACGTACGCGCAGATAACGGTCGCCGTGCCGGGCGCCCAGCCGATCAGCGTGAGCGCGGTGGCGGCCGTGAGCAGGGCCCCGCGCATCGTGGCGACGGGGCCGGCGACGCGGACCGCGGCCAGTCCCAGGAAGCTGCCGACCCCCGCCGTCAGGGCCACCCCCACCAGCGTGGCGGTGGTCAGGAGCGGGGACAGCCTCAGGTGTTCCGTGACCGCGGGGACGGTCGTGTACACGGCGGCGACGGACATGCCCTGCGCGGCGAACGCGAGGGTCGTCGCCCTTCGGGCACCAGCCCTGTCGGCGGGGCGCCCGACCCGGGCCCGGCCCGGAGTGCTGACTGACATGCACAGACCGTAGTCAGCCGGGGCGGGACGGACGCAGGACGCCGGGGGCCGTTGAGGGGACTTCGGCGGCCAGCGCCGCGACCGGTGCCGCCCGGGTGCTTACGGTGGTCGCCCACGAGGAGGTGAGTGCGATGTTCCCTGCCCCGGCCCCGGCGGACCCGCACGGGACCAGCCGCAGCACGTCGGCGACGATCCAGCCGAACATCCTGCGCTATCTCGTCATCGTCGCCGACGCACGCGGCATCGACCTGCGGCCCCTGCTGAGCGAGGTCGGCCTGGACGACACCCTCATGCGCTCGGCCGCGCTGCGGGTGTCGTACCGGCAGGGCGGCGCGGTGATCCGGCACGCGGTGGAACTCACCGGGGACGAGCGGCTGGGCCTCAAGGTCGGCGCGGCACAGCACCTGACCGCATGGGGGCTGCTCGGCTTCGCGCTGATGGCCGCCGACACCCTGCGGCACGCCATCGAGACCGGCGTGAACTACCAGAACCTCTCCGGCGCGATGACCGTGTGGTCCACCGGGCTCGGCGAGGACGGCGCCTTCGTCCTGCGCGCCGACCTCCCCGACCCCGCCATCGACCCGAGCGTGGCGTCCTTCCTCATCGAGGAGGGGTTCGCCTCCGTGGTCACCCTCTCCCGGCTCGCCGTCGGCCCGGACTTCGCCCCGCGCGTGGTCGAGTTCTCCTCGCCGCCACCCCGCCGACAGGAGCTCTACGGCGCCCTGTTCGGCTGCCCGGTCCGCTTCCGCGCCCCGGCCGACCGCATCGTCATCGACCCCGCCTGGGCCGGCGCCCGGATGCCCGGCCGTGACCCGGTGACCTACGCCTCGACCCTGGAGACACTCGACGCCCAACTGGCCTCCCGCACCGACCAGCAGGACCTCCTCGAAGTCCTGGAGGTGTCCGTCGCGCAGAGCCTCCCGGTGATCCCGTCCTTCGGCGAACAGGCACGACGGCACGCGACGAGCGAACGGACCCTGCGCCGCAGACTCGCCGACTGCGGCACGACGTACGAGGCACTGGCCGAGGGAGTACGCCGGGAACGCGTCGAACAGCTCCTGCTGCGCCCGGAGCTGACGCTCCGTGAGATCGCCCGCCGCGCCGGATTCTCCGACGAACGCGCCCTGCGCCGCGCGGTACGCCGCTGGCACGGCACCTCTCCGGTCCAGCTACGGGAGCAGCTGCTCCGGGCGGCGACGCACCGCGCGTGACGCCGTCAACCGGCCGGGTTCCAGGGCGCTTTACCCCCTGACTCCCTCAACGGGTACGGATGACTCGCTCAACGGGTGCGGATCCAGACCGTCTTCTCCCGCGTCCACTGGTCGAAGGCGTTCGTCGACTTCTCCACTCCGCCGAACCCGGACTGCTTCCAGCCACCGAAGGGAGTGGTGATGTCCCCCTCGCTGTACGCGTTCACGGAGACCACGCCCGCCTCGATGCCCCGGGCCAGCCGCAGCGCGCTGTCGAGGTCGCGGGTCCAGACCGAGGCGGCGAGCCCGTACTCGGTGGCGTTGGCCATCCGCACCGCCTCGTCCTCCGAGCCGAAGGTCTCGACGGTGACCACGGGACCGAACAACTCCCTGGTGAGTACGGCGCTTTCGGCGGGCGCGCGGATGATCACGGTGGGCGGGTAGTAGGCACCGCGCGCGGGCAGCCCGTGGGGGAGTCCCGCGGCGTGGATCTGGGCGCCGGCCGCCCGGGCGGCATCCACGGCACCGGCGACCCGGTCGAAGGCGGCGCGGTTGATGAGCGGCCCCTGCTGCGTGCGCGGGTCGGCCGGATCGCCGATGACGAGGTCCCTCGCGGCGGCCGTGAACCGCTCCACGACCTCCTCGGCGATGCTGTGGTGCACCAACACCCTTGAACCGGCGGTGCAGTTCTGCCCCATCGTCAGGAACGCGGCCTCGATCATGTCGCCGATCAGCTCGTCGCCGTAGGAGAGCGCGTCGGCCAGCAACACCTGCGGGCTCTTGCCGCCCATCTCCAGGGAGACGCGCTTGAAGTTGCTGTCGGCTGCCGCCCGGAGGATGTGGCGGCCGGTCGTGGTGGAGCCGGTGAAGGAGAGGGCCTGGACGACGGGGTCGCGGGCGAGGGCCGCCCCGGCTTCCTCGCCGTAGCCGGGGAGGACCGTGAGCACGCCCTCTGGGAGGCCTGCTTCGGTGGCGAGGGCGGCCAGGTGCAGGGTCGAACGCGGGGTCGCCTCGGCCGGTTTGACCAGCAGGCAGTTGCCCGCGGTGAGGGCGGGGCCGATCTTCCAACTGGCCATCGCCAGGGGGTAGTTCCACGGGAGGATCGCCGCGCCCACGCCGACCGGTTCGCGGGTGAGGAGACCGAGGCCGTCGGGTCCGCTCGGCGCGATCCGGCCGAACACCTTGTCCGCCGCCTCGGCGAACCAGCGGATCGTCTCGATCGCGCCCGGCACGTCCCCCGTACGGCACTCCGTGATGGGCTTGCCCGCGTCCTCGCTGTCCAGCCGGGCGAGGGTCTCGGCGTCGCGTTCCATCAGGTCGGCCAGGCGCAGCAGTACGGCGGCGCGTTCCCGGACCGGAAGCCGCGACCACACACCGGAGTCGTAGACGTGCCGGGCCTGTTCGGCGGCCTTGGTGACGTCGTCGGCGCTCGCGGCGGGGAGGCTGGTGATCGGCTCGCCGGTGGCGGGGTTGATGACGTGCAGCGTGTCGCGCCTGGTCATGCCTCCTCCACCAACTCCCAGCGTCCGTCGGTCTGTCGGGCCAGTCCGCGGCGGCGGAGTTCCTCCAGATAGCGGGCCATGCCGCGGTCGCCGCGCTTGCGGAACAGGGGGAAGACCCTGGGCAGCAGGTTCGGCGCGAGCATCGCGAACCGCACCAGACGGGACTCGCCGGACCGCGGGTAGGCCTCCAGACGGGGCCTGTCGAGGAGGCTCACGACGGCCGTGACGACGTTCGCGGGCTGTTGCGGCTGGTCCTGGAACTGCATGGAGTTGCCGCCGTCCACGGCCTCTTGGCGCAGCATCCTGGTGTCGGTCGCCGACGGGAGCACCGATCCGGCGAGGATGCCCTTGCCGCGCAGGTCGAGCCCGATGGCGAGCATCGCGCCGCGCAGCCCGAACTTGGATGCCGTGTAGATCGGGGTCTCGCCCAGCGGGAAGATCCCGCCGAGGGAGACCGTGGTGACCACCCGGGCGTCGCGGGATGCCTTCAGCAGGGGGATCGCGATCCGGGTCGCGACCAGCGGGGAGGTCAGGTTGAGGGTGATCTCCCGCTCGATGCTCTCGACGCTGCGGACGTCGAAGCGCTCCGAGCTGGTCATCCCCACGTTGTTCACCAGCACGTCGAGACGGCCGTAGTCATCGGCGATCCGCTCGAACAGCCGCTCCAGGTCGGCGCGTTGCAGCAGATCGCAGCCGATGCCGGTGTGGCCGACGCCCGGGAGCCCGGCGGCCACCTTCTCGGCACGGACCCCGTCGATGTCGACGACGACACAGCGCGCACCACCCGCGGCGAAGCGCCGGCACAGCGCGCTGCCGATGCCGCCCGCGCCGCCGGTGACCAGCATGACCTTGTCGGTGAAGTCGAACCTCCCGCTCATGCCGTCGCCTCCACGCGCCGGGCGGCGGACCGCGCCGGCGGTGCCTGGCCCTCGGTGCGCCAGCCCATCTGCCGGGCGACCTTGCCGAGGTACTTCACGAACGCCCCGCTGTCGACGTAGCCCGTGTGGCGGGGCGAGGCGACGAACTTCAGCCCGCCGGACAGATCGGGGCGGTCGGCGCGGACCATCTGCGTGAACCGCTCGGCGCTGGGCAGACCGTGACGCGCGTCGTTCAGATACCCGGCGATCAACTGCGCCTGGCTGTCGAAGAGTTGGTAAGCGCCGGAGTTGGTCTCGACGAACCCGATCCCGAACAGGCCCTGGTGCTCGCGGGAGAACGACGACAGATACAGGTCGGGATGCTGTTCGTCGCCGAAGTACCGCTGTGCGACCGGGACTTTGTGGACGTAGCCCGTCGCCAGCAGGACGAGATCGAAGTCGTCGCTCGTGCCGTCCGTGAAGTGCACGGTGCTGCCCTCGGCGCGGGCGATGCCGGGCCTGGCGGTGATGTCGCCGTGCTGGAGGTGGTGGATCAGCATCGAGTTGATGGCCGGGTGCGTCTCGAAGAGCTTGTGGTCCGGCTTCTGCAGGCCCAGGCGCGTCGGATCGCCGTTGACGATCCGCAGCAGTCCGCCGAAGACGCGCTGCGCCAGCCACATCGGCAGATGCGGCCCGCTGTTGGCGATGGTGTCCACCGGCCGCCCGAACAGATGCTTCGGGATGAACCAGTACCCGCGCCGCATGCTGATCACCGCCTGGTCCGCCGTCCGGGCCGCGTCGCACGCGATGTCGCAGCCGGAGTTCCCCGCACCGACGACGAGTACCCGCTTGCCCCGCAGCTCCTCCGCGCTGCGATAGCCGGCGGTATGCCGGACCTCCCCGTCGAACTTCCCGGGAATCTCAGGGATGTTGGGGTGCCACTGCGAGCCCGTGCACACCACGACCTGGGCGTGCAGGCTCTCCTGCCCGTCGGTCCGGACGACCGTCCAGGTGCCGTCCGCGTTCTTCTCGACGCTCCGCACCCCGACACCGAACTCGATCCGGTCGCTCAGCCCGTAGGCGTCGGCGAAGGACCGCAGATACGACAGGATCTGCCGGTGCGGCGGATAGTCCGCGAAGTGGTCCGGCATCGGGAAACCGCCGAAGCCCGACAGGGTCCTGCTGGAGATGAAGTGGGCCGACTCGTACATCGGGCCGCCCGGGTTCTCGATGTCCCAGATACCGCCGAGCCCGGTGTGCCGCTCCAGATGCGTGTACGGCAGCTCCCGCTCCGCCAGCGCCCTGGCCATGGCCAGCCCGGCAGGCCCCGCCCCGATCACACACGTGTCCAACTGGCTTTCCGTCACGAGCCTGCCTCCTCTGTCGTCCCGTCCCACGGGTGTTGGAGGAAACGTATGCACCGGCCGTCCGGCGCGAACTGACCCGCGCGGCCAGGGACCGGACCGCAGCGGCCGCGCCACGGCTGGGTGCGGCCGCGCGTGCGGATACGGGCGAGGCGCGTGGGAACTCCGGGGAGTGATGGGCCGTTACCCGAATACCGGGCCTTGGGGCGGAGTTGAAGAAGATTTCACCCGAGTCTCGGGCCCTGAACCCCGAGCGCTGAGCCCCGAACCCCGAGTCCTTTGGGCTCACCCGAGTCCCCGAGTTCGCCCGACCAGCCTTCCATCACCAGCCGTCCATCGACCACCGTTCCACCAGCCCCCGTTCACCCCCACTCGTCCCCGGAGGCCCGAACGATGACCCGGATCCACTCAGCCGCACACCCCCACCCCACCCGGCGCGCCCTGCTCGGCGGTGCCGCCCTGACCGCCCTCGCCGTGACCACCGGCACCGGCACGGCAAGCGCCAACTCGTCGACCGCACCGGCCCGTTGGCCGACGGAGTTCCCGCTGCCCGACGGCTTCCTCCCCGAGGGCATAGCCATCGGCAGCAGGCCGTACGCCTACATGGGCTCCCGGGTGAACGGCGCCATCTACCGCACCGACCTGCGCACCGGCGAGGGCGAGATCCTCTCCGAGGGCGCCACCGGCCTGGTGTCGGTCGGCCTGAAGCTGGACCACGACGGGCTGTTGTACGTCGCCGGCAGCACCGGGGCCGCGAGAGTCGTCCACTCCCGCACGGGCGAGGTGCTGACGACCTATCAACTCACGCCCGCCACCGGCCACTTCATCAACGACGTCACCCTGCTCGGCGACCGCGCCTGGTTCACCGACTCGCTCGACGCGGTGCTCTACGGCGTGCCCCGCGGCCGCACGGGCGAGGTCACCGCCCTGCCGCTCACCGGCGACTGGGTGCAGACGCCCGGGGTGAACAACGCGAACGGCATCGTCGGTACCCCGGACGGACACGGCCTCATCGTGGTCAGCAGCAACCCCGGCAAGCTCTACAACGTGTCCCTCAGGTCCGGCCACGCCACCGAGGTCGCCCTGAGCGGCGCGTCCGACGTGGCCAACGGGGACGGCCTGTTCCGGATCGGCCGGACCCTGTACGTCGTCCAGAACCGGCTGAACCGGATCAGCGTGTTCGACCTCGACGCCAAGGTCACCACGGCGACCCTGCGCCGTACGATCACCGACCCGCGTTTCGACATACCCACGACCGCCGCCCGCTTCGGCAACCGGCTCTATCTCGTCAACGCCCGCTTCACCAGCCCGCAGACGCCCGCCACGACGTTCACCGCCGTCGCCGTGTCGATCTGAGGTGACAGCGGGCGGGGCCCCGAAATGGTGCAACGGGGTCCCGCCCGTGGGTGGTTCGCGCGTCAGCGGTTCGGTGCGGCGTCAACTGCCGCTGCGACAGCTGCCGTCGGCGCCCCAGCGGTGGCTGTGCTCGTACCGGCCACCGGAGCCGCCGTAGCCGAAGAGGCCTGTCGCGGGCGGCGCAGCAGCAGCACGCACACCAGCGCGGCGAGGAGGGTCAGCGAGCCGGCGACCACCAGGCACAGCCTCATGCCGTCCAGGAAGGAGTCGCCCAGCGCGCCCAGGGCCCGGCCGGTGTCCGCGCCGAGGTTCATGTGGGCGACGGCGCCGAGGCCGCCCGCGTCGGCGGTCGAGACGATGCTTCGCTGGGTCGCGCCCGTCACCCCGGCGTCGGCGAGGTGACCGGGGAGCGTGTCGAGTGCCTTGGTGGTGAGCAGGGCGCCCAGGACGGCCGGGCCCAGCGCGCCGCCGACCTGCCGGAACGCGTTGTTGCCGGCCGCGGCCATCCCCGCCTGCTGATACGGCACGGAGCCCACCGCCGTCGCGGTCATCGGCGTCAGGACGGTGCCGATGCCCAGGCCCAGCAGCGCCAGCCGCCAGGCGATGGACGCGAACGAGGTGTCGGCGTCGACGCCGGTCAGCGAGAACAGCGCGCCGGAGATGACCAGCAGACCACCGGTGATCAGGACGCGCGGGGCGACCCGGTGCATCAGCCGGCCGACCGGCTGGCCGACCACGATCGCCGCCGCGGTGACCATGAGCAGCCGCAACCCCGCTTGGAGCGTGTCGAGTTGCTGCACCAGGCCGAAGTAGAGGCTGAGCAGGAAGAAGAAGCCGATCAGCGCCAGGAAGGTGATCATCGCGACCAGCGTGGTGGCGGTGAACGCCGGGCTGCGGAACAGCGTCAGGTCCAGCATCGGGCTGTCACTGCGCCGCTCGGCGAACACGAACGCGACCCCGCCGGCCACCGCGGTGAACAGCGCCACCATGACCTTGACGTCCGTGAAGGAACCGGCGCCGCCCTCGATCACGCCGTAGACGAGTGCGGTGATGGCGAGGGTCGCGGTGAGCTGGCCGGGCCAGTCCAGCTTCCGGCCGTGCGGTGCCCGTGAGTCGGGCAGCAGCCGGGCGGCGACGCCCAGCGCGATCAGCGGGACGGGGACGGAGATGAGGTAGATCCAGCGCCAGGCGGCGTGGTCGAGGATGACGCCCGCGATCAGCGGGCCGACGGCCAGCGCGGCCATGAGGGCGGTCGCCCACACGCCGATGAACTTGCCGCGCTCCCGGTGGTCGGGCACCGCGTGGCTGATCAGCGCCAGGGTGGTCGGCAGCAGGGCCGCCGCGCCGAGACCGGCCAGCGCCTGGCCGATCCACAGCACGTGCACTGACTGCGCGGACAGTGCCACGGCCGCACCGGCGGCGGAGAACAACAGGCCCGCCAGGAACACCTTCTTGCGTCCGTGCACATCGCCGAAGACACCGGCGGTGAGGATGAACGCGGCCATGGGCAGGACGAACGCGTCCTGGACCCAGGCCAGTTGGGAGGTCGACGCGTTCAGCGCCGACTGGATGGCGGGCAGGCTCACGGCGACCGTGGTTACCGGCAAGTAGGCGACGAAGACGCCGAGGCAGGCCATGACGAGGGTGGCCGCCCGCCGGCCGGGCCGCCCGCTCGCCGGGGTCGTGACGTTCACGGGGAACTCTCCTTCTCGAATGCGATGCCTTCGAACTCGAACAGGCACGCGCCCCAGGATCAGCTCCACCATGGACAATCACCAACGTACGGCCGGGATGCGACGAGAAACCTCTATATCGCGACCCTCGAGTGTCACACTTCCCTCATGACAGACGACGTCGACGGGAAAATCCTCCGCGCGCTACAGTGCGCGCCGCGCGCCTCGTTCCGGCTGATCGGCGAGGTGGCCGGGGTCTCGGAGCAGACCGCCGCCCGCCGCTTCCACGCCCTGCGCCGCTCCGGGGTGATGCGGGTGGTCGGTCTGGTCGACCCCGCCGTCCACGGCGACGCGCGCTGGGTGGCCCGGATCCGCTGCCGCCCCGACCGGGTCGGCACGCTCGCCGACGCGCTTGCCCGACGCCCCGACATCGCCTACGCGGGGCTCGCGTCCGGCGGTTCGGAGATCATCTGCGTCATCAGCGCCCCGCTGCACGTGTCACGCGACGACGTCCTGCTGCGTCAACTGCCCAAGTCCGCCTCGGTCCTCGACGTGAGCATCGACCTGCTCATCCATCCCTTCGGCACGTCCGGAGTGAGCGACTGGACGGGCTACGGCGGTCGGCTGACGCCCGGTCAGATCCGTCAACTCGTCGGCGACCGGCCCGAGATGCCCACCGGACCACCCGTACGCCTCACCGACGAGGACGCCCCGCTCCTCGACGCCCTCGCGGAGGACGGCCGCGCCACGCACACCCAGCTCGCCGACGTCACCGGCTGGTCCACGGCCCGCGTGGCCCGCCGGCTGGACGCCCTGGAGCACTCGGGGGCGCTCGCCTACGACGTCGAACTGCTCTCCGCGCGCTTCGGCTTCGAGCTCAACGCCACCCTGTGGCTGCGCGTCGCCCCGGCCCGCCTCGAACGCGTCGGCGAGGAACTCGCGGACCACGACGAGGTCGCCTTCGCAGCCGCCATCAGCGGTGACTCCAATGTCATGGTCGTCGTCATCTGCCGCGACACGGAGGACCTGTACCGGTACCTGACCACCAAGGTCGCCGCCGTGGCGGGCATCGACGGCTACGGCGTGAGCATCCACGTCCACCGCCTGAAGCAGGCCACCTCACTCATCTCGCGCGGGCGACTGGTACCCCCGGCGTTCGCGTAGGGCGGCCGGAACGCGGCGAGCCGGACCACCCGCGGTCGCGGATGATCCGGCTCTCAACTGCCGTACGGTGCCCGGCACTTCGTCGCTACGGCGACGGGTCAGCGCTTCGTGTAGATGAAGCCGACCTTGTCCAGCTCGTCGCCGGAGCGCCCGTGGAAGCCGGCGATCTGCCAGCCGGACGGTGCGGTGCGGGTCACGCAGTCCGAGGTGGTGGTGCCACCGGCCAGGGTGTTGCCCAGGTTGGTGGTGAACTTCGCGTAGAAGATCCGCGTGGTGTCGCTGTACTTGCCCTCGCACAGGTACGCCGTCGTCACGTACTCGCCGCTGCCCAGCGTCAGTGAGGACGCGGTGCCGCCGGTGCCGCCGTGGGTGAGCGTCGTTCCGTTGGCGAGGGTGATGCCGACCTGGTCGACGCGGGAGCCGGAGCGCAGCGAGATCTTGGTGGCGCGGGCGGCGGCCGGGACGCTGTCGATGTCCTGGTAGTAGTCGCCGTGCGGGCCGCCGAACTGGTCGCTGAGCTGGAAGTCCGCGTTCTGCGACCAGGTGAAGCCGACCGTGATCGGGTCGTGGTCGGAGAGCATCAGCCCGTCGGAGTTCAGGAACTTGGCGTGCTCGTTGTTGTACGAGGTCGCGTTGAGCGTGACCAGCTTGCTGCTGCGGTAGAGGACCTTGTCCACCACCTCGCAGGTGTTGGGGACGGTGGCCCCGGTCTGGTCGCACACCAGCGCGTCGCTGCCCTTGGTCGGCGCGACGCCGCCGCGGATCAGCTTGACCCAGGCGTCGGTGAGTCCGTTGGCCGCGCCGAACTCGGCGATGGTGTCGGCGGTGCGGGTGTAACGGGTGTTCGTGTCACCCATCACCACGACGGCGTTGCCCGCCGAGTGGGCGCCGATGAACGAGGTGAGCTGGTTGAGGTTGTCCGCACGGGAGGCCTCGTCGCCGTCGTTCGTACCCGCGTTGGTGTGCAGGTTGTAGAAGTCGACGTACACCCCCTCGGACAGCCTCTCCCGCATGAAGGTGAAGCCCTTCGGCGTCAGACAGTCGCCCGAGTCGATCTGGCAGGAGTTCCAGCCGACCCGCTCGAAGTCGTCGCCGTCCCAGGCGTAGTTGGAGACGGTGTTGAGCCCGCTGCCGATACCGGCGCCGCCGCTGGTCGCGGTGCGGTAGGGGTGGGTGTCGGTGGAGTACAGGTAGGCGTGGTAGTTGAAGTCCTCCTGCACGTTCACGATGTCGTACGGGGCGATGCGCGTGCCGATCGCGGTGGTGCTCGTGTCGCGCGGCGTCGAGGCGCTGGACAACCACTCCGGCAGCCCGGCGACGTTGTACGTGAGCACGTTGAAGCTGCCCGAACCTGCGGCGGCGGCCGGTGTCGCGGCGGCCACCGTGAGCCCGCCCAGGGCCGCGACCGCGGCCGCCAGACAGGCGATGAGTCTGCGCATGGGGAAGTGCCTCCTGCGGAGTGACAGAGGGGGAGGGTGATGCGGCGGTCATGTCAAAATGTAGCGACAAGCGCTTGCTATGACTCCCCCTCGGCCGCACCGAATCAGGAATTCCGGGTGGCTTCTGGATGGCCAACTCGCCTTGCGTGCCCGTTTGTTGTCAGTGCGGGCGGATACGGTCCACAGGTATGGCATACGACATCCACATCACCCGGCGCCAGGACTGGCGGGACGAGCGCGGGAACATCGCCAAGAACCCGAGTGACCTCCTCGTCGCCAAGATGCGCGAGGTGGCGCGAGCGCTCGGTGCGCGCGTCCAGGGAGACGACGGCGAGTTCTACGGCGGCTGGTCACGAGGGCACGGCGAGATGAGGGGAGGGCGGCAACCCGGCCGCTTCCGGCCGCCGCCGTCCCCGACCGCCCCTACGGCCGCGCCAAGTGCCGCATCGCCAGGGCCAGTTGCAGCCGTAGCCGCCCCTGCGGAGTCCGTACCGGCCAGCCCAGCAAGGACTCCGCGTGGGTCAGCCGGTCCTGGAGTGTGGAGTGGTGGACATTGATCTCGGTGGCCGCCGCGCGCAGGCTCGTCGTGGTGGCCACGGCGTTCAACGTGGCCAGCAGCCAGGGTGCGTTGGCCGCCGCCGCTTCCACGTCGTGGACGTCGGGCGGTGGTTCGGCGCCCGGCGCGACCAGTCCGGCGAGGAGGGCGATGCCGCCGAGTTCGTCGGCGTGCACGATGCGCTGGCCGGGGTCCTGTGCGGTGCCGTCGGCGGTGAAGCGCAGGGCGGTGCGGGCGGCGGCCCAGGAGCGGGGCAGGTCCAGTACGGGGACGGCGGGGCCGATGCCCAGCCGGCCGGCGGGCAACTCGGCGTCCGGGTGCGGTGGTTGGGTGCCGGAGCCGTCCGGGATCGCCTGCGGATCGCTGTCCGACACGGGTCGCGGGCCGGACGTACCGGTGTCCCGCGGCGCGGCGACGACCCGGGGCCGTCCGTCGAGCGGGGCGAGAACCCGGGCCCGGGTCGCGGGGTCGGCCGGGTCGAGGCCGAGGCGGCGGGCCGCGTGCAGCCGGGCCGCCTCGGGAGCCGTGCCGTCGAGCAGGGTCTCGATCAGCTCCGGGTCGTCGGCGGGAACCCGGCCCCGGGTGCGATCGAGCACGAGCCGTACGGCACCGGCCGCCCGCTCCAGGATCACCGCGTCGACGACACTGGGCGCCGCCTGAGCCGTACGCTCCAGCCAGAGCGCGGAGGCCCCGCCCGGCGTCAGCGCGGCGGACGGCCAGGCGGGATCCGGCGGCGACGCGCTGTCCCTGCGCGTACCGTCCGCCTCGACCCGCACCCGGACCCGCCGTTCGGCGTCGACCAGCCGCGCGGCACACCCGGCCAGCACCGCCGCCCCGCGCACCAGTGCTTCAAGACCGGCCCGCGACTCGGCGAGCCGATCGAAGTACCCGATGACCCGCACGGCGGCACCGGCGTCCGGATCCAGCGCGGTCAGGCGCCCGGCCAGCTCTTTCATAGGTCCATGGTGCGGCATGCCACCGGCGGAGAGGAGGGACAGGGCGTGGGTATCCCGCACGGTGTGTCCCTGGACGGCGGCGACTGGAGAGCTTCCCTGGTGTGCCGCCCGCGCACAGCGCGCCGGAGTCGCCGCGGTCGTGGATTCAAGCCGCCGGCGGCCTCTGCGTCTGGTGTGCCGTGCCTCCGGCGGAGGGGCGCCCGGTCGAGTGGCCGCGACAACACACCGACGTCACCGCGGCCGCGCTCCCACGTCCCTTGAGCCGCTGCCGACAGCCTCCGCGGCCCGAGTCGCCCGCGAGACCGCCGCCCGCGGAGTGAACCCGTCGAACCGTGTGGAAGCCGCCCGGCCAAGGCAAGAGCCGCCGCGGCACGCCCCTGGTCACCGCGGCCCCGCTCCCACGCCGCTCAAGCCGCCGCCAGCAGCCTCCGCAGCCAGCTCACATGCGCGGCCCGGGCCGCCTGCGACACCGCCGCCTGTGGCGCGAAGCCGTCGAAACCGTGGAAGCCGCCGGGCCAGACGTGGAGCTCGGCGACGCCGCCCGACTGCCAGAGGCGGGAGGCGTAGGTGACCACCTCGTCGCGGAAGGTCTCCGCCGAGCCGACGTCCAGGAACGCCGGGGGCAGCCCGGTGAGGTCCTCCGCACGGGCCGGTGCCGCGTACGGCGACACGTCGGGGGTGCCGCGGCGGTCGCCCAGAAGAGCGGTCCAGCCGGTCTCGTTGGCCGTGCGGTCCCAGATGCCGACGCCGGCCATCTGGCGGGCGGACGGGGTGTCGTTGCGGTCGTCGAGCATCGGGCACAGCAGCAGCTGCCCGATGGGACGCGGTCCGCCGCGGTCACGGGCGAGCAGGGCCAGCGCGGCGGACAGCCCGCCGCCGGCGCTCGCGCCCATGATGACGATCCGCTCCGGATCACCGCCGATCTCCTTCGCGTGCTCCGCCGTCCACAGCAGACCGGCGTACACGTCCTCGACCGGCGCCGGATGCGGATGCTCGGGCGCCAGCCGGTACTCCACCGACACCACCACCGCGTCCAGCTCCCGCGCGTAGTCCAGCGCCCCGGTCACCCCGACCCGGTTGTTGCCGAGCACCATCCCGCCGCCGTGCACGTGATAGATGACGGGCAGCGCACCTTCCGTGGCCGGCGCGGTCGGGCGGCAGATCAGCAGCGAGATCGCGGGTTCGCCGACCGGTCCCGGCACCTCCCGGTCCTCGACGGCGAAGGCCCCGTCCAGGGTCAGGTCCAGCTGCATCGACTCCGTGATCGCCGGACCCAGGCGGATCTCCTCGATGTCCTCCATCGTCATCCCGGGCGAGATGAACTCCTTGATCAACTCCAGCGCCGCGGCGAGTTCGGGGTCGAACGGGGGCGGGGGCGGGGTGGACGTCATGCGCTTCTCCTGACGCTGGGCGCGGCGGCTCGTACTGCCATACTCCGCGCGTCTACCCGCGATCCGTCCTCCGCCGTCCGGCGGAACCTCTCCGCCGGACGGCGGGTGCCTTGTCAGGACGTGATCTGTTGTTCATCTGCGGGATGTGGAAGGGATACCTCGCGCAGACAACGATGTCGAAATCCCTGTGGACCCCCTGTATCCCCCCATCTGCTGATTCATGTACCAGGAGCACCACCCGTGAACATCTCCCTGACCGTCTGGCTGCTGACGATCGCCGCCCTGTGCGCCCTCGTCGGAGTCGACTTCCTCATCGGCCGCAAACCCCACGACGTCTCCATCAAGGAAGCCGGCGTCTGGACCGTGGTCTGGGTCGTCCTGGCCTGCCTGTTCGGACTCGGACTGCTCATCTACGGCGGGAGCGGACCGACCGGGGAGTTCTTCGCCGGGTACATCACCGAGAAGTCGCTGAGCGTCGACAACCTCTTCGTCTTCGTGCTGATCATGGGCAAGTTCGCGGTGCCGTCCCAGTACCAGCAACGGGTGCTCATGGTCGGCGTCCTCGTCGCCCTGGTGCTGCGCGCGGGCTTCATCGCGGCCGGTGCCGCGATCATCTCCACGTTCTCCTGGGTGTTCTACATCTTCGGCGCGTTCCTGATCTGGACCGCCTGGAAGCTCGTCCAGGACGCCCGCAAGGGCGGACACGAGGACGAGTACGAGGAGAACAAGCTCCTCAAGATCGCCGAACGCCGCTTCGGCGTGGCCGACCGCTACCACGGCACCAAGCTGTTCATCACGGAGAACGGCAAGCGCATCATGACCCCGATGCTGGTCGTGATGCTCGCCATCGGCTCCACCGACGTGCTCTTCGCCCTCGACTCCATCCCCGCGATCTACGGCCTCACCCAGGACCCGTACATCGTCTTCACCGCCAACGCCTTCGCCCTGATGGGCCTGCGCCAGCTCTACTTCCTCATCGGCGGCCTGCTGAAGAAACTCGTCCACCTCAGCTACGGCCTGTCGATCATCCTCGGCTTCATCGGCGTCAAACTGGTGCTGCACGCCCTGCACGAGTCCGGCGTGCACGTCCCGGAGATCTCCATCCCCTTCTCCCTCGGCTTCATCGTGCTGGTCCTCGCGGTGACGACGTTCACCAGCCTGTGGGCCACGAGGACGCAGGGCGAGGAACCCGCCGTCAAGCCGTAGGCGTGGAGCTTGACTTCGAGAGCGCTCGAAGACCTACCGTCACGAGGGACGGTAGGTCCGGGTGGACCGCGAAGTGCACTGAGAAGTGGACCGTGAAAGGGAGTCGGGCATGCGGGTCGGCGTACACATCAACCGGTTCAACCATCCCGGAGGGCCGGCCGCGGTCGGACCGGAGCTGGCCGCGGCGGGCGCAGCGGCCGAGGCGGCGGGCGTCAGCTGGCTCTCGGTGATGGACCACTACTTCCAGATGGAGTTCAACGGCGGCGCCGAGGACGCCATGCTGGAGGCCTACACGACCCTGGGCTTTCTCGCGGGCCGGACGTCCACGCTCCAACTGGGCGCGCTGGTGACGGGGGTGACGTACCGTCAGCCCGGACTGCTCGCGAAGATCGCCACCACGCTCGACGTGCTGTCCGGCGGCCGGGCCACCCTGGGCATCGGGGCGGCCTGGTACGACCGTGAGCACCACGGTCTCGGCGTGCACTACCCGCCGGTCGCGGAGCGGTTCGAGCGGCTGGAGGAGACCCTGCGGATCTGCCTCCAGATGTGGGACCCGGAGGCGAACGGCCCCTTCGAGGGCAAGCACTACCGACTCGCCGAGACCCTGTGCGTGCCCGCGCCGGTCAGCAGCCCGCACCCCGAGATCATGATCGGCGGCGGCGGTGAGAAGAAGACCCTCCGGCTGGTCGCCCAGTACGCCGACGCCTGCAACCTGATCGTGTCGACGCCGGACGAGCTGCGGCACAAGCTCGACGTGCTGCGCGGGCACTGCGACAACCTGGGGCGCGACTACGACCGTATCCGCAAGACGATCGTCCACACCGGCGAGTCGGTCACCACGGGCGATGTCGAGGCGTTCCTGCGGGAGATCGACGGCTTCACGAAGTTCGGCGTCGACACGGTGATCCTGGGCCCGCGCACCGGCGAACCGGTCGAGTGGATCGAGCGGTTCGTGGCGCCCGCGGTGCCGCGCCTTGCCGAACTGGACTGACCGGAGCGGCCGTTGGGACACGAAGGGGCCGGAGTCCAGATGGACTCCGGCCCCTTCGACGGTGGAGCGGGGTGCCTGGATCAGGCGGCGACGGTCTCGCCCGCGAGGCCGTGCAGCTGCGCGATGACCTCGGTCAGCTGGGCGGCGACCTCGGCGTCGTCGGCCGGGTGGGTCTCGGCGAAGCGGGTCACGGAACCGGGGATCGAGAGCTTGATCTCCTCGACGACCTTGCCGCCGGCGATGCCCACGGCCTTGCGGGTCTCGTCCTGCGCCCACACGCCGCCGAACTGGCCGTACGCGGTGCCGACCACGACGACGGGCTTGCCGCCGAAGCCGCTGGCGCCGTAGGGGCGCGACAGCCAGTCGATGGCGTTCTTCAGGACGGCCGGGATGGTGCCGTTGTACTCGGGGGAGAAGAAGAGGAACGCGTCGGCGGAGCCGGCGGCCTCGCGGAGCTTGGCGGCGGCGGCCGGAACGTCGCCCTCGACGTCGATGTCCTCGTTGTAGAACGGGATCTCGGCGAGACCCTCGAAGATCTCGATGTCGGCGCCCTCGGGCGCGAACTTCACGGCGGCCTCGGCGAGCTGGCGGTTGTGCGAGCCGGCACGCAGGCTGCCGACGAGCGCGAGGATACGAACAGACATGGGGGACTCCAAGAGGGGGGCTGAAACACTGCCGTTACGATCCGGACCGAGGTCCGTTTAAAAGTTGTACCAGGCTAAGCGGACCGCGGTCCAGTTCTGTTCCCCGTGCTTTACGCTGTCTTCATGTCCAGCGCCCTGCCGCCCTTCCCGAAGCCCGAGGAGTCGATAAGCGAGCCCCAGTTGCTGGAGGTCAGCTCCTACGCCGACGAGCCCTGCCTGCGTGCCGACGCGGCCCGCAACCGCGCCAAGCTGCTGGAGGCCGCCGCCCGGCTGATCTCCGAGCACGGGGTGGCCGGCGTCACCATGGAGGCGGTCGCCGCCGCCGCCCAGGTCGGCAAGGGGACCGTCTTCCGCCGCTTCGGCGACCGCACCGGCCTGCTGATGGCGCTGCTCGACCACTCCGCGCAGACGCTCCAGGCCGACTTCCTCGGCGGCCCGCCCCCGCTGGGCCCCGGAGCCCCGCCGGTCGAGCGGCTGCGCGCGTTCGGTGTGGCCGTCCTGTACCGCTCGGCGGAGCAACTGGACCTGCAACTGGCCGCCCAGCCGGAGCCCACCCGCCGCTTCTCCCACACCGCGCTCCAGGCGCTGCGCACCCACGTCATGATGCTGCTCCGGCAGCTCCTGCCGGACGCCGACTGCGATCTCCTCTCCCAGACGCTCATGGCCTATCTCGACCCCGCCCTGATCCACCATCTGACCAGGCAGTGCGGAATGCCCATGGAACGGCTGGAGTCCGGCTGGATCGACCTCGTCGCGCGGGTGACCCGTACGCCGTCGCCCCGCTGACTTCGGGCTGATCGGGGCTCAGCCGAAGCTGGCGAAGAAGTCGAGCATGCCCTGCGGTGCGTCCTCGCCGAACATCAGGACCCCGTTCGCCGCGGACTCCGCCGCCGACTCCTCGCCGCGCGGGAACAGCTTCGCCTCGTAGGCGGCCAGCGCGGCCTCGGTGTCGCCCGGGTGCGCGGCCAGCGCCTCGCCCAGTTCGGCGCCGTCGAGCATGGCCAGGTTGGCGCCCACGCCCGCGAACGGCGACATCAGATGGGCCGCGTCGCCCAGCAGCGTGACCCCGGGCACCCGCTCCCAGCGGTGCCCGATCGGCAGCGCGTGGATCTGCCGCGGGGTCAGCGGCCCGTCCGCGTCGGCGAGCAGCGCCCGCAGGCTCTTGTCCCAGTCCGCGAAGTGCTCCAGGGTGTACGCCTTCGCGGCCTCGGTGTCCGTGAAGTCGACGTCCCCGAACGCGTCCTCGGGAACGGCGAGCGCCACGTAGATGTGCAGGCTGCCGTCGGTCTCACGGTGGGCCAGGAAGCCCTTGCCCGCGCCGAGCGCCATCATCATGCCGCCGCCGACGACCTCGGCGCTCACGGGATGCCGTAGATCGGCGTCCGGCAGGTCCACCTCGACGAACGAGATGCCGACGTACGCGGGCTTCGCGTCCGAGAGCAGGGGGCGCACCTTTGACCAGGCGCCGTCCGCGCCGATCAGCAGACCGGTGGTGAAGGAGGTGCCGTCCGCGAGCGTCACCTCGTGCCGGCCGCCCTCCAGCGGGCGGGCGCCGGTGACCTTCGCGCCCCAGCGGACGGTGCCCTCGGGCAGCGAGCCGAGCAGCAGGTCGCGCAGCTGGCCGCGGTCCACCTCGGGGCGTCCGCCGGTGCCGTCGTCGGGGTCGTCCAGGAGGACCGCGCCGGTCCTGTCGAGGACGCGGGTGGCCTCGCCGCCCGGGTGGACCAGCGCGCGGAACTCCTCGTACAGGCCCGCCGCACGCAGCGCCGGCTGGCCGGAGTCGTCATGGATGTCGAGCATGCCGCCCTGGGTGCGCGCGGCGGGGGAGGCGTCCAGGTCGAGGACGGCGGCCTCGATGCCGTTCACGTGCAGGACCCGGGCGAGCGTCAGCCCGCCGAGTCCGCCGCCGACGATCGCGATGGGGTGATGGGGGGTGGTCATGATGGCCTCCTTGAAGTGGGCGGGAAACAGCGTCAGTTGGGAACGGCGGTTCGCTCGATCCCGTTGATCAGCGCCTGGAACCGCCAGGACAGACGGGCCGGGGGCGCCCCCGCGAGCAGGTCGCCGGAGCGTGCCGCGATGTGCGGGTGGGTCCGGTCGGACGCGTTGCGCACGGCGTCGGTCAGGGTGTCCCAGTCGTCCTGGTCGGCGTCCTCGCCCGAGTGCTCGGCGGCCGTCGCGGTGGCCTGCTGGAGCAGCAGGTCCACGCCCCACGCGGCCTGCGCCGGTGGGACGCCGCCCTCGTCGAGCAGGGCCAGCAGGGTCTCGATCAGGTTCAGGTAGTGCGGGCCGCTGGGCCAGGCCGTGAGCGCCGAACGGGCGAGGCTCGGGTGCTCGAAGAGCATCGCGGTGTACGCCGTGAGCACCTGCTCGATCCGCTCGCGCCAGGAACCCTCGGTGGGCGCCGGTCCGATCGTGCCGAGCAGCTCGTCCAGGACGGCCGCGTGCAGCTCCGCGGTGTTGCGGACGTACACGTACAACGAGGCCGGACCGGTGTCGAGCTCCTGGGCCAGGCGCCGCATGGTGACCTTCTTCAGACCCTCGGCGCGCAGCACCGCCACGGCGGCGGCGACGATGCCCTCCCTGTTCAGGGCGGGTTTCGCCGGGCGTTCACGGCGGCTGCGCGGGGTGTCGGGGCGAGCTGTCATGCCTCCACGGTAACGAACATGTTCGCTCCGAACAAGTTCGTGACGAACATGTTCGTAAAATACCGGACCATGCTGCCCTCGTGACGGCCGTTCCCCCGCCGCACTCTGCGGCCCCGGCTTCTGCCAAGATGCCGTACGTCATGGTGCAGATACCGAAAACGCCCGCAGCTCCGTCGCCCGCACCGCGCTCCGTGCCCACGAGCGCCGATGTGGCCCGTCTGGCCGGCGTCTCACGCGCGACCGTCTCCTACGTCCTCAACAACACCAGTGCCGTACGGATCAGCGAACCCACCCGCCGCCGCGTCCACGAGGCCGCCAAGGAACTCGGGTACGTCCCGCACGCGGCGGCCCGCAGTCTGCGCGCCGGCCACAGCCGCATGGTGCTGATGCCGGCGCCGACGATGCCGGTGGGACTCCTCTACAGCCAGTTCATCAACGAACTCCAGTGGGCGCTCAGCCGCCTCGACTACACGGTCGTGCAGCACGGCTCCGTCGGGCTGCGCGGCGACGAGGCCGCCCGCGCCTGGGCCGAACTCCGCCCGGTCGCCGTCCTGGTGCCCGGCGCCGGACTCGGCCCGGAGGGCGTCGCGGTCCTCAAGCGCTCCGGCGCACGGGCCGTCCTCACGCTCGGCCCCGAGAAGGTCGAGGGCGCGCACGCCCTGCTCCTGGACCACGAAGGTGTCGGCCACTGCGCCGGTGCGCACCTGTACGGCCGCGGCCGGCGCCGGATCGGCGTGGTCGTGCCCGAGGAGCCCGGCATGGGGGTCTTCTCCCGGCCCCGCCTCGAAGGCGTGCGCCGCGCCCTGCTCGACACCGACGCGACGGTGACCGAACTCCCGCTCGCCTACAGCGAGGAGAGCGCCGCCCGGGTCGCCGCCCGCTGGCGCGCTCTCGGCCTCGACGCGGTGTTCACGTACAACGACGAGTACGCGATGCTGCTGATGCGCGCCCTCCAGGACGAAGGCATCCGCATCCCCGAGGACACGGCGGTGATCGGCGCCGACGACCTCATGATCGGCCGCCTGCTGCGCCCGCGCCTGAGCACCGTCCACATCCAACTGCCGTCCGGCCGCGACCTCGCCGAACTGGTCGATACCGCGGTACGCGAACCGGGCGCCGTACCCGCCACGCACGAACTGCTCGGCGCGACGGTGGTACACCGCGACTCCAGCTGACCCGTGTCCGGGACGATCCCGCCGTACGCGACCAGGGTCCGTCCGGCGGGGCAGGCCGGAGGGGAGCGGCGGTGCCTGATGGGCGCCGGTGAGCGGGTGTCGTGCCTGCGGCCGCAAGGCGGAGGGCGTCCTCGGCGCGGTGGGGGTGCCCTGCTCGGGTGAAGCCGAGAGTGGGGGAGTCGGTGACCGGGCCCGCCCCGGGTCCGGCGACCGTGCCCGGAGCGATTCGGCCGTACGCGACTAGGATGTTGCATGCTCAACCAGACGGGGATGCGTACGGACACCGGACGCGGCTCGCGTGTCTGTGCCGGATCACCGCATCCCGTCGCGCGGCCGCCCAACGGGCCGTGAAGACACGGGACTTGCGCCGCCCGGGTGGGTCCCGCCGGTGACGGATCGGAGAACCGCCATGCCTCTGCTCGACCCCAAGACCTGGCAGCCCCGCCCCCTCTCGGGCCCCGAGTACCCGGTCACCGAGCCCGCCACCGGCGACACGCTCGGCACCGTCACGCTCGCCGCCGCCGAGGACGTACGGCCGGCCGTCCAGGCGGCCCGTGCCGCGCAGGCCGAGTGGGTGCGCGTCCCGCACTTCGTCCGGGCCGGTGTGCTGCGCAAGGCCGGTGACCTGTTCGCCGCGCACGCCGAGGAGTTGCGCGAGTGGCTCGTGCGGGAGTCCGGGTCGATCCCCGGCAAGGCCGACTTCGAACTGCACGTCGCCGCCCAGGAGTGCTACGAGGCCGCCGCGCTCGCCTCCCGCCCCGCCGGGCAGGTCCTCCCCTCGGAGGCGCCCCGGCTGTCCTACACCCGGCGCATCCCGGTCGGGGTCGTCGGCGTGATCGCACCGTTCAACGCCCCGCTGATCCTCTCCATCCGCTCGGTCGCCCCGGCCCTCGCGCTCGGCAACGCCGTCGTCCTGAAGCCGGACCCGCGCACGGCGGTCTGCGGGGGACTGTCGCTCGCGGCGGTCTTCGCGGAGGCGGGCCTGCCCGACGAGCTGCTGCAGATCCTGCCCGGAGGGGCGGACGTCGGTGCGGAACTGGTCGCCGATCCGCAGGTGCCCGTCATCTCCTTCACCGGCTCGACTGCCGCCGGACGCGCGGTCGGTGAGGCGGCGGGGCGTCATCTCAAGCGCGCACACCTGGAGTTGGGCGGGAACTCGGCCCTGATCGTGCTGGCGGACGCCGACCTGGACGCGGTGATCTCGACCGCGGCCTGGGGTTCGTTCTTCCACCAGGGCCAGATCTGCATGACGACCGGCCGCCACCTCGTCCACGAGTCGCTCTACGAGGAGTACGTCGAACGCCTCGCCGCCAAGGCCGACTTGCTCGCCGTCGGCGACCCGCACCGCGCGCAGGTGCACCTCGGCCCGATCATCGACGGCGCTCAACTGGCCAAGATCCACGGCCTGGTGGAGGCCAGCACGGCAACCGGCGCCAGGCTGGCGGCCGGTGGCACCCACGAGGACCTCTTCTACCGGCCCACCGTCCTCGCCGACGTGAACGACGACACCCCCGCCTACGCGCAGGAGGTCTTCGGCCCGGTCGCGCCGGTACGGCCCTTCGCCACCGCCGACGAGGCGGCGGCGCTGGCCGCTACGGGACCCTACGGCCTGTCGCTCGGCATCGTCACGCGCGACAGCGCCCGCGGCCTGGACCTGGCCGAACGCATCCCCACCGGAATCGTCCACATCAACGACCAGACCGTGAACGACGAGGCGGTCGCCCCCTTCGGCGGGGTCGCCGCGTCCGGCACCGGCGCCCGCTTCGGCGGCGAGGCCAACCTGGAGGCCTTCACCGACGTGCGCTGGACGACGGTACGCGGGGACGTGGCGTCGTATCCGTTCTAGGCGCTTCCTGAACGGCGGTGCTTACTGACCGTTCTGCTCGGCCTGCGCCTGCTGCTCCTCGACGGACTTGCGGACCTCGTCCATGTCGAGCTTGCGGGCCTGGCCGATGACGTCCGTCAGGGCGGCCTCCGGCAGCGCGCCGGGCTGGGCGAACACGGCGACGCGGTCGCGGACGATCATCAGCGTGGGGATCGACTGGATGCCGAAGGCCTGGGCCAGCTCGGGCTGGGCCTCGGTGTCGATCTTGCCGAAGACGAGGTCCGGGTTCTCCTCGGCCGCCTTCTCGTAGACCGGGGCGAACTGACGGCACGGCCCGCACCAGGACGCCCAGAAGTCGATCAGGACGAAATCGTTGTCCGTGACCGTCTGGTCGAAGTTGTCCTTGGTGAGCTCCACGGTGCTGCTCATGACGTAAATCCCTCTTCCTCGATGTGGGGGCGAAGCCGTCCCGGACAACACGGTCGTCCGGTCCCGTATTCCGCGCCCCTACCCGTGTGGCCACAGCGCACACCACCCAGCAGACTGGCCCCATGACGGAAACGGAATCCATCGCGTACGACGTCGTGGTGCTCGGGGCCGGGCCCGTGGGGGAGAACGTCGCCGACCGCACCCGTGCGGCCGGTCTCTCCACCGCGATCGTGGAGAGCGAACTGGTCGGCGGCGAGTGCTCGTACTGGGCGTGCATGCCCAGCAAGGCCCTGCTGCGCCCGGTCATCGCCCGCGCCGACGCCCGCCGCGTGCCCGGCCTCGGCCACCTCGTCCAAGGCCCCCTCGACACCGCCGCGGTGCTCGCCCACCGCGACTACGAGGCCTCGGGCTGGAAGGACGACGGCCAGGTCCAATGGCTCGACGGCATCGCCGCCGACCTCTACCGCGGCCAGGGCCGCCTCGACGGCCCCCGCAGGGTGACGGTGACGGGCCCCGACGGCGTACGGCACGTCCTCACCGCGCGGCACGCCGTCGCGGTCTGCACCGGCACCGGTGCCCTCCTCCCCGACCTGCCCGCACTCGCCGACGTCAAGCCGTGGACCAGCCGCGAGGCCACCAGCGCCAAGGCCGCGCCCGGCCGGCTGATCGTGGTCGGCGGCGGGGTCGTGGCCGTCGAGATGGCGACCGCCTGGCAGGCCCTCGGCTCCCGCGTCACCCTCCTCGTCCGCGGCAAGGGCCTGCTGCCCCGCATGGAGCCCTTCGCCGGCGAGCTGGTCGCCGACGCGCTCACCGAGGCCGGCGTCGACCTGCGCACGGGTACGTCCGTCACGTCGGTGACCCGCGAGAACGGCACCGTCGTCGCCGTCACCGACAGCGGCGACCGCGTCGAGGCCGACGAGATCCTCTTCGCCACCGGACGCGCCCCGAAGACCGACGACATCGGCCTCGACACGATCGGCCTGGAGCCGGGCTCCTGGCTGACGGTGGACGACACCCTGCGCGTCCCGGACAGCGAGTGGCTGTACGCGGTCGGCGACGTCAACCACCGCGCCCTCCTCACCCACCAGGGCAAGTACCAGGCCCGTATCGCGGGCGCCGCGATCGCCGCCCGCGCCGCCGGCGTCCCGCTGCTGGAGACCGACCCGTGGGGCGCCCACGTGGCCACCGCCGACCACGACGCCGTACCCCAGGTCGTCTTCACCGACCCGGAGGCCGCGTCCGTCGGCCTCTCCCTCGCCGAGGCCGAACAGGCCGGCCACCGCGTCCGCGCGGTCGACGTCGAGTTCTCCTCGGTCGCCGGCGCCGGCCTCTACGCCGACGGCTACCGAGGCCGCGCCCGCATGATCGTCGACCTCGACGAGGAGATCCTGCGCGGTGTGACGTTCGTAGGGCCCGGCGTCGGCGAACTGATCCACTCGGCGACCATCGCGGTCGCCGGCCAGGTCCCGATCAACCGCCTGTGGCACGCGGTCCCGTCGTACCCGACGATCAGCGAGGTGTGGCTGCGCCTGCTGGAGGCCTACCGGGGCTGAACACCCCTGACGTCCTTGGGCAGTTGAAAGCCGATTGATTCATCGGGCCCCTTGATTCTCTACGGCAGTTCGAAGCCGAGCGCAGCCGACGCCGTCTCCGGTGTCGGCTGCGCCCAGCGCTCCGCCATCGCCTCGTTGGACGACAGCGAGCGCAGCTCGGCCCGGTCCAGGTAGAGCAGCCCGTCGAGGTGGTCCGTCTCGTGCTGGACGATCCGCGCGGGCCACCCGGTGAACACCTCGTCCACCGCCCGCCCGTGCTCGTCCTGCCCGGTCAGCCGCACCGAGGCGTGCCGCGCGACCACGGCCTGCCAGCCCGGCACGCTCAGACACCCCTCGAAGAACGCGGCCCGAGCGTCACCGACGGGCTCGTACGACGGATTGACCAGCACCCGGAACGGCTGCGGCACCCGCCCGCGCACGACCCGCACCTCGTCCGGCACCGGCGCCGGGTCCTCGATCACCGCGATCCGCAGCCCCACCCCGACCTGCGGGGCCGCGACGCCCACCCCCGGTGCGGCATGCATGGTCGCGCGCAGGGCCTCGACGAACCGGGCCAGCAGAGCGGGCTCCAACTGCCCGTCGAACGGCTCGATCCCGCGCCTGAGCACCGGGTCACCGGCCGAGACGATGGGCAACGGGCCGCCGCCGGCGAGGAGTTCCTCGACCCGCTCGGCCAGGGGTACGTGATCACTGGGATGTGCCATCGCGCCAGGATGCCACGGCGTCCGCCGTCACCCGGTGTGACCCACGCCACTCACTTCCCCGGGAACTCGCGGCCCTCACGCCCCGACTACTGGACCACTACGGCTACGACACACCACCCGCTCGACTCCGCGCCCCCGTCCCCTACCCCCTCGCTCCCGTCCCCGTACCTCTCCTCCTCGCCCCCGGAGAAGCCCGCCCATGTCCACCGCTCCCTCGACCACCACGGCCGAGGTCCCGCAAGAGCCGGCCCCGGCACCGTCCCCCAGCCGCTGGGCCCCGCTGCGCCCCCTGATCCTGCGTCTGCACTTCTACGCCGGAGTGCTCGTCGCCCCGTTCCTGCTCGTCGCCGCGGCCACCGGCTTCCTGTACGCCGGTGCCTTCCAGGCCGAACGGATCGTGTACGCCCATGAGTTGACGGTCCCCGTCGGCGACCGCGAACTGCCGATCTCGCAGCAGGTGACCGCCGCCCGCACGGCGCACCCCGAGGGCACGGTCTCGGCGGTCCGGCCCTCCCCGGAGGACGGCGCCACCACCCGTGTGATGCTCTCCGGCGTCAAGGGCATAGCCGCCGACCACACCCTCGCGGTGTTCGTCGACCCGTACACCGGAAAGGTCCGCGGCGCGCTCGAACAGTACGGCTCGACCGGCGCGCTCCCGCTGCGCACCTGGATCGACGAACTCCACCGCGATCTCCAACTCGGCGAAACCGGCCGCCTGTACAGCGAGTTCGCCGCGAGCTGGCTGTGGGTCATCGCGGGCGGCGGCCTGGTGCTGTGGTTCTCCCGGCGCCGTGCCCTGCGCAAGGTGCGCGGCACGAGCGGCCGGCGCCGCACCCTCGGCCTGCACGGCACGGTGGGCGTCTGGACCGCCGTAGGCTTCATCTTCCTGTCGGCGACCGGACTGACCTGGTCGACGTACGCGGGCGCCAACATCGACGAACTCCGCACCTCCCTCGGCCAGTCGACCCCCTCCGTGTCCGCAGCGGCGAGCGGGGAGCACGCGGGCCACGGCGGCTCCACCGCGACCGGCGACGCCGAACACGGCGTAGGACTCGACAAGATCCTCGCCGCCGCGCGCGCCGAGGGGCTGGGCAACCCCGTCGAGATCGTCCCGCCCGCCGACGCCGACTCGGCGTACGTCGTCAAGCAGGTCCAGCGCAGCTGGCCCGAGAAACAGGACGCCGTCGCCGTCGACCCCACCACGGGCAAGGTGACCGACGAACTCCGCTTCGCCGACTACCCGTTCCTCGCCAAGCTGACCCGCTGGGGCATCGACCTGCACACCGGCGTCCTCTTCGGCCTGGCCAACCAGATCGCCCTCATGCTGCTCGCCGGCTCCCTGATCCTGCTGATCGTGTGGGGCTACCGCATGTGGTGGCAGCGCGGCCGGGGTTCCTCCTTCGGCCGCCCGATCCCGCGCGGCGCCTGGGCCCAGATGTCCCCGCTGCTCCTCGTCCCGTGCCTGGCGGTGATCGCCGTACTCGGTTACTTCGTACCGCTGTTGGGCATTCCGCTGGCCGCGTTCATCGCCGTGGACGTGGTGCTGGGCGAGATCGCGCACCGTCGGGGCGGCCGGACGTACGCGAAGTAGCGACGCATGCGAAGGGGCCCGGTTCCGTGCCGGAACCGGGCCCCTTCGCTGTTCACCGTGCCGCGTCTCAGACCTGCTCGAAGTCACCCGCGAGCGCCGAGGCGATCCGCAGATGCGAGCCGGCCTCCTCGTGGCGCCCCTGGCGCTCCAGCGTGCGGCCCAGCATCAGCCGCGCGTAGTGCTCCACCGGGTCACGCTCCACGAGGGTGCGCAACTCGGCTTCGGCGCGCCGCAGTTGGGCCGAGTGGTAGTAGGAGCGCGCCAGCAGCAGGCGCGGCCCGGTCTGCTCGGGCACCTCCTCGACCAGCCCGCCCAACACCCGCGCCGCCGCGGCGTAGTCCTTGGCGTCGAAGAACATCTGCGCGCGCTCCCAGCGCTCCGCCGGTGTTCCGTGGTCGTAGTACGTCATGTCCACTTGACCTCCTTCGACGTGCACAACGGACCGTGTTGGTTGAATATTCCACTACTGAACCGGCCTCCCCGCGCGCCTCGCCTACCTTGCTACGGCCGCCAGTTCCGCGTTCGCCCGCTCGGTGACCAGGGCCAGCACGCGGCCGGTGGCCAGCAGGTCCTCCTCGGGGATGCCGCCCCAGATCCGGGCGCTCACCGGGCTGGTCTCCTGCGTGATCCGTTCGTACACGGCCCGGCCCGCGTCCGTGATCCGCACCTCGGACGCGTCCGTCGCGACGAGTCCGGCCGCGATCAGTTCGTCGATGGTGCCCTGCACGGAGTCCTCGCCGACCTTCAGGGCCGCGACGCTGTCCGCGGCGAGCCGGCCCCGGTCGACGGGCCCGGCGGCGAGAGCGACCGGCCGCAGGACGATCTGCTGCTGGAAGGCGAGGCCGTGACGGGTGAGGACGCTCTCCAGGACGGCGCGGGCGGCGTAGTGGGCCAGGGCGAGCTTGCGGGCGTCCGCGGGGGTCGTGGTGGTGGTCATGACTGCTCCTTCTCGTACTCACTCGCATGGTCGAGGGGTGTGTCGAGCAGGGTCGCCAGATCCCGGCCGAACTCCCGGCTCCGTGCGCTGCCGAGACCGCCGAGCGGCTCCAGCAACTGCTCCAGAAGACCGTGGACGACCTTGATCGCCCGCCGGGTCGTCTCACGGCCCTGCTCGGTGAGGGCGAGCTGGACCGCGCGGGGGTCCCGGGGGTCCCGGGTTCGCTCGACGAGGCCGGCGGCCTCCAGGGCGCGGGCCAGCTTCGAGACGTAGAGGGCTTCGAGTCCGGTGTGGTCGGCGAGGTGCCGCTGGCTGGGGCGCAGCCCGGAACGCTGCATGCCGTACAGCGACGCGACCAGGGAGTACTGCGCATGGGTCAGCCCCAGGGGAGCCACCGCGCGGTCCACCGCCACGCGCCACTTCATCGACAGCCGCCAGACCAGGAAACCGGGCGTCGCGCCCTCGGATACCTTGCTCATGGCCGATACAGTACATAGCTACTATGTCCATGGCTACTATTTTCGGACGGGAGAACGACAGGACGAGGGGAAGGAGGGCGACAGGACAGGAGGCGGGGAGCGGCCCCGGCCACGGTTCGACGGACTGACGGAACCGCCTCGACGGGTCTAGGTTGTCGCCATGAGCAATCTTGATCGCGAAGCGGTTCCGGCCCTGTGCGGCGGCCGCGGTTTCGTGGTGGCGGAGCCCGTCCGTGAACTCCTCAGCCCGCGCCGGGTCCAGCTCGGCGAGTCCACCGAGGTCCGCCGGCTGCTGCCCAACCTGGGCCGCCGTATGGTCGGCGCGTGGTGCTTCGTGGATCACTACGGCCCTGACGACATCGCCGACGAGCCGGGGATGCAGGTGCCCCCGCACCCCCACATGGGCCTGCAGACGGTGAGCTGGCTGCACGAGGGCGAGGTGCTGCACCGCGACTCGACCGGCAGCGTCGCGACGATCCGCCCGCGCGAACTGGGCCTCATGACCTCCGGCCGCGCGATCAGCCACGCCGAGCAGAGCCCCAAGACGCACGCCCGCCTCCTGCACGGGGCGCAGCTCTGGGTCGCCCTCCCCGACAGTCACCGGCACGTCGACCCGCACTTCGAGCACCACGCCGAACTGCCGGTCGTCACGGCGCCGGGCCTGCGCGCCACGATCGTCCTCGGCGACGTCGACGGCGCGGCCTCGCCCGGCACGACGTACACCCCGATCGTCGGCGCGGACCTGGCCCTCGCCGCCGGAGCGGACGTACGCCTGCCCCTGGAACCGGACTTCGAGTACGCCGTCCTCGCCATGTCCGGCGAGGCCCACGTCGACGGCGTCCCGGTCCTCCCGGGCTCGATGCTCTACCTCGGCTGCGGCCGCACCGAACTCCCGCTGCGCGCCACGTCGGACGCGGGGCTGATGCTGCTGGGGGGTGAGCCGTTCGACGAGGAACTGATCATGTTCTGGAACTGGATCGGACGGTCCCAGGAGGAGATCGCGCAGGCTCGTGAGGACTGGATGACGGGGTCGCGATTCGGCGAGGTGAAGGGGTACGACGGGGATCCGTTGCCGGCTCCTGCGCTGCCTCCGGTGGGGTTGAAGCCGCGGGGGAGGGTGCGCTGAGCCGCTGGGGTGTGGTCGATGGGGTTGGCTGGTGCCCGAAGCCCAAGGCAGTCAGGACAGCCTCGCCGGCATGAGCGTTGCGCCTGGCCGGACTCACACCGAGAACTCACGTATCACCGTGTTCCGGAACACCGCGCTGCCGCCGATCGTGAACAGCGCGAGCCGGGTGTCCAGCAGGTACGGGAACACCTGGCTGGTGTGCACGTAGCGGCCGTCGTCGACGAACATCTCCACCGACGTGCGGTCCACCAGGATGCGCAGCTTCACCGTGCCGGCGGACGGGTCGAACGGGGTGTGGCTCTCCTGCCACTTGCCGGACGTGTCGGCGTTCACCGTGTCGCGTCGGTTGAGGAAGGCGTAGTCGGTGTAGATCCCGGCGTCGATGTGCCGGCCGCCGTCGGGTGAGCGCCTCAACTGGAGCCCGGCGCCGGTGAGTTGGGACCAGGTGAGCTCGGTCGTCACCTCGTAGGAGATACCGGTGTAGTCGAGCACCTTCGTGCCGTCCACGGTCACGTCGCCCAGGTCCACGGTGCGGGAGACATGTGTGTCGAGGCCGGCGACGGGCTGGGAGGCGAGGTAGTAGGTGTTGTCGGGCGCCTTCTCCAGGGTGATCTCGCGGACGACGGAGTCGGTGCCGTTGAAGCCGTCGCAGTCGATGGTGGGGGTGGTGTTGGCGTAGTCCCAGTTGTTCACCCAGCCGATCGCGTACCGGGCGGCCGCGTCCACCGCGCCGCTCGCGTCCCGCTTCTCGAAGGTGACGGCGGCGTACCAGTCCCAGCCGTGGTCGAGCCACTGCGGGTCACTCGTGTCAGCGGTGAACGCGCTGCCGTCGAAGGAACCCGTCCAGTAGGCGTACGTGTTGGGCAGCCCTGAGCTCTTCCCGTTGGCGCTCGCGCCGAGCACCCATTTCACGGTGCCGTCGCCGGCGGTGATGCGGAACAGGTCGGGGCACTCCAGGACGCCGATGCCGTCGTGGACGAAACCGCCCACGTAGGTCCAGGACTTGAGGTCGTCGGAGTGGTAGAAACCGATCTTGTCGTTCTCGGCGAGGGCCATCACCCAGCGGTCCCGGTCCTCGTCGCGGATCACCTTGGGGTCGCGGAAGTCGGCGACGCCGGGGTTGGGCAGGACGGGGTCGGTCCCGTAGTTGGTGAAGGTGAGGCCGCCGTCGGTCGAGTAGTACAGGAACTGTGCCTGGTCGTCGGTGCCGTCGCCGGGGGACATGGTGACGATGACGACGACCGCGCCCGCACCGAACCCGGCCGTGTCGCCGGTGTCGACCACCGCCGAACCCGACCAGAGATCGCCGTTGGGCGTGGTGTCCTTGGCCGCGGCGACCCCGCGGTCGGTGAAGGAGACCAGGTCCGTGGTGGTGGCCAGGCGCCACGCGGTGCCGACGGCACCGGTGAAGTAGTCGGCGTTGTAGAGGTAGTAGTAGCGGTACTCGCCGTCGATCCAGACGGGCCGCTGCGGGTCGTTCTTCCACTGGTCGGGGACCGTGAAGTGGTACGCGGCGCGGTAACTCGCGCCGCTCGCAGCGGAGTCGGTCCCCGGCTCGGGCTTCGAAGCGGCCGCGGCCCTTCCGGCCGGCAGCAGTGCGGCGGCGGTACCCGCCGCCGATCCCGCGAACAGTGATCTCCTGGAAATCCCTGACGCTCCGGGCATGACGCATCGTTCCTCTCATGGCGGCTCCTGCGAACGAGGACTGTAGACCTAACTCGATAAAGGTCAAGCGTTCCCGACTCTTGACAGGTCCGCCGCCCGGTTCCCATCATCTGGGGCATCACCCCTGAACTAACACGAGTTAGGCCCGTTGATGACTGACTCGCACCTCCCCCGCCGCACGCTGCTGCGGTACGGCGCGTACGGGGCCGGAGCAGCCGCCCTGGCCGGGACCGCCGCGAGCTGGGACCGGCTCACGGGAGCCGACATCCCCGGCCGTGACGACGGCTCCCTCGTCGTCGCCACCCTCGGCGCCGCCTTCGACCCGGCCACCGTCGACGCCCTCACCAAGGGCTTCCACCGGCTCCACCCCGACATCCCGCTGCGGGTGAACGCGGTGCAGGCCGTCGACTGGTCGGACTTCTTCGCGAAGATCCTCACCCAGATCGCCGCGGGCACCGCTCCCGACCTGGTGTATGTGGCCACCGAGGGCGTGCAGTTGTTCGCCCAGCGGCTCGGCGTGTCCCTGGACCGCTGGGTGCGGCGGGACGCGGCGGAGCTGCGTGAGTACTTCGCCGACGTCCACCCCTCGCTGGTGGAGTCGATGATGTACGAGGGCAACCTCTACCAGCTGCCCATGGAGTTCAACGCCGCCGACATGTACCTCAACAAGCAGGTGCTGAAGCGGGCCGGCGCGGGGTTCCCGGCGGCCGACTGGAGCCGCGACGACTTCACCGCGCTGCTGCGGGAGATGAAACGAACCGGCGGTGCGCACTTCACGCCGTACTTCTGGACCAACCGGCTGTGGGGCGGCGTGGTGCCCTGGCTCTTCGCGAACGGCACGAACCTGCTGAAGGAGTCGAAAGCGCCCGGCGGCTCCTGGCTGTGGGACACCTTCTACCCGGCCGCCGACCGGCAGGGGCGCGGCGGGGGCTTCCGCTGGAGCACCCCGCAGGCCACCGCCGGCCGGGTCGAGGAGGCGTACGACTATCTCGCCTCCCTCGTCCAGGAGGACCTGTGCACCCGGCCCGAGGGTGGCAACGGCAGCAATCTGGTCGGCGTGTTCTCCACCGGCCGCGTCGGTGTCACACCGGCGGGCGGTTTCTGGGCGGGCGGCCTGCAACAGGCCGGCCTGCGGGCCGACGGCTACGACGTGCAGTACTTCCCGCGCTGGCGCACCCAGCGCCACCAGTTCGGCGCGGCTGGCTACGCGCTGCTGCGCACCTCGAAGAAGCAGGAAGCCGCCTGGGAGTTCATCAAGTACGCGGCCCGCAAGGACACCATGACCCGGCTGTTCCGGAGCAACCAGACCACCCCGGCCCGGCGTTCGATGCTGAACGCGGCCCGCTACGCCGAGAGCGGCCCGGCGCACTGGCAGGTCTTCTACGACACCCTCGACAGGTTTCCCGACACCGGCCCGATCCCCGCGCCGCCGCAGGTCGCCGAGGTGACCGACGTCCTGCTCAAGTACACCGGCACCGCGCTGGCCTCGCCGCGTGCGGTGGGTCCCGCGCTGCGCCGGATGCAGGGCGCCCTGGAGCAGGCCATGGAGCGTGAGGTATGACGAACACCCAGGTACCGAACTCCCAGGTCCCGGCCGTAGGTTCGCGGCCCGCCACGCCACCCGCCGTCGCCGTGCGGCCGTCCGTCCGCGACCGCGGTGCCCGGCTGCTGGCCGCGCTGTTCCTGGCGCCCACGGTCGTCGGCATCGTCGTCTTCACGGTCGTGCCGATCATCGGGTCCGTCGTACTGAGCCTGTTCCACTGGAACGTGATCGACCCGCCCCGTTTCGCCGGCGGCGCCAACTACCGTACGACCTTCACGGATTCGACCGTCCTGGTCTCCTTCCGCAACACGCTCGTCTTCATGGTCCTCGCGGTCGCGCTGCAACTGCTGATCGCGCTGTCGCTGGCGCTCGCGCTGAACGGGCGGATGCCGGGGTGGCTGCGGTCGCTGTTCCGTTCGGCGTTCTTCTTCCCGCTCGTACTGTCCGCCGCGTCTATCTCGGTGGTGATGAAGTACCTGTTCAACCAGGACTTCGGGGTGGTGAACTGGCTGATCGGCCTGGTCGGCGTCGCGCCCGTGCCCTGGCTGACCTCGGAGCACGCGGCGATGGCCACGGTGATCCTGGTCTACGTCTGGCAGCAGTTCGGCTTCTCGTTCCTGCTGTTCGTCGGCGGCCTGAACAACATCCCCAAGGAGATCCACGAGGCCGCCGCCCTCGACGGCGCGACCGGCCTGCGCAAGCACCTCGGCATCACGCTGCCGCTGCTGTCGCCGACGCTGCTCGTCGCGTCGGTGATGGGCATCATCAACGCCCTCCAGGTCTTCGAACAGCCCTACGTCCTCACCGACGGCGGCCCCGGCGACGCCACCCGCACCGTGGTGATGGTGATCTACGAGAGGGCCTTCGAGCAGCTCGACTTCGGCGAGGCGTCCGCGGTGGGCGTGCTGCTCTTCGCGCTGATCATGGCGGTCACCGCCCTCCAGTTCCGGCTCAGCCGGCGTTTCGTCCACTACCAGTGAGCCGGTGAGCCGCATGAGCGCTATGAGCCGAGCAACCCCGCCCCTGAAAGCGACCCCGACTCTGAGTCGCGCACGTCACTCAATCGCCCCCTGGGCCCGGATCGCCGCACTGACCGTGTGCGCCCTGCTGACGCTGGGCCCGGTCATCTGGACCGTCGCCACCTCGCTGCGCACCCCGGCCCAGTCCTTCGACCTGCCCCCGCAGATCATCCCGACGCATCCGACGACCGCGGCCTACCGCGGGGTCTTCGATCAGATCGACGTGTGGCTGCTCGCCCTGAACTCCACGCTGGTGACGGCACTGATCGCCGTCGGCCAGATGATCACGGCGGGCCTGGCCGGATACGCCTTCGCGCGCCTGGAGTTCCGTTTCAAGAAGCCGCTCTTCGGCCTGGTCCTGGCGACCATGATGGTGCCGTTGCAGGTCACCATCGTGCCCGTGTTCCTGGTGCTGAAGTCGATGGGCCTCACCGACACACTCCTCGGCCTGATCATCCCGGCCTTCCCGACGGCCTTCGGCACGTTCCTGATGCGCCAGTACTTCCTCGGTATGCCGAAGGACCTGGGCGAGGCGGCCATGCTGGACGGCGCGGGGACCTGGCGGATCTTCCGCTCGGTGTACGCGCCGCTGGCCACACCCGGCCTCGCGATCGTCGGCGTGCTGGCCTTCAACTACCACTGGAACGAGTTCTTCCGCCCGCTGATCCTGGAGACCTCCAGCCAGAACTACACGCTTCCGCTGGGTCTGGTCTCCCTCCAGGGCAACCTCGGCACCGGGTCGATCTCGGTGGTCCTGGCCGGGGTCGTGCTCTCGATGCTCCCCGCCCTCGCCGTGTTCGTCGTCGGCCAGCGCCCTCTGCGCGAGGGCATCACCTCGGCAGGAGTCAACCGTTGAGCAATGACCCCAACGCGCCGCGTTTCAGGGTCCGTCCGCCCGTCGGCTGGATCAACGACCCCAATGGGCCGTTCCGTTGGCGGGACCGCTACCACCTCTTCTACCAGCACAACCCCGACGCACCGGTGCACGCGAACGTCCACTGGGGCCATGCCTCCAGCGCCGACCTCGCAAACTGGGAGCACCACCCGATCGCGCTCACCCCGACGCCCGGCGGCCCCGACGAGGCCGGCTGCTGGTCGGGCTGCGTGACCGACGACAACGGCACACCGACCGCCGTGTACACGGGAGTTGACCATGCCCACACCGGACTCGGCACCATCTGCCTGGCGCGGGCGGCGGACCCGGACGACGAGCGGCTGACCGAGTGGAAGCCGCTGCCGACACCGGTGGTGGCGGGGCCGCCGCCGGGACTGGACGTGGTGATGTTCCGCGACCCGTTCGTCTTCCGTCACGCGGACCGGCGCTGGGCCCTCGTCGGCGCCGGGCACGCCGACGGCACGCCGTCGGTCCTGCTCTACGACTGCGACGACCTGACCGACTGGCGGTTCGCCGGCGTGCTGCTGGACGGCAAGGACCCGGTGGCCGCGGGCGTGTTCGGCGACAAGTCGGTGGGCTGGGAGTGCCCGCACCTGTACCGGACAGCGGGCGGCGAGCACGTACTTCTGGTGTCCCTGTGGGACGGAGACCCCTGCTCCACCGGATATCTGACGGGCCGTCTGGAGGCCGATGAACAGGGCGGGTTGAGGTTCGGGCCGCGCGCCGGCGGCCGGCTCGACCAGGGGCGGGACTTCTACGCTCCCGCCGTGCTCCAGGAGCCGGACCGCGCACTGCTGTGGGGCTGGTCGTGGGAGGCCCGCCCGCAGGAGGAGATAGACCGCGCCGGATGGGCGGGCGTCCTCACTGCACCCCGGGTGGTCGACATCCACCCCGACGGTTCACTGCGGGTGAGTCCGGCCCCGGAGCTCGAACTGCTGCGCCCGGCCGAGCCGTTCGTCACCGAGCCGGGCCGGGTCCCGCTTCCCCACGCGTACGACCTGACGGTCACCGCATGCGAAGCGACCACGGTGAGCCTGCTCCGGGACGCGGCGGGGCGGGAGTTGACCATCCGGGCGGACCCTGCCTCGGGGACCGTCGTCCTCGACCGCAGTGCCTGGCCCCGGACCGGCAGGGAAGGCTCCGCCCCGATCACCGTGCACGTGCCGAAGGCGCCGGAACTCACGCTCCGGCTGCTCGTCGACGGCTCGCTCCTCGAACTCTTCGTCGCGGACCGGGCCATGGTCACCGAGCGCGTCTACCGCCGCCCCGACGACATCGCCGAGCTGGTCGTCGACGGGCCGGGTGCGCGGGTCACGGGGTGGGCGCCGGGCCCAGGGAGGCGCGACTGACCATGGGTCGGGGCGGGCACGGGCCGGGCGCCCGGGTCACCGGTTGGGCGCCGGACTGAGGGAGGCGCGGTTGACCACAGGGCAGCCCTGGCACGGGTCGGGTGCGCGGGTTACGGGGTGGGTGCCGGACCTACGGAGGTGCGGTTGACCGTGGGCAGGGGCAGAGGCAGGCGCGGACCGGGTGCTCGGGTTACCGGGTGGGCGTCGGATCCAGGGAGGCGCGGTTGACCACAGGGCAGGTCAGGCACGGACCGGGGACCCGGGGTACCAGGAAGGAGGCGCCGGACCCGCGCGGCTGACCAGGCACGGGCTGGCAGCCCGGGTCACCGACTGGGCGCCGGACCCACGGAAGCCCGACTCACCACAGGACACGCCAGCCGCCGGACGGTCGCCGGCGGCGTACGGCCGACCTCGATGGCGTCCAGGAGCAGCCGGGCCGCCGCCTCGCCCATCGCCCGGTGCGGCAGCGCGACCGAGGTGAGCGGCGGGGTGAGGAACGCGGCCATGTGCTCCTGGTCGTCGTAACCGACCACCGACAGATCGGCGGGCACGTCGATCCCGAGCCGGGTCGCGGCGTGCAGGACACCCGCCGCGACCCGGTCGTTGTAGCACAGGACGCCCGTGGGGCGGCGGCCCGGCTCGACCCCGTCGAGCAGGCGCAGCGCTCCCGCGTATCCCGCGGAGATCTCCCCGCCGCCGCGCACGATCCATTCCTTGGGCAGGGTGACGCCCTCGGCGCGCAGGGCGTCCCGGATGCCTCGGGTACGTTCCGCCGAGGCGATGTCGTCCAGACCGCCGATCACGGCGAGCCGGCGGTGGCCCGCACCGAGCAGCAGCCGGGCCGCCGTACGGCCACCGGCGCGCTCGGCGGGGACCACGGCGGGCAGTGAGTCGTCCTCGGGCAGGCAGTTGGCCAGCACGGAGTGGGTGCGGTGCAGGCCCTCGGGGACGCGGACCCGGCGCAGTGACATGGCCGCGTACATGATGCCGTCCACCCGCCGGTCGAGCAGTTCCGCGACGGCCGCGTCCTCCTTGACCGGGTCACCGCCGGAGTCGACGGTGAGGACGAGATGGTCCCTGTCCCAGGCGGTCTCCATCGCACCGCGCAGCAGCCGGCCGGCGAACGGCGAGGACGCGATCTCATCGGTGACCAGCCCGATCACAGCCGTACGACGACGGCGCAGACCGCGGGCCACCGGGTCGGGGCGGTAGCTCAGCTGGGCCGCGGCCTGCCGGATGCGTTCCTGGGTGGCGGGGGAGAGGTTGCCCTCGGCCCGGCCGTTGAACACGAAGGACACCGCGGTGTGCGACACACCGGCGAGCCGGGCGACGTCCCGCGACGTCGGGCGCCCGGTGCCCGTGCTCCCGCTCTCCTCGGCACCGCCCACGCCGCCCGCCGCCCTCACCCAGCCCGACCCTGTCGATCACCGTCCACCCTATCCGCGGGGAGCGCCACGGCACACAGGAGATCCTCAGGGCGATGCGGCGCGGGCGTCCGATGTGATCACCCGGTTCCCCGGAGGGCGGGGGCCGCTTCGGACTGGGCGTAAGCACGTCGTCCGCCGGCGATGCCGACGTCAGCGCCGCGGGCACCATCCCGGACGCTGCCGACGTACAGGCGCCAGTCGGATGGGGCTCAGGCGGCGCACCCTCCAGCGCCACACTCAGCGGATGACGACCGTCGCCAGGGCCGCGACCGTACACAGCTCACCTGGCAGGCGACCCGCCGCGGCCGGCTCTGAACGGCCGCCTCCGGTGCCTCACCCGGCGCCGATCGGGCCGCACATCAGGTTGCCGGGTTCGGCGGGGTCGTCGCTGGTCCAGAACTGGGTCCACAGCGCGGCGAACTCGGGGCGGCTGAGGTAGCCGTCGGCGTCCTGGTCGAGCCGGTCGAAGGCGCCCCCGGTCTCCACGGGCCGCCCGTGCCAGGTGTCGACGAGCCGCTGGTGCTCGCCGCGCGAGATGCGCCCGTCGGCGTTCTCGTCGACCGCGTCGAAGATGGTGTCGGCGGTGGCGGTGACGGCCTCGGGGATGGTCGGCAGCAGGTCCACCATGGCGAGGAGGTCGTCCATGTCGATCCGGCCGTCCCGGTCCGTGTCCACGGTCGCCGACAGATGCTGCCACCAGCCCTTCAGCACGCCGTCCACGCGTGCCGCCAGTTCCGCCCCCTCTCTCACGCGCGGCAGCCGGCCCCAGCGGCCCGCCAGGGCCACGAAGTCCGCTTCCTCCAAGTAGCCGTTGCCGTCCGCGTCGAACGCCTCGAACATGGCCTGGAGCTTGGTCCGCTGGAACTCGCTGGACATCACATGTCTCCTCACTCGCAGTACTGAGGACATGCTTTCCGCGGCCGGCCGCGCCGCAACGGCGCTCAAGCTCATCGAGGCGGGTCCCCGCGCGCCCACGCGCCCGCCCGGTGCGCCGGGCGCCGGTTTGCCCGCGGCGGATGGAGGACCGTTCCCCGGCAACCGTCCACGCCCGTCACGCCCACCGGGGGTCGCCGCCGATTCCGTACCCTTGCGGCATGCGCATGCGCCCCACCCTGAGCTGGACCCCCACGGCGGCGGACCTGCTGCCGGGCACCACCGACCTGGAGCCGATCGTCGACGCGCTGAGCGCCGGCGGTGTGCTGGTGCTCAGCGGGGCGGGCATCTCCACGGAGTCGGGCATCCCCGACTACCGGGGCGAGGGCGGGAGCCTGAGCCGGCACACCCCGATGACCTACCAGGACTTCACCGGGAGCGCGCACGCGCGGCGCCGGTACTGGGCGCGCAGCCACCTCGGCTGGCGCACCTTCGGGCGGGCCCGCCCGAACGCGGGACACCTCGCGGTGGCCGCCTTCGCCCGGGACGCCCACGTCTCGGGCGTGATCACCCAGAACGTCGACGGGCTGCACCAGGCCGCCGGCAGCGAGGGCGTCGTGGAGCTCCACGGCAGCCTGGACCGGGTCGTGTGCCTCTCCTGCCGCGCCATCAGCCCGCGCCGCGAACTCGCCCGGCGCCTGGAGGCCGAGAACCCGGGCTTCGACCCGGTCGCCGCCGGGATCAACCCGGACGGTGACGCGGACCTCACCGACGCGCAGGTCGGGGACTTCCGCGTCATGCCGTGTGCCGGCTGCGAGGGCGTCCTCAAACCGGACGTGGTGTTTTTCGGCGAGGCGGTTCCGCCGCAGCGCGTCGAGCACTGCCGGCGGCTGGTCCGCGAGTCGACCGCGCTGCTGGTCCTCGGCTCGTCCCTGACGGTGATGTCCGGGCTGCGGTTCGTCCGTCAGGCGTCGCAGGAGGGCAAGCCGGTGCTGATCGTCAACCGGGACCCCACCCGGGGCGACCCGCACGCCCGCACCCGGGTCGCGCTGCCGCTGGGAACGGCCCTGACGACCGTCGCCGACCGACTCGGCATCCCGGTCGGCGGGCCGGCGGACTGAGGAACAGGTACTGAGGAACAGGGTCTGGATGACGGCCTTGGACGAAGCAGGGTTCACCGGGACCAGCGTTGACGTGTTGCCCGTCGACCGTCCAAGGGCCGCGCACCTTCAGCAAATGGCGCGCTGATCCGCTGTCGCCCCCGCATTCCTCGGCTCGTGGACTACGGCGAGGTGGGCACGTGCGGGGAGCGGAGCACGAGCAGGGTGATCTCGCTGGGGGCGAAGACGCGGAACGGTGGGCCCCAGAAGCCGGTGCCGCGGCTGGTGTAGAGGAGGGTGCGGGTGCCGTGGTGGGTGAGGCCGGCGAGGGCGGGCTGGTCGAGGCGGACCAGGTGGTGGAAGGGCCAGATCTGGCCGCCGTGGGTGTGGCCGGAGAGCTGGAGGTCGATGCCGGCGGCTGCCGCCCGGTCGATGAACTTGGGCTGGTGGGCGAGGAGCAGGACGGGGAGTTCGGGGTCGGCGCCGTTCAGGGCTCCGGCGAGGTGGGCGCGGTGGCCCGGCAGGCCGGAGGACTCGGCGGTGACGTCGTCGACGCCGGCGACCACGAGCGTGTCGCCTCCGCGTTCCAGCAGCAGATGGCGGTTGCGCAGCGGCTCCCAGCCCAGCTCGTCCATCAGGTCGACCCAGCCCTGGGCCTCGCTGTAGTACTCGTGGTTGCCGGTGACGTAGACCCGGGCCTTGGTGGCTTGCACGGTGCCGAGGGGGACGGCCTGGGCGCGGCGGCGTTCGGCCGTGCCGTCCGCGATGTCGCCGGTGTGGCAGACCAGGTCGGCTTCCAGGGTGTTCACCGTCTCGCACACCCGCGCCGACCAGCGGGCGCGGTCGAGCGGGCCGTAGTGGGTGTCGGTGATGAGGACGACGCGGGTGCCGTCCAACCCGGCTCCCAGCCGCGGGAGTTGCACGTCTAGGCGGCGCACACGTGGTACGCGGCGGGCCTCGGCGTACCCCCAGGCGAGCAGCAGGGCGGAGACGCCGAGGACGGCCCAGGTGACGATGCGGGCCCGGTCCTGGCCCTCGCCGACGCCGGCCACGGTCAGGGCGAGCCGCAACAGGACGCCGAGCAGTACTGACCAGGTGAACAGGACCCAGCTGGAGCCCAGCAGGGTGTCCCCGACGATCGCCGCGCGGTCCTGCTGGCGTCGGCCGTGACCGCGCGCCATGGCGAGCGGCATACCGACGAGACCGAGGACGAACAGGGCGGTGCCGGCCAGCGTGACGGGCAGCGGCCAGTGCTGGCCGGTGAACAGGAGCACCCAGCAGGGCACGGCCCACAGCAGGACGGGGGCGATCAGGGGGAGGTAGCGCATCAGGCGGAGCAGTGGGCTCCGCCGCGGGGCTCGCACTTCGCTGTCGGCGGATCGGGTGTCGCTGGTGTCGGTCACGCTTCCCCTCTCTGACCAGGCTGCCGTCTCGCGCACTGTATCCGGTCGTCCTCGGGCCGGGCGGACGGGAGTTCATGGGTGCGGTCCGGTGGGCGGAGGGTTCTCCGGGGGGCGGCGGGACTCCGCCGTGGACACCTTGAAGCGCTTCGGATCCGATGCGGGTGCGGTGTTCAGGGTGGGTCACAGCGGGCGGCTGTTCCGTCGGCGCGTGCGTTCAGTTCCGTCGGTCCTGGTGAGGTTGAGGTCCTTCCGTTGTGATCTCGCCGGAGCCCCGCTCGATCAGCCGGGTCGGCACGGTGACCGTGCGGGTGGGTGACTGGTCGCCGTCCAGTCTGCGGAACAGCATCTCGGCCGCTGTCCTGCCCAACTGCTCGACATCCTGCGCGATGACGGAGATCCCCGGGCTGAGGAGGTCGGCCAGGGGGAAGTCGTCGAAGCCCAGGTGGGCGACGGTGTTCTGCAGACCGAGCGCGCGCAGCGCCCGTACCGCCCCGATGGTGACCAGGTTCTGGCTGGTGAACAGCGCGGTGGGCGGGTTCGGCAGCGCCAGGAGCTGCTGGGTCGCGGTGATGGCGGATTCCTCGCTGGCCCCTGTGTGCCGGACGATCTCGTCGTCGTAGGCGATGTGCGCGACTTCCAGGGCGTGCCGGTAACCGTCGAAGCGCTGGGCGGCGGTGGGGATGGTCGCGCGGTCGCCGAGGTAGGCGATGCGGCGGTGGCCGGTTTTCAGCAGGTGGTTGACGGCGGTGAGGGCGCCCTGCCGGTTGTCGGAGACGACGGTGTCCGCGTCGAGCAGGCTGGGCTCGCGGTCGACGAAGACCATGCAGGTGCCCGAACGCTGCTCGCTGATCAGATAGCTGTGGTCGTGGCCGGCCGGCACGATCACCAGGCCGTCGACCCGCCGGTCGATGAGAGCCCGGGCCAACTCCCGCTCCCGGGCCGGGTCCTCGTCGAGGCTTCCGACCAGTACGAGCACTCCGCGCTCGCGTGCCACGTTCTCGACGGTGCGGCTCAGGGCCGCCGAGAAGGGGTTCGCCGAGTCCTCGACGAGCATCCCGATCGTGGCCGTACGGCCGTCCCCGCGGCGCAGACTGCTGGCGGTCAGGTTGGGCCGGTAGCCCAGTTTGTCGGCCGCGTCGCGCACCCGGGCGGCGATGGCCGGATCGACGGTGGGCACCTCGTTGACCACGCGGGAGACCGTCTTGATGGCGACGCCCGCCAGTGCCGCCACTTCGCGCATGGTGGGGCGGCTGCGGGGGGACCGCGATGGCGGCTCGCCCAGAGTCATCGTTGTCTCCAACTGATTGTGCGTTACCCAGTCGTTGCCGACGTATGTCTACCAGTGTCTTGACGCGCTCGTCCATACGGGCCCACTATCCCGTCGAGTCAACGTTGTCTCAGCGTCGACCAAGGGACGGCTCGAAAGGGATCACGTCATGAACCTCTCCTCCAGCCAGGCGTCGGGCCTCCGCAGTCGGCGCACCCGTGCGGCGGCCATCGGCGTCACCATGTGCCTCGGCGCCACACTCGCCGCCTGCGGTTCCTCCGACTCGGGCTCCTCCTCGTCCGGCAGCGGGAAGGTGGGTGTGTCACTGATCCTGAAGACCCTGAGCAACCCGTACTTCGTGAGCATGGAGAAGGACGCCAAGACCCAGGCCGCCAAGGACAAGGTGAGCCTCACCGTGGCGGCGGGCACGTCGGACGGCGACACCCAGACCCAGATCACCGCCATCGACAACGCCGTCTCGCGCGGCGACAAGGGCATCCTGATCACCACCAACGGCGACGCGGTGAACACCGCGCTGAAGCGCGCCAAGCAGGCCGGCCTCTTCGTGATCGCCCTGGACACCGCGCCGAACCCGCCGAGCGTCGCGGACATCACCTACGCCACCGACAACGAGCAGGCGGGCAAGCTCGACGGCCAGTACGCGGCGGCGGCCCTGGACGGCAAGCCCGCGGTCATCGCCATGCTCGACCTGTTCAACAACCAGGTCGTCTCGGTGGACATCGACCGCGACCACGGCTTCCTGGAGGGCATGGGCATCGACCCGGGCAGCAAGACCGAGAACGGCAAGGAGGCCAAGTCCGGGAAGTACACCGGCGGCAAGGGCGGCACCTACACGATCGCCTGCCACCAGCCGACCCAGGGCGCCATCGACGGCGGACGCACCGCGATGGAGAACTGTCTGTCGGCCAACCCGGACATCAACGTGGTCTACGCCATCAACGAGCCCGCGGGCGAGGGCGCGTACAACGCGCTGAAGGCGGCGGGCAAGGAGAAGGCCGCCGCGATCTACGCGATCGACGGCAGCTGCTCGGGCCTGAAGAACGTCACCAGCGGCAAGTTCGCCGCCGACGCCGTGCAGTACCCGGGCAAGATGGCGGCGCTCGGCGTCAGCTCCATCGCGAAGCTGGCCCGCGGCGGCAGCAAGCCCAGCGTCACCAACGGCAAGTCGTTCTACGACACCGGCACCGCGCTGGCCGCCGCCAAGCCCATCGGGGGACTGACGGTCCAGACCCCGGCGCAGGCCGCCTCCGCCTGCTGGGGCAGCTGACCCGGTCGGCCGGGTGGGCCGCCGGCAGCCGTCCCGGCACCGGCGGCCCACCCGCACCGCACGAGCCGATGAGCCCGTACCGCATGAGCCCGTACCTCATGGCCCCTACCTCATGAGTTCGTTCCTACGAAGGCCCGCACGAGGGACAGAACCGGAAGGACCTCCCCTGTGACCACCCACGTGGACAGTGAAGCGACACCGGCACCGGCGGAGGACTTCCTCAACCGGCCCGCCACACCGGCCCAGCGCATCCACTCGGTGCTGCACCGTCAGCCGGCGCTCAGCCCGGCGATCGTGCTGGTGCTCGCCGCCATCGTCTTCTCCCTGGTCAACGATCGCTTCTACGCGTTGCAGAACCTGTCCCTGGTCGCGCAGCAGACGGCCGTCATCGGCTCGCTGGCCGTCGGTCAGACCGTCATCATCCTCACCGCCGGCATCGACCTGTCCATCGGCGCGGTCATGGTGCTCGCCTCGCTGCTGATGTCGAAGCTCGTCGCCGACAACCACGTGTCGGGCGTGCTCGCCCTGCTCGCGGGAGCGGTCGTCGCCATCGCCGCCCAGGCCCTCAACGGCCTGCTGGTGACCAGGATCAAGCTGCCGCCGTTCATCGTCACGCTCGGCACCCTCAGCATCTTCACCGCGATCACGCTCATCTACGCCAAGGGCCAGACCATCTCCCTTCAGCCGGGCAACATCCTCATGTGGAGCGGCGAGACCGTCTCCATCGGGCAGTTGAACCTGACCAACGGCGTCCTGCTCATGATCGCCCTGTACGCGGTGATCGGCTACGCGCTGCGCTACACCGCCTGGGGCCGTCACCTGTACGCCGTCGGCGACGACATCGAGGCCTCCCGACTGGCCGGCATCTCCGTCAACCGGGTGCTGCTGAGCGCCTACCTGGTCGGCGGTTTCGCCATCGCGGTGGGCGCCTGGATCCTGGTCGGCCGGGTCGGCGGCGGTGACCCGAACAGCGGTCTCAACGCCAACCTCCAGTCCATCACCGCCGTCGTCATCGGCGGCACCAGCCTGTTCGGCGGACGCGGCGTGGTGCTCGGCTCGCTGATCGGCGCGCTCATCGTCCAGGTCTTCGTCAACGGTCTGGCGCTGGCCGGGATCGACCCCAACTACCAAGTCCTCGCAGTCGGCATCCTGGTGATCGCCGCTGTCTCCGTCGACCAGTGGATCCGGAGTGTGAAGTCGTGACGACCGCCACCGCCCCCGTTCTCGAGGCCAAGGGCCTGGTCAAGGTCTTCGGCCGGGTCATCGGTCTGAACGACGTCGACCTCACCCTCCACCCCGGCGAGGTCCTCGCCGTCATCGGCGACAACGGCGCCGGCAAGTCCACCCTGATCAAGTGCCTCTCCGGGGCGCTCGTCCCCGATCAGGGCAGCATCCTGGTCGACGGCACCGAGGTGAACTTCAAGCGGCCGCAGGACGCCCGCGAGGCCGGCATCGAGACGGTCTACCAGACCCTCGCCGTGGCCCCGGCGCTGGACATCGCCAGCAACCTGTTCCTCGCCCGCGAGATCCGCCGCAAGGGCGTGCTCGGCTCGGTGTTCCGCATGCTCGACACCGGTGAGATGAAGCGTCAGGCGGCCGACCACATCAAGCGGCTGGGCATCAGCACCCTCCAGAACATCAACCAGGCCGTGGAGACGCTCTCCGGCGGCCAGCGGCAGTCGGTGGCCGTCGCCCGCGCGGGCGCCTTCGGCGGCCGGGTCGTCATCCTCGACGAACCCACCGCCGCGCTGGGCGTCCGCGAGACCGGCCAGGTCCTCAAACTCGTCCGCGACCTGCGCGACCAGGGCCTCGGCGTCATCCTGATCAGCCACAACATGCCCAACGTCTTCGATGTCGCCGACCGCATCCACATCCAGCGCCTCGGCGGCTGCGCCGGGGTCATCACCCCGCAGTCGCACTCGATGGAGGACGCGGTGGCCATCATGACGGGGGCGAAGAAGCTTGTTCCGGAAGCCGGGTGACAGGCCATGGCGGGGGTGAAGAGGCTCGTTCCGGAAGCCGGGTCACAGGCCGTGACGGGGGTGAAGAGGCTCGTTCCGGAAGCCCAGTGAAAGACAGGGGCGGTACGGCCGACACGTTCCGGATCGCCGAAGGCTGCCTCGGCGACGAACCCACCGTGACCGTCTCCGCGCCGGACGGTGCCGTGCGCGCCGTCCTAGCCCTGCGCGGGGCGACGCTGCTGAGCTGGCAGGTCGGACGCGGAGCGGCCGGGCAGCCGACGGAACTGACGGACGGCTACCGTGACGAGGCGGAACTGCGGTCGCAGGACGGCGTACGGGCGGGCCTGCTCGCCCCGTTCTCCAACCGCGTCGCCGACGGCCGTTACCACCACGGCGGACGCGACCACGACCTGCTGCCCGGCCGCCGCGGGGACCGCACGATCTACCACGGCTTCGCGCGCGAAACGCCCTTCCGGCTCGTCGCGGCCACCATGACGGCCGGCTCGGCGCGACTGCTGCTGCGCAGCACGAGCATCAGACCGGGCCGCTACGTCGGCTACCCGTTCGCGCTCGACCTCGACGTGGAGTACACGATCGGCCGCCGCGAACTCGCCATCGAGATCCGGGCGACGAACGTGGGGGAGACCGTCGCCCCCTACGCGTCGGGCTGGCACCCCTACTTCACCCTCTCCCGCCCCATCGACGACCTCGTCCTGCGGATCCCCGCCCGCACCCTGATCCGCACCGACGCCTCCCTCATCCCCCTGCGCGGACAGGAGGCCCTGCTGCCCCTGGACCGTTGCCCCGACCTGGATTTCCGTAGGCCCAGGAGGCTCGGCGACGCCGTCATCGACGCCTGCTTCGCGGACCTGGTCCCCGGCCCCGGCGGCCGGACCGAGACGGTGCTGAGCGACCCCGCGACCGGGGACGAGCTACGGGTGTGGCAGTACGGCGGGTACCTGCACGTGTTCACCGGCGACACCCTGGCCCGCGACCGGCGCGCCTCAATCGCCCTGGAGCCCGTCGAGGCACCCACCGACGCCTACAACCGTCCGGAACACGCCACCGCCCTTTCCCTGGAGCCCGGTCGGCAGCGGGAATTCCGCTTCGGCGTCACGTACCTGCCCTCGACGCACTGAACCGTGGCTCCCGGGCGGACGCGTGTGACGCGGTCGGCCCGGTGTTCCGGTGGAGCACTGTGGACGAGTGTTGGACTGTGGGTATAGTTCTTGGACACACAGTCTGAACCGAGGGATGGCAATGACGGACGGCAAGCCGGCCCGCGACGCCGAACGCGACGCGATCATCGCCGCGTTGGTGCCCGTGGTCGACGGGCTCGCGGCGACGTTCGGTCCGGTGTGCGAGGTGCTGCTGCACGACTACCGGCAGCCGGAGAAGTCGGTGGTCGCCGTATCTGGGGACCTGACCGGGCGGTCGGTGGGCGGGGCGATGAGTGAGATCGGACTGCGGATGCTGGCGCGCGGCGACGAGGCCGCCGACGAGCTGAACTACCTCACCCGGACCAGGGGCGGCCGGCAGCTCAAGTCGTCCACGATGGTGCTGCGCGACTCGACGGGCGCGGTGTTCGGCGCGTTGTGCGTCAACGTCGACGTGACCGCCGTACAGCAGGCGCAGGCGCTGCTGGCCGCGATCGGCGGGGGCGGTGCGGCCCAGGCGCCCGCCACCACCACCTTCGGCAACGACATCGACTCCGTCGTCGAGGCCATCGTCGACGCCCATCAGCTACGGCGGGGCAGGACCTGGGTCCAACTCGACCGCGCGCAGCGGCTGGAGCTGTTCCGCGGCCTCGACGAGCACGGGGTCTTCGCCGTGCGCCGGGCCATCGAACAGGTCGCCGCCCGGCTCGGTATCTCCCGGGCCTCCGCCTACAGCTACCTCTCGCAGGCCCGCGCGGCGACGGGCACCCTGCCCGGTCCCGCCGCTGATTCCGCTTCCACTGGAGGAGACGCGTGACGACCGGCACCCCGCCCATCACCCTCGACGACGTCCTAGGCGCCGCCGCCCGGATCAAGGGCGTCGCCCACCGCACGCCGGTACTGCGCTCGCGCACCCTCGACCAACTCGTCGGCGCCGAGGTGTACTTGAAGTGCGAGAACTTCCAGCGGATCGGCGCCTTCAAGTTCCGCGGCGCCTACAACGCGGCCTCGCGGCTGACGCCGGAGCAACTCGCGTGTGGCATCGCGGCCTACTCGTCCGGCAACCACGCCCAGGCCGTCGCCCTCGCCGCCCGCGAACTCGGCACCACCGCGGTGATCCTCATGCCCGAGGACGTCCCGGCCTCGAAGCGGGCCGCCACCGAGGGATACGGCGCCGAGGTCGTCACGTACGACCGCTACAGCGGCGACCGGGTGGCCATCGGGGAGGCCCTGGCCGCCGAGCGCGGGCTCTCCCTCATCCCGCCCTACGAGCATCCGCACGTCATGGCGGGGCAGGGCACGGCGGCACTCGAACTCGTCGAGGAAGTGGGGGAGTTGGACGCCGTCCTGGTGCCCGTGGGCGGCGGCGGGCTGATCGCCGGGACGGCCACCGCCGTCAAGGGGCTGCACCCGCGCACCCGCGTGATCGGTGTCGAACCGGAGGCCGGGGACGACACCAAGCGGTCCCTGGAGGCGGGCCGCCGCGTGTCCATCCCGGTGCCGCGCACCATCGCCGACGGCCAAGCGGCCGATACGCCCGGCGAGTTGACGTTCTCCGTGAACCGACGGCTGGTCGACGAGGTCGCGTTGGTCAGTGATGAGGAGATCAAGGACGCGATGCGGTTCGCCTTCGAGCGGCTGAAGATCGTCGTCGAGCCCAGTGGTGCCACCCCGCTGGCCGCGCTGCTCGCCGGGCGCGCGGGCTCGCTTTCGGGCCGGGTGGGGATGATCGTCTCCGGCGGCAACATCGACACCGATCGCTTCGCGCGGCTGTGCGCGAGCGGTTCGTCCTGACGGTGCCCGAGCCGGCGTTCCCCCGAATGGCGCTCCCGAGTGGACAGGAAGACGATGGAGTGGTGGGGCGCGGCCCCCGCCGGAGCGCCGGTGCCGTTCAAGGATGCCGGGAGACGGAGACCGGCCCCGGTCGCGCTGTGCGCGGCCGGAATGGAGGCAGCCGTCATGCTGGAAGTGAAGACGGTCGACAAGCCGGACGAGCGACGTGACTTCCCCCGCGGCCACCTCGAAGCCGTCCACCTCAGCGGACTCGACTTCGCCGTGGGCACCTTCGAACCGGGCTGGCGCTGGTCCGAGTCCGTGGCACCGATCGCGGGAACCAAGAGTTGCGAGGTCCACCACAACGGTTACGTGGTCCAGGGACGGATGCACCTTCTGATGGACGACGGCGGTGAGGGCGAAGTGGGTCCCGGCGACGTGTTCGTGTGCCCGCCCGGACACGACGCGTGGGTCGTCGGCGACGAACAGGTCATCGTGTACGACTTCGCGGGCGCCATGGCCACGGACTACGCGAAGGCTCCGTAGCCCCTCCGGATGTACGCGCCCCGCGGCACCGCACCCGCCGGGCGCGTACGTCACGCCTCGTACCGGACGACCTGCCCCTCGGCGTACGCGACGGCCTCCGCGTGCCCGAACAGTCCGGGCAGCCCGCCCGTGTGCACGAACACCGTCCGCTCACCCGGCCTGATGTCGCCGTCCCGGACGGCCGCGATCAGGCCGGCCATCGCCCGTCCCGTGTACGTCGGGTCGAGGACGAGTCCGGCGGTGCGGGCGGTGAGGGTGAGGGCCTCGGCGGTGGGCGCGGTGAGCGTGGCGTAGCCGCCGCCGATCTGGTCCCGCCGTACCCGTAGTTCCTCCGGTTCGGTCAGACCCGCGAACTCGCATACGGCGGGGGTGGGTTCGGGCAGCGCGCCCACGTCGACGCCGAGGACCGCCGCCGCCCCGAGCGCGACCACCAGCCCCGCCATCGTGCCGCCCGAGCCGAGCGCGACGACGGCGGTACGGAGATCGGGGAGCTGCCGGCGCAACTCCTCACCGCAGCGCACATAGCCGCGTGCGCCGAGCGCGCTGGAACCGCCGAACGGGATCAGTGCGGGCCTGGCGCCCGACGTGCGGAGCTGTTCGCACACCTCGGCCGCCGCCCGGTCCAGTCCGGCCTGGTCCACGTCGCCCGCCCAGGCGATCCGCGCGCCGAACAGCCCGTCGAGGGCGAGGTTCCCCGAGCGCGACGCACCCGGCGATCCGCGCAGCACCAGCACCACGTCCAGGCCCAGGCGTGCTCCGGCGGCCGCCGTCAGGCGGGCGTGGTTGCTCTGCGGGGCGCCGGTCGTGACCAGGGTGTCCGCGCCCTCGGCGAGCGCCGCGCCCACGGTCCACTCCAGCTTGCGGATCTTGTTGCCGCCGCCTCCGAGGCCGGTCAGATCGTCGCGCTTGATCCACAGGTCGTCCGGGCCCAGGCCGATCGCGGTGGCGAGTCTCGGGGCCGGTTCGACGGGGGTGGGGAAGGTGGCCAGTTCCACGTGCGGGTCGCTGTGCGGGTCGCTCATGGCGTCCATCATCGCGCGTCGCGGTCGCCGGCCGACGCGCGGGCGGACCTGCGGGTGGGCTTGCGGGCTTGCCCATGGAAACCGATCGGTTTACTGTGGTCGACATGAGGAAACCGATCGGTTTCCAGCCCCTCCTGCCGCGTACCCCACGGCACCCCTCACCTCAGGAGATCTCCATGACGAACATCGAAGGTTCCGTCGTCCTCGTCACCGGCGGCAGCCGCGGCATCGGCCGGGCGCTGGTCGAGGCCCTGTACGAGCGCGGCGCGAAGAAGGTGTACGCCACCGCCCGTGACCCGAAGACCGTCACGCACCCGGACGCCGTCCCGCTGGCGCTGGAGGTCAGCGACCCCGCCTCCGTCGCCGCGGCGGCCGAGCAGGCGCAGGACGTCACCATCGTGATCAACAACGCGGGCGCGTCCGTGAACGCGAACTTCCTGGACTCGCCCGTCGAGGACATCCGCCGCGAGTTCGAGACCAACTTCTATGGCCCGCTGCTCGTCACGCGTGCCTTCGTGCCGATCATCGAGCGCAACGGCGGCGGCCACCTCCTGAACTTCCACTCGGTGCTGTCCTGGGTGGGTATCGCCGGCTCCTACAGCGCGTCCAAGGCCGCGTTCTGGTCGCAGACCAACTCCCTGCGCCTGGACCTGAAGCCGCGCGGAATCGACGTCACCGGACTGCACGTCGGCTACGTCGACACCGACATGGCCGCGCACGTCGACGCGCCCAAGTCCACTCCCGAGAGCGTGGCGGCACAGGCCCTCGACGGCATCGAGTCCGGCGCCTTCGAGGTACTGGCCGACGACCTGACCCGTCAGGTGAAGGCCGGGCTCTCCGCCGAAGGCGGCGCCCTGTACCCGCAGTTGGCCGCCTAGCCGGACCTGCGCTGATCAGATCGGCAGCAACCGGCCGACCAGCGCGCTGAGTTGCTGCGCGTTCCGGCACTCGTGCATCTCGACCAGCTCGGCGTAACCGGGCGCCGCCGAGTCGCCGGTGCCCCACTGGGTGCGCTGCTCGGGGTTCAGCCAGTAGACGCGGCGGGCCCGTTGGGCGATCTGCCGGACGGCCGGGAGATTCGGGTCGCTCATGTTGGTACGGGCGTCACCAAGCACGAACACGGTCGTACGCGGGCCGACCGCGTCGCCGTACCGCTCCGCGAACTCGCCCAGGGCGACGCCGTAGTCGCTGCTGCCGTGCCAGCCGGTGAGGGTGGCCTCGTCGCGGATGCGGGTGCCGAGGCCCTCGGGGTCGGCCGTGCCGTGCACGAGCAGCGGCGTCACCTCGTCGAGACGGTTGACGAAGGCGAACACGCGCACCTTGCTGAACTGGTCGTGCAGCGCCTGCACCAGCAGCATCGTGAAGTCGGAGAAGCCCGACACCGAGCCCGACACATCGCACAACAGCACCAGTTCGGGCCGGACGGGCCGGCGTCGGCGCAGTACCGGACGCATCGGCACCCCGCCCGTCGAGAGTGAGCCGCGCAGGGTGCGGCGGAGGTCGATCGTGCCCCGGGAGGCGCGGCGGCGGCGTGCGGCGAGGCGGGTGGCCAGCTTCCGGGCCAGCGGCTGAACTGCCCTGCGCAGTTCGGCCAGTTGGGCCCGTCCGGCGAACAGGAAGTCGACGCGGTCGGCCGTCGGAGCGATCGCCCGCCGGGCGATCTCGTCCCGGCCGCGCCGCTCGGCGACCCGGCGTCGTGCCTCCAAGGCGACCTGCCGCCGGAAGCCCTCGATGCGCTGCCGGATCTCGTCGTCGAGCAGCCGGTCGGTGAACCCGGACCGTCCGCCCTGCTCCCGGATGCTCGTACGCACCCGAGCGAGCAGCGTCTGCGGTCGCAGCCACTCCAGGGTCTGGTGCGACGACCAGCCGTCCGACGTGGGGGAGTTGCCGTAGCCGCCGAAGCCGTCGACGGCTTCAGCCGCCAACTGCCCCATCAACGCTCGGTCGTTGGCAGCCAGCGCTGCCGCGAGCCGGTCGCGGAGGTCATCGCGGTTGGTGGGCTCGGCCTGCGGTGCTCCGACGCCGCGCGGGAAGTAGAGGTCGAAGACCGGGTCGAACAGGGGGCGTTGACCCGTGCCGTGCAGCAGCGTCGCGGCCAGTCCCTCGCGGAGCAGTTCACGGTCGGCGAGACCGAGCGCCTCCATGGCGAGCGCCGCGTCCACCGTCTCGCCGGTACCGATGCGCAGACCGTGCGCGCGCAGCGCCCCGACGAGGCCCGTCAGCCGCTCGGTGACACCGGCGGCGGTCACACGGCGTCCAGGTCGAGCTTCGCGGCCGCCCGGAGGATGTCGTCCTGATGTTTGAGGAGCACGCCGAGGGTGTCCCGTACGACCGTCTCGTCGAGGGTGTCGGCGCCGAGCGCCAGGAGGGTGCGGGCCCAGTCGATGGTCTCGGCCACCGACGGCACCTTCCGCAGCTCCATCTCACGCAGCGCCCCGACCACGCGCACCACCGACTCGGCCAGCGCCGCACCGAGCCCCGGCACCTTCAGCCGTACGATCCGACGCTCCAACTCCTCGTCGGGGAAGCCGATATGGAGGAACAGGCAGCGGCGGCGCAGGGCCTCGGAGAGTTCACGGCTCGCGTTCGAGGTGAGGACCACGAAGGGGCGGCGGGTCGCCGTGATCGTGCCCAACTCCGGGACGGTGACCTGGAAGTCGCTGAGCACCTCCAGCAGCAGGCCCTCCACCTCGACGTCCGCCTTGTCGGTCTCGTCGATCAGCAGGACCTTCGGGTCGTCGCCGCGGATCGCCGTGAGCAGCGGGCGGGGGAGCAGGAACTCCTCGCTGAAGATGTCGGTGCGGGTCTCGTCCCAGCTCTCGTCGCGGCCGGCGCTGATGCGCAGCAGCTGCTTGGCGTGGTTCCACTCGTACAGCGCCCGGGACTCGTCGACGCCCTCGTAGCACTGGAGCCGGACCAGCCGCGCTCCGGCGACCTCGGCGACGGCCTTGGCCAGCTCCGTCTTGCCGACACCGGCCGGGCCCTCCACGAGGAGCGGCTTGCCGAGGCGGTCGGCGAGGAAGACGGTAGTGGCGACCGCGGGCGAGGCCAGATAGCCGGTCTCGGCGAGGCGTGCGGCGACTTCGTCGACGGAACGGAACACGGGGCCTCCGGCGGATCGCGGGTGGTGCGTTGGCGCGCAGCGACATATCTAAGCGCTTGTTCACCTTCACTGTCACCCGGGACCAGGTGCCTGCGCAAGCTTGTACACCGATCGGTTTCCTCTTGGCTCGCGGCGCGGTAACCTCGCAGTATGGCCACGACAGAGAAGGCGTCACCCCGGGACCGACTGCTCGACGCGGCGGCCGAGCTGTTCTACCGCGACGGTGTTTCCCTCGGCGTGGAAGCCCTGTGCAAGTCGGCCGGGGTTTCGAAGCGGTCGATGTACCAGCTCTTCGACAGCAAGGACGAGGTCCTCGCCGCGAGCCTGGAGCGGCGTGCGCCCGGGTACGCGGCGCAGCTCATGCCCGGTCCGGACGACGCCGGTACGTCGCGCGAGCGCATCCTGTACGTCTTCGAGCAGGCGGAGAAGTCGTCGACCGAGGCCGGCTATCTGGGCTGTCCCTTTCTTGCCACGATGGTCGAGCTGAAGGATCCCGAGCATCCGGCGAGCGTGGTCGCCCGGGCGGCCAAGGAGAAGTTGCAGGACGCGTTCCGGGAGCAGGCGGAGTTGGGGGGCGCGCGTGATCCGGGCTTGCTGGCACGGCAGTTGATGCTGGTCTTCGACGGGGCCAGTGCTCGTGCCGGGGCGAAGCTGGAGTCGTTGGACGGGTTGACTGTCGAGACCGTGCGGACGTTGTTGGATGCGGCGGGGGTTGCCTGAACATTTGGTCATGTCGTTGTTTGGCTGCGGCGTCGTGGGGGCTGGTCGCGCAGTTCCCCGCGCCCCTTCAGGGCAAGGTCGAACCGTGCGTATGTGGCCGACCTGCGTAGAACCTAGGAGGGGGCAGGCGCCGTAGCGCCTGCCCCCAACCGCGATGCCCCTCATCTCACGCAGCCAATGCCACCGCCTCCACCGCCGGTGTGCGCAGTACCCGGTGTGCCGTCAGCAGGCTCGTGCCCAGAGTTACCGTCGCCGCCACCGCGACGACCGTGAGCCAGATTCCGAGGCCCTGGTGTGGCAGGACCGAGTCCGTGCGGACCATGGTGAACGGGATGATGCCCGCCAGTGCGGCCGCCGTGCCGGACAGGATGCCGGTGAGCGTGAGGATCGCCGTCTCCATGGCGACCGTGCGCAGCACCTGCCCCGGGGTCGCACCGGCCAGGCGCTGTCCGCCGAACTCGCGGGCGCGGTAAGTCGTCGCCGCGTACAGCGAGTTGACCAGCATCACGCAGACGAAGACCACGATGATGCCGACGACCGTGAAGTTGAGGGTCTCCAGGTTCTTCGCGTCCACCGACTTCGTCAGGCCCGAGGACCTCACCGCGTCGCTCTCCACCGCCTGCATGTACAGCGTCGCCGTGGACACCGCCGTGAACAGGATCAGCGACATCAGGATCCCGGCGAGCCGGTCGGTCCGCTCCCGCAGATTGCGTACGGCCAACCAGCCGCTCGCGCCCGAGAGTTGGAGCCGGTCCAGCAGGCCCTTGAGCAGCCGCGGCGCCAGCAGTGCCAGGCCGACCGACAGCAGGATCGCTCCGTACGCCGGCGCCGCCATCAACGCCGCGTCCGTCGCGGAGAAGGCGAAGGTCGCCGTCACCGACACCACACCCGCGACCAGCGCGGCGTAGGCGAAGAACGTCCGCGCCCGGCCCTGCCGGCGCCGCCCGCGCGTGGCCCGCCGTACGGCCAGGAACGCGGCGCCCGTCGCGGCCAACAGCGTGATGCCGAGGCCCGATTGGAGCGCGAAGGGGCCGAAGGAGTAGTCGACCGACCGGGCCACCTGGCCGCTGTCCTCGAACGCCCCGAGCAGTGCCCGTCCGCCGAGCATCGCGGGACCGACGGCCAAGACCGCGCCCAGCAGAGAGACGGCCACCGCCTCACCCACGACCATCCGCTTCAGCTGCGCCGGAGTCGCCCCCGAGCAGCGCAGGGTCTCCAACTCCCTTGACCGTTGCCGCACGTTGACCGTCAGCGTCGACGCGACGGCGAAGAACACCAGCAGGGTGCCGTAGCCCCCGACGACACTCGCCGACGTGGACAGCGTCTCGGCGCTGACGGAGTCGATGCCGTGCTGCGCCGCCGTGTCGTGCAGCGAGTTGAACGTCATGATGATCGCCGCGCCCAGGAACGCGGCCAGCAGCGTCGCCAGGAACCGTCCCGGCCGCTGCCGGATCGAACGCATCGCCAGTACGAACATCGCTCACACCCCCGCCGTCACGTCGTCGCCGAGGTGCGCGAGCCGCTCGGCGACCGCGTCGACGGTCGGCGCGTGCATCCGGCCGGCGAGCCTGCCGTCCGCGAGGAACACCACCGAGTCGGCGTACGAGGCCGCCACCGGGTCGTGCGTCACCATCACCACGGTCCGCCCGTGCACCCGCACCGCCTCCTGCAACAGCAGCAGCACGCCCCGCGCGCTCCGCGTGTCCAGGGCGCCCGTCGGCTCGTCCGCGAAGATCACCCGGGGTTCGGTGACCAGCGCGCGGGCGATCGCGACCCGCTGTCGCTGACCGCCGGAGAGCTGGTCGGGGCGGTGGCCGAGCCGGTCACCGAGCCCGACCGCGGTCAGGACCTCCTGGGCCCGCCGCCGGTCGACACGCCGCCCCGCGAGCTTCAGCGGCAGCACGGTGTTCTGCGCGACGGTGAGCGTGTCCAGGAGGTTGTACTGCTGGAACACGAACCCGATCCGACCGCGCCGGAACCGCGTCAGCTCGGCCTCGCTCCCGCCCGTCAGTTCCGCGCCGTCGACCATCACGATCCCGCTGTCCGGCCGGTCCAGCCCCGCCGCGCACTGCAACAGCGTCGACTTGCCCGACCCCGAAGGCCCCATCACCGCCGTGAACGTCCCGCGCTCCAGGCTCAGCGTGACCCCGTCCAGAGCGGTCACCGCGCTGTCGTCAAGGCCGTAGGTCCTGCTCACCTTGACCAGCCGCAGCGCCTCGGCGGCGGGTCCCTTGTCGTGCGTGCGTCGTGCGGTGCGAAACATCGCCATCACCCTCCGTGCGGCACGCCCTGTGCCTCGCCAACGACGCTACGGAGAGAGCCGGTTACGCACATTGGGCGCAGAACCCGTATCGCGGGGTGTACTCAGCGACACCCCCGCGCTCGGGTCCGCCGGACATGCTGTGACAGGGCTGTGACCGGAGGTATGGCCTCCGCCACAGCGGTCCCGCCCCCGTCTTGATCGACTCTGCGGATGCCGAGAAGGATGCCGAGAAGCGTGTACGACACCGTGCTGGTCGCGATGGCGGGGCTCCTCGTCGGGGCCGCCATCTGGACGGTCACGGACGTGTCCTACGACGATCCCGCCGCCGGATGGCCGAAGCCGGGCCCCGTCTGCCCGGAGGAGGGCATCCGCGTCACGGCCGGACCGGTGAACCCCGCGATGGGCCTGCGCGCCATGGACCTCACCCTGGAGAACTGCGGCACCCGCGCCTACCGCGTCGAGGGCTACCCCGAGGTCCGGCTGCTCGACCGCGACCAGCAGCACGTGACCGGTGTGTCGGTGATCCACGGCAGCGCCGGAATCGCCACGGTCACCGGCTTCGACGAACCACCGAGCGCGGTGACGCTCGCACCCGGCGAGACCGCCTCCGCCGGCCTGCTGTGGCGCAACACCACCACCGGCTTCGACGGTGCGGCCTACGTGCGCTATCTGACGGTCGCGGCGCGGTCCGGTTCCCTCCCGCTCCTCCTGACACCGGACGGCGGCCTCGACCTCGGCACCACGGGCAGACTCGGCGTCGGACCGTGGCGTACTGCCGGAGGCACCCGATGACCGACCAGGACACCCCCGCGGCCGGCTTCCCGCAGCGCGTCCTGCGCCGCTCGCGCGCACACCGACGGGCCGACGCCATCGCGTGCGGGCTGCTCGTCGGCCTGGACGTCCTCCTCGTCGCGCTGGTCCTCCTGCTCGGCAGCGACGGCGTCTTCACCGAGGACTGGATGGGCTACGCCGGGATGATGGACTCCACGGCCGCCTCCTACCAGTACCACTGCGTCGTCCTCCTCTGCCGGGTCGAGGCCGTCACCGTCGCCCTGGCGATCGCCTGCCGCCTCTGGACCACGGCCGCCACCCAACTCGTGCTCCTCACGTCCGCCGCGGCCTTCACCGCCTCTCTCTCCACCTACTGGAACCCCTGACCGCCCGCCCGTACGGGTCACCAGAACGAGCCGCCCCCGGCCCCGCCCGATGCAATGGACCTGTGACCGCGCCCCCGGACGACTGCCTCGCCCGCAACGAGTGGATCTGCGGCGAGTACCTGAGCACCCGCCGCCACATCCTTCTCGACGCGGTCGTCCAGCACCTGCAACTGACCGCGGTCTCGGTGCTCATCGGCCTGGCGATCGCGCTGCCGCTCGCGGTGGTGGCCCGCCGCTGGGGCTGGGCGGCGGGACCGGTGCTCGCGGTGACGACGATCCTCTACACCATCCCGTCCCTCGCGATGTTCTCCCTGCTCCTGCCCGTCTACGGCCTCTCGGCCACCCTCGTCGTCGCCGGGCTCGTCCTCTACTCGCTCACCCTGCTCGTCCGCAACATCCTCGCGGGCCTGCGCGCCGTACCCGAAGAGACCCGACAGGCCGCACGCGGCATGGGCTACGGCCCGATCCGCCTCCTCCTCACCGTGGAACTGCCCCTCGCGCTCCCCGCCGCGATGGCAGGCCTCCGCATCGCCACCGTCTCGGCGGTCTCGCTGGTCACGGTCGGTGCGATCGTCGGCTTCGGGGGACTCGGCAACCTCATCTACGCGGGCATGAACACCTACTTCAAGGCACAGGTGCTCACCGCGTCCGTGCTGTGCGTGGTGATCGCGATCGTCGCCGACCTGCTCCTCCTGCTCGTGCAACGGCTGATCACCCCCTGGACGAGGGCGGTGCGCGGATGAACACCCTGACCGACGCCTGGCACTGGCTCACCGACTCCGCCCACTGGTCGGGCGACGACGGCATCTGGCACCGGCTCGCGCAGCACCTGGTCCTCACGGTCGTGTGCCTGGTCATCAGCTGTCTGATCGCGCTGCCCGTCGCGCTCGTCCTCGGCCACCTCGGCAAGGGCGGCGCGCTCGCCGTGAACATCTCCAACATCGGCCGCGCGGTGCCCACCTTCGCCGTCCTGGTCCTGCTGCTCCTGACCCCGATCGGCAAATGGGGCGAGGGGCCCACGGTCGTCGCCCTCGTCCTGTTCGCCGTACCGCCGCTGCTCACCAACGCGTACGTCGGCATGCGCGAGGTCGACCGCGATGTGGTGCGGGCCGCGCGCGGGATGGGGATGACCGGGCCGCAGATGCTGTTCCGCGTCGAACTGCCGCTCTCCCTGCCGCTGTTGATGAACGGCGTACGGATCGCGGCCGTCCAGCTCGTCGCCACCGCCACGATCGCGGCACTGGCGGGCGGCGGTGGACTCGGCCGCATCATCACGGCCGGCTTCAACCTCGCCAACACCGCGCAGGTGGTGGCCGGGGCGGTGCTCGTCGCGGTGTTCGCGCTGCTCGTCGAGGGTGTCTTCGAGGTCGCCGAACGGCTGGCGCCCCGGTGGGCGGGGAGAGCGCGATGAAGCGACGTACGGCCGCGGTGGGCCTGCTCCTCCTGGTCACCGGCTGCTCGACCGGCCCGTCCCTGGAGAACCAGAGCGCCGTCACCGCGCCACCCGGCGACAGCCACCACCTCACCATCGGCTCGGCCGGATTCACCGAGAGCGACCTGCTGGCCCAGATGTACGCGCTCCTGCTGAACCAGGCCGGCTACAAGACGTCCCTGCTCACCGTCGCCAACCGCGAACTCTACGAACCCGCCCTGGAATCGGGGCAGATCGACGTCGTACCCGAGTACGCGGCCACCTTCGCCGACTGGCTCAACGCCAAGACCAACGGCCCCGACGCACCGCCCGTCGGCTCACCCGACCTCACCACCACGATGAAGGCACTCCGCCAACTGGCCACGCCTCGCGGTCTGACGGTCCTCGCCCCAGGCAAGGCCGTCGACCAGAACGCCTTCGCCGTGGCCCGCTCGTACGCCGAGGAACACCACCTCAAGACCCTCAGCGACCTCGGCGCCTCGGGACTGGAGGTGCGGCTCGCGGCGGGTGACGAGTGCGTGCAACGGCCGTACTGCGAACCGGGGTTGAAGAAGACCTACGGCATCGACATCACCGCCGTCGACCCGAAGGGCGTCGGCACGACACAGGCCAAGAGCGCCGTACAGAACGGCCAGGACCAGATGGTGCTGACCACGACCACCGACGCCACCCTCGACGACTTCGGCCTGGTCATCCTCACCGACGACAAACACCTCCAGAACGCCGACTACGTCGTCCCGGTCGTCAACCGCTCCCGGGCGGGCAGCACCGGCGTGACCAAGGCGCTGGGGAAACTCAACGACGTTCTTACTACGGCCGACCTTGCCTCCATGAACCAACAGGTGGACAGCTGGCGGCGGTTGGCGCAGGACGTGGCGCGGACGTATCTGGAGGACAAGGGCCTGCTGAAGTGAGGCCGGGGGATTGTCAGTGGCGGCTTGTACGGTGCGGCCATGGGTGTCTATCTCGTCGATGTCGACGCGCAGGAGTGGTTCAGTGAGGACACAGGGGAAGGGGGCATGGGGGCGATCGCCAAGGGGCTCGACGCGGAGCTGGCGCGGCGCGGGCTGCCGCCGTACGCGTCCGTGCCCGCGCGGGACTTCGGGGCGGCCTTCGAGGAGAAGCTGAGCCCGTCCATGCAGGGGTTCGACGCGCTGTGCCGCGCCCGACTGACGCCCGCGGAAAGAGCGTTGCTCGGCGACTGGTCGGTGCTGGTGCCGTTCTCGATCGCCGAGGAGATACGGCTGCCGATCAGCTCCGCGTACACGGACGAGACGGTGATCGTCGGCGCACCCCAGGTGCTCGCCCTCGCCGAGCGGCTTGCGGCGGCACTCGAACTGCCCGTGGAGATACCGGAGGCGTCCGGGAACCTCGCCCTGACGTTCTGGTTCCTGGAGGGCGAGGCGGAGGAGTTCGCCGCCACCCACCCCGGGACCTGGGGCGAGGACCTGGACACGGCCTTCTACGTGTCCCTGTATCTCCGCGCGGCCCAGCACGCGCTACGGCGGGGCTGCCCCCTCACCTACACCTGATCCGGAGAGCCACGCTCAGGCGTCCGCCACCGAGTCGAAGTCCACCTGACCCCGGGGCACCCCGAGCGCGTCCGCGTCCACCGACCGTCGCAACGCCTCATGCAGCTTCGCCGGAGTCAGCACACCGAGGAAGCGTGCCCCGTCCAGCACGGCGACCCACCCGGCGTCGTGCTGGAGCATCACGCCGAACGCCTGCTTCAAGGGGGCGCCCACCGGGACCCACGCGTTCATCCGGTGGGAGAGTTCGCCGACCGTGCCGCCCGCGGTGAGTTCGTCGGCCTTGACCCACCCCTGCAGTTCGCCCTGCTCGTCGAGGACCACCGCCCACCTCGCGCCCTCCACCCGCAGCCGTTCGGCAGCCCGCTGCGCGTGCTCGTCCACGCGGGCGACGGGGGGCTGTTCGAGGTCGTCGGGCTCGATCTCCGTCACCGACAGCCGCTTCAGACCCCGGTCCGCGCCCACGAACTCGGCGACATACGGGGTCGCCGGGGTGCCGAGCACGGCGCCGGGGGTGTCGTACTGCTCGATCCGTCCCTGCCCGTACACGGCGATACGGTCGCCGAGCCGTACCGCCTCCTCGATGTCGTGCGTGACCAGCAGCACCGTCTTGCGCACGGCGGCCTGCATGCGCAGGAACTCGTCCTGCAACTGCTCCCGCACCACGGGGTCGACCGCGCCGAACGGTTCGTCCATCAGCAGCACCGGCGGATCGGCGGCGAGCGCCCGCGCCACACCGACGCGCTGCCGCTGGCCGCCGGACAGCTGCTCCGGGTAGCGCGGACCGTACGTCTTCGGGTCCAGGCCCACCAGATCGAGCAGTTCGGCGGCCCGGGCCCGCGCCTTCGCCCGTTTCCAGCCGACCAGGGACGGCACGGTCGCCGTGTTGTCGAGGACCGTGCGGTGCGGGAAGAGGCCCACCTGCTGGATGACGTATCCGATACGGCGGCGCAACCGCACCGGGTCGACGCCCGCGATGTCCTCGCCGTTCACGAGGATCCGGCCGGAGGTGGGCTCGATGAGGCGGTTGACCATCATCATGGTCGTCGTCTTGCCGCAGCCGGACGGGCCGACCAGCGTGACGAGTTCACCCTCGTTCACCTCGAAGGACAGCCCGTCCACGGCCGTCGTACCGTCCGGGTACCGCTTGCTGACCTGCTCGAACCGGATCATGTCCTCACGCTAACGGCGCCGGTCCGACGCCGCCCTTCAACAGCGTCCCACCGGCTGGTGACGCGGGCCCGCAGACCCTGGAATGATCCGGAGCACCCCCATCTCCCGGCGGGCCGAAGGGACAGCGGCATGAACGACGAAGTCGACGGCACGGCCCGCACGGGAAGGCTGCGCCGCCGCACGCTGCTCGCCACCGCGGCCCTGAGCGTCGTGCCCGCGGCGATGGTGGGAGGCAACGGCGCCGGAGGAACCGCCTCGGCCGGCACCACGGTGTCGGGCCTGACCGTGGAACACCGCACCGACCCGCTCGGCGTCGACGTGGCACACCCGAGATTCGGCTGGCGCACGGCGTCCACCGCGCGGGGCCGGCACCAGACGGCGTACCGGATCAAGGTCGCCACCTCGCCCCGGCACCTGACCCACGGCAGCGCCGACGTCTGGGACAGCGGTCGCGTCGACTCGGCGGACTCGGTCGCCGTCCGCTACTCCGGCCCCGAACTGCACGCCTCGACCCGCTACCACTGGACCGTGACGGTGTGGGACGAGCACGGCCGCGCCGTCACCGCCCCCACAGCCCACTTCGAGACCGGCCTGCGCAGCACCGACGGCGTCACCGGCTGGGACGGCGCGCAGTGGATCGCCATGACCGGCAAGCGCCCGAACACCCCCGGCGCACCCCTTCTGCGCAGCCAGACGGCACTGACGGGCGGGCAGGTGACCGAGGCCCGGCTGTACGTCTCCGCGCTCGGCGTGTACGACGCGTACGTCAACGGCCGGCGTGTGTCCGTGCCCCAGGGCGACGGCACCACGTACGAGTTCCTGCCCCCGGGCTGGACCAACTACGACACCACCGTCAACTACTTCACCTACGACGTCACGAACCTGCTCGCGGACCCGGCCCAGGTCACCCTCGCCGCCGTCCTCGGCAACGGCTGGTACAACGGCCGCATCTCCGAGAACAGCGCCCACTACTCGGCCGACGGCAACCCCCTGGCCCTCAAGGCGAAGCTCCTCGTCCGGTACGCCGACGGCTCCACCCAGACGGTCGTCACCGCACCCGGCGCCGACTGGCGGGCCACCGACACCGGCCCCTACCGCACGGACGACATCTACGACGGCCAGTTCTACGACGCCCGCGAGGAACTCCCCGGCTGGACGGCGAACGGCTTCGACACCTCCGCCTGGTCGGCCGTCGAGGCACAAGACCCCTTCCCCGACGCCCAGTTGGTCGCCTATCCCGGCGAGAGCGCCCGCCTGATGCCCGAGTGGGACCGCGAGCCGCGCTCCGTCACCGTGTACACGGGAGTCACCGGCGAGGACGGCAGCGCGAACGGCAGGGGCCGGATCGTCGTCGACCCCGTCCGCACGGTCACCGACCCCGTGCGGGCGTCCACCGTCTCCGTCACCCTGCACCCCGGCGACACCGCCGTCATCGACCTCGGCCAGAACCTGGTCGGCGTGCCCCGCTACACCCTGCGCGGCCCGGCGGGCGCCCAAGTCGCCTTCAGACCGGGGGAGATGCTCAACGACGACAGCCCCGGCGCCGACGGGCCGGCCGGCTCGGTCTACCGCGCGAACCTGCGCACCGCCGAGGCCACCAGCACCTACATCCTCAAGGGCGACCCGGCCGGCGAGACCCACCAGGACTCGCTGACCTTCTACGGCTTCCGGTACGTCTCCGTCACCACGACCGCCACCGTCACCCTCGTCAAACTCACGGGCAAGGTCGCCACCTCCGCCCTCCACGACATCGGCACGGTCACCACCGACGACACCGAAGTCAACCAGCTGATCAGCAACGTCCGTTGGGGCCAGCGCGGCAACTACCTCTGGATACCCACCGACTGCCCGCAGCGCGACGAACGCCTCGGCTGGACCGGCGACACCCAGCTCTTCTCCAGCACGGGCCTGTACAACACCGACGCGGTCCCCTTCCTCAGCCACTTCCAGGACACGCTGATCGACTCGCAGCACACCTACGGCGCGGGGAAAGCCCAGTTCCCCTGGGTCGCGCCCGGCCACCGCTTCAGCCGGCCGCAGCCGGCGAGCGGCTGGGCGGACTGCGGGGTGGTCGTGCCGTGGACGGTGTGGCAGATGTCCGGCGACACCACGATCATCGACCGCAGTTGGGCGTCGATGACCCGATACCTCGACTGGATCCGGAGCCGCACCGGCGGCACCCACGCCGGCCAGGGCGCGATCTTCGGCGACTGGCTCGCCTTCCAGATCACCAGCACCCAGCTCATCAGCGACGTCTACTACGGCTACAGCGCCCGCCTCATGGCGGACATGGCCCGCGCCACCGGCCGCACCGCCGAAACGGCCACCTACGAGCGGCTGTTCACCCACAACAAACGGGCCTTCATCACCAAGTACCTCGCCACCGACGCCCTCAGCGGACAACTGACGGTCCGGTCGAGCCTCGGCGACCCACCGCCCCACACCCCCGGCAACAGCGCCGGCAGGACCGAGGACGACACCCAGACCGCCCTGCTCTGGATCCTCAAACTCGGCTTCTACGACACGGAGTCGCAGCACCGCCAACTGGTCACCCTGCTCGCCGACAACATCGGCAACAGTCCGGCCTACAAGGCCGCCCACCCCGGCAGCACCCGCGTGGAGTACCCGGAGAACACTCTCGCCGTGGGCTTCCTCGGCGTGAACGTCATCGCCCCCGTCCTCACCGACGAGGGCCGCGTCGACCTCGCGTACCAGCTCCTCCACCAGAACGCGATGCCGTCCTGGCTGTACTCGGTGGCCAACGGCGCCACCACCGTCTGGGAGCGCTGGAACTCGTACTCGAAGCGGGACGGTTTCGGACCGGTCGACATGAACTCCTTCAACCACTACGCCTACGGCGCGATCATGGAGTGGATGTACGAGAGCATGGCCGGCATCGCCAAGGACCCCGGACACCCCGGCTTCAAGCACTTCCTCCTCCGGCCGCACATCGACCCGACCGGAAGGATCACGAAGGTCCGCGGCTCACACGTCTCCCCCTACGGCGAGATCGTCAGCGAATGGACCGTGCGGGAAGGGAAGTTGACGTACCGGGCGGTGGTCCCCGCGAACAGCACGGCGACCCTGCGCATCCCCACCGCCGACCCGTCGACCGTCCACGAGAACGACCGCCCCCTGACCGAGGCACTCGGCGTGGAGTTCCTCGGCTTCACGGACGGCACCGCCTCCTACCAACTGCCCTCCGGCACCTACGAGTTGACCTCCACGCTCGCCTGACCGCCCACCAGCACCACCTCAAGGGTGCGCGGACCGTGCACCCCCTCGACCCGGTCCAGCTCGATGTCACTGGTCGCCGAGGGGCCGGAGATCCAGGTCAACGGGCGTGCCGGGTCGAGACGTTGGAGCGCCTGGGGCACCGAGGACACCACCTGGTCCGGCACCCGTACGACACAGATGTGGTGGTCGGGGACGAGCGTGATCCGGCGACGGCCCTGGTCCGGGCCGCCGTCCAGGACGATGGTGCCGGTCTCGGCGACGGCCACCGCACACGCCGTGACCACACTGTCGACCCGGTCCAGCTCGGCGGGGGTGCTCTCGACCCGGTCCGCGACCTGTTCCACGTCGGCCGCCGCGAGCCAGGAAGGCTCAAGACCCGGCGGTACGACGACGGTCTTCGAACCCCGCTCGGCGAGCAACCCGGCTAGCACGGCGGCCAGTTCGGTCTCCGTGCAGCGGTGCACGAGCGCTCGGTAGTCGGCCAGGTTCTCGGCGAGCAGCTCCACCGTCCGCTCGACACTCCGGTCCCCGTGCTCGCGCAGATAGCCGCGCTCGAAGGCCTGCTCGTAGGGCGTGTCGTCCTTCGGTACATCCGCGAGGGCACGCTCCACGCGGCCCAGAATCCGTTCCCTGCTGCTCACTTGGAGCCGTCCTTTCCGCCGTTCGTGCGCTGCCACCAGTCGCGGAACGGCTCCGCGGGCACGGCGGGCAGGTCCCGGGTGCCGCTCCACGCCCTGCCGGGGCCGGGCAGCGTCCGTGGGTGGAAGCGCCGGGTGCGGGACGCGAGCCGCTGGCCGGTGCGCAGGGCGCCCGGGTGGGTGAACGTCCAGCGCGCCGCCCGCATCGCCGCGCGCTCGGCGGCATGCCCCTTGGCGGGTTGCAGGACGACCTTGTTGCCCTCGCGGGTCACCAGCCCGCCCTCCACGACCCGCTCCCGCAGATGTACCAGCACCTCGGGGATGTCGATGGCGACCGGACACACCTCGTAGCAGGCACCGCACAGCGAGGAGGCGTACGGCAGCGAGGCGTCGATCTCGCTTGCCGTGCCCCGGAGTTGGGGGCTGAGGATCGCGCCGATCGGGCCCGGGTAGACCGAGCCGTAGGCGTGACCGCCGGCCCGCTCGTACACCGGGCAGACGTTCAGGCAGGCCGAGCAGCGGATGCAGCGCAGGGCCTGGCGGCCGACCTCGTCGGCGAGGGTGTCGGTGCGGCCGTTGTCGAGCAGGACCAGGTGGAAGGCGCGCGGCCCGTCCCCGTCGGTCGTGCCCGTCCAGGTGCTGGTGTACGGGTTCATGCGCTCGGCGGTCGAGGAGCGGGGGAGGGTCTGGAGGAACACCTCCAGGTCCTGCCAGGTGGGCACGATCTTCTCGATGCCGACGACCGAGATCAGCGTCTCGGGGAGGGTGAGGCACATCCGGCCGTTGCCCTCGGACTCGACGACGACGAGCGTGCCGGTCTCGGCGACCATGAAGTTGGCGCCGGAGACGCCGACCTTGGCCCGCAGGAACTTCTCGCGGAGGTGGAGCCGGGCGGCCTCGGCGAGTTCGGCGGGCGTGTCGGTCAGCCCGTCCGGGGCCGGGCGGCCCCACTCGCTCATCTCGCGGACGAAGATCTCCCGGATCTCGCCCCGGTTGCGGTGGATCGCGGGGACCAGGATGTGCGAGGGACGGTCCTTGCCCAACTGCACGATCAGTTCGGCGAGATCGGTCTCGTAGGCGTGGATGCCCGCCGCCTCCAGGGCCTCGTTGAGCCCGATCTCCTGGGTGGCCATCGACTTGACCTTGACGACCTCCGACTCGCCCGTCTCCTGGACGAGCCGGGTCACGATCCGGTTGGCCTCGTCCGCGTCGGCGGCCCAGTGGACGATGCCGCCGGCCGCCGTCACCGACTCCTCCAACTGGACCAGATACCGGTCGAGATGACGGAGCGTGTGGTCCTTGATCTGCTTCCCGGCCTCGCGCAGCGCGGCCCAGTCGGACAGCTCCGCCACGGCCTTGGCCCGTTTGGCGCGGATCGTGTGGGTGGCGTGGCGCAGATTTCCGCGCAGGGTCTGGTTGTTGACGGCCTCGTGGGCGGCCACGGGGAAGGCCGGGAACGCGGGCATTCCGACGAACGTCTCGCTCATGCGCCCGCCTCCCCTTCCGTCTCCGTCGCGGCCAGGATCTCCGCGATGTGCACCGGCCGCATCTCGGTGTGGAGCCGCGCCATCGTGCCCCCGATGTGCATCAGACAGGAGTTGTCCGCCGCGCACAGCACCTCGGCGCCCGTCGACTCGGCGTTGCGCACCTTGTCGGCGCCCATCGCCGCCGAGACGTCGGCGTTCTTCACGGCGAACGTCCCGCCGAACCCGCAGCACTCGTCGGCACCGGGCAGCTCGGCCAACTCCAGCCCCTTGACAGCCCGGAGCAGCTTGAGCGGCCGGTCGCCGAGCCCGAGGCTGCGCAGCCCGTGACAGGTGGGGTGGTAGGTCACCTTGTGCGGGTAGTAGGCCCCGACATCCGTCACCCCGAGCACGTCCACGAGGAACTCGGTCAGCTCGTACGTCTTCGGCACCACCGGCGCCAACGTGGCCGCGAGGGTGTCCCCGCGTCCCTCGGCCCGCGCCCTTTCCCCCATCCGCGGATACAGCTCCCGCACCATCGCCCCGCACGACCCGGACGGCGTGACGATCGCCTCGTACTCCCCGAAGACATCGGAGAAATGCCGGGCGAGCGGTTCGGCCTCATGGCGGTAGCCGGTGTTGTAGTGCGCCTGCCCGCAGCATGTCTGGGCCATCGGGAAGTCGACCTCGACGCCCAGTCTGGTCAGCAGTTTCACCACGGCGCGCCCGGTGTCCGGATAGAGCGTGTCGTTGACGCAAGTCAGGAACAGGGCGACACGCATCGCGGCTCCTTAGTGGTCGATCATCGGATGAGTGCAGCGTAGTCGGAGGTCACCGTCTCGGGGAGCCCCCGGTTCATCGTGCGGCGATCCGGGCCTCGGCGGCCCGCCACCGGGCGGTGTCGCCTCGCGGTTCGTAACGGGTGGACGGCTGGGTACGGGCGAGGAGCCCCCGCATCCCGGCCAGGTCACCGACGAGCCCGTGGGCCCGCGCCTGGACGAGCACGTTGCCGAGGGCGGCGGCCTCCGTGGGACCCGCGACCACCGGCAACCCGCACGCGTCGGCGGTCAGTTGGCACAACAGCGCGTTGCGGGTACCGCCGCCGACGACATGCACGACGTCGACCGGATGCCCGGCGAGTTCCTGCGCGTCGCCGACCGCCCGCCGATGGGCGAGCGCGAGGGAGTCGAGAATGCAGCGCGTGATCTCCGCCCGGGACTCCGGCACCGGCTGCCCGGAACCGCGGCACGCGTCGGCGATCCGCTCCGGCATCCGCCCCGGCGCCAGGAACGAAGCGTCCCCCGCGTCCACGACCGACCGCAGCGCCGGCACCTGGGCAGCCCCGCGCAGCAACTCGCCCAACTCCGGCTCGCCCCATGCCCGTACGCACTCCTGAAGCAGCCACAGCCCCATGATGTTGCGCAGATAGCGGACCGTGCCGTCCAGTCCCAGCTCGTTGGTGAAGTTGGCGGCACGGCTCGCCTCGCTGAGCACCGGCGCATCGAGTTCCAGCCCGGCCAGGGACCAGGTGCCGGTACAGATATAGGCGAACCGCTCCCCAACTGCCGGCACTGCGGCGACAGCTGACGCCGTGTCATGTGAACCGACCACCGTCACCGGCACGCGCCCGTTCAGCCCCGTCTCCTCCACCACCTCGGCCCGCAGCACCCCGGCGGGATCGCCCGGTTGCCGCAACGACGCGAACAGCCCGAGGTCGATGCCGAGGCGCGCGGCGATGCCGGACGCCCAGTCCCGCGTCCGGGGATCGATCAGCTGGGTGGTGGAGGCGTTCGTCAGCTCGGTGCCCTGCTCCCCGGTGAGCCAGTACGACAGCAGATCGGGGATGAGCAACAGCCGCTCGGCATGGGCCAGTTGGGCGGAGTCGCGGGCGGCCGTCAGCTGGTACACCGTGTTGAACGGCGCGTACTGCAACCCGGTCGACGCGTACAACTCACTCGCGGGCACGGTCGCCCACACCTTCTCGGCGACCCCCTCCGTACGGGCGTCCCGATAGTGCACGGGATTGCCCAGCAACGCCCCGTCCGCGTCCAACAGCCCGTAGTCCACGGCCCAGCTGTCGATGCCGACCGAGTCGAGCCGCCCATCGGTGACCGTGCCGGCCGCCCGGAGCCCGTCCAGGACACCCGCGTACAGCGCGAGGATGTCCCAACGCAGCCCTTCAGGAGTACGAACAGGTCGGTTGGGGAAGCGATGGGCCTCCACCAACTCCAGTGAGTCGGGCCCGACATGGCCGACCATGACCCGTCCACTGGACGCGCCCAGGTCGACCGCGGCATACACCCTCACGTCGGCGCTCACCGAAGGAAGGCGGCCGCAACGCCGGCGTCGACCGGGACGTGCAGCCCGGTGGTGTGCGTCAAGTCCCCACCGGTGAGGGCGAAGACGGCGTTGGCGACATGCTCCGGCAACACCTCGCGCTTGAGGATGGTCCGCTGGGCGTAGAACTCGCCGAGCTTCTCCTCCTCGATCCCATAGGTCGCCGCCCGTTGCGCACCCCAACCACCGGCGAAGATGCCCGAGCCACGCACGACACCGTCCGGGTTGATCCCGTTGACCCGGATGCCGTGCTCACCCAACTCGGCGGCCAACAGCCGTACTTGATGGGCCTGATCGGCCTTGGTGGCGGAGTAGGCGATGTTGTTGGGCCCGGCGAACACGGCGTTCTTGGAAGCGATGTACAGGATGTCGCCCCCGAGGCCCTGGGCGATCATCGCCCGAGCCGCCTCACGCGAGACGAGGAACGACCCGCGGGCCATGATGTCGTGCTGCAGATCCCAGTCCCGGGCCGAAGTCTCCAGCAGGGGCTTGGAGATGGAGATCCCCGCGTTGTTGACGACAAGGTCGACGCCACCGAAGGCGAGCAGCGCGGCCTTGAAGGCATCGGCGATCTGCCCCTCGTCCGTCACGTCGACGGCGACGGCAACGGCCTTGTCGGGCCCGCCCAGTTCCTCCGAAACAGCCTGTGCACTCTCGGAGTTGAGATCCGCGACAACAACACAAGCCCCTTCATCGACCAGCCGCCGGGCAATGGCCTTCCCGATCCCGCTCCCCGCACCGGTGACGAGCGCGACCCGCGTGGCAAGCGGCTTCGGCTTGGGCATCCGCTGAAGCTTGGCCTCCTCCAACGCCCAGTACTCGATCCGGAACTTCTCCGACTCCTCGATCGGCGCGTAGGCCGACACGGCCTCGGCCCCACGCATCACGTTGATGGCGTTGACGTAGAACTCGCCGGCCACCCGCGCCGTCTGCTTGTCCTTGCCGAAGGAGAACATCCCCACGCCCGGGATCAACACGATCGCCGGATCGGCACCGCGCATCGCGGGGGAGTCGGGCAGAGCGTGCCGCTGGTAGTAGGCGGCGTACTCCTCGCGATAGGCGGCGTGCAGCTCCTTCAGCCGCGAGATCGCCTCGTCCAGCGGAGCGGTGGGCGGCAGATCAAGAACGAGCGGCCTGACCTTGGTCCGCAAGAAGTGGTCGGGGCAGGAGGTACCGAGCGCGGCAAGCCGGGGATGCTCGGCCCGCGCGAGAAAATCAAGCACGACATCGGAGTCGGTGAAGTGCCCGACCTGCGGCCGGTCTTGAGAGGCGACAGCACGAACGTACGGCGCGAGAGCGGCAGCCCGCTCCCGTCGCTCACCGTCGCCGAGCGCACCGTAGCCCTCGACGACGGGCCCGAAGGGCTCCGCCTTCCCCCGCTCGACGAGGAACGCCTCGGCGGTCCGGATGATGTGCAGCGAATTCCGCTCACACTCCTCGGAACTCGCACCCCACGCGGTGATCCCATGCCCTCCGAGCACACACCCGACGGCCTGCGGATTGGCGGCCTTGACGGCAGCGATGTCCAGCCCCAGCTGAAACCCGGGCCGCCGCCACGGCACCCACACCACGGTGTCCCCGAAGCACTCGGCGGTCAGCTTCTCCCCGTCGGCCGCGCAGGCGAGCGCGATCCCGGAGTCCGGGTGCAGATGATCGACATGAGCCGCGTCCACCAGTCCATGCATGGCGGTGTCGATGGAAGGCGCCGCACCCCCCTTGCCGTGCAGGCAGTAGTCGAACGCGGCGACCATCTCGTCCTCGCGCTCGACCCCCGGATACACGTCGACCAACGCCCGCATCCGGTCCAGCCGCAACACGGCCAGCCCACCCTCGGTGAGCGTCCCCAGGTCCCCTCCGGACCCCTTGACCCACATCAACTCGACATCCCCACCGGTGACGGGGTCAGTGTCGGTGCCCTTCGCGGACGTATTCCCGCCGGCGTAGTTGGTGTTACGAGGATCAGAACCAAGCCGATTGGAGCGAGAGAGCAGAGCGTCAGCTTCGGGGTGCGGAGCCATGAACTTCCAGTCCTTTTCGAGAGAGGGTGAGCGCATTTCCTTCAGGGGCGCGGGGAACGGCGCGACCAGCCACATAGGGCGCGCACCCGCGAACAGACAACGACCCGGCAGACGCTCAGGCGCCCCACCCCGCCTGCTGCCCCCCGGCCCGCTCGACAACAATCCGCTCCTGCCACCCGCTGGAGCGATACGCCGCGATCGGATCAGGGTCAAGCCCCTGCTCCTCCCGCAACTCCCTCAGCAACGGCCGCACATCGGTGTTGTACGCGTCCATGACCACAGCGTTGGCCCCCAGCACGTCCCCGTCCCGCTGCGCCACGCCCAACGCGTCCCGATCCACCAGCAACGCCTTAGCCGTCGCTTCCTGCACATTCATCACCGACCGAATGATCGCCGGAATCTTCGCCTCGATGTTGTGGCACTGATCGAGCATGAAGGCGACATCAGCGGTGAACCCCCCACCCCGGATCACCTCATACATGATCCGGAACAACTGGAACGGATCAGCCGCCCCCACCATCAGGTCATCGTCCGCGTAGAACCGAGAGTTGAAGTCGAACGCCCCGAGCTTCCCCTCCCGCAACAACGTCGCGACGATGAACTCGATATTGGTACCGGGCGCGTGATGTCCCGTGTCGACCACGACCTGAGCCTTGGGCCCGAGCTTCAGACAGTGCGCGTACGCGGTACCCCAGTCCGGCACATCCGTCGCATAGAACGCCGGCTCGAAGAACTTGTACTCCAGCAACATCCGCTGCCCGTCCCCGAGCCGCGCGTACACCGCCGCAAGCGCCTCCGCCAACCGGTCCTGCCGCGCGCTCAGATCATCCTGCCCCGGATAGTTCGTGCCGTCGGCGAACCACAGCTTCAGATCGGCGGAGCCCGTCGCATCCATGATGTCGACGCACTCCAGCAGATGATCCAGCGCCTTGCGCCGCACCGCCGCGTCGGGATGACACACACTCCCGAGCCGATAGTCGTCGTCCTGGAACGTGTTGGAGTTGATCGCCCCGAGCTTCAGCCCGTGATCCTGCGCGAACTTCCCCAGCGCCCCGAAGTCGTCGACCCGGTCCCACGGGATGTGCAGGGCCACCGTGGGAGCCACGCCGGTGAACTCGTGGACCTTGGCCGCGTCCTCCAGCTTCTCCTGCGGAGTCCGAGGAACGCCCTCCTGGGCGAAGACCTTGAACCGGGTCCCCGAGTTCCCGTACGCCCACGACGGCGTCTCGACTGCCTGGGTCCTGAGAGCGGCCTTCACCGCGGCGAGATCGGTCACTTGAGGGCTCCTGTGACGTGCGACGGAACGACGTGTGTATGAAACGATTCAGAGAGCGAAGTTATGAGCCCCCCGAAGGGGTGTCAAGCCCTACGGCGAAGCCTGTGGCCCGTGACTCCAATGTGACCTTTGGCTATCGAAAGTTTTTCGACGCGGACCCATTGACGTGACAAGGCTGGCGCGCCTAACGTCCCGGCAACCAAGTTGAAACCTTTCACGACGCTGTGAGGGCCTACCCGCCGGCGTCGTCGAGGAGCCCCTCATGACCCACCCGTCAGAAGCGGGTCCGGCCCCGGTGCTCGCGCTCAAGGGCATCTCCAAGTCCTTCGGCGCGGTGCGCGCCCTGCGGGACGTGTCCCTCGAACTGTTCCCCGGTGAGGTGCACGCACTCGCCGGTGAGAACGGCGCGGGCAAGTCCACTCTCATCAAGACCCTCGCCGGTGTGCACCGGCCCGACGCCGGCCAGGTGCTGCTCGACGGCGCGCCCGTCCTCTTCCACGGCCCCGGTGACGCCCGCGACGCGGGGATCGCCGTGATCTACCAGGAACCGACTCTCTTCCCCGACCTGTCGATCGCCGAGAACATCTTCATGGGCCGCCAGCCCCGCCGCGCGCTGGGCCGTATCGACCACAAGGCGACGTACGCGGCGACCGCCGACCTGATGAAGCGGCTCGGGGTCGAGCTAGACCCCGACCGCCCGGCGCGCGGACTGTCCATCGCCGACCAGCAGATCGTCGAGATCGCCAAGGCGCTCTCCTTCGACGCCCGCGTCCTAATCATGGACGAGCCGACGGCCGCGCTCACCGGCAGCGAGGTGGCCCGCCTCTTCGGCGTGGTCCGCACCCTGCGCGAACAGGGCGCCGCCGTCCTGTTCATCTCGCACCGCCTGGAGGAGATCTTCCAGATCTGCCAGCGGGTCACCACCCTGCGCGACGGGGCGCTGATCTCCAGCGAGCCGATCGAGGGAATGACCGAGGACGATCTCGTACGGCGGATGGTCGGCCGCGATCTCGACGAGCTGTACCCCAAGCAGGACGTCGAACCCGGCGAAGTCGCCCTGAGCGTCAAGCGGTTGACCCGCGAGGGCGTCTTCACCGACGTCTCCTTCGACGTACGGCGCGGAGAGATCGTGGGTCTCGCCGGGCTGGTCGGCGCCGGCCGTACCGAAGTCGCGCGGGCCGTCTTCGGCATCGACCGCTGGGACGCGGGCGGGGTCGAGGTCGACGGCAGGTCGCTGACGAACGGCGCCCCTTCGACCGCGATGGCCGCGGGCCTCGCCCTGGTCCCCGAGGACCGGCGCGCCCAGGGTCTCGTGATGGACATGTCGATCGAGCGGAACATCGGCCTGACCGGCCTGCGGACGACCGTCAGGGCCGGTCTCGTCGACCGGGGCGCCGAGCGCAGCCGTTCCCTCGACTGGGCGGTGAAGCTGCACGTCAAGTACGCGCGGATCGCCGACACCGTCAACACCCTGTCCGGCGGCAACCAGCAGAAGGTCGTCCTCGCCAAGTGGCTGGCCACCGGCCCCAAGGTGCTGATCGTCGACGAGCCGACCCGTGGCATCGATGTCGGGACCAAGGCCGAAGTGCACCGGCTGCTCAGCGAGTTGGCCGCCGACGGGGTCGCCGTCCTGATGATCTCCTCCGATCTGCCCGAGATCCTCGGCATGGCCGACCGCGTGCTGGTGATGCACGAGGGCCGGCTCACCGCCGAGATCCCCCGTTCCGAAGCCACCGAGGAAACCGTGATGGCCGCAGCCACCGGGAGGGCCGCCGCATGAACAGGTCCTTCATGACGACCGCAGCTTCCGGGAGGGCCGCCGTATGACGGTCACCGCTCCCAATCCCGCGCCCGCCGCCGAGGTGCCCGAGTCGAGCAGCACGCGGCTGGTCGACCGGGTCTTCAAGATGCGTGAACTCGCCATCCTGGTCGTCTTCCTGGTGATGATCGGCATCACCCAGGCGGGCAACAGCCAGTTCCTGTCCGAGCAGGGCATCAAGGACCTGCTCCTGAACGCGACCATCCTGGTGCTGGTCGCCACCGGTCAGTCGCTGGTCGTCATCACCCGCAACGTCGACCTGTCCGTAGGCTCCACGCTCGGCATCACCGCCTTCGCCACCGGTACCTATCTCCAGGGCGGTGGCAACGCTGTCATCGCGATCCTGCTGGCGGTGCTGCTCGGTGTCGGACTCGGCCTGGTCAACGGCCTGTTGGTCAGTCTGGGGCAGGTGCCCGCGCTGGTCGTCACCCTCGGCACGCTGTACATCATCCGGGGCGTCGACTCCATCTGGGTCGGCTCACGGCAGATCACGGCCGCCGATCTCCCGGGCGGATTCGTGGACTTCGGCTCCGGCGGACTGTCGGCCGTGCCCTGGCTGGCGATGATCGCGCTCGCCGTACTGATCGCCACCGCCTACTACCTCAAACACTTCGGCAGCGGACGGGAGTTGTACGCGCTCGGCTCCAATCCCGAGGCCGCCCGGCTCGCCGGTATCCCCGTCCGCAAGCGGACCCTCGCCGCGTACACCTTCTGCGGCGGACTCGCCGGACTCGCCGGCGCGATGTACCTGGCCCGCTTCGGAAACGTCGACTCCGGCACCGGTACCGGCTATGAACTCACCGTCGTCAGCGCGGTAGTTGTCGGTGGCGTGGTCTTCACCGGCGGCTCCGGCAGCGTGTACGGCGCGGCTCTCGGCGCACTCCTGCTGACCTCGATCAACAGTGTGCTGCCCGCCCTCGGCGTCAGTTCCGTCTGGGTGCTCGCCATCAACGGCATCCTGCTCATCCTCGCCATCGCCGTCGACCGGATCGTCGCCCTGCGTGTGGCCACCGCACTGAAGAAGAGGAACGCCCGCCATGCCTGAGTCGTTGACGCGTGCGATCCGCTGGGACACGGTCGTCGGCGCCCTGCTCATCGTCCTGCTGCTGTTCTCCTTCTCCTTCGTGGACGGCTTCGGCAACGCGCTGAACCTGTCGTTCCTCATCGGCAACACGCTCCCCATCGCGCTGATCGCCCTCCCGATGACCCTCCTGGTCGTCGCCGGCGAGATCGATCTGTCGGTCGCCTCCACGGCCGGCCTGTCGGGCGCGGTGATGGGCAAGTTGTGGAACGACGGCATGACCATCGAGACGATCATCCCGATCTGCCTGCTGCTGGGCGTGGTCTGCGGACTGGTCAACGGGCTGTTGGTGACCCGGCTGGGGCTGCCGTCCCTCGCCGTCACCATCGGCACGCTCGCCGCGTACCGGGGGATCGCGCAGATCGTGCTCGGGTCCGACGCGGTGACCGATTTCCCCACGCAGTATCTGGACTTCGCGTCCGGGCGGCTCGGGGGGACGTTCCTGCCACGGGCGTTTCTGCCCTTCCTCGTGCTGCTCGCGATCGCCGTGGTCGTGCTGCATGCGACGCCGTTCGGGCGGTCGTTGTTCGCGATCGGGGCGAATGTGGAAGCGGCGCGGTTTGCCGGTATTCGGGTCCGGCGGCAGAAGCTGATCCTGTTCACGGTGACCGGGTTGATGGCTTCTCTCACCGGGGTGTTCTGGGCGCTGCACTACGCCAGTGCGCGCTATGACAATGCCACGGGGCTCGAACTGTCCGTCGTGGCAGCGGTGTTGCTCGGCGGTATCGACTTCGACGGCGGGAAGGGGACATTGGGAGGTGCGATCGCCGGTGTCTTTCTGCTCGGGGCGTTGCAGAACGTGATGAGCCTGCTGAATGTTTCGGCACAGTCGCAGATCGTCGTCACCGGTGTGCTGCTCGTCGTTTCGGTGCTTGGCCCTCGGGTCGCTCAGCAAGTGGCTGTGGCCAGGGCCGCGGCTCGTTCCACTGGATAGGTCGTCTGGCGTCCGCGGCCCGTCTGTGGCTGGTCGCGCCGTTCCCCGCGCCCCTGTTAGGGCGCTTTCACTCAACCTCGTATCAAAGGAACCCCTGCCATGCGCAAAACATCCCTCCGTCGTGCCTGCGCGGCCATCGTCGCCGTAACGTCTCTCACGCTTGTCGCCACCGCTTGCGGTGGTACCACCAAGAAGGACGTGAAGGACGAGAGCACCGGGTCGGCCGTCACCGGTGGCAAGGCCGATCCGAATGCCGCGCTCAAGAAGGGGCTCACCGTCGGGTTCCTGCCGAAGGCGGTCAACAACCCGTACTTCACCACGTCCGACAAGGGCGGCGAGAAGGCCCTCACCGAACTGGGCGAGAAGTACAAGGAAGTCGGCACGACCAGTGCCACCGACACCTCCGGTCAGGTCTCCTACGTCAACACGCTCACCCAGCAGCAGGTGAACGCGATCGCCGTGTCCGCGCAGGACCCGGGCGCCCTGTGCACCGCGCTCAAGCAGGCCATGAGCAACAAGATCAAGGTCGTCACCTACGACTCCGACACCAACCCCGAGTGCCGCAACGCCTTCGTCTCGCAGGCCAGCGCCGAGGACCTGGGCCGCACCGAGGTGCAGCTGCTCGCCCAGCAGATCGGCTACAAGGGCGAGATCGCGATCCTGTCCGCCGCGCAGACCGCGACGAACCAGAACACCTGGATCGGCTTCATGAAGGAGGAGCTGAAGGACCCGAAGTACAAGAACATCAAGCTGGTCAAGGTCGCCTACGGCAACGACGACGCCCAGCAGTCCTTCCAGCAGACCCAGGGTCTCCTCCAGGAGCACCCGAACCTGAAGGGGATCATCTCCCCGACCACCGTCGGCATCAAGGCCGCCGCCCAGTACCTGTCCGGCTCCAAGTACAAGGGCAAGGTCAAGCTCACCGGCCTCGGCACCCCCAACGACCTGCGCAAGTACGTCAAGAACGGCACCGTCGACGGCTTCGAGCTGTGGGACCCGGCGAAGCTCGGCGCCCTCGCCGCGCAGACAGCGGTGGCGCTGGTGTCGGGGCAGATCACCGGCAAGGAAGGCGAGACCTTCAAGGCCGGCGGGACGTCGTACACCATCGGCAAGGACGGCGTGATCAACCTGGGCAAGCCGACCGTGTTCGACGCGAAGAACATCGACCAGTTCAACTTCTAGTAGATGAAGGGGCGTTGATGCAGCGCGTGTGTTTTCTGCTGAAGGTCAGGGCGGACCGCCTCGACGAGTACCGCGAGCGGCACGCCGCCGTGTGGCCCGAGATGCTCGACGCACTCTCGGCCACCGGCTGGCACAACTACTCGCTCTTCCTGCGTGAAGACGGCCTGCTGGTCGGCTACTTGGAGACCGAGGACTTCGCCGCCGCCCAGGCCGGCATGGAAGCCACCGACATCAACTCCCGCTGGCAGGCGGAGATGGCGCCGTTCTTCGAGTCCCTGGACGGCGCCCGTCCCGACGAAGCGATGAAGCCCCTCACCGAGGTCTTCCACCTCGCGTGATCCCCCACAGGAGCCGCTCATGAGAAGACGCGCCGTGCTCACGACCGCCATACTTGCGGCCGTGGCAACGCCGGGCACCGCACGGGCGGCCGACCCCGGCCCGTCCGTCACCAAGAAGAGCACCACCCAACTCGACGCCCAGGCCGTCTACTTCGTCTCGTACGACGGCCTGGTCAACAACAACTCGTTCCAGAAGAACGGCCTGCTGACCTACAAGGGCTACCAGTACGCGGCCTGGTACACCGCCACCAAGCGCGCCGTCGTCGCCCGCCGCGTCCTGGGCGCGACCTCCTGGTCCACGATCACCCTCTCCCACACCCTCAAGAGCGACGACTCCCACAACGTCATCTCCATGGGCGTGTCCAGGACCGACGGCCGTCTCCACCTCCACATGGACTCCCACAGCGACGGCTTCTTCTACGTCAAGTCGGTCGCCGGCCTCCTCGACAACCCGGCGTCCACCGCCTGGACTTCGGCCGTCCTCGGCGCCGTACAGACATCGCTGGACGGCGTCGCACTCACCAGCCAGTTCACCTACCCCCAGTTCATCGCCACCCCCGAGGGCGAACTGCAGCTCAGCTACCGCGTCGGGATCTCCGGCAACGGCCGCAACGCCCTTGCCGAGTACGACGGTTCGACCTGGACGGCGCTGGGGGAGTGGAGCGGTTCGACCGGCACCTACACCAGCACGCACGGCTCCAGCACCGCCCGCAACATGTACCTGCACGGCATCGACTACGACGTCAACGGCCGGCTGCACGCCTTCTTCACCTGGCGCGAGCAGTCCGCCGCCGTGATGTGCAACGGCGGCGGTATCACCAACCACGACACCGGTTACGTCTACTCGACCGACCGGGGCCGCAGTTGGCGCAACGACGCGGGAACCGTTGTAGGAACCACGGGCAGTTCGAACACCGTGGCCGTCACGGTCGCCGGACTGGTCGTCGACTCCCTCGACCCCGACCACTCGCTGATGAACCAGGAGAGCCAGTCCACCGACTCGACGGGCCTTCCGCACGCGATCATCAGCTACGTGCCCGGCCGCTTCGGCCAGTGCACCACCAACTACGTCACCGACCGCACCACCAACGGCCGCGCCTTCCACGTCCGCAAGAACTCCGCCGGGACCTGGCAGAAGACCGAGATCCCCATCGCTCTCAATTCCAGCCAGCGCACCAAGCTGGTCCTGGACAAGTACGACAACGCCTACGCGGTCCTGCCCTACGGCCGTATCGCGGGCGCCTCGAAGTCCTCCGGGTACACCGACTGGGCGCTGCTGTACGACGGGAGCGGCCTGAACGCGTTCGGTGAGGTCGTCATCGACGAGCTGCGGGTGAAGGCGGACAACGTGCTGTCGTTCATGTACCAGGAGAAGTCGAGCGGCACGACCCCCTCGGCACTCCACGTCGTCGACTTCGCCCTGCCCGCGTGAGCGGCACGGTCGCCGGAGTCGGCACAGGTCATGGCGGTAATGTGAAGACCTGCCCGCCGCCCCACGTCACCCTGGAGGTCTCCGCCTGATGGCCCAGCCGGTGGGTATCAAGGACGTCGCCCGTGCCGCCGGAGTCTCCGTCGGCACGGTCTCGAACGTCATCAACCGCCCGGACACCGTCGCCACGGAGACCCGGGCCCGGGTGCTGTCCGCGATCGACCGGCTCGGCTATGTCCGCAGCGAGTCGGCGCGCCAGCTGCGCGCCGGCCGCAGCCGGATCATGGGGCTGCTCGTCCTCGACATGGGCAACCCGTTCTTCGTGGACGTGGCCCGCGGCGCCGAGCGGGCCGCGCGTGAATCGGGGCTCGGCGTGATGGTCTGCAACAGTGCGCAGAGCCCCGTCGAGGAGGCCGACTACCTCTCGCTCTTCGCCGAACAGCGGGTGCGGGGCGTGCTGTTGACCCCGGCGGACGCGACCGGACGGAACATCGAGTCGTTCCGCCGGCACGGCATCCCCTTCGTGCTCGTCGACCGCGTCGCCGAGGGCACCACCGAGTGCTCGGTCTCCGTCGACGACGTCGCAGGCGGCGCGCTCGCGGTGCGGCACCTGGTCGACGCCGGGCACCGCTCCATCGCGTACGTCAGCGGTCCGCCCGGCTTCAACCAGGTGCGGGACCGCCGTACCGGCGCGAAGAACGCGCTCGCCGAGGCCGGTCTCGACCCCGACGCGCTGCGCGAGCTGCCCACCGACCGGCTCGACGTGGCCGCCGGACGCGACGCCGGAGCACGGCTGCTCGGCCTCGCCGATCGCCCGACGGCCGTCTTCTGCGCCAACGACCTCCTCGCGCTCGGCGTGCTCCAGGCCATGTACGCGGCCGGGGTCGGCGTTCCGGACGACCTCGCGATCGTCGGCTACGACGACATCGAGTTCGCCGCGGCGGCGGCCGTACCGCTCACCTCGGTCCGTCAACCCGCCGTCACCATGGGCGCGTTGGCCGCCGAACTGCTCCTGGAGGAGACCGAGGCGGAGGCGGACCCGACGGCCCGCCCGCACGAGCACCGGCGGGTCGTGCTCCAGCCGGAACTGGTGGTGCGCCGCTCCAGCCTCGCTGCCCGCTGATCCATCGGTCAGTAGCGATCCGTAGGATTTCATGATCCAGGGGGTCGGATATCGGACGCGCATGTGCTGAGATGTGACGCGGCCCGTAAATCGTCCGTCCCAGGAGCCCCGTTGTCCGTCAGCTACCGCCAGCCCGGCGTCGTCCTCACCGACCGCCACTTCACCGTGCCCCTCGACCACGAGGACCCCACGGGCGAGACCATCGAGCTCTACGCCCGTGAGGTCGTCGCGAGCGACAAGGCGCACCGCGAGGACCTGCCGTGGCTGCTCTACCTCCAGGGTGGACCCGGTTTCGGGGCGAATCGTTTCGTCGGTAAACAGGCCTGGCTCGGCCGGGCGCTCGACGAGTACCGCGTCCTCCTCCTGGACCAGCGCGGCACCGGCCACTCCACCCCGCTCACCCGGCAGACGCTCCCGCTGCGCGGCGGCCCCGCCGAGCAGGCCGCGCACCTCACGCACTTCCGCGCCGACTCCATCGTCCGGGACTGCGAGGCGATCCGCCCGGCCCTCACCGGCGGCGCCCCCTGGACCGTCCTGGGCCAGAGCTTCGGCGGCTTCTGCGCGGTGAACTACCTGTCCACCGCCCCCGAAGGCCTGCGCGCCGCAGTCCTCACCGGCGGCCTGCCGTCCCTCGACGCCCACGCGGACGACGTCTACCGGGCCGCCTATCCGCGCATCGAACGCAAGGTCGCCGCCCACTACGACCGCTACCCGCAGGACGTGGACCGGGCCCGCCGCATCGCCGAGCACCTGATGCGGCACGAGCCGGTCCTCCCCAACGGCTACCGGCTCACCGTCGAGGCCTTCCAGTCCCTCGGCATCATGCTCGGCGGCAGCGAGGGCAGCCACCGCCTCCACTTCCTCCTGGAGCACGCCTTCGTCCGCACCCCGCAGGGCTTCGACCTCTCCGACGCGTTCCAGGAAGAGGTCCAGAACTCCCTCTCCTACGCCGGCCACCCCCTCTACGCCCTCGTCCACGAGTCGGTCTACGGCCAGGACGGCCGCCCCACCGCCTGGTCGGCGGAACGGGTCCGCGCCGAGTTCCCGCAGTTCGACGCCGCCAAGACCCTCGCGGGCGACAGCCCCCTCCTCTTCACCGGCGAGACCATCCACCCCTGGATGTTCGACTGCGACCCCGCCCTGCGCCCGCTCCGCGACACCGCCGAACTCCTCGCCGCCCACACCGACTGGCAGCCGCTCTACGACCCCGCGCGCCTCGCCGCCAACGAGGTCCCGGTCGCCGCGGCCGTCTACCACGACGACATGTACGTCGACGCGACCCACTCCCTCCAGACCGCCCGCGCCATCCGCGGCCTGCGCACCTGGGTCACCGACGAGTTCGAACACGACGGGGTCCGGGCGGGCGGCCCGCGGGTCCTGGACCGGCTGCTCGCCCTCACGCGCGACGAGGTGTGAGAGCGACGGCGACGGGGATGTGACAGCGGCGACGAGATGTGACATCGAAATTTTCGACATAAGGTTCATTTCGATGAATACCAAGTCACTCCGCCGGGCCCGCCCGGCCGCCCTGGTCCTCGCCGTCGTCGCGGCGAGCACGGTCGCGCTGGTGTCGTGCGGCGACGACAACGACAGCAGCGGAAGCAGCAGCAGCGCGCAGGCTTCAACCCCGGACGCGTCCTCCTTCTCGGGGATGACGCCGTCAGCGCTGAAGTCGGCCGCTTCCTCGGCGGTCGCGTCCGCCCGCGCCGAGGCCTCCGCCCTGGCGTCCTCCGCATCGGCCGCGGCGTCCTCCTTCGATGCGGCGGTGTCGGCCGAGGTGGCCCGCGCGAGCAAGGACGCCCAGAACGAACTCAAGGACGTCGAGGGTCAGGGCAACGCGATGTCGGACGTCGCCATGACCGGCAAACCGCGCGCCCAGACCAGCGGACTGCTCGCCGTCGTCGTCACCATCACCAACAAGACCGACAAGAAGGCGTCCTACGCCGTCCAGGTCGACTTCCTCGACTCCTCGGGGAAGGTGGTGGAGACCCGCTACGTCGGCGCCGAGAACCTCGCCCCCGGCGCGAAGGCACAGCCGGTCGCCATCAGCGCCAAACCGCCGGAGCCGGTACTGACCCCGAAACTGGCGAAGGCGCAACGCTATTGAGCAGGCTGTTGGGCAACGGGCGTCTCAGCGCCGGGAGTTGAGGTCGTCCACGGCTGCTCCCGCCTCGCCGATCGTCGTGTAGTCGACGGCGACGAAGTTCACCGGCCGACCGCGTTCCCGCTCGCAGCGGTGGACGCGGTCGAGCACGTACCGGCGGGCGTTGACCTTGCCCGCGTCCAGGCGGCTGCCGCCGTCGATGGTGATGAAGTGGTTGAGCAGGAACAGGCGTTTGTCGCTGCCGCCGCGATGCGGTACGCAGCTCATCGCGTCCGGGGTGCGGAACGCGAACGGGGTCTCCATGCCGTAGTCGTAGAAGTTCCGGTACCAGGACGCCGGACCGTCGGCCAGCTCGGCGAAGACGACCAGCCGACGCCCGCTGTCTATCATGGTGCCGAGGGTCGGCCAGGGCTTCGCGGGATCGGGGTCCGGGGTGTGGACCAGGTCGGTCAACCCGGCCTGAGCGAAGGCCCGTTCGGTGTCCTCGCCGCTGATCGCGTCCTGCACGATCAGGGTGACGACCTCGGTCGGATGGGCACGCATCCAGTCGCCGATCTCGCGCAGCGCGGGCACCAGTGCGATCGCCCCCGCCCGGCACACCGAGTGGCACAACCACAGCCCGTCGCGCGGCGGGTTGAACCTGTCCACGGCCGCCGCGATGAACTTCCGCTGTTCCGGGGTGAAATCGGACTCGGCGAGCCGCCGGGCGATCTCGTCCGGGCGCTCCCACCGGTAGGTGTCGATCTGCAGGGCACGCACACCGTCGTCCAACTGGGCGGAGATACCCGGGTCTTGGAGCGGACCGATGAACCGGTCGACGGTCGTCGACATCGCGTTGTGCGAGGTGAGGTAGGCGACCTCGTCGTAGGACCGGTCGCACAGTTCCGCACTGCCCTCGCAGGTGCGGGACGCGGCGGGAGTGACGGCGTACGGCACCAGCAGGAGGCCGGCGACGGCGGCGCCGCCCGTGGCCAGGGCGAGCCACCGGACGCGCGGGAGCGCGGGGACGCGCGGCCGGACCTGGAGGGCCCAGCCCACGCCGGTCAGGAGGGCGCCGGCCAGCACGGGCACCAGGGCCGTCGTCAGGGCGGTGGCCGTGAGCCGGTCCAGGGCGGTGCGCTGGACGTCGTCGACCAGCCGGGCCAGGCTCGGCGGCCAGGAACCCGGTGGATCGACGACCCGCCCGCCACTGACCAGCCGGAACAGGACGGCGACGAGCCCGGCCAGCACCCCGCCGCCCGCGAGCGACCAGCCCAGGGGGAGGAGCCGGCGGCCCGGAGGCGCCGGTCCTCCGCCGATCCACAGCACCACCAGGGCGACCACGAGAAGCGCCGAGGCGAGGGCCTCCGCGAGACCGAGCCCGACGGCGGTGTAGGCGCGGGCGCGATGGAGGGGTGCCAGGTCGTTGCCTGACGCGGCGAGGGTGTCCGTGAGATTCCAGGTGCCGCCGTCCACGGTCGCCCGGAGCTGGGCGGCGGCCGTACGGGTCCGGTCCGACACGAGGGCGGGGGCGACGGTGGCGAGCGCGGTCGCGGCATCACCGTCCCGCAGCGCCGTCTCGACCGCCGGACGCAGGGCGTCCCGTTCCGCCGCGGGCAGCCCGCTCACCAGCGTCCCGGCCGCCTGGCCCGCCTGCGCCTCGGTCAGCGGAAGAGCGGGCAGCCCGTCCGGTACGTGCCCCGCGACCACCGCGCCCAGAGCGGTGGACAGATCGGCCGAGAAGCGCTCGAAGTCGGGCTCGGGCCGGTCCTGGACGGAGGCGACGAGATCGCCGAAGTAGATCTGGGCCAGGTCGTTGAGGTTGGCGAGCACCGGGCGCAGATCCACGGTGAGGTCCAGCGAGTCGCGCGTGCCGCCCAGGTAACCCACCACGGCGTCGATCTGCTGCCGGGTGAGATCCCGGACCGTCCGCGGAGGCAGCACCAGCTTGAGGTTGGAGGTGACCTGGGCCTCCGGCACGGGCAGCCGGGCCAGCAGCCCCCGGGTGACCGCCGCCGTCCTCGGATCGACCAGCACCTGGTTGTACAGCCGGTCGTAGGCCTTCTGCTCGTCCAGCACGGACCGGTAGAAGCCTGGTGAGACCACGGTCGAGCGGGCCGTGGCCGCCATGGTGAGCACCGCCGTGGCGAAGACGGCCAGGACCACGGCCGCGATACGCGGCAGCCTGCGGGACGCGACGCCGACCGGGTCCATGACTCACATCGTCGTCCCGCCCCACCCGCCCCGCAAACGGACACGGGACACGGCGCTCACGTTCGCCCGTTCATCTGCTGCGTGAGCGCCCCGGGAACGTGAGCGTCGCGGCGTGCAGCGAGGCCAGCAGGTCCAACGGCCGTCGGTCCGGGAACTCCGCGCGGGTCAGGTTCATCGTGTACGAGAACCCGACCCGCTCGCCGGGCCAGGCACCGTGCCGTGAGCCTCCCGCGCCCGCATGGCCGAAGGTGTCGGGCGGCGGGCCGAACAGGCCCAGTTCCGTGCGGAGTTCGAAACCGGCGCCGTACGCCATCGGGGTGCCCCACAACGGCGAGACGCCCCTGCGCAGCTCCCGCCGCCCGAGCCGTACGGTCGCCTCGTCGAGCACCCGGACACCGTCCAACTCGCCTCCCTGGGCGAGGCAGGCATAGAAGCGGGCCATCGAACGGGCCGTCACATGTGCGCCCACGGCCGGAAGTTGGGCCCGGCGGAAGGCGGCGGAGTTCCACAGGGCGGGCGCGTCGGGGGCCAGTAGCGGATTGCGGGTCAGGACCTGCAAGGCGTCCCTCTCCTCGGCCTCGTCCGCCGGCCGCAGCACACCCGGCCCCGCGATCGTCGTCGCGACCCGGTGATGCTCCGCGTCCGGCAGGCCAAGCCAGATGTCCAGGCCGAGCGGACCCGCGAACTCGTCGGCGAACAGGGCGCCCACGCTCCGTCCGTCCACCCGGCGTACCAGTTCCCCGGTCAGCCAGCCCCACGTCAGCGCGTGGTACATGAACGCGGCCCGCGGATCGGTCGACGGTGCCTGTGCCGCGAGGAGCTTCGCCATGTGCTCGGGGTTCAGCAACTCCTCTGTGTCGACAAGCTGTTGTACGCCGGGCAGCCGCGCCTGGTGGGACAGGATCTCGGCGACGGTGATCCGCTCCTTGCCGGCCGCGGCGAACTCCGGCCAGTAGCGGGCGGCCGGGGCGTCCAGTTCCAGCAGACCTCGCTCGACCAGCAGCAACACGCACGCGGTCGTCAGGCCCTTGGCTCCGGAGAAGACGAGCTGGAGCGTGTCCGCCCGCCACGGCCGCCCTGTTCCGCGGTCGGTCGCCCCGGCCCACAGGTCCACGACGGGTTCGCCGTCCCGGTACGCGGCGAAGGCGGCACCCACCTCCCCGTACCGCTCGACGTTGGTGGCGAAGACTTCCCCGACCTTCTCGAAGCCGGGTGCCGTGCGGCCCTGGACGTCCATCACACCCCCTGCGCCGACAGCAGGGCGAGGCCCGCCTGCTTGGCGTCCTCGGCGGCCCGGCCGTGCGGGTCGTGGTGGTCGGCCACGACCGTGGCGCCCTCCAGCAGGATCAGCAACTGCCGCCCCAGGAGGGCCGGTTCACGGGCGCCGGCGCGTTCGGCGATGCCGGTGAGCAGGTCGCCGTAGCGGGCCAGATGGCGGTCTGCCAGGGTGCGGGCGGGTGGAGCGTGCCGCTGCGTCGCCGCGTTGACGATCGCGCAGCCCCGGAAACCGGGCTGTCGGTACCAGTCGCCCAACACGTCGAAGAGCGCGGCGAGTTGGGCGCGCGGGTCGGGGCCCGCCGTCTCCACCGTCTCCGTCAGCCAGTGCACCACCCGGTCGCTCCTGGCCTCCAGAACCGCCTCGACGAGGCCGTCCTTCGAACCGAAGTGGCGGTACAGCGTCTCCTTGGAGGCGCCGACCGCCCGGCACAGCTCGGCCACGCCGACGCCGTCCAGTCCGCGTTCGTAGAGGATCTCGGTCGCGGAGGCGAGGAGTGTCGCGCGAGTGCGGTCGGGGTCCAGGGCCGTTCCTCTGGGTACGGGCATGGAGGAGATGGTACCGATCGGTTCGATGTGAGTCCATGATGTTGTCGAAGGATCAGTACGCTGGACACCATGGAAGATCACATAGCCGACCGCTCCGACCTCCGCGGCGACTGCGAGCGCTGCTTCGGGCTGTGCTGTGTGGCCCTGCCCTTCGCCGTCTCGGCCGACTTCGCGGTCGACAAGGCCGCCGGGACGCCGTGCCGGAATCTTCAGGGTGATCACCGCTGCGGCATCCACGCGAAGCTCCGGCCCAGTGGCTTCACCGGCTGCACGGTCTACGACTGTTTCGGCGCCGGGCAGCAGGTCTCCCAGGTCACCTTCGCCGGGCGGGACTGGCGCACGGCTCCCCGGGAGCAGGCGCGGCGGATGTTCGACGTGTTTCCCGTCGTACGGCAGCTCCATGAACTGCTCTGGTACCTGACCGAGGCGCTCACCCTGCCCGCCGCCGGGCCGGTCCACCCCGACCTGCGCCGGGCCCTGGCCCGTACCGGGGAACTCACGCGCGGGACCCCCGAAGAGCTCGGCGCACTCGATGTGCGCGCGCATCGGCAGATGGTCAACGAACTCCTGCTGCGGACCAGCGAGTTGGTGCGCGCCGGTGTGCGCGGCAAGAAGAAGGCGCGGCGGGGTGCCGACCTCATGGGTGCCCGGCTCAGGGGTGCCGATCTGAGCCGGGCCGATCTGCGCGGCGCCTACCTCATCGCCGCCGATCTCACCGGGGCCGATCTGCGCGGTGCGGATCTGATCGGGGCCGATCTGCGGGACGCCGATCTCACGGACGCGGATCTGACCGGCGCGTTCTTCCTCACCCAGCCCCAGGTCAACGCGGCCCGGGGGAGCGCCGGGACCAGACTGCCGGAGTCAGTCGTCCGTCCCGTGCACTGGACAGCGGGGCTCTGAGCCGCCGTTGTCTGGGACGGACACCGCTTCCTCGGCCGGCGGCGGCGTCGTCGTCGTGCGTCGGTCCAGGTGCAGGCGCAGCCCCTCCGGCATCAGCGTCAGACGCTCGGTCACGCGCAGCCGGTACGCCGGGTCGGGGCGCAGCTCGTAGCGGCGCAGCAGCAGACCGAGGACCAACGTCGCCTCGTGCAGGGCGAATTGGCGGCCGATACAGGCCCGCGCCCCCGTCCCGAACGGCTTGAAGGTGTGCGGGGCGCGCGAGCGCACGGCCTTGGCGTCGAAGCGGTCCGGGTCGAACTCCTCCGCGTCCGCGCCCCACACCTCGGGGTCGCGGTGCAGCATCGGTGTGAGGACCAGTGCCCAGGCGCCTCGGCGCATCGGGTGGATCCCGGCGAGTTCGGTGTCCCGGGTGGCCTCGCGGGCGTACGCGGGGGCCGTCGGCCAGAGGCGCAGCGACTCGTCGAGGACCCGGCGGACGTAGCGCAGCTTGGCGACCTGGTCGTAGCCCGGGGCCCGTGTGTCGCCCCAGACCTGGTCCACCTCGGCGCGGGCGCGGGCCGCGATCTCCGGGTGGCGGGCGAGGTAGTGCAGCGCGAAGGACAGGGAGCCCGAGGTCGTCTCGTGGCCGGCGACGAGGAAGGTGATGACCTGGCGGCGGACGTTCTCGGGGGAGAGGCGCTCGCCGGTCTCCGGGTGGGTCGTGTCGAGCATGCGGTCGAGCAGGTCGCCGTCGCCGCTCCCGCTCGCCTCGCGGCGGGTGTGCACCATCTCGTCGACCGTGCGGTTGAGGTAGGCGATGTCGGCCTCGTTGCGGCGGGTCGCGGTGCGCAGCAGGAGCGGGGCCAGGGGCGACGGTACGGAGTTGAGGCGTTGGGCGTAGCTGAGCGTGCCCACCATCGACGTCACGAAGGGGTGCGGGCGGTCGCGTTCGAAGGAGCCGAAGTCGTGGCCGAAGCCGGTGCGCGAGATCGTCTCCAGGGTCAGCTTGGTCATGTCGCCGGGGACGTCCACCGGGCGCCCGGCCGCCAGTTCGCCGTCCCAGTGGTCCGTGAGCCGCTCCGCCACGGACAGCATCATCGGGTGGTAGCCCGCCATCGCCTCGCGGCTGAAACCGGGGGCCAGGACGTCGTGCGCCAACTGCCAGTTGGGCTCGTGGTTGTACGCCGTGAACAGCCCGTCCCCGGCGACCGGCCGCAGGTTCGCGACCCCCAGCCCGACATGCTTGGCGAACCGCGACTCGTCCGCCATGTCGGCGACCAGGCCGGCGCCCCACACGAACACGAACTCCTTGCCGAAGGCCTTCCGCCGGAAGATCGGGCCCAGTTGGCGGGCGAAGCGGAGCGAGTCCTGGAGGGGAGTGCGCCGGTCGGCGCCGATGATGTCGCCGAGGAACGGGACCCGGCGCGGGGGATGCGGGATGCGGTCGAGGTGGGGCCAGCCCTGCTCGGCGTCCCGGAATCCCTTCGGCAGCGCGGTCGGCGTCGCCGTCGTCGTCTCCGCCATGACGCGATCTCCCTTGAGTCAGCGGCAGGTTGAGTCTGTTGTACGTGGGTTCAATAGCGGGTTTCAGTGTGATCCCGCTGTTGAACCGACGTCAAGTAAAGTGCGGGAATGGCCGCGAACCAGGGTGAGCGCACGCGCCGCCGGCTCAGCACCGAGGAGCGCCGGGAGCAACTCCTCACGGTGGGCGCGCGGTTGTTCTCGGAGGATCCCTACGACGACGTGCTGATCGAGCAGGTCGCCGAGATCGCCGGGGTCTCCCGCGGGCTGCTCTACCACTACTTCCCGACCAAGCGGGACTTCTTCGCGGCCGTCGTCGAGCGCGAGAGCGAGCGGATGCTGCGGATGACGGAGGCCGTGCCGGGCGTACCGGCCCGCGAGCAGCTCGCCGTCGCCCTCGACACGTATCTGGAGTACGTGCACAGCCACGCGCACGGCTACCGCGCCTTCCACCGCGCCGACGCGGCAGGGGACCAGACCGTACGGCGGGTCTATCAGCGGGCGTTGGCGGCGCAGGAGCGGCAGATCCTGGCCGCGCTCGCCGCCGATCCCGAGTTCGGGCCGGCCGTGGCGGAGCGGCCCGACGCGAAGCTCGCGGTGCGCGGGTGGCTGGCCTTCACCACCGCCGTCTGTCTGGAGTGGCTGCGGGGGCCGGAGTTGGGCCGGGAGCAGGTGCGCGATCTGTGCGCACGCGCGCTGTTGGGCGTCCTCTCGCCCTGAACGACTCCGGTGGCGCTCGCTCCGGACGACTTCTGTAGAGATTGCGTGGCGTGGTTGGCGTGCGCCCCGATCTTCGGTAAGTTAGGCAAGGCTTACCTAAGGAGGTTCAGGGATGGGTGACAGCCAGACGTGGACGGCCGTGCCTGCCGCGGCCGAGCGAGCCCGCTCGGTGCTCGCCGCCGCATGGTCCTGCGCGGTGACCGCGGAGGGCGGTCGCGAGGAGTTCGTCGGTGCGCACAGCGTGGACGACGACGGCCGGGTGCTCCTTCAAGTACCCGAGGACAGCGCCCTGTTGGCGGCCGCGATCTGCGCGCCGCGCGGAGAGCCGTCCGCCGTCCTGGAGTTCGCGGACGTCGCACCCGTCCCCGTGCGCAACCGTATCCGGGCCCGGTTGTGGCTGGCCGGGTGGTTCGTGCCCGAGGAGGGCCAACTCGCCTTCCGGGCAACGCGCGTGGTGCTGCGCCCGCCGACCGGCGCGGTCGTCGTCGACCTCGACGAGTTCGCCGCCGCCGAACCCGACCCGCTGGCACTGGCCGAGGCCCAACTGCTGACCCACCTCGCCGACTGCCACTCCGACGCGGTCGAGCGGCTCACCCGGCTCGTCGAACCCGACAGCCTGCACGGCGCGGTCCGCGTCCAGCCCCTCGCCGTGGACCGGCACGGACTGACACTGCGCATCGAGCGCGTCCGCGCCCACGGCGACGTACGGCTGCCGTTTCACGCGCCCGCCGACTCCGTCACCCACCTCACCGAGCGCATGCATGTGCTGCTCACCCAGGCCAGCGCCGCGTCGTGCCCGCGCCCCCTACAGCGGCAGCGCACAGACGGCGACCGGTGAGGCGAACGGCTCGCCCGCGAGCCGCAGTTGACCCGTGCCGTCGTCCACGTGGAACACGCTGACCGTGCTCGACCTCTGGTTCGCGGTGAACAGCAGCGTCCCGTCCGGCGAGAGCGCGATCTGCCGCGGGAAGTCTCCGGACACCGGCACCGTGCCGAGCAGCCTGAGCCGGGCGCCGTCCGCCTCGACGGCGTACCGGGCGAGGGTGTTGTCGCCGCGGTTGGCGAGAAAGGCGTACGCGCCGTTCGACGTCACGAGGATCTGCGCCGGGTAGTTGGTGGCGTCGCCCGTGCTGCCGCTGGACTGCGGGTCCCCGATCGAGAGGGCGCCCGTGGCCGGGTCGTAGGCGCAGACCGCGACGGTGTCGTCGACCTCGTTCGCCAGGTAGGCGTACCGACCGCCGGGGTGGAACGTGAGGCTGCGCGGGCCCGCGCCCGCGCGGGTGTGCGCCTGCGAGACCTCGGTGAGCGTGCCCTTCGCGGTGTCCAGGCGGTAGGTGTACACCGTGTCGGTGCCCAGGTCGACGGCGAGGACATGGCCGCCGTCGGGACTGGTCACGAACTGGTGCGCGTGCGGGCCGTCCTGGCCCGGGCCCGGCTGCGGACTGGAGTGCTTGACGAGAGCGGTGCGTGCGCCGAGCGCGCCCGAGGCGTCGATCGGGTGCACGGCCACGCTGCCGGACGTGTAGTTCGCGCTGAGCAGCCAGCGCCCGGTGGGGTGCACGGACAGGTGGCAGGGGCCCGCTCCGCCGGTGCTCCGCGCGCCGAGGATCCTGCGGTCCGCCGGCCGTACGGCGGTCACCGCGCCCGCCGTCTGCTCGTCGACCGCGTACAGCGTGCGGCCGTCGGGGTGCACGGCGAGGTACGACGGGTCGGCGACCCCGGTGAGGGTGCCCGCGCCCGTGATCTGTCCGGTCGACGCGTCGTAGGTGGCGAGGCCGATGCCCGTGCCGCCGCCGTCGACCGAGGTGTACGTGCCGAGGTAGAGGGGGCGGGGGCCGGAGGCCTTGCCGGTGGAGGGTGGTGCGGCGGGTGCCGGTGTCTTCGCGGCCGTCGAGTCCGCTGCGGGAGTGGATTCGGGGTCGGCCGGTGCCGAGGCGGGTGCCGGGACCGCGATCACCGCCGCGGTTCCCCCCAGGGCGCCGATGAATCGGCGCCTGCTCCAGCCCTCGCGTGACGCCTCCGCACCACTCGTCATACCCACACCCTCAGGTCGTCGCTCGCCTCGGTCGTCACGGCAACCTTGGCGTGGGCGGGCCGCTGAGCGCAAGACCGGCAACGTGCGTTGCATCTGGTGCAACGCGCGCGTGGGTCACCAGTCGCCGTCCTCCACCGGCTTGCCCTGCGCGTCCTTGAGCGGCTCCACCTGGCCGGGCGTGGGCTGCTGCCAGGGTTCGTGGTCGTCGCCCAGCCAGTCGCCGACCGGCTTCACCGCCTCCAGGGTGTCGGTGGGGGCGAGATCCTCGGCGTCCTGGTCGTAGTAGTCGAACCAGGGGAGCCCCGCCCGGGTGTACGCGGCGCGGTCCACGGGCGACGGCGGCGGGGCCTCGCCGGTGATGCGGCGCCACTCCGGGGGCGTCACCAGGTGCACGAACACCCGCCCGGCGGGCTCCTCGGCCCAGGCCTTCAGCGGGCGGTCGTCCTCGTAGACCTCCTGGCGCATCGAACCGCCGACACCGAGCCCCATGGCAGCGGCGGCCCGGGGGCTCGGCGCAGGCGGAGCGCCGGGCGCGGGGGCGGGCTGCGCGGACATCATCGGCATGGCGGGCATGCCGTAGCCCCCGGTCGGGAGGGCGGCCGTCCGTGCCCGTGACTGCTCCGACCGGCGGCGCTCCGCCTCGCGCCACTTCGCCAACTCCCGCTCGCCGAGCGGGAAGGACTGGAGCTGGACGCCGCCCCACACCTCCTCGCCCGTGACCTGCCCCTCGACCGTCGCACCGAGGCCGAGCGGGACCGCCACGAACTGACGGACCGTCCCCTTGCCGGAGTTGATGCCGTCGAGCCACGGCTGGCGGGGCAGCACCACATAGTTCTGCGGGTGCCGGGACAGCCGGTCGCTCCAGGGTTTCCCCGAGACCGCGCACACCTTGCCCACCCCGACCTGGAGGGCGGCGGGCTCGGCCGTGCCCGCGAAGCTCAGCCACATCGCCTCGCGCAGATACACCGGCAGCATCACCCCGCCGCGTGCCCGCCACTCCGCGGGCACCGTGTCCGGGAAGTCCGCGACCCGCCGGACCGGGAACTCGCCGAGCCCCGGCGGCAACGGATGCGTGCCCGTCTCGGGCAGGCGCAGGGTGCGGACGAACCGCACCGCCACCCCTCCGGGCAGCCGCAAGGTGTTCCCGTCGATCCGTACGGTGCTCTCGGCCATGCGCCCGCCCCCATCGTTCCGCTCTGCCGTAGGGAACGGCCCGCCCCTCATCGGCGTACTGCCGAAGGCGCCCCGCCCCCAGGTGACTCCGTCACCTAGAACGATCGGCGCCCCCGCCCTGGTTCCTGCGCAGCCGGTCCGGCACACCCACCCGCTCCCGCAACCAGGTCAGCCGGGGCATCCGCTCCCGCTGCTCACTGGTGCACCGGTCGAGTTCCTCCAGCAGCCGGCGCGAGCGGTGCTCGGTGTCCAGCTCGTCCAGCATGCGGTTGACCTCGGTCAGCACGGCACCCAGCAGCTGCCACTGGGCCGCGTCGCGCTGGACCTCCTCCAGGAGCAGCTGGGCCAGCTTGTCGCGGGTCGCGGCGGCCGTGTGCAGCTCGGTGGTGAGCCGCGACTCCGCGGACTCGGCGCTCACCGTCACATCGGTGGTCACCAGCACCGCGAAACTGACCACGGCGTCACCGATCTCGGACAGCAGCTGTTCTACGGCGGCGCCCGTCGGCGATGCGAACAGGGGCTCGGGGTCGCGCTGTTTCGCCAGGTCGGTGAAGGTACGGGCGAGAACACGGAGCACGACCGTGCAGATCTCCAGGGTGTCCAGGCCGGTCCGCAGTACCACCCGGTGCAGCAGTCCCTCCCGGACGCGCGGATTGAGCCGCAGGCTGTCCTCGGCCTGCCGCAGGGCCGCGTCCACCTCGACGATGTCGTGGTCGAGCCGCCGTGCCTCGTGCAGCCGGGCGGTGGCGTGGTCGACGGGGGTACGGCCCGCCGCCTCCTCGCCCATGCGCCGCATCAGCCGCCGTAGCCGACGGGCCAGCCCCTCGATCGACTCGCCGGCCTCGTCCACCCACACCGGGGGAGCGAGCAGCAGATTGCAGCCGAGTCCGACGACCGCGCCGATCAGTGTCTCCACCACCCGTGCCCAGGCCGTGTTGCCGACCGTGGTGACCCCGAGGACCAGCATCGCGCTGATCGCCACCTCGGGCACGTACTCGTCGACCTTGACCAGCCGCCCGACGACCAGCGCGGCGACGATCAGCAGGGCCAGGCTCCACCAGGTCAGACCGACCAGCAGACTGAAGGCGATGGCGACGAGGACGCCCGCGACCACGGCGTTCACCCGGCGGATGCCGTTGGTGAGAGTGGCGTAGAGGGTGACCTGGACGACGAGGAGCGCGGTCAGGGGAGCGGTGAGCGGCGCGGGCTCGGGGCTCAGGCGCAGTGCGACGACGTACGCGACCGTCGCCGCGGTCGCCGACCGCAGCGTCTGGACGACCACCGGGTCCCGGTGCCGTCCCAGGAACCGCACCAGTGGCGCCGTCCACTCACGGACATCTCGCATCCCTGGCCTATTCCCTTTCAGAGGTGCGCTGAACGTGCTCGTTGAGGACCGTAGCTGTCCGCAAGGCCTCCTAGATTGGCATCACCGCACAGCGCGAAGGGGAGAGGAACGTTCATGACGAACATCCAGGGCATCGAGGTACTGACCCGCTCGCACGACTATCTGCGCGAGGTGGTGGCCGCCGTGCCCGAGACGGCCTGGGCGGCGCCCACGCCGTGCAGCGAGTGGACGGTACGGCAGGTCCTCAACCACGCACGCATCGACCAGCAGGCCTACGGCCTCGTCCTCACCGGCGACCGGCCCGGCTCCGACCCCTTCCACCCCGCGGACGCCCTGGACGGGGACCCGGTCGCCGAACTCGACAAGGTGCTCCGCGCGGTGGCGGACGGCTACGCCCACCTGCCCGCCGACGCCGGCCAGGTGCCGACCCCGCTGGGGCCGATGCCCCTCCCGTTCGCCGCGGCGACGGCCGCCATGGACGCGGCCGTGCACGCCTGGGACATCGCGGCGGCCACCGGTCAGAACCGGCCGCTGGGGGTGGACCTGGCCGAGGGGATCTGGCCGGCGGCGGACCGGCTCGTCGATCAACTCCGGGACTCCTACCGGGTGTTCGCGCCCGCACTGGAGGTGACGGACGAGTACGACCGGTCCGAGGCGCTCCTCGCCTTCCTCGGCCGCGACCCGCACTGGACACCCGCCGGCTCCTGAGGGAAACCCCACCCCGGTACGGAGGACCACCGGATGGTCCCCGCCCCGGGCGCCCGCGACCCTCGGACGATGACACGGCATCGGACCGGACTGATCCTGACCCTGCTCATCAGCCTCGGCGCCGTCGCGGCCGGCACCCCGGACGCGACGGCAGCACCTCCGACCCCATCGGCCTCCGCACAGCCAACTCCCTCTACCTCGGCCGTGGTTGCGGCCCTCGACCGCTCCGCCCACCCGCTGCGGACCGTCGAACCGGGCGGTACCACCGACGACCTGCGCCCCCTCGACCGGATGATCGGCGGCGCCCGCGTCGTCGGCCTCGGCGAGGCCACCCACAGCTCCCACGACTTCCTCGCCCTCAAGGACCGCGTCTTCCGCCACCTCGTCGAGAGGGAGGGCTTCCGCACCTTCGCCCTGGAGGGCGCCTGGAGCACCGGCCTGCGCCTGGACGACTATGTCCTGTACGGCAAAGGGGACCCGCGGCGCATCTTCCGCGAGGAGTTCCAGCGCGACTACCTGTGGTGGAACAACACCGACTATCTGAAGCTCGTCGAGTGGATGCGCGCGTACAACGTCCGGCATCCCGGCGACCCCGTGCGCTTCATGGGCGACGACATCGGCTGGGCCGGACCCGAGCTCTACGACTCGGTCACCGCCTATGTGGCCGACCACTACCCCGAGTTGAGCTCCCGGCTCGCCGAGCTGTACCGGGGGCTGCGGCCCACCGTGCCGGCCGGGACGTACATCGAGCAGTACCTGGACAAGCCGTACGCCGAACGGCAGGACATGGCCGAACGCACCGGCCGCGCACTGGAGTTGCTGAAGAAGCAGTCGCCGGGGAAGGACCGCGAGGCGTACGACTGGGCCGTACAGGACGCGGCCGTCCTCGACCAGGTGGCCCGGCAGTACGACTTCGACTTCGCCGACCCCGCACAGGTCCCCGCGGCCATGCGCTACCGGGACGAGACGATGGCGGCCAACGTCGTCTGGTGGCAACGGCACACCGGCACCAAGGTGTTGCTGTCCGCCCACGACGCCCACATCGGCTATGTGTCGTCCGATCCCGCCAACTACCCCAAGATGCAAGGAGCGTTCCTGCGCGACCAACTCGGCTCCGGGTATCGCGGCGTGGGCCTGACCTTCGACCGGGGCTCGTTCAACGCCACCGGCCCGGACGACGCGATCCACCGCTGGACGCTGGGACCGGCCGGGGCGGGCAGCAACGAACGGACCCTGGACCAGGTGCGGTTCACCGACTACCTGGTCGATCTGCGCTCGGTGGGATCACCGGCCCGTACGTGGCTGGCGACGGCACGGCCGACCCGCAGCATCGGCACCGACTACCCGGAGGACCCGCGGAGCATCGCCCTGGCCCGCAGCTACGACGTCCTGATCCACCTTCACTCGGTCACGGCGGCCCGGCTGCGCGACCGATAGCCCGCGATCTTCGCGAGGTTGCCGCAGCGGTCCATCGAGCACCAACGGCGGCGGCGGGCCTGGGAGTCGTCGAGGAACAGCAGGGAACACTCCGGGTTCTCGCACTCCTTGACCCGCTCCAGCAGCGGACTGCCCACCAACAGAACGCCGTCCCGGGCCACCGTCGCCAGCGCCGCGCGCGCCGGATGCGCCGACTTCCAGCGTTCCGCGCCCAGTTGGGGCGCGAGATCCGGCCGCGCGGCGGCCTCGTTGACCCGCTCGACATCGGCCGCCGCCGGCTCCCGGCCGGCCATCGCGTCCCGTACGACGCGGTAGAGCGCCTCGCGCAGGGTGCGCGCGTCCGTCAGCTCCCGGGCCGTGACCCGCACCGGCCCGGCACCCGCCGACAGCTCGGCCTCCGTGATCCAGCCGGCCAGGGCCGCGGGGTCGGGGAGCCGTTCGACGGGGGTGCCGTGCCGTTTGCCGAGGGTCGCCACGAAGTTCAGGCACGGGCGACCGCCGATGAACGGGAAGACGGGCGGGATGGTCATGGCAGCGAGCTTACCTCGCGTACACCGGTTCATGCGGTGTACGCAAGGGCGGTCGACGGCGACCGGCAATACCCGACGAGCCTTGACACCGGTTCGTCCGGTGTCGCATGGTGACACTAGTTCAAGAGGTGTCAGTCGGGTCGGCCCGGATTCGGTGGCCGTGACAGGGAGCAGGTGCGGTATGCGTGCGGTACGGATCGACGAGTTCGGCGGGCCCGAAGTGCTGGTACCGGTCGAGGTGCCCGACCCGGTCGCGGGCCCCGGGCAGGTGCTGGTGCGGGTCGCGGCGGCGGGCGTGAACCGCGCGGACGCCCTGATCAGGTCCGGGAACTACCACCGGGCCGGAAAGCCGCCGCTGATCCCGGGAGTGGAGGGAGCCGGTACGGTCGCCGCGCTGGGGGAGGGTGTCACCGGATTCACCGTCGGGCAACGGGTCGTGGCCCTCGACGGCGTGAACTCACCCGGTTTCTACGCCGAGTTGGCGGTGGTGCCCGCCACCCAGGTCACCGCCCTGCCGGACGGCATCGACCTCACGCACGCCGCCGCGCTGCCCGTCGCCTGGCTGTCGGCCTGGTACTGCCTGCGGCACCTCGCCCGCGTCACCAAGGAGGACACGGTGGTCGTGAAGGCCGCCGCGAGCGGGGTCGGCAGCGCGGCCGTACAGATCGCCGCCGAGACCGGCGCCCGGGTCATCGCCCTCGCCGGATCACCCGAAAAGGCCGCCTGGGCAGGGGAGTTCGGCGCTCACGCCACCCTCGACACCTCCGCCCACCCGGATGACGCCGAGGTCGACGAGGTGCTGCGGCTGACCGGCGGACGGGGCGCGGACGTCGTCCTCGACACCGTCGGCGGCCCGGCCTTCGGGCGCGGCCTGCGCGAGATCGGACACGGCGGCCGGGTCGTCGCCCTCGCCAATGTGGCCCTGGAGCCGAGCACCGTCGACACCCGCGACTTCTATCCGAAAAACGCGTCGATCCTCGGCTTCCAGCTCACCAACCTCCAGATCCACGGCGGCTACGACCCGCGCGCGGACCTGCGTGAACTCGCCGAGCGGGTGGCCGTGGGCACGTACCGGGTGCCGATCGAGACCGTCGTGCCCCTTGCCGAGGCGCGGACCGCCCACGAGCGGCTGGAGCGGCGGGACAACCGGGGCAAGATCGTGATCGCCGTGGGGGAGGACTGAGGTCAGACGTACAGCTTGTCCAGGAACGCGGTCAGATTGCCCACCGTCCGGTCGATCTGCTGCTCCACGGTCAGGCTCTCCTCGATGCGGATGCCCGACTCGGGGATCTTCCTGCCCCGGGCGTAGAGGGAACAGGCGAGGTCGGTGCACATGTACAGGCCGACCGAGTTGCCTTCGCGGCCCGCCGGTCCCGCCTTGCGCGCGGTCATCAGGGAGACGCCGCCGCCCGGGTGGGTCGTCACGCACAGCGAACACATGCTCCGGTGCAGGAAGCCGCGCTGCGAGGACGGGAAGCGGAACGTGACGCCGATCAGCCCGTCCGCCCGCTCGGTGACGAGGTAGCTGCGGTCGGGCGCCCCGGGATCTCGCCAGCCCAGGAAGTCCAGGTCGCCCCAGGGGCGGGTGTCGAGATCGCGGGGGACGGCCAGTCGCTTGGCCTCGCCCTTCGAGCAGTTGACAAAGGAGTTGCGGATGTCGTGCTCGGTGAGTGATCTCATGGGGGAGCCTCCTGGGGCGGTGTCCGTCGGGGTGGCGTCGGATGGGGTGGTGCCCGTTTCCGAAACCTAGGGGGTCTAGGTTTCGGCTCAGGGTAGTAAGGCGAGGGGTGGAGGAGCCAATGGATTTCGGGGGCGTCGGCGCGCGACAGGCACGGGCTCTGCGGCATGTGGCGGAGCGCTCCTCGGGTCCGGCCGTCGACGTGGGCCTCCGCATCACGTTGAACTTCCACCCCGACCGCACGGCGACGGCGACCGGCCGCCCGATCCTCGACGCGCTGGCCCAAGACGGCACGTACCACTCGCAGTTCGTCACCGGCACCAGCAACGGCGGCCTCACCGCCCGCCCAGGCGGCGACCGTTGGCGCTGGGAGAGCCGGATCTTCGCCGGTGCCTACGACGGGGCGCCCGCACCCGAGCGACCGGTGTACGGCGCCCTGAACTTCAGACGCCAACTGGTCGGCGCGGCCCCGCGGTTCGGCTCCTCGCACTTCCGGCTGAGCGGTACGGCCCTCGCCCGCGCGACCTTCTGCTACCCGGACAGCGCGGCCGAACCGACCGACTTCGGCGTCGCCTCCGGCATGAACCTGATCGCGCTCGCCGAGGACGACGACCAGGACGCGCTGAACGACTACATCGAGACCCAGGTGCACGGAGGTGTCGTCCTGGCCCGGGACATGGAGGCCCTCGTCCTGGACGCGAGCTACCGCGGCACCCCGGTCGAGACCGCCGCCCGCCGCCTGCCCTGCCCCGTCGAATGGCACCCCGGCTACCGGCTCACGGTGGCCGAGCTGCGGAGGCACGCGGACTACCGGGGGCAGGAGTACGCCGAACTCGGCGCCCGCATCGCCGAGTCCGGTGTCGTCGACCCGCGCGTCATCGGCGACGCGGCCCGCACCGGTCGCCACGAACTCCAGGACCTGAAGATGGTGTGGCACACCCTCGCCCGCTTCGGGGCGCCGGAGGGAGCGGGTACGGCCTACCGCTCGTCGGCGTCCGTGCCGGGCACCGGCGGCCACACCCCCGGCGTCAGCACCCCAAGTGCGTAGGCGCGGGCGACCAGTTCGGTACGGTTCGCCGCGTCCCAGCGGGCCGACAGCCGCCGTAGGTGATAGGTCACGCCGTCCGTCGTGAGGCCGGTCTCGCGGGCCGCGCGGGCGGTCGTGGCGCCGCCGGCGAGCAGCGCCAGGATGCGGGCCTCGATCGGGGTGACCTGCGCGGGGGCGTCCGGGCCGGGCCCGCCGTCCCGGGGTTCGCCCTCGCCCCGCACGCGGAGCATGACCAGCAGGGCCGGCGTCTCCTCGACCGTGTCGCTGACCGGGTCGGCCGTCAACTCCCCATGGCGGTCGGCGCCGTTCGGGGCCCGCCACCGTACCGACACCTGGTACCGCGACCGGTGCCGCAGCCGCAGCGCCTGCGCGATCCGCTCCACCTGTCCCGACTCCTGCGGCTGGAACAGGTCGAGCACGTCCCGGCCGCGCAGCCGGCCCGGCGTCGTACCGCACTCCGCCGCCATCGCGGGATTGGCCACCTGCACCGAGCCGTACACGTCGCACACCGCGACCGGCACCGCCACCCGGTCGAAGAGCATGAGGGCACGGTTGCGCCACACCACGCCCTCTCTGCGCGACCAGTCCACCCGTACCTCCTGCGACGCCCTCGCGCCCAACACCATCATGCGCCTCAGTGGCACTTCCCACTGCCGCTGAGGCAGGGCGTGTAGTGGACGGTCGGGGTGGGTGTGGGGTCCGGATGCGCGCGGTCGTAGTCCTGCTGCGAGCCCGTGACCAGTGCGCCCAGGAGCAGGGCGACGAGGAGGTGCGACACCAGTGTCCACGGTGCGCGGGACAGCGCCGCGAGAACCGCCAGGGCGATCACGACGTAGAGGAAGACTTCCAGCGAGGCGATCTCCGCGAGCGCCGCGGTGTCGATCTCGTCCGGGTCCCCTTGCGCGGCCCAGTTCTTCATGCCGTAGCCGAAAATGATCCATGCCAGGACGGCGATCTCGCCGATGAACAGGGCGATGGCGGTGGTGACGTCCGAAGCGGTGGAGGTCCTGTTGGACCACGGCCGTCTGCTGCGCAGCGGAGGGCATTCGGGCAGTGCCTGAGTCATGGGTCCACCCTGCCGGGGCGGTCGCGGGGCGCACATGAGTACGCGCACTCAGTTAGCCGGACCGTGCCGTCCGCGCAAGACGCCATCGGTGCTTTTCACTACACGATCATGTAGTCCCGTGGCGCGGGCCGCCGGGACGGGGCGAGCAGGCTGGAGCGCAGTACTTCCGTACCGCGAAAGGCCGTTGTCGCGCCATGCCCCCCACCGCGCCGCACCCCCAGCCCGTCGACACGCTCCCCGGCGTGCCCGTCGTCGACATCACCGCGACCGGCCCCGGTCGCACCCCGATGCAGCAGATCATGGACCTGATGCACCGTCACGGACCGGTGTTCGTACGGCGGTTGCACGGACGGGACACGCTGTTCGTCAGTGATCTGGACCTGGTGACCGACCTCGCCGACGAGCGGCGGTTCGCCAAGCACATCGGCCCCGCCCTGGAGAACGTCCGGGCCTTCGCCGCCGACGGACTCTTCACGGCGTACAACGACGAGCCCAACTGGGCCAAGGCGCATGACATTCTGATGCCCGCGTTCGCGCTCGGCTCGATGCGCACCTACCACCCCGTGATGCTGAAGGTGGCCCGCCGGCTCGTCGAGTCCTGGGACCGCGGGGCCCGTGCCGGGCAGCCGGTCAACGTGCCCGACGACATGACCCGGATGACCCTCGACACCATCGGACTCGCCGGATTCGACTACGACTTCGGGTCGTTCGAGCGGGACGAGCCGCACCCCTTCGTCGAGTCCATGGTCCGGTGCCTGGAGTGGAGCATGACCCGGCTGGCGCGCGTCCCGGGCGAGGACCACTCGGCGGCCGACGCGGCCTTCCGGGCCGACGCCGACCACCTCGCCCAGGTCGTCGACGACGTCATCGCCGCCCGCACCGGCACCGACCAGGGCGACGCCGGGGACCTCCTAGGGCTCATGCTCAGCGCCGAGCACCCGGCCGACGGCACGACGCTCGACACCGCCAACATCCGCAACCAGGTGATCACTTTCCTCGTCGCGGGCCATGAGACGACGTCCGGCGCGATGTCGTTCGCGCTGTACTACCTGGCCAAGCATCCGGCGGTGCTCCAGCTCGTGCAGCGCGAGGTGGACGCGCTGTGGGGCGACACGGCGGACCCGGAACCGACGTACGACGAGGTCGGCCGGCTCACCTACACCCGCCAAGTCCTCAACGAGGCACTGCGGTTGTGGCCCACGGCCGCCGCGTTCAGCCGGCACGCCCTGGAGGACACGGTGCTCGGCGGACGTGTTCCGCTCCGTGCCGGGCAGGCCGTCACCGTGATCGCCCCGATGCTGCACCGGCAGCCCGGCTGGGGCGACAACCCCGAACTGTTCGACCCCTCGCGCTTCACGCCCGAGGCGGAGGCGGCCCGTTCCGTGCACGCCTTCAAGCCGTTCGGCACCGGTGAACGCGCCTGCATCGGGCGGCAGTTCGCACTGCACGAGGCGACCATGCTGCTCGCGATGCTCGTCCACCGCTACCGGCTGCACGACCACGCTGACTACGAACTCACGGTGAAGGAGACCCTCACCCTCAAGCCCGACGGCTTCACGCTCACCCTCACCCCGCGCACCCCCGCCGACCGCGTGCACGGTCCGCTGCCCGGCGCCGTCGACGCACCCGCGACCCCCACGGCCGACACCACCACCTTGCCCGCCCGCGTCCGCCCGGGCACCGCGGCCCTCTTCCTGCACGGCAGCAACTACGGCACCTGCCGCGAGTTCGCCGCCCAACTGGCCGATGAAGCGGCCGTGTTGGGGTGCTCGGTGGAAGTGGCACCGCTGGACGCGTACGCCGACGGACTGCCCGCCGACCGGCCCGTCGTCATCACCTCCGCCTCCTACAACGGCCGCCCCACCGACGACGCCCTCGCCTTCGCCGCCTGGCTGGAGGAGACCCACGACCTCACCGGCGTGACGTACGCCGTCCTCGGCGTCGGCGACCGCAACTGGGCCGCCACCTACCAGCACATGCCGATCCGCATCGACGCCCGCCTCGCCGAACTCGGCGCCACCCGACTGACCGACCGCGCCGCGGCCGACGCCTCCGGCGATCTCACCGGCGCGGTACGGGAGTTCACGGCCCGGCTGCGCACCGCACTCCTGGAGACGTACGGCGATCCAGACGCCATGGCCGCCGCCGAACCCGCCGAACCGGCCACCGGCTACGAGGTCCGCACCCTCACCGGCGGCCACCTGGACGCCCTCGCCGAACGGCACGCTCTCATCCCCATGACCGTCACCGAGGCCCACGACCTCACCGCACCGGGCCACCCGCGCCGCAAGCGCTTCGTGCGCGTGGCCCTGCCGGACGGGACCACCTACCGCACCGCCGACCACCTGACCGTCCTGCCCGCGAACGCGCCGGGTCTGGTCGAGCGCGCCGCCGCGGCCCTCGGCGTCGACCTCGACACCGTGCTGGACATCCGCCCGGCCCGCCCGCGCCGCGACGGCCTCGCGGTCGACCGGCCCGTGACGGTACGTCAACTCCTCACTCATCACGTCGAGTTGCAGGACCACCCGACCGCCGGCCAACTGATCGCACTGGCCGCCGCGAACCCCTGCCCACCCGAGCGCATGGCCCTGGCCGCCCTCACCGACGACCCGCGCACCTTCGTCGAACTCGTCGAGGACCACCCGGCGTTGCGCGGCGCCGTGGACTGGCCCACGCTCCTCGAACTCCTCACCCCGCTGCGCCCCCGGCACTACTCGATCTCGTCCTCGCCCGCCGTCGACCCCGTCCATGCGGACCTGATGGTCTCCCTGCTGGAGGCCCCGGCCCGCTCGGGCAAGGGCGTCTACCGGGGCACGGGGTCCGGTCACCTCAACACCGTCGCGCCGGGCGACACGGTGTACGCCCGCGTCCAGCCGTGCCGCGAGGCCTTCCGGATCGACGACTCCACCCCGGTCGTGATGATCGCGGCGGGCACCGGTCTCGCCCCCTTCCGCGGAACCGTCGCCGACCGTACGGCAGCACTGGCGGGTGGCGCCGAACTCGCCCCAGCCCTCTGCTACTTCGGCTGCGACGCCCCCGACGCCGACTACCTCCACGCCGACGAACTGCGCGCCGCCGAGCGCGCCGGAGCCGTCTCGCTCCGACCGGCGTTCAGCGCGGCCCCGGAGGGCGAGGTGACTTTCATCCAGCACCGTGTCGCCGCCGAGGCCGACGAGGTGTGGGCCCTGCTGGACGCGGGCGCCCGGGTGTTCGTCTGCGGCGACGGCTCGCGCATGGCGCCAGGCGTGCGGGACGCGTTCCGTACCCTGTACCGGGACCGCACGCCCGGCGCCGACGACGAGGCCGCCGAGCGGTGGCTCAACACACTGATGGCGGACGGGCGTTACGTCGAGGACGTGTACGCCGCCGGCTGACCGAGAGGGAGAGGTGGGCGCACGGTGACGGACTCCTCGGAGCGGGCCCGACAGGTACTCGGCGCGGCGGGCATCCCGCCCGGCGACCTCGCCCACCTCCGCCCCATGGGCGGCGGCACCTACAACACCGTCGAGGAACTCACCCTCACCGACGGCAGCCGCTACGTCCTCAAGACCGCGCCCACCGCCCCCGGCCTGGCGCACGAACGCCAACTGCTCGTCTCCGAGGCCGACTTCTACGGCGCCGCCGCCAAGGCCGGGGTGGCGGCGCCGCGCGTCGTGGTCCTCGACGGCGACACCCTCCTGATGACACTGTGCCCGGGCGAACCCTGGGACGACTCCCTCACGGACACCGAAGTGACCGACCTGCGCACGGAGTTGGGCCGCCGGCTCGCCCGCCTGCACGAGATCACCGGCCCCGGCTTCGGCTACCCCTCCGGCGCCCTCGGCCCCCTCGCCCCCGACTGGCGGACCGCGTTCACCACGCTCCACGACGCCGTCCTCGACGACGCCCGCCGCTACGGGGCCTGGCTGCCGCTCCCCGCCGACGACATCGTCCGCACGGCCCGGACGGCGTACGGCGCCCTCGACGAGGTCACCGTCCCGATCGCCGTCCACTTCGACCTGTGGCGGGGCAACATCCTGGTCGACCGCACGACCGGAACGCCCCGTGTCGGCGGCCTCATCGACGGCGAGCGCATGTTCTGGGGCGACCCCCTCGCCGACTTCGTGTCCCTGGCGCTGCTCGGGGACATCAGGAAGGACGAGGCGTTCCTCGCGGGCTATCGGGAAGCGGGCGGGCGGGCCGAGTTCGACCGGTCGGCCCGCCTCCGCTACGCCCTCTACCGCAGCTACCTCTACCTCATCATGCTCACCGAGGCGGTCCCCCGGAAGTTCGGCGAGGAAGAGAACCGCTGGCGGCGGGAGAGGGTCGCCCCCGAGCTGCTCGCCGCCCTGGGGGAGATCGACGAGACGGCTTCCACCCCGTAGTGTGCATTCCGCCGCCCCTTAGTTCAGGGCATGAATTAAGAGGGCGGGGAAAGTCGCGTCCGGCGGGCCGCAGGAGTATCTTGCAGGTCGGGCAGGGTTCGGAGGGAGCCACATGGCGGGGCAGAACGGGCGCACGGTACGCGACCTCAGGCGGGCCAACCGCACGGCCGTACTGCAACGGCTGTACTTCGACGGACCCCTCAGCCGCTTCGAACTGGGCCCGGCGACCGGGCTCAGCTCCGGTTCGGTGAGCAACGTCGTCGCGGACCTCGTCGCCGACGGCCTCGTCGAGGAGGCCGGCAGCGTCGACTCCGACGGCGGCCGCCCCCGCACCCTCCTCCAAGTCGCCCCGCACAGCGGCCACATGATCGGCGTCGACGTCGGCGAGACCCGGGTCCGCGTCGAGCTGTTCGACCTCACCCTCACCGAACTCGCGCGCGCCGAACGCCCGTTGGAGCAGCAGCGCTACGAGGTCGAGGTCATCGTCGGCCACATCCGCGACGGCATAGCCGAGGTGCTCGCCGCCGCCGACATCGCACCGGAACAGCTCCTCGGTGTGGGTATCGGCGTCCCCGGCATAGTCGAGCACACCGCGGACCACGGCGCGGTCGTGCACGGCCAGACGATCGGCTGGGACGCGGTCCCCCTCGAAGAGCTGCTCCGCTCCACCTCCCAACTCCCCGACGCCGTCCCGTACTTCATCGACAACGGCGCCAAGACCCTCGGCCAGGCCGAGATGTGGTTCGGCGGCGGGCGCGGCGCGCGCAACGCGATCGTCGTCCTCTTCGGCTCCGGTGTCGGCGCCTGTCTCGTCACTCCTGAGGTGGAGAACGGGCGGGCCGTCGAGTGGGGGCATCTGACCGTACGGGTCCGCGGCCGCCGCTGCCGCTGCGGCGCCCTCGGCTGCCTGGAGGCGTACGCGGGCGCCGAGTCGCTGCTCGACCGCTGGCGCGAGCAGGGCGGACGTCCCCCGGAGGGCACCGACGAGGAGACCGCGATGACCGCGCTGCTGGTCGCCGCCTACCCGCCCGAGGGCGCCGAGGCCGATCCCGTCGCGCTCGCCGTCCTGGAGGAGACCGCCGAATACCTCGGCGCCGGCCTGTCCGACCTGATCAACCTCTTCCAGCCCGAGCGCATCCTCATCGGCGGCTGGGCCGGACTCCAGCTCGGCTCCCGCTTCCTGCCCGCCGTACGCCACCACGCCACCGCCTACGCGCTGCGCCACCCCGCCGGCCGCGTGACCATCGAACTGGGCCGGCTCGGCCCCGACGCGGTCACCGTCGGCGCCGCGATCCTCCCCCTCGCCGACTTCTTCGCCCGCGGCGGCCGCCGCGCCGAACCCGAGCCCGAGGGCCCGCCGCCCGCCTGGCGCACGGCACTGGAGGAACGCGCCCCGCACTGAGGGGGGACGGGCGGCTGGGGGATGATCACCCCATGAACGAGATCATCCTGATGTCCGACGCCCGGGTCGCAGCCATCCCCGTCGAGGAGTGCGGGGAGCCCCTCGTCGACGTGAGCGGTGCGCTGCTGGTCGACGACCGAAAGAACGACAGCGGCGCGGAACTCCACCTGCGCCAGGGCGTGTTGGACCGGCTCCTGGAAGCGGAGGCCCTGCTGCCCGACGGTCTGCGCCTGCTGTTCGTCGAGGGCTACCGGCCGCCGGCCCTCCAGCGCCGCTACTTCGAGGGCTACGGCGACGAACTGCGCGCCGCCAACCCGGACTGGTCCGCCGATCGCATCCGGTCCGCCGCCAGCCGCTATGTCTCCCCGCCCGAGATCGCCCCGCACTCCGCCGGCGCGGCCGTCGACCTGACCCTCGCCGACGCCGACGGCCGCGAACTCGACATGGGTACGCCGATGAACGCCAACCCTGAGCAGAGCGACGGGGCTTGCTACACCGGCGCCGACAACATCACCGCCGAGGCCGGGGCCAACCGCGCCGTGCTGGGCAAGGCGCTCGGTGCGGTCGGCCTGGTCAACTACCCGACGGAGTGGTGGCATTGGTCGTACGGAGACCGCTACTGGGCGCTGATGAGCGGTGCACCCGCCGCCCTCTACGGGCCGAAGGACCTCGACCCTTCGTGAAGCGCTGTGCCCGGAACTATCCGGCGAACGCGTCCACACCGGTCAGGTCGGCGGACAGCTTCCACAGGCGGGCGGCCTGCTCGGGATCCGTCGCCCAGGACTTGACGCCGATGCGCTCGCCGTCGGCGGGGGCGGGTTCGGCGATGTCGCAGTCCTCCAGATAGACGCCGCCGAGGCCGTCCAGCTGGGGTGAGGTCGCGGCCCAGACCTGGGTGGCGGCGCCCTGCTCCGGGGTCTTGAAGGCGTCCGGATTCAGCAAGTTGCCGTCCTCGTCGATCCAGCCGCGGTCCACCATCTCCTGCGTGGCCAGATGGCGTTGGAGCGGCGTGAGGATGCCACCCGGGTGGAGCGCGAAGGCCCGTACGCCGTGGTCGGCGCCCAGCCTGTCGAGGTGGACGGCGAACAGGACGTTCGCGGTCTTCGCCTGCCCGTATGCCTCCCACTTGTCGTATCCGTGGCTCCAGTGGATGTCGTCCCAGCGGATCCCGGAGTTGTGGTGGGCGCCCGAGGACACCGAGACCACCCGCGCGCCGCCCGCTGCGATCGCCGGCCACAGCCGGTTGACGAGGGCGAAGTGGCCGAGGTGGTTGGTGGCGAACTGCGCCTCCCAGCCGGGCCCGACCCGGGTCTCCGGGCAGGCCATGATGCCGGCGCTGTCGATCACGAGGTCCACGGTGCGGCCGGAGGCGAGGAAGCGGTCGGCGAAGCCGCGCACACTCTCCAGATCGCCGAGGTCCAACTCGTCCAGCTCGACACCGTCGAGGCCGGCCACGGCCTCGCGCGCGGTGTCGGGACGGCGGGCGGGGACGACGACCCGGGCCCCCGCCTTGGTGAGCGCACGGGTGGTCTCCAGGCCGATACCCGAATAGCCGCCGGTGACGACGGCGAGCTTTCCGGTGAGGTCGACGCCCTTGAGGACATCGTCGGCGGTGCTCTTCGCACCGAATCCGGAACCGATCTTGTGCTGTGCAGTGGTCATACCGGAACGCTACGAATTGGAGTGCGCTCGAAGTCAAGGAGAAGCCCCGACCGCGACGGGGGAATCACGGCCGGGGCGGCCAGGTGGTGGGCACGGAAGGCGGTCGCCTCGCGGCGAAAGGCTCCACAGGGCTTCAGCCGAACGATCTTCCCTGTGGGCGGAGGTTGAGGCCCGGGGACACTGTTCCCTCCGCACCCACGGTCTGTTCAACGGCGAACCACCGGCGAGTGTTCCTGTGCGGACCGCGGCGACCGGTGATGTGCATCACTTGCCATTGGTCCAGTCCAGTAGCGCGTCCGCCGGCCAGGTCGTCACCACCCGTTCGGCGGGCACCCCGCACTCCTCCGCCCGCGCGCAGCCGTTGATCTGCCAGTCGAGCTGACCGGGCGCGTGCGCGTCGGTGTCGACCGAGAACAGCACCCCTGCGTCGACGGCCTTCCGCAGCAGCCGCCGCGGTGGGTCCAGCCGTTCCGGACGGCTGTTGATCTCCACGGCGGTCCCCGACTCGGCACACGCGGCGAACACCTCGTCCGCGTCGAAGACCGACTCCGGCCGCGCGGCACCCCCGTCCCGCCCGATCAGCAGCCGCCCGGTGCAGTGCCCGAGGATGTCCGCGTGCGGATTCCGTACGGCGGCCACCATGCGGCGGGTCATCGCGCGGGCGTCCATGCGCAGCTTCGAGTGCACGGAGACCACCACCACGTCGAGCCGCTCCAGCAGCTCCGGTTCCTGGTCCAGCGAGCCGTCGTCGAGGATGTCGCACTCGATGCCGGTGAGCAGCCGGAAGGGCGCCCAGGTCTCGTTCAGCGCCGCCACCACCTCCAGCTGCTCGCGCAGCCGCTCCGGGGAGAGTCCGCGGGCCACGGTCAGCCGGGGGGAGTGGTCGGTCAGCACCGCCCACTCGTGGCCGAGCAGGGCCGCCGTACGGCCCATCTCCGCGATCGGGCTGCCGCCGTCCGACCAGTCGGAGTGGAGGTGGCAGTCGCCCCGCAGCAGGGCGCGCAGTCCCTCGCCGCCGAGGCCGGACGGGGCGGGGGCCTCGGCCTCCAGCTGCTCCAGATAGGCGGGAACCCGCCCCTCCAGGGCCTCGCGGGCCACCTGGGCGGTCTTCGGGCCGATGCCCTTGAGGGACTCCAGCGTCCCGGCTGCGGCGCGTTCGGCGATCTCGCCCTCGGGGAGTGCCGCCAGCACCCCGGCCGCCGTACGGAAGGCGCGTACGCGGTACGTCGGGGCCAGGGAGCGTTCCAGCAGGAAGGCGATCCGGTCCAGTGCCTGCACGGGATCCATCGAGCCTCCTCCCGCGAGCGGTCCCCGGCCGGAGACCGTGGACCACTCGCGTCCGCCTGATGCGTTCTAGGCTCTATTGCATGACCGAAATCGCCAGCCCGCACATCTCCCACCCGCGGATCATGGTGCTCAAGGTGCAGCCGGGCACGCCGCCGTTCCGCATCGTGGAGATCGACGGACAGATGGTCTGCGAGGCCAGAACCCTCACGGACGTCCTGGAGGTCGCGGCCGTGTGCGGCATCACGGTGAGTGACCTGGACGACCCGGACGTGGTCCGCTGGGTCGGCGGGGACAAGCTCACCTGGATGCCGCACTAGGCACTGAACACCGGGGTGCTACGAGGTCAGCCGACCGTCCACTTCTGGTTGGCGCCGCCCGAGCAGGTCCAGATCTGGAGCGGGGTGCCGTTGGCCGAGGTGTTGCCGGTGACGTCCAGGCACTTGTTGGCCTGCGGGTTGACGATGTCGTTGGCGGAGCTGACGGCCCACCTCTGGGCGGCGCTGCCGTTGCAGTCGTAGAGCTGGACCTTGGTGCCGTCCGCGGTGCCGCCACTGGCGACGTCCAGGCACTTGCCGAGCGCTCGGATCGTGCCGTCGGAGCCCACGGTCCACTGCTGGGCGGCCGAGCCGTTGCAGTCGTAGAGCTGGATCGCGGTGCCGTTGGCGGAACTCGCCCCGTTGACGTCGACGCACTTGCCGGCCAGGCCCCTGATCGCCACTCCGGCGGCCGTGTCGCTCGTGGTCACCGAGACCGAGTCGACCACCAGCTGGGCCGGGAAGGCCGTGGAGCTGTTGGGGTCGCCGGGCCAGTAGCCGCCGACCGCGAGGTTGAGGATCAGGAAGAACGGCTTGTTGAAGGCCCAGGTGTTGCCGCCCACGTCGGCGGGTGTGCGGGTCTGGTAGACGACGCCGTCGACCGACCACTTGACGGAGTTGGGCGCCCAGTCGACCGCGAAGGTGTGGAAGGCGTCCGCGAAGGCCTGGCCGTTCGCCAGCGTGTAGCCGGCGCCGATACCGGCCGAGCCGGAGTAGCCGGGGCCGTGGATGGTGCCGTGGATCGTGGAGGGCTCGAAGCCGACGTTCTCCATGACGTCGATCTCACCGGAGTTGGGCCAGCCGACCGAGCCGATGTCGGTGCCGAGCATCCAGAACGCGGGCCACATGCCCTGCCCGCGCGGGATCTTCATCCGGGCCTCGACGTGCCCGTACTGCGCGCTGAACTTCCCGGAGGTGTTCATCCGGGCCGAGGTGTACTGGCAAGTGCCGTACCAGCACTGGTAGTTGGCCGGGTTCTCCTTCTTGGCCGTGATCACCAGATGGCCCTGGCCGTCCAGCGCCGCGTTGTTGGTGCCGGACGTGTAGTACTCGCGCTCGTGGTTGTTGACGTTGTCGCCGGTCTCCAGCGTCCACTTCGAGGAGTTGACGGCACTGCCGGCGGCCCCGTCGAAGGTGTCGGAGAACGTGACGGCGTCGGCCCGGGCGGCCGACGAGGAAGCCGCCCGCGCCGGACCGATCGCGGCGGACGCGACCAGTGCGGCGGACAGGGCGGCGAAGAGACAGCTGCGGAACATGCGTGGGGAGGCCACGTCATTCCCTTCTTTTCGGCGGTCGTGGGGACCGGCACGCCGACTGAGGTGGGGGGTGAAAGCGTCGCCTCTTGATTTAAGGGATGAGATAAGGGGAGCGTCAATACCTTGGTACGGACCAGTAGTTGAATGTCACGGGCCGGTAGTTGAGCGTCATGACGTGGCCTTCGGCGCTTTGGACGCCTTCGATGCCTTTGTTGTCCTTGCCGCCTTCACGGGCTTGGGGGTCTTCGGCGCGGGCTTCCGCGCGTGCACGGCCCTGCCGAGCCGGCGTCCCAGCAGGACCCAACCGATCAGCGCGCCCGAGGTGTTGAGGATGACGTCGTCGATGTCGAAGGCCCGTCCGGTGATCAGGGCGCCCTGCGCGAACTCCACCAGGAGCATGACGGTCGCCGTCAGCAGCAGCACCTTCAGGATGCCGCGTGCCCGTGGCGCGAACACGGGCACCAGCACTCCGAACGGGATGCCGAGCACCACGTTGCCGCCGATCTGTTTGATGGCGTCGCGCATGGCCGGCTGGTCGAGATAGGCCTTCAGGGAGCGGCCCGGGTGCAGATTGGTGTGCACGAGCGCCTTGGACGCCGGGGACGGCTCCAAGGTGAGCTTGGCCAGTACGACGGCGAACGCGACCATGAAGACGAACCCGATCAGCATCGCCAACAGGCGTACCGGGAGGGACAGTCGATGGCGTCCGCGGTCGGGGCGGGCCGGCTTCGACTCGGGCTCCGTCTTCTTGGTGGTGCGCAGGCGCGGGACGGTACGGGCCATGCGGTGGGCCTCCAGCTATCCATGGTTCAGCAGCGCCCGGTCAGGCGCTGTAGGAGATGTTCACGGTCTTGAAGCCGAGCGAGCCGAGGAGGCCCTTGAGCATGTTGGTGGTGTTCGTCTCGGCACGCGTGGTCAGACCGCTGGTCTTCGCCGCCTCGGCGATGTGCTTGGAGGCGAGTTTCTGCACGGCCTGCTCGCTGTTGGGGTTGTCGGAGAAGATGTCGCCCAGGCGGTCCAGCAGGCCCCGCTGCTTGGAGACCGTGTAGGAGTGGTCCGGGTCCAGCGCCGGCTTGCCGAGCGTCGCCTTCGGCAGCTTGATGCTGGCCGACGTGCGGTCGCTGTTGACCGTCACGTCCTGCTTGCCGAGCTTGCCGAGATCGACGTAGCCCTCCACGGTGCCCGCGCCGACGTACAGCGTGCGGGTGCCGCGGATCGAGTCGGGCAGGAGCTTGGCGTCCTTCTCCAGGTCCACGACGACCTGGAAGTTGCCGGAGGCCGCGTCGTAACGGCTCATGTCCTGGATGGACTTGAGCAGCGCCGGACCCGAACGGTCATGGGTCTCGGTGCCGAAGATGTCCCGCAGTCCCGGGAGCACGGCCAGCCTGAGCCCGGCGAACAGTACGGCGATCACAACGACGACGGCGGTGAGCACCTTCGCCCAGCCCGGCATGCGCCGGGGTATACGGCTGATGGAAGTCGTCATGGGGACGGCCCTCCCTTCCTCGCTATCCGCATGCCCCCCAAATGCCTTGTCAGACCGACCTGTTGGTCGAATGGTCCATCTGACGGAGGCATGGACGGCGCACAGGGGTGAAAAGTCACGTTTCCGGCCCGCCAGGAGTCCCGGGCGGCCGCAGACAGCATTTCCCGGCCGCCCCGCCCCATGCGTCCCGTGACCTTTCCGGAGCACGGTCCGCTCCATGTCGTGACACTGGCCACGGGTACCCCGGCCGCGCCGTCCGTTTCCCGCCCCCGCGCTGGTGAACACCCCTCAGTGCGACCGCAGTTCACGGTCCCCCGACGGCCGTGACCACCACATCCCCTCCCCGTGGGTGAGCCCGGGCAGGGCCAGTTCCACGTCCCGCACCCGGCGGGCGGGCAGCTCGCCGGTGATCAGCCAGGCACCCACGCCTCCCGTCGTCCCCGCGAACTCGGCGCGGCAGGAGGCGAGATGCGCGGTCACCGGCGCGAGCGCGTCCAGCGGGACCTCCGTCTCGAACATGACGTACGGCTCGTACAGCCGCGTCCGCGCCAGCCGCAGCGCGCGGCGCAGCACGATCGGGGTGAGGCCGCGGAAGTCCGCCGCCGTGCTGATCGGGGCGGCGTACCCGGAGCGGGTCAGGGTGACGCGGTAGTCCGTCACGGGTGCGCCGTGCAGCCCGCTGAGCAGGGTCGCGTGGACCGTGTCCTCGATGGCCTGGTGGAACGCGCGGGGCAGCGCGCCGAGTTCGGTCTCGTAGCCGAAGACCCCGCCGCAGCCGCGCTCCGCCGGTTCGACGCGCAGCCCGATCGTCGCCCAGTAGTGGGTGCGGTCGTGCCACGGGAACTCGTCGCAGGCCTCGCCGGTCCCGGCCGGGCGTTCCAGGAACCGCACCCGGCTCGGCTCGAAGTCGGCCTCGATACCGAAGTCCTGGACGAGAGTCGCCGCGACGACCTCCTTCTGGACCTCCCCGTACAGGAGCAGCACGGTCGCCCCGGAGGCGGCCGGCCGCGCGTGCAGCAACGGGTCCTGGTCGGCCAGCGCCAGCAGCGCCGAACGCAGCGCCGCCGCCTGCCCGGACCGCCGCGCCCGTACGACCGTCTCCAGCGTCGGCGGCGCGAACTGCGGTGCCCGCTCGGTGAGTTCACCGAGCCGGTCACCGACCCGGATGTCCTTCGGGCCGGTCAGCGCCCCGATGTTCCCGGCGGTGAGCGGACCGGAGCGGCCGATCACATCGAGGCGCGTGACCCGTCCGGAGACCTCGGCCGTCCGGCCGTCCGCGCCGTGGCGGCGGAACGTGAGCCGCTCGTGCGGGGCCACCTCACCGTCGTAGAGCCGCAGATACGCCGTCCGTTCGCGGCCCGGGCCGGGGCGTACCGCGAAGACCGTGCCCCTCGGAGGGCCGCCCGGGGTGGTGGGTGCGGGTGGGATCAGGCGGATCAGGTGCTCGACGAGTTCGGTGATGCCCTGGCCGCCGAGGGCCGAGCCGAACAGGAGCGGGTGGACCGAGCCGTCGGCGGTGCGGGCGGCGAGGGACTCGCGCAGGTCGTCCGGGGTGGGGCGGGGGCCGTCGACGACGGCCGCGAGGATGTCCGGGTCGACCTCGGCGAGTGCCTCGGCCAGCTCCGGGTCGGCGGGTGGGCGGGGTCGTACGCGTGCCGCGGGTGTGCCGAGGCCGGTCACGTCCGTCAGCGGTACGACGTGCGGGGTCAGCCGGCGGCGGATGTCCGCGACCAGGTCGTCGGCGCGGGCGCCCGCCCGGTCGATCTTGTTGACGAGGACGAGCGTGGGCAGCCGTAGCCGGCGCAGGGTCCGCATCAGGACGCGGGTCTGCGCCTGGACACCCTCCACGGCGGAGAGCAGCAGGACCGCGCCGTCGAGCACCTCCAGGGCGCGCTCGACCTCCGCGATGAAGTCCGAGTGGCCCGGGGTGTCGATCAGGTTGACCTGGGTGTCGCCGGCCGTGAACGCGGCGACGGCCGAGCGGATGGTGATCCCGCGCTGCCGCTCGATGGCGCCGTCGTCCGTACGGGTGTCACCCGCGTCGACGCTGCCGAGCCGGTCGATCGCGCCGTGGTCGAACAGCAGCCGCTCGGTGAGGCTGGTCTTACCGGCGTCGACGTGGGCCAGAATTCCGATGTTCAGGGTGCGCATGCGTGGTCGAGTCCTCGAGAACCGTCGTCCAGTGGGGAGGCTGGTGGATTCCGAGGCGTCGGCGCATCTGGGGCTCCTGACATGCGGGGGAGTACGGGCGCCGCCATCATGGCGTGCGGGAGTGGGCGGTACGCAACCCGTTTTCGCGGGTCAGTAGCATGAACGACGGCCGGGAATGATCATGCGAGGAGCAGCAGATCGTGCGAGACATCGCCGTGTTCAGCGGGAGTGCCCACCCCGAGTTGGCCAGGGAGGTCTGCGCACATCTCGATGTACCGCTCAGCCCCACCCGGGTCAGCCGGTTCGCCAACGACTGCCTGGAGGTACAGCTCCAGGCCAACTGCCGGGAACGGGACGTCTTCCTGATCCAGCCGCTCGTCAAGCCGGTTCAGGAGAACCTGGTGGAGCTGCTGTTGATGTGCGACGCCGCGCGCGGTGCCTCCGCCGGGCGGATCACCGTCGTCATGCCGCACTACTCCTACGCCCGCTCCGACAAGAAGGACGCCCCGCGCATCTCGCTGGGCGGACGGCTGGTAGCCGACCTGATGGTGGCGGCGGGCGCGAGCCGCGTCCTGGCCATGACCCTGCACTCGCCGCAGGTGCACGGCTTCTTCTCGGTTCCGGTCGACCATCTGCACGCGCTGCGCGAACTCGCCGCGCACTTCCGGCAGTACGACCTCTCCCGCACCACCGTCGTCTCCCCGGACCTCGGCAACGCCAAGGAGGCCGCCGCGTTCGCCCGGCTGATCGGCGCGCAGGTGGCCGCCGGCGCCAAGCAGCGGTACGCGGACGACCGGGTCGTCATCAGCTCCGTCATCGGTGACATCGCCGACCGGGACGTCATCGTCCTGGACGACGAGATCGCCAAGGGCAGCACCGTCCTCGAACTCCTGGACCGGCTGCGGGACTTGGGCCCGCGTTCGATCCGAGTGGCCTGTACCCACGGCCTGTTCGCGGCGGGCGCGCTCAAGCGGATCGGGGAGCAGCCCGACGTACTGGAGATCGTCTGCACCAACACGGTGCCGGTGCCCGAGGAGGAGCGCACCGAGAAGCTGCGCATCCTGTCCATCGCCCCGGCGCTCGCCGAGGCCGTGCGCCGCATTCACAACGGTGAGTCCGTCAGCGCCCTGTTCGACGCGCCGCCGAACGAATAGACATGAGGGGACGGAGCAACGCTCGGCATCAACCGAGGTGATCAGGAGGACTCGCCGTGGCGAAGGCGAAGTTCGAGCGGACCAAACCCCATGTGAACGTCGGCACCATCGGTCACATCGACCACGGCAAGACCACCCTCACGGCGGCCATCACGAAGGTGCTGCACGATCGGTTCCCCGACCTCAACCCCTTCACGCCGTTCGACCAGATCGACAAGGCGCCCGAGGAACGGCAGCGCGGCATCACGATCTCGATCGCCCATGTCGAGTACCAGACCGAACACCGGCACTACGCGCACGTCGACTGCCCCGGGCACGCCGACTACATCAAGAACATGATCACCGGCGCCGCCCAGATGGACGGCGCGATCCTCGTTGTCGCGGCCACCGACGGACCCATGCCGCAGACCAAGGAACACGTGCTGCTGGCCCGGCAGGTCGGCGTGCCGTACATCGTCGTCGCCCTCAACAAGACGGACATGGTCGACGACGAGGAGATCCTGGAACTGGTCGAGCTGGAGGTGCGGGAGCTGCTCACCGAGTACGAGTTCCCCGGCGACGACCTCCCGGTGGTCAAGGTGTCCGCGCTGAAGGCCCTCGAAGGGGACCCGGAGTGGACCGCCTCGGTGCTCGAACTCCTCGCCGCCGTCGACGAGTTCGTGCCCCAGCCGGTACGGGACGTGGACCGGCCGTTCCTGCTGCCGATCGAGGACGTCTTCACCATCACCGGGCGCGGCACGGTCGTCACCGGCCGGATCGAGCGCGGGGTGCTGAAGGTCAACCACGAGGTGGAGATCATCGGCATCCACCCGCAGAAGACCCGGACGACCGTCACCGGCATCGAGATGTTCCGCAAACTCCTCGACGAGGGCCGGGCCGGCGAGAACGTCGGACTGCTGCTGCGCGGGGTCAAGCGCGAGGACGTGGAGCGCGGCCAGGTCGTCATCAAGCCCGGATCGGTCACCCCGCACACGGAGTTCGAGGCCCGCGCCTACATCCTGTCCAAGGACGAGGGCGGCCGGCACACGCCCTTCTTCCACAACTACCGCCCGCAGTTCTACTTCCGCACGACGGACGTGACCGGCGTGGTGACCCTGCCGAAGGGCACCGAGATGGTCATGCCGGGCGACAACACGACCATGCACGTCGAGCTGATCCAACCCATCGCCATGGAGGAGGGGCTGAAGTTCGCGATCCGTGAGGGCGGGCGCACGGTCGGGGCCGGTCAGGTCACCAAGATCCTCAAGTAGCGCTGCCCGCACGGGAGATCGCGGGACATCGAGGGAGAGCGCGGCTCACAACGTGCCGGACGTGGCCTCGGGCTGCTCCAGGGCCGCGTCCAGCGTCGGCTGCGGCGGCAGCAGCCGGTTGAGACCGGTGACCCGCAGGATGCGCAGCGTCAGCGGGTGCGTGCAGACCAGGTGCAGCCTGCCGCCGCGCTCCACCACCCGCTGCCGCGCCCGGAACAGCAGACGCAGCCCCGAACAGTCGAAGAAGTCGACCTGCCGCAGGTCGATCACGATCCGCGCGCGGGGCAGTGCCGTCACCCGGTCCAGATACGGCAGGATCTCCGTCGCCGCGGCGATGTCGATCTCCCCGCGGAACTCCAGGACCGTGAACCCACGATCCCGGTGGATCCGCAGATACCGGGTCAGCGGCGCGGGTTCCTGCTGCACGTCCACATCGCCTCCAACCGGCCCTCGGTGAAGCGGGGTTGAGCGTAGAAGCGCTCCCCGCCCTGCAAGTTACCCTCGATGGAGTGAATTTGAGCATGTTCGATTGACATATGTCTTCGAATCGAGCCAGAGCTTTCTGAGATCCTCGGGGAGGGTCTACGACAGCGCGTGCCAGGCCTTGGAAAGTGCCTGGCGGAACTGCTCGCCCTGGTGCGCTGTGAGCTCGCGCACCATCCGCTCCTCCAGCTCCCGCACCGGCCCGGCGCAGCCCGCCAGCAGCTCGCGCCCCTCCTCGGTCAGCAGGATCAGCAGCTCGCGGCGATTCCGCGGATTGCGCTCCCGGCGGATCAGCCCGCGCCCCTCCAGGGAGCGCACGAGATCGGCGATGGACTGCGCGGTGACGAAGGAGTCGCGGGCCAGTTGAGCCGCGGACAGGCCGTCGTGTCGCTCCAGGACCGTGAGCGCGGTGTACTGGAGTGCGGTGATTCCGTACGGCTTGACCAGCTCGTCCAGGCGTGAGCGGACGACCAGCTCCACCTGCTTGACCATGTACAGCAGGGACGGGGGTGCCTTTGTCGCGTGGGCGCCAACCAGGGATTCAGCCATGGATTCACCCTAGAGCATTGACAGGAAACCTGTCTGTAATGAGACTGCGGACCAGACGAGGAACCAACAGGAATCCTGTTGGTTGAAATCTTGGCAACGATGCTGAGGAGTGGCGATGACCGCCTTCGAGATCGAACCCGGCCGCCTGTTCGTCGGGGGCCGCTGGCGCGAGGCCGCCGACGGAGCGCGCACCGAGGTGGTCGACCCGTCCCGGGGCCGGGTCGTCACCACGGTCGCGGAGGCGGGCCCCGCCGATGTGGACGCCGCCGTCCGCGCCGCCCGCGAGGCCTTCGACAGCGGCCGCTGGTCCGGGCTGAGCGGCCGTGAACGCGGCCGGATCCTGCACCGCGTCGCCGAACTGATCCGCGAGAACGCCGACGAACTGGCCCAGCTGGAGAGCCTGGACGTGGGCAAGCCCATCACCCTGTGCCACGCCGTCGACGTGACCAACGCGGCCAACGACTACGAGCACTACGCCGCCCTCGCCTACTCCCTGGACGGCGCCACCCGCGACACCCCGCTCAACGCGCTCGCCTACACCAAGCGCGAACCGATCGGCGTGGTGGCCGCGATCACCCCCTTCAACTTCCCGTTGATCCTGGCCGGTTCGAAACTCGCCCCGGCCCTCGCGGCCGGCAACACCGTGGTCCACAAGCCCGCCGACGAGACCCCGCTCAGCGCCCTCTACATGGCCGGACTGCTCCAGCGGGCCGGCGTCCCGGACGGTGTCGTCAACGTCGTCACCGGCGCGGGCCCGGTCGCCGGCGAGGCCCTGCTGCGGCACACCGGCGTCGACAAGATCGCCTTCACCGGCTCCACCGCCGTCGGCCGGCACGCCGCGAGCGTCGCCGGCGAGAACCTCAAGCCCGTGACCATGGAACTCGGCGGCAACGCGGCCCACATCGTCTTCGAGGACGCCGACCTGGAGAAGGCCGTCGGCGCGGTCATCAAGGGCTTCGTCTTCAACACCGGCCAGTTCTGCATGGGCGGCCCGCGTCTGCTGGTCGCCCGCCCCGTCTACAGCACGCTCCTCAACATCCTCGCCGACGCCGTCCCCGGAGTGCCGCTCGGCGACCCCCGGCTGCCGGAGACCGTCGTAGGGCCGATGGCGGGGGAGAAGCACCTGCGGAAGGTCGAGGAGTACGTCGACCTCGCCCGCAAGGAGGGCGCCCGCATCGTCTGCGGCGGCGAACGCCTCGACCTGGACGGCGGCTACTACTACAAGCCCACCGTCATCGCCGACCTCGCCAACGACTCCCGGGTCGTGCAGGAGGAGATCTTCGGCCCGGTCCTCACCGTGCAGCCCTTCGACACCGAGGACGAGGCCGTCGAACTCGCCAACTCCACGCCCTACGGCCTGGCTTCTGGCATCCAGACCGGAAACCTCGGCCGCGCGCACCGCATCGCCGACCGGCTCCAGGCGGGCATCGTCTGGATCAACGACTGGGCGATGCTCGACCCCAACGTCCCCTTCGGCGGCGTCAAGGACTCCGGCTTCGGCCGCGAGTACGGCCCCGAGGGCCTCGCCGCCTACACCCGGACCAAGTCCGTCGTCGTCTCCCTCGACTGAGCACCCCCATCAACTCGACCGACCACGTCCATCAAGGAGTTCGTACGATGTCCACCACCACGCGAGCGGCCGTCGTCGAGTCGGGCGGCGCACCCTTCACCCTCACCGACGTCGAGCTGACCGAGCCGGGCCCGCACGAGGCGCTGGTCCGGGTCGTCGCAACAGGCCTGTGCCACACCGACCTCGGAGTGGCGAGCGGCGGACTGCCCTTTCCGCTCCCCGGAGTTCTCGGTCACGAGGGCGCCGGTGTCGTCGAGGAGGTCGGCTCGGCCGTCACCGGTGTCGCACCCGGCGACCATGTCGTGCTGTCCTTCACGTCCTGCGGCGACTGCCGCAACTGCCAGGGCGGACACCCGGCTTACTGCGCGACCTGGCTGCCGCTGAACCTCATCGGCGGCCGGCGCGCCGACGGCAGCAGCACCATCAGCCGCGACGGCGAGCCCCTCGGCGGGCACTTCTTCGGCCAATCCTCTTTCGCCGAGCGGGCGTTGGTCGACGAGCGCAGCCTGGTGAAGGTCGACCCGGACGTGCCGCTGGAGTCGATCGCCCCGCTGGGCTGCGGAGTTCAGACCGGTGTCGGTGCCGTGTGGAACGTCCTGAAGCCCCGGCTCGGTGACACGGTCGTGGTGCTCGGCGCCGGAGCCGTGGGCCTGTCCGCGGTGATGGCCGCCGCGCTCACCCCGGCCACCCGGATCATCGCCGTCGACCGGGTCGCCGAACGCCTGTCGCTGGCAAAGGAGTTGGGGGCCACCCACACCGTCAACGCGGGCGAGGCCGACCTCGGCGAGACCCTCGCGCTACTGACCGACGGCCGGGGAGCCGACGGCATCGTCGAGACCACCGGCAATGTCGGCGTCCTCCGCCAGGGCGCCGACGCGCTGGCTGCCCGGGGCACCCTGGTCGTCGTAGGGGCGCCGCCGTTCGGCAGTGAAGTCGCCCTGGACGTCAACGGGTTGATCCCCGGGAAGCGGATCGTGGGACTCACCCTCGGGGACAGCGAGACGCAGAGCTTCATCCCCGCGCTCGTGCGGTTGGTGAAGGAGGGGCGGCTCCCGCTGCACCGCCTGATCAGTACCTATCCGTTCGCGGACATCGACCAGGCGGTGCGGGACATGAGCGCGGGCAAGGCGATCAAGCCCGTGCTCACCTTCTGACCCGGCAGCCCGCCCTCACCGGATGAACCCGCCGGCTCAGTCGACGGTGAGCACCAGCTTGCCCGCGGTGCGGCCGGTGGCGCCGAGCGCGTGTGCCTCGGCGGCATCGGCCAGCGGGAACGTCCCGGCGATCGTCGCGCGCAGCTTCCCCGCCTCGACGAGGTCCGCGATCGCCTCCATGTCGGCACGGTCGGCGTCGACGAGCATCCGGACGGCCCGTACGCCGAGCCGCTCGGCCTCCTCGTAGAAGTCCGCCTTGCCCATCGGCACGATGGAGACCACGATCCCGCCCGGCCGCAGCACCCGAAGCGACTTGAGCGCGGTCTCGCCGCCGAGCATGTCCAGGACGACGTCGACGTCCTTCACGGCCTCGCCGAAGTCGGTCTCCCGGTAGTCGATCGCCTCGTCGACGCCGAGCTCGCGCAGGAAGTCGTGCTTGGCCGCGCTCGCCGTGCCGATCACGTAGGCGCCGCGCGCCTTCGCGATCTGCACGGCAACGTGCCCGACCCCGCCGGCCGCCGCGTGGATCAACACCCGCTGCCCCGGCTGGACTTCGGCGTTCTCCACCAGCGCCTGCCACGCGGTCAGCGAGACCAGGGGCAGTGCACCCGCCTGGACGTGGTCGATCGCGGCCGGCTTGCGGACGAAGGCGCGGGCCGGGGCGGTGACGTACTCGGCGTGCGAGCCGTGGCCCCACGGGTACGACAGCATCCCGAAGACCTCGTCGCCGGGCTGGAAGCGGGCGACACCGACGCCGACGGCCTCGACGACGCCGGAGACGTCCCAGCCGAGGACGAAGGGGGGCTCGCCGAGGAAGCCGCCGGTGGCGCGGTGCTTCCAGTCGGTGGGGTTGACGCCGGCGGCGCGGACCCGGATCAGGATCTCGTTGGCGCGCGGCGCGGGGCGCTCGACCTCGGCGACCTCGAGGACCTCGGGACCGCCGAGGACGTGCTGGGTGATGACGCGCATCGTGTTCACAGTGCTCATGGTCAGTCAGCCTGCCGGGTCCCGCACGACAAGAAAATGGCACGATGGCCAACCTTCGATAGAATCGTGCCATGCAACATGTGGAACGGGTCGTGGTCCTGGCGCTCGACGGCGTCTACCCCTTCGAGCTGGGCATCCCCAGCCGCATCTTCGGCGCGGCGGGCGGTCACTACGAGGTGCTGACCTGCACGGTCGACGGCCGTCCGGTGCGCACCAACGCCGACTTCTCGGTCGCGGTCGAGCACGGCCCCGAGATCCTCGAAACGGCGGACACGGTCGTGGTCGCCTCCATGGCGACCCCGCGCATCCCCACCGGGCTGCCCACCGAGATCGCCGACGCCCTCGCCCGGATCCGCCCGGACGCGCGGATCGTCTCGATCTGCACGGCCGCCTTCGTGCTCGCCGCCGCCGGTCTCCTCGACGGCCGCCGCGCCACCACCCACTGGCAGGTCGTCGACCGCTTCCGGGCCCTGTACCCGCAGGTCGACCTGGATCCGGACGTGCTCTTCGTCCAGGACGGCCGCATCCTCACCTCCGCAGGCGCGGCCTCCGGAGTCGACATCTGCCTGCACATCGTGCGCACGGACCACGGCAGCGAACTCGCCAACACGGTCGCCCGCAGCTGTGTCGTCCCGCCGTTCCGCGACGGCGGCCAGGCCCAGTACATCCAGCAGCCGGTGCCGGACTGCGGGGTCACCAGCACCGCCGCCACCCGCGACTGGGCCCTGACCCGCCTCGACGAGCCCCTCGCCCTGACCGACCTCGCCCGGCACGCCGGGATGAGCCTGCGCACCTTCGCCCGCCGCTTCAACGACGAGGTCGGCCTCAGCCCCGGCCGCTGGCTGATCCAGCAGCGGGTCACTCGCGCGCGCGACCTCCTGGAGGCGAGCGACCTGTCGGTCGACCAGATCGCCGGCCGCGTCGGCTTCGCCACGGGCGCGTCCCTGCGACAGCATCTGCACGCGGCGATCGGGGTCTCCCCGCAGGCGTACCGGCGCACGTTCCAGGAAACCCGCTGAACCCCCAACGTTTCGGCCCGCCCGTGCGTCGTAGGAACACGACATGAGGGGGGCAGGGCATGCGCAGAGGGCTCGCAGGGGTCGCCGTACTGGTGGCCGTCACGGCGGTGGGATGCGGCACGGAGGACGGGAAGGACACCGTGGTCGCGGGCACACCGCCGGCCGCGCCCTACGCCGGACCGCTGTACGTGCCGGCCACCGGCTCCGACGAGTCGGGTGCCGCGGGCCGGGCGCTGGAGTGCGACGGGACGATGTACGAGGGCGGGGGCGCCGACGCGTGGAGCGAGGGCGACGGGGGCACGACCCCCGAGGGCGGCCTGCGGGCGTACTTCGACATGCAGCAGCCGGACGTGCCGCGCACGGGCTACCGCGTCGAGCGCAGGGCGGACGGCCGCGTCCTGTTCTCCTACGACGTCGGCGGCCGGACGAAGGTGGCCGTCGTCGTCGCCAAGGACCGTAAGAACAGGCCGGGTTGGGGCCCGGAGACCAGCGCGTCCTGCGACCCGGCCGAACTCCCGGAGAGTTTCACCAAGGCGCACGGATACGAGATCTGGACCGGCAAGGACGGGAAGCGGGTGCCGACCACGGTGGTGAGCAGCTCGGTCGGTGCCACGCACTGCGACTGGCAGAAGGCGCACTTCCTTCAGACCGGCGAAGGCGCGAAGGGCAGGCTGTACGCCCGCGATCCGGACAGGGTGCTCCCGTCCGAGATGCTCACCGCCTCCTACGACGGTGACGTCCGCATGCCGGCGAGTGCCCACGACACCGGATACCGGTACCGCGACTGGCAGTTGTGGCTCACCGCCGACGCGTCGAAGGCGTACGTGCGCACACCGGACGGCGTGGAGGCGTGGCCCGCGGTCAAGAAGGGCACGGGCTGCCTCTGAGCGTCCGTCACCGGCTCATGTGCAGGGCGACCAGCAACTGCCAGACCTGGTCGGCGATTTCCTCCGCCGTGCCCTCCAACAGCCCGTGCAGCCAGTCGGCGAGGACTCCGCCGAAGGTCCCGGCGACGGCCGAGGCGACCAGCGGGGCGTCCGCCGCGCCCGCGAGTTCGCGCTCACGGAGGCTGTAGGCCCGCAGGTCCCGGTGCAGCACCCGGCCGAGCGGACCGCCGCCGCCCGGGCTCAACAGGGCGCGGTACAGGGCCGCGTGGGGGAGCAGGCCGGCGAAGAACTCCGGCAGTGCGGGCGGCGCGTGCACCGGATCGGGCCGGCCGCGCCACGCGTGCAGTGCCTCCACGGCCTCCGGTACGACATCCGCGCAGGCGTCGACGGCAAGCGCTTCCAGGCCGTCGTAGTGGACGTAGAAGGTGGCCCGGCCGACCCCGGCCCGGCGTGCCAGGGCGGCGACGCCGACCTCCTCCAGGGGGTGTTCGGCGCACTCGTCGAGGAGGGCCTGGCGCAGCCGTGCCCGGGTGCGGGCGGCCCGCCGGTCCTCGGGCTCGGCGCGGCTCACCGGGCGATCAGGACGGCGGCCAGGGCCAGCGCGCCGGGCAGCGCCTGGGCGAACAGGATGCGCCGGTTCGCCGTCACCGTGCCGTAGACGCCCGCGATCACGACGCAGCTCAGGAAGAACACCTGGGCGCGGAAGCCGGTCGGGTCGGCGGCGATCAGGCCCCAGATCAGACCCGCGGCGAGGAAGCCGTTGTACAGGCCCTGGTTGGCGGCGAGCGATGCGGTGGCTCTGGCCATCTCGGGGTCGAAGCCGTGCAGACCGCGCCCGGGCTTCTTCTCCCACAGGAACATTTCCAGCACCAGGATGTACAGATGCAGCGCGGCCACCAGTCCGACCAGCACGTTCGCGAGCGTTTCCATGATCGATCGACTCCTCGTCTTCTTGGACAGGTGTCTACTATAACTGGACGCATGTCCATGTTCAGACTTCTCGGAGAGTGACGGAACCCTCACTTCCGCACCGCCTTGTAGTTGATCTTTTACGGTTCAAACCCGATAAGCTCCCGTGCGGCGCAGCGAGTTGACGTGATCGTCACCAGTCGGCTCGTGGTGCGTCCCACGAGTGCGGTCTGTCCTCGCACACCCCCCGTTCGTTCGTGTCGCTTCGAAGGATGCAGATGGAACTCGCCACTCCGCCATCGGCGGCGCGGGCCCCTGTCGCCTGGTACAGCTGGTGGCTGATGCCGCTGGCCTTAGGAGGTGGGACCGTTGCCGCCACGTTCATGAGCTCGGAGCGAATAGCCGCGACCGCGGCCGGAGCGGCGGCCACGGTGGCCAGTGCCGTGTGTGTACGACTGCTCGTCCGTACCCAGGCTCAACTGCGCCGTTCCGAAAGCGGTTTCCGCGCCTCGCAGGCCGAGCACTCCCAGCAGTGGCAGCAGCATGTGGCGGGCCTGGAGCGGAAGTTCAGCGCCGAGCGCGCCACCCTGGAGGCGCAGCTGACCGAGCACTCCGGTGTCTACGAGACCCGGCTCGCCGACAGCTCCGGCGCCTACGAGGCCCAACTCGCCGAGCAGGCACGGGCGTACGAGGAGCGGCTGACCGGGCAGGCCACGTCCTACGAGGCACAGCTCGCCGACCAGGCCGAGGTCTGGCAGGAGCAGCTGGCCCACCAGCTCTCCGCCGTGGCCCGGCTCGCCGACGAGCAACTCCCCGAGGCGCTCAAGCAGTTGCGCGCGGGTGACGCCATCGACGACCTGCTGCCGGTCACGAGCCAGTGCGCGAAGGTCAGCGCCGAGCTCCAGGCCGAACTGCGCAAGGTGCTGCGGACCTCGCTCATCGGCGTCGAGGAGGAGTTCAACCGCTCCACCGCCGCCGAGCAGGCCGTCATCAGCATCGGCAACCGCATCCACGTACTGACCAGCAAGCTCCGCGGCCGACTGCACGAACTGCAGGGCGAGCACGGGCGGTTGCCCGCCGTCGCCCGCGGTCTGATGGAGCTGGACCAGGAGATCGGCCCCGCCGACTGTCTCGCCGCGAGCGTCGGCGTGCTCGGCGGCTCGGATCGGCCCGGCCGCCAGTGGCAGGAACCGCAGCGCCTGCTCAGCGTGGTGCGCGGCGGCATCGGCCGGATCAAGGACTTCCAGCGGGTCGACGTACGCCATCTGCCCGAACTCGGCGTCGACGGCGGTCTGGTGGACCACCTCACGCTGATCTTCGCCCACCTCCTGGACAACGCGGCCCGCTACTCGCCGCCCACCGAGCCGGTGATCGTCTCCGGCAAGGAGGTGCCGAACGGCGTCGGCATCGAGATCCAGGACTCCGGCAAGGGCCTGAGCGAGGAGTCCAAGCGCGAGGCCGAACACGCCCTCGCCGGCACCGGCGCGGGCCCCGGACTCGGCGGTGTCTCCGAGGACGCCAGCATCGGCCTGCGTGTCGTCGGCACCCTCGCCCGCCGCTACGGCATCCGCGTCACCTTCGCGGACTCGCCCTGGCTCGGCACCTCGGTGGTCGTCGTGGTCCCGCACAAGTACTTCAGCCAGCTGCCCGCGGCGGCCGTCACCGGCACCCCTTCGTTCCAGGCCGCCGCGACGGCCGCGACCGCGGCGGCGAGCCGCGGCACCGCCGTCGCCAAGACCCCGGCGGAGACCGTCGAGGCGGAGGACACCACACCCGGCGGGCTGCCCAGGCGCCGTAGCAAGCGTGGCGAGACGGCGCGGCCCCAACCGGCCGGGCGGACCGGGGAGATGGCCGTCTCCGCCGTACCGCCCGACGCCTCCTTCACCGGCCTGGCGGCCTTCGCCACGGCCGGACGGGAGGCCCCGGAGGAGGAACCGGCGTCCACAGGCCGCGAGTTCACCGAGCACAGCACTGAAGAGAGCGACAAGTCCACATGACGCAACAGGGAACCGACGTGAGCTGGGCGCTCCGCGATCTGGTGGAGAGCATCCCGGAGATCCGCTTCGCCCTCGTGGCTTCCAGCGACGGCAAGGCGATCACCTCCTTCGGCGCGGAGGACCCCGACGACGTGGACCGCTTCGCGGCCGTGGTGGCCGGCCTCCAGGCGCTGGCCCAGCCGGTCGCCGAGCAGTTCCCCAAGTACGCGGGGCAGTTGCGGCTGGCGATGATCGAGGTCGACGGCGGTCATCTCTTCGTGGTCCGCGCGGGTGTGGAGACGTATCTCGGCGTGCTGGCCCGGGAGGGCCTCGACCAGGGCCTGCTCGGGCACCAGATGCGGGACCTGGCCCGCAGGATGGGTGAACTCCTCGGCACCACGGCGCGCCTGGAGGAGCACTCTGGATGAGTGCTCCCCGCCGGCCCGTCGACCCGTCCGGTCTGGAGCGTTACTACGTCCTCACCGGAGGGCGCAGCGGACCGGGCGGTTCGGCGTCGAGCCTCGACGTGGCGACCCTCGTCGTCTCCCGCGCCGCACCCGTACCGGGCATGCAGCACGAGCACGAGGAGATCCTCCGACGCTGCCGCGAGCCGCTGTCGGTGGCCGAACTGGGCGCCCACCTCGGACTGCCCTTCAACATTCTCGCGGTGCTGCTGGCGGATCTGCTGGAGGCAGACCGCGTCGAAGCCCGTGACCCCATCCCGGCGCACGACGCCGGTCGCGGGCCCGACCTCGCGCTCCTTGAGGAGGTACTCAGTGGACTTCAAAGGCTTTGACCATCCCGGCGCACCGGCCGGCGCCGAAAGGGCGCGTCGGGGTCGAGAGGACGAACGCGCGGAGGCCCGAAGGGCTGAGCACGATCGGCCTCTCGACCCCGGCTTCGGCGCCCTGGAGGCAAGCGTCGAAAAAGGTGTTACCCGCTCGGTGAAGGTGATGATCGCCGGCGGTTTCGGCACCGGGAAGACCACCATGGTCCGCTCGGTCAGTGACATCAAGCCGCTCACCACCGAGGAGACCCTCACCCAGGCGAGCGCCGGCGTCGACCACCTCATCGGGGTGACCGACAAGACGGAGACCACCGTCAGCCTCGACTTCGGCAAGATCGGCATCAACGACGAGCTGGTCCTCTACCTGTTCGGGACGCCGGGCCAGGAGCGGTTCTGGTTCCTGTGGAACGGACTGTTCAAGGGCGCGCTCGGCGCGGTGGTCCTCGTCGACACCCGCCGGCTCGCCTCCAGCTTCCGGGCGATCGAGGAGATGGAGCGGCAGGACGTCCCGTTCGTCATCGCGCTGAACGTCTTCCCCGACTCCCCGGAGCACCCGGTCGACGAGATCCGGGACGCCCTGGACATCTCCCCGGACATCCCGGTCGTGGCCTGCGACGCCCGCGACCGCTCCTCCAGCCGTGACGTACTGGTCGCGCTGATACGGCACTTGAAGGAACGCTCGGCCGTCGTCGCACTGGAGCCCCGATGACCGACCAGACCTTAAACGACCCCGATGCTCCGAGGGGCTGCCCCGTCGCCCACGGTTCGGGTGACGACCTCACGCGACTGTACGGGCCGGACGCGGCGACCGACCCGCGCGGCATCTACGAGCGGCTGCGCGAGCAACACGGCTCCGTGGCACCGGTGTTGCTCGAAGGCGACGTCCCCGCCTGGCTGGTCCTCGGGTACCGCGACAACCGGCGGGTGCTGGACAGCCCCCGACAGTTCTCCCGTGACGCGCGGATCTGGCGGGACTGGCGGGAAGGGCGGGTCTCGGAGACCTCGCCGATCATGCCGATGGTCGGATGGCGGCCGGACTGTGTCTCCCAGGACGGCGAACCTCACCGCCGGCTGCGGGGCGCGGTGACGGACGGGTTGCTGGCGGCGGCCGGGCGGGGTGTCCGGCGGCACGCAACTTACTTCGCCAACAAGCAGATCGACGCGTTCGCGGACGCCGGTCGGGCAGATCTGGTGGCGGATTATGCCGAGTATCTGCCGATGCTTGTCCTCACCCGGATCCTCGGGCTTCCCGCGGCGGACGGGAACCGGCTCGTCGAGTCCAGCGCGCAGGTCCTCAAGGGGGGCGAGGACGCCCTGCTGCACAACGACCGCATCATCGAGATCCTCGGTGAACTCGCCGAGCGCAAACGGGCGGAGCCGGGTTCCGACTTCACCACCGCGCTCATCGAGCACCCGGCGGGGCTCGATGCGGAAGAGGTCGTCATGCATCTGCGGCTGGTGCTGATCGCCGCGCACACGACCACCAGCAACTTGCTGGCGCGGGTCTTGCAGCGGATCCTCACGGATGCGTCACGGCTTTCGGGGCTGGTGAGTGGGCAGTTGACCGTCTCGGCCGTCGTCGAGGAAGTCATGTGGGACACCCCGCCGTTGGCCGTTCTGCCGGGGCGGTTCGCTACGGCGGATCTTGAGCTCGGGGGGCATCGGATCGAGGAGGGGGATCTGCTCGTGCTGGGTCTCACCGCGGGGAATGTCGATCCGGAGGTTCGGCCTGACGCAGGGGTGTCCGTGCAGGGCAACCACTCGCATCTGGCGTTCAGTTCGGGGCCGCACGAGTGCCCGGGGCAGAGTATTGGGCAGGCGATTCTTGAGGTCGGGGTGGATGTGCTGCTGCATCGGCTGCCGGGGTTGCGGTTGGGTGTGGCGGTTGAGGAACTGACTTCTACGGCGTCTACGTGGGAGTCCCGATTGGACCGGCTGCCGGTTGAATTTGCCGTGTGAGTCGGTTGTTTTTTGTCTGCGGGCGCGTTGGGGCTGGTCGCGCCCGCGCGGCGGAGCCGCAAATCGATACAGCCCCGCGCCCCTAAAGACAGGCGAGCTGCCCAGCCGTTGGCCAGGCAGCGCGCCCCTCTGTTCAGACGGCCAACAAGTCGTCCACTGAGCCCTTGCCCGCCAGTTCCGCAGTTGCTGCCGGGCCCTCTTTTCCTGCCGCGTACCTGCCCGAGACCAGCGCCCACTCGTAGTTGCCGTTGATCCAGTGCTGGATGGCTTCCACGCCCTGTTGTACCCGGCGGCGTTCGTCCTCGGTCAGATTCAACTCGTCGCACATCCGGGGGACTTGGGCTTCGAGTTCGAGGTACTCGGCCAGGCAGGCGTTGGTCATGCGGTAGGCCTCGTCGGCCGCGGCCTCCCAGGACAGGCCGCGGTCCCGGTGGAGTACGGCTATCAGGTTGTGGCCGTCGCCCCGGCGGCGTTCGCGTTCGAAGGAGTGGACGTCGTTCATGAAGCCGATGGTGTCGGCGGCCAGGTCACGCATGCGTTCCATCAGCGGGTGGGCCTGCACCTGAGCCGGGACCTCGAAGCCACGGCTGCGTTCGCCGGCGTCGATGCTGTGGTGGATGCCGACCGTACGGCGCCGGAACTCCGTGTACTCATCGAGGTCCAGCGTGCCCGCGATGCCCCGGGCCGCCAGGTCGACCTCCTCGCAGTGCGCCACCAGGAACCGGCCCCAGGACGCGGCGAACCGGGTCCGCCACGTCAGGGACATGCCATCCGAAAGGTGGTCCCAGACCTGTGCCCAGGCCACGGTGATCGGGCAGACCACCCGGGGCCTGCTGCCCGTCGGACGCAGGGGTGTGACGATCAACTCCCGCGCCACTTCGAGTATTCGGTCGGCGCGGTCGGGCCGGCTCGCGTCGAACTGGTCGTCGAAGAGGAACGCCAGCGAGAACCAGTTCATCAGGACGACCATGTCCGCGGCCGACGCGTGCGGATAGGTGCGGGCCGCGGCCTGCGGGAGATCCCACGACCGGTACTCCTCGAACCCGGCCTGGCTGCGCACCAGACCCATGTCCCAGATCCACCGCAGATGGCGGGCCCGGGCGTACTCCAGATGGTCGCTGACGGGGGTGTCGAAGGGGAGGTCGAAGGTGACGTCCTGAGGCATGCGCTTCCTTTCGGGAGACGGAACACTGAGTCCCCCCACTGCGAGCGGGCGGTCCGTTCGACCGCCCGCGCCCTCGAACTACGCTTCGTGGTGCGAAAGTTGGACCTAGAAGCGGTTACGAGACTGCCCAGAGCCTAGATGATCTACACCGTGCCCCGATCGTGATCCCCGTTACTGCCTATGCCTCCTGAGCTGCGTACACTCCCGTCCCTCCCACATAAGTAAGCGCTACCTGCGACTCGGCGATCTCCTCCGGCGGAGCGGCGAACGGATCGCGGTCCAGGACCACCAGATCCGCCAACGCCCCCGCCGCGATGCGGCCGGTCTCGTCCAGATGGTTCGCGTACGCCGAACCCGCGGTGTACGCCGTGACCGCCGCCGCCAGGTCGAGGCGCTCGCCCGGCAGGAACACCGGCCCCGCGCCCCCGGGTTCGACCCGGTTCACCGCGACGTGGATGCCCTGGAGGGGGTCGGGACTGCTCACCGGCCAGTCGCTGCCCGCCGCGAGGGTGGCCCCGGAGCGCAGCAGTGCTCCGAACGGGTACTGCCACAAGGCCCGTTGGGGCCCGAGGAACGGAATCGTCAGCTCGTCCATCTGCGGTTCGTGCGCGGCCCACAGCGGCTGGATGTTCGCCACCGCGCCGAGTCGCGCGAACCGCGCCACGTCGTCCGGGTGCACCACCTGGAGGTGCGCGAGATGCGGCCGGGTGTCACTCGGCCCGTTCACGGCCCGCGCCGCCTCTACGGCGTCCAGCGCGTCCCGTACGGCCCGGTCGCCCAGCGCGTGAAAGTGGCACTGGAAGCCGAGCGCATCCAACTCGGTGACGTACTTGGGCAGTTGCTCCGGGTCGATGAAGCTGGTGCCCCGATTGGCCGTCGCGCAGCCGCACTTGTCGAGGTAGGGATCGAGCAGGGCGGCCGTACCGGTCTCGGCGACCCCGTCCAGCATCAGCTTCACGCTGCTCGCCCGGAACCGGCCGTGGCTCAACGCGGCCCGCCGCTCGACGAGTTCGGGGATCTGCTCGGCCCCGCGCTCCCTGTCCCACCACAGCGCGCCGACGACGCGCGCGGTGAGCGAGCCGTCCCGGGCGGCGGCGAGATACGCGTCCGAGGGATCGTCCATCCCCAGGAACTCCCCGACCAGCGCGTCCTGCCAGGCCGTGATGCCGAGCGCGTGCAGGTGCCGCTGGGCGTGCAGCAGTGCGGCCAGCCGGTCGGCCCGCGTGGCCGGTGGCGTGAGCCGGCCGACCAGCTGCATCGCGCCCTCCTGGAGCGTCCCGGCCGGTTCGCCCGACGCGTCCCGCTCGATCCGCCCGTCCACCGGGTCGGGCATGTCCCGTGTGATCCCCGCGAGTTGGAGGGCCCGGCTGTTGACCCAGGCGCCGTGATGGTCCCGGTTGGGCAGATACACCGGCCGGTCCGGTACGACCGAGTCCAGCAGCTCCTTCGTCGGCGTACCGCCCTCGAACGCCTCCATCGACCACCCGCCCCCGGTGATCCACTCCCGCTCGGGATGCGCGTCGGCATAGGCCCGCACGGCGGCGACCGTGTCCTCGGCCGTCCTGGCCCGCGTCAGATCGCACTGGGTCAGCTCCAGCCCCGCCGGCACGGGATGCACATGCGCGTCCTGGAACCCGGGCAACAGCAACCGCCCCGCCAGATCGACGACTTGGGTACGCGGCCCGGCGAGGTCGTGCACCTCGGCATGGCCTACGGCGGTGATGCGGTCGCCGGTGACGGCCACGGCGGTCGCGGTGCGGCCCTCCGGGGTGAGGACCGGGCCGTTGGTGAAGAGGAGGTCTGCGTGCATGGTTCGTATCCTTGCGGGGTTGTCAGGAGGTGGCGAGGAGCTGCGGCGCGTCGGCGTCGGTGCCCTGGCCCGAGTGGAAGTACGGGGACCTGCGCACCCACTTCGCCCACGCGGCGGCCAGGAAGCCGGACGCGATCATCGCCAGCGGGGTGAGCAGCAGGAACCAGCCGTTGTCCGCGCTGACTTCGAGATGATCGGTGGAGGTGTAGAAGGACCAGCCGAGGTAACCGCCCAGTCCCAGCAGGGACATGGCGCTCAGCGTCGGCAGCACGACCGCACGCACGCCCTGCCGCCAGTCCTCCCGGAGGAGAGCGCGGAAGCGGACCGCGGCGGCCAGGGCGGTCAGCGCGTAGGAGAGGGCCACGACGATCCCCACGGCGTTCACCGTCGCCATGATCATGTCGGCGAGGCGGGGTATCACCAGCGCCAGTGCCGCGACCGCCGTCGCCAGCGCGCCGATCAGGAGGGTGCCGAGGGCCGGGGTGCCGTAGCGGGAGCTGACCTTGGACCAGACGGGGCCGAGGGTGCGGTCGCGGCTCATCGCGAACATGCCGCGGGCGGTGGGGATCACACCGGCCTGGAGCGAGGCGACCGCCGAGAACATCAGGGCGACCAGGGGGAGCGCGGCCAGTGGCTGGGAGGCGAGGCGGTCGCCGAAGTACGCCAGGCCCTGGGCGCCGTGGCCCGCCAACTCGCCCTCGGACAGCACCCGTTGGAAGGCGATCGAGCCGAGCAGGAACAGGCCCAGCATCGTCACCAGGGTGATCAGCCCGGCCCGGGACGCGTCGCGCGGGTCGCGTACCTCCTCGTTCACGGTGAACGCGGCCTCGAAGCCCCAGTAACAGAAGACCGACAGCAGCAGGCCCTGCGCGAGCGCCGACGCCGAGGGGATCGCGAACGGGTCGAACCAGCTCAGGCTGAAGGCGTGCGGGCCGGTGACGATGCCGTATCCGCAGAAGCCGAGCAGGACGACGTACTCGAAGACCAGCAGGCCGCTCTGGAGGCGGGCGGCGGTGCGGACACCGGTGACGGCGGTGAGGGTGACGGCGACCAGGACCACGATGCCCACGGCGGTCGTCTGTGCCGTCGAGCCCGGGTCGAGGGTGAGGCCGCCCACCTCGTGGACTCCGGCCTCCCCGGCGAGCTGGATCATGGCCGAGCCGGTGACCGCCGTGGTGTACGCGAGGAACGCGATCGTGGCGACGATGTTCACCCAGCCGACCAGGAAGCCCAGCCACGGAGTGAGCGAACGGCCCACCCACACATAGCCGTTGCCCGCGTTCGGCTCGACCTTGTTCAGCCGGGAGTAGGCCCCCGCGATGCCCAGGATCGGCAGGAACGCGAGCAGCATGATCGCCGGCAGATGCAGCCCGACCACCCCGGCGGTCACGCCCAGGCCGATGCCGATGCTGGTGGTCGCGGCCGTGCTGGACGCGGCGATGGCGACACCGTCCAGCAGACCGAGGGACTTGCGCAGTGCGGGCCCCGACGGGGGTGGCGTGTCGATCATGGCGTGCTCTCCGCTCGCACCGGGGGGCCCGAACGGCCCCGGTGAACGCACATGAAACTGCCCGGGCACTTAACAGGTCAACGGTGTTGTCATAAGGTGCGGACACCCGGACCCGAGCAGCGAGGAGGCCGTCGTATGAGCGAGCGTGTCGTGCCGGCCGCCGACCGGCGGCGCAGACGCCCCACCAAGCAGGGCGTCGTCCTGTCCGAGGAACTGATCGTCGAGACCGCGCTGAGGCTGATCGAGGAGCACGGCACCGAGGCCCTGTCCGTACGCCGGCTCGGCCGCGCCCTGGGCGCCGACCCCAGCTCCCTGTACCGCTACTTCCGGCACACCGACGACCTGATGCTGGCCGTCGCCGACGAGCTGATCGGCCGGACGCTGCGCACCTGGCGCCCCAGCGGCGACTGGCGGGCCGACCTGCGGGACCTGGGCCTGCGCATGCACGCGGGCGCGCTCGCGCATCCGAGGGCGGCGGTGCTCAGCGCGTACCGGGTGACCGGGCGGGTGTACGAGATCCAGGCCGTGGAGGCGATCCTCGGCGTGCTGCGCGGGGCCGGGTTCCCGGACGCCGAGGCGGCGCGGATCTACCACGCCTACGTCGACCAGGCCCTCGCCTTCGGGGCCCTCGACTCCGCGAACACGGCGCTGCCGCAGCCTGCCCGCGAGGCGGAGGCGGCCGTATGGCAGGCGACGTACGCGCGGCTGCCCGCCGACACGCACCCGCACATCGCGGCCACGGCACGGCACCTTGTCGCCACCATGCGGCACAGCTCCTATCCGGCCGCTCTGGATCTGCTGCTCGGCGCGGCGGCGGCGCGGCTCGCCGAGATCCGTGCGGCGGCGGAGGGCTGAGCGGCAGACTGGGGCCATGACTCAAGAGCCCGCACGCACCGCGAAGCAGCGCAAGCAGGACACGCTCCGTCGGCTTGAGGACGACGAGGACGCGTGGGTCGCGACGGCCGGCGAGGACGGGGGAGCGCCCTATCTCGTGCCGCTGTCGTTCGTGTGGGACGGCACGACCCTGCTGTTCGCGACCCCGGCCGCGAGCCCCACCGGCCGCAACCTCGCCGCGACCGGCGTCGCCCGGCTCGGCATCGGGCCGACCCGTGACGTCGTGATGATCGAGGGCACGGTGGTGATGCTGACGCCGGCCGATCTGCCCGAGGAGGACGCGGAGGTCTTCGCCTCGAAGACGGGCTTCGATCCGCGCCAACTTGCCACGCCCTACATGTACTTCAGGATCCGTCCGCAGCGCGTGCAGGCCTGGCGGGAGGCCAACGAGTTGAAGGGGCGCGACCTGATGCGCGACGGGGAGTGGCTGGTGGCCGACTGAGCCCGTTCCCGGTGCGGAGCGCGGGGCCGCCTACGAGGCGTGCGGGGCGAACGCCGTCGTCGTGAACGTCGCCTTGTTCGCGGCCGTCGTGCCGTCGGTGATCCACCAGCGCGTGGGGAGCTTGCCGTAGGTCCCGAACTTCGCGTCGGCGCCCCAGTTCAGGACCAGTTCGTCCTTGCCGTCACCGTTGAAGTCGGCGGCTCCCACGGGCCGGGCGTGCCGCCACTTCGCGGGGATCTTCCTGCCGTCCGCCGTGGCGGGACCTTCGCGCAGGACGGTGGTCCGCCGGGTGCCGTCGATGAGCGTGGCGCCCTCGTACGTGGCGACGAGGACGCCGTCACGGCCGTCGCCGTCCGGGTCGGCGGACACATAACCACCGGGCCCGTACTGGGTGCGCGCGGACTTCGGCGCCTCGGGGAGCCGGTACGTCACCGGTGCGCCGCCGGCGCCGGGATACACGGCGAGCGAACCGTCGACGTCGGCCGGTTCGGTCTCGAAGCCCGGCTCGTCGTTACGGCTGCCGTCGTCGCCGACCGCCACATCGCGCTGTCCGTCGCCGTCGAAGTCGCCGAACGCGTGAGCGTTTCCGCTCCTCAACTCCCGTCCGGTGGATATGAGTTGAGAACCTCGGCGGGCCTTGTAGAGCGTGTTGCCGGACTGCTCGCCGTCGCTCACCGCGTGCATCAGCAGCGAGGTCGCGCGGGGTGTGCCGGACGGGGAGACGGCGTCGGCGGTGAGGTCGCCGTCCGCCCAGGGAAGGCTCGTGTCGGTACGGGCGGGTGCGCCCGAGCGCGAGAACGGGCCGTACATCACCACCATGGACGAGTGGTTGTACGCGAACCCGGCGAGATCGTGGTGCCCGTCACCGTCGAAGTCGCCGCGCACCACGGACTGGAGGCCCAACTTCGTCGCGCTCCGGGGCAGTTGGACCGGCGTGGCGGAGGTCTTCCCCGTCGGCCCGCCGGGGCCGCCCCACGCTATGTACGGGAGGGTGCGCGGGGCGACGACGTTGTTGTCCGACGTCATCGCGCCCTGGACGGTGGTGACGAAGTCGGGGAAGCCGTCGCCGTCCAGATCGGCGGTGGTGAGGTCGGCGGCGGACAACGAGCCCTTCGGGGCGAGGAGTTGCCTGCCGGGCTCGGGCAGACCCAGGTCGGCGCGGCCGTAGACCGTGCGCGTCGACGGATCGAGGCCCTTGGCCGATCCGTAGACCACACCGACCCGTTCGTCCGTGGCGCCCTCGCCGCCGCCGACGACGATCGGCACCACGAGGTCGCGGTGACCGTCGCCGTTGATGTCGTCGGGGTCCCTGGAACCCTTGCCCGGAGCGGGAGTTCGGCTCGCGGCGGACGTCGTCGACTCTCCCGGGGACGGCGACGATTCATGAGCGCCGGTGCCGCTCCCGCATCCGCTGAGCGGAGCGAGCGCGGCACAGACGGCGAGAGTCACTACGGCGATACGAGGCTTCACCCGTCTCACTCTGACATCCCGCGTCACACCCGAACCAGGGGAGCCGCGCGGTTGTTGCACGTTCGTCGATCGACGCCGGTCGTCGGCATCAACTGGTCGAACCGGGATATCCGTTGGGTGCGTGGCAACCGGACTCGACCCTTGCCCGCCTGAATCTTCGGAGGACACATGGCACTGGTCAACGCTAGCTTCGTGGTGCTCGACGCGCTCGAGCCGGAGAAGCTCGCCGTGTTCTACACGGAGTTGCTGGACGGCGAGCAGACGGACATCACCCTCGACCAGGTGGAGATCAGGGGTGCCGACGGGACCCGGCTGGCGTTCCGCCGCGACCTCAGCGCCACCCCGCCGAGCTGGCCCCGCGCCGAGAACAACCAACAGGTCCACCTGGACTTCCTGGTGGAGGACCTGGACGAGGCGGAGCGCAGGATCGTCGGACTCGGCGGACGCCCGCTGGAGACCAAGGACATGCCGGGCCCGTACCAGGAGCGCGTGTACGCGGACCCGGCCGGCCACTCCTTCACGCTCCGCCCGGTGCCGCCGACGGCCACCGATCAGGGCTGAGCGAGCTCGCTCCCGGCCGCCCTGGTCCCCTGCCCTACTCCCGGCCGCCCTTGTCCTTCGCCGGCCAGATCCCGGTCGAGCGCTCGATGGCTTTTGCGCCCGTGCGGTCCGCCGCGCTGCGCGCCACCGCGAACAGGGCGCCCTGGAGCGCGGCGGCGAGCAGGATCTCGGCCCAGCCGCGGTCCCGGTCCAGCGGGTCGGGGGCGTTGTCCTCGTGCCGTATCGCCTTCCATGCGGCGCGGAAGGCACGGCCGGCGAGGGCGCCGCTCACCAGGCCCAGGACGAGACCGACGGGCTGGTAGACGAGGGGCAGTTTCTTCTTCTTGATCTTGGCCACGTGGATCTCCTTCTGCGGACGAACGGGCGGGCCGGCACGGTCGGCACCCCGACGGTGTCATCGAAACCGGTGCTTCGGTAGAGGGTGTGAGCAGGACCTTCAGGGGCAGTCGGCGTAGATGAGCGACACAGCCACCGACCACGAATCCGACCGCAAGACCCGCGTCACCGTCCTCGTCGCACTCGCCGCCAACCTGGTGATCGCGGCCGCCAAGGCCGTCGGCGGTCTGGTCGCGGGATCGCCCGCGCTGCTCTCGGAGGCCGCGCACTCGGTGGCCGACAGCCTCAACGAGGTCTTCCTCCTCGCGGCCCTGCGCCGCAGCCGCCGCCCCGCCGACAGCCGGCACCCCTTCGGCTACGGCAAGGAGCGCTTCTTCTGGTCGCTGCTCGCCGCCGTCGGGATCTTCGTGATGGGCGCCTGCTTCTCCGTGTTCCAGGGGATCGAGGCCCTCCGGAACGGCGCGGAGGAGACGTCCGGCGGATATGTGGTGGGCCTGGTCGTGCTCGCCGTGGCCCTGGTCGTGGAGGGGATCTCCCTGTTGCGGGCCCTGCATCAGGTGCGCGCCCAGGGCGGTGGCATGGACGCGCTGCGCGACCCCGCGCTGCGGACCGTCGTGGCGGAGGACGGCACGGCCGTGCTCGGCGTGACCTTCGCCATCATCGGCATGGCACTGCACATGATCACCGGGCAGGTGGTGTGGGAGGCGTCCGCGTCGATCGCGATCGGAGTACTGCTCGGCTACGTCGCCTACCGCCTCGGCCGCGACGCCCGCGACCAGCTCATCGGCGAGGCCGTCGACCCCGAACTGAGCGACAGGATCCGCTCGTTGCTGGCGGCCGAGCCGGAGATCGACAGCGTGGAAGCGCTGTTCACGATGCGGATGGGACTCGACTCGACGATGGTCGCCGCCCGTGTCGACCTCGTCCCCGGCATGGACAGCGAGCGGGTCGAGGAGGTCTCCATGCGCATCAAGGAGTCCCTCGGCCGTGCGGTGTCCGAGACCGGCGAGATCTTCCTGGACATCACCGACCGGCCGGTGGAGGAGACACGGGAAAGCCCCGCCGCGACGGGGGAGCGCGGCGGGGCCTGAACGTCGGATGCCCGACGCTCAACGGTTCATGCGCCCCGGAAACAAGAAACTTTCCCCGGGCCGGGGCCGGCCTCCAGGAGTCAGCTTCCGGCGGCCGGTTCGAGGACGAACACGGGGATCTGCCGGTCCGTCTTCGTCTGGTACTCGGCGTACGGGGGGTACGCGGCGACCGCCCGCTCCCACCACTCGGCCTTCTCGTCGCCGGTGACCTCGCGGGCCGTCAGGTCCCACTTCCGCGGTCCGTCCTGAAGCTCGACGTGCGGATCGGCCTGGACATTGAAGAACCAGACCGGATGCTTGGGCGCGCCGCCCTGCGAGGCGACGACGGCGTAGGTCCCGTCGTGTTCGACACGCATCAGCGGGGTCTTGCGGATCTTCCCGCTCTTGGCACCCACCGTCGTCAGCAGGATCACGGGCAGACCCGTGTCCATCAACGTCGTCCCCTTGGTGCCGCCGGAGCTCTCGTACAGCTCGACCTGGTCGCGTACCCACTGCGACGGGCTGGGTTCGTACTCGCCCTCAAGAGGCATGGCATTCGTCCCATCTCGCGTTCTACGGCTGTCTCGCAACGAGATTCAACACCAGCCGGTGCGCGATTCATCCGCACCGCGGCTCTCTTCGGCCACGCCCCCTCCACCGGGTGACTACCTCGGAGGTAATCGCACCGGAACGACCTCTCCGGCACAGTCGGAACCCCGCACGATCACCTGCCGAGAGCGAGCGCCCGATGTCCACGACCCCGACCACCCGCACCGTCGTGGCGGACCTGCTGCACCGGATCGGCCACGCCGAGCCCGAGCACATCGCCGAGCTGTACGCCGAGCACACCGACTGGAGACTCGACTGGCCCGAGGACAGGCACGGCGGTCCCTCCATCCCGTGGATCCGGCACCGCGCCACCCGCGCCGACGCCGCCGACCACTTCCGGGACCTCGCCGCGCACCATGTGCCGGGGCAGGTGGGCACGGAGATCGAGCGGGTCCTGGTCGACGGCGAGGACGCGGTGGTGTTCGGCGAGATCCGGCTGACCGCCAGGCCCACCGGACGGTCGTATCGCGCCAGGTTCGCCCTTCATCTCACCGTCCGGGACGGACTGATCGTCCGTCATCACGTGTACGAGGACAGCCTCGCCGTGTTCCTGGCCTTCGCCCCGGCGGACGGTGGGACTCCGGTCGCGGGCGGGTGACGTCGGACCGGTCCCGCGACCGTGATCGTCGAGGCGGTCGGGGCCATCAGGTTCGGCCAGATTGTAGGTACCACCGATCTGGCCGAACTTCAGGTGGCCTCATAGGTGCCTCGGGCATCTAATGAAGATCGGCATGACGCACTCTTCGTCTGCGAGGTCTTCCATGACGGATCTGACGGAACTGACGGGTCTGACCGACGTGCCCGAACCCGTCGCCTTCCCGCAGGACCGCACCTGCCCCTACCACCCGCCCGCCGGCTACGACCCCCTCCGCAGCGCCCGCCCACTGACCCGCGTCACGCTCTTCGACGGCCGCACGGCATGGCTCGTCACCGGGCACGCCGCCGCCCGCGCACTGCTGGCCGACCAGCGCCTGTCCTCCGACCGCACCGAGCCCGATTTCCCCGCGACCAACGAACGGTTCGCGGCGGTCCGGAACCGCAAGGTCGCCCTGATCGGTGAGAACGACCCCAAACACCGCACCCAGCGGCGGATGATGATCCCCGCCTTCACCGTCAAGCGCGCCACGGCGATGCGGCCCGACATCCAGCGGATCGTCGACGAACGGCTCGACGCGATGATCGCCCAGGGCCCGACCGCCGACCTGGTGTCCGCGTTCGCGCTGCCCGTTCCCTCGATGGTGATCTGCGCACTGCTCGGCGTCCCGTACACCGACCACGAGTTCTTCGAGGCCCAGTCCCGGCGCCTGCTGCGCGGTCCGAAGGCCGAGGACAGCCAGGACGCACGCGATCAACTGGACGCGTATCTGGGCGAGTTGATCGACCGCAAACAGCGGGATCCGGGCGAGGGAGTGCTGGACGACCTCGTCCGGGACCAGCTGAACGAAGGGGCGCTGGACCGCGAGGAGTTGATCTCCCTCGCGATCATCCTCCTCGTCGCGGGCCACGAGACGACCGCCAACATGATCTCCCTGGGCACCTACACGCTGCTGCTCCACCCCGAGAAGCTCGCCGAACTCCGGGACGATCCAGGGCTGTTGCCCGACGCGGTCGAGGAGCTGATGCGGTCGCTGTCCATCGTGGACGGGCTGATGCGGCAGGCCATCGAGGACATCGACGTGGACGGCACGACGATCCGGGCCGGCGAGGGTGTGATCTTCTCGGCCGCGGTCATCAACCGCGACGAGGACGTCTACACCGCCCCGGACACCCTGGACTGGCACCGGCCCACCCGCCACCACGTCTCGTTCGGCTTCGGCATCCACCAGTGCCTCGGCCAGAACCTCGCCCGCGCCGAACTGGAGATCGCCCTGCACAGCCTCTTCGGCCGGCTGCCCACGCTGAGCCTGGCCGTCCCCGCGGACGAGATCCCCTTCAAACCCGGCGACACGATCCAGGGGATGCTGGAACTCCCCGTGACCTGGTAAGAGGCTGCGCTCCATGCACACGGAAATCCACATCGACAAGGACATCTGCATCGGGGCGGGCCAGTGCGCCCTGGCCGCCCCGGGCGTCTTCACCCAGGACGACGACGGCTACAGCACGGTGCTGCCGGGCAAGGAGGACACCGACGACCCCATGCTCAAGGAGGCGGCACGGGCCTGCCCGGTGAGCGCGATCACGGTGTCGGACACGGTGGGCTGAGCGGGCCCCTCCGTAGAGGGCGGGCTGCTGGGAGAGCGGTTCCTGAGCGCGGTGGCGGGCTCGCTGGGCTGAACGGTTCCTACGGTGGCCGGCCCACCGAGCCGAGCCACCCCTCCTGCCGCGAAGCCGATCCCTCCAGCCCGCCCGCCTCAATCCGCCACCCAAGCGCCCCCGCCTCAATCCGCCACCCCAAGCGCCCCCACCTCGACTCCCCGCAACGCCTCCCGCCCCGCGACCACCTCATACGCGGCAATCCGCCCACCCTCGACCCGCACCCGGAGCGCGAGCAGCAACCGTCCTCCCGGAGCGACGACAATGCCCGCGTCCCCGTCGACGAGAGCGACGGCCGCGAAGCGCGTCCGGTGCCGCAGCAGTACCGTCCCCTCCGCGACCGCCCGGGCCCCGCGCAGCTCGGCGGCCACGCCCGGCGGCAACACGGCGGGGTCGGCGTGGCGGACCACATCGGGGGCGAGTACGTCGAGGAGCGCGCCGAGGTCACCGCCCCGCGCGGCGGACAGGAACGCCTCGACGACCTCCCGGTGCCGGCCGAGCTCGGCGCCCGGCACCACCGGCGTGCCCCGCACCTTGTGCCGGGCCCGGCTGGCGAGCTTCTTCGCGGCGGGCCGGGACCGGTCCAGGACCGCCGCGATCCGGTCGAACGGCACCGCGAACAGATCGTGCAGCACGAACGCGACCCGCTCCGCAGGACCCAGCGTGTCCAGCACCACCAGCAGCGCGAGCCCCACCGAGTCGGCGAGCACGGCCTCGTCCTCGGGCAGCTCGTCGGCGCTCGGCTCCGGCAGGTCGTCGCCGTAGGGATCCTCCCGTCGGGACGCGCGCGAGCGGAGCATGTCCAGGCAGATGCGCGAGACGACCGTCGTCAGCCAGGCGGAGAGGTTGTCGATGCCGTCGCCGCCCGCGCGGCCGAGCCGTAGCCAGGCCTCCTGCACCGCGTCGTCCGCCTCGCCGAGCGACCCCAGCATCCGGTACGCGACCGCCCGCAGGTGCCCGCGCCGCTCCTCGAACCGCTCCGCCAACTCGTCGTGCCCCCGCATGGGTCACCTTTCCTCGTCGTGCTCCGTCACCTGTCCGACGAACCCGAGCCGACCGAGGTGACCACACCATGCTGCTGCACATCGACTCCAGCGCCGACACGACCGCCGACTCCGTGACCAGGCAACTCACCGAGGCCTTCGCGCGGACCTGGCACACCGCGCACGGCAACTCGGCGGACCACCGTCACCGGGACCTGTCCGCCGCACCGGTGCCGCCGATCACCCCCGCCTACACCACCCTCGGCCGCCGCGTGGAGCGCGAGGGATTCGTCCCGCCCGCCAAGGTCCCCGCACTGACCGAGAGCGCGGCTGAACAGCGCGAGTGGGGGCTGACCCTCCCGTACATCACCGAACTCCTTGCCGCCGACACGCTGTTGCTCGGTGTCCCGATGTACAACTTCGCGGTGCCCGCGACCCTGAAGGCATGGATCGACCGCGTCACCTTCCCCGGCGCGCTCACCGACCCGGACACCGGCGAGAGCCTCCTGCGCCACACCCGGGTGATCGCGGTCATGGCACGCGGCGGCGGATACGGCCCCGGCACCCCGCGCGAACACTTCGACTTCCAAACGCCTTACCTGAAGGCCTACTTCGGCAGTCTGGGCGTACCGCCGGAGAACCTCCACCTCGTCGCCGCCGAACTCACCCGGGTCGACGTCCTGCCCCAACTGGCCGGCCTGGAGGAGCTGGCGGCGGACTCCCTCGCCCGGGCCCGCGCCACGCTCACGGCGCTCGCCGCCGCCTGACCGTCAGTGCGCCCGAGACAGCGAACGGGCCGCCTCCCGTGCCTCTGCCGCAGGCTCCGCGCTCCCGGTGATGCCCGCCGTGACCATGGCCCCCTCGGCCAGCAGGAACACCTGCCCCGCCAGTACGTCGGGCAGCCCCGCGTCCGCCACCAGCCCGGCGAGATACTCGCGGAACGCCCGCTTGTGCGCCCGCACTTGGGCTACCACGCGCTCCGAGGTCGCGCCCAGTTCGCCGTACGAGTTGATCCACGCGCACCCACGGAAGTCGGACTCGCCGAACCACTGCTCCAGCCAGTCGAAGACGGCCGGAATCCGCTCCCGCGGATCATCGTGCCGCGCGACGTGCTCGGCGAGGCGTCCGCGCCAGCGCAGGTCACGCCGTTCGAGATACGCCTCCACCAACTCCTCCTTGGCGGGGAAGAGTTGATAGAGCCGCTTGAGGGAGAGCCCGGAGGCGGTGCGGACGGCGTCCATGCCGACGGCCTGGACTCCCCGCCCGTAGAACAGCTTCTCGGCGGCGTCCAGCGCCTGCTCCCGGGCGACTTCGCTGTCCATGGACCCGGTCCCTCCTTGACGTGAGAACGTGCGTTCTCTACGTTAGCAGCCACCTGGAGAACGCACGTTCTCCATCGCATCCCGTCCCGTCCCATCCCGTTCCGCTCTGGAGACGACCATGGCCGACCGCCCTCCCCTCCCGCCCTTCACCCGTGAGACCGCGGCCCAGAAGGTCCAGGCCGCCGAGGACGCCTGGAACACCCGCGACCCGCAGCGGGTGGCGCTCGCCTACTCGGAGGACTCCGTCTGGCGCAACCGCGACACCTTCGTCACCGGCCGCGCCGCGATCGTCGAGTTCCTCACCGCGAAGTGGGCGCGCGAGCACGAATACGCGCTGCGCAAGGACCTGTGGGCCTTCGACGGCAACCGCATCGCGGTCCGCTTCCAGTACGAGTGCCGGGACGCCGACGGACAGTGGTGGCGGTCGTACGGCAACGAGCTCTGGGAGTTCGACGAGCACGGTCTGATGACCCGGCGCGAGGCGAGCATCAACGACCTCGCCATCGAGGAGAAGGAGCGGCGCGTCTTCGGGACGCGGCCCGAGGAGGAGCGCGGGCGGTCCTTTCCGCTTCAATAGGCTCCCCTCCGCTTCAGTAGGCTCCCCGGGTGACCGAACAGGACCCGAAGCCCTTCCTCTACGTCGTCGTCTGCGCCGCCGGGATCGCCGCCGACGTCGGCCGACTGATCGCCGCCGCACAGGAGTCGGACTGGGAGGTCGGGGTGATCGCCACCCCGGTGGCGATGGGCGGCTTCTTCGACACGGCCGCCGTCGAGGCGCAGACCGGGCGCCCGATACGTTCGGCGTGGCGCAGCCCCGGTGACCCACGCCCCTTCCCGGCGCCGGACGCCGTGATCGTCGCGCCCGCCACCTTCAACACCATCAACAAGTGGGCGGCGGGCACCGCCGACACCCTCGCCCTCGGTACCCTGTGCGAGATGCACGGCCTGGGCGTCCCGACCGTCGTACTCCCTTGTGTGGCCGACGCGTTGGCGGCCCACCCCGCCTACCGGGCGAGCCTGATACGACTGCGCGGGATGGGCGTCCGGTTCGGGGACCCGTACTCCGGCGAGGTCCAAGAGGACGGCGGGCGGCCGGAGTTCGGCTGGGAGCGGGCGCTGGACCTGCTCTAGCCGTCAGCCGCAGGTCACGGTCGGTCCCGCCAGCATGCCCCCGGTGTACAGCGCCTGGCCCTGCGGCATCCAGTAGCCCAGCTTCGAAACCACCGTGGAACAGCGGGACTTGAGCGCGACACGGACCACCACGGTGTCCGGGTGACCGGGCTGGAGATCGGTGAGCGCGCAGTCCAGGGCGTGCGGGAGGCGGTCCTTCGACGGGTGGCGGCCGATCAGCGGATTCACGCAACGGGCGTCGGACGTGGTCAGCTCCGCCCCCGTGCCCTCCTCCGCGATCAGCCCGAACCGCGCGCTGCCGTCGCCCTCGGCACTGTGCCGCTGGACCGTGTACGTCAACGTGGTCACCGAGCCGGGCCGCAGCGTGCTCCGGTCGACCTCGATCCCGTGCGTGGCCTTCGGCCTGGGCGCGGTCAGGGTCAGGGTGGCGTGCACAGTGCCTTGCAGGTCCACGCCCTCGGGCGCGGAGCGGACGCGCACGGTGGCCGTGAAGTCGTAGGTCCCCGGGCCCGGGTACTCGCCCGACCCCGGAAGCTTGCCGGACGCGACCGTCCCGCCGTCGCGCTCGGCGGTCCAGGTGCCCGAGGTACGGCACGCGTACCGGACGGTCGCCCTGAGCTGTCCGCAGGTCGCGGGGGCCGAGACCGCCATGGTCGGGGTGCCGCTGCCCGCGCAGACACTGACGACGGCGTGCTGGCCGTGCGCGCCGTGCAGGGTGCCCGCGGGAGCGCACAGGGTCGAAGGCGGCTCGGGCGGTGCCGGCGCCGGGTCCGTGCCGCCCCACGCGGGCGACACCAGGGCGAGCGGCAGTAGAACCGCCCCCATCAGAATCCTCAGGCTGGTCGAACGTCTCGGCACCGCGTTCCTCCCGTACGGCCCGACCGGCCGGGCGCCGGTCGTCCGCACCGAGGATGCGCGTCCCCGGTGGCAGCCCGGCCGCTCCCACGCCGGGCGGTCGAGGGCGGTCACACCAACGCCGGACGGCCGTGACCGGCGCGGTGTCGCTCACGGCTCCGGGGCCCTCGTCGGTCGGCCGGGGACGGTCGTGCGACGCCGGACGCCGGTGAGCGATGCCGCGCCACTCCTGGCTCCGGCCCACGCCCGGCGGCCGAGGGCCCGGTCACGCCTCGCCCGGACGCCCGTCAGTGCCCGAGCAGCGCCCGCAGCTCCGGTTGCAGCAGTTCTCCGTGCGCTTGTACGAGGTCGTCGCACAGGTCCCAGATCCGCTCGACCGGCAGGGCCGCCGCCGTCGCCGGGTCGGCCATCGCCGCGTGCCGGATGTGCCGCGGGTCGCCGTCCGTGGCCGCGCGGACCACCAGGTCGGTGACGGAGACGTAGGCGCTGTTGAGGGCCGCGCACTGCGGGGGCAGGGCGCCGATCCGGGTCGGCTGGACCCCCAACGCGTCGACCAGGCACGGGACTTCGACGACCGAGTCGGCGGGGAGGTTGTCGATGAGCCCGCGGTTGGGGACGTTGCCGTAGACCGTGCGGGGCGTGCCGGTGACGATGCTGTGGATGATCTGCGGGGCGTACTCCAGCGTGCCCTCGACGGGGAGCGGGGTGCCGGAGGCGAGGGCCTCACGGGTGCGTTCGTAGCTCGCGGTGTTCTCCTCGATGATCTCCAAGTACGCGCCGACCGGCAGCCGTAGCCGCTCGATCTCCTCGGGGTGGTGCAGATACCAGGGCACGTACTCGGCGGAGTGCTCGCTGGTCTCGGTGGGGTAGTGGCCGAGCCTGCGGTACATGTCCACGCGGACCCGGCGCAGCAGTTCGGGATCTTTCGCGATCGTGTCGTCCAGGAGCGGGTACAGGCTCTGGCCCGCGCGCTCGAAACGCAGCACCCAGGCCTGGTGGTTGACGCCTGCCGCCAGGTAGGAGACCTCCTCGAAGGGGACGCCGATCAGCTGGGACAGGTCGTGCATCGTCCAGTACACCGAGTGGCACAGGCCCGTCGCCCGGAGGGCGGGGGCGACGCGGCTCAGGTAGAGGAGGTTCATCGCCATCGGGTTGGTGTAGTTCAACAGGTGGGCGTCGGGGCAGAGTTCGGCCATGTCCTCGGCGAGCGACCGCAGCACCGGGAAGGTGCGCAGGGCGCGGAAGATGCCGCCGATGCCGAGGGTGTCGGCGATCGTCTGGCGCAGGCCGTAGCGGGCGGGGACCGCGAAGTCGGTGCGGGTGGCCTCGTTCATGCCGACCTGGACGATGTTGACGACGAAGTCGGCGTCCGCGAGGGCTGATCGCCGGTCGAGGTGCGCGGTGATCTCCGGTGTGGCGCCGCGTACTTGGGCGATGTGCCGGGCCGCGCCCTCCGCCGTGGCGAGCCGTTCCGGGTCGATGTCGTGCAACGCGATGCGCGCGTGGGCGAGTTCGGGGAACGCGAACAGGTCGGCGAGCAGGCCCTGCGTGAACACCACACTGCCGGCGCCGATGAAGGCCACCTTCACAGCGCTGCCGTCGGTCATCAAGTTCCTTTCAGGGAAGCGGAGTCGGGGTGTGCCGCTCATCCCTTGAGTCCGCTGGACGTCAGCGACTGGATGAACGTCTTCTGCGCCAGCAGGAACGCCACCAGCACCGGCACCACCGTGATGACGTTGCCCGCCATCACCGCCGACCACTTGGTGTGGTGCTGTCCCTGAAAGGTCGTCAGGCCCAACTGGAGGGTGTACTGGGTGTCGTGGTTGATCGCGATCAGCGGCCACGACAGGTCGTTCCAGGTGGACAGGAAGGTGAGGACGGCGACCGTGGCGAGCGCCGGGCGGGCCAGTGGCATCACGATCGAGAACAGCACCCGCAGCCGCGAACACCCGTCGATCCAGGCGGCCTCCTCCATCTCCCTCGGCAGCGCGAGGAAGAACTGCCGGAACAGGAACACCGCGAACGGCGTCACCAGAGACGGCAGGATCAGCGCGCCCAGCGAGTCGATGAGCCCGAACCACTTCATCACCAGGAACGTCGGGATCATCGTCAGCTGGAACGGCACGACCATCGTCGCCAGCATCAGCCCCAACAGCAGCCGCGAGCCGGCGAACCGCATCCGCGCGAACGCGTACCCGCCGAGCGACCCCAGCAGCAGATTCGACACCACCGCCACCGACGCCACGATCAGCGAGTTGGCGAACCAGCGCGGGAACATCGCGTTGCCCAGCACATAGCGGTAGCCGCCCAGGTCGATTCCCCTGGGCCACAAGGCCGGTGGGAAGCGGTTGATCTCCGCGTTCGTCATCACCGAGCTGAGCAGCAGCCACACGAACGGCAGCGCGAAGCACAACGCCAGCGGCGCCAGCACCAGATGCCACGCACTCATCCGCCGCGCACTCATCGCAGACCTCCTTCCGTACGGCCCTGCCGCCGTCGTACGACCCGCAGCGCGCCGCCCGCCACCAGCAGCGCCACCGCGAGGACGTACGCGGACGCGGCGCCGTAGCCCGCGGTGAACATCTGGAAGGCCTGCTGCCAGACGAAGTACACGATCACCGTCGTCGAGCCCAACGGGCCGCCCTTCGTCGTCACATAGATCAGGTCGAACACCTGGAGCGAGGTGATGAACTGCCACAGCAGCAGGAACACCGTGACCGGCGTGAGCGCGGGCAGCGTCACATGGCGCAGCACCTGCGCCCGGCCGGCGCCGTCGATGCGGGCCGCCTCGACGAGTTCGGGCGGCACGTCCTGGAGCGCGGCCAGGTACACCACGACACAGAAGCCCACCCCGCTCCACAGCGAGATCAGCACCAGCAGATACAGCGCCTGGTCCGGGTCGGCGAGGAACCCCTGGGCGGAGATGCCGAGTTGGTGCAGCAGCGCGTTGGCGACGCCGAACTCCGGGTCGAGGATGAACGAGAACAGCACGCCCTGCGCGGTCGCCGACACCACGAACGGGATGAACACCAGCGTGCGGTACAGGCCGATGAGCCGGATCCGGCGGTTTAGTGCCAGCGCCAGCGCCAAGCCGCCGACCAGGCTGAGCGGCACGTACAGCGCCGCGTACAACAGCGTATTGCCCACCGCCGTACGGAAGTTGGGGTCCTGGGCGAGGGCCCGGTAGTTGTCGAGACCGACCCAGCGGCCTGGCGTGACCAGGTCGTCCGCGCGGAACGACAGCAGCAGCGACCAGACGACGGGCACGACACTCAGCCCGAGGATCACCACGACCGACGGACCGATGAACGCCCAGGCGGTGGACCGCTCTTGACGGGCGCGACGACGGGCTGCGCGACGCGCGGCCCGGGCGCTGGCGGCTGGTTGCGCGGGAAGGGTGAGGGCGCGGGGCAGTGTGGACATCGGGGTCTCCCGGAAGGGGGAAGTCACCTGGGGATCAGCAGGGCCGCGTCGGCCTTGTCGGCGCAGGAACGGAGCGCCTTCTCGGGGGAGTCCCGGCCGAGCAGCACGGAGACGATCGCCTCGCCCAACGCCTGCGAGATCTGCGGATACGCGGCGTGGACGGGCCGGACACGGGCCGAGCGCAGGGTGTCGGTGAAGACGTCGAGCCCGACAGTACGGACGCTGTGCTCCCGCCACTGCGGCCGTGCCGCGGTGCCCGTGCTCAGCGGCAGACCGCCCGCCGAGATGTCCCAACGGACGTCGTGGACGGGCGCGTTCATCCACTGCACGAACTCCACGGCCGCCCGGGACCGGGCCGAACCGTTGTCGAAGACCGTCCATGTGTCGGGCCCGGAGATGGTGACCGCGTGCCCGCTGTACGTCGGCAGGGGCACGACCCCGTAGTCGATCTTCGCGGTGAGGATGTCGGGAAGTTCCCAGGGCCCGGTGGCGACCATGGCCATCCGGCTGTTGAGGAACACCTGGTAGAGCTGCTCGCTGCCCGGCTTGGTGTCCAGGTACACGCTCTTGTCGTGGCCGAGTCGGTCGAGGGTGCGCAGGGCTCGTACGCCCTGGTCGGCGAAGCCGATGTGCTTGCCGTCCGGGGCGACGACCTCGCCGCCGAGATCCCACAGCATCGGCCACAGCCGCCACACCGTGTCCTCGTCGCCGACGGCCGGCCAGCCGGTGCCGAAGACGCCCCGGTCGTGGTCGGTCAACCGCCGTGCGGTGTCGGTGAACTGGTCCCAACTCCAGCCGGGCTCCGGGTAGTCGAGCCCGGCCTGCCGGAACAGCTTCTTGTTGTAGACGACGGCCAGCGAGTCGAGCACCGCGGGCGCGGCCCGCACCCGCCCGTTGACGGTGACCGCGTCCCGCACCGGCTTCCAGAACGTGTCCCACGGCGTCGGCCCGTCGCGCATCGCGGACGTCAGGTCGACGACCCGCGGGCTGCGCGCCACGCTCGCTAGGTCCGAACCGAAGATGTAGGCGATGTCCGGGTACGAGCCGGCGGCCAGCGCGGCGGTCACCTTCTGGAGCATCGCGTCGGCCAGCACCCCACCGCCGCCCGGGTCCACGCGGATCGTGGGGTGGGTCCGGTTGAACTCGGCGACCAGCGCCTCCACCGCCTTGCGGCCCGTGTCGACCTGCCCGTGCCACAGCTCCACGGTCACCCGGCCGTCCGCACCGACCCCGTCCGACGCACCGCCCGCACAACCGCTCGCGGCACCGATCGCGGCGGCCCCGAGCAGCAGCCCACGGCGTGACATCCCGTTCTCCATCACGGCCTCCTCACCGCACCTTGCGGACGTAGCCGGTACTCCCGGGCGTCGACACGTCCAGGTCCCGGCGCACGATGCTGAGCCTCCCCGCGAAGCCCGAACGGGCCTTGCGCAGACCGGAGTCGGAGTACTCGATGACGATGACCCGGTCGGCGAAGGCCCGGGCGTACTCACCGCACTCGTCGTACTCCGCGCACTCCTCCGCGATCGCGAAGTCCAGCCCGGTCCGTTTCCTGAGCCCGGCCAACTCCACGGTGTTCTTCTGGGCGATGGCCAGGTGCCGGGCGTGCGCGTGCCGGGAGAGCAGAGCGATGAAGGCGGTCGCGTCGTTCGCCGTCAGGAGGTGCCGGGAGCGGGTGTAGCTGTCGTAGTTGTCCGGCTCGACCGCGTCGAAGCCCTTGGCCGCACACCCGTCGATCCACCGGCCGACCCGCGCCGCCACCCGCTCCCGCTTCGCCGCCGTACCGATGTCGAGGAGTGCCTCGCCCCAGTCCTCGTCGACGACTGCCTCGCCGTCCGCGTCCCGCAGCAGCAGGTCGGCGGGCCAGGAGGCGCGCTCGTCCGGCTGGGCCTGGAAGGCGTTGACGTAGCAGATGTTGTAGAGGCCGGGCGCGGGCGCCGCCGTACGGTCGCGGCTGACGATCCGGACGCCGGCGGGCGGGGGATAGGCGCCGCCGATCTGGTAGTCGAAGTCGGCGTGGAGGGGCGGAAGCCGAACTGTGGCGGGCGCCGGACGGGAGGCGCTCGCCGAAGGCGTGGCGCTTTTCGACGGCGCCGCGCGGGACGGGCTCTTCGGTGCCGCGCGCGACGGCTGTTCCGGCGCCGAAGTGGTCGAGGTTCCGCACGAGGTCAGTACCGCCGCGGTCGCGACGGCGCCGCTCAGGACAGCGGCCGTCCCGAGACCTCCGACGCGGGAGACACCCCTGACGGGCATGTCCGCTCCATCAATCGCGGGTACGACCCCGCCTCGGACCGGATGGAGCCGCGGTCCTGGCGACTGTGGCCGGGCTTGGAACCTGTCCGCTACCGGCTGGGCGCACCTCTGCGTACCGCGCCGCACGCGCGGGCACGTCCAGGATCAAAGCGCCCGGCCGCGCCACTCGTCAAGGGTGCGCGCACATGCCCGACTTCGAGTACTCACGAAGTCGTACGCTCCAAACCGGTACCGAACTCGAAGGCAGGAGCAGCAACGATGCAGTACGTGAAGCTCGGTTCGACCGGCCTGGACGTCTCGCGGATCTCCCTGGGCTGCATGACCTACGGCCTCCCGGACCGCGGCACCCACGAGTGGACCCTCGACGAGGAGGCATCGCGCCCGCTGATCCGGCAGGCGCTGGACGCCGGGATCAACTTCTTCGACACGGCGAACGTGTACTCCGACGGCACCAGCGAGGAGATCACCGGCCGGGCGCTGCGCGACTTCGCCCGCCGCGACGAGGTCGTCCTCGCCACGAAGGTGCACGGCCGGACCCGCCCCGGACCCAACGGCGCCGGACTCTCCCGCAAGGCGATCATGTCCGAGATCGATCACAGCCTGGAGCGTCTCGGCACCGACCACGTGGACCTCTACCAGATCCACCGCGCCGACCCGCACACTCCGGTCGAGGAGACGATGGAGGCGCTGCACGACCTGGTGAAGGCTGGCAAGGTCCGCTACATCGGGGCGAGTTCGATGTACGCGTGGCAGTTCGCCAAGCACCAGCACATCGCCGAGCGGCACGGCTGGACCAAGTTCGTCTCCATGCAGAACCACTACAACCTCCTCTACCGCGAGGAGGAGCGCGAGATGTTGCCGCTCTGCGCGGACCAGGGCGTGGGCGTGCTGCCCTGGAGCCCGCTGGCGCGCGGCCGCCTCACCCGGGACTGGGGCACCACCACCGAGCGCAGCAGCACCGACAACTTCGGCAACCGCCTCTACCAGGACGGCGACCGCGCCATCGTCGAGGCGGTCACCCGCATCGCCGGCGACCGGGGCGTGCCGCGCGCCCAGGTCGCCCTGGCCTGGCTGCTGCACCAGAGCACGGTGGCCGCGCCGATCGTGGGCGCGGCCAAGCCGCAGCACATCGAGGACGCCGTAGCGGCCGTCGAACTGGAACTGAGCGACAAGGAGTTGGAGGAGCTGGAGCAGCCCTACGCTCCGCACGCGATCAGCGGCCACTCCTGACGGACCATCAGTACGGACCGTGCGGCATGAACTCCGTGCCGCACGGCCCCGCCCCGGCCGCGCCGTGAACTTCGTACAGAGCCGGTCGATTTCGTCGTACCCGAACAATCCGCGCGACCGAGAACCCCTCCTCCTCGGTGTTATGTCACACCGCAGTGCCGGGAGGCCGGGTGCGCGCCTATTGGTTGGTCGTGAACTCCCTCATCGGTGATGCCGTGGAAGTCGGCAACTCCCGTGACGTCACCGGCTCGTCCGGCAATGGGTCGGGTGGCCTGAACATGACCTGGGGAAACCGGAAGAAGGTCGTCCCCACGTCCGGCGCGCCGGGTGCGGCGGACGGCCTCCGGCCAATGGTTTCGGGATTTCCCGTGTGGATACGGTGGCAATCCCATAACGGACCCGATTGACGAATCGTCAAATTGCGTGGACCCGAACGCAAAGCACAAAACCGAGGCAGACCTTGTTCCGCCTCGCTGACCTGTGCAAAGGTGTGCCTGTCGGCGCGCGGGCACATAGATGATTCCCCTCCGTGCGCTCGAGGCCGCTCCCGTACGTCACCCCCCTTGCTTCAAAAGAGCTGCCCCAGGCGGACGTTCGGGATGCCATCAATCGGACGGGCGGACCTTGTCGGCCTGTCGGCAGGGTCGCATACCCGCCGGTATGGGCCGAATTCCGCGTTTCACCTGGAGGAATGCAGCCGTGAAGGACGCAGGTCCCTCGAATTCCCCGACTTCCGCTCACCACTTCGAAGTGACCGACGAGCAGCTCAGCGCCGAGCTGAAGAAGTGGACGGGGACGACGCCCGCGCTGCAACCCGTCGGCGAACTGCTGGACCGGCACTGGGAAGCGGCCTTCGCCTATGCGCAGCTGTGCACCGACGGACCGCACCACGCCGGAATGCTCACCACGGCCGCTTTCACCCGGCTCTTCGGGGAATCCCTGCGGCAGTCCGGACCGACCGCGGCCTGGCGCCCCCAGGTGCTGGTCACCGTCCGCCGTATCGCCGCGGAATGGGTCGCCGACCACCGGCAGGAAATGCTCCACCCCGATCTGCGCTGGGCGAACGGTGAGATCGACCGCGTCGCGGCCCGACTGCTGCCGGTGCCCGAACGGCGGCTGATCTCCCGGGCGTTCCAGCGGCTGCCCCAGTCGGCCCGCACGCTGCTGTGGCACATAGATGTCGAGTCCGAACCCTTCTCGGTGCCCGCCGGACTGCTGGGCATCGACGAGGAGGGCGCCGAGATCGAACTCGGGCGTGCCCGCGGCCGGTTGCGCGAGGAGTGCCTCCAGGTCCACCGCGAACTCGCCCAGGACGACGAGTGCATGCGGTACATCCGGCTGCTGGACGTCACCTTCCGGCGCGGCGGCGCGGAGGTCGACCCGGACCTCGCCATGCACCTCAGTCTCTGCAAGCACTGCCGGTACACCGCCGACCAGTTGAACCAGTTCAACGCCGGACTCGGCATCGCACTGGCCGAAGCGGTGCTCGGCTGGGGCGCGCGTTCGTACATGGAGGTCAGGGCCGGCAGCCGCGTGCTGCCCGCCGAGGTCTCGTCCGCCTCGACCGAACTCGAGGTGCACCCCGGCCCGCGGCGCGGCGAACTCAGAACGGCCCACAAGGCGGCCCGCCGCGTCCGCCGCCGCAACCTCGCCATGGCCGTGCTGACCGTGAGCGGACTGGTCGTCGTCCCGCTCGTCGTGTGGTCCCTCGGCGGCTCCGGCGGCGACAGGACCACGACCGAGAGCCAGGCCGCCGGCGGCGCCGGCACGGGCAAGGAATCCGCCGACCCGTCCTGGGCCAGCAAGAACGACACCGCCCAGGGCACGCTCAGCGGCCGGCTGCACAACGTCGAGTCCGGCCTCTGCATCGGCGTCGCCGGCAACAAGCCCCTCCAGGGCACCGAGGCCGAACTGCAGACCTGCTCCTCGGCGGCCGGCCAGCAGTGGTCGTACGAGACCGACGGCCAGCTGCGCAGCACCGCCGACCCCGGCCTCTGCCTCGACTCGCACCTCGCCTTCGAGGTGCAGCTCGCCCCCTGCACGGGCACGTCCTCGGCGACCGCGAAGAACATCCGCTACGACTTCACGCTCCAGGGCATCCTCGTACCGCGCTGGAACCAGGACCTGGCCCTGACCCCCGCCTCCACCGACGGCGGCGGCGCGCTCGTCCTGAAGAACCGGGCGGACGGCACGGCCCAGCGCTGGGTCTTCGACACCTCGAAGGCCGACCCGCAGATGCAGGTCGTCAACTGGGACACCGACAGCACCGACTCGCCGACCCCCACGACGAAGAAGGCCGCCCCGACGCCGTCGAAGACCCCGACGGCCACGCCCACCCCGACGCCGAGCGCGTCGACCCCGCAGTCCACGCCGACGACCTCGGCCCCGACCATGGACTACTGCGACTACTACCCGTCCTACTGCACGGGCGGCGGCTGGGGCGGAAGCGGTGGATACGGGGGCGGTTACGGCGGCGGTGGGCACGGCCGCTGAGCCTCAGTGCGGAGGATGCGGCGGTGGCGGCGGCAGGGTCGAGATGCCCGGCGCCGCCTCCGGCCACACCAGCAGCACCGGACAGGGCGCGTGATCGACGGCGAACCGTACGGCGGGCCCGAGACTGTGCGGGCCCAGCCGGGCCCGGTCGCCGTCACGGGCCAGCACCAGCAGATCGGCGTCCCCGGCGGCGGCCACCACCTCGCGCTCCACGCGCCCGGCCCGCTCCACCCGGGTGCACGGCCGCCCGAGCCGCCCGGCCGCCGCGTCGAGCAGCTCCGCCGCCGACGTACTGCCGAGATCCTCCAGCCGGGTCCCGGGATCACGCTGCGGACCACCCCGGCCGAGCAGCCCGGCGAACGCCCCGTGCGCGACACCGGGCACGTCCGGCCCGCTCACATGCAGCAGTACCACCTCGTCCGCCTCCGCCGCATGCGTCCGTACGGCGTCCACACAGGTGGGCCATGTGCCCTCGACCAGCCAGGCGATCACACGCATTCGGCCTCCCTCGGTGTCAGAGAACCTGGAGCGACACCCACAGTGCCACCACCGCCGGAACGAGCGCCGACGGCACGGCGAGCAGCCCCAGCTTCGTGAACTCCTTGAGATCCACGCCGTGTTCGTGCTGATGCACGATCCGCCGCCACAGCAGTGTCGCGAGCGACCCGGCGTAGGTCAGGTTCGGCCCGATGTTCACCCCGAGCAGCACCGCGAGCACGGCCCCGGGCCCGGACTGCGCGGTGAGCGGCAGCAGGACCAGTACCGCCGGCAGGTTGTTGATGAGATTCGCCAGTACGGCGGCCAGTGCGGCGATCCCCAGCAGCGCCGCGATCCCCGTCCCGCCGGGCAGGAGGTGCCCGAGCGCGTCCGAGAGCCCGTTGTCCACCACGGCCCGCACCACGATCCCGAGCGCCAGCACGAACGCGAGGAAGGACGGCGCGGCGGCCCGCACGACCGTGAGCGGGGTCGCCTGCCGCCGTAGCAGCGCCCGGCCGGCGAGGACGAGCGCGCCCGCCAGCGCGGCCCACGCGGGATCGATGCCGATCGCGGAGGTCAGCACGAACCCGGCGAGGGTGCAGGCGACGGTCGCCAGCGCGAACACCGGCAGCTCGGGCTTGTCGCCGGACACCGGCGAGGGCGCCGCCGCCGCGAGGTCGCGGGCGAAGAACTTCCGGAACACCAGGTACTCGGCGCCGATCGCGACCAGCCAGGGCAGCACCATCAGCCCGGCGAAGCGGGTGAAGCTCAGGCCGCTCGCCGCGAACGCGAGGAGGTTCGTCAGGTTGGAGACCGGCAGCAGCAGCGAGGCGGTGTTCGAGAGGTGCGTGCACGCGTAGACGTGCGGCTTGGGACGCACCCCCATCCGGGACGCCGTCGCGAACACGACCGGCGTCAGCAGCACGATGGTGGCGTCCAGGCTCAGGACGGCCGTGATCACCGAGGCCAGCGCGAACACCGCGGTCAGCAGCCGGCTCGGGCTGCCCTTCGCCCACTCCGCCATCCACGCGCCGCAGGCCCTGAACAGCCCCTCGACATCGCAGAAGTGGGCGAGCACGAGCACCGCGGCGAGGAACCCGACCACCGGCCCGAGCTGCTCGGCCTCCGCCCGCGCGTGGTCGAGCGAGATCGCCCCGGTGGCCACGGCGATCCCGGCGGCGGGGACCGCCATCACCGCCTCCGGCCACCCGAAGGGACGGACGACGGCCCACACCAGGACGGCGACGAGCAGGACGACGGACAGGGTTTCGGCGAGCGGGGTGTTCAGGGGACGGTCCTCCGGGACGCGGGACGTGGTGCCCGCCCCATGTAACCAGGCCGCGGCGCGCAACCAGTGATCAGGAACCCGTACCCGCGCTGAGCACCGTCAGACGCACCGAGGACGAGTTGCCCGACAGGGGCACCGGGCCGGCCGTCCACTTCACGTGCAGCGCGTCCTGCTCGTCGGGCGGGGTCACCGCGAGCCAGCTCGCGGTCGCCGTCTTCGCGCCGCTGACCTCCGGGTTGGAGAAGCTGAGGCCCGCCCAGGCGCTCTGCCCCGGCTTCAGCGTGACCGTGGTGACGGTGGTGCCCGACTCGCGCTGCGGGTCGTCGCCCAGCTGCGTGCCGGACGCGTTCAGGAACGCGGCGCCGGGATAACCGCGGACCGTGCAGGTACGGCCGGACGCGTTCGTGAGGACGATCGGGAAGTTCTCCTGCCCGGCGCCCGGGTCGTTGGCGCCCACCTTCGCCCGCAGCTCGGAGGTGTGGCACCGGCTGCTGCTGGTGACGCCGGAGCCCGAGGAGGTGGAGGTGGACGTGGAGGAACCCGACGAGGTGGAGGCCGAGTCCGAACCGGTCGCGGTGTCGCTGCCGCTCGACGGGGACGCCGGTGTGCCGGACCCGTCGGCCGAGGCGTCGCCGGCGGCGGGCGCGGCCGTCCCCGACTCGGTCTGCGGGCTGCTCACGGTGCCGCTGCCGTTGCCGCAGGCCGTCGTCGTCAGACCCAGGACGGCGATCGCGCTCACGAGCAGGGCCGCCCGGCGCAGGGACTGGGACGTGTTCGCCATCTTCAACACTCCTGGTGGTTCACCGCACGCTCTTCGACGTGCCGACCGCGCCTCATGCGCCGTCACAGTGGTCCGATACGGATGGGCGCCGAAAAGTTCGCGAGTCCGCCGGGATCCTTTCCCGGACTTGGATTTCGACGGTGATCAGGTGACCCGCAGCGAGCGGAGTATGCGCGAGGTCGCGTCACCGCTGTGCTGCCGTATCTGGACGTACACCTGCGGCTGCGCGGTGCCGCCCACCAGGCGCAACGCGGTCTCCGAGAGGGTGCCCGTACTGCCCGAGCAGTCGCTCCAGGTGCGGATCGTGCCGCGCCAGGTGGCGCTGGAGTAGGCGTGGCTGCCGTCGTAGTGACAGCCGGAGTGGGCGATGCCGTCCACCTTGGTCGTCACGCTGCCGTGCTCGCTCAGGCCGATGAACACACCGTTCACGTCCGCCGACAGATCCGGCCACTTCGTCAGGTCGTCGGCGACGGCCAGCCCCGACTCGTGCCCCGCCGTCAGCCCGAGGGCGTGCGGATCCCAGCCCGAGTCGCGCAGCTGACGGCCCCACGCGGCGGGCACCTCGGCCACGATCCGGCCGGTGCTGTCCTTGACCCGCAGCTCGGAACTCTTGGACGACGACGGCAGGTTCAGCACCACGGCGCCCGTGCCGGCCGCCACCACGACGAACAGACCGGCCATCAGCGCGACACTCCGGTGCCGACTGTGCGGCCTGCGCTGCTCGCGGGTGGGGGCCGCCTGGGCAGCCAGCCGCTCCAGCTCCTCCGCGAACGCCCGCGCCGACGGCCAGCGCCGCTCCCGGTCCGGTTCCAGCGCGCGCAGCAGGGCCCGCTGGACATCGGGGGACACGTCCGGCCGCAGCCGGTCCGGCCGTACGACCTGTCCGGGCGCCCCCGGAACCGTGCCGGTGACCAGCTCGTAGCCGACCGCGCCCAGGCTGTACACGTCGGCGCGCTCGTCGATGCCGAACCCGGGCTGCGCCTGCTCCGGCGGCTGGTAGCCCGCGGAACCCGCGGCCAGGGTGAGGCCCGACCCCTGCGCCAGGCTCTTGGCCAGGCCCAGGTCGGCGAGCAGGACGCGGTAGCTGCCGTCCGGGGCGGTGCGCAGCAGCACGTTCGTCGGCTTGATGTCCCGGTGGACGATGCCCGCCTTGTGCAGCGCGGCGGCGCCCCGGGCGGCCAGCGCGGTCAGCCGCAGCGCCTCGGAGACGGGCAGCGGACCCGCGGTGAGCAGATCGGCGAGGGTGCCGGCGTCGGCGTACTCCATGACGAAGTACGGCCGTCCGTCGGGCAGCTCACCGATGTCGTAGACCTGCACCACCCGGTTGGAGTCGGCCCTGCGCAGCAGCCGGGCCTCGGAGAGGAAGCGGTCGACGATGTCGAGGCGGTGCGCCCAGTTGTCGGCGAGGACCTTCACGGCCACCGGCGCTTCGAGCACGTCGTCGTGCGCGAGCCAGACCGTGCCGAACGCGCCGGTGCCCAGGCGGCGTTCGAGTCTGTAGCGGCCGATCTGTTCGACGAAGTGCATGGGACTATCATGCCTGCTCGTAGACCGAGGCGGAGGAGTGGATCCAGTGCGGGACACGGTGCGGACCGAGGAACTGGCGCGGCGGGCCGCGGCCGGTGATCCGGGTGCCCTGGACGAGCTGCTGCGGTCGATCGGACCCGAGGTCCTGCGGCGGTGCGGACGCTTCCTGCCGTGCCGTGAGGACGCCGAGGAAGCGGCGCAGGACGTACTGATGCAGGTCGCCCGGAAGATCGGCACGTTCGAGGGCCGCAGCCTCTTCAGCACCTGGCTGTACACGGTGGTCGCCAACGGCGCCCGGCAGAAGTACCGCGAGCTGAAGCGGCGGGCCGCCGAGCAGCCGGCCGAGATCGACGTGTCACAGCACGTCGACCCGCGCACCACGAGCGTGATCGCCGGCTCGAAGATCGACCTCCTGGAGGCGCTGGAGCGCCTGGAGCGGGAGCAGCCGCACCTCGTCGAGCCGCTGGTCTACCGGGACATCTGCAACCTGGAGTACGCCGACATCGCCGAGCGGATCGGCATCCCGCTCGGCACCCTCAAGTCCCGGCTGCACGAGGCCCGCCGCCAGGTCAGGCCCTGGCTGACCGACCTCTCCTGACCTTCGGCCCTCGTCGAAGTCAGTTCTCCTCGAAGAGGGACAGCTCGGCCCAGATCGTCTTGCCGTCGGCCGTGTGCCGGCTGCCCCAGCGCTGGGTGAGCTGCGCGACCAGCAGCAGCCCGCGCCCGCCCTCGTCCCAGGTCTTGGCGCGGCGCAGGTGCGGGGCCGTGTGGTTGGTGTCCGAGACCTCGCAGATCAGCGTGGTCGCGTCATGGATCAGCCGGAGCCGGATGGGGTGGGCGCCGTAGCGGATGGCGTTGGTGACCAGCTCGCTCACCACCAGCTCGGCCGTGAACCCGGCCTCGCTCATGTTCCAGGTGTCCAGCTGCTCCACGACCTGCTTGCGGATCGGGGCGACGAGCGACGGGTCGGCCGGGATGTCCCAGGTCGAGACCTGTTCGGCGGGCAGTCCCTGGGTGCGGGCCAGCAGCAGCGCCACGTCGTCGGCGGCACCGCCCGGCGGGAGCACGGCGTGCAGGATCCGGTCGCAGGTCTCGTCAAGGGAGTCCGAGGGGGCGTACAGGGCGTCGAACAGCAGCCGTTGACTGTCGTCGAGGTCCCGGTCGCGGTTCTCGATCAGCCCGTCGGTGTACAGCGCGAGCACGGTGCCCTCGGGCAGCTCGAACTCGGCCGACTCGAAGGGCAGCCCGCCCAGGCCCAGCGGCGGCCCCGCGGGCAGGTCGACAGGCTCGGGCGGGCCGCCCGGCCGGATCATGACCGGCGGCGGATGTCCGGCGCGGGCGAGCGTGCAGCGGCGGGACACCGGGTCGTACACCGCGTACAGACAGGTCGCGCCGACCTCGCCCGGGCTGCCCTCGCCCCCGGCCTCCGCGGACAGCCGTACGACGAGGTCGTCGAGGTGGGTCAGCAGTTCGTCGGGGGCCAGGTCGATGTCGGCGAGGGTGCGGACGGCCGTGCGCAGCCGGCCCATCGTGGCGGAGGCCTGGATGCCGTGGCCCACCACGTCCCCGACGACCATGGCGACCCGCATCCCGGACAGCGGGATCACGTCGAACCAGTCGCCGCCGACCCCGGCACGCGCCGCCGGCAGATAGCGCGAGGCCGCTTCCAGGGCGGCCGTGCGCGGCAGTTTGCGGGGGAGCAGGCTGCGCTGGAGGGCCAGCGCGGTCTCGCGTTCGCGGGAGAAGCGGCGGGCGTTGTCGATGCAGACGGCGGCGCGGGCCGTGACCTCCTCGGCCAGCAGGACGTCGTCGTCGGTGAACGGGTCCAGGCGCCGGTACCGGGTGAGGACCGCCACGCCGAGGGTGACGCCGCGGGCCTGGATCGGTACGGCCATCGAGGAGTGGATGCCGTACTCCGCGACGCGCCTGCTGCGGGTCCTGTCCCACGCGAGCCAGAGTTCGAGGGCCCGGCCCGAGGCGACGAGCGTGCGGCCCGCGACCAGCGCGTCGGCCTGCGGGGACTGCTCCGGGTACAGGTTCAGCTGGCCGGGCTTGGCGACGGCCTCCGGGCTGCCCTGCTGCACCGACTGGTGGGCGGCCCGGCGCAGTCTGATCGGCGCGGTGATCGCCGCCGGGGGCTCGCCGCCGTACTCCTGCGGGTCCAGCAGGTCGATGCTGACGAAGTCGGCGAGCGCCGGTACGCAGACGTCCGCGAGCTCCTGGGCCGTACGGGTGACGTCGAGGGTGGTGCCGATGCGCACGCTCGCCTCGTTGACGAGTTGCAGCCGCTCCCGCGACAGGTAGTTCTCGGTGAAGTCGTGCGCGGCCAGACACACGCCCCGCACCCGCCCCTCGGCGTCCGTGATCGGCGCCATCCGGGCCAGCCAGGCGTGCGCGGCGTCCTCGCCGCCGGTGCGCATGTAGATCTGGAAGTCCTCGGCGGTGCCCGAGGTGAGCACGCGCAGCATGTACTGCTCCAGCTCCGAGCTCTGCGTCTTCCCGCCGATCTCGGTGATCCGCAGCCCCTGGATGCGCTCCTCGGGCAGCCCGATCACGTCGGCCATCGCGTCGTTGACCCGGCTCAGCCGCAGCCGCTCGTCGTAGACAGCGATGGCACACGGCGACTGGGTCAGCGCCGCGGTCGCGAGGGGGTCCTCCGAGGCGCGGGGGCCGCCGCCCTCCAGCGGTGTCACCACGAGCCAGTCGCCCGGGCCGCCGTCCCGGGGGCGCCGGTGGTGGGCCAGCAGCCACACGGGTACGGCGCTGCCGTCCCGGTGGCGCAGCGTGACCGTGCCGTCCCAGCGGGCGCCCGTGATCTCGGGCAGCGCCTCGTCGTCACCGGCCAGCAGCCGCACGGCCGGGCGGCCCACGACCTCGCCCGCGGTGTGGCCGAGGAGCCGCCGGGCCCCGTCGTTCCACTCCACCAGAGTTCCGGCATCGTCGATGACAACCCGCGCCGTCGCGGCATCGTCGAACGGGTAGACCGGACTCATCGTCGCCACTCCATCGCGCGCACTCACAGTGAACAGACACGTCACTTGCGTTCCAGCCTAGTGCGTCACGGTCCCGCGCGGACGAGAACCCCCACGGCCGCGGGTACCGGTGGTCAAGGGGGAAATCCGGTCGAAGTGGCGCATGCGGCAGAAGCCCGACCACGCACCCTTGACGGCCAGGTGTAGCACCCCGTCAGAATCTGTTTGGTCACGATCAGTTGTGAGTACTTCTGGGCCCTGATGAGGGAGAGCCGCCATGACGGTCACTCGCAGATCGGTGTTGATCGCTTCTACGGCCGCGCCGACGGCCGCGTCACTTCTGTCCACCCCGGCCGCACGCGCCGCCGGGACCACCTCGGCCGCGTCCGGCCGCCACACGGTCCCCCTCCGGGACGGCTGGCGCTTCGCGCTGGTCAACCCGGGCGGGATCACCGACCCGACCGGCGCCTACGCCGGGGCCGCCGCACCGGACTACGACGACTCGGCCTGGCGCCGGGTCGCGGTCCCCCATGACTGGAGCATCGAACAGACCCCCACCACGGCATACGGCACGACCAGCGGCACCGGGTTCTTCCCCGGCGGCCTCGGCTGGTACCGGATCGCCTTCACCCTGCCGCCGGCCTTCGCGGGCAAGCGGATCTCGGTGGAGTTCGACGGCGTCTACATGGACTCGTACGTCCACTGCAACGGCACACAGGTCGGCCAACACCCCTACGGATACACGGGGTTCGCCTTCGACCTCACCGACCTGTCGCACACCGACGGCACCACGGAGAACGTCGTCGCGGTGCAGGTGCGCAACCAACTCCCCAGCAGCCGCTGGTACTCGGGCAGCGGCATCTACCGCGAGGCCCGCCTCGTCGTCACCGAGCCGGTGCACGTCGAACGCTGGGGAACATACGTCACGACCCCGGACATCACCGCCGAGCGGGCCGTCGTAGGGGTGCGGACGACCGTGGTGAACGAGTCGGGTGCCCCGAACGAGGTCGAGGTCAGATCGAGGGTCGTCGACCCCGGCGGTCGGACGGTGGCCCGCGCCGCCTCCACGGTCACCGTCGCCGACCGCGCGACCGAACCCCATGAACTCACCGTCCCCAAGCCCAAGTTGTGGGACATCGAGACCCCGGACCACCGCTACACCCTGGAGACCGAACTGCGGGTGGCCGGCAAGACGGTCGACACCTACCGCACCCCCTTCGGTATCCGCACCTACCGCTTCGACCCGGACGAGGGCTTCTCCCTCAACGGCGTCCACACCAAGATCAAGGGCGTCGACCTCCACCACGACCAGGGCGCCCTCGGCTCCGCGATCAGCATCGACGCCGTACGCAGGCAGTTGAGCATCATGAAGTCGATGGGCGTCAACGCCTTCCGCACCTCGCACAACCCGCCCTCGCCGCAGATCATCCAGGCCTGCGAGGAGTTGGGCATCGTGATGATGGTGGAGGCCTTCGACTGCTGGCACACCGGCAAGACGACCTACGACTACCACCGGTTCTTCGACGACTGGTGCGAGCGGGACGCCACCGAGATGGTCCTCGCCGCCCGCAACTCGCCCGCCGTGCTGCTGTGGTCCATCGGCAACGAGATACCCGACTCCACCACCACCGCAGGTCTCGCGATGGCCGACCGCATCATCGGCGCGATCAAGGCGGCGGACGACACCCGGCCGGTGGTCATCGGTTCGAACAAGTACCACGGGGTGCCCGCCAAGGGCTCCGCGGCCGACCTCATGCTCGCCAAGCTCGACGGACTCGGCCTCAACTACAACACCGCCAAGTCGGTCGACGGACTGCACGCGGCCTATCCGAAGCTGTTCCTCTTCGAGTCGGAGTCCTCCTCGGAGACCTCGACGCGCGGCGCCTACCAGGAGCCGGAGCACCTGAACACCGGCGAGAACTACACCCCCGGCAGGCGCGACACCTCGTCGTACGACAACAACCTCGCCTCCTGGACGATGAGCGGCGAGTACGGACACAAGAAGGACCGGGACCGGAAGTGGTTCGCGGGCCAGTTCCTGTGGTCGGGCATCGACTACATCGGGGAGCCGACGCCGTACGACGTCTTCCCGGTCAAGGCGTCCTTCTTCGGCGCCGTCGACACGGCAGGCTTCCCGAAGGACATGTACCACCTCTTCCGCAGCCAGTGGATCAGCGAGCCCATGGTCCATCTGGTGCCGATGAGCTGGAACCACGAGCCGGGCGACACGGTCGAGGTGTGGGCGTACGCCAATGTCGGCACCGTCGAGCTGTTCCTCAACGGAAAGTCCCTCGGGACAAGGGAGTTCGACACCAAGAAGACCACCGACGGCCGCGCCTACCTGGAGACCACCGAGGCCACCGGCGACGACAAGACCTTCACCACCGGTCCCTACCCGGGCAGTTACACCAGCCCGAACGGCAGCGCGGGCAAGCTTCACCTGACGTGGAAAGTCCCGTACGAGCCGGGCGAGTTGAAGGCGGTGGCGAGCAGCGGAGGGAAGGTGGTCGCTTCCGACGTGCTGCGTACGGCGGGGGCCGCGCACGCCGTCCGCCTCACGGCCGACCGCAAGTCCCTTGCCGCCGACGGCCGTTCACTGGTCTTCGTGACCGCCGAGGTCGTCGACGCCCACGGTGTCGTCCTGCCCGACGCGGAGGATCTGATCGCCTTCGACGTGAAGGGCGGATCCCTGGCCGGACTCGACAACGGGCGGGAGGAGAGCGCCGAGCGGTACCAGGCGAGCACCCGAACCGCCTTCCACGGCAAGGCACTCGCGATCGTGCGGTCCGGTACGAAGGCGGGCTCGTTGAAGGTGACGGCGCGCGCGGAGGGGCTGCGGGCCGGCACGGTGACGGTACGGACGACGCCCGGACGGGACGTGGTCACGACTTCCGCGGCGCGCTTCGAGGCCGACTATCCGGCGCCCCTGAACTACCCCTACGCCGACGCGAGTTACTCCGGCCGCCCCGACACACTCCCCGCTGCCATGCTCGACGGTGACACGGCCACCGGCTGGTCCAACGCCTTCGCGAAGTCGGCGACGGCTCTGCTGCCCGCCTTCAGTGGTGCGCGCGGGGAGGACTGGGTGTCGGTGGACTGGGGGAGGAGGCGGTCCTTCGACCGGGTGGAGGTGTCGTTCACGGTGGACGCGACGCACAGTCTGCCCGCGGCGGTGGCGGTCGCGGTGTGGGACGGGCGCAGGTGGGTGCCGGTCGAGGGGGCGGCCGTCGACTGGGCCACGGCCTCGGAGGCCCCGACCGTCATCACCTTCGGCGCCGCGCGCGGATCGCGGGTGCGGCTGACGCTGACGAGCAGTCATCCCGGTACGGCTCAAGGGGCGGTGCGGATCAGCAAGTTGGAGGCACCGGCCGGGTAGTACGGCGTCCGTTGCGGTCCGGACGGGAATCTGGCCTGTCCGGACCGTTGACGGGATGTCATGTCTCGAACACCATGGCCTGCGTCCGCATCTGGGAGCGCTCCCACCGCACGCACCACCGCAGCGCGCCCCCACCTCCCCGAGGAGCCCAGACGTGAAACGACGCAGAACGACCCTGCTCGCCGCCATGGCCCTCCTCGCGGCCGCGCTCACCGCCCTGCCGGCCGGCCCGGCCGGGGCCGACGAGGTCGAGCAGGTCAGGAACGGCACCTTCGACACCACGACCGAACCCTGGTGGACGACGAGCAATGTCACGGCGGGCCTGTCCGACGGACAGCTCTGCGCGGACGTGCCGGGCGGCACGACGAACCGCTGGGACGCGGCCGTCGGCCAGAACGACATCACGTTGGTGAAGGGCGAGTCGTACAAGTTCGCCTTCACCGCGTCGGGTGCGCCCGAGGGGCAGGTGGCGCGCGCGATCGTCGGACTGTCGGTGGCGCCGTACGACACCTACTACGAGGTCAGTCCCGAGCTGAGCGGGTCGGGCAACTCCTATGCGTACACGTTCACTTCACCCGTCGACACCACGCAGGGGCAGGTCGCCTTCCAACTCGGCGGCGGTACGGACGCCTGGCACTTCTGCATGGACGACGTGTCGCTGCTGGGCGGGGTGCCGCCGGAGGTGTACCAGCCGGACACCGGGCCGCGCGTGCGCGTCAACCAGGTCGCCTATCTGCCCGGCGGGCCGAAGAACGCGACCCTGGTGACCGCGTCGACGGCCGTGCTGCCCTGGCAGTTGAAGAACGCGGCGGGCGCGGTCGTCGCACACGGGCGGACCGCGCCGCGCGGCACGGACGTGGCCTCCGCGCAGAACGTCCAGTCGATCGACTTCGGTTCCTATCGGGGGCACGGCGAGGGCTTCACGCTGGTGGCCGACGGGGAGACGAGCCGTCCGTTCGACATCGGCACGAGCGCCTACGAGCAGCTGCGCCTCGACTCGCTGAAGTACTACTACACCCAGCGCAGCGGCATCGAGATCCGGGACGACCTGCGCCCCGGCTACGCCCGCCCGGCCGGTCACCTGGACGTCGCCCCCAACCAGGGCGACGCGCATGTGCCCTGCCAACCCGGCCTGTGCGACTACACACTTGACGTGACCGGCGGCTGGTACGACGCGGGCGATCACGGCAAGTACGTCGTCAACGGCGGTATTTCCACCTGGGAGTTGCTGAGCACCTACGAGCGCTCACGCCTGGCCCGCACCGGACAGCCGGCCAAACTGCGCGACGGGACACTGGCCATCCCGGAGAGCGGCAACAAGGTGCCGGACGTGCTCGACGAGGCCCGCTGGGAACTGGAGTTCCTGCTGAAGATGCAGGTACCGGACGGACAGCCACTGGCAGGCATGGCCCACGACAAGATCCACGACGAACAGTGGACCGGGCTGCCCCTGCTGCCGAGCCAGGACCCGCAGAAGCGCGAACTGCACGCGCCGACCACCCAGGCGACGCTCAACCTCGCTGCGGCGGCGGCACAGGCGGCCCGCCTGTACCGGCCCTACGACCGGGAGTTCGCTGCGAAGGCGCTGGCCGCGGCGAGGAAGGCCTGGGCGGCGGCGGTCGCGCACCCCGCGGTGTACCCGGACCCGAACGACGGCACCGGCGGCGGCGCGTACCCCGACGACAACGCGACCGACGAGTTCTACTGGGCGGCGGCGGAGCTGTATCTCACCACGGGGGAACGGCAGTTCGCGGACTACGTCGTCAACTCGCCCCTCAACACGGCCGACATCTTCGGCGGCCTCGGCTTCGACTGGGCCCGGACGGCGGCACTGGGCCGACTCGACCTCGCGACGGTCCCCAGCAGGCTTCCGGGCCGGGACAAGGTGCGCCGCTCGGTGATCGAGGGCGCGGACACCTACCTGACCACACTGCGAACCCAGCCGTACGGCATGCCGTACGCGCCGCCCGGCAACCTCTACGACTGGGGCTCCAACAGTCAGATCCTCAACAACGCCCATGTCATCGCCACCGCGTACGACCTCACCGGCGCCGCGAAATACCGCGACGGCGCGCTCCAGAGCATGGACTACATCTTCGGTCGCAACGCCCTCAACATGTCGTACGTCACCGGTTACGGCGAGGCCAACTCCCACAACCAGCACAGCCGTTGGTACGCCCACGAACTCGACCCGAACCTCCCCAACCCGCCCAGGGGCACGCTCGCGGGAGGCGCGAACTCCTCCATCCAGGACCCCTACGCACAGAGCAAACTCCTCGGCTGCGTCGGCCAGTTCTGCTACATCGACGACATCCAGTCGTGGTCGACCAACGAGACGGCGGTGAACTGGAACGCGGCGTTGGCGTGGATGGCGTCGTTCGCGGCGGATCAGGGATGATCTCCGGATGAGCAGATTCGCCGAGGTCGTCGTGCTGGCCCTTCACGCGCACGAAGTGATGGAACCGCTGACCCGGGACGACCCGGAGCGCACCTGGCGGGGCCGCTTCGTACCGATCCAGAGCCAGTGGGGGACGTCGTTCGGCGCGGGATGGGCCACCGAGTTCGAGCGCATGCGCCCACGGGAGGGGCTGCTGAGGCATCTGGAGTCGCTCCCGTGGCCCTGGCCGGGGAGCGTCCAGGTGCTGATCCACGACCAGGACGACGAGTGCTTCGGACTGTGGATGTTCCACGACGGGAAACTGGTGGAGGTACCTCTTCCGCGCACCCGCCGCTTCCACCAACCGGCCCCGCCCACCGAAGAGTTCCCGCCCGATCCGGGCTATCTCCTTCGGACGGACCAGGACCGCGAGCTGCCGGAGCAGACCCCGGAACACCTCCGGGATCCGCGGCCGGCCTGGTAACGGGCGTCAGGGCTCGCGTTCCACGAGTTCCCTCGGGCGCTTGTGCGCGGTGAGTGTGTGGAGTTCGGCCCGGTCGAGCGGCCGGTGCAGCTCCACGTACTCGCCGTGCGGCAAACGCTTGATCACGCCCGTCTCGCGGCCGTGCAACACCAGCTCGCTGTCCCGGAGTTGGAGGCCCAGGCAGATGCGCCGAGTGGCGATGAAGGCGATCGCCGGTACGACGAACACCGCCACCCGTACCGCCCAGGTCACCGTGTTGATCGACAGGTGGAGGCGGGTCGCCACGATGTCGTTGCCGCCGCCTGCCAGGAGGATCAGGTAGAGGCTGATCCAGGCCACGCCGATGCCCGTGCGGGTGGGGCGGTTGCGGGGGCGGTCCAGGAGGTGGTGCTCGCGTTTGTCGCCGGTTCGCCATGACTCCAGGAACGGGTACACGCCGATGAGGACCAGGAGGAGCGGGAAGACCACGATCGGGATCAGTACGCCCAGGACCAACGTGTGGCCCCACAAGGTGACTTCCCAGCCGGGCATGATGCGGACCAGGCCCTCCGCGAAGCCCAGGTACCAGTCCGGCTGGGCGCCCGTCGAGACCTGGTCGGCGCGGTAAGGGCCGTAGGACCAGACCGGGTTGATCGACGCCACCGCCGCGAGGAGGGTGAGGGCGCCGAAGACCAGGAAGAAGAAGCCGCCCGCCTTCGCGAGGTACACCGGCATGAACGGGGAGCCCACCACGTTGCGTTCGGTGCGACCGGGGCCCGCGAACTGGGTGTGCTTGTGGTGGACGACCAGCAGGAGGTGGACGACCACCAGTGCCGCCATGATGCCGGGGATCAGCAGGACGTGGAGTGAGTAGAAGCGGGACACGATGTCGTGGCCGGGGTACTCGCCGCCGAACAGGAACATCGACAGGTACGTCCCGACGATCGGCACCGACAGCAGCGCGCCGTCCACGAAGCGCATGCCCGTGCCCGACAGCAGGTCGTCCGGGAGCGAGTAGCCGAAGAGGCCCTCGAACAGGCCCAGGAACAACAGGGTCCAGCCGAACAGCCAGTTGAGCTCGCGCGGCTTGCGGAACGAGCCCGTGAAGAAGTGCCGCATCATGTGCGTGAGCATCGCGGCGATGAAGACCAGCGCCGCCCAGTGGTGCAACTGCCGGACCAGCAGCCCGCCCCGCACGTCGAAGCTGAGGTGCAGCGTCGAGGCGTAGGCGTCGGACATGCGGATGCCGTTCAGGGGGACATAACTCCCGTGGTACGTCACCTCGTTCATCGACGGGTGGAAGAAGAGCGTGAGGTAGACGCCCGTCAGGATCAGCACCACGAAGCTGTAGAGGCAGATCTCGCCGAGCAGGAACGACCAGTGGTCCGGGAACACCTTCCGCAAGTACTGCTTGCCGAGGGTGTGGATGCCGAGGCGGCCGTCGAACCAGTCGGCGACGCGTTCGCCCCGCGAGGTGTCGGAGGTGTCGGAGGTGCCGGTCACTGGTCCTCCTCCTCGTCCTTGTGCACGTGCGTGAGTTTCTCGGGGTTGGTGACGATGTAGACGCCGGACACCTGGTCGCCCTCGGGCGTGAGGTCCATGACCATCACCGCGTACGGCGAGTCGCCCTCGAACAGCACGGCCGCGTCGTCGCCGTTGACGCGCCGGTAGCGCAGCTCCAGGTCCTGGGGGCCGCGGCGCCGGGTCGCGAAGGAGTTGATGAGGCGGACGGCCTTGTCCCGCCCGTGCACCGGGCGCAGTCCCGCCGGCTTCCGGTTGCCCCCGCTGTCGGTCCACACCGTGACGTCCGGCGCGAGGATCTCCATCAGCGAGGCGATGTCCCCGCCGATCGCGGCCCGCACGAACCGCTCGGTCGCCTCCCGCCGCACCCGGGGATGCGCCTCGTACAACGGCCGCCGCGCGTGCACATGGGCCCGCGCCCGGTGCGCGAGCTGCCGTACGGCGGCCGGGGTGCGGTCGATGATGTCCGCGATCTCGGTGTGGGCGTACCCGAACACCTCGTTGAGGACGAAGACCGCGCGTTCCAGCGGCGTCAGCGACTCCAGGACGACCAGCATGGCCAGCGACACGGACTCGGCGCGCGACGCGGGGTCCTCGGGGTCGCCGTCGGCGGCCTGGTCGACCAACGGCTCCGGCAGCCACGGGCCGACGTACGTCTCCCGACGGCGGGTGATCGTGGCGCGGCGCTGGAGGGCGTGGTTGACGGCGATGCGGACGAGATAGGCGCGCGGGTTGGCGATGGTGCCGAGCGGGGCGCGCCGGGCGCGGGCCGTCCAGGACAGCCAGGTCTCCTGGAGGACGTCCTCGGTGTCGGCGACGCTGCCCAGCATGTTGTAGACGAGACCGAACAGCAGCTCCCGATGGTCCATGAAGACAGTGGTCGCCTCAGTGGTCGCCTCAGTGGTCGCCTCATCGGTGACAGCGATCTCGGAGAACTCGGACATGTATGCGCCTCCCCAGTGGCGTGCTCACTACTGCGAGGGGCGGCGGGGGTCGGAATGTGACAGCGGACGGCCTGAATGTGACGTACGTCTCGGGAAATTCGCGCCGTGTCACACCCGTCGGGCGTCCGCCCTCTTGAACGCGAGTCCGACCCGTCGTCGGACGCGCAGTCGGACGTAAGGAGTCGACATCGTGTTCAAGAAGTGGCACGGCAACCCCTGGGCGATCCTCGGCACGCTCTCGCTCGGGTTCTTCATGACCCTCCTCGACCTGACGATCGTGAACATCGCGATCCCGCAGCTCGGCGAGGACCTCGACGCGTCCCTGGACGAGATCCTGTGGATCGTCAACGCCTACACGCTGGCGCTGGCCGTCCTGTTGATCACCGGCGGCCGCCTCGGCGACCTGCGCGGCAAACGCAACCTGTTCGCCGCCGGAGTCGCCCTGTTCACGCTGGCCAGCCTCGCCTGCGGCCTCGCGCAGGACCCGGCCCAACTCATCGGGTTCCGCGCGGTGCAGGGGCTGGGCGCGGCGCTGCTCATGCCGCAGACCCTGTCGATCATCGCCGAGGTGTTCCCGGCCGACCGGCGTGGTGTCGCGATGGGCATCTGGGGCGCCGTGGCGGGGGTGTCCGGCGCGCTCGGCCCGATCCTCGGCGGGGTGCTGATCACCCATCTGTCCTGGCGCTGGATCTTCTTCGTCAACCTGCCGATCGGCGCGCTGGTGCTCGTCCTGACCATGGCGATCATCCCGGGCGCCCGGCGCACGGTACGGCGCCGCTTCGACACCCTCGGCGTCACCCTCGCCTCAACTGCCCTGTTCTGCCTGGCGTTTGGGCTGACCGAGGGACAGCGGTACGACTGGAACGCCTGGATCTGGAGCCTGTTCGGCGCGGCCGTAGTCCTCTTCGCCGGCTTCCTGCTGCACGAGCGCGGGCAGCAGGACGGTGAACCCCTGGTCCCCTTCTCGCTGTTCAAGGACCGCGACTTCAGCCTCATCAACTTCGTCGGCGTCACCGTGTCGTTCGGCGTGGTCGGGATGTTCCTGACCCTGACGATCTATCTCCAGTCCGTGCTCGGCTTCAGCGCGCAGAAGGCGGGGCTCGTGCTGTTGCCCGTCGCCCTCGGTTCGTTCGTGATGGCGGGGCCCGCCGGGGCGCTCGCGGACAAGGTCGGGGGCAAGTTCATCCTGATGGGCGGGCTGCTCGCCTGGGCGGGCGGGCTTGTGTGGGTCGTCGGCGTCGCGGACGTCGGCACGGGCTGGTTGACCGTCGCGTTCCCGCTGTTCCTCACGGGGTTGGGCGTCGGCTGCACCTTCGCGCCCATGGCCACGGAGGTCATGCGGAACGTCCCGCCCCGGCTCGCCGGTGCCGCGTCCGGTGTCACCAACGCGCTCCGGCAGGTCGGGTCGGTGCTCGCCGGCGCTGTGATCGGAGCGGTGCTCCAGGCCCAGCTCGCCTCCTCCCTGACCGAGCAGGCACGGGCTCGGGCCGGTCAACTCCCCGTCGCCTACCGGGAGTCGTTCGTCGCCGCGTTCTCGAAGGGGGAGTCCGACGTCGGTGCCGGGCAGCAGGTTGGTGCGCCGGCCGGGGTTCCGCGTGGCGTCGCCGAGCGGATGCGTGCGCTTGGTGGTGAGGTGTTCGGCCACGGCTTCGTCCATGCGATGGGGCCGGCCGTGTATGTCGCGGTCGCCGTTCTGCTGGCCGGGGCGGTCGCTTGTCTTGCCGTACGGCGACACCACGGGCCGTCCGTCAATCCGCATGCCTTGCCCATGTCCGAGCCCGAGTTGGAGGAGGCCGCGCGTTGATCGTTGGTGGTAGGGGCTTTGGGGCGTTCGCTCGGCCACGGCCGGTGGGGGCTGGGCGCGCAGTTCCCCGCGCCCCTGAAGGACCGGGCTTCGCCGGTCCCCACGGCCGGGACGCCTCCCCGGCGATTTCAGGCAGCGTCGTGGAACACCAAGCCCAACGCGTGCCGCCTGCCGGAGCGTACGGTGCTCACCCCGTGTCGCATGGGTCCGGACGACCAGCCGCGCTTCGTTCGAACCGGTCGGTCCCTCGTCGTGAACACCAGGCCGTGGCCCTGCCGGAGCGGGGTCGCGGTGGCCCGGGACTGGGCGCGGGGACGTTGTTCGACCATCAGGAACTCGCCGCCGGTGTAGTCCGTGCCGTACTCGTCGAGGCCGATCACCACCTGGAGCGGGAAGACCAACTCGCCGAAGACATCGCGGTGCAGGGCGTTCCAGTCGCCCTCGCCGTAGCGGAGCAGGATCTGTGCCGAACGGTCCTGGCCGGCGTCGTGGCAGCGGGCGAGCCACTCGTCCAGCTCGTCGGGCCAGGGGGCCGGGCGGTCGAGCCGGGCCGCCCAGTCCCGGGCGATCGGCAGCAGGAGTGGGTAGAGCGCGGCGCGCAGGGCGGCGACGGGTGCGGGCAGGTCGTGGGTGAAGTAGCGGTACTCGCCGGAGCAGAAGCGGTGCCGGGCCATGTCGACCGTGGTGCGGAACAGTTCCGGCTTCTCGTACAGCGCGGCCAGGTCGCGGCACTCGGCCGGTGTCAGCAGTCGGGCGGTCGGCGCGCTGCCGTGCTCGTCCAACTCCGCTGCGAGCGCGGGCCAGTTGGTGCGATCCATGACTCCTCCTTCTCCGTCCCGGTCCTCCGTCAGCCGAGCATCGGCTGCAACGCGCCCTCATGGGTGAGGAGTTGGACCTTGCGTTCGACACCGGCGGCGTACCCGCGCATCGAGCCGTCCGCGCCGATCACGCGATGGCACGGGCGTACCAGCAGCAGCGGGTTGGCGCCGAGGGCCGCGCCCAGTGCCCGGACTTCGGCGCGCGGTACGCCCAGGCGTTCGGCGAGGGCGCCGTAGGTCGTCGTGGTGCCGTACGGGATCTCGTCCAGCGACTGCCAGACCCGCTGCTGGAACTCCGTTCCCTCGGCGGCCAGCGGGAGTTCGAAGCGGGTGAGGTGTCCGGCGAAGTACGCGGACAGCTGGCGGGTGGCCTCGGCGAAGGCCGCGTCGTCGCGTTGCCAGTCGGCGGGGATGCCCGGGTGGTCCGGCATGGTCAGGGAGGTGAGGGTGGTGCCGTCGGCCGACTTCTCGCCGGTCAGGAGCAGCTCGCCCACGGGGCTGTCGGTGAGTGTGTAGAGAGTGGTCATGGAGATGAGTCTGCTCCGGAACGGCGGTCGAGTCCGGCGGGATTCGGACATGGAGCTGAGGCCTGACGGGACCCGCTCGGTACCGTCGGGTGATGCTCTTGACCTGGGGGTATTTACGGGTAAGTACCCGAGCGGTACCGTGTTGGGATGCCAGCTCTCAACGTGGAGTTCAGCGACCGCGAGCTAGAGGACCTGCGGCAGATCGCCAAGGAGCGCGGTACGTCGATGAAGGCGCTGGTGCGCGAGGCGGCCGCGGCCGACATCGCTCGGCACCGGGCGCTTCAGGAAGGCGCCGAGGCGTTCCGCCGGTTCTTCGCCACGCACGCCGACGAGTTCGCCGCCGCGTTCCCCGACGACGAACCGGCGGCCAAGGGCGAGGGGCGGGTCGCCTGACGCATGCCCGTCATCCCCGCCATCCATATCGACGTGCCCTGGCTGCTCCAGCGCCATGAGGAAGTCCTGCCGGACCAGCCCACCATCAACGACTTCTCCGCGTTAGTGGCGGCCGTAGCCCGGCACCGCGTCGATCCGCCCCGCCTCGGAGTCGACTCCGACCCGGCCTGGCGGGCCACCGCCCTGCTGCACACCGTCGCCCTGCTCAAGCCCCTGCCCTCGGCCAACGCCCGCTTCGCCTGCGCCACGGCGGTCGCCTACATGTTCGTGAGCGGTGTCGGCATCGATCCGCCCTACGGCGCCCTCGTCGACCTCGCCCGCGATCTGATCTCCGGCAAGACCGATGTCTACGGCGCGGCGGACCGGCTGCGTTCCTGGCAGATCTGAGCGGCAGCTTCGACGCGTCCGTCAGCGGTCGTCGTCCTGGCGGGCGTTCTCCTCGTGCGACCGTGGGCTCTCCTCGCGGGGATCGTCGTCGGACGCGGCGAGGCTGCCCAGCAGACCCAGCAGTTCCGCGCTGCGGCTCCCCGGCTCGGCGTGGAAGACGACCACGCTCAACGCGTTCGTGCCCGGGATCTCGAACTTGTTCGACCGCAGCTCGAAGTCGCCGACGAGCGGGTGGCTGAGGAGACTGGTCCGGCCGAGCATGGGCCGTACCTCGTGGCGGCTCCACAGCAGCCGGAAGCGGTCACTGCGCACCGACAGCTCGCCCACCAGCTCCACCAGCCGGGGATCGTCGACGTCGGGGCCGATGTGACCGCGCAGGGTCGCCACGCCCTCGGCGGTCAACTCGTCCCAGTCGCGGCGCAGTTCGCGCTCGCCGGGGTCCAGGAAGACCGCCCGCAGCAGGTTCGCACCCGGTGTGTAGTTCGGGGAGAGGGCCCGGCACAGCGCGTTGGCCGCGAGGCAGTCCGTGAACCGGTTCTGTACATACGCCGGGTGGGCGGACCAGGTGTCCAGCAGTTCGCGGACGCTCGCCGGTACCGCCTCGGGCCGCCTGGCCCTCCTGCGGGACACGGCCGGCCGCTCCGGCTGCGCCAGGCTCAGAAGATGGGCGGTCGCGGACGCGTCCAGGCGCAGCACCCGGGCCAGCGCCTCCAGCACCTGCACCGACGGGTTGCGGTCCCGGCCCTGCTCCAGGCGCAGGTAGTAGTCGGAGCTGATACCGGCCAGCAGGGCGACCTCCTCCCGGCGCAGCCCCGGCACCCGGCGCAGCCCGCCGCCGCTCAGGCCCACGTCCTCGGGCCGGACCCGCTCACGGCGGGCCCGCAGAAACTCCCCGAGCGCGTTCTTGCTGTCCACACCCACCACCGTAGGTCCGAATCCGCGGAGGTGCGTGGCCCTGCCACTACCAGGAACATCCGGGTACTGCCTGCCCGGCCGGGACCGGCGCAGAGTCGGTGGCAGGACCGAAGCGTCCACTCCCCGATCGAAAGGCGCGCCATCATGGCCGACTCCGTCTCCGGCGGCACCCTCACCCTCGCCGAGGGCCTCACCGTCACCCGCATGGGATACGGCGCCATGCAACTCGCCGGCCCCCACGTCTTCGGCCCGCCGAAGGACCGTACCGAAGCGGTGGCCGTCCTCCGCGAGGCCGTCGAGCGGGGCATCACCCACATCGACACCAGCGACTTCTACGGCCCGGTCGTCGTCAACGAGATCATCAGGGAGGCCCTCCACCCGTACCCGGAGGACCTGCGCATCGTGACCAAGGTCGGCGCCCGGCGCGGCCCCGACGGCAGCTGGATCATGTCCCGGCACCCCGAGGACCTCAAGGCCCAGGTGTACGACAACCTCCGCAACCTCGGGCTCGACGCGCTCGACGTGGTGAACCTGCGGGCCGGCTCCGATCACGGCGCCCACGAGGAGTCGATCGGGGAGGAGTTCGGTGCGCTCGCCGAGCTGCGGAAGGCCGGGTTGATCCGGCACCTCGGGGTGAGCACGGTCTCCGCCGCCCAGCTGACCGAGGCCCAGGCCATCGCGCCGGTCGTCACCGTGCAGAACCTGTACAACCTGGCCAACCGGGAGGACGACGCCCTCGTCGAGCGGTGTGCCGCGGAGAACATCGCGTTCGCCGCGTACTTCCCGCTCGGCGGCTTCACCCCGCTTCAGTCGCGGACCCTCTCCGACGTCGCCGCCCGGCTGGACGCCTCGCCCCAACAGGTCGCCCTGGCCTGGCTGTTGCAGCGCTCGGCCACCACCGTGCTGATCCCGGGCACCTCGTCCCGCGCGCATCTGCGCGACAACATCGCCGCCGCGGACCTGGCGCTGCCCGCCGACGCGATCGCCGAACTCGACACCATCGGCGGGGCCGTGGACTGATCAGCCGTGGCCTGATGCGGGGAGGGCGGGGGTGGGCCGCCCCCGCCCTCGGGGCCGCCGACCGAGGGCGGGAGGAGCAAGGTCGGCGGCCGTTTGGCGCGGGAGAGCCGCCGTCCAGCGCGTGGCCTCCGAGAAGGGCCGGATCCAGTGGACCGCGGTGAGCGGTGCGCCGGGAGCGTGCGCGACACACCGGCGTGTGCGCATGGTTCACACGGGGCGCATGGAAAGTCGAAAGCCGGTGCGAGTGAACCGAGTTGTCACCGCATCTGACTTACTTTCAACGAGGTGGAAGTTACCCAAGTGCCTTGTTGGGTTCGATGGGTTGTGCAAGGGTGAATCACCCGCGCGGGGGCAATGCCCGGGGCTCATTGACCTGTTGATGAAGCGAATCCGAGGAATCCACTCCGTGTCCATCCCGCACCCTCCTCGTCCTCCTTACCCACCGCCGGACGGCGGTGCCCCCGAGGAATCCGACGAGACCCTGGCCGCCCGGCTGCGGGGCCGTCCGGAGGGCGAGGCCGCTCATTCCGTAGCACTGCTCATGGCGCGGCACTGGCGGCCGGTCCAGGATTACGCGGGCATCTGTCTCGCCGCCGAGGGAGCCATTCCCGCCATGGCCGCCGCGGCCGCCTTCCACCGGGTGTTCGACCGGCTGACGTTCGGCGAACACGGTGTGGCGCTGCGGCCCCGGCTGCTGCTGACCGTGCGCGACACGATCCGGGAGTGGGCCGCGGAAGAGCGAATATCCAGTGTTCTGCCGGACCTGGAGAAACCCTCCGGGGGCCGCGCCATGCGTGCCGCGAAGTCCATGACCGCCGAAAATCGCAAGCTCGCCGAGCGGTCTTTCCAGACCCTTCCGCCGTTCGCCCAGTGTCTGCTGTGGCACACCGAGGTCGAGGCCGAGTCGATAACCGTCCCGGCGGCCCTGCTCGGCATGGATACCGACAACGCGTCGGCCGCTCTCCAGCAGGCGCACGAAAAATTCCGCGAAGGCTGTGTACGCGCCCACCGGGAACTCGCGCCGACCCAGGATTGCCGCTTCTACAACCGGCTCCTCGACGTCCCGATTCGCCGCGGCGGCGCACTGCTGCCGGATGTCCAGCAGCATCTCGCCCAGTGCCGCTACTGCCGTTTCGCCGCCGAACAACTCAGCTATTTCGAAGGCGGGTTGGGAGTCCTCCTCGCCGAGGCGGTGCTCGGCTGGGGAGCCCGCGGCTACCTCGAATCACGGCCCGGCCGCGCCCGCCGCGACACGCGGACGAGGGCCGCCTCCCGGCACGGCGGAAACACCGGCGGCGGCACGGGGCGACACCGGCTGCTGTCCCGGATCCCCGCACCCGGCCGCCGCATCGTGGACGCGGCCCGGGCGGCCCGCGCGTCCCGGTCCTCCCGATCACTGTTCGTCGGCGTCGGCCTGATCGGTGCCGGGATCCTCGCGACGGTGTTCGCCGTCGTCCTGTGGCCGGACCACGACGGTGGCGGCACCGGTCCGGTCGCCTCCAGCACCACGAACAGCGGCTCCGGACACGCGTCGGCCCCCGGCACGGCCCGGCTCCCCGCCACACCCCAGCGGACGCGGCTGCACAACGCCGCGGCCGGCCTGTGCCTCGACATCAAGGGCACCGCGAAGGCCGGCGCCGCCACCGTCCTGGCCGTCTGCTCGTCGGCCGAGACCCAGGAGTGGTCCTACGACACCGACGGGCTGTTGCGCAGCGTCGCGAGCCCCGGGCTGTGCCTGGACTCGCACGCGGACGCCGGTGTCGTCGTCCTCGGCACCTGCGCCGACGCGAAGACCAAGCGTGCCAACGACGTCCGCTACGACCTCACCGTGCAGGGCGAGTTGCTGCCCCGCTGGAACTCGGAACTCGCACTCACCTCGACGAACAAGGACCCGGGCGCCGACATCGTCCTCAAGGTCCGCGACGGCTCCACCGCGCAACGCTGGCTGACCGACTCGGTGACGGCCAGCCCCGGTTCGCTGTCGATCGCCGGCACGGGAGCCCCGTCACCGCGCCCCGCGAAGATCGCGGACCGGCTCAACTGACCACGTCGGCAGGCGCGTTGCCGGTCAGATAGCCGGCGGCGTTCTGTACGGCGGCCAGCGCGATCCGGAGCACCGTCTCCCGGGTCACGCCGCCTACGTGCGGCGAGAGCACCACGTTCGGGGCCTTGAGCAACCGCAGGGCCGGGGTGGGCGGTTCGGGGTCGAAGACGTCCAGTCCCGCACCCGCGAGGGCGCCCGTTTCGAGCGCGTCCGCCAGGGCGTCCTGGTCGATCAGGGCGCCCCGCGCGGTGTTGATCACGAACGCGGTCGGCTTGAGCAGCGCGAGCCGCTCCGCGTTCAGGAGATGCCGGGTCCCGTCGGTGAGCGGCGTGTGCAGGGTGACGTAGTCGGAGAGGCGGAGCAGTTCGTCGAGCGGGACGTGGCGGGCGCCGCCGAGCCGGGCGGTCGTCTCCTCGGGGACGGGACGTCGGCCGGCGTAGACGACGGTCATGTCGAACGCGGCCGCGCGGCGGGCGACCTGCTGCCCGATGGCGCCCAGGCCCACGATGCCGAGCGTCTTGCCGGACAGCTCGGTCAGGGAGCGCTGGAGGCGGGGGAGCGCCCAGTCGCCCTCGACGAGTGCGGTGTGCGCGGGGACGAGCTGCTTGGCCAGCGCCAGCATCAGGGCGAAGGTCTGCTCGGCCACGTTCTGCGCCTCGGCACCGCTGGAACCGATGGTGCAGACGACCACCCCTTGGGCGCGCGCGGCGTCCAGGTCGACGTAGTCGAAGCCGTGACTCGCGCACTGGACGAGCTCCAACTCCGGGGCTGCGGCGAGGTGTTCGGCGGTCACCGGGGAGAGCGCGGTGATGACGACGTGCGCCGCGCGCAGGGCTCGCGGGTCCTCGTCGACGGTCTCGGCGACGGTGACGTCCACGCCCTCGGGCAGCAGCGTCGCGAGGCCGGCTCCAGCTCTCCGGCCGCCCATGTGGGGTGGGACGACGGCCAGGACGTTCTTCGTGGGGGACATGCGGAATCCTTGTCGGGACGGGGGAGACGGGTCGGGGTCCGCGCGTACGTCAGGACCGGGTGGCCGACTCGTGCAGGACACGGGCCAGTTCGCGGGGCTGGGAGAACATCGGCCAGTGTCCCGTGTCCATCCGGACCAGCTCCCAGCGCCCGCTCCCGACCAGCTCGTCCACCGGGTCCGGCAACTCGTCGCCGTCGAGCAGACACTTGACGTACGTGGCCGGCAGGTCGGCCAACGGGTGGGCCAGGACCGCCGGTTCGGTCAGCGTGGCACCCGGGTGTGTGGTCCCCTCGGTGATGATGCGGGTGATCTGCTCGTCCGTGAGGTCCTGGCCCGCGTAGTCGTCCGGGTCCAGGGGCGGCCAGCCGCCGTCGTTCTCGTCGAGCGACTTCCTGACGTGGTCGCTCGGGAAGCTGTCCAGGAACGACTGCCCGTCGACCGGCACGTTCGCGTCGACGAACACCACCCGGGCGAGCCGATCGCCGATCCGCTCGGCGGCCTGACCGACAGGAACACCTGCGTAGCTGTGTCCGACCAGGACGACGTCCCGCAGATCGAGGCGCTCGACCTCGTCGACGACGTCCTGGACATGGGTCCGCTGCCCGGCCGGAACCCCCTGCTTCTCCGTCAGCCCGGACAGGGTCAGCGCATGGACCTCGTGCCCGGCTCCGCGCAGCTCGGGCACCACCTCGTCCCACGCCCACGCACCGAGCCACGCCCCCGCCACCACCACGAATCGAGTCATGATCCCAACGTAACCGCCGGGTCTGACAACGACACTTCCCGGAACGATCAGACCGCCCGCGCCACGGCCCGTACCGGCGCACCGTCCGCCCCCGGCAGCCGCAGCGGGAACAGGAACAACTCCACGTCCGCGATGCCCACCAGCTGCTCCAGACCCGTGAGGTTCTCGGCGATCACCCCGCCCGCGCCGCACAGCACCCGGTGGGCGGGCAGCCCGAAGTCGGCCGTAGCGTCGCCGGGTTCGGGCGTCGGATCGACACTCAGGGCGTCGACCGCGACCGTACGGACCCCCGCCGCGACAAGAGCCTCGGCCGCCTCCGGGGTGAGCCACGGGTGCGCGAGGTAGTGGTCGGTGCCCCAGTACGCGGACCAGCCCGTGGCCAGCAGAACGAGGGACCCGGGCCTCAACTGCCCCAGCGCGGGCGCCAGTAGGCCGGGCGTGATCGGCGCCCGGTCCGGCAGCCCCCGTACGTCGGCCACCACCGCGTGCCCGGCGAAGCGCTCCAGGGGCAGCTCGTCGAGGCGGGGCCACGCGTCGTCCACGTGGTAGGGGGCGTCGACATGCGTGCCCGACTGCGAACCCATGTGCAGCTGAAGGACGTTGACGCCGTCGCGGGGTGCGCGCAGCGCGGGGGAGACCTCGACGGCCGGGTCACCGGGATACACGGGCATCCCGGTGACGACGGGCACCGACAGGTCGAACCAGGCCGGCATCAGCTGCTCGCGGTGGCCGGCGCGGGCGCGTCGACGTCCGCTCCGGGGCCGGTGATCGGCGGCACCGGGACCTCGACGGTACGGGCCAGCCGCGCCCCCTCGGGCCCGTACGCGGCCCGGGGTTCGGGGAACAGCCGGAGCAGGCCGAGGAACAGCACGGCGGCGACGGCGAGCGACAGCGGCAGGCTGATGTCGACGCCGTTGGCCAGGTCGCCGAGGGGGCCGACGAACTGCCCCGGGATGTTGGTGAACAGCACACCGACGACGGCGGCCACCCACCAGGCGGTCATGCCGCGCCAGTTCCAGCCGTGCGCGAACCAGTAACGCCCGCCGCGCTGACGGCGGTTGAAGACCTGGAGGGCGTCCGGGTCGTACCAGCCGCGCCGGGTGTAGAAGCCCAGCATCATCACGACCATCCACGGAGTCGTACAGGTGATGATCATCGTGGCGAAGGTGGAGATCGACTGGACGAGGTCGAAGCCGAACCGCCCGACGAAGATGAACGCGATCGACAGCACGCCGACCAGGAACGTCGCCTGCACCCGCGACAGCCGCGGGAACACCGACGAGAAGTCGAGCCCGGTGCCGTAGAGCGAGGTCGTGCCCGTCGACATGCCGCCGATCAGGGCCAGCAGACAGACCGGCAGGAAGAACCAGCTCGGCGAGATCGCGAGCAGTCCGCCCACGAAGTTGGGGGCGGCCGGATCGACGTACTTGGGGGCCTTCGCGGCGATGATGCTCGCGGTCGCCAGGCCGAAGACGAAGGGCAGCAGGGTCGCGATCTGGGAGAGGAACGCGGCGCCGATCACCTTGCGGCGCGGGGTGTTCGCCGGGATGTAGCGCGACCAGTCGCCTAGGAACGCGCCGAAGGAGACCGGGTTGGAGAGCACGATCAGGGCCGCGCCGATGAACGACGGCCAGAACAGCGCCTGGGTCGCCGCGTCCGCCGAGGACGTGAAGACACCGGCGTACGACGGGTCGAAGTCACCGGCGAAGGCGATCGCGCCGAGCAGGAACAGGACCGTCGCGGACAGCACGGCGATCTTGTTGACGAACAGCATGAACCGGAAGCCGTAGACACAGACGGCAAGGACCAGGACCGCGAACAGCGCGTACGCGACGACGTAGGAGAGCGTGCTCTGCTCCAGGCCGAACAGGCGGTGCGCCCCGCCGACCAGGGCGTCGCCGGAGCTCCACACCGAGATGGAGAAGAACGCGACGGCGGTGAGCAGGGACAGGAACGAGCCGACGACCCGGCCGTGCACGCCCAGGTGCGCGGAGGAGGCGACCGCGTTGTTCGTGCCGTTGACCGGGCCGAACACCGCCATCGGGCACAGGATCAGGGCGCCTACGACGACTCCCAGGAGCGTGGCCGCGAGGCCCTGCCAGAAGGAGAGGCCGAACAGGATCGGGAAGGCGCCCAGCACGCAGGTGGAGAAGGTGTTGGCACCGCCGAACGCGACCCGGAACAGGTCGAGCGGGGTGGCGGTGCGGTCCGCGTCGGGGATGCGCTCGACGCCGTAGGTCTCGACCTCGGTCAGGGACTGGCTCGGTGCGGCGGGGGAGGGGGCGGGCTGCTCGGACAAGGGGGCTCCAGCGGGGGACGGCGGTGGAGCGCGTTGTGGCGCGGTGGCGGAGGGGACGGCCGTTCACGCGCGCGGGGTGGGCGGGGTGAGCGGATGCCGTCCTCAGGGGGTCTGCCGACGTTATGGCCGGCCGTGACACCCGCACCAGAGGACGGTTCATCCATCTTCCGTGCCGTGGGTGGAGGAATCATCCACCGCTGTTCCTACGCGCTGTCGCCCGGGACGTCCTCCGGTTCGGCGTCGGGGCCCTGGGCGCGGACCCGCTGGACGTGTTCGAGGGAGTCGCGGAGTTCGCTGAGCCAGTCGTCGGTGTGACGCTGGACGAGGCGGACGCACCAGGCGAGCGCGTCGCTGCGGCTGCGGGCCACGCCGGCGGCGATGAGGGTGTCGAGGACCTGGCGCTCGGGCTGGCGCAGCCGGGTCATGACGGGCGCGGCGATGTGAGTGAACAGGGAGCGTTCCCCGGCGCACTCCACACCCCACGAGACCTTCCTGCGGAACCGGTGCTCGGCCTCGCGGGCGAGGGCGATCCGGGTCTCCCGGGTGCGCTCGCGGAACTCCTGCACGCGGCCCTGGACGGCCGCCTCCTTCTCGGCGTCCGAGACGCCCTCGGTGAGCTTGGGCGCGGGGATGCGGCCGATGACGGTGACCTCCTCACGGTCGACCGTGACCTCGACCAGCTCCTCGAACAGGTCGTCGGGCAGACGGCCGGTGAACCAGCCGCGAAGCTTCTCCTGCTGCTCTGTCGTAATCATGTAATGACGATTACTCGCGAGCGGAGCGAAGGCAAGGGGCTGCGGCGGAGTGCGCCGAGAGCTGAAGCGGAATGTTTCGGGACTGTTTCAGGACGATTGGCGAGCACGGGTAAACCGGCCATCCGACCCGCTCTGGCGATCAAGAACCGTGTGGTTACGGGGTTCGCGCGTTCGAATTCTGTGACTTCACGCCACTGATTCAATACGCAAGGTTACTGAAACCTGTGGGTGGGATGTGAGTTTCCGCGACGGACTCGGCAGAGTGGCGCCCGCCGGTCCGGCACCGACCGAGCGGGACCGGCACCTCTTCGAACCGATCGTTTCGTGATCGGTCCGTACCGAGCGGAAGGATGCACACAATGCGGAACACCGCGCGCTGGGCAGCGACCCTGGGCCTGACGGCCACCGCCGTCTGCGGACCCCTGACCGGGTCCGCCCTCGCCGCCCACGGAGCCGGCCCGGCCGCGCTCTACGCCCCCTCGGCCCTGGTGCTCACCATGGGCCACGGCGACGACGCCGCCCTCGCCACACCGGAACGCGCGGTGACCCTCACCTGCGCGCCGACCTCCTCGGGCACCCACCCGGCCGCTGCTGCGGCCTGCGCCGAACTGCGCGGCGTCGGGGGCGACTTCGACGCCCTGTCGGCCCGGGACGACGTGCTCTGCAACAAGCTCTACCGCCCCGTCGTCGTCACGATCGACGGTGTCTGGCAGGGCAGACGCGTCTCCTACGAGCGCGTCTTCTCCAACGAGTGCGTGAAGGACTCCTACGGATACGGAGGCGTCTTCACGTTCTGAGAGACCGGGATCGCACGGTCTCCGTGAGTACCAGGGAGGGTCCGTAGCTGGGGAGTGCGTGCCCCTGTCACGGAGCACTGCGGTCCCGCATCCAGGGGTCGGCCGGGCGGTGTGGGGTCGCCCGTGCCGGCCCCTGTCATCGTTGCGGCCGCTCGGTCCGCGAGGGCAGCACGCGGAGCGGCGGAAAGCGGCCGAGCAGCCCCGAGGCGCGCAACAGCCGGTCGATGCGCGGTCCGTCGGAGACGATCCGCAGCCGGCCGCCGCGCTCCCTGGCCCGCCGCTCGGCCCGGCACAGGACACGCAGCCCCGAGCAGTCGAAGAACTCGACGGGCCGCAGGTCCACCAGCACGTCGGGCTCCGCGACCGCCGTCGCGGCGTCCAGATGTTCTACGACGAGGTCGGCCGTCGCCATGTCGATCTCGCCCGAGACCTCGACCACCGTGAAGGGGCCCCTCGACCGCGTACGGGCACAGGAGTTGGCTGTGGGACTGTCGCGTTCGTCCGCTTCCGCTGTCATGGCCGCTCCACCTCGGCACGGGGCGCATTCGGTCTCGGTAGTTACCCCGGAGGAGCCCCCGGCATCCCCGACACGCCGTGCGCAAGATCTGGTTCACTCGACAAGGTGAATTTCGGTTCCGGAGGTTGACTTCTGTTCAAGCGTCACTCCGGAGAAGAGGGGCCGCCGTCTCCCTGCGGACGGCGGCCCCTCGGTCTGTGCGGCTCAGGCTCGGGCGGAGCCGGTCACATGTGGACGACCGGTGCGGCGTCCGCGTCCTGCTGCGGGACCCCGCGACGGTAGAGCACGAACGCGATCACCGTGCCCGCGGCGAAGAAGCCCGCCGACCACCAGAACGCGGTGGTGTAGCTCTCGATCGTCGCCTGCGCCTGGACCAGCTTGCTGCGCGCGTCCTTCCCGGCCAGGTAGTCGGTCGCGGCGCTCGCGGCCAGCGTGTTCAGCAGCGCCGTACCGATCGAACCGCCCACCTGCTGCATGGCGTTGACCGTCGCCGAGGCGACACCAGCGTCCTCGGCGGCCACGCCGCCCGTGGCGAGCTGCATCGCGGGCGGCATCACCATGCCGAGACCGGCGCCGATCACGATCAGCTGCGGCAGGACATGGGTCGCGTAGGACGAGCTGGTCCCGATGTCGGTCAGCCAGGCCATGCCGACCATGGCGATGGCGAAGCCCAGCGGGATGATCACCTTCGGGCCGACACGCGGCACGAGCATCGTGGTGCCGATCTGCGCCATGACCATCAGGGCGCCGATCATCGGCAGGAACGCGACACCGGTCTTGGTGGGGCTGAAGCCGAGGTTCAGCTGGAGGTAGTAGGTGAGGAAGAGGAACACGCCGAACATGCCCGCACCGGTGATCAGCACGGCGAGGAACGAGGCGCCCCGGTCGCGGTCGAGCAGGATGCGCAGCGGCAGCAGCGGGTGCGCGGCGCGGTTCTGCCACCAGGTGAAGGCCGCGAGCAGTACGACGCCCACGATCAGGAAGCCCCAGGTCTGCGGCGAACTCCAGTCGTGCGTCTCGGCGTTGGAGAAGCCGTAGACGAGGGAGAAGAGGCCACCGGCGACCAGGACCGTGCCCGGCACGTCCAGCTTGGAGCCCGCGGCGTCACGGTGGTTGCTCAGCAGTACCCAGCCGCCCGCGAAGGCGACGAAGGCGATGGCGACGTTCACGTAGAGCGTCCAGCGCCAGTCGAAGGCGTCGGTCAGCACACCGCCGAGCAGCAGGCCCACCGCGCCACCGGCGCCGGCGATGGCGCCGTAGACGCTGAAGGCCCTGGCGCGCTCGCGGGCGTCGGTGAAGGTCGTGTTGAGCAGGGAGAGCGCGGCCGGCGCGAGCAGTGCGCCCGCGACACCCTGGAGGGCGCGTGCGGTGACCAGCATCTCGAAGCTGGTGGCGGCGCCGCCGAGCGCGGAGGCGGCGGCGAATCCGACGACACCGACCAGGAAGGCGGTCTTGCGGCCGAACAGGTCGGCGATCCGGCCGCCGAGCAGCAGCAGGGAGGCGAACGCCAGGGCGTAGGCGGTGACGATCCACTGCCGGTTGCCGTCGGAGAATCCGAGGTCCTTCTGGGCCGACGGCAGGGCGATGTTCACGATGGTGGCGTCAAGGACCACCATCAGCTGCGCTACGGCGACGATCGCGAGGATCCACCAGCGCTTGGAGGAGGACGCGGACTGCGCCTCCCCGGCACCCGACCGGGTGTCTTCGGTCAATGTCTTCTGGGACATCGGGAACCACTCCAGGGAAGTCGTTCGGGGTTTACCAAAACGTAAACGAAACGGTTTCGTACACATGGAGACTAGAGCACTTTCAGCGAAACGGCAACGTTTCGCTGAGGACGGGGAGCAGGCATGCGCAGTGGCGTCTTCGAGGTCGATGGGGCCGGGCTGTACTACGAGGTGCGCGGAACCGGCCCGGCGCTGTTGATGATCAGCGGGGCCGGGGGAGACGCCGACTACTACTCCGGCATCGCCGCGACCCTTTCCGACGCATTCATGGTGATCTCGTACGACCGACGCGGCAACTCGCGGAGTTCCGGCAGGTCACCGGTGCCGATGGAGCTCGCCGTGCAGGCCGCCGACGCCCGCGCGCTCATCGACGGCCTGGCCGGCGGCCGGGCGCTGGTCTTCGGCAACAGCGGAGGCGCGATCATCGGCCTCACGCTGGCCGCGCGGCACCCGGAGGTGATGGCGGGCCTCATCGCCCATGAACCGCCCGCCGCGAACGTCCTGCCCGACGGCGACCCCGGGCGCGGCTTCTTCGCGGAACTGGCCGCACTGTACGAGCAGGGCGGGGCACCCGCGGCCGGCCGCCGGTTCGCGGAGACGACACGCGGCGAGGGCACGTACCGCTGGCCCGCCGACCTCTGGAAGCGGTTCCTCGGGAACCAGGACCACCTCTTCGGCACGGAGTGGCCCGGCTTCGCCGCCTTCCGGCCCGACGAGACCGCGCTCAAGTCGGCGCCGTTTCCTGTGGTGTTGGGCGCGGGCGCGGAGGACCGCGGTACGTACTACGCGCGGCCGTCGATCGAGATCGCCCGGCGGATCGGCGTGCCGTGGGTCGAATTCCCCGGCATCCACATGGAGTTCCTGCGCGACCCGGACCGATTCGCGGCGGCGGTACGGGTGTTGGCGACCCAGATGTACAGCCGGGAAGGCGAGGTGCCGGAACTCTGGGAGGGCGGGGCTCAGTGAGGACCGAGCAACTCCGTGACCAACACCCTTCGCAGCCACGCCCGATAGGCGTCCCGCGTCCAACCCCGGTGCCTGCGCAGGAGTTGATGCGTGTGCGGTGACGCCAGGGCGTACAGCGTGTCGGCGGCGGTGCCCGCGTCGAGGCCCGGGCGGAGGGCTCCGCGCTCCTGAAGTGCCGTGGTCAGGGCGAGGTGCACGCCGTACGTCGCCTCGGCGCCGGCGTCGGCGGACGCCCGCATGTCCGGGTCGGCGCCGGCCGCCTCGACGGTCACCATGATCAGGTCGCCGGCGCGTTCCAGCAGGCCGGTCATCTGGTCGACGGTGCGGCCGATGGCGCGCTCGGGGTCGGGTTCCTCCCGGATCGCCAGGGTCTCGGGGCGTTCCGGCACGGCGACCGGTTCCTCGTCGCCGGCGAGCGTGACGCCCAGGGTGTGCCCGAACAGGGCGGCCTTGGTGGGGAACGCGTCGTACAGCGTGCGCTCGCCGACACCGGCCAGCGCCGCCACCTCCTTCATCCGCGTGCCCGTGTACCCCTTCTCCGTGAAGAGCCGGGCGGCCGCCTCCCGGATGCGGGCGCGGGTCGCCTCCGCCGCCTCGGCGCGCTTGGCCGAGCGGTAGGGCCTCTTCGGGTTGCTCGCCTGGTTGCTCTTCTGGTTGACGGGGTCGGACATGGGGAGGAGTCTAGAAGTAAATCGTCGCAGTGGTACTGCGGTGAAATGAATCAGGGCGTGAAATCAGGGCGATGAGGAGTGTGGGTGCCATGCCGGAGCTCGCCGGAATCCACCACGTGAAGATGCCTGTCACCGACCTCGACCGCTCGCGCGACTGGTACGGCCGCGTCCTCGGCTTCAAGGTCACCCATGAGTTCGCGGACGCGGACGGCGTCGTGCGCGGAGTGGCGGGGGAGGTCCCGGGACTCGGCGACTCCATGCTCTGCCTGCGGGTCAACTCCGAGGCGGCACACGGCTGTCAGGGCTTCGACCCGGTCAGCTTCGCGGTCCGGGACCGCGCCGACGTCGAGGCCTGGGCCGCCCACCTCGACACCCTCGGCATCCCGCACTCGCCGGTGATCGAGGCCTCGATCGGCTGGCTGCTGGTGTTCAACGACCCGGACGGCCTCGACCTGCATCTGTACAGCTGGGCGGCGCACGGGGTGGATCACGGGGACGCGGCGGGGTACGGCCGCCGGGTCGCCTGAGGGGGATGCGGTCCTGGTCCCGGTTCCGGGGCTCTGCATTCCTTGACGGGAATATAACCGCCGAGGAATATTGAAGTCATGTCCGACGCCTCGCTCTGGACCGCCCTCGCCGATCCCCACCGGCGGGCCATCGTCGCCCTGCTACTGGAGCGGCCCCGGCCCGTCGGCGAGATCGTGGAGGCATGCGGTCTGAGCCAGCCCAGCACGTCCAAGCATCTGCGGGTGCTGCGGGACGCGGGCCTCGTCCGGGTACGACAGGACGCACAGCGCCGCGTCTACGCCCTCGACCCGGCACCGATCGCCGCACTCGACGCCTGGCTCGCCCCCTACCGCGAGCTGTGGAACCGCAGCCTGGACCGGCTGGGCCAACGCCTCGACGAGACGTCGGAGGACGACACCCCGCACCCCACCCCGAAGGACTGATCCGTCATGTCCGTCGATCTCACCGGCACGTACCTGACGCTGGACGACGGCCGCCCCGCCGTCCGTTTCAGCCGCACCTACGACCAACCCCTCGACCGCGTCTGGCAGTTCGTGACCGACCCCGACGAACTCGCCCAATGGTTCCCGTCACGCGCCGAGTTCGAGCTGCGCCCCGGCGGCACGGTCACCTTCAGCGGCGATCCCGACATGCCGGAGTCGACCGGCCGGGTCATCGCCGTCGACGCGCCCCGGCACCTCTCCTTCGAATGGGGCGGCGACGAACTGCACTTCGACCTGGAGGAGGTCGAGGAGAAGCGCACCCGCTTCACCCTCACCAACGTCCTGAGCGCCGGGAACACCGCGTCCCGCAACGGCGCCGGCTGGGAGGTCTGCCTGACCGCCCTGGACGCGAAGGCCCGCGGCGAGCGCGCCGAGGGACCGCATTCCGGTGCCGGTGCGCCCTGGAAGGCGTTCTACGACGGCTACTTGGCGGCCGGGGTCCCTTCCGGCGCGGCCGTGCCGGGCCTGGACTGACGCATCCCGGGCCCGTCGACCGTCACGCCATCTGCCGTCGCACCAGCTCGTGCAGCCGACCGCCCGTGTCCGCCAACAGCTCTGCGGGCGGCCCGTGTTGGGCGACCTTGCCGTCCTCCATGACGACGACACGGTCCGCGTCGAGGACGGTCGACAGGCGGTGCGCGATGACGATGCGGGTGGCGTTGAGGGCCTTGGTGCTCTCGATCACCGTGCGCTGGGTCTCGTTGTCCAGGGCGCTGGTCGCCTCGTCGAAGAAGAGGATGCGCGGTCGGCGGATCAACGCCTGGGCGATCATGAGGCGTTGACGCTGGCCGCCCGACACAGCGCCACTACCCGCCACGATTGTGTGCAGGCCCATCGGCATCCGCTTGATGTCCTCGGCGAGCCCCGCCATCTCGGCCGCCGCCATCGCCTCCTCCGGCGTGAACGGCTCGGTGCCGCAGATGACGTCCAGGATGGAACCGGTGAACGGCTGCGCGTGCTGGAGCACCACCCCGCACTGCCGCCGCACCGCCGACTGGTCGAGGGCACCGAGGTCCTGGCCGTCGTAGAGGACGCTGCCGGAGACCGGTTTGTCGAAGCCGATGAGAAGGCGCAGGAGGGTGGACTTGCCGCAGCCGCTGGGGCCGACGATCGCCACGAACTCGCCCGCGCGGACATGGAAGGACACGTCGTCGAGGACCAGGGGGCCGTCGTCGGCGTAGCGGAAGGAGACCCGGCGGGCCTCGATCGCGCCGGAGAGCCGGCCGGGGCGGGTGCTCGCGGTGCGGACCTCCGGGGCGGCGTCCAGGACCGGCCTGATCTCCTCGAAGAGGGGGAGTGCGGAGACCGCGGAGACGAAGGCGCCGGTCAGGCTGGTGACGGAGGTCAGCAGCATCGTCACCGAGGTGTTGAAGGTGAGGAAGGAGGCCGCCGACATCGAGCCGCGTGCCGGGCCCGCGAGGAGCATGAACATCAGCAGGGTGCAGACCGGCAGATACACCGCGCCCATCACCGTGGTGAGGTTCTTGATCCGGCCGACCTTCTGCTGCAACTCGCGGCTGCGGGCGAACTCCGACGCCCAAGCGGCGTAGGCGTAGTTCTCGGCCGCCGCGACGCGTAGTTTCGGCAGGCCGCGCAGGGTCTGGAACGCCTGGTTGTTCAGCTTGTTGCCGAGCACGACCAGCTTGCGCTGCCAGCGCACCTGCCACAGGCCGAGGCCCAGGAACACGGCCGCGATCACGACGAGCATGCCGATCGCCGCGAGCGCCATCGAGGGGCTGTACCAGAACAGCAGCCCCAGGTTCATGACGCCGACCGTCACCGACTGGGCCACCACCGGGCCGACTCCCGCCAGCAGACGGCGGATCGAGCTGATGCCCATCGCCGCGCTCGCCAGCTCACCCGTCGAGCGCTCGGTGAAGAACTTCGTCGGCAGCCTCAACAGCCGGTCCCAGACCGCCGGTTGGAGGGTCGCCTCGATCCGGCCCTCAAGGCGGAGCATGGTGAGGTTCTCCAGCAGCATGAAGGCCGCCGCGACCACGCTGGTGATCATCACGGCCAGGCAGACCTGGACGATCAGGTTCGTCTGCGCCTTCGGTACGAACTCGCCGAGCACCTTGCCCGTCGCGATCGGCACCAACGCGCCGATGGCGACCGTCACCAGTCCGCTGATCAGCAGGTTCGTCAGGTCGCCGGCGGTGCCCTGCATGGAGAAGCGCAGCAGCCCGAACGGGCTGAGGCGCCGCTCGGGCAGCGGACGGTAGAACATCACCGCGCGCGGCTCGAACTCCTCCGCGTTCGCCTTCTCGATCGGCGTCTCGCGGCCGGTCGCCGGATGGACGGCGACATAACCGCCGCGCCGCCACAGCAGCGCGACCGGCGCCCCGGACAACGCCCGATGGCCCACCAACGGGCCGACGTTGTCACGCCACCAGCGCCCGTCGAGCCGTACGGCCCGCACCCGGACCCGTGAGGCGAGGGCGATGCGCTCGACCGGATCGAGGCGGTCGCTCTCGCTGCCGCTCTGCGCGGGCTCGGCGAGGGGGATGCCGGCCGCTTCGGCGACCAACTTGCAGGCCGCGTACGACGCGTCGGCGTCCGCGGACGTCGTGCGCCGGGCCGAGGGCTTGCCGATCGATGCCAGCAGGGTCCGGTCGGCCTGCGCGCGCACGGCCTCACCGGCCTTGATTCCGGCGGCCGTTCGCGTCTCGTGGGTGCGCTCCAGCTGCTCGATCCACTTGTCGAGCGTGGACAGCAGCCGGTACTGCTGGTCGACCATGCCCTGCCAGACACCCGGGTCCATCAGCAGGTCGGCCGCGGCCTCCGCGCCGTACATCGAGCCGTACTGCACGCTGCCCGGGGGGACCTGCATCCAGAAGACGTCCTCGTCGGTGAGCGCGGCGGCCCGTTCGGTGGCCATCGGTGCCTGGAAGAGGATGGAGAGGCCGCGGCCGACGCCGAGGGCGAGGGCGTATTCGAGCGGGCTCGAAGTCGGGGGCACGTACTGGGGGTTGCCGTACTCGTCGTACGACCAGGTCTGGGTGTTCGCGGGCTGGTACAGCTCGCGCAGGTTGATGCGGTGCACCACGCAGTCCCGCAACGGGCGTGCCACCAGAGTGTGTTGGGGCCCGGCGACCGGGCCGAGCAGCAGCGAGCCCGCCTCCAGCCGGCCGAGGTGGTGCCAGTGGCCCTGCTCCACGGCGTCGACCGCGAACAGGTCGATGGCGCCCGACGCGACGAGCCACAGCACCTGCGGGCCTTCGAGGTCGAGGCGGTTGGATCCGGCGCAGTCGATCGGCGTGCCCAGGTTTCCCAGCGCGCCGAGGACCAGGTCGCCCTCGTGGACGGACGTCATCTCACCGCTCCTTGACCAGCGTGGCGTACGCGCCGCCGACCGCCACCAGGGCGTCGTGCCGCCCGCGTTCCACGATCGTGCCGTGTTCGAGGACGACGATCTCGTCGCTGTCCCGCACCGTGCTGAGCCGGTGTGCGATCACCACGCAGGCGCAGCCGCGCTTGCGCAGGTTGTCCATCACGACCAGCTCGGTCTCCGCGTCCAGGGCGCTCGTCACCTCGTCCAGCACCAGGATGCTGGGCCTGCGCACCAACGCCCGTGCGATCTCCAGGCGTTGACGCTGACCGCCGGAGAAGTTGCGGCCGTCCTGCTCGACCCGGCTGTGGATGCCGCCGGGCCGCCGCATGACCACGTCGTACAGGGCCGCGTCACGCAGCGCGTCCGTGACGGCCTCGTCCGGGATCGACGGGTCCCACAGCGCCACGTTGTCGCGGACCGAGCCCTCGAAGAGGAACACGTCCTGGTCGACGAACGAGACGGAGGCGGCGAGCGCGCCGCGCGGGATGTCCTCCAGCCGGTGGTTGTCGATGCGGATCACGCCCTCCCAGGGCGTGTAGAGGCCCGAAATGAGCCTGGACACCGTCGACTTGCCGCTGCCCGAGCCGCCGACCAGCGCCACCTGCTGACCCGGGCCGACCGTCAGGTCGAAGCCGGTGAGCAGCGGCTTGTCGAGCGGGCTGTAGCCGAAGGTGATGTTCTCCAGCTCGACGTGCCCTTGCAGTCGGCGGGTCGAATCGGCGCCTCCCGCACGGGAGTAGAGGGGATCGGCCTGGAAGTTCTCGACGTCCTTGAGGCGGGCCACGTCGGCCGCGAAGTCCTGGATGCGGCCCGCGACGCCGTTGAGCCGGGTGATCGGCGCGGTGAAGCGGGTGACCAGGGCCTGGAAGGCGACCAACAGGCCGACCGAGATGCCCCCTTCCACGGCCCGCAGGCCGCCGATCCACAGGATCAGCGCGCTGTTGAGCGAGGCGAGCGTCGGCGCGACCACGCCCAGCCAGGCGCTCGGTACACCGAGCCGCTGCTGTTCCTCCAGGGTGGTGGCGTGCTGTCCGGCCCACTTGCGGAAATAGCCGTCCTCGCCGCCGGTCGCCTTCATCGTCTCGATCAACTGGAGCCCGGTGTATGCCGTGTTGGTGAGCCGGGCGCTGTCGGCGCGCAGTTTCGCGGTACGGGTCGCGCGCAGCCGGATGACGACCCGCATCGCCACCACGTTCAGCAGCGCGACAGCTATGCCCACGTAGGTGAGTTGGGGGTCGTAGGTATAGAGGAGGAACGCGTAGAGCACCACGACCACCGCGTCGACGCCCGCCGCCGAGAGGTCGCGGGCCAGGGTCTCGGCTACGGCGTCGTTCGACTGGAGGCGCTGCACCAGGTCGGCCGGGCTGCGCTGGGAGAAGAACGTCACCGGCAGCCGCAGCAGATGGCGCAGGAAGCGGGCGCTGGAGAGCGTGGAGGAGATGACGCGGCCGTGCAGCAGGTTCGCCTGTTGCAGCCAGGTCAGCGCGAGTGTGAGCAGCACACAGGTGCCCATCGACGCGAACAGGACGCCCAGCAGGGACGTCTGACCACCTATCAGGAACATGTCGATGTAGGTCCGGCTGAGCGCGGGCATCGCCGCACCGACCAGCACCAGCAGCAGACTCGCGAGCACGGCGGCGGGCATCGTGCCCGCGGTGCCGCGCAGCCGGGCCGGCATCGCACCGAGGACACCCGGCTTGCGCCCGCCCTTCTCGAAACCGTCGCCCGGCTCCATGACCAGGACGACACCGGTGAAACTGGCGTCGAAGTCCTCCATGGGGACGAACCGGCGGCCCTTGCCGGGGTCGTTGATGTACACCCCGCGGCGGCCGAAGCGGCGGCCCATGCCGTCGTAGACGACGTAGTGGTTGAACTCCCAGAACAGGACGGCGGGGGACCGGACTTCGGCGAGGGCGGCCGTGTCCATCTGCATGCCCTTGGCCGTCAGGCCGTAACTGCGCGCCGCCTTCAGCAGGTTGCTGGCGCGCGAGCCGTCGCGGGAGACGCCGCAGGCGATGCGTAGTTCCTCCAGCGGGATGTGACGGCCGTAGAAGCCGAGGACCATCGCGAGGGAGGCGGCGCCGCACTCGACGGCCTCCATCTGGAGGACGGTGGGTGAACGGACCGTCTTCGCGCGGCCTTTGGGGACCGGGCGTTTCGGCGGGGCGGAGCGGCGTCTGCTCCGGGTGTCCTGTGCGGGGCTCACGGCAGCAGCCAATCGAGGGGACGCTGATCGGCCAGCCGGATCGAGGCCGAGGCCATGGTCATGGAGGTGAGGGCGAACGGCGGCCCGTCCTTCGACGACCACTTGAGACCGCTCTTCGTTCCCTTCGACCTGTCGAGCTTCACCAGCACGGCCACCGGCCTGCCCTTCTTGGTGAACTGCTCGCCGAGCTGGCTGTCACCGAGGAACGCGGAGATCTGCTGCGCCGACTCGGCCGACCGGTCCACCGCCTTCACATGGCCGCGCAGCACGCCGTACGTCTGCGTCGGAACCGACGAGACGGTCAGGTCGACGGCGGCGTTCGCGGGGATGGAGGCCGCGTTCTCGGCGGGCACGTACACCGTCGCGTACAGCGGGTCGGTGGCGCGGGCGACCTTCTCCACGGCGGCGACGTTCGCGCCGGTCTGGATGATCTGGCCGATGGTGGCGGCGAGCGCGGTGATCCGGCCCGCGGCAACAGTGCGCACGACTGCGTCACCGTCGCCCGAACGGACCTTCAGGACAGGGGAGTTGGCGGGCAGCCGCTCACCCTCCTGGGCGAGGACGGCGGTGACCTGTCCGGCCACGGGACTCTGCAGGATGTAACTGCCCTCCCCGTGCGTGAGGATGGCGGACGCCCCGACCGTGGACGCCACGGAACCGGTGACCGCCCACACGGACGCGGCGGCCACCACGACCACCGTCACGGAGAGCACGAGCCAGCCCTGGGGACGCGCGAAGCGCACCGGGAGATCGAGCTCTTCGGGCGACTGGAGCTTGGCGAGGGCCTGTTGGCGGAACTGCACGAATTTCCCTCACCTGTGAAGGCGCTGGTGACCGGCGCGGCGAGTGAGCCGAAGGGGCGCGCCTGTGTCGAGAGTTCGAGCGCGCGGAGGCCCGAAGGGGCGAGCACGGTCGGGCTCTCGACACAGGCTTTGGCGCCCCGGAGGTGAACCGAACCAAAAAAAAGGGGGGCACCCGAGAGTCCCGGAGCCGGGAAACGGCTCCGGGACTCGGTGGAACAAGGTGCGATCAGAGACCGGCGACCAGGTTCGTGACCGGGGTCACGTTGAGGCCGGTGACACCCTGGACGGTGCCGACGACCGTGTCGACCAGGCCGGAGACCGGGGCGACGCCGTCCACCAGGCCGGTGACGGTGCCGAGGGCGTTCACGGACAGACCGCCGGAGACGTTGTCGAGCTCGGCGTCGGAGATCTCGACGGTCTCAACCTGGGGGGTGGAGTTCATGGGGGAACTTCCCTTCATATGGATATTCACAAGGGGGGGAGCGGCCCCCTCTGGGGACAGACGACGGCCGCGACCGCAGGCGCCGGGCGCCGTTTCCGGAGCCCTTCCGGCTCCTGCGATGCGATGGATCAAAGCACGCCGCCGGTGGACGCAGCCAATCAAACTCCTGTCCCACCAGGGCACTTGAGCCCCAGGAGCCGCGAACCGTGCAGGCGTGGGCACGAGGTGTCGGCGACTTCTTCACACACCGCGCGGCATCGCCGCGCGGGAGGGCTTGCGGCGCCGAAGCGGAATCGGGCACTCCCCACCAAAGGCGTTGCAGGGGGCGTGTGCATGTGCAGATCCGTGGAGACCGGTGACTTCGTTGGGTACGCGCTGTGCAGATTCCCTGAAGCGAGGATTCTGCCCGCTGTTCTCGACGGACCGTTGCCGACCGAACGCGTTCCGTGTCGGTTCGGGAATGGGCCGGCGGCGGACCGGGAGTGTGTGAACTGCCCACCCGCACAGGCAGGTTTGAGCGGCACCGATTCGATCAAGACATCCGCCCGCTCACCGCACGCCGGACGGACAGCGGCCGATACGCCGTGAGCACTGGCCCGCAGCCCCTTCGTACCCGCGCCGGGTCAGGGCTTGGACATGGCCGATTCGCGGTTTCGCAAAGGAAGTTGAGAAACGGAATTGAACGGCCCACGTGACACGTGCGTATCAACGGGCATCCAGGCGCCCCCCCCATAAGCCGCCGCCCGGCGGCACAGACCCCGGTCCCCAGGAGGTCGAGCAGTTTGAGTCACAAGCGAATTCCGAAGCGCAAGGCAGTCATAGCGGTTGGCGGTGTCGCGGCTCTCGGAGCGGCGGCCATCCTGCTCCCGAACGCCAACGCGTCCCAGGACAATTCGGCAGGCGCCGCCACCCCCAAGACCCTCAAGGCGACGGGCGCCTCCGACCTCTCCTCGCAGATCGCCGGACTGCTGGGTGACGCCTTCGCCGGGTCCTACTACGACAGCTCCACCCAGCAGCTCGTCGTCAACGTGATCTCGGGCGACAACAACAACGTGGTCGTGCAGGCGGAGAAGGCCGGCGCCAAGGTGCGCGAGGTGCAGAACAGCACCGCCGAACTCACCGCCGCCGCCCAGGTGTTGAAGACCAAGGCGACCGTCCCCGGTACCGCCTGGTCGGTCGACCCGAAGACCAACAAGATCCAGGTCCTCGCCGACAGCACCGTCACGGGCACCAAGTGGGACACCGTGCTCTCGACGGTCAAGAGCCTCGGCACCGACATGGCCACCGTCAAGAAGACCGGCGGCTCCTTCAAGACGCTGGTCTCGGGCGGCGACGCCATCTTCGCCCAGACCGACCAGGGCGGCGTCCGCTGCTCCCTCGGCTTCAACGTCACCGCGAGCGACGGCACCCCCGCCTTCCTGACCGCCGGCCACTGTGGCGTCGCGGCGAAGCAGTGGTCCGACTCGCAGGACGGCGCCCCGATCGCCACCGTCGACCAGGCCACCTTCCCCGTCAGCGACTTCTCCCTCGTGAAGTACGACGACCCGGCGACGCAGACCACGAGCGACGTCAACGTCGGCAACGGCCAGACCGTGCAGATCACCCAGGCCGAGGACGCCACGGTCGGCACCCAGGTCTTCCGGATGGGCTCCACCACCGGTCTGCACGACGGCACGGTCACCGGGCTCGACGCGACGGTCAACTTCCAGAGCGAGACCGACCCCAACGGTGTCGACACCGTCAACGGCCTCATCCAGACGGACGTCTGCGCCGAGGCGGGTGACAGCGGCGGCTCGCTCTTCACCCAGGACGGTGGCGCGGTCGGCCTCACCTCCGGCGGCAGCGGCGACTGCACCGCCGGCGGCGAGACCTTCTTCCAGCCGGTCACCGCCGCGCTCACCGCGACCGGGGCCACCCTCGGTGACGCGGGCGCGGGTGCCGGCGCGGGCGACGACACCGCCACGGCGGACCCGTCGGCGACCGCCGCCGACCCGTCGGCCACCGACGGCACGGGCGACGAGTCCGGCGCCGTGGACCCGAACGCGACCGACGGCACCGGTGACCAGTCCGGCGCCGTCGACCCGTCCGCGACCGACGGCACCGGCACCGGCGAGGACCAGAACGGCACCGGCCAGGACACCGGCAACGGGGCCGACGACGGCTCGTCGCTCACCTCGAACCACTGATCCGACCCCTTCCATCAGGTCGGCGGTGGATCGGTCCGGCCCTCCGGCGGGAGGGCCGGACCGCCCTGCGTTCACGGCAGTTGATCCGGTCCCGGCTCCCGGGCCCGCAGCAGGAGCAGCGCCACGTCGTCGATCCGCTCCTGTGCGGCGGCACTGTGCCGCACCAGTTCGTCGGCGATCTCCTCCAGCGGCAAGTCCCCGGCCGCCGCGAGGCGTTGGCCCAGTTCGGCCAGGGCGTCCTCGATGTCGACACCGGGGGACTCGATGAGCCCGTCGGTGTAGAGGGCGAGGACGGAACCGGGCGCGAGATCGACCTCCGTCGTCGGATAGACGGCGTCGGGGTCGATGCCCAGCAGCGGACCACCCGCCAGGTCCAGCACCCGTACCCGCCCGTCCGGCCGGCGCAGCAACGGCGGCGGATGCCCGGCCCGCGCCATCACGGCCGTACCGCGCGCGGGATCGAGCCGTAGATACAGACAGCTCGCGAAGAGTTCGGAACCGAGGTCGATCAGCAGCCGGTTGGTGCTGCGCATGACCTCCTCCGGCGCCTGGCCGACCGTGGTGTACGCGCGGACGGCGGTCCGGATCTGTCCCATCAGCCCGGCCGCGGTCACGTTGTGCCCCTGTACGTCACCGATCACGGCCACCAGGCCCTCGGACGTCACCAGGTCGTAGAAGTCGCCGCCGATCTCCATGCCCTGCGTGGCCGGCAGATAGCGGGCGGCGGCCTCGATGCCCGGCAGCGGCGGCAGCGAGTGCGGCAGCAGCGCCGCCTGCAGTCCGTGGGCCAGCTGGTTCTTCGCGTCGTAGAGCAGCGCACGCGCCAGCGCCTGCGCGATCAGCCCGCCCAGACTCGTCAGCACGGCCCGCTCGTCCGCGGGGAAGGCGTGCGGTTCGGCATAGGCCAGCACACAGGTGCCGACCGGGCGCCCGGACGCGATCAGCGGCAGATACGCCCAGGCCGTGAACATGTCGGGCGTGGAGGGCAGGTCCGGATACAGCCGTTCCATCTCCTGCCGGGAGTCGAAGAACGCGGGCATACCGCTGTTCAGCGCGGCCGTCCCCGGCGTCGACCGGGTCAGCGGCATTCCGTCGAAGCGCTCGACGAGATCCGGGTCCGGATAGCCGCGGTGTCCCAGCACATGCAGCCGCCCGCCCCGCGAACCGAGGACGACCAGCGCCTGGCTGCCGACGGCCGGGGCGACCTCGTCCGCGATCAGCTGCACCACGTCCTCCACCCCGACCGCCTCGGTGAGCGCCCCGGCCAGGCTCAGCACCTGGGAGATGGTCACCAGCCGCGACGGCCCCTCGCCCGGCTGGGGTGCGGCACGGCTCAGCTCCGTCACCGCCCGCGCCCGGCTGATCCGTACGCTCAGACCGGTCGTACTCGGGTACAGCCGGAACGACAGCCAGTCGCCCGGCGGCCGCAGCGCCACGAACGACGTGACCTGCTGACTGAGCAGCGCGGCCCGGTAACGGTCCTCGTACACCGGGTCGTTGAGCCAGGGCACCGCAGCCCACAACTGGGTGCCCAGCAGACTGCTCACCGACCGGCCGAGCAGCTCCCCGGCCGCCGCGTTCGCGAAGCCGACCCGCCCGTGCAGATCCAGCGAACACAGCCCGTAAGGGAGCCGGGCCACCATCCGCGCCGCCTCGACCGTGCCCAGCGTCCCGGCCACGCTCGCCGCGGGCCCGGTGGCGAGCAGGTCGGGCTCGGCCCGCACCGGACGCCGCTCCTCGACGGCACGCTCCAGCCGTAGCGCGAGCCGGTCGCAGGCGGCGGTCAGCTGGTCGCGGTCCCGGTCGGAGAGGACCGGCGGATGCGAACCGGGCCAGGTCACGAAGACCGAGCCGTACACCGTGGACGGCGTGGCGACCGGCACGGCGGCCAGCGCGAAGGGGTACGGCAGCACGACCGCGATGCGCGGATAACGGCGCGCCATGTCCTCCTCGCCGCCGACCCAGATCAGCCGCCGCTCGCGCACCGCCTCGGCCACCGGGATCGGCGCGCTCAGCCCGACCCGCTCCCAGGGCGCCGCGAAGGCGCGCGGCAGCCCGGCCATGACCGCCATCTCCAGCACCGGCTCGTCGGGCGTCAGCAGATACACCGCACCCGAGTGCGCGTGGACGCCGTCCATCATCGCGGCCAGCGCGAGCGACAGCAGCGGCCGGCCGACCGGCGCCCCGGTGACCGCCGGAGCCTGCCCGTCCGACACGCCGACCACCTCCTCGCACGGCCGCGCGGTCTCCGTGATCAGGCTCCACCCTGCGCGCCCGACGCGCACGGCGAGCGAGTACCCCGGCGCGTTGAGGGCCATCCGGTCCCTCATCTCCACGGAACGGTCACAGGGGCTGCGCAGTCGCCGCATAAGCGCTGTAATTGCGGACGTGGTCAGTGAGGGCGCTGAGGGACGCGGAACGCGAACGTTGCGAGCCGAACTTGCCCTCAAGACGCTCACCGTCGATCTCGATCCCCGCGAACGGCTGCGCCGCGTCCTCGAACAGGCCCTCGTCTTCGCCGGTGCGAGCTTCGCCGGCGTGTACACACCCGGTGACGAAGCCGAGCTGCTGTGCCTGGTCGAGTCGGTCGGGGTGCCGCGCACGCTGTACGGGCTGCGGGACGGCTATCCGGCGTCCGGCGGATCACCGGTCGCCGAGGTGCGGCGGACCGGGCACGCGGTGTGGCTCGGCCCCGAGGAACTGGCCGCGGGCTGCGACGCGCGACGGCTGCCGTCGGGGGAGTTCCATCTCGCCGCGCTGCCCGTGCACGGCGACCGGGGCGGCGGCTGTCTGCTCGCGGTCGGCGAACACCCGGACGGCTTCGGCACCGACGACCGCGCGTGCCTCGCGCTGATCGCCGAGGCGGTCGCGATCCCGGTACCGGCCGAGGCGGCGGCGGGCGAGGACGTGGCCGCGGGCGCGTTCGACCTGGCCATGGACACCGGGCGGGTCGAGGTCGGCGGCGACGTCCTGGAGCTGTTCGGACTCGGCCCAGGCGACTTCGACGGCAAGGTCGAGACCCTCCTCGGGCTGACCGTGCCGGAGGACCTGCCCTCGCTGATGTCCGTCGTCGAGGCCGACCACATGGCCATCGGCGACCGCGAGCTGGAGTTCCGGGTCCTTCAGCCCTCGGGCACACCGAAGTGGCTGCGGCTGCGCGGCCGGCTCCTGCCCGGCGGCGACGGCCGCCCCGCCCGCCTCGTCGGCACCGTCGGTGACGCCTCCCAGCTGCGCTCCGGCGTCAACGACGTGGCCCGCGTCCAGCGCCTCGCCGCCGCCCTCGCCATGGCCGGCACGGTCCACGACGTCAGCCAGGCCGTGGTCGCCGCCCTGCGCAAACCGCTGCGCGCCGACCGGATCGCCCTCGCCGAACTGGAGGGCGACCGGCTCGTCGTCACCGTCCTCGACCCGCCCGAACCGGAGGCCTGGCCCGAGCTGTGGCGCCTGGAGTGGCGCAGCGAATGGCCCGACGCACCCGTGCGCACCATGCCCACCCTCGCCGCCGCCCTGCGCGAGGGCCGCGCCGCGATCTGGCCGGCGGGCACCGACCTGGAGCCCGCCCTCGCCGAGGTCGGACCCGGTGGCCTCGCCGTCCTGCCGCTGTCCGCGGGCGGCCGGGTCTCCGGTGCCTGTCTGATCGGCTGGGACGACCCGCACGTCTTCGGCCCCGACGAACGCGCCCTGCTCACCGCCTCCGCCGGCCTCGCCGGCCAGGCCCTGATGCGCGCCCACGCCTTCGACGCCGAACACGAACTCGTCGGCATGCTCCAGCGCCAGCTGCTGCCGCGCCGCCTGCCCACGCTGCCCGGCGCGGTCGCCGTCGCCCGCTATCTGCCGACCACGGCCGGTCTCGAGGTCGGCGGCGACTGGTACGACGTGATCCCGCTGCCGGACAACCACGTCGCCCTCGTCATCGGCGACGTCCAGGGCCACAACGCGGGCGCCGCCGTTCTCATGGGCCAGATGCGCACCGCGCTGCGCGCCTACGCCGTCGAGGGACACCCGCCCGACGTCGTCGTCTCGCACGCCAACCGCCTGCTCATCGACCTGGAGACCGACCTCTTCGCGACCTGCTGCTACGTCGACGTCGATCTGGAGGAAGGTTCCGCCTGGTACGTGCGGGCCGGTCACCTCCCGCCCGTCCTGCGGCACCCGGACGGCAGCACCGAGATCCCCTACGCGGACGGCGGACCACCGCTCGGCGTGGTCACGCAGGCCGACTTCCCCATGAGCCCGCTGCGGCTCCAGCCCGGCACCGTCGTCGCCCTCACCACCGACGGCCTCGTCGAGTCCAAGGAGGCCGACATCGACGAGGGCCTCGACCGGCTCGCCCACGGCCTCGCCGTCTCCGACCCCGCCCACCTCGGACTCGTCGCCGACGCCCTGCTCGGCAACGCCCGCCGCGAGGACGACGTGGCCCTCCTCCTCATGCGCTACGACGGCCTGGCGACCCGCCCCCGCCGGGAGAACTGGACGGTCTGGCGCGTCCCCGAGGCCGCCCGGCACGCCCGCCGCTTCACCAAGCGCACCCTGCGCACCTGGGGCGTCACCGAGGAGACCGACACCATCCTGCTCGTCGTCTCCGAACTGGTCACCAACGCCCTGGTGCACACCGACGGCCCGGTCCGCCTCGACCTCACCCTCGTCAACCGGCGGTTCCGCGTCGCCGTGGCGGACTCCTCGCCGCGTACCCCGGTCAAACCGACCAGCATCGGCTGGGAGGCCACCGGCGGGCGCGGCATCCTCCTCGTCGAGGCCATGTCGGCGGCCTGGGGCACGGTGCCGGTGAGCGGGGGCAAGCAGGTGTGGGCCGAGATCGCCCTCGACCGGTAGCCGACCCGGGGAACCGCCGCACGGGTGCCTGTCCGGACGTGGAACGGCAGGTCGGGGCGGTTGTGCGTCCCCGCCGTGATGGGGTGCGTGCTTGTGGCACACACCTTCGAAGAACTGATCGAGAAGCACCGCGCGGCCCAGGCGGCACGCGCCCGGGTGCAGGAGATGCGGGACTCCCTGGGCGCCCCCGCCCACGAATCCTGGACCGAGACCGAGACCGACATCTACGAGACCGCGTGGCGGGCCTGGCGCGACCTCGCCCGTGACATGCAGGCCGCGGCGGACGAGTACGCGAGGGACGAGGGCCTCGACCGGGCCGAGGTCGAGGCGGACGTGGCACGGGCCGCGGGCGATTTGTCCGGCCCGGCAGCCGGCTAGACACCTCGCGGTCCCCTCATCGTTGGCCGGTCGTAATAAACGAACATAGGGAGGAACGATGCACGTCCGAAGATGACGCTAAGGTGAAGCGATGAAGGCTCTCGTTCTCTCCGGCGGCACTGGATCCCGCCTGAGGCCGATCACACACACATCGGCAAAACAGCTCGTCCCGGTGGCCAACAAGGCCGTCCTTTTCTACGGGCTCGAATCACTCGCCGACGCGGGAATCACCGAGGTCGGCATCATCGTCGGTGACACCGCGGCGGAGATCGAGGAGGCGGTGGGTGACGGGTCGAAGTTCGGCCTGCAGATCACCTACATCCCGCAGGACCGTCCCCTCGGACTGGCCCACGCCGTACTGATCGCGCGCGAGTACCTCGGCGACGACGACTTCGTGATGTACCTCGGTGACAACTTCATCGTCGGCGGCATCACCGGTCTCGTCGAGGGCTTCCAGGCCAACAAGCCCGACGCGCAGATCCTCCTCACCCACGTGCCCGACCCGCGCTCCTTCGGCGTCGCCGAACTCAGCGAATCCGGCCAGGTCATCGGCCTGGAGGAGAAGCCCGAGCACCCCAAGAGCGACCTCGCCCTGGTCGGTGTCTACCTCTTCACGCCCGCCATCCACGACGCCGTACGCGCCATCAAGCCGTCCTGGCGCGGCGAGCTGGAGATCACCCACGCCATCCAGCAGCTGATCGACGACGGCGCCGACGTGCGCTCCTCGGTCATCCACGGCTACTGGAAGGACACGGGCAACGTCGTCGACATGCTCGAGGTCAACCGGACCGTCCTGGAGAGCATGGACCGCCGCATCGACGGCGAGGTCGACGACGTGTCCGAGACCATCGGCCGCGTGGTGATCGAAAAGGGCGCGCGCATCGAGCGCTCACGCATCGTCGGACCCGTCATCATCGGGGCCGGAACCGTGGTGAGCGACTCCTACGTCGGCCCCTTCACCTCTGTCGCGGAGAACTGCAGCATCACTGACAGTGAGCTGGAGTTCTCCATAGTGCTGCAGGACTCGTCCATCGCCGGGGTGGGCCGGATCGAGTCCTCGCTCATCGGCAAGCACGTCGAAGTGACCCCCGCTCCGGGGGTACCCAGCGCCCACCGCCTCGTTCTCGGAGACCACAGCAAGGTGCAGATCCGTTCATGAATCTCCTCGTCACCGGCGCCGCCGGCTTCATCGGTTCCACGTACGTCCGCACGCTCCTCGCCTCGGACGCGCCTGACGCGCCCCGCATCACGGTGCTGGACAAGCTCACGTACGCCGGCACGCTCGACAACCTGGAAATAGGCCACCCGCGCCTCGAGTTCGTCCAGGGCGACATCTGCGACGCCGAACTGGTCGACAAGCTGATGGCCGAGGCGGACCAGGTCGTCCACTTCGCGGCCGAGTCCCACGTGGACCGCTCGATCAACGGCGCCGCCGACTTCGTCCGCACCAACGTGGTGGGCACCCAGGTCCTGCTCGACGCGGCCCTGCGCTACCGCACCCCGTTCGTGCACATCTCCACCGACGAGGTCTACGGCTCCATCGAGACCGGCTCCTGGCCCGAGACGCACCCGCTGGCGCCCAACTCGCCGTACTCCGCGTCGAAGGCGTCCTCCGACCTGCTCGCCCTGGCCTACCACCGCACCCACGGCCTGGACGTGCGCGTCACCCGCTGCTCGAACAACTACGGGCCGCACCAGTTCCCCGAGAAGGTCATCCCGCTGTTCGTCAGCAACCTCCTCGACGGCAAGAAGGTCCCCCTCTACGGCGAGGGCCTCAACGTCCGCGACTGGCTGCACGTCGAGGACCACTGCCAGGGCATCGAGCTCGTGCGCACCAAGGGCCGGGCCGGCGAGGTCTACAACATCGGCGGCGGCACCGAGCTCAGCAACAAGGAGCTCACCGGCCTGCTGCTCGAGGCCTGCGGCGCGGACTGGGACCGGGTCGAGCGCGTCGAGGACCGCAAGGGCCACGACCTGCGCTACTCCGTCGACTGGTCCAAGATCCACGACGAGCTCGGCTACCAGCCGCAGCACGACTTCGCGAGCGGCCTGGCCGACACCGTCGCCTGGTACCGCGACAACCGCGCCTGGTGGGAGCCCCTCAAGGCCCGGGTGGAGCGCCCCTGATGAAGTGGCTGGTCACCGGTGCCGGCGGGATGCTCGGCCACGACGTGCTGGAGGAACTCGCCCGCCGCGGTGAGCAGTTCGTCGGTCTCGACCGCGCCGCCCTGGACATCACCGACCCCGCGTCGGTGGACCGGGCGTTCGCGGAGCACCACCCCGACGTGGTGGTGAACTGCGCGGCGTACACCGCCGTCGACGACGCCGAGACCGACGAGGAGCGGGCCCTTCGCATCAACGGCGAGGGGCCCCGGCTCCTCGCCCGCGCCTGCGCCGCCTCGGGCGCGCGCCTGGTGCACGTCTCCACCGACTACGTCTTCGACGGCGAGGCCCGCGGCACGCCGTACCCGGAGAATCACTCCACCGCGCCGCGCACCGCCTACGGCCGTACCAAACTCGCGGGAGAGCAGGCCGTGTTGGCGGAACTGCCCGGTGCGAGCGCGGTCGTGCGCACGGCTTGGCTGTACGGAGCCTGTGGGGGTAACTTCGTCCGCACAATGATCGAGCTGGAGGCACGTCGCGACACTCTCGACGTCGTCGACGACCAGCGCGGTCAACCGACCTGGACCGCCGACGTCGCCGTGCGGATCGCCGATCTCGGCGCCCGTATCGGCCAAGTCGAAGGCGCGCACGGGGTGTTCCACGCGACCAGCTCCGGCGAGACCAGCTGGCACGGTCTCGCACAGGAGGTGTTCCGGCTCATCGACGCAGACCCGGAGCGTGTCCGCCCCACCACGAGCGCGGCCTTCGTCCGTCCCGCGCCCCGCCCCGCCTACAGCGCCCTCGGGCACGAGCGGTGGCGGGAGGTCGGCCTGGAACCGCCGAGGGACTGGCGGTCCGCCCTGCACGAAGCACTTCCTCACATCCGCAAGGAGATTTCTTCGTGAAACGCCATGAGTTCCTGCGGGGGCTCCACAAGTCAACCGCGAACCGCAACTACCTGGAGATCGGCGTCAACGACGGCCGCAGCCTGACGCTCTCCCGGGTGCCCAGCGTCGCGATCGATCCCGCGTTCAAGGTGGTCACGGAGATCCGCTGTGACGTCCACCTGGCCAAGGCGACCAGTGACGACTTCTTCGCCCGGGACAACCCGCTGGTGCACCTGCGCGGCGGCCGTCACCCGCTGCGTCAACTGGCCCGTAACCGGAGCCCGTTGGGCTGGTGGAAGACCACCACGCTGGACCTGTCGTTCATCGACGGCATGCACCTGTTCGAGTACGCGCTGCGCGACTTCATCAACGTGGAGAAGCACTCGGACTGGGCCAGCGTCATCGTCTTCGACGACATGCTGCCCCGCAGCATCGACGAGGCGGCCCGGGACCGGCACACCGACGCCTGGACCGGTGACGTCTACAAGCTCATCGAGATTCTCAACCGCTACCGTCCCGACCTCGTGACGGTCCTGGTCGACACCCAGCCCACGGGCCAGCTCGTGGTCTTCGGCGCCGACCCCAGCAGCACCGTCCTCAAGGACAAGTACGACGAGATCGTCGCCGAGTTCGAGGTCCCGGACCCGCAGAAGGTGCCCGAGGCGATCCTGGAGCGCACCACCGCGGTGAAGCCCGAGGCGCTGCTGGGCGCCGGCTTCTGGGGCCCCCTGGCCAAAGCGCGTGACCGCGGGACCAAGCGGTCCCGCGGCTGGGAGCCCCTGCGCCGCTCGGTGGAGCAGCTCAGCGTCAGTCGCTGACCTGCCCACCGCGCAGTCGCTCGTAGTAGGCGGAGCAGTCCGCGTAGGACGGAAGAAGTCCTGACTGCTCCGCCTCTGCCAATGTCGGAGCCTCCGCGTCCTTGTCGGACAGCACCGGCTCGAAGCCCTCGGGCCAGGCGATGCCCAGCGCCGGGTCGAGCGGGTTGATCCCGTGCTCACGGCCGGGCGAGTAGCCCGTCGAGCACAGGTACACCACCGTCGCGTCGTCGGTCAGGGCCATGAACGCGTGACCGAGACCCTCCGCGAGGAACACGGCGTGCTTGGTGTCGTCGTCCAGCCGGACGGCCTCCCACTGACCGAACGTGGGAGAGCCGACGCGGATGTCCACGATCACGTCGAGGACCGCGCCCCGCACGCACTTGACGTACTTGGCCTGGCTCGGCGGCACGTCGGAGAAGTGCACTCCGCGCACCACACCCCGCCGCGAGACCGAGCAGTTGGCCTGGGACAGAGCCAGGTCGTACCCGGTGGCCTCGCGGAACTCCTCACCGCGGTACCACTCGTGGAAACTGCCCCGGTCGTCAGGGAAGACCTTGGGTTCCAGGACCCAGGCGCCTTCAATCCCCAGTGATCGCACGTTCTTCCGTCCTTCGGCTTGCTCGGGCACTGCTGCTTGCTCGGGTACCGCAACTCGCTCTCGGGTACCGCTACTTGTTCAGGGCGCGCTTCAGCTTGCGTGCCACCCGGCGGGCCAGCCCCGGCTTGGGCTTGGCGGCCACCGGCTTGGGCGCGGGCTTCGGCTGGGCGGGCTTGGCCGCGGACTTCGGGGCCGCCTCGACCCGGATGCCACCGGCGTCACCGGTCAGCCGGACCGGCAGCGCCAGGAAACGCTGCCCGGCGGCGGCCGGGGTCAGGCACACCGAGGCGTTCCACGCCGCGTCCTTCAGATCCGCGGCCGGCACCTCGGCGGCGAGCCGTGCGCCGGAGGACTCGGGGGAGACCACACCGGGCACGTCCAGCGTCGTACCGGACGACTTGTGCGTCAGCCGCAGCAGTACGTCCGTAGTGGCCGGGACGTGGAAGGGGAGCAGGACGCCGACGCGGGCGCCGGTGACCGTGAAGTCGTCGGGCTTGAGGTCGGCGAGGCCGAGGCGCTTGCTCGCCTTGTCGACATCCAGGGAGAAGTTGCCGTGCGGCTCCGTGTAGTACGGGAGCATGACCTGGCCGGAGACGACACCGGCGTGCCCGGCGTTCTCGCCGTGCTGCGGGACCGGGCCGAGGCGGCACTCCTTGTTCCAGGAGCCGATGACGACCCGGACGTAGGTGTCCCAGAGGCCGCTGCCCAGCGGGGCGCCGACCGCGGCGGTGGCCGGGTCGATGGTGGCCGTCGCGTGCAACACCAGGCGGACGCCGGCGCCGTCGGTGACCGTCTCGTGCGAGATCTGCACGGGCTGGAAGTGCGAGGCGGCGCTGGTGCGTTCGCGGACGACGAGGTCGGCCGTCGCCTTCTTGAAGTTGGCGGTGGCGTCGGCCGTGAGCATGGCCGTCGCCTCGGCGAGGGTCTTCGGCTCCGGGTGCTTGGGAGCGGGGGCGCCCTTGGCCTCGAAGATCGCAGGCTTGCCGTCGATGACGAACTCGGCCTGGTAGTGGACCAGCAGCTTGCCGTCGCGCCACTCGATCTCGCCCGGCACCGCGGTCGGCTTGAGGGAGGCCTCCCACTCGGCCAGCTCGACGAGGTCGTCGTAGCGGTCGGCGGCGGCGAGGGCCGCGACGACCCGCAGCCGCGGGCCGAGACCGGCCGCGACGCCGGGGCCGAAGCGCTCGTTCATGACACCGCGGATCTCCTTGAGGAGTTCACGGCGGTAGTCGTCGGGGACCTTGAGCAGCCGGCCGCCGCCGAGACGCTCCATCATCTCCACGCGCAGCCAGCGGCGGAAGATCTTGTCGCGGGCCGGACCCGGCTCGGTGTACTTCTCGACGACGTCGAGGGCTTCGCGCAGGTTCTTGAAGTAGCCGACGGGGTCGAAGCGTTGGAAGCCGGCGTTCGAGGCGTCCTCGCGCTTGATGTGGTAGTAGCAGACGTAGTCGCCGAGCACGGCGACGTTGTCCGCGGCGAGGTAGGCCTCCGTCACGAAGACGTGGTCCTCCAGGCGGCGACGCCCCTCCGGGAACCGCAGGTTGATGCGGTCGAGGAACGCGCGGCGGAGCATCTTGTGCGGGGTGAGGCTGTCCATCAGCGGCGCGGTCTCGACCGACGCGTGCGGGTAGTTCTTGCGGAACAGCTCCACGGGTACGGCGCGGCCCTTGCCGGCCATCTTGCCGACGATCACGTCGGCGCCGTTGGCCACGCCGTACTCGTACATCCGCTCCAGGGCCTCGTCGCCGAGGTAGTCGTCGTTGTCGACGAACATGACGAACTCGCCCTTGGAGGCGGCGATTCCGACGTTGCGGGGCTTGCCCGACCAGCCCGACGCCTCCTGGTGGATCACGTGCATGTGGGGGTGCTCCGCGGCGATCTCGTCGAGCCGCGCGGGCGTGCCGTCCGTCGAGCCGTCGTCGACGAAGATCGCCTCGTACTCGTCGTTAGGCAGCGACTGCCTGAGGAGAGAGGAGATGCAATCCTCGATATAAGGCCCTGGATTGTAGACAGGGACGACGACACTGACTTTGACCGACATCCGGCTTCTAGCCCCCTTGTTTGCGCTGCCCGTCCCCAGTCGTGGAACGGCGCGGTGGGCTGATGCTAACCCGGTCTGTCTCGATGCCGCCCATTGGGCCGGTGTTGGGCAACGGTTAACCCGACGTGGACGGACGTCACCTCACGTCGTGGGTCTTGGCCAGAAGTTCCAGGATTTCGGCGGACGTACCCGTTTCGCCCAGACGCGGGAAGATCCGCTCGATGCTGTGGGTGTGCGAGACGGCGTCCAGGTCGCTCATCGCGTCCGTGGCCAGGGTCACGTGGTAGCCGTGCTCGTGGGCGGCGCGGGCGGTGGACTCGACGCCGATGCTGGTGGCGATGCCGGTCAGCACGATCTGCGTGACACCGCGGCGGCGCAGCTGTACGTCGAGGTCGGTGCCGTGGAAGGCGCCCCAGTTCCGCTTGGTGACCTGGATGTCGCCGGGGTGCCCGGCCAGCTCGTCGACGATGACGTCCCAGCCCTCGGGGCGGGCCGCGCCGCCGGGCCGTTGCTGCTCGTTGCGGCCGGGCACCGCGTCCGCGCCGTCGGCGGCGAAGCTGACCCGGACCAGCACCACGGGAAGGCCGGCGGCACGGAAGGCGTCGGCGAGTCCGACGGTACGGGCGACGACCTCGGGACCGCTGTACGGCTGGGTCGGGGCGCCGACGATGCCGCCCTGGAGGTCGATCACGACGAGGGCGGTGCGCGGGTCGAGGGTGGTGAGTGCCATGGGAGAGGCCTTTCAGGAGGTACGGGGTATTCCGTGGTTCAGGTGGCTTGGGGGGTGAGGGTCCGCAGCGAACGGTCGGGCAGGGTGATCGCCAGGAGCAGCGCCGACCCGACGGCCATGAACAGGGCCAGGTCGTGCAGTCCCGGGGTGTCGGCGCGGTGCGGGAAGAAGGCCGCGGTGGCCGCCGACGCGGCCAGTGCGCCGAGGTACATGAAGGTGCGCAGCAGTCCGGCGGCGGACGCGATGCGCTCGGGCTCGGCCTGCCGGTACAGGGCGTTCTGCCCGGCCAGACCGAGCAGGCCCTGCGGTACGCCGAGCACGGCGCCGACGGCGAGCAGCAGCCAGACCGGACTGCCGGAGCCGACCAGGAACAGCGCGACACAGCCCACGACCTGGACGGCGCCACCGACGAGCAGCTTGGCGCGGACCGCCTCACGGCGCCCGGTGAGGGTCGAGACGCCGAGGGCGGTGACCGACAGGGGCAGCAGGACGAGTCCGGCGGCGGAGGCGTGCAGCCCGCGCCCCTCCTCCAGCCACTGCGTGTAGCCGTAGAGGAAGGCGTACGAGGTGGTGTAGCCGAGGAACTGGCGGATGTACGTGGTCACCAGCGGGAGGTTGCCGCCGAGGACGCGCAGGTCCACGAAGGGTTCCGGGACGCGGAGTTCGCGTTTCGCGAAGGCGACGGCCGCGGCGGCGCCGAGGACCGGGAGGTACCACTCGGAGAGCTTGGGGGCGGTCAGGAACATCATCAGCGAGACCAGCATGACCGCGAACAGGAGCATGCCCGGCGGGTCGACATCGCGGCGGACGCCGGCCGTGTCCTTGTCCTTGCTCACCTTCGGCAGTCGCAGCGCGCCGAGCACCAGACAGGCCACGGACAGCGGCACGTTGACGGTGAAGATGGCGCGCCAGCCGCCGACGCCGATCAGGAAGCCGCCCAGCGTGGGTCCGATCACCGACACCGTCTGGGCGGAGACGGCGAGCGCGGTCAGGACACCGGCCGGGCTGTCCTTGCCGGTGCGCTCGGCCTCGCTGCGGGTCAGCTGCATCGCGGCCGGATACGCGGCCGAGGTGCCGAACCCGAGCAGGACCCGGGCGGCGATCAGCACGCCGAGCGACGGCGCGAGGGCGCCCATGACACCGGCGATGCCGACGAGGGCCGTACCGATGAGATAGAGACGGCGAGGTCCGTACATGTCGACGAGTCGCCCGATGACCGGCTGGCCCACGGCCGTGGCGAGGTAGAGCGCCGAGACCAGCCACACCGTCTGCGAGGGCGGTGCCCCGAAGGCGATGCCGATGGGCACCAGGGCCACGGCGATCATCGAGGAGTTGATCGGGTTCAGTACCGAGCCGAGGACCATCGGCGCGATCAGGCGCCGGTCGAAGCCGGCCGGTGCGGGACGCGTGGTCCCTCGTGCCCGGGTGAGCTTCGGTATCACTGCTCGGACAGCCGTTCCATCAACGTCAGCGCGTCGAGGATCGTCCGCCGTTCCGTCTCGGTGTACCGGTCCTCGAAGGCGCGCGCGAGCCACTCCTCCCGGACCTGCCGGTTGTCCTCGACCCGCTCGCGGCCGGCTTCGGTGAGCGTGACGAGCTGTCTGCGGCCGTCCTCGGGGTCGGGGCTGCGCCGGATCAGCCCGTGCTGGTCGAGAGCGGCGAGGGTGGCGGCCATCGACTGCGGCCTGACCCCCTCGGCCGACGCCAGCGCGCTGGCCGTGGCCGCGCCGTGCTTGCCGACGAGCGTGAGCGCCGACTCCTGCGACGGGGTCAGGTCCTCGTCCGTCGCGACCTCACGGATCCTGCGCCGCAGCCGGCTGAGCACCACCCGCAGATCGCGCGCGGAGCGGGCGGCGGAGTCGGAGATGCCCGCGGAGGTCTCGGTCGGCTTGTGATCCACACCCTCACCGTAGGAGTCTCAGGTGCACCTGTCCAGTTGCAACTGAACAGGTACAACTGAAGATCTCCGATGCCCAGGCTTCCGGCCCCTAGGCTGAGACCGTGCGTCTGCTGCTGATGTCCGACACCCATCTCCCCAAGCGTGCCAAGGAACTCCCCGCGCCGCTCCTCGCCGAACTCCCGCGCGCCGACGTCGTGTTCCACGCCGGGGACTGGGTCGACGCCGCGACCCTGGACCTGCTGGAGAGCCGCAGCCGCCGGTTCGTCGGTGTGTACGGCAACAACGACGGGCCCGAGCTGCGCGCCCGGCTCCCCGAGGTGGCGTACGCCGAACTGGGCGGCCTGCGCTTCGGCGCCGTGCACGAGACGGGCTCCGCCCAGGGCCGCGAGGCGCGCTGCGCGGCCCGTTTTCCCGATCTGGACGTGCTGGTCTTCGGGCACAGCCACATTCCCTGGGACACCACGGCCCCGACCGGCCTGCGGCTGCTCAACCCGGGGTCCCCGACCGACCGCCGACGCCAGCCCTGCTGCACGTACATGACGGCGACGGTCGCCGACGGCACCCTGACGGACGTCGAACTGCACCGCCTGCCGCCGAGGTGACGCGCTGATCACCCCGACGGCGCCCGATTCACCCCGACGGTGCCCGATGGATCGCCCCCGCCGTAGCGGTCAACGGCACCCCCGTGCCGCCCCACCGCAGCGCCACGATCTCGGCGGCCACGGACACGGCCACCTCCTCCGGTGTACGCGCGCCGAGGTCCAGGCCGACCGGCGAGCGCAGGCGGGTCAACTCGCCCTCGTCCAGGCCTGATTCGAGCAGGCGCCGCATCCGTTCGTCGTGCGTACGGCGGCTGCCCATCGCCCCGATGTACGCGGCCGGCCGGCGCAGCGCCTCCTCCAGCAGCGGCACGTCGAACTTCGGGTCGTGGGTCAGGACGCAGATCACCGTGCGTTCGTCGGTGTCCGTGCCGTGCAGATAGCGGTGCGGCCAGTCCACGACGACCTCCACACCCGCCGGGAAGCGCTTCGGCGTCGCGAACACCGGGCGGGCGTCGCACACGGTGACCCGGTAGCCGAGGAAGTCACCGATCCGGGCGACCGCCGCCGCGTAGTCGATCGCGCCGAAGACCAGCATCCGGGGCGGCGGCGCGAAGGAGTGCAGGAACACGGTGACGGAGTCCTCGCGTCGCTCGCCGTGCGGGCCGTAGTGCCGCAACCCCGTTGCCCCGAGGGCGAGTTCACCGCGGGCGTCGGCCGTGACGGCCACGTCCAGGCCGGTCGTGCCGAGGGTGCCGTCCACTCTGTCGGGCCAGACGGCGAGCGTGGCGCCGCGCGGTGCCGGGCCGTCGGTCACCGTCGCCACGGTCACCGGCTCACCCGCGGCGACCGACCGTGCGACCGCCCCGAACGCGGGATCGGCCCCGGGCGTGACGGGCCGTACCAGCACGGTGATCTCGCCGCCGCAGGTGAGCCCGACCGCGAAGGCGTCCTCGTCGCTGTACCCGAAGGTCTCCAGGCGCGCCTCACCGCTCGCCACGACCTCGCGCGCCAGCTCGAAGACCGCCCCCTCCACGCAGCCGCCGGACACACTTCCCACGACCTCGTCGTCCGGGCCCACGGCCATCGCCGCACCGGGGTCACGCGGCGCGCTGCGGCTGACCGCGACCACCGTGGCCAGGCCGAACGGGGCGCGCGCGGCGTACCAGCCGCTCAGCACCGGAAGAAGGTCACGCATGCTCGGCTCCTGTCTCCACCACCGCCGGACGCCGCAAGCGTCGCATCCGGTGCGTGAGCGGCCCCGGACCGCCACGGGCGTTAATCCGCTGGCGTCGCTCCGGCCATTCTGCTGCACTTGCCCGTGACGAGTCAGCGACGACCGAGGAGTACTGAGATGCGCGCACCGTTCATGTCCACCCAGGAAGGAAGGCCCCCCTCTTCAAAGGACATGACACCAGGTGCACTTGCTCAACCTCGGGATTCTCGCGCACGTAGACGCAGGTAAGACCAGCCTGACCGAGCGCCTCCTGCACTCGGCCGGCGTGATCGACGAGATCGGCAGCGTCGACGACGGGAACACCCGCACCGACACCCTCGCGCTGGAGCGGCAGCGCGGTATCACCATCAAATCGGCCGTCGTCTCCTTCCCGGTCGACGACGTGACCGTCAACCTGATCGACACCCCCGGCCACCCGGACTTCATCGCCGAGGTGGAGCGGGTGCTCGGCGTGCTCGACGGTGCGGTCCTCGTCGTCTCGGCCGTCGAGGGCGTCCAGCCGCAGACTCGCGTCCTGATGCGCACACTCCAGAGGCTGCGCATCCCGACGCTCCTCTTCGTCAACAAGATCGACCGCCGCGGGGCACGCTACGACGACCTCCTCACGGCGATCTCCGGACGGCTCAAGGCGGCCGTCGTACCGATGGGTTCGGTCGAGGGCCTCGGGACACGGGAGGCCGGTTGCCTGCCGGGCCTCGGCCCGACCGCTTCGGCCGTCCTCGCCGAGCACGACGACGAACTCCTCGCCGCGTACGTCGAGAACACGGTGTCCTACGACCTCCTGCGCACCGCCCTCGCCACCCAGACCCGCCAAGCCCTCGTGCACCCCGTCTACTTCGGCTCCGCCATCACCGGCGCCGGCGTCGACGCGCTGATCACCGGCATCAAGGAACTGCTCCCCGCAGCCGAGGGCGACCCCCAAGGCCCGCTCTCCGGCACGGTGTTCAAGGTCGAGCGCGGCCTCGCGGGGGAGAAGATCGCCTACGCTCGGATGTTCTCCGGCACCCTCCGCACCCGCGACCGGATTACCTTCGGCGACGCGGGGGAGGAGGGCAAGGTCACCTCGGTCAGCGTCTTCGACCGCGGTACGGACGTCGAGTGCGACTCCGTTCCGGCGGGCCGGATCGGCAGGCTGCGGGGACTCGGCGGGATCAGGATCGGGGACTCGATCGGCGTACCCAGGAAGGCGGTTGAGCACCACTTCGCGCCGCCGACCCTCGAAACCGTCGTCGTCCCGGGCCCGGACGCCGACCGGCGCGCCCTGCACCTCGCGCTCACCCGACTCGCCGAACAGGACCCGCTGATCGGCCTGCGCCACGACGAGGTGCGCCAGGAGACCGCCGTCTCCCTCTACGGCGAGGTCCAGAAGGAGGTCATCCAGGCCACGCTCGCCGACGAGTTCGGAGTGCGGGTCACCTTCCGAGAGACGACTCCGCTGTGCATCGAGCGGCCGGTCGGCACGGGTGCGGCGGTCGAGTTCAACAAGAAGGACCCGAACCCGTTCCTCGCCACGGTCGGCCTGCGCGTCGAACCGGGCCCGGTCGGCTCGGGTGTGCGGTTCGGCCTGGAGGTGGAACTGGGCGCGATGCCGTACGCCTTCTTCAAGTCCGTCGAGGACACCGTGCGCGAGACGCTCGGGCAGGGGTTGCACGGCTGGCGGGTCACCGACTGCGCGGTCACCATGACGCACTCCGGCTACTCGCCCCGGCAGAGCCACGCCCACCAGGGCTTCGACAAGGGCATGTCGAGCACCGGGGCCGACTTCCGCGGGGTGACTCCGCTCGTCCTGGCCGAGGCGCTGCGGCGGGCGGGGAGCCAGGTGCACGAGCCGATGCACCGGTTCCGTGTCGAGGCACCGGCCGACACCCTCGGTGCCCTGCTGCCGGTGCTGGCCGCGCTGCGCGCCGTACCGCGGACCACCGAGACCCACGGGTCGTCGTGCGTGCTGGAGGGAGAGGTGCCGGCGGCTCAAGTGCACGGACTGGAGCGGCAGTTGCCGGGTCTGACGCGTGGCGAGGGTGAGTGGGAGAGCGCCTTCGACCACTACGCGCCCGTCGCGCACGGCACGGTTCCGGAGCGGGCGCGCACCGACCACAACCCGCTGAACCGGAAGGAGTACCTGTTGAACGTGACACGTCGGGTGGCCTGAGATGTTTCAACAGGGCTTGTGGCGCGCGGACTTACTCGTGAGTCAGAAGTGTTGACAGTGTCCGGAAATCACCCGACTGTAGTGGACATGACGAATATCCGGGCGCGTTTGATCGTTGTCCTGGTTGTCCTCTGCGGATTCCTGTCGGTGGCGGGCGCATCGCCCGCCGCCGCCACCCCAACCGACTCCCTCTGGTTCGACGGCTCAGCGCTGACCGTGCAGAACGGCAGCTTCGTGGACGGTTACGGCCGCCAGGTCGTGCTGCGCGGCTACAACGTCTCCGGTGAGACCAAACTGGCGGAGAATGACGGTCTCCCCTTCGCCTCGGTCGCCGACGCGAAGAAGTCCGCGACCGCGCTGCGCGCCCTCGGCGGCGGCAACTCGGTCCGCTTCCTGCTCTCCTGGGCCTACGCCGAACCCGTCCGAGGCCAGGTCGACACCACGTACCTGGCCGCCGCCACCGCGCAGATGCAGGCGTTCCTCGACGCCGGCATCCGCGTCTACCCCGACTTCCACCAGGACCTCTACTCGAAGTACCTGTTCAACAGCGGAAGTTGGTACACCGGCGACGGCGCGCCCAAGTGGGCCGTGGCGCTGGGGAGTTACCCGCAGGAGTCCTGCGGCATCTGCCTCTTCTGGGGTCAGAACATCACCCAGAACGCGGCCGTGACCGAGGGGCAGTACGACTTCTGGCACAACAACTACGGCCTCCAGGACTCCTTCCTCGCCACCGCCCAGTCGACCATGACGTACATCCAACAGCACCTCACCACCGAGGAGTTCGCGGGTGTCGTCGGCTTCGACCCGTACAACGAGCCCTTCGCCGGCACCTACGACTCCGGTCAGACCAGCCGCACCTGGGAACAGAACCTGCTCTGGCCGTTCTATGTGAAGTTCCGGGCGCGGATGGACGCGGCCGGCTGGAGCGCCAAGCCCGCCCTCGTCGAGCCGAACCTCTTCTGGAACTCCAACATCTCCAGCCAGGTGCAGGTGGGCGGACTCCTCGACGCGGGCACGCTCGGGTCGCGGTACGTCTTCAACACGCACTTCTACGACCAGAAGGCGATCTCCGGCATCCTGATGTGGGGCAACGCGGCCGACGGCCAGTACTCGACCGACTTCGGGACGGTCCGTGACCGGGCCACCGCGGCCGGCACCGCCGCCATCGTCAGCGAGTTCGGGCATCCACTGTCCGGCACGGTCTCCGGCAAGGCGCCGACCGTGCTCAAGGCGATGTACCAGGCCCTCGACTCCCGTCTGCCGGGCGCGAGTTGGTGGTCCAACCCGGCGGGCTCCGGCCCGGTCCTGTCCGGCACGCAGTGGCAGTGGGACATCTACAACGGCCGCCACAGCGAGCTGATGAACGACAACCCCGACAAGGTGCTCACCTCCGGCGACGCGTGGAACGACGAGGACCTCTCGGCCGTCAACATGACCGACTCCGGCACGGTGACACTCCGTCAGGACGCCCGTCTGCTCGACCGGATCTACCCGAGCGCGACCGCCGGCACCACGGTCGCCTTCACCTACGAGGACCGCTCCCGTGACGGCTCGACGACCCTGACCTGGAACCCCGTCCCCAGCTCCCTCCCGAACGTGTCCTCGCTGGTCGGCTCCGGCCAGTACGGCCTCCTGATGTGGCGCTCCAACAGCTCCACCGCGCCGACCGAACTGCACCTCCCGGCGTCCTTCCCGGCCGCGTCCACCACGGTGGTCTCCGACCTGGGAGCGATCTCGGGGGTTCCGGCGTACACGTCGTCGACCCCGATCGGCTACGCCAACGAACCGGGCGGCACCGGCAGCCACCGTCTGCTGCTCTCCGCCTCCGGCTCGGGAACCCTGCACTACGCCCTGATCACCAACGGCGCGTCGAGCCCCTCCTCGACGCTGCTGAGCGCGGCCAAGTCCGAACTGGCCACGTGGGCGGCAGCGCACAGCTGACAAAGGCAACGGCACCGATCCCCTCGGGGACCGGTGCCGTTGACGGTCGCTCAACTCGCCGACGGGCTCGTCCAGTCGGCCTGCACATGACCAAGCCGTACGCGCTGCGGATGGTCCCCCACCGGGACGGAGAGCACCTTCTGCCCGGTGGCGAAGTCGATGGCCGTCACCTGGTCGGCGCCGGCCTCCGAGATGACACAGTCCTTGCCGTCGCCGCTCACGGTCGCCCAGTACGGCGTGGACGCCGTGACGAGCGGGCCCTCCTGGAGGGTGGCCCGGTCCACGACTGTCGCGTAGTTGTCCATCGTCCCGGCGACGCACAGCTTGGTGCCGTCGGGGTTCATCGAGATGCCGTGGTGGCGTGAGTCGAGCAGCCAGGTGGTGCGGTCGGTGCTGGTCGCGGGGTTCGCCGGGAGCGTCTTCACGCGGGTGATCTTGTCGGTGGCGACGTCGTACTCCAGGAAGCCGTTGAAGAACGACACCTGGAAGTACAGCTTGGACCAGTCCGGCGTGAAGGCGGCCGGGCGGACGGCGTCGGAGAAGTTCGTGAGGCCGATCGCGTCCAGCCGGTCCCGCATGTCGATGATCTTGACCTGCTTGAACGTGGTGGCATCGACGACGGTGATGTGCCGGTCGCCCTTGGTCCAGTCCCAGGCCGGATCGTCGAGGGAGGTGGTGACCTCGCCGATCGCCATGTTCCAGATGTACTTGCCGCCGTTGGTGAAGAAGTTCTCGTGCGGTTTGTCGCCGGTGTCGAACTCGCCCAGTTCGGCGCCGGTGTCGATGTCCAGCACCTGCACCTTGTTGGCGGTCGAGGCCGAGACCGCGACGCGGGTGCCGTCGGGGGACACCGCCATGTGGTCGGCGCGGTAACCGGCCACCGGGAAACGCCAGTTGATGGTGTCTGTGGCGAGGTTGATCGACACGACGTCGGCGAAGCTGGGGCGGGAGACGACGAGGGACTTGCCGTCCGGCGTGGAGTACATGTCGTCCACGTACTGGTCGTGTCCCTGTCCGACCTCGTTGTGGATGGACGTGTAGTAGATCCACTTGATCGGGTCGGCGTTGATCTCCGCCAGTCGCGCCGCCTTGTCGGGGACGATGTTGATCTCCCCGATCTTCGCGAAGTCTCCGGTGGACTTGATGACGTACGCGGTGCCGTCCCAGTTGTTGCCCACGAACAGCACCTCGCGCAGAGCGGCGGAGGAGTCGGCCGTGGCGGCCGTGGCGGGAGCGGCGACGGTCAGGACGAGGGCGGCGGCCATGGAGCAAAGGTGCCTGGGTCTGAAGGCAGGCATGACTGCTCTCTTCTGTGAGGTGAGAGGGGTGCCGAGAGGGCGTGAAGGAATCTGAACACGCTCGCATTCAGAGTGAACTTACTGAAAAGTAAGGAAGGGCCCTCTTCTCCGCAAGACTGTGGACACGACAAGATTGGCCGATGGTCGACGAGACAGGGGTGTGACAGTGGTGGGCAGGCTCAAGGCGCCGACCGGTCGTTACGGCGGCAAGTCCGCCGAACAACGGCAGGCCGAGCGGCGCGGACGGTTCCTGGACGCCGCGCTCCAGCTGTTCGGCGACACCCCCGGCTACCGCGCCACGACCGTGGCTGCCCTCAGCGAGGCCGCGGGCCTGTCCACCCGGCAGTTCTACGAGGAGTTCCGCAGCCTGGAGGACGTCCTGGCCGCCCTCCACCTCCAGGTCAACGACTGGGCCGAGGAAGCCGTCATGGCCGCGCTCAGCTCGGTGGAGGGCCTTCCCCTTGCCGAGCGGTGCACCGGCATCTTCCATGCCTATGCCGCTGACGTCACCACGGACCCGCGCCGCATCCGCATCACGTTCGTCGAGATCATCGGCGTCAGCCCGCGGCTGGAGGAACAGCGGCTGGCCCGCCGCGCCCGCTGGGTCAACCTCATCTGCAACGAGGCGAAGGCCGCCGCCCAGCGCGGGGAGGCGGCCCGGCGCGACTACCGGATCGCCGCGGCGGCCTTCATCGGCAGCGTCAACGGCCTGCTCCACGACTGGAGCGCGGGCTGGGTGGACGCCACGCTGGACGAGGTCGTGGAGGAACTGGTCCGGCAACTGCTCGGCATCATGCAGCCGCCCGGCTGGAAGCCCTAGACCGAGTCGTCCGTAGCGTGCTCGTCCAGGCGGCGGGCCAGCGCGCGTACGAGATCGCGCAGGGCGGCGGGGCGTTCGATGACGAACGGGCGGTCGAGGGCGGCGAGGACCGGCGGGATCCAGTCCAGCCGCTCGGCCCGGATCCGGACGTGGACCCAATCGGAGTGGTCGTCCGCCTTTGAACCGTCGGGCGGGGTCTCGCCGCTGTGGGGCGGGACCGTGGACAGAGTCGCGACCTCGGCCGGGAGCTGTGTGCGAATGTGCCGCACGCTGCCCCGGATCCGCAGCGACACATCGTGGGTCCACGGCGTGCGCGCGAGGCTGTCCAGCACCGTGGCCGCCGGGTCGAACTCATCCGGCACGGCGAACGAGCCGGGCCGCACGCTCATGGCGGTGATCCGGTCCAGCCGGAAGGTGCGGACCTCCCCGTCGGCAGGGTCCGCGCCGGTCAGATACCACCGGCCGGCATGCGCCACGAGACCGTACGGCAGGACGGTACGGTCGCTGCCCCGGCCCTTGCGGTCGGTGTAGCCGATCGCCACCGGCCGCCGATGGAGCGCGGCCTCGGCGAGTTCGAGCAGCACCCCCGTCTCCGGGGCGGCGGCCGTACGGGGCCGCGCGGTGAAGTCGGCCGTGTCCAGCAGGGCGTCCAGCCGCCGGCGCAGGGCGACGGGCAGCACCCGCAGCAGTTTCGCCGTGGCGCTCTCGCCGGCCGCCGCGGACGTGGTGACGAGCCCCGCCCTCCGGCCGGCCAGCAGCCCGAGCACCACGGCCAGGGCCTCCTCGTCCGTGAACATCAGCGGGGGCATCCGATAGCCGGGGGCGAGCCGGTAGCCGCCGTAGCGGCCACGCACCGAGTCGACCGGCACGCCCAGTTCCAGCAGATGGCCGACGTAGCGGCGGACCGTGCGTTCGTCGACGCCGAGGCGGGCGGCCAGGTCGGGGACGGTACGGAGGCCGCCGCCCTGGAGGATCTCCAGCAGGGCGAGCACGCGCGCGGTCGAGGTGGTCACCCCGAAAGTCTCCCTCGGATACCGGGCGGAAGCTGTCCGGTATCGGTCCTAGCGTGAGAGACGCCGGTTCATCCGGTACCGCCTCCGACCTCCGACAGGAAACTGCCATGAACTTCGTCTCGATCCGTGTCATCACCGACGACGTCGCCCGCCTCGTCGGGTTCTACGAACAGGTCACCGGCGTGACGGCCACCTGGTCGACCCCCGACTTCGCCGAACTCGCCACACCCGCCTGCACGTTGGCGGTCGCGAGCACCCGCACCGTGGCCCTGTTCGGCACCGACTCCGCTCGCCCCGCCGCCAACCACTCGGTGATCACCGAGTTCCGCGTGGCGGATGTCGACGCCGAATTCGAGCACCTGACGCCCCTCGACTGCGAGATCGTCCAGAAGCCGACGACGATGCCCTGGGGCAACCGCTCCCTCCTCTTCCGGGACCCCGACGGCAACCTGATCAACTTCTTCACGCCGGTCACTCCCGAGGCCGTGGCCCGGCAGGAGCGCTAGCGCAAGGTGTCCAGGGCGGCGAGCACGGGCGCGACCCCGTCCTCGGCGCGCACCCGGGCACCGAGGACCCGCGCGCGCTCGGCGTAGGCAGGCTCGCGCGTGGCCCGGACGAGTGCGGCGGACAGGGAGTCGGCGGTCAGGCCGCGCAGCGGTACGGCGCCCGGTGCCACGCCCAGGGCGACGAGGCGTGCGGCCCAGAAGCCCTCGTCGAACTGGATCGGCACCGGTACGGCCGGCACCCCGGCGCGCAGTCCGGCCGCGGTCGTGCCCGCACCGCAGTGATGGACCACGGCCGCCATCCGCGGGAACAGCGCCGAGTGCGGGACCTCGCCGACGGTCAGGACGTCGTCCCCGGCCGCTTCGAGGCCACCCCAGCCGCGCTGGACCACCCCGCGCAGCCTCGCCCGGCGCAGCGCGCGCACGACCTCGGCGCTCAGCCGCTCCGGATCGGGCACGGTGGCACTGCCGAGCCCCACGAAGACCGGGGGCGGTCCGGAGTCGAGGAAGTCCCGTAGTTCCGGCGGGAGTTGGGCGTCGACGTCGTACGGCCACCAGTAGCCCGTCACCGTCAGCCCGGGGCGCCAGTCGGCCGGGCGGGGCACGACGAGGGGGCTGAAGCCGTGGTGGACGGGCCAGTTCTGCCGTTCCCGGGAACGGAGCGCGGCGCCGGGGCGGGTGCGGGGCAGGCCCAGCCGGGAGCGCACCTCCGGTACTGCGGTGGTGAAGACGTGCTCCACCGCCCGGTTCACCCCGCGCCCGGCGACCCGGTTGCCGACCGCGCCCCAGGAACCGGCCCCGAGTACCGGCGGCGCGAACTCCCCTGTCGGCGCGAGGGGTTGGAGATACACGCCCATGCTCGGCAACGACAGTCCCTCGGCGACGGCATGCCCCAACGGCCCCAACGAGCTGGACAGCAACAGGACGTCACTCGCCCGGGCGGCCGTCAGCAGGTCGTCGGTCATCCGCCCGACCAGCGCCCGCGCCATCGTGACCACCCGCAGCAGCTTGCCCCCGCCCGAGGCGCTGCGGTGCAGTCCGCGTCCCCGCGAGGACTCCAACTCGGCCCGGGGATCGACCGGAAGAGGGTGGAAGCCGACACCCGAGCCCGCCACCAGGGGCGCGAAACCCGCGTGGGTGACGAGGGTGACCTCGTGGCCCGCGCGGGCCAGGGCATGCCCGAGTCCGGTGTAGGGGGCGACGTCGCCCCGGGATCCCGCTGTCATGATCGCTACGCGCACGACGGTCAGTATCCCGTCCGGTGACCGACGAGGGGGGGATTCCCGCCGGGATTCCAACTGCCCCTCGTGTCACAGCCGTTGACTTCGACCCCGGCTGCCTCTACTTTCAGCGCGCCGTTTCGTTCGGCGACCCGATCCTGGTTCGAAATATCGGCAAAGGAGCCGCATGTTCCGCACCCCCATCCTCCGCGCCCTCGCGATGGCCGTAGCAGCGCTCACCCTGCTTCTCGTCACCAGACCCGCGCCCGCTGACCCGCTCCGAGCGGCCCCCGTCGCCTCGACGACCCGTCAGATAGCCGTGCCCACCGCCCCTATGGGCTGGGCCTCCTGGAACAGCTTCGCCGCGAAGATCGACTACAGCGTCATCAAGGCGCAGGTCGACGCGTTCGTCGCCGCGGGCCTGCCGGCGGCCGGTTACAAGTACATCAACATCGACGAGGGCTGGTGGCAGGGCACCCGCGACAGCGCGGGCAATATCACCGTCGACACCAGCGAGTGGCCCGGCGGGATGAGCGCCATCGCCGACTACATCCACAGCAAGGGCCTCAAGGCCGGCATCTACACGGACGCCGGCGCGAACGGCTGCGGCTACTACTACCCGACGGGCCGTCCCGCCGCCGCCAACACCGGCAGCGAGGGCCACTACGACCAGGACATGCTCCAGTTCTCGCAGTGGGGCTTCGACTTCGTGAAGGTCGACTGGTGCGGCGGCGACGCCGAGGGCCTCGACGCGGCGACGGCGTACAAGGCGCTCAGCGCCTCGGTCACCAAGGCCACCGCGAGCACCGGCCGCGCGCTGACCCTCTCGATCTGCAACTGGGGCTACCAGAACCCCTGGAACTGGGCCCCCGGCCTGGCCCCCATGTACCGGACGAGCACGGACATCATCTACTACGGCAACTCGCCGTCGACGACGAACATGCTGTCCAACTTCGACCAGGGCCTGCACCCGGCCGCCCAGCACACCGGCTACTACAACGACCCCGACATGCTGATGGTCGGCATGTCCGGCCTCACCGCCGCCCAGAACCGCACCCACATGGCGCTCTGGGCGATCTCCGGCGCACCCCTCCTCGCCGGGAACGACCTGACGACCCTCACCACCGAGACCACCGGCATCCTCACCAACCCCGAGGTCGTCGCGGTCGACCAGGACGCGCGCGGCCTCCAGGGCGTCAAGGTCGCCGAGGACACGACCGGACTCCAGGTCTACGGCAAGGTCCTCTCGGGCCTCGGCAACCGCGCGGTCACCCTCCTCAACCGCACCTCGTCCGCCCAGAACATCACCGTCCGCTGGTCCGACCTCGGCCTGACCACCGCGTCCGCCACCGTCCGTGACCTGTGGTCCCGCACCAACATCGGTTCCTACGGCACGAGTTACACGGCGAGCGTCCCGGCCGGCGGCTCCGTGTTCCTGAAGATCAGCGGCGGCACCGAGGCGGCCGGCACCAACTACACCGCCACCTCCACCGGCAAGTACACCGGCGTGAGCGCGGCCGGCACCGGCCTGAACGTCGTAGACGTCACCTACACCAACACCGGCTCCACGGCCGTCACCGGCACCCTCTCGGTCAACGGCCAGACCGCGACGACGGTGTCCTTCCCGCCGACCGGCTCCAGCGCCGGCACGATCTCGGTGCAGGCCAACCTGTCGAAGGGATCGGCCAACTCCCTAACGCTCACGGGCAGTTCACTCCCGACCCTGGGCACGGTCAACGTCCAGCCGATCCCGGGCACGAACGGCTCCCTGGTCGTCGGCACTGGATCCGGCCGCTGCGCCGACGTCTACAACAACACCATCACCAACGGCACGCAGGCCGAGATCTGGGACTGCAACGGCGGCCAGAACCAGGCGTGGACGTACACCTCCCGCAAGGAACTCGTGGTCTACGGCAACAAGTGCCTGGACGCCTACAACAACGGCACCACCAACGGCACGAAGGTCGTCATCTGGGACTGCAACGGCCAGAGCAACCAGAAGTGGACCGCCAACTCCGACGGCACCCTGACCAACGTCAACGCGGGCCTGTGCCTGGACGCGTCCGGTGCCGCCACCGCCAACGGCACCCTGCTGATCCTGTACACCTGCGGCACGGCGAACAACCAGAAGTGGACGCTGACATAGCCGCACCGGCCTCCGCACAGTCACATCGTCCCGCCGGTCGTCAGGGCCGGCGGGACACGCGTCCCTAGGTGAGCGCGGTGACGACCAGACCCGTCGCCGCGACCAGCGCACACCCCAACAGGCAGGCGGCGAGGAGACGTTGGCGAAGGCGCCGGTACGTCTCCTCGTACTCGTTCCGCACCTGCCTGCCCCGCTCGGCCGTGCGCTCCCAGGAGGCACGGGTGACGGTGAGGTACTCCGCCTCGAAGTGCCGTTCCACTTCGGCCCGTTGGCCGTCGGTGAGCCAGTCGAGCCGGGCGCTGAAGCGGACGGCGGCCGTACGGCCCTCCGTGCGGGCGGCCGCGATCAGCAGGTGACCCTCGATCTCGTTGAGGAACGTCCGCTGGTCCAGGGGGTGTTCGTCCATCGCGGTCACCGGGGCGTCAACTCCCGTTCCAGGGCCGGAATCTCGGCGTGGTGGAGGTCGAAGGCCGGGGACTCGCTGCGGATGCGGGGGAGCGTGACGAAGTTGTGTCGCGGCGGCGGGCACGAGGTCGCCCACTCCAGTGAACGGCCGTAGCCCCACGGGTCGTCGACCTCGATCTTCTTGCCGTACTTGGCCGTCTTCCAGACGTTGTAGAGGAACGGGAGCAACGACAGGCCCAGCAGGAACGAGAAGATCGTCGACACCGTGTTGAGCGTCGTCAGGCCCTCCACTGCCAGATAGTCGGGAATCCGGCGCTGCATCCCGTTCACGCCCAGCCAGTGCTGGACGAGGAAGGTGCCGTGGAAGCCGATGAACAGCGTCCAGAAGGTGATCTTGCCGAGGCGCTCGTCGAGCATCTTGCCGGTCATCTTCGGCCACCAGAAGTGGAAGCCGGAGAACATCGCGAACACGACCGTGCCGAACACGACGTAGTGGAAGTGGGCGACGACGAAGTACGAGTCGGAGGTCGAGAAGTCGAGCGGCGGGGACGCGAGCATCACGCCGGTCAGGCCGCCGAACACGAAGGTGACGAGGAAGCCGGTGGCCCAGAGCATCGGGGTCTCGAAGGACAGGGATCCCTTCCACATCGTTCCGATCCAGTTGAAGAACTTCACGCCGGTCGGTACGGCGATGAGGAACGTCATGAAGGAGAAGAACGGGAGGAGGACTCCGCCGGTGACGTACATGTGGTGGGCCCACACGGTCACGGAGAGGCCGGCGATGGAGATCGTGGCCGCGACCAGTCCCATGTAGCCGAACATCGGCTTGCGGGAGAAGACCGGGATGACCTCGGAGATGATGCCGAAGAACGGCAGGGCGATGATGTACACCTCTGGATGGCCGAAGAACCAGAAGAGGTGTTGCCACAGCAGCGCCCCGCCGTTTGCGGCGTCGAAGACATGGGCCCCGAATTTCCGATCCGCCTCCAGCGCGAAGAGCGCGGCGGCGAGAACCGGGAAGGCCAGCAGAACGAGTACGGCGGTCAGCAGCACGTTCCACACGAAGATCGGCATGCGGAACATCGTCATGCCCGGTGCGCGCATGCAGATGATCGTGGTGATGAAGTTGACCGCGCCGAGGATCGTGCCGAAGCCGGAGAAGGCCAGACCCATGATCCACATGTCGGCGCCGATGCCCGGCGAGCGGACCGCGTCCGACAGCGGGGAGTAGGCGAACCAGCCGAAGTCGGCAGCGCCCTGCGGGGTGAGGAAGCCACCCACCGCGATCGTCGAGCCGAACAGGTAGAGCCAGTAGGCGAACATGTTGAGGCGGGGGAAGGCGACGTCCGGGGCGCCGATCTGGAGCGGCATGATCCAGTTGGCGAAGCCGGCGAACAGGGGTGTCGCGAACATCAGCAGCATGATCGTGCCGTGCATCGTGAACGCCTGGTTGAACTGCTCGTTGGACATGATCTGAAGGCCGGGTCTGGCGAGTTCGGCGCGCATGAGCAGCGCCATGACGCCGCCGATCAGGAAGAACGCGAACGACGTGACCAGGTACAGCGTGCCGATCGTCTTGTGATCCGTGGTCGTCAGCCACTTGATGCTCTTGAGGTCTCTCACGCCCCGCCTGTGTCCGCGCCCCGCCCGCACGTCACACTCGACGGACGCGAGGAGAATCACGAAACCGGGTGTGACGATCGCCCCGGTGCCGGACACGAACGGGACATGAGCAACGACGAGATCTTCGCCGCTGCCTATCGCGAGCACTACTGGGCGGTCAGCCGCTACGTTGCGCGGCGACTGGACGGGCGGACCAGTGAGGTCGAGGAAGTGGTGGCGGAGGTCTTCACCGTCGCCTGGCGCCGCCGCGCGGATCTTCCGTCGGCCCCGTTGCCTTGGCTGTACGGCGTGGCCCGTAACTGTCTGGCCAATGCGGTGCGTGGGTTCGGGCGGCGGCGTCGGCTTGTCGACCGGCTGGGCAACGACGAGAGCGCGCATGGGCGGCAGGTCGCGGTCGGTCCCGAGGCGGAGGCGCCCGGGGCCTGGGTGCACGAGGCGCTCGCGCGGTTGTCTCCGGCCGATCAGGAGGTGTTGCGGCTGACGGCGTGGGAGGAACTGGGCGTGGAGGAGGTTGCCGTGGTTCTTGGGTGTGGGGGGCGGGCCGCGGCCATGCGGCTGCATCGGGCGCGGCGGAGGTTGCGCGCCGAGATCGATCGACTCGCGGTGCTTGGAGGGGCGGGGCGATGAGCGTCGAAAGTGCCGCGATGTGTTGGTGGTCGGCTGCGGGCGCGTCGTGGCTGGTCGCGCAGTTCCCCGCGCCCCTTTGGGTCGCTACAGGTGGGGCGCTTTTCAGGTACCGCCCCTTTAAGGACCGTCTCCATGGCTGATGAACTCGAACTCCTGCGTAGCGCCAACCCGTTCACGAGCGACGGACCCCTCTACGGCGATGGGCCGCTCGACCATCACGCCGAGCGCCGGCTCAACAGGCTGCTGCACGACCGGCGTTCACGGCGGCGCCGGCTGCTGTGGAGCCTTGCGGCCACCGCTTCCGTGGCCGCGACCGTGCTCACTCTGGCGCTGGGCGGGCCGAGCAGCACCCCGGCGGTGGCGGCTCCCCGCGCCCTGGTCGTGCAGGCGCACTCCACCCCCGTATCCCTGAAGCAGCTCGCCGCCCTCGCCGCGGCGGTCGCGGCCGACGGAACTCCCGCTCTGCGCAGGGGAACCCATGTGCAGTCGTGGAGCCTCGGCATGTCCGACGACAAGCCACCCGTCACCGTCCCCGAGGAACGCATCGTGCGCTGGAACGCGGACGACAGTCACACGGAGCGGGACATCGAGGACGGGCGTGTCGTCAAGGACACGACGTATCCGCCGAGTTGGAGCGATGTCCCGCCCGACGCCCGGCCCCCGCACGACGTGGCGGGACTGCGGGCGTACCTCCAGGAGGCGGCGTACAGCAAGACGCCGTTGACCACCCCCGAACTCCTGTCGGCCGTGGGGGAGTTGCTGGACCACTGGACGCTCGGGGCGCGTGAGTCGGCCGCGTTGGCGCGGCTGCTCGCGGGGGCGGACGGACTGCGGCCGGTGGGGGAGGTGACCGACCGCCTCGGGCGGCACGGGCAGGCGTACGTGTATCAGCGGTCTGGCAGCCGCCTGATGCTGATCATGGACCCGGCCACCGGCGCCGTACTCGGACTGGAGAGTACCTCCACGAAGGATCAGCCCGAGTACGGCGTCAAGGCCGGGGACGTCATGGAGTACAGCGCGTGGACGCGCTGATCACACCCCGAGCTGCCGGGCTGCGGCGGTCACGGTCTGCTCCAGGAGCGTGGCGATCGTCATCGGGCCGACACCGCCCGGCACCGGCGTGATCAACGAGGCGCGTTCGGCGGCGGATTCGAAGTCGACGTCGCCGACGTTGCCCGCGTTGTAGCCGGCGTCGACGACGACCGCGCCGGGCTTGACGTCCTCGCCGCGGATCAGCCGGGGGCGCCCGACGGCGGCGACCACGATGTCCGCCTCGCGGACCACGGCGGACAGGTCCCGGGTGCGGGAGTGACAGTAGGTGACGGTCGCGTCGCGGGCCAGGAGCAGCATGCCGGCCGGCTTGCCGAGGATCGCGCTGCGGCCGACCACGACGGCCCGCTTGCCGGACAGGTCGACGTCGTACTCGTCGAGCAGCCGCATGATGCCGCCGGGCGTGCAGGACACGAAGCCCGGCAGGCCGAAGCTCATCGTCGCGAACGACGCGAAGGTGACACCGTCCACGTCCTTCTCCGCCGCGATGGCCTCGAACGCCGCCCGCTCGTCGATGTGTTCACCCATCGGGTGCTGGAGCAGGATGCCGTGCACCGTGGGGTCGGCGGAGAGTTCGTCGAGGGTGCCGACCAGTTCGGCGGTGGTCGTGGCGGCGGGCAGCTCGACGTGCCGGGACTCGATGCCGGCCTTGCGCGAACGGTTCTGCTTCATCCGGACGTACGTGACGGAGGCCGGGTCCGCGCCGACCAGGACCGTCGCCAGACAGGGCGCCGTACCGGTGCGCTCCGTGAGGTCGGCGGCCTTCTTCGCGGTGTCCTCGACGATGCGCCGGGCGAGCGCGGTGCCGTCCATGAGTCGTGCCTGGGACATGATCCACTCCTGAGCTGGTTGACCAATCGCCCAGGCGCACGGCATCGACTCCGCGTGGGCCGCTCCACGGTGGTGCTCCACCTCAGCGCCAGTCACGACCCACGAACAGCCTAACCGACCTGTCCACGGCCGTCAGGGGCCCGCTCACCCACGCCGGACGCGCCGACGGGACTGCGCCGCTCGCAGCGCTGACCCCAGGAGGGCGGTGGACGCTCGCAGGCCCGCCGCGGAAACCGGTGCGCGGCGTCGCGTCACAACGGACCGCGCGGGTGCGGTGCTCGCCGAGAAGGTCCAGGTCAGACGGGTGCTGATCCGGACCCTCGGCACCAGCCTCGCTAGCCGTCCCATGCCTGGATCATGGTCTGCCGGGTGATCTTGCCGTCGTGCAGCAACAGCATCGACTCGGCGAGGACCCTGGCCCCGTCCGGGTACTGACACGATTCGCTGTAGGCGACCCGGTCCCCTTCCACGACGCACTCCTCCAGCTTGTGCGTCATGTCGCGGCTGTAGACGTCGGCGAGCATCGCGCCGATCTCGTCCCGGCCGTGCAGGACCTTGGGGTGACTGGGCTGGGTCTGGTGGTCGACGACGTGGATCTCGGCGTCGTCCGCGTAGAGCGACAGAAGTGTCGCCGCTGTGTGGTCCTCGATGCCCCGGCGCAGGGCTTCGGTGTCGAAGCCGGGGCGTGCCGCGGTGCCCATGGTGACCTCCTCGGAGGGCCGCGGTCCGCACAGGAGCGAGCCGCGACGGGCCTCTCCTACGAGACTCCTCCGTCACGCCGGGGTCGGCAAACCGGGCGGCACGCTCCGCCTGACGGGTGAGCGGTGCCTGGTGCCCGTGACCGCGCGGGGACCGGGCGCGTTGCTGAGGGCATGATCTCAACACGACGTATTGCCGCCGCCGTTGGTCTCGCGGTCGGGGTCACCGGCCTCGTCGCGCCGATGGCGAACGCCGCCGACGCGCCCGCCTTCAAGGACGGCAAGGTCAGCCCGGTCGCCCTGCTGGACTCGCTCGCGGTGAGTGAAATCCCCGCCGAGCACCAGGCGGAGATTCCCCGGGTCGCCAGCCAGCTGCAGGGGCTGAACCACCTGAACGACCTCCAGCAGCTGCACCAGGTCACCGACCTCACCGCGCCGGTCACGGGACTCCTCCCCGCCGTCGAATAGAGCCTGTCGAGCCTGTGGCACCGAAGCGGTACCGATCCTGCTGAGCACGCGCTTTCTGAGGGCCGTCCGGAAACGGGCGGCCCTCAGCCGTTCCCCGGGATCAGCCCGTCGTCGCCAGGAACTGTGTCGCCGCCAGCTCCGCGTACAGCGGGTCCGCGCTCACCAGCTCCCGGTGCGTGCCCACCGCGCGGACGCGGCCCGCGTCCATGACGACGATCCGGTCGGCCATCGTCACCGTGGACAGCCGGTGCGCCACGACCAGGACCGTCGTCGTACGGGCCACATCGGCGACGGTGTCGCGCAGGGCCGCCTCGTTCACCGCGTCCAGCTGCGAGGTCGCCTCGTCGAGGAGCAGCAGCCGGGGCCGGCGCAGCAGCGCGCGGGCGATGGCGACGCGCTGACGTTCGCCGCCCGAGAGGCGGGTGCCGCGGTGGCCGACGAGCGTGTCGGCGCCCTTCGGAAGGCGGGCGACCAGGCCGTCGAGGCGGGTCGTCCTCAGGACGCGGGTGACGGCGTCGTCGTCCGCGTCCGGGTTGCCGAGCAGCAGGTTTTCGCGCAGGGAACCCGACAGGACAGGGGCGTCCTGCTCCACATAGCCGATGGCGGACCGGAGTTGGGACAGTTCCCACTCCGCGAGGTCCCGGCCGTCGAGGGTGATGGCGCCGGACTCGGGGTCGTAGAAACGCTCGATGAGGGAGAACACGGTGGTCTTGCCCGCGCCGGACGGGCCGACGAACGCCGTCATGCCCCGGGCCGGTACCTCGAAGGTCACGCCGTGGTGGACGTAGGGGAGGTCGTCGGCGTAGCGGAAGCGGACGTCGTCGAAGGCGAGGGACGCGGGTTCGGCACCGGGGGAGGGCAACTGGGCGGGCGGGGACGGGGGTTCGGCGGGGAGTTGGAGCGCCTCCTGGATGCGGGAAAGGGCCGCGGCGCCCGTCTGGTACTGGGTGATCGCGCCGACGACCTGCTGGATCGGCATCATCAGATAGAAGACGTAGAGGAGGAACGCGACCAGCGTGCCGACGTCGATCGCGCCCGTCGCCACCCGCGCTCCGCCCACCGCGAGGACCGTGATGAACGCGATCTGCATCGACAGGCCGGCCGTATTGCCCGCCGCCGCCGCCCACTTGGCCGCGCGGATGCTCTGCCGCCACGACTCCTCGGCCGCCGCGTGCAGGGTGCGCTCCTCGCGGTCCTCGGCGCCGGACGCCTTCACCGTGCGCAGCGCGCCGAGGATCCGCTCCAGCGACGCTCCCATCACACCGATCGCGTCCTGTGCCTGCCGGCTGGCCCGGTTGATGCGCGGCACGATCACGCTGAGCACAACGCCCGCACCCACGATCACGCCGAGGGTGACGGCCAGCAGCACAGGGTCGACCAGACCCATCATCACCACCGTCGCGACGAGGATGAGCCCCTCGGTGCCGAGCCCGACCAGGGAGTCGGTGGTGACCTCGCGCAGCAGCGTGGTGTCCGAGGTGATGCGGGCCATCAGGTCACCGGGCTCGCTGCGGTCCACCGCTGAGATCCGCAGCCGCAGCAGATACGACGACAGGGCGCGCCGCGCACCGAGCACCACCGACTCCGCGGTACGCCGCAGAACGTATGAACCCAGCGCGCCCAGCGCCGCGTTGGCGACCACCAGCGCCGACATCGCGAACAGCGCCCCGGTGATCGTCCGGTGGTGCGACAGGTCGTCGATCAGCCCTCGCGCGACCAGCGGCAGCAGCAGCCCGGTGCCCCCGGTGACCAGCGAAAGCACCGCACCCGCCAACAGGGCCCAGCGGTGCGGCCGTACGTAGTCGAGGAGCAGCCGCCAGGTCGGCGGGGCGCTCCGAGTCCCTGCGATGCCCACGGCGCCCACGGTGCTCCTTGCGAGTCGGTCGGAGCATTCAGGCTACGTCGGTGACCGACCGGGGTGAGAGGGACGGTGGCGGTGACGACCATGGTGGTACGCGTGGGCCTTACCGATCAGTCACGCGTAGGGTCGTAGGCAGGGACAACGGCGACGAAGGGGTTCAGGACCATGGCGCAGGAAGTACGCGGCGTGATCGCACCGGGCAAGAACGAGCCGGTCCGGGTCGAGACGATCGTCGTACCCGATCCCGGACCCGGTGAGGCCGTGGTGAAGGTGCAGGCCTGCGGGGTCTGTCATACCGACCTGCACTACAAACAGGGCGGCATCAGCGACGACTTCCCCTTCCTGCTCGGGCACGAGGCCGCGGGCGTCGTGGAGTCGGTGGGGGAGGGTGTCACCGATGTGGCCCCCGGCGACTTCGTGATCCTCAACTGGCGTGCCGTGTGCGGGAATTGCCGCGCCTGTCTGCGCGGCCGGCCGCAGTACTGCTTCAACACCCACAACGCCAAGCAGAAGATGACCCTCGCCTCGACCGGCCAGGAACTCTCCCCGGCTCTCGGTATCGGCGCCTTCGCGGACAAGACGCTGGTCGCCGCCGGACAGTGCACCAAGGTCGATCCGTCCGTCTCTCCGGCGGTCGCCGGACTGCTCGGCTGCGGGGTCATGGCCGGTATCGGTGCCGCCATCAACACCGGCAATGTCGGGCGCGGTGACACGGTCGCGGTCATCGGCTGCGGTGGTGTCGGTGACGCGGCGATCGCCGGGTCCCGGCTCGCGGGTGCCGCGCGGATCATCGCCGTGGACATCGACGACCGCAAGCTGGAGAAGGCCCGTTCCATGGGGGCCACGCACACCGTCAACTCGAAGACGAGCGACCCCGTCGAGGCCATCCGTGAGCTGACCGGTGGCTTCGGCGCCGATGTCGTCATCGAGGCGGTCGGCCGCCCGGAGACGTACAAGCAGGCCTTCTACGGCCGCGATCTCGCCGGCACGGTCGTCCTCGTCGGGGTGCCGACCCCGGAGATGAAGCTCGAACTCCCGCTGCTGGACGTCTTCGGGCGGGGCGGTTCGCTCAAGTCGTCGTGGTACGGCGACTGCCTGCCCTCCCGTGACTTCCCGATGCTCATCGATCTGCATCAGCAAGGGCGCCTGGACCTGGGGGCGTTCGTGACGGAGACCATCCAACTCGACGAGGTGGAGAAGGCGTTCGAGCGGATGCACGGCGGCGACGTGCTGCGTTCGGTGGTGGTGCTGTGATGGCGACGCGTATCGAACACCTCGTCACCTCAGGGCAGTTCAGCCTCGACGGCGGCACCTGGGACGTCGACAACAACGTGTGGATCGTGGGCGACGACCACGAGGTCGTCGTCATCGACGCCGCCCACGACGCCGACGCCATCGTGAAGGCGGTCGGCGACCGTCGGCTCACCGCGATCATCTGCACCCACGCGCACAACGACCACATCGACGCGGCGCCCGAACTCGCCGACCGCACCGGTGCCACGATCTGGCTGCACCCCGACGACCTGCCCCTGTGGAAGCAGACCCACCCCGACCGCGACCCCGACGCTCATCTCGTCGACGGTCAGGTGATCGAGGTCGCGGGCGCCGACCTGAAGGTCCTGCACACGCCGGGGCACGCGCCCGGCGCGGTGTGCCTGTACGAGCCCGGGCTCGGCACGGTCTTCACCGGCGACACCCTCTTCCACGGCGGACCGGGGGCCACGGGACGGTCGTACTCCCACTTCCCGACGATCATCGACTCCATCCGCGACCGTCTGCTGACCCTCCCGGCCGAGACCAAGGTGCTCACCGGGCACGGCGACTCGACGACCGTCGGGGCGGAGGCCGCGCATCTGGAGGAGTGGATCGCGCGGGGGCACTGAGACACCGGTGAATACCTGACAGAAGGTGTCCGGCTTCTCCTGCACGATCGACGTGAGACAGGTCGAACGAGCACGGGAGGTCGGACATGCCGGGTCCACTGGAAGGCAAGGTCGCGCTGGTCGCGGGGGCGACGCGCGGAGCGGGACGCGGGATCGCGGTGGAGCTGGGCGCGGCCGGTGCCACCGTCTACGTGAGCGGTCGCAGCACCCGTGCCCGGCGCTCCGAGTACGACCGGCCCGAGACCGTCGAGGACACCGCCGACCTCGTCACCGCGGCCGGCGGCCGGGGCATCGCCGTCCCCACCGACCACCTGGAACCCTCGGCCGTACGGGCCCTCGTCGACCGCATCGACGACGAACAGGGCCGCCTCGACCTCCTCGTCAACGACATCTGGGGTGGCGAGCACCTCTTCGCCTGGGACACTCCCGTCTGGGAACACGACCTCGACAAGGGGCTCCGCATCCTCCGGCTGGCGGTCGAGACGCACGCGATCACCAGCCACCACGCGCTGCCCCTGCTGCTGCGCCGGCCCGGCGGCCTGGTCGTCGAGATGACCGACGGGACCGCCGAGTACAACCGCGACACCTACCGCGTCTCCTTCTTCTACGACCTCGCCAAGTCGTCCGTCCTGCGCATGGCCTTCGCCCTCGGCCACGAACTCGGCCCGCGCGGCTCCACCGCCCTCGCGCTGACCCCGGGCTGGCTGCGCTCGGAGATCATGCTCGACCAGTTCGGCGTCCGCGAGGACAACTGGCGCGACGCCCTGGAACGCGTCCCCCACTTCGCGATCTCGGAGACCCCGCGCTACGTCGGCCGCGCCGTCGCCGCCCTCGCCGCCGACCCCGAAGTGGCCCGCTGGAACGGGCAGTCGCTGTCCAGCGGCGGACTCGCCCCGGTGTACGGCTTCACGGACCTCGACGGCAGCCGCCCCGACGCGTGGCGGTACCTGGTGGAGGTACAGGACGTGGGGAAGCCGGCGGACGTGACCGGGTACCGGTGAGCCACGAGATCAGTCCTGGGGCGTCAACCAGCGGCCCGAGTGGCCGGGCGGCAGTGCCAGATCGTCCCGTACGGCAGCGTAGTAGCCCTCGCGACCGGCACGCTGACGGTCCATCAACTCCCGCCAGGCGACCGGGTCGTGGGTCTGCGTGCGCATGAACCGCTCCATCTCCATCACCGCGCTGACCCACGCCCGGGCCTTCTCCACCACCTCCGGACTCCCCAGCAGGATGAGCGCCTCGCCGGACGGATCGCGGCCCACGGTCGCCTCGGCCAGCAGCGGTTCCGCCTCGGCCGGGGTCAGCGGGTGCGGATGCGGGTCGTTGCCGAAGTGGGACGCGACCCGGTAGGCCAGGGTCACGGACTTCTTCAGCGTCCGGGCGTACTCGGCGTACACCTCCAGCCGCCGCTCCTCCCAGCGGGCCGCCCGCTCGCGGCGGAACCTCGCCCGATCGCCCCGCACGATCGCCACGTACGAGCCGAGGGCGCCGATCACGACACCGATGAGCGCGGGCAGTTGCTGTAGGAACGCGTGCATGTCCGCACGCTATCTGCCGAGTTGATCGTTCCGGCAGTACGTTCGGGTCCATGACTGACACAACGCGCTTCGAGGGGTACGGAGTTCTCGTCACCGGTGCGGCCCGCGGCATCGGCGCGGCCATCTCCCGGCGGCTCGCGGAGGAGGGCGCGCGGGTGCTGGTGACCGACGCGGATCTGCCCGAGGCGGAGAAGACGGCGGCGGCACTGCGCGAACTCGGTCTGGCGGCGGAGGCGTTGGGCTGTGACGTGGGAGACCAGGAGGCGGTCGAGCGGGCCGTCGCGCACGCCGTCGGCACCTTCGGGTCGCTCGACGTCCTGGTCAACTGCGCCGCGCACTGCACGCCCGACGTCCCGCTCTTCGAGGACGAACCGGACGACGAGTGGGCGCGTGACCTCGACATCACCCTGACGGGGACGTTCCGCTGCCCGAGGACATCGCCGCGGCCGTCGCGTTCCTCGCCTCGCGGGACGCCTCCTGGATCACCGGGACGACGCTCGCCGTCGACGGAGGACTCACGGCGGTCAACACCGGGTTCCACCAGTCCCTTTCAGAGCGCAGGGCCGAGGGGCAGTGAGGCAAGCGCCGCCAGCACCCGGTCCGTATCGGCCTCGGACGTATGCCAGTTGCTGAACGCGGCGCGCAGCGCGGGTGTCCCGTCGTAGACCGTCGGCGTCAGGAACGCCTCGCCGGTGGCGGACACGGCCTCCGCCACCGCCGCCACCCGCTCCGGCGTGGGGTTCTCGGCGAGGGTGAAGCAGACGACGTTCAGCCGGACCGGCGCGGACAGCCGCAGGCCCGGGAGCGCGGCGATGCCCGCGCCGAGGCGCTGGGCGAGGGCGACGTTGCGTTCGACGATCTCGCGGTGCCCGGCGCGGCCGTAGGCCATGAGGGAGAACCAGGCCGGGAGGGCGCGCAGCCGGCGGGAGTTCTCGGGGGTCAGGTGGAGGAAGTCCGGGTCGCCGGTGGGCAGGCCGAGGTAGGGGGACGCGTTGTGGAACACCCTGGTCTGGAGGTCGCGGCGGCGGGTGAACTGGACGGCCGCGTCGTAGGGCACGTTGAGCCACTTGTGGAGGTCGACGCAGACCGAGTCGGCCGCGTCGAGGCCGTCGACGAGGTGGGCGTACGTGGGGGAGAGCGCGGCGAAGCCGCCGAACGCGGCGTCCACGTGCAGCCAGAAGTCGTGCCGTTCCTTGAGGGCGGCGATCGCCCGCAGGTCGTCGAAGTCGACGGTGTTCACCGTGCCGGCGTTCGCGACGACGATCGCCGGGCGGCCGTCCAACTCGGCCAGGACGGCGTCGAGTTGGGCCACGTCCACGGCTTCACGGTTTCCGGCGAGCACGGGCACGTGGCGCAGTCGGTTCCGGCCGATGCCGAGCACGGACAGTGCCTTGGTGACGCTGGAGTGCGGGCTGCCGGAGAGCACGTCGACCGGGCCGAGTGCGGCGAGCCCGTCCCGGGACACGTCCACGCCCAGGCGCTCGCCGAGCCACTCGCGGGCGATCGCCAGCCCGACCGTGTTGGACATGGTCGCGCCGGTGACGAAGGCCCCGGAGTGCGCCTCGCCCAGCCCGAACAGCTCGCGCAGCCAGTCGACCGTCTCCCGTTCGAGGGCCGCCGCCCAGGAACCGGCCGCGCCGGACACGTTCTGGTCGTACGCACTGGTCAGCCAGTCGCCGGCGACCGACGCGGGCGTCGCACCGCCGGTCACGAAGCCGAGGTAGCGCGGGCCCGCCGACCCCGAGAGCCCGGGCGCCCACCGCTCGGCGAACCGGGCGAGCGCAGCCTCGCCACCGGCTCCCTCGACCGGCAGGGGCTCCCCGCCGGGCGCCTTGTCGAGCCGGACTACCGGCCGCTCGTCCACCCCGGCCAGCTCGCGGGCGGCGAGGTCATGGGCGGACCGGAGGAGCGCGGGGAGCCGGGAGAGGTCGTCGGCGAGTGTGCGGTGCATGAGCGGCAGCGTAGGCGGAGGTCGCGGGTGGGGTATCGGGCCACTTCGGGGGAACTGGACTGCTGAAGGGACGACGGCCACCGGTGCGCACGCTGACCGGCAGGCGAGGAATGTCACCGTTTCGTCGCAGCGTGTCCCGTACTACAACCTCGGCCGCCATACTCCGGTCTAGGTGGCAGAGATCGCAGTTCTTGCCGAGGGGGAGGGTTCGACATGGGGGACATACGCAGACGAGGTGCCGTGGTGCTCGGGATCACCGGGCTGGTGGCACCGCTCACGCTCGCGCTGGGCAGCACGCCGGCGATGGCGGCGAGCTGTACGACGCAGGCGGGGCCGTACCAGAAGCAGGTGGAGAAGTTCCTCGGGCGGCCGGTCGACGGGAAGCAGTCCGCCGCGGACTGCAAGGCCATCAAGGCCTTCCAGACCAAGCACGGCATCACGCCGAACATCGGCTACGCGGGTTCCGTCACGTGGGGCGTGATGGACCTCATGAACAAGCAGAAGGCCGTGGGCAACAAGCCCAACAAGGCCGGCAAGTGCCCGACCAACAAGGGCCGCATCGCCTGCGTCAACCTCACGCTCCAGATCAGCTGGATCCAGGACGGCAGCAGGCTCGTCTACGGCCCGGTCCCGGTGCGCACCGGACGCAACGGCTACGAGACCCGCACCGGTCTGAAGAAGATCTACTGGCGGGACATCGACCACGTCTCGAACATCTACAACGTGCCCATGCCGTACAGCCAGTTCTTCGACGGCGGCCAGGCCTTCCACTCGGTCGGCCTCAGCATGTGGAACCCGCCGGGCTCGCACGGCTGCGTCAACATGACCAAGACCACGGCCAAGAAGTACTGGTCGCTGCTGAAGAACGGCGACGACGTCTTCGTCTACGGCCGCAAGCCGGGTACCTGATACAGCCGCAAGCCGGGGACCTGACAGACAGTCACCCGGCTTGCGTGCCAACCCAGTTACGCGGGCGCGTCCCCGAAGTCCGGGATCTCCAGCCTCGCCCCGCCCTGCCGTGCCGAGTCGTGCGCGATGATGCCCGGCAGGGTGTAGCGGGCCGCGACCCACGCGTTCACGCTGGGCAGGGTGCGGGAGTTGACCGCGGTCACGAAGTCGTCCGCCAGGAAGTGGTGGCTGCCCTCGTGGCCGTTGTGCAGGTTGTCGAACTCCCGCGGCAGCCGCGACCGGTCGTGCACCGGCGCCGAGCCCGAGGTGAAGGCGGCCCGGAGATCCGGCGCGATGTGCTGGAGTGACGGATCGTCAGGAGACATGGTGGGCTTGGGCTCCAGCAGCTCGCTGATGTCCTGCACCCCCTTCTTGTCCTGCCAGAAGGCCACCGTCGCGAGCTGCTCCATGCTCGCGTCCGTCCCGAAGAACCGGAAACGCGACTCCCGGATCTGCGAGGGATAGCCCACCCGCCGGAACTCGTTCGTACGGAACGAACCGCCGCCCGCCACCTCGAACAGCGCGGTGGCGTTGGAGAAGTCGTTGCCGAACTGGCTGACCTCCTTGTCGAAGACCCCGTCCCCGCGTTCGTCGACCACCCCGATCGCCGACACGCTCACCGCGTGCGTCTGCCACGCGCCGAGCACCCCGCCCACCGAGTGCGTCGGGTACAGCAGCGGCGGATAGCTGGCCGTGGCCTTCCAGTTGTCGCCGCCGCTGTACTGGTACGCCTCGTAGAACCCCAGATCCATGTCGTGGACGTAGTCGCCCTCGGCGTAGAAGATCCGCCCGAAGGCGCCCTCCGCGATCTGGTTGCGGGCGTGCACGGTCGCCGGGTTGTACTGGCTGGTCTCGCCCATCATGTACGTCAGTCCGGTCGCCTTGACCGCGTCGATGATCGCCGCGATCTCCTCGGTGCTGATCGCCATGGGCACCGCGGAGTACACGTGCTTGCCGGCGCCGAGCCCCTGGAGTACCAGGGGGCCGTGTGTCCAGCGCTGGGTGAAGATCGCGACGGCGTCGACGGCCTTCGACTCCAGCATCGCTTCGTAGGAGGGGAAGGTGCCCGCCAGCCCTTGTTCGGCGGCCAGTTGCTCCGCCCGCTCCGGCAGGAGGTCGGTCACGTAGACCTCGCTCACGCCCGGGTGGGCCTGGAACAGTCTGGCGAACTGGCCCGAGAACTGGCCTGCTCCGACGATGCCGAGGGAGAACGTCATAGGTGCGTGTCCTTCTCTGACGAGATTTTCGCTGACTCATGAGTCGTCGACCGATGAGTCACTGACCGAGGATGAAGTTGATCTGCTTGTTGGTCTTGCCCAGGCCGCTGACCGGTGCGTCGTTGGCGTAGACGTCCTGCATGGCGGGGCGCATCAACGCGTACACGTCCGCCGAGTAGTTGGTGATCGGGAAGGAGAAGGTGGAGAAGTCCTTCTTGTCGGCGACCGGCCGGGTGAAGGCCGTGACGTCGATGCCCTTCTTCTTGTAGGCGGCGACGGCGGCCTTCGTGCCGTCGGGGGTCGCGGGGAAGACGATGCCGTAACTCCCCACCGTCTTCTGGCAGTTGTTCGACGACAGGTAGGTCACCCACTTTCGCGCGCCCGCCTTGTTGGGGGCGTTCTTGGTGATCGAGTCGGCCAGTCCGTTCATCATGGTCGCCCGTTTCCCGGTCGGACCGGTAGGGGTGTAGGCGGTGTTGACCTTGATCCCCTTGGCCGCGGCGTACGTGGAGATCATCCAGGCGCCGTCGAACGCGGTCGCCGCCTTGCCGGCCGCTATCTGCGCGTTGGGCGGGTTGGCGCCGTCGCTGTAGTCCGTGAACGGCGCGAGATAGCCCTTCTTCGCCAGTCCGAAGTACCACTTGATCGTCGACTGGAACGTCTTGCTGTCGTACTGGAAGTTCGTGCCCCAGCGCTTCTTGTCCGTGTAGTTCCAGCCGGCCGAGGCGGTGAAGGGACTCCACGTGGTCTGACCGTCGGAGTCACCGGCGCCCCCGGTGGCCATGCCGTACACCTTGACGTGGTGCTTGTCGAAGCCCGGTTCGTCGCCGCGTTTGCCGTTCCTGTCGATGGTCAGATGGGCGATGGCCTTCTCGAAGGTGCCGCCGTCCGTCGGGTTCCAGGACAGGCTGTTGAGCTGGTCCGCGTCCAGACCGGCCGACTTGGCCATCTTCTGGTTGTAGAAGAGGGCGACCGTGTCCCAGTCCTTGGGCGCGCCGTACCGATGTCCGTCCTGGCCCTGCCAGTTGGCGGCGAGACCGGGCTGATAGGCGGACGCGTCGATATCGAGGTCGTCCAGCGGCTGGAGCACCTTGAGGTCGGCGAACTGGCCGAACTTCTGGATGTGGTCGGTGAACACGTCCGGCTGGGTGCCCGCGATGAAGCTCGCGGTGAGCTTGGTCCAGTAGTCGGCCCAGCCCAACTGGGTGATCTTCACCTTGAGCCCGGGGTTCTGCTGCTCGAAGTCCTTCGCGCAGGCCTGGTAGGCGGGGAGCTGGTTGGAGTCCCACAGCCAGTACGTCACCGTGTTCGAGGCCGAGCCCACGGAGTCGCCCTTGGCGCAACCCGCCGTCAGGGACAGCGCGAGCGCCCCGGTCAATGCCATGACCGTACGAAATCGCATGCCCTGCCCCTTACTTGATTCCGGTGAAGCTGATGGAACTCACGATGCGGCGCGCGAACACCCCGAAGAGGACGAGCATCGGGAGCCCGGCGATCAGGGTCGCCGCCATCAGGCCCGACCAGTCGTAGCCGGTCTGCGGGGTCTGCGAGCGGAAGATGGCCAGCGCCACCGACAGCACGCGGGAACCGTCGCTGTAGGACACCATCAGCGGCCAGAAGTAGTCGTTCCAGGACGTGATGTACGTGAGCACGCCCAGGGTGAGGACCGGCGTGGACGCCATCGGCAGCAGCACCCGGAAGAACACGCGGACCTTGCCCGCGCCGTCGAGCAGGGCGGCCTCCTCGACCTCGCGCGGGATGTTCATGAAGAACTGCTTGAGGAAGAACACCGCGAACGGCGTCATGAACATCGTCGGCAGCGCGATCCCCAACAGGGTGTCCACGAGCCCGAGTTGCTTGATGAGGACGAAGTTCGGCAGCAGGGTGAAGATCGCCGGCACCATCAGCCCGGCCAGGAACAGCCCGAACATCCGGTCCCGGCCGCGCCAGCGCAACCGGGCGAAGGCGTAGGCGGCCATCGCGGAGAAGAACACCTGGCCGACGGTGACCAGGGTCGAGACGATCACCGAGTTGAGCAGATAGCGCCAGAACTTCAGCCCGCCGCCCGAACCGCCCTGGGCGATCGCCTCCTTGGTCGACTGGAGACCGAGTGCCCGCTCGAAACCACCGGTGGTGAAGTCGACCGGCAGCGGGTCCGAGGGGTGGGCGGCGAGCCCGGTGTTGGTGGAGAGCGCGGTGCGCAGGATCCAGTAGAAGGGCAGCAGGGTGATCAGCATGATCGCGGCCATCGCGATCCAGGCGGCGACCTTGCCGACGGAGGGCCGGGGCCGGGGCGGCCGTACGACCTCCTGCTTTGCCGTGGGCGTAGGGGAGTTGGGCACATTGGGTGTGGTGGTCAGGGTGGCCATGTCGACTCCTTCCGGTCAGCCGAGGTCGGTCTGGCCGGCGCGGGTGAGCCGGTACTGGAGGAACGTGATGGCGCTCAGCACGATCAGCAGGGCCACGGACATCGCGGACGCGTAGCCGAACTGGAAGCGCCCGAAGGCGGAGCCGTAGATGTAGTACTGGAGGACGTTCGTCGCGTTCGCCGGGCCGCCCGCGGTGGTCACCGCGACCGTGTCGAACACCTGGAACGAACCGATCACCGTCATGATCAGCACGACCGCGAGCACCGGCCGCAGCAGCGGCATCGTGATCCGCCAGAACATGCGCCACTCGCTCGCGCCGTCCACCTTCGCCGCCTCGTACATGTCGCCCGGGATGGCCTGCAGCCCGGCGAACAGCAGCAGCGCGGTGTAGCCGACGTGCCGCCACACGTTGATCAGGGCGATCGTCGGGATGGCCCAGGTCTTGTCGGCGAGGAAGGGGATGTGGTCGAAGCCGAGCCCGCCGATGATCTCGTTGCCGATGCCGAGCTGGGTGTCGAGGATCCACAGCCAGACGATGCCGGCGACGACGTTCGACATCAGGTACGGCGTCAGCACGATCCCGCGCAACAGGGCGGACTGGGTGAGCCGTTGGAGCAGGACGGCGACGGCGAGGGCCGTGACCGTCTGGATGCCGATGTTGATGAGCACGTACTCGACGGTGACCTTCAACGACGACCAGAAGATGGGGTCGTGGACCATCCGGTCGTAGTTGTCGAGGCCCACCCACTTCGCCGGCGTCAGCAGGTTGAAGCGGGTGAAGCTCAGATAGATGCCGCGCAGGGTCGGCCAGAGCAGGAAGACCAGGAAGCCCAGCAGGGCCGGGGCGATGAAGACCGCCGCCAGCCGTCCGTCGCCCCCGTCTTCACGGGCCCGCGGCCGACGGGTCGGGGGACTGCTTGAGGCGATGGTCATCTGGAGACTCCCTTGTCTACGACGGCTCGTCCTCGGGTCACTTACTTTCGTTGCGAAAGAATCCAGGCGTCAATAGCTGTGCAAAGGTCTTTTCCGTGCCGGATTCCGGCTATGGAGTGGTCGTGTTACTTCCATGGTGAAAGAAAGAGACCTGTGGGAGTGTGACCCTCATGACCACACGTGCCGCCAGCTGGCAGCCGCTGAGCCCCGGTGAACGCTCGGTGGCGATCGAGGTGCTCGTCCACGGCCCGCTGTCGCGCACCGACCTCGCGCGCCGGCTCGACCTGTCGGCGGGCAGCCTCACCCGCCTCACCAAGCCGCTGATCGAATCCGGCCTGCTGATCGAGGTCCCCGACGGCTCCGGCCCGGCCGAGGTCCGCCAGGGCCGCCCCTCCCAACCCCTCGACGTGGTCGCCGAGTCGCGCACGTTCCTCGGCCTCAAGGTCACCGAGGACATGGTCTACGGCGTCGTCACCACGCTCAGGAGCGAGATCGTCGCCCGCCTCGACCGGCCGCTCACCACCCGCGAACCCGACCAAGTGGCCGATCTGCTGGGCGAGATGACCGGCGAACTCACCACCCGGTTCCCCACGCTCACCGGCATCGGTATCGGCGTCGGCGGACTCGTCCAGGACCGTGCCGTGGTGGGGGAGTCGCCCTTCCTGCAGTGGAGCGACGTCCCGCTGGCCCAACTCGTCGAGGAGCGCACCGGGTTGCCGGTCGTCGTCGAGAACGACGTGGCCGCCCTCGTCGAGGCCGAGACCTGGTTCGGTGCCGGGCGCGGCCTCGACCGCTTCGTCGTGCTCACCATCGGCGCGGGCATCGGCTACGGCCTCGTCCTCGGCGGCAAGCGGGTGCCGTACGCCGAGGAGGACCGCGGGTTCGGCCGCCACTGGATTCTGAACCCCAACGGCCCGATCACCCCGGCCGGTCAACGCGGCAGCGCCGTCTCGCTGTTGACCATCCCCAGCATCCGCTACCAGATCCGGGCCGCCACCGGACTCGACCTGAGCTACGAGGAGATCCTCGCCCGCGCCGCCGCCGGTGAGCCCATGGCGGCCCGCGTCATCGACGAAGCGGCCCGCGCGCTGGGCACGTTGGTCGCCCAGATCGCCAACTTCGTGCTGCCGCAGAAGATCCTGCTCGCCGGTGAGGGCGTCGGCCTGATCGACGTGGCCGGCAAGACCGTGGACGACACGCTCCGCGCCCACCGGCATCCGCTGGCCGCCCCGCTCGACGTGGAGACGAAGGTCTCCGACTTCCACGACTGGGCGCGTGGCGCGGCGGTGTTGGCGATCCAGGTGCTGGTGCTGGGTGTGGCCGAAGTGTGAATTGCGTTACGGGGCTTGACAGATGACGTGATCAGTAACACGGTCCGATATGTCCGGTTAGCTCGCGATTACTCACATCGCCTTCACCTTCGGCGACGTATGCTTCACACCATGTCCACCAGTGTTGAATCAGCCACCGAGCGATCGGCAGCCGAGGTCAACGAGGAGATCAGGGCCCTGTGGCTCCGGTCGGGCGGGACACTGAGCGCCCAGCAGCGCGAGGAGTACAGGCGGCTTGTCATGGAGTGGGCCGCCGCAGCTCCGCAGTCGGCCACGGCGGCCTGAGAGCAGTCCGGCCGGCCGACGCAGGTGTCGTTCGGATCCCGTCGCCCGGCCTTCTTCCTCGTGACCTTCGGCCCAGCCGGTCGACCCCGTCACCCCCGTCGAAAGCCTTTCTGTCTCCCAGACCCTTCCGTCTTCCAGGCCGCTCCGTCTTTCACCGACCTACCTCGCTGAACTCTCTCGAGTGATCAGCCCCACATCGCCGAGTAGTGCCGCTGGAAGGCCTTGCGGTCCTGCTCGGCGCGAATCCAGCGCGTCGCCACCAGCGCGATCAGGCTTCCCGCGATGACCAGCAGACCGGGACCCACGTTCTTCGGGTCCGTGAGCCGGGCCGCCAGTGTCGTCGACCCCTCCGCCGTGGTGTTCGTCGCCGGCGCGGAGGTCCCGGGCGTCACCGAGCCGGCGGCTGCCGCTCCGGCGGGGGCCGAGGCGGACGGGGCGGGCGAGGCGGCCGTCTTCGGCGCCACCAGCAGCTTGACGTTGAGTGCGGCCAGCGCCTTGGACAGCGGCTGGAAGAACGTCGTACCGCCCGCCGTGCAGTCACCGCTGCCGCCCGACGTCACGCCCAGCGCGATGCCGTTGGCGAACAACGGGCCGCCGCTGTCGCCCGGTTCGGCACACACCGTGGTCTGGATGAGACCGGTGACCGTGCCCTCGGGGTAGTTCACCGTCGCGTTGAGCGCGGTCACCTCGCCGTCGTGCAGCCCGCTGGTGCTGCCGCTGCGGAACACCTTCTCACCCACGGCCGCGTCCGCAAGGCCCGTGATGGTCACCCCGCTGCCGTTGCCGATCGCGACGACGTCCGCGCCGTCGCCCGCCGAACCGCTCGCGTACTGCACCAACGAGAAGTCACTGCCGGGGAAGTTGTCGGAGACCGTCTTGCCCAACTGCTGGTCGCCCTGGTTGTTGGCGAACCAGATCGACCCGACAGGCCCGCAGTGCCCGGCCGTGAGGATGAAGTCGTTCGTCCCGTCGGTTACGTTGAAGCCCGCCGAACAGCGCCCGCCGGTCGACAGGATCGGCTGCGCGCCGTTGATCCGGGTCGTGAACTTGCCCTGCGTGCGCTGCATCTGGACCGAGGCGCCGATGCCTTTCGCGACCTTCGTCATCGCCGTCCAGGCGGTGGCGGAGACGCTGCTGTCGGCCTCCACCAGTACCCGGTTGTTCCGGTAGTCCATCGCCCACGCGGTGCCCGGCACCTTCGGCGCCGAACTCAGCGTGGTGGCGGCCGAGTTCAGCTCGTTCATGCTGTACCGCACGACCTTCGCCTCGGCGCCCGCCTTCGTCACCGCGGCCGCCGTCGTCGCGTCGGTCACCGCGACGACCGTACGGCCGCCCGAATCGACCCAACTGCCCGCCGTGCGGGCCGAACCGAGCTTCGCCGCCAGGGCGGAACCCTTGTCCGCGGGTGTCTGTGGCGCGCTGAGCGTGGCGGCGGACGGGCCGGAAGAATCACTGGCCATGGCCGCCTGGGTGACCATGGCACCTCCCAGCAGGAGTCCGCCGACGGACGCCAACCGTGTAACTCGCCGGATGACCCGTCGTCGTGCGTGCCTCATGCTTGGCTCCCGAACCCCGAACGTGCGGTGCGACACCGCGGGGCGCTCCGGTCGTTGAGTGCCCTTCCTCCATACGTGGCCCAGCACTCCCGTGTTCACCGGACGGAGGATCGGCTTCGGCTCGCGCGACCAACGAGCGGTCTATACGGCCGAGTTGGCTTCGGCGGTACCCAGCCGGAGCCCGCTGTCGTCATCGCCCCAGACGGAATCCGTGCCGACGTACGGGCGCAGCAGCGCGGTGAGGGCGGGGTCGCCGCGGCCGTTCAGCTCGTCGGAGGCGAGCTTGCGGGCGATACCGGCGAGGAAGTCGGCCAGTTGGACCCGCGCGTCGGACCGCGCGGCGACGAGTCGTACGTCGCTCAGCGGGGCCGATTCCATGATCCAGGCGATCCGTTCCGGGGTGAGCATGTTCTGCCGGTCGTGCACCAGCCGGACGGACCGGCCCCCGGCGAGCCAGTACCGGGCCGTGCTGACGATCGCGGGGAGCAGGGGGTTGAGGACGGGGAACAGCACGGGGGAGTCCCGCATCCGCTCCCGGTACGACTCCGCGCGCGACCGGGCCGCCGCGAGCCGCCCCACGATCACACCCGCGGTCGTACCGGAATGCTCGTCGCGCAGGGCGCCGACCGTGCGGAAGAAGACGTCGGCGGGGACGGTCGCCGCCGCGTCGTTCCTGACCCGCAGCAACTGGTTGGACGCGGCGAGGAACTCCCGCCAGCCGCGCTCGCCGAACGTCCGAGGCCCCTCCCGGAACAGGGTGACGGCCTCGGTGCCGTCTCGGTCCCCGTCCCTGTCGCCGTCCCCGTCTCCGTCGAGCAGCAGGTCGACCGCGCGGTCCACGACGAAGAACGTCTTCTCGATCAGGTGCACATGGGCGTTGCCGTCGCGCAGCGGTCCGGAGGGCCCGAGGAACGACTCCAACACCGCCCGGTGCTTGTCCCGCAGCAGATGGTTCGCCTTGTACTCCTCCGCGGGCGAGCGGATCCGGCGCCGTATCTCCTGCACGTACTCGGCGGCCGTCTCCACGGGCAGCCGGACACTCGCATGGGCGAAGACATCCGTGTTCCCGCCGGTGAGGTTCTCGCCGTCCGAGCCGGACTCGTCGCAGGCGATCTCCATGAGGGCGCCGTTCTCAGGATTCCCGGTCATCGCACATCCCCCTATCTTGTGGCTCATGACCAGCATCCCGCAGGACGCGTCCGGCGAACCGAATCCCCTGCGCGCCCTCACCCTCGACCGGCTGCGATGTCGTACGAGCATGAAGTGGCGCACGTATCCCGCGGACGTGCTGCCGGTGTGGGTGGCCGAGATGGACGTGCCGCTCGCCGAACCGGTGGTCCGCGCGGTCACCGACGCGCTCACGCTCGGCGACACCGGCTATCCCGCCGGTACGGCCTACGCGGAGGCGCTGGCCGCGTTCGCGGAGAAGCGGTGGGGCTGGAGCGGGCTCGCCGTCGAGCGCACGCGGATCGTGCCGGACGTCATGCTGGGCGTCGTCGAGATGCTCCGGCTGGTGACCGGGCCCGGTGACGCGGTGGTGGTGAGTCCGCCCGTGTATCCGCCGTTCTTCCAGTTCGTGGAGCACATGGACCGGCAGCTGGTGGACGCGCCGCTGGGGGAGGACCTGCGGATCGACCTCGGCTCGCTGGAGGACGCGTTCCGGCGGGCGGCCGAGGGCGGGCGGCGGGCCGCGTATCTGCTCTGTAGCCCGCACAACCCGACCGGTACGGTGCACACCGCCGACGAGTTGGCGTCCGTCGCGGCCCTCGCCGAGCGGTACGGCGTGCGGGTCGTGGCCGACGAGATCCACGCGCCGGTCGTCGCCGCGGGCGCGAGTTTCGTGCCGTATCTGAGTGTGCCGGGCGGGGAGAGCGGGCTGTCGCTGATGTCGTCGTCGAAGGCCTGGAACCTCGCGGGCCTCAAGGCCGCCCTCGCCGTCGCGGGCCCCGCATCGGCCGCCGACCTGGCCCGCCTCCCGGAGGAGGTCGGCCACGGCCCGAGCCACGTCGGCGTCATCGCCCACACGGCCGCGCTGCGCGACGGCACGGCGTGGCTGGACGCCTTGCTGGCAGGCCTCGACGACAACCGGCGCCTCCTCGCGGATCTCCTCGCCGAGCACCTGCCCGCGATCGGCTACCGTCCGGCCGAGGCCACCTACCTCGCCTGGCTCGACTGCCGCGCACTCGGCCTCGGCGACGATCCGGCGGGGGTCTTCCTGGAGCGGGGGCGGGTGGCGCTGAGCCCCGGAATCGACTTCGGCACAGGGGGAGTTGGGCACGTACGGCTGAATGTGGCGACGTCGCCCGAGGTGATCACGGAGGCGGTACGGCGGATGGCGGTGGCGCTGGGGTGAGCGTGGCCGTGACGTTGAGGTGAGCATGGTGCTGACGTCGGGGTGAGCGGGGCGATGGCGACGGAGCGAGCCGTGCCGCCGTGCTGTCATGGACACCCGACCCGGCTGCCATGATGACCCCATGCGTGTGCTGATGCCGGTCCCCGACCGTGACTTCGACGTCACCGAGGTCGCCGTGCCCTGGCGGCTGCTCACCGACGCCGGGCACGAGGTCGTCTTCGCCACCGAACGGGCCGGTACCCGGCCCGTAGCCGACCCCCGGTTGCTGACCGGCGTTCTCTTCGGGCAGCTCGGTGCCGAGGACGAACCCAAGCGGTTCTACCAACAGCTCACCGCCGCACCGGAGTTCGGGGCCACCGTCGCGTGGACGGACCTGGACGTGACCGGCTTCGACGGACTGCTGCTGCCCGGTGGCCACGCGCCCGGCATGCGGCAGTACCTGGGATCTCCTGAACTGGCCGCCAAAGCAGGGGTGTTCTGGGCGCTGGGCCGCCCGGTCGGTGCGATCTGCCACGGCGTCCTCGTGCTGGCCCGGACCCAGGACCCGGACACCGGCCGCAGCGTGCTCGCCGGACGCCGTACGACCTGTCTGCCCAAGTACATGGAACGCACTGCCTACTTGACCACAGCCTGGCGCCTCGGCCGCTACTACCGCACCTACCCCGCCTACGTGGAGGACGAGGTGCGGGCAGCCCTCGACGACCCCGGCACACAGTTCGAGCGCGGCCCCAAGGAACTCACCCGGCGCGGCACCGCGAGCGACGACACGCACGCGTTCGTCGTGCGGGACGGCACCTACCTGTCGGCGCGCTGGCCCGGCGACGCCTACCTTTTCACCCGCAGGTATCTCGACCTCCTACGGGCACCGGCGGGTGCTTAGACTGCCGACCATGGACGAGACCCCGCTGGACCGGCTCGGCGCAAGCCAATACCTGCTGATCACCAGCTACCGAAAGAACGGCTCCCCGGTCGCCACCCCCGTGTGGGTCGTGCGCGACGGCGAGACCCTCGGTGTCTGGACGGTCGCCGACTCCTGGAAGGTGAAGCGCATCCGGGCCCGCGGCGATGTCCTCGTCGGCCCCTGCGACCTGCGCGGCAACCCGACCGGCAACCAGGTCCCCGGCACCGCCGAGATCTGCGACGCCGAGACCACCGCCCACTACCGCAAGCTCATCACCCGCAAGTACGGCCTCACCGGGCGCATCACGCTCCTCGGCAGCCGGCTCCGCCGCGGGCTCGACGGCACCATCGGCATCCGCGTGACGCTCACCCCCTGACGACCACCCCCTCGCCCACCGAACCCAGGGAGTGCCCGTGGACCCCGCGCTGAACCCTGCCGACCTGCCGTTGCGGCAGGAGAGCGTCGTCTTCGCCCGGATGCGCGGCACCCAGGACCGGGTCGCGGACGCGATCACCGCCTTCGCCGGCACCATGCTCTTCGTCTACATCCACGCGCTGTGGTTCGCCGTCTGGATCGCCCTCAACGAAGGGCTCCTCGGGTCGGTCGGGATCTTCGACCCGTATCCCTACGGGCTGCTCACGATGATCGTCAGCCTGGAGGCCATCTTCCTGTCGACCTTCGTCATGGTGAGCCAGAACCGCCAGGCGGCCCGCGAGAACGTCCGCGCCGACCTCGACTTCGAGACCAACGTCCGCTCCGAGGTCTGGTCCGCCCACATCGGCGCCGCGCTGGGCCTCGACCCCCGCGAAGTCGAACAACGTGTCCAGGAACTCCTCACCGAGAACCGCGCCAAGATGAACGGCGGGACACAGAAGCCGAGTTGAGAACCGGCACGACGACCATGACGAAGGGGCCGCAGCTTCCGCGCTGCGGCCCCTTCACTTCGTGCGACGTTCCGTTACGACTCTCCGCTACGACGTTTCGCTACGACGCGTCGAGCACCGTGCCGGTCAGCTCCGGTCCGCCGCTCTGCGGGTCGCCGTTCTCGTCCACGGCCAGGAACCGCACGGACTCGGGCTGTTCGGTCACCTGGTCGGTGATCGTGGGCACGGTGATCTCCGCGCCGAGCTGCCCCGGCGGGACGGACGTCCAGAGGAACAGGCCCAGCACCTTGGACAGCGGGCGCTCCGGCGCGGCTTCCTCACCGGAGTTCTCGCTGAGCCACTGCGGGTCGACGTCCAGGGTCGACAACTCCGCGCCCGAGACGATCGGTTGGACGAGGAACGCCGGGTTCAGCTCCACGTCGGCGGGCGCGGACAGCGTCACCTTCCACTTGAGGGGCTGTCCCTCGGTGACCCGGTCGGCGATGGGCGTGACGGTGAACGTGGGCATCGGGTCGTCGTTCTCGGTGGTCACCCCGCCCCGGTGGGCGCCTACCACCGCGCCGTGCACCGCCTTCACGAAGATGTCGTGCTGGACGCCGTAGTCGAAGCGGGTGTTGCCCTCCACCTTCACCGGTACGTCGATGGCGTTGCCGCCGGGGCGTACCGTCACGAGCCGCGATGTGTTCTGGCCGGTGGCTGGGTTGTTGACGTAGACCCGGACCTGGCCGCTGCCGTGGCCGGAGACCTGGACGGGCACGCGGTACGTCCTGACGCCCGAGTTCCCTTCCTTGACGGTGAGTCGGCCGATGTCGACGCGGGGAAGCGGGGCCGAGGTGACCGCCGGAGTGCCGGGGCGCCAGGCCCAGGCGTCCATCAGCCAGGCCTGGCCGGAGCGTGAACGCGGGGTCAGCTCAAGGGACTTGATGCGGCGCAGGTCGAGCCCGGCGTGGGCGGCGGCGGCCAGCGGTACGCGGACCTCGCGGGCCCAGTAGGAGGCGGTGCGCTCGGTGCCGGGCAGGCCGTCGACGCGGACCCGGCCGAGGGTCGCACGGTGGCCGGAGGTGTCGGTCACGGACACGTCGAGCTGGGTGCCGGTGCTGTTGGGCGGCACGATCACGCGCAGGGCGAGGCCCTTGGCGCCGCCGAGGGAGACCGGCTTGTTCGGGCGTACCGTCACCTTCGAACCGGCCGCGGACCAGCGCAGCGCGAGCGCGCGGCGGCCAGCCTCCTTCGAGGTCTCCCAGTACGCGAAGTGCGGGGAACTGCCCCTGGTGTCGGGGCCCAGGCAGGCGACGGCCGGGTCGGGATCGACCGCGGAGCACAACTTGGCGCCGGACACGGTGACTTGACCGTCCGGCAGGAACCCGGCACCACGGTTCGCGCCCACCGCGTGGGTGAGGACGCGCGCCGGGTCCGCCGAGGGCGCCCGGCGGCCGGAGCCGTCGAGCAGCTGGCGCGCCCGGTCGTCGCCGCCGATGAACAGCCGTGCGGCCGTGGCGATGTAGGTGGAGCCGGCCTTGTGCTGCTGGTCGGCCGTCAGCCGGGTCGCGGCACCCGGCGAGCACACCGCGTCCCGCTGGTCGGGGTCGTCGTAGAAGTCGTCCTCGGCGGGCGCCTGGGCCTGGCCGGGCGTCCACTCGGTGTTGAAGAAGTTGTGGTCGGCGCCCTCGACGTAGACCGCGCTGTGCAGGGCGGCGCCCCGGCTGACCCCGCGCGTGCCGTCGACGTAGACCTCGCCCTGGAGGTCGGAGACGTCACCGTCGCAGCCGGGCAGGATCGTCACCGACGGCACGTCCGCCACCGGGTTCTGGCCGAAGATCGTCGGGCCGATGAGGACGGTGCCGCGGATCTTCCAGCGGACCGGCCCGTGGTAGCCGTCCTGGGCGGCAGGCGGCGGGTAGAGGCTGTCCATCGCCGCGCGGTTGACGCCCTCGCCACCGCGCGAGTGGCCGATCAGGAGGACGCGGGAGAGGTCGGTCCTGGGCGCGTTCCGCACGACGGGCGGGGCCGAATCCGGGTGGGCGGACCAGTCGGCCCAGTGGGCCAGGTGGAGCCGGACCAGCGACGAACGGGCCTGTGCGCCGGCGTCCTCGGCATCGGCGTCCTGCGCGTTGATGCCGTTCGCGGAGATCGACACCGTGACATAGCCCTGGGAGGCGAGGAGTTGCTGGTCGCGCAGGTAACCCCGGTAGCTCGGGACCGACTTGAGGCCGGTGGGGCAGGGCCAGTCGCCGGTGATGTCCTCGGTGCCGGGCTTGTAGCAGGTGTAGTGACGGCCGTGCAGGAACAGCGCGAGCGGCCGCTTGCCGGTGGCGCCCTTCGGCGCGACCACGACGGCCTGCATCTCGATGGGTTGCGGATATCCGGGCAGACGCACCGAGTTGAGTTTGTACTCGCCTGTCGTCGTACGGTACGTACCCGGCTTGCCGGGATCGATCGCGCCGGCCGGGAGCGGGGCCGCGGGCTGTGCGGCGACTTCCGAACGCCCCTTGCCGGAGTTGCTGTTGTCACCGGCTGCGTCCAACCGGCGCCCTGCGGCCAGTACTTGAAGGTCCGTCAGCTGCTTGGGCGCCACGGCACCCAGGCCGAGCCGGAACGTCCGTCCGTCCTTCGCCGGTCTCGGCACACCGAGGAGTCGGCCCCCGGCGTGGAACTCCACGCGCGCGTCCCCCATGGGCACCCGCGTGCCCGAGCGCCAGACCAACTGCTGCGCGGAACCCTTCCCCGTGATCCGCCAACCCGGCGGGAGAGTACCGTCGTTGACCGCCGCCGTCGCCGTGAACGGTCCGGTGTCCGACGGTGGCGCCGCCTGCGCCGACCCGGACATCCCTCCCGCCACCGCGAGCACCGCCGCGGCCGTGACCCATATTCGCCGGGCACGGAACAATGTGTTCTCCTCCTCGAACCCCAGGCTCAGGCGCCCCGTGGATCACGGGAGCCTCTCGCGCCCCGGAGGACGAGAAGCGGAGCCTGTGGGTTGCCTGTGGAGGAGGATTCGGCCGATCTTCGTCGGGCCGGGCCTGAACTCGGCTTCGCGGTACGGCCGTTCAGGCACCGTCCGCCGACCGGTGCCCGCTGGGTCGGTCGAAGGCGGTCAGCGCCAGGCGCGGTACGGCTCGTCGAGGAGTTGAAAGACGGGCTCGCCGCGCACCGGGTCCTTCGCCGTGGACAGCCGGACGCGGTCGCCGCTGTGGATGCCGATGGGCGGGCCGATGACCCGGCCGCGCACGACAAAACCCTCGGCCATCTCTATGAGCGACACATTGCGGGCGGCGGGGGTGTTGCGGTGCACGACCGTGGAGTGGCGGACCGTGCCGGTGCCCTCGCTGCGCTCCGTACGCAGGTCGCCGCCCTGACAGACCGGGCACAACAGCCGGTGGTACATGGCGGTGCCGCACCAGGTGCAGCGCTGGAAGAGGATCGTGTCTCCGTCCGCGCTGGGCGGATCGAGCACGCCCGCCGGGGAGCCGACTGCCGGACGGGTCGCGAATCCTGAGTGGTGGTACACGCTGTCAACTCCCTGCGCTCGGCCGGAATCCCGCGCGCGCGGCCGAGCCGGGCACGCATGTGCGCGGCTCGCCGTGCCACCGTGCACGACCACAGCGTATGGCACTCAGTGCCAAGCGTAAAGACACTGCGTACCCTTGACTGTTCTGATTCAGCCCCGCCCGAGCACGGTCTCTATCTCCTGGACGACGCGCCACAGCGGGGCCCCGCGCCGGGAGACGACCACGACGACGTCCTCGGGCCCCTGTTGGACGACGGGCAGGTCCGGAGGGTGCCCGAAGGCGGACTGCACGTACCCCAGGGCGTGGTCCACCTCCGCACCCGCGTCGCGCTGCCCGTCCGAACGCAGCCAGGAACGCAGGGCGTTGTTGTGCGCCGCGACCACGGCGGCCGCGATCACGTCGGCCTGCAGGGTGCCGTCGCGCCGCCCGGCGAAGCGCCCGCGCAGATAGTCGGCGAGGGCGCGCTCGTAGCGCCACACCACCGACAGCTCGTACGCGCGCAGCCCCGGCACCTTCTTGGTGAGGCGGTAACGCTGCACGGAGAACGTCGGGTTCTCGTTGTACATGCGCAGGACGAGCCGGGCCGCGTCGCAGACCCGCCGCACGGGCTCGTGCTCGTCGCCGGAGGTGGAGAGGAAGGCCGTCATGTCGGCGAGGCAGCGCTCGTGGTCGGGGAAGACCACGTCCTCCTTGGAGGGGAAGTAGCGGAAGAACGACCGCCGTCCGACCCCGGCCAGCGCCACGATGTCGTCGATGGTGGTCTGTTCGTAGCCCCGCTCCAGGAACAGCTGGAACGCGGCCGCCACCAGGGCGTCCCGCATGGGCGGCTTGGAGCTCATGGACGGGAACGTAGCACCAGGCAGGCACGGATGGCACTCAGTGCGCTCCATGCGGGGAACTGAGTCCCCTGGAAGACCTGAAGACCTGGAGCGACCGAGGTGATCAAAACGATCGAAACGATCCGCGGCATAGAGTGACCGCGACCAGTTTCACCTTCAGGGGGACCCATGCGACCGCACGTCGACCAGCGCCATGAGCGGGTGCTCGAACTCGTCCGGGAGCGCGGCAGCCTGCGGGTCGCCGACCTAGCGGCCGAACTCGGCGTCTCCGCCGTCACCTTGAGACGGGACGTGGAGGCGCTGGCCGGCCAGGGCCGGGTGCACCGGCTGCACGGCGCGGTGGTGTGGCCGGGCGGCGAGAACACCGTCGGGCCGCGGGCGCGACAGGAGTCCGCCATGTCCACCGGACCCGCCGCGTCCGCCGAGGGCATCGTGATCGGAATGATCGTGCCGACCACCGCCTCGATCTTCGCCGGCATAGTGCGCGGCGCCCGCGAGGCCGTGGGAGCGCAGGGCGGCCGACTGGTGCTCGGAGTCTCCGGATACGTCGACACGGAGGACGCCGTCCAGGCCGCGCACCTCGTCGCGGGCGGCGCCGAGGGACTGCTCGTCGCGCCCAGTTGGCCGGGCGGTGTGCCCGTCGGCGGCCAGGAACGGTGGCTCCTCGACCGGGACGTGCCCACCGTCCTGGTCGAACGCTCCGCCCCGCCCGGCAACCCCGCGGCCGCCCTGGACCGGGTGCGCACCGACCGCGCCCACGGGGCCGCGGTCGCCGTCGGTCACTTCGCCGCCCTCGGCCACCGCGGGATCACCGCGGTGCTCCAGGACAGCTCGCACGCCGCGCAGATCCTCGCGGGCTACGAGTCGGCCGTACGCTCCCTCGGTCTCGACGACGCCCGGGGTGCCCCGTCCGTCCGCGAACACGGCGACTACGAGTCGAGCGTGGACTACTTGGTCGACGCGGTACGCGAGCGCGGAGTCACCGCCGCCCTCGTGCACAGCGACGAGGACGCGATCGTGCTCGTGCCCCGACTCCAGGCCCGCGGCATCCGCGTCCCGGACGACCTGGCGCTCATCGCCTACGACGACGAGGTCGCCCCGCTCGCCGACGTCCCGCTCACCGCCGTGGCCCCGCCGAAGCGGGCGGTGGGGGAGACGGCCGCGAAACTCCTCCTGCAACGGCTCGCCGAGCGCGGCGGCGGGCGCCGGCCGACCCCGCGTCAACACGTCGAACTCCTCCCCGAGTTGAGGATCCGTTCGTCCTGCGGAGGAAAAGCGCTCGCCCGCTGAACACGGGCCGACCGTTTTGATCATTCCGCGCGAACGCTCTCGGTGAACGCTCTCGACCAAGGAGAACCGGCATGCCCTCCACACCTCTCACCCGCCCTCGCCCCCGCGTCCTGTACGTCACCGACCTGGCCTACCCCGCACGCGGGCGCCGCTACTGCGACGAGGACATCGACCTGACCTCCCGGCTGCGCGAGGACTTCGACCTGGCCCTGTGTCATCCACTGGACGCGGCCGCGCTGATGGACGGCTTCGACGCGGTCGTCGTCCGCAACAGCGGTCCCGTCCTCGGTTACCAGGCGGAGTACGACGCGTTCCGCGAGCGCGCGCTCCGCACCGGTGCCCGGGTCTACAACCAGCTGTCGGGCCGGGCGGACATGGCGGGCAAGCAGTACCTCCTCGACCTGAGCACCGCCGGGTTCCCCGTCATCCCGACCGTCGACCGCGTCGAGGACCTGGACCGGCTGCCGCGCACCGACCGCTATGTGGTCAAGCCCAAACTCGGCGCCGACTCCATAGGCCTGGAGATCGTCCCGGCCGACCGCCTGCCCGCGCCGGCCGACGGGAGCGTCCTGATCCAGCCGTGCGTCGACTTCTCGTACGAGGTGTCCTTCTACTTCGTCGACCACGACTTCCAGTACGCCCTCTACGCCCCGGACACCGGGAAGCGCTGGCAGCTGGAACCCTACGAACCCGCCCCAGCGGACCTGGAGTTCGCGCAACGGTTCATCGACTGGAACGGCATCGACCACGGCATCCAGCGCGTCGACGCCTGCCGCGCCCCGGACGGCCGGCTGCTCCTGGTCGAGCTGGAGGACCTGAACCCGTACCTCTCCCTGGAGGCGCTCGACGACACCCGGCGGGACGCCTTCGTCGCCGCGCTGAAGGAGTCACTGCACCGGTTCGTGCGAGCGTGAGGCCGAGCTGAACTCCGGCGGCCGTACGCGCGTATCTCTCCATGGGATGGCGGACATCCGCGCGCGCGGAACGGAAGGAGAGCAGTGTGTCTACACCGCCCGAACCGGGATCGTCGTCCGGCGGCCCGGTCCTCGAACCCTCCCGGGTCCTGCGCCGCCGCCGCTCCGAAAACCTCGCGGAGCTGCTGCGGGAGACCCGCCGGGACTCCTCCGTCTTCGAGTCCGTGCCGGTGCCCCGGTCGTTCTTCGGCTCCGAGGCCGAGACACAGGAACTGCCGCCCGTACTCGGCGAGTTGCACCCGCTGCCCACCGCCACCGGTCCCTTCGGACCCGGTCTGCGCCGGGCCGCGATCGTGGTCGGCGTGAGCGCCGCGGCCCTCGTCGGCTTCGCCTGTGCCCTGCTGCTGCCCGGCAAGGGAGAGGCCAGCACGGCCCAGCCGATCAGCACCCCCACTCCGGTGGCGTCCGCCACGGCCACCGCCGCGACCGCGGACCCGGACGGCGCCGGCACCCTCCGCGAGGGCGACAGCGGCCCCGAGGTGAAGGAGCTGGAGCAGCGACTCCTGCGCATCCCCAACGTCTACGAGAACGGCTCCACCAGCGGCCAGTACGACGCGACCCTCACCGCGGCGGTCGCCCGTTTCCAGCTCTGGTACGGCATCCGGGGCGACGAGAACGGTGTGTACGGCGACGACACCCGCAAGGACCTGGAGTCCCGCACGACGCTCGACGCCGGCCAGTAGGCGCAGGGGTTTCGGGCACCCGGGGTTTCGAACACGCGACAAGGCCCGCGGAAAGTCGGTGCTGGTGGGGCCGTAGAGCCTCATCATGGACAGCGCGGCGCCGCAGGACGGCGGTGTCGTGCCCGTTCCGAACCGAAGGCCACGCCGATGAGCGGCTCGCGCGTTCCTGGTCTCATCCTGCCCGGAGTCCTTCTGCTGGCCCTCGTCGTGGGCGCCTTCTGGTACTGGCGGCACCGCGACGACTGACCTCGACCGGAGGTGAGGTCAGCGTCCAGTGCTGTGCCCGACCAGCGCCTCGGTCACCGCACGGACGCTGCGCGCGATGTGCTGGAGCTGGAGGACCTCGGCGGCGTACAGCTTGATGGTGTGCTCGATGACCGACTCGGGCAGGCCGATGCCGGGCAGGTCGGCCCGCGCGGTCTGCAGGGCGGTCCGGGCCACGCGGATCTCGTGCTGGACCTGGATCTGCGCGTGGCGGGCGAGCAGCACCGGGTGGCGGATGAACGCGGGATAGCTGGCGTAGCGGGCCGGCACCAGCTCGCGCAGCCATTTGGCCGCCGAGCGCTCCCAGTCGTAGCTGCCGGGCGTCTTGACCTGACAGGGCCAGTCCTGGCTGATGCGCGTGGTGGTCAGTTGCATGTCATCGCTTCCCGGTGTGCGGCGTCGCGGGGGTGGGTCGACGGTGGGTGGCGGCCCCGGCCCAGGGGATGACCGAGGCCGCCCTGGGCGCTCGCGCAGGCGATGCCCGACCGAACACGCCCGGCGCCGACGCGGGTAGGAGACGGCGGCTGGGAGTGCTCGTGCGAGGGCCCCGGGAAGCAGGTGTCGCCGGCGCGGCGGGTCGAGCGGAGGTGCGCATGGGCGGACCGGGCTTTCTCGGGGCGGGTGCGATCCGTGAGCAGTATTTATATATGCCGTCCGCTTTGCAAGGCGTATGAAAACATTCATGCGCGAAATAGACGGAATCGCCCCATTGTGAGGTCGTATGAGGGGGGAGTGGCGGGTCAGTCCCGCATGAAGAACTGGTGCTGCTCGGCGATCTGCTCGTAGTCCTCCAGGCGGGCCTGGGTCCGCTCGGGATCGGCGTCCGTCATGGCCTGGAGCAGCGCGGAGGCCATCACGCCGGGCGCGGCGTACGAGTCGAAGACCAGGCGGGAACCGGTGCCGGTGGCGAAGGTGACGTCGGCCTCGTCGGCCAGCGCGCCGAGCGCCAGATCGGTCACGAGGGCCACCTTGAGCCCGGCGCTGCGCGCCACCCGGAGGGTGGTGAGCGTCTCGTGCGCGTGCCGGGGCATGTCGAACGCGAGCAGCCAGGTGCCGCCCGCCTCGCGGGACTGGAGGATCGCGTCGTAGGCGACGCTGCCGCCGCGGGTCACCAGCCGCACATCGGGGTGGATGCGGCGCGCGGCGTACGCGAAGTACTCGGCCAGCGAGACGGAGATGCGCAGGCCGAGGACGGTGAGCGGGGTGGACGCGGACAGTTCGCGGCCGACCTCGATCAGCCGGTCGGGGTCGGCGAAGTCCCGGCGCAGGTTCTCCAGGTTCGCGATCTCGGCGTCGACGGCGGCCTGCAGTTCGTTGCTGCGGTTCTCCTCGGCCGCCGGGCCGCCCGCGAGGGTGCGCAGGGCGATCGCCTGCAACCGCTCCCGTAGCGCCGGGTAACCGCTGAAGCCGACCGCAGCGGCGAACCGGGTCACTGAGGGCTGGCTGACGCCGACGCGCTCCGCGAGATCGGTGATGGAGAGGAACGCGGCCTCGGTGATGTGCTCGATCAGGTACTGGGCGATGCGCCGCTGGCCCGGTGACAGCCGTGGCCCGTCGAAGAGTTCCCTGAGTTGGGACGTCGGTGCCGCGCCGACTTCCGGGTCGGTTTTTCCCGAGGTGATCACGGATGCCTGGGCGCGTGCCTGCTGCGGCGATGGCACCGGTGCGCCTCCTTTGTCTCCCACAGCCACTCAACATAGCTCACGGAGCGTTGTGACCAGAGGGTGATCAACGCCGGTAGATCGTGATCGAATGACCGACTTGATCGATCGGACGACTGCTGTCGATCAACTCGGCCAGTTTTCCCCGTGCCTTGTCGATCGCGGTGTCCGAGACGACCAGCAGCCCGTGCACCTCGCGCACCCCTGCCTTGCGTGGATCGGACGACTCGATGCCGTAGTACGACGGCACACCACTGCCCTTGTAGACGAGCCAGACCCGCTCGCCCGCGTACCGCTCGTGGAGCCGGTCGGCGAGGCGGCCGAGGTCCTGGCCCCAGTCCACGTTGGAGTCGTGCAGCCGCAGATAGGTCTTCGACGGGCCGCCGAACGCCTCGTTGGAGTACGGCAGATAGTAGGGGAACGTCCGCAGCGAACTGACCGCCACGAACGCCACCAGCACCCCCGTGGACAGCGCGGCCCACCGCCACCGCAGCGCCGGCACACAGGCCGCCGCGACCGCCAGGAACATCGGCACGAAGATCGCGTACCGTGTGCCGAAGTCGCGCGAACCGTCCATCGCCGTGGCCAGCAGCACGGCGGTGGGCACGAGCAGATACGGCGCCGCCGGCCGCAGCCGCCGTACCGCCACGACCGCGACGGCGCCCGCCACCCACAGCGCGATCATGCCGAGCGGGGTCTTCACCAGCAGGGCCACCGGCAGGTAGTACCAGTGCGACCCGGTGTAGAGGTGCCCGAACAGGAAGCCCTGCCACGGGTAGTCCTCCATGCCGAACTGCATGAGCATCCCGTCCCGGAACGCGCGCGGGAACGGCATCAGATCCACCAACTGCCCGCGCAGCCCGTGGATCACCGGCACCGGTTCCGTGGACGTGAACCGCAGCCGCGGATCGACGACGAGATACGACGCCCATACGACGGCGAGCGCCACCACCGCGACCACGGCTGCGCCCGCGACCCCGAGGACCAACGCCCGCCGCCTGGCGTCGCGGTCGGCCGGGCGGCGGGCGGACCACACCGACACGACGGCCAGGAGCATCAGCACCGGTACGGCGGGCAGGGCGCTCATCTTCGTCGCCACGGCGGCCCCGAGCGCCGCCCCGGCGAGCGGGACGTACAGCCGCGGGCGCCGTCTGGCCCGCCACAGCAGCCACACCGACGTCAGCAGAAAGCCGGCCTGCGGTACGTCGAGCGTGGCCAGCGAGCCGTGCGCGACGACATCGGGCGAGAACGCGTACAGGGCGAGCGCCGCCAACCCCCGTACCGGGCCCACGAGTTCACGGGCGAACGCGAACACGACCAGCCCGAACAACAGCGTCAGCACGATCACCGGCAACCGGGCCCAGAACATCAACCGCCAGGGGTCGTTGCCCGACTCGTACAGCAGATGGCGGCCCAACTCGCCTTGGTCACCCTTGTAGTTGGCGTCGAAGTGCGGGTCGGCGAGCGCGATCCCGGCGGCGATCACCAGCTTTCCGAGGGGCGGGTGCTCGGGGTTGTAGTCGAGGCTGTGCTCACGCAGATAGACGGTGGCCGTGGCCACGTACACCGGCTCGTCGATCGTCGGTGTCTGCTGCACGGCTGTAGTGATCATCACGGCGGCCATCTGCGCGAGGAGCACCACCACGAGGAGGGGCAACAGCCATCGCTTGTGGCGCCGCAGCCCGGCGTGGAGGCGTGCCGACCGCGAGCCGTCGGCGCGCGGCGGTGACTCCCCGCCACCGCAGTCGCCGAGCGTGTCGGGGTCGAGGACCGAGTGCTGTTCGCGCGCCATCATCCGCCCTGCGGTGAGGCCGGCCGCGTGGTGGCGGGAGCGAGCCGGGGCCGGGTCATGGCCCTACTGTCGCATCGCTCCCGCCACCAGGGGCGTCACCGCTTCAGGAGTCGTACCGACAGACCTTCCGCCGTATACACGGGTACGGCCCGCAGCTTGTCCGAGTTCACCGTGATGCCGTCGAACTGGCCGCGCAGCGAGGACGCGCTCAGCACCCGCACCGTGGAGCCCGCGACCGGCGGGTGCTCGGCGTCGAACCGCAGGGAGAGCGTGCTGCCCCTGCCGAGGATCGCGCGCCGGGTGACCTCGACGGCGGGCTGGTGGCCCGAGCGGAGCGTGACCTCAAGGGTGGCGGACTGCTGGGTGTAGGCGCCGTGGATCTGCACGGACTCCGAGACCCGCAGCGCACCGCCGAGCACGCTCACGTCACCGTGGCCCAGCGCGTGCGCCGAACCGGCCACCAGCGCACCGGACTTGAGCACGGTCCCGCCGGTGTACGCGTTGTGCCCGGTCAGGGTGAGCGTGCCGGTGCCCTGCTTGGTCAGGCCGCCGCAGCCGTCGATGTCGTTGCGCCAGGCGTCGGCCGCGCCGAAGCCCCCGGCCGCCGCGTCGAGGGAGACGACGACGTCGGACTCGAAGGAGCCGTAACCGTCCGCCGCGGCGAAGAGGTTGAGGCGGCCCCACTGCTCGAACCCGTCGAGCAGGACGTATCCGGACGGCAGCGCGGTCGTGCGCAGGACCTCGCGTCGCTGCGCCGCGTCGAGGTACGGCAGCCGGGTCTCCAGCAGCACCTCCGCGCCCTTCGGCACGGTCAGCGGCTTGTCACGGCCGCTGCGGGTCAGCACGTAGGTGAACTTGGGCTCCACCAGACGGGAGTTGGCGGTCCGGTCCGCGTACGGGTCGGTCGCGGTGGACGCCGAGTGGGCGTACGTGTACAGGGTGTCCGCCGTGGTGCCGGTCTTCGCCTCGAAGTAGGCGAGGGCCTGGGCGCGCGCCGCGGCCTTGACCGTGGCGTTGGCCGGGTCGGCGAGGGTGGCGGCGGCCAGGGCCGTGGCCATGACGCGGCCGCCCATGACGTCGACCGTCGAGTGCATGCCGGCCATGATCCGGGTGTGGCTCAACTCGAAGGTGCGGGTGACCAGTTCCTGGAAGCGCTCCGGTACGGCGTACGCGTAGGCGAGGCCCGCCAGGTGGAAGGCGTTGGTGTGACCGCTGGGGAAGCCGCCGTCGTCCACCGGTGACGTGCTGCGCTGGCGCAGGAGTTGCGGGGCGACGACCACCTTGGAGTCGTAGACCGGGTAGCCGAGCGCGTCGACCTTGCCGGTGTCGACGACCTCGCTCCTCTCGTTCATGCGCCACGGACGCGGGTACTGGTAGGCGTACTTGCCCGGGTTGCCCGACGCGTAGTTGCCGCGCAGCGTGTCGACGAGTTCGGCCACCTTGCCGAGCGCGGAGTCGTGCGAGCCCGCGCCGAGCGCGGAACCGGCGGGCGCGTCGGCCGGGACGGCGTCGTTGATCGTGGTGGCGGGCGTGCCGTCCGGGGCGCTGGTGATCGAAGTGACCGCCAGGGCACCGGACTTGTACAGGTCGGCCAGCGGACCCAGGCCCGCGATCATCGCGTAGCTCTGGTGCTGGCGGTCGTAGAGGAACGCCTCCTTCGCCTGGGCCTCGGTGCGGTGCGTGGTGAGGTCGACGCAGTACCGCACGTTGGCGCGCAGGATCTCGGGCCGCAGCGGGGTGCCGGTGTTCCAGGCGGCGCCGGTCTTCCATATCTGCGCCATGCCGCCGAGGACCCGGACCACGGCGTTGGTCTCGGGCGTCAGGTTCGCCATGACGTTCGTCTTGTAGTCGTCGACGAAGGCGAGCGGAACCGTGGTGGCCTTGGCGTCCGCGGCGGCCAGCCAGCTGACCAGCGTGGGCGCGGCGACCACACCGGCCGAGGCGCCGAGCGAGGTCTTGAGGAAACCACGTCTGTTCACGGCGGGTCGAACGGTATTCGTGCGCTGCCCGGCGGGTGACGGCATGGGTGAGCCTCTCTTGAGTTCTACGGCCGATGAGGCCGGCGAGGTCGTGCGACCAGGGAGGGTCGTGCGATCGGCTGTGGTTCGGGGTGCACCGTACGACGCGGGAAAGCGCATACGTCAACTGGTGCGTACGTGCGAAGATTTACGGCGGACCGTGTCCCGGTGGAGAGGGTTCGGCGGCCACGACATGACCCCCGGGTGAACGGGGGCCGTGCGGTTCACAGGATCGATCGGGCCAATGCCACAGCGCCCTCGACGGGCGGCACTTGGATGGGCCATGGCCGCGCCCCCGGCACCCGCTCGGCGAGCGCGCTGGTGAGGGCGTCGTACAGGAGGGGCTGGGCGAGGACGGTGCCGCCCGAGACCACCACGTCGTCGACGGGTACGCCGCGTTCGGCGAGCCGTACGACGAGTTCGGCGAGGGACGCACCGGCCTCCGCTATCACCTCGCGGGCGAGGAGCGAGCCCGCGTCGGCTGCGGTGAAGACGACACGGGCGTGACGTCCCCAATCGGCCGAGACGTCGGAAGCGCTTTCCAGCGCGGCGCCGAGCGCGGGCACTTCGGCCACACCGAACGCCTCGATGAGTCCCGTCGCGAGTTGGTCCGGAGCCTCACCCCGGTCGTGCGCGGCCCAGGCGGCGCGGGCCGCCTCGCGGACGAGACCGGCGGCGCCCCCCTCGTCACCCAACACCGCGCCCCAGCCGCCCACTTGGAGGCGGCTGCCGTCGGCGAGCAGGCCCACCGCGACGGAACCGGTGCCGGCGACCAGGCCGACCCCCTTGTCCAACCCAGCGGCGGGGACGAGGAGTTCGGCGTCCCCGACGACCAGCGCGGGCACCTTGAGACGTTCCTCCAGCGCGGCACGGATCTCGGCGCACTGGCGGGGGGTCTCACAGGCGTGCCCGCCCACCGCGACCGCGGACGGGCGCGTGTGTGCGGGCAGGGCGTCATGGATCAGCGCGGTGAGCCAGTCGGCGGCGGTCGCGGGGTCGTGCGGCCGCCAGCCGCTGCTCGTACGGATGTGGTCGGCGACGACATCCGCGCCCGCGCACGCGCGCAGATGTGTCTTGGTGCCACCCACGTCGATGCCGACCACGAGGGGCGTGAAGTCCTGCACGGAACCTCTTTCGTCGTTGCGCTGTGCTGCGACGGTTGGGCGAACCGTGTCCGGGGGAACGGCAGTTCAAGCACTAGGGAAGCCCCGGGACGGGCTTCTGACGGACCACGGCAGGCGAGTACCGTGACGTTCGTTAGGAAGTTAACTAACGAAGTACAGTGCGTCAAGAGTCATCGCGAACTCGGTCACGGAGACCATGGCCCGGGCCCGCGTGACATCAGGACGTCCCATCGCCGCATCCCACGGACACCCACCGGGAACGCGGCCTGTGAACTGGGGGAAGTGTGGAACACGTCGTGGCGCAGGCGTCTCGGCTGACCGAGAGCGCGAGTGCGGTGTTCGCGGTGCTGGCGAGAGCCGGCAGCGCGACCCGGCCACAGCTCGCGACCCTGGCGGGCCTGTCCAAACCGACGGTGTCCTCCGCGGTGGTGGAACTGGAGAACGTCCGGCTCGCCGCCCACTCCGGCACCGCCTCCAGCGGCACGGGCCGCAACGCCGCCGTATACCGTCTCGGCCCGGCCGCGGGCGTCGTACTGGCCGTCGACCTCGGCCCCGCCCTCACCCGGGTGCGCGGCTGCGCCCTCGACGGCACCCTGCTGGCCGAGGCCACCGGATCCCGTGAGGACGCCGCCGACGCCGTGCGCGAGGCCCTCGACGCGCTGCCCGTCGGCACCCCGCTGCGTACGGTCGTCGTCGCCGTCGGTGACGTCGCCGCGCGGGACCGGGCGGGCGCCGGCATGCGCCCCGCGACCGCCAAGGCGGGGCCGGTGTTCGACGCCATGACGGTCGCCCTGCCGCCGGGCGTGCCGGTCCATCTGGAGAACAACGTCAACTGCGCCGCCCTCGCCGAACTGCACGAGGGCGCCGCCCGGGGCCGCACCACCTTCGGCTATCTGCGCATCGGCGTCGGTATCGGCCTCGGCATCGTCGTCGGCGGCCATGTGCTGCGCGGCGCGAACGGCGCGGCCGGTGAGCTCGCCCGGCTGCCCTACCCGTGGGACGACGCCGTGGAACCGCGCCGTGAGGCCCTGGAGGACTACGTGGGCGCCCGCTCGCTGCTGCGCCGGGCCGCCGCCGCCTGGCGGGACACCGACGGGCCGTGTCCGGCCACCGCCGACCAGCTCTTCGCCCTCGCCGGGCAGGGGCAGGTCACGGCGGGTGAGCTGGTCCGCCGGCACGCCGCCGACGTGGGCAGACTCGCCGCCGCCGTGGCCGCCGTACTGGACCCGGGACTGATCGTCCTGGGCGGCAGTACGGGCACGGACCCGCAGCTCCTGCCCGGTGTGCGGGCCGAGCTGGGGCGGCTGAGCTGGCCCACCGAGGTGGTCAGCAGCACGGTCGGTGATCTCGGCACCGTGGTGGGTGCGGCCCGGCTCGCGGTCGCCAGAGGAGTCCAAACCGTGACCGATGGTGCGGGGGCGAAGGATTGACGGCCTCCGACTTGGTCTGCCAATGTCCGGACAAGCGCTTTCTAAGTCGGCCGGGACGCCGACTTGGGGTGAGACTTCTCAGCCCGTACGTGACGTACGGCAACCGCACGAGGGTGTGCTTGTGCGGTGACGGCCATGACGGCCGGGGATCTCGCCCCGCGTGGACGACGCGGCCGGGCGAGGCCGCGCCCCCGGAAAGCGACTTTTCCTGCAAAATGCACCCGTGCCGCCTCAGCCGGCGCCGTGCTCCGTCCCCTACGACGAAAAAGGGATCGAAGATGACCACTGTGGGTGTGCGGCGCTCCAGCCGACTCGGCCGCGGCGGCATGCGCCGCCTGGTTCCCCTCGCTGCCGTCGCTGTGTCTGGTGCCCTGCTGCTCTCGGCCTGCGGGTCGGGGTCAGGCTCGGGCGGTAACGCGAAGTCCCTGACGTTCTGGATCTCCACCGTTCCGGGACAGGACGCGGGCTGGAAGAAGCTGGTCGCGCAGTACAAGAAGGAAACCGGCGTCAACGTCAAGCTCGTCAACATCCCTTACGACGGGTACACGACGAAGCTGCACAACGCCGCGCAGGCGAACTCCCTGCCGGACGTGGCGGACGTGCCCGCGCTGGACCCGATCTGGTCGAGCAAGCTGATCGACCTCAAGTCCATCGCGAACAACAAGAGCTACAACATCAACTCCAACTTCCTCGCGAAGGACTCGTCGGGGAAGGTGCTGGCCATCCCCTCGGATGTCACCGCCTCCGGCCTGTTCATCAACAAGTCGCTGTTCGAGAAGGCCGGCGTCGCCGTCCCCGCCTCGCCCGCGAAGACCTGGACCTGGACCGAGTTCATCGCGGCGGCCAACAAGGTCCGCGAGAAGACCGGCGCCAAGTACTCCCTGACGTTCGACCAGTCTCCGTCCCGGCTGCGCGCCATGGTGTACGAGATGGGCGGAAAGTACGTCCACGCGGACTCCTCCGGCAAGTTCTCGGCGGACGCCGCGACCAAGAAGGCCGTGGAGTACTTCGTCGGACTGAACGACGACAAGGTCATGCCGAAGTCGGTGTGGACCAGCGGCGCCGACCCGTCCGCCATGTTCCAGAGCGGTGACGTGGTCGCCTACTGGTCCGGCGTGTGGCAGGTTCCCGCCTTCGCGACGAGCATCAAGAAGTTCGACTGGGCGAGCGTCCCGACCCCCGCCCAGCCGGTGCAGGCCAGTGACGTCAACAGCGGCGGCATGATGGTCGGCTTCAACAACAACGGTGCCGCGGCCACCGCCGCGCAGAAGTTCATGTCCTGGGTGTACGAGCCGAAGAACTACACCGAGCTGGTGGAGACCTCCGGATTCCTCCCGGTCGAGAGCGGTCTGAGCCCGAAGTACCCCTTCAAGTCCGCGGCGGCGCAGGCGGCGTTCAAGCTCTACAACGAGGAGATCCCGCTCTACGCCCCGATCTCGGGCTACTTCAACAACGCGCAGACGAACTGGGTGCTGAAGGGCAAGAGCCTCACCGAGGACCCGACCAAGACGGAGCTCGGCAAGGCGATCAACGGCCAGCAGTCGGCCGACAAGGCCCTGCAGAACATCGTGGACGGCTACAACGCGGCGGTCGGCGGCTGATCGTGGGCCGGCGGGCCGGGCGGCGGGGACACCGCCGCCCGGCCCCGGTCGCCCACGTGATGCCGGGCTCATGACGCGAGCCCACAGCGATCCATTCCACCAGCACGGAAGTCAGGAAGATGACAAAAAGCGCCGCGGACGTGTCCGTGAGGCCGCCCAGGAAACGACGAAGCACCTACACACTCGCGCCGCTCGTCCTCATCGCGGCCAATGTCGTGCTCTTCGCGCTGTTCTTCGTGTGGCCGGCGGTGATCGGGCTCGTCTACTCGTTCACGAACTACACCGGTGTGGGGGCGTTCCAGTTCATCGGGCTGGACAACTACCAGAACCTGTTCGGGGACTCCACCTTCTACGACGCGCTGTTCCGGACGCTGCTGTACGCCGTGCTCGTCGTCCCGCTGAACTTCGTGCTCGCGCTGTTCATCGCCAACCTGGTGGTGAGCAAGCAGGCCAAGGGCGCGTCGGTCGCCCGAGTCGTCTTCTTCATCCCGTGGCTCATCTCGCCCATCGTCGTCGGTGTCCTGTGGCGGTGGCTGTTCGGTGAGAACTTCGGACTGATCAACTACGTCATCGAGAAGCTCGGCGGAAGTGCCGTCCCGTGGCAGTCGAACGCCGACCTGTCGCTGGGCGTCGTGGTGATGGCGGGCGCCTGGTGGGGAACGGCCTTCTCGATGCTGCTGTTCATCGCGGCGATCAAGAACGTGCCCACCTCGTACTACGAGGCGGCCTCGCTCGACGGCGCGGGACCCTGGCGCCAGTTCATCAGCATCACCCTGCCGAGCATCGCGCCCACCTCCTTCATCGTCATCCTGCTCAACACGATCAACGCGATGAAGGAATACCCGCTCTTCGTCTCCCTCAACAACGGCGGACCGGGCACCTCGAACAACCTGCTTGTCCAGTACATCTATCAGACCGGCTTCAACCGGGGCCAGATCGGCTACGCGAGCGCCGCGTCGTTCGTGCTGATGCTCATCCTGATGGCCGTCGCGATCATCCAGCTGATCGTCAACCGACGGGTGGAGAACCGATGACAACCACAGACACGCCGCGTCCGGCCCACGCCGACTCCGTCCGGACCCTCTCCAAGAGGCAGCGACGCAACGTGCGCGACGGCGGGCTCCGGCGCGCGGTACCCGCGACGACACTGCTGTGGATCCTGGCGGCCCTCTACGGGCTGCCGGTCGCGTGGTTCGTCCTCAGCTCCTTCAAGCCGGCGGGAGACCTGTTCTCGCTTCCGCTGACGGTGCTTCCGCACAACCCCACCGTGTCGGGCTACAAGGCGGCGTGGGAGAGCGCCAACTTCTCCCAGTACTTCATCAACACGGCCATCGTGTGCGTGATCACGACGATCCTCACGGTGGGCGTCAGCTGCTGCACCGGGTACGCGCTGGCCAAGTACAACAACAAGTGGCTGAAGTTCTTCTTCCTCTGCATCCTGGCCACCACGATGCTGCCGTCCGAGGTCATGCTCGCCCCGGAGTTCCTGGTCGTCCGCAACCTCGGCCTCTACAACTCCTTCGCCGGCATCATCCTCCCGGCCGTGCTCACCGCGACCGGCTGCTTCATGTTCCGCCAGTTCTTCCTGACGGTCCCCGACGAACTCGTCGAGGCCGCTCGCATCGACGGCGCCCGTGAACTGTCGATCTTCCTGCGGATCATGGTGCCGATCTCCCGGCCCATCATGCTGACCCTCGCCATCCTGTCCTTCCAGTGGCGGTGGAACGACTACATCTGGCCGCTGCTGATGCTGAACGACCCCAACAAGTTCACCGTGCAGATCGGCATCCAGAGCCTCGTCGGCGCGCAGAACATCAACTGGTCGGTGCTGCTCGGCGGTTCGGTCATCTCCATGATCCCGCTGATCGTCATCTTCCTGGTCTTCCAGCGTTACGTCATGAGCGCCGACATCAACGCCGGACTGAAGGACTGACCTTGCCCACCCCGCTCGACCACGATTTCGTCCGCGCGGCGGCCGGCGCCGCCGACCGGGCGGCCGCCCCGCTGGCGGCCGGCCCCGACGAGGAACCCGCCGGTGTGCCGCACCGTGGTCTGGCGCGCCGGGTGAAGACCCTGATCGCGGCCTATCGTTCCCCGGACTCGGCACTGCACGGCAGCGGGCGGGCCGTCGCCGCCGCGACGACCCAGCTGCGCGCCCTGCGGGCCGCGCAGACCGCCACCGGCCTCTTCGCCGGCGGCGACAACGTGCAGTCACCGCCGGACTCCGCGTTCACCATGAACGACGTGTGCGACGCGTACGTCCTCGCCGCGGGCGCGGGGCCGGAACTGCGTGAGGTCACGGCCGCGCTCGCCGACATCGCGGGCGCCGCCTCCGACAGTCTCCTGACCGGTGGCGTGCACACCCCGAACCACCGCTGGGAGCTGTCCGCGGCGCTGGCCCGGCTGCACCGCTCGTTCCCCGACGACCGGCTGCTCGACCGCGTCGAGGAGTGGCTCGCCGAGGGCGTCGACATCGACGCGGAGGGCCTGTACTCGGAGCGGAGCGCCGTCTACGCGTCCCACGTGTCCAACCCCTCGCTCCTGCTGCTGGCCGACGTCCTCGGCCGCGCCGACCTGCGGGACGCCGTCGAACGCAACCTCACCGCGACCCTGGACCTCATCAGGCCGGACGGCACGGTGGAGACCGTCCACTCGCGCCGACAGGACCAGAAGCACTCGTTCCCGCTGGCGCCCTACCTGCCGCACTACCGGCTGCTCGCGATCCGTACCGGCAGGGGCGACTTCAGCCGGGCGGCGCGACTGGCGGCCGCCGGGGGCATCGACGACCCCGACCTGCTCGCCGAGACCATCCTCACCCCCGACCTGTGCCGCGAACTCCCGGCACCGACGCCGGAACGCCTTCCCCGCGACCGCTACATCACCACGGCGCGCCTCGCCTCACGCGCCTCCACCACCGCGCACAGCGTTCTCTACGGCGGCTCGGACGTGCCCGCGCACCGGCGCATCCGCTCGGGCCTCGCCTGCAATCCCACCTTCCTGCGCCTGTTCGCCGGCGCCGCCGTCCTCGACGCGGTCCGCCTCTCGCAGGGCTTCTTCGACCTGGGCCCGTTCCGCGCCGCCGGCATGGAGCAGCTCGCCGACAACCGGTACCGGCTCACCGAAACCCTCTCGGCCGCCTACTACCAGCCGCTCCCGCCGGACCGACGACAGGACGACGGCGCCTACTGCATGGCGGACGAGGGACGTTTCTCCGCCGCGATGGCCTTCCCGGACCGGCCCCAGGACGAGGTCTCCCGGACGACCCGCGTCGACGTGGAGCTGCGGGAGGACGGCGCCGACCTGCGGATCGACATCAGCGGACCACGGGTGCCCTGGGCCCTCGAACTCACCTTCCGGCCAGGGGGAGTTGCAGAGGGCGCCGTACCGATCGCCGACGGCCGCTGGTGCCTGACGACCGGGCCGGTGACCTACCGCGTCGGCGACGACGAGATCCGGGTCGAGGCCACCGTCGAGGCGGGCGAACCCCTCGCGGGGCCCGGCCGGAGCGACGTACTACGGTACGACCCGGGGCAGGACTACACGGTGGTCGGCGGCACCGACGCGACGACAGGCAACCGCCTCTACATCGGTGGAAACGGCCCCCAGACACTGACCGTCGCACTCCGCGCCCGCCGCCCCGCACCCGTCTCATGACCCCGACGACCCACACCATGGCCACCTCAGGCATGAAGGGCTGAACCACCCGTGCACCTCCTCCACCAGCGCGGCCCGCTGCACGATCTCCCGGACACCCAGGAGGCCTACGACGCGGTCCTCGCCGACGTCGTCGAGCAGGCCCTGCGCCGCATCACGCCGGACGGCAACCTCGAACACCCCGACTGCTACGACGACATCGGGGACACCTCGCTCGGGATCACGTCCCTGCTGGCCTTCGCCTGGCAGCGCGGCAAGGACCCCCGCCTGCCGGAGGCGGTACGGCGCAGCCTCGCCTTCCACCTAAGCGAGCGCGTCTACACGGCGGACAACCCCGGCTACCCGAACCTGAAGGTCCGCAACTCCGGTCTCCCGTACGCCCGTTACGTCCTGGAAGCGGGCGCGCACCCCATCGGCGACTGGCCGAGCACGGCGTGGGCCCTCCTCCAGGCGGTCAACGTCCTGGACGCGGCGGACGGACTCGTCGACGACGAACAGCGCGGCGCGCTGGTCGAGTTGGCGCACGGCTACTGGCGCTGGCTCACCGAGGCGACCTTCTTCAACCCGCAGGAGGCCGGCAACCAGGCCATCGGGTGTGTCGTCGGCGGCCTGATGCTGGCCCGCCATCTCCCTTCAGGGGAAGGGGAGTCGGTCCGCACGCGCGCACTCCGTGTGTACGGCGACGAGATCCGCGCCCACCGCGTGAGCGACCGCGGCGCTCTCCTCCCGCCCGAGCACGGCGGCGCGTACGACAACAACTACGGCCCGATCTCCCTGTCGTTCCTCGCGCAGGCCCACATCGTCAGCGGCGAGGACGTCTTCGCCGAGGACGGGGAGGCGCTGGCCCGCTACATCGACGCCCGCCTCACCAACGGCGGCTTCGACAACGGCGGCCCCCGCTACAGCGAACAGCACTCCGCCTTCGAATCGGTCCTCGGCCTGCGCTACTTCGGCAGCCGCATCGGCTCGGACATCGGACGCTACCGGGGCGACAGCCGCTGGGGCCGGCACGCGGTCAAGCCGGACGGGGGAGCGGACGGCCACTTCGCGTGGATGCTGGTCTGGCAGATCCAGGACAGCACACGCTGGCACCGCACACCGTCGACGGAGACGGCGCGCCACCAACTCCGCGCGGGAACCGTCTCGGTGGCCTTCGACGGCAAGATGACCCCGTCACTGATCGAGGCGGACGGCACCTACTACCTGCCCGCGGCCGTGAACCGCCAGCACGGCTTCGGCCCGGTGCTCGACGGCTTCCTGTTCTGCCGCCCGATGGGTGAGGTGCGCGTCCGGGACGTCCGCGCCGAGGGGCTGGCCGCCAAGCTGGTCACCAAGCCGGTCGTCGGCCGCGACCACGTCCTGCGGCACATCCGGTCCCTCTACGTCACCGACGGCACCACCCTGTGGACGACGGTGGCCGTCGAACGGCTCGACGGAGCACCGTACCTGCTGGCCGGGCTGCCGTACGCGGCGGACGAGGGCGACCGGGTGCGCAGGACGGCGGAGGGCGAGGTCGCGTCCGCGGGCGCCCTGCGCCTCACCCACCCGACCGATCAGGGCGCCGACCACTTCGACGCCCGCTCCGAACTCACCCAGCAGGAGGCGGCGTTCGCCCTCGCGGCCGACCCGCGCGGCTACGGCAACCCCGACGAGGGCTGGGGTCACCTGGTCACCTCCACGGCACTGGAGGCCGAACCGGTACCGGGCGCGCCGGAGAACCTGCACGTGTTCGCCGTACGGTACGGCCCCGGAGCGGGGGAGTTCACGGCCGCCTTCGAGACCGGCGAGGACGGTCTGACTCTGACCGTCCGCACGGAGGCGTTCACCGCGGTGATCGGCGACCCGGCGGGCGATTCCGACGCCGAACCGGAGCTGACCCTGCGGGCCTGAGGGCCCCTCAACTGCCTGCCCGCGCCGCCGAGTTCTGCTCCGGCGCGGGCAGTGCGCCGACCGGCACGACCAGGTCCGCCCGGTCCCGGGTCGCCGCCACCAGGTCGGCGTTGCGCTGATCGGTGCCCAACACCCAGGACACGGCGGTCCCGTGGTCCTTGCCGAACTCCTCGTGCCGGGCGACGAGTCGGCGGACGCGTTCGTCCTCGTCGACCTCGCAGAACCACACCTCGTCCAGGCACGGCCGTACCCGTGACCATGAACCCGCCTCCAGCAGCAGGTAGTTGCCCTCCGTCACCACGAGCCGGGCCGTGGGCGGTACCGGGATCGCGCCGGCGACGGGCTGTTCCAGCACGCGCTCGAAGGTCGGCGCGTACACCACCTCGGCGGGCTCCTCGCGCAGCCTCCGCAGCAGTGCCGCGTAGCCGCCCGCGTCGAAGGTGTCGGGCGCGCCCTTGCGGTCGCGGCGGCCGAGGCGGTCGAGTTCGACGTCGGCGAGATGGAAGCCGTCCATGGGGACGTGCGCGACCCACGGTTCCGCGCCGCTCTCGTTCAGCGTCCGCACCAGGCGCTCGGCGAGGGTCGTCTTGCCCGCACCGGGGCTGCCGGCGATACCGAGGACGGCACGTCGGCCCGGGGCGGCGAGCGCGGTGGCACGGGTGAGGAGGTCGTCGAAAGTCAGCGGCACACGGAGAGTGTGCCATCCGTCTCGGTTGCCCGGCCGGGGCGATGATGTGCGGAAGATCGGGGAGTCGACCCAGCAGAGAGACCATGGAGTGGGGGACAGGAACAGGAGCCGTCCATGACCGACGACGCGACACAGATCCGCGCCCTGATCACCGGCTGGGCCGAGGCCGTCCACCGCGGCGACATCGAGGGCGTCATGGCGGACCACACCGAGGACCTCGTCATGTACGACGTCCCGCCGCCCCACTCCGGCATCCACGGCCTCGCCGCCTACCGCGCCACTTGGCCGCCGTTCTTCGACTGGCAGGCCCAGGGCGCCTGTTTCGACATCGACTCCCTCGACATCACGGCCGGCACGGATGTCGCCTACGCCCATGCCCTGCTCCGGTGCGGCACCCCCGAGGAGTTCGCCGCATACCCGGCCCTGCGACTGCGGCTCACCTTCGGCCTGCGCAAGGAGCGGGGCCGGTGGCTGGTCGCGCACGAACACCATTCGTTCCCGCACGACTGACGCACGACTGACGTACGACCGACTTCGAAAGGGCGCTCAGGTCGACTTGCTGATCAGCTCGTCGGCGACCCAGTGCGCGACCTCGGCGGGGTAGGGGGAGGACAGTCCGAGCACGATGTGGTGGAAGCCCGCGTCGAGCGCCTCGCGGATCGCGTGCCGGGTGGTGTCGGGCCTGTCGTAGGAGGCGGACAGGTGGATGGAGCGGGTGATCGAGGAGGGATCGCGGCCGGTCTCGGCGCAGTAGCGGTCGAGGAGTGCGCTGCGGTTGATGGCGTCCTCGATGTCGCCGCCGGGGATGTTCCACAGGTCGGCGTGCTCGGCGACCACGCGCAGGGTCGCGGACGAGCGTCCGCCGATGAGGATCGGCGGGTGCGGGCGCTGGACGGGCTTGGGGTTGCCGAACGCTCCGGTGAGGTGGTGGTGGGTGCCGTGGAAGTCGAAGGGTTTCTCCTCGGTCCACAACCGCCGGATCACCGTGCATGCCTCGGCGAGGCTTGCCACGGCGTGCGCGGAGCCGTGGAAGGGGAGGCCGTGCGCCTCGTACTCCCGCCTGGCCAGCGGGTGATCGGGGCGTGAGCCGACGCCGATGCCGAAGTCGAGCCGTCCCCCGGAGACGATGTCGACGGTCGTGGCGATCTTGGCCAGCATCGCGGGCGGCCGGAAGCGGTTGCTCGTCACCATCACGCCGAGCCGCAGTCGCCGGGTCCGCGCGGCGAGGGCGGAGAGCAGCGTCCAGCCCTCGAAGGCCGGGCCGTCCGGGTCGCCGCCGATGGGCATGAGGTGATCGAAGAGCCAGGCGTGCTCGATCTCCGGGACGGTGTCCGCCTCGCACCAGACGCGGAGCAGGTCGGGGTAGTCGACCTGCATGGGGGCGGTCATGATTCCGAAGCCGGGGCGGGGTGTGTGGGGCATGGTGCCGTCCGTTCTTACGCACTGCGTGGTGGCGGGCATGGCTTGGTCGTCCGGCTTCTGCTCTGGCATCATGAGCAAGCGGAACGAGGTTCCGGAAAACGATACGGAACACTGTTCCGTTTAGCAAGCTCCCATGTGCCGAGCAAGTTCTAGTGGTGGAGGAAACCGCGCGGTGAGTGACAACGAGGCAGCAGCGGGCGGCGCGGTCCAGTCCAAGCGGGCCGACGCCCGGCGCAACAAGGAGACCCTCCTCGACGCCGCCGCCAAGGTCTTCGTCGCGTCCGGTGTCGACGCGCCGGTGCGCGACATCGCGCGCGAAGCGGGGGTCGGGCTCGGCACGATCTACCGCCACTTCCCGACGCGCGCGGACCTCGTCATCGCCGTCTACCGGCACCAGGTCGAGGCCTGCGCCGAAGCCGGCCCGGCGCTGCTGGCGAACAGCGCCACGCCGTACGCCGCGCTGCGCGAGTGGATCAGTCTCTTCGTCGACTTTCTGGTCACCAAGCACGGACTCGCCGCGGTGCTGCGGTCCGACACCGCCGGCTTCGAGGCGCTGCACACCTACTTCCTCGACCGTCTCCTGCCCGTGTGCGCCGAGCTGTTCGACGCGGCGGCCGCCGCCGGTGAGGTCCGGTCCGATCTGACCGCCTACGAGGTCATGCGCGGCGTGGGGAACCTCTGCGCCGGCGCGGAGGGCGACGACCGCTACGACGCGCTGCGCCTCGTCGACGTCCTCGTCGCGGGCCTGCGTCTGTCCCGCTGACCGAGTCGCCGCTGTCTCGTTCATGCGCAGGTAGCCAGAGCGTCACTTGTTGCTCATCCCGTCCTGAGACGTTCCCTCTGTTGGAAAAGTTGGCTATACAACTTTGAGAGAGAGTGGTGACGATGTCACCATCCGTAGAGGAACTGCCGCTCACCTGGCTGCGGGACAACTGCCCCTGCCCCCGGTGCCGCGACCCGCGCAACGGGCAGAAGCTGTTCCAGATCACCGAACTGCCCACAGGCCTCGCGCTGGAAGCCGTACGGCGGACCGCCGACGGTGTCGAGGTCGACTGGGCGCCCGACGGGCACCGGTCCGAGTACTCCGCGCAGTGGCTGACCGCCAACCGGCCCGAGAGTGGGGGCGGTTCCGGGGACCGGCGTGGCGAGAACGGCAAGACCCTGTGGTCCGCCGCGGACCTGAACGGCCTTCTCCCTGAGGCGAGTTGGGCGGAGTACCTGGGCGATCCGGTGGCCAAGGCCCGGGTGCTGGAGTCGGTCCTCGGGCTCGGCTTCGCCCTGCTGCGTGCCGTACCGTGCCGCGAGGGGCAGGTGCTGGAGGTGGCGGAGACCTTCGGGTACGTCCGTGAGACCAACTACGGGCGGCTCTTCGACGTACGGGTCGAACCGGACCCCAACAACCTCGCCTTCACCGGCGCCAGGATCACCCCGCACACCGACAACCCGTACCGCGACCCGGTGCCCACGCTCCAACTCCTGCACTGTCTGGCCAACTCGGCGGTCGGCGGCGACTCCGGACTGGTCGACGGGTTCAAGGCCGCCGCGCTGCTGCGTGCCGAGGACCCGGAGGCGTTCGCCGTCCTGACGCGCACTCCCGTGCCGTTCCGCTTCGGCGACGCGCGCACCGAACTGGCCGCCGACCGGCCGCTGATCGACGTGGACGGCCGGGGCCGGATCCGTGAGGTGCGCTTCAACAACCGTTCCATCGGCACCCTGTTGCTGCCCGCCGACGAACTGGAAGCCTTCTACCGGGCCTACCGCACCTTCGCCGAGATCACCCTGCGCCCCGAACTCCAACTGGAGTTCCGGCTGTTGCCCGGCGACTGCCTGATCTTCGACAACGTCCGGCTGCTGCACGCACGGACCGCCTTCGAGGAGAGCGGTGCCCGTCACCTCCAGGGCACCTACGCCGACCTCGACGCACTGGCCGGCACCTTGGCCGTACTGCGTCGCGAACGGGCCGTAGCCGCAACGGAGTTCGTGGACGAGGTGGCCGAACTCTTCGCGGGCGAGGGTGCGGGCGCCTACCTGGGGGAGGAGGTCACGATGGCGCAGCACATGCTCCAGGCGGCGGTGCGTGCCGAGGAAGCGGGTGCGTCCGACGCGCTGGTCGCCGCCGCGCTCTTGCACGACCTCGGGCACTTCCACGGGCCGGTCAGCGGTGCGGAGTTGATGGAGGGCACCGACAACAGGCACAGCCACACCGGGGCGGACCGGCTGGCCGAGTGGTTCGGCCCCGAGGTCACCGAGCCGATCCGGCTGCACGTGGCGGCCAAGCGGTATCTGTGCGCGGTCGAGCCGGGCTACTTCGGCCGGCTCTCGCAGGCCTCGGTGTACACACTGGAGGTGCAGGGTGGTCCGATGTCTCCAGCGGAGGTCGCCGCGTACGAGGCGAACCCCTACGCGGCGGACGGGGTCGCGGTGCGCCGCTGGGACGACGAGGGCAAGGACCCCGAGGCACCGACCCCGGACTTCGCGCACTTCCGGCCGCTGCTCACGGCCCTGCTGCGGAAGGACTGACCAAGACCTCTACCCCAAGGACTGGCTCAGGCGTCGTCGGCCGGGCGGCGGGCCAGCGAGCCGGACGCGGCCGAGCTGTGCACGGTGAAGGCCACGGTCTCCGGGAGATACCGGTCCTCGGACCATTCGACCGGTGTGCCCGCCGGATCGGTGCTGCACCGGCGCTCGCGCAGCAGCGGGTCGCCGGGCCTACAGCCGAGCAGCCGGGCGTCCTCCTCGTCGGCCCGGCACAGGTCGATGGTGTGCTGGGCGTCCGCGATCAGCACGCCCGACTCCTCCAGAGCCACGGTGTGCGACACGGTGTCGGGCGGCAGCTCGGCGATCAACTCGCCCACGGCGGACGGGTATACGGTCCGCTCGATCATCACGGGCCGCCCCGCGAGGGTGCGCAGCCGCCGTACCTCGTAGATCTCCGCCCCCGCGGGCAGGCGCAGTTGCTCCCGTTCGGTCGCGTCGGCGGGGCGGGTCTCCACGGTGACGGTCCGGCCGCCGGGTTCCTCGCCCGTCGAGCGGGCCCAGCGGGTGAAGCTGAGGAGTTCCCCGAAGCTCTGCGGGCGGGGGGTGCCGATCACGACCCGACGGGTGCCGCGCCGGGAGGCGATCAGTCCCTCGGTGCGCAGGAGGGCCATCGCCTGGCGGACCGTGCCCCGGGAGACGCCGTACCGTTCGGCGAGGTCGCCCTCGGCGGGCAGTCGTCCGCCGGAGCCGTAGCGGCCCTCGCCGATCTCGCGGCCGAGGTCGGCCGCGACCTTCCGGTACATCGCCGGGGGTCTCCCCGTGCCGGCCGGGCCGTCCGTCACCGCGCGCCTCTCCCAGGTCCCGAGGCCGTCAGTCGTTCTCGGCGCTCTCGGCGTTCTTCTTGTTCTTGATCCGCTCGGCTTCCTTGCGGACCTCGGCCTGGGTGGCGCGCTCCTTCTCCAGCCACTCGGGGCCGTCCTCCTTCAGGGCCTCGATCTGCTCGGTGGTGAGGGGCTCGGTGACCCCGCCGCGGGCGAGACCGGCGATGGAGACGCCGAGCCTGGCCGCGACGACCGGGCGCGGGTGCGGGCCGTTGGCGCGCAGGTCGCGCAGCCACTCGGGCGGACTGGCCTGCAACTCGTTCAACTCGGCGCGGGAGACGTCACCCTTCTGGAACTCGGCGGGGGTGGCCTCTAGGTACACACCCAGCTTCTTCGCCGCCGTGGCGGGCTTCATGGTCTGGGCGGTCTGCTGCGACTTCATACCGTCAAGAGTATCGACCGCGTTCGAGACCTCCGACCACGGCGGGTAACCTTGCGGGGTGACAGGCTCGGAAGCATCCCCCACGTTCCGGCTCGCGTACGTCCCCGGGGTGACGCCCGCCAAGTGGGTGCGGATCTGGAACGAGCGCCTGCCCGACGTCCCCCTCGTCCTCGTACCGGTCCCGGCCGGCGAGGCAGCTGATGTACTGCGGCGCGGCGAGGCCGACGCCGGACTCGTGCGGCTGCCGGTCGACCGCGAGGTCTTCAGCGCGATCGCCCTCTACACCGAGGCGACCGTGGTCGTAGCGCCGAAGGACCATGTGGTGACGGCGGCCGACGAGGTGTCCCTCGACGAACTCGCCGACGAGGTGGTCCTCCACCCCCTCGACGACGTCCTCGACTGGGAACAGCCGCCGGGGGAGCCCGCGTTCGAGCGTCCCGCGACCACCGAGGACGCCATCGAACACGTGGCGTCGGGCATCGGCATCCTCTACGTCCCCCAGTCCCTGGCCCGGCTGCACCACCGCAAGGACCTCACCTACCGGACCGTCGTCGACGCCCCCCAGTCGGACGTCGCCCTGTCCTGGCCCGAGGACGCGACCACCGAACTGGTCGAGGACTTCATCGGCATCGTCCGCGGCCGCACGGTCAACAGCACCCGGGGTCGCACTCCGACGCCTCCCCAGCCGAAGACGAAGGCGAAGCGCGCCGAAACCCCCGCGCGTCGCAAGCCCGCCGCCGGAAAAGCGACCGGCAGGACCGGAAACACCGGCAAGAACCCCCGCAGCTCCTCCGGTGGCGCCAAGGGCACCAAGCGCGGCAAGCCCCGAGGCCGCTGACAGCCGACAGCCGACGCGGTTCGCTCAGGCCGACGTCGACACCGGCGCCCGCTGGAGCACTTCCGTCAGCATCCGGAACAGCTCGTCGGTCGCGCCGGGCGCGGGCAGCGCGCCAAGGGTGGGGACGGCTGACGTGAGGGGTCACCGGCGTGGGGCGGAGCCGTCCGCGACACCGTGATCCAGCGGATGACGGCACGGTCGGTGGAGCTCAACGCGCGGACGGGCAGGGCGCGTTCGGCGCTCAGGACGGCGTGGGCCAGGGCTGATCGCCGCGAGTGGCACCGACGGCTGCAACCGAGGAGGGAGAGACCTCGAACCTCATCCGGCGCCCCCGGCCAGCAGATCGCGCAAGGCCCTCTCCTCATCGGGACGCAGACCGGTCACGAACTGCTGCAGCGCGGCGATCGGGTCCGGGCCTCTGTTCAGCGCCTCGTGCATCGCCTCGGCGGTCAACTCGGCCGCGTTCTTCGCCGGCCGGTAGGCCCCGCGCCGCCCGTCCGCGTCACGCAGGACGAGCCCCTTGTCGTAGAGCCGCTTGAGGATCGTGTGCACGGTGTTGTAGGCGAGCGCGCCCGCGATATCGGCCTGGATCTCGGCCGGTGTCAGGGGGCGGTCGGTCGCCCACAGTGAGGCGAGGACCTCGCTCTCCAGCTCACCGGCGCTGCGCCGCTCCGCCCGGACCTGCGGGTCTCTGCCAGCCATGGCGCTCACCTTACAGCGTGTAGGGCGGGACTTGCCTAGTGCCGGCGCTCTGACCAGGCGCTTTTGCCTGGTTGGGGTCGATCGGTGTGCTTGGGGGCTTCCTGCTGCTATCTGGGAGTTCCCGGGAGTTCCGGTGGAAGTGTGCACGGGTTGTGCACTGGTCGTGGCGCGGGCGTTGGTGCTTGATGCCCGGCACGGGATCCGCTCCTGGTTCGGATCTTGGTGAGTGGGGGTCCACTTCCACAGGCAGAGGACCTGCGCTTCGGTGCGTCGGAAGTACCCGGCAACGGGACTATCCCTGTGGGTCCGGGGAGCAGAGGGCGGGCGACCAGGCCGCGCACTACTGGCTGACCCGGCATCAGCACGCTCTGACCCACGCTCTCGACGGTCTTCTCGACACTGAAGCGGGCCTGTAGCTGCCGCTGCTCCGCAAAAGTTGCCGCGGATCGACTCGCGTGGCTCGTCGGTCAGTCGGGTGTCTCGGCCGAGTCGGCGGGCTGGGAGTCGGTGGCCGGAGCGGACCGTTCGATGTCGTCGGTGGTCGCGGCCCAGCTGGCCAGCAGGTTCAGGGCGTCCTGGGTGGGTGAGTGGGGTTCGGGGGTGTAGGTGAGGAGGAACCGGCTGGGGCCGTCGGGGAGTGGGAACGTCTCGAAGGGCAGGTCGAGGTCGCCGACGACCGGGTGGTGGAGGAGTTTCACGCCGGTGGTGTGCATGCGGACGTTGTGGGCGGCCCAGCGACGGCGGAATTCCTCGCTGCGGGTGGACAGTTCCCCGATCAGGTCGGTCAGCCGTCGGTCGTAGAGGTCGCGGCCGGCTTCGGCGCGCAGCATGGCGACCGTGTCGCCTGCGACTTCGTCCCAGCGGCGGAAGAACTCGGTCGCGTGCGGGCTGAGGAAGACGAACCGGGCGTTGTTCGGCGGCCGTGCCGGGTCGGCGTAGACCGGGGAGAACAGGGCGCGCCCGATGTGGTTGGCGGCCAGGATGTCCCCGCGTCCGCTGAGGATGAACGCGGGTGTGCCGGCCATCGAGTCGAGGACGCGCTGCACCGCGGGCCGGACCCGTTGCTGGGCCGGGCGGCGGCGCGGCGGACGGGTCGTGCCGGCGCCGCGCAGGAGGTCGAGCAGGTGGATGCGCTCGGCCTCGTCGAGCTGGAGTGCTTGCGCGATGCCTTCGATGACGCTCTCGGAGACGCCGGTGGCGTTGCCGCGCTCCAGCCGGGTGTAGTACTCGCTGGAGATGCCCGCGAGGAGGGCGACCTCCTCGCGGCGCAGCCCGGTGACCCGTCGGCGCTCTCCGCCGTAGAGGGGCAGTCCGGCCTGTTCGGGGGTGACCCTGGCCCGTCGCGTGCCGAGGAATTCCCGGATCTCCGCGCGGAAATCATCTCGGATGTCGCGGTTGCCGCCTTGTGGGTCGTTTCTGCCTGCCATGCGTTTCACTCTACGAGTGCTTCCGCCGGGGTGGGGGTCCCTGTCAGTGACCCCCTCAGCAGGGACTCCCACGCGCGCGTGACAGGCGGTTTTGTTGGTGGTGCACCGCCCACGGCGGTGTGAACCGTCCGGACAGACGGTGCTTGTGCCGCCGGTCCGAGCCCCCTCTGTAGCGCTGTCAGCGCCACATGCCCCCCCGGCATACAGCGGGTGCCGGATCACGGCGCCTGAAAGGAACCCCACCCATGAGCAAGGTCATTCTCGTCACCGGTGCCGGACGCGGTCTGGGCACGGACATCGCCCGCGAGGCCCTTGCCGCAGGCCACCAGGTCGTCGCGACCGGCCGCCGCCCCGAAGAGGTCGAGAAGACCCTCGGCGGGCCGCAGGACGATCTGCTGGTCACCAGGCTCGACGTCACCAGCCCGGAGGATGCCGAGGCCGCCGCGCAGGCAGCCGTCGACCGCTTCGGCCGCATCGACGTGCTGATCAACAACGCCGGGAACCTCTTCACCGGCTACTTCGAGGAGATCTCGCCCGCGCAGATGCGCCGGCAGTTCGAGACCAACCTCTTCGGCCCGATGAACGTCACCCGCGCCGTCCTGCCGATCCTGCGCAAGCAGCGCGCCGGCCACATCATCACCATCACCTCGACCGCCGGGCTGGTCGGCATGGAGTTCACCTCCGCCTACGCCGCCTCCAAGTTCGCGGAAGAGGGCTGGATGGAGTCCCTGCGCCACGACGTCGAGCCGTACAACATCCACACCACCATCGTGGAGCCCGGCTACTTCCGTACCGAACTCCTCGTGGACGGCTCGACCAACTGGCCCGAGCTGTCCATCGACGACTACGCCCCGCGCACCGCCCCCAGGATCGAGGGCATGAAGAGCATGAACGGCCGGCAGCCCGGCGACCCCGCCAAGCTCGCCCGCGCCCTGCTCACCATCGCCGGGCAGGACAAGCCGCTGCCGCGTTTCGTCGCCGGTGCGGACGCCATCGAGGCCGCCGAGGCCAAGGCGAAGGAACTCCTCGCCCAGGCCGAAGCCTCCCGCGAACTGGGCGGCAGCCTGGCCTACGACGACGACACCCACGCCTGAGCACCATGCCCCGGCCGAGGCCGGCAGCCGCCCGTTGCACCTGCTGGCACTGAGCAGCTCCCCGGGCAACGGCGCCGCGCCAGCGCCGCGCGGACCACCCCAGCACGGCCCACCAACTGGTGGCACACCCCCCCCTGACCATGACCACCGACCGGCCTGACGGCCGTCACGACAAGGAGTACCTGATGAAGCACGTATCGCTGGGCGGGCTCGATGTCTCCCGCATCGGCCTGGGAGCCATGACCATGGCCGGCACCTACACCACGGGCGGAGGACTCGACGACGCCGAGTCGATCCGCACCATCCACCGGGCGCTGGACCTCGGGGTCACCCACATCGACACCGCCGAGATCTACGGCCCCTTCCACAGCGAGGAGCTTGTCGGCAAGGCCATCAAGGGCCGGCGCGACGACGTCGTGGTGGCGACGAAGTTCGGTCTCGTCTCCCATTCCGGCGGCGGCCCCGGCGTCATCGACAGCAGCGCCGGCAACGTGAAGGCCGCGGTCGAAGGCTCGCTCCTGCGGCTGGGCACCGACCACATCGACCTCTACTACCAGCACCGCGTCGACCCCAACACCCCCATCGAAGAGACCGTCGGCGCGCTGGCCGAGCTGGTCGCCGAGGGCAAGGTGCGCCACATCGGCCTCTCCGAGGCCGGTCCCGAGACGATCCGCCGAGCGCACGCCGTGCACCCGGTGGCAGCGCTCCAGACCGAATACTCCCTGTGGACCCGTGACGTCGAAGCCGAAATCCTCCGGCTGCTGCGCGAATTGGGCATCGGATTCGTGCCCTACTCCCCGCTCGGGCACGGCCTGCTGACCGGGCAGATCCGCACCGTCGACGACTTCACCGACGACGACTGGCGCAAGACCAACCCGCGCTTCACCGGCGAGAACTTCCAGCGCAACCTGCGCATCGTCGACGAAGTACAGGCCATCGGCGCCGAGATCGGCGCCACCCCGGCCCAGACCGCGCTGGCATGGCTGCTGACCCGCGGCGACGACATCGCCCCCATCCCCGGAACCCGGCGGGTTACGCGCGTCGAGGAGAACACCGCCGCCGACGCCGTCGAGCTCAGCGCCGTACAGCTCGACCGCCTCAACAACCTCACACCGGCCGCGGGCGAACGCCACGACGAGACGAACATGGCCAGCATCGACCGGTGATCTGACGCCGTGGCGACTTGCTGATCCGTCGCACTCGACCGACCTGCATCCGTTCACCCACTTCACTGATCACTGAAGAGGTTTCTCGTCACGTCCAAGGTTCTCCTTGTCGTAGGTCACCCCGACCTGTCCCAGTCGAAGGCCAACAAGGCCCTGGTGGACGCCGTCCGCGATCTGGCCCATGTCACCGTGCACGACCTCTACGCCGTCTACCCCGACTTCCAGATCGACGTCGCCGCCGAGCAGGCGCTGCTGGCCCACCACGACGTGATCGTCTTTCAGCACCCGGTGTTCTGGTACACCACCCCTCTGCTCAAGCAGTGGCAGGACAAGGTCTTCACCCTCGGCTGGGCCTACATTGTGGACGGCTCTCCCTCGCAGCCGGCCGGCAAGAAGGCCGTCGTCGCCGTCACCACCGGCGTCCCCGCCGACCACTACACCCCCGAAGGCGCCGACCAGGCCATCATCGTGACCCTCCTCAGCAACTGGCACGCGAGTCTGCGGCTGTGCCAGTTCGACATCCAGCCGATGGTCAAGCTCTACGGCACCGCCTTCGGCCTTTCCGACGAAGACCTGGCCACCGCGGTCAAGCAGTACAACGAACTGCTCGCCTCCTTCGCCGCCTGACCGCGCTCTCACAACGACAGCCGCTCTCGCCGATCGCGACACAGCGGTGCCGTGCCCCACCGTTCTCCGGTCGCTCTTCGCCGTATCGGCGCCAAGCGGCCGGAGATCTGTATCGGCGGCGACCGTGTCGTGAAACAGCGACCGCTCGTCGCCGAGCGCCGTCGGCGCGGTGGAGCTGGCTGGAGCACCGGACGTGACTACTTGCCATCGACCCACGACCATCGTATGGTCGTACGAACGTAAGGCATACGAACGTAAGGCAATCAAAAGGAGTCAGTGATGACGACAACTCGGCCGGTCGCGCTCGTGACAGGTGCCTCATCGGGGATCGGCAAGGAGACGGCCCGCGCCTTCGCCGCGGCAGGTTTCGAGGTGATCGGAACCGGCCGCAAGACCTCCGGACTCACCCCGCCCGCCGGGGTGACATACCTCGATCTCGACGTCGCCAGTGACGACTCGGCCACCGCCGCGGTCGGAAAGGTGATCGACCGGTTCGGACGCATCGACGTCCTGGTCAACAACGCGGGCATCGGCTCGGCCGGCGCCGTCGAGGAGAACTCCGTCGCCCAGGCCCAGAACGTCCTGAACATCAACGTCCTCGGTGTCATCCGTATGACGAAGGCCGTCCTGCCGCACATGCGCGCCCGGGGTGGCGGACGCGTCATCAACATCTCGTCCGTCCTGGGCCTGGTTCCCCAGCCCTACATGGCGCTCTACGTCGCCGCGAAACACGCCATCGAGGGCTACTCCGAGTCCCTGGACCACGAAGTCCGCGAACACGGCATCCGCGTCCTCCTCGTCGAACCCGCCTATACCAAGACCAGCTTCGACTCCAACGCCGCACAGCCCGACACCCCGCTGCCTCTGTACGCGGAGCGACGGCGCGTCTTCGACGAGGTGATCGCGGATGCGATGAAGGCCGGCGACGACCCCGCGGTCGTCGCCAAGGTGATCGTCACGGCGGCCACCGACAAGAAGCCGAAGCTGCGCTACGCGGCCGGCCCCCTCGCCACGCGCATGAGGACGCTGCGCCGCTTCGCCCCCGCCATCACCTTCGACAAAGGCATCCGCAAATTCAACCGGATGCCCGCCTGACATCCCGGTACGGCTTCAGGGTGCGCCGATTCCGCCTGGATGTCTCCGGTGTACCCGACATCACTGGCTTCCCTGATGTCGCCGAAAGCCCATTGATCAGTCGCTCGTTGATTTGCCGAGGAGAGTCATGCAGCAGCAACGGCAGCAAACGGCCCGGCGCGGTGCCTCGGGCGCAAGGCGTTTCCTGAAGAGGAACGTCGGCATCGCGCTGGCGGTCATCGTGACGGCGGCCGCCCTGGTGTCGGCGCCGTCCGCGTCCGCGTGGACGGGACACTCGTACAACAAATCCGTTGTCACCGACGTACGGACCGCGGCGAAGTTCGACTTCGCCGCCGGAGAGATCCCCGAGAACATCACCGTCAACCCCGACGGCTCGGTGACCCTGTCCTTGCTCGGCAGTTGCGCGGTGTGCGAGCGCACGCACGGTCCGGAGTTGATGCGTATCTCCGCGTCCGGACAGCACACGGTGCTCGCCACCGGGCAGGTGGGTGAGGCGATCAGCGGCAACACCCGTGGCAGTGACGGCACTATCTACTACAGCGTGTGGGCCCCGGGGAACGCGGCCAGGAACGGCGTGTACAAGCTGCTTCCGGACGGTGCCCCTCAGCGCGTCGCCGCTCTGCCCGCCGACGCGGGCCCCAACGGGCTGGCCGTCGGCCCGGCCGGACGCACCCTCTACATCGCCGACAGTCTCAAGGGCATCATCTGGTCCGTTCCCGTCTCGGGCGGATCGGCGACCCCCTGGCTGACCGACGCCGCTCTCGCGCCGGTACCGACCGAAGCCCTGCCGATCGGCGCCAACGGGCTCAGGTTCCACAACGGCGCCCTGTGGATCAGCAACTTCAACAAGGGAACACTGCTGCGGGTACCGGTCACCGCCACCGGCACGGCCGGTCACATCCGCCAGGTCACGGGCGGCCTGCCCAACATCGACGACCTCAGCTTCCTGACCCCCCGCTCCGACGTGGTGTTCGCGGCGCAGAACGGCTCCTCCTCGAACAACGGTCCGGACAGGGGCGTGGTGATCTACCCGGACGGCAGCTACAAGCCCGTCCTGACCAGCGCGGACGGTCTCGCCTCGCCCTCCGCGACCGCGGTCCGTGGCGACCGGCTGTACGTCACCGACGGCGGGGTCCCCGAGCCCCACGACCCGAAACTCCAGACAGCGAGGATCAACTTCGCTGCTCTCCTTGCCCACGCGGCACACTGACTCGCCCAGGGCGGTATCCGGAGCACAAGCCCCGGCTGCGATGGAGGAACGCCTCGTGCGGTACCCGAAAGAACACAAGCAGGAGACAAGGCAGCGGATCATCACGACGGCCGGCCGCCGGCTCAAGCGCAACGGTTTCGACGGCTCCGGAGTGGCCACGCTCATGAAGGACGCGGGGCTGACCAACGGCACCTTCTACGCCTACTTCGCGTCCAAGGACGAGCTCGTCGCCACCGCGGTCGCCGACCAGATGCGCGCACAGCACGAGAACATCGTCGCGCAGGCGGCGCCCGGACGTGCCGGACTCGAACAGTTGATTCGCTGGTACTTCTCCACCGAGCAGCGCGACAACGTCGAGGACGGTTGCCCCAACGCCGCCCTGCTCGACGAGATCGGACGCTCCACGGATCGCACCAGGCAGGCGTACACCGACGGCGTTCTGGTTCTCATCGACGGCTTCGCCGCCCGCCTGGCACCCCGCGATCCGCCGTCGGCACGTCTGAAGGCACTCGGCCTCCTCGGCATGATGGCCGGTACGCTTCAGCTCTCCCGTGCCCTGACCGACCGGCAACTCGCCGACCAACTCCTCGAACAGGGCATCCACAACGCCCTCGCACTACTGGATGCCGAGCAGCACGGCTGAGACGTCATCCGCGTATCGGTCACGGGGCCGGCCTGGTCGAACAGGGTTGGGCGGGTCCCTCGACAACCGCATCCGCTTCGCCGTCGAGGTCGCCACCGCTCCGGCATGATCGTCAACCTCTGAGTCCGTCTCGGCTGATCGCGTGAGGGGCCTGCCGTGCACACGGCAGGCCCCTCACGCGTTGCTTGCGGTATGACCGGTGCGCAGCATGTGCCAGTCGGGAACGCACCGGAGCTACCGGGGCTTTCCCCTTCCTGATCAACAACGCGGGGTCGCCCGACGGTCGACCTCTGCCAATGATCCGCCTGCCGTAATATTACGTTCGTCAGGCCATCGATTAGGATGGAGTGCGTCGCAACGGCCCCGCGAAGCGAATGGAGGAACCCTGTGGCGCGCTACGCCAAGGAGCACAAGCAGGTGACGCGGCAACGGATCATCGAGACGGCCGGCCATCGGTTCAAGCAGGACGGCATCGACGGTTCGGGCATCTCCACGCTGATGTCGGACGCCGGGCTCACCAACGGGGCCTTCTACGCTCACTTCGCATCCAAGGACGACCTCGTCGCCCATGTCGTGGCCGACGAGCTGCGCACGCAGATCGCGAGGTACGGCACTCTGCGTCCCGGCCGCCCGGGACTTGAGGACCTCGTTCGCGAATATCTGTCGGCTGAGCACCGGGACCACCCCGGCGTTGGATGCCCCTCCGCCGCCCTGCTCGACGAGATCGGCCGCTGCGGAGACGGGACCAAACAGGTCTACACCGACGGCGCGCGGGACATCCTGGAAGAGGTCGCCGCCCGCCTGGCACCTGAGGATCCGCAGTCCGCTCGCGGCAAGGCCATCGGACTCTTCACCATGTTGGTGGGGGCGTTGCAACTGTCCCGCGCCCTCTCCGACCGCAAGTTCGCCGATGAGGTCCTTGAGCGGGGAATCGAGAACGCCCTCGCCTTCATGCGCTGAGGGGACAGCCCAAGGTCGCCCAAGGAGTCGCCGGGAGTCTTCTCCCGGCTCGCCTCACGCCGACCAGCGGGGAGGCGGGTATGGCCGACGGCAGCGACTCCAGGGCGTGGGGGTCGTCCGAGGCGAAGGACACCGTCAGCAGAACCGCGATCATCACGGGTGGCGGCTACCCGGACACCGGTCTGGTCATCGCGCACTGCCGGCAGCGCGGCCAGGCCGAGCTGCCGGCTCGGAGTGACGACCGCAACCGCTCACACCGCAAAGCCCGTTCCCGCGCCAAGCACGCCTTCGCCTGGCTGGACGTCTGGAAGATCAGCCGAGACTGCCGTCCACCTCGATGACGGGGGTGTCCGCCACGCCAAGATTGACATCACAGGGCGACCGGGAAGCAACCAGGTCAGCAACTCCGATGAGGTGGGCGGGACGCTGCGGCTCTCCTGTGTCCTTTTCGGCAGGCATCTTTCTGATGGCCTCCTCGATCGGGGCATCCGCGACGCCCTCGCACCGCTGGGTGCCTGGCGTGAGCACGCCGGGACCTCGAATCGGCGTGTCAGTGGGATGCGCTGGCCCGCATCGCGGGGCGCTCACTTACGCCTGGGTGGTGCACCAGTTGGCCGCATGTCGCGTCAACTCCTCGCCGTAAGCCGAGTGCCTCTGCAAGGCTGCGAGGGCGATGACTCGCCGACGGCCGGGCCTCGCCGATCAGTCCCGCGTCCGCCGCGAGTGAGGCATCCCCGTGAGGGGCGGGTCCACTTGCGGGCCGCCGGTCGGCCGCTTAGAATTACGAGCATAATTTAATTGGCAGGGTGTCGCCGCAAGGTTCTGCCGACGGAGGTGAACGTCGGGCGCTGCGCCTGGTGTGTCCTCTGGGTGATCGTCACCCAGGGTGCTTGCCCTTCGTCAGTGGGTGCGACCAAAGCTCCCATTGAGACCCGTCGCGCCAAAGAGCGCGTACTACCAAAAATCACCAACCATCCAACGAAGTCCGGGATGAACAGCACCACCGTCCGCTCGCGGGCGAGATGAGGAGCCGACGATGAGGGCCTTCACGGTAGAGCGCTACGGCGACAAGGCCGGCGTGCGTGTCGGCGATGTGCCGGACCCGGAGGCGGGCGCGGAGGACGTGCTGGTCCGGATCCACGCCGCGAGCATCAACCCGCTCGACCGCATGATCCGGGACGGGGAGATGAAGGCGATCCTGCCGTACAAGGTTCCGTTCGTCCTGGGCAACGACCTGGCCGGGGTGGTGGTCGAAGTGGGTGCGGCCGTTACGCGGTTCGCGGTGGGCGACGAGGTCTTCGCGCGGCCCGACAAAGGCCGGATCGGTACGTTCGCCGAACTCATCGCGGTGCACCAGGACGACGTGGCGATCAAGCCGGCCACGCTGACCATGGAGGAGGCGGCGTCCCTTCCTCTGGTCGCCCTGACCTCGTGGCAGGTGCTGGTCGAGCGGGCGCACGTTCAGCCGGGCCAGAAGGTTCTCATCCACGCGGGTTCCGGCGGCCTGGGCACCATCGCCATCCAGCTGGCGAAGGAGCTGGGTGCGCACGTGGCGACCACCACGAGCACGGCCAACGTCGATCTGGTGAAGCGTCTGGGCGCGGACGTTGTCGTCGACTACAAGAAGCAGGCGTTCGAGACGGTGCTGCACGACTATGACGTCGTCCTGGACTCGCTCGGCGGCGAGACGCTGAAGAAGTCCCTGGACGTACTCAAACCCGGCGGGAAGGTCATCAGTGTCGCGGGTCCTCCCGACGCCGCTTTCGCCAGGGAACTGGGAGCGAATCCGATCGTCCGGCTGGTGATGTCCGCGCTGAGTTTCCGGATCCGGCGAAGCGCCCGGCGCCGCAACGCGACGTACTCGTTCCTGTTCATGAAGGCCAGTGGGGACCAGCTGCGCGAGCTCACCCATCTCATCGAGGCCGGCAGGATCCGACCCGTCGTCGACACAGTGTTCCCGTTCGAGTCGGCACGAGAAGCGCTGGAGTACGTCGAAGCAGGGCGTGCGAAGGCCGGCAAGGTCGTCGTCAAGATGACGTGAGGGAACGGTGCTGGCGACCGGTCAAGGTCCGCCACGTGCGTCGGAACGACGCCGTCCGTGGCAACGAGGAGTGCCGAACCAGCACAGAACCGCCTGCCCGAGGGACGCGGGCTTCTCCAGGAAATCCATGAATTCCAGGCGGCGTTGAGCCTCTTGCCGTCTGCTGCTGCGCCAACGGGGGATTCGGTTTCCCTGTTGCTGGAAGCGAGGGCGCCGCAAGGCGGCACAGCAGGTCATGGCGCTTCTGAATGCGCCGAAGTGAGGTGAGGCGGGTATCCCTTGGCACCGAGGAGGGCGTCGAGCGTCAGCGCGACGATTTCGCCGTGCTGGAGTCCGTGGTCCGCGTGGTAGCCGCGAATCCGCCGCTGGAACTGGAGTGCATCGGGCAGGGCGTGGTGGGAAGGATCGGACACGGCATGCTCCGGGCGGGTCCACCAGGCGGCTTGGGGCTGTCCCGTAACTGCCGCGCATCATCAGGCCGTTGAGTGCAGTTCCCGGCTCGCCGCACTCCAGCAGCGCAGCGAAGACCGCCAGCGGCTGCCCGCTGGGCTGTCCCCGAGTCCGCGGGTTCCTCTGCCTGGTTCCTCGCCCACATCGCGCCGCCGGGCCTGAACCAGGAGACGCACAGAGCTCCCCGTCCGGCACCGTCGTTCAGTCGGCGATGTCGACCCCGTATCCCCGTGCGAGGGCGTCGAGGCCATAGTCGTAGCCCTGGCCGACGGCGCGCAGCCGCCAGACCGGACCCCTGCGGTAGATCTCCGCGAGGAGCATGGTGCGTTCGGTTGTCGCGGCGTCCAGAGTGGCCCGGGTGAGGGGCGATCCGCTGTCGCCGGGAGCCGCCCCGATCTGGATCGCGCCGACCGTCCCGAAGGTGGCTGGGCCGTCGATGGCCGCGGCGACGACTACCTTCCGCGTCGCGGGCGGCAGGGATGCCAGGTCGAGGGCGATGGTCTGTTCTGCCGGGCCGCCAGTCAGCAGCCGCACAGTCCCGGCGGGGCTTTCGGGGGCGCCGTAGAAGATGAAGTCCTCGTCGAAGACGACCTGTTCGTCCTCGTCAAGGATGAAGGCGACGACGTCGATCTCGCAGTCGGCCTGCGGAGCCCAGCCGGCGGTGACATACCACTCGGGCGCACGTCTGCCGGATGGCATGGGCAGGTCGATGACACCGCCCCTCGGCATCACGTGCGGTTCGTTCAGTCGGACAGCCGCCGTGTCCGGGGCGGTGGAGGTCGGGGAAATGAGCCAATCCGCGTCGTGCACAGGGAGTTCAAGAGCGGTGATACGGCTCATGCGGCGGTCCTTCTCGCTGTCGGCGAGGACGACGACGTCGGTGACACTGGTGGACAGGTTGACCGCTGCGGATCCGCCCAGTTCGACGACGCGGGTACGGGCCGCGGCGGCATCGGCATGGGCACCGCCGAGCACCAGCACCCGGCGGCCGATCAGCGGCTTGGCCAAGGTGTCGGCCGAGTCGTCGGCTTGGCGCGGAGCGGGGACGGTCGCGCCGGGGGAGGGCGGCGGCAGGACCGGCGCTTCCGGGACAGGCGCTGTGATGGATTCGGGCTCGGAGGCCTGAACTGCTGCCATCGCCGGCGCCTTCACCGGCGCGATCACGGCGGAAGCAGCCGTCGCCTCATGCACCGTTCCGCCCTGCACGTCGGCCAGTAGCCGCAGAAAGGTGTGCTCGTCGATGACCGGTACGCCCTCGGCGGCTGCGCGTCGGGCCTTCGCGGACTGGGACATCGGCTCGTTGGTGACGAGCACGCTGGTGTGCCGGCTCACGGAGGTCATCATGTTCAGCCCGGCGGCGACAGCCCGGCCGACCAACTCCGCCCGCGCGTGTGCGGTCTCACCGGTTATCGCGACCTTCATCCCTTGCAGCAGCGGCCCTCCCGGAGTCATGCGCCCCGGATTGCGGTAGGCGCACGGTGTCTTGGGCGGCTTCGGTGTGAACTGCGATTCCGCCCGTGGTGGACAACTCACCAGCGGCAACGGCAGATCGAGCCGTGCCGCCTCGCGCAGCGAAGCCCGCAGGATCCCGGCAAGCACCCGGGTGTCGTCCAGCGCATCGTGCGCGCGCTGCTGCGGTACGCCGTAGTGGGCGGCCAGAGTGCCCAGCTTCATGTTGTCCGTCGGCGGATCCACCTGGCGATTCAAAGCCAAGGTGCAGAGCCGCTGGGACACCGGCAGCCACATCCGCGCGCGGGCGAACTCGTAGGCCAGGAAGTCGTAGTCGAACTGGGCGTTGTGGGCGACCAGGATCCGGTCCTGGAGCATCGCCCCGATTCGCCCGGCGACCTGGTCGAAGGTCGGCGCACCCCGCAGGCGCTCGACGGTCAGTCCGTGCACCTCCACCGGTCCCGGGTCGCACCCCGGGTCGAGCAGCGTGGAGAACTCCCCGGTCTGATCGCCGTCCGGCCCGATCGTCACCACCGCGACGGACAGCACCCGGTCCCGCCGGGCGACGAGCCCGGAGGTCTCCACATCGACCAGGGCCCAGTCGCGTGCGTAGTCACCCGTGGCGGGCAGGTCTAAGGACGCGGAGACAAGACTCATGGCGTCAAGGGTGATGCGATATATAGCTCTCCTTCAACCTGAATGCCGTTTTGCCCTGCTTCAGAGGGACGTACGGCCGTGTGGATTGCGGAGAGACCGCACCAGAACTTCGGGAAGTTCTGGAAGAACACCCGTCAAAACCCGTGCGGAACCGTTCCCAACCGGATCGGCACCCCTCGCCACCAGGCTGCTTGGGCATCCGCGCTGGCTGCCGTGCCTGGCGCTTGAAACACGGGATCGCCGGTTGGCCAAACCGGCGCTTCTCCTGATCATTGTCTGCGTTCGCTGACGGGCGTCGCGGTCTTCTTGTCTGCGGTAGTGCCTATCGGTGCTTTGTCGTTGAGGTCGCGTTCGTGTCGTGCGGGTGCGCGACCTGACGGCGCGCAGAGGTGCGGGTGGTGGTACGGCGTGGGTCCGGGGACCAAGGCTGGGGACCAGTGCCCGCTACGCGCAGTGGCGTTGCGGTGTCGGTGTCGACGAAGAGCATGCAAGTGATGAAGCGGCGTCGTTCGGTGGAGGCCGTTCTGACGTCGGGAAGGGGCGCAGGTGTTGTCTGGCTCCGGTCTTGGAGGAAGTGAGATGGGGAACTGGCGGGTGACGGACTGTCGATAGCCGACGTTCCACTCGGGCCGTTTGAGGGCTCGTTGGTCACGGTGCATTCGGCCAAGGGCAAGGCGGCCAAGCTGCATGTGGTCAGGCAGTGCGGGCAACTGCGTACGTCCGATGTGAGAACGGTCGACGTGCTGCTGGACGCGACGACGTTGCGACGGCGTCAGGCCCGGTCGCGTCGCGGAGGCCAGAAGATCAGGACTCCGTGGCCGGGCGCGTCGCGCGGATCCGAGGTCGCTCCCTGGTCAGTCCGGCTTCCACGGCGGCAAGCAGTGCGAGGGTCGCGTCGAGGTCCTGGGTGTCATGGTCGGCGGCTTCGGAGAGGGTCGTTGCCCATTCCTGCCGAACGAGGACGCTGTTGCTGAGCCCGCGCTCGGTGGCGTGGACGGTCACCCCGCGACCGTCGTCCGAGTGGGCGTGCCGCTCGATGAAGCCCTTCTGTTCGAGTCCGCGCAGGACGGTGGAGAGGTTGGTGCGCTGCAGCCCGGTCGCGGCGGCGATGCGGCTGGGTGTGGCGTCGGGGTCGCTCTTCAGGTAGCGCATCACCATGCCCTCGGACTGTGACAGGTGGACGGCCTGCTCGTCCGTGTAGCGGCGGAACTGGATCTCCCGGCTGATGATCAGCACGAGGTCGGCCAGCTCGGCCCACCGATGGCCGTCGTCCGGTCCGGCCGCTGCGCCTGTCTGCTGCGCTCTGTCGTGCATGGGATCTCCCGGGTGGGGGTTGCCGAGGAACTAGTTATGACATCATACTCGTCATCGCCTCATAGTTATGAGTGCATAACTACCATCGAGGATCTGTCATGACGACAACCCTTCCCTCCGGGCAGGCCCAACCCGATACGGCCTCGCCCCGCGCCGTGGCCCGTGCGGGCGGGCTGCACCCGTTCGGCGTGTTCATCCTGCTGGCCGGTGCCTTCCTGCCGATCACGGACTTCTTCATCACCAACGTGGCCCTGCCCAGCATCGACGCCTCGCTGCACGCCTCCGCGTCGTCGCTGGAGCTGGTGATCGCCGGGTACGGCGTCGCGTACGCGACTCTGCTGGTCCTCGGCGGTCGGCTCGGTGACCGCTATGGTCGCCGCCGTATCTTCCTAGGGGCCTTGGTGGGCTTCGTCCTGGCCTCGCTGGCCTGCGGTGTCGCCCCCGGCGTGGGTGCGCTGATCGCGGCCCGCATCGTCCAGGGCGCCACCGCCGCCCTGCTCGTCCCGCAGGTGCTGGCGACCTTCCACCACGTCCTCGAAGGAGAGCGCAAGGCTCGCGCCGTGGCCCTGTACGGGGCGACCTCCGGCATCGCCGCTGTTGTCGGGCAACTGATGGGCGGCCTGCTGGTCAGCGCCGACATCGCCGGAACGTCCTGGCGCCCGATCTTCCTGGTCAACGTACCCATCGGCGTGGTCGTACTCCTTGTGGCGTCCCGAATCGTGCCCAGCACCCGCTCGCACCACCCCGTCGGCATCGACGTGCCCGGCACAGTTCTGTTCGCCGGCACCCTGACCGCCCTGCTCGTCCCGCTGACCGAGGGCCATTCCCTCGGCTGGCCATGGTGGACTTGGCTGCTCATCGCCGTCGCCGTCGTCCTGGGCGTCGCCACCTACGTCGTGGAGAAGCGCACCGAGCGGCGCGGCGAGGTCCCGCTGCTGCCGCCCTCTCTGCTGCGTCTGCCCTCGATGTCCCGCGGTCTGACCATGGTGTTCGCCTTCAGCATCGGGTTCGGCGCGTTCATGTTCGTCTTCGCCCTCACCGTGCAGAACGGCCTGCACGCCGACGCCCTGCACAGCGGCCTGGCGATCTTGCCGATGGCGCTGCTCTTCTTCGCCGGTTCGCTGGTCGCGCCCCGCCTGATCACCCGTTTCGGCCGGGCCGCGCTGTCCGCCGGTGCCGTGGTCCAACTCGCCGGACTGGTCTCACTGGTGGCGGTCCTGCTCGTCAACTGGCCGCACGTCAGCCTGTGGTCGCTGGCCCTGCCGCTGGCCCTGGTCGGTGCGGGACAGTCGATGCTGTTCGCCGGCCTGTTCCGCAGTGTGCTCGCCGATGTCCCTACCCACCTGGCCGGTATCGGCAGCGGGGTGCTGATCACCCTCCAACAGAGCGGACTAGCCCTCGGCGTGGCCACCCTCGGCACCCTCTATCTGGTCCTGGCCCCGCACAACGTCGCCCATGCGTTTGCCGGCGTCGAGTACGTCCAGATGGGCATCGTCGCCCTGCTCGCGGTCAGCGCCGCAGCGCTACCGCGCTTCGCCAAGGCCACGGTGGCCGCCACTCCGGTCGTCGAGATCTGAAACCGGCCCTCTCGAAAGAGAGCTGCGATCGGTCTTCTCGACTTGTCGCGATGGCAGTTCGCCATCACCGGCGTGTTCCACATGACCCTTCCGGCAATCTCCGTCGGACTCTCGATCTTCCTGTCGGTCGTCTACGGGCTGTACTGACGCACCGGCGGGGCGGTCCACCTCCAGATGTTCCGGTCCTGGCGGCGCATCTTCGCCGTCGGCTTCGCGATCGGCGTGGTCGCCGGGGCGGGCACCGCCTTCCAGGTGGGTCTCAACTGGGGCGTGTGCGGCGCCAGGACGGGCCAAATCATTGGTATGGAGGTCGTGACGGCCTTCTTCGTCGAGGCCGGCTTCATCGGGGTCCTGCTCTACGCGGACGGCCTGCTCGCCGGCGAACTGCGCGCGAGCGACCTGGTGCTGTAGGTCTTGGCAGGGCCCATCGGCAACGCGTTCGGGGAGGCGACCGAGCCCGGGACGACGCTCGTACCGACCCGGTTCAGGAAGTCCGCGGCCGAGGTTGCGCCGGCCCCGGATCTACTGCAACAGGCCAGGGCCGCCCAGCCATTGCCGCGCGGCCCTGATCCTGTGCACTGCACATCCTGTCGACGCCTGGCACGAGAACCGGTCCCCTTGCCCGAGTGAGCGGCACGGCACCGATGGAAGGTGACGGTCACCGCCGCGACGTGTGCGATCCCCCGGGCAGGGGTGCGGGGTCAGGCCGGGCTGATGTTTTCGGCCTGGGGGCCCTTCTGGCCCTGGGTGACGTCGAACGTCACGACCTGGCCCTCCTGGAGCTCACGGAAGCCCGACGAGTTGATCGCGGAGTAGTGCGCGAAGACATCCGGGCCGCCGCCGTCCTGGGCGATGAAACCGAAGCCCTTCTCCGCGTTGAACCACTTCACAGTTCCCGTAGCCATGTCTCATGCCTTCCAGTCGATGAACGCCTCCCACTCCATGTGGAAGGCGGAGGTGATCGCCCTGGTCCCTGCGGCACAGCACAGCAAAACGCCCACGCCAAGAGCGTGGGCTATAGGGAAGTCCGAACCACGACAGCTGACACAGACGCTACATGCCCACACCTCGCGTCACCAGGGAAAGCGATCACCCCGAACACCGGGACTGGGACCGGGAGTGCGGTGCCCGCCGTTGCCGACGGGCTCAGCCGTCTCAGGCCGTGCTGGTCGGGTCCGCCGCTTCCGCGGTGCGGCGGTATTCGGCGTTGATGCGCTGGGCTTCTTCGAGCTGGTCTTCGAGGACGATGATGCGGCAGGCAGCCTCGACGGAAGTGCCGTGGTCGACGAGTTCCCGGGCGCGGGCCGCGATGCGCAACTGGTAGCGGGAGTAGCGGCGGTGCCCGCCCTCGGAGCGGAGCGGGGTGATGAGCCGCGCTTCGCCGATGGCGCGGAGGAAGCCCTGGGTGGTGCCGAGAAGTTCGGCGGCCCGGCCCATCGTGTAGGCGGGGTAGTCCTCGTCGTCGATACGGCCGAACGAGTCGTCTGCTGTCATTTGCACCTCTCTGTGGAACGCGTCGAGGGGCCCTGGTGCCGAACGGCACCAAGGCCCCGAAGGAACTGCTACACCATCTGCCGGCCCTCGTACTGCGCCGGCCCTCTGTTTCCGCAGCCCCGACCTGAATGCCGTCGGGGGTGCCGGGATCGCGGTTGCTTGACCGGAGACCACCTCACTATCGATGTCCTGCGGTACCCGGGTTCAAGATGTCGGCCCGGGCGATCCTGATGGCGCTCGGCTCCTCCGTTCTTCCCTCTGGGATCAACTGCCTACTGGTGGGCTACTGCGTGCTGCTGGGTCCTGCTCATGGCGGCCCCTGATCACTGCGGGCCACCCGGTCCGGTCGTCAGTCCCGTCGCCGTCCTGCAACCGCTCTGGCTTCGGAACTCCACCACCGCACCGTCCTGCGAACTGCACCTGCGGGTACTGCTCCGCCCGGCAGTTCGTATCTGCCGGGCCCTGCTGTCTCTCTGGGCTACGAGAGAACCATAATCACGCCCCCGCACCAATGTCTACTCCAACAAACACAGATTTCCGCGTGTTCGACAGTCAGGCAATCCACCTCGAACAGCAGTAGACGCAGGAGCGAGGGCTGCTCCCGCCTGATTAGCGAGCCACAGGCCGGGGCACAAGACCCGCCAGGCAGAACCGGACAACGATCCAGAGACCGGGGAGACCTGATGAACACCATGAGCGTCAACGTCGCGACCGTCCGCTCCGCGACCTCCGCCGCCGGCGCACGCGAAAGCGCCCGGGCCTTCCTCCGAGGCCTCGACCATCCGATCGCAGCTGAGGCCGCCGACACCGTGGTCCTGGTCGTCTCGGAACTCGTCACCAACGCCCTGCGTCACGGCGGCGGCACCTGCACCCTGAACCTGACCGCGCACCCGGACGGCGTCGAGGTGGCCGTGCACGACCGCAGCCCCCGGACGCCACGCATGCGCACCCCCGATCTGAACGGCGGCACGGGAGGCTTCGGCTGGCCCATGGTCAACCGCCTCGCCCAGGCCACCGCCGTGACCCGCCAGGCGGCCGGCGGCAAGACCGTAAGCGCCCTCCTCGCCCGGTGACGCCGGGACCCGGGAAACGGTGCGGGTTACGGAGGCCGGCCTTCGGCAACGCCGAGTGAGGCTCTTCCCCCAGGACTCCTTTCTGCCGGAGTGGCCGACCCCGGACACGCCCCCACCACCCCCGCACGCTGCGGCCGCCCATGGCAGGTACCGGCGCAGGGTGCCGACCAGCCGTAGCCGAGTTCGTCACGCACGCCACGCGTGTCGGCCTGTCCGGCCGCCGATGGAGCGTCGCAGGCGCCGGACAGCACGAATCCCGGCAGCCAACGGACTGCCGGGACCGGGATCAGGAGTGGTGCCCTACTTGGGCTTGATGGCGTCCTTGGCCTTCTCCTTCGCCGCGCGCAGGTCGCCCTTGGTCTCCTCGGCGCGCCCCTCGGCCTTGAGGGACTCGTTGCCCACCGCTCCGCCGACGACCTTCTTGACCTTGCCCTTGGCCTGCTCGCCCTTGGCCTTCGCCTTCTCGTCCGCAGCCACAACCACTCACCCCTGCCTGTCTCGAAATAGGTTCGCCGCCCGTCTCACCGCATATCCCGCCTTCAAACCGGACGGTTGCCGCACGGACTCTCAGCAGTTCCGGACCGCCCGGGAAACACAAAAAATCCGCAGGAGTGAAGATCGCTCCACAGGGCAAGCGGAGGATCGGAGGTTGATAACAATGGTTCCTATTCTTCTTGTTCTTCTGCTTGCCCTGATCCTCTTCGGCGCCGGTTTCGCCCTCAAGGCCCTGTGGTGGATCGCCGTCATCGTGCTGGTCGTGTGGGTCCTGGGCTTCGTGATCCGCCCCGCGGCGAGCGGTGGCAAGCGCGGCCGCTGGTACCGCTGGTAGGCGGGCATTCCTTCCATCCGCATTCCTTCCCGATGTGAATGTGTGGGACCGGCCGGCCGGGGCATGCGGATTTCTGAAGTCCTGAGGAGACGTCACCGAATTCGACGGCACCTGCACGACTTCGCAGTTCGAATGCGGGATCAATAAACAATCTCGACGAGCTCGACGAGGGAGCGGTTCTCCATGAGTGACACCATCTGGGGCTACCAGCCGACCACCGGCCACGCCACGGGCACCGACCTGATCGGCTACACGGTCGAGGCCACCGATGGCAGCATCGGCAAGGTCGACAAGCACTCGGACGACGTCGCCTCCGCGTATCTCGTCGTCGACACCGGCGTGTGGATCTTCGGCCAGCACGTCCTGCTGCCCGCCGGAACCGTGAAGACGGTCGACCAGGCCGAGGGCAAGATCTACGTCGGCCTCACGAGGGACCAGATCAGGGAGTCCCCCGAGTTCGACAAGGACAAGCACATCGGCGATGTCGGCTACCACCAGCGGGTCGCCGACTACTACCAGACCCAGCGATGCGTCTGACGTCGGCATCAGCCCGAATGCGGGGCCGGCCGGAGACACTCCGGTCGGCCCCGCATTCGGTCGTACGGGCCGCCGACAGCGCATGGTCTCGCCTTCCCCGGGCGGACCGATGGACCCGGTGCGACGGCAGGCGGCGGACTCGCTCTGAAATCACCTGGTGTGCATTCCGCGAACCCGGGTAGGCCGATCATTGTCGGCGGGCAAGGAACCGCCGGCACGCAGTCCGGACAACGCGGGAGGGGCCTGACATGACGGTGACGAAGACGGCGGACGAACAGACCCGGGTGCTGCCGGAGATCGCGGACCCCTCACAGGTCGCCCCCAAGGACGCCCGTCAGCTGACCAGGCTGTTCCTCGACCAGCTTGCCCTCCTCGAAGAGGGCACGCACGAGTACCAGTACGCGCGTAACACCCTCATCGAAATGAACGTCACGCTCGTCCGGTACGCGGCTTCGCGGTTCCGCAGCCGTGGCCAGGACGAGATGGAGGACATCGTCCAGGTCGGCACGATCGGGCTGATCAAGGCCATCGACCGGTTCGAACTCACCCGCGAAGTCGAGTTCACCTCCTTCGCCGTCCCCTACATCACCGGCGAGATCAAGCGCTTCTTCCGCGACACCTCCTGGGCGGTCCACGTCCCCCGCCGCCTCCAGGAAGCCCGCGTCCAGCTCGCGAAAGCCAACGAAGAGCTCCGCAGCCGGCTCGGCCGTATGCCCACCACCAAGGAACTCTCCCAGCTGATGTGCCTCAGCGAGGAAGAGGTCAACGAAGCACGTCTCGCCTCCAACGGCTACAACTCCGCCTCCCTCGACGCCGCCATCAGCTCCGGCGACGACGGCGAAGCCGCGCTGGCCGACTTCATCGGCCTCGACGACAACGCCCTCGAACTCGTCGAGGACTTCAACGCCCTGGCCCCCCTGATCGCCGAACTCGGCGACCGCGAACGGCGCATCATCCACATGCGGTTCGTCGACGAACTCACCCAGGCCCAGATCGGCGAACACCTCGGCGTCTCCCAGATGCACGTCTCCCGCCTGCTCAACCGCACCCTCGCCAAACTCCGCGCAGGCATGCTCACCACCAACTAGACCGCACTGATCCGCGACACACCGGCTGCTCCCCGTCGCCCCTGTGTGGGGGTGGGGAGCAGCCCGCGATCCCGACGGTGACGCACAGTCCCTCGTCGGTGATTTCCGCCGCGCATTCGGGACGAGCGCCCTGGCAAGACAGCCGGCGTTCGGTATCCATCACTTCGGCGGTCCGCACTCCGGGTCTTCGTCCGCACCGCAAGTGGCTGGGAAGGCGTCGGCAGCGCGAGCTGCGGCACCGTCGACGTGTGATGGGGTGCCACAACCGCGCCCGTCGGGTCAGACGTCGCGCCAGCGTGCGTTGGCCCAGGAGAAGACGCCGAAGGTTATGAGGCCAACCGCTATCAGCGCCAGCAGCCAGGGTCCCGCAGGGGTGCCGGCGAAGGTACGCAAGGTGTCGTCCATGCCCTTGGCCTCGCCGGGCTTGTGCCGGACCGCCGCGGCGATGGCGAAGCCGCCCGCCGTGGCGAAGACGATGCCCCGGGCCGTACCGCCGAACACACCGAAGAAGACGACGACTTGACGTGTCGTCCGGGACATTTCCGCCATCTTCAGATGCTTCTCGAACTTGCGCAGGAGCGCCCGGACGGCGATCCATATACCGGCAGCGGTCACGGCGGCACCGGCGATGCCGACGATCCACTGCCCGCCGGGCCAGTCCAGCGCCTTCGCCGTGACGTCCTGGGAGTTCTTGTCGGAACTGCCGCTGCCACTGCCCTTGTCCCCGGCCGCGTAGGCGAGCACGGAGTACGCGACGAAGCCGTAGAAGACGAAACGGCCCGCCGCCATCGCCCTCTTGCCCGGCTTGTCGCCGTCGGGGCCCGCCTGCCCGAAGGCGGCCTCGGACAGTCGCCACAGGGACATCCCGGCCAGAGCGATCCCGAGCAGCCACAGCAGCACTGTGCCGAAGGGCTTCTGGGCGATCTCGGCGATCGCGCCACCCCGGTCGGCCTGCTTGCCCCCGCCGAAGAAGGCGATGCGCAGGGAGAGGACGCCGATCAGTACGTAGATGACCCCGCGGGCGACGAAGCCCGCACGGGCCGCTGCCGCGACCGCCTTGCTGTTCGCCGCACGGTGGGCCTGTTCCTGCCCGCGTGCCGTTGCCGATCCAGTAGCCATGCCGTTCCGGGTGCCCTCGAAGTACGAGGCCATCCCGGTTTTGTCTTCCGGCTCGATGTCCAGGAAGGTGCAGCCATGCCAAACACGCAGAACGCAGCCGACGCAGCCGCCGGAACGGCGGGAACCGTCAGGTCCGAGGAGCCTGGCGGCGCGGAGGACGTAGGTAGCGTCCTCGACGGCCGGGCCCGGCGCACCAGACGCCGGCTGGAACGGCTCATAGGAATCGCGGCCACGGAAGGCAACGCGCTTCTCCCGCTGCGCAACGGCGACGAGATCTTCGGCGCCATGCTGGGCCGGATCCGCTCCGCCCACCACACCGTGGACATGATGACGTTCGTGTACTGGAAGGGAGAGATCGCCCGGCAGTTCGCCGACGCGCTCGCGGACAGGGCGCGCGAAGGCGTGAGGGTACGGCTGCTGCTGGACGGCTTCGGGAGCCGGCTCATCGAGAAGGACCAGCTGGAGGCGATGGAGCGGGCCGGCGTGCAGGTGGCCTGGTTCCGCAAGCCGTTGTATCTGTCTCCGCTGAAGCAGAACCACCGCTGTCACCGCAAGGTCCTCGTCGTCGACGAGGAGACGGCCTTCACCGGCGGCGTCGGCATCGCCGAGGAATGGTGCGGCGACGCCCGCACCCCGGACGAATGGCGCGACACCCACGTCCAGGTGACCGGACCCGCGGTGGACGGACTGGCCGCAGCCTTCGCCCAGAACTGGGCCGAGTGCCATGACGAACTCTTCGACGACCGCGACCGGTTCACCGACCACACCCCGCAGGGCGATGCCGTGGTGCAGGTCGTCCGGGGCTCGGCCAGTTTCGGCTGGCAGGACATGCAGACCCTGTTCCGCGTGGTGATCGAGACGGCGGAGGAAAGGATCCGGCTGGCCACCGCCTACTTCGCACCCGACGCGTACTTCATCGAGCTGCTGTGCGCCGCCGCCCGCCGAGGGGTCGAGGTGGAGATCCTGCTGCCGGGCCCGTACACCGACAAGCGGGTCTGCCAACTCGCGGGCCAGCGCTACTACGAGGATCTCACCGGATGCGGGGTGAAGATCTACCACTACCAGCCGACCATGCTCCACACCAAGGTCGTCACCGTCGACAGGGCCACGGCGCTCATCGGCTCGACGAACTTCAACCGCCGCTCCCTCGACCACGACGAGGAGGTCATGCTCGCCGTACTGGACCCCACGTTCACCGCGACGCTGGACCGCCACTTCACGGAAGACCTGGAGCACAGCGAACTCATCCGAGCCGGACGGTGGAAGCGACGCGCGCTGCTCCAACGCGTGCGGGAGGCGGTTGTCCTGCCGATACGACGCTTCCTCTGACCTGTCCATCGGCCTCGATGCGCACGCCGACCGGTCCCGTCCCTGGACCTGCGGGGCGGGCGGCGGGCGGCACCGTACGTCGGCGGATATCTGACAGCCGCCGACAGCGCGGCCGGCCGGGCTCTCGCCCACGGCCCACGAGTAACCCGCAGGCGCCGTCTCATACGGACCGACCGTGTCGACCTGGTGGAAGGTCCCGGTCGGGAGGGTCGGCGACGTACCGTGGAGGTGAGGCCGAAAAACGCCCGTATGCCATACGGCAAAGAGGGCACCACGGCCTTTCGGAAAGGTGAATCGACATGGCTGTGTTGATTCTTGTACTTCTCCTCGCACTGATTTTGGGTGGCGCGGGATTTGCGATCCATATTCTGTGGTGGGTGGCTGGCGTCGTAGCGGTTCTGTGGCTTCTGGGGTTCGTTTTCCGGAGCTTCGGAAGCGCCGGAAGCGGCGGATCGAGGGGCCGCCGGTACCGGTGGTGATCTCCCCTGGCGTGTAGTCGATATTTCACATTGTGTGGGACCGGAAACGGTGGGCACTCGACCTGCCGAGGGACGCCCACCGAAAATCCTGACGGGCTTCCTCGGTATTTCACGTACTACACGAGGAGGTTTTGTATGACGGACAACATGTGGGGCTACCAGGCAGAGTCGGGCCACCAGACGGGGACGGACCTGACCGGATTCAAGGTCGAGGCGAGCGACGGCTCGATCGGCAAGGTCGACAAGCATTCCGAGGACGTCGGAGCCGCGTACATCGTCGTCGACACCGGAGTGTGGATCTTCGGCAAGCAGGTTCTGCTACCTGCCGGTGTCATCTCCTCCATCGACGTCGCGGACCGGACGATCCACGTCGGCCGTACGAAGGAAGAGATCAAGAACTCTCCCGAGTTCGACAAGGACAAGCACATCGGTGACGCCGGCTATCACGAGCAGGTCGGTGGCTACTACGGAGACCACCGAGCCTGACGGTCACCACAGCGCACAGGGGCGGGTACCGGCGTTCTGCCGGCGCTCGCCCTTCGCCGTGACTGGGCACCCCCACCGGTGCTCTGGATGTCCGCACGGCCCGGCCCCAGGTCAGGGGTGTCGAGGTCGGATTTGTCGTGGGCCGTCGGGGTACCCGCCTCTGACACCGACCCTGTGCGAGGAAGCGAGAACGCCGTGAGCGAGCGCCGCCCGGAAGCCCCAGGAAACGCAGGAGTGCCGAAACCGAAGCCGATACCGAGGGACCTGCCCGATCAGCAGGCCGGCGCCGACGAGCAGCGCGAGCCGGAGGGGCGTGATGCGGAACCTCCTGACCCGAAGATCCCCGACACGGACGAGGCCGGCACCGGACGGAAAGGCGCCACGCATTCCGGCGGCGCACGTCCGGGGCACCCCGTACCCGACGAACCGCCCGGCTGACGCTCCGTGCACCGTGGGAGCCGAGGCGGGCGACGCTGAAAAGGTCGCCTTCGTAACCGTCACTCTGGGACGGGCCACCGTGTTCTCCACCCCTGCGTCTGGTCGACCGCGGGCCGGCACCGTAAACCGTTCGTTCGATCCCCTGCGTCCCGTCGTCTTGAAGGAGAGTGAGCCAGATGGCCACCGTGTCCCTCACCGGAGCGTCCAAAGAGGATGCTGCCACTGTTTTCAGCGTCCTGCGGAGGGCGTTCCCGACCGACCGTTCCCTTGACGGCATGCCCCAGGAGCGGCCGGGCGATCACTCAGCCGTGTGGACCGCGGAGTTCGAGCCGGAACGGGAGCGGATCCCCACGGATCCGGTTGCGCTGGAGAGCTCGGTCTCCGCCACGCTCCAGGGCGCCTACGCCGCCGTGGACCGACTGTTCGAGGCTCTGAGTACGGCGTTCGCCGTGGACCACTGGGGTGCGGCGTCAGGAGGCCAGGAGAAGGAGGTCGGCCTGCGGCTCACGACGAAGGGGTGACGGGACAGGGAGCCGTCCTTGCGAGAGTCCGACCCGTGAGGAGATGAGCGCCACGGTGAAGATCGGGTACACGATGATGACCGAGCAGGCCGGTCCACGGGAGCTGGTGGGCCATGTGGTCGGCGCCGAGCGCGCCGCCTTCGACTTCTCCGTCACGTCCGACCACTACTTCCCCTGACTGGAGTCCCAGGGCCCACGCCTCCTACGCGTGGAGCGTGCTCAGTGCCGCCGCGCAGGCCACCGAACGCATTCCGCTGATGACGTACGTGACCTGCCCGACGACCCGCTACCACCCGGCGGTCGTCGCCCAGAAGGCCGCCACGGTCCAACTCCTGTCCCAGGGACGGTTCCGCCTCGGCCTCGGCTCCGGGGAGAACGTCAACGAGCATGTGGTGGGCGGCGGTTGGCCCGCCGCGCATGTCCGGCTGGAGAGGTTGGAGGAGGCCGTGGAGATCATCCGCGCGCTCCTCGCGAAGCGGATCCTCACGCACCAGGAGCACTGTGAACCGATCGACGTGCCCCTGCCATGGCTGGATCCCGAAGAGCCCGGTCTCGCACGCGAGGACCGACGTAGGGCGACGGTCCGGCTCCTCGTCTACACGGGGCAGCGCAACGCGATCACCCGCACCACTTGGAACACCACGGCGTGGAAGCCCGCTCTTGCGGGTGCGGGAGTCATCTCGCCGCTGCCCAAGCGGCAGCCGGGTGAGAAGCCGTCGCGCGTTGGGGAGCCGAGCCGCGAGCAGGGCTTCCCCGTACTGCGCCATACGTACGCCTCGGTGATGCTCGAACCCGGTGAGCCAATCGTCTCCCTGGCGAAGTGGCTGGGGCAGCAAGGAACAGACGTGGTGGATCGGATCCGCAACCGAAGGGACCTCGGCACACGCGGCGGGCGCCCGCCGAAGTTCGACCAGGGCTGGTGGTCGCGGCCGGCGACGAATGCCTCTGATCCAGCCATGGCCGGCGTTCGGCGGTCAGCCCTCCGGTGCTGGATGCGGGCGTGAAAGCGATCGTGTGGAATGTGAACGCATATTCGCCGAATCGGTTAATCCATGTTCCGCTGACCAGATATATCTCAATTCGTCAAGGCTTTACGCGGGGAATGAGAGATGAAGGATTCCTTAGGTGTGGAAGTGGTGAACTCCCGCACATCGCAGGATTGACCCGCCCCTCGCGGCAGGCTGTCGGTGTACTCTTTCAGCGCACACGAAATTGCTTTCCGGTTGGTAGTCCGGACCGCAGGTCACCGGTTTCCCGTTCTGCGTCAACGTCCTCCCCTTCAGGGGAGTTCTGGTGTGCTCCGCGTACGAGAAGAACTCTGCACTCGCAGCACTGTGTCCGAAATGCGAATTGTCATCGCCGGCGGCGGACTCGCCGGGCTGACCCTGGCCCACTACCTGGACCGGCACGGCCTGGACGTGGCCGTCTGCGAACGCGACGCCGATATCGCGGCCCGCGAGGCCGGGTACCGGATCTGCATCAACTCCACCGGCACCTCCGCGCTGCACGCCGCGCTGGAGCCCCGCCTGTGGGAGCTGTTCCTGGCGACCTGCGGCATGCCGAGCGAGGACATGCTCCTCTTCGACGAGCAGCTCACCCTCCGCCCCGGCCGCGACAGGTCGGCCACCGAGGGCACCGGCGTGCCCGCCGACATTCCCGAACATCTGGTGGTGTGCCGCTCGACCCTGCGCCGCATCCTCTACCTCGGCCTGGAGAAGGCCGTGCACTTCGGTGCCAAGGTCACCGGCTACCGCGTCCGCCCCGACTCGACGGTCACCGTGCTGCTGGAGGACGGTGCCACGGTCGAAGCCGACGTGCTCATCGCCGCGGACGGCATCAACTCGGCCGTCCGCGCGCAGCGCCTGCCTCAGGTCCAGGTCGCCGACCTCGGCTCGCGGCACATCGCCGCGAAGATCCACCTCACCGGCGAGGCGAAGGCCAAGCTGCCCGCAGAGCTGTTCAACGCCTTCTCCCTGGCCTACGACGCCGACCTCACCGGGCTGACCCTCGGACCGCTGGAGCGCACCGACCCCACGTCACCGCTGATCGCCGAGCAGGACCCCGGCTTCCGGCGTGAGGCCACCGCCGACTACGCGCTGAGCATCTTCAACTCCCTGCCCGACCGGATGCTCCCCGACGACGAGCTGTTCACCGTCGGCCCCGACATGCTCAAGGCACACGCCCGGCGGCGCGTCGCCGGCTGGCACCCGGCCCTGGTCGACACCGTGCGGCTGTGGGACACCGCCACCGTGCAGGCCCTCAAGTGCCGCAGCTGTGTACCCGTCGACGCCTGGGAACCGTCCACCGTCACCGTCATGGGCGACGCCGTCCACGCCATGAGTCCCGCCCTGGGCATCGGAGCCAACACCGCGCTGCGCGACGCGCACACCCTGGGGGATCAACTGATCGCAGTCACCGCCGGAGACAAGCCGCTCCTCGACGGCATCGCGGCCTACGAGGAGGCCATGCGCGACTACGCCTACCACGCCCTGCGGACGTCGGCGTTCGTCGGCCAGAAGGTGATCGGGCACCTGCCTCCGCCCGAATAGTCACGGCATTGCTCGGGCGGTGCCCGCAAGCACCGCCCGAGCTCACCGCCCACGCACACGAAAATGGGCACTTTCACAACACGCCGTGGCGTGGGCCACGGGTGAAGCGCGGCGACGGCGAGCATCGCCTTCACCCTGGTATGAACCGGTGTCGGTGGCTTTGCTCATGCCGTCCCGACCTCACGGCGCTGGAGGCGGAGATGAGTCTGTCTGTCGCTCGACAGGTCCAGGTGCCTCCGCTGCCCCGCATGTCCGAACGTGATCGGTACGGTGGCACCGGGACGACGAGAGGGGCGGCGCTGCCGTGGGTGAGGAAGCTGAGATCAGGACGGCGAAGGAGGCTGCGGATCACGAGCTCATCCTGGCGTTCGGGCGGCTGCAGGGGGCGGCGAACCGGCTCGAGTACATCCTCGGCCGGGCGCTGGAGGCGGAGTGCGGCATCAGCCATCTGGTCTTCGAGGTGCTGCTGATCCTCGGGCGTGCGGGCGAGCCGGGGCTTTCCATGCGGGCCATCGCCCAGGAGCAGGTGCTGACCACGGGCGGTGCCACCCGCCTGGTGGATCGCATGCAGACGGCGGGTTTCGTGACGCGTGCGGATTCCCCCGACGACCGGCGCGGAAAGCTGGTGCGGCTGACGCCGTTGGGCGAGGAGACGGTCGTGTGCGCGTCCCGGGTGCACCTGGAGAACATCAAGCGGTACCTCGTGGAGCCCTTGCCGGAGGCGGATCGGAAGCGGTTCGCGGAGGATCTCCGGATCATCAGCCACACCGCTAGGGACCTGCTGCCCCGACTGCCCTGACCTGCGGACCAGCGGCCACGCTGGTGTGATGACGTGGTCAGCCACACCCGTGTGCCTCACCTCACACGAACCTTGAAATATCTGACGCGTCAGTTACTGTTCTGTCAGATGAATCGCTCGCAGCCCGCGGGCGCACATCCCTGCCGAGGTCCTCGATGAAGCTCGTCTACGTCTTCGACGCCTACTGCGGCTGGTCGCACGGGTTCTCCGGAACACTGAGCGAGGTCGCCGCCTGTCACCCCGAACTACCGGTCGAAGTCGTCTCCGGCGGCCTGTTCACCGGATCGCGGCGGGTACCCGTCCGCCAGTTCGGCTACGTCCAGAGCGCGAACGCCAAGATCGCCGAGCTGACCGGCGCCGAGTTCGGCGCGGCCTACGAGCAGCGGATCGCCGACGGCTCGTTCGTGATGGACTCCGAGGCCGCCGCCCGTGGCGTCGCCGCCCTGCGCCAGGCCGCCCCCGACCGCGCGGCGGAGCTGGCCGCGGCCCTGCAGGCCGCCTTCTACGTCGACGGACGCAGCCTGTCCGAAGCGGCCACCTATCGGAAGGTCGCGGAGGAGGCCGGGCTGGACGCGGACGCCGTGGTCGCCGCCTTCGAAGCACCCGACGCACAGGCCGCGGCCCACGCCGACTTCCGCCGCGCGGTCCAGCTCGGCGTTACCGGGTTCCCCACGCTGCTGGCCGTCGACGGCGACTCCGTCACCCCGCTGGCCTACGGCCAAGCCACCGCCGACGAGGTCGACGCACGCTTCGCCGCCCACTGATCTTCCCCTGCCCCACCCCATCCCTCGCGTAAAGGAGCCCCCGCATGAGCACCCTCTCCTTCAAGGTCCTCGACCTCGACTTCCCGGCCGGCAGTAAGAACAAGACGGCCACCCTCGTCACCGGCGAGAACGAGGCCCTGCTGGTCGACGCCGCCTTCACCCGCGCCGACGGCCACCGACTCGCCGCCGAGATCCTCGACTCCGGCAAGAAGCTGACCACCGTCTTCGTCAGCCATGCCGACCCCGACTTCTACTTCGGCGCCGAGGTGATCGCCGACGCCTTCCCGGATGCGACGTTCGTCGCCACCCCGCTCGTCATCGAGCACATCCAGGACTCCTACGAGGGCAAGCTCAAGGCGTGGGCCGCGCTCGGCCCGAACCTGCCCACCCGCCTGGTCGACCTGACCGCGCTGACCGGTGACCTCGCCCTGGAGGGCCACCGCTTCGAGCTCAAGGGCGGCCCGGCCGCGCTGCCCGACCGGCACTACCTGTGGCAGGCCGAGCACCGTGCCCTCCTCGGCGGTGTCCTGCTCTTCCAGCAGGAGCACGTCTGGGTCGCCGACACCCCCACCCCGGGCGACCGTGCCGCATGGATCGACATGTTGGACGAGATGGCCGCGCTCGACCCGCAGCTCGTCGTGCCGGGGCACCGTCTGCCCGGTACGGCGGCGGACACGTCCGCGATCACCGCGACCCGCGAGTACCTCCTCGCCTTCGAGGAGGAGCTCGGCAAGGCGGCCGACGGCGCCGCGCTGACCGAGGCGCTGGTCAAGCGCTACCCCGACAACGGCATGCTGATCGCCGCCCAGATCGGCGCGAAGGTCGCCAAGGGCGAGATGAAGTGGGGCTGACCATGACCGAGTTCACCACCTCCACCGCCCCCGCCGACGTCGTGCGCCGCCAGTACCTCGCCTCCGCGGCAGGTGACCTGGAGGCGCTTCGGGCCACCCTCGCTCCCGACGTGGAGTGGACGGAGATGGCCGGCTTCCCCCTCGCCGGCACGTACCGGACCCCCGACGGCGTCACCGCGGGCGTGATGGAGAAGTTGGGCCAGGACTGGGACGGCTGGACCGCCCATGACGACACCTACGTCGTCGACGGCGAGAACGTCGTCGTCCTCGCCCGCTACACCGCGGCCAACAAGGCGACAGGGAAGCCGATCGCCGTCCGCGTCGCCCACCATTTCGTCGTACGCGGCGGACACATCGTGCGCTTCGAGCAGTTCGTCGACACCGCGCTCGTCCGCGACGCCATGACCGTCTAACCGCACCACTCGACCCCCAGAGAGCAGGAGAAGCTCGTGACCGCCGCCGACAACAAGGCGCTCGGCATCGCGTCTTACGAGCAGCCGTTCAACGACTGTCAGCCGGAGCAGGCCGCTGCCGCGCATATCGGCGAGAGCTGACTTGCGCCAGGACATCGAGCGGGCCGTCGCCGAAGGGGATTTGGTCGTCACGTGTCCTCACTCAGGCACCCCGACCAAGACGCCTGACGCCACGGATTGCCCACCGGTGCCCCGCCACCATCCTTGTGCGGGGCACCGCACGACGCGGCACCGGCCTGCACCTCCTCCATCAGGCCACCGCTTTTCTCAGGTCGCGCCCTGCCCGCCCGTGGTGATACGGGCGTTGACCCGCCGCATCCAGTCCGGATCGGTGTGCCACATGGGGTGGTGCGGGGCCGCGTTGGAGGTCAGGACGATGCCCTGGAAGCCTGCCGCGAGGCAGCGGTCGACGACGAACTCCGCGATGTCCTTGCCGACGGCGTCCTCTTCGAAGCGGGTCAGGAGAGGTGTGTATCCGACGACGCTCTCGCCGAGGACGGCGGGGATGCCGCGCAGGCGGGCGAACTCGGCGACGGAGTCGACCCACCCGGCCAGCGTCTCCCGCATGGCCTGCCGGTGCGCCGGATAGTTCTCGTAGAGCCACAGGTCCCAGCGGTCGGGGTCGACCCAGTCGTGCGCGTAGAACAGTTCGCGGGGGATCCCGGTGGCGGCCAGGCGCCAGGGTTCGGCCGGCTGGTAGTCGGTGAATGCGGGCGCGTCGGGGCGCAGCATGGCGGCCAGCGCGGGGGTGGGCCAGGTGGCCGTCTCGGGTGCCCCTTCGGTGCCGTGGCCGAGTCCCGCCGCCTCATAGAGCGCGCCGAGGACGCCGTAGACGTAGAAGTGGAAGTGTGCGATCTGCGCCTGCTCGGGCAGGTCGTTGAGTTCGCCGGGCCAGGGCTCGCCCAGCGAGTAGGTGATGGGGATGGTGGGGTGGCGGGCCCGCAGCAGCTTGACGGCCCGTTCGAGGGGGCCGCGCAACCGGGCGTAGTGGCCGGGGGTGCCGTCGGCCGGTACGAGGGAGCAGTTGTCGACCTCGTTGTGGACCTCGACGTAGGCGACGCGGTCGGCCAGTCCGCGCTCGGTGAGGAAGTCGAGCAGCGCGGCGAGGGCTTCGGCCACGGCCTCGGCGCGGTCCGGGCCGGGGACGGCGGCCAGGGCGCGGTGCCAGGTGTCGGTGTCCGCGAAGCTGGGGGACTGCTGGTACTCCCATGAGGACACGATCACCTGGCAGTCGTGCCGGGCGGCTGCCTCGAACAGCTCGACGAGTCGGCGGCGGCCGTCCAGCGGATAGCCGCCGCGCACGTTGTACCAGCGGGTGCGCTGTCCGAACTGATCGCCCAGGCCGCGGACTTGGACGGACTCCGAGGAGGGGACCCGTCCGGAGAACAGCAGGAAGGGCATCGCGCAGACGCGCACGGTGTTGAAGCCCCGCTCCACCGCCTCGGCGAAGGCGCGGTCGAGGTCGGCGAAGGGTTCGCCGGGGCCCGCCTGCGTGTACCAGCTGAAGTCCCACAGGGTGATGGCGAGTCGGCCCGTGCTCCCGGGCGGGGTGGATTGCTGCTGTGCGGTGGTCATGAGGTCACCCGTCGTTCGTGTGCGATAGGACGCTGCCGGCGGCTCGGCACCGCCCGTTGGAACCGTCAGACGACCATCCACTGGTAGTTCGCGCCAGTGGCGCAGGTGGACTGGTCCAGGGCCGCGCCGTTGGCGGTGGACGCTCCGGCGACCTCAAGGCATTTGCCGCTGTTGACGTTGGTGAAGGTGACGTAGCCGCCGATCACCGGGGTCTTCGTCCACAGCTGGTTCGAGGCGCCCGTGCACGTCGACTGGACGGCCACCGCCCCGTTGGCGGTGGAGGCGCCGGCGACCTGAAGGCATTTGCCGCTGTTGACGTTGACCAGTTTGTAGTTGGAGCCGACGGCGGTCGGCACCCACTGCTGGTTGGCGCCGGAGTTGCAGTTGCCGGAATTGACCGCTGCCCCGTCCGCCGTGCTCAGGGACCAGACGTCAGCGCACTTGCCGCTGTTGCGGTTCAGCAGATGGTTGTTGGCGCCTCCGAGCGGGCCTGCGATGACGGGCCAGCCGCCCGCGAAGGTGACCTGACGGATGTCGAGGGTCTCCTGGCCGGAGTTGTCGCCGTCGTAGTAGTGGTACGCGAGGAACTTGGACGCGCCGTCGTCGAACGCGTCGGCACCGCCTGCGGCCACCCTGGGGTAGGCGCCGGTGAGGACGGTGGTTCCGCCGCCCGAGGCCATGTCCGTGCCGCTCTGGTCGAGATAGGGGCCGGTGATGCTGGTGGACCGTCCGACCACGGTGTAGTAGGTGCTGCTGGTTCCGCTGCAGCACAGGCCCTTCGAGCCGAAGAGGTAGTAGTAGCCACCGTTGAGGATGATCGTCGGGTTCTCGATTCCGACGGCGATGTGCCAGAGGTTGTTGTCGGTGGTGGAGAGCTTGCCCGTGGTCTGGTCCAGGACGTGCAGGTAGGTGCCGCTGCCGGTCCAGGAACCCCAGGAGATGTACAGCCGGCCGTCGGGGCCCCAGTCGACGTTCGGGTCGATGGGGTAGTTGACGTCCGTGACCATGCCCTGGTCGGTCCAGGGGCCTTCGATGTCGGTGGCGGTGGCGAGGCCCATGACGGCGTACGAGGTGCCCCAGAGCGAACCGGCGTAGTACAGGTGGTAGGTGCCGTTGAAGTACTTGATGTCGGGGGCCCAGATGTTCGGCGGGGTCGAGCCGAGCTTGCTCGTGATCCAGGACGGGGTCGTCCCCCAGACGTTGCCCACCTTCGTCCAGCCGGTCGCCGCGGTGGCGTCGCACGTCTTGCGGATGGTGATGGATCCGCTGGGATTGAGGGAGTCGTTCTCGAACCCGGTGGAGAAGCCGTAGTAGCAGCTCCCCACCTTGATGAGACTCGGGTCGTGCATACGGATGTCACCGCTCAGGGCCTTCGCCTGGCCGGCGGTGACCAGACCTATGACGGCCACGAGGGCGGCCAGGATCGCGGCGAGGGTGGGAGAGAAGCGGCGTCCACGGATTCCGGGGTAGGCGCCTCCGGTGCGATGGCTGGTCATACGAGACTCCTTCGTGTCGCTGATGGGTGGGTGAGTGCGACCGCGCAGCCGGTGTCCGGGCATCGGTTCGCGCAGGTCCGCAGCCGGGTTCGGCCCGATACGGTCCCTCCGACCGCCCCGCCGTCAGGGTCCGGGGCACGCCCGGACGGCAGTCGTCCAAGCGGGCGGCGGTGGCGTCGGTAAGCGGTTCTGGGCTGGGACGTCGGGGCCGGCTGTCATGACTTCGCGACTCCCTCGACGGTGAGAGAAGGACGGCGGGCGTGGTCTGTGTGCGCGGGAGCCGACCATGTGCTCCGACGCAGAACCGGAGCACATGGTCAGGCTTGTGCCTGGCCGGTACGGCTGCGGGGAGTGTCGCCGCGTGGGCCGGCACTCAAGAGCCGAAGGACGGATTGATACGCTTCAATCGCTTCAGCGGTGTGAGGCTGGCATTCTCCCGGCGTGACGTCAAGGGTTCGCGCGCTTGTCCCGCAGGCCGCAGCCCGTACTGTGCCGTGGTGCCGCTCCCGGAGCCGGACCCGTCGAGCAGAAGGCCCGGGGGAGTGCGGGACTTCTCGGCGTACGACTGCGGAGTGCCGTGACCTGTGCGTACGCGCGGGCGTCCACTGGTCTTCAGGGCGTGGCCGGCGAAGGCGTTGGAGCGCTTTAACGGAAGCGTGTATCCTGCGCCTGTTCACACCGGCCTGGCCCGTCAATCCGCGTCCAGGCCGATCGAGACCGGAAGTCGAGGAGCGTCGTGGCAGCCGCAGGTCCACGGGCGAACGGGCACGCCGGTCCGAGCATGCAGGACGTCGCGAAGGCGGCGGGCGTCTCGCTCGGCACGGTGTCCAACGTCCTGAACCATCCGGCCAAGGTCAGCCCCGTGACGGCGCAGCGCGTGCGCGAAGCCATAACGCGGCTGGGTTTCGTACGCAACGACGCGGCCCGGTCGCTGGCGTCCGGGTCGAACGACAGTGTCGGCATGGTGCTCGCGGACATCGAGAACTCACTGTTCATCGACATGGCGCACGGCGCACAGGAGGCGGCCCGCACGGCAGGCCTCAATCTGCTGCTCGCGAACACGACCTGCGACATGGGACTCCAGAACGACTACCTGGACGTCTTCGACGAGGCCCGGGTGACCGGCGTGCTGCTGGCCCCCATGGAGGACTCGACCGACGGCATCGCCCGGATGCGCTCGCACGGACGCCAGATCGTGCTCCTCAACTACTCGCCGAAGCCGGGCACATGCTGCTCGGTGCTGGTCAACAACGAGCACGTGGGATACCTCGCGGCCCGCCACCTCATCGACACCGGACGCACCAGGCTGGCGTACGTGGTCGCGCACGACGACTACCAGCCCGTGCGCGAGCGGCGCCGGGGGGTACACGCGGCCGTCGAGGAAGCCGGCGCCCGCGTGACGCTGGAAGAGATCGACAGCGTCGGCCTGACCACGGCGCACGGACACCTGGTCGGCAGGGCCCTCGCCGGACGGAAGCCCGCCGACCTGCCGGACGGCCTCGTCGTCGTCGCCGACGAACTGGCCAACGGCATCATCCACGAACTGCACACGGTGGCGGGCATCGGCGTACCCGACCAGGTCGCGGTCATCGGGTGCGAGAACAACCGGACGGCCGGTTCCGCGGCCGTGCCCCTGACCGCGGTAGACCTGCCGGGGCGGGCGATGGGGCAGGAAGCGATGCGGCTGCTGATGGACGAGGTGGCCTCGGGCGCGCAGCACCGGCATGCCACCGTCGTACTCGAACCCGAACTGGTCGTCCGCGCCAGCGCGCCGCACTGAACCCGTAGTCCGCAGCCGTCACCGCTCCTCAAGGGCCCGCCTTCCGGCGTGCCCGATTCCCGGCGTTGTGCGCGCATTGCGGTTCGGAAATACCGGCGAATCATCCTTGACATGGTCGCGAAGCGGGCCGTAGGTTCCGGGGCAACATTGAAGCGCTTCAATGCGCTGTGCACCGCGAGGAGCAACCCCGTGCACCACACCCTCAAGCCCCGCAGTCTTGCCGTCCTGGCAACCGCCACCTCCGCCGGTCTGCTGCTGAGCGCCTGCGGCGGCGGTTCGAACGCGTCGAGCGGCGGCGCCAAGGACTACTCGCTCACCATCAACGACGACAACCACATCGTGCAGCAGGAGCTCAAGGCCCTGAGCACCGGCGCGTGCAAGACGCAGAACTCGGCTCTGCCGCTGAAGATCCAGACCCTGCCGATCAGCAACGTCGACCAGAAGGTGCAGCTTCTCGCCGGCCAGAACGCGCTCCCCGCGCAGTTCGCGGCGGGAGGCACTCCGGCCCTCACCAAGACGCTGGACAAAGCCGGGCAGGTTCTCGACCTGGAGAAGACGCTCAAGGACCTCGGGGTGTGGGACGACATCCAGCCCGCCGCGGTCAAGACGGTGGAGAACCTGTACGGCAAGTTCAACGTGATGCCCTACCAGTTCAACATCGAGGGCATCTGGTACAACAAGAAGCTTCTCGCCGCGAACGACATCGCCGTCCCGACCACGTACGACGAACTGGTCGCGGCGGCGGCCAAGTTGAAGAGCGCGGGGGTCACCCCCTTCGCCGCGGCCGGCAAGGAGGGGTGGCCCCTCACCCGGCTGGTCAGCAGCTACCTCTACCGCGAGCTGGGGCCCGACGCTCTCCAGGCGGTCGCGGACGGCAAGGCCAAGCTGACCGACCCCGAATACGTCAAGGCCGCCCAGGCCATCGCCGACCTCGGCAAGGCGGGCTACTTCGGCAAGGGCGTCGGATCCCTCGACTACGACACCGCCGCGCAGCAGTTCCTCACCGGCAAGGCCGCCATGTACTACATGGGCAGTTGGGCGCTCGGCGACTTCAACGACGAGACCAAGAACAAGGTCGGCGCGGCCAACGTCGGCTTCATGCCGTTCCCGACCGTGGCCGGCGGCAAGGGGTCCGCGGACCAGATCCCGGCCAACGTCGGTCTCCCGGTCGCCGTCTCGGCGAAGGCGTACAACGCCAAGGTCGGCGACTGGCTCTCCTGCACCGCGAAGAACTACGGCGCCGGCTCGCTCAAGGACCAGGGCACGGTCTCCGGGTTCAAGCCGAACGGCGACACCGGCACGCTGCCTGTCCTCACGCAGACGGTGCAGGACACCATCACGAAGACCACGACCAGCACCCTGTGGTTCGAGGCGCTGTTCAACACGAAGGCGACCGCGACCAGCCAGACGAACGCCGCGCCGCTGGTCAACGGGTCCCTCTCCGCGAAGGACTTCATGAAGAAGGTCCAGGCAGACCTCGACAACGGCTGACCGCCGTCCGCCGCCCAACTGCCGCCGCACCGCACCGCACCCTTCGAAAGAGCCGTCATGCGTTCAGTTCTGGGAGACCGCCGCGCCCTCGCCATCCTGCTGGGTCCGGCGCTGCTCGTGTACACACTGGTGATGCTGGTGCCGATGGGCTGGTCCCTGGGATACACCTTCTTCAAGGGGAACGTCATCGAGGGGTTCACCTTCGACGGGTTCGGCAACTTCGAGAAGCTGTGGCACGACCCGCAGGCGCACTCGGCACTGTGGTTCACCCTCAAGTACGGAGTCGTCGTCAGCGTCGGGCAGGTGCTCTGCGGATACCTGCTCGCCCTGCTCTACGTCTTCGTCCTGCGCAAGTCGTCCGCGCTCATCCGCACCCTGGTGTTCTTCCCGGTGATCCTCCCGACGGTCGCCGTGGCCCTGATGTTCCAGAAACTCTTCGCCGTAGCCCCGCAGAACGGCCTGGCCAACACCGCCATCGAGGCACTCGGCATCCACCACGGGGACTGGTTCGCCGGCGGCGGAGGGTCCTTCCTCGTCCTGGTCGTGATGGACGTGTGGCGCTCGATGGGCTTCTACGGCGTGCTCATCTACGCCGGACTGCTCGACATCCCCGAGGAGACCCTCGAGTCCGCGCGGATGGACGGCGCCACGGGATGGCGGCTGATCCGGCACGTCGTCCTGCCGCTGTCCTGGCCGGTGGTCCTGGCGTCGGCCGTGTTCAGCATCAACGGCACCCTCAAGGTCTTCGACTCCGTCCTGGCCCTGACGAACGGCGGACCCGGCAGCGACACGACGCCCCTGACGCTGTACATGTTCCGCACCGCGTTCTCCTACGGCGACTACGGCTACGGCAGCACCATCGCCTCGCTGCTCACCGTCGTCTGCCTGGGCGTCTCCCTCATCATCTTCCGCTTCTCGCGACGCGACCTGACCAAGGGCTGAACCCCCATGACCGACACGCTGACAGCGCCGCCGCGGAAACCTTTCACCCGCCCGCCGACGGCCGTCCTCCCCAAGAGCCGGCACGTCCGGCGTCTGGTGCGCGACGCACTCGTGGCCCTGCTGGTGGTGATCGAGGTGGCGCCGCTGCTGTGGCTGCTGCTGAGCTCCTTCAAGACCCAGTCCGAGTTCGTCAACGACCCCGCCTGGTCGCTGCCGAAGAGCTGGGGCCTCCACAACTACACCGAGGCCTGGACGACCGGGCATGTCGCCCTCTACATCCGCAACAGCCTCATGGCCACCGTGCCCTCGCTCGCCCTCATCATCCTGTTCGGCGTCGCCGCCGGCTTCGCCCTGGAGGTGATGGTCTGGCGCGGACGCCACAGAGTCCTGCTCGCCTTCCTCCTCGGCATCATGGTGCCGAGCCAGATGATCCTGCTGCCGCTGTTCCGGATCTACTTCCAGACCGGCCTGTCCGGGACCTTGGCGCCGCTGATCGTCACCTACACCGCGGCCGGTCTCCCGCTGACCGTCTTCATGATGGCCACCTACTTCCGCTCGATCCCGCGCGAGGTGTTCGAAGCCGCCACCCTCGACGGAGCGAGCATCCTCAGAGCCTTCTGGAAGATCGCCTTCCCCATGGTCCGCAACGCCGTCTTCACCGTGGGACTCGTGCAGTTCTTCTTCATCTGGAACGACCTGCTCATCTCCCTCACCTTCACCACCGACGACGACCTGCGCACCATCCAGGTGGGACTGCTCAACTTCACCGGCCAGTACGGCGAGACGGCCTACGGACCGCTCTTCGCCGCGATCAGCATCAACGTGATCGGCGCCCTGGTGCTGTACCTCCTCATCAACCAGCGCATCATCAAGGGCCTGACGGCCGGGGCGGTGAAGGGATGACCCGCGAGCCGACACCGGCCGTCGCCACTCCGACCGCGGAACATCACCGGGAGCCGTTCGGCATCGGTGAATCAGCACCCCGGATCTCCTGGAGGACCACCGCGCCGTCCGGCTGGACGCAGCAGGCGTACCAGATCGAGATCCACCGCGCCGACGGCACGCACCGCACCCCCTGGGTGGCCTCCGAGGAGTCCGTCCTCGTCGACTGGCCGGACCAGCCACTGGCCTCGCGGGAACATGCCGGGATACGCGTCCGGGTCCGAGGAGCCGACGGCACCCCAGGCGACTGGAGCCCGGTGCTGCACCTGGAGACGGGACTGCTGGAGCCGGCCGACTGGACCGCGCACGCGATCTCGCCGCGACGCCAGTCGCTGGAGCGGCTCGACGGCGAGCGGCGTCCCCCGCTCCTGCGCAAGGACTTCCGGGCCGGCGCGGAGGTGGAGCGTGCGCGGCTGTACGTCACCGCGCACGGCCTGTACGAGATCGAGATCAACGGCCGACGCGTCGGCGACCACACGCTCGCCCCCGGCTGGACCAGCTACGACCACCGGCTGCGCTACCAGACCCACGACGTCACCGACCATCTGCTCGCCGGTGGCAACACCATCGGCGCCTGGCTGGCCGACGGCTGGTACCGCGGCCGGCTGGGCTTCGACGGCGGCCACTCCGATCTCTACGGCGACCGGGTCGCCCTCATCGCCCAGCTCGAGATCGTCCACCGCGACGGAACCCGCACCACCATCGGCACCGACACCTCCTGGCGGGCGGCACACGGTCCGATCGTGTCCAGCGGCCTGCTCGACGGCGAGACCTACGACGCCCGGGACGACCAACCACGCTGGTCCACCCCCGGATTCGGCGACAGCGACTGGTCACCGGTCGACATCGTCACCCGGGACCCGGCGACGCTGGTCGCCCCCACCGGGCCACCGGTGCGCTGCACCGAGGAGATCGCCCCGGCCCAGGTGACCGCCCTCGACGCCGACCGTCTCCTGGTGGACTTCGGCCAGAACCTCGTCGGCAGGGTCCGCATCACCGTGACGGGACCGGCCGGACACACGGTCGTCATCCGCCATGCCGAGGTGCTCCAGGACGGCGAACTGTGCGTGCGCCCCCTGCGCGGGGCCGTCTCCACCGACCGGTACGTCCTCCGGGGCAACGGCCGCGAGACGTGGGAACCGCGCTTCACCATCCACGGCTTCCGCTACGCCGAGATCACCGGCTGGCGCGGCGGCGACCCCCACCGCGACATCGTGGCCCGCGTCCACCACACCGACATGGCCAGGACCGGCTGGTTCGCGTGCTCCAACGACCAGGTGAACCGGCTGCACGAGAACGTGGTGTGGAGCCTGCGCGGCAACTTCGTCGACCTGCCCACCGACTGCCCGCAGCGCGACGAACGGCTCGGCTGGACAGGCGACATCCAGGTCTTCGCACCCACCGCCACTTTCCTCTACGACTGCCACGGCATGCTCACGTCCTGGCTGCGCGACGTCGCCGTCGAGCAGCACGACGACGGCACCGTCCCCTGGTACGTGCCGGCCATCCCCGGCGGCCCGCAGTGGACACCGGCCAGACCCGGCGCGGGCTGGGGCGACGTCGTGGCGTTGACCCCGTGGGCGCTGTACCAGGACTCCGGCGACACCGGGCTGCTGGCCGCCCAGTACGACAGCGCACGCCGCTGGGTCGACCTCGTCACCGAACTCGCGGACCCGTCGGGCCTGTGGAACGACGGCTACCAGCTAGGCGACTGGCTCGACCCGTCCGCACCCCCTGAGGACCCGGGTGCAGGCCGCACCGACCGCCACCTCATCGCCACCGCCCACTACGCCTGGTCCGCGCGGCACACGGCGTGGACCGCAGGCGTCCTGGGACGCGAAGAAGACCGTCGACGCTACGAGGATCTCGCTCACCGGGTGCGCCAGGCTTTCAACGACGCCTACGTGCTCCCTTCCGGCCTGATGACCAGCGACACCCAGACCGCCTATGCCGTCGCCCTCCAGTTCGACCTGCTTCCCGACCCGGCAGCCCGGACCACGGCAGGCAACCGTCTCGCCGAACTCGTCGCCGCGGGCGGCCACACCATCCAGACCGGCTTCATCGGCACACCGCTCGTGACCCCCGCACTCAGCGCCACCCACCACGTCGACACCGCCTACACCCTGCTCCTCCAACAGGACTGCCCCTCCTGGCTGTACGCGCTGAAGCACGACGCCACCACCATCTGGGAACGCTGGGACAGCATGCTCCCCGACGGCACCGTCAACCCGGGCGAGATGACCTCCTTCAACCACTACGCCCTCGGCGCGGTCGCCCAGTGGCTGCACACCACGGTCGCCGGCCTGACCGCCGCCTCACCCGGCTACCGCGACGTCGTCTTCCGCCCCCGACCGGGCGGGGGCATCACCTGGGCCGACGCCGCCCACGAGTCACCGTACGGCCGCGTAGCCATCCGCTGGGAACTGCACGCCTCGGGCATCGAGGTACGCACGACGGTGCCCACCGGGGCAACGGCACGGATCGAATGGCCGGACGGAGACGTGACCACCTTGGCCACCGGAACCACCACGACGTGGCGACCGGAGCGTCCCACCGAACGGCCGGCATCGCCCAACCGCTACGACTGAGCCGGATCCACGTCCGCGGAACCCGGGCGTTTTCCCCGGGCCGTGGGCACTGTTTGCCGTGATCCGAGCCTGTCGAGGTCGAGCGCGCGGCGTGCGTACCAACAACGGGGATCGGCTTGGGCGGGGCCTTGCCGCCGTCTTTGGGCGGACGACCTCAGCGGTCGGCCGGTCCTCCCGTCTCCGGCAGATGGGTCCGCGCCCACTGCGCGAGTTCGTCGAGCGCGGGCTCCAGCGCCGTGCCCGCCTCCGTCAGCCGGTAGGACACCCGCAACGGCGGCCCCTCGTCCACCTCACGCACGATCAGGTCCGCGGCGGCGAGCTCGGTGAGGCGGTCGGAGAGCATGCGCTCGCTGATCCCGGGGATCGCCCGACACAGGGAGGCGAAGTGTGCCGGCCCTGCGGCGAGTACGGACACGATCTGGCCGGTCCAGCGCTTGCCGAACAGTTGGAAGAAGAGGGCGATGCCGGCGTCGACCTCCATGCGGTGCTCCGGGGCGTGACGGCCCGCTTCGTGCGGGGCAGGGCGAGGATCCGGTGGCCGTGTGGTGGGCGATCTTGCACTGCCCGGTGTCGCGTCATCGGCACCCGGACCAACCTCACGGCGATCGACGCGAGGGCGGGCAGCACCGCGTGGACGGCGATGGTCAGGTGGCGCAGCCGAAGGGTCGCAGTGCACTTGACGACGCCTATCAGGTGCACCGGCGGGGGCCTGCGTCCGGGCTCCGGGCGGCGCGAACGTGGCATGAGCCCTCTTTCGGATCGCGCCGCCGCGGCAGGAAGCGCGGTGGCGCGATCCAGCTCCGACGAAGGAGGGCGGAGCCCTGGTGTGGTCTCAGAGGCTGAAGACGAGTTCGGCCTGGTCGCGCTTGGTGGTGTGCAGTTCCCAGTAGACGGGGGAGATCTCCTCGGGCTGGGCCGTCGGGAAGCCGGGGACGGCCGGCGTGCCGATCGACACGTCGATGCCGATGTGGGCGGCCTGCACACCGGTGCCGTCCAGCTCCTTGTGGAGGTTGACCGCCCAGTTGCGCAGGGCCGCGGCGGCCGCGTTGACGTTGCCGACCTGCGGCACGGGATCGATGGAGCCCGCGCCGGTGGTGTAGAGCAGCGTGCCCGCGCCGGCCTCCCGCATCGCAGGCAGCACCGCCTTGGTGGCGGCGATGGCACCGTAGAGCTGGAACTCGATCTCGTGCTGTACGTCAGCCGGTTCGGCCTCGGCCGGCGTGGCCAGCGCGGTGGCGGCGCCCGCGACCGGGGAGTACTCCAGGACGTCGATGCTGCCGAACTTCGCGGCGGCGTCCTTGAGGGCCTGGGTGAGCACCTCGCGGTCGAGGACGTCCGCGGGGAAGGCCGCGGCGGTGATGCCCTCGGCGGTGAGCTTGCCGACGAGTTCGTCGAGCTTGGTGCGGTTGCGGGAGATCAGGGCGACGTTCAAGCCCTGGGTGCCGAAGGTACGGGCGATGGCCAGGCCCAGCTGGGGGCCGGCTCCGATGATGGCGATGCTGGTCACAGCAATCCTTTCCCAAAAAAGCCAGTTGAAGGAAGCAGAGATTCGGATAGGCCTATCCGTATTCACATCCGGATAGGCCTTACCGGTTCACTGTCATCACCGTACCACTCGAAATGGATAGGGCACTCCGATTGCTAGACTCCCCGGCATGACCTCTGGCGCCCAGCATCCCGACGGCTCTGCCGCCCAGCCCTTGCGCAGCGACGCCGAGCGCAACCGTGAGCGGATCGCCGCCGCCGCCCGCAAGGTGTTCGCGCGCGACGGTCTGGGCGCCTCGATGGCATCCGTGGCCCGTGAGGCGGGGGTCGGGATCGCCACCATGTTCCGTCGCTTCCCCACGAAGGAGGAGTTGGTCGACGCGGTCTTCTTCGACCGCATGGACGCCTACGCCGATGCGGTCGCCGTCGCCCTGGAGGACCCCGATCCCTGGAGCGGGTTCGTCGGCTATGTCGAGACCGCCTGTGCGATGCAGGCCGCCGACAGCGGCTTCGCCGACGTCCTGATCACGACCTTCCCCACCGCCAAGGCCCTGGAACGGCGTCGCAACGAGGCCTACGAGGGCATGGTGGAGCTCATCAACCGGGCCAAGGCGACGGGCCGGTTGCGCGAGGACTTCGACTCCTCGGACCTGGTGCTGCTGCACATGGCGAACGCCGGTGTCGTCAACGCCACCGGCGACGCCGCCCCCGATGCCTGGCGCCGCGTTGTCGCTCTGTTGGTCCAGTCCTTCGAGGGCCCGGCCCGTGGCCCCCTGCCCGCCTCGCCCGAGCATGACGCTCTCTACAGGGCCATGCTCCGTGCCGGTCCGGCGGCTGCGGCTGCGGCGGCGTCGGAGCCGGACGCGAGAGACAGCTGACCTGAGGCTGGAGCTGCCTCGTGGTCTCGTGGGCTCGTTTTCTCGCTGAGCTCGCAGTGATCGGCGCTTGGCGGGGAAACGGGGTGGGACGCCCCGGTTCTGGCGGAGTCGGGTTGCTGGACAGTCGACCATCCACCAGAAGCGCGTCCACTCGGTCATGTGGAGGTCCCTTACTGGCCCTGACAAAAGCGGTTGATCATGTGACGGTGGGCTTGTCCGCTCGTTGGTCTGGCTGTGGGGAAACGTCAGTCGCGTTCGTGGATCGTGTCGGATGAACTGTGGTCGCTCATCGAGCCGTTGCTGCCCGAACCAGGTCCGAAGCTGGTCGAGGGCAGACCTCACGTGCCGGACCGCCAGGCCCTGTGCGGAATCCTGTTCGTCCTGCACACCAGCATCCAGTGGGAGTACCTCCCCCAGGAACTGGGCTTCGGATCCGGCATGACCTGCTGGCGGCGCCACGCCGCCTGGAACGAGGCCGGCGTCTGGGACCAACTCCAAGTCGTGCTGCTGGAGAAGCTGCGCTCGAAGGACAAGCTGGACTGGTCCCGGGCGGTGAACGACTCCTCGCACGTCCGCGCGGCCCGACGCGGCCCCAAAGCGGGCCCAGCCCGGTCGACCGTGCACGTCCGGGCAGCAAACACCACCTCATCGTCGACGGGCAGGGCATCCCGCTCGCGGTGTCGCTGACCGGCGGCAACCGCAACGACGTCACCCAACTCCTGCCGCTGCTCGACAAGATTCCGGCCGTTGCGGGCCGGGTCGGCAGACCCCGCCGACGCCCGGACGCGCTGCTGGCCGACCGTGGCTACGACCACGACAAGTACCGCCGCCTGCTCTGGCAGCGCGGGATCCGCCCGGTGATTGCACAGCGAGGCCAGCCCCACGGCACCGGACTGAGTATCTTCCGCTACGTCGGCGAGCGCACCATCTCCTGGCTCCACGGCTTCCGCCGCCTGCGCATCCGCTGGGAACGACGCGACGACATCCACGAAGCATTCCTTGGCCTCGCCACCTGCCTCATCACCCAACGGCACGTCCAGAGTCTTTGTTAGGGCCAGTTAAAGCCGGCCGGGCGTGAGGATCACTGGGTCGTCGGTACAGGAGTCCGGTGCCTGCGTGGCGTTGTCGAAGCCTGGCTCGACACGCTCGCTGATGGAGAAGTGCGAGTACGCGATGCCGACGACGCCGCCGATCATGTCCATGCTCTGACCGTATGTGGCCGTCACGTCGCCCCCGCGAGGAGCCCGGCAGGCTTGGGGGCGAGAAAGTCTGACCGGCGGGGCAGTCGAACCTCCTTCCGCGCCCGTCTTTACAGGGGAACGAGGGAGGGCGCATTGAATGCCGACGAGGAACGCCAGTTCCGCGAGTTCGTGGCGGCACGGTCGAGATCGCTGCTGGACACGGCCTACCTGCTCACCGGGGACTGGGAGCAGGGCCGGGACCTGCTCCAGACCGCGCTTGCCGCCACCGCTCGGCGCTGGTCGAAGCTGCGCGACCGGGAGCAGCCGGAGATCTATGTGCGCCGGGCGCTTTACCACGCCCAGGTGGACCGCTTCCGGCTGCTCAGCTGGGGACGGGAGACGGTCACCGACACCCTGCCGGACCAGCCGTCCGCGCAGGCCGTCGACTGGGCCGACACCGTGGTCCAGCGGCAGGACATCATGGCCGCGCTGCGGCGGCTGCCCAAGCGCCAGCGTGCGGTGGTCGTGCTGCGCTACTTCGAGGACCGGCCGGACGCGGAGATCGCCGCGATTCTGGGTGTCGCCCAGGGGACGGTCCGCAGCCAGACCCACAAGGCCCTCGCTTCTCTCCGTACCGCCTTGGCCGAGGCGGGACAGTCGGCCGCCTCCTCCACCGCCTCCGGAAGGGGCGTCGTCGCATGAACGACTCGACGGAACACCCGCTGCACGAAACGTCGTTGCGCGACGCCCTGCACGCCCAGGTCCGGGGGAGCGGCGGTGACGCCGCCGGTGCCCAACTGGTCGGCCTGGCCGACGGCGCGTTGCGGATCGCCCGGCGGCGGCAGCGACTGGCCCGTGCCGGTGTCGGCATCGTCGCCGCCGTCGCGGTCGCCACCGCCTGGGCGGCCGTCGCGGACGGTGCGCCCCTGCGCGCCCACGTGGGTCAGCCCGCCGCAGGGGGCGACACCACGAACACCGGGAAGGCGGCCCTGATCTCCTTCCTGCCGGTCACCTCGTCCAACGAGCACGCCTGCGCCCAGGGCAGCGGCGGCTACCCCGTGCCCGCGAGCGCGGCCCACCCGGAGTTCTGCGTTCAGGCCGACCGGGCCAGAGGCATGACCGACGTCAAGGTCGCCTCCGCGAAGGCCGACAAGAGCGGTGCCGACGGCACCTGGCGGGTCGAGGTGACCCTCGACTCCGCCGACCGGACCCGTTTCGCCGCCCTCACCGGCTCCATCGCGTCGGCCCCGGCCCCACGCAACGAAATCGCCATAGTCATCGACGGCAAGCTCTGGGGCACCCCCTTCGTGACCTCGTCGATCACCGGCGGCCGTATCGAGATCGTCGGGCCCTACGTCGGAGACCTCACCGGCGCCACCGCCCTCGAACTCGCCCACCGGCTGGACCCGAACTGACAGCCGGTGCAGGTCACGTAGGCACCCGGAGCGGGTCAACGCGGGCCCGTCTCCGCCCTGCGCGGCGGCCTGCCCTGCGCCCGGAACAGGACGCCGAGGAGCATGAATCCGAGCAGCGGGAGTGCCTCGGTCAGGAGGTACTTCACGCGCTCGTCGTGATGCCGGCCGTACGGCGCGTAGTCCCGGCTGAACCAGTGGTCGCCGAGGCCCGGGGCGACCAGCTGCACGCTCGCGAAGAGGACGAGCGAAGTGCGCAGTATGCCGAATCCTCAGCAGTGGTATGAGGAGCAGTTCCCCACAGCCAGACCAGCGAGCAGACAAGCCCACCGTCACATGATCAACCGCTTTTGTTAGGGCCAGTCAGTCCGCGGAGTGGAGCCTGCGGCCTGGGCCGGTATTGATAGGCCAGGCTTATACGGGGCATCGATTTTTGGTCGTGGACCCCCTGACGTGTGCCCCGGTTCACTGTGGCGAAAGTCCGCGCGGACCGATCGGGCTCGGTGTCGCGCGATCAGGGAGGCTGCAATGACGCATACCCCGGACAACGGACGAGCCGAGCAGGCCGCGCGTATCACGGCGAAGCCGTGGTACCGGCAGTTGTACGTCCAGGTACTGGTGGCGATCGTGATCGGCATCGTGCTGGGCTGGCGGTGGCCGGATCCGGCCACCGACATGGAGCCGATCGGTACGACGTTCATCACCGCGATGAAAATGCTGATCGGCCCGATCGTCTTCCTGACGATCATCGGCGGCATCGCCGGCGTCGCGGACCTGAAGAAGGTCGGCCGTACCGGGATCAAGGCGCTGGTCTACTTCCAGGCCGGCACGATCGTCGCGCTGCTGACGGGCCTGGTGGCGATCAACGTCTTCCGGCTCGGCGACGGCGTGCACGCCGATCCGTCGACGCTGAAGACGTCGGGCGACGCGAGCCAGTACATCTCGCAGGGCGAGCACCAGCACTGGTGGGAGTTCCTCACCAACATCGTGCCGAACAGCTTCTTCGGCCCGTTCGTCGAGGGGAACATCCTCCAGGTCATCTTCCTGGCCGTCGTCTTCGGCATCGCGATCAAGATGGTGGGGAAGTCGGGCGAGCCGGTCATCGCGGCCGTGGGACGGCTGACCGAGGTCGTCTTCAAGGTGCTGTCCTTCGTCATGAAGGCCGCGCCGCTGGGTGCCTTCGGCGCGATGTCGTACGCGATCGGGAAGTTCGGCCTCTCCACCCTGACCAGCCTCGGTTCGCTGATCGTCCTCTTCTACGTCACCTCGGCCCTGTTCGTCGTGGTCGCGCTCGGCGCGGTGCTCGCCCTGTACGTGCGGCTGAACATCTTCCAGCTCTTCCGCTATTTCAAGGAGGAGTTCTGGCTGATCCTCGGCACTTCGACCGCCGAGCCCGCGCTGCCCGGACTGATGCGCAAGCTGCAGTTCATGGGCGCGGAGCGGTCCACGGTCGGCCTGGTGGTGCCGACCGGCTACAGCTTCAACCTCGACGGCGCGGCGATCTACCTCTCGCTGGCCACCCTCTACATCGCCCAGGCCACCGACACCTCCCTCTCCATCGGCCAGCAACTCGGCCTGCTGGCCGTCATGTTGCTGACGTCCAAGGGCGCGGCGGGCGTCGCGGGCGGCGGGTTCATCGCGCTCACCGCGACCCTGTCGACGGTCGGTTCCGTCCCGGCGGCGGGCATCATGCTCATCTTCGGCATCGACAAGTTCATGTCGGAGTGCCGGGCGCTGGTGAACTTCTTCGGCAACGCCGTCGCCACCCTGTTCGTCGCCAGGTGGGAGAACGGCCTGGACCTGGAGCGGGCCCGGGCGGTGCTGGCCGGCAAGGCGGGCGAGCCTCCGCTGACCACCGAGGCCGAGGTCGAGGACGTCCGGCCGGTCGCCGTGTTCCCCGCCCCGCAGACCGCCGAGGTGCCGTCCTGATGGTGTCCGTGCTGATCGCCCCGGACAAGTTCAAGGGCTCTCTCAGCGCCGACGAGGTGGCCCGAGCGCTTGAACGCGGGCTGCTGGAAGCAGCCACGTGGGCCCGGGGCGACCGCCTGGCGCCGGCGGACGGGGGCGAGGGGAGCGTGTCCGCCGCCTGCGCGCGCCGGTTCAGCTCCGAGAAGATCACGGTGACCGGGCCGACAGGCCGGCCCGTCACGGCCGAGGTCGCGGTGCACGGCCGTACCGTCCTCGTCGAGGCGGCTTCCGTCTGCGGACTCGGTATGCTGCCGGGCGGCCGCAAGGCGCCGCTCACGGCCACCAGTTGGGGTGTCGGTCAGGCCGTCCGTTACGCGCTGGCGGGCAGGGCGGACACGATCGTCCTCGCTCTGGGCGGGGTCGCGACCACCGACGGCGGGGTGGGCCTGCTGCAGTCCCTCGGCGGGAGACTGGCCCGGGAGGACGGCACTCCGATCGGTCCGGGTGGTGCGGGACTCGCCGGTCTGCGCACGGTCGACCTCGCCGAGGCCCGCGCCGCTTTGGCGGGAGTCGGCCTGGTCCTCGCCACCGACGTGGACAACCCACTGCCCGGGCCGGCGGGCACAGCCGCCGTCTACGGTCCCCAGAAGGGGGCGACCGCGAGCGAGGTGCGGGAACTGGACGGCGCGCTCGCCGGATTCGTACGGCGACTGGATGCGGCCGGCGTCGCAGAGGCAGCAGGTCTTGCCGATGCCCTCGGTGCCGGGGCGGCCGGCGGGCTCGGGTATGCCGGGATGCTGCTGGGCGGTCGGGTGCGGTCGGGGGCCGACTACTTCCTCACCCTGCTCGGTGCCGACGAACTACTGGCCCGCAGCGACTTCGTCGTCACCGGCGAAGGCAGCCTCGACGAGCAGTCCCTGTCGGGCAAGCTGCCGGTCGCGCTCGCCCGGCGGGCCCGTCGGCAGGGCACAGCGGTGCACGCGGTGGCCGGCCGTTGCACCCTTCCCGCCGACAGGACCGCCGCCGACTTCCGCTCCGTCCAGGTACTGACGGACCTGACCGACCAGGACTGCGCGAACGACAGCGCCCTGTCGGCGCACCTGCTCGCCCAGTGCGGGCGGACCCTGGCCGACCACTGGATCGGACGCGGAGGAACGGAAACCGGCAGGTAGGCTCGCTCCGCCCGTCGGACCAGCACAGAGCGGGGAGGCGCCGTGGACGCCCGGCAACTGGAGTACTTCCTCGCCATCGTCGAGCACGGCGGTTTCAGCAAGGCCGCCGCCGCCCTCCACGTGGCCCAGCCGTCGTTGTCCCAGGCGATGGCGAACCTGGAGGCCGATCTCGGGGTGGCCCTCTTCCACCGGGTGGGACGGGGCGTCGTACTGAGCGAAGCCGGTGCGGAACTGCTGGAGCCGAGCCGGCGCGTGCTGCGGGACATGGCGGCCGTACGGGACACCGCCGCCGCGCTCGCCGGGCTGCACGGCGGCACGGTCGAGGTCGCCACCATGCCCTCGCCCGGCATCGAACCGCTCACCACCCTCATCCACCGCTTCGCCGAACTGCACCCGTCGGTGACGGTGAGCACTCAGGCCGCCTTCACCCCGGACGAGGTCGTCTCCCTGGTCCGCAGCGGCGCCTGCGAACTGGGCCTGCTGGGCAGCTCCGCCCCCGTGCACCCGTCCGGTGTGGACGTCCTGCACATCGAGGACCAGCCGTTCGTCGTCGTGGCCGCACCCGGCGGGACGATCGAGGACGACGTCACGATCCGGCCCGAGGATCTCGCCGGCCACAAGCTCATCGCGTCCCGTACCGGCAGCCTGATGCGCAGCATCGTCGACGACATCACCGCGGGCGGCACCGGAACGGAGATCGTGACGGTCGTCGACCACCGCACGTCGATCCTGCCGCTGGTCCTCACCGGGGTGGGAGTCGCGGTCCTGCCGTCCTCCTGGACCCGGCTGGCCCGCCGCTGCGGCGCGGTGGTCGCACCCATCGAGCCGACGGCCCGCCTGCACGTGGCGATGGTCAGCCTGCCCGCGCACCTCACGCCGGCCGCGCGCAAGTTCCTCGCCCTCACCAGATCCCTGGCACAGCGGCGGGCCCCCTCCACCTGACGCATGACCGATCGGCCGCGCCTATACGTCGTATCGAAAGCAGGTCTTGGACGCGTACGGACGGCGGTGTGTTGACTCGAATCCGACCGCACGACAGCGAGCCGGAGGCACCCATGACAGCCGCACCCCGCACGTTCCGCATCGCCGCCATCCCCGCCGACGGGGTGGGCAAGGAGGTCGTCGCCGCCGGGCGGGCCGTCCTGGACGCGCTGGCCGCCGACTCCGGCGGGGCCTTCGCCTTCGAGTGGCAGGAGTTTCCCTGGGGCTGCGAGTACTACGAGCGCACCGGCACGATGATGGACGACGACGGCCTCGACCAACTGAAGGCTTTCGACGCCATCTACTTCGGCGCCGTCGGCTGGCCGAACGTCCCCGACCACGTCAGCCTCTGGGGCCTGCGCCTGAAGATCTGCCAGAACTTCGACCAGTGGGCCAACGTCCGCCCCGTGCACTTCCTGCCCGGCGTACAGAGCCCCCTGCGCAAGGCCGACGACACCGAACTCGACTGGGTCGTCGTCCGCGAGAACAGCGAGGGCGAGTACGCGGGACTCGGCGGCCGCAACCTCTCCGCGCGCGGACACGGCGGTGAAGTCGCCGTCCAGTCGGCCCTGTTCACCGAGGTCGGCTGCGAACGGATCATGCGGTTCGCCTTCGACCTGGCCCGGACCAGGGCGCACAAGAAGGTCTCCTCCGTGACCAAGAGCAACGCCCAGCAGTACGGCATGGTCCTGTGGGACGACGTCTTCAAGCGCGTCGCCGCCGACTACCCGGACGTCGAGACCGAGAGCGTGCTCGTGGACGCGATGTCCGCCAAGTTCGTCCTGCGCCCCGAGGACCTCTCGGTCGTCGTCGCCTCCAACCTCAACGCCGACATCCTCTCCGACCTCGGCAGCGCCCTGGCCGGCAGCCTGGGCCTGGCGGCGAGCGCCAACCTCAACCCCGAGCGCCGCTTCCCCAGCATGTTCGAGCCCGTCCACGGCTCCGCCCCGGACATCGCGGGCCAGGGCCTGGCCAACCCGATCGGCGCGGTCGGCAGCGCCGCGCTGATGCTGGAGCACTTCGGCCTGCCCGACCAGGCCGCCCGCCTGAACAAGGCGATCGAGGCCACGACCGCCGCGGGCATCCTCACCCGGGACGTCGGCGGCACGGCCACGACGGAGGACGTCACGAAGGCCCTGATCGACGCGCTCGACGCCTGACGGTCCGAAAATCTCCATTGGCTCGGGCATGGCCTCTCGCACCGTCTTCACGCGCTCGAAGGCGATCGTGGAAACTATCTGGAGGCAGTGTTGGAGCCGGCCGAGCATGCGGTTGAAGAGATCGCGGAGGGCTGCGGGATGGAAGTCGCCCCGTGCCCGACGGCCTCGGCCCAGGTGCTGTGGAGCGTGCCAAGGCTGATCTGCGTGGCCGGCGAATTCACCCGCTACGACGCGCAGGCCGTACGCGAGCACCGGCGCGGTATCGACTGCGGCCAGGAGGAGCCGCTGGCGTGCGGCCGGGCTGCCGGCTGCGCGTCGGCCGGGCGGTGCGTTGACGGAGGTGGGCATGGCGGTCGACGAGGTGCTCTCGGTCTTGGGGACGGCGTCACCCGGATTCAGCGCTAGCACTACGCGGCGTACCAGCGGCTGCGGAACTTCGCGTGCGTCCGCCCGCCGCAGCAGACCAAGCTTCTCGTCTTCCTCAAGGCCGACCCGAAGGAGGCCGACCTGATTCCCGGTTTCACCCGGGACGTGACGGATCTTGGGCACCACGGCAAGGGTGACCTGGAGGTGCAGCCGCAGCGAGGCGCTTGCGAACCTGGCGGCCCGGTTTCGGAGGCGTGGAGCGCTGGTCGGCATGCCGGGAAGCGCGGGCGGGGCACCAGGCGGGAGCCGCCTGCCTGGTGCCCCGCCCTGATCGAGGCGCCCTCGGGGCACCGAGATCTCGGTGAGCCTTCCGGCGGACGGGTCTTGGACGCCCTTGCGCTCGACGTCACGGGGTGGAAGGGCCCGGGAGTGGGGGAGATGCCGTAGCCGGACGTTGTCAGTGTTTGTCGTCGGCGAAGGGCCTGCGGGTGACGGTGGCGCGGACGGTGGTCTGGGAGTGGCGTTCGACCGTGGGGTTGGCGGAGCCGCCGTCGGGTTCGCCCCAGACCAGCTCGACCTGCTGTCCGTAGTGCACGTCGTCGTCGATCATGACGACGGAGATCCAGCCGCGGACGTTGGAGGTGTAGCTGCACAGTGTCGAGATACCGACGAGCCGGCCGTTGCTCTCGACGCGGTCGAACTGGGAGGCGGCGTAGAAGGCGGCGGGCATCTCGATGTGCTTGAAGCGCCGGTCGCCCTGTTCGTACTGGGAGGCGAAGACCCGGGCGACGTCGTCGCGGTGCCAGGCCAGCCATGCCTTGCGGCGGTGCTTCTCGTCCTTCCGGCGCTCCAGGGCCTCGCGGCCGATGAAGTCGTGGTCGAACTTGAGGATGTGTCCGTAGCCGAGGTCCCAGGGGGTGACGTAGTAGTCCTCGACGCGGTCGGAGGCGAAGCTGCCGCCGAGGGAGAGGTTGGCCTCGAAGGTCCTGACGCCGAGCCATTCGCGGTAGGTCTTCATGCTCTCGCCCGAGTACACGGCGGGGACGGTGTTGGCGATCCAGCCGGACTCGGTGGCCACGGAAGCGTAGGCGCGGCCGCCGATCTGACGGACTCCGAACGGTTCGCCGGCTTCCAGGATGGCGTCGCGGACGTCGTCGATGTGCTCGTACGGTCCGAAGAACTCCAGCCCGGGGAAGCCCGACATACGGTGGTTGAGCGCGGTTACCTCGTGCTTGCCGATGCTGAACTTGCCCATGCTGAAGAAGGGGATGTCGGGCATGGGGCCGCCGTTGACCTTCTCGAAGATCGCCGAAGCGTGCGGGCCCTGGAGCTGGAGCCGGAAGAACTCGCGGCCGTTCGGGTTCTGCGCGGTGCGCTCGTCGCGGCGCAGGGTGACGTCGTAGCCGCCGGTCTCGGCGTGGAACTGGACCCAGTTGAGCGCCGGCGGGCGGCCGACGAGACGGACGTGGTGGTCGTCGAGGCCGAAGAGGATGCAGTCGCCGATCATGTAGCCGTCGTGGTTGACCGCGATGAACTGCTTGGCCTTCATCGGGCCGAACCCCTGGAAGGTGTTGGCGCCGACGTCGGCCAACAGCCGGTAGCAGTCGGGTCCTTGGACGGTGAGGTCGGTCATGTGGTGGGACAGGTCCATCAGTGCCGCCGAGTTGCGCCAACTCTCCTGCTCGTCACGCCAGTTGGTGAACTCGGCCTTGATCGGGAACGGGTAGGCGCCGGAACGGCCGCTGCGCAGCAGGCCCAACGGGCCTCCGGCCGCCTGGAGTTGGTCTTCGAGATGTGCCATCGGTTTCTCCATGTCGTCGCGATGCGTGGGTGAGGCGGCGGCAAGGGCGTGGGGCCCGCCGTCGTGGCGGTGGGCGAAGCCGTTTGCGGCGCCTGGCGTCGTGAGTGACCCGGCTCGGGGGTGTCGCGGCTGATCGGTACAGCACGAACGGGCGGGCATGCCGAAGGGAAGGAGCGGAAGCCTTCACCGGCTGGGTGAACTGTACGGTACGGTACACCTTCGGTGTGCTCAAGAGCCGGGGCGTGGAATTTCTGGAGCGGATGGTCGACGGCGGCGGGCCGCAGGTCACGTTCCGGATCGTATGAGCCTCGGACCTGCGCCTTTCCGGGTCGACTCCGTTGGCCCGTCGGGAAGTTCCCGAGACGGATGGATGGAAGTCGTGTGGGAGTCCCGACGGCTGTCCTGGACCCCACGCGCAACCCGGCGGGCGCTGGTCTTCGCCGAGGCGTTCAGGAAGTCTTCGGTGTCGGTGTCGGCGTCGTTTTCATGATCACCGCGGGTGGGGCACGTACCCCCTGGGAGACGGCGTGCGGTGCACGGTCATGACGCGGAACTTCGCCGTGCGACGGAGACCGTGGTCACCGCGACGGCACGGCAAAGCCGCAGCCGCAGCCGCAGCCGTGGAGTGGCCCGCGCCGTCAGATCGACTCGCGGACGACGACCCGCGCGGGCGGGGGCTCCAGACCGTTGGTGTCGAGCCCCAGGGCGAGCCGGGCGCTGAGCCGGCCGTGGGCCTCGCCGTCGACGTTGATCGTGGTCAGCGAGGGGATGACGTGTTCGCCGTAGCCGTTGTCGTCGAAGCCGATCACTGCCGTGTCGTCCGGCACGCGTCGGCCCAGGTCGCGCAGGGCGGTGAGGACGCACAGGGCCACGTCGTCGTTGAAGCCGGCGATCGCGGTCACCTCGGGGGCCTGGGAGAGGAGCGCGTTGACGGCGGTGGCGCAGGCGGACCGGTCATGGGGAGCCACGAAGGACACCGGAGTGGGGATACCGAGGTTCTGCGCGGCATGCCCGGTGAAGCGCAGGCGGGCCGTGGCGAGCGGTGACTCGGTGTCCGGCAACGCCAGGGCGATGTGGGTGTGGCCGTGCTCGACGAGGTGGCGGAGTTGGAGGGCGGTGTGGGCGGCGAGACCGTTGCGCCAGCCGCCTCCCAGGTCGTCGAGTGCGTGTCCGGTGAGGTACGTCTCGCCGAAGCGGATGACCGCGCGGGGGACGATGGCGTCGAGGACCTGCTGCGTGGACTGCGCGGTGTGGTGGCCGTGACGGACCAGAAGGACATGGTCGTGGGCGGCCAACTCGGCGTCGAGTCCGTGGATGTAGCTGCGGGAGTACGCGCCTTCCATGCCGGCGTCGATGTTCAGGACGACCACCCGGGAGGTCCCCTCGCGCAGTGCTCGCGCCACACCGTGCGGAACGTAGCCGAGTGTTCGGGCCGCCTCCTTCACCCGGTCGCGGGTGGCTGCCGAGATCGTCTGGTGAGGGTCGTCGTTGAGGACGAAGCTGACGGTGGCGCGAGAGACACCGCTCGCCGCGGCCACGTCGTTCAGCGTGACTCTTCTGGACGTCCCCATCACCCCTGCTCTGACGTTGTCGTGCGCACCCGAGTCCCAGCGACACGGCGTTCACTCATTGTAAGGAGACCGACGGGAGCTGAAGCACGGGCGGCTACGGGACGCCGAGTGCACCGGTTCCGTCGGATCGAATCGCCTTGCTTCGTACGGCACTGAACCGTACGGTACGGCGCGGCGGTGGTCGGGAACCTGGACCGGGCGCGTATCGGGAGTTCCGCGTCCCTCCGTGTCTCGTGCCGTCGTGCCGAGCCGTCGGAAGAGAGACGGCCGAGGGGCGGTACGCCGCGGCGCCGGCGGAAGGCCGGCCGTGGCTCTCTCGCCGGGCTTCCTCGACGATCACCGCCGGCCGAAGGTCACTGACGACCAACTCGGCTTTCCGGACGGGCTCCAACCGGTCGGCCGCCTGCCGGCTCACCGTCATCTCTCACGGCAGGAAGTCGACCCCATGACCTCGAACCCGACGCAGTACGACCCCGCCCACTCGTACGTCGTCATCGGTGACACGCACCTGGCCGGCCGGGTGTGCGGTGCCCTGCACACCTCGTCCGACGCGGTGCGGCACCTCCCGCGTCCACGTGACCCCGAACTGCGCGCGGCGCTGGCCCCGCGGCCGGCGGGCGTAGCAGTACTGCTCCACGACGACGTCGCGGCCCTGCGCTACGCGCTGGCCGTCGCCCACGTCGCGCCCGACGTTCCGCTGATCGTCACGATCTTCGACCGCACGATCGCCGACGAGCTCGCGCGCCTCCTGCCGCAGTGCGATGTCACCTCGCCGGCCGACCTCGCGGCGCCGTCCCTGGCCGGCCCGTGCCTGGATCCTTCCTTCGTCGCCGCTCGCCTGCGCGGAGGGTGTGTCCAGGTCGTCCGAGAGCGTGACGGCGTCCTGGACGCAGCGGAATCGGCGCTGCCGGGGCAGTGGCGTCGCCGGTACCGCCGAAGACGGGTCGGGTTCCAGCTGCGCTCCCACGACCCGGGCACCCGGCTGCTCGTCCTGGGCATGCTCGCGATGCTCGTCGTACTCGCCGCCGACTGGGGGTGGCTCACGGCGTTCGGCCATCGCCCGTCCGAGGCGCTGTTCGAGGCCGCCCGGGTGGTGGCCGGCGTCGGTCCGGCCGCCGCGCCACCGGATGCCCACGCGTACCAGATCTTCGCCGTCCTCGCGATGTTGAGCACCGTCGTCTTCACCGCCTTCTTCACCGCGGGAGTGGTCGAGCGGATGCTCGGTCCGCGTCTGATCGGGCTGGTTGGTCCGCGCACCCTGCCCCGCGCGGGGCACGTCATCGTGGTGGGAATGGGTCAGGTCGGCATGCGGCTCTGCGTCGAGCTGCGCGCCCTGGGCATCCCCGTCGTAGGCGTCGAACGCGACCCGCAGGCCGCCACCGCGCGGCTGGCACGCACCCTCGGCATTCCCGTCCTGGACGGTCACGGCGGCGACCGCCATGTACTGGAACGGCTGCGCATCGGTCACGCCAGGGCGCTGGCCGCCGTCGGCTCCGACGACCTGGACAACGTGGCCGTGGCCATCGCCGCCCACGGCGTCGCGCCGTACATCCGCGTGGTGATGCGCGCGGGCGAGGACGACGCCATCGCCGAGACGCGCTCGCTGCTGCCCATGGGTGTCGTCTGCGACATCACCGGTCTGGCCGCCGGCTACGTGGTCGCCCGGCTGCGCGCCGAGCCGGTCGGTGACGCGGTCGCCCATCGCGACGGGATCAGGTTGCGGGACACCTCCGGCGTGTGGCGCCGCAGCGCTGTGGCCGGTCACGACCGCTGCGCCCACGTCGAGGGACGGCGTCGGACGGCGGGCGACGAAATTGACCCGCCGAGGACTAGAACGATTTAGCAATCCGTTGTAACGTGCCTGCTATATCGATTTAGCTTTTCCAGCTCGCAGGGCGTACGGCCCGCAGGCGGAGGAGGTCGTTCGACCGATGATCGACATGCGATGCGCCGCCGTTGCGCAGCCACCACCGAAAGGTCCCGCCGGGCTTCCACGACCCGGCCGGTGTCTGGTGATGGGCATCCTGAACGTGACTCCGGACTCGTTCTCCGACGGTGGCCGGTACATCGAGACCGGACAGGCCGTGGAGCGGGGTCTGAAACTCGCCGAGGAGGGTGCGGACCTGGTCGACGTGGGCGGCGAGTCCACCCGGCCGGGAGCCGAACCCGTCCCGGTGGAGGCGGAGTTGGCCCGTGTGGTGCCGGTGGTGCGGGAGCTGGTGCGTGCGGAGGTGGCCGTCAGTGTGGACACCATGCACGCGGCGGTCGCCCGCGCCGCGATCGAGGCCGGCGCGTGTCTGGTCAACGACGTCAGCGGCGGGCTGGCGGATCCTGCCATGGCCGCCGTCGTCGCGGCGACCGAGGTGCCGTATGTGGCGATGCACTGGCGTGCGCCCAGTCGTGAGATGGACCGCCACGCGGTCTACCGCGACGTCGTCGGCGACGTCACCTCCGAACTGCTGCGCCGCGTGGAGGCACTCACCGCGGCCGGAATCGATCCGGGGCGCATCATCCTCGATCCCGGCCTCGGGTTCGCCAAGCGGGCCGCCCACGACTGGGAACTGCTCACGCATCTGCCCGCTCTGCGGGCCACCGGTTTCCCCGTGCTGGTGGGGGCGTCCAGGAAGCGTTTCATCGGTGCCGCGTTGAGCGACCGGGCGGGGATCGACTCCGCGCCCGGCGACCGCGACGCGGCCACGGCGGCGGTGTCCGCGCTGGCCGCCGCAGCCGGCGCGTTCTGCGTGCGCGTGCACGACGTCCGCTCCAGCCTGCACGCGGTGTGCGTGGCGGCCGCCTGGGCGGGCGACCGCCGGCTCCCGGAGCCGGAGACCGTCGTGCGGAGCCGGTGCGGAAAGGCGCCGCACGAGTCTCGCCAAGCTCCAAACCCGTCTGCTAGCTTGCGCTAGATCGTTCTAGCGATCCCCTTTTTCCTTCCCGAAGTGAGCCGATCACGATGTGACGAGCCGCGTCACTAGATCGATTTAGTACTTCAGGGAGATGGCTTTGAGAGGAGCCGCAATGGCAATCCCCAGTCTTCAGGACGGCATCGACAAGGCCGGTTCGCCCATCGGTCTGCTGTGGCAGCCGAACGCCGAGCCGTGGACCCCGGAGGTGGTCGAGCGGGAGTACGTCGGATGGCGCCAGGAGCAGGCGGCCTGGCACGAGGGCGTCGCGCTGCTCAACCTCTCGCACCACATGTACGACCTGTGGATCGAGGGCCCCGACGCCACCCGCGTGCTGGCCGAGTACGGCGCCAACAACTTCGAGAAGTTCGCGATCGGCCAGGCCAAGCAGTACGTACCCGTCACCCGCGACGGCAAGATCGTCACCGACGGCATCCTCGCCCGGCGCGCCGAGAACAAGTACCTCCTCAGCGGTGTCCCCGCCGCCCAGCACTGGGTGCAGTACCACGCCGAGAAGGGCGGCTACGACGTCGGCTTCGAGACCGACACCTCCTCCGCCTTCCGCCCCGGCGGCGGCGACCCCAAGCTGTTCCGGTACCAGATCCAGGGCCCGCTGGCACTGGAGCTGATCGAGAACGTCTTCGGCGGCCCGCTGCCGGAGACCAAGTTCTTCCACTCCACGCCGGTCACCCTGGACGGCCGCTCCTTCGAGGCGCTGCGCCACGGCATGGCCGGACAGGCCGGCTACGAGTTCATCGGCCCGTGGGAGCACGCGGCGTACGTGCACGACGCGTTCCTCAAGGCCGGTGAACCGCTCGGCCTGGTCCAGGTCGGCGCGCTGGCCTACACCACGCCGAGCGTGGAGAGCGGCTGGATCCCCTCGCCGGTCCCGGGTATCTACGCCGACCCCGAACTCGCGGAATACCGCGCCTGGTTGCCCCTGTTCGGCATCGAGGGAAAGCGTCCCCTCAACGGCAGCTACTTCTCGGAGGACATCGCCGACTACTACGTCTCCCCCTACGAACTGGGCTACGGCAAGCTGATCCACTTCGGGCACGACTTCCACGGCCGCGACGCCCTGCTCAAGACGAAGGACGAACCCCGCCGCACCAAGGTCACCCTGGTGTTCGACGCCGACGACGTGCGCCGGGTCGTCGGCGGGGGAGAGGACCCCGGCTTCGTCCTCACCTACGCCCGCCACCGGGTGGAGACCTCGGCGGGCCTTGTCGGTACGACCATGCAGACCGCGTCGATCGACCCGGTCGGCACCGTGCTTGCGCAGACGCTGATCGACTCCGCGCACGCCGAGCCCGGCACCGAGGTCACCGTGGTCTGGGGCGAGCACCCGGGTCCCGGTACCGATCCCGAGGCCGACCTCGGGTTCCCGCGCATCCGCGCCACGGTCCAGGCCAGCCCGTTCGACCGGCACGCGCGCACGGAGTACCGGCGTAACGCGTAGCGCTCCGCGGGGCCGGCTTTTCGTCTGCGGGTCTGTGGGGGCTCGTCGTGCCCACGTGGCGGAGCCGCAGATCGACACCGCCCCGCGCCCCTCCGGGGCGCGCTGGCCGTAGCCGGACCTGTTCGGCATCGCCCACGGCAGGCGGCCGGAGGCGACGTCACGCGTCCGGCCGTCCACCGCCCCCACCCTGCCGAGGTCGGGCCACGCGCCCCGCGGCCCCCCTTCTCTATCGACAAGGAGCACGATGAACCCCCTCAGCACGGCCTCGGCGGCGGTGAGCACATCGCTGCTGGAGGACTTCTCCCTGGAGATGACCGGCAAGGACGTCCCGAAACTGGAAGAGGCCCGGGACTCCATCCCGCAGGGCACCCGCATCAACGTCACCTTCCTCGGCAACGAGAACCTGGAGATGCGCCTGGAGGCGTCCCGGGCGGTGAAACGCCTCGGCTTCGTGCCGGTACCGCACATCTCCGCCCGACGCCTCGGCTCGCACGGCGAGTTCGAGGAGTTCCTCGCCGCCCTGCGGGCCGACGGCACCGGCGCCAACGTCTTCACCGTCGGCGGCGACCCCGCCCGGCCCGAGGGTCCCTACGAGGATTCGCTCGCCCTGATCGAGACGGGACTGCTACGGGAGTACGGCGTCCGGCACGTCAGCATCAGCGGCTACCCCGAGGGCCACCCCGACATCGCCGGGGACGCGCTCTGGTCCGCACTGCGCGACAAGAACGCCTCCATCGCCGCGCAGGAACTCGACGGCAGCGTCATCACCCAGTTCGGCTTCGACGTGGACCCCGTCCTGGCCTGGCTGGAGAAGGTCCGCGCGGCGGGCATCACCCTTCCCGTCCGGATCGGCGTCCCCGGCCCCGCCGGCGTACGGCGGCTGATGTCCTACGCCACCCGGTTCGGCGTCGGCACCAGCGCCTCCATCGCCAAGAAGTACGGCCTGTCCATCACCAACCTGATGGGCACCGCCGGCCCCGACAAGTTCCTGCGCGCGCTCGCCGACGGCCACGACCCCGCCCGCCACGGAGACATAAAGATCCACTTCTACACCTTCGGCGGCCTGCGGGCCACGTCCGAGTGGATCGCCCAGTTCAGGAAGGACAACCTCGTATGACCCTCACGCAGGCCGCGCCCACCGGGATCGCCAGGAAGACCGGGGGAGCGGGTCACCAGGCGTCGCTGATCGTCCAGGGCGCCGACGCCACCGGCATCGTCGCGGCCGTGACCTCGGTGCTCGGCCGGCACGGCGCCAACATCGTCTCCCTCGACCAGTACTCCGACAACCCGCAGGGCGGCGCCTTCTTCCAGCGCACCGTCTTCGGGCTGGACGGCCTGCGGGCCCAACTGCCCGGTCTCCGCGCCGACTTCGACAAGGAGTTGGTGAAGCCGTACGGCCTCTCCTACACGCTGCGCGACCTGTCCGTGCCGAAGCGCGTCGCGATCTTCGCCTCCAAGTCCGACCACTGCCTGCTCGACCTGCTCTGGCGCCACCGCCAGGGCCAACTCCCCGTCAGCATCAGCATGGTGATCTCCAATCACCCCGACACCGCGGAGGAGGTACGCAGCTTCGGCATCCCCTTCTTCCACGTGCCGTCCATGGGCGCGGACAAGTCGGCCGCCGAGGCGGAGCATCTGCGACTGCTCAAGGACAACGTCGACTTCGTCGTCCTCGCCCGCTACATGCAGATCCTCTCCGGCGACTTCATCGAGCAGGTCGGCGTACCGATCATCAACATCCACCACTCCTTCCTGCCCGCCTTCATCGGCGCCGGCCCGTACGCCAAGGCCAAGGAGAGGGGAGTGAAACTGGTGGGCGCGACCGCCCACTACGTCACCGAGGACCTCGACGAGGGCCCGATCATCGAGCAGGACGTGGTGCGCGTCAGTCACGCCCACACCGCCGGTGACCTCACCCGCCGAGGCGCCGACGTCGAACGCGCCGTCCTCTCCCGCGCGGTGCTGTGGCACGCCGAGGACCGGGTCATCCGCAACGGCAGGCACACCATCGTCTTCGCCTGAACCACGTATCGGCCCAACGCCCGTGCCGGGAACGGTGGTTGTGTCGCCCCCGGTCACCGGGGGCGGTGGACACGGCAGGCCCCCGTCCGACGCGCGGTCCCGGTGCCGTACATCTGCACATCCGCGGCCGGCCCGCCGCGACCTCGGCAGGCAGTTCTCTTCGCCGGGTGAATTGTTCACCAGCAGAAAGCGGTTCGCCATCATGACAACCACCATCAACGGGGTCCGGATCGCCCGTGACATCCGGGCCCGGGTCGCCGAACGGGTCGCCGAGGCCGCGGTCTGCGGACGGGTGCCCGGTCTGGCGACCATCCTGGTCGGCGACGACCCGGCCAGCGCCGTCTACGTCGCCGCCAAACGCCGCGCCATCCGCGAGGCCGGCATGCGCGACTTCCACCGGCACCTCTCCCGGCACGCCTCCGGGGACGAAGTCGCCGCGGTCATCGACGAGTTGGCGGCCGACCCGGAGGTCTCCGGCATCCTCCTCCAACTGCCCCTGCCCGCCCAGCTCGACGCCGCGGCCCTGATCGACCGGATCCCCGCGGGCAAGGACGTCGACGGTCTGACCACGGCCAGCGCCGGCCGGCTGGCCCGCGGCGAACGAGGACTGCGCCCCTGTACCCCGAGTGGCGTCATCGAACTCCTCGACGCCGAAGGCATCGAGCTCAGGGGCGCATGCGTCGCCGTCGTCGGCTGGGGCGAACTCGTCGGCCGTCCCCTGGCCCAACTGCTGCTGCGGCGCGGCGCCACCGTCACGGTCGCCCACGAGTTCACCGCCGACCTAGCCGCCGTCACCCGCCCCGCCGACATCGTCGTCGTCGCCACCGGTGTACGGGGTCTCGTCGGACCCGAGCACGTCAAGCCCGGCGCGACCGTGATCGACGTCGGCATCCACCGCACGCCCGAGGGTCTGACCGGTGACGTCCGCGCCGCCGAACTCGACGGCATCGCCAGTCGCATCACCCCCGTACCGGGCGGGGTCGGGCCGATGACCATCGCCATGCTGATGGTCAACACGCTCCGCGCGGCCGAGTGGAACACCGAGTCCGAGACCGTGCCCGCATAGGCGAGTCGGGCGGTCGGCTCCCAGGGCGCTGCCGCGTGCCCGCGCTGTTCGTCCGTGCTCGGGAAAGGTGCCGGACATGATGCAACTGCCCCCGCTGGCCCGGCTCGGCGGCCGGGTGGCGACCGGACTGGCCGACGTCACGCATGACCCCGCCGCGCTCGACTCCGCGGGCTTCTGGGCCGTCGTGGCCGACTTCGAAGGACGCCTGACGTGCGCCCGCTTCCGTGACGTACGGTCGGTCGCGCAGCACCCCGTCCGAGGTGCCCGATGGGACGGGCCCGTGCCCGGGCAGTGGGCCAGTTCGCTGGACCGCGACGCGTACACGGCGGGCGTACGTCGGATCCGCGAGCACATCGCGCGCGGCGAGGTCTACCAGGCCAACCTGTGCCGCGTGCTGTCGGCACCCATAGCGGCCGACGCCGACATCGAGGCGCTGGCCGACCGGTTGGCGGCACGGCACCACGCGCCGTACGCGGGCCTGATCAGGCTGCCGGGCCTGGGACTTGAGGTGGCCACAGCCTCTCCGGAGCTCTTCCTGCGTCGCGAAGGGCGGCTGATCGAGTCGGGCCCCATCAAGGGCACCGGGCGTACCGAGGCGGATCTCCTGGAGAAGGACCACGCCGAGAACGTGATGATCGTCGACCTGGTCCGCAACGACCTCGGCCGCGTGTGCGCCACCGGCAGCGTCACCGTGCCGGACCTGTGCGCGGTGGAACGCCATCCCGGCCTCGTCCACCTGGTCTCCACGGTGCGCGGAGAACTGCGGGACGGAGCAGGATGGCCCGAACTGCTGGCGGCGACCTTCCCGCCGGGATCCGTCACGGGCGCCCCGAAGGAGAGCGCCCTTGCCATCATCACCGCCCTGGAGACCGCGCCGCGCGGGCCGTACTGCGGCGGCATCGGCTGGGTCGACGCCGATCGCGGCACCGGCGAACTGGCCGTAGGCATCCGCACGTTCTGGATCGACCGGGCCCGGCAGCGCCTCAACTTCGGCGCCGGAGCAGGCATCACCTGGGGCTCGGACCCCGAACGGGAGTGGCAGGAAACCGAGTTGAAGGCCGAGAGGCTGCTGACCATCGCGTCCAACGGTCCGCCCTACGACGCGAAGCCGCACCAACGGCTCGCCGCCCGCCCCGGCGCCTGAGTACTCGGCGGCGTCGGTGCCTGAGGCCCCGCTCACCCTGGCGCCCGAGACCCGGCCGCTGTAGCGCTTGAGCCCCCGCCTGCTACGGAGCCCGAGCCCTCGCCTGCCCCCGGCCGGCACAGCTCCCAACCCCTGGCCGCTACGGTGCCTGAGGTCCCCGCCATCGCCCAGGCCCCCGAGTGCCCGCCCGCCGCATCAGGCCCCGGATCGGTGTTCCGCCGTCAGCCCCAGACCAGACGTGCCGTCTCGGCGACGAGTTCCAGCTTGCGGCGCTGGTCGTCGACGGTCAGCAGATTGCCCTGGCTCGTCGAGGCGAACCCGCACTGCGGACTGAGGGCGAGCTGTTCCAGGGGCAGATACCGCGACGCCTCGTCGATGCGCCGGCGCAGCGTGTCGACCGACTCCAGCTCGGCCACCTTGGACGACACCAGCCCCAGGACGACGGTCTTGGCGGGCGGCACGAACCGCAGCGGCTCGAAGCCGCCGGAGCGCTCCGTGTCGTACTCCAGCAGGAAGCGGTCGACCTCGACCTCGCCGAACACCCGCTCCGCGATGGGCTCGTAGCCGCCCCGGGCGGACCAGGCGCTGCGCATGTTGCCCCGGCAGAAGTGCATGGCCAGGGTCATGCCGGGGCGCCGCGAACGGGCGGACCGGATCAGGCCGTTGTCCGTGTCGATGATGTGGGAGAGATGCCCCTCCAGGTCCGTCACCCGGCGCATCCGGGCGGCCTCGGGATCGATGTTGGCCCAGTAGGCGAGCGAGTCGAGTTGCAGCCAGGAGACTCCGGCACCGATCAGGTCGGCGATGTCCTGCCGGTGGATGCCGGCCAGCGCGGCCACCGCGTCCCGTCGGGTCGGATAGACGTCGTCCGACACCCCCGGTCGCCAGAAGCCCGCCACCATCGTCGGACTGGCCATCGTGATCTTGTACGGCCCCGGTGCGTTCCCGGACAGCCATCGGGCCTCGGCGAGGGACAGCGGCGTCCGCCGGTACAGGGGCTCCGTGATGGCCACCGACGCGACGTCGCCGTCGAGTTCGGCGCCGTCACTGTCACGGATCCAGCGAGGCCGGGCCGACGACTCCTCGGCGGGTGACAGCCCGCCGACCGTCTCCACCACCGAGGCCATGAAGTCGTCCCGGCGTACCTCGCCGTCGGTGAAGACCTGGATCCCGGCGTCCTGCTGGAGCTTCACCGCGGCTGCCGCGGCCTGGTCCTCCAGTTCCGCGAGCCGCTCGTCCGCGAGCGCGCCGCGCCGGTGTGCGGCGCGCGCCGCCAGCAGCTCCTCGGGGCGCAGCAGGCTTCCCACATGTTCGGCTCGGATCGTCGTCGTCGGCATCGGCCGTCCCTTCACGCCTGGCACTCGGGCGACTGTACGGTACGGTACAGTACGTTTCGAGGGCAAGACATGTGCCGGGTACGGCGGGCTTCCACCCGGGAAGGTCAGACAGGGTCGACGGAGACGCCGTGCAGGAAGACCCGTACCGCCTCGTTGATGGACGCATGGATCTCGGCGTCGGTCAGCTTGACCGGCGCGTCCGTCAGCAGTCGCATCTGGGCGTGGCCGAGCATGGCCTGGTAGAGCTGTTCCGCCGCTCGCACCGGGTCCTCGACCTTGATCAGCCCGTCGTCGCAGGCCTGTTGGAGGCATCGCCCGAGCACCGCGTGGCCCGCGTTCGGTCCGTGCTCGGCGAAGACCTCGCCGAGCCCGGGAATGCGTACGGCCTCGGCGGTGACCAGGCGGTGCAGGGCGATCGCCTCGGGCGTGAGGACGACGCCGGCGAAGTGTTCACCGAGCGCGACCAGGGTCTCCGTGAGGTTCTCGCTGCTCGGCGTGAACGTGTGCAGCGGCTGGGACCACTCGTCGCACAGCGCCTCCACTGATGCGCGGAACAGGGCGCTCTTGTCGGTGAAATAGCGGTAGAGGGTCGCCTTGGAGCCGCCCACCGCCGTCAGGACGTCCTCCATGGAGACACCGGCGTAGCCGCGCGCGATGAACAGCTCACCCGCAGCCCGCGTGATGAGTTGTCGCCGGTCAGTCGCTGTCATCCTCACACCGGCCATGGTAGGTGCCTGCCCGGTGCGGCCGCCGAGGTGTCCTCGTCCACGTACCGCTCGTCGATCACAAAGACCGCGGACCCGCCGCGCCGCGCTGCACCGCACCGGGTTTTCCAGCTCAGGCCTCGCGGTCGCGAGTGGGTTCTGTTACGTTCACTAGATCGATATAGTGATGGTAGAAGCGTTGACCGATGTGATCCTGACGGTCCTCCGCTCTCTCATCGTCCGCCGTCCAGGTTCGCCGCCTGCGAGACGGCTCCGCCCAACTGCATCGCCCCATGTTCGACGCGGCCCGGAGGGACACCGGCGCCGTGGACGACCGGAGGACCGCCATGGACCGTCTGCTTCTCATGCGCTGTTTCGTCATCGTCGCCGACCTCGGCAGTTTCAGCGGCGCGGCCAAGGCGCTGGGGTCGTCGGGATCACTGGTGTCGCGGCATGTCGCCGAGCTGGAGCGGCAGGTCGGCGTCCGGCTGGTCAACCGCACGGCCCGCTCGGTGAGCCTGACCGAACCGGGCCTGCGCTACGCCGAGTTCGCCTCCCGCATCGTGAAGGAGATCGACGCCGAGGACTCCAACATCGCGGATCTGCACGACCGGGCGGAGGGCGTGCTCAGCATCATCTGTCCGAAGTGGATCGGGAGCCTGGACCTCGGCGACGCCATCGCCGCCTTCTCCGCCGCGCACCCGAAGATCCAGATCCGGTTCGAGCTGGGCGGCGTCTCCGACCGGACGTACGACTTCCTGGACGGCGGTTTCGACCTGGCGTTCCACACCCGGGACCTCCGGGACTCCAACGTGCGCCTGAAGAAGATCGCCTCGCTGCCCTTCGTCCTGTGCGCGTCGAAGACGTACGTCGACGAACACGGACCCCTGACGCACCCCAACGACCTGGCCGCCCGCGACTGCCTCGTGCACGTCAACGACCCGGTCTGGCGCATCGGGCACGGCCCCACCTCCACGCTGCACAAGATCCGCAACGTGGCCTTCTCGTCCAACTCCTACATCGCCCTGCAGAAGGCGGCCGTCCACGGGCGCGGCATCGCCCTGCTGCCGCAGCGGTCCGCCTACGACGATCTCGTCTCCGGGGCCCTCCAAGTCCAGCTGCCCCACCTGGCGGCACCCGACCGGCCGCTCTACGCGATCCATGGGCCCGGGCCGGGTACCCAGCGCAAGATCACGGTCTTCCTGGACTTCCTCGCCCAGTGGTTCGCGGAGAACCCGATTCCCACGATCGGCCGTTGACGTCAGCACATACTTGCGCGGCGCGAAATCTTACTGTTCGTCATGGGAACTCATATTTTGTACCGACTGATGGACAGTCGTGCTCGGTGTGGCCACTGTGGCAACGCGAACCGAGCCACGAAGGAGCTGTCTCTTCATGTGCGAACCCCTGGGTGAACCGACGTCCCGCCGGACGATGCTCGGCGCGATGGCGGCTTCCGCCGCTGCCGTCGTCGCCACACCACTGCTCGGCGCCGAACAGGCCGCGGCGGCGACGAACACCGGATCCGCGGCCTCCGGTACGGGCCTGTCCGTGACGCTGCTCGGTACCAACGGCGGGCCGCCGCCTCTGGCGACCCGGTACGGCATCTCGTCGGCGCTGACGGTGAACGGCAGGACGTATGTCGTCGACTGCGGACGAGGAGCGGTGACCCAGTATCTGCGCGCCGGTCTGTCGATGCCGTCGCTGGCCGGGATCTTCCTCACCCACCTGCACGCGGACCACATCGTCGACTACTACTCGTTCCCCCTGCTGTCGGCGGGCGCCTCGGGCGCACAGGGTTTCCAGAACCCGATCGAGGTCTACGGCCCTGGCTCCGCCGGTATCGCGTCGACCGTCGCCGGGGCTCCCGGGATCGTGCCGGGCACCGTCGAGATGACGAGGCTGGCGGGTCAGGCGTACGCGGCGTCGCCGACCTTCTTCATGACCGAGCACGCGGGCATCGACCCCGCGACCCTGCTCACCGTCCACGACGTACTGCCGCCGTCCGGTGCCAGCGCCTCGGCGACCAACTCCGCGCCGGCCATGGCCCCGTTCACCGTGATGGAGAACGACGACGTGAAGGTCACCGCCGTCCTGGTCCCGCACGGCGCGGTGTTCCCCGCCTACGCGTACCGCTTCGACACGGACCACGGCAGCGTCGTCTTCTCCGGCGACACGGCACCGACCCCGAACATCGTCAAGCTCGCGGCGCACGCGGACGTCCTTGTCCACGAAGCCCTGTATCCAGCGGGTCTCGCGAGTCTCGGCCTGCCCCAGGCGCTGATCGACCACATCACCTCGACCCACACGGACGTGGCCCGACTCGGCCGGATCGCGGCCGAGTCGGACGCGGGGACGCTGGTCGCGACCCACCTCGGCCCGGGACAGCAGACCGCGGTCTCCGACGCGACCTGGCGCCGCCTGCTCCGCGACAGCGCACGCCGGGCCGACTTCGGCGGCTCGATGGTGCTGGGCACGGACCTGCTGCATCTGCCGGTACGACGGCGCGGGCGCCGCCGCTCCTGACCGGTCCGGCGGTGCGCGGAAGTTCCGCATTGCTTGCGCCGCGTGACCGATCAATGGTGCTTCACGACTCTCGCCTCGCCCCGAAACGCCTGTTACCGTCCGACTTAATCGATCTAGCACCGGGGTGCCGCTCCGGACGGCACCCTGGACGACGGCCACGCGACGGAGAGTGAAATGGACCTTCTCTCACAACAGCGCAGTACCTATGAAGCGGTCCTCCGGCTGAACGACGCACCGTTCGTCACCGAGCGCCCGGCGATGTTCAGCCCGGCCGCCGCGGCCCAGGACGAGGGCAACACACGGGGCACCTACGGCCGCTTCGCGCAGCTCCTGCTTCCCGAGGAGTACACGGACTGGGTCGAGGAGAGCGCCGCCCATGTCGGCTCGTGCTACGTCGGCGACTGGACCTCCCTGCACAAGATCAAGGTGCACGGCCCGCAGGCGCTCGCGTTCCTGAGCCGGCTGGGGATGCGGGACCTGTCCCTTTTCGAGACCGGGCAGATCAAGCACCATGTGCAGCTGGACGACAACGGCTGGGTCGCCTCCGAGGGCGTGCTGTGCCGGCTCGGACCCGACGAGTTCGTCTACACCGCGGGCAGTTGCGACTGGCTGCTGTGGCAGTTGAGCCTGGGCGGCTGGGACGCGGCGGCCACCGACATCAGCCCCGACGTGTTCATCTTCGGCGTCCAGGGGCCGGCGTCCCTGGCCACGCTGGAGAAGCTGACGGGGGACGATCTCCGCGACATCGGCTTCAGCCGCAGCCGTGTGTCGACGGTCGACGGGGTTCCGGTACGGGTCCTGCGTACCGGGATCTCGGGCGAACTCGGGTACGAGCTGCATGGGCCAACCGAACACGCCAACGGGATCTGGGCGGCGGTCGTGGCGAGCGGGCAGGGCGTCGGCATCCGTCAACTGGGCTTCCGCGCCCAGCCTGTTCAGCACATCGAGGCCGGGATCGCGACCAACGGGCTGGACTATCTGCCGGCGTCGATCCTCACGCCGGGCGCGCCGAGGCAGTTCCGCAAGGGTGTGCCGACCGGCAGCTTCGTCCCGGCGGGCGGGGTGACCGACTACTTCCGCAAGCCCGGCGAGCTCGGCTGGGGCTTCCGCAAGGGCGTCCCCGACCGCGACTTCATCGGCCGGGACGCACTCGTCAGGGATGCCGAGAGCGGCGTACCCACACGGCAGTTGGTAGGTCTGCGGTGGAACGAACAGGATGTCGCCGCCGTCCTCACCTCGCTCCTGAGCGAGGCCGAATTGCCGGACCAGATGGAGATGCCGCGCGGCCGCGGTCCCCACTTCGACCAGGTCCTGGTGGCGGGTGATCCGGTGGGCGTGGCCACGGGCCGGACGGTGAGCCCGACCCTGCGGTCGATGATCTCCCTGTGCGTGCTCGACCCGGCGCACACGGCACCCGGCACGGAGGTCGTCGTCCTGTGGGGCCGTCCCGGCACCCCGCAGCGGGAGATCCGCGCGACGGTCACGGCGCTGCCCTTCAAGCCGGACGGCCGGCGCACCGACGTCACCGCACTGTGACCGCCTCGCCTCGTTCTACTGGCAGTGACAGCGGCTCACCCCGACCGGCCGGGCTGCCGCAGCGGAGGCCCGGTCCTGGGGGAGCGGGCTGGGGGTCGGGACCTCGTGTGCCCGGCGGTCGGCGAGTGCTTGGGTGCGTACCTCGTCCAGATGGTTCACGTGGTCGAGTGGTCGCGCACAGGAACGGTCGGTGTCCTGGTCGTGGATGGCTTCGAAGAAGGCGGGGAGAATGCGGTTGCCCGCCGCGCGAGTGACGGCCGTGTGGAACTCCAGGTCCGTGCTCAGCCACTCGGTGATGTCCAGCGTGGGGTTCTGCGCTCGGGCCGGCGGTGCGGCCATCGCCTCCAGATCAGCTTCGGTGCGCCGCTCGGCGGCCAAGGCCACGCACTGCCGTTCCAGGGCCGGGTGAGGTCCTTCCCGCGTTCGTCGTGGACGACCAACGCGGGACCCTTGGCGGTTGCCTCAGCGTGAGGTGAGTTTCCACAGGTGGTCGGCGGTGCCGTTGTCGGACCATTGCAGGACCTGGGCGCCGGAGGTGGTGCTCATCTGGTCGACGCCGAGCAGGAGGCCGCTGTTGTAGTTGGCGATCTTGGCGTAGCCGTCGCGGGCCGGGATGACCTGCCAGAGGTGGTCGGCGGTGCCGTTGTCGCCCCAGATCAGGGCGGTGCCGCCATTGCTGGTGCCCGCGTTGGTGATGCCCAGCAGCAGCCCGCTCTTCTGATTGACGATCTTGTAGAGGCCCTGGCCGGCGGCCACGAGGGTCCAGTTCTGGTCGGTGCCGGTGGTGGACGTGGCCTGGACGACCGAAGTGCCTTGCGCGGTGGCCGCGTTGAGGGTGTCCAGGGCGAGGCCGCTGTTCTTGTTGGTGATCTGGTAGCGGCCGGCCAGGGACGTCGAGGTGCCGCTGGGGGTGATCGTCAGGTGGTAGCCGTCACTGGCGTTCATCGTGACCGGCACGGTGATCGAGCCGTTCGAGACGGTGTAGTCCGTGTCGGAGACGGTGATCGGGCCCGGGGAGGCGGTGGTGCGGCCCGTGTCGGGGCTGTACTCCAACTTGACGTGGACGGTGCTGCCGTAGGCCGACAGGGAGGAGAGCCCGTTGACCGTGACGGCGCACGAGCCGGTGCAGCCGCCGGCGATGACGCTGATCTGGTTGCCCGCGCCGTTGAGGGAGGCGAGACCGTCGATGCCGGTCTGCGCGGGCGGTGTGGTGGTGAGCATGTTCCCGGACATGTCGCCGTACCACTTGTACGTCCAGTAGGAGCCGTTGGGCGAGCCGCCGGTGTCGGTCAGGGTGTCGCCGAGGGTGCCGTAGTGGTTCCAGAAGGCCAGCTCGGCGTCGCGGACACCCGCGCGCTCGAACTTGGCGGCGTAGCCGATGAGGGCGCCGGAGTTGCCCATCTCGGTGGGCGTGCCGTACTCCTCGATGGCGATCGGGCGCGGGCTGATGCCGAGGCTGCTCTCCAGCGAGCGGTAGGCCGCGACGTGGGCGGCGATGCCGGAGCTGCCCTGGAGCTCGTGCCAGGCGATGACGTCGGGGACCGTACCGCTGGCCTTGGCGTCGGTGAGGAACGTGGTCATCCAGGACTGGTTCCACGCCGAGTAGCTCGGACCCTGGATCGGGGTGGTGGTGTCCTTGGTGCGGACCTCCTTGAACGTACGGGCCCAACCGGCGTCGAAAGCGCCCGCGTTGGTGGTGTCCCAGGTCCAGTCCGGCTCGTTCCACAGCTCGTACGCGCTGATGTTGCCGGCGCCGGAGGACTTCACCGAGGCGACCTGCTGGTCGACCGCCGAGAGCCAGTTGCTCCAACTCACCCACTGGTACGGGAAGTTCGGATACCAGTCCGGCATCCGTACGACGACCTTGGCCCCCGCGGCCGCGGCCTTCGGCGCGACGACCAAGGCGTCACCCGCGGGCGCGGGCTCTCCGTTGGGGAGTTGGCTGCCGCCGGGCGCCATCTGGACGAACGTGTTGGGCTTCAGGGCCTGTACGAGGCTGTCGGCGGGGGTGCTCGCGGTGGCGAGGCCGTAGAGGCTGCCCGTGCCGACGTGGGTGACGGAGCGCAGGTTCTGCGCGGCGTTGACGACCAAGGTGGTGGCCGACGTGGGGGTGGCCTGGGCGGGTGTGCCCGTCAGGGCGATGGCGGTGGCGGCCAGGGCGGTGGCCAGCGTGGTGGCGCCGGCGCGGCCGAGGGGCACTCTGGGGCGGTGACGGTGGCTCAGGTATGACATCAGCGGCTCTCCTGAGGAAGGGAGGGGGACTTGCTCAGTGCGGTGCGGGGAGTTGCGATGCGGTGCGGAGGCGGCTCGGGGAGGCATTGGCGGCCCGCGACCCCGCCCGACCCGGGGGCCCGGGGCGGCCGGCATCGTGGATCAGTCCTTGACCGCGCCGGCGGTCACGCCCGCGGCCACGTAGCGCTGGGCGAGGACCAGGAGGACGGCCGCCGGGATCGACGCGACGACGGCGGTGGCCATGATCGCGTTCCACTCCTGGTTGTTGTTGCCGATGTACTTGTAGATGCCGAGGGTGATCGGCCGCAGATCGCCGCCGCCGTCAAGGGTGTTGGCGAAGACGAAGTCGGACCAGGCCCACAGGAAGCTGAAGAGCGACACGGTGACCACCGCGTTGCGGCTGACCGGAAGCACCACGGACCGGAAGGTGCGCCAGGTGCCGGCGCCGTCGATGCGGGCCGCGGAGATGAGTTCGCCGGGGATGCCCGACATGAAGGCCGTGAAGATCATCACGCCGAACGGCACGGCGATGGTGGAGTCCGCGACGATCAGCCCCCACCAGGAGTTGAGCAGGCCGAGGTCGAGGAAGATGCCGTAGAAGCCCATCGCCATGACGATGCCGGGGATCATCTGGGCTACCAGCAGGGCGAGTCCGAGGGTTCCGCCGCCCAGCGGGCGCAGTTTGGCCAGGGCGAATCCGGCCGGGGCGGCGAGGACCAGGGTGAGGGCGACCGTGCCCAGGCCGATGAGCAGGCTGGTGCCGAGGTAGGGCAACTGGTCGTTCAGGACGGCCCGGTAGCCCTCGAAGGTGGGGTGCAGGGGCAGCAGGTCGGGCGGGGTCTTGCGCATGTCCTGCTGCGGGGTGAGGGACACGTTGATCATCCAGTACACCGGGAAGAGCATCAGCGCGGTCAGCAGGACGCCGATGACGGTGTAACGGCGTTTTCCCGTACGGGACTTCACGCTTCCTGCCTCCTCTGGACGCGGATGTAGAGCAGGCCGAAGACGAGCGCGATGAGGATGAGGATGTTGCCGACGGCCGCGCCGGGGCCGAACTTCGGCAGCAGCGTGCCGAAGCCGAGCTGGTACGACCAGGTCGCGAGGGTGGACGAGGCGTCGCCCGGACCGCCCTTGGTCATGATCCAGATCAGGTCGAACACCTTGAGCGTGTAGACGAGTCCGAGGAGCAGGGTGATCGCCGACACCGGGCGCAGCAGGGGGAAGGTGATGCGGCGGAACTGCTGCCAGGCCCCGGCCCCGTCCAGGGACGCGGCCTCGTACAGCTCGGCGGGGATGTTCTGGAGCCCGCTGTAGAGGATGACGAGGTTGAATGGGATGCCGATCCAGATGTTCGCGATGACGACCGAAGTCAGCGCCCAGTCGGGCGAGTTGAGCCAGTCCACCGGGGACACGCCCACGAAGTGCAGGGCGTAGTTGATGACACCGGACTCGCTGTTGAACATCCACGACCAGGTCGACGCCGACACGATCAGCGGCAGCAGCCAGGGGATCAGGAACAGGGCACGCAGGGTTCCGGCGAGCCGGAAGTGCCGGTTGAAGAAGACCGCGAGGGCGAGCCCGGCCACGTACTGGAACGCGATCGACGCGAAGGTGAAGACCAGGGTGTGGCGCATCGCCGGGCCGAACGTGGGGTCGTCCAGGACGGTCCTGAAGTTGTCGAGGCCGGAGAAGGGCGCGTCGCCCTGCACGAACGACCGGACGGTGTAGTCGCGCAGGCTCAGGTCGAGGTTGCGGTAGAGCGGATAGAGGTAGAAGGCGGCGAGGTAGACGAGCAGTGGGGCGATGAAGGCGAGCGCGGTGAGCCGGCTGCCGCGGCGCTGTCGGCGCCGCAGGTCCGACGTGTCCGTCCGTTGTCCGGTGCCGGTCGCCCCGGACCCGGCCGGGGACCGCTGCGCGCGGCGGTCGACGCGGGCGATGGTCATGGGTACTCCTGGATGCGGGTGGCGTGTCCGGGCCGGCGGCGGTGTCCCGGCGGTGGCGATGCGGTTTCCGGAGAAGCGCGGAGGCCGGTGTCAGCCCTTGCTCGCGGCCGTCTGAGCGGCGTCGAGGGCCGCCTGCGGGCTCTTGCCGCCCGACAGGGCGTTCTGCACGGCGGTCCACATCGGCTGGGAGATCGTCGGGTACTTGGTGCCCAGACCGCCGCTGGTGCGGCCGCGCGCGGCGGCCACCGCGCCGATCCACGGCTTCAGTTCGGGGTTCTGCTTCACCTGCTGGGCCTGCACCTGGGCGGTGGGCGCCACGTACGTCAGGGTCGTGTCGGTGGTCAGCAGGTTCGTCGAGTTCGTCAGACAGGTGACGATCTTCTTGCTGACGTCGTAGCGGGAGGTGTTCTTCTGCACCGGGACGGTGACGAACTCGCCGCCGGTCGGCACCGGCGCCGAACCGCCGTTCTGCCCGGGGATGTTGATGACGCCGTAGGCGAAGCCGGCCTTGTCCGCGTTGCCGAGCTGCCAGGTGCCGTTCTCGCTGAACGCGTAGTCGCCGGTGGCGAACTCCTGCCAGCTGGTGGTCTGGGTGTTCTGCAGCACGTCCTTCGGCGCGTATCCGCCGTCGACCCACTGCTTCCACAGCGACAGCGCGGCGACGCCCTTGTCCGAGTCGAGCTTGGTGAGGTCGCCGCCCGCGCCCCAGAACCACGGGAGGAACTGGAAGCTGCCCTCCTCCGTGTTGATCGCGGAGAAGGTGATGCCCTTCTTCCCGGCCGCCTTGACCTTCTTCAGCGCCGCCGTGAGCGAGGCCCAGTCCTTGACGGACGCGGGGTCGACGTGGGCCGCGGTGAGGATCTTCTTGTTGTAGTAGAGCGCGAGGGTGTTGGCGCCGATGGGCACCCCGTAGGAGGCGTTGTCGATGACGCCCGCGCCGAGGATGTTCTTCTGGATCGACGACGTGTCGAGGCCGAGGTCGCTCGTCTTGTTGAGGATCCCCGCCTCCACGAGCGTGGAGACGACCGGGTTGTCCACCAGCATCACGTCCGGGGCGTTGCCCTGCTGGGCGGCGAGCAGCGCCTTGTTGCCCAGGTCCGTGGTGTCCATGCTGGTGCGCTTGACCTTGACCCCGGCGTCCTTGCCGCACTTGGTGACGAGCTTGCCCCACGCCGAGGAGGCGTCGAACTGCGGGTACGGGTCCCAGAAGTTGTACGTCCCGCCGGTCTTCCCGGAACCGGACGCGGAGGAGTCGGAACCGCCCCCGCAGGCGGCGACCGAGGTGAGCGCGCCGACGGCGGCTATGGCGGTGAGGAGGGTGCGGCGGGTGTTTCTCACGGTGACCTCGTTGTCTTGGTGCGGCTCGTAGGAGGGAGACAGGGGGTGGGCGCGCGGGGCTCAGGAGGTGGGCAGCCAGACGCGCATGGCGCCGTCCTGGCGGTTGGCCCACGCGTAGTAGGGGATCGCGGTGAGCTCGACCAGGTCGCCGGTCGGCGCGGCGTCGGGTGCGGGGGCCCGGTAGGGCCACCAACTCCCGTCGTCCGCAAGGCGCCTGCGGTACCCGGCGGTGACGACGGTGGTGACCCCGCCGAGCAGATCCGGGCGGTGCTTCACGGCGAGCGGGCGTGTGGGGTCGAGGACGATGTCGTCCAGACCGCCGCCGGGGACGTCCACTTGCTCCAGGCAGTACACGAGCGGCCCGCGCTCGATCGCCGCACAGCCGCGCACGGCGTCCACGCGAGGGTCGGCGGCGGTCAGCCGGGGTTCGAGCACCAGCTCCAGGACGACCGAGTCGCCCCGCGCCCAGGTCCGTTCGAGGCGCAGCCACCCGTCCTCGACCGGCGCGTCCGTCTGGTCGTACGACAACTCCCCGACGCGCACCCGGAATTCGCGGCACCACTGCGGGACGCGCAGGGACAGGGTCCACGGCCGGTCGGGGGTGTCCTCGACGGTGAGGGCGATCGTGCCGTGCCAGGGGTAGTCGGTCTCGGCGCGGACGGACATCTCGCCGTAGGAGTAGCGGCCGGTGGTGAACTGGTGGATCTGCAGGCCCTGTTCGTCACCGGACGCGAGGTAGTGCTCCAGCGAGGCCAGCAGCCGCATCACGTTCGGCGGGCAGCAGGCGCAGCGGAACCAGCGGGTGCGGCGGGCCGACTGGTCGCCGCCGGGGTCGGTGTGGCCGTCGCGGACCTGGAGCGGGTTGACGTACAGCCAGCGCTCGCCGTCCAGCGACACTCCCGCCAGGAAGCCGTTGTACAGGGTGCGCTCGATCAGGTCGGAGTAGCGGGCCTCGCCGGTGAGCAGGGCCATGCGCCAGCTCCATTGGACGGACGCGATGGCGGCGCAGGTCTCGCAGTAGGCACGCTCGTTGGGCAGTTCGTACGGGTCGCCGAAGTCCTCCTCGTCGTGGTGCGCGCCGAGTCCGCCGGTGAGGTGGGTCTTGGTCGTGGTCATCGCCCGCCACAACCGCTCGCTCGCGGCCCGGAGTTCGGACTCCCCGGTCTCGGTCGCCAGATCCGCGGCGGCGGCCAGCAGGTACAACTGCCGTACGGCGTGGCCCTCCACGTTGTCCGCCTCGCGCAGCGGCACCCGGTCCTGGCAGTACGCCTCGCCGCCCAGCAGGCCATGGCCGAAACGGCCGACGAAGTAGCCGGCCAGATCGAGGTAGCGGCGCTCGCCGGTCTCCCGGTACAGCTCCACCAGGGCGGTCTCGACCTCGGGGTGGCCGTCGACGCCGTCGATCTCCCTGCCGCTGCCGGGGAGGCCGAACACGGAGTCGATGTGGTCGGCGAACCTGCGGGCCACGTCCAGGAGTTGGGGCCGACCGGTGGCCCGGTGGTGGGCTACGGCCGCCTGGATGAGATGGCCGGCGCAGTACAGCTCGTGGCCCCAGCGCAGGTCCTTGTACCGCTCGCCTCCCTTGACCAGTTGGAACCACGTGTTCAGGTAGCCGTCGGGCTGCTGGGCGGCGGCGACCAGGCCGATGATCCGGTCGACCTCCGACTCCAGTTCGGCGTCGGGCTGTTGGGAGAGCTGCCAGGCGGCGGCCTCCAGCCACTTGTAGACGTCGGTGTCCACGAACGGGTACGCGCCCCGGAACTCGCCCTCGACCGCGCCCGCCGCCAGCCGCAGGTTGTGCAGATTCCCCGCCGACTCCAGCAGTTCGGGGCCCTGCGGGAGGGAGACGCGCGCGTTCACCTCGCGGCGGGTGCTCCAGAAGCCGGCGCGCACCTCGACCGCGGCAGGCGAGAGTGCGGCCTTGGCGTCCGGTCCGAGGCGGACCGGTCCGGTGCCGGTGCCTGCCGGTTCGGACGGGGACGGGGCCGGGGAGGAAAGCGCGGTGGAACGTGGGCGGGGCATGGCTCTCCGGAGAGGTAGGCGGGAAGCAAGACGGAGACCCGGCGCGCGAAGTGCGTCAGGGCGTCCCTGAGGTCCGAGGGGCGTTGCTCCGTCTCTCGAACCCGTTTAGGAAAACGTTTTTCTGCCGGGAAAGGTAGGAACGGGACCGAGTGCGCGTCAAGAGGTCTGCCCAAACATTTTCCTCCCCTGGTCGGGGCTGGCCAGCTGCCGCGAACGGTGTCAGGATGCTGCTGCCGATGTCATCCAGGAAAAGGGTTGCGTGTGACCGCCGTTCCAAGTCTTCCGCCCACCGGGCGGGCGAAGCTGGCCGACGTGGCCAAGCTGGCCGGTGTCAGTGTCGGGACGGCCTCAAAGGCGCTGAACGGCAGTGGGAGCATGCGCCCGGAGACCCGGCAGCGGGTCCTGGACGCCGTCGAGGAACTCGACTTCCGGCCCAATCAGCAGGCGCAGAGCCTGCACACCGGCCGCAGCTGGACCGTCGGGCTGATGACGACGGACGGGATCGGCCGCTTCAGCACGCCCGTCCTCCTCGGGGCCGAGGACGCGCTCGGCGCCGGAAAGATCTCCGTGCTGCTGTGCGACACCCGCGGCGACGCCATCCGCGAGCAGCACCACCTGCGCAATCTCATGGACCGCCGGGTGGACGGCATCATCGTGACCGGCCGGAGGACCGACCCGCGGCCGCCGCTGAAAGGCATCGAACCGATCCCGACGGTCTACGCGCTCTCGCCGTCCACGGACCCGGACGACATCTCCGTCGTGTCCGACGACCGGAGCGGAGCCCAGCTGGCCATCGAGCACCTGCTGGGCACCGGCCGCAGCCGGATCGCGCACATCACCGGCCCGGCGCACCACGCGGCCGCCCGCGACCGCGCCCACCACACCCTCGAACTGCTCAGGCACTCCGCCATGGAACTCGCCACCGGCCGGGTCCACTTCGGGGAGTGGAGCGAGGCATGGGGCCGCCGCGCCGCCGAAGCGGTGCTGCGCACCGCACCCGACACGGACGCCTTCTTCTGCGGCAACGACCAGATCGCCAGAGGCGTCGCCGACGCGCTGCGCGAGAACGGCCTGGACGTTCCCGGCCGGGTGTCGATCGTGGGGTACGACAACTGGGACGTCATGGCCCTGGCCTCCCGTCCGCCCCTCACCACGATCGACACGGACCTCTCGGAGGTCGGCCGACGGGCCGCCCTCCTGCTGCTGGACGCCATCAACTCCGAGCCGGCGCCCGGACTGCACAGCGTTCCCTGCCGACTCGTCGTCCGCGAGTCCACCTGAGCCGGTGGGTGAGCCGGGGCCCCGGTGAGTCGCCCGTGAGCAGCTCCGGACGTCTGTCGTACTTGCGGTCAGGCGCCGTGGACCAGCCGATGAGGGCGCCGCGCAGGGCGGCCACGAGGCGGGACGCCGCCTCGTCCTCGGTGCGTCCGCTCTTGATGAGGTCGAGGATGTCGCGCGGGTCGAACAGGGCGTTCCACAGATACAGCGCTTCGTCGCCGAGGTCGCCGAGGCCGAGGTCCTCGGTGGTCTGCCGGAGGGGTTCGGTGAGCGCCTCCGCCTGGGGAGCGAGGTAGCCGGTGTTCTCGCGCAGCCGTTCCAGGTAGCCGCGGTGCGAGCGCATCTGCGCCATCGCGCCGCCGTACTCGAGGACGAGCGACACCCAGTGGCGGGACACCGCTTCGAGGCGCTGCATGCCCCGGGTGGTCTGCGCCGCGCTGAAGTCCCGCAGTTCGGAGCCGACTTGGGCACGGAAGGCGTGCAGGACGTCCTCGACGGAGGAGAAGTGGCGGTAGGCCGTCGCGGTGGACACCTCGGCGCGCTTGGCGATCTCGGTCAGGCTGACCGGCGTCGGCGAGTTCTCGAACAACTCCGCGGCGGCCTTGATGAGTTGCCTGCGGTTGCGCTGGGTGTCACTGCGCATGGGTAGACTCCCCGTTCGCGTCGCGGCGGTGTTCACCGCAGGGCCGAGAGGCCGTGGGCCAGACGACGGACGCCCTCGGTGATGGACTCCGCGTCGGCAGCGTACGACAGGCGCAGATGTCCCTCGCCCCGGGCGCCGAACTCGCTGCCCGGCCGGACCGCGACCCCGTGCGTGCGCAGCGCCGCCACGACCTCCACGGAGGGCAAGTCGACGTCGTAGCGCGGGAATTGGTAGAACGTTCCCTCGGGCGTGCTCAGGCTGAGGCCCGGGACCTTGGCGAGTTCGGTCCGCATGAGGTCGCCGCGCCGCTCGTACTCCGCCCGCATCCGTGCGATGTCGGCGTCGCAGGTCCGCACCGCGACCAGCGCGGCGTCCTGGACGACCGTGTTCACCGAGCCGTTGAAGGTGTTGTGGACGCGTGCGGCGGCCTGGATCAGCGGTGTAGGGCCCCAGAGGTAGCCGATGCGCCAGCCGGTCATCGCGTAACTCTTGGAGAAGGTCTGGCAGGAGACCGTACGGTCGCGCAGACCGTCGAGGGAGATCGTCGAGGTGAACGGGCGGCCGGTGAAGTCGAGGTCGGCGTAGGCCTCGTCGGAGATGACGAGGGTGGCCGTGCCGTCGAGGAGGTCGGCGAGGGTTTCCAACTCGGCCCGGCTGTGCACGATTCCGGTCGGGTTGCTCGGGTTGCAGAAGACGAAGAGCTTCGCCCCGGCGAGGGCGTCGGCCAGGAGGTCGAGGTCCCAGTGCAGGTCGCGGGCGAGCGGGACGGGGACGACGACTCCGCCGGCCATGCTGACGAGGTCGGCGTAGAGGGAGTACGTGGGGTCGGGGATGACCACCCTGTCCCCGGGGTCGACGAGGGAGAGGATCGACGCGGCGAGGCCGGCGGTGCCGCCCTGGGTGATCAGGATGCCGGCGGGGGAGACCGGCGCTCCGGCGATGCCGGCGAGCTTGTCGGCGAGCGCCTCGCGCAGGGCCGGTTCGCCGAGCAGCGGTGAGTAGTGCGTACGACCGCCCTGCAGGGCGGCGAGGGCGGCCTCGGTCACCTGCCCGGGTGTGTCGAAGTCGGGTTCGCCCATGGCGAGGGAGACCAAGTCGCCCCCGGACTGCGGCTGTTGGGTCCGGCGGGAGGTGGCGGCGATCCGGGCGACGGCCGCGGCGGGCGCGAACGACGACAGCGGGCCGGCGGTGACGGTGGAGGGCATGCGGTTCTCCTGGAGTGGCGGGGGCGTCACGCGTGGGGCGAGGCGTCGGCGGGGGCGCCCGCCCAGCGGCTGATCTCGAGGTCGGCCGAGGTGTCGCGCTGCCGGGTCGGGGCGACGACGATCTCCTGGAGGACGACCCGCTGGGGCAGGGTGATCGCGAGGTGGATCGCTTCGGCCACGTCCTGCGGCCGCAGCATGTGCGCGCGTTCCTCGGCGGCCGGCGGCCGGGCCCGGTTGTCGAGGATGGGGGTGTCCGTCTCGCCGGGCAGCACGGTGATGGCCCGCAGCCCCTGGTTGCGGAAGGTGTTGTGCAGAAAGGTCATGAAGTTGCGGACGCCCGTCTTGGCCGCTCCTTAGGCCGCCCCGCCGAGCAGGTTCGGGTTGACGGCGGCGAGCGAGGAGACCGTGACGATCGTCCCGCCGGCACGGTCCAGCATGTCGGGCAGTACGGCCTGGGTGAGCTGGAAGACCGCGGTGAGGTTCACGTCCAGGACCTGGCGCCACTCGTCGTGCGGCAGCCACTGCGGGTCGAGCACGGACGACGCGCTTCCCGCGTTGTTGACGAGGATGTCGACCGGGCCGAATGCGGCGTGGACCCGGTCGAGGACGCGGGTCACGTCGTCGACGCGGGTGATGTCCGCCGCGACGGCGAGGGCCGTTCCTCCCTCGGCGTGGATCGTGGCCTCGGCTTTGGAGAGCTCCTCCTGGCGGCGGCCGACGAGGACGACGGTGATGCCGTCCCGGGCGAGGAGGCGGGCCGCTTCGAGCCCGATCCCGCTGCCGGCGCCTGTGATGAGCGCGGTCCGCGTCACTGTTCTCCTCCAAGTGAGACGTTCATATCAAAGGTTGGCCAGGTCGGAGTAGTTCGACAGCCCTTCGAAGCGCGTGTTCACGTTGGCGCCGGTGCCGGTGCGGACCGCGCCCGGCAGATCCACGTCGGATTCGAGCGTGAAGAAGTTGCGCCAGGTCGGGCCCCCGTCGGTGGTCACGGTGCCGGGACGCCAGCCCATGACGTACATGTCCGAGCGGCGCAGGAACACCCGGATGAACTGGTTGTCCTCCTCGACCTGGAGGTCGAGGCTGATGTACTGCTCCGTCCCGTCCTGGTCGGTGACGTCGACCGGGCGGCCGCCCTCGGGTCTGACCCGGTGGGAGGAGACCCCCTGCCTGATCGCGTTGAGCACGGTGGCGTACCCGGTCCGGGCGTCGGCGGGCTCACTGGTGATCTGCCACTCGGCGTTCGCACCGGGCGCGGCGCCGGCGGTCGGCGCGCCTACGGCCACCATCCCGCCGGCCAGCAGGCCGGCGGCCCCCATGACGGCGAGGAACGACCTCCGGGAAAGCCCGCCCTGCGTCTCGGTCGTCACATGAGTTCCTTGTTGTACGAGCAACCCGGCAACTGGATTGCGGCGTGCGGCGATTGCCGATGCCGATGCCGAAACGGAACCGGTCGCCGTAAGGCTCTGTGAGGGGGCCGACCCGAGACCATGGGTACTTGTACGGGTACGGGCCCCACCGGAGCGGGGCCCGTACGGGGGTATTTCTACGGGGTTGTCCTACGGCGCGAGATCCTGCTTCGCTGTCACCCTCGGAACGAGGCCCTCGGCAGGTGCGACCGTGTTGTCCGCGCCGTTCGGGTCTTCCGGGTCGGGTACGAAGGCGGACTCCCCGTCGAGTGCCCGCTTCGCCTGCGAGATGTCCAGCGCGCCCTCCCAGCGGGACACCGCGAACGCGGCCACGCAGTTGCCGAGGAGGTTGGTGGCCACCCGCATCGAGTCCATGATGCGGTCCACGCCCAGCAGGAGGGCGACCGCGCCGGCCGGGATGACGCCGAGCGCGGACGCGGTCGCGGACAGCGCGAGAAACGCCGAACCCGGCACGCCCGCCATGCCCTTGCTGGTGAGCATGAGCATCAGGACGACGGTCACCTGCTGGCCCAGGGTGAGGTCGACGCCCACCGCCTGCGCGATGAACAGCGTCGCGACGGAGAGGTAGATGGAGGCGCCGTCGAGGTTGAAGGAGTAGCCGGTGGGCAGCACCAGCCCCACCGCGTCGTCGCGGCAGCCGGCGTGCCGCAGCTTCTGCATCATCCGCGGCATCACGGTCTCGCTGGAGGCGGTGCCGAGGGCGAGCAGCATCTCCTCGCGGGTGTAGCGGACGAACTTCCACAGGCTCAGCCCGGTGAACGCCTTCAGCGCCACCGCGAGCAGCAGGAGGAACAGCGCGGCCACGCCGTAACTGACGGCTATGAGCTTGCCGTACGTCGACATGACGCCCAGGCCGTACTGGCCGACGAGGTGTGCGGTGGCGCCGAAGACCGCGAGGGGCGCGAGCCGCATGACGAAGCCGACGATCGCGAAGACGATCTCCTGCACCTGGTTGACGGCCGGCAGGATCGCGGGCACCTTCGTGTGCCCCAGGTGGAGCAGGGCCGCGCCCACCAGGCAGGCCAGGACCAGGACTTGGAGGAGCGAGTTCTCGGCGAAGGCGCCGACCGCGCTGTCGGGCAGGGCGTGCAGCAGGAACTCGCTCGTCGACGGCAGCGCCGCGCCGCCGGTCTTCGCGTCGACCGCGTTCGTGTCGAGGGTGGCCGGGTCGACGTGCATGCCCGCACCGGGCTGGACGAGGTTGCCCGCGACCAGGCCGAGCAGCAGGGCGAACGTCGTCGCCACCTCGAACCAGATCAGCGCCTTGACGCCGATACGGCCGAAGGTCCGAAGATTCCCGGCCTTCGCTATGCCGGTGACCACCACGCAGAACACCAGCGGCGCGATCACCGCCTTGATGAGCCGTACGAAGCCGTCGCCCAACGGCTGGACGGCGGTGCCCAGATGGGGCCAGAGGCGGCCCACGACGACGCCGAGCACCAGGGCGCAGGCGACCTGTGCGAACAGTGACGTGCGCAGCACACGCGCGGTACGTCGTGGCAGGGACGGTGCGGACAGCGGCACGAGCTACCTCCGACACGAATTCCGCCATACGGAATTAGTATTCCGCTGATCGATGGCAACTATGGTTCACGTGGCGTCTCCGCAGAAGGCCACGAACGTTCACCGCGGAAGAATTGGATGTTCGTCCAAGCCGGAAGAAGGCGACACGACCGCGCCCTGTCCACCGGGCGCGGTCGTGAACTTCATTACTTGTGTGGGGAGTTGGCGCTAGAGGGCGGCGGCCGCGGCGTGCAGGTTCTTCGCGGCCAGGGCGAGGCCCTCGGTCTGGGAGTAGGCGGCGTCCTCGTGCTCGATGTTCACGGCCATGTCCGGGTCGACCTCGGCGAGGGCGCGCAGGAACTCCGTCCAGTACGCGACATCGTGGCCGACACCGACGGCGACGAACTTCCACGCCGGGTTCTCGGGCCAGGAGTTGCACCAGAAGCCGTAGCCGGTGGGCACCTTGTCCGGCGCGTCGGCGGGCACGCGGGTGAACGACGTGTCCAGCACACCGCGGATGTCGGCGCCGGGGCAGAGCGTCGCGTCCTTCGCGGCGGCGTGGAACACCAGCGGGCCCAGCCACTTGATCGAGGCCACGATGTCCATGCCCTGCCACATCAGGTGCGAAGGGTCCATCTCCGCACCGACGTTGGTCGCGCCGGTCGCGTCGACGAGCCGCTTCAGGGTGACCGGGGAGAAGACGAGGTTGTGCGGGTGCATCTCGATGGCGACCCGGACGTCGTTCTCCCGGGCCAGCGCGTCGATCTCCTTCCAGAACTCGACCGCCACACCCCACTGGTAGTCCAGGACGTCCATGTAGACGCCGTCCCACGGATTCACCACCCAGGAGGGGTACTTGGCGTCCGGGTCGGAGCCCGGCGTGCCGGACATGGTGACCACGTGCCGCACACCGAGCAGGCCCGCGAGACGGATCGTACGGCGCAGGTCGTCCGCGTGCTTCGGGCCGACCCCGGGGAGCGGATTGAGCGGATTCCCGTTGCAGTTGAGACCGGTCAGCTCCATCCCGCGGTCCGCGAAGGCCGCCAGGTACTCCTCGCGCGCGGTCGCCGAGGACAGCAGCAGGTCGACCGGGCAGTGCGGGGAGGGGATGAACCCGCCGGTGTTGACCTCGACGGAGGCCAGGCCGTTCTCCTTGAGGATGTCGAGGGCCTCGGCCAGCGGGCGGTCGTGCAGACAGGCGGTGTAGGCGCCGAGCTTGAGGGACATGCGGGTGCTCCTTGGATCGGTACGGGTGGTCAGACGGCGGGCGGGACGGTGACGGCGGCGCCGCCGGCCTGCGAGGACTCGACGATCGCGCGGATGATCTCGATGGTCCGCAGCCCCTCGGCGAACGAGGCGCAGGCCGGCAGCGGGTCGGCGACCCCCGCGACCTGGTCGAGGAACGCCCGGGCCTGGTAGGTGAAGTTGTCGGCGTTGCTCGCGCCCACACCCGGCGCCTCCATCGGCACCCCGCCCGCGAAGTACGGCAGTTGGGGACCGGCGATGATCTGCCGGGCGCCGCGGGTGCGGACGTCGGGCTGGGCGTCGTCGAAGAGGTACTCGGCCGGCCGGTGCTGGTCGAACGCGGCCCGCCCGCCGACCCCGAGCACGTCGAACGCGAGCCCGTTGGGCAGCCCGAAGCCCGTACGGGTGACGGAGAAGGTGCCGACGAGCCCGGACTCGAAGCGGGCCGTGAAGGACGCGGTGTCCTCGTTCTCCACCTCGCCGAACTCGTCCGAGACGGGAGCGGCGTTGTGCCCGACGACCGCGCCCAGCGGCAGCGGACGCTTGGGGATCTGCGTGGACAGCGTGGCACCGGAGACCGACGTGATGGGCCCGGCGACGTACTCGGCGGCGTCGATGACGTGCGAGCCGACATCACCCAGCGCGCCGGAACCGGCACCCCCCTTGAAACGCCAACTCAGCGGCCCCTTGGGGTCGGTGGCGTAGTCGCACCAGTAGCGTCCGCTGAACAGGGTGAGGTCGCCCAGCTCGCCGCGCCGCACATGGTCGCGGATCGCGGCGATGCCGGGGGAGCGGCGGAAGGTGTACCCGACGGCGGTGACGACACCGGCGGTCCGCTCCAACTCGGCCATCGCGCGGGCGTCTTCGAGCGAACCGGCCAGCGGCTTCTCGCACAGCACGTGCTTCCCGGCCGCGACCAGTGCCTCGGCGATCGGCCGGTGCAGCGCGTTCCCCACGACGATGCTGACGGCGTCGATCGTCGGGTCCTCGGCGACGGCCTCCCAGCTCGGCAGCGCCTTCTCGAAGCCGTAGCGGCGCGCGCCGTCCTCGGCGAGCGCGGTGTTGGCGTCGGCTATCGCGGCCAGCCGGACCGGGGGTAGTCCCGCCCCGAACACGGTGTTGGCGTTGCGGTATCCGGCGGCGTGGCTGCGGCCGGCCATACCGGCTCCGATCACCGCGACGGACAAGGGCTTGGCGGAGGAGGTCATGAGGTGTCCCTTGGGAAGAGAGGTCAGCTGGAGGTGGGGAAGTCGAAGCCGGCGGTGACCTGTTGGGCGGTCCGCGGCCAGCGGGTCGTGACGACCTTGGGGCGGGTGTAGAAGCGGATGCCCTCGGGGCCGTGGATGGGGGAGTCGCCGATGAGGGAGTCCTTCCAGCCGCCGAAGGAGTAGTACGACATCGGCACGGGCACCGGCACGTTGACGCCGATCATCCCGACCCTGACCTTGCGCTGGAAGCGGCGCGCGGCCTCACCGGAGGCGGTGAACAGGGCGGTTCCGTTGCCGTACGGGTTGGCGTTGATGACGGCGATGGCCTCGTCGAGGGTGTCGACGCGGACGATCGCGAGGACCGGGCCGAAGAGTTCGTCCCGGTAGGCGTCCATCTCGACGGTGACATGGTCGAGCAGGGACGGACCGGTGAAGAAGCCGTCCTCGTGGCCCTCGACCTTGAGCCCGCGGCCGTCCACCACGACGGTGGCGCCCTGCTCGCCGGCCGTGGCGACGGCGTTCTCGACGCGCTCCTGCGCGACCTTGGTGATCAACGGCCCCATCTCCACGCCGGGGACGTGACCGGGACCGACCTTCACCTCGCGGGCCTTGCGGGCCAGCACCTCCACCAGGCCGTCCGCCGCGGCACCCACGGCCACGGCCACGGAGACGGCCATGCAGCGCTCGCCGGCCGAGCCGTAGGCGCCGGCGGTGATGTGGTCGGCGGCGAACTCCAGGTCGGCGTCGGGCAGGACGACGGCGTGGTTCTTGGCTCCGCCGAGGGCCTGGACGCGCTTGCCGTGCGAACTGGCCTGCTCGTGCACGTACTTGGCGATCGGCGTCGACCCGACGAAGGAGACGGCGGCGATGCCGGGGTGGGTGAGGATCGCGTCTACGGCGTCCTTGCCGCCGTGCACGACGTTGAACACACCGTCGGGGAGCCCGGCTTGCTGGTACAGCCCGGCGACGAAGTTCGCGGCGGAGGGGTCGCGTTCGGACGGCTTGAGGATGAACGTGTTGCCCGTCGCGATGGCGATCGGATGCATCCAAAGAGGCACCATGGCGGGGAAGTTGAAGGGCGTGATGCCCGCGACGACACCGAGCGGCTGACGGAAGTCGTGCACGTCGATGCCCCGCGAGACCTGATCGGAGAACGAACCCTTCAGGACATCCCCGAGACCGCAGGCGAACTCCACGACCTCACGGCCTCGGGTGATCTCGCCCCGCGCGTCGGCCACGGTCTTGCCGTGCTCCGCGGAGATGATCCGGCCCAGCTCCTCCTCGTGCTCGACGAGCAACTGCCGGAAGGCGAACATCACTTGGGTGCGCTGCGACAGCGACGACTCCGACCAGGACTCGAAGGCACGCTCGGCGGCGCTCACGGCGGTGTTCACGGCATCGGGCCCGCCCAGGACCACCCGGGCCTGCTCCTGGCCGGTGGCCGGGTCGAACACCGCGGCGGTGTCCGCGCCGGGCACGGCCGAACCGTCGATCCAGTGCTGAATGGTATTCACGGCAAGGTGTCCTTACAGGTAGTGGCGCTGGGCGTGCTTGTGGGAGGCGTACGTCTCGTACGCGCCGCTGGTGGAGTCCAGGGCGGAGGTCTGACTGACGGGCACGTCCCACCAGCCGTGCGCGGGCGGGTTGGGCCCGTACAGGTCGGTCTCGACATGGACGACGGTGGTGCGGCTCGCGGCCTTCGCCTTCTCCATCGCCGTACGGAACTCGTCGACGGAGGTGGCGTGCAGGACGTCCGCGCCGAGCGAGGAGGCGTTCGCGGCGAGGTCGACGGGGAGGACGTCGCCGTCGAGCTGGCCCGAAGTGCCGTCGCGGTAGCGGTACTTGGTGCCGAACCGCTGCGAGCCGAGCGACTCCGACAGGGCGCCGATGGAGGCGAAGCCGTGGTTCTGGACGAGGACGACGATGACCTTCAGGCCCTCCGAGACCATGGTCACGATCTCCTGAGCCATCATCAGATAAGAGCCGTCGCCGACGAGTACGACGACCTCGCGTGAGGGATCGGCCATCTTCACGCCGACGCCGGCGGCGATCTCGTAGCCCATGCAGGAGTACGCGTACTCGACGTGGTATGCCTTCGGATCCCTTGCCCGCCACAGCTGTTGGAGATCGCCGGGCAGGGATCCGGCCGCGTTGATGACGACGTCACGATCACCGAGCACGTCATTGAGAGCGCCCAGGATCTCCGTCTGCGCGGGGAGCGGACCGTGGCCCACGGTGAAGCAGCCGTCCTCGATCTCCCTTGTACGGAGGATGAGTTGACGGGTCCGCGCGCGGTACTCCGGGGCCGCCTCCCAGTCGGCCAGCGCGTCCGCGAGGGCCTCGATGCCGAGCCGGGCGTCGGCCACCAGCGGCTCCGCGGAGTGCTTGACCGCGTCCAGGCGGGCGACGTTGAGGTTGACGAAGGCGACGTCCGGGTTGCCGAAGACGGTGTGGCTCGCGGTGGTGAAGTCGCTGTAGCGGGTGCCGATGCCGAGGACGACGTCGGCCTCCTTCGCCAGTTCGTCGGCCGCGTACGAGCCGGTCGAGCCGATGCCGCCGACCGCGCAGGGGTGGTCCCAGGGGACGGCGCCCTTGCCGGCGTGGGTGTCGGCGACCGGGATACCGGTGGCCTCGGCGAACGCCCGAAGCGCCGTCTCGGCGCCGGAGTAGACGACCCCGCCACCGGCCACGATCAGGGGCCGCTTCGCCCCCCGCAGCAACCGCGCGGCCCGCTCGACGGCGGCGGGCTCCGGCACCGGGCGGCCCACATGCCACACCCGGCGCCGGAAGAACGCGACCGGCCAGTCGTACGCCTCGGCCTGCACGTCCTGCGGCAGGGAGAGGGTCACGGCGCCGGTCTCCACCGGGTCCGTCAGCACCCGCATCGCCGCGAGTGCGGCCGGGATCAGCTGCTCGGGGCGGGAGACGCGGTCGAAGTACTTCGATACGGCCCGGAAGGCGTCGTTGACGGTGACGTCCCCGCCCCGGGTGTCCTCCAGCTGCTGGAGCACCGGTTCCGCGACGCGGGTGGCGAACATGTCGCTGGGCAGCAGGAGCACCGGTATGCGGTTGGTCGTCGCGAGCGCCGCACCCGTGATCATGTTCGTCGAGCCGGGGCCCGTCGACGCGGTGCAGGCGAAGGTGGCCAGCCGGTCGCGCATCTTCGCGTAGGCCGCCGACGCGTGGACCATGCCCTGTTCGTTGCGGGCCAAGTAGTAGGGCAGGTCGGCCTCTTGGGTGACGGCGGCCTGGAGCAGCGCCTGGCCGACGCCGGCCACGTTGCCGTGTCCGAAGATGCCCCAGACGCCGGGGATCAGGCGCTGTTCCTGGCCGTCGCGCTCGCTGTACTGGTTCGCGAGGAAGCGGACCAGGGCCTGGGCGGTGGTGAGTCGTACGGTGCTCATCGCTGCGTGAGTCCTTCGAAGGGCAGGCGGTCGTCGACGTCCTGGGACCGCCAGGTCTCCCGCACCCATCCGTGGGCGGGGTCGTCGCAGATCAGCCAGGCGCGGTCCTGGCCCGGGCCGGCCATGACGTTGAGGTAGTAGAGGTCGTAGCCGGGTGCCGCGATCGACGGGCCGTGCCAGCCGTGCGGGATCAGCACGGTGTCGCCGGAGCGGACCTCGGCGAGCACCTCGATGGGGCGGTCGGGCGTGCCGTAGACCCGCTGGTACCCGAAGCCGTTTCCGTCGCCCGCGACTTGGAAGTAGTAGATCTCCTCAAGCTCGGACTCGACTCCGGGGCGGGCCTCGTCGTGCTTGTGGGGTGGGTACGAGGACCAGTTGCCGCCGGGCGTGAGGACCTCGCAGACCAGGAGCTGCTCGGCGTCGAAGGTGCCCGGCAGGCAGTAGTTGTTGACCTGGCGGGAGCACGCGCCGGCGCCGCGCAGCTCGACGGGCACGTCCTCCTTGGGCCCGTACCGAGCGGAGAGTGAGCTCCGCTCGGTACGGGCGGAGGGCAGTGCGAACGTTCCACCGTCCGCACTGCTGATCAGGGCCTCCGACGCGCGCGGCAGATACGCGAAGTCGGTGGCCGAGGCGAACACGCCTGTCCGACCGGCGAGTTCGAAGGCCGTGCCGTCCGTGGTGACGGTGCAGGAACCCGTCAGCGGCAGGACCAGGAACTCGGAATCCCCGGTGGACAGGGCGTGTGCCTCGCCCGGCCTCAGGGTCAGGATCCTGAGGCCGGAGTATCCCCAGCCCGCCGACTCGGGCGTGACCAGGAGGTCGTAGGGGCCGTCGGCCGAAGTCCCGCTGGGCAGGTGGTACTTGCTCGTGTCGCTCACAGCAGGCTCACCGCCTTGTCGACCGCGCCGGCGACATCGCCGTTGGACGGGTAGAGCAGGGAGCGGCCGACCACCAGGCCCTGTGCGCTGGGGAGTCGGAGGGCCTTGCCCCAGGAGGCGAAGGCAGCTTCGGCGTCCTTGACCTCACCGCCGAGGAGGAGCGCCGGGAGGGTCGAGGAGGCCAGGACGCGTTCCATGCCGTCCACGACGGGCAGCTTCAGCCAGGTGTAGGCGGTACGGCGGCCCAGGCCCGAGGCGATGGTGATCGACTTGACGACGGCGTCCGTCGAGAGGTCGTTACGGATCCTGCCGTCCTGCCAGGAGGAGAGGAACGGCTCTACCATGGCGATGAGTTGACGGTTGTTCAGCTCGTTGACGGCACGGGCGGTGTTCTCCAGGACGGAGGGTGTCGCCGGGTCGTCGAGGGCGATACGGGTGAGCATCTTGCCGCCGTCGAAGTCCATCGCGGCGATCGTCTCGGCGTCGTAACCGGTGAAGCGGTCGTCGATCTCGAAGACCGAACCGGCAAGGCCCGCGCGGTTCATGGAGCCGAAGACGCTCTTGCCGTCCAGGACGCCGAGCAGCAGCAGGTCCTCCAGGATGTCGGCGGTGGCCAACACCCCTGTGACGCCGGGCCGTTCGAGCGCGGTGCACAGGCGGTCGAGGAGCTCGAAGCGGTCGGCCATCGTGTTGGGGTTCGCGCCGACTGCGTTGGCGCCCCGTGCGGGATGGTCCGCCGCGATGATCATTGCCCGGCCGTGCTCGCCGAGCGGCGAGGTGGCCCTGACCCGGCGCGCGGCGGCGGCCGCGACGGCACCGGGGTCGCCCACCCGGGCGGACACGATCCGGCTCACGTTGTCGGACAGCACGTTGTCACGCCCTTCGTTCGTTGGTGGGGGAGGCGGAGACGAGGGATGCCTCGCGGAGCTTGGAGTCGACCTCGGCCTCGGTGGGCATCGCGTCGGAGCAGGAGAGCCGGCCCGCGACGACGGCACCGGCCGCGTTGGCGAAGGCGACCGTGCGGCGGGTGTCCCAGCCGGACAGCAGACCGTGGCAGAGCGCGCCGCCGAAGGCGTCACCGGCACCGAGCCCGTTGACGACCTCCACCGGGACCGGCGGAATCTCCACCGCCAACGCCGTGCGGTCGACGGCCAGGACACCCTTGGGGCCCTGCTTCACCACGGCCAGCTCCACCCCGGCGGCGAGCAGCGCCTTCGCGGCGGCGTACGGCTCGCGCTCACCCGTCGCCACCTCGCACTCGTCGAGATTGCCGACGGCCACCGTGGTGTGCCGCAGTGCCTCGGCGTAGTACGAACGAGCCTGATCCGCGTCCCTCCAGAACATCGGCCGCCAGTCCAGGTCGAACACCGTCGTCCCGGACTTCGCCCGGTGCGCGAGCGCGGCCAGGGTGGCCGAGCGGCTCGGTTCCTCGCTCAGCCCGGTGCCGGTGAACCAGAAGATCCGGGCGTCACGGACGACGTCGAGGTCCAGTTCGTCCGGCTGGATGTCCAGGTCGGGGGCCTTGGGCAGCCGGTAGAAGTAGAGCGGGAAGTCGTCCGGCGGGAAGATCTCGCAGAACGTCACCGGCGTCGGCGCGATGTCCGACGTAGCGACGAACCGGGTGTCGACGCCGTAGCCGGCCAGTGCGGTACGGACGAAGTCGCCGAACGGGTCGCGGCCCGTCTTGGTGACCACGGCCGAGGAGTGCCCGTACCGGGCGACGGCGACGGCGACGTTGGTGGGACTGCCGCCGAGGTACTTGCCGAACGTGGTGACCTCGGCCAGGCCCACGCCGGTCTGGAGCGGATACACATCCACTCCGACACGGCCCATGGTCAGCACTTCCAACGGCATCGGATCGGGTTCCTTTCGATGGTCTTAAAGCGCTTTAAAAGAAGGGTGTGATTCTCCGCGTGCGGTTGTCGTGCGGAGGGGGTGCCGCTGTCAGGCGGCGAGATACCCGGCGATCTTCTCGCGCATGAGGACGGACGACTCCTTGGCCCGTTCCTCCCAGGCGAACACGCAGGCCGTGAGGGTGCCGTCGAAGCCGTTCGCGCGGAGCTCGCGGAACAACTCGTCGAAGTCGACCTCGCCCTCGCCCATGTCGAGGTGCTGGTGGATGCGCGCGGTGGTGCCCGGCGGGTTGAGGATGTACCGGTTGCCGGAGGACGCGTTGTGGTCGAAGGCGTCGGCGAGGTGGACGTGGGTGAGCAGGTCGCCCGCGTATTTGACGATGCCGGGGGCGTCGTTCCCGATGTGGAAGGTGTGCGGGGCGCAGTAGAGGAAGCTCACGTTGGGGTGGTTGATGCCCCGGATCAGGTTGACCGCTTCGTAGCCGTTCTCGATGAAGTCGTCCGGGTGGGGTTCCAGGGCGAGCTTGATGCCCTCGCGCTCGAAGAGCGGGAGCAGTTCGTCCATCGAGTTCCAGAACTGGGCCTCGCTGCGGTCCGTTTCCTCGGGGCGTCCGTTGAACTCGGAGATCATGCTGTCCACTCCGAGGTCCGCGCAGATCCGGATGGACCGCTTCCAGTAGCGCACGGCGGCCTGCCGGGCGTCCTCGTCGGGGCCGGACCAGCGGAACAGCGGCAGCAGGGAGGAGATCCCGACGCCGGCCGCGTCCAGCGCCTTGCGGAACTTGCGTACGGTGCCGTCGTCCACCCGGGGATGCCGGAAGAACGGGATGAAGTCCTCACGGGGTGACAGCTCGATCCACTCGTAGCCCAACTCGGCCACCACGCCGGGCAGTTCGAGCAGCGGGACATGACGGATCATGTACGGGTCGAGGGCGATCTTCATGGGGGAATGCCTTCGGGGATAGAGGAACGGGGGTGGTGTGGTCGTCAGTCCGCTGTTCCGGCCGAGGTCGTGACGTCCTCGTCCTCCGGCAGCTCGTTGACGTCGACGCCGCGGACTTGGGACAACTCGTGCTTGAGTGCGGCGAGTTCGGTGCCGCCGGCCATGTGGTTGGTGAGCTCTTCGAGGGTGATCTCGCTGCGCTCGGCGGAGAGTTCCATGGTGCCCAGGCGCAGGACGCTGAAGTGGTCGCCGACCATGTAGGCGTGGTGCGGGTTGTGGGTGATGAAGATGACGCCGAGTCCGCGTTCACGCGCTGCGGCCACGTACTTCAGCACGACACCGGACTGCTTGACACCCAGCGCGGCGGTGGGTTCGTCGAGGATGAGGACGCGGGCGCCGAAGTAGACGGCGCGGGCGATCGCCACACACTGGCGCTGGCCGCCGGAGAGGGTGCCGATGGGCTGGTCCAGGTTGTCCAGGACGATGCCCATGTTGCGGAGTTCCTCGTCCGCGGTCTTCTTCATCTTCTCGATGTCGAGACGGCGGAACGGCCAGGGGCCCTTGGTCATCTCGGAGCCGAGGAAGAAGTTGCGCCACACCGGCATCAGGGGGACGGTCGCCAGGTCCTGGTAGACGGTGGCGATGCCCTTGTCGAGTGCCTGGCGTGGGGTGGTGAAGTGGACGGGTTCGCCGTCGACGAGGAACTCGCCCTCCGTGTGCTGGTGCAGCCCGGAGATGATTTTGATGAGCGTGGACTTGCCCGCGCCGTTGTCGCCCAGCACGCAGGTGACCTGGCCGGGGCGGACCGCGAGGTCGACGCCGTGCAGGGCGCGGACGTTGCCGTAGGACTTGCCCGTGTTCTTCAGCTCGACTACCGGGGCATCGCTGCCCGTTGCGGGGTCCGTGAGAGTGGTCGGGTGGGTGGTGGTCACTTGGTTCACCTCCGGGTCGCCGCGCGGCTGACCCACAGATTGATGAGGGTGGCGCCGAGGAGCATCACGCCGAGGAAGGCCTTGAACCAGTCGGGGTTCCAGCCGGCGTAGACGATGCCCTGCTGGACCATGCCGAACATGAACGCGCCGAAGACGGGGCCGATCGCGGAGCCGGCGCCGCCGGTGAGGAGACAGCCGCCGATGACGGCCGCGGCGATGTAGATGAGCTCCTGTCCCACTCCTTCGCCGGACTGCACGGTGTTGAAGGAGAACAGCTGGTGCATGCCGATGAACCAGGCACCGAAGCCGACCAGCATGAACAGGGAGATCTTGGTGAAGTTCACCGGGACGCCGACGGCGCGGGCGCTCTCCTTGTTGCCGCCGACCGCGAAGATCCAGTTGCCGTACTTGGTGCGCAGCAGTACCCAGGTCGCGATGGCCGCGAAGACCAGCCACCACACCACGGTGATCTTGACGTCGACGCCGCCGACGTCGAACGAGGAGGCGAAGACCTTCTTGGCCTGGTCGAAGCCGTCCATGGTGCTGATGTCGTCGGTGGCGACGTTGCCGGTGACCAGTTTCGTCACGGCGAGGTTGACGCCCTGGAGGATCAGGAAGCTGCCCAGGGTGATGAGGAAGCTGGGCAGGCCGGTCTTGACGAGGAGCCAGCCGTTGAGGAATCCGATGCCCAGCGACACCAGGAGGGCGACGATCACACCGACCCACACGTTCATGGTGAGTTGGTAGCTGAGCATGCTCGCGGTCAGTGCCGAGGTGATGACCGCGACACCGGCGGAGAGGTCGAACTCCCCGCCGATCATGAGCAGGGCGACCGGCAGCGCCATGATGCCGATCGTCGACGAGCTGTACAGGATGTTCGCCATCGACGAGCCGTCCCGCACCGGCGGGGCCGTGATCAGGAAGAACACGAAGACGGCGGCGGCGCCGAGGAAGACGCCTATCTCGGGACGCGCCAACAGTCGTATCGCCAGGGGCCGTTCAGTGGTCCGGCCGTCGGTTTCCTTGGGGCCGGGGGCCGGCGGTGAGGTCACCGCCGGCTCGGCGTGCTGGGTCATGCTCATCACCGGGTGCCCTTCGCGGCGAACTTGGCGACGGCGTCGACGTTGGTCTTGTCGACGAAGGCCGGGCCGGTCAGTACGGGCTGCTCACCGCCGCCGCTGTAGTTGCCGTTCGTCTTGTAGAGCCACAGCGAGTCGACCGCCAAGTAGCCCTGGAGGTAGGGCTGTTGGTCGACGGCGAACTGGATGGTGCCCTTCTCGATCGCGGAGATGAGGCTCGCGTTGAGGTCGAAGGTGGCGACCTTGGCCTTGCTGCCCGCGTCGGACAGCGACTGCACGGCCGTCAGCGCGAAGGGCGCGCCGAGGGTGACCACCTCGTCGATGGACTTGTCCTGGGTGAGCTTGGCGGAGATCGTCGACTTCACCGACGGCATGTCCGTGCCGTTGACGTAGAGGATGTCGGTCTTGCCGCTGAAGGTCTTCTTCACGCCGGCGCAGCGCTGTTCGAGGTTGACGTCGCCCTGGGCCTGGATCACGCACAACGTGTGCTTGGCGCCGGTGGAGTTGAGCTTGGTGCCGAGCGCCTGCCCGGAGACGGCCTCGTCCTGGCCGAAGAAGGAGAGCAGGCCCTGCTTCTGCCAGTCGCTCAGCCCGGCGTTGAAGCCCACGACCGGGATGCCGGCCTGCTCGGCCTTGGCGACCACGGCCTTCATGGCGTCGGGCTTGGCGAGGGTGACCGCGATGCCGTCGACCTTCTGGTCGATCGCGTTCTGCACCAGGTTGGCCTGGTCGGCGGCCGTCTCGTCGTTGGAGTAGATGAGCTTGACGTTGTCCTTGGCCGCGGCGGCCTCGGCGCCCTTGCGGATGGTGTCCCAGAAGGTGTCGCCGGAAGGGGCGTGGGTGACCATCGCGATGGTCATGCGGGGCGTACTGGCCTTGCCCACCGAGGCATCGGCGGCGGAGTCCGCGGACTTCTTGCCGCCGGAGCTGCTGGAGCAGCCCGCGAGGGTGAGGGCGGTCGCGGCGGCGACGGCCACGACGGGGAGGACTCTGCGGGAGCGGGGAAGGGATGTACGGCTCATGGTTCGTGCACCTCGCTGTGCGACTGAAAGGAGCTGGCAGGGCGGTGGGTCCGCGGCTGCTTGATGGGCCGGGGGCGGGGTCTGGACGGAGGATCGGAGTCGGCTCGCAGGAGCTGTGGCGGCCGGGTGTGCCGTCCGCGACCGCTTGGTCCGCCTTGTGGGCGGCGTCGACGGTGGGGGAGTGTCCCCGCCGATCGCGGGCGATGTTCCAACGACCTTCATCGGAAGATCAGGACGTTGGGACGTCATGACAATTTAAAGCGCTTTAATTCCTGGTACTATCGACTCGTTTCGAGAGCGTGTCAAGGGTGTTGCGCGAGAAGATTGCGGCCGGGAGGCACAGTGGAGGACGTGGGGGCGGAACGTCGCCGGGCAGCCGCGAAGAAGCGCCCACGGCTGGAGGACGTGGCCGCACGCGTGGGTGTCTCCACCGCGTCCGTCTCCCTCGTGCTGCGCGGTGTGGCGGGCCCCAGCGAACGCACCCGGCAGCGAGTCCTGAAGGCCGCCGCCGAGCTCGGCTACCAGGTGGACCGCACCGCCAGCCTGCTGGCGAGCAGGCGCACCAGGATGCTCGGCGTCATGGTCGACGTCCACAGTCCCTTCCACGCCGACCTGGTCGAGCACCTGCACTCGGCCGCCGAGGAGGTCGGCTACGACCTCGTCCTGAGCACCCAGACCCGTACCCGGGACGAGCGCACCGCCGTCGAGACACTGCTGGCCTTCCGCAGCGAGGCACTGATCCTGCTCGGCCCGACAGCCCCCGTCGACACGCTCGCCGCGCTCGACGGCAAGGCCCCCGTCATCGTCGTGGGCCGCCGGATCGAGGAAGGGGAGCTGGACGTGGTCCGCACCGCGGACGACGACGGCGTGGGGCAGATCATCGACCGCCTGGTGACGCTCGGGCACCGTGAGATCACGTACGTCGACGGCGGCAAGGGCGTGATCGCCACCGACCGGCGTCGCGGCTACCGCACGGCCATGCGGCGGAACGGTCTGGACGCGCACATCAAGGTGCTGCGCGGCGACAACACGGAGGCGGCCGGCGAGCGCGCCGCCCGCCACCTCCTCGACGCCAGCCAACTGCCCACCGCCGTGGTCGCGTTCAACGACCAGAGCGCGATCGGTGTGCTGGCCGGTCTGGCCCGCGCCGGTGTCTCCGTCCCCGGTGAGGTGTCCGTCGCGGGGTACGACGACGACAGGCTCTCCCGCCTGAGCTGCTTCGACCTGACCACGGTCAGCCAGGGGGCCGAGGCGCAGGCGCGCTACGCGGTCGCCGCCGCGGTGGAACGCCTCGACCAGGGCCGCACCGAACCCCGAGAGGTGATCCTGGCTCCGCACCTCGTCGTGCGCCGCACCATAGGCAAGGCGCGCTGACGGGGTCCGTGGCACGGCGCAGTGTGATCAGGCCGCGCTCGCCTCTGCCTTCGTGATCGGGGAGGGCGCGATACGACCGTGTCGTCGGACGGGTGATCATGTGGTCGCGGCCGGGACCGGGGGAGTCGGCCGGTGTGCTGCCTCACCCCGAACTCGCCCGCTGTCACTGTGTGTTGAGCTTGGCGCGCAGTCCCAGGACCAGCAGTTCCAGTGCGGTCTCGAAGCTGCGGTCCATGGGCCGGTCCCGGCCCGAGTCCCATCGGACCAGGAACGCGTTGTTCTCCAGAAGACCGAGATTGCGGGTCAGGGCGGGGAAGGCGTTCGGGTTCACCGTCCGCAGCCGGGTGCGCGAGCAGTTCGGCCCCGGCGTGCTGCTCTCCGGCCCCTGTCTGGGCGTCGCCGCCACCGCGTACGACGAAGAGGGCAACGAAATCACCGACGCGCTCGGCGAGTTGGTGATCACCCGTCCCATGCCCTCGATGCCCGTCGGCTTCTGGGGCGACACCGACAACTCCCGCTACCGGGCCGCCTACTTCGACACCTACCCCGGTGTGTGGCACCACGGGGACTGGGTGCGCTTCAGCGCGGCGACCGCAGCTGCACGGTGGCCGGACGCTCCGACGCCACCCTCAACCGCGGCGGAGTACGCCTGGGCACCGCGGAGTTCTACCGTGTCGTCGAGGAACTGCCCGACGTGGACGACAGCTTGGTCGTCCACCTGGAGGACCAGGCCGGTGGTGGCCCCGGCGAACTGCTGCTGTTCGTCGTACCGCGGGCCGGCGGCGCACTCGACGACGCCCTGCGAGGGGGCATCGCCGCCGCGCTGCGGGGCGCCCTGTCCCCGCGCCACGTGCCCGACGCCATCACCGCCGTGCCGGTCGTCCCGCGGAATCGCACCGGCAAGAAACTCGAACTGCCCGCGAAGAAGGTCCTGTTGGGAGCCGCTCCGGCCGAGGTAGTGGACCGGGACACCCTGACCGACCCGACGGCACTGGACACCTTCGTCGCCCTGGCCGCCCTGCGTCCCGCGCACCACAGCCCCGTCCGGTGAGTTCAGCGCGTTCTGCAGTGCACGCCTATAGACATCCGATCTATTCTGCCGCGACGATGAACGCGCTTTCCACAGAGGTCGATGTGGAGCCGCCTCCTTGTAATTGAGCCGATGAATGCGCCGGGAGATTTCACCGTGGTCAATGAGCCCCAACCGCAGCGCCGTAGCGTCCTCAAGATCGGCGGTGCGTTCGCTCTCGCACCTCTGTTGGCCGAGCTGGCCGGTGGAACCCTCGCGGGGCAGGCCGTCGCCGCGGAGCGCGGCGCGTCGTCGGCTGTCCGGTGGCCGGTCCTGTCGCGCAAGGCGCTGAAGTACTCCGTACCGGCCACGGACTGGGAGTCGCAGGCGCTGCCGATCGGCAACGGCCGACTCGGCGCCATGCTCTTCGCCGATCCGTACGAGGAGCGGATCCAGTTCAACGAACAGAGCCTGTGGGGCGGCCTCAACAACTACGACAACGCGCTCGCCGGCAAGCCGGACAGCGACTTCGACACCGGTATGACGGGCTTCGGCTCGTACCGGAACTTCGGTGACGTCGTCGTCACCTTCGCTCCGCGCGCGAGTCCGACGGTCACGGCCCCGGGTGGGCCGTACAGCAGCTCCTCGTCGGAGGGCGTCGACAAGTCGTACGACGGTGACGCGAGCACCAAGTGGTGCATCGAGGGGCCAGGTTCGAAGGTTCAGTGGCTGGTCGAGCTGCCCGAACCGGTCGTGGTCGCGACCTACGGTCTGACGAGCGCCAACGACGTCCCGGAGCGCGATCCCCAGGAGTGGACGCTCTCCGGTTCCGCCGACGCCACCACCTGGACCACGCTGGACAGCCGCACGCTGACGGCGCCCTTCGAGAACCGTTTCCAGACGAAGGAATTCACCTGCGCGGCCCCCGCCGCCTACCGCTTCTACCGGTTCGACTTCGTCCCCAAGGCCGGCGTCAGCCACTTCCAGGTCAGCGAGATCGGGCTGTCCGGCGTCGACTTCGGCGCGGGCGGCTCGGTGTACCTGTCGTCACCGAGCGGCCACTCCGAGGGGTCCGGCACCGGGGCCGGGGCCACGGACATCTCACGTTCGGTGGACCGCGACCCGGCCACGGTCTGGCGGGTCCACGCCGACGCACCGGCGGTCGTCTGGCAGGCCGAACTGCCCCGCGCGGTCGCCGTCACGTCGTACGCGCTGACGGCGGCTCCGGACCGGCCGCGCGACGACCCCCGGCGGTGGGTCCTGGAGGCGTCGCAGGACGGGCGTACTTGGACGGCCCTCGACACGCAGAACCCCGGAGCGCCCTTCGCCGGGCGCGGCGAGACCCGGACCTTCCGGTTCGCCAACAGCACGGCCTACCGCGTCTACCGGCTCACCCTGACCCCCGGCGCGTCCGCCACCGGCTTGCAGATCGCGGAGATCGCCCTGGTGGGCGCGGACCTCGACACACGCACGCAGCGGACGGTCGTCGACTACCAGCGCAGCCTCGACTTCGTGAAGGGCATCCACGTCACCCGCTTCGGCGCGCCGGGGCGCCGCGTCCTGCGCGAGGCCTTCGCCAGCCGGTCCGCGGACGTCATGGTCTTCCGGTACAGCTCGGACGAGGCCGGGGGACTGTCCGGCGCGATGTCACTGACGTCCGCACAGGACGACGCTCCTACGACCGTCGACGCCGGCGCGGGGCGGATCGCCTTCAGCGGTGTCATGGGCAACGGACTCAGGCACACCTGCACCGTCCAGGCCGTACACACCGACGGCGACCTCCGCGCCGACGGGTCGGTGCTCCGGTTCAGCGGCTGTACGACCCTGACCCTGTTCCTCGACGCCCGCACCGACTACAAGCTCGACGCCGCCGCCGGGTGGCGCGGACCGGCTCCGGAACCGGTCGTCGCCAGGACGCTCACGAAGGCTGTCGCCCGGCCCTACGACAGACTGCGCGACGAGCACACCGCCGCGACACGCTCCCTCATGGACCGGGTCTCGGTCGCCTGGGGCACCTCGGCGCCCACCGTCGCAGCGCTGCCGACCGACGTACGGCTGACGCGGTACGCGGCGGGCGGCGAGGACCCGACACTTGAGCAGACGATGTTCGACTACGGCCGCTACCTGCTGATCAGTTCCTCCCGCCCGAACGGCCTGCCCGCCAACCTCCAGGGGTTGTGGAACGACAGCAACCAGCCGGCATGGGCCTCCGACTACCACACCAACATCAACGTCCAGATGAACTACTGGGGGGCCGAGACGACCAACCTGTCCGAGTGCCATGAGGCACTCGTCGGGTTCGTCGAGCAGGTGGCGGTGCCCAGCCGCGTGGCGACGCGCAACGCCTTCGGCAAGGACACACGTGGCTGGACCGCCCGTACCAGCCAGAGTGTCTTCGGCGGCAACTCCTGGGAGTGGAACACCGTCGCGAGCGCCTGGTACGCCCAACACCTCTACGAGCACTGGGCGTTCACCCAGGACTTGGCCTACCTCCGCACCGTCGCCCACCCGATGATCAAGGAGATCTGCCAGTTCTGGGAGGACCGGCTCAAGGAGCGCGAGGACGGACTCCTCGTGTCACCGGACGGCTGGTCGCCCGAGCACGGGCCGCGTGAGGACGGCGTGATGTACGACCAGCAGATCATCTGGGACCTGTTCCAGAACTACCTCGACTGTGAGGCGGTACTCAAGGCGGATCCCGCCTACCGGGCCAAGGTCGCCGACATGCAGGCCCGCCTCGCTCCGAACAAGATCGGCAAATGGGGTCAACTACAGGAGTGGCAGGAGGACTTGGACGACCCCACCGACCACCACCGCCACACCTCGCACCTCTTCGCGGTCTATCCGGGCCGCCAGATCACCCCGAAGACAACCGACTTCGCGGCCGCCGCCCTCGTCTCGCTCAAGGCACGGTGCGGCGAGGAGGACGGCGTCCCGTTCACGGCCGCCACGGTGTCCGGCGACAGCCGCCGCTCGTGGACCTGGCCCTGGCGGGCGGCCCTCTTCGCCCGCCTCGGTGACGGACATCGCGCCCAGATCATGCTGCGTGGGCTGTTGACCTTCAACACGCTCCCCAACATGTTCGGCAACCACCCGCCCTTCCAGATGGACGGCAACTTCGGTATCACGGGCGCCGTCGCGGAGATGCTCCTGCAGAGCCACGACGGAGTCATCGACCTGCTGCCCGCCCTGCCGGACGCGTGGAAGGCCAAGGGTTCCTTCACCGGGCTCCGTGCCCGTGGCGGCTACGAGGTCAGCTGCGCATGGCGGGACGGGAAGGTCACGTCGTACAGAGTCGTGGCCGACCGGGCACGCAGCCGGAAGAACGTCACCGTGCGAGTCAATGGCGTCGACCGGAGCGTGAAGCCGGTCAAGTCCTGAGTGACACGGTGCAGGCCGTCGCCCCGATCCCGCGTACACCGGCACCAGGTGCTCCCGCACCCGAGCCTGCTCTCGGTGGCCTCAGGTCCGTCGCTGCTTCCGGTATCCGTCCAGGATGTCCTGCCGGAGCAGGAAGCTGAAGCCGGCGGAATCCAGCCGTAGCCCCAACTGGGCTTCACTGACGCCGAGTTCGGCCGCGGTGTCCGCCAGGTGCCAGTCGTTGGCGGCGAGTCTGCTGAGGAGGTGGCCGCGGCGGACCTGGCTCTCCGACAGGCGGAAGGTCTTGAGGTAGGTGATCCGGCCGCGGTCGTCGGTGATGGCCTCGCCGATGTGGTTGCCCTGCTTGGGGCGGAACTGCGGCAGGAAGCGGGAGAGGGTGAAACGCCCCATCCGGTGGACCGACTGCCAGGTGTGCTCCTGCTCCAGCAGTTCGGCCGCCATGGTGGTGTCGTGGAACTGCGCCCAGACGCGCTCCTGTTCGGCGGCCGCCGTGCGCAGCTGGGCCAGGGAGCGGATCCCCGCGTCAGGGACACGGGCCCGGAAGTCCTGTACCGGCGGCATCAACAGGGCGTAGTGGTGGATCAGTTCGCCGTACAGGTCCTGGAGGAGCGACGAGTGCAGCGCCCGGTAGTCGTCGGGATGCGGGACCACGAACGCGGCCGCCAATGCGTCCGAGACGTAGACCATCAGACCGCACTGGCCGGGGTGGATCTCGAAGACGCGCAACGCGTCGGCGAGGCCGCGCACTTCGGCGCCCACGTAGGCCTCCTCGACGCGCGGGGAGAGGCCTTGGCGGATCGCGCGCTGCGACCATTCCTCCCAGGCGATCGTCGGGCCGCCGAAGTGCAGTGCCAGGTAACCCTCCAGCGCGAGATGCATGGGGAGGAACCGCAGCCGGCCCTTGGCCTCGCGGCGGGCCATTCTGCGGTGGATGCGCAGGCCCATCGTGGCGGTCGGCACCGGGTCGGCGTCGGCGGAGAGCTGGGTGCCGTAGGCGGCCGCCGGTGTGCCGTCGCCGGTCCAGGTGGCGACGAAGCCGTGCGGGACGTAGGAGAGGTAGGCATGCCGCGGGCCGACCTCGACCAGGCCGACCGTGTCGCCGTAGAGCCGTGGGTTCAGACGGAGGTCGACGACGGGCTCCTCGCGCACGAGTGGCACGAGGCGGACGCCGCCCCAGATCTGTGAGGGGCGGGTGGTCAGGCCGGTCAGGTCGAGTGTGGTCATCGCGCCCGCTCCTGGTGGGTGGCGTCGAGCATGCGGGTCGCCCGGGTGTCCAGGTAGGTGATGAGTTCGGCCAGCCCGGTCCGGCCTTCCGCGAACTGGGCGAGTTCCACCAGCGCGGGAAGGTCCTCGGCGTCACGGACACCGGCGGTGGGCACCGTCGGGGACAGCCGGCGCACGTCGAAGTCGGCGGCGTCGTAGACCGGGTTGAGGTGCACGATGCTGGTGCGGCGCTCGGGGTCGAGCCGGGTCCTGAAGACGCGCAGCACCTCACCGGCCAGGCCGGGAGGCGCGTTGTCCCAGCCGTCGGAGACGATCACCAGTCTCGACGGCGCGGTGTCCAGCGCGTCCAGGATCCGGCGGCCCAAGGGCGTCGGCCCGTACGGACGGGCCAGCAGCGCGTCGGTCCGCCCGGACGTCCACAGCCCGGTGTAGTCGTCGGCGAGGGTCGCGAGCAGATGGTGGCAGGCCAGGGCGACGGCCAGCGGCCGACGTCGCTTGTGGACCGAGCCGAAGGCGGAGAAGCTGTCGTCCAGTACGGCGGTGACCTTGCCCCAGCTTCCCCGGTGCGGTCCGGCGACCCGGCGGGCGGCCGATTCCAGGGCGTGGGTCAGCTCGGCGCGCCGGCGCAGACGATCCTCGACCGGCAGCGAGAGCACATAGGTCGCCAACCGGGTCAGCGGCATCCGGGCCAGGTCCGAAGGTATCCCCGTGGCGCCGATCCGGTGCGCGGAGTCCCGCAGCCGCAGAGCCTCCAGACGGGTCATCCGCGGGGCTATGCGCTCCAGGAACACCTTCCTGGGAATGCCGTGCTTCGCGGCGAAGCCCTCCGCTGCGGTGTAGGGCAGTTCGTACAGTGCGGCCTGCTCGTAGTGCGCGCGCCGCCATGTCTCCAGGAGGGGTGCCTCGTAGTGCTTGCGGGTCAGCGGCGCGAACACGAACGCCCCCAACTCCTCGGTGGCGGGCGCGAGATGGGCGTGGCGAAGGGCGCGCTTGAGGCCGCCGCGGTACTTCACGGCGTCGAACGCCGCGTCCGGGCGGGCGGACAGCCAGTCACGCATGATCGCGCGGCAGCGACGGTTGTTCACCCGGGCCCGGCGCAGGGCGTCGAACAGTCCGTACACGCGCTGCGGCGGCAGTATCGCAAGCCGGCCCGCGATCAGCCGGCCCTCGCTGCGACGCTGCTCGGCGGTCGCTTCACCGGAGGTCTCCAGCAGGTGCCGGACGATGAGGACCGCGTTGTGGTCGTTGATGTCGAGCGCGAGCACCCCGGCGTACAGGTCACGGTAGTTCCCCAGCATGTACGCGTGGAGAAAGTCCAACGACAGTCGCTGCTCGCCCGCGTCGCTGTGGAACTCGCGCTGGCCGGTGGAGGTGATCGCCGCGTTGACGAAGAGCAGGACGTCGTCGGCCGCGATGAGGTCCCCGTACGAATCCATACGACTCTCCCCCTGTCGTCCCCCGTAGATGTGGACGCCGGCCGGGGAATGGGGGCACGAACTGCGAATCATTGCTTCATAGGCAGGTTCCGGAAGTCGCACCGGAGTCCCGCGGCCGGCCCCAGGACCGTAACAGAGCAGGCCACAAGCCCTCCACCGACTTTGCGCACGAGTCGACGCGGCCCCACGCCGGCCGGCGGGTCGCCGAACGGGCCCTAGAAAACTAGGGTGTTGTGGTGACTGACGTTGAGGCTGTGGCACGGGTACGAGTCGGTGGCGGGCGGAGTGTCGGGCGGCTGGTCTGCCATCCGCGGCTTCCGCTCGTCGCCGGCCTGGAGGCGGAACGTCCGGTGGTCCACATCTGGGACTGCGGTGCGGGCCAGTTGCGCGAACTAGCGTCTGTCGCAGCCGAGTTGAGTGGATACGACGAAGCCGTCGACCGGGACCGGGCGCGGGAATCGCCCGCTGTGGCCTGGCATCCGCACGAGCCGCACCTCATGGTGGCGGGCGCGGGCAGGGTGGTGCGGTGGTCCCCGGCCGGTCCTGCCGAAGCTGTCGAGCTGAAAGGGCCTCCTCCCACTGCCTGTTACCGCGGTCTGGCGTTCAGTCCGGACGGTCGGACGCTGTGGGCGTCGCCGTCGTCGGGCGACGAGGACAAGCCGTGGGACAGCTCCGACGTCCTCGATCCGGTGTCGGGGACGGTCGGTTCCGGCCCGCGCTGGGACACCGGGATCGCGGAGCATCCCGGCGGCGGACTGGTGGCGACACTCCGCAGCGATCAGGGCGCGACGTACGTGCTCTTCGCGCGGGTCGACAGCGAGACCGCGCCCGGCGCCTCGATGCGGGTGCTGCGCCGGGCGTTGATCCTGGACGTCGACGGATACGAGACGCCGGTCTTCAGCGCGGACGGACGTCACCTCGCTGTTAGGGGCAACGCGTACGACAACTCGCTGGAGGTGTTCGCGTTTCCTTCCCTGCGCCGCGTTCTGGCGACAACGCTCGGCGAGCCCAGCCCGGGTTACCCCTACCCGCAGGAGTGGCTCGACGAGATGCGCGCCTGGTCACGGCAGAACATCGCGTTCGGAGTCCGGCCCGGAGTGCTCTGGGTCGGAACGCCCACCGGGACTCTCGTCGAGGTCGATCTCGAAACGGAGACCGCGGTCGTGCACGACGTGCCGGCCGGCTCCCCGGTCTCCGGGCTGGGCGCCACGCCGGCGGGCGAACTCGTTGTCGCCGGCGCGGGAGGCGACCTCGTCCTCCTGTCCGTGCGCGGCGACTCCCCGAAGACCCGAGGCCAGGACTCCGACGCGGCGAGGGCCGCGGTCACGGCGTTCTTGGACGCCACCTCCGAGGTTCCTGAGGTTCCCGACGGCGACGACCTGGAGAACCACCTCGTGGTGACCGACGGGACCCGCACCTGGGAATCGGACGATCTGGCGACGGTGACCATCGCGACGGCGGCGGATCCGACCTGGCTGCGAATTCAGGCAGCGGTCAACAACGCACGCGATCAGGGCAATTGACCGCTGGGAAGGACACCTACGGCTTCGCCCTCGAAGCGGGCCGGGAGAGCGCGCGGGCGTCCCCTGAGGAGACGTGCAGCGTGCAGGGCCGTCAGCCGCTTGGCTGAATTGCAGGCCGCAGCCGCGCCCACCGCGAGGTAGTTTGTCCATGTTTTCCCTGGCTCCGGCCTTTATAACTACAGGCTGTAGGGTGCTGGAAACCCTACAAACTGTAGGGGGAGGGGTGGGCAATGTCCGGCAGCGCGTACGCCACACTCGCCGGGACGCGACGGCTCGGACCGCCGACCGCGTCCCGCCGCTCGGAGTACCCGCTCGCCGTGGTGGCGGTGGCCTTCACCCTGGCCCAACTGGTCTTCGTACGCCCCGGGTTGGGCCTCGGCTGGGACGAGACGGTCTACGTCAGCCAGCTCAGCGCGCACGCCCCCGCCGCCTTCTTCAGCGCACCCCGCGCCCGCGGCATCTCCCTTCTGGTCGCCCCCGTCACCTCCTGGTCCTCGTCCACCACCCTGCTCCGCGTCTACCTCGCCACCCTCTCCGGCCTGGCCCTCCTCCTCGCCCTCCGCACCTGGCGCGGCCTGTTTCCCGTCCACGTCCTCGCCCTCGCGGGCGCCCTGTTCGCCTCCCTCTGGGTGACCCTCCTCTACGGCCCGCAGGCCATGCCCAACTACTGGGTCGCCGTGGGCGCCCTCGCCGCGGCGGGCTGCTGTCTGCGCGCCCGAGCCGACCCCTCCGACCGCGCCGCGCTGTGGGGCCTGGCGGCGAGCGCGTCCCTGATGGCGTGGATGCGCCCGACGGACGCGGTCTGGGCGACGCTGCCGCTGCTGGTGTTCGTCGTGGCCGTCCGTCAGTGGCGCCTGCTCGTGGCCCTCCTCGCCGGGCTCGCGTCCGGCGCCGCGGAGTGGGTGATCGAGGCGTACGTCAGCTACGGCGGCCTGACGCAGCGGCTGCACGACGCCTCGGTCATCGAGGGCGGACTCGGCTGGCATGTCGCGGTCGTCGACCAGCTGCGCAGCCTGGGCGGACGCGCCCTGTGCCGCCCGTGCACGGGGGAGATGCCCAACCCGGCGGTGGACCTGTGGTGGCTCGTGCTCCCCGTACTCGCCGTCGTCGGACTGGCCGTCGCGGTCCGCGCACGGCGCACGGCGGCCACCGCCGTCCCGCTCGCCTGCGCCGCCACGGCCGCCTTCCCGTACCTGTTCATGATCGGATACGCCGCTCCGCGCTTCCTGCTGCCCGCCTACGCGCTGGTGGCGATCCCGGTCGCCGACGCGCTGATCCACCTGGTCACCAGACCGACCGGAGCATGGCGGGCGGTGGCCGTGACCCTGCTCGCGGTGGGGCTCGCCGGGCATCTGGCGATCCAACTCGCCGTCCTGGAACGGACGGTGAGCCGTACGAACACCCAGCACCGCGACTGGTCCCGCACCGCCGCCGAACTCCACCGCCTCGGGGTGAGCAAGCCGTGCCTGCTCACCGGCCAGGACGCCATCCCGATCGCCTTCTACACGGGCTGCGCCTCCGCCGCGATCGGGGGCCACAACGCCAACACCTCCCGGACGACGCTCGACCGCACGGCACGCCGCATGCCCGTCGCCGACATCACACCGGTCGGCAGCCGCCCACCCCCGTACGCCCGCGACTGGACCGTGCACCGCCAAGGCACGCTGGACCTCCGCGTGGCCCCGAGCGCGGAGAGGGGCGGAGGCACATGACGGCACCGCCCGCCCCCGGCACGGCGACCATGAGCGAGCCTGTTCGCCGGCAGTCCGCGGTCCTGCTTGTCCGTCGCTACGGCGCGCCCGTCCTCTGTGGCCTCCGGGGGGCGGGGCCGGCGGCACGTGTCACCCGCACCGTGCCGACCACGCGCAGGCGCGTCGCCCGACAGGCCGGGCGTCCAGCTCAGCGCGTTTGCCGCGGCGCGTTCAGCCTCGGCGTCGCCCCCACCACGCCGAAGGGTGGCGGCGGATGACGGCACCGCCCGCCCCCACCCCCACCCCCACGACCACCACACATCGACGACGCGCCTTCTTGCACACCGCGTTGACCCTTGCTGTCCTGATCGCCGTGGTCTGCATGGTGCGACGGCACTGGCCCGTGCTCGCGAGCGGGGCCGGGCGGCTCGCCGGCGCCGATCAGGGGTGGCTGCTGGTGGCCGCGACGGCCGCGCTCGGGACGTGGGTGTCCTCGGCGCTCGCTCAGCAGGGCGCGGTGCCCCAACGGCTGCCCGGCGGAAGGCTGGTGGCCTCGCAGCTCGCCGCGTCCGCCGCCAACCATGTGCTGCCCGCCGGGCTCGGCGCCGGTGCCGTCAATCTGCGTTTCCTGATGCGCTGTGGGCTGCCGGTAGGCCGCTCAGCCAGCGCCCTCGCCGTCAAGGCGACCGCCGGCGTGGTCGTCCGGATCGTGCTCATCGGCGTTCTCGCCGCGGTCTGTCCGGGTGTGCTGCGTGTCCCGGACATCTCCATGGGCGTGGTGGGCGTCGTCCTCGCGGTCGTCGTCCTCGTCACCGTGTTGCTCAACTGCCCGCTGTGGCCCCGGTGCCGGCGCGCGCTCGGCACGGTGCTGACCGACATCCGGGCCGTACACACCTTGCCGCACCGGGCAGTTGCCTTGTGGGGCGGCTCGCTGGCCTTCGCCGCGCTGAACTGCCTGGTGCTGATCTGTGTCACCCAGGCCGTCGAACTGCCGCTGTCCCCAGCCCGGGTGGCGCTGCTGTACCTCGCCGCCAGCAGCGCCGCCGCGCTGCTGCCCACACCGGGTGGTATCGGTTCCCTCGACGCGGCCCTGGTCTTCGCGCTCACCGAGTCAGGGACCACGGCGTCGGCCGCCGCTTCCGTCGTCCTCGGCTACCGGCTGCTCACGGTGTGGCTGCCGCTGATCCCCGGCCTGTTGGTGCTCGGGGTGCTGGTCCGGCGCAAGGCACTCTGACCTCAACCGCGTTTCCCGCCCGGCCGGTTCAGGTAGGAGTCCGATATCTGTCCGTGGGCGAGGGGGAGTTGTATGGCGGAGAATGAGATGAGTGGCCGGCTGGCGGACGAGTTCTTCACTCCCGGGACCTCGTCCTTCACCGAGTTCCTGTCGGCGCACCGGCCCGCACTGCTGCCGACCCGCCGCCCCTTCCCGGAGGGCGTCCGCGCCGGCGCCGACCAATTCCCGCACGGCACCACGGTGTTGGCCCTCTCCTACCGTGACGGCGTGCTGATCGCCGGCGACCGCAGGGCCACGATGGGCAACGTCATCGCGCAGCGCGACCTGGAGAAGGTGCACCCCGCGGACGACTACACCGCGGTCGCCTTCGCCGGTACGGTCGGGCTCGCCGTCGACATGGTGAAGCTGTACCAGGTCGAGCTGACGCACTTCGAGAAGATCGAGGGCGTCCCGATGACCCTCAACGCGAAGGCCACCCGCCTCGCCGGCCTGATCCGTCAGAACCTCGGCCAGGCCATGCAGGGCCTCGCCGTCGTACCGCTCCTCGTCGGCTACGACCCCGCCGCCCCCGAGGGCGCCAAGGGCCGCATCTTCACCTTCGACGTCGTCGGCGGCACCTACGAGAAGCCGGACTTCCACGCCGAGGGCTCCGGCTCCCCGTACGCCAGAGGCTCCCTCAAGAAGCTGTACCACCAGGGCATGTCCCGCCGCGACGCGGCCCTGGCCGCGTTGCAGGCCCTGTACGACGCGGCCGACGACGACTCCGCGACCGGCGGCCCCGACATCAACCGCCGTATCTTCCCCATCGTCTCGGTCATCACCGAGGACGGTTTCGAGCGGCTGCCCGAGCCGGAGACCGAGGGCCTGACCCGCGAGATGGTCGAACAACGCCACAACCACCCGGACGGGCCCACCGTCGCGCCGTGAGCGACAAGGGTGGCTGTGGCATCGGTCAGAGGGCGGCCGTCGTGTCCGGGTTGCCGTAGTAGGCGTCGGGGCCGTGTTTGCGGGTGTAGTGCCGGGCGAGGAGGTGCGGTGGTGGTGGGGCTGTGGGGGCCAGGGCGAGGGTGTTGATGGCGATGTCGGCGACGGCTTCGCAGATGATGGCGTGTTCCAGGGATGTGCGGGGGGTGGTGGCCCAGGTGAAGGGGCCGTGGTTGGCGACGAGGGCGGCCGGCACCTCGGTGGCCTGATGGTCGTCGCCGTCGAGCATGTCGACGATGACTTGGCCGGTGTTGTATTCGTAGTTCTTCGTGCACTGGTCGGGGGTGAGGTCGGGGGTGCAGGGGATGGGTCCGTTGAAGGTGTCGGCGTGGGTGGTGCCCAGGACCGGTATGTCACGGCGGGCTTGTGCGAAGGCGACGGCGTGGGTGGAGTGGGTGTGGGTGATGCCGCCGATGGAGGGGAAGGCGAGGTAGAGGCAGCGGTGTGTCTCGGTGTCGGTGGAGGGGCGGAGGTTGCCGTCGATGATCTTGCCGTCGGACAGGCGGACGGTGACCAGATCGTCGGGGGCGAGGTCTGTGTAGGGCACCCCTGAGGGTTTGATCAGGAACACGCCTGCCTCGCGGTCGACGCCGCTCACGTTGCCCCAGGTGAGGGTCGCGAGACCGGCTTGGGGGATGGTCAGGTTGGCGTCGAGTACCTCGTGCCGCAGGCCGGCACGGACGTGTGCGGTCATCGGTGCTCTCCTTGCAGATCGGTCAGGATCATGGGTGTCAGAGGGCCTGGGCGAGGCGGTGGTAGGCGGCGTTCCAGCGGATTTCCTTGGCGAGGTGTCCGGTGCTGGTGGTCTCGTCGATGGTCAGCAGTTCCACGCCGGTCATGTTGGCGTAGTCGGTGAGGGTCTCGGTGTCGACGGCGGAGCTGAGGACGGTGTGGTGCGGGGCGCCCGCGAGCAGCCAGCTCTCGGCGGACTCGGCGAGGGAGGGGCGTGGCTTCCACACGGCGCGGGCCACCGGGAGGCGGCGCAGGGGTTCGCTGGGGGTGACGACGTCGACGGTGTTGGCGGTGAGGCGGAAGCGGTCGCCGAGGTCGGCCAGGCCGACGACGACGGCGGGGCCGGGGGCCGCGTTGAAGACGAGGCGGACGGGGTCCTCGCGGTCGCCGATGTTCAGGGGGTGGATTTCGCAGCTGGGGCGGTCGGTGGTGATGGAGGGGCAGACTTCCAGCATGTGGGCGCCGAGGATGCGTGGGGTGCCGGGGCCGAGGTGGTAGGTGTAGTCCTCCATGAAGGAGGTGCCGCCGGGCCGGCCGGCGCCCATGACCTTCATGGTGCGCAGCAGCGCGGAGGTTTTCCAGTCGCCCTCGCCGCCGAAGCCGTAGCCGTCGGCCATCAGGCGCTGGACGGCGAGGCCGGGCAGCTGGCGCAGTCCGCCCAGGTCTTCGAAGTTGGTGGTGAACGCGGTGAAGCCGCCTTCGGTGAGGAAGGTGCGCAGGCCGATCTCCTGGCGGGCCGCGTAGAGGAGGGAGTCGTGGCGGATGCCGCCGGGGCGCAGTGCGGGGACGACGTCGTACAACTCGACGTATTCGGCGGCGAGTTCGGCGGTCTCCTTGTCCCCGGCCTGGTCGACGACGGCGACCAGGTCGTTGACGGCGTAGGTGTTCACCGAGTAGCCGAACCGTAGTTGGGCTTCTACTTTGTCGCCTTCGGTGACGGCGACGTCGCGCATGTTGTCGCCGAAGCGGGCCAGTTTCAGGGTGCGTGAGGCGTGGCGGCCGACGGCAGCCCGCGCCCAGGCCGCCACCCGGCGGACGACCCGTGGGTCGGTGGCGTGACCGGCGACGATCTTGCGGTCGATGTTGAGGCGGGACTCGATGTGGGCGAACTCCCGGTCGCCGTGGGCGGCCTGGTTGAGGTTCATGAAGTCCATGTCGATGCTGGGCCAGGGCAGCGACAGGTTGTACTGGGTGTGCAGGTGCAGCAGCGGCCGGTCCAGGGCGGTGAGTCCGGCGATCCACATCTTGGCCGGGGAGAAGGTGTGCATCCACACGATCACGCCCACGCAGGTGTCGGAGGCGCTCGCCTCCTGGCACAGCCGGCGGATCGCGTCGGCGTCGGTGAGGACCGGCTTCCACACGATGCGGACCGGGATCTTCCCCGGGCCGCCGAGGATCTCGGCGATGCTTTGGGACTGTTCGGCGACCTGGTGCAGGATGTCGCCGCCGTACAGGCCCTGGCTGCCGGTGAGAAACCAGATCTCCTGACCCGGGTAGGGCGCGTGGTCGGTGTCCATGAGGGTTCCTTTCAAAGAGAGTTGACCGCCGGGCGTTGACCACCGGGCAGGGGGGTGCCGGGAGTTGACCGCCGGGCGGGGGGTGTGCCGCTCAGGCGGAGGCCTCGGCGCGGAGGTGGCGCAGCCGGTGCATGACCTCGTTGGCGCCGCGGCCGAAGTAGTCGTGCAGCAGCCGGTATTCGGCGTACAGGCGGTCGTAGGCCGCCGCGCGTTCCGGGTCGGGCCGGTAGGCGGCGGGGCGGGCCTTGGCCATGGCGTGGGCGGCGGCCCGGATGTCGGGGTACACGCCGGCCGCGACCGCCGCGTGCATCGCCGCGCCCAGCGCGGGGCCCTGCGCCGAGTCGATGACACCGAGGGGGAGGCGGGTGACGTCGGCGTAGATCTGCATCAGCAGCGGGTTCTTCATCAGGCCGCCCGCGACGATCAGTTCGCGCACCGGCACGCCGGACGTCTCGAACGCCTCGATGATGGTGCGGGTGCCGAAGGCGGTGGCCTCCAGCAGCGCCCGGTAGACGTCCTCGGGGCGGGTGGCCAGGGTCAGCCCGACCAGGACACCGCTCAGGTCGTGGTCGACGAGCACGCTGCGGTTGCCGCTCTGCCAGTCCAGCGCGATCAACCCGTGCCCGCCCACCCGCTGTTCGGATGCCAGGGCGGTGAGGTGTTCGTGCGGGTCACGGCCGAGCGCGGCGGCCTGTTCGGCGTACGACGCGGGGAAGGCGGTGCGCACGAACCAGCCGAAGATGTCACCGACACCGCTCTGCCCGGCCTCGTATCCCCACAGCCCCGGCAGGATGCCGCCCTCGACCACCCCGCACATGCCCGGCACCTCGGCCCACCGGTCGCTGCTCATCACATGGCAGGTGGAGGTACCCATGATCGCGACCATCCGGCCCGGCTCCACCGCCGTGGCCGCAGGCGCCGTCACATGGGCGTCGACGTTCCCCACGCACACCGCGATCCCCTCCGGCAGCCCCGTCCACGCCGCGGCCTCCGCCGTCAGCCCGCCGGCCCGGTCGCCGAGCTGGCCGACCGGCTGGTCCAGCTTGCCGCTCACGAAACCGGCGAAGGCGGGGTTGAGCGCGGCCAGGTAGTCGCCGGAGGGGTAACTCCCGTCCTGGAGCTGCCCCTTGTAGCCGGCGGTGCAGGCATTGCGGACGTAACTGCCGGACAGGCGCCACACGATCCAGTCGGCCGCCTCGATCCAGCGCTCGGTCAACGCGTAGAGATCCGGGTCCTCCTCGAGCAGCTGGAGGGCCTTGGCGAACTCCCACTCCGAGGAGATCCTCCCGCCGTACCGCCTCAGCCAGGGCTCCTTGCGCGCCTCGGCGAGGGCGGTGATGCGGTCGGCCTGACCCTGAGCGGCATGATGGCGCCACAACTTGACATAGGCGTGCGGACGGCCCGCGAACTCCGGCAGCTCACACAGCGGCGTGCCGTCCGCGAGCACCGGCAGCACCGTACACGCGGTGAAGTCCGTGCCGATACCGACGACCTGCTCCGGCCGGACACCGGAGCGGGCCAGCGCCTCGGGCACGGCGACGCGCAGCACGTCGACGTAGTCCGACGGCACCTGGAGCGCCCAGTCCGGCGGCAACGGGGTGCCGTCGGGCAGTTGCCGGTCCAGGACCGCGTGCCGGTAGGCGTGCTCGGCCGTCCCCAGTTCCGCGCCGTCGGCGACACGGACCACCACGGCCCGTCCGGACAGCGTCCCGTAGTCGACTCCGATGACGTAGGTGTCGGGATGGGTGTGTTCGCTGCTCTCGGCGTTCGCCACCGGGTCGCCCTTCTGTTCGATATCTCAGTCGTTGTTCGATGTGTCGGATGGGGTGGAGAGTAAATCTCTGGGATGGAACCCCCGGCCGGGGCCCGGCACAAGTGCCCGGGCCCCGGCCGGAGTTGGTGTCAGCCGGAGACCGGCGCGACCGTGATGCGGTCGATGTTGGGTGCGTAGGCGCTCGCGTTGGCGAAGCTGATCGTGTTGGTGCCGGCCGTGAGGGTCACCGGGACGGGCAGGTCCCAGTAGCTGGACCAGCTGTAGTTGTTGCGGAACATGACGGTCTGCGCGGTGCCGCCGTTGACGGAGATCTGGGCCGCCCGGGAGACGACGTTGGTGTTGTAGTTCCCGGAGCCGGAGACCTGGTCGTTGGCGTAACGGACGTTCATGACGTACCGCCCGGCACTGGCCGCGCTCACCTGGAAGGTGAGCGTGTTGGCCGAGCCGTTGCCGACATAGCCGACGTACTTGCCGCCCGAGGCCCAGCTGTCCGAGGTGGCGACGGCGGTTCCCGCGAGGGTCGCGCTCTCCGCCTCGTACGCGGAGACGCCCGTGGTGTCACCGCTCGCGGCCACCCGCAGATCGCGCACGGTCAGCGTGGTGGAGCCCGAAGTGGCCGCCGTGATGCGGTTGTTGCCCGCCGACAGGTACAGCCGCGAACTCTTGTCGGTCAGCGTCCCGCTCGTGGAGGCCAGCGTGACGGCGGTCGCGCCGTCCAGGGTGAGCGTGCCGGACCCGTTGGACGAGTAGTCGGTGTGCACGGTGTAGTAGCCGTCGGTCGGCGCGTAGACGTCGAAGGCGGCCGAGGTGCCCGAGGTCAGGGCCAGCGCGCCGGCACCCGTCGTACCGGACGCGGTGTAGTTGTACGTCGGCGAACCGGTGATGTCCGCGTACGTGGCGGGGTAGGAGGTGTCCGCCGTGGAGGCCGCGGTGAGGTCGATCTTGTCGAGCGTGACCTCGTTGGTGCCCTTGGCCAGGGTGATCGTGTGCGTGCCCGCCGTCAGGGACACGGAGGCGCTCGCCGTGGAGCGGTAGGTCCAGTTCAGGGTCGGTGTGTAGGTGACCGTCTGGGAGGAGCTGCCGTCGACGGTCAGCGTCTGGGTCGCCGGGCCGCCGGACTGGTTGCCGTAGAAGACGTTCAGGTTGTACGTGCCCGTGGTGGGGGCGGTGACGGTGAAGGCGACCTTGCTGTCCGACTGGTTGAGGCTGCCGACGTCCTTGGTGCCCGAAGTGGCGTATCCGTAGGCGTTGGTGACGCTGCCCTGGGTGTAGACGGTGCCGTCGGTGATGGTCGCGTTCTCGGCCTCGTACGACGCCGTCGCCGGGGTGCTCGCGGCGGTGGGCGTGCCGGTGCCGGCCGGGTTGACGACGATGCGGTAGGCCGACATCGGGTCGAGGCTGGTCAGCGGGACGGTGATGCTGCCGTCGGAAGCGACCGTGTAGGTGCTGCGGGCGAGCACCGATGGCGCGGGGCCCGCACCCTCGTAGCCGCTCCAAGCGGTGCGCTCCACCGAGACGTTGACCGTGCTGCCGAACGACGACGGTATGTTCTTGACGACCGTGTTCGCCGAGCCGGAGGTGCCGCCGCCGAGGAGGACCTGGGCCTGCTTGCGGCCGGTGTCGAGGGACGCGATGCCTTGCAGGGTGTCGACGACGTTGGACTGCGGCGGGGTCACCTTGGCGGTCTTGCCGGTCAGGCCCGCGTACCAACGCAGCAGCCACCAGTCGCCGTTGGGGATGTTGGTCTGGCTGACGTTGCCGTCCAGGTTCCCCGCGATGTCCCAGTACGCCTGGTCGGCGTAGACCTTGTTCCGCTCGAACATGGACATCCACTGGACCATCTGGCCCGGCACCGAGAGGTCGCGGCGGTCGCCGTACTCGTTGATGTTGACCGGGCGGGGGCTGATGCCCGCGTTGGTCTCGATGGTGCGGTAGGCGGCCAGGTTTCCCTCGAAGTTGGAGAGGGAGCTGGGGTCCAGCTCGTGCCAAGTGGTCATGTCCGGAAGGACGTTGTTGGCCTTGGCCCACGGATAGAAGTCGCCCATCAGGCGGGCGTCGTAGTGCGTCTCGTTGGGGCCGGCGATGCGCGCGTTCGGGATGATCGAGCGGATCTTGTCGTAGACCGTCGTCCAGTCGCTCTCGAAGCTCGCGAGCGCGCTCTGGTACGTGGCGGTGGTCGAACTGCCAAGCCCGGTGTACCAGTTGCCGTCGGGCTCGTTGAACGGCACCCACACGAACGTGCTCGCGTCGGAGCGGGCCGCGACCTTGGTGACCATCGTGGTGACCTTGGTGAGGTAGTCGCTCAGCCCGAGGTTCTCGTACGGCCAGTCGGCGTAGACGTCCTGCATGTAGATGAGGTTGTCGCCGCCGCCACCGCGGGCGAACTCCGGCTGGACGACCAGCGCGTCACCGTTCGGGTGCTGGGCGCCGTCGGGTGCCTTCTGGGCGATGGACGTCATGTGCAGGGGCGTGACGATGTTGTCGCCGGGCACGCCGTCGTCGCTGAGGCCGTACAGGGCGCCGTTGGCTCCGTGCATGACCGCGCCGGTGGTGGTGCCGAGGTCGACGCTCAGCGTCGGGGTGGCCGCCTGTGCGACGGGGACGGTCAGCGCCGTGCCCAGGAGGGCGGCGGTCACGACGGTCACGCCCATGAGGGCGCGAACAGAACGGGATGTACGGGGTGTTCGAGGCATGGCTGTCCTCCTCCTCCCGCGGCGTTGCGGGAGGCTGTCGGGTACTTCGGGGGTGACCGGGGCGGCTCAACTGGCCGTCCCCCGGGGCTACTTGACGGCGCCGCTCGTGATGCCGGAGACGATGCGGCGCTGCGCTATGACGAAGACGAGGACCATGGGGAGGCTCATCATCACGACGTAGGCGAAGATCAGGTGCCAGTTGTTGAGGTACAGCTGGGCGTTGGCGACCTGGTACAGGTTGAGCGGCAGGGTGGCCTTGTCGCCGCCGCCGAGGACGAAGAAGGCGTAGAAGATGTCGCTCCAGGCATAGAGCATCACCATGATCGTGGCGGTGGCGATGACCGGGCGCAGGAGCGGCAGGATGATCCGGAAGAAGACCCGGATCGGGCCCGCGCCGTCCATGCGGGCGGCCTCCTCCAGCTCCTCGGGAAGGGCGCGGATGAACCCGGTCATGAAGAAGATCGACGTGGAGAGGTACATCCCGGCGTAGACGCCGATCATGCCGGGCCGGGTGCCGGCCAGGCCGAGTTGGCGCAGCTCCATGACGATGGTGATCACCGCGGGCGGGAGCAGCAGTCCGCTGATGCTCAGCGCGTACAGGGTGTTGACCAGGCGGCCCTTGCGGCGGGCGAACACCCAGGCCGCGCCCGCCCCGAGGAGCAGGACGAGGACGACGGACGGGGCGACGACCAGGAGGCTGTTGACGAAGCCCTGGACGATCTTGCCCTCGTCGAAGCTCTGCTTGTAGTTCGCGGCGGCCTGGACGTGGTGGGGCAGGGAGAGGTTGGGCTTGATCGCCTCGGCCTGCGGTTTGAAGGAGGTGACCGCGACCAGCCACAGCGGGATGCCGATGGTGACTCCGGCGACGATCAGGACGACGAGCGGCTGGACCCAGCGCAGCGGGCGCCGGTGCGTGGGGGCGAACGCGGTAACGGTGGTCACTGGTTGTTCTCCCTGCGGCGCAGGCCGACGATGACGGGCACGGCGAGGACGACGACGATGAGGAAGAGCACCAGGCTCATCGCGGACGCCTGCGCGTACAGGCCCTGGCCGAAGATGCGGAACATGTAGATGTTGAAGACCTCGGTCTCGCCGCCGGGACCGCCTCCGGTGGTCGCCTGCACGATGTCGAAGGTGTTCATCGAGCCGATCAGCGCGGTCGTCACATTGAACGTGACGGCGGGCGCGAGCAGCGGGAACCTGACCGACCAGAAGGTGCGCCACCAGCCGGCCCCGTCGATCCGGGCCGCCTCCAGCACATCACCGGGCATGCTCTTCAGGCCCGCCAGATAGATCAGCATGGCCAGGCCCATCCACTTCCAGCCGTGGATGAGGGTCACCACGACCAGCGTCCAGGTGGTCGAGCCGAGCCAGGGGGTGTCGACGTGGTGTCCGGCGAGCGAGGACAGCACGCTGTTGAGCGCGCCGTCCTGGGCGAGCAGGGCGCGGAAGATGTAGCCGACGGCGAGCGCGGAGATCAGTACCGGGAGGAAGAAGACCGCGCGGAAGAAGCGGTTGAAGCGGGTGTCGCGCTCCAGCAGCAGGGCCAGGGCGAGACCGAAGCCGTTCTGGAAGACGGCCACGAGGACCGCGTACTCCAGGGTGATCCGGATGTCACGGGCCATCGACCCGTCGTGCAGGATGGTGCTGAAGTTCGACAGTCCCACGAAGCCGATCTGCGAGTGGAACGCCGACCAGTCGGTGAACGGGTAGACGAAGTTCAGCAGGTTCGGCAGCAGGAAGAACACGCCGAACACGGCGAGCGCGGGCAGGGCGAACCACCACGGCTGGTTGGCCTTGCTGCGGAGCCGGTTGCGCCGGGACGTCCGGTCCTTGTCGTCGTCCTCGGCTCGGTCCTTCGCGCGCGGGGCGTCGATGGCATTCATCGTGGCGGTGTCCACCACTTTCTTACCTCCGGTACGGCCCCGGGCACGCCGCCGACGGGCGGCCCGGGGGAGGGGCTGGCTCGGTGGCGCCGGTCAGAAGCCGGAGACGCCGCGCGCCTTGAGGACCTGCTTGAACTGGTCCTCGGCAGCCTGGGCGACCTGGAGCGGGGTCTTCTTGCCGTAGATCATGTCGGCGAGCGCGAGGTGCAGGTCCGGGGCGGTGAGCGCCTTGACCTGGAAGACGCCCTGGGCGCTGGACAGGGCCTTGGCCTGGGCGATCGCGGTCTGCGGCAGGCCGTCGGGGTTGGCCACCGAAGGCTCGACCGACACGAGCTTGTTGGCCTTGATGTAGGCCGGGTAGTCCGGGCCGAGCCAGAAGGACATGAACTGCCGGGCCGCGTTCTGCCGCTTGGTGTCACCGGTGTTGAAGGCGACGACGCCGTTCGTCTGGTCCGGCGAGTACTCGGCCTTCGCGGAGCTGTTGGCGATGGGGAACCAGCCGAGCTTCTTGTCCATCTCCGCCGTGCTGGAGGTGGCCTGGATCTCGGACTGGAGCGCGGTGACGTTGACCGCCATCGCGGCGGTGCCGTCCATGATCGCCTTGCCCTGGTCGACGAACGTGGCCGTCTTGTAGTTCTTCTGCGCCAGGCCGCCGTCGAGGACCTTCGTCTTGTACTTGGTGATCGCGTCGACGATGGTCTTGTTGGTCCAACTGTCCTTGTTCTTGTTGAGGTTGTCCCAGAAGGACTGCGGCAGATCCGTCATCTGGGCCTGCACCTGCCACTGGAGCGGCCACTTGTCGCCGCCGACCTCGAAGAACGGGGCCACGCCCGAGACCTTCGACTTGATCTTCGCGGCGTCGGCGAGCAGCTCGTCGTAGCTGGTCGGCATGGTGGTGATGCCGGCCTTCGCGAAGACGTCCTTGTTGTAGTAGACGCCGAGCACGGCGGGGCTGGTGACGATGGCCGCGTAGCGGTGCCCGTCGACCTGGCCGAGGGTCTTCTCCGTGGTGCCGAGCTTGGCGACCCAGTCCTCGTTGTCCAGGGTCAGCAGGTTCTTGGCCGGCTGGACGAACGGCAGGGTGCTGCCCGTGGGCTGCCAGAACATCAGGTCCGGCTTGACGCCCGAGGCGAGCTTGGTCGGGACGTTCGACTCGTACGGGTCCGGTATGACCTCGGTGCTGATCTTGGCCCCGGTGGCCTTCTCGAACGCCTCGATGGCCTGCTTGGGCTCCGAGACGCTGTTCTGGGCGACCCACATCGTGAGCTTGACGCCCTTGAGGGAGGCGGTCGGGTCGACCGAACTCTCGGGTGCGGCGGTCGTGGCGCCGCCGGTGCTGTCACTGCACGCGGTGGCGGTGAGCCCGAGGACACAGGCGGTGGCAAGGACGGAGACGGCTCTTCTCATGGCGGATCCTTGTTCGTACGCGGAAGGGAGGAGGGCAGGGCGGTGCTGCGGAGCTGTACGACGGCTGAGGGGAGGGCGGCTGACGGACACGGCGAGCGCGGCGGACGTGACGGATGGGGCGAGGGCGGACGTCCGGTCCGGCTCACGTGGCCCGTGGGCCCGAGCTCTCCCGGAGGATGAGGGTGGGTTCGGCAGGTAGCGGCGCGGATTCCTGCTGACCGGTGTCGAGTTGGGCGCGCAGCAGCCCGAACGCGGCGCGGCCAAGACCGTGGAAGTCCATCCGGACGGTGGTGAGGGACGGGGTGACGAACGCGGAGTGCGGGGCGTCGTCGAAACCGATGACGCTGATGTCCTCCGGCACCCGCCGGCCCGCGTGGTGCAGGGCCCGCAGCACACCCAGCGCCAGGTCGTCGTTGCCGCACAGGATCGCGGTGACGTCCTTGTTCCGGGCGAGCTTCTTTCCGGCCTCGTAGCCGGCCTGGGCGTCCCAGCCCTTGCCGGACGGCGGAGGCGGGGTGATGCCGGCCGCTTCGAGTGCCTGGCGCCAGCCCTCGGCTCGGGGGCCCGCCAGGCGCCGGGTTCCGGTCGAGGCGGGGATGGCGACGTAGTGGACGTTCGCGTGCCCGAGCGACAGCAGGTGCTCGGTGGCGGCACGGGCCGCCTCACGGTCGTCGGCCCACACCGCCGGACGGCCGGGTGTCCGGCCCGGCGGAGGCGCTTCCACCAGTGCCGCGCACGGTACATGGGCGGGTACGCGGTCCAGGGCGGCGGCACCGATGCGGTCGTAGCCGATGACCACCACGCCGCCACCGGTGTCGGCGGCCGCGGCGATCGTACGGTCCAGGTCGTCCTCCGGGGTCACCACCCGCACACCGAGTGCGTATCCGGCGGCGCGGGACGCCTCCTCCAGGCCCTGCAGGGTGGCCGCATAGCCGTAGAGGACGGTGTTCGACGTGATGACCGTGACCGATCGGGTGACGCCGCTGGCCAGGGCGAACGCGGTGGCGTTGCGCCGGAAGCCGAGGGTCTGGATGGCGGCGTCGACGCGCTTTCGGGTCTCCTCCTTGACGTTCGGGTGGCCGTTGATGACCCGCGAAACGGTCTGGTAGGAGACGCCTGCGGCAGCCGCGACGTCGCGGATACTGGCGGCTTTCTGCGGCCCCTGAGGGGGGTCGCCGTGGCCGCCGAAGCTTGTGTGACCGGTCACATCCATGCGAGGATTGTGAGCGGTCACAACGTGGGCGTCAAGAGACCGTAACTGGGGATTTACCTTTCGAACACACCGGCGGGAGCGGCGAGTTCCCGCCCACCGGGCGAGAAGCCCCAGCTCAGCGCCCGTACGAGAGCCGCAGGACCGAACCGTCCCAGAAGGGGAAATTGCGTTGACCAGTGTCGTAGGAACAGTCGAGAGGTCCCGTATCTGGTCGCAACCGGCGCTCGGGCTGCACGCCCTCGTCGATGCCGCCGGGGCGGTCCGGCTGGGAGCGCCCGATCAGGACTGGGCCCGCCTGGTGCCTCTCGTCGAGGTCACCGCCACGGGGCACGGGCGCATGTGGTCGGGGGAACGTTTCATCGAGACGGCCATCGGCGACCGTCTGACCTACCGCGACCACGAGACCGTGCGGGACGGAAGCGGGGACCGCACGACGATCCGGCTCACGGACCCCGTGACCGGGCTGCTCGCCGAGGTCACCCTGGCGACGGGCGTGGACGCGGGCTTCCTGCGCTCGCGGGTACGGCTGGTCAACGAGGGTGCCGAGCCGCTCCGGCTGGAGAGCGTGACGACCCTGACCCTTGGCGGGATCACCTCCTCCGTCGCCGCGTCCCCTGTCGCCGAATCCTCCGTTGTCGAAGACGGTCTCGACGGACTGACCCTGCACTGGGCGGACAACGACTGGCTCGCCGAATGCCGTTGGCGCCGGGCCGAACTCCGCGACGAGGTCGTGCCGTTGAGCCGGTTCGCCCACGGACGCGAGGGGCGCGGCTGCTTCGAGCGCTACTCACAAGGGAGTTGGTCCACCGGCCGGCACCTCCCGGTCGCCGCCCTCACCGACCGGGAGGGCAACGCCTGGTTGTGGCAGATCGAGTCCAGCGCGGGCTGGCGCTACGAGACCGGCGAACGCGAGGGCGCGGCCTACGTCGCCCTGTTCGGCCCCTCCGACGCCCACCACCAGTGGCACCAACTCCTGGCACCCGGCGAGGAGTTCCACACCGTCCCCGCCGTCCTCGTCCGCGCGGGGACCGGCGGTCTGGACGCGGCCTTCGGCATCCTCACGGACTACCGCCGGGGCATCCGCCGCGACCACCCCGACCACCGCACCCTCCCGGTGATCTACAACGACTACATGAACACCCTGAACGGCGACCCCACCACCGAACGGCTCCTGCCGCTCATCGAGGCGGCGGCGGACGCGGGCGCCGAGGTCTTCGTCATCGACGCGGGCTGGTACGACGACGACGCCCAGGGCTGGTGGGACTCCGTCGGCGCGTGGGAGCCCGCGCCCAACCGTTTCCCGGGCGGCATACAGGAAGTCCTCGACGCCATCACGAAGCGCGGCATGACCCCGGGCCTCTGGCTCGAACCCGAAGTCGTGGGCGTACGCAGCCCGTTGGCCGTGACGCTGCCGCCCGAGGCGTTCTTCCGGCGTGGCGGACTGCGCGTCACGGAACACGGCCGGCACCACCTCGACCTGCGCCACCCGGCCGCCCGCTCCCACCTCGACGAGGTCGTGGACCGGCTGGTGGGGGAGTGGGGCGTCGGCTATCTGAAGCTCGACTACAACATCAACATCGGCCCCGGCACGGAGAACGGCACCGAGAGCGCGGGCGCCGGACTGCTCGGGCACCACCGCGCCCACCTCGACTGGCTGGCCGGACTCCTCGACCGCCATCCCCAACTCGTCCTGGAGAACTGCGGATCGGGCGGTCTGCGCATGGACTACGCCCAACTGGCCGTCTCCCAGATCCAGTCCACCAGTGACCAGCAGGACCCGCTGCGCTACCCGCCCATCGCCGCGGCGGCCGCCACCGCGACGACACCCGAACAGGCCGCGGTGTGGGCGTACCCCCAGCCGGACCAGACCCCCGACGAGATCGCCTTCACCCTCACCGGTCCGCTCCTCGGCCGTATCCACCTCTCCGGCTTCATCAACCTCATGGACGACGAGCAGTTCGGCCTCGTCCGCTCGGCGGTCTCCGTCTACAAGGAGGTCCGGGGGGAGATCGCCACGGCACATCCGTTCTGGCCGCTGGGTCTTCCCGGGTGGGAGGACGGGTGGATCGCGCACGGGCTGCGGGGGGCGGACGCGACGTACGTGATGGTGTGGAGACGCAAGTCGGACGACACCGGCCGCACGCTCACGGTCCCGCATCTGCGCGGTGCCTCCGTGCGCGCGACCGTGCTGTATCCGGGGACCTCGGACGCGGGTGTGGAATGGGACGCGCGCGAGGGGCAGTTGACGGTGTCGCTGCCTCGTACCGACACCGCCGTTCTCGTTCGGCTGAGCGCCGGCTGAGTCGTACGGCCGCTGGAGTCCTCCCGTCCGGTGGAGCCCTCCGCCCGGTGGACCGGAGGGCTCCAGCGCCGCCGTTGCACGGCTGATCCACTGGTGATCGTCATGTGACGGATTCCGTGCACGTTCCGTCAGGAAAGTGCCTTCAAGTGGCAATGTCGGGCTGCGGATGCTTCGTCCGCGTCTCGCCCATACAGTTCTTGAAGTCCACTTTCGGAGGCGGGACCGATTGTGCAGGTATCCGTGACACGGCAGAACATCGGCCAACCCGTCAGGACGTCGAGTTTCGTCGGCCGGCGTCAGGAGACCGCCGAGGTCAAACGTCTCGTGGCCGCCCACCGGTTGGTGAGTCTGACCGGGACGGGCGGTGTCGGCAAGACGAGGCTGGTGCTGCACGCCGTGCCCCGGCTGGCGCGGTCGTTCGCCGACGGGGTGCACATCGTCCAGCTGGCCGGTGTGCGGGACGCCTCGCTCGTGCCGCTCGCCCTGATCGAGGCGCTCAACATCCGTGACGTGTCGGGTCGTTCACCGGTACGGGTCCTCGTCGACCATCTCCAGGACCGGGAGTCGCTGCTCGTCCTGGACAACTGCGAACACCTGGCGGACGCGTGCGCCCGGCTCGTCGAGACGCTGCTCGCGGAGACCGCGGCGGTGCGCGTCCTGGCCACCAGCAGACATCCGCTGGACGTGCCCGCCCAACACGTCCTGGAAGTGCAGCCGTTGGCGACTCCCACGCCGGGCGAGCCGCTGCCTCCCAAACCCGCGCTGGAGTACCCGGCACTGGCACTCTTCGCCGACCGGGCCGCCGCCGTACTGCCCGGGTTCTCCCTCACCGCGGCCAACCAGGACGCGGTGGCCGCCCTGTGCCGTCGGCTGGACGGGCTGCCGCTCGCGATCGAACTGGCGGCGGTACGGATGCGCGCCCTCGGCGTGCAGCAGCTGCTCGAACGCCTCGACCGCCGTTACCGGTTGCTGGCCGACACCGTGGACGGCACGGACGGCACGGACGGCACGGACGGCACGGACGGCACGGACGGCACGGACGGCACGGACGGCACGGACGGCGCGGGCCGTGAGGACACCCTGCCCCGGCACCGCACCCTGCGCGCGGCAGTCGACTGGAGCCATGACCTGTGCACCCGCGAGGAGCGGACGGTGTGGGCGCGCGCCTCCGTCTTCGCCGGGAGCTTCGACCTGGGCGCGGCCGAGGAGGTCTGCGCCGGGCCCGGCCTCGACCGTGACGAACTGGTGGACGCCGTGGCCGGCTTGGTGGACAAGTCGCTGCTGCTCCGGGACGGCGACGCCGTACACGCCCGGTACCGGATGCTGGAGTCGATCCGGCAGTACGGCCTCGACCGGCTCCGCGAGGACGGTGCCCACGCGGAGGAGGCGGCCCGGCGTCGGGTGCGGGACTGGTGCCTGGACTTCGTCGAGGAGTGCGAGCGGCGCTGGTTCGGCCCCGACCAGCCGGAGTTGGTCCGGCGGCTGCACGCGGAGTCGGACCTGATCCGCTCGGCGTTCGAGTTCTGTCTGAACACACCGGGCGAGCTGCGGGCCGGACTGAAGCTCGCCGGGCACCTGTGGTTCTTCTGGTTCGCGACCGGCGCCCTGGTGGAGGGCCGGTACTGGCTGGAGCGACTGCTCGCCGCCGCCCCCGAGCCGACCGTCGCACGGGCCCGCGCCCTGTGGGCCCTCGCCCTGATGCTGCTCAGCCAGGGCAACGCGGTCCGGGCCGCGCCCCTCGTCGAGGAGGCACGCGAACTCGCCCTGCGGCTGGGCGACGAGGCCGAGGTGGCGCACACCTTCTTCGGCCGGGGCGGCGCCTGCCTGATCAGCGGGGACTACGAGCGGGCGAAGGCCGTGTACGAGGAGGCGCTCTCCCGGCCGCCGCGCGCGGGCGAGTCGATGAGCCTGGTCGGCTTCAAGTACGTGGAACTGGCCCATGTCCTCGCGATCCAGGGCGAGTACGACCGTGCCATGGCCCTGTGCGAGGAGTTCCGGCAGATCTGCCTGGCCCACGGCGAGCAGTGGATCCACTCCTACCTCCTGCGCATCCTCGCCTTCGCCGAATGGGCCAAGGGCGACCAGATGTCGGCCCGGGTCCACGCCCGGGAGTGCCTACGGCTCAAGCGGGCGGTCGGCGACGTGTTCGGCACCGGCATGACGCTGGAACTGCTCGCCGCGGTCCACGCCCGCGACGGCGAGGGCCGTCCCGCCGCCGTCCTGCTGGGCGCCGCCAAACGGATCTGGCAGGACGCCCACGTCGCGCTGGACCGCACCCCGTCCCACGGCCCGGTGCGCACCGAGGCCGAGGACGTCGCCCGCGCGCTGCTGGGCGACGGATTCAAGAGCGCCTACCGCGAGGGCCTCGAACTCGCCTCGGACCACGCGGTGGCCTACGCGCTGGGCGAGCGCGAGTCCGCGGCCCGGCCGGTGTTCGACAGCCCGCTCACCCGCCGTGAGACGGAGGTCGCCGAACTGATCGCCGAGGGGCTGACCAACCAGCAGATCGCCGACCGGCTGGTCGTCGCGCTGCGCACGGCGGAGGGCCATGTGGAGCGCATCCTCAGCAAGTTGGGCTTCACCTCGCGCAGCCAGGCCGCCGTCTGGGCCGAGGCACGCCGGGCCACCCGCACCTGATGCCGTACGACCGCGACGACGTACTGCCAGACCACGTACGGCCGTGAACCGAACGAGAAGGAAGGCAGCCCGATGGAACACGGAGAACCCACCGCACCCACCGCACCCGTCCCGCCCGTGAAGCACCACGCCGGCATCCACTCGTCCGACGAGGAGTTCCTGGCGGTGGTGGTGCCGTTCCTCAGGGAGGGCATCGTCGCCGAGGAGGAACCGGACCCGGTGGTCATCACCACCCCGCGCAAACTGGACCTGCTGCGGGACGCGCTCGGCCCGGACGCCCGCCGGGTCGACTTCCGCGACTCCGCACAGTGGTACCGGGGAAGCCCCGCGAACAGCATGGCCACCGCCCTCGACTACTACGTCACGCACGCGAGCCCCGAGGGCCTTCTCCACATGACGGGCGAGCCGGTCTGGGACGGCCGCTCGCCGCGCCAGATCCCCGAGTGGAAGCGGTACGAAGCCCTCGCCACCGAACTCTTCACCGGCGCCCCGCCCGACCTGATGTGCCTGTACGACACCCGTACCGCACCGCCCGACGTCGTCGACGCGGCCCGGCACACCCACCCGACGGAGCTCAACCGGCAGGGCGTCCGGCCCAGTTCGCACTTCACGGAGCCCGCCGTCTACGCGACCCAGAGCCTCGGCCCGCTGCCCGCACCGCCGCGGAACGCGGTCGGCGTCGGCCTCGACGGGGACCTGGCCGCCGGTCACCGGTTCGCGGCGGACCAGGCACGGGCCCGCGGCATGGCACCCGGCGAGGCGGCCCGCTTCGGGCAGGCCGTGTCCGGTGCCACGCGCTACGCGGCGTCCCAGGGCTGCGACCGCGCACACCTGCGGCTGTGGTCCACCCGACAGCGCATCATCTGCGAACTGCGCACCCCGCGCGGCCGTATCACCGACCCGTTCCTCGGCTTCAGGCCGCCGGGTGCCGAGGTACGGCCGGAGGACGGGCTCTGGCACACCCGCCAGGTCTGCGAGTTCGTCGACATGCGGTCCGGCGACGGGGCGATGGAGGGGTGGACCATCCGTATGGAGACGGCCCTCGTATCGGCAGGTTGACGAACCGGCCCGTGGATTCGGGTAGTTCCCCCCGCGCCCCGAAGGGCACGGCGGACGCATGGTGGATACGAGGCCGGGTCTGTTGGCGGACCCGGCCTCGGACCGCACGAGCCGAACGCCCCCGGGGCCGAAGGGAAAAGACCATGCCGAACGACCGTCCACGCGGCCTGCCGACCGTGGGCGATGGCTGCACCACGATCCTGGGCCCCGGAAAGTCCTCGGTCCGCCAGGCCAGGGAACTCGTCCGCAAGCGGCTCGCCGAGTACGGCCTCCAGGACCTGGTGGACGTCGCCGAACTGCTGGTCAGCGAACTCGCCACCAACGCGGTCGTGCACGCGGGCGGCCGCTACCGGCTCACCCTCTCCCTGGGCGTCGGCATACTGCGCTGCGAGGTCGCGGACGAGCGACGGCACCTTCCCCGGCCGCCGCACCGGCGCGTCGAGAGCGACGACCTCGACGTGGACCCCGACAGCGAGAACGGCCGCGGTCTGTTCCTGGTCGACGCGCTCGCCCACCGCTGGGGCAGCCGCCTCGTCGAGGAGGGCAAGGAGGTCTGGTTCGAGCTGGAGCGCGACGCACCGGCCGCCCCGGGCGACGACGCGGCGGAGACGGACGTGCACCTCCCGGCACCGGCCCGGCCATGCCCCCAAGAACCGCACGGCTGCGCCGAGTTGGACCACGAGTGGACGGACCACCACTACAGCCCCGACGGCGACCGCACCGAAGACCTCGGACTGCTCGGCCGCAGCGGAGACCGGGGCCGGCCCGGCCGGTACCGTCCACGGCGACCGGTGTCGGGCAAGGCGTCCCGGTCGCCCCGTGGTTCGGCACCGGCCGCCGCTTCCGCTTGAGCACGCCGAAGGTCCCGGCGGGAAAGTTCCGCGGTTTTGCCCGGTCGTTGCCACTTCATGACTGATCGACTACACCCATGTAGTCATGATGGTCCGCGGCAGTAAGGCATGCCTTGGCTAACCAACGCCAGGGGCCGGTACCGGCCGGGAGGGCCGCACGACATGTGGGACGACGCGTTTCCGAGCTTTCTGATCGGGCTGCGGGAGGGGCTGGAGGCGGGACTCATCGTCTCGATCCTCGTCGCCACCCTCGTCCGCGCCGACGCCAGGTCCCGGCTGCCGCAGGTGTGGACGGGCGTCCTGGCCGCGATCGCCCTCGCGCTGAGCTTCGGCGCGGTGCTCACCTTCACGGCGGCGAACCTCTCGGCCACGGCCCAGGAGGCGTTCGGCGGGATCCTCAGCGTGATAGCCGTCGCGTTCGTCACCGCGATGGTGTTCTGGATGCGGCGGTCGGCCCGCACCTTCTCCGGCGAGATCAGGGACAAGGTGACCGGCGCGCTCGGCATGGGCGCAGGGATGCTGATGCTCACCTCGTTCCTCGCGGTGGGCCGCGAGGGCCTGGAGACGGCCCTGTTCCTGTGGACCACCGCCCGCGCGGCCGGCGAGTCCGCCGGTCCCCTGACGGGCGCCGGCATCGGCCTCGTCCTCGCGGCGGCCCTGTGCTGGGGCCTGTACCGCCGCGTCCTCAGGATCAACCTGACGAAGTTCTTCACCGCCACCGGCGTCGTCCTCATCGTCATCGCGGCGGGTGTCCTCGGCTACGGCCTGCGCGACCTCCAGGAGGGCGGCGTCCTCCCCGGCCTGACCGCCTACGCCTTCGACCTCAGCGGCAGCGTCGACGCCGGCTCCTGGTACAGCACCCTCATCCAGGGCGTGTTCAACCTGATGCCCACGATGACCTGGCTCCAAGTGGTGGGCTACGTCGGCTATTTGGCGGCTGTGATGCCCCTGTTCGTGCGCGGGGTGAAGACACGGACGCCCGAACACGCACCCGAACCAGCGCCCGTGGCGGCCGAGTTGAGCAAGCCATCCCCGTCCCCGTCCTTGTCGCCGCGCCGCCGCCCCGTCTGGGTCGTCCCGGTCGCCGTGGTCGCCGTACCAGCGGTCGTGGCCGGGTTCGTCGTCGCGTTCGCCCGTCCCAAGCCCGCGAGTTCGGAGACGGTGGCCGTCTCCGAGACGGAGTGCGGCAAGGGCTTCACCGCGCCCGACGCCGGGCGGCAGACCTTCCAGATGCACAACACCGGTGACAAGACCGCCGAGGTGTACCTGATCGACCCGGCGAGCAACGCGGTCTACGGCGAGGTCGAGGGCCTCGCTCCCGGCACCACCCGGGACCTCGTCGCCACCGTCGCGGGCGGCTCGTACGCCTGGCGCTGCGTGCCCACCGGCGCGAAGGCCGTCACCTCCGCCACGGTCCACGTCAGCGGCGGGGGAGGAGCGGTGAAGGCGGTCGTCCCCGTCTCCGAGAACGACCTCGCCGCACCCCTCAAGGCCTACAAGGGGTACGTCGACCAAGGCCTGGCCACCCTCGTCACGCAGACCCGGCAGCTCAGCGACGACATCGCCGGCGACCACCTCGCCAAGGCGCGCACCGACTGGCTGACCGCACACCGCACGTACTCCTCCCTCGGTGCGGCCTACGGCACCTTCGAGGACTTCGACCAGAAGATCAACGGCCGGGCAGACGGGCTGGCCGGGGGAGTCCAGGACAAGGACTTCGCGGGCTTCCACCGCCTCGAGTACGGGCTCTGGCACGGGCAGTCGGCGGGCGAGTTGAAGGTGCCCGCGCAGCAACTCGCCGCCGCGGTCGGGGGGTTGCGGAAGGCGTTCCCCACCCAGGACTTCGACCCCGGGGATCTGCCGTTGCGGGCCCACGAAATCCTGGAGAACGCCCTCCAGTTCGAGCTGACCGGAGACACCGACGAAGGCAGCGGCACCAACCTCGCGACCGTCGACAGCAACCTCGCCGGCACGCGTGAGCTGCTCACCGTACTCAAGCCGCTGCTGACCAAGGAGTCCCCGAAGTTGCTTCCCGGCATCGACGCCGACATCGCCCGGCTGCAGAAGCTGCTCGATTCGGCTCACCGGGGCGGCAGTTGGACGCCCGTCGAGCAGCTGAACGGGACGGCGAAGGCCCAACTCGACGGCGCCACCGGGAAGTTGCTGGAGGACCTGGCACCGGTGCCGGACCTGCTGGAGATCAGGAAGTCGGCCTGATGAGCACCGAGAACACGAACGGCACCGAGGACGCACGCGGTGCTGAGAACACAAGCGGTACCGAGAACACCCGCAGTACCCAGAACAGCCGTAGCGCTCAGAACAGCCGCAGCACTCAGAACATCCGTAGCGAGGGGAACCGTCCGATGCAGTCTGCTGAAACCCCGGGCTGCCCGGCCGGAGCCGGACGGCGCTCCTTCGTCCGGACGGCGCTCGGTGCCGGGGCCGCCGGAGCGGTGCTGGCCGGCGGAGCCTTCGCGCTCGCCGAGACCGGCGGTACGGCCCAGGCCCAGGCCGCGGACGCCACCAACGCCGCCAAGGTGTCCTTCCACGGCACCCACCAGGCCGGCATCCTCACTCCCACCCCGGCCGCCGCGACCTTCGTCTCCCTCGACGTGATCGCCGACAACCGCGCCGAACTGACCGACCTGCTGCGGACGATCACCGAACGGGCCCGCATCCTCACCTCCGGCGGTACCCCCGCCGACCTCGGTGTCGGCGCGCCGCCCGCCGACAACGGCATCCTCGGACCGGACGTTCCCGCCGACGCCCTCACGGTGACCGTCGGTGTGGGCGCGTCCCTCTTCGACGACCGCTACGGACTCGCCAAGGCGAAACCGCGCCGGCTGACCCCGATGAAGACGTTCCCCAACGACAACCTGCGGGCCGCCGAGTGCCACGGCGATCTGTCGCTCCAGGTGTGCGGCGCCCGTCAGGACACGGTGCTGCACGCGCTGCGGGACATCGCCCGGCACACCCGGGGCGGCATGCAGATCAAGTGGCGCATCGACGGATTCCAGAACACCCCGCGCCCCACCGGCACCCAGCGCAACCTGCTCGGTTTCAAGGACGGCATAGCCAACCCGGACGTGAAGTCCACCCGCGAGACCGACCGGCTGATCTGGGTCGGCGACGGACAGGGCGAACCGGCGTGGGCGAACGGCGGCAGCTACCAGGTGATCCGGATCATCCGCATGCTGGTCGAGTTCTGGGACCGGGTGTCGCTCAGCGAGCAGGAGCTGATGTTCGGCCGCCGCAAGGACACCGGCGCCCCGCTGGACGGCGCCAAGGAGACGGACATCCCGCTCTACGCCAAGGACCCCAAGGGCGCGGCGATCCCGCTCGACGCCCACATCCGTCTCGCCAATCCGCGCACCGCGGCCACCGACACCTCACGCATCCTGCGCCGCGGCTACAACTACGACCGGGGCATCGACGCCGTCGGCAACCTCGACATGGGCCTGGTCTTCTGCTGCTACCAGCAGGACGTGAAGCGGCAGTTCGAGGCCACCCAGACCCGGCTCATCGACGAGCCCCTGGTCGACTACATCTCCCCGACGGGCGGCGGCTACTTCTACGCGCTGCCGGGTGTGAAGGACACGAAGGACTGGCTCGGCAGGGGTTTGATGGCGGCCTGACCAGGTATTTTTCCTCCCTTTGGGCAAGACCTGCCGTGGTCTTTGCCGACCGTTACTGCGAATGGGTTGCAGGTGCGGGAGGATGGCACGAGGTTGCTCGCGGCAACCGCGTAGTCATGCTCGCCATGCTCACACCCGTACCTGTACCCGGCAGAAGGACCCTCCCCGATGACGGCCGCCCCCGAGTCCCCTCCGACCCTCCCTGTCACGGCCGCGGCTTCGCGGCCGTCGCTCTGGTACCGCGTCCGTACGTCGATGACGCGGCAGGAGTGGACCCGGGTCGGCGGGATGGCCGCGTTCGTGCTGGGGCTGCACGTGATCGGCTGGTTCACGCTCGTGTGGATCGTCGCGCCGGGGCACTACAGCGTCGGCGAGAAGTCCTTCGGTATCGGCATGGGCGTGACCGCGTACACGCTCGGCATGCGGCACGCGTTCGACGCGGACCACATCGCGGCGATCGACAACACGACCCGCAAGCTGATGAGCGAGGGCCAGCGACCGCTGTCGGTGGGCTTCTGGTTCTCGCTCGGCCACTCCAGCATCGTCTTCGGCCTGACCCTCCTGCTCTCCCTCGGCGTGAAGGCCCTGGCCAACCCGGTCCGCGACGACAACTCCCAACTCCACGACGTCACCGGCCTCATCGGTACGACCGTCTCGGGCACCTTCCTCTACGTCATCGCTGGCATCAACCTCGTCATCATGGCCGGCATCTGGAAGGTGTTCCGCCAGATGCGCTCGGGCCACTACGACGAGGCCGCGCTGGAAGAGCAGTTGAACAACCGCGGCTTCATGAACCGCATCCTCGGCCGCTTCATGAAGTCGATCACCAAGTCCTGGCAGATGTACCCGCTGGGCCTGCTGTTCGGCCTCGGCTTCGACACGGCGACGGAGATCGCGCTGCTGGTCCTCGCCGGTTCGGGCGCCGCGTCGGGCCTGCCCTGGTACGCGATCCTGTGCCTGCCGGTCCTGTTCGCCGCCGGTATGTCGCTGCTCGACACGATCGACGGCACGTTCATGAACTTCGCCTACGGCTGGGCCTTCTCCAAGCCGGTCCGCAAGGTCTACTACAACCTCACGATCACCGGCCTGTCCGTCGCCGTCGCCCTGATCATCGGCACGGTCGAACTCCTGGGCCTGTTCGCCGAGAAGCTCGACCTCCACGGCTTCTTCTGGGACTGGGTAGCGGGCCTCGACCTGAACGTCATCGGCTTCCTCATCGTCGGCCTGTTCTTCGCGACCTGGGTCGTGGCCCTGCTGGTCTGGAAGTTCGGCCGCATCGAGGACAAGTGGACAGCGGGCCTGGCCCAGCCGACGGAACAGCCCGCGGAGTGACCGCTATTCGGCGCCGAGTTCCGCGAGCTGCTCGGCGGCGGTGACATTGCCCCCGGCGGCAAGACGCCGCAGTTCGTCCAGGTCGTCGAGCTCGGTGGCGGTCTCGACGAGCTGATCGGTCGCGGTCGCGCTGCCACCATCGGAGAGCCGCCGCAGCTCAGCCAAGTCGCCTTGTTCTGCGGCGAGTTGAACGAGCTCATCGACGGCGTCCGAGCTGCCGGCCTCGGCAAGCCGCCGCAGCTCCTTCAAGTCCCCTAGTCCAGCGGCACGTTGGACCAGCTCGTCGACGGCGTCCCCGTCCCCGCCCTCGGCCCGCTCCCGCAGCGCGGCCAGTTCGGAATCGGTCATGACGTACGACCTCCTTGTGCGGGCAACTCTCTGCTCGTCCCAGTATCAGGGCCGCACTCCCAGGTCCTTCCGCCACTTCACGATCTGCTTCTCCGCATCCCCGGTGTACGACCACGGAGTCGTCGTCGCCCGGCGGCCCATCATGGCCAGGATCGGCGCCGAGATGTCCTTCGTGCCCGCGTAACAGGCCGCGTGGGCGAGGTAGTTGAGGTCGCGGAGTTCGCCGGGCGGGAAGGGACCGTCCTCGCGGGCGGTGATCCAGCGTTGCCAGGTGCGGCGTACGTCGCTGACGGCGCCGTCGTGGGTCCAGTGCTGGCCGAGGCCCACCGCCGCCTGATGGCCCTTCGCGGCGTCGAGGGCGTAGCGGTACTCCTCGACGCGGGCGTACTGCACCAGGACCGGCAGGGTGCAGCCGGGCGGTGCGACGCCCGCCGCGTCGCGGGCGAAGTCGTACATGAGGCCGTGGCTGCCGTGCCAGCGGGAGGAATAGTAGTGGAGGACCTGGAGGTGGCCCTCGACGCTGTAGGGGTCGCGGCGGTGCAACTCGTCCCACCAGCGGGCGAGTTCCTGGCGTCGTACGCCTGATGGATAGAGGCGGGCCACGGAGATCAGGGAGATCCACGGGGTGGGGTCGTCCGGGTACGCGTCCGAGGCCTGGAGGCAGGCCATGACCGCGGCGTCGATACGGTTCCGGTCGATCGGCACGCCCCGGCCCGCCGCGATGGCCACGTTGAACGCCCGGGCCGTCTCCGTCGCCGCGCGCAGCGTGAGCGCGTCGCCGCTGTGCGGCTCGGCGGCCAGCCACGACTCGACCGTCGAACTGCTCGCGCAGGCCTGCGCGAGCGTCCGGATCCGGTGGCCCCGGCCGAGCCAGTGCGCGCCGGTGTTCCGCAGCAGGTCCCGCAGGCCCTGCCAGCGGCCGATGACGATGTCCTGGCGGGCCGAACTGAGGGGAGCGTCCCCGCAGTCGGGGTCGAAGTCGGGGGTGTAGCGGTCTCGTGCCATCGGGTGCCCCTCAGAAGTCGGTGGGGAGACCCTGATGGACCCGGGACTGTTCGGGCACGAAGTCGTCCGGGACGTAGTCCGTCTCGACGGTGTGCGCCGCGTCGAGGCGCGCGGGCCGGTAGTAGTCGCTGCCCTGCTTCCAGTACCAGAGCATCGGGACCAGGCCCACGGCCAGTCCGCCGATGCCGATGGTGATCGCCGCGTTGCTCAGGCTGCTGAGCGACTCGACGAAGATCCAGAACATGAACAGCGCGCCGAACAGCGGCCACAGCCCGCCGAAGAGGAAGTTCGCCGCGGACTTGAACAGCATCTTGCGGTAGGCGACGACCACGGCGAGGCCCGCGAGGCCGTAGTACACGGCGATCTGGAGGCCGATCGCCGAGATCGCGTCGGAGAGGATCTCGCCCACCGAACCGAGCGCGTTCGAGGCGATCAACATCACCAGCGCCACCCCGCCGACCACGGTGATGGCGACCCACGGGGTGTTCCAGGTGCGGTGCACCTTGCCCAGCGCGGCCGGCATCGTACGGTCGCGGCCCATCGAGAACAGCGAACGCGTGACCTGGATGAGGGTGGTCTCCAGGGTGGCGATGGTCGACAGCATCACCGACACGATGAGCAGCTTGCCGCCCCAGCCCGGCCACAGCTCGTCGCCGAGCACGGCCAGCACGTTGGCGTCGTTGCTCTCGATCTGCCGCGAGGTCAGGATGATGTTCACCGCGATGGTGAACACCTCGAAGAGCAGGAAGACGATGCCGACGCCGATCAGGCCTGCGAGCCCGGTCGTACGACGGCTGTTGCGGGTCTCCTCGCTGAGGTTGCTGGTGACGTCCCAGCCCCAGTAGTAGAACGCGGCGATGAGCGCGCCCGACGCGAAGCCGGACACCCCGTCGAAGTGGCTGAAGCCCAGCCAGGACCAGTCGAAGGCACGGGCGTTGTCGGTGTGGACGAGGGCGAACACCGCGAACAGTGCCAGGATGCCCAACTCGATACCGGACATGAGGAGTTGGGCCCGGACCGTGAGCCGGGCCCCGCCGAGCACCACCAGCAGCATGATCACGAACCAGGCGGCGCCCACCACCGTCGACAACGCCGTGTTGTCCGCGAGGTCTTGATCGAAGAGGGACAGCGTCATCGACCCGGCGGGCAGTGACCCGGCGACCATGAAGATGGTCGCGGAGACCACCAGGGCCCAGCCGCTGATGAAGCCGAGAAAGGGGTGGAGGGTGCGGCCCACCCAGGAGTAACTGGCCCCCGCGTTCACGTCGATACGGCCGAGGTAGCTGAACGCCAGCGCGATGCCCAGCATCGGTATCGCGCAGTAGAGGAGCGCCGCCGGACTGGCCAGCCCCACCGCGCCGACCAGGACCGCCGTGGTCGCGGCCAGCGAGTAGGCCGGGGCGCTGCCCGCCACGGCCATCACCACCGTGTCGAACGTACCGAGGGCGTTGGCCTGTAGTCCTCTGCCCCTGTTGTTGCTCATGGATGCGCTGCTTTCCGTCTTGCACGACGTGGGGGGTTGCGCGAACCGGCCCCGGACCCGGAGAGGGATGGCCTCGGGTCAGTGGCCGGTCGGAACAACAAGAAGGGAATGGTGGATACCCGTTGAACCGCTGCGTCGGCGGACGGTCACACCGTGTGTGGGTGTGATGATAGCCGTACCTCTTGACCTTTCAAGATTGACCAGCGAGTAATCTCCTGTGAACGGTCAGTCGCCGAGTCGGTCGATCTGCCGCAGTTTGTTCGTCGCGTCGAGGGCGGCGACCTTGTAGGACTCGGCGAGGGTCGGGTAGTTGAAGACCGCGTCCACGAGATAGTCCACCGTGCCGCCGCAGCCCATCACCGACTGGCCGATGTGAATGAGTTCCGTGGCGCCGGTACCGAAGCAGTGCACGCCGAGCAGGGTGCGGTCCGTGGGGGAGACCAGCAGCTTGAGCATGCCGTGCGAGTCGCCGATGATCTGGCCGCGCGCGAGTTCGCGGTAGCGGGAGATGCCGACCTCGAACGGCACGCACTCCTCGGTGAGTTGGTCCTCGGTCTTCCCGATGAAACTGATCTCCGGGATGGTGTAGATGCCGATGGGCTGCCGGTCGTCGATCCGGTGCACCTCCTCGCCACAGGCGTGGTACGCGGCCGTACGGCCCTGTTCCATCGAGGTCGCCGCGAGCGCCGGGAAGCCGATGACGTCGCCGACGGCGTAGATGTGCGGCACCGCGGTACGGAAGTTCTCGTCGACGTCGATCCGGCCGCGCCGGTCGGCGGACAACCCGGCCTTGTCCAGGTCGAGTTCGTCGGTCAGACCCTGCCGGCCCGCGGAGTACATCACCGCGTCGGCCGGGATCTTCTTGCCGCTCTCCAGGACGGTCAGCGTGCCGTTGGTGTGCCGCTCGACGGCGGCGACGGTCTCCCCGAAGCGGAAGGTGACGGCGAGGTCCCGCAGGTGGTACTTGAGCGACTCGATGACCTCCAGGTCGCAGAAGTCGAGCATTCCGGCGCGCTTCTCCACCACGGTGATCTTGCTGCCGAGCGCGGCGAACATCGAGGCGTACTCCATGCCGATGACGCCCGCGCCGACGATGACCATGGACCGCGGGACCCGCGGCAGGTCGAGGACGTTGTCCGAGTCCATGATGGTCTGTCCGTCGAACTCGACGGTGTCCGGACGCGCGGGGCGGGTGCCGGTGGCGATGACGATGTTCTCGGCCGTCAACAGCCGTTCGTGGCCGGTGATCTCGGTCAGCGCGACGGTGTGCGGGTCGACGAAGCGGCCCGTGCCGGCGAACAGGGAGACCTGGTTGCGGGACAACTGGTTGCGGATGACGTCCACTTCACGACTGACCACGTGCTGCGTGCGCGCGGTGAGGTCGCCGACGGTGATGTCGTCCTTCAGGCGGTAGCTCTGCCCGTACAGATCGCGCTGGGTGAGGCCGGTGAGGTACAGCACCGCCTCGCGCAGCGTCTTGGAGGGGATGGTCCCGGTGTGGATGGAGACCCCACCGACCATGTCGGGGCGGTCGACGACGGCGACCCGGCGGCCGAGCTTGGCCGCGGCGATGGCGGCCTTCTGGCCACCCGGTCCTGAACCGATGACAAGCATGTCGAAGTCGGGCACCTCCGGAGTCTGTCAGCCGGGGTGCCTTCTCCGAAAGGGTGAACGGGTAACCAGGTGCCGGCGGGACGGCTAGGGAAGCAGTTTGTCCAGCGCCGCCGCCCCCTCCGCCGCGATCTTCCGCCGGGCCCACTCCAGGCTCTCCGGGGTGACATCCCGGCCGGCCGCCAGGACCACGTCCTCCGGAGTCACCTCCGTGCCGGTGCGGGTGTGCAGCAGGGCGTCCGGGGTGACGCGATCGGCGTCTTCATCGGGTTGCGCTGTCGACATGGTGCCTCCTCGTCGAGACCGGGCACGTGCCGTGGGTCCCACTCCCACGATTCCCCGCCCATCCCCAGTGTGCATCCGGAAGAGTGGCCGATCGAGAACCTGAACCTAAGCTGGGAACCGGCCCGCGCGGGCCCGAACCAGGGAGGCTGCCGCGATGGTCGAGACCCCGCCCGAACAGGACACCCCCACCGGACCCGGATATCTGCCCATCGCCGAGCACGGGCTGATCGGCGATCTGCGGAGCGTGGCGCTGGTGGGCACGAACGGCACGATCGACTGGTACTGCTGCCCGTCCTTCGACGCCCCGAGCGTCTTCGCCGCGATCCTGGACGCGGAACGCGGCGGCTCCTTCGAGCTGGCCGCCGCCGTGCCCGCCCGTACCAAGCAGTTCTACTTCCCCGACACCAACGTCCTGATCACCCGGTTCTACACCGAGGAGGGCGTCGGCGAGGTCCAGGACTTCATGCCGGTGACCGGGGAGACGGACGAGTCGTCCCGGCACCGGCTGATCCGGCGCGTGCTGTGCGTGCGCGGCTCGGTCCCGTTCCGGACCAAGGTCGCCCCGAGGTTCGACTACGGCGCCTCGCCGCACACCGCGCGGATGGTCGGCGACGTGGCCCTCTTCGAGTCCGCCGAGAGGTCCCTCGCGCTGACCGCTACCGTCCCCCTGGAGTGCGACGGCGTCGACGTGTGGGCCGACTTCAAGCTCGACGAGGGCGAGTCCGAGGTGTTCGCCCTCGACCAGGTCGACGGCGAGGTCACCTCCCGCCCCTGCGCACGGCAGGAGGCCGAGGACGAGTTCGCCTCGACGGTCGCCTACTGGCGCCGCTGGCTCTCCCAGTCCCGCTACCGGGGCCGCTGGCGCGAGATGGTCCACCGCTCCGCCCTCACCCTCAAACTGCTGACCTACGCCCCCACCGGCGCCATCGTCGCCGCCCCCACCACCAGCCTCCCCGAACAGCTCGGCGGCGAGCGCAACTGGGACTACCGCTACGTCTGGATCCGCGACGCCGCCTTCTGCGTCTACGCCCTCCTCCGCCTCGGCTTCACCGGCGAGGCCAAGGCGTTCATGCAGTTCGTCACCCGCTACATCAGCCCCGGCGACGGCAACCCCTCCGGCCCGCTCCAGATCATGTACGGCATCGACGGCCGCACCGAACTCACCGAACACGAACTCCCGCACCTCGAGGGCCACCAGAAATCCGCCCCGGTGCGCGTCGGCAACGCCGCCTCCGACCAGCTCCAACTCGACATCTACGGCGCCCTGATCGACTCCATCTACCTCTACGACAAGTGGGCCGAGCCCATCTCCAGCTCCCAGTGGGACGACGTGTGCGCCCTCGTCGACTGGGTCTGCGACAACTGGGACCAGCCCGACGAGGGCGTCTGGGAGACCCGCGGCGGACGCAAGAACTTCCTCTACTCACGCCTGATGTGCTGGGTGGCGATCGAGCGCGCGATCCGCCTCGCCAACCGCCGCGGACTGCCTGCTGACCTCCCGCACTGGCTCCAGTGCCGCGACACCATCTACCGCCGCATCATGGACCGCGGCTGGTCGGTCAAACGCCAGGCCTTCGTCCAGTACGAGGGCAGCGACGTCCTCGACGCCGCCCTGCTGATGATGCCGCTGGCGAAGTTCATCGCCCCCACCGACCCCAAGTGGCTCTCCACACTCGACGCGTTGACCGAGGAGCTGGTCTCCGACTCCCTCGTCTACCGCTACAACCCGCAGGCCAGCCCCGACGGACTGCGCGGCGACGAGGGCACGTTCTCGATCTGCTCCTTCTGGTACGTCGAGGCCATGGTCCGCGCCGGCCGCGTCGACGAGGCCCGCCTCGCCTTCGAGAAGATGCTCACCTACGCCAACCATCTCGGCCTGTACGCCGAGGAGATCGGCCGCACCGGCGAGCAACAGGGCAACTTCCCCCAGGCGTTCACCCACCTCGCCCTGATCAGCGCCGCGTTCAACCTGGACAAGGCCCTCGGCTGATCCGGCCGAGTTCGTCCGGGGCGCGCAACAAGTGTCACCGACGTGTCACAGCACACCGGGGCACCACAACCACCGCGGCATGTCTCGTGTCGAACCCGTTGACCGCAACACATTTGATCCACGGGGGAACACATCATGACGAACGTGTCACGCAAGAAGGTCTCCGCCGCCGTCGCGTCCGCGACCTTCCTGCTCCTGGCCGGTGCCGGCATCGTCGCCGCGCCGGCCAGCTACGCGGGCGTCCCCGGCGGCACCAGCGCCGTCGACCGCAACAGCGACTTCAACGGGGACGGCTACGACGACGTCCTGATCGGCGCGCCGGACGGCACCGTCGACGGCAAGAAGGGCGCCGGTTACGTCACCGTCCAGTACGGCGCCCCGAACGGCATCGCCACCAACAACACCGTCCCCAGGGGCCACACGGCCGTCATCAGCCAGTCCACGGCCGGCGTCCCCGGCACCTCGGAGACCTACGACTCCTTCGGCCAGGCGATCGCCACCGGCGACGTGGACGGCGACGGCTACGACGACGCGATCATCGGCGCCCCCGGCGAGGACGAGGGCAGCCTCGAGAACGCCGGCCGCGTCACCGTCCTCTACGGCTCCAAGGCCGGCCTGGGCACCGAGGCGAACGCCTCCTTCACCTCCACCAAGCCCGCCGCGGGCGCCCGGTTCGGGCAGTCCGTCGCGGCGGCCCGCTTCACCGGCGCCACCGACGCCGACGAAATGGCCGTCCTCGACGACAACGGCGCCCAGATCTTCGCCTACCACACCGACATCCTGCACCTGATGGGCACCCTGAACACGACCACCGCCCCCGGCGGCCACCGCATCCAGCCCGCCTACCTCACCACCGGCGACTACGACCGCAACGGCTTCGCCGACCTCGTCGTCTCCGGCTACAGCCCCGACGACGACTACAAGCAGGGCTGGTCGGCCCTCTACGCGGGCGGCGACACCGAGTTGACGTACCGTCAGGACCTGAACGGCGGCCTCGGCACCGCCTCCGGCGACATCAACAACGACGGCTACGACGACCTGGTGGTCGGCCAGCTCAGCAGCGCCGACGACGAGGCGGAGGGCGACGCCGGGGGCAAGATCGGTGTCTACTACGGCAGTTCGGAGGGCGTCGGCGGCGAGGACGGTCCCGGCAGCGCCGCGCAGTGGTGGTCGCAGAACTCCCCGGGCGTACCCGGCGCCTCCGAGCACGGCGACGGCTGGGGCAACGACCTCTCCGTGGGCGACGTCAACGGCGACGGCTACGCGGACGTGGCGGTCGGCGCGCCCGGCGAGGACATCGGCACCGTCCAGGACGCGGGCGCCGTATGGCTGTTGCGCGGTTCGCGCGACGGCGTGACCGCGACCGGTGCGCAGTCCTTCGACCAGAACACCGCCAACATCCCCGGCACCGCCGAGGCCGACGACACCTGGGGCTCCCAGGTCCGCCTCGCCGACACGGACGCGGACGGCCGCAGCGAACTGGTCGCCTCCGCGCCCGGCGAGAACTCCGGTGACGGCTATGTGTGGTTGCTCCCGGCCGGCCCCAACGGCCTGCTCACCGAGGGCTCTTCGCTCTACGGCGCGGCGGACCTCGGCGGCGCGGCGAAGGGGGCGCGGTTCGGGGCGGCGATCGACGAGTAGGCGATCGGCGAGACAGGGGAAGCAGGTGTGACAGCGCCCGTACCGGGTCGGCAGCCGGTACGGGCGCTGTCCGTCAACCGCACGGACTACATTGCCTGTTCGGCCCAGATGACCTTGCCCGCCGGGGTGTACCGGGTGCCCCAGCGCTCCGAGAGCTGAGCCACCAGGAACAGGCCCCGGCCGCCCTCGTCCGTCATCGCCGCGTACCGCAGATGCGGCGACGTGGTGCTGCCGTCGTAGACCTCGCAGATGAGGGTGCGGTCGCGCAACAGGCGGACGCGGACGGGGTCGTTGCCGTAGCGGATGGCGTTGGTGACCAGTTCGCTGAGGATCAGTTCGGTGGTGAACGTCAGCTCGTCCAGGCCCCAGTGGGTGAGCTGGCGGGTGACCGAGGCGCGCATGTCGGCGACGGCCGCCGGGTCGGACGGGACGCGCCATTCGGCGATGTGGTCGGCGCCCAGGGCGCGGGTGCGGGCGACGATCAGGGCGATGTCGTCGCTCGGCCGTACCGACAGCTCCGAGTCGAGGACGGCCCGGCAGGTGTCCTCGGGGGAGTCGCCGGAGTCGGTGAGCGCGGTGCGCAGCAGCTCCAGGCCCACGTCGATGTCCCGCTCCCGGTCCTCGACCAGGCCGTCCGTGTACAGGACCAGCCGGCTGCCCTCGGCCAGCTCCAACTCGGCCGTCTCGAAAGGGAGTCCGCCGAGGCCGAGCGGGGGACCGGCGGGGACGTCGGGGAACTCGACGGTGCCGTCCGGCAGGATGAGGGCGGGCGGGGGATGGCCGGCGCGGGCGACGGTGCAGCGCAGGGTCACCGGGTCGTAGATCGCGTACAGACAGGTCGCGCCGGTGACCGGGGCGTTGCTGTCCTCGGTCGTCTCGTCCTGGTCGATCCGGCCGACCAACTCGTCCAGCAGGCCGAGGAGTTCGTCGGGCGGGAGATCCAGCGCGGAGAAGTTGTGGACCGCGGTGCGCAGCCGTCCCATGGTGGCTGCCGCGTGCAGGCCGTGGCCCACGACATCCCCCACGACCAGGGCGACCCGGGCGCCGGACAACGGCAGGACGTCGAACCAGTCGCCGCCGACGCCGGCCTTCGCGGGCAGATAGCGGTAGGCGACGTCGAGGGCGCTCTGCTCGGGCAGCCGGCGGGGCAGCAGACTGCGCTGGAGGGTCACCGCCATGCCGTGCTCGCGGGTGTAGCGGCGGGAGTTGTCGATGGAGACCGCGGCGCGGGCGACCAACTCCTCGGCCAGGGCCAGCTCCTCCACGTCGAAGGGGTCCGGCTTGTCGGAGCGCCAGAAGTTGACCACGCCGAGGATGAGGGCACCGGCCCGCAGCGGCACCGTGATCAGCGAGTGGATGCCGTACTCGACGACCTGCGCGGTGCGCTCGGGGTCCTGGGTCAGCCAGCCGGAGGCGTCCCTCAGCCGGGGTTCGACGACCGCCTCACCGGTGTCGAGACTGATCGCCTGCGGGGAGGACGCCACGAACTGGATCTGCTTGCCGACCGGATAGAGCGGTGCGTCGTCCCGGACCCCGCTGTACGCGGTGCGGCGCAGCTCGGTGCCGGGCTGCGGCTCCTCGCCGCTCAGGACGGCGTCGTAGAGGTCGACCGTGACGAAGTCCGCGAAGCGCGGGACGGCCAGCTCGGCGAGTTCCTCGGCGGTGCGGGTCACGTCCAGGCTGGTGCCGATGCCCACTCCGGCGTCGTAGAGCATGTTGAGGCGTTCGCGGGCGACCTCGGCGCGGCCGGAGAGGGCGCGGAGTTCCGTGGAGTCGCGGAGCGTGGTGACGCTGCCGGGCGGGCCGCCCTCCAGGTCGGTGGGGCGCTGGTTGACGGCGAGGAGCCGGTCGCCGACCCGGTGCACCTCGTCCGTCGCGACCCGCGCGGAGGCCAGCAGGGCGGTCATGTCGGCGTCGAGCCCGAGGTCGAGGACCAGGCGTCCCTCGGCGTTCTCGGGCAGGTCGAGCAGGCGCTGCGCCTCGTCGTTGGCGAGCAGCAGCCGGCCCTCGCCGCTGACGATGATCACGCCCTCGCGTACGGAGTGCAGCACCGCGTCGTGGTGCTCGTACATCCGGGTCATCTCGTGCGGGCCCAGGCCATGGGTCTGGTGCTGGAGGCGTCTGGTGACCAGGGCCGTGCCGCCGAGGGCGAGGATGAGGGCAGCGCCCGCGGCGATCATCAGGAGCGGCAGCTGCTGGTCGGCGGCGCCGCCGACGTTCGCCTTCGTCACCCCGGCCGACACCAGGCCCACGACCGTGCCGTCGGGGCCCCGGATCGGGACCACGGCCTGCACCAGCGGTCCGATGGTGCCGGTGAGCTCCTCGGTGACGACGTGCCCGGCCAGCGCGGGGGCGATGTCCCCGACGAACTTCTTGCCGATGCGGTCCGGCTTGGGATGGGTGTAGCGGATCCCCTCGGTGTTCATCACGACGATGAAGTCGACCTTGGACGTCTTGCGCGCGGCCTCGGCGCTCGGCTGGAGGATCGCCGTGGGGTCCGCGCTGCGCAGGGCCGCGACGGTGCCCGGCGCGTTGGCGAAGGTCTCGGCGACGGCCACCGACCGGTTGCGGGCCTCCTGCGTGCTGTCGTGCCGCACCTGGAGGACCTGCGCCACCACGGCCGCCACGACCAGCAGCAGCACGATCACCACCTGAAGCATGAACACCTGCCCGGCGACGCTGCGGCCGCCCAGCCCGGACCGCCGGTGCCGGTGTTCGCGCGCCCGACGGGCACGGTCGTACGGGCGCTGCGCGCGCAGACCGTCGGGGCGGTGGGTCGACCGGGCCCTGGGCCGACCCGTCAGGCGGACCATGTGCCCATGTCTACACTGCCTGACCTCAGGAGGCGAGGGGCGTCACACCGGGTGACGGGCCGCAGCCGACCCGTGTGGATCACGGGTGCCTGCCGGGCTTGGCGCGGCGGGCGGCGAGCAGCAGCGCGATGTCGTCGGGACGGTCGGCCGCGTGCCGGGCCGTCGCGGTGAGCCGGTCGGCGACACCGGCAAGGGACCGCCCGCCCGTCCGCGCGGCGGGCCCGCCCGCCTTCGCGAGGGCGACACGCAGGGCGGCGATGCCGTCGTCGATGTCGACACCGGGCCGCTCGACCAGTCCGTCCGTGTAGAGCGCCAGGATGGAGTCGTGCTCCAGCTGGATCTCCGCCACCGGGTACTGGGCGTGCGGATCCACCCCGAGGACTACGCCTCCGGGTATGTCCCAGACGCGGGTGCGGCCGTCCGGCGTACGTATCAGCGGCGGCGGATGCCCCGCCCGCGCGACCCGGACCAGCCCGCTCGCCGGGTCAAGCCGGAGGTAGCAGCAGCTCGCGAACTGACCCGGGTCGAGGTCGATGAGGAGATGGTTCGTGCCGCTCATCACCTCGTCCGGCGGCCGGTCGCCGAGCGCGAACGCCCTTACCGCGCTGCGGAGTTGACCCATCGTGGCGGCCGCCTGCACACCGTGCCCCTGGACGTCGCCGATGACCAGGGCCAGACCGTCACCGGCCTCGACGACGTCGTACCAGTCACCGCCCACCTCCATGCCCTGGGTGCCCGGCAGATAGCGCCCCGCGGTCTCCACCTGCGGGTGGGCGGAGAGCCGGCGGGGGAGGAGAGCCTGCTGGAGGCCGCGGGCGAGGGCGGCCTCGGAGTCGTAGCGCTGGGCCTTCTCCATCGCGTGGGCGATCAGCCCGGCGAGCGCGGTGAGCACCGCGCGCTCCTCGGAGCTGAAGTCGCGGGACCGGTCGAAGCCGAGGATGGCGGAGCCGACCGGGCGCCCGGACGCGATCAGCGGCAGGAACGCGCGGGCGCCGACCTCCGCGTCCAGCGGGATGCCCGGGTAGGCGTCCGCCAGCTCCTGCATGGAGTCGAAGAAGAGCGGGCGTCCGGTGGTGAGGGTCTCGACCCCGGGCAGCCGGGCGTCGAGACCGACGCCGTCGAACGGCGCGAGGAAACCCTGCGGGAAGCCCGTCTCCCAGGCCAGGTACAGATGCCGTTCCTGGAGCAGATAGATCGCGAGCCGCCGGCCGCCGAACGCGGGGAGCAGCTCCTTCATGACGACCGCGGACACCTGGCGGGCGGTGACCGCCTCCGTCAGCGCGATGGCGAGCACGATCGGCCGGTACAGCGGAGCCAGCGACGTGACTCCGTTGTCCGGACCGCCGTCCCCGTCGGCGCGCACGGGCACCAGCGGCAGCGGCGGCCCCGCCACCCGGGTCGACGGCGCGACCGTGCACGTCAGTCCGTCCCGTCCCGGATGCACGGCCATCGCGAGCCAGTCGCTCGCGTACGGCTCCTGCGCCCGCCCCTCGCCCCGCTCCGGCTCGTCCGGACGCCGGACGTGGAAGTGCACCGGCCCCAGCGACAGCAGGGCACCGCGCAGCTGGTCCTCGCAGCCGATCTGGTTCAGCCAGGGCACGCCCTCCCACAGCGGGCGGCCCAGCAGCTCCTCGCGCGGCCGGTCCAGCAGCTGGGCGGCGCGCGGATTGGCGTAGGTGACAAGCCCCAGCCGGTCCAGGCAGAACACACCGTCCGGGAGCAGGTCGGCCGCGCTGTCGGCCATCGGTGAGCCACCCGGGTCGATGACGACACCGCTGACCCGGTACCCGCCGCCCGACGGGGGCGGCCCGGTGGCGGGCGTCCACAGGTCCAGCAGCCGCGCCGAACCGTCCGCCGCCCGCACCCGCAGGGGCAGCGGCGGGGGTTTCCCGGCGGCCGTGGCGCGCAGCGCCGCCATGACCTGGTGCGCGTCGCCGGGCGCCATGACGTCCGCGAGTGCCTGCGCGGTGCGGGGGATCTGGGCGGGGTCCACCCCCAGCACGGCGTGCAGGGAACCGTCCCCGGTCACGGCCGCCGTCCTCGGATCCCACGCGAACCGTGCCATACGGCCCTCGGGGCGATGCGTGGCAGCCGGCCGGACGCACACGGGCTCACCGTCCCAGGCGACGTACGGACCGTCCTCGTCCTTGTGCTCCTCCTCCAGCTCGGCCAGCGCGCTGCCCAGCTCCTCGGCCAACCGGGTCATCCGGTCCAGGCCGGACAGCACCTCGGTGGCGTCCGAGGCGGAGGGCCGCAGCACGGTCAGCACGCCGTACGTCGTCGACCCGCCGATGACGGGGACGTACATCGACCCGAACTGGAAGGGCAGACTCGCCGCGAACTGGGGATAGCGGCGCATGGTCTCGGTGGCGTTCGGCAGGACCACGTGGACGCCGAGCCGGTAGGCGTCCGCGACGGGGAACTTGCTGTCGACGTGCAGCCGCCCCCAGGGGCGGAACAGCGGCCCGGGCAGCCCGGCCAGGACGGCCAGACGCAGCAGTCCGGGCGTGCTCGACCGCAGGTAGACGCCCCCGGAGTGGCCGCCGGCCGCGTCGACCGCCTCCGTCGAGGCGTCGATGAGCAGCTCGGCGAGCCGTCCGGGCGTCCCCTTCTCGCGCTCGGCACTCCCAGTCATTGGGGCTCTACCTCGTCCCTGTGGCGCCGGGTGGGTGACACAGCAAGAATGCGCCAGGACGCGGCCGGGGTCACCTGGGCGGACGGGATGGGCTGGAGAGGCACGGGTATCGCCGGTCCGTCGGTGTCTGATGAAGTGATCAAGAGTGGCTCAAGGGTCGTTGGGGTCGGTGTCGGATACGGGGTGCGTCGGGTACGGAGTGTCTCGGGTGCAGGGCGTGTCGGGTGCGGAGTATCTCGGGTCCGGGGTGTCTCGGGTGCTGAGTACGGTGCGGTGTCGTCGGCTCATGACGAAGGCCCCTCGGCGTGGGTGCGGAGGGGCTTGTCCTGGGTCAGGCGACGCGGGCGGGGCGACCGGTGCGGTTGCCGGGGCTGCCGATGGCGTGCGGGAGCGTGGTGTCCGCGTGCGGCGCGGTCGGCTTCTTCGCGTGGGGGGCGTTCTGTGCGTGCGGAGCGCTCGGTACGCGGGGATCGCTCGGTACGCGGGGATCGCTCGGTACGCGGGGCGCGCTCGGTACGCGGGGCGCGCTCGGTACGTGCGGCGAGTTCGGAGCGTGGGGCGAATTCAGTACGTCGAGGTCGACGGTCCCTGCGTGGTCGACGGCCCCTGCGTGGTCGGGGTGCCCGTGGCCGGTCGTCCGGAGCCCGGCGGCCCTGTCGGTCGTCGCCGGGTCGCGGTCGTGCGTCGTCCGGCCGGTGCGCTCGGGTACGGCGAGCGTCCTCCCGGCGGACTGGGGTGTGGCCATGGGGCTGTGCCCTTTCGGATCGACGCGGTGAGCAGGCAGGCAGGAAAAGGGAGTTGAGGTCCGACCCGCGTCAGCGATCGGTCCTCGACCCATGGCGTTCAGGATGGCGCAAACTACGCCTCTCGCGGGGCGAATTCGATCTGTTGCCCTCGCCGGTAGTGACCGGCCGGCCGCCGATTCGCCAGCCATATACCGCGGACCAGCGCCCACACCAGCAACGCGGCCACCACCGGACCACCGAACAGCATCGTCAGTCCGGCCCCGACATTGACGCCGAGCACCCCGGCGGTCAACACACGCCAGCCCACTCCGACGACCACCCCGGCCAGCATCAACGGCGCCAGCACCTCCCACCACCGCCGGTCCAACTCCCCACGCCGCGACGCCCGTACGAGTAGCGCACCCCCAACCCCGGCCAGCAGCAGGGCAATCACACCGATCACGGCGGATGCGCCGTCCGAGATGTCCAACGGCCGGTACGCGTAGTCGAGTTCAGCAGCGGAGAAGCCGTCCACGTCCTGCCGGCCCAGTACGCCCCATACGGCGACCGGTACGGCGGCGAGGAGGGTGGTGGTGGCCGACAGGTGTGTTGCTCGCGGTGTCATGGGTCGATGGTTGCCGGGAGGGGCGGGTGGGGGCATGAGCACGGGTACTTAGTCGGGGTGGGGGCGGGGCCAGGGGCCGGTACTTAGAGGTCACCTCGATTGGTGGATCGAAATGCGGGTGACCCGGCGGACTCAGCCACGGGGTGCTGGTGCGACGATGCGGGGATGCGCGAGGTCAATGAGCTGATCAACGTCGACGATCCAGCCTGGCCGCTTCTCCTTCAGGAGTTGCCCGGCACAGACGTACCAGTCGAGGTGGTGCCCGGCGATGCCGGGATTGGCCGCGCCTCCCTGCTGCAACTGCAGGTCTCCGCCCGATCAAATTTGGGCGGCATCGCACTGAACTGCGGCGGTCTGCTCGTGGACAGCGGATGGTTGCGGATCTTCGGAAGCCCAAGTGGTGCCGATACCGAAGGACTGCCCGGCCTGGCCGAGATCAACGCGATGCCCCCGGCGTTCGACCCCGGATGGACGTCGGGTGCGGGTCTCGTGGTCGCGCACGATGTGCTGGGCGGGGTCTTCGCTCTCAACGGAGGCAACCCTCGTGAGGCCGGTCGGCCCGGCGAGGCGGGCGAGATCCTCTACTTCGCTCCCGACGCCCTTCGCTGGGAGGCCCTGGGCGCCGGCCACTCGGCATGGCTGTCCTGGATTCTCTCCGGAGGACTCCAGGAGTTCTATCAGGACCTGCGGTGGGACGGCTGGCGCGACGAAGTCTCTGTACTGAATGGCCGCCAGGGACTGTCGTTCTTCCCGCCGTTGTGGTCGGCCGAGGCCCGCCAGGATCTGTCGGCGACCAGCCGTCGTGTGGTGCCCATGGCGGAACTCCTGAGCCTGAGCCGCACCTCGTGCCTTCAGTTCGATTGGGCAGACCCGGGGTTCCTCGGCGCCTCCGACACGGAACCGCTATGACTCCGCCAGCCCCCGCGGCGCCCCCGGCCGTGCGCCGCACCCCCCGCCCGGGAAGCGCACCGCCCCCGCTCACCCCACCCACAGCCCGATTGTTAGCCTCGGGCATGGTCTGTTTCCCTCTGTCCCGTCATGGAGCGTGATGAGTACGGTCGCCGCCGCCTCCTTCCCGCTCGGTGCCGGGACCACGCTTGCCGAACTCGCGGTGGACCCGCATGCGCGGCTGGCGCGGCTTCGTGAGAGTGAACCCGTGTCCTGGCTGCCGGAGTTGGACGGCTGGCTGGTCACCCGGCGGGACCTCGCGCTGAGCGTGATGCGGGACGCGGTCACCTTCACCGTGGACGACCCCCGCTTCTCCACCGCCCAGGTCGTCGGCCCGAGCATGCTGTCCCTCGACGGGGAACGGCACGCGCGTCACCGTGAACCCTTCACCGCACCCTTCCGACCCCGCGAAGTACGGGACGGCTTCGCCTCGTTCATCGAAAGCGAGACCGACCGGCTCGTCACCGAACTGCGACCGGCGGGCGCCGGTGAACTGCGACGCGCCTTCGCGGGCCCGCTCGCGGTCGCCGTCGTCACCGAGGCGCTCGGGCTGACCGGCACCACCCCGGACACGGTCCTCTCCTGGTACGACGCGATCGTACGGTCGGTCTCGGACATCACCGCCGGTCACGAGGCGGGAGCCGCCGGCACCAAGGCGTACGCGGAGTTGCGCGCCTCCGTCGAAGCCACCGTCGCCGGCCGGGGCGGAGCCTCGCTCCTCGGCTCGGCCGCCGGACAACTGACCGTGCCCGAAGTGGCCTCCAACGCCGCCGTGTTGATGTTCGGCGGCATCGAGACCACCGAGGCGATGATCACCAACGCGCTGCTGCACCTACTGCGCCACCCCGACCAACTCGCTCTCGTCCAGGCCGACATGAGCCTCCTGGACGGTGCGATCGAGGAATCGCTGCGCCTCGAACCCGGCGCCGCCGTCGTGGACCGCTATGCCACGAAGGACACCGTCCTCGGCACGGCCGCCATCCGCGAGGGCGACCTCGTCACCGTGTCCCTCACCGGCGCCAACCGTGACCCGGCCGTCTTCCCCGACCCCGACCGCTTCGACGTCCGCCGTGAGAACGCCCGCCTCCAACTCGCGTTCGCCCACGGCCCGCACTACTGCCTCGCCGCCCACCTCGCCCGCCTGGAGACCCGGATCGCCCTCCGGCACCTCCTCGAACGCCTCCCGGCCCTGCGCCTCGACCCGGACCACCCCACCGCCCCGCACGGCTTGGTCTTCCGCAAGCCGCCGACGCTGCATGTGGTGTGGGACGCCATGACGTGATGCCGAGCTGAGCCCCCCGAAGGTGACGTTCTGTCAGGATCCTTCAGTCACGGCCCACTTGGCGCTCCATGACCTCCACCAGGCGCCCCAGTGCACCGAGCACCTGCTCCCGGTCCTCGCCCAGCCCCGCCAACAGCTGCACCTCGGCGGAGAGTTGGCGCGGGAACAGCTCGTCCACGGCCTTGGCCCCGGCCGGTGTGATCGTCACCAGGGCGGCACGTCGGTCGGCCGGGTTCGGGGTGCGGGCGATGAAACCGCGTTTCTCCAGCTTGCCCAGGGCCTTGCTGACGCCCGCGCGGGACAGGCCGAGCCATTCGGCGAGGCGGCGGGCGATCACCGGGTCGGTGGCGTGTCGTAGGGGGATGAGCATGTCGACCTCGGGGGCGGTGAGTTCGGCGCCCGCGTAGAGGGGTTCGACGGCCCGGTTCAGGAGCCCGGTGGCGTGCTTGAGCAGGCCGATCAGCTCCATGGGGGAGGTGTCGAGGCCGGGATTGTTCTCGGTCCACTGGGTGCGGACGTCGGCGGGGGAGGGCGACATGCGGCTCGTCTTCTCACTTCCTGGCTCGGGCCATCACGGGTCTTCGAGGGCCTTCACGCGCTCGGGAAGGCCCTGTCGGGCTTGGGAGGGCCTTCACCGGTCCGTCATTGTTAACCGGTGAACCATCGGTTACCGTTATGGTCATGGTATCGCCGTCCCCCGCAAGTTCCGCCGCTGCGCCCGCCACCGCACCGGCCGACTCCGCCGACCCCTCGCGGCGCGCGGCCGTCGCCCTGGTCGCCGTCCTTGCCGCGCTGACCGCGGTCGCCCCGCTCGCGACCGACATGTACGTCCCCGGTTTTCCCGCGATGGGGGACACGCTCGGGGCGAGCAGCTCGGCCGTACAGCTGACGATGACCGCGTTCCTGGCCGGACTCGTCGTCGGCCAGCTGCTGATCGGCCCGCTCAGCGACAGCCTCGGCCGGCGCGGACTGCTGCTGTCCGGAACGGCCGCGTTCACGGTCTTCTCCGTCGCCTGCGCCGTCGCACCCGATATCGAGGTCCTCACCGGAGCCCGATTCCTCCAGGGCGTGTCGGGCGCGGCCGGCATGGTGCTGGCCCGCGCCGTACTGACCGACCGCTTCCAAGGGGCAGAACTTCCGCGCTACTTCGCGGTCCTCTCCCAGATCATGGGCGTCGCGCCGGTCGCCGCACCGGTGCTGGGCGGGGCGATCCTCGCCGTGTCGACCTGGCGCGCGGTGTTCGTCGTACTGACCGTGATGGGCGGCCTGTTGCTGCTCGGTGTGATCCGCAAGGTCCCGGAGACCCTGCCGCCGGAGCGGCGGCACCCCGGCGGGATCACGAACACCTTCCGCGCGATGGGAGCGCTGCTGGGCCGCCGTACGTTCATGGGGTACGTCCTTGTCCTCGCGTTCATCTCGGCGGCACTGTTCGCGTACATCAGCGGGTCCAGTTTCGTCTTCGAGAACCTGCACGGAGTCTCGGCGACGACGTACTCCCTCATCTTCGCGAGCAACGCCGTAGCGATGCTGATCGCCGGCGCGGCCTTCTCCCAACTCGCGGGACGGGTACCGCTGAACAACCTCCTCGTGGGCGCGGTCGTCGTCGCCGCGGTCGGCGCGCTGGCGCAGGTGCTGCTGGTGCTGACGGTGGGGGAGACCCTGGCCGGAACCTGGATCAGCCTGTTCATCACGGCCGGCGGCATCGGCATGGTCTTCCCGTCGACCCTGAGCATCGGCCAGGCCCTCGGCCGCCACGCTCCCGGCGCGGCCTCCGCCCTCCTCGGTGGCCTCCAGTTCCTGTTCGGCGCGGTCGCGGCGCCGCTGGTGGGGGTGTTCGGCGAGGACAGTTCCCTGCCGATGGCGGTGATCATGCTGATCGCCGTTGCGGCGGCGGGAGTTGCGCTGGTGGGGCTGGCCAGGCCTTGGGAGAGGCAGGGGGAGCCGACGGCGAGGGTGACGGCGTAGCGACGGGCGATCTGTTCGGAGGTCCGGCGGGTTCCCTCGATTTCCCGGGATTTACCGCGCCCAGTGCATTGGGTACGGAGTGGGGGAGGGCCGGGTGCAGCAGACGGTGATCTACGAGTTGCAGATGTAAACGAGCTCTGTCGGAGTCGGCGTCCGAAAGTCCTCGGGCAGTGCGGGCGGATGAGTGAGGTGCCCAGAGGGGCGGCGGTGTGTGCGCCGACCCCCGGGATGAGCGCGGCCGTGTGGCGACGCTCGACCCGGGGGCTTTTGGTTTCCAGGGGCTGCCCTGGCCCAATGACGGCCCGTGCGGTCAGGCGTCGTTGGCGTTGGCGTTGGTGTCGCCGGTATCGGTCCGTGTCGCCTCGTCGCCGAGCATCGCGAGGGTCAGTACGTTGCCGGAGATGCCCCAGCCGCCGTCGGGGACCTCCTCGATCAGGACCATCGTGGTGGCGCGGGCGCGCTCGCCGTAGAGCTCGACGTACAGCTCGGTGGTGCGGGTGACGATCTCCTCCTTCTGCTTCGGGGTGAGGGTCTTCTCGAGGACCTTGAAGTTCGCGAAAGGCATGGTTGGTTCCTATTTCTCTCAGGGGGGTGTTAGAGGGAACTGCCCGCGGTGAGCAGGCTGTCCAGTCCGATGCGGCGGAAGAAGTCCGCGCGGATACGGTCGGCGACCGCGGAGACGACCTCGCTGCCGTCTCGGCTGGGGTCTATGTGCGTGCGCAGCGGCCGGGTGCCGTGCTCCATCGCGACCAGGCGCGCTACGGCTTCGGCGACCTCGGCCACATCGGCGTCCGGGGGAGTGAGCGCGGCCAGGCGTTTGCCCAGATCGCCCATGAGGGGTTGGTGACGCTGGTCGTAGGCGTCCGCACGGTCGACGTCGGCGGGGGTGCCCGCGTGGGCGAAGTGGCTGGTGCCGCTGGTGAACGCACCGGGCACCACGATCGCGGTGTCGATACCGAACGGCAGTACCTCGGCGGCGTAGCTGACGGCCAGGGCGTCCATCGCGGCCTTGGCGGCGAAGTACGGGGCCAGGAACGGGGGGCAGCCGCCGCGGGTGCTGGAGCTGCCGATCCACACCAGCAGCCCCGAGCCCTGCTCACGCATCTTCGGCAGGGCGGCGCGATTGACGCGCTGGGTGCCCAGGACATTCACGTCGTACAGGTCCGCGAACTGCTCGGTGGTGAACGCCTCGGCGGCGCCCAGGACCATGTGCCCGGCGTTGTGCACGACCACGTCCAGCCGACCGCGCTCGGCGAGGATCCGGTCGACCGCGGCGTCGGCGGAGTCCTGCGAGGTGACGTCCAGTTCGACGGCTTGGACGTCGACCTGGTGGTCGGTGCCGTAGCGCGTCAGGTCGGCCGCCGCGGTCGCGTTGCGGGTCCCGATCTGGCGGATACCCGCGTACACGGTGTGACCGGCGCGGGCCAGCGCGCGCACGGACAGTGCTCCGATGCCGCTGGAGGCTCCGGTGACGAGGATGATCTTCCCGGTTTCGTCGTTCGGCATGGCAGGGCCTTTCGTCGATCGATGAGGTGACTGAGTGAGGGGGGCGGTTCTAGACGATTCCGCCGTTGGCGCGGATGACCTGTCCGTTGATCCAGTGGCCGGCCGGGGAGGCCAGGAACGCGACGACCTCGGCGATGTCGGCCGGGGTACCGAGGCGTTCCAGCGGGGGCTGGGCGGCCAGGCGGGCGATGGCCTCCTCGTCCTTGCCGTCCAGGAACAGGTCGGTGGCCGTGGGGCCGGGCGCGACGGTGTTGGCGGTGACGTCCCGGCCCCGCAGCTCCCGGGCCAGGATCAGCGTCAGCGCCTCGACCGCGCCCTTGCTGGCGACGTACGCGCCGTAGCCCGGGAAGGCCAGACCCACCACGGACGTGGAGAACGTGACGATCGCGCCGCCGGGGCGCACCCGGCGGGCGGCCTGCTGGAGGACGACGAACGTGCCGCGGATGTTGGTGCGGTGCAGGTCGTCCAGGACGGCCAGGTCAAGCTCGGCGATCGGAGCGAGTTGCATCCGCCCGGCCGCGTGTACGACCACGTCGACGCCACCGCCGAACTCTGCTTCGGCCGCGTCGAACAAGGCCGCGACGGCGTGTTCGTCGGCGACGTCCGCGCGCACCGCGATCGCCCGGCCGCCGTTGGCGACGGCCTCCTTCACGGCGGCTTCGGCCTCGGCCTGGTTGCCGGCGTAGCCGACCACGACGGCGTACCCGTCGGCGGCAAGCCGGCCTACGGTCCGGCGGCCGATGCCGCGCGAGCCGCCGGTGACGATCGCGACACGCGGCGAGGCGGCGGGCTGGGGCGAGGCAGCGGTCCCGCCGGGGGAAGTGGGGACAGGCATGGCTGACTCCTGTGGTGGAAGGGGGGGAGGGCCACGGCCTTGCCGTTGCCCTGCTACGTCCTCCACGATCGGCCGGTCCCTCGTCCCTAGCCAGGGCTGCGTCTACCCAGGGGTTGCCACCCCCTGGCTGCGTTCCGGCGTACGAGCGACCATGGAGGGGTGAACCTTCCAGAACTCGGTGCCTTCCTCAGGACACGCCGCGACCGCATCCGCCCCGCCGAGGTCGGTCTCACGCAGGGCCCGCGTCGGCGCGTCCCCGGGCTGCGCCGCGAGGAAGTCGCGCAGCTGGCGGGACTGTCGGCCGACTACTACACCGAGCTGGAACGCGGCGGCGCGAAGAACGGCGTGCAGCCCTCGGCCCAGACCCTCGCCGCCCTCGCCCGCGCCCTGCGCCTGAACGGCGACGAACGCGACCACCTGTTCCACCTGGCGGAACGGCCGATCCCCCCGTCGGCACACGGACCGTCGGCACATGTGCAGCCCGCGCTCCTCGGACTCCTGGACCGGCTGTCCAACACCCCCGCGCGCGTCATCACCGACCTGCACGAAACCCTGGTGGAGAACGACCTGGCGCTGACCCTGCTCGGCAGGTCCCCGGCGCACCGCGGCCCGGCGGCGAGCCTCGTGTACCGCTGGTTCACCGACCCGCGGGCGCGCGAGATCTACCCGGCCGAGGACCACCCGCACCACTCCCGGGTGTTCGTGGCCGACCTCCAGGCAGCGGCCGCCCGCCGCGGCCGGGACGCGGAGGTCACGAAGATGGTCGCCGTGCTGCGCCGCCGCAGCGAGGAGTTCGCGGCCCTCTGGGACACCCACGACGTCGCGGTGCGCCGCATGGACCACAAGAGGATCGTCCACCCCATGCTCGGGGTGATCGAACTCGACTGCCACAACCTCCTCAGCGAGGACGGACGGCAACGCCTGCTGTGGTTCACCGCCCCGCCCGGAAGCCCGGGAGCCGAGCAGCTGGAGTTGCTGTCCGTCGTAGGGACCCAGGAGTTGAGTGCTACGGAGGGCATGGCACCGGAGAGGTTGTCCGCGACGGAAACCGGATCGCAGCGCTGACCTGCGCCACAGCGGGAGGGCGGCGACGTCGTGGACCCTCCGTGCGATGACACGTCCTAGCCGACGGAGGGAACCACCGGTCCCCGGGCGATCACGACGTCGGCTTCGTGGTGCCAGCCGAGGGAGTCGTAGAGGCGCTGGCCCTCCTCGCTGGCGATGAGAAGACCGGTACGGGCGCCCTGGGACACGGCGGCCTCCGCCAGCGCGCTCATCACGGCGCGGCCCAGGCCACGTCGGCGGTGCGCGGGGTCCGTCTCGATGCGGTCGGCGATCGCGTCGGCGCCGACCACGGCGATGGAGCCGCGCGCCGCCACCTCTCCGGAGGGGGCATGGAGGGAGACGACCGTGACCGGTCCCTCCGTGCGCACCTCGCACTCGTACGGCGCGGCCGGCGCGTGTCGCGGGTGCTCGGTCAGATCGGTCGTCATGAACCACTCCGACCGGTGGACCAACTCCAGTCCGGCGGCGCCGACGATGGCTTGGGCCGTGCCGGGGCGCAGCGTCGGCACCGTGAGCCAGGTGGTCTGCCGCGCGACGGCGACGGCTGCCGCCAGCCGTGCCAAGGACTCGGGATCCTCGTCCGCACGCAGCGCGACCACCTCGACCTCGCGGCCGGGTTGGCCGCACTGGGACCGCAGGCCGTCCCCGGCGGGCTCGACCGGCTCGGCCTCGGGCAGCGAGCGGGCGACGGACCAGCCGTTCAGCCAACGCCGTATCAGCCCTGAATCGATCTTCGTCATCCGGCGATTAGAGCATGACCGCAACCTGTGGGCCCGCGAACAACCGTCCCTCTGCCGTCCGCCGCCGCGTGTGCCGACGTCCCGGGTCCTCACTGTCCGCGCAGCGCGGCCCGGTCGGTGTCGTCCCACTGGGCCGGGGTGCCGGCGCTGACGAGTGCGGCGAAGCCGCCGGGCATGGCGCCGCCGTCCGCGGCCATGATCGTGACGGTGTACAGCCGCTCGGTGGCGGAGGTGTTCTCGATGCGGTGCACCGAGCCGGGCGGCAGGACGAGCACGTCGCCGGGGCCGATGGGTACGGAGTGTTCGTCGCTGTGGGCGATGCCGTGTCCGGTGAGGACGACGAAGATCTCGGTGGACTCGGGGTGGGAGTTGTCGGGCTGCGCGCCGCCGGGTTCCCAGACCTCGTAGAAGACGCTGGCCGGCGATCCGTCGGGGGGTCCGGCCAGCAGGGCGAGCCGGACGGTGTCGGCCGGGGAGATCAACTGCGGTACGACCTGGTCGAGTTGGCGCAGGGTCGGGGCGGTGTTCATGCGGGGTTCTCCTCGGAGCGGTCGGCGGCGGTGTTCAGCGCGTCGAGCAGGTCGGGTGTGGAGGCGGTGAAGCCGTAGCACTGGCGGGTGTTGTGGATCGCCGCCTCGTGGCAGTACGACGGTGAGGTCGTGGCGGACGCGTCGGTGAGCATGACGACGTCGTAGCCGAGGCAGGCGGCGTCGACGAGGGTGGCGTACACGCACTGGTCGGAGTTGACCCCGGCGAAGATCAGCGTGTCCACGCGGAGGTTGCGCAGGATGCTGTCCAGGGGTGTGTCCCAGAAGCCGCTCATGCGGTACTTGTCGACGTGGATGTCCTGCTCCTCGGCGACCAGACCGTCCACGAGGGCGGCGCCCCAACTGCCCTTCGTGAGCACGCGTGAATCGGTGCCGGGCGTGCGGGAGCCGATACCCACGCCGGTGCCTGAGGGGTCGTAGACGTGTGTCACGCCCGGTGGGAGGTTGGCCCGGTCGGGGCGGTTGCCCCAATTCAGCCAGATCACGGGGATGTTGGCGCCGCGGGCTGCCGACACGACCTGTGCGCTCAGTTCGACCGCCGTCGCGAGCACCGATACGTCTACGCCGATGCCGGCCAGCCAGCCGCCTGGGGCGCAGAAGTCGTTCCGCAGGTCCACGACGACCAGGGCGGTGCGAGACGGATCGAGCACGATCGGGGTGGGCTCGGCACACAACTCCGCCGAACGGGACGGTAGTTCGGGCCGGTGCAGGTCGATGTGCGGGCCGGGGAACTGCCAGCGGTTGCGGTGGCGGGGCAGGGCGCTCATGCGGGGGTCTCCAGTGCGGCGGCGAGGGCGAGCAGGCCGTGGTCGGATCCCGGTGCGCCGAGCAGGCACAGGCCGGCCGGGCGGCCGTCGGCGGACCGCAGCAGGGGCAGTGACAGGGCGGGCGCGCCGGCGAGTCCGGCGAGGCAGGTCATCCGGAGCGTCGCCGCGCGCTCGGCCTCGATCTGTTCCCCCGACGCGCTGCGGGCCGGTGCGGGGCCGGAGGCCGAGGGGATGACCAGGACGCCGCCCGAGATCCATACTCCGAGCTGTTCGCGTGCTGCGGCTGTCAACTCCCCTGCTGCTGCCGCCCGTTCGTCGCTGATCTCGGATGCCTGAGCGAAGCGGTTGGCCACGTCGGTGCCGAGTGCACCGGGGTGCGCGGTGATCCACTCGCCGTGGGCCTGCCATGCCTCCCACGCCTGCACGGTGCGGAACGCGGTGAACCAGTGCTCCAGCACGTCGCGTGGCAGGTCCACGGTTTCGGCCGACGGTAGTTTCCCGGCCCCGGTCAGTTCCTCGACGGCGGTCGTGAACGCGTCCCGTACGTCTGCCCGGGCCAGGGCTTCGACCTCGGGCAGCCGGACGGTACGGCTCACGGGCACGGCTCCGTCACTGCCGGCGGGGAGCAGGGAGCAGGGAGCAGGGAGCGGGCGACGGCGAACCGGTGGCGGCGGGCGTTGGCTTCGGGCCATCGGCAGGCTCTGGCGTCCAAGGGTCCCGGCGGGGCTCGATATGAGACAACTCCGTGTGCTGGAGATGGTGTTGGACGTCGGCCCTGCCGCTTTCGGGGCTCTGCACAGATGAGGGTGTAGCTGCGGGCCTGGCTTCCGGGTCTTGGGTCACCCCTCTTGCTGTCGTTGGGAGTTTCCACCCCGAGAGCGCGGCCATGCGCGTTTGGGTCCGCTGCTAAGACTTCTTGTCGGGCCGTGCTGATGCCAGGCTGATCGAGGCGGGTCTACGCATCGAGACTCCCTCCTTCGGCGTCCGCCCCGGGATGCCCCGCGAACGCCCTTGGTGCCGACGGCCTCGGTTGCGTAGGCATCAGCGCCTTTGGTGGCGGTGGGACTCTGTCGCGGTCGGCGGGACTCAGTTGTTGGTGGACGCCCCTGGTCCGGTCGCGGCGTACCGGGCGGCGATGGTGCGGACGGCCTCGTCGACTACCTGAGCGACGCGTTCGGCGCTCACCTCCCAGCCCGGCACCAGGAGTGTCGGCCAGAAGACGTAGTTGGAGATCATGCCCAGGAAATGGGTGGCTGCGAGGTCCACGTCCTCGACCCGCACCGTTCCCGCCTCGTGCTCAGCCAGGAGATAGCTGCGTACGGACTCGAAGTAGGGCATCTTCCCCTGCGAGAACTGCGCATGGGCCAGCTCGGGGAACCGCGGCAGTTCGGCGATGACGATCCTGAACAGGTCGGTCATCTGGGCACGGCCCAGCAGCTCGGCGTAACGGCGACCGATGATGCTGAGCCCGTCGACGACGTTGCCTGCCGGCGGAGGAGCCTCCTCGTCAGCCGTTGACCAGGACTCCGTCACGATGGCGTCGAACAGAGCGGCTTTGCTCGGAAACTGCTTGAACAAGGTGGCCCGCGAAACGCCCGAGCACTCTGCGATCCGCGCCAGCGACGTCCGGTCGTAGCCCAACTCGAGAAACAGTTCGGTCGCGGCCGTCACGATCAGCGCGCGCTTCTCCTGGGCGACGCGCTGGTGATACGTCGTCACGACTCTGCTCATGGGTCGAGCATACGAGGTGAGTGGCTTGACTCGCCATTGCCGTCGACCTAGTGTCAGAGCAGTGGTGAGTCGCTCGGCTCACCACTGGCCGCCGTTCATCACTGGTGATTCCGGTCATTCACCCACGTACCGAAGGAACATCTGATGCCCCGCTTCGACACCCAGACCGTGCTCGTGACCGGTGGGACCGGCGGTCAGGGCTCGAGCCACGTACGCGCCTTTCACGCGGAGGGAGCGAACGTGGTGATCGGCGACATCGACGCGGAACGCGGCGCCGCTCTCGCCGACGAGCTCGGGACCCGCGCTCGCTTCGCCCGCCTTGACGTGACCGACGAGAGTTCGTGGTCCGCCGCTGTGCTGGCCGCCGAGAGCACTTTCGGCGCCCTGAACGTGCTCGTCAACAATGCAGGCGTGCAGAATCCGCCTGCAACGATCGAAAACACGGAGCAGGCCACGTGGTCGCGCATCCTCGACGTCAACCTCAAAGGGACCTTCCTCGGCATCAAGGTGGCGGCCCCCGCTCTACGCCGCGCAGCAGGGGGAGCCATCGTCAACATCGCCTCGACCATGGGCCTGGGCGGCACGGCTCACTACGCGCCGTACGTCGCCAGCAAGTGGGCCGTGCGAGGCCTCACCCAAACGGCAGCACTCGAGCTCGGCCGCGACCACATCCGGGTGAACACCATCCACCCCGGCGTGATCTCGACCTCCTTCATCCACGAACCAGCGGTCGGCGCAGTCGCGGCAATAGCCGACTTCTACTCACCCGAGCCGTTCGCTGTCCCCCGGCTCGGGGAACCGACCGACGTCAGCCGTCTCCTTCTGTTCCTCACGTCATCGGACGCGTCGTTCATCACGGGGTCGGAGTACGTCATCGACGGTGGACTCCTCCTCGGCCCCGCCCTTCAGGCCGAGACCGCATGAGCACTCCGGACATGACCAAGGCGAACGACTCCGCACGGGACGCGTCTCTGTCCCACCTGCCCGACCACATCCGACGAGCCATCGAGATCACCCCCGCCGCGGGCACCAGGGAACGGATCATCGACATCACGACGCTGGGGCGCCGCACCGGCCGAGCGCGCCGTATCGAGATCTTCTTCTACCGAGCCGCAGGCACCACTTACCTGTGTAGCGGCGCCGGCGGTGCGGCGACTGACTGGCATGCGAACCTTCTCGCCAATCCCGACTTCACCTTCCACCTCAAGAACGGGATCCGCGCAGATCTGCCTGCACGGGCCACGCCTGTCACCGATCCAGCTGAACGTCAGGCCGTGCTGGCGGAGATCGTGGCGGATCTCAATCAGCCCCACGACCCCGGCACCATCCGGCCGACTCGGCTCGAAGACTGGGCCGGCAGTCGGCTGATGCGCATCGGCTTCCGCCATCGGCCGTGATCCCGGATCCCTCGACGGATGACCTACTCCCAGGGGCCGGGGTGTAGTTGCGGCCGGAGCGGCTCTTCGCCGGATGAGGGTGTAGCCGGCGCGGCGGTCCCAGATGGATGTCGAGGTTTCCAGAGGGAAAGGCTCCTACACGCTCGTGGCGCGACGGCGTGGAGGTCGTCGCGATGGACGGGTTCAGCGGCTTCAAGACCGCCACCACCGAGGAGCTCCCCGACGCGGTCGCGGTCTCGGATCCCTTCCACGTGGTCCGGCTGGCCGACGACGCGCTCGATCGGTGCCGGCGCCGGGTCCAGCAGGCCATCCACGAACACCGCGGCCACAAGGGCGACCCGCTCTGCTCCGCGCGACGGACGCTGCATACCGGGGCCGGTCTGCTCACCGACAAGCAGATCCACCGGCTGCGGGTGCTGTTCGCCGTCGAGGAGCATGTCGAGGTCGAGGCGTCCTGGGGCATCTACCAGCGGATGATCGCCGCCTACCGCCACGAAGACGACCGCCATGGCCGGGGTCTGGTGACCGCACTGATCGACTCGGTCGGCAGGGGTGTCCCGGCCGTTCTTGTCGAGCTCGACTATGGCTGACCATCCACCAGCTGCCGTCGTACGCTCCCGAGTTCAACCCCGTCGAGGGGTGTGGTCGCCCCTGAAGAGGTCGTTGGCCAACCTCACCGAACACAGCCTCGACCAATTCACCGCGTTGGTGAAGACGCGGCTGAAACGGATTCAGTACCGGCCCCGCCTCATCGAGGGACTCATCGCCAAGACCAGACTCAACGTCCAACCGCGGTAACCCCGGAGGTCACAGACCTCCTGGACGAGTAGTTCCGAAGTCCGGTCGGGTTCTCGGTTGACCCAGCACGACGGCAACGACGGCAACGACGGCAACTACGGCAACGACGGCCAGGACTCAGGCCCATGGCCGTGAAAGGACGACCCGTCATCGTGGGCGCGGACGGGTCAGCCAAGAGCAGGGGGCATGAGGTCAAGGATCAGCAGGTTCCTCCAGTCGTTGGTGAAGGTGGCGCGCATGTCCTCGTAGTGCACACTGATGAACGGGTTGGATTGAAACATGACGGCGATCCACCGCAACGAGGAGTCGGCGTTGAGACGGGCGAGATAGCCGATGTTGCCCATTCCGCCGCCTCCGCCGGACATCCATCCTGACCCGTCCGGCAACGGGCTCTCGAAATTGGTAGTCACCTCATCCGTGTTGTGTTCCTCAAGGGCTTGGGCCACATCAAACGGCCTTCCGATACGGAAGGGAATGGGCTGCCCAGCATTCGGGTGGTACGCCCCCGGGCCGTCGACATGCAACTCCAAGCCGGTGTCGTCCGGCCGGTACAGCCCGTCGCGACGCGGCATCTCCCCGGCTCTCCAGAGTCCTTCGACCGTTCCCATAGCTCACTCCACCGTCAATTGCCAAAGGTTCCGAAGTCTGGCTGCACGCAAGAGCGGAGGGCGTCCAATATCGGTTTGTGACGACCGACCTGAACACCCTCTTGACCTCACTTTACGTGAGGATCGACGACGAGATCGGGCGAACGCGGTGCCTGGGACGACCGCCCCTGCTCAGCGACTCCGAACTTGTCTGTCTCACGGTCGCCCAGGCCTTGTTCGGCTACCACTCCGAAGCCCGCTGGCTGCGCTATGCCCGCAGGAACCTGTCCGACATATTCCCCTACCTGCCCCAACGGCCGGGCTATAGCGGGCGGTTGAAGTCGGCACTGCCAATGCATGCTCAAGCGCGTGATCCGCGAACTCGCCATGGACAGTGACCTCTGGAACGACTCGGTCTGGATCGCCGACTCGACCCGGTGCCCTGTGGCATGTCCCGCTCGACTGTCCAACGATCCGACCTGGCGGGCTGGGCCAGCTATGGCTACTGCGCCTCTCACTCCCGCTTCTTCTGGGGCCTGCGCCTATACCGGGTGTGCAAGCCGACCGGAATTCCGATCATGTAGGCGTTGGTCAACCCGAAGATCGGCGAGCGTGAAATCCTGTCGGCGATACTCGAAGTCGACGCCGACCTGCTGACCGCGCGCGACGCCATCCTGCTCATCACGGACAAGGGCTTTGTTGCCGCGGAATTCGAGAAGGAACTTGCCGAGCAGGGTATCGAGCTCTTGCGGCCATTGCTCAGGAAGGTCCGCCAGCTGATCGAGTCGGTCAACGACACCCTCAAAGGGCAACTCGACTTGGAACAATGCGGCGGACACAACAACCTGATCGGAGCACCGGTCACCCGCTCGTTGATGGCCTACGACCACCAATCAATTCGGATCTATGCGTCTAGTAGTAGGAGGCCACCAGGTCGCGGTCCACCGTGATGGTGTCGCGATTCAGTGCGGGCAGCCCCATGTGGTCACAGATCAGCTGGGTCAGCTGCTCCTCGTAGGTCTCGCTCCGACTGTCCAGGCCGGCCGCCGTGATGAGAGGGGCCATCTTGTTGGGCCAGTACTCTCCGACGTAGTCGGGACCCTCGTAGTCGATGCAGGACGATGTCTGGCCGTCCTTGTAGTGGTACGCCTTGGGTCCATGGGCCTTGGCAACGCACGGATTGGGAACGAACACCATCAGCTCAGCGCCCGCAGGGCAGAGCTCGCGGTAGTCGATCTCGTCGTAGTCGTCGCGGTTGAACATGTGGTGCACGATCACGCCCCAGTCGCCGGGTTCCGTGTCGTTGCCGTAGGCGAACGGCGGCCGCTGCTGCGCGGACAGGCCTTCGGCCATGGCGGTCAGGGTGGTCCCCTTGAAGTAGACCAGGACGGTTTCGTCTTCCCGGTACCGGTCTTCGTCCACCCATGCCATGACGCCGCAGTCGATCCAACTTGTCATGCTCGGCAACATAACCGGCGCCACTGACACAACAGCCTCCAGAGTCGCCAATCAACGCCCAGACCCACCGGCCGCCCCGCGCCGTCGGAACGCAGTGCTCCGTCGCTGGCTCACGCCGCCACTCGATCAAGCGCAGTGACACCCGGCCGACGTAACCCGACCCCTTAAAGATCTCTAGATGATCTATTCCAAGGGGTCAGTGAGCGTAGGCGATCAGTGAGCGTAGGACGGTTTGTCCGGTGGCATCGTTGTGTCAGATCGCGGCGGTCAGCGCGAGGATGCGTTGCATGACACGGGATATGACACCTCCGGGTGTGCGTTCTCGGTGCCGTTCGAGGTACGGCTGTCCCTTGAAGGTCTCGTTGGTCGATGCGATGACCTGTCGCAGCGGCTTGAACAGGGCTGCGCCAGGTCGTTCCCGCTCACCACCAGGTGCAGGTGCAGGCCCCAATAGAAGCGGCTGCGGCTGGCGCAGTACCTGTACACGGTCACCTGCCGGGTCGGAGCGCTTGACGGTTTCGCGGGAGCGGCTGCACTGCACCAGGGTGGAGTCCACGGTCTATGCGTCGTTGCTCTACACCGAGGTGGAGGTGACCAGTTCGCCATCGCTCAGGCGGGGCGTAATGCCGACCGGCGGGCGCGGCGGCGTCAGGGCGGGGTGCTCCTTAAGGAAGCCGTCAGCCGTTGCATAGGGTGCTGTCGCGAGGGTGGCCACGTCGTTCGTCACAAAACGATCTTGGACATCCTCGTTCTCGTCTCCGCAGGCACCCCTTGGACCACACCACCAGGAGGAACCAGTGTCATACCCGCACCTGCTCACCCCTGAGGAGAAGCTCGCCGACGCGAAGAAGCTGTTGGGCCTCCCGCGTATCGTCGTGATCTGCGGCTCCACCCGCTTCATGACCGAGATGAACGAGGCCGATCTGCGGGAGACCAAAGTCGGAAGGATTGTCGTCAAACCGGGCTTGGACATGAAGTCGCCGCACGAACTCTGGTCCGATCCTGTCGAGGCCGAGACGCTGAAGGTTCGACTCGGCGATCTGCACCGGGCGAAGATCCGGCTCGCTGATGAGGTGCTCGTGGTCGGCGACTACATCGGAGACAGCACCCGAGCCGAAATCGCTTACGCCCGGTCGCTGGGCAAGCCCGTGCGGTTCACGCACCCCGAAGTCGACCCTGACGCCTGACCGCCCGCTGCCACCTCGACAACCAGGGCCGGCAGTCCGCCGCCTGACCGTCTCGCGGTGCCTTCGGCCGCTGCCCACCCCACACCCTCCGCGGGCATCCCCCGGAATTGATCATCCAGTACCGTCTCGGGTGTCTGATCGGGCGCTTCAGAGCTTCGGCCGTCTCGATCGGTCGGCTACATGGTTCGGGTCTCCTTTCTCAGCGCAGTTGCTCGGCCAGTCCGACGATGATGCCCTCCGGGCCACGGACGTAGCAGAGCAGATAGCTGTCCTCGAACTGGGCGATCTCGCCGACGAGTTCGGCGCGGTGCGGGCGCAGGCGGGCAACGGTGTCCTTGAGGTCGTCGACCGCGAACATGACGCGGTGCGTGCCCAGGATGTTGTGCGGCCGGTTGCGCGGCCCGTCGCTGGTGGCCGCGGGGCTGCGGTACTTGGCCAGTTCGAGCCGGCTGTGACCGTCCGGGGTGCGGACCATCGCGATGTCACAGCGAACGCCGTCGAGTCCGGTGCACTGGTCGGCGACAAGGCCCTCGACCTGCGCCCTGCCCTCCAGCTCCATACCGAGCTCCTCGAAGAACGCGATGGCGGCGTCCATGTCCTCGACGACGATGCCCACGTTGTCCATCCGCTGAATCGCCATGATGGTTTCTCCTTCTTCCCCGTGCTTCCTCGTGCGGCCGGTGGTGGCCCGCTGATGTCCCTGGGACGGAGCCGGTGGCACGTTCTCGACATCCTCGGACCGCCGATCTGCGAGAAATCTGGCTCGCGCCTCAGCGCCGCTGCGGCAGACCCGCGAGCCGGGCGCCACCACCGACGGTGAATGCCGGGCAGGCGGCCGCTCCCGTGAAGTTCAATGCGTCCTCGACGATCCGCAGCGTATTCGGGATGACCAGGCCCTGCGTTGTCAGTGGGCGCGGGCAGACTGATGGCATGAGTGTTTCTCCGTCTGCCGAAGCCGATGCGTCCCACACCGCCTCTGTTTGGGTGGAGTCCATGGGCGGGCCGTTGATCGTCGTTCCCGTCTCCGCGTTGGCCGCATGGCGTGGGTGCACGGAGAGCGGGGTCATGGTGGGAGACGCCACCGCTCCGGACGACTACGACCGGGCCTGTGCGGTGGACGATCTGGCCGGTGTGATCGCCGTTGGCGGGAGTGGTGCGCAGGCGCTGGTGCTGGCGGACGAGCCGGCCACCAGTTGTTATCTGCCTGAGGATCGAGTCTTCCTGCGGTGGCTTGCCGCTTACTCCGAGGCCGGGTTGAAGGCGGCGGCCAAGGCTGTGCTCGCAGACCCGGCCACCTCTTGGGAGGAGTGCGGCACGTGGCTGTCGGATGGTCCAGCTGTGCTCATGGACTCGGCCGAAGCGGGTTCCGAGCTGGGCGTCGAGTATCCCGGCGGCGGGATGCCCGCTCAGGCACCGGTTCCGCTGCCCGCCGGTCGTTGGCGGGTCCGGGCCACCCATACCAAGGCGGACGAGGGGAACTGGGTCGGCTTGGTCCAGGTCTTGCCCGTCTAATCCTGAACGGCCGGTTGCTTCGGTTGCTTCGATCTTCCAGGACAGCCGACGGCGGCCCAGCGGAACATCTCTCAGCCCCGGTACCGGGGCGCCAGCGCCTCCCCCAGGTCGTGCTCCACCTCCATGGCCTCGGCTGCGGTGAGTTCCTTCAGCGGAGGTCTGACCGGCCCTCCGGTCATATCGATCAGCTCGCACCACTTCTTCAGTGCGGCGTTCGGCATCACCCCGTTCTTGAGGGGCGACGATCCACTCCCGGTAGACCGTGCGGACGGCGGTCAGGGACTCGTAAGAGCTGAGGCCGCCGCCGGTCTGCACGTAGGTGACGAAGTATCCGGCCAGTGAGTAGAAGCCCATGGCGGTCAGGCCCAGGACGAAGACGACCTGAAGCATCCGGACCTTGTTCTTGCGGAAGGCCCGGCGGATCGGGCCGCGCCAGTGCCCGGTCGTCTCGGCGCCGGTCTTCTGCCGGAAACCACGGTGGTGGACCGAGGCATGCCCGAAGACGAAGGTCGGCGCGCCCACCGACTTGCCGCCGGCAGGCAAGCCCTGCACGAGTTTGTCACGCGCTGCCCGCCCCCTCGAAAGCCAGAGCCGTCGACACCACGCTGGTGATCACGGCGCTGAAACGCAGTGGCGTCCTGGCCCCGGAGCTTCGCGCGCCCCGCGCTTCTGCGGACTGACGAACGCGCGTCGACGCACCCGGCACGGCGAACTCCGTACCGCTCATTGGTCGTTGGATGCGTCGCTTGTCCAACAGGGGGCGTTCGCTCGGCGGGACGAGGAGAGCGGGGGATCGGTTGTGATCCGGCGGGTTACGGGTCTGTCCCATCGGACGGTGGCCGCGGGCCGGTGCGCGGTGGTGGTCGGAACCGTTGTCCCGGCTGGCCGGTGGCAGGTTCCGGCGCGGTGTTTCCGGTGGTGGTGTGCGGTGGGCCCGGTGGTGCGTGTAACAGGAATGTCCTATGCGGTGGGTGTGCGGAACGGTCGACCGGGCCGGGCCGCTCTTGATGATCAGAAACGCCCGCTCGTACTGACCTGTACCGAGCGGCCGGCACTGACACCACCGATTCTGAGGACGAAACGATGCGCGTTCACAAGCTCACCTTCGCCGCCCTGGCCGTCGTCGCCGGTCTCTCGCTCACGGCCTGCCAGAACGACGACGCCGGCGCGGGGCAGAGTGACTCGTCGTCCGCGCCCGCGGCGTCGTCCGGGTCCAACGCGTCGTCCTCGGGCGGCAGTTCGGACTCGGGCAGTGCGGAGCAGGGTGGCGCGAAGGCCTCCACGGGGACGAGCTCCGGTGGGTCGAGCTCGGGTGGTACGGGTACGGCTGCCGGTACCGGTACTGGTTCCGACGCGAACGCCAAGGTCAGCAAGTGCCGTACCGACGAGCTGGAGATCACGGCGAAGGACAACACCATCGACGGCGACCCCGACCGCACCGTCGTGGTCGAGCTGACGAACGGCGGTGGCCGGGACTGCACGATCTCCGGGTATGCGGGCGTCGACCTGAAGACGAATGCGGGGAGCCTGTCCGCGAAGCGCACCGGTCAGCAGGCCACCTCGACCATCCTCAAGAACGGCAAGTCGATCGCCTTCCCGGTCAACTACCCGTTCAACAAGTCGGGCGGCTCCGGCGTCCGCATCACCGGGCTGGTGGTCACCCCGCCGAACGAGACGAAGTCGGTCACCCTCAACTGGCCGGGCGCCGCCACCCTGCCGGTCACGGACGGCTCCGGCTCCTCTGTGACGGTGGGCCCGGTCGGAAGCGCCGGCCAGGGCGGCTGACCCGCACGCCGCCCCCGTGCGTGCTGGTTGGTCCGCGGTGACTCTTCGACTGCCCGCCCCGCCCGACATCCCGAGGCGGGTGCGGCCCTCGGCCAGGTTCACTCCGCGCCGGTCCACGCACCGGAGTTGGGCATCCCGTGTTACACCGACACCGCCGTGGTCGGCCGGCCCGCGGTGACGCCGTACGACACCTCGCGTTACGCGAGCGGTTCCAGTGGTGGAGCGGCCGCCGTCGTCGCGGCCGGGCTCATCCCGGTCGGGCACGGCACCGACGGCGCCGGGTCGGTGCGTACGCCCTCGGCCGTCTGCGGACCCGTCGGCGTCAAACCCTCAACAGGCCTTGTCGGTACGGCTCCTGAGTCGTCGTTCCTCGGCTTCGTCACCGCGGACCACTGGCCCGCACGGTCGCGGACGCGGCGCTGCTGCTGGACGCGGTGGCCGACCGCACCCCCTACCGGCATCTACGGCGCACCGCACACCGGGTCGTTCCTCGACGCGGCCGTACGCCCGCCGTAGGGGTCCTTGCGGTGGGCGTCCTGGACGGACAGCGGGCTGCTCGAACTCGACCCCAAGGCGGTTGTCGCGGACGAACGGGTCGTCGGCCTGCTCACCGAACTGGGCCACGGCGTCGTCGAGATCACCGACCCGGCCCCGTGGAACGACGCGACCGCCGAAGCCCTGATCGACTGCATCGCGGGTAGGGCGAGCGCGGGACTCGCCCCCTTGCCGAAGCAGCTCGTGCCGTCGCTCCAGGACCTCACCCGATGGATGTTGGAGCGTGGCGGCCGGATGTCCGCCACCAACTACTTCGGCGCGCTGGCGGCGTTGGCCGACCTCTCGACCCGACTCATCGCCGGAATAAGGGAGTTCGACGCCGTGATTACTCCGACCGCCGCCGGACCGGCCATCCCCGTGGGGCACTTCCACGCGGAGGGGATCGATGCCGACGGCCCGCCGGATGCTGGACTGGTCCGCCCACACCCCGCTGCTCAACACCAGCGGCCTGCCCGCCGTCTCGTTGCCCGCAGACGTCACTCCGGCCGGCCTGCCCGTGGGCGTCAAGCCGGCCGGGAGCCGACACGGTGCCGAGCCCCTGCTGCTCGGGCTGGGAGCCCGGCTGGAGGAAGCGATCGGCTGGCAGCACCGGCATCCCCGGCAGCGGAGTCTCTGGCCGGACTCCGTCACGACCGATGCGAACGCAGGCTGTCCGGGGGAGGTTTGGGGAGTCGCCGGTTCCTGTACGCGGTGGCTCCCTTCACCCCCGGCCACTGCTCCAGATGTGGCAGCGGAACGGTCAGGAAATCGCCGCCATCCGCCGGTTCGGCCGTAGAAGAAGCCCACAATCCGTCACCTCGGCGATAAGACGGATTTCCGCCCTCTTCCACCCCTAACTTCGATCCCTCGGTGCCGACGCCGCACGGCGCCGGTGCGAAGGGGGTTGAGGGGACAGTGGTCGAACGGCTTTACGGGGTGGACCCGTTGCTCGACGGGTTGGTGCCCGCCCTCGTCGGGCTCGACCGGAACGGCGGGCGGCGCGACCGCGTGGAACTGCCCGGTGGCACCCCCGTCGTCGAACTGGTCGGCGGCCGGTGCAGCGGCAGGACCAGCGTGCTCGCGACCCTGTCCGCCGCCTACGCACCCCTCGTCCCGCTCGTGCGCGCGGACCTCGCCGCACCCGATTTCGGCGACCCGCTCCTCGCCGATCTGCCCGACACCCGCCCGGACGGCTCGCGCCTCACCGACCTGCTGTACCTGCTGTCGTACAAACTCGGCCTGCGAGTGCGCCGGACCACGCAGCCCCTGCGGTTCCCCCGGCTGGCCCTCGGACTGTTGGCCGTGACGAACTGGCGCCCCGACGAGACGTCCGTCGGCGCCGCACTGGCGCCGCAGGACCTGCGGCGCGCGGAGCAACGCCTCAAGGGCGTCATCAGCCAGAACGGAGACGGCGGACAGGAACGCCAGGCGCGTCTCGCCGAGTGGATCCAGGCCCTCGAACGAGCCGTTCCCACCGGGGTGTCGGGGCTCGGCGCGCTGGAGGGCGCCGGCCGGGCCGCGCTCAGGACCGCGGCGCCCCGGCTGCTGCGGTCGCGGGTGAACCGTGGCGCGCTGCGCTGGTGGGGCGAGCACCTGGAGCACGAGCAGGGCGACGCCGTACAGAAACTCCTCGGATTCGTCCGGGACTTCCGCCAGCCGGGCGGCGACCAGGCCCGCCTGGAAGAGATCCTGGTCAGCGCCTTCATCGCGGACATCACGCACCACTACGGCCCGCTGCGCCGCCAGAACGACGTGCCCCCGCCCCTGGTCCTCCTCGACAACGCACACGTACCCCTCGGCGCACGCCTTCTCGGACCGCTGCGGCGAGCGGGCGCCGACAAGGACACGGTGGGCCCGGTCGTGGTGACCGCCCGGCTCGGTGACGCCACGGCCCACCGCGCGTTGCGGGAGGCCACCGAACCGTCGGCCGCCGTCGCGGACCACGTGGACGGCGTACTGCGGCTGGGTCTGCCGTCGTTGGAGCGCGGCGACATCGTCCGCATCCTCGGCGCCTCCGGCCGGCCGGGGTATCTGCCGCTGCTGATCGACCGGTTCGCCGACGGCCGGGCGGGCAGTGCCCGGACCCTCGCCGAGGCAGCGGGCGCGGTTGCCCATGGCCGCGCGCCCGACGCGCGGCCGGCGGCTTCGCTGCTGGATGCCGTGGCGCCGGACGGGAGCGGTACGACGGTGGAGCGGTTGCTGGCCGTGCTGTTGCCCGACCCCGCGAAGTGCTCCCGGCTCGCGCTGCTGGCCCCGGCACTCGATATCGCCGGCGCCCGCCGCCTGTGGACCGGACTCCACCCCGGCGACACCCTGGCGCGGCACGTGGACGACGCCCTCGAACTGCTGGAGGACGGCTGCTGGGAGTCCGCTCCCTGGCCGGGCACCGACGGTTCCATGCCTCTCGTCGCCGACCGGGGCCTACGGCACCTGCTGCTCCACGACCTGCGGACCCGGACCGCACCGGAACGCTGGCGGCACATCCATCAGCACCTGCGGAGCGGTTACGCGGCACAGGAACCACCGCCCGGCGGCGGGACGGGACCGATCCCGTCCGCGTACCTGCACCACACCCTCGCCCTGGGGCTCACCGGGTCGGTCGTCCGGTCCCTGCACCACTGGCTCGGCCGCAGCACACCGTCCGCCTGGTTGTCGGCCGTGAACATCGTGTGCGCCGCGCCGCACCCGCCGGCGGGGTTCGAGGCCGCGGAGGCGCCGGACGACGGACCGTGCGGCGGCTGCGGCCGGGACGAACCGGCCGCCCGCGACGAGGTCGTCCACCGGGCCGTGGCCCGGCTCCTGGAAGCACTGTGGGAGCAGTCGGACCCGCTCAACGCCCCCTGCCCCGACCGTATCGACCAAGTGGAGTCCGCGTTGCGCACGTTGCACGAGCACGAGACCACCGACGCCTTCCGGCAGGCCCTCCGGCACTGGTCCGCGCGACTGCGCGAGGGGGTCCAGGCCCCGTACCTGACCGTGCCGGAAGGGAGCGGGCGATGAGGTTCCGCACCCCCGGTCGGCTCACCCGCCGCGCGCTCCTCGCGGTGTTCATCCTCCTCGTGTCCACGGGCTCCTGGTACGGCTACAGCGCCTACAACGACAACTCCTGTGGCGAAGGCGTCCACTTGGAGCCGTCCTCGCACGAGTGCGTCGGCGTCAGCGACGGAGGCGTGAGCTTCGATCCCGACCTGGACCAGGTGTTCGCCCGCGTCAAGGCCGAGAACGACAGGGTGACCAACTCCGGTGCCCCGTACGCCACGATCGCGCTGATGATCCCCATGAACGTCGCCGGCCCGACGGGACCGGTCGACCGCAAACACGTCCTGTGGGAGGTGCAGGGCGCCTACTTCGCCCAGTACCGCGCCAACCACAAGGCCAACGGCCAGGCACCGGCCATCCGTATGGTGCTGGCCAACCCCGGGCTCGGGGGCGGACATTGGCGCCCGGTGGCCGACCAGCTCGCGGACATGGCGGCCTCGCCCGAGCACCGGCTGCGCGCCGTCTTCGGGTTCGACATCAGCCTGCCCACCACCCAGCGGTCCATCGGCCATCTGACGAACGTCAAGAAGATCCCCGTGGTCGGCGGCGCGCTCACGGCCGACGACATCGCCAACACGCCCCAACACCCGCACGCCTACGAGGGGTTGGTCCGGGTCAACCCCAGCAACACCGACCAGGCCGCCGCCCTCGCCCACGCCGATCACGGTGTCGGAGTGCGGCAGACGGTGCTGGTGGAGGACGCGCGGAACGACGACAACTACATCACCAGCCTCCGCAAGGTCTTCGAGGCGCGGACCGAGGGGGCATCGTTGGCCCCCGAGCAGTTCCGGTCCCCGGACGACATCAGCGCGGAGGGCACGACGTCGAACGACTTCCGGCAGATCGTCGCCAACATCTGCGAATCCCCGGCGAAGGAGATCTACTTCGCGGGCCGGCCGGTCCAACTCCGCCAGTTCCTCAACGAACTCGGCAACCGGGGCTGCCACACCCACTCCTACACCGTCATCACGGGACCGGCCGCCAACGCCCTACCCCTGGACGGTGCCTTGGAGTGGGACACCCTCCGGAACGGTGTCACGCTGGAGTTCACCGCCTCCTCGCACCCGGACGCCTGGACCGGTCCGAACGCTCCGGCCACCGGCGGCTCGGCCGAAGCCTTCAGGACACTCAAGCAACTGACGACCCGTCAAGAGGTAGGCCCTGTAGGGCCGGTGGACCTGACCGACTCCCGAGCCATCATCACCTACGACTCGGCCTGGACCGCGATCGAGGGCATCCGCGACGAGGCCGTCCACGGCCACGCGGTCCCCTCCACCGACGAGGTCCGCAACGCCTGGCTACGCCTGCACGGCGCCCACCGCGTCGAGGGCGCCAGCGGCTGGATCTGCCTCGACAACCAGGGCAACCCCTACGACAAGGCGGTCGCCGTCGTCCGCCTCGACCCCGCCACCCGCACCAGCCGCTTCGTCACCCTGTCCTGGCCAACGGGCCGTCCCCCGAACGGGAGTTGTACCGCTCCGCGCATCCCGGCGGCCTAGCGGGCAGTACGCGAACGATCTCGATCTCGTTGCGGATACCCGTCCACAAGGCCAACTCCGCCGACTCCAGGGCAAGATCGCGATCACGTCGGTCGATGCCGCACCACAGGAGCCCCGCCATGCCGGAACTCGAAGTGGACGGCGCAGTACTCGTGTACGACGACGAGGGCCCCCGTGACGGAGACGGCGGCGTGCCGCTCGTGTTCATCCACGGCTGGACGGCCGACCGGCACCGCTGGGACGACCAGTTCGCGCACTTCGCGACCGGGCGTCGGGTCGTACGGCTCGACCTGCGCGGGCACGGCGGGAGCACCGGGGCCGGAGCGCGGACGGTCGACCAACTCGCCGCGGATGTCGTCGTGTTGCTCGATCATCTGGAGGTCGGCCGGTTCGTGCCGGTCGGGCACTCCATGGGCGGGATGATCGCCCAGACCCTCGCCCTGACTCATCCCGAGCGGGTCACGCGGATGGTGCTGGTCGACTCGATCAGCCGCATGACCTACAGCTGGGCGCGCGGACTGCTGCTCGCGGTGTCCACGCTGCTGCCGTTCAAGCTGTTCGTCGCCATCAACATCCAGCGCGCCTTCGCCCCCGGCTTCCCCAAGGAGAAGATCCGCGCGTACATCGACGCCTCCGCCGCCACACCGCGCGAGGTCGTCATGACCTGCTACGGCGCCATGCGTGCCTTCGACGTCCTGGACCGCGTCGGCACGATCACCGCGCCGACGCTCATCGCGCACGGCTACCACGACATCCAGTTGCCCCTCTCCCAGATGCTGCGGATGGCCAACGCCTACCCGGACGCGGTCGTACGGATCGTCGACGCCGGGCACGAACTGCCCGTGGAGAGACCGGCCGAACTCACCGCGCTGATCGACCGGTTCGTGACCGCGCCGACGGCCTGAGGAACAGGACCTCAAGCCGGCCGTACCAACCCGGCGTCGTACGCGAAGATCACCGCCTGGACCCGGTCCCGCGCGCCGACCTTGGCGAGGATGCGGCTCACGTGGGACTTGACGGTGGACTCGGCGAGGCACAGGCGTTCGGCGATCTCGGTGTTGCTCCAGCCGGCCGCCATGACGGTGAGCACCTCGCGTTCGCGGTCGGTGAGGGCGTCCAGGCGGCGGTCCTGGTCGGGGGTGCGGCCCGGCATCCGGTCGCCGAAGGCGTCGATGAGTTTGCGGGTCAGGCCGGGGGAGATGACGGCGTCCCCGGCGGCCACCGCGCGGATGCCCGCGACGAGCTCCTCGGGCAGCGCGTCCTTGAGGAGGAAGCCGCTGGCCCCGGCGCGCAGCGCGGCGTACGCGTACTCGTCGAGGTCGAAGGTGGTCAGCACCAGGACGCGGGAACGGCCACCGGACTGCACGATCCGGCGGGTGGCCTCGATGCCGTCCATGCCGGGCATACGGACGTCCATCAGGACGACGTCGGGGCGGAGTTCGGCCGCCAGCCGCACCGCCTCGACGCCGTGCGTGGCCTCGCCGACGGTGCTCAGGTCGGGGTACTGCTCGATGAGCATGCTGAAGCCGAGGCGTTGCAGGGCCTGGTCGTCGACGATGAGGACGGTGGTCATGCCGGGTGCTTCTCCGTGAGGTCGGGGGCGGTGGGGAGGGGGACCAGGAGGGCGCGGACGGTCCAGCCACCACGGGAGTTGGGGCCCGCGACGACCTGTCCACCGTAGAGCGCGGCCCGTTCGCGCATACCGACCAGGCCCTTTCCCTGCTCGTCGGTGCCGGACGACGTGTCCGGGCCGGTGTCCTCGACGGTGACGATCACCGCCTCCGGGGCCGCCGTCACCGCGACCTCGACCGTGGTGTTCGATGCCGCGTGCTTCAGCGTGTTGGTGAGGGCTTCCTGCACGATGCGGTAGACGGCGAGCTGAAGTCCCTGGGCGAGCCCGGTGAGTTCACCCTTGAGGTGCAGGGTGGCGGCGGGGCCCGCGGCCCTGACCCGTTCCATCAGGGCGCCCAGGTCGGCCAGTCCGGGCTGGGGTGAGAGCGGGGTGTCGCCGGGCTCGTCGTCGTGGATGACGGCGAGCAGCCTGCGCAGTTCGGCCAGGGCGCCGCGGCCGCTGTCGGCGATGATCCGCAGCGTGTCCGCGCCCCGCTTCGGCTTGGTCTCGGCGAGTCCGGCGGCGCCGCCCGCGAGGCCGACGATCACGGCGAGGGTGTGACCGAGGATGTCGTGCATCTCCCGTGCCACACGGGCGCGTTCGGTCGCCGCGGCCAACTGGGCGCGCTGGTCGCGCTCCCTCTCCAGCCGTACGGCGTGCTCCTGGAGCGCCTCGATGTAGGCGTTCACCAGTTTTCCGGCCAGGCCCAGCGCGGCCATCGACAGCACGGCGACCACGGCGAGGAATGCCAGCACCGAGGCGCTGGCACCGCCGTTCGCCAGCCTGGAGCCGCCGTTGAAGAAGATGAACGACACGGCGGTCTGCCCGAGGGTGTAGGCGACGCCGATGGCCAGCTGGCCGGGGGCCCCGAAGCGTCCCAGGTTGAGCAGTGCGACCAGCTGGGTGGCGCTCGAACCCGAGTCCACCCCCAGGGACAAGGACACCTCGGAGATGACCACCAGGAAGGCGAAGACCAGCACCGGCCGCTGCCGCCGCCACAGCAACGGCACGGTGTACCCCGCCGTGATGGCCAGCATCAGCACGAAGGCGGCGACGGAATCGTGGCCCGCGCGGACCAGGGCCGGAATACCGGCGAGGGCGTAGCAGGCGGGCACCCCCCACCGCCTGACCCGCGGATGCCCCAGGTCGACCGCTCGCACCCGCCCCAGCCACGTGAGCAGCCGGACGACCGACCGGTACTCGGAGTCGCCCAGCCGGGTCCGTCCGATCAGGTTCTCGGGATGGACGGACCGGTCCTTGGGCATTTCGGTCACGGGAGACACCCTCCATGGTGCAGGCGGGCCGCCCGCCGGTCCCGGGGGGAAGGGGACCGGCGGGCGGGGACGGTGTGGTCGAACAGGGGCGGCAGCCGTACGGCCGTAGAACGGCGTCCTGGTGTGGATCGTACGGCCGCCGCCTCAGCTCTTGCCGGTGGCGCCGGACGACACGGGCGCCTTGTCCGGGCCGGTGGAGCCTTCGTCCGGAGTCTCGGCCAGCAGGTGGCGCAGCCGTTCGCCCTCGACGTCCACGTTGGGCAGCTTCCGGTCCAGCCAGCCGGGCAGCGCCCAGGCGCGGTGGCCGAGCAGGGTCATGATCGCGGGCACGAGCGTCATGCGGACCACGAAGGCGTCGAAGAGGACGGCGGCGGCGAGGCCCAGGCCGATCGACTTGATCAGCGCCACGTCGTCCAGCAGGAACCCGGCGAACACGGAGATCATGATGACCGCGGCGGCCGTGACCACCCGGGCGCTGTAGCGGAAGCCCGCGATCACCGCCTCCGTGGGCTCGGCCCCGTGGACGTACGCCTCACGCATCCGGGTCACCAGGAACACCTCGTAGTCCATGGCGAGTCCGAACACCACGCCGATCATGAAGATCGGCAGGACGCTCACGATCGGCGAGGTCTGGTCGACGCCGAACACGTCCGCCAGCCAGCCCCACTGGAACACCGCGACCACCACACCGAGCGTGGCGAGCACGCTGAGCAGGAAGCCGAGGGCGGCCTTGAGCGGGACCAGGATGGAGCGGAAGACGAGGAGCAGCAGGACCAGGGCCAGGCCGACGACCACACCCAGGTAGGGGATCAGCGCGCCGCTCAGCTTGTTGGACACGTCGATGTTCAGCGCGGTGGTGCCGGTGACCATCAGTTCGGCGCCCGTGTCGTCCTTCAGGGCGGGGCCCCGGTCGCGGATCTCGGAGACCAGGTCGACGGTGGCCGCACTGCTGGGCGAGCTCTTCGGTACGACGGAGATCAGGGCCACGTCGCCGTTCTGGTTGAACACCGCGGGGCGTACGGCGGCGACGTCGGACAGCTTGCCGAGCTGGGCGACCGCGTCCTGTGCGGCGGTCTTGGCGGCACTGCCGCTCGGGCCGTCGATGACCACGGTCAGCGGGCCGTTGTAGCCGTCGCCGAAGCCCTTGGCGATCGTGTCGTAGGCGATGCGCTCGCTGGTGCCGGGCGAGGACATGCTGTCGTCGGGGAGGGCCAGGCGCATCGACAGGGCGGGGATGGCGAGGACACCGAGCCCGACGACGGAGACGACCAGCATCTTCAGCGGGTTGCGGGTCACGAACCGGGCCCAGCGCACGCCCGTCGTCTCGCCCTTGCCGCCCTCTTGCAGGGCGCGCATCCGGCGGCTGGTGAACCGGCTGCCCATGATCCGCTTCCCGGCGAAGCCCAGCATCGCGGGCAGCAGGGTCAGCGCGATCAGTACGGCGACGACGACCGCGAACGCCGCGCCCAGGCCCATGGTGGTGAGCATGCTGATGCCGATGATGCTCAGGCCGGCCAGGGCGATGACGACGGTGAGACCGGCGAACACCACCGCGGAACCGGCGGTCCCCAGGGCGCGGCCCGCGGCCTCCTCCGGTTCGTGGCCGTCGCGGATCTCGCTGCGGTACCGGGAGACGATGAACAGGGCGTAGTCGATGGCCACCGCCAGGCCCAGCATCAGCGCCAGCGTCGTGGCGGCCGAGCTGAGATTGAAGACCGAACTTGCGACCGTGATGGCGGCGACCGCCGTCCCGACCCCGAAGATCGCCGTCAGGAGCGGCAGCCCGGCAGCGAGCAGCGACCCGAACGTGATGACGAGCGCCACGGCCGCGATCAGCAGGCCGATCAGCTCGGTGCTGCTGCTGCCCGCCTTCTCCTGGACGGCGTTGCCGCCCAGGCTGACCGCGAGGCCGGCCTTCTCGCCCTTGTCGGCCACGGAGTGCAGCGCGTCGCGCGCGGCGTCGGTGACGTCCGGCTGGCCGACCTTGTAGGTGACCTGGGCGTAGGTGACGGTGCCGGACTTGCTGATCAGGCCGCTCTGGTACGGGTCGGAGACGTTCGCGACCTGGGGCGCCTTCTTGAGGTCGGCGATCAGCGACTGGACCTCGGTCCGGTCGGCGCCGGAGGCCAGTGTGTGCCCCTTGGGCGCCTCGAACACCACGCGGGCGGTGGCGCCGGAGGCCGACGCCTGCGGGAACTCCTTCTCCAGCAGGTCGATCGCCTTCTGCGACTGCGTGCCGGGGAGGCTGAAACTGTCGGACGTGCTCGTCGAGACGTTCATGGCACCGATGCCGACGACCGCCAGGGCGGCGATCCACAGCATCAGGACGAGCCGTCGGCGCCGGAACGAGAACCGGCCCAGCCGGTAGAGGAAGGTGGCCATGGGGTACTCCCACCAGGTTCGAAAGAAAGTGGAGGGCCTGCGCGACCCACGCCTTCACGCTAGGAGCGGCTTTCCTCGCATCCGCGGCACCGGGGAAGTGAAAACGGCCGGGGTGCCTAGTACCGGGGTACTAGGCCCTCTCCACCCTCCAGTGCAGAAGGACCCCGCTCTCCCGTGCGGAAGGGCACCGTGATCCTCCCCACATGAATCCGGAACAAGGGCCGGTTATGGTGACCAGGCGAATCGAACAGGGACAGAACCGGCGGAGGACACCGTGTCGGACGAAGGGCGTCGTATCGCCGGGCGCTACACGCTGACCGAGCAGATCGGCCGGGGCGGCATGGGTACCGTCTGGCGGGCCGACGACGAGGTGCTCGGCCGCCAGGTCGCGATCAAGCGGCTCCACGCCCGGCCGGAACTCTCCGCCGACGAACTCGCCACCCTCTACGAGCGCACCCGCCGCGAGGCCCGCAGCGCCGCCCGTATCGCGCACCCGAACGTGATCGTCGTGCATGACGTCGTGGACGACGACGGCCGCCCCTGCATCGTCATGGAGTACGTCCCGGGCTCCACGCTCGCCGACCTCCTCAAGGACGGCCGCACCCTCCCGTACCAGGAGGCGGCCCGGATCGGCCTGGACATGGTCGCCGCCCTGCGCGCCGCCCACGCCGCCGGTGTCCTGCACCGCGACGTCAAGCCCGGCAACGTCCTGCTCGGCGCCGGCGACCGGATCGTCCTCACCGACTTCGGCATCGCCATGACGGACGGCACCTCGACGCTCACCAAGACCGGCGAGATGGTCGGCTCCATCCACTACATGGCCCCGGAGCGGATCCGCGGGCTCACCCCCGGAACCGCCTCCGACCTGTGGGCCCTGGGTGCCACGCTGTACCAGGCCGTCGAGGGACGCCCGCCGTTCCGCCGGGGCACGGCGATGGAGACCGCGTACGCCATCGCCGTGGACCCACTCGAACCCATGAAGCAGGCCGGACCGCTGGAGCCGCTCATCGAGGCGCTGCTGAGCAAGGAGCCCGACGAGCGGCCGACGGCGGAACAGACGGAACGGGCCCTGCAGACCGCGTGGTGGGGCGAGTCGACGGCTGAACTGCCTCCGCCCGCAGCCGAGTTGACGGCCGTACGACCGGAGCCGCGACCGGCGGGAGACTCCAGCCGTGGGCGGCGGCGGAGTCGGAAGCGGCTCGTCCTCGGAGGGATCGCCGTCGCCGTGACTGTGGCTGTGGCGGCCACGGCGTTCGTGCTGCACACGACGTCGCAGTCCGCACCCGGCCACGCGGCGAGCAGTCCCACCGCCACGGCGTCCGCGTCACCGGTGCCGGAGGGCTATCACCTCGTCCGGGACCGCCAACTCGGCGTCTCCTTCCCGGTTCCGGACGGCTGGAAGGCCGGCAAGCGGACGGCGGAGGGGGTCACCTACACCGACGAGACGGGCCTGGCCGGACTTACCATCGGCGTCGTCGACCCCGCGGGCCCCAACCCGAGTACGCACTTCGCGGACATCGAGGCCAACACCAAGGTCAACTACCCCACGTACCGCAGGCTGCGCATGCAGCAGACCACCTTCCAGCAACAGCCCGCCGCCATCTGGGAGTTCACCTTCCAGGGCAGGGCCCGGGTGTTCCGTGCCATCGACCTCGGCTTCGGCCGCGAGGGCGACCGCGAGTACGACATCTACCTCTCGGCGCCGGACGCGAAGTGGGACACCTACCGTCCCGTCTTCGACACGGCCAGGGACGGCTTCGTGACGGGCACGTCGTAACTCGAGGGCTCACGAGGGGTGTTCGGCGCACAGGCAGCCGACTCCCTTCTCGATCCAGTCCCGTTCGGTCCACTCCGGATGCCGTCGGACCATGACCTCCCGGACCTCCTCGACGATCGTCTCCTCGCTCATCGCGGAGTCGCGCCGCACCCATGTCTCGTCCCGCAGCAGCCGCAGATAGTCACGGACGTCCGCGAGCAACTCCGGCCCGCCGACCGCCCCGTGGCCGGGTACGACGACCCGCGCCCCCTCACCCGCGAGCCGCTCCATCACCGCGAGCCAGCGCGTGCCGGACACGTCGGTGTCGTACGGCGGGAACCACGGGAAGATGGCGAACTGTCCAGCCTCCACCAGGTCCCCCGTGAACAGCACACCCGCGTCCGGGACCCGCACCACCTGGTCGCCCTTGCTGTGCGCCCGGACCGTGGCCCGCAACTGCACGACGCGGCCGCCCAGTTCGAGGTCGTACGCCTCGTCGTAGACGAGGTCGGGCTCCGTCAGCACGACGTCTTCGAGGTGCCGGGCGGCCGACTCGCCGAGTCCCCGGAACATGTCGAGATAGCCCGGCCCCTTCACCTTCAGGTCCTCGGCCTGCGCCCGGTTCACGAGGAACGTCCCCTCGCCCGCGAACACCTGGGCCCCGAAGGCGTGTTCAGGGTGGAAGTGCGTCGTCGTGAGGTACAGCCTGCGCCCCCTGGCGTACTCGGACGCGAACTCCAGCACCTTCTCGGCGTTCCGCGGCCCCAGGCCCGTCTCCACGACGAGCACCGCGTCCCGGCCGCCGATGACACCGATGTTGGGCACCAACTGCACCCGCCCGTCGGGTACGACCACCAGGTCGCGGTCCAGTTCCCGCACATCGGTGATGTGCACGACGGGGTCGTGCGCCACACGGTCGGCCATGGAGACTCCTCAGCAGTACGACGATCTTGTCCGCCCACCACTCCACCGCCGGACACCCGGGGGTGTCCAAGACCGATCCTGTACGGCCGATACCGCGTCGGTATCATCGCCGGTCATGGAGCTACGCACGCTGCGCTACTTCGTGGCGGTCGCCGAGGAACTCCACTTCGGCCGGGCCGCCGTACGCCTGCGGATGACCCAGCCGCCCCTGAGCCGGGCCATCAAACAGCTGGAGACCGACCTCGGCTGCGCCCTCCTGCTCCGCTCGCCCACCGGAGTGGCGCTCACCCCGGCCGGAGTCCTGCTGCACGAGGAGGCGTGCGCCCTGCTGGCGCAGGCCGACCGGGTGCGGGCCCGGGTGACCGACCTGGCCGGACCGGTCACCCTGACGGTGGGCACGCTCGCGGACAGCGTGGTGCAGTTCGGCACCCGCCTCGCCGCCGCGTACCGCGAGCAGCATCCCGCCGCCCGCATCCTCATCCGTGAGTCGGACCTGACCGACCCGACCGCGGGACTACGGGCCGGGCTCGTCGACGTGGCCCTGACCAGGACGCCCTTCGACGACACCGGCATCGCCACCCGCCCCCTGCTCTCGGAACGGGTCGGCGTGGTCCTCCGTACGGACGACCCCCTCGCCCGCCGCGACGGCCTGCGTCTGGCCGACCTCGCCGAGCGCCGCTGGTTCCGCTTCCCGGACGGCACGGACCCCGTCTGGGAGGCGTACTGGACCGGGTCGGCGGGGCACGGCCGACGCCCTGACGGGCCCGTCGTACGGACGGCTCGTGAGTGCCTCCAGTCCGTGTTGTGGAACGGCACCGTGGGGCTGATACCCCTCGGGCACGCGCTGCCGGAGGAGCTGACGGTGGTGGCGCTGACCGACATGCCGCCGAGCAGTCTCGTCATCGCCTGGCGCGCCGCCGACACCACTCCGCTGATCCGGTCCTTCGTGCGGATCGCCGAGCGCGTGCATCGCACCACCGATCCGGCTCGCCTGGGATGAGGGCCGCACGTTCCCCGCAGGTCGAACCGTTTGACCGGGCGTGCACCGCTCTTGCCTCCGCGGCCCCCGCCCCGTTACGTTGCGGCAAAGTTACTGGCCAGGTACGCGATGCGGCACCACGCATCGGTGTTCGGCGAGCGGAACGGGCATCGGGTGACAGGTCGCGGCAAGGGGCAACTCGAGGCGCAGTACGGCCTCCTGACGAGCATCGCCACCGAGGCGGGGGTCTCGCTCAGCACGGTGTCCAAGGTGGTGCACCGGCGCCGGGACGTCGGCGCCCGGACGCGCGAGCGGGTCGAGGAACTCCTCGCCCGGCACGGCTTCGTACGCCCGTGGGAGCGCGATCCCGCGACCCCCCAGCAGATCATCGCGGTGTTCCGGGACCTGTCCGGGCCGTACACGCTGGAAGTGGTCCGCGGCATCGTGGACGCGGCCGGCGCGCTCGGTATCGACGTGGTCACCGGGACGACGAGCCGGCGGTCGATCTCCGGGTGGCTGGAGCAGTGCGTGGCGCTCGGCGCGGCCGGGATCGTCATCGTGATCTCGATGCTGTCCGAGGAGGACCAGCGCCGCATCGTCGAGCAACGGCTCCCGGTGGTGCTGGTCGACCCTCTCAGCGCGCCCTCCGAGGACATCCCCAGCATCGGCGTGACGAACTGGAGCGGAGCCCGCGACGCCGTACAGCACCTGCTGGGGCTCGGGCACACCCGGATCGGCATGGTCGCGGGCCGCTCCCACTCCCTGGCCGGCGCGGCACGCGTGCACGGCTACCGGGCCGCGCTGGCGGAGGCCGGAATCACCTACGACCCGGAGATAGTCCGCTCGACCGACTTCGACTACGCCGAGGCCCTCGCCACCGCCGGCCAGATCCTGCGCGCCGACGACCCGCCCACGGCCGTCTTCGCGACCAGCGACGCACAGGCGCTCGGCGTGCTGGAGGCGGCCAGGCAGCAGGGCCTCGCCGTGCCGGACGACCTGGCGGTCATGTCCTTCGACGACACCCTCGTCGCGGCCATGGCCTGCCCGCCGCTGAGCGCGGTGCGCCAGCCCTTCGAGGAGCTGGGGCGCGAGGCGACCCGGGTGCTGCTGGAACTCGCCCAGGGCAGGCAGCCCGTCTCCTCGCGCATCGAGCTGGCCACGGAACTCGTCCTGCGGACCTCGACCTCCGTCCGCCGCCCCGCGCAGCACGTCAATACCGCGTAACTCGCAATCCTGCGAAACACTTTCGACATGTGCCGGTGACATCGCGGTGTCGCATACGAATACTGGCTTCCTGCTCCGCACCCCCATTCCATCCCCCTGGGACCTCCGGAAACTCCGGTACCCCTGGAACGTGGTGCGCGCCTTCCCCCGGTGAAAGGAACGCCGTTGACCAGATCATGGGCGCGAAAGGCTTTCGCTGCGGCGACAGCCTTCGGCATGGGCGTGGCATTCGCCATCGCCTCCGCGACGACCGCGTCGGCCTATCAGCCGAGTTCCGCCAATCTGTATACGGCGACCAACACCGCCGCGTGCAACAAGAGCCCGTGTGTTCTCTATCCGAAGTCGGCCCAGTTGGCGGACGGCCGGATCGTGGCCACGTTCGAGAACGACCAGACCGCTCCGGTGGGCCAGACACTGCCCGTGTACAAGAGCGACGACGACGGCACGACCTGGGCGAAACTGTCCGACGTCAAAGCCCCCGCCTATCTCTCCAGCGACTCCAAGTACGCGAAATACACGAGCAATTGGACCAACCCGTATCTCTACGTCCTCCCGCAGAACGTGGGAGGACTGACCGCCGGCACCCTGCTGCTCGCGAGCATCGTCTCGGGCGACGACTCCTACTACCAGGAGCAGAAGGCCGCCAACTCCAGCTGGACGCCCACCAGTGACGGCGACCGCAAGGACGTCGCGCTCGCCCTCTACTCCAGCACCGATGACGGCGCGACCTGGACCATCCAGAACATCATCGCCGCCGGCGGCTGGCAGGGCGGCAGCGCGGGCAGCGTCGGCCGGGTCTCCACGGCCAACACCTACGCGCAGGTCGACCCCGTCTGGGAACCCCATCTCCTCGCCCACAACGGCACGTTGATCGCCTACTACTCCGACGAGGACGACTACACCGGCTACAACACCACCACCGGTGCCCCGACCCTCGACCCGGACAACGCCACGGCGACGGACTCCGGCGGCCAGGTCCTCCTCCACCGCACCTGGGACGGCTCCAGCTCAACTGCCTGGAGTTCCCCGGTGGTTGACGTCCCCGGCTCCACGGTGAGCATGGGCAACGGCAAGACGGAGATCGGCGGCGGCCGGCCCGGCATGACGACCATCGCCCCGACGACCGACGGCAAGTGGCTTCTGACGTACGAGTACTGGGGCGGCGGCACCAACGTCCGCTACCGGATATCCGACGACCCGACGAAGTTCTTCGCGGCCACGGACGCCGCGATCACCGCACTGCCCGTGCCCTCCGGCGGGGCCACCCTCTCCACCGGCGGCAGCCCCGTCCTGCTCCCCATGCCGGACGGCCGGATCGTCTACAACGCGGCAGGCAGCGGTGACGTCTGGGTCAACGAGTCCGGGCTCAGCACCGGCACCTGGAAGGAGTACAAGACGTCGATCGCGGCCGGGTACAGCCGCACGCTCCAGTACGTCGACGGCACAGGGCGCGTCCTCGTACTCCAGGCTTCCTGGAGCGGTACCAGCGTCGGCCCCGTGAAGTACGCCGAGGTCGACCTCGGCCGCTCCGACGGCGCCTACTACAGCCTCGTCAACCGGCTCACCGGCCAGGTGCTCAGCACCGCGTCCGGCAAGACCCAGGACGCGAACCTCACCGGGAACACCCCCGACCTCGTCCTGGCGGCGGACACCGCGGCCACCACCCAGCGCTGGCACCTGACCGCCAAGGGCGGCAACGTCACCCTGCTCAACAAGGCCGGCGGTCGCTCGGCCGCCATCTGGACCGGCACGGCGACGGCCGGGCAGAAACTGGCCCAGTGGGTCGACGACGGAGCCACCGACAAACAGTGGACCCAGGTCGCGTCCTCGACCAGCGGCTACTACGAACTCCGCTCGGTCCTCAACACCAGCCTCTACATGACCGGTTCGACCGCGGGCGGCTCCGTCACCGTGGCCGTGGCCACCACCGACGGCTCACAGGACTGGCAACTGGTCCAGGACCCGCTCCCCACCGCCTCCACCTTCGCCCTGAAGGGCACGTACTCCAGCCGCTGCCTCGACGTCCCGAACGGTGCGACGGGCGTCCAGGTCCAGATCTACGACTGCTCGGGCAACGCCAACCAGACCATCACGCAGACCGTCGCGGGCGAACTCCGCGTCAACGGCAGCTGCTTGGCCGCGAACGGTGACGGCACCACCGCGGGCACCACACTCATCCTCTGGGCCTGCAACGGAAAGAACAGCCAGAAGTGGGCCTTCCGTGTGGACGGCACCATCGTCAACCGCTCCAACGGGCTCGTCATCGACGTGACCAACTGGGGTACGGCCAACGGCTCGAAGGTCGAGCTGTGGACCGGGCTGGGCAACGCGACCCAGCAGTGGAGCCGCGCCTAGGCACACGACAGAAGCGGCGCCACCGTTGGACACGGTGGCGCCGCTTCTCGTTGGTGTCCCCGCCGCTACTCCCGCTCGACGCTCACCGGCACTGCGTGCTGCCGCAGAACCGTCGCGTCCCGCTCCTCGCCCACGAGTTGGATCGTCTCCCGCACCGGTGTGTCCAGGCTGGAGGAACCCGCCTCCAGTAGGATCTCGCCGCGCTCGACGATGCGCGTGCCGGCCAGGCCGGTGAAGGCCAGCCGGTCCGTGTGGACATGGAAGCGGACCGTCGCCTGCTCGCCGGGTTCGAGGGCCACCTTGGCGAAGCCGAGCAGGAACCGCACCGGCCGGGTCACCTGCGCGACCGGGTCGATCGCGTACAGCTGGACCGTCTCGGCACCCGCGACCGCCCCCGTGTTCCGCACCCGTACGCCGACCGTGAACTCGCTGTCCACCGCCACCAGTTCGCGGTCCACGCCGAGCCCGTCGATCTCGAAGGTCGTGTACGACAGGCCGTGCCCGAAGGGGAACGCCGGTGTCGGATCGAGGTTGGACAGCCAGCTCTGCCGGTCGCCCAGCGGCGCGTGGAGACAGGTGTAGGGCTGGCCGCCGGGCGTGGTCGGGAGCTGTACGGGGAGCTTGCCGCTGAAGTTCGCCCGACCGGCGAGGAGTTGGGCCACGGCGTGGCCGCCCTCCTCGCCCGGCAGGAAGACCTGCACCAAAGCACGGGAAATTCCTCGGTTACGAAACACTTTTGTACGTCGTCCAGGATGCGGTCCTACGGCGCCCCGCATCCTCGGTGGCTGATAGTCGCCGTCCGGGAAGCGGCGGTTCCGTGACGCACCGGAACTTGTGCCGCTCCCCGGCGACGAACCCCGAGCCCGAAGGCTCACCGGAACTCGTGCACCACCCGGATCTCGCCGACGATGTGGGCGTTGAACTCGTCCAGCTCCTCGGCCGGCACCCACAGCTCCAGAATCGTCCGGCCGCCCGCCTGCTGGACGGGATACCGGGTCAGGAACTCCGACTCCACGTCGAACCGCGTCACGAATCCGGCGCCGTCGTGCTGGACGTTCCAGTCCCGCGCGATCCGGATCGCGTAGTCCTCGTTGAGGACCGGGTAGAAGATCGGCTGCTCGGGCAGCCGGGGCGGCCAGGCACGCCAGCCGAGCGCCCGGACCAGGTCCAGCTCCTTGGGGCCGGTGGGGCGCCAGAGGGTGGTCGTCGGCTGCTGGTTCGTCATCGGAGTCGCTCTCTGCGCAGGGGATCAAAGGATCGGATCGGACGCTATCGGCGCTACGGACGTCGCAGCCACGGAGTTTCGCCCCGGGCGAGCAGCCCCCAACGCGACCAGCCCCCAACGCGACCCGATGCCGCCGCACCACGGGTCGCTACCGCCCGAACGCCCGCGCGGGTGTTGGGATGGGGGCGGCAGAAAGGGACGGTCTTGGACGGCGACGGGGTTGGCGGGGCAGAGGCGGGCTCGACGGATCGGTTCGCGCTCGCGCGGCGGGCCGTGTCCGCGATCGGGTCGACGCTCGACGAACGCAGGACGGCGGCGGAGTGCGCGGGGTTCCTCGTCGACGGGCTGTGCGACGCGGCCGCCGTGGACCTGTTCGCGCAGGACGAGGCGCGCCCGGCACCGCACGGCATGCTGCACCCGATGGCGGCCGAGGGCCGCAAGGACCTGCTGGACAGCCTGCGCACCGCGCCCCGCGAGGACGTCATGGTCCGGGCCCTGGACGCGGGCCACCCGATCACCACGTCGTTCACCACGAACGACCACGGCGTCCTGGCCGCCCTCTCCGTGCCGTTGACGGCTTGGGGCCGGGCCTACGGCGCCCTCCTCGCGGTCCGCGCCGGACGGACGTTCGGCGACGACGAGGCCGCCGCCGTGCACTACGCGGCCCGGCTCACCGCCGCCCACCTGCACCACGCCGTCGAACACCACCGCCTGCGCACCACCGCCCTGAACCTGCAACAGGTCCTGCTCACCGAACCCAGCCGTCCCCACCCCAACGTCGAGATGGCCACCCGCTACCTGCCCGCGGGCAGCGGCACCCTCGTCGGCGGCGACTGGTTCGAGGCCGTACGCCTGCACTACGGCCGCACCCTCCTCGTCATCGGCGACGTCATGGGGCACGGCCTGGACGCGGCGGTCGACATGAACGCCTACCGCTCGATGCTGCGGTACGTCGCCTCCACCGATCTGCCGCCCCACCGCATCCTGCGCCAGATGGACACGGCCATGTCCGAGGAGCACAACCGCCGCCCCGCGACCTGCCTGCTCGCCCTCCTCGACCCGGACCGGGGGACCGCCGCCTTCTCCAGCGCGGGCCATCTGTCACCCGCCGTCTTCCACCGCGACGGCGCCGGCGAACTGATCCCCGTCCCCGTCGGCCCACCCCTCGGCACGGGCCTCGCCGACTACGAGATGACCACGCTCACCCTCACCCCCGAGGACACCCTGGTCATGTTCACCGACGGGCTGGTCGAGCGCCGGGGCGAGGACATCGACGTCTCCCTCGCCCGTCTGTCCCGACTGCGCCTGCATCCCGGACAGGGTGTCTCCCGCCTCCTCGACGACATCGTGCTGCGCCTCCACGTCCAGGAGGCGGAGGACGACGTGGCGGCGATCGCCGCCCGGCTCCGCCCCAGAAACCCCGCATAGGCGCGACGCACCCGACCTTTTCGTACAGCTCTGTGTACTCGCGTCCGGCGCTGTTCACGGTGAACTTCGCAAACGGGAAACATGTTGGGCACCAGTGTCTTCGGACGGGCCGGCTCATATGACCGCCAGCCGCCCCCCAAGGTTTGGCAACACCCAAGCAACGCCCGGATGTTGCCGGTAATGGCTTGGCCAACCCCTTCCCGCACGTTGGCCGCAAATTCATCGCACGCCCCTGACACCCCATACCGGAATGGGCGGAGAGTGATCCGAGGTCTGGTCCACGAGATCCCTCGAAGCTCTTCAAGAAGGGGCAGTCATGGCCGAGTTGACACGTCGCAGACTCCTGGGTTCCGCCGCGGGCGCGGTGGGCGGCGCCGCGGCACTCTCCCTCCTCCCGCCGAGCGTCCAGAAAGCCGTCGCCGCCGAGCCGCCGAAGAACGGCTCGCTCCGCGACATCGAACACGTCGTCATGCTGATGCAGGAGAACCGGTCGTTCGACCACTACTTCGGCACCCTGTCCGGCGTTCGCGGATTCGCCGATCCGCACGCACGCAAACTCGACACCGGGCGCAGCGTCTTCTACCAGCCGGACGCGGTGAACCCGAAGGGTTACCTCCTCCCGTTCCACCTCGACACCCACACCTCCAGCGCGCAGGCCATCCCGTCCACCAGCCATGCCTGGTCGGTGCAGCACCAGGCCTGGAACAACGGCAAGATGGACCAGTGGCTGCCCGCACACCGTGCGGCCGACGGCGTCAACGGCCCCTACGTGATGGGCTATTACACGCGCGAGGACATCCCGTTCCAGTTCGCGCTCGCCGAGACCTTCACCATCTGCGACAACTACTTCTGCTCGGTGTTCGGGCCCACCTGGCCCAACCGGCTGATGTGGATGACCGGTTCGATCGACCCCGGTGGCACCCAGGGCGGCCCGATCATCAGCAACGTCGCGCCGACGCCCTACCGTTGGACGACGTACGCGGAGCGCCTCCAGAACGCCGGCGTGAGCTGGAAGGTGTACCAGGAGGAGGACGACTACGGCACCAACATGCTGGAGCAGTTCGCCTCGTTCAAGAACGCGCAGCCCGGCTCCGACCTGTACGAGCGGGGCGTACGCCCGCAGCCGCACGGCACGTTCGAGGACGACGCCCGCAACGACCGGCTGCCGACGGTGTCGTGGATCTGCCCCACGAGCTACCAGTCGGAGCACCCGGACTACCTCCCGGCCGCCGGTGCCGACTACGTCGCGTCGAAGATCGAGGCGATCGCGTCCAACCCGAAGGTGTGGCGCAAGACCGCGTTCATCCTCAACTACGACGAGAACGACGGCCTGTTCGACCACGTCGTGCCGCCGACCCCACCCGCGGGCACGAAGGACGAGTTCATCCAGGGCCTGCCGATCGGCGGCGGCTTCCGCGTCCCCGCGATCATCATCTCGCCCTGGACCGTGGGCGGTTGGGTCGCCTCGGAGGCCTTCGACCACACCTCGGCGCTGCAGTTCCTGGAGCGGTTCACCGGCGTCGAGGAACCGAACGTCACCGACTGGCGGCGTGACACCTTCGGCGACCTCACCTCCGCGTTCCGCTTCCGCGACGCCCGCCCACGCTCGCCCCGGCTGCCAGACGACACGGCGGAACAGCTGGAGAAGGCGAAAGAGGAAGTGGCGACACTGCCGAAGCCCACCCTGCCGGGCGCGGACCAGAAGTTCCCGCACCAGGAGCGGGGCCGCCGCCCGCACGTCTGACCCACCTCACGTGGTGAGCGGCCCTGACTGGTGTCATACGGTCAGGGCCGCTCGCGCGGCTGAGGTGGTCGGCTCGGCGTGGCCGGGGCCGGACGGCGCGATGTGCACCGGCGGTGTCTGTCCCGGACCCCGTGACGGGCGGCCCCGCCCGGTGTCATCCGGTCAGGGCCGCCCGCGCCACCGACAGCGCACGCTCGGCATAGCCACGGCCGAACAGCACCACATGCACCAGCAGCGGAAAGAGCTGATGCAGGCCGATACGGTCGGCCCAACCCGGGGCGAGTGGCGTGGCCTCCTGGTAGCCGTCCAGCACCTCGGACAGGTGCGGGCAGCCGAAGAGGTGCAGCATGGCCAGGTCGGTCTCCCGGTGTCCGCCGTGCGCGGCCGGATCGATGAGCCGGACGTGTCCGTCGGCGCCCCAGAGCACGTTGCCGTTCCACAGATCGCCGTGCAGTCGCGCGGGCGGCTCGGCGGGACCGGCGAGTCGGGGCAAGCGCTCGCAGACCTCCTCCACCACCGTCGCCTCGGTGGGCCGCAGGGTGCCCGCGTCGACCGCGCTGCGCAGATAGGGCAACACCCGTTGCGCGGCATACCAGTTGGGCCAGTCGGCGGCGGGAACGTTGCGCATCGGGGCGAGACCGATGTACGCGTCCGTGGGGCCGCCGGGCGGCGGTGCGCCGAACGCGGGTGCGCCGGAGGCGTGCAGGGCGGCCAGGTCACGGCCGAACCGGACGGCCGCTCGCGCACTCGGCGGGCCGGTGCGGACGAGATCGGTCACCAGCCAGTGCTCGTCCAACCCGCGGACCGCCGGGACACGGACCGTGCCGACGTCCGCCAGCCAGCGCAGCCCCGCCGCCTCGGCCCGCACCGCGCCCGGCGCCTCGTCGCCCTTGACCACCACCAACTGCCCACCGTCGAGGGCAACTTCGGTGACCGCCCCGGACAGCGGACGCTCACCGGCCACCGCCCACCCGGTGAGCCGGGCCGCTGCCTGCCCCGGAGTCTCGCCTTCGATCACGGGAACAGCGTACGACCGGTCAATCAACCGTAGATCGACGGGCATCGGCCAGGCCGGATTCGCGCAGCACCCGCTCGACCGTCGACTCCAGCGGACTCCCCGCCGGGACCACCGTCTCGACGCCACCGGGCAGCACGTCCAACGGCCGGTACCACGCGCGGAGTTGCTGCTCCGTGACCTCGTCCGCGATGGGCTTCGTGGCGTGCCGGGCCAGGGTCTCCTCGAACGGCACGTCGAGGTAGTAGCAGTGCGTGCGGCCCGGATGGTCGGCGAGCAGACCGGCCAGCATCTCGCCGTAGTGGGAGACGTACAGGAGGCCTTCCAGCACGGTGTGGAAGCCGTTCGCCAGCGCGTGCCGGACGGTGAGGTCGATCAGGCCGATGTTCGCGCCGCCGGGGATGTCACGCTCGCGCAGCACCTCGCGCCGGAGGGTGTCCTGGCGCACCAGGGCGATACCGCGGCCGTACCGCTCGCGCAGACCGGTGGCCACCGAGCTCTTGCCGGAGGCGCTGTTGCCGCGCACCACGATCAGCCGGGTGGGGGAGGAGGGCGTTGTCACCGGGGCACCCTATCCATCGAGTGGCGCTGAGTGGCACTGAGTAACCGGGTGGACGCAAAGTGCCTCCCGAGGCCCATCCGGTCTGCTTATATCGTGGGAAAATGGTGTGATAGCGGCGATTGGTGGCAGGGCCATGACGGACGCGGCGATCGACTACGCGGCGGTGTTCCAGGGGCTGCCCGGCATGGTGGCCCTGTTGGGACCCGACCTGGTGTACGCGGACGCCAACGAGGAGTTCCTGCGCATGTCCGGCCGCACCCGCGAGCAGGTCGTCGGCCGCTTCCTCTTCGACGTCTTCCCCGACAACCCGAACGACCCCGCCGCCACCGGCATGCGCAACCTCGAGACCTCGCTACGGCGCGTCCTGTCCACCGGCGAACGCGACACCATGGCCCTCCAGCGCTACGACGTCGAGTCGACGGCCTGCCCCGGGAAGTGGGAGCAGCGCTACTGGAGCCCGGTCAACGCACCGGTCCTCGACCTGGACGGCAAGGTCGTCCTCCTCGTCCACCGCGTCGAAGAGGTCACCGAACTGATCCGGGCCCGCGGCAGCTCCGGCAGCGGCCGCACCCGGGTACTGGAAGCGGAGCTGTACACCCGCGCCCGCGAACTCCAGGAGGTCAACGAACGCCTGCGCAGCGCCCACGCCCGCGAACGCGAGGTCGCCCTGGCCCTCCAGGAAGCGATGCTGCCCACCCGCCGCCAGAGCGCGAGCCACCAGATCGCCGTGCGCTACCGGCCCGCGGTCGGCTCCCTGAACGTCTGCGGCGACTGGTACGACGTCGTCGACCTGGTCGGCGGCAACCGCATCGGCGTCTCCGTCGGCGACGTCGTCGGCCACGGCCTGGCCGCCGCCGGCGTCATGGGCCAGCTGCGCAGCGCCCTGAGCGCCACCTCCCGGGTCGCGGCCGGCCCGGCCGAGGCCCTGAACGTCCTGGGCCGCTACGCCAACGTGGTCGACGGCGCCGAGTCCGCCACGGTGGTCACGACCTTCGTCGACTTCGACCGGCACACCATCACCTACAGCAGCGCCGGACACCCGCCGCCCGCCCTGGTCCATCCCGACGGCCGCGTGGAGTTCCTGGACCGGGCCACCGACCCGCCCCTCGACGCGCGCCCCGACCCGATGGCCAGGCCACAGGCCGAGACCACGTTCTCGCGCGGCTCCACCCTGGTCCTCTACACCGACGGCCTGATCGAACGCCGTCGCGAGGACATCGACACGGGCCTGGCCCGCCTCGCCGACTCCCTGGTCCGCCACCGGAACACCGACCCCGAAGCCCTCGCGGACGCCGTACTCCTCGAACTGCTCCCGCACGGGGGCGCCACCGACGACACCGCCCTGATCATCGTGCGGCTCTGACCCGTCACACCACGATGCAGGTCATGGCGGCCCACAACAGGGGCGAGTGCTCGACACGGCCGTCCGCGCGCCAGCGGTCGAGCTGCTCGCGCTGCCACTGACCGAGGCTCCGCACGGGGTCCTCGTGTTCGTGGGCCGTGTCGACGGCGATGATCGCCTCCGACAACGGGCGTACGGACTCCGGCAGTTGGGCCAGTCGATGGAAGGCGAAGCTGGTCGGCAGGACCCAGCGCGTGGCGGTGACCAGTTCGGCGCCGTTGTGGAGCATCGCCGTCGCCAGGCCGAACGACTCGGCGAACCGCAGATCGCCGCCGCTCTCGCAGCCGATGAGGGCGACCCGGGGTGGCGCGGGCCAGATACGCGCGCCCGGTTCGCCGTCCGCGCGCAGCGGCAGCGAGCCCAGCAGGAGGTCCTTGGCCGACAGCGGCCGGTGGGTGCGGAGCGGCTCGGCCAGGCCTACGGTTCCGGCGTCGCAGCTGAGGTGCAGGGTGCCGTCCTCGCTCTGGCCGCCCTCGACCGGCGCACCGCTCACATGCCCGACGTACATCAGCCTGCGGGCACCCTTGCGGAGCACGCCGCTCAGCCAGTCCCGGTCCAGGTCCGTGCGGCGGAAGGCCTCCGCGGGGGTGGCGACGGACGGTACGACGGCGCCCGCGTCGAGGCGGGCCTGGACCAGTGCCATCAACTCCGGGTCGGAGCCGGGCGGTCCCAGGACGGAGCCGAGCGGGGAATCGGCGCGGAAGCCGGGGACGCGGGGGTCGAGGACGAGAACGACCGGCTGGGCGTCGGTGTCCAACTCGGTGCCCGTGGCCTGCGCTTTCGCCGGGGCCGCCGGATTCCGTGGCCGCAGGGACGCCGGCGCGGTGGTCACGACGTCCGCGAGGTCGATGAGCCGTACGTCGGTCCCGGCGTCGACGGCGAGCAGTTCCCAGGGGACCTGGGCGACCCGGGGCGAGGGCTGGATCCGTACAAGGGGACGGCCCGCCCGTTCCGCCACCTGGCGTATCTGCGCGGTCAGTTGTTCCGGCCAGAGGGCCTCGGCCAGTGTTCGTGCGAGCCGGCGTTCGCTTCCGTGCTCTGCGAGTGCGCCCGAGTCGAACGCCCTCCGCATGCCCTCCGCGCCGTCGCCCGCTCCCGGCAGCGCGTCGCTCAACTCCCTTACCGCCTGGTCGACTTCGGTACCGGGTCCGTGACCGGTGCCGAATCCCCGGGCCCCGCCCGCCCACGTCCAGGTCATGAACAGGTCGCCGGCGTCGGCCAGTCGGACCTGGACGACCGGGCGGCTCGTCAGGTCGTCGGTGATCCAGAACGGCACCGCTTCCTCGTCCACGATCCGCCGGCGATAGCGGAACTCGGCCGCCGCGATGAACTCCTGGAGCGCGACACGGCCCGGCCCCGACTGCGCCGACATCCGCACCTTCGGCGGCGGCGCGACCCGCAGGCCGACCGAGGCGGCGGAGTCCGCCGCGACACCGCCGAGCGTCATCGTGCCCTCGGCGTGCTCGTGGTTGGCGTACGACTTCATCGCCGCACTCGGGAAGACCGACGCGGGCTCTTCGACCGGCTCGGCGGCGGGCGGTGTCCGGTCCAGGGCCAACGAGGCGCCCGCGCAACGGTGTTCCGCCAGTTCGAAGAGCAGGCCCTGGTCTTGTCTGCGGTTCGCGAGGCGGTACACCAACTGCATCGCCTCGTCGGCGAGTTGGAGCCACTGACTGCGGGCGTGGGCGGTCGCGAAGTCGTAGCGTGCCGCCTCCAGGGCCAGTGCGGCGGGCAGGGCGAAGGAGAGCGCGGTGTCGACGGACTCCCGCTCGTGATCGCCGTGATCGGTCCGGTTGAGGTTGTCCTCAAGGGTGCGGGCGAGCATGAGGTCGACCTGCGCGCACCGCTCGTACACCTCCCGCTCCTGGTACACGTCCCGGGCGCCTTGGGCCAGCCGCTTCATCTCCTCGATGTCGCCCCGGTCGTAGGCGTGTTGGGCGCCCAGCAGCATGGAGTCGGCGGCGGCGATCGAGGCGCCGAGCCGTTCGAACCGGGAGAGGCTCGCCGTCAGCAGATCCTCCGCGCCGACGGCGTCGCCGCGCCGACCGGCGAGAAAGGCACGGGCCTGCTCACAGACCGCCAGATGGCCGAACCACCGCTGCTGCTCGAAGAACGCGGACGCCTCCGCGAACAGCCGCTCCGCGAGGTCGAGTTCACCCCGGTGCATCGCCGTGTACGCCCGGTGCGCGAGCAGTGTCCGCTGCGCACCGGTGTCGCCGATCGCCCGGAAGCGGTCCTCCGCGCGGGCGAAGTAGTCCTCGGCCGGGTCGAACCGCCCGGTCGAGGAGCAGATCAGTCCCAGGGCGACCAGGAGCCGCGGGACGGTCTCCACCGCGGTCGAGGGCGTGGTGGACAGCAGTGCCGACGCCTGGTCCTCGGCCGCTCCCCACTCGCCCTTGTCCATGAGTAAATGGACACGGTTCAGGCCGAGTTCGGAGGTGCGCAGTCCGTCGGGGTCCTCGAACTCGGGCAGCCTGACCGCCGCCTCGTCGAGACAGGCCAGCGCCTCGTCCAGCCGTCCGGTTCTGCGCAGCACGTCGGCCCGGGCGATCAGCGTCCGCAGCAGCATCTCCAGCCAGAGCTGGCGGCCGCGCGGGCCCATCGGCGCCGAGGCGATGTCGTCGAGCAGGTCACGGGACCGCTTGTTGGCTTCCTCGGCCCCGGCCAGGTCGGTGGCGTCGAGCTGGACAGTCGCGATGTTCTGCAGCAGATGTGCCCGCAGGAACCGAACGTCGGGCGAGTCCTCCACGGACTCGGCCAGGGCGAGCAACTCCTCGTAGACGGCGACCGCGGCGGCGAGATCGGCGGCCAGCTGATGTTCTTCGGCCAGGGCGAGACCGCTGTCGAACGGCTCTCCGTAGAGCCGCGTCACCTCGGCACCCTCTTCGCGCTCGTTCTCGTCCGGCATCCGTCAGTAGTCCTCATCGGTGGTGGCGGCGGCGATCTCGGCGAGGAACGGACCCGAACTGCCGTCGTGCGGCGGCGAGTTGGACGCGAGGGGCTGTGCCGCTGTCGCGAGGCGCCGTCGGACCAGCGCGCGGACCGAGTCACGGTCGACGCCGCCCTCCGGCCCCGGCCCCGGGTCGAAGCCGGGCAACAGCACACCGAGTTCGATACGCGGCTGCGTCTCTCCGGCGGGGAGGTCCAGTTCCGCGCGGCCGGTCCACACGTCGACCCGCCTGGAGAGGGGCACCCGGTTCCGGGGACCGTCGTTCACCCGGACCTCCGCCGCGAGAGGTACGGCGGCGACGGGCGCAGCGCTGTGGGCGACGACCTCGACCTCGATCTGCCGTCGCGCGCCGAGTGCGCGGGCGGTCCAGGACACCGCGGTCTCGGAGGCGTCGACGAAGCCGGGCGGGTAGCGGCGCCAGTCGTTGGTCCCCGAGCCCCGCGCGATCAACCGGCCGCCCGCGACGAGCGGTTCGCCCGCGGCAAGGGCGTAGTCGCCGTGCCGTACGAACAGCGCGACGGGGTCGACCGAAGCGCCGTCCGGGCGGGGTCGGGCCAGGGACGACCGAAGGCGGCGCAGGGCTTCCGAGTCCAGTCCGGCGCTGTCCGCCGCGTCGTCGACCGACCGCAGAACGCGCTCCAGCCGGCGTGCCGTGTCCGTCGACGGCGGTGTGGCGTGCCACCACTGGATCAGCGGGTCGAGGGCGACCTGGTGTTCCTCGATCAACTCGGCCACGCAGTCGTCGGGTTGATCACCGTCGTCGTCGAACAACTGCTGGCACTCGTGGGTGAGCGCGGCCAACTCCAACCCGAGCACGTCCGGTTGGAGCGCGGCGATTCCGTCCAGGTGCGACGCCGGCCACCACCGCGCCGCCCAGTGCCCGAAGCCGAGCCGGGCGGCGCTGCCCGCGAGCGGCGCCATGTCCGCGGACAGCCGCACATCGACCAACTCGCCTGCCGCACAGGCGTGCACGGCAGCGGCGACGCGCTCGCCGTAGACCGCCCACAGCCACTGCTGCGCCCGCCCCGCGTCATGGATCTCGGCCATGGGCGGACCGGGAGCCGCCAGGACGGACCAGGCGAGCACCGCCCCGGCGACGTCGAGAACCGCACGTGTGCAGTCCGGAGCGGCGACAGGACCGGCCGTGCTGATTCGGATCGCGCCGTCGTCGCCGCGCGCGACATGGACGTCGACGAAGGCCCCCGCCATCACGCGCTCCTCGCCTCGGCCGCCTCGGCCACGGCGGCAGGTGGTGCCGCCGATGCCGTCAACGTCCGTAGCGCCGACCGGACTCGGGCCCGGTGGTCCATCATCACGGAGCGGGCGACCCCGTCGAGCACCGCCCAGGCCGACGCCGCATCGGCGAGTGGCGCGGCACGGACGTCCCGCCCGTGCAACCGCACCCAGAGCCGCCGCATATAGGCGGTCCAGGGCGTACGGAGATCCTGGGCGAGGGCGTCCAGCACCCCGCCGTCCGGATCAGGGCGGGGTGAGACGGTCATCCGGCGGGCGCGCAGGACCGAAGCCTCCCTGCGCCAACGGCTGTTGACGGCTCGGTGTGCCGCGGTCCGCCCCGGCGCGGGCTCCTCGATGCCCAACGGGTCTAGGCCGACGGCGAGTTGACCGCCGAGCAGGACGGCGACGCGCAGGGTCTCGTCGTACAGACCGAGCGGAGCGCAGCTGCGGCCGACCTCCCGCCCGACGAGTTCCGGCACCGTGGGTAGTTCCTCGCGCCGAGCCGACGACTGGAGCACGACGAAGAGCCGCTCGAAGAGCGTGCGGTCCAGCGGCGCGGGCAGCGTGGCCGTCGAAGCACCCCGACCGACCCGCGGTCGCGGCGGCAACCGCCGTTCGGTCAGCCCGAGATGGGCCGGTAGACCGTCGCGCCCCCAGACCCCGCTCGCGTGCGTCCACAGGGCCCGGCCGAGCAGCCCGCCGTGTCCGGCCTCGACCATGGACGTGTACGACGGTGAGTCCTTCGGCGCCTCCACCCCACCGCACGCCTCCAGAACCTCACCCGCCAGCGCGACCGCAGCGGCCGTATCGGCGCCCGGAGCCGGCTGACGCCCGTCCCACGCGATGCCCAACTCCGCCTCCAGCCGGGCGTGTTGGGCGGCATCCGCCAGATACCGCTTCAGCGTGTCGACCGTACGGCCGCCGTCCGCGTCCGCGACGTCCTCGACGACGGCCCTGGCCAACGCGCCCGCGCCGGCGGCGGGTTCACCGTGTTCGGCGGCCAGTTCGAAGCACCGCTGGAAGTACAGATCCTGGGGGTTGCCCGCCACGACGCCCAGCGCCCGGCGGGTCCGCTTGAGCAGGGTGAACCACTGGGCCGTGGCGACGAGCCGCGTCCCGGACTCCCGTATCAGCGCGTCGAGACGCTCGGCAGGCTCCGGCGCGAGGAAGTCCACCGCGAGGTCGGGATGCAGTCCCGGCCTGACGATCAACGGCAGCAGGATCAGCTTGACGGTCCGGGTCAGCGGGGCGCCGCCGGGGCCGCTCAGCGATTCCAGCCCCGGTCCCAGGGCACGCCAGGCGCCGTCGATGACCATGACGCGCGGTCGGCGCTCGCCGGACGGCTGGCTGGGAAGCGGCATGTCAGGAGGGTACGTCGTCCGAGATCGGGCGGGCGAACCTGGGATCGGTAGGCGATCGGGGCCGCCTAGCGTCCACGGGGACAGCGGGAAACACGGGAATCCACCCCGACCAGAAGGAGCAGCCGTCATGGGAATCTTCGGGCGTCGCAAGAGTCGCGAGGAGCGGGCCGCCGAGATCGCGGGCCAGGTGGCCAGCGGCAAGGGTTTCTACGGCCGAACCACCCGGGCGTTCCTCGGCAACGAGGACTTCGCCAGGGTCCAGCAGTCGATCGGTGCGTACAACTCGAGTCTCGGAGTACAGCAGTTGCTCGCGGCGGGGGTGCCGACCACGACCGCCGTCGTCGTGTCGATCGCCGACACCGGCCAATTGGTCAACCACGACCCGGTAGTTGACCTGGTCGTGCAGCCCACGGGGAGGACCGACCGGATCGCCCTGCAGACCGTGGTCTCCAAGCTGCGCATCCCTCGCACCGGCGACCAGGTCCTGCTGGTGGCCGACCCGGCCAACCCCGGCGGCTACCTCTACGCCGGGGACGGCGTGGCACCGTGACGCGGACCCCGTTCTCCGAAGTGCCGCTGACCGACTCCACGATGCTCTCCTTCGACGGCCGCGTGCTGGAGGTGTTCGGCGAGATCGACGCCGGCCGCTACCACATCCGGGAGGAGCCCCGTCTGGAGTTCCGCCCCGGCCGAAGCCGCATGCTGGTGATCCGCACCCGCCCCAACAGACGACGCCAGACCGTCTTCTACGACCCGTCCCGCCGCGCCGGCCTGCAAGCCCTGGCGGAGCGGCTGGAGTTGCTGGAGCGGAGCGGGCCCGAGGGCTCGGAGACCTGACATGACCGACGGCGGAGCCCGTCCCGAGCCGGTACGGATGCGGCTGATCGATCATGTCGGCCCGAGGGATGCCGTGTTCCTGTACGCCATCTCCGCCGTGCTGGTCCTGTGCGGCCCGGTCATGCTGGGCTTCGCCCTCTTCACCGCCGCGGACCTCATGGTCATGGGCGTCGTGTTCACGGTGGTCTTCGTTCCCGTGGGCCTGGGGTTGTGGGGCAACACGGTCGTCGAGAGGGAGCAGAACCGGCGGCTGGACGCCGTAGGGGTGCCGGCGACCGCGGAGATCACCGACCTGACCGACTTCGCGTCGGACGGGGAGAGTTCCGGCGTCGAGGTCGGTCTGCGTGTCAGCGGGCCGGGGCTGCGGACGTTCGAGACGACCTGGAGACGTACATACCATCCCGCCCTGCGCCTGGGCCGTCGGCTCGCGGCGGTGGTGGACCTGTCCGGCGGGCGGTTCCGCATCGAGCTGTGAGCGAGTGGGAAGAGCGTGTGCCCATCCGGCGGGTGCACGGACAGACCGAGTGCCTGGAGGAGAAGGGACTGTGCGCAGTCATACGGGTGTGTTCGTGGGCAATCTGGTGTTCATCGCGGTCTGCCTCTCCGCGGCGCCGTTTTTCCTCCTCGTCGGGTACTTCGGCTGGAGCGACCATCCCGGCTGGGACTGGCCGGCGATGATGATCGCGCTCGGGCTGGGCGGCACGGTCATGATCCCCGTCGTGGCGATCACCGCCACGCGCCAGGGATATCCCCGGATCACGCGCAGGGACCGCGTGAAGGGCGGGACCTCCCGGTGTCCGGACGACACCTTCGTGATGTGGGCGCCCCGATCCCAACAGGGCCCGGCGCGGGCGCGGTTGGTGCGGGCGGACGTACTGGAGGCGTCACTGGCCCGGTACAACCCGGACGGCGAGTCGACCTTCACGACCCACTACGGCGACTACACGCCCGACGAGTTCACACCGCTGATCAGACTGAGGCTGCGGGTGCGCGACGCCGAGGAGACCGACGGGACCGCCGGGTTCGAGGTGACGGGGGAGTGGCGGGTGCCGTCCCTGTGTTTGTCGGCGATCACGGCGGGACGCCTGGTCGTCCTCGTCGACGACCTCGCCACTCCGGGGGCTCGGCGAACGGTCACCCCCGACTGGTCGCGCAGCAACCTGCTCGCCGGCACGAGAACCTGCCGGGTGATCGACCTCGAAGGCCGAACGACCGACGTGACAGGGCGAGTTGACCGCCAGCTCGGGCAGATGCGGATCTCACGGGAGGTCGGAGCGGTCGCCATGAACGGCGACACGATCGACCTCCGGCGCCTGGACCCGCACACGGCCGCACGCTACGCCGCCCTCGCCGACCGGGACCGCGCCCTCCCCGAGGAACGGGCACCGGTGAGCGAGCCCGGCGAGGAAGCCCGCCGGCTCGCGGACCAACTGCCGGGCGAGAGAGCCGCGTTCGGCTCGGTCGGCCGGCGATGGTCACGCCGGGGCGGTGCCCTGGCGCTTGGCCGCTTCCTGGAGATGCGCGCCAGGACCACATTCCAGGACCACGGCCCCGTCCTCGACACGGTCCTGCGCGTCCAACCGGCGGACGGCACACCCCCGTTCGACGCCACCCGGCGCCTGACGGTGCCGATGGACTACCTGACCGTCCTCCACCGCACCAAGGAGGTCGTCCTCGTCGCCAGCCCGAACGGCGTCTCGTACGACGTCGACTGGGCCCGCACCAGCCTCCTCGCGGGTATCACCGCGGCCAAGGTCATCACCCCGGACGGCCGTGAACTCCTTCTGACGGAACGGCCCGACACGGTCTGGGCCCTGATGAACCTGCTGGCCTCCCACGGCCTCTCGAACCCGAGCCCCGTCCTCGATCTGCGCAAGTCCCGGATGAGAGCGGCGGCGGGCATCCTGATGGACGTCTGTGCATGATGTGCGCTGTGGACGGTGAGAACGGACAGCGACAGACCAGAACGGGCCGACCGCCCGCGACCTCGCGTGCCGCACTGGAGCAGGTGGGCTTCGAACTGTTCGCACGGCAGGGGTTCGACCGGACGACCGTCGACGACATCGCCACCGCGGCAGGCATCGGCCGTCGTACCTTCTTCCGCTATTTCGCCTCCAAGAACGACCTGGTGTGGGGCGACTTCGAGGCCGAACTGGTCAAGCTAGACGGCCTGTTGGCGGCGACCGATGACGCCGTCCCGATGATGGACGCGCTGCGTGGCGCGGTCGTCGAGTTCAATCGCTTCGACCCGGCGGCAGTGCCCTGGCACCGGCAGCGCATGGCGCTCATCCTGCGGGTCCCGACGCTGCAGGCCGACTCGACCGTGCGCTACGCCTCGTGGCGGACACTCGTCACGGAGTTCGCCGCACGGCGCACGGGCAGGGTGTCCTCGGACCTGCTGCCCCGGCTGATCGGCCACACCGTCCTCGCCGCGTGCGTCGCCGCGTACGAACACTGGCTGGCGGACGAACAGGCGGTCCTGGGCGATCTGTTGGACCAGGGTCTGCGACAGCTCGCGGCCGGCTTCGACGGCCCGGCCCCGGCCCGTCCCTGAACCGGGTCACGGCAGGTCACGTCGCATGGCGTCGGCGACGAGTTCGCCGACGAGGACGGCGGTGGCCGCAGGCCCGCGCAACGGCGGAGTCGGCAGGATCGACGTGTCCGCGACGCGCAGCCCGACGATGCCGTGCACGCGACCGTAGTGGTCGACGGCCGTTCCCGGATCACCGGCGGGGCCCATGGGAACCGTGCCGCAGGTGTGGTGCGAGGTGCCGAGGTGTGTCTCGACCCATCGGTCGAGCATCCGGTCGTCCGCCAATACCTCCGGTCCCGGCTCCACGAGCCCCCGGGACACCTCCTCGAACGCGTCGGTGGCGGTCAACGCGGCCGTGGCGCGGGCGACTTCGCGCAGGCGGCGGCGGTCCTCGGCGGTCTCCAGATAGCCGTAGTCGAGCCTCGGGGGAGTGGCCGCGTCCACGGAACACGTGCGCAGCCGGCCGCTGAGCCGGGGCGACTGGACGGCCGCCAGAAACGCGAGCGGTGCGCCGGGCACGGTCACCGTTCCGCCGACCAGTCCGGCCATGGGGACGAGTGACTGGAGGATCTCCAGATCGCCGGGGTGGTCGCCGTCCGACGAGGACAGGTGGAGGCAGCCGCCGAGCCAGGAGTCCACGGCCTCGGGCATCGGCCGCCGGGGCTGCCACTCCAGCACCAGCTGCGGATGGTCGCCGAACCGGGCTCCTACGGCGGGGGAGTCCACGGCCACCGGAATGCCCAGGCGCCTCAACTCGTCGCCAGGTCCGATGCCCGACAGATGCAGTAGCTGGGGGGAGCGGAACGCCCCGGCGCACAGCACGACCTCACCGCACTCCAGAGTCGTACGACGCCCGTCACGCTCGACGACCACGCCGGTCGCCCGGCCTCGCTCGATGACGACTCCGGTCACCGAACTGCCGCCCTCCACGGTGAGGTTGGGGCGATCGAGTGCGTCCAGCAGATAGGCGACACCGGTGTTGACGCGTATCCCGTCCACGGAGTTGGACGGCACGGGCCCGAACCCGGGAGCGCCCTGGGCGTTCTTGTCGGGCTCCTCGGGATACCCCGACTCCCGCGTGGCCGACCGGAATGCCACGGCGGCGGGGTGCCGCAGACCCGCCCGCCGGATCCGCACCGGACCCCCTTCCCCGTGCACCTCGTCGGCGCCGTGGTCGAGATCGGACTCCTGCGAGCGCAGCAACGGAAGCACCCGGTCGTACGACCAGGCGGCGCCCCCTACGGCCGACCAGCGCTCGAAGTCCGCGCGCCGAGCCCGTACGAAGTAGCCGCCGTTGACAGTGGTCGACCCACCGAGAAAGCACCCCCGCACGACCGTGTACGGCCGACGCGGCGTGAGACGGACCGCGTACGGCTGGACGGCGGGATGCCCGGGCTGCGCGCCCGGGACGAAGCGCGCGTCCAGCAACTCCGTTGTGAAGGCCGCCTGTTGACGCGGCACGGGACCCGCCTCCAGCACCAGCACGGTGCGGTCGGAGTCCTCGCTGAGCCGTGCGGCAAGCGGCGCGCCACTGCCTCCCGCACCGACGACGATGACGTCCGGATGCCTCAATCGGACCCCGGAACTGGCGTAGACCGATCGGTCGAAAGAATCATGGCCTCTCCCTCTTCACTTTCGGCACCGAGTGCCATTACTGTCGACCGCGCAGTCGCCCGGATGCCCAGCCGGATGCCCAGGGAGAGTCGCATGAACGAGCTCCAGCCCCTACCGACCGTCCCGGCCAACGAGAACCAGGCCGAAGAACCCGTCACGGAACAGCAGTTGATCGAGGCCGACGACCTCATCGAGGAGATCTCCATCGACGGCATGTGCGGTGTCTACTAGGCCGCCCGCGTGACCGCGCCGGCCCTCGACCGCGCCCTCGGTCTGCACCCCCAGGTCTCGGTGCGGCCGGAACCGTTCGGTGCGCTCCTCTACCACTTCGGGACCCGCAGACTGACGTTCCTCAAGGACCGCAGACTGCTCGCCGTCGTCGAGTCCCTCGCGGACGCCCCCACGGCCCGCGACGCCTGCCTGGCGGCCGGCGTCGAAGAGGCCGAACTGCCGCGCTACGGCAAGGCGTTGGCCGCACTCGCCGAGTCGTCGATGCTCGTCGGAAGGACCTCATGACCGCCACAGTCGGCACCACACGGCTGGTCGACCTCTTCGAGTCCGGACTCGGCGCGCCGATCTGCCTCACCTGGGAACTGACCTACGCCTGCAACCTGGCCTGCACCCACTGCCTCTCCAGCTCCGGCCGCCGTGACCCGCGCGAGCTGACCACCGCCGAAGCCAAGGCGGTCATCGACGAGTTAGAGGCCATGCAGGTCTTCTACGTCAACATCGGCGGCGGAGAGCCGACTGTCCGCGCCGACTTCTGGGAACTCCTCGACTACGCCACCGCCCACCATGTCGGCGTGAAGTTCTCCACCAACGGGGTCCGCATCACGCCCGAGGCGGCTCGACGGCTCGCCGCCAACGACTACGTGGACGTCCAGATCTCCCTCGACGGCGCGACCGCCGACGTCAACGACGCGGTACGCGGCGCCGGTTCGTACGCGACGGCGCTGCGGGCGATGGAGAACCTCGCCGCCGCCGACATGCGGAACTTCAAGCTCTCCGTGGTCTGCACCCGCCACAACATCCCCCAACTGGACGAGTTCAAGGATCTCGCCGACCGCTACGGCGCCCAACTCCGTCTGACCCGGCTGCGCCCCTCCGGCCGCGGAGCCGACGTCTGGGACGACCTCCACCCGACCGCGGCACAGCAACGCGAGCTGTACGACTGGCTGTTGGCCCACGGCGACAACGTCCTGACCGGAGACTCCTTCTTCCACCTCTCCGCCTACGGCGAAGCGCTCCCCGGCCTCAACCTGTGCGGTGCCGGACGCGTCGTCTGCCTGATCGACCCGGTCGGCGACGTCTACGCCTGCCCCTTCGCCATCCACGACGAGTTCCTCGCCGGCAACGTCCGCGCACCCGGCGGCTTCACCGAGGTGTGGCGCGGCTCGGAACTGTTCGCGCGACTGCGCACCCCGCAGCACGGCGGAGCCTGCGCGTCCTGCGCGTTCTACGACACCTGCAAGGGCGGCTGCATGGCCGCCAAGTTCTTCACCGGACTGCCCTTGGACGGCCCCGACCCCGAGTGCGTGCAGGGGTACGGCGAACAGCAGCTCGCCCAGCGTGCCGAGGACGGTGCGGACCTCCCCAAACCGTCCGCCGACCACTCCCGGCGACGACCTGTCGACCTTGTCCTCACCCGACGCCGGGACCTGGAACGGCCCCCGGTCGCCGAGTGCGCCGAGGACCCCCTGGCCGGACTGCGCCTCGGCCGGCCGTAGCGGAAGAGTTCAGACGAAGGGACGCGGCACATGGGCAGGAACCCCTGGTTCGAGACGGTCGCCGAAGCACAGCGCCGGGCGAGGAAACGCCTGCCGAGCGCGGTGTACGGAGCGCTCGTCGCGGGCTCGGAGCGCGGTCGTACGATCGACGCCAATACGGCCGCGTTCGCCGAACTGGGCTTCGCGCCCAGGGTCGTCGGCCACCACGCGGAGCGCGACCTGTCCACGACCGTGCTCGGGGTGCCCACCTCGCTCCCGGTGCTCATCTCGCCGACAGGTGTGCAGGCCGTGGACCCCGAGGGCGAGGTCGCCGTCGCCCGGGCGGCGGCGAGCAGGGGTGTCGTCATGGGCCTGAGTTCCTTTGCCAGCAAGCCGGTTGAGGAAGTCGCCGCCGCTCAGCCGGACTTCTTCTACCAGCTGTACTGGAGCGGCACGCGGGCGACGATGACGCAGCGCATGGACCGGGCCAGGGAGGCCGGTGCCAAGGCGCTCATCGTCACTCTCGACTGGTCCTTCTCCCACGGCCGGGACTGGGGGAGCCCGGCCATCCCGGACAAGCTCGACCTGAAGACCATGCTGAGGTTCGCGCCCGACGTGCTGCCCCACCCTGGCTGGCTGCTCCGGTTCGCCAGGTCCCGCCGCCTGCCCGACCTTTCGGTCCCCAACTTGCGGCCCCCGGGCGGCGAGGCACCCGCCTTCTTCGGCGCCTACGGCGAGTGGATGCGGACCACACCCCCGACCTGGGAGGACGTGACGTGGCTGCGCAAGGAGTGGGGAGGGCCCTTCCTGCTCAAGGGAGTCACCCGTGTCGACGACGCCAGGCGGGCCGTGGACGCCGGAGTGTCCGCCCTGTCCGTCTCCAACCACGGCGGCAACAACCTCGACACCACCCCCGCCACCATCCGGGTACTCCCGGCGATAGCGGACGCGGTCGGCGCGCAGATCGAAGTGCTCCTCGACGGCGGTGTGCGGCGGGGCGGAGACGTGGCCAAGGCCCTCGCGCTGGGCGCCCGCGCCGTCCTGATCGGGCGCGCCTGTCTGTGGGGCCTGGCGGCGAACGGACAGGCCGGCGTCGAGAACGTCCTGGACATCCTCCGTGGCGGCCTCGACTCGGCTGTCCTGGGCCTCGGGCACTCCTCCGTCCGCGAGTTGACCCCGGACGACCTGGTCGTACCCCCGGGCTTCCCCCTCGTCCTGGGCCGCGACGCCCCGGCCGCCTGAGCACGGTGCGAAACGACCCGGCGACCGAACTCGCCCACACCGCCTGGCCGGACGTTCCGTCCGGCGTACTGGTCCTGCTGCCGATCGGGTCCACCGAACAGCACGGCCCGCATCTGCCGCTCGACACGGACAGTGTCATCGCCGAGGCCGTCGCGCGGCGCGCGGCAACCGCCCTCCCCGGGACGCTAGTTGCACCCACACTTGCCTACGGCGCGAGCGGCGAGCACGCGGGTTTCCCCGGCACCGTCTCGATCGGCCACGAAGCGCTGTGTGCCGTGCTGGTGGAGGCGGTGCGCTCGCTGTCGCTGTGGGCCGGACGGATCGTCCTGGTCAACGGCCACGGCGGCAACACCGTCACTCTCGACACCGCCGTACGCCTGCTGCGCACCGAAGGCCACGACGTGGCCTGGACCGGCTGCGTCGTGTCCGGAGGTGACGCGCACGCCGGGCGCACCGAGACCTCGGTGATGCTCCATCTCGCCCCGGATCAGGTGCGGTTGGACGCGGCGGTCGCCGGTGACACCCGGCCGCTGGCCGCCCTCCTCCCGGAGCTGATGGCCCACGGGGTCCGCGCCGTCTCCTCCTCCGGCGTCCTCGGGGACCCGACCGGCGCCTCGGCGGCGGAGGGACGCAGGGCGACGGACGCGATGGTGTCGGCCGCGGTCCGCCGGATCACAGCTTGGACCGTGGACTGCCGGGGCCGGCTCACCGAGCCCGAACATCCGCCCATACCCAAGGAGTTGGACCAACAGGTGATACGGCCATGACGCTGCCCGCCGGCTTCCTGGTCGAACTCGACCGGCACACCCGGATCGTCGACGGCGGCCGGGCCTTGGTCGGCGGCTTCCCGACCCGGCTGATCCGGCTGACCCCGCGGGCCCAACGGCTCTTCACCGGGCGGACGTTGCGGGTGCGGGACGCGGCGAGCTCGCTTCTCGCGGACCGGCTGCTGGACCTCGGCATGGCCAATCCGGTCGTCGCCGCGCTGCCCCCGCCCACCGACCCCCGCTGCACGGTCGTCGTGCCGGTCCGTGACCGGCCACACCAACTCGCCCGTCTGCTCGGCAGTGTTGGCGGCAACCACCCCGTGATCGTGGTCGACGACGCGTCACGGCACCCGAAGTCCGTCGCCGCTGTCGCAGCGGAACACGGAGCCACGCTGGTCGCCCTGACCACGAACATCGGACCGGCCGGCGCCCGCAACGCCGGACTCCGGCTCGTCACGACTCCCTTCGTGGTGTTCGCCGACTCCGACATCGTGCTCGCCCCCGACACCGTGCCCACCCTCCTCCGGCACTTCGCCGACCCGGCCGTCGCCCTGGCCGTACCTCGCATCACCGGGCTGCCCTCGCCTGCTCCGACCTGGGTCGAGCGGTACGAGAACGCCCGCTCCTCCCTCGACCTGGGTGCTCATCCGGCCGGAGTACGACCCGGCAGCCCCGTCTCGTGGGCGTCCTCGGCCTGCGTCGTCGCGCGGGTGGACGCCCTGAAGGAGGGCTTCGACGAGCGGATGCGGGTCGGCGAGGACGTCGACCTGTGCTGGCGGCTGATCGAACAGGGCCGGCGGCTGCGCTACGAGCCGGCCGCCGAGGCGGCACACGAACACCGGGCGCGGCTCGACGACTGGCTGCTGCGCAAGGCCGTCTACGGCACCGGCGCGCAGCCCCTCGCCGAACGCCACCCGCGGTTCATCGCCCCGGTCGTGTTCGCCCCCTGGAGCGTGGCACTCCTCACCGCGCTGCTCGCCCAGCGCAGGTGGTCGGTGCCCGTCGCGGGGGCCGTCCTCGTGGGCGTCACCCTGAGGATCGGCCGAAAGATGGACGGCATCCAGCACCCGCACCGGCTGGCCGTGCGGCTCACGGCCAACGGGGCGCTGGCCACTCTGGCCCAGACCTCGGCCCTCTTCAACCGGCACTGGTGGCCGCTCACAGTCGTGGGCTGCGTGGCGTCCCGCCGCGTGCGCAGGGCGGCGGCGGTGGCCGCGCTGGCCGACATCGCCCTTGAGTACCGGCGCGACCGGGTCCCTCTCGACCCGGTCCGCTACGGCGTCGCGCGCCGCCTCGACGACCTCGCCTACGGGGCCGGCGTGTGGCTGTCCGCCCTCAAGGGCCGCTCCATCGCGGCCCTGCTGCCTCGTATCACCCGCTGACTCCGCGGTCCCGGTCAGCGGAACGGGCTCAGCGGGTGGTCGGCCCGGAAATGACACTGGGATCATCCCGCCGCGCGTGTGCGGCACTTGCGAGGTATCAGTCAGCAGGAGGTGTGCGGCGTGACGCATGAAGTGGTCAACCGTGTCGAGGATCTCGGGTCCGAACTGGCCGCACTCGCCGAAGAGAACGAGAAACTGGGCAGGTTGAGCGACCGGACCGTCGAACTGCTCCGCGCGGCAGGCGTGATCCGACTCCTGCAACCCAAGGAGTTCGGCGGCCACAGCGCCCACCCCCGGGACTTCGCGGAAGCGGTGATGGCCGTCGCACGGCACGACGGGGCCGCGGGCTGGGTGTGCGGTGTCGTCGGCGTACACCCCTGGGAACTGGCCCAGTTGGATCCCCGGCTCGCGCACGAGGTGTGGGACGAGAACCCGGACTCCTGGATCGCCTCGCCGTACATGCCGAACGGCATCGCCGACCCCGTGGACGGCGGATACGTCCTCAGCGGACGCTGGCCCTTCTCCTCCGGAAGCGACCACTGCGACTGGGACTTCCTCGGCGCGCTCGTCGGCGACGGCAAGGGCAGGCCGGCAGGCCCGATCTCCGTACTGCATGTCGTCCTGCCGCGCTCGGACTACGAGATCATCGACGGCACCTGGGACGTGATCGGCCTGGCGGGCACCGGCAGCAAGGACGTCGTCGTCGACAAGGCGTTTGTCCCCGCCTACCGCACGATCAAGCAGGAGGCCGTCCAGGAGGGCAGCGCCGCCGAGGCGGTCGGACTCACCGACACCCTCTACAAGTTGCCCTTCAGTTCCATGTTCCCCCTCGGGATCACCGCCGCGGTCATCGGCATCTGCGAGGGCGCGCTGGCCCTCCATCTGTCCCAGCAGCGCGATCGGGTCGCCGTGACCGGGGTCCAGGTACGCGACGACCCCTATGTGCTGTACGCCGCCGGAGAGGCCGCCGCGGAGATCGCCGCCTCACGGGTCCAACTGATCGACGGCATCAGCCGGTTGTACGACCAGGTCGAGGCCGGAAAGCCCGTGTCCATCGAGGATCGGTCGAACGTCCGCCGGAACCAGGTCCGTTGCGCGTGGCGTGCCGTCTCCGCCCTGGACGAGATCTTCGTGCGGTCCGGCGGCAACGCGATCCGACGCGACAACCCGATGCAGCGGTTCTGGCGGGACGCACACGTGGGACTCCAGCACATGATCCACGTCCCCGGATCCGCGTACCACGCCAACGCGCTGGCTCAGATGGGACTTGAGCTGCCCGATGCGATGCGCGTCCTGATCTGACGGCTCGTCAAGAATGAACGTGGGAGAACAAGGAGGGGCCGTGACGGACGCGGTCGAGGGACGCTCGTTCCGTGAGGTGCTCGGGCACTTCCCCACGAGCGTGGTCGCCATCACCACGACGGACGCCGACCGGCAACCCCGGGGAATGATCGTCGGAACCTTCATGTCCGTCTCCCTGGAACCGCCGCTGGTGTCCTTCCTGGTGGACGGTTCCTCCAACACCCTGCGGACGATCCGGACGGCCGGGCGATTCTGCGCCAACGCGCTCGCGGGCAATCAGGAACGCCTTTCCCGGCAGATGGCCGGCGGGCCGAATCGCTTCGAGGGCGCCGACTGGCAGGAATCCCCGCTCGGCAATCCCGTCCTGGACGGAATCGTCGCGTGGGTCGACTGCGCGGTCGAGAAAATCGTCGAACTCGGCGACCACCAACTCGTCGTCGGCCGCGTCCGCACACTCCGCGTCGAGTCGATGAAGACCCCACTGCTCTTCTTCCGCGGTGGTTACGGCGACTATCTGTCGAGCACGACGCTGCTGCTGGACAGGCTCGTCGGCTGGTAGCAGGGGACGAAGTGAGCCGCGCGATTGCGAGATCAAAGGAGATCCGTTGATGCGACAAGACCTGCACTTCAGATTGGAACGCATCTCCGCGTGGTGCGGATTTGTACTGCTGCTGGGGTTCGCCGTCGCTTTCTCCGTCGGCCATCTCATCACGCCGATGGACCCGACGACGAATGCACAGGGCGTTGTCGAATTCCTCACCGACCATCAGACCGGGATCCTCGCCTGCGCCGCGATCATGGTTCTCGTGGTCCCGTTCGAGTACCCGTTCGTCGTCGTGACCAGTATGCAGATGCGCCGTATCGAGGGCGGGTGGGGCCTGCTGTCCATGGTCCAGCTCCTCACCGGCGTCGTCGCACCGATCGGCTTCTTCTTTCCGATCGCGATACTCGCGGCAGCGGCCTATCGACCAGAGAGTCACTCGCCCGACGTGCTCTACGCGATGTCGGACATCTACTGGCTGATGCTGGTGGGCAACGCCTGCATATTCGTCCTCCAGGTCTGGTCGATCGGATACGCGGCACTCGTCGACAACCGTGCCAGGCCGGTGTTCCCCCGCTGGTTCGGCTATCTCAATCTGGTGCTCGGAGTTCTGCTCATTCCGGGCGCCTTCGTCTTCCTCACGAAGACCGGCCCGTTCGCCTGGAACGGACTTCTCGCGAACATGCTTCCCACGGCGGTGTACTTCATCTGGAAGATCGCCACGCCGATCGTGCTGTTGCGCGCCGTGAAATCCGAAGAGGAGGAGGCGGCGGAGGAAGCGGCACCTTCCGAACTGGCGAGCACCTAGCGGCCCGCCGTCAGTGGAGCCCACGGGGGTCGACGATGCGGAACGTGGGATGGTCGGCGGGGTCGGGCAGTTGGCGGAAGGTCTCGGCCACGGTGGGGAAGCGGCCGAACTGTTCGAGGTAGACGGCGATCAGCGGCGGACGCTCTTCGGCCGGCACCTCGACCGCCTCGAACTCCTCGACCCGGCCCCCGCGTCGCAGTCGTCCGCCGTTCGCGGCGCGCAGGTTGCGGGACCACTCGGTGTTGCCGCGGGGCGCGATGAGGTAACGCTCCCCGTCATGATCGAGGACGGCCACCGGCACACTCCGCCAGCGCCCGCTGGTACGCCCGCGGACGCTCAGCGTGCTCAGTACCGACCGCGCGAAGAGCTTGGCCATGCGGTTGCCGATGACCCGTGCTCCCCAGGGCGGGCGGAGGTAAGGAGCGCTCGACGCTGTCATGGAACCTCCTCGGGAAGGTGCTGATACGGAACGTGCTGATATGATTTCTAGGGTGACCCTAAATATAGGGTCACCCTAGATGCTTTGTCTCCCCGAGGCGGAGGTTCGGACAGAGGTGGCGATGGGGCTTCGCGAGTCGAAGAAGGAGCAGACGCGGACACTGATCGCGGACACCGCCTGGCGGCTGTTCGCCGACCGGGGGTTCGACGCCGTGCGGGTCGCCGAGATCGCCCGCGAGGCGTACGTCTCCGAGGCCACCGTCTTCAACTACTTCCCGCGCAAAGAGGACCTGCTCTACTCCCGGCTCGAAGGCTTCGGGGAACGCCTGGTCGCGGCCGTCGACTCCCGGCCCCCGGGCGAGCCGGTCCTGGACGCCGTACGGAACTTCCTCACCGAACCGGCCGGGCTCCTCGCCCAGGTCGAGGCCGGGGAGGGCGAGGCGGTCGTGCGACTGCGGACGGTCAATCGCATGGTCGCGGACAGCCCCACGCTCCGCGCCCGCGAACAGCAGGCGATCGTCGACGCGACAGCCGCACTGGCCGCACGGCTCACCGCCGAGGAGAGCACGGGTCCACGAGGGGCCGTCACCGCGTACGTGGCCGCGAACGCCCTGATGGGTGTCCATCGCGCTCTCATCGACCTCGTACGGAGACGTGTCCTGGCCGACGAGGCGATCGACCGGCTCGCCGCCAACGTCCGTGCGTACGGAGCGGAGGCCTTCGCGCTGCTCGCGCGCGGCTTCGCCGACTACGGTGTACGGCCTGTCGGTTACGGCGATGATTCCTGAACCGGGCAGGTGAGCAGGGGAGTTGCGGGAAGCCGGCGGCCCGTTCGGCCAACCGCCGTGCCGCTTATGGACAGGACTCCCCGAACTTCACCGCGGAGAACTCCACCGGCTGCCACTCAGCTTCGTCCCTGCGGGCGGCTTCTCCGAGCACACCTGCCAGTTCGACTCCAGGAGGATGTAACGCCCTTTACCGGAGGCGTCCTTGACCGTGATCGACGTGCTGGAGCGGAGCGCGTCGCGGGCGGTGTTCACCGACTTTCCCTTGAGGTCCGGCATCGTTCCGCCGGCCGCGGTGGGCGCGGACCGGTCCTTCGCCGGACAGGTCTCGTCCGACTTCACGGCTCCGAAGTCCAGTCGGGTGTCCGTGGACGTGGTCGTACCGGCCTTCACGTTCTGGGAGCAGACCTTCCAGTCCCGGTCGAGGATCTGGTGGCGGTCGCGGCCGAGCGAGTCGTGGGACGTGAGGCTGTAGAAGCCCTGCTTCTGCGCTGCGTCCTGCGCGGACTGGAGACCCATACCGACGAATTCGGGGACGGTCTTGGGGCCGCCTCCGGTCTTGGCGTCGCTGCTCCCGGCGGTGGCTGTGGCGGTTGAACTTCCGCCTGTGCCGGTGGTGTTGTCACATGCGGTGCCGAGGCCGCCGATGACGAGAATGCCTGCGGTGACTCCACCGAGGAGTTTCCGGTCGCGCTTCCTCTTCGGGGGCGACCCGGCGGCCCATGACGGCTGACCTGGTGGCGTAAACATGGAGTTGGACACGGTACGCCCCTGATGTGTGGATGAAGGAACACTGTGTCAGACGCGGGGGCCCGGCCGCACGCTGCGTGACGAACCGTGACAGGTTTCCGGACGGTGTCAGGCAACGGCAGACTGGGCGGATGGACGCAGGACTGGCCGCGCTGCGTTCGGACGAACCCGAACTGCCCGATGTCGATGAGAAGATACGTCGCTTCATCGCCCTTGCCCGTGAGGTCCATCGCGCCGCCGAGGTCGTGATCCTCGAAGGACCGGTCTCCATCGTGAATTTCACCGAACGAGTTGCCGACGCCTCCAGTGGGCTCTCCGAGGTCATGCGGCGGATGGCCAACGACGCTCGCGCCCGGGACGTCACCCGCAAAGCCGAGGACGTGACCCTTGCCGCCGAACGGGAGCGCATCCTCTACCAGGAAGTGAGGGCCTTCCGGGTCGCGGCCCGTGGTGTCATCGGTAACGCCGCCTGATCCCCCGCTACTTGAGGTGCTGCCCCAGGAAGTCGACGATGTGCCCCAACCGTTGGCGCGGACTGGCGTCCACCCTGGAGAAGGCGTGCGAAATCCAGGCACACGACCGGGGGTTGCGCGAGGTCATCTGCTGCCCCCGGCCCCCGTGTTCCGCGGCATCGGGGTGGCCGCGGATCCTGTGGGGGAGAAGCCTCCCCGTCACCGAGCCCGGTCGGCGCGAACGCGTCCTGAGGCACTAGACCGAGAGCGCGAACCCGCCCGTCACCCGCAACGTCTCACCCGTGACGAACGAGGCCTTCGACGAGACCAGATACAGCAGCGCCTCGACGATGTCCCCTTCCTCGCCCTCCCGTTGGAGGATCTGCTCGCCCAGAACCCGCTTCGCCTCGGCCTCGGACAGTTCGGCCCGGACCGTGTCGGTGAAGATCAGGCCCGGGGCGATCGCGTTGACGCGGATGCCGTCGGCGGCGAACTCGCGCGCGAAGGACACGGTCAGTCCGCGTACGGCGAGTTTGGAGACGCCGTAGATGCTGCGGTTCGCGTAGGCCGCCGACGATGAGATGTTGACGATGGCGGCGCCGGCGCGGCCCCGCATGGCTTTCTGTGCCGCGAGGGAGCAGATGACGACGCCCATCACGTTCACGTCGAGCACGCGCCGTACGTTGGCGAGGCCGAGTTCTGTGAACGGCCGGTTGTAGGCCGCGTGCAGGCCGGCGTTGTTGACCAGGATGTCCAGGCCGCCGTGGCGTTCGGCGACCTCGCCGATGACCGCCTCGACCGCGGCCTCGTCGGCGACGTCACAGGTCACCCCCGTCACGCTGCCGCCCGCGGCGGTGAGTTCCGCGGCGGCGGCCTCCGCCGCGGCTCCGTCGATGTCCGCGAGCACGACGTGCGCACCCCGCGCCGACAGAGCCGCGCCGAACGCCTTGCCGAACCCGCGCCCGCCCCCGGTGATGAACGCGACCTTGCCGTGGTGCTCGTCCTGTTGCGGCATTACGGATGCTCCCGTCGTCGTCCTGGTTCCAACCGGCGCCCCGCACCGGTCACTTGGGGCCGAACCGCTGTCCCGCGTCGAGCCGCAGGCACTGGCCGTTCAGCATCGGGTTGTCGACGATGGCGAGCGCGAGTTTCGCGTACTCCTCGGGGCGGCCCAGGCGTCTGGGGAACGCCGCGTCCCTGACCAGGACCGCCCGCGCATCGGCCGGGATCTTCTCGACGGCGCCCGTGTCGAACAGACTGGGCGCGATGGCCAGGACACGGATGCCGAGTGAGCCGAGATCGCGCGCCATGGTGAGGCACATCCCGGCGATGGCGGCCTTGGCGGCCCCGTAGGCGACCTGGCCGACCTGCCCCTCGAAGGCGGCGATCGACGACGTGTTGATGATGACCCCGCGCTCACCGTCCGGGTCCTCGGGCTCGTTGCGGCTCATGTGCGAGGCGGCGAGCCGGCTGACGTTGAAGGTCGCGACGGTGTTGAGGTCGAGGACCCGGCGGAAGGTGTCGAGGTCGTGCGGCCCGCTCCTGCCGAGCGTCCGCTTCGCCGTACCGCCGCCCGCGGTCGTGATCGCGACGTGCAGTCCGCCGAGCGATTCGACGGCGGTGGCCAGCGCGCTTTCCGTCGCCTCGAAGTCGGTGACGTCGACGGGTTGGAAACGCCCGCCCAACGCGGTCGCGACCTCGGCACCGGCCGACGCGGGACGATCGAGTACGACGACGTCGGCGCCGCGCGCCGCGAGCAACTCGGCGCTGGCGCGCCCCATTCCGGAGGCACCGCCGAACACCACGGCCTTCTTGCCCTTGATCTCCATCGGTCGATTCCCTTTCGCTCGGCTCAGGCGGACGCGGAAGACCGCTGGAGGAGGGTGCAGAGCCGGTCGCGGTGGACGGCCGTGTCCCCGTGGAGCACCCGGTCGGCCCTGGCCCGGCGCAGGTAGAGGTGGAGGTCGTGCTCCCAGGTGAAGCCGATACCGCCGTGCAACTGCAGTGCCCTGGCGGCGACTTCACCGGTACCGGCCGTGGCGTAGGAGGCGGCGGCACAGGCCGCGCGGGCGGCGTCGTCGGTGCCCGCATCGGCGGCCATCGCCGCGTAGTACGTCGCGGCACGGGTGCCGTGCACGAGCAGTGCCATGTCGGCGCAGGCGTGCTTGACGGCCTGGAAACCGCCGATCGGCCGCCCGAACTGCACCCGGCTCGTGGTGTGTTCCACGGTCAGTTCCAGCATCCGCTCCATCACGCCGAGCGCGTCGGCGCACCGTAGGACGGACGTCTCGTCGAGCAGTGCCTGGATGTCGGCCGGCCCGCCGTCGAGACGGGCATCGAGCGGAACGCGTACGGCGTCCAGGCGGACCTCGTGGAACGCGCGGGTCGGATCCAGGACGCGCTGACGTCGGACGGTGACACCGGGGGCCGCGCGGTCGACGAGGAAGGACGCCGGTTCGCCCTCGTGGCGTGCGCTGACCAGCAGCCAGCGAGCGCCGCCGGCGTCCTGCACCACGGTCTTGACGCCGTCCAGGACGGCCCCGTCCCCGTCCGTAGTGGCGGTCGCGCGGATCCCGTCGAGGGTCCAGGGTGCATGCGGTTCGGCGAAGGCCCAGGTGGCCCAGCCCGCTCCGGCGGCGAGCGCGGGCAGCACCTCGCCGCGCAGCCGCTCGGAACCACCGTAGGCGATCGCCCGGCCGACGACCGCCGTCGGAAGGAACGGGCCCCGGCCGAGCGCGCGTCCGATCTCCTCGGCGACCAGGGTGAGTTCGACCAGTCCCTGGCCGGACCCGCCGTACTCCTCGGGCAGGGCCAGACCGGGCCAGCCGAGGTCGGAGGTCAGCCGCCACAGTTCGGGGTCGACGTCCTCGGAGCGGTCCATCGATGCTCGGACGAGGGCGATCGGGGCCCGGTCGGACAGCAGGTCGCGCGAGGCCTCGCGCAGCATGGCTTGCTCCTCGCTGAGCTCGAAGTTCACCAGCCACCACCCGTTCCACGGCAGATCGACGGCAGATCCACGGCATGAAGAAGGTATCCTCTTTTATTGAATCGGTCGAGATCCTGGGGTGCTTCTGGGCGTTCCTCCGTGTCATGTGGCGAGTTGAGTATCATCAATTACATGACCGATGCCGTTCTGCTCGCCGCCTGCCGCACCGCGATCGGTACCGCCCGCAGGGGAACGCTGCGTGACACCAGCGCCTTCGATCTCGCCACCGTCGTCGTACGCGAGGCGGTGCGACGTTCCGGGGTGCCGCTCGACCTGATCGACGACGTCGTCCTCGGCGAGACCCTGGCCGGCGGCGGGGACATCGCCCGCTACGCGGCACTCGAAGCGGGGCTGACCCATGTGCCCGGCCTGGCACACAACCGACACTGCGCCTCGGGACTGTCGAGCGTGGCGACCGCCGCCGCGGGCGTGCGCGCCGGAATGGACCGCGTGGTCGTCGCGGGCGGAACGCAGTCCTCGTCGACCGCGCCGGTGGCCCGGCGCCGGATTCCGGGTACCGACGACTGGCAGGACCCCTGGATGTCACCCTCGCACGTTCCGACCCCTGAGGCGCCCAACGACGACATGGCCACCCTCGTCGGCTGGAACGCGGCCCGGCTGACCGGCATCTCCCGGCAGGAGATGGACAGTTGGGCGCTGCGCTCACACCAGCGGGCCGTGCGGGCGATCGACGGGGGACGGTTCGCCGACGAGATCGTCCCGGTCGAGGTCATCGACCGGGACGGGACGAAGTCCGTGTTCGACACCGACGAACACCCTCGTCGCGACACCAGCATCGAGAAGCTCGCGGCACTGAAGGTGCTGCGCCCCGAGATCGACGGCTACTCCATCACGGCGGGCAACTCCAGCGGGGTGAACGACGGTTCGGCCGCGGTCGTCGTCGCCTCCGCCGAGGTCGCCGCCGCGCACGGGCTCGCGCCGCTCGCCACCGTACGGTCGTGGGCGAGCGTCGGCGTCGATCCCGTCGAGACGGGACTGGCCCCGATCGCCGCCATCCGCAAGGCACTTGACCGCGCCGGGCTGCGGATCGAGGACGTCGACCTGTTCGAGGTCAACGAGGCGTTCGCCGCCGTGGCCGTCGCCACCACCCGTGAACTGGACCTCGATCCGGAGCGGGTCAATCCCTTCGGCAGCGGATGCAGCCTCGGACACCCGATCGCCACCACCGGCGCGCGCATGATCGTCACGCTCGCGCACGAGCTGCGGCGGCGCGGGGGAGGGACGGCGGTCGCGGCCATGTGCGCGGGTGGCGGCATGGGATCGGCGATCGTGCTCACCGTGTGACGAGCGGCCCGCCGGGCGGCACACCGGTCAGCGTGCCGCCCAGCTCACCGTCTTCGTCTGCAAGTACTCGTCGAGCCCGAACTCGCCCCACTCGCGGCCGAGTCCGCTCTGTTTGTAGCCGCCGAAAGCCGCCCGCGGGTTCACCCCGGCGCTGCCGCCGTTGATCGTGACACCGCCGGTCCGCAGCCGGGTGGCCATGTCGTACGCGGCCGGCGTGTCCGCGCTCCAGACGGCACCGCCCAGTCCGTACGGACTGTCGTTGGCGATGTGCACCGCCTCCTCGTCGGTGCGGAACGGGATGACGACGCCGACCGGTCCGAAGAACTCCCTCCGGGCGACGGTCATCGCGTTGTCCACGGCGGTGAGGAGCGTGGGTTCCAGGAAGTAGCCCCTGTCGAGACCGGCCGGGCGCCTGCCGCCGCAGACGATACGGGCGCCCTCCACCTCGCCGACCTTGATCAGCTTCTCGACCTTGTCCCGCTGGGCCGCGCTGATCAGCGGACCCATCGTGGTGGCCGGGTCGGAGGGGTCGCCGACCCTGACATCGGCCAGGGCCGCGCTCAACCGGTCGACCAGTTCGTCGTGGACCGACTCGTGCACCAGCGTGCGCGTCAGCAGCGAACAACCCTGCCCCGCATGGGTGGTCATGCCCGCCAGCGCGGAACGGACGGCACCGTCGAGATCGCCGTCGGCGCGGACGATGCTGGCGGACTTGCCACCGAGCTCCAGGACGACCTTCTTCATGGAGGCGGCGGCCTGGGCGTACACGACGCGGCCCACCGTGTCCGAGCCCGTGAAGCTGACGAGGTCCACCATCGGGTGGGTGGTCAGCTCCCGGCCTGCCTCGACATCGCCGGTCACGATGTTCAGCACACCCGGCGGCAGCCCGGCCGCGTCGGCGAAGTCGCCGAGCAGCAGCGAGTCGAGCGGCGTCTGGGGCGCCGGTTTCAGTACGACGGTGCAGCCCGCGGCGAGCGCGGGGATCACCTTCATCATGCTGAGGAAGAAGGGGAAGTTGTACGCCGAGATCAGCGCGCACACCCCGAACGCCTCGCGCCGCAGCACCCCTTGGGAGATGCCGATGCCCGGCGCGATCGTGGGATCCATCGGACGCTCCCACGCGAAGGCCGGGATCACCCGCTCGGCCATGTCCCGCAGATGGGCCACCGGCACCCGCGTCTGCAGACTCTCCGCCAGTGCCCGCACCGAACCCGCCTCGGCCATGTTGACGGCGACGAGTTCGGGCAGCCGCCGCTCCAACTCCTCCGCCATGCGCAGCAGGACCGCGCCCCGCTCGGCGGGCCTCATCCGCGGCCACGGCCCCTCGTCGAAGGCTCGCCGCGCCGCCTCGACCGCACGTCGCACATCCGCGAGCGAGGAGTCGGGAACCTCGGTGAGGGTCTCCTCCGTCGCCGGATTGCGTACGACGATCCGTGCGTCCGAGGTGCCGTCGGTGCGCCGTCCGTCGATGTAGAGCCGGGAAGAGAACGAGTACGCCGTCGTCATGTGCCGTCTCCTCATCAGTGTGTCCCGAGTTGAGTGTACTGAATTGGCGGGTGCGGGGCAGGGGTGCGTCGAGTTTATTGACTAGACCGGTCGGTACAGCTAACTTCGCAGATATCTGGGGGTCGGCCTTCTGGCTACGAACGACGGAGTTCGAAGAGAGGTACCGCCTGTGTTCAAGGAATTTGTGGTGTCCGGCGATTCGCACATCATCGAGCCGGTCGATCTGTTCAAGACCCGCCTGCCCAAGCAGCTGCGTGAACGTGCGCTGTGGGAGGAGGAGTTCACTCTCGACGAGCCGATCGTGCCGGGCGGGCACACGGAGTTCAAGAAGCTCCACACCATCGGGTTCGACGGCTGGACGATCTCGAAGTACCGCCAGACCGGCGGGGAGACGCCGGACGGCGATCCCGAGCACATCATCCGGGACATGAACTTCGACGGCGTCGACGCCTCGGTGATGTTCCCGAATCTGTCGCTGTTCGTGCTGTTCACGGACGACCACGAGCTGTCCATGGCGCATGCGCGGGTGTGGAACGACTACCTCGTCGAGCGCTATCTGCCCTACAAGGAGCGGCTGCGTCCCACGGCCGCGATCCCGATCACGGACGTCCCGGCGGCGGTGGCGGAGATCGAGCGGATCGCGCGGCTGGGGCTGGGGGCGATCCTGCTGCCGGAGATTCCGCCGCTGCCGTACTACGCCCGGGAGTACGACCCGGTCTGGGCCGCCGCGCAGGCGCACGGGCTGCCGGTCTTCATCCACGTGGCCACGGGTGGGGTGAAGGTCAAGGAGCAGGTCTCGGGGACGGCGCAGACCGTGCGGGGTCTGATGACGTCCATGAACATGGGCAAGGGCAATCTGACCGACGACATGGTGGCGGGGCGGACGATGGGCTTCGCGGCGGGTGCCGGGGTGGCGGGTCCGCAGGGCATCATCGCCAGTCTGGTCGGCGGCGGGGTGTGTGAGCGTTTCCCGGATCTGCATTTCAACCTGATCGAGTACACGGCCGGCTGGCTGGTCTCCTTCATGGGGTACATGGACAAGGCGTGGAAGACGGGTACCGGCCAGGATCCGGACTGGTGGCTGGGTTTCTGGGACGACAACCACCCGGCGACCGAACAGCCTTCCATGGGGCGGCTGTTCGCGATCAATGACAAGTGGCCCTACCCGCTGAAGCCGACCGAGTATGTGCGTCGGCAGATCCATGTGCAGTTCGCGGACGATCCGACGGCGGTGAAGGCGCGTCACATCACGGGTCTGTCGACGGTGATGTGGGGCAATGACTATCCGCATGCGGAGGGCACCTTCCGCAGCAGTGCGGAGTGCGTCGCGGAGAACTTCGAGGGTGTGAACGACGCGGACCGTGCGGCCATCCTGGGCGGCACCCTGGCCGACGTCGTGCACTTCGACAAGAGCCGGAAACTCGCCCCGGCCACCGAGAACGCCTGACCAGCGAAACGGCGTTTCAGGGTACTGAAACGCGATGGCAGCGGCGGGCGGCCCGAGGGTGCCGCCCGTCGCTTCGCTCACGGCTCGGGCAGCTCGTCGATCAGGGCGAGGCTCGCGCGGGCGTACGCGGCCCGGCGCCGCCGGCTCACCAGGAAGCTGGGCGGTGCGAAATATCCGACGTCACGAGGCAGCGAATCGGCGCGACGGGCGAGCATGTCCTTCGCGTCGGCCGTCGTCCCGCACACGGCGATCCCGGTCAGCATCTCGTCCGTGACGGCGGCGGCCATCGCGTCGGTGTCACCGGCCCGGAACGCCTTGCGCAGCTGTGCCACCGGGCCGTCCCAGCCGTGGTGAGCGACGAACGGGTCGTACGTCTTCACCGTGAGGTAGAAGGCGATCATGCGCCGGGCGTCGGCCACGGCGCGTTCGGGGGCGGTGTCGTCGACCGCCGTGATGACCCAGCCGTGCTCCAGGGGCGGCTCGGTCCGGCCGGCCGTCACCGTGCCGCGCTCCACCGACGGACGTACGACGTCGTTCCACCAGGAGTCGGTGAACAGCCCGTGCCCGATGACGCCGTCGGCGACCCGGCCCGCCGTGGCGGCCATGCGGGTGTTGAACGCGGCGAGCAGGACGGGGATGTCGAGCCGGCCGAGCACGGGGGCGCGGACGTCGGCGTCGATCGAGTGGAACTCGCCCGAGTAGTGGACCTTCTCGCCGTTCTCCGCGTGCAGCCAGGCGCGCACGGCGCCGACGGTCTCCGCGATCCGGGCCACGGGTCGGTCGGCGGGCACGTCGAGCCAGTCGCGGTTGATGCGGAACGCGGCGCTGCCCAGCCCGAGGAAGAGCCGCCCCGGCGCCTGGGCGTGCAGCTGGCGCAGCGCGGTGGCGTGCGCGTACGGGGTACGGGCGAAGGCGTAGGCGATGGCGGGCCCCGCCAGGGCGCGCTCGGAGTTCGCGACGATCTCGGCGACGGTGAGGTAGGCGTCGTGGTCGACGAACTCGCCGGCGCAGAAGGCGCCCGCACCGGCCTCCTCGGCCTCACGTGCCACCTCACGGCCCGGCCAGGGCATCCCGAAGCGCATCAGAGCCAGCCTTCCATGGAGGCGTCATAAAAAAGGATACTGTTTTATGGAGCGTAGGGGAGCATCAGCGCAGTGTCCACCGCCCGCGGGGCACCGTCGCGCGGTCCACCTCCGCCCTTCCGATCGGGTTGCCGATCTGGGTGTACGACAGTCCGGTGCGCAGCGCCTGGGTGCGGGTCGCGTCCAGGGACTCCCAGATCGCGCGGACCGTGCCCTGGATCGCGGCCGGCGGTTTGGCGGCGATGACGCGCGCGATCTCGTCCGCCCGGTCCCAGAGCCGTTCGCCCGGCAACACCTCGCTGACCAGGCCGATCTGGAGCGCGCGTGCGGCCGACAGGCGTTCGTCCAGACCGAGCAGCGCGATGCGCAGGGCCTCGCCGAGCGGGATGCGGCGGGCCAGTCCGATCGGTTCGAGGGCCGCGGTGAGTCCGTAGCTGACGTGCGGATCGAAGAAGGTCGCGTCCCGCGAACAGATCAGGATGTCGGCCTCGTTGAGCCAGTAGAACGCGCCACCGGCGGCCATCCCGTGCACCGCGCAGACCAGGGGTTTCCACACCTGGTTCAGCTTCGGCGACAGGAACTCCCCGGGGTCGGTCTGCGACCACACGTTGGGATGCCGGTCGATTCCCTCCTTCACGTCCATGCCGGTGCTGAACGCGCGCTCGCCCGACCCGCGCAACACGACGACGTGCACGTCGTCATCGGCCTTCACCCTGTCCCAGAGTGCGGAGAAGTCGTCCAGCATCTGCTGGTTGAAGCTGTTCATGGCCTGCGGTCGGTTCAGCGTGACCGTGGCGACATGGTCGGTCACCTCGAACTGGACGGTCTTGAGATCCATCCGGCGACTCCGTTCGTCAACTCGGTGTGTCGGCTCGGTCTGTTCACCCGGTTCATCATCTCGACGTGATCGAGGTAAGTAGTATACTTTTTTCTGGTCTTCAGGCGCCCGGAACGGAACAAGATCCGCGGAGGAAGCAGCGATGAGGCCACGAGTGGGACAGATGCTCGCCAGCACGGTGGACACGACGGCGGTGATCGTCGTGCGCTGCCCCGACAGCGAGCTGGACGTCACCTGCGGCGGTGCCGCGATGATCGAGGGAACCGCGCCGGGGGCCGTCACCGGCACGGCCGACCCCGACCTGATGGGCGGTTCGCTGCTCGGCAAGCGCTACGCCGACGAGGACCTCGGCCTCGAACTGCTCTGCACGAAACAGGGACAGGGGACGCTCGCCGTCAACGGCGTTCCCCTGCCGGTGAAGGCCGCCAAGCCGCTCCCGGCATCGGACTGAGAAACGGGAAGCGGGAAATGCGCCGATGAACGTCTCGATGATCCTGGACATGGCCGCCGAGGGCTTCGGCGACCGGGTCGTGATCGGCCGCGCACAGGACGGGCTCACCCCCGTCCGGCTGCGCGAACTGTCCGCCGGCGGGGCGCGGGCGGTCCGCGCCGCCGAGGCTGACGCGATCGTGTACCTGGCGACGAACGGTCCGGCCTTCGCCGTCGCCCAGTTCGCGGCGGCCCTCGCCGGGGTTCCACTGGTCCCGGTCAACTACCGCCTGGGCGAAGAGCAGTTGGATGCCCTCCTCGCGAACCACCCGCGCGCTCTGGCCGTCGCCGCTCCCGACCAGGAGGTGGCACCACGCCGGGCCGGACTGACGGTCCGCAGCCCGGCCGAATGGCTCACGGAGGCAGCCGCGAACACCGATGGCGACGTCGAGCCGCGGCTGTCCGACGCTCCCGCCGTACTGATCTACACCAGCGGGACCACCTCGACCCCGAAGGGAGTGGTCCTGCGTCACCACAACCTCGTGTCGTACGTGCTCGGCACGGTGGAGTTCGCCGCGGCGGACCCGGCCGAGGCGGCGCTGATGAGTGTGCCGCCGTACCACATAGCCGCTGTCTCCAATGTGCTGACGAACCTCTACGCCGGCCGGCGCACCCTCACCCTCGACCACTTCAGCCCGGAGGGCTGGCTCGCCCTCGTCAGGGAGCAGCGGATCACCCACGCGATGGTCGTGCCGACCATGCTCGCCCGGATCATGGACGCGGCGGGGCTGGACCGTTCGGTGCCCTCCATGCGTTCGCTGGCCTACGGTGGCGCCAGGATGCCGGTGCGGGTGATCGAGACGGCACTGCGCACCTGGCCGCGGGTGGACTTCGTCAACGCCTATGGCCTGACGGAGACTTCGTCCACCGTCTCGGTGCTGGGCCCGGCCGAACACCGGGCGGCGGTCGCGAGCGAGGATCCCGCCGTACGGGCCCGGCTCGGCTCGGCCGGACTGCCCGTGCCGGGGATCGAGATCCAAGTCCGCGACGTGACCGGGGAGTTGCTGGGCGCGGGAGAGACCGGGCAGATCTGGGTGCGCGGCGAGCAGGTCTCGGGGGAGTACGCGGGGCAGGGCTCCGCGGTCGACGAGCGGGGTTTCTTCCACACCCGCGACCGGGGCCACCTCGACACGGACGGCTACGTCCACATCGAGGGCAGAGCCGACGACACGATCATCCGCGGCGCGGAGAACATCGCGCCCGCCGAGATAGAGGACGTTCTGCTACGGCACCCGGACGTGCTCGACGCCGTCGTCGTCGGTGTCCCCGACGAGGAGTGGGGTCAGCGCATCGAGGCCGTCGTGGTCGCGCGCGACGGCGCGAAGGCCGACGCGGGGGCGCTGCGTGCGGCCGTACGCGGCACGCTGCGCGGTTCGAAGACCCCGGACCGCATCACGTACTGGACCGAACTCCCGCGCACGGTCACCGGCAAGCTGGTGCGCCGCGACATCGTGGCTGCACTGACCGCACCCGAGAACGGGACGAAGGGGCAGCCATGAGCGTCGCCACCAACAGCCCTGCACTGATACGGGAGTTGACGGATCGTGCGGCCGCCGTGGTCGGCGGCTGGATACCCGGCGCCACGGTGGACGGCGTCGAACCGCTCACCGGCGGGACGTCGAGCCTGACGTACGTCGCGGCCCTGGCGGGTGTCCCGGCGGGCTACGAACGCGTCGTCCTCAAGGTGGCGCCGCCCGGCCTGGCCCCGGTCCGCAACCGGGACGTGCTGCGCCAGGCGCGGCTCATGGCGGCCCTGGCCCGACAGCCGGGCGTACGGGTACCGAAGGTGCTGTTCTGCGACGCGGGCGCGCCCCCGGAGATCCAGCCCTTCGTGGCCATGGAACTGGTGCCGGGGGAGTGCGTCGAGCCGGTGCTGGTGCCGCGCGGCACGCTGAGTCCGGGGGAAGTGCGGGGGCGTGCCCTGGACGCGGCGCGCATGCTGGCAGCTCTGCACCGGGTGGATCCGGCGCGTACGGCGCTCGCGGCGGAGCCGGTGGTGACGCTCACCGGGGAGATCGACCGTTGGACGCGGGCGTTCGGCACAGTCTCCGACGACCTGCGCACCGGCCATGAGGTGGTCGCGGAGCGGTTGCACGCGACCGTGCCCGCCGCGATGTCGCCGGTGTTCACCCATGGCGACTACCGGCTCGGCAACACGTTGTGCGCGGACGGCTCGGTCACGTCGGTCATCGACTGGGAGATCTGGTCGCGCGGCGACCCCCGGGTCGACATGACCTGGTTGACCTTCTTCACCGACGAGGCCCGCCACCCCGCCTCTCTGTCGGACGAGCCCACCGGCATGCCCGGCAGGGCCGAACTGGTCGACGTCTACGAGCAGTCGCGAGGCGAGCCACTTCGGGACCTGCCGTGGTTCGAGGCACTCACCAAGTACAAGGAGTCGGCCGCGACCGCGCTGTTGATCAAGCGGGGCAGGAAGACCGGGCAGTTGAACACCATGCACCGGCGGATGCTGCCCGCGCTGCCCGAACTGCTCGACGAGGCGCTGGAGTTGCTGGGCTAGTACAGCCCGCCGTCGACCCGTATCAGCGCCCCCGTCGTGTAGCTGGACGCGTCGCTCGCCAGATACAGCGCGGTACCGACGATCTCCGCCGGCTGCCCGGGACGCCCGATCGCGCTGCGCGTCGTCTGCCGTTTCTCCTCCGCCCAGGCCTTGGAGATGTCCGTGAGGAACGGCCCGGCCGAGATCGTGTTGACCCGTACGGCCGGGCCGTACTCCAGGGCGAAGACCGTGGCGAGGGCGTTGAGGGCGGCCTTGGCTCCGGCGTACGGGCCGAAGCGTGGCTGGGGCATCAGGGCGCCGGAGGAGGAGACGTTGATGATCGAGCCGCCGCCCGCGTCGGCCATCCGCTGCCCGATCAGTGACGCGAGCCGGAACGGTCCCTTGAAGTTGACGCCGATCACCTTGTCGAAGAGCTCCTCGCTCGTGTCGGCGGAGGAAGGGGCGAGCGGCGACATGCCGGCGTTGTTGACGAGGACGTCGACCTTGCCGAACTCCGCGTAGGCCGCGTCGGCGAGCCGGCCGAGGTCGTCCCAGTGGCCGACGTGGGCGGCGACCGGCAGGGCACGCCGGCCCAGGTCGCGGACCTCGGCCGCCGCCGTCTCGCACGCGTCGAGCTTGCGGCTGGCGATCACGACGTCGGCGCCCGCGCCGGCGAAGGCGCGCACCATCGCGAGACCCAGGCCGCGGCTGCCGCCCGTGACGAGCGCGACCTTTCCGGACAGGTCGAACAGGTCGGCCGGAGCAAGGGACTCGGTGTCGCGCCCGTCGCTCATGAGTCCACCCGGCCGGAGAGGCTCTCGTCGTCGAGGATGTGCGCGTACCGCTTGCGGGCGGCCTCCAGCCTGGGCGGGACGTGCTCGCTGGGGAACAGTCCCTCGGCCGGCCGGCGGTTCTTCAGCAACTGCTTGGCGATCGTGGTGTGGTGGACCTCGGTGGGGCCGTCGGCGAGGGCCAGGTTCGGTGCGGCCATCCACCATTTCGCCAACGGGAGTTCGTTGGTGGTGCCGAGCGAACCGTGCAGGTGCAGGGCGCGCTGGATGATGTCGTGCAGCACCTTCGCCGTCTGGACCTTGCACATCGCGATCTGGGTGCGGGCGGCGCCGTGCGGCTGGGTGTCGATGATCCAGGCCGTGTGCAGCACCAGCAGCCGGAACTGCTGCAACTCCACCCAGGAGTCCGCGATGAACTGCTGCACGGCCTGCTTCTCGGCGAGAAGAGTGCCCTGAGTACGGCGGGACAGCGCACGCTCGCACATCATGTCGAAGGCGCGGGCGCACTTGCCGACGGTGCGCATCGCGTGGTGCACACGGCCCCCGCCCAGCCGGGCCTGCGCGACCTTGAAGCCCTCGCCGGGGCCGCCGAGCATGGCGTCGAGCGGGACCCGCACCCGGTCGTAGCGGATGTAGGCGTGGATGCCCTCGTCGAGGGAGTCGCGTTCGTCCATCGTGCCGACGTTGCGCTTGATCTCGATGCCGGGTGTCTCGGCCGGGACGACGAACATCGACATCCGGGCGTGCGGCGCGGCCTCCGGGTCGGTGACGGCCATGACGATGAGGAAGGCCGCGTACCGGGCGTTGGAGGAGAACCACTTCTCCCCGTCTATCACCCACTGGTCCCCCTCGCGCCGGGCCCGGCACGCGAACTCCTTCGGATCGGCCCCCGCCTGCGGTTCCGTCATCGAGAAGGTGGAGACGATGTCCCCGTCGAGCAGGGGCCGCAGATAGCGCGCCTTCTGCTCGTCGGTGCCGAACATGGCCAGGATCTCGGCGTTGCCGGTGTCCGGGGCGGCGGTGCCGAAGACCGTCGGGGCCCAGTAGGAGCGGCCGAGGATCTCGTTGAGGTACGCGAGCTTCACCTGGCCGTAGCCCGCGCCGCCGAGTTCGGCGCCGAGATGGCAGGCCCACAGACCCTGCGCGCGGACCTGGTCCTGGAGCGGGCGCAGGATCGCGCGCGCCTTCTCGTTGCACGTGTCGTACGGGTCGCCGCCGTGCGGGAACAGCAGGTCGAGCGGTTCGACCTCCTCCCGTACGAAGGCCGCCGCCCAGTCCAGCTTGGCCTGGAACTCGGGTTCGATCGAGAAGTCCAGCATCGGCCCTCCGGAAGGTGCGGGTCGGTCGGTGACGGCAAAACAGTATACTTTTTAGCGAGGTTCGGTCCATACTCGGAGCGCGTGACGGCAGATTGAGTATGAGGAGTTGGTCGATGCGCAGGCCGATGGAGGGCGTTCGCGTTCTCGAAGTAGCCCAGTTCACCTTCGTCCCGGCGGCGGGCGCCGTGCTCGCGGACTGGGGCGCCGATGTGATCAAGATCGAGCACGCCGAACGCGGCGATGGACAGAGGGGGTTGGTCCGGGTCCTCGGTTACGACGCCGGCAGCAAGGGATCCTCGTTCTTCCCGATCGTGGAGGGACCCAACCGGGGCAAACGCAGCGTCGGCCTCGCCCTGGAGAAACCGTCCGCCCGCAGGGCGTTCGAGGAACTGGTCCGCCGCAGCGACGTGTTCCTCACCAACTTCCTCCCCGAGGCGCGCACGAAACTGCGCATCGACGTCGAGGACATCCGGGCGATCAACCCGGACATCATCTACGTACGCGGCAGCGGCTTCGGCCCGCGAGGCGACGAGGCCACCAAGGGCGGCTACGACAGCACCGCCTTCTGGGCGCGCGGCGGCAGCGCCGCCGGTGTCACACCGGCGGGCGCGGACCGGATGGTCCGGATGCCCGCCGGTGCCTACGGCGACTCGATGGGCGGCATGACGATCGCAGGCGGCATCGCCGCCGCCCTCTACTCCCGCGCGACGACCGGCGAACCGTCCGTGGTCGACGTGTCGTTGCTCGGAGTCGGCGCCTGGGCGACCCAGTTCACGGTCAACATGGCGCTGATGAACGGCGGACCGCTGCCGGTGAACATCCAGCCCCGGCACGGATCGCGCACCAACCCGCTCATCGGGGCGTACCTGACCTCGGACGGACGCTGGATCGAACTGTCGATGCTCCAACCCGGCCGCTACTGGGCCGAGTTCTGCAAACACGCCGGCCGCGGGGAACTCGCCGGCGACGAACGCTTCGACAGCACAGAGAAGTTGATGGCCAACGCGGCGGAGGCGGCCGACATCGTCGCCGACCTCATCGCGTCCCGCCCCTTCGCGGAGTGGGTCGGGATCCTCTCCCGCGGGGAGGGCCAGTGGTCGGCCGTGCAGAACGCCTGGGAGGTCGGCCAGGACCCCTCACTGCGCGCCAACGGACTCATCGCCCCGGTCGTCGACGCGGACGGCGTGGACCGCGAACTCGTCGCCAACCCCGTCCAGTTCGACGAGACCCCGGCCGACATCACGCGGGCGCCGCAGTTCGCGGAGCACACCGACGAGGTGCTGCGCTCGCTCGGTCTCTCCGACGAGGAGCTGATCGCGCTGAAGATCGACGGCGCGGCGACATGACCGGCGTGGGTGACCTGACCGCCGTAAGAGATCCGGCCGCCGTGCGTATCCCGAACACCGTACGAGAGGAGCCGTGATGAGCGCGACACTCGAACCCGACGGGACCCACCAGGGCGTTCCGGCGTACCACTTCGACAACCGGCTCGGCGGCCCGGTCCTGAGCCATCAGGAACGCTGGGACGAGATCGCCCGCACCCACTCCGGATTCCGGAGCACCATCGCGCGCGGGTACTGGGTCGTGACCGAAGGCGCGGCGGTGCAGGAGGCGTTGCAGGACTGGCGGACCTTCTCCAACCAGTCCGTGACGGCGCTCGATCCCGACCCCAGGTTCCTGTGGATCCCGGAAATGCTGGACCCGCCCCAACACACCGCGTGGCGGCGCCTGTTGGGCAGCGCCTTCTCGCCCAAGACCGTCGCCGCCCGTGAACCGGAGATCCGGGAGGTCGCCTCCGGTCTGATCGACGGACTGAAGGACAGCGGCTCCGCCGACGTCCTCGACACGTTCGCCCGCCGCTTCCCGACCCTGATCTTCATGCGTCTGATGGGACTGCCCGAGGAGGACCTCCCGCAGTTCCTCGACTGGATCCACGACCTGCTGCACCTGTCCCACGGTGAAGACCCGCACGGCGAGCGGCAGTTGAGCGCGATGAACGCCGTGTCGGACTACTTCGAGCAGCAGATCGCGCTGCGCCGCGAGGCACCCCGCGACGACCTGCTGTCCCGCGCCATGACCTGGACGATCGACGACGAACCGATCAGCGACCGGGACATGCACGCGTTCTGCATCCTGCTGTTCCAGGCCGGCTTCGACACGGTCCCGATCTCCATCGGCTGGGCCCTCTACCACTTCGCCACGCATCCGGAACAGCGCAGGGCGATCGTCGACGACCCGTCGCTGATCCCGACGGCGGTCGAGGAGATCCTCCGCGTCTACTCGTTCGTCGTCCCCGCCCGCAAGGCGACACAGGACGTCGAGATCGGCGGCTGCCCGGTCAGGGCGGGGGAGATGGTGATGCTTCCGCTCGCGGTCAGCAACCGCGACCCCGAGCGCTTCGACCGGCCCCTCGAAGTGGATCTGCGGCGCAAGGCAAGCAACCACATCGCGTTCGGCTCCGGCCCGCACCGCTGCCTCGGCTCCCACCTCGCCCGCCTCGAACTCAACGTGGCCGTCGAGGAATGGCACCGGCGCATCCCCGACTACGGGATCACCCCCGGCCAGGACCTCGAACAGCACGGCAACATGTACGGCATCAAGCAGCTCCGGCTGGAGTGGTGAGCGACGCCATGACCTCACCACTCAACCCAACAGACCTCTACCACACGGGAATTGTGGTCCCGGACGTCGAGGCGGGGAAGGCCTGGTTCACCCGGATCGCGGGTCACCGCTGGACCGAGACCCAGGCCTACGACCTCACCGTACGCCTGGCCGACGGCGAGCGCGTGCTCCCGCTGCGCTTCGCGTACTCGCTGGACTCCCCGCACCTCGAACTCGTGCAGGAGATCCCGGGCACGCCGTGGACCCCGTCGGGGCATCTGACCACCCATCACCTCGGCTACTTCTGTGACGACCTGCCGACGACGTCCAAACGGCTGGAGGAGGCGGGCTTCCCGCTGGAGGCGTGCGCGGTGGTCGACGGCTCCATGTCGATCTTCGCCTACCACCTCGACCCGCACGGCGTCCGCATCGAGATCGTCGACCGCACCCGCATGCCGGACTTCGACGTCTACCTTCGCTCCAAGGCGCCGACGTGGCACTGACGTTCACCGAGGAGCAGGAAGAACTCCGTACGACGCTACGGCGCTTCCTCGCGGACAAGGCGCCGAGCGCTGCCGTACGCCGCGCGATGGACTCCGACGAGGGCCACGATCCCCGGCTGTGGCGGCAGATGGCCGACCAACTCGGCCTGCACGGAGTGGCTTTGCCGGAGGCGTACGGCGGATTCGGCGGCGGGCCCGTCGAGTTGGGGATCGTACTGGAGGAGGCCGGGCGGGTGCTGCTGCCCTCCCCGTACTTCGCGACCGTCGCTCTCGCCGGCCAGGCCCTGGCGGCCTCCGGCGACGAGGCGGCGAAGGCGCGGTGGCTGCCCGCGATCGCCGACGGCTCCCTGACGGCCACACTGGCGCTCGCCGAGTCGGGCGGATCCTGGGAGTTGGCGGACACCGAGGCGTCGGCCGCCCACGGGACGGTGTCCGGCACCAAGATGTTCGTCGTCGACGGCCACACCGCCGACCTGATCCTCGTGGTGGCCCGTACCGGTACGGGACTTGGGCTCTTCGCCGTCGACGGTGACGCTCCCGGCGTGACCCGGACCCGGCTGGAGACCCTGGATCCGACCCGGCGGCTGGCGCGCGTCGACCTCGACGGCGCGCCCGCGCAGCGGGTCGGCCCGGACGGCGACGCCTCGACGTATCTGCGTACCGTGCTCGACCTCGTGGCCGTGGCGCTCGCCGCGGAACAGGTCGGCGGAGCGCAGGCCTGTCTCGACGCGGCCGTGGCGTACGCGAAGGTCCGCGTGCAGTTCGGGCGCCCCATCGGCTCCTTCCAGGCCGTCAAGCACAAGTGCGCGGACCTGCTCGTCCAGGTCGAGGCCGCCCGGTCGGCGGCCTACCACGCGGCGGCCGTGGCCGCCGAGGGCTCGTCCGAACTGCCGGTGTCCGCGGCGCTCGCCGCGGCCTGCTGCGCGGACGCCTTCACCCGCGCGGCCAAGGAGAACATCCAGATCCACGGAGGCATCGGCTACACGTGGGAGCACGACGCGCACCTCCATCTCAAACGCGCCAAGTCGTCGGAGCAGTTGTTCGGAGGGCCGGCCACGCACCGGACCCGGTTGGCCGACCTGGTCGGAATCTGAGACCGACGTCCTGTCGAAAGGCTGATCACGTGGGAATTCGCGACCGGCTGTCCCGCCTGCTGGCGGAAGCGCCCGCAGCTGCCGAGGCGATCGAGTACGACCGGAGCTGGTGGACCTGGGGGCAGGTCCAGCGGACCGCGACGGGGCTCCGCGAGGCACTCGACGGGATGGGCCTGCACACCGGCGCCCGCGTCGGGGTCGTCCTGGAGAACCGGCCCGAACACATCGCCGCAGTCGCCGCCGTGATCGCCTCCGGGCGCTGTCTGGTCATGCTCAGCCCGCTCCAGCCCGCAGCCCGGCTGGCCGCGGACATCGCCCGCTGCACCCCACCCGTCGTCGTGTCCGGAGCCGAAGTCCTTGCCCGCGACGGTGTGTTGGACGCCGTGACCGCACACGGTGCGGCCCTTGAGCTGGACACAGACGGGTCTCTACGACCCGTGGGCGGCACGGCACCCGCCGAGGCGCCGACCGGCCCGGGCATCGCCGTGGAGATGCTCACCTCCGGCACCACCGGCCCCCCGAAACGTGTCCACCTGCGTATCGGCCAACTCGACCAGGCGCTCGTCTCCGGCGGCCAGACACGGAAGGACGACCGGCTCCTGTCGGAATCGGCGTCCCTCGTGGCCACACCGCTCGTCCACATCGGCGGCCTGTGGCGGGCCCTGGCCTGCCTCGCCACCGGACGCCGCATGCTCCTGATGCCGAGGTTCGCCGTCGAACCCTGGGTGAGCGCGGTGGAACGCCACCGACTGCGGGCGGCGAGCCTGGTCCCGGCCGCGATACGCGCCGTACTCGACGCACACGTACCGAAGGAACGCCTCGCCACCCTCCAGGTGGTCACCTCCGGCACGGCCCCCTGCCCGCCGGAACTCGCCGACGCCTTCTTCCGGACGTACGGCATCCCCGTCCTGATGACCTACGGTGCGACCGAGTTCGCCGGAGCCGTCGCCGGCTGGACCCTGCCCTTGCACGACCGCTGGTGGCAGCGCAAGGCCGGCAGCGCCGGACGCGCCTTCGCCGGCGTCGAGTTGAGGGTGACCGGCGAGGACGGCACCGAGCTGCCGGTCGGCCGGAGCGGACGGCTCGAAGTCCGCACCGAGCAGAGCACCCACGGCGGCCGGACCTGGGTGCGGACCAGCGACCTGGCCCGGATCGACGCCGACCGGTTCGTGTGGATCGAGGGCCGTGCCGACGACGCCATCATCCGCGGCGGCTTCAAAGTCCGGCCGGAGACGGTCAAAAGCGTCCTGGAGACCCACCCGGCCGTGCGCGAGGCGGCAGTTGCCGGACTGCCCGACCCGCGGCTCGGTGAAGTGCCGGTCGCGGCCGTCGAGTCGGAGCCGGGGCGGACCGCACCGGACGCGGCCGAACTCACCGCCCTGTGCCGCACCCACCTCACCCCGTACGAGGTGCCCGCCCACATCGTCGTCCTCGACGCACTGCCCCGCACCCCGTCCAGCAAGGTGAGCCGCGTCGAACTGCTCGACCTCGTACGGGCCCGGCTCGCCGAGCACAGCGAAGCCTGACCGTCCCAAGGAGGAACCGCGTTGTCCAGCAAGGAGGTTGAGCGGTGAGTGATACCGAGGAGAAGGCGGCCGAGCGGTTCGGCGTGCTGACGGACGAGGCGGTCGAACGCTCCCGGCGCCGCCTGGGCGTACCCCAGCCGCAACGCAATCCACCGCACAACTACGAGGTGACCTGGGACGGTTCGCGCCACTTCGCCTACGGCTACGGCGACGCCAACCCGCTCTACTGCGACCCCGAGTACGCGGCGAAGACCCGCTGGGGCTCCCTCGTCGCACCGCCGACCTTCCTCTACACGATGGGAGAGGACGCGGCCCCGGCCCCGGACCCGGAGACCAGGGCCCTGCTCAAGGGGGACCCCTTCGCGGGGCTCGGCTCCTACCAGGCGGTGATGGAGTTCGAGTGGTGGCGGCCGCTTCAACTGGCCGACCGCTGCCGGGTGTTGCAGACCCAGGTCGGGGTCCAGCTCAAGCAGAGCACCTTCGGCGGGCGTACCGCACACGTCGTCCGCGACTACCTCTACGCCAACGGCCGCGGCGAGATGCACGCCCTGCGGCGCGGCACCTGGATCAACGCCGAACGGCACACGTCGAAGAAGCGGGCCAAGGAGGCGCTCGAACAGCAGCCGTACCCGCCCGAGCGACTCGCCGAGATCGACGCGGCGTACGCGGCCGAGAGCAGGCGGGGCGCCGAACCCCGTCACTGGGAGGACGTCGAGGTCGGCGAGGAACTGCAACCCCGGGTGAAGGGGCCGCTGACCACCACGGACGTGGTCGTCTGGCACCTCGGCTGGGGCATGCAGCTCACCCCGCCCGGGGCGTTCGGGATCGCCGCGGCCGTGCGACGCAAAGCTCCCGGGCTCTACCCGCCCAACCGGCTGGGCGTCCCGGACACCGTCCAACGCCTGCACTGGGAACCCGAACGCGCCCGGGAACTGGGCCTGCCCAACTCCTACGACTACGGCGGCATGCGCGAGACCTGGCTCTGCCATCTCCTCACCGACTGGATCGGCGACGACGGCTGGCTGTGGAAACTCCGCTGCGAACACCGCAAGTTCAACTACCTCGGTGACACCACCTGGGTGCGCGGCACGGTCGTCGGCAAACAGCTGGTGGACGGGCGGGGCGAGGTGCACATCGAGGTGCGCTGCGAGAACCAGCGCGGCGAAGTCACCACACCCGGCAGGGCAGTTGTGCTCCTGCCGACCAGGGAGCGGGCCGTGGAGCTGCCCGTGCCGCCCGCCCCGGACCTGGACGGCATGGTCGCCCACGAACTGGAGCGGTTCGCGGTCAAGTGATCGGTAATCGAGAACGAGCATCAGGAGGCAGGATGTCGGACGAGGTGCTGGTGGAGCGCCGTGGTGCGGTCCAGGTCATCACGATCAACCGTCCCGCGAAGAAGAACGCGCTCGACGCCGGCGTGGCCGCCGGAGTCGCCGCCGCGGTGGACGAGCTGGACGAGACGGACGAGCTGCGGGTCGGTGTGCTCACGGGAGCAGGGGGCACGTTCTCGGCGGGGATGGACCTCAAGGCGTGGCTGCGCGGGGAGAGTCCCGCGATCGAGGGCCGCGGGCTGTGCGGGATCACCGTCACCCCGCCCCGCAAGCCACTGGTCGCCGCGGTCGAGGGCTGGGCACTGGCCGGCGGCTTCGAGCTGCTGCTCGCCTGCGATCTCGTCGTCGCGTCCCGCACGGCGCGGGTCGGGGTACCGGAGGTGACGCGGTCCCTGGTCGCCCGGGCGGGCGCGGCACTGCACCTGCCGCGCCGCATCCCCTACGCGATCGCGTTGGAGCTGCTGCTGACCGGCGAGCCCATCACCGCCGAACGCGCGGCCGAGGTCGGACTGGTCAACCGGCTCACCGACGAGGGCGGCGCGCTCGCCGGCGCGCTGGAACTCGCCACGACCATCGCGGCGAACGGCCCCCTCGCCGTCGCCGCGACCAAGCAGATCGCGCGGGCCGCCACCGAGTGGACGCTGGAGGAGGGCTGGATCCGGCAGGCCGAGATCGCCTCGCCGGTGTTCTCGTCCGAGGACGCGCGGGAAGGGGCCGCGGCATTCGCCGAGAAACGGCCGCCGGTCTGGAAGGGACGCTGACAGCGTCGCAGCCGAACAAGTCTCCTCAACTGAAGCTGTCAGGGAGGGTGTTGTGACCGCAGGACCGCTGTCCGGCTGCCGAGTGGTCGAGTTGGGCGGCATCGGACCGGGCCCGTTCGCGGGCATGCTGCTCGCCGATCTCGGCGCGGAGGTCGTCCGGGTGGACCGGCCCGAGCGGGCGCACGAACCCGACGCGGGCGGCCCCGCGGACGTACTCAACCGTGGGAAGCGTTCGGTCGTACTCGACCTGAAACACCCGGCCGGACCCGCCACCCTGCTCCAACTCGCCGCGCGCGCCGATGTGTTGATCGAGGGCTTCCGCCCGGGCGTCACCGAACGCCTGGGCATCGGACCGCACGAGTGCCTCGCCCGCAACCCCCGGCTGGTCTACGGCCGGATGACCGGCTGGGGCCAGACCGGACCCCTCGCCGCGGCCGCCGGACACGACCTCACCTACATCGCCCTCACCGGCGCACTCGGCGCGATCGGAGACACCGGCGGACCCCCGCAGATACCGCTCAACCTCGTCGGCGACTTCGGGGGCGGCGGCTGCTACCTCGTGATCGGCGTGCTGGCCGCCCTGCACGCCGTAGGGAGCACGGGAGTCGGCCAGGTCGTCGACGCGGCCATCGTCGACGGCACCGCGCACCTCCTCGCGAGCACCTTCGGCAAACTCGGGCGCGGGGCGTGGACCGACGAGCGGGGCATCAACCAACTCGACGGCGGCTGGCCGTTCTACGCCGTCTACGAGACCAAGGACGGCCGGCATGTGGCGGTCGGCGCCCTGGAGGCCAAGTTCTACCGGTGCCTGATCGACCTGCTGAAGCTCGACGTCGATCCCGGCCTCCAGCACGACCGCGCGACCTGGCCGGAGCTGCGCCGCCGCCTGGCGGAACGCTTCGCGGAGCACACCCGCGACGAATGGGCGGCCCTGTTCGAGGGCACCGACGCCTGCGTCGCCCCCGTCCTCGGCCTCACCGAGGCCGCGGCACACCCCCAAGTAGCCGCGCGCGGCAGCCTGTTCGCCCGGGAAGGCGTCGTCCAGCCCGCCGCGGCACCCCGCTTCTCGGCGACACCGTCGAGCCCCGGCCCGGCCGCACCACCCGTAGGCGCCGACACCCGCGCCGTGTTCCGGGACTGGGAGATCGCCGGCGTCGACGAACTCGTCGACAGCGGCGCCGCCGTCCAGTTCCCGCACTGATTCCCAGCGATCGAGAGGACCCTTCCATGCCCGAGGCCGTCATCGTCGACGCCGTCCGCACGCCCATCGGCAAGCGCAACGGCTCCCTCGCCGCCGTGCACGCGGCCGACCTGTCGGCGCACGTGCTCACCGCGCTGGTGGAACGCACCGGTGTGGACCCCGGCACCGTGGACGACGTGATGTGGGGATGCGTGACCCAGATCGGCGACCAGTCGAGCAACATCGCCCGGTTCGCCGCGCTGGCCGCGGGCTGGCCCGAGCATGTGCCCGGCGTGACCATCAACCGGGCCTGCGGGTCCAGCCAACAGGCCGTCGACTCCGCCGCCCACGCCGTCATGGCCGGGCAGTACGACCTCGTGGTCGCGGGCGGCGTGGAGACCATGAGCAGGGTCCCGCTCGGCTCGCACCGGACCACCGGCCAGCCGTACGGCCCCGCCGTCCTGGCCCGCTACGACGGGTTCCAGTTCAGCCAGGGCGTCGGTGCCGAGCTGATCTCGGAACGGTGGGGCCTCAGCCGCACCCGCCTCGACGAGTTCGCGGCCGCGTCGCACGCCAAGGCCGCCGCGGCGATCGACTCGGGGATCTTCGACGACCACATCGTGCCCATCGAGGTCGACGGCACCAAGTTCACCGTCGACGAGGGCCTGCGGCGGGGCACCTCGGTCGAGACCCTCGCCAAGCTCAAGCCGTCGTTCAAGGACGACGGCGTGATCCACGCCGGGAACGCCTCCCAGATCTCCGACGGCGCCGCCGCCCTGCTGATCACAACTCCGGAACGGGCAAGGGAGTTGGGCCTCAAGCCGATCGCCCGCTACCACTCGGGCGCGGTGAGCGGCGCGGACCCGATCATGATGCTGACGGGCCCGATCCCCGCGACCGAGAAGGTGTTGCGCAGGTCCGGCCTGTGCATCGAGGACATCGGAGCGTTCGAGGTCAACGAGGCGTTCGCACCGGTCCCGTTGGCATGGCTGGCCGAGACCGGCGCCGACCCCGATCGCCTCAACCCGCTGGGCGGGGCTATCGCGGTCGGCCATCCGCTCGGCGGCTCAGGCGCCATCCTGATGACCCGCCTGCTCGCCCGGATGCGCCAACGGAACCTGCGCTACGGACTCCAGACGATGTGCGAGGGGGGCGGCACGGCCAACGCCACGATCATCGAGCTGCTTCCGTGACAGCTCACCAGGAGACGGGCAACTCGTAGATGCCGTAGGCCTGGGAGTCCTCCTTGAACTTCAACTCCGAGACATCCACGGCGAGTCGGAGCGTCGGGATTCGGCGGAACAACGTGCTGAAGACGACGTGGAGTTCGATGCGCGCGAGCTGCTGGCCCACGCACTGGTGCGGGCCCCAGCCGAACGCGTGGTGGTGGGACGCGGTGCGGGTGAGGTCGAGCTTCTCAGGGTCGGGGAACGCCTGGGGGTCCCAGTTGGCGGCGGGCAGTGACGCGATGACGCCTTCGCCCGCGCGGATGGTCTCGCCGTCGATCTCGATGTCGTCCAGCACGGCCCGGCGTGCCAGCAGGTGCGGGATGGTGAGGTAGCGCAGCAGTTCCTCGACCGTGCTCGTCACGTACTTCGGATCGTCCGAGTGCTCGCGCAGGCCCGCGAGTTGGTCCGGGTTCTCCAGGAGCAGCGCGGTGCCCAGCGTGATCATGTTGGCGCTGGTGTCGTGCCCGGCGACCAGCAGGATGTGCCCCAGGGGCGCGGCCTCCTCCATGGACAGCTCGCCCGCCTTGATACGTGCGCCGAGGTCGGAGAGGACGTCCTCGCCGGGGTTGTCCATCTTGGCCTCGATGAGCCCGGCGATGTAGCGGCGCACGGCCGCCGTGCTCTCCGCCGCCCGCTCCGGCGTCTTGAAGCGCGCGTTGGTCACACCCGCGTGTTCCTGGAAGAAGTCGTGGTCCTCGTACGGCACCCCGAGAAGCGCGCAGATCATCAGCGACGGCAGCGGGAGCGACAGCGCCTCGTTCAGCTCGGTCGGGTTGGGACCCGCCAGCATCCTGTCGATGAGGTCGTCGGTGATCCGCTGGATCTCCGGGCGGATCTTCTCCATCCGGTGCCGGGTGAACGAACTGGTGAGCATCCGCCGCCAGCGCGTGTGTTCGGCGCCGTCGGTGTTGTTGATCGACGGCTGGATATGGGCCGCGTGGGCCTTCATCGCCTCGGTCGTGTGCGGGTATCCGGGCGCCCCGATGTTCGCGCTCAGCCGGGGATCGGTCAGCAGCTGCCGCTGGGCCGCGTGGGTCGTGACGACCCACGGGGTCGTGCCGTCCCACGTCTTCGCCCGGACCAGGGCCTTACCCGTGTCGTGCAGCTTGAGCAGCCCCGGCGGCGGCGCGAACGGGCACTGGTCCGATCGGGGCGACGGGTACTCCGGCAGCTCTTCGGCGACGTCGGTTCCGGCCACGTTCTCGGTCATCGTTCTGGTGTCCTCTCGTCGGCCCGTACCTCACTGAACGATACGTCGACCGATCGGTACAATCAATCCTTCGGCGACCTGTCCCGCTGTCCATGGTATTTATATCGACCGAACGGTCCATTTGAGGGCGGCGCAGGTCAGCGGGGCTCTCGCGGCATACCCAGCCCCCGCTCGGCGACCTGCGTCCGCAGCACCTCGTTCGCTCCGCCCGCGATCGTGTACGCCCGCGAGTACAGATGCGCGTCCTGCCACCAGCCCTCCGCCACGGCATCCTCGTCCCCCTCGACCAGCAGCCCGTCCGTGCCCTGGAGGCCCAGGCCGAAGTCGACCATGTCGTGGTTCAGCTCACTGAAGAAGATCTTGCCGAGGAGGGCGTCGGCGGGCTGTTCCGTGCCGTGCAGCATCCGTGACTGGGCGAGGCCGATCAGCGCGGCGTTCACCTGGACCCGCGCGGCCAGTTCGCCGATCGCCTGCCGGGTCGCGGAGTCGTCGAGCGCGGGCCCGCCGTCCACCGTCGTGCGAGAGGCGAGGCGCACCAGGTCGTCGAGCGTGGCGACCAGTTCGACTCCGCGCGCGGCCACGCCGGAACGCTCGTGGCCGAGGCTGCTCATGGCCACTCGCCAGCCGTCGTTCACGCGGCCGATCACGTTCGCGGCAGGGATGCGGACCCCGTCCAGGAATACCTCGTTGAAGTCGGTCGTCCCGGTGATCTCCCGCAACGGCCGGATGCCGACGCCCGGGCTGCGCAGGTCGAGGGCGAACGCCGTGATGCCCTTGTGCTTCGGGGCCTCGCGGTCGGTGCGCGCGAGCAGATAGCCCATGTCGGCGTGCTGGCCGTTGGTCGTCCACACCTTCTGGCCGTCCACGACGAAGACCGCGTCGTCGCCCTCGCCCTCCAGGGCCGCCCGCGTCCGGAGCGCCGCCAGGTCGCTGCCCGCCTCGGGCTCGCTGAACAGCTGGCACCACACGTCCTGGCAGGAGCGGATGCGGGGCAGGAAACGCGCCCGCTGGTCCTCGGTGCCGAACTCCAGCAGCGCGGCCGAGGCCAGCGAGGCGGCGCCGATCGGCTGCCAGGTACGGGCGCGGGCGATCTCCTCGGCCACGACGGAGGGCTCCAGCGGATGGGCGTCGGGCCGGCCGCCGTACTCGGCCGGCCAGCCGATCCCGAGGAAACCCGCCTCGAACAGCTTGGCGCTCCACTCCCGGATCGCCGGCATCAGCTCCGGCTCCGGTGCGCGCACCCCGGCACGGGTCTTGGTGCCCGGAGCGTGCTCCGCGACGAAGGCGCGCACCTTCCTCCGGAACGCTTCGAGCTCGGGCGTGGACTCCAGGCGCATCGCTGTCGGCTCCCTGTTCTCATGCCGTGCTGCGAAATGAGGTTACTCTAACCATGCCGTTCACCCGGTTGCTAGGGTCGTACGGTCGAAAAAGTGGCCTTATCTTGGTTCCAGGTGCCCGAACCGCGCGTCTCCGGCCCGGGTGACCAATAGACTGGGGATCCGCAATATCCGCCCCAGAGGAGTTGGCCATGGCGACTGCCGTCGACCGCGAGCCCGCCGACGGCGAGACCGGTGTCCCGGTCGGCAAACTGGCCGCACAGACCGCCCGCCGTATCGAGGCGACCGTCATCCGTCAGGGCTGGCCGGTGGGGGAGTCGTTGGGGTCCGAGGTGGATCTGCGGGAGCGGCTCGGGGTGAGCCGGGCGGTGCTGCGCGAGGCGGTACGGCTGGTCGAGCACCACCAGGTGGCCCGGATGCGGCGCGGCCCGAACGGCGGCCTGATCGTCAGCGCACCGGACGCCGGACCGGCCACCCGCGCCATGGTGATCTACCTCGAATACGTCGGCACGAGCGTCACGGACCTCCTCCAGGCCCGCCTCCTGCTGGAGCCGATCGCCGCCGGACTGGCCGCCGACCGCATCACCGAGGAGGGCATCGACACCCTCCGGACCACACTCGACGCCGAACTCGACCACTGGGACGAACCGGGCGTCCACTCGCAGGACCCCCTCCACCCCGTGCTCGGCCAGTTGTCCGGGAACCCGGTGCTGCACCTGTTCGTCGACGTGCTCACCCGGCTCACCGCCCGCTACGCGCACACCTCCCGCCGTATCTCCAAGTCCGAGATGCACGCGGCGAAGGACACCTCGCACCGCGCGCACAAAGCCGTCGTCGACGCGGTGATCGCCGACGACGGGGCCCGCGCCCAGACCGAGCTGACCGCGCATCTGGAGTCGGTGGCCGGCTGGATCGAGAAGCACCGGGTGCGGCGCGGGCAGCGGATCGCGGGCAATGTCGTCGAGCCCGAACTGGTCGAGGGCCCGCGGGCCAAGCTCGCCGAAGTGGTCGCGGCCCGCATCCACGACGACATCGCCGCGCGCGGCTGGCAGACCGGCATGGTGCTGGGCTCGGAGGCGGACCTGCTCGCCCGCTACTCGATCAGCCGGGCCGTACTGCGGGAAGCCGTACGGCTGTTGGAGTACCACTCGGTCGCCAGGATGCGCCGCGGTCCCGGCGGCGGGCTGATCGTCACCGAACCCGAGCCGCAGGCCAGCATCGACACCATGGCGCTGTTCCTGGAGTATCAGGGCGTCACGGCCGACGACCTGCGGATCGTCCGCAACGCCATCGAACTCGGCATCGTCGCCCGGGTCACGGCCCGAGTCGCGCAGGGCGACAAAGAGGTGACTGAACGGCTCGGCAGGGCTGTGCGCTGGAGCACGGAGGGCCCCGCCGACGACCCGCGCAAGGCCGACCTCTTCCACACCGAACTGGCCGCGCTCTCCGGCAATCCGGTGCTCGCGCTGTTCCTGTCGATCATCACCGAGCTGTTCCGCCGCCACGCCTCCGGCCACGACCGGCCGCTGCCCGGCGACACGGCGGCGGACGAAGTGCAGCACGTCCACCAGCGGATCCTCGACGCCATCGTCGAGGGCGACGCCGGGGTGGCCCGGCATCGGATGCGCCGCCACCTGGACGCGCTCATCCCTTGGTGGCACTGATTTCCTGACGCTCGACCGGCAACGCCCCTGTGCGGCCTTCGGGTTCACGGGGGCGTTCTGCTGTACCGAGCTGTGTCCGGCGAGACTAATTAGGTATACTGAATAGGCCGAGCCGAAGGAGATCCGATGCGCCGGACCCTGTTCGAAGAGACCCACGAGGACTTTCGTCTGCTGGTCCGTGACTTCATCGCCCGCGAGGTCGTCCCGTCGTACGAGGACTGGCGGCGAGCCGGACTCGTCCCCCGCGACCTGTTCACCGCACTGGGCAAGCTCGGCATCATCGGCACGGCCATCCCGGAGGAGTATGGCGGGGGCGGCCAGGACGACTACCGCTACAACGCGGTGATCCAGGAGGAGTGCGCCCGCGCCTGCGTCACCCTCGGCGGCCTCCGTACCCATCTCGACATCGTCGTCCCGTACTTCACGGGCCTGGCCGATGCCGAGCAACGGGCGCGATGGCTCCCGGGGTTGGCCTCCGGTGAGCTGTACACCGCGATCGCGATGAGCGAGCCCGCCACCGGCTCCGACCTCGCCGGCGTCACCACCCGGGCGGTCCGCGACGGCGACCACTTCCTGCTCAACGGCGCCAAGACCTTCATCACCGGCGGCCACCACGCCGACCTGGTGATCGTGGTCGCCCGTACCGCGGTCGACCAAGACAACCGGCGCGCCGGTCTCTCCCTCCTCGTGGTGGAGAAGGGGATGCCCGGCTTCGCTGTCGGGCGCAAGCTGGAGAAGATCGGCCTGGCCGTCCAGGACACCGTGGAACTCGCCTTCGACGATGTCCGCGTGCCCGCCGCCAACCTCCTCGGCGAGGAGGGCGCCGCCTTCACCCTCCTGGGCCGCAACCTCGCCCAGGAACGCCTCGCCATCGCGGTCGGCGCGGTCGCCCAGGCCCGTACCGCGATCGACCTGACCGTCGCGTACGTCCGCGACCGGACCGTGTTCGGGAGACCACTGGCCCAGTTCCAGAACACGAAGTTCGAACTCGCCGCCCTGGACGCCGAGGTGACGGCCTCGCAAGCCCTGCTCGACGCGGCGATCAGCGCGCTCGTCGCGGGCGAACTGGACCCCGTGGACGCGGCACGGACCAAGCTGGTCTGCACCGAGACACAGGGGCGCGTGGTCGACCGCTGTCTCCAACTGCACGGTGGCTACGGCTACATCCTCGAATCCCCGATCGCCCGCCTGTACGCCGACGCCCGCGCGACCCGCATCTACGGCGGCACCAGCGAGGTCATGAAGCTCATCATCAGCAAGTCCCTGGGCCTTTAGACCGTGTAGACCATGAGGAGTTGGGTGTGAACATCGACGGTTCAGCTGCACTCGTGACCGGCGGCGCCTCCGGGCTCGGCCTGGCCACCGCGCGGCGCATCATCGAACGCGGGGGACGTGTCGTCCTCGCCGACATCTCCGAGGAACAGGGCGTCAAGGCCGTCGCCGACCTCGGCGAGGCCGCACGCTTCGTCCGCACCGACGTCACCGACGAGCCCGCGGTGGCCGCCGCCCTCGACGCCGCGGAACAACTCGGCACCCTGCGTGCCGTCGTGCACTGCGCCGGACGCGGCGGCGACCGCACCAGGATCATCGACCGGGACCGCAAGCCCGGCGAACTCGACACCTTCGCCGAGGTCGTACGCGTCAACCTGATCGGCAGCTACAACGTGCTGCGCCTCGCCGCCGCCCGCCTCGCCGGCAACGAGGTCGTCGACGGCGACCGCGGAGCCGTGGTGCTCACCGCGTCGGTCGCCGCGTTCGACGGCCAGATCGGGCAGACCTCCTACACCGCCGCCAAGGCAGGCGTCCACGGCATCACCCTCGTCGCCGCCCGCGACCTGGCCAGCTGGCAGATCCGCGTGAACACCATCGCCCCCGGCATCATGGACACCCCGATGCTCGGCCGCCTCCGCGCCGACATCCGCGACGGCCTCGCCGCCTCCGTGCCGCACCCCAAACGACTCGGCGACCCGGACGACTTCGCCCGCCTCGCCGTGGAGATGCTGGAGAACCCCTACCTCAACGGCCAGACCGTCCGCCTCGACGGCGCCATCCGCATGGCCCCGCGATGACGACGACGGTGGACGACGAGACCGACGAACAGTTCCGTGCCCGCCTGCGGGTCTTCCTGACGGAGCGGCACCCCGGCCGCCGCCCCAAGGACCCCGCCGAGCGGGTCGCCTGGCAGAAGAAATGGCTGGCCGCGCTGTACGACGCCGGTTACGCAGGCCCGAGTTGGCCGCGCGCGCACGGCGGCATGGACCTGTCCTTCGTCCGCCAGGTCATCTACCAGGAGGAGTACGCCCGCGCTCGCGTCCCGGGCCCCCTGGGCACCGGACTGGGCATCGCCGCCCCCACCCTCATCAAGTACGGCACGCCCGAGCAGAAGGAGCACCACCTGCGCCCCATGCTGCGCGGCGACATGGTGTGGGCCCAGGGCTACTCCGAACCGGAGGCGGGGTCGGACCTCCCCGCGCTGCGCACGACGGCACGGCGCGAGGGCGCGGAGTACGTCGTCAACGGGCAGAAGGTGTGGAACAGTTCGGCCGACATCGCCGACATCGTCTTCACCCTCGTCCGCACCGGACCGCCCGACTCCCGCCAGGACGGCATCAGTTACCTCCTGATCGACGCCCACGCTCCCGGGGTGACCGTACGGCCACTGCGTGACCTGACCGGCGACGCGCACTTCTGCGAGATCTTCTTCGACGACGTCCGCGTACCGGTCACCCACCGCATCGGCGAGGAGAACGGCGGCTGGCCGCTGGTGCGGACGAGCCTCGGGCATGAGCGGGCGGCCGGGGCGATGAACCAAGCGGCCCTGTACCGGCGGGTGTTGGACGAGTTGATCGAACTCGCCCACGAGCGCGGCGCGACGGCCGACCCGATCGTCCGCGACCGGCTCGCGGACTTCGAGATCCGGGTGCGTGTCATGCGGCTCACCGGCATGCGGACCATCGCCGACATCATGGCCAAGGGCGAACCAGGGCCCGCCTCTTCGACGTCACGACTGTTCATCGTGGCCTTCGAGCAGGAGCTGCACGAGTTCGCGGTCGACCTGCTGGGACCGTACGGAATCCTCGGCCGACGCGACCCGCATGCCGTCCAACGCGGGCGCTGGGTATGGGGGTTCCTGCGCACCCGGGCCTCGTCGATCGGCGCGGGCACCGCCGAGATCCAGCGCAACACGATCGCCGAGCAGGTGCTGGGCCTGCCCCGTGACCCGGCGATGCCGACGGCCGTGGAAGGGACGCGATGAGAGCCGCACACTGCACGGAGTACGGGCCGCCCGGCGACCTCTCGGTCGTCGAACTCGACGACCTCCGGCCCGGCCCGGGCGAGGTACTGGTCCGGGTGCACGCGGCCGCGGTGAACTTCCCGGACGTACTGATCGTGGCGGACCGCTACCAGGTGTCCGCGCCGCTGCCCTTCACGCCGGGCAGTGAATTCGCCGGTGTGGTAGCGGAGTTGGGGCCTGGCGTGTCCGGCCCGCCGGTCGGCTCACCCGTCGCAGGGGCGGTGCTCACAGGCGCCTTCGCCGAACAGGTCGTGGTGCCCGTCGCGAGCCTGCGCCAGGTGCCCGAGGGACTCGACATGGTGCACGCCGCCGCGTTCCACGTCACGTACGCCACCGCCTACCACTCCCTCGTCACCGTCGGACGGGGCAGCGCGGGGGAGTGGGTGGCGGTGCTCGGTGCGGCGGGCGGGGTCGGTTCGGCCGCGGTCGACATCGCGTCGCGGCTCGGTATGCGGGTGGTCGCCGCCGCGTCGAGCCAGGAGCGGCTGACGGTCGCCCGCAAGCTCGGGGCCGAGGCCGGTGTCGACTACGTCCACGAGGATCTCAAGCTCCGCACACGGGAGTTGACCGGCGGCGAGGGTGCCCACCTCGTGATCGACCCGGTCGGCGGCGACCACGCGGAGGCCGCCCTGCGGGCGCTGCGCCGAGGCGGCCGGTTCGTCACGGTCGGATACGCGGACGGGAAGATCCCGCGCATCCCGCTGAACCTGGTGCTGCTGAAGGACCTGGTGGTGCGGGGCTTCGAGATCCGTACGGTGCGGCAGTACGCCCCGGATGCCGTGGCCGCCGCCGACCGCGCCCTCGCCGCGATGGTCCGGGACGGGATGCGGCCGCTGGTCTCCCGCGTTCACACCCTCGGCGAGGTCGCGAGCGCTCTGACCGACGTCGCCGAGCGCAGGGCCACCGGCAAAGTGGTCCTGGACCTCACCTCGTAGCAAAGGCCCTCAGAACGTGGGGAGTTGGGGACGCTTGCGGACATAGCCGCCGGCGTCCACCCGCATCTGCATGCCGGTGACGTAGCGGGACTCGTCCGAGACCAGGAAGAGCACGGTGTCGGCGACGTCCTCCGGCTCGACGTAGGGAATGTCCATGCCCGTCGTCGCGGGGAACGACACCAGGGCGTCCTCGCGGGTCGGGTTGTCGAGGTCGGGCCGGAACGACCGGTACATGATGTCGCTGTTGAGCATGTCCGTGTTGACGTTGGTGGGGTGCAGCGCGTTGACCCGGATCTTCCGGGACAGCAGCACAGTCGCCAAGTCGTGCACGAACGCGGCCACTTGGCGCTTCGCGAACGAGTAGCCCAGGCCGCCGGGGCCGTTGGACGGACTGTCGACGGTCGCCGGGGTCAGGGCCGCGATCGATCCGGTCGCCACGATCGAGGCGCCGTCCGGCAGATGGGGCAGGGCGGCCTCGACGGCGTGGACGACACCGTTGAAGTCGACGGTGACGGCGTCGATGAAGGCCTGGACGCCCTGCTGCGGACCGAGCGGGGCGATTCCCGCCTGCGCGACCACGGCGTCGAGCCGCCCGAGTTCGGCCACCCCGTCGGCCACGGCCGCCTTGAGCGCCGCCGGATCGCGTACGTCCGCCTTGCGCGCCACGATGCGCCGGCCGAGCTTCTCGACCTGGCGCACGGTCTCCTCCAGGTCGTCCCCGGTGGCCAGCGGATACGCGTTGGTGGCGATGTCCTCGCACAGGTCGACGGCGATGATGTCGGCGCCCTCCGCGGCGAGCCGGAGCGCGTGGGCGCGGCCCTGTCCGCGCGCGGCCCCGGTGATGAAGACGACCTTGTCCTGTACTCGGCCCATCGTGGGTCTCCTTCCGCCGGAGATAAAAGAGTAGCCTGAATACTGTCCGATGGGGCTGTTCGTGATCCATGATCGGCGTCAAGTCCCCTGACCGCTCGCCGGCTTCCGTTCAGTGGGACCCGAACAGTGCACACAATTCGGCCAGTGCTAGAGAGTCCGTGAGATTCGAGGGAGCACATCGATGCCATTGCAGCCATGGATGAAGTTGCTGTCGACCGACGACCACCTGATCGAGCCGCCGCGCCTGTGGACGGACCGGCTGCCGGCGAAGTACCGGGACGCCGGACCGCGGATCGTGGAACAGGCGCGCGGAGAGGGCCAGGCCCCGGCCGAGGTGTGGAACTACGAGGGCCGCATCTACCCCTACATCGGCCTGAACGCCGTCGCGGGCAAGTCGCCCGAGGAGTTCGGCCTCGAGCCCACCCGCTACGACGAGATGATCCCGGGCTGTTACGACCCGAAGGCCCGACTGCGCGACATGGATCTGGACGGCGTGTGGGGCGCGCTGTGCTTCCCGTCGTTCCCGCGCTTCGCGGGCACGATCTTCCTGGACGGCCAGGACCGTCGACTCGCCCTGCTCTGCGTCCAGGCCTGGAACGACTTCGTGCTCGACGAGTGGTGCGCCACCGCCCCCGGCAGGCTCATCCCGCTGGTCATCCTGCCGCTCTGGGACGTCGACGCCTGCGCGGCCGAGATCAGGCGTACGGCGGCCAAGGGCGCCAAGGCGATCTCGTTCCCGGAGAACCCGGTCCCGCTGGGCCTGCCGTCGTTCCACACCGACCACTGGGACCCGGTGTTCACGGCGGCCGAGGAGACCGACATGCCGCTGTGCCTGCACTTCGGCACCTCGGGCGCCGCACCGAAGACGGCCCCGGAGGCGCCGTTCGCGGTGACCATCGCACTGTTCGGCTGCAACTCCATGTACGCCACCGCGGACCTGCTGTTCTCCCCGGTCCTCCACAACCACCCGCGGCTGAAGATCGGTCTGTCCGAGGGCGGGATCGGCTGGATGCCCTACCTGCTGGAACGCAGCGACGGCACCTGGGAACGGCACCGCTTCTACCAGAACGTCAACCAGAGCGTGCGCCCCTCGGAGCTGTTCCACAAGCACTTCCACGGCTGCTTCATCGACGACCGGTTCGGCGTGGAAGTGCGCCACCACATCGGCGTCGACAAGATCACCTGGGAGTGCGACTACCCGCACTCCGACTCCTACTGGCCCAAGAGCCGCGCCTACGCGGCCGAGGTCCTCGCCGACGTACCGGACGACGAGGTGCACAAGATCGTGGAGCTGAACACCCGCCGCCTCTACAACCTCCCCGCATGAGCAGGCGCCCGGAGTCCGAGCGCTCCGACTGGACCGACCTCGACCTGCTGACCCGCGACGAGGCGTACGGCCGCCTCCAGGAGGAGATCGGTCTCACCGCCCGCCGGCTGGCCGAACTCGGCGCGGGCGACGAGGCCGAGCGCGAACTCCTCGACACGCGGCTGCGCGCCCTGCGCGAGGCCGCCGAGGACCTGAATGTCCGCTGAGCGAAAGGGAGTTGACGTGGGGCGCGTGGAGGGCAAGGTGGCGCTCGTCACGGGAGCGGCCCGCGGTCAGGGGCGCTCGCATGCCGTGCGGCTGGCGGAGGAGGGAGCCGATGTCGTCGTCACCGACGTGTGTCACGACATCAGCGACGAGCTGCCCTACCCGCTGGCGTCGAAGGAACAGCTGGAAGAGACGGCGGAGTTGGTCAGGGCGACCGGCCGCCGGTGCGTCGCCGTCCAGGCCGACGTCCGCTCGGTGGCCGAGGTGCGGGCCGCGGTCGACGCGGCGCGGGAGGAGTTCGGGCGGCTCGACACGCTCGTGGCGAACGCCGGCGTGATGAGCATCGGCGCCGCCTGGGAACTGTCCGAGGAGGCCTGGGACGTCGTCATGGACGTCAACCTCAAGGGCCCCTGGAACACGGTGCGCGCCGCGATCCCCTGGATGATCGAGGCCGGACAGGGCGGCTCCGTCATCATCACCAGTTCGGCCGCCGGGATCCGCGGCCATGTGCCGTACGCCCACTACGTGGCCAGCAAGCACGGCGTGGTCGGGCTGATGAAGGCGCTGTCCAACGAACTCGCCCCGCACCGCATCCGGGTGAACACCGTGCACCCCACCGGGGTCAGTGACACGGGCATCACCGTCGGCGTCCCGATCGAGGAACTCGCCGCGCGGGAACCGCTGTTCGCACTGGCCGCGATGAACCCCCTCGCCCCGTACGTCGAACCGCGCGACGTGTCGAACGCCGTGCTGTTCCTGGCCTCGGACGAGGCGCGGTACGTCACGGGTCTCCAGTTCACCGTCGACGCCGGATCGACGAACAAGCCGTAGAACGAACGGAGTCAAGGTTGACTTCCTCCCCCGCCTAAAGGCGGGGGATTCCAGCGGTCGCCCGCTGGGATTCCTGTTTCACCGACGACTGCCCAGTCCGGGAGGACTCCCGTTGAGGTCTTACACCGTCTCCACAGGCAGACGCCGCCAGCCCGGCGGCCAGGATGTTGCGCGCCGCGTTCACGTCGCGGTCATGTACGGCACCGCAGGCGCATGTCCACGTGCGGACGTTGAGCGGCATCTTCGCCGCGAGGGTGCCGCAGGCCCCGCACAGCTTGCTGCTGGGGAACCAGCGGTCGATCACGACGAGTTCGCGCCCGTACCAGGCGCACTTGTACTCCAGCATGGACCGGAGTTGCGTCCACGACGCGTCACTGATGGCGCGTGCGAGCGTGTGGTTCTTCAGCAGGTTGCGGACGGTGAGGTCCTCGATCACGACCGTTTGGACGCCCCTATGACTGTCAAGCAGTCATGCCAGGACGGGCGTGAGCCCGGCACGTGGGAGGAGGGAGAAGATCTCGCGGGCGACGTAACGCTTGAGGCATCTGATCACTTCGCGCCGGGTCTTTCCCTCGCTGGTCCGCCGCTTGAGGTAGTCCTGGGTGCGTGGATCCCAGCGCAGGCGGCTCTGCACGATGCGGTAGAGCGCAGCGTTGGCCTGTCGATCGCCGCCGCGATTGAGGCGTCTTCGCTGCTGTTTGCCGGAGGAGCGCTCGACCGGGCTGGCTCCGCACAGCGCGGCGAAGGACGCCTCGTCGGCCAGGCGTTCTGGGTTGTCACCGGCGGTGATCAGGAGCGTGATGGCGCTGTCCGGGCCGACGCCGACGCGCTCCAGCAGTTGCGGAGCGTGGGACTGGACAAGGCCTGCCAGGCGTCGCTTCAGCTCGTCGATCTGCGCGGTCAGTTGCTGGATGCGCTCGGCCAGCAGCTGGAGCGTGACCACTGTGGCGTCCAGGACGTCGTCCCTGCCGAGGTAGCCGGGATCCGAGGTCAGGTTCGCGCAGGTGCGGATCAGCGCCGGGTTGGTCAGAGGGGTCAGTTGCTCCCGCAGGGCTGGGTCGGCGGACACCAGGACGGCCTTGAGCTGGTTGATGGCCTGGGTGCGGGCCTTGATGGCGGAGTCCTTGGCGAGTTTGAACATGCGCGCGATCTGCACCGGCCCATTGCCGGTCTTGGCCTGGGCAGTGGCTCTGCCGGAGATGACGGCCCGCGCGGCCGCCTGGGCGTCGACGGTGTCGGTCTTGCCCTGCTGCCGCTGGGCCGTCCTGTCGGGCCGGTTGACGTCGAAGACCTGGACGTCTCGGGCCAGGAGGTGGCGTGTCAGGGCTGCTCCGTAGGAGCCCGTGCCCTCGACTCCGGCACGCGTGAGTGTCCCGAAAGACCGGGCCCAGTCCAGCAGTTCGCGATAGCCGACCGAGGTGGCCGGGAACGCCTCGGTGGCCAGGACTCCGCCGAGAGGAGTAACCACGGCGGCGACGTGTGTGTCCCTGTGGGTATCGACCCCCAGAACGACCTCGCCGTCGGGCTGTCGCTGGCTGGCGTGCACACGGTTGGGCATACTGGCCACGGTCAATCCGCTCCCGGTCTGTTGGAGTGTCGGTTGGCCGACACCGGACCGGTCGGGGCGGTCAAAACTGTGACGGCGCCCTGTTCACGGCAAGGCCCCTATCGGGACACACCCCGCCGGCCCGGTGACAGCAAGCACCACCCCGGACCAACGACCGACAGATCCAAACCAGGACACCACGGTCCGTTCTCACGCGGGTCAAGCCGCAGCCCGGGACAGCACCCGCCGATTCTCACAGTTCTCACGGACGAGACGAGTCGACAGCTTGTGCAGGTGATCGCGGCGACGGTCGGCGATCCGCGCATGGACCTTGGCGACCCGCTCGCGGGCCTTCTCCCGGTTCGCCGAGCCCTTCGCCTTGCGGGACAGTTCCCGCTGCGCCCGGGAAAGACGAGCGCGGTCACGGCGCTCGTGCTTCGGGTTGGCGACTTTCTCCCCGGTGGACAGCGTCACGAGGGAGGTGATCCCGGCGTCCAGTCCGACGGCCGCTGTGGTCGCGGTGGCCGGTGCGATGGTGTCCTCGCACAGCAGGGACACGAACCAGCGGCCCGCCGCGTCGCGGGACACCGTCACCGTGGTCGGTTCCGTCCCCTCGGGCAGGGGGCGCGACCAGCGGATGTCCAAAGGGTCGGCCATCTTCGCCAACGTCAGCTGTTCCTCGCGCCACGTGAAGGCGGAGCGGGTGTACTCGGCCGACGCGCGGGATTTCTTCCTCGACTTGAAGCGCGGGTACTTCGCCCGCTGGGCGAAGAAGTTCCCGAACGCCGTCTGCAGGTGGCGCAGCGCCTGCTGGAGCGGAACGGAGGACACCTCCGTCAGGAAGGCGAGCTCCTCGGTCTTCTTCCACTCGGTCAGCGCGGCCGACGACTGCACGTAGGAGACGCGGCGCTGCTCCCCGTACCAGGCCCGGGTGCGCTCTTCCAGCGCCTTGTTGTAGACGAGGCGGACGCAGCCGAACGTACGCGACAACTCCGCTGCCTGCTCGTCCGTGGGGTAACAGCGGTACTTGAACGCCCGCTTGACCTGCCGCGCCATACCTCACACCGTATCAACCCCCGTGTGAGTGGCGGGTGCCGGCCGGTGGACGGCGCACACCGGTCCGCCCTGACGGCGAACCGGCTTTCCCTGCCCTGCTCCGCAGGAGCTTCGCTTCCTCCCCCGGCCGAAGCCGGGGGTATCCACGAAGGAGAACCCCGATGAAGGTCAGGATCGACTCGTCGCTGTGCTCCGGGCACGCGCGGTGCGCGGCGGCGGCGCCGGAGGTCTTCCGGCTCGACGACGACGGCTACGCGCTGCCCTTCGACGGCGAGGTGCCGCCGGAACTCGAACAGGCGGCCAGGGACGGGGAGTTGGCCTGCCCGGAGCGGGCCGTCACCGTCGAGCGGTGACACGGAGGAGCCCCACGGCCGTCGCCGTGGGGCTCTTGTCGGCTGTGCTCGGGTCAGCCGGCGGGCTGCGGCGGCGGGGTGAAGTGGTGGCCCCAGAACGCGCCGTCGGTGATCTCGTAGACGGGCACCGGCTCCGGCACCTTCAGTCCGTCCCAGCCGAACTCGACGGCGTAGTTCTCCGGCGACCACACATAGAACGACACCATGCGGTCGTTGGTGTGCTTGCCGAGCGAGTGCATCATCGGGACCTCGAGCTTCGCGGCCCGGTCCAGGGCGCGCCCCACGTCGTCCAATGTCCTGCCCTCGACCATGAAGTGCAGCAGCCGCCCGGGGCCCGGCGCCGGCGTGACGCCCAGGGTGTGGTGGCGGGGGTTGCAGCCCATGAACCACGTCGTGCCGCCCGGTGAGCGCATCGTGTTGCGCTCGATGAAGCCGAGGACGTTGACGTAGAAGTCGAAGGTGCCCCGCGCGTCCTCTGCGGAGACGATGGCGTGCCCGAAGCCCATGTCACCGGTCAGGAACCCAGAGACCAGAGGGGTCTGCACCGGAACGTGGTCGAGGATCGCGCCGTAGAACAGCTCGACCGGGTTGCCGCCCGGGTCGTCGAACTTGACGAAGCCGGTGACCTTGCGTTCCGCGGCCTCGTCCTCGGTGCCGGCGGTCACCGTGATGCCGGTCTTCTCGACGTCGGCGACCAGCCGGGCCAACTCTCGCTCGTCGATCACCTCGAAGCCCAGGGCGGTCATCCCGCTCTGTGAACCGGGGGAGACCACGATGCGGGCCGGATAGTCGTCCATCCGGTAGTACAGGGACTCCGGGTCGCCGCCCTCAACTGGCATCAGGCCGAGGAAATCCGCCCCGAACACCTTCCATTTCTCGATGTCGCTGGACTCCAGCCGTACATACCCGAGTGAGCGCACACCCATCAGGCTCTCCCATCACCGTCGTCAAGTCCTGGCAGCCCGACGCTAATCAGCCCGGCCGACCAGGGGCCGTGCACGTCCCACTGATCGGGAGGAGTGCGGCGCCCGGCCGGGACGCGGTGGCACGGTGACTGTCGCCCGTCACCCCGCGACCGGAGGCCACGCACCGTCATGACACTCACCGCTGAGGACACGCTGCGCGAACTGCGCACCGCCGAGGGCACGTTGCGCTACCACGAGGCGGGCGACGGGCCGCCCCTGCTCCTGTTGCACGGCTCCGGTCCCGGCGTGACCGGCTGGCGCAACTACCGCGGAAACCTCCCCGTGTTCGCGCGGCACTTCCGCTGCCTCGCCCTGGAATTCCCCGGGTTCGGCGTCAGCGACCCCACCGACGAGAACCCCATGATGGCGGCCCCGAAGGCCGTCCTGCGCTTCCTCGACGGCCTCGGCCTCGACCGCGTCGACGTCATCGGGAACTCCATGGGCGGCTTCGTCGCCGCCGGACTCGCCGTCGCCCACAAGGACCTGTTCCGCAGGGTCGTCACCATCGGTGGCGTGGGCCGCAACATCCTCTCGCCGGGCCCCAGCGAAGGCCTCAACCTGCTGGTCGAGTTCGCCGAGAACCCGACCCGCGAGAACCTGGTCCAGTGGCTGCGGTCGATGGTCCACGACCCGGCCCTCCTCACCGAGGAACTCATCGAGGAACGGTGGGCGACCGCCACCGAACCCGCGACCCTGGAGGCCTCCCGCCGGATCTACGGCCGGCAGGCCATGGCCGCCATGCAGGCCGCGCAGGCCCACTCCGACCAGCCCATCTGGGCCGCCCTCCACAAGATCACCGCGCCGACCCTGCTGACCTGGGGCCGCGACGACCGGGTCACACCGCTGGAGAGCGCGCTGATCCCGATGCGTACGATTCCGAAAGCGGAACTGCATGTGCTGCCCGACTGCGGCCACTGGGCCATGATCGAGCAGAAGGAGGCATGGGAGAGCGCGGTCCTGGCCTTCCTGACCCGCCCCGAGGCATCCTGAGCGTCGGCGGGAGCACCGGACGACATGGGGGACGACGTGGCGAGACCCGCTGAGGGACGGCAACCGGCGGCCCCGATGTCGAGCAGCCAGATCGCCCGCCGGGTCCGCATCCTCCGCGCCGCCTCCGAACTCGGCGCCCGTGAGGGGCTCGCCAGCGTGCAGATGCACGACGTGGCCAAGGAGGCCGACGTCGCCATCGCCACCCTGTACCGCTACTTCCCGTCCAAGCCGTACCTGTTCATGGCCGTCCTGGAGTGGCACATCGAGCAGTACCTCGGCGGCCACGAGAACGGTCGGGAGAACCTCGCTGTCGCCGCCGAGGGCACGGACGCCGCCGCCGAGGTCGCCGAGCTGCTCATCACGCTCAGCGTGAAGCTGCTGGACAGCCCCCTGCTCGCCTCGGCGGTGGCACTGTCGTCGTTCACCGAGTACACGAGTGTCGTCCCGGCCCGCATGGACCTCGTCGACAGCGCCCTGGGACAGGCCATCCTGCGGCTGCTCCGTGCCGGCGTCCGCGAGGCCTCGGCGACCGACCGCAGCAGGGCGCGCCTGCTCATCTACGGCTGGTGGGGGCTGTTCGTGGCCATGCTCACCGAGGAGCTCTCCACCGCGGAGGCGGAGACCAACATGCGCCTGGCCGCACGGTTGCTGCTCACGCCGTAGCCGCCGTGGTCGCGGTGGTCGCCGCGTAAATGTGAAGCAATTCTTACGTCCCCCTGGTCGCGGGGTCATTTCCCGTATTCCGTAGGTAGCTTGGTTCCCGTCGGCGGCAGCCCGTTCCTCTTGCCGCCGATTCCCGGCGGAATCAAGAACAGGAAGTTTGGCATGCGGAAAATCGGGTTTGTCGGCGTGGCTCTCGTTGCTCTTTCCTTCACGCTCACGGCGTGCGGCGGGTCCGACAACAGCGACTCCACCTCGAAGGCGGCACCCTCCATGTCGGCCTCGAAGGCGGCGATGAAGTCGGCCGACAGGACGGGAATGTTCGCAGGGCTCAACGGCAAGAAGGTGACCGGCTCCGCACAGGTGAGCGGTTCGGGCGTCACGCTCTCCGGCTTCACGTCCGACGAGGGCCCGGACCTGCATGTCTACCTCACGAACGGCACGGATGAAGCCGCCGTGTCGGCGGGCAAGCAGCTCGGTGGCGTCAAGTACGACGAGAAGTCCCAGATGTTCACGCTCAACGGCGTCGACGCGTCCATGTACAGCAACGTGGTCATCCACTGCGACAAGGCGAAGGCGGTATTCGGCGCCGCGAAACTGTCATGAAGTCGTCCCATTCGCGCCCGACTCTGATCGCGGCGGCCCTCGCCGGCGCGATCAGAGTCGCCCTCGGTGTCCTGTGGCTCCATGAAGGAACGTTGAAATACCGGGCGCATTTCGGGGCTGCGGACATCCTGCTGGTGGCGAACAGCGCGAAGTCGAACAGCAGGGTTCCGGGTTACTTCAAGAGTTTCGCCGATTTCGGACTCGCGGGCTGGCCGCATTTCTTCGGATTCGCGATGCCCCTGCTGGAGACATTGCTGGGAGTCGCCTTCGTCCTGGGAGTGTTCTCCCTGCCCGCCTCTTTCATGTCGGCATTCACCTTGCTGACGTACTGGAGCGCGGACCAGCTCATCACCGAATATCCGATCATGGTCGCCCTCTCGACGGTGGTCATCGCCTGGCCGCTGACGGCCTCACATTTCTCCGCGACGACTCTCGCGGAAAGGGTCGTAGGCCGAAAGCGTCCGGACGTGGTGGTGTTCAGGGAGCCGTTCCGGCGCTGGCTCTGACGCGTCAGTCCGTGCCGCTCGCGATGTCCAGCACCGCCAGGTACGAGAACGCGACACTCGAACCGATGGGAGCCCCCGCGCCCGGGTACACGCGTCCCGTCATCGCGGCCGCGGTGTTGCCCGCCGCGTAGAGCCCCTCGATCGGCGAGCCGTCCGGGCGCAGCACCCGCGCGTGCTCGTCGATCTTCAGGCCGCCCTTGGTGCCGATGTCCGCGGGGAGGATGGTCGCGACGTAGTACGGCGGGGTGTCGAGCGGGGGCAGCAGCGGGTTGGGCCACTCGGTCGTGGGCGGCGGTGCCGGGTAGTTCAGCTCGGGCAGGGCGGGGAACCCCAGGACGTACTGCGCCATCTGGTCCCAGGGTGTCTCGCCACGATGGAACCTCTCGTCGACGCCGGTCCGCGCGTAGCCGTTGAACTCCTCGACGGTCGCGCGCAGGGCTTCCAGCGGTACGTCGATCAGCCGCGCCAACTCCTCAAGGGTGTCGGCCTTCTTCAGCGCACCCGACTCGAACCACTCGGGGCGGACCGGCTCGTCGTAGGGGCCGCCGAAGCTGTCCCGGTCGAGCTGGCGCTGGTCGATGATCCAGTGGGCGGGGATGTGCGAGACGCCTGTGGTGGTGTGCAGGCGGACGATCTCGCGGCCCGCCTGGTCGTAGGGGCGGGTCTCGTTGACGAAGCGTTCGCCCGCCGCGTTGACCCAGATTCCGCCCCGGGTGCCCGTGTGGAAGAGCGGAAGGCCGTCCGGCCACACGAGTCCGGGCGTGAACCAGGCCGCGTCGAGCAGGTCGGTGGCGGCACCGACCGCGATGCCGGCCTGGAGCGCGTCGCCCGTGTTGCCGGGGGCGCCGTGGGTCCACTCGCTGCCGCGCTCCGGAACCGGCTGGTACTTCTCGCGCAGCTCGCGGTTGCGCTCGAATCCGCCGGCCGCGAGGATCACCCCGCCCGTGGCGCGGAACGTGACCTGTTCGCCGTCGCTCAACGCCTCCACGCCGACGACCCTGCCGTCCTCGACGACGAGGCCCTCCAACGCGGTGTTGAGGCGGAGCGAGCCGTGGCCCGTCTCCAGGAACGCCGCCAACGTCCTGCCGATCAGCGCGCGGCCACCGCTGAGTACCGGGCCTTCGTCATGGCCCCATCGCTGGGTGGGCAGGCAGGCACGGACCAGCCGGGCATGGTCTCCGAGTTCGGCGACGGTGACCTGCGGCGGGAAAACGGTGTGCCCCGTCGGGGACGAGCCGGTGACCGTCGGATAGTAGTCCGGCACCGGGAGGTGCACGAACGACTGGAACCACGGATTCTTCTCCAGCTCGTCGATCAACTCCACGCCGGCCCGCAGGTAGGCATCCTGGAGCGGCTCGCGTGACGCGTCGTCGACGGTGCTGCGGAGATAGGTCCTCGCGTCCTCGACACTGTCGTCGAGTCCGGCCCGTCGCATGGGCGCGGAACCGGGGTACCACAGACCGGAACCGGAGTAGGCGGTGGTGCCGCCCACACGGTCCGTCTTCTCGATGACGAGCGTCCGCAGCCCGCGTGACGCTGCCAGATGGGCACCGACCAGACCCCCGCCCGACCCGACGACGATCACGTCGTAGACGTCCTCGCTGCTGGTCATCCTGACCTCCTCAGGTGTGCTGACGTTGCTCGACGGCCGAGCGCGGCTCAACGCCAGAACCTCTCGCAATGTGCGGGCGACGGTATCGAGCCACTTCGGCGGCTCCGGCCGGTCATCTCGCTGAGCGAGACCCGTTGTCCACCCCCGGACCGAGTCCCGGTGAGCGGAACCCGCGGGACCGTGATCGGGCACGGATGCCCAGGCTGGAGGTCATCACGAGTTGGGGATGCGAATGACAGACGTTTGGGAACCGAGGGCTGTGGCGGACCGTGAGGCGGCCGTGGCCGAGGCGGTCGTACGACTCACCCGTGCGGCCCGTGACCGGCAACCCTGCCCGCCCGTAAGGGACTTGCTCGGCGCGAGCGACATCAGCCTCGCCTACGCCGTCCAACAGCGTGTCGTGGCCGACCGGATCGCGGCCGGAGCACGCGTCGTCGGCCGCAAGATCGGGCTCACCTCCGAGGCGGTGCAGCGCCAAGTCGGTGTCGACCGGCCCGACTTCGGGGTGCTCCTCGCCGACATGGACGTCAGCGCACTGCCGGTGGTGCCGAGCGAACGGCTGCTGCAACCCAGGGTCGAGGCGGAGATCGCGTTCGTCCTCGCCGACGACCTCGACCACGACGATCTCGACGTCGAGCGGGTCCGGTCCGCCGTCGCGTACGCCGTCGCCGCGCTGGAGATCGTGGACAGCCGGGTCGCCGACTGGGACATCGCGATCACCGACACCGTGGCCGACAACGCGTCCAGCGGGTTGTTCGTACTCGGTGGCGAGCGGGTCGAGTTGAAGGCGTTCGAACCCCGGGACGTGACGATGCGGCTGTACGCCGACGGGAAGCTCGCGTCCGCGGGCGACGGCACCGCCTGCCTCGGCGACCCGCTCGCCGCGCTGCTCTGGCTGGCGCGCACCGCCCGGGAGTTCGGCGACCCGCTGCGGGCCGGTCAGGTGGTGCTCTCCGGCGCACTCGGTCCGCTTGTCCCCACCCCGCCAGGAACCACCGTACGGGCCGAGCTGACGGGCCTCGGCACGGTGTCCGCGACGTTCTCACCCAAGGACCAAGGATGACGAAGACCAAGGTGGCCGTCATCGGCTCCGGCAACATCGGAACCGACCTGATGATCAAGGTGCTACGGCTGTCCGACACCCTGGAGATGGCCGCGATGGTGGGCATCGACCCGGACTCGGACGGCCTCGCCCGCGCCGCGCGCATGAAGGTGCCCACCACTCACGAGGGCGTGGACGGCCTGATCCGGATGGAGGGCTTCGACGACATCGGGATCGTCTTCGACGCGACGTCCGCGAAGGCGCATGTCGAGAACGCCAAGCGGCTCGCCCCGTACGGCAAACGGCTCGTCGATCTCACTCCCGCCGCCATCGGCCCGTACGTCGTACCGCCGGTCAACCTCGACGAGCACCTCGCCAACGATGTCGACAACCTCAACCTGGTCACCTGCGGCGGGCAGGCCACCATCCCGATCGTGCACGCGGTCAGCCGGATCACACCCGTGCCCTACGCCGAGATCGTCGCCTCGATCGCCTCGAAATCGGCCGGACCCGGAACCCGGGCCAATATCGACGAGTTCACCGAGACGACCTCGGCCGCGATCGAGAAGGTGGGCGGTGCCCGGCGGGGCAAGGCGATCATCGTGCTCAACCCGGCCGAGCCTCCGCTGATCATGCGCGACACCGTGTACTGCCTGATCGGCGACGCGGACCAGGAGGAGGTCCGGGCCTCGGTGGAGGGCATGGTGGACGCGGTCGCCGAGTACGTGCCCGGTTACCGCCTCAAGCAGCAGGTGCAGTTCACTCCGATCCCGGCGGGTGATCCGGTCCACACGCTCTTCACCGGGGACGCCTCCGAGGTCACCACCAAGGTGTCCGTCTTTCTCGAAGTGGAGGGCGCCGCCCACTACTTGCCCGCCTACGCGGGCAACCTCGACATCATGACCTCGGCCGCCCTGCGGGTCGCCGAGCGCCTCGCCCGGCGCTTCTCCACGGAGGTGACCCGGTGACCCCCAGGCTCTATGTCCAGGACGTCACCCTCCGGGACGGCATGCACGCCATCCGGCACCGGATCACGCCCGCGAACGTGGCCGCCATCAGCGCGGCCCTGGACCAGGCGGGCGTGGACGCCATCGAGGTCGCCCACGGAGACGGCCTGTCCGGCGGCAGCCTCAACTACGGCCCCGGCAGCAACACCGACTGGGAATGGATCGAGGCCGCGGCCGGCGCCATCCACCGGGCGACGCTCACGTCCCTGCTGCTGCCCGGCATCGGCACCATCGCCGAACTCAAGCAGGCGTACTCGCTCGGCGTCCGCTCGGTCCGCGTCGCCACCCACTGCACCGAGGCCGACGTGGCGGCCCAGCACATCGCCACCGCCCGAGAACTCGGCATGGACGTCTCCGGTTTCCTGATGATGGCCCACATGACCGACCCCGCCGAACTCGCCCGCCAGGCACGGCTGATGGAGTCCTACGGCGCACACTGTGTGTACGTCACCGACTCCGGCGGCCGGCTGACCATGGACGGCGTACGTGACCGCATCCGTGCCTACCGTGACGTACTCGACCCGGACACCCAGATCGGCATCCACGCGCACGAGAACCTCTCCCTCTCGGTCGCCAACTCGGTGACCGCGGTGGAGGAGGGCGTGACCCGGGTGGACGCGTCCCTGGCAGGACAGGGCGCGGGCGCGGGCAACTGCCCGGTCGAGCCGTTCATCGCGGTGGCCAACCTCCTTGGCTGGGAACACGGTTGTGACCTCTTCGCGCTCCAGGACGCCGCCGACGACCTGGTCCGCCCGCTCCAGGACCGTCCGGTGCGCGTCGACCGGGAGACCCTGACCCTCGGCTACGCGGGTGCCTACTCCAGCTTCCTGCGGCACGCGGAGACGGCGGCCGGTCAGTACGGCCTCGACGCGCGCACCATCCTTCAGGAGGTCGGCAGGCGAGGGCTGGTCGGTGGGCAGGAGGACATGATCGTGGACATCGCGCTCGACCTGACGCGCGGTTGCTGATCACGCGTTTCCGCAAAGCCGCTCCCCGGACCGTGTGCCGGGAGCGGCGCTTTTTCGTATTGATTGGACCGGCCGTACCAATAAACTCGTGCACGCCTCTTGGCTCGCGTCCGATGCCGTTGATACGTTGACGCCGGCGCCGAACTAGAATTGATTTCAGTTTGAGCAGAGAGGCATTGACGATGACGTCTGCCCTTCGCCTGGACCCGCGATACGAGGCCGACCGGCATGCGCTGCCGCCGTCGATGATGGAGCGCGTGACGCTGATCATGGACCTCTTCGAGCGGCCCCAGACACACCTCACCCTCGAAGTGGTGTCCCGCCGGACCCACTTGCCGCGCTCGACCACCCACCGGATCCTCGACCAGCTTGTGCGCCTGGACTGGCTGCACCACACGGTCGCCGGGTACGCGCTGGGACCGCGGGCGCTCGGTCTCGGCGGGCGGGAGATCGGGCACAGCACGCTGCGTGCGGCGGCAGCGCCGCAACTCCTCGACCTGGCCGTCCGCACGAAAATGGTCGTCCATCTCGCCGTGCTCGACGGCCCGGAGATCTACTACCTCGACAAGGTGGGAGGCCGGGCGGCCGTCGACATCCCCTCCCGGGTCGGCGGACGCGCGGTCGCTCACTGCACCGGGCTCGGGAAGGCCATGCTGGCCTGGCTGAGCCCGGAGGAGATCGACGCCCGCTATCAGAAGGCGATGGAGTGCCGCACTTCGCACAGCATCGGCCGACTCGACCTGCTCCACCGCGAGTTGGGCACCGTACGCCGTCGCAACGGGCTCGCGATCGACCGGGGCGAGTGTTTCCCCGACCTCGGATGCGTCGGCCTCGCCCTGCGCGGACCCGACGGTCCGGTCGGCGCGATCTCGGTCGTCGGGGACGGCCGTGCGCCGCTGGAACTTGTCGCTCCGCTGGTTGTCAACGCCGTACGGGCCGTGTCCGAAGAGCTGTTCGGGGGCGGGGAGCCGTATCGGCGGGAAGTGGCGGACGCGGTGGGTTAGCCGGGGCGGCCGGGCCGTCATGGGGAAGCGGAGAGCCGGCCGTCGTCGTGCCGATGGTGGTCCGGGCCCACGGCCGTGAACGTGTCCTGGCCGCTCACGGCGCAGAGCATGTGAGATCGGGCTGATCCCCGTCGCCGGTCGGTCCAACGGTCCCCACGCGAGTGCCCCGTGGATCCGGGCGACGGCCCGCTGCTCGCCGACGCCACCGAAGGACGCTGCCTCCACGTAGGCGACCGGTCTTGCGGAGGGCCACTCGGCGAGCTTCCTCCCGAAGGTGTCCGGCAGTCGCCGGATCCATCTCTGGATTCCTCCCCGGTCACGCCAACCCGCCGTTGGCGAAGAGTACTTGCCCGTTGATCCAGCGCGCCGGGCCGGCCAGGAACGCCACCGACTCCGCGATGTCGTCCGGGGTGCCGAGGCGCTCCAGCGGGGCCGCCTTGGCGAGGTTCTGGACCGTCGTCTCGTCCTTGCCGTCGAGGAAGAGGGGGGTGGCGGTGGGGCCGGGGGCGACCGTGTTGACGGTGATGTCCTTGCCGCGCAGCTCGCGGGCGAGTACGAGAGTCATCGCCTCGACCGCGGCCTTGCTCGCCACATAGCCGCCGTACGTCGGGAACTTGGTGCGGGTGACGGTGGTGGAGAAGTTGATGATCGCGCCGCCCGCGCGCACCCGGCGGGCCGCCTGCTGGGAGACGACGAACGTGCCGCGGATGTTGGTGCGGTGCATGCGGTCGAGGTCGTCCAGGTTCATGGTCGCGATGGGTGAAAGGACCATGATCCCGGCGGTGTTGACGACCACGTCGAGCCCGCCGAACTCGGCCTCGACCGCGTCGAAGGCGGCGGCCATCTCCTGCTCGTCGGCCACGTCCCCGCCGACCGGGATCGCCCGGCCGCCGGCCGCGGTGATCGCGGCGACGGTCTCGTCGGCGCGGGCCTTGTTGCCGGCGTAGTGCACGCCGATGGCGATGCCGTCCTTGGCGAGGCGTTCCGCGACCGCGCGGCCTATGCCGCCGGAGCCGCCGGTGATCAGGGCGACGCGGGTGGGGGTGTGGGTGTCAGTCATGGTGAGGGCCCTTCCGTGAGGTGGGGAGCTGGGTGGAGGTGGGGATCTGCGTGAGCCACTGCCCGAGCAGGGCCGACTCCGCGGGGGTGAACGGTTCGGGAGTGAGGTCGTCCAGGGAGGCGAGCAGTGTGGTGGCCGCCGCCGCGCGGGCGTCGTGGGCCGTCGTGTCCGCCGCGGGGTCGAGCAGGATCGCCTGGACCATCGCGTCGCGGACCAGCGTCGACAGCCCGGCGTCCGGATACAGCTCGGGGCGGGTGATGAGCGCCAGCGCCACACCGGTGGTGGCCGTCATGACCATCTGCGCCGCGATCCCGGGTGCGATCCGCATCCGGCCCTGCGCGGCGAGCCGCTCCAGCACCGCGCGGAGGATCCGCAGCGCTTCCCGCGCCGCCTCCGGCATCGACCGCAGCGCCGGGGCGAACATCAACTTGTAGGCGTTGGGATGCGCCAGCGCGAACGCCACATGGCTGTCCCACCCGGCGAGCAGATCCCGCAACGGGTCCGCCGACTTCTCCGCCGCGCGCTTGGTCTCCAGGTACTGGTCCCACACATGGTCGACCGTCGCCGCCAGCAGCCCGTCCTTGTCGCCGAACAGCCGGTACAGCACGGGCTGTTGGACACCCGCCGCCTCGCACACCGCGCGGGTCGAGACGTCGCCGCTCGGCGACTGGGCGATCAGCTCCGCCGCCGCCTCGATTATCAGCGATCTCGTGTTCATGTAATCGACGATAACAGAGATGCGTATCGCCGACAACAGGATCTTGTTAGCGGTGAGAACGTCGCGGAGGGAACGGCTCGGCGGCCGGAGCGGGGGGCGAGAACGAAGGGGTGCCTCCGACGTATCGACCCGCGATACGACGGAGGCACCCCTGGTCGCCGTGCAGGCTCAGGACTGCACGGCGAGTTGGAAGGCCTGCACGGTCGAGCCGTCACAGGTCCGTTGGGTGAGCTGGACACTGTTGGTCGCCGCCGTGGCGGCGGTCAGGCATTTGCCGCTGTGGCGGGCGATGAAGTGGTAGCGCCCGCTCGTCTCCTTCACGGGCTGCCACTGCTGGTTCGTGCCGCCGGAGTAGGCCCACAGCTGCAACGGCGCGTTGTCCGCCGTCGAGCGGTCGACCACGTCGATGGCCTGCGCCGGGTTGCCGCGCGCGGTGATCTGCATGTACCCGCTGTCGGTGGAGCGGAACTGGTACTGCTGCGCCGTCGTGCCGTTGCAGGCGTACTGCTGGATCGCCGTCCCGTTGGCCGTGGCCGCCGAACGGGCGTCCACGCAGGTGCCGTTGCCGCCGTTCTGTACGGAGTACCAGGACGTTTCCGAGATCGGGGTGTCCGTCGGCGGCGTCGAAGTGTCGCCCCCGCCCAGCCACTTGAGCCCGTTCAGCAGGAACTGGTTCTGGGTCGCGCTCGCGAACGTCGACGACAGACGCGTGTTGGTCGTGTAGTTCATCGCGTTGTGGCCGAAGTTCGCGTACAGCATCTTGTACTTCGTGTTGGTCCACAGGATCGGGTAATACCCGCTGTACCAGGACTGGTTGGGATCGGTGCCGACCGGGAAACTGCTCGGGTCGATCGACGCGAGGATCTTGATGTCCGGGTTCTGCCGCAGGTCGTTGGACCAGCTGTACCACTCGCTGACCGACGAGGTGAACGTGGCCGGCAGGGCGGCGGTGGGCGGGATCGAGTGGTCCTCCACCTTCAGGGTCACCGCGGTCGGACCCCAGGTGTTGGACACGAAGTTCCCCGAGCCGAGGAACGTGTTGTGGTACCAGGACCAGCTCGCCGCGTTCGTGGTGAAGGCGGAAACGTGGAAGCCCATGAAGCCGCCGCCGCCCCTCATGTACGCCTCGAAACCGGTGCGTTGGGTGGCGGTCTGCGGCAAGTCGTCGAGGAACAGGACGACTTGGTAGGCGTTGACCCCGCCGTTGGCGAGCAGGTCCCAGTTGGTGCTGGCCGTGTAGGTGTAGCCGTTGGCCGCCGCCTGCTGCGGGAACCAGACGTTCGCCTCCTTGTCGAAGTCGATGTGCGCCGCGTCGTAGGTCCCGCTGTAGAGCGCGAGGATCTTGAACGGCGTCGCCGCGGTGCTCGCCTGGGCGGCGGGCGGTACGGCCGCGAGGCCCAGCAGTGTCGCCAGTAGGAGGAGGACCCGCAGGAGCGCGCGGGTGGAACCGGATCTGATGGTGTTCATCTGGTGATCGATCCTTTCCGTGCGGTCTACGGGTAGTTGGTCAAGTAGGCGACGTTGCTACTGGAGTTGGACGGTCCGCCGGTGCTGTTGATGATGTGGCTGATCGTGCCGACCCCGCCCAGCGAGACGGTCACCATGTCGTGGAACTTGACCCCGGACACGCTCGGCACCTCGAAGGCGCGATCGGCGACCACGCTGGAGTTGGAGCTGAAGTAGCAGTAGCTGCCAAGTCCCCACGCCTCGTGGGTGGTTACGTTGGCGGCGACCTTGTAGGCGGGATAGCCCTTGCCGGTGCCGTTCATCCAGGAGGCCTGGTTCGGCGGGTCGTAGGGCATCTCGTTCTGGAAGAAGTACGTTCTGCCGCCGTTGCCGTTCCAGACGACCTGGGTCTTCTGGAAGTGCTCGACGAACAGGCCGTACGCCGTCACGTTGGCGGCGTTGACGATCAGCCCGGTGTCCGCCGTGTTGGTGGTCCAGCCGACCGTGCCGGAGTTGCCGTGGTCGGCCCGCCAGATCCAGGTGTGGTCGATGATCGTGTTGGCGCTGTTGATGACGACGGAGTTGGTGGCCTTGCCGACGGTGGCGCCGCCGATGCGGACGAAGACATCGGACAACTGCGTCGGGTCGGACGCGTGGGTGGCGGTCGAACCGGACGGGCCGATCTGCACCAGCGTCGCGGAGTTGGTGGTGCCCGCGTCGATCAGCAGGCCCGCCAGCTCGATGCCGTCCACGTCGGCGGTGGAGATCGCGGTGATCCCGCCGTCCGGCACGAAGGTGGCCAGGCCCATGCCCAGCACGACCGTGTCGGGGCGCGTGATGTTCAGCGTCTGGTTGAGGTGGTAGACGCCCGGGGTGACCAGGAGGTTCTTGCCGGCCGCGAGGGCGGTGTTCATGTCGGCCGCGGTGGCGCCGGGCTTGACGATGTAGAACTGGTCGATCGGCAGCGACTTGCCCGCCGGGGTCTTCCCGCTCCACGTCGTACCGACGGCGTTGGACTGGAGTCCGGGCACGAACACCTGGTAGGCGCCCGCGCTGTCGACGTAGAGGAAGGGCTTCTCGCGGATCGTCGGGGAGCTGGCGACGTTGGTGTACGTCGGGAAGGACTGGGCGGGTGCGCCCTGGTCGCCGACGAAGACCATGTTCCAGTTGGAGCCGGACCAACTGCCCATCGTGGAGTTCCTGGTGAGGAACTGCTGCTGGGTCCCGGACTGGATCTGGCCGTCGACCTTGGTGTCGGAGATGAAGCCGCCGCTGGACCAACCACCGTCGTCCAGCGCCAGGTTGCCGCGCACGTGCATGCGCCGGTACGGCGCGGCCTGCGAGACGGCCCAACGGTCGGTGCCGCCGGTGGGGTTGACCGACAGGTTCTCGGCGTCGCGCCAGAAGTTCTGCGTCGCGTTGCCCTGGAACCAGTCGGCCTCCGCGTGCACGGAACCGTTGATGGTCACGTCGTCCGGCGAGAAGCCGAGACCGGCGACCTGCGTGTAGAAGCCGACGTTGGCGTTCGCGCTGTACGTACCCGGCTTGAACAGCAGGGCCTGCCGGGCCGAGCCGAACTGGTTGGTCTGCTGCTGGGAGAAGACCGAGTCCAGCTTGGACTGGATGCTGGACGCCGACATCGACGGGTCGAACACCGTCACGTTCGGGCCGAAGTCCGGGGTGCCGGGCGGGTTCGTGGCGCCGCCGCCGAGCGTGAACGACTGCGCGGCCGTGCCGTTGCACGTGTACTGCGCGAGCTGCACGCTGTCCGCGGTGGAGGCGCTCGGGACGTCCAGGCACTTCCCGCTGTTGCGGTTGACGAAGTGGTAGGCGCCGTCCGACTCGACGACCGGCAGCCACTGCTGGTTGTTGCCGCCGGAGTACGTCCACAGCTGGATGAGCGCGGAGTCGGCGGTCGAGACGCCGGTGACGTCCCAGGCCTCGGCCGCGTTCAGGTTGCTGTTCACCCGGTAGTAGCCGTCACTCGTGGCGACCAACTGCCAGTTCTGCGCGGTGCTTCCGTTGCAGGTGTACTGCTGGACGGCGGTGCCGTCGGCACTCGCGGCCGAGCGGGCGTCGACGCACTTGCCGCTGCCCTTGTTGACCACCGTGGTGTAGCCGGTCGGCAGCGCGGCCGCCGCCGAGTTCGCCGCGCTCGCCGAACCTTGCGTGGCGAACTCGATTCCGGTCACGGTGGTCGCCACGAGCGCGACAGCCGTGAGCGCTCTCGGTATGGCGTGGCGGCCGGACAGTCTTTTCCGTCTGAGCACGGATTCTCCTGTGGTGATGGGGGGTGGGGAGGAAAGGCCGGAGGGCGGCGTCCGTCAGCCGGTGTACTGGGCGAAGATGCTGGTGAACTGCCAGTTGCTCTGGCTCACGCCCGAGCACGTGTCGTCGTTCGGGTAGGCGCCCGAGCAGGGACGGTCACGGTTGGCGGACCAGAACGTCAGCCGCGCGAGGTGGTGCGCCTGCGCGTAGCCGAGGATGGTCTGGAAGTCGGCGGTGGTGACGGTCTCGCTGTTGTCGGTGATGCCGTTCATCGAGGAGATGCCCATGTCCCGGTAGGCCGCGTCGTCGCTGTAGCCGTACGCGTTCTTCAGCGCGGTCTTGAGGCCCTCGGCGGCCCGCTGGGTGAGCGTGCCCATGTTCTGGCCGGCGCCGCCGAAGTCGAACGGCATGATCGTCCAGGCGTCCACGGTCAGCCCGGAGGACGCGGCCCGGTTGATGAGGCTCGTGTCGGGCCCGCTCTGCCCGGTGCCGATGGTGACGTACACCTTGATGCCCGGGTTGTTGGCCTTGACGGTCTTCAGCGCGTCCACGGTCCGCTGCTGCACGGTCCCGTTGCTGTAGGCGTCGGCCTCGATGTCGATGTCGATGGCCTTGAGCGAGTAGGCGTTGATGACCTTCTGGTAGGCCGCCGCCAGTTCACTCGCGCTGGAGCAGGAGCTCTCCAGCTTGTTGCCGCTGTAGCCGCCGAAGGACGGGACGACATCGCCGCCGTTGGCGCGCACGGTGTTGATGGTCGTCTGGTCGACACCGCCGGTCAGCGCGCGGCCGCCGTCCCACTGCGGGTTGCAGTAGCCGTTGCTCAGGACGAACGCCAGCGTGAACCACTTCACGCCGGTCGCGTTCATGACAGTCGTGGGGCTGGGCGGGTTTCCCCAGCCGTTGTACAGGTACGGGGCTACGGCCATCGGGGCGGTCGTGGGAGGGGTCGTACCGCCGGCCGCGGGCGCGGTCCACTTCTGGTTGGCGGCGCCGGAGCAGGTCCAGATCTGGGTGCGGGTGCCGTTGGCCGTGGAACTGCCGGTGACGTCGAGGCACTTGTTGGCGGCCGGGTTCACGATGTCGCGCGCGGCGCTGACCGTCCACTGCTGGTTGGCGCTGCCGCCGCACGTCCACAGCTGGAGCTGGGCGCCGTTGGCGGTCGAATTGCCGGTGATGTCGAGGCACTTGCCGAGGGCTCTGATGGTTCCGTCGGAGCCGACCGTCCACTGCTGGGCGGCGGTGCCGTTGCAGTCGTAGATCTGTACGGCGGTGCCGTCGGCGGAGCCGGCGCCGGCGACGTCGAGACACTTGCCGCCGAGGCCGGTGATGGTGCCGGTCGCGGCAGAGGCGGAGGGGGCTGCGAGGGTGCCGACGGCGGTGAGGCCGAGGGAGAGCGCGAGGGCGCAGCGCAGGGCGAGGCGTTGCATGACGAGGGCCCTTTCGTCCTGGGGTGGGGGGTGGACGCCGCCGGCTGGAGGGCGGTGAGACGTGAACACGAGTGTTCACATATATGAGCGGGGAATGCATTCATGGGAGGTCTGTTGGCTGGTGAACCTAAAGGTCTGCACCAAAGCCGTCAAGAGGTGCGACCGGAGAAGTCCCGCACGTCATGGCTGAGTTGAGAAGTTGTAGGCGAAGGAAAAGAAATCACCAGGACCATTGAGTGGCCGGTTCTCACAGGTCACACTGTGCGGGATTCGTGATGATCGTCGGGGCGGCGTGTCGGAGGAACCATGAGCACATCGGGGACCGCGGAGGTCGCAGTCCGGCACATACTCAGTGACAAGGTCACGGGCGGCGTCATCAGACCGAAGACGCGCACGATCACCTGGACCGACGCCCACTACGCGGTCAAGCGGCCCCCGTCGGGCAAGCACACGGTGGAACTGACCTGCACCGAGTGCTCGGCGTCCCTGCTGGCCGAGGTCCGCGACCAGGCCACCACCCGCACGCTCGCGGCCGTCATGCGTGTCATCGGGGTCGTGTGCGCGGTCGTGTTCTTCGCCGCCCTCGCCTACGCGATCCACGAGGGTGGCAAGACCCTCCCCGAGGGCCAGTCGCTCCCCGTCCTCTTCTCGATCAGCGTGGTCGCCGTCGTCGTCACCTTCGTCGCCGGGCCCACGTTCTACGTGAACGGCCGCAACTACAACGGCGTCAGCATGCTCGACGCCCCCAAGCCGCGCCGCAGGCACCAGATCAGGCCGGTGCGGCCGACGCGGTCGCGCGTACGAACTCGCCGATGATCCGGGCGAGTTCGACGGGCCGGTCCAGCGGGAGCAGCGTGTAGCCGTCGGCCACCTCCACCAGCCGCCCCTGCGGCAGGAGTTGAGCCAGCCGCCGCCCGTGCTCGGGCGGCATCACCCGGTCCTCGCTCGCCCAGACCACCAGCGCGGGTCGGTCGAACTCCCGCAGCCGTACGGCGGTTCGCTCCAGCAGGCGGCGCCCGCCCGCCGACGCGGCGCGCAGTACGCGTACGGCATCGCGGCGGATCTCCGGCTGCCGCCGGACCGGCTCCGTCCAGCGCGCGGTGACCGCGTCGCCGCGCTTCGTCAGCAGGCCGAACGCGAACGGCAGGCGGCGCAGCGCCCGCACGCGCATCTGCCGCATGAACTGCCCGAACAACCACGGCGGAAGACGCCCCGCGAGCACGAGGGTGCGGCCCGTGAGACCCGGCGGGAAGTTGTCGAACGCCTCGCAGGAGACGAGGACCACCCGCCCCACGCGCGCGGCCCCCTCCGCCATCAGCAGCTGCGCCAGCGCCCCGCCCGTGTCGTTCCCGACGAGCGTGACGTCCCGCAGATCCAGCCGGTCGAGGAGTTCGGCGACGAGCCGGGCCACCCCGGGCAGCGACAGATCGGCGTCCGCCCGCATCGGATGGCGGTGCGCGCCCAGCGGGAGGGTCGGGGCCACGCACCGGTGGGCGGCGGACAGTTCGGCGATCGGACCGGCCCACAGCGACGCGTCCATCAACAGGCCGTGCAGCAGCACCAGGACGGGACCGTCGCCGCCGGTGTCCTCGTACGCGAGGGGCCCGGCCGAGAGTTCGATCAGGTGCTGCGCGGTCGCCCCGGACGGTTCGGTCCTGGTCATGAACGCCTCCCGTGAGTGTCTGCGTTCAAGAGGGCGGCGGAGGGCCGAAGTGTGACACCCGTACGGGAGTTCGCGGGGGAGTGGCACAATCAGCCACGTGGATCGGGGGATCCTCGAGCGTGAGCCCGAACTGGCGCGACTGGCCTCGGCCGCACGTGAGGCGGCGGACGGGGCCGGCTCCGTTGTGCTCGTCTTCGGCGAGGCAGGCATCGGCAAGTCGACCCTGGTGAAGGCCATGCCGGACCGGCTGCCGCACGGCACGCGCGTCCTCCTGGGCCAGTGCGACGACCTCGCCACCCGCCGCCCCCTCGGCCCGTTCCGCGACCTCGTCGGCAGCGTCGGCACCGAACTCGCTCTGGCCGTCCTGGAGGGCGGCGACCGCCACCGCGTGTACGAGGCACTGCAAGGGGAGTTGGCCGGTGTACCGCATCCGGCGGTGCTCGTCGTCGAGGACGTCCACTGGGCCGACGAGGCCTCGCTGGACGCCCTGCGCTTCCTGGTCCGGCGGATGGATCGGCTGCCCGCCGTACTCGTCCTCACCTACCGCGACGACGAGTTGAGCCGCGAGCACCCGCTGCGCCACCTTCTCGGGCAGGTGTCCCGCACGGACCGCGTGCACCGGCTGCCGCTGGCCCGGCTCTCCAAGTCGGCGGTGCACAGCCTGAGTTCGGCCAGCCGGCTCGACCCGGCGCAGGTCTACGAGGTGACCTCGGGCAACCCCTTCTTCGTCACCGAGGTCCTCGCGGCCGGCGGTACCGGGGGAGTGCCCCCGACGGTCGTCGACGCGGTGCTCGCCCGGCTGCGCGGACTCGACGGCCGGACCGTCGACGCGCTGGAGCAACTCGCCGTCGTGCCCTCGGCCGTCGAACGGCCCTTGGTCGACGCGCTGGTGACCGGCGGAGTCGCCGTGCTGTCCGACGCCGAACAGCGGGGGCTCCTCACGGTGACCCCCGAACGCGTCGCGTTCCGACACGAGTTGATCCGCCGCGCCGTCGCCGACTCCCTGCCCGCGGCCCGGCGCATCGACCTCAACCGCGATGTGCTCACCGCCCTCATGCTCCGGCCGGGCTCCGACCCCGCCCGCGTCGTCCACCACGCCGCACAGGCCGGAGACCAGGACGCCATCGCCCGCTACGGCCCCCGCGCGGCCCGGGACGCCACCGAGGCGGGCGCCCACCGCGAGGCCGCCGCCCAGCTACGGCTCGTGCTGCGGCAACGGCACCGCTACCCGCCCGCCGAACTCGCCGACCTGCTCGAACGCTACGCGGTGGAGTGCTACACCGTCGCCGACTCCGTCGAGGCCGTCGCCGCCCAGCGCGACGCCGTGGCCCTGCGCCGCTCCCTCGGCGACACCCTCACCCTCGGCGCCGATCTGCGCTGGCTGTCCCGCATCCACTGGTGGGCGGGCCACGCGCAGGAGGCCCAGGACGCGGCACGGGAAGCCATCGCCGTCCTCGAACACGCCGGTGACGACCGGCTGTTGGCCCTCGCACTCAGCAACACCGCCCAACTGCGCATGCTCTCCGACCGGTATGCCGAGGCCATCGCGCACGGCGAGCGCGCCATCGCCCTGGCCCGGCGCGCGGACGACGCGGCGATCCTGGCCCACGCCCTCAACAACGTGGGCACCGCCCGCTGGCGCAGCGGGGACCCGGACGGGCGACGGCAGGTCGAGGAGAGCCTCGCGGTGGCGCTGGCCGCGGGCGAGGTCGAACACGCCTGCCGGTCCTACGCCAACATCATCTGGTCCCTCCTCGACGACCTCCGCTACGCCGAGGCCGACCGCTTCCTGCCCCCGGCCCTGGAACTCGCCGACCGCGCGGAGCACTTGGGGTTCCTCAACTACCTCCACGTCGAGCAGGCCATGCGCCGGCTCGCGGCGGCGGACTGGGACGACGCCGAGCGAGAGGCCGAGTACGGGATGCATGACTTCGTACCGGCCCGCTGCCCGGCGCTGACCGTCCTGGCCCGGGTGCGCGTCCGGTGCGGCAGGCCGGGCGCCGACGAACTCCTCACCCAGGCCCAGGAGATCGCCGTACGGGCCGGGGAGTTGCAGCGCATGGGCCCGGTGGCGGCGGCACGGGCGGAGGCGGCCTGGCTGCGGGGCGACCATGCGGCGGTGATCGAGGCGGCGGAGCCGGTCCATGCGCAGGCGGCCCACCTCGACCATGGGCCGTACCGGGCCGAACTCGGCTACTGGCTCAGCAAGGCCGGGCACCCGGTGGCCGTCGACGACAGTGACCACCCGTACGCGCTGCAGGCCGCCGGGGAGTGGAAACGGGCCGCGGATCTGTGGCAGGAAGCAGGCTGCCCCTACGAACACGCCGCCGCGCTCGCCGAGGGCCCCGACCCGGCCGACAAACTCACCGCGCTCGCCGAACTCGACGCGCTCGGCGCCGAACCCCTCGCCCGCCTCGTCCGCACCGAACTGCGCACCCTCGGCGTCCGCCACATCCCGCGCGGCCCGCACGCGGCGACCCGGGGCAACCCGGGCGGACTCACCGAGCGCCAACTCCAGGTCGTACGACTGCTGGTGGACGGCCTCACGAACCCGGAGATCGCCGACCGGCTCGTGGTGTCCGTCCGTACCGTCGACAACCATGTGCGGGCCGTACTGGAGAAGCTCGACGCACCCACCAGAGGGCAGGCCGCCGTCCGTGCCACGGAACTCGGGCTGCTGCCGTACGGCGAAACGTAGGTACCCGACGGCGCCGAGCTGGGTGACGCGCACGGATGACCGCACAGTCGCGGGCGACATAGAACGAGCAGGTCATGCAGAGCACCACGAAACGGGGGACCGCATGTCCAGCACGCCCGCACAGACCGCTCGCCGTGAACTGACCGACTTCACGGGGGAGTTGATCGGCCCGGACGACGCCGCCTATCCGGAGGCCCGCGCCGTCTACAACGCGATGATCGACAAGAGGCCTGCCCTTATTGCCCGTTGCGCCGACGCGGACGCCGTGGCCCGCGTGATCGCCTTCGCCCGCGCCCACGAACTGCCCCTCGCGGTACGCGGCGGCGGGCACCACGGAGCCGGACTCGGCACCGTCGACGGGGGAGTGGTCGCCGACCTGTCACCGCTGAAGGACATCCACGTGGACCCCGAGGCCCGCACGGTACGGGTCGGCGGCGGCTGTGTCTGGGGCGAGGTGGACCGGGCCACCAACGCGCACGGACTCGCCACCCCCAGCGGCATCATCTCCACCACCGGCGTCGGCGGAATCGCCACCGGCGGCGGGCTCGGCCACCTCACCCGCAAGTGCGGGCTGACCATCGACAACCTGCTGGAGGCCGACCTCGTGCTGGCCGACGGGAGCCGGGTACGGGCGAGTTCGGACGAGAACAGCGACCTGTTCTGGGCGGTCCGGGGCGGTGGCGGCAACTTCGGCGTCGTCACCTCGTTCCTGTTCCGGCTGCACGAGGTGAGCACGGTCGTCGCCGGGCCCACCTTCTGGCCGGTCGAGATCAGCGCCGAAGTCCTCACCGCCTACCGGGACTTCCTGCCGAACGCGCCCCGCGAACTGAACGCCTTCTTCCTGTACGGAAGCGTCCCGCCCGCCCCGCCGTTCCCCGAGGAGATCCAGCTGCGCAAGACGGCCGGCGTCGTGTGGTGCTACACCGGCGGCGACACCGAAGCCGCCGCACGCGAGATGGCCCCGCTGCTCGACGCCCTGCCCACACCCCTGCTGCACGCGGCCGGACCGATGCAACACCCGGACATGCAGGGCATGTTCGACGGGCTCTACCCGCCCGGCGACCAGTGGTACTGGCGCGCCGACTTCGTGAACGACATCCCCGACGACGCCGTCGAACTCCACGCCAAATTCGGCGCCGAGGTGCCCACCCCGCAGTCGACGATGCACCTCTACCCGATCGACGGCGCCGCCCACGACGTCGGCAACGACGAGACCCCGTGGGCGTATCGCGACGCGCGCTGGGCTTCCGTCTTCGCCGGCGTCGACCGGGACCCCGCCAACACCGGCCTCATCAAGAGGTGGGCCGTCGACTACCAGGAGGCCCTGCACCCGTACTCGGCGGGCGGCGCCTACGTGAACATGATGATGGACGAAGGACAGGAACGCGTCCGGGCCAGCTACCGCGGCAACTACGAGCGCCTGGCCCGCATCAAGGCCGACCGCGACCCGGACAACGTCTTCCGCCTCAACCAGAACATCCACCCGACCCCGAAACCACGCTACGAGACCCGCCCGTGAGAGCGGTTCCGAGGCCGGGCCGGCATCACGCGTTCGGGTCGAACGAGATGCCGGACGGCTTGGCGATGGACAGGGCGTAGTTGAAGTCGCTGTCCCTGATCTTCAGCGTGGCCGAGCCGAAGTCGGCGCCCAGGAGCTTGTCCTTGAGGCCGGCCGGGTAGCCGTTCCAGCCCACCAGACGCGGGTAGAACCAGTTGCCGGTGGCGTTCTCCGCGGGCTCGTCGTTCGTGTTGGCGAAGCGGAAGTCGTGCGAGCCGATGCCGTCCTTGTGGTAGACGATCTTGGGGTGTGTGCCGTCGAAGCGCACCCCCGAGGCCGCCGACACCTGGTACGCGGAGTGCTGCGACACCGACACGTACTGGACCGTGTTGTCCTTGATCCACACCACGACGTGCTCCCAGTCGTGGGTGTGCCCGATGGCCGCCGGACCCAGCGTGACCTGGTCCTTCTCGAAGTAACTGGCGTACATCACCGCGCACCAGTCGTTGTTGCACTTCGTCCGGGAGTACGTGTTGGAGTTGTTCAGCTGGGCGAGGTCGTGGCAGTGCCCGTTGACGTCGCCGCCGAGCTTCAGCCCGGGGTTGAGGGTGCCGTCGGTGCCGATGGCGGCCGTGGCGTAGCAGCCGTCGCCGTCGTAGTCGTAGGCCGGGGAGAAGGTCTGCTCCAGGCCGTCCGCGTTCTGCGGGAGCGCCGTCAGCACGGAGGCCTGGGCGGCCGTCGCCTGACCGACCACGAGGGCCAGCGCACCGAGGACGGTGACGACGGCGGAGCGGCGAAGGCGCCGGCTGCGGGGCTTCGCGGCTCTTGCGGGGTTTGTGGTGGGGGGTGTCGAATGAGGCACGCCAACTCCAGGTTCTTGGCTGTGGGGGGCGCTACTGGCTGCGCCAGGTCCAGACCTTTGCAGGCCGGTGTGTGCACGTCAACACCCTTGCGGTGTACGGGTTTTGGCAGGCCGCTGAACTTTCCCGCCTGTGCTTTTCCTGTGTTCCCGCGGCTCTCGGCGCGACCATGGCTCTCGGCGAACAAGTGCGCTAATTTGAGGTCCAGGGCACAGGTGAATGGGCACCCGTGGCGAGTGCGGGAGGTTCTGGTTGACTCCGGCGCAACTACGGGCCTTCGCGGCGACCGTACGCCTTGGTTCCGTGAAGGCCGCCGCGGCCGATCTCGCCGTCACCGAGTCCGCCGTCTCCATCCACATCGCGCATCTGCGCAGGGAACTCGGCGACAAGCTCTTCGCCCGCACGGCCAACGGGCTCGCGTTCACCCCCGGCGGGCTGCGGCTGGCCAGCCGCGCCGCCGAGATGCTGGGGCTGCAGGACCGGACGATCCTCGAAGTGAAACAGGCCGGCTCCGGCCGACGACTGCTGCGCGTCGCCGCGTCGAGCCTGTTCGCCGAGCATGCCGCCCCCGGACTGATCGAGCTGTTCGCGGGGCGCGCCGACGACCTCGACGTCGAACTGAGCGTGCACGGCCCGCAGAAGTTCGCCTCTTTGCTGCTGACCCGCGCGGTTGACGTCGCCATCGGGCCCCGCCCCGCCACCCTCGACGACGCCACGACCTGCACGCACTTCCTCAACTACCAGGTGATCGCCGTCGTAGGACCGGACCATCCGCTCGCGTCCGCGGCGACTGCCGGTGCGGCCGAACTGCGCGGCCAGACCTGGCTGTTGGGTCCCTCGGCGGTGGGGCGGACGGGCATGGTGCCGTCGGTACTGCGCCGCTTGGGCATCCCCGAACACAACCAGCGGATCTTCCAGAGTCATGCCGCCTCCGTCGACGAGGCCAAACGCGGCAAAGGAGTCGCCCTCGCGGTCGCCTTCGCGGTGACGAAGGACCTCGCCGAAGGTGATCTCCGTCAACTCGCCGGTCCTCAACTTCCCGCGCGCGGCTCCTGGAACCTGCTCGCCCTGCCCGACCGCGAAGCGCCGGCCGCCGCCGCGGAGTTGCGGCGGTTTGTCACCACGCCGCGGGCCACGCAGGCGATGTTGCGTGGTGCGGGGGTTACGGCGGGGCGGTTCCGGCCGGCTATTCATGTGACGTTGTGGAGCTAGGCCCCGTCGTCGATGTCCGCTCACTGTTGTGTGACGTGTCTTGCGCAGTAGGTCGGACCGTCCAACCCGGCGATGTCCAGGAAGGAGTCCTCCGCCAGCTTGATGTCGTCCTTGCGTGGGCAGTTGCCGTACGGGTCCGGCTCGCCGACGATCTTGAGATCGGGCAACGTCTCCCCCTCGCAAGGGACTTCCTTGTACTGGTCGGTCGGGCCCGAAGTCCACAGGCAGTCACCGACGCGGATCTCCATGCCCCCTCCGCCCGGGTCACCGGGGTGCGGGGCCTTGAGGTTGCGTACGCAGGCGTAACCCACGCCGCCCAGCCACCGGGCGTAGTCACGTGAGCCCGCGAGTTCCGGCCCACTGGCATCGGTGACGCCCAGCACGTCGTCCGTGGAGTCGGGGCAGTCGATGTAGGTGGACCGGGTCATCTTCTCCTTGACGCGCTTGAGGACCTTGCCGATGGCGTCGGGGTCGTCGCAGGCCATCTCCTCGACACGGCCCTCCGCGTCATCGGCCGCGGACCCGTAACAATCGTCCTTGGCCAGCAGCACGGTGTCGGTGTCGCTGTACGGCGACTGGGGCGGACTGCTCGACGGGGTCTCCGCCTCGGTCCACGTCGCGGCCGGGGTTGAGGCGGACGTCTCCGACGATCCACGCGCTCCGTCGTCGCCGTCCGAGCAGCCACTGGCCAACACCAGCGTGCCCAGTAACACGACAGCTCGTAAGCCGCGCACGTACCGCATATCAAGGCCCCCTGCCTCAGTCTCCTCAATGTACCTACGCGCAAAGGGAGTTGAGCGGTTCCCGAGTGGGCGGCGGGCGCTTTCCGCTCCACGCGCGGGTGAGGAGTGAGGGACATCGGCACCGGCCCTAGCGGCTGAACCGGGCGATCTCGCCCGGCACCCGCAGCAGCGCGCCGAAGCTGTCGGCCGGGAGCAGCAGGTCGACGTACGGCAGGGCCGCCGTCATCGTGGTCGTGCGGGGGGCGAAACCGGGGGCGGCGGCACGGGGGTTGAGCCAGATCACCGTGTGGGCGCGGCGGCGTAGTCGGGCCATGGCGGTGGCGAGCTGGTGTGGTGGGTCGCCGTCCCAGCCGTCCGAGGCGATCAGTACGACCGCGCCGCGCAGGGTGCCGCCGTGGTGCGAGGTGAGGAGCGTGCCCAGGCAGTGGGCGATGCGCGTGCCGCCGAACCGGTCGGCGACCCGCTCCGTCGCCTCGCCGAACGCCTCCTGGGCCGAGCGGTGCGCGAGCACCGTGGTGAGGCGGGTCAACGACGTGGCGAACGCGAAGACTTCCGCATGCGTCGTCAGCACGAGGGCTCGCATCAGATGCAGATACGCCACCGCCTGCGCTTGCATCGACCGGCTCACGTCACACAGCACGACGACCCGGCGCGGCCGGTCCACCGGCCCGGACCGGACGAGCCGTACCGGTTCCCAGCCGGTCCGCCGGGCCCGGGCCACGGTCTCCCGGATCGCCACCCGGTGACCGCTCGCCCGCACGGTGTGGCGCCGGGTGCGGCGTACGGGCCAGTCCCGCAGCCGTGCTTCGAGCCAGCGGCCGAGCAACTCGGCCTGTTCCGCGTCCAGTTCACCGAACGGCGTGTCCACCGCTGCCGCCAGCTCGCTGGGCAGCCGTTCCGGCATCGTCGTCAGGGCCCGGTTCTCACGGTGTTCGGCGCTGTCGACGGCGGGCGGCAGGGTGACCCACGGCAGCCCGGAACCGCCGACGGGGTCACCGCCGCTGGAGTCGGCGCCCGCAGAGTCCTCGCCGTTTGCCCCCGCACTGCGCCCGTTGCGGCGCGCGTTCGGGTCGAGGGCGAGTACGGACTGCCCGAAGACCGCGTCGAAGACGTCGTCGAAGCGGGCCAGGTCGGGACGGTCGCGTACGAGGGTGACCCGAGCCGTCCAGTACAACGATGTGCGCGTCCTGGGCGGGGCGGCCGCGAGCGCGTCCACGAAGTCCCGCGTGCCGGTCAGACCCACCGATACGCCGTGTTCCCTGAGCCGCGCGGCGAGTGCGGTCGCGAACGCGGCCCGGTCGACGGCCGGCAGCAGTGGACCGCTCGGTGTCATCGGACCAGGAGATAGATCACCACGGCGATGACGACGGCCGCGCCGACGGCTGGGAGCAGCCGCTTGTACACGGAAGCGCCGGCCACCTGCATCAGGTCCAGCGGCACGCTCGGCGCGGGCTGTGACACGGGTGCCGCCGGCACTGCCTCCGGTTCCGTCGGGACTGCCTCCGGTTGCGTCTCGGCTTCCCGTGTCGCCAGCAACTGTGTCTCCACGTTCGCCACGAACTGCGCGAACAGCTTCTCCGAGATCTCCTTGATCATGCCGCTGCCGAACTGGGCCAGCCTGCCGCTGATGTTGAGGTCCGTGCTGACCGTCACGACCGTGCCCGTACCTTCGCCGCGCAGCCGCGCGTCGACCGTCGCCGACGCGTTGCCGCCCCCGCGCATGTCCTTGCCGGCCGCGCTGATCACGGCGTGGTGGGCGCTCTCGTCCCGCTCCAGGAAGCGCGCCGTACCCGCGAACTGGCTGACCATGGGCCCGACTTTGACCCTGACCTTGCCCCGGTGGACGTCGCCGTCGACGCCGGTCAGTTCGGCCCCGGGCATGCACGGGGCGAGGGCCTCCAGATCGGTGAGCGCCTGCCACGCCCGCTCGACCGGCACACCGACGCTGAACTCGTTGTCGATCTTCATGGTGTCCTCGCTTCTTCGGGGTAGCCGAGTGCGTCGAGGGCGCCGACGACGGCCGTGCGGTCGTCGGGGCTCTTGGCGACCGTGCTGAGCGTGCGGACGATGTCGTCGCGGGCCAGTCGCGCGACCCGCAGCGCCGCCAGGGCGGAGACCCAGTCGATGGCCTCCGCCATGCCGGGCGCCTTGTCGAGGTCCAACTCGCGTACCCGGCCGATGAATTCGGTCGTGGACGCGATCAGCGGTTCGTTCGCGGCCGGTACCGTACGGCGCAGGATCTCCGCCGTGCGTTCGGGCGTGGGGAAGTCGATCCAGTGGTACAGGCAGCGCCTGCGCAGCGCGTCGTGGAGTTCCCGGCTGCGGTTGGAGGTCAGTACCACGACGGGCGGGCGTACGGCGGTGAAGGTGCCCAACTCCGGGATGCTGATGGACCGTTCGCCCAGGAACTCGAAGAGCAGCGCCTCGAACTCGTCGTCGGCCCGGTCGATCTCGTCGATCAACAGCACGGGCGGCAGCGGGCCTTGATGGCGCACCGCCCGCAACAGGGGCCGGTCGAGCAGGAAGTCCTCGGTGAACAGGTCGGCGTCGGACAGCTCCCGTCCGTGCGCCTCGGTGAGCCGGACGGCGAGCAGTTGGCGCTGGTAGTTCCACTCGTAGAGCGCCTCGCCCGCCGTCAGCCCCTCGTAGCACTGGAGCCGGATCAGCGGAGTGTCCAGCGCCTTGGCGAGTGCCTTGGCGGCACTGGTCTTGCCCACGCCGGGCTCGCCCTCCAGCAGCAGCGGCCGGTCCAGCAGCGTGGCCAGGAGGAGGGCGGTCGCCGTGCCGTCGTCGACGAGGTGGCCGACCTCGGCGAGCCGCTGCCGTACGTCGTCGGCGTCCGTGAAGAGTTCGCTCACCCGGTGGCCCGCCCACCCGAGGACCAGCGGTCCCGACAGCCCGGACCGCAGAACCAGAACTCGCTCTCCCCGGTGGTGAGATGGGGTGTGTCGGGGCCTGCGGTCACGGTCATGCCGCACACCGGGTCCACGGCCTGGGCAGGGCGCTCGGGCGCGGGAGTCTTCGATGCGTGGACGACCCGCACCACGTCCGCCAGGATCGACAGCGCGATCTCGGCCGGCGTACGGGCGCCGATGTCCAGCCCGGCCGGAGCCCGCACGCGGGACCGTTCCAACTCGGTCAGGCCGAGTTCGTCGAGGAGGGCTGCGGCACGGCGGTGGCTGGCGACCAGCGCGATGTGACCGACGCCCGCGTCGAGGGCGGCGCGCAGGGACTCCGCGTCGCCGCGGCCCTGCCCGGCCAGGATCACCGCCGACGTGTGCGCGGTGGGCGGGTGTTCGGGCAGGGAGCGGGCCGTGGCGTAGCCGAGCAGGCCGGCGAACGCGACGCAGGCCTCCGCGACGGGTGTGGTCCCGACGACCTCGATCAGCGGCGGTGGCAGCACCGGCTCCAGGAAGATCTCCAACGCACCTCCCGACAGGCAGGGGTTGACCACGACCCGCGCCCCCGGCGTCTCGGGGAACTCGGCGTCCCCCTGCGGCAGGACGCGCAGCAGCAGCGGTCCGCCGTCGTGCAGGGCGCCGAGCGCGGCCGTACGCACCGAACCCTCGGCGCACTGGCCGCCGACGAAGCCGTCGATGGTGCCGTCGCCGTGCACGATGGCCTCGTCGCCGGGGTGTGCCGAGGCGGGCGCCTGGGCCCGCACCACGCGCGCGTGGACGAACGGCACGCGCCGCTCGGTGAGTTCGAGGGCCCGAGCACTCAACTTGCCGGTCATCATGGCCACCTTCAGATCGGCGGAGTCGGTCGGCCCTGCATCGCCTCCCACACCCGCGAGGGCGTGAGCGGCATGTCCGCGTGCCGGATGCCGTACGGCTTGAGCGCGTCGACCACCGCGTTGACGATGGCGGGCGGCGAGCCGACCGTCGCGGACTCGCCGACACCCTTGGCACCGATGGGGTGGTGCGGGGAGGGCGTGACGGTGAACCCGGTCTCCCAGTCGGGGACTTCGAGCGAGGTGGGGATCAGATAGTCCATCAGCGAGCCGCTGAGGCAGTTGCCGTCCTCGTCGAAGGAGATCATCTCCATCAGCGCCATGCCGACGCCGTCGGTGAGCCCGCCGTGCACCTGCCCCTCGATGATCATCGGGTTGATACGGGTGCCGCAGTCGTCGACCGCGACGAACCGGCGGACGGTCACCTTGGCCGTGCCCGGGTCGATGTCGACGACGCAGATGTAGGCGCCGTGCGGATAGGTGAGGTTCTCCGGGTTGTAGCAGATCTGCGCCTCCAGACCACCCTCCACACCCTCGGGCAGATCGCCCGCGCCGTGCGCCCGCATCGCGATGGCCTGGATGGTGACCGAGGCCTCCGGGTCACCCGCGATGTGGAAGGAGCCCTTCTCCCACTCCAGGTCGGCGACCGACACCTCCAGCATCCCGGAGGCGATCAGGCGTGCCTTGTCCCGTACCTTTCGGGCGACCAGCGCGGCGGCGGCGCCCGAGACGGGCGTGGACCGGCTGCCGTAGGTGCCCAGGCCGAACGGTGTCTGGTCGGTGTCGCCGTGCACCACGTCGATGTCCTGCGGCGGGATGCCGAGTTCCTCGGCGACGATCTGCGCGAACGTCGTCTCGTGACCCTGCCCCTGCGACTGCACCGACAGCCGGACGACCGCCTTTCCGGTCGGATGCACCCGCAGTTCGCAGCCGTCGGCCATGCCGAGGCCGAGGATGTCCATGTCCTTGCGGGGTCCGGCGCCGACCGCCTCCGTGAAGAACGAGACGCCGATGCCCATGAGTTCACCGCGGGCCCGCTTCTCGGCCTGCTCGACGCGCAGCGCGTCGTAGCCCGCGAGTTCCTTCGCCAGCTCCATGGTGGGCGCGTAGTTGCCGGAGTCGTAGACCCACCCGGTCTTGGTGCGGAAGGGGAACTGTTCGGGGCGGATGAAGTTCTTCATCCTCAACTCGACCGGGTCCATGGCCAGTTCGTACGCGAGGCAGTCGACGATCCGCTCGATCAGGTACACGGCCTCGGTGATGCGGAACGAGCAGGCGTAAGCGACCCCGCCGGGCGCCTTGTTGGTGTAGACGGCGGTCATCTTGCAGTGGGCGGCCTCGATGTCGTAACTGCCGGTGAAGACACCGAAGAAGCCGGCCGGGTACTTCACCGGTGCGGCCGTGCCGTTGAACGCGCCGTGGTCGGCGAGGACTTGGGTGCGGACGGCGAGGATGCGTCCGTCGCGGGTGGCGGCGATCTCACCGCGCATCACGTAGTCGCGGGCGAAGCCGGTGCTGATGAGGTTCTCCGCGCGGTCCTCCATCCACTTCACCGGCTTGCCGATGAGGAGTGAGCCGACGATCGCGCACACGTAACCGGGGTAGATCGGCACCTTGTTGCCGAAGCCGCCGCCGATGTCGGGGGAGACGACCCGGATCTTGTGCTCCGGCAGACCGGCGACGATCGCGTAGAGGGTGCGGTGGGCGTGCGGGGCCTGGGTGGTGGACCACAGGGTGAGCCTGCCGTCGACCTGGTCGTAGTCCGCGACCGCGCCGCACGTCTCCATGGGGGCCGGGTGCACGCGCGGGTAGACGATGTCCTCGGTGACCACGACGTCCGCGCGGGCGAAGACGGCCTCGGTCTCGGCCTCGTCGCCGGTCTCCCAGTCGAAGCAGTGGTTGTCGGCCTTGCCCTCCAGGTCGTCGCGGATGACGGGCGCGTCGGGGGAGAGGGCGGTACGGACGTCGATCACCGGGTCCAGCGGCTCGTACTCGACATCGATCAACTCCAGGGCGTCCCGGGCCGCGTAGCGATCTTCTGCTACGACGAAGGCGACCTCCTGGCCCTGGAAGCGGACCTTGTCGGTGGCCAGGACCGCCTGCACGTCGTTCGAGAGGGTCGGCATCCACGCCAGGCCCTTCTCGGCGAGCATGGCGCCGGTGACGACCAGCCGTACCTTCGGGTGGGCCTCGGCGAGCGTGGTGTCGACGGAGAGGACGCGTGCGTGCGCGAACGGCGAGCGCAGGATGGCCAGATGCAGCATGCCGGGCAGGTCGAGGTCGTCGACGTAGCGGCCCTTCCCGCGGACGAAGCGCGGGTCCTCCTTGCGCAGCATCCGGCCGTGGCCGCAGGGCTTCTTGTCGTTGTCGACGAAGGCGGTGCGGTGGCCGTTCTCGGAGACGGCGGTCATGACGCGCTCCCCGAAGCCGAAGCCGAAGCCGAAGCCGAAGCCGAAGCCGAAGCCGAAGCCGAAGTGGCCTGTGTTTCCAGGGACGTTCGGGTCCCGGCCTCCTCGGCCGCCGCCCACCGGATAGAGCGGACGATGGTCGCGTAACCGGTGCAGCGGCAGATCTGCCCGGAGATCGCCTCGCGGATCTCCCTGTCGGAGGGGTCGGGGTTGCGGTCCAGCAGCGCACGCGCGGTCATCATCATGCCGGGGGTGCAGAAGCCGCACTGGAGACCGTGGCACTCGACGAACCCGCGCTGTACCGGGTCGAGTTCACCGTTCTGTTCGAGCCCCTCGACAGTGCGCACCTCGTGTCCGCCCGCCATCGCGGCGAGGACGGTGCAGGACTTGACCGGTTCGCCGTCCAGCCACACCACGCACGTACCGCAGTTGCTGGTGTCGCACCCCCAGTGGGTGCCGGTCAGCCGGAGGTGGTCGCGCAGGAAGTGGACGAGCAGCAGCCGTCCCTCGATCTCCCGGGTGACCTCTTCGCCGTTGACGACCATGCTGACCTGCACGATCACACCTCCTGTCCGTCGATGCGGGCCACGGCCCGGCGCAGCACGCGCAGGGTCAACTCCCGCGCCAGATGCCGTTTGTACTCGGCGCTGCCGCGCCGGTCGGTCACCGGTGAGCAGGCCTCGGCCGCGATGTCCCCGGCCTGTCCGAACAGTTCCTCGGTCGGCCGCCGGCCGCGCAGGGCGTCGGCGATGCCGGGGATGCCCGCCGTGTTCGGGCCTACGGCGGCGAGTCCCACCCGGGCGTCGGCGATGAGGCCGTCGCCGTCCAGCCACACCGCGGCGCCGGCGGACACCACCGCCCAGTCACCGGCCCGCCGTTCGACCTTCTCGTAGGCGCTGGACCCGTTCGGACGGACCGGGAAGCGGACCTCGGTGAGGATCTCCGCGTCGCCCACGGCGGTCTCGTACGGTCCCCGGTGGAAGTCCTCCATGGACACCACGCGTTCGCCGTCCCTGCCCTGGATCACGCAACTGGCGTCGAGAGTGGTGCAGACCGCGGAGAGGTCCTCGGACGGGTCGGCCTGGCAGAGGGAGCCGCCGAGCGTGCCCCGGTTGCGCACCACGGGGTCGGCGATGACTCGTTCGGCGTCACGGAACACCGGGAAGGCGGCGGCGAGTTCGTCCGACTCCAGCAGCTCGCGGTGGCGGGTCATCGCGCCGATGCGGATCAGTCCGGGTTCGACGCGGACGTAACCCAGTTCTTCGTGCAGGTCGTTGATGTCGATCAGGTACTCGAAGTTGGCCAGCCGCAACTTCATCATCGGGATCAGACTGTGCCCGCCGGCCACCAGTCGTGCCGTGTCCCCCAGGCGGTCGAGCAGCGCGACCGCCTCACCGACGCTGCCGACCCGCTGGTACTCGAACGGAGCGGGAACCTGCATACCGCAATCCCCCTGTCCTGCACGGCTGTTGGCCGGTCGGCCGGGTGCCGCGTCCGGGCCTCATTGGGCGCCCGGCGGACAGGGGTGTCAACGGCTGGTTAACCGTTCACTTAAGTTGCTTGCCCCGGGGAGGCCGGCAGGTCGTCCAGGAAGTCCGCCGAGGGGACGTAGAAGAGACTTCCGGTGACGGCGGTGGAGAAGTCCAGGATGCGGTCGTGGGACGCGGTGTCCGTGCCCAGGAACATGTTGCGGAGCATCTGCTCGGTCACCGAGGGCGTGCGGGCGTACCCGATGAAGTAGGTGCCGAACTCGCCCTGACCCGCGCTGCCGAACGGCATGTTGTCGCGCAGGATCTTCCGCTCGGTGCCGTCCGGGCCGGTGATGACGTTCAGCGCGATGTGCGAGTCGGCCGGCTTGACGTCGTCGTCCATCTCCATGTTGGTCAACTTCGTGCGCCCGATGGCCCGTTCCTGCTGCTCCACCGGCAGCGCGTTCCAGGCCGCCATGTCGTGGACGTACTTCTGCACGATCACATAGCTGCCGCCCGCAAACTCCGGGTCCTCGCCGCCGATCACCACCGCCTCGCGGGCCACCCGCCCGACCGGGTTCTCCGTGCCGTCGACGAAGCCCAGCAGGTCGCGCACGTCGAAGTACTGGAACCCGGACACCTCGTCGGCCACGGCGACCGCACCGCCGAGCCGCCCCATGATCTCGGCGGCCAACTCGAAGCACAGGTCGGCCCGTACGGCCTTGATGTGGAAGAGGAGGTCGCCCGGGGTGGAGACGGCTGTGTGGCGGTCGCCGGTGAGTTCGCGGAACGGATGCAGTTCGGCGGGACGCGGGCCGTCGAACAGCCGGTCCCACACCCGCGACCCGATGCCGGTCACACAGCTGAGCCGCCCGTCCGGCGCGCGGAACCCGATGGACCGGATCAACCCGCCCAGATCTTCGAGGAGTTGGCGCACCGTCTCCTCGCCGCCCGGCTCCACGGTGACGACGAGGAAGGTCGCGCTGGGGGTCAGCGACTCCAGCACCGCCTGCGTGGTCGGGACGCTCTCGCCGCCGGTGTTGCCGTCCGTGTGCTCGACCGAGCCGTCGACTGTCATGTACGTCATGCCTCCGCGCTGTCCTGGGAAGTGCCGGCCTTGACGGCCGGCACCGTGCGACTCAGCCGAGTTTCCCAGTCCGCGCGTCCTGCCACAGGTCGACGCCGCCGTCCACGGCGTACGAGTCGATCTCGGCCAGCTCCTCGGCGCTGAAGGCGAGGTTGTCCAGCGCGGCCACGTTCTGTTCGAGCTGCTCCGTGCGGGACGCGCCGATGACCAGCGAGGTGACCCGCTCGTCGCGCAGCGCCCAGGCCAGCGCCATCTGCGCCAGGCTCTGCCCGCGCCGTCCCGCGATGTCGTTGAGCGCGCGCAGCCGCCGGACCATGTCCTCGGTCAGCCAGCCCGCGTCGAACGACGTGCCCTGCGCGGCCCGCGACCCCTCCGGGATCCCGTCCAGGTACCGCCCGGTCAGCAGCCCCTGCGACAGCGCCGTGAAGCCGATGACCCCGAAGCCCTCGTCCTGCGCGGCATCCAGCAGCCCGTCGTTCTCTATCCACCGGTTGAGCATGTTGTACGACGGCTGGTGGATGAGCAGCGGTGTGCCCAGCTCGCGCAGGATCGCGGCGGCCTCGCGGGAGCGCTCCGCGTCGTAGGAGGAGATGCCGACGTACAGCGCCTTGCCCTGGCGGACGGCGGTGTCCAGCGCGCCCATGGTCTCTTCCAGCGGGGTGCCGGCGTCGAGGCGGTGGGAGTAGAAGATGTCGACGTAGTCGAGGCCCGTGCGCTTCAGCGACTGGTCGAGCGAGGCCAGGACGTACTTGCGGGAGCCGCCGCCCTGGCCGTAGGGGCCCGGCCACATGTCCCAGCCGGCCTTCGTGGAGACCACCAGCTCGTCCCGGTACGGCGCGAGGTCCTGCTTCAGCAGCCGGCCGAAGTTGGACTCGGCGGCGCCGTAGGGCGGGCCGTAGTTGTTCGCCAGGTCGTGGTGGGTGATGCCGAGGTCGAAGGCGCGCAGCGCGATCTCGCGCTGGGTCTCGAAGGGGCGGTCGTCACCGAAGTTGTGCCAGTAGCCCAGCGAGAGCAGGGGCAGGTCGAGCCCCGAGCGGCCCGTGCGGCGGTAGCGCATCGTGCTGTCGTAGCGCCCCGGATCTGCGATGTGGTTCACGACGCCCACTGTGCCCGCGCCCGCCGTGCGCGTCCAACCGATCCCCTTCATCGGATTCAGCAGCGCCGGCACTGAATCCGGGAGCGGATCGCTGAGCGGACCGAGGCTGTTCGACGGTCCCTCGTTCGTCCCTAGGGTCCTCTCCATGAACAGCGACATTTCGGAGAGCCGCGACGAGGGCCCGCTGCGGATCGGCGTGCGCGTCCCGCCCTGCGACCGGGCGGACCGCGTGGCCCGGACCGTACGCCGGGCCGAGGAGCTCGGCTTCGACCAAGTGTGGTTCCCCGACTCGCACACCGCCGGTGACCTCGCCCCACCGATGAGAGCCGAAGTCCCGCTTCTCGCGACGGTGGTCGCCTGCGGTCCCGAGGAAGCCGGCCCACTCGGTGGGATCGGCGCGGGACGCCTTCGCCCGGTGGATCCGGAGGGTCCCGGACAGTACGGGCTCCTCGTTGTGCGCGCACAACCCCCAACCGGCCGTCGGCAGTTCGCTCCTGAGTACCTCGGCCAGCGCCGACGCCGCATTGAGCTGAGCGGCACGGACCGGTTCGCCGGCGAGCGCCCCGCGCGGCCGGGAACCACGCGACCATGCGCCGGTAGCGAGCGACACCGTCGTCGAGAACCGAACCGGTACGCCGTCCTTGACCGCGGTGACGTCGAGTGACTCCCAGGTACAGGTGAGACGGGCTGTCCACCCGTGTGTTCCGGGTCGGAGGAGCCTTCCGTCGCCATGCCGCTCAAGCCTGCGGCTCCGGAGCGATCTCCTTGATCAGGCCCTCGATCAGCGCCTTGATCTCGTCCCGGATCGGACGGACGGCCTCGACGCCCTGGCCCGTCGGGTCATCCAACTGCCAGTCCAGGTATTGCTTGCCCGGGAAGACGGGGCAGGTGTCGCCGCAGCCCATGGTGATGCAGACGTCCGACTCCTTCACCGCGTCGACGGTGAGCATCTTCGGGACCTCGGCGGAGATGTCGATGCCGACCTCGGCCATGGCCTCGACGGCGGCCGGGTTGACGCCTGCGCCGGGGTTGGAGCCGGCGGAGCGGACCTCGACGCGGTCCCCGGCCAGGTGGGTCAGCCACGCGGCGGCCATCTGGGAACGGCCGGCGTTGTGGACGCAGACGAACAGCACGGAGGGCTTGTCGGCCATCAGAGGTCTCTCTTGTCTCGCAACAGAACGGGTGCGACATATCAGTACCCGGTGGTGTCAGTCACCGCTGATGTGACAGTATCAGCGCATGCTGACGTCAGTCGACACTGATCTGATCCGGGTTCTGGCCGACCCGCTCAGGCTCCAGATCGTGACCTTGCTCGCCCAGGAAACGCTGTGCACCACACACCTCGTGGAGGAGACCGGTGCCCGGCAGACCAACCTCTCCAACCACCTGAAGGTGCTGCGCGAGGCCGGGGTCGTCGAGACGGAACCATGCGGCCGGTACACGTACTACAAACTGCGCCCGGACGTCTTCGCCCTGCTCGCCGGTCAGTTCGCCGATCTGGCGGAGTCCGCCCGCGGCGCCGTAGAGAACAAGAGGGCCTGCCCATGACCGCCGCCGAAGCCGCCCCGGTCGCGGAGTCCGCCGCACCCGCCGCCGAGCCGGCCTCCGTCGGGTCCGCGCCGGATGCCACCCCGCCGCGCAACCCCCTGGTCGCCCGGGCCGCCGCCGAACTCATAGGCACCGCCCTGCTGGTGGCCGTCGTGGTCGGCTCCGGCATCCAGGCCACCAACCTGAGCCACGACGTGGGCGTGCAACTCCTGGCCAACTCCCTCGCCACCGTCTTCGGACTCGGCATCCTGATCCTGCTGTTCGGACCGGTCTCCGGTGCGCACTTCAACCCGGTCGTCACGCTGGCCGAGTGGTGGACGGCGCGACGTGGCGGCGCCGGGGTCACTCTGTGCGAGGCGGCTGTGTATGTGCCCGCGCAGATCGTGGGTGCGATCGTCGGCGCGATCCTGGCGGACGCGATGTTCGGCGAGCCACTGGTGAAGTGGTCCACGCATGACCGTTCGGCCGGGCATCTGCTGCTGGGTGAGGTGGTCGCGACGGCCGGTCTGATCCTGCTGATCTTCGGCCTGGCGCGCGCGGACCGGCTGCAGTTCGTGCCCGTGGCCGTCGCCTCCTACATCGGAGCCGCGTACTGGTTCACGTCGTCGACGTCCTTCGCCAACCCCGCCGTGACTATCGGCCGTGCCTTCACCGACTCGTTCGCGGGCATCGCACCGGGTTCGGTCCTGGGGTTCATCGGCATGCAACTCGTTGGTGGGGTAGTCGGGTTGGCCCTGGTGGCGCTCGTCTTCATGCGCGGTCGCCCCGCCGAATGAGGTGCACCGCACAGGTGTGGGGTGGTGACCGACTTCGTCGGCGGCATACGGCAGGAACGATTTCAGTGCGGGCCGGATCGCGGTCTGGCTTCCTTGTCGCACACGGGCGGGTACGGTTCCGCAGGCATTGTGGCCGCCTCCAGGCCCGTCCTTCGTCCACAGAGTCCCTTGTACGGGCATGCTGTATCTGTTCGCGCGGGTCGGGAGGTGCCGGGATGCGGTGGTGGGTCGGGGGATGGGTGGTTGTCGGGACGGTCGTCCTGGCCGCGTGCGGTTCGTCGGCGGGTGGTGGATCGGCCGGTGGGTCGTCTGCGAGTAGTTCGGCGGGATCTTCGGCCGGCGCACCGACGCACACGTCCGCAGCCCCGTCCGCGACTCCTACCGAGGGAAGCTCGCCCACGTCTTCGGCTTCGGCCGGAAGCTGCGTCGCCGGGCACGTGAACGTCACCGTCAGCCCTGGTGACGCGGTCGAACAGCGACTCTGCGTGCGGCCCGGGACGGTGGTGTCCCTCGTCCTGAAGGCCCGTAAGGACGACAAGCGGTGGACGGCCGTGCACAGTTCCGTTCCCGTCTTCGTCGCGGTGGCCGGGTGGCGGTCGGCGACGGACGGTTCGGCCCGGGCCTCGCTGCGGTGTGCGGGGACGCGGGGCGGTACGGCGGACGTCACCGCGTCGGCGAAGGCGCCGGATGTGGCGGGCGCGGCGCGCGTCGTCTTCACGCTGCACGTGAGTGTGGTGCCGTACACGACTCAGGGGTGATCCCGGCGACCCGGGACCACCCCTCCGACTGCCGCCTCGTCAGCGGCAGTTGCGCACGTCGATCGTGTAGATGCCGCGGCCGTGGGTGGCCGCGTACAGCGTCCGGCCGTCCGGGCTCAGCTTCAACTGGAGTACGGCGACGGCCGGGAGGTTCCCGACGCGCTCCCAGGTCGTACGGCCCGGCGCGCGGTAGACGACGCCGAGGTCGGTGGCGACGGCGAGGCCGCCGTTCGGGGTGACGACCGCGGAGTTCGTCGGCACGTCGGGGAGGTTCTTCGAGATGTCCTTCCAGGTGGTGCCGCCGTCGATGGACTCGAAGACGTGGCCGACGCCGGCGCCGGGGCCCTCGGTCCAGTGCCGGGAGAAGCCGTTGACCGCGAGGTAGACGTGGTCGGCGTTCTTGGGGTCGACGGCGAAACCGGCGAGGTAGCGGTTGGGTACGGTGCCGTCCGTGCCCGTGGCCGGGAGGGTGATGTCGTGCCAGCCGGTGCCGTCCGCGTTGCCGACGGAGATGCCGCGGGCGAAGCTCTGGTTGTTGCAGGGGCCGCACCAGGCCGCGTACACCTTGCCGCCCGAAGCCGCGACGGCCGTGGCGGTACGCCCGGCGCCGAGGTCGTACACGCTGGTCCACTCGTCGCCGCTGCGGATGGCGTAGCCGTGGGTCTGGACCCAGATGTGACGGCCGCCGGCGATCCAGGTCGAGCTGTTCTTCATGTCGGCCGTGATCGGGGCGATGAAGCGGGCCTCGCCGGTGGCGTTGTCGGCGGGGGCCACGTTGTACGACGTGATCTTGCTGGGGTCGGTGACCCAACTCCCGTCGTTCACCGCGCAGTTCTGGGTCACCTGGATGGCGAGGTAGACGTACTCCTCTGCCATGTTGCAGCCGTTGGCCGGGTCGGTGAGGGTGTCGCCGCCGTCGCCGCCGAAGTTGGAACCCATCACCGTGTCGTTGCTACGGAGGATCGACTGGCCGTTGTCCTGGAGGCCGCCGGTCACGGAGACACCGCCGTAGGTCAGGTCCTTGCCGACGCCCACCGAGTAGTACTGGAGGGTGTCGATGGTGCCGTCGTTGAGCGAGGTCCAGTCGGTGGCGTGCCCGGAGGCGTCCTGGGAGCCGTTGAGCGGGCGCTTGTAGACGCCGCCGTCGTTGCCGACGTAGACGAAGCTCTTGCCGTGGTAGCTGCCGATCGCGACGCCGTGCTGGTCGGAGTGCGTGGTCGGGCTGCAGTCGCCCGTCTGTTTGGTGGGGTCGATGCTCCAGCAGGGGAAGCCGAAGTTCCAGTACGGGCCGACGGTCGACCAGTTGGTGCCGCCGTCCTTGGTCTCGTAGACCTCCTCCAGGCCCGCGTACACGTGCTCCGCGTTCGCCGGGTCGACGGTCAGGAACTGGTTGTACCAGGCCTGTACACCCGGCATGTAGCCGCTGGAGGTGAGCGCCGAGCCGTCGGCGGCCAGGCCCTTGTAGTCGGCGATCTTCGTCCAAGGGCCGGTGGGAGAACCGGACTTGGAGACGTAGATGCCTTCCAGGCCGCTGTCCGGGTTGGTGTTGAGCTGCTCCGGGGACTGGTCGATGGCGTAGTAGCGCGAGCCGTCGGCGGAGCGGGCGAAGGTGACGTTGCCGACGTCGTCCGCGTCGGCGGGCAGGTCACCCAGGCCGCTGGTGATCCGCGTCCAGACGCCGTGCACCTTGGTGTAGAAGCCGTTGTAGTCGTCACCGCTGCGCCAGCCGACCGCGAGAACCACCTTGGAGGGGTCCTTCGGGTCGATCGCGATGTCGTTGGCGATGTTCTTGTACGCGGCCGAGTCGTCGTTCGCCAGTGAACCGCCCGGCAGATAGGCGGGGTTGGGTGCGAACTCCAGCTTCCAGGCGCCGGTCAGCTTCTTCGTGGAGTGGCTCCACACGCCCTCGCTGGTCGCCGCCCACACTTTGCCGCCGCCGAAGCGCAGTTCGTGGATGGTGGTGGACTCCAGCTCGTCGCCGCCGACCCGGCTGCGGGAGGAGAACGTGCCGTGACGGGGGTTGGACAGGACGTAGACACCGCTGCCGAGGTACGCGTCCGCGTTGGTCGTCGCCTCGCCGGTGCCCAGCCACAGCCGCCCGGCGCCGTCCAGCGCGAGCGCGCCCGTGGACTGCGAGGGCAGCTTGTCGCTGATGGGCTGCCAGCGGCCGCCTCCGGTGTGCGAGCGCCACACTCCGCCGCCTGCGCTGCCCGCGTACACGTACCCGTCGTCGTCGGCGGCCATCGCGGCCATCCGGCCGGTCACATTGCCCGAGCCGCCGCTGGAGTTGGAGTCGTAGTCGCGGTAGCGCGGGTCGTCGGAGTTGTACGGGAGGTCGGTGATGTTGCGCCAACTGCCGCCGGTGCTCGGCAGATTGGTCAGGCTCGTCCAGGCGGCGCCGTAGGCGCCCGGTGCGACGATGCCGGGTGAGGTGCGGGCCTCGGCGTACTGGTCGGCGCCCTCGGCTATCTCGTCGGCCTCGTTGCCGTCGTCACCGCCGTCGTCGTCGGCCTTGGCCTTTGGGCTGACCGCACCCACCGACTGCCCTCGTTCGGCGGCGAGTTGAGCGAGTACGCGGGCCCCGAAGGGGCTGCTGCCCGAGCCGGGCGCGGCGCCGGCGGGTATGGCCACGAGGGCGGCGGATGCGGTGATGGCACAGATCGTGAACCAACGTCTCTTGCGGGTCGGCACTGACACCAGGTCCTCCCGAACGGGATCGGATACAGCCGTCGGGGACGACCCGACCACCGGCGGCAGGAGGAGTCCGGCATTTGGACAGTCCTTGACCAGAACCTGTCAGTACACATGGCTGGAAGCCGACCGGTTCACCGACTCGTCGCGCCTTCGTCGGGGACCTGCGGTCAGCGGGCCGCGGTCCGCGCGCGGGCGATGACCGGCAGCACACCGGCAAGGGCCAGTGCGATGCCGCCGGAGACCAGCAGCGGGAGGTGGCCGTCGGCGCCCCAGGTGAGCCCGGCCCACACGCCCGCGAGGAGCACGGCGGCGCCGGTGGCGCCCTGGAACAGGCCCTGTGCGGTGCCCTGTTGGCGGTCGGGGACGAGTGTGGAGATCCAGGCTTTGCCGACGCCGTCGGTGCAGGCCGCGAAACCGCCGTAGAGCGGCAGCACGACGAACACCAGCCAGGAGGTGTGGATCAGGCCGAGGCCCAGATAGCCGATCGCGAAGAAGGCCAGGCCGGCGGCGAAGACCAGCGGGCGCGGTAGCCGGTCGGACAGCGCCCCGGCGGGGTAGGACAGGGCGGCGTAGACGAGGTTGTAGACCGCGTAAGCGCCCACCACCCCGGCCGTCGAGAGGCCCAGGTCGTGGGCGCGCAACAGCAGGAGCGCGTCGGGGAAGTTGACCAGGTTGAAGGCGAGCAGCACCCCGAGGACCCGCCAGTAGGGGCGCGGCAGCGACCTCCAGGGTGTGCGGGCGGGCCGCGTCGAGGAGCTGCTCGTCCTTCCGGCTCGGGGGTCGCGGACGGCGGCGACCAGCGCGACCGACGCGACGGCAGGGATCACGGCGACCCAGAACAGGGGGCGCAGCCGGTGGTCGAGCGCCTCGTACAGGACCAACCCCACGAGCGGGCCGACCACCGCGCCGGCGGTGTCGGCGGCCCGGTGCAGACCGAACACCCGGCCGCGCTGCCCCTTCGGTACGCCCTCGACGAGCAGGGCGTCGCGAGGCGCCCCGCGCATGCCCTTGCCGAGCCGATCGGTGACGCGGGCCAGGAGCACCAGCGGCCAGACGGTCGCCAGCGCGATCAGCAGCTTGCCCACTGCCGCCAGGCCGTATCCGACGCCGATCAGGGGACGACGGTCGAACCGGTCCGCGAGGCGTCCGGCGGCCACCTTGGTGATCGACGCCGCGCCCTCGGCCAGCCCCTCGATCGCCCCCACGACGGCGGGCGGTGCGCCCAACACCACGGTCAGGAAGATCGGCAGGATCGGGTAGAGGAGTTCGCTGGCCGCGTCCTGGAGAAAGGACACCCCGCACAGGACCTTGACGTTGCGGGTCAGCCACGCGGGGCGCTTCGGGCCCGACGGGACTTCCATGCTTGGCTCAGTCACGCGTGCAGTATCTCCAGCAAGCAGCCGAGCGCCGAGCCGCCGTCCGCTTGTAGGAGGGCCGGCACAGCAACCAAGGGCGAGGCGAGCGCTGCGGTACGTCTACAGACGCGGGCCAGTTGCGGTGTGACTGTCTGTGGATCGATCGAGGTCACCACAGGGTGGGTCACGGCCATGTCGGGTCACACGTCGGAAGCCGTGGGTCGCTGCGTGCCTCGGTGCTGCCAGGCCAGGTTGATGGCGACGGCCACACCGCCGACGCCGGCAGTGGCTGCGACAGCGGTGTAGCCGTAGGCGTCGGCGACGGGCCCGCCCGTGAGAGGGGCGAGGAGGTGGCCCAGGATGCCGATCTGGGACCAGAGGACCATCGCGGTGACGATGCGCTGTGCGGGTACGGCGTCGAGCAGGACCCCGATGGCGCCGGTGTTGGCCAGCCCGATGCCGCATCCCGCAACTGCCAGGGAGACGATCCACACCGGTACCGAGGAACTGGCCCCGGCGGCAGCGAGCCCGGCGATGACCAGCGCGGTCGAGGCCAGTAGGGCCCGGCGCGGGCTGAGCCGGGCCGCCAGCGCGGCGGCGACGGCCACCCGTACCGAAGTCGCCGCGTAGAGCGCGCCGATCTGGGCCTGAGCGAGCTTGGTGCCGAAGCGCAGTGGCAGCACTCCTTCCAGGGTGCCCAGAGCCATCACCGCAAAGGCGATACCGGCGCTGGCCGCCCAGAACGCGCGGGAGCGCAGTGCCCGGCGGTCGGTGGTCTCCGCCACGCGGTACTGGGAGCGGGTGGCGGAGGCCGGGGCGACCGCCGTCTACCTGCTGGGCGCGATGGTGCCGATGCTGCTGGCCCAGCCGCCCGGCCCCGCCGATCGCGCGCATCGGGCCTGGCGCGGGCTTTCCCCTGCCACTCCCGGCTCGGCGTGGGAGCCGTTCCGGGAGCGGTTCGGGGTCACGCTTGTCGACGGGTTCGGGTCGACGGAGACGAACCTGGTCATCGGGGCTGCGCCCGAGGAGCAGCGGCCCGGCTACCTCGGTACCGTGCGCGACGGGTTCTCCGCGCGCGTGGTCGACGAGCTGCTCGATCCGGTCGCGGACGGCGTCGCCGGCGAGCTGGTGGTCCGTAGCACCCGTGAATTCGCCTTCTGTACCGGGTACTTGGGGGAGTCGACGCCCGATCCCACCGCTTGGCGGCGCACCGGTGACCGGGTCGTACGGGAAGCCGACGGATGGTTCCGGTTCGTCGACCGGATCAAGGACGTGATCCGGCGGCGGGGCGAGGACGTGTCCTCGCAGGAGGTGGAGTCCGTCGTCCGCTCGCATCCAGCGGTCGCCGACGCGGCGGCGTTCCCGGTGCCCTCGGAGCTGGCGGAGGACGAGGTCATGGTCGCGGTCGTCCCCGGGCCGGGTCAGGTGCTGGACCCGCTGGACCTCGTACGGCACTGTGCGGGTGAGTTGCCACCCTTCGCGGTGCCCCGCTATGTCGACACCGTCCGTGAGCTTCCGCTCACCGAGACCGGCAAGGTTCGCAAGGGCGTACTGCGCGAACGTGGGGTCACCGCCACCACTTGGGACCGCTCCACACCGCCCACCCCGGAACGACATCTAACTTGAACCATTTGTTTTCTTGAATCACTCGTGTTTATGGCTGTAGGTTGAGCGCCATGACCGCATCCCAGCCACCGACCACCGCCGAGGAGCTGCGCGGTGCCGGCCTGCGGGTGACGGCAGCCCGCGTCGCGCTGCTCGAGACCGTCCGGCACGGCGACCACCTCGATGTCGAGGCGGTCGCGTCCGGGGTCCGTGACCGCGTAGGACACATATCGCTCCAGGCCGTCTACGACGCCCTCCACGCGCTGACCTCGGCCGGACTCATACGCCGTATCGAACCGGCGGGCAGCCCGGCCCGCTTCGAAGGACGCGTCGGCGACAACCACCACCACCTCATGTGCAGGTCGTGCGGTGTCGTCGTCGACGTCGACTGCGCGGTCGGCGAGGCACCCTGCCTGACCGCCGCCGACGACCAGGGCTTCTCGATCGACGAGGCCGAGGTCATTTACTGGGGCCTGTGCCCCGCCTGTACCGCAGTCCCCAGTTCCTGAGCCACGTGTTCCACCCCGTTTTGGAAGGATTCCCATGTCTGAGAACCACGACGCAATCGTCACGGACGCGAAGTCGGAGGACGCCGGGGGCTGCCCCGTCGCGCACGGGCGCGCCGCGCACCCCACCCAGGGCGGCGGTAACCGTCAGTGGTGGCCGGAGCGCCTCAACCTGAAGATCCTCGCGAAGGACCCGGTCGTCGCGAACCCGCTCGGCGCGGACTTCGACTACGCCGAGGCGTTCGGTGCCCTCGACCTCGCGGCCGTCAAACAGGACATCGCCGAGGTGCTGACCACCTCGCAGGACTGGTGGCCGGCGGACTTCGGCAACTACGGCCCGCTGATGATCCGGATGGCCTGGCACAGCGCCGGCACCTACCGCATCAGCGACGGCCGTGGCGGTGGCGGCCGCGGCCAGCAGCGCTTCGCGCCGCTGAACAGCTGGCCGGACAACGGCAACCTCGACAAGGCCCGCCGTCTGCTGTGGCCGGTCAAGAAGAAGTACGGCCAGTCCATCTCCTGGGCCGACCTCCTGATCCTCACGGGCAACGTGGCGCTGGAGACGATGGGCTTCGAGACCTTCGGTTTCGCCGGCGGCCGCGCCGACGTCTGGGAGGCCGACGAGGACGTGTACTGGGGTCCCGAGACCACCTGGCTCGACGACCAGCGCTACACCGGCGACCGCGAGCTGGAGAACCCGCTCGGCGCCGTCCAGATGGGCCTCATCTACGTCAACCCCGAGGGCCCCAACGGCAACCCGGACCCGCTGGCCGCGGCCCGCGACATCCGTGAGACCTTCCGCCGCATGGCGATGAACGACGAGGAGACCGTCGCCCTCATCGCCGGTGGTCACACCTTCGGCAAGACCCACGGCGCGGGCCCGGCCGAGTCGGTCGGCGACGACCCCGAGGCCGCCCCGCTGGAGGCGCAGGGCCTGGGCTGGGCCAACACCTACGGCACCGGCAAGGGTGGCGACGCCATCACCTCCGGTCTCGAGGTCACCTGGACCACCAAGCCGACCCAGTGGAGCAACGACTTCTTCGACATCCTCTTCGGCTACGAGTGGGAGCTCACCCAGAGCCCCGCCGGCGCCAACCAGTGGGTGGCCAAGGACGCCGAGGCGATCATCCCGGACGCCCACAGCGACGCCAAGAAGCTCCCGACGATGCTCACCACCGACCTCTCGCTGCGCTTCGACCCGATCTACGGTGAGATCTCGAAGCGCTTCCACGAGAACCCGGCCCAGTTCGCGGACGCCTTCTCCCGCGCCTGGTTCAAGCTGACCCACCGCGACCTGGGCCCGAAGTCCCTGTACCTCGGCCCGGAGGTCCCGTCCGAGACCCTGCTGTGGCAGGACCCGCTGCCGCAGGCCGAGGGCGAGACCATCGACGCCGCCGACGTCACGGCCCTCAAGGCGAAGATCCTCGCCTCGGACCTGACCGTCTCGCAGCTCGTGTCCGCCGCTTGGGCGTCCGCGTCCACCTTCCGTGGCAGCGACAAGCGCGGCGGCGCCAACGGTGCCCGTATCCGCCTGGAGCCGCAGCGCGGCTGGGAGGCCAACGACCCCGACCAGCTCGCCCAGGTGCTGCGGGTCCTCGAGGGCATCCAGCAGGAGTTCAACTCCGGCGCCAAGAAGGTCTCCCTGGCCGACCTGATCGTCCTCGGCGGTGCCGCGGCGGTCGAGAAGGCCGCCAAGGACGGCGGCGTCGACGTGGAGGTCCCCTTCACGCCGGGCCGTGTCGACGCGACCGAGGAGCACACGGACGTCGAGTCGTTCGCCGCGCTCGAGCCGACCGTCGACGGGTTCCGCAACTACCTCGGCAAGGGCAACCGCCTTCCCGCCGAGTACCTGCTGCTGGACCGGGCGAACCTGCTCACGCTGAGCGCCCCCGAGCTGACCGTCCTCGTCGGCGGCCTGCGTGTCCTGGGCGCCAACCAGGGCCAGTCCACGCACGGTGTCCTCACCGACAAGGTCGGCACGCTGACCAACGACTTCTTCGTGAACCTGCTCGACCTGGGCACCACGTGGACGTCGACCTCCTCGGACCAGCAGACCTTCGAGGCCCGCGACGCCTCCGGCGCCGTCAAGTGGACCGGCACCCGCGCCGACCTCGTCTTCGGCTCGAACTCCGAGCTGCGCGCCCTCGCCGAGGTCTACGCGAGCGACGACGCGAAGGCGAAGTTCGTGAAGGACTTCGTCGACGCGTGGGTCAAGGTGTCCAACCTGGACCGGTTCGACCTCGTCTGAGGCCGAGTAGCTCCACGGCAACGCACCACTGACGTCCGGGTCGGCCCTCGAGGGTCGGCCCGGACGTTTCTCATCCTCTGAACTCGCCGCACAGGAGTGCACGTTCGTCACATAAGCTCCTCCGCATGAACGAGGGGGAGCCCGGCAGACGGGTCGTCGACGGCCGCTTCGAGCTGGAGTCCCGGCTCGGCGGCGGTGGCATGGGTACGGTGTGGCGCGCCCGTGACCTGCTGCTGCACCGCCATGTCGCGGTCAAGGAGGTCCGGCCGCCGGACATCGACCTCGCCGAGTACGACCCCGACGCGGCGGAGATGCTGCGCCAGCGGGTCCTGCGCGAGGCACGCGCCCTGGCCCGGGTCGAGCACCCGAACGTGGTGACGATCCATCACATCGTCGACGAGGGCGTCGGTACCTACCCGTGGCTCGTCATGGAACTCGTCCAGGGCGGCTCGCTCGCCGACCGGCTGGCCCGCGGACCCATGGCCCCCGCCGAGGCCGCCCGGCTCGGCCGCGGCGTGCTCGACGCCCTGAACGCGGCGCACGCGGCGGGCGTCCAGCACCGCGACGTGAAACCCGCCAACGTCCTGCTGCGCACCGACGGCCGCCCCGTCCTCACCGACTTCGGCATCGCCGCCATCCGCGACGCCACCGCCCTCACCGCCACCGGGTCCATCATCGGCACCCCCGACTACATGGCCCCGGAACGGGTGACCGGCCAGAGCGGCGGCCCCGCCGCCGACCTGTGGTCGCTCGCGATGATGCTGTACGTCGCCGTCGAGGGATACCACCCGCTCCAGCGCGGTACGACCCTGGCCACGCTGGCCGCCGTACTCCAGGAGGACGTGCCGCCACCGGTGCGGGCGGGATCGCTGATGCCGGTGCTGTCCTGCGTGCTGGTCCGCGATCCCGAGGCGCGGGCGGACGCCGGAACGGTCGGCCGGATGCTGGACGCCGCCGCGGCACAGCCCGAGGACCGACGCCCCGAGACCACCTCGTACCGGCTCGCACCGCCGATACCGCCCTCCCTGCCGCCCACCGACGGCATGCCGACGACGAGCAGTCGGCGACGCCCGGCGAAGCGGAACCGGGGTGTCACGGTGGCCTCCAGCGTCGTGGGCGTACTGCTGGTGGGCACGCTCGCCTGGAAGGTGCTGCCGGACGGCAACGACAAGAAGGACACGTCGGCGTCCGCGGGTGCCACCGGTCAGACTCAGCAGCAGACCACGCCCAAGGTCTCGGCGAGTCAGAGCAGCACCGCCGTGAAGACCCAGGACATGCTCACCCCGTCCGGCATCCGGACCGCGATCAAGGCCTTCAAGGAGAAGACGGGCAGCGACCGCTTCTTCGACCTCTCCGTCTACCCGGGATACGTCATCGCGGAAGTGATGGTGAAAGGCAGCAATACCAAGTACGTCAGCTACACCTACCGCTCCGGTACCGGTTTCGACGAGGGGTTCGACACCAAGGGCACGGTGACAGACGGAGACACGCCGGTGAAGCTGGACGACTTCAACTGGGACGCCGTTCCCGCGTTGCTGAAGCGCGCGAACAAGGACCTGAAGGTCGAGAAACCGACGAGCCGTTACCTGCTGCTCCGGGTGCCGAGCACCAACGGCGGCGTCACCCCGGCGGGCATGGCGATCTATCTGAGCGACGACTACGGCTCCAGTGGCTTCCTGGAGGCCAGCACCCAGGGCACCGTTACGAGGGTCGAGCCGGCCGACGACTAGATTCAGCGCGTGCCCACCTTGCTGATCGTGCATCACACTCCGTCGCCCAACTGCCAGGCGATGTTCGAAGCCGTCGTCTCCGGAGCGACGGCACCGGAGATCGAGGACGTGCGGGTCGTACGGCGTGCCGCGCTGTCCGCGACCGTGTCGGACGTGCTGGCCGCCGACGGCCTTCTGCTGGGTACGCCCGCGAACCTCGGTTACATGTCCGGCGCGCTCAAGCATTTCTTCGACCAGATCTACTACCCCTGCCTGGACGAGACCCGGGGCCGGCCCTTCGGCTACTACGTGCACGGCGGGAACGACGTGACCGGAGCCGTCCGCGGCATCGAGTCGATCACGACCGGGCTGGGCTGGCGGCGCGTCGCGGATCCGGTGACGCTGACCGGCGAGCCGGACCGGGCCGGTGTCGAGGCGTGCTGGGAGCTGGGGGCGACGGTCGCCGCCGGTCTGGAGGCCTGAGGAGCGGCTGGCCACCACCCGTTCGGCGGCCGAAGAGTGTCGTGACCCCCCGAAGCACCCTCAGCGTGGAGGGACATGCCCCTCCGAGTGACAGGAGTTCTTCATGAGGAAGCGTCTGACGGCCGCGGTGGGTCTGGCGGGTGCGGCGTTGCTGCTGTGCGCTGGTACGGCGAGCGCGGACCCTGACCCCGTGGGTACCGCCGTCGACAGCCCGGGCGTGCTCTCCGGAAACGTCGTCCAGGTGCCGATCGACCTGGACCTCAACGTGTGCGGCAACTCGATCAACGTGATCGGTCTGCTCAACCCCGCGCTGGGCAACCACTGCGAGGACTGACGAGCCGTACCGTGAACGAGCCGTGGGCCCCGTGCCCGCGGCTCGTTCCGCGTGTCAGGAGAGGCGTCAGGAGACGTGTCAGGGGACCTCGGGCAGCCGGTGCAGGGGAGTGCCGTGGGCCCAGCGCCGCAGACGTGAGCCGTCGATGAGCTGGACGCCGCCCTGCCGGCGCGCCCACTGCACGTCACGTCGGCTGAAGGTGCCCCGGTGGACGACGAGCCGGAGCTGCGGTCCCGAGCCGGCCGAGCGCGCGGATCGCGTCGGCGTCTCCTCGTCGGGCAGCGGTTCCGCGACCGGCCGGAAGGCCACCTCCAGACGGCGACCGAGCCGGTCGCGCGCCCGGACCCGGGGCTGGCCCTGCGCGTCGGGCCGGGCGAGGGCCCGCCAGCCGTCCCGGCGCAGCATCCGGGACACGGCCAGGGCGAGGCCCTCCACATCCAGGTCGGCGATCTCCTCGGGCGTGTAGTAGCCGAGCCGGCGACGGGCCAGCGGCCGGTTGTGCCGGACCACGGCCGCCGTGATCACGGCGAGCAGCGCCAGGCCGCCCGCGAGCGCGCCGGTCCCGAGGACGCGGTACGCCACGGCGAGTCCGGCCACGATCCCGCACACGACGACGGCGACCCCGACGAGGGCGGGCAGCACCTCGCGCAGCCCGGGGCCGTAGCGTCCCTGGGCGCGCAGCGCACGGATCGCCTCGCGCCTTCGTGAACGCCAGGACTCGCGCCTCTCGTGCCTCCGCAGCCTCTGCGGCAACAGAGCCAACTCCCCCCACCCCCAAGCGCGTTGACGCCTGCGGTAGGGATACCCGCCGGAGGTGGTCCACGTGCGCGGGGACGGGAACCGGCCACCAAACCGGCCGAACTGTTGCGGCGGGAGCCCTGACCTTTCGGGCAGCGAACTCGTCCCGCCAGACCTCTGGCCCCAGGTACCTACCGACCGGTATACAAGGCCAGTTGAACGAGAGACGACCGCATCGGGCCCGCCCCGTCGCACCGTCTCGTACCTGGGGAGGAACCTCATGAAGCGTGAGACGCATCCGGTCATGACGGCGCACCACCGCGGCAGGGCCGTGGCGGTCGCCGCGGCGGTCAGCGGCTGCGCCCTCGTCGTCGCCTCCGCGACACCGGCGGCCGCGCACAACTCGGGCCATGGGCACGGCCGTTCCACTCAGTACGTGGCGCTCGGCGACTCCTACACCGCGGGCCCCTACATACCGACCCAGGTGGACGCCAACTGCGCCCGCTCCGACCACAATTACCCCTCCGTGGTGACGGCGGACCAAAGAGGGACCGTCCTCAAGGACGTGAGCTGCAGCGGCGCGACGACCGCTGAGATGTGGAAGGCGCAGGGCACCAACCCGCCCCAACTCGACGCCGTTCAGCGGAACACGGACCTGGTGACCGTCCAGATCGGCGGCAACGACATCGGGTTCAGCACCATCATCGGGACCTGCGTCAAGCTCAGCGCCACGGACCTGGCCGGCAACCCGTGCCAGCGCTACTACAACTCCTCAGGCGTCGACCAGTTGGCGCTGGCCGTCCTCAACACCGCGCCGAAGGTCACCAAGGTCCTGCGTGCGGTGCACAAGCAGGCACCGCACGCGCGTGTGCTCGTCGTCGGCTACCCGGACCTCCTGCCCGACGACGGCAGTGGCTGCTACCCGTCGGTGCCGTTCGCCGCCAAGGACTTCCCCTATCTGCGGGACGTCGGCAAGCGCCTCAACCTGATGCTCCGAGTGGTCGCCGCGCTCAACGGGGCGGAGTACGTGGACACTTACGGCCCGACCGTCGGCCACGACATGTGCAAGGCGCCCGCCGACCGCTGGATAGAGCCGCTGCAACCCGCGTCCCCGGCGGCTCCGGCGCACCCCAACGCGAAGGGCGAGGCGGCCATGGCGGGCGCGGTGCTGAAGCAGCTGGACCGGCGCCACCGGTACTGACGGACAGCGGCGGCCGGGGTTTTCCACAGGCGGAGGGGGTGTACTCGCTAAACGCGCCCCTGACGAGGAAAGATGGGGCTGTACGCGAAGTCGGTCGATACGGAGGAGCGGGCCACCATGCCACACGAGCGAGCGGGCGAACAGGCCCGCGCAGAGGATCTCGTCGACGTAGCCCGACTGGTCACCGCGTACTACGCGCTGCACCCGGACCCCGCCGAGCCGGGGCAGCGCGTCGCGTTCGGCACCTCCGGGCACCGGGGCTCGTCCCTGGCGACCGCGTTCAACGAGGACCACATCGCGGCCACCAGCCAGGCCATCTGCGAGTACCGGGCCGGCCAGGGCACCGACGGCCCCCTCTTCCTGGGGGCCGACACCCACGCGCTGTCCGAGCCCGCGAGGGTCACCGCGCTGGAGGTGTTCGCCGCCAACGAGGTCACGGTCCTCATCGACACCGCCGACGGCTACACGCCCACCCCGGCGGTGTCCCACGCGATCCTCGCCCACAACCGCGGCCGCACCTCGGGCCTCGCGGACGGCGTCGTCGTCACGCCGTCCCACAACCCGCCCGGCGACGGCGGCTTCAAGTACAACCCGCCGAACGGCGGCCCGGCCGGCTCCGAGATCACCTCCTGGATCCAGGACCGCGCCAACGACATCATCGCGAGCGGCCTGAAGGACGTCCGCCGCATCCCGTACACCCGCGCGCTCACCGCCCCCGGCACGGGCCGCTACGACTTCCTCGGCACGTACGTCGCCGACCTGCCGAGCGTCCTCGACCTGGACGCGATCCGGTCGGCCGGTGTGCGGATCGGCGCCGACCCGCTGGGCGGGGCGTCCGTCGCCTACTGGGGGCGGATCGCCGAGGAGCACCGGCTCGACCTGACCGTGGTCAATCCGCTCACGGACCCGACCTGGCGGTTCATGACGCTGGACTGGGACGGCAAGATCCGCATGGACTGCTCGTCGCCGTACGCGATGGCCTCGCTGATCGCCCAGCGCGACCGGTACGACATCGCCACCGGCAACGACGCCGACTCCGACCGGCACGGCATCGTCACCCCGGACGCGGGCCTGATGAACCCCAACCACTACCTGGCCACCGCCATCGCCTACCTCTACGCCCACCGCGAGCGGTGGCCCGCCGACGCGGGCGTGGGCAAGACCCTGGTGTCCTCCTCGATGATCGACCGGGTCGCTGCCGACCTCGGGCGTCGGCTCGTCGAGGTGCCCGTCGGCTTCAAGTGGTTCGTGGACGGACTGGTCGACGGTTCGCTGGGCTTCGGCGGCGAGGAGTCGGCCGGCGCGTCCTTCCTGCGCCGGGACGGTTCGGTGTGGACCACCGACAAGGACGGCATCATCCTGGCGCTGCTCGCCAGCGAGATCACGGCGGTCACCGGGAAGACACCGTCCCAGCACTACGCGGCGCTCACGGACCGGTTCGGCTCGCCCGCCTACGCCCGGATCGACGCCCCCGCGTCCCGCGAGGAGAAGGCGCTGCTCGCCAAGCTCTCGCCCGCGCAGGTCACCGCCGACACCCTGGCCGGCGAGCCCGTCACCGGCGTCCTCACCGAGGCACCGGGCAACGGCGCGGCCCTCGGCGGCATCAAGGTGACGACCGCCAACGCCTGGTTCGCGGCGCGGCCCTCCGGCACCGAGGATGTCTACAAGATCTACGCCGAGTCCTTCCTCGGCCCGGACCACCTCGGCCAGGTGCAGGAGGAGGCGAAGGCCGTGGTCGGGGCGGCGCTGGGCGGCTGACCCGGAGGCCGCGGTACTGGCTGCCGTAGGAATGAATGGTGTGGCAGGCGGTGTTGGGCCGACACGTGAGCCATGACGCACGACGGAAGTGAACCCCGTATGTCCTTCGAAACGACCGACTACACGGGGCAGACCACGTGCGGCGACGAAGCCCGCACCCCGCTGCGTGACTTCCTGCGGACCGAGACCGGAAGCGCCGCCGTCCTGGTGACGGCGGCGCTCGTCGCCCTCGTCTGGGCGAACGCGGCACCGTCGGTGTACGAGACGTTCTGGGAGACCCATCTCTCCGTCCGGCTCGGTTCGCACGGGATCTCCCTCGATCTGCGCGAGTGGGTCAACAGCGGGCTGATGACGCTGTTCTTCCTCGTCGTCGGGCTGGAGGCGCGCCGCGAGTTCGACATGGGCGAGCTGCGCGAGCGCAGGCGACTCGCCCTGCCGATGGTCGCGGGCGCCAGCGGCATGCTCGTGCCGATCGCCATCTACCTGGCGATCAACAGCGGGCACGGGACGGCGAACGGCTGGGGCGCGGTGATGTCCACCGACACAGCGTTCGCGCTGGGCATGCTCGCCGTCGTGGGCCGCCACATGCCGCCCGGCCTGCGGGTCTTCCTCCTCACGATCACCGTCGTCGACGACTTCCTCGCGCTCGTGGTGATCGCCGTCTTCTACAGCGACCACATCGCCGTACCGGCACTCCTGGTCGCCGTGGGCACGTTCGCCGTCGTCATACTGCTCCGGCGGTTCCGGGTGCGCCGGGGCCCGCTGTACGCGCTGCTCGGGCTGGTCGCCTGGGTCGCCCTGCTCAAGTCGGGCGTGGACCCCGTCGTCATCGGACTCGCCATGGGGCTGATCACGTACGCCTATCCGGCGGGGCGCGACGACCTGGAGCGCGCGACCGGCCTGTTCCGGCTCTTCCGCGAGCAGCCCACACCCGAGCTGGAACGCGACGTACGGGCTGGCATCGCCTCCGCGATCTCCCCGAACGACCGGCTCCAGCGCATGTACCACCCGTGGGCCAGCTACGCCGTGGTCCCGCTGTTCGCGCTGGCCAACGCCGGGCTCCAGCTCAGCGGGGAGCAACTGGCCAGGGCCTTCACCTCGCCCGTCGCGCTGGGCATCCTCATCGGGTACGTCGTCGGCAAACCGCTCGGCATCGTCTCCTCGACGGCGCTGACCAGCGTCCTGTCCCGGGGCCGCATCCGGCCGCCGGTCGGCTGGGGAGCGGTGACCGCGGGCGGCACGCTGGCCGGCGTCGGCTTCACGGTCTCCCTGCTGATCGCGACCCTCGCCTTCGACGGGACCACGCTGGAGGACGCGAAGACGGGCATCCTCAGCGCCGTCATCTGCTCGTTCCTGGTCGGCCGCGTGGTCACCGGCGTGATCGGACTGCTGCCGCCGCAGATCCGGCCCAGGGTCCTGTTCGGCCGGGCGGAGACCATCGTCGACCTGTCCGTCCCCGTGGACCCCGACCGCGACCATCTGCGCGGACCTCGGCACGCCCCGGTGACCGTCGTGGAGTACGGCGACTACGAATGCCCGTTCTGCGGGCAGGCCGAACCCGTCGTCCGTGAGCTGCTCGGGTCCTTCGGGGACGAGGTGCGGTACGTGTGGCGGCACCTCCCGCTCACCGACGTCCACCCGCACGCCCAGCTCGCCGCCGAGGCCGCGGAGGCCGCCGCGCTCCAGGGCGGCTACTGGGAGATGCACGACCTGCTCCTGAGCCACCAGGGCGCCCTTCGCCTCAAGGATCTCCGGGCCTACGCCGGACAGATCGGCCTCGACACCGCCCGTTTCGAACGCGACATGCGGGCCCACGAGGGAGCGGGCCATGTCGCCGAGGACGTCGAGTCGGCCGACCTCAGCGGGGTCGCGGGCACGCCGACCTTCTTCGTGAACGGTCGTAGACACCATGGCGCCTACGACATCGAGGGCCTCTCGCAGGCCGTACGGGCCGCCCGTGAGCGGGCCGCCGTAGCGGCCTAGACGGCGGGAATGGACCGAGGGGTGCCTGTGTTGAGACGTATGTAGTTGACATGCTCGGGACAAGATCCCGGGATGTGGGCGGAAGGAGGTCCTCATGGCACGCACCACGAACCGTCCCGTCGTCACTCTGAAGTCGACGGCCGGGACCGGCGTCACCTACGTGACGCGCAAGAGCCGTCGCAACGACCCCGACCGGCTGGTCCTGCGCAAGTACGACCCGGTGGCGGGGGAGCACGTCGACTTCCGCGAGGAGCGTTGAGCCGAGTTCCCCGAGGAGCATCGAACCCAGCAGAGCGGCCGTCCCACCGCGGACGGCCTGAGGAAGGAAGCACCATGAGGTCTGGCATCCACCCTGTGTCCCGTCCGGTCGTCTTCCGCGACAGTGCGGCGGACACCGCGTTCCTGACCACCTCGACCGCGCGGTCGGCGCGCACGATCGAGTGGGCGGACGGGAACACCTACCCGCTGATCGACGTGGAGATCTCGTCGGCCAGCCACCCGTTCTACACCGGCAACACGCGCGTCGTGGACACCGCGGGCCGTGTGGAGCGCTTCGAGCGCCGCTACGGGAGGACGTCATGAAGGTCCGCAATTCCCTCCGCTCACTGAAGTCCAAGCCCGGCGCGCAGGTGGTTCGCCGCCGCGGCGTGACATTCGTGATCAACAAGAAGGACCCGCGCTTCAAGGCCCGCCAGGGCTGACGCGGCACGTACGACCGGTCGGCCCGGCCCCGCTTCGGCGGTGGCCGGGCCGTTGTCGTACGTCCTGCTCTTGCCGGTTTCCGAGGGAAGAAAATCCGTTCTTTATGCTTATAGCGGTACCAACCCCCTTGGAGTGGTCAATGTCCCGCAAGCGCCCCATGGACGACGGCGACGAACTGCTGGCCAGACTCGGGACGCTGACCGCCCAGGCACGCGAGCGGGCGGAGCTCCAGCGCTCCCTGCTCGAACTGGCCGTCGCCCTGCAGCGCGGCATGCTGCCCGGCGACATGCCCGTCACCCCGCGCTTCCACATCGCGGTCAAGTACTCGCCCGCCAATCACGGCCTCAACGTGGGCGGCGACTGGTACGACGCCTTCACCATGCCCGACGGACGCATAGGCCTCTCCATCGGCGACGTCCAGGGCCACAACATCGAGGCGGCCGCGTTCATGGGCCAGGTGAGGGTCGGCCTGCGGGCGCTCGCCTCCGTCACCAGCGAGCCGGGTGAACTCCTCTCCCTGACGAACGACCTGCTGCTGTCCCTCGGCACCGAACTCTTCGCGACCTGCACCTTCGTGCGCCTGGACCCGATCACCGGGGTGCTGGAGAGCGCACGGGCCGGACACATACCCTCCGTCTGGGCCACCGCCGACGGCCGGTCCGGCATCACCGACGACGAGGGCGGACCGCCCCTCGGCATCGTCGCCGGACAGCGGTACCCCGTGACCGAGCACCGGCTCACCACCGGCGGAGTCTTCGTCCTGGTGACCGACGGCGTGGTCGAGGGCCCCTCGATGAGCGTCGACGAAGGCCTCGACCAGGTGATGCGCCTCGCCGGAATCGCCGCCGTGGCCGGCATGGAGGCGGGCTCTCTCGCGGCCGCCGTGATTAAGGGAGCCGAGCGTGTGGGGCACGAGGACGACGCGGCGGTACTGGTCGTGGGACACGACGCGCCCGACAGTGGTGCGTAGGGCCGGACCGGCGGGGCACGGCCCGGACGCCGCTGACTTACGCCGAAGTCGCCGCCGGGGCGCCTTGACGGTTTTGCGGCCGCCCGCGCCGCGCCCCGCTCACCGGCGCAGGTCAGGTGCCGATCCCCTCCCACGCGGCCCGGCCCAGTGCCGCTCGCCTCGCCGACAGGGCCAGGTCAGTGTCTGATGGCTGCTGTGGTGGGTTTCGTGGATCTGCGGCGACCGGCCGGGTACGCCCTCCTGACGCTGGCCGTCGCCGGCAGCTACTTCGCGGCGGGACGGCTCGGCCTGCTGCGGGAGCTCGTCGTCGACGGCGCCGTGTTCACACCCGTCTGGCCGCCCACCGGCGTCGCGGTTGCCTGTCTGCTGATCTTCGGACTGCGGGTGCTGCCCGGCATCGCCCTCGGCGTACTCCTCGTGATCATGTCGCTCACCTCGCTCCAGCCGACCGCGCTGGTCGTACTGCTCGGCAACACCATGGCCCCCGCCTGCGCCTACCTCATGCTGCGCCGGGTGGGCTTCCGCACCGACCTGAGCCGGCTGCGGGACGGCCTCGCGCTGGTGTTCCTGGGCGCCCTGACCGCCATGCTGATCAGCGCCACCTGCGGGGTCGGACTGCTCGTCCTCACCGACAAGCTGGCCGCGCACTCCTTCTGGCCGGTCTGGCTGGGCTGGTGGGTGGGCGACGCGATGGGCGTGCTGATCGTGACCCCGCTCCTGCTCATGCTGCGGACCGTGCGCCTGCCCCTGGACCTGCACCGGTGGAAGGAGGCCCTGCTGCTCGCGGCCACCGTCGGCGTGATCGTCCCCCTCGTCACCCACAACCACATCAGCCTGCTCTTCCTGATCTATCCGCTGCTGATCTGGGCGGCGCTGCGGTTCCGCTTCGCCGGCAGCATGCTGTGCGCCCTGTTCGCCTCCGTCATGGCCACCGTCGCGGCGACCCGGGAGACGGGTCCGTTCGCCGACCTGACCCATGTCGAGGTCATGGTGAAGCTGCAGGCCTTCAACGGCACGATGGCCCTCACCGCCTTGCTGCTGTCCTCGGTCATCACCGAGCAGCGCAACACCAGACTCTCGGTCGAGAAGGCCTGCCAGGAACTGGCCGAGGTCCTCGAACACCTCACCGCGGGCGATCCCCGCCAGGGCGGCCGCCAGTGACCGGTGTCCGCACCGTCGGGCGAGGCCCGTGCGGTCAGGAGAGGCCCGCGTCGCCCCTCCGGCGCAGCACCAGCAGCGCCGTGTCGTCACGGGGCATGCCGCCCGTGTGCCGGCGCAGATCGCCGTAGACAGTGGCCGGCACGTCCTTCGGGAGGACATCGCCCCAGGCCGCCGCCCGCTCCTCCAGCGGATAGAACGCGCCGGACGGATCGCGCGCCTCGGTGACCCCGTCCGTGCAGAGCAGAAGGGTGCCGTCCGAGGGGAAGTCGAACCATTCGACGGTACGAGGCTCAGGGGCCAGCGCGTCGAGGCCCAGCGGCACGCAGGGCTCCTGCCGGAGCACCGGCTCGGCCCGCTCCTTGTGCAGCAGCAGCGGCGCCACATGACCGCAGTTGATCGCCTGGACCTCCTCCTCACCGTCGATGCCCAGCACGAGCGCCGTCACGAACCGCTCCCGCTCACCGGTCTGCGCCGCGAAGGAGTTGTGCCGTAGCACCGCCTCCTCCAGGGCGTCGACCACGGCGGTGAGCGTGGGCTCGGCCACGGCCGCCTCGCGGAAGGCGCTCAGCACGGCGAACGCGGCGCTGATCGCCTGCAGGCCCTTGCCCTGGACGTCGGCGATGAAGACACGGCTGCCGTACGGCGAGGAGACGACCTCGTAGACGTCGCCGCCCACCCGGCTGTCCTCCTCCACCGGCCGGTAGAGGCCGTGGACCAGGAGCTGGTCGGTCATCAGGGGGAACGGGCGCAGGATCTGGCGTTGCAGGGCGGCCGCCGCCGAACGCAGCCGCGCGATCTCGCCCTCCCAGCGGATCCGCTGCGCCGCCCGCGCCACGCTGAGGCCGTTGAACACCAGGGTGAAGGCGATGACGGCCGCGTCGGCGCCCGCCGTGCGCAGCGGGGTGTCGAAGAGGGACCCGGCTATGACGATCGTCACCCACACGGAGGCGACGGTGGTCTGCCGTACCGTCCCGCGCCCGGCGATCAGCGCCGGCAACACCACCAGAAAGGGGGCCGGCCGGGTGTCCCGGCCCAGGGCGATACCGGTCAACGCCACCAGTGCCGTACCGCTGACGAGCCAGAACACCACCACGGCCCAGCGGAGCGGAGGCGTCGATCTGTGTCCGGCGTCGGCCACGGTCGAACCGGCCGGATCTCTCGAGGCGCGCACCGGCCCTCCCGCTTCCTTCAGTCGTCGAACAACCGTCGGTAAAGCTTCCCACTCTTCAATATCAGCCCCACCCGTACCGTCCGCGAGCTGCGACAACGGCTCCGGCCCACCCGGGACGCACAGGACGCGCACAGGGGGCTAGATTCCGATCCGTATGTTCGGCCGATGGTGGGGAGTTGGGGACCGTTGTTCATCTGGCGCACACTGCGGGGTGAATGGCAGGGCATTGTCGTCGATCCGGTACGACAGCTGCTGCGGCGAGGGCTGATGGGGGTGTCCCTGGCGTTCGTCGCCGCTTTCGGCGTCATCTTCTTCCACGCGCTCGCCCAGAGCCCGACCGGAGCCGAGATCGTGCGGGACATCGGCGGCGTCCAGGGCGACCTGCCCTTGGGGCTCGCGCTGCTGCGTACCCCCATATCGCTGTACGTCCCCGCCCTCGACCTGCCCGTCTGGGCCGGCATCACCCAGCTGTTCCTCGCCTTCGCCCTGGCCGAGCTGGCCCTGGGCCGCGCCCGCACGCTGGTCGTCGCCTACGCGACCACGCTGGCCGGCACCCTCACGGTGCGCGTGATGCTCCTGATCGGGCCCGGCTGCGGCGGCCTCGGGCTGCGGCCCGAGATCGGGCACGTTCTCGACACCGGGCCGTCCGCGGCGGTCGTAGGACTGTTCACGTATCTCGCCGTCGTGCGGCGCGCGCCCGTCGTGTTCGTCCTCACCGGCGGATCGATGGTGTGGGAGTCGATCGTGAAACCCAACCTGGCCGGGCGTGAGCACCTGGTCGCGGTGGCCACCGCCGTCGTCCTGGGCCTGGTCCACGAACTGCGCCACAAGCGGCCGACCGTCACTGCGCTGCTCCCGCAGTTCTCGGCGGAGCAGCCGGTCAGGGCCGAGACGCGCTGCCCATCTCCGCGGTGAAGCCCGCCGGTTCGCTGTCGAACCCGCGCACCATCGGGCGGAACTCCCATGCTCCGGAGGCGTCCTTGGTGAACTCGGCGACCGTCGCCGCGGTGGAGCCGGCCACCTCCGCGAAGTCGTCCGACAGCAGCTCCTTGTAGCCCTCCACGACCAGTGCCCTGGCGTGCGACAGGTCAGCGAACGTCCTGGTCCCGCCGTTCTGGTGGATCGCCACCCCCACGACCACGCGTGCGAAGGACGTGGCGAGGCGGTCGAGTTCGAGGACCATCACCTCCATGTAGCCGTACCCCTGGCCGCTCTCGCTGTGCCGGCTCATGTTGATCGTGCCGTCCGGCGAGCGGCTCTCGGAGTTGACGACGTACACCGGGCGTCCGTGCGGGGCCTCGGCCGCGTAGGTCGCCGCGACGATGTCCAGATGGCGCGGCTGCTGCCCCCAGGGACTCGGATCCCAACGGAGCCGGACTTCGACCTTCCCCGCCACTTTGCTGACACTGCTCACTGAATGCCGCTCCCGTATCAGGCCATCACGGGACGATCCCCCGCATGGTCAAGTATGGCTCTTCGGCGGCCTGTTGATGCCGATCGAGCGGACCTGACATGTCCTGGGTCAAGCGTTCCGGATCGCGTCCACCAGCCCGGCGACGAGGTTCGCCCGCTCGGCCATCGACGCGACGAGCAGATACTCGTGGTCGGCGTGCGCCCCGCCCCCGACCGCGCCCAGCCCGTCGAGCGTCGGCACCCCCAGCGCGGCCGTGAAGTTCCCGTCGCTCCCGCCGCCGACCGCCCGGCCCTCGAGCCCGGGCAGCAACCGCCGCGCCACCGCGAACAGTTCGGCCGCCGCGGACTCGGGCATCGGCGGCCGACCGACACTTCCTTCTACGGTGATCACGGCCTCGTCGAGATGAGGAGCGAGGGCGGCGAACGCGGCCTCGATCCGTATCTTCTCGTCGGCCGACTCGACCCGGACGTCCACGACGACGGTCGCCCGCGCGGGCACCACGTTGTCCAGCGTTCCCGCGGACGCGACGGTCGGCGTGACCGTCGTGCCGACCTCCGGCCTCGCGAGCGCCGCGATGTCCAGCACCTGGTGGGCCGCCTCGACCAGCGCGTTGACCCCGGCGGCGGGCTCCAGTCCCGCGTGCGAGGCCCGGCCCGCGACGGAGACCTCGAAGGTGCCGCACCCCTTACGGCCGGTCTTCACGCCCCCGCCGTCGGCCGCACCCTCGACCACGAGCACGGCACCGCAGGCGAGGGCACGCTCTTCGATCAGCGCCCGGGAGGAGCGGGAGCCGACCTCTTCGTCGGCGGTCACCAGGATCTCGACCCCGGACCGGTCGTCCAGCGCCGCCAGCCCGTGGACCGCCTGCACCAGACCGCCGAGCATGTCGAAGACGCCGGGGCCGGTCGCCCGGCCGTCCTCGACCCGGAACGGGCGGCGCGCGAGGGTGCCGAGCGGGAACACCGTGTCGTGGTGACCGAGGATCAGCACGCGGGGTGTGCCACCGCCGGACCAGTGGACGTGCGGCCCGCCCTCGCCCTCGACGAGCACCGCCTTCCCGCCGAGCTGCGTCTCGATGACAGCCGCGACGGTCCCGGCCGACTCCCGCAGGGCATCCAGGTCACGGGAGGGGGACTCGACCTCGACGAGGGTCCGGAGATCTTCGATCATCGCGTCGACGCTCACGTCGACGGCCTTGGGCATGGTCACGGGGGAAGGGTACGTGGGCTCCGTTCACCCCCTCCGGCAGTCCCGACCGACGAAAGGCCGGCCCGACGCCCAACGCGTCGAACCGGCCCAACGGCGATGCTGCTAACCGGGGTTGATCAGTCGGTGCCGGACTCCATCGCCGCGCGGTCGAGCAGCGCGTCGTCCTCGGAGACCTCGCCGCGGGAGGCGATGGCCTCGGCGCCGCCCTCCGGCATGCTGCCGATGAGGCCGGTCGCGGCGGCCTGCGCGGCGCCGATCGCCGTGTTGCCGGTGCCGATCAGGCCGAGGCCGGCGTACTGCTCCAGCTTGGCGCGGGAGTCGGCGATGTCGAGGTTGCGCATGGTGAGCTGGCCGATGCGGTCGACCGGGCCGAAGGCCGAGTCCTCGGTGCGCTCCATGGACAGCTTGTCCGGGTGGTAGCTGAACGCGGGGCCCGCGGTGTCGAGCAGCGAGTAGTCCTCGCCGCGCCGCAGCCGCAGGGTGACCTCGCCGGTGATCGCCGAGCCGACCCAGCGCTGGAGCGACTCGCGGACCATCAGGGCCTGCGGGTCCAGCCAGCGGCCCTCGTACATCAGGCGGCCCAGGCGCCGGCCCTCGTTGTGGTACTGGGCGACGGTGTCCTCGTTGTGGATCGCGTTCACGAGGCGCTCGTAGGCCGCGTGCAGCAGGGCCATGCCGGGGGCCTCGTAGATGCCGCGGCTCTTGGCCTCGATGATCCGGTTCTCGATCTGGTCGGACATGCCCAGGCCGTGCCGGCCGCCGATGGCGTTGGCCTCCATCACCAGGTCGACGGGGGAGGAGAACTCCTTGCCGTTGATCGTCACCGGGCGGCCCTGGTCGAAGCCGATCGTCACGTCCTCGGTGACGATCTCGACCGACGGGTCCCAGAACCGCACGCCCATGATCGGCTCGACGGTCTCGACGCCCGTGTCCAGGTGCTCCAGGGTCTTGGCCTCGTGCGTGGCGCCCCAGATGTTGGCGTCGGTGGAGTACGCCTTCTCCGTGCTGTCGCGGTAGGGCAGCTCGTGCGCGAGCAGCCACTCAGACATCTCCTTGCGGCCGCCGAGCTCGGTCACGAAGTCCGCGTCCAGCCAGGGCTTGTAGATCCGCAGGTGCGGGTTGGCGAGCAGGCCGTAGCGGTAGAACCGCTCGATGTCGTTGCCCTTGAAGGTCGAGCCGTCGCCCCAGATCTGGACGTCGTCCTCGAGCATCGCCCGGACCAGCAGCGTGCCGGTGACGGCGCGGCCCAGCGGAGTGGTGTTGAAATAGGCGCGCCCGCCGGAGCGGATGTGGAACGCCCCGCAGGTCAGCGCCGCCAGGCCCTCCTCGACCAGCGCCGCACGGCAGTCGACCAGACGCGCGATCTCGGCGCCGTAGGCCTGCGCGCGGCCGGGCACCGAGGCGATGTCGGGCTCGTCGTACTGGCCGATGTCGGCGGTGTAGGTGCAGGGGACGGCACCCTTGTCGCGCATCCAGGCGACCGCGACGGAGGTGTCGAGTCCGCCCGAGAAGGCGATGCCGACGCGCTCGCCGGTGGGGAGGGAGGTGAGGACCTTAGACATGGGAAGATTATGCACCCTCGCGCATGGTCATGCAAAGTCCCCTTTCTGATACGCCACTGCCGGGCACCCGTGACGCAGGAGGGCACCCGGCAGCGGTGACAGGGGGACTGTGCTCAACACCCCGCCTTGTAGAAGTACTTGCTGATCTCGGGCTGGTTCATGTTCGCCTTGGTGATGGCGACCATGTTGGTGCCGATCGACTTCTGGACCGTCTTGCCCTCGAAGGCGGCGGCGAGCTGGTCGACGGCCTCCTTGCCGATCGCCGCCGGGTCCTGCGCCACCAGGATCTGGAGGGTGCCCGCCTTGAGCGAGGCGACCTCGTCCGGTTCGGCGTCGAACGCGGCGACCTTCACCGTGCCCTGCTTGCCGGCCTGCTTGAGACCGGTGGCGATGCCCGTGCCGGTGTTGGTGTTGCCCGCGAAGACACCGCCCAGGTCGGGATGGGCCGCCAGCGTCGACTGGATCTGGGAGGCCGCGGTGGCCGGCAGGTCGTTGTCGTAGAGGGTCGGCAGCAGTTTGATGTTCGGGTACTTCGCCATCTCCTCGGTGAAGCCCTTGATGCGGGCGTCGGTGGTGGAGACACCGGGCTTGACGCTGATGACGATCGCCGAGCCCTTCTCGTTCATCAGCTTGGCGAGCGCGTCGGCCGCCACCCGGCCGCCCTTCTCGTTGTCGGACGAGATCCGGGTGATGCCGATCGAGGAGTCGGTGACCGTGGTGTCGACCAGCGCGACCTTGGTTCCGGCCGACTGGATCTGCTTGAGCGACGGGGTCAGCGCGCTGACGTCGACCGGCGAGATCAGCAGCCCGTCCGGCCGGGACGCCGCCACCGAGTCGAGGAGCGGGCGCTGCACCGACACGTCCCACTGCGCGGAACCGTCCGCGGAGAAGTCCATGCCCTTGGCCTTGGCCTCGGTCTGCGCCGCGCAGGTCATCGTGATGTAGAAGGGGTCGCTCTTCACGCCGGTGATCAGCCGGACCTTCTTGCCGGAAGCCCCTCCCTTCGACCCCGAACTGCCGCTGTCGCTCGACGAGCCGCAGGCGGCGGCGCCGGTCAGGGCCAGCACGGTGCCCGCGGCGACCAGTATTTTGCGCGTGATGCGGATGTTCGACATGAGGGTGTCCTCCTGGGTCATACGAGGGTCGGGGCGAACGTCGGGGCGGGAGTGGTGCCGGGAGTCATGCGCGCTCCCGGGTCTTCCTGCGCATCTGGTCGATGTAGACGGCGGCGACCAGGACGACACCGACGGCGACGTCCTGCCAGTACTGCTGAACGCCGATGACGATCAGTCCGGTGGTGAGCACCGCGGGGATGAACACGCCGATCACGGTGCCCAGCACCGAACCCCGCCCGCCGAACAGGCTGGTGCCGCCCAGGACCACCGCGGTGATCACCTTCAGGTTGTCGGTGGAGTGCCCGGCGATGGACGTCGTGCCGTACGAGGCCAGCCACATCACCGCGCCCAGCCCGGCCAACAGCCCCATCAGGCCGTAGACCTTGATCAGATGGCGGCCCACCGGGATGCCCGCGCGGCGTACGGCGGTCGGGTTGGAGCCGATCGCCAGGGTGTGGCTGCCGAACTTCGTGGCGCCGAGCACCGCGCCGAACACGGCGGTGACCACCGCGGCGAGGATCACCATCCAGGGGATGCCGAGCAACTTGCCGAAGCCCAGGCTGTTCTGCAGGTGCGCGGCGGACGCGCCGGCCGGGTCCTGGCCGCCGGTGGCGAGTTCGGCGATACCGAGCGCCGCGCCCAGGCCGCCCAGGGTCACGATCAGCGGGGGCACCTTCCCGGTCGCCACCACCGCTCCCTGCAACGCGCCCCAACCCGTGCCCACGGCAAGGGCGATGACGACACAGACCACGACCGTGAACCAGCCGGCGGTGGGGCCGCCGTGGTGGAGGTTGTACTCGCCTGCGGACACCGCGGCCAGGACCAGCACCGAGCCGATCGACAGGTCGATGCCCGCGGTGATGATCACGAACGTCATACCGACGCCGAGCACCAGGTAGATGGACGCGTTCACCGCGATCTGCGTGATGTCGTACGTGGTGAAGAACTTGCCCGGCGCCGCGATGGTGAAGAACGCGACCAGCGCGACGAGGATGACGAACGTCCACAACTCGCTGATGCCGGCGGCCCGTCGGAGCCACGGGGGTATCGCGAGACGCCCGCCGTCCGCCGTCGGCGGATCCTGTGCCGGGGCGGCCGGCTTGATGTCCTGGCTGTTGGCGCTCATCGCCCGTCCTCCGCTTCCGTCGCGCCGACCGCGCCGTGGTTCTCGTGTGTGGGCTCGTCCAGCGATCCGGTCATGGCGCCGACGAGTTTCTCGATCGTGGCGTCGGCCGCGGTGAACGAGGCCACCCGGCGCCCCAGCCGCAGCACTTCGACCCGGTCGGCGACCGACAGCACCTCGGGCATGTTGTGGCTGATGAGGACGACGCAGATGCCCCGGTCGGCGACCCTGCGGACGGTCTCCAGGACCCGGGCGCGCTGCACGACGCCCAGGGCGGCCGTCGGCTCGTCCATGAAGATGACCTTGTTGGCGAAGGCGACCGCGCGCGCTACGGCCACGGACTGGCGCTGCCCTCCTGACAACGTTGTCACAGGAGCCGTCACATCTTTCAGTTCCACGCCCAGTTCACCGAACGCCGCGATCGCCTCCCGGCGCATGGTGGGCCGGTCGAGCACGCCCAGGCGGCCGAGCAGGCCTCCGCGCACAAGTTCCCTGCCGAGATAGAGATTTGCCGCCGCGTCCAGGTCGGGCGCCAGCGAAAGATCCTGGTAGACGGTCTCGACTCCGTGCTGTTGCGCGTCCATCGGTCCGCTGAACCGGACCGGCACCCCGTCCAGGCGCACCTCGCCGTCGTCCGGGGCGAGCACGCCGGAAAGTACGTTCACCAACGTCGACTTGCCGGCGCCGTTGTCACCGATCAGTGCGACGACCTCGCCGGCATGCGCCGTGAAGTCGGCGCCCGAGAGCGCCTGGACATGGCCGAAACGCTTGACCACGCCATGTGCCGCGAGGAGGGGTTCTCTTGCAGAGGCCATGCTGTGCCTTCTGGTTGGTATCGTTAACAGTTCGTCGATTCTGGGAGGCCCGTGGGTGGGCGTCAAGGGTCGTGAACGAACGGGGAATCGGGCGGCCGTCATCGCCCGTCAGTCCGGTCGCGCTGGATGATCTCTGGAGGACGCGGCGTGGCCAGTCGTCCCAGGATGAAAGACGTAGCCGCGGAAGCGGGCGTGAGCGTGATGACGGTGTCCCGGGTGGTCAACGGCGAGGCGGGCGTGGCACCACTCACCGCCGCCAGGGTGGAGGCCGCAGTCCGCAAGCTGGGCTATCAACGCGACGACGTGGCACGGCAGTTGCGCCGTACGGACCGCCTGAGCCAGACCATCGGACTGATGGTGGACAACGTTGCCGACCCCTTCATGGCCGCCGTCGCCTCGGCCACCGAGGACATCGCGCACCGGCGCGGCAACATGGTCCTGATCGGCTCCAGCCGCGCCGACCCACACCGCGAACGCGAGGTCGTCGCGGCCTTCACCGCGCGCCGCGTCGACGGCCTGATCCTCACCCCGGTCGCGGGCGACCACCGCTTCCTGCGCTCGGTGCAGGCGCGGGGCACGAAGATCGTGTGCGTGGACCGGGCGGCACCCGGACTGGACGTGGACACCGTGGTGGTGGACAACTTCGGCGCGGTACGACAGGCCGTACGGCATCTGATCGCGCACGGCCACCGCCGTATCTGCTACCTCGGGGACAAGCCGGAGATCTGGACCTTCGGCGAACGCCACCGCGGTTATCTGGCGGCCCTGGACGCGGCGGGCATCGACGCCGATCCGGCGCTCGTGCGGCACGGGTTGAGGTCCGGCGCGGACGCCGCCCGGGCCGTCACCGCGATCCTCTCCGCACCGGAGCCGCCCACCGCCGTACTCGCGGGCAACGAAGTCCTCGCGTTCGGCGTGCGGGCCGTGCTGCCCGCCACCGTCGCGTTCATCGCCTTCGACGACTTCGCGCTGGCCGCGCAGTTGACGCCGCCGGTCACGGTCATCGCGCAGGACCCGGTCGCGCTCGCGACGAGCGCCGCGCATCTGCTGTTCGCCCGCATCCACGGGGACACGTCACCACCGCGCAGGGTGGTCATGCCGACCGAGCTGATCCCGCGCGGGTCGGGGGAGATCCCGGGCCCCGGCACGCCGACTCCTCGGCGCTGACGAATCCCGGCCGCCCCCGTCCCGCGTACGGCATCGGTGGTTACGCGCGAGGCCGCTCGAAGGTGAGGAGCAGGCCCTCGACGGCGCCGGGGCCTATGCGGCCCTTGACGTCGGCGGCGGTGATGGCCTTCAGGCCCCAGCCGTCCTCCGCGTGCTTGTTGAGGACCTTCTCCAGCTTGTCGCTGTCCAGGGCGTCGCCGATCAGCGACTCCCGGAAGCTGACGACCTTGTACTCGAACGTGTAGGCGTTGCTCATGGCTGCGGTGTCCTCCTGTGCGTGCGCACGGTGTGCGGTGGGCGGGGTCAGCCAATCACGGGCGGACGTTCCCCCGCAGGCCGGGGGTGGTTTCGTGGCACGGACGTCAACTGGGCCCGGGAGACGGTGTGTTGTCCGGGCCGGGCGTCGGAGGCGGGTTCCCGGGTATGTCATGACGGCTCTTCGCGGCCGTCGTGTCACCCCGGACGCGGCGGGGCGGAGACGTAGCGTGGCCGGTGACCGAGGTGGACGCGGACGGATCCCGTGGAGGTGCCATGTGCTGGAGTGCGAGGGCCGACCTCGTGGCGGGCGCGACGGTCGCCGCCGTAGGAGTGGCCTGTGTGGTCCGGGCGCGCCGGCGGACCGATCTCCCGATGGCGGCACTGCCGTTGCTGCTGGGGGCTCATCAGATCGTGGAGTCGGCGGTGTGGGCCGCCGACGGGGGCAGCGGGCCCGCCACCCTCGCCTGGGCCGTCATCGCCATGCCCCTGCTCGCGGTGTGGGTCCCGGTGGGCGTGTGGTGCGCCGCGCCCCGGCGGGCCCGGCCCCGGATCGGCGTGCTGGTCGCGGTCGGCGCGGCCACCGCGGCGGCACTCGCCCACGCCCTCGCCGCACACCCCGTGACGGCCGAGATCCGCGGCCACACCCTCGGCTACGTCGTGGATCTTCCCTACGCCCAACTGGTCATCGCCGGCTACCTCGTGGCGACGATCGGCTCGCTGCTGCTGTCCGGTGAGCGCGGGCTGGTGGTGCTGGGTGTTCTCGTCACGGCCGGCGCGCTGGTCTGCTGGACGCTGTGGGAGCTGGAGTTCGTCTCGACGTGGTGCGCGGTCGCCGCGGTGTCCTCGGTGGTCCTGTTCCTGTGGGTGAACGGCCGTGACGCCGAGCCGGGGAGGCGGCCGTACGTCAGTGCGGGGCGCGGCGGGTCCACAGGCTGAGGTCGCTGCTCGTGGCGACGGCGAGGGTCTCCCCGGAGGGCGAGAAGCCGACGGCACGCAGCTCCGAGTAGTCGGCGTCGCAGACGTGCCACCAGGTCTCTCCGGCCTGTCCCTTGTGGATCCCGTGGCCCGTCGAGAGGACGACCCGCTCGTGCGGCCACTCGGGGCTGACGACGTCCACGGTCCAGCCGCCGGGCGCACCGCTGTGCAGACCGCCGCCGAAGAGACCGGCGATCCGCACCGGGACGCCCGCGATCGGACCGAGGCCGGGGCAGAGGAGATCCGGGTGGCAGTCGGGCGTGCCGGTCTCGGGATCGGGGTCCCGGTCGCGGGCGATCTTCTCGCCGGTGAACGCGTCGAACAGGCCGTGACCGTCGTTCGAGACCACCATCACGAGATCGTGTCCGGTGCCTGGATGGGTGGCGAAACCGATGCCGAGCAGACCGCCGATGGGGGTCGTGTTGTCGAGCACGGGCCGCCAGGGTTCGGGGGCGGGCATGACGGGGGCGGCGAGGCAGCGGTCGCGCAACTTCTGCTGGTACTCGGTGAGCAAGGGGGTGTCTCCTCGGTGCGGTCGGCGACGAGGATCTCTCAGGGGGAGTGCGGGAGTCGAGCCGAATTCGACGGGGCGATTCGCGGATGTCGTCGAGCGGTGACCAACGTCCTTCGCGCGCAACGTCGTTGATACCGACCGGTGATGTCGGGTTGGATGGCCCCATGGAGCGCATAGACGCAGAGCTGTTCACCGACGGCGGGAACGACGCCGTGGTCCGTCTGCCCGGCCGCCGGTTGCCCGGTGTGCTCATCCAGGGCGACTCGCTGCACATCCTCCGCGGCGATGTGGCCGAGGTCGTGGAGGCCTGCGAGCGGGGCGACCTGGCCGAGGCGGGGGAGGCGGCGGGGCTTCTGCTGGCGGGGTTCGACGCGCTCCTGAGCCGCTATTCCGTGGCGTTGGAGAAGCACCGGATTCAGTCGCCCTACTGACGGGGGTGCCCTCCAGGTGCGTGGAGGGCACCCGCTCACACCTCCCGGTGCTCGATACCGAGCAGGCTCGCCGCGGCCCGGAAGTCCGCCGTGTGGTGGCCCAGCGCGAGGGACCAGTGGTGGCCCACGCCCGTCGCGCTCCAGGCGTCGACCCACTCGCCGGGGTCGCGGCCGAAGTCGACGCGGCTGGTGGTGTTGCCGATCGCGAGGTGCGGTCCGGGGACGACGGTTCCTTCCGACGTGATGAAGGACAGGGAGCCGTCGGCGTCCTGGCCGAGGCCGAGGAGGGTGACGGGACCGTGCCGGACGTCGAACTCCACGCTCACGCCCCAGCCGCGCTTGCCGTGATAGACACCCAGGCCGCGCAGCAGCGGGTCGCGGGCGCTGACCGCGAGGTGGGCGGGGCCGTCGTGGCCCATCTCCACCACGCCGGCCTCGAAGTCGAGGGCCTGGATCTCGGTGAAGGAACCCCCGGCACCGATGCTCTGCGTCGCCAACTGGGCCAGGCTGGTGCGGAGTTCGTACTCGCCGGCGGCCGGTACGCCCCGGGCGGTGAGCAGGGAGGCACCCAGGATCATGCCGGCGCCGAGCCGTTCGTGCAGTTCCCCGTCGAGTCCCCGGTGGTAGTAGGCGAGGGTGTCGAGGCCGAAGTCCTCGACCAGCCGGTCGAGCGCGACGGACACGGTCGCCCCCCACGCGAAGTCCTCGTCGACCACGCTGTCGTCCACGGCGAAGATCCGCCGGGCCAGCGCCGTGCGCTCACGGGTCTCGGCCTCGCTCACCTTCTCCACCCGGTGCCGCAGATCGTCGAACTCCAGCACCTCGACGTGTGAGCCGAACGTCGCCGGGAGCAGCGTCAGGTCGGTCGACACGTCGAGCATGCCGGGATACAGATGCCCCATCAGACCGTGCCGGGCATGGCGGAGCGAGGCACGCACGTGCGCGGCCCGGATCCACTGCTCGATGCGCCGCCAGGCCGACTCCTGGCGCAGCCAGCCCGACACCGACCGGAAGGGGATACCGGCCCGGCGGAAGACGTTGCCGACCTCGGGCACCGGGCACTGCCCGCAGTAGGCGAGCCAGGCGCCCGTGTCGAAGGAGGCATGGTCCATTCGCTGCGAAGGCTGGAGGTCGATGACCAGGACGGGGGTGTGCGAGCGCTGGGCGATCGGCAGCACCATCGACGAGGTCAGGTACGTCGTCAGGAACAGGACGATCAAGTCGCAGTCCGCGCGCCGCAGTTGCTCCGCCGCGGCCGCCCCTTCCACGGCGTCGGAGATGAAGCCGACGTCCGTCACCTCCGCGTCCATCTGCTGGAAGCGCTCGGCGACGTACGCGGACGACTCCCTCAACTGCGGGAGAAGGTCCGGGAATTGGGGCCAGTAGGCGCCGAGGCCGCCCGCCACGAGTCCGATCCGGGTGCGGCGGCGGGGCGCCGGGGGGAGCAACTCGGCCAGGGCGGCGGCGCGTTCCTCGGTCACGGTCGTGGGTTCGGTCGTTGCCATGGGCGGTGTTCCTTCCGGGATCCGGTGGTGCGGCCGGGGTCCGGTGTGTTCTGCGGGGCGGTGCTGATTCACGTCCGGGCCACGCCCAGACCCGGCGCCGGGGCGGCAGCGGTGTCGGGGGAGCGCCGGATGAGGACATGGATGACGTACACACCCGCGACCCCCGACGCCGCCATGCAGAGGGTGATCAGCCACAGCAGGAGCGACGCGCTGTAGTCCATCAGTGCGGGCGTGACGAAGGCGACGCCCGCGAAGACCCCGCGCGACAGGGCGTAGGTGAGGCCCTGGGTGGTGCCGCGGGTGTCCGGAGGCAGTGTCAGCTGCGACCACACCTTGTAACTGGCCTCTCCGGCAAAGGGGTTGGAGATCTGGTACAGCACGAAGAAGACGAGCATGCCGACCAGGGCGCCGGCCGTGAGGGAGGCGATGCAGAAGGCCACGACCTGCACGACGGTGAAGACGTAGAACAGCCGGTCGCGCCAGGGGGTGTCGGCGAGCCGTACGAAGACGAACGTCAGGACCAGTGCGATCGGCAGGAAGGCCAGGTTGATCCCGGTGGCCAGGCTCTGCGAGGCGCCGCTGACCGTGACCAGGAGGTAGGTGCCGAACTGGCCGAAGGTGTTGGCGCCGATGCCCCAGGTGACGTAGTAGACGAAGGTCGCGACCATCGGCAGCAGCGCGGCACGGTTCCACACGTTCTTGAGCTCGATGCCGCGCGGGGCGGCCAGCGCGGCCGCCTCCTCGCGCTGTGCCGCCTCGGACGGCTCGGCCAGCTCCAGCCGGGCGCGGAGCAGGAAGGTGACCAGCGCGGCGACGACCAGGTGGCCGGTGATGAAGCGGGCCCCGGTCATGCCGGTGTCCGACAGGACGTAGCCCAGGAAGATGACGACGACGATGCCCAGCACCCACAGGACCTGGGTGAACGACACGAGACGCGCCCGGCCGTCGGCGGGTGCGGCGTCCGAGACCACGGCCAGGGAGGTCGGCAGGTCGGCGCCGGCGGCCAGTCCCGCGACGAGCACGCCGACGAAGAGGACGATGTCGTTCGGGGCGAGGGTGATGACGATCGCGCCGACCGCGTAGCAGAGGATGTCCAGGTTGTAGACGCGGCGGCGCCCGAACATGTCGGCGAGCCGTCCTCCGACGAGGGAGCCGACGGCGATGCAGCCGGTGACGATCGCGCTGATCGCGCCGGCCATCCACACGCCCATGTCGTAGTGGTCGCGGTAGATCGCCAGGTTGACGGCGATGCTGACGATGAGCGCGGCGTCGAGGTAGGAGGCCATGCCCGAGAGGGCCGCGACCTTCCACAGGTGCCTCGGGATGGGCGGTTGTTCCGCGTGTTCCGGTGCAGGTGAGAATCGGATCATGATGCGGCTCCTCGCGGCTCTGGGCCGGGGTCGCAGTGAATATAGGGTTCAAAAAACGTTCCAACAAGCCCTCTTGCACGCATCCGTGGGAAGAAGGGCGGGCCTCCTTCCCGCCTCCCGGATCCGGTGCCAACATTGCAGGTGACAGACGACTGAGCCGACCTAAAACGTTTTTTGATCCTTGTGAGTGCCCGAGCCTTACTCGGAAGGACCAACACCGTGATCTCGCCCGCGCTTCGGCAGCTCTTCGACACCCCGCCCCGGGACTTCGGCCCCACCCCGCTGTGGTGGTGGTCCGGCGCCAAGGTCACCCGCGAGCAACTCGACTGGCAGCTGCGCCGGTTCGCGGACGGCGGCGTCCACAACCTCGTCGTCATCAACCTGGCACCGGCCGGCCCGGCCTTCGGCGCCCGGACCGACGACCCGCCGTGGTTCGGCGAGGAGTGGTGGGACCGCTTCACCGACACCTGCCGGATCGCCCGGGACATCGGCACCCGGCTGTGGTTCTACGACCAGATCGGCTTCTCCGGCGCCAACGTCCAGGGCGCCGTCACCCGCCGCCACCCGGAGGCCGCCGGCCGCGCCCTGCGCTCCCGGAGGGCCACGGTCACCGGCGGCACGGTCGCACTGCACGGAGCCGAAACCCTGGTCGCTGCCTACGACTTGGAGGGGCGCCGCCTCCCCGTGACCCCCGGCATCCAAGCCGCCGAGGGAACGGACGTACGGCTCGTCGTCGCCGTCCCCACCGCCTTCGACTACCTGGACCCGCACGCCGTAGGACTGCTGCTGGACGCCGTCCACCACGAGTACGACCGGCGTGTCCCCGAGTACCTGGGCAACGTCATCGCGGGCAGCTTCCAGGACGAGCTGCCCGGCACGAACTCCTGGAGCCACCGCTTCCCCGACGAGTTCCGCACCCGCCGCGGCTACGACCTCCTCGACCACCTCCCCGCCCTGTTCGGCCCGGCGGCCGGCCGCGCGGCGAAGATCCGCGCCGACTACTACGCGGTCCGCGCCGAACTCACCGAAGAGGCCCTCTTCAAGCCTCTCGCCGCCTGGCACGAGGAACGCGGCATGCTCGTCGGGGCCGACCAGAGTCACCCCGCACGGGCGGGCTTCCCGGCCCAGTCGACGCAGATCTACACCGACTACTTCCGCACCCACCGCTGGTACGGCGCCGCCGGCAGCGACCACCACGGCGACTCCAAGGTCCACTCCTCCATGGCGCACCTCTACGGCCACGAGCGCGTCTGGATCGAGGCGTTCCACTCCTCCGGCTGGGGCGGCACCCTGGCGGACACCTACGACTGGCTGCTGCCGTTCCTGCGCAGCGGCGCCAACCTGTACAACCCGCACGCCAGTTACTTCGGCACCGCGGGCGGCTGGTTCGAGTGGGCGCCGCCGTCCACCGACTGGCGTCAGCCCTACTGGCAGCAGTACCCGGCGTTCTCCCGCGCCGTCGCCCGGATCTGCTCGATCATGTCCTGGGGCACCTACAGCGCCGACGTCGCGGTCCTGCACCCCACCGCCACCATGCAGTCCCTCATCCCGCTGGACGCCCCCGTCAAACACTTCGGCGACGGCCGCCTGGGCGACGACCACGCCGACGTCGACGAGACCCAGCGCCACTACCTCGACCTCTGCGGCACCAACAACTGGCTCGACCCGCACGTCGGTTCACTGGACCGCCACCGCATCGCCTTCGACATCATCGACGACGCCTCCGTGCAGCGCGCCACGACCGCCGAAGGAGCCCTGCGCGTAACGGACTTGAGCTACCGCGCGCTGCTGCTGCCCTCGGCGAGCGTCCTGGAGGGTGAGACGGCACGCCGACTCACCCAACTCCTCGACGCGGGCGGCCGGGTGGTGGTCGTAGGCCGTCCGCCCGCTACGGCGGCCGGACAGACCGGTGACGACTCCGTCGTCGCGGCGCTGCTGAAGCACCCGCGACTGGAGCGGGCGAGCGACGCCGAGACCGGAGCGGCGGCGGTGGCCGACCTTGCCGGTCACGCGACCGCCGAGGTGCCACTGCTCGTCAGGAGAAAGGGAGTTGAGGCGGTCGCCCTGGTGACGGGTGCCTTCCCCGACGCCCGCACGCTGCCCGGAGACGCCAACCACGAGGCGGACCCAGCGCGTTACGCCCACCACTCGACCGTCACCGTGCACGCCACGGTCACCGAGGCCGAGATCTGGAACCCGGCGACCGGCACCCGTCACCCGGCCCAAGTCACCGTCTCCGACGGCCGTTCGACCATCGAGGTACCACTTGCCGGCGCCCCTGCCGCCCTCGTCGTCTGGCACGAAGGCACCCCGCGGACACACCGGCAGGCCGCACCCTCACCCACGCCGGAACGGACGATCGACCTCTCGACCGGTTGGGAGGGCCGCCTGGTCCCGACCATGGACAACACCTGGGGCGACCTGGCACTCCCCGCGGGCTCGTCCGTCGCCGAACCGCAGATCTGGACGATGAGTTGGGCCGAGACGGACGATCCCGACGCGAGCGGGGAACCGACGCGGGTGACCTACGGCAACCGGGTCCGCGTCCTCCCACCGGTGCCGTCCGCACAGGCCCCCGATCCGCTGGACGGACCAGACGTCGAACGCGTTCTCGCCGGAGAACTGCCCCTCTTCTCCCCGGACTTGGGATGGCGCTGTTCGCTGTACTCGTCGAGCCGCGGCATCCCGGACCCGGACGGCCTGCTCGGCAACAAGGGCCTGGTGACGGAGGAGTTCGTACGGGTCCCCGTGCCCGGGCCCGGCACGGTCGCCCGGGTCCGTTCGATCGTGGAGACGGACCACCGCGGCCCCGCCGATCTGCACATCGGCGCCGCGGCCACCAAGCGGGTGTGGTGGAACGGCGAGAACCTGGACACCGGCACCGGGTATCTCGCCACCGCCCGCGTGGAGATCGGCCGGACCCGCAACGTCCTCGAGTACGAGCTGGGGGAGGCCCAGGACCGGCCGTTGCTGATCTCCGGCACGGCGGGCACCCCGCTGGGCAGCTACTTCTGCCTGACCCGCCCGGACGGCTTCGGGCCGCGCCCGCAGTTCATGTGCCTGCCCGAGGACGTACGACCGTCCGGCGGCGTGACCTATCGGGGGCGGCTGTATGGCCCCGGCCGGGCGGTACTCGTCGTGGGTGCGGCGGTCGGTGTGACCGTGCTGCTCGACGGGGAGGTCGTCGCGCGCCAGGAGAAGGTGGAGTACTACGAGTCCGACTGGGGCGCGGTGCCGATGTTCTTCCGGCACCAACTCGCCCTCGGTGAAGGCGAATACGCCCTGGAGCTGGTGGCCGACACCGTCCATCCGCGTGAAGCCGTGTTCGTCGACTGCGTGGCCCGCGCGGAGTCTGCCGCGAACTCCCTGGTGAGCGGCGCCGGTTGGGAGGCCGAGACGGGGGAGTGGCGTGGCCGTACCGTCGAACACGAGGGCCGGTGGGGGGAGTTGCAGCACTGCTACGCGGCCGTACGACCGCACCCGTTGCCGGACACCGAGTGGCTCACCGGCGCACCGGTGCTCGGCACCGCCGTACTGCCGCTGCGTTCCACGGACACCATTCGCGAACGCGCCCAGCGTTTCCGCTTCACCGTGCCCCCGGGCACCGAATCGCTGGAACTGCCAGTGGAGTTGCCCGCCACGGTGCGGGTCGGCGACGGTGCCGAGACGTGGCTCGACGGCCGGTTCCTGACACTGGATGAGCCGCTGCCGGAGCCCACGGAGGTCGAGGTCGTCACCGCACCCACGGCCGTACTGCGGGGTGGCTCCGCCTGGCGCGGACCGGTGCGCGTCCGTACCGTACCGGCCCAACTGTCTCTGGGAGACTGGCAGTTGCTCGGACTGGGCGGCTGGAGCGGTGGTGTGACGTACTCGCGGGAGGTGCGGGTGCCGGCAGGCCCGGACCCGGTGCTGGATCTGGGGCGGGTGCGGGGCAGCGTGTCGGTCGCCCTCGACGGGGAGTGTGTCGGCGAGGCGTTCTGTCCTCCGTACCGTTTCGAACTCCCGGGTGCCGCCGGGCGGTTGGTGCGGCTGGACGTGACCGTCAACAACACCTTGGCCCCCTATCTCGCCGAGGCCACCCCCACCGCCTGGGCCTTCCCGTCGCAGCTCTCGTCGGGACTGCTGGGACCGGTGACGCTACGGATTCGGGACTGACGGGGGCCGGGTGGAGTCCCGTAGGACGAGGTCGGGCGCGAACACCCGTGTCTCGTGGGCGTGTTCGGCGCGGGCCTCCACCTCGTCGAGCAGCATCCCGACCGCCGCCCTGCCGAGTTCCTCGACGGGTTGCCGGACCGTCGTCAGGGTCGTACCCACGAAGCTCGCGATGTCGAGGTCGCCGTAGCCGACGACCTGAACCTCCTCGGGTATGCGTACCCCCCGTTCGCCCAGCCCTCGGCACAGGCCGGCGGCGAGGAAGTCGTTGGTGCAGAAGACGCCGTCGGGCAGTTCGTCGAGAGCGCGGGCGATCTCCAGGCCGTACGCCACGGTCATCTCGTCGGCGACGACCTGGCGGACCCGTGCCTCGCGGCGGGTGCGGACGGCCTGGCGGGCGCCCTGGTAGCGCTCGGCGCACTGCACGATCCCGCGCTCGCCGTTCACGACGAGGATGTCGCGTGCCCCGCAGTCCAGGAGGTGCTGCACAGCGACCCGGCCGCCGGCGATGTCGTCGACGGACACGGAACAGCCGTCCTGGGCCGACAGCGCACGGTCCGCGAGGACCAGCGGGATGCCGCGCTCACGCAGCCGGGTGAGGCGGGTCGGATCGGCGCCGAGCGGGACGACCACCGCTCCCACGGCCCGCTGCTCGATCAGCATCGTGAAGTAGCCCTGCTCCCGCTCGGGGGCGTCACCGCTGTCGCAGAGCACGAGGGAGTAGCCGTGGTCGTAGGCCGCGTCCGCGGCACCGCGTGCGATGCGCGAGTAGAAGGAATTGGCCACGTCGGGCAGGACCAGGCCGATCGAGGACGAGTGCCCGGTACGAAGGCCCGCGGCTCCCGGGTGCGGCACATAGTCGAGCGCGGCGACCGCGTCACGGACCCGCTCGGCGGTACGGGCGTTGACCCGCTCGGGCCGGTTCAGGACATTCGACACCGTGGACACCGAGACGCCCGCGGCGGCCGCGACATCCTGAATGCGGGCGGGGCGAACCTGGATGGCGTCCACCCCCCTCGCTGTGGCAGCCGTGCGACCAGGCACGACGCGGTTCTCATGGGCGGCGTCAGTGTACCCCGATGGTGGTTGCAACGTTTTCTGCCGGGTGCGCTGGACAGGGGTGTGCGGTGGCCGAACCTGCCTGTGATCACCAGGGTTAACATGAGGTCATGGCTGAGGGTTCCGGGGTTGATGCCCCGATGGAGGGCGGCCGCCCGCTGAGGCGCGATGCCGCCCTCAACCGGGAGAAGATTCTGCGTGCCGCGCGGGAGGTCTTCGGCCAGTACGGGCTGCGGGTCACGCTCGACGACGTGGCCCGGCACGCGGGGGTCGGGGTCGGCACCGTGTATCGGCGCTTCCCCGACAAAGAGACCCTTGTGCGGGCCCTGTTCGAGCAGGATCTCGGGATACGGCAGGCATCCGCGTCGCGGGCGCTCGCTCACCCCGATCCCTGGGAAGGGTTCGTGGACTTCCTGATGGAGATGGGCGCCGATCTCGCCGAGAACCGTGGCCTGCAAGAAGTGATCATGTTGGGGAGCCACAGTTCCGAGCCCATCGAGACGATGCGGGGCGGGATGCTCCCCTTCCTGGAGGCCCTGATCCAGCGGGCGCAGGAGAGCGGGGATCTGCGGGCGGAGATCACTCCCTCCGACATCCCTGTCGTCGTGCAAATGCTCAGTGCCGCCAGCCAGTTCACCCAGGGCAAGCGGCCCGACGTCTGGCGCCGCTACTTCGAGATCATCCTGAACGGCATCCGGCAGCGTCCCGACAACCTTCCGCTGACGACACCGAGTCTGAGCAACGAGACGGTGGAACAGGTGATGGGCCTGGTCAGGCCCGCCGCCGTACAGGAGTAGCAGGCCTGCCGTATGCGCAGACCTGCCACCCGTGTTTCAGGAGGACGGTCCCCAGTCGGCGTCGCTGGGAGTGGCCGAACTCGGTGTTGTGAGGGGCAGGTTGACGAAGGACGCCGCCTGCGGGGAGCGTTCGACGGTGTAGACACCGCCGGCCAGGTTCGCCAGTTCCTGCGGGGTCGGGGCGACGGGGAGGTGGAAGTCCGCCGGCGGCTGGCTGTTGACGCTGATCTGGATCCGGTAACCGGCGGGAATCCTGGTGAAGTTGGACAGCAGGGAGATGTCGTAGCGGGCCGTCTGGCCTGGTGCCACCGGGCGTTGTGACGCCTGGGTGAAGGGGTGGCTGGGTTTGATCAGGGTGCCGTTGTCGCCGTACCAGCTCTCCTGGCTGTCCACGGCGCGTTGGCTGCCCAGGAGGATCCCGTCGGCCTGCTTGGTCACCGTCCCGTCGGGCGCGACCAAGCTCAGCTTGGCCGACAGTTCGGTCTCCGGTGTCGTCGACCTGGCGTAGAGGGTGACGTCGGTCGGGCCGTTGAGCAGGGCCGCCTTGGTGAGAGGGGCGGTGGTGTACGTCAGCGTGTCGGCCGCGGTCGCCGCGCTCCAGGAGAGCGTGTCGCTGCCCTCGTCCGTCGGTTTGCCGGGAGTGAGTGAGCCGTTGCCGAGGTAGTAGGTCCGGGCGTCGGAGGAAAGGAGCCAGGCGGCGCTGTCGACCCAGGTGCTCGCGCCGTTCTCGAACAGGTGCAGGGGAGTCGAGGTGTTCGCCATCCCGGTGGGCGCGTTCTTGAGCCAGGTGTCGAACCACTCCAGGCGGATGCCCTGCAAGGTTGCCTCGTTGACGTGCTCGCCGTGGGTCCATGGTCCGACGATTGCCTGGTACCGGCCGGTGACGGGATCGCCCGACGAGATCGGATCCGTCAACGGACGGTGGTAGTAGGCGTTTTGGGCGGACACGTAGGCGCCGAGGTTGCCGCCGGGGAAGAGGTCGTCCCAGCCGGCCTCGGTCAGCGCCGGAATGTTGTTGCCCACGATCTTCGGCACGAGCTTCTTCTGGACGTTCAGGGACTGCCAGTAGGCATCGTTGTACGAGCGTGAACCGCCCGAGGCCTGCTGGGCGATGGTCACCGACTGCGGGTCGGTGGCGGGATCGTCCTCGGGGCCGCGCGGCTCGGCCTGGGCGATGCCGGCCACGAAGGAGGTGGGGATACCGCCGTTGCCCGTGAGGTCGTTGTAGAAGTCCGAGTCGGTGCAGAACGGGGTGATGGCCTTCAGCGCGGAGTTCTTGCCCACGGCCGCGGCGGTGAACCACTGATCGACCCCGAGGTAGGAGCAACCGTCCAGTCCCACCTTGCCGTTGGACCCCGACAGGGTGTGGGCCGCCCAGTCGACGAGGTCGGCCCCGTCCTTGCCCTGCCGGTCCCCGAACCAGTCGACCTGCCCGCCGGAGTCACCGGTGCCGCGCACCGCGGAGGCCACGTAGATGTAGCCCCGCTGCACGAAGTAGGTCCCGGTGCCCGTGGGGTCGGAGCGCTGTGCGCCGTAGGGATTCTGGGTCAGCAGCACGGGGAACGGGCCCGGCGCGCGGTCGCCGGTGCTCGGGTCGGTCGGATAGACCACCTCGACGGCGATCTTCACCCCGTCGTCCATGGTGACGGTGGTGTGGACGGGCGCGCTCGCCGCGTAACTCGCCGCGGGCGGCTGCCAGTTGGCCGCGTGCGCGGGGAGTGCGGTGGCTGTCGTCCGGCCTGCGGCCACCAGGAGGAGCACCGCCGAGGCACTGCTCAGTACGGAGACTCTGTGCGGCAGCTTGATCCGGTGCTCTGCTGCCTTGGGCTTTTTCATGCGGCTCCTTGAGACGGGCGGGGGGTTCGTCGTCATGCCGACTGGGTCACGCCGTCTGCGGGACGGCCTGCCGGTCGCGGTTCAGGGCGAAGAGCGGGAAGACGTCGCGTCCCCGGATGTCGTTGGTCAGCTCCGCCAGGACCAGATAGAAGGCGACGGCGGCCAGCACGATCTCCACGTAGCCGGCCGTGTGCAGTACCGAGTCGCTCGGGACACCCGCGCTGGAAGCACCCAGATAGGCGGTCACCAGGAGCACGATCGTCAGGGTCAGCAGGGCGAACGCGCTCACGATCACCGCGTTCGTGCCCAGACTGGCGACGGCGAAGACCAGCGTCACGACCAGCCAGGCGATGAGGAACAGCCCCAGTGACTGCATCACCGCGTGTCCGCCCGCGGCCGCCGATGCCTCCGCCGACGCGCCGCCGGCCTTCGCCACGGCCGCCGCCGCTCCCGCGATGTGGGGTGCCGCCCAGAACTCGATGACGGTGTAGCCGAACCAGAACGCCCCGTACGCCGTCAGGAACGCCGCCGCGAACGTCGCGCCGGACGCCAACGCGAAGAAGCCCGCGACGAGTTGGACGAGGCCGCCGTAGAAGAAGGTGCCCGCCAGCACGATCGTGCCGTCGGCCGCGTCGATGATTCCGGCGGTGTGCAGGCCCAGGATGAGCGAGCACCACGCGAATCCGGCCGCCCCCACGGCTGTCGCGTGACCGATGTGGGAGGTGATGACTGCCTGGACCGGCGGGCTCTGGGCATCGTGAAGCGACACTTCGGGCATGGTGGTCAACCCTTCTGGAATGTCGACGGCGGGGGCGCTCGGCCCGTGCCGTCTACCGAATGGTCGGTAGTTTGGGAACGGCCTGTTGGGGCTGTCAAGGGATCGAACCGAAGTGGAAAACGGCCTCGCCGACGTCCTGGAGATCGCTGCCGACGTCCTGGTCGCAGGGCGGAGGTGGCTTCAACGGTGCGCCTTCGGCGCGCGGATCGCGGGCATCATGCCTGGTGGGAAGGGGTGACCGTCGTGTCGCCCGGAGGGGCCCGGTAGGTGACGGGTGATCGTTCGGGAGGGCCGCGTCGTAGGGCTTCCCGGGCCGAAGAAAGTGGAGATATATTCTCCGAAACGAGGCTGGGAGTCCTCGAAGCGAGGGGAGCGGACCTACTGGGTGAGCTGTCCGCTGAGGCCGCCGAGGATGAGCCCGAGTCCGAACTCGAAGCGGTCGTCGAAGTTGAGGACCTCCTCGACGGGGGTGGGGAGCAGTTGCGGGTACGTCCGGCGAGCGTCGGGGAACGTGAGTCTGTCGGGGGCGTCGTCGGTCAGGCCCTGTTGTTCCAGGGCTTCCCCGAGGGCGTAGCAGAAGACGGTGGACGTGGCCCAGAGCGCGGAGACGCCGTTGAATCCCGCGCGCTGCATGACGCCGACGAGGCGTTCGGTGAGCGTCAGGCTGTGTCGTTTCGCGGCGCAGCTGCCGCCGACGATCCTGGTGCCCTCGCGCTGTGCCGGCAGGGCCTGCCGCAACTGTCCCGCGAGGAGGGTGGCTTCGGCCTCCCAGTGTTTCTCGTGGCTGTCCGGGAGGACCTTGGCCAGGATCGCTTCGGCCATCTCGTCCAGGAGGGCCTGTTTGTTGCTGAACACGCGGTAGATGGCGGGCAGCTGGAGCTTGTTCGCGTCCGCCAGCCGGCGCATGGTCAACGCGTTCAGCCCGCCGTCGTCGACGATCCGGAGCGCGGCGGTCACCAGCGCTCGGGCGCGGGTCGCGGGCGGCGGGGGGCCCGCCTGTGCGGATGAGGAAGCGTCATGACCTTCGCCGCCCTGGCCGTCCTGTCGGCCTAGGTCGGGCAAGCGGTCCCGACCGACCCCGACCCGGAAAGGATCGGTCCGGCCATGATCGACGGGTGTTCTTGGGGTACGGGGGAAGGGGTGTGTCGCCTCATCGCCCCGAGTGCGCCTGCTCCACGGCGTCGTCGGTGCTCGGTTCGTCCGCGTCCGGCGCGACCGTCTCTTCGGTGGGACCCGCGATGTGTCCGCTGCGCAGCTGCTCCGCGGCCCAATGGGCCCACTCCTGCTCCAACACCCGTTGCCGGATGCCGTGTTCGAGGACCAGTCGGCCGCACACGGTGAGCATGTCCTTGTCCCACTCCTCCGTGTCCCGGAGGGTGACCAGAGCGTCGTGCTCCTTGGCCGAGGCCTCCGCATGGTCCAGGAGTCGCTGTACCGCTTCCTCGCGCGGCAGGAGTCCCAGGAAGAAGGTCTGCAGAAGCATCGGGTTGCGCAGCGGCCGGCTCTCCCGGGTCTCGGAGAGCCAGCGCAGGGTCTCCGCGTGCCCCTCGGGGGTGAGCGAGTACTGCTTGCGTCCCCGAGGACCCTCCTCCGTGACCTTGATCAGACCTGTCGCGTCCAGCTTGGTCAGCTCGCCGTAGATCTGGCTCTGCTTGGCGGGCCAGACGTATCCGAGCGAGGTGTCGAACATTTTCAGCAGGTCGTAGCCGCTGCCGGGGCGGAAGACGAGGAGTCCCAAGAGGGCGTTGCGAAGGCTCATGCCGACAACCCTAACGCCTGTCACTCCAATATTGACAGGTCGAAAACTACCCATGCGGATTCTGTGCGTCCGGGAGGGGGGGCGCGTGGAGGTCGGGCGTGGTCGTAAGGGTTCGCGCAGGTGGGGCTTGTGCGGGCCGGTGAGGGCGGTTGTGCGGCGGACTTTCGTTCAATATTCCATTCTTGACATGTTGATTGCGGAGCATCTAGCTTCCACCTGTCAAAGTTGGAACATCAAGTTGTGAGGAAGTAAAACGTGGGCATCATGGCGTATATGCGTGGGTTCTACCCATGGATCGCGGCAGGCTTCGTCTCCGCCGTCGACTGGCGCTGGGGCGCGGTGGCCGGCGTCGTCGTCGGGGTCCTGCTGCTTCTCCAGGACCGGCGCAGGGGAGTGGCGATGGACGCGCTGGTGCTGGAGATCAGCACCATCGTCTACTTCGTCATCATCGGGGCGATCGCCTTCAGCTCACCCGACTCGTCGATCCAGGACCACAGCGACGTCATCTCGTTCGTCTGGCTCGCCGGTACGGCCTGGGGCAGCATGGCGCTCCGCAGCCCGTTCACGCTCGGGATCGCCCGTCGGCAGGCGCCCGAGGAGTACTGGGACACCCCGGGTTTCCTCGCGGTCAACAACCACATCACGGCCGCCTGGGGATCCGGGTTCACGTTCATCGCCGTCGTCCTGGCCATCGGCAACGCGACCGACGCCCCCGCCTGGATCGGCATCACCGCCCACGTCGTCGGCCTGGTCGCTCCCGCGGTCTTCACCTCGGTCTACCCCAAGCGTGTCCAGGCCCGTCTCGAAGCCATGCAAGCAGCGTCGGCCTGACCAGCTAACCCAAGGACTTCCCCATGAGTACGGACAAGACCCCACCGCCTCCGCACCTGGCCGGCAACTTCGCCCCGGTCCCCGACGAGATCACCGTCACCGAACTGGAGGTGACCGGAGCCGTCCCGCCGGAACTCACCGGCTGGTACCTGCGTAACGGCCCCAACCCGCACGAGGCCGCCTCGGCCCACTGGTTCACCGGCGACGGAATGGTGCACGGCGTCCGCCTCGACGGCGGCAAGGCCACCTCGTACCGCAACCGCTGGGTCCGCACCCCCACCCTCGCGACCGGGGCCCAGGTCTACGGCCGGGACGGCGAGATGAACCTCGCCGCGGGCGTCGCGAACACCCACGTCATACGGCACGCGGGCCGCACCCTCGCCCTCGTCGAGACGTCCTTCCCGCAGGAGTTGAGCTGCGAGACGGGCCGCGAACTCGACACGGTCGGCCCCTACGACTTCGACGGCCGCCTGCGCACCCCGATGACCGCCCACCCCAAGACCTGCCCGGTCACCGGTGAGTTGCACTTCTACGGGTACGGAGGGCTGTCGGCTCCCTACCTCACCTACCACCGCGCGGACGCCGGCGGTGAGTTGACGGTCAGCCGGCCGATCGACGTGCCGGCGCACACGATGATGCACGACTTCTACCTCACCAGGAACCATGTCGTCTTCATGGACCTGCCCGCCGTGTTCAGCATCGAGCGGGCCATGGATCCGGACGGAGGCATGCCGTACATCTGGTCCGACACCTATGGAGCCAGGCTCGGCGTACTGCGCAGGGACGACCCGCACGGCGACATCCGCTGGTTTGACATCGACCCCTGCTACGTCTTCCACACCCTCAACTCCTTTGAGGAGAACGACGGTCGGCGCCTCGTCCTGCTGGGCATGCGGTACCCGTCCCTGCGGGACGGCGTCACCGTGGCGACGGCGGCGCACCTGTGGCGGTGGACCATCGATCTCACCACCGGCGCGATCAGCGAGGAGCAACTGGACGACCACCCGGGGGAGTTCCCTCGCATCGACGACCGACTCGCGGGCCTGCCCGCGGACTTCGGGCACGCGACCGCGGCGCCCGTTCCGGAACTCCCGCAGTACGACCCGAACGAGTCGCGTGCCGCGATCCACCGGTACGACCTCCGCAAGTCGAGCGTCGCCAGCCACTACTTCGCTCCCGGACGCTTCCCGGGCGAGGCGGCCTTCGCCCCCGCCGACGATCAGGCGGGCGGCCCCGGCTGGCTCATGACCTACGTGTACGACGCCGTGACCGACCGGAGCGACCTGGTCATCCTCGACGCGGACAACCTCACGCACGAGCCGGTGGCCACCATCCATCTGCCCCGACGGGTACCCGCGGGCTTCCACGGCAACTGGCTGGCGGACGCCTGACACACCGCAGCACCCTGTCGACTCCGTGAACGGTGAGCCGTCCTCCGGGCCCGAACGCTCGGGTGGTCCGGAGGACGGCTCTCGCCAGGGTGCCCTGAACAGCCGTAGCAAGGTGCTGGAGGGGAACCACCATGGGGGACGTCGCGGGGGCGGCACACACGGAGGACGCGGCGTTGACGCGTGCGGCCCAGTCGGGTGAAGTCGCGGCGCTGGGGCTGGTGTTGGAGCGGCACCGGGCGGGGATGCGTGCCGTGGCGGTGAGCATTCTGGGGCCGGGTGCGGACGCCGACGACGTGATGCAGGACGCGGCGCTGACGGCGCTGCTGCGGATCGGGGACGTGCGTGATCCGGAGGCGGTGGGCGCGTGGCTGCGGATGATCGTGCGCAACGCCTGCCGGCGGGTGCTGCGGGATGCGGTCGTGGTCCGGCCGATGTGTGAACTGCCGTTGCTGTCCACGTACATGGGCCCGGAACAGTGGATCGAGCGGAACGCGCTGCGCGACTGGGTCTGGGAGGCGCTGGGGGAACTCACCCCGGCGTTGCGCGTGCCGTTGGTGCTGCGCTACTTCGCCACCGGGGTTACCTCGTACGAACGGATCGCGGAGGTCTGCGGGGTTCCGGTCGGCACCGTGCGCAGCCGGCTGAGCCAGGGCCGGGCCAAGCTGGCGGCGACCCTCGCGGCCACGGCGGACGCTCCGCACGGCGATGCCGGACAACGCGTCCGGGCCAGCCGGGTCGAGGCCCGTGCACTGCTGGCCGCCGAGGCGCACAAGGACCTTCGACCGGGCCCGCACCTCACCCCGGACCGGATCAGTGTCCTGCGCTGAACACCCCGAAACGGCTGAACTACCCGAAGTAGTGGCCCTCTTCGATGTCCGGGACCAGTGCGGGGTGCGTCGGCCGCCAGCCCGTGCGCTGTCGCGTCAGGGCGCTCGACGCCGGGCTGTCGAGTGCGGCCAGCGGAGCGAGGAAACCGGTGAAGTGCCGGCTCGCCTCCTCGGGGGTCAGGCTGACGGCGGGGACCTTCAACCGCCGGCCGATGGCGCGGGCGATGTCCCGGAACGGCACCCCTTCCTCGGCGACCGCGTGCAGGGGCGTGCCGGCCGGGGCGGATTCCAGGGCCAGCCGGTACAGGGTCGCCGCGTCACGGCGGTGCACCGCCGGCCACCGGTTCGCCCCGTCGCCGACGAAGGCGGACACACCTGTCGTACGGGCGACGCCGACGAGCGTCGCGATGAATCCGCGCGTGTCCCCCGGGCCGTGCACGGTCGGGGCCAGCCGTACCGAGGACGAACGCACTCCGCGTCCGCTCGCGGCGAGGACGGACGTCTCGACCTGGAGCCGCAGGGCCGTGACGGGGTTGGCGACGGTCGGAGTCTCTTCGGTGAGCAGGTGGCCCGGTGTGCGGCCGATGACGCCCGAAGTGACCACGAAGGGTTTGCCCGTGCCCTCCAGCTCCGTGCCGATCGCCTCCACCGCGTTCAACTCGGCCTTCGCGCGGGCGGCCGGGTCGGTGGTCTCGGAGATGTGCTGGTTCGCGGCGTAGATCACGCCGTCCGCCGCCGCGGCTCCGGCGCGCAGGCCGGCGGCGTCGTCGATGTCACCGCGGTGCACGTCGACGCCGGAGCGCGTCAACATGTCGGCGGCCGGGTCGGAGCGGGCGAGGCCGAGGACCTGGTGCCCCGCGTCGAGGAGTTCACGGACGACGGCGGAGCCGATGTAACCGGTCGCGCCGGCGACGAAGACACGCACAGTGGAGATCCCCCAGGGTCGATTCGGGCCGTCCCGACGGCAGTTGGCGACGGGCTCACGGACCACGCTAGGAAGGGCCCGCGAAGGTGTCCAAGTCCCGTGTCGCATGGGGCTATGCGCGGCGGGCATGACCTCAGGTGGGTGCGCGACGGTGTCGGGTCCGGAGGGAAACGGGAGCGGCGCCAGCACCCGTTCCCTCGGATCCTGGCGCCGCACTGTCCGCCGAGTTGCCTCCCAACCAGGCGACAGGACCGGTCAGTTGATGGTGTAGCTGTCTCCGTAGACCTTCCAGTTCAGCGGTGTGTTGAGGTCGAAGTTGCCGTTGCGGAGGAAGACGCGCTGCTCGGTGTCGACGCGGGTGGTGTCACTGTGGGCCTCCTCCTGCTTCATGGCCCACACGCGGGCGTCGAGGAAGGCGTTGAGGTACGTCGTCTCGTTGCCGCCCTGGGCCGGCGGCTTGGCCGAACGCAGGGCGCGGGCGCGGATGTTGCGGAAGCTGGTGGGGTCGTCGCCGTCGCCGTGCATGACGATGGCGTCGTAGTACGTGAACTGGCCCAGCACGCGCAACCCGTCGGTCTTGCCCTGACTGACGGCGGGGTTGAAGTACACGCGGTCGCGTTCGTCGTTCTGCGCCTGCTGGAACACCGTGTCCTGGGCCGCCGTGCGCCAGTCCTTGGGGAAGTTCGGGTCGAGTCCGGAGTGCGAGTCGGTGCCGTTGACGTTGCGGAGCGCGGGCAGGTACTTCGCGAGGACGTTGCCGGGCTTGCGGGTCGCGTAGAGCTGGACGAGGTCGAGCATGTCGCCGGTGCCGGAACAGAAGCCGATGATCCCGGCGGTGTAGCCGCGGCCGTCGCCTATGTCCTCGATGTACTTGTACTGGGCCTTCCAGTCGAGGGAGGAGTTCTCCGCGCTCGACACCAGCTTCATGGCGATCTCCTTCTTCGCCGGGTTGTCGAGGCCGATCGCCGCGGCCGCCGAGGGGGCTGCCGAGGCCTGCGGGGTGCGCAGCAGAGGTGCTGCGGCGAGCGACACGCCGATCAGCGCGAGGAGCGTCCGACGCGAGGGGCTCGTCGGCTCGGAGATCGCAGGGTCGCGGAACGGGTGGACCACGGGGACTCCAAAGGGTGGTGGGGGGTGGGGAGTTGGTCGTACCGCCGAACTGATAGGAAAGTTAACTATCAGAGGTTCGGCGCGGAGGGCACCCACCTGGAGCCAAGTTCGTAGCTATGAACGAGAGTCGCGTGTCTGTACGAGGGCGATGCTTGACGGTTTGCCCGTGCTTGTCGCGTCGGCCGCCTCGGCGACGATCAGCGACGCTCCGCGGCCTTCGGTGCCGTACCGGAGCCGGTGGTCGCGATGGCGGTGCGCGGGTCCTCCTCCTGCGGGACGTTGAGGGTCTGGCGGTTGAGCCGCGTCCGGCCGACGGGTGGAGGCTGGTACGTCGCTACGGCGGCCGAGGGTGGCCGCGGGTGCTTCGCCGAACTCGGCGAGCGACTGCCGGGTCGTCTCACCGCGCGTTCCGGCACCGCCCTGTGTCGGGTGCCGGTCCGGCGTGAGGTGTGCCCGAAGTGAGCGGAGGTGGCCATCCCTGCCCCGCGCCTACGAATACTTGGCTAGCCACATGATTGCTGCTACCTTATTCACGTGGCTAGCCACACTTTATTTAAAACCTCCCCCACCGAACTGAGGAGACCCCATGTCCCACGAGAACTCTCAAGTGAAGCCTCCGATCAATCAACGCGTGCTGACCCTCGGCATCACCCCCGATGCGCTTTCGCCGGACGATTTTCCGCCGGGGGTTGCGACGCTCGAAGAGCTGGTCGCCATGAGGAAGCGCAACTGGGCTGCGCTCCGGGCCACGGGCATCGACGGCGAGGAGGGCTATGTCAGCCTGGACCCCGACGAGGCTGAGGCCGAGCTGCGCCGACTGTTCGACGGGCGCTCGTTCGGGGTGGTGCTGATCGGCGGCGGCATCAAGAATGTCCCGGAGTACACCGTCCTGTTCGAACGGATCGTCAACGTGCTCATCGACCTTCAGCCCGACATCCGCTTGAGCTTCAGCTCACATCCGACGAACGTGCCCGAGGCGCTGCAACGCTGGCTCAAGAAGTCCTGACGAAGACGTCTCACGGAGCTGGGCGTTGGACGTGGCGGCGAGTGAATAGGCAGGCGGCGAGCCGAGGAAGGCTTCAAGCTCGTCACCACCGTCGGCTGAGCGCGCCCGCCCACGGCCTCCCCAGGCGGCGGAGCGGCCGACTGCACCGACTATCCCACCCACACTGGCTGAGGAACCGAACCATGCCCACCCCCGAACCTCGCATCCCCACGACGGCCGACGCAGGACCGATGAGCTACGCGATCTTCCAACTCGCCCGCGCCCACCGCGCCTACGCCGCCGCCCTGCTGCGCGAGATGGACCTGCATCCCGGACAGGAACTGGTGCTGATGCACCTCTTTGACCGGGACGGTCAGTCCCAGTCCGAGCTGCTCGAATGCCTCGGCGTGGACCACTCCACCATCTCCAAGGCGCTACGCCGCATGCAGGACGCCGGTCTTGTCATCCGCGAGCCGGCCGCACATGACCGGCGCGTCATGGTGGTCCACCTCACCGACAAGGGCAAGGCGATGCGCGAGCCCATCACGGCCCTGTGGCGGGCCCTGGAGGAGACCACCGCCCGGAATCTGTCGGAGCGGCAGGCGGAGTCGTTCGTCGAGACCGCCTACGCCATCACCGAGGCGATCAGCAGCCGCGGGCTGCCCGAGGAAGAGTCCACCTGACTCCCTGGTGTGCAGCCCATGCCCGCGTACGCCACACCACACATGAAAAAGGCCCACGCGGACTGAGGTGCACACCGTTCCGCATGCGGCGCGACCACCTCCAGGCAGGCCATATCACCCACCCCGTACCGGGTGTTCCGGACGCGGCACTTGGCGGCCAGGCGCGCTACGGATGCGCCACCACGGCCCGCCTTCCCTAGCCCCGCCGGCACGCGGGCGCCTATGCCCGCAGCCACCTCCCGCCAGCCTGATGGAAAGTGAGACTCCCATGCCTGCCACCGACTCAACCGCCCTCCCTGTCCTCGTCGTCGGGGCGACCGGCTCCCTGGGGAGCAAGGTCGTCGACGAACTCCTGGCGCGCGGCAAGAACGTCCGCGCCCTGGTGCGGCCGGCCAGCGACGCCAGTCGGCTCGAAGGCCGGGGCGTGGAGATCGCCCGCGGCGACATGCTCGACGTCGGCTCGCTCGTGGCCGCCATGAACGGCGCCGACGCCGTCATCACCACCGCCGCCGGCTACACCCGCGGCGGCAAGAACGCCAACGACATCGACACCATCGGCAACGCCAACCTCGCCGAGGCCGCCCACCGCACCGGCATCCGGCGGTTCGTCCTGACCAGCATCCTCACCAGCGACCAGACCCCGGATGTCCCGCACTTCTGGCACAAGAAGCTCGCCGAGGACAAGCTCGAACAGCTCGGCGTCCCGTTCGTCGCCCTGCGCCCGGGGGCCTTCCTCGACCAGGTCGCGACCATGGCGGGCAATCCGCTCGACAAGGGCCGCCTGATCTGGATGTCCAAGGCCACCGTCCCGCTGACCTTCGTCCGCACCTCCGATCTCGCGGCGTACCTGGCGGCCGCCGTCGACGCCCAGGCCGCCAACGGTGAGCGCATCGACATCGGCTGGGACCGTCCGGTCAGCATGCGCGAGGTGGCCGACCTGATGGGCAGCCGGGCCGGAAAGAAGATCAAGGTGTGGGCCGTCCCCTCCGTCGTCGTCCGCGCCGCAGGAGCCGTCGTCGGCCGCTTCAACCCGGTGGTCAAGGACATGGCCGCGATGTTCGGCTGGTTCGACACCGGACGCTATGTCGCCGACTCCCGCCGCCAGGAGCAGCTGTTCGGCCCCGTCCCCACGGCCGAGGACGTCCTCGCCCGGTACACGGACGAGCTGCGCACCGCACAGCACCGGTGACAGGCCCGCGTCCCGCCGCCCGGCCGCCTGACCAGGATGCCTCGGGCCCGTCCCTCCTGGATTCGAGAACGGAATCACTCATGAACGGATCGACCCTGCAGACGTTCGCCGCCGAGTGCGCGCAGGAACTTCCCGCAGCCCAGCTGGAGCATCCCTTCGGCCCGGACTGGGAGGTCTTCAAGGTGCGCGGCAAGGTGTTCATGCTGATGACCGAGGTTCCCGGGCGCCCCGTCGTGATCCTCAAGGCGGACCCCGGCGAGGCCCAGGCTCTCCGGGAACACAACAGCCACATCACCCCCGGCTACCACATGAACAAGAAACACTGGATCACCCTGGAGGGCGGGGCAGGCGTCGACGACGAGCTCGTCAGGGAACTCGTCACCGACTCCTACCTGCTCGTCGTCTCCCGCCTGCCCAAGGCCGAGCAGCCCGTCGACCCGCACACCTACGGCACCAGCACGCGGGCGGCCCGGTGACCACCGCCGCCCCCTCGCCCCCGGACTCGACGTGTACAAGGCCGCGGACAAGGTGTTCCTGATCGTCACCGACGACCCGGACGAACGGATCATCACGGTCAAGAGCGAGCCCGAGCACACGCGGGCACTGGAACGCGGCTCTCCCGAGCGCAGGCCGTACGAGCCCCCGCCGCCTGCACCCGCTGGACGATCGCCGTCTCGACTTCGGATGGCCGGCCAGTTCGCTGTCCTGGGCCCTCAGGAATCCACGAACCCGTCGGCTTACATCCGGGGCAACATCGAGGCGACTCTCAACACCACGGTGTAGTACGGGACTTCAGGCCCGCGCTCCCGGGAGAGCGCGGGCCTTCGGCTGTCCGCCGCGCTCGTACGGGACAGGCCCCGCGCCCTGCCCGGTCCTCCCGTATTTCGTGGATGTTGCGCGAAGTCTTGACGTGCCTCGCCCGGTTGCGTAGATATGACTGCGCAGTCATGACAGCGCAGTCATAGACCGGAACCGGGCTAGGATGCGGCTGCCGGAGATCGGGAGACACCATGACACCAGTGCCAGGACGTGGCGCGGGCGCCGCGCCGCGCAGCGTGGACGTGGCACGCCTCGCGGGCGTGTCGCAGAAGACGGTGTCCCGGGTCATGAACGACGAGCCGTACGTCTCCGAGGACGTACGCCGTCGTGTCCTCGCGGCGGCGGAGGAACTCGGCTACCGCTCCAACAACGCCGCCCGCGCACTCGCCTCCGGACGTACCCGGTCCATCGGCGTCGTGACGCTCGGCACCGCTCTGTACGGTCCCGCCTCGCTGCTCATGGGCGTCGAACGGGCCGTACGGGACACCGGCTACGCACTCCGTGTCGTCAACACGATGGAGGGCGAGTCGGCGGGCATCGCCGGAGCCGTGGACTCGCTCCTGGACCAGGGCGTCGACGGCATCGTCATCTCCGAGCCGATCGACGAGGAGGGCGGCGCGGAGCTGTCCGCGCGGGTCGACGTGCCGGTCCTCGTCCTGGGCGCACCCCCGCCCTTCGCCGCCCCGCACGTCGTGACGGGCGGGATCGTCTCCGGCCAGATGGCGCGGGCGGCCACCGAGCACCTGCTGGAACTGGGCCACACCACGGTCCACCATCTGGCGGGGCCCCAGCGCTGGTACTCGGCGCGGGACCGGCTCGACGGCTGGCGTGCCGCACTTTCCGCGCACGGGCGGGCGGAGCCCCCGGTCGTCGAGGGCGACTGGTCGGCCGCGTCCGGCCATGCGGCCGGGCGTGAACTCGGCGCGGACTCCACCGTTACCGCGGTGTTCGCCGCCAATGACGACATGGCGATCGGGCTGATCCGGGCGCTGACGGAGGCCGGGCGGCGGGTTCCGGAGGACGTCAGTGTGGTCGGGTTCGACGACACGCCGGTCGCCGCGTATGTGACTCCGCCGTTGACCACGGTGCGTCAGCCGTTCGACGCGATGGCGCAGGACGGTCTGAAGTTGCTGGTGCATGCCATCGAGAACCCCGGGTCGGATCCGTTGCCGATGACCGATCCGCCGGTCGAGCTCGTTGTCCGGGCGTCTACGGCGGCGCCGCGCTAGTTGCTCCGCTGGGTTCGCGGTCTTTTGTCCGCGGGCCGGTGGGGGCTGGTCGCGCCCACGCGGCGGAGCCGCATATCGATACAGTCCCGCGCCCCTGAAGGGGCGCTCACCTCACCGGAAGTTTCAGCACGCCGTCGGGCGGTGTGCCGGTCACCCATACCCTCTCTCGGGAGTTCATCATGTCCGAAACCTTCTCCAACTCGCCCTCGTCCCTTGGCCGTCGGGGGTTCCTCGCCGCCACCGGTGCGCTGTCGCTGGCCGCCGCGCTGTCCGCCTGTGGCGGGGGCGGTGGCGGTACGAGTGGCTCGTCCAGCAAGCCGGTCGGTCAGGCCGACATCGACAAGGCGATGAAGACGCCGACCCAACTGACGTTCTGGACCTGGGTTCCGAACATCGACAAGGAGGTCGCGCTCTTCGAGAAGAAGTACCCGGCCGTCAAGGTCAAGGTCGTCAACGCCGGTCAGGGCACGCCGCAATACACCAAGCTGCGCACCGCGCTCAAGGCGAACAGCGGTGCCCCGGACATGGTGCAGATCGAGTTCCAGGCGATCCCGACGTTCACCATCACCGACAGCCTGCTGGATCTGCGTCCCTACGGCGCCTCCGCACTCAAGTCGACGTTCGTGGACTGGACTTGGGGCCAGGTCAGCGGCAGCGGCGGCGAGATATGGGCGATCCCGCAGGACACAGGCCCGATGGGCATGCTGTACCGCAAGGACATCTTCGACCGGCACGGCATCCAGGTCCCCACCACCTGGGACGAGTTCGCGGCCGCCGCCCGCAAGCTGCACAAGGCCGACCCGGACGTCTACCTCACCAACCTCGCCGCCAACCAAGTCGCCGCCTGGCACGGCCTGTTGTGGCAGGCGGGCGCCAAGCCGTACGTCACCTCCGGCAAGAGCGACATCACCGTCAGCGTCGACGACGCGGTCTCGAAGAAGCTCGGCGAGTACTGGGGCACCCTTGCCAAGGACGGCGTGATCGGCGTGGAACCCGACTTCACCGACGCCTGGTACGCGGCCCTGAACAAGGGCAAGTACGCGACCTGGCTGACCGGCGCCTGGGGCCCGGCCTTCCTCTCCGGCTCGGCGAAGGCCACCTCCGGCAAGTGGCGCGCGGCCCCGCTCCCGCAGTGGGACGCGGCCAAGCCCAGCTCGGGGAACTGGGGCGGCTCGACCACCGCGGTCATCCGCTCCACCAAGAACCCCATCCAGGCAGCGGTGTTCGCCCAGTTCCTCAACAGCGACCCCACCAGCGCCAAGATGTTCGCCACCGAGCAGTTCTTCTTCCCGGCGACCAAGCCCCTGCTCGCCGAGTCGGGTTTCCTCGCCGACGCCCCCGCCTTCTACGGCGGCCAGAAGGTCAACCAGGTCTTCGCCGACATCAGCGCCCAGGTCGACCCCGCCTTCCAGTGGCCGCCGTTCCTCGACCGGGTGGCCACGGACTGGACCGAGACCGTCGGCAAGTCCCTCGCCGACAAGACCGACACCGTCCGCGCGCTCGGCTCCTGGCAGTCGCGCATCACGACCTTCGCCAAGAGCCAGGGCTTCACGGTCAAGGGAGGCTGACCATGGCCACCACGACAACGCCGGCCCGCACGAAGGCCCCGCCCCGCCGACGCCAACTCGGCACAACGGGCGCCCTGTTCATCGCCCCATTCATGGTGCTGTTCCTGCTGCTCTTCCTCGCCCCGCTCGGCTACGCCGCCTACCTGAGCCTCTTCCAGGAACGCCTCATCGGCGGCTCGACGTTCGTCGGCCTCGACAACTACGTCACCGCCCTCAAGGACCCCCAACTCCTCAAGGGCATAGGCCGGGTCGCCCTGTTCTTCGTCATCCAGGTCCCCGTGATGCTGCTGCTCGCCCTGTGCTTCGCACTCGCGCTGGACAGCGGCCTGCTGCGGCTGGCCCGGGTGATCCGCCTGGGCATCTTCGTCCCGTACGCCGTCCCCAGTGTGATCGCCACCCTGATGTGGGGCTACCTCTACGGCCCCGACTTCGGCCCCTTCGCCCAGATCAGCCACGACCTCCACCTGCCGGCCCCGCACTTCCTCACCGACGGCTGGATGCTCGGCAGCCTCGCGAACATCGTCACCTGGGAGTTCGTCGGCTACAACATGATCATCCTGTACGCCGCGCTGCGCACCATCCCCACCGAGCTGTACGAGGCGGCGGCCATGGACGGCGCCGGCGCCTGGCGGATCGCCTGGTCCATCAAACTCCCGGCGCTGCGCCCGGCGTTGACCCTCACCGTCCTGTTCTCGGTGATCGGCAGCTTCCAGCTCTTCAACGAACCGAAGCTGCTCATGAGCGTCGCCCCGGACGTCATCGACAGCTCCTACACCGCCAACCTCTACGCCTACTCCGTCGCCTTCATCAGCCAGCAGACCAACTACGCGGCCACGGTGTCCTTCATCCTCGGGCTGGTCATCGTGATCGTGTCGTACGCCTTCCTGCTCACCGCGAACCGCAGGAGGACCGCATGACCACCGTGACGCCCACCGCCTCAACCACCGGCACGGCGAAGCGAGTTGCCGCCGAGCCCCGCTCGCCGCGCCGGTCGTCGACCCGTCGCCGCAGCACCCCGCTGACCATCGCGATGCTGGCGGTCCTGGCGTACTTCCTGCTGCCCCTCTTCTGGCTGCTGATCGCCTCGACCAAGAGCACCCAGGACCTGTTCAACAGCTTCGGCCTGTGGTTCTCGCACGCCCCGCGACTGCTGTCGAACATCAAGGCCACCTTCACCCAGGACGACGGCGTGTTCGGCCGCTGGCTGCTCAACACGGTCCTCTACGCCGGGGCGAGCGCGCTCGGCGCCGCGCTGCTCGCGGCGGCGGCCGGCTACGGCTTCGCCAAGTACCGCTTCCGCGGTCACGGTGCCGCGTTCAACCTCGTCCTCGGCGCCATCATGATCCCGACCACCGCGCTGGCGATCCCCACCTACCTGCTCTTCGCCAAGGCGGGCCTGGTGAACACCCCTTGGGCCGTCATCCTGCCCTCCCTCATCAGCCCGTTCGGCCTCTACCTCATGCGGATCTACGCCGAGGACGCCGTCCCCGACAGCCTCATCGAGGCCGCCCGCATGGACGGTGCCGGAGAGTTCCGGATCTTCTGCACGATCGGGCTGCGGCTGCTCGCGCCGGGCCTGGTGACGGTCATCCTCTTCACGCTCGTCGCCACCTGGAACAACTACTTCCTGCCGCTGATCATGCTGAACGACCCGAACCTGTACCCCGTCACGGTCGGGCTCTCCTCCTGGGCCGCCCGGGCGCAGAACGGCGGCGCCGGAGCCAGCAGCGACATGCTCGCCCTCGTGGTGACCGGCTCCCTGATCTCGATCATCCCGCTCGTCCTGGCCTTCCTGCTGCTCCAGCGGTACTGGCAGAGCGGCCTGGCCACCGGCGGCGTCAAGCAGTAACCCCCCCCCACACCCCCCAACACGCCCTGCACTCCGGAGGTTTGTCCATGGCGGATCTGCCCGCCCGCGTTCTGTTCGGTGCCGCCTACTACCACGAGTACCAGCCCGCCTACGGCCCGGACGTACGGCCCGACGAGCAGCTCAAGACCGACCTCGACCTCATGGCCCAAGCACACTTCACCGTCATCCGGATCGGCGAGTCGGTGTGGTCGACCTGGGAACCCGAGAACGGCCGCTTCCAACTCGACTGGCTGCGACCGGTGTTGGACGGCGCCCACGAACGCGGTATCTCCGTCATCCTCGGCACCCCCACCTACGCCGTACCGCCATGGCTGGCCCGCCAGTACCCGGAGATCACCGGCGAGCGCCGCACCGGCGAACGCATCGGCTGGGGCGCCCGGCAGGAGGTCGACTTCACCCACCCCGCGTTCCGCTTCCACGCCGAGCGGATCATCCGGAAGGTCGTCGCGCGGTACGCCGATCACCCGGCCGTGATCGGCTTCCAGGTCGACAACGAACCGGGCCTGGAGCTGTTCCACAACCACGGTGTCTTCCAGCGCTTCACCGACCACCTGCGTGAGAAGTACGGCGACGTCGAGACCCTCAACCGCGAGTGGGGCCTGGTCTATTGGTCCCACCGGCTGTCCACCTGGGCCGACCTGTGGACCCCGGACGGCAACGCACAGCCTCAATACGACGTCGCCTGGCGGGAGTTCCAGGCCCGCCAGTGCACGGAGTTCATCGGCTGGCAGGCCGACATCGTCCGCGAGTACGCCCGCCCCGAGCACTTCGTCACGACCTGTATCTCCTACACCCGCCCGGCAGTCGAGGACGACGAGCTCACCGACCGCCTCGACATCGCCACGGGCAACCCGTACTACGACATGCAGGACGGCCTGCTCCTGCCCGACCCGACCCCGGACACCCACGAGCAGCAGTGGAAGACCACCGGCGTCTGGTCGCTCTACCAGACCGCCGACTGGATGTTCTCCTCCCGCCAGGAACCGTTCCTGGTCACCGAGACCAACGCCAACTCCATCGGCATGGCGTGGGACAACAGGCCCGCCTACGACGGCCAGTGGCGCCAGGCCGCCTGGGCTCTCGTCGGCCGTGGCGCCCGCATGATCGAGTACTGGCAGTGGCAGACCCTGCGTTTCGGCGCCGAGACCTACTGGGGCGGAGTCCTTCCGCACAGCGGCCGACCGGGCCGGACATACGCCGAACTCGCCCGGCTGGGCGAGGAGTTCGAGGCAGTGGGGCCACTCGTCGCCGGTCTCCAACCGGACGCCGACATCACCGTCGTCTACTCCACCCCCAGCAAGTGGCTGATGCAGAAGCACCCGCCCCTCGCGACCCCGGACGGCGAACCGGACCCCGCCGCCTACCACCGCATCCTCGACCCCTTCTACCGCGGCGCCTTCGACGCCGGACGCCAGGTCCGCGTCGTCCACGCGCGCCAGCTCCACGACCCGCGGGGCGAACGCGAAGGCATGGCCCCGGAAGAGGCCGCCCGCCGCCACCCCGTCCTCGTCGTCCCCTCCCTGTATCTCGCCGACGACACCACGCTCGACTGGTTCGCCGCCTACGCGCAGGCCGGCGGCCACCTGGTCCTCGGCCCCCGCACCGGCTACGCCGACCTGGAGGCACGCGCCCGGCACGAACCGGCCCCCGCCCGGCTCACCGACGCGGCCGGAGTGTCGTACGACGAATTCAGCAACCTCGCGCAGCCCGTGCCCGTGCGACCTGTGCCCGGCAGCCCGCTCGCGCTGCCGGAGACCGCGACGGCGACGCACTGGGCGGACGGCCTGACCGTCGCCGACGCCGAGGTCCTCGTGACGTACGACCACCCGCACTTGGGACGTTGGCCGGCCGTGACCACCCGCCGTCACGGGGAGGGGCGGGTCACCTGCGTCGGCACCGTGCCCGGCCGTGATCTCGCCCGTGCGCTGGCCGAGTGGCTGGCGCCGGCCGCCCGCAGTGGCTGGGGCGAGCTGCCCGCGTCCGTCACGGCGACGACCGGTACCTCGCCCGACGGTCGTCGCGTGCACATCGTCCACAACTGGAGCTGGGAGCCCGCCCGTTCGGCGGTGCCGGTCGATCTCACCGACGCCCTGGACGGTACGTCCCTCTCCGTGGGCGCTGTGCTGGAGCTCGGCCCATGGGACGTACGCGTCCTGGTTTCCCCGATCGACGCGAAGGAGTAGTTGTGCGAAGAAGCAGAGCGGTGAAGGCGCTGGGTACGTTCGTCGGGGCCGCGGCGATGCTGGCGGTGCCCATGGCCACCGGCGCGCAGGCGTACGACCCGACGGGCGGAATCCTCTATCAGCTCGGCAACGAACCGTGCTTGAAGGGGCGGGGCAACTGCGCCGTCTACCCGAAGTCGGCCCAACTGCCCGGCGGGCGGCTGGTCGCGTCGTTCGAGAAGTCCACCGTCGTGCCGACCACGGGCAGTGCCGACGGGCAGACGCTCCCGGTCTACAAGAGCGACGACCACGGGACGAGCTGGCAACCGCTGTCGGAGGTCAAGGCTCCCGCGTATCTCTCCAAGGACCCCAAGTACGCGAAGTACACGAGCAATTGGACCAATCCCTACCTCTACACGCTTCCGCAGAGCGTCGGAAAACTGAAGCGGGGGACCCTGCTCCTGGCGAGTGTGGTGTCGGGCGACGACGCGTACTACAAGGAGCACAAGGCGGCCGACCCCGACTGGGTGCCCTCCAACGACGGTGACCGCAGCGACCTCGCCATCGCGCTGTACTCCAGCACCGACGACGGCGCGTCCTGGAAGGTCGTCAACGTCATCGCGACCGGCGGCTGGCAGGGCGGAAGCGCGGGCGCGATCGGGCAGAACGTCGCCACGGCCAACAAGCACCAGCAGGTGGACCCTGTCTGGGAGCCGTACTTGATGGTCTACAAGGGCCAACTCGTCTGCTACTACTCCGACGAGAACGACTACACCGGCGTCGACGCGACCACCGGAGTCCCGACACTCGACCCCGCCAACGACACCGCCACGGATTCACACGGGCAGATCCTCGCCCACCGGACCTGGAACGGCCGCAGCGCCCAGTGGAGCGGACCCGTCGTAGACGTTGCCGGACTCACCCAGAGCATGGGTGGCGGCAAGACGGAGATCGGCGGCGGGCGGCCGGGCATGACGAACGTCGTGCGGACCACGGACGGCAAGTGGCTGCTCACATACGAGTACTGGGGCGGCGGAGTCAACACCCGATACGTGCTCGCCGACAACCCGCTTGATTTCCACGGGAGTTCGGCGACCGGCGGCGCTGTCACCTCGCTGCCGGTCGACACCGGCTCCCGTGCGCTCGCGACGGGCGGCAGTCCGGTCGTCATCAGGCTGCCCGGGGGAGGTCTGGTCTACAACGCGGCCGGCAGCGGCAACGTCTGGGTCAACAAGAGCGGTCGCAGCAACGGGATTTGGGAGGAGTATCAGACGACCTCGCGGGCCGGATACAGCCGCGATCTGCAGTACGTCGACGGCACCGGCCGCATAGCGATCCTCAACAACCAGGGGACCTCGACGATCGCCTACGCCGAGGTCGACCTCGGCCGGTCGAAGGGCGCCTACTACCGGTTGGTGAACCGGAGGACCGGCCAGGTGATCGGCACCGGTGGGAGGACGAACGACGCGAACATCGGCAACGGGAACGTCCCCGATGTCGTCCTGGAGGCACGAGGCTCGGCCGCGAACCCGGACACCCAGTACTGGCACGTGGTGACCGAACCGGACGGCGGAGTCACGCTGTTGAACAAGTCGGGTGGCCGTGCGGCGGCGATCTGGACCGGCAACGCGACGGTCGGCCAGCGGATCGGACAGTGGGTCGACAACAGCGCCACCGGCAGCTGGAACCTGGTGAGCACCGGTGACGGGTTCTACAGGTTGCAGTCGGTCAAGAACACGAGCCTGTACCTGACCGGAGCGTCCGAGGGGGCGCCGCTGACCTTGCAGAACACGGCGGCGGACGGTTCGCAGGAGTGGAGGCTCGTGCGGTAGGGCGGTGCATGGGCCGGCCGGCTTCGGGGGTGAACTGCTGGTCGGCCCACTACCGTTGGGGACATGAGAGTTCGTCACAAGGCGCGTGTCGTGCTGCTCGACGACGGTCATCTGGTGTTCCTCAAGCGGGGCTGGCCCGGCGGTGATCCGTACTGCACGACCGTCGGTGGGAGCGTCGAGCCCGAGGACGCGGACCTCGAAGCGGCGCTGCGGCGCGAGGTGTTGGAGGAGATCGGTGCCACCATCGGCCCGGCCACCGAGTTCCTGACCCTGACCGAACCGCGCGGGATGAGCACCGTGGTCCAGCACTACTTCCTCGCCGACCTGCTGGCCATGGACCTGGACCGCCGGCACGGTCCCGAACTCGACGACCCCGACACGGGCGACTTCGAACCGGTCAGGGTCCCGCTGAACCGTCCGGCCGTGGCAGCCCTCAACCTGCAGCCGGCCGAGCTGGCCGACTATGTCCTCGGGCATGTCGAGGCGTGGAGCGCCTGACAGCCGCCCGGGTGTCACAACGCCTTGAGCTGGGTGAGGAGTTGGAGGGTGTCGGTGTTGACCCAGTACTCCACGAACCTGCCGTCGCGCATACGGAGTGTGTCGGTGCCGGTGAACGTGACCACAGTCCCGGGCTCCGCCTTGGCACCGGGGAAGCCGCCGGCGTAGGTGCCGGTGGCCGTCCACCGTATGGACGCGTAGCGACCGTCGACCAGCGGGGCGACCTGCTCGGTGAAGCGGAGGTCCGGGAACGCCGCGCGTGTCTGCGTGATCCACGCGACCAGTCCGTCGACACCCCGGATCGAGCTGCCGTCACCGCCGTCGAGGAGCGCTGCGTGGACTCTGAAGGCGGGGGAGATGATGCCCGGCGCCCGGTCGTAGTCACCGTTCCAGAGCCGGAGCCAGTCGTCGAGCATCGCCTTCGGTTTCTGCGCGGCTTCGTGGTGGCTCCGGACGCTCGTGACCGTTGCCGCAGTGGTCCTGGGTGAGGAGTCGGACGCGGTGGCGGTCGTGGCCGTGCAGACCAGGACGGCGAGTGCCGCCGGGACGAGCAGCCGGGCGCGGTGACGTCGGGTGGTGCGGGCGGGCGGGACGGTGGTCACGGCAGGTCCTTCCGAGTCGGGCGGGGGAGAGGTGAGGGAGGGGCGCGTCACGGCGTCAGGACGACCTTGCCCGCGACCGTGCCGGACTCGGCCAGGCGCAGGGCGTCGGCGACGCGGGCGAGCGGCAGTTGGGCAGCGATCTGGGCGTTGACCTCGCCGCGCTGGAGGGCCGCGAAGACCTGGGTGAGGTCGGCGCTCAGCTGGGCGCGGAACTTGTTCTTGCTCAGGGCCCGCCCGGCCCAGACGTTGAAGAAGTAGGCGTGCCGGCCGTTCGGCAGCGCGTTCCACACCCAGACCCGGCCCAGGATCTTGAGCACGGGCAGCTGCTTGGAGCCCTCGTCGTCACGGGTGGAGGCGCTGCCGTAGGAGACGAGCGTGCCGCCGGGGGCGAGGAGGCGCCAGGACCGGACGACGCCGGGGCCGCCGACGTGGTCGAAGACGGCGTCCACGCCGCGCGGGGAGAGCTCGCGGACGCGGGCGGTGAGGTCCGGGGCGCGGTAGTCGATGGGCTCGACACCCTGCTCGCGCAGCGCCTCGTGGTGGCGCGGGGACGCCGTGCCGATCACGTTCACCCCTGCGGCGTGGGCGAGTTGGACCAGGACGGTGCCGACGCCGCCGTTCGCGCCGTGCACCAGGATCGTCTGGCCGGCGCGGACGCGGGCCTTGCGGTGCAGCATCTGCCAGGCCGTGATGCCGTTGACGACCACGGTCTCGGCCTCGGCCGCGCTGATCCCCTCGGGCACCGGCACCACGTCGGCCGCGTCGACGAGCACATGGCTGGCCCAGCCGCCGACCTTGACCAGCGCGGCCACTCGGATGCCGGCCAGGCCCGGCTCGACGCCGGCGCCGGTGCTCTGGACGGTGCCGACCAGGTCGTAGCCGGGGACGAACGGGAACGGGGGCTGGTCGTAGTACTTGCCGCGCCGCATCTGCTGCTCGGCGAAGGAGACCCCGGTCGCCTCCATCCGGATCACGACCTGGCCGGGGCCCGCGACGGGGACGGCCCCGTGCCGCACCTCCAGGCCCTCCGGCTCCACCTTGCCCGGCAGGACGACCTCGACGAGTGCGTCGGTGGTGTTGTCCACGTGGTTCGTGTTGTCCGTGCTGCTCATGGTGACCTCCACTGCGATCCGTTTTGAGCTAGGTGCCTTCGTGTTCGTTATAAGTTGTAACGCACGCGAGAAGGGGTCGTCAAGTGCAATCGTGATAGCTTCTAACTGAAGCTTGAGCATGTAGACCAGTAGGAGTGGAAGGCGGCCGGTCATGGCGGAAACGGGCACGAAGACCCCGCGCGAGCGCTATCGCGACCAGGTGCGCGCGGAGGTCAAGGAACACGCACGGGAACAGATCGCCACGGCGGGCGCCTCCGCGCTCTCCCTCAACGCGATCGCCAAGCGGATGGGCATGAGCGGACCCGCCCTCTACCGGTACTTCGCCAGCCGCGACGACCTGATCACCGAACTCATCCGGGACGCGTACCGCAGCCTCGCCGACACCTGCCGCACGGCCGCCGAGTCCGGCACCGGCCTGCCTGGACTGGCCCACGCCCTGCGCCGCTGGGCCCTCGACGACCCCCAGCGCTACTTCCTCATCTACGGCACGCCCGTCCCCGGCTACCACGCACCCGAAGACGTCACCGGCATCGCGTCCGAGATCATGGCGACCCTGCTGGACGCGAGCGCGGAGCTGCCCGTGGACGGTCCCGAGACACCGTTCGAGGTCGACCTGCGAGCCCACCGGCACTGGGCGGGCGACCACCCCGCCCCACCCGCGGCCCTCCACCGCGCCCTGACCTTCTGGACCCGTCTGCACGGCGTCCTGTCCCTGGAACTCGCGGGCCACTTCACGGGCATGGGGTTCGACCCGGAGCTGTTCTTCGACTCGGAACTGGCCGCCCTGGCGGCGCCGTAGGCACGGTGACGTGTGACGGTCGTGATCCGCATACGCTTCCGCGTCGCCGGTTGGCCGGGCGCCGGTGGGGTATTTCCGCCGTGCGATGGTGACGGCGGATCGAAGACGGACTGAAGTCCATTCCGGTTGGCGGGGGCGCGATGTCGAGGATGAGCCAGGAGACACGTGACGCGGCGGTGCGTGCCGCCGGGCGGGCCGGGCTCGGCGAGCTGAAGGCCGTCTACGACCGCTCCCGGTTCGGCGCGTGGCTGCTCGCGGTGTCGGGCTACGGGTTCGTGGCCGTCCTGATGCCCGTCGTAGTGGTCGACACCCTCGACGACGGCGTGTCCGGCAAGACCTACGCGGGGGTCGTCATCTGTCTTGTGGTCATCGTCGCCACCTTCCTCTCCGTCCGCTTCCTGTGGCGGAACGCCGAGGGCGGCATCGTCCACTTCGAGGGCGGGATGGTCGAGACGTACGGCGCGGGCAGCGAAACGGTCTGCGCCTGGCGCGACGTGACCGAGGTTCGACGGGTGATCAGGAACCCGATCATGCCCATGTACGGCATCACCGCGGCGGGGCGCCGGCTCTCGGTGTCCCGCGACGACTTCTCCCACTGCCGACCTCTCATCGAGGACATAGCGAAGTTGGCGGCCCCGGCGCGGAGCGACTGAGCGTCGTTCCGGCCGTATCCACGTCGTCGTTCACCGCGTCCTCCGCACTTCCCCGACTGGTCTGCCACACACTGGAATTGAGGCCTCCAGGGGCGTCCGGAGCGGGGCCGTACACGGCTTCGGCGGGCCCTCGGGCGAGTTCCGGGTGTGGTGCGCGAAGGCTGCGCCGCCCGCTTCCCGGCACGCCGTCACCCGCCCGTCCGCGGCTTCGATGAAACGGCTCTGACCTGGTGTTTTCGTTGATTTCACCTACGCTGGGGTGATCAACCGGACGTCATGGGAGGGGTCTTCGTGAGTGCGGAAGGCATGAAGTACGACGCTGCTCACATCGAGGTGCTGGAGGGCAGGGAGGCCGTTCGGAAGCGGCCCGGGATGTACGTCGGCTCGACCGGTGAACGCGGCCTGTACCACCTCGTGCTGGACGTCGTCGACCGGGCCGTGAGCGAGGTCCTCGCGGGCCGCGCCGGCTCCGTCGACGTCACGCTCACGGCCGACGGCGGCGTGCGGGTCGTCGATGATGGTGCGGGAGGTGGTGAGGCCCATGGCCCGGACCTCGAAGCGCAGTTGACCAGTTTCCATGTCGGATCCGGCCCCATCGGGCGGCGCACTACGGTCATCGCCCCCTTCCGCATGGGGCTCTTCGTCGTCAACGCCCTGTCGAGTCGGCTGACGGTCGAGATGCGGGGCGAGGGGACCCGGTGGGTCAAGGAGTACGCGCGCGGTGTCGAGGTCGAACAGCCCTGCGCCGAGGGGTCGTTGACCGGAGAAGCGGGCTCGGCGACCGGAAGCGGGACCACCATCTCCTTCTGGCCCGACACCGAGATCTTCGAGACGACATGGTGCTCGTTCCCCGTGCTGGCGGAGCGGTTCCGGGAACCGGCCTTCCTCAACCGGGGTTTGGCCATCTCGCTGACCGACGAACGCCCGGCGGACGGGCCCCGCAGGGTGCTGTTCCAATTCCCGGACGGAGTACGGGACTTCGTGGCCGCCCTCGACGCGGAAGCGGGGGCGTGCCCCCGTGCGGACGTCTTCGGCTTCGAACGGGAGGACGCGAGAATGGCAGGGACGATGGAGGTCGCCCTGCTGTGGGGATACTCCCGCGGCGCGCGGATACGCGGCTTCGCCAACAGCCTGGCCACTCACGCGGGCGGCACACACCTGGACGGCTTCCACGACGGAGTGGTCGCGGCGGTCACCGAGTTCGCACGGGAACGAAAGCTGCCGGCTGCGTCCGGCCTCGATGCCCGCGCCGACCTGATCGTAGAGAGCCTCACCGCGGTCGTCTCGGTGAAGCTCGACGAACCCTAATACCTCGGCGCCACCCGCACGTTGCTGGGCAACACCGATGTGCGGGTCTGCGTCGCGGAGGCCGTCCGGGAGCACCTCGGCGACTGGTTCGCGGAACAACCGAAGCGGGCCGAGGAGGTCGTCGACCGAGTCGTCCGAGCCGGCCAGCGGGACTGAACAGGGGCGGACGGTCCCAGGGTTGAACCGCACCGGACGGCCCGTCAGAAAGGGCCCAGGTGACGGATGTTGAGACCGGTTCGCCCCCCCCGCGAGCCGCCCCACGCGGGCTCAGCCCAGCGCGTCCAGCAGAGCGGCGACGTAGGCATCCAGCCGTTCTTCCACGGCCCGCGTCGTCAGCTCCGCCCTCCCCGCCTCGCGCCACGGCCGCGCCACCCACTCCGCATCGGACGCGAACGCCAGGGCGTCAAGCAACCGCCAGTACAACCGCTCGTCCTCGGTCGCGGCCAGCACTTCGCCGGCCTCCTCGTACGCCTCGGCGAACCGCAGACCCCAGGCGGGGCCGTGGAGCATGGCGAGGTTGCTGGAGCAGTGCGCCACATCCAGATCCGCCGGCCCCCAGGAGGTCCGCACCCAGTCGACGACCCCGGTGATACGGGGACCTGCCGTGCTCGGGGGCGACACATCGAACAGCACATTGCCGGGGTGGAAGTCCCGGTGCAGGAAACGCCCTTCGTACGGGGGCGCGGGCTTGCGGATCACATCGGCCGCCGCGGCCCACGTCACCGGGTCGGCGCCGGATGGAGGGACGACGTTGTCAGCGGTCGTCCACGCCTTGTACTCCTGGGGCCGGTCGGCGGGTCGCAGCGCGTGGATCGCCACGAGTTGACGGGCCAGCAGCGGGACGCGCGCCTCCAACTCCTCGTCGTCGAGGACCGTCCGGCCCGGGAGATGGGACATGAGGAGCGACGGGTACTCGCAGTGCTTGGCGGTCGCGTCGACGGCGACCGGCCCAGGAGCCGGCACGGCGGTCCCCGCCAGCAGGGTGAGGGCGTACGCCTCGCGGGTCAGCAGGTCCTCGGACTGCTCCACGAAGTACGGGTCGACGAAGCTCCGCAGCACCAGGTCCCGCGTACCTCCGTCCCGCGTACCGATGGTCAGCCGCCTCATCTCGGCCGTGATCCCGCCGTGCAGCGCCTCGGTTCCGGCGACCCGCTCACCGACCTCCAGCTGCCGGCTCACCCAAGCCAGCGTCGACGGCCGGACGGCCCCCGCCTCATCGTGGTCGATCACCATGCCACCCGTCATCCTGGTCTGTTCCAAGGGCACTTGCGCCTAGGGCAGCTGTTCCTAGGGCAGCGGCAGCGACCGCAGGATGTGATGGACCATCGTTTCGATGACGACGTAGTGCGGGTCGCCTCCCGGCATGACGAGCGCCGGGTACGCGCTGCCCACGGTCTCCGGGTAGGCCGGTGCCATGCGCGGTGCGGCATCACCTTTCGCGTGCGGTCCGGCATGCAGGTCGATGCTGATCATGTGTCCCCGGGTGGCGGCGTCGTTGCGGGGGGTGAAGGTCACGAACCGCCCGCCGACCAGGCCGGCTGCATCCGTTGTCGTGTAGTAACTCCACAGCTTCTTCGGGTGGTTGAGGTCGTAGGCGTTCCAGTCCCCGGCGCTGGAGTCCTCCGGACTGACCTCGAAGAGCATCAGCACACCGTCGGCCGAGATCAGAGCGCGTTCGGGCTTCTGGCCGCTGTCCTCAGCGGTGGCGAGCGGCCGGAGGTCGCCCGGGTCGAGTCGCTGGAGGGGCGGAAAGGTGTCCTCGGTCGTGTACGCGCTGCCCGAGCACGCGAGGTAGTGGCCGCCGGAGATGAGGTGCGGGCACTTGGTGCCCGAGGGAGAGGCCGCGAGCTTCGCGCCGGTACGGGCGCCGCGTGCCGTGACCTTCGAGGAGTCGGTTGTGTAGACGCGCCCGCCGAACGCGACCGGGCTTTGGGAGCGGTTGGCGTCGACGGTCCGGTGCCACAGCGTCGTACCGTCGGACGCCCGGTAGGCGCCGAGCGCGACGTTCGCCTCGCGGTCGAAGCTGCTCCACGTGTCGAGCGCGTAGACGATTCCGTCCGCCGTGACGAACCCGGTGTACACGCGGTCGGCCGGCAGTTGGAGGGACCAGGCCGCCTTGCCGGTGCGCAGGTTGGCGGCGCGCAGTGTGCGACCGCCGTTGGTCACCGCGCGTTCGTCGGCCTTGTCCACGACGAGTCCGAGGTTCTTGCCGCTGCCGACGGCGGGGACGGTCCAGCTGACCGAGCCGTCGGTCCGGGAGCGCCCGACGAAACCGTCCGCGCCGGTGGCGCACACGACCTGGTGGGCCGTGGCACCGCAGACCTGCACCCCCTCCGAGCCGGAGAGGTCTTTGGTCCAGGCACGCCACGGGTCCTGGCCGCCGCCGGAGCTCTGCGTCACGGCGGAGGCCGAGGCGGAGGAGGAGGGCGGGGAGGCGGTCGTCGTATGCCCTGTCTCGGCGGATCGCGCGCCCCCGGAGCCCGAACAGCCGACCGCCATCACCCCGAACAGAACCGCACCCATCACCCCGTGGGCCACCCGAACCCGTCGCATCAGCCACCCCCGTCGTGTGAGGCGCCCATGTTTCCAGACGCCTCCCTTCCCGCACATCGCCGGCATCACGTCCACTTCGCACCCTGTCGGCGATGGCGGGAAGCGGCGGAATGATGACCCGACCGGCTGGTCCTCGCGGCCGGACGGTGTGGCGGCGCGGCAGGTGGGGCCGCGTTGGGGACACTCGCGGTCCGGCGCCGCGCGGGCGGCGGGTTCCCTGTCTGGCTGGAGAAACGTGGTGCGACTTCCCCTGTTTCGGGCCGTCCTGGCGGCCTCGGTGCTCGTGGCGTCCGGAGCGGCCGCCGCCCCGGTCCGGGCGGACGGGACGCCCCGGCCCCGGGCCGTCGACGATCTCGCGCGGTACGTCAACCCGTTCGTCGGCACCGCCCCCGGCGGCCCCGACTTCGGTCACGGCGGCGGCGCGGGCAACACGTTCCCGGGGGCCTCGGCACCGCTCGGCGGAATGCAGTGGAGCCCCGACACGGTGACGTACCAGCACGGCGGCTACTCCTACGGCGACAACCGCATCCGCGGCTTCGGCCTCGCGCACATCTCCGGAGCAGGCTGCGCGGCCTACGGCAACGTCCCTTTTATGCCCACGCAGGACGCCGAACCGCCGGCGTACGCCACGTTCTCGCACGCCAACGAGCAGGCGGCGCCGGGCAGTTACCACGTCACCTTCGACAACGGCATCGGCACCGACCTGACCACCACCCAGCGCTCGGGCATCGCCCGCTTCACCTACCCGGCGACCGACACCCGCCCCGCCGCCGTCAGTATCGACGCGGCCAAGGCGTTCACCGCGGCCACCGGATCGGTCGACATCGGCACCGACACACTCTCCGGCTACAGCGACAGCGGCGCCTTCTGCAAGGCCAAGAACCGCTACCGGCTCTACTTCCACGCCACCTTCGACCAGCCCTTCGCCAAGGCCTCCCACCCCGCCGGCAAGGCGGGCGCGGCCATGGTCTCCTTCGCGCCCGGCGTGCGCACGGTCACCGCACGGGTCGGCGTCTCCTTCGTCGACGTCGAGGGCGCCCGCCGCAACGCACTCACCGAGCAGAAGGCACAGTCGTACGACACGATCCGGCAGGCCGTGCGCGCCGACTGGAACCAGTGGCTGAACCGCGTCACCGTCGGCGGCGGCACGGACGCGCAGCGCCGGGTCTTCTACACCGCCCTCTACCACGCCCTCCTGCACCCCAGCGTCTTCAGCGACAGCGACGGGCGCTACACCGGCATGGACGGACTCGTCCACCGCACCAGCGCGGGGCACGTCCAGTACGCGAACTTCTCCGGCTGGGACGTCTACCGCTGCCAGGTCCAGCTGCTGGCGCTGCTCGCCCCGCGCGAGGCCTCCGACATCGCGCAGTCCGTCCTCAACCAGGGCCTCCAGGCAGGCTACTTCGACCGCTGGACCCTCGCGAACGGCGGCAGCGGCGTCATGGTCGGCGACCCGCTGCCCGCCATCGCGTCCACGATCCACGCCTTCGGCGGCACCGACTTCGACGCCGCCACCCTGCTGCGCACGGCCCTCGCGGACCGCCAGGACAACCGCCAGCGCCCCGGACACGAGCAGTACGACACCCTCGGCTACGTCCCCGCCGGCACCAAGGGCGTCTGGGGCTCGGCCTCCACCACCCTCGAGTACGCCGTCGCCGACTACGCGCTCGCCCAACTCGCCCACCGACTCGGCGACTTGACCGCCTACGGCACGCTGCTGCGGGCCTCCGGGAACTGGCGCAACCTCTTCAACCCCGCCACCGGCTACCTCCAGCCCCGCGCCGCCGACGGCACCTGGCCCGCCTTCACCCCGGCCCAGAAGACGGAGTACGTGGAGGGCAACGCGGCCCAGTACACGTGGATGGTTCCGCAGGACCTGCCCGGCCTGTTCGCCGCGATGGGCGGCGACGCCGCTGTCACGGCCCGCCTCGACACCTTCTTCAGCAGCCTGAACGCGGGTGCCGGTCAGCCCTACGCCTACCTGGGCAACGAGCCCTCGTTCGGCACCCCTTGGGCATACACCCACGTCGGCCACACCGACCGCGCCGGGGCCGTCGTCCAGCGCGCGCTGTCCACGCTGTTCACCGATGCCCCCGGCGGACTCGTCGGCAACGACGACCTCGGCGCCATGTCGTCCTGGGCGGTGTGGGCGAGCCTCGGCCTGTACCCCGAGGTCCCCGGCAGCGCCCAACTCACGCGCAGCGCACCGCTGTTCCCCACGGCCACCGTCCACCGGGGCGACGGAACCGAGCTCACGGTCGGCTCCGCGTCGCCCAAGCGCTCACTCCGGTAGCGGACTTCGTACCGGCCGCGCCCCGGGTCCGGGCGCGGCCGTGACCTCGGTCGGTGCGAGCGCGCCATGCGGCCCGTCGCACTCCACCACCACCCGCACCGGCGCACCGCACTCGGTGTGCCGTACGTCGAGAACCGGCCCCCCGGGGTCGGCGGCATACGTCTCGCCCCACTGCCGCAGGGCCATGAGAACCGGCCACAGATCGCGGCCCTTGCCCGTCAGCCGGTACTCGTGCCGGGTCCGGCTCCCCGCCTGCTGGTAGGGCACGGTCGTCAGGATGCCGACCGCGACCAGCTTGCGGAGCCGGTCGGCGAGCACCGCGTCCGAGAGCCCGATATGGCGCCGGAAGTCGTCGAAACGCCGGACCCTGATGAACGCGTCCCGCAGGATCAGCAGCGTCCACTTCTCGCCGACGAGATCGAGTGTGCTCTGGACCGGGCAGTTCTCCGTGCTCACGTCGAGCCATTCCATGCGACCACCCTAGCCACCTGGCTCTGTCATTGACAGCCAGCTGCGGAGAGATCTAGCTTCTTTTCAGGAAGCCAGCTGGGGAGGTAGCACCGTATGGGACGGTCACGCACGTACGAGTGGGAGGATCCGGGGGTCTCGGCAGCCGCCGTAGGACAGGCCACGGGTCTGGAATTCCTGCGGGAACTGATCGGCGGACGCCTGCCCGCGCCGCCCATCGGGGCCACCCTGAACTTCACGCTCGACGAGGTGGAGCACGGGCACGCGGTGTTCTCCCTGATACCGGGGGAGGAGCACTACAACCCCATCGGCAGCGTGCACGGCGGGGTCTACGCCACACTGCTCGACTCCGCGGCCGGCTGCGCCGTGCAGTCCACCTTGCCGCAGGGCATGGGATACACGTCGCTCGACCTGACCGTGAAGTTCCTGCGCCCGATCACGGCCGACACCGGCCGCGTCCGCGCCATAGGCACCGTGCTCAACGGCGGACGGCGCACCGCGCTCGCCCAGGCCGAGCTGTTCGACGAGAAGGACCGGCTGCTCGCGCACGCCACGAGCAGCTGCCTGCTGTTTCCCGTCCCGGGTTCCTGACCCGGACGGCCGAAATCCGCCTGTCCCCCGCGCAGGCGGATCCGTACCGTCAACTCCCTTGATCCATACGGTCGCGGGCGCTGCCGGAACGCTGTGAATTCTCCCGGGTGCCGTGGCCGTGGTGGTATGGGGAGAAGTACGTACGTGCGTACACGCGTACGTGGACGTGACACACGCGGGATCGTGAGGGCGTATGACGGGCGGGCCGGCCGGGGCGTACGAACGCATGCTGGCGGTCGCGGTGGCGGCTCTGCACGAACGGGAACCCGAGCGGCTGTGGCCGATGGTCGCCGCGGCCCTGCCGGGCCTGTGCGGAGGCGAGGCGCTGATCTACAAACTCGGCGAGTGGACGGACCGGACCGGGGCGATGGGACTCTCGCCCGCCGCCGCGGCGCACATCGGGCGGATCGACGACATCGGGGACGAGACGATGGGGGTGCTGCGCCGGGGCTACCCCTTCGCGGACCACTACGCCAGGGCCGGTGCCGTCCGCCGGCCGGGGACCGCCCGCCGGATGGCCGGCAACGGGTGGGCGCGCAGCCGCACCGCGGGCACGATCAGCCGGTTGATGGACGCCGACCACGTCCTGGCGATACCTCTGCCCGGGACGACCACGCCGGTGACCGGATGTCTCGTCTACCGTGCGGGGGCGGACTTCACCGAGGACCATGTGCGGGCGGCTGAGCAGTTGCAGCCCCTGTTGTCGGGGGTGGAACAGCAGCGCCAGCTGCTGGAACGCTGGCGCGCGACTGCCGCACCGGAGGAGGCGCCGGAGGCGTCGGCGGACTCCCGGCTCACACCTCGACAGGTCACGGTGCTGTTGCTGCTTGCCGATGCGCTTACGGCTTCGGCCATTGCTCATCGGCTGGGTATCTCCGTGCGTACGGTGCACAAGCATGTGGAGGGGCTGTACCGGAAGCTGGGGACGCGGGATCGGGTGAGTACGGTGTTGCGGGCGCAGGAGATCGGGTTGCTGCCGCGGCGGGTGGGGCGGTGAGGTGTTGGGCTGTTGCTTCGAGGGGTGCTCAATCGGGTTTTCTGGGACGGGAGTTGTCGGCGTCGCGGGCTTTGGGTCGTCTTGTGGGTGCGGGGCGGTGGGGGCTGGTCGCGCAGTTCCCCGCGCCCCTGAAAGACCGGGCTTCGCCGGTCTTCGTGGGGTGCGGCCGTGTGGTGGAGCTTCGCCGGTCCCCGTGGGTGGGGGGCTCGTGCGGCGGCGGCGCATGTCGGCCGAGCCGAACGGGACACCGAGCCCTCGCCCACTGCCCCGAACCGCCTCGATGTCCGATGATCGTCGTGGACACCCGGGGCCCCGAGGCCCGCACACGGCATCGACAGGAGCTCACTTCCGTGGCCTACGACATCTCCGCCCTGCGCGCCCTGTTCCCCGCCCTGAGCGGTGGGCCGGCCCACTTCGACGGGCCCGGGGGTACCCAGACGCCGCGACCGGTCATCGAGGCCATCACGCAGGCGTTGGCGAATCCCCTCTCGAACCGGGGGCAGGTGACGGCGGGGGAGCGTAACGCCGACGCCATCGTCACCGGGGCCCGTGAGGCCATGGCCGATCTTCTTGGGGCGGAGGCCTCGGGGATCGTCTTCGGGCGTAGTGCCACGCAGCTCACCTACGACTTCTCCCGCACCCTCGCCGCGACCTGGTCGCCCGGAGACGAGGTCGTCGTCACCCGGCTCGACCACGATGCCAACATCCGGCCCTGGGTTCAGGCCGCCGAGCGGGTCGGCGCCACCGTCCGTTGGGCGGACTTCGACCCCGCGACCGGCGAACTCACCCTGGATCACCTCCGCGCCGTCCTGTCCGACCGGACTCGGCTGGTCGCCGTCACCGCGGCGTCCAATCTGATCGGTACCCGGCCCGCGGTCACCGAGATGTCCCGGCTGGCTCATGAGGCGGGTGCGCTGGTCTATGTCGACGGTGTCCACTACACCGCGCACGCCCTGGTCGACATCGGCGAACTCGGTGCGGACTTCTTCGTGTGCTCGCCGTACAAGTTCCTCGGTCCGCACCACGGCGTCCTCGCCGCCCGGCCCGAGCTGCTGGAGACCCTGCGGCCGGACAAGCTCCTCCCGTCCTCCGATGCCGTGCCCGAACGCTTCGAACTCGGCACCCTGCCCTACGAGTTGCTCGCCGGGACGCGTACCGCGGTCGACGTCCTCGCACGCCTCGACATGGACGCCGGCGGCAGTCGTCGCGAGCGGCTGACCGCGAGTCTCGCCGCGCTTCACCGGCACGAGGAAACCCTGCGTACGCGCATCGACCAGGGGCTCGCCGCCCTGGACGGGATCACCGTGCACTCGAAGGCGGCCGATCGCACGCCGACTGTGCTGCTGACCTTGGACGAAGCCTTCGGCGTGCTGGGTACGCAGGACGCCTCCCGCTTCCTGGCGGAACGCGACGTATACGCGCCCTCCGGCTCCTTCTACGCCATCGAGGCCTCCCGGCGGCTCGGCCTGGGCGACTCCGGCGGTCTGCGCATCGGGCTCGCGCCCTACACCAGCGTCGAGGACGTTGACCGGCTCCTCACCGGACTGGCGGTGTTCCTGAAGCAGCCGCCCCAGTGACCGTCAGCGGCGGCGTGCGGCAACGACCGCTGAACTGGCGGGTGTTGTGAGTACTTCCGTGGCGTCCAGCGCTGGATGGGTCAGGTAGAACAGGCGCAGCTGGTCCACTTCGTCGCCGAAGCGTGGTGGCCAGTGGGGCGACGGGGTGAAGTCGTCCAAGACGAGGAGGCCGCCGGGAGCGAGCAGCGAGACGACTCGCTCGGGGTCGTCGCGCTTGCCGCCGCCGTCGCAGAAGAAGACGTCGAAGGGGGCGTGCCGCTCAAGCAGCCGCCAGTCCCCGGTGAGGACGTCGACGCGGTCGTCGTCCGCGAAGAGACCGGCCGCGCGACGGGCCAACCCCTCATCCCGTTCCACGGTGACCAGACAGGCACCGGCACCGAGCCCGCTGTGCAGCCAGGCGGTACCCACACCCGAGCCGGTGCCGCTCTCCGCCACGACTCCGTGGGGTTTCGCGGCGGCGGTCACCTTGAGCAGCCTGCCCACCTCGGGGATGCAGCTCAGCTCGAAGCCCAGCTCGGAGGCGATCCGCTCCGCGGCCACCACGCGAGACGGAACCACGCGATCTGTCATGAGCCCGAACCCCTTTCACCGCGCACGGTCCGCAATCCCGGGCGAATGTACCGGCGGCGGCACGGATGACGGAAAAAAGATGTATGCGATGACGGGTTAATGATGGATTTCACCCCTTCAATGTTGCCCCGCACCCGGTCTAGCGTTGCGCCCGTGTGAACGGCCTGGCCGTCGGCTGATCGGTACCGCGTCAGCCTTGGTGGTCTCTCGAGGGAGAAGGCGATGGCGCCTGTGGAACTGCTCGTCCCACGCCGATGGCAAGAAGCGTCGGCGGGGGAGAGACGGACCCAGGACGTCACGCCGCCGGCCGCGGTCGCCCACCCCCACCGGAAGCTCGGAAAGGCCACAGCATGACCACCTCCCCCCTGAACAGGATCGCCGGCGCTCCCATCTCCTGGGGTGTGTGCGAAGTGCCCGGCTGGGGTTACCAGTTGACGCCCGAGCGGGTGCTCAACGAGATGCGTGAAGTCGGCCTGGCCGCCACCGAGTTCGGCCCCGAGGGCTTCCTGCCCAGCGCGCCCGACGCCATGGCCCGCACGCTCGCCGACCACGACCTGCACGCCGTCGGCGGCTTCACCCCGCTGCTGCTGCACGTGCCCGGCCACGACCCGCTGCCCGAGGCCGAACAGCTCCTGGCGGGCTACGACGCCTCGAAGGCGGAGGTGCTCGTCCTGTCCGCCATCACCGGCCAGGACGGTTACGACTCCCGCCCCGAACTCGACGCCGACGGCTGGAAGTTGCTGCTGTCGAACCTCGACCGGCTCGCCTCGCTGGCCGCCGAACGCGGTGTCCGCGCCGTCCTGCACCCGCACGTCGGCACGATGATCGAGAACGGCGACGAGGTCCGACGCGTCCTGGAGCACTCGGCGATCTCCCTCTGCCTCGACACCGGCCACCTCCTCATCGGCGGCACCGACCCCGCCGAACTCACCCGGCAGGCCCCCGAGCGCATCGCCCACACCCACATGAAGGACGTGGACGCCTCCCTCGCCGCCAAGGTCCAGGACGGCCAGCTCAGCTACACCGACGCCGTACGCAAGGGCATGTACCGCCCGCTGGGCGCGGGCGACGTGGATGTCGAGGCGATCGTCACCCACCTCAGCGCCCGCGGCTACGACGGCTGGTACGTCCTCGAACAGGACACCATCCTCACCGAGGAGCCCAAGGCGAAGGGCCCGGTCGAGGACGTGTGGGCCAGTGCCGAGCACCTGCGCTCGGTACTGCGTGGCGTCGCGTAGGCGTAGGCATAGTCGTATACGGGCCTGACGCCTGATGGTTGATGGCTTCGGCCCGATGCGGTGACGAGGAATCCGGGGATCAGAAGTGACCGCTGACGAATTTCTGGCCACCTGTTGGACCACGGCGGGTGACACCGCTCCCGATCAGGATGACCAGCGCAGTCCGCTGGACCTGCGGGAGCGGGTGGAAGCGGCGCGGGACGCCGGATTCACCGCCTTCGGGCTGCTGTACGCGGACCTGGTGGAGGCCGAGCGCGCGTACGGGATCGCCGGGATCCGGTCCCTCTTCGAGGGCAACGGGATCCGTCACGTCGAGTTGGAGCTGCTGACCGACTGGTGGGCCGACGGACCCCGGCGGGTCGCGTCGGACACCGTCCGGGTCGGCATGCTGAAGGCCATCGAGGCGCTCGGCGCCCGCACCTTCAAGATCGGCCCCGACGTGGCGGACGAACCCTGGGAACTCGACGTCTGGGCAAAGGAGTTCGCCCTGCTGGCGGCCCAGGCCGACGGGGTGGGCGCCCGTCTCGGAGTCGAGCCGCTTCCCTGGTCCAACCTCAAGACCGTGCACGACGGACTACGGCTCGTCGAGGCCGCCGGCCACCCGGCGGGCGGCCTCATCATCGACGTCTGGCACGTCGAGCGCGCCCACACCCCACCGGCCGACCTGGCCGACGTACCCGGGTCGCGGATCGTGGGCGTGGAGCTCAACGACGCCGACGATGACGTCATCGGCACGCTCTTCGAGGACACCGTGCATCGCCGACGCCTGTGCGGAGAGGGCTCGTTCGATCTGCCAGGGATCATCGCAGCGCTCCGTACGGCCGGCTTCCGCGGGCCCTGGGGTGTGGAGATCCTCTCCGACACGCACCGTGCGTTGCCGGTACGGGACGCGGCCGCCGCGGCGTACCGGAGTGCCGCGGCGGCCGTGTCGGCGGCTCAGCGTTCGTAGACGCCGGTCAGGCGGCCGCGGCCGAGGACGGGCGCGGTGACGGTGGGCAGGAAGGCGCGGGGTCGGGCCTGGTCGATCGGTGGTGTGGTGGGGGCGCTGTCCGCAGCGGCTGAGAGGGCGAACAGCTCGAAGACGTAGCGGTGTGGGCCGTGGCCTTTGATGGGCGCGGGACCGTGGTAGCCCCGTCCGATGGTGGACCGGAGGATCCGCACCCCCGAGCCGGGCTGCCGTGCGGACAGGGCGCCGGGCTCCAGATGTTCGGCTGCCGACGGGTCGATCAAGGCGAGGCAGTGCACGGCGGGCTTGGCCATCGGGACGTCGATGTCCTCTACGACCAGGAGGAGTTGGGCGGTACCGGGTGGGAGCGCGGTCCAGGCCAGCCGAGGGGACAGGTCGGCGCCGCCGATCTGCTTCGCGCACTGCTTCAGCGGCATGACCTCGCCGTCGCCGAAGTCCTCGCTGGTGAGCGTCAGTTGCTCGGGGCCTTGGAGGTTGGGCAGGTTCCACGCCGTGTGCGTCTCGCCCGCTTTGCGGTTCTTCAGGAGTCGGCCGAGCAGGGTCATCGGGTCGCCTCCGCCATGTCGACGACCTCGGCGGTGGTCGCGGTCTCGCCCAGCTTGGGGAAGACGCGCTCGACGCTGTGGCGATGGGCCTCGGGGTCGGGGTCGCCCATGGCGTCGGTGGCCAGCACGACGTGGTAGCCGTGGTCGGAGGCCGAGCGTGCCGTCGACTCGACGCCCGAGCTTGTCGCGATGCCGGTGAGTACGACCTGGGTGACGCCCAAGTCCCGTAGGAGCGTGTCGAGTCCGGTGTCGTGGAACGCGCTGCGCCGCCGCTTGGTGATCAGGTGGTCGGTCGACTGTACGTCGAGTTCGTCGATGAGGTCTGCCCAACCGGCGGGCGGGGAAGGTGTGTTGGCGGACCGACTGGTGTCGGTACGTCCCGGAGCGCGTCCGGTGACGTTGACCAGGACCACGGGAAGACCGTGCCGCCGGAACTGGGTGGCCAGGTGGGTCGCCTGCTTGACGGCGGCGGTGGTGATCGGATCGTCTGCGAGGGCCGAGACGATGCCCTTCTGAAGGTCGACCACTACGAGCGCGGTCGAGGGGTCGATCGTTGTGAGTGGCATGGGGGTTGCTCGCTTCTCCTGTGCGTGTCGGGCGGTCGGGGGGAAGGCGGGGCGGTTACTTGTCCGGTCGTGCGAGGGCGTCGCTCGTGGCCGCCCCGCGTGGTTCCGGGCTCTTGGCCGTGGGGCCGGTGCCCGCGCCGCGCAGCAGGGAGGCGATCGCGGCGAGGAAGGCGAGGGTGGCGCCGAAGGCGAACACGATGACCAGGCCGGAGTGGAAGGGCCTGGATATCAGACTCGGGAAGAACTGGCTTCCGGTCAGGGTGTGTTGCTGCGCCGCCGTCAGATGGGTCAGGACGCCGCTGGGCTGGAGCAGGTGCTGGACCGGGTTGACGCCCAGCTGCGCGGCGAACAGGGACGAGACCGGGGGCAGCCCGCCGACCTGGGCGGCCAAGTGGGCCGGTACGCCCTGCTGTTGCAGTCCGGCGGTGAGCGTGTGTGGGAGGCTGCCGGCCAGCCCGGCGATCATCAGGGAGAAGAACACGCCGATGGAGACGGCGGTGCCGGAGTTCTGGAAGGTGGCGCGCATGCCCGAGGCGACACCGCGCAACCGGGCGGGCACACTGCCCATGATCGAGGAGGAGTTGGGGGAGGCGAACATCCCGCTGGCGATCCCGTTCAGTGCGATCAGCACCGCGAAGATCCAGTAACTGAAGTCGATCGGCAGGCACATCAGGCCCAGGAAGGTGGCGCCGAACAGCACCGCGCCGCCGGTGGCCAGCCCCCGGGAGCCGAACCGGTCCGACAGATAGCCGGAGACGGGGCCTGCGGCGAGGAAGCCCGCGGTCAGCGGCAGCATGAAGATGCCGGCCCACAGCGGCGTGTCGCCGTAGTCGTAGCCGTGCAGCGGGAGCCAGATGCCCTGTAGCCAGATGATCAGCACGAACTGCATGCCGCCCCGCCCGATCGAGATGGCCAGACCCGCCAAGTTGCCGAAGGTGAAGGCCCGTTGGCGGAAGAGGCTCAGCTGGATCATCGGCGCGGAGGCGCGGTTCTCGATGACGACGAAGGCCGCCAGGAGGAGCAGGCCGCCGGCTATCAGCACGTCGACGACCGGGTTGGTCCAGCCCATGGTGTGGCCGCCGTAGGGCTGGAGGCCGAAGGTGATCGCGATCAGGGTCGAGCTGAGGCCCACCGCGAAAGTGATGTTGCCCCACCAGTCGATACGGCCGCCGTCGTGCTTGGCGGTCTCGCGCAGGGTGCGGTAGGCCCACACGGTGAAGAACACGCCGATGGGCACGTTCACCCAGAACACCGCCCGCCAGTCCCAGGCCGACAGCAGGCCGCCGGCGTCCAGGCCGATGAACATCCCAGCCAGCGCGGCGACTTGGTTGATGCCCAGGGCGAAGCCGCGCTGTTCCTCGGGGAAGGCGTCGGTGAGGATCGCGGCCGAGTTGGCGGTCAGCATCGAGCCGCCGACGGCCTGAAGCACCCGCCAGGCGATCAGCCACATCGCTCCGTGGCCGCCGTCGAAGGGGTCGAAGGAGAGCAGGACCGAGGCGAAGGTGAAGACCGCGAATCCGGAGTTGTAGATCCGGACCCGGCCGTACATGTCGCCGAGCCGTCCTACAGTGACCACCAACACGGCCTGGACCAGCCGGTATCCCATGATCATCCACAGCAGATAGGCGATGTTGCCCGGGGCGAGTGGGTCCAGATGTACGCCCCGGAAGATCGTCGGCAGGGCGATCAGCACGATGGAACCGTCCAGTGCGGACATGAAGACCGCGGCGGTCGTGTTCGTCAGGGCCGTCCACTTGTACCGGTCGTCAACCGCCGGGCGGCGTAGGGCATGCGTCTGGGGAGGGTCTGTCATCGGTCTGCTTCCTCGTGGCTCCGTCGACGTCAGATGTTCTGGGCCAGGCGCTCCAACAGCGGTCCAGCCGCCGCGAGGTGCTCCAGCTCCGTCGGGGTGAACGCGCCGCTGGTCAAGGCGCGGGCGAGGAGTTCGGCCCGCTCGTTGCGCTTGTTCCGCAGCGCCTGCCGGCCCGCGTCGGTCACCGTCAGCACCACGCGCCGTCCGTCGTCCGGGTCCGGGCGGCGTTCGACCAGACCACGGGTCCGCAGCGCGTTGAGCGTCGCCCCCATGGCCTGCGCGGTGATCTGCGCCTCCCGCGCCAGCGCCGAGGAGGTCGTGGGGCCCGCGCGCTCCAGCCGGGACAGGGCGCTCCGCTCGGGCATCGTGAGCCCGCCCTCGACCGGCACCTGGCGGGCCCGTCGCACCAGCACGCCGATGCTCGCCAGCAGGGCCGAGGCGATCGCGTTCGGGTCCAGGTCGTCGTCGTTCATGTACTAAGGCTACTTTATAAAGCAGCCTTAGTACATGCCCTCGTGTGTGGTCTCCGAGCTAGGGCAGCGACGGAGGCAGTGCGCGCAGGGCGTGCCATGCCACCGCCGTGCACAGCGCGGCGAGCGGCAGTTCGAGGCAGGCGGCCATCAGCAGTGCCACGAGGACCGCTCCGGGGCCGGCGGTCAGTACGTCGAACCAGGCGTCGACCGTCAGCAGGACAGCGGTGGCTGGGGCCACGGCGACCCGCCGCCTGTCGCAGCGGGCCAGTAACAGGCCCGTACCGACAAGGCCCGTCGCCTCCATCGCGTCCAGCCCGATCCACGCCACGGGGTGTGCGGCCGCCACCCACGCCAACGCGAACATCCATGGAACCAGGGCCAGTCCGGCGGCGGTGAGCACACGGGCGGGCCAGTTCCAGCACGTTGTCGTTGTCATGCGAACAAGGCTTGTCGGGACGAACTCCCAGGTCAGTAACGTGGATTTCCGACCTGAGGGTGGTGCTGGGTACAGCCCGAAGCGGAAGCCAGCTGCATGTTCCGGAGATCCACCCGGGTTCTACGGTGTGTGTATGCCCCTACTCACCGCGCTGCGCGGCGCGTTCGCACGCGTGGGCCGCGCGACGGTTTTCAACATCGCCGGTGTACTGCTGCAGTTGCTTCCGCTCCTGCTGCTCGTGGAACCGTGGCTGGTCTTCGCCACCGGCGCACTGACCGCGGTCCAGCGCCGCAGGTTCGCCTCGCTCGCGGGCGTCGACATACCGTTGCTCCCGGTCGCGCAGCGCAGGCCCACGCTCCATGGGGCGGTGAACTGGCTCCGGTCCGGCGGGACTTGGCGACAGCTCACCTATCACCTGCTGGTGGGGCCATTGGTGTCGTGCGGGACGATCGTCGCCGTCGTGCTGTGGAGCTGGGGTGCGTTCGCGGGGACCGCCCTGGTGTGGATGTGGGGTGTGCCCCCTGAGCAGCGGCTGAAGTTCCTGGAGACTTCCACCGAGGCCGTTTACATCAACGCGTCTGGTTTCGCTGCCCTGTTGGCCGCCACGTGGCTCACTCTCCTCCTCGTCCGGCTCGACACCCGCGCCGCTCTGGCCCTGTTGGGCCCCAGCCGGACCGAACAGCTCACGCGCCGGGTCGAGGACCTCACCGAGAGCCGGGCCGGAGCGGTGGACGCCGCCGACGCCGAACGCAGGCGGATAGAGCGGGACTTGCACGACGGGGCGCAACAACGCCTGGTCTCCCTCGCCGTGAACCTCGGTATCGCCAGGGCGACGCTCACCGACCTGTCCGACGAGGCCAGACAGGTCATCGACCAGGCGCACCGGGAGGCGAAGGAGGCGATCGACGAGCTGAACAACCTGGTACGAGGCCTGCATCCGGCCGTCCTCGACGACCGGGGACTGGACGCGGCCCTGTCCGGCATCGCAGCGCGCGGCCCGCTGCCGGTGCGGCTGCGCGTCGACGTGCCCCGGAGGCTCGCCCCGACCGTCGAGGCGGTCGCCTACTTCACCGTCTCCGAGGCGCTGGCCAACATCACCAAGCACGCCCCCGAGGCCTCCGGAGCGGACGTCACCGCCGAGATCCGCGACGGTAGGCTCCGGGTCACCGTCGAGGACGACGGTCCCGGGGGCGCCGACCCCGCCCAGGGCTCCGGCCTGGCCGGACTCGCCCGCCGGGCGGCCTCCGTGGACGGCGCGTTCGCGATCAGCAGTCCCGCCGGGGGCCCTACCGTCATCACCGTGGAGTTGCCGTGCGCCGTCTCGCCGTGATCGCCGAGGACTCGGTCCTGCTCAGGATCGGCCTGGTCAAGGTGGTGGAGATGGCGGGCTACGAGGTCGCCGCCGAAGCCGGTGACGCCGACGCCCTGCTCGCCGCCGTCGCCGAACACCGCCCCGCCATCGCCGTCGTCGACGTCCGTATGCCGCCCGCCCAGTCCGACGAGGGGGTGCGGGCGGCCCTGGTCATCCGCCGCGAGTGGCCGACGACAGCGGTCCTGCTGCTCTCGCAGTACGTCGAAGAGCGGTACGCCGCCGACCTGTTGACGACGAACACCGGCGGCGTCGGCTATCTGCTGAAGCAACGAGTCGCCGACGTCGAGGACTTCATCGACGCCCTCCGTCGTGTCGAGGCGGGCGGCACCGTCCTGGACCCCGAGGTCGTGGCCCAACTCCTCCTGCGCCGAGCCAGCGACCCACTGGACCGACTCACCCCACGCGAGCGCGAGGTACTGACCCTGATGGCCGAGGGACGCTCCAACTCCGGCATCGCCCGGCAACTGGTCGTCAGCGACAGCGCGGTGGCCAAGCACATCAACAGCATCTTCACGAAGCTCGATCTGCCGTCGGTCGACAGCGACCATCGCCGGGTGCTGGCGGTACTGCGATTCCTGAGCTCCGGGCGAGTGGGGTCAAGTGGGCGAGATGTTCCGAAGGAAGAGGGGGTGCAGTAATTGCCTTTCGCCCGAGACCCTCAAGAACTAGTGTCCCAACCGCCAGTGACCGCCGAGATGTTGGAGCCCAGAGATGCCCGGTCGTCCGGGCGCGCGTTGACGTCGTAGGCCGAGATCGGCCCGTCATCGCGTGCCGCCCTTGACGTTGCTGCGGCACAGCGAGCCTTCTCCCGCCCGTACCGTGGGCGCGCCTTTCGTGCGCCGGGTCGCGGGTCTCGTTGTCGGCAACTCAGAGGGTCTCCGTGCCTGTATCCGATTCCCGTCGGCCTGTTCCGTCGAGCCTGTGGCGCGACCGTGACTTCCGCAGACTCTGGCTGGGTCAGACAGCCTCCCAACTCGGCGAACAGTCAAGCCTGGTGGTGCTTCCGCTCTTCGCCGTCCTGACGCTCGACGTCGGTGCCGGACAGCTGGGTGTCCTGCGTGCGGTGGAGCAGGCGCCGATCCTGCTGCTCTCTCTCCTCGTCGGCGCTTGGGTGGACAGCTGGCGGACCCGCACGGTGATGGTGGTGGCCGACGTCGGCCGAACCCTGGTGCTGGGCGCCGCCGCCGTAGCCGGACTGCTCAACTGGCTCAGTCTGCCAGCGCTGTTCGTGCTGGTCTTCGTCGCCGGGGTCCTGTCCGTGTTCTTCGACGTGGCCTACCAAGCCTCTCTCGTACGGCTGGTGACATCCGATCAGTTGGTGCGGGGCAACAGCGCGTTGGAGGGCAGCCGGTCCGCCGCCCAGATCGGTGGGCCCGCTCTCGGCGGCGCGTTGGTGACCCTGCTGTCGGCGCCGGTCGCTGTCGCCTCCAGCGCGTTGTTCTTCGCGCTGTCGTTCCTGTCGGTCCGCCGGGTCCGCCGTACCGAGTCCGTCCCGGAGCGCCCGGAACGTCCCGCACGCGTATGGCGGCGGATCCATGACGGCCTACGTTTCGTCGCCGGCGACTCCTCGCTGCGCGCCGTGTGTCTCGCCGCGGCCGCCTTCCAGTTCTTCTTCGCTGCCACGATGACCGTCTATCTCCTCTTCCTCCCCCGGGAACTGCACCTGTCGGGCACCGCCGTGGGCCTGGCGCTCGCGGCGACCGGTCCGGGCGCGCTCGTCGGCGCGGTGCTGGCCGCCCGGCTGCCGGGCCGGTTCGGATACGGCCGGGTGATCGTGGTCGCCGCGGCACTCGGTGACGGCGCGTTCGTGTGTGTGCCCGTGCTGCACGGTCCGTCCGCGACGACGATGGCCGTACTCCTCGCGGTCAACTTCGTGTTCGGGACCGCCGGGCAGCTGGTGAACGTCACGGTCATGGCCGTCCGGCAGGCCGTGACGCCCCACGGGTTGCAGGGGCGCGTGGCCGCGACGATCACGTTCGCCGGCATGGGGCTGACGCCGCTGGGCTCGCTGTTCGGCGGGCTCCTCGCGCAGGAGTGGGGGCTGCGGACCGGCCTGCTCGTGACGGCCGTGGGCATGGTGCTGTCCCCGGTGGTGATGGCGCTGTCTCCCCTCGCACGCCTGGGGCGGGACCTTGGTTAATCTGCACGGGTGACCATCGACCTGACCCTGCTGCCGCGTGTCGCCCATCGAAGACAGGAGGTCACCGCGCCCCGTCTCCGCGGGCTCCTCGCGTTGCTCGCGGGCGACCTGCGCACCGGTTGCAGCACCGAGCGGCTGGTGGAGGGGCTGTGGCCGGACGAGTTGCCGGAGCGGCCGGGGAAGGCGCTCCAGGTCCTCGTGTCCAGGGCGCGGGCGCAGTTGGGTGCTGAACTCATCGTGAGCACGCCGACCGGATACCGGCTCGCCCTCGCCGAGGACCAGGTCGACAGCTCCGCCCTGTTGCTGCACGCCGCCGTCTGCGCGGACCGGGCCAGGGCCGGGGACCACACGGGAGCGCTGGCCGCGGCCGAGGCCGGGCTCGCGCTGTGGGAAGGCACCCCCGACCAGGGCGGTGACACCGACGACCCGGTGGCCGCGCTGCGCGCCGAGCGGGCGCCTGTCCGCGACACGCTCGTCCGCGCGCAGGCGATCGCGCTCGCCCGCCTCGGACGGCACGCGGAGGCGGCTGGACCGCTGGGCCTGGCCGCCGTAGCGCATCCGCGCGACGAGGAGGTGCTCGGTGAGCTGCTGCGGGGGGAGGCGGCTACGGCGGGGCCCTCTGCCGCGCTGACCCGGTACGAGGCGTACCGCCGTGAGCTGCGTGACGAACTCGGCACGGACCCGGGCGCCGGACTCAAGGCCGTACAACAGGAGTTGCTGCGCGGCGAGGCGCCGGTGGCCCGGCACGGTGTGCCGCACGAGCCGAACCCGTTGCTCGGCCGGGACGAGGACATCGCGGCGGTGGAAGGGCTGCTCCGGTCCTCGCGCGCCGTCACCGTCGTAGGACCCGGCGGCCTCGGCAAGACCCGGCTCGCGCACGCCGTCAGCCGCCGGGCCGAGCAGCGCGTGGTGTACTTCGTGCCGCTCGCCGGCGTCACCGAGGACGCCGACGTGGCCGCGGAGGTCGCCTCCGCGCTCGGCGCCGGCGCCACGAACGGGCCCGCGTCGGGCGACCCGGTGTCCGGCATCCTCGGCGTGCTCGGCTCCGGACCCGCGTTGTTGGTTCTCGACAACTGCGAGCAGGTCATCCGGGGCGCCGCCGACCTCGTACAGGCGCTGGTCTCGTCGTCCAAGGACCTACGGGTGCTCGCCACCAGCCGGTCCCCGCTGGGCCTCACCTCGGAGGCGGTGTACGCGCTGCCGGAGCTCGGTCTCGGTATCTCGGTCGAGCTGTTCACGCAGCGGGCCCGGGCCGCCCGGAGCGGTGTCGAGCTGCCGCCGGACGCGGTGGCCGAGCTGTGCCGTCACCTCGACGGGCTGCCGCTCGCCGTGGAGTTGGCGGCGGCGCGGGTGCGGGTTCTGTCGGTTCCGGACATAGCGCGCCGCCTCGGCGACCGGTTCGCGCTGCTGCGCGGCGGGGCACGGGACGTACCGGAGCGCCACCGCACCCTGCACGCGGTCGTGGAGTGGAGCTGGAACCTGCTCGCCGAGGACGCCCGGACCGCGCTGCGCACGCTGTCCGTCTTCCCCGGCGGCTTCTCCGGCGAGGCGGCCGAACAGGTCCTCGGAGAGGACGCGCTGCTCCTGCTGGAGCAGCTGGCCGACCAGTCGCTGCTCACCGTCGCCGACACCCCGGCCGGCGTGCGGTTCCGCATGCTGGAGACCGTACGGGAGTTCAGCGCGGCCCGGCGTACCGAGGCGGGCGAGGATGCGGCGGCCGTAGACCAATTCCTGCTCTGGGCACGGGACTTCGGGGTCGCGCACCATGATGTGCTCTTCGGTTCGGACTCGCAGGCCGCGTGGGAGCGGATCAAGGCCGAGCAGGACAACCTCGTGGCGGCCCTGCGGCATGCCCTCGCCCGTACGGACAATCCGGCGACCGCCGCCCTGACCGCCGTCCTCGCCAGCCTGTGGTCCACCGCCACCAATTACCCCCGCCTCATCGCCCTCGCCGAGGACACCGGACCGGCGCTGTCGCACTACCGCCCCGAGCCCGCATACGTCGAAGTCGCCCGCACGGCCGCCGTGTTGGGCACGGTGATCGTCTTCATGGGCCCGGGCCCGCGTGCCGTACGCCAGCTCGTCACCCTCCGGCGGCTGCCCTCGGCGCCGCCGGACACGTTGATGCGCGCCACCGCGATCGTGCTGAGCGCGATCCCCGAGATACGGCCGCCCGACTACGACGTGCTGCGCAGGCTGTGCGAAGGCGAGGGTGAGGGGCAAGGCGGGGGCGGCGCGCAGCCGTTGCTCTCCGGTATCGCCGAGTGTGTCGCCTGCTACGTCTGGGAGTTCGAGCACGACATCGAGCGCGCGCTGGTCTCCGCCCGCCGAACGGTCGTCGGACTGGCCCGAGTTGACAATCCGTCCGTGCAGCTCATGGTGCACTCGCGGCTGAGCGAGCTGTGTCTGCGGACGGGGCGGGGCGAGGAGGCGTACGAGCATCTCAAGGCGTCGCTCGGCGTGTTGCCACGGCTCGGTGACGGGCAGGACTACATCGGCATCCGCTCGCTCCTCGTCCTCGCGTGTCTGCAGCGCGGTGACGCGGACGAGGCCGAGTACTGGCTGCGGCAGGCGGAGAGCGACAACACCCCGCCGGAGGACGACTTCTACCGGCCCGACCTGGGCGGGCGCGCCGAGATCGCGCTCGCTCGTGGGCTCACGGAGGTCGGACTCGGGCTGTGGCGCGGCGCCGTGGAGCGCATGCTCGCGGCCGGCGCGCTGCGCGACGACGATGCCTGGCTCGACCCGTGGGCGTTCATGGTCCAGTCGGTCGCGGTGACGGCGCACGCTCGTGCCGGACGGCTGGCGCTGGTGGCGGAGTTGGTCGACGGGCTGCGCCGGCGACTGCGGACGCTGCTCGCAGAACCGGTCGGCTCGCCCTCCGAACTCCCCTTGTTCGGAACGATGTTGCACGCCCTCGGGATGGTGGGGCTCGCGTCCGGCGAAGGAGACGAAGGCGCCGTGCGGATGATCGCGCTGGCCGAACGGCTGGGCGTGCTGCGGGAGTTCCAGCCGACGATGTCGGCGGATCTCGCCCGGCAGGCGGCCGAGGACGCCGACAGGGCGGCGTACGCCGACGCGGTGTCGGAGTACGCCGCCCTGGGGCGGGACGAGTTGCGGGACGCCGCCCGCGCTGTCATGGCGGTTACTTCGGGTCGCGGTTGAACGAGGCCGTGGACCAGCGGTAGCCGAGCACGGTGAGGCCGACGCACCAGGCGACGGCGATCCACCAGTTGTTGCCGATCTCGGTGCCGAGGAGCAGGCCGCGGAGGGTCTCGATGGCCGGGGTGAAGGGCTGGTACTCGGCGATCGGCTGGAACCAGCCCGGCATCGTGTCGGCCGGGATGAAGGCGCTGGAGATGAGCGGGAGGAGGATCAACGGCTGCGCGCTGTTGGCGGCCGCCTCGGCGCTCGGGCTGGCCATGCCCATCCCGACCGCGATCCAGGTGAACGCCAGGGAGAACAGCGCCAGCAGCCCGAACGCCGCCAGCCACTCCAGGGGTGTGGCGTCCGTGGACCGGAAGCCGATGGCCACGGCGACGGCCCCGACGAGGACCACGCTGGCGACGCACTGGATCACACTGCCGACGACGTGCCCGACGAGCACGGACCCGCGGTGGATCGCCATGGTCCGGAAGCGGGCGATGATGCCCTCGTTCATGTCGGTGGCGACGGACACCGCGGCCCCGATCACGGTGCCGCCGATGGTCATCATCAGGATGCCCGGGACGAGGTAGGCGATGTAGTCGGAGCGGTCCGCGCCACCGATGCCCGTGCTCATCACATCGCCGAAGATGTAGACGAAGAGCAGCAACAGCATGATCGGCGTGAGCAGCAGGTTCAGGGTGAGGGACGGGTAGCGGCGCGCGTGCAGCAGGTTGCGTCGCAGCATCGTGGACGAGTCGCGGACGGCGAGGGAGAGGCTGCTCATCGGACGTTCTCCTTGGGCTGGTCGGACACGCTGGGCTGGTGGGGGACCTTGGCTCCGCCGGTCAGGGCGAAGAACACGTCGTCGAGGTCGGGGGTGTGCACGGTCAGCTCGTCCGCCTCGATGTCGGCGGCGTCCAGCCAGTCGAGGATGGAGCGCAGCTCGCGCTGGCTGCCGCCGCTGGGGATCTGGAGCGAGAGCGCCTCGTCGTCGCGGGTGACCTCGCGCAGGGCCGCGGCGGCGGACCGGTAGGCGTCCGGGTCGGTGAACCTCAGCCGTACGTGCCCGCCCGGGACGAGCCGCTTCAGCTCCTCGGCACTGCCCTCGGCGGCGATCGTGCCGTCGTTCAACACCGCGATGTGGTCGGCGAGTTCGTCGGCCTCGTCCAGGTACTGGGTGGTGAGGAAGACGGTCGTACCGCCGGAGACCAGCCCGCGGATGATGCCCCACATGTTGTGCCGGCTGCGCGGGTCGAGGCCGGTGGTCGGTTCGTCGAGGAAGATGATCCGCGGGTTGCCGACCAGGGTCATCGCGAGGTCGAGGCGGCGTTTCATACCGCCGGAGTAGGTGGAGGCGGGCTTCTTGGCGGCGTCGCTGAGGTCGAAGCGCTCCAGCAGCTCGGCGGCGACCCGTCGGCCCTCCTGCTTGGACAGGCGGTGCAGGTCCGCCATGAGGAGCATGTTCTCCTCGCCGGTGATCAGCCCGTCGACCGCGGAGAACTGCCCGGTGACGCCGATCGCGGCCCGTACGGCCTGCGCGTCGACGGCCAGGTCGTGACCGCCGACCCGCAGCTCGCCGGCGTCGGCGGTGACCAGCGTGGAGAGGATCTTGACGGCGGTGGTCTTGCCGGCGCCGTTCGGACCGAGCAGGGAGAAGACGGTACCGGTCGGCACGGCCAGGTCGATGCCGTCGAGCACCGTCTTGTCCCCGTAGGCCTTGCGCAGCCCGGTGGCCGAGATCGCGAGTTCGTGGGTCGTTGTCGTCATGCCGCAGAGCTTGCGGCAGGGGGCATTCAGCTCGGTTTCACCGTGGTTTCAGTGCCCTGGAACCGGCGGCTTCCGCGACAGGGAGCACGGGCGGGGCCGCGCCGATAAGCTGATGGTGCTCGGCACATCAGCGCGCACCCAGCCCTCACTCCCACCGCAGCACAGGAGGAATCGTGGCCGGTCAGTTCGAGGCGACAGCCGAGGTCAACCGCCCCGTCGAGGAAGTCTTCGCGTTCCTCGCCGAGGGCACGAACGACCCCAAGTTCAGCCCGCGGGTCCAGAAGATCACCAAGACTCCGGAGGGCCCGACGGCCGTGGGCACCGTCTTCACGAGCACGGTCAAGGACGCCGGCATGAAGACGGGCCGGACCTTCCGGATCACCGAGTACGAGGCACCCCACCGCATCCGCTGGACGGAGACCTCCAAGAACACCGTGACGGCGGACGAAGGTGGCTACGACCTCGAAGCCACCGGTCCGGGCACGACCAAGGTGAGGATCTTCAATGTCCTCGAAGGCCACGGCATCGGAAAACTGCTCGTGGGCTTCGCGCTGGGTGCGGCACGCAAGGACGCGCCCGCGTTCGGGCAGCGCATCAAGACGGCGGTGGAGGCCTCCTGAAAGACCGGTTCCTACGAACGCGCCGTCGCGGGGCGGCTGTTGTACGCCTCCACCTCCAGGAGCGGACGACCTGAGGCCAGAGCCCGGGTCGGCCAGGACAGGGTGACGGCCTGGGGCTCGCCGGGCAGCAGCCACAGGTAGTTGTGGCTGTACAGCGTCGGCAGTACGCGATCGTCGGTCGAGCCGTTCTTCAGGGAGAGCCGGACCATGGCGGCGACGGCCGGACCCTGATTGCGGACGGTCGCGGTCAGTTCGGTTCGGTCTCCGGAGCGGGACGGACGGCCGACCGTCGCGGACACCTTGGTCCGCGGCGCGCCGCTCAACGCGCGCATGGCGTCCGGCGTGCGATAACGCCAGTAGGTGTTGCGCGACAGGACCCGGCCGTCGCCACCGGTCAGCGTCAGGCGCAGGAGATGCAGGTCCGGCAGGTCGTCGGTCCAGGCCGCGGTGAACGCCTTCGCGGTCGCGGCCGGTGCCACGTCCAGCCGGGCACTTTTGTCCCCGCCGAGCCGACGGCCCGTCAGATCGATCAACTGCGCTGAGATTACGGCGTTCTTGAGGCCGTCGCGCGTGTGGTTGACCGCGATGACCTGCCCCGCGGGATCGGCCTGGACGTGCAGGGGCTCGCAGGCCGAACGGGCGCCGTAGTACGTGCCGTTGACGTCGAAGTCGTAGTCGTAGGTCTGCCAGACCGTGCTGTGCCACGCGGGGTGGGACATCCACAGCATCAGGCCGCTCGCGTTGTCCCAGAGGTTCGCGTTCCACGCCTCGAACATGGCGCGCGTGTTCTCGTAGTTGACGAACTGGGCCTTGCGGGCGAAGTCGTCCAGGCCGGTGGTCGCCCCGAGGCGCGCTTCCACGGCCGCCTTGTACGTCTGCGGTGCCTGGTTCCCGCGCTCGCTCCAGTCGTGGTAGTACCACGCGCCGCGGATCGGCCACTCGGGCTCGTCGCCCGTCATGTTGCGCATGCTGGCGGCGGTGGAGACGACGGGCATGCCGATCTCGGTGTGGAAGCCGAAGTCCTTGCTGCCGTAGGTGGTCGGGTCGAAGTACTTCTCCGGCTCGACCCAGCCGTACGGTCCGCCGCCGGTGATGATGCCGCCGGCCGAGTTGTTCTGGTAGAGGATGCCGGGGGCCTGTCCCTCCACGGCCTCGCGCATGCCCTGGTCGATGGCGGCCGGCGGGTTGCCCTCGTTGGCGCCGCACCAGATGACCACGCTGGGGTGGATGCGGTAGCGCAGGACGGTGTCCCGGGCGATCGAGTTGAAGGCGTCGTGGTCCGGCGGGTCCATGCCCCACGCGTTGGGGAAATCGTTCCACACCAGGATTCCGTGCTCGTCGCAGGCGGCGAAGAACTCCTCCCGGTCGGACGTGCCCACCCAGTTGCGGATCATGGTGAAGTTCATGTCGCGGTGCATCCGCACGGCCGCGTCCATCCGCTCCGGCGGCATACGGCGCAACAGCTCGTCCCAGCCCCAGTTGCCGCCACGGGCCAGGACCCGCACCCCGTTCACGCTGATCTTCAACGGGTCGGGGGTGTTGGACACCGACTTCACGTCGGTCCAGGTGTCCGCGTCGTCCGACGTCTGGATCACGTAGGTCTTCGGATAGGCCGACTCCCACAGGATCGCCACTCGGTCGAACCTCTTCGAGGCTCCGAGGTCGACCTGTATCCACTGGTGGTCCGCGTACTCGGAGGACCAACGGGTGCTCGTGTCACCGTCGGTGGCGTGCGCGGCCGGGTGGTCCGGATCCTCGGTGGACGCGATCGTCTTCTGGTGCAGGGCCAGGTCGGTTCCGGGCGCGGTGCTGTCGACGACGCCGAGGGACCACAGGGAGTTGCCCCAACTGGTGTTGCGCAGACCACAGTTGATACGGACGTAACGGGCGGTCCGAGCGGCGAAGTCCTCCACCTGGAGGCTCGCGTTGCCGTTGCCGAAGGGCAGCGGAACCGCGCTGTTGTCCACCGACGCGGCATCGGTCCAGGTGGCGTCGTCGGAGGAGACCTGCACCAAGTAGGTCTTCGCGTAAGCCTGTTCCCAGACCAGGTCGACCCCGTCGAAGGACTGCGCGGACCCCAGGTCGATCCGGATCCACTGGTCGTCCTCGTAGGCCGAGGACCAACGGGTGCCGGGATCACCGTCGGTCACGTTGCCCGGGGCGTGGTCGTCCCCGTCCGTGGTCGAGGCGTCGGCCTGTGCGTGCAGGGCCAGGTCGGTGGCGGGCCGAGCACTGTCGCGTACGGCCAGGGTCCACAGGGAGTTGCCCCAACCGGACGCCCTGGTGAGGCACTTGACGCGCACGTACCGGGCCTGCTGCCGGTCGAAGGGCACCGACTGGGTATACGCGTCACCGGAGTTGGCGAACGGCAGCGGCACCTCGTACTCGTAGCCGAACTGGCGGATGCCGAACCGGGTGGTGCGACGGTCGCTCTCGGAGCCGTCGAGCGTCGCGGTGATGGTGAGCTTGTGGAGGGCAGGCTCGCCCAAGCCGTTGGGCCACCACAACTTCGGGTTGCGCAACCGCAGTTGGCCGAAGGCGTCAGGGGCGAACGTGACGTCGACGCTCTCGCCCGCCGGCACGGTGACGACCTTGCTGACCCGCACCTCGTCGAAGGCCGCCGAGACCGTCGTCCTGTGGTCGGCGGTGTCTGCGTTGCGGACCGGGACGACGATCGTCAGCTCGGCGAGCGACACCTGGGGCAGGTCCGGCAGCACGGTGTCGACCCGCGGATCGCCGAGCACGACCTGGCCGGTCGATCTCAGCCGGACGTGGTTCCAGATGCCGGCGGCCCGGTCGCGTACCGCCGGCATCCAGTCCCAGCCCGAAGAGGCCAGGTAGGTGGGGGAGTTGAGGTTCATCTGGTTGGCGCCCGCGTCCACCCAGGACTCGCCGGCCGGGCCCTTGTCGCCGGGGCTGCCGGGTACCGGCATGGGCGTGATCTTCACCGCGAGCGCGTTCGCCCCGCCCGTGGAGAGCGACTCGGTCACGTCGTGGGACGAGCGCGCGAAGGGATACGTCAGACCGCCCACATGATGACCGTTGAGCCAGATGTCGGCCGTGTGGTTGATGCCGTCGAACTCCAGCCAGATCCGTCGCCCGGCACCGGTCCGCAGACCGCGCGGCAGCTCGAAGTCCCGCTTGTACCACCAGGAATGACGCGAGAGGGCCTCGGGAATGTGGAGGTTGTTCAGTCCGACCACGGGGTCGGGCAGCTTGCCCTGGTCCACGAGTGAGCCGAGCACCGTGCCGGGGACGGTGGCCGGCAGCCAGCCGCTGGTGTCGACGGTGGCCGTCGACAACTTCGTTCCGTCGGCGTCCGCCCAGTCGTCGAGTGTCAGTCGCCAGCCGGACTCCACCGGGACCGTGCCGTCCTCGGCCACCGCCAACCTGGGTGCCGGGCCGGAGTGCGTGCCCCAGTCCGTCCAGCCCGTGGCCGACGGACGGTGGCCCGCGACGGTGCCGTAGACCTCGAAGCCGTTGAGGCCAAGGGGGTTGGGGTTGGAGCGGCGGGTCGAGGTCAGCCGTACCCAGCGGGCGGTGACCGGGCGTGGGGGCTGGATGTCCACCACTCCGCCGGTGCCCGCCGTGGTGCGGTACACGCCGGCCCAGGACGTGCGGTCGGTCGACGTCTCGACGACGTACTCGACCGAGTAACTGGACTGGATCTCCTTGCCCGTTGTGCCGTCGGCCGGGTTGCCCGAGGTGGGAGGCGTGAACACCGGGTCGCTCGCGTCGGCCTCGAAGGTGAGGCGGACCGACGTGACGGTGCAGACGGCCTGGAGATCGATCGCGATCCACTGCGGGTCGCCCGCAGCCGCCCGCCATCCGCTGCCGCGCACACCCGGCGAGGCGAGCCGGTCCACCACGAACGAACCCGGGGTGGGCGCATACGCCGTCGAGGAGACGGACACGGGGCGGTGGAGGGCGAGTTCACCGGGGGAGGAGGCCGCGGCGGCCGACGCGGGCGACCGGAGACCGAGGCCGAACCCCGCGAGCAGGGTGGAACCCGTGGTGACGAAGGAGCGGCGCGACACGTGTGGTGAACTCGGCTGATCTGTCATGAGCGTGATGTCCCATCAAAAACCGGCGGCACTGACAACGTTGCCAAAGGCTGTGACGCGAGGGAAGCTGTGTCAACCCTTGATGCAGCCTTCTAATAAATTAGGAATTAATATTGACAGGGTTTCGGCCGCGCGCCACAGTCGTCGCCGTGACGCCGGAAGCCCCCTGTCGCAGTGCGGCCCGGGTCACGTCCTCCTGCTTCCCAACCCTCGGGAGAGGCAAGTGACTTCACATCCGCAGGTCCGCACACCCGCGGCTTCGAGACGGACGCGCCGCGCCACCGTCGTCGCCATCGCGACCGTACTGGCGGCCACCGCCGCACCGGTGGCCACGGCACGGACCGGTGTCGACCAGGGCGCACCCGACTACTACGACAGCGGCCTCGCGCCGACGCCCTACATGGGCTGGAACACCTACTACGGCTTGGGCGCGCCCACCGAACAGCAAGTGCGCAGTGTCGCGGACAAGCTGGTCGACAGCGGTCTGCGGGAGGCCGGTTACGACATCGTGTGGCTGGACGGCGGCTGGCAGGCCGACAACCCGCGTGACGCGAACGGGCGGTTGGTAGCGAATCCGGACCGATTCCCCTCCGGCATCCCCGCGTTGGTCTCCTACCTGCACAAGCGCGGCCTCAAAGTCGGCATCTACACCGACGCCGGCACCTACGACGGCGGCAAGAGCTGCGGGCTCGGCAGCAGGGGCCACTACGACGCGGACGCACGGCAGTTCGCGGGCTGGAAGATCGACGCGGTCAAGGTCGACTTCCTGTGCGGGATCGGCGCCAAGCTCGATCCGGGCCCGGCGTTCAAGGAGTTCAGCGACGCGGTGGCCAAGTCCGGCCGCAAGATGCTGCTGAACCTGTGCAACCCGCTCACCGACGACTGGGGCCTGCCGCACACGCCCGAGCAGGACGCGCACAACACGTACGTCTACGCCCCGACGATCGCCGACTCCTGGCGCACCGGCACGGACATCGCCTGGGGCACCCCGAGCCCCGGCCAGTGGCCCAACATCCTGCGCAACATGGATGCGAACGCCTGGCACCCCGAGGCGCAGGGACCCGGGCACTACAACGACCCGGACTACCTCATCCCGATGCGCCAAATGGCCGACGGATCCCTGGAGTTGACGCAGGAGGAGTCAACTACGCAGTACGTGATGTGGGCCGAGATGGGGTCGCCGCTCGTCCTGGGTTCCGACCCGCGCACCCTGTCCGCCTCGATGCTCGCGACCCTGCGCAACCCGGAGATCATCGGCGTCGACCAGGACCCGCTCGCCGTCCAGGGCGTACGCGTGGCCAGCGACTCGGTCGGGGACGTGTACAGCAAGGTCCTGGAAGGGCACGGGCAGCGCGCGGTCGTCCTGCTCAACCGGTCCGACCAACCCGCCCTGCGCACGGTGCAGTTCGCCGATGCCGGGCTCGGCGGGCCGGTCCGGGTCCGGGACCTGCGAGCTCGCACCGACCGGGGCACGCACACGGGGTCGTACACCGTCGAAGTCCCGGCGCACGGCACCGCGTTCCTCAAGCTGACCGGGGCGGACGCACTGCCCGGTACGAACCTGGGCCAGAAGGCCACGGCGAGTCCTGCCGTCGTGCGTGACGGTGACGCGCTGACGACCTTCCTGCGCGGACCGCACGGCTCGCTCGTCCAGCGGGCCGACGGCGGGACGAGGGACCTCGGCGGTCCCACGAAGGGCGGGATCCTCGGCCAGCCCGCCGCGTACGCCTCGGCCGGCGGCCGGACCGACGTCTTCGTGCGCGGCACCGACTCCCGGGTGTACCGGCGGGCCTACGTCAACGGGCGCTGGGGCGCCTGGCAGAGCCTGGGCGGCCGGGTGGCCGACGCGCCGTCGGTGGCGTTCACCGACCCCGCGCACTGGACGCTGTTCGCCACGGGTACCGACGGGCAGGTCGTGCAGCGCGGTCCGTCGACCGGCTGGACCTCGCTCGGTGCACCCGGTGGCCGGTCGGTGTACGGGCGGCCGTCCGCCGCCGTGGACACGCAGGGGCGGGTCCATGTCGCCGTGCGCAGCGCGGCCGACGACGTGTGGACGCGGTCCCGGGACACGTCGGGGGAGTGGTCGCCGTGGGCGTCGGTCGGCGGGACCGTCAGCGGGAGTCCGACGCTGGTCGCCGTAGGGGACGCCGTGGTGCTGTACGCGCGGGCCGCCGACTACACGCTCTGGCAGCAGCGGTACGAGAACGGTGCGTGGCAGGGCTGGACCAAGCAACAGGCGTTCCCCAGCGCCGCGTTCGACGGAGCGCTCGGAGCGGTGGCCGGGCCGGGCGGGACGGTCGACGCGGTGTTCCGCGGAGTCGACGGCTACGTGCACCTGACCCAGGTCAACTAAATTAGTAATTATTCTTGACGTGGCGGGGACGCCACGTGAATCTGGAACCGCGTGAAGACGGATCCGCGCGGGATCCACAGGGAGCCATCCATGACGAACCATCAGCCAGACCGACGCCGGTTCCTCGCCGGACTCGGTGCCGCGGGGACGGCGGCGCTGCTCAGCGGCTGCGTCACCTCCACCTCCTCCGGCAAGAGCTCCTCGAAGGGCGCGGTGACCCTCCAGTCCAACCTCTCCGCCCCGCAGGCCAAGGCCGCGATGGAGGACCTCGTCGCCGCCTACGCCAAGAAGGGCTCCGACCGCGCGAGCCTCAACACGGTCGCCGCGGAGACCTTCCGCACCCAGCTGCCGACGTACCTCACCTCGGCCAACCCGCCGGACGTGTACACCTGGTACCCCGGCTCGGTCGCGGAGGCCTACGCCAAGAAGAAGCTGCTGCTCGACCTCGACGAGGCGTGGACCTCGTCGCCCGACCTCAAGCGCTACTCCAAGGCGCTCAACTCGCTGTGCACATCGTCGAGTTCCGGCAAGAAGGTGTTCGTGCCGACCACCTACTACTGGTGGGGCATGTTCTACCGGAAGTCCAACTTCGCCAAGTGGGGCGTGAGCGAGCCCAAGAGCTGGGACGAGTTCCTCGACCTGTGCGACAAGCTCAAGAGCAAGGGCGTCACCCCGATCGGGCTGGGAGCCGGCGGCGGCACGGCCTGGGTGGCCTCGGCCTGGTTCGACTACCTCGACATCCGGATCAACGGCGCCGAGTACCACCGCCAACTCCTCGCGGGGAAGCACCGGTTCGACGACCCCGAGGTGCGCAAGGTCTTCGACCGCTGGCAGGAGGTGCTGCCGTACTTCGACCCGAACGGCGCCGCCGTCGCCTTCCAGGACGCCACGACCTCCCTGCTCAACGGCCGCAGCGGCATGATGCTCATCGGCACCTTCTTCGCCGACGCGGCACCGAAGAACGCCCTCGACGACATCGACTTCTTCCGCTTCCCGGTCATCGACGCGAAGGTCCCGCTCGCCGAAGAGGCGCCCACCGACGGCTACTTCGCCAGCGCCCGCACCGGACGGCACGACCAGGTGATCGACCTGATGAAGTACCTCGCGACCGCCGAGGCGCAGGAGATCTACATCAAGGGCTCCTCCGGCACCGTCCTGCCCTGCAACCCGGCCGCGAAGGACGCCGGAACCGCCCTCGTCACCAAGGGCCGCAAGCACATCGAGGCGGCGACCGAGATCACGCAGTTCTTCAACCGGGACTCCAGCGACGCCCTCCAGCCCACCGCGGACAACGCGTTGACCAAGTTCCTGGCCAAGCCCAAGTCGATCGGGAGCATCCTCACCGACTGGCAGCGCGACGCCGAGAAGATCTGGAACGCGTGACATGGCCGTCCTGACCGCGCCCGACCGGAAGTCCCCGGCCCGCACGCCCGCCACGGGCAAGCGGGTCCGGGGCCCCCGGCGCACCTCCCCGCTGGTGCTCGCCTTCGTCCTCGTCCCACTCCTCGTCGAGGCCGTGTGGGTGTTCTGGCCCGCCGCCCAGGGCTTCTACCTCGCCCTGACGAAATGGGACGGCGTCTCCCCACCGCAGTTCGTCGGCCTGGACAACTTCCGGGAGATGGCCCACGACGACGTCTTCCGCAGCGCGGCCGGCCACACCGTCCTCTGGCTCGTCGTCTTCGGCGGCCTGTCCGCCCTGCTCGGCCTCGCCGCCGCACTCCTGCTCCAACAGGAACGGCGAGGCGTCGGTTTCTACCGCGCGGCCCTGTTCCTGCCCGTCGTCTTCTCCCTCGTCGCCACCGCCCTGGTCTGGCAGGCGATCTACCAGCCCGACGGCGTCCTCAACCAACTCCTGCAATCCGTAGGCCTCGGCAGCCTGCGCCACGCCTGGCTCGCCGACCAGGACACCGCCCTCTACGCCGTGATCGTGCCCGCGCTCTGGCGCCAGATCGGCTACGTCATGGTCCTCTACCTGGCCGGCCTCAAGGGCATCGACCCGGCCCTGTACGAGGCCGCCAAGGTCGACGGCGCCGGCGCCTGGCAGCGCCTGAGGCACGTCACCCTGCCCCAACTGCGCAGTGTCAACGCGGTGGTTCTGTCCGTCATCGTCATCGACTCGCTGCGCTCCTTCGACGTCGTGTGGTCCCTGACCCGCGGCGGCCCCTACCACTCGTCAGAGCTGCTGAGCACCTACATGTACTCGACCGCCTTCCAGTCCCTGCGCCTGGGCTACGGCTCCGCACTCGCCGTCGTCATCTTCGCGCTGGCCTTCGGCGTCATCTGCTCCTACCTCGTCCGCGCGTTCCGGGAGGCCGACTGATGTCCGCCAACTCCACGGCCCTGCGCCGGAAGCGTGCCGCGACCGCCGGATTCCACCTGGGCGCGGGCGCGTTGGCCATCCTGTGGCTGCTGCCCATCGCCCTGGTCCTGGTGACCAGCCTCCGCTCCTTCGACGACATCGCCGCCAACGGCCTGGGCAGTTGGCCGCACTCCTTCACCCTCGGCAACTTCCACCAGGCCTGGGTCGACGGCGGCCAGCAGCGCGCCCTCATCAACAGCCTGATCGTCACGATCCCCTGCGTCCTGATCACGCTGGCCCTCGCCGCGATGGCCGCGTTCGCCCTCAGCCGCTACGAACTCCCCTTCCGCCGCTCTCTGTTGCTCCTCATGCTCGGCGGCAACCTCCTCCCGCCGCAGGTCCTCCTCATACCCGTCTCCAAGCTCAGCGAAGTGATGGGCATCTTCGACACCCTGCCCGCACTCATCGGCGTACAGATCGGCTTCGGCGTCGGCTTCTACGTCTTCGTCCTGCACGGGTTCATGCGCTCGATCCCGGTGGAGATCCAGCAGGCGGCGGTCGTCGACGGCGCTGGCCCCTGGCAGATCTTCTGGCGGATCATCCTCCCGTTGACCCGCCCCGCCCTGGCCGCGCTCAGCGCCCTGTCCTTCACCTGGATCTTCAACGACCTGCTCTGGGCGATCACCGTGCTGCGCAGCGACACCAAGATGCCGATCACCGCCGCGCTCATCGGACTTCAGGGACAGTACGTGTCGATGTGGAACGTCATCGCGGCCGGTTCCGTCATCGCCGCCGCGCCCACGGTCGCCGTGTTCCTGCGCTTCCAGCGGCACTTCGTGGCCGGGCTCAACCTCGGGGCGGTCAAGTGACGTACCAGCGCTGGACCTTGCGCACGGAGAAGACCAGCTACACCGTGCGCCTGTCCCCGGACGGCCCGTGGGCCGAACTCGACGCTTGGGGACCGCTCGGCGTCGAGGACGGTCCGTGCGCCCTGGACTGGTCGAGGCGCACGCACTTCATCACGCCCGCCGACGCGGCACCGGCCGAGTATCTGCCGTACGGGCTACGGCCGTTCACCGGGTCCGAGCTGGTCGCGTCGCGCCCGGACGGCGAAGACCGGGGCGTGTGGTGGGAGTTCGCAGGCGCGGAAGCGGACGAGGGCGCGCTACGACTCGCGTTCCACGACGAGCAGTCGGGCCTGCGGACCGTCCTCCACTACGAGACCGTCCCGGGCACGGACGTGATCCTCCGTTGGGCAGAGTTCACCGCCACGCACGAACTGCGCCTGGAGCGACTCGACTCGGCCGCGGTGAACATCCCCATCTGCGGCGTCGCCCGGCTGACGTACCTCACGGGCCAGTGGTCGCAGGAGTTCCAGCGCACCCAACTCGACCTGCCCAGAGGTACGTTCACCATCGGCAGCCTGCAAGGAGTACCGGGACACGCGTACGCGCCCTGGCTCGCGGTGCAGGACGGGGTGTCGCCGGCCGCCTACGGCATCACCCTCGCCTGGCCCGGCAACTGGCACATCACCGCCGAGGCCGAACCCGGCGGTGCCCTGCGGGTGCGGGCGGGCCGGGTCCCGTACGAGGGAGCGGTGCTGCTCGCACCCGGAGAGACCCTCGCGACGCCCCAACTCGCCTGCGCCTTCAGCTCGGAGGGCCTCGACGGGCTCTCCCGCGTCTGGCACCGCTACGAACGGCACCTCTCCGGCGAGCGACTGCACCGCCCCCGCAAAGTCCTCTACAACTCCTGGGAAGCCACCGGCTTCGACGTCGACGCTGCCGGCCAACTGGAGTTGGCGAAGACGGCCGCCGACATCGGGGCCGAACTGTTCGTCGTGGACGACGGCTGGTTCACCGGGCGCGGCGACGACACCGGGGGGCTGGGCGACTGGTGGCCCGACCCGGCGGCCTTCCCGCAGGGCTTCGATCAATTCGTGGCGGACGTAAGGGCGTTGGGCCTGGACTTCGGCCTGTGGATAGAACCCGAGGCCGTCAGTCCGGGGAGCCGTCTGTACGCCGAACACCCCGAGTGGGTCTACCGGATCGAGGGCCGCCCCGGCCGGCTCGTCCGCAACCAGCTCCTCCTCGACCTCGGCCGGACCGACGTCCAGGACTTCGTGATCGGGACGCTCGACCGGCTGCTCGGCACCTACGACATCAGCTACCTCAAGTGGGACATGAACCGCCCGCCCACCGAGCGAGGCCGTCCCGGTGCCGGCCGCGCGGACCTGGACGCCGAGCATGTCGCCGGATATCTGCGCGTCCTCGACCACCTCCGCTCCACCCACCCCGACGTCACCGTGGAGGGCTGCGCGGGCGGCGGCGGACGGATCGAGCACGCGACCGTCGCGCGCACCGACGTCGTCTGGCCCAGCGACAACACCGCACCACTGGACCGGCTTTCGGTCCAGTACGGCTTCCTGCACGCGCACGCCCCGCACATCATGAGTTCCTGGGTCACCGACGCGCCCGGCGTCTTCGATCCGCGTCCGCGCAGCCTCGCCTTCCGCTTCGTCAACGCCATGTGCGGGGTGCTCGGCATCGGCGCCGACCTGCGCACCTGGACGCCGGAACAGCGGGCCGAGGCGGCCTGGTGGATCGGCCGGTACAAGGAGGTACGGGACGTGATCCACCAGGGTGAGGCACGGCTCCTCGGCACGCCGGACGAGCCGAGCTGCGGGGTGCAGTACGACGCAGGGGACCGGACCGTCGTCGCCGCGCTGAGCACCGGGCGTCTCGACGGGGCGCCGCTCGTGCCGGGGCGGAAGGACCGGCTCAGGCTGCGGGGACTCGAACCCGCGGCGGGCTACCGGGACACGGCGACGGGGACGACGTACAGCGGAGCGCATCTGCTGCACTACGGGCTGCCGTTCGCGTGGAGTGGCGATCATGATGCCGACCTGATCGTGCTGCTGCGTGAGTGAGCCCCGTATGTTTCCGGCAAGCCCTTTCTCGGGAGAAACGCGAAGGAGTCGAACCTCGATGGACCAGTCCGTACGACGGCACGGCGCCCGGTTCACCGGACGCACGGCCGTGGTCACCGGAGCGGCCTCCGGCATCGGAGCCGCCACGGCCGTACGCCTCGCCGAGGAGGGAGCCGCCGTCGTCCTCGCCGACATCGCCGAGGAGCGGGGCGAGGCGGTGGCGGAGCGGATCGGCAAGGACGGCGGGCGGGCCCGGTTCGTGGCCGCCGATGTCGCGGTCGAGGACGACTGGGCGCGGATCGTCGACGCCGCGCACACCTTCGGGTCCGTCGACGTCCTCGTCAGCAACGCCTTCACCGTCGACGTCACGCCCGCCCACGATATGACCCTGGTGTCCTGGCAACGGCAGCTCGACGTCAATCTGACCGGCAGCTTCCTCGGCTTCCGGGCGGTGCTGCCCGATCTGGAGGAGCGGCGGGGCGCGGTGGTGCTGACCTCGTCCGTGCACGCGCACAAGGGCATCCCCGGGCATCCCGCCTACGCCGCCGCCAAGGGCGCGCTGCTCTCCCTGTGCAGCCAACTCGCCGTCGAATACGGGCCTGTTGTGCGCGTCAACGCCGTTCTGCCGGGACCGATACTGACCGCTGCCTGGGACAGAGTGCCGCCCGAGGAACGGGAAAGCAGCATCGCCGAGACGGCCGTACGCCGCTTCGGCACGCCCGAGGAAGTGGCCGCGGCCATCGCGTTCCTCAGCGCCGACGAAGCCTCCTTCATCACCGGGACGAGTCTCGTGGTGGACGGCGGCTGGAGCGTCGTCAAGGCCTCCGCATGACCACGCTCCCCAACCAGCAGAAAGGCTGTACGACATGACGCCCTATGCCCGTCGAGGCGTGCACGGCCAGACCGTGGAACTCCTCGCCCGCCGCATCCTGGGCGGTGAGATCCCCGAGGGCGCCACGCTGGATCTCGTGGCGCTGCAAAGCGAGTTGGACGTGAGTCTGACCGCGCTGCGCGAGTCGCTGAAGGTGCTCGCCGCCAAGGGGATGGTCGACGCCCGGCAGCGGCGCGGCACCTTCGTACGCCCCCGCGCCGAGTGGAACCTGCTCGACGCCGACGTGCTGCGCTGGCAGTTCGAGGGCGCCTCCACCACCGAGTCCGACCGGGCGCTGCTGCACAACCTCGCCGAGGTGCGCGCCATCATCGAACCCGCCGCCGTACGCCTGGCCGCCCAGCGCCGCACCGACGCGGACCTGGCCGCCCTGGACGGCGCCCTCGACGCGATGGGGGAGCAGGGCTCCGACGCCTCCCACGCCGTGGAGGCCGACCTCGCCTTCCACCGCGCCCTGCTGGCCGCCACCCACAACGAACTCCTCGAACGCATGGAGATGGTGATCGAGTCCGGCCTGGCACACCGCGACCGCATCGTGCACAGCGCCCCGCACAGCGAGGACCCCGTCCCGGCCCACCGCGCCGTCCTGGACGCCGTACGCGACCAGGACCCGCGGGCCGCCGAGGCCGCGATGCGCGCCCTGCTCGACCAGGCCGGCCGCGACCTGGACCGCCTCGGCGACTCCGAAGACGACGAGGGCTCCCCAGCGGACTCCGTTCAGGACTCCGAGGAAACGGAAGGCTCCCGGTCTCAGTGAAGATCACCCGTGTCGAGACCTTCCTGGTCCCGCCCCGCTGGCTGTTCTGCCGCGTCGAGACCGACGAGGGCGTGGTCGGCTGGGGCGAACCGGTCGTCGAAGGGCGCGCCGAGGTCGTGCGCGCCGCCGTCGACGTCCTGGCCGAACACCTCGTCGGCCAGGACCCGTTGCGCATCGAGGACCACTGGCAGGTGCTGACCAAGGGCGGCTTCTACCGGGGCGGCCCGGTCCTCTCCAGCGCCGTCGCCGGCCTCGACCAGGCCCTGTGGGACATCGCCGGGAAGACGTACGGCGCTCCCGTCCACGCCCTGCTCGGCGGCCCGGTGCGCGACCGCGTCCGGGTCTACGCCTGGGTCGGCGGCGACGAACCCGCCCAGCTGAGCGAGCAGATCACCGCCCAGGTCGAGGCCGGTTTCACCGCCGTGAAGATGAACGCCGCCGGAGCCACCTCACCGATCCCCACCCCCGCCGAGACCCGCGCGATCGTCGCCCGCGTGGCCGCCGCCCGTGAGGCACTCGGCCCCGACCGTGACGTCGCCGTCGACTTCCACGGCCGCTTCACCGCCGCCGGCGCCCGCCGCGTCCTCGCCGAACTCGCCCCGCTGCACCCGCTGTTCGTCGAGGAACCCGTCCTGCCCGAACACGGTCATCAGCTCGCCGGCCTGGTCGCGTCGAGCCCGGTACCGCTCGCGACCGGTGAACGCCTCTACGGACGCGCCGAGTTCCTGCCCGTGCTCGCCGCGGGCATCGCCGTCGCCCAGCCCGACCTGTCCCACGCCGGCGGCATCTCGGAGGTCCACCGCATCGCCTCCCTCGCGGAGGCCTACGGCGCCCAGCTCGCCCCGCACTGCCCGCTCGGCCCGATCGCGCTGGCGGCCAGTCTGCAGGTCGCGTTCGCCACGCCCAACTTCCTCATCCAGGAGCAGAGTCGGGGCATCCACTACAACAAGGACGCCGACCTGCTCTCCTACCTCGTCGACCCCGCGCCGTTCCGGTTCGTCGACGGCCACGCGCTGCGCGGCGACGCCCCCGGCCTCGGCATCACGATCGACGAGGCCGCCGTACGCGCCGCCGACCGCACGGGTCACGCCTGGCGCAACCCCGTGTGGCGGCACCCCGACGGCTCCTTCGCGGAGTGGTGACCGTGTCGCTCGACATCGTCATCGACCGTGCCCAGGGCGGGCGTTGGACCTCACTGCGTACAACGGCGGGGCGCGAGTGGTTGTGGCGGCGTGAGGCTTCGGAGCGGGAGAAGGTCTCGCCGGGTGACGCCTTCGTGGACGCGGGCGGACTGGAGGAGTGCATACCGACGGTCAGGGGCGCTCCCGACCATGGGGACGCCTGGTCACGGCCCTGGACGCGGGAGGGCGAAGCGGATGTCGTTCGCTGCGAGCGCTTCACCTTGGCACGCACGGTGCGTGCCACTGGCGACGGGGCTGTGGCCGACTACGTTCTGACGGCCGACGCGGGCTTCCGCTTCGTGTGGGCCGCCCATGCCCTGCTCGACCTCTCCGACCGTGCGCGTGCGCACCTCCGCGAGGGGGCGCGGACCCGGCTCTTTCCCGAAGCCGCGCGCCTGTTGGACCGGGAGTGGCCGGACGGTGCCCCATGGGTGGAGGGTGACTGGCCCGCACCGTGCGGGCTGCGCCTGGACCGGTTCGGGCCGGATGACGGCACCGCCGTAGGGGCTGTCGTGGACGCTTCCGACTGCTGCGTCCACGACCGGGCCGACCGTCTGTCGCTCGGTCTCGAAGCCGACGGACAGCCCTTGTCCATCGCCCTGTGGCGCAACCTGGGCGGCTTTCCCGCCCGGCACCCCTACCGCAGCACCGGCGTCGAACCGATGCTCGGCCGCGTCTTCGACCTCGCCGAGGCGGGCCCCGGTGACGCCGCCCGGGTACCCGCCTCGGGGGAAGTGCGGTGGCGGCTGACGCTGTCCACGAACTGCCGCTGCGCCTGAACCGCCTTGTACAGGAAGGGAATTCGTCACATGGATCTTCGAAGCATGGATCTCCGGGCGGCCCTGGTCGCCCACCGCCTGGTCGCGATCGTCCGCGGCACCGACCCCGAAGCCGCCGTACGCACCGTACTGACCCTCGCCGAGGAAGGCGTGAAACTGATCGAGGTGTCCCTGACCGGTACGGACGCCCTGTCCGTCATCGAGCGGGCCCGCGAGGAACTCGGCCCCGACCGGCCGCTCGGCGCCGGTACCGTCCTGACCGCCGACGACGCCCGCGCCGCCCATCGGGCCGGCGCGAACTTCGCCGTCACCCCGGCACTGGTGGACGGTATCCGCGAGGCACATCGGCTGGAACTACCGGTGATAGCAGGAGTGTTGACGCCTACCGAGATACTCGCCGCACGTCCCCTCGGTGTCGCCGCGTTGAAGATCTTCCCGGCCGCGGAGGCCGGCGGTCCCGCCTATCTGAAGGCATTGCGGGGCCCGTTCCCGCACGAGGTGTTCGTACCGGTGGGCGGCGTCGACGAGGTGGCTGCCCGGGAGTACCTGAACGCCGGAGCGACCGCCGTCGGCGTCGGTTCGCCCCTGGTCGGCGACGCGGCCGACGGCGGCAGCCTGACGGATCTGCGCGCCCGAACTCGCGCCTTTCTCACCGTCGTTGCGGAAGCCTCGTTCGCGCGGGAGGCGTCATGAACAGCGGATGGCAGCCGACCGAAGGCGCGGTCGTCTGTATCGGGGAGACCATGGCGGCCCTCGCCCCCGCGCCGTCCTCGTCGCTCGAGTGCGCCGACGATCTGCGGGTGTCGGTGGCCGGGGCGGAGTCCAACGTGGCCATGTATCTGGCCGACTTGGGGATTCCCGTCTCCTGGCTCTCGGCCGTGGGCGACGACCCGTTGGGACGGCGGGTGCTCGCCGAGGTCGGCGCGGCGGGTGTCGATGTCAGTGGTGTGCGGTGCGATCCGGAGCGGCCGACGGGGCTGCTCGTGAAGGAGCCGACCGGTTCGCGGACCCGGGTCCACTACTACCGCGGCAACTCGGCGGCCTCGGCGATGGGTCCCGACGTACTCGACGACGACAGACTGAGATCGGCCTCCGTCCTCCATCTCACGGGTGTCACACCGGCGTTGTCCCCGTCCTGCCGGAGCCTGGTGGCCACCGCGCTCACCGTCCCGGCCGCTGAACGGCCGTATGCCATCAGCTTCGACGTCAACCACCGTCCCGCGCTGTGGCCGCCCGGTACGGCCGCCACCGTGCTGCGCGACCTGGCCGACCTGGCCGACATCACCTTCGTCGGCCTCGACGAGGCGCGGGAGTTGTGGGACGCGGACCTCCAACCGGCCGACGTACGGGCGCTGTTGCCGCACCCGCGCCTTATCGTCGTGAAGGACGGCGGCCATTCCGCCATCGCCTTCAGCGACGAGGGCATGTGCTCCGTGCCCGCGCTGGGCACGGATGTGGTGGAGCCCGTGGGCGCGGGCGACGCGTTCGCCGCCGGGGTCCTGACCGGGCTGCTGCGCGGCGAGGGCCTGGAGCGTGCGCTGCGGCTGGGGCACATCACGGCCGCATCGGCCCTCAAGGTGACCGCCGATCACGGTCCCCTGCCCGACAGCGCCCGGATCGAACGGCTCCTTGACCTCCCGACCCACGAATGGGCGGCAGGGGCAGGGCAGTCGGCCTCCTAGCTCAGGGGGACGGCACCGCGTCGACCGCTCCCGGCCCCTCGGGTACGGCGGTGGTGACGTCGGGTGAAGGTGACACCGACGGGACGTTCGCGGGCCTGACCGGGGCCTCCCGCCACTGATGCGTCGCTGCGAACACGACACCGATCACCGCGGCGGCGGGACGCAGCGCGAGCAGGTCCACCGAGTCGGCTTTTCTACGGCGAGTGCGCGACGGCCCTCACATGTCCAGGACGATGTCCTCGCCGGGCCGGGCGCAGCAGATCAGGATCTCGCCGTCGGCCGGTGGCTCCAGCGGGTCGGGGGAGTAGGTGATCGTGCCGGACAGCAGGGGCGTGACGCAGGTGTGGCAGACGCCGGTGCGGCAGCTCCAGCGGGTGGGTACGTCGCAGGCGTCGGCGAGTTCGAGCACACTGCGGTTGTTCTCGTCGTCGAACGGGACGGCGATGCCGCTGCGGGCGAACGTCACCAGCGGGCCGGTTCCGGGCGGGCCCGGAGGCTGGTGGGGTGCGCGGGCGGGATGGTCGGTGAGGCCGGGGTTGATGGCGCCCAGGGTTCCGAACAACTCGGTGTGGATTCGCGCGGGGTCGATGCCCGCCTCGGTGAGGGCCTGCCGCATGTCGGTCATGAACGGGGCGGGGCCGCAGATGTAGGCGGTCGCGTCGGCCGGGACCGAGAGCGCGATCAGCCTGTCCTTCGTGAGGCGTCCCGGGGCGGCGTGGGCGCGCTGCCGTTCCTCGGGTGTGGCCGCGCTGTAGAACACGTGCTCGTGCGCGTCCGGCAGCGAGGCGAGCAGGTCGTGGGCCTCGGCGGCGAGGGGGTGTTCCCGGGGGCCGCGGGCACCGTGGATCCACCAGACCTCGCGCTTGCTGCCCTGTTCGGCGAGCTCGTGCAGCATGGACAGCACCGGCGTGAGACCGATACCGGCGGAGACGAGGAGCACCGGTCCGCTGCCCTCGTCGTAAACGAACTCCCCACGGGGCGCGGCGACTTCGAGGACCGCGCCCGGTCGTAGTCGTGTCGTCAGGTAGCCGCTCGCGGTGCCGTGGGGCTCGTGTTTGACGCTGATCCGGTAGCTGCCGGCGTCGGGTGCGGCGGACAGCGAGTAGCTGCGCACCGGGGCGGGGCCGGTCGTGGCGGGGATGCGCAGGGTCAGGTACTGGCCCGCGCGGGCGGCCGGGAGTGGGGCGTCGTCCGGGGTGGTCAGCCGGATCGAGGTGACCGTCGTGCTCTCGGGGACCACGTCCGTCACCCGCAGCGCGCGGAAACCGTCCCAGGCCGGGCGGGCGGCGGTCGCCGGACCGTCGGCGGCGGCGAGCAGTTCACGGAACGACCCCTGCCAGCCGGGGCTCAGCGCGGGCACGTCCAGGGCGAGGCGCAGCTTGGCCGGGTCGCGGCCGGGGAGATAGAGCAGCGCGTCGGTGTCGGCCACGCTCAGCGCGCCCGGACCGGTCCTGGTCCGTACGATCCGGTCGCCGGCCTGCACCTGCCCCTCCCGCACGACCCGCATGTAGAACCCGGGCCGGTGATGGCTCACCAGTAGCGCGGCCAGCTCGGGTGCGCCGAAGCGCATGCCGACGCGGTAGCAGGTGACGCGCGGCTGGGTGACCTCGAACTCGGCCTCGCCGATGCGGTACCGGTCGCCGATGCACACCTCGTCGTCCAGCAGGCCGTCCACGGTGAGGTTCTCGCCGAACTGGCCGTAGCCGAGGTCGTCGCGGCCGAAGTGCCGCTGCCAGTGCCGGTACGACTGGATCTGGTAGACGAGCACGGCCCGCTGCTCGCCGCCGTGGCCCGCGGTGTCGCCCTGGCCGTCGCCGTCGATGTTGAGCCGGCGGACCATCGCCGGACCGACCACCGGGTACTTCCACACCCCCGTGTAGACGTTCCTGCCCTGCCAGGGAACGTCCTTCGGCATCCCGACATTCACCGACAGCAGGGTGGGCATCGGAGCGCTCCTTCCCACGGGGACGACCGGGTTCGATCGCGCCGGCCAGGGCCCCGAGACGGCAGTCGTCTCCTCCCATACTGAGGGTGCGGCCTCCGCCGTGCGAGACCGCACCCGGTATGGACCGAACTAGTTCGGTGCGATGATCCGGAGCCTGATCGTCCGGGCTTCGGGGCGCAGCGCGAACTCGGGCCACACGTCCGGACCGCAGGCCCGGGAGCCGAGCCCGTGCTGGGCCGCGTCGACGAACAGTCGGCTCGTCGTCGATTCCGGCAGCTCGTACGGGTGTCCGGCCTTGGCGATCTCCTGCGGGGTGTGGCGGCTGAGAGTGAAGCCGGGGCGGCGACCGTGGGTGTCCGGGAGCGCCTCGACGCGCAGCACTTCGGTGTCGCCGCTGGTCAGGGCCAGTCGGCGGAGTTCCGAGCGGTGTCCGGTCTCCTGGGGTCGCGCGTAGTCGACGGAGAGGTCACGGACGGTGGCGGAGAAACGACCGGTACGGGCCGCACGCACACTGTCGGGGTAGGACTCCAGCGGGCCGAGGCCGAACCACTCCGCGCCGTCGACGGGAGCCGTGCCGTCGGGCAGGTCGAAACGCACCCCGATCCGCGGCCACACCGTCTGCCAGCCGCGCGAGGGCTGGATCTCCACCCGCAGCTCCACCTCGCCGTCGCCCTCCCGCGACCAGACGGACTCCACCAGGACCGACAGGGCCGAGTCGGCGGCCGACACCTTGTCGACCGTCCGCAGCGCGTCCGCGGTCTGCTCCACGGACACCCTGCGCGAGGTCAGCCGGTCGAGCCCGTCGCGCAGCCACAGCTCGGCGTTGGACACCCCGGAGACGCTCGCGTCACTCTCGTCGACCTCGCCCCACGCGCCCTTGTCGTTGTCGGTCGGCGCCCGGAACAGCTCCAACCGCGGCCCGGCTACGGCGCGTTCGCCCAGCCTGACGAGAGACCCGCCGACGAACTCGGCGACGCCGAGCGTGAGGGTCCCGTCGCCGGACTGCCAGTCGAAGCGGCCACGGCCGGCGGGAACGGGACGGCGAACCGACCGGTCCAGCTGGGCGGTTGCGACGACATGACCCTCGGGCGCCCACACGGTTCCGGTCGCCAGCACCGCGTCGACCGTCAGCCAGGTCTCGGCGTCCGGCGACACCGGGACCGCCGGCAGCGACACCCGGCCCGAGTCGCCCGCCGCGACGGACGGGACCTCCAACTCGCCTGATTCCACAGCCAGTCCGTCGTGCTCGACCCGCCAGCGGAAGCGCAGGTCGGACGTGTCGGCCGTATGCCGGAGATTGGTGATCGCGACCTTGTCGCCGTCGAAGGCGAACCGCACCGGCGCCACGACGGCCTTGAACTCGTGGAGGCTCGGAGTCGGCACGTCGTCGCTCAACACCATGCCGTCCATCACGAAGTTGCCGTCGTGGATCACCTCTCCGAAGTCGCCGCCGTACGCGTAGTACGGCGTCCCGTCCGGGGTCCTCGACAGGATGCCGTGGTCGCGCCACTCCCAGACGAACCCGCCGTGCAGGCGCGGGTGTTGGTGCACCAGCGCCTCGTACTGGTCGAACGCGCCCGGCCCGTTGCCCATCGCGTGCGCGTACTCGCACAGCAGGAACGGCTTGGTCCGCTGCCGGGCGCCCTGCGCGGGCGTGCAGTTGAGCAGCGGGGCGCGGGAGCCGTCGGTGCCGATCTGCTCGGTCTCCAGCACGGACGCGTACATGCGCGAGTAGACGTCGGTGTACTCGCCGGTGTGGTCGCCCTCGTAGTGGACGGGGCGTTCGGCGTCGCGGGCGTGGACCCAGGCCGACATGGCGGCGAGGTTGCTGCCGGTGCCCGCCTCGTTGCCGAGCGACCAGATCACGATGCTGGGGTGGTTCTTGTCCCGCTCCACCGTGCGCTCGATCCGGTCGAGGTACGCCTCGCGCCAGGCCGGGTCGTCACTGGGGTTGCCGACCCAGCCGACCTTGTCGAAGCCGTGCGTCTCCAGATCGCACTCCAGGATCACCCAGAACCCGAGCTCGTCGGCGAGGTCGAGCAGCCGGGGATGCGGCGGGTAGTGGCTGGTGCGGATCGCGTTCACGTTGAACCGCTTCATCAGCGCCAGGTCCTCGCGCGCGTGCTCCTCGTCGAAGACCCGGCCGCGCTCGGGGTGGGTCTCGTGCCGGTTCACTCCGTGGAACACGACCCGGCGCCCGTTCACCAGGAACTGGTCCCCGCGGATCTCGACCGTACGGAAACCCACCCGCAGGGAGACGGTCTCCGCGGCCGTCGACACCGTGGCGTCGTACAGGCGCGGCAACTCGGCCGACCAGGGCTCCACTTCGGCGATGTCTACGGGTGCCACGTCGTCCGGCGTCGCCCAGACCTGCTCGACACCGAGTCCGGGAATGCGCAGGGTGACCGGGAACGCCGTGGCGTCGGCGACGACCTCGGCCTCGACCCGCCCGTGCCCGTCGTCGAAGCCGGTCCGCAGCCAGACGTCCTCGATGCCGCCGGCCGGCCGGGCGGTCAGGGTCACGTCGCGGAAGATGCCCGGCAGCCACCACTGGTCCTGGTCCTCGACGTAACTGGCCGCCGACCACTGGTGCACCCGCACGGCGACGACGTTCTCACCAGGGCGTACGGCGGACGTCACATCGAATTCGTGGGCGAGGCGGCTACCGCCGGCGCTCCCGATCCCGGTGCCGTTGACCCACACGCGGAAGAGCGACTCGACACCGTCGAAGCGCAGGACGACACGCTCGGCGTCCGACCAGTCGGCGGGGACGTCGAAGGTGCGGCGGTAGTCGCCGGTGGGGTTCTCGTCCGGGACGTACGGCGGGTCGATCGGGAACGGGAACTGGATGTTCGTGTAGATGGGGCGGCCGTACGCACCGTCGCCCTCGAGTACCCAGTGGGCGGGCACGGGGATGCTGTCCCAGGCCTGGTCGTCGAAGCCGTCGGCCGCGAAGTCTTCCGCCGCCGACGCAGTGGGGGACAGGCGGAAACGCCAGGACCCGTTCAGGGAAAGGGACTTCGCGTCGGAGTGCAGCCACGAGCGCGCCGGGCGCAGGGCACCACGCCCGGGTGCGAGGTCGGAAACATGAGGGGAGAACTCGGGAAGCACGAGGTCACAACGCTTTCGTGAGAGCAGAACGGGCGTATGGCATTCGATCATGGCGGCCTACCGGAGCACGACGCTGTGGATCTCCCATGGACCGAGGGCGAGGTCGAGCGCGTCCCGGACCTGGGTGCGGGAGATCGTCCGGCCCAGCAGATCGACCGTGGCGGCCTCGCTGAACGACCCCGTCACCCGGACCGTCGTCGCCGCTCGGTCGCTCATCGCGGTCAGGCGGACCTCGATGCCGGGGCCGTGCTCGTCGTCGGTGACACGGCGGACGGCCGAGACGAGTACGTCCTTCCCGTCGACGCGCAACCCGGCTGTGTCGGGCGGCAGTTGACCGCCTGCGGGCGCGGTTCCGCGCGTGACCAGTACGTCGTTTCGGAACTCCTCGGCGAGAGCGACCGCGTTCGCACCGCGCCAGCCCGTCGCCGAGGGGACGACGGCGAACCGGTTCTCGATCCGCATCCCGAGGTCCTGCGCACCGGGTACGGGGATCTCGCTCGCCGCCGGTTCGTCGCGCAGGGGGTGGATGTTGACGCTGATGGAGCCGATCGCGCGCAGCAGCGTGATCGCGAGTTCGGAGCCGTCGCCGACGAGTTCGTACTCACTGGAGTGGTCGAGCAGGACGGTGGCGGCACCGGCCGACACGAACGAACCGGCCGGGAAGGTCGGGAGCGGAAACTCGCCCCAGCCACCCTCGGCGGTCAACCCCCGCTCCGTGACGGCGAATTGACCGGCGGCCGCGGACGCCGCCACCGGTTCGGGCAGCGGTACGTGGAAGCGCAGCCGGTGGTCGGCGGACTGGTTGAGGAAGGAGACGGACACCCGCATGAAGGGCTCGCCCGCGCGCACCTCCACGAGCGTCTCCACCGGCGTCGGCACGGTCTGTTCACCGCGCACATCACGGTCGCCGGAGAGCGCGGCCGGCCACGCGTAGACCCGGGTGACCCGCATCCGTGCGCGCAACGGGCCGCTCTCGACAAGCTCGACGGCGATCTCCGTCGGCTCCGACACCAGGACGTCGTGCGCCGGGGGAGCGTAGTTGTAACTGTCGCCCCGGTCACCGCCGTCGACGAGGCGGCCGACGCCGTACAGCACGGTGCCGTCCGGCCCGGTCAGATCCAGGGTGCCGTCGGCGGCGACCGTGACCTCGACCAGACCGTTGGAGAGGGTGCGGTCCGTCGCCGTGGCGGGCGCATGCGACGGTACGGCGACGGAGGCGCGGTCGCTCGGCTCGACCCGGAAGGACACCAGCCCGGAGGCGGGCACGTCGACGGGCACGAGCGCGGTGGCCCGGGCCTCCTCCAGCGTCAACACCCGCCACTCACCCGGGTGTTCGGCCGCCGCCGCGGCGACCTCGCGGCGCAGGATCAGCAGGTCGAAGGGCCCGCTGGCCGGCACCTCGGCGAGGTGGAAGACGAGGGCGCCGGGGGTGAGTTCGTAGTGGTCGATCTGGCGGCCGAAGAGTTCGCGGCGGTGGATGCGGCGCAGGACGCGTTCGAGCCGCGAGGCGTCCATGCGCTCGTCGCTGAGGACGGTCGGGGCCTCGGAGATCAGTTGTACGGGGGCTGTCGAGCCGTCGGCCGTGGTCGCGATCAGCGCTGTTCCCCCGGGCGGGGCCACGACGTCCACCTCGACCAGCACGGAGCGGTCGAACGGCAGCGGGTTGGCGACCAAGTGGCCGTCGCTCGGGACCAGTTCGGCGGGCTCGGTGAGCGCCGCGTCCCGTACGGCCCGGGCTGTCTGTGCGGCTTCGGCGAGGCGTGCGGCGACCTGGTCGCAGGTCTCGTCGGTGCCGGAGCCGACGACCGAGTCGTGCGCGGTCGACTCGATGATCTTGTGCCAGGCGAGGTCGATGAACGGCGAGTCGTCGCGCCGCGACCACAGGGCGTTCATGCGCTCGGCGTGGTCGATCGTGCGCTCCGCGCCGGCCATCCGCTGCTTGAGCCCGAGCCGCACCGAGAGCACGCCCGGCAGGATGTTGCCGCGCACATGGCTGCGCAGCTCACCGGTGACGACGGCGGACACCTCGTCACGGACGTGCTTGCGGAGGTACTCGTCGAGGGTGGCGATGGTGATGGCGCGGCCCTCGGCGGCGGCCTGCCGTAGCCAGGAGGCGAGTTGGGGATCGGGCGCGTTGTGGTCGGTGCCGGCCATCGCCAACACCGGGTCGCCGCCCCAGCGTTCGGCCGTCATCTCGGCGTAGTCACCGAGCGCGCGGCCGATCCGGTCGGGTACCAGCAGGACGTCGAGGCCGTTGTCGTAGCCGTCGAAGAGGAACTCGGTGCGGACCTGGGAGCCGTCCGGCGCCCGCCACTCGAAGGCGTGGCCCTCGACGGAGCCGGGCACCCCGCGCCACAGCGCCGCGTGTTCGATGCCGGCGCGCGCCAGGATCTGCGGCATCTGCGCGACGTGCCCGAACATGTCCGGCAGATAGCCGATCGGCATCGCCCCGCCCAGCTCGGCCGCGGCGGCCCAGCCCATCCGCAGATTACGGACGATGGTCTCGCCGGAGCAGAGGAACTCGTCGAGCAGGATCAGCCACGGCCCCACCGCGAGCCGGCCCTCGCCGACCAGGGCCGCCACACGCTCGCGGTTCTCCGGCCGCATCTCCAAGTAGTCCTCGATCGCGGCCATTTGACCGTCGACGGTGAACCGGAAGTCCGGGTCCGACTCCGCCGTCTCCAGCACGGTGTCGAGAGCGGCGACAAGCCGGTGCCGGAACACCTGGAAGGGCTCGTACCACTCCCGGTCCCAGTGGAAATGGGGCACGAACACAGCGGGGTTGGGCATCGCGAGAGGCACCTTCTGTGCGGGGACGGTCACTTGAGGGAACCGGCGGCGAGTCCGGTGCGCCAGAACCGCTGGAGCAGGACGAACAGGATGATCACGGGCACGATCGACACCAACGAGCCGGTGATCACCGACTCCTGGAGGAGCGGGGCGCGGGCCGTCTGGCCGTTCCACTCGTACAGGCCGAGCGTGATCGGGAAGAGGGACTCCTTCTGCAGCATCACCATCGGCAGGAAGAAGTTGTTCCAGATCGCGACGAACTGGAACAGGAAGATCGTCACCAGCGACGGCGTCATCAGCTTGAACGCCACCGAGAAGAACGTGCGGAACTCACCGGCACCGTCGAGGCGCGCCGACTCCAACAGCTCTTGCGGGACGGCCGCGTTGGCGAAGATCCGCGCGAGATAGACGCCGAACGGGCTGACGATGCTGGGCAGGAACACCGCGAAGTACGTGTTGACGATCCCCGTCGCCGAGAACAGCAGGAACAGCGGGAGCGCCAGCGCGGTGGTCGGGACGAGGACACCGCCGAGGATGACGGAGAACAGGAACTCCCGCCCCCGGAAACGGAACTTGGCGAGCGCGTAGCCGCACAGCGCCGAGATCAGCGTTCCCACGGCCGCGCCCAGCACCGCGTAGATCACGGTGTTGAGGGCCCACCGCCCGAAGATGCCGTCGCTGCGGGTGAACAGGACGCGCAGGTTCTCGAACAGGTTGAAGTGCGAGAACGTCAGGCCGTTGGTGGCGGCGAGGTCCCCCTGCGGCTTGGTGGCGGCGACGATCAGGAAGTAGATCGGCAGCAGGAAGTAGATCGCCAGGAGAAGCATCAGGGCCATCGCGGCCGTACGGCTGACCTGGCTCTCGCGGTTCACGGATGGCTTGTTCATGGATCGGCCGCTCATGGATGGGTTGTTCACAGGCCGGCCCTCTTCGACGTCAGTCGCATGAACCCGAAGCTCAGGACGAAGGTGATGACGGCGATGACCACGGAGATCGCCGCGGCCTGCTGGTAGTTGTTCCCGGAGGCCACCGCGTAGGCGAGCATGTTCGGCGTGAACGTGCTGGAGATGTTCGAGGAGATCTGCCGCAGCACGGCCGGCTCGGCGTAGAGCTGGAGGGTGCCGATGATCGAGAACACCGTGGTGAGGACGATCGACGGGGCGATGATCGGGACCTTGATCCGCCACGCGATGGCCCAGTTGCTCGCGCCGTCGAGCTTGGCGGCCTCGTACAGCTCCTGCGGGATCGACTGAAGTGCCGAGAACATGATCAGCATGTTGTAGCCGGTCCACAACCAGGTGGAGATGTTCGCCGCCGACCACAGCACGGCACCCGGCCCGAGGAAGTCGGGGTGGAGCCCGATGCCGTTCAACAGGTCCACGACGGGGCTGAGTTGGGGCGAGTAGAGGTACGACCACATGATCGCGGCGATCACGCCGGGTACGGCGTACGGCATGAACGCCGTGATGCGGAAGACCGACTTGAGCCGCAGCAGGGGAGTGTCGAGGAGCAGCGCGATGACCAGGGCGACGAACAGCATGACCGGCACCTGCACGATGCCGAACAGGCCGATGCGCCCGACGCTGGACCAGAACTCGCTGTTCTGGAAGACCTTCTCGTACTGGTCGAAGCCGCCGAAGGTCGTGTACGAGGTGCCGTACTGCCCGCCGGTGCGGCGCACGACGCGGACGCTCTGCCACAGCGCGTAGCCGACCGGCACCAGGTAGAAGAGCACGAACGGGAGGAAGAACGGGATCACGAACGCGAAGATGGTGCCCGCCCGGGGGCCGCCGCCGTTGAGTCGGCGACGGCCCCCGGGTGACTGCACCACGCGCGCCGCGCGAGTTGCGATGTCGGTCATTGCGCGGTCACTTGCCCGCCGCGGCCGGGATCGCCTGGTCCTTCATGGACTTCAGCGCGGCCGCCTGAGCCGCCGCCAGCGCGTCGCTGAGCGTGCCGTTCCCGGCCGCTGCCTTGGCCATCGCGTCCTGCAGCGCGAGGTTCACCGTCTTCTGCGTGGGACCCCAGGCGAAGCTGGTGTTGATCTTCCTGGACGAGTCGGCGAAGACGTCGAAGATCTTCTCGTTGTTGTAGTACGGAACTCCCTTGGACAGCGCGGGCAGTTGGAGCCCCGCGTTGGCCGCCGGGTAGAGGCCGCCCAGCTGGTTCTCCAGCGCGAGGGCCTCCGGGTCGGTGTTGAGCCAGGTGTTGAACTTGACCGACTCGTAGAGGTGCTTGCTGCCCTTCATGAACGCGACGGTCGAGCCGCCCCAGTCACCGGAGGCGCCGTTCGAGCCCCACGTCGGCATCGGGACGATCGTCCACTTCCCGGCCTGCTTGGGGAGGTTGTCGCGGAACATGCTGTAGCCCCAGGCGGCGCCGACGTAGCTGGCGATCTGGTCCTTCTGGTACGCGGCGTACATCTGCGTCGAACCGTTGGCGAGGTCGGTGCGCACCAGCTTGCCGGCGATCAGCTTCTGCCAGTAGTCGGCGACCTGCTTGCTCTGGTCCGAGGCGACGGTGACCTGCCACTTGTCGCCGGAGTAGCTGTACATCTGCGAGTCGTTCTGCCAGAGCAGCCCGTTGAACCACTCGGCGTTGTTCGGGTCGAAGAACGTGATGTCGAGCTTGGAGTCCGCCTTGTGCAGCTTGGCCGCGGCGGCCGCGTACTCGTCCCACGTCTTCGGGATCGCGATGTCGTACTTCTTGAAGATGTCACTGCGTACGTAGAGGGCCATCGGGCCGGTGTCCTGCGGCAGGGCGAAGACGCCGGTGCCGCCGAAGCTGGTCTGCGACCAGGTCCACGGCACGAACTTCGACTTGGCCGCGGTGGCCGCCGAACAGGCCGAGGCGTCCACGAACGCGCTCTGGGTGCGCAGGTTGGGCAACTCGTCGTAGCCGACCTGGGAGAGGTCGGGGGCCTTCCCGGCCTTGAGGGCGTTGCTGAGGGTGCCGTACTGGTCGTTGGAGATGTTCTTCGTCTCGACCTGGATGTTCGGGTTCTTCTTGTTCCACAGGGCGACGACCTTGTCCATGCCCGGAACGGTGTTCCAGTACTGGAGGGTGACCTTGCCCTTCGCCGGTGCGCAGGAGGCTGCGGATGTCTTCGTCGACGGCGAGGACGACGAGCATCCGGCGAGTACGGCGACACTGGCGGCCACGGCGACGGCGCCGAGGCGGATGCGCGTGATTGTGCTGCTCATGGTTTCCGTTCCAGACAACGACTAGCGGCGGTGCTAGGCGGCTCGATGCTGATCCCGAGGGCGGAATGCCTTCTGGGTGGAAGGGACGTGGGCACACCATTTCCCAGGGGTCTAAGAGCGTCCCGTGAGCGCTCCCGTGAGCGCTCCCGTGAGCGCTCACGGGACTGCTTGCAGATAGACCTCGACATGCGTTTTGGAATGTTCGGAAGTCTGCGCTTCGGCCCGGGCGAGTGTCAAGACATTCGGACCGGATGCGCACGAGTGGCGGTCAGGCGGAGCCGCTCAGCCGCAGTTCGCCGCGTACGACCAGGTCGTCGGCGGTAAGCGCTTCCCCTCCCGAGAGCAGCCGCGCGACCTGCTCGATGGCGAGGGCGCCGAGCCGGCGGGTGTCGAGGGCGACGCTGGTGAGCGGGGGCTCGACGAGTGCCCCGAGCTGCAGACCGTCGAAGCCGATGACAGCCAGCTCCTGCGGGATGCTCCGGCCGAGCCGGCGGGCCTCGCGCAGGGCGCCGATCGCGATGATGTCGTTGAACGTGAAGACGGCGGTGACGTCGGGGTGCTCGGCGAGCAGTTCCCTGAGCGCCGATCCGCCGCCGTCGGCCGTCTGGTCCGCGGGGACCATCAGGCCGGCCTCGATCCCGTGGGCCGTCGCGGCCGTGGTGAACCACTCGTACCGGATGCTCGGCTCGGCACGCGTGTGGTGGTCGAGCATGCCGATCCGGGTGTGCCCCCGCGCGACCAGGTGGGCGACCGCGGCGTGGACGCCGGCCGCGCCGTCGATCTGGATCGCGCTGAACCGCGTGCGCTGTTCCCGGCCGATGAGCACCACCGGCATGCCGCGCGTGGACTTCTCCAGTTCGCTCTCGGGGCAGCTGAAGTAGCCGATGACCGCGTCCACTTGGGAACTGATCACCTGGAGTGTGCCGCGTTCCACCTCCGCCCGGTCCCCGGTGTCGTACACGACGACCTGCCAGCCCCGGGTCCTGGCCGCCTCCAGCGCGGCGGCGGCGACCTCGGTGAAGAACGGGTTGAGCAGATCGGGGATCACCAGCCCGATGGTCATCGTGTCCTGGCGGACCAGACCCCGGGCGAACCGGCTCGGGCGGTAGCCGAGCGCGCGAGCGGCGTCGAGCACCCGCTGTTTGGTGACGCTGTCGATCTCGTCCTTGTCGTTCAGCGCCCGTGACACCGTCTGCCGGGACACCCCGGCGGACTTGGCGACGTCATTGATCGTGATCTTCCGGGGTTCCGTCCCCGTTGCCGACGGCACCACCATCGCCCACCTCCCGCTTCTCGCGAACGCAGGTGCGCGCGCAGAGCCCGAGTATGCATGTACGAGGGCGGCCGTACGAAGCCACGGCCGGAAGCCGGGACGGCGACAGCGAGGGTGCCGGCCTACTGGGACGGCACGGTCACCGGGGTCCGGGGGAGCGCCGGAACACTGGTCGGATCGTCGAGCAGGGCGTCGCGACAGGTCTGGAACGCACCGCGCAGCGTCGCCTCGCCGCCGAGGACGCCGAAGGTGATGGACGGCTGCATGTCGGGTGCCAGGGCACGGCGTCCGGCGAGGCGTTCGTCCAGGCCGGGCAGGAGCCAGGGGGCCCAGGTGGCGAGGTATCCGCCGAGGATGATCTCGCCGGCGTCGGTGACACCGGACACGCCGAGGACGGCGGCGCCCAGCGCGTGCCCGGCCGCGTCGAGCGCGGCGACCGCGTCCGGATCGCCCGCGTGCAGCCGGCGGTCCAGCTCGGCCAGCGCCGCTTCGCCCCCCTCCGCCTCGGCGACGCGGTCCAACCCGGCCGCGTGGATGAGGGGTTCGGGTCCGATGTACGTCGCCAGGCAGCCCCGGGTCCCACAACGGCAGTCGGGGCCGTCGAGGGCGATCGGCAGATGCCCGATCTCACCCGCCATGCCGTGACTCCCGCTGTGCACACGGCCGTTGACGAGCAGCCCGCCGCCCACGCCTGTGTCGGCCTTGATGTAGGCGACCGTGTCGGGATGCTCCAGGCCCTCGGCCGCGAGGGCGTGGTACTCGGCCAGCGCGGCCATGTTCGCGTCGTTCACCACGTCAACAGGGCAGGCCAGCAAGGGGAGTTCGGCCACGACGAGGGCGCGGAGGTCGGTGGTGCGCCAGCCGAAGTCGATCGCGGCGGCCACCAGTTGGGAGTGCCCGACGACCGGACCGGCCATGGCGACGGCGAGTTGAGCGAGATGGACGTACGGCGAAGCCTCCCGTACCGCCGCCTCGGCCGACCGCACCACGCGGCCGATGACCGCGGCCAGCGCGCGCGGATCGCCGTACGGCGCGTGGTGGGGAGCCGACTCGCGGTGCAGGACGCGGCCCCGGAAGTCCGCCGCCATCACGTGCACGGACTCCAGGCTCACCTGGGCGGCGAGCACGACCACGCGTTCGGGGACCAGCCGCAGCAGACGCCGGGGGCGGCCCCGCCCGGCGGCCGGTACGGAACCCGCCTCGGCGACCAGGCCGCGGTCGATGAGCTCCGCCACCAGCGCGGTGACCGTGGCGTGCACCAGTCCGGTGCCGGCCGCGACCTCCGTACGGGCACACGGGCCGTGGGCGTCGAGGTACCGCAGCACGAGGGCCAGATTGCGGCGTCGAACGTCGGCGGAGTCGGCGGGGGCGTTCACGTCAACGATTGTGCCCCCGCCCGACGGGATCCGGACATGGTGGCGAAGACATTTTTTTTCGACTCTTGAAATAAATAAATCGGCGTGGCCATACTCCCGGCACCGGCAACGGTGCCGGTCCGTCCCCGTGGAGGCGTCCTTGTCCGCTTCGACCTCTTCCGCCCCCGCCACTCCCCGAACGGACGACACCCCGGGCAGCTCCCCGGTGAACGTCCTGATGTGGTCGATGGGTGCGGGATTCGCCGCTCTCTACACCGCCTACGCCGGTCTCGTCGTGGTTCTGCTTCCCGCTCAGATCCAGAACCTCGACGCCGCCGCGAAGGAATCGAACCTCGCGCTGGTGACGATGACCTCGTCGATCGTCACGCTCTTCGCCCAGCCGATCATCGGCGCCATCTCCGACCGCACCCGCGGGCGCCTGGGCCGCCGTACCCCCTGGATGCTGTTCGGCGCCGTCGGCGCGACCCTCTCCCTGCTGGCCATCTCGCACGCCACCACCCTGCTCTGGCTCACCCTGATGTGGGTCGCCGTCCAGGTACTGCTCAACGTGGTCCAGGCTCCGCTCACCGCCGTCATGGCCGACCGTGTGGCTCCCCGCCGGCTCGGCATCGTCTCCGCCTTCGTCGGCCTCGGCTCCAACCTCGGCGTCACACTCGGCGTGATCCTCGCCGCCCGCTACGCCGGACGCCTCGGCCTCGGCTACGGCGTCATCGCGGCCGTCGTCCTGGTGACGGTGCTCGCCTTCGTCCTCCTCAACCGCGACCGGACCCGCCCCGAGCCCCCGGAGCCCTTCTCCTGGCGGGAGTTCCTCACCGGCTTCTGGGTCTCACCGCGCCAACACCCCGACTTCGCCTGGGCGTTCGTGGCCCGCATGACCTTCATCCTCGGCTACTGGGGAGTCGCCACCTACCAGCGCTACGCCCTCCAGGACTACGTCGGCCTGGACGGCGGCGCGGTGGACAGCGCCCAGCAGCTGATGTCCGTGCTCGCCCTCGTCGGCACCCTCGCCGCCGCCATCCCGGCGGCGAAGATCTCCGACCGCACCGGCCGCCGCAAGATCTTCGTCATCGGCGCGTCCGTCCTGCTCGCCCTGTCCATGGCCATCCCGCTGGTCAGCCCCACCCTGCCCGCGATGTACGCGTACGCGCTGGTCAGCGGCATGGGCTTCGGTACGTACATGTCGCTGGACATGGCCCTGATGACCGAGGTCCTGCCCAAGGGCGCGGCGGCCGGCAAGGACCTGGGCATCCTCAACATCGCCACCAACATCCCGCAGGCGCTGGGACCGATCATCGCCTCCGTGCTCATCACCTCGTTCGCCGCGGGCTCCGACAAACTCCCGGGCTACCGGGTGCTGTTCGCCTTCGCCATGGCCGTGGTACTGATCAGCGCGCTGGCCATCCGGCCGATCAAGGGCGTCAAATAGCGGACCGAGTATCGACACCCACACTCCGCCCCCACCTTCACAAGGAAGTTGCTCCGTGCCCCAGTCCGTACTCGCTGCCACGTCCCTGGGCCCCGTCCTCGGGACGTGGCAGCACACCACCGCCCGCTTCCTCGGCATCCCCTACGCCGAGGCCCCCGTCGGAGACCTCCGCTTCGCCGCCCCCGTCCCGACCAAGCCGTGGACCGAACCCCTCGACGCCACCCGGTACGGGCCCACCGCGCAACGCCGCCCCTTCGTCCTCGACGGCCCCACCACCATCCCCGAGCCGTCGATACCGGGCGACGGGGTACTCAACCTCAACGTCTTCACCCCCGACCCCAACCCCGGCGCCGACCTGCCGGTCCTCGTCTGGATCCACGGCGGCGGCTACGTCGCCGGATCCGCCGCCAGCCCCTGGTACGACGGCTCCGCCTTCGCCCGCGACGGCATCGTCCTCGTGTCCATCGGCTACCGGCTCGGCATCGAGGGCTTCCTCCACCTCGACGACGCCCCCGACAACCGCGCCGTGCTCGACTGGATCGCCGCGCTGACCTGGGTACGCGACAACATCGACGCGTTCGGCGGCGACCCCGGAAAGGTCACCATCGCCGGCCAGTCGGCGGGTGGCGGTGCCGCGCAGACCCTGATGGCGACCCCCTCCGCGCACGGGCTCTTCCGCGCCGTGATCTCCCAGTCCGGCGCCATCAAGTCCCCACAGCACCGCCGCGACGCCCTCGCCGACTCGGCCCGCCTGACCGAACGCACCGGCGTCCCCGCCCTCGCATCCGCCCTCCGCGACCTCACCGGCGACGAACTGCTCGCCCTCCAGGACGCCTTGGCCACGCCCGAGGCAGGCCTGACGCTGGCGCCCTTCGCGGACGGGGAGTTGATCCCGGTCCCGGTGTCCGACGCCTTCGCGAACGGCAGCGCCGCCCCTGTCCCGCTCCTGCTCGGCTTCACCCAGCGCGAGTTCTACCCCCCGCCCGGAACCACCCCAACACCCCTACCCACCGAGGCCGTTGACGCCATGCTGACCGGTCACGGCCTCGGCCCCGACGCCGTCACCGTCTACACGGCCCTCCAGGACAGGGCGGACCCGTCACTCCGCATGGGCCAAGCCCTCACCGACGCCATCTTCCGCGGCCCGTCCCTCGCCCTCGCCGAGTCTCACGCCCACCACGAACTCCCCACCTGGCTCTACCACTTCACCTGGGGCAGCGCCGCCCACTGCGTGGAGATCCCCTTCGCCTTCGACCTCCTGAACGCCGAACGCGTCACCGCCGCGACGGGCCCGAACCCACCCCAGTCCCTCGCCGACGCGATGCACGGCGCCTGGGTCGCCTTCATCCGCGACCTCGACCCGGGCCCGCACTGGCCCCGCTACACCAACAAGCGCCGCACGACGATGACTTGGGACACCGACCCGCAGGCCCTCGACGACCCACTGAGCGCGGAACGGCGTATCTGGACGATGTCACCGGACACGCCATGAACCGGCTGGACGTCCGCCACCGCGACGGCGTGCCTATGCTGCGCTGAGGCAGGTCGACGGGAGGCGTGTATGCACAAGCCCGGCATTCAAGTGCTGGCCAGGGCGACGGTGGTGGTGTCGGTGATGATCGCCGCGGCGGCCTGCGGCGATCATCAGGATCCGGCGACGACAGCCCCTTCAAGGGTCGCCTCCCCGGATTCCTCTGTGTACAGCGCCGAGTTGGAGAAGAGCGACCTCGAGTGGAGCGGCAGCCCCAGCCCGTACAACGCCCAGGTGAAACTCGCCGACGGACGCCGCGTGGCCCTGCACTACCTGAGCGGCAAGGGGCTCGTCGAGCAGCACTACAGCCCCCGGGCGAAGGCGTGGACCGAACCCAAGGTCATCTACCGGACCAAGACCGACGCGTGCCAGGGCATCGAACTGCGCGCCAAGAACGGAACCGTCGCCGCGATCGCCGACTTCGGGACCTACTGCTACGACGGTGAACCGCCGACCGAGTCCATCGCGGCCATCGGTACCAGCAGCCTGACCGAGTGGAACGTCAACGTCACGAAGAACTTCGACGGCTGGGAACGGGCCTCCGTCTCCGACGACGGGCAGCAGGTCGTCTTCACGGCGGACAGCACTCTCCGTTGGAGCCGGGCCGGCGGGTTCGAGCGTAAGTAGCCGGCCTTCAGGCCGCATGGATCCTCTTCGGTACGCATCAGTAACCCCGTGAGCACGACGACGCCACACCCGTCTCCAACTACGCCGCCAGAGAAAGGGCTTGCCGCCGCCCCGCCGCGGCTGGCACGATCGCTGCTTCCCTCACTCCGAGCAACGGGTGGCGGCCATCTAGGAGGTCCGGTGAACAAGCGGTGGCTGTTCCTGTCGGCGGCCGCGGTACTCATCGTCGTCTCCCTGGCCCTGGTGCTCCTGCCCGGCCAGAAGGGCAACGAGGAAGTGAAGGCCGAGGCGGGAAGCGTCGTGACCGAGCCCTCCGCGACCAGCACGAGTACGTCCAACTCGCCGTCCCCGAGCGGCAGTTCGACCGCCTCCGCGCGGGCGACCGCCGCATCGAAGAAGCCGTCGGCGACGCCGTCCGCCCACGCGCCCACCACCTCGGCCGCACCGCCGGCCACGAAGACCGGTCAACAGGCCTCCGGCACCGCACCGTTGGCCGGACGCATCCGCCCCAGTGTCACCTACCGGGGAGTCGCCACCTTCTACGACGCGGACGGCGGCGGCGCTTGCCTGTACGACCCGAGTGGTGACGTCATGACCGGCGCGATGAACACCTCGGACTACGAGTCGTCCAAGGCGTGCGGAGCGTACGTACTCGTCCACGCGGCCAACGGCGCCACCATCACGGTCCGCATCACCAACGAATGCCCCGGGGACTGCGCACCCGGCCAGATCGACCTCAGCGCCCAGGCCTTCGCCAAACTAGCCGCCCCCTCGGCCGGCCGGATCCCGATCACCTGGAACCTGGCGAGCCCCAGCACCTCCGACACGATCTCGATCCGCTACAAGACGGGTTCCACCCGCTACTGGTGCGGCATCCAGGCGATCGGTCACCGAAATCCCCTGGCCCGCCTCGAAGTTCGCGCGGGCAGCGGCTGGCGTCAGCTGGAGCGCACCGACTACAACTACTTCATCTCCGAGGACGGCAGCGGCTGCGGCGGCGCGCTCAGGCTCACCGACATCTACGGCGAACAACTCACCGTCCCCGCACTCGCGGTCCGGGCGAACGTCACGCAGGCCACGCGGGTCCAGTTCGCCAAGCACTGACCCCATTCAGCGGGTCGGCGCGCGTGAGGCGTCGCCGGCTATCGTCCGCCGCAGCGTCGCCTCGTCCGAACTCCCGGGCGCTGCGGTCAGGATGACGATCTTCAGGTCGGAGTCGCCGTCCGTCAGGACATCGCAGTCCACGTTCACGGGCCCGACCTCGGGATGCTCGACCGTCTTGCGGTCCTCGCGGTGCGCGGCCACCGTGCCGCTCGCCCACAGCCGGGCGAACGTGGCGTTGCCCGCGGTGAGTTGACGGATCAGCTCCGCCAGGCGGACGTCGTGCGGGAAACGACCGGTGGCGCGGCGCAGGTCGGACACGATCGCGAGGTCCGAGGCGTCGCCGTTCGTCACCAGCACCGGCCACGAGGCGATGCGTACGTCACGTGCGCCGTCGTCGGAACGGACCGGGAACCGCTCGCGAGCGAAGTTCCGCTGCTCGGGCGGCCTGGTCGACGGGTCGCCGAGCAGCGCCGCCCAGCCGGCGTTCCACCAGATCAGCTGCCAGTCGGCGGCGAACACGGCGACGGCGACGTCCCCGAGCCGGTTCAGCACCCGGTGCACCCCCGACGGCAGGTGATCGGGGATCGGCTCGCCGTTCGGCGGGACCAGCCCGGCCATGCGGTAGAGGTGCTCCCGCTCGACGGCGGTCAGTTGGAGGGCATGTGCGAGCGAGGCGACGACCTGCGCCGAGGGCGCCGTGGACCGCCCCTGCTCCAGGCGCACCACATAGTCCACCGACACCCCGGCGCGTTCGGCGAGTTCCTCACGGCGCAGACCGGTCGCACGCCGCGGCCGACCGGACGGCAGCCCCACGGCCGACGGGGACAACCGCTCCCGCCAGGCACGGATCGTCGCACCCAGTCCCAGTCCCACGCCTGATCCCGGTTCCACTCCTGATCCTGGTCCCAGCCTCTCGTTCGTCGCCATGTCCTCCATCCTCCTCCATGTTCCTCCGACTCCCGAGCCTGGTAATGCCGTTCCTACGGTCGAAGCGTCCCTGGCAGTGCACCCGCGCGGTGGGCACGATCGACGCATAACCACCATGTTCATCACCGGAGCCAACAAGGGTCTCGGCCACGAGACCGCCCGCCGCCTCCTCGCCCTCGGCCACACCGTGATCGTCGGAGCCCGCGACGAGGAACGGGGCACGGAGGCCGCCGCCGCACTCGGTGCGCGGTTCGTCCGTATCGACGTCACCGACGACGCCTCCGTCGCCGCCGCGGCAGCCGATGTCGCCGCACACGAAGGCGTCCTCGACGTCCTGATCAACAACGCCGGTGTACACGGCCCGCACGGCGACCCCGCCGACCTGACCGGCGCGGACGCGCTCGGCGTCTTCGACGTCAACGTCTTCGGCGTGGTCCGCACGATCACCGCGTTCCTCCCCTTGCTGCGCCACTCACCGGACCCGGTGATCATCAACGTCAGCAGCGGCATGGGCTCGCTCGCCATCACCCACGACCCGGCGCGGATCGAGTCCTCCGTGATCGCGCCGCTCTACACCGCGTCCAAGGCGGCCCTGACCATGCTGACCACCCAATACGCCAAGGCGCTCAAGGACGTTCGCGTCAACGCCGCCGATCCCGGCTACACGGCGACCGACCTCAACGGCCACAGCGGCCCCCAGACCGTCACCGAGGGAACCGACGCGATCGTCCGGCTCGCGACCGAGAAGCCCGGTTCGGGATCGGGCCGCTTCATCGACCGCGACGGCCCGCTCGCCCTGTCCTGAACCTCACTCACCCTGTTCTGAAACCCCACTCACTCCGTTTTGAACCACACTCCCGCAACACGGCTGACACAGCTTGGTTTCCCTAGGTGCTACCGGCGGTAACAACTGAGGTGTCGCGGCACGTTCCACGTGTCGGACACACCTCCCGCACCTCCCGTATCTGATCCGGAAGGCACCCCATGGAGAACTCGGCCCCCACACCGATCAGCAGACGAAGAGCCCTGACGGTGGCCGGCGGTGTCGCCGCCGGCGCCGCCCTCGCGGCGCACGCGGTACCGGCGTTCGCGGCCGGCACCTCGGACGCCGACGCCATCGTCGTCGGACACGGCCTCGCCGGTCTCGTCGCGACCGCCGAACTGGTCGCCGCAGGAAAGAAAGTGCTCCTCCTGGACCAGGAACCCGAGTCCAACCTCGGCGGCCAGGCCTTCTGGTCCTTCGGCGGACTGTTCCTGATCGACTCCGACGAGCAGCGGCTCATGGGCATCAAGGACTCCCAAGAGCTGGCGTGGCAGGACTGGTTGGGCACGGCCGGCTTCGACCGGGGCATCGACGACCCGACCGGCCAGGACTACTGGGCCCGCAAGTGGGCCGAAGCGTATGTGGACTTCGCGGCCAACGAGAAGCGGTCCTGGCTCTACGGCCTCGGCATCCGCTGGTTCCCGATCGTCGGCTGGGCCGAGCGCGGCGGCGGCCTCGCGGACGGACACGGCAACTCGGTACCCCGCTTCCACGTCACCTGGGGCACCGGCCCAGCCATTGTCGAGCCCTTTGAGAAGCAGGTGCGCGCCGGGGTCGCGAGCGGCAAGGTGACCTTCAAGTTCCGGCACCGCGTCGACGAGATCGTCCGCACCAACGGTGCCGTGACCGGCGTGCGCGGCGCGATCCTCGAACCCAGCACCGCCCAGCGCGGCAAGGCCACCTCCCGCACCGTGGTGGGCGACTTCGCGCTCAAGGCCCCTGTGGTGATCGTGACTTCGGGCGGCATAGGCGCCAACCACGATCTCGTACGGCAGAACTGGCCGGCCCGGCTCGGCACCGCACCCAAGACCATGATCACCGGTGTGCCGGCGTACGTGGACGGCCGGATGCTGGGGATCACCGCGTCGGCGGGCGGCCGTATCGTCAACCCCGACCGGATGTGGCACTACACCGAGGGCCTCAGGAACTACGACCCGATCTGGCCCAACCACGGCATCCGCATCCTCCCGGGACCGTCGTCGATGTGGTTCGACGCCACCGGCAAGCGGTTCTCCGCCCCCGACATGCCGGGCTACGACACCCTCCACACCCTGGGCTCGATCACCGCCAGCGGCTACGACTACTCGTGGTTCGTCACCACGAGCAAGATCATCGCCAAGGAGTTCGCGCTCTCCGGGTCCGAGCAGAACCCGGACCTCACCAACAAGGACATCCTGATGCTGCTCTCGCGCATCTGGCAGACGCCGGAGCCGATCGAGAAGTTCAGGAAGAACGGGGTCGACTTCGTCACCGCCACCACCCTCTCCGAGCTGGTCCTCGGCATGAACAAGCTCACCGGCGACGGCCTGATCAAACTGCCCGATCTCCAGCGGCAGATCGAGGCCCGGGACCGGGAGATCGACAACGCGTACTCGAAGGACGCCCAGGTGATGGGCATCCGCAACGCCCTTTCCTACCCCGGGGATTCACTGAGCCGTACGGCCGCGATCCACAAGATCCTCGACACCAGCGCCGGACCCCTGATCGCCGTCCGGCTGAACATCCTCACCCGCAAGACGCTGGGCGGCCTGCAGACCGACCTCTCGGGCCGGGTCCTGGACGCCACCGGTACGCCGATTCCCGGTCTGTACGCGGCCGGTGAGGTCTCCGGCTTCGGCGGCGGGGGAGTCCACGGCTACCGCTCGATGGAGGGCACCTTCCTCGGCGGCTGTCTGTTCTCCGGCCGCCAGGCGGGACGTGCGGCGGCCGCCGCGCTCTGACCGACCACGGCAGCTCTCCGCCCCTCGGCAACTCGGCTCACCCCAGCCCGAGTTGCCGAAGGGGCGCGACTATCCCAGGACGAGCGGCAACTCGGTGTCCAGCGAGCCCAGTCGCGCCTTCTCCGCATCGCTCGGCGCACGCCGTCCGGTGCCGACGAGCAGCGCATCCGTATCGGAGAACGACGACGGGAACGTCGCCCCGGCGATCCTCTCCAGCAACTCCCGTGCCCCGGCGAGCGATTCAGGGGACGGCCCCGCCGCGTCCGGGAGGTGTGCGACCAGGTCGAGGTGGTGCAGGGTCCACTCCAGGACGTACGCGGAGAGGTAGTCGCCCGCGGTGAGAACCTCGTCCTGCGTGCTCACCCGCAGGCCGGGGTCGACGAGCCGGGCGGCGCGGCCCGCGGCCGAACCGACGTCGTCCAGATGGAACTTGAGCAGCCCGGGCTCCTCGTACGCGGCGGCCAGCCGGACGGTCAGCGCGTCGAGCGGATCGTCGCCGGTGGGTGGTGTCCGGGTGACCGCCCAGTAGGTCACCGCGTCGCGGGTCGGTTCCGTGTCGGCGGGCGTCACGAGGGTGATCAGGACGTCCTGGGCGTCGATGACCAGATGACAGACCAGGTCCCGCACCAGCCATCCGGCACAGCCCGACGGCTGAGCGAAGTCCGAGTCCTTGAGGTCTGCCACCGCCGCGAGCAGCGCCGTCCACGAGCGTGAGAAGAGATCCACCTCGGCAAGCTAGTGCGACGTCGACGCGGGCTGCAAGCAACGGTGTTCTCAAGCGGACCGTGTCACGGGATCCTGCGGTGGATGTCCGCCAGCAGGTTCCGCATGGCCATGCGGAAGAGCTCGGCCTGGTGGTCACCGAGGAAGGCCGTGTGCCCGAACACCTCCAGGGCGACCATGCCGTGCAGGTGCCCCCACGCGCTCATCAGCAGAGCGGTCGCGGGGGAGGGGAGGTATCCCTGGCCGTAGTGCGGCAACTGTTCCAGGTAGGTGCGGAGTGCGGGGGAGAGCACGGGGACGTCGGCCGCGGCGAGTCGCTCCGCGCTGTACCCCTCGAACAGCTCGCGCTCGAAGATCTCGCTCATCCGGCGCGAGGCCTGCGTGGTCGGGCCGTCGGTGGGCGCCACGTAGTCCCGCAGGGGTGTGCCGTAGAGGAGTTGGAAGCGCTCGGGGTGGGCGATGGCCCAGCGGCGATAGCCCTCGGTCGCGATCACCAGGCGGGGCAGGTCCGGCTCGTCCGACGGGGCGTCGACGGCGGCCTGTACGGCATCGGCCAGGTCGTCGTACGCCTTGGTGACGAGCGTGGTGACGAGGGCGTCCCGGCTCGGGAAGTAGTGGTAGAGCGCCTGCACGGTCATGCCGAGACTGCGGGCGACCGCTCGCAACGACAGGGCGGCGGGCCCGTGTTCGGTGAGGTGGCGCTCGGCCGCGTCCACGATCTCCTGGGTGGCGGCGGCCCGGCGCCGCTCGCGCAGCGAGGGAGGGGTGGTGGTGCGTTCGTCGACGGCCATGCGGCGACCGTACGACGCCAACTCCTTGTGTGTACCCCGTTGTTGCGAAGTGTGAGGAAAATCTAACACTGCCAAATCTTCTTGCTCCTCACTAACGTCGTGTGCGGCGACGAAGAGTGCCCCGTTGATCAACTCCGGCTGTTTCGCGCCTCTTTCACCGTATGGACATTAAACGTATGGATATCTAAGGAGAACAGGCGTGTTTGAACGCATAGCCGAACTGGCGATCCGCCGCTCCCGGCTGGTACTCGTCGTCGCCGTCGTGGCTGTGGCCCTCATGGGCGTCCTGGGCGCCGGCGCGTTCGCGAAGTTGCAGGGCGGGGGCTATGACGACCCGGCCTCCCAGTCCTCCCGGGCCGCGAAGGTCATCGACCGGAAGTTCGGCGGGGAGACGAATCTGGTCCTGCTGGTCGGTGCTTCCGAAGGGCGCGTCGACGCCCCGGCCGCGCAGCGGAGCGGACAGGCTCTGGTGGCCGAACTCAAGAAGGACCAGCACCTCGAGAACGTCATCTCGTACTGGGACACGGGCAGTTCGGACCTCCGTTCCAAGGACGGCCGCGACGCCATGGTGCTCGCCCATGTGAAGGGCGACGACACCGAGCGGGACGAGAACGCGAAGAGCGTCATCGACGCCTACACAGGGCCGTACGAGAAGACCCTCACGGTCCGGGCGGGCGGCGGCGCCGCCGTGACCAGCGATATGGGCACCCAGTCGGGCGAGGACCTCGTCCTGGCCGAGTCCATCGCCGTGCCGCTCACCCTCGTACTCCTCCTGCTCGTCTTCGGCAGCATGGTCGCGGCCCTGCTGCCGCTGGCCATCGGGACCATCGCCATCGCGGGCACGTTCGCCGAGCTGTACGTCCTCGGCAGCGTCACCGACGTCTCCGTCTTCGCGATCAACCTGACCACCGCGCTGGGCCTGGGCCTCGGCATCGACTACGCCCTGCTGATGGTCAGCCGGTTCCGCGAGCAGCTCGCGACAGGGGCGAGCGTGGACGACGCCGTCCGGCGCACGGTGAGCACGGCGGGCCGTACGGTCGCGTTCTCCGCCGCGACCGTGGCGGCCGCGCTCGCGGCACTCCTGGTGTTCCCGCAGTACTTCCTGCGCTCGTTCGGCTACGCCGGTGTCGGGGTCGTCGTCATCGCGGCCGTCAGCACCCTGTTCGTCATGCCGGCCCTGTTCGTCGTCCTGGGCCACCGGGTCAACGGCGGCCGGCTGCCCTGGGCGAACCGCACGCGTACCGCCACCCGGGCACCCCTGTGGGGACGGCTGGCCGCCACCGTCATGAAGCGGCCCGCGCTCACCGCGCTGCCCGTGCTCGCGGTCCTGCTGGTCGCCGCCGGCCCGCTCCTCGGCATCACCTTCGGCACACCGGACGAGCGCGTCCTGCCCGAGGACGCCCAGAGCCGCCAGGTCTCCTCGGTCCTGCGCGACAAGTTCAACGGCAACGACGACTCCGCCCTCCACATCGTCATCGACAAGCCCCTGGGCAAGGCCCCGCTGGAGTCGTACGCCACCGAGCTGTCCGGCCTCAAGGGCGTCGTCCGCGTCGAGACCAGCGCGGGAACCTACGCCGACGGACAGTCCACGGCGACCGGCTCCGGCAGCGCCGCCCTCGGCCGCCCCGACGCACAGCAGATCAGCGTGGTGAGCACCCTGACACCGAAGTCCGACGCGGCCCAGAACCTGGTCCGGGATGTGCGGGCGGTCGCCCCGCCCGCCGGAACGCACCCTCTGGTGGGCGGAGTCGACGCCGTACTGGTCGATTCCAAGCACTCCGTCGGCAGCCGGCTCCCGCTCGCCGTGGCCCTGGTCGCCCTCACCACCTTCCTCCTGCTCTTCCTCTTCACCGGCAGCGTCGTCCAGCCGCTGCGCGCGCTGTTCCTCAACATGGTCAGCCTGGGCGCGACCCTCGGCGTCATGACCTGGATCTTCCAGGACGGCCACCTCTCCTCCGTGCTCGGCTTCACTGCGCAGCCCATGGACGTCTCCATGACCGTGCTGATGTTCTGCATCGCCTTCGGGCTCTCGATGGACTACGAGGTCTTCGTCACCAGTCGGATCAAGGAACTCCACGACCTCGGCGAGGACAACGAGTCCGCCGTGACCAACGGCCTCGGCCACACGGGACGCATCGTCACCGCGGCGGCCTGCCTGCTCGCGGTGAGCTTCTTCGCCTTCGGGACGGCCAAGCTCAGCTTCATGCAACTCTTCGGCCTGGGCAGCGGGTTGGCCATCCTCATCGACGCCGTCGCCGTACGCGGCATCCTCGTCCCCGCCGCGATGCGCGTGCTCGGGCGCTCGGCCTGGTACGCGCCCGGCTTCCTGCGGACGTTCCACGAGCGGTTCGGTCTGAGCGAGGGCGGTCCCACGCCCGAGCCCGAGTCGGTCCAGAGGGATGCGTCCACAGTGCATTAGCTCTAATATGATTAGAGCTAATGTATCTAGCGGGGAGGGCCCGCCCGTGGACCTGCGGCAAGTGTTCGACGACCTGGTGCGCTTCGAGACCGACCTGTGGAACGGGATCGACGCCCGGCTCCGGCAGGAGTGCGAGGTGACCCTGGGCGGTCTGAACGTGATGCTCGTCGTCGAACACGCGGGTTCCTGCCGGGTGAACGACATAGCCGCCGCCCTCTCGATCACGGTCGGCGGCGCGAGTCAGGCCGTCGACCGGCTGGAGAAGCTCGGCCACTGCACCCGGCGCCCGCACCCCGCCGACCGCCGCTCCTCGATCGTCGAACTGACGGCGGCGGGGCGGGAGTTGGTGGCGGAGGCGGGTCCCGTGTTCGACCGCGAACTCGCGGCGCGACTGGCCTGCCCACTCCCGGACACGGCACTCGGCCACCTCGCGAGCGCGCTCGCCGTACTCCGCGCCGCCACCCCCGCGGATCCCGGCCCCGGGCCAACACCCCTGACCAAGGAGACCAGATGAGCCCCGCACAAGCACGAGCAGTGCGCTTCGACCAGTACGGCGACCGTGACGTCCTCCACGTCACCGAGGTGCCGATGCCCCGACCCGCCGCGGGAGAAGTCCTCGTGGAGGTCCGGGCGGCCGGTATCAACCCCGGTGAGGCGGCGATCCGTTCGGGCGCGATGCACGAGCGGTTCCCCGCGGCCTTCCCGTCCGGCCAGGGCAGCGACCTCGCGGGCGTCGTCACCGAACTCGGCGAGGGCGTGACCGACTTCGCCGTCGGCGACGAGGTTCTCGGCTTCTCCTGGGAGCGCTCCAGCCAGGCCACTCACGTCGTCGTACCGGTGTCGCACCTCATCTCCAAGCCGGACGCCCTGAGTTGGGAGGTGGCCGGCGCCCTCTACGTCGTCGGCTGCACCGCGTGGGCCGCCGTGGAAGCGGTGGCTCCCAAGCCCGGTGAGACCGTCGCCGTCTCTGCCGCGGCCGGCGGTGTGGGCACCGTCGTCGTCCAACTCCTCGCCGTACGGGGCGTACACGTCCTCGGCATCGCCTCGCCCGCCAACGCCGACTGGCTCACCGCCCACGGCGCGACCCCGGTCCCGTACGGAGACCGGCTCGCCGATGCGCTCACCGCGGCGGCGCCCGACGGGATCGACGCGTTCATCGACCTCTTCGGCCCCGAGTACGTCCAACTCGCCGCAGAACTGGGCATTCCCAGGGACCGGATCGAGACGATCATCTCGTTCCAGAAGGCGCAGGAGCTGGGCACCAGGAGCGCGGGCAGCGCCGACGCCTCCACCCGTGAGGTGCTCACCGAGATGGCCGACCTCGTCACCTCCGGCCGTATCGAGATTCCGATCGCCGCCACCTATCCGCTCGACGGCGTCCGTGACGCGTTCGCCGAACTGGAGAAGCGTCACACGCGCGGAAAGATCGTGCTCATCCCCTGAAGCGACCTGGCATCACTTGCTGCCGCGCAGCGCCGACGTCGTCTTCCCGGTGCGTTCGCGGAGGAGCACCCGCAGCGTGTTGGGGTGCTCGTAGCCGACCCTCCGGGAGATGGTCTCCAGGGACAGGCCGGTGGTGCGCAGGAGATGTGACGCGCGTTCGATGCGCAGGTCCTGGACGAACCGGATCGGAGACGTCCCGACCGTGCGCTGCACGGCACGCTGCAGCGTCCGTTCGCTGACACCGATGGCTCTGGCCGCCTCGGGGATGCTGATGGGCTCGGCCAGATGCTCGCGGGTCCACACCTCGAAGGCCGCGAGGGTGGGATCGCTCTCGGCCAGCGCACTGGGAATCGTGTACGCCGCCTGCGACGGGCGTTCGTCGACCACGAGATAGCGGGCGACCAGGTCGGCGAGCGCGGGGCTGCCGGCCCGGACGATCGCCAGCGCGAGATCGACATGGCCGAAGGCCGCGCCGGCGGTGATGACGCCCTCGCAGCCGATGACCATCTGGCTGTGGTCGAGCCGGACCTTGGGATACCGGGTCCGGAACGCCGGCGACAGCCACCAGGTCGTCGTCGCGCGCAGCCCGTCCAGCACGCCTGCCTCGGCCAGCAGGAAGGTACCCGCGCAGGCCGACGCAACGGTCGTGCCGCGGGCGCGAGTTCGCGCGATCAGGTCGCGGACGGGCCGGGACACCTCGCCACCGACATGGTCGAGCAGCGCCGAGGCATCGCTCTCGCCGAGTGCCGGTACGACCAGGAGGTCCGCGGTCTCGGCGACCTCGAGCGGCTCGGGGGACACGAGGAATCCCGCTCCCGTCCGCACCTGCGGAGTCGGGCCGACCAGCGTCACGTTCCAGGTGGGCGACGACTCGTGGATGCGCCCGCCCAGCGCGTTGGCGTTGCTCAGCACGTCGAGGACCGCCGAGAGCCCCGAGTCGAACACTCCGTCGTAGACGACGACCGCTACCTGCATGGCGGAAACACTATCAACGGTGTCGTTTCTGCCGCTGATGTGATCACCGGCCGCCGCCATAGGTTCGTCGTGCGCCGGGAGCCCGGCGGTTCGTACGCAAGGAGTGGTCGCAGTGAAGGTCGGTCTGTTGGTACGCATCGAGGCCAAGCCGGAATACGCCGACGAGGTGGAGGCCATGCTGCGCGGAGCCCAGGAGTTGGCCGAGCGGGAAGAGGGCACGGTGGCGTGGTTCGCGTTCCGTGAGAGCGCCACCACCTTCGGGGTGTTCGACACCTTCGAGGACGAGGAGGGACGTCAGGCGCACCTGGTGGGCCGGATCGCCGCCGCCCTGGGGGAGGCCGCGCAGACGAAGCTCGGCGCGCCGCCGGTGATCACCGCGGTCGACCTGCTGGGGGCCAAGGTCTCCTGACCGGAGCGGACGCCCGTCCGTCCGGCTTCGGGAACCCCTGGCCTGCCGCTGCTGAGGTGACGACCCCGGGCGATGCACGACGATCCTCCCCGGTGTCAGCGGCGCAGCCCCAGCGCGGCGCGCCCCGCGTAGCGCGCCTGGTCGCCCAAGTCCTCCTCGATACGGACGAGTTGGTTGTACTTGGCGGTGCGGTCGGATCGGGACAGTGAACCGGTCTTGATCTGACCGCAGCCGGTGGCGACGGCGAGGTCGGCGATGGTGGTGTCCTCGGTCTCGCCGGAACGGTGGGACATGACGACGGTGTAGCCGGCACGGTGGGCCGTCGCCACGGTGGCCAGGGTCTCGGTGAGGGTGCCGATCTGATTGACCTTCACCAGGACCGAGTTGGCGATCCCGTCCCGGATTCCGGCGCTCAACAGCGCCTCGTTGGTGCAGAACACGTCGTCGCCGGTCAGCTGGCAGCGCTCGCCGAGCCGGGCGGTGAGCGCCTGCCAGCCGTCGTGGTCGTCCTCGGCCATCGGGTCCTCGATGGAGGCGACGGGGTAGCGGTCCACCAACGTCGCGAGGTAGTCGGCGTGTTCGGCCGGGGTGCGGCGGACACCCTCGCCCGTGTAGTCGTAGACGCCGTCGTGGAAGAACTCGGACGTGGCCGGGTCCATGACGAGGGTGATGTCGGTGCCGGGCTTGTAGCCGGTCTTCTCGATGGCGTGCACGACGAAGTCGAGGGCCTCGTCGGCGGTGCGCAGGTCGGGGGCGAAGCCGCCCTCGTCGCCCACGTTCACGCTGTGGCCGGCGGCGATCAGGTCGCGGCGCAGGGTGTGGAAGACCTCGGAGCCCATCCGGACGGCCTCGGCGAAGGTGGCCGCGCCGATGGGCGCGATCATGAACTCCTGGAAGTCGAGCGGGTTGTCGGCGTGGGCGCCGCCGTTGACGATGTTCATCATCGGCACCGGCAGCAGGCGGGCGTCGACGCCGCCGATGTAGCGGTACAGCGGCAGCCGGTGCGCGGTCGCGGCCGCCTTGGCGGTGGCCAGGGAGACGCCGAGCAGGGCGTTGGCGCCGAGCCGCGACTTGTTGTCCGTGCCGTCCAGTTCGATCATGGTCCGGTCCACGGCGGCCTGGTTCTCGGCGTCGAGTCCGATCACGGCGTCCGCGATGCTCTCGTTGACGGCGTCGACGGCGCGCCGAACTCCCTTGCCATGGAACCTGGTTGGGTCGTCGTCGCGGAGTTCGACCGCTTCCCGGGCGCCGGTGGAGGCGCCCGACGGTACGCCGGCGCGGCCGAGCGATCCGTCCTTGAGTTCCACGTCCACCTCGACGGTCGGATTGCCCCGGCTGTCGATGATCTCCCGTGCGACGACCCGGCTGATGGCGGTCACGGTGCAGCTCCTCACGCTGGGCCCGCGTCTCGGACATCGGCGGGCGGTAAGTTCCACTGAGAAACAAAGTGAGTCCTGAAAGAGAACCTACTATGGGCGCATGAGGATGCACAACGCCGACGAGACCTGCGGCATCGCCCGGGCCGCCGTGGTTCTGGGAGACTGGTGGAACGTTCTGATCCTGCGGGAGATCGCCCGCGGCCACGTCCGCTTCGACGCGCTGGCCGCCGAGATCGGCCTGTCCCGCAACGTCCTCACCGAACGCCTCGGCCGGCTCGTCGCCCAAGGCGTCCTGCGCCGCAGCCTCTACCAACGACGCCCGGTGCGCTACGAGTACGTGCTCACCGATGCCGGACTCGCGCTGCTGCCCCTCCTCGTCGCCATGCAGGACTGGGGCGACCGATGGGTGCTCGGCGACGGAAGCCTCACCGCCACGGCCGACGCCGACAGCGCCGAGCACACTCGCGTGCATGCCCTGGCCGGCACCCGCGTGCCCGACGAACTCCGGCTCCCCGGCACTCGTGTGCCCGAGGACCTCGAACTCCCCGGCGCGCAGGGCGCCGACCTGCCCGTGCTCTCACCGGACGCCGCCGCGACCGTGCTGTTCACCTACCCCGGTACGGGAGTCGACTGGGACGAGGAGATCCCCGGAGTCCCGGGCTGCACCTTGGAGAACCGCCTGTTCCGGGACGCCTGGCCCGACTTCCGCCGCACAGGCGTGGACGTACGCGGCATCAGCACCCAACTCCCGCACGAACAAGCGGAGTTCGCCCGCGCCGAGGAGATCCCGTACCCGCTCCTCTCCGACGCCCACCACCAACTGGGCGCGGCCCTACGGCTACCGACCTTCCGGGGCGCCGGCCGCCTCCGCCACAAACGCCTGATCCTGATCGTCGACGCCGAACGGACCGTACGGCACACGCTGTTCCCGGTCGACGACATCCCGCACGCCGTCGGGCAGAGCCTGCGGCTGGCCGAGGAGTGCGCTCGTGCCGCCTGAAGCGGTGGGCGGTACTACGCGAATCCGCCGTTGCTCATGAGGAGTTGACCGTTCACCCACTGGCCTTCCGGCGAGCAGAGGAAGTCGACGAGGTGGGCGGTGTCCTGCGGGGTGCCGAGGCGGTTGAGCGGCGTCCGGCCGAGCACGTGCGCGCGGCCCTCGTCGGTCATCCAACCGGTGTCCACCGGCCCCGGGTTGATGACGTTGGCGGTGATGCCGAGGTGGGCGAGTTCGTGCGCGGCGGCCAGGGCGATGCGGTCCAGGGCGCCCTTACTGGCGCCGTAGGGGAGGTTGTCGACGGTGTGGTCGCTGGTGAGGGCGACGATCCGGCCGCTGCCCGGCGCGGCGGCGAACCGTCGGCCGTACTCGCGGATCAGCAGCCAGGTGGCGCGGGCGTTGACCGCGAAGTGCCGGTCGAAGCTTTCGACGGTGGTGTCGAGCAGACCGGAGTCCACGGACTCGCAGTGGCACATCACCAGGGCCGTGACACCGCCCAGGTCGCGTTCGACCGCGTCGAAGACACGGGCCGGAGTGTCCGGGTCGGTGAGATCCGCCTCAACTGCCGTTGTGGCGGCGCCGTGTTGGGCGAGGGCGTCGGTGATGGCGTCGGTCGCGTCGGCCTCGGGGCCCCAGGCCATGCGCTCGTCGTAGGGAGTCCAGTAGGTGAAGGCGATGTCCCAACCGGAGGCCGCGAGTTGACGGGCGACACCCGCGCCGATGCCGACGGTCCGCCCCACTCCGGTGATCAGGGCGAGCGGGCGGGGAGTGGAGTGGGTGGGGCTCGTCATCATGAACGGAGATCGTTCATGACCGGTACCGGATCGGCAACTGCCTTTTCCGCAGGGCTGCTTCAGTGCGGAAGTGACTGCCCGGCGCCCACGTCGGGCAGGTCTCGACAGTGGCGACGCTCGGCGCGCTGCATCAGGCCTCGATGCGCAGCCAGGTGTCGCCGGTGCGAAGCCACAACAATCCGTCGCGCCCTTGACCGCAGCGCAGGACAACCCGCCCCGGCACTCGGACCTTGTCCCGCCCGGTCACACTCCAGGTGTCGTCGAGCAGCAGGGCCCGGACCACTTCGGTTGTCGGCTCGTTGTGATCGCGCCTGGTCAGGACGGCCCGATCGCCGCGTACGGCGAATCCGTCCGGTTGAGGTACAGGGCTCGGCCAGCTCGTCACCTCGCCCGTGGAGGGGGTGATCCGCGTGAGGAACGTGCCGCCGCGACGCGTACCGGAGTACCAGATCAGCCACACCCGGTCGCCCTCGGTGGCGGCGGTGCAACCCTGCAACGGCCTGTCGGGGAGGCGACCTTCAGGGCCCCAGATCGCTTCCCCCGTGACACTCCAGCCGGCCAGCCCGGCTGCCGACTCCGGATGCCCTCCGTAGATGCCCTCGTCACCGTGCGCCGTCCAGATCGATCCGTTGTGGTCGGTCACCAGAGCGGGGATGTCGTCGCCGACGCAGAAGGAGTCCTGCTGCTCACCGCTCGCCAGGGAGAACACGGCGGCGTTCGGCTTCCATGAACCCGTGTCCTCCTTGCGCGTGCGACCACCCGCGACGAGGAGTCGGGAGTCCGGGAGAAGCGCGATATGACTGGGCCAGACCTGTACATCCGTGATCGGTCGGCGTTGAACCGACCCGTCGGCCAGCCGCATCACCAACACCCCGTCGAACGGCAGCTTCGGGCCCCATCCCACCCAGCCCTTGATGTAGTGGATCCGGTGCAGGTACTTCCGATGAACGAGCAGAACGGCGAGTTCTCCTGCCGGGCCGACGGTCCACCACAGCGGGCGCCGCCCTGCCCAGCCATCGGTGACGGACGGCGCCCAGACCTTCTCCAGCTCAATGCCCGCCGACATCGCACCCCCCGTTTTCGCCGCGGCACGGCAACAGGCCGTCCACGTAAGCTACTTGATCGGCAGTCCACCATCGCCGCTTCCCATCGGCGAAGAGCCCGGACCGCAACGACCAGAACATCCCGGCACGCGAGGAGATCACCATGTCCGCCGACGCCCGCCCGTACTCCGCCGAAGGGAAAGGGCAAGCGGAGCCGGAGGCACAGGAGTTGACCGGCGGTGGCACTGCCCGCGTCTTCCGGATCGGTGAGACCGTACGCAAGCCGGTCATGCCCTGGAGCCCCGCCGTGCACCGGCTGCTGGACCACCTCGAACGTCAGGGCTTCGAAGGTGCTCCCGCCGCGCACGGAACCGACGAACAGGGCCGGACGATCCTGACCTACCTGGTGGGCGACGTCGGCAACTACCCCCTGCCCGACGCGGTCCGCAGCGGCCAGGCACTCACCACCTCGGCCCGCCTCCTGCGCCGCTACCACGACGCCACCACCGACCTCGCCCAACACCCCGGCGGTGACTGGCAGTTCGAGGCGCTCGCGCCGGTCGAGGTGATCTGCCACGGCGACTTCGCGCCGTACAACTGCGTCTTCACCGGCGAGAAGGCCGTAGGACTCATCGACTTCGACGCAGCCCGCCCGGGCCCCCGGGCCTGGGACCTCGCCTACGCCCTCTACCGCTACGCCCCGCTCACCCACCCCGACAACCACGACGGCTGGGGCACGGCCGAGCATCAGGCCCGTCGCGCCCGGGACTTCCTCGACGCGTACGGCTGCACGCGTCAGGAACGGCGGAAGGTGATGGACATGGCCGCACCCCGGCTGAAGGCCCTCGCGGACTTCATGCAGGAGGGTGCCGCCGCCGGTGACGAGAACTTCCAGCGGCACATCGAGGAGGGCCATCTCGCCCTGTACGTACGGGACATCGACTACATCCGGAACCACGCCGAGGTCTGGTCTCGTCTTGTCGTCGGACCGTAGGGCTCGTTCGGTGCTGCCGAAGAGGTGGCCAGCTAGGTGCGCCTCGACGTGCCGTGCATCATGAATCGCGCTCGGCCCCGGTCATCAGGGCCAGCATGCTGTGGGGTGCGTCGTCGTCGATCATGGTGGTGTACATGTCGTCGTCGTTCGCCTCTACGGCGGCGGCGCGGGTGAACATGCTCCGCTCGTACTCGGTGAGCGCGGCCTCGACGTCGTTCAGGTGTGCTGCGAGGGCCTGGCCGAGTTCGGCGCCGTCCAGCATGGCCAGGTTGGCGCCTTCGCCGTTCGGCGCCCTGAGGTGGGCCGCGTCGCCGAGCAGGGTCACTCCCGCCGTGCGGTCCCAGCGGTGCCCGGCCGGCAGCGTGAAGATGCGGCGCAGGATCGGCGGGGTGTCGCTGTCGCTGATCAGGGCGGTGAGTTCAGGGGCCCAGCCGTCGTACTCCTTCGCGACCTGTGCGGTCAGGGGCACGGTCGTGGAACCGGTGGTGTCCGGGTCGGCGAGCCAGTCCTCGGGCTTCCTCAACTGCGCGTAGGTGTGCAGGGTTCCGTCGCCCTCTCGATGGGCCAGCAGCCCCTTGCCCGGAGCGAGCGCGAAGAGTGATCCGGCGCCGACCGCTTCCGCAGCGGCGGGATGGCGGGTGTCGGCGTCGAACAGGAACGTCTCCACGCTGCACACGCCGACGTACTCGGGAGTGGCCCCGGAGAGCACCGGGCGCACCCGCGACCACGCGCCGTCGGCGCCGATGAGCAGGCTTGTGACGAGGGTGGTGCCGTCGTCGAACCGGACCTCATGACGGCCCTCGCCGAGGCTCCGCACGCCGGTGACCTTGTGGGACCAGCGGACCGTGTCGGCCGGAAGCGCGTCGAGCAGCATCTGTCGCAGCGCGCCGCGCGGCACCTCGGGGCGCCGACCGGTGCCGTTGTCCGGGAGGTCGAGCAGTACGGTTCCCGTCCGGTCCAGGACCCGGTAGGACTCGCGGCCGGGCAGGACCAGCCTGCGGAACTCCTCGGTCAGACCCGCCGCCGCCAGCGCCGGTTGGCCGTTCTCGGGGTGAATGTCGAGCAGTCCGCCCTGGTGGCGCGCCGTCGGCGAGGGCTCCGCCTCATGGACCGTGGCCGGGATGCCGTGCACATGGAGCACGCGGGCCAGCACCAGACCGCCCAGCCCCGCGCCGATGATCGTGACCGGTGTCGTCATGGCTTCCCTCACAAGCTCGCCGGATTCGCAAAACGCCCGTCGCCGACCCGTATTGGATCGTCGCTCCAACAAGCTAGCACTGCTGTGGATCGGCGATCCATTCATGCGACACTGGGGACCATGGCGAAGAGAACGGCGAAGGGATCCCCGCGGGCCCCGCGGCGCACGGACGGCCTCTCCAGGGAGGTGATCATCCGGGCCGCGACCGACCTTCTGGACGGCGGAGGCGAGAGCGCGCTGACGCTGCGTGCGCTCACCGTGCGCCTGAGCACCGGCTACGGAGCGATCTACCACCACGTCGCGGACAAGGGTGACCTGCTCGCTGCGGCCACCGACGACATCATCGCGCGCGTGCTGACCGACGTGGCCGTGGACGCGGACCCGGGGGAAGCACTGCGCCGTGTGGCCGTGGGTCTGTTCGACGCGATCGACGCGCATCCCTGGGTCGGTGCCGAACTCTCCCGTGAACCGTGGCGGCCCGCGATGCTGGACTTCTACGAAAGCATCGGCAGGCTGCTGGACGCACTCGCCGTCCCGGAGCGGGCCCGCTTCGACGCGGCCGGCACGCTAGTGAACTACGTCCTCGGCGTCGCCGGGCAGAACGCCGCGAACGCCCGACGCCGTGCCGCCGGCGACACGGACCGCGTCGCCTTCCTGGACACCGCCGCCGAGCAGTGGGCGCGCCTGGACCCCAGCAGGTACCCGTACGTGCACGCGGCGGCGACGAAGCTGCGCGAGCACGACGACCGTGAGCAGTTCATCGCCGGTGTCGACATCTTCCTGGCCGGTATCGCGACCCTGCGCCAGCGGGCCCAGTCGCCTCGGACCGGGCCGGACCAGGCCGCTTCACGGAGCGAACGACCGGACAGAACCTAGTGGTGGTGGTGCTCGTGCGCCTGTTCCTGCTCGCCGTGCTCCGGTGAACCGCTCATCATCCGCAGCATGGCCGGGCCGCCGCTGCGCAGGAACCGTACGACCAGACTCGCGGCCAGCAGCAGGAAGACGATGTTGAGCCAGGTCGTGTAGTTCCAGGTGATCCCGTCGTCGGGGATCTTGGCGTCGGCCTGGTCGGGGATCAGGCCGAGACCGCCGAAAGCGAACTCGACGATGTACCCGGCGACGGCCATCGCCGCGAAGAAGGTGACCAGCAGGAAGCCGGCCATCCGGGCGCCGTAGTACTTCCGGTAGATGTTCAGGATCGGCAGGATCAGCAGGTCGGCGTAGATGAAGGCGATCACTCCGCCGAAGCTGATGCCGCCCTTCCACAGCACCACCGCGAGCGGCACGTTGCCGATCGAGCAGACGAAGGTCGCGATGGCCACCAACGGGCCGACGAGCGGTCCGACCAGCTTCGCGGCGAGGGGATGGTCCGCGAGGAAGAAGGTGTGCCAGAAGCTGTCCGGCACCCAGGCGGCGATCGCGCCCGCGATCAGCAGTCCGGCCACCAGGTCGCGCAGGATCGCGGCCCACTCCATCACGAAGATGTGCGCGACGGACGTGAACCCGTCCCGCGAGAACAGCCGACGGACGAAGCTCCCCTCGCCCCCGATCGACATGTCCATCGCCGCGTGCCCCTCCATGGAACCGGCCAGCCCGCGCTCCGCCTGCTCCCGCGCCCGGTCCAGCAGACGCTGACGCAGGAAGAGACGGAACAGCACCGCGAGGACGACGATCATGATCGGCCCGCCGACGAACTCCGCGGCGGTGAATTGCCAGCCCATCAACAGGGCCAGGATCACGCCGAGTTCGACGACCAGATTGGTGGAGGCGATCTCGAACGCCATGGCCGCGGTGAAGTTCGCACCCTTGCGGAACAGGGAGCGGGCCAGCGCGACGGCCGCGTACGAACAGGAGGACGAGGCCGCGCCGAGCCCGGCGGACAGGGCGAGCGTGCGCGGCCGGTCGTCACCGAGCAGCCGTACGACCGTCGACCGACGTACCACCGCCTGTACGACGGCGGAGAGCGTGAACCCGAGGATCAGCGCCCAGGTGACCTCCCAGGTCATCGAACCGGCAATGGACAACGCGTGCCCGATCGCTCCCATGAACCCGCCCCTCTCCGGTGTCCGACTGGCAGGACGACTATACCCCCAGGGGGTATTAATTGTGCGCGACAGGGCCCGTCCGGCAAGGCCTATCCGATACGGCTCCTGTGGCGACGCAGGGCGAGACCCACGAGGGTCATCTTCACCGCGACGACCGTCACCAGAAACCCCACGACCCGGCCGGTCCATGACGTGTGCGCCAGGACGGTTCCGCCGAGCGCGAGATGCAGGGCTACGGCGACGACCGCCACGCCGATGACGACGAACCGGGTCCGGCCGCCGTGGAGTTGGTGCGGTGGAGTTGTCGCCCTGCCGGGTGCGTCGACGGACGCCCCGGACGACTGCCACTCGACCCGCAGCGGATCGCGCCTGCTGAACCTGCCGATGTGCGTGCTGACGAGGTCCTGAAGTCGCTCCAGGTTCTCCTGGTCGTCGGCCTCGATGCGCACCCGCAGAGTGCCGGGGGCGGCGTGCAGGGTGCACTGCCCCCACGGCAGGCGGAGCGTCCCGTCGCTGTCCGTCCACTCGACCTGGATCTGGTCGGGCCGAAGCTCCGGGAGCGTGTGGGTCCGCGGGCGATGAGTGAGGTGGCGGCCCTTGTTGGCGAAGTGCTTGCAGAGTTGTACGAGGTACCGGCCGGGGCGGTCGGTGGGGATGTGTGCTTCGGCGGTGAGCATGGGTTCGGTTCCTCGGTTCGGTCGGGTCCCCGAAGCTTTATCGATACACAGTGTCGCTGTCAACGCATGGTGTCTCGATGGCGGCGGGATGTACGCTGAGGCGGTGCCGAAGCTCTGGAACGAGACCATCGAGGAACACCGTCGCGCCGTACGCGACACGGTGTTGGAGACCACGGCGGTGCTGGTGACCGAGCGCGGGCTGCGCTCGGTGACGATGTCGAAGATCGCCGAGGAGAGCGGGATCGGCCGGGCCACGCTGTACAAGTACTTCCCGGACGTCGAGTCGATCATGACGGCGTGGCACGAGCAGCAGATCGCCGGGCACCTCAAGGAACTCGCCGAACTCCGGGACGGCCCCGGCAGCGCGGGCGAACGGCTGCGAGCGGTCCTGGAGGCCTACGCCTTCATCCAGCAGCGGCGCCACGGCCACGGCCCCGAACTCGGCGCCCTGCTGCACCAGGGCGCACACGTCGTCGGCGCCGAGCAGCACCTCCACCACTTCCTCCGCGAACTCCTGGCCGAGGGCGCACAGACAGGCGACATCCGCGACGACATCTCCCCGGACGAACTGGCGACCTACTGCCTCCACGCCCTCGCCGCGGCCGGCGTCCTGCCCTCCAAAGCAGCGGTACGACGACTCGTCACGGTCACGGTCACGGGCCTGCGCCCGGCGCCGGAATGACGGAACTCCCGGGTTTCGACGTGCTGTTGGCACGGTTGGCGAGACACCGGCACTTGGACCTCACTGACCTGTCGAGGTCGGCGGGGATCCCGGAACCCGAACTCCGGGCGGTGTTCGACGGCATGGTGCCGAGCCCGTCGCTGCTCCGGAGACTCGGTCCGGCATTGCACCTGCACGCCGCCGACCTGTGCGTGATCGCCGGGGTGGCGGTACCGGACGAGTTGGCTCCCCTGGATGTAAGGGCGGGAGGGATGGTCCCCGGTCTCGTGCGGGCCGCCATGAGTCTGCCGCCTGAGCGCAGGCACCGATTGCGTCAACTCGTCCAGTCGCTGCCCCAGGAGAACCGCACGCAGCCGGTTCCGACGTCGCGAGTGTACGAACAGTACGAGCGGGGTTTCGGGGGCGTGCTCGTACGTATGCTCAGCAACCGGAACCTGAGCTGGATGGGTATGGCCCGGACGTTCCTGTTCATGACCGGCCGCTACTGGTCCGCGTCCACGTACGGGATGGTGGGCCACGGCCGCAAGGAGCTGACCCCCGACCTGCTCGTCGACTTCGCGACCCTCCTGGGCATCCCCGCCGACACCCTGTCCGTCCTCACCGGTATCGACCTCCCCGACGGCACCCCATCCCAGAGACCGGTGGCGACAGACGTGGCCGAACTGCTCTGGGACGTCCGGCGCCTGACGGTTGATCAGGTGCGGCAGGTCGGCGATGCGGCACGGGTCGAGCCGCCCGTATGACCGAAGGCAGGCGCCGGGCATCCGTTCAACCGATCGGTTGAACGCCACTTCAACCTTTTGCGCATCCCTCGCTCCGTACGGACGACGCGAGCGGCCCCCGGGCGGCTGAAGAATCACGGATGACCATGGCACCGGGCTTCCGCCCGCGCGGCTCATGGGTTCAAGCCCCCCTCAGAGAGGCCCCGTAGAGTGTCCAGTTTTCTGAGTAGACGACGTGTACTTGCCGGTGGAGCCGGTGCCGCCCTCGGGATGAGTGTGCTTGGTGCCGCGGCCACGCCCGCCGCTGCCGCCTCGTCCGGGCGGTCCTCCCGGAGTGGCTCAGGAGCCGAGGAGACCCGGACGCTCGACGAGCTGTACCGGGCCGCTCTGGCGGACGGTGGCAAGTTGGTGATCTATGCCGGGGGTGACACGCCGACCCAGCAGGACGCCACCAAGGCGGCCTTCAGGAAGCGTTTTCCCGAGATGGATCTGACGCTGATCGTCGACTACAGCAAGTACCACGACGTGCGCGTGGACAACCAGTTCGCGACCGACACCCTGGTCCCCGATGTCGTACAGCTCCAGACGCTCCAGGACTTCACGCGCTGGAAGGAGCAGGGCCGCCTGCTGCCCTACAAGGCGGCCGGCTTCTCGAAGGTCTACGACAAGTTCAAGGACCCGCAGGGCGCCTGGGTCGCCATCGGCGCGATCGGTTTCAGCTTCCTTTACGACGTCGCCGCGGTCGGTGCGGATGCTCCCAAGTCCCCGCTCGATCTGATCGACCCCAGGTGGAAGGGGAAGATCGCCTCGTCCTACCCGCACGACGACGACGCGTCCCTCTACCTCTACTCGCTGTACGCGCAGCGGTACGGCTGGGAGTGGGTGGCCGCGCTCGCCGGACAGGACGTGCGGTTCGCCCGGGGCAGCAACTCCCCGGGAGACGCGGTCCGCGGCGGGCAGAAGGCGATCGGCGTCGCCACATCGGGCGCGCTGACCTCCACGTCTCCCGTGAAGTGGGTCGTTCCCGACGGCCACCCCTTCATGGCCTGGGGCCAGCGCGCCGCGATCCTGAAGCAGGCCAGGAATCAGACGGCCGCCAAGCTCTACCTCAACTGGCAGCTGTCCGACGCCCAGCAGCGGGCGTCCTTCAACGGCTGGTCGGTACGGACCGACACCACGCTCCCGGCGGGACTGAAGCCGATCTGGGAGTACCCCAACGCGAACATCGACGGCTTCCCGCGCTTCATGGCCGACCGCGCGGAGGTCGAACGCTGGAAGCAGACCTTCTCCCTCTACTTCGGTGAGGTCAAGGGCGATCCCTCGCCGGGCTGGCTGGGGCTGCATCCGGGGGCGTGACGGTGCCCACCGTTCACACTGGTCATACAGGTGGTCGATAGACTCGGGGGCCCTGTCCGGATCATGTGGCCCAAGGGGATCCGCCGTGCCCACTCGCACTCCGCCGACCGCTCACGGCAGTTGGCACACCCTGGAGCACGTCTCCCATCTCGCGCTGTTCCTCGTCGTCGGGGCGGGCTTCGTCCGGCTCGCCGTGATCGACATCCCGTTGTGCTGGTACATCGTGAGCCTCAGCGGAGCGCTGGCCCTGGTGTACGCGGGCGGACTGACGTGGTGGGACCGGCTCGGGCCGTTCGGCAGACGCGCCTGGATTCCCGTACTGATCCTGCTGTGGACCGTCCTGACCTTCCTCACCCAGGCACCGCTGACAACTGCCTACGTGTGGTGCGCCGTTCCGCTCGCCTGCGCCGCCCTGAGGGTGCTCGACCGGCGGGCCGCCGCGGTGACGGTGGCCGTGATCACCGTCGTACTCGTGGGGTCGCTCGTCCGGTCCGTGGGGCGGTTCGACCCCGAGGTCGTGCTGGTCCCCCTGGCGGCGGTGTGGGCGACCGTCGCCCTGTACCGGACGCAGCAGCGGGACGCGACCGTCCGCCAGCGGCTCGTGGAGGAACTGCGGGACACCCGGGACACGTTGGCCCAGCAACAGCGGCAGGCGGGCGTACTCGCGGAGCGCACCCGCATCGCCCGCGACCTGCACGACACCCTGGCCCAGGAACTGGCCGGCAGCGTGATGCTGCTCCAGGTGGCCGAGCGCGACTGGGACGAGCGGCCGGACGTGGCACGCACCCGGGTCCGCGCCGTCACCGACGGCCTCGGCGCGAATCTGGCGGAGACCCGGCGGATGATCCGCGATCTCACTCCCGCCGCCGTCGCCGAAGCGGGCCTGGAGGACGCGCTGCGGCTGCTGTGCGCCCGCTCGCGGACTGAGGGCGCCGGGACCCGGGTCCAGTTCCGGGCGGTGGGCGCGCATCACCCGGTCCTCGACGACCACACGGCCACCACCCTCTTCCGCGTCGCCCAGAGCACGCTGGCGAACGTACGCGAACACGCCCGCGCGACAAGCGTGTTGGTCAGCTACCGGCGGCACCGGGACCGGGTGGAACTCGAAGTGAGCGACGACGGGCGGGGCTTCGACCCCGACGTGGCCTTCGCGGCCGGTGCCCGCGCTGACCGCGGCTTCGGGCTGCCCGCGGCCAGGGCACGGTTGCGCGAATGCGGCGGAGACCTCGACGTCAGCAGCATGCCGGGGCGGGGAACCAGGGTCCGTGCCACGGTGTCCGCCCTGCCGCGGATCCAGCCCGTCGCACCTCTGACCGCGGCGACCACCGCATGACCGCCGCACCGCTCCGCCTCCTGGTCGCGGACGACCACGCCGTCGTACGGGCCGGACTGCGCGCCCTGCTCGACGGCGAACCGGACCTCGACGTGATCGCCGAGGCCGGCAGTGGTGAGGAAGCCGTGCGGCTGGCAGCCCAGTTGACGCCCGATGTCGCGCTGATGGATCTGCGGTTCGCCGGGCCGGGGAGCGGGATCGACGGCGTCGAAGCCGTGCGTCGGCTCGCCGCGCGGGCACCGGGTGTGGCCGTCGTCATGCTGACCAGCTATGCCGGACGGGCCGATGTCGTACGGGCGTTGGAGGCGGGCGCCCGTGGCTATGTGCTCAAGGCGGGAGCGCCGGAGGAACTCTTCCAGGCGGTCCGTACGGCCGCCGGGGGATCGGTCGGGCTGGCCTCGGAGGTCGTCGGCGAACTCGTCGGCCAAGTGGTCAGCCCCGCACAGGAGTTGACCCAGCGCGAGGTCGAGGTCGTCCGGCTGATGGCCGAGGGACGCAGCAACCGGGCCATCGCCGAGGTGTTGTTCCTCAGCGAGGCCACGGTCAAGACCCATCTCGTGCGGATCTACCGCAAGTTCAAGGTCGACAACCGGGCGGCGGCCGTGTCGGAGGCCGTCCGCCGGGGGCTGCTCGAACTCACCTGAGCCGTCGTCAGTGCGCGGGCTGGCGTACTACGGCGACATCCCTGGGGGAGAGTACGGGGAAGCCGTCCTCGCCCGCACTGCCGACCAGCAGTTCCCCGGACAGGCCGGTCAACGGCACTGTGTCGTCGGTCCGGTTGACCAGGAACAGGTAGCGGCTCTCGGCGTTGCGGCGCACGGTCAGCTCGACAACTCCCCTTGCGGTGTCCGGGAGTTCACTGCCGACGCCGGCGGGTGCGAGCAACTCGGGGAGCAGGCCGGTGAGGCCCTCGCGGCCCAGGCGCGTGGAGACGTACGCGGCCGAACCCCCGCCCACCGTACGGCGGGTGACGGCGGGGCGGCCGGCGTACGCACCGCTGCGGTAGTGGGCCAGCACCTCCACCTCGGAGTCGGTCACCGTGATCCGGTCGGTCCACAGGGAGCCCGTGGCGGTGCCGTCGAGGTCCACCTCGACCGTGTCGCCGTCGAGCAGCGGGCCGAACTCCTCGATGCGGATGCCCAACAGGTCGCGCAGGGCGCCCGGGTAGCCGCCGAGCCAGATGTGGTCGTTCTCGTCCACGACACCGGAGAAGTAGGTGGAGACGAGGTGGCCGCCCTGCTCGACGTAGCGCGTGAGCTCCTTGGACAAGGCCGCCGGGATCATGTGCAGCACCGGCGTGATCACCACGTCGTAGCGGTCCAGGGCGGTCTGCGCGGTGACGATGTCCGCCCGTACGCCGAGGTCGAGGAGGGCGGAGTACCAGTCGAGCGCCTCCTGGCGGTAGTCGAGCCGGTCGGTGGGGTGCGAGTCCTGCTCGCTCGCCCACCAGGACTCCCAGTCGAAGACGATGCCGACCCGGGCCGTCTCGCGGTCCGATCCGGCGATGGGGGCCAACGTCCGCAGCGTGCGGCCGAGTTCGGCCACCGCGCGGAAGACCTCGCTGTCGGCACCGGCGTGCGGAACCATCGCGGAGTGGTACTTCTCGGCGCCTGCGGCCGACTGGCGCCACTGGAAGTAGCAGACGGCGTCGGCACCGTGCGCCACGTGCAGCAGGGAGTCGCGGGCCAGGTCGCCGGGGCGCTTGGCCACGTTGACGGGCTGCCAGTTGACGGCGCTGGTGGAGTGCTCCATGAGGAACCACGGGCGGCCGACGGAGATGCCGCTGACGAGGTTCGCGGAGAAGGACAACTCGTCGCGGTCCTGCGAACCGGGCGTGACGTAGTGGTCGTTGGAGACGAAGTCGATCTCGGCGGCCCAGTCGGCGTAGTTCATGCCCTTGGTGTTGCCCATCACCATGAAGTTGGTGGTGACCGGCACGTTCGGGGTGATCTCGCGCAACAGGTCGCGCTCCACGCGCAGATGGTCCTTGAGCGCGTCGGAGGAGAAGCGCTTGAAGTCCAGCTGCTGGGTGGGGTTCGGGAAGGAGGCGGCAAGCCGGGGCGGCAGTATCTGCTCCCAGTCGCTGTACCGCTGGGACCAGAAGGCCGTGCCCCAGGCCTGGTTGAGCGTGTCGATCGTGGTGTAGCGGGCGCGCAGCCAGTCGCGGAAGGCGCGGGCCGCGTCGTCGGAGTAGTCGTAGACGTTGTGGCAGCCGAGCTCGTTGGAGACGTGCCAGGCGACCAGCGCCGGGTGGTCCGCGTAGCGTTCGGCCAACTTCCGTACCAGGCGCAGCGCGTGCTCGCGGAAGACGGGCGAGGTGGGGCGCCAGTGCTGACGGCCCCCGGGCCACAGGGTCTCGCCGGCCGCGGTGACCGGGAGGATCTCCGGGTGCTCCGTGCTCAGCCACGGCGGCGGGGACGCGGTGGCGGTGGCCAGGTCGACGCCGATGCCGCCCGCGTGCAACAGGTCCATGATCTCGTCGAGCCAGCCGAAGTCCCATGCGTCCCGGGCCGGTTGGATGCGGGCCCAGGAGAAGATCCCCAGGGAGACGATGTTGACGCCGGCCTCGCGCATCAGCCGGATGTCCTCGTCCCACACCTCCCGCGGCCACTGCTCCGGGTTGTAGTCGGCGCCGTAGGCGAGACGGGGGGTGGTGGCACCGTCCGGCCCGTGCCGCAACTGGGACAGGAGGGTGGAGATCATGATGGTCCTTCCGGTTACTGCACAGGCGGGCGGTACGAGATGCGTGGTGGATTCCGGGCGGGCCGCCGCTGAGCGATCGCTGCTCAGCGGCGGCTCCCGGGGTGGTGCCGGTTACTTCTTCGAGCCGGTTACTTCGAGCGGGTCACTTCGAGACCGTGAAGCCCTGCTCCTTGCCGTACTTGATCGAGGCGTCCTGCCAGCTCTTCAGACCCTGGGCCAGCGTGGTGCCCGAGATGTAGGCCTTGCCGACGGTGTCGTTGAAGATCGAGTTGGCGTACTGCTGGAAGGGCAGGTACGACCAGTCGGAAGCGACCTCGGACGCGGACTGGGCGAAGATCTTGTTCGCCTGCTGCCCGCCGAAGTACGGGAACGCCTTGTTCTGGAACGCCGCCGACTGCTGCTCCGCCTTGGTCGCCGGGAAGGCGCCCTCGTTCACGCGGGTCTGGATGCCGGCGCCGGCGTTGGCGTACTCGACGAACGCGTAGGCGAGTTCCTTGTTCTTGCCGAGCGTCGGCAGGGCGAGGGACGAACCGCCGTTCTCCGCGCTGGCCTTGTCGCCCGCGGTCCACTGCGGCATCGGGGCCGCGCGCCAGTCACCGGAGGCACCGGCGACACCGCTGACGAAGTTGGCGGGCATCCAGGCGCCGGTGGTCAGGGTGGCGATGGTGCCGTCACCGAGGCCCTTGTACCAGTCGTCGGTCCAGCCGTTGATCGGCGCGAGGAGCTTCTGGTCGATCAGCTTCTGCCAGGTCTCCGTGTACTTCTTGGCGCCCGCGTCCTCGAAGTTGACCGTCACCTTGGTGCCGTCGACCTTGTAGGGGCGCGAACCGGCCTGCCACAGCATGCTGGTGGTGAAGCCCGCGTCACCGGCGTCGTTGGCGATGTACGCCTTCGGGTCGGCCTTGTGCAGCTTCTGGGCCGCGACGACGTACTCGTCCCACGTGGTCGGGACGGCGATCTTGTACTTGTCGAAGACCTTCTTGTTGTAGAACATCGCCATCGGGCCCGAGTCCATCGGCAGGCCGTAGACCTTGTCGCCGTCGCTCACCGCGTTCCACGGACCGGCCGTGTACTTGGAGGCCAGCTTGTCGGCGCCGTACGGCGCCAGGTTGGTCAGGCCCTTGGTGAGCGAGTACTGGCTCAGCGCGAAGTACTCGACCTGGGAGACGTCCGGGACGCCCTTCCCGGCCGCGATCGCGTTCGACAGCGCGGTGTAGTACTTGTCACCGGACTTGTCGCTGACCAGGTTGATCTTGACCTTGGGGTACTTCTTCTCGAAGTCGGCGGCGACCGTCTTCAGCGTGGGCTCCCAGGCCCAGACGTTGACCGTGCCGCCCTTCTTCAGGGCCGCCTGGATGTCCGACGCGGAGACTGCCTTGGTGCTGGAGCTGCTGTCGTCCGAACTGCCGCACGCGGTCGCCCCCAGGGAGAGGACGGAGAGGACGGCGAGGCCGCGCAGCAGGCGGCTGGTGGTTCTGCGCATGGAGGTGCTTCCACTTCTTCGTGGGTGGGACTTCTTGAGGGTTGGGTTATTCCTTGACGCTTCCGGCGGCGAGACCCGACTGCCAGTACTTCTGGAGCAGCAGGAACGCGGCGATCAGCGGCACGATGGTGAGCAGCGAACCCGTGATCACCAAGTTGAAGATGACGTCGCCGCCGATCGTCTGGGCCTGGGAGCTCCAGGCGCTCAGGCCCAGGGTCAGCGGATACCAGTTCGGATCCCTGAGCATGATCAACGGCAGGAAGTAGTTGTTCCACGTCGCGACCGTGGTGAACAGCAGCACCGTCACGACACCGGGCGCGAGCAGCGGCAGCGAGACCTGGAAGAAGGTGCGGATCTCGCCCGCTCCGTCGATCCGCGCGGCTTCGAGGAGTTCGACCGGGATGGCCTCGGTGGCGAAGACCCACATCAGATACAGGCCGAACGGCGAGACCAGCGAGGGGATGATCACCGCCCACGGAGTGTCAGTGAGCCCCACCTTGCTGAACATCAGGAAGGTCGGCACCGCGAGGGCCGTACCGGGAACCGCTACGGCACCGATGACCACGGCGAAGACGGCGCGCTTCCCGGGGAAGCTGAACTTCGCCAGCGCGTAGCCGCCGAGGATCGACAGGAAGGTGGCACCGCCGGCGCCGAGCACGACGTACAGCAGGGTGTTCAGCAGCCAGCGGCCGAAGATGCCGTCGTGGTAGGTGAACGTGTCGTGGATGTTCGACCAGAGGGCGAAGTGGTGGGCGAACCACAGGCCGTTGGAGTCGGAGAGTCCCTGCTGCGTCTTGGTCGCGTTGATGACCAGCCACAGCAGCGGCACCACGGTGTAGACCAGGACCAGACCGGTGAGCACGGTCAGCAGGATGCTGCGCTTGGGGCGCCCGGGGGAGTGCTTCTTGCGGGGTGTGCGCAAGCGGGGCGCGCCCTTGTGGCCGCCGCCGGACGGCGTGGACGCGGAGGGAGAGGCGGTGGTGACGGGGGTGCTCATGGCTCAGGCTCCCTTGCGCATGCCGCGGAGCTGCACGACGTAGGCGATGATCATGGTGATCAGCCCCATGATGATGGCGACCGCCGCGGAGTAGTTGTGCTGCTGTCCGTTGAAGGACAGTGAGTACGTGTAGAAGTTCGGTGTGTAGTCCGTCGTGATCGCGTTGCGCGCCAGCGGCCGCAGGATGCTCGGCTCGTTGAAGAGCTGGAAGCTGCCGATGATCGAGAAGATCGTCGCGATGACCAGGGCGCCGCGGATCGCGGGTAGCTTGATGGCCGTGATGACGCGGAACTGGCCGGCGCCGTCGATCTCCGCCGCCTCGTACAGCGAGGTCGGGATGACCCGCAGCGCGGAGTAGAAGATCAGCATGTTGTAGCCGACGAACTCCCAGGTCACGATGTTGCCGATCGAGGCCAGCACCAGATGGGCCGAGAGCGGGTCGGGCAGCGTGACGTCGAACGCGCTGTTGATGTCACCGACCAGACCGAACTGGGTGCCGTACATGAAGCCCCACATCAGGGTGGCGACCACGGCGGGCACGGCGTACGGCAGGAAGATCGAGATCCGGAAGAAGTCCCGGCCGAAGAGCCGGCCGCTGTCCAGGGCGAGCGCCACGAACAGGGCGATGCCGAGCATGATCGGCACCTGGATCACCAGGAACAGCGAGACCCGCTCCAGGGAGGACCAGAACTGGTCGTCCTGGAAGGCCTGCTTGTAGTTGTCCAGGCCGACGAAGTGGTTGCCGCCGATGAGCTGGTCGCGGAAGAGGCTGAGATAGATCGAGTACGCGATCGGAGCCAGGAAGACGAAGGCGAAGACCACCGCGAAGGGTCCGATGAAACCCCACCCTGTCCAGGAACGGCGGTCTCGTTTCGCCGATGGCCTGGTAGGAGGCCGAGTCGCGGCCGCAGGGGGTTGAAGCGTCGTCATGTAGTTCCTCGCTCGTCCATCTCGGAACCGGCGTCACACGCCGTCGCGATGTTGCGTAAACGGCACGGTCCAGAACGGCCCCGGGCTGTTATGTTTACGTAAACATCTGATGGCGGCATGTCTACACTGCCCCAATGTCGGTGGTCAAGGGTCGTTTGGGGAAACACGGCCGAGGCGATCGGATCGATATGTGAGGGATACAGGTGGACACAGTGGACGGTGCCCCGGGCGGTACGGAGAAGCCACGCAGACGCACCGGGAAACGGTCGTCGAGACGCGCCCCGAGCGCGTCCATGGCGGATGTCGCGCGTGTCGCCGGCGTGTCGTCACAGACGGTCTCCCGCGTGTCCAATGGCTTCGAGGGCGTCAACGAGGAGACCCGGCAACAGGTTCTCGCCGCCATGAAGGAGCTGGGCTACCGGCCCAACAGTGCCGCCCGCGCGCTCAAACGCGGGGAGTTCCGCACCATCGGCGTGATCACCTTCAACCTCTCCACCACCGGCAACATGCGCACCCTGGAGGCGATCGCCACCTCCGCCGCGCACGAGGGCTACGCCGTCACGCTCCTGCCGGTCGCCGTGCCCACCCAGGACGAGGTGCGCGGCGCCTTCTCCCGCCTCGGCGAACTCGCCGTCGACGCCGTCATCGCCATCATGGAGGTCCACCTCCTGGACGCGGCGACCATCTCCCTGCCACCCCACGTCCAGGTCGTCGTCGCCGACTCCGACGCGGGCGACCGCTACAGCGTGGTCGACACCGACCAGAACGGCGGCGCGCGGGCCGCCGTACGCCACCTCCTCGACCTCGGCCACCGCACGGTCTGGCATCTGGCGGGCCCCGAGGAGTCCTTCGCGGCCCAGCGCCGAGCCGACGCCTGGAGCGCCGAACTCACCGACGCGGGACGGCTCGTGCCCCCCGTCGTACGCGGCGACTGGTCCGCGGAGTCCGGCTACCGCGTGGGACTGGAACTTGCCCAACAGGCCGACTGCACGGCGGTGTTCGCGGCCAACGACCAGATGGCGCTGGGCCTGCTGCGGGCCCTCCACGAGCGCGGCCGGCGCATCCCCGAGGACGTCAGCGTCATCGGCTTCGACGACATCCCCGAGGCCGGCTCCTTCCTGCCACCCCTCACCACCGTCCACCAGGACTTCGCCGAGGTCGGCCGCCTGTGCGTCGAAGGTGTCCTACGGCGGATGCGGGAGCGCGGTGACGAGCACGGCACCACGCTGGTGCCCACGAAACTCGTCATACGCGACAGCACGGCACCGCCCGTCGGGTAGCGGCACACAGAACTCCGGCCCCCCTGCCTGAGCAGGAGGGCCGGAACGTCATGCGCGCACGGCTCAGGCCGTCGTCTCCGGGCGGCCGGGCCGGGACCAGTGCGTGTGGAAGGCACCGGTACGGTCCGTACGGCCGTAGGTGTGGGCGCCGAAGAAGTCGCGCTGGCCCTGGAGCAGGGCCGCCGGCAGCCGGTCGGCGCGCAGCGTGTCGTAGTGCGACAGCGCGGCGGAGAACGCGGGGACGGGGATGCCGCGGCGGGCCGCGGAGGCGACCACCTCGCGCCAGGGGACCTGCGCGTCGCCGATCTCCTGCGCGAAACGCTCCTCGCCCAGCAGGCTGACCAGCCCCGGGTCGGCCGTGTACGCGGCACGGATGCGGTCGAGGAAGGAGGCGCGGATGATGCAGCCGCCGCGCCAGATCCCGGCGACCGCGGCGAGGTCGATCGACCAGTCGAACTCGGTCGCCGCGTCCTGGATCATCTTCCAGCCCTGGTCGTAGGCGATGACCTTCGAGGCGTACAGCGCCTGCTCGACCTGGGCGGTGAACCGGTCGGCCTCGGTGCGGCTCAGCGGGGGAGTGGTGCCGCCGGGCAGTCCGCGGTAGGCCGCGCGCAGGTCGCCCTGGCTGGAGGAGGCACGGGCGAACGTGGCCTGGGCGATCGCGGTGACCGGCGAACCCAGCTCCAGCGCGGTCTGCACGGTCCAGCGGCCGGTGCCCTTCTGCCCGGCCGCGTCGATGACGATGTCGACGAAGGCCTTCCCGGTCTCCGCGTCGGTGTGGGCGAGGACCTCGGCGGTGATCTCGATCAGGTAGGAGCCGAGCCGGCCCTCGTTCCAGCGGCGGAAGACGTCCGCGATCTCGGCGGGGGTGTAGCCGCCGACCTGTCGCAGCAGGTCGTACGCCTCGGCGATGAGCTGCATGTCGGCGTACTCGATGCCGTTGTGCACCATCTTGACGAAGTGCCCGGCGCCGTCGGTCCCGATGTGCGTGGAACAGGCCTCACCGTCGACCTTCGCGCTGACGGACTCGAACATCGGACCCAGCACGGCGTACGACTCCGCCGAACCGCCGGGCATGATCGACGGCCCGTTCAGCGCGCCCTCCTCGCCGCCGGAGACCCCGGCGCCGACGAAGTGCAGGCCCTTGTCGCGCAGGGCGGCCTCACGGCGGCGGGTGTCGGCGAAGTGCGCGTTGCCGCCGTCGATGATCATGTCGCCGGGCTCCATCAGCGCGGCGAACTCGTCGATCACGGCGTCGGTGGCCGGACCGGCCTGCACCATGATCATCAGGCGGCGGGGCTTTTCGAGCGCGGCCACGAACTCCTGGGCCGTCTCGGCCGGGACGAAGGCGCCCTCGTCGCCGTACTCCTTCATCAACTCATGGGTGCGGTGCGGCGATCGGTTGTGGACGGCGACCGTGTAGCCGTTGCGGGCGAAGTTGCGTGCGAGGTTGCGGCCCATCACGCCGAGGCCGGTGACGCCGATCTGGGCGGTTCCGTCGGCGGCGGGGTTGTGCGGTGCGGATGCGTTCATGGGGTGCCTGTTCTCCGAGTCGGTGACGTGGCGGGTCGGCGCTGGGCGCCCATGACCGCAGGTACGTCTGTGATCGCGAAATGACTCGAAGAACGGGACCCCGATTCGTAATTCGTTCCGGGGTCGCGTCGTCGGACCGGGCTCTCAGCAGCCCGAACCGGTCGGAGTGAACTCCACGCGCGCGTGCTCGTCCGCGATGCGTGCCTCGTCGTAGGCGGCGCGCGTGACCTGGTACCAGACGTCGTCCTTTGCGGTGTTGCCGCCGACGTCGTCCAGACTCACGCACCACCGTTCCGCGCGGACGATCCGGGTGTACGTCTCGGTGCCGCTGCGTACCTTCGAGCACTTCCGGTACTGCTCGGTGGTGGACCAGGTGCGGGTCTTCTTCTTGGAGCCCGTGCCCGAACTGGACGTGTGCCGGACCTTCTTGGTGGCGGACGAGCACTTGGTGACGGTGTGCGGCCGGGTCCCCTTCGTCGTCTGCCTGGCGAGGTGACGGACCGAGTCGCGGAGCCCGGTCACGGTGTCGGGGGTCGGCCGGGCCTCCTGCGCGGTGCTCGAACCGCTCTGACCGACACCGGACACGGCACGCGAACTGTCGTCGCTCCCGCTTCCGCCGCCGCATGCGCTGAGCGCTCCGATCAGAAGTGCTGTCAGTGCGCCCGCAATCAATCGCTTGGTGAACATGCCCCCGCCGCCTGTGAATTGGAAACGGTCAGCGTAACTGATCACCGGGAGAACTCAGTTGGAGGCGAGAACGAACTGTCGCTGATGCAAGGTGCCTACGGTAGCCGGAGCCTTCAACATGCCCTGAGGGCGCTGGAGTTGCCACGAGCCGGTCGGGGCCGCCCGGCCACGACCGGTGGCGAAGACGTACAGGCGCAGCAGAAGGAACCGGGCGAGTCCGGCGAGCCCCGAAGCACCGAGGTAGATGATCTGCTCGGTCAGCGCCCCGGGCGACGACTGCACCAGGTGCAGGACGAACATCGCGGCGCAGGTCACCACGTAGGCAGCCGCGGCCGAGCCCGCCGACTGCCAGTGCTGGCGCCATCCAGCGTGCCGGCCCGAGCCGAAGGTGAAACGGGCGTGGAGTTCCGTGCACAGGAGGGTGGAGACGACGGTGATCAGCGCGTTCGCCAGCGCCCAGGGCAGCTGCTCGGCCAGCAGCGCGACGGCGCCGCTGGAGAGGAGCCCGACACCGCCGCCCAGCGCCACGAACCGGGCGAAGGAGGCGAGCGGACCGGGAGCGGCCGGGGTCCGGGGCGCGTCGTCCATGGCGGTCTCCATCCGCTCCGTACGCTGCGCCTCTGTGATGCGACCGCGTAAGTTTGCTTGACTTACTCAACTATAGCGGATTGATTGAGTTACGCAAGTATATTTTCGCGGCGGGGGAACCGGGGGAGCTCACCCACAGGTGACCTACGTACAATGCGGCCTGATCATGGGTGAGTTACTGGTGAGATGCGCGACGTTCAACGTGCTGCACGGCCGGCGGATCCAGCCGGACGGCCGCCCGACCCGCGGTGCCCCCGGCGATCCCGCGGCTCCCCTCGCCGAAGCCGTCGCGGGCCTGGACGCCGACGTGCTGGCACTCCAGGAGATCGACTGCCTCCAGGAACGGTCGGGCGGTGTCGATCAGGCAGCCGTCGCCGCCGACGCGATGGGCGCCCGTGACTGGCGCTACGCGACGGCGCTGCACTGCCGTTCTGTGCCGGGCCGGGGCTGGGTCCAGGACCCGACCGAACCCGGGATGCGCGTCTACGGCCCCACCGTCCAGCAGCCCGAAGTCCCTTCGCACGGACTGGCGTTGCTGTCCCGGCTTCCGGTCCACGAGTGGCGGGCCCTACGGCTGCCGGCGGCGCCCTTCGGCATGCCGCTGCGGGTGGCCGGGCGGGCGGTTCCGGTGCTGGCCCGGGATCAGCCCCGGGCCGTCCTGGCCGCCGTACTGGAAGGACCGCGCGGCCCGTTCACCGTCGTGGCCGTCCATCTCTCGTTCGTGCCGGGGTGGAACATCGGGCAACTGCGCACCGTGCGCCGCTGGATCGCCGAGCTGCCCCAACCCCAGGTGCTGATGGGCGACTTCAACCTCTTCGGAGCCCTTCCCCGCCTCACCCTGAACGCGACCGCGCCGCGTGGCTGGCGGAGTTCGGCCCGGCCGGCGACCTTTCCGTCACACCGGCCGCTCGTCCAGCTCGACCACATCATGACGACGGGGCTAGGGGAGGGCGCCGTAGGGGAGGTGTGCGTGCCGAGGACGGAGATCTCGGATCACCGGCCGCTGGTGGCGGAGTTGTCGCTCTGAGTCAGTTCCACAGCGGGTAGGTCACGGTGTGCTGGAACTTGTCCGGCCTCGCGCCGGGGTACGTCAGAGTGATCTCGCCGTACTGCCGCACCTGCGGATGCCGCTTCCAGGTCTGCGCGGAGTCGAGGCGGACGGTCACCGGGAACGAGTGGAACTTGCCCACCGCGCAATAGGGCTTGCAGTCATTCACCACGTTGATGCCCGTGGCCGTCGCGGAGTTGGCGTTCCAGGACGTCCAACGCAGCGACGTGAGGCGGCTGTTGCCGTCGCCGCAGGCGAGCATGAAGTCGGTGGGGCGCACCTCGGGGTGCCACAGGCAGTCGACGAGCACGGGGTCCTGGAGCTGTCGGTGGGCGGTCACCGGGACCGTGGCCGGGGCCGCCGACGAGGTGCCGACGGTCGGCCCGATCAGGGCCGCGGCACAGAGCGTGACGATTCCGACCATGGTGTGTTTGTACATGTCCGCTCCCGGCCGTCTGTTCGTCCTCGTCGCCCCGCACCCGCACCGGCGGTGGGCCCGCCTGCCGGGGCACGGTCGTCGTGTCTCTGACGACGCTACGACCGTGTCCCAGGATGCACCACTCGTACGGATCAATGAGGCGCTTGGCCGGGAGTGTCGCGGGGTGTGCGGTCAGGGCCGGGAAATGCCCGGCCCCGATCGGATCAGGCGGGCCGTACGGCGCCCCGGATCGCGGCGGCACCGGCGTAGAAGATCGACTCCTCGCGTATCGGCGTACCCGGGCTCGGCGCGTGGATCATCAGGCCGTTGCCGGTGTAGAGGCCGACGTGGTCGATGCTGTCGTAGAAGAAGATCAGGTCGCCGGGGCGGATGTCCGTGAGCGGGACGAGGGCGCCGGCGCCGGACTGTTCCTGGGTGGTGCGCGGGAGGAGGACTCCCGCCGCCTTCCAGGCGGCCTGGGTGAGGCTGGAGCAGTCGTACGCGTCCGGTCCCGCCGCGCCCCACAGGCACGGCCTGCCGATCTGTGCGCGGGCGAAGGCGAGCGCCGTGCTGGTCTTGCTCTGCGCGGTGGGGTCCTGAAGTGCGGCGGGTGCGGCCGCGGTGGGTGCCGGGCTCATGGTCGGGGCCGGCGGGAGGATGATTTCCGGGGCCATCGTCGGAGCCGTGGGCAGCGTGAGTTCGGGGGCGACGGCCGGGGCCGCGGCGAAGGAGACCTCGGCGGCGGGGGCGGTCGGCTGCCACTCCTGCTGCGGCGGGCGCCAGTCCGGTTCCGGTGTGGTGTACCAGGTGGGCTGGCCGGCGGGCTGCTGGGGCACCATCGGTATCTGCCCGGTGGACCAGGCCTGCTGTTCGGTGACCACGGGCATCTGTCCGGTTGACCAAGACGGCTGCTGTTCGGTCATCACGGGCATCTGGCCGGTGGACCAGGCGGGCTGCTGTTCGGCAACTACAGGTATCTGACCGGTGGCCCAGGCCGGCTGCTGCTCGGTGACCATGGGCATCTGCCCGGTGGACCAGGCCGCTTCCGGGGCGGACCAGGCCGTCTCCGGCGTCGGCCAGGGGGCACTCGCCTGAGCGGGTTCGGTGCGCGGTCCGGCGATGTACGGGAGCAGCTCCAGGTCCGCGGTCAGCGGGTCGAAGACCGGCGCCGGGGCGGCCGCGACGGCGAACTGCTGCGGCTGTACGGCGGGCGTGGGCGGCACTTCGATGGCGGGCACGGGCGGCAGGTCGATGACGGTCGGCTGGGGCATCTGAGCCAGCTGCTGCATCTGAGGCAACTGGGGTGCGGCGGGCGGCAGTGCGGCGATGGGTCCGGCCGTCAACTCCGCGACAGGCGCGGTGAGTTGCGGGGCGGCGAACTCTGGTGCGCCGGTCCCAGCGGTCAGTTCGGCCACGGCTCGGCTGGGCTGCGCCTCGAGTGCGCGGCCGCCGCCCTCGGGCTCGGGGCGTCGCTCGGACCGCTCGGGCCGGGGTGCCGCCGAGCGGGCGGGAGTCCTGCCGGGCGGCAGCTTCGCCGGCACGGTCGGGCCCAGTTGGGCGCGAGCGCGGTCGAACAACTGCCGGGTGACTGCGTCTTGGGCGGGGTCGGAAGGACGCGACGCGCTGGGACGGGGCTCGACGCGCTTGCGCGGGCCGCCGGACATCTTGCGTGTGGCGTTGTAGTTTCCGGTGGCCGTCTCGGCCCTGTCGTAAAGGGAGTTGATCCGCCGCTGAACTTCGTCACGGCTGGGTCGGTCGTCCACGGTGGGGCCACTGCCTCCGGTGCGCGTACTTCGTTCTGCCGGCATGGCAGACGTGCTCCTTCCGTAACGCGCCTACCGAGTTAGCTGTCGGGTTCGGGCGGCCGATCACGGAAGGATTGCCCTACGACCCTTGCCCAAACGGGCAGTTGGGCCGATTCACCCCAAGTCGGTTGGGTCCTCGGCTCCGGCTGTCGCGAGCGACACACCGGACTCGGCGCAAACCGTGCGGCCCGGCGCTGATCGCCGGAGTAGGTCGTACGGTCTGAGCGTCAACTTAGCCAACGTGTGTGCCTCGTGTGAAGGTTGAAGCGCGATATGTCCGATACGTTTTTGTGACCTTTACCTCTCCTGAACGTGACCCGGGCTCATGAGGCCCATCGGGCCGGGTGATCCATATGAGGTCGCTATGAATTTTTGGGACGGTTGAACACACCGGGGTCCGGCTCCGTATTGGGACGGGGGATTTCCATGCCGGGACGATCCGGGCCGACCGATACGCGTAGGAGCAACTTCCTTGGCACGCAACACGCGCAGACGCCCCACAGGCGCACGACGCGCGACGATGGCAGCAGTCGCCCTGATGCTGGGCGGCGGAGGACTGGTGGCGGCGAACGTCTACGCGTCGGCGTCCGAAGGTGGTTGGGGCGGTGATTCTGCCCAGCAAGGCTCTCCGGATGCGGCATCGGACGGCGCCACGATCGACTGCCCGGACATCGGCACCCAGTTGACGACGGTCCCCGACGAGGCGAAGACCGACGTCGACACCCAACTCGCGCTTCTGGACCAGCAGATAACCGAGGCCTACCAGAAACTGAAGGACTCGACGGAGTCCATACGCCAGGACGCCTCCTTCGCCGACAACGCGATCATGAATCCGTTGAAGGAGAAGCGCGCCGCGACCATCGGACGGATCGACGACGCCATCGCGCGTGTCGGGGACCGCCCGGAGGGCCTCGACGCACTCGCCGGCTGCACCCTGATCGCCCCCACGAACGGTGACCAGAACGGCGATCAGAGCGGCGGCCAGGACGGCGGCGGCGACGACCAGGGCGGCCAGGACCAGCAGCAGGGCGACGGGCAGGACCAGCAGGGCAACCAGCAGTCCACCAACGGGCCCGTCGCCTCGGACTACGCGGACATCACCTCCGTACAGCCCAACGTGAACACTCCGCAGGACCAGGCCGACGCCTCCCGCGGCACGTTCGTCACCGCGTGTGGCGTGAACGAGAACGGCCTGTTCAACTCCGACAACGTGATCGTCGCGCCCGGAGTCACCAACGGCGCCCACCACTTCCACGACTACATCGGCAACCAGTCGAACAACGCCTTCGCCAGCGACGACGATCTCGCGAAGGCCGACACGAGCTGCGAGAACCCGGGCGACAAGTCCACTTACTACTGGCCCGTGTTGCGCCTCCAGAACGGCAAGCAGGAGCAGGACGCCGACAAGCCCGGCGGCGGCACCGAGGGCAACTCCGGTCAGATCGTCACCGCGAAGGCGGCCACGCTGACGTTCGTCGGAAACCCGAAGAGCAAGGTCGTCGCGATGCCGCGCCTCCTGCGCATCATCACCGGCGACGCCAAGGCCTTCGTGAACGGCCCGGCCAACGCCAACGCCTCCTGGAGCTGCACCGGGTTCGAGGACCGGCAGCTCAAGGACAAGTACCCGCTGTGCCCCTCGGGCAGCGACGTGGTGCGCACCTTCAAGTTCCAGAGCTGCTGGGACGGCCGCAACATCGACAGCGCCAACCACCGCACCCACGTGGCCTTCGAGGCCGCCGACGGCACCTGCCCCGCGGGCTTCGAGGCCATTCCGCAGCTGGTGCAGCGGATCGTCTACGACGTCGACGCGCCGAGCCTCCAGGACGGCGGCAAGACGACCCCGCTGTTCGCGGTGGACTCCTTCCCCGAGCAGCAGCACAAGCCCGTCACCGACCACGGCGACTTCATCAACGTCTTCGACGAGGGCCTGATGAAGGACATGGTCAACTGCATCAACGACGACAAGAGGTGCGGCGCCGGGACGGACAACGACCCCGGGGGCTCGGGCGACGGCTCCGGTTCCGGTGACGGCTCCGGTTCGGGTTCGGGTGGCGGCTCCGGGAACGGTGGGGGTTCCGGTGAGCCGCAGGAGTCCCCGTCGGCCACCGACACCGCTACGGCGGCGCCCACGGCCACCGCGTCCGACGAGCCCGCCGGGAACGGTGGCAACGAGGGGAACGGCGGCAACGGCGGTAACGGCGGCAATGGTGACCAGCCCACCGCTGATCCCGCGACGAGCGCCCCGGACACCGGGACCAATGCCTCCGAGCCCACCGACACCCAGACCACCGACCCCGGTGACCTGACGACCGCCGTCTCGGTCCCCAAGGCCGACACGAAGACCGAGGGGTCCAAGCCGACCGAGACGCAGGGGAGTTCGGACAACGGCTCCGGCGGCCAGGTCGGCAGCCCCGTGGCGACACCGCCCGACTCGTCCTCGGGCGGGGAGAGCTACGCCGCCGTAGGCCCGAACCAACCGCAGGCAGAGGGCGGGCTGGCGGAGACCGGCGCGAATCTGTGGCCCGCGGTGGCCGGCGCGTTGCTCCTCGTCGCCGGATTCGTGGTGCTCTACCGAGGTAAGCGCAGTACACGCTGACGCAACGCACGTCCGCGCGAGTCTGTGACAACGACGGCCCGGCCGCCCCGACTTGGGGGTGGCCGGGCCGTCACACGTTCGGCGCGCCGGGGCAGAAGGCCTCAGACGGCGGGTGCGGGATACGTCGGGTACTCGACCCCGGAGACGTGCTGGACGACGCGGACGACCTGGCAGGAGTAGCCGAACTCGTTGTCGTACCAGAGGTAGAGGATCGCGTTGTCGCCGTCGACCTTGGTGGCGCCCGCGTCGATGATCGAGGCGTGGCGCGAGCCCATGAAGTCGCTCGACACCGCGTCCGGGGCGGTGGTGAAGTCGATCTGCCGTTTGAGCGGCGAGGTCAGTGAGACATCGCGGAGATAGTCGAGGACCTCGGCGCGGGTGGTCTCGCGGCCGAGCCGCAGGCTGAGGATCGCGATCGAGACGTCCGGCACCGGGACCCGGATCGAGCTGCCGGTGATCGGGGCCTTGAGGTCGGGCAGCGCCTTGGCGACTGCGGAGGCGGCACCGGTCTCGGTGATCACCATGTTCAGCGGCGCCGAACGGCCGCGCCGGTCGGCCTTGTGGTAATTGTCCAGCAGGTTCTGGTCGTTGGTGAACGAGTGGACGGTCTCCACATGGCCGCGCAGCACACCGTACTCGTCGGCCATCGCCTTCAGCGGTGGCACGATCGCGTTGGTGGTACAGGACGCGCAGGACAGGATCTGCTCGTCCGGCTTGATCGTGTCGTGGTTGACGCCGTGCACGATGTTGGGGACGTCGCCCTTGCCGGGCGCGGTCAGTACGACCTTGTCGATGCCGGGCCGCAGATGCTGCGAAAGCCCTTCCCGGTCACGCCACTTGCCCGTGTTGTCGATCAGGATGGCGTCCTTGATCCCGTACGCCGTGTAGTCGACCTCCGACGGGTCGCCCGCGTAGATCACCTTGATCTCGTTGCCGTTGGCGACGATCGTGTTGCTCGCCTCGTCGACGGTGATCGTGCCCTGGAACTGGCCGTGGATCGAGTCGCGGCGCAGCAGCGAGGCGCGCTTCACGATGTCCTGTTCGCCACCCTGTCGTACGACGATGGCGCGCAGCCGCAGACCGTTGCCCGAGCCGGCCTTCTCGATGAGCAGGCGGGCGACCAGGCGGCCGATGCGGCCGAAACCGTAGAGGACGACGTCGCGGCCCTCGCGGCACTCGATCTTGTTGGCGCCGGTGGCACCGGCGACGGCCTCGGCGGTGAACTCCTCGACGGACAGGCCGCGTTCGTCGCTCCGGTGGGTCGCGGCGAGCATGCCGATGTCAATCTGCGAGGGGCCCAGGTCGAGCGTGGTGAGGGTCCGCAGGTAGGGGAGGGTCTCGACGACCGAGAGTTCCTCGCCGGCGATCTGGCGGGCGAACCGGTGGGTCTTGAGGATGCTGACCACCGACTTGTTGACCAGGGAGCGGCTGTGCAGCAGGACCGTGACGTCCCGCTCGCGGTGCAGCTTCCCGATCATCGGGATCATCGACTCCGCGATCTCCTCGCGGGTCTTCCAGTTGGTGAACGAGTCCTCGTTGACAGGCACAGGTTTCTCTTTCGAGCTAGGCGGCGCTCATATGCTAACCCGCTGTTCATCTGCCCGTTCAGCAGGGGTACCGCCCGGCCCGGAGAACGCCGAGAGGGGCCCTGCCGACGCGCGTCGGCAGGGCCCCTCTCAGCTGTACTGGTGTCGCTTCTACACGGTTTCCGACACGTCCTGGGCCGCGCCGCTGCCCAGCAGGGCCGACGCGTTCTCCAGCGGGGTGAGGACGTGCGCGGGCACGGCCTCGGGCAGTCCGTGGCAGGTGAAGCCGAGCCGGGTCATGGCCCGGATGACCTCGCCGCTGTTGAAGTCGCGGGGGTCCTGCCGGGTGATGACCTGCCCCACCTGCTTGACGGGGTAGCGGCGCCGCCCGATGGTCACGGACTCACCCGTGATCAGCTCGGGCTTGATGCCCTTCATCGTCTCCAGGACACCCATCTTGGTGAGGTCGAAGGGATACCGGGCGATGACACAGCGCATGTTGCCTCACAGAGAGAAGGAGGATCGGGGGCCGAACGGGCGCCCGAAGGCGCCGAGTTGGTCCTCAGGCCGCAGGACCGAAGGACGACCGTCGCTGCCCCCGGCTGCTGCTGCCGCCGGCGCTGCCGCCACTGCCGCCACGCCGAGCCGCACCACCGGCGGACCGGCCCTCGCCTGCCCCGGCCGGACGGCCACGACGGCCCCGCGACGACGAGGAGGACGGGCTACGGCGGGTGCGCTCGCGCTCCACGACCGGGGCCTGGATGACGACCGGGACACCGGACGGGGCCTGGGCGCCCGTGATCCGGGTCAGCTCCTCCTCGCCCGACCGCACCGAGGTGACCTCGGCGGTGACGCCGGCCATGGTCATCAGGCGGGTGAAGTCACGGCGCTGGTCGGGGGTGACCAGGGTCACGACACTGCCGGACTCGCCCGCACGGGCCGTACGGCCGCCGCGGTGCAGATAGTCCTTGGGGTCGGTGGGCGGGTCGACGTTGACGACCAGGTCGAGGTTGTCGACGTGGATGCCGCGCGCCGCGACGTTGGTCGCCACCAGCGCCGTCACATGCCCGTCCTTGAACTGGGCGAGCGTGCGGGTGCGCTGCGGCTGGGACTTGCCGCCGTGCAGACCGGCAGCGCGGACGCCGTTGTTCAGCAGGTGCTTCACCAGCCGGTCCACCGCGTGCTTGGTGTCCAGGAACATGATGACCCGGCCCTCGCGCGCCGCGATCTCGGTGGTCGCCCGCTGCTTGTCCGTGCCGTGCACGTGCAGGACGTGGTGCTCCATCGTCGTGACCGCGCCCGCGGAGGGGTCGACGGAGTGGACGACGGGGTCGGTCAGGTAGCGGCGGACCAGGAGGTCCACGTTGCGGTCCAGGGTGGCCGAGAACAGCATCCGCTGGCCGCCCGTCTGCACCTGGTCGAGCAGCGCGGTGACCTGCGGCATGAAGCCCATGTCGGCCATCTGGTCGGCCTCGTCGAGGACGGTGATGGACACGCTGTCCAGGCGGCAGTCGCCGCGCTCGATGAGGTCCTTGAGGCGTCCCGGCGTCGCGACCACGACCTCCGCGCCACCGCGGAGCGCCCCGGCCTGACGGCCGATCGACATACCGCCGACGACGGTCGTCATCCGCACGCTGACGGCGCGGGCGTACGGGGTGAGCGCGTCGGTGACCTGCTGGGCCAGCTCGCGGGTCGGGACGAGGACCAGTGCGAGCGGCTGACGCGGCTCGGCGCGGCGGCCCGCCGTACGGGCCAGCATCGCGAGACCGAAGGCGAGGGTCTTGCCGGAGCCGGTGCGGCCGCGGCCGAGCACGTCGCGGCCGGCGAGGGAGTTGGGGAGCGTCGTCGCCTGGATCGGGAACGGGACGGTGACGCCCTCGTGGCCGAGCGCGGCCAACAGCTTTGCGGGCATGTCGAGTTCGGCGAACGACTCCACGGCCGGGAGGCCGGGGGTGACCGTCTTCGGCAGCGCGAACTCGCCCTGCAGGGCGACCGGGCGGCCACCGCCGCCGCCCTTGGAGCGGCGCGGCGCGCTGGAGCGGTTGCCGGACGGAGCTGCCGAGCGGTAGCCGCCGCCGCTCTTTCCGGATTCCGGATTTCCATTACGCTTTCGCGAGAAGCGGTCATTCGTACGTGCGCGGTTCAAAATGTGGAACCTTCCTTGATATGGCACGTATCAAGGAATTCCCGCGGTGAATGAACGGCGCAGAGAATCGCAAGAACGAGCCGGTGGCTTCGGCGGAATAGCGCCGAAAGCTTGGAAAATGCAGCGAGCTGGGGCCCGCACCCCAAGGTGCGGGCCCCAGCTGCGAAGTAAACGTCGTCGTTACGCAGGAACGATGTTCTCGGCCGTCGGGCCCTTCTGGCCCTGCGCGATGTCGAAGGTCACCTTCTGACCCTCCTGCAGCTCGCGGAAGCCCTGGGCGGCGATGTTCGAGTAGTGGGCGAAGACGTCAGCGCCGCCACCGTCCTGCTCGATGAAGCCGAAACCCTTTTCCGCGTTGAACCACTTCACGGTGCCACTGGCCATTTTGTTCTCCTTCGGGGCGGTCAGCGGAGCCCACAGTGTGCGGACTCCGTGTCGCCGTGATGATCACCCCGCCGGAAAGAAACCGGACACACAAAAAAATGCTCCACCGTCCCGGAGGGCGGTGTGGGCATCTGAAGGGTTTGGCAACCACAACTGCAACTGAGATCAATAGTAGCACGGCGCGATCGGCCGTGTGCGGTCGTTAATTTCATTTCTCATGTCGCCGACGTAGATATTGGGTTTCGTGCCGGACTACGCGAGCGCCTCGATCCAGTCGCGGACGACCTTGGCGGTCGTCGGGGTGTCCTCCTCCAGCACGCTGAGATGCGTGCCGGCCGTGTCCGCCGTGTCCCGCACACCCGGCCAGGACGAACGCCATTCCCGAGGCATGTCCGGGAGCGGCTCGGAAGCGCGCACCAGCAGGGTGGGCACCTCGGTGTGCTCCGGCTGCCAGCCCCGGAACATCCGGGTGTACGCACCCAGCGACAACAGCGTCAGATCGTCCACCATCGTGTCGAAGCTCTCGCCGGCCATCAGCGGAATCCGGGCGGGCAGGGACAGCAGCCACGGCTCGGCCTCCCGGTCCGGGGTGAGGTGGTACGAGTCGATCAGCACGAGTCCGGCCGGGGGAGTGCCGAGGGACGCCAGGCGAGTGGCGAGCGCGTGGGCGGCCGTACCGCCCATGGAGTGCCCGACCAACACGTAACGCCGGTCGCCGAGTTGGTGCCGTACGGCCGAGGCGTGCGACGCGGTCAGCGACTCCAGGTCCCGTGCCACCGCGTCTCCGTCGTCGATGCCGGAGTGCCGCACCTCGAAGACGTCCCGCTCGCCCTCGAAACAGGGGGCGAGCCCCGCGTACCAGGGGTGGCCCAGGTTGCTGGCGAAGCCGGGAACACAGACGAGGGCGGGCCCCTGGGTACCGGCGGCCAGCCGCAAGGGCGGCAGTGCGTGCCGGGCGGCATCCTCGGGCCCGAAGGCGGGCGCGCCGATGGACGCGGTCACCAGGAGATGCATGGCCGATACGACGTCTCCGGTCTCGCAGACCTTCCGGTACAGGGTGGGCAGTGACCGCCCGGCGCCGCGCCCGGGCCCACCGTGCCGGACCGGCGACGGGGCGCTCGCGGCGGCGGTCCCGTCGGACAGACTGCCGCGCAGCTCGCCGTACAGATGCTCGGCTAGCTGTTCCGTGTCCGGCCAGTCGTAGGCCACGGTGACCGCGAGGGGTGTCCCGGTCAGCAGGCTCAACCGGTTGCAGAGCATGACCCGCGTCAAGGAGTCGAGGCCCAGTTCCGAGAAGTCCCGGTCGACCGCGTCGGCGTCCGTGTGCCCGAGGACACCCGCGACCTCGGTACGGATCAGCGCCTGTAGCGCGGGCAGCCGCTCGGGCACGGGCAGTGCCGCGAGCCGGTCCCGCCAGGTCCCGGCGGCACCGTCCGCCGGGATGGCGGAGGAGGCCGAGCGCCGGTCCGCGCGCAACAGCCCGCGCAGCGGCGGGGGGACGACCGTCCCGGCCGGAACCGCCTTCGGCGAGCGGTCCAACGGCAGTGGCGCGAGGACCGGTTCAGCGCTGCCGAGCGCCGCGTCGAAGAGCGCGAACGCCTGCTCAGGGGAGACCGCGCGCACCGGCCCGCCGTGCACCCGGCCGCTGCGGGCCGCCATGCCCTCCTCGTCCGCCCACGCGCCCCAGACCAACGACAGTGCGGGCAGGCCCAGTTCGGCGCGATGGCGGGCGAGCGCGTCCAGGAAGGAGTTCGCCGCCGCGTAGTTGGCCTGACCGGGATTGCCCAGCAGCCCGGCCGCCGACGAGAACAGCACGAACCGCACCAGCGGCAGATCCTTCGTCAACTCGTGCAACCGCCAAGCCGCGTGGGCCTTCGGCCGCAGCACCACCGCCAGCCGCTCAGGAGTCATCGAGGCCAGCACGCCGTCGTCCAGCACCCCGGCCGCGTGAACCACGGCGGTCAGGTCGGGCCCGAACGTCTTGAGTACGGCGGCGAGTTGGTCCCGCTCGGCAATGTCGCAGGCCACCAGGTCAACCTGCGCGCCCGCCTGCTGGAGATCGTCCCGCAACTCCCGTGCACCCGGGGCCTGTTCGCCGCGACGGCTGAGGAGTACGAGACGTCGGACTCTGTGTCGGTCGACCAGATGGCGAGCGAGCATCGTCCCCAGGGACCCCGTGCCACCGGTGATGAGGACGGTGCCCCCGCCGAGGGAGTCGTTGGTCGCGGAACCAGATGTGCCTGCCAGCCGGGGGACGCTCAACACGCTGTCACGGACGGCGATTTGGGGCTCCCCGGTGGCAAGGGCGGCGGACACTTGTCGTAGGGACTCGGGGCGGCCGTCGACGTCCACGAGGGTGAGGCGTCCTGGGTACTCGGACTGCGCGGTCCGCAGCAGGCCCCAGACCGTGGCGGCCGGCAGGTCGGGGGAGGCATCGGCGGCACCGCGCGTGACCACGGCCAGTCGCCCGGAACCGGCGAGATGTGTTTGCAGCAACTCCAGCGCGCGTACGGTCAGTTCGTGCGCTGCGGCAACCGGGTCCCGGTGCGCGTCGCCGGGAGCGGACAAGGACGCCACGACCAACTCCGGGTCCTTCTCGGACCAGGACGACTCGTCGTCGGCGGAGGCGAGGAACGCGGCCAGGTCCAGGTCGTCCGTCTCCGACATCGCTACGGCGGGTACCTCACCGGTGGCGGGAACGCCCGTCCAGCGCAGCCGGTACAGCTCGCCGGCCGGGGTGGGAGTCATCGCCGGTGCGGGTCGGGTCGTCATCGACTCCAGTCGGCCCACGGGCACGCCCGTCGAGGTCGCGAGGTCGAGGGTGATCGAATCCGGACCGGTCGACGTCATACGGACCCGCAGGGCCGTCGCACCCGTGGCGTGCAGGGTCAACCCCCGCCAGGCGAACGGTAGTCGGGGTGCGCCGGTTGGGGGTTCGGCGAGCAGTCCCGGGTGCAGGGCGGCGTCCAGCAGAGCCGGGTGGAGCATGTGGCGCCGGGCGTCCGCGACCGGCGACGGGCCGACCTCGGCGAAGAGTTCCTCGCCCCGTCGCCACAACGCCGTGACGCCTTGGAACGCCGGGCCGTACGCCAGCCCGGCCGCGGCCACTCGTTCGTAGGCACCGGGGAGATCCACCCGCACAGCACCCGCCGGCGGCCACGCCGTGAGGGAGACCGTGCTGTCCGGGGCGCCGGGAACGGCCGGGCCGAGCCGCCCGGTCGCGTGCTGCGTCCAGGCGCCGAGCGCACCGGACTCCTCGGGCCGCGCGTACACGTCCGCGCTTCGGCGTCCGGAGTCGTCCGGCTCACCCAGGACCACCTGGAGCTGGATGCCCGCTTCGTCGTCCTCGGGGAGGAACAGCGGGTTCAGCAGGGCGAGTTCCTCCATTACGGCGAGACCGCACAGGTCGCCCGCGTGCAGTACGAGGTCGACGAACGCGGCACCGGGGACGAGTTCGTGCCCGCCCACGACGTGGTCGCGCAGCCATGGTTGGGCCGCGCCGGACAACCTGCCCGTGCACAGGAGGCGTTCGGTGCCCGGCACGGTGACCGTCTGCGTGAGGAGCGGGTGCCCGTGGCCGGTGGTCGCGTCGGTGCCGCTGTCGGGCAGCCAGTAGCGCTGCCGTTGGAAGGGATAGGTCGGCAGGCCGTCGACGCGTCGGGCGCCGCTGCCCGCGTACACCCGGCGCCAGTCCAACCGCACACCATGGACGTGGAGTCGGCCGAGCGCGTCGAACACTGTCCGTGGCTCGGCGCTGTCCCGGCGGGCTGCCGAGGTGAAGAGGAGTTCCGTGCCGGTCCCGGCCAGGCTCGCCGCGGCCTGGGCCGTGAGCTGGGCTTCCGGGCCGATCTCGGCGAACGCGGTCACCCGTCCGTCGTGCGCCAGCCAGCGCACGCTGTCCCCGAACCGCACGGCCTCACGGGCATGTCGGACCCAGTACTCGGCCGACCGCAGCTCGTCCCCGGTGGCCGGAAGCCCGGTCAGGCCCGAGACCACCGGGATGCTGGGGGAGTGATACGTCAACTCACCCGCCACGCGGCCGAATTCGGCGAGCATCGGCTCCATGAGAGGGGAGTGGAAGGCATGGCTGACCCGTAGCCGGACGGTACGACGGCCGCGTACGGCGAAACGCTCCGCGAGGGCGAGGACCGGCTCCTTGGCGCCGGAGACGACGACCGCACGGGGTCCGTTGACGGCCGCGATCGCGACCCCGTCGGTCAGTTCGGCCGTCACCTCCACCTCGGTGGCGTCGAGCGCCACCATGGCACCGCCCTCCGGGAGCTCCCGCATCAACCTCCCACGCGCGGCGACCAGTTCGACGGCGTCCGCCTCGGACAGCACGCCCGCGCAGTGGGCCGCCGCCAGCTCGCCCACGGAGTGTCCGGCCAGGAACTCCGGGCGTACGCCCCAGGATTCGAGCAGCCGGAAGAGGGACACCTCGAAGGTGAACAGGGCGGCCTGGGCGAAGTCCGTGCGGTTCAGCAGCGCGCTCGCGTCCGCGTCCCAGAGGACGGAGCGCAGCGGACGTTCCAGACGGGTGTCGAAGCGCGCGCACAAGGCGTCGAAGGTGCTTGCGAACCCTGGGAAGGTGTCGTACAACTCCCTTCCCATGCCCGTGCGTTGGGCTCCCTGGCCGGTGAAGAGCAGAGCCAGGCGGGCGACGGAGCTGGTGGTGTGCGGTGGAGTGGATGCCGTCAGGTCGTCGAGGGCGGACAGGATCGCCGTGCGGTCGTCGGTGGTGACGGCGGCTCGGTGCGGTAGTGCGGCTCGCGCGGTGGCGAGCGTGAACGCCAGGTCCGGCAAGGGGAGTCCGGGGTGGGCGCGCAGGAAGTCGGCGGTGCGTGCGGCCTGTTCGCGCAGGGCTGTCGGGCTCGCGGCCGAGAGCAGCAGTGGGGGTGTCACGGGGTCGCGCAGCGGTGGTTCGTCGACCGCGGCCGCCTCGGGCTCCTCCAGGATCACGTGCGCGTTGGTCCCGCCGATGCCGAACGCCGACACCGCCGCGCGTCGCGGGCGGCCGGGCTCGGGTCGCCATTCCTCGTCCTGGGACAGGAGTCGTACGGTGCCCGACGACCAGTCCACGTGGGGCGACGGTTCGTCGGCGTGGAGGGTGCGGGGGAGTCGGTCGTGGTGCATCGCGAGGACGGTCTTGATGACGCCGGCGACACCGGCCGCGGCCTGGGTGTGCCCGAGGTTGGACTTCAACGAGCCGAGCCACAGGGGGCGTTGGGCGGTGCGGTCCTGACCGTAGGTGGCGAGCAGCGCCTGTGCCTCGATCGGGTCGCCGAGCGCGGTGCCCGTGCCGTGCGCCTCCACGGTGTCGATGTCGGCCGGGGACAGTCCCGCGTCGGCCAGCGCCGAGCGGATCACCCGTTGCTGGGCAGGGCCGTTGGGGGCCGTGAGCCCGTTGGACGCGCCGTCGGAGTTGACGGCCGAGCCGCGCAGCACGGCGAGTACGGGATGGCCGTGGCGCCGTGCGTCGGAGAGCCGCTCCAGCAGGACCAGGCCGACACCCTCGCCCCAGGCGGTACCGTCGGCCGCCGCCGAGAAGGGCTTGCAGTGGCCGTCCGGTGCCAGCCCGCGCAGTCTGCTGAACGCGACGAACGGGCCGGGGGACGCCATCACCGTGACCCCGCCGGCGACGGCGAGCGAGCACTCCCCGTCGCGCAGGGACCGTACCGCCGAATGCATCGCGACCAGCGACGACGAGCACGCGGTGTCCACCGTCACGGCGGGCCCGCGCAGCCCCAGCGTGTAGGCGATACGGCCGGAGGCCACGCTGCCCGCCGATCCGAGGGCGAGATGCGCCTCCAACTCGTGCCCGCCGCGGTGCAGTAGACGGCTCGCGTAGGTCGCGTGCATGACGCCGACGAAGACGCCGGTGTCGCTGTCGCGCAGACCTGCCGGGTCCATGCCCGCCCGCTCCAGGAGTTCCCAGCTGGTCTCCAGGAGCAGTCGCTGCTGGGGGTCGGTGGCGAGCGCCTCGCGGGGCGACATGCTGAAGAAGGCCGCGTCGAAGTCGGCCGCCCGGTCCAGGAATCCGCCCCGGCGCGTGACGGACTTGCCGAGGCGGTCGGGGTCCGGGTCGTACAGGTCGGCCACGTTCCAGCCGCGGTCGGTGGGGAAGTCGGAGGTCGCGTCGGTGCCGTCGGCGACCAACTGCCACAGTTCCTCGGGGGATTCGACTCCGCCCGGGTAGCGGCAGGCCATGGCCACGATGGCGATCGGTTCGCCGGGTCCGGTGCGGTGGCCGTCGCCGGGCGTACGCGTGGGGCCGGGGCGGTTGTCGCCGTGCAGCGCGTCGCGTACCAGGGTCGCCACGGCGGTGGGCGTGGGGTGGTCGAAGACGAGGGTGGCGGGTAGTGAGAGGCCGGTCGCCGTGCCGAGCCGGTCGCGCAGGAGGACAGCGCCGAGCGAGGTCAAACCCTGTTCGCTGAACGGCACTTCGGAGTCCAGCTCCCGCACGGGTACGTCGAGAGTCCGTGCCGTCACGTCGAGAACCAGGCCGAGTACGGCGTCGGACGCGGCCGCGAGTCGCTCGCGCAGCGCGGCCGACGCGGACGTACGTTCCGCGGCGAGGCGCTCCGGCAGCTGTTCGGCGAGCACGGCCCGGGCGATCTTGCCGGAAGCGGTACGGGGGAGGGCGGCGGTCGGATAGATCTCGTCCGGCACCTTGAACCCGGACAGCCGCTCCCGGCAGGCGGCGAGGGCCCGCTCCGTGTCGACCCCGTCCGGGCCGGGCACGACGAACGCCACCGGCACCTCACCCAGCACGTCGTGCCGCCGGCCGACCACAGCCGCGTCGGCGATGTCGGGGCGGGCGAGCAGCACCCGCTCCACTTCGGCGGGGTTGATGTTCACACCGCCCCGGATGATCAACTCCTTGACGCGGCCGGTGACATGGAGATGACCGTGCGCGTCGCGCCGGCCGAGGTCGCCGGTTCGGTACCAGCCGTCGGTGAACGCCTCGGCGGTCGTGTCCGGACGGTTGTGGTAGCCGGCCATCAACCCGGGACCACGCACCCAGATCTCGCCCTCGCCCTCGTCCCCGTCGCCGGCCTCCGCGCCGGTGGACGGATCGGTGATCCGGACGTCCAGCACCAGCAGCGGAAAACCACGCGAGGGGTCCTGTCGGGGGCCGTCGAGACGCTCGATCGCGATCTTCCCGCAGGTCTCCGTGGAGCCGTACCCGTCCAACAGGGGTGCAGACAGGGCCAGTTCGACCTCGGCCCGCAACTCGGGGGAACAGGGCGCGCCTCCGCTGACACACACCCGCAGCGACGTGGGCACCGGACGCGCCGTCTCCCGCAGTGACTCCAGCAGGAGGCGGTAGGTGGCGGGCACCCCGCCCAGGATCGTGAACGGCTCGGCGGTGAGCGCCTCGGCGAGGTTCGCGCCGGGTGCGAGTACGCGCGCGGTCGCACCGACCGAGAGGACGCCCAACAGGCACACGGAGTGGCCGAGGGCGTGGAACATCGGCAACGGCCAGAGCAGCCGGTCCTGTTGCTCCAGTCCGAACGCCGGCACGTAGGCCGCCGTCACCGACCACAGTCCCGAACGCTGCGTGGAGACAACACCCTTGCTCTGCCCGGTGGTGCCCGAGGTGTAGTGGATCCAGGCCGGCTCGTCGAGATCGAGGTCGTCACGGGGTGCCGTACCCGAATCCGTACCGGCAAGACTCTCGAAGGCGATCGCGCCCTCGGCCGGGGCGCCCTGCCCGACGATGATCACCCGCTGTACGGAGGCGAGTTGGGCGAGCGGTCCCTCGCTCACCACGGCCACGGCGCCGCAGTCGTCGAGGAAGTACGCCAACTCCTCCTGCGAGGCAGCGGGGTTGAGGAGTACGCCGATCGCTCCGGCGCGGAGCACACCGAGCCAGGTCTCCACCAGCTCGACCCGGTTGCCCAGATGGAGCGCGACCCGGTCCCCACGCCGTACCCCGAGCCGTACCAGATGCCCGGCCAGCCGGGCGGTGCGCTGCTCCAACTCCCGGTAGGTGACGGCACGTCGGTCGTCCTGGTACGCGGTCTTCCCGCCGATCCGGGTCGCGTGCTCCCGCAAGATGTCCGGCAGTGTGCGCACCGACTCGCCCCCGTACATTCCTATTCCCACCCTTTCGTTCCCCCCACCGTGAGCGGTCACCGTACGACAGTCGCCGTCAAGCGGCTGCATAGGGCACGCTCTACGGCATGGTGATGCGCGTGTACTTCTCGGCCGCGAGTGACGAGGGTGGTGTCGGCGTACGCGATGAACAGGGCGGCCCGGATGCGGAACTGAGATTCACGCCCACCAAGACGGTGGAACTGCTCCATGGGTTGTCCGGCCCGGCCCGGAGAGCCGCGGCGGAGAGCCGACGGCTGTAGTGCCGGTGGGCTGTAGGAACCACAACTCGGCAGTCAGGAGCGGCCCGTGAGCACATCCGGCGACTCGTCGACGCCCGAGCCGCTCGGGCCGTCGTCTCTTGCCTGGCGGTATTTCAGCGACTGGCGGGGCATGCTGATCGGCCTCTGGGCCGGGTCGATGCAGAACATGCATCCCGCCCTCGGCGCCGGAGTCGAGGAACACTCGGAGTTCTTCGACGAGCGCTGGGAACGGCTGCTCCGCTCGCTCTACCCGATCGCCGGAGTGATCTACGACGGCCCGGACGCGGCCCGTACCGCCCGCGAAGTGCGCGACTATCACGTCGATATCAAGGGTGTTGACAGCCAGGGGCGGCGCTACCACGCCCTGGATCCGGACACCTTCTTCTGGGCGCAGGCGACCTTCGTCATGGTCCCGGTCCTGGTGTGCCAGTACTTCGGCCGGCCGCTGACGGAGGAACAGAAGGAGCAGTTCTACGCCGAGAGCCTTCAGTGGTACCGGCTCTACGGAGTCAGCGACCGGCCCGCTCCGGCCGGCTGGGCGGGATTCAGCGCGTACTTCGAGCGGATGTGCGCCGACACCCTGGAGGACAACTGGGCGGCACGCGCCGTGCTCGACATCGGCCGTATCGGTAAGCCGCCTTTTCTGAAGTGGCTGCCGGAGGCGGTGTGGCGAGTGATCCGGGGTCCGCTGACACGGCCCTTCGTCTGGCTCACCGTCGGGATGTATCCGCCCACCGTGCGTGCCAAGCTGGGCTACCGATGGTCCCGTCGGAGCGCGGTCGGGCTGTGGCTGGTGGGCCGCACCGTCGCACTCGGCTGGCACCTCGTGCCGTTCGAGCGGCGCTACCACCCACGGGCCAGGGCGGGTTGGCGGCGGGCGCGCGGTCTCGCCGTAGGACCGGTCGAGACGCCGCGGCGGAACCTGCCGCCGGAGGAGCGGCGGGGTGACGGCAAGCACTATGCGCCCGAGGTGTAGCCGTCGACGTGCGGCTGGAGTCGAGGCGCCTCAGCCCAGGACGTCGGGTTCCTCCTCCACCACGAGGTCGGCCAGGAGGTTGAAGTTGTGGCGCGCCATGTTGGCGTTGCTGAACTGGCGGTGGGCCAGGGTGACTTCCTCCTCGGTCATGACGCGGGGCTTGCCGGCGGCGTCGGCGAGGAGCTGCATCTGGCATGCGCGGTCCATGGTGATGAACCACCACGCGGCCTCCTCGACGGAGCGTCCGACCGTCAGCAGGCCGTGGTGGCGGAGGATGGCGGCCCGCCGCTCGCCGAGCCGGACGGCGATCCGCTCGCCCTCGGTCCGCTCCAGCACCAGGCCCTTGTACTCGTCGAACAGGACGTGGTCGTCGTAGAAGGCGCAGGACTCCTGCACGATCGGGTCCAGGAGCTTGTCCAGCGACGCGAAGGCCCTGCCGTGGATGGTGTGGGCGTGCGCCACGGCCACGACGTCCGGGCGGGCCTGGTGGATGGAGGAGTGGATCCAGAAGGCCGCCTTGTTCGTCCTGCGTCCGCCCTCGATGACCCGGCCTTCCTCATCGATGAGCAGCAGGTCGCTGACGCGGATCTTGGAGAAGTGCACCGCGTACGGGTTGACCCAGAACCTGTCGGGGAACTCGGGGTCCCGCGCGGTGATGTGGCCGGCGATGCCCTCGTCGAAGCCGTAGCGGGCGAAGATCCGGAACGCCGCCGCCAACTGCCGCTTGCGGTGGGCGCGTTCGGCCTCGATGGTCTCGCGGCTCTCCGCCAGGCGAGGAATGTCCAGTTCCTCGGTGTTCTCGAAGTCGATGTCGTTGCCGCCGGTGGTGATGGACATCGGGACGTCCTTTCCGATGCATGGTGAATTTCTTTCAGGCTGCAACCATCTCCCGTCCGCTGTCAACCTCAGAGGCAAGAAAAGTTGCCCATGAGGCACAAGGCTCCTGTCTGCTCAGTCGCCCCTGCGCCACGCGCCCAGCACCATCAGCGTCTTCGTGCCGATCACCGCGCCCGTGCGCCGGAGCCGGTCGATGACGTCTCTCAGGTGCTGCACGTTGGTCACCCGGACGCGGACCAGGGCGTCGGGATCGCCCGCGACGGTGAAGACCTCCAGGGCCTCCGGGACGCTGGTGGCGGCCATCGTGATCGCCTCGACCTTGACGTCGCCGGCGAACCGCAACTCGACGAACGCCTCGAAACTGGAGCCCAGCTTGCCGTGGTCGAGGGTGACCGTGTAGCCCGTGATGACTCCGACCCGCTCCAGCCGGTCCACCCGGCGTTTGACCGCCGACGGGGAGAGGCTGACCCGCTCCGCGATCTCCGTCATCGTCCGGCGGCCGTCCTCGACCAGTAGCTCGAGAATCGCGCGGTCGACGCTGTCGATGAGCCCCGTGTCGGTCATGTGGTCCGCCTCCTGATGCACGTTTTGTGCGAGTGAGCCTGTTCTCGATCAGCTTTTTTGCATCACGTGCAAGATACCCGCAACTTAATTGCCAGCGCCTGTGTCCCGCCGGTCCACTGACAACGCCTGCAACTGGTCGGCGACCGCCGTTCGAGGGCGTGAGGAAGGGACCCAGCGGTGAAGGTTGAGCGCGAACTACCCTCCGGCGAGGCCCGGGAGCTACTGGAGCTGACGGTCGACCTCGCGGACAAGGAACTCGCCCCGCGTGCGGCCGAGTTCGAGGAGGAGGGCCGTTTCCCCCGTGAGGTGTTCGGCCTCCTGGGCGAAGCGGGGCTGCTGACCCTTCCGTTCGGTGAGGACGTCGGGGGAGGGGGACAGCCCTACGCCGTCTACCTGCAAGTACTCGAAGAAGTGGCCGCCCGTTGGGCCGCTGTCGCCGTCGGTGTCAGCGTCCACACCCTGTCCTGCCACCCGGTTTCGGCCTTCGGCTCCGCGGCACAGCGGCAGGCGCTGCTGCCGTGGCAACTGAGCGGCGCCGCCCTCGGCGCCTACTGCCTGTCGGAGGAGCACGCGGGTTCCGACCCCAGCGCCATCCGGGCCGGCGCGGCACGTGACGGCGAGGCGTGGGTGGCCCGGGGCACCAAGGCCTGGGTCACGCACGGCGGCGAGGCCGACTTCTACACCGCCTTCCTGCGTACGTCCGCGGACCCGCGCAACGGCATCTCCTGCTTCCACGTCGACGCCCGGTCGCCCGGCCTGAGTGCGGGTGCCCCGGAGCGGAAGATGGGGCTGCGTAGTTCGACCACCGCGCTGATGCACTTCGACGATGTGCGGGTCCCGGGCGACCGGCTGATCGGCGAGCCCGGCCAGGGCCTGAGGATCGCGCTGTCCGCACTCGACGCAGGCCGGCTCGGCATCGCCGCGGTCGCGGTCGGGATCGCGCAGGCGGCGCTCAATCACGCGGTCGACTACGCCCGCGAGCGCCGGACCTTCGGCCGTCGCATCATCGAGCACCAGGGCGTCGGGTTCCTGCTCGCCGACATGGCCGCGCGCACCGAAGCGGCCCGCGCCACCTACCTGGTCGCCGCCCGCCGCAAGGACGCCGGCCAGGAGTTCAGCCGCCAGGCCAGCATGGCCAAACTCATCGCGACGGACACGGCCATGGCCGTGACCACCGATGCCGTACAGGTCCTCGGCGGTGCCGGATACGTCCGCGAGCACCCCGTGGAGCGCTATATGCGCGAGGCGAAGATCACGCAGATCTTCGAGGGCACCAACCAGATCCAGCGCATGGTCATCGGCCGCCATCTCGCCGACTCCTGAACTCGGCCTCATTCTCCGCGACTTGCACATTCCCTACGACTTGCACGTTCCGACGACTTGAAGGAAGGCGGGCACCGTGACACCTCGCGATGCTGTTGCCGTCATAGCGGGAGGCGGCTCGGGGCTGGGGCGGGCGACCGCACACCGGCTGCACCGACAGGGCCGTACCGTCGTGCTGTTGGACCTCCCGAACAGCCAAGGGGAGGCCGCGGCCGCCGCGTTGGGGAAGCGCGCCCACTTCGTCGCGGCGGATGTGACCGATCCGGCGCAGGTCCGGCAGGCCTTCGCGCACGCGGTGGACCACGGGCCGGTGCGCGTGGCGGTCAACTGCGCCGGAGTCGCGACGCCGGGCCGCATCCTGGGCAAACGGGGAGTGCTGCCGGCCGAGGACTTCCGGCGCGTGATCGAGATCAACCTGCTCGGGACCTTCCACGTGCTCGCCGCCGCTGCCTCCGTCATGGCCGACAACACCCCGGACAACGGGGATCGGGGCGTCATCGTCTGCACCGCGTCCATCGCCGCCTACGACGGCCAGATCGGCCAGGCCGCCTACGCGGCGAGCAAGGGCGGGGTCGTCTCGCTGACCCTGTCCGCGGCCCGGGACCTCGCGGACTCGGCCATCCGGGTCGTCACGATCGCCCCAGGACTGTTCGACACCCCGCTGCTGTCGGGCCTGCCGGAGAAGGCGCGGACCCAACTGGGCGCCGCCGTACCGCATCCGTCCCGGCTCGGCTCACCGGACGAATACGCCGGCCTGGTCACCCAGATTCTCGACAACCCGATGCTCAACGGCGAGGTCATCCGCCTCGACGGCGCCCTGCGCATGGCCCCGCGCTGAACCCCCGCACCGACAAGGCCCGTTGACCCGCTCTCCACGTCGAGGGCATCTCCCGGAAAGAGAACGCGCATGGCACACGCCGTACAAGACCCGCTGCCGGAAACGGCATTGGCCGATCCGCCCATCCAACTGCTCGATCCGGAAGGGAGATTGGGCACGGACCCCCGGCTGCCCCTCGACCCGGCGACCGTCGACCTCCCCGCCCTCTACCGCGACATGACGCTCGTCCGCCGCCTGGACACGGAGGCCATCGCCCTGCAACGGCAAGGTGAGTTGGGGCTGTGGCCCTCGCTGCGCGGGCAGGAGGCGGCACAGGTCGGAGCGGCGTACGCGCTGTACGACCGGGACATGGTCTTCCCCACCTACCGCGAGCACGGCGTGGCCTGGTGCCGCGGCCTCGACCCGGTGTCGCTCCTCGGACTCTTCCGGGGTACCACGCTGGGCGGTTGGGACCCCTACGCCCATCACTTCAACCTGTACACGCTGGTCATCGGCGCGCAGACCCTGCACGCGGTCGGTTACGCCATGGGCCTGTACCGGGACGGCAGCACAGGCTCGGGCGATCCCGATCGCGACACGGCCGTGCTGGCGTTCCTCGGCGACGGCGCGCTGAGCGAGGGCGAGACGAACGAGGCGTTCATCTGGGCCGCCGCCCAGAACCTGCCGGTCGTCTTCTTCTGCCAGAACAACCAATGGGCCATCTCAGCCCCCTACAGCGTGCAGAGCCGCATCCCCGCGGCCCAAAGAGCCGCCGGATACGGCTTTCCGGGCATCCGCGTCGACGGCAACGACGTGCTGGCCTGCCTCGCCGCGACGCGCCAGGCGCTGGACCGGGCGCGAACCGGCGGTGGCCCGACGCTGATCGAGGCGGTCACCTACCGGGTCAACGCCCACACGACGGCCGACGACGCGACGCGTTACCGGGACGCCGAGGAGACCGAGGACTGGACCGCCCGGGACCCACTGGAGCGGCTGCGCACGCATCTCGAGTCCGTGGGCGCCGTGAACGACGAGTACTTCACCGACCTCGAACAGCGCGAGCGGGACCTGGCCGAACAACTGCGGTCCGGCTGCCGCGGGTTGGCCGACCCCGACCCGTCCTCTCCCTTCGAGCACACCTACGCGCACATGCCCGCCGATCTGCGCCAACAGCTGCGCGCACACGTGGAGTTCGTCTCCGCCGGCCCGCAGGACGGAGAGCGGACATGACCGTTTCCATGGTCAAGGCCCTCAACGACGGCCTGCGCCAGGCCCTTTGCGACGATCCACAGGTCCTGCTCATGGGCGAGGACATCGGCAGGCTCGGCGGTGTGTTCCGCGTGACGGACGGACTGCGCAAGGAGTTCGGCGACCTGAGAGTCGTCGACACCCCGCTGGGCGAGGCAGGCATCGTCGGAGCGGCGATCGGACTCGCGATGCGCGGCTACCGGCCCGTCTGCGAGATCCAGTTCGACGGCTTCGTCTACCCGGCCGCCAACCAGATCATCACCCAGCTCGCCAAGCTCCGGCACCGCTCGGCGGGCCGCATCTCCCTGCCCGTCGTGATCCGCATCCCCTACGGCGGTGGCATCGGCTCGATCGAGCACCACTCGGAGTCGCCGGAGACGTACTTCGCCCACACGGCCGGGCTGAAGGTGGTCACCTGCTCCACCCCGCACGACGCGTTCCACATGATCCAACAGGCCGTGGCCGAGGACGACCCCGTGGTGTTCCTCGAACCCAAGCGGCACTACTGGAGCAAGGGAGAGATCACCCGGGACTCGGCCCTCCCGCTGGAGCGGGCCGTCGTCCGCCGCGAGGGGACGGACGTGACGCTGATCGCCTACGGCCCGGCGGTGCCGGTCTCCCTGGAAGCGGCCGAGGCCGCGGCGGAGGAGGGCCGCAGCGTGGAGGTCGTGGAACTGCGGAGCCTGTCTCCGTGGGACGTCACGACCGTCCGCGCGTCCGTGCACCGCACCGGGCGGGCCGTCGTCGTCCATGAGGCCGCCTTCTCCCACGGGTTCGGCGCGGAGGTCGCCGCACGGTTGCAGGACGAGGAGTTCCACTACCTCGAAGCACCCGTCGTACGGGTGACGGGATACGACACCCCGTACCCGCCCAGCCGTCTGGAGTCGGACTGGCTGCCCGGTGTGGACCGGATCCTCAACGCCATCGACCGCAGCCTGAGTTACTAGGAGGGGCGCCGTCATGACGAGCCCGCAGCAGTTCTTGCTCCCCGACGTCGGCGAGGGTCTGACGGAGGCGGAGATCCTCGCCTGGTCGGTCCGGCCCGGTGACGTCGTCGAGGTCAACCAGATCATCGTCGAGGTGGAGACGGCCAAGGCCGCCGTCGAACTTCCCTCGCCCTACGCCGGTGTGGTCAGCGCCCTCCACGCGGACGTGGGGGACCTGCTTCCGGTCGGCAGGCCGCTCATCACGATCGACACCGGCGCACCGGGGGAGCCGGCGGGCGCAGAACCGGACGGCCCGGCGGTGCGGCAGCCGGATCCGGAACAGGCCGCACTGCTGGTCGGCTACGGTCCGCAGGGCGCCGGCGGCGGCCGTCGCAGAAGGCGTCCAGCCCAGGCGCAGCCCCACCGCACGGCGGGTGGTGTCGAGGACAGCGGCCCGGAGCGAGCAGCAGCCCGGCCGGCGGCCAAACCGCCGGTCCGCAAACTCGCCAAGGACCTCGGGGTCGACCTGGCGACCGTCACTCCCACCGGCCCCGGGAACACCATCACCCGCGAAGACGTCCGACGTGCGGTCCCGGAGACCGCCGTCACCCCGGCCCCCGACACCTCCCGGGGCTCCGAGACGCGCATACCGATCCGCGGAGTCCGCAAGCACACGGCCGCCGCCATGGTCGCCTCCGCCTTCACCGCACCGCACGTCACCGAGTTCATCACCGTCGACGTCACCGCCACCATGCGGCTTCGCGAACTCGTCGCCGGGCGCCGGGAGTTCCGCGATCTACGGGTGACTCCACTGCTGTTCTTCGCCCGGGCCTTCCTGATCGCCCTGGCCAAGACCCCGGAGGCGAACAGCAGTTGGGACGAGGCGGCACAGGAGATCGTCCTGAAGCACTACGCCAACCTCGGCGTGGCGGCCGCGACGGACCGCGGGTTGGTCGTGCCGAACATCAAGGGCGCGGACCGGATGTCGCTGCACGAACTGGCCCAGGCGCTGGCGGCCCTCACCGCGACCGCCCGAGCCGGCCGTACGTCCCCTCAGGACATGACGGGCGGCACCGTCACGCTGACCAACGTGGGGGTGTTCGGCGTGGACACCGGTACCCCCATCCTCAACCCGGGAGAGGCCGCCATCCTCGCGGTCGGCGCCGTCCGCCGTATGCCCTGGGTCGTCCAGGACGACGACGGCACCGAACGCGTCGAGCCCCGCTGGTGCACCCAACTGGCGCTCTCCTTCGACCATCGGCTCATGGACGGGCGGCAGGGCTCCGAGCTGCTGGCCAACACCGCGCAGATCCTGCGCGAACCGGGACTCGCGATGCTGTGACGGCTGCCGTGCCCGTCGGCGTGCTGGCCCATGAGGCAACTTAATTTGCCTATGAGGTTGACGTGGATGGGACTGGACCGCGACTCTGTGGGAACACCGAGGGCTCTGGAATCTCAGGAGGAGCGGGTCATGGCAACGTTCGTACTCGTACACGGTTCGTGGGGTGGTGGCTGGGTGTGGGACCGGTTGCGCCCCCTGCTGGAGAGCGCCGGCCACACGGTTCTCGCACCCACCTTGACGGGCCTCGCCGAGCGGCACGAGCTCTCCGCGCCGGACGTCGGACTGGGCGTCCACACGCGAGAAATCGCCGAACTCCTGGAATCCGAAGGGGTGGTGGACGCGATCCTGGTCGGGCACAGCTACGGCGGGATGGTGATCACGGGAGCGGCCGCGCTCGCCCCGGACCGGGTCGGGCAGGTGGTGTACGCGGACGCGTTCGCCCCCGTGACCGGTGAGTCGGCGTTCACGATGCTGCCGTGGCTGGAGAAGGCGTTCTCCGAGTCGCCGGGGCCCGCCGAGTGGGAGGTGGCGGCCCTCGACCCCGGGTTGCTCGGGGCGGACGACGAAGGGGCGGCGTGGCTGGCGAGCGGGATGACACCGATGCCCCGCTTCACCCACGAGGAGCCGCTCGGTCCCGGCAGCGAGGAAGCCCTGGCGAGCAGGGCGGTCACCTACGTCTACTGCGCCGATCAGGCCCTCTTCACCGATATCGCCGCCTCGGCGGAGAAACGCGGATTCCGGGTCGTCGCGCTGCACGACATCACCCATGTCGGCCTGCTGACGAGCCCGCACGTCCTTGAGCGGGAACTGCTGAAACTCGTATGACCGGAGACCGTCCGATGTACCTGGCAGGCTTGTTCTATTGCCTCAGAGGCATGTTATTGTGCGGGAATGCCGATCGAGGACACTGATCTCTGGGTTGCCCAACGCCTCAAGGACATGCGGGGCGAGCGTGGTATCACCCTGACGACACTGGCCGAACAGACCGGCATTTCCTCCGCGCATCTCTCGCGCCTGGAGAAGGGCGTGCGCAAGCCGTCCATCGGCAGCCTCCTGCAGATCGCCCGCGTCTACGGCGTATCCATCAGCGAGTTGGTGCAGGAACCCGATCAGGACGACTTCCATCTGGTGCGTGCCGACGCGGCGATGACGCGTGACGGGCAGGACGGCCGCTACACCGTACTGAGCGGGCCTCGGGAAACCATGTCCGTCATCCGGGTCGAACTGGCGGCCGGCAAGAACACCAAGACCGCCCGGCACGTAGGCGAAGAATGGCTGCATGTGCTGTCGGGGGCGATCACTCTCGATATCTCGGGAGTGTCGCTTCAACTCGACACCGGGGATTCCGTGCACTTCGATTCGTCGAAGGAGCACCGGCTCACCAACAAGGACGATGCCGTCGCGACCGTACTGATCGCGTCGACAGCGGCAACCGTTCCGATGCGGCACCCCATCCCGGCATCGTCACGTCGCAATGCGGCGGACTCCCGCTGAGGAATGCGTGACAGCGCAGGGTGCGCGTCGGTGATTCCAGGAAATAGAGGGAAGACCCACGATGTCGTCACCCATTGCGCTGAATCCCCCTGAACTCCCGCCCCTCACCGGCGTGATCTCCCACGGCCTGGCGGTTCCCGACCTCGGTCTCATCTACACGTCCGGGCAGGTCGCGTGGGACGCCAAGGGGGAACTCGTCGGCCGGGACGACCTGGCGGCGCAATTCACCAAGGCCTACGAGAACATCGACTCGGTGCTGGCCGCCGGCGGTTCGAGTCGTAGCGGAATCATCAAGGAGACGATCTATCTCGTCGGGTACGACACCGACAACGCGGAGCAGCTGATCGGGCTCATCGCCGGTTGCCGGGGAGCGGGGCAGACGCCGCCCGCGAGTACATGTGTCGGCGTGGAGACTCTCTTCGCCGAGGGCTATCTGGTCGAGATCGAGGTCGTCGCGACCTTGTGAGCGGTCGTTTCGGCCCGGGTAGCATTGATCGGTGACCAAGACGCCAGGTGCCGCTCCGACCAAGGTCGGTATCACGCTCGACCGTGTTGTCGAGGCAGCGTTCGATGTGCTGCAACGGGGCGGCATCGCCAAGCTGTCCGCTCGCGCGATCGCGGCCGAGCTCGATGTCCGGATGAACACGGTCATGTGGCACATCCGGACCAAGGACCGGCTGCTCGGTCTGATGGCGGAATCCATCATGGGCGAGGTCGACCTGGACGATCTGCACGGAGACTGGCGCGAGCAAGTGGCCGAACTGCTCCGGCGCTTGCGGCAGGCGATGCTCGGACACCGGGACGGCGCCCTGCTCGTCGCCGGCACCTTTCCCGTCGAACCGAGCACGTTGGCCTTTTCCGAACGGGTGGTGACGGTCCTCTTCGAAGGCTGCCCCACCCGCAAGTCGGCCGCGTGGACGTCGTGGAGCCTCTTCTATTTCACGCTCGGGCTCGTCCAGGAAGAACAGGCGACACCGGCCGAATTCCACGACCGCCTGCGGGAAACGGTGGACGAGCAGCATTTCCCGGGCCTCCACTCGGTACTGGAGGACTACGTATCGATCGACTACAGCGAGCGCTTCGACTTCGGGATCGAGCAGATTCTTCAATCGGCCCCGACGACCAAACCCCGACCACGCGCCCGGAGTTGACGATGTGTCGGGGTGTCGGAGCGCTCGCCACGCTCTGATCGAGGAGGTGCCGTCGCGTCCTGGGATCAGAACGCGTTCTTGGAGACCTCGTCCCAATTCCGCCACTCGTCGAGCCGCGCCCGGTACTCCTGGGTGATCCGCTCCAGCGGGCCTTGACCGAAGAAGATCCGCAGGGGCGGCTGTTCCGCGTCGACCACGGTGAGGATCGCCGCCCGCGTCGCGGTCGGGTCGCCTCGCCGGGAGGAAATACCGCTCATGGCCGCGCGGAAATCGTCGTAGGCCGGAAGACGCTCGGTCTGCACCGCGGAGGGCCCCGCCCATTCCGTGGCGTACCCGGCCGGCTCGACCAGGGTGACCTTGATGCCGAAGCCCTTCACCTCGGCGGCGAGGCTCGCGGTGAAGCCTTCCAGGGCGAACTTGGACGCGTGGTAGATGCCGAGTCCGGGCAGTGAGGTGACGCCGCCGATGGACGACACCTGGATGATGTGGCCGGAGCCGCGGGCGCGGAGGTGGGGGAGCGCCGCCTGGGTGACCCAGAGCGCGCCGAACACGTTGATCTCGATCTGGTCGCGGGCCTGTCGCTCGGTCACTTCCTCGACCATGCCGAAGAGGCCGTAGCCCGCGTTGTTGATGACGACGTCGAGTTCGCCGAACTTGTCGATCGCCCGCTGCACGGCCTCGAACGCGGCCGCGCGGTCGGCGACGTCGACGCGCAGCGGCAGGACCGCGTCGCCGTACTTCTCGACCAGGTCGTCGAAGGCGGCGGCGGAACGGCTGGTCGCGGCGACCCGGTCACCGCGTTCGAGCGCGGCTTCCGCCCATTCCCGGCCGAATCCCTTCGAGGCGCCGGTGATGAACCACGTCTTCGCCATGATTTTCCTCCTGGGACGCATGCTCTTGTTCAGTGACCAACACAGCAAGTGAACTTGGTCAGTGACCAAGATGTCAACTCCGGACGACTCCCTTGTGCAGTGACCAAGCGGTGCGGTACGGTCTTGGTCGGCGACCAAGGGTTTTTGGTGCGAAAGGATTATTCCGGGCAATGGACGCGACTGTGCGCTATCGGGATTTCTTCCACGGCATGTTCACGTGGATATCCGGTCTGAGTGACGCCGGAAACAGCGGCACCCTCGACGGGATTCACCGATTCTGGGCAGCTGACGGACGCATCGTCACCTGCGGTCAGGTCAAGGCGGCCGGCATCGAGGAGCTGCGGAAGCACTTCGGGATCTATCCCCGGCAATACGAAGAGGTGGAGATCCGGGAGCCGTTCCACACCTACCTGGAGTCGGGAGATGAAGTCGTCATCGAGTACGACATCCTGATCCGTGGGCGACGTCATGAAGGTGCCGCGGATGATGGAGACACCGGTCGGCAGGAATTCCGTGTGATGGCGATCTTCTCCATCACCGACGGCAGGATCTCGGAAATGCGTCAGGTCCCCGGCGTCAGGGCGGGAGACGCCTGACCGACGCCGTGATCGGTGCCCGACGCGCGCTGATCCGCGCCCCCGTCGCACGGGGGACACGGATCAGGGCATCGGATCAGGCTGCCGGTTCAGGACTTCACGGGCTTGCCGCGGCCCCAGGCCCAGGCCAGGCGGTCGGCGCCCGACTGGTTGGTGGTGACCAGCCAGGGGCGGGCCGCGTCGCCGATGAGCTTCTGGATCGAGTACGTGTCGTCGGTGCGCAGGCCGGGCCAGTACACCGAACCCATGCCGAGCTTGCGGAAGGTGTCCGTGTCGGCCTGGATGAAGTTGACCGAGTTGTCCGCGGGAGTCGGCACGTTGTAGTTCAGGCCCGTGGTCATCGGGGCGCCGAACTCGTCGGCCACGGTGCGGTTCGCACAGTTGCCGAGGCGCTCCTTGAGGTCGCTCACCCACTGGTCGTAGGTGGCGTAGTCCTTCCAGAACCCGTAGTGGTGCAGCGAGAGGTACGTGCCCTTCAGGCGCGGGTCGGCGCAGACCGTGGTGACGTGGTCGTTGTAGCCGGCGCCGCTGACGAAGACGCGGTTGCGCGGCACCTTGGAGTAGGTGTCCAGCCACTTGGCGGCGAGGTCGGCCCACTCGGCGTCGGTGTAGCCGTGCGGCTCGTTCATCGGCTCGAAGTAGACCCGCTGGTTGTGCTGGTACGCCTTGACCACGGTCTTCCACATGGGCCAGTACGTGGCGGGGTCGTCGATGAAGCCGTCCTTGTTGGCGCCCGTCCCCTCCCAGTACGAGACGATGACCTTGAAGCCCTGTGCCGTCGCCGCGTCGATGACTCCGCGGTAGGACTTCCAGTAACTGCCGTTCACCGTGTACGGGTTGATGGGCAGCCGCACCGTGTTGGCGCCGAGGTTGGCGCGGAACGCCGCGATCACCCGGGTCGCCTTGGCGTACGTCTGGGCGTAGCTGTCGGAGAGCGACAGGCCGGACAGGACGACCGGGTCGTCGGCGTAATTGTCGCGCGGGTCGGCCCAGTTGACGCCCTTGAACTGGGACGTATTCGTGCTCGGCGCGGCGGAGGCGGGGCTGCCGGCCAGCGTGGTGCCGGTGACCGCGGCGATCGCGACGGCCACGAAGGTGGCCCGCAGGCGGGTTCTGGCGGGGATGGTGCGCATCGACTTGCCCTTTCAGGAATGGCGACTCCGCGCATGGCGAGGCCTGCGCGCGGCTGAGCGGCCCTCGGAACAGATACCGGGCGGGACGGATGACGACGGCTCGTCGTCCCAAGTCCCGGTGGGCTCGGTGGTGGTGGGGGAGTACGGGCACGGTGGGCCCTGCTCGCCGGGAGCCTCCTGTCCTCCCTCCTCCACCGGCCGCCACGTGGTGTTTACGTAAACATCCTGCGGTCGGAACACCGACCGGATCTGTCGGTCGGGCAGTACCTGGAGATGTTTACGCAAACATGGCGGCGCCGGAATCGTGGCATTCGGCACCGCCATCGTCAAGGTTTCCCGCACGTAACGTCGTTGGCGTCATGCGACGGCGCTACGGCTTGATGCCCACCCCGGTCCACAGGCTGACCTTGGCGTCCGTGGGCGCGTCCGCCTCGTCACGGTCCTCACTCACGGGTTCGGGGCGCCAGCGGTGGCCGACGGCGAGGCCCGGGTCGAGCAGGTCGAGCCCGGTGAAGAAACGCGCGACCTCGTCCCGGGTGCGGACCTTCACCGGTGTCCCGCCCTCGGCGTAGATCGCGGTGACCTTCGCCCAGGGCCCGGGGTCGAAGTCCGCGGTGACGTGGCTGATGGCCAGGGCGCTGCCCGACGGCAGGACCGACAGCAGCCGGTTCACGAGCCCGTACGGGTCCTGCTCGTCGGTGACGAAGTGCAGCAGTGCGTTCAGGGACAGCGCGATCGGCTGGTCGAAGTCGAGTATCTCGGCGACTTCGGGGGAGTTGAGGAGGGTCTCGGGGTCGTTCACGTCCGCCTGGACGTATGCCGTGCGGCCCTGGCGGGTGCTGCGCATCAGGCGCTCGGCGTACTTGAGGACCAGGGGGTCGTTGTCGGCGTAGACCACCCGGGCCTCGGGTACCACGGACTGGGCGACCTGGTGCAGGTTCGGCTCGGTGGGGATGCCCGTGCCGATGTCGAGCCACTGGTGGATGCCGTGCTCCCGGGCCAGGACGCGGGTCGCGCGGTGCATGAACCCGCGGTTCTCCCGGGCGGCGACGAAGACGCCGGTGAAGACGCCGGAGACCGCCTCGGCCGCCTGCTTGTCCACCTCGAAGTGGTCCTTGCCGCCCAGGTAGTAGTCGTACATGCGGGCTGAGTGCGGCCTGCTGGTGTCGATGTCCCGCGCGGCGTGGGCGTTGGTCATGCTCTCCCTCTCAAGTGGTGTGCATCGGCGTCTCGGGCAGGTCGCAGCCGGGCCGGCTCCAATTCCCCACGCCCTTGGTCTGGTTCAGCCGGCCATCAGATGGTCGGCAAGGCCCCGCTTGACTCCCGCGACGAACGCGGCCATCTCCTGGGGTGTGTAGATCAGAGCTGGTCCGGCGGGATCGGTCGACTGGCGCAACGCGACGCGCCCGTCGGCCAGTTGCTTGGTCTCCACGCACTGACCTCCGTTGGGACCGCTCCAGGGGCATTCCCAGCCCTGCTCGCCGAGGTTCGACGCGGGCATCCCGTTGTAGACCTTGCCGTCCGTGGTGGTCATGAGTACTCCTTGCGCATGCGGTTCAAGAGCGCCTTGCTGTCCGCGGACGAGGTCAGCAGCGACATCCTGTTGTGCGCCTCCAAATGGGCCACGACATCGGACCGTTGGTCCAGATACATGGAGGCGGAGAGGATCTCGCTGTAGACGATGTCGGGCAGCTCCGGTTCCTTGAACCGGAAATAGGTGAAGGGTGCGCACGCCCCGACGTGGGCACCCGCCGAGAACGGGACGATGTCGACACTGACGTGGTCCAGTTCCGAGACCTCGAGGAGCCGGTCTATCTGGTCCCGCATGACCGCGGGACCGCCCACCACCCGGTGGAGCACGGCTTCTTCCAGCACCGCCCACAGCGTGGGCGCGTCCGGCCTCTCCAGCAGACTCTGGCGGCGCAGACGTAACTGCACCCGCCGTTCAAGGTCTTCGTCGTTGTCGTTCGGGAAGCCGCCGCTCAGTACGCCGCGCGCGTAGTCGTACGTCTGCAGGAGTCCCGTCACGTAGTGCGGCTCATAGGTACGGAGGGTCCTGGCGCCGGTCTCCAGGCTCACATAGGCGGTGAACCAGCCCGGCAGCACATCGCGGTAGGCGTGCCACCAGCCGGGCTCGTTGGCGCGGTCGGCGAGGGCGACGAACTCCTCGATCTCCTGACGGTCCGCGCCGTAGGTCTCCAGCAGCTTCTCGACGTAGAGCGGTTTGAGGCCGACCTCGGCCTTCTCCAGTCGGCGGATAGTCAGGGAGGTCACCCGCAGGGCCTTGGCGGCGTTCTCCAGGGACACGCCCGCACCCTGTCGCCGCTCCTGCAGCCGCCGGCCGAGGATCATGCGGAGAACAGTGGGTGCACCGGCGCCGGTGCCCGAACGAGCTTCGCTCACGCCCAACCTCCTGAGGGACTGTCACCGGCGTTAGTCTGACAGCGACTTGCTGATGCCGCCAGACAGAAACCGACGTTCTGAAATTATCAGGGAGTCGGTTGCAGCTTGAACTGAGCTATGGGCATAGTTACTTGTGTGAGCGATCTCGGTCTCCCGGTGGAACACCCCAACTCCGGAAGGCCGGTTGCTGATGCTGTGCGTCTCCCGCCTGCGCCCGCCCCCGATGGAAGGCGAACCACCGTGTCCCCCCACACGACTCCCTCCCCGCAGCTTTTAGACGTCGTCAGCCCGGACCTGGCGCACTGGCTGGAACTTCCCGCGCACCGCTCCGGCGTCCGGACCGCCCGGCACGCCATGGGCGCGCAACTCGCCAAGTGGCAGCTGCCCGAAGGTGTGCGCGACGACGCGGTGCTGCTCATCTCCGAGTTGGCCACCAACGGGGTGTGCCACACACCCAGCGCGCGACTCCTGTGCGGTGTCGGGCTCGTCACCGACCGTAGTCTGCGCGTCGAGGTCCACGACCACGACTACACCGGCAGTAATCTCTCGCGCTGCGAACCGTGCGTCGACGACGAGAGCGGGCGCGGACTGTTCATCGTGCAGGCGATCGCGGACACTTGGGGGGTCGACAGATCCGCGCTCACCGGCGGAAAAGCGGTGTGGGCCACACTGTCCACCGGCTACTGACGCCGGAGACGTGGAGGGGGCGAGGACGCCCGCGGCCTGTTCAGGTGGTCGCGGGCGTCAACTCGGCCAGCAGCAGCGTGCGGTCGTCCGCCCCGGGCGTCGCGGACGGGGCGCGCAGCAGCCGCTCGCACAGCGAGGGGAACCCCTCCGGTCCGCCGGCCGGCGTGGGCTCGGCGGCGGCCGTGTCGAGGGCCCGGGCCAGGGAGTCGATCTCCTGGTCTATGTCGGCGTGCCGCGACTCGACCAACCCGTCGCTGTACAACAGGAGCAGTGCCGGTTCGTCGATGGTCAGCACCGTGGCCTCGTAGTTGCCCGTGCCGAGTCCCAGCGGCAGCCCCGCGCTGGCGAGCGTGACCGGTATGGCCGGTCCGTCAGGGCCGCGCAGCAGTGGGGGAGGGTGTCCGGCGCCGACCAGGGTGCAGGTGTGCGCCCGGGCGTCCCACTCGGCGTAGATGCAGGTCGCGAATGACGCCCCCGGGGTGTCGTAGGCCAACTCGTCGAGCCGGCGCATGAGTTCGGTTGGTGCCATGTCGAGCCGGGCCAGGGTGCGCACGGCCGTGCGCAGCTGGATCATGGCCACGGCGGATTCGGGGCCGTGGCCCATCGCGTCGCCGACGACCAGGCCGACCCGGCCGCCGGGGCGGGGCAGGACGTCGAACCAGTCGCCGCCGATGATGTTGCCCTGGCCGGCCGGGAGATAGCCGTGGGCGATGCGGCAGCCGTGGAACGCCTGGGCCGGGTCCGGGAGCAGGCTGTTGCGGATGGCCAGCGCGGTGCGGCGCTCGCGTTCGTAGCGGCGGGCGTTGTCCAGGGCGACGCTCGTCCGGGCCGCCAGTGACTCGACGGCCACGGCCTCGCCGGGCAGGAACGGGTCCCGGTCCGGACCGCGTGTACAGGCGATGAACCCGACGGTGGCGCCCCGCAGTTGGAGCGGGACGACGAGGAACGACGCCGTCCCCAGCAGGTCGTCTATGCGCTGCGCGTCCCCGCCCGCGGAGGCCAGCAGCCGCTCGGAGGTGTGCTTGTCCACTCCGTCGAGGACCTGCGAATGACCACTGGCGAGAGCGCGCGCGTACGGGGTCTCCCGAGGGAAGACGACCACTTCACCGACCGGCAGCACACCGTCCCAGTTCTCGGGTGCCTCCGTGCCCACCCGTACCGCCAGCCGGCGCGCCTCGATCTGCGGCGGATCCACGGCCGGATACGCGTTCTCCTCCAGCACCCACCGCTCCAGCAGATACACCGACGCCGCGTCGCAGAACCCGGGCGTCAGCGCGTGCACGACGTGGCTGCCGGTCAGCCGCAGGTCGAGCTCCGAGCCGATCACGTCCGCGGCGGGGGCGAAGACCTGCCTGCGGCGTGGGGGCCCGGCAGGGGGTGCGTCACCGTGGTGACTGCGCGGTTCGTTCCGCAGGGTCGTGCCTTTCCGGGGTGGGGACCGGCCGCGTGGCGTGGGGCAAGCGGTCTGCCGTGCTTTCCTCGGCAACTATATGATGACGCGTCAAGCAACCTGGGGCGAAAGGGAGTTGTGGTGAAGGACAGCGGAGGTCTGCCGCAGGGGATCGATCCTCACAAGGCGAGTGTCGCCCGAATGTACGACGCGATGCTGGGCGGTGAACACAATTTCGCCATAGACCGCGAGGCGTTGGCGGCGTTCACAGCGATCGACCCCCAGGTCCGCACCCTGGCCCGCGCCAACCGCGACTTCCTCGGCCGGGCGGTGCGCTTCCTGATCGACTCCGGAGTACGGCAGTTCATCGACCTCGGCTCGGGCATCCCCACCCAGGGTAACGTCCACGAGGTCGCGCAGGCCGCCAGCCCCGGAGCCCGCGTGGTCTACGTGGACAACGACCCGGTGGCCGTCGCCCACAGCACCTCCCTGCTCGCCGACAACCCGGACGCGGACATCGTCGACGGCGACATCCGCAGACCGTCCGACGTCCTCTCCTCCCCGCGGGTACGGAAGTTGATCGACTTCGAGCAGCCCGTCGCCGTCCTGATGATCACGATCCTGCACTTCGTCACACCCGCGGAGGACCCGGCCGGCATCGTCGCCGCCTTCCGCGACGAACTGCCCGACGGCAGCTGGCTGGCCATGAGCCACGCCACCAACGAGGACCGCCCGGACACGGCGGCGGCCGTGGGCAAGTTGTACAGCGCCAGGGCCACTTCACCCGTCACCGCCCGTTCCTACGACGAGATCCTCGGCCTCTTCGACGGCTTCGACCTCGTCGAGCCCGGACTGACCTACGTCCCCCTGTGGCGCCCGGACCCGGCGGACGAGATCCCCGAAAACCCCTCCGAGTACTGGGTCTACGCGGGCGTCGGCTCCAAGAACGCGTAGACCGCGGGTACTTCGGAGAGTACTTCGGCGCGGAAAACGAGGTGCGCGCCCCGAATATGGCCGGATGAGGGGGAGTGAGTCGCGGGAACCGGGGCAGGGGGCTCTTGTCGGCAGTTCCTTCGGACGAATGGGGTGGGCGTTATGGCAGCCGTGACGGCAGCGGAGGCACCGGCCACGGCAGGGCGGCGTACGACGGCTGGAATGGCGCTCCCGTTGATCGGGGAGGCCCTTCCGCTGATCGCCGAGCCGTCGAAGGTGAGCCCGAAGGACGCGCGTGAGCTGTCGCGTCAGTTCTTCGACCGGCTGACCTCGCTGGAGGAGGGCACCCACGAGTTCCAGTACGTGCGCAACACCCTGATCGAGATGAACCTCTCCCTCGTGCGCTACGCGGCCGCGCGCTTCCGCAGCCGCAGCAACAACGAGATGGAGGACATCGTCCAGGTCGGCACGATCGGACTCATCAAGGCGATCGACCGGTTCGAGCTCTCGCGTCAGGTGGAGTTCACGTCGTTCGCCGTCCCCTACATCGTCGGCGAGATCAAGCGCTTCTTCCGCGACACCAGTTGGGCCGTCCACGTGCCGCGCCGGCTGCAGGAGGCCCGCGTCGAGCTGGCCAAGGCGACCGAGGAACTGCGGTCCCGCCTCGGTCGTACGCCGACCACGCGTGAGCTGTCCGAGCTGATGTGCCTGACCGAGGAAGAGGTCATCGAGGCCCGCAAGGCGTCCAACGGCTACACCTCCTCCTCGCTCGACGCGGCGCTCAGCTCCGACGCCGGAGCCGAGGGCGAGACCGTGCTGGCCGATGTCATCGGCTCGGACGACCCGGGGCTCGAACTGGTCGACGACCTCAGCTCCCTGGCCCCGCTGATCGCCCAACTCGACGAGCGCGAGCGGAAGATCATCCACATGCGCTACGTCGAGGAGCGCACCCAGGCCGAGATCGGCGAGGAACTCGGCATCTCCCAGATGCACGTGTCCCGGCTCATCAGCCGGATGCTCCGCCGCCTCCGCGCGGGGCTGCTCGATCCCGCGGTCGCCTGACGGGCCGTTCCGGCCCAACAATCCGGGCTGTTGGGTGATTTCGCCCTCCCTGGATGTCCGTTCTGCGGCACTCTCGTACTGTGGCCGGGCCGGCACCTCAGGTGACCGCCCGGCCTTCGCGGGGTTGCCGGAAGGGGGAGTTGTGGCGTGGCGGAGTGAGGAGTTCGGGGAGTCCCACGAGGGCATCGTGGGGGCGGTCCTCGCCGACGGCGGTGAGCCGAAGTCCGTGTATCTGGATGTGGGCAGCGGCAGTTCCATGTTCGAGACCCGTGAGTGGTGGGCCTACAACGGCTGGATGGGCCGGCCGAAGGCGGCCGGCTGGCGGGCCTCCTGCGCGTGCGGCTGGCGCGGGGACAGCCATTCCATCGACTGGGACCAGGTGGAGGACCACGACCTCGACGACCTGGACACCTCCGACGCGTACGACGACTGGTGGGAACACATCCACGCGGTCGAACGCCGGACGGTCCCGTTGCCGGAGGAACTCTCCGCGCTGATGGAGCAGTTGGAGGAGCGGCTCGACGCGCTCGCGGACACGGCGCCGGTGGCCGCGCTGAAGGCGGTGGCCATCCTGGAGCGCATGGCCGCCCGGGTCGGCAAGGAAGCGGCGTACGGGGCGCAGGCCGACGACGTGCCGGGCGAGGCGCTCGGGAAGGCGCTCGGGCTGAGCGTGGACAACGCCCGGTCCCGGCTCGACCGCTACCTGCGCGCCTACTACTGAGGGACGGACGGCGGGCGGAGACCGTGTTCCTGGGCCGTGTCCCGGGCCGGGGCGGCAGGGAGGCCGGCGGCCGCCCGTGGCGCCGGGACGCCGGCGGGTCGGGGGCGCGTGCCAGACTGGACGTACCGCTCGCCCCCGCTCCGTAGCCCCCGCACTTCACCGAGGTTGTCCGTGACCAAGCCCCCGGCCCGTGTCCCCCAGCGCAGCAACGCGCGCTCCAACCGGGAACGCATCCTGGCCACGGCCCGCAGGGAACTCGGCCGGAACCCGGACATCACCCTGGAAGAGCTCGCCCGCGCCTCCGGCGTCGTACGCCGCACGCTGTTCGGGCACTTCCCCGGCCGGGAGGCGCTCCTGGAGGCGCTGGCGGAGGAGGCGTCGGAGGCCCTGCGGGAGGCGCTGCCCGCCGACCCGGCGCCGTCCGACGCGGTGGCGGAGCCGGCCGAGCGGTCGTTCGCGCGCTTCGTCCTGTCGATGTGGACCGTGGGGGACCGCTACCGGCTCCTCCTGGCGCTGGCCCGCCGCGACCTGGGCCAGGAGCGCGTCACCGAGATCCTGGCACCGGCCCGGCACGCGGCCACCACCATCCTGGACCGCGGACAGCGCGACGGCGTCTTCCACACCCAACTGCCGCCCGCCGTGCTGAGCGCCGGGCTGGAAGCCATGACGATCGCGCTGCTCGAAGAGGTCAACTCCGGGGAACTGGAGGACGACGGGACCCATGCGGCGGTCGCCTCGCTCATCGCGGCCGGTGTGCCGGAGAAGCAGGCGCGTGTCGTGGTGGACGAGGTCGCGTCGGCGGCCGAGGCCGCCGCGGACGACTGAGCCTCATGCGTTCCCGTACGACGAGTCTCCCCGCACGGAATCCCGCACCGCATCGCCCCGAGAGTCGTCGTCGGACCGGAAGGTGACCGACTGGCCCGACAGTCGGGCGACCAGCCCGCTCTCCGTCGTGGTGACCGAGCGCAGGCGCATGCCCTGAGGGAGGTTCCGCAGCTGGATCGGCCGCTCGAAGACCCTGCTGAGCGCCACTCGGCCCACTTCGGGCAGTAGACCGCCCGTGACCTGGAAGTCCTTGAAGGCGATGCGGTTGCCGGAGAGCACCGAGAGGGTCGCCGCCACCGTGACGTCGCCGGTGGGCAGGAGGACGCTCGCGCGGACCTGGTCGGGACGGGAGCCCCGGGAGATCTCCGGCCCGAGGGCGTCGGACACGTCCGGGTAGGACAGCAGGGCGGTCGCCTCGGCCGAGCGGGCCAGTGCCTCGGTGTCGTCGTCGGATTTCTTCAACTCCTCCAGCCGCAGGGAGAGTTCGCTCACCGGCAGCGGGCCGGTGGTGTCGCTCGCCGGTATGTCGTGCGCGGTGATGTCCACGTGCCGCAGGGTGCCGGCGGCCAGCTGCGTCAGGACGGGGAAGCCGCGGACGTGGATCTCCGGCGCCGAAGGGGTGCGCATGCCCTCCTGGAACGCCTCGGCCGTACGGGACTCCACCCGCGCTGTCGCGTAGCGGTCGACGGCGACGGGCACGAGGAGCAGTGCGAGCAGCGCGCCGACGGCGATGACGACCGGACGCCGGCTCCGCCGGGGCGGGCGCGGGTCGCCGGGCTCGTACGCGGGGAACGTGGTGTCGGCGTAGTCGTACGGGTGCATGGGTCTCCTTGCAGCGGGATGCAGCGGGATTCAGCGGGTCGGTCGCAGGCGGTGGACCGTGGTGGCCGCGAGGTCGGGGCCGACGCCCGCGGCGATCAGGGCCGCGGTGGCGGCGGCGGTGCCGTCGTCGGTCCAGAGGCCGGAGTTGACGCCCCCCAGCAGTGCCAGCAGGTGCGCTTCGAGGGCTCTGCTGAGCGGGCCCGGCGGGACGGCGGTGTGGAAGACGCCCTGCCGCTGGCCGTGGGCGAGGATCCCGGTGACCGTGTCACGGGCCGGGCCGAGGAGTGCGTCGACCCCGCCGGGGCCCAGGTCGTGGTGGGCGAGTCCGATGAGCGTGCGGTAGCGGTCGCCGACCGGCCAGAGGGTGAGGAGGAAGTGGGCGAGGGCGGTCACGGCGTCCGGTGTCGGGGCGCGGGCGGTGGCGCTCGCCCGCCGTACCGCCTCCCCGGCCTCCGCCGCGAGGCCCTCGACGAGCGCGGCGCGCCCGGCGAAGTGCTCGTAGATGGTGCGGCGCGCGACGTCGGCCGCCTCCGCGATGTCACCGAGGCTGCACTCGGGGTCACGGCCCAGTTCCCGCCGGGCCGCTTCCAGAATGCGGGCGCGGGTGGCGCGCGCCTTGGTGCTGCTGCGGCCGGTCATGTCTGCACCTCCTGGTGGGGCTGATCCGTCCTGGCATAGTTGCACATCGGTGGGCAATAAAATAGTCTGCACATCAGTGAGCAATTAACGCCGTCCAGGAGTCTCCGATGCCGCTCTTCGTCACCACACCCGTCGACAAGATGGCCGGGCCGTACGCCCGGCGCTGGTCCGCCCTGATCGTGCTCTGCCTGAGCCTGCTGATCGTGGTCATGGCCAACACCTCGCTGATCGTGGCCGCCCCCGACATGACCACCGACCTGGGCCTGAGCAGCAGTGATCTGCAATGGGTCATCGACGGTTACACCGTCCCGTACGCCGCGCTGATGCTCGTGCTGGGCGCGATCGGTGACAAGTACAGCCGTCGCGGCGCGCTCGTCACCGGCCTGGTGATCTTCGCCGGCGGATCGGTGATGGGCAGCCTGGTCCACGAGACCGGACTGGTCATCGCGGCCCGCGCGACCATGGGTGTGGGCGCCGCGGTGGTCATGCCGGCCACGCTGTCCCTGCTGGTCGCGATCTTCCCGAAGCGCGAGCGGGCGCGGGCCATCACGGCCTGGAGCGCGACCTCGGGCCTGGCCATCGCCGTCGGCCCGCTGGTCGCGGGCTGGCTGCTGGAGGACCACGCCTGGGGCTCCACGTTCCTGATCAACGTGCCCATCGCCCTCGTCGCGGTCGTCGGCGCACTCGTCCTCGTGCCGCCGTCCAAGGCGGACGCGATGGGCCGCATCGACTTCGTGGGCGGTCTGCTCTCGATCGTCTCGGTCGGCAGCCTCGTCTACGCGATCATCGAGGGCCCGCACTTCGGCTGGGGCGCGGGTCCGGTCACCGCGGCCGTCGTCGCCGCCATCGGTCTACCCGCCTTCGTGGCCTGGGAGTTGCGCCACCCGCACCCCATGCTCAATGTCCGCAAGTTCGCACAGCGTCCCTTCAGCGGCTCGATGGCGGCGGTCCTGTTCTTCTTCTTCGGCACCTTCGGCGCGATCTACTACGCCACGCAGTTCCTCCAATTCGTCCTCGGCTACAACGCGTTGGAGACGGGCGTACGACTGCTGCCGCTGGCCGGTGCCGTGTTCCTCGGCGCCGCGGTCACCGGCCGGCTGACCCCCAAGCTGGGCATGAAGCCGATGGTGGTCACCGGCATGGTGCTCGGCACCGTCGGCGTCCTCCTGCTCACCCAGGTCGACAAGGCCTCCACCTACGGCGACTTCCTGCCCACGATGATGCTGCTGGGCTTCGCGATCGGGCTGAGCGTCTCCCCGGCCACGGACACGATCATGGGCTCCTTCCCGGAGAACGAGCTCGGCGTCGGCGGTGGCGCCAACGACACCGCGCTGGAACTCGGCGGCTCCCTCGGCATCGCCATCCTCGGCTCGCTGCTGGGCACCACCTACAAGGACAAGCTGACCGACCTGGCCGGCGGACACCTCCCCGCCGCCGCGCTGGACACCGCGAAGGACTCGGTCGGCGGCGGCCTGGCGGTCGCCCAGCAGATCGCGAAGACCCCCTCCGCGGGACCGCAGCAGGCACAGGCCCTGGTCGACGCCGTGCACGAGTCCTTCGCCCACGGTGTCGCCCAGACCAGCCTCGTCGGCGGGATCATCATGGCCGCCGGCACGCTGATCGTCCTCGCGGTCCTGCCGGGCCGTCGCACCACGGGCACGCCCGAGCCGGAGCAGCCGCAGGCGACGGAGACCAGCCGCGACCCGGAGCACGCCGACTCCGTCTGAACACCCGGCGGCCGGGCCCTGAACCCGCCGAACTCCCCGACGCACACCGCCCGTTGCCGGCCGCCCGAAGATCAGGAAGCGAGGGAACATGTCCGCCCCCTACCGCATCGACGTCCATCAGCACCTCCTCCCGCCCGCCTACCGGAAGTCGATGGACCGTCACGAGATGACGGCCGGCGGCTGGCCCACACCGTCCTGGGACGCGGAGAGCGCGCTGGCGATGATGGACCGCCGGTCCATAGCCACCGGAATCCTCTCGATCAGCTCACCGGGCACCCACTTCGGCGACGACACGGAATCCCGCGCGATCACCCGCGGCGTCAACGAATTCAGCGCGGAACTGGCCAAGGACCACCCCGACCGCTTCGGCTTCTTCGCCAGCGTCCCGCTGCCCGACGTGGACGGCGCGCTCGCGGAGGCGGCGTACGCACTGGACGAACTGCACGCGGACGGCGTGGTGTTGATGTCCAACATCGACGGCCGCTATCTCGGTGACAAGGAATTCCAGCCGCTCTGGGCCGAGTTGGACGCCCGCGCCGCCGTGGTCTTCGTCCACCCCACCGCACCGCCGCTGCCCATGCTGGAGGGCATGCCCAGCCCGCTGCTGGACTTCCCCTTCGACACCACCCGCACCGCGGTGCACATGACGCTCAACGGCGTGATGAGCCGGCACACCCGGATGAAGGTGATCCTCTCCCACGCGGGCGGCTTCCTGCCGTACGCCGCCTGGCGGTTCACCGCCGGCGCCCAGTTCAACCCGGGCACCACACCCCTCGGCATCCTCACCGACCTCCGGCGCTTCTACTTCGACACCGCCCTGTCCTCCACCCCGGCCGCCCTGCCCTCCCTGCTGGCCTTCGCCGCACCCGGACACATCCTCTGCGGCAGCGACTTCCCCTTCGCGCCCGAGGAGAGCGGCGGTCTCCTCGACTCCCTTCTCGACGGCTACGACGGGTTCGAGCCCGGTCAACTCGACGCGATCACCTACGGGAGCGCGAAGGAACTCCTCAAGAACCGATACGGCAGCGGCGACGAAGTGGCCGCCCGGTGAGTGGAGTTCGAGCCGGAGCCGAGGACGCCGCCTACGACGTGGCGGTGATCGGCTACGGGCCCACGGGAGTCACCGCCGCGAACCTCCTGGGCGCGCTGGGCCTGCGGGTCGTCGTGCTGGAGCGCGACGCCGAGATGTTCACCCGGGCCCGGGCCATCTCCACCGACGAGGAGGTCATACGCATCTGGCAGCGCGTCGGCCTCGCGGAACGGCTGAAGCTCGACATGCTCCCCGAGCGCCGCGTCGACTTCGTCGACGCCCGGGGCCGCGCCTTCCTCACCGCGAACCCGACCCCGCGCGGCCACGGCCACCCACCGCAGATGTTCATCCACCAGCCGGCCCTGGAACGGGTCCTGCGCGACGGCGTCGACCGGTACCCGAACGTGGAGATCCTGCTCCACCACGAGTGCCTGCGCATCCAACAGGACTCGGACAGCGTCGAGTTGACGGTGCTCGCCACCGCCGACGACTCCGTACGACGCCTGCGCGCCTCCTACGTCATCGCCGCCGACGGCGGATCCAGCCTCACCCGCGCGCGGCTCAACGTGGGCTACGAGGGCCGGACGTACGAGGACCGTTGGGTCGTCATCGACACCGAGATGCTCAAGCCCTGGCCGGACCACGACCGGCTGCGCTTCCGCTGCGATCCGGCCCGGCCCGCCGTGGACTGCCCGACACCGCTGGGCCATCACCGCTGGGAGTTCCCGATCCTCCCCGGCGACGACGAACGCCGACTGACCAACGACGACGCGGTGTACGACCTGGTGTCCCGCTACGGGATCGGCCGGGACAACGTCAACGTCCTGCGGGCCACCGTCTACAGCCACCATGTGCGCTTCGCCGCCCGCTTCCGCGTGGGCCGTGTCTTCCTCGCCGGTGACGCCGCCCACGCGATGCCGCCGTGGATCGGCCAGGGCATGGCCGCCGGCGTACGGGACGCGGCCAACCTGTGCTGGAAACTGGCCGCCGTACTGCGCGGCGAACTGCCCGAGACGGCCCTCGACTCCTACGAGGCCGAACGCAAGCCGCACGTCAAGGAGGTGACCGGACGGGCGGTGTTCGTCGGCCGGATCATCACCGAACGGCGGCCCGCGGTGGCCCAGTTGCGCGACGCGGTACTGCGCCCGCTCAACCGGATCCGGGGATTCACCAGTCGGCTCCAGGACGCGAACCGGATACCCGTCGCCCACTACGCCGAGGGTCTCCAGGCCCACCCGCGCACCAAAGCCTCCGGGCACCAGATCCCCCAGCCCTGGGTGACCGGACCCGACGGGGACCGTGTACAGCTGGACGACGCGCTCGGCGGCCGTTGGCTGCTCCTGCACGCCGGGCCGCCCGTGCCCCAACCCGCCTGGGACCGCCTGGGCGTTCCGACGCTGACCGTCACGCCCGCCGGGTCCCGTCCCGCCGAGGGCACCCTCGTCGACAGCGACGGAGTGCTGCTGTCCTGGCTGGCCGCGCACCGGGCCGCCACCCTCGCCCTGCGCCCGGACGCGTACGTCTACGCCGCCGCCCGTGCCGGGGCCCAACTCCCGCCGCCCCCGGCCGGATTCACCCCGGCGCCGTGCACGACCGACTCGATCACGCAGTGAGGAATCCATCATGACCATGCGCACGGCACCGCCTCCGCCGATGCAGGAGTCACTGCTCGACATCGCGGGCAAGAAGATCTTCGTGGCCGAGACGGGGGAGGGTCCGTCCGTACTGCTGCTGCACGGTGGCGGACCCGGTGCCTCCGGTGTCTCCAACTACTCCCGCAACATTGAGGAGTTGGCCAAGGAGTACCGGGTGATCGTGCCCGACCTGCCCGGCTACGGTCGCAGCACCAAGGGCATCGACGGCGCCGACCCCTTCGGGTACCTGGCCGATGGCATCCGTGGGCTGATGGATCAACTCGGGCTGGACAAGGCCCACTTGGTCGGCAACTCCTATGGCGGTGCCTGCGCGCTGCGGCTGGCGCTGGACACACCCGAGCGGGTCGACCGCATGGTCCTGATGGGGCCCGGCGGCATCGGGACCACCCGTGCCCTGCCCACCCCGGGACTCAACAGCCTGCTCGACTACTACTCCGGGGACGGGCCTTCACGGCTGAAGCTGGAGAAGTTCATCCGTACCTACCTCGTCTTCAACGCGGCCGAGATACCGGACGCCGTCATCGACGCGCGCTACGCGGCCAGCATCGACCCCGAGGTGGTCGCCGCCCCGCCGCTGCGGCGGCCGTCCGGGCGTGACGCCCTGCGCACGCTCTGGAGGATGGACTTCACCCGGGACCGGCGGCTGTCTCGGCTGCCGGTGCCGACGTTGGTGCTGTGGGGTGCGGCGGACAAGGTCAACAGGCCCGAGGGAGGACGCCTGTTGGCCGAGCGGCTGCCCAACTGCGACCTGTATCAGGTGGCCAACACCGGGCACTGGGTGCAGTGGGAGCGCGCCGAGCTGTTCAACCGGGTGTGCGCCGACTTCCTGGCCGGCCGGCGATGAACAGCGCCCTGGGAGCATCCGTCTTCGGTGCCGTCCACCTCGGCTACCTCGTCATCGAGACCGAGCGCTTCACCGACTGGCGCCGCTTCGGCACCGACGCCATCGGCATGCACCATGACGCGCTCGACACCGGGCTGACGCGGTTCCGGCTCGACGAGCAGGAGTGCCGGTTCCTGTTGCGGCGCGGGCCGGCCGAGGACGTCGTAGCGACGGGGTGGCATGTCGACGACCATGCCGCCTTCGAGCGGATCGAGGCGCGGGTGCGGGCCCACGGCGTTCCGGTCGTGGCGGGGACCGCCGAGGAGGCAGCGCTGCGCGGAGTCGAGCGGCTCGTGCGTTTTCCCGGGCCCAAGGGCATCGCCCAGGAGATCTACACCACTCCTGTGAGGTCCACCGAGCCGTTGCGCATGCTGGCGTCCGGGTTCGTCACCGGCGACTCCGGGATGGGGCATGTCGCGATCACGTCCACCAGGCCGACCCAGTTGCGGGGCTACTTCGGCACCGTCTTCGACGCCCGGCTGACGGACCGCATCGACGAGACCATCAGCGGCGTCAAGCTCAAGATCCGTTTCCTGCGGGTCAACGAGCGCCACCACTCCGTCGCGATCGCCGGTGTGCGCGGGCTGCCCATCGACCCGGTCCGCACCCGCGTCCAGCACCTCAACATCCAGGCGGCCGGGCTCGACGACCTCGCGCGGAGCTATCAGCGCGTGTGCGAACTCGGCTTCGACATGGCGTTGTCCGTCGGGCAGCACACCAACGACAAGGAGCTGTCGTACTACGCCCGCAGCCCCTCGGGATTCGAGTGGGAGGTCGGCTGGAATCCCGTCGTCGTGGACGAGGCGACCTGGGAGCCCGGCACCCACCAGGGCATCAGCATCTGGGGGCACACGCCGGTCGGTCGGACCATCGTGGATAAACTGGAACAGTTCCGCCTCGGCGCCCGCTCCCTCGTCCGCTCGGAGAACACCGTCCCCGCATTGAGCGGTGCCGGGGTCGCCGACGGCTGAAGCTCACTTCACGAAATCGACGGTCCTGCCTGTGCACGCTCCGGACACCACCGCCACCGAACCGGCCGACGCGGCCCCGCATCGCACCCGACGCTGGCTGCGACCTGTGGTGATCATCGCCCTGCTGGCGTTGTTCACCGCCGAACTGGTGCTGGGCTGGCCCTCGTTGGCCGCCGCGCTGTCACAGCTGCGCGCGCCCCGGCTGAACTGGTTCGCCGTCGCGCTCGTCGCCGAAGTGGCCGCCATGGGCTGCTACGCGCGCATGCAACGCCGGCTCCTGCGCTCGGCCGGGGTGATCGTGCCGATCCAACGACACATCGCCCTCGCCTACGCGGCCCACTCGCTGAGCGCCACCCTGCCCGGCGGTCCTGCCTTCTCCACCCACTTCAACTACCAGCAGATGCGCCGCTTCGGAGCCACGCCCGCGGTCGCCTCCTGGTGCATCGCGCTGTCCGGCCTGCTCTCCGCCGCGGCCCTCGCCGTCGTCACCGCGATCTCCGCGATCGCCTCCGACGGGAGCCTGCAGTGGCACAGCCTCGTCACCCTCGGCCTGGCCGTGCTCCTGCTGACCGTCGGTATCCGGCGCATCACCCGCCACCCCGAGAAGGTCGAACCGGCCACCCGCGCCGCGCTGGCCCGGGTCAACCGGCTGCGCCACCGTCCCGAGACCCAGGGCCTCGACCGCATCCGCGGCTTCGTCGAGCAGCTCCGCACCGCCAGGCTCGAACCCCGGCACGCCGTCGCCGCCGCGGTCTTCGCCGTCCTCAACTGGCTGCTGGACGCGGGCTGCCTGTGGCTGTGCTTCCACGCGATCAGCGACACGGAGATCAGCAGCGCCCAACTGCTGCTCGCCTTCTGCGCGGGCATGGCCGCCGGGACCCTCACGATCATCCCGGGCGGCCTCGGCCTCATCGACAGCGCGCTGATCCTCGGACTGGTCACGGGCGGCGTCGCGACCAGCACCGCGATCGCCACGGTCGTGCTTTACCGGATCATCAGCTTCGGGTTCATCATCGGCGTCGGCTGGATAACGTGGCTGGTCATCCGCCGCCACAACCGCCGGGAACCGGCTGTCTAGCGGTTCGCCGAGCCGCCCGACCGTCAGGCCCGGGCGCCCCCGTCGACCCGCAGGACCGTGCCGGTCACGAAGGACGCACGGTCGCTGAGCAGCCAGGCCGCCGCCTGGGCGATCTCGTCGGGGGCGGCCGCGCGGCGCAGCGGGGTGTGCGCCGTGAGGCGGTCCTGGAGGCCGGGGGAGTGCTCCTCCCAGGTGCGGATCATCTCGGTGAGGGTGTTGCCGGGGGCGATCGCGTTGACCCGGATGCCCTCCGGGCCGTAGGTGATGGCGGCCGACTCGGTGAGGCTGTTGACGGCGCGCTTCATCGCGCCGTAGGCGGGGAGTTCGGGGTTGCCCATGAGGCTGCCGACGGAGGAGTTGTTGACGATGGCGCCGGTTCCCGAGGTGGCCCGGATCGCGGCGACCTGGGCGACCATGGCGAGCCAGACGCCCTTGAGGTTCACGTCGTAGACGTGGTCGAAGTCGCTCTCCGGCAACTCGTCCATCGGGCCCGGGCGTTGGATCGTCGCGCCGTTGTTGAACGCCACGTCGAGCCTGCCGTACAGGGACACCGTCCGGTCGACGGCCGCGCGGACGCCGGCCGCGTCGGCCAGGTCGCACACCACGTGGTCCGCGGTGCCGCCGGCCTCCCGGATCTCTTCGGTGACCGTCTTCAGCTGGGCCTCCGTGCGGGCCGCGAGCAGGACCCGGGCGCCTTCTCGGGCGAACAGCCGTGCCGCCGCCGCGCCGATACCGCGACCGGCGCCGGTGACGAAGGCGACCTTGCCGGACAGCAGGCCGAGGGAGGGAGGAGTGGATGTGTTGGTCATGGCAGCGAGCGTGCGCCGGACCGCAGGGCTGATCCAGGCACCGGCAGTACCTGGCTGGACCCGCCGCCGCGCGTCCACACTGGGGGAGTGGACCGACGAGAACTGGGCGACTTCCTGCGCAGCAGGCGTGAGCGGATCACCCCCGCCGATGTGGGGCTGCCCGCGGGACCGCGCCGCCGTACCCCGGGGCTGCGCCGCGAGGAGGCGGCGCAGCTGGCGTACATCTCGACCGAGTACTACACGCGGCTGGAGCAGGCCCGAGGCCCGCACCCGTCGCGCGAGGTACTGGCCGGGCTGGCCCGCGCCCTGCGCCTGACGGACGCCGAGCGCGACCACCTCCACCACCTGGCGGGCGTACCGCCGGGGCCGCCGCCGGGGCCCTCGCGGGAGGTGCGGCAGAGCATCCTCGATCTGGTGCGCCGGCTGCCGCAGGCCGCCGCGATCGTGGTCTCCGCGACGCACGAGGTGATCGCCTGGAACGACCTGGCCGCCGCCCTCATGGAGGACTTCTCGGCCGTGCCGCGACGCGACCGCAACCTGCTGCGCCGGGTCTTCCTCGGGCCCCACCCGGAGGGGCGGCGGCTGTACGGGGTCTCGGACGCGGACGAGTTCGGGCGCCGCGCGGCCCAGGACCTGCGCGCCACCGCCGCCCGCTATCCCGACGATCCGGAGCTGACCGAGCTGGTGGATGAACTCCTCGCCGGGAGCGAGGAGTTCACCGAGTTGTGGAACTCCCACGACGTGGCCGCCGCGCCCACCTTCCGCAAGACCTTCCAGCATCCGCTGGTCGGCCCGGTCACCGTCAACTGCGATGTCCTCGACATCACCGACCGGGACCAGCGGGTCGTGATCTACACCACCGTCCCCGGCTCACCGTCCGAGAGTGCCCTGCGGCTGCTGTCGGTCATCGGCACGCAGCGCATGGACATGACCCCCTGACCCGGATCAGCTTTCGGCACGCGCTACGAGGTCCAGCGCGATGTCGGTGATCATGTCCTCCTGTCCGCCGACCATCGCCCGCCGCCCGGCCTCGACCAGGATGCTCCGCGTGTCGAGGCCGTAGCGGGCGGCGGCGGTCTCGGCGTGGCGCAGGAAGCTGGAGTACACGCCCGCGTAGCCGAGGCTGAGCGTCTCGCGGTCCACCCGAACCTCGCGGTCCTGCAACGGTCGTACGAGATCGTCGGCCGCGTCCATCAGCGGGAACAGGTCGCAGCCGTGCTTCCAGCCCATCAGGTCGGCGACCGCGACGAACGCCTCCAGCGGACAGTTGCCCGCGCCCGCGCCCTGGCCCGCGAGCGACGCGTCGACGCGGATCGCGCCGTCCTCGACCGCGACGACCGTGTTGGCCACCCCGAGGGCGAGGTTGTGGTGGGCGTGGATGCCCAACTCGGTCTCGGGGGCGAGGACTTCGCGGTACGCGCGGAAGCGGTCCCGGACCCCGTCCATCGTCAACCGGCCCCCGGAGTCGGTGACATAGACGCAGTGGGCGCCGTAGGACTCCATGAGCCGTGCCTGGCGGGCGAGTTCGGTGGGCTCGGCCATGTGCGACATCATCAGGAACCCGGCCACGTCCATCCCCAACTCCCGCGCGGCGGCGATGTGCTGGGCGGAGATGTCGGCCTCGGTGCAGTGCGTGGCGACCCGTACCGAGCGGATGCCCAGCGCGTGGGCCCGCTTGAGGTCGTGGACGGTGCCGATGCCGGGCAGCAACAGCGTTGTGGGGACCGCCTGTTGTACGACGTCGGTGACGGCCTCGATCCACTCCCAGTCGGTGTGGGCCCCGACGCCGTAGTTGATGCTGGAGCCGGCCAGTCCGTCGCCGTGGGCGATCTCGACGGCCCCCACGCCGGCCGCGTCCAGAGCGGCGGCGATCGCGCGGGCCTGGCCGACGGTGTAGCGGTGCCGTACGGCGTGCATGCCGTCCCGCAGCGTGACGTCCTGGACGTAGAGGGACGGGGTCACTTGGCTGCCTCCTCGCGGGTGCGGTCGGCCATGCGTTCCGCGGTGCGCAGCGCGGCCGAGGTCATGATGTCGAGGTTCCCGGCGTAGGCCGGGAGGTAGTGGGCGGCGCCCTCCACCTCCAGGAACACCGACACCTTCAGCAGTTCGCCCGTGCCCGGCGCGAGGCTGCGCAGCGGGTCGTCGGCGGCGACTTTGTCGTACTGCACCTTCTGCTTGAGGCGGTAGCCGGGCACATAGGCCTGGACGCGGCCGACCATCTCCTCGACGGACGCCGTGACCGCCTCGGTCGCGCAGTCGGAGACCAGGCAGTGCACGGTGTCACGCATGATCAGCGGGGGCTCGGCCGGGTTGAGGACGATGATCGCCTTGCCGCGCGCCGCGCCGCCGACCACCTCGATGGCCTGGGAGGTGGTCTCGGTGAACTCGTCGATGTTCGCGCGGGTGCCCGGGCCCGCCGAGCGCGAGGCGATGGACGCGACGATCTCGCCGTAGTGGACCGGCGAGACCGCGCCCACGGCGGCGACGATCGGGATCGTGGCCTGGCCGCCGCAGGTGACCATGTTGACGTTCGGGGCGTCGAGGTGGGCGTCGCCGTTGACCGGCGGGACGACGTACGGGCCGAGGGCGGCCGGGGTGAGGTCGACGAGGGTGCGGCCCAGAGGGCGTAGGACTTCCTCGTGGTGGCGGTGGGCGCCGGCCGAGGTGGCGTCGAAGACGATGTCGACGTCGGCGAACTCGTCGAGTTCTACCAGTCCTTGGACGCCCTCGTGAGTCGTGGCGACCTTCAGGCGGCGGGCGCGGGCCAGGCCGTCGGAGCCCGGGTCGATGCCGGCCAGCGCGGCGATCTCCAGGGTCTCCGAGAGGCGCAGGACCTTGATCAGGAGGTCGGTGCCTATGTTGCCGGAGCCGATGATGGCGACCTTCGTGGTCACTTGCCGTCCCCTTCCGTGGCTTCTGCGGCGAAGCGGACCCGCACGGAGCCCAGGTCCGAGATGTGGGCCTCGAAGGCGTCGCCCGGGGCGGCCGGGGTCATCGGGCCCAGGGCGCCGGTCAGGACGAGGTCGCCCGCGCGCAGCGGGTCGCCCCGCTCGGCGAGGGCCGAGGCCAGCCAGACGGCGGCGGTCAGGGGGCTGCCGAGACAGTCGGCGCCGGTGCCCTCGGAGACGGTGTCGCCGCCCCGGCTCATGGTCATCGTGACCGTGCGCAGGTCCACGGCGGTCAGCGGTACGGGCGTGGCACCCAGCACGTACAGACCGCAGGAGGCGTTGTCGGCGACGGTGTCGACGAGGGAGATGTCCCAGTTCCGCACCCGGCTGTCGACGATCTCCAGCGCGGGCAGCGCGAAGTCCACCGCGCGCAGCACGTCCACGACCGTGCACGCGCGCTCCGGCAGGTCCCGGCCGAGGACCAGCGCGACCTCGGCCTCCACCTTCGGCTGGAGCAGTCGTCCCACGGGCACCTCGCCGCCGTCCGGCACCGCCATGTCCGCGAACAACGCGCCGAAGTCCGGCTGGTCCACGCCCAGTTGACGCTGTACGGCGGGCGAGGTCAGGCCGATCTTGCGGCCGACGACGCGGCGGCCGGCGTCCACGCCGCGCCGGACGTTCAGCCGCTGCACGGCGTAGGCGGTCTCCAGATCGCCGCCGTCGAGCAGCTCACGCACCGGCGGGCAGGCGACCCCGGTACGGGTGGCCTCCGCAAGCAGGTCGGCGGCCTTGACCACGACCGGTGGAACGGCGTCCGCGTGGGCGCCGTCGGGCACGGTGGGCACGGGTTACCTCCTGGGAGAGAGCGGTGCGGGTACACCCTCGGTATAGACAGCATCCCCGCGAAGGGACAATGTTTGTTCCGTGACACGGAACAACGCGAGCGGCAGCATGCTGGAGAAAGCCGCTCTCATCCTCGACTGCTTCAGCCCGGACGGCGGTCCGTACCGCCTGTCGGAACTTTCCGAGCGGACCGGACTGCCCAAGCCCACCGTCCACCGGCTGGCCGCCGACCTCGTCCGGCTGGGCTGGCTGGAGCGCTCGGGCCCCCGCTATCTGCTCGGCGCGAAGCTGTTCGAACTGGGCTCGCTGGTGCCGCACCGGCGCGATCTGCGCGAGACGGCCCTGCCGTTCCTCCAGGACCTCTTCGAGGCCACCCGGGAGACCATCCACCTCGGCATCCGCGAGGGCATGGAGGTGGTCTACCTCGAACGCATCCACGGCCACGAGGCACTACGGCTGCCCTCCCGTATCGGCGGCAGTCTGCCGTTGACCTGCACCGCAGTCGGCAAGGCTCTACTGGCCTTCTCCGGCCCCGAGTTGGCGGAGGAAGTGCTGTCCCGCCCGCTGCCGAGCCTCACCCCGCACTCGATCACCGACCCGGCCCGGCTGCGTATGACCCTGGAGAAGATCCAGGTCTCCGGCCTCTCCTACGAGGAGCAGGAGGCCGCGTTGGAGGTGAGCTGTATCGCGGCTCCGGTGTTCGCCGGCGACACGGCCGTCGCCGCCCTCTCGGTCGCCGTACCGCGCACCCGCTTCCGGCCGGCCCAACTCGCCCCGGCTGTACGGACGGCAGCGCTCGGACTGTCCCGCGTGCTGCGTGGCGGAGGGACCACGAAAACCCCACTGTCCTGGCGGTGAACCCGACCGTACACTGACAAGTCACGGTAACGGGGGCATTGTTGAACGGGGGGATAATCATGTCCGAGGATCAGTACGGGTCTGTCCAGGGGTTCGTCGTGCCACCGATGCCGGCGTCTCCACCGCCCGCTCCGCCGGACCGACTCAGATCCGTCGCGGTCGGGCTCCTCAACCTCAGTGGACTCGGGCTCGGTTACGCGCTGATGCGCCGCTGGCTGCTCATGGCCGCGTGCTGGGTCGCGACCGTCGTGCTGCTGCTGGTGGCCCTGCCCGCCGATCCGGACGGCGTCTCGGGCGCCGTCGTCACTCTGTACGTCGTGTTCCTCGTACTGGCCGCCGTCCACGGCGCGTTGGTCGGCCTGCGCACCCGCCTCGCCTGGCCCTCGCCCACACCGGTCGCGGTCGTACTGGGCCTGGTCCTGCTCGCCGTACCGGCCGGGGGAGTCGTCCTCTACGACAACGCCCGCGACGAGGCGACCCAGCAGATGCTCCTCGACCGGCTGGAGAAGGCCGACCAACTCGTCGCGGACTCAGGGAGGTTGCCGTTCTCGGCGGCCGAACCGCAGTACCGCAAGGCGCTGGTCGCCTACGACGACCTCACCACCGCCCACTCCGGTTCGCGGGCGGCCAAGCGCGTGCCCGACCGGCTGAAGACCTTCTACACGACGGTCGCCGGTGCCTACGCGCAGAAGAACTACTGTGACGCGATACCCCAGTTGAAGTATCTGCGGACCGTCCCCGGCACCATCTCGAAGAAGCAGCTGGGCACGCTGAGCACCTGGCCGGACGACCGGCTGGCCGCCTCGCTGTACGAGTGCGGCTCCACCGGGCTGGCCGCCCAGCGCGCGGACTGGTCGACGAACTTCGGCGATCTGCTGGCCACGTTCCCGCAGTCGTCGCAGGCGGGTCAGGTCGAGCCTGCCGTCAAGTCGGCCGTCACGAAGGCGGTGAAGGGCGTGTCCGGCAGCCAACCGTGCACGGCCGTCCAGGGGTTGGTGAGTCTCTCCACCCAGATCGGGAGCCTCCAGGGCGGACAGCCGGGTGTGGCCGACGCGCTCGGCGCGGACGCCCAACGGGCCAGTAGCCAGGCCGACTCCGGTGCCTATCAGTGCGGTGTGTCGCAGTACAAGGACGGCGACTTCGACTCCGCGCTCAGCACCATGAACGACTTCGTGAAGAAGAACACGCACGACAAGAACCGGGCCCGGGCCAAGAAGATCGCGATCGCCGCCGAGGTGGCGCAGACGGTCCCGGCCGCGGGCAAGAAGCTGCCGACGACCGCGTCCGGCGGCAGCATCTCCGTCACCGTCAAGAACGACAGCCCGGACGACATCACGGTCCTGTACACCGGGCCGGTGACCGGCAGTTTCACCCTCAAGGGCTGCGGGAGCTGCACGTCGTACTCCCTCACCACCACCCTGCTGAGGGGGTTCAAGCCGTGCAGCTCCGGCAAGAGCTACCCGCAGAAGACGATCAGTCTGCCGACGGGTACGACGTACTTCGTGCACCGTCCCGACAGTTCCAGCGCGACGCCGGCCTCGGACACGGCGAAGCTCAGGTCGGGCTACATCTACACGGAGTGCGCCTACAGCACGGGAGGCTTCGGCACCGGCTGACCGTACGGCGCTTGTGAGTCGAGGGCGGCGGGCGTCCCGGCACTTCGGTGCCGGGGCGCCCGCCTCTTGCTCACAGCAGGGTCGGTGCGTGGAACGCGCCGAGGCCGGTGGTCAGGTCGCGGTCCAGCCAGTAGCGGCGCGGTTCGGCGAGCATCACGGCGACGCTGACACCGAGGAGGCCGGGGATCCTGGCCAGTTCGTCGTCGACGAAGAGTGCCAGCGCCGAGCGGTCGGTGACCAGTCCGGTGGCCAGTACGGACATGTCGCTGGCCACGTGCGCGGCGAGCCGGGTCTGGGGCAACTGGTCGATGCGGCGCATCACTTCGGGGGTCGCGCCCGGCGCCACACGCAGCCGGAGGATGAACGCGGTCTGGAAGCCGAGCCACTCCGACACGATCTCCAGGCGCGGCTTGACCCAGCCCTCGTCCAGGACCCGGCGGACCACGCGGTGCGCGGTGGAGGTGGCCAGGTCGGCATTCCGGGCGATGCTCGCGGCGGACGCGCGGCTGTCCTGGAGCAGCTGGGCCACGACACTCCGCTCGGCCTCGCTGAGCGGCTTCGCCGGGGGTGTCGCCGTCGCGGTGCCCTCGGGGCGGGAGCCGGTGAGCTTCAGCAGGTCGGCGCGCTCGGTGTCGGTGAGGAACTGCGGGTCCCAGGTGATGCCCCGGCGCAGCGTGCTCAGTGCGGGCAGGGCGTTGACGCGCCGGACGCCGGGCACGGAGAACATCCGGTCGATCGCCTCGCTGGTGGCCGCCTCGGACGGGGCGTGCACGACGGCGTAGAGCGGGTAGTCGCCCGAGATCTGCGCCAGCAGCTGGAGGTGGGGCAGGTCGCGGAGCCGGTGCAGGACGGCGAGAGGGGTCTCGCCGGTGATGTCGAGGAAGACGTGGACGGGCATCGCCGCGGAGTGGACGCCCCAGTCGGCCTGCCCGATCACCCGCACCATGCGTGCCTCGTGCAAGCGGTCGTAGCGGCGTTTGAGCGTGCTGGCGTCGGCGGCCAGGATCTCGCCGATGTCGTCCCAGGTGGCCCGGGGCGCCAGGTGCAGCGCGCCGATGAGGCGCCGGTCGAGCTCGTCGAGGAGAGGGCGGGTCATGAGCCTCACTCTAAGGTGCTGTTTAATCCCACTGTTACTTTCAAGATATAGAGAATCTCTCACCTGGATGCCATTGTTCGCAGGAACATCCCCCCATCGCGCCAAGAGGTACCGATGAGTGTCACCTCCGCTCAACCTCAGCCCCCGTCCACGGAGCCCCGGTCGAGAGTCCTGCGCACCGCGTTCCGTGGGCTGACGGCGATCGAGAAGATCGGCAACAAACTCCCCAACCCGTTCTGGCTGTTCTGGATCCTCGCCGGGGTCGTCGCCGTCCTCAGCGCCGTCCTGGCGGCGACCGGCCTCAGCGCCGTGCACCCCGGCACGCACGAGACCATCAAGGTGCAGAACCTGCTCAGCAAGGACGGCCTCACCATGGCCGTCGAGGGCGCCGTCGACAACTACGCGGCCTTCCCGCCGCTGGCCACCATCCTCACCGTGATGTTCGGCATCGCCGTCGCCGAGAAGAGCGGACTGTTCTCCGCCCTGCTGCGCCGCATGGTCGTGCGCGTGCCGGGCAGGTACCTCACCTTCGCCCTCTCGATGACGGCCATGGTCAGCCATGTCGCAGGCGACGCCGCCTACGTCACCCTCATCCCGCTCGGCGCCCTGGTCTTCCGCGCGGCCGGCCGCAGCCCGGTCCTCGGCTGTGTCGTCGCCTACGTCTCGATCGCCGCCGGGTACGACGCCTCCCCGTCGCTCACCACCACCGACGTCCTGCTCTCCGGGATCTCCACGGCCGCCGCCCACACCATCGACGCGCACTACGTCGTCACCCCGGTCGCCAACTACTTCTTCGGCCTCGGCTCGTCCGTCCTGGTCGCGTTGGTGATCACCCTCGTCGTCGACAAGGTCCTCGCCCGCCGCTCCGACCTGGAACCCGACGAGCCGGTCGCCGCGCTGGGCACCGAGGAACTGGCCGAGATCGAGGTCACCGACCGGCAGCGGCGCGCCCTGCGCACGACCGGCCTCGTCGCCGTCGGCTTCCTCGCCTTCCTGGCGGCGGCGATGATCCCCTCGTCCTCACCCCTGCGCGGCGAGGGCGGCGGCATCGTCAACTCCCCGCTGATCGGCGGCATGGCGCTCGTCCTCGGCGTGTTCTTCGCCGTGCTCGGCACCGTCTACGGCCGCATGACCGGCACCTTCACCGCCGCCCGCGACAGCATCGGCGCGATGGTCGACGGCACCCGCTCGATGGCGCCGATCCTCGTCCTGTTCTTCGCGATCGCCCAGTTCCTCGCCTACTTCAAGTGGACGAACATCGGCAACATCCTTGCCGTCAAAGGCGCCGAGACCCTACGCGACCTGCACCTCCACGGCTGGACCGTGCTCGTCGGCATCGCCGTGCTGATCACGTTCATGAACCTCGTCATCACCAGCGGCTCCGCCCTGTGGGCACTGGCCGCGCCGGTCCTCGTCCCCATGCTGATGCTCATCGGCATCGAGCCCGAGACCACCCAGGCCGTCTACCGCGTCGCCGACTCGGTCACCAACTGCGTCACCCCGATGAGCCCCTACTTCGTCATGGCCCTGGGCTTCATCCAGCAGTACCGCAAGTCCGCCGGCATCGGCACCCTGGCCTCCTTCACGATCCCGATCGCCGCCGTCGTGTGGGTGGTCTGGGTCGCGTTCTTCGTGGCCTGGTACCTGCTGGGCATCCCGCTCGGCATCGGCTGACCCCGGCCCGCAGCCCCCCATACGCCGCCCGCACCGTCGTACAAGGAAGCAGATCATGACCGCATCACCGGCAGCCGCCACCCTCACCGCCCGCGCCCAGGACGCCTCTTCGCGGATCGTCGAGGACATCCTGACCCTCGTCCGCCACGAGACCGGCAGCTACGACCTTCCCGGCCTCGCGACCGGCCTTGACCTGCTGCGCGAGCTGACCGTCGAGCGGCTCGGCCGGCCCGACCACGAGGAGCGCCACCCCGGAGGTGAGTGCGGCGACACCCTCACCCTGACCTACGGCGGCACCGGCGCCGGGCATGTCGCGCTCGTCGGGCACTACGACACCGTATGGCCCACCGGGACACTCGCCGGATGGGAGCAGCCGGCGGCGGCCGAGGACGGGCGGGAGAAGCTCGGCGGGCCCGGCATCTTCGACATGAAGACCGGGCTGGCGCAAGGGATCTGGGCGCTGAAGCTGGCCCGGGAGAGCGGTGCGCCGCTGCCCACCGTCACCTTCCTCTTCAACGGCGACGAGGAGATCGGTTCCCTGTCCTCGCGGCCGGTGATCGAGGAGGTCGCGCAGAAGGTCGACGTCACGCTGGTGCTGGAGCCGAGCGCCCACGGCGCGGTGAAGACAGCCCGTAAGGGCACCGGGATCTTTCACGTCACGGCCACCGGTGTCGAATCGCATGCCGGGCTCGCGCCGCAGGACGGGGCGAGCGCGATCACCGCGCTGTCCGAGTTCGTGGTCGCCGCCGCGAAGGTCGCCGCGCCCGACAAGGGCACCACGATCAACACCGGGCTGTTCAAGGGCGGTTCGGCCATCAACGTCGTCGCCGGGCAGGCCACCGCCGGGGTCGACATCCGGGTCAGCAGCGCGGCCGAACAGGCCCGGGTGGACGAGGAGTTGGACGCCATCGAGGTGAGTGACCCGCGCGTCCGCATCGACATCGACCACGCCTGGAACAGGCCCCCGATGACCCTCAACGCAGCCTCCGCCCCGCTGCTCGACCTCGCCCGCGAGGTCGCCCGTGAGCAGGACCGCGGCCACCTGCCCGACACGGCTGTCGGCGGGGCCAGCGACGCCAACTTCGTCGCCGCGCTGGGCCTGCCGGTGCTGTGCGGCATGGGGGCGGTGGGCGACGGGGCGCATGCCCAGGGCGAGTTCATCTACCCGGACACCGTGCCCGCGCAGACCGCCCTGGTCGCCGGGCTGCTGGAGCGGCTGGCGGAGCCGCTGCGGGGCTGACGCGAGGTGCCGCCCGCACGGGGTTCGGTGACCGGCCGGAACATCCGCGGGCGTCCAGGGTGGGGCGCGTCGTCCGATCGACCCCTGACCGGGGACAATCGGTGCCATGACGGACGGTACGGACGGTAGGGGAGACTCCGCGAGCCGCTTGGCCAGGATCGAGCGGCTGCTGGAGGACCGCGGGCGCGATGTCGTGCCCGCGTGGCGCCGGGTGACGCGCGGGGAGACCCGGTGGGCGGTGGCCGCGGTGATCCTGGTGGCGGTCTTCCTGCAACTGATGCTGCCGCACCGGCTCGCCTTCCAGCCGTTCTGGCTGCTGCCGGCCCTGGAACTCGCCCTGCTGGTCGGCCTGTTCGTCGCCAACCCCAAGCGGGCCGAGCCGGGCAGGCGGTGGCTGCGCTGGCCGGGCCTGGTCCTGATGGGCGTGATCAGCCTGGCCAACGGATGGGCGGCGGTCCGGCTGGTGGCGGGCCTGGTCAGGGGCACGGAGAAGCTGGAGGCCGGGCCGCTGCTGCTGACCGGCGGCGCCATCTGGCTGACGAACGTCATCGTGTTCGCCCTGTGGTACTGGGAGTGGGACCGCGGCGGCCCGATGGCCCGGGTCATGGCACAACACCAGTACGCCGACTTCCTCTTCGTCCAGATGCAGAGCCCGGAGACCGCGCCACCGGACTGGGAACCGGCGTTCCTGGACTACCTGTACCTGTCCTTCACCAACTCCACCGCCTTCAGCCCGACCGACGTGATGCCGCTCTCCCGCTGGGCCAAGATGCTGATGATGCTCCAGTCCTCGGTCTCCCTGGTGACCGTCGTCCTGGTCGTCGCGCGGGCCGTCAACATCCTTGGATAGCAAGCGAGTTGAACTGTCGAACAGCTGTCGAAACTGTCGAGTCTGTGAGTCCGGGCGTTCCGCTTGCCGCGCCCCGGCGGTCGCCCGAGCATGGTGCGACTCGCCCGTCCCCCCACTCGACAGGGAGCACCTGTGCGCTCGCGAGACCTCAACCGCCGCGGCTTTCTCGCCGGTACCGCCGCCGCTGTACTGGCGACCGGTCTGGACTCAGGGGCCGCGTCGGCCGCCGACCGACGCAGCAGCCGGAGCGCCGACGACCCCGTGACCACCGAGTCCGGCCAAGTCACCGGCGCACAGGGCGGGTTGAAGGGCATCGTCGCCTACAAGGGCATTCCGTACGGGGACACCACCGCCGGTGCCAACCGCTGGCGCCCGCCCCAGCCCGCGCCGTCGTGGGACGGAATCCGGAAGGCGAACAGCTGGGGCCCTGCCTGCCCCCAGCCCGTAACGGGCATCCCGAGCGACCAGGTGCCGAACCTGAGCGAGGACTGCCTCAACCTCAACATCTGGACCGGCGCGGCCACTTCGGGCGAGAGCAGACCGGTCCTCGTCTGGCTCCCCGGCGGCCGTGACACCGCGATCTGGGCCGGACAGGAGATCTACAACGGCTCCCTGCTGGCGAACAAGGGCGTCGTCTTCGTCAGCGTCAACCACCGCGTCGGCCCCTTCGCCGACCTCGCCCACCCCGACCTGAGCGCCGAGTCCGGGCACGCCGCCTCCGGCAACTGGGGCGCCCTGGACGCCGTAGCGGCGCTGGAATGGGTGGCCCGGAACATCGCCGCGTTCGGCGGCGACCCGGACCGGGTGACGCTCGGCGGCTGGCAGAACGGCGCGAACCTCGTCAACATCCTGATGGTCTCGGAGCCGGCCCGAGGGCTGTTCCACCGGGCCCTGCTGCCGTCCGGCGTGCACTACACGAAGGACCCGGCACTCGGGCAACCGCCGTACAGCTACCGTACGTTGGCTGCGGCTGAGGCCAACGGCACTGCCTTCGCCGCCTACTTGGGCACCTCGTCCCTCGCCGATCTGCGCGCGGTGTCCGCCGACGAGATCGTGGCGCGGACCTATGCCGACGACGCCCCGGCCGACGCCACCGACTTCGGCGACGTGCTCGACGGATACGTCCTGCCGAGCACGTACACCGCCGCCATGGAGGCGGGCAGGGAGATCGACGTAGCGGTCCTCACCGGCAATTGCCGGGACGGGAACAGCGCTTCACCCACACTGACCGAGTACCAGGCCTACGCCGATTCGCAGTTCGGGCCGGTCGGCCTCACGGACACGTTCCTCGGTCTGTACCCGGCGACCACCGACGCCGAGGCCGCCACGCAGTACACCGCCTACGCGCGGGACGAGGAACGCGTGTCCACGTTCCTGTGGGGCGGCCAGTTCGAGGACACCGCGGGCAATCGCGGACCCGTCCACACCTACTTCTGGACCCGGGTCCCGCCCGGCCACGACGCCACCAACCCCGTTGTCGGGAGCGGAAGTTCGGGCGCTTTCGACGGGGCCGACGTCTACTATCTGCTGGGCTTCATCTACAACACGGACCGGCCGTGGGCATCGCGCGACTACGACATCGCCGACACCACCGCCTCGTACGTGGCGAACTTCGCGGCCACCGGGAACCCGAACGGCGGCAGTCTCACCACCTGGCCGGCCCTCGACACCGGCACACCGCAGACGATGGAACTCGGCGACCGCTTCGTCACGCTTCCCGCAGCGGACAGCGACGCCAAGTACGCCTTTCTCAAGGCCTACCTGACGTCGCAGCCCATGTCCTACTGATCCCGCCGGATCAGCAGGAGCCCTCGTCCTGCCAGGGGCCCCACTGGGAGGCACCGGGCACCTCGTTCTGGGTCCACCACTTGGCCACCCAGTTGTGGTTGCCGTACGACACCTCGTTGCCCTGTGTGTAGACGGCCGTGGAACTCCACGCCGTCTTGCAGGTGCCGGGGGTGGGTGTCGGAGTCGGGGTCGGCGTGGGCGTCGAGGTCGGCGGGGTGACGCCCGCGAACTGCACCGAGTACTTGGCGAAGTCCCACGCGTTCTGCGCCACGCTGGAGCAAGTACCGGACGTCGTACCGCCGTTGTCGACCGGGCTGCACTGCCGGTCGCGGTTGAGGGACCAGAACGTGAAGCGGTCCATGTTGTGGCTGGTCGCGTAGTTCAGGACCGTCTGGAAGTCGGCCTGGGTGAAGTACTCGCCGGTGTCGCTGCGCCCGTTCATCCCCGAGAAGCCCTCGTGGGCGTACGCGGTCGCCTGGTCCCAGCCGAACGTGGACTGGAGGATGGAGTTGAAGTTGGTGAGCGCGCTGGTCTGGGAGGCCGCGCCGTTGAAGCCGCCGTCGAACGGCATGATGGAGAAGTTGTTCGGCGTGAACCCCTGCGACTTCGCCTCCAGCAGCATCTGCTTTCCGAACCAGCCGGTGCCGTCGGCCGTACCGGCCGTGGTGACGGAGACGTACAGACCCGCGTTGTTCTGTTGGAGGATCTTGGCGGCGCCGATCTCGTTGTGGATGGCCGCGGTGTTCTCGTACTCCGGCTCCTCCAGGTCGAAGTCGATCGCGTGCAGGCCGTACTTGGTGATCACCTGCTGGTAGGCCGCGGCGGTCGAGGCCGGGTCGGAGCAGGCCTGGCCGAGCTTGGTGCCGCCGTAGCCGCCGATGGAGACGGAGACGTCGCCGCCCTTGGCGCGGATCGTGTTGATCACCGACTGGACGGCGGTGTCCGAGGAGACCGGTGAGGTGCCGCCCCAGGTGGGGGAGCAGCCGCCGCCGTTGGGGGCGAGGACGAAGGCGAGCTGGAAGGCCTTGAGGCCGGTGGCGTCCATGATGGCGCCCGCGTCCGGCGGGTTGTTGTCCGTCGGCATCAGATAGGGGGCCGCGGCGTACCAGCGGTTGCTCAGCGCGGTGGCCGCGTTGGTGGCGCCCTGGGCGTTGGTCGCGACCAGCGCGGTCGTGCCCGCGGCGGCGGTCGTCACGGCGGCCGCCGCGACCAGACATGCACGAAGACGTGTCACGTTGTGCCTCCGGTGGGAGTGGGGGAGGCGCCCAGCTTCTGGCGCTGTCGCGGCCACGTCAATGGATTGGACTGGACCAAAGCTCACTTTGGACTAGACCATACGATTTCTTTACCGTCGGCCCGGTGGACCGCGTCACGCGACACGTTTGCGACTAGTGTCCCGGCTCACATGGCGTTATAGGGGCGGCGCCGACACCATGGTGCACGTCATCGGCAGGCTGAAGGGATCGGGAATGTTCCGCAAGGTGCTGGTCGCCAACCGTGGAGAGATCGCGATCAGGGCGTTCCGCGCCGGCTATGAGCTGGGCGCGCGAACGGTCGCGGTCTTCCCGCACGAGGACCGCAATTCGCTGCACCGGCTCAAGGCCGACGAGGCCTACGAGATCGGTCAGCCCGGGCATCCGGTCCGCGCGTATCTCTCGGTCGAGGAGATCGTCCGCGCGGCCCAGCGGGCGGGAGCCGACGCGGTCTATCCGGGCTACGGGTTCCTCTCCGAGAACCCCGAACTCGCCCGCGCCTGCGAGGAGGCGGGCATCACCTTCGTCGGTCCGAGCGCCCGCATTCTGGAGATGACCGGCAACAAGGCCACGGCGATCGCCGCCGCCCGCGCGGCCGGCGTACCGGTGCTCGGCTCCTCGGCGCCCTCCACGGACGTCGACGAACTGGTGCGCGCCGCCGAGGAGATCGGCTTCCCGGTGTTCGTGAAGGCGGTCGCGGGCGGCGGCGGTCGCGGTATGCGCCGTGTCGAGGACCCCGCGACCCTGCGCGAGTCCATCGAGGCCGCGGCCCGCGAGGCCATGTCCGCGTTCGGCGACGCCACGGTGTTCCTGGAGAAGGCGGTCGTCGACCCCCGTCACATCGAGGTGCAGATCCTCGCCGACGGCGAGGGCAACGTCATCCACCTCTTCGAGCGCGACTGCTCGCTGCAACGCCGCCACCAGAAGGTCGTCGAGCTGGCCCCCGCGCCCAACCTCGACCCCGCCCTGCGCGACCGGATCTGCGCCGACGCGGTCCGCTTCGCCCGCGAGATCGGGTACCGCAACGCGGGCACCGTCGAGTTCCTCCTCGACCCGCACGGCAACCACGTCTTCATCGAGATGAACCCGCGCATCCAGGTCGAGCACACGGTGACCGAGGAGGTCACCGACGTCGACCTCGTCCAGGCCCAGCTGCGCATCGCCTCCGGCGAGACCCTCGCCGACCTCGGCCTCTCCCAGGAGACGGTCACCCTGCACGGCGCCGCACTCCAGTGCCGTATCACCACCGAGGACCCCGCCAACGGCTTCCGCCCGGACACCGGCCGGATCAGCGCCTACCGCTCGCCCGGCGGCTCCGGCATCCGGCTCGACGGCGGAACCACCCACGCTGGTACGGAGATCAGCGCGCACTTCGACTCCATGCTGGTCAAACTCACCTGCCGGGGCCGGGACTTCACCACCGCCGTCAACCGCGCCCGGCGCGCCGTCGCCGAGTTCCGCATCCGCGGTGTGTCCACCAACATCCCGTTCCTGCAAGCGGTGCTGGACGACCCGGACTTCCAGGCCGGGCGGATCACCACCTCGTTCATCGAGCAGCGCCCGCAACTCCTGACGGCCCGTCAATCGGCGGACCGCGGAACCAAGTTGCTCACCTACCTGGCCGACGTCACGGTCAACAAGCCGCACGGCGAGCGCCCCGACCTGATCGACCCCACCACCAAGCTGCCGCCGGTCCCGACCGGTGAACCCCCGGCCGGTTCACGGCAGTTGCTCGCCGAACTCGGCCCCGAGGGCTTCGCCCGCCATCTGCGCGAGTCGCCCACGATCGGCGTCACGGACACCACCTTCCGCGACGCCCACCAGTCGCTCCTCGCCACCCGCGTCCGCACCAAGGACCTCCTCGCGGTCGCCCCGGTCGTCGCCCACACCGTGCCCCAACTCCTCTCCCTGGAGTGCTGGGGCGGCGCCACCTACGACGTGGCACTGCGCTTCCTCGCCGAGGACCCCTGGGACCGGCTGGCCGCCCTGCGCGAGGCCGTCCCCAACATCTGCCTCCAGATGCTGCTGCGCGGCCGCAACACCGTCGGCTACACGCCCTACCCGACCCAGGTGACCGACGCCTTCGTCCAGGAGGCCGCCGCCACCGGCATCGACATCTTCCGCATCTTCGACGCGCTGAACGACGTCGGCCAGATGCGCCCGGCCATCGACGCCGTACGCGCCACCGGAACGTCGATCGCCGAGGTCGCCCTCTGCTACACCTCGGACCTGTCCGACCCGAGTGAGCGCCTCTACACGCTCGACTACTACCTCCGCCTGGCCGAACAGATCGTAGAAGCGGGCGCACACGTCCTGGCCGTCAAGGACATGGCGGGCCTGCTGCGCGCCCCGGCCGCCGCGACGCTCGTGTCGGCGCTGCGCCGCGAGTTCGGGCTGCCGGTCCATCTGCACACCCACGACACGGCAGGGGGTCAGCTCGCCACCTACCTCGCGGCGATCCAGGCCGGCGCGGACGCCGTGGACGGCGCGGTGGCCTCAATGGCGGGCACGACCTCGCAGCCGTCCCTGTCGGCGATCGTCGCCGCGACCGACTACTCCGAGCGCCCCACCGGCCTCGACCTCCAGGCCATCGGCGACCTGGAACCGTACTGGGAGAGCGTCCGCAAGATCTACGCCCCCTTCGAGGCCGGCCTCGCCTCACCGACCGGACGCGTCTACCACCACGAGATCCCCGGCGGCCAGCTCTCCAACCTGCGCACCCAGGCCATCGCGCTCGGCCTCGGCGACCGCTTCGAGGACATCGAGGCGATGTACGCCGCCGCCGACCGCATCCTCGGCCACCTGGTGAAGGTCACCCCGTCGTCGAAGGTCGTCGGCGACCTCGCCCTGCACCTCGTCGGCGCCGGCGTGAGCCCCGCCGACTTCGAGGCGTCGCCCGACCGGTACGACATCCCGGACTCCGTGATCGGCTTCCTGCGCGGCGAGTTGGGCACCCCGCCCGGCGGCTGGCCCGAGCCGTTCCGCACCAAGGCGCTCCAGGGCCGCGCCGCCCCCAAGCCCGTACAGGAACTGAGCCCGGAGGACCGCACGGCCCTCGACAAGGACCGCCGCGCCACCCTCAACCGCCTGCTGTTCCCCGGCCCTACGCGCGAGTTCGAGACCCACCGCCAGACCTACGGCGACACCAGCGTCCTGGACAGCAAGGACTTCTTCTACGGCATCCGCCCCGGCAAGGAATACACGGTCGACCTCGAACCCGGCGTGCGTCTCCTCATCGAGCTGGAGGCCGTCGGTGAAGCCGACGAACGCGGGATGCGCACCGTGATGTCCGCCCTGAACGGACAGCTCCGCCCGGTCCAGGTGCGCGACACGGCAGCCGCCTCCGACGTCCCCGTCACCGAGAAGGCCGACCGCACCAACCAGGGACATGTCGCGGCGCCGTTCGCGGGCGTGGTCACCCTCGCCGTCGAGGAGGGCGACGAGGTGGAGGCCGGCGTCACCGTCGCCACGATCGAGGCCATGAAGATGGAGGCGGCGATCACCGCTCCCACGTCCGGCCGGGTCTCCCGCCTCGCCATCAACCGCATCCAGCAGGTGGAGGGCGGCGACCTGCTCGTCGAACTGAGGTAGCCGGGACGGCGACAGGCCGCCCCACCGGTGACCGGATCAGTCCGGTCCCGGACCCGATGCGGCCTGTCGCCACCCCGCCCGCACGGCGCAGTCTTGGGACATGACCCGAGCACTGATCGTCATCGACGTCCAGGAATCCTTCCGCGCCCGCCCGCTGTGGGAGACCATCTCCGACCCGAAGATCGCCGAACAGGCGAACCGTCTGGTCCAGCTCGCGCGCCGGGCCGGTGACCTCGTGGTGTGGGTCCTGCACTCCGAGCCCGGCAGCGGCGACGTCTTCGACCCGGCCCTCGGCCACGTCCGGCTCATCGACGGACTGGAGCGCGCGGACGGCGAACCGCTCCTCCACAAGACCTCGCACAACGCCTTCACCACCACCAACCTCCAGCAACTCCTCACCGAGCACGGCGTCCGCGAGCTCACCGTCTGCGGCATCCGCACCGAGCAGTGCGTCGAGACCACCACGCGGGTCGCGAGCGACTTCGGCTACCAGGTCACCTTCGTCACCGACGCGACCGCCACCAACCCCATCCCGCACCGCGACGCCCCCGCCGACCAGACCGTCGCCGAACTCCTCGCCGACCCCCGCACCCTCCCCGCCGACGAGATCATCAGGCGTACCGAATACGCCCTCGCCGGCCGCTTCGCCACCATCGCGACGGTCGACCAACTGGAAGCCGCCGCCGCACATCAGGCATGATGACCGGATCGTGAGCCACGTCGTCTTCTTCCTGGTACCCGGAGTCCACCTGCTGGACCTGGCGGGACCCGCGCAGGTCTTCTCCACGGCAGCCGACTTCGGGCACCCCTACACGCTCTCCTACGTCGCCGAGCAGCCCCAGGTCACCAGCGCCCAGGGGCTGCCCCTGGCGGCCAGACTCGACTGGCCCGAGCTAGATCCCGAGGACCTGGTCGTGGTGCCGGGGTGGCGTGCCGTCACCCTGGCCGACGCACCCGCCGTCGGCGCTACGACTCTGGGTGTCCTCCGGGACCACCACGCCCAGGGCGGGACGGTGGCCAGCGTCTGCGCCGGAGCCGACGCGCTCGGCCGGGCCGGACTCCTCGACGGCCGCCACTGCACCACCCACCACGACGTCCAGGACGAACTCGCCCTGCGCCACCCGAAGGCGACAGTCGTCCGCGACGTCCTGTTCACCACCGACGACCGGGTCATCACCTCCGCCGGCATCGCCAGCGGCATCGACCTCGCCCTGCACATCGTCGCCACCCGGCACGGCCCCGCCGCAGCCGCGCAGATCGCCCGGGACATGGTCGTCTACGCCCGCCGCAACGGCCACGAACCGCAGACCAGCGCGATGCTCCGGCACCGCTCCCACCTCGACGACACCGTGCACCGCGCCCAGGACCTCATCGACACCCGCTTCGACCGACCCCTGCCACTGCCCGCTCTCGCCTCGGCCGTCGGCGTCAGCGAACGCACCCTCACCCGCCTCTTCACCCGGGCCACCGGACTCACCCCGCTGCGCTACCAGCAGACCCTCCGCCTCGAACGCGCCGAGCACCTCATCAGCCACGGCGCCACGATCGACGCCGCCGCGCGCTCGGTCGGGTTCGAGGACCCCCGGATGCTGCGCCGGCTGCGCGCCCGCACCCCGTAAATGGGAGGCGGCACGGCAGGGACGTTGTTAAGTTGCCGGGTCGGCGGTCCGCCGGCTCGACGACCGACCGGCTCGCCCCAGGAGTGCCCGTGATCCCACCCCGTCTGGCTCCGCTGCTCGACCAGTTCGACTTCGCGTGCGAGCGCCTCTCCAGTCGTATGACAGGGCCCGTCATGGACAGCGGCGACGGGACGGACACCCGGGTCGGGCCCATGACGGACGCGGAGTACCTCTGGGAACCGGTGCCGGACTGCTGGTCGGTGCGACGGCGGACGGACGGGCCGGGAGCGCGGGCAACTGCCCTGACGGGACAGGGCGATTGGGGACGCGACGCCGCCGCCTACCCGCACCCCTGGCCCCCGCCCTTCACCACCATCGCCTGGCGGCTGAGTCACCTCACCGAACTGTTGACCCTGCGCGCCGACCACACGGCGGGCAGCCGCTCGCTCACCCGCGACGAGTTCTCCGTGAGCGGGGACGCCGTCGGCGCGGTCGATGCCTTCGACACCGGTGCCGGCGCCTGGCGGAAGGCACTGCTGGGCGTCGACGACACCGCGCTCGACACCGTGGGGTACTGCACCTATCCGCACGGCAGCGACGCGGAAGAGCCGTTCATCGACATCGTGTGGTGGGTCAACCAGGAAGTGCTGCACCACGGAGCCGAGATCGCGATGCTGCGCGACCTGTACCGGCACGGCGTCTGACCGAGGCCCGTCGCCAGGACGCCGAGGATCCCCTGACCGCGCAGGAAGAGCGTCTCTGGCGTGCCCTGATGCGGGTCGTCGTCGCGCTGCCGCGTTCACCGGACGACGATCTGCTGCGGGCGACGGGACTGACGCTCACCGAGTACGTCGTACCGATGAGCCTGTCCGAGGCCGCGAACCAGGAACTCCGCATGGCGGATCTCGCGGCGGCGACCGCGCTGTCGGCGAGCCGTATCACCCGCGTCGTGGACGCGCTGCAGAGCCGCGGCCAGGTCGTGAAACGGCGCTATGAGGCAGACGCGCACGGGAACGTCGCGACCCTCACCCCGGAAGGTCCCGGACGGACTCCGAGGCCCCCCACCTCGGAGTCGTGGCGTCGATCCCGCAACTGCCGGGAGGCGTAGGACGGTTCTAGGCGGCCGTACCGCCCGCGTAGTCGCTCTTGAACGTGGTCTCGATGGTGGTGGCTACGGACTGGGCCACCCCCGTGCCGGTGAGGATGATGCCCAACTCCCGGTTGTTGGAGAGGGAGTTGCTGCTGATGTTCATCGAACCCGCCTCCACCTCCTGGGTGGACAGGCCGTAGTCGGCGACCATGGCCTTGGCGTGGATGTAGAAGCCGTCGGGGTCGGAGTAGCCGACGACCGTGCCCCCGGCCGCCTTGATCGCGGACACCTCGCTGGAGTAGTCGGACGGGGTCTCCAGCACCACCCGCACGGTCACGCCCGCCTTCGCTCTGGCCACGATCGCGTTGACCACCGTGCTGTCGCTGAACTCCAGTTCCTCGACGTCCAGTGTCGTGGTGGCCGCGTTGATCACGGTCAGCAGACGGCTGCGGGAGTCGGTGGGGGACCAGAGCAGATGGTCGCCGTCGGTCGGGGTGACCGAGGTGCCGGCGTAGTCCCCGTTGAACACCTTCTCGATCGCGGCGACATCACGGGTGTCGTCGGTGAAGACGCCGTAGTCGCGGCCGGTCGAGTAGTACTGCGAGGTCAGATTGCCGGTCAGGACAAGCGACTTGGTGGCGTCCACGGTGATCGTCTTCTGGTGGGTGTAGACGAAACTGGACGGCGACCACACCACGCCCACGCCCGCGTTCGTCAACGCCGTGTACGCCGAGCTGTTGGCGGACTGGTGCGCGCGGTCCAGGACCACCCGCACGGTGACGCCCTTGTTCTCCAGGGCTATCAGGTCGTTGACGGCCGTGGTGTCCTCCAGCTCGTACATCGTCATGTCGAGCGAGGAGGTGGCCGAGTTGATGAAGTCGTAGATGGTCGGCTGGGTGGTGCCGGCCTGCGAGAAGGCGAAGGCCGTGTAGGTCGCGGCGTCGGCGGGGACGGCCGTGACGAAGAGGGTGGCGCCGGCTGCCAGCGCGACACCCGAGCGGCCGAGGAACGTCCTCAACATGTCTGACTCCTGGTCGAGTTGATGCCCACGTGGGGGGTGGCGGGCAGGTGCATGACACCACGCGCGTAGAACGCGGTGGAAGGGAAGCAAGGTGAACTCGCTATTACCGGCCGCGCGTTCGGGTGGATAAAGGGGACTCTGTGCAGGTGGGACCCGGTTCATGAGGTCCCCGCGAGTTAGCAAAAACTTCGTAGCCAGCGAATCCCGGGTCAACTGCACCGCCCCTGAAGGGGTGCGAGGCTGGGTCTATTTGCGGCTCCGCCGCGTGGGCGCGCCCAGCCACAACGGCGAGGCACTGGAACGACGGCATATCGGGGCACTTCGTTCGGAGCGTTTAAGCTGCGCCCCGACACCCGCATCGATCACAGGAGCGCCCCCGTGCCCAACCCCCCGTACCCCGACGCCCACCACGCGGACGAGAAACCCGCACCCCACCCGCTGCTCGCCCCCGTACTCGCCCTCCTGGGCCACTGGCACGGCCAAGGCAAGGGGGAATACCCCACGCTAGACGGCGACTTCACCTACGCCCAGGACGTCACCTTCAGCCACGACGGCCGCCCCTTCGTGCACTACGAGGCCCGAGCCTGGATCCTCGACGCCGACAACGCACCGGTGCGCCCCGCGGCCCGCGAGAGCGGCTGGTGGCGCCTGCAACCCGACGGCCGGATCGAGGCACTGATCACCCAGCCGACCGGCATCGCCGAGATCCTCGTCGGCAAGGCCACCGACGGAACGGTCGACCTCGCCACCCACGAGGTCGCCCTCACCCCGACCGCCAAGAAGGTCATCGCCAGCCGTCGCCGATACGTTCTGACCGACGACGGCAACCTCACCTTCGACCACGGTCTGGAGGCGGTGGGACAGTCGCTGCAACACCATCTTTCCGCGCGGCTGCGACGTGCGGGCTGAGAGTTGCTGAACTGACCGTTCACTAGGTTCTTTCGAGGGCGTCCGGCCGTCAGAGGCGGGATGAGGCGAACTCCTGCGGTACAGAGCAGGCAAAGGTGAACCGGCCTGTGGCAATGGGGTGCCTGCTGACGGGCAGGTCGGCGCAAGTGATGTTCGTGCAGAGAAATACATCACCGCGGGACTTCTGCGCGCCTATGTTTGACGCTATGGCGACGGTGAAAGGCGCGGTGGGAGATGCCGGGCACGCTCGGTACACGTACCGTCTGCGCGTGTCGTCGGCTACCGGCACGGCTCTTGAGGCGGAGTGGGCGCGCTGTCGGTGGATCTGGAACGAGTGCTGTGCCCGCTCGATGAAGGCGTACGTCAACGAGGAGAACTGCGGTCCGGCCCGCCTCGATAGGATGCTGACCGAGGCCCGCACGGCGAACGGGTGGCTACGCGCGGGCAGTTCGGTTCCCCAGCAGCAGACCATCCGTGACTTCGCCAAGTCCCGTGCGAAGTCCCTGAAAGATATCAAGGCCCGGCTGCCGCATCGCCAGCGGGCCGGGATGCCCAGGTACAAGAAGAAGCACGGTGCCGACCCGACGCTGAACTACACGCGGCGTGGCTTCCGGATCAAAGATGGGCGTCTGCACTTGGCGGGTGGGATCATGCTGAGTGTGGTGTGGTCCCGCGAGCTGCCGAATCCACCGTCCTCCGTTCGCGTTCACCGCGACAGCCTCGGCCACTGGTATGCCTCGTTCGTCGTGGCGACGACCACCGAGACCCTGCCCGTCACTGGGTTGGACATCGGTATCGACTGGGGTGTGAGGGAGACAGCGACGACCACTTCGGACGCCCACGACCTGCCACACATACAGCATGGCAAGACTGCCGCGCAGCGCCTGGCCTGCTATCAGCGGAGGATGGTGCGCAGGAAACCCAAACGTGGACAGGCTGGCTCCAAAGGCTACCGGGAAGCGAAACGGCAGACCGCGAGGCTCCACAAGAAAGTCGCCCGGCGCCGCGAGGACACTGGTCGTAAGTGGGCCAAAGGGGTTGTCCGTGACCATGACCGCCTCGCGGTCGAGGACTTCCGCCCGAAATTCCTGGCCAAGTCCACGATGGCCCGCAAGGCCGCCGACGCGGCGATCGGCGCCACAAAGCAGGCACTGATCCATATGGCCCGCAAACACGGCCGCGAACTCCACCTTGTACACCCCGCGCACACCACCATGGACTGCGCACAGTGCGGAGCGAGAACCAAGCACGCACTGCCCCTCTCTGAACGAACCTACGCCTGCACCGTGTGTGGAGCCGTGTCCCCCAGGGACAAGAACTCCGCCCGCGTGATGCTGGTCCGGGCTGGTCTCACCCCGGCTGGTGCTGATCGTGTAAGAGCTGACGGACCGCCGGTCCACAGCCAACGTGAGCCAGGAATCCCCATCCATCAAGAAGGGGAGGATTCAAAGCGTTGCTTTCCGAATATCCCGATCGTTGATCTCCCATGCAGTGAGCGGTGCCCGAGCGGCATGGAGGCGTGGATCGACAGTGGTGCCCGGCGGCCTCCCGTGGGCAGGCGAACGGAGAGCCCTGTGCGCATGAGTGACCTTCAGCGGTGCGAGATCCGTCCCGGACGACTCGTCGAGTGGACGCTGCACCCGGCGGCCGTAGGAGCGGCGCGGGCCCTCCCGGACGACGCGCGGCCACCGGCGTACGTGCAGGAGTCCCACATCCGTACGGCGCGCTCGGTGCGCGAGGACGGGCTGTTCGTGCCGACCTGGCTCGGTACCGCCTTCGACATGCCGGGGCGGATCGAACTCGACGTCCTGCAAGGCGCGTTGCGGTCCTGGATGCTCCGGCACGAGACGCTGCGCAGCGGCTTCAGGTGGGCCGGTGACGAGATGCGCCGCTTCACCCTGGACGCCGACGCCGTGGCCCTGCACCGCGAGGACGTGGGGGAGTTCGCGGACGCGGGGACACTGACCCGGTACCTGCAGGACCGTTTCGATGTGACGGCGGACGCGCTCACCTGGCCCAACTTCCTGTTCGCGGCGGTCGTTCGGGACGACGGCACGAGCGTCTACCTGGCGTTCGACCACAGCAACGTCGACGCCTACTCGCTGCATCGCATCGCGGGCGAGGTCCACGAGCTGTATGAGGCCGGCCTCGCCGGGAAGGCGGTCGAGTCGGCGCCCGTCGCCAGTTACATCGACTTCTGCGCGGGCGAGCGCACGGATGCCGACCAGATCGACGACACCCACACCGTCGTGTCCCGCTGGCGCGAGTTCATCGCCCGCTGCGACGGCAAACTGCCGAACTTCCCCGTCGACCTCGGCCTCGACCCCGAAGGGCCGCTGCCCACCCAGAAGTTCCTCCAGGAGATGCTCGTCGACGAGGCGGACGCGGCGGCCTTCGAGGCGTACTGCCGCCCCTACGGCGGAAGCCTCGTCGGCATCCTCGCGGCCGTCGCGCTGGCCGCCCGCGAGATCAGCGGCCTCGACGTGTACCGCACCGTCGTCCCCTTCCACACCCGCGCCAAGTCCCGCTGGGCCGACTCGGTCGGCTGGTACGTGGGCGGCGCCCCGATCGAGATCCCCGTCCAGCACGCCACGGACTTCGACCACGCCCTGCGCATGGTCCGCGCGACCCTCCGCGAGAACCGTCCGCTGGCCCGCATGCCCATCGCCCGCGTACTGCGCCTGCTGGGCGCCGACTTCAGGCCCACGTCCCCCGACCTGTACTCGATCGTCTCCTACGTCGACTCGCGCGCCCTGCCCGGTTCGGAGCGCTGGCACGAGCTCAAGGCGTACGGACTGATCCGGGTGTCGTACGGCGATCAGGTGTGCGCGTGGGTGACCCGGGTCCACGAGGGGCTCCAGTTCGCGTGCCGTATCCCGGACAACGTCATCGCGGACAAGAACATGCGGCTGTGTATGGAGCTGGTCCAGGAGCGGCTCGTCGCGGTGGCCCGGCGGGCGTCGGTCGTGCGTCTCTGACCCCTGGCAGTACGGCTGACAGCCCGTTCCCGTGCGGCTGTCAGCCCTTTCCCCTACGGCCGGCGAGGCCGAATCCGACCTGGGGCACGTGTGCCGACCCGCGCGCGTGCCTCATGTCCGAACAAACATGTGGTGCAGCACCGTTGACCGACCGGACGGACGGGATCTACGTTCTTTGCAAGACGAAAGCGCTTGCCATATCCCCCCGCCCTTCATCCAGTACGGCCTGACGGGTCGCGCTCTCGTGCCATGCCGTCCGTCCGCTCCCCCCACTCTCTGCCGGACCGGGCAACAACTCCTGACCTCAGACAACGATGTCCACGCCCCACTCAGGAGGCATCGCCATGACGCCACCCAGTTTCCGGAGACGAGCTGTCCTCGGCGCCGTCGCGGGCGCTCTGTTCGCCCCCCTCCTCGCCGGCTGTTCCGACGGCAGCGGAGCGAGCACGGCGGCAGGCGGGAAAGTGACACTCACCTTCGCCTGGTGGGGCAACGACGACCGAGCCCAACGCACCAACGCCGCCGTGGCCGTCTTCGAGAAGCGGCACCCGAACGTCACGGTGCGCACCTCCTTCGCCGGCTACCCGGCATATGTGCAGAAGCTCGCCACCCAGGCGGCCGGCGGCGACCTCCCCGACGTGGCCCAGCTCGACTACCGGCAGATATCCCAGTACGCGGGCAGCGGCACCCTCCTGGACCTCGGCCCCTACCTCAAGAACGGCACGCTGCGGACAGCCGACTTCGACAAGACCCTGACCCGCACCGGCGTCTACGACGGCAAGCAGTACGCCCTCCCGATGGGCAAGGGAACGACCGGCATCGTCTACGACGCCACCGTCTTCAAGAAGGCCGGAGTCGCGACACCCCAGCCCGGTTGGACCTGGGACGACTGGGCCGAAGCGGGCAGGAAGATCAGCGCGCTCGGCATGAAGGGCCCCAACGGGCATGCCTACACCGGCCTTTCCGATCTCGGGGTCAACGAGGACGCCTTCGAGACCTGGCTGCGCAGCCGCGGCAAGGAGCTCTACGCCTCGGAGCACCGACTCGGCTTCACCACCGACGACTTGACCGCCTTCTGGACCTTCACCGACAAGCTGCGCCGCGCGGGCATCGTCTCGCAGGCCAGGGACACCGCCCAGGTCGGCGGCGCCGTCGAGGACACCCCGATGGGACGCGGCATCGCGGCGACCGACTTCAACTGGGACGCCCCCTTCCTCGGCTACCCGCCCCTGCTCGGCGACCAGGTCCACTTCGCGCCCGTCCCCACGACCGACGGCAAGGTGGGCCAGTACTTCAAGCCGACCATGCTCATCGGCGCCGGCGCGGGGACCCAACACCCCAAGGAGGCGGCCGAGTTGATCGACTTCCTGCTCAACGACCCCGCCGCGGGCAAGATCCTCGGCGTCACCCGCTCCACACCCCCCAACGAGAAGATCGCCGAGGCGATAGGCAAGGGTCTCACCGGCCCGGAAAAAGAGGTCTACGACTACGGGCGCACGATCGCCGCCCACGGCACGTCGGCCCCGCCCATGGCACCACCCCGCGGCGACGTCGTCCTCCAGGTCTCCTTCACCCGCGACTACCAGCGCGTCTCCTACGGAATGGAGAGCCCGCGAGGCGCCGCCGAGGAGTACGTCGCCGAGGCCAAGCGGGAGCTGCGATGACCACCACGGCAACCCCACCGCCCCGCACCGCACACGCCACCGCGACACCACCGGAACACCGCGGGCGCGGCCAACGCGGCGGCCCCGCCTACGTGTTCCTCTCGCCATGGATCCTCGGAGTCGTCCTCCTGACGCTCGCCCCCATGGCCGTGTCCCTGTACCTGTCGTTCACCGACTACAACCTCTTCGACCCGCCCAAGTGGGTCGGACTGCGCAACTACAGCGACATGTTCACCGCGGACCCGAGGTACTGGCGCTCGGTCGGCACCACGCTCCTCTACGTCGTGGTCGCCGTCCCCCTCAAACTCGCCATCGCACTCAGCGTCGCCCTGCTGCTCGGCAACACGCGCAAGGCCAAGGGTTTCTACCGCTCGGCCTTCTACGCCCCCTCGCTGCTCGGCGCGAGCATGGCGGTCGCGCTGGTGTGGCGGGCGCTCTACAACGACGGCGGCACCGTCGACGAACTCCTGTCCTCCATCGGCATCCACACCGGCGGCTGGGTCTCCGACCCGCACCTCGCGGTGTTCGTCGTCGCGCTGCTCTCCGCCTGGCAGTTCGGCGCCCCGATGGTCATCTTCCTCGCCGGACTTCAGCAGATCCCCGCCGACCTGTACGAGGCCGCCGCACTCGACGGCGCGGGACGGTGGCGACGCTTCGTGTCCGTGACGCTGCCCATGCTGTCCCCGGTGGTCTTCTTCAACCTCGTCCTGGAGACCATCCAGTCCTTCCAGGTCTTCACCCCCGCCTTCGCGATCAGCGGCGGCAACGGCGGACCGGCCGACTCCACCGAGTTCTACACGCTCTACCTCTACGAACGAGGCTTCACCGCCTCGCACATGGGCTACGCCTCCGCCATGGCCTGGGTCCTGCTCCTGGCCATCGGCGCGGTCACGCTCATCCTCTTCAGGACCTCGCGCTCCTGGGTCTTCTACGCCAACGAGGGGGCCTGATGGCCACGACAGCGCCCGACTTCAAGAGTGCCGCCGGCCTCAAGAACAGCTCCGGACTCAAGAGCAACCCCGGCCGCACCCGCACCGCGACGATCGCGAAACACCTCGGACTGCTGGCCGTACTCCTCGTCCTGCTCTACCCGTTGGCCTGGCTGCTCGCCACCTCGCTGAAGCCGGCGAACGAGGTCCTCACCAGCCTCAAGCTGCTGCCGAGCCACATCGAGTGGTCGAACTACACCACCGCCCTGGACGGAATCAGCGGCGTCTCGATCACCCGGCTCCTGCTCAACTCCCTGCTGATCAGCGTCGGTTCGGTCGTCGGGAACGTCGTGTCCTGCTCCCTCGCCGCCTACGCCTTCGCCCGGCTGCGCTTCCGCATGCGGGGCCCGATGTTCGGCTTCATGATCGCCACGATGATGCTGCCGCACCACGCCGTGCTGATCCCGCAGTACATCATCTTCAACAAACTCGGCATGGTGGACACCTATTGGCCGCTGATCCTGCCGAAGTTCCTTGCCACGGAGGCCTTCTTCGTCTTCCTCATCGTCCAGTTCATGCGCGGCCTGCCCCGCGAACTCGACGAGGCCGCCCGCATCGACGGCTGCGGACCGTTCCGCATCTTCTGGTCGGTCGTCCTCCCACTGACCCGCCCGGCCCTCATCACCACCGCGATCTTCACCTTCATCTGGAGCTGGAACGACTTCTTCACCCAGCTGATCTACCTCTTCGACCCGGAGAAGTTCACGATCACCCTGGCCCTGCGCAACTTCGTCGACCAGTCCAGCACCTCCGCCTACGGCCCGATGTTCGCGATGTCGGTGATCTCGATCGTGCCGATCGTGCTGTTCTTCTTCGCCTTCCAGCGCTACCTGGTGCAGGGCATGGCGACCTCCGGCCTGAAGGGCTGAGCCCATGAATTCCTTCGCACCCCAACGCCGGGAACCGGGCGAGCTGTTCGGCCCCCGCTTCACCCTTTTCGCCGACATGCTTGCCGTCGGACTGGCGACCGCGGTGGCCTCCCTTCTCGTGATCACGGCTCCTACGGCGCTCGCCGCGGCCTGCGCCGTCCTGCGACGGTCGATCCGCGAGGACCGACCGGTGAGCATGGGGGAGTACGTCGCCGAGTTCCGTGCCCATGGACTCCGCCGCGTGCTGCTCGCGGGCGCGATGGTGCTCGCGGCGGTGACCTTGGTCGTCCTCGACCTCGCGCTCGCGCGGGCGGGTCTCCCCGGCGCCCGTCCGATGTCATGGGCGCTGATCGCTGTCGCGGTGGCGGGACTCGTCGTAGCCTTGCGCGCCGCCGCCGATCCGGAGGCGGCGCGCGGCTGGAGCCCGGCCCTGAACCGGGCCGCGACCCGCTCCGCCGCGGATCCGGTGGGCTGCGCGCTGATCGTGGCGGCGGTCGGACTGTGCGTCGCGTTCCTGTGGATGCTGCCGCTGCTCGCCCCGCTGCTGCCGGGGCCACTGGCCTTTGCGGTCACGGCAGTTGAACTCCGCGGCGAGTCTGCCCACGACCACACCGATTCGTTAGGCCGCCGGCGCACTGCGAGCAGTCGCCTCTACTACAGGCTGCTCTGGCGGGTCGCCGCGAGTGAATCCCAGCCGCTCCAGGCCGGGATCGTCTCGCGCGCATCCCGCCACGCGGACGGGATGCCGGCCGTTCCGGTGCGGGCCGCGACGACACCGCCCGCGATCGCGCAGGTCGTGTCCCGGTCGCCCCACCCGGCGACGGTCTGCCACAAGGCCTCGGGCAGATCGTCCGGTTGACCCGCGGCGGACCACAGGGCGAACGGCACGGTGTCCGGAGCGGAGATCAGCGTGCCCGAGCCCAGGACGGAGGCCGCGTGCCGTACCGACGTCCGCTGGGAGAAGTTCGCGGCGACCAGCAGACCGGAGCGGGCATCGCTCTCCGGCACGTGCGAGGCGACCTCGCGCAGGAACTCGGTGCGCGGGGCGGCCTGTTGACCCGCACCGGCGGCTGCCAGCGCGGCGGCGACCGCCACGGCCACCGCACCCGCGACGGCCTCCGGGTGGGCGTGGGTGGTCAGCGCGGACAGCCGGGCCTGCTCGGCGGCAGCCACCAAGTCGTCCTGGAACCATGCCCCGAGCGGGGCGACCCTCATCGCGGCGCCGTTGCCGTAGGACCCCTGTCCGCCGAACTGGCCGGTGGTGACCGCCTGCCAGTCCTCGCCGTCGCCGATGCGGCGCAGAATGCTGTGCATGGACGGGCCGTACCCCCGATTGGGGTCCCGCTCGTACTCGGCGGCGAACTCCCGGGCCAGCGCGTCCGGTTGGACCTCCCCGTGGGCCACCAGGTGGGCGAACAGGACGAACGCCATGGCCGAGTCGTCCGTCCACAACCACGGCGCGGGGCGCAGCTCCCGCGCGGCCCACAACTCCTCGGCGGACTCGTCGGACCGGGTGAACCAGCCGTCGCCGAAGGCGTCTCCCGTCACCAGGCCGTCGAGGGAGGCGTGGGCGTGGTGCGGACTGCGCATGGCGGGGCTCCTGTTAATGATCGGCGGGCACCGCACATCGTAGTTAGGGTGCGTGGATGGAGCGGATCCTGGTGGTCGGGGCGACGGGCGCGGGCAAGTCGACGCTCGCGCGGGCCGTGGGTGAGCGGCTCGGCGTGCCGTACCACGAGATGGACGCCCTCTACTTCGCCGGGCCCAACTGGACCGTCAACCAAGGCCTTGCCGAGGACGTCCTGCGGCTCACCTCCGAACCCCGCTGGATCATCGACTCGATCGGCTCGCCCGAAGTCCGTGATCTGCTCTGGGAGAAGGCCGACACGGTGATCTGGCTGGACTACGCGCGACGCGTGATCATGCCCCGTGTCCTGCGCCGTTCCCTTCGGCGCACGGTCACTCGCGAGAGCATCTTCGGTGGGAACAGGGAGACTTGGGCAGGCTGGCTGAGCCGGGAACACCCGGCCTGGTGGGCCTGGTCACAGCACGCGGGGCGGAGGAGCGAGATCGAACGCCGTATCCGCGAACCCCGCTTCGCCCCGCTCGCCGCACACCGGTTCGCCCGGCCCGACGACACCGCCGCCTGGCTGGCAACTCTGCGTTGAAGGGACCGGTCAGAGGAACGGCGTGCCCGCGTCGAGTCCGGCCAGCACCCGCCCGTACAGCTCCAGGTTGGTGGCAGGGTTGACGAAGGAGTGCAGGCTAAGCGCGTGCAGGTCGCGTACGGCTCGCTGGACGGGGACGTCCCGGTGGAGGGAGGACGCTCCGGAGGCGGAGGCGATGAGGTCCACGGCCTCCTTGCACAGGCGTGTCGTATAGCCGCTCTGCGCGCGGATCCTGGCCCGGTCCGCCTGGGTGTACGACGGGTCGCCGTTCTTGGTCGAGTCCTCGATCCGGGCGACGAACTCGGCGGTCAGTAGCTCGGCGCAGGAGATCTTCATCGCCGCCTCGGCGACCTGGAGATGTGTGACGCCCGCCTCGTACTGCCGCTCGTGGAAGGTGTACGTGATGCCCCGGCGGTGGATGCGCTCGGTGAACTCCGCGAGGGCCGCCCGGGCCAGGCCCAGCGCGTTCGGCGCCGTCCAGGCACAGAACAGCAGCAGCACCGGCATCCGGTAGAAGGGGTCGTCAGCGTTGGCCTTGGAGGCCAACTCGCCACGCAGCAAAGGCCCTACGGGCAGCACGCGGTGCGCGGGCACGAACACGTCCCGCGCGACGACGCTGTTGCTGCCGCTCCCCGCCAACCCCGAGACGTACCAGTCGTCGAGGATCTCCAGATCGGACATCGGTACGGCGGTCCACAGCACGTCGGGCGGGCCGCCGTCGGACTCGACCCGGGCCGTCAGGAGGTGCCAGTCGGCGTTCTGGCAGCCGGTGGCGAAGGCCGAGGTGCCGTTGACGACATAGCCGCCGTCCGTCTCGACCGCGACGGCGTCCGGGATGAGCGTGCCGCCGACCCGGACGTCCGGGCCGGTGAAGATCTCGTCCTGGGCCTGGTCCGGGAAGAGCGCGGCGATGTAGGAACACCCGGCCTGGATCAGCGCCATGAAGCCGGTCGAACCGCACCCGGCGGCGATCTCGCCCAACACCTCGACCTGCGTGCTCAACCGGCTCCGGTAACCCCCGTACCGCCGGGGGACGTTCATCCGGTAGACCCCGGCGTCCGTCAGCGCCGCCACCACTTCCCCCGTCACCCTTCTCTCCTGCTCGGTGCGCAACGCGTGCTCGCGGAGGAGGGGTTGTATCGCCTGCACGCGTTCGACGAGGCAGACGTCTGACAGGGGCGTGGATAACGGAGCCATGGACGACCTCCGGGCACGACGGGCCCTCACCGTGACGCGGATCGGGTGAGGTGTCAACGCCCGTGTTGACAGGGGCCGTTCACGAGCGAGGGCGCAGGGAGCGGTAGAAGTCGAGGTGGCTGCGGGCCGCCGCGTCCCACGTGTGGCGGGCGGCGAGGGAACGTCCGGCGGCGGCGCGGGCCGGGTCCTCGGTCGTGAGGGCGTGGCCGAGTTTGCTGGCCAAGTCCACTGGTGTGGCGGCGAATTGAGCGGCCCCGCCGAACACCTCCCGCAGCACGGGCAGATCTCGTACGACCAACGGGACACCCGCCGCCAACGCCTCCATGGCCGCGAGACCGAAGCCCTCCTTGAGAGACGGGAACGCGAACGCGCCCGCCCCCGCTACCAGGGACGGCAGCCCGTCCTCGTCCACCTGCCCCAACACCACTGGTTCTACTGCGAGTTCGGCGGCCCGCGCCTCCCACCTCGCCCGGTAGTCGCGGTAGTCGAAGAGCGTCTCGCCGCCCGCGATCACCAGTCGGACGTCGGGACGGGCGGTACGCAGGAGGGCGTAGGCCTCCAGGAGGTCCAGTGAGCCCTTGCGGGGTTCGATGCCGCCGACGGCGAGGACGTACGGGCCGAGACGGGCACGCCAACTCGCCCGCGCGGCAGGGTCGGTGGCGGCGAAACGGTCGTACGCCACGCCGTTGGGGATGACCTGTGCCTCGATGCCCCAGCCGGCTGCCAGTTCACCGGCGACGGCTTCCGACACGCAGACGTGCGCGTACGGCTCGACGATCGCGCGCTCGTGGCAGGCGGCCAGTTCGGGGGTGGTGAAGTGGTCGAGGTGGTGGACCGTGCGGACGCAGCGGCCGGCCGCGTTGGCGCTGATGCAGTCCTGGGCGTGGACGACGTCGTAGGGCGTGGGGTCGAAGGCGGTGCGGAGGGTGGTGATGGAGCGCAGGATGCGTGCGCCGACGGTCTCCTCGGGCGGGCCGTCGGGGAACGGGACGATCTGGAGTCGTACCGCCGGGTTCACCGGGCGGAAGAAGCCCGCGTCGCCGCCCCGGCCCAGGGTCCACACCGTGACGTCCTCGCCCAGTGCCGCGAGGGCCTCCGCGAGGGCGAGGGTGTGGACGACCCCGCCGCGCGGCCTGGTGGAGTAGCTGAGCAGGGCGATCTTCACGTACGGGACTCCCGGTAGGCGTCGGGACGGCGTTCGTCGAGGTGGCGCAGGACGCGGCGGGCCCGGTCTGTTTCGGCGGCGACGTCGATCTCGGCGACGGCGAGACCGGCCTTGGACCAGGTGCGGGCGAGGATGTCGCCGCCGGGGCCGACCACCTTGGCCTGGCCGAGGAAGCGCATGCCGCCCATGGCTCCGGTCTGGTTGGAGGAGGCCAGCACGACCTGGTTCTCGGCGGCGCGGGACTGGTCGTAGAGGTCGAAGAGGCGGGCCTGGCGGTCCTGAGCCATGCGCGGGGCGCGGTTGGTGATGCTGGTGGGCCAGGCGGAGAGGCAGGCGAGGATCTCGGCGCCGTCCAGGGCCAGTGAGCGGGCCGACTCGGGGAAGGTCTTGTCGTAGTCGATGAGCATGCCCAGGCGGCCGACCGGGGTGTCGAAGGCGTCGAAGCGGTCCCCCGCCGTGTACGCGGCGACCTCGCCCGCCGGGAGGTGCACCTTGCGGTGCCGGCCCAGGATGCCGTCGCCACTGACGCACACGGCGGCGTTGTAGCGCTCGGTCCCGCCGTCCTCGCAATAGCCCACGCACACCACCATCTCGGCGGCCAGGCGGGCGACTTGGAGGATCAGCGGGTCGTCCGGCTTGAGGGCCGGGGGCAGGGTCTGGGGGTCGGGGTGGCGCAGGTCGGCGAGGTAGCCGCCGAGGGTGGCGTCGGGCAGCACCAGCAGTCCGGCGCCGTTGCCGCGGGCGTCGTCGATGAGTTTGGCGACGCGGGCCAGGTCGAACTCCAGGTCGCGGCCGAAGTGGGCGGCCGCGGCCGCGATCCGGATGGTGCTCATGCGGTGACTGCTCCCGGGGCTGGTCCATAGGTCTCGGGCCGCCGGTCGCGCAGGTGTCCCATCGACCGGCGGGCGGTCTCCAGGGCCTGTGCGACGTCGAGTTCGGCGACGGCGATGCCGGACGTCACGCCCGTGTCGGCGAGGATCTCGCCGCCCGGGTCGACGACCTTGGCACTCCCGACGAAGCGTAGCGACCCGAACGTGCCCGCCTGGTTCGCGGACAGCCACACGATCTGGTTCTCCAGCGCGCGGGCCCGGTCGAACAGGTCGAAACGCCGCTTCCAGCGGTCCTTCTCCAGGTCCGCGCTCGCGTTGGTCCGCGCGCCCGGCCACGCCGACACGCACACCCCGATCTCGGCGCCGTCCAGCGCCAGGGCCCGCGCCGACTCCGGGAACGCCTTGTCGTAGCAGATCATCATCCCGATCCGGCCGACCGGTGTGTCGAAGGCGTGGAAACGGTCACCGGACGCATAGCTCGCGTCCTCGCTGAGCGGCTGGTGGACCTTGCGGTGATTGCCGAGGACACCGTCGCCGGTGACGCAGACGACGCTGTTGTAGCGGGCGTCCCCGGCTGCCTCGCAGTAGCCCGCCACGACCGTCAACTCCCCGGCCAGCGCGGCCAGTCGGCGGATCTCCGGGCCGTCGAGGGCGAGCGCGGGCGGGCCTTCGTCCAGCTCGCTGTCGTCGTCCAGGCCGAGCAGATAGCCGCCCAGGCACGCCTCCGGGAGCGCGAGGAGCCGTACGCCCTGCTCCCCGGCCTCCTTGATCAGCCGCTCGGCGATCGCGAAGTCCTCTTCCAGGTCGCGGCCGAACTCGGCGGCCACGGCCGCCATCCGTAGCGTGCTCATGCCGTCCCCATTCCGGTCACCGCGGAGGCGACCGCCTCGGTGATCTCTCCGTCGGGCCAGCGCAGCCCGACCCCTTGCCCAACGGTCAACTCCCCGCACACGGCGCCCGTTGCGGGCCCGGCGGGCAGCGGAGGCGCGTGCGGCTCGTCGGCGGTGAGCATCGCGAACCCCGGGAAGCAGGTCAGCCAGTCGCCCATGGACGCGTCCGCCGGCCGGGGCACGGCGGCCACGTCGAGCACCGCCCCGCAGCCGCTCGCCTCGGCGAGCATCCCCAGCGTCCCGGCGATCCCGGCCATCGACACGTCCTTCGCGGCGGCCGGTCGCGCGGCCGCCACCGCCTTTGTCATGGTGCGCAGTTCGTCCGTACGACGACGGGTGGTCGAGTCCCACTGGCGGCCCCGGTAGCCCGCGCGCCAGCCGCCGCCGAGGTCGGCCGTGAGCCGTACGGCGTGTCCGGGGCGCCCTCCGCCGCCGGGCACCGGCCGGTCGGTGCGGCCGAGCGCGGTCACCGACAGGGCGGCAGGGACGCCGAGTTGGGTGTGACCGCCGAGCACCGGGACGCCGTAGGCCCGTGCCGCCTTGCTCAGTCCGGCGAGGACCAGTGCGGCGTGCGCCGCATCGCGCGCGCCCACCGCGTCCAGCAGCCCGACCGGTGAAGCACCCATCGCCGCAAGGTCGTTGACGTTCACCAGGACCGCGCACCAGCCCGCCCACTCCGGGTCCCGCTCGACCATCGACGGCACGATCGCGTCGCACGCGGCGATCACATCGGTGCCGGGGACGGGCGCGCCGTCGTCACCGACGAAGCCGGAGGGCGCGGGGAGTTCGGCGAGCAGTGGGCCCAACGCGGCCTTTGTGACCGCGACTTGGGCCGCTATCCGCGCGATGGGCCAGCGCATCAGGACGTGTGGTGTACCGGCGACCTCCGTGGCCCGTACCGACTGCCAGCCGAGACGCCGGAACAGCACCTCGTTGCGGGCCTGTACGGTCGCGTCGAACCGCAGGACACCCTCGGCCTCGGCCCGAGCGCAGGCCGCCCGGACCAGTGCCGCGCCGATTCCGTGGGGGCCGCGTGCCTGTGGGGCGACGACCAGCCGGCCGCCCTGCCACCAACCGAGGTCGGGACCGTCGTCGACCGGGCCCAATCGCACACCGCCGATGACCGTGCCGTCCGGGGTGCGGGCGATCAGCACGACGGTACGGGCGTCGGCGTCACGGTCGTCCAGGTCGTCGCCGGTGAAGAGCCCCTGCTCGTGGACGAAGGTCTCCGTGCGCAACCGTCGGTAGGCGGCCAACTCTGCTTTGTCGGCGGCCTGTTCGATGTGGAACGCGGGACGGCGGGCGAGTGTGCTCCGGTCGCCCAGCAGGGCCAGGATGTCGACCGGTCCGTCCGTCGCGAGGGGTGCCGTGGAGCCGTCGAGATACACGGCCATCACCCGCCCGCCGACTGAAGGACACTGCACGCACCGCACGCCGCGCAGCCCGCCTTCTGGTCGGCACCGCTCATCCCGGCGGCACGAAGTCTGGCCGCGACGCTCTCGGTGACGTACGTCAGGAGTGCGGCACTCGGTGCCGGGATGCCGTCCCGGGCGGCGAGCGTGCCGGCCATTGGGCGGAACGGGACGACGAACGGGTACACCCCCCGGTCGATCAACTCGCCCGCACCCGCGATGAGTTCGTCCGGGTCCTCGCCGAGTCCGACGAGGAGATACGTGGAGACGCGATTCGGTCCGAAGATCCGCACCGCCTCGTCCCACGCGGCCTCGTACTCGGCCATCGGGACCGTCGACTTGCCCGGCATCCAGCGCCCGCGCACCCCCTCGTCGAGGGACTCGACATGGATGCCGATCGTGGTGGCCCCGGCGTCGCGCAGCTCGCGGATCCAGGCGAGGTCGCCTGGCGGTTCGCACTGCACCTGGATGGGCAGGCCGGGCACCGCTTCGAGGACGGCGCGCACGGAGCGGACGAGATTGCGCGCGCCCCGGTCGGGTCCGGTCGTCGTGCCCGTGGTCATGACCATCTGCTTGACGCCGTCCAACCGCACCGCCGCTTCGGCGACTTCGGAGAGCTGCGCCGGTGTCTTGGCGGCGACCGTCGCGCCCGAGCGCAGGGACTCCTCGATGGTGCAGAAGCGGCAGCGGTCGGACTCGGCGTAGCGGATACAGGTCTGGACGACGGTGGTGGCGAGGACGTCGGCGCCGTGGAGGCGGGCGATGTGCTCGTACGGGGTGCCGTCGGCGGTGGTGAGGTCGTAGAACCTCGGGCGGCTCACGGCGGTCAACGCGAGCCCGGTGTCCGTGAGTCGGCCGTCCTCGTCGCCCAGCCACACCTTGCCGTCGCGGACGCGGTAGGGGCTGGCCGGGTTGGTGGGCAGTGCGGCGTTGGCACCGTCGACGAGGACGTGACCGTCGCCGCTCGGACCCGCGCCGTCGGGCCGCCGTACGGGGGCGTCCAACGCGACGCCGTGCAGGGCGAGTTCGGCGCGGGTCAGGATGCGCACATCCACCGCCGTACTCGTCGATTCGGTGCCAACGCTCACAGCGGCCCCCTTACAGCTGGTAGGTGGAGTTGATGATGGCGCCCTTGCGCGCGTAGTGGATCAGCGCGTCCTGGACGTCCAGCGGGTGGGTCGGGATGACGCCCTCGATGAGGTCCTCCTCGCGGGCCCCGTGCAGGGACAGACCGAAGCGGCAGCAGAACACCTTGCCTCCCTCCGCGATGAACGTCTTGAGCTGGTTGTTGATGTTGTGCTCGCCGGGGAACGCCGAGTTGCCGGTGGTCGGGAAGCCGCGCGTGGCAAGGCAGTTGAGGGAGCCGGGGCCGTAGAAGTAGATGGCCGTCTCGAAGCCCTTGCGCAGGGCGCGGGTCGCCTGGAGGACGGCGACGAAGGAGACCGACGACTCGTGGGCGATGCCGTGGACGAGCGTGAAGTACGTCTCGCCGTCCTCGGCCTTGTAGTCGGGGAACACCTTCGTCGCGCCGTAGATGCTGGTGCCGTCGGGGAGGGACGGGTGGGGGATCTCGTTGAGGGACTGCTGCTCGATCTCGCTGAGTTCGACGGTTTCGGACATGGCTGTCTCCTTGTGCGTACCGGACTTGAGAGGGGAGTCGGTCAGTCGTAGAGCGTGGCGAACGTGTCCCGGAAGACCAGGTCGCCGAGTTCGCCGCCGCCGGTCGCTTCGGCGAGGCGGGCATACTCGCCCGTGAAGTCGCCCCACGGCTGGTCGCTGGCGAAGAGCACCCGGTCGTGGCCGATACCGCGGCGCTCGATCTCCCGGGCCAGCCAGCGGGGAGTGAAACCGATGGCCCAGGAGAGGTCGGTGTAGACGTGCTTGCCGGCGGTGATCCAGTCGAAGAACCGGGAGCCGGCGAGCTTGATGTGGCCGCTCATCCCGCCGCCGAAGTGCACGAGATGGACGGGGACTCGGTCGGCGTACCAGTCGACCAGGTGGCCGACCTCGTCGATGTCGGAGGCGGCGCCGGGGGAGGTGTGGACGTGGACCACCAGCCCGTGCCGGGCGGCCTCGGCGAAGATACGGTCCAGGTGCGGGCGGCAGGCCGGGTCGGTCGGACGCCCGCCGAGCAGGAAGCTCAGCTTGAGCGCCTTCACGCCCCGCTCACCCGCCAACTCCAGCGCCCGCGCGGTGCGTTGCTCGTCCTCGGGGCGGGGTGAGACCCACAGTCCGGCCCGGATGCGGTCGTCGGTCTGGGCGGCCTCGATCGCCAGCTCGTTGAAGGAGAAGGCGATCGCGGGGTCCGGGACGCCGTAGTTCGGGATGACCAGGGCACGTTCGGTGCCCTCCGCGTCCAGGTCGGCGATGAGTTGCTTCACGGTGGCGCGGGCGGTGGTGTCGGGGTTGACCGGCGGCCCGCCGTAGAAGGGATAGGCGGGGAGGACGCCGATGTGGCGGTGTGCGTCGTAGACCATGTGTGTCGTCCCGTTCCTCGTCCTCTTCGTCTCCTCTTTCCTCCGCCTCAGCCGATCGGGAGGGCGGAGGCGAGTTCGGTGGGGGCGCCGGTGAGGGCGCCGCAGACGTCGGCCAGGCGGCGGGAGGCCTCGATGTGGTTCGCCAGGAACTCCGCGTCCCTGCCCACCGCTTCGAAGCGTCCCGAACCCCACGAGTGCTGCCAGGGCAGGCCCAGGAAGTACAGGCCGGGGACGCTGGTCGCGCCGCGCCAGTGCATCGGGTAGCCGCGGCCGTCGAACACCGGTGCCTCGATCCAGCGGTGGTCGCGGCGGAACCCGGTCGACCAGACGACGGAGGTGATGTCGGCCTGCGCCAGGTCGAGTTCGCGCGGCTGGTCGTCCGGCTCCCACACGGGTACGTAGCGGGGCTCGTCCGGTGCCGCGATGCCCCGGGCGGTGATGTGGGTGTCGATGGCGTCCTTGATGCCCTCGGCCACGGCGTCCGCGTGGTCGAGGTTCACCTTGAGATCGTCGGCGAACTCCACTGCCGTACCGCCGACTTCAGTGAGCCGGCCGTACAGTCGCATACCGTCGCGGGCGAAGACGCGCAGGTCGATGTCGCGGCCTCCGTCGCGTCCGGTGACGTAGTGGTTGACGCGCATCCGGACCGCGCCGGCGTCGTCGAAGTCGTCGATGTTCTTCGCGTAGTGGCCCATCTCGTCGAGCCACGCCACGCAGTCACGGCCGCGGTAGAAGCGGGCGACGCGCGGCGCGCTGCCGACGGCGAGGTGCACCTGTCGTCCGGCGAGGTGCAGGTCCTCGGCTATCTGGCAGCCGGACTGGCCGGTGCCGACCACCAGGACGGCGCCCGGCGGGAGTTGGGCGGCGTTGCGGTAGCGGGAGGAGTGGACCTGCGTGACCGAGTCGGGCAGCCGCTGGGCCATCGGTGGGAGGGAGGGGCTGTGGTAGGGGCCAGTCGCGATCACCACCTGGTCGGCGGTGAAGTCCCCCTCGGTGGTGGCGAGTTCGAAGACTCCGCTCGGGGAGCGGCGCAGCCGGGTGACCGTCACGCCCTCGACCAGCGGGGGCCGGAAGTGGGCGACGTAGCCCTCCAGGTACCGCACGATGTCGTCGCGGACCATGAAGCCGTCGGGGTCGTCGCCTCGATAGGGGTAACCGGGCAGCCTGCACTGCCAGTTGGGGGTCACCAGGCAGAAGGAGTCCCAGCGGCGCTCGCGCCACTCGTGTCCGACCCGGTGGGCCTCGACGACGACGTGGTGGATTCCGCGTTCGCGCAGCTCGTGGCTGACGGAGAGGCCCGCCTGGCCACCACCGACCACGGCCACCGGGAAGTGCGCGCCGGCCAGGCGTACAGCCGGACTCATCGCGGACTCCCGTCGGCGCCGAGGAGCGACTCGACCGTGACCTTGGCGCCGCCGACGTCGCCGTATGCGGCCGCCGTCCGTTCTATGCGCGCCAGTTGGTCGGAGGCGCCGGTGCAGTAGAAGCCGAACTTCTCCCTCACCCGCTCCCCGGCGATACCGAGCGCCGTACGACTGCGCTCGACGAATTCGGCGAGCTCGTATTCACCGCCCGGCGTGAAGTAGTCCTCGACTATCGTGGAGGGTGAATAACAGCGCTGGGTCAGACCGTCGGGCCAGCGCACATCGAAATACATCTCGGGCATGACATCCTCCATGCCGCGCGCCGAGGTCTTGCCACCTCGCCGCTCTCCATGGCGACAAATTTCAGCCCTGTGGATTTCCGAACGAAGTCATCGGGAACAAAGGGGAGTTGCGAAAACCTCACCGTTGCCGCAGAGGCAAAAAGGCTATTCGGTGAGCCTGGTTGCCGCTTCCATGGACGGCCACCGTGCGAGCGAGATCATCGCCAGCACGCGGTGGATCAGATAGCCGGCCAGCGGGAGTTCGGCGAAGACCGCGAGGGCCGCGGCGGACCAGACGTCCGAGGTTCCGAAGGCCAGGGACACGTCGAACCACGCGTCGCAGATCAACAGCGCCGCCGAGACGGAGGCCGCCACGATGACCGCCCGGTGCCGCCGCCAGCCGAGCAGCGCGGTGGCCGCCATGGAGAGCACCAGCAGGACGTCGAACCCGACCCATGTCGTCCGCCACTGGTGGACCTCGTAGGCGGAGGGCAACGTCAGCGCCAGCAGGACCGTCCAGGGGACGAGTCCTACGGCGCACACGGTGAGCAGTTCCAGGGTGTGGCGCCGGTGCCGCCGTACCCGATCCAGCACGTCGGGTGTCGGAGTCGGATACTCCGTTCCCTGGCGTATGTCGGCCTTCGGCGCGTCGTTCACCTTGACTGCTCCGTTCTCACGCGTCCGCTGATGATCCAGTGCTGACAGGTTGAACACCGTTCTCGCGCGCTCTCTTCCTGAGGTCCGCGTGTCCGGATTCCAGGCTTCCGGATCCCGTCAAAACGGATGGATCGCTCCGATAGCGGTGAAAGTGGGCGGCGGGCTAAACTCGCGCAACCTACGACGCTGGAAAGGTCCGGCATGCGACGGTGGGCCGAATTCGTTCTGCGTCATCGCAAAGCGGTGGTGGCGTTCTGGGGCCTGGTGCTGGTCGCCGGCATCCTGCTGGCCGGTCGTACCACGGACCGGCTGACGATCGACTTCTCCCTGCCCGGCCAGCCCGGCACCGTGACCGCGCACAAGATCGAGGACGCTTTCGGCAGCGGCGGCGACACCAATCCCTATCTGGTGGCGGTCACCCTTCCGGCAGGGCAGACGGTCACCGGTCACGAGTCGGACGTCGGGCGGGTCTTCACCGCCGTCGGCACCGCGGTACCGGGCGTGCGGGTGATCGACGAGGCGAACACCGGGGACAAGGCCTTCCGGACGAAGGACGACCGCACCGCCTACGCGCTGGTGTTCTACCGGTTCAACCCGTCACCCAGCCAGAAACCGCTGACCGATCCGATCCGCGCGGCGGCCGAGCAGGCCATGCCGACGGGCGCGGTGATCGGGGTGACCGGCGAGGACCCACTGGCCTCCGGCGGCGACGACGGCGGCGGACCCGGGGTGCTCGGCGAGACGCTCCTCGGCGCCGTCGGCGCACTCGCCGTCCTCGCCTTCGTGTTCGCCTCCTTCCTGGCCCTGCTGCCCCTGCTCGTGGCCGCGGTGTCGATCCTCGCGACCTTCGTGATGCTGCTGCCGCTCACCTATGCCACCGACGTGTCGTTCATCGTGCAGTTCCTGGTCGCCCTGATCGGCCTGGGCGTGGCGATCGACTACTCGCTGCTGTTCGTCACCCGCTGGCGCGAGGAACGCGACCGCGGCCGGGACAACCACGAGGCGGTCGTGGTCGCGATGCAGCACGCGGGGCACGCGATCGTGTTCAGCGGGGTCACGGTGGCCATCGGCCTGCTCTCGCTGGTCGTCCTGCCCGTCCCGTTCCTGCGCAGCATGGGCTACGGCGGCGCGCTCATCCCGCTCGCGAGCGTCCTGACGACACTCACCCTGACCCCCGCGATCCTCGGCGGCATCGGGCCGAAGGTCGACTGGCCCAAGATCCGGCACGAGAACCGGGCGAGCCGCTTCTGGAGCCGCTGGACCGCCGCGGTCGTACGGCGCCGCTGGATCGCGGCCGCCGCGGCCCTGGCCGCGCTCGCGGCCCTCGTCGGCGTCTTCCTCGGCATCAAGATCGGCCTCGCTTCCTCCGACTCGCTGGCCAAGAACGGCCCTGCCTACGACACCTTGCAGACCCTGGAACGCGGCGGCGTCCCGACCGGCGCGCTGACCCCGATGGAGGTCCTGGTCAGCACCGACCAGGTGAAACCCGTCGCCGCGGAGCTGGCCAAGGTCGACGGCGTGACCAGCGTCCTCGTGCCGACCGGGCCCGCGGGCAACCGGGGCGGGCAGAGCATCGTCGTCGTCATCCCGGACACCGAGACGGTGAACTCGAAGAGCGTCGACGTGGTCAGACGGGTGAAGACCGCCACCGAGCACCTGCCCGGAGTCGTCGGTGTCGCCGGCGTCGGCGCGGCACAGATCGACTTCCTGCACGCCGTCTACGGCAACTTCCCGCTGATGCTCACGATCATCGCGCTGCTGACGTACGTCCTGCTCGTGCGCGCCTTCCGCTCGCTGCTGCTGCCGCTGAAGGCGGTGCTGCTCAATCTGATCTCGCTGGCGGCGACCCTGGGTCTGATGGTGCTGTTCTGGCAGGACGGCCATGGTTCGAACACGCTCTTCGGCATCGCCGCGACCGGGGCCGTCACGTTCTGGATCCCGATCATGATCTTCGCGTTCCTGTTCGGACTGTCCATGGACTACGAGGTGTTCATCCTCTCCCGCATCCGGGAGGAGTACGACGCAGGCCTCTCCACCGACGACGCGGTGGTCGAGGGCATCGGCCGCACCGGCCGACTCGTCACCAGCGCCGCACTCATCCTCTTCCTCGCCTTCGCCGCACTGGCCTCGGGACCGGGCACCGACCTCAAGACGCTGGCGACCGGCCTGGGCATCGGCATCCTGCTGGACGCGACCATCGTGCGGATGCTGCTCGTTCCCTCCCTCGTCTCCCTGTTCGGCGGCTGGAACTGGCACCTGCCCGCCTGGGCGGCCCGCCCGCTGCGCGTCCAGCCGTCCTCTCCGCACCCGGAACAGTCCACTCCCGATCCGACAACACCGGCGGACTAGCCGGGCGGCGGCCGGTGCGGACGTACGCGGCGAGGTGGTGGCCGGGGACGCGATCGGTATCGAGCAGATCACCGGCCGCTCGCTGCGGGAGTACCGGACGGCCATGGCCCTCTAACTCGCGTGCCTGGCCGACCGGTTGGGTGGTGGAACGGGCCGCTGAGCGCGTCAGGCCGACGTGCCCCGGGCGCGGAGCATCCGGCTCACCTCGTCCGACCGCTCCAGGAGCGTGAGGCGGACCACCGGCACCGCCTCACGGGAAGCCTCACGGGCCCGCTCGATGTACGTCGGGTCGATGCCGTGCAGCGGGAAGAGGCGGTGGGTGTAGCTCATCGCCAGGATCATGCCGCCCTGGTGCAGCTTCGGGACCGCCTCCAAGTAGCGCTCGGCGAAGGGCGCCAGCAGCGCGTCCTGGCCGGGGCGCCAGAAGGCCGCAGCGACCAGGCCCACCGAGTTGATGGGGACCGTACGGTCCACGACCAACTGCTGCCAGACCTCCGCCTTCGTGGCCGCGTCGGGCAGGGCGGCCCGTACGGTGAGGGCGCGGAGCCACGCGTCGGGGTCCGGGTCGCGCGTGAGCAGGCGCTCTGACTCCGCGGTGATGTCGCCGCCCAGTTCCGCCTCGCGGATGAGCGCGCGCCAGTGCAGGTCGACGTCGTCACCGGCCTGTTCGCGGAGCCAGGCGAGATCGTCGACTGTCGTCGCGGTACGGGCCAGCCCGCGCAGTGCGACCTGACGGCGGCCGGGGTCCCCGGCGAGGTCGCGGCAGGCCGCCGCCACCGCTGCCGAGAGGTCGTCGCGCTCGGCGGGCGGCGCCCAGAGTTCGGCCACGTTCGCGGCGAGGGTCAGATACGGCTCGATCACCGCGTCGGACGTCTCGGCCGCCAGGACCGAGGTGAGGCACCGCCCGGCCTCCGCCGCCGTGGCCTCGCCGGTCGTCAGCATGTCCCACACGGTGGCCGCGGCCACGCCCCGGGAGATGGCCGTCGGCAACTGCGCCGCCGTACGGAAGAGGGCGTCCCGGGTCGTGGGGTCCGGGCGGGTCGTCGCGAAGGTCAGGTCGTCGTCGTTGATCAGCAGGACGTCCGCGGCCGGCGGGAGGCCGGTGACGGTCGTGCGGGGCTCCGTCACCTCGACCCGTACCAGCGCCCTGCGTTCCAGCGCGTCGCCGTTCCTGGCGTACGCGCCCACCGCGAGGACCTGCGGACGGGGGGCGGCGGCGGCCACCAGGGTGACCGTGTCGCCGTCGCGCTCCAGGGTGAAGCGGTCGGTGCCCGCCGTCTCCAGCCAGGCCGTGCGCCAGGTGTCGAGGTCGCGGCCGCTGGCCTCGGACAGGGAGTCGATCAGGTCCTGGAGCGTGGTGTTGCCCCACGCGTGGCGGGCGAAGTAGGCGGCCATGCCGGTCCTGAAGTGGTCCTCGCCGACGTATGTCTTGAGCTGCTGGAGGACGGACGCGCCCTTGGGGTACGTGATGTTGTCGAAGATCGACGCGGCCTGGGCGACGTCGTGGATGGGCTGGTGGATCGGGTGCGAGGCGGGGCCCTGGTCGGACAGGTACGCGCTGATCTTGCCGATCATCAGATGGCTCGCCCACGCGTCGGTGTGCCGGGTGGCGCGCTCGGCCGCCCAGTGGCACGCGAACTCCGCGAACGCCTCGTTCAGCCAGAGATCGTCCCACCAGCGCATGGTGACGATGTTGCCGAACCACATGTGCGCCATCTCGTGCAGCAACACCCTTGCCAGCAGCCCGTGTTCGGCCGGGGTCGGCGCGGCCCGGCGCAGGAACGCGTCCGACCAGGTCACACAGCCGTAGTTCTCCATCGCCCCGCCGAACTCGGGCATGAACACCTGGTCGTAGCGGCGCTGCGGGAACGGCATCGCGAAGACATCGGCGTAGAAGGCGAGGCCCTGGCCGGTGAGGGTGAAGATCTCGTCGGCGTCGCGTTCGAGGACCTCGGCGAGTGAACTGCGGGAGTACAGGCCCAGGTTGTGGCCGTCGACCTCGCGGCGGACCTCGTGGAAGGGGCCCGCGTTGATGACCGTGTTGTACACGGACAGGGGCGGGGTGTCCGGGAAGGTCCAGCGGCGGGCCGCGTCCAGCTCCTCGACGTGCGCGTCGCCGGAGTTGCTGGTGACGGTCCAGGCGGACGGGGCCGTGACGGTGAAGGCGTGCGGGGCCTTGAGGTCGGGCTGGTCGAAGCAGGCCCAGACGAAGCGGGCCTCGTCCGGTTCGAAGCTCATCCACACGTACACCTCGCCGTCGGCGGGGTCCGTGGCCTTGTGGACGCCCTCGCCTGCGGTCGTGTCGGCCTGGACGCTCTCCACCCGCAGCACGTTGTGCTCGGCGAGGGCGGGGAGCCGGATCCGCCCGTCCTCGGCGGAGGCGAGTCCGACCCCGTTCAGCGTGGCGCTCAGCACCCGGGCCGCACAGTCCACGAAGGTCTCCGCGCCCGGTTCGCGACATGTGAACGCCACGGTGGAGACGGAGCGGACCTCCGGGCCGTCGGGCAGTGCGGTCAGATCGACGTCCACGTCGTACCGTTCGACCGCGATCAGTTCGGCCCGGCGCTCGGCTTCGGTGCGGGTCAGGCTTCGGATCCCCATGTGTCCTCCCTCGGCAGACAGCGGCCGTCAGCGTACGACGGGGATCGATGGGGAGTGCAGGGGTTTTCGGGTGGCCCTGACGTCGGCCACCGTCTTCTGCCGTGCGACGCCGGGCCACACGGAACGCCACGCCGGGCGCTCGTCCCCCTCCCGAGCGCCCGGCGTGTTCGAGGACGGGGTCGGTGGCGCGGCCGGTGCTCGTCCCCGCCCGGCCTCCGGATCGCGCCGCCGACCCCGTCGTATCAGCCCCCCAACCGCCTCCAACGGCCCTTCAGCGCCCCCGCAACCCCGCGCTGATCACTCGCCCCGTCCGGCGCGCGGTCTCCGCGAGCCGTTCCAAGTGATGGGCCGGATCGGTGAGGACGCACAGGGACGCCACGGGAGTACCGCGCACCCCGAGCAGCGGAACCGCCGCGCAGCACACCCCAGTTACCACTTCCTCCCGGTCGAACGCGGCACCGTGCTCCCGTATCGCCGCCGCGTCCCGCGCCCAGGACGCGGGAAGCGGCCCGAGCAGCGGTGCCGGAGCGGCCGTGGCCACCAGGACCTTGCCCGCCGCGGTGAACCACGGCCAGGTCATCCGGGTCTCCAGCGGACCGGGCTGCCGGGCGTCGTCGGGACACCACTCGACCATCAGCGTCTCGCCCTTCCACAGCACGGCGATCCCCACCGTCGTCCCCGTGAGCTGCGCCAGCCGGCGCATCGGCTCCTTCGCGGCGGCGCGCAGCAGGGGGTGCGGTTGCCACGCGCGCCCCAGGCGGAACATCCGCGGGCCCACCCGGTAACTCCCTCCGCACCGCTCGACCGCGCCCAGGTCCGCCAGTTGTTCCAGCAGGCGGTACGCGGTCGTCTTGGGCAGCCCGCAGTCGGACGCCAGCCTCGTCGGCCCCGCCTCCACGGCCCGCTCCACCGCCTCCAGCAGCGCGAAGGCGCCCTCCAGCACGCTCCTTCCGCCGGCGTTCCCCGTGGCGGCCGGTAAGGTCTCCGGCCGTTGTGCCGGCACCCGTGTCTCAGGTGCCATCACTCCCTGTGTGATCACACGTCTCGCCCCCGTTTGCCTGTTGCGCAGCCGCCAGGCGACGGCCCTGCCGTCGTGCATGGACGGGACGCGGTCGGCGCCCCGTCCGTTCCTCAGCAGATTCGCACGGGTGTGTGACGGGAAACCTTGTCGAAGGCTTGTCGCGCCGCATACATGTTCGTGAAGAAAAGGAGGAGGCTTTGTGCATGGGGAGGCGCACACCATGGTGGACGTGCAGTTGCTCGGGCCGGTGGAACTGTCGGCGGAGGGGCGCGCGGTGGAGGTGGGCCCGCCCCAACGCCGCACCGTGATGGCCGCGTTGGCCGTGGACGTCGGCCGGCCCGTCGCCGTCGACGTGGTCATCGAGCGGGTCTGGGGCCCGCACGCGCCGGACGGCGCGCGCGGCGCGGTGCACGCCCATGTCGCCCGGATCCGGCGGATGTGCGAGCAGGCGGCCGAGACCGCGCGGGAACCCTTATTACTGGTGCGCCGTTCCGGTGGGTACCTCCTGGAGGCCCGCCCTGATCAGGTGGACGTGTACCGCTTCCGGCAGTTGGTCGACCGGGCGCGGGCGGCGGGACCGGCCGACCCCGTGCGGGCGGTGCTGCTGCGCGAGGCACTCGACCTGTGGCGCGGAGAGCCGTTGTCCGGGCTGAACGGGGAGTGGGCGGCCCGGATGCGCGAGGCCTGGCGGCGCCAGCACCAGGACGCCGCCGTCGGCTGGGCCCGCGCGGAGTTGCGCCACGGCGATCCCGCCCCCGTCATCGGCCCGTTGACCGGCCTGCTCGGTGAGTACCCGCTCGCGGAGCCCCTGGCCGAAGCACTGATGCGGGCCCTGCACGAGACCGGCCGCAGCGCGGAGGCCCTGGACTGCTTCGCCGCCGTCCGCAAACGGCTGGCCGAGGAACTGGGCACCGACACGGGACCGGCGCTGCGCCAGCTCCACCAGTCGATCCTGCGCGGCCACCGCTCCGCGTCGACCTCGCGCCCCGAGCCGACGGCGCTGACACCACGGCCCGAGCTGCCCGCCCAACTGCCCATGGCTGTACGAGGGTTCACCGGTCGCGACGGAGAACTGGCCCGCCTCGCCGCGATCCTCGCCTCGGCCGAGGGCGAGTCCGCCGCCGTGGTCATCTCGGCGGTGTCGGGCATGGCGGGCGTGGGGAAGACCGCCCTCGCCGTGCACTGGGCGCGCCGGGTCGAGAGCGCGTTCCCCGACGGGCAGTTGTACGTGAACCTGCGAGGATTCGACCCGCAGGGATCGGTGGTGCAGCCGACCGAGGCGGTACGCGGCTTCCTGGACGCGCTCGGGGTACGGCCGGAGCGGGTGCCCCCTGGGCTGGAGGCCCAAGTCGGCCTGTACCGAAGTTTGTTGACGGGGCGTCGGATGATGGTCGTACTCGACAACGCCCGTGACGAGGAACAGGTCCGCCCGCTGCTGCCGGGCTCGGTCGGCTGCATGGCGCTGGTGACCAGCCGGAACCGGCTGACCGGGCTGGCCGCGACCGAGGGCGCCCATCTCCTCGCCGTGGACCCGCTGACACCGGCCGCCGCACGGGACGTACTGGCGGAGCGGCTCGGCGCGGGCCGGGTCGCCGCAGAACCGGCGGCGGTGGCCGACGTCGTCACCTGGTGCGCGGGACTGCCCCTCGCGCTGGCCGTGGTCTCGGCACGCGCCGCCGCCCAACCGCATCAGCCCCTGGGGACACTCGCCGAGGAACTCCGGGAAGCCGGCGGCCGGTTGGACGCGCTCGACGGGGGCGAGGAGTCCAGCCAGGTACGGGCGGTGTTCTCCTGGTCCTACAGCGCGCTCAGCCCGGCCGCGGCCCGACTGTTCCGCCTGCTGGCCCTGCACCCGGGACCCGACCTGGACCAGCGCGCGGCCGCCGCACTGGCCGGGGTACCGCCCGAACGCGTCCGGGCACTGCTGGCCGAACTGACCGGCGGCCACCTGCTGGTCGAACACGCCCCGGGACGCTACGCCTTCCACGACCTGCTGCGGGTCTACGCCGGGGAACTCGTGACCGCGTACGACGACGAGTGGGAACGCCGGTCGGCGCTCCACCGGATGATGGACCACTATCTGCACTCCGCGCGGGCGGCCGACGTCCTGGTGACTCCGCAGCCCAACCCGGTGGAATCGTCCGCGCCCAGACCCGGCGCGAACCCGGTGCGGTTCGAGGACTACGGCCGGGCACTGACCTGGCTCGTCGCCGAACACCCGGTGCTGCTGGCGCTCGTACGGCAGCAGCGGCCCGGCTTCGACGCCCACGTCTGGCGGCTGGTCACCGTACTGACCACCTTCCTGGACCGGCACGGATACTGGCAGGCGCTGCTCACCGCCGGGCACCGCGCGCTGGCGGCGGCCGAGCGGGAGGGCGACCCGGCCGGCCGGGCGGGCGCCCATCGCGGACTGGGCCTGGCCCTGGACCGGTTGAAGTGCCCGGGACCGGCCCGTGAGCACTATCTGCGGGCCCTCGAACTCTTCGCCGCGGTCGGCAGCGACGCGGGGCAGGCCCGCACCCATCAGCATCTCTCGCGGATGTCGGGGGCCCAGGGCAACGCCGAACTCTCCCTGGAGCACGCCTACCGGAGCCTGGAGCACTATCGGGCCGCGGGCGACCGGGCAGGACAGGCCGCCGCGTTGAACCACATCGGCTGGCGGCAGGCGCACCTCGGCGACCATCTCCGCGCGCTCGCCCACTGCGAGCAGGCCCTCGAACTCGCGCAGGCGGCCGGAGACGTGGACGGACAGGCCCACATCTCCGACAGCCTGGGCTACATCCACCACCAACTGGGCAGCTACCAACAGGCAGTCGACCGCTACCGGCAGGCGGCCCAGCTGTTCCACGCCACGGGGGAGCGCCACAGCGAGGCCGCCTGTCTGATCTGCCTCGGCGACAGCCATCGCAGCGCGGGCCAGTCCGACGCGGCCCACGAGGTGTGGACCCGCGCACTCGCCCTGACCACCGAACTCGGCCTGCCTGACGACGATCCCCTCCGCGCCGGGTTGCGGGAGCGCGTCGGGGACGGCCCGCTGGCGTAGCGGCCGGGGCTGTCAACTCAGGCGCATGGTACGGCCGTTGCGTCCGGTACCCGGGTCTTGACGCGCGGCCTGAGGCGGCGGCTGAGGGCGATGCCCACGGCCGTGCAGGCGCAGGTCAGCCACCAGGTGGAGTGCCAGTCGCCGGTTCGGGTGGCCAGCCACGCGGCGAGCGTGGGGCCGACGAAGCTGCCGGCGTTGAAGAGTTGCTGGATGAGGCCCATGGTCGCGGGAGCGGAACCGCCGACCGGCGTCAGCTCGCCGATCATGCGCAACAACGTCGCCGGTATCGCACCGCCGGTCAGCGAGAAGACCGTGACACACACGAACTGCCAAGCGGTACCCGTCGGGAGGCCGTTCCAGTGGACGGCGAAGGCAAGCACGGAGGTGACGGCCATGAGGACGAACGCGGGGACGATCAGGACACGGGTGGGCAGGCCGCGTCTCATGAGCGCCGCCGTGGCGACCGAGCCGACGGCGTTCGCCGCACCGACCACGGCACTGAGCACGCCCGGCCAACTGCCCGTCATCCCGCCGTCGCGGTAGATCGTGGGCAGGAACCCGACCACCGCCATCCACGGCAGGGTGTAGCAGGCGAACACGAGACCGGCCGTCCAGGGCGCCGGTGCCCGGACGGTACGGCCGATACGGGCGAGAGCGTCCGCCGCGCCGCGCACACCACCCGCGTGGTCACGGGGAACGCGGGCCAGGACCCACGGCAACGGCAGCAGCGCGATCACCGCCATGCCCCACCACCACACCCGCCACGGCATCACCTGGAGCGCCAGCGCGCCGACGATGAGCCCGGCGAAGGTGGAGATGCCCTGGTAGGCGCCCCAGAACCCCATGGCCGTGGTGAACCGGCCGGGCGGGGCGGTACGCCGGATCAGCCCCGGGCCCATCACCGCCACCAGGATGAAACCGGCCCCCTCGACCGCCCGCGACACCAGCAGAGGCCCCGCCGACCACGCGAAGCCGCCGCCCGCCGAACCGAGGAACAACAGGACCAGCCCCGCGCTCAGACAGCGACGCTCACCGATCAACTCGGCCAGCAGCGAGACGGCAAGTCCCCCTAGCATCCCGGCCAGTTGGACGATCCCCAGCAGGGTCCCGGCCTGGACCAGACTCAGCGACAGGTCGTGCCGCAGGAAGGGGAGCGCGGGCGGGACCTTCCACACCTGTAGGCCGGCAGCGACTCCGGCGGCCACGACGACGACCCAGGAGCGACCGGTACCGGTGGGGTGCGAGCTCACGGCCATGGCGGGCGGTCCTTCATCAGGGTGGAGGTGTGAATGGCCCATCAGGTTGACCACACGCCGGGGCATTGGCGCAATACATGCTCTATCTGCTGCGACAGATGCTCAATTGAATGACTTACTGGTGGCAGAATGCGCACCATGATGCTGATGGACCCCTTGGACGCCCGGATCGTCCTGGCCCTTGACGACGACCCGGACGCGACGATCCTCGCCCTGGCCCAGACCCTGGGCGTGGCCCGGAACACCGTTCACGCCAGGCTGCGGAGGATGGCCGCCGACGGAGTGCTCAAACCCGTCAGCCGACGTGTCGACCCCGCCGCCCTCGGATACGGCCTGGTGGCGTTCATGTCGCTCGCGGTGAGCCAGGCCGAGCCCGAGAGCGTCCACGCGGGCCTGCTCGACCTCCCCGAAGTGATCGAGGTCCACTACACCACCGGCGACGCCGATCTCCTCGCGCACGTCGTCGCCCAGGACACCGCGGACCTGCACCGCATCACCAAAGCGATCCTCGCCATCGACGGGGTCGACCGGACCAGCACCGCCATCTCCCTGGCCGAGGTCATCCCCTACCGACCTCGGGCTCTGCTGCATCGCCTGGCGAAGAGTCGCGCTTAGAGATCCAACTCCAGCACCGGGGACTCGCAACGGCTCACGCAGATCATCATCGTGGTGGCGGTGGGGCGTTCGGACGGCTCGATCACCGTGTCGCGGTGGTCCGGGACCCCGGCCGTGACCGGTGTTTCGCAGGTGCCGCAGTAGCCCTCCTCGCAGGAGTACGGCACGTCCGGGAGCTTCTCCCGTACGACGTCCAGTACGGAACGGTCGGCGGGCACGGTCAGCCGCAGACCCGAACGGGTCAGCACCACCTCGAACTCCCCGCTCCCGGAGCCGAGTTGATCCGGGATCGCGTCGTCGGCGGCAGCGGTGAAGCGCTCCAGATGCAGCGACCGCGCCGGGCCGGCCGTGCGGCACAGGTTCGTCACCGCGTCGAGCATCGGTTGCGGGCCGCAGGCGTAGACGGCGTGCGTGGGTGGAGTGGCGGCGAGTTCGGCCGCCAGGTCCGGGAAGCCTGCCTCGTCCTGTGGCACGAGCAGCACGCGGTCCCCGCCCAGCGCCGCCAACTCCTCGGCGTACACGAGCCGGGACCGGTCGCGGGCGCCGAGGACGAGGCGCCAGGGCAGGCCGCGGGCGGTGAGTTCGCGGGCCATCGGCAGCAGCGGGGTGACGCCGATGCCGCCGGCCAGCAGGAGATAGCCCGGTGCGGGCACGAGCGGGAACCTGTTGATCGGCCCGCGTACCTCCAACTCCTTTCCCACCAAGGCGGTTTCGTGGATCTCCCGCGACCCGCCGCGACCCTCGGGCACGCGGTGCACGGCGACGCTCCACGCCTCGGTTTCCGCTGGGTCACCGCACAGCGAGTACGACCGTCGCAGTCCCGAGGGAAGCGTCAGCTCCACGTGCGCGCCCGGTTCCCAGGCGGGCAGGGCGCCGCCGGTGGGGCGGGTCAGGCGGAGTTCCAGCACGTCGTGGGCGACCCAGCGGGCCTGTCGGACCAGGAGCCGCTCGGTCGTCGCGCTGGGGGAGACGAGGTCAGAAGACACGGAAGTACTCCCGCTGTTCCCAGTCGGTCACCTCTTGGCTGAAGCGGGTGATCTCGGCCCGTTTGATGCTCGTGTAGTACGCCACGAAGTCCTTGCCGAGCCGGTCGGCGAGCATGCGGTCGGACTCCAGCGCGTCCAGGGCCTCGCCAAGCGAGCGGGGGAGCGGCTCGGCGCGTGCCGCGTAGGGCTCGTCGGCGGCCGGTCCGGGTTCCAGGTCACCCGCCACGCCCTCCAGTCCGGCGGCGAGTTGGGAGGCGAGGTAGAGATAGGGGTTGGCGGCCGGCTCACCGATCCGGTTCTCCAGTCGGGTGGATGACGGCCCGTCACCCAGTACCCGCACCATCGCCCCACGGTTGTCCCGCCCCCACACAGCGCGGTCCGGAGCCAGTGACAGCGAGCGAAAGCGCTTGAAGCCGTTGAGAGTTGGCGTCGAGAACGCGCTCGTGGCCCGCGCGTGCCGCAGCAGCCCGCCCAGGAAGGCGGTTCCGTACGGCGACAACGGCGGCCCGGACGCGGTGAGTTCGCCGTTCTCCGGCGCGAAGACACCCACGCCGTCCCGCAGCATGCTCTGGTGCAGATGCCAGCCGCTGGAGAACACGCCCGGCAGATGAGGACGGCACATGAAGGTGGCGTGGTGGCCGTGGCGGGCGGCGACCTGCTTGACGGCGCTGCGCAGCAGCACCATCGCGTCGGCCGTGCCCAGACCGTCGGCGGGCTGGAGCGTCAACTCGACCTGGCTCGGGCCGAATTCCACCTCCAGGCTGCGCAACGGCAGTCCCAGGCCCTCGATGTTCGCGCGCAGGATGTCGAGGATGGGGTCGAGTTCGTCGTAGCGCAGCTCGCTGAGGTACTGGTAGCCGTGGTTCAGCATCCCGACCTCGGGCGCGGCACCCGGCTGACCCTGATCGCCAGGGCCCAGACGCGGATCGTCCAGCCGGAAGAGGTGGAACTCCACCTCCAGACCGGTGCGGTACGTCAGTCCGTCGGCCTGGTCGAGGACCGAGCGCAGCAGCCCGCGCGTGCACAGCGGGACCGGCGCGCCGGAGGTGAAGCGCAGGTCGCACAGCAGCCAGCCCGTACCCGGCGACCACGGCAGCATCCGGAAGGTCAGCGGGTCGGGCACCATCACCATGTCGGCGGCGCCGCGCAGTTCGGGCAGCCCGAGCGGCGTCTCCTTGGTGAAGAGAGGGAAGACGGTCCGGCCCGAAGTGTCCTTGGCGAGCAGGGACGAGGCGATGCCGGTGCCGTCGCGCAGCACGTTGGTGAGCTCGCCCATCGTGACGGTCTTGCCGCGCAGGAGACCGTGCTGGTCGGCGAAGACCAGCCGTACGACCGTCATCCCGCCGCTCTCGGCGCGTTCCTGTATCTCCCGTGCGGCGGCGGCCTGTTCGGCGTTCCACAGGCCGTGCCGTTCGATGAATCCCACGCGGCTCAGCCGTCCGTTCCCAGCGGCTGCGCCCAACTGCTGTCGGCGCGCTGCTTGTCGGTGACGGCCGTCCAGTGCTCCAGCCAGCCGTCGGTGGGGCCGATCCCGTCCAGGGCGACCGGTCCGTGCAGTTGTCCGGCCTCCTCGGCGGGCAGCACCAGCGGCGGGTCCTCGCCGCGCTCGACGGCGCTGATGGCCTCGCCGAGCATCCGGCGGTACATCACGATGGCCTTGTCGGAGCGGCCCAGATGCTCGCGGGTACGGTCCTGGACGGAACCCTGCCCCTCCACCGCCCACTGGTCGTGCACGTTGATGTCGAAGCCGAGCCCGGTGTACGTCGTCGTCCGCTGCTCCACCGGGTCGTAGCCGTAGCCGTTCGCGCGGCCGAAGCGCGGCCGGTAGCCGGGCAGGGTGACAGCGCCGACCCGCTGCCGGCGCATCTCGTCCTGGTCCACCGGGCCGCCGACGCTGGTGAACAGGGCATACCAGTAACTGGAGTTGTCGTCGATCGGCACATGCCACTGGGTGATCGCCGTCTCCGCGTCGAGCGGGATGTGGAAGGCGTGCGGGAACACCTGGTGGGTGATGCGGACATGGGTACGGCTGCCGTCCATCGGCAGGCCCTGGGTGTCCGTGCCGTCGAGGGTGCGCCGGGCGGTGAGGCGGATGCCGTACGGGGCGCGGACGGCGTTGATGTCGGGGCGGCCGTACTCGCGCAGGATCTTCGTCATCGGGAGGTCGGTGCCCTGGGAGGCGGCGCGGAACTGTTTGCCGTAGCTGTCGGCGGGGTCCTCGTCCTGGAAGAAGCGGTGGAGGTAGGAGGCGTGGGCGGGGTCGATGCCGACCTCAAGGGCCTGGAGCCAGTTGCAGTCCAGCAGGCCCTTCCAGGCGAAGGCGTGGTCGGCGGGGGCCTGGAAGCAGTCCAGGGCGGGGAGTTCGGGCGGTTCGCCGGGGCCGAGGTAGCCCCAGATGATCCCGTTGATCTCGCGGACCGGATAACTGCCCAGCCGGACGCGGGACTTGAGCGGGCTGTCGACGGGCTCGGCGGGAGTGTCGAGGCACGAGCCGTCGCGGGCGAACAGCCAGCCGTGGAAGCAGCAGCGCAGTCCGCCGTCCTCCAGCCGGCCGAGCGCCAGGTCTGCGCCGCGGTGCGGGCAGCCGCGGTCGACGAGACCGAGTTCGCCCTGCTCGTCGCGGAACAGGACCAGGTCCTGGCCCATCACCTTGGGCGCCACCAGCGGCCGTACGCCCGCGAGTTCCTCGCTGAGGGCGATCGGCTGCCAGTAGCGGCGCATCCACTCGCCGGCCGGGGTGCCGGGCCCGGTCCGGGTGAGCCGTGTGTTCTCTTCCTCGCGCATGGGACGCCTTTCGGGGGAGGGGAGGCGCGGTCAGCCGCAGCAGTGGTCCGGTGCCGAGGGGCTCGGCGTGTGGCAGGAGGTGGGTGCGGGTACGTCCAGGGCAGGGTTGCGGTCGAAGAAGCCGTCCGGCTCCAGGCGCAGCCGGGCCTTGGCCACCGGCATCACCGGCCACTCCTCCGGGCGCGGGAAGTGATGCGAGCCGACCGTCGCCCACAGCACCAGGTCGGTCCCGTCCAACGACCGGTTCTCCTCCTGCCACTTGTGGACGCCGTCCGCGCCGGGCTCGGCCTGATTCGGGTACTCGCCGCCGACGAACCGCCGCTCCGGGTCGTAGGCCGTCGCCCACAACTGCCGCCCCACGAACGGGGCTCGGCGGGCGCAGACACTGTCCTCGCGCACCGGCAGCACCGCCGTGTTCTCCAAGTGCACTCGGTACGCGGTCGGTTCACCCATCCGGTTGCGGGACTCGGTGCTCTCCACCCGCCAGTGCAGCGCGCGGGACGGGTCGGTGCGCCGGGCGCCCTCCGACTCGCTGAGGATCGGCCGCAGCACGGTCCGGGCCGCGTTGCCGTACGGGTCGAGCACCGGGTCGGGCTCGTGCTCGGCGGTGACCTCGACCAGCCGGTTGGGATCGCCGTCCACCGCCATGTCGAGGCGGACGCTGAAGAAGTGCTGGTGATTGGTGACCGCGACGTTCGGCGCGACCCGGCGCGCGTACGGCGTCGCCTCGTCCTCCTCGACGCCGGTGGCGGAGAGGATGCCGGTCATCTTGATCTCCAGCATCACCGAACCGTCCTGGTACAGCGACCAGTAGAAGCCGTAGTCGTAGTTGGCGACGGTGGCGAACGCCGAGATGATCAGCCGGCGCGAACGGCGCACCTCCGTACGGCCCGTGCGGCCGTCGTGGTGCTTCCAGAGGATGCCGTCGTCCTCCTCGTGCACGCAGACGGCGTTGGGGATCAGCCGGGGGACGCCGTCGCCGCCGAGCACCGCCGCGTCGAAGTACTGGATGACGCCGAGGCAATCGCAGCCCAGGGCAAGGGAGTTGGTGAGCGGGCCCGCGCCGTACTCGCCCCAGTCGAAGAAGTTCTTCCGGTACTGGGTGGAGGCGGTGTCGAAGTACGGGACGTACATCTCGTTGACGGCCGCACGCCGGATCACCTGCCGAGGAGCCTTCCCTGCGGCGGCGAAGGCGAGGTCGTGCAGCACGAGCCCCTCGCGATGACTGAAGCCGACCCGGACCGACCACCCCTGCCAGTCGATCCGCTGCCCGGTGACGGTGAAGCTCGGCCCCTCCGGCTGGACCACCTCCAGCGGCTTCAGCCCCGGCCGCTCGTCCACCGTCCCGGCCGCGAACACGCCCGACTCCTCCGACAGCGGGACCACCCCGTGGTCCTCGATGTGCAGGATCTCCATGGACTCCATGTCGATGATCGGCACCACGCCCTGCACCGGACGGGCGTAGCCGTTGTCGTCCTCGGAGGTGCGGTGCCAGACACTGCCCCAGGTCAGCCGGCGGCCCGCGTACTCGGGCGGCTCGAAACCGCCGATCGACTCCGGGTCCACCATCACCAGCGACACGTCATGGATACCGCGTAGCGCCAGCGCCTCCCGGAAACGGGGGTCCGCCCGGCAGGCCGCCGCTGCCTGCCGCGCCTCCTCGGAGGAACAGCCCGGGCTGCGTACGTCCAACTCCCGCCAGGCGGTGGTCTGCGGCTTGTCGCCGAGTTCGAGATCGACCTCGAAGGCGTGGCGTGCGGAGGTGGAGAAGACGACCGCGCGGGCCCGCCGGGTGTCCCCGGGCGCGGCGCGGCGGGCGTGGTCCTCGTCCAGCGCCAGACCCCAGAAGCGCGCGTCGTCGGGGACGCGGGTGTCTGCTCTCAACACCCTTACGGCCGTGGTCAGTTCGGCGACGGTGAGGGGGTCCAGCGGATGGGGTGCGTCGGCCGGTACGGGTTCGGGGGCGAGAGTGCTCACAGCGGGTTTCCTTCCAAGATGGTGCCGCCGTCGGCGCGGGGATCGGAGGCGCCGTCCAGCCGGCCGTCGGCGGACAGTCGTACGGCCTGGGTGTGACCGGCCAGATCCGTACGGCCCGGCGTCACGACCACCGGAACCACCGACGGGAACGCGCCCGCCGGGACGGATCCGGGTTCGGCCAGCAACGTCTGTGTCTCGTGTCCGATGTCGCGGGCGCCGATCACCCAGCGGGGCCGGTCGAGGACGGCGGTCGGATCGGCGGCCGGGTCCATCAGCTCGGGCACGGTCTGGGCGAGGATCTGCGGCTGCGCCCGGCCGCCCTGGCAACCGGCCGCGAGCAGCAGCTCGGCGGACCGGCCGAGCACGGGACACAGGGTGTGCGGGGGCCGCAGCCCGGGGCCGATGAGGGCCGGATGGCCGGGCAGCAGGCTGAACGCCGAACCCCGGTTGTGCAGCACGATGCCCGTCTCCGGGTCGCAGATGCCGGAGCCGAAGGTCTGGTAGACGCTCTGGATCAGGGAGACGGCCAGCCCGGAGGCGTCCACGGCGGTGATCGCGACGGTGTCGCCGGCGGGCCGGAAGGACGGCTCGGGCGGTCGCGCACCGGCGAGCGGAGCCGGGCGCAGCAGTCCGTCAAGGTCGACGGGCGAGGGGCCGAGCGGGTCACCCAGCAGCAAGTCCCGTGCTGCCGAGGCGTCTTGGCAGCGGGCGGCCAGCACACCGGTGCGCTCCGGCTCGGGCAGCTTCGCCGCCGACGCGGCGGTCTCCAGTACGGCCAGCAGACTCGCCCCCTGACTCGGCGGCGGCGCGGTCCACCAACGAGTTCCGGCCACGTCCAGCGTCAACGGCTCGCTGTCCTCCGCCTGATGGGCGGCGAGATCGCTCACGGTGAGCGGACTTCCGGCCCGGCGCAGCCCGTCCGCCAACGCGTCGGCGACCGAGCCCCGGTAGAAGGACGACGGATCGTCGGCCAGCGTCCGCAGTACGGCGGCCAGTTGGGGCTGGGAGAGCGGATCGCCCTCGACGAGCGGTACGCCGGCGGGGCCGGTCAGCAGTGCGGTGAGCCCGTGGTCCGCGGCGATCTGCGGGGCCCGTTCCCGCATGGCGCGCGCCAGACCCGCCGACACGGTGGCCCCGCCCTCGGCCAGTTCGGCGGCGTCCCGCAGCGCGGCAGCAAGGGCGCCGGGCGTGCCGTGGGCGTCGGCGAGCGCGGTCCAGCCCGCCACCACACCGGGCACGGTCACCGTCTGCGGCCCCTGCGCGGGCATCCGCCGGTCGGCGGCGCGCAGCGCTTCGACGTCTACGGCCTGTGCGGCGGCCCCCGCCGAGACCACCGCGCGCACCGAGCCGCCGGGGGCGTGCACGAGGGCGATCAAGTCGCCGCCCAGGGAACACTGGTGGGGGTAGACGACGGTGAGCGCGGCGGCCGCCGCCAGTGCCGCGTCCACGGCGTTGCCGCCTCGCTCGGCCGCGCGGCGGGCCGCCGTCAGCGCCGCCGGGTGCGGTGCGGCCAGGATCAGCGGGGGGACCAGCGGGGAGGCGGCTGTCATGCGGCGTCCCTCGGGAGGAGCACGGTGCGGGAGGGGGCGGCTTCGGCGCCCTGGAGGGGCAGGGGGAGCGAGAGCATGTCGTAGACACCGGCCGGTGTGTGGAGGAGGTCCACGACCTCCAGGATCAACACCTCGGCGGCGCACAGGAGTTGATGGGTCTCCCAATGGGTGGTGTAGGCGACCGCCTCGATGCTCAGATAGTCGATGCCCGCGGTGCGCACCCCGGCCTCGATGAGGCGTTCCGCTCCGTCGGGGGCCAGTCCGACCCACTCCCGGGCCTTCCACGGGCTGCGCAGCACGCCCTCGGAGTTGCTGGTGCGCAGTAGTACGCGTTCCTCGGTGCCGAGGCCGGCCGCGTCGAGGTCGGCGGCGGTTATCTGCTCCTTGACGTGGGTGAGGTCCAGGACCCGCGCGGTTCCGTTGAGGGCGGTCAGGTCGAGCCGGTCGACCGTCTTGCCGCCGTCGATGAAGTGGGCCGGAGCGTCGATGTGGGTGCCGGTGTGGGCGCCGATGCGCCAGCGACTCACATTGGAGGGATCGCCGGCGGTACGCGACTCGACGATCTCCACCTCGGGGCGGCGGCCCCAGTGCAGCATGCCGGGATGGATGGGAACGGACACGTCGATCGCCTTCGCGAAGTCCAGATTCATGCGGCCCTCTTATTGGATGCGGATATCATGGAAGTGGATCCAAAAACGAGCGGCTGTGGACGCCCTCGGCCGCGTGGGAAACTGCTCCACCACCGCGCACTCCCCGACCGCCCCCGAGAAGGGTTTGACCGACTCCGATGACGCCCCAGACTGACGAGAGTCCCCTCGTCGACGACATCGCGGCCCGCATCCGCGCGCGGATCATGAACGGCGAGCTGGCGATCGGCAAACCGCTGCGCCAGGCGGCGCTGGCCACCGAGTTCGGGGTCAGCCGTACGCCGGTGCGCGAGGCGTTGCGCCAGCTGCAGAACGGCGGGCTGATCGAGATGCAGCCGAACCGCGGAGCCGTGGTCCGGGTGCCCGCCCCTTGGGAGGTGCGCCAGGCCTACGAGGTGCGGGCCGAGCTGGAGGGAATGGCCGCCCGGCGCGCCGCTTCCCGGATCACCGAACGCGGGCTCGCCGCGCTGCGCGAGCACAACGCCGTCCTGTGCGAGGCGGTGGCACGCGCCGAGGGTGAGGTGAGGGGCGCGGGCGGACTCACCACCACGGCGGCCAACGACTGTTTCCACACGGTCATCTGCGAGGCGGCCGACAACCCGTGGCTGACGCGGATGATCGACCGGATCAACGAGAGCTTCCCGCGCAACGTCTCTTCGCTCGCTCTCGCCGGCGACGAGCGCCACCGTCACCTGAACATCCGTCAGCATGAGGCGGTGATCGACGCGTTGGCCGCGCACGACGCCGACAGTGCCGACGCGTTGATGCGCGAGCACGTCATCACTTCCGGTGAGCATCTGACGGCCTGGTACGAGCGCCGTTCGCAGACCGTCTTCCACGGCTGAGCAGCGGGTCCGCTGTGACCCGGTGCGGCCCTTCACGGGGTACCACCGGGAAACAGCCGGGCCGGGGAGAGGAAGTCCAGGTCCGGGCGGGCGATCCCGCACACGAGGTCGGCCAGTGCCTCGCCGATCGCCGGTCCGAACTTGAATCCGTGCCCCGAACACGCCGACGCGACCACCACCTGCGGTACGCCCGGCACTTCGCCGACGATGAAACGCCGGTCGGCGGTCATCGTGTAGAGACACGTCAGGCTCTCGGTCACGGGCCCGGCACCGGGCAGCACCTGGGCCACCGCCTCGGCGAGCAGGGCGAGTTCCTCGTCGGTCGCTTCGGGGCGGGGCGCCTGCGGGTCCCAGGGCGGTCCGCTGTCCAGCCCCGCCTTGAGCCCACGGCCGTCGGCCGCGGGGAACCCGTACAGCAGGCCCTGCGGCAGATCGACGGAGAAGCTGCCGAGGCCGGACGGCCCGAGCGGCCCCGCCGGGTCGGCGGCGAAGTAGGCGTTGACGATACGAGTGACCGTCAGATGCGGTGCCAGGGCCGGGACATGGGCCGCCGTCCAGGGGCCGGTGCACAGCACGAGACGGCGGGTGCGCAGGACGGCCTTGCCGGTGCGGACCACGACCTCGTCGCCGTCCGGTTCCCAGCCGAAGACGGGAGCGTGGTCGTGGAGGTGCGCGCCCGACCGTTCGGCGAGGGTCAGTTGGGCGCGCAGCGTCTCCTGCGCGTCGATGATGCCGGCGCGCGGGTCGTGTACCGCCGTGAAGCCGGGGGGCAGTTGCAGTCCCGGGAAGATCCGTGCCGCTTCCTCGCCGTCGACCTGCCGGCAACCGGGGCCGCGCAGGGGATCGGGGCGGTCCTTCGGCGCCGCGTACAACCCGCCGGTGATGTCGAGCAGTTGGGTCTTGGAAGCGCCCTCCAACTCCGTCCAGGCCCGGTAGGCGGTGTCGACCAGAGCGTCCCAGTCGGGGTGGGGGTAGGCGCGGCGGATCATCCGGGTCGCGCCGTGCGAGGAACCCAAGTCGTGGTGCAGGCCGTACTGTTCGAGCCCGAGGACGTCGAGGCCGCGTGCGGCCAGGTGACGTAGGGCGGCGCTGCCGTGCACGCCGAGGCCGACGACGATCGCGTCGTGGCAGTGGTGAGAGGTGTGCTGGACCGGTGGGGTCGCCGGTGAGGGTGTGGGTGGTGCGGGATCGACCTCCGGCTCGGCGTTGCCCCGTCGTGTGTCTCCCGTTTCCCGTTGACCCGCAGCCGACGCCGTATCGCGTCCCTTCAGACAGACGATCTCCCGCACCGCCTCGACCAACGCGTCCAGATCGTCCTCGTCGTTGTAGACGTGGACGGACGCCCGGACCACCTTGGTCAGGCCCCGGTGATCCATGTCCCAGCGGCCGTGGCCCGCCGGTACCGCGATCAAGTGGACGCGGCGGTAGTCGAGTTGGCGTTGCACCTCGGAGGCGTCCATCCCGTCGACCACGAAGGTGACGATGGCGCCGCCCGCGGCCGGTGGGTCGGTGACGTGGACGCCCGGCAGTGCGGCGAGGCGTTCGCGCAGTGAGGCGGCGAGGGTGGCCAGGTGCTGGGCGACGGTGTCGACGCCGAGTGTCGCGAGGTCGGTCAGGGCGGCGCCGAGGCCGAGGCGCAACGCGTGGGCGGCTTCCCAGAGTTCGAAGCGCTTGGCGTCCGGGACCAGTTCCCAACTGCGCTCGGCGGTCCAGCGGGCGCCTCGGACGTCGGGTGCCTCGGGGGCGAGCCGGTCGAGGAGCGGGCGGCGGACCGCGAGCAGGCCGGTGCCGCGTGGGCCGCGCAGGAACTTGCGGCCGGTTCCGATGAGCAGGTCGCAGCCGATGGCACCCATGTCCACCGGCAGTTGGCCGAGCGACTGGGTCGCGTCCAGCAGGAAGGGGACTCCATGGGCGCCGGCCAACGCGCCGATCGCGGCGGCGGGTTCGACCAGACCGGAGGAGGTCGGCACATGCGCCGCCGTCACCAGCGCGGCGGGTCCCGCGCGCAGTGCCGCCTCCAACGCCTCCAGGTCCACCGCTCCGTCAGGGCCGTTGGGCAGCAGCTCGACCAGGACACCGTGGTCGCGTTCGACGGACAGCAGGTGCAGCGCGCTGCTGACGTAACTGGAGCGGGCCGCCAACACCCGGTCGCCGGGGCGCAGTCGGAGCGCCGACACAGCCCGCTGCCAGCCGGCCGTCGCGCTCTCGACGAGGGCGACCTCCTCCAGCCCGGCGCCGAGGAGCTCGGCGGTACGCGCGTAGACGGCCTCCAGAGCGGGAGCCGCGTGCTTGGCGGCCTCGTAGCCGCCGGACAGGCTCTCCGCGCGCAGGTGGTCGATGACCGCCTCGACGGTGCCGTTGGCGAGCAGCGCCGCACCGGCCGAGTTGAAGTGGTGGCCGGTGAACGAGCCCGGCGTACGGGCGCGTTCGGACGCGACGTTCAGGGTGCGCGGGGGCGCTGGGTTCGGGGGCGAGGCGGCCGTTCCGGCCGTCACGGGCGCGCTCACAGGGCGATCGTCACGCTCTTGAGCTCGGTGAACCCGTCGACGGCGGCGTCGCCGAGGTCCCTGCCGAGGCCTGACTGCTTCATCCCGCCGAAGGCCACGGCGGGGTCGAACTCGTTGTACGTGTTGACCCACACGGTCCCGGCCTCCAGCGCGGCGGCCGTGCGATGGGCGCGGGCCAGACTGCCGGTCCACACACCGGCGGCGAGTCCGTACTCACTGTCGTTGGCCAGCGCGATCGCCTCCTCCTCGCTGTCGAAGGGCAGGACCGCGGCGACCGGACCGAAGATCTCCTCCCGGGCGATCCGCATGTCGGGGCTGACGTCCGTGAACACCGTCGGCGGCACGAACCACCCCGGCCCGGGCAGCGGTTCACCACCCACGGCCACCTCGGCACCCTCGGCGCGGCCCAGTTCGACATAGCCGGTGACGCGGTCGTACTGCTCCTGCGACACCAGCGGACCGATGTTGACACCGCCCGACAGCCCCGGGCCGATCCGCAGCGCCTCCACGGCCGGGACCAGCCGGTCCAGGAACTCCTTGACGACCGTTCGCTCCACCAGCAGCCTGCTGCCCGCCGTGCACATCTGCCCGGAGTGCCCGAACACCGCGCGCACGGCGTTCGGTACGGCGCTGTCGAGATCGGCGTCGGCGAAGACGATGTTGGGTGACTTGCCGCCCAGTTCGAGCGTGAGGCGCTTGAGCGACGGTGCAGCCGCGGCCATGATGTGCCGCCCGACCTCGGTGGACCCGGTGAAGGACACCTTGGCGACACCGGGATGGGCGACCAGTTCCGCACCCGTACGCCCGTCGCCCGTAAGGACGTTGACGACGCCCTCGGGGACGCCCGCCTCCAGACAGAGCGCGGCCAGCCGCAGCGCGGTGAGCGGGGTCTGCTCGGCCGGCTTGACGACGACCGTGCAGCCCGCCGCCAGGGCCGGGGCGAGCTTCCAGGCCGCGATCATGAAGGGGAAGTTCCACGGCAGTACGGCGGCCACCACGCCGACCGGTTCGCGGACGCTGTAGACGTGCCGGTCGGGGCCGGCCGCGTGCACGGTGCCCTCCAGCCGGGTCGGGGTGCCCGCGAAGTGGCGGATGGCCTGAAGGCCCAACTCCACGTCGCCCCGGGCACGTTCGATGGCCTTGCCGTTGTCCAGGGTGTCCAGCACCGCCAGTTGCTCGGCGTCGCGCTCCACCAGATCGGCGAGGCGCAGCAGGACGTCACGGCGCCGCCGGGGTGGCAGCCCGCGCCAACGGCGGTCCCGGTGGGCGGTGTTGGCTGCCTCGACCGCCGCCGACACCTCGGCGGAGCCCGCCTGGACGACGGTGGTGAGCTGCTGCTGGGTGGCGGGGTCGAGCACCGGGACGCGTCCCGTCGCCGTGCCGGTGGTCCACTCGCCGCCGATGAGCATGGGCTCGCAGTCCGGCAGGTGGGGGATCACGATGCTGGGGTCCACGGTGTTCTCCTTCACGCCTGGCGTCCGGGACGGTGAGTGGGGTCGGGCCACGGTTCGCGTACCGCCGTGGACACCGCCCGGGCGGTGGTCAGGACGCAGCGGTCGAACTCCGCCTCGCCGTGCTGGGAGTTGGCGTCGGTGACGTCCCTGCCCCAGACGCCGGTCTCGCTGACCTGGTCCATGCGGTAGTCCCAGAACGAGTCGACGTCGACGTGGGAGGTGGCCCGCTCCATCCGGACCAGCTCGGGCGCGAGGTGCAGCATCACGGACGTCTCGAAGAAGTTGGCGTGCATCAACGCCCGGCCGTAGGTGACGTGTCCGTCGACCTCGGGACCCGGGTACATCGTCACGTACCCCAACGCCCGCACCCGTGCGTCCCGGTGACGGACCCTCAGTTTCTCGGCCGACACGTCGAGCGCGCCGTTGTTCCAGATGTGCCCGTTGAGCAGCACGAACTGCCGTACTCCAGAGGTGTACAGGGAGTCGATGACGTCCTCGACGACGGCGATCATCGTCTCCGGCCGCAGGGCAACCGTCCCCGCGAAGTCGCCGTGCGACGCGGACACGCCGAAGCTCAGGGGCGGGACGACGGGCACGCCGGTCAGGGCGGAGACGCCGAGGGCGACCGCTTCGCAGATCCGGGTGTCCACGGCGAGGGGGAGATGGGGGCCGTGCTGCTCGGTGGCGCCGACGGGGATGATGACGGCGTCCTGGGCAGCGGCCGTGGACCCGGCCTCCGACCAGGTCAGCTCCTCCCACAGCACCGGCGTTCCGGACCCGCCCAACCGCGCGGCGAGTTCGGGGACATCGAGCCCTGTGGGGATCGTTCGTCCGGACGGACCGGTGACGAAGACGGACGACATGGCTCTCCTCTCCTCGGGACCGATGGCGTTCGTCATCGGCACAGGCTCTTCTCGGGATCGACGGCGCTCACCATCGGCGTCGGCTCTTCTCGGGCAGCAGGTCCAGGGCACGCAACGGGACGGGCTCGTCCCCGTCGACCGTGGTGACCCACACGGTGGCGTCCGGGCAGTAGTCGCTGATGAGCTCACGGCACACCCCGCACGGCGCGATGATCCGGAACCACCCCGCCGGCTTGATCTGCACCGACACCACCGACGTGATGTTCAACTCCGCCCCGGCGGGCAGGGCGCCCCGGGCGGTACCCATGGCCACCCCCTCGGCACAGATCGAACTGCGCCGGCAGGAACCCTCCACATGGACCCCGGTGTGCACCCGGCCGTCGGCGGTGCGCAGCGCGGTCGCGACCTCGTGGCGGCCCGACCGCCACACCTTGGCCAGCAAGTGCTGCGCGGTGGCGAGGAGTTCGACGTCGTCCTCGTCCATCGACGGCGGTACGGTCACGGGTCGCGCGCCCACGGCACTCATACCGTCAGCCCCAGCAGCCGCGCCATGTTGCCACCCTCGACGAGTGCCCGGTCCTTCTCGTCCTCGACCGCCTTGGCGATCTTCATGCGCTCCAGGTCGAAGTCCGACCCCGGCCACTCACTGCCCATGAGGATCTTCTCGGGTCCCAGTCGTGCGTAGGCGCGCTTGACGTCGCTCATCAGCGTCGCCGACGTCTCCAGGTACACGTGCGGCTGCCGTTCGGCCACGATGATCGCCTCCGGCACGTTCCACACCGCTCCCATGTGCGCGATGATCGTGGGGACTTGGGGGTGGTCCCGGGCGATCTCCTCGATGGCCAGGGGTGCGCAGAACGCGTCGTCGAGCGCGTTGATCAGCACCAGCAGCCCCCGCCGTGCACACGCCTCGAACACCGGGTCCAGCAGGCCGTGGTCGGCGACGTGGTAGCCGTGCAGGCTCGGGTGCAGTTTCAGACCGACCAGGCCCGCGTCGGCCATCCGGTCGATCTCGTCGAGCGCGTCGTCGGCCTGCGGCAGCACCTGCCCGAAGCCGAAGAACCGGTCCGGGTACGAGGCCACCAGCGAGGCGATGAAGTCGTTCTCGATGCGCTGCGCGAGCGAGCACACCATCGCCATGTCCACCCCGGCCGCGTCCATCCGGTCGAGGATGCGGCGCGGCTCGAAGGGCTTGTACGGCGGCGGGGCCTGGCCCTTGCGGGCGCCGGTGAGGTAGTCGGAACGGCCGCGGACGTCCTGAGTGGTGTTGTACGCGTCGATGATCAAAGCGGTTCGTCCTTACTCGCTACTCGCGACGTGCTGCTCGCTGGAGACCAGGGGCAGATGGCAGCGCACACTGCGGCCCGGCGCGATCTCGCGCAGTTCGGGCGCGCTGGTGCGGCATCGCTCCGTGGCGATCGGGCACCGGGTGCGGAACAGACAGCCCTCGGGCGGATTGGCCGGATCGGGCAACTCGCCCTCCAGCACCTGCTGTTCGCGGGCCTCTCCGGGCCGTAGTACGGGAACGGAGGAGAGCAGCGCCCGGCTGTAGGGATGCGCGGGGGCGTCGAAGAAGGCGTCGCGGGAGGCGACTTCGATGATCTGGCCGAGGTACATGACCGCGATCCGGTCGGCGATGTGCCGTACGACGCCCAGGTCGTGCGAGATGAACAGCATCGTCAGGCCCCGGTCGCGGACCAGGTCCGACAGCAGGTTCAGCACCTGGGCCTGGATCGACACGTCCAGCGCGGAGACGGCCTCGTCGGCCACCACGAACTGCGGAGACGAGGCCAACGCCCTTGCTATGCCGATGCGCTGGCGCTGACCGCCGGAGAACTCGTGCGGCCTGCGCCCGCCGGCCTCGGCGCCGAGACCGACCAGGTCGAGCAGGTCGGCCACCGCCTTCGCGGCCTCGGCCCGGGTGGCGCCGCGCGCCCGCAGCAGCGGCTCGGCGACAATGTCGGCGATCCTGCGGCGCGGGTTCAGCGAACCGAACGGGTCCTGGAAGACCATCTGCAACTCGGCCCGGGTACGGCGCAGTTGGCGACCGCGCAGCCGGGTGAGGTCGGTGCCGTCGAACTCGATGCGGCCCGAGGCGGGTTCGATGACGCGCAACAGGGCGCGGCCGAGCGTGGACTTGCCGCACCCCGACTCGCCGACCAGACCGAGGGTCTCGCCCTGGAGGATGTCGAGGTCGACGTCCCGCAGCGCCCTGACCCGGCCACCCGCCCGGCCCGGGTACTCGACCCGCAACTCGCGGGCCTGGATGAGCGCGGCGGTCATGCGATGCCTCCCTGGGAGCGGGCCGTGGCACGGGCGGGGGAGGGCAGCACACAGGCGTCGAGATGCCCGTCGTCGCCGTGCCGCTGTCGCAGCACAGGGCGCTCGGAACACGCGTCGTGGACGAACGGGCACCGGGGAGCGAACGCGCACCCGGACGGCCGGTCCACCCCGGTCAGCGGACTGCCCGCGATGGTCGGCAGCCGTCGTACGACAGGACCGTCGATCGGTGGCACCGAGCCCAACAGGCCCATCGTGTAAGGGTGTTGGGGGTGGAACAGCACCTCCTCGCGCAGCCCCTGCTCCACGATCCGGCCCGCGTACATCACCGCCACCCGGTCGGCGACCTCGGCGACGACACCCAGGTCATGGGTGATCAGCAGGACGGAGGTGCCGTGGTCGCGCTGGACGCGTTTGAGTACGGCGAGCACCTGGGCCTGGATGGTGACGTCCAGGGCGGTGGTCGGCTCGTCGGCGATCAGTACCGACGGATCATTGGCCAGGCCCATCGCGATCATCACGCGTTGCCGCATGCCCCCGGAGAGCTGGTGCGGGTAGGCCCGTGCCGTGCGGTCCGGGCCGGCGATGCCGACCTCGCCGAACAACTCCACTGCCCGGCCCATCGCCTGACCCCGCGTCACATCGCGGTGGGCGCGGATCATCTCGGAGACCTGGGCGCCGGCCCGGTGCAGCGGGTTGAGCGCGGCCAGCGCGTCCTGGAAGACGACCGTGATGTCCTTGCCGCGCACACCGCGCAGCTCCCGCTCCGACGCGGCCACCAGGTCACGGCCCTTGAAGGTCGCCGCACCGCTGATGTGGGTGTGCGGACCGCGGTTCAGGCCGACCAGGCTCATCGACAGGGCGGACTTCCCCGACCCCGACTCGCCCACCAGCGCGAGGACTTCACCCTGGCGGAGGGTCAGGTCCACTCCGTCCACGGCGGGCAGCCGGCCGCCAGGAACGTCGAACTGGACGCGCAGGTCCCGGACTTCGAGCACGGGCGCGGACGTCATGAGCCGTCGCCCACGGCCACGGCCGCCGTGTGGATCAGGTCGGCCACGCGCTCCGGCCATACGAGGGTCGTGTAGTGGCTGCCCGGCACGTGCTCGACGGTGGCCTTCATGCGGGCCGCCATGTCGTTCTGGATCTCCGGGCGCAGCGTGCGGTCGTCGTCCGCGACCAGGTACCAACTGGGCAGTGTGCGCCAGGCCGGTGAGCCCGTCAGCTGGGTGAAGATGAGGTTCTCCGCCTTGCGCCCCTCCGCCTCCACCACGGCCCGTTGCTCCGGCGAGAGATCGGGACCTATCTCCGCCCAGAACGCCTCGCTCGTCTCGGACTTCCACTCACCGTTCGGGCCGCGGCGCATGTACTTGGAGATCTCGGCCTCCTCGTACCGTTCGACGATCCCGTTGACCGTCTCGCCCTCGTCCGGGCCGAACGCGGCTATGTAGACAAGTCCCTTGACCCGCGGATCGCGGCCCACGTTGCTGATGACCGCGCCGCCGTAGGAGTGCCCGGCCAGCAGCACCGGGCCCGTCGTCTCCTTCAGCACGGCCGCCGTATTGGCGACGTCGTCCTCCAGCGAGGTCATCGGGTTGGTGACGGTGAACAGCCGGTGGCCGTGCGCGGCCAGCAGGGGCTGGACCGCAGACCAGGTCGTCGGCCGTCCGCCGGCGCCGTGGACCAGCACGATGTCCATGCGGGTCATCCTTTCCGTAGCCGCGGGTCGAGGACCGTGTACAGCAGGTCCACCGCGTGGTTGACCAGGGTGAAGAGGAGGGCGATGGCGAGGGCGGCGCCCTGCACGACGGGGTAGTCGCGTTGCAGGACGCCCTGCACGAGCAGGCGGCCGACACCGGCGTACGAGAAGACCGTCTCGGTGATCACCGAACCGCCCAGCAGGGATCCGAACTGGAGCCCGAGGACGGTCACGATGGGCAGCCAGGAGTTCCGCAGGACGTGGTGGCGGATCACCACGCCCTCGCTCAGGCCCTTCATCCGCGCCGTCCGCACGAAGTCGTCGTCGAGGACCTCCAGCACGGAGGCGCGCACGATGCGGGTGATGAACCCGGCCATCGACAGCGCCAACGTGACGGCGGGCAGGATCAGATGCTGGATCCAGGGCCACACCAGCTCGGGCCGGTTCTGCAGAATCGCGTCGAGGAGAACGAAGTTGGTCGTCGGGTTGTAGTCGAGCGAGCTGGGCAGCCGCCCCAGGACCGGGAGCCAGCGCAGCCACACGCCGAACACGACGATGCCGAGCACACCGAGCGCGAACCAGGGGAGCGAGAAGCTCACCGTGGCCACGGCCCGCGTCGACTGGTCGATCCAACTGCCCTTGCGCAGCGCGGCGATGACACCGGTGACGACCCCGAGCAGCACCGCGATCGTCATCGCCGCGAGCGTCAGTTCGATGGTGGCGGGGAGCGCGTCGCCGAGGAGACCCAGGACGCTGTTCGAGCCGTAGAACGAGGTGCCGAGCCGTAGGTGCACCAGGTCGTTGAGGAAGCTGCCGTACTGGACGATCAGCGGTCGGTCGAGGCCGAGTGCCTTGTTGACGCGTGCCTCGTTCACCGCCAGTTGGGACGCGGAGAGGTTGTTGCCGCCGGCCGCGAGCGAGGTCGCCGGTGAGCCGGGGAGCAGGCGCATCGCGAGGAACACCAGGCTGGCCAGCGCGAACAGGACGACGGGGATGACGGCGAGCCGTCGTAGGACCAACAGGGCTGTTCCCGCTGCCCACTTGGGCCGGGGGAGAGGGAGCAGTGCGGTCGTCACGCCGGCCCCCGTACGTCGAGGGCGTCGCGCAGGTCGTCGCCCACGAAGTTGCAGGCGACGACGAAGAGGAGCGTGAACGTCGCGGGCAGGACCACCAGTCGGGGTGCCGTGTACAGGAACTCCTGGCCCGCCTGGACCATGTAGCCCCAGTCGGGCTGCGGGGGTTGGATGCCCAGGCCCAGGTAGGACAGGCCCGCGGCGAAACCGGCCGCGATCGAGAGGGTCATGACGACCTGGGCGAGCATCGGGCCCGCGATGTTCGGGAGGAGTTCGCGGGCGAGGATGCGCGGGGTGCGGGTGCCGCCCAGCCTGGAGGCGACGACGTAGTCACGCGCCGCCTCGCGGGCGGTCAGGGCGCGGGCCAGCCGGGCCAGACCGGGCGCGAGGGACACCCCGATACCGAAGACCAGGCTGACCGTGCCCGGTCCCGCGGCCGCCACCAGCAGGATGACGAGGAGGATGGACGGGAACGCGAGCGCGAGATCCACGATCCGCATCAGGACCTGCTCGACGACACCGCCCGCGTACCCGGCGACGAGCCCGATCCCGGTGCCGACGACCGCGGCGAGCGCGGTCGCCGCGAACGCCACGAGCAGCAACGGGCGGGCGCCGTGCACGAGTCGGGCCAGTTCGTCGCGGCCCAGGTCGTCCGTGCCGAACAGATGGCCCGCTGACCCCATCGGCAGCAGCGCCGACGAGGTCTGACGCAGCGGGTCAGCCTGGACGAACAGCGGTCCTACGACGGCCACCAGGACCAGCACGATCAGGACGGCCCAGGACAGCACGGCCGGCCAGGACCGTGCCAGCCGGCGCCGACGCCAGACGGCGAGCACGGTCCGCCCGGCGAGAGCGGACGAAGAGGGCCGTACCGTCGCGACGGGTGGTGGAGCGGTCGTGGTGTCAGACACTGGCCTTCTCCATGTAACAGCGGTGGTTGGCCAGCGCCGCCGTGTTCATGTGCTTCACGTGAGAGCCGCTGACCACCAGGTTGGCGAAGCAGGCCAGCATCGACAGGACCATGTAGTCCTCGGCCCAACGGCGTTGGATCTTCGTGTAGGCAGCCGTGCGCTGCGCGCCGAGGGGCAGGTTCTTGGCCGTGTCCAGCTCGGCCTGGAGCGAGGCGACGTCCTTGAGCGTGTCCATGCCGGTGATCGTCGCGCCGTAGAGACCGGTGGGGCTGGCCATGGCGCCGACCATGTCGTTGGCGTCCGGGACGTAGGTGTTGCGCTCCCAGATCATCAGGTCGTGGTAGTCGTCCTTGCCGTCGAGGAGCCGGGTGAAGTACGTGGCCGGGTCGACGGAGGTCGTGACCACCTTGAAGCCGACGTCGGTCAGGTTCTGGGCGACGATCTGCGCGGCCTTCGGGTGCCAGGAGTCGCTCGCCGCCATGAGCCGGATACGCCGGCCGCCCGCGCCCGCCTCGGCGACGAGCTTCTTCGCCTTGGCCGTGTCCTGGGTGCTGAGGTCGGCGAGGCTCGTGTCGTAGCCGCTCTGCGCGGGCGGGATGGCGTAGCCCCCGGGCAGCGCGCCGACGCCGTAGAAGGCCTGGTCGAGGATGGACTTGCGGTCGATCGCGAGGTTGATGGCCTGGCGGACCTTGAGCTCGGGGACGCGCCGGGCGTCGATCATCAGGATCGCGTTGGCGTTGTACGGCGTCTTGTAGACGGTCACCGAGTCGTCCTTGCGCAGCTGCGCGGCGGCCGAGTACGGGGTGAACTGGGTGGCCGAGATGTCGCCGCTGAGCAGGGAGCTGACGATCGTCGACGGGTCCTGGACCTGGCGCAGCACGAGCCGGTCGACCGGCGGTCTGCCGAGGCGGAAGCCGTCGAAGGCCGTGAGGGTGATCGACTGGCCGGAGGTGGCGGCGGAGAAGGCGAACGGGCCGGTGCCGACGAGGTGCTTGCCGATGTCGGCGCCGTACTTCTTCAGCGCGGCCTTGGAGATGATGCGGCCGCCGATGTCGGAGAGCTGGCCGAGGGTGGTGCGGTCGGGCTTCTTGAGGACCATCTTGACGGTGAGGTCGTCCGGGGCGGTCAGCGAGGCGACGTTCGCGCCGAGGTCGGACAGCGGACGGGTGGCGCCCTTGGGCAGCGTCTTGTCCTTCTCGTCGAACTGCCGGCCCAGGCTGGCCAGCACGTCGGCCGAGGTCAGCGTGGTGCCGTCGTGGAACTTGACGCCCTCGCGCAGGGCGAAGGTGTAGGTGAGCTGGTCGTCGGAGATCGTCCAGCTCTTGGCCAGGTCGGGGGTGGGCTCGTTGGTCTCGAACGAGATGAACGTCAGGCCACGGCAGATGCAGTCGACGGCCATCCAGTCGCCCAACGAGGTGTAGAACGACGGGTCGTTGACCGCGCTGGTGGCGTCGATGGCCAGGGTCAGCGTGCCGCCCTTGGTGCTTCCCTTGGCGTCGTCGGCCGCGGCACCGCAGGCACTGAGCAGGGCGGGGAGCCCGAAGCCGACTCCCACGCCGAGCAGGCCCGCGCCCCGGAGCATGGTGCGGCGCGACGCCGTCGACGGGGCGGAGCCGGGTGAGGACGATCCAGCTGACTGGTCCGGCATGTGGGCCTCCTTGGGCACCGATCCTCGAATAATGGATCTCAAAGTGTCTAGATTGGATCCAAAAACATGGTCACGGGCCACAGGGTCGCTCTCGTGTCCCGGGTGTTAAAGGCGTGTGAACCGACCTGTGGGTGCGAACCGGCCGGCACCGGCTACGCGCGCGGCACGCCCTTGCGGCTCATCAACTCCGGCCAGACCACGGGGTCGTGGCCCGGGATGAGCTCGTAGCCGCGGTCGGCGGCGATGCGCTTGAGGCGCCGGATGGGCTCGACGGTGCTCTCCGGATCGACACCGATGGAGGCGCCGATCGGGCGCTCGTGCTCGATGTTCTCGGTGAGGTCGGCGGCGTCGAAGGCGAACACGAAGCCGCCGCCGTCCGCGAGGTCGACGACGAAACTCTGGTGTCCGGGGGTGTGTCCGGCGGTCAGCACGGCGGTCACACCGGGGGCGATCTCCGTGTCGCCGTCGGTCTGTCGCCAGTCGATCCGCGGGTCGTCGAAGTCGACGCGGAAGATCGAGTGGCGCTCGACCTCCGGCCGCCCGGACAGGCCGTAGGCGAGTTCCTCGCGCTGTACGTGCACCGGCACCCGCCCCGCGAAGTGCTTGAGTCCGCCCGCGTGGTCGGCGTGCAGATGGCTGACGGCCACCGCGTGGATCGCGTCCATCGGGATGCCGGCCACGTCGAGGGCCTCCTCCAGGGGCTCGCCGGGGCCCGGCAGGATCGGCCGGTAGTTGGGGGAGCCGTAGAAGCGGCGGCGCAGGGCCGGGTCCCGGATCAGCGCCGTGTTGAAGCCGGTGTCGAGCAGCAGCCAGCCGCCGTCGCACTCCAGGAGCACGGCCGGTACGGGTTCACGCACGCGTTCCTCGTAGGGGGCGCCGTGCACGGAGACGGACTTGGGGAGTTCCTCCCAGCCCAGCAGCAGGGGCACGATCCTGCGTACGCCGTGGCGTGTCATGAGGCGCGAGGGTGGGGCGGCAGACGCATCGGCATGCTCCGGTACTGGGAAAGTGCATGGGCCATCGATTGGCTGGATCCACACTGTAGGTAGGGGGATCCCGAAGTCGGTTGCGGGGACGTGAACAAGTTCTCCCGGCCGGCTAGGGGGCGTTCGCACCGCGACGACCGGGCCGGTCAGGATTCGAGAAGCGCGGACCCGCACCTCACCTCTAGCGTGGGGGCAGCCGGCGGACCCGACGATGGGCCGGCCCGGTGGACACGGAGGGAAGACACGATGAGCAAGGCCACGAGGACGGACCCGCGGTCGTCCGCGCCGCACGCCGCCGACAGCCACGACCTGATCCGCGTGCACGGGGCGCGCGAGAACAACCTCAAGGACGTCAGCATCGAGATCCCGAAGCGCCGGCTGACGGTGTTCACCGGAGTCTCCGGCTCGGGCAAGAGCTCACTCGTGTTCGACACGATCGCCGCCGAGTCGCAGCGGCTGATCAACGAGACGTACAGCGCCTTCGTGCAGGGCTTCATGCCGACGCTGGCACGCCCCGAGGTCGACGTCCTCGACGGGCTGACCACCGCGATCATCGTCGACCAGCAGCGGCTCGGCGCCGACCCCCGCTCCACGGTCGGCACCGCCACCGACGCCAACGCCATGCTGCGCATCCTCTTCAGCCGGCTCGGCAAGCCGTACCTCGGCTCGCCCAAGGCGTTCTCCTTCAACGTCGCCTCGATCAGCGGCGCGGGCGCGGTCACCATGGAACGCGGCGGCCAGAAGGTGAAGGAGCGCCGCAGCTTCAGCATCACCGGCGGCATGTGCCCGCGCTGCGAGGGCCGCGGCTCGGTCACCGACCTCGACCTCACCCAGCTCTACGATGACTCCAAGTCCCTCGCGGAGGGCGCGATCACCGTCCCCGGCTACACCGGCGGCGGCTGGAACTCCCGGCTCTACAGCGAGTCCGGCTTCTTCGACCCGGACAAGCCGATCCGCAGGTTCACCAAGAAGGAACTCCAGGACTTCCTGCACCGCGAGCCGACCCGGATGAAGATCGCGGGCATCAACATGACCTACGAGGGTCTGATCCCGCGCATCCAGAAGTCGATGCTCGCCAAGGACCGGGAGGGCATGCAGCCGCACATCCGGGAGTTCGTGGACCGCGCGGTCACCTTCACCACCTGCCCCGACTGCGACGGCACCCGCCTCAACGAGGGCACCCGCTCCTCGAAGATCAAGGGCATCAGCATCGCCGACGCCTGCGCGATGCAGATCAGCGACCTGGCCGACTGGGTCCGAGGCCTCGACGAACCGTCGGTCGCGCCGCTGCTCACCGCGTTGCAGCAGGCCCTCGACTCGTTCGTCGAGATCGGCCTCGGATATCTCTCGCTGAACCGGCCGGCCGGCACGCTGTCGGGCGGTGAGGCGCAGCGCGTCAAGATGATCCGCCACCTCGGCTCCTCGCTCACCGACGTCACGTACGTCTTCGACGAGCCCACCATCGGACTGCACCCGCACGACATCCAGCGCATGAACGACCTGCTGCTGCGCCTGCGCGACAAGGGCAACACCGTGCTCGTCGTGGAGCACAAGCCGGAGACCATCGCGATCGCCGACCACATCGTCGACGTCGGCCCCGGCGCCGGTACGGCGGGCGGCACCGTCTGCTTCGAGGGCACCGTCGAGGGACTGCGCACCGGCGGCACCATCACCGGCCGGCACTTCGACGACCGGGCGTCCCTCAAGGAGTCGACACGGAAGCCCACCGGCGTGCTGGAGATCCGAGGCGCCTCGACCAACAACCTCCACGACGTCGACGTCGACATCCCGCTCGGCGTCCTCGCCGTCATCACCGGTGTCGCCGGCTCCGGCAAGAGCTCCCTGGTGCACGGGTCGATCCCGGCCGGCGAGAACGTGGTCTCCGTCGACCAGGGCGCCATCCGCGGCTCACGCCGCAGCAACCCGGCGACGTACACCGGACTCCTCGAACCGATCCGGAAGGCGTTCGCCAAGGCCAACGGGGTGAAGCCGGCCCTGTTCAGCGCCAACTCCGAAGGGGCATGCCCCACTTGCAACGGCGCCGGCGTCATCTACACCGACCTGGCGATGATGGCCGGCGTGGCCACCACCTGCGAGGACTGTGAAGGGAAGCGGTTCGACGCGTCGGTGCTGGAGTACCACTTCGGCGGCCGGGACATCAGCGAGGTGCTCGCGATGTCGGTGACCGAGGCCGAGGAGTTCTTCGGCGCGGGCGAGGCGGCGACACCGGCCGCGCACCGGATCCTGACCCGGCTCGCCGACGTCGGCCTCGGCTACCTCAGCCTCGGCCAGCCCCTCACCACCCTCTCCGGCGGCGAACGCCAGCGCCTCAAGCTGGCCACCCACATGTCCGAGAAGGGCGGCGTCTACGTCCTCGACGAACCCACCGCCGGCCTCCACCTCGCCGACGTCGAGCAACTGCTCGGCCTGCTCGACCGGTTGGTCGACTCCGGCAAGTCGGTCATCGTCGTGGAACACCACCAGGCGGTCATGGCCCACGCCGACTGGATCATCGACCTCGGCCCCGGTGCCGGCCACGACGGCGGCAAGGTCGTCTTCGAGGGGGCACCGGCCGACCTGGTCGACGCCCGCTCGACGCTCACGGGGGAGCATCTGGCGGCGTACGTGGGCGCGTGATCGTCGTGCAACTCCCTTGAACGCGAAGGGAGTTGTGTGAGGTTCACGTCTTCTTGCCGATGTCGGCGGACCGCGCCACGAAGCGGGTGGCTCCGCCGGTCGTCCGGTACAGGAACCCTCCGCCGTCGTCGCCTGTCACGAAGTACTGCGTGGAGGCGTCGAAGCTCATGAGGCGGGTGATGCCCTGCCAGGGGCGGCGCAGGAGCTCCGAGCGCAGGGCGGTGCGGCCGTCGTCGCCGACGGAGGCGAGGCCGTGGGCGGCGAACCGGACGGCGTCGAACGCCTCGGCCGCCCAAGGGCCCGGCGCGTGTCCGTGGCGGGTACGGAACGCGGCGGCGAACGCCCTGGTACGGGTGTCGGCGTTCGCGTCGGTGTAGCTCGTACCGATCCGCCAGTCCTCGCCGACGGCCAGGAAGGGGGCGCCGAGGACGTGCTCGCCCGCGACCCGGGCGCCCCGGTGGCCGGTCTCCCGCAGCGCGCGGGCGCAGGCGGCGGCGCGGTCGGGGCTCACCCCGCCGAAGAAGACGGCGTCGCGGGGGCGGGCGGCGATACGGCGAGCGGCTCCGGTGAAGTCGTCGTCCGCGGCCACCTCCTCCACCGATGTCTCGCCGTCGAGCTTGCCGTAGACGGTGGTGATGCGGACCGTGGCCAGACTCTCCGCCTCGGTGGCCAGGTCGTGCACGATCACCGTGCGGGCGGGTTCGGCGACCCGGTTCAGATAGATCAGTGCCGCGAACGGGCCGACGGTCCGGGTGGCGCGCAGCACGAGCGTGCTGGTGACGTTGACGGTGTCGAGGGCGTCGGTGTCGGCGCGGGTGACCAGCAGGGTCAGCCGGGCCTTCGCACACGGGTCCAGGGCGGCGGGCACGGTCGCGTTCGTGCCCGCCGCGATCACCACGGAGACGTCCGGGTCGGCGGCCAGCCGGGTGGCCGCCGCGGCGGAGCCCTTCGCGGTGCCGGCATCGTCCGCGGTGCGCAGGACGAGGTCCACAGCGCGCCCGGAGTCCTCGTTGTGCTGCTCGACGGCGAGGCGGGCGCCGCGCTCGTGGTCGGTGAAGAAGGGGTCGTCCGGGCTGCCGAGCAGGGCGACCACATGGCGGGAGCGCCGTACGGAACCGCTGTTCGCCGACGTGGCGCCCCGGCCCCACTGCCACCACGCGCCCGCCCCGGCCGCCGCGGTGACACCGAGCGCGGCCCCCGCGACGAGCAGCCGCCGCCGGGTGGCCGAGGGCGGCGCGCCCACGGGGGAGGGCCCGACGAGCAGGGTGGGGTCGGGAACGGGCAGGTCCAGGACGCGTGCGGCGCGGGTGGCGACCAGGGCCTGCAGCCCTTCGGGCAGCCACTCGGCCACGGCGAACTCGCCGAAGACGTCGCGGAGTTCACGGGTGCTCGGGCGCCGCTCCGGTTCCTTCTCCAGGCATCGGCGTACGGTCCGGCCGAGGTTTTCCGGGATGCCGTCCAGGTCCGGTTCCTCCTGGACGGTCCGGTACAGCACGGCCGCCGCGCCGCCGGTGCCGAACGGCGGGCGGCCGGTGGCCGTGTGGGCGAGGACGCAGCCGAGCGAGAAGACGTCGCTGGGCGGACCCACGGTGTGTCCGCGGGCCTGCTCGGGGGAGAGGTAGCCGGGGGAGCCGACGACGGAGCCGTCCGTGGTGAGCGCGGTCGCCCCGACGGCCCGCGCGATCCCGAAGTCGATCAGCCGCGGCCCGTCCGCGGCGAGCAGCACGTTCGCAGGCTTCACGTCCCGGTGGACCAGCCCGGCCGCGTGCACCCCGTCCAGCGCCTCGGCCAGCACGCCACCGAGCCCGCGGAGCTGCGCCTCGGGCCAGGGCCCGCGCAGCGCCACCGCCTCGGCGAGGGACGGGCCGGGCACATAGGCGGTGGCCAGCCACGGGGAGCGGGCGTCGGCGTCGGCCGCTACGACCGGCACGGTCCACCGGCTCGTCAGGCACGACGCGAGCTCGGTCTCACGGCGGAAGCGGGCGCGGAAACCGGGGTCGTCGGCGTACTCCTCGCGGATCACCTTCAGCGCGCACCAGGCGCCGTACGGTGAGCGCGCCAGGTAGACGACGCCCATGCCACCCGCGCCGAGCCTCCCGGCGAGCCGGTGCCCGCCGATCAGGGACGGATCGGTGGGCAGAAGCCGTTCCACGTCTGCCGCCTCCGTTTCGCCGTCGTTCCCGCCCGTCGCCTCCGGACCTCCGTCAGCTCTGGCTCTCCGCGGCGCGATGCAGGTCGCCGAGCGACCCCAGCTGCCGAAACCGCCCGCCTCGCACCTCGTGGACGAAGGTCGCGTCCGCCCAGCCCGTCGAGCTGTTGTCGTACTGGTGGAAGTCGCCGAAGGCATACGTCCGGGCGATGCCCTGGTACTTGACCTTCGCCAGCCGTACGGCGAGATCGGCCCGCACCGGCCGCCGGCGTGCCCCCGCCGGAACCGTGCGGGCGAACTCGGCGAGCAGCATCCCCACACTGTCGTACGCCTCGGTCGCGTACGGCTCGGGAGTGCCGCCGTAGCGCTTCCGCCAGGCCGCGGTGAAGTCCTTGGCCCGCTTTGTCGTCAGTACGGAGGGGTCCACGGCGTCCGTCACCACGTACCAGCCGTCGCCCGCCGCGCCCGTGAGACGCGGGAAGTCCGAGCCGTAGAGCTGGTGCTGCATCCAGCGCGGGCCGGCGAAGCGGGCCGTGGCCAGGTCCTGGGCCGTGCGGACGGTGGCGTCGAGGGTGCCCAGGTACACGAAGGCTTCGACATCGGCGGCGAGCAGTTGGCGCACCGCCTTGGGGCCGTCGTCCGTGTCCTCCGCGACGACGCGGGGTACGACCTCGCTCTTGAGGATGTTGCGCCAGTTGCCGACCACCTGGGTGCCCTCGTCCTGCATGGCTGGACCCCCGGCCCGGTCGATCACGACGCCGGCCCGCACCACCTGTTGGGTCACGTAGGCGTGCAGTCCGATCCAGCCGCCGAGCGCGGCGTGGGCGGGGCCGGTCTGGAACGAGGTCTTCGGCGACGTCAGGAAGTAGTCCTGCTGGCCCGTGCTGCTGGAGACATGAGTCAGCCCCGCCGCGCCGTAGACGGCCGCGGCCCTCTGCATGGGGAGCTCGGCGGCCGGTCCCAGCACGGCGACGACGTTCCGGTCGGCGGTGAACGTACGGGCCACCACCTGCGCGGTGTCCGCGTCGCCCTTGTCGGCGAGGACCTTCACCTTCAGGTCGTAGGAGCGCTTCGGAGTGGCGTTGTGCTGGGCGACGGCGAGGCGGGCGGCGCGTTCGTAGGCCCGGCTGACGGCGGCCTCGGCCGTGCCGGTGGTCGTGTGCACGCCGAGGACGTACACAGGACGTCCGACGCTCCCGGACGGTTTCTCGTCGTCCCCCGACGCCCACACCGCCGCTCCGGTTCCGCCGCCCGCGAGCAGCAGCGCGCCGCCTGCCAGCAGAAGGCGGCGCCGCCCCGGGTGCCGGGCGGGGACAACCGGATCGTCCACGACCGTGGGTTCGACGTCCGGGAAGGCGAGGCTCTCGGTGGCCCGCGCGGCGACCATCCGGGCGACGGGATCGGGGAGCCAGTCGCCGGAGGCGTCCGGAACGTCCTCGGTGAACAAGCCCCTTATGTCGTCCGCCGTAGGCCGCTCGGCCGGGTCCTTTGCCAGGCAGCGCTCTACAAGGGCCCGCAACTCGCCTTCCAGAGTGCCGAGTTCGGGCTCGTCGTGGACCGTGCGATACATCAGGGCATCCGGTGTCCCGGTGCCGAAAGCAGGAGCGCCGGTCGCGGCGTACGCCAGCACGCAGCCCAGCGCGAACATGTCGCTGGCAGCGGTGGCGGGCTGCCCCTGGGCCTGCTCCGGGGCGAGGAAACCGGGGGTGCCGACCACGAGCCCGGACGCGGTCAGTGCCGTGTCGTCGGCGGCGCGCGCGATGCCGAAGTCGATCAGGCGCGGCCCGTCCAGGGCGAGCAGGACGTTGCCCGGTTTGACGTCCCGGTGGACGAGCCCGGCCGTGTGCACGGCGTCCAGCGCATCGGCCAGCAGCCGACCCAGGACGCGTACGGCGGGCGGCGACAGCGGGCCGTGATCGGCGAGAGCCTCGGCGATGGAAGGGCCGGGGACGAACGCGGTGGCCAGCCATGGCTCGCGTGCCTCGGCGTCCGCGTCCAGGACAGGGACCACCCAGGGGCTGTCCACCCGCCGAGCCAGCTCCACCTCCCGCGCGAACCGGGCCCGGAAGCCGTCGTCACCGGAGCCCTCCCCGCGGATCACCTTGACCGCGGCGAGCGCCCCGGAGTCGGTGCGCCCGAGGTAGACGACGCCCATGCCGCCCGCGCCGAGCCGCCGCAGCAGCCGGAACCCCGCGATGCGGGACGGGCCGGAGGACCGCAGCGGTTCGCTCACTGCCCCGCCCCCTTCTTCTCGGTCGGTTCGGCGGTGACGCCGGCGTCACCCGCCCTGCCCCGGCTGTCGATGCTCGCCGCGACGAAGGTCATTCCCTTGCCCATGTCGGTGGTGACGGTGGAGTCCTCGGCCTCGGTCCGGCCCGCGCCGTGCCGCGCGGTCGCGGCCACGGTGACCGGCCCCATCCGGAACTTGTACCAGTCGAAGGGATGCGCCTTGCCGCCGTCGGCGGCCCAGGTGCCGGACTCCGTCAGGTCGTCGTCGGAGATCACGGACCGCCCGTCGGCGAACGCGTCGGCCCGCGAGTACAGGCCGAGCACCCGGTCCGTGGCGTTCAGTTGCTGCCCGGGGCAGCGCAGCGCCTCCTCCAGTGACCCGGCCATGTCGCGCCGCGCCGCGATGACGTCCTGGTGCACGGTGACGGTCAACGACAGGTACACCGGCCCCTTGTCACCCTTCGCCGGCAGCTCGTACGCCCGGGTGAGACTGGCCAGTACGGTGCCGGGCAGCGCCTCGCGCCGCCACAGGCAGTCCTCGCCGAGTACGGCCCACTCGGCCGGATCGCTCTCGAAGGGATCGCGCTTGCGGTACCCGGTGCCGAAGTAGTCGGGGCGCACGGTGAGTTCACGAACGAACTCGACCGCCTCGGCCCGCGTCCCGGGCGCCTGATCCTGGGCGAGCGTGTACGGCTCGTTGTCGGGCGACGCCGAGGCCGAAGTCGACGCTCCGGCGCTCTTCTCCGGCGCCTCCTGTGCCTTCGGCTCATCGTCCGATCCGCTGCTGCATCCCGCCAGGAGCAGCACACCCGCCGCCGCGGCTAAGACTGGTCTCCACTCGGCCATGTGTCGCTCCCGCCCCTGTGCCCGCACCCTTGCCACGAGTGTGGCGCACGCCAGTGCTCTTGGTTGCCAACTACCCTTATGAACCTGAGCAGTTAGGGGTTCCGACGACGGTGCACGGTGCTCTGGTTGCACGCCGGCGAAGCGTGGCCACTGCCGTGCCGTGGAGAGCCTCCTCGACACGGTCCCACGACCAGCCGTTTTCTCGACCACGAGCGTGCGCCGGCCGGTGGGCCCGGACTGGCCCGACGGGTACGCGCGGTGCATGTCGCCCTGATGGACCGTGAACGGCCCTGGGCACACTGGGGTGTTGTTTGTCGGAGATTTCCGGATGATGACCAAAGCGCGCCCCGGCCGGGAAGACTGGCGGTGTGTCAGAGATACGAACAGCCGTGGATCGCCTGCTGGTGCGTTGTGAGGCGGCGTGGACACCGGACGTGAAGCGGCATGTGGCCGGCGCCGGTGAGAAACCGGACAGCTGGCTGCCGTCGGCGGCCGGGCTCCTGCGCGCCTCCTGGAACGAGGGCGGCCGGGACTGCGCGGTGGCCGCGGCGGCCGTCCTGGAGTACGCGCTCGATGTGGGGGAGCGGCAGGATCCGCGGCGGCCCCGCTGGGCGCTGCACCTGTGGCTGGCCGAGCGCACGCTGGCGCTGCGGTTCGAGGACCACCGGTTGTCGGACGAGTGCCATCACTATCTCGCCGCCCAGACCCAGGGCCGGCCGGCGGACGATCCGGTGGCGGTCGCGGCGACCTACCCCGAGGAGCCCCCGCCCCGCCACTTCGAGCCGCCCCGGCCGTCGCATCCGCACGCCGTACGGCTGGCCGAGGGGCTTCCGGCGGACGACCTGGTCCGGCCCTGTCTGCTGGCCCGGCTCGCGCAGTCCGCGTTCTTCCGCATGGAGTCCGGCGACATGACGGTCCTGAAGGAGGCCGGGCGATGGGCCGACGCGGCGTTCGCCGGCATCACCGTCGACCATCTGGAGGCCGGCCTCGTCAGCGCCACCGTCGTGCACGCGTCCCTGGCGCGGATTCGCGACAGGCCGAGCGACACCCGGCCCGTCGAACTGGCGCTGCGGGGCGGCCGGTCGGCGCTGCGGGCGGTCGAACACGCCCGGCGCCACGGCACCGCCCCGGTCGACGCCGAGGCCGCCTCGGCCCACCTCGTGCTCTCCCTCGCCCTCACCATGTCCGTGCCGTTCCATCCCGAGGAGGAGGTGATCGACGAGGCCATCGCCCAACTGGAGGCGTTCCGGGCCTGCGGGCCACCCGACGACAACGGGATCTACGCCGGGAACATGCCGGCGCTGCTGGGCGCGCGGGCCATCCTCACCAAGTCGGACGCCGACCTCCGGCGCGCCGACGAACTGTGGGCCGCGCTCCAGCGGGACCTGCCGCCGGACCACCCCCTGGTGCCGCACATCGCCGACAAGCGCACCGCGTGCGCCGAGTTGGCGAAGATGCTCAAGTGGATGCCGGTCAGCGGTGCCCAACTGCTCAAGCTCATGGGCCCGATGCTGGGACGGCTGCTGAGCGGGGTGCAGCTCCCGCCCGTCCAGGTGTCCGTCCCGCTGGGCCGCCCCGGGGTGCGCTCGCCCGGCCCGGACCCGTCGGTCTTCGCCCCTTTCACCGGCGGACCCCGGCCCGCCCCGGCGGACGCCGGACCCGGTCGCACGCGAACCGCCGGCCTCGTCTGGCCGCCCGGGCCGCCCGCCGACGCGGGGCCCGCGGAGCCGGCCACCGCGGCGGACCTCGACGGGCTGCCGCCGGACGCCGCGGCCGTGCGGGCCGCCCTGCTGGGCGCCGGTGCCAGCGATCCGCGCCGACTGGCCCTGGCCGTCGACCAGTTGACGGCCGTACTGGCCGGACCGCTGCCCGCCGGGCGGCGCGGCTTCTTCGCCTCCACCCTCGTGCAGTTCCTGGCCGCGCAGTTCACCTTCAGCGAGCGCCACGAGGACCTGGAGCGGGTGGTGCGGGTCGGCGACGATCAGCTGGCCCAGCTGTCGCCCACCAGTCCGCGGTACATCGAGCTGCTGTGCTCGGTGGAGATGCACCGGCACGCCTACGGCATGGTGCGTCAGGACGAGGCGACGGTCGCCCGGGCGTCCGACGCGCTGGCCTGGGCGGTCGGCCGGCTGCCGGAGATGTCGGCGACCTGGCTCGGCTGCGTCATCCTCTACGCCGACGCGCTGTCCGGCGTCTCCTGGATGCGCCGGGACGTGTCCGGCGTCCAGGAGGCGGTACGGCTCGTCGAGCTGGCCGCGCAGGCCCTCGAAGCACTGCCGGACCGGCCGGAGTACTCACCCGAGCTGGCCGCACTGCGCGAGCAGCTCCGCCCGGCCCTGGCGACCGTCACCGAACTCGTCCGCACCGCCTTCGACGACCTCACCGGGTACCGCTACGGCGATCCCGAGCCCAGCTCCTGGGACCCGGCCACCGAACGGGTACTGCCGCCCCGGGCCCGCTTCGAGAACGCGCGGACCGCGCTCGGGGCCGCGGTGAGCAACCGGAACTGGGCCCGGGCGACGGACGCCGCCGAGGCCGCGCTGGAAGCACTGCCGCTGGTGGTGTCCCAGGCGCTGCACCGTGACGACCGCCAGGCCGTCCTGCGCGCCGCGCTGCTCGGCCGCCGCTATCAGGGCCCGGGTGGTTCCGGCCGCACCGCCGACCTCCCGGACCGGATCGCCGGGACGAGCCTGGCCCGTACCGCGTGCGCGGTGGCGCTCGCCGCGGGCCGCACCGAACAGGCGGCGGCCCTGCTGGAACAGGGGCGGGCGGTGCTGATGGGGCAGGACCTCCAGGCCCGCAGCGACGACTCCGACCTCGTCGTGGCCCATCCGCGGGTGGCCCGGGAGTTCACCGCCCTCGCCCGCCGGCTGCGGGAGACGGAGAGCGGGAGCGCGTCGGGCGGGCCCGGCGAGGCCACGCGGATCCGGGATCAGCACGCGGTGACCGAGGAGTGGCAGCGGCTGCTGGCCCGGATCCGGGGGCTCGACGGGTTCGAGCGCTTCCTGCTGCCGCCGAGCGCCGAGCAGATGCGGCGGGAGGCGAAGGAGGGGCCGATCGTCCTGATCAACATCGACCGGCTGCGCTCCGACGCCCTCGTCGTCACCACCAAGGGCATCCAGCTGGTGCCCCTCGACGTCACCGAGGGGCGCCTCGCGCACACCGCGCGCCAGTTCCTCACGGCGGTCTCCGTGGGCGTCGGCGAGACGCGCGCCGAGCGCAAGGAAGCCGCCGAGACCGTGTTCGACACCCTCGAGTGGCTCTGGGACTCCATCGCGGAACCGGTGCTGAACGCGGCGGGCCTGACCCGGCCGGTCCCCGAGGACGCGCCGCGCGGTGCGGTGCCGAGACTGTGGTGGTCGGCGTCCGGGCCGCTGGCCCATCTGCCGCTGCACGCGGCCGGCCATCACCGGGCGGCCGAACTCGGCGACAGGCGCTCGGTGTTGGACCGGGCCGCGTCCTCGTACACGCCGAGCATCAGGGCGCTGCGGCACGCCCGGCAGGCCTCGGTGACGCGCGCGGGCCGCGGCCCCTTCCTCGCGGTGCGGCAGCCCACCGGCGCCGACGGCAGGGACGGCGCGTCCGTGGCGGAGGTGCAGGCGATGAGCCAGACCCTGCGCGGACTGCGGATCGTGGAGGGCGCCGACGCGACGGTCGAACGGGTGCTCACCGAGCTGTCCTTCGCGGCCACCGTGCACTTCGCGTGCCACGGCCTCAGCGACGCCGAGGACCCGTCCCGGAGCCGTCTGGAACTCGCCGACGGCCGGCTCACGGTGCGGGACGTGGCCCGCGGACATCTGCCGCACGCCCAGCTCGCCGTGCTGCTGGCCTGCCACACCACCCGTACCGACCGCCTCCCCGACGAGGCCGTGCACCTGACGTCCGCGTTCCAGACGGCCGGGTACCCGCAGGTGGTGGGCGCACTGTGGGAGGCGACCGACCTGGTGTCGGTACGGCTGACGGAACGCCTGTACCGCGACCTGCGGACCTACGGCGACGGCCTCGATGTCACCGACACCGCGCGGGTCGTGCACGGGATCGTACGAAAACTGCGGGAGCGGCATCCCGGCTCACCGCGCGTATGGGCGCCGTACGTCCACACCGGGCGCTGACCAGTGACGACGGACAAGGGGAAGGAACAGGCGTGAGCACATCGGAGGGGGCGGCCGTGATCGACCGGGAGACGGCCGACGCGGCGCGTCTGGCGCTGGAGCTGATGCTGGAGGAGTGGCGGCTGCTGCCCGAGGGATGGGCGGAGATCGCCGGTCTGCTGGACGAACTGTCGACGGCCGTCGCGGACGGGGACGCGACGACGGTGAAGACGCTCACCGGCGAGCTGGACGAGTGGTCGGGCAGCAGGGTCACCCGGATCGGGGGCGCCGCGGACGGGCGGGTGCCGCTGCCCGAGCCGGAGCGGGAGCGGGTCGTCGCGCTCGTGCACGTGCTCCGCCCGGACCCCCCGCCCGGCGGACAGCGGCCCGCGCCCGCCCGGCGGACCTGACGGCCGGCCGATGCTGTCGGTACTCGCCAACGTCGCGATCGGTCTGCTGACCAGCCTCGTCGGCCTCGGCCTGGGCACGCTGTGGGAGCGGGGACGGCGGAGGCGGGCCCTGTACCGCAGGGCCGCGTTCTTCGGCACCCGGCCCGGCGAGCACTGTGTGATCGTCGTCGGCACCAAGCACGGGCAGCCCGGCACGACCCAGCAGCGGGACCTGCGGGCGGTCGTCGAACTGGCCGTACTGCTCAGCGAGTTGGGCTGCCGGGTGGGTGTGGAGAACGGCGATCTGCGGGGCACCAACGGCGACCGTACCGAGTTCTGTGTCGGCGGGCCGATCGGCGGGTCCAATCCGCGCACCGGCGGCCATCTGACGGCCCATCTGCCCGGAGTGACGATCACTCCGTTCAGCGACCGCCCCGACTCGGTGGCGATCGGGGTCGGCGGGGAGCGCTACTACTTCGACCGCGGCCACCAGGAGTACGCGGTGGTCGCCAAGTTCACGCCGCCCGAGTCGAGCCGCCCGGTGGTGCTGGTGTGCGGGCAGAGCTCGGTGGCGAACCAGGCGGCCGTCCACTTCCTGCGGCGGGAGTACGCGCAGGTGGTCCGGTCGGTGGCGTCGGTCGACCGGTACTGCCTGCTGGTGAAGGTCTCCGACATCGGCGTCTACTCCTTCCACCGGTCGGTGCTCGAACGGGACGTGTCCGCGGAGGCGTTCGCGGCCGTCGGCTGAACACCCGTACGGGACGGGCGCGTTGACGACAACGAGCACCCGGTCCCCTGTGCCGGGTGCTCGTCGGACCGCGGGATCGAGGGCCGCTCGGTGGGGCCGCTCAGATCCCCGTGTACTTCATGGACGGATCGAGTTCCGTCAGCGCGTCCACGTACCGGCGGATCTTCCGGTTCGCCTTGATGCCGAAGGCGCCGAGGTTGCGGCCGACGCCCAGCACGATCTCGCGGTGCGCGCCCCGGTCCCACATGTACATGTGCACCGCGGACTTCTGGATCTCCGCTCCCCGGCCGCCGAGCAGCGCCATCACGGTGAAGTCGGGCCGGTCCGTGGCCACGGTGTCGAAGACCGAGCCTCTGGGCTCCTCGAAGGTGGTGCCGGCGCCGGTGATGTGCTCGCTCCACCAGCTCACCCGCATCGCGTCGCGGAAGACGTCGGCCGCCTCCGCCATCGACAGCTGGGTGGTTATCTCCACCGGAGTCTTGGCCATGTTTCTCTCTCCTCGGGGGCCCTCCCGCCTCAGAGGCGGGACGGAGGCAGGGGGATGAACGGACGCAGTTCGTCGGCGACCCAGTGGACCGGCGTCTGGAACACCTCGCCGATCTGGGTGTAGAGGTCGTGCAGGGTGTCCGCCGACGTCGATTCGAAGCGCGCCCGGGTGGGGTCGGTGTCGCTGGTCGGCGCGTCCACGACGGTCACGAAACGGCCCTCGCGCGCGGCGGAGACGTAGACGACGTTGGAGTCCCGAGCCTCGGTGATCTGCGCGATCCGGCGCAGTTCTCCCGGCGCGAGGGGCGGGATCCGCGCCTCCTCGGGCGTCGGAGGGGGCCGGCCCACCAGCCAGGGCTCGGAGCGGTTCTCCCGCCAGAACTGCCAGTCGGCGGCGGACAGCCGGTTGCTCGGCACCCCGTTCGCCCGGAAGAACTCCAGCGCGCCCATCCGCAGCGCGTCGTAGGCCGGGCTGGCGAAGTCGGAGCCGACCAGGTTCCACACCGTGCGCGCGGCGCCGAACAGGGCGAAGCCACCGGCCGGCAGCACGGCGTCGGCCAGGGCGCGGGCGAAGCCCTGCGGGTCGGACTGCGCGAACGGCAGGTAGGGCGCCTGGAGTTCGCCCCACACGTCCGAGGCGTCGATGTCGGTGCCGACGGGGTCGAACTCGAAGCGGCCGAACCGCTCCATCCGCGACACCACGTCGCCCGGCAGCCGGGTGGCGCGGGGCGTCCTGGGGAACAGAACCATGGTCCTCTCCTGGCGCAAGAGCGGGAACCGGCCGGTGCGGACGCACCGGAGCGGGGCGCAACCTGTGTAACAAGGGCCGGAGTTCGCACTCAACAGTTCTCCGGCGAACCGGACGATCTCCGGAAAACCCGGACGGCCGGCGGACGGGCCCACAAGACCGGGACGACGTGCCCGGCCGTGTGCCAGACTCGGCCGCGACACCGGCGGCAACGCCGTTGCCCGGCAGGGGGGTTGCGCACGATGGGGCGTCCGCAGAAGGAGATCGTCCTGGACGGGTCACCGGCCCGGCTCTTCGCGTACTGGCTCCGGGACCTGCGCGGATCGGCCGGACTCACCCTGGACCAGCTGGCCCGCCGCACCGGCTACGGCAGGACGACCGTCAGCGACGCCATGCGGGGCGAGAGCCATCCCACCCGACCGGTCACCCTGGCGATCGTCGGCGCCTGCGGGGGAGACCTGCGGCGGTGGGGCGAGTACTGGGCGCAGGTGCGCCGCGCCCTGGACCCCGACTCCCCGGACGGTCCGGCCGGCGTCGTCCCGCCGCCCTGGGACGGCCCGGCGGACCGCGCGGCCGGGGCACATGCCGAGCGGTGCCCGCCGGACTGCGCGCGCACCGAACCGCACGGCTGGTACACCGAGTCCGTGTCCACCCGGCTCCGGCTGGACACCCCGGCCCCCGAGGCCCTGGAGCGCCGGATCGTGGTCGCGACCTGCGACGGCCTGGCCCGGATCCCCGTCGGCGTCAGCGTGCCCCGCCGCGCCGGTGACACCACGCCCGGCCATGAGCTGGAGATCTCCGTCGTCAGGGGAGGACGCCTGGAGGACGGCGGACCGCAGTACGAGAGCTACTTCGAACGGTTCCTGGTGCTGCCCGAACCGCTCGGGGCCGGCACGCGGCACGCGTACGAACTGCGGCTGCGCATCCCGCCCGACCAGCCGATGGCACCCCACTTCGTCCATGTGCCGCTGACCCGCAGCGAGCACTTCCGGCTGCGCGTCGACTTCGACCCGGCGAGGCCACCACGCACGGTGTGGCGGCTGGCCGGCGTGCCCACCGCCGTCATCTACCAGCAGGACCCCGGCACCCCGACCCTGCGCCCCGACAAACACGGGTGCGTGGACGTCGAGTTCGGGGCGATGAGGGTGGGATACGGCTACGGGCTCTGCTGGCTGGAGGCGGGCACCGGAGGATAGTCCGCCGCCGCGCGCAGCTTGGCGCGGACCGGTCCGGCGTCGGGGTGGTGCAGATCCTCGAAGAGCGCCAGGGCCTCCTCCCACAGGGCGCGCGCGTCCTCGCCCCGGCCGAGCGCCGCGTGGGCGTCCCCGAGATGCTCCAGGGCATGGGCCTCGCGGAAACGGTCGCCCAGCGCCCGGTCGAGGTCCAAGGAGACCTCGTAGTGGCCGATCGCGGCAGCGGGCCGGCCGAGCCCCTGTTCGGCGCGGCCCATGCCGATGAGGATGCCCGCCTGTCCGTCGAGGTGGCCGAGCCGGGTGTACAGGTCCAGGGCGCGCCGTGCGTGATCGAGGGCGACGGTGTGTTCTCCCAGCCGTTCCCACTGCTGCGCCACGGAGGTGAGGCCGTCTGCGAGCGCGACGGGGTCTCCGGTCCGCTCCGCCATGGCGAGGGCGAGCCGGGCGTGCGGCATCGCCCTGCGGGGGTCGCCGCACGAGCCGTACACCCGGACGAGCGAGAGCCGTACCTCCCGTACACCCTCCGAGTCGCCCAGGCCGCGGCAGGTGCGCAGGGTCGCGTACAGCAGGTCGAGCGCGTCCTGGGCGCGGCCCAGGCGGGAGAGGGCGTCGGCGAGCCGGCGGGTGGCCGTGGCGTGGGCGGCGCCGTCTCCGGCCCGGCCCGCCGCGTCGCGGGCCAGCGCGTGCACGGCGGCCCGCTGCGCACGGCGGCCGGAGCGGCGCAGATGCACGGCGCAGGCGTCGGCCAGCCGCCACGCGTACGGCTCCAGGCCCGGGGTCGCGGCGGCCTGGCCGATGACGGCCTGCAGCGAGGGCAGTTCCGACTCGAACCAGTCGGTCGCCGCGGCGTGACCGTCGATCGGCGGCAGCGCGTCGGTGGGCCTCGGCGCCCCGCCGGCTGTGGGACGCCAGGGTTCGAGGTGGTGGTCGGCCAGGCGCGCGGTGTCCAGGTAGTGCCGCAGCAGCCGTTCGGTACCGTCCCGGCGCTCCTGCGGCGAGCCACCGTCGAGGAGTTCCACGGCGTAGACCCGGAGCAGGTCGTGCAGGGTGTAGCGGCCGGGGGTGTGCTGGCGGACGAGGTGGGCGGCGGTGAGGGCGTCGAGGAGAGCGACGGGCGGCTCCGTGTCGCCGATGAGGCCCGCGCAGGCCGTGGCGTCGATCTCGGGTCCGGGGTGGCAGCCGAGGAGCCGGAAGAGCCGGGCGGCCGGCGCCGGCAGCAGCGTGTACGAACCGTGGAACACGGACCGCAGGTCGACATCCGCGTCCTGCACCCCGAACAGGTCCAACGGCGCCCGGGCGCGCCGCAGTTCGCGGACCAGGGCGCCGATGGAACCGGCCGGGGCGGCGGCCGTGCGGGCGGCGGCGACGCTCAGCGCGAGCGGCAACCGGGCGCACAGATCGACCAGTTCGTCGGTCTCGCGCGGTTCCAGGGCGATCCGTTCGGCGCCCATCTGCCGCTCCAGGAGGGTGCGGGCGGCGTAGCGGGGCAGCACGTCCAGGGCTATGCGCAGGGCCCCTTCGCGTATCACCAGGCCGTCGAGGCGGTTGCGGCTGGTGACCACGGCCACCGAACCGGAGTGGGTGGGCAGCAGCGGCCGAACCTGGTCGGTGGAGCGGGCGTTGTCCAGGACCAGCAGCACCCGGCGGCCGGCCAGCAGCGTGCGCATCAGCCCGGAGGCCACGACGGTGTCGGTCGGCACGGCGGCGGGGGTGACCCCGAGCGCCTGGAGGAAACCGTGCAGGGCCTCGCCGGGATCCATGACCGACTCATCGCCGAAGCCCCGCAGATTGACGTAGAGCTGGCCGTCCGGGAAGTGGTGCTGCGTCCGGTGCGCCCAGTGCAGGGTGAGCGCGGTCTTGCCGACGCCCGCGGTTCCCTCGACGACGGCGACCCCCGCCCGGCCCGGGGCGGGGTCGCCGGACGGGCTCCGCACCGCGTCCAGCCGGCCGAGTTCGGCGTCCCGGGCAACGAACACGGGGTGGCTCAGCGGGAGTTGACGGGGTACGGCGAGAGCGCCGGGGGACCGGCGGGCAGCGGTCGGGCGCAGCCGCCGGGCCGCGTCGACCTCGTCCCGCAGGGTGGCCAGCCGGCCGGCCTCGGGTCCGGAGACGCCCAGCGCGGCGAGCAGCGCGTCGAAGACTCCGGTGGCGGGCAGGGTGGTGCCGTTGAGATAGGCGTACAGGCTGCTGGCGGAGACGTTGAGACGGCGGGCGAGTTCACGGCGGTCCAGCGTTCCGGCGAGCCCTTTCTCGGCCCGGACGACAGCCCGGGCCAGTTCGACCGCCAGGCGCTGCGCCAGTGCCTCGGCGGGCCGGCCGGACGGGCGGGGTATTTCGTTCACCACCGTTCCTCCGCGGGGACGTTCACGGATCCGCACCGCGCGGGTCCAGACGATTCCAGTGTGTTCCAGGACCACGGACGGCCGGACGGATCCGCGTGTTTGCCTGCGGATTCCACGCCGAGGGGATATCGGCCCCCGGCCGGCCGCAGGAGGTCGACAGCCGTGCAGACCCACTGAAACCCGCGCCCCATCCGGCTCCGGCCCTCCACGTGGACAGGGGAGACGTGGAGGGCCGGCCGCGGGTCAGGCGGGTTCGTCGGGGCGGAGGCAGCCGAGCACGGTGGAGGCGGCCGTGGCCCAGGTGCAGCGGGCGGCCATCTCCTCGCGGAGTTCGGCGGCGTCACGGAAGGCGGCGGGCAGGCTCCGCATGACGGCGTGGATCGACTTCTCCCACATCCGGACGTCCGTCTCCAGGTCCCGAACCGTGGCGGCCACGTCGACCACGGCCTGCTGCGCGACCGGCAGTTGCCCCTGGTCGAGCAACAGCACGCCGAGCCCGCTGCGCCCGCTCACCAGCACGGGCACCCCCGCGGCGATCGCCTCCAGACCGACCAGGCCGAACGCCTCCGCGCGGGACGGCATGAGGACCAGACTCGCCCGCGCCACGTCCTCCATGATGTGCCGGGGATCCGCGGAGAACGGGCGGAGGGTGACATCCACCGCGGGGTTGCCGATCCAGTCCTCCACCTGTTCGTACAGCTCCCGCGACTTCTGGTCGGGAACGCCGCGGACCAGCAGTTCCCAGGAGCCGTGCTCCGCTCTCTTCGGTGCCGCCGCCCCCAGCGCCCGGCAGGCGATGTCGAGCCCCTTGAGCGAAGCGTCGTCCAGCCGGCCCATCATCAGGATCTGCGGGATCTCGTCGAGGCCCGGAGCGGTGGCGGCGGGCCTGCCGTCGAATCCGGGGTCGACGCGCACCACGGGGGCCAGAGTCCGTGTGCGCAGATGACGCCGCAGGTTCTTCGCCAGCCGTGGGCCGACCGCCACCGACCGCAGGGCGCCCACGCAGAGTTCGAGTTCCCGCTCCGTGCGGTCCTGGGAGCGGACCGCCAAGTCCGCTTCCGCCTGCGGCTTCTGGGCCTCCGCCCGGTCCGGCTCCACGTGCAGGAAGTGCAGTCGCCCCGCGTTCGGGAAGTACTGCTTCACCTGCGCCCGGGCGGCCAGCCCCATGTCCCTGCCGTGGCCGATGACGAGGTCGGGCTCGAATCCATCGGTGAACGGCGGCCGCAGGAACAGCGACTCCTTCCCCGGGACGCCCGGCTGGGCGGCGTCGACGAGTTGCACGTGATGGTAGTCCGCGTCCGCGCGTTCCTCCGGAGTGGAGGACACCGCCAGGACGCGGACGTTCGCGCCGGCCTCGGCGAGAGCGATGCACAGCCCGCGGTTGAAGGCGCTCAGGCCACCGTGGGCGGGGAACCACTCGTCGACGACGGCCAGCACCCGGTCCCGTCCCGCCGCCCGGGGGCTCCGCTCCGGTGCCGGACCTCGCGCCGGCTCGGCCGGGCCGGCCGAACCGGTCAGTTCCCTCAGGGCGAGGAGGTCGTCCAGCCGCTGGAGGAACGACGAGCCGAACCGCCGGTCCGCGTCCAGGACGGTCTCGCCGTCGAGACCCGAGTCCTCCAGGGCGAGCTGGGCGTTCTCCCGGAGTGTCTCCACCACGCGCCGCATGAACCGGAGTTCGGCCTCGGCCCCCGTCAACTCGTAGTGCTCCGCGCCCCAGTACGGCAGCCGCACCGCGGCGAGCGTCCCGTCCTGCCCGGTGGCCCGCGCGTCGCCGAGCGAGTGATGTGTCGCCCACTGGTGGCGCAGCGCGGTCATGTGCATCAAGTAGCGGACGAAGTGCGGCATTTCGGGACGGTGGTTGTGCGACCACGCCCAGGATCCGAGCCGCGGGTCCGCGCCGACCCGCCCCAGCATCCGCAACAGCCGCCACCGGTGCGAGGCGTCGCCGCCCTCCGGTTCCGACAGGTCGACGTCCCCGGGTGTTCCCGCCGGCAGTTTCCCCAACTCCATTGTCACCGCGCCCAGATGACACGACCCGAACGGGCCCACGATCGTCTCCAACCGCTCACGCAACCCGGACCACTCCCGGCCCGGACCGGCGCCCAGCAGGACGGACACGTTGACGATCTCCCCGTGCCGTCGCAGTACCGCCTGGTCGAGCAGGTCGGCGGACTGCACTCCCGCCACCACGACCGGGCCGTGCGGAGCGGGGGCGAGCAGGTCGTCCGGCACCCGGACCGGCAGCGCCTCGTACAACTCCCCGTCCGCGTGCTGCAGTTCACGAAAGCGCCCCCACAACGCCCGGACGGAGGCCATCCCCTCCTCGGCGCGTCCGCCGTACAGCGGGGCGAAGACGTGGACCGCGACCTCCTGCTCCGTGACCTTCCGCTCCGTCACTTCTCCCTCGGTCACGTGCCGGTACACCCCCGCCTCGCGTCGCCACTCCCGGCGTTCTCGCTACAGTTGAGCCCATGCAGTCTAGGGCGGATTCACCCGGAACGAACCTGGATGCCGCGCTGCTCACGCGGGCCCGCGTGTTGCTCGAGGACATCTCCAAGTCGCGGCTTCCGCACGCCGCTTGGTCGCGTCCCGCCGCCGCGGTCGAGGCGCTCGCGGCGGCCTGCGACGCGGGGGACGGGCCCGCTCTCGAAGCCGCCGTCGCCCGGCTCGAAGTCCTCAGCCCGAACCGGGTGGACCGCATCGCCGACCCGGCCGACATCCCGCCGCCCGAGCCCCTGCGGGAGCGGGTCACCGCCCTGGTGCACATCATCGCCGAGCGAGGCGAGGACACGGCGGGAGAAGCCGACGGCGACGACGACCGACGCTGAGGCGGCACCGCCCCCTGCGGTGAAGCCGTCGCCGTACCGCCGCCTGCGACTGGCCCTGGCGCTGCGGCGCGCCCGCCGGGCGACCGTGGACGGCCGCTTCCCGCGCCGCACGGACCGGGCCGTCGGCCTTCTGGAAGCCGCCCTCGGGTGCGCCGGGCGGGAGGACCGGGTGTCGCTGCTGGAGGGGATCGCCGCGCTGCACGCCGGGTCGGCCCGGCGCGGTGGCGGCGCCGCCGCGGGGGCGCGGTCGGTGGAGGCGCTGCAAAGGGCCCTGGCCGACGCCGGACCGGACGAGGCGGTGGTCCTCGGGCAACTCGCCGAAGCCCAGGCCGCGTTACACGCGATGACGGGCGACACCGGGGTGCTGCGGGAGGCCGTCTCCACCGCGCGCCGGGCCGCGGAGCGGGCCCCGGACGACCCGCTGTCCCGGATCATGGTCCTCTCGTCGGTGGCCGAACTGATGCTGGGGGCGGGCTCGGACCTCGACGATCCCGAGCTGTTCGAGGAGGTCGTCGTGGTGATCGGGGACTCGCTCGCCGCGGGCGGCGGTTCGCTGCTGCACCTGGCCCAGGCCCATCGGATGCGGTACGAGCACGACGGCGAGGCCGAGACGCTCACCCGCGCCGAGGCGGCGGCCCGGGACGCGGTGGCGCAGTGCGAGGAGCACGGGCTCGATGCGGCCGACGAATACGCCGAACTCGCGCAGGTCCTTCGCTACCGCTCCGGCCGCAGCGACGATCCACGTCTCGCGCAAGAGGCCGCCACCGCGGCACGCGAAGCACTGCACCGCACGGCCGACGGCGACGAGGAACACGCCAAGCGGGCCTGCCTGTTGGCGGGCGCCCTGACCGAGTGCCACTACGCCGGGGACCCGGAGGCGCTGGCGGAGGCGGTCGCGGTCGTACGCGCGGCGACGGCCTCCGAAACCGTGCGATCGGGGTCGGCGGACTTCCACCGCGCCGGTGCCCGAGGTCAGGCGTCCCGCTCGGCCGACGCCGGCCCGCCCGCCGGCCGTTCCGACGTCTGGCAGATCGCCGCCGCCGTGCTGTGCGAGTGGGCCGACCAGCACGAGGACATCGGCGTGGCGGAGGAGGCCGGGCGGACGGCACGGACCGCGCTCGCGCTGGCCGGGGACGACGTACAGCGCCGGGCCGACGCACTCGACACCCTCGCCGACGTCCTGCGCTGCGGGTATCTGCTGAGCGACAATCCCGCGCTGCTGGACGAGGCGATCACGCACGGCGAGTCGGCCGCCCCGCTCAAGGCCGGGCCGCCCGGCGACCGTGCCGGGCGCATCGGCAACCTCGGCGTCCTGCTGCGCCTGCGGCACGAGGAGACCGGCGAGCCCGCCCAACTCGACGCGGCGATCGGCCGGTTCGACGAGGCCCTCGCCCTGCTCGGCGACGATCACCCCGACGCCGGGATCCACTTCAACAACCTGGGCTCCGCCCTCGCCGCCCGCACCCGGCTGCACGGCGCCGACGACGAACTGGACGACGCGATCACCGCCGGCCGGGCGGCCGTACACGGCGACGGTCCCGCCCACCAGCGGGTGCTGCGGCTGAGCAACCTGGGCGGGGCGCTGTACGCGCGCTACACCCGTGACGGCGACCTCGACGACCTGGACGAGGACATCGACCTCCAGCGCGAGGCGCTGCACCTGGTCCCGGCCGGTCACCCCGAGCGCCCCGGGCTGCTCAGCAATCTGGCCACCGCCCTCACCGAACGCCACGAGGCGCTCGGCGTCCGGGACGACCTGTCCGAGGCACTAGCGCTCCTGGAGGAGGCCATGGCGGCCGGGCCGGCGTCCCGGCGGCTGGCGACGGTCGCGGGTGCTCACGGCCTCGCGCTGCACGCGCTCCACGCCATCACCGGCGACCAGGACACGCTGGAGCGGGCCCTCGTCAGTCTGCGCACGGCCGTGGATGCCACCGCGCCCACCGATCCACAACTGCCGCTCCAGCTCGCCAATCTGGCGGTCTCGCTGCGGGAGGCGTCCGCACATCGCGCGGCGGCTGCCGCGGAGGCCGTCGACGCGGCGCGCGGTGCCCTGGCCGTCCTCGACGAGGGCCGGTCCGCCACCGCGGTCCGCGGCAGTCTGCTGCTCGCCCTGGCCGCCCGGTCCGGCGACGGCGACCTCGACGAGGCGGCGACGCTGGCCCGCCGGGTGGTCGCGGACACCCCGCCGGACGACCCCGGCCTGAGCCGCTGGCTGGCCAACCTCGCCTACGTACTGAACCTGCGGCACGAGTCCACCCACGAGGCGGACGACCGGGCAGGAGCGCTCGACGCGCTGCGCGCCGCCGCCCGGACCGGGACCGGCCCGGCGGACGTACGGTTGTACGCGGCCCGTGAGGAGGGCCGGCTCGCGGCGCTGACGGGCGATGCGCGGGCCGCGGCCGAGGCGTTCGCGCTCGGTGTGGAACTGCTGCCGGCCGCCACGCCCCGTCGCCTGGAACGCCCCGACGCCCAGCGCAGGCTCGCCGGGGCCGCGGGACTGGCGAGCGACGCGGCCGCGATGTGGCTGGCCTGCGGCGATCCCGAACGGGCGCTGAGTCTGCTGGAGTTGGGCCGCGGCGTGCTCCTCAACCGCCGGTCGGGGATCCACGCCGACCTCGCGGACCTCCACGACGCCGACGCCGATCTCGCCCGGCGCTTCGAGGACCTGCGCGACGCGCTCGACCGCCTGGACCATCCCCCGCTCACCTTGCCGACCCTGCCCCCGACGGCGGAGGCGACGGGCCGCGAGCGGGAACGCCGCCGGGACCTGGAGGCCGAACTCGCCCTCGTCGTAGGCGGGATCAGGGCGTCGCCCGGGCGGGCCGGGTTCCAACTGCCGCCGTCGGTCGAGTCGTTGCTCGCCGAGGCCGCACACGGTCCGGTGGTCGTGGTGAACGTCAGCGAGTACCGCTGCGACGCGCTGGTGCTCACCGCCGAGGGGCTGCGGCACGTTCCGTTGGACGGCCTGGACGCGGACGAGGTGGAGGAGGCCGCGGACGCGCTCCACACCGACGTCGTCACCGCGCTGGATCCCCGGGCCGCGCAGGACGAGGTCGACGCGGCCAACGAACGGGTCACGGCGACCCTCGACCTGCTGTGGCGGGAGGTGGCCGCCCCGGTCCTCGCCGAGCTGCGGGTGACGGATCCGGACACCCGCGTCTGGTGGGTACCGACCCAGGCGCTGTGCCGGCTGCCGCTGCACGCCGCGACCGCGTCGGGTACCCAGGACGCCTCGGGGATCCCGAAGTCGCTGGTGGACCGCACGGTGTCCTCGTACACGCCGACGGTCACCGCCCTGCACCACGCGCGGGCCCGTGGCGCGGCACCGGACCGTACGGTGGCGGCCGTCGTGCACGCCGACGTACGCCGCCCCGGACTGCCGGAACTGCCCGCCGCGCGCCGCGAGGCCCGCGCGGCGGCGGACCGCCTCGGCGCCGAACCGCTCGACCTCGCCGAGTGCGGGCGGGAGGCCCTCGTCTCCGCGCTGATCACCTGCACCCATCTGCACCTGGCGCTGCACGCGGTGGCGGACCAGGACGACCCGGGCACCAGCCGCTTCCTGCTGCCGGACCTCGACCTGACGTTCGCCGAGATCGCCGCGCGCCGCGGCGGCTGGGGCCGCCTCGCGTACCTCTCGGCGTGCGAGACGACGTACACGCCCCGCGCCCTCGCGGACGAGGCCATCCACCTCACGTCCGCGTTCCTGCTCGTCGGGTTCTCCGGGGTGATCGGCACCCTGTGGCGCGTACCGGACGCCGTCGCCGAGACGACGGCCCGCGTGTTCTACGACGCCCTGGACACCGCCCGCGACCAACCGGCCGCAGCCCTGGCCCGTACGGCGCGACAGGTCCGCGTCCACTACGGCGACGCACCGGCCGCATGGGCGGCCCATCACCACGTCGGCATCTGAGAACCCCGGGGCCCGCGGCGGAGCGCGACCCGCTGCCGAGTTCCCCCAACTCGCGCCTCCGCACAGGTAGTCATGCCCTACCCGAGCGGCACCGGCCGACAAGGCTTGCCGGTCCGCACCGTCACCACGCAGAGGGCCACCATGGACACTCCCGTCAAGAAGGTCGCCGTCATCACCGGCGCGTCACAGGGCATCGGCGCCGGTCTGGTCGAGGCGTACCGCGGGCTCGGCCACGCCGTCGTCGCGACCTCGCGCGGCATCACCCCCGCCGCGGACCCGGACGTCCTCACCGTCCAGGGCGACATCGCCGATCCGGCCACGGCCGAGCGCGTCGTCGCCGCCGCGATCGAACGGTTCGGCCGGATCGACACCCTCGTCAACAACGCGGGCCGCTACCTCGCCAAGCCGTTCACCGAGTACTCCCGGGAGGAGTACGAGACGGTCGTCGGCGTCAACCTGACCGGCTTCTTCCACATCACCCAGCTCGCCGTCCGGCAGATGCTCCGTCAGGGCACCGGCCACCTCGTCCAGATCAGCACCAGCCTCGCCGACCACGCCGACTCCACGACCCCCGCGCTGCTCGCGTCCCTGACCAAGGGCGGACTGCAGTCCGCCACCAGGGCGTTGGCGATCGAGTACGCCTCCCGGGGCATCCGCAGCAACGCGGTCGCGCTGGGCGTCATCAGAACCCCCGTGCACCCGGAGGCGTCCCCGGGTCTCGCCGCGCTGCACCCGCTCGGGCGGATGGGCGAGGTCGGCGACGTCGTCGACGCGATCGTCTTCCTGGAGAAGGCGCCCTTCGTCACCGGCGAGATCCTCCACGTCGACGGCGGCCGGAGCGCCGGACGTTGAACTCGGGATGACCGAACTCGCCCTAGTGGTGGGCTTTGTGGGCAGTGGTGGCGATGTATCGATTCGGCTAACACCTATCCGGATTGTGCAGGAAATGTGCGCAGCGTGTGATTGAATCATGCACAACTCGGCCAGGTGGCCAGATCTCGACCGTTCGGTTCCCCGTGTCCTGTGGCTCATCAGCAGGATGTCCGCGCGCTCGTGCAGGTCAGTCCGCCCGGCCGAGCCGGTACGAACGTGCGGCAGGGGCGGGAGTGGTGGATCCGCGCGCGCCCCTGCCGTAGCGCACCCTGTGTCCCTGCGCCCTTCCCGACCGGAGGCCGCGCCCGGCATGACCCGGCACCTTCCGCGGCCTGCCGGACGGGAGCGTGCGCCGCGTCACCGTGCCGGCCCACCGCGACTGCGGTGCCGTCAGCCGTCACGTACGTGAAGGGAACCCTCGATGACCGTCACAGCCACCGCCGCCACCGTCTCCGACTTCTACTACGGCGCGGTGACCCCCGTCGCCGCCTATCTGATGGCGTGTCTGGGAGCGGCCCTCGGGCTGCGCTGCACGACCCGCTCACTGCGCCGCCCGCAGCACAGAGCCCGCTGGCTGGCACTGGGCGCCGTCTCGATCGGCTGCGGCATATGGACCATGCACTTCATCGCCATGATCGGCTTCAGCGTCGAGGGCGCGCTCGTCAACTACGACGCCACGAAGACACTCCTGAGCCTCGTCGTGGCGATCGCGGTGGTCGCCGTAGGAGTGTTCCTGGTCGGCTACCGGGGCGGATCCCCGCTGAACCTGGGGGTGGCCGGCGCCGTCACCGGGCTCGGTGTCGCGGCCATGCACTACCTCGGGATGGCCGCCATCCACACGAACGGCACCCTCCACTACGACCCTACGACCGTGGTGCTCTCCGTCGTGATCGCCGTCGCCGCCGCCACCGCGGCGCTGTGGGCGGCGGTCTCCATCCACGCGCTGTGGGCGAGCCTCGGCGCGAGCCTGGTGATGGGCGTGGCCGTGACCGGTATGCACTACACCGGCATGGCCGCGGTCTCCGTCCACCTCACGAACGTGGCCGGTGCCTCGCAGTCCTCGGCCGACCTGGTCGCGTTCCTCCTCGTGATGCTCGCCGGCCCGCTCCTCGTCCTCCTGGTCGCGGCCGTGATCGTCATGTTCGACCCCGACATGATGCTCGGCGACGCCGAGACGCAGACGTCGGAGCCTACGCCCGCCCCGCTGTTCGGCGGCGACTCCGTGTTCCCGCCGAGGGAGCCGGCCGAGCAGTCGCAGAGCCGCACCTCCTGGTGACCTGACTCCGGCGGCTCGGGTCGGCCCGAGCAGCACGTTCAGCGGCGGGGAGTCGGCGTGCGGGGTCACCGCCGGCGGATGGTGGAGCGGATACGGCAGCACCGGCGGGAGTCCGGGGTCGGCCGGCGCGATGGGCGCGGCACCTGGACCAGTCTCAACGTCAGGATCCGCTCCCACCGCTGGGCGCTGGGAGGCGTCCTGTTGATCCGCGGATGACCGGATGACCGGATGGCAGGTTGGCGGGCCCCGGAGTGCCGGGACCCGCCGATGCATGGGATCCGTTTCTGCGGGGTCCTACGACGTCCCGTTCGGCCCCGCCTGTGATGTCTCGGGCGTCTCCGCCGGGGCGGGGGGCCGATTGGCCGGTGTCGGTTCGGGTTCCGGGTCGGGCTGGTGGCCGCCCCGCAGGGCCGAGGCGACCGCGGAGACCAGGGCCATGCCGGCGGCGACGCTGAAGACGATGGTCAGGCCGTGGTGGAACGGGCCGGAGACCAGCTGGGGGAAGAAGGTGTGGCCGGTCAGGACGGCGCGCTGGGCGGCGGTGACGTGGTCGAGGGTTCCATCGGACGCGAGCAGGTGCTGGATGGGGTTGTTGCCGAGGAACGTGGCGAACAGCGTGCTCACCGGAGGCAGCGACGCCGCCTGCTCGGCCGCGCCGGCCGGTACCCCGTGCATCTGGAGTCCGTGGCTCAGCGTCCTGGGCAGCGAGGTCGCGAGCCCGGACACCATCAGGGAGAGGAACACGCCGATGGACAGGGCCGTGCCCGAGTTCTGGAAGGTGGACCGCATGCCCGAGGCGACACCCCGGTACTCGCTCGGCACGCTGCCCATGATGGACGACGTGTTCGGCGCGGAGAACATGCCCTGGCCGAGACCGTTGAGCAGCAACAGTGCCGCGAACATCCCGTAGTCGAAGTCGATGGGCAGCGCGAGCAGACCGAGGAAGGACAGCGCGACGACGACCAGACCCGTCGTCGAGAACATCCGGGCGCCGAACCGGTCCGACAGATAGCCGGAGAGCGGCCCGGCGATGAGGAAGCCGAGCGTGAGCGGGAGCATGAAGATGCCCGCCCACAGCGGGGTGTCCTCGTAGTCGTAGCCGTGCAACGGCAGCCAGATGCCTTGTAGCCAGATGATCAGCATGAACTGGAGTCCGCCCCGCGCGATCGCGGTGAGCAGGGCGGCCAGGTTGCCCGCGGCGAAGGCCCGCACCTTGAACAGGGCCAGGTTGAACATCGGTTCGGCGATGTGTGTCTCGACGTAGCAGAAGATCAGCAGGAGTACGACGCCGCCGATCAGGCCGCTGAGCACCCACGGGTTTCCCCAGCCGGTGGCGCTGCCGCCGTAGGGCTGGATGCCGTAGGTGATGCCCGCGAGGAGGATTCCGGCGCCTGCCGCGAAGGTGAGGTTGCCCAGCCAGTCGATGCGGCCGGGGCGGCCCGCCGAGGTCTCGCGCAGGCTCAGGTACGACCAGATCGTGCCGGTGATGCTGATCGGCACGCTCACCCAGAACACCGCGCGCCAGTCGACGACGGCCAGCAGACCACCGGCGAGCAGGCCCAGGAACTGACCGGCCAGGGCGGTGATCTGGTTGATGCCGAGCGCCATTCCGCGCTGCCGGGCGGGGAAGGCGTCGGTGAGGATGGCAGCCGAGTTGGCGGTGAGCATGGAACCGCCGAAGGCCTGCACGACGCGCCACAGGATCAGCCACATCGCCCCCGCACCCGCGCGGAACGGGTCCAGCGACAGCGCGACGGACGCGCACGCGAAGATCAGGAAGCCGATGTTGTAGATCTTCACCCGGCCGAACATGTCACCGAGCCGGCCGAGCACGACGACCAGCACCGCCGAGACCAGCAAATAGCCCAGGATCATCCACAGCAGATAGCCGATGTTGCCCGGCGCGAGCGGATCGAGGCCGATCCCGCGGAAGATCGCCGGCAGCGAGATGATCACGATCGAGGCGTCCATCGTGGCGATCAGCACGCCGAGCGTGGTGTTCGACAGCGCGACCCACTTGTAGTTAGGCCCGGGGGGAGCGTCCTTACGACGCCCCGAGCGCACGGCGCCCAGCAGCGACGGTCGGACGCCCCCGTTCCCCTGTCCGTCGCCGGGTATGTGCGCGCGCCCGCTCACAGTCGCTCCGCCAGTCTGTCGAGGAGGGGCAGGGCCGCGGCGAGGGCCGCGCGCTCCTCCGCGGTGAACTCGTCGAGGACGGCCCCGAGCCGGTGGACCGACGCGGAGCGCCGCTCGGCCAGCACGGCGCGACCCTCGTCCGTGATCGCCAGGATGCTCCGCCGCCCGTCCGCCGGATCGGGGCTACGACGGACCAGCCCGCGCTGTTCGAGCAGCGCGAGGGTGCTCGCCATCGCCTGTGGGCGGACCCGCTCCGCCTCGGCGAGGGACGTCGGTGATTCGGAACCGTCGCGGGAGAGCCGGGCCAGGACGGAGACTCCGGAGAGTGACACGTCCCCCACGGCATGCGCCTGACGCAGGCGCCGCGTCACCCGGCCCACCGCGAGCCGCAGCTCGGACGCGAGCCGAGCGGTGTCGTTCGGGCTGTTCACCTTCATAGTTACTAACAGTAGATTTATCAGCCTGAACTGCTCAACCAATTGTTAGTAAATGGCGTGAGGAGGTCGTTGGTGGAGAGAGGGCGCCCCAGAGGGCTTTTCGTCGGTCTGTGCACCCTGGACGTCATCCAGCTCGTGGACCATGCACCGCGCTCGAACGAGAAGCTCACGGCTCGGGAGCAAGCGGTCGCCGCTGGTGGCCCGGCGGCCAACGCGGCTGTCGCCTTCGGCCACTTGGGCGGCGCGGCCACGCTCCTGACAGCAATTGGCGCCCACGCGCTGGGAGTTGGGGTGGCGTCCGACCTGGACGCGCTGGGCGTGACCGTCTCCGACCTGGCGCCCGACTCGACACAGCCGCCCGCCGTCTCCTCCGTCCTGGTCACCGCGTCCACCGGGGAACGCGCCGTCGCCTCGACCAACGCGACGGCACACCGGCTCGCCCCGCCCGACGACCTCGACGCGCAGGTGGCGGCCTGCGACATCGTCGAGTTCGACGGCCACCACATGGAACTGGCCGTCGCCGCGGCCACCTCCGCGCGTGCCCTCGGCCGTAAGACCTTTTTCGACGGCGGGAGTTGGAAGCCCGGCACACAGGACCTGCTGCCGTTCGTCGACGTGGCCGTCTGCTCGGCCGACTTCCGCCCACCCGGCACGAGCGCCCCGACGGACACGCTCCGCTTCCTGCGGGAACACGGGGTCGTCTGGTCGGCGGTCACCGGGGGAGCGGACCCCATCCTGTGGGCGGGGCCGGGTCACGAAGGCACGGTGGCCGTCCCCGCGGTGCAGGTGGCGGACACGCTGGGCGCGGGCGACGTCCTGCACGGGGCCCTCGCGTATCACCTCGCGGGGAGCCGTCTCACGTCGGAAGGCTTCGCCGAGGCGCTGCGGGCGGCGGCCGTCGTGGCCTCGCGGGCATGCGCCTCGTTCGGCACGCGGGCGTGGATGCGGGACGGGTGAGTCGGGTCGACGCGTCCCGACCTGAGAAGATCATCAGGAACGTACGCGTCACCGGACCGTACGTACGCAACAGGGGTGGGAAACATGATCGTTGTACTGCTGCTCGGCGTCTTGGTGCTCCTCATCGGTGGGTGTGCGTGTGTGTTCTGGGCCGAGCGCGGCGGGCCCCGCTGGGCACGCGTCGTGGCGACCGTGACCCTCACCGCGAGCGACCTCCTGCGCAGCTCCGGCAAGAAGCGGCGGTTGGGCCAGAACCCGAGCAGCCAGGACGACGACTAGCAAGGCCGGGCAGCCGCGGCAAGTACCGAACCGGTCAGGGAACTCGCCCGTGCAGAGCCCTTATTCCGTACCCCAACGTGCCTAGACTGTGCCGTCGTTGATCGTTTCACGGACGGTCTCAGGAGGACCACATGCCCCGCACCCCGTCTCGACGCACCGCTCTGCGCGGCCTGGTCGCAGGTTCAGCCGTGGTGATCGGCTTCGATCCCTTCACGCGCAGTTGGGCGGCGACCGACACCGGCCGGCCGCTCACCGGCCTCCCGCACCTGGACGGCACGCTCCACACCGACGACGCCTCGCTGACCGCGGACGCTGACGACTTCGGGCACATCGTGCACCGGCGTCCGGCCGCGGTCCTGCGACCCGGCTCCGTACGGGACGTCGTCGCGATGGTGCGGTTCTGCAATCTGCACGGGCTCCGTGTGGCCCCGCGCGGACAGGGCCACGGTACGAACGGACAGGCGCAGGTCGAGGGCGGCCTGATCATCGAGACCGGGCCGCTCGCCTCCATCGGCCCGGTACGGACGGGGAGTTCACGCGTCACGGTCGGCGCGGGCGCCAAGTGGAGCGACGTCGCCAAAGCGGCCATCGCCCAGGGTCTGACCCCGCCCGTCTTCACCGACTACCTCGAACTCTCCGTCGGCGGCACCCTCTCCGTCGGCGGACTCGGCGGCCAGAGCCACCAGCAGGGCGCCCAGGTCGACAACGTCCTCGAACTCGAAGTCGTCACCGGAGCGGGCGAGTTGCTCCGCTGCTCCCCGACCCGCCACCGCGATCTCTTCCACGCCGTACTCGCCGGCCTCGGCCAGTGCGCGGTGATCGTCGGCGCCACCCTGCGCCTCGTCCCGGCCCCGGAGACCGTACGGCACTACCTCCTGCCGTACGACGACCTCCAGACCTTCCTCGACGACCAGCAACTCCTCGCCACCGAGGGGCGGTTCGCCTACCTCGAAGGCCAGGTCGGTGCGGACACCGCCGGGGTCTTCAACCAGTTCGCCATCGAGGCCGTCGCCTACGGGCCGCCGGTGGGGGACACCCCCGACGACACCGTCCTCCTGCGGGGGCTGCGCCACGTCGCGTCCGGCGCCCAGATCACCGACCTCGGCTACTACGACTTCCTCGACCGGCTCGCCGCCTCCGTCGCCGCGCTCAAGGAAGCGGGCCTGTGGGCCTACGCCCACCCCTGGCTCAACGTGGTCATCCCGGGCCGCAGAACCGCCGACGTGGCCGGCACCCTCCTGGGCGCGCTCACCCCGGCCGACCTGGGACCCGGCGTCGTCCTCCTTTACCCGCTGCTGCGCGAGCACCTCCACACACCGCTGCTGCGCATGCCCGACGACCCGATTCCCTACCTGTTCGCGGTCCTGCGCGCCGCGCCGCCCGAGGACACGGCGACCGTACAGCGACTGCTGAACGCCAACCGGTCCGCGTACGAGACGGTCCAGGCGGCCGGCGGCACCCAGTACCCGGTCGGCTCGATCCCCTTCCAACACGCCGACTGGAAGCGGCACTTCGGGCCGGTCTGGAAGCGGTTCGCCGAGGCCAGGAAGACGTACGACCCGAAGGGGATCCTGGTGCCGGGGCAGGGCATCTTCTGAGCACCCCTGCCGCTCTAGTCGGGCGGCAGGTCCGCCAGCGCGTCACGCAGCGCGGCGCGGGAGGCCACGCCGAGCTTGGGGAAGAGCTGGCGCAGGTGCGCGGCGACGGTGCGGGGGGAGAGGAAGAGGCGTTCGGCGATCTGCTTGTTGGTGAGGCCGGCCGCCGCGAGGAGGGCGATCTCCCGTTGCTGGGGCGTCAGTGATGCCGCTCCGGTGACCCCGGCGGTTGTGACGGACAGGCCGGTCGCCCGCAGCTCGTTGCCCGCCCGGGCCGTCCAGGGGAGGGCACCGAGCCGCTCGAACGTGTCGATGGCGTCGGCGAGTTGGGTGCGCGCCTCCGTCGTGGACTTCACCCGGCGGAGGCGTTCGCCGTAGGAGAGCCGGACCCGGGCCAGCTCGAAGGGCCAGCGGTCGGTGCCGGGCACGGCGAGCGCCTCCTCGAACAGGTCGATCGCCACGTGGTCCCCTGCGGCGATCGCCGCCGACGCCTTCACGAGCAGGGCCAGCCGTGGCGAGATCGCGGCGATGCCCGCCTCGTGTGCCGCCGCGGCATGGGCCGTAGCCTCCGAGGTCCGGCCCGTTCTGACCGCCGCCTCGACGAGGTCCATGACGACGAACAGGGCCGGGGGGACATGCGAGGCGAGTTCCCCCGCGCGGCTGATGACGCACGCGTGCCGGTAGGCGTCCTCGAACCGGCCCTGGCTGAGCGCGGCGAGCGCCCGCGCATGCGAGGCGCACGACAGATAGGAACCGACACCGCGCGGTGTCGCCCACAAGGTCATCTCGTCCGTGAGGGCTTTGGCGGCCGTCTCGTCTCCCCGGGCGGCGGCGACCAGCGCCCGCTGGTACAGGAACTCCGTCGACAGCAGCTGATAGCTGTGCGCTTCGCCCAGATCCCGGCCCTGCGCGGCCCGCGCCTCCAGCTCGTCCCACTCACCCGCCGCGAAATGGTCCCGGCCCAGGTACACCAGCCCCTGGATCTCCACGGTGAGCGAGCTGTTGTCCCGCCCGTCGCGCAGCACACGCCGCAGCGCCGTCCGGCACGCCGGCAACCGGTCCACGTAGAGGGAGGTCATGGCGAGCCGGATGACCCGGACAGGGTCGGCCTCCTGGTCGAGGGAGGCGATGGCCTCGTCGAGCATCCCCAGCGCGGGCGGTGCGGTGCGGGCCGGGTCGGCCATCGTGCTGAGGGTCAGGGCGAGTTGGTCCGGGACCTCCGGTTTCAGCAGGCCGAGCGCCCGGTGCAGCGGCTTCCACAGCTCCGTGCGCTGACTGCTCTGACACAGCCAGGCGAGCGTGTACAGCGCGTCGATCATGGTCGGGTCGGCGGCGTCGTACGGCTGGTGCTGCATGTCGATCGCGCCGACGAGCAGCCGGTGGGCGGTGCCGAGGTCGCCTTCGCCGCTGAGGAGGATGTGGTGCGCGGCGGCGACCGCGGCGACCAACGGTCCCGCCCGTCCGCCGTCGGCCAGGCGGGCCTCTTCGAGGAGCCGGGGCACATCGCGCAGATCGCCGGTCAGATCCGCGCCGAGATAGGCCGCCTCGGCGATCCGGCGACTGCGTTCATAGCCGCGCGGGCTCAACTCCGCGGCGCGCAGCAGCGCGGCGATGGCGCCGCCCGCGTCACCGCGCCGCACATTGTCGCGCGCCACTTCCTCCAGCAGACTCGCCACTTCCTCGGTCGGCTCGACCGTGGCGTGGGCGAGGTGCCAGGCGCGTCGCCCGGGGCGGTCGGACCAGTACTCCGCCAGGGCGCGATGCACCTCGCGGCGCTGTTCGCTGGTGGAGAGTTCCACGACCGCGGAGCGCGTGAGGGGATGGCGGAACGTCAGCCGGCCGGTGGTCGCGTCCACGAGTCCGGCTCGCTCCGCGGGCGCCAGGTCCTCCATGCCGACCCGCTCGGACGTGGCCGACGTGAGGACGCGCAGATCACCGGTGCCGTCCAGGACCGCGTACAGGAGGAGCAGCCGGGTCGACGCGGGCAGTGTCTCGACGCGGGACGCGAACACGGACTGGAGACGGCGACTCAACGGCAGCAGTTCGGGCACCGCGGCGCCGGAACGCTGCGGGGCGGTCAGCGCGACGGGCAGTTCCAGCAGGGCGAGCGGGTTGCCCTGCGCCTCCGCCAGCAGCCGCTCGCGAACGCGCGGGGCCAGGGACGGGCTACGCGCCTGGATCAACGCCGCCGCAGCCGTCGTATCGAGGGGCTGTACGTCGTGATGGGCCACTCCGCCGCGTTCGAAGAAGCTTCCTTCCCCCGACCGGTAGGCGCCGAGGAAACCGACCCGACTGCCGCTCAGGCGGCGCGCGACGAAACCGAGCACCACGGCGCTCGCACGGTCCAGCCACGGGAGATCGTCGACGATCACCAGCAACGGGCGCTCCGCGGCGGCCTGGACGAGCAGGGCGAGCGCCGCGTTCGACACCAGCAGCTGATCGGACGGCGCGCCCTGGTCCAGACCCAGCGCGACGCTCAGGGCGGTGCGGTACGGGTCCGTCAGGCGATCGAGACCGGCCAGCAGCGGCTGAAGGACCTGGTGGAGACCCGCGAAGCTGATCGCGCTCTCGAACTCCACACCGGCGGCGCGCACCACCCGCGCGCCCGTGACCCGGGCCTGCCCGGCCGCGGCGTCCAGCAGCACCGTCTTGCCGACACCGGCGTCCCCGGACAGCAGCAGCGCCCCGCCGGAGACCATGGCCTCGTCGACGAACCCCCGAACCAGCCCGAGGTCGTGATCGCGGCCGATGAGCATCTCGGCCGGATGCGCCGCAGGAAGCCCGTCCCCGTCCATACGCGTCTCCCTTCCGACCTCGGAACTTTACGCCCGCCCCTCACCGGGGCTCTCTTCGTGGATACTCCCGGCTTCAGCTGGGGGAGGAAACGAAGCTCCTGCGCAGCAGGGCAGGGAAAGTGGGTTCGCCGTCAGGGCGGACCGGTGTGCGCCGTCTAGCGGCCGACACCCGCCGCTCACAGAGGGGTTGATACGGTGTGAGGTATGGCGCGGCAGGTCAAGCGGGCGTTCAAGTACCGCTTTTACCCCACGGGTGTGCAGGCGGCCGAGCTGTCGCGCACGTTCGGCTGTGTCCGCCTCGTCTACAACAAGGCGCTGGAGGAGCGCACCCGGGCCTGGTACGGAGAGCAGCGCCGCATCTCCTACGTCCAGTCGTCGGCCGAGCTGACCCAGTGGAAGAAGACCGGGGAACTCGCCTTCCTGGCCGAGGTGTCCTGCGTCCCGCTCCAACAGGCGTTGCGCCATCTTCAGAGGGCGTTCGGGAACTTCTTCGCCCAGCGCGCGAAGTACCCGCGCTTCAAGTCCCGGAAGAAATCCCGCGTGTCGGCCGAGTACACGCGTAGCGCCTTCACGTGGCGCGAGGGCCGTCTGACGCTGGCGAAGATGGCCGGTCCGCTGGACATCTGCTGGTCGCGTCCCCTCCCGGAGGGTTCGGTACCGACGACGGTGACCGTGTCCCGTGATAGTGCGGGCCGCTGGTTCGTGTCGCTGCTGTGCGACGAGCGTATTGCTCCGGCTCCGGCCACCACGAATGCGGTCGGTATCGATGCCGGCGTCACGTCCCTGGTGACCCTGTCCACCGGCGAGAAGGTTACCAACCCCCGGCACGAGCGCCGTGACCGCGCCCGTCTCGCCAGGGCGCAGCGGGACCTGTCGCGCAAGGCGAAGGGTTCGGCGAACCGGGAGAAGGCCCGCCGCAAGGTCGCCCGTGTGCATGCGCGGATCGCCGACCGGCGCCGCGACCACCTGCACAAGCTGTCGACTCGTCTCGTCCGTGAGAACTGTGAGAATCGGCGGGTGCTGTCCCGGGCTGCGGCTTGACCCGCGTGAGAACGGACCGTGGTGTCCTGGTTTGGATCTGTCGGTCGTTGGTCCGGGGTGGTGCTTGCTGTCACCGGGCCGGCGGGGTGTGTCCCGATAGGGGCCTTGCCGTGAACAGGGCGCCGTCACAGTTTTGACCGCCCCGACCGGTCCGGTGTCGGCCAACCGACACTCCAACAGACCGGGAGCGGATTGACCGTGGCCAGTATGCCCAACCGTGTGCACGCCAGCCAGCGACAGCCCGACGGCGAGGTCGTTCTGGGGGTCGATACCCACAGGGACACACACGTCGCCGCCGTGGTTACTCCTCTCGGCGGAGTCCTGGCCACCGAGGCGTTCCCGGCCACCTCGGTCGGCTATCGCGAACTGCTGGACTGGGCCCGGTCTTTCGGGACACTCACGCGTGCCGGAGTCGAGGGCACGGGCTCCTACGGAGCAGCCCTGACACGCCACCTCCTGGCCCGAGACGTCCAGGTCTTCGACGTCAACCGGCCCGACAGGACGGCCCAGCGGCAGCAGGGCAAGACCGACACCGTCGACGCCCAGGCGGCCGCGCGGGCCGTCATCTCCGGCAGAGCCACTGCCCAGGCCAAGACCGGCAATGGGCCGGTGCAGATCGCGCGCATGTTCAAACTCGCCAAGGACTCCGCCATCAAGGCCCGCACCCAGGCCATCAACCAGCTCAAGGCCGTCCTGGTGTCCGCCGACCCAGCCCTGCGGGAGCAACTGACCCCTCTGACCAACCCGGCGCTGATCCGCACCTGCGCGAACCTGACCTCGGATCCCGGCTACCTCGGCAGGGACGACGTCCTGGACGCCACAGTGGTCACGCTCCAGCTGCTGGCCGAGCGCATCCAGCAACTGACCGCGCAGATCGACGAGCTGAAGCGACGCCTGGCAGGCCTTGTCCAGTCCCACGCTCCGCAACTGCTGGAGCGCGTCGGCGTCGGCCCGGACAGCGCCATCACGCTCCTGATCACCGCCGGTGACAACCCAGAACGCCTGGCCGACGAGGCGTCCTTCGCCGCGCTGTGCGGAGCCAGCCCGGTCGAGCGCTCCTCCGGCAAACAGCAGCGAAGACGCCTCAATCGCGGCGGCGATCGACAGGCCAACGCTGCGCTCTACCGCATCGTGCAGAGCCGCCTGCGCTGGGATCCACGCACCCAGGACTACCTCAAGCGGCGGACCAGCGAGGGAAAGACCCGGCGCGAAGTGATCAGATGCCTCAAGCGTTACGTCGCCCGCGAGATCTTCTCCCTCCTCCCACGTGCCGGGCTCACGCCCGTCCTGGCATGACTGCTTGACAGTCATAGGGGCGTCCAAACGGTCGTGATCGAGGACCTCACCGTCCGCAACCTGCTGAAGAACCACAGGCTCGCACGCGCCATCTCCGATGCGTCGTGGACGGATCTCCGGTCGATGCTGGAGTACAAGTGCGCCTGGTACGGGCGCGAACTCGTCGTGATCGACCGGTGGTTCCCCAGCTCGAAGCTGTGCGGGGCCTGCGGCACCCTCGCGGGGAAGATGCCGCTGAACGTCCGCGAGTGGACGTGCGACTGCGGCGCCGTACATGACCGCGACATCAACGCGGCCTGCAACATCCTGGCCGCCGGGCTGGCGGCGTCTGCCTGTGGAGAGGGTGTAAGACCTCAACGGGAGTCCTCCCGGACGGGGCAGTCGTCGGTGAAGCAGGAACCCCAGCGGGCGACCGCTGGAATCCCCCGCCTTTAGGCGGGGGAGGAAGTCAACTCATGAACAAGCCGCCGTTGATGACGTCGAGCGTGGCGCCGGTGATGTATCCGGTGTCCTCCCCGGCCAGATGTCCCACGAAGGAGCCCACTTCCTCCGGCCGCCCGAACCTGCCCACGGGAATACGGTCGGCGGCCCGCCGCAGCGTCTCGGCGGGGAGATCGTCCATCACGGGTGTCTGTACGGCCGCGGGTGCCACGGCGTTGACGGTGACACCGTGGGGCGCGAGTTCCTGGGCGAAGACCTTGGTCAGCACCAGTACGCCCGCTTTCGCCGCCGCGTAGTGCGGGCCGGCGACCAGTCCTCCCTGCTGCCCCGCCAGCGACGCGAGGTTGATGACACGGCCCCAGCCGCGCTCCCGCATCGCCGGTGCGCAGAGGCGGGTGAGGACGAGGACGCTGCGCAGGTTGGTGGCCATCAAGGCGTCCCACTCGTCGAGATCGACGTCCCACACCGAGCCGGGGGCCGTACGCGCCGCGTTGTTGACCAGCACATCGGGGCTGCTCCACGTCGAGGACACCGCTTCCACCGCGCGCCGTGTCTCCTCGGGGTCGCTGACGTCGGCGTGCACCGCCATGGCCGAATCCCCGTCAGGATCAAGGGACTTGGCCAGGGCCTGCGCGCCGGTGGCGTCCTGGTCCAGCAGCGCCACGCGCAGGCCGCGGCGGTGCAGTTAGCAGGCGATCGCGGCACCGATGCCACGGGCGGCGCCGGTGACCAGGGCGACCTTGCGGTCCACTGCCGGGCGGGCCGAGTCTGCTGAGGGTTGGGGTGCATCCACCGGTTCGGGTCTCCTTCGCTTTCGCTGCGGGGATCGGACGACGTCTGTACACCGGGATGTCTGTACGCCGATATGTCGGTACGTCGGTATGTCGGTTGGGGGATCAGACGACGTCGGTGTGGGGGAGGGGCCGGCCGAGCAGGACGCGGCCGTAGAGCTCCCGGCTGGTCTCGACGCTCAGTGCCGCGTGGCGGGAGGCCGTCCCGATGTCGCGCCAGGCGCGTTGCAGCGGTGAGTCGTCGGAGAAGCTGCTCGCGCCTGCCGTGTCGAGGAGGAGGCTGACCGCGTCGCGGGCGCAGCGCATCGCGTGGCTGCCGTCCATCCGCAGCCGTGCCCGGGTCTCCAGGTCGGGGCGCCGTCCCTCGCGTGCGACCTCGTCGACCTCGTCGGCCGCGCGCCGTACGTGCAGTCTGGCCGTGTCGATCAGCGTGGCGGCCTGGGCGACGTTCAGCTGGTGGGGTGCCGCTTCCGCCGTGTGGGAGTGCAGGGGCGAGACGGACCGCTTGCCTCCCGCGAGGTCCCGGACGACCAGTTCGAGGGCGCCGCGTGCGATGCCTACGCCCGTGCCGACCAGCGGCAGATTGATGGACAGCGGGAAGACGACCCGGGCTTCGCCGGGATGGCGCTGGATGCCGATCCCCTCGGCGATCTCGGCGAACGACACGAACCGCTCGTCGGGGACGAAGAGTTGCTTCGTCGTGGCCGTCCGGCTGCCGGTGCCGCGCATGCCGGCCATGTGCCAGGTGTCCGCCACGGTCAGTTCGGACGCGGGGACGAGGGCCAGCCCACGTTCCGGCCGGCCGCGGTCCTCCCGGACGATGCCCAGCAGCACCCAGGCCGCGTGGTCGATGCCGGATATCCACGGCCACCGTCCGCCGAGTTGGAGGCCGCCGGGTACCGCCGTGACCGAACCGGACGGATTGGCGGCCCCGCAGAGGAGTGCGTCGGGATCCGGCTCCCAGACCGCGGTGCGGACCGCGTCGGGCAGTTGCGAGGCGAACAGCGCTGCCCCGTACGCGATGCCGACGAGCCGCGAACTCGACGCGCACCCCGCGGCCAGCTCGGCACACACGTCGACTGCCGTGCGCACACCGGCGCCGTGGCCGCCGTAGCGGCGCGGGGTGCCGAGCGTGAACAGCCCTGCCTCGCGCAGGGCCTTCACGCTCGGTTCGGCCAACGTCCGCTGCTGCTCGGTCTGTTCGACGTGGGCCGAGACGACCGGCGCCACGAACCGTGCCACATGGACGAGTTGGGCCTCGGTGACGGCCTCGTCGGCAGTCCGCGGTAAGGGATCCCGGCTGTTCCGGTGAGTCATCGGGGCTTCCTTCTCTGGCGCGTCGGCCGAACTGGCAAGTGTCCAGGTCGAGTTGGGATGACGGGGTGTGGTGCGCCTGGCGGGGGCGGTGACCCGGCGGCCGGTACTCCGGCCATGCGGCAGTGTGGCTCGCAACGGCGTTCCGGCGGCCGTCGGGCCCCTAGCGCAGCCGGCTGTCGGGCACGAAACACAGTCAGCCGTCGGGTGCGTGACAGAGCCAGCCGTCAGACCCTGAACGCAAGGGAGAACACGTGAAGATCGTCGTGGTGGCCGGCGGCCGCCCCGGGGACAAGTTCGTCGCCTACCCCGTAGCCGACCCGGCGGTCGAGGGCGGTCCCGCGCTGATGAACTGGGTGCTGGAGATCCGCGGGCAGGAGCCCGGCGAGGGACTGGACCGCTCCAACCGTCCGGTCCCGACGGAGGAGGCGCTGGCCGGGCTGGCCGGGTGGGATCTGACCTGGGTCGACCTGCCCGAACTGATCCGCGGCTCCACCGGCATCCACGAATATCCGATGGTGGACCGGGACCCGCTGCCGCGCTGGAGTTTCGGCCGGGTGACGCTGGTCGGCGACGCCGCCCATCCCATGTACCCGATGGGTATGAACGGCGGCTCCCAGTCGATCGTCGACGCGCGTGTCCTGGCCTGGACGCTCTCGCAGCACGACGATCCGGTACGGGCACTGGGGTGGTACGAGAACGTGCGCCGGGAACCTCCGAACCAACTGGTGCTGGCCAGCCGCGAGTTGGGCCCGGAGAAGATCATCGCCCTGGCCGAGGAGATCGGCGGCCCGGTGCCCGCCGAGCGTGCGACGGCTCTGTCGCAGGGGTGCAAGAAGCTCGCCGGGTGCACGACCGCCGTGCTCAACTCCAGGGATTCCTGGTCGGTTTCGCCGGTCGGCCCGTGAGGGTCGCGGCCGGCGCCACGCCGATCAGTGCGCCTCCTCGTGGCGTCGTAGCGGAGCCGGAGCGTTCCCGCCGCCCGACGCGGTGGTGCCGCGCGCGGCGGCGCGGGCCGGGCCGTCGGGGATCGTGAAGGCGAAGACGGCGGTTGCCGCCGCGAGGGCGGCCAGGGCCAAGTAGGCGTGCTGGTAGGCGGAGATGGGCGGATTGGCCGCGGCTGCCGTGGGCGTGCTCAGGACCAGGGCCGTGGTCACCGCCGCCGGCGCGAAGGCCCCGCCGGTCTGCCGTACGACCGTGTTGAGCGTGGACGCCTGGGCCAGGTCCTTGCGGGAGAGGGTCGCCAGCGAGGCCACCGTGGTCGGCATGAAGACACCGCCCATGCCGATGCCGAGCAGGAACATGTAGCCGCGGAAGGTCCACAGGCCGGTGTCCTGGTCGCAGGTGGCGAGGAGCAGCAGGACCGCGCTCACCATCGCCAGGCCGCTGCCGATGATGATGCGGGGGCCGACCCTGGAGTAGAGGATCCCGGCGACCTGGACGGTCAGCAGTACGCCGAAGGCCTCGGGGAAGGTGCTCGTGCCGGACTCCAGGGCGGAACGGCCCTGTCCCTGCTGGAGGAAGAGTGGGCCGAGGTACATCGCGCCGAGGATCGGCACCAGGCCCAATAGGTTGATCAGGTTGGTGTCCCGGAAGAGCCGGTCCGCGAAGAGGCGGAGCTTCAACAGCGGCTGGGAGACGCGGAGTTCGAAGATGATGGCGGCGGTCAGCAGGACCGCGCCGAGCACGAGGGCGGTGACGACGGAGGGGGAGGACCAGCCGCGGTTGGGTCCCTCGGACACGCCGAACATCACGCTGCCCAGAGCCGCCGCGCTCAGCAGCAGCCCGGTGAGGTCGAAGCGGCCGGGCCGGTGCCCGCGGTGCTCGGCGAGGAACAACGCCCCGAACACCACGGCGGGCAGGCCGAGCGGCAGGTTGACGTAGAACACCCAGCGCCACGACAGGTGGTCCACCAGCAGGCCGCCCAGCATCGGCGCGACGGCGGGGGCTATCTGCTGCGGGATGATCATGTACCGCGAGATCCGCACCTGCTCCCAGGAGTTGAAGGTGCTGTAGAGCAGGGAGGAGGCGGCCGGGAAGAGCAGTCCGGCGGACAGGCCCTGCACCGCGCGGGCGGCGACGAGCTGACCGAGTCCTGCCGCCGCGCCGCACAGCAGCGACGAGGCGAGGAAGGCGGCGAGGGCGGTGAGCAGCACCCGCTTGGCGCCGAACCGTTCGACCAGCCAGGCGGAGGCGGGGATGGCCATGGCCAGGCAGACCGGGTAGACCACGACCACCCCGTCCAGGGCGGCCGTCGTCAGGTGGAACTGGCGGGCGATCGACGGGAGCGCCACGGTCGTGATCGCTCCGTCGACGATGGCTATGAACGTCACGCAGACGCACATGACGGGGACGACGAGACGCTGGCCGGGGCGCAGGCGGAGGGGTATCCGGGGGACAACAGGGACACGGGGGACGGGAAGGCGTCGGAACGGCAGCACATGCTGAGCATACTCACTATGTGAGTGCTCATCGCCGTCGGCCGGCTCGTACAATCGGCCCTCACCACGGAACGGGGAACGCCATGGCAGTGCACGGCAGCAGCGACGTCCTGGTCGACGAGCTCTACGAGACGACGCACCAGCTGCGCCAGTTCGTCGAGACCCGGCTGCGCGCCAACGGGGCCTCGGTCGCGCGACTGCGCGCCCTGCGGATGCTCGCGCACGCCGAACAGCCGCTCCGCATGCGGGACTTGAGCGAGATGACCGGTGTCGCGGCTCGGACCACGACCAGCATCGTCGACAGCCTGGAACGCGACGGTCTGGTGGAGCGCGTACGCCATCCGCACGACCGCCGCGCGTTCCTGCTGCGCCTCACCGACAAGGGCCGGGAGTGCCACCGCGAGGCGGAGGAGATCGACGGCCTCGCGCTCGCGGAGGCGACGGCCGAGCTGGACGCGGAGGACCGGGCGCATCTACGGACCCTGCTCGCCCGCATCCGGAAGGCGACGGCCTGAGACCGGCGTGCCTCCCTCGTGCTTCAGGCGGTGGTCCAGTCGCGGGGCCGGCGGGCGGTCCGGGCGAGGCACAGCTTCCCGGAGGCCGTGTCGCGCACGAGCGCTGCGGCAGCCTTGGGCGGGTAGTCGAGGCGGCGGTCGTTGAGGATCGGACAGGCCTCGGTGGCGTGCCAGGCGAGCGCCTCGCTGGAGAGTGCTCCAGACACGGCAGCTTCGCCGCGCTCGAGTTCACGGAGGGCGTCCGCCTCGGCCGCGCGCTGCGTGCCATCGACTCCTTGAAGCCGTCGAGGAACCGCTCCTCGACGGCCGCGCGCTGCCGGGGTCTCGGAAGCGGAGGTTCGTGGCTTCCGGTGTTTCCTACACGGGCGTATGGCCCTCCAGGTAGGTGCGCACGGGTGCCGGCAGCCCGGCGGCGATGGCGTCGGCGAACGGCGCCCAGCGCAGTTGCCCCGCCGTGAGCTGAGCCTCACCCGACGGGTCCTCGCTCAACAGGTGGCACACCACGGCCGGACCGCCCCCGGAATCGGACTCCAGAAGGCTGGAGCCGTCCACGAGATAGCCGGTGAGTTCGTACACCACCCGCGCGGCGGTGGCCTGCGCCGTCTCGGCCTGCTCGGGGACACCGGACGGCAGGCTCCAGCCGCCCTGCACGTCCACCAGCAGCACACGTCCGTCGTTCACGACGACCGCGTCCACCGCGTCCTCGGCGGCCTGCTCCAACGTCATGTCCCAACCGTCCCTTCGTGCACGGCGCGACCGTTCGTCCGGCCACGTCCGAGCCCGTTTCCTACCCGGGACGGATCGGTTCACGCGATACGGACGCACGGCGCCGCCTCACGGGCCCCGCCCCGGCGACGACGGCTCGCGCATCGGACGTGCCCCATGCGGTTCCGGCCACACCGCAGGGGGCATTCTCAGCCTGGGCATCACGTGGCACAGGGCACCCTCGCGCACGTGGGGGAGGCGCGCTGCCCGGTCACGATCGAGGGCCGGCGCGAAGCGCGAGCGACAGCACCATCGGAATCCGCAAGGGCGGCATACACGATGAGCGTGACCGGAACCAGCAACAACATATCCAGCGGAGTGTTCTTCTCCATCGTCGTCCAAGGCCGCCACATCAAGATGGAGTTACCACCACAGGTGTCGCCGGCGCTGCACGGACTCCCGCCCGTGTCCCCGGTGTTCGTCGGCCGGGATGCCCATCTCGACGTCCTGCTGGGCCGGTTGGACCCGGCCGCCGGAACATCGGACGCCGGCGCGGGCGGACCGGTCGTGATCGTCACCGCGGTCGGCGGCCTGGCCGGTGTCGGCAAGACCGAACTCGCCCTCCAGTCGGCCCGCACCGCCCGGGACAGGGGCTGGTTCCCCGGCGGCGTGCTGTTCGTCGACATGTTCGGCTACGACGACGCGCGCCGCGTCGAGCCCGCACAGGCGCTGGAGGGATTCCTGAGGGCCCTGGGCGTGCCCGGCGAGCACATCCCGCACGGCGTGCAGGACCGGCAGCGGCTGTACACCTCGATCCTCGCCTCGTACGCGAAGGAGGGCCGACGCATCCTCGTGGTGATCGACAACGCCGCCACCCACGAGCAGGCCAGAACCCTGCTGCCCGCGGACAGTTGGACAGGCGCCGTCGTGACGTCCCGGCACACCCTCGGTATGCTGAACGCCCGTCTGCTGGACCTGGATATCCTTCTCATGAATGACGCGGTCAGGCTCCTCGACAGCACCCTCCGGATGGCCCGCCCGGACGACACCCGTGTCACGGACTCGCCCGAAGACGCCCTCCGCATCGCCGAGTTGTGCGCGGGACTGCCACTGGCACTGCGCATCATCGGCGCCGTACTGATCGGCAGACCCGGCACACCACTCGCCCGGATGGCGGCCGAACTCGCGGACGAGAAGGCGCGGTTGGAGGCGTTGCGGTACGACGACAGTGCCGTGGGCGCCGCCTTCGAGCTGTCGTACCGTCAGCTGCCCGCGGAACAGGCGCGGTTGTTCCGCCTGCTCTCGTTGAACCCGGGACCGGACGCCTCCACGCACGCTGTCGCCGTGCTCGCCGGCACGGACCGCGACGTGGCCCGCAGGGACCTCCAGGACCTGGCCCGCGCCCACTTGGTGGAAGCCGGTACACCGCACGGGCGTTGGCGCATGCACGACCTCGTCCGTTCCTTCAGCGACCGGCTCGCGGCCGATGACGAGGAGCGGCAACCGGTATTGACCGACCTGTTCACCTGGTACACGCACTCCGTGAACGTCGCCGACCAGGTCATGCGGCCCGGGCGGATCCGGCCCGACCTCGGCACGGCACCCGGACCGGCACCCGCCGAGTTCCCCGACCGCAACAAGGCCCTCGCCTGGTGCGAGGCCGAGCAGCCCAACCTCGTGGCGGTCGTGCACAACGGCGTCTCCGAGGGCATGGGCCACCTCGTGTGGACCATCCCGCTGAGCATGTGGGGCTTCCTCACCCAGATGCTGTCCTGGGACCAGTGGATTGAGGCCCACCACGTCGCCGCCGACGCGGCGGCCCGGTGCGGCGCCCACTCGGGCCAGGGCTGGCTGCTGAACAACCTCGGCACCGGCTATCGCGCCATCGGGCAGCCGGAGCGCTCCCGTGCCGCGTTCGCCGCCGGACTGGAGGTCCGCCGCGGCCTGGGCGACCTGCACGGACAGGCCGACTCCCTCAAGGACATGGCCATGACCGCCCGGGTCTGGGAGGACTGGGACGAGGCACTGCGCCTGTCCTACGAGGCGCTGGACGTCATGGTCCGCCTCACGGTGCCCGACCGCTCCGGCAACGCGGCGGCCCAGGACATCATCGCGGTCTCCCTGGCCCACCTCGACCGGCTCGACGAGGCAGCCGAAGCGGCCGCCGGCGCCCTGGCCATCTGGGAGGACCTCGACGGCAGGCGCGACGACCGGGCCTGGGCCCGCTGCAGACTCGTGCACGCGAGCATCGCGCGGCGGCGGGCGGAGTACGGGCAGTCCATCGGACACTGCCTGGCGGCACGCGAGATCTTCGAGCGCATCAAGGACACTCACGACGAGGCTGAAGTCCTGCGCACGCTCGGCGAGTTGTACGTCGCGACGGACGACCCGGCGTCGGCGCGCGTCCACTGGCAGCGGGCGGTCGAGCCGTACGAGCGTCTGGGCGACACCACCGCCGTGGAGGCACTGACCCGCGACCTCGCGACCCTGCCCGGACCCGGCACCGACGGACAACCCGACGGCACGTCGGACGACGAGACCTGACGGCAACCGCCGCCCGCCCCCGTGACGAGCACTTGGACGAGCCCATGAAGATCCTTGTCACCGGCGCGGTCGGCTGCATCGACCGGGCGTGGTGCACGACCTCCTCACTCCCGCCGACCGACCTGTCGACGAGGCGACCGCACGCGACTTCGTCCATGTCGGGAATAGGAAGGTCGAGTCGGTCGAACGGCCGGCCAGGCGCCCGCTGCCGCTGCTCGACCTGCCCGCCGCAGCCCAGGAGGCCCGAGTGCTGATCGACGCCCGGTGACGGACACCCCGCTTGAAGACGAGGAGCCTCTCGATGACGAGCCTCTCGACAACTCGCCCGTTGACAACGCCATTTCGGGTGGCCTCTTCCTGTCCTGGGTGATGCAGGGCCGCGACTTCACCTTCCGCATGCCGTACCAACTCCCCCCGGCCCTCGCCGCGTTGCCCGCACCGACCCCGGCGTTCGCGGGGTACGGAGACGAACTGGCCGCTCTGAGCGCCCTCTTCGCACGCGACGCACGTCAGGGAAGTCCCGTGGTCGTCGTCGGAGGCCCGACCGGCAGCGGCAAGACGGAACTCGTCCTGACGGCCGCTCACCAGGCCCTAGCCCAGGGCCGGTTCCCCGGCGGTGTGCTGTTCGCCGACGTGTCACGGCTGCACGGCTCCGCCCTGCTCGGCGGATTCCTGCGGGCGATGGGGCTGCCCGCCGACCGCGTGCCACCCTCGCGGGCGGCACGGTCCGCGCTCTACGCCCTGATCCTCACCGAACTCGCCCGCAACGGCAGCCCGTTGCTCATCGTCCTCGACGACGTGACGCACCCCGACCAACTCGCCGGGCTGCTGCCCGCCACCGCCCCGGCGACCACGATCGTCACGACCCCGGTCCACCTCGGCGGGCTGGGCACGGACCGCATCGTCCTGCGCCCGCTGGCCACGGCCGACGCGACCAGGCTCCTCCACCGCGCCGTGACGATGGCCCACCCCGACGACACCAGGATCCTCGACCACCCCGAGGACGCCGCACGCGTCGCCGACCTCTGCGACGGTCTGCCGCTCGCCCTGCGCACCGCCGCCGTCCTGCTCGCGGAGAGCTCGCACCGACCGCTCGCGGAACTGGCCGCGGACCTCGCCGACTCACGCACCCGCCTCGCCGAACTAGCCCACCCCGACAGGGACTTGCGCACTCGCCTGGACGCCGTCCATGCCCGTCTGGACCCGGCACAGGCCCGGCTGCTGCGCCTGCTCGCCCTCAGCGACGCACCGGAGACGACCACACCGGCACTCGCCGCACTCTGCGCGGAACCCGAGGACACCGTCCGCGACCGGCTCACGTCACTGCTGCACCTGATCGAGTCCGGTACTGCGCCGGGCAGTTGGCGCATGCGCGGACTCGTACGGCTCTACGTACGAGCCAGACCGGACACCTCGTGACCGGTGGGAACCGCGACAGCCCGCCGTGCGTTCCCCACCACAGGAGTGGTGACGCCCCGTCAAGGATGGTGCCAGATGGACCCGGTGTCGGTAGGACTGCTCGCATCGCTGGCCGGCGGCGCGGGCGGCGAAGTGGGACGACAGTTGTGGACGGCTCTCACGACGCTCGTACGGCGACCGTTCCATCGCGGCGACGACGGCACGGGCGGGCCGGTCCCGGGCGAGGACGAACTGATGCGTCTCCAGCAGGCACCCGGTGACGGGACCCGGGCCCACGCGCTGAGCACGGCCCTGGCCGTTCGCGCGGCCCTGGACCCCGACTTCGCCACCGCCCTCACGGCCTGGCACCAGCAGGCCAAACTGGTCCGCACCGGCGACGGCCCGGTCAACAACTCGATCAGCGGCGGCAGTTACTACGCCCCCGTCCTCATGGGCCGCGACTTCCCGAACGCCACCTTCACCCCCCAGCCGCCACCACGACCCGACGAGGCGGACACGGGGGAGTGACGACCGCCGCCTGACAGCGCCGCCGTACCCCTGCCACCAGCCCCTCGATTTCTGCCAGGCCTCCCTCGCATCAGGACACAACCGACAACACGGCCCTGACCCAGACCTACGTTGGGGCCATGATCCGCTCCTCGTCCACCCACTCCCTGCCGCCCACGGCCCCCAGCGCGACACGTCCACCCCTCAGCCCCAGTTGGTTCGCGGCCGTGATGGGCACCGGCATCGTCGCCGACGCGGCGGTCACCCTCCCGCGGAGCCTCCCCGGGCTGCGGACCGCCGCCACGGTCGTCTGGGTGGGCGCCGTACTCCTGTTGGTCGTGCTGGCCGTCGGCTGCCTCCGGGACCGGGCGCTGCGCTCGCACGCGGCCGATCCGGTCGTGGCCCAGTTCTTCGGCGCGCCGCCGATGGCCCTGCTCACGGTCGGTTCCGGTGCGCTGCTGCTCGGCCGCCGGGTGATCGGGCTCGACGCCGCGCTGGGCGTCGACTGGGTGCTGTGGTCGCTCGGCACCGCACTCGGCCTCGCCACCGCCTGCACGGTGCCGTACCTGATGGTCACCCGGCACCGCTTCGCGCCGGACGCGGCGTTCGGCGGCTGGCTGATGCCGATCGTCCCGCCGATGGTCTCCGCCGCGACCGGCGCCCTGCTCGTCCCCCACGCCCCGGCCGGACAACTCCGGCTCGCCCTGTTCCTCGGCTGCTACGCGATGCTCGGCCTCGGCCTCGTCGCCGCGCTACTGGTCCTGTCCCTGCTCTACGGCCGCCTCGTGCACCACGACGCACCCACCGGCGCCATGGTGCCCACCGTGTGGATCGGTCTCGGGGCCCTGGGCCAGGCGGTGACGGCGCTCGGCGCGCTCGCCACGGCGGCACCGAGCACACTGCCCGCCCTCTATGCCAGGGGCGCCGGGGCCCTCGCGCTGCTGGGCGGAACCATGGTGTGGGGCTTCGCCCTGCTGTGGCTGGCGCTCGCCACTGCCCTGACCGCACGGACGATTCGCGCGGGGCTGCCGTTCGCGCCCACCTGGTGGTCGTTCATCTTCCCGTTCGGCGCGCTCGTGACCGCCACCAACGCCCTTGCGGCGCGCACCGGTTCGGTGTTGTTCGTCTGGCCCGCCGTGGTGTTCTACGTTCTCCTCGTCCTGGCCTGGATCGTCGTGGCCGGCCGCTCCCTGCGTCACGTCGCCGCCACCCCTGGCGCCCAGTCGGCACCACGGGAACCGAGCAACTCCCTCAGTCGAGCGGGCTAGTTGACAGGGCCCTTGCGCAGTGCCGCGAGGCGGGCCATCTGCTCACCCATGCCCCGGGTTCCGGCCAGTGGGGTGAGGGCGTGCGGCCAGACGGAGTGGACCAGGCCGACGTGCCGTGCGCCACCGAGGGCGACGACCGGATCGAGGAGCACGATGCCACGCAACGTCGCCTGTTCCAGAATGAGTTGGGCCGTCACGGCGTCCGTCGCACCGTGCGGTGTGTCGTACGGCTCGACGACGTCGTCCAGATCGAGCAGGCCGTACCGCGCGGAGAGGATCAGCAGCCGGTCGGGCCGTAGCGCGTCGGCCGCCTTGCGGCACGCACGGTGGTACGAGCCGATGTACAGGTCGGCGGTCCGCGCGGGCCGGTCCAGTTTGCGGCTGCCGCACGGGATGACGACGAGTTCCGGCTGGCGGAAGTCGAGTTGGTCGTTCGGGATCATGCCTGGCTGTCCTGTTCTGTGTTCGCAATAGTCGTGCCTGTGCCTGTGCCCGTGCCCGTACCGGTCGTCCGGAAGCTCGTCCGGAACGCGCCCGGCGTCACCCCCAAGTGCCGCACGAACGCCCTGCGCAGCGACTCGGCCGAGCCGAACCCGGTGCGTCGCGCCACCACCGGCAGGGCGTCGTCACCGGTCTCCAGCAGCACCCGCGCCGCCTCCAGCCGGACCTGCTCCACGTACCGGGCCGGAGTGGTCCCCAGCTCCTCGTCGAAGAGCCGGCTTATATGGCGGACGCTGATGCCGGCCCGGCGGGACATGGCGGTCAGCGTGTGAGGGGCGCCGGGATCGGCGGCCACCTCGTCCAGTACCCGCCGGAGCAACTCCTGTCGCGAGTAAGGGAGTTGGGTGCGGACGCTGAACTGGGACTGTCCTCCCGGCCGTTGCATGAAGACGACCATGTCCTTGGCGACCGCCCGGGCGACCTCCGCACCGAAATGCTCTTCGACGAGGGCCAGGGAGAGATCGATACCGGCGGAGACCCCCGCCGAGGTCATCATCGGCCCGTCCCGTACGAAGATGGCGTCCGGCTGGACCCGCACGGACGGGAAACGCACGGCCAGCTGCCGGGACTGCCGCCAGTGCGTCACGGCGCGACGGCCTCGCAGCAGTCCGGCCGCGGCCAGCAGGAACGCACCGGTGCACACCGACGCCGTACAACGCGCCATGCCGTGCAGTCGCCGGACGGCGTCCAGGAGCGCGTCGTCCTTGATCGCCGACTCCCATTCCGGGCCGCCCGGGACCACGAGGACGTCGTACGGCTCGCGTACGTCGGCCACGGCGAGGTCGGCGCCGATACGGGTCCCGGCGGAGGTGATCACGCCCGCGCCGTCCTCGGACGCGACCCGCACCCGATAGCGTCCGCCGAACTCGTTGGCCGACGCGAACACCTCGATCGGGCCGGTCACGTCGAGCAGCCGGACACCCGGGAAGACGAGGACGGTGACGGTGAGGGGGCCCGCTCCGGGACGGTTGTGGTTCATCGAACAGCCAGCATGCGCCGGTGACCGGCGCCGCTGCCACGACCGGTTTCCTCTCTGCTGGGAGGCGGCGACTCCCAACGGGCCGCTCCGGAACACCGGCCCCCGGTTGAGGCGCCCGACCCCAGCGCGGCCCAGCCCCGGCTGAGGACGGTGCTCGTGACGTGCTGGGTCCTGGCCGCTGTCCTCTTGTAACAGCCGCTGTCCTGGGCCGAGTTCTCGCCCCAGCAGGACGTAGCGTCGGCGTGATGGGCGATTGTCGGACATGTGCCTCGTTCTGCTGGCAAGCGGGTGGTATGCCGGTGGAAAATGCGGCTACGAGGCAGCCCGCGCACCATTCCATCAGGATGTGATCCGCATGCTTCTCACCCAGGACGACTGGTACGAGACCTCGCGCGACCTCGACTGGACCTTTTCGTATGTGGACCGTGCCGCCGCCTTCCCCGCCGAGTGGACCGGCGCCGAAGGCATCCCGGAGGACGCGTGGGACGCCTGGGAGGAGCCGTTCCGTGTCTCGTACCGGGACTACGTGCGCGTCCAGCGGGAGAAGGAGTCCGGGGTCAAAGCGGTGAGCAACGCCCTTCAGCGGGCGGGGAGTTACAACCAGTTACCCGCCTCCCATGTCGCCGCCTCGCAGATGCACATGGGACTGATCACGATGGTCGAGTACATGGCCGTCACCATGCAGAGCCGGTTCTGCCGCTTCGCCCCCTCCCCGAAGTGGCGCAACCTCGGTGTGTTCGGGCTGCTCGACGAGACCCGGCACGCCCAGCTCAGCCTGCGCTTCTCGCACGCCCTGCTGAAGCACGACACCCGCTTCGACTGGGCGCAGAAGGCCTACCACACCAACCAGTGGGCGGTCGTCGCGGCGAAGAGCCTCTTCGACGACATCATGCTGGGCGCCGACTGCGTGGAAGCCTGCCTCGCCTCCAACCTGACCCTGGAACACGGCTTCAGCAACATCCAGTTCGTGGCTCTCGCCTCCGATGCGATGGCCGCAGGTGACGTCAACTGGTCGAACCTGCTCTCCTCCATCCAGACCGACGAGGCCCGCCACGCCCAACAGGGCTTTCCCACCCTGGAGGTGGTGATGGCCCACGACCCGCAACGTGCGCAGCGCATCGTGGACGTGGCGTTCTGGCGAGCCTCCCGGATCTTCCAGACCCTCACCGGACCGGCGATGGACTACTACACGCCGCTCGACAAGCGGAAGATGTCCTACAAGGAGTTCATGCTGGAGTGGATCGTCGACCAGCACGAACGAGTGCTGGAGGACTACGGGTTGAAGCGCCCGTGGTACTGGGACGACTTCCTGTACTCCCTGGACAACGGCCAGCACGCGATGCAACTCGGCCTGTGGTTCTACCGGCCCACCCTCTTCTGGAACACCAGCGCCGGTGTCTCGAAGGACGAACGGGTCTGGCTGAACGACAAGTACCCCCAATGGGAAGAGAGCTGGGGCGTCCTGTGGGACGAGATCATCCGCAACATCAACGCCGGACACATCGACCGCACCCTCCCCGAGACACTCCCCGCCCTGTGCAGCGTCACCCAACTGCCCCTCGGTACCGCGATGTCGCGTGAGCGGCTCAACCCCGTCTCCCTCGTCCGCGACGGCCGGATCCACCACTTCGACAGCGAGATCTCCAAGTGGTGCTTCGAGCAGGAACCCGAGCGGTACGCGGGCCACCGCACGGTCGTCGACCGGTTCATCGGCGGCGACATCCAGCCCATGGACCTGCCCGGCGCACTGGCGTGGATGGGCCTCACCCCGGACGTCATGGGCGACGACACGGACGGCTACCGCTGGGCGCGCGAATACGCCAACGACCCCAAGGCATAAGGGGATTCATCCATATGGCACTGTTCCCCATCGTCGGCAGACTGGTCGGCGACTTCATCCCGCACCTGGTGGCCGTCGACACCGACGACACCATGGACACCGTCGCGGCGAAGGTGGCCGTGCACAGCGTCGGGCGACGGGTGGCGGCTCCGCCCGGCGTCCCGTCGTACGACGTGTATCTCGACGACCGGAAGATCGAACCGGCGGTGACACTCGGCGAACTGTCCCTGCTGCCCCTGCAATGGCTGGACGTGCGGTTCCGTGACTGAGGAGGCGCCCGACTATGTGCCGGTGGCTCCCCAGGACGCCCTGTGGGACGGTGAGATGGAACCCTTCGAGGTCAACGGCACGGAGATCCTGCTGATCCGCGTCGAGGGCGACCACCTCGCCTATCAGGGCACCTGCCCGCACCAGCGGCAGTCCCTCGCCGAGGGCGATCTCGACGGCACGATCCTGACCTGCGCCTTCCACCTGTGGGAGTTCGACGTGCGCACCGGCAGGGGCATCAACCCGCGCGGCTCCTGCCTGGTACGCCACGCCACCCGCATCGCCGACGGCCAGGTGTACGTCAGCCGCCGCCCGTCCGACGAAAGGCCGGCACCCACCCCATGACCGTCTACGAACTCGACAGCGACGCCGCGCTCGATCCCGTCCTCGTCGGCCCGGTGCTGCGTTCCGGGCCGCTGGCGGACGCCGTCATCGAAGCGGTGTCCGACGACAACCCCGACCGGGACGTGTACGTCGTGGACCGCGAAGACTACGTACGCGTCCACACCCCGCACGAGTGCCGGCTGACCCGGCGCAGCCTGGAGGAACACCTCGGCGGGACCTTCCAACTCTCCGCCCTGGAGATCGAGATGCCCTCCTTCAAGGGACGGATGCGCTCCCGGTCGCAGGAATACGTGTGGTTCCACAGCGAGTGACGCGGCAGCCAGCGATCAGGCAGCAGTCGGTGACAAGGTCAGGAGAAGCCATGGCACAGCAGCGCGACCGGCAGCGCGCGACCCGCCTGCGCACCTGGAGCGCCTTCGGCGACCTGGGCCGCCGGCCCGGTGAGTACGAGGTCCTCACGCACGGCATGAACCACACCATGGGCGCCACCCCGCTGGAGCTCCCACCCGAGGCGCACGGCAACCGCTGGCTGCGCGACCACCGCGACGGCATGGCCCTGACCGTGCCCGACTGGGACGCCTTCCGCGATCCCGACCGGGTGACGTACGGCAGCTACGTCGCCATGCAGGACGACCGTGAGACATACGTCGAGGGCCTGCTCGAACGCTTCGACAAGGAACAGCACGACGAACACCTGACGGCCCCTCAACTCGACCTGCTGGCACTGGCCGTGACTCCCGCCCGCTACCTCGTCCACGGCCAGCAGATGCTCTCCGCCTACCTCCAGCAACTCGCCCCCGGCAGCTACATCGCCACCTGCGCCGCCTTCCAGACCGCCGACCAGCTCCGCCGCGTCCAACTCCTCGCCTACCGCACCACGCAGCTCGCCCGCACCCACCCCGACCGCGCCTTCGGCCTCGCCGAACGCACGACCTGGGAACACCAACCGGACTGGCAACCGTTCCGGCGGGCCGTCGAGGAATCACTGGTCGCCTACGACTGGGACGTGGCCCTGGTCGCCTTCCAGCTCGTGCTCAAACCGGTCGCCGACGCCGTACTCCTGCACGGCCTGGCCCGCCGCCTCGACACCGTCGGTGTCCCCCTCGACTCCCTCATCACCGACGACCTGGGGCGCGACGCCCACCGCGCGGCCCGCTGGACCCGGACCCTGCTGAAATTCCTGACCGACGCGGACCCCGGAAACCGGGCCGTCCTCCAGGGCCACCTCGACACCTGGGCCACGCATGGCACCGCCATGGCCGCCGCGGGTGCCCGACTGCTGGGTGCGCCGGACTTCGAGGCCACGGCGCTGGAAGCGTGGGACGAACTCCTGGCGGCCGGCGGACTTGCCCGCCCTCGGACGCCGTAGGAGTGAACTCCCTTGATCGAGGCGTCAGTTGACGAGCTGACAGGAATCGGCCGTGGCGGTGGTGTCCAGTGGATCAGGAGGGCCGGCCGCCGAACTGCCAGTGGTGCACCTCGATGTCGGCGTACCGGTCCTGGGTCAGCACGGTGCGTGCCGTCTCCGGGTCCGGTGCCCGGAGCAACGCCGCCGTGCCCAGCCAGGTGGCGCCGTCGTCGGACAACAGCGGCCCGTACGCGATCAGTTCGTCCCGGCCGGGCGGCACCGCCAGGTCCACGGCCTGCCCGGTGGCGAAGCCGAGTACCAGGTACCGGTTGCCGCCGGTCCGGCCGCCGGGGAAGTCCCACATGGTGCGCCCCAGCGTGTTGCGCCACCGGCGCAGCAGTACGTCCCGGTAGACGCCGGCCTGATAGTTGGGCTCGTCGAAGGCGAACGCGCGGGCGGCGGCCGGATCGGGCAGGTCGAGGATGTGCACGCTGCCGGTGGGGGTGTCACCGTCGTCGGCGAGCGTCGGACCCCGGGCGATCATCTCCTTGGCGTACTGGTCCATGTAGGACCAGTGCCGTTCCAGCAGTTCGTCGCGCAGGGTGAGGGAACCGGGCCGGTCGCGGTGGTAGCAGAGGAACTCCATGTCCGAAGGATCTCCTCGTGGAGGTGACCGGGTCGAGCGGGTTTTCCCGCCCGGCCTTGCGACCGGCTCATGCGGATCAGACGGTCACGACGCGTCTGCTTCCGTTCCCGGGCCACCGCCGGCGGCGCTCTCGCAGGTCGTGAGGAAGTCGATGAGTGCCGCGTTCACCTCGGCGGGGCGTTCCTGCTGGGTCCAGTGGCCGCAGCCGGGCAGCTCGATGGGTGCGCGGACCAGGCTGGGCATGAAGTTCGGAAGCTGGTCGATGATGTCGCGCGCGCCGGGGAAGGCGGGGACGAGGTCGCGGTCACCGAAGACATAGAGGGCGGGCCGGGTGACGACGGCGTTGTTCCAGGGCGCGGTCAGGTCCCAGTTGCGGTCGAGGTTGCGGTACCAGTTCAGGGCGCCGGTGAAGCCCTTGGAGAAGCTCTCGGTCAGCGTGTCGAGATCCTCCTCGGTGAGCCACTCCGGCAGCACCTCGGGGTCCTCCATGGCCGCGAGCCAGCCCTTCTCGGGGTCGACCAACGGCTGCATGATCTCGCCGGAGGGGGAGGCCGAAGCGGAGGCGTAGTAGAGGAACTTGCGGAGCGTGGTGCGGGCGTCCCTCCCGAACTCGGCGTCGGCGACGCCCGGTTGGTTGAAGTAGTTCCAGTAGAACCTGCCCTGGAAGATCTCCTGCATCATCGCCAGCGGACGCTGCGTCCCCCGGTACGGCGGCGGCACGCTCAGCCCGGCCACCCCGAGCACCAGGTCCGGCCGCAGCAGCGCGGTGTGCCACGCGACCGGCGCACCCCAGTCGTGCCCGACGACGTACGCCTTCTCCTCGCCCAACTCCTGGATCAGACCGACGACATCGCCGACCAGGTGGAGGATGGTGTACGCGTCGACCTCGTCCGGATGGTCACTGCTGCCGTATCCCCGCTGGTCGGGGGCGACCACATGGAACCCCGCGTCGGCCAGAGCGCCGATCTGGTGATGCCAGGAGTGCCATGACTCCGGGAAGCCGTGCAGGAGTATCACCAGGGGGCCTTCACCCTGCTCGGCGATGTGCAGACGGATGTCGTTCACGTCGACAAAACGATGCTTGACCATGCGGACGAGGCTACGTGTCGTGCCTGTCGAGCCGCGTGGCGGGTTTCGGCCTATCGGCCGGGACGCTGTGCCTCGTCAGCGTCCTGCTCCTGGTAGGAGTAGCGCTGCTCTTTCCACGGGTCGGCGATGTTGTGGTAGCCGCGCTCCTCCCAGAACCCGCGCCGGTCCTCGGTGAGGTACTCGATGGCGCGCAGCCACTTGGGGCTCTTGTAGCCGTACCGATGCGGCACGACCAGACGCAGCGGGAAGCCGTGTTCGGCGGTGAGGGGCTCGCCGTCGTGGTGCGTGGCCAACAGGGTCTGTGGGGCCGTGAAGTCGGCGAGGCGGAGGTTCGTGGAGTAGCCGTACTCCGCCCAGGCCATGACGTGCGTGACCTCCGGCGCGGGCGGTACCAGCTCCAGGACGGTGCCGGCGGGGATGCCGTACCACTCGTGGTCGGTGGAGGTCGGGCCGGACGCGCAGTGCAGATCGGCGACGACCGTGACATGCGGCAGAGGCGCCAGTTCGTCGAACGTCCAGAGGTGCTCGGCGCCGTCGGCCGTGGCGCCGTGGACACGCAGGTTCCAGCGCTCGGGGCGGAAACGGGGGACGGGCCCGTAGTGCGAGACCGGCCAGCCGTGCACATGACGCTGGCCGGGCGGAACGGGCCGGGACGCGCCGGCGGCGGCCTCGGCCGTACCCTGTCGGTCGCTTGCCACGGGTGACGCCCCTTCTCCGCTGGTCTCCTGGTCACGGCTGCCTTCGCTGAGCAGCGTAGGCGTCACGCGGGGCAGGACGGACGCCGGGTCCCGGTGCGCGCCCGCGCCGCCCAACCGTCTGACCCGACCCGACCCGACCCGACCCGACCCGACCCGACCCGACCCGACCCGACCGGAGTGGAGTGGAGTGGAGCGGCCCCGCGTCAGACGGTCGCCAGGGACACCTCGGTCGACTTGATCAGCGCGACGACCGGCGAACCGGTCCGCAGCCCCAGGTCGCCGACCGCGTCCTTCGTGATCGCCGCGGTCAGTTCGCCCCCGTCGACGGTGACCTTGACGACGGCCATCGCCCCGCCGGTGGCGACATCACTGACCGTGCCGGGCAGCTGGTTGCGGATGGACACCCCCTCCACCCGGCTCGTGGCGAGCGCGACCTCGGTGGACTTCATCATGGCGCGCACGGCCGTACCCTCGGCGAGCCCCAGGTCCTTCACGGCCTCCAGCGTGATCGCCGCGGTGAGGTCCTGGCCGCCGTCGAGGCGCACCTTCACGGTCGCCATCACCGCACCGGGCGTGACGGCCGTGACGGTGCCGGGAATCTGGTTGCGGATGCTCAAGCTCATGACGGAACGCCTCGCAGAGAGAAGGTCTGGATTGCCGGATTTGCTACGACTGTGAGTCCACAAGCTAGCCGCTCCGGCCCCGCCCGTCACCGACCCCGTCGCATCCACCACCTGGGAGTTTGCTTCGTCCTGGCAAAACAGAGGAACCCCGCGGACAGCAACGCCGAGGACCAGAATCCCGCCGTGGCCAATCACGTTGCCGAGAACGATCTAGCTGGCTAGGTTCGCCCCATGGCTGATGACGAACCCACGCGGGCCGCACACCTGCTCGATGCCCAGGCCAAGGCCGCGCTGCTCTTCTCGGAGGTCGAGGAGCGCGGGCTCGTGGCGCCCGGCGAGGGGGAGCGGGCCGTCAGCGACCGGGTACGTGACCTCGCGAACGAGCTGTTCGGCACGACCCGGCACTGGCACAAGCGGATCGTGCGCTCGGGGCCGAACACGCTCGCGCCGTACAAGGAGAACCCGCCGGACCGGGTGATCGACGCGGACGACATCGTGTTCGCCGACTTCGGGCCGATCTTCGAGGAGTACGAGGCCGACTTCGGGCGGACCTTCGTGCTGGGCGACGACCCGGTCAAGCACCGGTTGCGCGACGACCTCCCCAAGGTGTTCGCGGCCGGTCGGCGCTTCTTCGAGAACACCCCGGACATCACCGGCGCACGCCTGTACACGGAGGTCGCCCGTCTTGCCGACAAGGCGGGTTGGGAACTGGGCGGCTGGCACGCCGGACACCTCGTCGGCGAGTTCCCGCACGAGACGATCGAGGGCGCGCACGTCGAGTCGTACGTCACCCCCGACAACGACACCCCCATGCGCTGCACCGACAAGGCCGGCCGTGCCTGCCACTGGATCCTGGAGATCCATCTCGTCGACCGCGAACGGGGATTCGGCGGTTTTTACGAGGAACTCCTCACCCTCTGACGGTAGTTGGTTCCGCGAAAGTTGATCCATGGGCACTGTGACGGCGCTGTACCGATATCCGGTCAAGTCGATGTTGGGTGAGGCCGTGATCGCCGTCGCGGTGACGGAGAACGGGCTCTCCGGGGACCGGGTCTACGCCGTCCTCGACGGGACGGGCGCGGTGGGCAGCGCCAAACACCCTCGCAAGTGGGGCGAGTTGCTGCGCTGCCGGAGCCGACTCGACGACTCCGGTGTGGTCCGCGTCGTCCTGCCGGACGGCACCGCCCTACCGGTCCAAGACCTCGACCTGGACGCGGAGTTGTCCAAGCTGCTGGGCCGAAAGGTGTCCGTCTCCGGCGTCGTTCCGGAGCACGGCCGGCTGGAGCGTGCCGTGCCCGAATACGAGGGTGGAGTCCCGGACGTCGTACGGGAGTCGGCGACCGTCGACGCGACGGGGGAGAGCATCACGACCGGCGGTGTCGCGCCGGGGACGTTCTTCGACTTCGGCCGGGTCCACCTCGTCACCACGGCCGCCCTGGACCGGATGCGGAGCGTATATCCCTCCGGGGACTTCGACGCGCGCGGCTTCCGGCCCAACCTGGTCGTCGACTCCCTTGGCGGGCCCGGTTTTCCGGAGGACAACTGGGTGGGGTCGCACCTGCGGGTGGGGGAGGCGCTGTTCCGCGTGCTGGTCCCCACACCTCGCTGTGTGATCCCCACCCTCGGCCACGACGAACTCCCGCCGGACCCCGGCCTCATGCGCGCGGTCGCCAGGGAGCACCGCATCCCGGTGTTCGACCTCGGCCGGCTGTCGTGCCTCGGTGTGTACCTGGATGTACTGGAGGCCGGTACGGTGCGGGTGGGCGACCCGATCGGGTTGGAGGAGACGGTCGCGTGACCATTCCCGCAGGGGTCCAGGGGGCACTCCTCGGTTCGTCCTGGACGCCGAACACCTCCAGCCGGCACACGGTGAGGGTGCGCCCGTACTTCGGAACGGTGCCCATCACCCCGATATGCGTGAGCCGCGCGCCGAGGTGGGCCATGAACTCCTGCCGGTCGAAGCCGGCCCGGACGCGCGCCTGCACCTCGGGGCTCGCCGGTTCCAAGTCCGTCTGGTCTTCCATGTCCTCTCCTCCGGCCGACGGCACAAGTCGCCCGGTCACTTCACGAAGCGGTACTTCAGGTGCGTGGCGAGGGGCGTCTCGACCACCCTGACCGGCTCGACGCGCCGCGGTCCCGCGCCCGGTTCGTCGAAGAGCCGCAGGCCCGCGCCGAGGAGGGCGGGCACCACATGGAGCTGGAGTTCGTCGATGAGACCCTCCCCGAGGTACTGCCGCACCGTGCTCGCACCGCCCGCGATGTCGACGTTCCGGTCACCGGCGACGGCCTTCGCCCGGTCGAGCGCGCTGTGGATGCCGTCGGTGACGAACGTGAAGGTGGTGCCGCCCTCCTTGACGAGGGTCGGTCGGGGGCGGTGGGTGAGGACGAAGACCGGGGTCCGGAAGGGCGGGTTGTCGCCCCAGAACTCCTCCCCGGTGTCGTACATCATCCGGCCCATCACCACCGCTCCGGTCGCGTCGAACCACTCCCGCATCAACTCGGAGTCGCGATTCTCCTCCCCACCGGTCATTCCCTGACGCTCCCGCCAGCTCGCCAGACCGTGGATCCACTCGAAGAGCGGCTCGGCGCCGTCGCCGCCCGGGTTGTCGATGCTCACGCCGGTGCCGGCGATGTAGCCGTCGAGGGAGATGGCCAGATCCGCGGTCACGGTCACGATGGTGCTCCTGAGTCGTGGACGTACTGCTGCTTCCACCCTCACGTCGATCGGGAACCGGCGCATTCGACAGCCCCGCTACTCGACAGCGACGACAACCTCGACCGGAGCACACTCCGGCGCCGAGGCGACCAGGCGGATCTCGCCGGGGCCGGTCGGGCGGAGGACGGCGAGGGCGCGGCCTTCGTAGGTACGGCGCTCGGTCGCGTCGAAGCGCTCCAGGGTGGACGGGTCCGCACTGCCGAAGCCCGACAGGACGCCCGCGCCGGAGACTGCGACAGCCACGGGGCGGTCGGCCGCGGTGTGCGGGGTGCCGTTCGCGTCGGTCAGGCTGAGGGTGATGTACGCGAGGTCGCCGCCGTGTGCCGTGATGTGTGGACGGTCGGGTTCGGCGCGCAGCCGCACCGTGCCGGTCGCGGTGCGCAGGACGGTGCGTCCGGTCTCGGCGCCGTCGCGGTAGGCGATCGCGAGGAGCTCGCCGGGTTCGTACGATGTCTCGAACTCGGTGCGGAAACGATGGCCCTCGCCCACCGGTCGGCGCCCCAACGGGCTTCCGTTGACGAGGAGTTCGACCTCGTCGGCGTCGCCGTAGACCTCGATCGTGACCGGTTCGCCCTCGGAGCCGGGCCAGGTCCAGGTGGCGACGGTGTCGCTCCAGGCCCAGGGCGTTCCCGCGTAGGTCTTGCCGTGGTGCTGGGGTCGCCGGACCGCGATGTAGGGCTGTGCGCGCAGGCCGAAGACGATCTCGCGGTAGTAGGAGGCGGGTCGGCGGTGGCCGGTGATGTCGAGGTCGCCGCAGCCCGCCAGCAGATATGGGTACGGCGCGGTGTGGGCGGGGCGTGGGGTGTCAGGGGTGAGGTACTGGGGGCGGCCGATGCCGACCTCGCCGAGGTAGTCCCAGCCGGTCCAGGTGAAGTCGCCGATGACGTGGCCGAGTTGTTCGACCAGGCGCCAGTTGCCGTCGATGCGGGTGGGGAAGGTCTCGGTGCCGACGATGACGCGGTTGGGGAACAGGTCGCGGTCCATGGCGTAGCGGGCCTCGGCGTAGTTCATGCCGGCGACGTCGAGCACGGCGAAGGACTCGGCCGTCTTCTCGGTGACGAGGGCGGAGGCGCTGATCGCGTTCATCATGTCGCCCGCGTCGGCCATGAGGGTGTTGATGCCCTTGTCCTCGCCCTCACCCGGGTCGGCCGCCTGCGCTGCCTTCCCCTGTGACTGGCGGCGCAGTCCGCCCAGTTCGGACATGACGGCGAGCATGCCGTTCACCGCGTTGGTGACATAGCGTGTGTGGTCCAACGAGCGGACCTTCTCCGCGAGTTCGCGGCCCCGCGCGGCGCCGGAGGGGGTACCGGTCTCGGGGATCTCGTTGCCGATCGAGTACATGATGACGCTGGGGTGGTTGAAGTCCTTGGCGACCATCGCCTCGATGTCGCGCTCCCACCACTCGGGGAAGTCGAGGCTGTAGTCGAAGTCGCTCTTGCCCGATGTCCACACGTCGAAGGCCTCGTCCACGACGAGCATGCCGAGGCGGTCGCAGGCGTCCAACATCGCCTTGCTCATGGGGTGATGGGACATGCGGAGCGCGTTGAACCCGGCGTCCTTGAGGAGTTGGACCCGCCGTTCCTCGGCGCGGGCGAAGGTCGCCGCGCCCAGAACTCCGTTGTCGTGGTGGACACATGCGCCGCGCAGCTTGACCGTCTCGCCGTTGATCCGCAGCCCGTACCGGGGGTCGAGGCGCAGCGAGCGGACACCGAAGACGACGGTCTCGGCGTCGAGGTCCTTCAGGGTCACGGTGGCGGTGTACAGGGCGGGTGTGCCGGTGCTCCACAGCAACGGGGCGCGGACGTACAGGCGTTGGCGTACGACCGCGGGCTCTCCCGGCAGCACCGTCGCCTTCGAGACGTCGCTCGCGACGACACTCCCGTCGGCATCGCGGACCTCGGTGACGACGTCGACCGTACGGATCGCGATCGAGTCGTTCTCGACCCTCGTCGCGACCTCGACCACCGCCCGTTCCGCGTCGATGTCCGGGGTGGTGACACGGACCCCGTCGGGCGCGATCCGGACCACGTCGCCGACGAGCATCCAGGCGTCGCGGTAGATGCCCGCACCGGTGTACCAGCGCGCGTCACGATGGGCGCGGGCCTCCACGCGGATCTCGTTGTCCTCGCCGAAGCGCAGGAAACGGTCGGCGTCGATGTGGAAGTGCGAGTAACCGAAGGGACGTTGGCCGGCGTAGTCCCCGTTGATGTACACGACGGCGTCGCGGTACACGCCCTCGAACTCGAAGAGGATCCGCTTGCCCCGGTGTTCCTCGGGAACGGCGAACGTCTTGCGGTACTCGTAGGTCCCGCCCGGGAAGTACGCCCCGGCGCCGCCCTCCATCGTGGCCTCGCCGTCCGGCGCCGTGCGCTCCTGCCCGATCATGGCGTCGTGCGGCAGTGTCACCGGCCTGAACGGCACTTTCGTACCGGACAGTTCGGCGAAGGGGTTGACCTTGGGGCGGGTCTGCCAGCCGTCGTTGAAGGACGTGCGGATCATGGGGGCTCCGTGAAGTGAGGGGCGGTGACCGGTTCCGGGGGAGCGAGGCTCAGGCCTCACCGGATGCCGTCGAGGTCGGTCCGGCCACCCGTGTACGCAGCCAGGCACGGCCGCGCTCCAGCAGCGCCCGGGCGATACGGGTGCCGGGAGCCCAGGTCTCGAAGCCGTGCGGAGCGCCGGGCACGAGGTCGAACTCGCAGGCCACGCCCGCGTCGCGCAGGCGGTCGGCATACGTGCGGCACTCGTCGGCGAACAGGTCGATGTCGCCGACGCTGATCCAGGCCGGTGGCAGCCCGCTCAGGTCGGTGCGCCGGGCCGCGACCGCGTGGTCGGGGGCGCGGGAGGCGCCGGGCCCGGTACCGAGATAGGCGGCCCAACCGGTTCGGTTCGCCGCGTTGTGCCACACCCGGTGCCGTACGTCGTCCAGTTCGCGCCGCGCGGCGGTGCGGTCGTCGAGCATGGGGGAGAAAAGCCACTGCCCGACCGGCTGGACCCCGTCGGCGTCGTGCAGCCGCTGTGTCAGGCAGGCGGCCAGACCCGCGCCCGCGCTGGCACCCCCTACGGCGACGCGCGCTTGGTCGATCCCGAGTGACGCGGCCGATTCCTGCACCCATCGCCATGCGGCGAAGACGTCGTCGAGCGCGGCCGGGAAGGGGTGTTCGGGGGCGAGGCGGTAGTTCGTCGAGACGACGACGATGTCCGACTCGCGGGCTGTCAGGGCGCAGAAGGCGTTGTCCTGGACGACGTCGCCGATGACGTACCCGCCGCCGTGCACCCACAGCAGCGCCGCGCCCGAACCGCCACCGGCGGGTGTGTACACGCGCATGCCCCGGCCCTCGTCGAGGACGCGGACGTCGACGCCCTCGACCGGGTCGCCCGGCCCGTGCCGGACGACCAGGGCGCGCACCACGCGCCGTCCCCACGTCCGGCGGACCGGCAGCCGCGGCATCCGCGCGACGGCGCGCCGCAGTTCCGGGTCGACCAGGTCGAGCTTCATGGGCGCCTCTCCTCGCATCAGGTACGCAGTACGCATCCCGCAACTGGTAAAACGTATTACCACCTGTCTGCGGTACGGTATCCAGCGCATCCCGCACCGCACAAGCCCCAGATCAGACCGCACGCAGGAGACCCGGCCGCCGGGCCCCGTTCCGAGGAGCGAGAGAGTGAGCAGGTCCACGCGCGCGACAGCCAAGGACGTCGCCCGGGCCAGCGGGGTCTCACAGACCACGGTGAGCTTCGTTCTCAACGGGGCGGCCGGGCACGTCTCCGAGGAGACACGGGAACGGGTACGGCAGGCCGCGCGCGAACTCGGCTACGTCCCGAACGGCTCGGCGCAGGCGCTGCGCAAAGGGGCGTCCCGCATCGTCCTGCTCAACATCGAGGGCGTGCCCACCGGCAGCAGTCTCGGCAGCTATATCCGGGGCCTCGACGCCGAACTCGCCGCGCACCAGCACGTGTTGCTGGTGCTGCACGGCCATCTCTCCTCGCAGGCCCTCTCCGACGTGGCGCAGGCCGTCTCCGCCCGGGCGGTGATCGACCTGGGAGACGCGGGTCGCGCGGACGACATCGTCACCGACGCCGAGACGTCCCTCGACGCGTTCTCCGCGCAGGCCGACGTCCCGGTCCGGTACCTGGTCGACCGAGGCCACCGGCACCTCGCAACCGTCATGCCGGACACCCCGGAACTCCAAGCTCTGGCCGGTCTGCGAGAGCGGCTCATCCGGCAGGCCACGCACACAGCGGGCCTGCCCGCCTGCCCCGCGCTCGTCCTGCCCGGCAGCCTCGGCGCCGCCGAGGAGCGGCTGCGGGCCTTCCGTACCGACCACCCGGACGTCACGGCCGTCCTCGCCTACAACGACGATCTCGCGCTCGTCACGCTCGCCGCGATGAGACGCCTCGGGCTGCGCGCACCGCAGGACCTCGCCGTCGTCGGGTTCGACGACACCCCGCACGGAGCGCTGTTCTCGCCCGCTCTGACCACCGTGCACATCGACGCGGAGGCCATCGGCCGCAGCGCCGCACGCACCGCGCTGGGCCTGCCGGCGGCGGACGCCGCGTCGCGACCGGCTCGGGTGATCGTCCGCGAGTCCGCCTAGACGTCCTCGTCCAGATGCCGGCGCAGTTTCGCCGTGATGGCCGGGATCTCGCGGCGGAACGCCGCCTGGTCCAGGCCGTCGTCCGCGACCACGGCGAGCAGTGCCCGTTCTCCTACGGCCGTCACGATGACGTGACCCGTGCTGCAGCGCGCGCTGATCTCGCGGAGGTGGCCGGTGCCGCCCTGATCGGAGAGGCGGTGGCCGAGGGCGAGGGTCGCCGCCGCCACCGCGGCCATGGACTCGGGGTGGGTCTTGGTCGTGTCGCTCGCCACGACGAGCCCGTCGCTGGTGGCCAGTGTGGTTTCGGTGACTCCCATCACGTTGTCCCGCAGGGCGATGAGGAGGTCGGTCACGGGGTCGCTCATGGCGTCTTCTTCCTGTTTGCGTGCAGGCGATGGGAGAACGAGTCAGGAGGGGAGCCCGGTGGGGACATGGCTGTGGGAGGGGCGGTTCAGTCGTGAGGTCGGCGGGCCGGCGCGGAGTTGCGGCCGGGGAGGCGACGCGGGAGGGATGCGGCGGGCGGCGCCATGGCGGAGGGGGGCACCACGGAGGGTGCGTTGCGCGCCGCCGTGCTCGGCCGGCCGTTCGTCGGGTGTGTGTGCGGGCGGACGAGACCGCGGTCCAGCAGATGTCGTAGGTCGATCATGACGGCGAAGAGACCCCGGCCGAGGGCGAAGGCGATGTCCCTCGCCGTCCTGCGTCCGTCCGCGGCGGCCAGGACGGCTCGGTGCCGGGCCGGAAGCCTGTCGACGGGCTCGGAGAGGTGCGCGGTGGACGCCGGCTGCATACGGGTGCGGGCGAGAGCGGCGACCGAACCGGGCTCCCCGGCAAGGAAGTTGATACGTCGGGACACCTCGCCGAGGAGTCGCTCGGGGGTGACTCCCGCGTTGCGGTACAACGTCGGTACGGGCTCGGTCACTTCCCAGCTGTCGGGTACGGACAGGGAGAGCGCGAAGGCCGCGTCGAAGAGCGCGCTGAGACTGATGACCTCCAGCTCGCCGGCGCCGACGAGTCCGCGGTCCACGAGCTCGGCGGCGAGGTGTTCGTGGGTGGTGTCGGAGGCGCGGACCGCCGACCACGCCTGCTCGCCGATCCGGCCCGACCTCAGCAGCAACCCCTCGATGCCCGGTGCGCCGGGGGTCTCCATGGCCACCACAAGACCGTCGCGCACATGGATCGAGCCGCCGGGGGTGCCGGTCACGGCCACCGTGCAGGAACGGTGTTGGGTCCGGAGCGCCGCCAACAGGGCGGGAATATTGCGGGAGTCGGGGAGCGGCTCCTCGGTGCCTTCCGTCATGCCAGCAACTCGTCGGCGTGCAGCCTCAGTTCGCGCAGCGCCGAGCTGAGGTTCGTGCGGTCGCGGTCGACGGTCGCGCACAGCAACAAGGGGTCGCCCTGCCGCGGGAGCTGGATCGTCACGAGATGCCGGGTGGAGGTCGTCACGATGACGCTCTCCAACTCCCCTGACGCGCCTGCCCGAACGAGGCGGGTGCGGGCCAATTCGGCTATTTCGCAGGAGTCCTGACTGGCACTCATATCACCCGACTCCGCATAGGAGAGGCCGGTGACGGCATCGAGTACCGCGGCTCCGCTGATGCCCGGCGTGCTCAGGGCGCGGCCCAGCGCGGCGTCCAGCGATGACAAAGGTCCCCCCTTCGGTCACTCCGGCGAGCAGACTACTTTATTTGCCAACTATCGCAACTCTGACCAAAGATGGTGTTGTCTGTTACCCGAACGGCTCGCATTGAGACCGTTTTCGTGGCGAGATGCCGAATCTCGCCGGGGTGAGGGGAACGAGGCACCACGTGAACATTGAAGCGACACTCAAGGAAGCGATGACTATCGACGGGGCCCTGGGGGTGTCCCTGGTCGACTACGAGAGCGGCATGACGCTGGGGGCGCTGGGCGGCGGCCCGCATCTGGACCTGGAGGTCGCGGGGGCGGGCAACACCGAGGTCGTGCGGGCCAAGCAGCGCACGCTGAAGTCCATCAACGTGGACGACCGCATCGAGGACATCCTGATCACCCTCGGTCAGCAGTACCACCTGATCAGGCCGCTGGCGAGTGCCCGCGGTTCGCTCTTCCTGTATCTGGCGCTGGACCGGGAGCGCAGCAATCTGGCGCTGGCGAGGCATAACCTCAAGCGGCTTGAGTCCACCCTGGAGGTATAAGCACGCTGAGGCATATGACAATTGAGTAGTCGTGATGTCGGTCGGGTCTTGGTGGGGCAATATGCGCCGAGACCCGACCGGGTCCTGGAGACGCCGTATTCCGGGACATCACGTGGGAGTTGAAGCGGCTTAATTGTCTAGTCCACTCATGTCTGGTCCTTTATCGAGCTCGCGCTCGGCCGAGCCGTTTTTCCGTATCGCCGGACGGACCGGCAGGAGTACCGCGGACGGGTGTCCGGGGTCGTGGAACACCTCCTGGTTCCCGGCGCGGAGAGTCGTGGCCGTCGCCCTGGGTTCCCCGGTGCCCGGATTGCGGTTGTAGCGGGGGAAAGCACCGCTGGACACCTGGACCCGGATGCGGTTACCGCGCCGGAAGCGGTGGGCCGTCGGCCACAGCCGTACCGTCGCACGGGAGGTCCGGTCGGCGTCGGCCAGACCGACCAGGCCGTCGCACACGTTCATCGAGCGGCCCTCGGCGTCGGCGTCGCACAGCCGGACGAACACATCCGCGTGGGCCCACGGCCGCGCGACGGGAGCCGCTCACCGCCGGGCGGATCGTCGACGCCGCTCTGCGGCTCGCCGAAGCCCACGGGTTCGACGCTGTGACCATGCGCCGGGTGGCCACCGCGCTGGATGCCACGCCGGGGGCGCCGTATTCGCATGTGACGGACAAGGCGGAACTCGACGACCTGATGGTCGGGAAGCTCTGTTCGCAGGTGGTGCTGCCCGAACCGGACCCGGACCGGTGGATGGACCAGGCACTGGATGTCTGCCGGCAACTGCGCGACCAGTACCTCAGGTATCCGGGAATGTGGCGCGCCACGGTGGCCGGCGCCCCGCACAGCCTGGACACGCTGCGCATCAACGAAGCGCTCCTCGCGCTCCTCGTGGCCGGCGGGGCAAGTGTCCGCTCGGCGGCGTGGGCGAGTGACGCGGCCTTCCTCTACATCGGCGCCTACAGCGTCGTAGCCCCCAGGCGGACAACCGAGCGGGGCCCGGACGGCAGTCCCGCAGCGCGGGACAACATCGTCGACCGACTGAAAATGCTGCCCCCGGACCTCTTCCCGATCACGGTCGCGTCGGCGGAGGAGACCCACTCCGGCGAGGGACACGAACGCTTCGACCACGCGCTCCGGCTGCTCTTCGGGGGACACACCGATCAAGGCAGGAGACAGACCTCATAGGCACGGGAACACCGCTACGCGACTGATGGTTGTGCTGCATTCGACCGTCGAGGACCACGCGGGTTCGGCCTCGCGGAAGCAGATCCTGGCCGGCCGCCACCTGGTGTACTGGGCCTCCTCAGTGGTGTTCCTGGCCTGCGGCATCCTGACCGCCCTCATGTTCCGAAGCGGTTCGCTCATCGTCTCCGACGACGCACAGCCCGCCGCCGCGCGCTGACACCGCCCACGCATTCCGCAGCCGCAGCAGGCCTCGGCCGACCGGCGCCCACCTGAAAAGGGAAAGTCATGAAGGCCGTCCAGTTCAGCGAGTACGGGGGCCCCGAGGTCCTGCACATCACCGACCTCCCCGACCCGCACCCCGGCCCCGGCCAGGTCCGCGTCAAGGTCCATGCCGTCGGCATCAGCGGCACCGACTGGAAACTGCGCGCCGGCGAACTCTCCTTCGGCGCCACACTCCCGCAGACCACCGGCACCGACGTCGCGGGCGTGGTTGACGAGATCGGCGAAGGCGTAGGCGATGTACGCGTCGGAGACCGTGTCTTCGGCGTGAGCGACAACGCCGCAGGCGCGGTCGAGCTGGCACCACTCACCTACCGCGCGCCCATCCCCGCCTCGCTCGGATTCATCGATGCCGCAGGCCTGCCCGTCGCCCGTGGCGCCCGCGTCATCGGCGCGGCCGGCGCCGCCAACCAGAACTACCTGAACCTGCTCGGCGCGGAACCCGTCACCTAAGGCGACGGCATGACCGAGCGGGTCCGCGCCCTGGCCCCCGGCGGCGTGGACGTAGCCCTGGACATCGTCGGCAGTGGTGTCCTGCCCGAGCTGATCGAACTGACCGGCGACGCCAAGCACGTCATCACCCTTGCCGACCTCCAGGGCTCCACGGACTACGGAGTGCACTTCAGCAGCGGTTTCAAGGACGGCCACGCGTTCCGCTCGCTGCACACGATCGGCGAGTTGATCGAGACCGGCCGATTCTGGCTCCCCGTCGACAAGACGTTCCCTCTCGCCGACATCGCCGAAGCCCACCGCATCAGTGAACACGGCCGGGTCCGCGGCAGGCTCGTCCTCGTCGTCGACCGACCGGCATGATGGACGTGAATCCTGTGTCGCGCGCCGGTTCCCTTGCGGTCACCGGCCGGTGACCGCAAGGGAACCGAGCTTCGCGGCCAGTGCCGGTGCGTCGGCGAGCGCAGCATGTCGTTGAGGTGGGTGCGTGCAGCCGGCGATGCCGCTCAACTCGCCTAGAACCCTGGGACGGAGCTCTCCCAGCGGGACACCGATGAGACGGGACGTGTTCGGAACGGCGAGCGGGCACTCACGGTGGGGGAGCACACGGGGAACCGGGCCGACCGACCGTAGGACGAAATCGGCCGCGTCCGCCCGCGCGGTCAGGGCGTACTCGTGGATCGCCTGCCGACCACCCTCAGGGAGGGTCGAGGAGTCCTGGAAGAACGCGTCGACCTGGACCGTGTCCACACGCGTCCACAGATCCAGCCGCCGTGCACGGCGCATGGAGACAGCGCGGTGGTCGACGACCTCGTGCCAGGCCAAGTCGTCGTCGACGGCGTCGAGTTCGACGGCCCGTTCGCGACGCTGCGCCCACCGGAGGGTGCCGTCGGGCGCCAGCGCGCTCGATCCTTCCTGGTATCCGGCGCAGACCCCGGCCATCACTCTGCGGCGGAGACGTCCGCCTTGCCCGCCAGGTAGCGCCCCATGCCGTACCACGGCCGAAACGCCGCGCCGGAGACCAGCGTGGCACCGGGAAGATCGTCGACCAGCAGGTGGAGCGGTGTCGCGGCCAGGATGTCGGGTGCCGCCACTTCGGCACTTCGTCTACAGCTCCGTCGACAAAGCCGAGAACCCGGGTGTATGAGACCGGGCAGGGGAGCCTGGAGAAGCAGGTGTCGCCGACGGAGGACTACAAGCACATCTCGCCGTACCCATCTCCGGCCGAGCTGCCCGAGCCGCCCGAGCCGTCAAGGGCCGCCGCCCGGGGCCACGGCCCGGCCTGCGGGGCACGCTCCGGCTCGGGGAGGTCCAGGCCGAGCGTCGGGTCGTCGTACGGGCTGCTGTTCCTCATGCTTCGCTTTCGTTCATGGGGTCCCCGTGTCGCGGGACCCGCGACGATCCCTCCGTACTCGATCGACCTAATGAGTATCCCCATTACGGGAAATCGGGAGCGTGGTCACGAGACTGAGTCCGCTGCCCGCTCGCCGAGATAGGCGCGCTCCAACAGACCGGGATCCGCCGTGAGTTGCGCGGTGGATCCGCTCAACACCGTCTCACCGTGCACCAGGACCATCGCCCGGTCCGCCACGTCGAGCGCCAGCCGGACATGCTGCTCGACCAGCACGACCGCCGTGCCGGTGTCCTCGGCGATCCGCCGTACGATCGGCAGCAACTCCTCGACGATCACCGGGGCCAGCCCCATGCTCAACTCGTCGACGAGCAGTACCCGAGGGTCCTGGATCATGGCCCGGCCCAGGGCCAGCATCTGCTGCTCCCCACCGGAGAGCATCCCGGCCGCGACCTTCAGGCGCTTGCCCAGTGCCGGGAAGAAGCCGAGCACCTGGTCCACGGTGCTGCCCCGGCGCCGCCGCGCGAGTGTCAGGTTGTCCCGCACGGTGAGCTGGGTGAACAGGGACCGGTCGTCGGGCACGAGGACCAGTCCCCGCCGGGCGGCCTCACGCGCCCGCCCGCCACGGATCTCCCGTCCGTCGAGCGTCACCGATCCGTCGAGGCGTGGCAGCAGGCCTGCGAGGGTCATCAACAGGGTTGTCTTTCCCGCCCCGTTGGGCCCCAGCAGGGCAGTGACCTCACCGGGGAGCAGCTTCAGGTCGAAGCCGCGCACCACCGGCCGTCCCTTGGTGTAGCCCGCGTCCACGCCCTCGCACGTCAGCAGTTCCTGCCCGGTCACTGGACGACCTCCCCGCGCACCTCGTCGGTATCGGCGTGCGTCGCACCCAGGTAGGCGGTGGCGACCCGCGGATCGGCCTTGATCTCGGCGGGAGTTCCGTCCGCGATGACCTTTCCGATGTCCAGGACGACGATCCGGTCGCACACGTCGAGCACCAGCCCCATGTCGTGATCGATGAGCAGGACCGTCACGCCGTCGGCCCGCACGGCCCGCAGCCGGTCACCCAGCCACCGGCTCTCCGAGCTGTCCAGGCCGGCCGCGGGCTCGTCGAGCAGCAGCATCCGGGGACGACCGGCCAGGGCCCGTGCGATGGACACCAACTGCCGCCTGCCCTGGGAGAGTTCACGCGCCGGCTGGGCCCGGAACCGGCTCAGGTGCAGCGTCTCGAACAGTCGGTTCCGCAGCTCAAGACCCTGCATGGTGCCGACATGGTCGCCGCCGTGCCGGGCGGCCGCTTCGCCGACCAGCACGTTCTCCTCGACGCTGAGGTCCTCGTAGAGTTCGATGCCCTGGAAGGTGCGTCCGAGGCCCGCCCGTCCGCGCTGGTGCGGCTTCAGCGAGGAGATCGTCCGGCCGTCGAACTCGACTGTTCCCGTACTGCGGTTGTAGCCGCTGATCGCGTCGAGGAGGGTGGTCTTCCCGGCGCCGTTGGGCCCGATCACGCCCACGATCTCGCCCGAGCGCACATCGAAGGAGACCGCGTCGACGGCCACCACACCGCCGTAGCGCACCCCGACATCGCGGACCGAGAGGACCACCTCGCCCGGCTCGGGGACCGGTGGTAGGGCGGCCGGTGCCGCCCCGGTGAGCACGTCGGTGTCCTGCTCGTCTTCGGAGTTGTCGGAGTCGACGGTGGCCGGGCGGCGCAAACGCCGTAGGCGGGCTGTCAGTTCGTGGGCCGGGCCGACGACGCCCTCGGGGTTCGTGATCACGGTGAGGACCAGGCCGATGCCCATGATCACGTCGTACCACTCGCCGATGGACAGGGCCCGGTCCAGGAGGACGGGCAGCAGGCCGCCGGCTCCCATCACCCCGGCGACGAGGCCGCCGGACAGTGAGGTGATGCCGGCCAGGTAGGCGGTCGCGAACAGGCCGAGACCGCCGATCGCGGTGAACATCTCGGCGTCGGCGACGGTCTGTTGATAGCCCAGCAGCGCGCCGCCGAGCCCGGCGATGAACGCCCCGATCGCGAAGGCGACGATCTTCGTACGGGCGACGTCGATGCCCGCCGCCGCGGCCGACCGCTCGTTGGCGCGCACGGCGAGCATCGCGGCGCCGAGCAGACTGCGACGCAGCCATGCCACGCCCAGGCCGACCAGCAGCAGCACCACGAGACACAGCAGCGCGAACGGGATCCGCGGATAGTCCTCACCGGCCCCGATGCCCAGGTCGATCCCGAACAGACGGGGCGCGGGCACCTTCGAGCCGCCGAGGCCGCCGTTCAGCTCGGTGTTGCGGAACCAGAACGCCTCCAACGCCACCGCAAGCGCGACCGTCACCACCGCCGCCGGCAGACCGCGGATCCGCAGCGCGGGCAGCCCGATCACCACGCCGATCACCATCGCAGCCAAGGCCGCCAGCAGCGGAGCGAACGGAAAGGGGATACCCCATTCGACGCTCAGTCTGCTCAGGCTGAACGCGCCGACCCCGGCCAGGGTCAGCTGCGCCAGCGAGATCTGCCCGGCGAACCCGGTGACGACCACCAGCGACAGCGAGATCACCGCCAGGGTCAGTGAGGTGATCACCGCGGCGCGGATGCTCCCGGTGGTCGCGAAGAGCACGACGACACCCAGGACCGTACTCACGACGGCCGGTACCAGGATGCTGTTGGGCCGTGGAGCCCGGCCCAACGCTTGCTGGATCAGCGAGCCGCGTGTGGGCAGCGGTCGGCCGCGGACCACCAGATAGGCCAAGATGACGGCCAGCGGGACGAGTTGGGCCAGACCGGTCTGGGGGAGCCATGACCACTTCCCTTGCAGGAACTGCAGTTCCGACTGGAGCATCCCGATGACCAGGCCCGCTCCCACGGCCGGGATCAGCGCCGTGAAGTTGCCGACCAGCGCCGCCGCCAGGGCCGGCACGATGAACAGCGTGTAGGAGACCGGGACCAGCGGCACGATCGGCGCGATCAGGATGCCGGACAGACCGGCGATGGCCGAGCTGAGCGCCCAGTTCGCCACCGCGATCCGCTCCGGCGACAGTCCGCTGACCAGCGCGCCCTTCTCCGACTCCGCCGCCGCCCGGGCCGTGAGGCCGAACCGGGTCAGCCGGAACACCAGCGCCAGGACGAGGGTCAGTACGACGATCACCGCCGCGAACCACAGCCGGTCACCGGGGAGCAGTGAACCGCCCCAGGACACCGGATCGTTGGGCAGGATCGCTTTGACCGACACCGCCCCCGTGCCCACCGCCGCGGCGAGCACGGCCTGGACCACCAGCATCACCCCGATCGAGGCGACGGCCTTCGCCACCGGCGGCGCGGTCCGCAGCGGCCGGAACACCAGCCCGTACAGCACGACCCCCAACAGGGCAGTGAGGGCAAGGGAGATGACCACCGCCGGGAAGAGACCGAGCGGGCCGCCGAGCCCGACCTTCTTCGGTACGCCCGGCAGCGGCACCAGCAACTCGCCCTGGCGCAGGAACGCGTAGGTGTACGCGCTGTACAACGCGATCGCCCCGGTGGCGAAGTTGACCACCCCGGAACTGCGGAAGGTGAGCACCAGGGCCAGCGCGAGCGCGCCGAACACCGCACCGCTTCCCAGCCCGAGCAACAGAAACACGACGTACTGGCTCATCGGCGAGACCGTCCCTTCCGGCTGCTGCGACTAGCGTGCGAACAACGGACTGGGATCGACGACCCGCATCTGCCTCAACTTGCCGTCGGAGACCGTGCCGGTGACCTCCTTCGCCGAGCAGGCCGCGGGCAGCCCCGGTACCGCCTTGGAGTCGCAGGTGAACGTGATGCCGTGACCGGCGGGCAGGACGACGTTCTTCGCCGAGTGCAGCGCGGCCGTGATCGTCTTCGGGGCGACCGTGCCCGTCAGGCCGTGCAGCGCGCGCACCAGGGCGAGCACGCCCTGGTAGCCGATCGCCGCGTATCCCGTGGCCGAGGTGTCGGGGCTGTACTCCTTCATCACCTGCCGGTAGAGCTGCGCCTCGAGGTCGTCGCTGGCCACGTCGAAACTGCTGAAGACCTGCACGCCGTCCATGCCCGCGCCCACGGCCTCGACGACCTCGGGGGACACACACGACTGGACGGTCATCCGGGCGATGCCGGCGCCGAGCGTGCCCATCGCCTGGAGCACCGAGGTGCAGACCGTCGGATCCGCTACGACGGCGACAGCATCGGGCTTCTTCCGCAGCGCGGCGCTCACCTGCGGAGACGCGTCCGGTGTGCCTGCGGCCACCGTCACTATCTGCAGGCCGACACCCGCTTTGGCGAAGACGGGTTTGCCGATGGCCTCGATACCGCTCACCGCGGCCGGAGCGTCGATCACGAACGCGGCGACCTTCTTGTAGCCCTTGTCCTTCGCGTACGCGGCCATCGACGTCATGGTCGTCGGGAAACCGCCCGTCCAGGAGAAGGCGTTGGCGGTGGTGCCCTCGGAGTTGCTCGCGGCGATGGCGGTCGTCCAGGGAATGCCGGCCTGGGTGACGATCGGCACCATGGAGTCGCCGAGGCCGCTGCTGGTCAGGACGACCGCGTCGACCTTCTGCTCGACCATCTGGTTCGCGCAGTCCCGCGCCGTCGCCGGTTCCTCCTTGGTCTTGCAGATCGCGAACTCGATCGGCCTGCCCGCGATGCCGCCCAGGTTGGCGTTGGCGTACTTCATGGCCGCCTGGGCGGCTTCCCTGGTCTCGGGCTGGCTGATCGCGGAGCCGCCCTCGTTGGTGATGAGCCCGATCTTGACCGGTGCGCCGGTGGCCTTCTTCCCGGGGAAGGCGCTCGCGAGTGCGGCCGGGACTTTCGTGCTGTCCGTGGCGGTGGTGTCGCCGTCATCGCCGCTGCCGCATCCCGCGAGCAGGACCGCGGCCGACACCAGCGCGACCGACGCGCGTGACCTGGGTGAGGAGATGGCTCGTCCGACCGACTCGATCATGTCTGCGTCCCAACGTGTCGGCGAGTGCCCGGCACTCGCTGCGATCAGCGACCGGCGGCGCCGTGCGGCGACGCTGCCGTCCGAGAAAGTGAGGAGAGAGCCGCGAGTGGAGGTCGAACGGCACGAGGGCCGGGCGCCGCGGCAGACCATGCCGGCCGGCGTGCCGAGGGCGTGCCGAGGTTCCACGACCGGCGACGAGACGGACCCTGCTCCGATGCGGGGAGAGGGGCGGCCGATCTCCGCAAAGAGTGGCCGCAAGCAAGAAGAGTATACGTAATTGAGTCACGCTGGAATGGGTCGTGCGGGACTTGTCCATGCAGTCGGCCCCTCTTCCGGCATGAAGCCTGGAATGAGGGGCCGGAATATGAGGGTGGGCTGGTCAGTGGTCGCGGTGCACCCAACCCGCGTCGTGCCAGTACGTCTCAAGGTTCTCCATCGGCTCGGGCCAGGTCTCGATGTAAGTGACGCCCTCCGCTCCGGCCGTCATGAGATAGGGAGTCCCGGCCTCGCTGATCCAGAACTCGCCCGGACCGATGGTCCGGCTGCCCTCTTCCCCGTCCTCGCCCCAGGCGACGTGGAACTCACCGCCGAAGACGATGATCAACTCGTCGAGGTTGTGATGGTGGCGGGGAACCGCGAAGTTCGGCGCGCACCGCAGGCCGTTCAGGTTGAACGACGGGTCCACCTTCGTCGACCACCACATGTTCCCTTTGAAGGTCTGCTCCATGTCGACCGGCGCATCGGCCAGGAGACCGCCCTCGTTCCACAGATACGTGGGAGCGGACTGGTCGACCGGCAGCTCGATCCAGCCCTCGTCCGACAGCAGATTGAAGAACTCGATTCCCATGCCCCGATAGTGGGGACCGGGTTGGGAGGTGTCATGCGCGAATCCCGTTGGCCGGGACCGGGCAGCTCTCGCCGGATGGGTCTCGATGAGCGGAACCTTTCGACGACACCGTGTCGGGCCGCGCATACGGTCGCCGCGTGACTCTTACATTCGGTGATCTGGTGGAAGACGCGGACTGGGTTCCCATGGGCCTGGAGCAGCAGGGCCATCCCCAGTACTTCTGGAACGACGGCGGTCTGCTGAGGGACGCCCCCGTGGACTTCGCGGCGACGTTCGACGGGGCGATGTGGGTGACCACCAAGCCCATCGACGTACCGCGCTTCAACCGCAACCCGCTGCGCGTGCGGCCGAACTTCACGGTGCCCCGGCACCACCACAACGTCGACGAGATGCTCTTCGTCTTCGCCGGCGAATACCACATCGAGCACTACGAGTCGGGCGAGCCGCAGACCGTGCGGGTGGGCCCGGGGGATGTCTTCCTCAGCCGGGCCGGCACGCCGTACACGATGACGGCGGGATCCGAGGGGGTCACCTACATCGAGACCTGGCCCAAGCCGGTGCGGGAGTTGGAGACCTACTGGCACGACGTCGGCTGGGTCCGGCGGTAGGTCGCCGACACGATCGTGTCCCGGCTCCTGGGAGCCGGGACCACGGATCGGGCGTCGGACGGGTCAGTCCGTCCAGAGGAACCGGTCGGCCACCCGGTGATGGTTGTAGATGGTCATCTCCTGCTCCTCGCTCAGCCGGTGCCCGTCGAAGCTGGGGGAGTGCATGCCCACGGTCACCTCCTTGGCGTTCAGCAGGTCCTGCGTGAAGATCTCTCCGAGGTCGGCCTCACGGAAGTCCTCGAAGAACTGGGGCTGGAAGTCCCGCTTCGTGTCGTAGTCGGCGACGGGGATCTGGTCCAGGCTGAAGATCTCGAACAGGCAGCTATCAGGGTCGAGACCGTCGGGGCGCGCCCGGTAGCCGAACACCGAACCCTGGTTGGGCAGCAGGATCGTGTTCGGGAACACGTTCCACGCCGTACCGGCCTCCGCCCACTGCTGGGGCGAGATCTCCGGCCAGTCGTAGCCCTCGGCGAGCGACAACTCCTTGTACAGCTGGAGGTAGTACTGACCGGCGGTCATCCCCTCCGGCACGTCCGCCGTCTTCAACGCCTCGGCGGCCCGCCAGCTCCGCTCGTTCTCCAGGCCCCGCATGTCGTCGGCGATGTACTGCACACTCAGCGCGACGGCGAGCCGTTCGTCGGTGATGCCTCCCGTGCCGCCGCGGTCCGTCGGATCCTTGGCCGCGCTCTCGGGAGCCGTCTTCTTCTTCGGGCCGACGCTCGAATAGTGGGCGTGCCGCTCGTACACGGTCGTCGGCGCCCACATCCGGTTCTCGAGTTCCTTCATCGAGGCGATGTTGGTGTTCGACTTGTCGAAGCGGTAGAGCTGCGGATGCGTTCCCGCCACGTGATAGGCCTCAAGGAATCCGTCCAGCGCGGTCTTCCAATTGCACGGCAGCAGCACGCTCTTGTGCCACCGGTACCGCATGTTCTCGAACTGGAACGGTGCGAAGATCCGCGGGATCGGATCGAGATATTCGAGAAGCGGTTTCGCGTCCGGGTCCATGTTGATGAACACGAACCCGCCCCACTGCTCCGCCCGTACCTGCACCAGGCCCAGGTCGTCGTCCGAGCGCGGCACGAACTCCTCACGGTCCAGCACCAGCCTGATCGAACCGTCCAGGTTCCAACGCCAGCCGTGGAACGGGCAGATGAGCGAACCGACCCGGCCCCGGCCCCGTGCCAGCCGCGTGCCACGATGCCGGCACGCGTTGAAGTAGGCGCGGATCGAGTCCTTGCTCTCCCGCACGATCAGGATCGAATGACCGCCGATCTCGTACTCGACGAAACACCCGACACCCGGCAGCTCCTCCAGGCGGCAGGCCAGCAACCACGCCTTCGTGAAGACCTTGTCCAGTTCCAGCTTGAGGAACTCGGCGTCCAGATAGCGGCCCTTGGGCACGAACGCACGGGACAGCCGGTACTTCTCCGGTACCTTCTCGGCCGGCACATCTCCCTCGAACCACGGAACGCGACGGTCCACTTGGGGCTCAACCACTGCAGACACCGATAACCACTCCTCCACTCGACATGCGTGTACGGCTCCAGGCGGCCGCAAGCTGACGTCAGCCGGCGTCGGGGCCGGCGACCTCCGTCCCGTCGGCACTCCGCACCACATGGATGCAGTTGCCCGGGCACTCGTCGGCGGCGTCGATCACATCGAGACGCAGCCGGTCCGACACATCGGCCTGCGCGCCCTCGGGCGTCAGCAGTTCGCCGTCGGCGGCGTTCTTGACGTAGGCCAGTCCGTCGCCGCCGAACTCGAAGACATCCGGGGCGTATTGGGTGCACAGACCGTCACCCGTGCACAGTTTCTGATCGATCCACACCCGCACCTCATCGCTCACGCGTGTCGCCCTCCTTGTCCCTGCGGACGCCGTGCCGTCATCGCGGTGGCGGTCAAAACGACTCTCCACTCGGCGTCCGGGGCCGTCCACCGCCCGTCCCATCAGCCGGGACCGGAGCCGACGGCCCTTTTCGCGGCCGCCATACACTCGCCCGGCCGAGGGCCTTCGACGAACGCGAGACGTGACGGGCGCGGCCACGGCCGTCTTCGCGGCGCAGGTGCTCGCCGTCGGCGGGGCGCCCCATCAACTCTCCCCAGGAGGTCGGCCCGTGGCCGAGACCGTGACCACAGACATCCTCATCGTCGGAGCCGGCCCGGTCGGGCTCTACGGCGCCTACTGCGCGGGCTTCCGCGGACTGCGGACCGTCCTGGTCGACGCGTTGCCGCAGTGCGGCGGGCAGATCACCGCGCTCTACCCGGAGAAGGAGATCCGCGACATCGCCGCCGTCCCCGGCACCCGCGGCCGTGAAGTCGTCACCGCCCTCAAGGACCAGGCCGACGCGTTCGACCCGACGTACCTCCTCGGCCGCCAGGCCGTCGACCTCACCCACACACCCGACGGACGTCCGCAGGTCACCCTCTCCGACGGCATCACCGTCGACGCCGGAGCGGTCGTACTGACCGCCGGGATCGGCACGTTCACCCCGCGCACCCTCCCGGCCGGGGAGGAGTTCCTGGGGCGCGGGCTGAGCTACTTCGTGCCGGACCCGGCGGAGCACGCCGACCGTGACGTCCTCGTCGTCGGCGGCGGGGACAGCGCGGTCGACTGGGCCCTCGCCCTGCACCCGATCGCCCGCTCGGTGACCCTCGTACACCGGCGCGGCACGTTCCGGGCCCACGCGGCGAGCGTGCGCGAACTGCACGCGTGCGGCGTCGACATCGTCATCAACGCCCAGGTGGAGACCCTGGCCGGGGACGACCTGCTGCGCCATGCGCACCTGAAGGTCGACGGGGAGGAGGAGCCCCGGGTGCTGAAGGTGGACGCGGTCGTGGCCGCCCTCGGTTTCATCAGCAACCTTGGACCACTGGCCGACTGGGGCGTCGAACTGGAGCGCCGCACGATCGTTGTCGACACCAGGATGCGCACCACGGTCGACCGGGTGTACGCGGCCGGTGACGTCACCGCGTACCCCGGGAAGGTGCGTCTGATGTCAGTCGGCTTCGGGGAGGTGGCGACCGCGGTCAACAACGCCGCCGTCGCCCTGGACCCCGCGCTGTCCCTGTTCCCCGGTCATTCGACCGAATCCGCCTGAACACGGAACTCCCTCTTGAAGAGACCGCCTTCGAGAGGGAGTTGGGCGTGCTCCGCGTGTCTACCGGTCCTCGTCCGCCATGTCGACGGCGGCGATGTAGGAGAACGCCATCGACGAACCCACGGGACCGCCCGCGCCCGGGTAGATCCGGCCGGACATCGGCGCCATCGTGTTCCCCGACGCGTACAGACCGGAGATCACCGAGCCGTCGGGCCGCAGCACGCGCGCGTGCTCGTCCGTCTTCAGGCCCCCCTTGGTCCCCAGGTCGGACAGCACGATCGTGGCCGCGTAGAACGGCGCTTTGTCGATCACGCCCAGGCAGGGGTTGGGCCCGTCGGTGTGGGCCCCCGCCATGTGCGTGATCATCAGGTCCCAGGGATCCTCACCGCGACCGAACTGCTCGTCCTTGCCGCCTCGGGCGTACCCGTTGAACTGCTCGACGCTCTCGGTCAGCGCCCCCTTGGGCAGGCCGATCAGCTCCGCCAGCTCCTCCAGCGTGTCGGCCCGCTTCAGGACACCCGCGGCGAGGAACTTCTCGACGTCGAACCAGCCGGGCACCTGCGGCGCGACCGGCAGCCCGGCGAACGCCCGCCGGTTGTCGAGCTGGCGCTGGTCGAACACCCAGTGCGTGGGCAGGTGCGACACATGCGAGGACCGGTGCGCCTTGAGCATCTCGTGACCCGCGCGGTCGTAGGGGAGACGTTCGTTGAGGTAGCGCTGTCCGGCGGAGTTGACCCAGATGCCGCTCCAGACCGACGTGTAGAACACCGGGCGGGTGTCGGGTACGACGAGGCCCGGAGCGAACCACGACTCGTCGAGCAGGTCGGTCGCGGCGCCGATGTCGATGCCCGCGGTGAGGGCGTCGCCTGTGTTGCCCTCGCAGCCCTGGGTCCACTCGTCGGTGACACCGGGCTGGAACCGCTCACGCAGCGCGCCGTTCCGCTCGTAGCCACCGGCGGCGAGGAGTACGCCCCGCTCGGCACGGAAGGTCACCGACTCGCCCTCGCTCAGGGCCTCGACCCCGACGACCGCTCCGTCCTCGACGACGAGGCGCTCCAGCGCGGTGTTCGTGCGCACGGTTCCGTTGCCGGTCTCCATGAACGCGAGCAGCGCACGGCCGATGAGGGCCTGCCCGCCGATCATCTCCCGCGGGACCTCCACTCCCCAGCGCTCCGTCCACAGCGGCCTGCGCACCAGCGGCTCCAGCTCGCCGAGTTCGGACCGGTCGAGGTTCTCGGGGAAGATCGTGCGGCCCTGGGGCAGGCTCCCGGGGCGGCCGGCGAAGTAGTCGGGCACGCCCTGCCAGAAGAACCGGCCGAACCGCGGGTTCTTCTCCAACTCGTCGATCAGGGTGGGACCGGCCTGGAGGAAGGCCTCCCGCAGCGCGGCCGGTGAGTCGTCACCGACGATCGCGTCGAGGTAGGGGCGGGCGACGTCGGGGCCGTCCTCGACGCCGGCCCGCTGCTCGGCCGCGTTGCCGGGCAGCCAGATCCCGGCGCCCGAATAGGCCGTGGTCCCGCCGACGTACTCCGTCTTCTCGATGACCAGCGTGCGCAGCCCGCGGGAGGCCGCGGCGTACGCGCCGACCAGCCCCGCGCCCGAGCCGACGACGATGACATCGTAGGAATCAGCTGTGCCTTCGCCGCTCATGGCGGTCCCTCTCGTGAAGTGTCGAGCATCGGACGGACACGGCCGGCTCCTGCGGAAGAGGGCCATGCCGAAAGAGAACAGTGCACTCAGTCACGGATTGCGTTCGACGCTGCCTCAAGGTGCGCGAACCCCTGGGCGGCCTCCTCGTCGAGCTCCATGACCTCGACGAAGTGCCCCAACTCGGCTGTCATGTCGAGGTACCCGAACCGGATGGCGCCACTGTCCCCGTACTGCTTCCACGACCTGCCGCTCGCGGCGACGATCGCGGACGCCTCGTCGAAGTCGTCGACGCGGAAGCCCAGATGATGCAGCGTCGCCGGCTCCCCGGGCCTGACGGCACCGCGATAGAGATCGACCATGCCGCCGACCGGGCGGATGATCTCCAGGTTGGTCGGACCGGCGTTGACCAGGGCGACATCGATGACCCACTCGTCGGCGGGCACCCCGTCCACCACGACGAAGGTGCCGCGCGGGTCCTCGGCACCGGCGGGCGGCAGACCGCCGCCGAGCGACGACTTGAAGTGCTTGACGCACTCGACCGTCCCCAGCCTCGACTCCAGGAAGGCGGCCGCGGCGTCGATGTCGTCGGTCACGTATCCGAGTTGCATGAAGTTGCGGAAGAGGTCACTCAACGATCGCACTCGGCACCCCTTGTTCTGATCGGCCCGATTGACCACGGGGAACGACTGTCCCCCCGCCCTCCGCGGTCGTCCATCGCATGTCCCACCAGACGGAATCGGCCGCGTGGACGCGGTTGCGGGGTGGGACGATGCGGTGATGACCACATCCAGTGCGGGGACGGAGCCGGTGACCGTGGACCGGGCAGCGATCGAGCACCGGCTGATCACGATGCGCAAGTCGGTCGTACAACTCGACTCGCTCGGACGGCTGGACAGCGCGCGCCTGGCGAACGACCCGGGCACCGGTCTGGCGGTCGAGCGCGTCCTGGCCCTGCTGAACGACCTCGCCTCCACCATCAACCGACATGTCTCCGACGGGGTGTTGGGCGAGGCGCCGCCGCAGACACCCACCGCCTCGTTCGGCGCGGCCGAGCGGGCCGGGCTGATCGACGCCGAACTGGCGGCCGCCCTCGCGCCGGCGGACGGACCGCACCACGTCCTGGTGCAGCTGTGTCTGGACGCGGAGCCCGAGGAGGTCGCCGCGGTCGTGTCCGCCGCGCGGTCCGGATACCGGGAGTACGTGCGGCAGGTCACCGACTGGATCAGCGCGAGCACGCCCGGCCGGGCGGTGTGAAGGTTCAAACGGCAGTGACTACAGTGCGACCATGACCACGACGCCACGCTGGCTGGATGCCGAGGAGATGCGGGCCTGGCTCGCCTACGTCGAGTTCTCCACGCTCCTGTCCGACCACCTGAACCGTCAGCTGCGGCGCGACGCTGGGATGACGCACTCCGACTACATCCTGCTCGCCCACCTCTCCTCGATTCCGCAGGGCAGGCTGACCATGTCGGAGCTGGCCGAGCTCCTCAAGATCACCCGCAGTCGGCTGACCCACGCCGTGACCCGCCTCCAGGAGGCCGGTTACCTGGACCGCCACGAGGACCCCGAGAACCGGCGCAGCCAACTCGCCGCGCTCACCGCGCAGGGACGCGAGTTCCTGGAGCGCGCGGCCCCCGGCCACGTCGAGGCCGTACGCCGCGCGGTCTTCGACGCGCTGACACCCGAGCAGGTGCGCCAGTTCGCGGAGATCGGCGAGGCGATCAACGCGGCGCTCCACCGCGAGGAGGGCGCCGGGGACGACCAGGAGGCGCTGCCCTGGCGCCGGCGGTAGGGCAGGGGCAGACCTGAACTCGCCCCGCTGGCCCCGGACTTCGCGGGTCACCGTTTCAGGTCTTGTGACTCAGCGCTTCAATGGGCCAGTCGGCATTCGAGTTGGCCGTGTAGGAAGCAGCGAACCAGGAAGCCGTCCCATGGGGGCTCAGGGGTCCGGAGCGCCCATCGGCTCCTCCGGGGGCCGCTCGGTGGCCTGCCTCGTCAGCTCGGCCCGGAGGTCGTCCGGGCCGAGCGCCAGCAGTTCGCCGATCGACCGGTTCCAATCGTCGGCCGCCTGCTCCACCCCGGACCGGAAGCCTCGCCGCACCGGGCGCCCCGCCACCATCAGGGCGACAGCGGCGACCGGCCGCAACAGCCAACGCCCACGCACGGTGACCGCGACGTCCACCTGCCACCGTCCGCCGTCCGCCCGCCGCGGCCGCAGATACAGATGCGCCTTGCCCAGCCGGTGCTTCAGCCGTGCCGTCGCCGGGGCACGCGCCGCCGGCAGGGCTCCGGGCGCGAGGTCGGTCGCCGCCCACCATGCGGCCAGGTCGAGCCGCGCCTTTCCCGACCCTCGGCGCAGCGCCCCCGATCCCTCGGGGCCCCGCACCTGTCCTTCGACCTCCAGCAGCCGCGGTCGGTCGGGGGTGCGCAGTCGCAGAACCATCCGCACCGTCACATCGTCCGAAACCAGTAGCTGTTCCACGGCGATCGCGCTGCGGCGCTGCCACTCACGTACGAGCACAGCCACCTGATCCGTGTCACCGGCCTCCGAGAGCTCGTACCGCGCGCCGGGCCGCAAATGCCGCCCCTTGACCAGTCGCACGTCCGCGACCGGCCGCCCGTCTTCCAGGACGATCTCTTCTCCCTGGGCCCGGGTGGATTCGGCGAAATCGAAGATCAGCTTGGAGAGCTCCTGGAGCCGGTCGGGTTCCAGGGCGAGGACGGATACGGAGTGTCGGAGAACGGTCATGTTGCCCTCCCCCAGGAGGCCGGATAAACCGGCCGTACTGTCGACCGCCTTTGCCATGCGCTCACTGTCCCCGCCCTGAGTCCGGTCCCACCCGCTCTGTCAGGTGTACACGCAGCCCCTGGTGTGCGTCTGCATTCAGCACAGCAAGTCAGGATGCTACAAGCAGGGGCGTCGCTTGGCGGAGCCTGCGCAGGAGCCAGTCGGTACCTTGGCCGACCAGCGCTCGACCGGCCGATGGAAGCGCTCAGTCACAGGTCTGTGGCCAGTGGGTTTGTTCGATACCGGTGTCGAGGAGGCCGGGATCAGGGCCTGTCCGGCGTCTGCCTGGTCGGCGGGGACGGACGTCAGCAGTGCGTACCAGCTGTCGACAGCCGCTTCGGCCTTCAGCATGCCGGTTTCGAAGTGCCAGGCCAGGACCGGGGTGCCGGGAAGTCATCGACACACCCCGCCCAACGCCGCCACCCCGGCCCGGGACACCCCCGGACCGGTCACACCATTCAAATCAGCGACCCGCGAAATACGGGGCTAGCCGACGAGTTCCCGTATGAGCGCGGCCACCTGCTCCGTCTCGATCAGGAACCCGTCGTGGCCGTACGGCGACTCGATCACCCGGAGCCGGTCCGCGGAAGGGATCCCCGCCGCCAACTCGGCCTGCTGATACGGCGGATAGAGCCGGTCGGAGTCGACCCCGGCGACAAGGGTCCTCGCCGTCACCCGGCGCAGCGCGGCACGCGTGCCACCGCGGTCGCGGCCGACGTCGTGGCTGTTCATGGCCTCGGAGAGGGTGACGTAACTGCCCGTGTCGAAACGGCGCACCAACTTGGCGGCGTGATGGTCGAGATACGACTCGACCTGGTAACGGCCGCCGTTCCACCGATCCTCCGCACCCTGCGCCGTACGACCGAAGCGGGCCGCCAACTCAGGCTCGCTGCGGTAGGTGACATGGGCCAGGCGCCGGGCCAGGCCGAGTCCCGCATGGGGACCCCGGCCGGAGTCGTGGTAGTCGCCGCCGCGCCAGTGCGGGTCCGAACGGATGGCGTGGAGCTGGATATTGGCCCACGCGATCTGCTCGGCGCTCGCCGCCGCGGTGGTGGCGAGCAGCAGGAGCGCGTCCGTCCGCTCCGGATACGTCACGGCCCACTCCAGCGCCCGCATCCCACCCATGGACCCACCGACCACCAACGCCCAGCGCCCGATGCCGAGTTCATCCGCCAGACCGGCTTCCACGGCGATCTGGTCGCGTTGCGTGACGAACGGAAAGCTCCCGCCCCACGCTCGCCCGTCGGGCCGGGGCGAGGACGGCCCGGTGCTGCCCTGGCAGCCGCCGAGCACGTTCGGCGCGACGACGAACCACCGTTCCGTGTCCAGGACTTGACCGGGCCCGACGAGCGCGTTCCACCAGCCGGAGGTGGGGTGACCGGGTCCGGCGGGCCCGGCGACATGGCTGTCGCCGGTGAGTGCGTGCAGCACCAGCACGGCGTTCGAGCGGTCCGGCGCGAGCCGCCCCCACGTCTCGAACGCCAGCCGCACACCGTGCAGTTCACCCCCCGCCTCCAACGCGAGGGGCTTCTCCCGGGCGTACCACTTGCGGCGCCCGGGCGGGTCCCCCTCCCGCCACGCCCCGGAGACCGGCGGAAGAGGGACCGCTGACGGCGTCGGTACGGTGCTCAGGACGCGCCCTTGGCCGCGCGGAACCCGGCCTCCAGATCGGCCTTCAGATCCGCGAGGTTCTCGATGCCGACCGACAGTCGCACCAGCCCCGGCGAGGTGCCGGTCGCCGCCAACTGCGCCTCGTCCAGCTGACTGTGGGTCGTGGAGGCGGGGTGGATGATGAGACTGCGTACGTCCCCGATGTTGGCGAGATGACTGAAGAGTTCGACGGCGTCCACGAACCGCTTCCCGGCCTCGACCCCGTCCCGCAGCTCGAAGGCCAGCACCGCTCCGGCACCGCGCGGAAGGTAGCGCTGCCCCGCCTCGTACCAGCGGTTGGACTCGAGTCCCGGGTAGTGGACGGCGGCGACCTCGTCACGCTGCTCCAGCCACTCGGCCAGGGCCTGCGCGTTGGCGGAGTGCCGCTCGATGCGCAGGCTCAGCGTCTCCACGCCCTGGAGCAGCAGGAACGCCGAGTGCGGTGCGATCGCCGGGCCCAGGTCACGCAGCAACTGCACGCGCAGCTTGATGGCGAAGGCACCCGGGCCCAGCGCCGGCCAGTACCGCAGACCGTGGTAACTGGGGTCCGGCTCGCTGAAGTCGGGGAAGCGCTCGGCGTGCGCGCCGAAGTCGAAGGTGCCGCCGTCGACCACCACACCGCCGATCGTGGTGCCGTGCCCGCCGAGGAACTTCGTCGCCGAGTGGACGACGATGTCGGCGCCGTGCTCGATCGGCCGCAGGAGGTACGGGGTCGGCACGGTGTTGTCCACGATCAGCGGGACGCCCTCCGCGTGCGCGACATCGGCGACCCCTCGCACGTCGAGGACGTTGCCGCGCGGATTGCCGAGCGTCTCGGCGAACAGGGCCTTCGTGTTCGGCCGGATCGCCGCCCGCCACGCCTCCAGGTCGTCGGGGTCGTCGACGAACGACACCTCGATGCCGAACTTCGGCAGCGTGTGCCGGAACAGGTTGTACGTGCCGCCGTACAGCGACGTACTGGAGACGAGGTGGTCGCCCGCGGACGCCAGCGTCAGGATGGCCAGGGTCTCCGCGGCCTGCCCGGAGGCGAGGGCGACGGCGGCGACTCCGCCTTCGAGGGCGGCGACGCGCTGCTCGAAGACGTCCTGGGTGGGGTTGTGGATCCGGGTGTAGATGTTGCCGGGCTCGGCCAGCGAGAACAGGTCCGCGGCGTGCTGGGTGTCACGGAACACGAACGAGCTGGTCTGGTAGATCGGCGTCGCCCGCGCCCCGGTCGTCGGGTCCGGCGTGGCACCGGCGTGGATCTGCTTGGTCTCGAACGACCAGGCGGAGGTGTCGGGACCTGCGGGCTCGTCCTCGGGGGTGTGACCCGCGGCGACGGCGTCGATGGGCTGGCTCATGATTCTCCCTTGTGCGGAGCGTGCGGGGGTGCGTGAAGCGACCGCGGGGCCGCCGTCCGGACCGGAGAAGGGCAGGACGGAGGACGGCGCGGCGCGCTGGTGAAGAGGGGGACCGTATGCCGGAGCGGAGCGTCAGCTCACGGCGGAACACCCCGTGCTGGTGACACGCACGTAGTCGACGTGGCGGCGGGTCACGAGCACGGTCATGCACTGAGAGAACCACAGCCGGTACCGAAGGACCAGCGTGACGTGGGCAGTTGACACACGACTGCCACAACCACGCCGGCCCCGCCGCCGTTCACCCCGTGGACGCGAGCAGCGCCGTACGACCGCCCAACGCGCTGGAGAAGTGGTCCGTGACCTGCTCCAGCGCCTCGGCCGCGGCGGAGGCGACGGTCAGGGTGCCGTCCTCGCCGACCGTGATGTCCTTGTCGAGGGTGAACCAGCCCGGCACGATGTGCGAGGGTCCCATGGAACTCAGCACCGGACGCAACGCGTAGTCGATCGCCAGCACATGGGCCGTGCTGCCGCCGGTGGCCAGCGGCAGCACCGTCTTGCCGGTCAGCGCGTACTGCGGGAGCAGGTCGAGGAGCGATTTCAGCAGGCCCGAGTAGGCGGCCTTGTAGACCGGTGTGCCGATCACCACCCCGTCCGCCTGCTCGAACAGAGCCGTGGCGGCGACGATCGCCGGATGCCCGAAGTCGGCGCCCAGCAGGGCCTGCGCGGGCAGGGTGCGTACCTCCAGCGGGGTCACGTCATGGCCCTGACGGCGGAGCCGGTCGTCCAGGTGACGCAGGAGTCGGGTGGTGCGGGAGGTGGGGGAGGGGCTGCCGGAGACGGACAGGATCGAGGCCATGACGGGACCTTTCGAGGTCGGGTTCAGACGGAGTACCAGGTGGGCGCAGGCGTGCTCACCAGGCGCTCGACCGCACCGTGATCAGCGGACGCAGTTCGTTGCGCAGGGTCTCCAGGAAGGTGACGACCTCGGCGGCCACCGACCGGTGCTGGAGGTCGTTGAGGACATCGTGGTGAGCGCCGTGCACCACCGAAAGCCGGGCGCCGGCAAGGGACTTGGCCGTGCGCGCGAGCGCCTCGTGGTCCGCGAGAGGATCGGCGTCGCCGGCCAGAAGCAGGGTCGGTACGGCGGCCTCACTGTCGTAGGCGGCGGTGAGCACGGCCTCCGGCACCGCGTCGTCGAGCGAGCCGCGCCGCACCTCGGGGTCCTGGGTGAGGGCGCCCCGGTGGGCGGGGCAGGAGGTGCGCACGTCGAGTTCCTCGTCCCACGTGCCGGCGGTCGCGGCGGTACCGGGGGCCAGGCCGGGCAGGCCCGCGAGGACCACGGCGTCAGGCTCATCGCCGGCCGCCCGGCCGAGCAGCGCGGCGATCGCGGCGGCGCCCGAGTCGGCGCCGACGAGGACGAGGGGCCGTACGACACCGTCGTCCACGGCCGTGTCCTCGGCGGCCTCGGAGAGCCGGGTGGCGAGGTCGGTCAGGTCCTCGGTGTCGAGGTCGGGGGCGTCGATGACACGGACCCGGTAGGCGTCGGCGGCGAGCCGCTTGCCGAAGCGGGCGTAGGTCGCCCGGGTCTCGCCGCGGCCGGGGACGACGAGGACCGTGCCCCGGACGCGCAGGCCCTCGGGGCCGAAGTAGTCGCTGTACTGGGTCATGTCACACTCCTGCGGATACGGTCGCGGCCGTCGGCGCGGGCTTCCAGCCCAACGCGGGTGCCACCTCGGTCGCGATGAGTTCGAGGGCGCGGACGGCGGCGTCGTGGTCGGGGACGGCGGGGTTGAACTGGGTGATCAGATCCGTCGCGACCGGCAGCACCTTCTCCTGCCCGAGCGCCGCGACTATCTCCTCGGGATGGCCGTAGAACGAGTGGAAACGGCGCAACGCCTCGTCCTGGTCGAGGCCCTTGGGGAACGCGCCGTGCTCCGCCATGCGCAGCGCCGCCCGGTGGACGTCGTCGCCGATCGCCTGGAGTGCCGTGCGCCGGTCCTTGGCCGGGAACACGAACCGGGAGAGGCCGATGCGCGGGCGTCGCGGCTGGTCCCAGGCGGCCAAGTAGGCGTCGGCCCAGGGGCGTTGGACCTCGTCGGTGGGGGCGTCGAAGCCGTAGGCCGCACGGTTGAGCAGCAGATTCGCACCGCCCTGTGCGGCGTATTCGGCTCCCTGTTCGCTGAACACCCCTTGCCAGACACGGTCGTTGAACTCACCGGGCCGGGGCTGGATGCGGAAGCCGGGTGTGCCCACCTCGCGCCGGCCGAGGGCCTGGCGCACGATGTCGAGGTTCTCGCTGGTGAGTTCGCGCTTGCGGGCCACGTCCTTGCCGAACGCCGCGTACTCCACCTCGCTGGATCCGCTGCCCACACCCAGTTCCACGCGGCCCCCGCTGAGCGTGTCGACGGTGGCGATGTCCTCGGCGAGCCGTACCGGGTCCTCCAGGGGGAGGACGGTGATGGCGGTGCCGAGCCGGATGCGGGTCGTCCGCGCCGCCGCGTGGGCCAGGAAGGTCCACGGCGAGGACAGTCCGCCGCCTCCGAGGGGGACGTGGTGCTGGGCCACCCAGCCGACGTCGAAGCCCAACTCGTCGGCCACGACGAAGAGTTCCTGGGCGTTGCGGTAGGTGCGGGCGATGTCGTCGTCGCGGCCCTGGACGTGGGTGAGGAAACCGAGCCGGAAGCGTGGTCTCTCGGTTGTCATGGGGTGATGGCCTTTCGGTGTCAGGCTGCGGTGGTGACGGGAACCGGGGCGGGTTCGGCCGCCGCCTCGGCGTGCCCCAGCACCTGGTCGAGTACGGCGGCGGCGCCCGCGTCGGGCAGCCGGGTACCGCGCCAGACGACGTGCTGGTCGGGGCGGATCAGGACGTTGGCCGTGCCGTAGACGGCCCGTGCCGCCGGGTCGGTGAGGTGGACGACCGTGAACGGTAGGGAACGGGCGGCGGCTTCGGCGGCGAAGGCCTTCTCCACGGTCCGGTCGTCGGTGAGGACGAGCAGGCCGAAGGAGGTGCCGAGGCGGTCGTAGAGCGTGCCGCCGCTCGGGTCGACGGGACCGTCGGGCGCACGGTGGCCCGGGCGCGGGTCGTCCTCATAGACGTCGGCGCGCCAGGGCTGTTCGGCGTCGAGCTGGCCGGGTTCGTACCGGACGACCGCCGAGGCGTCGTACCGCTCGTCGAAGGCCACCCCGTCGCTGCCGAACCGGTCCCGGCGCAGCCGTGCGCCGATCTCGGCCCGCCGTCGTACCGCGTCCTCGCCGAGGTCCGCGTCGTCGGGAATGCCGGCGGCCCGGATCTCGGCGAGGGTGGCCTGGGTGCGCCGCGCACGCTCCAACGCGTGGTCGGCGACTCGCCAGTTGTGGGGGCGGCGCTCTTGGTCGTAGGAGTCGAGCAGGTTCGGCGGGGCCTGTCCGTCGAGCACCGCCGCGAGCTTCCAGCCCAGGTTGACGACATCGCCGATGCCCTCGCCCAGGTTGCCGCCGGGCGTGCGGACATGGGCGGCGTCACCGGCGAGCAGGATCCGGCCGCGACGGAACGTCTCCGCGATTCGGGTGGCGTGGTAGAAGGTCGTCGCGGACACCAGCTCAAGGTCGATGTCCAGGCCGAACGCGGCCCGCCCGGCGTCCAGCAACTCACCTTCGCTGGGCTCGTGTTCGAGCGGGTACGGGCCGGCGTACACCCGCCACTCCCGTGCGCTCACGGCGGCCAGGAAGCCGGAGGCGCGGGCGTTTATGACGATGTTCGTCGCGCTCGGGGCGGGTCCGACCCGGTCCGCGATGTCGCCGGTGCGGACGATGAGCCGCAACCGCTTCTCGGTGGCGTGCTCGCCCGCACGGTCGATGCCGGCCAGGCGGCGGGTGGTGCTGCCGCCTCCGTCGGTGCCCAGGACATAGGCGGCCCGAATGATCTGTGAGCGGCCGGAGCCGACGTCCACGACCTCGGCGTCGACGCCGTTCGCGTCCTCGCGCAGACCGGTCAGCTCCCAGCCGCCGGACACGCTGACGCCCTGTTCCGTCAGGTGGTCGAGGAAGACTCGCTGGAACACGGTCTGCGGGCGGCGCAGCGCCTCGTCGGCGGAGTACCCGGCGCTGCCCGCCCTGTCGGTGAACGACGGGGCGGGCACGGGCACCAGCTCGTGCCCGGCGAGCGAGGTGACCAGCCGGGTGCCCCGGTGCCATTCCGGCGGGTACGTCCACGCGTCCCGGACGCGCTGGAGCAGTCCCCAGCGCCGCAGATGCTCCACGACCCGCGGGGTGTGCCCCATGGCCCCGGCCCGCACCAGCGTCGCGGCGGGGGCGCGGTCCACTACGGCGGCCCTGACACCCCGCGAGGTCAGCTCGACGGCCGCTGCCAGGCCGACCGGGCCGGCGCCGACGACGAGGACGTCGACGGTCGCCGGGGGAGTGGTGGCGGGGAAGCGGACGGTGTGGACATCACGTCCCCCCGTCGCCGACAGTTCGGTCATCGCGCGGCCCTCAGTCGTTCACGAGCTGGCGCTCGCGGGAGTTGCGGTTGGCCGGGATCGGCAGGCCGAGGTTGCCGCGCAGGGTGTCGGACGTGTACTCGGTGCGGAACAGGCCGCGCTTCTGGAGGATCGGGACGACGCCGTCGACGAAGTAGTTCAGCTCCTCCTCGGTGCGGAAGGCCAGGTTGATGCCGTCGAAGGCGCGGGCGCCGAACCACTGCTGGAGGGTGTCGGCCACGGTCGTCGGGTCCCCGACGAACGGCGACTGGCGGAACTGGTTGATGGATTCAGCTACTTGACGCAACGTCAGACCTTCGGCCTTGGCGCGCTCGATGAGCTGCGCGGCACCCGTGCGCCCGCCCTTCTCGGCGAGGTGGGCGACGTCCGGGAAGGGCGCGTCCAGGTCGTGCACGCTGAAGTCGTACGCCCCGAAGGAACGGCCCAGCAGCGCCAGGTTGCGGCCGAAGTCGTCGTCCTCCTCGAAGATCTCCCGCTCGCGACGGCGGGCCGCCTCGTCGGTGGCCGCGACGACCGGGCCGCCGTGGATGAGGATCTTGACGTGCTCGGGGTCGCGTCCGTAGGCCGCCGCGCGCTTCTTGACGTCGGCGTAGTAGTCCCGGGCCGACTCCAGGGTGCCCCCGGGCGCGAAGATGCCCTCGGCGACCTGCGCGGCGAGATCACGGCCCTCCTCGGACACGCCGGCCTGGAAGATCACCGGCTGGCCCTGCGGGGAGCGGGAGAGGTTCAGCGGGCCCGCGATCTTGAAGTGCTCGCCCGCGTGGTCGAGTTCGTGCAGCTTGGCCGGGTCGAGGAACACGCCCCGCTCGACGTCGGCCGGGAACGCGTCGTCCTCGTACGAGTCCCACAGCCCCCGGGCCACCTGCACGAACTCCAGGGCACGGCCGTAGCGGGTGGCGTAGTCGAGGTGCTCGTCGAGCCCGAAGTTCCGCGCGGTGCCGGTGTCGAAGCTGGTCACGACGTTCCAGCCGGCCCGGCCGCCGCTGATGTGGTCGAGCGAGGCGAAGCGGCGGGCGAGGTTGAAGGGCGAGTTGTATGTCGAACTCGCCGTGCCCACCAGGCCGAGGTGCTTGGTGTGGGTGGCGACGGCCGACAACAGGGTCAGCGGTTCGAGGCGGTTGAGATAGTGCGCCGGGTAGGTGGAGTTGATGAACTGGCTGTCGACGATGAACAGGGCGTCGAACAGGGCGTGTTCGGCCGCCTGGGCCAGCCGGATGTAGTAGTTGATGTCGATGCTGGCGTTCTTCGCGACACGCGGGTCCTTCCACAGCCCGTGCTGGCCGGGACCGCCCACGCCGTAGGGGTGCAGGGCGAGGTGGAGCGTGCGGGACATGGCTGTTCCTTTTCTGTCAGGGGAGCTGCTGCCAGGGAGAGTTCAGGGAGTGTCAGGCGTGGAGTAGGGCGCGCAGGGCCTCGCGTTCGGCCCGGTCCGCCGCCGCGCCGTGCAATGTGGGCGCGGAGCGGACGAGCAGGCGCGTGTAGGGGTGCCGGGGCTGGTTGATGACGTCGGCGGTGGCGCCGACCTCGACCAACTCGCCCTGGTACAGCACGGCGATCCGGTCGGCGACCCCGGCGACGGACCCGAGGTCGTGGGAGATGAAGACGAGGGCCACCCCGTCGGCGCGGAGTTCCTTGAGGATCTGCAGGATCTGCACGCGGTTCGCGGAGTCGAGCGCGCTGACCGGCTCGTCGAGGATGACGAGACGCGGCTCGGTCACCAACGCCCGCGCCACCGCGACGCGTTGACGCTGACCACCGGACAACTCGCCGGGCAGCCGGTCGAGCAGCTCGGCGGAGAGCCGTACCCGGTCGAGGAACGCGCGCACCCGCGCCGCCGCCTCCTGCCGGGAAACGCCCTGGATCAGCAGCGGTTCGGCCAGCGACGCCTCGACGGTCACATCCGGGTCGAGACTGCGCAGCGGGTCCTGGAAGACGTACTGGATCACACCGCGCCGACGCAACGCGCGCCACTGGCGATGGCCGTACGAACCGACTTCCTCGCCGTCGATCACGATCGACCCGGCCGAGGCGCGCACCAGACCGAGCACGGCCCGCGCGAGCGTCGACTTGCCCGAACCGGTCTCGCCGATGATGCCGACGGTCTCGCCCGGGGCGATGCTCAGGGAGACCCGGTTCAGGGCCTGGCGGCGGCGCCGGCGGAGGCCGTAGTGCACCTCCAAGTCGGTGACGTCCAGGACGGGTTGGGCGGCCCGCGACGCCGGGCGGTCGGTGCTCACGCGTCCTCCTCTACGGCTTCTACGGCTTCTGCGGCGACCAGGGCGTCGGTCCTCGCGGGCTCCACGGCGTCCGCGCCGAGGAACTTGTCCAGGCCGTACTGCTCGTGCTCGGCGATCAGCAGCCGGGTGTATTCGTGTTGGGGGTTGTGCAACACCTCGTGCGTCGGGCCCTGTTCGACCACCTCGCCCTGCCGCATGACGAGGACCTCGTCGCAGAGTCGGGCGACGACGGCCAGGTCGTGCGAGACCAGGACGAGGGCGAGTCCGCTGCGCTCGCGCAGGTCGGCCAACAGGTCGAGGATCTCCGCCTGGACGGTGACGTCGAGCGCGGTGGTGGCCTCGTCGGCGATGAGGATGCGCGGGTCGGCGGCGATCGCGGCGGCGATGAGGACCCGTTGGAGCATGCCGCCGGAGAGTTCGTAGGTGTACTGGCTGTAGACCAGCTCCGGGTCGCGCAGATGCACCGCGTGGAGCAGCTCGATCGCCTGCCGGCGGGCCTCGCGCCGTTTCAGTCCCTTCTTGACCTTGAGCACCTCGGCGATCTGGGCGCCCACGCGGATCGAGGGGTTGAGATACGACGCCGGGTCCTGGAAGACCGCGCTGATCGTGGCGCCGCGCAGGGCCGTCCACTGAGCCGACGAGAGCCCGGAGATGTCCTGGCCGTCGATCTCGATCGAGCCGCCGGTGACCTCGAAGTGGGCGGGCAGGATGCCCAGCGTGGCCCGGCAGGTGAGGGTCTTGCCGCTGCCGGACTCGCCGACGACGCCGACCGCCTTGCCGGGTGTCAGTGTGAAGGTGACGCCGTGGACGATCTCCTGGCCGGCGGCCCGGTCGCTGATGCGGACGTCGCGCACGGACAGGACGGGTGTCGACGGGGAGGACTCGCGGACGGTCTGGGTCGGGACAGTGGCAGCGGCAGGGGCAGGGGCAGTCTCGGTGTCGGGCTTCTCGACCACAGAACTACGGTTCTGCTCAGTCTGGGTGAGGACCTTCTCGGAGAGAGTTGCCATCACGCACCTCCGGCGTGAACGTGAGTGAGGTCGGAGTCGGTTGCGTCGGCGAGTCGGTTGGCGCGCGCCTTGCGGTTGTTGACCAGGGCGCGGCCCGCCTCGCCGGAGACGTCGCGGATCGCGTCGGCGAGGAGGTTGCAGGCCCAGACGGTGACCATGATCAGCAGGGCGGGGACCAGCGGTGCCCACGGCTTCTGGGTGAGATAGCCGAGGTCCGAGGCGAGCAGGCCGCCCCAGGTGGGTGCGGGCGGCTGGACGCCGATGCCCAGGAAGGTCAGCGTCGAGACGATGACGAAGCCGACGCCGATGGTCTGGGCGAGCGCGACCGCGATCGGCGGCAGCACCTTGACCCAGACGTGCCGGCGGACGACCCACCCGATGGACGCGCCGGAGATCAACGCGGCCTCCACGTACGGCGATCGGGCCACCGCCAGCGTCGCGGCGCGGGCCACCCGGTAGAACAGCGGGGACACCAACACCCCTGTGACCAGCATGGCTTGGGTGATGCCGTTGCCGAGCAGGGCGACCACGGCGACGGCGAACAGCAGGAAGGGCAGGGCGACCAGCGTGTCGGTCAGCCGGAGGGTGACCCACTCGAAGACCCGGCCGAGGTAGACGGACAGGATGCCCGGGATCGCTCCGACTCCCAGTGCCGTGAGGGCGACTTCGAGCGAGCCGAGCACGCTGACCCGGGAGCCGTCGAGCAGCCGGCTCAGCACATCGCGGCCGAGGTAGTCGGTGCCGAGCCAGTGCGCGCCCGACGCCTCGGCGAGGGTGTCGGAGCTGGTGGCCAGCGGGTCGTGGGGCGCGATGAACGGCCCGAGGACGGCGAGCAGGGCGATCACGGTCAGGATCACCAGGGCGATCCGGCCGGACGTCAGGGAGAGCACGCGGCGCACCATGGTCACACCCCCCGCTGGGACGCCGGCGTCACACGCGCCAGCACCAGGTTGACGATCAGGTTGAAGACGACGACCAGGACGATCGACACCACGAGGACCCCTTGCACGGCCGGTACGTCACCGGCCTGCGCGGAGTCGTTCGCGAACCGGCCGAACCCCTGGAGCCCGAAGATCCACTCGGTGACGACGGAGGCGCCGACGAGGGTGGGGAACTTCAGACCGAGCGTGGCGAGCGCCGGGCCGAGGCCGTTGCGCAGGACATGCCCGAAGAAGATCCGGCGTGGGCTGAGCCCTCGTACGACCGCGCCCGTCACGTAGTTCTCGCGGTAGGCGGCGATGAGGCTGGTGCGCAGCTGGCGGGCGACGTCGGCGACGACGTCGAAGCTCAACGCGACGGCGGGCAGGGTGATATGGGCCAGCCACGGCCCGACCCCCTGCGCCGCCGGGACGTATCCGGCCGACGGGAACACGTGCAGTCCGACCGCGAACACCGCGACCAGCACGATGCCGACGACGAAGGCGGGCATCACCGAGATCACCGTGACGAAGCCCGTGATCGCGCGGTCGATCCACGTCGTACGGCGCAGCGCGGCGATCGTGCCGAGGGCGAAGCCCGCGACCACGCCGATGAGCAGCGCGAAGATCGCCACCGACAGACTCACGCCCAGGCCGAGGCCGATGAGGGTGGAGATGTCGGCGCCGTTGGTCCAGCTGGTGCCGAGCTGTCCGTGCAGGACGCCGCCCAGCCAGTCCACGTACTGGACGAGGAAGGGCCGGTTGAGGCCCCAATGTGCTTCAACTCTGGCTACCGCCTCGGGAGTTGCTTCCTCGCCCAGCTGGATCCGCGCCGGGCTGAGCCCGGTCAGTGACCGCAGCGCGAACGTCACGAACGTCGCGACCAGGAACACGGGCACGAAGATCGCGATCGACCGGGCGAGGGTGACCAGGACGCGGCCCAGTGTGTTCCGCGTCCTGGCCGTGGCGGGCCTGTGACGGACGTCGGGTGGTGTGGCCGGTGCCTCCGTCGTCGTCATGGCTTGCCCCCTCTCTGTAGTGTCTGTACGGGTAGTGGCTCTGCGGGTAGTGGCTCTCCGCGATGTGACGGAGCGTCAGTTGGCGCCGATGGTCACGCCGGTCCAGTCGATGTGGGCCGGGTTCTTGGGCAGGGCGGAGATGGACTTGCTCTTCGCGATCAGGTTGGGCGAGGAGTACGTGAAGACCAGCGCCTTGCTCTGGAGGCCGGCCCGGGTCGCCGCCTGGAGGACCTTCGCGTAGTCGGGCGAGTCCAGCGGGGTCTGGCGCACCTTGGCGATGGCCGCCTCGAAGCCCGAAGGCTCGTACGGCGAGCTGAGGTTGAGCGGGCCGTTCGGACCGAAGTGCGCGGTGAGGGTCTGTGCGGCGGAGTCGCGCCCCGTCGTCCCGTAGATGGAGAGCGTCAGGTTCTTGGCGAAGAACGGCGTGGCCCAGTTCTTGTCCACCTTGATGCTCACCGTGATGCCGACCTTCGCCAACTGCGCCTGGACGATCTCCGCCGAGGGGTCTTCCGCCGGGATGACCAGGTTGAGCTTGATCTGGCCCGCCTTGTAACCGGCCTCGGACAGCAGCTGCTTCGACTTCGCCGGGTCGTAGGCGTAGTCGTTCGCGGACTGCGGGTCGTAGGCCACATACCCCTTGGGGAAGGGCTGGTTGGTGACCGAGCCGTAGCCGAAGGTCAGCTTGTCCACGAACTCCTGGCGGTTGATCGCGTAGCGGACCGCGTCGACGACCTTGGCGTTGTTGAACGGCGCCTTGTTCACGTTGAGGCTGACGTTGGAGGCGTTGAAGCCGGGCTGTACGAAGACGTCGAGTCCGGCCTTCTTGGCGGCCTCGGCCTGACTGGGGGCGATGTCGGCGAAGTTGTAGACACCGGTCTGGAGTCCGGAGACGACCGTCGCGGCGTCGGGGGCCGAGGTCAGTTCGACGTTGTCGATGTGGATGTCCTTGGCGTCCCAGTAGTCCGGGTTCTTCTTCAGGAGGACCTTGGTGCCCGGCACGAGTTGCGTGACGGTGAACGGCCCCGCGCCGACCGGGCTCTGGTCCAGCTTGGTGGGGGACTTCGCCGCCTTCGGGCTGGCGATCTGGAGGACGCGCTCGCCGAGGAGCTGGGGGATCTGGTAGTCGACCTGGCTGAGGTGGAGCACCGCGTCGAGTCCCTTCGCGTCCACCGACTTGATGGAGGTGAGGTCGCCGAAGAGCGCGGAGTTCTTCTGCTTCTGGGCGCGCAGGATGGCGGCCTTCACGGCGGCGCCGTCGACGGGTTCACCGTCGCTGAACTTCAGGTTCGGGCGCAGATGGAACGTGATCTGGTCGCCTTTGGCGTTGTACTCCCAGCTCTTGGCCAGGTCGGGCACGGCCTTGCCGGTCGCGTCCGTGCGGGTCAACGAGGAGTACACCAGGGCGAGTTCACGGAACTGAGCGCCACTGCCGCTGACGACCGGGTCCCAGTGGGTGGGGAAGTAGGAGGAGGCCCACTTCAGCGTGGCTCTGCCGCCGGCCGTCGAGGCGTCGCCGCCGCAGGCGCTGAGCGTGGGGACGAGCACGGTGGCGAGGGCGGTACCCAGGGCGGCGGCGCGCAGTCTGCCGGGGCGGAGGGCCGCCCGAGGGCTGCGAGACGTGAGTCGTCCGGACATCTTCGTTTCTTTCTTCGAGGGCTCCCGGCCGCGCCGGGGCAGCGGAAAGGAAGCGAGGGCGGCACACCCGGGGGCCGGACACCACGGAGACCGGGACGGCGGACATGCCGGTGCGGCTTCGATGAGCACGGGGGCATGCCGCGCCCAGGGCATGAGGCGTCGGCGGATCGCGGGGGAGAGCCCGAGACACGGAGGGAGGCAGAGGAGGCGACGAAACGCGAGGGGCGCGAGGAGACGGCGCTGGGCGGCGAGGCGGCGGAGTGCCGGTGCCTACGGGAGCGGGGTCAGGCGCCTGTGGGCCGGGGTCGGCGGGTCAGCGACAGAGAGCGCTACAGGTGCGCCGCAGGTCCACGTAGCGGCACACCACACCGGGGTGCGTCGTGAGCATGCTGCACATCCTGGGGGCAGCTGTCGGCGGCTGTCAATGGACACCAATTGGTGTCTCATTGGGCGGGATGGTCCCTGACCGCTGATCAGAGGCCTAGCGAGGCACGGACGGACGGGAGGGGGCGGTGACGGGGTGCACCGCGACTTCGTCCGGGTGCAGCCACAGAGGGCCGTTGCCGGTGTCGACGCGGACGGCACCGGGCGGGGGCCAGGGGCCGCCGTCGGTCAGCAGCGCGCGCTCCGGTTCGGTCAGGGTGCGGTAGTGCGCGAGTGCCGCTGCCGGGTGGGGTGTTGTGGGTGCGGGCGTCTTCGCCGGGTTCGGCGTCACGGGCGTGAGCGTGGGCGTGGGTAGCGACCCGGCGTCCGGCGTCATGGGCGCGGGCAGCAGCCCGGGGCTGAGGTCGGTGATGGCCGAGACGTACTCCTCGTACGGTCGCCAGCCGGGCACGGCGCGGTGGTGCCCGGCGGCGGTGCGCACGAGCAACGTCGGTAGCGCGTACCGGTGTTGGCCGTCGGGGGTCTCCTTGGCCGCGCCGGGATGGGGCGAGTCGCAGCCGTGCACCGACAGCACCTCGTCGACAGGCCGGCGCGCCTCGGCATGGTCGGCGCGTACCTTCGCCAGGACGTCGGGCGACGCCGCGTCGGTCGCGAGCCGGTCGACATCGAGGCCGGGTACGCCCGACACGGCGGCCAGCGCCGACTCGGGGGTGTCCGCGGGTTCCCCGAGCACGAACACGCTCTCCCGCAGCCGCCGTAGCACCCGGTCGGCGACCTGCGCACCCTGCGCCTCGGCGGCCTTCGCGACCAGCGAGGCCGGCCAGGAACTCGCGGCGACGCGGCTCAGGCGGAGTGCTCGCGGTGCGTGGGTGTGGGCGCTGATGTCCTCGACGTAGCGCGCGTACCAGGCGGTCTCCGCGGCCGGGTCGGGTGCGGGGTCGTCGTCGTGGTCGAAGAGGATGCAGTAGACGCGGCGCCAGCGGACCCGGGCGTCGCCGCTCAGCGCCGCGCGGAGGCGGCGGAAGGCGGGCTCGGATCCCCAGGCCCAGGGACACAGGGGGTCGGTGTACTCGACGATCTCCAGGGGCGGTCGGTCCGCGTCGACGCCGATGGTCATGCGGCTCCCTGGCGGGTGAGGTGCTCGCCCGGAGCGTGCTCGGCCGAGGGCTGCTCACCCGAGGCGTGCTCGTCCTCGGCCGCGGGCAGCAGCGTGGCCAGGGTCGTGCCGCCCAGGACGGCGGCGGCTTCGGCCTCGATCCGGCGCCACACCCCGGGCAGGCCGGAGGCGGGGCCGGGGTAGTCGAGTCCGGCCAGCGGTTCGCCGCGGAGGGTGATCAACTCGCCGTCCACCGCGCGGGCGACGTCCAGGAGCGTGATCTCGTCGGCGGGCCGGCCGAGCCAGTACCCGCCCTCGCAGCCGCGCTGGCTGCGCACCAGGCCGGCTCTGCGCAACTCGCCCACCACGGACTTCAGGAACCGGAACGGGATGTGCTGCGAGGAGGCGATCGCCTCGCACGTGAGCGGACGGGCAGGTTCGCAGGCGAGCTCCAACAGGGCCCGCGTGGCGTAGTCCGCCTTCGCGGAAATGTGCATGCGCACATGATGCCCGACGCGGGGCCCGTCACGAGGACTTCCCAGGGTTCCCCTCACGCCTTCCACTCATCCGCCCCCTCGTACATTGCGGGAACATTGCCGCAGGTGAAGGACAATGGACACCTCTTGACATCCTTTTCGGGGCGGCTCTAGCGTCGCCAACCATGAGCGAGCCGTTGACAACCCCCGGCGAAGGTTTCCACCCCCATCTCCACGACGCCGCAGGGCAGTCGGCAGCCCCCCTTCGCACCCGCCTGCACCACGTCCGCGCCGGCGCCCTCGACGGCGACACCGCCCAGAGCGGTGGCATGCGCAGGTTCGCCGCGGTGAGCGGCAGGACGGTCGGCTCCGAGAAGCTGTGGATGGGCCAGACCCACGTGGCCCCCTCGACCGCGTCCTCCGACCATCACCACGGCGAGTCCGAGACCGCCATCTACGTGGTGAGCGGGCACCCCGAGTTCGTCTTCCTCGACGACGCGGGCCCGCGGCCGAAGGAGATCCGTCTGCGCACGTCCCCGGGGGACTACATCTTCGTCCCGCCCTTCGTGCCGCACCGCGAGGAGAATCCGGACCCGGCGGAAGAGGCCGTGGTGGTGATCGCGCGCAGTACGCAGGAGGCGATCGTGGTGAACGTTCCGGGGCTGTACGTGCTGGGCGCGGGGGAGGCCTGAGGGGTCGACGCGGGCGTGGAGTTGAGGACCATGGGCCTTCCAACTCACGGGAGTCTGGGGCCTTTCGGCGGGCGGGACCCGTCCAACTCGCCTCCGCGTCCGCCGCCTGATCGGCTGGTGCGGCCCGTACCGGAAAGCTCGCGCACAGGGTCAGTCATGGGCCGACTAGGTTGACCGCATGACATCCCTCGGCCATCCACAACTCTCCGGGCTCGCGCGCAACCAGGCCGCTCCCGAGGACGTCCTGGTGCGGCTGGCCGCACACCCGGCCGGTCGGCACGGCCTGGCGATGCGCAGGGGGCAGTTGGCGGACGCGGTGGTCGAGGCTCTGTTGACACACGGCGGCGGTGACGCCGCGACGATGCTTCGACGGGACCGGATCTCCTCCGGGATGCGCCGCAGGATCGCCGAGCATCCGGATCCGGCGATCCGCGACGCGCACGCGGACTCCGTCCGGCACAGCGTGGACCGCGAGGTGGAGGTCGGCATCGCGGACCTGGAGGAGGTCTACGGCCGGCCCCGAACGGCGCTTGCCGGCGCACGGGATCCGAAGCTCCGCGCCGCGATCGCGCAGGCCTGGCGCGACCGTCCGATGTCGGTCCAGGCCGTACTGCTCGCCGACCCGGATCCGCGGGTCCGGGCAGCCGCCACCGTGCGTCCGCAACCGGGCGTCCCACCGGTATGGACGGACCGATGTCTCGCCGACCCGGCCGTGCGAGCCAACGTGGCGTTCTACGTCCCGCTCACGGTCGACCAGTTCGCCGAGCTGATGCGGACCGAGGACGAGGAGATCCGTGAGGCCGTAGCCGGAAACCCGCACCTGTCCGCCGACATGGTCGCCCAGCTCGTGGACATGGACGACCCGAACGTGCGCGTGGCGGTCGCGCAGAGCCGCCATGTGGACGCCGAAACACGGGACCGGCTGTACGCGCTCGTGGAAGCCGAGTGCGAGGCCGGAAGCACCGGGGCTCGGGTTGCCCTGAACTGGACCTTCATTGAACCGAGTTGGCTGCGAGAGGAACCCCTCGACGAGCGGATGACCTACCTGGACTGCCGCCAGCCGGTGTTCCGACGCGTACTGGCGTGCTGCCGGGACCTGCCCGAGGAGGCATGGCGCCGGTTGGACGACGACCCTGACATCAAGGTCCGCCGCACGGCGGCACGCCGCCCGGACACGCCGCCGGAAGTCCTGGAACGTCTCGTACGCGCCCACGGCGACGAATTCCACATCCGGCCACCGCTCGTCGAACACCCCAACTTCCCACGCCACGCGCTCCGCACGTTCGTCACCGAACGGGACCCCCACGTCCGCTACATCGCCCTGCAGGACCCCGAACTACCGGTGACAGCCCTGCACCAGCTGGCGGCGGCGCCGGAGTCCTTCCTCCGGAGGGGAGTCGCCCGCCACCCCCAGGCAACAGATGCCCTGCTGAGCCAACTCCTGGCTGACCCAGTCCCTGACGTCGCCGACGATGCCGCCGCCAACTCCGTACTGCGGCCCGGTCGGATGTACCGGATCCTGAGCGAGGCCGACGTGTGACGCGGGGGTTGTGAGGCGCGGTGGCTAGGGCAAGGGCCGCGGTCCTTCGGCAGTGAGCAACTGCGGCAGGAGTCGACGCGCTGTGTCCGGCACTCTTACATGACGTCACGCACAAGGAAGGCGTCCGCCATGTCCGACCCGCACAGCCAGATCCCCTACTGGAATGCCGCCGCGGCAACGAAGACGTTCACGCACCCACTCCATCTGCCCTGGCTGCGCGGGATCGACAGGCAGGCCGCGATTCTCGATTACGGATGTGGCTACGGCCGCACCATGGGGGAGCTTGAACAGCACGGTTTCGGTGATTTGACGGGCGCCGACACCTCGCCGGAAATGGTCAGACGGGCCCAACTCCTGCACCCCACACTGCACTTCACCACTATCGACACCCCGCCGACCTGGCCCACCCCACACGCCGAGTTCGACGCGGTACTGCTCTTCGCCGTGCTGACCTGCGTCCCCGGCGACGAGACCCAACGCCGCCTGATCGCCGAACTGAACCGCATCCTCAAGCCCGGCGGATTCCTCTACATCAGCGACCTCCTCCTGCAGCACGATGAACGCAACCGCGAGCGCTACGACAACTACGCGACTCTCTACGGCAGTTATGGCGTCTTCGAGACTGGCGACGGCGCCGTCTGCCGCCACCATTCCCGTGAATGGCTCACCGCGCTGCTCGCGGACTTCGAAATTATCGGCACGCGAACCATCACGGTGGGCACGATGAACGGCCATGACTCGACGGGGATCCAGATTCTCGCCCGAAAGCCCGCCGGCATACGGAGTTCGTTCCTGGCCCAGGCATGATTCCACCGTGCACGGGGACAGGGGCGACCGTTGGCAGGGTCGGTGCACAGGGTGTGTGCGATGCGGTGGACGGGCTCTTTGGAGTGCCCCTGGTCGGGCCCTACGAGTTGTTCGGCCGGGTCTCGGAAGCAGTCGACGTACGGGGTTGGGCCGGCAGCCGGGTGTGGCTGGTACCGGACGACGAGACCGTCCGCTCGTGTTGCGGGGGTTCGCTCAAAGTGACCACCTGCGGGCCGCGCTCGTGCAGGGCACCCTGCGGTCACTGAATGTGGAGGAGGCAGTCCCGGAAGTACGGGCCGGACCTGATCGGCCTTGAACTCGACGGGGAGTTGATCGAGCCCGTTCCCGAGCACGCCAGGCCGGCGTGGGACAGGTGGCTCACCGGGGCGCCGGAGAGCCCGGGCGCCGTGACCGGCCTGCCTGCCAGGCCTACGAGCCCGACGGCCGGCACATCGCAGGCGTCCCGGGCCTGTGCCCGGTCTGGGCTTGTCCCACGAGCATGGTCACTCGTACTTCCTCGGTGAACGGTTCGTCTGTGGGGAGTGATTGCCGGATACGTTCGGCGAGGGCGTCGCGTTCGTCCGGTCCGGGGAGCCGTTCGGCGGGAATCGCGGAGCAGACTCCGCCGAAGAGCTGGTCGAAGCCGAGCTCGTCGCGGTATTCGACGGCCAACTCCCGTACGCCGTCGTATCCCGTGGACCGAAGTGCCTTCGCATACCTCAGCCGGTCGTGGTTGCTGGTGCCGCAGGTCGCTGTCAGCGGGGTGTCCATCCATTCTTCGAGGCAGGTGCGCAGAGCCCGGGACCACGGACTGTTCTGCAACCACAGCGGCGTTCCGTTGGAGATCACGGCGATGCCTCCGCCGGTACGCAGGAGGGGTGCGGCGGTGCGGAAGAGTTCCTCGTGGCGCATCCAGTGGAGTGCCTGTCCGACGACGATCAGCGCCAGCGATTGTTCTCCCAACAGCTCGCCCAGTGCCGGGAGTTCGGTGTCTGCGCCAAGTATCCAGGTGGCGTTGCGGATCTCCTGGGTCTGCGCGGCGTGCCGGGCGAGTTGCAGCATGTCGGGTTCTGGGTCGACTCCCACCACTGAGCGGACGCGGGGTGCTAGGGGCAGGGTGAGCTGGCCGGTGCCACATCCCATGTCGAGCACGGTGTCGGCTTGTGAGAGCTGGAAGGTTTCCTGGAGGGCGTCGAAGACTTGGGGAGGGTAACCGCGTCGGTATTTCGCGTAGTACTGGGCCACTTCGCCGCTGAATCCCACTGTCATGGTTCCACTGTGCCGGGTGTCCGCCGTGCGGGACACGTGGTGCACAGGGTTATCGCTGTCCGCGGAATTCGAGAAGGAGGGCGCACGGTCCGGTGGGGTTGGCTCACTCCTTTCCGGCACGGGCGAGTGCGTTCTCGGCTTGTGTGGCAAGGGTGTTGACGAGGTCGGCTGCGGCGGGCAGGTCGTTGATGAGGTCTACGGCTTCGCCGGCCCACACGGGCAGGGCGGGTATGTCGCCCTGTGACAGGGCGACTTGGTAGGCCTGTCTGGCGTGGGGGTCGGTGGTGAGTTCGGCCTCGCGGCCGCGCCACTCGTCGAGGAAGGGATGGCCGAGGGTGCGGGCGGTGTATTTCCTTGGCCAGGGGGAGTTTCGGGCGATGTCGAGGATGCTGTTGCGCTCGGTGTCCTCTCCGCGCGCCTGAATGATGGCTGTGCTGACCGACGGGTTGACCAGGGCTTCGGCCGTGGCCTGGAAGCGGGTGCCGATGAGTGCTCCGGCGGCTCCGAGGGCGAGCGCGGCGGCCAGGCCGCGGCCGTCGGCGATGCCCCCCGCGGCGAGCACGGGCACGGGAGCCGCGAGATCCACGACGACCGGCACGAACGGCAGGGTGGAGCGACCGTGCCGGGCGCCGTGCCCGCCGCTTTCGGATCCCTGGGCCACGATGACGTCGGCACCCAGGTCCACCGCTCGCCGGGCTTCCTCCAGGTCGGTCACCTGAATGATCAGTGCCGCACCTGCCCGGCGTATCCGTTCGGCGAACGGGCTCGGGTCCCCGAAGGACAGCATCACGGCAACGGGGTTGTACTCCAGCGCGTGCTCGACCGCGGCGATGTCTGTCTGCCAGGTGAGAAACCCGATTCCCCAAGGCTCTGTGGTCTGTTCGGCGACGATGGCCACTTCGCGGGCCAGCCAGTCGCGGTCGCCGTTCGCGCTGCCCAGCAGCCCCAGTCCGCCTCCGCGGGAGACCGCTGCGGTCAGTGCGCCGCCGGCTGATCCGCCCATCGGGGCCAGTGCGATGGGGTGTTGCACACCGAACAGCTTCGTGAACGCCGTCGACAACGCCATAACCACCATCATGACCTGGTCGGCGTACGAGCTGAAGGGCGGCGGATATCAGTGGCTCTGCCTCGCGGCCCAACCCTAATCTCGGCCCATGAACCAGCGGCAGCGGAAGAAGCTCTCCGGACGTCTCTTCGGAGCAATACAAGGCGGTGACACCGCCGTTGTGTCTGCCGTACTGCGGGCCGGAGCCGACCCGGAGCGAGCCAACAGCGAGGGCACCACACCTCTCTACGCGGCTGCGGTGAACGGAGAGGCCGCGATCGCAGGGCTGCTCCTGGCGGCCGGTGCTTCGCCCGACACCGAGAGCAGCGGAATCGGCGCGGAGGGCACGCCGTTGTGCGCGGCCGCGTGTTGGGGGCACACCGAGACGGTGCGCGAGCTACTGGCCCACGGCGCGGATCCGAACGTACGGGAAGATCACGGCGCGGGCTGGTCGCCCCTGGACTGGGCGGGCAACGGTCCCCATCCCGAGACAGCCGCCCTTCTCAGCGCAGCGGGCGCCGGTTCAGACTCCGGACGACGATCGAGGGAAGGCCCGGGGACCTGACCCACCGGGGCGAGCGCGACCGCCGTCCCGCCACTCCCACGCCCCGGACCTCCACGCGGCGCACTGTGCGGGCACCGTGAATGCCGGATACTCGTGAACGGCGGGGCACAGGTGTGCTGTGCCGACAGGAGGTGCGCGAGCGCATGGACGTACCTTGGCGCCGTCTGCCCGGGCGGATCCCCACCTGGTTGCGCGACCATGATCCGGGACTCGTGGCCACTCGCCGGGCCGCGCGCACCGCGCTGGTGATGCCCGCGCTGTTCGCCCTGTGCAGCCAGGTGCTGCATTCCTCGACGATGGCGACCTACGCGGCGTTCGGTTCGTTCTCGATGCTTCTGCTGGTGGAGTTCACCGGACCCATGGTGCAGCGGCTGCGGGCGCACGTGGGTCTGGCCGTGGCCTGGGCGGTGCTCATCTGCCTCGGCTCGCTGGTGGCCCCGACGACCTGGCTCGCGGTCACCGTCATGGTCGTGGTGGGCTTCCTGGTGCTGTTCTCCGGTGTGGTCAGCTCCGTCCTCGCGGGCGCGACGACCGCGCTGCTGCTGGCCTTCATCCTCCCGGTGACCTCGCCCGCCCCGCTGTCCCAGCTGCCCGAACGGCTCGCCGGAGCGGGCCTCGCGGCGGCTGCCGCCATGCTCGCGATCTCGCTGCTGTGGCCCCGGCCCGCCGCGGACCCGCTCAGCGCACCCGCCGCCCGGGTCTGCCGCGCGGCCGCGGCACAACTGCGTACGGACGTCTCGTGGCTGGCCGGCGGGCCGGAGGCGGCCACCATCCGGCAGTGCGAGGTCACCGCCGGTCAGGCCGCCGCCGCGGCGGCGGACCTGCGCACCGCCTTCGACGCCACGCTCTACCGGCCCACAGGCCTGTCCGCCGGTTCCCGCGCTCTGGTCCGGCTGGTCGACGAACTGACCTGGCTGAGCGCCATCGTGGCCGACAGCGGCCCGCCCCTGGAGGACCGCGAAGCCTGCGACGCCGACGCGCACGCCGTACGGCGTGCGGCGGCCACGGCCCTGGACGAGGCGGCCGACATGCTCGACGCCCCGCGCAACGCGCCCGACGCCCTCCGCGCCGCCCTCGCGAACCTGCGTACGGCCATGGACGGCATGGAACTCCGCGCCACCCACCGACTGCCCGTGCACCGGCCGAAACCCGGCACGGAGTCGGAGGTCCGCGCCTTCATCGAAACCCTCGATCTGTCGTTCCGCGCCCAGGAGTTGGGGTACGCCACCCTCCAGATCGCCGGCAACGTGGACCTGGCCGCGGCCGCCGAGCGCCGCAGCTGGCCCGAGCGGTTGCTGGGCACGGAACCCGGCGCGCTGACCCAGCCGCTGGCCTCCGCCGTCGAGCGCGCCGCCGCCCACCTGGAGCCGCGCTCGGTGTGGCTGCACAACAGCCTCCGGGGTGCGCTCGGCCTCGGGATCGCGGTGGCGCTGGCGAACCTGACCAGTGCCCAGCACTCGTTCTGGATCCTGCTGGGAACCCTGTCGGTGCTGCGTTCCAACGCGCTCAACACCGGGCAGAACGCGCTCAGGGCCCTGGGCGGCACACTCGCCGGTTCTCTCATCGGGACCGGACTGCTCCAGCTCATCGGGGACCACAGCACCGTGCTCTGGTTCCTGCTCCCCGTCGCCGTGCTCATCGCCGGCATCGCGCCCGCCGCCATCTCGTTCGCGGCGGGCCAGGCGGCCTTCACCGTCACCCTGGTCATCCTGTTCAACATCGGCCAGGACCCCGACTGGCACATCGTGCTGCTGCGGATCGAGGACATCGCCCTCGGGTGCGGGGTGAGCGTCCTGGTGGGCCTGTTCTTCTGGCCGCGCGGTGCCGCGGCCGCCGTAGAGCAGGCGCTGTCGGCGGCGTACACCGAGAGTGCCCGCTACCTCGCCGACGCGGTGGAGTACGCGGCCAGCCGTTGCAGCATCGGGTGCATTCCGACCGATGCCCCGGTGGAGGCGGGCCGGCAGGCGGCCGCCGCGGCCCGCCGGCTCGACGACGCCTTCCGCAGCTACCTCGCCGAACGCGGCGCCAAGCCGGTGCGGCTGTCCGACATGACCACCCTGGTCACCGGGATCGTCGGACTGCGTCTCGCCTCGGACGCGGTACTGGAGTTGTGGCAGCGCAACGGTGGTGAGGAACCGATGGAACCCGACCGTTCCGAGGCCCGGCTCACCCTGCTCGACACCGTCGGCCGGCTGGCCGACTGGTACCGCGACCTGGCCGTCGGCCTCGGCCGGCACACCGCCGTACCAGCTCCGCTCCCACGCGACCCCGGGGAGGAGGCACGCCTGGTCCACTCCCTGCGCCGTGACCTGCGCGGCGACGACGGACACGCCACGGCGACAGCCGTCCGCATCATCTGGACCGCCGACCACCTCAACGCCGCCCGCCGCCTCCAACCCGGCCTGGCCGCCGCGGCGAAGCCGAGCGGACCGGCCGCTCACCCCGGATAGGGCACGGCGTCCCGCGCCGACCGGAGTGCCACCGCCCACCAGGCCAGCTGGTCGAGCACGGTCTTGGCGTACACAGGGGCCTGGGGATCGAGCGGACGACCGTCCTCCCACGCCGTGAAGTAGTACGGGAAGGAGAGGCCGTCGCGGATCGTCACCGCGTGGAGTTCGGTCAGTACGTTCTCCAGGTGCAGCACCGCGTGCCGGCCGCCCGCGGCACCGCCGTAGCTGACGAAGGCGACGGGCTTGGCCGCCCACTGGGTGAAGTGCCAGTCGATGGCCGCCTTCAATGAGGCGGGATAGCTATGGTTGTACTCCGGCGTGACCACGATGAAGGCGTCGGCGCGTGTCAGCGCCGAGGTCAGTGCCGTCATCCCGGCCGGGCGGGGGTAGTCGTCGCCGGCGTACTTCGGCGAGGCCGCGGGCAGTGCCAACGGGATGTCGACGGCGGCCAGATCGACGACCTCCACCTCGAAGACGCCGTGCGGGCCGACCTGTTCCTCGACCCACGAGGCCACCACCGGGCCGAACCGTCCTTCGCGCGTGCTTCCGACGACGATCACCAGCTGAGGTCTGTTGTCCATGCCCACCACGATCGGACCGCACCGGGCACCGAGCCAGACCGTGCTCAGGCTTGCCCCCGCAGGGCCACGCTGAGCACTCCGCGCCCGCCGGGGGGCGCCGTAAACTCACGGCATGGGTTCGCCGTTGGGGGATTTCCTCCGGACCACGCGAGACAACATCCAGCCGCAGTCGCTGGGGCTGCCCGATCACGGCCGCCGCCGGTCACCGGGTCTACGGCGCTCGGATCTCGCCGCGCGGGCCGGCATCAGCGTCGAGTACCTGACCCGCATCGAACAGGGCCGCGACCGCAATCCCTCGGTGGCGGTGGTGAACGCGCTCGCCGACGCGCTCAGCCTCAACTCCTCGGAGCGCGACCACCTGCGCTACCTCACGAAGATCACCGGCGGCGAGTGCTCCGCCCACACGCGACCCGCACCACCACGCCGCGAGGTCCGCCCGTCCGTCCTGGAGACGCTCCGCCTGCTGGAACCGGGCATCGCCATGGTCACCAACCGGCTGGGCGACGTCCTCGCCCACACCAGCGGCTACGAGTCGGTGACGCGCGGGACCGGACTGCTCGACGCGGACACACCGAATCTCACGCGCTACGTCTTCACCGACCCCCGCGCACGGACGTTCTTCACGGACTGGGACGACATCGCGGACGAGCAGGCCTTCGACCTGTGGCTCGGACCGTCCGTGGCGAACTCCGAGTGGTTCACCACGGAACTCGCCCGCGTCGCCGGCCCCGACTTCACCCGCCGCCTGAACCGGCATGTGGTTCCCCGGCGTGGGGCACTCCGCCTCAGCCACCCGTCCGGGTGCGAACTCCGACTGCTCCGCGAGACGCTCGAACTCCCCTCGGACGCCCAGCAGTTGATCGTGCTCCTTCCCGCGGACGACAGCACGGCCCAGGCCCTCGACCAACTCCGGCACGGGTCCCACGGGCGGCTTCGGATCATCTCCTGACACACCTTGGCTCATCTCCTGGCACACCTTGGTATTCCGCAACCACCAGGTGACAGGGCTGAGTCGGCGGGGCGGGGGTAGTCGAGACAGCGATGAGCACGGTGCTTTGAGGAGAAGGAGTGTCATGTCGGGCGTAATGGAGCGCATCAAGAGGTTCGCCAGGAGTCCCCAGGGGCGACGCACAGTGGAACAAGTACGCCGAGCCGCTGCCGACCCGCGCCGCCAGGCCCAGGCCCGGCGCCTGTTGGGCAGACTTCGCGGCCGCCGTTGAGCACACCCGCTCCGCGCCCGCGTGGCCGGGGGGAGTGAGCCGAGCGGCACACGCCACCCGCCCAGCGGCCCGCGTCACCCAAGGAGGAATGATCGCTGTGGAAGGTTCGTCACTCCGGGTGGTGGGCTGGGCCCGCACGCTTCCGTTGAACAGCGAAGTGAAATCGGCCCGGGACTGGGCGCGCGGACATCTTGAGGCGATGGACTGGACTACCACCGCTCCGGAAACGGTGGACGCCGTCCTGCTCACCGTCTCCGAGCTGGTGACCAACGCGCACCGGCACGCCCACAGCAGCGCCCAGTTGGTGATGACGTGCGACGACCACTGTCTGCACGTCTCCGTGCACGACAAGTCCGGCGACCTGCCCACTCCCCGCGAGGCCAGTACGGATCGTCTCGGTGGACGCGGCATGCTCCTCGTGGACGCGGTGGCCGATACCTGGGAGTCGCACTCCTGCCGCCACGGCAAGTCGGTCAGCGCCTGTTTCCACGCGCCCGGTGCCGGGTCGCAGGCGGCTGACCCGTCGGTGCCGCCGCAGGACTGACTCACCTTTGCCCAACAGCCCTGCCAGACCAGGCAGTTGAGCACGCGACGGCTTCGGGAACGATCACCGTGAAGCACGTTCCGCGCCTGCGCGTGCCGTCAGGCCGGCCACTCCGGTTCGGTGAGGGTCGCGGCGAGGGCGTCGAGGAGCACCTGGGCGGGCTGGGACGCGGGCGGCTTGCCGTAGACGGCGGCCGCGACCTGTCTGCGCATGCCGTCGATGCGGTGGAGTCTGACGCCCGGGTGTCTGTTGGCGAGGAGGGTGAGTCCGGGGAGCAGGCTCACGCCGAGTCCGGCCGCGACGAGTGCCTGTACGGCGACGTAGTCGTCGGTCTCGAACTCGACGATCGGTGAGAACCCGGCCCGCCCGCAGGCCGCGACGAGATGCTCGCGGCAGCGTTCGCAGCCGGCGATCCAGCGCGTGTCGGCGTAGGTGGCCAGGTCGGTCCGGCACCCGTCCCAGGAGCGGTCGGCCGGCGTGACCACGTACAACGGTTCGTCGAGGAGCGGTGTCATGGTGGTGTCGCGGCGATCGCTCTGGGGTGGGTCGCCGTGCTCGAAGATCAGCGCCACGTCGACGTCGTTGTTGCGCAGGGCGTTGAGCGCGTCCGGTGGTTCGGCCTCCCGCAAGGTCAGCTCGATGCCGGGATACCGGTCGGAGACGCGGGCGGCGGCGAGCGGCACCAGAGTGGCCAACGCCGAGGGAAAGGCCGCCAGCCGTACCCGGCCGGTACGCAGCCCGGCCAGCTCGTCCAGTTCCGCGTGCACCGACTCGACCTGCGCGAGGATCGACTCGGCGCGGTCCACCAGCAGCCGGCCGGCCTCGGTGAGCCGGATACCGCGCCCCATGCGCTGCAACAGCGGCATGCCGACCTCGGCTTCGAGCTTGGCGAGCTGATGGCTCACCGACGGCTGTGCGTAGTGAAGTGCCTCGGCGGCCGCCGTGATCGAACCCTCGCGGGCGACGGCGACCAAAACGCGCAACCGACTCAAGTCGATCATTTGCGAATCATAGACCGCGTCGATGACGGCCTCGAAAACACGCATTGGACCATTACCGGACCTACTGCGACGGTGAATCGATAGTGGGTGCGAGAGATCGCGGCCGCACGCCTCCCGTCGGCGATCTCACCCCGTCACGCGTGCCCGGTCTCCGGGCGCGGAAAGGAGATGTCGCATGACCACGGCTGTGAATCCGCCGTCGCGATCCATGTCGGTGAGCGACAGCGCGGCGCGAACCCTCGCGAACGCCACCAAGACCGTTCCCCAGATGAGCTCCATCACGCCTCGCTGGCTGGTGCATCTGATGTCCTGGGTCCCGGTCGAGGCCGGCATCTACCGGGTGAACAACGTCGTTCACCCCGAGTCGGTACGCATCGAGTGCGACAACTACGACGAGTCGCCGCTGCCCGACACCTTCGTCGACTACGCACGGGAACCCCGGGAGTACCGGCTCAAGGCCGTCCAGACGGTCCTGGACCTCCACACCCGGATCTCCGACCTGTACTCCAGCCCGCACAACCAGACCGCACAGCAACTGCGGCTGACCATCGAGGCGGTGAAGGAGCATCAGGAGGGCGAGCTGATCAACAGCCCGGAGTACGGGATGCTGGCCAGCGCGGCGGACACGCAGCGGATCTCCACGATGGCCGGGCCGCCGACGCCGGACGACCTGGACGCCCTCATCACGAAGGTCTGGAAGCAGCCGGCCTTCTTCCTCACCCACCCGGAGGGGATCGCCGCGTTCGGCCGGGAGTGCACCCGGCGCGGTGTACCGCCGGCCACGGTGAGCATGTTCGGCTCGCAGTTCCTGACCTGGCGCGGTCTGCCGATCATCCCGTCGGACAAGGTGCCGCTGGAGAACGGGAAGACGAAGTTCATCCTGTTGCGGACCGGCGAGTCGCGTCAGGGCGTGGTGGGACTGTTCCAGCCCGGGCTCTCGGGGGAGCAGGGCATGGGGTTGTCGGTGCGCTTCATGCAGATCGACCGCAGTGCCATCGCCTCCTACCTGATCTCCCTGTACTGCTCGCTCGCGGTACTCACGGAGGACGCCCTCGCCGTGCTGGACGACGTCGAGGTGGACAAGTTCCATGACTACGCCCCGAGTTACCGGTAACCATGACCACGCCCTCACCCACTGGTGACACAGCAGCCCCGGCGTGGCTGCCGGACGAGGAGACGCTGAGCCGGATGGCCGGGGAGTTCTTCCGAGCACTCCCCGGGCAGCCGGCGGACACGGCACAGCCGGCGGGCACGGAGGCTCCGGTCGTCGACGGCCCGACGCAGTGGCCGACGCCGACGGGCCCGCCGGCCGCCGACCCGTCTCCTCCGGTCCTGACGGGTCCACCGGTCGCGGACCCCGCGCCTCCGGTGCCGACAGGCACGCCCACCACGAACCCTTCACCTCCGATGCCGACCGGTCTGCCGTCCATGGACCCGCCGCCCCCGGCGCCGACCGCAGGGATGAGCCCGCCGTCCGGGCCGCCCCCGACCAGCGCCCTGACCACGTACACGGCGAACCCGCATACGGTGGGTTCGCCCGGCGGCGCCGGACCCACCCCGGAGCCGACGGCCCCGCCGGTGTCCCCGGGGCCGCAGCCCGCCCCGTTGTCGTCCACACCGGCCCGGCTGCCCGACCCGGGACCGTTCTACTTTCTCGCCGAGGCACCCGGGTACCCCGCTCGGGCGCCGGAGCTCCCCGGCTTCGGGCACCTGGGGTTGCCGCCCCTCTCCGAACCGCTGTCACCGACGGCGACGACCGCGCCGTACTACTTCGTCCAGGAACCCGACGTATCCGGTGCGCCGTCGGGACTGCCGCTCGACCACCACCCGGCGTTCGACGTGCAGGCGGTCCGCCGGGATTTCCCGATCCTGTCCGAGCTGGTCAACGGCCGTCCGCTGATCTGGCTGGACAACGCCGCGACCACGCAGAAACCGCAGGCGGTGATCGACCGGCTGGTCGAGTTCTACTCGCGGGAGAACTCCAACATCCACCGGGCGGCGCACGAGCTGGCCGCCCGGGCGACGGACGCCTACGAGGGTGCCAGGAAGACCGTCGCCCGGTTCGTGGGGGCGGGTTCCGCCGAGGAGATCGTGTTCGTCCGGGGCACCACCGAGGCGATCAACCTGGTCGCCAAGGCATGGGGTCCCGCGCACATCCGCGCGGGCGACGAGATCGTGATCTCCCATCTGGAGCACCACGCCAACATCGTGCCCTGGCAGATGCTGGCGGAACAGACCGGTGCGGTGATCAAGGTGATCCCGGTCGACGACGACGGGCAGTTGCTGCTCGACGAGTACACCGCGCTCCTGTCGGACCGGACCAAGCTCGTCGCGGTCACCCAGATGTCCAACGCGCTCGGCACCGTCGTGCCGGTCGAGCAGGTCATCCAGATCGGACACCGCGCCGGGGCACGCGTCCTGGTCGATGCCGCGCAGTCGGTCCCGCACCTGCCGATCGACGTCAGGGCGCTCGACGCGGACTTCCTGGTCTTCTCCGGGCACAAGCTGTTCGGGCCGACCGGGATCGGGGTGCTCTACGCCAAACGGGAGGTCCTTGAGGACATGCCACCGTGGGAGGGCGGCGGCAACATGATCACCGACGTCACCTTCGAGAAGTCCAGCTACCAGCCGCCGCCCGGTCGCTTCGAGGCCGGCACCGGCAACATCGCCGACGCGGTGGGCCTGGCCGCGGCCATCGACTACGTCGAGCGCATCGGCCTGCCGAACATCGCCGCGTACGAGCACACCCTGGTCGAGCACGCCACCGAGGGCCTGCGCGGTGTGCCGGGGCTCCGGCTGGTGGGCACGGCCCCGAACAAGGCGAGCATCGTGTCGTTCGTCCTGGACGGCTACGAGCCGGCCGAGGTCGGCACCGCGCTCAACGAGGAGGGCATCGCGGTGCGTTCGGGCCACCACTGCGCGCAGCCGATCCTGCGCCGGTACGGCCTGGAGGCCACCGTCCGGCCCTCGTTCGCCTTCTACAACACGCACGGGGAGGTGGACACGCTGATCGCGGCGGTCCACCGGCTCGCGGACCGCCGTGGCGGGCGCCGCTAGTCCGTACCCGTTCCCTCGACCCGCTTGCCGCCCGTCGCGTCCAGTGGTTCGCCCCCTTCTTCAGGTCGTACGTGCCGTAGGTACCGGAGTTGTCCTGACAGCCGGCCTGGTTGGGCATGGAGAAGTAGCTGCTGTACGGCTTCAGTTGGACGGGGAGGTCCTTGCCGAAGGCGGCGGCGAGGACGTGCGGTCGATGGCGTGCCGGGGGCGGCCGACCGGTCAGCCGACCACTGCCGGGCTCATGTCGGCCGACGGCACGAGCTGGCGCCGGAGGCGGTCGCGGATGATGCTCTCGGCGTCCGCGACTATCGTGCGGACCACCGTCTCGCAGCTCTCCACGCTGTCGATGAGGCCCTGCGCCTGACCGGCCCACCACATGCCGCCCTCGACATCGCCCTCCCGCATTACCCGCTGCCTGGCGCGTTTCCCGGAGGCGAGTTCGGCCACGTCGGAGAAGCCGGCCCCGGGTCGCGCGCCCAGGCGGGCGATGTCCTGGGAGACCGAATTACGCGCCACCCGGGCGGTGTTGCCGAACTCCCGGAACACGATCTGGGTGCCGCGCTCGTCGTTCGCGACGATCCGGGCCTTCACGTTCGGGTGGATCGGCGCCTCCTCGGTCGCCTCGAACCGGGTCCCCATGTTGATCGCGCACGCCCCGAGCGCCAGGGCCGCGACGAGCCCGGAGCCGGTGGCGAAGCCGCCGGACGCGATGATCGGGATGCGAAGCCTGCGGGCGGCGGCCGGGATCAGGACGAGGCCGGGGACGTCGTCCTGACCGGGGTGCCCGGCACACTCGAACCCGTCGATGCTGACGGCGTCGACGCCCAGTGCCTCGGCCTTCAGCGCGTGCCGGACGGCGACGGCCTTGTGGACGACCTTCACCCCGGCCTCCTTGAGCGCCGGCAGGTGCGGTGCCGGGTTGCTGCCCGCCGTCTCCACGACCTTCACACCCGAGTCGATGATGACCGCCCGGTAGTCGTCGTACGGCACCGGTTCGATGGTGGGCAGGATGGTGAGGTTGACGCCGAACGGCTTGTCGGTCAGTTCACGGCAGCGCGTGATCTCCCGTGCGAGCGCCTCCGGGGTGGGCTGGGTCAGCGCGCTGAGGAACCCCAACGCACCGGCGTTCGCCACGGCCGAGATCAGCTCGGCGGTGCCCACCGCGAGCATTCCGCCGCACACGACGGGATGTTCGACCCCGAACATCTCCGTGAACTCGTTCTGGAAGGTCATGTCACTCCTGTTGCCGGGGAAGGGGCGAGGACGTCACAGGCGTCAGAGCCGTCAGAGGCGTCGCGAGATGATCAGCCGCATGATGTCCGAGGTGCCCTCCTCGATCTCCTCCAGCTTGGCGTCGCGCATCCACTGCTCGACGGGGAACTCGCGGGAGTAGCCCCAGCCGCCGAGGGTCTGAACGGCGCCCCAGGTCACCGCCATCGAAGTCTCCGAGGCCTGGAGCTTGGCCATGGCGGCGAGCTTCGTGGCATCCGCGCCGGCGTCCATCCGGCGTGCCGCGTGCAGGGTCAGCAGCCACGCGGACTCGATTCGGGTCGCCATGTCGGCCAGCCGGAACGCGACGGCCTGGTGCTCGATGATCGGCTTGCCGAACTGCTTGCGCTCGCGGGCGTAGCCGAGCGCGTACTCGTAGGCCGCACGCGCCGCTCCGGTCGCCGCGGCGGCCAGCACGATCCGCGATATGTCGAACGTCCTCATCAGCCCGCGGAAGCCCTGCCCCTCGTCCCCGAGGCGGTCGGACTCGGGCACGAAGACGTCGTCGAAGAAGATCTCGCGGCAGACGATGGCGCGCTGGCCCATCTTGCGCATGGGCTCGCCGAACCTCATCCCCTCGGCGCCCTTGCGCAGCAGGAAGGCGGTGACCCCGGAGGAGCCCCGGCCGGGGTCCGTCTTGGCGAAGACCACGTACTGGTCGGCCAGGCCCGCGTTGGAGATCCACACCTTCTGCCCGCTGATCGCGTAGCCGCCCTCGACCCGGACGGCCGTGGTGGCGATCGACGCGGCGTCGGAACCCGCTTCGGGTTCGGTCGTCGCCAGCGCGGTGTGGAGCGGGTTCGGACCGGCGAGCGGACGCAACCACTCCGCCTTCTGCTCCCCGGTGCCGAGCGCGAGCAGCGGGTCGGCGAAGAACCCGTTGGAGCAGACGAAGTTGCCGATGCCCGGGTCGCCCCAGCACATCTGCTCCTGGACCAGGCACTGGGTCACGACATCGGTGAAACCGCCCCCGCCGTACTCCTCGGGCAGCATGAAGTCGGTGATGCCGACCTTGGCCGCGGCCCGGAAGATGTCCAGCGGTGACTCGATGTCACGCTCGTCGACCTCGCGTCCGCGCGGCCGGATCTCGTTCGCGGCGAATTCCCGGCACAGTTCGACGATCGCCCGCTGCTCATCGGTCAGCGGCCAGGGCTCAGTGGACGTGCTCACGCGATATCTCCTGCTCCTCGGTGGGTTTCCGGTGGCCGTTCACCCCGGTTGTCTCTGGTACGGCTTCTGCGGTACTGGCGGTACTGGCGGTACTAGCGGTACTGGAGACGACGAGCGCGTCCACGGCGAGTGCGCCCTCGGGTCCGACCCGGATCGGGTTGACCTCGATGTCCGCCACGCCGGAGGTGGCCGCGATCGCCTCAGACACGGCGACGATCGCGTCGATCAGCGCGTCGAGGTCGACCGCCGGCTGTCCCCGCCAGCCGTCCAGCAGCCGACGCGAGCGCAGACGGTCGAGCATCCCGGCCGCCGTCCGCCGGTCGACCGGTGCCAGCTCCAACGACACGTCACGCCAGAGTTCGGCGTGGACCCCGCCATGGCCCACGGTCACGGTCGGACCGAGGTCACGGTCCCGGCGGGCGCCGATCAGCATCTCGACGACGCCCGGCCGGGTGTCCTGCTCCTCCACGACATACTCGCCGGGGCCGAGCCGTCCGTACATCTCGCGGAACACGGCAGTGGCGGTGTCCGGGCCCAACCCGGTTCTGACAGCCTGGTGTTCGCTCTTGTGCTCGATCCAGCCGGCCTTGAGCACCAGCGGCGGTCGCAGGGACGCGCAGGCCTCCGCGAACCCGGCCGCGTCGGTGACCCGCCTCGCCTCGGGCATCGCGATGCCGAGTGCGGTGAGGAACGTACGAGCCGCCCAGTAGCCCGGCGTCGGGGCGGCCGCTCCGGTCCGTACGGTCATCGGCGCGGGGCGGGGCTGTCCGCCCAGCCGGGTCACGTGGCCCAGCGCGCCCAGGGCAGCGTCGATGGTGTCGAAGACCGGGACGCGGTGCTCCCGTAGCCGGGTGACCGCGGGCGATGAGGCGCTCATGCTGTGCACGATCAGGGGCACGCGCGCCGCGTCCGTCCGGTGGCCGCGACCCAGGCGACCCAGGCGGCCGAGGCGGTCGATCACGGCGGACTCGGCGTCCACGAGGCTCGGCGTGTCCTCGCCGTAGCGGCCGAGATATCCCGACAGGACGATCGAGTCGACCTCGCCGGAGGCGGCCACCAACTCGGTGACCCACGCGTAGACCTGGAGATCCGCTTCCCCGGCGCCCGCGAGGTCCACCGGATTGGACACCGCCGCGGTGGCGGGGAGCAGGGCACGCAGGCCGGCCTGTAGCCGGTCGGTGAAGACAGGCGCACGAAGTCCCCGGCCGGCGGCCAGGTCGGCGGCGATCCCGCCCTGCCCGCCGCTGTCGCTGATGATCGCGACCCGGCGTCCGCCCGGTGGCGCGGTCGCGTCCAACACCCGTGCGGCGTCGACGAGTTCACGCGGCGTCGCCACGCGAAGGGCTCCGGCGGCGCGGCACGCCGCGTCGACGACGTCGAGCGCCGAGGTCATCGAACCGGTGTGGGACCGCGCGAGCCGACGGCTGCCCTCGCTGGCACCGGTGGTGAGCAGCAGGGCGTGTTTGCCCGCGCGGCGCAGGGCGTCGAGGGCGGTGACGATCCGTGCCCCGTCGGCGAAGCTCTCCAGATAGAGCGCCACCGTGGTCGTGTGCTCGTCGGCGACGAGGGATTCGAGTACGTCGGCGGCTCCCACGTCGAGCTGGTTGCCGACCGAGCAGAAGCGGGACACGCCCAGTCCGGCCCGTGCGCCGAGGCCGGCGATCTCGGAGCCGAGCTGACCGCTCTGCGAGACGATCGCCAGCCGCCCGGGCGTGAAGTCCCCCCAGGTGAGCCGGAGTTGAGTAGCGGCGTTGAACAGCCCGAGACTGTTCGGCCCGATCATCCGCGCGCCCGACTCGCGCAGCAGCGCGGCGAGTTCGGCCTCGTCGGCGCCGAGTCCCGCGGTGATCGCGAGGAACGCGCGGCAGCCCTTGGCGAGGGCGTCCCGGACGACGGGAAGGACGTTTTCCGGCGGCACGCACAGGGCGACCAGGTCGGGGGTCCCCGGCAGGTCACCCACCGTCGCGCGGCAGGGCTGCCCGAGGACCTGCGCGGCACGGCGGTTGACCAGCCACACCTGCCGCCGGCCGGCTCCCGCGAGGGCACCGGTGGCGAGCCAGTGACCCCATTTGGCGCGGTCCTCGGTGGCACCGACGACGGCGACGGACGAGGGGTCGACGAAGGCCTGCGGAAAGGACACGGACGGTCTCCCGGTCTCGGGGGGCTCGGGTACGGGAATCCCGGGCGGGCCGGAGCTGCCGTCTGCGGTGCCGAACTGGTCAGGCATGGGCCCGCACCGCCGTACAGACGAGCCGTCTGTTCACGAACTCGCCCATTCCCGCGCCCAGTTCGCGGCCGAAGCCGGAACGTCCGACGCCTCCGAAGGGGAGTTCGGGTCCGTCCACGGACGGGGAGTTGATGGTCGCCATGCCGGTCTCCAGCCGCTCCGCGACGCGGCGGGCCCGCTCGGGATCGGCGCTGAACACGGCGGCGCCGAGTCCGTACGGGGTGGCGTTGGCGAGTTCGACCGCGTGCTCGTCGTGCGTCACGCGGTGGACGACGGCCACCGGTCCGAAGAGTTCCTCGTGCCAGGCCCGCATGTCCTCCGTGACATCCACGAGGACGGCGGGCGAGTAGCGGGCCGACCGGTCAGGGGACAGGACACCGCCGGCGAGCAGGCGGGCGCCCTTGGAGACCGCGTCCTCGACCTGGGCCGCGAGGTGTTCCGCCGCCGCGCGAGAGGCCAACGGCGGGTGTACGGCGGGGTCGACGGCCTCGGCCTCGGTGACGAGCGCGGTCACGAACGCGTCGTAGATGTCGGCCATCACGAGCATGCGCTTGTTCGAGGTGCAGGCCTGGCCATTGTTGTGGATCCGTGTCAGCCAGGCCAGCGCCGCCATGGCTGTCACGTCGGGGGAGTCGAGCACGATGAACGGGTCGGATCCGCCGAGTTCGAGCACGCACTTCTTCAGGTGCCGGCCCGCGGTCGCGGCGACGACCGATCCCGCACGCTCGGATCCCGTCAGCGACACGCCCTGGACCCGGGGGTCGGCGATGACGGTCTCGACCTGCTCGTGCGTGGCGAAGACGTTGAGGTACGTCCCGTGCGGCAGCCCCGCGTCGAGGAGGACCTCCTCGAGTGCGCGGGCGGTCAGCGGGACCGACTCGGCGTGCTTGACGATCACGGTGTTGCCCAGCACGAGATTCGGGACGGCGAAGCGCGCGACCTGATAGCAGGGGTAGTTCCAGGGCATGACGCCCAGCAGCGGGCCGATCGGACGGGGCCGCACGACCGCACGCCCTTCGCCGCGGGTCGCGAGATCCTCGTCCGCGAGCAGAGCGGGGCCCTGCTCGGCGTAGTAGTCGAAGATCGACGCGCAGTACTCGATCTCGTCGGTCCCCTCGGAGAGCGGCTTGCCCATCTCCAGCCGCATGGTCGCGGCCAGTTCGCGGGAACGCCGTAGGAGAGCGGCGCCCGCTCGGCGGACGAGATCCGTGCGTTCGGCGACGGCGCGCTCCCGCCAGTCGAGGTACGCCGCCTGCGAGGCGTCCAGGATCTCGGCGACCTCGGCATCGGTGGCGTAGGGGAAGGAGTGGACCGGGTCGCCGGTCGCGGGATCGACGACCTGATAGGAGGGCTGCCCCGTGCCTGGCAGGGTCATGAGTGATCAACCTCGGGGGTCGTAGGGCGGAGGGTCCGAACTCAGGCCTGAGCCGCGGGAGTTGACCGGCGCTCGAAGAACGCGGGATACAGGCGCCGGCAGACGAGCAGGGCCAGCAGTCCGAGCACGAGCGTCCCGGTGCCGATCATGAATGTGCCGCCGACGTGAGTTCCCGAGGAGAACGGGAGCGACCAGCTCGTACCGCTGTTGATGGGATCCCACGCCTGGACCAGGCTCCACGCTCCCGCGGCGAGCAGGACGAGCCCGCCGATAGCGGGGAGGACGACGGTCAGCCAGAGGTCCGTCGCCTTGGCGCGTGGTCCGGCGCGGTGCACCCAGGCGGAGGTGAGGCCGGTGAGGCCGTAGTAGAAGGCGATCAGCACCCCGCAGGCGGACACCGCGTCGCCGAGGACGAGTCCGTGGCCGAGGAAGTTCAGCGCGACGTACACCACCGCGCCGATGACCCCGACCGCGATCGTGCCCACGTGCGGGATGCGGAAGCGCGGGTGCACCCGGGCCAGTGCGCGGGGGAGAGCGCCCTGGTCGCCCATCGACAGCATCGTGCGGCTCAGGGTCAGCACGGTCGTCTCCGTCGAGGCGGCGGCCGAGGTGAGGACCATGAGGATCAGCAGGTGCCACAGCACCGAGCCGAAACCGCTCGACCCGAACACCGCGGTGCCGAAGCCGTAGAGGACGTCCCCGGAGTTGTCCGGGTTGTTCAGGCCGATCCCGGAGTCGCCGATGCCGGCGAAGGAGATCGCGGCGAACGTGGCCAGGAGGTACAGCATGACCAGCAGCACGGTGGACCAGGTCGCGGCGCGGCCGGGGATGCGGTGCCGGTCGGTGGTCTCCTCGTTGACGGTGAGTGCCGTCTCCCATCCCCAGTAGATGAACAGCATCAGCACCAGCGCGCTGACGAAAGCGCTCAGGGACGCGCCCTCGAACGGGTTGAGCCAGGACAGGCTCAGCCGCCGGGTCCCGGTCGGCGCGGAGCCGGCGTACACCTTGACGAGCGCGACGACGGACAGGGCCACGAGCATGCCGAACTCCAGGAACAGCAGGGCGCGTTGGACCGCCGCCGCGATCTCGATCCCCCGGTAGCAGACGAGGGTCATCAGCGCGAGCCAGCCGAGTCCGGCCAGCAGCACCCGCCAGTCCGCCGGTGCGGAACCGATGCCCTCCGCGCCGAACAGCAGGAACACGTACTGTCCGGCGACCTGCGCGAGGCTGCCGATCACGAGGACGAAGGACGCGATGATCGCCCAGCCGCCGAGGAAGCCGAGACTCGGGTTCAGGGAGCGGGTGGCCCAGGTGAAGATCGTGCCGCAGTCCGGATCGCGTCGGTTGAGCGCGGCGTAGCCGAAGGAGACGAACAGGATCGGGACGAAGGCGAGCACCACCACGGCCGGAGCCTGGAAGCCGACGTATCCGACGACGAAGGCCAGCGTCGCGGTGAGGCTGTAGGCGGGCGCCGCGGACGCCACGGCGAGGATCAGGCTGGTGGCCATGCCGAGCGCGCCGGTGCGCAGGCCCTTGTCGGTACGACCGACGTCCTGCGCAGGTGCCGACGCCGTGCCTTGCTGATATTGCGAATTAGAGGTCATTGCCACTCCCGATCTAGTCGTCTACGGGTACCGACAACAAAACGCAATGACTGATTGGCGAGTCAGACTGGCTGCGTGCGGAGGCGCTGTCAAGGCTTGGATCGCAATTCTGTGGAGTGTCTTGACTCATGAGTCAGTGTTGCGGCACGGTGGCCGGCGTGACATCACTCGAAACTTCTGCCGTGAACACCGAGGTCGTGGTCGTGGGCGCCGGCTACGCGGGGCTGAGCACCGCGTGGCGGCTGGCCGACGCCGGGGTCGACGTGGTCGTACTGGAGGCCGCCGACCGCGTGGGTGGCCGTGTGTTCAGCGAGGTGAGTCCGTCCGGGGTGCGCATCGACCACGGGGGACAGTGGATCGGGCCGAGCCAGCGGCGGTTCCACGCGCTGGCGGACCGGTTCGGCTGCCGGACGTTCCCGACCTGGGAGACCGGCCGGCACGTCGAGATCCGCGCCGACGGCACCCGCGTCGACTACGCGGGCGGCGCACCGGACACCGGACCGGGCATCGAGGAGTACGAACGCGTCACCGCCCTGCTCGACGACCTCGCCCGCACCGTCGACCTCGAACTGCCCTGGTCCACCCCGCGGTTCGCGGAGTTCGACGCCCTGTCGGCCGAGGACTTCTTCCGCGCGCAGACCGACGACGAGGACGCCCTGCTCAGGCTGGCGCTCGCGATCGAGGGTGTCTGGTGTGCCGAACCGCGCGAGATCTCCTTCTTCCACGTGCTGTTCTACCTGGCCTCGGGCGGCGGGTACGAACAGCTGATGGAGACCCGCGGCTGCGCCCAGGACGCCCGGTTCTCCGACGGGGCGGACGCGGTGGCCCACGCGCTCGCGAAGTCGCTGGGCGGTCGCGTCCGCCCCGGCGAACCGGTGCTGTCGTTGCGGCAGACCACGCACGGCGTGGAGGCATACACAGGCCACACCGTCGTCCGCGCGCGGCGAGCCGTCGTCGCCGTCCCCCCGGCGGCGATCGGACGGATCACGTTCGACCCGGTGCTCCCCGCCGCACGGCGCGGCTGGGTGAGCCACGCGCCGATGGGCCGGGTCGCCAAGGTGCACGCCGTGTACGAGGAACCCTTCTGGCGCACGGCCGGACGCTCCGGAATCGCGACGCTCTACGGCGACAGCCCGGTCGGCGTCGTCTTCGACAACTCCCCGGAGGACGCCTCGCACGGCGTGCTCGTCGCCTTCGTCTACGGCGACCGGCTCGACCGCTGGTCCGCAGGCACCGACACCGAGCGCCGCCACGAGGTGCTGGCCGCCCTGTCCGCGACGGCCGGACCCCGGGCTGCTCAGCCCATCGACTACGTCGAGAAGATCTGGCCGCGGACCGGCTGGACCATCGGAGGCTACGAGTGCTTCGTGACCCCGGGCGGCTGGACCCGCCACGGCAGGGACGGCTGGCGGGAACCGTCCGGGCTCGTCCACTGGGCGGGGACCGAGACCGCCTCGGTGTGGAACGGCTACATCGACGGGGCGATCTCGTCCGGCGAGCGTGCCGCGGCCGAGGTGATCAGCGCCCTGGCGGCCGTCGGGCACCTGGGGTGAACCGCCTTGCCTGACATACTGACCGGGTTATGACCAGCATCGAAGAGCGGCCGGCCGCGACCGTCGCCGATCTGCCGGAACGCGTCCGTACGGCGATCCGGGCCGCCGCCGTCTCCCAGCGCGAACTCGCCCACCGCATCGGCATGGACCCGACCGCCCTGTCCAAGGCGCTGCGCGGGACCCGGCGGCTGCGCGAGGAGGAGGTCGCCGCCATCGCGAAGGCCTGCGGGGTGTCCACCGCGTATCTCGTCGAGGGAACCGGCCCGGAGCCCGTACTCCCGCCCGACGCGGGCCGGGACCGGGCACAGCCGGTGACGGCGCAGGAACGCCGGGAGCAGATCCTGGAGGCCGCGACCGTCCTCATCGCGCGCCGGGGCTACCACAACGTGCGTGTCTCGGACATCGCCCGCTACTGCGGGACCAGCACGGCGACGGTGCACTATCACTTCCCCAGCAAGGAAGCCACGCTGCACGCGGCGCTGGAGTACTACGCCCAGCGGTTCCGCACCCGGCTCGACGAGGAGTTCGGCCGGGCGACGTCCGCGCGGGACAAACTGCGCCGCCTCATCGAGGTCCAACTGCCGCTCGCCGCCGACGACATCGACGAATGGTCGGTGTGGATCCAGTTCTGGAACCAGGCGATGCTGGAGCCACGTCTGCGGCCCGCGCAGCGGCGGATCTACTCGGGCTGGTACCGGGTCGTGGTGGACGTGCTGCACGAGTGCCGGTCCGAGGGCCTGGCACCGGACGCGGACATCGAGGCCCTCGCCGACCGGTTCACCGCCATGGTCGACGGCCTGGCGATCCAGATCCTCGCCAACTCGACCGACATGCAGCCGGACCGCATGCGCTCACTCCTGCTCCGGGCCTTCGAACCCCACCTCGACCTGACCGACCAGCTCCCGCCGCCCTCTTGAGACATCCGCCGCTCCCGCGCCCCCTCCTCGCCGGCGAGGTCAATGACCCACGTCAGTGGGCCAGTTCGCGGCAGAACAGGGCCGCGGGGCCCGGCGAGCTGCCGACGCGGTCGGTGTAGGCGATGCCCGCGGCGTACTCGTCGTCCGCGCACTGGCCCTTGTAGTCGCCGCCGGCGAAGTCACCGCCGCCGGCGCCGCCAGGCCGGTTGTCGGACCGGTCGAACCACACGGTGCGTCCCGCGCCGGCCAGTGCGCCACCGGCGGGAGCGCACAGGGCCGCCGACGTCCGCACACCCCGGTGGCTGTAGCCGATGAGGAACTGGCCCTGGGCGCACTGGAGTTTGGTGTATCCCGAGGCCCAGTCGCCGCCCTGGGGGACGTTGCGTTCGTCGGTGACGACCGACTGGGCGCCGTCCGCGGCACGCAGGTCGCCCGCGGTGACGTCCGTGCACAGCCCGCGGCCCGAGGTGTGCCCGAGGCCGATCAGCCGCAGGCCGTCCGGGCAGGCAGCCTTGGCGGCTCCCGGGTCCCAGTCGCCGGTGCCGCGCACCCGCACGGACTCGACGTAGTCGCCGTGGTCGGTGGCGAGCATCTGCCAAGCGGGAACCCGGGCGACCGGACCGGTGAGCGAGGAGGCGGACATCAGCCGCTGCCACCCGGCGCCGCGCCAGTCCGCGTCGTCCAGGAGGCCGTGCCGGGTGCCGTCCGTGTCGTAGCGCAGCAGGGCCCAGTCGTCGTGCCCCTGCCAGCCGACCAGGGGCCAGTAGGCGAAGTCGGCGTCGTGGTCGGCGAAATAGTCGGTCACATTGCCGAACCAGGTGCGTGCCGCGGCGCCGGTCTCACCCGCGCCGATGCCGAACTCGCTGATCCACACAGGGGCGGTGTAGTGCTTGCCGTCGTCCTGGGAGACGAAGAACGCCTCGTCGTAGAGGGCCTGGAACAGCGCGTCGCGACTGAGGTCCTGGTAACGGGGGTCGCTGGTCTCACCGAGGCCGGTGGCACCGCTGTGGTGGGGGCCGGTGTAGCCGTAGAAGTGGGCCGAGTAGACGAGTTTGTGGGCGGCCACCAGGGTGTGCGACAGCGTGCGCGCGGGGGTGAGCAGGGGGCGGCCGTGGGCGAATCCGTCTATGGGCAGGCCGGTCCAGTTGATGCCCTCGATGACGATGAGCAGGTTCGGGTCGGCCTCGGTGAGGATGCGGTCGGCGGCGAGCTGAGCGGCGGCGAACCAGTCGTGCGCGTCGCCGCTGCCCCAGTTCGGGTCGTCCCAGACGTCACGGCGTACCTCGTTGTAGAGGTCGGCTCCCACCACACGGGGGTCGGCGGCGTAGCGGCGGGCCATGAAGACCCAGTCGTCCGCCCACTGTTGGGTCGACTGGCTGCTGTTCCACCGCTCGTTGCCGTCGACCCCGCAGCACCAACGGTACGTGTTCGTGTGGTTGTTCAGGATGACGGCGAAGTCGGCCGAGGTCAGCGCGGAGACCACGGCGTCGAACACCTGGAGCGGCGTCCGGCCGCGCAACTGTGGATTGGCCGCCACGGCGGCGTCCGGTACGGCGGTGGTGTCATGGATCATCGCGTTGGAGAACGGCAGCCGGATGCTGTTGATGCCCAACTGGTGGAAGTCGGCCGTCAGTTGCGCCAAGGGCACGCGGTCCAGGCCCAGGGGGATGCCGTAGGAGTTCTGCCCGGCGTGGTGATTGGCGCTGTCGGCCTCGCTGCCACTGCCCGTCCAGGAGCCCTGGGCGCCGTCCCAGTTGGCGGACTTCAACCGGAAGCGGTCGCCGTTCGCGTCGACGATGTAGCGCCCACGCGTGGACAGGGGTGGCTGCCAGGATCCCGCGGTGGCGCCGGGCGCGGTGGCGTCCGCCGGGGCCGCGGAGGCCGCTCCGGTGGACGGGAACAGCAGGGAGACACCCATGACGAGTAGTGTCAGGTACCGGACAAGTTTAGCCATGAGGTGCCCTCCGCGCTGATACCGGCAGGTGGCGATGCTGCCGGAATGTGGGGTAGCAGCGGCCGGTGGGAGACTACCTGCGGCCCGGGGAACCGTCGACGGGACAAAAGCGCCCAGTCGGTGGGCGGTGTCCTGGCGATCACGAACGTTGCCGGACGACGAGCGCGGGTGCTGTGACGGTGCCGTGCCGACCGGTGTCGCCGCGTCCTGTCGTTCCTCGCTCTCGGCGTGCGTTTTGCCGGAATGGCAACAGGATTGGCGGGGCCAGGATTTGATGGGTGACCGTGGGCGCGTGACTGACAACATCACAGGATCGTCCGCGCCCCACGCCTCGATGCCTGCCGACGGATACGTCGGAGACCCCGAGGTCCGGGCCGAGTGGGACAACCGATACGCCGACCGCCGACAACTGTGGAGCGGCCGGCCCAATGGCGCGCTCGTGGCCGAGGTCGCCGATCTCACGCCCGGACGGGTGCTCGACGTCGGCTGTGGCGAGGGCGCGGATGCCGTCTGGCTCGCGCGCGGCGGCTGGGACGTGACCGCGCTCGAAGTCTCAGGCGTGGCACTGGAACGGGCCGCGGGACACGCACGGGACGCCGGTCTCACCGTCCGCTGGGTACACGCCGCACTGACGGAAGCGGCCCTCCCCTCGGCCTCGTTCGACCTGGTCTCCGCGCAGTACCCGGCTCTGCTGCGGACACCCGACGCCGCAGCCGAGCGGGCGCTGCTCGCGGCCGTCGCGCCCGGCGGTGCGCTGCTGCTCGTGCACCACGCGGGGATGGACACCCGGCACGAACACGACGGCGGGTTCGACCCGGCCGACTACGTCTGGCCCTCCATGGTCGCCGCTCTGCTCGACGACGACTGGACGGTGGAGGTGGACGAGCAGCGGCCACGAGTGGCACCTGACGGCGGCGCCGGTGCGCACCACACCGATGACGTGGTGTTGCGGGCGCGTCGACTGCGCTGACGGCCCTCCGACGAAGGCGGACTCCGCGCCTGAGGGAAGTCGTCCTGCTGTCGTCGGTCGTGACGTCGGCGCCGCGACCGGCGCCACCAGGGTCAACGCTCTTGGCACTTGGCGCGCCCCTGCCGACCAGGCGCGAATCGGCCGGCCGGTGTTCCTGCTCGATGCGGGCTTCGCCGCGCCGTACGCCACCGGCTCACAGGTCGAGGACCGCGCGGAGGGCGTTGTCGACGAGTTCCTGCTGTTCGGGGCCGATGTTCCCGTGCGGTGTGCCGGTTTCGAAGCGGAGCGTGGAGAGCTGGAGGAGATTGACGGCGACGGCGGAGGCGTCGACCGGGGTGGCCAGGTGCACGCTCATCGCCGTGTCGGGGTGCTGGGCCGGGGCGTGCAGGACCAGGACGACGACAGCGCCGTAGGCGTCGGCAAGTCCGTCGAGGCTGACGACAAGAACGGTACGGGTGCCTTTGCCGGTGTCGACGTCCCAGACGTCGCCCTTGCGGATGGTCACAGGGCGTCGCCTTCGCCCGCCAGGTCGAGAGGGGCGACGGAGGCGAGTCGGCGCGCGGCGTCGAGGGTCATCTGACGTCGTACGGCTCGCACGATGTAGTCGTTGAGGGACGAGGAGCCGGCGGCGGCGTCGCGCAGCTGTTTGTCCATGGCGTCGGGAATGCGCAGCGTGATGGCAGTCATGACACCAATTCTAGTGGCAAGGGTGGCGTCATGTCTGCCGTTGAGCCTTTCCGGGGTGGGTGACACCGCGCCATCGGGCCGAGTCGGACCTCTGGTCGCCTGGATGCGTTCGTCATTGCCCGGCTCGGCGGGCCGGGCTCGCCCGCGTCGGCGACGACCGGTCCGTCACCGCACTCGCCTCCTGGAGCGCTCCGATTCCTTACCGGGTAGGGCAGTTCTGGCTCATCAAGGGATCCCGTCGGGCCACTGTTCGATCGTTGCGGGTCAGTCTCAAAGACACTCTCCGCGAGTCGGAGCCGCGTGCGTACGGTCCGGACGTCGAGGCGGGGCGGCAGCACCGGCCCGCCGCAGTCAACGGAACACAAGGGGAGGCACCGTGGCGAGTGTGGAAGTGTCGCTGAAGGAGATGATGGCCGGCGTCGAGGGGTCATTGGGGGCAGCGGTCGTCGACTACACCAGCGGGATGGCGCTGGGCACGTTGGGCGGCAGTAAGAGCCTGGACCTGACGGTCGCCGCGGCGGGCAACACGGATGTGATCCGGGCCAAGGTGCGCACCATGGAACAGCTGGGTCTCAAGGGCGAGATCGAGGACATCCTGATCACGCTGGACAGCCAGTACCACCTGATCCGCCTGGTCACCGGCCGCAACGGCAACGGGCTGTTCCTGTACCTCGTGCTCGACAAGGCCCGCTCGAACCTGGCCATGGCCCGCCACCAACTCAAACGCGTCGAGGGGGCGATCGAGATCTAGCCCGTCCCGACATGCCGGACCACCCATGCCCCTGATGTGAAGGCTTCTTCAACTCACCATGTCTGCATGGTCACAATGTGCGGTCGTGCGGGGACCGGGGCGTGAAGGATCGGCTTCCGAGGGCAGCCCGTGAAGTGGCGGCACTCTCGAGTACCGCCACTTCACGGCGGCCGCATTCCCAACCACCCGGCGAGGAGCGAGCGTCCATGCAGGTCCCCCTCTACCAGGTCAAGGCAGACTTCTTCCGCATGCTCGGCCACCCCGTGCGCATCAGGGTCCTGGAACTCCTCCAGCACGGTCCGGTGTCCGTACGGGACCTGCTCGCCGACATCGAGATCGAACCCTCCAGCCTGTCGCAGCAACTGGCCGTCCTGCGACGCTCCGGGATCGTCGTGTCCACACGGGAGGGCTCCACCGTCCGCTACGAACTTGCCGGCGGAGACGTCGCGGACCTCCTGCGCGCCGCGCGTCGTATCCTCACCGAACTCCTCACCGGGCAGAACCAGATCCTCGCCGAACTCCAACAGGCGGACGCCCCTCCGCGACCGCTGCCCGCACCCCGGTGATCCTCGGGCTGAAGATGTCGGCTCGGTCAGGGTCTTCGATGCGTGAAGCCCCGCGAGTTCGACACCTGGACTCTTCACGCCTTCCTGAGGAGGATGCCCGCAGGGGGCGGCCGAGGAGGTGAGCCGAGGTGGACCACGCGGGGCCCACTGTTCGGCCAGGAGCGGCGGGAGTGTTCGTCGGCCGCACGGAGAGCCTCGCGCTGCTGGCGGGTGCCCGCGAGCGGACACGGGCCGGAGTCCCCGCGTGCGTTCTCGTCGAAGGCCCGGCGGGGATCGGCAAGACCGCCCTCGTACGTCACTTCCTGTGCGGGTCCGGGCATGTGCTGCGGGCCGCGGGAGAGGAGGCCGAGTCCGGGCTGGCCTTCGGTGTGCTGGCGCAGCTCCTGGGCCGGCGGGCCCGCTGGACGGACGCCTCGGCGGCCGGGGCGGAACTGCTGGAGGCATGGGACGAGGCGCAGGAGAGCGACCCGGAGCCCGGGGGAGCGACCGGGGAACCGGTCGTCGTGGTGGTGGACGACGCCCAGTGGGCGGACCACGCGTCTCTCCAGGCACTCACCTTCGCCGTACGGCGGCTGCGGGCCGACCGGGTCCTGGTGCTGGTGGTCGTGCGGGACGTCGACGACGCGCGGCTGCCGGGTGGACTGCGGCGGTGCTTCACCGCCGACAACGTCGTGCGGGTCCGCCTCGGCGGGCTCGCGCCCACCGAACTGCGGCGACTGGGCGGCGAGTTGGGGGCATCCGGGCTCACGGTTCGGGCAGCCGAGCGGTTGCACGCGCACACCGGGGGAAATCCCCTCCACGTCAGGGCCCTGCTGGAGCAGGAGGGCCCCGGGCTGCTGGAGGCGCTGGAGCGGACCGACGTAGCGCCGCCCGTACCCAAGTCGTTCACGGCATTGGTGCTGGCCCGGCTCGCCGCGATCAGCGCGCCGACCGAGGCGCTGATCTGCGCGGCGGCGGTGCTCGGCGCGCACTGCGAGCTCGCCGAAGCGTGGACGGTGGCTGACGAGAACGCGCGGGCGGCCGCCGGCGGGGATGCTCTCGTCGCCCTCGAAGAGGCAGTGAGCGCAGGCCTGTTGACCGAAACGGCCGGGGATTCGGCCATCCGGTTTCCGCACCCCCTCATCCATGCCGCCGTGTACCACTGGCTCGGTCCCGCGCGCCGGGCCGCGCTGCATCTGCGAGCCGCGGCCGTCGTGCCGGACGAGGAGCGGCGGCTACGGCACCGGGCGCTCGCGGCGGTCGGCCCCGACCCGGGGCTGGCCGCCGAACTGGCCTCGTTGGGGCGGAAGTTCGCCGCCGAAGGCGCCTGGGCCGGAGCGGCGGGGCAACTCGAGGCCGCCGCCCGGCTGAGCGCCGACGCCGGTGTCCAGGAGCGGTGCTCGCTCGAAGCCGTAGAGTGCCGGCTGCTTGCGGGGGACGTGCCGGACGTGGGTGAAGTAGCCGAACGGATAGGTCAGTTCGCGCCCGGCGGGTGGCGCAGCTACCTGCTGGGGCGGCTCAGTCTGTTCGACGTGGCGCGCGCCGAGGCGCTGCTCACGGATTCCTGGCACCGCTGCGACCCGGACGCCGAGCCCGTGCTGGGGGCGCGGATCGCGGGCCAGTTCGCCGCACTGCACGGCAGCATGTCGCACGGAGCCGAGATGGCCGAATGGGCGGATCTCGCCCTGCGTCTCGCGCCGGACGACACGGCCACCGACATGATCCGCTATCTGCGCCTGATCGGGCTCGCGATGAGCGGACGGGCCGCGGACACCCTGGCGGCGCTCGGCCCGCTGCCCGACCCGGTCCTCGCGTCCCCCGCGCAGCTGGAGTGCCTCCTGGGCCGTGGGAACCTGCGCCCGTTCGTCGGCGATCTCACCGGCGCCGTAAGGGACTTGAGCGGAGTGTTCGGCGCCTGCCGTGGGCGGGCCGCGTCGTTCCGGGTGGTCGCCGCGACAGCGCTCGCCTCCGCCGAGTACCGCGTGGGGCGCTGGGACGACGCCCTCGTCCACACCGAGTTCGCGCTCTCGCTCGCCGCCGACACCGATCAGCCGCACATCGCCCTGCACAGCAGGACACTGGCCGCCCAACTGTGCGCGGCACGCGGCGCGTTCGCCAAGGCGCAGGCACACGCGTGCGTGGTGCGCGACTACGCCCGAGGCAGCCATGTGAGCCCGGCGCTGGCGGCCGCGCTCGCCGAGGGCTACCTGGCCCGCGCCCGGGGCGACCCGGAGGGCGTCGTCACAGCCCTCGATCCGCTGCTCGCGCTCGGCCCGCGCGGCTCCCTGGAAGAGCCCGGAACCGTGCCGTGGGCCGACCTCCTCGCCGACGCGTGGTCCGCCCTCGGCGAGGAGAAGCGCGCCGCCGGGATCCTCGCCCCCTACGAAGTGCTCGCCGCCCGGCGCGGTCATCACGAGGCGCTGCTCGTCGCCGCCCGGGCCCGCGGCACGCTGGAAGCCGCGCGTGGCGACACCGAAGCCGCGGAACGCGCCTTCCGGCTGGGCCTCAGACACTCCGCCCATGTCGAGGCCCCCTTCGACCGCGCCCTGCTGCATCTCGCCTACGGCGGTTTCCTGCGGCGCGCGGGGAAGCGCACCTCGGCGGGCGAGCAGTTGCAGAGCGCCCGCGACCTCCTCGTACCCCTGGAGGCGAGGCCCGATCTGGAGCGCTGCGACAGGGAGTTGGCCGCGTGCGGGCTGCGCCCCGCGGCGGGGCACGAGCGGACGTCGGACCTGGCGGGGCTCACCCCGCAGGAACGTGCGGTCGCCCGTCTGGTGGCGTCCGGTCTGACCAACCGGCAGGTGGCGCGCGAACTCGTCATCAGCGTCAAGACCGTCGAGTACCACCTGGGCCGGATCTTCCCGAAGCTGGGCGTGGACTCCCGCACCCGTCTCGCGGCCCGGCTGGCCGACGTACCCGAAGCCCGTTCCTAGGGATACCCCCGGTGCCGCACCCGGGGTGCCGGGCCGGCGCTCCCCGTAGCGTCGGTCGAACTTCGCCACTCGTGAACTCAAGGTCCGTGGCGGAGGAATCCCAGTCACACGCAATCAACCGGGGGATCGACTGTCATGGCCGACAACACCAGTCAGATAGTGACCGACATACCGCACGCCAAGGTGAAGGCGGTGGCCGAACGCGTCGTGCAGGAGCTGAGGCTCGCCGCCGAGAAGGTCGCCGCGCACCACGCCGAGCCCGCCAGGTACCCGATGCCCGAGGACAAGGGCGCCGCGGAACACCTGCTGGCCCAGCGCTTCGACCGGCTGCCCGACGACAAGAAGAAGCGGGCGGCGGACGCGGTCGTCGCCGACCTCAAGGACGTGGCGGGCAGGGGCCGACGCCTCGGCGACCTGGCCCGGGTCGACCTGCGCTCACCGGCCTCGGTCGACGCGCAGGTCCAGCGGATGCCCTTCCCGGAGCGGTTGAGGTTCCCGGCCGACGAACTGAGGAAACTGCCGTTCCTCCTCCCCGGGGAACCGCAGGCCGGCGAGGGGGCCGCGGCCGCACCTTCCGCGCTGCACAAGCTGGAGCTGCGCATCCACAGTGTGAAGTGCCTGGCCGAGACATCGGAGCTGGGCTCGGACGAGATCTCCCTCGCGGGGACCAGCGTGGACGAGAGCGGCGACACGCTGAAGATCAGCCCGTTCGACGTGCGCAGCTTCGACGACGGAGACGTCAAGACGTATGCGCCGCCGAAGCAGTTCCACTGGTTCAGCCTCGACGAGGGAGGCACCACCTACCCGAAGCCGTACTTCGTCACGCTGGTGCTCGCGGAGGTCGACTTCGGCGGTCTCGCCGCCTACGTCGACCAACTGCTGGACCTGGTCAGGACGAAGGTCGCCGCCTATCTCGCCGCTGCCGTCGGCGGGGCGATCGGCGTCTCGGGCGGAGTGCTCGGCGTCCTCATCGGCATGGCGGTCGGCGCGGCCATCGGCTGGGCCTTCGACCAGCTCAAGGGCATCGTCGAGGACGACGTGTTCACGCCCGTGACCCTCAGCACCATCATCCCGGCACTGACCGCCCGCTGGAACGGCAAGCCCGAAACGGCAGCGGCATCCGCCGACTACCGCGGCTTCGGCGGGCACTACCGCGTGACGTACACCTGGCGCATGTTCAACTGAGCGGTGCGGCGGTCGGCCGTGGGAACGATCGGCCAGGTCGCCGACCACCTCGTCCGCACGGCCGGGGCAGGCGCGGAGGAGGTGCTGATCGACCTCCGGCAGGCCACGACCACGACGGATGAACTCCTCATCGCCGCCGAGACGTTGATCAAGCGGCTGCGTGCGTAGCGATCTTGCACCCCGGCCGGGCCGGGCCTCCTGTAGCGGAGGCCCGGCCCCCTTGGCTTCCGGGGGGCAGCCGTAGGACTCACGACGGCATGAGCCCTAGTCCGGCGAGGAGTCGGGGACAGCGGCTTCCTGCGAAGAAACGCTCCAACGTCCAGGCGAACCGCCAGACATGGGAGTCGAAGCCCAGCCGGTCGGCCACCGCGACGACGTCGCCCAGTACCCGCCGCTCGGCCGTGTACCAGCTCAGCGCCGCCCCGTCGTCCGCGAACTCCACGGCCCCCGCGCCGGGTTGGGCCTCCGTGAGTGGGCTCGTGGTCCACGCGGGGGAGAAGCGGCGGCCGGCGGCGTGCGCGGTGTGCAGGTAGTGGTCGAGCAGCCGGTGCACGGCCGCGTCCCGGTCGGCGGCGGCATCCTCGGCCTCCGAGCGTTCCATGGCGTACGTACGCAGCAGGTCGTGGCAGGAGTAACGGCCCGGTGTGTGCTCGCTGAGCAGATGGGCGCGGGTGAGTTCGGCCAGCAGCGGGCGGACGTCCGCAGGAGCGACTCCGGCGCTCGCCGCGGCGCCCGGCAGCGCGACGTCCGGGCCCGGGTGCAGGGACAGCAGCCGCAGCAGCCGGGCCGCACCGGGACTCAGGGTGTGGTACGACCACGAGAACACCGCCCGTACGTCGCCGGCCGGGTCGGGGTCCGTGAACGCGTCGAGGCTTCCGTGGGCCTCGCGCAGTTCGGCCGCGATCGCGGCGAGCGGGAATCCGGGGTGGGCGGCGGCCCGGGTGGCCACCACGGCGAGAGCCAGCGGAAGTCCCGCGCAGCGGGCGACGATCTCGTCGACGGCCCGCGGCTCGGCGGACACGCGGCCGGCACCGAGCCGACGGGCGAGTGATTCCCGGGCCTCGGGCACCTTGAGCTGGGCCAGCACCAGAGGCCGGGCGGCTTCGACGGTGACCAGGCCGAAGAGGTGGTTCCGGCTGGTGACGACGACCAGGCAACCGGCGCTGCCGGGGAGCAGCGGGCGGACCTGATCGGCGTCTCGCGCGTTGTCCAGCAGGATCAGCGCGCGGCGCCCTGCCAGCAGGCTCCGGTAGAGGCCGGTCTGGGCGGCCTCGCCGACCGGTATCCGCTGAGCCGGTACGCCGAGCGCCTCCAGAAAACCGCGGAGGGCCTCGCCCGGGTCCTTGGTGGTTCCGCCCGGGTCGAAGCCGCGGAGGTTCACATACAACTGTCCGTCCGGGAAAGGGTGGGCGATCCGGGGCGCCCAGTGCACGGCCAGCGTGGTCTTGCCGATGCCGCCCATACCGCTGATCACGGCGATCCGGGTGACGGGAGCCGAGTTCGCCAACAGATCGACGACCTGGGCGAGTTCGGTCCGCCGACCGGCGAACGTACCGAGATCGGCGGGCAGTTGGGCCGGACGCGTGTAGGGGGCGGCGGCCCCGGAGCGCCGGTCCCGGGACGCGTCCGGTACGAGAAGCAGGGTGGCGGTCGCGGGGTGGTCCGCGGCTGCCGGGAGGCTCGTCGGTGCGGTCGGCTTGCCCGGTACGACGGGCCCGCCGGGCGGCGCGACACGCGTCGGTCGGACGTCCGCGTCGGCACGCTGCCTCCCGCGGTCCGCGGGCCCTCTGCCGATCGCGGGCTCGCCGCCCCCGACCGTGCCTCCGTCGCGTGCCGTGCGCGCACCTGCCCGGCGGGGCGCCGACGGTCCCGACCTGCCCGACGGCCCGTCCGCATCACTCCGTTGTCCGGGTATCCGAGCCGGTGTCCACCCGGGCAGGTCTCCGGAACGCTCCGGTCCGGCGGCCGGACGTCCCGGCGCGGACCGCGAGGAATCCGGTCTCCGGGACGCGAGGAGGTCCGTGCGGTGCTCGACGGGGCAGCGGCACCGCCGGGCGGGGCGAGCACGGAGGTGGTGTCGCGCAGCACCTCCGTCTGCGCGGCCCGCAGTTCGGCACCGGGCGGCACACCGAGCTCGGCATCGAGGCGGACCCGGACCCGCTGCCAGACGTCGAGCGCCTCCGCCCGCTGGCCGGTGGCCGCCAGGGCACGCACGAGCCGGGCCTGGAGCTGTTCGTCGAGCGGGTGCTCGCACGTCGTGCGGTGCAGCACCGTGAGCAGGCGGTCCGTGCCGCCGCCCGCCAGAGCCGCGTCGGCCGCCTCTTTGACGGCTGTCAGGTACTCACGCTCCAACGCGGTGAACACCAGGTGGTCCCGGGCCTCCAGCGGGATTCCGGTGGCCACCGGCCCCGTCCGCAGTGCCAGCGCCTCCAGGAACAGGGGCAGGGCCGCCTCCGCCGCCACTGCCCCGCGGTCCACGCGAGGAGCACGGCCAACAGATAGACCGTCACTCCCGCCGGGCCACCGCCTGCCCCGAACGCCAGCGGCGCAGGCAGGCACATCGCCGCGAGTGCCCGCACCGACACCCGCCGCGACCCGGTGGCGGACAGGGTGCACAACGCGACCTGCGCCGCGAGCAGAGCTCCCGTCAAGGACACCTCAGGCAACAAGACCCACACCGCGAGCCCCGTCGCCACGGTCACGGCCAGCACGGCGATCGGGGCGCGCACCTGCCATCTCAGGACGACGACCTGCGCGAGGACCAGAATCACGGCCGCAGGCAGCCGCCGGCCGTCCCCGGCGCCTGCGACAAGCACTGAGGTGGCGAGCACGGCGAGCACCAGACCGGCCGACCCCCACCACAGCGCCCGCACCGCCCGCGCCGACAGCTCGTCCCGTGGCTCCCCGGCGAACGCCTCGCCCGGCTGCCTGATGCTGTGGTCCACGCCCCGACCCTATCCAGCGAACGGGCTGTCCCCCGCGTCAGGCGTGCCCCCGACGCCGTCCCCTTCCAGGTCCGCGGGGGAGGGCGGATCCGGCGTCCCGACACCCACGGGCGCTGTGACGATTTTGTGGCGGACGCGTGTCCGTCCCTACGGCGAGGTCCCATCGGCCTTGCACTCTTCGCCGGATCAGGGTCGGTGACGAGGGGGGCGAGTCAAGGTCGTGGATGTCGGTGAGGAGACGCTCGTCGAGCGGGGGGAGTTGTACTGCTGCGGACGGCATGCCGTCCGCAGCAGTACGCGGCAGCTCAGGGAAGGAATCCTCCCGGGCCTCACCGATGTAGGGGCTGACCAGGCAACGCGGAACGGGCCACTGCTCGGTCGGCAGTCGATGGTGAAGGAAGGCCGCCGGATCCTGGCGCGGACCTTCGACCAGAACCGCCCGGTGGAGCGGCGTGCGGGAATTCGGGCGGTCCAGGTCGTCGGCTCCGTCGGTTCTTGCGGCGTCGGGAACGAATCACTCACTCACGGCAGGCTCAGCTGAAGACGAAGGGCCCGGGTGACTGCGCGGCGTTCGACGTACAGGTGACGGAGATGCCGAAGATGACCATCTTCAGCGAGCCCTTGTAGAAGTCCAGTTGGTCGCCCACGGCCACGGTGCCGGGAAGCGGACCGACGGTGACCGCGCCGCCTGCGGGTATGGCCGGGTTCACGGTGCCGCTGAACACCCGGTTCGCGCCGGTGGAGTTGGTCATGGTGAGCGTGGAGCTGATGGAGTTCGCCGACAGGGCGAGCGGCGTGGTGATGGCGGTGGAGCTGAGGGTGACGGTGGCTGAAGTACTGCTGACCTGGGTCGCGGTCAGCGTGGCCGTGCCGCCGCCGAAGATGCCGCAGGCGGCGGTGATGGTGGCGGAGCTCGGGGTGACGGCGGCGGACGCGGAGGGCGCGAAGGCCAGCGTCGTGGCGGCAATGACGCCGGCTGTGAGTGCCGCACCTGTGGTTAATCGGTTCATGGGGATCGTGTTCCCTTCCCGTTGGTGGGAGTGCCATGTGTGGGATGGCGACCCCGGGCCGGGTGGGTGCGGGCACACTGCGGGGGATCGAATCTGACAGTCCGTCAGCACTTGCGATCCCCATTGATACGCGAGCGACACGGAACGGTACAGCTGAAATCTGGCCGATTGTGTACGAGCGGCTGCGGATCGGATCAGTGGCGAGGGTTGCCCGGCCGTACGGGATCGCGTGCCCCTGTCCCGAACCAGCCTCACGGTCACTGCAGTTGGAGTTCCATGTCGTTGCGGGTGCGACGAGGGCGAAGCCCGGCGACTGGCCCGCGAACCTGGACGTGTCCCGGGACGGGGATCGTCCGAAGTCCTGACGGCGCCTGCCCGTGGCGGGGCAGTTCGTGTTCTCCCGGAGCGTGATGTCGTTCGCGTTGTCCTGGCTGCTGATGTCGTGACCCCGTTTCGCCGACGTTTCCAGCGCGGGCCTGCGTCGGTGGTGGCGGGTGCCGGGTCGGCGGGATGGCGGCGACGCGAGCCGCGTGGTGTGCGAAGTGAGCCCGCCGGACGTTTCTTAGTGATTCATCGGATGAATGTGTTGACGTGGCAGTGGATCGCGCATAGAACATGTGCCGTTCGACCGGTAAGGACAAGGCAAGTTGCCGTTGGCCACGCTGAGGAGCCGTTCGATGTATGCGAGATTGATCAGATGTCTGCTGTCTCTACTGCTTCTCCTCGGGCTTGCGGCGGGAACATCGCCCGCGGTGGCCGCGCCTCCACCCGCGGCCCCGACGGACTTAGCCGCGCCCCTCTCGTCCACACCGCCCATGGGCTGGAGCAGCTGGAGCGCGCTGCGCGAGGGCAGTGGCCTGACCCAGGACGGGATCAAGGCTCAGGCGCGGGTCATGCGCGACAAGTTGTGGCGGTACGGCTACCGCTACATCAACATCGACGCCGGCTGGTCCGACCACCTGGACGCCTATGGGCGAAGCGCCTGGGACACCGCTCGCTTTCCCGACGGAATCCCCGCTCTCGCCGCGTATCTGCACCGCCTGGGGCTCAAGTTCGGCATCTATCTCACGCCGGGCATCCCCATCGAGGCGTATCAGGAGAACCTGCCGGTCCAGGGCACCGCGTACCACATGCAGGACATCGCGGACCCGACACAGCCCGGCAACACCCACAACGACTCCTACCGCATCGACTTCGGCAAGCCTGGCGCAGCGGAGTATGTGCAGAGCTATGCCGACCTGTTCGCCTCCTGGGGCGTCGACTACATCAAGATGGACTTCGTCGGCCCTGGCGGCGGCCTCGTCCCCGCCGACAACCGTCCCGAGATGCGGGCGTGGCACCAGGCGATCGTCGCCACCGGCCGTCCGATGCACCTGGAGCTCTCCAACTCGCTCAGCATCGCCGACGCCGCCACCTGGCAGGCCACCAGCAACGGCTGGCGCACCGGCGGCGACATCGAGTGCTATTGCGGCGTCAACGGATCCAGTACCCCGTTGACCAGTTGGCAGCGGACGTCGGCCCGGTTCGACCAGGTCGCGGCCTGGCAACCGTTCGGCGGCTCCGGCGCGTTCAACGACTACGACTCGATCGAGGTCGGCAACGGCAGCGACGGCGGGCTGACCCCCGACGAGCGGCAGACCCAGCTGAGCCTGTGGTCGCTGGCCTCCTCCCCACTGCTCCTGGGCACGGACCTGACCAGGCTCGACGCCGCCGATCTGAGGCTGCTGGCGAATCGTGACGTGATCGCCGTGGACCAGGACACCGTCAATGCCTCTCGGGTGAGCAGGAGCGCGACCGCGCAGGTCTTCGCGAAAACGGAGCCGAACGGCGATGTGATCCTGGGGCTGTTCAACACCGGGTCCGTCGCCCAGACCGTCTCCATCGCCGCGGCCACGGCCGGCCTGCCCGCGTCCTCCTCGTACCGCCTCGACAACCTGTGGACGCACGAGGTCACCCGCTCCTCCGGCGCCACCGTCGCCGCCTCGGTCCCCGTGCACGGCGCGGCGCTGTTCCGTGTACGTCCGTGGGCCGCGGGCAAGGCGCCGGGGCGCCCGCAGGCCGGCCTCACCGTGACCGCCCCCGGCACCCTGGGGACCGGCCAACAGGCCACTGTCGACGCGGACTTCACCAACTGGGGCAGCGTCGCCGCGACCGGTGTCCACGTGGCCCTGCCCGTCCCGAGGGGCTGGACAGCCACCCCCGTCTCGCCCACCTCCTTCGCCGCCGTCGCGCCCGGCGTGACCGTCCGCGCCACCTACCGCGTCACGCCACCGGCGTCCATCACCCAGCTCTTCCCGACGGTCCGGCTCGACGCCTTCGCCCACTTCCGCTGGAACAACCGCACCGGCACCGGGGCACGGGCCTCCGGCTCGGCCGCCGGGCACACGTCCGTTCTGCTCGACGCTCCCGTTCGGGCCCCGTTCCACACCTTTTCCTCTTCGCCGGAGCCCGCGGACTTCTCACAGGTCGGTTCAGCCCTCGGCATTCGCGCGGCCGGCGCCGGCGCCTACGGACCGAAGAACGAGTACGGCGCGCTCTATGTCCCCGGCGCGGAACACGACGGATCCGTCACGACGGTTCGTGTCACCTGGCAGCGGTACCAGAACTCCGGGGCCAAGACCGGAATCATGGTGCGCAACGACATCACCGGCGCGAGCAACTCGCCCGGCTTCGTGACCGTGGGAGTGAGCGCCAAGAAGGGCTACTTCATGCAGTGGGACGCCGACGGCGACGGGTGGCTCGACGCCGGCACCGCACCCAACGGCTCCGGCGTCGGCAAGCCCGTCCTGCCCAGTTGGATCCGGCTGGTCCGCTCTGGCACCACCTTCACCGGCTACTACTCCACCGACAGCACCAACTGGACCCGCCTGAGTACCGCGGACGTTCCCTCCGCCGCCCGTACCCAGGACGTCGGCCTTTTCGGCACCGCGGCCAACCCGGGCTACCCGAGCGAAGACGAGTTCACCGACTTCACGACCAGCGGCTGACGGTCTGTACGCGCTGTCGTGGGAGACAGACGTCCGATGCGGTGATCAGTCAAGCGGTGTCGGCGAGTTCGTCGCCGTTCGTGTCGTCGGACCGGTCACTTCGTCCCGTATCGGAGGCTGCGGAAGCGTGCCTCGGCACGGCCGGAACCGTGGTCGTACACGCCGTTCCTGAAGTAGCGGGCGGGACCCGGGTCGCGTTCCTCGCCGCTCATTCCGTGTTCGGCCCACGGCTGACCTCCAACGGCAGCCGCAATACATCGGAGGAGTCAAGGACTTGGGGTGCGATGGTGGATGTGCGCGGCTCTTCCCAAGTAGCCGAAAATGAAGGGTTGTTCGGCATGAAGGGCTATTGGTTGCGGTCATTGACAGGCGCCCGAGGCGTGCCTAGGTTCCTCGATACACCCGATGTATCACTGACCGTCAGTTCTGGAGGACGATGATGACCTCGCAGCCGGGGAACCACTCGCCGTTGCCCCGCAGGGTCTTACTCGGCACCGCGCTGGGAGGAGCCGCGGCCGCGGCCCTGCCCGGTGGGACGGCCCACGCCGACGAGTCCGTACGGGCGGAGGGGGCGGCCGACGTTCTTCCGGCGGCCCGGGCCGGCAGAAGCCCCTGGAAACTCCGTGACACCATGCGCGCCGACGGTGCCTGGGAAAAATTTCTGCGGGGCCAGGATCTGTTGTGGAGCAGACTGCCCACCCTCTGGCACGAGGGGCCGTTCCTGGGGGACGGCCAGCTCGGCAGCATGGTGTACCAGGAGCCGGGAGCCAACCAGCTCCGCTTCACCATCCAGCACGGCCGGGTACAGGACCATCGGCCCGAGTTCGGCAGCGGCTGGGGAACCTGTCGCCTGCCGGTCGGCCACCTCACCCTCGAACCGGTCGGCACCATCACCTCCGTCGACTGGCGCCTGAGCCTGTGGAACGCCGAGCTCACCGGTACCGTCACCACCACCGCGGGCACGCTCGTCCTCTCCGCTCTCATCCACGGCGAGGTCTTCGCCGCCCGTGTGACGGCCGGCGGCGATGAACGGGTCACCTGGACGTTCCACCCCGAAGAAGCACTCAGCCCCCGGCGCATCAGCGAGGCTCCGCCCGCCGGCTACACCGTCAACCCGCCCTGGACCACCCGGACTTCAGCCGACGGCACCGAGCAGGTGCTCCAGCCCCTCACCGGCGGCCAGACCGCCACCGCCTACCGCCGCACCGGCCACGACCTGCTGCTCAGCGTCGGACACAGCTCGCCCTCCGAGACCGCCGCCGCAGCCGATTCGCTGCGCAATCTCCGGCGCGCGGCCTCGTACAGCGCCCTCAGACGACGGCACACCCAGTGGTGGCACGCGTTCTACCGCAAGAGCTTCGTCTCGTTCCCCGACCAGCGCCTGCAGAGCTTCCACTGGATCCAGCTCTACAAGATCGCCTCCGCCAGCCGCGCCGGCGGCCCCGTCATGGCCACCTCCGGGCCGTGGCTGGAGCCCACGCCCTGGCCCGCGGTCTGGTGGAACCTCAACGTCCAGCTGGAGTACTGGCTCATCCACGGCTTCAACCACCCCGAGCTGGACTCGCTCGCCACCACGCTGCGCCAGAACCAGGAGCAGCTCGCGGCCAACGTGCCCACCGCCTACCGGGCGGACAGCTCCGGCATCGGCCGCAGCTCCGACATGTTCGCCAACCGCGAAGTGGGCCGACCGGGAACGGGCGCCGAGACCGGCGACCTCACCTGGGCGCTGCACAACGTGTGGCTGTCCTACCGGCACTCCATGGACAAGGGACTGCTGCGCGACACGATCTATCCCGTGCTGCGCCGGGCGATCAACTACTACCTGCACTTCCTCACCCCGGGCAGCGACGGCAGACTCCACCTGCCCAGCACGCTCTCGCCCGAATACCCCGTCGTACCGCCACAGGACACCAACTACGACCTGGCCCTGATCCGCTGGGGCTGCCAGACGCTCATCGAGTCCGCCGAACTGCTCGCGGTCGACGACGAGTTGATCCCACAGTGGCAGGGGGTGCTGGCCAGGCTCACGCCGTACCCGGTCGACGACAACGGCTTCATGATCGGCGCCGACACCCCGTACGCGCAGTCCCACCGGCACTACTCGCACCTGCTGATGGTGTATCCGCTGTATCTGGTGAACTGGGACCAGCCCGGCAGCCGCGACCTGATCGCGAAGTCGGTGACCCACTGGCACGCGCTGACCGGCGCCCACCGGGGTTACAGCTACACCGGGGCCGCCTCCATGTACGCGATGACCGGCGACGGAGACACCGCGATCACATACCTGCGGAAGTTCTTCGATCCCACCACGCGCTACCCCTGCCGTGCCAACACGCACTACACCGAGGCCGGTCCGGTCATCGAGACGCCGCTGTCCGCCTCGCAGTCCCTGCACGACATGTTCTGCCAGAGCTGGGGCGGCGTGATCCGTGTCTTCCCGGCCGTCCCGTCCTCCTGGGCGGACGTCACCCTGCACGACTTCCGCACCCAGGGCGCCTTCCTGGTCAGCGCCGTGCGAAAGGCCGGGGTGACCCGGTTCATCAGGATCAGAAGCCTGGCGGGCGAGCCGCTCAAGCTCCGGCACGGCCTCACCGGGACCCTCACCGTGCTGCTGGACGACGGCACACCCGCACACACCCACGATCTGGGCGACGGCACCCTCGCCATCGACCTTCCCCGAGGCCGTGAGGTGCTCGTCCACGCCGGTTCCCGTCCCGACCTCGTCATCGCACCCGTCGCCGTCAGCAAGCCGGGGCCGGCCTGGGGCCTGCCGTAGCGGAGCCGGGCGACACGCTTCCTCACATCGCCGGTGAGGGTCTGATGGTCAGTCAGTTCAGCGAGGACACAGGGCCGTTGCCCTTCGCCACGACGTACCGGTCGTGCGACCCGGAGACTGCGTGATCGAGGGGATTCGTGCCGCTTCTCCGCCGCCCTATCGGAGCGGTGCCGGCCCGGGCGGTGCCGTGGCTGCGTTCACCGCCCGGCCCGGGGTTTTCAGGCGCCCGCTACGAGTGCGGGGTGTTCGTGTTCGCAGGTGTCGTCGATGCCGTAGGTGTCCCAGGCGGGGAACGGGTCGGCGGGTGGGAGGCTGTCGGTGTCGGTCATGAGGCAGTTGGTCAGTGCGGCGTGCAGTGTGTTCGGGTGCAGGTGTGTGCCGATGAAGACCAGTTCCTGGCCGTCGGGGCTGTCGGTGTCGTGCGCGGCGGAGGGTTCGAAGCGGGCTACGGAGCCGGCCTGGGACCACAGGCCCGTCACCCGCGGGCGGCTGGCCAGCGTGAAGAAGCCCTTGGAACGCAGGATCTGCCCGTACGTGCCGCTGTCGAGTTCCTCGGTCACGAACGTCCACAACCGGCCGGGATGGAAGGGCAGTTCGGAGCGGAAGACGGTTGAGGAGATGCCGTACTCCTCGGTCTCGGGGATGTGGTCGCCGTTGAGCTCCCGCACCCAGCCGGGGGCCTGTTGGGCGCGTTCCAGGTCGAAGAGCCCGGTGCCCAGTACCTCACCGACCTTCACGCGGCCGTGGACGGCCGGGATGACGCGTGCGGCCGGATTGAGGCGAGTGAGGGTCGCCCACAGGCGGTCCGCCAACTCCTCGTCGACGAGGTCGAGTTTGTTGAGGATGATGACGTCGGCGAACTCGATCTGGTCCATGAGCAGGTCGCTGACGGTGCGTTCGTCGTCCTCGTACTGGTCCAGGCCGCGTTCGACGAGTTCGTCGCCGCTGGTCAGCTCGGGCAGGAAGTTGGCGGCGTCGACGACGGTGACCATGGTGTCCAGGCGGGCGATCTCCCCGAGGGTGGCGCCGTCGTCGCGGGCGAAGGCGAAGGTTGCGGCCACAGGCATGGGTTCTGAGATGCCGGACGACTCGATGAGCAGGTAGTCGAAGCGGCCCTCGCGGGCCAGCCGGTCGATCTCCTCCAGCAGGTCGTCGCGCAGGGTGCAGCAGATACAGCCGTTGGTCATCTCGACCAGACGTTCCTCGGTGCGGGACAGGGCCGCCTCGCCGCCGCGCACGAGTGCGGCGTCGATGTTGACCTCGCTCATGTCGTTGACGATCACGGCGACGCGCAGGCCCTCGCGGTTGCCGAGAACGTGGTTGAGGAGGGTGGTCTTGCCCGCCCCGAGGAATCCGGACAGGACGGTTACGGGCAGTCGGTCGTGAGAGCCGTAGGACATGAAGGTCAGCCCTCGGGGCGAAGCAGCCCGCGCTCGTACGCCTTCGCCAACCGCTGGGGCACCAGGTACGGGACGCCGTCGATGGTGATCGGTACGAGCGTCGGCGTGGTCGCCTTCCACTGGGCGCGGCGGTGACGGGTGTTGCTGCGGGACATCTTCCGCTTGGGAACGGCCATGGGATCCTCCTGGACGACTGCCGGTACGTTGCAGCAAAGCTATATGAAAATGGATACCGTTATCAACTGGGGGCGGTAATCCGCACGCCGGTCTACGGCGTGCGGCACTGCGGGCAGAGGCCGGTGAGTTCGACAGTGTGCTCGACCTGCGCGAAGCCGGACGTGCAGGCGACGTGTTCGGCCCAGGTCTCGACCGCCGCGGAGTCGACAGGAGTGCTCAACCCGCAGGCGCGGCACAGCAGATAGTGCTGGTGCTCGGGGGACGGGCGGTGACGGAAGAGGCGTTCACCACCCCGGTCGCGTACGACGTCGGCGCGGCCGGCGTCCACGAGGGCGGCCAGGGTGCGGTAGACGGTGTTGAGGCCCACGCGCGCGCCGCGAACCTTCAGTACGTCGTGCAGGGCGCGGGCACCGATGAAGCCGCCGTGGTCGATCAACGCCCGTACGACGCTGGTGCGTTGGGCGGTGCGGCGGCCGATGAGGTCAAGGTCGTCGGCCGGTGCGCTCATCACGCCTCCGCGAGAGCGGCATGGGCGTGGGGTCGACGTACGGCGATGAGCGCGGCCGCGTAGACGGTGGTGGCGACGGCCATGATGGCGAAGCTGGGAGGCAGTTGGGGGATGTAGTAACTCAGGGCGAGGCCCATCCACATCTCCGCCACCGCGAGTCCCGCGGACAGGGCGAGGGCATGGTAGGGCCGGTCGGTGAACCGTTGCGCGGCGCCGGCGGGCGCGGCGAGCAGACCGAGCAGCAGCAGCGAGCCGACCGCCTGAGCGGCCTCGGCCGCGCAGACGCCGACCAGGATCAGGAAGACGAGACCCAGCATCCGTACGGGTACTCGGCGGGCAGTCGCCACCGCCTCGTCGACGGAGGCGAACAACAGCGGGCGGGCGACGGCGAGCACGGCGAGGCAGACGACGCCCGCGATGACGGCCGCCAGTTCGGCCTGCCCGCCGGAGAGGCCGAAGATCGATCCGAAGAGGACGTTCACCCCGGCGGTGCCGTTCGCCGCGTTTCGGGACGTCGTGTAGAGGGTGAGGAAGAAGACGCCCAGGCCCAGGATCCAGGAGAAGAGACTGCCGATGGCGACGTCGTCGGCGCGGCTGCGGCGGCCCAGCGCGCCGAGCAGCACCGCGAACAGCACGGTGGCCGCGAACAGTCCCAGCCGCAGGTCGTAGCCCAGCGCGAGGGCTGCGAGCGCCCCGGTGAAGGCGACGTGACTGAGTGCGTCGCCGGTGAAGACCTGGGCGCGCAGCACCAGGAAGTAGCCCACGAGACCGGCCGCCAGGGCGATCGCGGTGCCGGCCAGCAGCGCGTGCACGAAGTAGGGGTGGGTGAAGGCGCTCATGCGAGAGCACCTGCTTCCACCGTGCGGTGCCTGCCGAAGGCCGCGGCAGCGGTGCGGCCCGTGCGGGCCAGGACGTAGACGGCGAAGGCGAAGGTCGTCACGTAGAAACCGATCGGGTACGGCGAGTAGTAGGCGGCGATCAGCCCGGTCCAGGTCACCGCGAGTGCGATGAGCACCGACAGCGCCAGGCTCGCGGCGGGCCGTGCGGTGAGCTGTTGTGCGGCTGCGGCGGGCATCACCAGCAGCGCGAACACCAGCAGCGTGCCGGTGATCTGACTTGCCTCGGCGGTTGCCGCCCCGAGCAGGACGAGGAAGACCACTGACAGGGCCCGCACCGGCACCCCGCGTCCGGTGGCGACGTTCTCGTCGACGGAGGCGAACAGCAGCGGCCGTCCGATGACCGCCAGCACGCAGAGCGCGACCGCTGCGACGATCGCCAGCACGGCCACCTGGACGGTGGTGATGCCCAGGAAGCTGCCGAACAACAGGGAGTTGACCCCACCGAGGAAGCCCTTGTAGAGGGCGACGAAGAGGAACCCGCAGGCCAGCAGGAACGCCTGGACGGTGCCGGTCAGCGCCGCCTCCTGGCCGCTGCCGCCCTGTCCGGAGCGCGGGATGGCGGCGATCACCAGGGCGCCTCCGATACAGAACGCGAAGTATCCGAAGCTCGCGCTGATGCCGAGCAGCGTCGCGCAGGCGGCGCCGGGAAAACTGACCACGGCCAGGGTGTGCCCGGCGAAGCTCTGCCGCCGCAGCACCATGAACCACCCCGCCACGGCGGCCAGCACGGCCACGACCGTACCGGCCCGGAAGGCGTTGACCATGAAGGGGAACGCCCAGATCTGCTGGAGGTCGGTCAGCGGGTTCCACGACCAACTGGCGCTTGTATCGGCCCAGTTCACGGCCCGCCTCCCTCGGCGTGCCGGTCGGTGTGGGCGGCGGGCGCCTCGGGATGGCCGACGACCACCAGCCTTCCGTCGCTGGTGCGGAGCACCTCCACCGGCACGCCGTACAGCCGTGACAGCGTCTCGGTGGTGATGACCTCCCGCGGGGGGCCCGCGACCGCACCGCCCTCGGCGATGTACACCACCCGGTCCAGCCAGGTGAGGATGGGATTCACGTCGTGCGCCACCAGGACGACGCTGACGCCGGACTCCCGGCAGATCCGCCCGATCAGCGCGGCGACCGCACCCTGATGGGACAGGTCGAGGCTGTCCAACGGCTCGTCCAGGAGCAGCAGTTCGGGGTCGCGCACGAGTGCCTGGGCTATGAGCAGCCGCTGCTGCTCGCCGCCGGAGCACTCGCCGATCGGCCGGTGCGCGTACGCGCTCGCCCCGACCAGGTCGACGACCTCGGCGATACGGTTCCGGGCCGCCCGGCGCCGGGCGCTGAACCGGACGGGCACCGGCAGCGGTGCGCCCCAGCGGTCGCCGTCCAGTCCGAGCCGCACGATATCGGTGCCGCGGATGCGCAGACTCGCGTCGAAGCTGCGGCGCTGCGGCAGGTAGCCGACGCGGTGGCCGGCCCTGCCGGGTGCTTCGCCCAGCACCCTGACCTCGCCTGCCGCCGGAGGCAGGATGCCGAGCAGCATCTTGACCAGGGTCGACTTGCCGACCCCATTGGGACCGAGGACGGCGACGAACTCACCGGCGCCGACCTCCAGATCGACACCCGACCACAGGGTCCGGCCCCCGACGCGCACACCGGCGCCGCGCAACGACACGACGGGGGAGCGCGGTGGCTGTGGTGCGGCCGGTTGCGCGGGGAGCCGGTGCCGGGGCAGGTGGCCCGACGGGGTGGCCGGATTCACCGTGCTCACCTGCCCGTTGCCTGCCCCAGGGCCTTCTCGAGGCCCTGCAACTGGCGCACCTGCCACGCCTGGAAGGACGCTCCCGCGGGGGTGAGGGTCTCGGTCACGGTCGCGACCGGGATGCCCTCGGCCTTGGCCGCCTCGACCTGGGCCTGTACGTCAGGGGTGGCGTTCTGGCTGTTGTAGACGTAGACCTTGATCAGCTTCTCGCTGATCTGCCGGTCGATCGTCTGCTTGTCCTTGGCCGTCGGGTCGGTGCCCTCGCTGATGGCGTCCAGGAAGGACTCGGGCGTGAGCATCTTCAGGCCCAGCCCCTCGGCGAGCGGGGTCACGATCGACTCCGAGGCGCCGACCGGGGTGTTCGCGTACCTGGCTTTGATGTCGGCGATCAGCTTGTTGTAGGGCGCCAGAGTCTTGGTCTCGAAGGTCGTCTTCCGGGCGTCGAAGTACGCGGCGTCGGCCGGGTCGAGCTTCTTGTAGTCGGCGGTGATCTTCTCGATGACCTGGTGGACGTTGTCCGGCGAGTACCAGCGGTGCGGGTTGCCGCCCGGCTTGATGCCCACCAGGTCACCGACCTTCAGATCGGTACGGCCGCTCTCCGGATTGGCGGACAGCAACTTGTCCGCCCAGGCGTCGTAGCCGATGCCGTTGACGATCGTGTACTGGGCGCCCGCCACCAGCCGGCCGTCGGCCGCGGTCGGCTCGTAGTCGTGCGGATCGGCGTTCGGGTTGTTGATGATGCTCTTGACCTGCACGTGAGTGCCGCCGAGTTGGGTGGCGATGCTGCCCCAGAAGTTCTCCGCCGCGACGACCTTGATGGTCCCGCCGACCGTCGTCGAGCCCGCCTTGGCGGTGTTCGAGGAGGAGGCGGTGGAGCAGCCGCTGATGGCGGCCAGCGCCGCGCCGGCAGCCAGGCCGCCGGCGATCAGGCGGGCGGGGCGGGATATCGGAATGCCGGCAGTACGCACGACGCGGTCTCCTAGACGGGCTGATGGGCCTGGCGCATGGGGGCGCGGCTCGGTGGAGGGGAACGTCTGCGACCCTAGATGAAAACGATTGTCACCACTACGTCCGACCTATGCGGAATGACAATCATTACTGAAGCTTGACGCCCGCCTCGATGTGGCGAGCTCCACCGTCTGTCGCCCGTCTTGGGGGAGGGGTCACCGCTTCGTCTGACATGCCCCGAGGGGTTGAGGGCCCGGACTTGCGCCCTCAACTGTCCTCGCGGCGTCAGTCGCCAGGGGTGGGCCGCAACCGCAGCGTCAGGATCTGGAACGGACGCAGCGTCACTTCCACACCGTCACCGGCATGCCGGTGGCTCGTCGGATCGGCGAGCGGGCGTTCGAGAAGATCCGTCGCGGTCGCCGAGGCCAGTGGGAACACGGTCGTGAGGGTGGCGCGGGCGCGTGTGCCACGGGACTCGTAGAGGCGTACGACGACATCGCCCGAGCGGTCGTCGGCGAGCTTCACCGCCTCGACGATCACGCCCTCGTGGTCGACCGCGACCAGGGGGGCGACCCTCGAACCGCCCGGCACCGCGCGTTCCGGGAGGTTGAAGTGGTAGCCCTCACGGGTCGCGTCCGAGACGTCGGCGCCGATCAGGAGCGCGTAGCCGAGCCGGTGCGTTCCCTGGTCCTGGTCAGGGTCGGGGAAGCGGGCAGCCCTGAGAAGGGAGAGGCGGACCGTCGTGGTCGTACCTCCGTCGGGGCGGATGTCACGGGTGACGTCGTGCCCGTAGGTGGAGTCGTTGAGGAGGGCGGCGCCCCAGTCGGGCTCGCCGACGTGGAGGAATCGGTGCGCGCAGACCTCGAACTTGGCGGCGTCCCAACTGGTGTTCGTGTGGGTGGGCCGCTCGACGTGACCGAAGGGGATCTCGGCGGTCGAGTGCGCGGCCCGTACATCCAGGGGGAAGGCGGCCTTGAGCAGCTTCTCCCGCTCGTGCCAGTCCACCACCGTGTCGATCACCAGACGCCGGGAGCCCGTCGGCAGCGAGAGGTTCTGTTCGATCCGTGAGTCCCCGAAGACCCGGACCACCTGGATGCCGTCGCCGGTCGGTGTCACCGACTGTGCCTCCGTGAGGTCGCGGACGGTGTTGCGGTAGAACACGTCGATGTCCCAGGCGTCCCACTGGTTGGGGAAGTCCTGGTGCAGTTGCAGCAGGTTGCCGACCGCACCGGGCGCCAGGGCTTCCCGGCCCGCTGTGTGGTCGTACGCCGAAGTGATCAGCCCTCGGCTGTCCACCGCGACCCGCACCACGCCGTTGTCGAGGACGAATCCGTCTCCGTCCGGCACCGGTGCCACCGGAGCCTCCGGCGACCGGGGACGCGGAGCGGCACCGAACGCCGCGACGCCGCCGCGGGTGTGGGGTGCCGCGTTGAAGACCACGGTCCCGTCTCCCGGACCGGCCAGTGCCCGTTGCGCGACGCCGATCAGCTCCTCCAGTTCGCGGGCGACAGCCGCGTAGGTCTCCTCCGCCTCGCGGTGCACCCAGGCGATCGAGGTCCCGGGCAGGATGTCGTGGAACTGGTGCAGCAGCACCGTCTTCCACAGGCGGTCCAGCGCGTCGTACGGGTAGGGCTCCTCGTGGCCCACGGCCGCCGTCGCGGCCCACAACTCGGCCTCGCGCAGAAGGTGTTCGCTGCGTCGGTTGCCCTGCTTGGTGGCCAGTTGGCTGGTCAGGGTGCCGCGGTGGAACTCCAGGTACAGCTCGCCGGACCAGACGGGGGCGCCGCCGTTCTCCTGGTACTCGGCATGGGCGCGTTCGAAGAAGTCGGCCGGCCGCTCGATCTCGATCCGGGCCGAACCCTCCAGATCTCTCAGCCGTGCGGCGCGGGAGAGCATCTCGCGGGTGGGGCCGCCGCCGCCGTCGCCGTAGCCGAACGGGATCAGCGAGTGGTTGGCGGGCCCCTTGTCCTGGAAGTTCCGTACCGTGTGGGCGACTTCGGCGCCGGACAGTTCGCCGTTGTAACTGTCGACGGGCGGGAAGTGGCTGAAGATGCGGGTGCCGTCGATGCCCTCCCACCAGAAGGTGTGGTGCGGGAACTTGTTGGTGGTGTTCCAGGAGATCTTCTGGGTCAGGAACCAGCGCACCCCGGCCAGCTTCATCAACTGCGGCAGGGCAGCGTTGTAGCCGAAGGTGTCCGGCAGCCACATCTCCTCGGTCTCGACCCCGAACTCCTCCAGGTAGAACCGTTTGCCGTGGACGAACTGGCGTACCAGCGCCTCGCCGCCGCTGATGTTGGTGTCGGGCTCCACCCACAGGCTGCCGGTCGGCAGGAACTGTCCGGTCTTCGCCTTCTCCTGGGCCCGCGCGTACACCTCGGGCCGGTGCTCCTTCAGCCAGGCCAGCTGCTGCGCCTGGGACATCACGAACTTGAACTCCGGGTGGTCGTCCATGAGTTGCGTGACGTTGGAAACCGTCCGGGCGACCTTGCGGACGGTCTCGCGCAGCGGCCACAGCCAGGCGGTGTCGATGTGTGCGTGCCCGACAGCCGTGATGCGGTGCGCGCCGGCATGCGCGGGTGCGGCCAGGACGGGGGCGAGGAGGGTCCGTGCCGCTTCCGCGCTGCCGCCGATGTCCTGGAGGTCGATCGCGTCCAGGGCCCGGCCGATCGCCTGGAGCAGCTGCCAGCGGCGCGGGGAGTCGGGGGACAGTTCGTGCATCAACTGCCCCAGGACGTCGAGGTCCTGGACGAGTTCGTGGACGGTGCGGTCGAGGACGGCGAGGTCCAGTCGCCGCAGCCGGTACAGAGGTTCGCCCGGGGCGTCGCCGCCCTCGCCGAGCCAGGGCGCGCGTCCGCCCACCGGGGTGGGGCCGAAGGTCAGCTCGTCGGGCGCGGTGTGCATGACGACCGGATTCGCCGCGGCCTCGACGAAGGCCGTGAACTCCTCGCCGCCCTCCGCATGTTCGGCGACGGGGACCCAGGTGTTGCGCGGGTTGAGTGCCTTCACCGCGGTGCCGTCGGCACGGTAGACCAACCCCTCCGCGGAGAAACCGGGGGAGTGGGTGGCGAAACCGAGGTCCAGCACGGCCTCGACCGTCTCGCCGGCCCATTCCGCGGGGATCGTCCCGCTGACCTTGAACCAGCTCGTCGACCAGGCCGGTCCCCAGAGGTCGCCCACCCGGGCCGGACGGTAGGGGGCGGCCAGGCCCTCGCCTACCGGCACCGGCTCGCCGGACACGTTCCAGATCTGCACGTCGAGACGGACGGACCGGGCGTGGACGGCGGGCCGGATCCGCTCGTTCAGTACACGGGCCAGCCGCTTTTCGATGACGTCACGGTCGTTGTGCATGGGTGTCTTTCTTTGCATGGGTGGGGGAGTCAGCCCTTGAGTGCGCCGCCGAGGGCGAAGCCGCCGCCGAGTTTGCGGGACAGCAGCAGATAGAGCAGGACCACGGGCAGTGAGTAGATGAGGGAGAAAGCCGACAACTGCCCGTACTGCGTCTGGTCGTGGGCGCTGAGGAAGGTGAACACGCTGACGGAGGCCGGGAGTTTTTCCGGCGACAGCAGCAGGATGAAGGGGACGAAGAAGTTCCCCCACATGCCGATGAAGGTGAAGATGGTGACCACGACGACGCCGGGTCGCATCAGCGGCAGCACCACCCGCCACAGCAGTTGCATGGTGTTCGCGCCGTCGATGCGGGCGGCCTCCTCCAGGACGACGGGTACGCCGTCCATGAAGTTCTTCATCAGCCAGATGCCGAACGGCAGTGCGGAGGCGGCCAGGAACAGGGTCGTGGCGGGCATCGAGTCGATCAGGTTGACCTGCACGAACATGCTGTACACCGGGATCATCACGGCGGTGATGGGCAGGCCGGTGGAGAACAGGATCGTGTAGAGGAACGGCCGCCGCACCCGGGAGCGGTAGCGCGAGAGCGGGTAGGCGGCGAGCACGGACACCACGACGGTCACCGCCGTCCCGAAGCCGCACAGCAGCAGGCTGTTGAGCATCGGCCGGTAGGTGGTGTCCACGTTGAGGACCGCGTCGAAGTTGTCGAGCGTCAGCGACGAGGGCAGCGTCAGCCGGAAGGAGTTGGTGTCGCTCACCGAGGCGAGCAGCATCCACACCAGCGGCAGTACGTACAGCGCCGAAACCGCCAGCAGTACGGCGTTGATCACGACGCGGCTCGGCCGGAAGCGGCGGCTCCGGCGCGTGGTGCCGGTCTTCGGGGCGGCGTGTCCGGTGGATGTGGCGGGGGGCGTGGCGACGGCGGCCATCAGTCGTCCTCCAGTTTCAGCAGCCGGATGTACACGACGGAGAAGAGCGCGCCCACCACGAGCAGCACCAGGGCGATGGCGGTGCCGTAGCCGATCAGGCTGTTCTGGAAGGCCTGCTGGTACATGAAGATCGGCAGCGTCTCGCTCTTGTTGCCCGGTCCGCCGCGGGTCATGGTGTAGATCAGACCGAAGACGGAGAGCGTCTGGAGCGTGATCAGCATCAGGTTGGTCAGGATCGACGGCCTGATGACCGGCAGGACGACCCGCCACAGCCGTTGCCAGGGGTTCGCGCCGTCCATCTCGGCGGCCTCCGTCAGCTCCTGGGGCACGTCGTTGATGGCCGCGGTGAAGACCATCATCGAGAAGGCGGTCCCGCGCCAGACGTTGGCCAGGCACACCGCCAGGATCGGCATCGTGTACAGCCAGTTCTGCCCCGGGAGACGCAGCGCGTCCAGCAGTGAGTTGAGCGAGCCCTGGTCGTAGAAGAAGGCGTACATCAGATAGCCGGCGACCACCTCGGGCAGCACCCAGGCGGCGATGACGACGCCGCTGACGAGTGCCCGCACCGGTTTGGTGGCCTTCTGCATCAGGATGGCCAGGGCCAGCCCGAGCGTGTTCTGGCCGATGACCGCGGAGCCGACCACGAAGACCAGGGTGAGCTTGACTGCGTTGAGGAAGTCGCTGTCCTTGAAGGCCCGGGTGAAGTTGTCCAGGCCGATGAAGCGGGCGCCGGAGGCACCGGTGAGCTGCATGTCGGTGAACGCGTAGTACACGCAGTACGCGATCGGCCCGGCCAGGAAGACGGCCAGCAGCACCACGGCCGGCAGTGTCGGCAGCCCGCGCAGCAGGGTACGGACGGCGGGGGCGGGCGCCTCACGGGACCGGCGGCGAGCGCCGGTCCCGTGAGGCGCCGGGGCGAGGGCGGTCACGAGCCGCCCTCGGTGGTCTTGTCGGCGCCCACGGCCGCCTTGACATCGTTATCAAAGGTCGATGCGGCCTTGTCGACGGATGCCTGACCGGTGGTCACGGACTCCATCGCCTTCTGGATCGCTGTGGAGACCTGGTTGTAGGCGGGAAGCCCGGGCCGGTAGTGGGTGTCAGCGACCAGCTCGGTGAAGAACTTGTTGGTCGGCACCGAGTTCAGATACGTCGAGTCGGAGGCGACGTCCGTGCGCACCGCGATGTTCGCGTTGGTCGCGTTCCACTGAGCGGCGTTGGCCTTGGTCTGGAGTGTGGTCGACAGGAACTTCCAGGCGAGATCCGCGTTGCCCGCCTTCGCGGGGATCGACCAGGCCCACCCGCCGGACATGCTGGTACGGCCGGGTGCCTGCCCGTTCTGTGTCGGCATGGCCGCGGTGCCCATCACCGACTGCCACTCGGTCCAGGGCTTGGCCGCCGCGGAACTCCAGTTGTTGGGCATCCAGGAGCCGTCGATGTCGATCGCCAGCTTGCCCTCGGGGATCAGTTCGGTGCCCACGGCGGTCCCGAAGTTGGCGCCGAGCGCCTGCTCCTTGGACGGGCCCAGCCCCTGGCTGTATACGGTGTGGACGAAGTCCAGCGCGTCCTTGAAGCCCTGGCTGCCCACCACCCACTTCTTCTGCGAGGCGTCGTAGAGCGACTTGTCGCCGGCCGGTGTGCCGTAGAGCAGCATCTCGAAGCCCTGCATGGAGGACGCCTCGCCGCCCGCCTGGCCCGTGTAGAGGTTCAGCGGGGTGACACCCGGCAGCTTCGCCTTCACCTTCTTGGCGGTGGCGATCACGTCGGCCCAGGTCTTGGGCTGCCAGGGCACGGAGACCCCGGCCTTCTCCAGAAGCTGCTTGTTGTACCAGATCCCCCGGGTGTCGGTGTCGTCCGGCACGGCGTAGGTCTTGCCGTCGGACGCGCCGGTCACCGCTCCCTTGGCGGCCTTGGCGTATTGCGACCAGTCGCTCCACTTCGCCGTGTAGGTGTCGAGGGGCTTGAGATAGCCGCCCGCGATGTCGGAGTTGATCAGCGCGGTGTCCTCGTAGACCAGGTCGGGAGCGGTCGCGGGGGAGCGCATCATGAGCTGGATCTTCGTGTAGTAGTCGTTCTCGGAGGCGGTCACGGGCACGAGGGTGACCTTGGTGCCCGGGTTGGCCCTGGTGAACTGCTTCACCATCGAGGAGAGGAAGGTGGCCTGGAGCTTGTTCGTGCTGTCCAGGTTCTGCCAGTAGACGACTTTGATCGACTTGGACGAGCTGCCTGAGGAGCCCGAACCGCAGCCGGTGACGGCCAGGGCGGTGGCGGCGGTGAGGGCCGCGGCGGTGACGATTCTCGACGAGCGCACAGTGGTTCCTCCGGAACGCGAAACCTGAGGGAAAACCGGGAGTTTGACCGGACGAGAGGCCAGACCGACGACGCCCCACGCTCGGCGCCGCCCTGCGCTGTCTGGCCGTCATGGCCGGATTTGGTGGGCGCTAGCTAAATCCATTTGATGGATGAAGTCAATGCTTCGAGTATGTAAACTTCGGCCACCGGCGGACCCGCCGGCATGCCTCCCGAACGGTTGTGCGGCCGGGGCGAGGGGTGGGGGCTGACATGAGGGGCTCAGGTGACTGACAGGTGACGATGCTCAGCGGCACGAACCTGCCGAGAGTCGGCGGCTACAACCAGGCCGTCGTGCTGGACGCCATCCGGACCACGGGACAGGTGAGCCGGGTCGAGCTGGCCGCACTCACCGGCCTGACCAACCAGACCGTCTCCAACGTCGTCCGCAAGCTGCTCGACGCCGGCCTGGTGGCCGAATCCGGCCAGGCACCCTCCAGCGGCGGCAAGCGCCGCACCCTCCTGACCATCCGGGCCGACGGAGCCTGTGCCGTCGGCGTCCACCTCGACCCCGACGCCGCCGTGATCGTCGTCGTGGACCTGGCCGGCGAGGTGATCGGCGGACGCCGGCTCCGGCTCACGGACGCCTCGGACCCCGCCGACGTCGTCGAGCGGGTCGCGCGTGCCGCCGGGCGCCTCGTCGACCGCACCGGCGTCGACCGCTCCCGCCTGCTCGGGCTCGGCATCGCCGCCCCCGGACCGCTCGACGGCACCACAGGGGCCGTCGTCTCACCGCCGAACTTCCCGGGCTGGGGCCGGGTCCCCCTCGCGGACATGTTCGCCGAGGCCACCGGCCTGCCCGTCGCCCTCGACAACGACGCCACCGCCGCGGCAATAGGCGAACGCTGGATCGGCGGTGCCGAGCGGGCGGGCAGCTTCCTGTTCATCTACTTCGGCACCGGCATCGGCGCCGGAATCGTCCTCAACAACACCGTGCTGCACGGCGATTCGGGCAACGCCGGCGAGTTCGGCCACATGGCGGTGGACCCCGGAGACCGCGTCTGCCAGTGCGGCGCCCTCGACTGTCTCGGCCCGTACGTCAGCCCGCCCGCGATCATCGACGACCTGCTGCGGCTGCACGGCCGGGACGCCGCCGACCGCATCGGTCTGACCGGCACGCCCGACTCCGTCCACCACGACTGGAAGGCCCTGCGCCGTGCCGCCCGCGGGGGCGACCCCGACGCCTGTGACGTCGTACGCCGTGCCGCGCGCCGGATCGGTGAGGCGGCACGGGGCGCCGCCAGCCTCCTCGACGTCAGCCGGGTCGTCCTGGGCGGCGAGGCGCTGCGCGGCATCGAACCGATCATGCGGGAGGAGATCGAGACCGCCGTCAACCGCACGTCCGTCGCCCGCGCGATCCGTTCTGTCGCCGTCGAGCAGAGCGTCATCGGCGAGACGGTGGGCGCGATCGGGGCCGCGTCGCTGGTGCTGCACGGCAACTACGCGCCCGGGTGGTGGATGCTCACGGAGGTGTCCGGCTGAGTCCTCGGGGGAGGTGACGGATCGGGTCCTCTCACCTGAAATGCGGCGGGAATTCACGAGGTTGCGGTGGGACACCTCCTCCAGGCGTCGTGATTGGATCCTCGCCAGGACGGGCGGTGCCGGGGCGGCGTCGATCAGGGGATCTGTTGCGCCTGACGCCGATTCAGGCGACAGGCGTGGCCGCCGAGTTCGCGGAGACGGAGGCGGGCACGGCTCCGGGTGATCATGAGGTGTCGGGTCCCTGATCACCACGACGGAAGACCGTGCCTGCCGCGTGGTCCGGTTCTCCCGATGGAGCCGCTGATCGCCCGAGACGGTACGGAACACGGCTCCGGCCGGCGCACCCAACGCCGGGCGTGGAAGGCGACTTCAATGGTTCTGCGGCCTACGGATCCGCTGGGAAGCAGGCGACGCCATCCATGAACCACTGGTTCCTGGCGAAGGCGGTGGTGTGCGGCATGGCTGCGGCTCCCGTCATTGGGTGATGGCGACATCGTCCGGAAGGGCGTCACTGGGGCGCAATACCTCTTCCGTCTCACGGAAGGTGCTGAGGAAACTGCCTGCTCAGCTCGGGTGCTCGTCTGTGGGAGTGAAACCAGGAGTGCGCTGGGTCGGCGACTTCGCTGAGCGTTTCCGTCGGTGGGTTGCGTCAACCTTGGCGTTTCCGCTTTGCGTTATGTGGCAGCTTTGGGTATTTTCTATCGAATTTTGTGCCACGAACTGGTGGTACACCGGCAGAAGTTGTATCGCCGCAGATCAACCTTGATGATTTCCGCGTTGACAGGCCGTGGGGTCGAATCCGGGTCGAATTTGCTGTTCTTTCGCCTCTCCAGGGCGTAGTTGCAGGTCAGGAGCGGGGTGAGAGGGCGTGATGGCAGGCAGTGCAAGACCGATTGCTGAGGCTGTGGCCTTGAAGGGCGTACCCGAGCAACTTCTTGGTCTCATGGATGTACATGGCGGTTCCTGCACTGACCTGTGGAAACGGGGCTGCTGCCGTCGGCGGAGGACGCATCGGCCCGGGAATGGCCCGGATCTTGGACTCGGGCGCGCGCCTGCCGTCCGTCCTGGGCTCCCAGGACGGACGGCAGGCTCTTCAACACACCCTGCTGCCGAGTGGCGGGGGCTCGGTGGGCGGCGAAGCGCCGGGATGCTTGGTTCTGGTGTGGCCGCCGGGTGTTGGCGACCGGGGGGTGCCGAAGGTGCGAATCTCCCTGTGGAGTAGAGCAGCGGACTCATAATCCGTCGGCCGTGGGTTCGAGTCCCACCCGCCCCACCTGCGCAGGCTTCTGACCTGCGGAAACGTTCATTTTGTCCTGTCGGGGTGTCAACTTTCCCTGAACGGACTGAATCCGCTGCTCGTGAGTTTGATGCCACGTTGGTCTGCTTCGGCTGATGACTCTCTGACCTGCATGGACGTGCAATCGCTGAGACGGGTTCTGCTCGGCTCTGCTGCGGCAAAGCATGTATTGAGGCCCTCCTGAGGCCGGAGGTGCCCGTGAAGTGCGCCGGATGCGTTGTCCGACAAGTCGTCTGCGGGTGACTCAGGGCGTTTTGTGTGACGGCCGGGGCCTGCGGCTTCCGGGCAGTAGGTCTGGCGAGGGTCCAAGGAAACTGCCCCAACAGGAAACGGCCCGGAACGCAGGTGTAGCGGCCTTAGCCTCGATCTTGCATGACGGTCCGTCGGTTTCTCCGGCGGGCCGTTTCTCTGTTGTGGGTTGGTCGTGGGCAGGTTGATGGCCCGGCTGTCGCGTCGGGGGGCGCCGGGTTCCACTGCTCCGGTGGGGTGATGCTGTCCGCCGGGTTGATCTTGCTACGTTCGCCTACAACTCAAACGTCAGCTGCCCGCCGGTTTCGAGCGCGGTATGCCGGGTGACAGTTCTCCGGCGTGTAGTCGAGGTGCGCGCTCTCGTCGTCAGGATGACCCGCGAACCGGTGCCGTACACGGGCTGTCCGTGCCGGTTGGGACACCGGCCGGGTGACTGCCGCGTCCGCACTCGCCTTCACACTCGCACCGCCAGCCGGCGCGTTCGTTGATGGCGTTGGAGATGTCCGGCCAGTCGGCGGGACAACGCTCGCGGTCCTAGGGACGGATCGGCACGTGGAGTCACCGTTCCGCAGCGTCGAGCTGGTGGGGGACGGCGGAGGCGCGCAGGTCTTGGAGGTCGGGGATGTGGTTGTAGAGGGTGCCCGGGGAGATGCCCAGCATTTTGGCGATCGAGGTGATGGAGCGGCCGGGGTCGGGCAGCAGGTCGCGGGCGGCGCGGATGACTTCCTCGGTAGCGACGGTGGGGCGCCCGCCGACCCGGCCGCGGGCGCGGGCAGCGGCCAGGCCCTCGCGAGTGCCCTGGACGACGAGTTCGCGGATGAACTCCGCCAGAGCGGCGAAGACGTGGAAGACGAGTCGGCCGCCGGGGGTGGTGGTGTCGAGGTTCTCGTGCAGCGAGGTGAAGCCGATCCCGCGCGTCCGGAGTTCGGCGACCATGTTGATGAGGTCCTGGAGGCTGCGGCCGTAGCGGTCGAGCGACGGGACGACGAGGGTGTCGCCAGCGTCGAGAAAGGCGTGGCACGCCTTCAATTCCGGGCGGAGGGCGTTCTTTCCGGACTTCTTGTCCGAGAAGATCTTCCGGCATCCGGCGGTGGTGAGGGCGTCGATCTGCCGGTCGAGCTTCTGTCCGCCGCTGGACACCCGCGCGTACCCGATCTTGATCTCGGTGCAGACAAGCCGTTCGGCAACGAGGAGTTCGGGGTGGCCGGACGGCTCCGGAGTGTCACTCATGACCCCGGATCATGTCAGAAAGCGGTGGTCGAGGGTTCTTGAATGACCCAGGTTTTTGAAGGGGCTGCGGGGTGTGCGGACCCCCGCACGGTGATCTTCAGAAAACGTTCGTTTTTTGAAGGCGAGGCTCGTCGACCCGCATCGTCTTCTTTGTTGGATGGGAGTGTCGCAGTAAGGGCGGTTGGTGCGATGCCGGGCCCTCATCAGCACCCCGGGCGAGACTCTGACGGCACGGTCGGCGGCAGCCCGGCGGGGACGCAAGGGGTCATCCCGGTTTCTGATCGATCTCGGCGAGTTGCGCCTCCACCTGGTCTCCCAATTCGATCAGCAGGTCCATCTGCGCAGGGGTCACGTGGTCGATCAGCACATTGCGCACGTCAGCCAGGTGGAGCGGGGCGGCTGCCTCGACGAGGGTGCGGCCCTGTTCGGTGATGACCACGACGGCCCCTCGCTGGTCGGTCGCGCATCGCTCGCGGCGGATGAGGTTGCGGTTCTGCATGCGGGTCAGATGCTGCGACAGACGGCTCTTCTCCCATTGCAGCGCATCTCCGAGTGCGAACGACCGCAGGCGTCCCTCGGGCGCCTCAGACAGGTGCGCCAGCACCTGGTAGTCGGCGGTGGACAGCCCGCTGTGGGTGCGCAGCTGCCGCTCGATGTATTCGGACAGGCCGGCCTGCATCTTCATGAGGCTGCGCCAAGCCCGCTGTTCACGCTCGTCCAGCCATCGCGGTTCGTCCATGAAGCCCATCCTACCGCTTTGGTTGACATGTTAACCAGTCCGTCGTACGGTTTGGTTAACACCTCAACCAAATGGACTTGCGGAGGTCGGAGCCGCCTACAGAAACGCGGCGACGACAGGCCGGACGACGAAGCCGCTCTGCCGCCTCGACAGCCTTCAGCAATTACTGGAACAGGGAGCACTCATGTCTGCAGACACCCGCTACGCCATCGTGGGCACCGGAAACATCGGTTCGGCGCTGGCGCGTCTCTTCGCCCGGGCCGGAGTCGAGGTCAGCATCGCCAACACCCGCGGACCGGGCTCGATCAGCGAACTCGCCGCCTCCTGGGGTTCCACGGTCCGGGCCGTGACGCTCACCGAGGCACTGGCGAGCGACGTCATCTTCATGGCCATCCCGTTCGGCGCAGTCGAGACGTTCGGCAACGCCCTGCCCGACTGGAACGGGAAGATCGTCGTCGACACCACCAACGCGCACTACGCGCCCAACGCGGGCGACATCCTCAAGGGTCGGCTCTCCTCGCAGTACGCGGCCGAGGTCCTGCCCGGCGCCCAGATCGTGAAGGGCTTCAACCACCTTCCCGCCCAGACGCTCGCCGCCGAAGTGCCCTCCGGCCAGGGCAAGCGCGTGGTCTTCGTCTCCAGCGACTCCGGGGAGGCCAGCTCCCAGATCGCCGAGCTCGCCCGCACGCTCGGCCTGTCGCCGGTGGAACTCGGCAGGATCGACGAAGGCGGACGCCTCATCGAGGTTCCCGGCGCACTGGTGCTCAGGAACTTCACCGAACAGCCCCTCACCTGATCGGCCGCGTTCCGCCTTCCACAGGCGGTGCGGCCGGCGCCGACGAGCCGTCCCGCCTCAGCGTCTGCCGTCACCGGCCGCACCGCGGCGGCCGGCGCCCGGCCCGCGGCCGGGTTGCCGCGCAGCAGCGCTCTCCATCGATGAGACCGCACTTCAGCAACGCTCACGCGTGAGCAGCAAAACCCGCCGGCACACCCATCCTCCACGGATGCCGGTCCCTCACAGCTCGGGCGGTCCGAATCACTCTCCAGAAAGGCATGACCCGTGTTTGTCTTCGCCGCCGTACTGAGCGTTCTGCTCGCCGTTGTCGGGCTGGCCGCCGGACTACCGAAAGCCCTGCTCAAGGGCAGCATTCCAGCCCAGTTGCAGTCTCCCGGAGGCTTCAGCGCCCCGCTGGTCCGGTTCATCGGGCTGGCCGAGCTGGCCGCAGCCGCAGGGCTCATCGCCGGTCTCTTCTGGCAGCCCATCGGCGTTGCCGCCGCCCTGGGATTCGCAGTCCTGCTCGTCGGAGCCGTCGGCTTCCACGCCAAGTCCGGCGACTACGCCAACCCCGAGACCCGCGGCAACGCGATGGCACCCATCATCCTCACCGTCATCGCGATCGCTGCCGCCGCCACGCTCGTCCTCGCCTCCTGACCAGCGCCTGAATCCGAGGCGCCACAGCTCACCTTCCGCCCGGCAAACCCGGCCGGGTGATCGCGAGACGCCCTCGCCACGCGGACCGTCACCGATCATCCGCATTCCCGACCACTGCTACACCTGAGGAACATCCCATGACCACTCTTCTGCACCTCGATTCCTCGCTGTTTTCCGGCGACGCCTCCTCCTCCCGCGCCGTGACCGCCGCCTTCCGCCGGACCTGGCAGGAGCACCACCCCGAGGGCACGGTCATCTACCGTGACCTCGCCACGAACCCCGTACCGCACCTCACCGCCGACGCCCACACCGCCGGCCAGACCGACCCGGCCACGCACACCCCCGCCCAGGCCGCCGCCCTCGCCCACCGGCTGACGCTGATCGACGAGCTGGAGAACGCCGACGCCATACTGATCGGCGCTCCGATGTACAACTACTCGATTCCCTCGACCCTCAAGGCGTGGCTCGACAACATCGTCCTCGTCGGCCGCACCGCCGGCGTGGAAAGCTCCAGGCTCAAGGGCACCCCCGTCACCGTCGTCGCCAGCCGCGGCGGCTCCTACGCCCCGGGCACGCCCCGCGAGGGCTACGAATACGTGCAGAACTACCTCACGGCCGTTCTGGCCGACGCGCTCGCCCTGGACGTGAACTTCATCGTCCCGGAACTCACGATGGCCGTACACAACCCGGCGATGTCCCAGCTGATCCCCCTCTTCGAAGCCTCCCGCCAGCAGGCACTGGACGACGCAGCCTCCACGGCCAAGGCGATAGCCCACCGCATCGCCGCCTAGAAACAGCGCCCTCCGGACGGCGGCCGTGAAGCACGCTTCACGGCCGCCGTGGGCGAACTCCAGCGGGGACAGGCGGCTGGCTGCCCTCGAAGGAATTTCTCGCCCCGGAGGAGCTGGACGACGCGAACCGGCGAATCGGCGAGGCGGCCGGCGCTGCCGGGCGGGACCCGAGCCGGACCAACCGGGTCTACAACCTGGTCGGTGACCGTTCGACTACGCAGCGGGTCGACCTGCTGACGAGCTGGCCGGTCGAGCACGGCATGAACGGCTACATCTTCAGCGGCCCGGTCGACGAGTCCGCGCTGCGCCCCATCATCGAGAAGGTCGCGCCCGCCGTGCGCGAGGCAGTCGCAAAGGAGCAGCGATGATGACACAGCCGCAGGCGGGAACTGTCGCCGGCCGCCAGATGATGCAGCAGCTGCTGATGGCGCATGCGCCGCTGCGCAGCGACGTCGCCGCCCTGCGCAAGGGGCTTGAGGTGCTCGATGCGGCGACCACACGCGCAGAGGACATTGAGGAGCTGCTAAGGGATCAGAAGCAGGACCGGCCAGGCTCATTCTCCCAGGCGGTCACCCCGAGCGCGATGTGCAACCGCAGCTCTCACCCTCAGATCCTTGAAGGCCGTTGCTATCGTGGGATTGGGTAGTCCGGCTTCGAGAGGGATTCACTGATGGAGCCATCCCACACCCGGATCCTGGTCGAGGCGGCCTACGCAGCCGGAGCCGGTGACCGGCGCGAGGCCGCGATGACGGTGCTGAGCCTGCTTGAGCCGGTGACCCATCACGACGCCGGCGCCCTCATGCTCTGGGACCCGATGGCCCGTGCGCACCGCGCACTCGCTGTGGTCGCCTACGGTGATGAAACAGTTGCCGCACTGGGTGACCGCTATGCGGCGAGTGCTGAGAACCGGCTGGTCCGGGAGCGGCGCCTGCCGATGCGGATCGACGACGTGCCGGGCGACTACCGACGGTCCCCGATGTACCGAGAGGTGCTCGGACCTGCCGGCTTCGCAGACGGCATGACCACCTGCCTCTTCTCGGACAGCGGTGTGTACACGGGCATGCTGCACTTCTCCGCGGCGGGGCGCGGCGCGTTCCGTGATGATGCGGCCGAACTCCTCAAGGCCCTGGTGCCCGCGCTGGCGCGGATGTGCGACGTGGCTCGGCGGCAGACCACCGGATGCGCCATACCGCAGGGAGCGAACGCCACCCTGATCGACTACACCGGCCGTGCCTGGGCCGTCGAGTCGCGCGCCCCGGCGCTCGCGCCCACGCAGCCCGAGTTCACCGGCTTTCTGCGTCGCTTCATGGCCTCGGCGCAGGTTGCCGCGACCGGGCTGCAGGCGTCGAGCGAAGGGTGGCTCGCGCTGCAGGTCCTGAAGGTGGCCGATCCGCTGGGACGGCCGGAACCGGCCGCACTGGTGCAGGAGCTTCCGACGGTCGGCCTGCCCTATTCACTCTCGCCGCGCGAGTACGACATCCTGAACGGGATGGCGGCGGGGTTCTCGAACCAGCAGCTGGCATCGCAGCGAGACGTCTCCCTGCGCACGGTGACCACGCACGTGGAGCGGATCCTCCACAAGATGAAGCAGCCGTCGCGAGCCGGCGCGGTGGCGTCGGCGCTGCGCGACGGGATTCTCAGCTTGAACCGCTGACCGCCGCTGTCGGTAGGAATGCGTATTGAGGCGCAAGGTGGCCGAGCGCCATATTCGAGGTGAAGACAAGCCCGCGCTGTAGGCGGTCCTCACCCGCCGAGCCGGCTGTTGCCGACCCCGCGTCTTCCCCTGCTGTCGCCGCTCACGGCACCGACAGCCGACCGGGGCTCGTTCATCCCTCAGGAGGCCCGGCCATGAACGTTCCAGAAGCTCGCCAAACAGTGCCCGAAAGACCTGGCGGCGCGGACGACCACCGCGACCGGCTGCACGAGCTCGGTTATGAGCAGGAGCTCGCCCGCACGCTCAGCCTGGCCGACGTCGTCATTTACGGCCTGATCTACATGGTGCCGCTCGCCCCCGTCGCGGTGTTCGGCATCGTCTACAACATGTCCGCCGGCGCCGTCGCCGCGGTGTACGTGGTGGCCGCCATCGCGATGCTGTTCAGTGCCATCAGCTACAAGGAGATGGCAGTCCGGTTCCCGGTCGCCGGCTCCGTGTACAGCTACGTGCGGCTAGGCAGCAACCGCTTCCTCGGGTTCGTCTCCGGGTGGGCCATCCTGCTCGACTACCTGCTGCTGCCCGCGCTGCTGTGCGTCTTCGCGGCCAGCGCGATGACCGGAGTGGTCTCCTGGGTGCCCGCCTGGATCTGGGTGGTGATCTTCGTCGCCGCGACCGCCCTGATCAACATCATGGGCATCAGCGTCACCGCGACGATGAACAAGATCTTCCTCTACATCCAGCTGGTCGTGCTGGCCGTGTTCCTGGTCTGGGCAGCCGTGCTCCTCCTCCAGGGCCGGGCCCATCTGTCGCTCAGCCCGTTCGTCCCCGCCGACGGCGGCTCCTGGTCCCTGGTCCTCGGTGCAGTTCCGGTCGCCGCGCTGAGTTTCATCGGGTTCGACGCGATCTCGACACTAAACGAGGAAGCCGAGGGCGGGGGCAGGACCGTCTCCAAGGCCACCATGATCGTCCTCTACCAGGTGACCGCGCTGTTCGTCGTACAGGTCTTCGTGGCGGGCATCCTGGTCCCGAGCGGGACGGAATTCGCCGACGGTGACCCGGTCAACAACGCCTTCTACAACGTGGTGGGCACGGCCATGGCGGGCTGGTTCAAGACGGTCCTCCTGCTGACCGCTGCTCTGATCGCGATCTTCGCCAACACCATCGCCTCCAACGCGACCTCCGCCCGCCTGGTCTTCAGCATGGCCCGCGACGGGCAGCTGCCGAAGTTCCTGTCGCGGGTCAGCGACAGACACCAGGTCCCCCTCAACGCGATGATCTTCATCGCAGTCCTGTCGGTGGGGGTCGGCATCCTCGGCGTGGAGCAGTCGGGACTGCTGACCACCCTGGTGACCTTCGGCGCGATCACCGCGTACGTCCTTCTCCACGTCAGCGTCTTCACCCACTTCGTCGTCCGAGGCGGCAGCCGCCGCTTCTTTGTCCACTGGGTCTCTCCGGTCCTCGGCGGCGCACTCCTCCTGGTCGCGCTGTGGAACGCGGACTCCAACGCCAAGATCGTCGGCTCGTGCTGGCTCGTCATCGGCCTCGGCGTGGCGGCGTACTTCAAGCTCACCGGCCGTTCGCTCGCCAGCTCCGACGCCTGACCGCGCTCCCGCTCACCGCCGGGCAGCACTCGGCATTGGTCCGAGGCACCGTCACCGAGGCGCGAGCTACAGCCGCTGCCCGACGCCCGCGAGCCCCTCAAGCATGAAAGGCACCCCCACCGTGAGCCCATCGTTCTTGTCCCGTCGCAGCGCGAAGGTGTTCCAGCAGCAGGGGGTGAACTGATGCGCACCAGTGCAGACCGCTCGGCCGAACTGCTCGAAGTGTTCCGTCTGCGCAGCGAAGAACGCCTGCGCAAGGAATGCACCGACGAGGTCGTCGCTGCCCATGACGCGGCTCCGCTGGGACCGCACGACGACCGCACTCAACGCGTGCTGCGGGCGCTGCGCAGCCTGCCCGTCTCGGGCAAGCACATCGTCTTCTCCGAAGGACCCGACGGCCCCTGGCGCGTGGCGCAGATCGTCCTGGGCATGCCGGGCAACCTGCGCCTGACCGAGCAGTCCTTCGAGGACTACGAAGACGCCATGCGGCACATCTTCACCGCTCGTGCCGCGGCACTGCAGCAGAACTAGAAAGAAACGAGAAGGTCATGGCATTCGCGAGCGGCCGCACGACGACCCAGAACGTCTTCGGCTACACCGATCGCTTCTCCGCCCGTCCCGGCGAGCAACTGTCGTTCCACATCAGCTGTGAAGGCCCGCCGGCCTACGACGCGGCCCTGGTGCGCCTGCGACACGGATACGACGGGCAGGCGGGGCCGGGCTTCCTGGAGGACGAGGTCCCCTCGACCATCGACGGGACGTACCCAGGGCAGTACTACGCCTGCCAGCCCGGCTCCTACGTCGAAGTCCCTGACCCGAAGGGCCTGCTGGCGAACCCCGACGCGCTGGTCATCCGCGCCGCCGTCTTCCCGACGCTTCCGCGCGACAACCGCTCGGGGAGCCTGGGCGCCTATCGGGTCAGCCAGAGCTCGGTCGGCTTCACCGGCGAGCGCCAGGCGGTCATGGGTACCTGGGACGCGGCGACCATGACCGGCTGGGCCCTGCTGCTCGATGACGGCAAGCCGTCCTTCGTATGGAGCGAGGGCGGTCAGCGGCGGACCCTCACCCTGGAACAGGAGCTGACGGCCCACCAGTGGTACCGGCTCGAGGTCGAACTGCCACGGTCGGCGGGGCAGATCACCCTGCGGCAGGCCCCGCTGGACCACTGCGCGGACCGGGTGGCCCCGGCCGCCGCAGCCGCCGTACCCGAGCAGGCGAGCGCAACCGCCTCGGCGGTCTGGACGGCTTCCTCGATGCCGTTCCGTATCGGCGCGTTGGCTCGCAGAGCCGATGACCGGCTGCTCGCGGCAACCGCGTTCAACGGGAAGATCGGTGGCATCCGTATCGAACGGGCCATCGACGACGTCTCCACGGCGCGCGAGCCGGTGGCTGCCTGGCACTTCGGCCGTAGTCGGCGCCCCGACGGGCTGCTGCTGTGGGATGTGGTCGACGAGGGGCCTCACATGCTGCACGGCCGCTGCGTCAACGCGCCCGTCCGGGGCGTCACCGGGCCCGAGTTCCAAGGTGTCGTGGAGGACTTCCGGCTTGCGCCCGACGAGTTCGACGCCATCCACTTCCACGACGACGACATCGCTGATGCTCAGTGGCCTGCGGCGTTCACCTTCGAGGTGCCCGAGGACCTGCCCAGTGGCGTCTACGCGGTGCGGCTGCGGGCCGAGGGCATCGAGCAGCACGTGCCCTTCCTCGTTGGGCCGGGCCGTCGGCGCAAGGACGTCGCTGTCCTGTTCCCCACGGCGACCTACTTGGCGTATGCCAACGACCGGATCGCGTTCGAGGCGGACGGCATGGAGATGCTCCTCGGGCACACGCCCATCGTCCACAAGGAAGACCTGGTCCTGCAGGACCACCCCGAGTTCGGCCGCTCCCTGTACGAAATCCACAACGACGGGTCCGGCGTGGTGTTCGGGAGCGTCCGCCGCCCGCTGATCAGCCTGCAGCCGCGTTACCGCGCCTCGTTCATGAGCGAAGGCCCCTGGGGTCTGCCCGCCGACCTGTCCCTCGTGCACTGGCTGGAGACCGCTGAGTGCGAGTTCGACGCCCTCACCGACGAGGACCTCGATCGGGAAGGCCATGACCTGCTGCGCGACTACCGTGTCGTGATCACCGGAAGCCACCCCGAATACGTCACGCGGCGCGAGCTCGACGCCCTCGAGGAGTTCACCGCGAACGGCGGCCGGCTGATGTACCTGGGCGGCAACGGCTTCTTCGCGACCGTCTCCTACGACCCCGACGCCCCGCACCTGATGGAGCTGCGCCGGGCCGACGGCGGCACCCGCCCCCACCAGTCACCCTTCGCCGAACGCCGCCACACCACCTCGGGCGAGGCCAGTGGCCTGTGGCGCAACAAGGGCAAAGCACCACAGCGTCTGGTGGGAGTCGGCATGGTGGCCCAGGGCTTCGACCGCTGCACCTACTACGAGCGCCTTGCGGACAGCCAGGATCCGCGGGCGGCCTTCATCTTCGAAGGCGTCGGCGAGAACGAGCTCCTGGGCGACTTCGGCATCATCGGCGGCGGCGCGGCCGGTGCCGAGATCGACTGCTGGAACCCGGCGCTCGGCTCGCCGCCCGGAACCCTGGTCCTGGCCACCTCCGGACCGTTCTCCGACAACTACCTGCTGGTGACCGAGGAGATCTTCGAAATGCTCCCGGGGATGGGCGGAACCGAGCAGCCGGCGGTCCGCGCGGACATGGTCTACTGCACGCTGGAGGGCGGCGGCGGATTCTTCTCGGTCGGATCCATCGCCTGGACCGGGTCGCTGTCCCACAACGGGTACGACAACAACATCGCGAAGATCACCGGCAACGTGCTGCGGCGCTTCCGCGACGAGAAGCCGCTGGACTAGGCCACCCCCTGTTGCCCAAGGCGAGCAGCTCTGCCGGCGGAGCAGCTCGCCTTACGCCATCCGGCTGCGCAGACCGGCACTTGGCCCAGGGGCGTAGTCCCCGCTCTGCGGCGGCTTCCGCGCACCCCGGTACCCGGCACCGAGTCGGTGCCCGATCGGAGTCGGGGCACGTGGGAATTCACGGCACTGGCACCTGGTCCATGTCGGCACCGTGCTGGTGCTGCTGCTGTCCTCATCCCTGTCCACGTGGCCCAGCGGCTGCCGTCCGACATCACCCTCGACAACCGGACCCGAAATAACACGCGAGGAACCACCTATGTGCCAACTGGAGACCCAGTGACCACCGTTCTGCGCACGCTGCGAAACTACATCGGCGGCGAGTCCCTGGACGCCGCCGACGGGCAGACCATCGAGATCGTCAACCCGGTGACTGGCGAGTCCTACGCGACCTCGCCGCTGTCCGGCCGGGAGGACGTCGACGCCGCCATGGGCGCCGCCGCGGCCGCGTTCCCGGCGTGGCGCGACACCACCCCGGCCGAGCGACAGCGCCTGCTACTGAAGATCGCGGACGCTTTCGAGGCGAGGACCGGGGAACTCGTCGCCGTCGAGTCCGAGAACACCGGCAAGCCCCTGGAGCTGACGGCGAGCGAAGAGGTGCCACCGATGGTGGACCAGATCCGCTTTTTCGCCGGCGCCGCGCGCCTGCTCGAGGGCCGATCGGCCGGTGAGTACATGGACGGCATGACCTCCATCGTCAGGCGTGAGCCCGTCGGGGTCTGCGCGCAGGTCGCACCGTGGAACTACCCGATGCTGATGGCGGTCTGGAAGTTCGCCCCGGCGCTGGCCGCGGGCAACACCGTGGTCCTGAAGCCGTCGGACACCACCCCGGCCTCCACCCTGCTGATGGCCGCGATCATTGGGTCCATCCTTCCCAAGGGCGTTTTCAACGTCATCTGCGGTGACCGCGACACCGGGCGCCTGATGGTCGAACACCCCACTCCGGCGATGGCCTCCATCACCGGCTCCGTACGGGCTGGCAAGCAAGTCGCCGGGTCCGCGGCCAAAGACGTCAAGCGCGTCCACCTGGAGTTGGGCGGCAAGGCCCCCGTCGTCGTCTTCGCCGACGCTGACATAACCCAGGCCGTCGAGGGCATCTCGGTGGCCGGTTTCTTCAACGCCGGCCAGGACTGCACGGCCGCGACCCGCGTCCTCGTACAGGAGTCGGTCCACGACGAGTTCGTGACGGCGCTGGCGAGGGCCGCCACAGGCACGAAGACCGGTCGGCCCGACGATCCGGATGTGCTGTATGGACCGCTCAATAATGCCAACCAGCTCACGCAGGTCTCCGGCTTCATCGAGCGGCTGCCCGCCCACGCCAAGATCGAGGCAGGCGGCCACCGCGTCGGCGAGAAGGGCTACTTCTACGCCCCCACCGTCGTCTCCGGCCTCAAGCAGGACGACGAGATCATCCAGAACGAGGTGTTCGGCCCGGTCATCACCGTCCAGTCCTTCACGGACGAGAAGCAGGCCGTGGAGTGGGCCAACGGCGTGGACTACGCCCTGGCCTCGTCGGTGTGGACCAAGGACCACGCACGCGCGATGCGCATGTCCAAGAAGCTGGACTTCGGCTGCGTGTGGATCAACACCCACATCCCACTGGTCGCCGAGATGCCCCACGGCGGCTTCAAACAATCCGGCTACGGCAAGGATCTGTCCGCGTACGGCTTCGAGGACTACACCCGTATCAAGCACGTCATGACGTCACTGGACGCGTGACGCTCGCGCCGACGCCAGTGCCAGTGGGATCGCCCCGCAGGGGCCCCGACATCCACCCGAAGTGAGGAAGGGATCCGCTGCGGAGGAGTTCGAGAACCCCTCTGAACTGGAGCAGTATCCGGGGAGTCGGGTTCTCCTCGTCCATCCTGGACGCGTTCGGGACGCAAGGATAGAAGCAGACCGATCTCCAGCCAGATCTGGTTCGGGGAGAGGTCGTGCAGGGGGAGGTTGCGCAGGCCGGTGGCACGGGCGTTGCGGATGCGGTCCTCGCAGCGGGCGCGCGGACGGTGGCTCAGTTTGAGGCCGGCATCGCCCCGGGGATGTTGGTAGCAACAGGCGAAACGCATACGCTTGGCTGCAGCGGCACCCCGTCGAAGCGGCCGAGCTGGACGCGGACTGATTCCGGTCCTGTAGCTCGGGCTCTGTGTATACGCGTTGCTCGGTGAAAGTGCTCCCAGAGGCTCCGCCCTGGCGCCCTGGGGTGGAGTCTCTGTGCGTTGGAAGGGGAATCCGCTGCGGGCGAGTTCGAGGCGCACTTCTGAGCTGGGGCGATCGTCTCGGAATCCGGTTGGGCTGTCCTCCAGGACGCGTTCTGGACGCAGGTTGGACACAAGGATCGGAAAGACTGAGAGCGTTGTGGTGAACCGCGCTGCTGATCGATGACCTGTGCGTTTCTCCATTCGGTGGTTCTGCCGGGCAGCCAGCTGACGCATGGTGTTTCGTCTACTGGTTGGTTTGCTTGGTGTTGGGTCGCCGCCGCCCGCGGGTAGTGCGCGGTCCGGCAAAACAATGCGGCCGGAAGTGTTACCCGGCCGCCGCGCAGCCGTCACCTATACATCGAGGCGGACCGGGCGCGCGCGGGCGCCCGGCCGGTGAGCGAAGGAGTGCGGATGCGGGTTGCAGAGCGGGACGGGCGTGCAGATCAGGACTTGGTGGTGGCGGCGCAGGGCGGGGACCGCCAAGCCCTGGACGAGTTGATGGCCGCGTATCTGCCGCTGGTCTACAACATCGTCGGGCGGGCGCTGGACGGACACGTCGATGTGGACGACGTGGTCCAGGAGACGCTGATGCGCGCGGTGGACCGGATCGGGGATTTGCGCGACCCTACGGCGTTCCGAGCCTGGGTGGTGGCGATCGCGGTGCGCCAGGTGCGCGACCGGTGGCGGCGCCACCAGACGCAGCCCTCGGCGGCGCACGGCTGGGGCTTCGAGCTCGCGCCGGACGCGGCCGATCCCGGCGCGGACTTCGTGGACCTGACGATCCTTCAACTGGAGCTGTCGGGCCAGAGGCGCGAGACGGCTCTGGCGACGCGCTGGCTGGAGGAGGGTGACCGCGAACTGCTGGCGCTGTGGTGGCTGGAGGCGGCGGGCGAGCTGGACCGGGCGGAGCTGGCCGGGGCGCTGGGCATCGAGCCGGGACACGCGGCGGTGCGGGTGCAGCGGCTCAAGGCCCGGCTGGACGCCGCCCGCACGGTGGTGCGGGCGCTGGACGCCGCGCCCCGGTGCGCTGAGCTCTCCCAGATAGCGGCCCGGTGGGATGGGTGGGCGGCCCCGTCGTGGCGCAAGCAGTTCGCGCGGCACGTACGCGAATGCGTAGCCTGCGTCGCGTCCTGGCAGGACCTGGTGCCCGCCGAGCGGCTGCTGGCGGGCTCGGCCCTGGTACCGGTACCCGCACTGCTCGCGGCCACATGGCTGCGGCACGCCCTGCCCCCGTCCGCGCCGAGCGCGCAGGCCGCCGCGGCGAAAGGGGTCGCGGGGAAAGGCAAGGCCGCGAAGCGGTTGCGCCACGGCGGCCACGGCGGCAGATCGGGCGGGCTGGCCGCGCACGTGTCCGGGAAGCTCGTCGCGGCCGCGGTGGCTGCCGCCGTAGCCGTCGGCGCGGGCGTCGTCTACGCGGCCACCAGCCACCAGCCACAGGGTTCCCCTTCCGCCACGGCGGGGGCACGGGGCGCTGCGGGTGTCGCGGCGGCCGTGGCGAGCGGTTCGGCCTCAGCCTCGGCGAGCGCGTCGGCGTCGGCGTCGGCGAGCGCCAAGGCAGCAGCGTCGTCGGCGTCGTCTCCTGCGGCCGGTGGCGCCAGCTCGACGATACGTTTCATGGGCAAGAACACGGTGATGATCGGAAGAATATCGAACGATAAACCTTCGGTTGCCGCACCATTCGACGCTCAGTACCAATACGTCGTCAGTCCGCCTGCACCGTCGAGCAGCGTGTACACGGCGAAGTCCTGCCCGAATGGGACGAACTGGTGGGGATGCGTGTGGGGTGGGCGCGGGGGGCTCGTCCCCCATATGCAAGCCCGCGCTGCGCAGGCTACCTATAAGGGTCAACCGCATCCGCAGACGATGGTGTGGTCGTGGTATGAACTCCCCCACCTCACCCCCAATGCGACGTGGCAGGACGAGGTGAAGGCGGTCAACCGGGTCGACCTCCTCACCAGGTACCTGAACGACTACCGTTTCTTCCTCCAGAAGATCGGCACCTCGCACGACATGATCGATCTCGAACCCGATTTTTGGGGATTCGCCCGAGGGACGGGCGATGTGAACAAGGTCCCGGCGCAGGTGACTGCTGCGGCTCCGAACGACTGCGGAAATCAGGCGAACAGTGTGGCGGGTCTGGCCCGCTGCCTGATCTCAATGACCCGCAAGTACGCTCCTCACGCGACCGTCGGTCTGCACCTCACCTGCTGGGACTGGCCGGGCAACGAGAAGAAATGCGCCAGGGATTACGTGGCCCTCGGGGCAAAAAATGCGGACTTCCTGGTCGGGGAGGTTGAAGCTGTGGACGCTGGCCTCAATGCCTTGCCGGAGAATGGCGGACATAACTCATTCTGGAGCGAAAAGAAGTGGACCGCGCAGCTCGCGTATTGGAAGACGATGGCGGACGCGTCCGGCAAACCGATCGTGGTCTGGCAGATCCCGGTCGGCAACATGCGACAGAACAACACCCCGTACCACTATCAGGACGACAAGGTGGACTGGCTGTTCTCGCACATGGACCGGGTCGCGAGCGCCCATGTCGCGGCTCTGCTGTTCGGCCAAGGATCGGATAAGTCGACCACGATTGAAACCGACGGCGGCAACCTGTTCAGGAAGACGATCGCCTACCGAAACTCGGGTGGCACGCCGCTCAAATAGCGCGAGAAGGCTGCTGCCTTCGCGGTCGGCACGTCGTTCAGCACGATCGGCCCGGTCCTGCGCGGCGTGATGCTGGCCGCCCGCGGGACGTCGGTGACGTCCGCGAGCTGCTGCCGTCGATGATGTCGGGTAGCCGGAGCACATTGCTGTGCCCCGGCTACTCGACCGTGGGCAATGTGAACAAGGTCCCGGCGCAGGTGACTGCTGCGGCCCCGAACGACTGCGCAAATCAGGCGAACAGTGTGGCGGGTCTGGCCCACTGCCTGATCGCAATGACCCGCAAGTACGCTCCTCACGCGGCCGTCGGTATGCACCTCACCTGCTGGGACTGGCAGGGCAACACGCAGGCGTGCGCCAAGGATTACGCGATCCTCGGGGCGCAGAAGGCCGACTTCCTGGTCGCCGACGTGTCGGACCGCGACGCGGGCTGGTACGCCGAGCCGGCGCACGGGAGCCGCGACATGTTCTGGACCGATCAGAAGGCCGCCGCCGAGCTGGGGGTCTGGAAGACGATGGCCGAGTCCGTGGGCAAGCCGGTGGCCCTGTGGCAGATCCCTGTGGGCAACATGGCGCAGAACAACACCCTCAACCACTACCAGGACGACAAGGTGGACTGGCTCTTCGCGCACATGGACCAGGTGGCGAACGCGCACATCGCCGGCCTGCTGTTCGGCGCGGGGCAGCAGGAACTGTGAGCGGTCGCGCAATTCGGCTCTGTCGACGATCTTGTGATGCTGTCCGGCTGAGCTGGGCATCTACTGGGTGTGCGGTTCAGGGGTTTTGGGGCGGTTGCTGCCGCATTTAGCTGGTGTGGTCGTGGAGTCCGTCGAGCGGGTGGCCGGGGCGGTCACGTTTCGTACATCATGCCGGACGCTCCCAGCGAGATGTACGTCCTGTGCGAGGCCTTCCTGGCGGGTGCACGGGCGATTCCGGCGCCGCCTCGTTGACGCACCCATCGGTGCGGCCCCCGTTGTGATCGAGTTCTCGGTGCGGCGCTTCAAGTGCGTCAACTCCCGTTGCCCGGCGGTGACATTCGTCGTGCAGATTCAAGGGCTGACCAGCCCGCACGCCCGCTACACCCCACTGCTTCGAACGGTGCTCACCTCGATCGCCCTGACGCTGGCGGGCCGTCCCGGGGCACGTCTTGCCGGCGCGTTGAGCATCAGCGTTGCGAAGGACACCCTCCTGCATCTCCTTCGCGCTGTCCTCAAGTCGCCTCCGGCCCAGGTCAGAGTGCTGGGCGTGGACGATTTCGCTTTACGCAAGGGCGATTCGTACGCCACCATCCTCATCGACCTGGAGGCCCGCCGGCCGCTCGATGTGCTGCCCGGCCGGGACGCCGCACCGCTGGCCGACTGGCTGCGCGGTCACCCCGAGGACTTCGACGAGGGTCTGGGTGACCACGACGACCGCGGCGACCTCCAGTCCACCGACAGGGTGAGGGCCAGGGGCAGGACGACCAGGGAGTTGCGGGTCGCGCTGGTGAAGATGATTGCCCGCCTGCCGGGGCGTCGAGGCGGAAGAGGATGCTGTTCAACCAGCCTCTACATCGGCGCCGCCGTCAAGTAGATGGCTGCTGACGGCTTCCCTGTCACCGACGAATTGCTCGCCCGCCTCTCCTCATCACAGGACGAGCACATCAACTTCAAGGTCCGCGAGGCGGGCCGCGTCGAAGTGGCAGAAGGACCGCCGGGTGTCGGGGGTGCCCTTCGCCTCCACGAGATCGGCGTCAGAGTCGGCGGACGTCGCACGAGCCAGTCGCCGGGTCGGTCCGTAGGTCGTCAAGCCCGCCACCCGTGGGAGAAGACCCACCGCGGTCCATTGCCCTGGCCCGGGTCGAGGACGTTGCCGCGGCGGTGACCACGGACTTGCTGCAGCCGTTCGCGGCCAAGTCGGAAGCGAATGTCATCGCTCTCCGGCAGCCCTGGTTCCGGGCCGGCGCGGGCCTCAGAGCCCGTCGCTCGCGCCGAACGTGGAGGGCTGTCTCGTGCAGGGTGCCTCGTCCAGCTGTCGGTGGCCGAGTGCGAGGACCGTTGCCGCCGACCATCGTCCGGAGCTCGCAGCTATCGCCTGGGTCTACGGCCCGAGCTCACTGGTTGGCGTCGCGGAGTGTGCGCAGGATGCGTGCAAAGTGGCAGCGATCTTCGGCTGAGAGCACGGACGTGACATGACTGCGCAGGTGGGAGACATGGGCGGTCAACGCCTTGTTGAGAGCTTCGCCGCCCTGCTCGGTCAGTACGGCGAGTGCCGCCCGCCGGTCGCGGCGGTCGGGCTCTCGGCGGATCAGCCCTTCCCTCTCGATGCGGTCGGCGAGCCGGGTGAAGCCGCCCGAGCTGAAGGACACGGCATCGGCCAGGTCGGTCATGCGCATCCGGTGACCGGGTGTGCGGCCCAGTCGCAGCAGCACCTCGAACCAGCTGTCGGGAATGCCCATATCGCGGTTCACCAGTGGCTTGATGCAGGCATTGGCCCTCCTGAGGCCGGAGGTACCGGAGAGGTGTCCCGGAGGCGTTGTCCGACGAGTTGTCTGCGGGTGACTCATGGCGCTTCGTGCGGCGACCGTCTGGGGTTGTAGCTCTGCGAGGAGTACGCCTGGCTAGGGTCCTGAGGAGCCATGCAAACGGCCCCAACAGAAAACGGCCCCTGAGGGTCACCGGACCTGACTCTGTCGGGGATCTTGGATGGTCGGGCTCAGCTGCCGAGGGTTCGCCAGGACTTTGACCGGGGGATCTCGTTCTGGTCCAGGAAGGCGGTCGGCGGTCTCGGTGAAGAGTGTTCCTCGGTCGCTGACCGGCTGCTGGGTCGTCCGATGTTCACGGCGATGGCCGTGAGTACGTGTTGCAGGTGGGCTTTCGGCTGTCCTCGGTAGCGGCAGCGGCGCATGCCGTGTCCGTGGGCGAACTCGTTGATGGTGCTCTCGACTCCGGAGCGGACCGCACAGCGGGTCTTCCAGTCGGGTGTCTGCTGCTCGGCGCGGACGCGGAGTTGCACGTCGCGGAGTTCTCGTGGGGCAAAGCCCACGGTCCGGGGGCTGTCGGCGGTGGTGGTGCAGCGGGTGCGGGCCGGGCAGGGGCGGCACTGGTTCTTGGTGAACCGGGCCACGATCAGTGGGGCGGCGGTGGGTGAGGACGTCGGATAGGGGCCGTGCCAGCCCGCGCTGAACTGGCCCTGGGGACAGGTGACTTGTCGTCGGTCGAAGTCGATGTGGAAGTCGTCGCGGTCGAATCCTTCGTTCTTGCGGTGCTGGCGGGTGGGGTTGCCCGGCAGCGGCCCACTGACGGTGATCTGGTGTTCGCGGGAGGCTCGTTTCAGGTGGACCAGAGAGGTGTGGCCGCCGTCGACCAGGTGCTCGGCAGGTAGCAGTCCGCGGCGCGCCTGGGAGCCTCGAAGCGGCTGCGGTATTCGAGGATCAGACCGCCGAAACCGAGCGAGACCATGAGGAGTTCGACGATCACCATGCCGGTGACCGTCCTCCCCAGGCCGAGCCGGACGCCGGTCATGATCAGCGTCGTCACTGGAGGCCGCTGCCCGGAACCCCGGCGTCGCGCCATTCCCGCACAGCGCGGTTGGCGGAGCCGTCGCGGTGGTTCACCTACCGGTGCCTGAGCGGTGGCAGCCCCAGGGAACGGGCCGTTGTCGGCCGCATACGGACCAGGACTGCCGTCAGTCACCGCGGATCTGGTGTCGTCGCCGGTGGCTGGGCCAGCAGCTGTTGACGCAGTGATTCGGTCAGCCACTGCTGGTACTGGTCGTCGGTCCAGCCGCGTCCGGCCGTGGCGCGGAAGTAGAGCTCGACGCTGCTCAGGAGCATCATGCGGTCGACGGCATCCTGCCGGGTGAGGCCGGGGGCGAGGAGGCCGGCTTCCATGAGGGCGTCGACGACGGGGTCGAGCCACGTCTGGTTGCTGCGGTCGCCCTCTTCTCGGAGTTCGCGGACGGCGGGGTCGCCGCCGGCGTCGATGGCGGCGCCGAGGACGTCCCGGCCCCTGCTGAAGAGAAGGCGGTGCCAGGCGGCGTACAGGTCGAGTTTCCGTCGCGGATCGGGTTCGGCGCCGATGCGGGCGCGCCACTGTTCGCCGTCGGCCTCGGCTTCGAGCCGGCGGACCAGTTCCTTGATGATCTCGGCCTTGTTGCAGAACACGGCGTAGACCGTGGGAGCGGCGACCCCGGCCTGCTTGGCGATGACCGCGACCGTGGTGCCGGCGAAGCCGTGTTCCCTGAACAGGGTGCGGGCGGCGTCGATGATCCGGTTGCGGGTGTCGGCCGCGCGTTCGTCGCGCAGCGTGGAGCGGTAGCGGCGCCGCTCGGGTGTTCCGGACACAGTTGCCTGCTCTTCCTGTCGTTCCTCGACTCCACTCATGTTGACACTCTAGCCGATAGAGTGGACTATATTGAAAGTAATCGCGTAACTCGATTTCGAAGGAACCGAGATCATGAAACTGTCCTCTGTCCTGTCCGCCGGCCTGGTCGCGGCGGTGCTGACGGTCGCCCCGATCGCCTACGCCGCCGAGCCGTCAGCCCCTGTGACCCAGACCGCGCACGCGATGCACACCACGGCCCCGGCGCAGTGGCCCTCGACCCTGAACATGCCGAAGGGCATGCGCCCCGAAGGCATCGTGATCAAGGGCTCGACGGCCTACGTCACGTCCTTCGTGGACGGCACCATCTACCGCTTCGACCTGAGGACCGGAGAGCGGCGCGTGTTCGTTCCGGCCACCGGGGTCGGATCGGTCGGCATCCTGCTGGACCACCACGGCCGTCTGTTCGTCGCCGACGGCTACGGCGGGAGCGTCCGCGTGATCGACTCCCACAGCGGCAAGTTGCTGGCCCGCTACCAGTTGGCCGCCAAGGGCTCCTACACCGCCATCAACGACTTCACGGTCCTCGACGGGGCCGTCTACGTCACCGACTCCTTCGCCTCCAACCTGTACAAGATCCCTCTGGGCAAGCACGGTCAGCTGCCCCGGCAGAGCCAGGTCAGGACCATCCCCCTCGAAGGGATGCCCTACGGAGGGGAGGGCAACTACGGATGGAACTCCAACGGCATCACCCCCACCCCCGACGGCAAGGCACTCCTGGTCGTCGACACCAACTCCAACACGCTGTTCCGGGTGAACCCGGCCACCGGCCACGCCACGCCGGTGGACCTCGGCGACGTGGACATGGCCTGGGGCGACGGCATGCGTCTGGAGGGCCGCACCCTCTACGTCGTACGCAACACGCCCAACAAGCTCACCGTCCTGCGGCTCAACAAGTCCGGCACGGCCGGCCGGCTCACGGCCGAGGTGAGCGACCCCCGGTTCGACACCCCCACCACCCTCGCCCGCCACGGCGACAAGCTCTATCTGACCAACGCCCACTTCTTCTCCACCGACCCCGCGAACACCGAGTACGCGATCACGGTGATCCCGGACCCGGTCCGACACTGATGACAGCCGGGACATCAGTTGCGCGGTGCAACTGCCCCCGAGGACACCTCTCCCACGGGTTCTCGCACCTGGATCGGCTATCAGTCAGGCGAGCACCTCGTCGGTGACGACGGCCTCGACTCCCGACAGGCTCTCGGCTCCGAACATGTCAGCGGGAGATGAGGATCTTGTCGAACCGCCGGAACGGGGGCGGTCGATGAGGACCGCGCGGAACCGGCCGAGGTCGGAGGCCGAGTCCGCAACGGCCAGGCTGTGCCGCAGTGGATGCCGATCGCACCGATGAACGGGGCGGCACCCCGGAGGGAAGCCAAAGGCTCTGGGAAGCCCGGCGAGGTAGCCCTCTTGGGCGGCCGCGCATTGGGCCAGGCACTTGCAGTCCCCGTCAGGTGGGTGCCGCCCACGCCGGCCCCGTACTGATCGACCCGAACGAGACAGAACTTCTCGGTGGGGTCGATCAGTGAGCCCTTTCCGGCCTCATGCTGATGCGTGGTGAAGGACGAGAACGGCCTTCACCACGTTGGTGATCCGATTGGTACTGCGGCGGAGCTTCCTCAGGAGGCGCCAGCCCTTGAGGGTGGCTATGGCCCGCTCGCCGAGGCAGCGGGCCATGGCGTGGGTGGTGTTGTGGCGGCGCTTCCACCGCTTGAGGCGGCGGCCCCGAAACGGTACTCGAACGGGTCTGCCAGCGCCTTGATATGCCTTGATGCTCCTATAGAAGTCAAGTTGCTGAGGTAGTGCTGCCGGGGTGAGTGCGAGTGAGGGCGTGGTAGACCTCGCGGGCGATGAAGCGTTTGAGGCAACGGATGATGTCCTTCTTGGTCAGTCCCTGTTGGGTGCGGCGTGCAACGTAGGCGCGAGTGCGGGGGCAATAGCGCATCCGGACCACCGCGATCATGTGGAGGGCGCGGTTGGCCTGGCGGTCCCCGCCTCGGCTGAGTCGGTGTCGGTCGGTGCGTCCGGAGGAAGCCGGAACTGGAGCGGCGCCGCACAGAGCGGCGAACGCGGCCTCTGTGCGCAGGCGTTCGGGGTTGTCGCCGGCCGTGACCAAGAGCTGGCCGGCGGTCTCGGTGCCCACGCCGAACAGTGCGACGAGCTCAGGCCCGGCGGACGTGGTGAGCGTCGCCAAGTGTTCGGTGACCTCGTCGATCTCCTCGGTGAGCATGCGGATGCGGCGTGCCAGTTGCCGCAGCGCATACCGAGCGGCGTCGGCGGGAGAGGTGAGATCAGCTGCCGGCCGGAGCCGGAGGCAGCAGTTGACCAGGGCGGTACGGGTGAGCCCCGTGAGCGATGCACGCAGAGGTTCGGGAGCGGTTACCCGCAGGCCTATGAGTTGGTTGATCGCCTGGGTTCTGGCCTTGATCGCAGACGCGCGGGCCACGCGCAGCTGGCGAAGGGCTTCCACCGTGCCGGTGTGGGACTTGGGGATGGCTGTAGCTCGTCCTGAGGCTGCTGCGCGGGCGGCGGCATAGGCGTCGATCGGGTCGGATTTGCCGCGGGCGTGTCGGGTACCCCGGTCGGGGACGTTGACCTCGACCACCGTCAGGTCGGCCGCGCTCAGCACCGTAGTCAGTCCGGCGCCGTAGGAGCCTGTGCACTCCACACCCACGGCTTGTACGTGGCCGAAGGTGATGAGCCACGTCAACAGGGCGCGGTATCCCTGGGTGGTCGTGGGAAATTCTCGGTCGGCGAGGGGACGTCCCAGAGGGTCCACGACGGCGGCGTGGTGGGTATCGGTGTGGGTGTCGACTCCGGCGAAGACTTCGTTCCCGGGCTGCTGGTCGATCATGCAGGAGCTGCTGCCTTCTCATCGTGCTGACAGGGCAACACGCGCCAGTCGAGGCAGGCGGACACGACAGTGACGGGTCTTCTCGCACAAGCCCCTATGAAGTCACGATGCCTTTGGCCGGCCACGTGCGACGGCGTCACCGACAGACCGACGGATCAAGGCAAGGACACGAGATTCCGGTCAGTCAGCCCAAGGGACAGATCTATCGGTGACGCCATCACCCATCATCACTGTCCGCCCAGCATTTGAGCCCTGTGTCGGCGAGGGCTTCGATGATCCCGTACGTGCGGGCGGCGGTCAGATCGTGGGTCGCGCCGGGCAGAGCCGGCGAGGCCCAGAGCAGCCGTCCGAACGGATCGGTGAGGACCTGGACGTTCATGCCGTGGCGTTTGTGCTTCCCGGAGTGGTACGGGGTATCGGCGGCGATGCGGTCGATCGGCGGCAGGGTGCCGTCGAGGATGACGAACGCTTCGGCCCGGATCATCTTCATGGGCTCGGCCAGACCCTGCCGGGCCTCATTGAGGCCGAGTTGAGGCCGCAAGGACAGGAACAGGCCGACAAGGGCTGAGGAGTACCAACATGGATGGCCTCATCTGACCTGGGAAAACGTCAAGGATGAGCGTTGATCGGCAAAGGCCGCCAAGATCCTCAAAGGCCTCATAATCCGTCGGCCGTGGGTTCGAGTGCCACCCGCCCAGCTGTGCAGGCTTCTGAACTGCGGAAACGTCTCATCGGGCGTGTGGATTCAGGACTTTGGCCCAACGGAGTAAATCCGCTGCGCGTGAGTTCAACAGCCTTACTTGGCAACGGTAGTTCGAACTCTTCTGACCTGCGGGGATGACCAGGCTTGTAGGCGGTGGAGGCCGCCGCGGGTGGCCTCTGTGAATGGCTGGGCGCCGCATTCGGGACGCTGGCAGGACGCAGGGAATCGGGAGCGGCTACTCCGGCGTCACCCTGCCTGAGACGGGGGTGGTCAGTGGTGGAGTGGTGGCAACGAGTAACTGGCGAGCCTCGACCACGTCGTCCGCACGGGCATCGACTGGGTCCTGGAGTCGCCACGCCATGCCGCTGCAGTCCCGAGCCGCGCCTCCCCCGGAGACCTACGGAGATGCTGTGGCCCCCGCCGACCTGTCCCCCTGCCCATCGCCACCATCGCCTGGTGGCGGGAGCATCTCCGAGACCGGGGCCGTCACCCGGGGCGGTAGCGCGAAGCGCCCCGGGTCGACTTTGCCCGGCAGGCCGGTCGCCGGGCTGGGCGGCGCGGTGCGGGCGCGGGGGAGACTGCGCTGAGGTGGTGGCGGCGGGACGTCCTGGAAGGAGATGCCGGGCGGCGCCGCGACGGGGCTCGCGTGGCCCAGCGGTGGCGTGGTCGGCGCGGCGGACACGGTGCCGGTGCCGCAGCTCTCCGTGCCTGGAATCCGGCCCGGGCTGGTGGTCGACTCGGCGTTGGCGGTGAAGCAGTTGCCGGCCTGTGTGGCGGTGGCCAGGACGAGATCGGTGCCGTTGCGGGTGATCTCGTTGGCGCGCACGGTGTTGTCGCGGGCCGGGTAGCCCTGGACGTCGCTGAGCAGTACTCCGGCGGCCCGGTTGCCGGTGATCAGGTTGCGCTCCAGGACGTTGCCGCGGGCTCCGCCGGCGCCCACGCCGATACCGAAGCCGCCGTCGGCCTGCTCGGGGCTCTGGTCGTCGTTGTTGTCAGTGAACGCGTTGCCCGTGACTACCGCGCCGTGCTGCGGGCCTAGCGCCTCCAGGTCGTTGGAGTTGAGGGTGAGCCCGACCCGGTTGTGCGAGGCACGGTTGCCGAGCAGGTACAGCCGCTCCGAGGCGTTGGTGACCTCCAGGCCGACCGCGTTGTGCTCCATCGTGTTGTGCCGCACCACCGTGTCGCACGGCCGGCACTGGCCGACGTAGATCCCGGAGTCGGCCTGTCCGGAGGCGTAGGACCGCTCGATGACGCCGGAGCGGGCGTCGAAGGCGTAGATGCCGTAGAGGGCGTTGTCGTAGGCCGTCACGTACGAGGCCCGGAAGCCTTTCAGCGGCGGGAACTTGACGGTGTCCAGCGGGTCGTAGGCCGAGCCGCCCGCCCGGCCCGCCTGGAGCTTCTCGTCGGTCACGCCGGTGAACAGCACGCCGTTGGCGAGGTGGTTGCGTACCGTGAGGTTCTCGACGACGGAGCCCGCGCCGGTCACGGTGATGCCGTTGGCCCGCTGGAACTCCCCGTCCACGACGACCTTGTTCCTGTCGGTGCCCCGCACAACCACGCGGGGCTTGGCCACGGTCACGCTCTCCCGGTACACGCCGGGAGACACCAGTACCAGTCCGCCGGGGCGGACCCGCTCCACGGCGGTCCGCAGCGACGCCGTGTCCTGCGGTACCCGGACGATCGCGGCTCCACCGCCCGCGCCCGCCGCACCGCCGCCGATACCGCCGGCGCCGCAGCCCGCGGCACCCAGCAGCAGGGCCACGGCCGGCAGTGCGCGGGACACGGCCCGGGACAGAGAGAGAAAGAGAGTTTTTCGCACGTTCGCAGATGTATCGTCCTTTTCACTCCTATGACAGCACATCTCTTTCACGACACACCGGGCGATTCCCCCGAGCCCTCCCGCCGCCGCTTCCTCCTGGAGACGGCGGGGCTCGGCGTCCTCGGGGCGGCCGCCGCCTGTGCGCCGGAGCGCCGGCCGGCCGCGCCTGGCGGCACCGGGTTCACCTTCCGGGGTGCCCGGCAGGCCGGAGTGACCACTCCGCAACAACCCGCCGTGCTCGTGGTGTCGTACGACCTCGCACCAGACCTGTACGGCCGGGCGGGCCGGCGGGCCGTACGGGACGTTCTCGCCCGGTGGTCCAGGGCGCTGGACGCCGAGCCTGCCCCGGCCCGGCTCACTGCCACCGTCGGCATCGGCCCGCTGCTGCCCGGCCGGCTGGGCGTCTCTGCTCCCGACGCCCTGCGCGAGGTGCCTCCCTTCCCGGGCGACCGTCTCGATCCCGCGCGTTGTGGTGGCCATGTGCTGGTCCAGCTGTGCGCCGACGACCGTCGTACGACGGAACAGGCGGCCACCACCCTGACCGGTCTCGCCGCCGAGGCCCTGCGCCCCCGCTGGCGGCAGACCGGGTTCCTGTCGCCCACCCCCGCCGGACAGACGCCCCGGAACCTGCTCGGCTTCAAGGACGGCACCGAGAACCCCACACCGCAGGAGCGCGAGAAGTGGGTCTGGGCCGGCGACAGCACCTTCCTGGTCGTGCGCCGCGTCCACATCCGCGTCGGCGACTTCTCCCGGCTGGCACCGCGACGCCAGGAGGAGATCATCGGACGGCACCGGGCCGACGGCGCCCCGCTGGGACGCCGGCACGAACACGACGACGTCGACATCTTCGCCAAGAGCCCGCAGGGCCGGTACGTCATCCCGCTGCACGCCCACGTCCGCGCGGCCAGTCCCCGTTTCGACGGGGGAGCGCGGATGCTGCGCCGCGGCTACTCCTACGACGAAGGACCCGACGACCGAGGCCTGCTGTTCCTGGCGTTCATGCGGGACCCGGCCCTGTTCGTGCGGGTACAGCAGCGGCTGGCCGAGCGGGACGACCTGAGCCGGTTCATCGAGCACCGGGCATCGGCGGTGGCGTACGTTCTGCCCGGGGCACGGGCGGGGGAGGATCTCGGGGCACGTCTGCTCGGGTGAGTGAGCGTTCTGTGCCGGGCTTGGTGCCCCAGACGAACACCGCGTCGTCCTCCTCCAGCGCGTCCCACAGGCGCCGGGCGTCGTCCAGGCGCATGTTTACGCAGCCGTGCGAGCCGCCCTCGAACAGGTCGACGTAACTGCCGTGGAAGGCCTGCCCGTCGCTGAAGAACTGCGAGTAGGGCATGGGGGCGTTGTCGTACAGGTCGGAATAGTGGTCCAGGTCCCGCCAGTAGACACGGAACCAGCCCGTGCGCGTCTCGTCGCCGTCGCGGCCGGAGCGGACGGGAACCGGCGGGAACACCGTCCTGCGCCCCGTCTGCACCCACATCAGCTGGCGGTCCAGGTCGACACAGGCCACCTTGTAGTCACGCACGGGGCACCGGCCTGCCGCGTTCGGGTTCGGCCGGGCCTCCACCACAAGCATGGTGCGGTAGGTTGCCAGCCCGGCGTAACCGTCCGCCGGGCGCACCCCGTTGGCGCTCTGGAACACGCGGATCGCCCGGCAGTCCTGATCCGACTGCCGGCCGTCGACCGGGAGCTGCAGGTGCCGTTCCATCTCCCGCTGGTAGGGGCCGGTCATCGCCGTGCACGCGGGGGCCGGCTCGGCGGACACCGGGAGGGCGGAGGGCCAGGACAGGGCGGGGAGCACCACCGTGAGCAGGCAGAGCCTGCGTATGCGCGCCTTCATGCATCCATGGATACGGCAGTTGCCGCGGGTCGGTGAGATCGGGCTAGCCCGATCGGGGCCCGGCGCCGGGCGCCCCGGAGCGGACCGCGGCTGAGGCTGTGGACGCCGTCCGGCGCCGTGCCGCTCACCGTCGTGGCGACCACGGCGTTCCCGGTACCCCTGGCCGGACACGGGTGGCCCCCAGGTCGATGGTCGCCGTGTGCCCGGTGTCGAGGTTCGCCGCGACGCGACGTAGGCGGCCGTCGGGGGCGATCCAGTAGGTCAGCGGGGAGCGGCCGGCGGCAGGGCTCGCGGAGGCGTTGGGACGGGGGCGGGGGCCGGAGAAGACGTCGTAGGAGCTGCCGTCGACGTCCTCCTCGCGCAGGTGGAGTGCCCCTGACTGGGCGAGGAGCTGGGCATTGTCGGGGCGGTCGGCGGCCATGGTGAGGGTCAGCCGCAGGGCCGTGTCGAACGCGTCGTGACCGAAGGGGCGCCGGATCCACGCGTCCGGTGTGAGCCGGCCGGCCTCTCGAACGGCCTGAGGGACGGATCCGACCGCGACGGTGGTGCCCTTGGGACGGGCCAGCGCCAGTCCTGTGCCGTCCCAGGCCAGCAGGCCCCGTCCGTCCCGTGCGGTACCGGACGTCGTCTCGTACCAGCCCACCGCGCGGTGCCGCCGCTGGTCCACCACCGCGTGCACGACGGCGGTGGCGCCGGGCACCGGCGCGTGCACGGTGACCTCGGTGGGGCTGCCCTGGTACGTGCGGAAACGGGCGAGGGCCAGGCGCTGGGTTTCGCTCGCGGTCAGGGGGCGGGGGCCGGATCCGTCGTGACCGGTGAGCCACAGCCAGCCGCACGCGGAGAGCGCCGCGACGAGGGTCAGAGCCGCCCAGGTGAGGGCGCGTGGTGTCCGCGCGCGCACGGATGTTGCCTTTGTTCGCATGAACGTCTCTTACACGGGGACGGGCCGCGCGCCGGTCGACACCGGTGCGCGGCCCGCGCGGCGTCACCCTTGCGGGTGTGCGCCGCTCACTTCGGGGGGGGGTGACCCGTCAGCACTTGCCCTTGCACGGCTCGCCGCGCTTGTTGTGAAGGGTGACGACGAGTCCGTCTCCCATGTCCGCGTTGCCTGCGGTGAGGTCGTACGGTCCGGAGACCCGGTTGGCCGGCAGGGCGTAGCCCTCGGGGACGGCGGCCTCGCGCAAGTAGTACCTGCCGGCCGGCAGCTGCCGGTAGGCGCAGCGGCCCCGCTCGTCCGTGGCGCAGCCGGAGTCCTGGAGGGTGTCCCGGTGGGTGCCGGACGTCTGGAGTCCCGTGGTGCCGTTGGACTCCCGCCACAGTTCGAACACCGCGCCTTCGAGCGGACGGTCGGTCTTGGCGTCCTTCTTCAGCAGGGTGAGCCTGAGGTCGGGCCGGTTGGTGAGGGTGACGACCTTGCCGTCGCCCTCGACCGCGTTGTCGGCGGTGAGGGAGTACGGGCCGACGACCGGGTTGCCGGGCAGGACGTAGCCGCCGGGGACCGCGGTCTCGCGCAGGTAGTAGGCGCCGAGCGGCAGATCGCGGAAGACGCAGTGGCCGTCCGCCCCCGTCGTGCACGTACCGCCCGCCTTGGTGTCCGGATCGGTGCCCGAGATCTGCAGTCCGTCCGTGCCGTTGGTCTCCCGCCACAGCTCGAAGGACGCGCCCGCGAGCGGCTTCCCGGTCACCTTGTCCTTCTTGACGACCGTGAGATGGCCCCGCTGCCGGGCGCTGACGCCAGCGTCGATGCCGTGGTTGACGTAACCGGGGTCGCCGACGCTCACGCCGGTGCGGCCCTCGTCGTCCACGTCGGAGTCGGTGAGCCGGTCGTCACCGGCCCTCCGGGTCGTCCAGCGCAGCTCGTCCAGGGAGGGGGAGCCGGGCAGTGCGGAGGGGTCGACGCCGCTGTAGTCGAAGACGATGTCGTACGCGGTGTTCGGTTTGAGGCCCTGGGCGGTGCCGACGTAGTACTCGCCGTTCTCGTCCGTCGTGACGGTGATCGGCTCACCTCCGCCCTTCGGCGTCAGCGTCACCTTCACGCCGGCGATCGGCGGTTCGGAGGGGTCCTGGACGCCGTCGCGGTCCGTGTCGAACCACACCCGGTTGCCGATCTGTACGGGCGCCTGATCGCAGATGATCTCCAGGTCCGCGAGCCCGTTGCCCTTGCCGAACAGGTCGGAGCCCGCGGCGAAGGTCGACTCGATGGTCAGTCCGCCCTCGATGGAGCCGTTCTCCGAGTTCCAGCGACGCACGCCCTGCTCGTAGGCGCTGTTCGTGTACGGGTCGAAGACCGTGCTCCACAGCTTCTTGCGGTACGGCTGGAGAACCAGTCCGCCCCCGGCGATCTGGTCGTGGTGGGCGTCGGACAGGACGGTGAGGTCGTCGTAGAACTCGCCGCCGCCGGGGCCGAGCTTGTTGCCCGGCAGATTCCCGGTGAGCGAACCGCAGCTGCCGTTCGACTCCAGGGTGTAGCCCGTCCCCGAGGCACACGCGCGCAGGACGTCACCGGCGGCGATGGCGCTGACGAGCGTGGTGCCGCCGTAGTCGTACGTGCCCTGTCCCTGCATGTCGGCGAACCGGTCGCGGAAGCCGAGGACCAGGTCGCCGTTGTCGGAGATCTCCAGGTTGGTCAGCATCGGCTGGGGCGCGGCCACGAACCGGTGCGTCTCAGGGGCGGGGACCCGTTGGTTCCACGCCTCCCAGTCCGCGCTCATCACCTCGCCGACCCGGGTGGCGTCGGCGCAGCGGTAGGCGGAGGCCGGCGCTCCGAGGAAACGGTAGGCGCAGCCGCGCTCGTAGGCGAGGCCGGTGGAGAACAGTTCGGTGAAGCCACCACTCCCGAACTCGTACACGTGGGCGCTGAGTTGGGTGGGATCGCCGTGCGGAGCCGTGGAGCTGACGGTGGACTCGGCACCGCACACTCCGCCGACGAGGACCCGCTTGCTGCGCACTCCGATGCCGTACGGGTGCCAGTCGCCCACGCAGGACGACGGCTTCGGCACGGCGTACGACGACACCGTGCCCGGGGTGACGCCGTCGCCGCTGCCCTGGAGGGGCACGGTGTACAGCTTGCCGTCGCCGAGGTTGACGGCGTACAGGGTCTTGCCGTCCCCGGAGACGTCCACGTCGCCGACGCCCTCCCGGCCGACGCGGCCGTAGACCACGTCGTCGTGGAGGTAGTTGCCGGTGCTGTCGTGGGCGGTGAGGGTGCCGGGCAGGGTGAGGAACGTGGAGACGGCCTTGCTGGTGCCGTTGTAGCGGTAGATCGCCGGGACGGCGCCGGCCGGCCCGTAGGCGGTGTGCCGCTTGACCAGAGTGCCCGTGTACACGTTGCCGGTGCGGTCGGTGCCGATGCCGAACACCGCCTGCTGCGCGGTGTTGCCGGTCAGCTGGGTGACGTCGCCGCCGGGGTGTGTGTCGGAGAAGTCCCCGGCGAAGGTGACCAGCCCCTTGCGGCCGGTGGCGTCTCCCTTGGCGAGCGAGCACGTGACGAGGGTCGGGTTCTCCTGGCAGTACAGGCCCGGATCCCAGAAGCCGGTCGTGTACGTGACGTTCGTGCCGCCCGAGACGTCCACGAACCCGGTGTTGCTGCGGATGACGTCCGCACCGCTGCCAAGGCCCGCGACGGCGGGGGAGTAGGTGGCGGAGTCGGGGTCGGCCACGTCGATGCGGTACTTGCCGCCGGTCAGCGCGGAGGACGCCGGTGCGAAGGTGACGGTGCCGTCGGCTCCGGTCGTCGCTGTCTGCGTGTGGCCCGAGTCGTCCCGGAGGGCGACCTTCACCCCGGCCATCCCGGGCTCCAGGACGCTGTCGTACGCGCCGTTCGCGTTCACCTCGGTCACCACCCGCACGGTGACCGTGCCGTCCCCGGTTCCCTTCGACCGCGCGGACACCGGCCCGTATCCCTGTGCCGTCGGCGCCGTCGCCGCGCACAGGGCCAGCGTCAGCCCGGCGGCCAGTCGCCGGGCACCTGGTCTTTCTCTCAGCATGCGGTTCCTCGTCTCGTGGAGCGGACTCCTGAGTTATGTATAGGAACGGCAATGATCATTAAATCGGGCTTTTGGGGTGAATAGTTAATTTCGTGTCACGATCGGCGCCACTCCGACGCCGGAATGCGAGGGACGGCTCGTGAACGCGAGGCGCCGGCTCGGGCGGAACCGTCTTCGGCGAATGGACGAGGTCGTTCATGCCGAGAGGCGCTCCGGGCTGCCCACGAGGCGGCCACGTTCGAACGGGACCGAGGCGCGAACAAGGACGACGAGATGGGGCGTGTTCTCGGATCGCCGGGTGTCCTCGGCCCCCCGGTGCGCAGCCGGCTGATCGACTCGCTGTGCGCGACCGTCCAGGACCGTGCGGCACTGTTCTTCGCCGAACACGGTGGCAGGTGCATCACATGTGCCCACCCTTCGGATGACGCACATCGGTCCACCGACGGTCTCCAAGGATTCAGCACCCGTGCCGCTGCGGGCGCCTATCGGATGAGAGGCGCCCGCTGACGAAGACGGCCGGCCTGCCACGGGGCTCGCCCGTCAGCCGACTGGTTTGAATGTCCACATCAGGTTGGTGCTCTGCGTCCACGTCCACTGCTTGGCCCCGGACCTTGCGGGGACCATGCCGCCGCCGTCGAGGACCAGTCCCGTGCCGCGGTTGGCGATCGAGTACTGGCCGTTGCCGCGGTCGGTGATCTGCCACTGCTGGTTGACGCCGCCGTTCCAGGTGCCCTGCCGGGCCGGGTCGCCGTTGTCGGTGGCGCCCCACCCGTCGGCGGCCAGGCCGTTGGTGCGATTGACGAGCCTGTAGTAGCCGTTTCCGAGATCGATCGCCTGCCACTGGACATTGGCGTTGTCCACCGGCTCCCACTGCTTCAGGTTCGAGCCGCTGCTGAAGCTGCCGCCGCTGTCCAGCACCAGGCCGCTCGTCGCGTTGCCGAGGCGGAAGTACGTGGCCGGGTTGCACGTCACCTTCAGCGAGGCGATGGCGTCATTGTTACCGGTCGTCCGAAGGTCGGCGGCGTTCGAGGCGAACGTCCAGGCGGTGCCGGTGAAGTTCTCGCCGGAGTAGCCCGTCACCTGGTAGCCGTTGGGCACCAGGATGGAGGAGGCCTGGGCGGGCCCCAGACCGGCGGCGGACAGCTGGGCGGAGGTGTAGCTGCCCAGCGGCAGAGCGGCGCGGGTGCCTTGGTAGCCGACATTCTGGAACACCGTCGGCGAGACCCTCGTGGGCATTCCCTGCACCTCGACGCACACCACGGAGAGGTCGGCGTTCGGCGCGGTGGCCGGCACGCTGACGTTGATCTGGTCGGTGACGGTGTACGAGAGCGAGACCGAGGGGTTGTTCATCAGATAGACGCGGCTGATCGTGTTGTCGATCGCCGGGATCTGCAGCCGGCCGTTCGTGGGCCAGGTGAAGACATGGGCGAAGAGCTTTCCGCCTTTCTTGGTGACCCGGCCCCATACAGGGTCGCTGAAGAACGGACTGCCGCTGGTGCCGTGAACGCTGTCGCTGTACGTCGCCATCCATGAGGCCAGGCCGTTCAGGACGGTCTGGGAACCGGCGGTGACCGAGCCATCGCCCTTGGGGCCGATGTTCAGCAGGAGGTTGCCGTCCCGGGACACCACCGTGACGAGCTCCTGGAGGACATCCTTCACGGATCTGTAGGTGGTCTCCTTCGACGCGTTGTACCCCCAGGCGTCGTTCACGGAGGCGCACCGCTCCCACTGCCGGCCCATCGGCTCGGCGGGCACCCCGAACTCCGCGACGTCGTAGTCGGCGAGACGGTGGTCCCGCTTGAACGACGAGCAGGCGCTTCTTCGGCTCCAGGAGGAGATCGACGGGTGTCGGACGGCATGGAGGAACGAAACCTACGTGCCGAAGCGTGCGGCGTTGATCCTCGCCGAACTCCACCCGGCCATCGAGGCTTGCGCCTGGCTGTACGACGGAGACGTGCGTCAACGGGTCCAGGAGGCAGGGCTGTTGGTGTCAGAGGCAGTGGTCGAAGCCCTGGACTGAATGCCTCCCTCGCGCCGCAGCGTCCCTTCCTGCAGGCCCAGCGCGAAGAGACGCGAGCCGGTAGTCCGGCGGTCGATGAGGTCGCGCCCGGCCCGTCGAACTGCCCTGACATCAGTCGATCAAGTTCAGTGCCAGCTCTCCGACGTACCGGCGTACCGGGTGCATTCGAAGTCGACGTGGCTAGTTGGTAGTTGGCCCTGGGGCCGGGCACGTGCTGCGTGCCCGGCCCCAGGGCCTGCGGGTTCTGTGTGGCGGGTGTGTCAGGTGTAGTAGCCGCTGGAGTCGATGACGAGGTCGGTGGTGCCGGTGCTGTCGTTGTAGAGGGTGATGGATCCGCTGGTGTCGGTGGGGGTGAGGGTGAGGTTGGCGAGGGTGTCGCCGGCGGTGGGGCCGGTGATGGTGACCATGGCGGCGATGGTGGAGGTGGTTGCTGTGGTGACGTGCTGGGTGGTGGTGCTGGTGAGGGTGTAGGTGCTGTTGGCGGCGACGGGGCTGGTGGATCCGCCGATGGCGCTGCGGGTGTCGACCAGGCGGGTGGGGTTGATGGTGTGGAATTTCTGGCCGGTGGTGCTGGTGGTGTAGTAGCCGGAGATGTCGGCGAGGACGGCGGTGGCGCTGGCGTGGACGGAGATGGTGATGGTTCCCGAGGTGCCGATGGGGACGTCGCCGGAGAGTGAGGCGATGGCGTTGCCGCTGTTGAAGCTGAGGCTGGTGGCGGCGGTGGGTGCGTATCCGGTGGCGTAGGTCTGGAGGTAGCCGGTACCGGTGGCGTCGGCGGCGGCGAGATTGATGGCGACGGCGGTGGCGGTGCTGGGGATGCCGTTCTGGCGGGTGATCTGCAGGGTGAAGGTCTTTCGGCGGCCACGGTGCCGGTGGCGGTGAGGCTGGTGTGGGCGATGCTGGAGCGGGTGTCCAGGGCGCGGACCGCGCTGGTGAGCGGTGTGTAGGTCTGGTCGCCGGTGACGGTGGCGTCGCTGGTGAAGTAGCCGGTGACGTCCACGATCAGGGCGGCGGTGCCGCCGGTGGTGTTGACGTGGGTGTAGAGGTCGATCTTGCCGACGGGGACGATCTGGTAACCGGTGGCGGTGGTGGACGCGGTGAAGTTCGTGGATGAGGTCTTGGGTTGCTGGGTGCCGTCGGCGTAGGTGGTGACGTAGCCGCCGTCGGTCTGTGCGGTGGCGGTCACGTCGACGGCGACCGCGGTGACCGAGGCCGGGATCGTGGTGGGTGCGCCCGTGACGGGTGTGGTGACGCTGTCGCCCGCGATCTTCAGATGGGTGACGGAGTCGGTCGCGATGGTGCTGGTGCCGGCGGTGACGCCGCTGCTGGTGCGGGTGTCGAGGATGCGGGTGGGGGTGACGGCCTGGTGGTATCCGGCGGGCGTGTAGGGCTGGGCGGGGGGTATGACGGCGCCGGTCCAGGTCTGGACGCGGGCGAGTTCGCCGGTGGTGTCGACGCTCGCCGCGACTACGGTCGAAGACCGACGTTCGCGGTGGGTGGAAGCTGGCGGTCCCGCCAGGCTCGCTGCCACAGCCGGGTGATCGCGGGGTAGACGATCAGGTAGCGGAACGGTGCGATGAGAGCCATGTACACCCGTCCGAACCGGCCGTTGGGCTTGACCAGGATCGCCATCCGCAGTTCGTATTCGCCGTCTCCGGTCGGCACCCACCCCAGGTGCATGACGGCGTGGCAGGTCTTGTTCGCCAGTTCGCGGACGGACTCGTTGTGGAGCAGGTACACGGGGGTGAACGGGGCGTCGCTGGTGTCGGAGACGTCGACGGTCTTACGGAGATCGCCTGGCAGGCGGTCATACAGCGGTTGAACACGCGTCCCGAGGCTCGTCTTGGGCTTGTCCCAACCGAGGAGGGCACCTAGCTTCGAGCGCGCCACGAACAGGAACCGGACTGCACGGGGCGGCTTGGCGAATCCGCCGGCTGTCTGCATCGCGGCGAGTATGACGGGAAAGTCGTCCGGTCCGGCACCGGGGGTGCGGAAGGACCACACGTCCTCGGTCCGAAAGTCGCCGGTGAACTCGTGGATCCGCCACGGCTGGTCGGAATGGGCCCTGCGGGGAATTTTCATGGCCGCTGCCAATCTCTCCTGGGCCGGACGTCGTCCGCCACTCCCGTTACACGCGTGCGTATACGACGAAGCTAGCCCACTGCTGGATCTACTCGTCGTATAGGTTGTTCAGATCAGGCTGCCGCACGGCTTAGCGTTGTTTTTTCGGCGAGAACTACTGAGATCCTGGGTTCCGGACTCCCGAATTCCGTCTTTGCTGGTCAGTGCGCTATCTGCTCAAGTAGACAGTCGACTGCTCACCTACTGCTGAGATACGGGCTCGATTGCTGAAGTAGATCGGCCCCCTACAACAGCCACTATGACCATCCGTGCCCGTTTCATGCGGGTCAGCGGACCCCTGCCCCGCCCCGGGTGGGTATCTCGGTTGGCGCGGCCTGTCTTCGTCACGCCGCCGCCGAGAAGCTCACGACACCCTCGGCAGTCTTCGTCGCTGGCCGGCCAGTACACGCCCGTCAGCCGGGTGAAGATCACCCGCGTCGCGTCGTCATCCCGCCCCTTCACGCCGCGCTCAACGACCCGCACCAGCACCAGCACCGCTCCGGGCCACCATCGTGATCGCGTCGTCACCACGCCGTGAGCCCAGCACCATCCTGCATCGGAAAGCCAAGATCGAATGTCTGCCCTTGCGGCGCGCAACCGATCAAGGGGGCGGTCGTTGTGATCCCGGGGCGCTGGATGCGACCTGCCGGAATGCTGCCGGGCGATGTGCGTGAGTCGAAGAGGGTTGCTGGTCATGAAGAGTGTTCCGATGGCTGAGGGCGTGCCGTGGCATGTGTCCGCGTTCCGCCTGGGGGGAGCGGGGTCGGCTGAGGCGGAGCTGGTCGGCAGGGTTCGGGAGCTGCGGGCGAGGATCCTGTTCGACCGTGGTCGTCGTCCCGATTTCCGGACGTCCGGCGGCGGGTACGCCGATGAGCAGGACCTGGACTTCGGTGCCTGGCACTTCATCGGGAGGCGGGAGGCGGGCGGCCCGCCGCTGGGGTATGTGAGGTTGTCGACGCCTGAGACGGGCGAGCTGTTCCAGACACGGGCCTACCTGGGTGCGGAGCGCTTCGAGGAGTGCCTGCGGGAGCACGGCCTCGGCACGGCGGAAACGTTTGAGCACAGCCGTCTGGTGGTGGAGCACCAGGCGCGCAAGCTGGGTCTGGGGATCCATCTGAACGCCTTCGCCATCGCGGCCGCGCGCTGCCTGGGCGCCAAGGCGATGATCGGGACTTCGGGTACCGCCGACGGGCAGGACCGGTTCCACGAGCGGTTCGGCTTCCGTCCGGTAGCGGGCACGCGCCGCTACGTCGAGCGGTACACCGAGGACGTGGTGATCATGCTGTATCGATCCGCCCTCCCCGCGGGTGAGTACGCCGGGCTGGTCGAGTGCCTGGAGGACGCCTTCCCGGCCGCCGTCGTCCCTGCGGAGCAGGCCGGACTCGACCGTGGCCTCGGGGCGGACCGGCCGCAGCGGGAAGGAGTCCGTCCGCCGGCAGTTGCGCTCAGGGCCGCGGCCAGGCGTGGTGACGCCGCGGCCCGTGAGGGCTGGCGGCCCGTGCTCTTCGACCTGGCGCGCGAGCAAGACCGGCTCGGTGTGCAGGACCTGCTCGATTCGGGTGAGGTGCGCGAGGTCATGGACACCATCGATGACCAGCTGGAAGAACTGGTCACCAGCCGTGAGCCCCGGTTGCGTTCCTCGCCGCAGTCAGTGGAGCGGGCCGTGGCCGAGCAGCTGGACGGGGCCGCCCGGGACGAGTACGGAACATGGGCCTGGTACCCGTGGTCGGGACGGCTGGTGCATCTGCTGCCGCGCGAGGAGTTCCGGCTGGTGCGCACCGACCGCAACCGTGGGCGGATCGACCGCGCCCAGCAGCGCCGGCTGCTGGGGTGCCGGGTGGGCATCATCGGCCTCTCGGTCGGCAGCAGTGCCGCCCTGACCTTCGCGATGGAGGGCATCGGAGGATCGTTCAAGCTCGCCGACTTCGATTCCCTCAGCGTCTCCAACCTGAACCGGCTGCGGGCCGGCGTGCACCATCTCGGCCTGAACAAGTGCGTGCTCGCGGCCCGTCAGATGCTGGAACTCGACCCCTGGCTGGACATCGAGATCTACCAGGGCGGCCTGACGGACGACACGATGGAAGAGTTCTTCTCCGGCGGTGCGGGTCCCATCGACCTCCTCGTCGAGGAGTGCGACACCCCGTACGTGAAACTCGCCGCCCGTGAGCGGGCCCGGGCGCTCGGCGTCCCCGTCGTCATGGACGCGAACGACCGGGGCCTCCTCGACGTCGAGCGGTTCGACCTCGAACCCGACCGGCCCCTCCTGCACGGGCTGCTCGGCGAGACCACCTCCGCCGATCTGGCAGACCCCACCCACCAGGAGATGGTCGACGTCATCCTCACCATGGTCGACCGGGAACGCATCAGCCCGGAACTGACCGCCTCCATCCCCCAGATCGGCACCACGCTCAGCAGCTGGCCGCAGCTCGCCTCGGGCGTTGCGCTCGGCGGGGCACTGACCGCCGAGGCCGGCCGCCGCATCCTGCTGGGCCAGCCCCGCCCGTCCGGACGCTTCTACACCGACCTGGAAATCCTCACCGCCGCCGACCGCAACACGCTCGCACCACCCGCCACCGGGCAACCACCGGCCCTCGTCGCGGAGGCAACGTCCTCCCGGCCCCGAGCAAGGAACTCCCACATGACCACAGCCACCGACATTCTGACCCGGGTGACCGCCCTCGTCGCAGCCGTCGCCGAGCTCCCGGCCGACGAACTCGCGCCGCAGAGCCGACTCGTCGAGGACCTCGACCTGGACTCGCTCCAGGTCGTGGAGATCGCGGTCCGCGCCGAGGAACTGTTCCAGACACCCGTCGACGACTCACTGCTCGCCGGGCCGGAGACCACCGTGGCGGGGTGCGCCGCTGTGGTGGAGGAGGCGATCGCCCAGGCGGTCCGCCCATGAGCGGCCAGGCATCGGCGCCTGCCGCGTGGGGCATTCACGGGCTGGGCGTGCACATCCCGGACCGCTGCGTCCCCAACGCGGAGATCGCCGAACAGTACGGGGTGGAGCCCGCGTGGATCGAGCGCATGACCGGCATCACCCAGCGCCGCTGTGCGAAGCCCGAGCAGGCCACGTCCGACCTCGCGCTGGCAGCCGCCGAGCAGGCACTCGGCGATGCCCGGCTGACCGCCCGGGACATCGACGTCATCCTGCTGGCCACGAGTACACCCGACCAGCTCGCGGTCGCCACGGCCTGCCGGGTGCAGCACAAGCTCGGCGCGGACCGGGCCTGGGCCACCGATATCGGCGGAGCATGCGCCGGATTCCTCTACGCCCTGAAGCTGGCCCGCGACGTCCTGGCGGCATCCTGCCCCGGGGGCCGCGCGCTGGTCATCGGGGCTGAGATGTTCTCCAAGTTCCAGAACCCCGGCGACCGCTCCACCGGGGTGTTGTTCGCCGACGGCGCGGGCGCGGTCGTCGTAGGTCCCACACCCGCGGGAGAGGGAATCCTGTGCAGCGCGCAGGGATCGGACGGGGGACTGGCCGACATCGTCGGGATCCGCGCCGGAGGGAGCGCCCGCCCGGCCAGTGAGCTCACCGTCGCTGAAGGCGGGCACTACCTGCACATGAACGGGAAAGCCGTCGCGGCCTACTTCCACGAGGTCTTCCCGCAGATCATCGAGAGGCTCACCCGGCTGTCCGGCCTGAACCTGGACCAGATCGACCTGGTCATCCCGCATCAGGCCAACGCGCGCATGCTGCGCACCCTGAGCGCCGAACTGGGCATCTCCACGTCCCAACTCGTGGTCACCGCCGACACGTTCGGCAACACCGGGGCGGCCTCGATCCCCATGGCCATGCACGCCGCACGGTCCCAGGGAAGGCTCAAGCCGCAGAGCACCGTCCTGCACGCCGCCGTCGGCGCAGGAATGAGCTGGGCGGGCTCCGTGCAGCGCTGGCGGTGACCCCGCACTGCCAGCGAGGAGGATCCCGAGCGTCCGGCACCGTGACCAGGGGCGTCCGCCAGCCAGTTCGTCGGCGCACCGTACGCCCCGCCCACAGCCGTGGCACGGTGCAGACCTCCGGCCCGCCGCTACCCCCCCGTAGCGGCGGGCCGGAGCCGCGCTCAGCTGCGCTGTCCTGTCCCGAGCCGAGGATCTGTACGTATCCGTCGGCCCTCTGGAGGGCGAAGGTCTGGGGGAGCGGGCGGTGAGCCGGGGGTCGATGGTGGGGATCGCCTTGGCTCGCTGGAGGACACCCCGGCGGGTGCATGCTCGCCTCTCCGAACCACCAGAGGGGGAAGTTACAGCGGCACGGCGCCGCGGGCTACAAATGGGCGGAGTTCCGAGTCGACGAAACTGCTGGGTCGCCATCCCTTGGACAACTTGTCGAGAAGAGTGCCGTCCACCGTGTCGTAGAGGGCCAGGGTTCCTGTAGCCGCGATATCTACCGCAGGTGAGATCTCCAGGCCCAGGCAGCGAGCAATCATGATGGTGGCTTCTCCCATTGCTGGGAGAAGCCACCTCAGTGTCTTGGTGTGCTCATTCTTGAAGAAATTTCGCTTCAGTGTTTCGGCGTAATATTCGCGGATCAGATCCGCGTCGGGCTGTTGGTCACGCAGCCACTGACGGAAGGGCTTAACCTTTCCAAGTAGGTCAAGAAACTCGAAAAGGTCGGAGGCGCCAGAATTGATGACTCCGCGCAGGTCAGCTACCCCGCTGACTATATTTTCCTGAAAGCTCCTGATCGACTGATCTCGGCTCTCGCTGCCGGCCGTCAAGTCGGCGCATTTGGCCCGCATGAGCCTTGCTCCGAGTGCGTCTTGAGCAACTGATGACTCGAAAGTCGCGCCCAAGTGGAGGTCCTCGCGCAATTCAAGAAAGAAGGACAATAGATGTGCGGCTGTGAGCTGCATATCTGACGCGCTTTTTGCGGTATAGGCGCCGGCTCAGGCGAGGCGTCCGCCGCCGTCGACGTGCAGCACGGTGCCGGTGACGTAGGGGTTGGTGAGCGTGAACAGCACCGCTTGGACGACATCGTCGGGGGTGCCGACGCGGCGGGCGGGGTTGCTCTCGGCGGTCCGGCGCAGGAACGCCTCCTTGCCGTCGCCCATGGCGTCCCAGGCTCCGGAGTCGACGATGCCGGGGGAGACGGCGTTCACCCGTAGCGGGGCGAGTTCCACTGCCAGGGCTTCGACGAGGAAGGCCAGCGCGCCGTTCGTGGTGGCCATCACCACCCGGCCCGGTGCGGGTCGCCACGCCGCCACACCGGAGAAGAAGGTGAACGAGCCGCCCTCACGCACCTGACCGGCCAGGTGCTTGGCGAGCAGCAGCGGGCCGATCACCTTGGCGGCGAACGCCCGCTGCACCGCTACGAGTTCGAGTTCGGCGACCGGCCCGTTGGCCGGCATCGCCGCCGTCGAGACCAGGTGGTCGAAGGTGCCGGCCTCGGTCGCGAACGCGGCGATCGAGGCCTCGTCCGCGAGATCGAGCGCCAGCACCCTGGCTGCTCCGGGCAATGCGTCGGCCGTCACTTTCAGCTTGCCGGTGTCCGGGCCCGCAAGGATCAGCTCGGCCCCGGCGGCCGACGCCCGCGCGGCCAGGATCCGGCCCATCCGGGAGCCGGCGCCGAGGACGACGATGCGCCGGCCTTCGAGAGCCGGGGAAACGGAGCGGGGAGGGGAGGCAGACATGGAGGCACCTCTTCACTCACGCCGCACGCCGGTGCGTACGGCTGTGTCATGTCGACCTTGCGCCACGCCTCATCGATACGTCCAAGACATACTTTCTACCTCTGGCATAACCTGTGTGTATGGCAACGCTGAGGCAACTGGAATACCTGGTGACCGTCGTGGACACCGGGTCCTTCACCCGCGCCGCCGAGCTGCTGCATGTCTCCCAGCCAGCCCTCTCCCACCAGGTCCGCGCCCTGGAACGGGACAGCGGAGGCCCCCTCCTGGAACGCCTCCCGCGCTCGGTCCGGCTGACCCCGATGGGCCGAGCGATGCTGCCTCACGCCCGCGCCGCCCTCGCCGACGCGGGCCGGGCCCGCTCCGCGGCCCGTCGTGCGGCCGGGCTGGAAGCCGGCGAGCTCCAGCTCGCAGCCGTGTACTCGGTCACCCTCGGCGTCCTCCCGCCGGTCCTGAACGTCTGGCACAAGACCCACCCGCACATCCAGGTACGCCTGCTGGAGCACCGGCACGCCGCGGAACTCCACGACACGATGACCGCCGGACACGCCGACCTCGCGGTCGGTCCACGACCGCCGAGCTGGGACGGTCTCCTGCGCGAGTTGGGCACCGAGGAGTTCGTCGTGGTCGTCTCCGCCGACGACCCGGCCGCCGAGCAGGGCGCCACCCACGTACGGCTCAAGACCCTCGCCGACCGCAGTTGGGTGCACTACGCCACAGGAAACGGACTCGCCGAGATCCTCGACCGGACCTGCGCCGCCGCGGGATTTCGCCCGCATACAGCGGTACGCACCGAACAGACCGCCGCCGCACCCCTGCTCGCCGCCGCCGGCCTCGGCCCCGCGCTGGTCCCCGCCAACGTCGTCCCGCCCCACTTCGCCGGCCGTCTGCTCCGCCCCGACCCGCCCGTACGCCGCACCCTGACCGCCTACACCCGGCCCCATCCGGACCCACTGACCACCGCGTTCCTCGACACACTCGCCGAGCATGCGCGCGTCATGCCTCCACACGTCCACGACCAGTTGGTCCCTTGCCCGCCAGCAGGATGACGGCTGGCAGAGAAGGCCCTCCGGGCCGGTGCCTCATGCGCGACGGAGCCCGGATCCGCGCACGACACGCGCGGCCTCTGCGTGTGCGTGGAGGTGAACCGGCTGGCGAAAAGCCCAGTTGGCGGGGAAGAGGAATCCGCTGTGTGGGGGGCTCTATCCCCTTCGCTGAACTGCGCGGACGCGGCTGCTTCTGTGCTGAGCATCCAACTCATCGATCCCCAGGGGGCATTGAGGGCCACAGGGACAGAAACACATCGACAAGCACCACGCAGGACTGACACCGATCAGTACATCTGACCTGCGAAACGTCAAAGGTGAGCGTTGATCGGCAAGGGTCGTCACGATCCCTGGCGGACTCATGAGTGGCCGTCACCCGCCCTCGGGTGCCGTATGACGGAGGCGCCCGCGGCTGCCTGGGGAGCCGCCCCCTGGCGGGGCGGCGGGTCGGCCTCCGCTTACGCGGTCGAGGGGCTCAGGTCCAGGCAGGCGCCGGGATCGGTGGTCCCGTAGAGAGCCGTCGCTCCGGCCCGCCCCCACGAGTACGGGGGGTTATCCCCTGCGGCGGGCAGATGGCAGACGGATTGGGGCGACGCCCTCGACGACGGTGTTGCTGATGGCGCCGATGCCCTCGACCGCCATGGTGACGATGTCGCCGGGGGCCAGCGGTGGGGGTTCGAGGAGGCCGTTGCGGCCCCAGAGTTCGGCCAGGCAGCCGCCGTTGCCGCAGGTGCCGGAGCCCAGGACGTCGCCGGGGTGGATCCAGGTGCCGCGGGAGGCGTACGCCGCCATCTCCTCGAAGGTCCAGGCCATGTTGGTGAGTCGGTCCTGGCCGACGGTCTCGCCGTTGACCTGGACGGTCAGTCCGAGGTCGAGGAGGCCTTCCGGGTTGCGGTGGGGTTCGAGTTCGTCGGCGGTGACGAGCCAGGGGCCGAGGGTGGTTGCAGTGTCCTTGGCCTTGGCCGGGCCGAGTTTGACCTTCATCTCGCGGCCCTGGAGGTCGCGGGCGGACCAGTCGTTGAGGATCGTGTAGCCGAGGATGTGTTCGCGTGCCTGCTCGGGGGTCAGGTCCCGGCCGGCCTTGCCGATGACGGCGGCCACTTCGAGTTCGAAGTCGAAGCGTGCGCAACCCGGCGGTACCGGCACGTCGTCGTGGGCGCCGATCATCGAGTACGGGTTGGTGAAGTAGAACGCGGGGGCTTCGTACCACTCGTCGGGGACGGTGTCGCCGTATCCCTTGGCGATGCCCGCGACATGGCTCTCGAAGGTCATGTAGTCGCGTACGGTCGGCGGTTGCAGCGGTGGCAGCAGCCGTACGTCGGCCAGGGGCAGCGGCAGGGAGCCGGTCAGGGCGCGTTCGCCCGTCCCGCGCAGGGACTGCTCGCCCTCCATGACCAGATCCAGCAGTTCGACGGGGTGTTCGAACGGGTGGACCTGGTCGCCGGCGACAACTCCCGGCTGCCGTTTCCCGTCGTGCACGAAGGTCGCGAACTTCATGCCGGGCTCCCCTCAGCCTCGGCCGACAGTGTGCCCTTGCGCCCGAAGCCGACGAAGACGGCGGCGATCACGGCGGCGGAGATACAGGCGACGGCGGTGAGGATCAGTCCGTTGTTGTAGCCGTGGGCAAGTGCGTCCGTGGTGTACGGGGCGAGCTTGGCGCTGAGCGGACCGAGGTCGGCGCTGTGCAGGGCGAGCGGGCCGCCCTCGTGCAGGACGGCGGAGGCGATGCCGTGTTCCTTGGGGGTCAGGCCCGCGTTGGCGAGGCTGCCGGTGAGTTCACGCGTGGCCATGCCGAGGGCGACGGCGCCGACGATGGCGGGGCCGAGGGTCTGGCCGAGGTCGCGGACCAGGCTGGTGGTGGCGCCCGCCATGCCGATCAGCGCGGGCGGTACGACGTTGACGGCGGCGGCGGTGAGGGCGGCGACGACCAGGCCGAAGCCGACACCGTTGAGCACCAGCGGCCCGAGCAGGGGGATCAGGCCGCTTTCGTGGATCGGCACCGCGCGCAGCCACAGTTGGGCGCCGGCCAGGGAGACGAACCCGGTGACGAGCATGGGGCCGGGGCCCACCCGGTGCAGCAGCCGGACCAGCAGCGGCCAGATGAGCGGAGTGACGCCCTGGATGACCAGGAAGGGCACCGCGGCCTGGAAGGGGCCCTGGTGCTGGATGACCCCGAGGCGGATGCTCAGGTCGTACGCGCCGCCGAGGAAGCCGAACATGCCGATCACCGCCATCGCGGCCGACGCGGCGAAGGCCGGGATACGGAACAGCTCCAGACGCAGCATCGGGGCCGCACTACGGCTCTCCACCAGCACGAACGCGACGATGAACACGGCGAAGGCGACGAAGGACGCGACGACGGGCACCGAGCTCCAGCCGTCGGAGGGGCCCTGGATGATGCCGTACAGCAGGGCGAGCATGGCCACGGCGATGGCGATCTGGCCCGGCCAGTCGAGCGAGCGGCCCTCGGGGGCGCTGGACTCGGTGGCCAGCAGCCAGGCACCCACCGCGGTGATCACGGCGAGCACGCCGGTCACGCCGAACGCCCACTGGAAGGAGGCGTGTTCGACGATCCCGCCGGACATCAGCGGAGCGAGGAAGGCGCCGAGCGACAGGGCCGTGGTCCAGGAGGCCAGCCCCTTGGCCCGTGCGGCCGGGGTGGTCGTGATCGCGGTGATCATGGACAAGGAGGCGGGGAAGAGCGCGGCGGCTCCGATGCCGGAGATCGCCTGCCCGGTGATCAACTGGGCTGCCGAGTGGGAGGTGGCGGACACCAGGTAGCCGACGGCGGACACCAGTGCCGCGCCCACCACCAGTTTCTTACGGCCGTACAGGTCGCCCACGACGCCGAAGGTCAGCGCGAGGACGGCGGCGGGCACCAGGAAGGCGTCACTGATCCAGGTCAGTTCTCCGCCGGACGCATGGAGGGTGCGCTGCATGACGCCGTTGATCGCGGCGGGCAGGACCAGTCCGATCTGGGCCAGGCAGACGGCCAGACAGGCGGCGATGATCGTGCCGGTGTGGCGTGCCGTGGCGGCCGGTGGGGTTTCGGACGACGGGGCGGCGGGTGGGTCGTAGGCAGGGGTGGAGACCATGTCTCCTCCTTGGAAGGTTGGCGGGACGTACGGCCCGGGGGGACGGCGGGGAGCTGGGCGCATCGGGAGGGGCGGTGCGCCGTCGGTGGAGGGTGGGGCCTCGTCAGGCGGGGGCGGGCGGGGCGTCGTCAGACGCGGGGGCAGAGCTCGGCCATGCAGCCGAACAGCCCGGGGCCGTCGAGTGGGGGCAGCGCGGGGTCGAGCTCCCGGTAGACGGTGTGCACGTTGACGGCGAGGCGTTCACTCTCGTGCAGGTAGGCGAAGCGGCCGAGGCGGATGTCGCGGGCCGCGTCCATGACCGGCATGCCGGCGGTGAAGCGGGCGGTGGCCTGCTCGTGGACGTGTTCGAGGTAGTCGCGGATCTCGCGGACGGTCTGCTTGGTGGTGACAGGGCCGTGGCCGGGTACGACGATGTCCGCGTCGAGGCCGAGCAGCAGGTCGCAGGCGGCGAGCCAGTGGGCGAAGGGGCCGTGCCAGACGACCGGCGCCGCCCCGGCGAAGACGATGTCGCCGGTGTAGACCGTCCGGGCCTGCGGCACGTGCACGATCGTGTCCCCGGCGCTGTGCGCGGGGCCCACGTCGATGAGGCGGACCTCGGTGCCGCCGATGTCCAGGACGGTCTCGCCGTCGAAGATCCGGTTCGGCAGGGCGGGTTCGATGCCGGTGTAGTCGAAGCGGCCGAAGATCCGTCGCGCGAAGTGTCCGGCGGGGCTGTCCATACCGGTCAGTGCCAGCATCTCGGCCGGACCCACCTGCCGCATGTCGGCCACGGACCCGCGGGCCGCGATGATCTCGGCGTGGGCCACGAGCTGGTTGCCGAACCAGTGGTCGCCGTTGCCGTGGGTGTTGACCACGGTGGCGATCGGAGCGGTGGCGGTCAGAGGCGTCAGCGCGTCGAGCATGGTCCTGGTCAGCCGCAGGTCGTAGAGGGTGTCGACGAGCAGTGACTCGCCCCGGCCGGTGATCAGCCCGGCGTTGCTCATGCCCCATCCGACAGTGTCCGCGATCCAGGCGTAACAGCCGTGTCCGAGCTCGACACAGCCTGTTCGGGATGCCACGGAAGCCACGTTGCCTCCTGTTTCGCCCCGCATCAAATAGCGAGACCTGAGTACATTGTTGGACTTGAGTCCATCAATGGAGGACAATCTAAGAAGGTCGTGTGGTGGCGTCAATACCCGTGCAGCCCTGTGCTGTACTGGAGGCCATGAAGATCCCGGAGGCAGGAGTCGAAGTCGTGCCCGCAGCGCCGCCCGTCGGACGCCGGGAACGCAAGCGACAGCAGGTGCGCGATCAGCTCTACGCCGCGGCACTGCACTTGTTCGTCACCCAGGGGTACGAGGCGACGACCATGGACCAGATCGCCGAAACCGCCGACGTCGCCCGGGCCACCGTCTTCAACTACTTCTCACAGAAGGTCGGGTTCCTCGAGGAATGGGGAGCCCGCCGCCGCGGGCGCGTCAACGAGATCCTCGGCTCCCAGTGCGCCGAGGACCTGCCGGTCGGAGACCGGCTGCGCCGTTACCTGAAGGAGATGGCCGACCTCAACGTCGCCTCCCGCGCCGAGACCACCGTCCTGATGGACGCCTCCGCGAGGTATGGCAGCCTCCTTCAGGATCCGTCCCTGGAGATCGAACTCGCCAGGATCGTCGAACAGGGTCAGCAGCGCAGGGAGATCAGGGCGGACGTCGGCTGCGACCAGGCCGGACAACTGCTGGCCGCCTGCTACTTCACGACAATCCTGCGCTGGATCCGAGAAGAACCAGCCCCGTTCGACCTCCACGAGCGACTCACGGGGGCGCTCGACATCATCCTGCCGGGTCTCCTCGTCGGCGAAGTGGCCTGACGCGGCACGTCACCTTCGTCCAGCCGCTCACGCAGAGGCGACCCCACCCTTCAGCCGCCCTACGCCCTGGGCCTACTGGTGGGCCGCTGGGGCACTGCCTTCTTCGCCCCTGGCCACCATCACGGGCGGCGGGAGAGGCCGAGGCGGCGGGCTGTATCACCCTCGGCCACCGCGCCGACCTGACGGCTCTGACCCTGGATCCGGTTGAGACGCCGGCGGACGAACTGGCGGAGGCGCCGGTGCGGTTGACCGTCACCGGGGGTATGTGGTGCACCGGGGCATTGAAGGCGCGGCCGGTTGACGGCCGGGTGGCCCGGAGCCGGACCAGCGAGGCAGCCACCTGGCTGTCTTCTCACCCCTCCACGACGGCTGGGAGCGCGAGCGACTCGTCCAGGAACTCTCGTACGTATGCCATGACTTGCTCGCGGCCCGTGCCGCGCAGGCCGATGGCCGCGGGGATGGAGAAGCCGTCCAGGAGGGCGCGCAGCCGGGCGGTGAAGCGGTCGGGTCGACTGGGCGGAACTCGCTGTGCGAGATGCCCTCGGCGAGCAGCGCGACGAGGTCGTGGTGCCAGGCGCCCTCGATGGCGGCTTGGCGCTCGCGGGCGTCCGCGTCGGCGGCGGCGCTCTTCGAGCGGTTCCAGACCTCCAGCGGTCCTGTGCGGGTCACGATGGCCGTCGGGGACGTACAGGCCAACGTACGCGTCGAGCCGTTCGCGGGCTGACGACGCCCGTACGAGCAGCCGCCCGCGCTCGGTGCCGAGCCGCCCCTCGCTCCACTCCAGGGTGCGCAGCGGTAACTCGTCCTTGGAGTGGAAGTAGTGGAGGAGATGGCCGCTGCTCATACCGGCCTCAAGACCGGTGCTGCCATGGTGAGCTTCTCCAGACCGCGCTCGGCGATCATCTCCATGGCCGTGGCGAGTAGGTCCTCGCGGGGCGGTGCGGTGTTGCGACGATGGGTGCTCATGGGGCGGACTCCACACGGACGGCGTCCGGGACGAGCCGGGTCTCGTAGCCGCTCGAGCAGTCGGAGGCCGTGATGGCGACCTCGGCTCCGCACGAGCAGACGCGATTGACTCCGTAGTGCGCACTGAGGCCACAGCAACCACTGATGCGCGAGGTGTCGGGGTGAAAGCCGAGGTCGACGACGTCGAGCGGGTGCAGGACGTACGTGCCGCACGGCCCGGCGGAGACAAGGAAGCCCCGTTCGTCGGACATCCACATCCCGCCTGGCACGATTCCGTCGTACGCGTCCTCGTCCTCGTCCGCGCACGGTTCGAACGGCGCCCCGAACGGCAGCGGATCGACCACGTAGACGCCGCGCGGCACGCTCGCTGGGCCGTGTCGTCGTCCCTCCGCGTCGGGCCTGCCGTCCCAGCCGGGGTATTCGGGCATCTCGTCGATGCGCCGGACGGGCTCGGTCAGACGGAGCCCGCAAGCGGCGCAGCACAGTACGTTCACTCGTATGTTCTACCTGACCTTCGTGGCTCTCAGGCCTTCGGCTACTGCGTGACAGGACGGTCGCCAAAGGCCGGGACAGCGTGACCTTCACCGACGTGGCAGCCCGGTCTCTGGCCCTCAGTCGCAGGCGGTGTTGTGGGTTGTGGACGTGACCGGTCTGTCTGAGGCTGGTTCCGGTGGACGGGATCGCATCTTGACGTCAGGGAGGATGCTCCAGCCCGGTGCCTGGGATGGAGCATCAGCGCGTCGGTAAGGGACTCTGTCGCGCGAAGGGTTCCAGCCACTCGGCTGAACTGGGCGGACGCGGCTGCTGCTGTGGTGAGCGTCCAACTCATCGACTCCCAGGGGCCATTGAGGGGCCACAAGGATAGGAGCAGGCCGACGAGCACTGCACAGGGCTGACACTGATCAGCATGCCTGACCTGGAAGAACGGCGTGAATCGGCAAAGGCCGCCAAGATCCTCAAAGGACTCATGATCCGTCGGCCGTGGGTTCGAGTCCCACCCGCCCCACCATCTCCATGGACGCAACCCGGCCCCCACAACCTGACTTCAGCAAGGTCCCCACCCATAACCGCACCAACAAACGAGCTGGCCAGCAGTCACGGCAAGCACCGTTGCAGTACTAACCGAGACGGTCCCGGCCACCCTCTCGGCAGCCGCCTGACCATCCCTCCGGCTGCCGTTCGGTTCGGCGTCCAACGACGCTCAACCGAACGGCAAACCCGATCATCACCCACCTTCAGGCCACAGTGACCTGCGGAAAGAGGATGTGACACAGGCGCGGAGGGTGGCAAGGAGAGGATCAGGGACGCCGTGAAGACCAAGTAGTGATGAAGGAAGAGTCCTACGGATCCCGGCAGCCGTTCACCTCCACGGCCGCCGGGACCAGCGCTGCTGGGGACCGTGCCGTCGGCGGCGCCCGCGTCAGGTCACCTCGGGTGCGGTGCCGGGGCTCAGGCCACGGTCCGCTGCACGTATGGCGTGAGTTGGACCGGTCCGACCAGACCGTGGTTCTGCCGCGCGGACGTGCCGAACACGGTGGGGTTGCTGATCCGTAGCCGGTTGAACAGCGGGGTGGCCACCTCGATCTCGATTGTGTTGCCGCCGCGGCGCAGATTCCCGCCGAGGTCCACCACGGGGTTGAGCCGGTCGACGGGGTCGAGCGGTGTTCCGTTGACGGTGACCCGGCAGGTGTCGCTGACACTGCCAAGCCGCAACAGGGCCCCCATGCCGGAGGTCCAGGCGTTCGGCAGCGTGACCGTCGTCCGGTAGCGGCCGATGCCGCCGACGTCGGCCAGTTCGGGGATCTGCGACCACGGCAGCAGGGCGTCGAGCGCGAGAGTGTGCGTGACGATCGTGGTGGCGGTCGCGGTGGCGCCGGGCTGCCAGTCGTCGACGGAGAGCGTCCACTCGCCGAGGGTGAGGGCGGCCGGCACCTCGGGGATCTTCGTCGTGACCTTCCGGCCGGTTGACAGGGTGGTGGTGCGGGCACCGGCCGTGAAGGCGCGTACCGCCAGTGATCCGTCCGCGAAGAGCACACTGTCCGCGTCGGTGGCGACCGCGTGCGGACGGCTGCCGCAGCGGTCCCCGAACAATCCCGGGTCGCCCAGCGCGACGACGAGAGTCTCGCCCGGCTGGAGCGTCACCCGGAAGGTGAACGCGTCGCCGTTCTGGGTGTACTGGGCGAGCCGGGTGACCCGCCCACTCCACGGGTCCAGCAGGTAGGGGACCGCACGGGAGCCCTTGCGATGGGTTGCCCGCAGTGTGACGTCATGGTCGATGAGGGCGACCGCCGGCTTGACGGTCTCGGCGTGCTTGCCGTTGCACAGGTAGTAGAAGTCGGCCTCGTCGGTGACCCGGTGGGCGTTGAGCAGGGTCGACGCCACGGAGTGGACGACGTCGGCGGTCACGCCGAGTTCCGCGAACGCCGCGCCGACCAGGGTCTTGTCGGTGAGCCGGCGGACATTCGGCAGAGCGAGCAATTGGGCCGTCAGAGAACGCAGTTCGGTCTGCTCCCCGTCGTCGGGGAGACCCGGGGTGAGCGCCTGGTCGAAGGCGCCGAGGAGCACGGTGGGCAGACCGGCGCGCGCGAACTTCAGGAGTCTGCGGGCGTCGGCGACGGCGAGCGTGGGATTGGAGCCGTAGAAGAAGTCGCCTTCGAGGAACAGGGCCTTGTAGGCGGGCCCCTCGGGTGCCAGGCGCTTTTCGGAGACCTTGGCCACGGGCAGGTCGAGCAGTGGTCCGCTCAGGAACTGGTGGGTCCACCCGAGCGGGACGCCTGTGGAGGTCAGCCAGGAGGCCCCGATGCCGGTCGCCGTGTAGCCGGTCTGCCGGAAGACCGCGATGTCCGCGCGGGCGGTGCCCGACTGGAGCACCTCGTGGACGCGGCCGAGATAGCCGGCGATGTCGGACACATGGCGCCAGGTCGGCTGCCTCGGTCCCCACGACTCGCCGTATCCCGGGGCTCCGCTGTACGGACTGAACGCGGCGAAGCCTGGCCAGTTGACGCCCGGCGCGGTGGCGTAGGAGAAGCCGTGGATCACGGTCTGGTTGACGCCCGCCGCGTACGCGCCGCCCATGGTGCGCAGGAACTTGTCCCAGGTGGTGTTGTAGGCGCCGCCCGCGTACGCGCCCGCCTCGCAGGACAGGATGCGGTTGCCGGCCATGTCCCGTCCGCCGGCCAGGCAGCGGTAGTCGTCGAGGTTCTTGAAGCCGAGCGACTCGCCCTCGGGGACGTCGAGAAGGGCCGCCGAGGCGATGGCGTCCGTCTGGAGGCCGTACGGCTGGGAACGGAGTTTCATGCCGTGTCCGTGTGCCCAGGACTTGAGCGCTCCGAGGTGGTGCTTGTTGAACAGGCCGGAGACGGTCTCCCAGAAGTCGTGCCGGATCTCCTGGGTGAGCCGGGCCTCGAAGGCGAAGATCTGGTTGCCGTTGTCGAGGACGACAGCCGGCAGATACGGCAGCAGGTCGCGTCCGGTGTGCTCGCGGAAGGCGGCGGGCAGGCCGGGCGTCCACTGCAGACCCTTGGTCTCCAGCTCCACGGAGTCCTCGAAGAAGGTGCCGCCCGCCGATCTGAGGAGTGCGCGGAGTGTGGAGTCGAGGATCGTGGAGTCCCAGTAGCGGGTGACGGCCGCGGTCCCGGTCGCGCTGAAGTGGTCGACGACGTACGCGGCGGGGGAGGAGTGCGGTCCCGCCTCGGGCTGCTGGCCCGAGCCCCGCTGCCAGTACGACAGGATCACCCAGGTCGCCGCGTCGGGCGGGGTCCAGCTCAGGTTGCCGCCCGAGACATGGTCGGTCAGATCCGTGACGCTGTCGGCGTCCAGGCCGGTCGCCTTGCCGCTGGAGTAGGCGGTGTTGACGCGGGCGGCCTGTACGGCGAAGAGCTTCTGCACGGTGACACCGGAGGCGGCCGCGTAGACGGAGGCCGGCACCGGACCGTCGTAGGCCGCGCCGCCGGTCAACGTGGCCTTGCCGTAGGCGAGTTCCTTCACCGCGGCGTCGTCGTCGGGAGTGACTCCGGGCACGGCGACGGGCCAGCTCGGGCCGAGGGTGAGGTCGATGGTCAGCCCGCGGCGCGCGGCCTGCCGCAGCGCGGCCCTCACACCGTCGCGCCAGGCCGTGCTTCCCCACCCGTGGTGGGCGGTGTCCAGCACGGAGGTGTCGGTGATGCTGTGGTGCACGGCCGCGATCTCGGCGCCGCCGAATCCCGCATCGGCCATCTGGTCGATCTCCCGCGCGATCTCCACCGGGTCGACCAGTCCGTCCGGCCACCACCAACGGAACCTGGGCCGGACCGACTTGGCCGGTTGGGCGAACCAACTCGCCGAGGGCGCGCCTGTGGTGGAGCGAGCCGTCCCGGAGGAGGCGGCGTTCGCCGCCGGACCGAGTGCCGCGAGAACGCCGGTCGTCAGACTGGCCGTCAGTACCGACCGACGCGTCGAGCCGCCACGCTGCGGGTGGGTTTCGTGCATGGTTCAGCCCCAACTTGTCACGGGTGAGCGGGTGTTGAATCGTTTCAGTGAATGCAAGTGCGGGAACCCTAATTCGCCCTTCGAACCGAGGTCAATAGGAACGACAACGATTCAAGGAAGCGAGAAGCGGGGTGAGTTGAGGAAGCGATGCGCGGCGGGACGGGAGGGTGGGCCGGACCGGGTGCCGGGCGGGTGCGGGTTGGGTGCGGGCTGGTGTTCGCCGGGAGGGCCGGGGACGTCGTGCCGGCGGCCTCGATGGCGGAGCGGCGCTCTGCGGCGATCGTCGGTGTCCTGCCAGCCCCGAGGACCCTCGGTGTCAGGGCTCGGAAGAAATCGGATCCCGCTTACGTCTTCTCCGGCACCGAGTAGTCATGGGTCAGAGTCAAGTGGGCGTTGGCCTTTGGCCGTTGGGCAGGGGCCGTGACCCGCACGAGTTTCTGATCGGTCAGGTCTCCGCAGTCCCGGGCTTGTGCGCGCCGGTGAGGGGCGGTCACCGCCGGAGATGACGGCAGTGTCGATGTCGGGGAGGTCCATCCGCTTCCCCGGCTCCTCCGGCGCGCGCGGTTCCCCCGGCGCTGCTCGCGCTCGACCCGGCCCTGGTCGTCCTCGGCACCGGCCAGTTCGGGTCCGCCGACACCGAACCGGCCGCCCGCCTCCTGCTCGGCGCCGCACGGACACACGCGGACACCCTCCTGGTCGACCCGCCTCTGTCCTGCCTCGGCGTCGTCGTCCTCACCGGCGCGGTCCGCTTGGTGCTCTCCTCCGTGGAGTTCGTGCTGCGGACACGGCCGACGGGCCTGGTGGTGCGGGCACAGGGCGCACAACGGCGAGGGGTCCCCGCCACACCTCCCCGCCCTGTCGTCGAATGCCCCGCTCGCCGACGAGGCCGCAGTGCTCTTCGCGGTCGTGGCCGTCCCGGACCGCACGGATCGCAGAAGGAGCACGCGCAAGCAACGGTCGTTCCCGGGTTGGTGGTTGGGGTCCCGCCGGGAACGACCGGCACGAAAGTCCGGGCATGCGCGCCAGGTTCGATGGCGTACCTGACGGGAGGGGGCTTGTGGGTACCGGAAATCGCCCCCTGCGCAGGCCGGTTGACGCTACGTCAGCGGCTCGCTGTGGGGCGGGCCGTGTTCCGGATTCCATGTGGGTCGGCCCGCGATCACGGGAGTGTCGCCTGCGTGACGGGTGCGGTCCGGCCAGTTGGGGATCGGGCCGCTCCAGTCCATCACGTGCCTCAGTTGTCGCAGTGTCTCCTCCGCTGTGGCCCGTGCCTGGGCGGGCACATCACCCCGTTCGGCTGTGAGCTGACGGAAAATCGGCTCGTTCTGAAACATCGTCGCCTCCGCTCGCCGCTACTGTCCGCAGGCGGCAGCGCATCCTACGGGCCGGGCTGAGTCGGCCTGCAGGGCGTCCAGAAGGTGGGCGGTTGGTGCCACGACGCATCGGCCGTCATGCCGCGCGAAACCGTCAACGTCCGTGCACGTTTCGTCCAGTGCCGAAGGCAAGGGCTTGCTGCACCGCCGTCGTCCACCCTGTTGGCCGTCCCATAGGAGACCCCCCAATGATCGAGGTGCTGCGACGACCAGTTGAATCCGCCCTCACCACTGTCGGTGGGTGACGGTCCACCAGTCGACTGCGGTGGGCGCAGAACCGCCGACGACGGTCAGGTACGCGTCGTGGACGCACGGTCCGATGTCGCGGCCGCCCACCGTCCGCAACGGATCTCACCGAACCCGGCGGTGCCGCCTGTACGGCCGAGAGATCAGAACCACTACCGGGAATCAGGCGGCGACGAGCTCCTGCTCGCGGTCCGGCGTCTTGACCTTGGGCTTCTTGTTCGGCAGCGAGAGCCGGAAGACCTTGTGCCACGCGGAGAACACCTGCTTGGGTAGCGGGCCTGTGACGTACTCCAGCTCGTACTTCTCGAACAGCGCGCGCACCTGCACCGCGACCTCGGCGTACCGGTTGCTCGGCAGGTCCGGGAACAGGTGGTGCTCGATCTGGTGCGAAAGGTTGCCGGTCATGAAGTGCATGGCCTTGCTGCCGCTGATGTTCGCCGAGCCCATCATCTGGCGCAGGTACCACTGGCCGCGGGTCTCGCCCTTGATCGAGCGGCGCTCGAAGACCTGCACGCCCTCGGGGAAGTGCCCGCACATGATCACCGAGTGGGTCCAGACGTTGCGGACCAGGTTCGCGGTGAACGTGGCGGCGAGCGTGGGGAGGAACGACGGGCCCGACAGCAGCGGGTGGATCACGTAGTCCTTGAGCACCTGCTTGCGGATCTTGCGGCCCACGGCCTTGGCCCGCTCGCGGAACTCCGGGTTCTTGCGGCGGCGCTTCTGCAGGTTCTTGCCGAGCTCCAGGTCGTACGCGGCGATGCCGTACTCGAAGAAGCAGGCGTTGAGGAAGTTCCACAGCGGCTGGCCGAGGTGGAACGGGTGCCACCTCTGGTCCTCGTCGACGCGCATGATGCCGTAGCCGAGGTCGTTGTCCTTGCCGATCACGTTGGTGTACGTGTGGTGCAGCTCGTTGTGCGAGTGCTTCCACTGCTCGGACGGCGAGACGTGATCCCACTCCCAGGTGGTGGAGTGGATCTTCGGGTCCCGCATCCAGTCCCACTGGCCGTGCAGGATGTTGTGGCCGATCTCCATGTTGTCCATGATCTTCGCCACGGACAGACCGGCGGTGCCGAGCAGCCACGCGGGCGGGAAGAGAGAGAACAACAGCACGCCCCTGCTGGCCAGTTCGAGCTTGCGCTGCGCCGAGATGACCTTACGGATGTAGGCGGCGTCCTTCTCGCCGCGGCCGGCGATCACCTCGTCGCGGATCGCGTCCAGCTCGCGGCCGAGCTCCTCGATCTGCTCCGCGGTCAGGTGGGCGGTGGGGTCGGTGGCGGTCAAGGTGCTCCTACCGTTCGATGTCGCAGGGGCCCGCGGCGGCGGACACGCAGGTCTGGATGAGGACGCCCGGCTCGGCCTCGGTGATCTCGCCGGTGCGCAGGTCGCGGACGGCGCCCGCCTTGAGCGGCGTGACGCAGCCGAAGCAGATGCCCATGCGGCACCCGGAGGGCATGAGCACGCCGGCCTCCTCGCCGACGTCCAGCAACGGCGTGGCGCCGTCTGCGCCGACGGTCTTGCCGGTGGCACTGAACGTGACCTCGCCTCCTTCGCCGGCGACGACGATGCTGGGGCGGAAGCGTTCGGTGTGCAGGCGCTCTTGTACGCCGTGCTCGCTCCAGTGCTCCTCGGCGGCGTCGAGCATGCCCGTGGGCCCGCAGGCCCAGGTCTCGCGTTCGGCCCAGTCGGGTACGAGTTCGTCGAGACGGGCAATGTCGAGCTTGCCGTCCGTGTCGGTGTGCACCTCGGTGAGCCGCAGCTTCTTGTCCGCGACCAGGTCGTGCAGTTCGTCGCGGAAGATCACGTCTTGTGGCTGTGGCGCGCAGTGGACCATGACGACGTCGTCGAACTCGGTGTCGCGCAGCATGCCCATCACGGGCGTGATGCCGCTGCCGGCCGTCAGGTAGAGCACCTTGGCGGGCTTGGCCCGCGGCAGCACGAAGTCACCGGTCGCCTGGTCGAGCTGGATCAGCGTGCCCGGTTTCGCTCTGCGGACCAGATGGTTGCTGACCTTGCCGTCCGGGATCGCCTTCACGGTGATCGTGACGCGGCCGTCCTGGCGATCTGTCGGCGAGGTGAGGGAGTAGGCACGCCACAGGCGCACTCCGTCGACGTCGATCCCGATCCGCACGTACTGACCGGCCGTGTGGCCGCGCCAGCCCCGTCCCGGCCTGATCACGATGGTCGCGGCGTCACCCGTCTCGGGGTGCACGGCCTCGATGCGCCCACGCAGGTCAGCGCCCGCGCGCAGCGGGCTGACCAGGTCGAGGTAGTCCGACGGCAGCAGCGGCGTCGTGACCATCTCCAGCAGTTTCCACGCCCTGGTGCGGAGGGCTGTACTCGTCATGACTCCAGCCTGCTGCGCCTCAAGGCGTAAAGTCCTGACCGCAGGACGTAAATCTGGTCGGCTGAATTGTTCGCAGGGAACAAAACATGGGGCATGCAGTTCGGAGGGCCAGCGAACTGGCCCTGGATGAGACGACGGTCACCGCGCTTCGGGCAGCGCTGAAGACCACCGCGGACGAGGTCGTCGAGGCGATCATCGACGAGGTCCCTCCCTACGCCAACGCCCTTTCGGGCCGCATGGGCGCCACCATGCGCCGAGCCGTCCGCACCGCCCTGGGGCACTACCTGGACCTCGCGAGCGGGAACGCCACAGGTGGCGACGCCGGTGACGCGGCCTACGAGCTGGGCCGCGGCGAGGTGCGCGACGGCCGTTCGATGGACGCCCTGCTCAGCGCCTACCGCGTCGGCGCCCGCGTGGCCTGGCGATGCCTGGCAGCGGGTGCCGTACCCGCGGGTCTGCCCGCCGCCGAGGTCGCCAAGTTCGCCGAGCTGACCTTCGCCTACATCGACGAGCTCTCCGCCGCGAGCGCCGCGGGCCACGCCGACGAACTGACCGCCCGGGGCAGGGACCACGAGCGTCACCTGGAACACCTGGCCCGCGACCTCCTCGCCGGCGCGAGCCCGGACGTACTGCTGGCCTCTGTCCAACGAGCCGGGTGGCAGCCTCCGGTTTCGCTGACCGCGGTCCTGCTGCCCGCCGCCCAGGCCCGGCCCGCCTACCGCACGCTCGACCCGAGCACCCTCGTCCTCGACGATCTGCCGGACGCCACCGGTGTGCTGCTCGTCCCCGATGCCGACCGGTCACATCTCTTGCGGCAACTGGCCGACCGCACCGCCGTGGTCGGCCCGGCCCGGCCATGGACTCGCGCGTCCGCCTCGTACGCACGAGCCGTACGCGCGCGCTCCCTCTCCTCCGATATCCGCGACACCGAGGACCACCTGCCCGAGCTGGTGCTGAGCGCCGACGTGGACGCGTTCGCGGACCTGCGGGCCCGAGCCCTCGCACCGTTGCGGACCTTGCCTGCCGCGACCGCACGGCGGCTGGAGGAGACGTTGCGGGAGTGGCTGCTGCACCAGGGCAGGCGGGACGAGGTGGCGGCGGCGTTGTTCGTCCATCCCCAGACGGTCCGGTACCGGATGTCGCAGCTGCGGGAGCTGTTTCCGGATCTCGCATCGCCACACCGGGTCCTTGAACTGACGCTGGCGGTCGGTCTTCGGGCCGGCTGACTCATGCGGCCGGGGAAGGGCTGTATCAGCCGGCTGAGACCGGGGGTTGATGCGAGGACCGGACAATGCCTCGGGAAGCCCGTCGGGGGCGCTGTCTCTGAGAAGCACAGTGGCGGATGCAACTCGACTGAGGCTGCAGCTGGGTGACCGACGGGGCAGCCGGGCCAGGTCACCAGGAACGGGGGGCCGGGCCGCTCGCGCCGGGGACCACCGTGGTTCTGCGACGGCCCCGTGCCTACCTTCCCACAGGCCAGCGGGACGACCGACCGGGCGGGCCTGGCACACCGCGCGAGGGAAGATGGGGATGGAATGACGGAACGTGAGGTCAGGAGCTTGCATGGCGAAGCGGGTTCACCAACCCCGTGAGGACGCGGAGTTCAATTTCATCCTCGGGATGAGCGGAGTCCCTGTCCTCGCATACTTCACCGGGACATGGCCCAAGGCGATCGAGCCCTGCCGGGTGATGGACCTTGTCGTGGGTGGCATCGCCGACGACTACACGGGCCGCCTGACGGTCGTCCGCGCCGACATCACGCGTTGTCCGGCAGCAACCGAGCGATACGGGATCACCGGAGCCCCGTCCTTCGTCCTGCTGAAGGAGGGAGAGGCGGTGGCGCACGGCACAGGGCCTATGACTACCGCCGAGGTGCGGAAGTTCCTGGACGGCCACCTCTGAGCGGCCGCTGCGGCACGCGGCCGCGACGCCCGTCACGTCTCCTCCATGGGAGGTGGAGAGCATGGAGGGCTGGCCCCAGGCCATCGGAGCACGCGCCTGGCGATTCCACTTCACACGCCGGGCGGCACCTCCCGAAGTCGCCGGCGCGCGGCCACGCCTGACCCCATCACCAATTCAGACCGCGTCCTACCTGGTGAGGCGGACGTTGGTCTGTTCACGCGGCGGGGTACGGGATGCGTGGAGTTGGCTTGTTCCGGACGGGAGGTGGGAGATCGCGAAGCCCCTGATCCCGCCGTCGAAGGTACGTCCGCAGGGCGTCGGAACCACCGGACACCCCTGATGAGACGCTGTTCTCGGCGATCGTCTACACGCTGGTCAGCGGCTGCGCCTGGCGCGCGCTGCCGCCCTGCTTCGGGATATCGAAGTCGACCGCTCATCGCAGATTCCTGATCTGGCTGAGAGCCGGTGTCCGGGGCCGCCTGCACGAAGCGGTCCTGAACCGCCTTGACGACGCCGGCCTCACCGACGTCACCCGCGTCGTCCTCGACACCGCCCACGTCACGGCTGAAAAGTGGCGAACACATAGGCCCGAGCCCGAAGTTGCTCCCCGCCCCACCGGTCGTGGACGCAGCACGCATCATCCGCTCGGCTGGATCTCTGATCCCCCGAGCCTTCCGGGTGGCAGCGCGACCTGCACGCCCTGCCGGCAGAAGTCGCTGGGGCATGTCGAGCGGTTCTGCGTACTCGCGGTTCATGCGGTCGCGGGCCTGGCGCCGCCGTACGAGGGCGTCGCGGTTCGCGGGGCCAAGGATGGCATGGGTGCCGATGGAGGGGAGGGCGGGAGGAGTTTCCGTACAGGACGAAGGCGCCCGGCCGGGGGCAGGGAACTTGAGCCGGATCGTCACGGGCTTCACTCCCCGGTACCGGAGGCTCGCGCAGGGCTGGGTGGCGTGGTGTGGTCGAAGGGTTGATTCCGGTCATGCGTCCGCGTATAAATAAGCAACTTTCTTTCTTACAGACTCGAATGTCGAGACGAGGCTCCCGTGACCCGCCGTTATCCAGCAGGCCCGCAGCGGTTGCTGCGCTCGCTCAACGGCCGTGCCGTGCTGGAGGCGATCGACGAGGCGGGCCCGGTCACGACCACCGACCTGGCCGGGCGGATCACCCTCTCCCGGCCCACCGTCGCCGCCGCGGTCGCGCTGCTGCTGGAGCGTGGAGTCATCACCGAGGTCGGCCCGGCGACCGGCCGCAAGGGCCCGGCACCGGCCCAGTACCGGGTCAACGCCGACTGCGCCTTCGCGATCGGCATGGACGTCGGCCACCGCAAGATCCGTGCCGCGGTCGCGGACGTCACCGGCCGCGTGCGTGGACGTGCCGAGTCCGAGCAGCAGGGGCATCGCGGCGCCGACGCGCTCGTCGCTCAGATCCTTGCCATGTGCGTGGACCTGGCCGGGCAGGTGGGCCGACCGCTGGCCGACATCACCCAGGTCGTGGCGGGACTGCCGGCCGCCGTCGGCCCCGACGGACGGCATCTGTCGTACGCTGCCGGACTTCCCGACGCAGGGCGGGGGCTCGGCGCCGCACTCGGCCGGGCGATCCCGGTGCCGTTGGTCCTGGAGAACGACGTGAACCTCGCGGCACTGGCCGAGCGGACCCACGGCCTGGGCACCGACACCGACGACTTCGTCCTGGTCAGCCTGGGCGTCGGACTCGGCCTCGGTCTGGTCGTCGACGGCCGGGTCCGGCGCGGTGCCACCGGCGTCGCCGGAGAGGCCGGTTACCTGCCCAGCGACCGCATGGTCGCCCCGGTCGGACAGCGCCGTGACCTCGTGCAGGAACATCTGGGCGCCCGTTACATCAGCGACCGGGCGCAGCGCCTCGGACTGCCGGGCGACGGCAGCCCGCGCACCGTCTTCGAACTCGCCCGCACCGGGGACCCGGGCGCGTTGGAGATCGTGGACGACACGGCCCGCAGCGTCGCCTACGTGGTGGCCTGCGTCGTACCCCTCATCGACCCGGCACTCATCGTGCTGGGCGGCGCCATCGGCGCCAACGGCGACCTGCTGCTCGAACCGGTCGCCCGTCACCTGGCCGACTTCAGTACGTTCCGGCCACCTGTCGTCGCGTCGGGCCTCGGCCAGGACGCCGTGCTCACCGGAGCGACCACCATGTCGGCGGAGCTGGCCCGCGAGGCCGCCTTCGCCGCCGCCACCACTCCCGTCCCGCAGACAGAGTCACCGTCGTCTCTGTCCTGACCGCAGTGTGAAACACCGCGGCGACGCCGTCTTGCCGGACAGCGCCGCCGCACACGTCACCGGGCATTGCCGTGCCCGATCGACCGACCGATCCGTCACCCAGGGAATGCCATCTCCGAGGAAGGACGATCAGTGTTCAAAGCTATCACCGGGGCTACGGCCGTCACGGCCGCCGGCGTACTGCTGCTGGCCGGCTGTACTTCGACCGGATCCACCTCGTCACAACCCGACTCGGCGATATCGCCGGGCGCCTCGCACAAGGCCACCACCGTCACGGTGTGGACGTTCAACCACCTCCCCAACGAAGTGGCCGCGTTCAAGGCCACCCTCGGCCGGCTGCACGCCAAGTACCCATGGCTGACCGTGAAGTTCGTGCCCAACAAGGACGACGCCGCCTACGCCAAGGCCGTCGCCGCGGGCGATCCGCCGGACGTGTTCATCAGCTCCACACCCGACAACGTGGCGAAGTTCTGCTACAACGGCACGGTCGCCGACCTGAGCCCGTACCTGTCCTCGGCGAAGATCGACACCGCCAAGACCTTCCCGCCCGCGACCCTCGTCTACACCCGCTACCAGAGCAAGCAGTGCGCACTGCCGCTGCTGACCGACGCCTTCGCCCTCTACTACAACAAGAAGATGTTCGCCGCGGCCGGCATCACCAAGGCGCCCACGACCCTCGCCGAACTCACCGCCGACGCCAAGAAGTTGACCGTCAAGAACGCGGACGGCTCGATCAAGACGTACGGCTTCGTCCCCCGTTCCGACTACGACGTCAACCGGTACCTCTTCGTCGGTGCGCACAGCGGCACCGAGTTCTACGGCAAGGACGGGAAAACGACCTTCGCCTCCGACCCGAAGTGGCGGCAACTGCTGGCGTGGGACCAGGACCTGATCGACTACTACGGCACGGCGAACGTGCAGAAGTTCGTGGGCCGTTACCAGCCGCACGCCGACGACGCGGGCAACCCGCTGCTCACCGGCGCCGCGGCCATGGAGTACGACGGCGAGTGGCACGTCGGTGAGATCGCCACGGAGAAGAAGGACTTCGACTACGGCGTCGTACCGATGCCCGTCCTCGACGGATCGTCCGGCACCTACGGCGCCGGCAGCACCCTCGGCACCGTCGCCTATCTGTCTGCAGGCTCGAAGCACAAGCAGGAGGCGTTCTTCGCACTCCAGCAACTCACCACCGACACCACGTTCCTGAACACCCTCGCCGACACGGTCTACAACATTCCCACCACGTTCGCCGCGCTCAAGGCCTGGGACAAGCGCGACGACCCGCACTGGAAGCCGTTCGTCGACGTATTCGAGAACACGCACTCCTCCTACAAGGCGGTCACCCCGGCCGGCGTCGAGGACATGGACACCTGGCGCGCGTTCCTGCTCGACTACGAGCAGGGCAAGACGAAGGACGCCGCGAGCGGACTGGCCACGGTCGGAAAGAAGATCGACAGCCTCAACTCCGAGAGCGGGCAGTAGAGATGACGACCGTCCTCGCCCCCGTCGGCGAGGCCCCGGGCACGGCGCGTACGCGCCCTGCCCGGGGCGGGCGGCGCAGCCCGAGCCGGGCCCGCTGGTGGGTCGTCCTCGCCTTCCTGTCCCCGTTCGTCGTCGGATTCGCCGTCTTCGTGCTCTACCCGGTGGCGGCCACGCTCTACTACTCGCTCACCGACTTCCAGGCCGGCTCCTACCGGCCCGTCCAGTTCGTCGGACTGCGCAACTACCGCGCCCTGTTCACCGAGTCCGACACCTTCTGGGTGGCGGTGCGCAACACGCTGTGGATGGTCGTCGTCATGGTGCCGCTGCGCACCGGCTGGGCCATGCTCACCGCCTGGGTCATCATCCGGGTCAAGCGCGGCCGGGCCGTCTACCGCACCCTGTTCTTCCTGCCGTCGATGGTGCCCGTGGTGGCCTCGGCCCTGTCGTTCATCGTGCTGCTCAACCCGGTCGGACCGCTCAACCGGCTGCTCGGCTGGGTGGGCGTCGACGGCCCCGGCTGGTTCTCGGACCCCGCCTGGTCCAAGCCCAGCCTCGTCCTCATGGCGCTGTGGGCCAGCGGCAACGTGATGGTGATCTTCTCCGCGGCCATGCTCGACGTACCCCGCGAGCTGTACGAGGCCGCCGAACTCGACGGCGCCGGCCCCCTGCAGAAGTTCCGCAGCGTCACCCTCCCGGCGATCTCCCCGGTGATCTTCTTCGCCCTGCTCACCGGGATGATCTACACCTTCCAGTACTTCACCGAGGCGTTCGTCGCCTCCAGTTCGGCCAACGCCACCTCCTCCAGCAACGACCTCATCGGCTACCCCGCCAACTCGCTGCTCTTCTACTCCACCGAGCTGTACCGACAGGGCTTCGCCTACTTCAAGACCGGCTACGCCTCGGCCATGGCCTGGCTGCTGTTCCTCGTCATCTTCGCGGCGACCGTGGTGTTCATCCGCGTCTCGCGCCGCTTCGTGCACCACGCGGGAGGCGGCCGATGAGCACCCTCGACCTGACGAAGCGTCACCCCCGCACCGGGCGACGCCTGTTGTACCTGCTGGCCGAGCACGCACCGGCCGTGGCGGTCGCCCTCTGCTTCCTCCTGCCGCTCACCATCGGCGTACTCACCGCGTTCATGACCCAACACCAGGCGGGCACCGGCTCGTTGTGGCCCTCACCCTGGGAGTTCGGCAACTTCCACGAGGTCTTCAAGGCCATGCCGTTCGGCCGCGACCTCCTCAACACCATGCTCTACGCCGGCCTGTCCACGATCGGCGTCGTCATCTCCTCGGTACCCGTCGCCTACGCGCTGGCCCGGCTGCGCTGGCGCGGCCGGGAGGGCGTCTTCCTCGTCGTCCTCGCCGCGATGATGATCCCGGCCCAGGTCACCAGCCTGCCCCTGTACGTCATGTACGCGCACATCGGCTGGGTGGGCACGCTGAAGCCGCTGATCGTCCCGTCCTTCTTCGGCGACGCGTTCAGCATCTTCCTGCTGCGCCAGTTCTTCCTCACCATCCCCGACGAGTTCACCGAGGCGGCCCGGGTCGACGGCGCGGGCGAACTGCGCATCCTGTGGCGGGTGTTGATCCCCATGGCCAAACCGGCGATCGCCGCCGTGGGTCTCTTCGCGTTCCTCTACGCGTGGAACGACTTCTACAACCCCCTGCTCTACACGGGGAACAGCGACACCGGCCAGACCCTCGCGGTCGCCCTCAGCCAGCTCGCCAAGAACGGCCACCAGAACGCGTACGAGCTTCAGATGGCGGCCTCGCTGATGTTCCTGCTGCCCGTCCTGGTGCTGTTCTTCCTGGCCCAGAAGGTCTTCGTCGAGGGCATCGCACTGACCGGCGTCAAGGGCTGACCGCCGTCGCCGCAACCACAGTTGGTCAAGGAGCACTCTGTTGAAAATCACCGTTGTCGGCGGTGGCAGCACCTACACACCCGAACTGATCGAGGGCTTCGCCCGGCGCGCCCGGGTGCTGCCGGTCGGCGAACTCGTCCTGCACGACATCGACGCCGAACGCCTCGCCGTGATCGGCGCCCTCTCCCGCCGTATCCTCGCCCGGCACGGCTTCCCCGGGCGCCTGACCACCACCACAGACCTCGCCGCCGCGGTGGACGGAGCCGCCGCCGTGCTCGTCCAACTCAGAGTGGGAGGGCAGGCGGCCCGGCTGGTCGACGAGACCCTGCCGAACCGGTTCGGCCTGCTGGGCCAGGAGACCACCGGCCCCGGCGGCTTCGCCAAGGCCCTGCGTACGGTACCGGTGGTCCTCGACATCGCTGCCGAGGTACGCCGCCGGGCCGAACCCGGCGCCTGGATCGTCGACTTCACCAACCCCGTCGGCATCGTCACCCGCGCACTGCTGGACGCGGGCCATCGCGCGGTCGGCCTGTGCAACGTGGCGATCAAGTTCCAGCGGCAACTGGCCGCCCGGTTCGGCACCGACCCCGACCGCGTACGGCTCGGCCACGCCGGCCTCAACCACCTGTCCTGGATCCGCTCGGTCACCGTCGACGGAGTGGACCGCCTGCCGGAACTCCTGACCGGCGACGCGCTCGACGACCTCGCGGCTCAAGTCCGCGTCCCCGCAGGGGCGTTGCGCGACCTGGGCGCCATCCCCTCCTACTACCTGCACTACTTCTACTGCACGGACGACGAGGTGAGGGCCCAGCAGGCCGGAGCACACCGTGCCGACCAAGTCATCGCCATCGAAAAGGAGTTGCTCACCCTCTACGCCGATCCCGGGCTGGACCGACAGCCCGAACTGCTTCAGCGGCGCGGCGGCGCCCACTACAGCGAGGCCGCGGCGGCACTGGTCACCAGCCTGCTCACCGGTGACGGCGCCCACCACTACGTGAACGTACGCAACAACGGAGTCATCGCCGGCCTGCCGGACGAGGCGGTGGTCGAGATCCCGGCACATGTCGACGCGTCCGGTCCCCACCCGGTCCCCGTACCGCCCCTGCCACCCGAGATGCTCGGGCTCGTCCAGGCAGTCACCGCATACGAGACACTCACCGTCGAGGCAGCCCTGACGGGGGACCGTACGGTGGCCCGGCGCGCCCTCATGGCCAACCCGCTCGTCCGCGAATGGGCCCGGGCAGACGCGCTGCTGAACGCGCTGCTGGAGGCCAACCGCCACCATCTGCCCCGGTACTTCGCGAAGGAAGCCGCTGATGCCTGACCTCGTGGTGGGCGTCGACGGAGGGAGCTCCAAGACCGACCTCGTCCTCGCGGACACCGAAGGACGGCTGCTGTCCTGGGTACGCGGCGCAGGCACCCGTCCGCACACCGAGGGAATGGAGATCACCACCGAACGACTCGCCCGCCTGGGCCGGCACGCGCTGACAGCGGCCGGCCTGCCCGACACGACCCCGGTCTCGGTCGGCGCGTACTTCCTCGCCAACGTGGACCGGCGCACCGACGAACGCCTGGCGCTGGGGCAGTTGACCCGACTGGACGTGGCCGGCCGCACCCTCGTACGCAACGACACACTCGCCGTCCTCCATGCCGGTGCACCCGACGGCTGGGGGGTGGCGGTCGTCTCCGGCGCCGGCATCAACGCGGCGGCGATCCATCCGGGCGGCCGCTCGGCCCGTTTTCTCTCCCTCGGGGACATCACCGGGGACTGGGGCGGCGGGCTCGCCGTGGCCAGGGCCGGCCTGGGAGCGGCCGTCCGCGCGGGTGACGGACGGGGTCCGGCGACCCGGCTGCGGCAGGAGCTGCCAGGCCACTTCGGCCTGCGCAGCGTGGAGTCCGTGGCGCTGGCCGTCGGAAGTGGCGACCTGCCGATGACCGCACTGCACGGTCTGGCACCGCTGGTCTTCGCGACGGCTGCCGGAGGCGACACCGTGGCCCGGGGCATCGTGGAACGCCTCGGCGACGAAATCGTCGCCATGGTCACCGCTCTGCTCCGCCGCCTCCGCCTCCTGCGCACCCCGACACCGGTGGTACTCGGCGGCGGCACCCTGCAGAACGACCAGTCCCTGCTGCGCGACCACATCAGCGGCTGCCTGGCCACGGAAGCTCCGCTGGCCCAGCCCCGGGTCCTCGATGTGCCTCCGGTCGCCGGCGCGTTGAGGGAGGCGCTCCTGACCGCGGGCGCCCCGGCCGCGGCACAACGCCGCCTCCGCGAGGCCGTCGCCGACCGGAAACCACCGCCGTTGCTCGCGACGCCACCGTAGCGATGGGTGCGCGGCACCCCATCGCGGGTCTGCGTCGGCGCTGACGCGGGAATGACGAAGGGGCCCTGCCGGCGAACCGGTGGAGCTCCTTCCCCACACCTGGCGTCGGCGCAACTGGCGTGCTTCCGGGGCGAGTTCGACTCCTGCCTCACCACCCGTTCGGACGCGCTGGTCGAGCTGGCCGATGCCGTTCTGCGCGGCGACGGGGTGGTGAGGTCTCTGGCCGGGTTGTCGCTGGTGGGTGAACACCGCCGCGGCCATGGCGGGCTCTACGCCGCGGTGGCCCGTGGCCGCATTGATGCCGGCCGGCTGCGGCGGGCTTGGCCGCGGTGCCGCTGCCGCGGGCTGCCGATGGTCGGCCGGTCCTGATCGTGGGCGGCTGACTTCGGCGTGGATCATCGGGCACCGGGAGACTTCGCGGATCGTCAGCGCCAGCAGGCCCGCACCAGGGCGGTCGCCCACTTCGGGTCGGTGCGGATCTTGCCGAGTACCCGCCAGTCCTTGAGGTGGGCGAAGCCGTGCCCGGCCGGTGCTCGGACGGCGGCGAGGCGATCCAGGGCGGCTGCCCACGGTGCGATTCGGGCCGGTCGGCGAGGTGGACGACGTCGCGCTCGGCGTAGAGCACTGTTGCTTTCGGCAGCCGCCGAAGCGTCCGAGAACCTGAATGGACGGTCGTTTCGTCTCCCTGATCGTGAAATGCATGGCAGACCTCGACGAGGCAGAACTCGTGCGTCGCGTCGCCGGTGGTGACCGGGCGGCGTTCGACGAGTTGTATCGGCGTACTTCGCCCTGGTTGGCGGTGCGGCTCCGCCGCCGCTGCGCCGACGACGATGTCGTCGCCGACGTGCTCCAGGAGACCTACCTGGCGGTGTGGCGTGCGGCCGGCAGCTATGCGGGCTCCGTGACCGAGGGCAGCGCGGTCGGCTGGCTCTGGACGATCGCCGCGAACCGTCTCGTCGACGCGTTCCGCCGACGCGCCCGGCAGGAGCGGGTGCCGACGGTCGCCCTGCTCGACACGACCGCGCCGGCCGCCGAGGACGAGGTGATGGCGAACCGCGTCGACCAGAACTTCGAACAGGCGCTGCTGCGGCTGCCACCGGAGTTGCGGCAGGTGCTGCAGGCGATGGTGCTCGATGACCTGTCGGTCCGTCAGACGGCGGTGCTGCTCGGTATGCCGGAGGGCACGGTGAAAACCCGCGCGCGGCGGGCTCGGATGGCGTTGCGGAAGGCGCTCTCATGACTCATCCCACCACCACGATCCTGGCCCGCTACGCGGACGGCGGGCACGGACTCGACGACGCCGCGCTCTGGTCGATCGAGGTCCATCTCGACGCGTGCGCCAACTGCCGTGCGTCACTGGCCGCCAAGGCCACCCCTGCCACGACGGATCTGCTCGACCGTGTCGCCGTCTCGCTCGGCCGGGCGATCGAAGCCGGCCCGTCGCCGACCCGGCCCTGCACACCAGCAGGGGCCGTGCACCGACGCTGGCTCGCGTGGACGCTGCTGCCCTGGCTCGCGGTGACCGTCGCGGTGCTGGGCTGTGGCGTACTCCTGGACTCCGCCGAGCCGAGCCTGCCGTCGCTCGTGCTGCTGTTGGCCCCGGTGGCTCCGCTGCCCGGCGTCGCGGTGGCATGGAGCCGGCGGATCGACCCCGCCTGGGAACTGATCGCCACCACACCGGCAGCCGGCCTGGCCATGGTGCTGCGGCGGACGCTCGCGGTGCTCGTCGTCGTGCTTCCGGCACTGCTGGTGGCGGGTGTGAGCACCGGAACCTCGCTGGCCCTCACCCTGCTGCCGTGCCTGGCGTTCACGGGGGCCACCCTCGTGCTCGGCGCCCTCGTCGGCGTACGGCGCGCGGCGATCGGACTCGCGGTGGTCTGGTCCGCGGCGGTCCTGCTGCCGAGTGTGGCGGCCCAGTCCCTGTCCCCGGTACTGCAGCCGGGCAGCACCGCCGTCTGGGTGGTGGTCACCGTGGCCCTCGCCGCCATCACACCGCTCGCCGCCACGCACTTCCGCCGCCTGACCAGCGGCAACTGACCCCCATCAACAGGATCAACAGGAGAGACCCATGCGAGCGGTACCTGCGGCCGAAACGGCTCCCACCCTTCATCCCTGGCTCGTCCACGCGGAAGGACTGCGTGTCCGGGCCGGCCGGCACCTGGCCGTCGACGGACTCGACTTGACGCTGACTGCCGGCGTGCAGGGTGTGCTCGGCCCGAACGGCGCCGGCAAGACCACGCTGATGCGCGCGCTGTCCACCGTCGTTAAGCCCGCCGACGGCTCATTGACGCTGCTCGGCGCGCAGGTGGACGGCCGTGCCGACCTGCGCGAGGTGCGTCGCAGACTGGGGTATCTGCCGCAGCAGTTCGGCTTCTACCCGCGGTTCACTGTCCGCGAGTTCGTCGCGTACATGGCCTGGCTCAAGGAAATGCCCAAAACCGCGATACCCGACGCCGTGCAACGCGCGATCGATCGGGTGGGTCTCACCACCAAGGCCGACGCCAAGATGAAGACGCTGTCCGGCGGCATGCTGCGCCGGGCCGGCATCGCCCAGGCCATCGTGAACGACCCCGAACTGCTGCTGCTCGACGAGCCCACCGTCGGACTCGACCCCGAACAACGTCTCGCCTTCCGCGACCTGCTGCGTGACCTCGGCGCCGACAGCTGCGTGATGGTCTCCACCCACCTCGTCGAGGACGTCGTCGCTGCCTGTACCGACGTCATCCTCATGAACGAAGGCCGACTCCTCTTCCACGGCACGCCCGACGACCTGATCGCCCGCGGTGGGCCGGACGACGCGGGCGACAGCCCGGCGGAGCGCGGCTACTCCGCACTCCTGCGCCGGCACCGGAGCAACGCGTGAACCGCGTCCTCGGCATCGAGCTCCGGCGCTCGGCCGCCCTCGGCGCCGCGCTCCTGATCGCCGTCGCCGGCACGATCGTCCTCCAGGCCACCGCGGGGCGATGGTCCACGGGGTGGATGGCGCTGGCCATGACGCAGCGTGAATACCTCGCGGTTCTCTCGCCCCTTGCGATGGCCGCCGGCGCCTGGCAGTCGTATCGCGAGCACCGGGCGAACGTCGCCGAACTGTTCGCCGCCGTGCCCCGCCCGAGACCGCAGCGCATGGTGCCGATCCTGGCCACGACGGCCCTGGCGGTGCTCGTCGCCTACCTGGTCACGCTCCTCGCGGCGGCACCACGGATCGCCGACACGGCGCGCTATCTGCCGCCGGCCGCGTTTGTCGTCGTGGCCGTCGGGCTGGTCGCGATGATCGCCTCGGTCTGGCTCGGGTTGGCCGTCGGACGCCTGGTGCCGGCGCTCGCCACCGCCCCCGCGCTGGCCGTGATCGGCTTCGCGCTGCTGATGCTCGCGCCCCAGGCCCTTCCGGACGGCGGATTCACAGCGGCGTTCTCCCCGGCCATGGGGATGAGCATGTTCAGCGACTACGACACCGTCGGCGGCGGAGTCAGCGCCGCCCAGGCACTCTGGATGGCCGCGGTCGCGGTGGCGGGCGTCGTGCTCTTCGCCGTCCAGAACCGTAGGTTCGCGTTCGCCGCGCTGCTGCCGCTGGCCATCGGGGCCACGGTCACGGCCCTGGTGGTGCCGACCGGCGATGCCTACGACCGAGGGACGCTCGACCCGGTCGCCCAGGAACTGGTGTGCACCGACGACACCCCGCGGGTCTGCGTCAGCCGGGCGCACGAAGAGTTGCTTCCCGAGGTAACCCCCAAGGCCCGGCACGCATTGGAACTCCTGACGAAAACATCAGTCGTCGAGGCACATGAGGACACCTCCACGTTCTCTCCTCCTACGTCACCGAGGGCGCGGGCCGACACCGCGCTGATGAGTATCACGGTCGGCAAGCGCGGCCACCTCGCCCACCCGGGACGGCTCGAACCGACGATGCTCACCGGAGTGTTCACCGGCCCTCTCAACTGCGGAGACAACCGGAACTTCACCGTCGCCACCGCTGCGGCCTACTGGCTGCTCGACCGGGAGCCGACCGTCGGTCCTGATGGCCTCGAATTCCATGACCCGGACGCCGTCAAGCTCTGGAAGGGACTGGAGGCACTGCCGCGAGCCGAGGCCGAAGCCCGGGTTGTCGGCGTCTATCAGGCCGCCCAGAAGTGCGAGGACACCACCGACCTCCTGAGCGGAGGCGCCCGATGACAGGACTGACGCTCTACGTCCGCTCGCGCCAGGTGCCCGCGGCGCTCGGCGCGGCCGTCGCGGGCACTGCCATCGCGTGGCTGCTTGCGACGGCCTTCAGCGTTGAGGGCGAGGTGAGCGGCACCGTACTCGCCCTGACGGTCCTGCTCCTGGTAGCCGTCGCCACCACCACGCTCGGAGGCCCCGACGACACCCTGGACCGCACGGCGGCGAGGCCGTGGGGACGGCTGCGGATGTCCCACCTGGCCACGGCCCTGGGATGCGTACTTGTGCTGCTGCTGGCCACACTGCTCACCGGCACGCGGTTCGGGCCGTTCGGATGTGTCGTCCGCGACGCGGCCGGCCTGCTGGGCCTGACCGCCCTGGGGACGGCCACGGTCGGCACCGCTCGCTCGTGGTTCCTGCCTCTCGGGTGGACGCTCGGCGCGGCGGTGTTCCCGGGCGTGGGCACCGCGGGGGAGGCGCTGACCTGGCAGACACAGGCCTCCGACAGCCGACCAGCGGCCGTGGTCGCAGCGGTACTCACCGCCGCCGGAACCGCCGCCTACGTCAGCCGAGGCCCACGTACTGCGGCCGGAGATCTGTGACGGAGCCCGTGGCTCCGCGTAAGGACAGAGGGCGATGTTGTGGGTTCCCCGTCCCAGGGCGCTGACGACGTGTCCGGTGTGGAGGCGTGCGGCGCTGAAGGAGGCGTCGAGGGTTGTGCCGTCGACGGTGTCGAACACGGGCGGCACGGCACCGGAGTCGGTCCGTCCGAGCGGGACCCGGTGCCGCGGTCGTGCTGCCGCGCCCTCCGCCGGGCGGTCAGCGGGACTGCAGGGCGAAGTCGTACTCGGCGTGCAGGTACGGGACTTCGAGGGTGCCGCCGTCGGGCGCGGTGCCGGGCGGTTGTTCGGGGAACGGGATGATCAGCGCGTCCTTGGTGCCGAAGACGACGTCGGAGTCGAGATAGTCGCTGTCGGCCTGGAACAGATGGGTGATCAGTTTCCGGTAGCCCGGCTCGTCGATCAGGAAGTGGACGTGTGCCGGCCGGAAGTGGCTGATGTCCGTCCTGCGCATCAGGTCGCCGACGGGGCCGTCCATGGGGATGGCGTACCCGCGCGGCGCGATGGTGCGGATGCAGTAGGTGCCGTCCTCGCGGGTGCGGTACTTGGCCCGCAGGCGTGCCTCGTCGATCTCGGGGAGCTGGGCCTCGTAGGCGCCTTCCGCGTCGGCCTGCCACACGTCGAGCACGGCGTTCGCGAGCGGTTTGCCGTCGGTGTCGGTCACCCTGCCGGTGAAGAACAGCGGTGTGCCCGGGATGCCGTCCGACATGTCGAAGCCGTGGGGCGCGGTCGGCGAGCCGTCGATGTGGAAGGGGCCGAGCACCGTGGCCGGGGTCGCCTGAGGCGTGAACGCGTTGTTCAACTGGACGACCAGTGTGCTCAGTCCGAGCACGTCGGAGGTGAGGATCAGTTCCTGGCGCTTGTCGTCGCTGATCCCGCCGGCCGCGGTCAGCCACTCGATCGCTGCCATCCACTCGTCCTCGGTGAGCCGCACCTCACGCGAGAAGGCGTGCAGATGACGGACCAGCGCGGTCATCAGCTCGGCCAGCCGCGGGGAGTGGGCGGTGGCCCACCGCTCGACGGCCAGCTCGGTGATGTTGTCCTCGTCGACGAACACGGTTGCGGCTCCTTGGTCTGTGTGCGGGTGGATGGTGGGACGGCGGGCGCGGGGTCAGTCCTCGCGCCGGTCCTTCGTGAGCGGGTCCGGGGTGTACGGCTCGGGCGGCACCGGGGTGTTGTTGAGGTCGACGGACAGGAAGACGTCCTGTGCGACGGGATGGCGCAGTTCCTCGGCGAGTTGGCCGATCAGACCCGCGGTGCGGGCCAACAGTGCGAAGCCGCGCAGCAGTTGGAGGGGGAGGCCGAGGTCCGCGAGGGCGGCGCCGCACACCCCCGCTCCGTTGAGGGGGAGCGTCCGGTGCAACACCTTCGGGTGCACCCGGCCGATGGCGGCGAACAGGCTCAGGTGCGGGCCGAAGACGTCCTCCTCCTGAGCGATCCGCATCAGCCTCGGCGTACGGGGGTCGCCCTCCTTGTGCACGTGGTGACCCAGCCCGGGGACGAACTCCCCGGCCGCGCGCCGCCGTTCGACCGTGCGCAGCGCGACCGCGTCCCAGCCGGCCTCGTCGGTGGGCAGGTCTCCGTCGAAGGACTCCAGTACGTCGTGCAGGAAGCGGCCGGTGTCCTCGGTGACGCCGAGGAAGCGGGAGCCACCGCCGAGCAGTCCGGCGGCGAGTGCGCCCTGGACCGAGTCCGGAGCGGAGAGGTAGGTCAGGCGGGTGACGATGGCCGTGGGGGTGAAGCCGTGGTCGGCCAGTGCAGCGAGCACGGCCTCGAAGACACGGGTCTCGCCGGGGGTGGGCCGCCGCTGGGTGGCGAGCCAGAACGCGAGTTCACCGAAGCCGACCGAGCCCATGATGTCCTCGGCCAGGTCGTGCCCGAGCAGGGTGATGGTCCGCAGGTCGGAGGCGCCGAGGGCCGTGGGGTAGGCGGGGCGCGGTGCCGGCTCAGACACGGTCGGTCTCCTCCGGTCCGGACAGCCAGGTGCGCAACTCCGCGCCGTGTTCGTCGAGTTCGGGCGGTGGCAGCCGGTACGAGGCGGGGGTGGCCGAGAAGCGGATCGGATGCCGCGTGGTGGGCACCGCGCGAGCCCCCTCGCCGACGGTGACGACCGGGTCGAGTCCGAAGCGGTCGGCCATGGCGAAGCCGCCGTCGATGGTGTTGATCGGTCCACTCGGTACACCGGCCTCCACCAGTGCCTCGAACCATTCGGTGGCGCCGCGTGTCTTCAGCCTCTCGGCCAGCAACGGCCGCAGCAGTTCCCGGTGGGCGGTGCGGTCGGCGTTGCGTGCGAACCGCGGGTCGTCGGCCACCTCGGGTATGCCGAGGACCTCGCACAGCTTGCGGAACTGGCCGTCGTTGGCGGCCGTCACGATGAGGTCGTTGTCGGCGGTGGGAAGCGGTTCGTAGGGGAAGACGCTGGGGTGGGCGTTGCCCATGCGGTAGGGCACGGTGCCGCCGGCGACGTAGGCCGAGCTGTGGTTGACCAGTCCGGTCAGGGCCGAGGACAGCAGGTTCACCTCGACGAGCTGGCCCGTCCCCGTGGCGTCCCGGTGGCGCAGTGCGGCGAGGATGCCGATCGTGGCGTGGTTGCCGGCCATCACGTCGAACACGGAGATCCCGGCCCGGTAGGGCGGCCCGTCGGGGTCGCCCGTCAGGCTCATGAGCCCCGAGATGGCCTGCACCATGAGGTCGTAGCCGGGGACGTGCCGGCCGGGTCCGGTGCCGAAGCCGGTGATCGACGTGTAGATCAGGCCGGGGTTGTCCCGCCGGACCGAGTCGAAGTCCAGTCCGTACTTCGCCATGCCGCCGGGCTTGAGGTTCTCGATCAGGACGTCCGCCCGGCGGGCGAGGTTCCGGGCGACCTCGGCGTCCTCCTCGTCACGCAGGTCCAGAGCGATCGAACGCTTGCCCCGGTTGATCCCGAGGTAGTAGGTCGAGACCTCGTCGCGTGTCGGCGGCACCCAGGCGCGGGTGTCGTCGCCGCCCGGTCCCTCGACCTTGACGACGTCGGCCCCCAGGTCGGCGAGCAGCATCGTGGCGTACGGCCCGGCAAGGATCCGTGAGAAGTCCGCGACCAGCACCCCGGAGAGCGGGCCCGCGGTGCCCGGCGGAGTGGGCTTGGCGCTCTGCGACATGAACCTTGCCTTTCTGTCCGTACACCGGACAGTCATCCGGACAGTGATTCTCTGTCCCGAACGACGGAGGCGTCAAGACACGATCGCGCCGGACGGCAGGACCGCGTGGGGTGCGGACTCCAGCCGGGCGAAGTCCAGGCTGATCTCACCGGCGGCCTGGAGGAGGAGCGGCAGGTGGTCGTCGAGCAGCACCTCCATCGAGGTCTCGGCGGCGTGCGCGTTCACGTTCACGCTCGCGACGACGCGGCCCGAGCCGTCCCGCAGCGGAGCCGCCACCGAACGGATGCCCCTGGCCAGTTGCTCGTCGGTCACCGCCCAGCCCCGCGCGCGCACCTCCCGCAGCTCCGCCTCCCATTCGGCCCGGCCGGGGTGCCACACCGACTCCAGTCCCGAGCGGCTGGGCTCGGCGACGATCAGGGCCGCCTCGTCGGGCGGCAGCGCGGCCAGCAGGACCTTGCCCAGAGAGGTGGGCAGTGCGGGGAAGCGGGTGCCGATCTGCACGGCGAGGGTCACGATCTTGGGCACCGAGACCCGGGCGACGTAGACGATGTCCGAGCCGTCGAGCTGCGCGATCGAACAGGACTCGTTCGTGCGCTCCACCAGCCACTCCAGGTGCGGGCGGGCCACGTCCCACAGTCCCGTCGAGCGGACGTAGGCGACGCCGAGGTCCAGGACGCGCGGGGTCAGCACGAAACCGCCGGCCTGCTGGCGTACGTAGCCCAGCTCGGTCAGGGTGAGCAGGATCCGCCGTGCGGTCGGCCTGGCCAGCCCGGTCGCGGTCGCCACGTCGGACAGTGACATCACCGGCTGCCGGGGCCGGAAGGCGGTGATGACCTCCAAGCCCCGGGCCAGCGCCTCGATGAAATCGGGTCCGGTTCCTTCGCGCGGCATGGTGGCTCCTTCTGGTCGCCGTCGGCTTCGCTCACGCGTGTCCGCCCTACGGACACGCGTCGAGGGCACTCTACGCAGCGGAACAGGCCTCCGTCGCGATGGCTCGGACGCAGCGACCTGGGTTCGACCGCAGAGCGGACGGTCGGGGACATTACCGGGCGGAATTCGGAAACCGCGGAGTATTGACACCGGACAACACCCTGACGACGATCGGTCACCTACCGAGAGCCGTCATGCGGACAGTCGTCCGATGTCGAGTGGGAGATTCAGTGATGAGCCAGTCCACCCCATTCCAGCCGGGGCGACCCGTCGTCCTGCGCGGCGGCACCGTCCTGCCCATGGACCGCGCCCGGCGGGTGCTGAGCGACACCGACGTGCTCGTGACGGGCGACCGGATCACCGCGGTCGGCCCGCGGCTCGCCGTACCGGAGGGGACCGCCGAGATCGACGCGTCCGACGGCATCGTGATGCCCGGCATGATCGACACGCACCGGCACATGTGGCAGACGGCGATGCGCGGCTACGGCGCCGACTGGACCCTGACCCAGTACTTCGTCTGGTACTACCTCGAACACGGCACCGCCTTCCGGCCCGAGGACGTGCACGCCGGGAACCTCCTGGCCGCCGTCGAAGCGCTGGACGCCGGGGTGACCACGGTCGTCGACTGGTCGCACGGACTACAGACGGTCGACCACGCGGACGCGGCGGTGGACGCGCTGCGGGCCGTACCCGGCCGGTTCGTCCTCGCCTACGGCAACATCCAGCAGGCTCCCGCGGAATGGACCGCGGCACCGCAGTTCCGGGACTTCGTGCGCCGCCGCATCACCGGCGACGACATGCTCGGCTTCCAGATCGCCTTCGACGTCACCGGCGATCCCGCCTTCCCCGAGAAGCCCGCCTTCGAGGTCGCCCGCGACCTGGGCGTCGCCGTCACCACGCACGCCGGAGTCTGGGGCGCCACCAACGACGACGGCATCCGGCTCATGCACGAGCACGGATTCATGACCCCCGAGACGGTCTACGTCCACGCCTCCACCCTGTCGGCCGACTCCTACCACCGCATCGCGGCCACGGGCGGCTCGGTCTCGGTGTCCACGGAGAGCGAGCAGAGCGCCGGCCAGGGCTATCCGACGACCTGGGCGGTCCGCTCCCACGACATCCCCGTCTCCCTGTCGATGGACACGAGCGCGTGGTGGAGCGGAGACCTGTTCTCCGCCATGCGCACCACCCTCGGCGCCGACCGCGCCCGCGAGCACCTGGAGGCCCACGCCCAGGGCGAGACCGTCACCCACTGCGCGCTGCGCGCCGACCAGGTGGTGGAGTGGGCAACGCGCGGCGGCGCCAGGGCACTTGGCCGCGAACACGACCTGGGCAGCATCGAGGAGGGCAAGAAGGCCGACCTCGTCCTGCTGAAGAACGACCACTCACCGGTCTCCTTCCCGCTGCTCAACCCGTACGGCCACGTGGCCTTCCAGGCCCAGCGGGGCGACGTGCACACCGTCATCGTCGACGGCCGGGTGGTCAAGCACGAGCACCGTCTGCTCGACACCGACCTGGCCGCCGTGCGGCGCACCGTCGAGCGGACCGTGGACCATCTGCGGTCGACGATGGGCGAGGACGCCTGGGCCAAGGGCATGAACCCGGACGTCCCCGAGGCCAAGGTCCTAGACAACCCGTACACGTACACCGACTACCGCAGCACCTCCACCCACGGCCACTGAGGCTGCGTGGGCCCTGCACCGATGAGTTCCGGGCCGGCGGACGGTCCTAGAGACGTATCCGCCGTCGGCCATGACATGAGGGGCAGAGCCTGATGAGCCAGTTGACCGCACTGTTGGAGAAGTACGTCGCCGAGGGAGCCTTCCCCGGAGCGGTCGCCCTGGTGGACCGCTCCGGGGAGGTGGAGGTCGCGGCCGTGGGATCGACGGAGCCCGCCGGCTCGGCGCCGATGCGGGCCGACACCTTGTTCCGGCTCGCCTCGGTCACCAAGCCCGTGACCGCCGCCGCGGTGCTTGCGCTCGTCGACGACGGCGTGCTCACCCTGGACGCGCCGATCGCGCGCTGGCTGCCCGAACTGGCGTCCCCGAAGGTCGTCCGCACTCCCGCGAGCGGGCTGGACGACGTGGTGCCGTCCGTCCGCCCCATCACCGTCGAGGACGTCCTGTCGTCCCGCTCGGGATGGGGCTTCGGGCCCGACTTCACCGCACCCGCCCTTCAACCCCTGTTCGCGGACGTGGCCGTGTACAACGGAGGCCCGCGGTCGACGCTGAGCCCGGACGAGTGGGTCGCCGCGCTCGCCGACATCCCCTTGCTGCGGCAGCCCGGAGAGGCGTTCCTCTACAACGCCAGCTCCGACCTGCAAGGCGTGCTGGTGGCACGGGCCGCGGGGCGCGGGCTGCCGGAGTTCCTGGCCGAGCGGATCTTCGAGCCGCTCGGAATGAAGGACACGGCCTTCGCCGTACCGGCGTCGGAACGCGACCGCCTCACCCCCTACTACCTGACAGCCCCTGACGGCACCCACACCTTCGCCGACGCGGCCGACGGCGCCTGGTCCACCCCGCCCGCCTTCGCCTCGGGCGCGGGAGGCCTGGTGTCCACCGTCGCGGACTGGCACGCCTTCGGCCGCATGCTGCTGACCGGCGGCGGTACGGTCCTCTCCCCGGAGTCCGTACGCCTCATGACGACGGATCACCTCACCACGGACCAGCGCGACGAGGGAGACCTCTTCCTCCAGGGCCAGGGATGGGGCTACGGCGGCTCGGTCGACGTCACCTCCGCGGAGCCGTGGAACACCCCCGGCCGCTACGGATGGGTGGGCGGCACCGGCACCGCCGCGCACATCGCCCCGTCGACCGACACGGTCACCGTCATCTTCACCCCCTGCGGCCTGCCCGGTCCCGCCTTCCCCGCGTGGATGCGCGACTTCTGGACCTACGCCGCGACCGTCTGAGTGTCCGCTCGATGGTCCTCGGCCCGTTGGTGTACGCGGCTTACAGCCCTGGACGGGAGGCGAGCGCGGCAGCGCCGATCTGCCGGCTTCGGCGGCTACGCGGGTTGCCGGCGAAACGCGGGCCGTGAGGTGACGTATTGCCTCATCGGCCGCCAACGCCCTGCGTCCGCCGCCTCCGCGCCGTCAGGAACACCAGCGCGCCGCCCGCCACCAGCAGGACGGCGGTGCCCGCCCGTAGCAGGACTCCGTCCGCGCCCGTGGCGGCGAGCCCGCCGCCGGTCGTCGTCCCGCTGCTGGTTCCCGCCCCGGAGCCGGACGGGCTCGCGGTGGCCGTGGCCGACGCGGAGGCGGATGCGGAGGCGCTGGGTGACGGGCTGGACGTCGCCGAGCCGGTGGCCTTCACCGTGATCGCCGCGGTGTCGTTCGACGCGTCGTCGTCACGGTTGGGGTACTCGGGGTTCTCCACCGCCCGCACACTGCCCCGCGCGCCGGTGACGACCTTGTCGATCCGCACCGTGAACTCCTGGGTCACCAAGTCGCCCGGCTTGAAGTCCGTGCTGGTGATGTCGCAGGTGTAGCTCTTCGCGCCGGCCTTGCCCGGTGTGCAGTTCCACCGCGGCCCGGGGTCGCCCTGCTCGCCGGGGGCGGGGGCGCCGGTGATGCTGGTGCCGGCGGGCGGGGTCACCACGAACGTGCCGGAGTTGTCGGCGTCCATCCACCGGAAGTTCATCCGGCCCGGCCCGTTGTTCCGTACGCCCACGGTGATGCTCACGGTCTTGCCGACCTTGCCCTCGGCCGTGTCACCGAGCGCCTGGTAGTCGGCGTGCTGGGTGGTGGCGAAGGTGCCGTACCCGGAGCCGGTGAATCCGGCGCCGGAGGCGACGGACTTCAGGCCGAGCGGCGCGCCGGTGCCGGTGCCGGGGAAGTCGGACGGGTCGAAGGAGTCGGGTGCGGTGCCGCCGACCGGCCACACGACGTAGGAGTCGTAGCCGTACATCGTGTCCTTGGCGGCGGTGTAGCGCAGCGGCACGTCCGTCTCGTAGGCCGCGCCGGGCGCGACCGGGGTGTCGAACCGGCACCAGGCGCCGACGTCGGACTGGTCCGAGTAGTGGCAGTTGGAGTGGTCACGGGCGAGAGAGACGCCGTCTGAGTCCTGCACCCACAGCATGACGCCCTTGCTGGCGGGGGCTGCACCGGTGTCGGCGAAGGCCGGGGTGCGCTCGAAGACGGCGCCGGGCGCGATGCCCTTCAGCGCCGGGTAGGGCCGGGCGACGAGCTTGGGCCCGCCGACCAGGACGTCCGTCTTCCCCGTCACGGTGGCCGCGTCGGAGGCGGTGGCGGTGTAGGTGATGGCACCGGTGTCGCCCGCCTTGGCGGCCGCGGTGGGCTTCAGGAGGAACGGGTCGATCGACTCCTTGCCCGACAGCGGGCCCACGTCGCACCTCACCTTCAGGGTGCCGGTGCTCACGCAGTCCCCCGTGACCACCATCGTCGCCTTCCCGGCGAGGGACGACGCGTCGATGGCGACCGACACGTCATGGGCGTCCCCGCCCGAGGCGGTGATGCCGAGGCCCAGGTTCGGGCCCTCGCCCTCGGTGGGGAGGTAGTAGTTCTCCTGGGTGTCCAGGACGAGCGTCGTTCCGGCGGCGTGCGCGGCCGGGGTCGCGACCGCCATAACGGCGGTCGCGAAAGCGGCGGCAGCCGCTGTCCGCCATGTTCTACGTATCGTCAGCACACAACGTGGACACGCCAGAACACCGGAAGGTTGCGCCCGAACGCCTGTCAGCCGACGGACGGGTTGCGCTCGGGGAACCTTTCCAGAGCACCCGAACCAGCGACAGCCGACGGCCAGGAGTTCACCGGGAATCCGCATGGACCAGCCCGGGATCCCCACCGGCAAGAGGCCGCGTTTCCGAGGCAGAGCGATCGACCGGTCAATGCTGTGAGCGAGGCCGGGATCGTGGGCAACGCGGTCCTTGCGCACAGCTTCAGGCCACCAAGTTGGGAGGCTGCGGGCATGTGGAGGCAAGTTCGGGCGTTGACCTGGGCGAACCGTTGGGGTCCGGTCTCGCCGGGCTCCCGAGCGGATCGATGAGTACCTCGCGGAAGCCCTGCGGCCGCTCCCGTCGGATCCAGCCCGGTGTGAGACAGGCCCTGCCCCTGGTCGAAGCGTCGAAGGCACACCGTCTGCTGGAGACCGGCACGGGCCGAGGCAAGAACTTTCTCCCCCTCGCCTGACCACACGCGGACCGGCGGTCGAGAGCAGAAACCGACGGATCACGGTTCGGCACGGGCAGGAGGCGTAGAGGACGGGGGTTACTGAACTCTGGCTTCATGGCGTAGCCGGGCACGAAGACCTCGGACCCGCTCGATCCGGCAGGGCGAACGAGCGGACCCGGTGCCTGACACGGTCGGTGCGACCTGGCCTGTAGTCTTGATCCACTTTGCGAAGCAGGTCGTCGAGGCTCGGTCGAGGAGACGGGGTGGCGGACAGGGACAACGAGGTCGGGAGACGCCGGACTCGCGGTACTGAGGGACACGAGGCCGCAGTTCGAAGGGCTCGTCGTTGAGAGGGCGAGGGCCGCACCCCGGATGCGCCGCGCGGGAGCTGTGTCGGGGACATCGGCAGCCCGACCGTCGCGGACCAACACGCCCCCGCGATCCGCTTCGCGGTTTGCGCACGAGCCGCGGACCGCGCCCGGTCGAGGACGAGGCGGGACACACCGCGTAGGTTGCATGGACACCGACAGGAATCGCCGGAGTGACGGGCGGACGGAGCACCCGCCGCGCCGGCGAGCGTCCGCCTCAGCCATGACCGGGAAGCGACATTGAACGAGACCGGAACGACGCGCGAGACGGAACCCCAGGGGCCCGACACGGGTCTCGGCTCGGCGCGAGCCCTGGCCCGCCTCGCCCTGCTGTGCATCGCGGGAGCGGTGGCCGCAGTGGTGGCCGGCACCGGCCATTGGTTCATCCTGCTGTTGGGCCTGGCGGGCCTCGGACTGGCCGGTGCGGGCCTGTGGTGGGCGTTGGCGCACCGCGGATTCGCCCGTCTCCTCGGCGCCTTGTTGGCGATCACCGCACCCGTCGGCGTCCTGGTGCTCTACGCCGTGTCGGGCCTGTGGGTCGTCGCGGTGGTCGCCCTCGCGGCGTGGACGGCCGCGCTCGGCTGCGCGAGGAGTGCCCTGCGCCGGCTGCGCAAGCCGCACGGCATGCACACCCGCACGGTGCGCCCGCCCCGCCGGGCCGTGCTGATCATGAATCCGAAGTCGGGCGGCGGGAAGGTCGTGCAGTACGGACTCGTGGAGCGGGCCGAGGCACTGGGCGCGCGAGTGATCCTCCTCGACCTCGACACGGATCCGGATCCGGTGGCACTGGCCCGGCAGGCCGTAGCCGAGGGCGCGGACCTGCTCGGTGTGGCCGGCGGCGACGGCACCCAGGCTCTGGTGGCAGGAGTGGCCGCCGAACACGGTCTGCCGTTCATGGTCGTGACGGCCGGCACCCGCAACCACTTCGCCATGGACCTCGGCCTGGACCGGGACGATCCGGTGAGCAGCTTGGAGGCGCTCTCGGACGGTGTGGAACTCCGCGTCGACCTCGGAGACGTCTCCGGCCGGCCGTTCGTCAACACCGCCTCGTTCGGTACGTACGCGCACATCGTGCAGAACCCCGACTACCGCGACGCCAAAGCGGTCACCGCGCTCGACCAGTTGCCGGACCTGCTGGCGGGCGAGGCGGGCGCCGAACTCAGTGCCCGGACCGACGAAGAGCGGTTGGAGGCCCCACAGGCGGTGCTGGTCAGCAACAACCCCTACGCACGGGCCGACCCCCTGACCGGTGGCCGCAGGGAACGGCTCGACACGGGCGAACTCGGCGTGATCGCGGTCCGGGTCGGGGGCGCCGTACAGGCCGCCGAACTGGCGCTGTTGGGGGAGTGGGCCAGCGGCATGACGGTCCTGACGTCCCGCAGCGTCGTCGTGGAGTCCGACGAGAAGACCATCCCGGTGGCCGTGGACGGCGAGGCACTCGTCCTGCCCGCGCCCGTGGTGTGCACGATACGGCCCGGCGCGCTGCGGGTGCGCGTGCCACGGGAACGTCCGGGGGCACCGTACGTCGCACCGGCCGTCGACTGGTACCGCGTCGTTCGCCTCGCCTTCGACCGGTCGCCCCACGAACACGAGAGCCACGACCGAACAGCCCTCTCACGCGACAAGAACCAGGAGCAGAGCGATGATTGACCGTCGGCCTCGGCAGCAGCGAGTACCGCAGGGCCTGTTGCGTGATCTCACCAGCCTCGACCAGGTGCTCTACGAGGCCGTGACGGTCACCAGCACACCGGCACTGGACTCGGCGCTGCGCCGACTGTCCGCGGCGGCCGATCACTCCAAGATCTCGCTCCTGATCGCCACCGCCCTGGCTCTGCGCCCCGGCCGCTCCCGGCGTGCCGCGGTGCTCGGTGTCGCGGCGATCGGCGTCGCGTCCACCACGGCCAACCTGCTCGGCAAGCGTCTTGTACGGCGGCCACGCCCGCACCGTGCCGAGGACTCGCCCTTCCCCGGTCGGCACGTCCCGATGCCGGCATCCGCCTCGTTCCCCTCGGGCCACACGGCCTCCGCCGTCGCCTTCGCCGCGGCGGTCGGGCCCGCGTTCCCGGCCGTCACGGTCCCGCTCGGCCTGCTGGCCTGTGCCGTGGGCTACTCGCGCGTCCACACCGGGGTGCACTACCCGGGCGACGTGGTCGCCGGAGCCGTACTCGGAACGGGTGCGGCCGCCGCTGTCCTCGCGGCGGCGGCACACTGGGACGGCGCGGGCGGCGGCAGCGCCGGGCGGGTGACCTGCGGCTCTTCGGCCCGGTGACCGCCCGTGGTCCGGGTGCTCGGGTGCTCGAACGGCAGACGCCTCTCGCGACCGGTATCACCCAGCCTCATAGTTGAACGTGTTCAAAAAACTTGCCATGATGGGTCTCGCCATCCGGAGAGGATGCTGGGGGAGAGGACCAACGCCATGACGAGCTCGCTTCTCATGCCGCGAGGCCGTGTCCGCACACGTGACGCCGACAGCGGAGGAGCCACGGGCAGCACAGCTCCGACGCGGATACTCGACTGGCAGCACCCGGACGTCTCGTCCTTGCTGCGCCATCTCGACATGCCGACGGACACACAGGACGCCTCGGACGCCTGCCGAACAGCGGCCCTGCGCCAGGCCCACCGATGGATCGCCACGGCAGTGCGGCCGGTGTACTCGGTGCAGGACGAGCGCCCCGTCTCGCAGGTGCTGCGCCGCCGGCGGGGCTCGTGCAGCCAGCGGCTGGCGGTGCTGGAGGCGGTCGCGCGGGCAACCGGGGTGGCCACGCGAGTGCGCGGCCTGCTGGTGGACGGCAGCTTCTGGTACCCACGCTTCCCCCGGACCCATGGGTTGGTCCCGCACCAAGTCGTGCTCGCATGGCCGGAGTTCCACATCGGGGACCTACCGCGGAACGGCCGCCCCACCGCGCCGTGGCTGACGGTCTCGGAACTCTTCGGCGGTCTCGACGAGTTGAACGAAGCCAGCGACGGCGGCTTCACCAACACCGGCCCGGAGACACTCTTCGAGGCACTGTCCCGGACGGCGATCGACTGGGACGGCGCGACGGTCTGCCCGGCCACCGGCCCCTCGTGCGACCTTTCGGCCTACGTCCGGACAGACCTCGGCCATTTCGACTCACGGGACGCACTCTTCGCCCGGCACGGCCAGACCCTCTGCGGAACGGCGAGGCTACTGGCCGAACCCTTCATGAGCCGGCGTTCGGCAGGGGCCTGAGTGCTCGCAGCGAATCAACACGGCGGTGCCGCCGCCAGGAGGCCGTACTGGTCGAGGTGGGCGGCGTGATCCTGCTCGGCCCTCACGACGAGTCAGGCGTAGCCGCCGCCCGCACGCATTACCGCACGCCCATCATCAGCACGTCACCGAAGTCGTGCCGCACGAGTGGTGTGCCCGGACGAGACCCACGGGTTCCCGCGATGCCGTCCACAGCCGCCCTTCTGCCGTCGGCGTCGCCCGGGTTCACCATCCAGCCCATGCAGGGGAGACCACACGGCAGAATCTGGCGATCTCCGCCCCGCGAGTCCCTGCGATTCGGCGGGAACTCAGCCGTCGACAGCCTGGACGATGAGCTGTGGGTCCAGACCGGTGAGCTGTGCGATGCGGGGCGCGGGAACCCCGGTCGTGAGCGCGCGGTGGACCAGGGACTGCCAGTCCTGGGTGGTGTCCCTGAAGTCGAGCAGTTCGGTCTCCATGTCCGTCACGGACCGGGGTGCGCACGCCTGTTGGACCCGCACTGTCTCCTCCTCGCTCAGCGGGACCGGCAGACGCTCCGCGTCCTCGGGGATGAGCACCTCGGCGCCGGAGGGGACGATCCGCACACACTCGGAGGAGGAGGGGACCCCGTGAGCGTGCAGCCATCCCAGCACCGCCGGAGTCTCGGCGCACTCCAATTCGCCCACGGCCGCCAGAGCCGCACCGAGTCGCGGATGGCGCTCGGGAAGGACGAACAGCAAGGCATCGTCGGCCATGGGAATGACACCATCCTCTAGGGGAAACCGGAACGCGCACGTCAAGCCCGTACCCCCGGAAGGCACTTCGACCCCAAGATCCCTGCCGACTCGCTCGGAGGGTGGCCGACTGGTTGTGAACTGCCTTATGTCGGCGTGCCGTTGAGCTCCGAGTTCATCAGGGGGCACCCGAGGTCGGCGGTGATCTCGATCCATCGTGTGAGGCACGTTAAGTGGCAGACAGCGTCGTGGGCCTGGAGACCGTGGAGTGCCGAGAGCGCAGGGTCCCTGCGGCTGACGTCCACGGCCGACGAGAGTCGGCCGCGATGCTGGTGGAACGAGCCGGTCGGAGGGGCGGCAGAGTCCGGCGTGCGCTCCGGGGTCAACTGCCCGCCCACGGCTGCACCGTGGTCGTCACGGGCGTCCCGGTGCGGGCCGATTCCTCGCAGGCCAGCGCCAGCAGGTGATCCTGACATCCGTCGGCCAGCGGGTACGGTTCCGGGCCGGCGTCCCGTACCCACGCGCCCGTCCGGCACAGCAGATCCACGACGGCGAGGTCGTCCTCGGACAGGCTCGCGCCCACATACTCGTTGCGCCACACCACGTCGCCGTCGAAGGAGATGTGGTGGACCTCGGACCCCTCCAGGTTGAGGTCGGTGCCGGTACGGCGGCGGGTCAGTGCGGACTCCACCGGAGTGCGCGGGTCGGCCATGCGCACCACCGTGTCGTCGACGATCTCGCCGAGCGACCCGCGCACCACGATTCGGCGGGCCCGCAGCGGGTTCCACCACTGGTTGTCCGTAAAGTCGTAGAGCGCCGTACGGGCCGCGCCGAAGTCCAGCAGGGCGAGGGTGGTGACGGCGTCCTTCGGAGTCAGGTCGTCCGTCCATCCGGCCGGCGTCAGCGGGTCGGCCAGAGGGGCGGTGAAGGCCCGCGCGGTGACGGTCGCGGGTCCGAAACCGACGCCCAGCGTGTGCCGGATCAGCGACATCGCGTGGTACATGTGCGTCGAGGACACCTGTACGGAGCTGACCTCGCCGATCACGCCTCGCCGTACGAGGGCGAGCCGGGCGGCGTGGCCCGGCATGAGGGTGTACTGCTCCGCGACCTGGACGAGGGCGCCGCCCCCCGGTCGCTTCGCGGCGCCCACGGCGTCCCACAGCCGGCTGAGCCCCTGCACGTCGGGTGCGGGCGGGGTCTCGGCGAGCACCGGTGTCGCGCGCTCGACGAGTTCCTGTACGACCTGCGGCGTGACCTCCCACGGCACCGAGGGGATCACGAACTCCGGTGTGGTGCCGCACAGTTCGTCGACCGTACGGAAGGCCGGCACGCCCCATTCCGCCGCCACGCGGGCGGCGCGGTCGGCGGAGCGGGTCACCACGCCGGCGACCGCGAGTCGTTCGGGCAGTGCCCGTGCCAGCCGTACGAAGAACTCGGCCCGCCAGCCGCTTCCCACGATGCCGAACCGTATGGGTGCTGCGCTCACTGCCCCTCCTCCCGCATCAGGGCGGCAAGTCTAGATGGTCAATTCCAAGGGGTGCCTGCGGAGGGCGTGGGGGTGGGAGGTCAGTCGTCGGGGTCGACCTCGGGGTGCGTGAACCGCACGGGCTTGCCCCGTGACCGGAAGCCTCCAACGGTACGCGCAGACCTACCACTCGCAGTACGAGCAGGCGTTGTCCGGCCCGCACCCGAGCCCGAGTGCCGTTGTGGCCGCCTATCTATAGGTCGTCCTGAATCGCATCGCCGACCCGGCGGTCCCGGACGGCTGCCTGCTCACGGTGTCGGCAACGCAGCTCCCGGCGCTCGACGCGGAGGGCCGGGCGATGGTCCGCGCCATGATCGACGGTCTGCGGGCGATGCTGGAACAGGCGTTGCGGGCGGCGGGGGCCGGTGAGCGGGAGGCGGCGGAGCTGGCGTTGTGCACGCTGGCGACGAACAAGTCCCTGGCGGTGCTGAGCCGCGCCGGCTTCTCGGGCGAGGACCTGGCGACCGTCGCGGCCGCCGCCGCCAAGAATGCCAAGGCTGCGGCGGATCGACCGGCCGAACCGTCGGGGCCGCGATAGGCGGGAAGGCTCGCTCGCGTCCGTGCCGCCGTTGCGACATGAGGCTGGTGAACCCGCCTGATCAAAGGACTCCGCCCGAACGTAGGAAGAGCCGACCACGCACCGAGACCAGCCCAGGCGCGAGGCCGCGTTCAACTCGGCCAGCAGGACCTCGTGCAACCACTGCCACACGCGGGCCTGGTTCCAGTCCCGCAACCGGCGCCAGCGCGCCATACCCGCGCCGAAGCCCAACTCCGGCGGCAGATGCTCCCACTGGATCCCGGTGTGCGGCACGTACGGGATCCCGCACAGAACCCCGCGGTCCGGCACTGCCTTGCGCCCCGGATACCGGAACCTGCGCTCACGCTGCGGCAGCAACGGCTCCGGACGATCCCACAACTCATCCGACACGGTCCATGGCGACGGACCCACACCGGACCGAACGTCCAACTCCCACCCCGGACACGGCCATTCAGGACCTATCCACCTCATTTGTATTAGCCGTCGATGCCGCCTTGAGCACTGAGTGCTGCGCGTGGTGAAGGCCTGACCGCGAACAGCATGCCGATGTCGCCGGCCCGCTGCACCGAGTCCTGCTCGGCGCTGACTGTCAAACCGTGTGTGCGGAGTACCTCGCAGACCGTGTCGCGGTTCTGCTGCCAGCCCTCCACCTCGACGACGGCCTGGCGGACCAGCGGCCAATGGCGTTCCTCGATGCCTCTGAGTACCTCAAGTTCGGCGCCTTCCACATCGACCTTGAGCAGGTCGATGTGGTCGATGCCCAGCTCGTCTAGCACCGATGACAGGGGCCGGACCTTCACTCGGTGCGTCTCAAGTCGCCGCAGCACCCGCAGTTTGCGGCCGATGAGAAACGTCAGGATGGGGGCGGGTACGCGGCGCAGGATCGGCCCCAGGCCGCCCTGGCGGACCAATTCGACGACGCTGGCGGTGACCCGGCGCCGCTCGTCCTCGATGTTCCCCTGATCCCGCGAGGAGGACGAGAAGATCGTGGCGGCCGGAATGTAGCTGAAATCGAGCTCGTCGTCATGGGATGCCAAGCCGTAGGGGAGCGCGGTCAGACGTCCGTTGAAGAACTCGCGAGCATTGCGTTCGAGTGTCGCGTGGAGTGGTGGCACCGGCTCGAAGGCGTAGATCCGCACGTCTCCGTCCAGCCGTTCATAGGCGGCGGCCGAGAACACACCGATGTTGGCGCCCACGTCGAGTACCGTCGCGCCCGGCGTGCACTCGATGCCGTGGGCGAAGTAGCCGCCCACCTCCTCGCGGAGGAAGGACGCCTCCCAACGATTTATGCTGTGCAGTTCCATCGCACTCATGGCCATGACAAGGTGATCTATCAGGGTTGGGGCCAACAATCCAGCCCGCATCCTTCGCTTCGGCCGTGTCCCAGATCCAGAGGGTGTGAGACGGGCTCAGGGTCACGCCCTGCTGGCGGTGCTTGGCGGAGCACCGACGGTCCCGGTCACGCTGTGCCTAGTGCTGGTCATGACGTTCCCGGCCGCCGCTCGCGTGCACACGATGCTCACCTTCGCGGGGGTGGCCCGCGTGGCGGTCGGCGGGAGCTGACCCGGCCTACTTCTGGGCGGCCGGCCGGGAGCCGCGATCGGTGCGGGCACGGCCGTTCTGGGTGCGGGTACCGGAGCGTTCTTCCACCGTCGTCGTGCGCGGGCGTCCTTTCAAGCCGTCCGGGGCGACGGGTACGCACAAGGGATCGCCGACGTGGTCCTCATGAACACCGCGGTGTACGAGGCCGCCGTCTTCCCGCTCACCCCCAGCGGGGTGAGCGGGAAGGAACACGAGGCTGATCACCGCAACGTGCCGGGGCCGCGCGATGCGGTCCCGACACGAAGGCAGGGCGGGTGTGGAATCCGACGGATCATTGGCACTGGGCCGGCGGGGTGGGCTTCTTGCCGATCTTGATCGAGACCGAGGACCCCGGGAGCAGTACGGTGCCCGCGCTCGGACTCTGCGAGCTCACCCGGTTGACGTTGTCGCAGTCGACGACGCTTCCCACGCTGCCCAGCACGTATCCGGCGGCCGAGAGTGCCTGGCCGGCCTGAGCCTGTGTGTCACCCGACAAGCTGGGCACGGTTGTCACGCCGGTCACCGAGGCGGAGACAGAAGCCAGCCCCCTGCTGAATCCGGTGTCCGACGACGTGTCGACGACCGTGACGCTCCAGCCGACGGTTCCGGTCTGGGTGATGAACACCGACTGCGATCCGCCACCCACCGGGAAGACGGTGGTCGACGGGTTGAAACCCGGCCCGCTGATCACCAGCACGTCCTCAGCGGTGTTGGCGACGCAGTCCGCGCTCCATTGCACCAGCGCGGTGTGGCCGTACAGCACGGGTGACGGCGTCACCGAGATCGTGGCGGTCGCGGTGGCCGCGCAGTTCAGCCCGGGATCGTCCGCGTAGGCGGGTGTCACCGCGAACGCAGTGGCCACCAGCGCCGCCACGACCAGCACCACCGCCTTGGGCGAGCGCGTCACCCGGGCCACCCACCTCCCCAGCCCGGCCGCCGCCCTGGCGAGCACGCGACGCGACGGCTTCGATGTTTCTCTCATAACTCCCCCTGGTGGTTGCTCTCTCCATGCCGAGCGGCCATGGGCCGTCGACGACCGATGGCCAGCGTGATGCACCGTCACCTGGCTGTCGCCGCCGGATCCGCTCAGCGGAACGAGCGGAAGCGAGGGGGCCGGTACGCGAGCCGGCGATCAGTCGGTGCCGGGTCCTGGGTTGCGCGGCGCCTGCTACGGCATCTCCACGGCCGGCCGCACCCTCCCGCAACAGGCCGCCGCCGACCACCCCGGCCTGCGCAAGGCCTGGGTCGACGGCGGCTGCCGCAAGCACTTCGTCGAGCACGCCGCCGGCCTCGGCATCGACCTCGAAATCATCCGACGCACCCCAGGGGCCAGGGGATTCACCACCGGAGAGAGCACCATCTCTTGGCTAGACCCGGCGTCAGCATGCCAAAGCCGCAGATACAGGTGAAGCAACAGGAGAAAACGACCTCTCAGGCACGCCAATGCACTTTGAACACCCACGCGTGCTGCCCCGCCCTGCGTGCGGCTTCGGGGACGTCGATCACCAGCGCCCCGTTGCTGAGGGTCCATGTCAGGGGGCGGCCGTGGCCGAGCATCGTCACCTTGTCGCCACTGCGGATCGGGATCGGCGCTTCGACGGTGAGTCTGGCGCTCGGCTTGGCCAGGGAGTGGATGTAGAAGGCCTCGTCCGGGCGGACCGTGAACCGTAGATCCTCGCCGAGCTGCGCCATCCGCGACCAGTACGTCGTGTCGTAGATCGCCTCACCGTTGACGCGCAGCCAGCGGCCCGTCTCGCGCAGCCGGGTCTGCATGATCTCGGGGATCGTGCCGTCGGCCCGAGGGCCTATGTCGAGAAGGAAGTTGCCGTTCTTCGACACGATGTCGACGAGGTTGCGCACGACCTCCTCGGCCGTCATGTAGCCGTCGTCGGGGGTCGCCCGGTTGTAGCCGTAGCTGAACGGGTCGAGGCCTCGGCTGGACTCCCACTTGGCGACGACCGTGTTCTCGTACGTCGTGTACTCGGGCGTGGTGAAGTCGTGGAAGGCGATCCCCGAACGGTCGTTGACGGTCACGTCGACCGGACGGCGGCGGTTCTTGGCGTGGTTGAAGTACTCGGCGAGCACGTGGAGGCTGTCGTTGGCGCCGCCGATGTCGCACCAGATGAGTTCGGGGTCGTAGCCGTGGATCAGTTCCAGCATCTGCGGGGCCTGATACTGCGTCACATAGTCCTTGCCCGCGGTGTATCCGGTGTACGGCACCGGCTGAAGGGTGTACGGATTGCGCGGGGCGTGGCCCATCCACGGGTTGTCGGGGTTGAACCACTCCGGCATCGAGAAGTAGAGCCCCCGGTGCAGTTCGGGCGCGTAACGGCGTGAGGCGTCGAAGAGTTCTCTGACCAGGTCCCTCTTTGGGCCCATCTTCACGGCGTTGCGGTCGGAGACCTTGGTGTCCCACAGTGCGAAGCCCTCGTGGTGCTTCGAGGTGAGCACGTGGTACTGGGCGCCCGCGTCCCGGAACAGTTCCACCCAGGCCCGCGGATCGAACTTCTCGGCGGTGAAGCGCGGGATGAAGTCGTCGTAGGCGAAGTCCTCGCCGTAGGTGTCCCGGTGGTAGGCGTACGTCGGGTTGTTCGGGTCCTGCATCTGGTCCCAGTACCACTCGGCGTACTGCTTGCCGACCGGCGCCCAGGCGGGCACCGAGTAGACGCCCCAGTGGATGAAGATGCCGAACTTGGCGCCCTGGAACCAGTACGGCGCCTGATGCCCGGCCAGGGAGGTCTGGGTGGGCCGGTAGTCGGCGACACCGAGGGTCAACTGCTGGTGGGACACCGCGGCTTGCGATCCGCGTCCGGTCACGGTCACCGTGCCGTCCCGCACGGTGCCGGGTGTGGCGCCGCTACGGATGCCGACGCGGACGCGGGCCTGCTCGCCGGGGTCCAGGCGCCGGACGCGGGCGGCCTCGACCGTACGGGCACCCTCGGCATCGACGCGCACGGACACCGCGTCGCCCGCGAGGATCGCGACCGTGCCGGCGTTCACGACCGTCGCCTCGACGCTCTGCGCGCCGGACGACTCCAGCAGCGAGTTCGTGGAGTGGGCGTCACGCAGGGCCAACGCCCTTCCCTGGGCAGCGGGTTGGAGCGAGAGGGCGAAGATGTGCAGGGAAGTCTTGCCCGCCTCGGCCGGGTTGGTGACCGGGAGGGTGAGGGCGACCGCCTCGCGCTGCGGGTCGAGCCAGACCTCCGAGGTGCCGATGCCGACGCTGTGCTGGTCCTTGGTGCCGTCCGGCTGGTAGCGGTACGGAGCGGAGAGCGAGCCGCCGGCCGCGTACCAGTCGGCGCCGCCGAGGCCGGCAGCGCTGGTGGAGCCGTCGACGTAATGGACGGTGGCGCTGCCGGAGGCGTTGCCGTAGCTGCCCGAGGTGAGGAAGACGGCCGACAGATAGCGGCCCTGGGGCAGTTCGACGCGCTGGCCCATCGCGACGATGTTGTTCTTGGCGCCCGCGGCCGAGGAGGGGAAGAGGAAGGGGATGCCGTCGACCTCGACGCGGCCGGTGGGGAGTTCCTCGCCCGGGAAGGTGTAGCCCGAGCCGTCGAAGTCACCGCCGCGTGCGGAGGAGGTGTCGATGCCGTCGTTGTCGTAGAGGCCGTCGAGGGGGACAGGGACCGGATCGGGCACGGGAACCCACGGCCCGGCGTGTTCGGTAAGTGGTTCGCCGGCGTGTGCGGCGGTGGCTGAGGTGAGGGGAAGCGCTGCTGCGGCGACTCCGGCCGCGGCGCCCAGGACCTGACGTCTCGGATACGTACCCATGAGCGGCTCCAATTCATCGGATGTCTGATGATTGAGGAGAGCTGAGACGCTGTCAACTATATGGACAGAGGGGGGAGTTGAAGAAATTCATAGGATGACAAGTAGGGTCGTTCGGCTGTATGTCCTGTTCGGCCGGTCGCTGGTGGACCTCAGTCGCACCATCGCGCGGCCTGAGCGGGTCGGCCCCTTGAACCGTCCACCGTGCCCACGCCGTCCACCCGTTCTCGGTCCTCGATGAGGTGCCCGAGTCCGGTGTCCGCAGAGTGCGGGAGGGGGAGCCCGGCATCGGTGACGGCCTCCGAGCAGAGGTACAGCTCGCGCAGCCGGGGCAGGCTCACCACGTCGGTGACCATCCTGTCGTCGGCTTCCGGCACGTCCAGCCTGAGCTCGTCGACCTGCCTGAGCTCGTCGACCTGCCGGAGCTCGGCCAACTGGCCTGAGTGGGAGGAGGGTTGGGCCAGCCGTTCCACATGAACGGAGAGTCTGCTCAGACTGGTCAGATGCGCGAGGTCGGCGGGCACCTCCACGATGCCGTGCGCGGGACCCGCCGGTTTCTGGTCGGGGATCCAGCTCGGAAACACACCGATGCGGCCCGACAGCGTGTCGGGGAAGGTGAGGAGGCGCGGGCGCGGGGGCCCCGCCTTGAGGCGTCGCGTCGACGAGCTCAGGTCCCCCAGGACTTGCCGGTGTGCCCTCATCTACCGAGCGCACACTGAGCAGCGGGTGGAGCTGCGAGAGCAGTTCGTCCTTCTCCATGGCGCCGAGGATCCTCGCAACCGGCACACCGCCAACGGTCACAAGAAGCGTCGGGACGGCGTCGAGGGGCTACCCTCGCCGGCGTGGGGACGACGGGCAGCCGGGCCGGCGACGGTATCCGGCCCACCCCCGGGTGACGGGAGTGGGCCGGACCGTGGCAGCGCTCCGCGGGTCAGCGGACCGTGGTGACCCGGTGCTCCTTCAGCGCGGCGCAGTTGGAGCCCGTCACGTAGACGTACACGTTGTCGATGTGGCCGCCCCAGTCGACGCAGTGGGCCCTGCCCTGGACGTAGGCCGGGCCGGCGTACGACGTGTACGCGCCCTCGTCCTGGGCGTACTCGCCGGTGTCGGAGACGTAGATCCACGCCCCCATGTCGCGCGCGGCGCCAGGGTTGGTGCGGATGGTCGCTACGCAGTTCTTGCCGTTGGAGGCGTTGTAGGTCAGGTAGACGGTGCCTTGCGTGCCGACGGGCGCGGAGTTGACGGTCTTGTAGCTGCTTCCGCAGACCTTCTGCGCGGTGGTGTTCGGTGCTGCGGAGGCGGGGCCGGCCGCAACGGTCGTAGCGCCGACTGCCAGGGCCGCCATGGCGGTACCGGCGAGAATGGAATGATTGAATCTCATATTTCCCCCTTATGGTCTTAGGAGTTCGTTGCTCCTGACAGGTCAGACACGTGCCGGTCAGGCAGGGTTGTGACCCGGCACCGGCTTGATCCGGCCGAGTTGACCGGGTGGGCCGGGTACCCGCCCGGGTGGCTGTGACCTGGGTGGGCAGGGAGGTTGCGGCGCCCGCCGGGCCCGCCGTCTGCGCGACGGGTCACGCCGTGCCGACACCGCCGCGGTCTTCGTCCGGGGGCGTCGCAAGCTGAGAACGCCAGGCGGCGGCCCGGGTGACCAGGGGCCGTCCGCGTCCGGGGTCCCGCCGTCGCGGCTGCGCCCAAGAGCACGACAGCGCGCGGACGTCGGCGCATTCTCGCCACAACCCCTCGGCGTACTATGTGTCGAAGGAGTTCACTCAGGTCTGGCTCAGAGCTGGGCGTGACCAGTTCACGCGGCGCGGCCCACGCCGGTCGGGTGGGCAGGCGCCGAGCGGTCGGCCCTGAGGATCTGGCGGGGCGACGGACGGCCCGGCACGTGGCAGGGCGCCGGGCTTCGCGGTCCGCGAGGTGCCGGACGGCCGGTCAGTGCGCTAAGGCGGGGACCGAACACGCAAACGCCGAGGTTGCGTCCAGAGAAGTGGTGTAGCCGGGCAGGGTCCCGGAACGCGCCGGTGTCTGCGCGGGACATGACCGCGGCCGGTCCTGGCGCAAGCCGATTCCCGGGGCCACTTCGGACGTCAGGAAGCAACAAAACCGTCAGCAACTGGGGCCGCTCGAAGCCGACATGGCGGGGGCCGCTGAACGGGTCCGGCACAAGTTCCCGGAACTTGTTGCCAGACCCTCCAACTGGCCCCAGTTCGAGGAGCGTTCGGGAGTACTGAAGGGTGGTGGCGAGGCGAATTGGCCCCACCTGGGCCCTGCGGAAGGCCGAGCCGATCCAGGTCGCCCAGGAGCGGGCTTCACGTGGCGGAGGCCGCCGAAGACACCTCGGCGGGGCCGGAAGAAGGCTCCGTAGCCAGGATGGCCTACGCCGCCGACGTGGCCGCCCGGACCAAGTCCTCCGTAGGGGCCGAGAGGTGATCACGCTCTCCTCGCGGCGGCGGAGGGGAGGGACTCCGGGTTGTCGTCGGCAGCCCGAAATGAGGTCTCGCCGGTTGCGACAGTTCATCGCGTGCCCAGCGTCGATGCCTCGGTGTAGCCCTGTGGTGTCTTGCGGCTCGCCTGGGGACTCGCCCCCTTGGCGTACAGGTTTCTCAAGAACGTCTGTCCGGTTACCGATGCATCCACGGCAAGCACGTTCATGATTCCGAGGAGAGGCTGGTTGTTGTGACGTCAGTATCGGTGCCGCAGTCGCTGGACCCGCTCGCGCTCGCCGTCGACGATCTGCGGGCCGGACGGCCGGTCATCGTCGTCGACGACGCGGACCGGGAGAACGAGGGGGACCTGGTCATGGCGGCCGAGTTCGCGACCGCCGAGGCCCTGGCATTCTTCGTCCGCTGGACCAGCGGGCTGATCTGCGCGCCGATGGCGCCCGAGATCGCCGACCGGCTGGAGCTGCCGCTGATGGTCCCGCCCGCCCCCGGAACGGACACCATCGAGACCACCGCCTACACGGTCTCCGTGGACGCGGTCGGCGTCGGCTCGGGGATCTCCGCCGCGGACCGGGCCCTGACCGTGCGCACCCTGGTCGACCCCGCGACCCGGCCCGAGGCGCTGATCCGGCCCGGGCACGTGTTCCCGCTGCGGGCCCGTCCAGGCGGGATCGCCGAGCGGCGCGGACACACCGAGGCAGGCGTGGATCTGCTGCGCCTGGCCGGGCTGTCACCGGTCGCGGTGATCAGCGAGGTCTGCGAGGACGACGGCTCCACCGCCGGCTTCGACCGGCTGCGCGCCTTCGCCGACGAGCACGGACTGGCACTGGTCTCCATCGAGCAGTTGTCGCAGGGGCTGCGGCTCGCGGACACGGCGACGGTATGACCCTGGTACTGCGGGCGACGGTCTTCGACCTGGACGACACCCTCATCGACACAGCGGACGCCTGGCCGCGGGTGTGCGCCGACTTCTCCGCCCGCCACGGTCACCAGTGGCGGCCCCAGGACACCGCCGCACTCCACGGCAACGGCAGCTGGGCCTCGTACGTCGCCGACCTGTGCGGCGGCGCGGCCACCGCCGCCGAGGTCGTCGACACCTGCACCACCGCGATGGTCGACGCCTGCTCTGCGGGAGAAATCCGGGCCCTGCCCGGAGCGGTCGAGCTCGTCCTCGAAGCCGAACGCCACGGGCCCGTCGGCGTGGCCACCGCCAGCCCCCGCCGTTTCGTCCGGGCCGCCCTCGAACACCTGGGCCTGGCCGAGAGACTGCGGGCCGTGGTGTGCGGCGAGGACGTGGCCCGGGTCAAGCCCGCACCGGACCCCTACCTGCGCGCGGCGGCCGAGCTCGGCGTCCCGTCGTCCTGGTGCCTGGCCGTGGAGGACTCCCCTGCCGGCATCCGCTCGGCCGTCGCCGCCGACATGCGCGTACTCGCCATCCCCCGCGCGGCCATGACCCTGCCCGACGGCGTCGCCCACCTGCCCACGGCCCAAGCCCGCACCGCGACCGAAGCACTGCCGCTGCTGACCCGGCTGCTCACCTCCCGGCCCGCATCCCTCATCCGCGAAGAAGCCACCACGTGAACACCGGCAACGAGCCCGACACCGGGCAGATGCGTCCTCCGACTCCGTTACGGCAGGCGCCCGGACCCGGCACGCGGTTCCCGAAGCTGTGGCGGACGTAGGCCAAGCCGGCTCGGAGGGTGACCAGCCGTCTGTGCGCATGAGATGCACACCGTGTACGACATGAGCCCCCATCACATCACCGAACTGCGCGCCTGGGTCCGGGCCTGGCAGGACGACCTCGGCCTGCGTACGGCCGAACCGTATGCCGAGGAAGTTGACGAGGACGACGGCTGAACTGCCGTCCGCGCGGCATCGCGGGACGGCGACGCCGAAATGCAGGACCAGGTACACGGAGTCCGCTGATTGTGCGGGGTCGGCCAGGGTCTGCGGTTCGGCAAAGGCCGAAAACGGGGCCGTTTGCGCGGACCTGCGATTCGGTCTCCGGGTCCGGAGCCACGCGGTGGCGAGCGTCGTCGACGCCGTACCGAGGGGTGCGGGGACGTGGTGACCCGGGCTTGGGTCCGGGAGCACGAAGAGGTCCGCGAGCGTTGCCCACATCTGATCGCCTCTGACAGGCAACCGGTCAGAGGCCGACGCATCCACGCACACCTGATGTGCCCGACCGCGTGTCACCGCTACCGTCGACTCCACAGCCACGGGCGAGGGGGCCATGAGGATCTCACCGGTGCACTGCTCGTTCGTGCCGCCGCACGTCCTGTACCGGCTGCTGCGCGCCAGTGATCCTGGGCTCGCCGCGCTGGCACGCCGCACTCTTGAGACGGATGCCGTCGAGCGGGTCCGCCGTGAAATGAGCAGCCGTGTCGGGGCTGTGTACCCGGACCTGGCTGCGGGGGTACCCGGCGGGCACGCGCAGCGCACCGTCTACGACGCCCGGCATCGCACCGACCTGCCCGGCCGGAAGGTTCGCAGCGAAGGCGATGCCCCCGGCAGGTCCCCCGCAGCCGACCGCGTGTACGCCTGCCTCGGCGCCGTCCATGACTTCCTGTCGACCGCCTTCGAACGCAACTCCCTTGACGGGCAGGGCCTGCGGCTCAACGCGACCGTTCACTACGGCGAGGGGTACGGCAACGCCTTCTGGAACGGTGAACAGCTGGTCTTCGGCGACGGTGACGGCGACGTCTTCTCGGACTTCACCGTACCGGTGGACGTCGTGGGCCATGAACTGGCCCATGGCCTGATCCAGCACACCGCCGGCCTTGCCTATTCCGACCAGCCCGGTGCCCTGAACGAGTCGATAGCGGACGTCTTCGCCTCGCTCATCAAGCAGTACACGCTCGGCCAGACGGTTGCCGAGGCCGACTGGCTGATCGGCGCCGGGCTCGTGGGCCCGCGCGTCACCGGGGTGGCGCTGCGCTCCTTGAAGGCCCCCGGCACGGCCTACGACGACACCGCCCTCGGCAGGGACCCGCAGCCCGCGACGATGGACGACTTCGTCCGCACCAGCCGCGACAACGGCGGCGTGCACATCAACTCCGGCATCCCCAACCACGCCTTCTACCTCCTGGCCACCGAACTCGGGGGCCACGCCTGGGAGAAGGCCGGACAGATCTGGTACGACGCACTGACCGGCGGCGAGCTCCGGCGGAATGCATCCTTCGCCGAGTTCGCCAATCTGACGGTGTCAGCGGCGGAGGGCCGCTACGGGCGCGGAGACGAATTCGATGCGACCCGGAAAGTCTGGGAACAGGTCGGAGTCCTGGGCTCCGGCCCTCGTACAGCCCACACCCTGCCTGGCCCGCCGATGGACGACGACGACTGGGACGACGAGTAACACGTGGGTGAGATCGCCAAGGGCGTACTCGGTGGAGCGTGGACGCTCCTGGCCGGATGGATCCTGCCCACGGCCCTCAACCTCGGCATCTTCTTCTTCGCCATCGCGCCCAGCCTCCGCCGCGCCGGGCCGATCGCGGAGCTGTGGCCCGCCACCACGGCCGGGACCATGCTGCTGCTGCTCGCCGGCTCCCTCCTCCTCGGGCTCGTGCTCAGCGCCCTGCAAAACCCCCTCTACCGGATCCTGGAGGGCTACCTGCTGTGGCCCGCCGCCGCGTACACGCACGGGTGCGGCCGTAACCGCAGGGCCAAAGCCGATCTCCAGGACCGGTTGATGTTCCTGCGTCTGGAGCGCCGTCAGCAGGCGGGCCGCTCGCCCCTGCCCGTCGCGGCGGCCGCGGACCTGCTGCGTCTGCAGGCCAACCGCCGGATCTCGCGGGCCGCGCGCAAGGACCGTCGGCGGACCGATACCCAACGAGCTCTCCTGGGGGAGAAGCTGGCCCGTTTCCCCATCGCCGACTCTCAGATCACACCCACCCGGCTCGGCAACGCGATCCGCCGCTTCGAGGAATACGGGCACAACCGCTACCGGCTGGACAGCCAGGTGCTGTGGAACGAGCTCACCGGTACGGCGCCCGAGCAGGTCCGCCGCCAGGTCGATCTCGCTCGCGCCGGCGCGGACTTCTTCGTCGCGCTGCTGGTCGGCCATGTGGCGCTCATCGTCTCCGCCGCGGTGGCTCTTGCCTCCGCCCACGCCCACAAGCCCGCACTCCTGACAACGATCGCAGTCGTTGTCGGCCTGATCCCCTTGTGGTACCGCTCCGCGGTCACCGCTACCGACGAATGGGCCGCAGCAGTGCAGGCCCTGGTCAACTTGGGACGCAAGCCCCTGGCCGAGGCCTTCGGGCTTCGCCTTCCTCCGACGCTGGATGCCGAGCGCACCATGTGGGCACTGGTCACGCGTCTCGCCCGGCGCCCGTACCACGAGCGCACGGCGGAGCTTGATCCGTACCGCGGTACCTCGCCACAGCCCTGAACTTGTTCCTTAACCTGTGCTGTCTGCTCCGCCCTTCAGATGGAGCATGGTGTACTGGTCGGCCGTCCGGCGTGGTTCATGAAGGCGGCGTGTGACTGAGCGCTACGGAGCGAGCATGTGGGACGGCCCCTTTTACCGGGTCAGGCGTGACGGATACGAAATCTGCTTCGTGCCCGGCGCGGGAGAGGACCTCGATGAGGTCTGCAATGTGGACATGTGGGTCATCCGCGATGACGGCGATCGCTGGTCCGGAACCGTGTTCACTCTCGATGAGGTGCACCGAATCATGGACCGTCAACAGCAGGCAGGCGAACCAGAAGGCGACTACTGGTGGTGCTGGGACGGCCTCATCGTCCGTGACGCGGGTGTGCCGTCGATGGTCAAGGTCATCGACGGGCTCGTCGCCGCAGGCGAGCACGAGACAGTCCTCCGCCACGTGGGACCAGAAGACGACGTTTGATCTTGTTGACTCTGGCATGCCGAACGAAGACCCGAAACCGCGGTCGCTTCTCCTGCCAGGTGCACGACTCCTACCGGCGCAGACTGGCGCTCGACGCCTGCCCGGAGTTGGAGCAAACTCACCAACTTCTCCGCGGTTACGCCCAGGTGCTCGCCCGGCGCACCGACGCGGACCTGCCGGACTGGATCAGCATCGCCTGCGACGTGCAGCTGCCCGGGATCACCGGGTTCGCCCGTGGGCCGACCGCCGACCTCGAAGCCGTGATCGTCGGCCTGACCGCGCACTGGAGTTCCGGCGGTACGGAAGACGCCGTGACGCACGTGAAAGAGATCAAGAGGCAGCTGTACGGTCGGGCCGGATTCGACCGCTCCGCGAAATGACCTCGCTTCAGTGGCCCTTCGTGGCCGCTCCCTCGGATCTGTGCCAGAGCCCACATCGCGTCGCCGCGGCCGGCAGCTCTGCCACCACTCGACGGAGAGGTCCTCGAACGCAGCTCCGTGGTTGTGCATAACGCGCCCTTGCGATCCACAGGGCCAGCGCGGTAAGCGATGCACCGGAGCCTCGCTCAGGCCTGTGGATAACTCATGACTACGCCTCCGGCCCCCAGTTGTCCGGCCCCACCTGGCGCCAGTCGATCCACGGCAACTCCGTGACCTCCGCAGGGGTCGATCTCCAGGCCGGCCCGACGGAGGAACTCGGCTACGTCGCCGACGTTTTGCGCCAGGCCGAGGATCTCGCCGTTCACTCGCACGCGCAGGCCACCTGTCGGAGACGGCGCCTGCACGACCACGCGGATCGGTTCGGCCATACCGAGAGGATCATCCGGGCCGCACGGCATCGACCAACCTTCGATGGCACGGGACAACAATGTCCGCTGCCACCGGACACAGATGTGGGGGAGCGACCAACAACGGCTAGTGCTGTGACCGGAAAGGTTCACCGGGTTGCTGTTCGCTTCTGAGGCTCCGGACGGGTGGCTCTTGGCTGAGACGGCCGACTGCTGTCGTCAGCACAGGATGTCGGCAGTCTGTCGGTGCGATGTCGGCAGACAGGTACAAGCTTGTGCGCATGACTGAGCTTCTCGCGTCATCTGATGACGGCCGGCCCATCACCGCTCTCGACGAGGGATCCGGGCCGAACTTGCTGGTGGTCCACCCAGGCGGCGGAGACGTGACGACCTGGGACAGTGTCACGCGCTACCTCTCTGATGACTTCCGTGTTGTCAGGATCCGACGACGGATCTATGTTCCCGAAGCAGACATCGCACTACCTCACTCGATGACCGTCGAGGCAGCCGACATCGTCGCCGTCGCGGGTCTCCTGGAGCCCCCTGTGCTACTCGTGGGGCATTCCTCGGGCGCCGTCGCCGCACTGGAAGCCGCATTGCTGGCCCCGTCGGCGTTCGCCGGACTATTCCTCTACGAACCGCCGATGCCCACCAAGGAGTTGGTCGCCGGGACGGCGGGCGCACGTGCTCGCGCCGCGTTCGACAGGGGTGATCCGGTCGAGGCGATGCGGATCCACATGCGGGACATCGTCCGCATGCCCGCGAACGTGGTCGATGCCATGTTCGCCGACCAGCATGTGCGAGCGGCGTTCTCTGCGTACGCGGCGGCACAGATCGCAGACAACGAGGCGATCGACGCGCTCGGCGTAGGTGTTGATCGCTTTGCGACACTCGAAATACCGACGACCCTCATCGAGGGTGATCTCAGCCCCGCCCACCTGCGCGAACGTCTAGCTGACATGGCGGCAGCCCTGCCGAATGCGCGGAGCGTCACGCTCTCTGGCCAGGGACACATCGCCCAACTCAACGCCCCTGACACCCTGGCCGAGACCATCCGGGACATGGCGGGCCAGATTTTCCACCTATAGCCAACCTGGTGCCGTGACCGCGGAGGTTCGCCGGATTGGTCAGGCTGCGGGTACCAGGGGGCGGCCTCCCCAGCGGATGTCTTTCTCGCTGCGGATGCGGGCGCGTTCCTTGCGCTCGGCGGCCAGGACGTCGGGGTGGCGGGCGTTGGTGTTGCGCCAGCGCAGGTAGGCATGCAGGGCGCGGGTCTGAACGGTGTGGTTGGGGTGGTGGGAGTTGGCGAGGGTGAACTGCCGCAGCGGCCCGAAGTGCGCCTCGACGGGGGCGGCCCAGGAGGCGTTGGTCGGGGTGAAGCACGGCTCCACCTTGTTCTTCTTCGCCCAGACGCGGATCTTGGTGCCCTTGTGCGCGCAGAGGTTGTCCATGATCACGTAGATCGGGGCGCCGTCCGGGCGGGCGGCACGGATCGACTTCAGCGCGGCCAGGGAGTTCGCGGCACCCTTGTGGCGGCGGTTGACGCCCCACAGAGTGTCGTCGCCGACCGAGTAGCAGCCGTGGAAGTAGGTGACCCCGTGGGTGCGGTGGTAGGTCGCCGGGACCCGGTCGGGACGGTTCTGCTTCGCCCGGCAGGACCCGCCGGTGGGGCGGATGCCCAGCGGGCCGAACTCGTCGAAGGCGAAAACGCGGTCGGGGAAGTTGTCCAGGATGTGCTCGATGCGGTCGAGCTTGGTGTCGCGCTCGGGGTCGGTGGATTCCTTCCAGGTCTTGGTCCGCTGGAAGGTGACCCCACGGCGGGCGAGCAGGCAGCGCAGGGCCTCGCGGCCGATGCGGAACACCCGGCCGTGGACCTTGCGCAGGCAGGCGGCGAGTTTGCGGATGGACCAGCGGGTGAAGGGCCGGCCGAGCTTGGCCGGGCGGGTAGTGGCCGTCGCCACGACGAAGTCCTCGTCATCACGGCTGAGCAGGCGGGGACGGCCTCCCGCCCACCAAGGGTCCAGGCAGGCCAGGCCGATCTCGTTGAACCGGTGGATCACATCGCGCACCGTGTCCTCATCGGCCTGCACCAACTGGGCGATGACCGGCCCGGTTCCCGCCGGCCGAGGCCAGCAGCATCATCGCCCGCCGGTAGCGCACCGTGCTGGTACTGCCCCGGCGCACGATCTGCTGCAGCCGCTGCCCCTCCTGGTCGGTCAGCCTGCGGACTCGAACGGGCTCAGCCACCGCGCCTCCAGCGATCGGAACGGACGTCACCGCACATCCAACCGCCACGACCGACAACCCGGCGAACCTGTGCGGTCACAGCACTAGGACGACACCAGCACCAGGGACCACAGCTGAGAGGAGGCCCCGGTGTACGCCTGCTGGACGATCTGTGCGCCGTCGGTGGTGGCTGTTCCGGAAACGCCGAGGGCGAGGCCCGAGTTGCGGTTCACCAGCTTGTAGTTGGAGCCGACGGCGACCACCTGCCACTGCTGGTCGTTGCCGCTGTTCTGCACCCACTGCACGGCGCTTGCGCCGCTCGACGTGCTGGCGGCCAGGATGCCGAGGGCTCGGCCGCTGTTCTTGTCGAGCAGCGTGCTGTATCCGCTGCCGACATCCGTGACGTGCCACAACTGGTCGGCCGATCCGTTGTCGGTCCACTGGACCACGTTCTGCCCGTCGAGGAGGTCCGCGCCCAAGACGCCGAGGGCCTTACCGCTGTTGACGTTGACGAGCTTGTAGTACGCGCCGGAGGAGTTTCCGAAGTCGATGTCCGCGTAGGAGATCGTGGTTGTCCCGCCGACGATCTCGACTCGGCCCGTGTTGGGGATGTAGGTGAGGCTGCGGCTGTAGGAGGACGCCATCGTCGTGTGCTGCTGCGTCCACGCGCCGGTGCTGCTTCCGCTGGCGTTCGTCCAGACGTCCCCGCTGCCCGCGGCGTTGAAGAGGATCCGCCCGTTCGGCATGCGCATGAGCACCGGGCTCCCCCCACGGGACAAGGCGCTGGAGCCCGACGTCACCGAGAGCGAGGTGACGCCGGTCCCCGCGGTACCGCCCACCGAGTAGAAGTGCAGCGGATCGCTGGCGATCTTGTAGCGGACGTTGTCACCGCCACCCCAGTATTCGTAGGTCATCATCCACTTGCCGTCACTGGTCTGGACGACATTGGTCATGCCGGGGCGGCCACCGCCGATCTCGCTGTAGCCGGACGAATTGGTGACCGTCGTTCCGGAGACATCGACAACCGCGCTGCTCCACGACGAGCTGACGCCGTCCCATGTCCGGTGCGCGAGGATCTGTGTGGCGGGATCCGAAGTTGTGCTGTTGTTCGGATCGAGGGTCGGAACGCCCGTCGACGAGTCGTAGCCGGTGTAGTCGTTCTCGTCGGAGTAGTAGGCGACGAGCTGGTTGTTGTAGACCATCAGGTACGGCTCCCAAACGGGGTCGTTCTGGTGGTAAGTGTTCGCGGTGGCCGGGTAGTTCGCGCCGTTGGACCAGCTGCCCGTCGTGATGACGTTGACGACATTCCACGTCGCGCCCGAGTCGGTGCTCGAGTAGAGCGCGATCGCCGTGTTGCTGCGGTCGCCGTCGTGCGTCGGCGTGTAGCTGGAGTTGGCTGCCTTCTGGTCGAGGTAGTTGTAGTCGTCGCCCGATACGACGGTGGCCATCAGCAGGGTGCCGGATGCGAGATTTCCGACTGCCTGGGGCAGCACGTACAGATACGGATTGGTCCAGTTACTGACGTACGAGGAGTACGCGGGATTCGACGACGCGTACGCCGGCGCCTTGACGTCTGACAGGTGCACCCAGGTCGTGCCGTTGTCGTCGCTCTTGTACAACGGCATTGTCTGGCCGTCGGCCGAACCCGAGGCGGCCACCGTCGACTTCTCGAATGCCGCGACGAGCCGTCCGCTCGGGAGCACGGCCGTTTTCGGGTACAGCGCGCAGTTGTTGGTGGCCTTCGTGCAGGATGAGTTGCTCGGGAGCTGGTAGAGGGTGGCGGGTGTCGGTGTGGACGCCTGCGCAGGCATCGCGAAGGTCCACAGCGTCGCGGCTATGGCCAGAACGAGGGTCAAAGCTCTACGCGGATGTCTTGTGCCTTTCATCTTTCCTCCCGAAAAGATAGACAAGATCGGATCTTGGAGTCCGGAGCGGGCCGGGATCCGTATGCCGGCGGCCGGTGGTTTCTCTCCGACTTGGCGGCGCCGAAGCGGAGGCGGGTTTGTCTTCCACCGGCCACTTGGAGCGTCCCGTCCACGCTGCGGCAAGGGGATGCCGTTGTTCGAGTCGCGGACTGAGCCTGCGAATCGGTGCAGTTGAGTCGAACCATGGGGTTTTCCTGGTTGGCGAGTGGGCGCATTCACGGCTTATGGCGTACGAACGCGTCCACTGCTGTGCTCGATTCGCTCGTCGCGCCCGATTCCATCGAGGACACGCGATGCGTGAAATCTGCAGGGAGTTGAAAGATCTGTCTGCGGCAGCTGTTCGCAGAGAAAGGCAGTGTTGCGGTTGCCTCAAGCGTTGACGGTGGCAGGGGAATCGCTGATGTTCCGTCGCTGTCGGTACTTCGCAGATGGCGCGGACCGGATTGGTGGAGGTCCGTTCAAAAGAGGCCGGCAGCGTGCCGTTCCGGCTTCGGTAGTAACGCAGTTCGGATGCCTTCGTGCCATCGCGAACAAGGCAACCTTTTCACCTCCTCTGAACTCCCCGGCGGGGGAGCGGGGATGGGCCAATTATTCGGGCGTGGGGCATCCGTGTCACCAGTGCGTTTCGAAAGTGTTTCGCAGGGGGCGGTTCACTGTGTATTGACGTGTCGGCGCACCTCTCGCAGCCCAAGGAGGTTTCAAAGTTCCGGTGATCACGTGAGTGTGCAGGTCGCGACGGTATGACGACGGGTGGTCGGCCCGGTCCGCACGCAACGAAGCTCCGGTTGATGCCGGTGACTGATCAAGTCGCCTGCACCGCCCGGAGCTTCGATGTGCCGTCAGCCCGTCAGCGATTGTCTGGTCAAGTAAGCGCGCTGCCGTTCACCCTCACCTTGACCGATCCGAGAAGTCCGTGCCGTTCGGGTGGAGCCGCTGCCTCGGCGGCCTGACCAGACCGGTCTCGTACGCGAACACGACGGCCTGGACGCGGGCGCGGGCGCCGATCTTGGTGAGGATGCTGCTGATGTGGCTCTTGACCGTGGTCGGGGCTATCGAGAGCCGTTCGGCGATCTCCCTGCTGCTCCAGCCGGAGGCGAGAGCGGCAAGCACCTCGCATTCGCGCTCGCTGAGATGGGACAGCCTGTGTCTGCGTTCGGTGAGGTCGGACCGGCTCTGCTCACGGACTGCGTCGACGAGTGCGCGGGTGAGGTGGGGAGACAGGACGGCACCTCCGAGCGCGATGGTGCGGAGGGCCGCTGTCAGCTCGTGGGGGAGGGCGTCCTTGAGGAGGAGCCCGTCGGCACCGGCGCGCAGGGCGGCGCACGCGGACTCGTCGGCGTCGAAGGGGGTGAGTATCAGCACCCGCGGGGGAATCCTGCCTGTCCCGTCAGCGTCAGCGTCAGGTGCCGTCGGATCCGCGTCGGGCCGGGTGATGCGATGTATCGCCTGAATGTGCTTCTCGTCCGGCCGGCCCATATCCACGAGGACGACGTCAGGTCGGAGTGTGTCGGCGAGGCGGACTGCCTGGGCGTAGGCGGTCGCCTCGCCCACGATGGTGAGGTCGGGCTGGGTTTCCAGGAACATTCGCAGGCCGAGGCGTTGCAGAGCCTGGTCGTTGACGATGAGTACGGTGGTCATGCGGGTGCTCTCCCGGCGGACCGGGCCCTGGAGGCGTTCGGCCGGCGATGGTCGGGGCGGGGACGGTGCGTGGGGGCGCGGACCCGGCCACGGATCCTGGGATGTTTCGGATCGTGGCCGGGCCCTTCACTCGCACCGGGCGCCTGTCCCCACGGACGGCCGATGCGGACCGGATGCGCGCTCCGCTTGAGTACGCGCGACCGGAGTTGGGGGTGCAGGAGAGAGACCGGGGCGGCCTGCTTGATGGCCTCGCTGCTCTCCGGCTGTGGTGTCCTCAGCTCTTCACGGTGCTCAGGACTGCCGAGGCCATGCCTTGTTCGCCCCGTTCGTTGGGGTGGACCATGGCGGCGGGGCTGCTGGGCTTGAGGGGTTCGATCCAGCGGGTGGCCGCCGGGGAGCAGGCGTCGTGGCCGGCGGACGGAGTGAAGGTGTCGACGTACGTTGCTCCCGCGGCTAGCGCGCGTTCGCCGAGCATGGTGTTGAGCTCCTGTTGCTTCTGGCGCAGGAACGTGACGTCGCCGGGAGCGATGGGCAGGCCGCGACCGCAGCGTGTGCCCTTGGCGGGCAGGATCGACGGGTAGCCGACGACGTAGACCCGGGCCTCGGGCGCACGGCGTTGGATCTCGTTCAGGGCGCGGGTGAGACGGTCACCCGTGGTGCGGATCTTCTGGGCCACCTTGTCGGTTCCGCCGGAGGTGTACTTCTCCTCGCAGGGTGCCATGTCGGTGATGTCCGTGACGCGCTCGGCCAGTCTGAAGAGCGTTCCGGTGCCGACGCACTTGGTGATCATCGAGCTGAAGCCGATGTCGTTGCCGCCGATGCCGAGCGTGACCAGCCGCGTGTCGGTGTTCAGCGCGGAGAGCTGTGCGGGGTTGGTGCCGTTGCCGGTGGACTGGGGCGTGGTGAGGTCGGAGATGGTGGCGCCACTGCAACTCACGTCACGGAAGTCGGTCGCCTTGAGGCCGAGTTCCTTGGCGACCAGGGCCGGATAGTTGCGACCGGAACGGTCACAGCCGTCCGGAGTGCTGGTCTGAGGAGGGATCTTGGGGCCCGAGGTGTACGAGTCGCCGAGTGCGACGTACGGCCCCTTGGATATCTCCTTGTTGTTGCTCTGGTTGCTCTTGTTGCTGCTGTCGGAGCTCTGTCCGATGCTGACGGCGGTGACCAGTACCCCGCAGGCAAGGGCCACGCCCATGCCGGTTCGTGCCAACGGTCCCATTGCTGTGTCCTGTTCTTCGTTGCGGATGCTGGGTTGCGGGGACGTGTCGGTACACAAGGAGCGGTGTCGGTGCGGCCCTTGGGGGTCGGGCGAGCGGGGCGGGGCGGTTTACGACGGGCGGACGAGTCCGGTGTCGTAGGCGAAGATGACGGCCTGCACGCGGTCGCGGGCGTCGATCTTGGTGAGGATGCGGCCGATGTGGGATTTGATCGTGGATTCGGCGAGGTGGAGACGCTCGGCGATCTCCTGGTTCGTCCAGCCGGTGGCCATGGCGGTGAGGACTTCGCACTCGCGTTGGGTCAGGTCGGCGAGTCGGCGCTGCTGCTGCGGACTGTGCCCGGGGAGGCGGTCGCTGAAGGCGTCGATCAGTTTGCGGGTGAGGCCGGGGGAGATGACGGCGTCACCGGCGGCCACCGCCCGGACCCCGGCGACGAGTTCGTCGGGCTGGGCGTCCTTGAGCAGGAAGCCGCTGGCTCCGGCACGCAGGGCGTCGTAGGCGTATTCGTCGAGGTCGAAGGTCGTCAGCACCAGGATGCGTGAACGGCCGCCGGACTCCACGATGCGGCGGGTGGCCTCGATGCCGTCCATGCCGGGCATCCGGACGTCCATGAGGACGACGTCGGGCCGGAGTTCGGCGGTCATACGGACCGCTTCACCGCCGTTGGTGGCCTCACCGACGACGGTCATGTCGGACTGGGCCTCCAGGAGCATGTTGAAGCCCATGCGTTGCAGGGCCTGGTCGTCGACGATGAGGACGGTGGTCATGAGGGGTGCTTCTCCGGGGAGTTGGGCTGCGGGCTGGGGACGAGGAGGGCGAGGACGGACCAGCCGCCGTGAGCGTTGGGGCCTGCGGTGACGTTGCCCTGGTAGAGGGCGGCGCGTTCGCGCATGCCGACCAGGCCGCGGCCGCCGCCCGCGCGGGGACGGTTCGCCGAGGGTGTGCGGGCCGGGCCGGTGTCCTCGACGGTGACGCGTACGGCGTCCGGGTCGGCGGTGAGGGACACGTGGACCGAGGTGTCGGGGGCGGCGTACTTGACGGTGTTGGTCAGGGCCTCCTGGATGATGCGGTAGACGGAGAGCTGGATCCCGGGAGGCAGGTCGGTGAGGTTGCCGTGGGAGTCCAGGGTGACGGTGGGACCGGCGGCGCGGACGCGGTCCAGCAGTGGGTCGAGGTCGGTCAGGCCGGGCTGCGGGGCGAGCGGCATGTCGCCAGGCCTGTCGTCCTGCTCGCCGATGACGGAGAGCAGGCGGCGCAGTTCGGCCAGTGCGTCGCGGCCGCTGGTGCTGATGATGCGGAGAGTCTGGGCCCCGCGTTCCGGCTTCTTCTCGGTGAGGGCGGCGGCGCCGTCGGCGAGACCGACGATGACGGCGAGGGTGTGGCCGAGGATGTCGTGCATCTCCCGGGAGACCCGGGCACGTTCCTGCGCTATGGCCAGGATGGCCTGCTGGTCGCGTTCCTTCCTCAGGGCGTCGATGTAAGCACTGGCCAGACGGCTGAGCAGACCCAGCGCGGCGAACGCCGCCATGGCGGTCATCGCCAGCAGGGTCACGACCTCGGGGCGTGTGGCGTGTTCCAGCTGGCCGCCCCGCCAGAAGACGGCGGCCCACACTCCGAGCTGCACGGTGGTGATGCCGACGGCGAGAGCGAGTTGCCGGGGGGTGCTGTAGCGGCCGACGTTGAACAGGGCCACGACCCGTGCGGACTCGGCTCCGGTCAACACGCCCAGCGGGAGGGCCACTACGGAGGCGGCGGTGGTCAGGGCGAAGACCAGCATGGGCCGGCGTTCCCGCCACAGGAGGGGGAGGGTGAACGCGACGATGAGCGCCAGCTGCGCCGGGACGTCGCCGGTGTTGTAGGGGTTGAGGTAGGAGTTGATGCCGAGCGCGGCGCAGAAGGCCGGTACCCCCCAGTGCCGGACCTTGGGGTGGGCCCGGTCGGCCCGCCGCAGCGCGGCCAGCCGGAAGATGACCGAGGCGATCACGCGCTGTTCGGAATCGCTGGTCAGGGTCTCCAGGACCCGGCGGTTGTCCGGGCCGGGGGCCGCGGGGGCGCTCGGTGTGGTCACGGGGGTCCTTCACGGGTCGGGAGGCCGCCCGCCGGTCCCGGGGGGATTGGACCGGCGGGCGGGGCTGGGGAATCGGCCGGTGGGAGGTGGCCGATCCGGTCGGTGGTCGAACAGCGGTCGGCATTGGTCGCTGTTGCGACGCGTCTCCGTCAGCTCTTACGGAACAGTTTGTTCCGCAGCCCCCTCGTCGGCGTTGCTTTCGGCTCGGCCGTGTCGGCCGACGGTGCGGCGTCGCCTTCGTTCGCGCGGCGCTGTCCGAGGCCGGGCAGTCCCGGGATCCTTCCACGGTGGTGGCGGGGAAGCGGCGACGTGAAGCCCGTCCTGTCCGAGGCGTCGGAGCCGGAGCCGCTGGCGAGGACGGACGGAGCAGCGTGGTTGTCCGAGCCCTGGCGGCCACTCGCGGGTACGCCGGCGAATACGGGTTCGGGCGCGGTGCTCGTCTCCTCGGCGGCCAGGGCCTGGCGGAGCTTCTCACCCTCGACGTCCACGTTGGGCATGACCCGGTCCAGCCACTGGGGCAGGGCCCAGGCGCGGTGCCCGAGCAGGGTCATGACCGCCGGGACGATGGTCATACGGACCACGAAGGCATCGAAGAACACGGCGGAGCCGAGGCCGAGGCCGATGGACTTGATGAGCGCCACGTCGTCGAGGAGGAAGCCGGAGAACACCGAGATCATGATGATCGCCGCCGCGGTGACCACGCGGGCGCTGTGCTTGAAGCCCTGGACGATCGCCTGCGTGGGGCCGGCGCCTTGGACGTACTCCTCCCGCATACGGGTGACGAGGAAGACCTCGTAGTCCATGGCGAGTCCGAAGACCACGCCGATCAGCAGGATGGGCAGGACGCTCACGATGGGCGCGGTTTCCTGGATGCCGAAGAGGCCCTTCAGCCAGCCCCACTGGAAGACGGCGACCACGACACCGAGCGTGGCGCCCACGCTGAGGAGGAAGCCGAGGGCTGCCTTGAGCGGGACCAGGATCGAGCGGAAGACCAGCAGGAGCAGGATCAGCGCGAGGCCGACCACGATCGCCAGGTAGGGGATGAGGGCCTGGCCGAGCTTGGTGGAGACGTCGATGTTGACGGCGGTGGTGCCGGTGACCATCAGGTCGGCACCCGTGTCCTTGTGCAACGTGCCGCTCTGGGCGCGGATGTCCTTGACCAGGTCCTTGGTGGCCTGGCTGCTCGGCGCACTCTTCGGGATGGCCCCGATGAGGGCCACGTCTCCGGCCTCGTTGAACGCGGCGTCGCGCACCGTGGCCACGTCGGGCAGCTTCTTGATCCGTGCGACCGCGTCAGCGGCGGCAGCCTTCGGATCCTTGCTGTCACGGGCGTCGACCACCACGGTCAGGGGACCGTTGAAGCCGGGCCCGAAGCCCTTGCTGAGGGTGTCGTAGGCGACGCGCTGGGTGCTGTCGGGGGACTTCATGGAGTCGTCGGGCAGGGCAAGGCGCAAGGACATGGCAGGGATGGTCAGCAGGCCCAGGCCGATCACCGCGACCGCGAGGACCTTGACCGGGTTGCGGGTGACGAAGCGCGCCCAGCGCACACCCATGGCCTCGCCCTCGCCGCGTTCCTCCAGGGCGTGCATGCGGCGGCTGAGGAGCTTGCCCTTCATGATCCGTGTCCCGGCGAAGCCCAGCATCGCGGGCAGCAGGGTCAGCGCGATGAGCACGGCGACAGCGACCGCGAAAGCGGAGGCCAGGCCCATCGAGGAGAGCATCTTGATGCCGATGACACTCAGACCCGCCAGCGCGATGATCACGGTGAGACCGGCGAAGACGACGGCGGATCCGGCGGTGCCCAGGGCCCGCCCGGCGGCTTCTTCCGGATCATGGCCGTCGCGGATCTCGTTGCGGTAGCGGGAGACGATGAACAAGGCGTAGTCGATGGCGACTGCCAGACCCAGCATCAGAGCCAGTGTCGAGGCGGCCGAGGCCATGTCCACGAACGAGGTGGCGATGGTGATGCACATGACGGCCACGCCCACGCCGAGGATCGCGGTCAGCAGCGGGAGTCCGGCCGCGATCAGCGAACCGAAGGTGATCACCAGAACGACCGCGGCGACCGCGAGACCGATCAGTTCGGCAGCCTTGCTGGCCGCCTTGTCCTCGACCGCGTCACCGCCCATGCTGACCGTCAGTCCGGCCTTCTCGCCCTCCGCGGCGACCTTGTTCAGGACCTCGTGCGAGGCGCTGCTGACGTCGGACTTGGCGACCTTGTAGGACACCTGCGTGTAGGCGATGGAGCCCGACTTGCTGACCAGACCACTGGTGAACGGGTCGGAGACACTCGCCACCTGCGGCGACGCCTTCAACTCGGCCACCAGCGAGGTGATTTCCGCCTTGTTGGCAGCGGAGGTGAGCTTCTGGCCGGAGGGGGCCTCGAAGACGACCCGGGCGGTGGCGCCGGAGGCGGAGGCCTGCGGGAACTCCTTCTGCAGCAGGTCGATGGCCTTCTGGGACTGCGTGCCGGGCAGCGTGAAGCTGTCCGAGGTGGAGCCGGTGGAACTCATGGCGCCGATGCCTACGGCGGCCAGGACGGCGATCCACAACATCAGGAACAGGCGTCGTCGCCGGAAGGCGAGCCGTCCCAGTCGATAGAGGAAGGTGGCCACGGGGTACTCCCACCAGGAGAAGAGATCATTACGTGAGCAGGGCCAGATCGACCCTTGATCTCAAGCTAGGTGCGGGTTTCCACGCTTCCTGCCCCCTGTGGCATCGAATCGACGGGCCGCGATTAGTACCGCAGGACTAACGCCCCTCTCCTGACAACGCGGCGACCGGCCGGGCTCCCGTCACCCGGAGACGGTGACCACCACCCTGCCCCGCCCGCCCGCGTCGACCCGGTCGTGGGCCTTGGCGATGTCCTCCAGCGGGTAGCGGTCCGCGACGTCGACGGTGAGGGCGTCGGCCGCGGCGGCCGCGGTCAGATCACGGGCGGCCTGTCGCTTCGCCGCGGCGGGGAAGTCGTCACTGCCGAGCAGCCGCAGGGTGACGTTGTTGAACAGCAGGGGCCAGAAGGGGAGTTCGGTACGGTCGGTGTGGGTGCCGTAGGCGGCGATGACGGCGTCGAGCGCGGTGACCGCGTTGTCGAGGTCGGCGTTGGCCGACAGGGACACCTCGACGACGCGGTGGACACCGCCCGGCGCGTACGAGCGGATCGCTGCCGCCGGGTCGGCCGAATCCAGGGCGACGGCGTGTGAGACGGCGGTCGCGTCGACACGGGCGAGATCGTCGCCGCGGCGGACGGTGCCGATGACGGTGGCGCCGCCCCAGCGCGCGAGCTGGGCGGCCAGGGAACCTACGCCGCCGAGCACACCGTGGACGAGGACGATACGGCCGTCGACCGGGCCGTCCGCGAAAACGGCGCGGTGAGCGGTGATTCCCGGGATGCCCAGACTCGCGCCGAGCTCGTCGGCGAGGTGGTCGGGGAGACGTACAGCCTGCTGATCGGGTACGACGGTGTACTGGGCGGCGGTGCCGAAGGGCCTGTAGGACTGGGCGCCGTACACCCACACCCGCTCTCCCACGCGGTGGGCGTCGATGCCGTCGCCCACTTCGTCGATGACGCCGGCGGCGTCGCTGTGCGGGACGACCCTCGGATACGGCATCGAGGAGCCCAGCCAGCCACGCCGCTTCTTGGTGTCGCCGGGATTGACGCCCGAAACGGTCACGCGGACCCGCACCTCGCCGGCGCCGGGGTGGGGTTCGGGCAGTTCACCGACGTGCAGGACATCGGCGGCGGAGCCCTGTCGGTCGTACCAGGACGCGAGCATGGATGTGCCTCCGGGTCTTTCAGGGGTTCTCAGGCGGTTGTTCGCCCAGGAGCTCGCGGAGCCAGACGCGTTCGGCGCGGCTGGTCGCGCGGGCGGTGAGGAGCAGGCCGCGCCGGTAGGGGTCGGCGACCTCCTCGGCGCGCAGGGGCCGGTCACCGTCGTAGAAGAAGCTCACCGGCTCCTCCAGGAACGCCAGACGGCGGCGTAGTACCGCGTGCTGTTCGGCGATGTCAGGGAGGTGCGAGAGGAAGGACAGCACCGTGTAGAAGCGGGTGAAGTCGGTGATCTCGTGGTCGGCCGGCTTGCGCAGGCGCTCCAGCATGTCGGCGCGGCCGGCCCCGGTCAGGCTGAGTATGTAGCGGCCCGCACCCGCGCGCGGATCGGCCCGCCGTTCCAGGAGGCCCGCCTTCGCGAGGCGGTTGATGGCCGGGTAGAGAGTGCCGTCACTGACCGGCCGGGTGTAGCCGGTCAGGTCCGAAACGCGTCGGCGCAGCTCATGACCCGGTAGGGGGCCCTCGGCCAGGAAGCCCAGTATGGCGAGTTCCAGCATGCGGCCATTTTCTCACATGTGTCATCGAATCGATATCCACATCGAATCGATGTTTTGGTCGGTCTTGGCCGTCAAGCTTCGGAAGGTCGGCCTGCTGCGGCAGTCTCCACGGGGGCTTCGAGGTGTGAACTCGTCGACAAATGAGTTCGCCTAGTGAAATATGGTTCACCACAATCCGGGGTCGCCACGTATCCCGTTCGGTAACCCGCTTGAATCCCGCGTGCGGACCGTCTGCCCGGTGGCCGGTCCTTTGAGGAGTCGTCGATGAGCAGTAGCGAGTTTCCTGAGGCCAGGACGGTGGCGGGCGCGGTTCGCGGTCGTCGTGAGGGGGGTCTGGAGGTGTTCCGGGGTATCCCGTTCGCGCAGCCGCCGGTGGGTGCGGCGCGCTTCGGGGCGCCGCGACCCGTGGATGGCTGGGACGGTGTGCGGGAGGCGTTCGCGTTCGGTCCGCCGCCTCCGCAGGAGCAGGCGGGTCCCGCTCCCGAGGCTCCCGCCGGTCCTCCGGCCGGTGACGACTGGCTGACGGTCAACGTGTGGACGCCCGAGACCGACCCGGCCGCGCGGCGACCGGTGATGGTGTGGATCTACGGCGGCGCGTACAAGTTCGGCTCCGCCGACGACCCGGCCTATGACGGCAGTCGCCTCTCGCGTGACGGCGAGTTGGTCGTGGTCACCCTCAACTACCGAGTCGGCATCGAGGGGTTCGCCCTGATCGAGGGCGCGCCCGCGAACCGTGGTCTGCTCGACCAGGTCGCCGCCCTGGAGTGGGTGCGCGAGAACATCACCGCCTTCGGTGGCGACCCCGAGCAGGTCACCGTCTTCGGCGAGTCCGCGGGTGCCGGGTCCATCGCCGCCCTGATGGCCATGCCGCGGGCGCGGGGTCTGTTCCGACGGGCCATCACCCAGAGCGTGCCTGGCACGTTCTTCTCCTCCGCGTTGGCCGGTGACATCGCCGAGGCGCTGGCAGGTGGGTTGGGGCTGCGCCCGACGGTCGCCGACCTGTCCGGTGTGGATCCGCGCAAGCTGCCCGAGGCGGGAGCCGAACTGACCGGCCGGATGCGCGGGTACGTGGAGCGCTGGGGGCCGGTCGCTCTGACCCCGACCCCGTTCTCGCCCGTCGTCGACGGTGACGTCCTGCCCGCCACCCCGTGGCAGGCCCTCGCGAGCGGCGCCGCGCGGGACGTGGAGCTGATCGCCGGGCACAACAGGGACGAATACCGCCTCTTCCTGATGCTGGGCGGGCTGCTCGGCCAGGTGGACGAGGGGCTGGCCTCGATGGCGTTGGGCCTGTTCGGACCGGGGCCGGGGAGCGAGTCGGCCTACCGCGGCGCGTTCCCGGACGCTTCGGCGGAGTATCTGTTCGAACTGGTGCAATCGGACTGGTTGTTCCGGATGCCGTCGCTGCACCTGGCGGAGGCGCAGGTGGCCGGCGGCGGCCGGGCCCACGTGTACGAACTCACCTGGGCCGCGCCCGCCAACGGCGGCGCCCTGGGCGCCTGTCACGGGCTCGACGTCCCGTTGACGTTCGGTGTCTACGGCGGTCTCGGCGCCATGCTGACCGGTCCCGTCCCCTCGCCGGAGACCGAGGCGCTCTCCGCCTGCTTCCGCTCCGCGTGGACCGCCTTCGCCGCCACGGGTGACCCGGGCTGGCCCGCGTACGATCCCGAGCGCCGCCTCGTCCAACTCCTCGACACCGAACCGACGGTGACCGCGTACCCGGAGGAGGCCGCGCGTCGGCTCTGGGAACACCACACCTTCGCCGCGCTGCCCCTGACGACGGCGTAGCCCCGCCATCTCCGTACCCCCCGCTCCATGGCCGGCCGGATGATCACTGGTCGGCCATCCCGGCCGTCGCACCGTTGCGACCGCTCAGCGGTGAGTGGCTGGTGCGGTGTCCGTCCGGGCTCGTGCTGAGGCTCACTCGTGTCGACGTGCGACCGGCGCACCGCGTGCTACTTCCGGACGGCGGCGCTGGGTGGCGCGGGACGAACGACGGTGATCGGTCGGCATCGTGGTGCCGTCGGTGGCGACGGGGTGTTCCTCTCACGCTGCGGATCCGCGAGAGCGGGCAGTCGGTGCGGCAAGGATGGGACATCGAAACGGTATCTACATCGTTTCGATGTAGATGATAGACCGCTTGGTAGCCGGTAGCGGTTTCGCCCGGAATGTTCTGTCGCGGGATGAGAGGGTTCCGCGGTCGAGGGGGAGCCGCTCCGAGGCGGAGATCCGCAGGCTGCCGCCGTCGAGGAGGCGAGGGCGACGGCCGACGGCGTCGTGTGTACCCCCGATGATCCACAGGGGGTGAGACCGACGTGGCGCGCTGGTCGTCATCCGACGCAGCAGCCTTGTCACCGGGCCTTTCGTCCTGTTGGCTTGCGGCGGAGTTTCGAGTGGCAGCTCAAAGGCGAGGCGTACGAGTGACAGTTCGGGGCAGTGCGCGCGGGGATGCGCAGTACGGTTTGCTGACGAGCATCGCCGGCGAGGCGGGAGTGTCGCTCAGCACCGTGTCGAAGGTCGTGCACCGGCGTGCCGACGTCGGAGCGGCGACGCGAGCCCGGGTCGAGGACCTGCTGACCCGCCACGGGTATGTCCGCCCGGGAGAACCCGATCCCGCGGCGTCGCGTCAGATCATCGCGGTGTTCCGTGACCTGTCGGGGCCGTACACACTGGAAGTCGTCCGCGGGATCGTGGACGCGGCGGACGAACTGGGCCTGGACGTGGTGACCGGGACGACGGGTCACCGTTCGATCTCCCAGTGGCTCGAGGAGTGCGTGGCACTCGACGCGGCGGGCCTGATCATCGTGATCTCCATGCTGGCCGAGGAAGACCAGCGCCGGATCGTCGAGCGGCGGCTTCCCGTGGTGCTGATCGACCCGCTGAGCGCACCGACCCACGACATTCCGAGCATCGGGGTGACGAACTGGAGCGGGGCCAGGGAAGCGGTGCAACACCTGCTGGGCCTCGGGCACACCAGGATCGGCATGGTCGCGGGCCGTTCGCACTCGCTGGCCGGGGCGGCGCGGCTGCATGGCTACCGGGCCGCCCTGGAGGAGGCGGCGATCGCGTACGACCCGGCGATCGTGCGCTCGACCGACTTCGACTTCGAAGAAGGGCTGCTCGCCAGCCTGCAGATCCTGCGCTCCGCGAGTCCACCCACCGCCGTCTTCGCGGCAAGTGACGCGCAGGCGCTCGGCGTCCTGGAAGCGGCCCGTCAGCACGGGCTCAGCGTTCCCGAGGATCTCGCGGTCATGTCCTTCGACGACACCCTCGTGGCGGCCATGGCCTGTCCGCCGCTGAGCGCGGTGCGCCAGCCGTTCGAGGAACTGGGCTCCGAGGCCACCAGGGTGCTCGTGCAACTCGCGGAGGGCCGCCCGCCCGCGTCGTCCCGGATCGAGTTGGCGACGGAGCTCGTGCTGCGCACCTCGACGTCGGTGCGCAGGCGAGTCGATACACAGTGAGTGACCCCAGGGCGCACGCGTTGCGGCTGCCCCGAGGGCGGGCGCCCCTGACGCCTCAGGCGAGCGGGACGGCCACCGTGGTGTGGACGTTCGGCAGCAGATGTACGGTCTGCCGCTGGTCCGGGCCTTCACGGCACACGAGGACGATGTCCCGCTCGACTGGGGACGTGAGCACCACCTTCGCGAGGCCCTCGGACACATCCCACGTCAGCTCGTCGACGCCGACCCCGGCGCGCGTGGCGAGGCCGCGCAGGCTGCCGGACCGCCACTCCGGGGGCCGGGCCGGCAGGAGTTCCACGATCCCGGGCCGGGAGTCGAGCAGCATCTCCACGACCACGGCCGGCAGACAGTGGGCGGCGTCCGCGTTGTAGATCTCCAGATCGGGGTTGTGCGAGGTCATCAGCGACCGGAAGACCATGTTGTGGCCCACGATCTTGAGGACGTTCTCCTTCGCCGTCCCGCTGTCCTTCAGGCGTGCGGCGACCAGGGCGCGGTGCAGGCTGCCGTGCGCGGAGAGGTTCTCGTCACCCCGTCGCAGCAGGGCTTCGCGAGCGGCGGCGGCCAGGCCGGGGGTGTCGTCCGGGGTGATGTCGTGCAGCGGCCACACCGGGTAGAGGTGGCTGATGTGCCGGTGCGTGTCGGCGGTCTCCAGCCCCGGCCACGCCCACTCGGCGAGCGCCCCCTGCCCGTCGACGCGGTAGGGCGGCAGCCGCTCCGACAGAGCGCGCCAGCGGCCGACCGCGGACTGCTCGATGCCGAGCCGGGTGCAGACGTCGGCGGCGGTGGTGAGGGCGTGCCGGGCCGCGGCCAGGTCCATGGTCGCGTTCACCCCGGACATGCCCCGCCTGTCGCGAGGTCCGACCTCGGGGGAGTAGGAGGGGACCAGGACGACGTGTCCGTCTTCGTCCTCGCGGGTGAGGAAGTCCTCGAAGAAGACGGCGGCCTCGACGAGCCAGGGGGCGAGGGTGCGGGCGAGGAAGCCGTCGTCGCCGGTCGCCTGCCAGTACTCGTACAGCGGGAACAGCAGCCAGTCCGCGCCCGCCAGCCACATGGTCCAGGGCCAGTCGTCGTCCAGGTGGAAGAGCAGCCCGTGCTCGCCGTCCGTCCGGCTGGGGGCCAGGATCCCGCGGGTGCCGTAGATCGTGCGGGCGTTGGTGCGCCAGTCGTCGATCTGACCGTCGATCAAGTCGGCGTACGGCGCGATGAGTTCGGGCATGCCGGTGAGGACCGCCCCGGCCATCTGGAGGTTGATGTTGGCGTCGGTGGTGTAGTCGCCGGACCAGGCGGCGCCCCATTCGCCGAGCCACAGGCCGGTCAGCCGGGGCGGCAGTATCCCGCTGGAGCTGAGCAGCAGGTAGCGGCCGGAGTGGAACAGCGCCTCGATCAGCGCGCCGTCCAGCGTCTTGGTGTCGGCACGGGCGATCAGCTCGCCCACGGAGAGGCCGCGGTCGCTGTCGGGCACACCCAGGTCGAGTTCGGCGCGGCCGTAGAGTTCGGCGTGGACGGGTGCATGCCGGGAGAGCAACTCGTCGTATGCGGCAGGCAGTTCAGCCAGGACCGCGCGGAGCGCGTCGATACGGGGGAGGGGCGCCGACCGGTCCATCCGGGTCAGCAGAACGACGCGCGTCGCTCCTTCGACACGGACCGTGTCCCCTTCCGCCGAGACCCGGCCGCCCGTGACGACGGCCCGGGTCACGCCGGTGAAGCCCGCCGCGCCGGGACCGGGCGGATACTCGCCCACGACGGCGAGTGACGCCTCGCCGTCCCCGGTGACCTCGGCGGACGTCGTGAAAGTGACCTCGGCGGGGCGGCCGGACAGCTCTCCGGACAGCCGTAGGGCCAGGTCGAGCCGCGGACCGGTGATCTCGGCGACGGCGACGGCGTCGGTGCGCGACACGAACGCACGCCGTACCCACTTCCGTTCCCCGTCGGACCAGGTGACCCTCACCTCGCCCGTGGCGAAGTCGGTGACCCGGCGGTAGTGCTCGACAGGGCCGTCCCCGGCCGTCGTGTCCACGTGGAGCATGTGCCCCGGGTGGAAGGACTGTGTCCAGGCCATCGCCCTGCCGTCGGAGAACTCGCGCTGTGCCCGCTCCCGTTCCCCGGCGAGGGCCAGGTCGCGAACCTGTTCAAGACGGTCGGCGACGGCCGGCGGCCGCATTCCGAGGGACTCGTTGGGCAGCACGTAACGGTGGTGGTTGTGAACGATCCGCTCCCGGTGGGGATGCCCGAACACCATGATTCCGTACTCGCCGTTGCCGGAGAGGAAAGCGTCCTCCCAGCGGTCGGCGGGTTGTGTGTCGTAGATGCTGTGCACCGGCATTCCCGGCCTCCCGGAAGTAACGTGCCTGAGCGGCTCGAACAGGCTGCGGGGGAGCCTACAAGAGGCGGCCGATCGGGTTGCGAAAGACTTTCGTGGCCCTTGAGATCTCGCGTTTCCGCAGGTGTACGGGGCTTTGGTCGCTCCGGCCCCGCCTGCCGTGATCGAGCCGGCGTGTACGTTCACTCAGCACGCGCTCAGATCAGGCCAACGGACGGGGTACGGGAGGTCCACACCGCAGTGACGGGCCCAACCAGCTCCCGCCGGAACGCCCAGTACGGCCTTCTCGCCTCGATAGCCGACGAGGTCGGCGTCTCGCCGGCGACCGTGTCCAAGGTCGTCCACAGGCGGCGTGACGTGTCCGAGGCGACACGCGCCCGCATCGAGGCGCTGCTGACCGAACGCGGGTTTGTCCGTACGTGGGAGGCCGAAGCCCGTCGGCGACGGCAGATCCTTGCGGTGTTCCGGGACCTGGCGGGACCGTACACCCTCGAAGTGGTCCGCGGCATCGTGGACTCGGCGGCCGAGATCGGTGTCCACACGACCGTCGGTACGACGAGTCGGCGCTCCATCGCACAGTGGTTGGAGGAGTGTCAGAAACTGGACGCCCTCGGGGTCGTCATCGTCATCTCCACTCTCGTCGAGCGGGACGAGCGCCGGATCCTGGAGCAGCGGATTCCGGTGGTGCTCGTCGATCCCCTGAACGCGTCGTCCGGGGACATCCCCAGTGTCGGGGTGGCGAACTGGCACGGTGCGACGACCGCTGTCCAGCACCTGATCGACCTCGGGCACCGCCGCATCGGCATGCTGGCGGGCCGGTCGCACTCGCTGGCCGGGTCCGCGCGCCTGCACGGTTACCGGGCCGCCCTGACGGAGGCCGGGATCCCTTACGACGCCACGCTCGTGCGCTCGACGGACTTCGACTACGGCGAGGCGCTGCGCGCCGCCCGCAGCGTGCTGGAGCGGGGCGAGAGACCGACCGCTCTCTTCGCCGCCAGTGACGTCCAAGCGCTCGGCGCAATGGAGGCCGCCCGGCAACTGGGCATCGCCGTACCTGGCGGGCTGTCGGTGATGTCGTTCGACGACACCCTCGTGGCCGCCATGGCCTCACCGCCGCTGAGTGCGGTGAGGCAGCCGTTCAGGGAACTGGGCCAGGAGGCCACGCGCGTCCTGCTGAACCTCGCCGACGGCAGGCCTCCCGCCACGACGCGCAGGGAACTCGCGACCGAACTCGTCGTGCGCATGTCCACGGCGGCGCCCGAAACCGGGAAATAGGGACGAACCCGAGCCGGTTTCGCAAGCCCTCGGACTGCGAAAGTCTTTCGGAAGTGATTTCGCTCCGATATTGCCGCGGCCGAATTCCGCCGCTTAACGTGACCGACGCCAGCTCAACCGCAGGAGCAACGGAACCGCAACACTTGCGCAACAGCGCCTGACGGTCATGGCCATCGACCCCGATCCCTCAGTGCGGGCAGGCCCGGGACGGCCTGCCGGGTGCAGCGCACCCGCGAAGGGGATCCTGCCGACTCGAAAGGTGTTCAACGATGAACAGTGTGTCCCGGAGATGGTTCCTCACCGCTACGGCGGCGACCACGCTGAGCGTCACCGTGGCCGGCTGCGGTTCGTCAGGCAGCTCCACGTCCTCGCCCACCGGAAACGTCGACTTCTGGACGCTGCAGGACCCGACCAACTCGGTCCAGAAGGCCGCGGTGGACACCTTCAACTCCGCAGGCAAGGGCAAGGTCAGCATGACCGTGATCGCCACGGACGGGTACAAGGACAAGCTGCGGACCGCGATGGGCTCCGCCAAGATGCCCGGGGTGTTCTTCAGCTGGGGCGGCGGCAGCCTGAACGACTACGTCACGGCCGGCAAGCTGGTCACGCTGGACACGGCCCTCGAATCGCACTTCCTGCCGTCAGCCCTGGCCGCGGGCAAGGTCGGCGGCAAGCTGGTCGGCATCCCCTGCCGGGGCACCCAGCCGGTGTTCCTCTTCTACAACAAGAAGCTCTTCGCCGACGCCGGCGTTCAGCCGCCGACGGCCTACGCCGAGCTGCAGAACCTGGTCAAGGTCTTCAAGGGCAAGGGGATCACGCCCTTCGCGCTCGCCGGCAACGCCAGCTCCTCGTGGACCGAGCTGATGTGGGTCGAGTACCTCGTCGACCGCCTCGCGGGGCCGGAGCTGTTCGACAAGATCCAGGGCGGCGACTGGACGCAGTGGAAGGACCCCGCCATCCTCAAGACCGCGCAGATGATCAAGGAGCTGGTGGACAGCGGCGCCTTCGGCAAGAAGTTCGGATCGGTCAACTACGGCGCCGGCGGCACCTCCACGCTGCTCAACAAGGGCAAGGCGGCCATGGTGCTGATGGGCTCGTGGGAGTACGCGACCCAGCTGAGCGAGGCCCCCGACTTCGCGAAGAACGGCCTGGGATACGTGGCCTTCCCCTCTGTGGAGGGGGGCAAGGGCGATGCCGGCAACGTGGTCGGCAACCCCACGAACTACCTCTCGGTGACCACCTCCGCCGCCAAGCAGACCGCGACGGAGTTCCTGAAGACCACCTACAGCGACAGCTATGTGCAGGGCCTGGTCGAGAAGGGTGAGGTGCCGGTCACCTCCAACGCCGCGCAGTACCTCACCAAGGCGGCCGACCCGGCGTACGCCAAGTTCCAGTACGACCTGGTGCAGAAGGCTCCCTCCTTCACCCAGTCCTGGGACCAGGCGCTCGGCCTCACCCTCGGCACGCCGCTGCTGACCGAGATCCAGAAGCTGTTCAACGGGCAGAGTTCGCCGGAGCAGTTCGTCAGCGCGGTTCTGGCGATCAAGAAGTAGGAAGGCGCGTCCACGTGGTCTCCGCAACGACTTCACGGCCCATGCGCGAGCAACGGGTGCGTGACCGGGCCGCTCCGCCCACCCTGGAGCGGCCCGGCGTGGCCTGGGCGGTTCCCGGGCTGCTGTTCTTCCTCGTCTTCGCCGTCGCGCCGATGGTGGGCGTGCTCTACCTCTCCTTCACGCACTGGGACGGCCTGAACCCACCGCAGTTCACCGGCACGGCGAACTGGTCGCGGTTCTTCGGCGACAGCCAGGTCTGGCAGTCCACCACGGTCACAGGGGTCCTGCTGATCGGGAACATCGTGGTACAGGCGCCGGTCAGCATCCTGCTGGGCGTCTGGGCAGCCGGTCACCAGCGCAACCGGGCGATCCTGTCGGCGGTGTTCTTCCTGCCGCTGCTGCTCTCCACGGCGGCCACGGCCATCATGTGGCGCCAATTGCTGGACCCGAACTTCGGCCTGCCGGCCAAGACCGAGTGGCTGTTCGGGAGTAATCCCATGGGTACCCAGCAGGGCGCGATCGCCTGCCTGGTCCTCGTGACCACCTGGCAGTTCGTCCCCTTCCACAGCCTGCTCTACCAGGGCGCCGCCCGGGCCATCCCGCACACGCTCTACCAAGCGGCGGCGATCGACGGCGCGGGACGGGTCCGGCAGTTCGTCCACATCACACTGCCGCAGCTGCGCAACACGATGATCACCTCGACCATCTTCATGGTCGTCGGCGGTCTCACGGCCTTCGACATCGTCCTGCTGCTGACCAACGGCGGCCCCGGCACCGACACGGCGATCCTGCCGTTCTCCATGTACCAGACGGCCTTCCGGACGTACGACTACGGCTACGCGAGCGCCATCGCCAGCTTCCTGCTGCTGCTCGCCACCGCCGCCTCCGTCATCCTCACGAAGCTCAGCGGGTACGACAAGATGACGAGCACGATGGAGGGGCTGTGAGGACGCGCCCGAACTACCTCGCCGGCGCCGCCGCCCTCGTCTGGCTGGTGATCATCGGCGTCCCGCTGTACGCGCTGGTGAACACGGCGGTACAGCCGCAGACGAAGTACACCGACAAGGGCCCCGTCTCGATCCCCGATGCCGTGACCCTGGACAACTTCCACACGGTCCTGGACAGCGGCTTCCTGCAGTACATCTGGAACACCGTCGTCGTCGCGGTGGGTACGGTCGCCATCGTGCTGGCGCTCGCGATCCCGATCAGCTACGCCGTGGTGCGCGGGCGGGGCTGGATGACCAAGGGTGTGTTCCGCCTGTTCCTGCTGGGCCTGGCGATCCCCTCGCAGGCGGTGATCATCCCGCTCTTCCTGATCATCAACAATCTCGGCCTCTACGACACGCTGTGGGGCATCATCCTGCCCACCGCCGCGTTCGCGCTGCCGGTGAGCGTGCTGGTCCTCAGCGGCGGGATGCGGGACATCTCCAACGAGCTGTACGAGGCCATGGCACTGGACGGCGCGAGCCCGGCACGGACCCTGCGCACGCTGGTCGTCCCGATGTCGAAGTCGGCCATCGCGACCACGTGCGTTTTCACGGCCCTCCAGGCGTGGAACGGCTTCCTGTTCCCGCTGATCATGACGCAGTCGAACGACAACAAGCTGGTGACGCTGGGCCTGTACAACTTCGTCTCCGAATACGGGGCGAACGTGCCGGCCCTGCTGGCCGCGGTGCTGATGTCCGCGGTACCCATCCTCGTCGTCTACCTCTTCGCCCGCCGCGCCCTCGTCGCGGGTCTGATGGGAGCCGGCGGCAAGTAACGGTGGCGCGTCCCGCCGGGTTCGCCGAACCGGGACGCCACCCCGTTCGGGGCCCGGACGCCGAAAGGCGCCGACTCCCCCCGTGCGACGCAGTCCGGCGTGTCTGCCTCCCCATGACCGCCGGACCGGTGTCCGGGCCCACTCCCTTCCCGGTCGGCGGTGCCTCCTCGACGACCTCTTGGACCACTCGTGCGCTCTCGCGCACCCCCCCGCAACAGAACGGATGAGACCTTGACGATCAGCGACGAGCGCCCGACGACCGGGCTGTGGAACGATCCCGCCCTGCCGGCGTCCGTTCGCGCGAGGGCCCTCCTCGACACCATGACCAGGGCCGAGAAAGTCGCACAGCTCGGAAGCACCTGGCCAGGCCACGACGAGTCAGGCGACGTGGCCCCGATGCAGGACACCTTCCGTGGCGCCGAGAGCTTCGAAGAAGCGATCGTCGACGGTCTCGGGCATCTGACCCGGGTGTTCGGTACCGCGCCGGTCGACCCGGAGGCGGGCCGCAAGCGCCTCGCGGAGTTCCAGGAGCGGGTGACGGCGGCGAACCGCTTCGGCATCCCGGCCATCGCCCACGAGGAGTGCCTCACCGGGTTCACCGCATGGCAGGCCACGGTCTACCCCACACCGCTCGCCTGGGCGGCCACCTTCAATCCCGCCCTCGTGCACCGTATGGCGGCTGCCATCGGCTCGGACATGGCGGCCGTCGGTATCCATCAGGGACTGTCACCCGTCGTGGACGTCGTACGCGACTACCGCTGGGGCCGGGTGGAGGAGACCCTCGGTGAGGACCCCTACCTTGTGTCGGAACTCGGCCTGTCCTACGTGCAGGGGCTGCAGTCGGCCGGGGTCGTCGCCACGCTGAAGCACTTCGCCGGCTACTCCGCATCGAGGGCCGCCCGCAACCACGCCCCCGCCGCCGTCGGTCCCCGCGAACTCGCCGACCTGATCCTCGTGCCGTTCGAGAAGGCCGTGGTGAAGGGCCGGGTCGGCTCGGTCATGAACGCCTACAACGACATAGACGGCGTGCCCTGTGGCGCCAGCGAGGAACTCCTGACCCGGCTGCTGCGGGAGAGCTGGGGATTCGAGGGCACGGTGGTGTCCGACTACTGGGCGATCGCGTTCCTCGCCTCCCTGCACCACGTGGCGGCCGACATCCCGGGCGCGGCACGTGCCGCGCTCCGGGCCGGGATCGACGTCGAACTGCCCCACACCACCGCATACGGGGAGCCGCTCCTGGACGACGGCATATCGGCGGATCTCGTCGACCGCGCCGTACTGCGGGTCCTGACCCAGAAGGCCGAACTCGGCCTGCTCGATCCCGACTGGAATCCGGGGCAGTACACCGCTCCCGCGGACTTCGACTCGGCCCGAAACCGCTCCGTCGCCCGTGAGTTGGCCGAGGAGTCCGTCGTCCTGCTCGACAACTCCTCGGACCTGCTGCCGCTCGCCGGTGCGCGCTCCGTCGCCGTCATCGGTCCCGCGGCCGACGACGTCCGGTGCCTGTTCGGCTGCTACTCGTTCCCCAACCACGTACTGCCCCACCACCCCGACACCCCCCTGGGCGTCGAGGCGCCCACGGTGCTCGACGCCTTTCGGCGCGAGTTCCCCGACGCCGAGGTCCGCCACGAGACCGGTTGCCAGGTCATCGGGGACGACCGCAGCGGCATCGCCGCCGCGGTGGGTGCCGCCGCCGCGGCCGACGTGACGGTCCTCGTCGTCGGTGACCGCTCCGGGATGTTCGGACACGGTTCCTCCGGCGAGGGCTGCGACGTCAGCGTGCTGACGCTCCCCGGAGTCCAGGACGAACTGGTGGAGGCCGTCCTCGACGCGGCGAACCAAGCCGTCCTCGTCGTCCTCTCGGGCCGTCCGTACGCCATCGGCCGGCACACCCGGCGGGCGGGCGCCACCGTCCAGGCGTTCTTCCCCGGCGAGGAAGGGGCGGCGGCGGTCGCCGGTGTCCTCTCGGGCCGGATCAACCCCTCCGGTCGCCTTCCGGTCCAGATCCCGGGCGACGAGGCGGGCCAGCCGGGCACCTACCTGGCACCTCCGCTCGCCCTCAAGAGCGATGGCGTGAGCAACATCGACCCCACACCCGCGTTCCCGTTCGGGCACGGCCTGTCGTACACGACCTTCGAGATCGAGAGCGCGTCCGTCGACGAAACTGTCGTCTCCGTCGATGCGACGATCACGTTGCGGGCCAGGGTCTCCAACACCGGTGAGCGCGCGGGCACTTGCGTCCCCCAGCTCTACCTCACCGACCCGGTCGCCTCGGTCACCCGCCCGGTCCGCCAGCTGATCGCCTTCACCCGCGTAGACCTCGCCGCCGGTGAGACCCGTGTCATCGAGTTCGAGGTCCACACGGACATGGCCGCCTTCACCGGGAGAGACCTTCGCCGACGCGTCGAACCCGGCGACCTCACGCTCACCGTCGCCCGGTCGGCGGGCGACCGCGGCATTCCCGTCCAGGTGACCCTGCAAGGAGACGAGCGCATTGTCGACAGCACCCGCACCATGACCACGCCCGTCAGGGTGCTCCCTGGCTGACCGCCGCGGCCGAGGTCGAAGGGCAGCCGGATCCGGACGCCGCGCAGGACCTCGTCGGCGAACGCGTCGACGAGGCCGGTGACTTCGACCTCGCCGCCATGTCCGCGCAGGATGTGGATCGGCTGGGTGTCGGGTGTCATCGTGACCGCCCGACGCCGGGCAGGTGACCGGCGGGCGCGTACGCGGGTGGGTTCGGCCGTGCAGACGGTGCAGAGGCGGCGAGAGTCGGGCCGCTCTGGGGTGAGGAGCGGGCGGTTGCCCGGGCGGGGCGGCTGCGCTGTTCGGACATCTTGTGGTCCCGGAGCGGGCGGGGTGGAGCAGGGGGGGCTAAAGGGCGGCGTCGGCGTGGATGCGGTAGCCGAGACCGCGCAGGTCGTGGATGGCTTGGCGGGTGCGGCACTGTCCGTCGCATTCTGGCTCGGTGAGCCGATACTGGCCCGAGGCGCCGGGGAGCGGCTCGAACTGCTCGCGGGTGAGGAGCCAGTCGGACAGGTAGGTGGGATTCTGCGGGCCGGTTTCGGCGACGTAGCCGTGCTCAGCGTGGGCAGTGAAGCGGGAATGGTCAGACAGGAACGGGGGCCTTTCTACTGGTCAGCGGTGCACGGATGGAGAGGGCGGCGGCAGGACGGGCCGCGTGGCGGGAGCAGGTGCCACGGCGCCCGCCGCGGTGGATCACCGGGTCGGCGGGGCGGGGTGTCGGGATCACGCAGGGCCAGGTGGCCCGGCTAGCCGGCGTCAGCCGCTACTGGTACGGAGGTGTGGAGGCTGGGCGCCCCGGCATCTACAGCGACGCGTTTCTTCACGCTGTGCGGTGGGTCTTCGATTTGCGTGACGAGGAATGGAAGATCGTGTGCCGCGTCACCAGCGGCCATACTCCCCGCTGCGGCCCCCGTCAGTCACCTCGGCCCGCTGCTCCCCGAGACGTTCCGTGTCTCCTTCGAGGAGAGCCGTACCTGGGCGATCTACATTAATGATCGTGGTTGGGACGTCCTGGCCTACAACGCCAAAACCGTGGAGTACTTCCCGCGGATGCGGTACGGCTTCAACGTCATGGAATGGGCTCTCATCTGGCTTGAGGCGTGCACGTAACTCGTTGGTTGGTAAGAGGAGTGGGCCATGCCCACGATGGCCCAGCTGCGCGTGCACGCCGCACAAGTGGCGCACCGACGAACCGATGCGGTGCAGCAGCAGATCGAGCCCGGCCAGGGTGTAGTCGACGCCGAACCGGCGCCGTACGGTCTCGGTGATCCTCGCCAGCGTCCAGCGCTGGTCGCTCCAACCGCATGCGGCCGGGCCAGCTTCCAACACTGCTTCCACTGAAGGCCTGGCAGGCTGTCGGCAACGGATCGTCAGAGCTCCAAGGTCTCCGACAAGATCGGGCTGAGGCGACGTCTTGTTCCGGCCATCCGCCGTGAGATGGAAAAATAACGGCACGGCAGCAGGCAATGGGTGACGCTAATGTGCGCCATCCCTCGTACGGTCCAAAGGCGCAGGAGGTTGCGGCATGCACCGCTCGCCCCACCAGGGCCAGGATGTGCTGAACTTCCGGACGACGAACGTGGACGAGGCTCGGCAGGTCATCCAAGAACGGTTCTACGCAAACTTCATCGACGTGCCCGACGGCAGCGCTGAGTTCACGGCCCGGTACGACATCGCCGCATTCGGTCCGCTCACACTCGGGCGACTCTCTTTCGGCGCGGAGGTGGGCATACAGTTCGGGGAACTCGGCTCCTACCACGTGGACATCCCTCTGGATGGCCACCTGGCCTGGCGCCAAGGAACGCACACCAATGCGGTGGCGACCACGGCGAACGCCGCCGTCTTCCAACCGCACGGCGACACGGCTCTGGATCGCGTGAGCACCGACTGCTCCATGCTGGCCGTGAAGATCGACCCCAAGGCGCTCAACGATCAACTCGAACACCTTCTCGGCCGACCGCTGCGCACCCCCGTCGTCCTCACGCCCGAACTCGACGTCGCGCACGGCGCGGGCCTGAGCTGGGTACGGATGGTCTGCACTGTGTTCGACGAGATGTGGGCCGGCGGGCTGCTCACCCGGCCGATGGTTGCCCGCCCGCTCCAGGAGGCCCTGCTGACCGGGCTCCTCCTCGCCGCCGGTCACCGCTACCGCGACGAGCTCGACCGACCGAAACCCGCCCTGCGCCCGGGCCCCGTCAAGCGTGCTGTCGAGGCCATCCACAGCGTGCCGCAACACCCTTTCACGGTAGGAGAGTTGGCTGTGCTGGCCGGAGTGAGCGTGCGGCGACTCCAAGAAGCCTTCCAGCAGTACGTCGGCATGACCCCGCTGGCCTACCTCACCGATGTCCGCCTCAGCCGCGCCCACGACGAGCTGCGCCGCGGCACACCGGGCGAAGTGAACGTGAGCGAGGTCGCCCATCGTTGGGGCTTCGACCACCTGGGTCGCTTCGCTTCCCGCTACCGAGCGCGCTTCGGCGAGCTGCCCTCGCAGACACTGCGTTCCGGGTGACCACGGCCCACGCCATCGCCCCGCGCTGTGCGGACAACAGCCGCGCTCAGTGGATCGTGTGCGGCGGCTACCGCGCGCTAGATTCCTGGAGTTCGCGCGTCCGCCTCTCCGGTCCGCCGCGCGGACATCGGCCGGCCCATCTCCACCCCTTCGGTCCGGCCGGTCACCGCCCGTCGGCGCCCCCCAAAGCCGTGGGCGGGTCGGCAGCGCACATGCGGCCTGAACTCCGCCACGGTGTGCTGCTCGACACCGGAGAAGGTCCGGGCCGGGGTCGGCGCCGGCCCGGACCTTGACCGTATCGGAGGCGCACCGATGAGGCAGAACCCGGCGTCCGGTCGTGCCACCATTTCCTGGCGTGACCCGGTAAAACGACTTCAACCGCAGAATTCGGGATGAAACAACGGGAGGAAACGACCTCTAACCTCTTTGTGAAGACTGCGAACCCGGACTCGCTGAACCACTACAGCAAGGGCGCCGTCTTCTCCTTCCTGCACACCCGCACCGCGGGGATCCGGCCGCTGGAGCCCGCCTACCGACGCTTCCTGAGAACCCCCCGCCCCGGTGGCGGCCTACGTTCCGCCGAGGCCGAACACCACAGTCCCTACGGCCGTATCGCCTCCGCATGTTGTATTGACGAGGACGGCACCTTCCAGCTCACCGCGACCGTACCGGCCGGCACTCGCGCCGAGATCCTGTTGCCCGACGGCACCACCGCCCAACGCGGGCCGGGGATCCATCACTTCACAGCGGGGCTTCAAGGGTGCGCACACGTTGGCCCCAGGAGGGCTGGGCGGTGGGTTCGATGAGTGATGTCACCGAGCACTCACCCGGTTCCCGGATGCCAAGAGCACATCTCAAGTCGCCCTGACGGGGCGGTCGTTCACCCGGCGAGTTCCTTGGTGATGCGGTCGAGCATGAAGGCCGAGGACTCGCGGGCGCGTTCCTCCCAGGCGAAGACGCAGGCGGTGGCCACGCCGTCGAAGTTCAGCTCGCGCAGGGTGCCGAAGAAGGCGTTCCAGTCGACTTCGCCTTGGTCGATGTCGAGGTGCTGGTGGATGCGGGCGGTCGTACCCGGCGGGTTGAGGATGTAGCGCAGACCGCTGGACCCCTTGTGGTTGAAGGAGTCCGCGATGTGCACGTGCTGGAGCTTGTCGCCGGCGTAGCGCATCATCGCGGCGATGTCCGCCGTCGGGTCGGAACCCGAGAGGTGGAAGGAGTGCGGGGCGCAGTAGAGGTAGTTCACCCAGGGCTTGTTGATGGAGCGGACGAGGTCGACGGCGAGGGTGTTCTCCTCGCAGAAGTCGTCCGGGTGGGCCTCCAGGTTCAGGGCGATGCCCTCCCGCTCGAAGACCGGCAGCAGTTCCTCCAGCGAGCGCCAGAAGGCGGCCTCGCTCTCGGCGGCGTACTCCGGGCGGCCGTTGAACTCCGAGTTCATCAGCGGACATTCGAGCTCGGCGGTGATCTCGATCATCCGCTTCCAGTACCGTACGGCGGTCTGTCGCTCGGTCTCGTCGGGCGAGGACCACTTGTACAGCGGGAGCACGGAGGACAGCTTCACCCCGTGCGTGCGCAGCGAGTTCTTCAGCTCCGCCACGCGGTCGTCGTCCGCACGCGGGTGCAGGAAGAACGGCATGAAGTCGTCGCGGGGCGACAACTCGATGTGGTCGTAGCCGAGTTCGGCGACCGTGCGCACCATGTCGTCGATGGGCAGGGCGCGGAACATGTAGGGGTCGAGGGCGATCTTCACGCGGCACCTCCGTAGAAGGCGGGTCGGGGCTTGAGGTCGGTGGCGACGACGTGGCCCGATTCCAGGGCCTCGACGGTCGCGCTGGTGATGACGGTGGCCGCGTAGCCGTCCCAGGCCGAGGGGCCGGTGGGCTCGTCGCCGGCGGCGATCCCCGCGATCCACTCGCGGAACTCGGTGTTGAAGGCGTCCGCGAAGCGGCCCACCCAGTCGGTGAGCACCTCCGTGCTGTGCTGTCCCGCGGTGCGCACGCCGACGGCGGCCGGGTCGGGGAGCCGGACGAGCCCTTCCTCGCCCACCGCCTCGCACTGGATGTCGTAGCCGTACTGGCAGTTGACGAAGACCTCCAGGTCGATGCGGACGCCCTTGGTGGTCTCGAAGAGCATGATCTGCGGGTCCTTGAGGTGGGCGAACCGCTTGCTCGTGGCGCGCGGGGTGACCACCTGGGTGGAGACGATCTCGTCGTCGAGCAGCCAGCGCAGTACGTCCACCTCGTGCACCGCCGTGTCCAGGGCCGCCATGTCGGACGTGTACGACTCCGGGACGGTCGGGTTGCGGTGCGCGCAGTGCACGATCAGCGGCTCGCCGATGCGGCCGGAGTCGATGACCTGCTTCAACTGCCGGTATCCGGCGTCGTATCGGCGCATGAAGCCGACCTGGACCAGGCGGCGGCCGTGTGCCGTCTCGCCCTCGATGATCCGCAGGCAGTCCTCGGCGGTCGTGGCCAGCGGCTTCTCGCAGAACACCGGCTTCCCGGCGGCTATCGCGGTCAGCACGTGCTCGGCGTGGGTCGGACCCCAGGACGTCACGAGGACCGCGTCGACATCGTCCGCCGCGATCACGTCGGCGCCGTCGGGCAGCACCCGGGCACCGACCGGCGCCGCCGCCTCCTCGGCACGGGCGGCGTCGATGTCGGTGACCGTGGTGACACGGGCGCCTGTGACGGTGTGGGTGAGGCGCTGGATGTGTTCCTTGCCGATCCAGCCGGCGCCGATGACTCCTACACGTACGGTCATGGTCATTCCTTATGCAGACGAGGTCAGGAGAAGCGCGCCCGGAGTTCGGCTTCGAGGGTTTCGAGGGTGCGGCCCCTGGTCTCGGGGACGTAGAGCTTGACGAAGGTGAACGAGAAGACGCCCGCCACCACGAAGAGGAAGAAGGTGTTGGATACCCCGATGGCGGAGACCAGGGACGGGAAGACCAGCCCGATCGCGAAGTTGGTCAGCCACAGCACCACGGCCGCGACACCCATCCCGAATCCGCGCATCCGCATCGGGAAGATCTCCGAGAGCATCAGCCAGGTCACCGGCGAGATCGCTCCCTGCTGGAAGGCGAGGAAGGTGACCGTCATGGCGAGCACGGCGAACGCCCGGCCGTCGCCCGAGGGCAGCAGGAGGGAGAAGACTCCGATCAGCAACAGGGCTGCTGTCGTGCCGATCTGACCGGTCATCAGCATCGGGCGGCGGTTGACCCGGCCCAGCAGCCAGATGCCGACGAAGGTGGCGAGCACCGAGATGACGCCGTTGGCGATGTTGGCGGTCAGGGCGCTGTCGGCGGTGAAGCCGGCGTCGGTGAGGATCTGGGTGCCGTAGTACATGATCGTGTTGACGCCGGTGATCTGCTGCACGATCGCGATGCCGAAGCCGACGAACATCAGCCGACGCAGCCACGGCGTGGACTTCATGTCCTGCCAGCCGCCGAGCTTCGCCTGGTCCTCCTTGACGGCGAGCGCGGACACCTCGGCGAGTTCGGCCTCGGCCCGCTGCTGGGACCGGACCTGCTTGAGTACCTCCAGGGCTTCGCCGAAGCGGGTCTTGGAGGCCAGCCAGCGTGGGCTCTCCGGCATGACCAGCATGCCGAACCAGAGCACGACGGCCGGGATCGTGGCGAGCACGAGCATGTAGCGCCACACTCCGCCGGATTCACCGCCCACCCGCGCGATGACCGCGTTGGAGGTGAAGGCCAGCAACTGCCCGCTGACGATCATGAGTTCGTTGCGGGTGACCAGGGCCCCGCGCCGCTCGGCGGGCGAGATCTCGGCGAGGTAGACGGGCACGGTCACCGAGGCGCCGCCGACCGCGAGGCCCAGCACGAAGCGGGCGACCACCATGACGGTGGTGTTCGGCGCGAGCGTGCAGCCGAGAGCGCCGACGAAGAACACCACGGCGAGGACGAGGATCGTACGGCGCCGTCCGCGCGCGTCCGAGAACCGTCCACCGGTGACCGCGCCCACCGCCGCGCCGAGCAGCAGCGAGCTGGTGACCATGCCCTCGGTGAAGGGGGTCAGGCCCAGGTCGTCGGTCATGTAGGGCAGGGCGCCGTTGATGACGCCGGTGTCGTAGCCGAAGAGCAGTCCGCCGAAGGTGGCGATGACCGTGATGAGCCGCAGCCGCCGTGACACCGCCAAAGGGGCGTCGTCCGCGACCGCGGTGGCCTGGGCTGTGGTCGTGTCGTCCCTGACGTCCATAGCCGTTGCCTCCTATCGGTCGAGGTGCGGGCGGCGGGTACCCGTCAGCCCGCAACCGGCCAGGTGCTCACGCGTGCTGACCGCGATGGGCAGGGGCACCTCGGGAGCGCACGGGTACAGGTCCTGCTCGACGATGACGAACAACTCGGCGTCGAGCCGCGCGAGTTCGGCCACTACGTCGGCGGGGTTCGGTACGCCCGCGGGAGGTGACACGCACACCCCGCGCTTGACCGCCTCCCCGAACGACAGGTCCTCCGCGGCGACTTGGGCGAGCACCGCGGGGTCCATCTGCTTGATGTGGACGTAGCCGACGCGCTCGCCGAAGCGGCGGATCAGGTCGAGGTTGTCGCCGCCGCCGTAGGCCACGTGCCCGGTGTCCAGGCAGAGGTTGGTGTAGCGGGAGTCCGACTCGTTGAGCAGTCGCTCGATCTCCGGCTGGGTCTGGATGTGGCTGTCGGCGTGCGGATGGATGACGAGCCGTACGTCGTACTCGTCCAGCAGCAACTTGCCCAGCCGGTCCGCGGATCGGCCGAAGCCCGCCCATTGCTCGGCGGTCAGCTCGGGCGACTCGGTGAACGCGCCGGTCTTCTCATCGCGGTACATCGGCGGGATGAGGACGAGGTGGTGCGCGCCGGCGGCGGTCGTCAGCGCGGCGACCTGCCGGACATGGGCGAGCATCTCGTCCCACGCCTCCGGCCGGTGCAGGGCGCCGAAGGCGGTGCCGCCGGAGACCTGGAGCCCACGGGCGTCCAGCTCCTCCTTCAGCCGCTGCGGGTCGGTGGGGAGATAGCCGTAGGGGCCGAGCTCCAGCCATTCGTAACCGGCCGTGGCCAGTTCGTCGAGGAAACGGGTGTACGGCACCTGCTGCTCGTCCTCGGGGAACCAGATGCCCCAGGAGTCGGGGGCGGAGCCCAGGCAGAGGTTGCCGGCGATGGTGCGGAGCGGGCCTGGCGCCGTTGCCATGACATGTCCCTTCACCCCGAGATCGGGAGTTTCGTGGTGTTTGCTGTTGCGCTCTACTAGCGCGCTCTAGTACGAGTACGATGACCCTGGTCCAAATGTCATGTCAATAGCCTGTTGCCGGGAGATTTCGAGATCGCTGGCTAAGGTGGGCCATGTCGAAGGGTGGGTTCACAGGTGGATGCATCGGGCAAGCAGCGGCCCACGATGGCGGATGTCGCCGAGAAGGCCGGTGTCTCCAGGGCGCTCGTCTCGATCATCTTCCGCAACCAGCCGGGGGCCAGCGAGGAGACCCGGCAACGGGTCCTGCGGGTCGCCGACGAGATCGGCTACCGCCCCGACAGCGCGGCCCGGCTGCTCGCCCGTGGCCACAGCCGCACGCTCGGCGTGATGTTCGCCGTGCAGCAGCCCTTCCACACGGATCTCATCGAGGGCATCTACCCCGAGGCCGAACGCCTCGGCTACGAGGTTCTGCTGTCCGGCGCCACGCAGAGCCGCAGCGAGGAGAAGGCCGTGGAGGCCCTGCTCAGCCACCGCTGCGAGGCGTTGATCCTGCTCGGCTCGTTCGCGGAGCCCTCCTTCCTCGACGAACTCGGGCGCCGTACGGTCGCCGTCTCCGTCAGCCGTCGGGTTCCGCACGCCCACGTCGACTTCGTGCACTCCGCCGAGGGCAAGGGCGTACGACAGGCCATGGACCACCTCGTCGAGTTGGGCCACCGCCGGATCGTGCACATCGACGGTGGCAGCGGCCCCGGCTCGGCCGACCGGCGCCGCGCCTACCGGGCGGCTATGCGGCGCCATGGGCTGGAGTCCGAGGTGCGTGTGATTCCCGGTGACCACACGGAGCAGTCGGGTATCGAGACAGGCCGTCTGCTCCTTGCGGAACGGGACCAGGGACAGCCCCTGCCGACCGCGGTCCTCGCCGGCAACGACCGTTGCGCGATGGGCCTGTTGATGACCCTGACCAGGGCCGGCGTCGAGGTACCGCGTGATCTGTCCGTCGTCGGCTACGACGACAGCCACCTCTCCCATCTGATGCCGATCGGCCTGACGACCGTGCGCCAGGACGCGCGGCTCATGGCGGAGTACGCGGTGCGCTTCGCGGTGGAGCGGCTGGAGAAGCCCGAACTGGAGCCCCGGGAAGCGGTGTTGGACCCGAAGCTGGTGGTCCGGGGGAGCAGCGGGCCGGCCCCGGAACCGCCGGCCTGAGAGACGGACGTACGGTTCCGGGGGCGAGCGGGGAGGGAGCGGTTACCGCGTCCCGTTCGCGGCGAACTTGGCCACGGCGTCCACGTTGTCCTTGGTGATGAAGGCCGGGCCGGTCAGTACCGGCGCGGTGCCGCCGCCGCTGAAGTTGCCGTTGGTCTTGTAGAGCCACAGCGAGTCGACCGCCAAGTAACCCTGCAGATAAGGCTGTTGGTCGACCGCGAACTCCACGGACCCGTTCTGGACGGCCTTCACCAGTTGCTGGTTGAGGTCGAAGGTCGCGACCTTGGCCTTGCTGCCGGAGTCGGACAGCGACTGGATCGCCGTCAGTGCGATCGGGGCGCCCAGGGTGACGACCTGGTCGATGGAGGAGTCCTGGCTGAGTTTCGCGGTGATCGTCGACTTCACGGACGGCATGTCGGTGCCGTTGACGTAGAGGATGTCGGTCTTGCCGCTGAAGCCCTTCTTCAAGCCGGCGCAGCGTGCCTCAAGGGCGACCTGGCCCTGTTCCTGGACGACGCAGAGGGCGTGTTTGGCGCCGAGTTGGTTCAGGCGCTGGCCGAATGCCTGGCCGGCGATGTTCTCGTCCTGGCCGAAGTACTCGAGCATGCCGAGCTTCTTCCAGTCGCTCACACCGGAGTTGAAGCCGACCACGGGGATGCCGGCCGACTTGGCCTTGGCCACCACGTCCTTCATGGCGTCCGGCTTGGCCGCGGTGAGCGCGATGCCGTCGACCTTCTGGTCGATCGCGTTCTGCACGAGGTTGGCCTGGTTGCCTGCGCTGGGGTCGCTGGAGTAGACGAGCTTGACGTTGTCCTTGGCGGCGGCGGCCTGGGCGCCCTTGCGGACCAGGTCCCAGAACGTGTCGCCCGGGGCGGCGTGGGTGACCATGGCCACGGTCATCCGAGGGGTGGTGGCCTTGCCCGCGGACGCGGCGCCCCCTTCTTCGGTGGACTTCTTGCCGCCGGAGCTGCTGGAGCAGCCCGCGGCGAACAGCGCGCCGACCAGGATGGTGGCGGTCAGGGTGGCGGCTCTGCGGTGTTCGTGCATGTCCCTTGCACCTCACTGTGCTTGTTGGGGTTCGTGCTCGTAGGGGTTCGTGCCAGGGGGAGCGGATCGCGGGCCGAGGCCGGCCGGCGGAGTGCGGCCCGGCGTCGGCGTGAGCCGGGGAGGTCCCTGGCGACGGTGGTGAAGACGTGCTTGTCCCAGGCGAGGCGGGTTGGTGACCACCGGTGCCTTGCGTGGGTGGGGTGGTGCGTTGTGGCAGCGGTTATGGGTGGTACTGCTTGCGGTAGGTCTACTAGAGCGCGTCATTAGCGCGCTCTAGTAGCTCGTAACTATGGGACCGGCCCCGAGCGATGTCAATCGGTTTGTCAGGACGTTTTGACAGCTGCGGACGCCTCATGACTGGGACTTCAAACAGGCTCGGCCGAGACTTCGGGCGTCCTCATGGGGGCTCCGCTATGAGTCAGTTGGCGGTCGGCCACGAAGAGCCGGTAGCCGGCGTCACGGACGAGGTGACCTCGCTGAAGGACCTCACCAAGTCTTCGCTCAAGGTCGTGCTGTGCGACAAGACGGCGCCGTGCGGCGCCGCCGCGCTCAAGGACTCTCAGGGGCGCCGGTTGTGCCCGGCCGCTCGCCGATGTCACGAAATCGAGATGCCGGCCCCTCTTGTAGGAGAAGCGCATGTTGCAACGGGCTGCCCAGCAGCGCCACTCGGTACAGAAATGGAGATGACTTGTTCGCCGCCTACCTCACGGTGACCATCCTCGGCGCGGTCTTCAACGGTGCCGCCGCCGTCACCTACCTGATCGGTCACGAGTACCCCAAGACCCAGGCGGACATGAAAGGCCTGCCCCGGAAGTGGGTACCGGTACTGGGCATGCTGCTCGCGGCAGGTACCGCAGGGCTGCTGGCCGGGCTCGCCGTGCCCGTACTCGGAACCCTCGCGGCCTCCGGCCTGGTGCTGTACTTCATCGGGGCCGTCATCGCCCACCTGCGCGTCGGCTCCCGCAACATCGTGGGCGGGATCGTGTTTCTCGGCACCGCGACGGCGGCCTTGGTCCTGGGCCTGGAGTACCACGGCCCCTGGTGACCGGCGAGGCGGTCGAGGCCGTCTCCTGCTTCCGGCCTCGGCGCGGGCCCACGCTGCCGGTTCAGCCTTCCAGGTAGGCGAGTACGGCCAGGATCCGGCGATGGTCGTCCTCGGATGGTTCGAGTCCGAGTTTCGTGAAGATGTTGCGGCTGTGCTTGCTGACCGTCCTCTCGCTGACGAACATACGGCCGGCGATGGCGGCGTTGGAGCGGCCCTCGGCCATCAGCGAGAGGACCTCGTGCTCGCGCGGGGTCAGTTCCAGCAGGCGGGGGTCCGCCGAGCGGTGGGTGAGGAGGGCGCCGACCACGTCAGGGTCCATGACCGTGCTGCCGGCGGCGACCTGCCGGACGTTGGCGACGAACTGCTCGACGGCCATCACCCGGTCCTTCAGCAGATAGCCCACCGCCCCGGCACGGTCCGACATCAACTCCCGTGCGTACAGCTGCTCGACGTACTGGGAGAGCACCACGACGGGCAGGGCGGGGATGCGCCTGCGTGCCTCGATCGCGGCGCGCAGCCCCTCGTCGGTGAAGGTCGGGGGAAGCCGTACGTCGACGATCGCGACGTCGGGCCGGTAGGTCGTCAACGCCCGCATCAGGGAAGGGCCGTTGTCGACGGCGGCGACGACCTCGAAGTCGTTGGCCCGGAAGATCCTGACCAGGCCCTCGCGGAGTAGGGCGAGGTCCTCGGCTATGACGATGCGCACGGCAACGACATCCTTGCTTCGGTGGGGCCGCCGGGCGGACTGTCGACGCTCAGGGCGCCGTCGAAGGCCGACAGGCGGCGCGCGATGCCCCGCAGACCGGTGCCGGCGTCGATGTCGGCGCCTCCGCGGCCGTCGTCGGACACCCGCATCGTCAGCAGGCCCGCCGTGGTGCCCGGGTGGGCCGTGAACTCCACGGTGATGCCGATGTGTTGGGCCTCGGCGTGCTTGACGGCGTTCGTCAGGGCCTCGGCCACGGCGAAGTAGGCCGCGGACTCGACCGGCGCGGGCAGCCGTCCGGGCAGACGGGTGACCACCGTCGTGGGGATCGGGTTGGCGAGTGCCAGGGCCTTGAGGGCGCCGTCCAGGCCGCGGTCCGCGAGCACCGGCGGATGGATGCCGTGTACCAGGTCGCGCAGTTCCGCCAGTGCCCCGGCGGTCGACGCGCGGGCCTCGGCCAGCAACTCCGCGACGGCTTGCGGATCTTGGGGCAGGAGTTGTTCGGCCAGGCCCAGGCTCATGCCCAGCGACACCAGTCGGGCCTGCGCGCCGTCGTGCAGGTCCCGTTCGATCCGCCTCAGTTCACCCGCCCGGCTGTCGACGGTCTCGGCCCGTGAGACGGCCAACTGTGCGACACGAGCCCGTAGTTGGGCCTGCGTGGTGGGTCCCAGGAGGGAGCGGACGATCAGCGCGTTGAGGTTCGCCAGCCGTACGGCGGTGGTGTACCAGAGCAGGAGGAGCACCGGGCCGAAGGGGACCATGGCGAACGACTCCTGGACGCTGTGGAGACGGAAGCCGTTGCCCAGCGGTGTCCGGAACACCGTAGGAGGGGTCAGCGCGAACACCAGTGGATAGCTGAGGTAGAAGACGCCGCAGAGGAAGAGCAGGAACGACAGCCCGCAGGTGAACCACCCGGTGACCGAGTTGACCGCCAGCCAGGCCCAGTCCCGCCAGGTCGCCGGATCGCGCAGGACCGCCCGGAGCCGTACCGCCCAACCGCCGTCCGGGGTGGGCGAATAGGACCGGGCCACCGGTTCACCGAGGCGGTCGGCGGCCCACTGGCGGTGCAGGTCGGCGAACCAGCGCACCACGACGGTCGAGAGCAGGGTCAGGGGGACACCGACCCCGAGCGCGACGACCGTCAGCGAGGTCGTCCAGAGGGTGAGCAGAGCGAAGCCCGGGATCGAGCCGAGCAGCAGCACCAGCGACCAGCCCAACAGGCCCACCCGCAGGGCGAGTCCGGCACGCGGAGTGACGCCGGACGCGCTGTGTCCCGCCAACGTCCCTGCGCCATCGGTGAAGCGGCGCTCGCCGGGGTAGGTCATCTCGCTCCATCGTCGTGCGTCGGTGCCGCGTCGAACGGGCGGTCGACACCAGGTCACGGCCACGGGCCGACAGTCCGTCACGGGCCGGAAGTTGATGATGGCCCGCCGGCGCGGGTCCGCGCACTGGGGTTACCTCCACCATCGCTGGGGCCCAGCACCCGTGTTCTTCGTCTCCGCCGCCGGAAGCCTGGAGCTGTCGGAAGGCGGCGGTGCGGCAGCCCCCAGGGATGCGCTCCCGGCCTCCCCGGCCAACCCATGCCCCGTATCGAGGAGGACACCTCATGCCCCGGAACACGCCCTACCCGCGCCCCGCCCGGCGGGCCCACCTGACGCTGGCTCTGGCCGCGGTACTGACAGGCGCGCTCACGGCCTGCACGGCGGCGACCGCGGCGCAGGACACCGCCTCTGCTTCGGCCGGACGGACCGGTGTGCCGGCAGCCGAGGAGGCGCGACTGGCAACGCTCGCCCAGCAGGTCGTGGATGCCGGGGCGCCCGGCGTTCTCGTGCGGGTCGACAACGGCCGGGGGCAGGCGACCTCGATCGCCCGGCAGGCGTCCTGGGCCAGGGATGAGCACACGCTGACCGTGAACGACGAGTTCCGGATGGGCTCCAACACCAAGACGATGGTCGCGACCGTGGTCCTCCAACTGGTTGCCGAGCACCGGCTGAAGCTGACCGACCCGGTCGAGAAGTGGCTGCCCGGTCTCATCCCGAACGGGTCCGCGATCACCCTGCGGATGCTGCTCGACCACACCAGCGGCCTGTACAACATCATCCCTGGCGACGCCGAGGTCCTGAAGACGTTCACCGGTCAGGACAACCGGCCGTGGACCCCCGAGGAGTTGCTCGCCGCCGGCGTCCGGCACGACCCGCTGTTCCCGCCCGGTACGAAGTACTCCTACAGCAACACCGGTTACATCGCGCTCGGCCTGGTCGTCGAAAAGGCCACCGGACACCGCCTGAGCGACCTGGTCCAGGAACGGATCGCCGGGCCACTGCAGCTGCGGAACACCTACCTGGTCAACAGCGCCGACCGGGCGAGGAGCCCCCGCCTCGCCCACGGCTACGAACCGGGCCCGTCCCATCTGGCCCCCGTGCTCTGGCCCGGCATCCCCGCAGGGACCGTGTTCGTCGGCCCCGCCCGGCCCGGCGGCTACATCGACGCCTCATGGATCAACGAGAACACCGAGTGGGCCGCGGGGAGCATGGTCTCCTCCGCGCAGGACTGGGCCCGGTTCGACACCGCCCTGATGTCCGGCAAGCTCCTGCCGGCCGCCCAGCTCAAGGAGATGAAGACCACCGTCGCGGAGGAGAGCGGCAATCCGAACCGCTACGGCCTCGGCCTGGAGAAGAAGGCCACACCCTGCGGCACCGTCTGGGGCCACGACGGGCAGGCCCCCGGCTACTCCAGCTGGGCCTACGCCGACGACACGGGCCGACGAACCGTCTCGGTCCAGGTCCCGACCATCTTCGGCATCGCGGCACCCGAACCCGCCGCCGCCACCGAGGCCCTGCTGAACGCCGCGGTCTGCACCATGCTCGGCACGCCGATCCCCGCCAAGGCCCCTTCCACACCGACCGGCTGATGGACGTAGAAGCCGTTCCGTCCCGCTTCCCGTGCTCCTCGACTCCCCACACTTCAAAGGAAGTTGCTCAGCCATGTCCGCACTGGCCAGATGGGGCTTCCGGCACCGCCTCCTCGTCGTCGGGATCTGGGCCACCCTGCTGGTCGCGCTCGCCGTTCCGTACGCGATGCTCGGCACCAGCTATTCCGACGCGTTCAGCCTGCCGGGACTGGAGTCGTCCAAGGCGCAGGCGCGGCTCCGGACGTCCGAGCCCCGACAGGCCGGTGACAGCGACCAGATCGTGGTGCACCTGCGCCGCGACGGGTCGGTCCGGGACCCCGCTGTCCGGCGGAAGGTCACCTCGATGCTGGACCGGGTCGCGGCACTGCCCTTGGTCACTTCGGTCAGCAGCATGTACGGCGCCAATGGAGCGGCCCGGATCAGTAAGGACGGCCGGACCGCTTATGCGACGGTGACGTTCGACGCGCAGGCCGAGCGGATACCGGTCGCCGATGTCACCCGCGTCATCGACACCGCCCGGGCCGTGCGTGACGCCGATCTGCGGGTGGAACTCGGCGGTCAGGCCATCAGCCTCGTGGCCGAGAGCGGGGGACAGAGTACCGAGGCCATCGGGCTGGTCGCCGCCGGCGTCATCCTCTTCGTCGCCTTCGGCTCGCTGCTGGGCATGCTCTTGCCCCTCCTGGTCGCCGTCGCCGCTCTCGGGGCCGGGCTGCTCGCCGTCGGGCTGACCTCGCATGTGATGACCCTGGGCAGCGACGCCCTGACGGTCGCCGTCCTGATCGGGCTCGGAGTCGGCATCGACTACGCCCTGTTCATCGTCACCCGTTATCGGACCGGCCTGCGGCGCGGCCTGGCACCGGAGCAGGCAGCGGTACGCGCACTGGACACCTCCGGACGGGCGGTGGTCTTCGCCGGACTCACCGTCGTCACTGCCCTTCTCGGTCTGCTCGTCCTGCGGATCGGCCCCCTCAGCGCGATGGGGATCAGCGCCGCAACGGCCGTACTGTCCACGGTAATTGCGGCGGTGACTCTGCTGCCGGCCCTCCTCGGCCTCTTCGGCAACAGACTGCTGACCAGGCGTCAGCGGCGAGTCCTGACCACTCACGACCCGAGGGCCGGGTGAGCGGCCGCACGGAACGGCACGCTCCGGAGGCCGCTGGGCCGAACAGGCCGAGCGCCGCAGAACCCTGTTCGCCGTGATCGCGCTCCTCGTCGTCACCGTCCTCTCGCTGCCCGCGCAGCTGGGCGCGCCCAGCGACATGCCGGCCCTGAACGGACTCGTCAAGGCCGTACGCAGTACTCCCGGAGTGGCCTCGGTGACGGCCGGGCGGGTCACCGCGGCGACCGGACTGTCCGTCATCGACGTGGTGCCGACAGGCGCACCGCAGGACGAGTCCACCAGCACCCTGATCACCCACCTGCGCGAGGAGATCGTCCCCACCGCCGAACAGGGGGAGCGGCCTGACGGTCTACGTCGGCGGCACCACGGCCGCCTCCGACGACCTCGCCGACCTGCTGACGGGCAAACTGCCGCTGTTCCTCGCGGTGATCGTCGTACTCGGCTGCCTGTTGCTGATGGTCGCCTTCCGTAGCGTCCTGGTGCCGCTGACCGCCGCGGTGATGAACCTGCTCGCCTCGGCCGCGTCCTTCGGAGTCGTGGTCGCCGTGTTCCAGTGGGGATGGGGCTCCGAACCCCTCTGCATGGGGAAGGCAGGGCCGGTGGAGGCCGAACTCCCGGTCATCATGCTGGCCATCCTCTTCGGCCTGTCCATGGACTACCAGGTCTTCCTCGTCAGCCGGATGCACGAGGAGTAGGAACGCACCCGCGACAACCAGGCCCCGACGTCGTCGCCGGGCAGCTGATCTTCCCGTTCGGGCAGGCCGCCGACGTCCTGGCCAAGCTCCCCGCACACATGGCCACCGCGCCTCGCGAGCTGGGTCTGCTGGCCTTGATCGCTCCCGCGCCCGCCCTGCCGACGCTGCCGCCGGAGGCGCATGGCAAGCCGATCCTGGTCCTCCTCCCCGTCTTCACCGCGGATCCCGCGACCGCCGACGAGGTCATCGAGCAACTTGCCGCACTCGGCATGCCTGTCGTCAACCTGGTGACGAAGACGCCGTGGCTGCAGGCCAACAGCATGCTGGACGCCATAGCGCCGTAAGGAAAGCGCATGAACCTGCGCGGCGGCTACCTGCCGGAACTCTCCGCCGACGTGGTCGACACCTTGCTGCGCCACGCCGCCGATGCGCCGTCCAACCCCGGCGCTGCCACCGTCATCAACCTTTGGTGCATGGGCGGCGCGATCTCCGAGGACGTCGCGGAGGACGCCACCGCCTTCTCCCCCGAGGGCGCGGCCTGGCTGTGGGAAGCCGTCAGCATGTGGGACGCCCCCGAGCACGACCCGCAGTACGAAGAGCCCGCGAAGCGCATCACCGAGGCGATGCGGCCCCACGCGCTGGCCTCCGGCTACACCCTCGATCGCCGGGGGCCGGTCCTGGAGACCTCCGCCAACGACAACACAATGTTCTGACCGTGCTGTTCGGCACCTTGGTGGCCCGAGTCACCTTCCGTGCAGGTGTTGGCGGGCGAACCGTGCGCCATGGGTCGGGTGTGTTGCCACACGGTTTCGTTCGGCCGCCGATTGGTCAAGACCTCTTCAATCCTCCCTGGTACGCCTGGTGATGACATCCGATGGGTGGGTTCACTGCGCTGCATGGAACTTCTGACGACCCGCGGACGACTGCGCCGGACGGCGCTCGCTTTCGCCGCCGCGGCCACCACCCTCGGCCTGGCCCTGGGCGCGGCCCCGGCCGCCGGGGCCGTGACGGTGCCGGCCGAGTTCGGCACCGACTACCACGACCCGCTCACCGCCGCCCCGGCCATCGCCACGCCGCACACCAAGTCCTGCACGGTCACGGTCGCCGAGGCGAAGTTCAAGGACTTCACCCCCTACACCGGCACCTACGCCCCGCCGACCGGCTGCGGCACCCCCGGCCGCTGGTCGAAGGTCGTCCTGCGGATGGACGGCAGCGTGGCCGGGCGGCAGTACGACCGGCTCGGGTACCTCGACATCGGCGGGGTCGAGGTGTTTCGCACGTCGACGCCGGAACCGTCGCAGGACGGCATCGACTGGTCGGTCGAGAAGGACGTGACACGGTACGAGAAGACGCTGAGCGGTGAGCAGTCCGTCGACATGCTCATCGGCAACGTTGTCAACGACACCTACACCGGCGTCCTCGACGTCAAGGTCACGCTCACCTTCTACGCCTCCGAGCCGGGCCGCACCCCGTCGGCCACGTCGGCCCCCGACCAGGTCATCCCGCTCAGCGACGCCGACAGCGTGACCACGGCGGCCAAGCTCACCACTCCGCGCAACTCCGAGCGGATCCTCGCCGAGGTGTACGCGACCGGATCGGGCGGTGGCTGCGAGGAGTTCTGGTACTCGGCGGTCACGCCGTCGGCGTCGTACTCCTGCCAGGGCGGGGACGACGGCCCGTACCGCGAGGTCGAGGTCAGCATCGACGGGAAGGTGGCCGGGATCGCCTCGCCCTACCCGAACGTGTGGACCGGCGGCTGGTCGCCGTACCTGTGGTCGGTGCTCCCGTCGCCGACCGCCTTCGACGTACGGCCGCTGGAGTTCGACTTGACCCCCTTCGCCGGTGAGTTGAACGACGGCAAGGCGCACACGGTCGACGTGTCCGTGCTCGGGGTGCCCAGTGGGCAGACCGGGTGGAGCGCGCCGACGAACATCCTGGTGTGGCAGGACGCCCACAAGTCGGTGGTGACGGGTGCCGTGACCTCGTACAGGACGTCGTCCGCGCCGAAGGTGACGAACACCTACGAGGACGGCTCCCTGCGCAGCCTGGTGACGGAGGGCGCGCACAGCCTGAAGGTCTCCGGCTACCTCGACACCTCCCACGGCCGGGTCACCACCACGGTCGACCGGTCCCTGACCACGGCGATCACCCACCACTGGACCCCGGACGAGAACACCGACAACCAGACCGGCCGCTGGACCGACGCCCAGAAGGTCACCGTGAACGGCCACGCCTCGCGCACCGACCGCACGTACACCCTGGACGGCCGCTCGACGATCGACACGGACAACCGGCTCCGCGTGATCATGTCCATCGACGACCACGCCCGCACGGACGGCATCGTCAGCGACGACAAGTACGCCGGAGACGCGACGTTCACACTGGGCGTGGCCCGAGAGGACCGGCACGCCGTGGCGACGACGAGCGAGCGGTACCGGCTCCGCGGAGCGGGGGTGTGCTACGACCACACACTCGCCACGGAACAGGGCGTCCTGACGAAGGATGTACGACGCTGCTGACCATCGGCAACGGAAAGCGCCCGAGGGCGTGATGCGCCGTCGTCGTCAGGATCACGGGGCGGCGGCGCATCACGGTTCCGGTGGACCGGTGGGCAGTCCCTGCTCCGCCCAGATGGTCTTGCCGGTGGAGGTCTGCCGGGTGCCCCAGCGCTCGGCGATCTGGGCGACGAGCAGCAGACCACGTCCGCCCTCGTCGAAGACACGTGCACGCCGCAGGTGCGGCGCGGTGCCGCTGCCGTCGGAGACCTCGCAGATGAGCGTGGAGTCGCGGATGAGCCGCAGCACGATGGGCTCGGCGCCGTAGCGGATGGCGTTCGTGACCAGCTCGCTGACGATCAGCTCGGTGGCGAAGGCAGCCTCCGTCAGCCCCCAGGCGGCCAGTTGCTCGCCCGCGGCCTTGCGGGCCCCGGCCACGGCCGCGGGATCCCGCGGCAGCTGCCAGGTGCGTACCTGGCCGGCGTCGAGCGCGGCCGTGCGGGCCAGCATCAGCACGATGTCGTCGCCGGGGCGTTCGCTCAGCACGGTGCGCAGCACCTCGTCGCAGGTCTCCTCCAGCGGTGCGGCCGGTCCGCTCAACGCCTCGCGCAGCAGGGTGAGTCCGACGTCGATGTCGTGGTCGGCAGCCTCGACCAGACCGTCGGTGTAGAGAGCGAGCAGACTGCCCTCCGGCATCTCCATCTCGACGGATTCGAACGGCAGACCGCCGAGGCCGAGCGGTGGTCCGGCCGGCAGATCGACGAACTGCACGTCGCCGTCGGGGGTCACCAGGGCGGGCGGCGGATGTCCGGCGCGGGCCATGGTGCAGCGCCGGGACACGGGGTCGTACACGGCGTAGACGCAGGTGGCCCCGACCTCTCCCGACGCGTCCTGCACCCGACCGCGTGCTTCGGGGCCCTCCTCCCGGTCGAGCCTGATGACGAGATCGTCCAACTGGGTGAGCAGCTCGTCGGGGGCGAGGTCGACGTCCGCGAGTGTGCGTACGGCGGTTCGTAGCCGGCCCATCGTGGCCGAGGCATGAATGCCGTGGCCGACCACGTCGCCCACGACCAGGGCGACCCGGGCGCCGGACAGGGGGATCACGTCGAACCAGTCGCCGCCCACGTCCGCGCCGGAACCGGCCGGCAGATAGCGGTAGGCGACCTCCATGGCCGCCAGATCCCGGGGCTGGTCGGGCAGGAGGCTGCGCTGGAGCGCCAGTGCTGTCCGGCGTTCGCGGGTGTAGCGGCGGGCGTTGTCCACGCTCACCGCGGCTCGGGCGACGATCTCCTCGGCGAGCAGCAGGTCGTCCTCGGTGAAGGGCTCAGCCGTCCGGTGGCGCAAGAAGTGCACCAGGCCCAGGGTCACGCCCCGGGCGCGCAGCGGTACCAGCATCAGCGAGTGGATGGTGTATTTGGTGACGGTCTCGGCGCGGGCCTCGGAGGACGCGATCCACGCCTGAATCCCCGGCTCTCCCGCCGTGTGCCGGGTGGCACGGCCGCCGATGAGCGTCCGCGTCGGCGGTGTCCCCACCGGGTAGACGAGCAGATCGCCCGTGGTGACCACCGATTCCGGACAGCCGACCAGCACCGACCGCTGGGCGGTGCGGCGTACGGTGACGGGTCTGTCGGGCGGTACCGGTTCCGGCTCGTCGTCCCGCGCGACGGACTCCAGCAGGTCCACCGTGACGAAGTCGGCGAACCCGGTCACCGCCACGTCGGCCAGTTCCTCGGCCGTCCGCGACACGTCCAGGGTGCTGCCGATGCGCAGCCCGGCGTCGTTGAGGACCACCAGACGCCGGCGGGCCCAGTACTGCTCCGTGGTGTCGAAGACGGCCGCGGACAGCCCCTGGACCGTGCCGCTCTCGTCCTTCAGCGGTGAGATGAACATGGACCAGGCGTGGTCCCGGGTCTCACCGGGGGCCTTGCCGTGGTCCTCGTGGAACACGGTCTCCCCGGTGCGCAGGACCTGCTGCTGGAGGCGGTCGTACACGTCGAACGGCGGATTGGGTTCGATCTCCCACAGGGTCTTGCCCCTCATCTCCGCGACGGTCATGCCCATCACCTGGGCCATGACCGTGTTGGCGGCCACCAGCCGGGCCTCGCGGTCGTAGACCGCCACCGGCACGGGGAGCTGCGCGAGCGTGAGGTTCCAGAGGGCCTCCGACCCCGGCTCGGGCTGCTCCGCCATGCCGGCCGGTGCGGCTCCCGTCACGAGCCAGAGACGACCGGGCCCCGCGTCCGCCAACGGCGTGCCCTGGAGCCGTACCACGACACGGTCTCCGCCCCGGTGCCGTAGCGCCACCTCACTGGCCACCCGCCGGCCGACGGCCACGTGTCGGCGCGCGGACTCGGGCAGGCGGGCGGCGAGGAGGTCGGCGGCCGGTCGGCCCACGATCTCGGCGGGTTCGTAGCCGAGCAACTGCTCAGCCCCGGCGCTCCACGCCGTGACCGTCCCACCGGCGTCGATGACGACGGCGAAGTCCTCCGGCACGCGTCCCTGCACAGAGTCTCCGCGTGTGACGCCCCTACCGTTCATGGGCCTCAAATCCTCGCTCCAGACCGATCAGAGCGGGGCGGGGTGGCTGCTTCGCCCTTCGGTATCCCGCGGCACCGCGCTTGCTCGACGTAGGTTCCGGCGCCATGACCACCCACACCCGTCCCACCGCACGTGCGGCGATACGGGTTCGCGCTCCAGGGGGCGAGCCGGCCGCACTGTCCTCGGGAACACTCCCTCGGAAGCCGAATCCCATGACGTACCTTTCCTCACGTCCAGTCTGGCAGCGGGACGCCTGTTCTGCGGGTTGCTTGGCCGTTCTTGAGCCCGAGGTCCTGTGGGCCGTCCGGGTGTCGCTCAGCCGGCAAGCACGTGTGCCTGCGGGGCCCCGACGAGGTACGCGGAGCGAGTCGGTGAAGCGGCCCGGGGGACTCCTGCGGACCGGGCACGTCGGATGGTGCTCCACCGCCGTCAGGACCAGGCCGTAGGCCGGCACCCGCAGGTCGACGGTGGCGGCGCAACAGTTCCCGTATGCGCGCGTCCATGGTCGTGAAGAACTCCCCGATACCCGGCTCCTCGTCACGCCGGGCCGTGAGGACGACGCGCCCCTTCTCCGCACCCCACTCGTCTCGGGGCGGGTCGGAAAGAAGTGGGTGACGAGTGTGATGGAGCCGCCCGGTTCCTTGGCCACGGCGCGGATGGTGAGGCTGTAGGGCCGCCCGCGACGAGGGTCCGGCGTGAGGCGTCGATGATGTCGCGACGGCGCTGAATCCGAGTCTGGAGTCACCGGGCGACAGAGCCACCACGGGCCGTACGGAGCCCGGTTGTCCGGAGTTGATCGCTGTGGCAAAGGGGCATGTCAATCAACTTGCCGGTTGCGAATGTCGGTGACGGCAAGGCCGGTATCCGGCATATCCGGCACGGGGAGAACAGCGCAATGTCCCGACTTCAGATCCTCCGTAGGCTCTGTCCCTCGGTCGTCGTCCCGGCCGTACTCGTCGGTGCCCTCGCCGTCACCGGCGTGAACGGGCTCACCGAGACGCCTCACTCGTCACTGGGCCGAGCCGTCCAGCTGGTCGACAAGGACACGCCGACCGACGGCATGAGCTACGACATGACGAGCACGAACCGGAGCGAGGTCGGCCGCAGGTACGACGCGATCGTCAGGGACATCCGCGGACGCGTCCGTGGCGCGCCCCTCTACGGCGGCATCACCCTCACCCGCAACGCGGACGACTACTTTCCCGTCACCCTGGCCATGGGCCGCAGCCAGATCACGCTCGTGCTCAACGCGAGGAACCTGTACGTCGTCGGCTGGCGCAACGACGGCACGAACCGGTACTGCCGGCTGAACGAAGGGCCCTCCAGCTACGCGGGGGCGACGGCGGTGAATCTGCACTGGATCAACTACAACGCCATGGAGAGCGCTGCCAACGTCGACCGAGGCAGCCTCGGCATCTCGATGGACAGCATCCAGGGCTCGGTCAGCGATCTGGGCAACCTGCGCTACACGACTGCCGGCCGGAACCAGGCGCGGGCCCTGCTGATCCTCACCCAGGCCTTCGCCGAGGGCGCCCGCTTCGACTACATCTCCTACCGCATCGGCCAGGTGATCAGGGGCGCCGAAATCTACTATCCGGGAACGCCGTCGACGATCAGCAGCACCGGATCCGGATCGAACAGGGGCAACGACCTGATCACTGTGACGGGCCTGCAGTTCGAGAACAACTGGGGAGGTCCCTCCCAGGCCGCCCAGAGCTCGACCCACAACCACACCGCCCCGCGTTTCCACATCGGCAACGGCGACCTCACCACGCTGGCGGCCATCGACGCCCAGCTGGCCGTGGCCCTCTGGCACAAGTTCTGACGACACGGTGCCGAGCAGGACCCCGGCGGGACACTTCCTTCTGTCCCGCCGGGGTCTTCCCTGTCCCCGCGCGAGCGCCACGCCGCCATGGATGCGCTGCCGGTCCGGGAGGAGGCCGGGCGCTCCGGCGGAGTCGCTCTCCGTTCAACGCGCCCGGCAGAAGGGCGTCCTGCCCATCGCCGACTCGATGCCGCCGAGGATGAGTTTCTGGTACTGCTCGGCGCCGGGGAATGAGCCGTCGGTGGCGAAGTCCTTGGCGTCGTGGCCGAGGGTGGTGAGCCAGGCGCGGCCGCCGTCGTAGTACTGGCACCAGGCCACCGGGTGGACCTTGCCGTGTCCGGGGTGGCCCATGCTGCCGGTGACGCCCTTGGGCAGGGTGGACTCGTCGACGGTGGCGAGGAGGCGGACCCTGGACGGGGCGGGGACGAGGTTGTACCACTCGTCGGTGAAGTTCCAGCGGGCCGGGAGACCCTCGGTGGAGGAGTCGTGGCGGTCCTGGGTGACGACGGTACCGGCTTGTTCGGGGCCGTGGTCGTAGTAGTTGGCGCCGCCCAACAGACCTTCGTACCAAGGCCAGTTGTACTCCGTACCGAACGCGTTGTGGATACCGACGAAGCCGCCGCCGCCTCGGATGTACTGGCGCAGGGAGGTCTGCGCGGAGTCGTCGAGGGTGTCACGGCTGGTGGAGTAGAAGATGACCGCGTTGTACCTGAACAGCTGTGCCGCGCTCGCGAGTTGGGTGACGTCCTCGGTCCAGTCGACGGTGAAGCCGTTGTCCTGGCCGAGCTTGACGACGGCGTTCTGTACGACGTTGGCGGCGGTGAGCGCCGGGTCCAGACCGGTGCCGAGCGCGGGGCCCAGGTCGGCGTGCCGGGGGCCGGCGGTACGGGTGTAGAGCAGCACCTTGTAGCCATCGGTCGCCGGGGTGAAGTTGCCCCAGTCGTGGTAGCACTTGGGGCTGGTGCCGCGGCAGACGCCGTAGTCGGGGTCGCCGAGTTCCTGCGCGCCGGCGGCCCGCGACTCGGCGGAGGCCTGGAACCGGCCGCCGAAGAAGGCGGCCAGGGCGACGAGGACGATCGCCAGGGCGATGGACAGCGGGGTGCGGGTTCTTGCCGTCATGACACTCTGCCCTCTCACTGGACGACGATCTTGCCGGTGGACTGCGGGAAGGCCGGGTCGTTGTAGAAGTACTCGCCGGCCTTGGCGAAGGTGTGCGCGTACGACTGGCCCGGCATCAGCAGTCCGGTGTCGAACTCGGCGTCGAAGAACGCCGCCGCTCCGTGTGCCTGCTTGTTGTCGGCGGGGTTGGTGAAGGTGACCTCGGTGCCGACGGGGACGGTGAGGTACTGGGGCGCCATGGCGTTCTGCGCGACCGTGTTCTCGGTGGTACCGGGGGAGCCGGTGCCGGTGCTCCAGACGCGGCCGAGCGTGACGGTGTTGCGTGCGGTCGCGCCGGTCACGGCGGCGACGCGGATCTGGTTGCGGCGGGAGGGCGGGGTGGGCGCGGCGGCCTGCGCGACCTTGCCGCCGAGCTTGAACGCCCATAGATGGTCGCCCTTGGGGATGTCGGGGAAGGGCAGCCCGTTGCCCCCGGCGAGCACGGCCACGTACTGCTCGCCGTCGATCTCGTACGAGACGGGGATGGTGTTCACGCCGGCGCCGCACTGCCAGGTCCACAGGGTCGCGCCGCTGCTGTCGTCCATGGCTTCGAGGACGCCGTCCGGACGCCCCTGGAAGAGGAGGCGGCCCGCGGTGGTGAGGATGCCGTTGCCGTGGGCGAGGGACCAGTCGCCCTCCTTGCGCCAGGCGACCGTGTTGGTCCTCGGGTCCATGGCGACCAGGCCGCCACCGAACAACTCCCCGAGCGGGCGGGCGGTGTTGACCCGGCCGCCGTGCGTGTTCGAGTAGGAGGAGTTGACCAGGCCGTAGCCGATGTAGGCATATCCGGTCTTCGGGCTGAAGGACGGGAACCCCCAGTCCCCGCCGCCGCCCGCGCCCGGGAAGATGATCGTGGCCCGGTCCCAGAAGACCGAATAGAGGCCGCCGACCGGATAGAACGGCACCGGGCGGGTCGTCTTGTCGAGGCGGGGGAACGGGTCCGTGAACGGCTCGCCGCCGGGGAACGGCTGGGTGGGTGAGGTCTTGTGGTCGGCCTGCTGGGGGACCGCGCGCTCCTCCATGCCGTGGACGGCCTCGCCGGTGCGCCGGTCGAGGATGTAGAACCAGCAGGTCTTGGAGCCGTACACGACGACCTTGCGCCGCTTGCCGTCGATCAGCAGATCGGCGAGGACCGGAGCCATGACGTTGTCGGCGTCCCAGATGTCGTGGTGGACGGACTGGAAGTGCCAGCGCCGCTTGCCGGTCTTGGCGTCGATGGCGACGATCGAGTTGGCGAAGAGGTTGTCGCCGCCGCGCGAGGAGCCGTCCGTGCGGGGGTACGGGTTGCCGAACGTCCAGTAGACCAGGCCGAGTTCGGGGTCCACGGCCGGGTGGATCCACGGGACGGCGCCGCCGGTTTTCCAGGAGTCGCCCTCCCAGGTCTCGTGGCCGAACTCGCCGGGGCCCGGCGGGCCCCAGAAGGTCCATACGACGTCACCGGTCTGCGCGTCGAGCGCGTAGCCCCGGCCGCGTGCGCCGGCCGTCGAGCCCTCGGTGCCGACGTAGATCAGACCGTCGAAGTGGACGACCGCGCCCGCGAGTCCGCCGCTGTTGCCGCCGCACTGGCCGCTGTCGTTGCTGCAGCCGTCGTCGCCGCCGTTGTCCTCCACGATGAGCGGCTTCTGCCAGACGATCGCGCCGGTCTTCTGGTCGACGGCGTGGACGATGTTGGCGCCCGAGATGGTGAAGACCTTGCCCTCGGCGACGGCGACGCCGCGCATGTTGGTGGTCTCGGTGCCGAGGTTCGTCTTCCAAATGACCTCGCCTGTACGGCCGTTGACGGCGAAGACGTTCTGCTGGGTGGTCTCGACGTACAGCACGCCGTCCTGGACGACGATCGTGCACTGCTGGTAGGCGGAGGTGGAACCGCCCTCCAGGTTGACGTGCCAGGCACCGCCGAGCTTCCTGACGTTCTTCGGAGTGATGCCGCGGAGCGTGGAATGGTTCTGGTTGCCGTAATTGCCGCCCACCTTGGGCCAGTTGGCGCCTGTGGTGCCGAGTGCGGCGGACTGCGGTGGCACGGGGAGCGCCAGTCCGGGGGAGTCGGAGGAGGCCTCGGCCGTGGAGGTCAGGGCGGAGACCGTGGCCGCGCTGCCCGCCGCGGCCGTCAGGAGAAAGGAGCGTCTTTCCATCGTTGAGTTCCCTCGATTCGATCAAGGTCCACCAGATGGTTCGCAGAACCCGCAGAATGGGTTCTCGTGATGGAGCGTCACGTTAGGGAAGCCGTACGCGCGTGACAAGACATGCGACAGAAGGTTTTAGTGGAGCGAGAGCCAACCAGGGGCTAGACGCGCGGAGTTGGTACCACCAGGTGGACCGGGACCATGGAGGGCGGCATGGGGCTCTTGTTGCGCCGGCCCTGTCCGGTCTCCTCCCAGGCGTGCGCGAGGATGCCGACGCTGCGGCTGAGCACGAAGAGGCCGCGGGCCAGTGGCGCGGCGAAGCCCAGCTCGGCGTAGATGACGGCGGTGGCGCCGTCGATGTTCATGGGCACGGGCTTCTTTCCCGCCCGCCCGCGATTGAGATACGTCTCGACGGCCCGGGCCGCCCGCAGATGCGCGCCCTCGACGAGCCCGTCCGCCACGGCGCGGTCCACCAGAGCGAGCAGGGGATCGCGGCGCGGGTCGCGGGGGTGGAAGCGGTGACCGAAACCGGGCAGATAGCGTGACCTGGCCTGCCACTCGCCGATCACTTTGGCCACGGTGCGTTCGAACTCGCCGTCCTGGTCGTGCTGTTGGGCGATCTCGTCGAGCAGTTCCACGCACTGCTGCCCGGCCCCGCCGTGCACGTCGCCCAGCATGTTCACGCCGGTGGCCACCGCGCTGTTGAGGCCGATCCCGCAGGTCGCGGCCATCCGGGCGGCGGCGATCGAGGGTGCCTGCGGGCCGTGGTCGACGCCCGCCACCAGGGCCGATTCCAGCAGCTTCGCCTGTTCGGGGCGGGGGAGTTCGCCGCGTAGCAGCAGCCAGATCGTCTCGACGAAGGTCGCGTGGCCGATCAGGTCCTGGACGGGGTGCTCGCGGAGTTCGATGATGCCGGGTTCGATCCGGCTGACGGCGGTGGCCCACCACTGGGCGACCAGGCCGTCCTGCGGCCCGGTGGTCATGAGGCCGGCGCTTCGGCGGCCGTACGGCCGTGTGCCCGCCAGCGGGCGATGAGCGTGGTGCGTTCCTCGCCGTGCTGGTCGAGCAGCGGCGGTGGGGAGGTCGGGGGGAGGGGCTCGCCGTCCACGAGGACGCCGTTGCCGCTGACCCGCAGGGTGCGGTCCGAGCCGTCCGGGTAGGGCAGGTCGGTGAAGAAGCCCCGGTGTGCGAGCTGTTCGAGCTCCACGGCCTCGGGAACCGTCAGGACCCGGGCCGCCGGGACCCCGGCCGAGGACAGGATCTCCTCCCACTCCAGGGCGGTCTTCCGGCGCAGTGCCGCGTTGAGTTCGGTGTTGAGCTCGGCGCGGTGCAGCTTGCGTGCCTCGCGCTCGGCGAACCGAGGATCGTCGACCAGCGCCGGCAGCCCGGCGAGTCGGCAGAGCGTGACGAACTGCTCCTGCCGGTTGGCCGCGATGTTCAGGCCGCCGTCCGCGGTCTCGAAGGTTCCCGACGGCGCGGCGGTGGCGTTCTGGTCGCCCATCGGCTCCGGATCGACCCCACTGACAAGGTAGTTGGAGACGGCCCAGCCCATCGCGGAGAGGGAGACCTCCAGCATGGACACATCCAGGCGTGCGCCTTGCCCGGTCCTCTCCCGACCGAGCAGGGCCGCGCTGATCGCGAGGGCCGCGCCGAGTCCGCCGAGCGAGTCGCAGACCGGGAAGCCCACCCGGAGGGGCGCTGTGTCCGTGGTGCCGGTGATGCTCATCATCCCGGACAGGCCCTGGATGATCTGGTCGTAGGCAGGGGCGGTGCTCATCGGTCCGGACTGCCCGAAGCCGGTGATCGCGCAGCTCACCAGGCGCGGGTTGAGTTCACCGAGCCGGGCGGCGCCGTATCCCATCCGGGCCAGCACCCCGGCCCGGAAGTTGTCCAGCAGGACGTCGGTGCCGCGCACCAGTTCCTCGAAGTCGGCCCGGTCGGCAGGGTCCTTGAGGTCGAGGGCGAGGGACTTCTTGCCGGCGTTCTGGGCGAGGAAGGAGGCGCCGATACCGGTCCGGTTGAGTTCCGGGTCGGGGCCGAGGCTGCGGGCGAGATCGCCTCTGCCCGGCTGTTCGACCTTGACGACCTCGGCGCCGAGCAGCATGAGGTGGTAGCTGCAGTACGGTCCTGCGAGCACGTTGGTGAGATCGAGTACGCGGATTCCTGAGAGCGGTCGTTCGGCCATGCACCGGCTCCTTCCGAGGTTTCTGCGATGGATTCACATGGGGGGCTATTTCGTCGGACTGAGCGGATGGTCGAACCCCTGCTCCGACATCTGCCGGGAGACGGCGGCGAGCGCTTCGGTGAACTGCTGCACGACTGCCTCGGGGAAACGGTGGCTGGGCCCACTGAGCGACAGCGCGGCGACCACGGCCCCGGTGCGCCCGACGACCGGCACGGCCACGGCCGTCAGCCCCTCGTCGCGCTCACCCCGGCTGACCGCGAAGCCGCGCTCCGCCGCCATGTCCGCCCACACCCGCAACTGCCGGGCGTGCCCCTCGCCGTGCGGTGAGTCCAGTGCGATCCGCCGCAGCAGGCTGTCCGGCGCCGTACGCAGCAGGATCTTCGACGAGGCGCCCGCCCACAGTGGGAGTTCGTCGCCGACCCGCACCACATGACGCAGCGGCTGCGGGCTCTCCTGCTGCGCGACACAGACCCGGGCGAGGCCGCGCAGCATGAAGAGGTTGACCGTCTCCTGCTGTTCCTCGGCCAGCTCGCGCATCAACTTGCGGGTCTCGCGGGGGAGTTCCCAGCTGGTGTGGGCCAGATGCGCCCAGCGCCACAGGCCCGGGCCCGCGGTGTAGCCGGCCGGTGTGTCCCAGAGCAGTCCGCACTGCTCCAGGGTCTGCACCAGGCGGACCGCCGTGGTCTTCGCCAGACCGGTGGCCTCGACGATCTCCCGCAGCGTGACCGTCGGCCGATCCTCGGTCAGCAGTCCCAGGATGTCCAGGGCCCTGCGCACACTGCGCACCCCGGTCGCCTCGGCCGCCTGCTCCTGCTCGGTCCCGTCCACGCGACTTCTCCCTCCGTGCCGGGCCGCCCCCACGGACCGCCCTCGGAAACTTCCTCGAACTGTCCTCTTGCCACCGCGAGTTGGCGCCCGTACGTTACACGCCGACCCACAGAGCAGTCCACCGGTACCACTGAGCGGTTTTCTCGGAGGTCTCATGCTGGATTCACTCCTCAAGGCCGGCGCGGACGCGACGGTGGTCGAGGCGCCCCCGTACATCGCGGGCCAGTGGGGCGGTGACGGCCCCACCGCCACCCGAACGGGCCCGTACCTGCGCCGAGTTGTCAGCCGCACGACCCTCGCGACCAGGGAGGAGGTGTCCCGCGCCCTCGCCTACGCCCGCTCCTCGGCCCGTGCCGTGGCCCGGCTCGCCCCCGCCGCGCGCGCCGACATCCTGGACCGTGCCTCCCGCGCCGCCTCGGCCCACCGCGAGGAGCTGGCCCGGCTGCTCGCCCTGGAGCTGGGAAAGCCGGTCAAGGACGGGCGCGGGGAGATCGACCGGGTGGCGGACACCTTCGCGGTGTGCGCGTCCGAGGCCCGGCACATCGGTGGCGAGAACCTGCCCGTCGCGGGCTGGGCACGGGGGATCGGCAACACCGCCCTCACCTACCGCGCGCCGGCCGGAGTGGCCCTCGCCATCACGCCGTTCAACGCCCCCGCCAACCTGCTCGCCCACAAACTCGGCGCCTCCTTCGCCGCGGGCAACACCACCATCGTCAAGGCCCCGCCCCAGGCCCCGGCCGCCACCGCCGCGATCGTGGCGCTGCTCCTGGAGTCCGGACTGCCCCCGCAGGCAGTGCAGTTGCTGCACGGCGGCGCCGAGGTCGGCGGGCCGCTGTGCGCGGCCGACGAGGTCGCCGTCATCAGCTTCACCGGCAGCGCGGAGACCGGCCGGGCCGTGGCCCGCGCCGCCGGGGCCAAGCGACTGGTCCTCGAACTCGGCGGGAACGCCGCCACCATCGTCTGCGAGGACGCCGACATCGCGCAGGCCGCCAAGGAGTGCGCCCGCACCGGATACAGCAACTCCGGCCAGAGCTGCATCTCCGTCCAGCGGGTCTACGTGCACAGCTCCCGCTACGAGGCCTTCCTCGACGCGTTCGCCGCCGCCGTGGACACCCTGAAGGTCGGCGACCCGCTCGACCCGGCCACCGACGTGGGCTCGATGGTCGACGACGACGCCGCCGAACGCGTGGTGAGCTGGTCCGCCGAGGCCGCCGCCTCCGGCGCCCGCGTGCTGCGCGGCGGCACCCGCGACGGCGCCACCGCAGCGCCCACCATCGTCGCCGGACCCCCCGAGTCCGCCTCGGTCGTCGTGCACGAGGTCTTCGGGGCGCTGGTCGCGGTGCTCCCGTACGACGACTTCGACGCGGTCATCGACGCCTGCAACGCCAGCCGGTACGGCCTCCAGGCGGGCCTGTTCACCCGAGACATGGGCCGCATCATCACCGCCTGGCGCGAGCTCCAGACCGGCGCGCTGATCGCGGGCGGCAGTTCCAACTACCGCCTCGACCATGTCCCCTTCGGCGGGGTCAAGGACTCCGGCTTCGGACGGGAGACCCCCCGCTCGATGATCGACGACTACACGGTCGTCAAGACCCTCATGCTCCGCGGCCTGTCCGTCTGGGGCGACGCGAGCACCGTGGACGAAGGGACCGGCGCATGACCGTCCCCGCCGCCGAAGCCCTGGTCGCCCAACTGGAGTCGTACGGAGTCGAGTTCGTCTTCGGCACCTGTGGCCACACCAACATCGCCCTGCTGGACGCGCTGGGCCCCAGCTCGATCGAGTTCGTGATCGCCCGCCACGAACAGGCCGCCGCCCACGCCGCCGACGGCTATGCCCGCGCCTCCGGGAAACCCGGCGTCCTGCTCACCCATGTCGGCCCCGGCATGATGAACGCGGTCACCGGCGTCGCCACCGCGGCCCTCGACTCGATCCCGCTGGTCGTCATCTCCGGCGACATCCCTTCCTACTACTACGGCCGCCACCCCCACCAGGAGGTCAACCTCCACGCGGACGCCGACCAGACCGCGATCTACCGCCCGTTCACCAAGCGCGCCTGGCACGTCCACCGCGTCCACGACCTGGCCCGCACCACGGAACGGGCGTTCTGGACCGCGACCTCCGGGCGACCAGGGGCCGTACTCGTCAACGTACCCATGGACCTGTGGAGCCGGCAGGTCGAGGAGTACGCGGGGGAGTACCCGCTGCCCGGAAGTTCCGCGCTCCCCGCTCTCGACCGGGCCACCGCCGAACGCATCGCCGAGGCACTGCTGAGCGCCGAACGCCCCCTGATCTACTTCGGCGGCGGACTACGTGAACCGGCGTCCCGTCAGGGCCTGTTGGACCTCGCCGAGCACCTCGACATCCCGCTCGCCCACTCCCTGATGGGCAAGGGCGTCCTGCCCGACAGCCATCCGCTGCTGCTCGGAATGCCCGGATTCTGGGGCCTGGAGACCACTCACGAATACACCAAGGGCGCCGATGTGGTCCTCGCCCTGGCGACCCGGTTCGCGGAGACCGACGCCAGCTCCTGGGATCCGGCGTACACATGGAACTTCCCGCCGAGCCGACTGCTCCAGATCGACATCGACCCCGCCGAGATCGGCCGCAACTACCCCGTCGAGATCGGTGCTGTGGCCGACGTGGGTGACGCGGTACGGGCCATCGGGGCCGCCGTACAGGCCGCCAGGCCCGAGCCCCTGCGGCGGGAGGGCCTGCGGGCGACCATCGCCACCGCCCGCCGGACCGTCTTCGACACCGCTCGCGAGGACGGACGCAGCGACGACTTCCCACTGCGTCCGCAGCGAATCCTCGCCGACCTGCGCGACGCGCTGCCCGACGACGCGGTACTCGTCACCGACGTCGGCTGGAACAAGAACGGCGTCGCCCAGTGCTACGAACTCCCAGAAGGCGGGCGGTTCATCACCCCGGGCGGAGCCTCGACCATGGGCTTCGGACCGGCCGCCGCGGTCGGGGTGCAGATCGCCCAGCCGGACCGCGTGGTGGTCGCCCTGATCGGCGACGGCGGCATGAGCGCGCAACTGCCCGCGTTGCCGATGGCCGTCGAACAGGGGATGCCGGTCGTCTTCGTGGTGATGAACAACCGGGCCCACGGCACCATCGCCGACCTCCAGTCCGCGTCGTACGGACGGTCCTACGGCTGTGAGTTCACGGACGCCGAAGGGCAGCCGTACAGCCCGGACTTCGCGGCGCTCGGCCGGTCCTGCGGCGCCGACGGATACACCGTCGCCGCCCCCGCCGATCTCGCCAAGGCACTCGCCGACGCGATCGCGCGGCGCCGGCCCGCCGTCATCGACGTACCGATGGTCAACGAACCCGTGCCGACGCCGGGTCACTGGAACATCAAGGACATCTACCGCGGGTCCTTCACCGACTGAACTGCCCTTCTCCCAGGACGAGGTGACCTTCATGAGCCGTATCCCACGACCACTCACCACGACCCGCGCCACCGTCTGCACCGCGGTCGTACTGACCGCGGCCCTTGCCGCGTGCAGCGCGCCCGGCGACTCCAGCAACGACTCCAAGGCCTCCTCGGGTCCCATCAAGATCGCCGTCGTCGACGCGCAGAGCGGGCAGCTCAGTTCGCTCGGCGACTGGGAGTACAAGGGGGCCAAGCTCGCCGTCGACGAGTGGAACAAGAAGGGCGGCATCGACGGCCGCAAGATCCAGCTGAAGCTCTTCGACGACCAGGGCGACCCGACCGCCGGCACCAACATCGCCCGAAAACTGGCCAGTGAGAAGTACGTCGCCATGATCGGTACGGCGGAGAGCGCGGTGACCATCGCCATGGCGCCGGTGCTCCAGCAGGCGAAGATCCCCAACATCACCTCCGGTCAGTCCGACAAACTGGTCGCGCTGAAGAGCCCCTACCTCTTCCTCAACGGGCCCACCAGCACCACCTACGACTCGACGCTCGCCCAGTACCTGATCAAGGACAAGGGCTACAAGAAGATCGCGATGATCACCAACAACGGCTCCTTCGGGACGGGCGAGCACGACGCCTTCCTCAAGGCCGCCAGGGACCTCGGCGTCTCGCCGTCGACCGATCAGGTCGTCACCACCGACCAGAAGGACTTCAGCGCCGCGCTCACGAAGATCCGCTCCAAGAAGCCCCAGGTCGTCTTCATCGGCTCGGAGGAGGTCGAGGCCGGACTGATCGTCAAACAGGCCCGGGACCTCGGCATCACCGCTCCCTTCGCGGGCGCCGCACCCCAGGGCACCCCCGTCTTCATCGACACCGCGGGCAAGGCCGCCGTCGAGGGCACCATCGTCAGCTCGCCCTATCTGAGCAACGACACGAGCGACGCCTCTAAGAAGTTCGCCGCCGCCTACAAGGCCGCGTACGGCAAGGACGCCGAACTGCACGGAGCCAAGGCCTACGACGGGGCGAACATCCTGCTGACCGCCCTCAAGACCAGCAAGGCCGCCACCGGTCAGGCACTCGCGGACGCCATCCGCGCCACCGCGTACAAGGGCCTGCTCGGCGACTTCGCCTACGACACCACCGGGGTCGGCATCACCAAGACCACCATCGGTGTCATCAGCGACGGCAAGCTCGTCGCGCAGCAGTAGTCAACGGGCATCCGGCAACGGGCAACGGGAGCACGCCGTGCAAGAGACACTGCAGACACTCGTCGGGGGCTTGAGCCTGGGCGCGGTCTACGCCCTGGTCGCCATGGGGTTCTCCCTCGTCTACCGCACCATGGGCCTGGTCAACTTCGCGCACGCCGACATCGCCATGATCGGCGCCTACGCGGCCTCCACCTTCTATCTGACGTCCAAACTGCCGTTCGCCGTCGCCATGGTCGTGGCGATCGTCGTCACCGGCGCCATCGGTCTGGTCATCGAGCGGGTCCTGCGCCCGCTGGAGAACAAGGACTTCGACCTGATGCTCATCGGCACCATCGGCTTCGGCATCGTCCTCCAGGCCGTCGCCATCCTCATCTGGGGCACCACCGGACGGGCGGTCCCCTCGCCCGTCCAGGCCGCCCCGCTCGACCTGTTCGGGATCCGGGTACGCACGTACGACCTCCTCGTGATGGGCGTCGCCGCACTCGCGGTGATCGGCCTCGCCTGGTTCCTGGCCCGTACCAAGCGCGGAGCGGCCATGCAGGCCGTCGCCATGGACCACGAGGCGGCCACCGCCGTCGGCATCGACGTCGGCCGAAGCAACGCCCTCGCCTTCTCCATCGGCGCGGGCCTCGCCGCCCTCGCCGGCGGCCTCGTCGGCCCGATGCTGTACGTCGACGCCTCACTCGGCGGCGCCCTGGGCATCAAGGGCTTCGCCGCAGCGATGCTGGGCGGCTTCGGCTCCATCCCCGGAGCCGTCGTCGGCGGCCTCGCGATCGGCGTCCTCGACTCCTACGCGGCGGGTCACTTCCAGGGCTACTCGGTGCTCGTGACCTTCCTGGTCTTCACCGTCGCCATCATGATCCGCCCGACGGGCGTCTTCGGGGAGAGGACGGTGAGCCGCGCGTGAAGTTCCGTATCGGTTCGCTCGGTGCCCTGGCCGTGGCCTTCTGGCTGCTGCCGTACGGCCTGGGCAGTTACTCCATCCATGTCGTCAACATCGCGATCATCTATGCCCTGTTGGCGATCGGCATGGGTCTCGCGATGGGTGTCTCCGGGCAGATCAACCTCGCCCAGGTCGCCTTCTTCGGCGTCGGCGCGTACACCCTCGCGATCCTCACCACGCACTCCGGATACGGATTCTGGGCGGCGGCCGTACTCGCCCTGCTCGCGACGGTGATGACCGGCCTGCTCGTCGGCATCCCCGCCCTGCGTATGCAGTCCCACTACCTGGGCATCGTCACCCTCGGCCTGGCACTCGGCTTCATCAACTGGATCACCAACGCCAAGATCTCCGGAGGCGCCGACGGCATCTCCGGCATCCCCCTGCCGACCATCCCGGGCATCGACCTCTCCAGCGAATACCTCTACTACTACCTGGAGTTGATGGTCTGCGCCCTCGGCCTCGGCTTCGGCCTGTTCGTCGTCCGTACGTCCCTGGGCCGACGCCTGCGCGCGATGCGCGACGACTCCCTGGCGGCCGGCGCGACAGGCGCCGAGATCCCGCTCCTGCGCATGACCGCCTTCGTCCTCGCCGGCCTCTACGGCGGTCTGGCCGGCGTCCTGTACGCGGGCCTCATCCGCTACGTCGCTCCCGAGACCTTCTCCATCGCCAACATGTTCATCCTGCTCGCCATGGTCATCATCGGCGGCCGGCGCTCCCTGGTCGGCTGCGTGGTCGGCGCGGTCGGGCTGACCCTCATCCGCGAGTGGCTGTCCGACTTCTCGACGTACGCACAGCTGGGCTACGGCGTGGTGGTCGTCCTGATGGTCGTGTTCGCGCCCACCGGACTCGCCGGAATCCCGTCCCGGGCAAGGGAGTTCGTACGTCGCAGGTACGGTCACGCCGCTGAACGAGCGGAGTTGCGTGCCTTCCAGCCGTACGAGGCGGTCGTCATGCCCGCCGCTTCAGGTGAGCCACTGCTCGAAATCCGGTCCGTCACCAAGGACTTCCGTGGCCTGCGAGCCCTGGACGACGTCTCCCTCACGGTCACCACGGGCGAGATCCGCGGCATCGTCGGCCCGAACGGCTCGGGCAAGACCACCCTGTTCAACGTCATCAGCGGCTTCTACAGGGCGAGTTCGGGGAAGGTGCGGTTCGCCGGCCAGGACACGACGACAACCCGCCCGTACGCCCTCTCCCTCCTGGGCCTGGCCCGCACGTTCCAGAACCTGCGCCTGTTCCGGCAGTTGACGGCCCGTGAGAACATCCTCGTCGCTCTGGACCGCTCCCGCACCTACACGGTCTGGCAGTACGCGCTGTGGCAGCCCGGCGTGATACGCCGCGAGCGACAACTGCGCCGCCAGGCCCAGGAACTCCTGGAACGCTTCGGACTCACCGACTTCGCGGAAGCCGCGCCCGGCTCACTCCCGTACGGCATCCAGCGCCGCATCGAGATCGCCCGCGCGATGGCCACCCGGCCCCGGCTGCTGCTGCTCGACGAACCGGCGGCCGGGCTGAACGGAGAAGAGGTGCAGCAACTCGCCGCCATCGTGCGGTCCATCCGCGACAGCGGTACCACGGTCGTCCTGATCGAGCACAACATGGGCCTGGTCATGTCGCTGTGCGAGCGCGTCACCGTGCTCTCCAGCGGCGGAGTCATCGCGGAGGGCACACCAGCCGAAGTGGTCGCGGCACCCGAGGTGATCGAGGCGTACCTGGGTGACTCCGTGATGGCGGACGTTCCACTTCCGGACCCGGACCCGGACGCTCCTCAGGACTCCGGCCCGGATTCAGCCTCTGCCCCGACGTCGGCCCCCGCTTCCAAGGAGGCAACCCGGTGAGGACGATCCCCGCTTCCCATACCGAAACCGCCGCCACACTCACCGTCGACGACCTGTCCGTGCACTACGGCGGCGTGTGCGCGGTCCGCTCGATCGGCTTCAGCGTGGAGCCGGGTGCATCGGTCGGCATCATCGGCGCCAACGGGGCGGGCAAGACCTCCACTCTCAAGGCGCTGATGGGCCTGGTCCCGCGCAGCGGCGGACGCGTCACGCTCGGCGAACACGACCTGACGCGGGTCAGAGCCCGGGACATGGTGCGGCACGGCATCGGCTACGTACCGGAGGGCCGGCACGTCTTCCCCGGTCTGACCGTGGAGAAGAACCTCCTGCTCGGCGCCTACGCCCGGCGCTGGGACGACGAGACCCGAGCCACATTGGACGAGGTGCACGAACTCTTCCCGGTACTGCGGGAGATGAGCGGGCGACTGGCCGGAGCCCTCTCCGGAGGACAGCAGCAGATGCTCGCGATCGGCCGCGCCCTGATGGCGCGACCGCGCCTTCTCCTCCTCGACGAGCCGTCGATGGGCCTGTCACCCAAACTCGTCGGCTTCATCCTCGACACCCTGCGGCGGCTGCGGGAAGAAGGACTGAGCCTGCTCCTGGTCGAGCAGAACGCCAAACTGACCTTCGGTGCGACCAGTCACTGCCTCGTCATGGAGAACGGGACCGTCGCCATGACGGGAACCTCCGAGGAACTCAGCCGGGACACCCGAGTCCGTCAGATCTACCTGGGACTGTGAACGGGCGTGCGGCGATGACCCAGGACTCGTATCTCATCGGCCTGATCGGCTCCGGCATAGGCACCTCGTTCAGCCCCATGCTCCACGAACGGGAGGCCGACCTGCACGGCCTGCGCTACCTCTACCGACTGATCGATCTCGACCGCATCGGCGCCGAGCCCGACAAGGTCGGTGAACTGGTGGGTGCGGCCAAGGGCATGGGCTACCGCGGCCTCAACATCACCCACCCCTGCAAGCAACTCGTCATCGAGTGTCTTGACGAACTCACCCCGCGGGCCGAGGCGGTCGGCGCGGTCAACACCGTGGTCTTCGAAGGCGAGGGCAGAAGCGCCCGGGCCGTAGGACACAACACCGACGTCACCGGCTTCGCCGCCTCCTTCGAACGGGAACTGGGGGAGGCCCCGCGGGAGCGCGTCGTGCAACTCGGCGCCGGGGGAGCGGGGGCGGCCGTCGCTCACGCCCTGCTCACCCGTGGCATCAGGCACCTTGCAATCGTCGACCCGTTGACAGACCGCGCAGTGGCACTCGCTTTTTCCCTGAACCGCCAGTTCGGCGACGATCGGGCGACCGCCTCCGCTTCAGACGATCTCCCAGGCCTGATGGACCGAGCCGACGGTCTCGTCCACACCACGCCCACCGGAATGTCCACGCATCCCGGACTTCCGCTGCCAGCTGACCTGCTGCACCCCGACCTGTGGGTGGTCGATGTGGTCTACCGGCCGCTGGAGACCGAGCTGCTACGCATCGCACGGGCCCGTGGTTGCACGGCACTCAACGGTGTTGGCATGGTCGTCTCTCAGGCCGCCGATGCTTTCCGGCTCTTCACCGGACGAGAACCGGACCGCTCGCGGATGCTCGCCCATGGCGCCGAACTGGCCGATTTGGAATGAAGAACGGCGGCGACCGCAGGGCGGTTGCAAGTTCCGGGATTGGGTGGATCGTCCGCGTTGAGCGGGAGTTGACGTGGCAACAGCACAGGCACGAGACCGGTGATCATCAGGGTGTCTACGCCAGCTGATCACATTGAGGTCCCGTGCCTGCCGCTCCATCCTCCCTGGTCCCTGCCGCCCTGGCGAAACTGGGCCCCCTTCACCAGCACGACACCGGTCGGGGACCTGGCGGCGCTGCTCCAGGGTCTGCCGCCCGAGGTGCTGCGTCGGATGCGGCTTCTGGTGCGGCCCGACACCGTGCTGCGTTGGCACCGCGACATAGTCGCCCGCCTCGACCTACATAAACGACCGACTCGGCGGCCTCCTTCACGAGTACCAGCCTGCTGCGTGACCAGGCCGGATGAGGTTTCCGGCAAGGTCAGGGCTGACGGGCGGCCCACCCCGGCCGTCGTCGTCGGCATCCGTATGAGGTCGACCGTCAGCCTCGGGTCGGCATCACTCCGGGCAGTACGTCACTGATGCGCCAAGCATCTCGGACACGCACACCGCACGCACGTCTGCACACCAACAAGCCCCCCTCCAAGCGTCAGGCGTGGGAGTCCGGCAGGGCGGTGTGGACGTCCTTCCTTGACCTGCCGAGCTTGGTCAGCACCCGGGCCACGTGTTTCTCGACGGTGCGTGGGGACAGGAACAGGGTCTCGGCGATGTCCTGGTTGGTGGCGCCGCCGGACAGCAACTCGGCGACCTCCACTTCCCGGGGCGACAGCTCGCTCCCGTAGCCGCGCCGGCCACGGCGCCCCACCGCCGCCACGCCGAGTTCACGCAGGCGGTGCTGGCAGCGCGCGGCGTCACCGGTCGCACCCAGGTCGGTGTAGCCCCGCAGGGCCTCGGCCAGGTGTCCGGCCGCGTCCTCCGGTTCGGCGTACGTCAGGGCGTCGCCACGGTGTTCGGCGGCCTTGGCCACCTCGTAGGGGCGGCCGATCTCCTGCCACCTCCGCTGCGACTCGGCGAAGTGCTCGGCGGCTTTCACCCGCTCGGTGGTCGCCGTCGGTCCGGTGGCGCGGAGCAGCAGCAGCCCCCGGGCCAGTGCCAGTTCTGCCAGGGAAGCCGGCGCGTCCCGGTCGCGGACACCGGACTCGGCCTCCGTCACGAGTTGTTCGGCCGCCGTGCGATGCCCGCAGCCCAACGCGGCCTCGACCGCGACGGGAAGCAGGCCGAAGGTCCGTGTCCAGGAACCGAGTCCACGCAACGTCGACAACGCCGGTTCGGCGGCCGCCCAGGCCGCCCGCGGGTCGTGCTGGGCGAGCCGGACAGCCGTGAGGGCGGCGGCGATCCCCATGGTGACGTCCGCCGAGGTGCCTCCGTGCTCCGCGGCGGCGACGAAGTGTTCGAGGGCCCGGGAGTGCCGGCCCTGGGCGAGGGCACGGTGTCCCTGGCACAGCAGTCGGTCGACCTCGACCTGTCTCATATCGGGGTGAGCGCGTTCCAGGGCGGCGTACTCGCCGTCCAGGCCGGCCCAGCGGCAGACCAAATGGTCGACGCGCAGCTCCTGGGAGCGGACGAGGCACTCGAACGGCCGACCGCCCACGCCGTCGGCCAGGTCCCTCACCTCGAACAGCAGGGCGCGGGCCCGCCGGTCGTGGCCGAGCTGGATGGCCGCGGTGGTGAGGTTGTACAGGGCGAAAATGGCCTGTCTCAGCACCACGCCGTCAGCGCCGCGCCGCGGCAGCCGGTCCACCAAGGGCCAGACGGCGGGATCACCGTCCCTGGCCATCAACAGCAGTCGGACGTTCCTGACCGCCGCCCGGCTGGCCTCGTCGGTACCGTCCGCCACGGCCTGCTCGGCCCGGCCGAGCCATGTCCACCCCTGCGTGGCGGCGCCGTCGAGGTCGTGCAGGGCCAGCGCGATCATCGCCTTCACCGCCTTGCGCGGGAGGGTGGCCAGCTCGTCGATGGCGTGTTCGAGCTCGCGGAAGCCGGCAGGGTCGCGGTCGATGTTGAGCATGGTCAGACCGAGTTCCAGGCGGATCTCACCCCGGGTGGCCGCAGGCAGCCGCGGATCGGCCAGTACGGCGCGCAGCTCGCGGACGGTCGCCGCGTAGTCGATGCCGAAGTTGACGATCCGGGCGAGCGCGAGCGCGGCCCGGGAACGTCGCTCGGTGTCCGCCCCGGACTGGGCCAGGATCTGTTGCAGGAGCGTGCCCGCGGTGCCGGTGTCGCCCAGCGCGACGGCCTGCTCGGCGGCCTGCTCGGTGCGATCGAGCCAGCCCTGCCGGTCGCCGACGGCGAGCGTGTGGTGCGCGATCTGCACCAGCGGCAGCGGGTCGTGCGTCTGGAGTTCGTCGATGGCACGCCGGTGCAGGCGGACCCGGCGCGGCCCGAGGATCTGCCGGTAGGCGACCTGCTGGGCCAGCACGTGGCGGAAGGCGTACCGACCGGTGCCGGTCTCGCGCAGCACCGCCGCCCGCAGCGCCTCGGTCAGCGCTTCGGCGGCCGTGTCGCCGTCCAGTCCCGCGACCTCGGCGAGCAGCGCCTCGGTGGCGGGCACCGCCAGTACGGCCGCCGCGTCCACCACCGCCGCTCCGGCCTGGGACAGCGATGTCAGACGCTCGGTGACCGCTTCCCGCAGACCGCTGGGCACCTCGGCCCGCTCCAGCTCCCCGACGTCGCGGCGGGCCTGGTCCCGGAGCGTGAGTAGGTCTTCCTCGGCGACCAGCGGCAGGCCCTCGCTGCGGCGGTGGAGCACCGCGCACAGCTCGGGCGTGGCCTGTGCGCCGAGCGCGATTCCGGCCAGGTCGGCGATGTCCGTCCCGGTGAGCGGCGACAGCCGGATCACGGTGCCGTCCGCACCGGGCGGAGGCCGGTAGGCCGCGCCCAGGACGGGGGTCCCGGGCGGCAGGTCCTCGGCCCGGTAGGTCACCACCAGCGCGAAGTGCTCGGGCAGGTCCCGGGCGAGCAGCAGAAGCAGCTCGCGGGTCGTGTCGTCGACCCAGTGGAGGTCTTCGACCACCATCACCACCCGCCCGATCGAGGCGAGCACCGTGCGCACGGCCCGGATCAACTGGTGGCGTGCCGCACGCGGGTCGCCCGGTTCGGGCGGTGCCGGTGGCAGGCGGTCGGCCAGGTCCGGCAGCAGCGGAGCCAGCGCGCCGGCCGTGGGCGGAAGACCGGTGTCCGGCAGCCACGGACCGACCTTGCCGAGCGCGTCCACCACCGGCCCGTAGGGCAGGGGCTCGCGCAGCGGGTGGCAGAAACCGGTGACCACCCGCCAGCCCTCCGACCGCAGGATCGCGGTGGCCTCCTTCACCAGCCGGGACTTCCCCATGCCGGCGTCGCCCTCCACCATCACCACAGCTGGTGGCCGCCGAACGGCGTTGAGCAGCCGGTCGAGTTCGTGGCGGCGTCCGACGAACGCGAAGCCCCGTCCGAAGCCCGCAGCACCACACTGGTCAGCCGTCCCGGCCATCCCGTCACCGTCCTCCGCGGACACTGCTGCCGTGCGCCGCTACCCATCCTGGCGGCCGTACATACCCACTCTAAGCGGCCCCCATTGTTCCGTCCGGCCGGTACCGGCAGCGTCGGACATGCGCCCCCGGGCAACGTGCGTCCCGGCCGAGGCGCATCCCCGTGCAGGGCGCGTGCCCAGGCAGGGAAGGAAAGATGGGTCGTCCCGAGAAACCGTTGGATCCCGGCGAAGGTCCCGTTCAGCGCTTCGCGAGCGAACTGCGTGCGCTGCGGAGCGACGCCGGCAGCCCCACCTACCGTTCGATGGCGTGCCGTGCCCACTACTCCCCCACCGCGCTGGCCCAGGCCGCCGCGGGCGACCGGCTGCCGTCCCTGGCCGTGGTCGTGGCCTTCGCCCGGGCCTGTGGCGGGAATCCGGACGAATGGCAGCAACGGTGGTCGCGGGCCGCCGAGGAGTCGGCCGCGTTCCGGGACGACGACGTCGCCCTGTCGCCCTACCGGGGGCTGGAGCGGTTCGAGAGTGAGCAGCGGCACCTGTTCTTCGGGCGCGACCGTGTGGTGGACAGCCTGCTCGACCTCATACGCACGAAGCGGTTCGCCGCGCTGTCCGGACCGTCGGGCAGCGGGAAGTCCTCGCTGCTGCGCGCCGGCCTGCTGCCGGTCCTGCGAGATGCCGCGCGGTGCGCCGGACACCCGGTCACCGTCCACCTGATCACGCCGGGACCGCGGCCGGCGACCACGTACGAGCGGCTGCTGTCGCCCGGCGCCGACGACCCGGAACGCTGGATCGTCGTCGACGAGTCCCACGAGCTGGGCACGCCGGTGCCGGACCTGGACGAGCGGCTGCGGTTCGTCGAGCTGCTGGTGGCCGCGCGGCGACCGGAATCGCGGCTGAGGGTGGTCCTCGACCTCAGGCCGGACTTCCTGTGGTGGTGCCCGCGTCGGACACCCTGGCTCGACGCACTGACCGACTGCACCGTGCGGATGCCGGGGATGACGTCGGCGGAGCTGCGCGAGGCGATCGTCCGCCCGGCGGCGGCTGCCGGGCTCGCCGTGGAACGTGATCTCACGGCCCGGCTGGTCGACGACTTCCTCGGGCAGCCCACCTTGCTGCCCATGCTCTCGGACGCGTTGCTGCGCGTCTGGTGCCGCCGGCGCGGCCGGGTGCTCACCCTGACCGACTACGAGGAGACGGGCGGGGTGCAAGGCTCCCTCGCCACCACCGCGGAGGAAGTGTTCGACCGGCTGTGCGCCCGGCAGCGGCTCACCGCGCGCAGGGTGCTGCGCCGTTTTGTCGCCCCCGACGAGAACCGCTCCTACGTGCGCCGGCCGGTGCGGCGGTCCGAGCTGCGCGCGTTCGAGGACCGGGAGACGTGGCCGGTGCTGAAAGCGCTGGTCGGCGCCCGGCTCGTCACACTCGGCGAGGACTCCGCGGAGCTCACCCACGACGCCGTGATCAGTGAGTCTCCCAGGCTGCGTCGGTGGCTGGAGGAGGACCGCGAGCGCCTGCTGCACCACCGGTATCTGACCGAGGCGGCGGGAGCCTGGCAGGAGCTCGGCCACGACGAGTGCGACCTCTATCGCGGCAAGCGCCTCGCCATCGCGGAAAGCCTTTTCCTCAGCTGTCAGGAACCCGACGAGCTGACCGGTCTGGAACGCGAGTTCCTCACCGCTTCCCGCCACGCTCAGGGACACCGCCCCGCCGCGTGACCACAACGCGTGGACGCGGCAGAAGGGGGTGTGACCGCCGTGCGGCGGTCACACCCCCTTCGGATGTGCTAGCTCCGTCCCGCGTAGTGGAACGTCGAGTAGTGGTCGTCGGTCCAGAACAGGTCGCCGGTACCGATCGCCCTGACGATCCGGTTGGCGTCACGCCGGGGAACCACGTCGTCCCGCTGACGGTCGTAGATGGTCGTGTTGTACTCCTGGAAGGTCCCCGTGTACCCGTGGCTGGAGCTGGGGGCCGCCGGGCTGTTCATGAAGTTGATGAGGCCCTGGTCGCGGTCGTAGAACCGGCCGCCGGTGAAGACGAAGTCGGAGTGGGTAACCCCGTTGCTGTCAGTCCAGTGGGCCGCCTCGATCCACTCCCGGTCACCGAGGTTGCGCCAGTTCGGCCATCCCATATTCTCCCAGAAGTCGATGCCCAAATCCATGTTGCTCGGCGGATTCTGGGTGTGCTGGGCACTACCCGAGACCGGCGCCGGCTGCGCGGAGGCGACACCGGGGGCGGCGACACCTATTCCCAGGGCGAGCGTGGAGGCGACGAAGCCCACGGCGAACGCACGCCTGCTCTTGACAACGAGTTTCTTCATGCTGATCGGATTCTCTTTCACTTGCCACTCCGCCGTGTTCGGCGGCTTACGGCAAATCCTCACATCCGAGCAATTGTCCAGCTATCCCCTGCCGATTGGTGTGGACAACCTCCTGCCCGACACTGCGAGACAGTCGACACACGCACGGCATGAAAGACCCCTGCGGAGGTATTACCGCCCCCCATTGCCGTCTTACTCGGCCCCGCAATGGGGTTCCCGGCCTCCGGGCCCGGCATGACTGCTCCCCCCCTGTTGATCATGATCTGGGGGTGGTGTCACCGGTGCCGGGCACTGGCAGACCGCTGACTAGGGGCATGACCACCGGTTCTTCTGGGACTTGGGAGGCTCTTCGTAATGTGGATGCCGGCAGCTGGTGCCGCAGGTGAGGCCGGGACGGGTACGACCGGAGAGTGCACGTGATCGACATCAGCGAAATCGGCGTCTTCCTCGGCCTGGACGCCGGCAAAGGCGAACACCACGCCACCGCCCTGACCCCGGTCAGGGCGGCTTCAAGTTCCCGGTAGAAGCGGGCTGTCGGTGATGCCCCAGATCCAGATGGCGTGTTCGGGTGCGTCCCGGATCGCTCGGGTGGTCTTGGCGATGTTGTCCGCTCCCAGCAGCCGCAGTCTGCCGATGGCCAGGTTCCGCAGAGCGGCCATCGCCCGCGGCGCGCTGCCGGTGTGGACGGTGGAGGCGTCCTCGGCGAACACCACATCTCTGACATGGTGGCTGGAATTTTCGATTCCCCAGTGCCCGCGCACATATCCGCCCAGGTCGGCAGGGGTGGCCTGGTGGGTGTCGAGGCTGGTGACGGCGTAGACCGTCTCCCGGGTCAGCCGCTTGCCGTTCTCCTGGCGGCGCCGGTGGATGCGCAAGGCCAGCCGGGCTCGCGGGAAGGCGATCCCGCCCAGGTTCGCCGCGATGGCCATGGTCTTGACCGAGCGGGACTCCCGCCGGCCGTGCCCGGTGCCGGAGACGGTGTGCGCCACAGGCACCTGGTCCCACGGCAGGGCCTTGAGCTGGGCCGACGCGGTCGGCTGGTTTCCCTTGATCACCGCGATGTAGTGGGCTTTTTTCTCCTGTACCAGCCGGCGCACCTGGTCCTTGACGCTGTGCGGGGCGTCGAAGGTGACCACGGTGCCGGTCAGATCGAGTGGTTCCAGCAGCGGACGGAATGCGGTCGTCTCGTTGGTCTTGGCCCCCACCTCACGCTGGGCCAGGGTCACGGTAGGGGCGTGGGTGACGGCGGACAGCAGGTGCCGGTGGCGCTGCTGCCGGTGTGCGGAGCCTGACAATGCCTTGCCGTCCACCGCGATCGCCGGCCGCGGCACCGAGCCGGTGGCGTCGACGCCGGTGTAGTTGTGTCCGGCCAGGTAGGCGCCGATCGCGGCGTCCAGGGCATCGCCGTCGAGAGCGGCCAGGAGCCGGGTGAAGGTGGCATGGGGACGGGGCGCGCCGGCGTCCGGGCAGATGGCGCCGGATGCCGAGGTGTTCCAGCACCGCGGTGGTGGCGCGCTGTCCCCACTCGGTGATCTCGGTGGTGGTCCGGGCGCCGGAGACGACTGCGCAGGCGCAGATCAGCAGCAGGCCGACCAGGGGATACCACCGCCCGCGACGCGAACGCGGGTCGGGTACGCGCTGGAGGTGGGCGCGCAGGCGACCGGTGTCGTGCTGGTGAAGGGGGCCCAGTTTCGCCAGGGCGGCAGGGACCAGGGAGGATGGAGCGGCAGGCACGGGACCTCAATGTGATCAGCTGGCGTAGACACCCTGATGATCACCGGTCTCGTGCCTGTGCTGTTGCTGCGTCAACTCCCGCTGGACGCGGACGATCTACGCGATCCCGGAACTTGCAACCGCCCTGCGGCGACCGCCCTTCGCCCGTACCGAGATTCGTGTGGAGAAGCACGCAGAGCAACGGCCGGATGACTTGCCACTCCGACTCGCTCATATCGGAGCCGTAGCACGAGGTCCGGTCCGTCCGGTCCGCGGCGTTTCCGAACCGGTGCGCGAGACAATCGCACGGCGACACGGGGGAGTTGGACGCGACAGACGTGGTCACGCAAGACTGCGACAACAGGGTCTCCTGGGTGTTCGAGTGGCTTCGCAACCCCGAGCTACCGAGGGTGCCCCGTCTTCATGCGCCGACGCCGCAGCGATCACCCGATCCAGCACCCAGTTCGACTGAGCACACACATCGACCGGTATGCGGAAGCCTTCTCAGACGGTGGCATCCTGCTGTTCCAGCCATTTGGTAATCAGCTGGTTTGATTCCTCAGGCATTTCCTCCTGGATCCAGTGCCCGCAGTCCAGGCCGACAACTTCCACGTTGGGCACGAACTCTGTCAGGGTTTCGGACCTCGGGCCGAAGGGGTCCCGGTCGCCGTAGATCATGAGGGTGGGCTGCTGGATGATCGGGTCCGCGTCCGCCAGCTGGTGCCAGTTGCGGTCGAGGTTCCGGTACCAGTTGATGCCGCCCGTGAATCCCGACGTCTCGAACCCGGAGATGTAGACGGCCAGGTCGCTGTCGCTCATGACAGGCTCACCGAGCGGTGCTTCCGCCAGGGCGAGGTTGATAAACGCCATGCCCGGCTCAGGGGGCGCCGGGGGAACGTTCTTCCGGTAGAGGTTGCGGAGAAACTGGCTTGTGTTCGCATCGAATACGGCGTCCGCAACGCCGGGCTGTCGATTGAAGTGGACGAAGTAGAAGTCGCCGCCGAGGAACTGTTCCATGACCTCGATCCACGGCGTTTCACCGCGCACCTGGTAAGGCAAGGACAGGTTGATCACCTTGTTCACACGGTCGGGGTGCAGCAGGGTCAGTCCCCAGACGACGAAGGCACCCCAGTCATGGCCGACGAAGGTGGCGTCTTCGTATCCGTAGTGGTCGAGGAGCGCGACGAGGTCGCCCGACAGGTGCTCGATGTCGTAGTCGGTCACTTCGGCCGGGCGGGATGAGTTGCCGTAACCCCGCTGGTTCGGTGCGATGACGTGGTAGCCGGCTTCGGCGAGGACGGGCATCAGATGACGCCAGGAGTACGCGTGCTCAGGCCAGCCGTGGCAGAGCACGATGGGCTTTCCCTTGTTTTCTCGTCCTGCTTCGAAGACTTCGAGTTCCACGCCGTTGACCGGAACAATGGTGGGCTTGGGGAAATCGCTAGAATTGGTCATCGTGTTTCCTTATTGCCTTTCGGGGTGATTGGGCTTAGGTGAAGTTCCCGAAGAGTTCGGGCAGTTGAATCACGAACTCTTTGCGCGGGGCGCCCTGTGCGGAATGAAAGTCTGACCCTGAGATCGCCAAGGCGCGCGACGACGGTTGCGCTTCGTGACAGTGCCTTCTTGGGGCTCCTTATGAGCCTCCGCGGGCCTTGATGCCCTTGATCTGCGCGTTGACCGAGCGGTCGATCATGATGGCCGCTCGGACCTTGCCATCGACGCCACCATCCGCTCCAAGCGGGCCAGCCGCGTTTTCTCGGTACGGGCGGTGACCAGACCGAGGTACAGGGCGAACTGGTCGGACTTGCCGAGCGTGTCGTAGAACATCCGCGCTGAAGGGTTCGCGTCGAGGGCTTCGATGAGATCCGGTGGTGCGGTGGCGTTCTTCTGCGAGGCGTATGCCGTCTCCCAGCGGCCGTCGGCCCGCGCCGCCTCGACCTCGGCCAGGCCGCGGGGGCGCATCCGGCCTGCCGCGATCAGGGCCTCGGCCTTGTCGACGTTCACCTGCGACCAGGCGGAGCGGGGGCGGCGGGGTGTCGTGCGCTGCAGAAAGTACGAGTCGTCGAAGCCTCGCCGCTGACCGTCGATCCAGCCAAAGCAGAGCACCGTGTCGACCATCTCTTCCCAGGTGAGTGACGAGATGCCGGTATGCTTCTTGGCGATCTTCACCCAGAGCGCGGCCTTCTCCCCGTGATGCTCTTCGAGCCACGTCTCCAGCTCGGCCGGGCTCGCGGGGACAAGGATCTCGACGCCGTCCTCGTGGTTCTGCATAAACCGCAGGCTAGAAGCTATGTAGGACAGATGGTGACCTACTCAAGCGACCCGCTCAGGCGACCTGACCGGTTCACTACTTGGCGAGCTTCGCCCCTGCTTGCCTCAGGTCACCCGTCGAGTTGATGAACTGCTTGAGCCGGCTTGGGATGTTGCCGTAGCGGGTCGGCGAACCGACCGCAGGGTCTGGCCAAGGCGGCTACCGACACAGATGCGCTTGGGGCGATTCGACTCCCACAAGGGGCCTTCGGGACCCCGCCCTGGAGTATCGGTGGACTGGTGACCATTGGGCGGTAGTGCCAGTCCCGTGGCGGGGTGGGTGTCCACCGCGGTGGACACCCACCCCGCTGCCGCTCCTGTCTCTGAGAAGGCTTCCGCATACCGGTCGATGGGTGTGGTCAGTCGAACTGGGTGCTAGGCGGTGTCTCTTCGATCGTGCCTGGAGTCTGGTGAGGCGGTCGGCGTCGAGGCTGGCTGCCTCTGGACGGTGGGAGGCATTCATGATCGGCTTGGGGCATGAGTTCTTTGATACGTCATCTCACCTTCGACGCCGCCGACCCGTTCGTTCTCGCGGGCTTTTGGGCCCAGGCCCTGGACGGCTCGCTGGCTGATGACGACTTTCCTGGGGATCCGGAAGCCGTGGTCACGACTGCTGCTGCCACCTTGCTGTTCGTCAGGGTCGATGACCGCAAGGCGGTGAAGAACCGCGTGCATCTGGATCTCCAGCCCCAGGACCGCACCCGGGACGAGGAGGTCGAGCGTCTGCTCTCGCTCGGTGCCACGCTTCAGGGGGACCATCGAAGGCCCGACGGAACGGGGTGGGTGACGCTGTATGACCCCGAGGGCAACGAATTCTGTGTGGAACGCAGCGCGGTGGAGCGGGCGAACGGTTGATGTCCTGCTGCCTGGTTGTGCCTGTCAGGTTTGGCAATCAGGGCTGGACCCACCGGTGTTGACGCCAAGGTGATGTGGGGAGCTTTGGCCCCACCGTCCTTGGTGTGGTCGGAGCATCGATGTGATCTCCGGCGGGTGGAGGCGGCCCCAGTTCGTACTTGACGGTTGCCGCCTTGGTGTTGCGCGTCAGCGGTGGTCGACGTAGGTGACGAGTCCGCCGATGGTCAGACCCAATGCGCATCCGCGGCGGAAGGATTCGTGGCGCATGCCCGGGGTGTGCTGGGCGTCGGTCATCGCGTACACCCCGCGGATCCCCAGTTCCACGCCGCACAGGCACACGACGTGGCCGTGACGCAGGGCGGCGGCCTCCCAGTCGGGGTCGTGCGGGACCCAGGTCCGGGAGTAGATCTCCCCGTCGGGTGTCCGTAGTTCCAGCCGGGAGTAGGTGTAGCCGTAGTGCGGGTCCAGTTTTGGCTGTTCATCGGGTATCTCGTGCAGCTCCCATCCGGGGATCGAGGGCAGGTCGCAGTAGACGTCGGGCGGTAGGCGCCTCATGCCGAACAGGATGGCGCCTTCGAGCTGCGGTTCCTCGGGTATCTCGTCGGGGGAGGCTCCCTTCGGCGCGACGTACCCGAAGTAGCCCACGCCCCGGGCATGCCTGAACTCGAAGAGGGCGGTGGGCAGGCGGGGTGTCTGTGCGGGATCGAGGGTGACTGTGCCTTCCGCGGTCTCCAGGCCCCCCAGCACGCACTCGAGCTGCAGCGCGGGGTCGTCGCAGAACAGGATCCGCCCGAGGTCGTCGACCTGTTCGAACTGATGCCGGCTCATTTCCTTCGGCCCTCCGGTGGGTTGCCGTTCCGCGTCCGCGAAGCAGACGACTCAATGTCGAACCATCCTATTGAAGGATCGTTCAACAATCCATACATTGGAACGCGTGCACCACCAGGCCGGCGGTTTCGTCGAGAGCAGGGGTGAGGGTGAGCGCGGAGGAAGCAGGCCAAGGGTGGACAGGTGTGGGGCGGCGGGTGCTGGTGGGCGCCGCGAGCACCGGTGCGGCGTTGGCGCTGTGGGCGATCGTGCGCACAGCCGTCTTTGCGCACGCCCAGTGGATCGACGTGCTGTGCGCGCTGGTGATCCTCCTCGCCTGCGTGTGCCTGGGCACGTGCTGGTACTTGGACATCCGGTGGCTGCTGTGTGCGGTGTGCCTCCTCGGGGTGCTGTTCCTGCAGAACAAGGAGCTGGATCAGCAGGCACTGCACCGGCACGGGCGTACCGAACACGTCAGGGTCCGACAGATTCAGTGGTCCGCCGGCGACGGCATGGGTGACAGCGCCCGCCTCTACACCGTCACCGTCCTCGACGGCCCGCCGCTGGCTCCGTTCGAGGAGAACGGCCTCATGGGCTGGAAGTGGGTGGTAGGCGGCACTTACACGGTGACCGTCGATCCGCAGGGCCGTGCCCCACTCAGGCGGGGGGACAAGCCCGGGCCTCCAATAATCCTGCAGTTCCTGCAGATCCCCCTCGGCCTCGGCGTGGCCTTCGCCCTGTGGCGGCCCGCAGACCTGCTCCTGCGCCGACAACGCGTCCCGTCTGTCGGCCCCGCCCAGCCATAGGGGCTGTGATCGAGCGGCGCCCCGGTGCCAACGATCGCACCTGCGCTGGTCCCGGAAGTGTGGTGGTCGGCGACGGTGGCCATCGGGCCGGGTCGGTGGTCTGGGGAACTCTGCTCCTGGCGCATCTCTGGGTCGGCTACCAGATGGTCCTGCGCGACCACGGCGTCTCCTGCGTGGTGCTCTGCGGAATCCCCGCCACCTCGATCGCCTCCATCTTCATGCTCAGGAAAGTCCTCGGCGCCGAGGACTTTCCCTCCTCGGCCGCGGCCGCGCGCTCAACTCCGGGCAGGTACCGGGCGAAACCCAGTTGGCGACACTGCCGCAGGCGACGCCGTCCCCGGACACCACTGCCACGGACCCCGCCACTCCAAGAAGGCCCCGGCGGTCGGATCTGCCGTCGTGGATCCTGTGACGGAGGAGGTGCTGGAGTCGCTTCCACCTCAACCAGCCCGGACCCAGGGCGAGTTGACGCTGTGTTGGCTTGAAGGGACAAGAGCCTTTGACCGCGGACGATGCGCTGATGCCTGCCTTCCCCGGCCGACCCGGCGATCACGGGCGGGGCCGTACGGCAGAGCCGGGCGACGCACGAGCTCAGCAGGCGGACCTGGCGATTCAGCACCAGCCGACCCGGGTTACCGCGGTCGACGCCTCGCCCGCCCAGACCAGCACGCTTTCGGAGTGTTCGATGCGGAGGCGGAGCACCGGCCGTCGCCGCCGAACACGCCCTCATCCACGCCGTCCCGCGGCTGATGGCCGCGACCGTCCACACCGACCACCTTGCCCACGGCTACGACCCCCACCATGCCCTCCACCACCATGCCGCCGCCTGACCTACGGGCCGAGGACGACGCGGCCGACGGCACGGTCTGAGCCCGGACATGCGAAAGCCGTCCCAGTGGCACGGGGGAGCGGGCATCCTCCTCCGCGTGCTCCCCTGGAGTGCTCTCCCTCTCGTACACTCCCAGCGCGGCCATCGTCGCGGCGACGACCTGCGCCACCGTGGCCGGAGCCCAGCCCCGCCCCATCTGCTCACTCGACCCCGCAGGCGAGCGACACCGCGAATCTCCCGTACGGCGAAGCCGACAGCCTCACCCTCCCGCGTACGGCGTCGGAACGCGCGATTGTGGGGACATGGAGATCGAGATCCTGGTCGTGCCCGACTGCCCCAACCAGCAACTCACAGAGAAGCGGCTGCGGCAGGCACTGGACGACGCCGGGCTGAAGGAGGCGACCTTCACCACCCGCGTCGTCGCCGACCAGGCCGAGGCCGAGCAGTCCGGTTTCACCGGCTCCCCGACGATCGTCATCGACGGCCGCGACCCGTTCGCCGAGCCCGGCACCACCCCGTCGCTCTCCTGCCGGATCTACCGAACCCCCGGCGGCCTGGCCGGGGCACCCGACGTCGCGCAACTCCGGAAGGCTCTCGAAGCGGCAGCCAGCGCAGCGGACTGACCTGGACGTCCATACCGGAGAGCCTTGGCTGTCCCCCTCGCGGTCTTATCTCGGCCGGCCACTTACCGGGCGACCTTCGATCCGAAAGTTACTGCGGATTACTTGTCACCTGGTTCGCCACTCGTCAACGGCCCGAGTCCGCCCAGGCCCGCTGGCGAGCCGTGAACGCACCCCGCCTCGCGGCCCTCGTCCGCGCCGGAGCCCGCTTCGAGCGCCGCCACCTCGCCGAACGCCCCGAGAGCCACGCAGCCTGAACGCGCCTCGATTCAGCCACGGATCCGACTGCGATTCCCCCGCGCGCCGCCCTGGGCAGCAGGGCCGGCGCGTGCGCGGCGGTGTCGGCTTGTGCCCCACGATGTGAGGGACGTGCATCGATGGTCCGCCTTGAACGAACGATGGAGCGCCCTTCTGGAGCGGCTTGCGGCCGGTGAGAATCCTGGGGCCTGGGCGCCGGGGGAATGGTGTATCCCCGCGGTCGGGCTCTTCGACGGCGACTTGTTACCCGGGCGTAGCGGCTGGACATCTGTGCCCCCTAGGCTCTGCGCGATCGCCGAGCGCTGCGAAGGGGTCTGGCATGCTCATGGTCTTCCGAAGATTTCGGGCCACGCTCGTGTCTGTCTCGGCCCGGCTGCTCGCCGCCACGGCGACGCCCGCCGCGCACGCCGACGTTCTCGGCGGGCAGGCCGTCGACCCCCGTACCGGGTACGCGGACACCACCCTGTATCCCTGGTTCGTGGGGTCCGGCGCGGACGCGGGCGCCCGGGTCGATGACGGCGATACCCACTGGTACGGCACCGACCACTACCTGACGGTCGTCACCGACGCCTACGCCGTCCCGCCAGCGCTCAGTTCGAGCGCCCCGTCCCTGGCCGAAGCTCAGGCCAGGGTCGCCGAACTCGCCGCCGACGGCGCGTCCTACGTCGCCACCGGCCGTATCACCGCCCATGCCGACGCCGTTCTCGATGAGGTGCTGCCCCGTGGCTGACTCCCCGTGCCCCCGTGCCGTGCTCCGCCTTCTGGTGACGGCTGCCGCGGCGCTCGCGCTCGCCGTGTCCGGTCAACTGGCCGGTACGACACGGGCGGTGGCGGCTGTGACCGATCCCGTGTCGCTGGTCAATCCCTACATCGGCACCGGCGGCAATGGCGACTTCAGCGCCGGGAACACCTTCCCCGGCGCCGACATGCCGCACGGCATGCTCCAGTGGTCCCCCGACACCACCTCACGTCCCAAGGGCGGCGGCTACAACTACTCCGACTCGGCCGTCTCCGGCTTCAGCCTCACTCACGTGTCCGGTGTGGGCTGCGACGCGGCCGGGGACCTGCCGATTCTGCCGGTGGTGGGCTCCCTCGGCTCGGACCCCGCTTCCACGACCGAGACCTTCTCGCACTCCGACGAGAGCGCCTCGCCCGGCTCCTACTCCGTCAGCCTCGGCAACAGCACCGGCGTCGCGCTGACCACCACCACGCACGCAGGGATCGGGCAGTTCACCTTCCCGTCCTCCACCCAGGCGAGCCTGCTCCTCAAGGTGCAGGACACCCAGACGCCGTACACCTCCTCGACGCTCGACCTCAGCGGCGGCAACACGGTGACAGGGTCGATCACCAGTACCGGCTTCTGCGAGGACACCACCCCGATCACGCTCTACTACGCGATCACCTTCGACCACCCCTACACCGCCACCGGCACCTTCACCGGCGGCGAGTACCTGACCTTCGACACCACGAGCAGCAGGACCGTGGAGGCCCGGGTCGGTATCTCCTACACCTCGGTGCCGGAGGCCGCGGCCAACCGGGACGCCGAGGTGACCGGGAAGACCTTCGCGGCCGTCAAGTCGGCGGCGTCGTCCGCGTGGAGCTCCGAGCTGTCGGAAATCGCTGTCACCGGCGGCACGTCCGACCAGCAGCACGTCTTCTACACCGCGCTCTACCACGCCTCGCTCTTCCCCTCCGTCATCAGCGACGCCGACGGCTCCTACCGCGGCTTCGACGGCGCGGTGCACACGGTGGGCAGCGGCCATTCGGCGAAGTACGCCGACTTCTCCACCTGGGACACCTACCGCTCGCAGGCCCAACTCACCGCGCTGCTCGACCCGTCGGTGGCGTCCGACATGGCGCAGTCGATCGTCGACGACTACCAGCAGGGCGGCACGCTGACCAAGTGGGGCATGGAGACCGCCGAGACCCACATCATGGTGGGCGACTCCGCCGTGCCGCTGCTCGCCGACTTCTACGCGTTCGGCGCACGGAACTTCGACACGTCGACAGCCCTGTCCGCCATGGTGAAAGAGCAGACGACCGACACTGACGTCACCCCCGGCGTGACATACCTGGACTCCTTCGGCTATCTGCCCACCAACTCGCTCTACGGCTGTTGCCACGAGTACGCCACCACCTCCACCCAACTCGAGTACGACACCGACGACTTCGCCCTGTCGGTGTTCGCGGGCGCGCTCGGTGACACCGCGACGCAGAAGAAGTTCCAGGACCGGGCGCAGGACTGGGAGAACGTCTACAACTCGTCCTCCGGCTACATCCAGCCCCGGCACTCCAACGGCCGCTGGATGGACGGCTTCAACGCCAAGCTGATCACCGGCACGTCGAGTAACGACTTCGCTGAGGGCGACGCCTTCACCTACACGCCGATGATTCCGTTCAACCTCGCCGAGCTGGCGTCCCTGGAGGGCGGCCCCTCGTCACTGGCGTCGTACCTCGACAGCGTGCTCGGCGGCTTCCAGGGCCTGGGCAGCGTCATCGGAACCCAGTCCAACATGGGCAACGAGCCGAGTTTCGGGCTGCCTTGGGAGTACGACTGGGTGGGGGAGCCGTACAAGACGCAGTCCACCGTGCGCGCCGTCCAGGACCAGCTGTGGACCAACACCGCCGGCGGCCTGGCCGGCAACGACGACCTCGGCGAGATGAGCGCCTGGTACGTGTGGTCGGCCCTCGGCCTCTACCCGGAGATCCCGGGCACCGCCGATCTGGCCATCGGCAGCCCGATGTTCACCTCGGCGGTCGTCACCGAGGGCAGCGGACACGCGCTCACGGTCAACGCCCCCGCGGCGGCGGACGGGTCACCGTACGTCCAGTCGCTCAGCCTCAACGGCGGCTCCTGGAACAAGGCGTACGTCCCGGCCTCGTACCTCGGCAGCTCCGCGGAGCTGGATTTCACCCTCTCCTCGTCCGCCAACACCGCCTGGGCCGCGGCCACTTCGGCCGCACCGCCGTCCTACGACGGCACCCCGGGCACCGGAGTGGCCCAGCCCAGCGGCACGCTTGCCGAGACCGCCGCCGGCAAGTGCGTCGACGACGCCGGCTCGGGCACCTCGAACGGCACTGCCATCCAGATCTACACCTGCAACGGCACCACCGCGCAGACCTGGAAGGTCGTCCCCGACAACACCCTGCAGGTGCTCAACGACTGCATGGACGTCACCGACGGCGCGACGATCTCTGGCACGAAGGTCCAACTGCACACCTGCAACGGCACCCAGGCCGAGCAGTGGAAGGCGAACGCGTCCGGCGAGATCGTTAACCCTGTCTCCGGCCTCTGCCTCACCGACTCCAGCAACGGCGCAACGAACAAGACCCAGCTGACCATCGCCACCTGCACGGGCGCGGTCGGCCAGCGTTGGACGCTTCCGTCAACGTGAGAAGCGAAGGGAACCTGGTGGAGGGGAGGGGCACGAAGCATCAGGGCGGCGGCCCCCTGGCGAGTATCTCCTCGGTACCCGTTCACTCCGTGTCGCCCGAGTGAGCGGCGAAGTCGTCGCCCTGCCACGAGAGTTCGACTCGCGATCACTCGATGTGGTGCGAGCGGCGTCGCGGTTCACTGACCGGACTCCGGAGCCCGGCCTCCACCTGCGCGGGGGCGCAGGAGTCGGCCGTGTGCGGCTGCGGAGTGGGTGACGATGTAGACGTCGATGTCGTCACCGGAGCCTTCGACGATGGCGGTGCCCACTCCGCGGCTGAACAGCGCTCTCAGGCGGCTGCGCCGGGTGGCGCCGATGAGGATCTCGCCGGCGTTGGCCTGGCGGGCGAAGTCCAGGACGGCATGGGCGGGATCGTCGCCGACGACGGTGTGGTAGCTGCCGCCGAAGCTTTCCACCAGGGCGCGCTGACGGTCCAGCAGGTGCGGGGAAGCTGTGACCAGCCCGTCGCCGCTCATGACGTGAACAGCGAGCAGTTCGCCGCCCGCTCCCCGGGAGGCGATCCGCTCGCCGCGCCGGATGAGAGTCTCGCCCTCCGGCCCACCGGGCAAGGCCACCAGCACGCGTTCCCTGGTGGCCCAGGGCTCCTGGATGCCCTGCTCGTCGCGGTACGCAGGAGGGCCTCCTCGACGCGGTCCGCCGCCCACAGCAGGGCGATCTCCCGCAGAGCGGTGAGGTTGCCCAGGGAGAGAAGTCCGCCAGGGCTGCGTTGATCTTCTCGGCCGGGTAGATGTTGCCGTGGACCATGCGCCGGAGCAGCGCCTCCGCGGACCTGTCCACCAGCTCGATCCGGTCGGCGCGGCTGACGACCTCGTCGGGTACGGTCTCCCGCTGCCTGATGCCGGTGATCTGTTCCACGACGTCGTTCAGCAACTCCAGATGCTGGATGTTGACGGTGGAGATGACGTCGATGCCCGCGTTGAGCAGCTCCTCGATGTCCTGCCAGCGTTTCTCGTCGGGGCAGCCGGGATGTTGGCGTGCGCGAGTACGTCGGCCAACGTGACCTTCGGGTGACGCGCCAGTACGGCGTCGAGGTCCATGCTCCTCAGCGACGGACGGACCTACCAGACCCTGCCACCCGCCACTCTCGCAGCTTGACAGACACCATCAGGAATCAGTGATCCAAACGAAACCGTCTGACTCCCACTCCGGGCCGGTGAGTTCATGACGGTGTATCACCTCACGGTGATCCACCGCCAGATGACCTTTGACGACAGACCCTGGTTACACCGCCGTCGGCGTCTGAACCATGTTCTCCCGCCCCGTTGTGGTCTGCCGTGCACACCCCTACTGTTCGACTTTGCCTGAGTCTGTTTGATGCTGTTCGTCGAGTCGGTCTGGAGGCCGCAGTGCGGGGTAGTCGGATCGGTTCAGAGGGTGCGAGACCCGGTCGCCTTCGGTGGTGGAGGGCGGTCCTCGCGACGACCGCGACCATCGCCCTGGCGGTGAGCATGACCGCGCCCGCCGCGGCGTACGGTGGTGGAGGGCAGGTACCGGCCGCCGCACCGGCCGTCAGTCCGCAGGCGCACACGGTGAGTCTCGACGGCTATTCGTTCTTCGTGGACGGCAAGCGCGTCTACCTGTGGTCCGGCGAGTTCCACTACTTCCGGCTCCCGAGCCAGGACCTGTGGCGCGACATCTTCCAGAAGATGAAGGCCGCCGGCTTCAACTCGACCTCCCTGTACTTCGATTGGGGCTACCACTCACCGAAGCCGGGCGTGTACGACTTCACCGGCGTGCGGGACGTCGACAAGCTGCTCGACATGGCCCAGGAGGCCGGCCTCTACGTCATCGCCCGACCGGCGCCGTACATCAACGCGGAGGTCGACAGCGGCGGCCTGCCCGGCTGGCTGACCGCCAAGGCAGGGAACAACCGCAGCGACGACCCGCAGTTCCTCAAGTACGCGGACGAGTGGCTGACACAGATCGACCGGATCATCGCCCGCCACCAACTGACCAACGGCACCGGGTCGGTCATCGCCTACCAAGTCGAGAACGAGTACTACAACGGCTCGGCCGCAGGCCGTTCCTACATGCAGCACCTGGAGGACAAGGCCCGCGCGGACGGCATCACGGTCCCGCTGACCGGCAACAACAACGGCACCTTCAACTCCGGTACCGGAGCCCTGGACGTCGACGGTCCGGACTCCTACCCGCAGGGCTTCGACTGCTCCAACCCCTCGAAGTGGAACGGCGTCCCGGACATCAGCTACGACCACCCGGCCGGCAAGCCGCTGTACTCACCGGAGTTCCAGGGCGGCGCTTTCGACCCCTGGGGCGGACCGGGCTACGACAAGTGCGCCCAGCTCATCAACGACCAGTTCGCCAACGTCTTCTACAAGCAGAACATCGCCGTCGGCGCGACGGCGCAGAGCTTCTACATGACCTACGGAGGCACCAACTGGGGCTGGCTGGGCATGCCCGAGAACTACACGTCGTACGACTACGGGGCAGCGATCCGCGAGACCCGCCAGTTCGATCCGAAGTACGACGAGGACAAGCTCATCGGGTACTTCACCCAGTCCGTCGCCCCGTTGACCAAGACCGAGGCGATCAGGGCCACACCGCCGGACGACTCAGCGGTCGTCGACACCGCCCGGATGAACCCGGACACCAAGACGCAGTTCCACGTCCTGCGGCACGGCAACTCCACGTCCACGGCCGTCGACAGGACCCACATCTCACTGGACTTCAACGCTCAGCCGACCGCGGACACCACCTACACCTGGGACGACCCCGACTCCGCGCTGCAGTACACCGGTTCGTGGTCGCACGTGGCCAACACGAGCTACACCGGCGGCGATTACCAGCACACGGAGTCGTTCTCGAAGACTGCCGGTGACTCGCTCACCGTCCCCTTCGACGGCAGCGCGATCCGCTGGATCGGCTCGAAGACCAACAACCACGGCAACGCCGACGTCTACCTCGACGGCATCAAGACGGCGACGGTCGACGACTCCGGCAGCGAGAGCCAGGCGGTGCTCTTCCAGAAGACCGGCCTGACACCCGGCACGCACACCCTGAAGATCGTCGTCGCCGGGAACCACAGCTCGGGATCCACGGACAACTACGTGGCCATCGACGCCATCGACGTGCCGACGGCCGCCACCGCGGAGCCGACCTACCCGGTCGTGCCGCAGCAGTCCGGCACCGCGATCACGCTCGACGGACGCGACTCCCATGTGATCGTGGCCAACTACCGCCTCGGCGAAGCCCAGTTGCAGTACTCGACCTCCGAGATCATGACCAGCGCGACCATCGGGGACCGGGACGTCGCCGTCCTCTACGGCGACGGGGCCAGCGACGGCGAAACCGTCCTGCGCTACCCCTCCGAGCCCACCGTGACCGCCACCGGCGGCACCGTCACGACCACCTGGGACCCGGCCACCGGCGACCTCCGCCTGAACTACACGCACCAGGGCCTGATCCGTATCAGCATCAGCGGCGGCGGAAAGCGCCCGCTGCTCCTGCTCGTCGGCGACAAGGCCACGGCGAAGACCTTCTGGCGGCAGGACACGTCGAGTGGCCCGGTGCTCGTGCGCGGCACCCACCTGCTGCGGACGGCTACCAGTCTGCACGGCGGCCGGACCGTGGCGCTCACCGGCGACAACGCCGACGACAAGAACATCGAGGTGTTCACTGCCGCCTCCCAAGTCACCTGGAACGGCAGGGCATTGAACGCCCACGCCACCGACGCGGGAAGCCTCACCGGGAAGATCCCGGTGGCCGCCCCGATCCACCTGCCGACGCTGACCAACTGGAAGCACGCCGAGGAATCCCCCGAAGCGGCCCCCGGTTTCGACGACACGAGCTGGCAGGTGGCCGACAAGGCGACCACCAACAGCGTCTCCGGCATCAACTCGCTGCCGGTGCTCTACGCGGACGACTACGGCTTCCACACCGGCAACACGTGGTATCGAGGCCGCTTCCACGCCACCGGCAAGGAGACCGGCATCCACCTGGTCTCGGACTCCGGCGGAAACGCCCAGGCGTTCTCCGCCTGGCTGAACGGCACCTTCCTGGGCAGCTCCACCACCGGCAGCGGTGACTTCACCTTCCCGGCGGGTTCCGTGAAGTCCACGGGTGACAACGTCCTCTCCGTACTCACCGTCAACATGGGGCACGAGGAGGACTACAACTCCACCAACGGCAACAAGACCGCGCGCGGTCTGACCAGCGCCTCCCTCGTCGGCGCGCCACTGACCTCCGTCACCTGGCGCCTCCAGGGCGTACGGGGCGGCGAGGACCTCCAGGACACGGTCCGCGGCCCGCTGTCGACGGGCGGCCTCTACGGCGAGCGGGCCGGCTGGTCCCTGCCGGGCTACCCGGACGGCGACTGGAGCCGTGTGTCCCTCCCGACGACCGACACCACTCCCGGGGTCTCCTGGTACCGCACCGACGCCAACCTGGACCTGCCGCACGGCCAGGACACCTCGCTCGGGCTGACGTTCACCGACGACCCGTCACGCAAGTACCGGGCCGCGATCTTCGTGAACGGCTGGCAGGTCGGCAACTACGTCAACTACCTCGGTCCCCAGCACACCTTCCCGGTCCCCAACGGCATCCTGAACCCGAACGGCCACAACAGCATCGCCATCGCCGTCTGGAACCTCGACGGCAGCACCGGCGGCCTCGGCAAGGTCTCACTGACCAACTACGGGAGCTACGCCTCCTCCCTGCGCGTCGCGCAGAACAACAGCCCGTCCTACGACCCCCGTAGTTACGCCATGCCGAAGCGCCCGGGAGTGGACGTCACCCTGGGCGTGCCGGACACCGCCCAGCCGGGACAGCCCTTCACCGCGCGGGCGACGGTACGGGTGCCGAAGGACCGACCGTCCGCTTCCGGACTGACGGCGTCGCTCTCCGCGCCCGACGGCTGGAGCGTGAGTGCCACCAGCCCCACGTCGGTCAAGGGCCTGCCACCCGGCACATCGGCCACGTTCACCTGGCAGGTCCAGCCGCCGACCGGAACGCTGCCGTCCGCCTCGGCACTCACCGCCACGGTGCACTACCGGCAGAACGGACGGCAGGCGGTCGGCGGAGACGAACGCATTGTCCGCGGGATCCCGCCGGCTCCGCCGACCGGGAAGAGCGAGGTGAGCGACCTGCCGTTCCTCTCGTCCACCAACGGGTGGGGCCCGGTGGAACGGGACACCAGCGTCGGTGAGCAGGCGGCCGGTGACGGTCGTCCGATCACCATCGCCGGGGTCGGTTACGCCAAGGGTCTGGGCACCAACTCCGTGAGCGACGTCGAGCTCTACCTCACCGGACGGTGCTCGCGGTTGACGGCGGACGTCGGCGTCGACGACGAGACGGGTGGTGCGGGCACGGTGACGTTCTCCGTGATCGCCGACGGCAAGACCCTGGTCACCACGCCGACGATCCGCGGCAATCAGGCCGCGGTGCCGATCGACGTCGACGTCAGCGGTGCCCAGGTGATCGACCTCAAGGTCGATGACGCGGGTGACGGCAATGGCAACGACCACGGTGACTGGGGGACACCCACGCTGACGTGCGACTGATCGAGCGTCAGGTTCGTTCGTGCGCCATGGTCGATGTTATTGATGCGGCAGCCGACGTGCGGTCGTGCGCGATCGGGCTCGGAGCCGGGACTCCCGCAGCGGCGTGCAGGCTCTGGGTGTCGAGCACCACCAGGCTGGGGTCGGCTGATCGGCCCCTCTTCTCCCGGACCTGCCAGCGCAGCAGGTCGTGAGGGAGGTAGTCCCACTGGCAACCGGTGGGGGACTGGTAGAGCATGACGTTGATGATCTCCGGCATGGCGTAGTTGCCCTGGTGGCCGCTGACTGAGGGGTGCCGGGCCTTCCACGAGGTCACCACGGGCTCGATCAGGGCCCAGCGCTCGTCGGGTAAGTCGCTCTTGTAGGACTGGCGGTCGCTCACGGTGACACGCCAGCGCTCCCGAGCCTCCCGAGCCTCCCGAGCAGCGGAGATGCCGCGATGCCATTCGTTCCAGTGGCGACAGATGTTACATAACGTCACATACCGCCCTCTCGGGACCGGGTGGGCCTTCGGCCCACCGATGTGGCCGGTGCCCCAAGACGGCCGTACGCCGCCCCGTAGCGAGGAATCCCACGCCACCTCCTCACCGTCTTCACCACCACGCCAACGGGCCGCGCGACGCCCCCGCTCGACCCACCGTCGGCGGACGCCAGGATGATCCGGGCCCGGTCGGCAGGCCGCTGATCCGGTCATCCCACCCGCCGAATCAGCTCCGCACGCTCACTCTTGAACTGCGGATTTCCAGGGGGGACGGGCCGGATACGACATGCCAGAAGGTCCACTTACCGCTCCCCGGAATCTCTTCCACGTCACGTTGGATCGTCCGACCGGCCGCACATGCGCTCTCGCCTCTTGACGCTGCACCACGCACCGTTTGACACTCTCGAAACCACAACATCACATTGCCGAAATGCCGCACCGTCGGCCTTTCTCTGCCCCCGATCGACCGTGGAGGAAAACCCGCCGATGCTGCATCGATTTGTCATGTCTAGAGCAAACTGGAACGCGCCCCGGAGCCGGTCCCGGCGCCGCAGGCTCGCAGTGGTTGCCCTCGCCGCGATGTCCGTGACGCTGCTGCCGACCACCGCACACGCCACGAACGCGGCAGCCACCGCGGGCTCCTCGGAGATCACCGACGGCCTCGCCCTCTGGTACAAATTCGACGCGGCCTCCGGTCAACTGGCCGCCGACTCCTCGGGCCACGGCCGGGACGGCACCGTGAACGGCACCGCCGGCTGGAACGCCGGCGACGGCCTCACCCTCAACGGGTCCGACACCTACGTCAAAGTGCCGGACAACATCTTGAGCGGCATGAGCGCGATCACCGTGTCGCTGGACGTGCAGATCGACTCCGCGCAGGCCAGTCCGTACTTCATCTACGGATTCGGCAACTCCAGCGGCTCCAACGGCAACGGCTATCTCTTCACCACCGGCAACACCTTCCGCACCTCCATCGCCTCCGGCAACTGGTCGACCGAGCAGACCACCGCGCCCGCCGCCTCGTACAACCTGCCGCGCACCGTGTGGAAGCACCTCTCCTACACGCAGACGGCAAGCGGCACCGGCGTGCTCTACGACGATGGTGTGGAGGTCGCCCGCAACACCGCCGTCAGCATCACGCCGGGTTCGATCGGCGGCGGCACCACCACTGCCAACTACATCGGCCGGTCGCTCTACTCCGGCGACAAGTACTTCAAGGGGAAGATCAAGGACTTCCGGGTATACGACCGGGCGCTGGACGCCTCCGAGGTCGAGCAGTTGGCGCTGCCGATCGCCACCGACGGGGTCGCGCGGGACAAGGCCGCGCTGAGCCTCGGCGACGGCACCGACGCCGTCGTGTCGGACCTGACGCTGCCCACCGCGGGTACGGCGGGCGGCAGTTCGATCAGCTGGTCCAGCGACGCGCCGTCCGTGGTGTCGGCGACCGGCGCCGTCACCCGCCCTGCGAGCGGTGAGCCCGACGGTCACGCGACGCTCACCGCGACGCTGAAGAAGGGCGCGGTGAGCGACACCAAGTCCTTCGACATCACCGTGCTGGCGGACTTCGACGACCAGCACGCCGTGGACCAGGCCGCAGCCTCGCTGACCGTCCCGAACATCGACGACGTACGCGGCAACCTGACGCTGCCCGCCACCGGCGACTACTCCACCACGGTCGACTGGTCGTCCGCCGACCCGTCCGTGGTCTCCGCCGACGGGGTGGTCGACCGCCCGGCCGCGGGCGACGGTTCGGCCACCGTCGAACTGACCGCGACCGTCACCCGCGACGACGCATCCGCGACCCGCACGTTCACCGCCAAGGTGCCCGAACTGCCGGTGCCGGAAGTCAAGTCCGGCTACCTCTTCAGTTACTTCACCGGTGAGGGCACCTCCGACGGCGAGCAGGTCCGCTTCGGTCTGAGCAAGGGCAACGACCCGCTGAACTGGCGGGAGATCAACAGCGGCAACCCGGTGCTGTCCTCGACGCTGGGCGAGAAGGGGCTGCGCGACCCGTTCATCATCCGCTCTCCCGAAGGCGACAAGTTCTACCAGATCGCCACCGACCTGCGGATCTACGGCAACGGTGATTGGGACGCCGCGCAGCGCACCGGCAGCCGGGCGATCATGGTGTGGGAGTCGACCGACCTGGTGCACTGGACCGACCAGCGGCTGGTGACCGTCTCGCCGAAGGAGGCCGGCAACACCTGGGCCCTGGAAGCGTATTACGACAAATCCCTCGGCTCATACGTCGTCTTCTGGGCGTCGAAGATCTACGACAACGACGCGCACACCGGCGACACCTACAACCGCATGATGTACGCCACCACCCGTGACTTCCGTACCTTCAGCAAGCCCAAGGTGTGGATCGACCGCGGCTACTCGGTGATCGACTCCACGATGATCGAGCACGACGGCCAGTACTACCGCTTCTCCAAGGACGAGCGGAACAACACCTCCTCCTCCCCGAACAGCAAGTTCATCTTCGAGGAGAAGGCCGGCTCGATCCTCGACGCCGACTACGACTCCGTCGCCGAGGGCATCGGCAAGGGCACGATGAGCGCCGCCGAGGGACCGCTGGTCTTCAAGTCCAACACCGAGGAGAAGTGGTACCTCTTCCTCGACGAGTTCGGGGGCCGCGGCTACATACCGTTCGAGACGACCGACCTCGACTCAGGCGTCTGGACCCCGTCCGCCGACTACTCGCTGCCATCCACGCCACGCCACGGCACCGTGCTGCCGGTCACCGAGGCCGAGTACGACCGGCTGCTGCGCGCCTACCAGCCCGACCAGTTGGTGGAGAGCGCCGAGGACGTCACCGTCTCCACCGCCGTCGGCAGCGCGCCGGTGCTGCCCGCGACCGTCATCGCCCAGTACGCCGACGGCGTCACCCGACCGGTCTCCGTGACCTGGGAGGACGTCCCGGCGTCGGCATACGAATCGGCCGGGACGTTCACCGTGAACGGCACCCTCCCGGACGGCGCCACGCTCCGCGTCCAGGCCCATGTCACGGTGTCCAAGGACGGCGGCACCGACATCCCTGCGGGCCTGGTCCTGCGGTACGACTTCGACGAGACGTCGGGCAATGTCGTCAGGGACTCCAGCGGCCACGGCAACCACGGCACCTATGTCAACACTCCGGCCTTCGGGACGGGTGTGCACGGCGGCTCGTTCGTGATGAGCGGCGGATCCAGTTCCTCCACCACCTCGCCGTACGTCAAGATCCCGAACGGCGTGCTGAAGGATTCCGACAGCGTCACCGTCTCCACCTACGCCAAGTGGGATCCGACGTCGACGGCGGTCAACCAGTGGCTCTTCGGCCTCGGCCCGAACAGCGACAAGTACCTCTTCGCGACCCCGTCGAACGGCGGCGGGAGTCTCTACTCGGCTGTCACCACCGGGAGTTGGGGCGCCGAGTCGAAGCTGTCGGCGGGCTCGAAGCTCGCCGCCGGTGAGTGGAAACACATCACTGTCACACTCAACGGCGCCACCGGTGTCGCGGTCCTCTACCTCAACGGGGTGCAGGTGGCCCGGACCACCGGGGTGACGATCAAGCCGTCGGATCTCTATGACGCCTCGAAGGGCTACAGCGGCTACATCGGCAAGTCGCTGTACGCCGCCGACCCCTACTTCGCCGGCCAGGTGGACGACTTCCGGATCTACGACCGCGCGCTGTCGGCGGCCGAGGTGCTGGAGCTGAGCGGCAACACCACCGGTATCGCCACTGCCACGCTCCCCGAGCTGAAGACCGACGCGATCGTCACCGACACCCAGAGCCGGATCGTGCTGCCGGTCAAGGAAGGCACCGAACTCACCGCTCTGGCACCGGAGTTCACCCTGGCCAACGGCGCGACCATCAGCCCCGCCTCCGGCACGGTCCGAAACTTCACCAAGCCGGTCAAGTACACCGTCACCGGCTCGGACGGCGCGACCCGCGTCTGGACCGTACAGGCGATGCAGATGAGAAGTCCCGTACTGCCCGGCCTGAACGCCGACCCGGACATCGTGGTTTTCGGCGACACTTTCTACATCTATCCGACCACCGACGGCTTCCCCGGGTGGAGCGGCACCCAGTTCAAGGCGTACTCCTCCACCGACCTGGTGCACTGGACGGACCACGGCGTCATCCTCGACCTGGGCCCGGACGTCTCCTGGGCCGACAGCCGGGCCTGGGCGCCGACGATCACCGAGAAGAACGGGACGTACTACTTCTACTTCTGCGCGGACGCCAACATCGGCGTCGCCGTCTCGGACTCCCCGGCCGGCCCCTTCAAGGACGCGCTCGGCAAACCCCTCCTCGCGGCAGGCAAGTTCAGCGGCCAGATGATCGACCCGGCGGTCTTCACCGACGACGACGGGACGTCGTACCTCTACTTCGGCAACGGCGGCGCGTACGTCGTCCCGCTGAACGACGACATGATCTCCCTGGACACCTCCAAGGTCACCACGATCACCCCGGACGGATTCCGGGAGGGCGCGTTCACGATCAAGCGGCACGGCGTCTACTACTTCATGTGGTCGGAGAACGACACCGGCGACGAGAACTACCAGGTCGCGTACGCCACCGGCAGCTCGCCGCTGGGCCCCTGGACCAAGCGCGGCGTGATCCTGTCGAAGGACGTGGCACTCGGCATCAAGGGCACCGGCCACCACTCGGTGGTCCGGGTCCCCGGCACCGACGACTGGTACATCGCCTACCACCGGTTCGCCATCCCGGGCGGGGACGGCACCCACCGCGAAACCACCATCGACAAGCTGGAGTTCGACGCCGACGGCCTGATCAAGCCGGTGGTCCCCACCCTCACCAGCATCGCCCCGGTGACCGTCGCGCACGCCGGTCCCGACGCCTCCGGGCCGGAGGGCAGCGCCATCGCCCTCACCGGCACCCTCTCCGGCGCGGACGTCACCCCGAAGTGGCGTGCCGAATCCGGCGCCCCGTGCGCCATCGCCCACGCCAAGACCCTCACTCCTGCCGTCACCTGCACCGACAACGGCACCTACGAGGTCACCCTCACCGCCGGCCGCAGCAGCGACACCGTCTCCGTCACCGTCACCAACGCACCCCCGGTGATCCGCGACGCCACCGGGCCCGCCAAGCCGGTGTCGGTGGGCGCGAAGACCACCCTCACCGTCCACTACACCGACCCGGGCCGCAGCGACACGCTCAGCTGCTCCGTCGACTGGGCCGACGGCACAGCCCCCACCTCATGCCGCGTGGGCCACACATACCCCAAGGCCGGCATCTACCACCCGACCGTCACCGTCACCGACGACGACGGCGCCGCAACCTCCAGGACCCTCACCGACCTGGTCGTCTACGACCGCGCGGCCGGCCCGGCCGCGGGTACCGGCACCTTCGTCTCACCGGCCGGCGCCTACCCCGCCTCCCCCCGGCTGACCGGAAAGGCAGCCTTCTCCTTCGACCTCTCCTACGGCAGGAACGCCACCACCCCCACCGGCAGAGTCGCCTTCGACTTCAAGGCAGTGGGTCTCAAGTTCCGTTCCACGGCGTCCGACTGGCTGGTGGTCACCGGTTCCCGCGCCCGCTACCAGGGCTCAGGCACCCTCAACGGCGTCAAGGGCTACGGCGTCAGCATCACCGCCACCGACTCCCCGGACACCTTCCTCATCAACGTGTGGAAGAAGTCCACCGGCACCACCGTCTACGCCGGCCCCACCGCGGCACTCGCCTGCGGCATCACCATCGGCCACCACCGGGCGGCGCACTGACCGCACCGGCCTCAGCCGCCGGACGGCCCTGGAGTCCAGGTCCGTCCGGCGCGCGTGCGCTGTCAACAACTGAAGTCGCTGTGGGCTTCGCGCAGGTCGGCCCCCACTCTGTGTCGATCGACGCCCCGCAGCGCGGACAGCCGATCTTCAGGGCCTGTCCGGTGCTTTGCCGGCCAGGTAGACGGTGTTGGTCGAGGTACCGCCCTGCAGCGGGTTGTCGAAGGCGACGACATGGGCCGCTGTTTGTGCGAAGACCTCGGAGAGCGCGGAGGTGAACTGCGCGTCGGGCGGGTCGTTCGACCACAAGGCGAACACCCCGCCGGGGTGGAGGTGACCGGCGAGCGTGCGGAGCCCGGCGGGCTGGTAGAGCGCCGCGTGGCGTGGGTGGAGCACATGGCGCGGCGAGTGGTCGACGTCCAGCAGGATGGCGTGGAAGCGGCGGCCCGGCTCCTTGGGGTCGAGACCGCACGGACCGGCGGCCAGTGCGAAGAAGTCTCCGTGCAGCAGGCGGCAGCGGGCGTCCGAGGACAGCCGGGCTCCGAGGGGCACCAAGCCCCGCTGGTGCCAGTCGATGACTTCGGCGAGCGCGTCGATCACCGTCAGTGTCCGCACCCGCGGATCGTCCAGGACGGCCTGGGCGGTGTAGCCGAGTCCGAGTCCGCCGACGGCCACGTCCAGCTCGATGTCCGGCAGTTCGGCCAGGGCGAGTTCCGTGAGCGCGATCTCGCCGGTGGTGAAGAGGCTGGACATCAGGAACTCGTCGCCGAGCTTTACCTCGTACACGTCATCCCCCGAGACCGGGTGGCGGCGCCGACGCAGACTGATCTCGCCGATGGGCGTCGGTTGCCAGTCGATCTCTTCGAAGCGCAGGCCCATCCGTTCACCTTTCTGACGTGCGTGGAGGCACGGTGCTGTTGCGAATCGAAACACACTCTGCCCCGGCGCGGGAGCCGGGCGCTGCTGAGGTGACAGCCCGGTCAGGCGTCGATGATGACAGGGATGATCAGGGGCCTGCGCCGGTGGGCGCGGAAGGCCCACTTGGCCACGGCGTGTGCGACGAGTTGTTCGAGCTGGTGGGTGTCGCCGACGCCCTCCTGGGCGGCGTTGGCCAGCGTTTTTCGATGACAAGGACGACCGGCTCGAAAGTGGCGTCGTGGGCGAAGCCGCGGGCCAGGAAGTCGGGGGTCTCGGCGAGGACGCCCGTGCCCGCGTCGACGATGGCCACGACCATGATGACGCTCTCGGGCAAATCCTCTGGTGATCACCAGGTGGATGATTCGCCGACCTGGCCCCGGGGCACGGGCTCGTGGATTCCCACGTGAGGGGGTGTCTGCGCCCCCGCTTCGGGGGCAGACGGCGATGGATCGGGTGCGAACGCCACCCGGCCGTGGACCGCCGCGAGGCGCCGACCCGTGGGAGCCCCGATGCCGACCGCCGTGCCGGGAAGAGCAGCAGGAGCGACAGGGGAGGAATCCGAGGCGGTCCGGCGGGGCTGGTCGCCTGTGCTGCCCCGCGGTACCGGCAGGACCGCAGCGCGCATCGGCGTACTGACCGTCTGTCAGGCCGCCTTGATCGTCGGCTTCGGGCTCCTGATCACGGGCCCGGCCCGGAACGTATGGCCGCTGACGGTCGAGGACCATGCCAACGAGGGGTTCGAGCGGATCCGTACGGGCCCGCTCACCACCCTGTCGTACCTCGGCTCGGAGGCGGGCAACACCCTCACGGTGATCGCGGTCACCCTGTTGACCTGTGTGGCGCTGGTGCTCGTACCCCGGCTGCCGATGTGGCGTCAGGCGGTCTTCCTCGCTGTCGTCGTCTCGCTCCAGGCACTGGTGTTCCTGGCCGTCACCGAGTCGGTGGACCGGACCCGCCCGCACGTGGACCGCCTCGACGCCTCCCCGCCCACGTCCAGTTACACTTCCGGACACACCGGCGCGGCCACCGCGCTCTACGCCGGACTCGCGGTGCTCGTGCTGTCCCGGGTGCGCAGGCCGTGGCGGTGGCCGCTGGCCGGGCTGCTGTTCCTCGTGCCACTGGTTGTCGGCGTCTCCCGCCTCTACCGGGGCATGCACCACCCCACGGACGTGATCGGCGGATTGGCCAACGGCACCCTGTCCCTGCTGATCGTCGGCCGCGCCCTGTTCACCGACGGCTCCGTGGTCGCCGTTCCCGCGCAGCGGACCGGGCACGCCGACACGACCGAGCAGGCCGAGGAGCGCGAGCCCGGCAGCACCGCCGTGATCTTCAACCCCACGGTGACCGACGCGGCGGCCCGCGAGAAACTGCGGCGGATCCTGGAACAACACGGCCACCGCGCACCGAAGTTCATCGAGACCACCGCCGACGACCCCGGCACCGGCCAGGCGGCCGGCGCGGTCCGTGGCGGAGCGGAACTGGTCGTGGTCTGCGGCGGCGACGGAACCGTCCGCGCGGCCGCCGACGCCCTGGCCGGCACCGACGTACCGCTCGTCGTGGTGCCCTGCGGCACCGGCAACCTGCTGGCCCGCAACCTCGGCCTGCCGCTCACCCCCGCCACCGCGCTCGACGCCGCCCTGTCCGGCACCCCGCACCGCATCGACCTCGGCCGCATCGAGGGCGACGGCCTCGCCCCCACCCACTTCACCGCGATGTCCGGGGCCGGACTCGACGCCGCGATGCTGGAACACACCGACGAGCGCGCCAAGTCCGCCGTCGGCTGGCTCGCCTACGTACTCGCCACCGTCGGCACCCTGCGCACACCTCGGATGCGGCTGACGGTCCGGCTCGACGACGCGCCCGTCCTGCACCGCACGGCCCGCATGGTGCTCCTCGCCAACGTCGGCACCGTACAAGGCGGTCTGACCCTCCTCCCGGCCGCCCGGCCCGACGACGGGCTGCTCGATCTGCTGATCCTGGACCCGCGCGGCCCCGGCGGCTGGATGCGCGCCCTGGGCATCCTGATACGCGGACGCGGGCGGAACACGCGACCCACGACCGTGAAGACGCTCGTCCCCGAAGGCACCGGCACGGAGGGAGTACCAGTGGAGTTCCGCACGTTCCGGCGGGCCGAACTCACCTTCGCCGTACCGCAGTCGCGTGAACTCGACGGGGACCCGGTGTCCCACGGCCGGCGTCTCACCGCCGAGGTCAGCCCCGGCGCGCTGACCGTGCTGCTGCCCACCCGGGAGAAGTGAATGGGCACCGCCACCAAGGTCCCCGAGACCCGCGACATGACCGGCGACGAACTCTCGGCCGACGAGGCCCTGGCCTCGCTCCGCCGCTACGGCCGCTGGCCGCTGCTGCGCGACTCCTTCGTCCGGTTCCGCTACGCCGACGGCTTCAGCCATTCCCGCGCGCTCGCCCTGCAGACGGTGCTGGCGGTGATCCCGCTGGCCATCGCCTTCGTCGGGCTCTCCACCGCGCTGCACACGGAGAACATCGGGAGACTCGCCGAACTGACCATCCACCGGATCGCGCAGGGACCCAGCTCCGACATCGTCGACGACGCACTGGACCGAAGCCGCCACAGCGCGGGCGACGGTGACGAGATCGCCCTCTGGTTCGGCCTGCTCTTCTCCCTGGTCAACGTCACCACCGCGATGTGCCAGATCGAACGCGGTGCCAACCGGATCTACGGCAACGAACGCGACCGCCCCTTCCACCAGAAGTACCTGCGCGGGCTCGTGATGTCCCTCAGCGCAGGGATCCCGCTCGGACTCGGGTTCGTCATGATGGTGGCCGGCGGCGACCTGGCCGCCGCGGCGGCGACGGTGTACCACCTCGACGGTGATGCCAGGACCGCCTGCGAGATCCTGCGCTGGCCCTTCGGCCTGCTGCTCGCCCTCCTCTCGGCCAGCGCGATCTTCCGCCGTTCCCCCCGCCGCCGTCAGCCCGGCTACACCTGGCTGGCCTTCGGCGCCGCCGTGTATCTCGTCCTGTGGACGGCCCTGACCTGGCTGCTGAGCCTGTACCTGGACATCAGCGGGTCCTTCGACACGGTCTACGGCCCGCTCAGCGCCTTCATGTCCCTGCTGCTCTGGGCCTACCTGACCTCCATAGCCCTCTTTCTGGGCCTGTCCTTCGCCGCGCAGCTGGAGGCCGCGCGGGCGCTTAGGCCCGGCCCGATCACAGCCGACCCGGGAGTCTGAATGGTGGTGCGCACCACGGCCCAGCGACTGAGTGACCTCCGTCGCCGTCGGGCGGCCGACCGGAGATTCGGCCTCCACCTCCTCGGTTCGGTCGCTGTCGCCGCCGTAGCCGCTGTTCCGTTCGGTCTGCTGCTCGTTCTGGTCGAGGGGCGGTGGCAGCCGCTGCGGCGTCTCGACGCGGGCACGGCACGGCGGTTGAACGAGACCGCTCTCGATCACCCGGCATGGACGGACATCCTGCGCTTCCTGTCCGACCGGGTATGGGACCCGGTCACCCTGCGGACGATCGTCGCGCTGCTGACCGCGTGGCTGCTGTACCGCCGGGCCTGGCGACTCGCTGCCTGGTCCGCCGTGACGGCCACAGCCGGCGGATTGATCGGGCTGCTGGTCAAAACGGTGGTCGAGCGGGCCCGACCGTCCCTGGAGGACCCGGTCGCGCACGCGCCGGGATTCTCCTTCCCCTCGGGACACGCGATGACCGCGACCACCTCGTTCGCCATCCTGCTGTTGGTGCTGCTGCCCATGGTGCCGCGCGCTCTGCGGGCACTGTGCTGGACCGCCGCGGTGGTGTCCGTCCTCGGCGTCGGCTTCACCCGGATCGCACTCGGCGTCCACTGGTTCAGCGATGTCGTGGGCGGCTGGCTCCTGGGCCTCGCGGTCGTGGCCCTCACGACCTGGGCCTTCGAGGCCTGGCGCACCGACGTAGGTCGTGGACCCGCCGGGTTGAGCGAGGGCCTGGAGCCCGAGCTCACCGGCGCCCACCCCGAACCCAGCGCCTCCGTCCGGAAACATCACGGCGGATCCGTACGTGACTGACGACCGAGTGCGCGAGATCCGTGGACCGGGCTGTTCCGAAGGAGCGTCGGGCGGGGAGAGTATCGGGCGGGCGATCGGGCACCTCGTCCGTGGTTGAGTCGGCTCCGGACGTGGCGCCGTGCGCAACACCCGTAGAGAGTGGGCGAGTTCCGTGCACCGGCACCGGCACCGGCACTGACGCCGGCGTCGACGACAGCCATGAGTCACCAGGCCCCGTGCGAAGCACCCGCTTCGCCGTCGGTGGTGCGGCACTGCGACCGGGGCATTGCAACGGCGACGACACGTGTTTGACGATCCGTCAATAAGTGATGCCCCTCAGAATCACTTGTAGCGGCAGCAGTTGCCCTACCCGGGAGCGGTCGGTGCGGCGATCGTGGCATGCTGCGATGTCGAGGCCCGCACGGGCGATCGGAGTTGGGGTCGCACAGGCCCTGGGCGGGGTGGGGAAGGCGGGTCGGATGGAGCGCTCTGCGGAGGGCGGCCTCCCGCGTGTGCTGCCCGGTCTCAGTGCTCCCCGTTTTGTCGGACGGGCGGCCGAACTGCACCGGCTGACGGATGCCCTGGCCCGGCCGCCGGCCACCGTTCTCGTCGAGGGCGAGGCCGGAATCGGCAAGAGCCGGCTCGTTCAGGAGGCGCTGGACGAGCCCGGTGTCGCCGCCCTACGGCCGCTGGCCGCCATGTGCCCCCCGTTCCGGGAGGCCCTCACCCTCAGCCCGGTCGTCGACGCAGCCCGCGATGCCCAACCCGATGTGGCCGAGTTGGCCCTCACACCCCTCGCCGGGGTGCTGCGCCCGCTGTTCCCGGAGTGGGCGCAGGACCTGCCGCCGGCCCCCGAGGCGCTGTCGGACGCGGGCGCCGCCCGGCACCGGCTCTTCCGCGCACTGGCCGAACTGCTGGACGCCATGGGCGTCGGCGTGCTGGTCCTGGAGGACGTCCACTGGGCCGACGAAGCCACCCTGGACTTCCTGCTGTTCCTCACCTCCCGTCGTACCCGCCGGATGAGCCTGGTGCTGACCTACCGTCCCGAGGACGTGGCGCCGGAGTCCGCGCTGATGCGGCTGACCTCCCGGCCCCCGGCCGGCACCGGATACGTACGGATCTGCCTCGGCGCGCTGGACGTGCCACAGACCGCCGAGTTGATGTCGTCGATGCTGGACGGCGAACACGTCTCCGAGACCTTCGCGTCGTTCCTCCAGGAACGGACCGACGGGGTGCCGCTGGCGATCGAGGAGTCCGTCCGGCTGCTGCGCGACCGGGCCGATCTGGTCCGGCGCGACGGCGAGTGGGTACGCAGGACGCTGGCCGACATCGCGGTGCCGCCCACCATCCGGGACGCCGTCGCCGAGCGCGCCTCGCGCCTCACCCCGGATGCGCAACGCGTGCTGCGGGCCGCCTCCGTACTGGCCGAACCGGTCGGCCCTGCCGTCCTCGCGACGGTGAGCGGGCTCCCGGACAACGTTGCCGGAGGGGCCGTGGACGCCGCCGTACGCAGTGGACTGCTGGGCGAAGACCGGGCCGGCCGGGTCAGTTTCCGGCACGCGCTGGCGGCCCGTGCCGTCTACGACATGACGCCCGCGCCCGACCGACGGGCCCTGCACCGGGGAGCGGGCAGCTCACTGCGGGCCATGACGCCGCAGCCGGTGGCCCGGCTCGCCCACCACTACCGGGAGGCCGGGGACACCGGGCAGTGGCGCGAGTACGCGGAACTGACCGCCGACCTCGCGCTGGCCTCCGGGGACCATCGCACCGCCGTCGGACTGCTGTACGAGTTGCTCACCGGGAACGATCCGCCCGCCGCCTCGGTGGCCCGGTGGGCACAGAAGATGCCGGTCCTGGCCTTCGCCGGGCTCGTCGCCCGCGGCGACCTGATCCGCGCGCTGCGCAGGGTGCTGGACGGGGAGGCGCTCGCCCCGCACGACCGCGCGGCCGTCCGTATCCAACTGGGGAGGATGCTGCTGCAGGTGGCCGAGTACGCCGCCGCAACAGTGGAGTTGGAGAAGGCGCTGCCGGATCTGGCCGGCGATCCGTTCCAGGCCGCCTGGGCGATGAACACGCTCGGCAGCCCGCCGAGCACCATGATGTCCGCCGAGGAGCACCGCCGTTGGCTGAACCGGGCGGCCGACGCGGCCCGGCTGCCGATGACGGCGGACCAGCGGCTGGCTCTGGTGGGGGACCGGGCAACTTCCTTACTGGACATGGGAGATGAGACCGGCTGGGCCGTGGCCGCGGAACTGCCCGACACCGCGACGACCCCGGAAGGAATGATGCAGCTGGCCCGCGGCGGACTCAACATCGGCAACTCGGCGCTGCGTTGGGGCCGCTACGACGAGGCCAGGGCGCTGCTGACGACCGGGCTGGCCAGGGCCGAAGAACACCGGTACCAGCGGCTCCAGGACATGATCCGGGTGACGCTGGTGCACCTGGACTGGTTCACCGGCGCCTGGGACGGACTGGCCGAGCGAGCCGCCGCCCTGGCAGGGGTGGAAGAGGAACCAGTCGTCCAGCTGGACGCCCTGCTGATCACGGCCCTGCTGGACCGGGCGACCGGCGGCGGGGGAGCGGATCCCGGCCCCGTGGCGGTGGCGGTGGACGAGGGTGGGCTCGGGACCGTCGAGGAGCGGCTGCGCCAGGTGCTCGACGCGGGGTTGCGGCGGGGCATCGTGGATCTGCCGCTGGAGCCCGCGGCGGCCCTGGCGCGGATCCGGCTCGCCGAGGGGTCGGCCGCCGAGGCGGTGGAGCTGACGGACGGACCGGCCGATGTCGTGGCCCGCAAGAACATCTGGTTGTGGGCCACCGAGTTCGCACCCGTGCGGACCGGCGCGCTGCTCGCGGTCGAACGGCCGGACCGGGCACGGCAGTTCGTCGCGGACCTGGCCGAAGGGCTCAGTGGCAGGAACCTGCCGGCGGCGGACGCGGCCCTGGAGACGTGTCGCGGAGTCCTGGCAGAGGGAGAGGGCCGCAGCGTCGAGGCAGCCGCCGCGTTCGGCCGGGCCGCTACCGCCTGGAGGCGCCTGCCCCGGCCGTACGAGGCACTGCGCGCGGCCGAACGCCGGGCCGGCTGCCTGCTGGCAGCGGGGGACAGGGACACCGGACTGGCCGAACTCGCCCGCGCGCAGGCCGGGTTCACGGCTCTGGGAGCCCGGACGGACGCCGCCCGGGTGCACGGCGCGCGCCATGCGGCCGGGGCGCCGGTACGTGAGGTGTGGCGCGGCGGGCGGCGCGGCTACGGCGACCAACTGTCCCCGCGCGAGCTGGAAGTGGTCCGGCTGATGCTCACCGGTCTGACCAACCCGGCCATCGCACGGGCACTTTCCCGTTCCCCGAAGACCATCGCCGCGCAACTGAACTCCGCGATGCGCAAATACGGGGTTACCTCGCGTACCGCACTCGCGGTCAGCCTCACCCAGGCGGGAATCACCCCGGCGGAAGGCCATGCCACCGGCGCGGAGTCCCCTCGGTCCGATCTTTAGGTCATCCGCCCCATCGCGAGGACCCGCGGCAGGCATCGATACTCAGTGCGCGCAGGGTCCGCGAGCCCGCCTTCACCTGGACATGACCGGAGAGGCATCCATCCGTCGGATGAGCAGCACACCTCCTGAACCGAAGTCCGACGTGCCGCCCGCCGAAGAGCGACACCCCGAACCAACGCCCGCCGCACCGGGCGTACTTGCCGACGACGCGACGCCAGACCCCGCCTGCGGCGACGACCCGTACAACGACCCGTACACCGGTTACGAACCCCTCTGATCCCGGCCCGATCGGGCCCGAACGCGACGAAAAGGGTGCTCCTTGCTGTCCCCCTTGCTGTCCTCCTTGTTGTCTTCAAGACGTGCGCGCGTACGCGCACCCCTCTCCCTTCTCATGGCCGGCTGTCTCGGCGCCGGAGCTCTCGCCGCGATATCACCGGCCACCGCCGCCGCGGCCACCCCCACTTCCTCGGCCTCCTCCGACGCCGACTCCTCCAAGGCCTCCGACCTGCTCAACGCCGTGCCGCAGGACAACGTCCCGCAGAACTACGTCCCGGCCGGCTGCAACAACCCGAGCGTCGAGGAAGGCGTGGCCCAGTGCTTCGCCGACGTACGCACCGCCTCCGACCACATCGTCCGGCCGCAGGCGACCGCGCCCCCGTCCACGGCGCTGGGCCCGGCCGACATCCAGGCGGCCTACAGCCTTCCCGCCAGCGGTAAGGGCAGGACGGTCGCGATCGTCGACGCGTACGGCAACTCCCACGCCGAGGCCGACCTGGCCGAGTACCGCGAGCACTACGGGCTGCCGGAGTGCACCACCGCCAACGGCTGCTTCCGCAAGGTCGACCAGAACGGCGGCACGGACTACCCCGCCGACGACGCGGGCTGGGCACTGGAGACCGCGCTCGACCTCGACGCCGTCTCCGCCGCCTGCCCGGCGTGCAACATCCTTCTGGTGCAGGGTGATTCGGCGAGCCTGGACGACCTGGGCGCCGCGGTCGACACCGCCGTACGCCTGGGCGCCAAGTACGTCTCCAACTCCTACGGACTGCCCGGCGAGGGCGCCTTCCAGACCGCGTACGACCACCACTACGACCATCCCGGTGTGGCCGTGGTCGCGTCCACCGGCGACACCGGCCATGTCCAGAACTGGCCCGCCACCAACCCCAACGTGGTGGCCGCCGGCGGTACCCGGCTGACCCGTACCGCGGACACCGAGCGCGGCTGGACCGAGTCCGCCTGGACCTCCGGTGGATCGGGCTGCTCGCTGTACGAGGCCCAGCCCGCCTATCAGAGGGGGCTCGGCACCGGCTGCGACACCCGCGCGACGGCTGACGTCTCCGCGGTCGCCGACCCCGCGACCGGCCTGGCCGTGTACAGCACGGTGGGCAGGGACGGCTGGCTGCAGGTCGGCGGCACCAGCCTCTCCGCGCCGCTGATCGCGGCGATGTACGCGCTGGCGGGCACCCCCGTCGAGGACACCTACCCGGTGACCTACCCGTACATCAACGCCTCCGGGCTGACCGATGTCACCCAAGGTGCCAACGACGACTGCGGCACGGTGACGTGCACCGCCGGCACCGGCTGGGACGGCCCGACCGGTCTCGGCACCCCGGTCCGCGTGTCCGCGCTGGCCTTCGGCGTCCATGGAACGCTGTCCGGACGGGTCACCGACAGCAAATCCGGCGCCCCGCTAGCCGGCGCGGCGCTGGCCGTCTCCGAGGAGGCGACAAACGGCCGGGAGTACCGCGTCACCACCGACGCCGACGGTGCGTACAGCCTCCCCGTCGCGGTGGGCAACTACCGGATTGCCGCCACCGACTTCGGCTATGGGGAGAACACCCGCTCCGGGGTCAGCGTCGCCGAGAACCAGAGCACCACCGCCGACCTGGCCCTGGTGAAACTGCCCACCCGCACGGTGTCCGGCACGGTGAAGGACGGCAGCGGGCACGGCTGGCCCCTGTACTCGAAGATCACCATCGCCGGCTATCCGAACGGCGCCCTCTACACCGACCCCTACACCGGCAAGTACAGCGTGGAGCTTCCGGAGAAGGCCACCTATGCCCTCCATGTGGCCCCGGTCTACCCCGGCTACCGGAGCACGGACCTGAGTGTCCCGGTGGGCACGGCCGACGTACGTACCAACGTCGCGCCGGACGTGGACCTGACGGCCTGCGTCGCACCCGGCCACGCCTACCCGGCCTCGACCGGCTTCGAGGGCTGGACCGGCACCACTCCGGAGCACGGCTGGACCGTCGTCAATCACGGGACGGACGGCGCCGCCTGGGACTTCGCCGACAAAACGGTGTGGAACTTCACGGGCGGAACCGGGAACTGGGCCTCCGCGAACCCCTACGGCCGGGGCGGTGTCCCGGAAGACACCGAACTCGTCTCACCCACCTTCAGCCTGGCAGGCCAGACCTCACCCGTCCTCGGCTTCGACGCCGCCTACGCCCCCAGCAAGGACTCGACGGCAACCGTCGACCTCAGCCTCGACTCGGGCGCGACATGGACCACGGTGTGGCACCGGGACACGGCCGAGTACCTGGGCCACGCGGAGGTTCCCCTGCCCCAGGCGGCAGGCGCGCAGCACGTGAAGGTGCGCTTCCACTACTCCGGCAGCGGCCTGTCGCTCTGGCAGATCGACACCGTCACCGTCGGCTCCTGCGCCGCCGTGAGCGGAGGCATCGTCGCCGGACAGGTCGTCGACGGCAACACGGGCGACGCCATCACGCCCGCCACCGTCACCGACACCGCCGACCACTACGCGACGGCGACCACCGTCGCGACCCCCGACGACCTGGCGCTGGCCGACGGCTACTACTGGCTGTTCAGCGAGCCCACCGGACGTCACACCTACCGGACGGCCGCCGCCCGCTACTCCACCTCGACCGGCACCCTCACCACCCGGCCGGACAAGGTCAACCGGTTCGACCGCACGCTCAAGGCGGGCCGCCTGAAGGTGAGTTCGGACGCCCTCTCCGTCAGCGAGACGCTCGGCGGATCAGGCAGCAGGAAGATCACCTTCACCAACAAGGGACAGGCGCCGCTGCACGTCAACCTCGGTGAGCAGAGCACCGGTTACACCTCACCGACCGGCACCCCCACCACCACGTCGGACTCCTCGGCAGGCGCCCCGACACTGCGCGTCAAGGGCAACTACGCACCCGGACCGATGAGTTCCACCTCGTCGGCGTCGAAGGGCGCGTCGAGCGACCAGTCGGCAGCGGCAGCAGGAGCAGGAGCAGCGTCGACCGGGCCCTGGACCGGCATCGCCGACTACCCCGAGCCCGTCATGGACAACGCGGTGGGCACCTACCAGGGCAAGGTCTACTCCGTCGCCGGAGTCTCCGGCATCTTCGGCGGGGAGTACCTCACACACAGCTATGTGCACGACCCGTCCACCGACGCCTGGACGCCCATCGCGGACCTCCCCGAGGTCCTGGAGTCACCCGGCGGGGCGTTCATCAACGGGACCATGTACGTCGCCGGCGGCTGGGGCAGGGACCATGCCAGCGCCTCGCTCTACGCGTACCACCCCACCACCGACACCTGGACCCGCCTCACGGATCTGCCCCAGGCGGTCGGCATGCCCAATGTGACCGTCCTCGACGGCAGCCTGTATGCCATCGGAGGCTGCACCGGATCCGGCTGCAACGACATGGTCAGCACCGTCTACCGGTACACCCCGGCCACCGACACCTGGACCCGCCTCGCGGACTACCCGTTCGACATGGAACGCGCGGCCTGCGCCGGCATCACCGGTGAACTGGTCTGCGCCGGGGGCCTCTCGGGCAGCGACGCAAAGGAGGAGACCTACCGCTACAGCCCCTCCGCCGACACCTGGACCCGTGCGGCCGACATGCCCGACCCGCGCTGGGGCGCCATCGCCAGTGGGAACGACGGCAGGCTCCAGGCCGTCGGCGGCATCGCCGCACAGGACGCGGTCAACACCGTCGTCGAATACGACCCGGTGTCCAACACCTGGTCCGACCTGCCCAACTCCGGCTCCACCGTCTTCCGGGCCGGCGGCGGCTGCGGGATCTACCGCGTCGGCGGCATGATCTCGCTCTCCGAGACCGTCTCCTCGGCCGAGGTCCTGCCCGGGCACGACCAGTGCGACGGCGACGACGTCACCTGGCTGTCGACGGACCGGACCTCGTTCGACCTGGCCCCCGGCCGTTCCACCACGGTCACCGTCCGCGCGGACGCCTCCGCCGTCGCCACGGCCGGCACCTACACCGCGCGGCTCACCTACAGCACCGACGCCCCCTACGCCGGAGCATCGGTCAAGATCAGCCTCAAGGTCACGATCCCGCGGACCTGGGGACATCTCTCCGGAACGATCACCGACAGGCACACGGGAGCGCCGCTCGCCGGGGCCACCGTCCAGATCTGCCCGGCAGCACACGCCGGAGCGACCGGCTGCGACCGCCGCGTCCACACCGTACGCACGGTACGCACCGACTCCGACGGCCACTACGACCTCTGGCTGGACACCCGCCCGGGCCCACTGCGGATCACGGCCTCGGCTGCGGGCCACCGCCCGACATCCAAGGAGGTGACCCTGCTGCCGGGCCGCGCCACGACGGCCGACCTGTCGCTGACCGCGACCTGACCCCACCGCCACCCGTTCATGTCGCGCCCACCCCGACGCTCTGTCCGGGTGGGCGCGGCTTCGCCTTCTCCCTGTGCGCACCCCGAGACGGATGTCCCTCGGGGGGTGTGGCCGGTCTGCGCCGCGAGGAACTGGCAGTGGTCGCCGTGACGAGCCAGCCGTACTACGCGCGACTGGAGCAGGGGCAGTCCACCGCTGCTCCGGAGCACTCCACGTGATGCGTCATCGAAAACATGTGTCGCAAAAACACGTGGAAGGAACCTGACCGCCACACGCGTGAACTGTTACGTCGAACCGGCCCCGAGTGCGGCACCGCCCGCACCGATGAGGCGCGCTTCGAGTCGGGCGCGGTGCTGCTGAGCGGGGGCGCACAGGACCGGCACGTTCTGCTGTTGCTCTCCGGCTTCGCCAAGGTGACGGCGACCGTGGAGAACGGCGGGATGTCCCTGCTGGCCGTGAGGGTGGGAGGAGACACAGTCGGGGAGGCGGCGGCCATGGACGGGGTGCCGTGCTCCGCCGCGGTGGCGGCCTGCGGGCCGATGCCGGTACAGGTGCTCCAACCGGCGTATCGCACGGCCTGTTGATGCGCCGGCCGGAGGTGTCCGTGGCCCTGACCGTGATCGTCTCGGACCGGTTGCGGTCGGCCAACAGGCGGCGGCTGGACTTTCGCGGCTATCCGGCGAAGGTGCGGCTGGCCCGGCTCCTGGTGGAAGTCGCCACTGCCTACGGGCGTCCGCAGGACGGTGGCGTTGTCGTCGGCTGCCGACTGGCCCAACCGGAGATGGCGGCGCTGACGGGGGGCCGCCGAGACGACCGTCCACAAGTGCCTGCGTGAGCTATGCGAGGACGGCGACTCTGAACCGTGAAAGCTGACACAGACGCTACCTGCCCACACTCCGCGTCATCCGACAAAGCGATCACTCCGAACACCGGGATCGGGAGTACGGTGCCCGCCGGTGCCGACGGGCACTCGTCTCAGGCTGTGGCGGTCGGGTTCGCCGCTTCTGCGGTGCGGCGGTATTCGGCGTTGATGCGCTGGGCTTCTTCGAGCTGGTCTTCGAGGACGATGATGCGGCAGGCAGCCTCGACGGAAGTGCCGTGGTCGACGAGTTCCCGGGCGCGGGCCGCGATGCGCAACTGGTAGCGGGAGTAGCGGCGGTGCCCGCCCTCGGAGCGGAGCGGGGTGATCAGGCGCGCTTCGCCGATGGCGCGCAGGAAGCCCTGGGTGGTGCCGAGGAGTTCGGCGGCCCGGCCCATCGTGTAGGCGGGGTAGTCCTCGTCGTCGATACGGCCGAACGAGTCGTCTGCTGTCATTTGCACCTCTCTGTGGAACGCGTCGAGGGGCCCTGGTGCTGGATCGCACCAGGGCCCCGAAGGAACTGCTACACCATCTGCCGGCCCTCGTACTGCGCCGGCCCTCTGTTTCCGCAGCCCCGACCGGCATGCTGCCGGGGCTGCTGGGATCGCGGTTGCTTGACCGGAGACCACCTCACTATCGATGTCCTGCGGTACCCGGGTTCAAGATGTCGGCCCGGGCGATCCTGATGGCGCTCGGCTCCTCCGTTCTTCCCTCTGGGATCAACTACTTACAAGCGGGGTACTGCGTACTGCTGGTGATGCGAACCGCTCAGCGGCCTGTGACAGCGCCGCTCTCCGGCAGCCAGCCCCGTCGCCCGTCCTGCGTCTGCCCTGGCTTGGAACCCCACTGCCGAACCTCCCGGTGCGCGCGTCCGCAGCCGACGCCTTCACCGAGGTGCTGCTCACTTACTTCACTGCTGGGTACCGCGAACTGCACTTTCGGGTACTGCGTACTGCTGGGTCCTGCTCATGGCGGCCCCTGATCACTGCGGGCCACCCGGTACGGTCGCCAGTCCCGTCGCCGTCCTGCAACCGCTCTGGCTTCGCGACTCCACCACCGCACCGTCCTGCGAACTGCACTTGCATGTACTGCCGCCTCGCAGTTCGTGTCTGCCAGGCCCTGCTGTCTCTCTGGGCTACGAGAGAACCATAACCACGCCCCAGGTCCAATGTCTACTCCAACAAACACAGATTTCCGCGCGTTCGACAGAGAGGGAATCGCCCTCGAACAGCGGGAGACGCAGGAGCAAAGGCTGCCGGGACTGTTTCCAGGCCGCTCCTCGCCCCGCTCCCGAGCGGTCGCCTTGTGTGCGCTCCAGCATCTCGGTCGGCTGCCGCTGCGCCGGAGGCTGGTTTCATGAGTGGCGGCTTTGCCCCTGGCATCTGTCCGGGTTGCCCTCGTCGTTCATGGCGACGGCTGAGACGGCCCCGAGCCGCGTCGCGGGATGTGTCGTGGCCAGGTGGCCTGACGATGAACCGCCTCGTTGACGGGCGCGTGGCACGGAAGGTGAACACCTCGGAGCCGCTCTGCGGTGTCGCCACCGTCATCGCGCGATGGAACCCCCTGGTGCGGTCGCGCTCCAGGCGGGTCTCGGGAGCGCTTTCGGTCATTGATCTGACTCCCCATCAGTTCTCGCTGTTCTCTCCTGACCTCCACAGGCGTGACGGCAACAGTGAGGCCGCGGCCCCGGGCCAGGGTCCTGAGCCGCAGTCTGCCGTCCCCTCACGCCTGAGGAAGCTATGACCCCCACCCCCCACCTCACCGAACTCGGCGCCCGTGTGGAGCGTCCCGCCCCCTTCCAGCCCGTCGAAGGTTCGCTTCTCCCCAACTCCGGCACCGCGACGGTGGACATCGTCGTTCCGGTCTACAACGAGGAACGAGCCCTGCCCGGGTGCCTGCGCACGCTCCACGCCCGCCTGTCCCGGGGCTTCCCCTTCGCCTGGCGGATCACTGTCGCCGACAACGCGAGCACCGACGAAACCCTGGCGACCGCACGTCGCCTCGCGGACGAGCTGCCCGGGGTCGGTGTCGTCCACCTGGACCGCAAGGGCCGCGGACTCGCACTGCGCACGGTCTGGGGCGCGAGCGACGCGGACATCGTGGCGTACATGGACGTGGACCTCTCCACCGGCCTCGACGGACTGCTCCCGCTGGTCGCACCTCTGGCCAGCGGGCACTCGGACCTCGCGATCGGATCCCGGCTGGCTCCCGGCGCGCGCACGGTGCGCGGGCCGCGCCGCGAGTTCGTCTCCCGCTGCTACAACGGCATCATCCGGCTCACCCACGGGGTCCGCTTCACCGATGCCCAGTGCGGATTCAAGGCGGCCCGCACCGAGGTGCTCGGGCCGCTGCTGGAAGCCACCCGCGACGACGCGTGGTTCTTCGACACCGAGCTGCTCCTGCTCGCAGAACACAACGGACTGCGTATCCAGGAGATCCCGGTCGACTGGGTCGAGGACGTCGACACCCGGGTGGACGTGGTGACCACCGCCAGGGAAGACCTGCGGGGCCTGTGGCGCATGGCGCGGCTCAAGGCGTCCGGTGAGGCCCGGGTCGAGGTGCAGTCGCGCCCCGAGCCGACCGCCGAACATCCCGACGCCGTCCTCGCACCCCTCGCGCGGCGCGGTGTGCTGTCGTGGGAGGTCGGCTGTTTCGTCGCGATCGGCGTCATCTCCACGGTCGGACAGGCCCTGCTGTACTGGCTGCTGCGCGGTTGGTGGTCTCCGGCCGTCGCCAACCTGATCTCGCTGTTCGGTCTCACCGTCCTCAACACCGAGGCGAACCGACGCCTCACCTTCCGGCACTCCACGGCCCGGCCCGCCCGTGCGCACCTCGGTGCCGGGGGCCTGTTCGTGCTCGGCTACGTGGTCACGTCCGCGGCGGTGCTGTGGTTCAAGTGGCTCGATCTCGGTGCCTCACCGGCCGCGGAGACCGCGGTCCTCACCATGGCGTCCGTCCTGGTCACCTGCATGCGCTTCGCCGTGCTGCGACTGGCTGTCTTCGCCGACCCCCGTAGCCGTATCCGTTGATGAGAGCGAATCCAGACATGAGCAACTACGCGCACATCAGGCCCGCACCGGCGGCATCGGCACACGACGGGAAGCGCGCGAGTTCGAGTACGTCCGTCCGTCGACTCCCCGCGTGGGCGGCACCCGCCGCGCTCGGAGCCATCCTCGTGCTGGCGGCCGTCCTGTACGGCTGGGCCCTGAACTCCCTGGGCTGGGGGAACAGTTACTACTCGGCGGCCGTGAAGTCGATGGGGAGGAGCTGGACCAACTTCCTCTTCGGCTCCTTCGACCCTGCAGGCGTCGTCACGGTCGACAAGCCGCCGGCCGCGCTGTGGCCGCAGGTGATCAGCAGCAAGATCTTCGGGATGCACGGCTGGGCGCTGATCCTGCCGCAACTCCTCGAAGGCGTGGCCGGGGTGCTGGTGCTGCACCGCACCGTGCGCCGCTGGGCGGGGGAGAGGGCGGCGCTGGTCGCGGCTCTCGTGCTCACCCTGACCCCCATCACCGTGGCCATCAACCGGGACAACAACCCGGACACACTGTTGGTCCTGTTGCTGGTGTCGGCGGCGTACGCGCTCACCCGTGCGCTGCAGGCCGAGGGCCGGGCCGCGACCTGGTGGCTGTGCGCGAGCGGCTTTCTGATCGGGTGCGGATTCCTCACCAAGATGCTCGCCGCCTGGATGGTCGTTCCCGCGTTCGCCGTCGCCTGGCTCGTGGGAGGAAGCGGCGCCTGGATACCGCGAGTGCGGCGTCTGCTGGGCGCGGGGGCCATCCTGGCGGCGTCCTCCCTGGGGTGGGTCGCCATGGTCGCCCTGTGGCCGGGCGACCGCCCCTACATCGGCGGCAGCAAGGACGGCTCGGCCTGGGACCTCGTGATCGGCTACAACGGACTGGGACGGGTTTTCGGCTCCAGCGACGGGATGCCCCAGGGGATGGGCGGATCAGGCGGCGGATTCGCCGGCGGATTCGGCGGTCAACCCGGCCTCAGCCGCCTGTTCGAGGCACAAGTGGGCGGCCAGATCAGTTGGTTGCTGCCGCTCTGCGGGCTGGCTCTGGTCGTCGCCGTCGTCGGTGCGGTACTGCGCCGGCGCGGCAGGCTGTCGGACACCGCCGTGCTGCCGGCCTCCGGCTGGCTGTTGTGGGGGACCTGGCTGGTGGTCTGCGCGGCCGTGTTCTCGACCCAGAAGGGCATCTTCCACCCGTACTACACCACTCAACTGGCACCGGCGATCGCCGCGTTGTGCGGCGGACTCATGGCTGCCCTCGTCCGTGTCCACCGGGCCGGCCTGCGCTGGGCGCCCCTGGTGGGCGTAGCCGCGGTCGTGGTGAGTGTGACCTGGGCCGTTGTCCTGGTGCGCCGTGAGCCCGACTGGCACGGCTGGCTGGTGTGGCCCGTGCTGCTGGCCGGTTGCGCCGCGGTCGTCCTGCTGGTGCTCTCACAGCGCCGTGGCAGACTGCTGACGGTCGCCGGCTGTGCCGCGGTCGCCTCGGTCGTGCTGGCACCGGGAGCCTGGGCGGTGACCGTACCCGGCTCGACCAGCATGGGAGGCTCCAACCCGACGGCCGGGCCGACGACGCTCGGGTTCGGCGGCGGTGGCATGCCCTCGCAGGGCGCGGACAGCGGAGGCCTTCCCTCGGGCATGCCGTCCGGGATGCCGTCGAACATGCCGGGCCTTCCCGGCGGGGGCGCCTCTTCGGGACAGACGGGTGAGCCCCCGTCCGGCCGAGTGCCTTCCGGCATGCCCACAGGGGGAGCGAACGGTATGCCGGGTGCATCCGGGGAAGCGGGCTCGAACGACAGCGGTGCACCCTCGTTCCCGGGTACCGGCTCGGGAGGAGCCCCTGGTGGGCGCGGCGGCTTCGGCGACGGGGAACTCACCGCCGAGCAGCGCAAGATTCTGCAGTACGCCGTCGAACATGCACCCGACGCACGCATCAAGCTCGCCGTCGAGGGCGGTGCCCTGAACGCCAGTGCCTTCATCCTGGGCACCGACGAAACCGTCATCGGTATGGGTGGCTTCACCAACAGCGACAACGCGCCTTCGGTGGCCCAGTTGGAGAAGTGGACCAAGAACGGCGAACTACGCTACATCCTGGGCTCCGGCACGGGCGGCGGCATGCCGGGCCTGTCCGGCGGCTACACCAAGCAGCGCTCCGACTGGATCGCCGACCATTGCACCAAGGTTCCGGCGTCGGCATACGGCGGCACCTCCGGCACCTCGTCACAGAACAACGGCGGCGGTGCGATGGGATCGGGAGGAGGCAACGTGCTCTACGACTGCGCCACCAAGTAACCGACGCCCGAACGCCGGTCGCGACACGGCAGAATGGACCAGCAGACGCATGACCGAGCAGCCCGCAGTCGCACGGCCGCGGCATCGGCTCCTCGTGGTCGAGGACGAGCCCAGCATTCGCAACCTGCTGGAGGCGACGCTTCGCCTGACCGGATACGAGGTGAGCGGCACCGACACCGGCCGGGCGGCCCTCCTGGAGGTCGAACGCTTTCAACCGCATCTGGTGCTGCTGGACGTGATGCTGCCCGACCTGGACGGCTTCGAGGTGACCCGCAGGCTGCGGGAGGCAGGCGACGACTGTCCGGTCCTGTTCCTGACCGCCCGCACCGGCACCGACGATCGCATCACCGGCCTCAGCGCCGGAGGGGACGACTACGTTGCCAAACCCTTCAGCATCGAGGAGGTGCTGCTGCGCATCGAGGCCATTCTGCGCCGCACGGCGCCGGCCGCCGAATGGCGGGCGGCGCCGAGTGTGCTGCGCTACGCCGACCTCGAACTCGACGAGGGCGCCCACGAGGTGCACCGCGCCGGACAGTACATCGCCCTGTCGCCAACGGAGTTCAAGTTCCTGGCCTACCTTCTGTCGAACGCGGGACAGGTGGTGAGCAAGGTCCAGATCCTCGACCACGTCTGGAGCTACGACTTCGCGGGCGACGCCCGGATCATCGAAACGTACGTCAGGTACCTGCGCAGGAAGATCGACCGCTTCGAGCCGCCGCTGATCCACACCGTGCGCGGCGTCGGCTACTGCCTCAGGCTTCCCCGCGACCACGCAGGGACGCCGGACCAGTGACCCGGTTCCTGCCCCGGCCGCCCAAGTCGCTGCGCCGGCGCCTAGTCCTCGGCGCCACTCTGCTCGCCACCGCGGCAGTGCTGACCTCCCAGGCGATCGGCTATGTAGTGCTCCGCTCCTGGCTGCTGGACCGCGTCGACGAGCAGCTCGTCGAGTTCCATCCACCGGCTCTCGTCTACTACGACGCGCTCCAAGGCAGGCTCCCGGATCCGGGAGGACAACAGGATGTGCTTCCCTCGGACTTCCACATCTACTTCTACGACTCCTCCGGGAGCCGCCTGAACAACTCCCTGGGCTCCGAGGCCAAGCCAGGACCTCGGTTGGCTGGTCAAGCGGAGGGCCTCGGGCTGCAGGACGGGCACCCCGGAACCGTGTCCGCCGTCAGTGGTGACGGCCGCTGGCGGGTGTTGCTGAACCCCGGTCCGGACGGCATGAGCGCGGTGGTCGCCCTTCCGCTCGACACCGTCGACGGCGCCACATCGAAGCTCCTGTGGTTGAACGCCGTACTGCTCGCCGTCACGGTCGTCGCTTTGATCGCCCTGGGCCGGTGGGTGGTTCGTCTGGGGCTGCTGCCCCTGACCAGAATGGAACGGACGGCTCAGGACGTCACCGCGGGCCGACTCGATCTGCGCCTGGCAGACACCGATGCGCGTACCGAGATCGGACGACTCGGCCGGGTCCTGAACTCCATGCTCGACCGCCTGCAGAAGGCGCTGCTTGCCCGAGAGGCCTCGGAGGCCCGCCTTCGCCGGTTCGTCGCCGACGCCGGGCACGAGCTGCGCACTCCGCTCACCGCCATCCAGGGCTACGCCCAGCTCGCCCTTCGCCCTGAACCGCGTTCGGCCCTCGAACGAAACGAGGCCAACCGGTTCATCGCACAGAACGCGGAACGCATGAGTCTGCTCGTCGACGATCTCCAGTTGCTCGCGACCCTGGACAAAGAACCTTCCTACCGCAGGGAGCGGGTCGACCTGGTGTCCCTCGCGGCGGACGCCGTCAGCGCCGCCGCCGTCCACAGCGAGTCCCATCCCGTCGACCTCGGCCCGCTGCACACCCTGGCCGATCCCACCGGAGGGGAGGAACTCGATGTCGCGGAGACGCTCGGCGACCCGCACCGGTTGCAGCAGATCGTGGAGAACCTGCTTTCCAACGCCCGCACCCACACCCCGCCGGGCACCCGGGTCCATGTTCGTGTCGGCACGACCGAGGCGGGTCCCGGAACCGGCGGCACTGACCGGCTCGGACGCACCACCGCTTCACCCCCGCTGCCGGAGGGCCTGCCGATCGGTGTGATCGAGGTGGCGGACGAAGGGCAGGGCCTCGAACCCGTCGACGCCGAGCTCGTCTTCGAGCGCTTCTACCGCGCCGACCCCGCGCGCTCCCGCATCCACGGCGGCAGCGGCCTCGGCCTGGCCATCGCCGCGACCATCGCCGAGGGCCACGGCGGCCGCCTCGAACTCGATACGACCCCCGGCCGCGGCTGTACCTTCCGCCTGGTTCTGCCCGCAGCCGACTCCGGCCAGGAACGCCGCTGATCCCGCGCGTATGGAGGGTGCGACCCTCCGTCAGGACCGAGAGTGACAGCGGTCGGTGCGGTCAGCGGAGTTCAGCGGATACGTGCGGAAGAGTCCTTGGCGGTGACAGCGCTGGATGCGATCGGCTGACCGGTCACCAGGACCGCGTCGACGGCGAGCGGATCCTCTTCCGGGGCCAGGGGCCGTCCGTCACGGCGCCGTCCCACCAGGCTGCCCGCTCACCCCGCCTCACCAACCTGCTAAGTCAGTGACCCGCGCCCGAGGAGCAGGCCGTGCTCCCGTCTGAGGATCCAAGGGCGGGAGCACGGGAACCACAAAGACCGTGCCCGGCACTTCTGTCCGGCTGCTCGTGCTCCGGGAACCAGCCCGCCGAAAAATAGGCGGCAACCTTTTCGCCGCCTGTGACCACTGAGCAGTGCAACACCGACTCGCTCTTTCGAACGGATGGACATGCACGAGACAACACGTCAGGCGGCGCGGCAGCGCAGGCGCAGACGCCGGCTGCTGGTGGGCACCACCACGGGGGTGATCGTCACAGGACTTCTCGTCTGCCTGGTCATGACGATGCAACCAGACCGTAAGGAGGATGCAGGGCAGGCGACGGCCACGGCCGTCACCAACGCCCAGGAGACTCTCCCGTCGGCCTCACCGGGGCACGAGCCCTCCTCGGCATCCCCGTCCCCATCTGCGACCTCCGCGACACCGTCGGCCAGTGGGACGCTTGCGAAGGCTTCCCCGCCCAGGTCGGCGGCGGCGTCAAAGGTCTCCCCGCGGAAGGCTCCCGTCACGACTTCGCTGGCCGGGCGGATCCGGCCCAAGGTCACCTACCCGGGGGTCGCCACGGTCTACAAGGCCGGGGTCGGGGATGGCGCCTGCTCGTACGGCCCGAGCAGCGACATGATGATCGCGGCGATGAACACCACCGACTACGAGACGTCCAGGGCGTGCGGGGCGTACATACGCGTCCGCGCGGCGAACGGCGCCTCCGTCACGGTCCGGATCACCAACGAGTGCCCGCTGCCCTGTGCACCGGGGCAACTCGATCTCAGTGAACAGGCCTTCGCCAAGCTGGCCCCTGTCTCGACCGGCCGGCTCGCGATCACCTGGAGCCTGCTGAGCCCTGACGCGGTGGGCACGATCTCGATCCGTTACAAGACCGGGTCCAGCCCCTACTGGTGCGGCATCCAGGCGATCGGCCACCGCAACCCGCTGGCTCGGCTGGAGGTCCGTACCAGCGGCGGCTGGCGCCAGCTGGCCCGCACCGACTACAACTACTTCCTCTCCCCGGACGGCAGCGGATGCGGCGGCGCCATCAGGCTCACCGACATCTACGGAGAACAACTGACCGTCAACGGGATCGCGGTGCGGCCTGACGTCGTGCAGCCCACGCGGGTCCAGTTCGCCCGACACTGACCCGACCGCCCTGCCGGCCCCGCGCGAACGGGTCGCTCCGGGGCGGCAGTTGGCGGAGACCAGGGCTCATGGCCGGTGTGGAGTGCGCGGGGCGGGGGTCAGAACATGGTGTTGTCGTTGTTGGAGGTGGGTGGGATCACCTGGAGGACGTCCCAGTGTTCGACGATCTTGCCGTCCGCGTCGAAACGGAAGATGTCGATGCCGGCGTATTCCTCGGCAGGCCAGGTCTGGTGGCAGTGCAGGATCACGTGATCGCCTTCGGCGAAGGCGCGCTTGACCTCCACCCGCTTGCCCGGGTACTCGGCGGCCATGCGCTCGAAGTAGTCGACGAAGGCCTGCTTGCCGTCGCCGACGTGCGGATTGTGCTGGATGTAGGTGTCGCCCGTGTACCGGTCGATGGCCTCCGCGGGGCGGCACTGGTTGAACATCAGGTCGTAGAACGCCTGAGCCGTGGCTTTGTTCTTCTCGGGGTCGCTCATGATGCCACCGTGGGGTCGGGTGCCGGTTGCGGCACGTTGAGTGCGTCGAGCAGGTGATCGGCGTCGGCGGGGACGGACAGGGTCCGGTCGGCGATGTCGACGGGGGCCTCGGGGTGGGTGGGGTTGACACGTACGAGGCGTGCGTGGGGGATCTGCCGGGTGAGGTGTTCACCCGGCCATCGGATGACGCCGGGGGTGTTGAATCCCGCGCCGAATTCGAGGATGAGCAGACGGGCACCGGCGGTGGATCCCAGCCAGTCCTGGAGGCGGCGGCCTGCGGGGAGGTAGGGGGCGTCGATGAACTCGGGGCCGATGCGGACGTTGATCTCGACCTCGCCGCCGCAGTTCGGGCAGCTGGGCAGGGGGCCGGTCACGGCGCCGGTGGCCCGGTCGTACGTGGCGAGGAGCTGTGCGACGAGGGGGGTGGGTGTCCCAGGTGGTCGGGGTGCAGGGGGTCGTGCACTGGTAGCGGCCGTAGTCGCCTTGGGGGTGAATATCCGGTCGGGGGCGAAGCCGTTGCGGGCGAAGAGGGCGTCCACGTTGGATGTCATCACCCAGTGGTCCGTGCCGTCGACGAGGGAACTCAGGCGCTGGTAAAGGGGGTTGGGGTCCGGGGAGAAACGGATGTCGTCGACGTGGACGGCCCAGTAGCCCCACCACAGCTCGGGTGGCAGGGGTACGCCGATGAGGTAGCGGGAGCGCAGGCCGAGGCGGTGCAGGGCGGGGAAGAGTTCCCGGAAGCGGTCTTCGTCGCCGTAGTCTCCCCGCCGAGAAGGGCGCCGAGAAGTTCTACCTCGGTACGGTACCCACCCCACGGCCCTCCGACGGTGAGGTGCTCGTCGAGGTGAAGGCCGTGGCCCTGAGTGCGTGGGAGAAGGGGTTCGTCCAGAACGACGACCCGCGTTCGCTGAGCCGCAGGAACAGGCGGAGAGCGGTCGGTCTCGGCCTGGAGTTCGCTGGCGTGGTCCGCTCGGCCTCACCGACTGGATCCTCACCGAGGACGAGTGGTGGACGATCCACGACCAGCACCCAGTCCGAGGTGTACGGGGAGGCATAGAACTCGACGAGTACAAACGTATGGCCGCGTCCGACTTCAACTGGACTCGCGTCACAGGCAGTGAGCGGCGCCTTGCTCCGTACACTGCACAGACCGGGAGGGGCGGGAGGGCGGCATGGAGTTGGCGGCAGCTGTCACATACCAAACTGTCCAGGACCAGCAGCCCCTACATCGGGCTCAGACGCCTCCTTGAGGAATACGCGCGCGACCTCGCCTCACGTATCGACGCGACCGACCTTGGCTAGCCATCCCTGAACGCCAGGAAAGCCCGTTGGCCAGAGGCTCAGGGCAGCCCTGACCGCCGCGAGTCCTCTGAGTCGACGATATTCGTCGGGCCATCCGGGGCGGAGGCTGTCCCTTCTTCCACGACAGGGAGGTGCACTGAACGTCTTGCTGTCCCCTGTCCCCTGTCCCGGGTCGGGCGGAGCCGAGTCACTCCGCGTTGTCGGCCTGTTGCCGCTCATTTGCCGAAGCCGGCGGTGAGTCCGCCGATGAGCTGGCGGCGGCCCAGGACGTAGAGCACGAGGATGGGCAGCGTGGAGAGGACCACTGCGGCCAGGATCGCCGGGACGTTGATGGTGAACTCGCCCTGGAAGCTCCACACGAACAGGGGCAGTGTCCTCTTGTCCGGGCTCTGGGTGAGGATCAGCGGGAAGAGGAAGCCGTTCCAGACGTTCAGGGCGTCGTAGATGACGACCGTGATCAGAGCGGGGCGGGACAGGGGAAGTGCGAGGCTCCACAGCATGCGCCAGTGGCCGGCGCCGTCGGCGCGCATCGACTCGTACAGTTCGTCGGGGATGTCGCGCAGGAAGTTGACCAGGATGATCACGGTCAGCGGGATCGCGAACGCCGCCGACGGGAGCACGATCGCGCCCAGGGTGTCGTACATCTGCGCCTTGGCGATCAGGTAGTAGACCGGGATGATCGTCGCCTGCAGCGGGATGGCGAGGCCCAGCAGGAAGACGCTGAACGCCCAGCGCAGGGCCCGGCTGGTGCCGCGCACGATCGCGTAGGCCGCCAGGAGGGAGACGACGACGGTCAGTAGCGTCGCGCCGACCGTGACCAGTGTGCTGTTGAGGAGGTAGTGCGTGAAGCCGTTGTCGAGGACCTGACGGTAGTTGTCCAGGGTGGGGTGTGAGGGGACGGAGAGCGGGTTGGCATCGAAGAAGCCCTCGCGGGTGCGCAGGCTGGTGACGAGGACCCAGTAGACCGGCACGAGGACGATCACCAGCCAGAGCAGTCCGCCCACTGCACCGAGCGGGTTGGCGCGGCGCAGGCCGGTGAGGGGGTTGCGCCGCGTGTGTGCCGGCGGCGGTTCGTCCTGGGGCGGTGTGCCGGGGGACGGGGTGGAGGGGGCTTGGGAGAGCACGGACATCACATACCTGCCTGCTGGCTGCGCATCCGGTTGAAACCGGAGAACCGGGTGAGGGCGAGGGAGACGACGAGTCCTGCCACGACGAGCACCACGGAGATGGCGCTGGCGAGGCCCATCTCGTTGCTCTGGAAGCCCGTGATGTACATGTCGAGCGGCAGGATGCGGGTGGCATAGCCGGGGCCGCCGCCGGTGAGGACGAAGACCAGGTCGAAGTAGGTGAGCGAGCCGACGACCATCAGCGTCGAGGACGTGACGATGGTGTAGCGCATCTGGGGCAGGGTGATGTGCCAGAACTGGGCGAGGCGGCCCGCGCCGTCGATCGACGCGGCCTCGTAGAGCGAGGCGGGGATCTGCCGGGCTCCGGCTTGGTAGAGCAGGGTGTGGAAGGGCACGAACTGCCAGGTGATGACGAACACCACCGCGTAGAAGGCCAGTTGGGGGTCGCCGAGCCAGTCCTGGCCGAGGACGGGCAGGTTCAGGGCCGCGCCGAGGCCGAAGTTGGGGTCGAGGAGGTTCTTGAAGATGACGGCGATCGCGGCCGTGGAGATCAGCAGCGGGACGAAGTAGAAGACGGCGAACAGGGCGCGGTAGCGCTGTTTTCCGGCGACGAAGACGCCCAGCAGGAGACTGATCGGGGTCTGCACGATCCAGGAGAACACCATCATCTTGACGGTGAGCCACAGGGCGTGCCGGGTGACCTCACTGGTCAGTGCCTCGCGCCAGTTGTCTGCTCCTGCCCACGCGGGGCTGCCCAGACCGTCCCAGCGGGTGAAGCTCAGGTAGATCACGATCGCCATCGGCACGAGGGCGAACAGGGCGAACAGCAGCAGGGCGGGCAGGGCCATGAGGAACGGCGGGCCGCCGGCACCGGAACGCGCCGACGGGGCCTTGGCGGCGGTGGAGGCGCTCACCCCTGCGCCGCCTTGTCCATCTGGGCGCAGAACTGCTGCGGGCTGATCTCGCCGAGGAAGAGCTGGTCGAGGTGGGTGAGCAGGTCGTTGCCGAGCTCGGGGGTGAGCGCCTGGTCCCAGGAGAGCTGGAAGCTCTTGGCGTCGCGGGCGAGGCCGTAGACGTACGTCGTCCAGTCCGCGTTGTCGGTGGTCTTGAGCTTGGCGTCGAGGTCCTTCACCGGCGGGACGTCGCCGTTCTTGAGGAGGCTGTCGATGTAGGTGTCGTTGTAGACGCCGTCCTTGAGGTAGGCCACCGCGGTCTTCTTCTCCTTGGCGCTGGCCTGCGCCGACACCGAGAAGAAGTTGGCCGTGTTGCCGACGATGTTGCTCGCGTCGCCCTTGCCGCCGGAGACGGCCGGGAAGCCGGACCAGCCGAGGTTGCCGGCTGAGACGAACTTCGGCGAGCCGGTCGCCATCGTGCCGTAGGCCCAGCTGCCCTGGAGGATCATCGCGGCCTTGCCGGTGTAGAGCTGGGCCTCGGCCTGGCCGGTGTCGGCGGAGACGGAGGTGAAGCCCTTGGCGAAGCCGCCGGCGTCCACGAGCTGCTTGATCATCTCCGCGGCCCTGAGGACGGCCGGGTCCGACCAGGCGCCCTTCTTGCCGGCGGCGATGTTCGCGAAGGTCTCGGGTCCGCCGACGCGGTCGACGAGGTACTCCAGCCACATCAGGTCGGGCCACTTGGAGGCGCCGCCCATGGAGATCGGCGCGATGCCCTTCGCCTTGAACTTCTTCACCAGGGCGAGAAGGTCGTCCCAGGTCTTCGGCGGCTCGGCGCCCACCTTCTCGAACAGCTGCTTGTTGAAGTACAGGACCACGGGCTGTACGCCGTTGACCGGGACGCCGTAGGTCTTGCCGTCGAAGGTGGTGGACTTCAGCACCGAGGGGAAGATGCGGTTCTTCCACTCGGGGTCGGCGTTCAGATCGGCGGTGAGGTCGGCGACCTTGCCCGCGTCCACATAGGTCTTCAGGCCGCCGCCGCCCCAGTTCTCGAACAGGACCGGCCCGTTTCCGGCGCCCACGGCGGTGCGCAGCTTCTGCTTGTAGGGGTCGTTCTGGAAGTACTGGTAGTTGATCTTGCTGTTGAGGTGCTCCTTGTTCCACTCCGTGGCGGAGGCCCGGAAGGTCGCTTCGGAGCCCTGGGTCAGTGCCCAGGCCAGCGCGCCGTCACCGGAGCTGCCGCCGGCGGTCCGGCCGCTGCTGCCGCAGGCGGTGAGGGTCAGGGCCAGGACCGCCGCCGAGGCGGTGATCAGGACGCGGGAGGGGATTCTCGCGGGCATGGGGAGCTCCTTCGGCTCTTCAGAGGTCCGAACGCGCCGGACGGCTCGTAGGGCTCGCCAGCAGCGCGATACGCGGCTCGAAACTTTTCGAAACCTCTGCGTTTTCTGGCCGATAAATTAGGGGCCGGTTTGTGGCAGGTCAAGATGCCGGACGAAATAAATTTCTGCTCCAGGCCTGCTCTGGACCGCTCCGAAACCTTGCGCTACCTTCGCCGTAAACCTTCGAAAGGACCAGCATGGCGAAGAGAGCCGTCGAGCGGACGACCTTGACCGGCATCGCCGAGGCAGCCGGGGTCTCGGTGGCCACCGTGTCGAAGGTGGTCAACGGCCGCAGTGACGTCTCGCCCGAGACCCGGGCACGCGTCGAGCAGTTGTTGGTCGAACGCGACTACGTGGCCCGTGGCCCGGGCGGCGCGCAGTCGCCAGTACGGGCCATCGATCTGACCTTCGACCAGCTGGTCAACCCCAACAACCTGGTGATCACCCAGGGAGTGACGCAGGCCGCGGCCGAGGTCGGCGTCGACGTCGTCATCGGCACGGCGCCCGACGACCCCCTGGGCGCCGCCTGGGCCCGGAAAGTCATCAACGCGGGGCGGGAGGGAGTCATCCTGGTGACGTCCGAGGTGACCGCCCGCCAGCGAGCGCAGTTCGCGCAGCACGGCATCCCGCTGGTGCTGATCGACCCGATGAACGTGCCCGACGACTCCGTGCCCAGCATCGGCGCGACGAACTTCAGCGGCGGCATGGCCGCGACCGAACACCTGCTGAAACTCGGCCACCGCCGGATCGCGATGATCGAGGGACGGCATGACGCCGTGTGCAACACCGCCCGCCTGCACGGCTACCAGGCCGCGCTCAGCGGTGCCGGCCTCACCCCCGATCCCCTCCTCATCAAGCGGGGAGCCTTCCGGTTCGAACCCGCCTACCAGGCCGCCCAGGAGCTCTTCGCCCTCGACGAGCCGCCCACGGCCGTCTTCGCCGGCAATGACCTGGAGGCGTTCGGTGTCATCGAGGCCGCCCGGATCCAGGGACTGCGCGTGCCGGAGGACGTCAGCGTCGTCGGCTTCGACGACACCGCCGCCGCCAGCACCTCGGCCCCGCCCCTGACCACCGTCCGGCAGCCTTTCGCCGAGATCGGCCGCGCCGCACTGCGCACCCTGCTTCGGCTCGCCGCGGGCGAACCCCTGGACAGCCACCGGGTGGAACTGGCCACCCAGCTCGTCGTCCGGTCCTCCACCGCACCACCACCCACCCCTTCTCCTTCTTCTTCCTGAATCACACGCGCCGTCCTGCGCCACCACCCCGAGGAATGCACCATGACCACACCTTGGGCCGATCCGGCCTGCCCCCGTACCGACAGGGTCGAGGCCCTGCTCGCGGAGATGACCCTGGAGGAGAAGCTGGCCCAGCTCGGCAGCGCCTGGCCCGGCGTCGAGCGCGTCAGCGGCAACGTGGCCCCGATGCAGGACGTGTTCGCCCGCCACACCGACTTCGAACAGGCCAGCAAGGACGGCCTGGGCCACATCACCCGCCCGTTCGGCACCAAGCCGGTCGATCCCGCCGAAGGAACGCGTAAACTCGCCGCCCTCCAGCGCGAGTTGATGGAGAGCACCCGGCTCGGCATCCCCGCCATCGCCCACGAGGAATGCCTGACCGGCTTCACCGCCTACCACGCGAGCGTCTTCCCCACCCCCCTCGCCTGGGCCGCCGCCTTCAACCCCGACCTCGTCGAACGCATGGCCCACGCCATCGGCACGAGCATGCGCCAGGTCGGCGTCCACCAGGGCCTCTCACCCGTCCTGGACGTCGTACGCGACTACCGCTGGGGCCGGGTCGAGGAGACCCTCGGCGAGGACCCGTACCTGGTCGCCACCAGCGGCGCCGCCTATGTACGCGGCCTGGAGAGTGCGGGGATCGTCGCCACGCTCAAGCACTTCGCCGGGTACTCGGCCTCCAAGGCCGCCCGTAACCACGCCCCCGTCTCCATGGGACCCCGCGAGTTCGCCGACGTCATCCTGCCGCCGTTCGAGACGGCGATACGCGAGGGCGGTGCCCGCTCTGTGATGAACTCCTACGCCGACGTCGACGGCATGCCCGCCGGCGCCGACGCCGGGCTCCTGACCCGACTCCTGCGCGAGGACTGGCAATTCGAGGGCACGGTCGTCTCCGACTACTGGTCCGTCGCGTTCCTGCGCACCATGCACCGCATCGCCGCCGACTACGGCGAGGCCGGCGCCCGCGCCCTCGCGGCGGGCATCGACGTCGAACTGCCCGACACCCTCTGCTACGGCGAACCACTCGCCGAACTCGTCCGCGCGGGAACCGTCTCCGAGGACCTGGTCGACCGGGCCGTACGCCGCGTCCTGCACCAGAAGGCCGAACTCGGGCTTCTCGACGCCGACTTCACCCCGGAGATCGACATCGAGGGACCGATCGACCTCGACCCGCCCGCGCACCGCGCCCTGGCCCGCGAACTCGCCGAGCAGAGCATCATCCTGCTCGACAACCGCGAGGGCCTCCTGCCGCTCGCCGCGGACACGGCGTCCATCGCCCTGGTCGGCCCCTGCGCCGACGACGCCAACGCGTTCTTCGGCTGCTACTCCTTCCCCAACCACGTCCTGCCCCACCACCCCGGCCACGACAAGGGCATCGAGACGCTCTCCCTGCTCGACGCCCTGGCAACGGAACTGCCCCGCGCCCTGATCCGCTACGAGCAGGGCTGCCCCGTCAAGGACACCGACCGTGACGGCTTCGCCGCGGCGGTGGAAGCAGCCCGGCAGGCGCAGGTGTGCGTCGCCGTCGTCGGTGACCGCGCCGGCCTCTTCGGCCTCGGCACCTCGGGCGAGGGCTGCGACGCCGAGGACCTTTCGCTGCCGGGGGTTCAGGGCGAACTGGTGGAGGCCCTGCTCGCCACCGGCACCCCGGTCGTGCTTCTCGTCGTCTCCGGCCGCCCGTACGCGCTCGGCGCCTACGCCGACCGTGCGGCCGCCGTCGTCCAGGCGTTCTTCCCCGGTGAGGAGGGCGGCCCCGCCCTGGCCGGAGTGTTCTCCGGGCGGACCACGCCTTCGGGGAAACTGCCCGTCCAGATACCGCGCACCCCGGGCGGCCAGCCCGGCACCTACCTGCACGCCCCGCTCGGCGGGAACACCGAGGGCGTCAGCAACCTCGACCCCACCCCGGCCTACCCCTTCGGACACGGGCTGTCGTACACGACGTTCGCCTACGACGGGTTCGAGCTGAGCGCCCAGGAGATCCGCACGGACGGCGAGGCCGAGATCAGCTGCCTGGTCCGCAACACGGGGGAAGTCCCCGGCTCCGAGGTGGTCCAGCTCTACACGGCCGATCCCATCGCCCAGCTCCCGCGCCCAGTCACCCAGTTGACCGGCTTCGCGCGCGTCCGGCTGGCCCCCGGTGAACAACGCAGGGTCACCTTCCGCCTGCACACCGACCGCCTCGCCTACACCGGACCCGACCTGCACCGCATCGTCGAACCCGGCGAGATCACCGTCATGATCGGAGCATCCAGCACCGACATCCGTCTCACCGGCACCATCCACCTGACCGGACCGGTCCGCGAGGCCGGCCACGACCGGGTGCTGAACACGCCGGCCGATGTCCACTGAGCGCAGCGGCTCCGGCGGGGGTGACTTCCGGTATCAGCCGTAGGAATCCTTCGGAGGGCACCTGTGCTCGCAGCCAGGACCGCGACCGCCGTGTACTGCGCTCGCGCCCGGCTCTGACGGCCGGCGTGGTACGGCAGGTGTCCGAGCGTGAGAGCACCGCGATCTCCGTCACCGATCCACGTGCGCGGGCTGGTGGTGTACCTGCAGTCGAACGACCGCGACACACTCCTGGTGGCGGCAGCAGCCGACCTCGCGGCCGGCCGAAGCGGACAGGCGGCAGTCTGCGAACCAGCTGCGCCAGCGGCGCACGGTGTCCAGGTGCATCCCGTCTTCCGGGCGATACGCGCATGGGAGCGCACCCGGGCCGCATGCAACACGTTCATGATGGTTCGGCCGGGAATGGTGCGGGGTCCGCGGCCGTGTGGCTGCGGACCCCCGACGGGTCGTTGAGGGGGCGGTGTCAGCCTTCGCCGCCCCGGGGCGTGATCAAGGCGCGGGCGATGGTGTGCTGGAGGATGCTCAAGTACAGCAGGGTGGGGGTGGATCGTCGGTGACTCCGAGGTCCTTGACGGAGGGTACGTCGAGGGCGTTGACGGCGATGAAGTAGCGGTGCTTACCGGTGCCCGGCGGGGGCATGGTGCCGGCATAGAAGGCCAGGCGGGCGTCGTCGGGGACCTGGAACGCACCGTCCGGCAGGCCCTGGCCGCCGGGCGCGCCCGCGCCGGTGGCCAGCTCGGTGACCCCGGCGGAGATGTCGGCCAGGGCCCAGTGCCAGAAACCGGCAGAGACGGGGGCGTCGGCGTCGTACATGGTGACCACGAAGCTCTTGGTGGCCTCGGGGAAGCCGGTCCAGTACAGCTGGGGTGAGACGTCGGCGGCGGTGGGGATGCCGGTGCGGGCGGAGTGCTGCGGCGGGGCCAGCGGCTCGCCGTCCTTGACGTCGGTGCTGGTGACGGTGAGATTCACGGCCGCTCGTGGCCGGGTGGTTACGTCCGCCGCCTGCCGGTGGAATTTTTGACTGACGAGCAGGCCGAGGCGTGCGGGGGAAGTTCGCCGAGGAGCCGACGAAGCCCGAACGGGAACGCTTCTTCTTCCTAGATGACGTGGACCGGGCTCTGATCGCGCTGCGGCGTACGCAGCATCACCAAGTCGGGTTCGCGCTCCAGATGTGCACGGTTCGGTATGTGGGCCTGTTCCTGGGCGAGGATCCGCGGGACGTGCCGTGGCCGGTGGTGCAACACCTGGCCGAGCAGTTGGGGATCGAGGACGCGTCGTGTGTGAAGCGGTACACGGACCGGCGTCAGACGGTATATGACCACGCGTGGGAGATACGGAAGTCTTACGGCTATCACCTGTACGAGGACCATGATCAGGGCCCGAAGTTCCGCGCGTTCCTGCACGGACGGGCGTGGACGGCGCATGCTGAGGGGCCGAAGGCTTTGTTCGATCATTCGGTGGGCTGGCTGCGCCGGAACCGGGTACTGCTGCCCGGGGTGAGTGTGCTGGCCCGGGAGGTCGCGGAGGTTCGCCGGATTGCGGAGCAGCGGCTGCACGCCACGGTCGCCAAGGAGGTCCGGCGGGCGGATGCGGCGCTGCCCGGGGACTTGCGTCGAGGCGCTCACCCGCTCCCGGCTGGTCCACGTCGACCAGTACTACCTGCGTAGCGACACCATCGCCGCGGCGAACGCCGCCCTCATCGAGGCCCAGGCGCAGGTGCCGATCGTGAAGTTCTGGGGCCAGGGGCTGCGGCCCCTGCGTGACCCGGACACAGTCGACCTCGATGACGATGATGACGGCGCGGAGGACTGAGACGCGTCAGGGGCCGACAGACGGCAGAGGCCGCTGCTACGGCGGCTTTTCAGGGCGCGCAGTCAACTCGCGCCAGCTGCTTCGGCGCGGGTGACAGCCAGACGGTAGGAGTCGGTGCCGGTCTCGATGATGTTGCCACCGAACGTCAACCGGTCCACGATCGCTGCACAGAGCCTCGGATCCGTGAAGGGTTTGGTCCACCCTCCAAAGGACGGCGACGGGCGCTCACTTCGCCGGATTCGGCGTGCGACAGAGCAGCTCCGAAGGGATAGGGGGAGCTGCCTGGGGCAGGGGAGTGGTTATTCCGGGGGGCCGCTCGCGTCTCCTGACGTGCTCTCGCCCTGGCGGTGAGGAGAGCTGGGCAGGGGGAGCGAGAACCACACGGCTTTGCCTTCCTCGGCGAGCAGGGTGCCCCAGGTGGAGGCCAGTTGGTCGAGGAGGGCCAGTCCGCGGCCCGATTCCTCGTCGGGGCCCGCGGTCCGGGCGCGGGGCAGGACGGGGCTGCCGTCGCAGACTTCGATGTGGAGTTCGTCCCGGGTGCGTCGCAGGCGCAGCCGCAGGGGGTCGCAGGCGTGGCGCACCGAGTTGGACAATAGTTCGGAGGCCAGTAGGCATGCCGTGTCGGTGAGGGTCTCGCAGTGCCAGTCCTGCAGGGTGCGGCGCAGGAATTGGCGTCCTTCCCGCACACTGATGGGCTGTGCCGGAAGGAGCGCGGACACGGCGGTCACCGGAGCGGGCGGGATACGGGCCAGGAGCAGGGTCACGTCGTCGCTGTAGTCCTGGGGGTCGGGCAGCAGGGTGGTGAGAACGCAGTCGGCTGCCCGCTCCAGGCACGGAGTGTCGGCAATGGCTTTTTCCAGGGCGATGGCGAGGGCGTCGATCTGCAACTCGATGTCACTGGTGGGGGTTTCCACCAGGCCGTCGGTGTAGAGGGCCAGAACCGAGCCCGGCGGCACGGTAAGTCGGGTCTCCTGGTGGGGTACGTCGCCGACGCCGAGCGGCACACTGACATCGACCGGGAGCCTGCGCACCTGTCCGGTGGGATCCACCACCAGCACCGGCAGATGACCGGCCGAGCACAGGGTCAGGGCGCTCTCGTCGGGGTCCAGGACCAGGTAACAGCAGGTGACGAGCTGGTCGGGCAGTTCGCTGACGACCGCGTCCAGGGCCCGCATCAGCTGCCAGGGCGGCATGCCGGTCTTGGCCAGGGCATGAGAGGCCGAGCGGAGCTGGCCCATGACGGCGGCGGCCTCCAGGCCGCGGCCCATGACGTCCCCGATCAGGACGCCCATGCGGCCGCCGCCGAGCGCGATCAGGTCGAACCAGTCCCCGCCCACGCCGGGTCCCTGGCGTGCGGGGAAGTAGCGGCTGGAGGTGTCCATGCCGGGCAGTGGGGCAGGTGAGCCCATCAGGCTGCGCTGCAGGGTCAGGGCGACATGGCGCTGCTGTTCGTAGAGTTCGGCGAGCTGGACCTCGGCCTTCTTGCGTTCGGTGACATCGCGGATGGCGGCGGAGACCAGAGTGCCGTCCGGGGTCTCCAGAGGGCTGAGGCTGATCTCGACCGGGAACTCGCCTCCGTCGCGGCGCAGCCCGTACAGCTCCAGTCCGGCGCCCATGGGACGCACCCGTCGGTTGTCGACATAGCCGTGCCGGTGGGCGGGGTGGTGATGGTGGAACCGCTGGGGGACCAGGATCTCCACCTGCTGTCCCAGGAGTTCTTCGCGCCGGTAGCCGAACAGGGCCTCGGTCTGTGCGTTGACCAGCTGGATGGTACCGGTGTCGTCCACGATGACGATGGCGTCGGGGGCGGCTTCCAGCAGGGCGCGGAAGCGCGCTTCGGCGGCCTTGCGTTCGCTGACGTCCCGTACGGCGGCGGAGATCAGCAGTCCGTCGGGGGTCTGGAGCGGGCTGATGCTGATCTCGACAGGGAACTCGGCTCCGTCGCGGCGCAGCCCGTACAGGTCCAGGTTGGCGCCCATCGGACGGACCTGCTGGTTGGCGGAGTAGCCCAGTCGGTGACCGGGGTGCTGAGCGCGGAAGCGTTCCGGGACCAGCATCTCGATGGGGTGGCCGAGCAGTTCGTTGCGGGGATGGCCGAACAGGGCTTCGGTCTGGGCGTTGACCAGGCGGATGATGCCGGTGTCGTCCACGATGACCATCGCGTCGGGAGCGGCCTCCAGCAGGGCGCGAAACGGTTCCTCAGCCACAGGGATCATGTTGGGGTGCCTCTCGAGCCTGCCTGGTTCCATGGCATATCTCAGCATTGACTGCACCGAGGGCAGGCGCCTTGTGGCGAAGTGTCCTTTCATGACATTTCCCGGCCGGAACGGACGCGGTTTCTGGGGCGCGGAAGTGCGGACATCGGAGGTTGGTGCTGATGCGCCCTTGTGCCTTGGCGTCTCGCGATGGTCGTCGTGTTGTCAGGGTTCGAGAATGGTTCTTCGAGCGCAGCTTGTTCAGCAGCAGCTGGTGGAGCTGGTCCCAGACGCCGGCCTCGTTCCACGCGGCCAGGCGCCGCCAGCACGTCATCCCCGATCGAAGCCCAGCTCCTGCGGCAGGTACTCCCACTGGATGCCGGTATGCAGCACGAACAAGATCCCGCACAACGCCTGCCGGTCCAGAATCCGCGGTCGGCCCTCCGTCAGCTTCGGACCCGGCTCCGGTAGCAACGGCTCGATCAGCGACCACAGTTCGTCCGACACGATCCACGGCCGCGACTCCCTCTTTCCCACGACAACACCAACGCGCAACCAGACCGACAGTTACATGATCAACAGCTTCTGTTGGGACCTCTACGGGGCCAGGTCGACGGCGGACTCGTGGGAGTTCGGTGGGTGGCTTCGTCTACTAGGCTGTGAGGGATCGCGTGGCCCGTGTCCGTGTTCCGGGATCAAGGCCCCTTGACCACTTTCAAAGGCGCTTGGAGGCAGCTGTGACAGCCGGACTTCCTGACTGGATGATCCCGCCCAGGCCGAGTGGCTGGGAGGCGGAGGATCTTGATCATCTTCCGCAGGCGCCGCGGCATACCGAACTCATCGACGGAGCGTTGATCTTCATGATGTCGCCGCAGAGGTCCTGGCACTCCCGGCTCGTGGAGAATCTGACGTTCGCTTTGCGGCAGGCGGCCCCTGCGGGCTTTGAGGCGGAGCGGGAGATGACGGTCCGTCTGGACAGGAAGAGCCGGCCCGAGCCTGACATCCTGGTCTCGACCGCCGCATATGATCCTGACCGCACCTGGTACGCGCCCGAGGATGTCGCTCTGGTTGTCGAGGTCGTTTCGGAGGAGTCGGCGGACCGTGACCGGTCTTTGAAACCCTTCAAGTATGGTCAGGCCAAGATCGTGCACTTCTGGCGCATCGAGGACGAGGCGGGTGCCCCTACTATCCACACGTACGAACTCGACGTCATGACCAGTACCTATGTGCCTACAGGCATCCACCGAGGTCGGTTGAAGGTGTCTGCACCCTTCCCCCTCGATATTGATCTCGACGCCCTCGTACCGTGACCGCGGGGCGGGGCGACCACCGGAGTGGGCTTTGTCCCGCTACCCCACCGCTGTCAGCTCTGCGGACCCGGGGGCGAAGAAGTACGGTCAGCTCGCGACCGCACATTCGGCGTCTGGGTCGCTGCGGAGTGGTCGTCTTCACGCGCGGGGGCCGGGTGGAGACGGGGTGGCTCGGGGCGTATGCGCCGATGCTCCTGAGGTGACCACCCGGTAGTGGGCGTGACGCGGGCGCAAGGCAGCACAAGTGGCGACCTCGCCCTCGGCGGCGGCCACTGCGCCGCTCACCTTGCCTGTGACCATGTCGTCGGTGTGCTGGCGCAGTGGAGGGCGGGTGGTGGTGCCGGGGATGGGGGGTGTCGGCCTCGGGATCGGCGCAGAGGGCGAGTCTACGGTCCATGTGCCGAGCTGCCCTTTGCGGCGTTCGACGCGTTGGTCCTCGCCGCACACCGCGCTGGTCCCCGCCGCACACTGTGGCGGGGACCAGCGGTTACCGGTACACGACTCAGTGGCACTCCGGCACGCCGGGCATCCAGGCTGGCCCGGACAGGAAGATGTTGCTGATCCAGCCCTGTTGCTGTGGCAGATATGACCAGGCGTCGTTGGTGATGCCGCCGTAGGTCACCGACTGCCCGTGCTTCTGGCACCGCACATACACGGTGGTCGGCGCCGGGATCACGGTGACGATGCCGGACTCAGTTGTCGGCTCGGCACGGACATTGACGTTGGTGGCCCACACGTGCTCGGGGGTGTCCGGCGGCGGATGCACCACGTTGCGCTGTGCCACCGCCGCGCTGACCGCCCGGTCGGCCACCCGGGCTGCCACGGCCGTGGCCTTCGTCTTGTCCTCGGGGCTCTGGTCCAGGCCGTTGTTGCGGTACATGACGTGCGGGGCGTTGCTCCCGATCGCGCTGTCGCCGAAGTCTCCCGCCCAGCGGTCCAGCCACTCGTCGGAACCCGGATATGCCTGCTCGTTGCAGACCGCGTCGTCGGTCCGGCACACGTCGAAGTACCGTCCGTCGCCGAGGAACCCCGCGAACACGTCGGGCACGGCCAGACGCTGCATCAGCCCCCCGCGCGCCACCTCGGCCGCGCCGTCCGAGTAGTCGGGGTTGAGGGTGAGCATCTGCCCGTTCTGCCCCATCCCGATCTGGCCGTTGTAGCGTGAGGCGTCACCGATGTTGACAATGGCGCCGACCTCGTCGGAATTGGTTTTGTTCCCCTTCACTGCGCCCTGCGCGATGGCGTTTTTGATCACCTGGGCGCCCTGCGAGTAGCCGAGCAGGATCAGTGTCGGGCGGTTCGGGCAGGAGGCGTAGAAGGCAATCTCCTCGACGAGTTTGTCCCGGCCTTTGCCCATGGACGTCCAGTAGTCGTCAGGGCCGTAAAGCCAGGGCCAGTCCACCGCGGACGCCGGGTAGTACAGATTCCGCACGGCGATGTCGCCGTCTGCGACACCGGCCCTGGACAGTGAGTTTTTCAGGGCCGTGATGTAGGTGCTGTTGACGCCCACGGTGCCGTTGGGGTGCCCGTCGTCCGTGCTCTCGCCTGTCCCGTACGCGGAAAGGATCACCCACGGTTTGGCGCAGTCCGCGGGCGCCTGCGGCGGATTGGGGCCAGGGTAGTCCGCGTGTGCCGCCGGCGCGCTGCCCAGGTTCATGGCCAGCGCGGAGGCGGACAGAAGGGCCAGGACGAGCGCCCACAGACGCCGTCTGCCCCCTCCGTCCCGTCTGCTGTTTCGGTCTATATCCGCCTCGGTCGTCATGCATTCCCCCACAAAGCTATCGAATTTGCTTCACACCGTAGGTATCGCCCGTGGATACCAGCCACCCTTTCGAACACCATCGAAACGTCCTCCACAGCCTCCGCTCACACACGACTGTCGCTTCCATCAGCGGACCACTTGACCAGCGGGCCCTGCGGGGTGGCGGAAGTCCGCAGGGGAACGGGCATCAACTGCGCGCCCCGCACGACGACTGCAAGCGCGGCCAGGCCATGCTCACCAGTGCATGCCTAACTCGTCCAGCGCGGCGCGGCGTTCCGCGTTCAACCTGGTCGCGCGGTGTTGTCGGTCCAGGTGCCGAGCCTGACGACCGTCTCCTGGCCGCTATCGCAGGCTCCACCCACCTTGATCGTTTCGGTGTGTTTGCGGGGGACATGGAGGTGGCCTTCGCCGTCGTGGTACTGGCGGGCGGCGGTGAGGTGGGTGGCCCATCGCTCGTCCTGGCTGCGCCGCCCAGGTACTGCGGCCTGGCCCTGACCCTTGCAGGTCATAGGTATGAGCAGTGCAGAGGCACATGAGGCATGACGCCTGGGAGTCGGGCGAACCGTTGGTCGTAGAGCGGCTGTGCTGACCCGAGCCCTCAGCCCGAACCGGCGACCAGTGCCTCGCCGAGCGGGGTGCGCCGGTAGAGCACCGACCGTCCGGACCGGGCGCGGACGAGCAGGCCCGCGCCTCGCAGGATGGCGAGGTGGTCTCCTACCGCGCCGGGTGCCATGGCGAGGCTGCGGGCGAGGTGGCTGGTACTGGCCGGGGCGTCCAGCGCCAACAGCAACCGGGCTCGGGCCCGGCCGACCAGAGCAGTCAGCGCGTCCGGTTGGGGGATGGTCTCCTGTTCGCCCCACAGGGCGGCGGTGCCGCGGGCAGGATAGACCAGGGTCCTGGGCCACGGGTCTTCCAGGTGGGCGGCGATATGCCCGACGAAGACCGAAGGGATCAGCAGCAGCCCGTCGCCGGTGAGGCGGACTGTTCCGCCTCGGAAGAAGTCGACCTCGATACCGCCGACGCGCCAGGCGATGCTCGGGTGCAGGCTCTCGATGGTCGTGGCCCATCCGTGTTCGCCGATCACACCCACCCGGTGCACCACGTCGCGCTCACAGATCGCGCGCAGTTGTGGCCAGTCCGCGGCGAGCAGCTCGTGCCATGCCCGGTCCATCGCCTCGGCGATCCTGGAGACGGCGTCCGGCGAATCCAGGACCGCGCGTACGCGGGGATCGCGGGCGGACGGGCCGGTCGCGGTGGTCGCGACTTCGTGGCGGGCCGCTTCCAACGGTGTGGCCCGGATGATGGCCAGGTCGTCTGCCCAGGTCTGGTTGAGGCCGCGCGGAGGCGGGGCGACGAAGTTCGGTCCGCCTTGCGGGGTCTGGAGGGCGAGGGCGGCGTTCAGTTCGGTCTCGCGGCGAAGCCGTTCAAAGGCCGGCATGAGCCGGGCGGCCCAGGCTCGCGGCAGCGGCTGGCCCTGGCCGATGAGCGAGCGCAGCAGTAGGCAGAGGTCCAGCGCGGGCGACAGTGCGAAGCGGCTGCGCAGCAGGTCCTCGACGGAGACTTCGAAGCGCAGCACCCCGCCATGCTACCGCGGGACATTGTTCTGATTCGTCCAGCGACGAATCATTGGTGAGTGGCGTGGACGCAAGGCGAGGCTGCGCGTCATGACCCCAACCGCCGAGCCCGCGCAGGGCCACCACCGTGCCACCTACCGGGAGGTGCTGGCCGAGCCGCGATTCCGGCTGCTCTTCTCAACCCGCGCCGTCGCGATCACTGCGGACGCGCTGCGGATCACCACGTTCTCGGTTCTGGTCTTCTCGACCACCGGCTCCCCGCTGCTGAGCGCAGTGGCCTTCGGCATCGGCTTTCTCCCGCAGTTGTTCGGCTCACTGTTGCTGGGCTCGCTGGCCGACCGACTGCCGCCCCGCGCGCTCATTACCGGCGGCTACACCTTGGAGTGCGCCGCCGCCCTGGTGCTCGCCCTGGTGCGGATGCCGATCGCGGCAAGCCTCGGTGTCGTGGCGATGGTTTCTCTCGCCACACCGGTGTTTCACGGGGCATCGAGTCGGCTGGTCGTGCAGTCGTTGGAGGGCGACGCCTATGTGCTGGGCCGTTCACTGAACAACATCGCTGGCTCCGGCGCGCAATTGTTCGGCCTGGCGCTGGGAGGTGCGGTCGTCGCGGCACTCGGCCCACGCCGGGCGCTCGCGGTCAGCGCCGTCCTTTATCTCGGCTGCGCGTTTGCTATCCGCATCCGGCTACCCCGGCTGCAGCCGGGAGAGTTCGGCGGCACACCCGGCGGCGCTGGGGGCGATAGCGGGGCCGTCCGTGCAAGCCTCCATGGTGCAGGCCTGCTGCTGCGCCGACGCACAGTGCGACGACTGATGCTGGCCCAGTGGCTACCGCCCGCATTCGTAGCGGGCGCGGAAGGCCTCATCGTCGCCTACGTGGGAGAACGCCACTTCGCGCCCGGCTGGTACGCGGTGCTGATGGGCTGTCTGCCGGTGGGCATGCTTGTCGGTGACCTGCTGGTGGGTCGACTGCTACGGCCACGCGCCCGGGAGCGACTGGTAGTCCCGTTGATTGCGCTGGCGGGGCTGCCGCTGATCGGCTTTGCTGCCGAGCCCGGAGTGGGCGTCTCGTCCTGTCTGCTGCTGCTCTGTGGCTTCGGATTCGCCTACGGTCTCGGCCTGCAACGGCCGTTCCTGGACGCCCTGCCGCACGATGGCCAAGGCCAGGCCTTCGGCTTGCTCGGCTCCGGCAGCATGACGCTACAGGGCGTTGGGCCGGTCTGCTTGGGCTCGGTGGCCGCAAGTATGGGAACAGGCGGCGCAATCGCTCTGGCAGGAGGCGCGGTGGCGCTTACCGCCGGCTGGATTCTCACTTGGCACCCGTCCACCTCCCCGGTCCCCGTCCCGAACTAATCAACGGGATCAGAGAACGGCACCGAACAGCCGGCGCGTAGTTCTTCTGCGCAGTAACCGTCGCAGGTCGGGTCGGCCGCGAGCCGTCATGCACCCCACCTCCACTCCCACGTAACTTTTCCCTCTCGAAGATCACAGGTGGTTTTGATCTTCGTAGTGGGATGACGTCGCGACTGTCCGCTGGCCAACCTCCGCCTCACCCGCGCAGCCGGTAAGTCATACTGGGCTTGTGGGATGTCGGTGGCCGCAGCGGATGCGTGCTGGGGACGGTTGCCTGGTGGTCTACGGATGCTTCGGCTCATTGCGGGAGTCGTTGGTGGGGTGTGTCAGGTGTGGTCGGCTGCCAGAAGCATCTGGGAGATGCGGCGTCTGTCGCGTGTGGTCACTGTGACTCGGTACAGGCCTGGTTCAGGCAGGGCCGCGGTGGCGGTGAGCCCAGGTCTTTAGTCTCCGTGCACGGTCGCGGACTGCCGTCGGAATTCACGGGGCGCGGTTCCGTATGCGGCGCGGAAGGCCTGACTGAAGTGGGCGGGGCTGGAGAACCCCCGGCGGGCGGCGATCGTGTGGATCGGGCGTGCGGCCAGCCGCGGGTCGGCGAGATCGCGTCGGCACGCCTCCAGCCGGCGCGACCGGATCCAGCACGCGACGGTGTGGCCTTCCTCCTGCTGGAACAGCTTGTGCAGGTAGCGCAGGGAGGTGTGGTGGGCTGCGGCGATCGTGTCCGGAGTGAGGTCCGCTTTGCCGAGGTGGTCCTGGACGAAGGCGTGGATCTGGGCCACTAGAGGGCGTCTGAAAAGCCTGTCAGTTGGCTGGTCTTGCGAGGCGGCGCACGAGGAGCATGGCCATGGTGAGGTAGATGGCGTTCTCCGAGCAGACGCGCAGGTACTCGTAGTCCTTCGACAGGCGGCGGCACCGTCCCAGCCAGGCGAACGTCCGCTCCACCACCCAACGGCGAGGGACCACTGCGAAGAGGGGCACTGCCGGAGGCGGTGCTCCCACCCGAGCCCAGGTTGAGCGGAATCCTCCGTCGCGGCGCTGCACGACCTCCACGGCGATGCCGGTGGCTTCCCGGGCCCAGGCGTGGAAGTCGGCACCGCGGTAGCCCTGGTCCGCCCACACGTGCTGAAGGCGTGGGAAGGCATCGGCGGCCAGGGAGAACAGCACCGCGGCACCGTCGCGGTCGCCGACGCTGGCCGGGCTCACGCAGGTGACCAGGACGGTGCCGCGGGTGTCGACGAGCAGGTGACGCTTGATGCCGCTGACCTTCTTGCCACCGTCGTAACCGTGCAGGCCACCGCGCTCACTGGCCCGCACGCTCTGGCTGTCCACAATGGCCGCACTGGGAGTGGGATCACGGCCGAGCTGCACCCGCTCGCGTTCACGCAGCGCCGTCAACATCCGCTCCCACACGCCCTCTTGCTGCCACCGCCGCCAGTAGTGGTAGACCGTCTGCCACGGCGGCAGGTCATGCGGCAAAAGTCTCCAAGCGCAGCCGGCCCGCAGCCAGTACGCCAACGCGTTGAGGATCTCCCGCCGCATGTGTTTCGCCGGTCGTCCACCGGGCTTGACCGCCGGAACCAACGGACGGAGGATCTCCCACTCCGCATCAGACAGATCCGTCGAGTAACGGGTACGCAGCCCGCACACCCAAACCCCCGAAAGTGCGCCACCACCCCGCTACCAGGCAACTTGCCCACTGACAGGCTTTTCAGACGCCCTCTAGTGCGCGCTGCCGGGTGTGGGGCGGCACCGTGCTGTGTGCTTCCAGCGCGTCGGCGAGCGCGGTGGTCAGTACGTCGAGGGTGAGGGTGGACAGGTGGGCGGTCTGTAAGGGCTGAACTAGTTCATACGGTGGGCGAGTTGCAGAAGGAACTGCGACGACGGTGCGCCGATGGCCTCATCGCCGGGGATGCGCACCGCGCTCAGGGACTGCAGAGCCCGGGCGGGCAGCGGCAGCAAGGAGCGCGGGAAGCTCAGCAGCAGCAGTTGCCTGCTCGCCGATGTATCCGGTGCGAAGTCCGCCAGGCAGGGGCGGGAGGTGTCGAACAGGACCAGATCCCCGACTCCCGCGGCCGCGCGCCTGCCGCTCTGGGTCAGCGAGCCGGTGCCGCGCACCATGCAGTTGAGCTGGAACACCTCTGGATCGGCCTGGCGGATGAGCCTGGGCGTGCGCTCGACCGAGTACGGCATCGTGGTCATCAGCGCCACGCGCACGGATCCGAACTCGCTGCTGTGGACCTGCGCCCGGAAGTCACGCTCGGCCTCCGTCTCGCACCGCAGCTCGTAGGGCACCCACAGCTTCGAGTTCACCTCGCGCCAGAAGGCGAACCGCTCCCCGACCGGCACCTCGGCGGTACTGACCACGTCCATAGCGCGAGTGTTGTCACGGACGGGCTCGAAGCAGCACCCACGAACAAGCCGAACACGACGTGTCACCGCCGCCGTACCGGGTGCTTCCGGAACGTGAGGACCACGCCGCCCCGGAGCCGTCTGCAGGCGCGTAGAGGGCGGACAAGATTTAGGCAAGGTCGGTATTCCACAATCCGTGCATGCACCGCCGAAGGGCCGGCCCGAGACGTGTTCTCCGCCGGAAAGATCACCACGGGAAAGGACCATGAATGAACGTCACAACACCTACAGTCCGCAGGACTCTGAGCGCGACCGTCGTCGCCGCGACAGTGGCGGCTCTGGGCCTGTTGGCACCGAGTTCGGCCGAAGCCGCCGCGAGCGACTGCCCTTCCGGCAGCCTGTGCGTCTGGGACCAAATCAACTACACGGGAAACCGCTGCAGTTGGAGCAACGCCGACAGTGACTGGACCAGCGGGACCGTGACGTGTTCATGGGCCGACGACCGCAACGTCAAGTCGGTCTACAACCACGGCACTTCTTCCTCGTACGAGGGGGTCGGCCTCTATTCCGGAGCGGGCTACTCGGGGTATCTCGGCTGCATAGGACAGGGCGTGAAGGGCCCTGGCGTCAGCGGCGGCCCCGGCCTCAAGGTGCTGTCCCACAAGTGGCTCGCCAGCTGTTGAGTCCGGACGCCCGGAGAGGGTGAGCGCGGCACGGGCCGAGCGCCCGGTGGGGCCGTCAAGGGGGAGCGGCCCCACCGTCGCCGATACGGATCATGACGGCCACGGGCACCCGCCCTGCTGTGGCGCGGCGTTCACGGCGTGAAGGCCCGCCGGGCGGCGCTTGCCGGCCCCGTGCGGCCGGTCCGGCGGTGTCCTGGCCTGGGTGTCATCGTCGTGGAGTGGGCAGCCGAGAGATCTGGGCGTGGTGCCGGGTGCTGGCAGGTTGCCGCGTTCCTCGAGCGCCTGGTGTGCGGGGTGGTGGCCGGGCAGGCTAGTTTGCTGGGGTGAGTCTCCTTGATGATGTGGCCGAGCGTGACGGCTGGCGCTGTTGGGTGTGTGACGAAGCGGTCGACCCTGACGAGTCGGTGAACGACCCGCGGGGGCCAAGCGTCGATAGCCGGACGGCCGACCGGAAGGCCAAGGTCGCCGAGCGGCTCGCGCACCGTGGGTGCAACACTCGTAAGGGCGCGGTCAAGGTGGTCATCGCCTGGCCGGACAGCCTGTATGTGGTCGAACCCGCGCCGTTGATCACCGTTGCGGGGAGGCTGGAGCGTAAGGGGGGCCGCGAGATGGTGGGCCGTTGTCCGACTCGGCGGGACGCCCAAGAGGCGGCGGATTGGTTGGTGGACAGGTTCTCTCGACTGGTACCGGGGCTGCCGGTGACCGCGGATATCGAGGCGGGCGGCGGCCAGTTCCTCGTCATCCTGGCCACCGGCCGCCGCTGATCGCGGCGGCCGGAGCTCCGCTGACTGATGGCTAGCCGATCTTCTTCCAGGGCTTGCAGTCGGTGGTCTGGAACGCCTTGTCACCTGCGGCGATCTTGACGATGGCCGGGCCCTGGGCGTTGCCGTTGGCGATGATGGCGCCGTTCTCACCAGTCGTGTCGCTCAAGCGTGCCCAGTAGCAGCCGTACGTGTTCTTGCCTCTGCTGCGTTAGGTGTCGGCCTGGATGTCGTTGCCTACCAGGAAGGTTCCATCGCCGGGAATCCCTCCCTTGGGCGCGGCTTCCTGCTGCGGCCCGGCAGTGGCGTTGGGGGAAGCGGCACCCGCCTGTACGTCTGCGCCCGTCGCGGTGGCGGTCACGGTCACCGTTGCGGAAGGAGAGTCGTTGCCTCCTCCAGACCCGACGATGCCGATCAGGACTCCCATCAGCAGTACGCCGAGGGCGACGGGGTGTGAGCGATCCATTCGCGGAGAGATGAGGCACGGACGGCAGGGGATGGCGTGTGATCCGACGTCGGTCCAGGTGGCGGGCCTGCGGGTCTGTTTCCGCTCATGTCCACAGAGTGCGCCCGCCTCCTGCGGGGTGCACGACGGCACTTCTTCGTCGCAGGCGACGGCAACGGCCACTGGGCCCGGCGCGGGGCGGGCGCCGCGAGCAGCCAATTGCATGCTCGGGGTACGGATACCGTCCTGCTTCATGACCACCACCGACACGATCACGGCCTTGGCTCTGGCCGTGGCGATCGTCGCTGCTGTTGCCGCTGTCGGGTCCTGGAAGGCGGCGCGCAACTCCAACGAGGCCGCAGCGACCCTGTCCCGGATCGAGCAGCAGCCCGGCCTCGCCATCACCGAAACCCACGCCCCGGACTGACCGCCCGCCGGTCAGGTGGCAGCAGCCCGCGAATCTCCGGCCGTCAGCAGCGACAACAGCCCGATGCCCTGGGCCGCGACGGCATCGGCGTCGCCTTGCTCACGGTCAATCACGCACAAAGCCTCAAACACCTGGGCTCCCAGACCGCACAGGTTCGCAGACGACAGCACGATCTGTCCGCCGCTGGTGACCACATCCAGGAGGACAGGTTGACCTTGGTCAACAACCCATCTACCAGGAGCTTCACCTGGTCCCGGCCCCCACGCCAACTCGCCGCCCAATCAACCAGGTTGAAACCGCTCGGTTAAGCGTTTCACATCGTGGTCAGCAAGCGGCTCCTGCGGAAGGCGCTGGTCAGTCGAAGAGGGCGCAGTTGACCGCGTCCATCAGGGCTGCGCCGGTCTGGTGCGCCTCTCTGGTGAGAGTGGACGTGGCAAAGAAGAAGGCGGCCGTGCGCTGGCCGGTGGTGTCGGTGACGTTGTAGGTCGCGTAGCCCGGGACGATGCCGACGTGGTCCCAGACCGTGCCGCAGCCGGTCTTCGCCGTCTCGATGCCCAGCCCGTAGCCGAGTTCGTCCGGGTCTCCCGGCCCATCCTCCGGCACGGTGGTGCGCATCTGGGCCAGTTGGGCGGCGGGCAGCAGGCGGCCCGACATCAGCGCGCTGTAGAAACGGGACCAGTCACCAGCGGTGGACACGATCGCGGCATCCGCTCCATCGGCCGTGACGTAGTCGCCGGTCACGTCCACGTGGTCGTCGTGCTGCGGTCCGGCGTAGGTCCTGAACTCGTCGGGGACGTCCGGTGGCATGTGGGCGGCGTCGGGCTCGTAGCCGTGCGCGTGCCGGTCGTGCCAGGCGGAACCGGTGGCGTAGAAGGTGTGCCGGAGCCCCAGCGGCCGGGCGATCCGGTCCCGCACCAGCGCCGCGAGGTTCTTACCGGTGGCCTTCTCCAGGACGGCGCCGATCGCGATGTAGTTGGTGTTGCTGTACGACCATTCGGTGCCGGGCTCGAACAGTGCCGGGTGTCTGCTCACCAGGCGCAGGATTTCCGTCGACGTCCATACGTGGGTGTCCCGGCCGGTGAGGGCCGGTGCGAGGGCGGGGTCCTCGGTGTAGTCGAACAACCCACTGGTGTGGTTGAGCAGCATGCGCAGGGTGATCGCTCTGCCGTTGCGCACCTGGCCGGGCAGCCACTTGTCGACCGGGTCGGTGAGGGCGAGTCTGTGCTCAGCGACCAGTTGCAGGACGAGGGTGGCCATCACCGTCTTGGTGTTGGACGCTTCTCGCACCTCGTCGTCCGCCCTGAGCCGATGGTCCTTCTTCGTCCAGGCGGCCTGCTCGGAGATCTCGATGGGCCTGTCGTGACCGTCGTCCACCCGCACGATCACTCCAGGCACGCCTTCTTCCACTAACTTCCGCGCCAACTCCCGCAGGTGAGCGCGTGTCTGCGCAGTGCCGTCCTGTCGGACCGCCGCACTCTCGTGGACCGTGTTCGCACGCGACGGGGTCGCAGCGAGGGGTACGACGAGGGCCGCGGACACCGCAACTGTTGCTACTGCGCGAAACCCCGTCAGGTGCGGGCGCCGTCGAACACGCACATGCACACGCAACTCATGCTCCTTCGAGAAGGCGGAAGGCCGTTGGGCACGATCGGCGAGACGGGGAGGAGAACACGGGACTCCGCCCGGCGAGTTGTCGCCCGGCTCTGGGGCGAAGCCAGCTCGGGCGGGCCCTGCACAGCCCTGAGGAATCCTTCGGAGGATAGCCGAAGGCGGAGTCGATGCCGCCCCAACTACGAGACCGGGCAGGCGCAGACGCTGCTGGCCCCGGCCCTGGCCGCTCACCGGGTCCTGCGGGTCTCCACGAAGGCCGGGTACTTCACGGTGGTCACCGGCACCGTCGCGGTGGACGAGTTCCTGTTGCTCAAGTTCCCGACATGCGCTTGGGGTTGCTGATCCGCCCATCGTGGCCTCGGCCAGGTTGCCGGCATGGCCGCCGAAGTCGTTGAGTTCGGACTGGCCGAGCCTTGGACGGGTTTCATCGCTGAGCCGCTCGTGGATGGCAGCAATGCGGGTGGCCTTGTGCTGTCTGGATCGAGTGGCCGCATCGAGCGTGAACGTTGTCGGCTCTTCGCCCGTGCTGGCGTGACCGCGGCGACGGTTCGGTGGTTCGGCGGGCCCGGGCAGCCGCCGGGCATCTGTGAGGTTCCGCTGGAGATTCTTGTTGAGGCGACCGGGCTGTTGCGTGAGCGTGGTGCTGAACGGGTCAGCATCCTGGGGCTTTCGAAGAGCGTCGAGGCGGCGTTGCCGGTGTCCACCCTCTCGGACTGCGCGGATGCTGTGATCGCGCTGGCCCCTTCGTCGGTCGTCTGGGTCAACGTCGGGCCTGGACACGACGGCCGGGATCGCCCGTATCGATCCAGTTGGACATGGCAGGAGCAGCCCCTGCCCTTCGTCCCTTATGCCGATTCCCGATGCGCTGGCGCCTGCCTTCCCTGGTCGACCCGGCGATCACGGGCGCGGCCGTACGGTAGAGCCGGGCGATGGACGAGCTCAGCCGGCGGACGTTCCCCGAGCCGCAGTCCTCGCCGGCGTACTTCAGCCCCCATGAGGCCCCCGACAGGAGGGAGCGCGACCGGCGCCGTTGCGCTGCCCGGGCCGCGCAACGCGTTCGTCGCCGCGCTGGACCCCCTCGTGCGTGCCGGACTCCACTTCCATCAGAGTGGTAACAGCTGTTACCATGTGGGGGTGAAGACTCAACTCGGCGTTCGTGTCGACCCTGACATCAAGGAACTCGCGCAGGCCCGCGCCAAGGACCGCGGTATGGACCTGGGTGAGTACATCGCGCGCCTCGTCATCGAGGACGCCGACGGCCTGCGCCGGCGCGGCCTCGACGCCGCGGCCCGCTTCCTCGACGAGCACCAGGCCCTCTTCGACGAGACCGAGGACCAGGACGTAGGCCGTGGCACGCAGGGAGCCCACGCCGCCTAATGGACCTGCACATCGACGTCCCCTGGATCCTCCAAGTCGCAGAACTCGCGGGCGCCGGAGACCCGGCCCCCGACGACTACGGAGTACCGGTCGCCGCCGTCGCCTGCCACAAGGCCGAACTACTGGAACAGCCCGTCTACGACGGCCCCTACGCCCGCGCGGCGGCCCTGGTTCACATCCTCGGCCGGTGCCGCTGGCTGGAGCGTTCCAACATGGCTGTCGCTGCGGCAACCGGCGTGATGTACCTCGAAGCGTCCGGGATCCAGGTCAAACCTGCTCGCGAGGACGCCCGCGGTCTGCGCGACCTGCTACGCGACCCCACCTGCAGCACCGCAAGGATCGCCGCGCTCCTGCGCACCTGGCCTGTCACCAGCTGACGCATAGTGACAGTCGGGCGTACCGGCCCGTCCGGACGCACGTTCGCCGCCCACGCCGGGTCCCTGGTGTGCGGGGAAGTAGCGGCTGGAGGTGTCCATGCCGGGCAGGGGACGGGTGAGCCCATCAGGCTGCGCTGGAGCGTCAGGGCAACGTGGCGCTGCTGTTCGTAGAGTTCGGCGAGTTGGGCTTTGGCCTTCTTGCGTTCGCTGACGTCGCGGATGGCGGCGGAGACCAGGGTGCCGTCCGGGGTTTCCAGGGGGCTGAGGCTGATCTCGACAGGGAACTCGACCCCGTTCTGGCGCAGCCCGTACAGGTCCAGGTTGGCGCCCATCGGACGGACCTGCTGGTTGGCGGAGTAGCCCAGTCGGTGACCGGGGTGCTGAGCGCGGAAACGCTCTGGGACCAGCATCTCGATGGGGTGGCCGAGCAGTTCGTTGCGGGGATGGCCGAACAGGGCTTCGGTCTGGGCGTTGACCAGGCGGATGATGCCGGTGTCGTCCACGATGACCATCGCGTCGGGGGCCGCCTCCAGCAGGGCGCGAAACGGTTCCTCAGCCACAGGGGTCATGTTGGGGCGCCTTGTGGCGAAGTGTCCTTTCGTTACATTTCCTGGCCGGAACGGGCGTGGTTTCTGGGCCGCGGAAGCGGCGGGCCGAGGAGGCTGTCGATGCTCAGCCGGACCGCCCTCGGACGCACTCTGCTGTGCTTGTTCCCCTGCGGCGTGTAGGCGAAAGGGGCTTTGTGCCAGCCGGGTGTGCGGTTGCGGACGCGATGGAGGTGATGTGGTCCGTTTCCTTGTCGATCCAGGGCGTGGGCAGTTTCTGATGGCGGGACACTTCGAGGGGTGCCGTGACGCGGCCGGCGCGCCCGGTCACCATGACGCTCCACCCGGTAGGGGAGAGGAGATCCAGGTGGTCGGCCTCGTACACGACCACCTCGGCGACGGTGGAGCTGCCGATCAGGGCTGAACCCGTGTGGGTGCGGATGACGATCGTGTCGCCGTCGACGATGTGGTTGACCGGGCGGATCACGGGGAGTTCCTGGCGGGTGAAGCCGACGCGGGCCAAGGGGATGCCGGCCGGCAGGGACAGGGACTCCTCCCGGCTCGGTTCGGTCATCCGGGTGCTGGTGCCCCTGGAGGCCGGCTGGTCATGATGACTCCCGGCACGGCGCCGGGTGGGGCGGTGACCGGGGAGCGCGGGATCGAGACTGATCTCCTTCGCCCTCCCAGGGTGAGCGTTCGCCACGGTGGCGTATAGGGCCGGTCGGTCCCGGGGAAGGCCCGAACGGCCCGCGCCGGGCAACGGGTCGATGAGGGACCGGACTTGGCGGTTCCGGGCAGATGGCCACCAGACGCGCAGTCTCCTCCCGGTCGCTTGCCGACGGGCCTTGGGGCGGGAGCCGTCGCCTCGCTCACGCGGTTCACCCGATCGAGTTCGGGACGCGGGCAAGCAGACACGGCTGCGGCGACGGATTCCCCAGGGAGCAGGACCTTCGTATGCCGAGGGGAGAGGCGTCATGCCGGTGTGGTGGGAGCAGGCGTGGGACTCGGCGCTGTGGGTGCGCCACTTGCCGCACCGGACACGCGCTGCCGTGATCGTCCTGCATGGCGGACCGGTTCTCGGACATCGCCCCGCGCACCCTTGGCAGTTGGCGGCCTTGCAGATGCGGCCCGTGCTGCGGTCCGCGGCGTCGGCTGTGTCGTTGGAGGAGGTGCTGCGGGCGCTGAGCGAGTTGGAACGGCTGGCCGGTGATGTCCCGGTGGTTTTGCTGGGGCATGCGACAGGTGGCCGTGCGGCGTTGCGGGCCGCCGTGCACCCTCATGTGCGGGGAGTGGTGGCGCTGGCGCCGTGGCTGCCGGTCGGGGAGCCTGTCGCGCAGCTGGCCGGCCGGAGCGTTCTGCTGGTTCAGGGGGACGACGGCACGGCTGCCTGGGCGCGGGCGGCGGGCTATGTCGAGCGCGCGCTCAGCGGGCGCCCGGGCCGGGACGGTAGTCGTCCGGCGTGGTGGTCTGTGGACGATACGACGGGCCGGTACCTGGCACCGCATCGCGGCAGCGGCCGTACATCCGATGCCGCAGCCGCAGGCGCAGGGGCCCCACCAGGCGTGGGTCAGTCCGGTTCCCGTCGTCGTGCAGAGCGGCTGACGGGTCACTTCGTCGGGGGTGTGCGAGGAGGAGGGCCCGGCCCCGGTGGGTAGCGGTCAGGGCATCAGGGCTGACCACGCCTGCCAGGCGGTGTGCAGATCTGCATGCCACCGCACGCGGTGATCGTCGGCGGTGCGGGAGCGCAGCACGTCCGGGGCCAGCAGGTGGATGGTGTCGGGGCCGTCAGGCCAGGGGGAGCTGGGCAGGAACGCCTGGGTGGGCAGGCGGAGTTCGCGCAGGTCGAGTCCGACCACGGACATTCCGGCGCACCGTTCGGTCAGCTCGTCGTGCAGGGCCGAGCTGGTGCCAGCGGTCACCGGCCCCGCTCGGGCGCACCACAGCCGGGTGCCGCAGAGGGCGAGGACACGGATGCGGAAGAGCACGGGCATGATCCTTTACCTCCGGTCGGCAGGTGCGGTCATGCGGGCAGGGTGAACAGCGTGAGAGGGCGGGAGGTGGGGTGTGAGGATCCCCCGGCGGGTTCGAGGATGAGGCAGACGGCCGAGGCGGCGGCAGTGGAACCGGTCAGGACGAGGGCGTGGACGGTGTGGTGGAGGTTCAGCAGAGCCGCCGGCCGCATGCTCTGGCCGACGGCGTACCAGACTTCGTAGATCTTGCCTGGAGGCGGTGCGGGCAGGTCTGTCACGGTCAGGGCGGCCTGGTCGCGGTCGTGGGAGATGGTGAGCGTGATGTGGGTGCCGTCGGGCAGCTGGGCCCTGCGTATGCCGGCGTCGGGTGCGGTCAGGATGGCGATGAGCCGGTCCGTCTGCCGCTGGACCCGCCGGACGGCAGCGGTGGCCTCCTGGGCCCGGTGGTGTGCGCGCGGTGTCGGCGCCGAGCACGGCTGCGACGATCAGACAGGCGGCCATGGCCACGCGCGGCAGCCACATGCGATCTGGTTTCTGCCGGATCGCAGACGCGTGCGTGAGTACGTGCCGTCTCATGGCGGGAGGAGGCGTGATGGCTGTGGCGGCGGCGAGCTTGGCGGCGGTCGCAGCGAGTTCCTCGGCCTCCTCCGTGCAGGCTCGACAGTGCTGCAGATGTGCTTCGAACAGGGCGCGTTCGTCGTCGGGCAGCGCGGACGACGAGCATCGACCGAGCCGTCAGGAGACCGAGCCGTCGGGCGCGCAGCGACGGATCACCTCTGAACCGGAGTCCGCGCCGTCGGCGCGCGGACCGAGGCCACGCTGGTGGCGGGCGGTGGGCATGCAATGCTCCGCCACTGTGACCACTGGCACCGCACCGTGGGCTCGACCGTCGCTGATCTCCTCGTCACTCGGCTGCGCGACGGGCACGCCTGGGCCCGTCGGTGTCCTTGGCGGCGGCTCGGGTGATGTTGCGGGCCATGCCGCCGAAGACGACTGCGTGGAAGGGCGAGACGGACCACCAGTAGACGTGGCCGAGCAGACCGCGGGGGTGGAACAGGGCGCGCTGACGGTAACGGGTGCGGCCCTCGGCATCCGTCTCGGCGTACATCTCCAGCCAGGCCAGGCCCGGCAGCCGCATCTCCGCACGCAGTCGCAGGAGCCGTCCGCGCTCGATCTCCTCGACCCGCCAGAAGTCCAGTGAGTCGCCGACCCGAAGGCGCTCGGCGTCACGCCGGCCGCGACGCAGGCCGACCCCGCCGACGAACCGGTCCATCCAGCCCCGGACCGCCCAGGCCAGCGGGAAGGAGTACCAGCCGTTGTCGCCGCCGATGCCCTCGATCACTCTCCACAACGCCTGGCCGGACGCGTCGACCGACGTCTGCCGCTCGTCCTCGTAGAGGCTGCCGCCCGCCCAGTCCGGGTCCGTGGGCAGCGGGTCACTGGGCGCCCCCGGCACGGAGGCCGACGACCAGCGGGTCACCACCTGTGCCTCCCGTACGCGCTGGAGCGCCAGGGCGAGCGCCTGATCGAAGGGCAGTGGCCGGCCCGGCTGGTCGGGCAGGTACCGGGCGATGTCGTGCTCGTGGCAGATGACCTCGTGGCGCAGGGACTCCGTGAGGGGTCGGGCGATGGAAGCGGGCACGGGCGTGACGAGACCGACCCAGTGGCTGGACAGCCTGGGCGTCAGGATCGGAACGGGCACGATGAGCCGTCGGCGCAGTCCGGCGACGAGGGCGTAGCGGCGCATCATCTCGCGGTAGGTGAGGATGTCCGGTCCGCCGATGTCGAACGTCCGGTTGACGTCGTCCGGCATGGTCGCCGAGCCGACCAGGTAGCGCAGCACGTCGCGCACTGCGATGGGCTGGGTGCGTGTGTTCACCCAGCTCGGGGTGACCATCACCGGCAGTCGCTCGGTGAGGTAGCGCAGCATCTCGAAGGAGGCCGATCCGGAGCCGATGACGACTGCTGCCCGCAGTACGGTGGCGGGCACCGGCGACTCCAGGAAGATCCGTCCCACCTCCGCCCGGGAACGCAAGTGGGGGGAAAGCGAGCTCTCGGGCACGCCCTTCGGGGTGAGTCCGCCGAGATAGACGACCCGTCGTACACCAGCGGCCCGTGCCTGCTCGGCGAAGACGTGCGCGGCGCGGCGGTCGGTGTCCTCGAAATCGGCGCCGGATCCGAGGGCGTGCACCAGGTAGTAGGCGACGTCGATGCCGCGCATGGCTGCGGCGACCGACGCGGGGTCCGTGACGTCCCCGCGAACCGTCTCGGCGTCGCCGGTCCAGGGATGGTCACGGAGTCTGTCCGGTGAACGGGCCAGGCAGCGTACCCGGTGACCGGCCTCCAGCAGCTCCGGTACCAGGCGTCCGCCGACGTAGCCGGACGCTCCGGTGACCAGGCAGTGCAGCCGCTCGGGCCCGCGGCCGCCGTGTCCCTCGGCGGCGTCGGTCGCGTTCCGCTGTCCGTCCGCGCTCACGATCCTGCCTCCACGCGCTTGCTCAGACGCTGTTGCCTCGTCGTCCGAATCATCTCCGCAACGGGGTGACCGTGCCCGTCGGGGGCGTCGCGGCCCGACGGGCCGGCCCGCTGTCTGCGGCGTCACGGCCGAATACGTGTCCACAGGCACGGGGTCCGGAGGCACGGTGTCCGGGTCGTGCATCGTCCGGGTCGGCGTCGGTCGCCTCTACAACCTCTTCGTACGGGCACAGGTCGGCGGATGCACCGTACGTCCGAAAAAATCCGTCGGTATCAGGCACAGGTCCCCTCCCCGGAACGCCCGGAGGTGACCGCGCTGCCGATGGGTTCGGATTACTGCGGGCCGGATCCGGGGTCGGCGCACCGCCCAGGCAGCGCGTTGCCCCGGTTACGACGGCGGTACGACGGACAGCGCCGTCTTCACGCTGGAGGCTTCGGCCCGGTCCCGTGTCCGGTGGTATCCCGGGGCAGGGAACTCGGCCACCACGCCCGGGGGCCGATGTCGATCACGAGGGCGGGCACAAGCAGCGAACGGACCACGAAAGTGTCCAGGAGGACGCCGAAGGCCACGATGAACGCGATCTGGACCAGGAAGGCGAGCGGGATGACCATCAGGGCCGCGAACGTCGCGGCGAGCACCACGCCGGCCGAGGTGATCACTCCGCCGGTCGTGGTCAGCCCGCGCAGCACGCCCCGCCGTGTGCCGTGTACGAGGGCCTCCTCCCGTACCCGGGACATCAGGAAGATGTTGTAGTCGACGCCGAGTGCCACCAGGAACACGAACCCGTACAACGGCACCGAGGCGTCCGTGCCGCTGAAGCCGAGAACGTGCTCGAAGACGAGCGCCGACACCCCGAGCGTCGCCAGGAAGTTGAGCCCGACGGTGGCCACCAGCAGCAGCGGTACCAGCAGCGAGCGCAACAGGAGCATCAGGATCAGCAGGATGATGCCGAGAACGATGGGCACGATGACGGTGCGGTCGCGTGCGGCGGTCCGCTGGGTGTCGTACTGCTGTGCCGTGTACCCGCCGACCAGGGCGTCGGCCCCGGACACGGCGTGCAGGTTCGTGCGCAGCCGGGCGACGGTCTCCTTGGCGGCGTCGCTGTCGGCCGCCGCCTCCAGGACGGCGTCGATCCGCACCCGGCCGTCGACGACGAGCGGCGCATCGGCGTCGGGCCGTCCCGAGGCGGAGACGGTGCCGGCTGATGCCACGCCCTTGGTGTTCCTGGCCACGGCAGTCACCTGAGCTGTCCGGTCGGCATCGGCGACTACGACAGCCGGGTTGCCGGATCCGCCGGGGAAGTGCTGTTCGAGCGCCTTCTGGGCGGCGACCGAGGGTGCGTCGCGCACGAAGATCTGGTCGAGGGGGACGCCCCTGGCGGACAGGGAGGGTGCGAAGGCCGCGAAGACCGCCAGGACGAGAGCGGTCACCACCCAGGTCCGACGTGGTCGCGCGTCCACGGCCGCGCCGACCCGCCCCCACACACCGTGCGCTTCCACGGACGCGTCCGACGCCTTCGGCCGGGAAGGCCAGAAGGCGGCACCGCCCAGCAGCGCCAGCACGGCCGGCAGGAAGGTGAGTGCGGAGAGCGCGGCGCAGACGATGCCGATGGCGCCGACCGGGCCGAGGGCACGGTTGTTCGTGAGGTCGCTGGCGAGGAGGGCCAGCAGCCCGAGCGCCACGGTGGCGGCGCTCGCCGTGATCGCGCCGAACGAGCGCCGTACCGCGGCCACAGCAGCGGCCCTCCGGTCCTCGCGCACGGCGAGTTCCTCGCGGAAGCGGGCGGTCAGTAGGAGCGCGTAGTCGGTGGCGGCGCCGATCACGAGGATGGACAGGATGCCCTGCACCTGCCCGTCGACCCGGACGATGCCGCGGTCCGCGAGCGCGTAGACGACAGCGCAGGCCAGTCCCAGGGCGAACACCGCTCCGAGAATGATCAGGAAGGGCAGCAGGACGCTCCGGTAGACGAGCAGCAGAATCAGCAGAACGGCGCCGAGCGCCACCCCCAGCAGCAGCCCGTCGATGCCCCCGAACGCATCGGCCAGATCTGCCTGGTTCGCCGCGGGGCCCGCCACCTGTGCCGTGGTGCCCGGCACACTTCGGGCCGCCTCACGCACCGTGCCGAGGACATCCGGAAGGGTCTCCCCGAGGTCGGACTTCAGCTGTACGACGGCCTGCAACGCCTGTCCGTCATCGGACAGGAGGGCGGGCGAGGGAGGGCCGACCACTCCAGGCTCTCCGGCGAGTGCGCCGATCGCGCGGGTGGCGGCGGTCTGCTGGGCCTCGCTGATCCGGTACCCGCGCGCCGTCCAGATCACGATGGCCGGCAGGGTCTCGGACTGGTCGAACGCCTCACGAGCCTTGAGCACCCGGGTCGACTCGGCGCTCTGCGGCAGAAACGCGGCCTGGTCGTTGGTGGCCACCTCGCCCAGTTTCCCAGCGTAAGGACCGAGCGATGAGCCCGTGCCCAGCCAGACGAGGAGCAGGACGAGCGGTACGAGCCACCGGGCCCGGCGCTGTGTGGTTCCCATGAGCATCCTCAAGCTACTGCGGAATTAAGTCAATCATCAAGTATCTCAATGATTGAGAGAACATATACTGGGGTCATGCCCGTCAACAACTCCTCGTCGCCCCTGCCCGGAGACGACCCGACGGGATTGCAGTCCTTCGCTGTGCTCCTGCGCGGAATGAACGCCGAGTTCAATCGCATCGCGCACAAGTTCGCCCAGGCGCAGGGACTGCATCTCACCGACGTACTGGCCCTGATCGCGATCCTCGACGCCGACACCGACGAGGGGCCCATGACGCCCGGCCGACTGCGCGAGCGGCTCAGCCTCACGTCCGGTGCGGTGACCGCTTGCATCGACCGGCTGGAGAAGGCGGGGCACATCCAACGCGTCCGAGCGGTCGACGACCGCCGAGTGGTGCACCTGTGCTATGCGGCGGCGGGCCGACGCGTCGCCAGTGAGTACTTCCGGCCGCTGGCCCACAGCACCGCAGCCGCATGCGAGCGCTTCACCCCCGACGAACTGGCGGTCGTCGTCCGCTTCCTCGCCGAGATGAACCAGGAACTCGCCCGACTGAGCCGCTGAACGGCTGCTCCCGCACGCCCTCTCCGGCCTGCGTGGCCCGGTCGCGTCGGGAGGCGCCGCCGGTCCGGACGGACGGGTGAACATAACGGAGAAATGCTTCGAAGTCCGTCATGTGACGTGAAAAACGTGCGTGAAGCTACGAGGTGAACTTCCCGTCGATCACCACCTGGCGACCGTCTACTGCTGTGGTGCCGCCTTGTGCGGCCTCGTCCTGCTCGCCTTCGCGGGCCTGGGCTTCGCCGACGTCCTAAGCCCTTTCGGCACGGCGGGCAACACGATCGCGGGCATGACCACCAACGTCGCGCTCAGCGTCATCTCCACCGTGGTGGGGCCGGCGCTGCTCGCCGGAGCTGTGATCAGCGGCAACTTCGCCTCGACCCTCAACATGGCGGTGGGCGGGCTGTTCGTGCTGAGCGGGCTTTTCCATCTCTTCGTACTGGACCGCCTCGCGAACATCCTCGACTTCGGCATGGCCAACGTGGTGTTCAGATTTGTCATGGGGTTGCTCATCGCGACGTTCGGCATGTGTGGCCGGGGTCTCCGGCAAGCTGCCGCACGACACCCCCTACTGGCGACCGTCCCGAATGCGGCGGTCACCTTCACGACAGGGGCGTGGGGTACCTCGGTGTCTGCTACGGGTGTACTCGGCCGGAACGCGCGTCCGTGACGGAGGTGATCGGAGCCCCCTCCTGCGTTTCGACGGGCGGTCTCCCGTTGCGCAGTGCACGTGGCGAAGCACCCAGTTCGCGGTGGCAGGCCTTGTTGAATGCCTGGAGGTCGGGGATCCCGACCGAGGCGGCAATCGCCGGGATGGACAGGGTGGAGGCGCGCAGCAGGTGATGTGCCCGTTCCATCCTTCGGTGGCGGATGTGGGCGATGACCGTGGTGCCCGTCTCGGCCCGGAAGAGGCGGGTGAGGTGGTTGTGTGACACATCGGCGTTCCGGGCGATGTCGGGCACCGTCAGCGGGGCGGCCAGGTGCGCCTCGATGTGGGCGATTGCGGTCGTGACCGCGGGGTGAGGGCCGGTTCTCGGGGCCGGCGCTAGTCGCACGATGCGCCACAGTGCAGTCCACAGTTCGGCACGGCTGTGTTCGGGTTCGCCGGGGAACCCGGCGATCCCCTGTAACAACAGGCGGGTCAGCACGGGGAATTCAAGGCCTGCGTTCTGAATGACGGCGACTGGGTGTGGTGGGCCGACAGGCGCGATGCGCAGGTGGGCGTAGAGATGTTCCGAGCGGCCCTTGTAGTGGTACCTGACCGTGGTGCCGGGCGGCACCAGGCTCACCCGGCCGGGTCTGATGGCGTGCGTTGTGCCCTCGACAGTCAGTTCTGCTTCGTATCCGTAGAGGTGGAGTTGCCACAGTTCAGGGAGTCTGAAGATATCCGTCCGGTTGGCGACTCCATGCACGCCGACTCCGATGTTCACCACGACGGGTGGTTCGCCGAGATGGATCTCTGTCTCATGCATGGTGGAAAATTACCAGCAGTGGTGAGCGGAGCCAACGCCCCGACTGGGGCGGTGGTCCTACGTTGGAGCGCATGACCAACACCAAGCTCCTGAGTTCGGTGCAGATGGCGCACTTCGTGTCCCATGGATCCCTGCGGCTGGACTCCGTGGTGCCACCCGAGCTGAACGTCGTGGGGATCGAGACCCTGCGCAAGGGCGTACCGGGGGTCCCCTACGGCAGCAGTGTGCCGGACGCCTACCTTGAGGGGTCCTTTGCCCGAACCTTGCTCGAAATCCCCCAGATTGCAGGGGCGTTGCGCAGTCTCGTCGGGCCCGAACCCAGCGTCGACCACCATGCCGTCCACATCCGGGAGCCTCGTGAGGGGCAGGCGCAGCCGCTGCACGGGGACGCGATCATCGACGTGCGCACCGACGCGTTCGACATACAGTTGATGTACTACCCGCAGGACGTGACGCTCGACATGGGTGGCACCCTCAGCGTGCCGGGGAGTCATCTGCGGCGTACGAACGAGTCGGACACAGGTCGCTACCAGAACCTGAGAGGGCAGAGTCGGCTTGTCTGCCCCGCCGGCACCGTGGTGTTTCTGCACCATGGGCTGTGGCACGGAGGCCGGCGCAACGACAGTGATGCCGTCCGGTACATGTTCAAGATCCGCTTCAATCCCACTGTGCGTCAACTCCGGTTGTGGGACACGTCGGACCTGGGAGATCCTCGCGTCACCGCGGAGCTGTCGACGATGTTCCCGTGGTACGAGCAGGCCACCGGACGCCTGGAGATCTACAACCGCGTCCTCCTGTGGCGCTCGCTCACGGGTGACGACACCTTCGACTTGGACCACTGGGTGTCTCGTGTCTCCAACCGTCCCGAGAGGCAGGCCGCATGAGCATGCGTCAGCAGGTCTTGGTGCTCTACCTGGCCACCTCCGCACTGGACGCGGATGTGGTGGGCTGGTCTCTCTACGACGGCACGGGCCTCACGACACCGACGACCGGCGACAGCGACAAGCCCCCGTACACCTCGGGCGTCCACGCGCTGGAGGACGGCTGGAGACTGTTCCAGGCAGCTCAGCTGATTCCTCCGTATCCGGGGCACGAGTACGACGTGTCGTTCCTCAAGCATGAGTTCTTTTTCGAAAAACTGGCGGACACAGGCGTCGCCTGACGTCCCAGGATCCGACCTGGCCGGTCAGTCGCCGAGGCGGCACGGTTCAGCCTCCGGTGACACCTGTCGACCCGGCCAAGAGTATGGGAACCGGTCGTCGCGCACGCGTCGCTCTCGGTGCCGTGCCCGACGGCTATCGCGAGCACTGCGCTCTGGAGCGGAGCACTGGCCGTAGTAGGACTCCGTTAGGTCTTCCTGTTGGCGCTGATCAAGAGCATGTTGGGTTGGTGGACTTACATGAAGTGAGGCGTGTTCGGGCGACGTTGGCGTTGTTCGTGGCCGATGTGTTCGCTTCGGTTCCGCGGAAGGATTAGCGGGCCAAGGGCGACTGGTATCTGCGCGGACTCATGCTGGACGGCCGCCGCAAGTCGATCCAGGCGATGGCTGCGCGACTGCCGGACGGCAACGAACAAAACCTGCAGCAGTTCGTGAACCAGTCGACCTGGGATCCGGAGCCTGTGCAGCTGCGGGTCAACGAACGGCTGCTGCCCCTGGTCGACCCGGTGGCCTGGGTGATCGACGATGTGTCGATGCCCAAGGACGGCCGGATGTCGGTCGGTGTGGCTCCGCAGTACTGCGGAGCCCTGGGCAAACGCGCGAACTGCCAGGTCGCGGTCAGTGTCCACGCTGCCAGTGACACTGCCTCCTGCCCCCTGCAGTGGAGACTGTTCCTGCCCCAGGAGTGGGCCGCGGACAGCCACCGCCGCACCTGGTGCAGGGCCTCGATCTTCCAGTGGTCCCGGATCAGTTGTGCGAGCTGGGCGGGGGTGGCTTGCTCGGCGGTCAGGCTGGTCACCGCGTAGACGGTGGTGATCGTGGTCTTGCCGGTCTTGCGGTCGGTGCGGCGGCGCTTGATCTGGACGGCCTGGCGGGCTCCGGGGAAGAGCAGGTTGTTGACGGTGGCGACCTTGATGCGGCGGATCTCGGCGCGGCCGTGGCCGGTTCCCCGGGTGCGCCCCTGGAGGGGGATTTCCTTCCAGTGCAGGGAGTTCAGCTGCTTGCGCAGCTTCTTCGTAGGGTCGGCCACGCGGCGAGGTACCGGTTTCGAGCTGGCCCTTTTCCGCGTGGCCTCCCTCCGAACCGGACGTGCGAGCTTTCCCCGCATCCGGCTCTCCAGCGGTGCTACTGAGCGATCGGCTGCTGATGGATCTCGGCGTGGCAGCGGTCGCAGACGATCAGGGTCTTCCGTCGTCTGGTCCGCATGGTCTCGACCCATCGGGGTGCGGCCGTGGAGCTGTATCGGTTGAGGTCGGAGAGTCGCCTGACGTGGTGGACGGTGATCCCGTCGTGCGACTCGCACAGTTCACAGATGCCGGCGGTCAGCCGGGCGGTGAGCTGGCGTCCCTTTCTGGTCGGCCACGCTCCGTCGATGATCGGGCGGGCGTGTGTGCGCCGGCGCAGAGGGATGCCGCCGAACCTAGCGGTGAACACCGCGCCCGAGGGCGCGCGTTGGACCGCTTCGAAGCACCGGCGTTTCCCGAACGGGGTCTCGACGGTGCTCTTGAGGCGGTTGCGCATGACCCAGGGTGGGCGGCGGTGCTTGGCAGCCAGGGTCGAGAACATCGACCGTTCCATGTACTGGCGGAGCTTGTTCAGCCAGTTGATGTTCCCTGCCATCTGGAAGTACTGGACGTAGCCGCGGTATTCCATCCCGAACGTGGCGACGATGTTGTGGTCGCTGGTGCGGATCAGGTCGTTGCGGATCAGAGGTTTGCCCTGTCCGCGCTGGTAGGCCCGGCATCTGGTGTTGACGGTCTCAGGCGGGATGCCGAGGGCGATGGATCCGTTGAGGACTCGTCGTCCCTTCGTCCGCCAGGTGTCGTTGTGCTTGGTCCAGATGTCGTAGCCGAGGAACCGCGCCTTGTGGGTGCGGGCGTGTGTGATCAAGGTCTTCTCGGCGGAGAGCCGGAGTTTCAACTCGTCGTGCAGGAACACGGCGAGCTTGTCCTTGATCTCCTCGGCTTCGGTCTTCGGACCGACGAACCCCAGCAGGTGATCGTCGGCGTATCGGACATACCTCAGCCGCCGGTAGCCGGGGTCGTTCACGTCGATGCTCGGAATCGACTGCTGGATCTTGCGCAGCGACCGCACCTTGGCGCGGTCGCCTTTGCGTCTCCAGTAGCCGATCGTCGCAGTGACGTTCGCGTGCTCCCGGTTCCTGCGGCGCGTGGCGCCCCGAGTGAAGGCCGGTGCCAGTTCCTCTTCCACGAACCTGTCGAGACGGTCGAGGTAGATGTTGGACAGGATCGGCGAGACCACTCCTCCTTGTGGTGCACCGGAGTAGGTAGCGTGCCAGATCCAGTCCTCCATATATCCCGCCCGCAGCATGTCCGAGACCAGGGCCAGGAAGCGTCCGTCATGGATGCGTTCGGCCAGGATCGCGAGCATGACCTCGTGGTCGAGACTGCCGAAGCAGTCGGCGATGTCGCCCTCGATGAACCAGGTGGTGCCCGTCCATGTCGAAGCGATCTCGTCGAGCGCGGTGTGGCAGCCCCGGCCGGGGCGGAAACCGTGCGACCTAGACGAGAACTGCGGTTCGTAGTACGCCTCCAGCAGGAGACGCACCACCTCCCCGACCAGTTTGTCCGACCAGGTCGGCAGCCCCAGGGGCCGCAGACTTCCGTTCTTCTTCGGGATGTGCACCCTCCGGACCGGAGAGAACCGGTAGCGCTCGGCCTTCAACAGGCCGATAACCTCCCGGATTCTTCCCAGGCTCATCCCGTCGGGTGTCTTCCCGTCGACCCCGGGCGTCATCGCTCCGCCGTTGGCGTAGATGCGCCCGTAGGCCATCAGGAACAGCTGTTCGCTGAACAGCTGCCGATACAACCGTTCCAGAGACAGACCGCGTCTGCCCCTGTCGCTCAGGACACCGAGCACTGTGTCAGCGCTCTGCATTTCGCATACCTCCCCGGTGTCGCCGGTGTCCGTACCGCCTGTGCCCCTTCGCCCTGCGAGCGGCTTTCCCGCTCTCCCCGGCCGGGCGTGACTCCGGCGACTACTACGGGCACTCCGTCACCGCCAGCCGTACTGGGACGGTGATCCCACGTTCGTCTCTGACACACGATCAGTGCGGCCCAGGCGCCCCATTCATCTCCTTCAATGCCCTCGTTGGGCATCGCTCCCGCCGCGAAGGTTGACCAGGGCGAACCAGTACGTCCCCGGTCACGACGGGCACCGGTTTCAGGTGCCGTTCCGGTCGCAGTAAATTGCTGCCGCTGGAGATTGGGGTTCAGGCAGTCAAGCTTTCGCCATACCGCGCGGGTCCCCCAGCGCACCGCCCCAGGCACCTGGGCCCGGTCGCCGGTTTCCTGGCATGCTCTGGTCCCCTTCACCTTTCGGATCCAGGTAAGCCATCGGACCCAGCAGACCTCCCTTCGAGTCTGTCCCGCCTTCGGCGGGGATGTGTCAGAGCGCCTCGTGGCGCACTGGTTGCCCTTGACGATCGCGATGTATTGGGCCCGGCGACCGAGGAGGTAGCTGGCGTGCTCGCGCTGAGTGTGGAGCGCGTCGCTGGTGACGACCGTCCCGGCGAGGTCGGCGACGGTGTCCAGCAGCGGCTGGAGGCAGGTGGTCTCACCGGTCTTCTCGCCGACGTCGAGCTGGGCCTGGACCAGCCCGGTGGTGTGCTCCACCGCGGCGAGCAGGTGAATCTTCCGTCCGCGGGCCCTCGCCGCGCCGCGCAGGGACTTGCCGTCCACGGACAGGCCGCGCAATCCGGCCGCGGCCGGCCGGCGGTCGGCGAGCCAGCCGCTCACCGTCCGGTCCAGGGCGTCGCCGTCGATGCGGGCGAGCAACCGACGGACCGTCGCCTCGGCGGGCACCAGCCGCCTGGGCAGCACCGGATCGGGGCGCACGCCGAGCTGCTCCAGAACCTGCGCTGGCGCGTCCGCGATCCACTCGCCGACCGCCAGCAGCGAGGTCGCCCCGGCCAGCACCACACACGCGGTCAGCGCGAGCACAACGGCCAGCGCATGTCGCACGCCGCGAGGATCGCGGGGGTCCGGCACCTGGGCCAGCCGCTCCAGCAGACCCGGAACCTCCCCGGGCGCGACCGCGTGCTGCTCGCGGAGTTGGTCTAGGGCGCGCGGGATCGGGGATGATGCGTCGGCAGACACGGTCTTCCTGGCAGGTCACGGGGCGTTGAGAACTCCATGATCTTGGAAGCCAGTGCCTGTCCTGCTTCCGCTCCGAGTGGAAATCGCCTGTCCTCGCACCCGGTCCTTCGGTGGCCATCCGTTCCGTCGGACTGGCTGACGCAGTCTGCCTGGCGACGCTAACGGAGGGTCTTCGCCCATTCGTCGATCGTCATTACCTCGGCTTCCCGAGGAAAGACCCTCTCCAGCAGGAAGCTGCTGACCTCCGGGTCCAGGTCGTCGCAGCCGTCGGACAGGACGATCTGCCGGTATTGGCGCTCGGTTGCCTCCCGCAGCGTGCCGAACACGACGCCGCTGGTCCCAAGGCCGGCCAGCACCAGCGTGTTGATGCCACGGGCGCACAACAAGGCATCCAGATCGGTCCCGGAGAACGCGCCGAAGAAGCGCTTAGCGACGACCGGCTCGCCCGGCAGCGGCGCCACCGCCGGGTGGATTCGCGACAGCGGGTTCGATTCGGTCAGTGCGTCCGTGCCGATCAGCGGCCCGAACGCCTTGTTGGCGGGGCTTATCTCCGGGTGACCGTCCCGGAACCGGACCACCACGTGAATCACGGGAACTTCCGCAGCCCGGGCCGCGGCGACCGCCTGGGCCAGTCGGGCGAGGATCGCTTCGGCTCGCTCAGGAACCCGTGCGACCACGCCCTGCTGAACATCCATCACGAGCAGCGCCTGCATCGAAACCACCTTCTGTCAGTCGGACACCAGTACGGCAGATTCAACACGAGACGATCTGCGAGCACTGATCGGGCTCTGGGGCGTCGAGGGGACGCGTACGGCTCGCCTCGGCCCTCAAACATGCGAGGTCCAGAAGGACAAGGGCGCCCCGCAGGCCGCCCTTGTCCTTCTGGACCTCGCATGTTCTCAAAGCGGACATGCGCAAGAACGCCGAAGCCCTGGGAGATGAGGGACGGGCGTAAAGCAAGTGCCGGCGCAGGCACCATGGTTGAGGATGCCGCCATGACCAACGACCTGGTGGCGTTCCTCAGGGCGCGCCTGGACGAGGACGCCGACCTGGCCCGGCGCTGCGACGGGGCCGGATTCTCTGCGGACTGGATCGCGCATGGAGACGCAGTCGACTTCGGCCGAGGTGATCTCACCAGCTTCCACACTGAGATCGCGCGGCACGTGGCCCTGCACGACCCTGCCCGCGTGCTGCGCGAAGTCGAGGCCAAGCAACGCGTCCTGAACCGGCACGGGCTCAGTCCGGCCGAAGGTGATCCCGAGCGACCTTGGGACGACCGTGGCGACTGCCAGTTCGACGGTGACCTCTGGCCCTGCGACGACCTACTCGATCTTGCCCTGCCCTACCAGGAGCACCCCGACTTTCCCGAGCGCTACAAGTCAAACCGGGGAACCGAGTAGCGGAACGACCGCACCACAAGCGCAGCCGAGCCCGACGAGGCCGCACCCGAACCGTTCGCCCAGGTCAGCGTCCGAACCGGCCCCGAACGCCCGCAGCTTCCCGACCTGATGAGGGCAGGCACCGTCGTTGCGGGTCAACCGTCCTGACTTGGTCTGGTCGACGACACCGGCAACGTGGCGCAGGCCGGTGGGGGCGCAGCGAGACATACGCGCGCGTGATCGGTCGGCCTCCTCGCCGTCGTGGCTGACTGCCGTCGGCTGAGGCAAGAACCAACCCGTGTCCAGCTCTGAGCAGACGTCATCCGTCACCCACCTACGGCCGGCGCGGCAGGGTTCTGCATCCTGGGAACCATGACGAACCCCGAGGGCCCGTACGTGAAGGTGCACTTCCGGCTCGAGATCGAAAACGACTGGCCCCCGGCATCCGTGGAGAGCCTGTGGGCGGTCGACCAAGGCGACGGCACCGCACGGCTCGACAACATCCCCTGGTTCGTCCGAGGCATCGCCTGCGGAGACGTCGTGGCCACCGACCCTGACGAGGAGGGCGTGCGATGGGCCGGTGAGGTGGTTCGGCGTTCGGATAACTGCACAATCCGCCTCATCGTGCTCCGCGACGACGGTTCAGCAGCTGCACGGCAGAGCGTGATCAACGCGTTTCGCGAACTCGGAGTCTGCGGCGAGGGCATAGAGAAGTTCGGCATGGTCGCCCTGGACGTCCCGCCCACAGCCGATCTCGCCAAGGTGCAACGGCTGCTCAACCACGGCGTCGCCAAGGAGTGGTGGGACATGGAAGAGGGATGCATCACCGCGCAATGGCGGGCGGCCTCCGCCGGCTGATGCCGTTCATGTGACCCACAGCTGGGCCGTCCCTGGGTCGTCCGAGGTCGCTCAACGTTGGCCAAGGACGACCACCAGGCGCACGATCCCACCGCCCCTGAGCAGCGAAAACGCAGGTCACCAAAATCCCCGACAACACCCAGGGCAAGAAGACAGGTCTTGCCACGCCCGTTGAGACTCCACCGACCGCGTGCCCACGCTCGGGACGGATCAGTGAAGAGCGGTCCGGACGGCGCCATAGGCCGCGCCCGGAGGCGTGAGGGGGCTCAGCTCTGCGTACTGCCGTCGATGAGTTCGCGGATGACGTCCGCGTGGCCGCTGTGTTGGGCGTATTCCCTGATCACGTGCATCACGATGCACCGCACGTCGAGATCCCCAAATCGATGGTGCGTGCAAACATCGTCCAGTGAAACCCCGGCGAAGATCTCGCGGCTGCGCTCGCAGGCGGCCACATAGCGCGCGACGTCCTCGGCCAGGGTCGCGCCGTCGTCCAACAGGAAGTCACCGTCCTTGCGCTTCGGCCAACCGAAAGGCGCGGGTTCCTCGCTCTGGCCGATGACGGCAACAAACCAGATGAACTCGACCTTGGTGAGGTGTCGCACCAATCCGTGCAGGGTGGTGAGGGACGGAACGACACGCTGGGCAGCCTGTTCCTCGGTCAACCCGGCGAGCTTCCTCAGCAGCTCGGCGCGATGGTAATCGAGCCACCCTGCCAAGGACTCACGTTCAGGCGCGATGGTGGGCAGGTCGACGGGCTTGAGCGGCGAAGCGAAGGTCTGCGGCTCAGAGACGTCATTCATGGGTGAATTGTCGCAGGCGAGGTCAACACCCGATCCTGATGGGGACATCCCGCTGTACAGCAGAGAAGTACAGGAACCACAGCAACCGACCATGCCCCACAGCAACCCTCAGGAGCCGAACGACCGCCTGTATGACCTCCGTTGACCGATCTCTGCAGAGCTACGGATCAGAAGGCTGTCGACGTCCCTGTACAGCGCGCGAGCCCCCTCGAATTCGCCATCCACCAAGGGGCCTCTTCCTTTGATCCACGGCCTAGCCGCAGATCAAACCGTTTCCCTGTTCGGCCTCGCCGCTTCCCCCGACCTATGTACCGGAGGCAACACACTCCAGCCCCGACCACCACCGGCCCTAAGCAACCACCTGACGGGCCTGGCGGACCTCCGCTACGACACGACCAAGGACCCGCGCGGTGTGGAGACTTCCCGCACCGACTCGGTCGTCGGCACCTACGACGCGGACGGCGACCTCGCCACCGAGTCACTGCCCGGCGGCTACACCCTGACCGTCACCCAGGACGAGGTGGGCACGGAGACGTCCCGGGTCTACACCCAGGACAGCGATGGCGCCGTCGTCGCCTCCGACAACGTCGACCAGAGCGTCCAGGGCCAGGTCGTCGCGGACGCCGACACCGCTGGACAAAGCCGCAGCCGCGCCTACACCTACGATGCGGCCGGACGCCTCACCGGGGCTGACGACACCGATCCGGACGGCGCCTGCACCCGCCGCGACTACACCTTCGACAGCAACTCCAACCGCACCGCCCTCGCCGTCGCCACCAGCGACGTCGGCGCGGCTTGCACGTCTACGGGTGCGACGACGACGTCGTACACCTACGACAGCGCCGACCGGCTCGAGAGCTCCGGCACGGTCTACGACGCTCTCGGGCGCACCACGACCCAGGCGTCCGGCGCGACGATCGGCTACTACGCCAACGACCTCGTCCGCCAGCAGACCTCCGGCACCAGCCGGCAGACCTGGACCCTGGACGCGGCTGGCCGCCTCGCTGCCTGGACCACCGAAACCAACAACAGTGGCACCTGGACCCAGACCGGATCCAAGACCGACCACTACGGCGCCGACGGCGACAGCCCCGACTGGATCCAGGAGACCAGCACGACGATCAGCCGCAACGTCCAGGGCATCGGCGGAGACCTCGGCGCCGTCACCAGCGCCACCGGCGACACCGTCCTGCAGCTCGCCGACATCCACGGCGACGTCACCGTGGAACTCCCCCTGGACACCAGCCAGACCCTGACCGCACTCGCCTACGACGAGTACGGCAACCCACAGGGCGACACCACCGCCACCCGCTACGGCTGGCTCGGCGGAAAACAACGCTCCAGCGAGACAGTCACCGGCGCCACCCTCATGGGCGTGCGCCTCTACGACCCCACCACCGGACGCTTTCTGTCCATCGACCCCGTACCTGGCGGCTCGGCCAACGCCTACGAGTACTGCGGCGGCGACCCGATCAACCGCTACGACCTCGACGGCAGGTTCTGGGGCTTCCACGTCAACCCCTTCGCGAAGCTCGCCTGGCACTACGGAAGCCGCGCCTACGGCGGCTACCTCAGGTGGAGAAACCGCCAGCAGGCACGCATCGTCGGCTTCGGCCTCGCGTACGTCGGGTCCCGCTACCTCGGCTACCGCTGCCGGTACCGCTACGGTATGCGCGTCTGCTCCGGCGGCAGAGGACTCCATCTGCGAGCCGGAACCACCCTCGGCACTACCTACTTCACCTCGTACAGCAGCAGTGTCACAGCGGACAGAATGCGGCACGAGAAGCGCCACAAGAAGCAGTGGATGAGGTACGGGTGGCACTTCGGCTACATGTACCTCAGAGCAGGCGTAAACGCGTGCCACAACAAGTGGGAACGCCGTGCCGGATACAGAGACGGGCATTACTACGAATGCATCCACTGAACCAACCCCAAAGGCAAGCCATCTGGCCACTGGCGGTGGGCGGGTCGATTTGCGGACTCGCCGTCCTGACGGCCGTGGGTACCTGGGTGTACGGCGTCTACAGCATGTCCGACCCGACCACGACCATCTTGACCGGGATGCGGATCGACGACTCCCGCATCTCGGTCAAGATGCCGACCTGCCCAACGGACAAGGTGGGAACGGTCGAGGTATACAACAGCGACTCCGAAAAGCTGCTCTGGCGGGCAAGTGGCCCCAAGACCCCAGAAGGAAGGCACGGTGCGGTCACCTTGTGGAAGGTGGACGATTTCCTGAAGGCGAGTCCAGGAACACAGCCCAAGACCTTGCCGAACAACCTCGACGTCTCCGTCACCTTCGCCGGAGTTGAGGACGGCACCGGGGACGTGTTCAACATCAGCAAGGTCAAAGCAGCCCATATACCCGACGGGCAGTACTGGACCCGAGACGGTGCCAGAACCGCCGCGCAGATCGACGCACAGCTCAAATGCCACAGCGAGGGATGAGGAGGGCTTCGTAGGCAACAACTGTTGGGTGGGACAGCAACTCTGATCCGCTCGAACCGAGAGGGTGCCGTGCCATGGTGCGGCACCCTCTGTCGGTCGCGGTCAACCTTCGAGATGGCGGATCTCCGAGGAAGTGACATCGTGATGAGACGGCTCTCTGCTGACACTCCGTGAGGCACCGCGTGAAGCCGCAGCTCACAAGAGCGCCGTAAGACATGGACGATGAGTCCCTACAGACCTCACCCTGGCGACCCTCACGAAGGCCGATCTGACTGAGGCGACGCTCAGGAAGGCCGACCTGACCGGAGCGACGCTGACCGAGGCCGACCTGACCGAGGCGGCACTCACGGAGACCGACCTGTACGGGACGACTCTTACGAAGGCCAACCTGTTCAAGGCGACGCTCACGAGGGCCGATCTGACCGGGGCGAGGCTGACGGGAGCCAACCTGACCGAGGCGGTACTCACGGAAGCCCCACTGCTTAAGACCGTGTCCTACGTGGTGAGGCGGACGAGGCGTTTGTAGCAGCAGAGGGCGGCGGCGAGTCCGAGGAAGGCCAGGTAGTTGCGGGGATTGCGCTCGTAGCGGGGGTTGGGTCTGCGGTAGCCGGACAGCCACGACATCGTGCGCTCGATCACCCACCTTCGGCGTCCCAACCGTTCACTGGACTCGATGCCTTTGCGCGCGATCCTGACTCCGATGCGCTTGCCGCGCAGCCATTTCCGCAGGCTGGCATGGTCGTAGGCTTTGTCTGCGTGCAGGCGCTGGGGCTTGAAGTACCGGCCTCGGTGAGGGTCGTGTCTCGTTTGGTGACCGGCGACCATGGGCTTCAGCCCTTCGCTGTCGTGGGTGTTGCTGGCTGAGACACCGACGAGGAGGGGTAGTCCGTTCGCGTCCGACAGGACGTGCATCTTGGAGCCCGGCTTGCCCCGGTCCACGGGGCTCGGGCCTGTGTGTGCGCCCCTTTTTTAGCCCTGACGTGGGCGGTGTCGAGGACGACGCGGGTGACGTCGATGAGTCCGGCGTCGTCGAGGCGGTGCAGCACGGCTTCGTGCAGGCGGCCCCAGACGCCGGCTCTCGACCAGATCAGGAATCTGCGGTGGGCGGTCGACTTCGATATCCCGAAGCAGGGCGGCAGTTGGCGCCAGGCACAACCGCTGACCAGGACGTAGATGATGGCGGCGAACAGCGTCTCATCAGGCGTGTCCTGCGTTCCGTCGCCCTGCGGCCGCACTCTCGACGGCGGGATCAGCGGCTTCGCGATCTCCCACAGACCATCCGGAACAATCCAACTCCACGTACCCCGCCCCATGACCAGTCCAACGAATGATCACCATGTAGGACACGGTCTAAATACCCGGCATCTCAACAGCCCCACACCGCGCGTGTCAGCGGTCAAGTAATTCGGCTCTGGCGAAGATCTTGTGACGCGCGACCACGCTCGGCTGCTTGGGTGGGGTCATGGATGATGTGGCGATGTTCGTCCGCACGGAGAAGATGCCGCAGATCCCGCCGCGGCCGATGACAGTTCGGGTTCACACACCCATTGGAGCCGCCGTGGTGCTCTGGCGTGGTGATCCGCAGGAAGCCGACGGCAATCACCTCGTCGAATGGACCGTCGACGTCGACATCCTCTGGGGGCAGAACACGCAGTCAGCATCTCTTGCCGAGCCTGGACTCCGGCAGGAGGGGGACCATGTGGTTATGAGGGGGCAGCTCCATCTCGACGAGGACGGGGCCTATCTTCAGATGGGCAACTGGCCGGTCCTGTTCGATCTCGCATCGGCGATCCCCGGCACCATTGACGGCGCTTGGGTAGAGATCAGCGTCGAAACACACAGCCTCGCTTGTCAACGGCCTCTTGATCGTCCCCGCTGGCGGCCGTGAGGCATCCCCGCAGGTGGACGACATGATCGCCCCGCTTGCGGCCAGATATTCTCCCCGCCTTCGATTCACGTGGATCAGCTGAAGGGCTTCACTCCCTTTCCGGTGGTGGCCTCGGTGAACCGGAACGAATCACCCTGAGTGACCGTGACGTGGGCGTGGTGGAGGAGTCGGTCGACGGTCGCGGTGGCCAGGGTCTTGGGCATGATCTCGTCGAATCCGGACGGATGGAGGTTGCTCGAAACCGCGATCGAGCGCCGTTCATATGCGGCATCGACCAGGCGGTAGAAGCCCTCGGCGGCGTCCTCGGAGACGGGCAGCAGGCCGATGTCGTCGACGATTATCAGGTCCGAGCGGACGATCTTCGCGAGGGCCCGGGCGATGGAGTCGTCCGCGCGGTGCCGGCGGACCAGCATCCCCAGGTCCTCGATGGTGAACCAGGCGACGGTCAGGCCGGCCTCGACCGCGGTCTGCCCGAGGGCCTCGGTGAAGTGCGACTTTCCCGTCCCCGACGGTCCACAAATACAAAAATTCTCCCGTCGGCCGACCCATTCCAGGCTCTTGAGGGCGTCCTGAGTGGCCCGCGGTATGGACGACTTGGTCTCGTGCCAGTCCCCGAAGGTCTTGCCGGTGGGGAACCCGGCCCGCTTGCGGCGAGTGTGCAGGTTGGCCCGGTCGCGGCCGGCGGCTTCCTCCGCCAGCAGGACGCGGACGACCTCGGCGGGATCCCAGCGTTGGGCCTTCGCGGTGGGGATGATGTCGGTCAACGAGCGGCGGATGTGCGGCAGTTTGAGCCGTCTGGTGAGCTCGATGGCCTCGGAGAGCGGGTCGCCGTTCGTGCCGAGAACGGTGCGGATCGGGGTGGCCATCAGACGTGGTCGCTTTCGTCGTGCTCGGAAAGATCAGGAGTGCTCGGGGCGGGGGCGCCGAGGGCGGACCAGGCAGAGGTGCCGGGCTGCAGCGAGTGGGCCTCACTGCGGCGGACCGGCTCGGCCAGGCCGTGAACGGCCTGGTAGTCGAGGATCGACAAAAGGTCCTTGTCCGCGAAGCGGGAGGTGACCGCGGCGGTGCCGAGCGCCCGGTCAACTTCCGCTATGGAGTAGAGCTTTGAGAGCGCGACGGCCTCGGCCATCTTCGCCTTGATCCGGCGAACCCCGGCAGCCCCGGCCTCGACCAGCCAGCTCGCAGCACCTGGGCCGAGCTGGAGGAACGCAGCTTCCTCTGCGGAGGTCGCCCTCGGAGTGCGGTCCCTTTCCTTGTCTTCGCGCGGCGGGTAGTGGGCATCCTCCAGGACCGGCGAGCCGGGCTCGCCGCGCGGGTGGCGGGCGACCTCGTGGGCCGAGCCGGTCTCGTCGACGGCGGTGACGATCAGCTCGTCGCCGTGGAAACGGGCCCAGACCCGGGTGTCGATCAGCTCGTGCGGGACTGAGTAGCGGACCGCGTCGACCGAGATCGTCGACTCCCAGGTCACCCGGCGGGTGGTGCCGAAGGCGGCGGTGAACGGCCGCCTCGGCAACGGATGCAGACGCTGTTGTTCCTCCGCGAGCCGCTCGACCGGCTTGCGTCGAGTCGCCTTGTGCGTGCGGGAGTTGACCTCCTCGCAGAACTGCCGGCAGGCGGCTTCCAGCTCGCCGAACGTCTTGTATTGTTCGCGCAGATTGACGTCCCGGGGCACCAGATCGGCCTTCGCGATCTTCACCGTGGACTCGGATCCGCCCTTGGTTTCCGGGTCCGCCGGCAGACACGTACGAATCGTCGTGCCGTAGTGCCTCGCGACCTCGACGATCTCCGGGTTGCGGACCGCGATCCCGGCGACGTGGTCGATGGTGACCGTCTTCTCGTTGTCCGTAAGGACATAGGCCGGGACCCCGCCGATCCTGCGGAAGGTGGCGTCCAGACATGCGGTGATCGTCGGCAACGTCTTGTCCCAGATCGGGATGACGACGCGGAAACGGGACCAGGCCACCCATGCGCAGAACAGCGTGGTCTTGCGGCCCTTGATCACCGGCCCGTCGCCGAAGTCGTACTGAATCCAGAGCCCCGGCTCGGTCACCCACGGCCGGTAGACCCTGCGCAGACCGGCCCTGAACTGGGCTTTCGCCTCGGCCACCGTGCGGCGGGTGGTGCGTTCCCCACCGGTGAAACCCATCGCGGCGATCCTCTTGTGGACCACGTCCGCGCGGATACGGCCTTGCGAGCGGACCACCAGCTCCTCGATCTTCGGCAGATAATCGTCGATCGCGCGAGCCCGGTGACGGCGCTGGTCAGGATGCTGACCGGCCGCCCGCATCTTCACATAACGGGCCACCGTGTGGTGGTCGCACCCGGCCAGCTCGGCCGCCGCACGGTAACTGCCTGTGAGGTCGTATGCCTCAAGGATCTCCATGATCTCCCTGCTGTTCTTCACCCGCTCCAGCGTCGCCGAGCGGGACTACTCGGGGCGAGCGGGGAGAAATATCTGGCCGTACGCGGGGATTCCCGAGGCCACAAAATGCGCCGTAGATGGCCGCCACCGGGGAGCTTACGGAGGCCGCCGTCACTCGCTCTTCACCCTTATCGGACCTGACGTACAAGATCTGCGACACGGCCGAAAGTAGGGCGTGTGACGTCGGCGAGATCACGGACTGTGGAGTACGCGTCTGCGGAGGAGGTCGAGGCTGGCCCGGCCGAACCCCATGCGTTTGAGGAGCTTGACGCGTGTCACGTGACCTTCGACCTGGCCTGAGCTCCACGAGGTGGACAGCGCGGCGGTGACAGCGTCGTGGTCGCGGCGCAGGCCGTTGACCAGGGTATGCAAGGCGGGCAAGTCGTCCGCGAGCACGCGGTCCATCCAGCAGGGCAGCAGGTCGCCGCGGAGGTCACGCATCATGTCGGCGAAGTCGCGGGCGTGTCTTGCAGCGGCGTCGAGTTCAGGGCAGGCGGTCCGGATCTCCTTGAGTTCGGTCGCATCAGTCTCGGAGAGGTGTCCTGGGTTCGTCATGATCGAGCGGACGACATGGCGGGGCTTCGGTGCCGGCCGGGGCTCAGGAGGGGCCGCTGGCGGGTACTTGGGCCGGGGGCTGTGGGGCTTCTTGAACGGGCGGAAGTAGCGGGCGGACGCACTGGACGTCTCCGGTGAAGCCCTGCTCGCGCAGCTCATGGTGGAGCTGCTGACGGCTTCCCTGTCACCGACGAATTGCTCGCCCGCCTCTCCTCATCACAGGACGAGCACATCAACTTCAAGGTCCGCGAGGCGGGCCGCGTCGAAGTGGCAGAAGGACCGCCGGGTGTCGGGGGTGCCCTTCGCCTCCACGAGATCGGCGTCAGAGTCGGCGGACGTCGCACGAGCCAGTCGCCGGGTCGGTCCGTAGGTCGTCAAGCCCGCCACCTGCGGGAGAAGACCCACCGCGGTCCATTGCCCTGGCCCGGGTCGAGGACGTTGCCGCGGCGGTGACCACGGACTTGCTGCAGCCGTTCGCGGCCAAGTCGGAAGCGAATGTCATCGCTCTCCGGCAGCCCTGGTTCCGGGCCGGCGCGGGCCTCAGAGCCCGTCGCTCGCGCCGAACGTGGAGGGCTGTCTCGTGCAGGGTGCCTCGTCCAGCTGTCGGTGGCCGAGTGCGAGGACCGTTACCGCCGACCATCGTCCGGAGCTCGCAGCTATCGCCTGGGTCTACGGCCCGAGCTCACTGGTTGGCGTCGCGGAGTGTGCGCAGGATGCGTGCAAAGTGGCAGCGATCTTCGGCTGAGAGCACGGACGTGACATGACTGCGCAGGTGGGAGACATGGGCGGTCAACGCCTTGTTGAGAGCTTCGCCGCCCTGCTCGGTCAGTACGGCGAGTGCCGCCCGCCGGTCGCGGCGGTCGGGCTCTCGGCGGATCAGCCCTTCCCTCTCGATGCGGTCGGCGAGCCGGGTGAAGCCGCCCGAGCTGAAGGACACGGCATCGGCCAGGTCGGTCATGCGCATCCGGTGACCGGGTGTGCGGCCCAGTCGCAGCAGCACCTCGAACCAGCTGTCGGGAATGCCCATATCGCGGTTCACCAGTGGCTTGATGCAGGCGTGGGCCTCCACGAACAGACCGAAGAGGGTCACGTCCTCGTCATTCAGCAGTTGCTCATTCACCTCACCAGGATGCCAGAAGTTGGGCGCCGGAAGACTCTGCCCTTGCAGAGTCTGCACCAGCAGATATATTGTCTGAGTCGGCAGACACATTCGGTGTACACCCGCTCATGAGGAGCCCGTCTCAAGCGCAAGCACGTGGTGTCGCCCGCCGCGTCGGCAGCGGCCGGGGCTGACGTCCGATCGGGCGCCGCACCCGTCTTTCCAGGACGCACCGCCACAGGGCGGAGCGTCGGTTTCCCCCAACCAGCACCTCACGTCAGGAAGCAGCCATGAGCACTCTTTCCTTCAAGGTCCTCGACCTCGACTTCCCGGCCGGCAGTAAGAACAAGACGGCCACCCTCGTCACCGGCGAGAACGAGGCCCTGCTGGTCGACGCCGCCTTCACCCGCGCCGACGGCCACCGACTCGCCGCCGAGATCCTCGACTCCGGCAAGAAGCTGACCACCGTCTTCGTCAGCCATGCCGACCCCGACTTCTACTTCGGCGCCGAGGTGATCGCCGACGCCTTCCCGGATGCGGCGTTCGTCGCCACCCCGCTCGTCATCGAGCACATCCAGGACTCCTACGAGGGCAAGCTCAAGGCGTGGGCCGCGCTCGGCCCGAACCTGCCCACCCGCCTGGTCGACCTGACCGCGCTGACCGGTGACCTCACCCTGGAGGGCCACCGCTTCGAGCTCAAGGGCGGCCCGGCCGCGCTGCCCGACCGCCACTACCTGTGGCAGGCCGAGCACCGTGCCCTCCTCGGCGGCGTCCTGCTCTTCCAGCAGGAGCACGTCTGGGTCGCCGACACCCCCACCCCGGGCGACCGTGCCGCGTGGATCGACCTGCTGGACGAAATGGCCGCGCTGCAGCCGGAGTTGGTCGTGCCGGGGCACCGTCTGCCCGGTACGGCGGCGGACACGTCCGCGATCACCGCGACCCGCGAGTACCTCCTCGCCTTCGAGGAGGAGCTCGCCCAGGCGGCCGACGGCGCCACGCTGACCGAGGCTCTGGTCAAGCGCTACCCCGACAACGGCATGCTGATCGCCGCCCAGATCGGCGCGAAGGTCGCCAAGGGCGAGATGAAGTGGGGCTGACCATGACCGAGTTCACCACCTCCACCGCCCCCGCCGATGTCGTGCGCCGCCAGTACCTCGCGTCCGCGGCAGGTGACCTGGAGGCGCTTCGGGCCACCCTCGCTCCCGACGTGGAGTGGACGGAGATGGCCGGCTTCCCCCTCGCCGGCACCTACCGCACGCCCGACGGCGTCACGTCCAACGTGATGGAGAAGCTGGGCCAGGACTGGACGGGCTGGACCGCCCATGACGACACCTACGTCGTCGACGGCGAGAACGTCGTCGTCCTCGCCCGCTACACCGCGACCAACAAGGCGACAGGGAAGCCGATCGCCGTCCGCGTCGCCCACCACTTCGTCGTCCGCGGCGGACTCATCGTCCGCTTTGAGCAGTTCGTCGACACCGCGCTCGTCCGCGACGCGATGAACGACTGACCATCGCAACGCCAGTCGTTCCCCGCACCTGTCCCACCCCGACGATGTCGCGCCGATGCTCGCCGAGGCGGTCGCACGGGCCGCGGAACGCGCCTGAACCGAGATCACCCTTCCCCCAGGCAGAAAGCGAAATCCCGTGACCAGCTTGCCCAGCCGACGACGTCTTCTCGCCACCGGAGCGGGGGCTGCTCTCAGCCTCGGCACACTCGGCACCACCGCATCCCCCGCCTCGGCCGCTTCCATCAAGTCCGCGACCGGCAGCGGCTCCGAGGAGACCAGGACCCTCGACGAGCTGTACCAGGACGCCCTCGCCGAGGGCGGCAAGCTCGTGGTCTACGCGGGCGGCGACCTCGCCAACTCGGGCAGCGGTGCGGGCGCGCGCACCGCCTTCCGCACACGGTTCCCGGAGATAGACCTCCAGCTGATCGTGGACTACAGCAAGTACCACGATGTCCGGATCGACAACCAGTTCGCGACCGACACCCTCGTCCCCGACGTTGTCCAGCTGCAGACGCTGCAGGACTTCACCCGCTGGAAGCGCGAGGGCCGGCTGCTGCACTACAAGCCCGCCGGCTTCGGCAAGCTGTACAAGAAGTTCCGGGACCCTGACGGCGCCTGGATCTCCGCGCAGGTCATCGCCTTCAGCTACGTCTACGACATCGCGGCGGCCGGCGCGAACGCGCCTAGGTCTCCGCTGGACCTGATCGACCCGCGCTGGAAGGGCAAGGTCGCCTCCTCCTACCCGCACGACGACGATGCGGTCCTCTACCTCTACGCCCTCTACGCGCAGAAGTACGGCTGGGACTGGATGGCGGCCCTCGCCGCCCAGCAGCCGCAGTTCGCTCGTGGTTCGTTCTCGCCCAGCACCGCGATCAACAACAAGACGGCAGTCGTCGGTCTCGGTACCGCAGGCAGTGCGACAGCCACCACCGGGATCCGTATGGGCCTGCCCGACGGGCACCCCTTCATGGCCTGGGGCCAACGACTCGCGATCTTCAAGCAGGCCGCCAACCCGACAGCGGCCAAGCTCTTCCTGAACTGGCAGATCTCCACCGAACGCCAGACTTCCAACAGCTGGTCGGTGCGTACGGACATCGCCGCACCCACCGGCCTCCATCCCGTCTGGGAGTACCCCAACGCCAACGTGGACGGCTTCCCCCGCTTCATGGAAGACCGTGCCGAAGTCGAGCGGCTCAAGCAGACCTTCGCCCTGTACTTCGGGGAGGTCAAGGGTGACCCGACACCCGGTTGGCCCGGTCTGCACCCGGGGGCCTGACCTGCCAGGCCAGGCATTGTGCCGCACCCCGAAGGCTCAGCAGTCTCAGGGTGCGGCATCCCAGACTCTGCGCCGCCATCGTCGACCGGCTCACCTTCGGCGGCAACATCCCCGAGACCGGCGCCGAGTCCTACCGCCTCGTTCGCAGCCGCGAACTCGCCCGTTAAGCCATCCGCACACCATCCGGACTGCTGTCAGAATTCAGCATTCACGGTCAGAGCCATCGGCCAAGCTGCACCGTCGAACGGGTCTGCACGCTCACCGGTGTAATTGATGATCATGGAAGAGACATCAAGTGACTGACACCGTGACCGAGTTCGTGGCCACCGATGACCAGGCGGAACCGTTGCTGGAGACTGCGGCGGTCGAGCAGAAACTGATCGATCAGCTCGTCGAGCAGGCCCGGAGCAAGGGGCTGCAGCTGACCGGCGAGGGCGGGCTGCTGCAGCAGCTGACCAAGGCGGTCCTCGGTCGCACCCTGGCTCGCGCCCTCATCACCCCCTGGGGCGGCGAGGCCTGACACCGGCCTCCATCTGTCCCCGACACGAAGGCATCCCCATGAAGCATCTGATCAACCGCCGCGGACGCCTGGCGGCCCTGACCGCCGCCGCGCTGGCCACCGCAGCCGTGACCGTCACCGTCCTGAGCCAGGGCGCGTCCGCCACCCCCGCCCACAGCGGGCCGCACTACCCGGCGGCGACGCCGAAGGTCTCCCGCGCGGTTGCCGACACCCCGTACGCCAAGCTGCCGAAGGTCCCCTCCTTCAGCCTCAAGAGCACCGACGTGACCACAGGCAAGCAGCTCGGCAAGGCGCAGACCTCGGGGAACATTTCCCCGCAGCTGTCCTGGAAGGGCTTCCCCAAGGGCACCAAGAGCTTCGTGGTGAGCATGTACGACCCGGACGCGGGCACCGGCTCCGGCTTCTGGCACTGGGCCGCCTACAACCTGCCCGCCTCCATCACCACACTGAAGAGCGGCGCGGGCGCCCCGGGCGGCGCAGGGCTGCCGGCCGGAACCGTCCAGGCCCCGAACGACGCTGGCTTCGCTGGCTTCGCCGGCGCGGCCCCGCCCGCCGGGCAGACTCACCGGTACTTCATCACCGTCTACGCCCTGGACACCGACAAGGTCCAGCTCCCGCCCACCGCCGGCCCGGCACTGCTGGGAGCCTCCATCAACAGCCACATCCTCGCCCGCGGCACCCTGGTGCCCCTGGCCACCGGCTGACCCCCGCGCCGTACCCTGCCCCTGCCGCCGGACGACCACGGCGGCGGGGGCAGGGGCCCGTGCCGGAAGGCCCCCACACCTCCCCGCTGCCGTGCCCGGGTGGCGGTCGAAGGCTTCGTCAAAGTCGCGGACACAACGGAAGGCGTGATCGAGGCTGCCACGGACTGCCGGGATGTGCTGATGGCACTCGCGTCGCTACCGGGAGCTCCACCGGAATTGCAGGCGACCTCCCGCCCAGAGTTGATCGAGCTGTGCCGCGGCGGCGTTGAATCTCTTGCGGAGAGCCTGACCGTCTTCGTCGACGAAGCCCGCGAGCCACTCGATGACAACGGCGGGAACCAGCACATTGCCTCGGTCGGCCAGGAGCCGACAGCATGAGACCCTGGGCCTCGACAGGCCCGGGGTCCGGCGGCGCGGGGAGCGGTCAGAAGTTGTCTCAGTAGTCGTCCCGTTCGCAGGGCGGTCCGTACTGCTCGATGAGGTCGCAGGTGCAGGTGCCGCCGTCGTACACCGACTTGTCGCACTCGTCATGGTGGTCCTGCTGCGGCAGCGGCTTCGCCGGGACGGAGCGTGCAGAGACTGAGGCAGGCCGGGCCGGCGCGGGCTGGTCGGCGGTGCGGAACTCGGTGTCGACCACGGTGACCGGCAGGAGGGTCTCGGTGGCGTTGTACTCGGCGCACGCCGTGGCGCCTGGCTCGGTGAGCGCGTCCAGGGCCACCGTTACATCGACTGGCTGTCATCGGGCTGGGTTCGCTGGTGGAGGCGTACACGGCCGATCGTCTGCTCGTCCGGCAGGCGCAGTGATCGGCACGGGGGTGGTCACGGTCAGCCGTGTGTCAGCTCACGGCACGAGGGACACAGCGGGGTTGGCGGTCACCAAGCCTCCCGACTCACCCTGAGGACTTTCTGGAACAGCTCGGCTCACCCGGACTCCAGTGTGATGCCGCAGCTCAGGCTCCCGGGGGCATCGCACCCCAGTGGCGTGTGGGCCTGGGGTGCGATGCCGGTGGCCCCGGACAGCGAGGGTCTCCGGCTGCCCGTGCGCACTCCGCTCGGTCAGCATCTGCGTGCTGTCTCTCCTGAGGGGAGAGGCCGGAGCAGGTAGCCTCATTCGGGAACGGAGACCAGCCTGCACCCGGCCGCGTCCACCACAGCCCGAGCGGGGCCGCCGCTTCGACGGGTCGGTGCTGACGGCAGAGCCTTCCACGACGCCGTTGCCCTGGTGTACTGGCTGAGCAACGGAGACGTGCTGGCGCTCAGCGCGTTCAGATGTCGCGGTTCTTGGCCGCCTGCAGCAGGGTGTACATCGCGTCGTCCAGCTGGTGCTGCTGCCGTTGGGACAGCCCGGACAGCAGCGCGGCCTCGTTGGCGGCGTGGTCACTCATGGCCGCGTCGAGGGTTGCCATGCCCTTGTCGGTGAGTGTCACCAGGAAGCTGCGCCGGTCCTCGGGGTCCAGCTGCCGGTCGATCAGGCCTGCCCGGTCGAGCCGGTCGAGGCGGTTGGTCATCCCGGCCCGGGACAGCATCAGTTGCTCGGACAGCACCGACGGGATCACCACGTAGGGCGGCCCGGACCGGCGGATCGCGGCCAGCACGTCGAACTCTCCGTTTCGCAGGCCGTGGCGGGCGAAAACCTCGTCGAAGGAACGGTTCATGATCGCGGCGAACCGCGTCACCCGCGCCAGGACCTCGACCGGCCACAAGTCCAGGTCGGACCGCTCCCGTCGCCACTGCTCGATCACCGTGTCGACCTCATCGTTCTCACGCATGCCGCCATCATACTATTTGACGAGAGATAGTTTGACGCCTTACTATCTAGGCATCGAACTACGCGTGTTCCGAACACCTGGAGGTCCTCATGCGCAAGATCATCGCGAGTCTGTTCGTGTCCCTCGACGGCGTGGCCGAGGCGCCCGACACCTGGCACTTCCCCTACTTCAACGACGAGATGGGCAACGCCGTCGGCGCGGCCATGGCCGAGTCCGACGCAATGCTGCTCGGCCGCGTCCAGTACCAGCAGTTCGCGGCGTACTGGCCCTCCAGCGAGGATGAGTTCGCCGGCTTCATGAACAACCAGAAGAAGTACGTCGTCACCAACACCCTGACCGAGGCAACCTGGAACAACACCGAGATCATCAGCGGCGACGTGCTCGGCGGGCTCCAGGCGCTCAAGAACTCCGAGGGCAAGGACATCGCCGTGACTGGCAGCCTCACCCTCGTGCGATCACTGCTCACCGCCGGACTGCTCGACCAGTTGCAACTGTTCGTCCACCCGATCGTGCTCGGCAAGGGCGCCCGGTGGTTCGACGACCTCGACACCGTCGAACTGCGACTGGTATCGGCCCAGACCTTCTCCACCGGAGTGATCCTCCAGATCTACACGCAGGCCTCCTGACCACCTCCGCCGGCCTGCGGCCAGCTGTCAGGTCGTGACCGTGGCGGCCAGTGATCATCACTTGACCTCGTCCTTGCCAGCGCCCAGGCCCTGCTCACCGCGCTGAAGCCGTTGATCTGGAACCTGGTGCTGTCGGAGACGAGAAAGGCTGACGTCTGCCTCTTCGCCGTGGTCCGGCCATCGGCCTGGAGCTGCTGATCTTCTCCGTCAGCGTTCGGCTCCTGGTGCAGCCCGCTCCCGCAACCGCCGTCCACGGACTTCCCACTGGTCGACGCCCAATCGGACTACGTGACGGCGAGACGAAGACCGTGGCGTTCGGCATCCCGCTTCGCCACTCCAGCCGTCGTCCTGATCAACACGGTCCCGCGGCTCGCCGCCTGGCCCCCCATCTCAAACCCACGGAGCAGCACCATGTCACTCATCGTCGACTTCGCCGAATCAGTTGTCGTACGCGGCGGCGAATCCGAGGTCATCGGCCAGGCTCCCACCACGATCCGCCTGCTGGCCGACAGCAGTTCCACGGGCGGCGCCCTGTCCACCCAGCGGGTCACCCTCACCGACGGAGCCGACGGTGCCAGACCCCACCACCACGCCAACGCCGCCGAACTGTTCTACATACTCGACGGCACGGCCCAACTGCTGTCCGGCGACCAGATCGTCACCGCACAGACCGGCGACCTGGTCGTTGTACCACCCGGAACAGCCCACGCCTTCGCCGCCGCCCCCGGCCTCAACGCCGACATCCTCATCGTCATCACCCCCGGCGTGGAACGTTTCGAATACTTCCGCCACCTGGAACGCATCGCCCACGGCAGGGTCCCGCCGGAAAGCCTGCTCGGGGTCCAGGAACTCTACGACACGTACTTCCACGACAGCGCCGCCTGGAACGCCCTGCGGCCAAGGCCTGGAAAGTGAAGAGTGCGGCGCCCCCACGACGCGCTGTTGCCAGCTGCTGAGGAGTGTGTGGTCCAGCCGTGTTCCACGTGCTGCGTCGGTTCGGACCAGTTCCAGGTCGCTGGGCAGGCCTTGGGCTCGGGCGGGGGCGATGGCGCCGTCGAAGGTGCGGATGTCCTCCGCCGCGCCATCGCGAAGGGGCACCACCGGGCCGTCCGCACCTGCGTCTGGGGTCTCGTGCCACGGTACCGGTTCGCGCACCACGATCCAGTGCTGCAAGTGGTGTTGAATCGGCGCGTCCGAGCGGCCACGACCGTCGGCTACGTGGAAGGGCACGGGCACGAGCCGGGGGAGCGGGCCGCGTACGGGCTGGCGTGCCGGGCCGCCGACCGGACGCGCCCGTCCAAGCACAAAGAGCCGCGATTCCGGAGGATGACGGCTACACCCGCATCCTCCTGGGCCTACGAGTGAGCGACGGCCGCAGTCTCACCCTGTCCCGTGCCATCGGCGGCGACACCATCGAGGTGTTCAACCACGATCTCCGAGAGGTGCCGTCGGAGCCGGCGGACGAGGCTCTCAAGTTCAAGCACAACGCCAAGTCGAAGAAGAACATCTCCCGCTACCTGCTGACCGTACTGGGGATCGACGGCCAGAGAATTCTCCAGAGCGGCCGCGGCAACGTGCTGCCGCTGAATTTCCGGGACCTCGCGCGCCTGGCCGTCGTCAACGACACGCGTATGGCAGACCAGCACTCACCGGTGCTCGGCACCCGGAATCCGCTGAACGAGACCAGGGAGAAGTCGGTCTTCAAACTCCTCCTCAGCGAGCAGGAGGAGCCAGAACGTCCTGCCGCGCCCAGCAATCTGGAGAAGCAGTTCTTGCCTGCGGACCACACGGACCCCGGCCCTGTGACGGACTGGCGCCGGGTAGGACCCTGACCCGAACCCCACCCTCGGAACGCGAGCTCGGCCTGCGCCCTCTTCATGTGCGACGACATACCTTCGACCGGTTGAATCCACAACGGAGGGTTCTTTGATGGACAGTCACATCGTGCAGGTGAAGATCCACCCCGCCATCGGTGTCGCCCGGGTCGGCAACAGCGCAGAGGCACCCTTCATCGGCCCGGAATCACCGGACCAGAAACCAGCGGACGCCGGCTCCTACAAGGACGCTTCCGGGGCGATACGGAGGCAGGCCGCACGATTCCGTGTGTACGGCTACAACGCCGCCGGGGAGGTCGTACGGGAACTGAAGCCGGGCAGCGAGGGTGTCACCGAGATTCAGTGGACGGTGCATCTGGCCAACAAGAAGGCCGCCTGGTATCAGTTCCATCTGGCGCTGGACATCCCCGAGGGCAAGACGCTCACGGCAGAGCAATACGGCCGACGCAACGCCGCCGTCGTGGGCACCGACAGGAAGAAGCTGGTCAACGATCCCGGCACCCGCACCGTTCACGGCTCGAAGACCGAGACGCAGAAGTTCGACACCGGCAAGGTCATGGACAAGGCGGTGTACCTCGGCGAGATCTCCACCCGTTCCGACGGCCGCCTGGTGGTGCTCGGCGGCCGGGGAAACTCCGCCTCCTACAAGAACCAGCCGATCATCGGGGTCACCAACAACGACACCTGGTACGACGACGTGTCCGACGGCCCGGTGACAGCGAAGGTCACAATCGACGGCCACGATCTGACCGCCGTCCCGGCCTGGGTCGTGGTGGGACCCCCGCACTACGCCCCCGGCGTGAAGTCCGTCCGTACCCTCTACGACCTGCTATTCGACGTCTTCGTCCAGGCCGGTTCGCTGACCCGCCCGCAGCAGATCTCGTTCGCCGACCACATCGAGCCGATATTCCGCAGGTTCTGCGATCTGCAGTGGGTCAACCACGGTTTCGCGACCCAGTTCGGCTGGAACGGCCCCAACTTCTTCCTCTCCCCGACGATGCGCAAGAGGCTCGCCGATCCGTCCAACCGAACCCGCGAACTGCGCCGCCAGGTGTACGCCTCCTTGCGCGACTACAACCGCGACGGAAAGTCCCCGCTGCCGTGGCCTTGGCTGTACGGCGACGCCATGGCCAGCAAGCCCAAGTCCGTGCTTCAGCACCTGGCGCTGTCGCCGACCCAGGACTGGATGCTGCAGCGTTGGGCGGACGGGGCATTCGTGGCCGGACCCCTGCGGCAGCCGCGCCCCACGGTCGACGCGGCCCCGGCCGCCGAGCAGCCGGGGCTGCTGGACCGGGCGGCCCTGGAGGGCTGCGCCGCCGACGCGTTCCACCCGGGGATCGAGGTCACCTGGCCGATCAGGCACGCGAGCATGTTCAGCGCCCCCTTCCGCATCCGGCACCGCGCCCCCGCCACCGCGGAACCCGACTACGGGCCCACCCTGCTTCCGGACGAGGCGGTCTCCGCCACTGGCCCCCTCCAGGCACAGGGCCCCGGGGACCTCACCCGCTGGATGGCCGCCCCCTGGCAGGCGGATACCGCGAGCTGCCGCTCCGGCTACGAGGTGCTGGCCAACCTGGGGCCTCGGTACAGCCCGTACCTGCCGACCTTCTGGCCTGCCCAGGTACCCAACCATGTGCTCAAGCTGGAGGACTTCGAGAAGGTCAACACGCCGTCGGCCGGGAGCGACGACAGCGCCCGGGAGGAGGCGTTCGAGCGGCGGGCGACCTGGCTGCGCGGACTCACCGGCACCATGAACGAGCAGCGCACCCAGATGATCAAGGACTGGTTCAAACTCGGCGTCGTCGAGGTGCGCGACTACACCGTGGGCGACGGGAAGTTCCCCGAACGGATACTGGTGGAGTCGCGCCCGGCACAACCGCTCGCTCAGGCACCGGACAGGGCGAACCTCGTCAACGTGCAGGTGCCCGAGGTGGGTCCGCACGTGTTGGCCGCGGCGGCAGGCCGCTCGCCCGAGGGAATGCTCGCCCCCGAAGCCGTCGAGGCCGAGTCGGCGGCACGGGCGGTCGGCGAAGCGGCCAGGGCGACCGGCTACCGCGAGGAGGAGATCACCGCCGGATACCTCGAGAAACTCGACCCCTTCCGCGACGCGCGGTGAGCGCCGCCCTCGCTCTCGGCGCGGACACCTACGACGTCGTGGTGGCGGGCGGCGGCCCGGCCGGCTGCGCCGCCGCGCTCATGCTTGCCCGGGCGGGCCGTACGGTCCTGCTGGCGGACGCCGGCACCGGGCCGCCCAAGGTCGGCGAGACGCTCGTACCCGCCGGGCGGGTCCTGCTCGGCGACCTCGGCATAGCCGACCGCGTTCTCGACTCCGGACACCTGCCCTGCTACGGCAGTCTTTCGGCGTGGGGTTCGGCCGACCTGCACACCGTCGACTTCATCAACGACCCGCACGGCCATGGCTGGCACCTCGACCGAAGGCTGTTCGACCAGCGACTGCGCGACGCCTCCCGCGCGGCGGGGGCGGAGGTCGCCGAGGGCACGGCCGTACGCGAAACGGTGCGGACGCCGGACAGCGGCTGGACCTTGGTCCTGCGCGGCGGCACGGGCCCTGCCGGTAGCGGGTCGCGGGGCGGGGGCGGGTCCGGGGGCGGGAGCGGGTCCGATACCGGGCCGGGGTCCGGGTCCGAGGCCGGTTCCGGGTCCGCGTCCGGTGGCGAGCGTACGGTGCGCTGCCGCTGGGTGATCGACGCCACCGGCCGCGCCGCCGCGATAGCGGTCCGGTGCGGGGCCCGGCGGCGGGTCCGGGACCGGCTCACAGCCCTGTACGTGCCCCTGGAAGCGGACCCGCTGGACACCGACCGCCGCTCCCTCGTCGAGTCCGACGAGGACGGCTGGTGGTACACCGCCCCGCAGCCCTCCGGCGGGCGCCTGGTCGCCTACTTCACCGACACCGACCTGCCGGCCGCCACCCACACCGCACGCCACTTCCACCGACGGATGTCGGCTACCCGCCACGTGTCCCGATGGGTCCACCGGTACGGGCCCCCGCCCACGTCACCCACCGCGCCCCGCCGGGCCGCCGCGCACACGGCGCACCTGGACCGGGTGTACGGAGACGGCTGGACCGCCGCCGGTGACGCGGCGGTCGCCTTCGACCCGCTCTCCTCCCAGGGCGTGCTGACCGCCCTCTACACCGGGCTGAGCGCGGGCCTGGCCGTGGACGCCCGCCTGAGTGGCGTTCCTGACGGCGCGGACTCGTCCCTCGGCGCCTACGCGGACCAGGTCGCGGCCGCACGGAGCGCATATCTGCGCGGCCACCGTGTCATCCACGCCCAAGAGGCCCGCTGGACCGACCGCTCCTTCTGGGCGCGGCGCCTGGCCGACGTGCCCTGACAGCCTCGGCCGGTGCGACCTGGACTGCTCAGGCGCACCGGCCTGAGCTTGACTCTGTCGGGGATCTTGGAGTTTCCCGGTACGGCAGCGTGATCAACGGGCATGTTCGGGGCTGTTCCAAAGGTCCTTGTGATTGTCGAGGTGCTCGTTGTCCCTCCGTCCCCGTTCCGGTGAGCAAGTCCCGTCTCTGACCGCGCAGATCGCGCGGGCGAGCAATCCGGACGGCACGACGGCGATGTGGCGGCATCCGTAACTTGCTCGACTTCGAGACAGCCCGGATCGTCGCCGAGATTCTCAGACCGCGGTCCCAATGGCCGGGCTGCATCGATTCCTGTCAGCGAGTGCATGGCTGCCAGGGGGGACCAGTCGATCCATGCCGACGTCAAAGGCCCTTCAGGACACGATCAAGTGCGGACCGGCCTGCGGGCCCCCAGTTCGGCTTGCCGCCAGGCAGGCCGCGATCCCCGGCCTGGCCCATCGCCATCAGGAACAGGCTCCTCATCGCGGCCAGTCCGTGCGCCCGTCGCACCGCTGCTTCGTCCGCCTGTGCGTAGCTGTTGAAAAACCGTGCGGCGCCGCCCGCGGGGAGTAGCAGCCAGGCAGCCGCGAGGTCCCATGCCGGGTCGCCGGCGACCAGCGCGCCGAAGTCGACGACACCCGTCAGTGTCCCGTCTGCGACGACGACGTTCGCGGGATGCAGGTCGCCGTGCACCCACACCGGTGGGCCCTCCCACCCCGGGGCCGCCACCGCTTGACCCCAGACGTCACGGATCTCGTCGGCGAGGTCGGCAGGGGCAACGTCCTGGAAGAAGTGCTCGAAGCCGTCCGTGCAGTTCTTGGGGTGAGCGCCGAAGTCCGAAGCGGTAGGTGCGTCGGTGGGCGCTTCCACGTGCAGCGCCCTGAGGAAGTCCGACAGCGTCTCGGCCGCGTGGTCGCCGCGAGTGATCGAGCCGTGGTCCAGCGGCGTGCCGTCGACCCATGTCATGACGGTCCAGATCTTGGGGAAGCGCTCGGATGGTGCACCGTCCCGTAGGGGGACAGGAATCGGCAGCGGCAGGCGCGCTGCGAGAGTCGGCAGCCACCGGCGCTCCTTGAGCTGCAGATCGGGGCTCGTGTCCATCCGCTGCATCCGGACGGCCAACTCGTCACCGAGGCGCCACATTTGGTTGCCCCAGCCGCCCGCCACTTCGCGGATGGGCAGCTCGGCCAGGTCTGGATGCTGTTCCCGAAGCAGGTCGCGGACCAGATCCTCGCTGATCTCAATCTCGGATTCGATCATGCCGAGTCACCGTACTTGAGGTAGGTGGAGGCCACCTTGCGCTTTGGGAGATCCAGCTCCCCGGCTGGATCTCCCGAGCTCTCTGAAGACCCGCAGGCAAGCGCTGCCGCTATGGCGTCCTCGATGCGTAGACCGGTGTCTCCCAGTTCCTTGAGGAACCACGGCTTGCTGCTCCTGCGAAGGATCCTCACTTGCCCGGAGACGACTGAGACTGCCCGGACATCACAGAGACAGGACAAATGTGACTGGTCGAGATAGATGTCACCGGCTCAACTGCCGACCTGTGCTTCAGCAGCTCGGTGGTCACGCTGCCTGTCACCAGATGGTCGCGAACCGTCGCGCTCCCTGGAGCTGGTGACCAGCTCGCTCCTTGCGATCACTCGCAAACAGTCGTGCTCTGTCACACCGGGGCGCCGTCACATAGGGTGCTGCGGGTCGTTGAAGGCGTGTGACCACCACCGCGCTGACCGATGCCGTTGAACGGGACGCCCTCGTGCTCCTGGCGCAGTACGAGGGCGGGAACTGGTTCCCGGCGGACGGGGAGCACGCGCTCGCCGGGGATCTGGCCCGGGTGCGGTGGCTCGTCGAGGTGGGGGCGATGCCCCACTGGAGTTGCGCGAGGGCGCCGATGAACTGGGCGGCTCCGTAGTCGACGCCTGCGGTGCCACCGAGCAGGCCGAGTAGGTTCAGCCAGCCGGCGAACCAGGCCCAGCGCTTGCCGCCCAGCTTCTCGGCCATGAAGTACGGTCCGCCGGAGGTCGGGTAGGCGGAGACCACGTCGGCCAGCGACATGCCGACCAGCAGCGTCAGCCCGCCGATCACGACCCAGCTTCCGAGCATGACGACGGGCCCGCCATGGCCGAGGCCGTACCCGAACAGGGACATGCCGCCAGCTAGAACGCAGATGATTGTGAGGCTGATCGCGTAATTCCCGAACGTGCCCATCTTGCGGGACAGTTCGGGCTTGATTCCGAGGGCTTCCAGGACGTCGTCGTCGTCCGGCGGCGTCATTGTGGCGGCATTCCTGTGAGACACCAGTAGTCCACTTTCGGGGAGGAGGGGTGAGGGCAAGACCGGAACAGGGGCATGCGCGCAGGGCGGGTGGTGGGCCGCGGGCGTTCACCGGGCGTCCCTTATCTCAGGACGGCGGCGCGGATGCGGAGGAACTCGCCCGTCCAGTCCCGGGACCGGCCGAGGCTGTCGTTGATGTCCTTCCACGGCTGAGGCGTTGCATAGGGGCCCAGCGCGTTGAACACCCGCTTCGCCGCGCCGGTCTCGCCGCAGGCCACCAGGGCGTGCGCCAGATGGTTCAGGTCCCAGTTCGACAGCCACGGGTAATCGGCACTGGGAATCGGGGAGAACCACTCGTGGAACGCCCGCATCGCAAAGTGGCGCACCTGGTCCGTCTGCCAGAACCCGAGAGCGCCCCTCTGGCCCTTGCCATGCCGTTCCCTGTACACGTCCATGAGCGCGTACAGCGGCAACAGCAGCAGCTCGGGATGCGGGCGACTGCCCGAGACGATCCACTGCGAGTACTGGAAGGCAGGACCAGCTCCGCTATGGGTCAGGAAGTACTCCCGCATGCGGTGGTGTGCATCCCTGTTGCCGGGGTCACGATGGTTCGCCTCAGTCCAGAGGGGCCACGGCCCGGACAAGTGCATCTCGAAATCGTCCAGCCGGTCCCACGGCTCTTTGCGATGTCTCCGATAGGGGTCGAGGGGCCGCGGGTCGTACGGGAGCCGGGTCAACTGAAGCCGGCCATTCCACGGCTCGGGAGACTCTGGCCAGAGGGCTTCTGCCCACTTCCATCCCTTGTCGGCCATCCCCGCAGCACGGCCCACCACATCCGAGGCCTTGCCCTCACGATGGAGCTGTAACGCCCCTTGGGTGAGGGCGCGTCCCCACAGCACGGACGCCTGCCGATTGTGTGGTTCTTCGTCCCGCCACGTCTTGATGACGCCGCGTGCGTCTGGGTCGGACAAGAGCAGTTGGCAACGATTCGCGAGCAGCGACCAGTTCAACCCTGTTCGGATGAGTAGGTCGCGGGCGGCCAAGTGGCGTCCCATCCTCAGGTCTTCCAACGCGGCCCGCAGGTCGGAATCGGCACCTATAGGGCTGACGATCAGAGTCATGCCATTGGGGGGCGCCACAAGATCATCTCGGTAGGCGCTGGGGGCGACACCGGTCAGTGCCGAATCGGACATAACGGCCTCAGGGTTGGAGGTGGAAGTACGGCAGCGATTCCTGCTTGGAGCAAGGCGCGAACGCGGGAAAGGATGTGTTCAAGACCCCAAAAGGGCGTGGGTAGACGGGAGGTGACCGCCGGGATGCGGGCCTCGACAGGGGAGGCAAGGCGCGCGGCACCCCGGCGGCCAGTCGGGGGGGGGTGCCTCTATGTTCTTCGTCAAGGGTGTGGGCAGCATCGGCCCGGGGTTCGATCTTCTCCGTGGGGCATGAGACTGTCTGGTCGTGCCAGAGATGATGGGTGGGTTGGAGGCGGCCTTGGCTGAGGCGTCGTCTCTTTCGTGGACGCAACGTGTTCGTGCCGGGCGTGGCCTTGCTTCCTTCACTGATGTCCCTGAGGCTGCCGAAGCGCTGGTGGGGCTGCTTCTCGACGTCGAGGACACGGCGGTGGCTCGACAGACGGCAGAGGCCCTGGCCCGGGTGGGGACGGTGGGCGCCATAAGGCTCATCGCTTTCGCGGTTGCAGAGGCTGACGACAACCAGGCCGACTGGCTGCAGACCGGTATATATGACGCGCTTGCGGGACCGGACGTCGCAGCGGCCTGCGGAAAGCTCGCCCTGGACCCGGAAGAAGCTGTCCGTCGGGGTGCCGCAGATATCTCGGCGTGGACAGACGGCACAAGGTGTTGATCTGAATCAACCTGCCTGTGGGCTGGTTCATGTAGCCGTCGTATGAGGGTGGCGGGGTTCGTAGAAAGTGCCGTCGCGGAGCATCGCGAAGAGCACGCTGATCCGCTGTCGGGCGAGGCGGAGAAGTGCCTGCGTGTGTGTCTTTCCGCGGGCTCGGCAGCGGTCGTAGTAGGTGCGGGAGGCGGGGTCATGCAGGGCGGCGAACGCGGAGAGGAACATCGCGCGTTTGAGTTGCCGGTTGCCGCCTCTGGGGGCGTGTTCGCCGTGGATGGAGGTTCCCGATGACTTGGTGGTCGGGGCGAGGCCGGCGTAGGAGGCGAGGTGGGCGGCGGTGGGGAAGCTGGTGCCGTCGCCGACGGTGACCAGCAGTACTGCGGCGGTCCTGACCGCGACCCCCGGCATCGAGGTCAGGACCTTGGAAAGAGGGTGGTCCTCCAGCAGGGCTTTGATCTGGGTTTCCAGGGCCCGGCGCTGTTCATGGACGGCCGCGAGGGAGCGGGCCAGGGACGGGATCACGACGTCGAGGGTGCCGGTCCCGGGGACGACGACGGTCTGCTCGTCGAGCGCGTCGAAGACGTCGTCGATCAACCGGGTGGCCATGCGCGGGGCCTTGGGCCGGATCACCTCGACCAGCTTGCGGCGTCCGGCTTTTCGCAGGGCGGCCGGAGATCCGTGGCGTTCCAGCAGCCAGGTCACGGCCGGGTGGTCCAGGCGGGGCCCGAGGACGCGCTCCAGGCTGGGGTGGAACTGGGTGAGCAGGCCGCGGATCCGGTTGGAGGTGCGGGTGGCCTCGGCCGCGAGGTCCTGGTCGAAGCCGGTCAGGACGGTCAGTTCGGCGGTGATCTCGTCGGTCAGTTCCAGCGAGCGGAGGGTGTGCGGCATCGTCCGGGCCGCGTCGGCGATCACTGCGGCGTCCTTGGCGTCGGTCTTCGCCTCGCCCGGATACAGGTCGGCGATCCGCCGCATCGCGAGTCCGGGCAGGTAGGCGACCTTGCAGCCTGCGTCCCGGGCGACCGCGAGCGGGAGGGCGCCGATGGAGGCGGGCTGGTCCACGATCACCAGCACGGTGCCGAACTTCGCGGTCAGCTTGTCGAAGACGGCCCGCAGTTGCGGCTCGCTGTTGGGCAGCTGCTTGTCGAGGACCTTCTTCCCGGTCGGGGTGAGTCCGTGGCCGTGGTGAGCACTCTTGCCGACGTCCAGGCCGAGGAACACGCCCACGTCTTCGGTGTCGAACATCGCGCCTTCCAGGGGAGTCGAACGGGCCGGCCTCGGCGGTGGTGTCGTACGCGCGCATCCACGTTATGCAGACCTGTCGCCCGCGAGCTGTCCGGCATTGCGCCGGACCGGGTGGTGGCCGGGCCTCTGATCAGCGTCTCCGACGGCACCTCCCGGGCCCGGTGACACCACCCCCCAGGTCATCTGTTCGACAGGGGGGAACAGTCATGCCGGGCCCGGAGGCCAGCGGCCCTCTTGCAGGACCGCCAAGAAGATAACGGGGGGGGGCGGTGTTCGGCGGGGATCAGGCGTGCAGTGCGTGGGGCTTGATCAGGGCCTGGACGATCTTTCCGTCGTCCGTGGGGGCGTAGGAGATCTCCGCTCCGAGCCGACGCGCGGTCCACAGGCCACGGGGTCGCTCGCCCACGGTCGGTTCCCAACTCACAGCCTTGTCGAAGTCCGGGAATTCGGGGCGGCCGTCGTGCACCTGGAAGACGAGTTCACCGCTCTGGAGCAGCGCCCACCGCATGGTGATCACGGCGTGCTCGGGCACGCAGGTGTGCGCGACGGCGTTGGCCATCAGCACCCGCCCGATCATGGCCAGATCCTCGATGTCTACGAAGCCGTGGTCCAGGGCCAGGTACGCGTTCAGGTACAGGCGGGTGTAGCGGTAGGCGTTGCCGACGACGTGGCGGTCCGCCCGGAACTCCACTTTCTGGATCCAACTGGTCTCTGCGCACCCGAGATCGGGGATCACAGCGACACCACCGTGTTCCATGTCGTCGTTCCTTCTCACAAGAGGGAGGGAGCACCAGGTCGTCATGCCGTCAGAGCTGACGCCCCAGTCGTCGGCGACGGCGCGAACAAGGAAGAGTCCGCGGCCGTCCTCGTCGTCGGAAGCCGCCTCGCGCAGTACGGGGATTTCGTGAGAGCCGTCCCGCACTTCGATCAGAAGGTGCGTGTCGGTGAGATACACAAGCAACCCGACATCACCGAGCCCATGCTCAAGCGCGTTCGTGACCAGCTCGGTAACGAGTACATCGGCAGACTCGATCAACCCCGGCCAGCCCCAATACCGCAACCCGGCCCGGACGATGACCCGCGCGCGATGCGGCACGGCTCGGTCTGCATCGGCGATACCGCCAGCTGTGGAGCCCTCGTCTCGCTTGAAGGACATGTTGAATCCGGGGTACTCGCGGAGAGGGGGGAGGGTTCTGGGGCGCGTTCGCGCGATGGTCGCAGCCGACGTCATATGGAACCCTCCGTCCGCCCGCGAGCCGTAAACACCGGACGTATCGCTACGCTTTCGACATGACAAGCCGTTGTGGGGGGAATTGGCCGCATCGTCTCCCGCATCTTCATGGGGAACGATGCGATGCGCTGCATCTCCGGCTTCATGGGGAAACTCCCTGATTGCACGCTCTCGTGCCTGGTCAAACGCTCTCAGCGGGGATGCCGATCAGGCTCCTCTCATCGCGCGTGGCCCCGCCATGGCCTGCAAGGTGTCCTCTGGGCCACCTATGAGCGACGAACATGGCCTCGGCGTAGCTTTGAAGTGGCTTGAGTTCGGGGACTCTTGCCATGACATGGCGTTGCGGATTTCTCTTCTTCAAGAAGGGATCGACCCGAAGGCGCGCTGAGGGACCAGTGGCGCCGGAGACTGGGGGGCGGTATGGGCGACACGCCGAGGACACTGCTGAAGTGGCTGTGCGATCGGGACAGGCTTCCCTACCGCCAGTTTGAGAAGAAGTTCACCGAGACAGGTATTCGTCTCTTCGGTCCGGACCCCAGCAACCCAACCCTTGGCGAGACACAGTTCCGACGCTGGACAGGCGGCAAGCTCGTCACACTGCCTAGCCCCGAGAGCTGCCAGATCCTCGAAGCCATGTGGCTGGGCTACACCGTGGAGCAGTTGTTCGGGCCACCGCTGGAGGTCGATCCCCAGGCACCCGCGTTTGACCTTGAAGAGCGAGTTCGAATGACCGCACGTGAAGCACATGACGGGGCCGACGCGACCGCTGCGTCGTCCATCTCCGACAACACCATTGACGAACTACGTGACCAGGTGATCAACCTGGCCCAGACCTACCACCGACTGCCGGCGGTCACAGCGTTCGACGAAGTCGATAGTCTCCGCCTGAAGATCGAGGACCACCGAGACAGGACTCAGATCCCTGTCCAGCAACAGGACTTGCTGATCCTCAACGGCCAGACAACCGCACTGCTGGCGGTTGCCGCCTTCGACCTCGGCTACTTCCCCAGCGCCCGCAGCTTCGCCCGAACCGCGGCCCTGTATGGCGAAAGCTCACGATTCGCACCCCTACAGGCCTTCGCTGACGGCACCCTGGCTTACATCGCCTACCACACTGGCAACAAGGCGGAAGCCGTCACGAAAGCCAACCGTGCCTTGTCGTACGGCGGCCTGGGCGACATCGCACAGCACCGCCTGCACGCCATCCAGGCTCGGGCTTTCGCCCACCTCGGCGATGTGTCCTCCGCACAGCAAGCCATGCGGTTGTCCGAGGACGGAAATCGGAACCGCCACGACGAGCTACACGACGTTGTGGGAGGCGAGTTCGGTTTCTCCGCTGAGCGCCTGGCCATGTCCAACAGCACCACGGCTCTGCTGGTGGGCGACACAGCGCAAGCGGAGGCGTATGCACAGCGTGCCTTGACGCTGCTCGTCCAGAAGGCGCCCGATGATCAGTCCGCGCACGTCCGCGCGGGCGCGGCAGCCGATCTCGCTCAGGCTCGGCTGCAAGCCGACGACGTCGATGGAGCGGCAGAAGCCCTCGCGTCCGTCTGGGAGGTACCTGTCGAAAAGCGCAACACCGGCATCGTCTTGCGGGCCGCCCGCATCGGCCGCCACTTGGCCCAGCCGCGCTACCACGGGGCGCAGGTACCACGTGAGTTGCGCGAAAGGATCGAGGACTTCACCCGCGTCTCACCGCCCTACCGGCTGGGCCCGCCCGTGAGCCTCCTCGCGATCGAAGCCTGATCAGAGGGAGGCGAGAATCCTCGCCTCCTTCTCCGGGGCGATCCCGTGCTCCGCCCACCGCGGGTGGTCCACGGGACGCCCGTCCTCAGCCCACCACTTCCACGTGTCCCTGACCGTCTCGGCTATCGGCCGGCACCGCAGCCCCGCCTCCGAGGCCCGTTGGGAGTCAACTGCCCACACCCCGGCATGCGTGCGCCATAGAGGCAGCTCTGTCCACTGCTTCACTCCCTGTTCGGCCAGCACGTTGGCATCCGCCCAGACCGGAGTGCCGTCACTTTTCGTCACGGCCAAGCACTCGTTGAGGAACCCTCTGAACGAAATGCCCTCGGGGTGTGTGACGTTGAAACCTCCGCTGCTCGAACTGACGGCCTGATCAAGAGCGAACCGGGCGACATCGCGCACGTCGACTGGCTGGATGAGCTGTTCGGCGGGCGCAGGGGCAAGGATGCGCCCGCCCCGCTTCGCTCGCTCCAGCCACCAGGGCAGCCGACCGACATACTCACCGGGGCCCAGGATCACGCCTGGTCGCAGGAATACCGCAGAGTCGTCGAAAGCCTTCGCGACGGCACGTTCCCCGCCGGCCTTCTGGAATCCGTACTGGGTGGGACTGCCGTCCTCGCCGGTGTACCCGAATGAAGCGTCGGCATCTGCGGGGCAGTCCAGCAGTGGCGACTTCTCCGTCAGCAGTTGGTGCGGCCATCCCTCATAAACGGAGACAGTGGAGATGTGCACCCAGCGTCCGGCGCGGTCCTGCAACGACCCTGCGGCCAAGCCCACTTCGCGCGGGGAGAGTTCCGAACTGGACGTGTCGATCACGGCATCCCACGGTCCGTGCTGAGCCAGCTTCAACAGGTCTTCGCGCACCGTGCGGTCACCATGCACGACCTTGATGCCCGGCACGTCGCGCCCCGACCGGCCGCGGTTGAAGGTGGTAACCACCCACCCTCTCGACAGTGCGCTCTCCACGACGGCTTTACCCAGGAACCATGTTCCGCCCATGACCAAAATCCTCATGTGCCGATCCTGCCCTCCAATTCGTGCGGAGAACACGGCAGTCTGCGCGAAGCTGCCACAACGCGGGCAGGGCGCCGCAGTGGGCAGTCCGGCACCCGTCCAGCTCAGTCCAGATCGATGCCGAGTTCGGTGTCCGGGCGGCAGAAGCCGCAGGCCTGCACCATCGGGTCGAGTAGCGCCGCGCGAGCGTCGTGCGCGTTGAGCGGATGTGTCGTGCCGGGGTGCCGACAGTCGTCGGTGTGGATACGGGCTGGCTCCGGCCCGATAGCCCTGGGCTGCCGCATTGGCGAACGGCGAGATGGCGTCCCTCGTCGTGGTGTACGGGATCAGTGGCCGGGAGCGCGCGGGCGTCTGCCCGGGGCGCACTTCCACGGGTGAGTACCGCTCCCTGAACAGGGGGCGGGCCATCGCGTAACTCTTCTTGGTGAACGCCCAGTTCAACCACGAGGAGTGCACGATGGCGCTGTCCCAGTCTGAACTGATACGCCTCCTTGAGTCACTACGCTCGACCGACGGAATCGAGCTCATCCGCGCCATCGCCGAACGGATGGTGCAGGAGCTGATCGAGGCCGAAGCAACGGCCCACATCGGCGCGGAGTGGAACGAGCACACGCCGACGCGGACCAACGTCCGCAACGGGCACCGGGAGAAGGTGTTGACCACGCTGGCCGGCGACCTGGACCTGGAGATCCCCAAGGTCCGCACCGGCAGCTTCTTTCCCTCGCTGCTGGAGCGACGGCGCCGGATCGACCAGGCCCTCTACGCGGTCATCATGGAGGCGTACGTGCACGGCGTGTCCACTCGCAGCGTGGATGACCTGGTCAAAGCCCTCGGCGGGGACAGCGGCATCTCGAAGTCGGAGGTCTCACGGATCTGCGCGGCGCTGGACGAGCCGCTGACTGCGTTCCGCACCCGCCCGCTGGATCATGTCCGCTTCCCCTACGTCTACCTGGACGCGACCTACTGCAAGGCGCGGGTGAACCATCAGATCGTCTCGCGGGCCGTGGTGGTCGCCACCGGCATCACCGAGGACGGAGGCCGTGAGGTCCTGGGCCTGATGGTCGGCGACAGCGAGAGCGAGGTGTTCTGGAAGGAGTTCCTGCGCTCCCTGCGTGAACGCGGCCTGTCCGGTGTCCGTCTGGTCGTCACCGACCAGCACGCCGGGCTGGTCGCCGCGGTCCGCAAGGTGATGCTGGGCGCCGCCTGGCAGCGGTGCAGGGTTCATTTCCTGCGCAATGCGTTCAGCGTGATCGACCGGGATTCCGGTGAAATGGTCGCCGCGACGATCCGCACGATCTTCACCCAGCCCACCGCCGGCCTCGTGCGCACTCAGCTGGACACCGTCGCCGACATGCTCGGCGCCCAGTTCCCCAAGGTCAAAGCAATGCTGTTGGAGGAGAAGGAGGATCTGACCGCGTTCGCGGACTTCCCGCCCAGGCACTGGAAGAAGATCCAGTCCACGAACCCGCTGGAACGGGTGAACCTCGAGATCAAGCGCAGGATCGATGTCGTCCAGGTCTTCCCCAACGACGACGCGCTCATCCGGCTGGTCGCCGCCGTGCTCTTCGAGATGCTTCCCAATGCGGATGTCAAGCCGGGGCGACTGCGGGTGGTGCGACCTCATAGCACCGGCGGTCACGGATCAGGGCCCACAGGACGTTCACGCGTCGCCGGGCCAGGGCGAGCACGGCCTGGACGTGGCGCTTGCCCTCCGCGCGCTTGCGGTCATAGAACTGCCGGGAGTTCGGGTCGCAGCGGATGCTGACCAACGCGGAGGTATAGAAGACCCGTTGGAGTCGGCGGTGGTACTGGCTGGGGCGGTGCAGGTTGCCGCTGACCTTGCCGGAGTCGCGTGGCGCGGGAGCAACCCCGGCGAAGGCGGCCAATGCGTCCGGGGAAGCAAAGCCGTCCAGGTTGCCGCCGACAGCGGCCAGGAATTCCGCCCCGAGCACGGCCCCGATTCCGGGGAGGCTCTGGACAATGTCGGCCAGTTCGTGGCTTCGGAACCGCTCCTCGATGAGCCCGTCGATCTCGCCGATCCGCTCATTGAAGGCAATAACCTCCTCGGCCAGGGTGCGAACCAGCTGGGCGATGGTTTTCTCTGCTGGCACGGATGTCTGCTGGCGCTTGGCGGCCTCAACGGCCCGCTCCGCGAGAGACCTTGAGTTCTTGACCTTGCGGTTGGCCAGCCACTTTGCCAGCCGCGTAATTCCGGTCCGTCGGATAGCTGCCGGGGTCTGGTACCCGGTCAGTAGCTTGAGAGGACCGACATAGGTGATGTCCAGGTCCCGCTCGAGCGCGGGGAAGAGACTCAGCAGGGAGCCGCGGAGCCGATTCACTGTCCGGGTGCGGTCCTCGACCAGGTCCGTACGGCGCCCGGTCAGCAGTTTGAGTTCGAGCGTGGCCTCATCGCCGAAGTTGATCGGGCGCAGGTCGCGCCGCATGCGGGCCTGGTCGGCGATGACGTAGGCGTCGCGGGCGTCGGTCTTGCCTTCGCCGCGGTAGCCGTCGGAGGCGCGGTTGACAAGGCGTCCGGGTATATAGAGGACTTTCTGGCCGTGCGCAATGAGCAGGGCCAGTAGAAGCGCGGGCTCGCCGCCGGTTATATCGATCGCCCAGGTCACCTCGTCTCCCGCGGCCATGCCCAAGACGTCACCAATCAGCTGCAGCAGCTCTGGTTCATCGTTCACGACACGGCGCGACAATCGGGTGTTGCCCTCGGCGTCCAGGGCCAGGCCGTGGTGGTGGCCCTTGCCGCTGTCGATCCCTGCCCATATCCGGCTCATCGTGCTCCTGACGTGCAGACTCGTGCTGTCCGTACCGCAGACGACCTCGCCGGCATTGCTCTACACAGCGACTTTCTCGCACTTCCCAATCGGCGGCCGAGTCGTCGTGGGGAGCCGGGCGGCCAAGCATCTCGAGCCACAGTCGGCAGCACGACGAAAGCCACACCCGATTCCCTGGGTGCCGCAACCTTACGAATGGCTGGGGCGATCCCAGAGAGGAAGGTAGAGCACGACGAATGGATCGCCTTCCCCCGCCGCTACCTCCCCGAAGGCAGCATGAGCGAGATCTACTGCGAACTCCCCGAAAGCGCTCCCGCGCTACCCAACACCCCGAACACGCCCACCGGTTGATCCCCAACACCACGACGAGGGACACGACCAGGGATGGTCTGCTACCAGCCGGGCCGTCTCCTACCGGTGGCTCGCTGCGCCCGCTCTGGAGGCGCTGACCGGCAGGAGCGTCGTCTGCGGCTCAGCCAGAGACCACCGATCCATGGATAAACCTTCCTCTCCCGCCCCTCCGCGCGCGCTCCTACGGTCGAGGCTGCGGGCGCTCACCGGCCCGCCGTACCGAAGGAGCGGGACCCTCATGAAGATGACCGGCAACACGATCCTGATCACCGGTGGTACCTCGGGCATCGGCCTCGGCCTGGCCCTGCGCCTGCACGAGGCCGGCAACAAGGTGATCGTCGCCGGCAGGCGCAAGGAGCTGCTGGACGAGATCACGGCCGAGCACCCGGGCGTCGACGCGCTCGTCCTCGATGTCGCGGACCCCGACTCGATCGCCCTGGCCCGTGAGACCGTGGCGGCGAGCCACCCCGAGCTGAACGTCCTGGTCAACAACGCCGGCATTCAGATGCTGGAAAACCTCCTCGACCCGGCCGGACTCCAGGTTGCCGAGGATCACGTTGCGACCAATCTGCTCGGCACGATCCGGATGACGTACGCCTTCCTGCCGCAGCTGATGGGCAAGGACGACGCGGTCGTCGTGAACGTCACCTCGGCCCTGGCGTTCGTACCGCTGCCGATCACCCCGACCTACAACGCGACCAAGGCCGCACTGCACTCCTTCTCCGAGAGCCTGCGCATCCAGCTCTCCAGTGCCGACACCGGAGTCCAGGTGATCGAGGTGGTCCCGCCCGCCGTGCGCACGACCCTGCTGGGCCAGCAGGACAACGAGCAATCCATGCCGTTGGACGACTTCCTCACCGAGGCCCTCGACCTGCTGCGCGAGAAGCCCGACGCGAAGGAGCTTGTCGTGGAGCGAGCCAGGTTCCTCCGCGACGCGGTGGCCAACGGCTCCTACGACGACGTCCTCGCCATGATCAGCGGCAGCTGACCGACCTGCGGCAAGACGCGGAGCAACAGCACGCGAGCGGGTCCTGTTGGGCCACATCATGGACGAAGGCGAACTGGACCCGCCTCGGGGACGCCCTCACCGAAGACGCGGAACGGTAAGGAAGCGTCTTCGGCTTCGCCCCGGTCGTCGAATGGGAGGCGACCGGCTCCGTCCTGAGCGCCAAGGGGCACGCGAGCGCCCGTCTGACACGGCGAACATCGCTGCACGCGCCCTCGCGTCGGCCGTACGAGCGGCTTCGCGCGAGCAGAAGAGGAGGGCTCAGCCATGGATCGGCGGTCTCTGGATAGCCGGGCGGGATCCGGCGAGGATAAGGCCATGGACAAGAAGGAACTGGCGGAATTCCTGCGCCACCGGCGTGAGGCGCTGCGTCCGCGTGACGTCGGCCTGGCCGAGGGGTCCCGCAGGCGTACCCGCGGGCTGCGCCGCGAGGAGGTCGCCCAGCTCGCCGGCATGTCCACCGACTACTACGCCCGCCTGGAACAACAGCGGGCCCCGCAGCCGTCCGTCCAGATCACCACCGCCCTCGCCCGGGCATTGCGGCTGACCCTGGACGAAAGTGACCATCTCTTCGTCCTCATTGGCCACAACGCCCCGGCCCGTTTCCTGCGCTCGGAGCATGTCAGCCCGACGCTGCTGCGGGTCCTGGACCGGCTGGACGACTCACCGGCCCTGGTAACGACCGACCTGGTCGACACTCTCGCGATGAACCCGCTGGCCATCGCGCTGCTCGGCGACCAGATGTGCCACACCGGTCTGGCCAGTAGCGGTTATTACCGCTGGTTCATGGACCCGGCCGAGCGTCTGGTGTTTCCCGAGGAGGACCACGAACGCCACGGCCGCGCGCAGGCGGCACGCCTGCGGGCCGCGCTGACCGCCGGCAGCGACACCCCCCGAGCCGCCCGGATCCTCGCCGAACTCCAGGAACACAGCTCCGAGTTCGTCCGCATGTGGGAACTCCAGGAAGTCGCCCGCTACGGGGACTGCAAGACCCTCCTCCATCCCCAACTCGGCCGCATCGACGTCGACCCCCAGCTCCTGTACACCGAGAACCGCGCCCAGACCCTGGTGGTGCTCACCACCCGCCCCGGCACGGAGAGCCACAGCAAACTCGAACTGCTCTCCGTCATAGGGCACCAACAGTTCACCCCCTGACGTCCTGGACCGTGGGACGGGCCGGCTCGGCGCGGGGGCCGGACAAAGGCACCCCGGAATGGTGCAGCCCGCATGGCTTTCGCCCCGCTCTCTACGGCCAAATATGTCGGCTTCCTGCGATGTCCGGGCTCCGCGCTCAGACCGCCCATTTGACCGGACGCTGCCTCCGTTTTACTCTCGACCAAGTACGGAGGCCGCATCCGTTTTGATGTGGCCGCAGGATCACGGCAGGCAGGAGGGCGCATGAGCGCCGGTGAACAGCGGGGACGCAAGCCCCGTGCGGACGTCCAGCGCAACCGCGCGGCCCTCCTGGAGACCGCGCAGCGTCACTTCCTGCAGCACGGGGTCGGCACCTCCCTTGAGGCGGTGGCCAAGGAGGCGGGCGTCGGGCCCGCCACCCTGTACCGGCACTTCCCCACCCGGGAGGCACTGCTGGCGGCCGTGCTGCAGACGCGCTCCGAGGAACTCGTGGCCCGCCAGGCGGACATCGAGCAACTCGGTGACCCGGCCGAGGCGCTGGAGCAGTGGCTGCGGGCGATGGAGGAGTACTTCAGCGCCTTCAGCGGGCTGCCCGACCCGCTCATGGCCGCGGCCCGGGCACAGGAGCCAGACAACCCGCTCACGATTCCCTGCGACATCCTCATCTCCGCCACCGATCAGTACGTGCGAGCCGCCCAGCTCGCGGGGCGCGTGCGCGCGTCAGTGCGGGGGCACGACCTGTTCCTCGCGGCCTGCTCCGTTGCCTGGATCAAGGGCACCGGCACCGAGGAGGAGCCGCTCAACCGGCTCCGTACGCTCATCGCGAGCGGCTACCGCCAGCAGGACACCCAGGCGTAAACCGCCAGGCACCCCGCTCCACCCCCGCAACGCCAGGCGGCACCGCACCCATCCATCACATCGTGCTGCCCCCAGGGGCGGCACAACTTCCGAAGGAACAAATCATGAAAATTACTGTCATAGGCGCCGGTGCCATCGGCGGGAACCTCGCTGCCAGGCTCAGCACGGCCGGTCACGACGTCCAGGTGGCCGACGCCCGCGGCCCCGAGGCCGTCCGGGCGGAGGTGCTGGAATCCGGGGCCCGCGCGGCGGACCTCGCCGACGCCGTCCAGGGCCGGGACGTCATCGTCCTGTCGATCCCGTTCGGGGTAGCGGGCCAGCTGGCGGACCTGTTCGCGTCGGTGCCTGCCGAGACGGTGGTCATCGACACCGCGAACTACTACCCCGGCATGCTGAGCGAGCCGATCGCAGCGGTGGACAACGGCCAGGTGGAGAGTGTGTACACCGCCGAGCTCCTCGGCCGCCCCGTGGTCAAGGCGTGGAACGCCGCGCTGGCCGAAACCCAGCGGACCAAGGGTGTTCCGGCCGGAACGCCCGGCCGCCTCGCCATCCCGGTCGCCGGCGACTCCGAGGAGGCGCGGAAGGTGGCCATGAGCCTGGTGGACGACACCGGCTTCGACCCCTACGACACTGGCACGCTGGCCGACTCCTGGCGCCAACAGCCGAACAGCCCCGCCTACTGCACCGAACTGACCCTCGACGAACTGCCCGCGGCCCTGGCCGCGGCCGACCGCGTCAAGGACGCGGCCATCCGCGACAGCCTCCCGGAACGCTTCGCCGCCCTCCCGGCCAGCCCCACCGTCGACGACGTCGTCGAGATGAACCGCGCCGCCCACCGCTGAGTCACCCGACGTGGCTCTCGTGCACGCAACGGCACGAAAGCGGCAGCGCCCGCAGCCCACGAACACACACGACGAACACGAAGAGCGCGCAGTCCCCCCACGCTGCGACCTGCGGTCTCGGCACTCCGCTGCCTGCGAGCATCCGCATGCCTGCTGGTACCCGCGAAGGGTGCGTCCCACGCCCGACCCTTGCGTCAGCCGCCTCGTCGCGCGGCCTGCCGTACGGCGCTGTTCCGCGGCCTCCGTGGCGGTGACTGCGCGCCACCGAGAGGAACCGCCTTGCCCGGCACCGCATCACCCTTCACCGACATCGCACGCTCCCGACGCTCCCCCCGGCAGTTCCTGCCCACCGCCCTGTCCCCTTCGGACATCCGCGGCGTGCTGGAAGACGCACAGACGGCCCCCTCGAACAGCAACACCCAGCCATGGACCGTGCACGTCGTCTCGGGTACGGCGCGGGACGCCCTGGGCAAAGAGCTGCTCCGGGCCGAGGAGGAGGGGCGGACCTCGCAGGATTTCACCGATGGCTACGGCGAGGAGGGCATCTACGTCGAGCGGTCGCGAGCCCTGGGCGCGAGTGTCTACCAGGCCCGAGGCGTTGAGCGCTCGGACCGGGACGGCAGGAGGGCGGCGGTCCGCGAGAACCTGGAGTTCTACGGCGCTCCCCATGCCGCCTTCCTGTTCATGCCGACGCTCGGAGACGGGGTACGGACGGCGGGCGACATCGGCATGTACGCGCAGAACTTCCTGCTCTCACTGGCGGCCAGGGGGCTGGCTGGCATCCCGCAGACCGTACTCGGCGTCTACGCCGACACCGTCCGCGAGTTCTTGGGTGTCCCCGCGGAGCTCAAGCTGCTGTTCGGCATCTCCTTCGGCATGGCCGACCCGGCAGCACCGGTGAACACGCTCCGCACGGAGCGGGTTCCGCTGCAGCGGAGCGTGGTCCTGCATGACACCTCAGGAGTCCTCGACAGGCCGTAGTTCCTCCGCCCGGAACCAACCGGCCACCTGGGCGCGGGCCGCCACTCGGCTGGCCCGCGCCCTGCGTCCGCACAGCGCCTTTGACAATACGGATGGTGCCTCCGTATCGTCGATGAAGTAATCGGAGACAGTCTCCGTTTCCCGTCGCCCGGTCTGGAGAAGCAACCGTGACAAGCCGACAGATGGTCCTGGGAATGCAGTTCAGCGGCGGATACGGGGCCGCACCCGGGGCCTGGCGGCTGCCGGGTGCGAACCTGAACAGCTACACGGACATGGGCCAGTTCGTGCGTTACGCGCAGGCCGCCGAGCGCGGCAAGATCCAACTGCTGTTCATCGCGGACACCCCGGTCCTGGACGTCGACCTCGACCACCATGCCCCGCACCACATGATCGACCCGCTGCTGATCCTGACCGTCCTCGCGCGCGAGACCGAGCGGATCGGCCTGGTCACCACCGCCTCCACCACGTTCACCGAGCCCTACAATCTCGCCCGCCAGTTCAAGGCACTGGACGTGATCAGCCACGGCCGGGCCGGCTGGAACGCGGTGACCACCTCCGACCCCGCCGCCGCGGCGAACTTCGGTGCGCCGATCCCGCCGCGCGCTGAGAAGTACGAGCGTGCCCACGAGGTCATCCAGATCGTCCAGGCGCTGTGGGGCAGCTGGGAGAAGAGCGCCTGGCTTCTCGACGTCGACGGCAAACGGTTCGCCGACATGGACAAGATCCAGCCGGTCAACCTCCAGGGCAAGCACGCCGCCTCCCGCGGTCCGCTGCCCATCCCTCCGTCCGAGCAGGGCCAGCCGGTCATCTTCCAGGCAGGCGGCGGCAGTTACGGCCTGGAGCTCGCGGGCCGTTACGCCAGCGGCGTCTACGCCAACCCGTACACCATCGAGGACGCCCAGGCCCAGCGCCAGGCCCTGCGGGACGCCGCCAAGCACGCCGGACGCGACCCGGACGAGGTGAAGATGCTCGCCGGCTTCATGCCGACCATCGCCCCCTCCCGCCAGGCCGCCCTGAAACGACGCCATTTCCTGGACGAGGTCGTCGACCTGAACCAACGCGTCCGCTACCTCGGCGCCATGATCGGCCTCCCGCTCGGCCCCGGCCAGCTCGACGAGCCGCTGACCGCGGATCAACTCGCCGACGCCATACCCAGCCCGCAAGACCCGCGATCCGCCCGCGCCCTCGAAGTGGCCCGGGAGGGCTGGAGTCTGCGCGATGTGCTCGCCCACGGCGTCATCGACTACCACCCGGTGGTCGCCGGCACCGCCGCCGACGCGGCCGACCATATGCAGCAGTGGTTCGAGGCGGGCGCCTGTGACGGCTTCTCGATCGCCATCGACAGCTACCACGACGGCTTCGACGCCTTCGTCGACCAGGTCGTCCCGATCCTGCAAGAACGCGGCCTGTTCCACGACGACTACGAAGGCCCCACCCTGCGCGAGAACCTCGGCGCCCACGAGCAGTATGGCCTCGACCCGCGCCTCACGAGGCCGGCCCGGTCATGATCACCACCGGAAAGGCCAGAGAGGGTGCCTCGTGAGCGGACATGGGCCAGGTTCGCGGCTGCCTGGGTGTGCTGGCGAGGATTGCCTATGTCGTACGAGGTCATCCCGGACCAGGTCATGTGCAGCGGCAACTCCACGACTCCTTGGATCGGGCCGTGCAACTCCTCCAGTGACTCCGGCAGACGCCGCCGGAACTTCTCCCGGCACAGCGCGAGATCTTCGGCTTCCGCGCCCGAGAGGTTCCTCGGCGCGGGTGCGGGGTGCTCCGAACTGGAGGGTGTGTCGTCATTGTGGCGGCCGTGACGTCGTGCGGGTCGTGATGTGCGAGCCAGCGTCCGGAGGGAGGGCGCGGACCCGTGCGGGGCGAGCTGGTACCGGCAGCGTGTCCTGCCCGGAGCGGGAGGGAAAGACTTGTCGGTCATGACGCTCGTTTGACGCTCTGGGCGCCCGCACGCGGGGTCGTGAGCCGAGAAATAGCTCCTGACCTGGTCTTTTCCGGGACCCGCTCAGGCCAACATCTTTCCGATGACCCATCATGTGGAGTGTGTGGCGATTCTCGAACCGGCTTCAAAGGCGCTCTGACCTGCGGTTTTCTTGGACCCACCATGTGGAGTGCGTTGCGATCCTTGAACCGGTGGCCAAGGTGTCCTGACCTGCGGTTTTGTGTGTGCGCATTATGTGCAGTGTGGGCGTTACGGGCGATATCTTGACGCTGAAATGACGCTCATTTGACGCTCGTTCTGATGGGGTGTCAGTCCTGTTGTGCCGTCGGCCTGCGGTTCTGGTCATCACCGAAGTGACGTCCGCCCACACCCGCCCGCAGACCTTCGGCGGCGCATTCCACTAGCCGGTAATGGCGTTGGCCGCCCTTTCGGCCCGGACCTGGTGAGGCAATGCCGTGTTGGGCAGCGCTCGGGGCAGTGGCAGGCGGCCGGGAGCGCCGGCCTCGGTGTCGGTGATCAGTGTGCGCAGCGCTTCATGGCATCGCGGCGCGGGAAGGGTCGGGTCCAGCGCGGAAAGCGCGCGCTGCGCGCGCCGCCGTGCCCGGCCGCTGCGGCCCTGATGATGGTCGACGAACGCCTGGGCGTAACGGGCTTCGAGAGCGGCCCACGTGTCGTCGCGGAAGTTTTGCCGGGTCAGTGCTCGCCGTGCGGTGCGGTGCGCGGTATCTGGAGCGAAGGCTGTCTGGGCGATGGCCTGGGCGGCCAGGCTCACGACCGGTGAGGGACCGCCGCCGGCATGGTCCGGGATGGTGCGGGCGGCTGCCTCGAAGTGCTCGGCGGCCGCCCGGTGATCCCCCTCGCGTAGGGCGATCACCCCTTGGACGTGGGCGATGTGGCCGACGGTGGCATCGTCGCCTGCCATGACGGCCGTCGGCCAGGCCCGGCCCAGCAGGGCACGGGCATTCTGAGGATCACAGCCCGCGTCGAGCCAGGCAGCGAGCCAGCTGCCGCGCATCCCCGCATGGCTGTCCGCGGGGCAGAGCGGCAGCAGCCGCAGCAGATGGCCGCGCCCTTCCTCGCCGTGGTCGAACACCGCCCACCAGAACCACAGGCTCACGACCGTCTGCAGGGCGGTCTCGGCCTGGTCAGGGCGGCAAAGAGCCTGGCGCAGCATGGTCGTCAGTTCGGCCTGCTCCTCCTGGACGAGGCGTACGGCCCGGTCCTGGTAGCCCGAGGCCCACAGGTTCTCTGCGACCGCCGCGACTTGACGGCAGTGCGCGGCCCGGCGTTCCAGGGCCACCTCCCACTCGCCGGCTTCCCGCAGCCGTTCGGCACCGAAGTCGCGTGCGGCCCGGGTCATCCGGTAGCGGGGTTGGCGAGGCCCGCCCGGGTCACGCACCGCCTCCAGCACGTTCACGGCCGCCAGCTGGACCAGCAAGGAGGGCACCTGGTGTGGCGTCACGCCTCCGCCGGCGCACAGGAACACGGCCGTCGACTCGTCAAAGTCTCCGGCGAAGGCGCTGGCCCTGCCCCACACGATCCTGGCCTCGCGCTCGAACAGCGCGTAGCTCGCTCCGATGGTGTCTCGCAGTGAGCGGTGCCGACGCAGAACGGGCTGGTCGCTGGACAGCCAGCACTGGTGACTCTCCAGCAGGTCCGCCAGCTCGCCCACCGGCTGGTGCGCCACCTGCTCGGCGGCCAATTCGATGGCGTGCGGAACGCCTTCCAACGAGCGGCAGATCGCCTCCACGGCCAGCAGTTCCGATGCGTTCGTCGGCAGATCTGCCTTGTCGGGGAGAGACACGTCCGTCACGGCTCGCGCTCGGCGGAGGAACAGCTCCACGGCCGGCGCCCTGTCGGGTGAGGTGTCCGGGCTCCTTGTGGCCAGCGGCGGCAGCATCAGTACCTGTTCCTCTCCGAGCCCCAGCACTCGACGTGACGTCACCAGCACCCGCAGCGCCGGCAGGGCCATGAGGAGGCGTTGCACCAGGCCGGTGCATTCCCGGTGGACCGGGTCGACGTCGTCGAGGAACAGCAGGATGCCTGTGGCCGGAAGATGACGCAGCACCGCGGCGAAGTCCGATTCCCGGCGATGCGGCCGTCGGCCGGTCAGGGCCTGGCACACGGCTGCGGTCAGTGCCCCGGGACCTCCGGGTCCGGATCCTTGCCAACGCACGTGGACCACGCGGCGCCACGGCCCGTCCGGCCTCGCCGCCGCCTCAACTGCCAGCCGGCTCTTGCCCATTCCGGGCTGGCCGGTCACCGTCACCAGGTGGTGCCCCGTCAACAACTCCCGCAGGATGGCGGCTTCTCGCTCCCGGCCGATCAAACCTTCGTCCGACCCGCCGTCATACACGGTCGGCGCCACAGGGTTGCCGACAGACTTCCACACGTTCATGACCTTCCGTACTCATCGGATACCGCAAGCGGTGGCACCGCGGTCCGGGGCGGCAGCCCCAAGTGCAGAACCGTCACTTCTGTGGCGCCACGGCATTCCAACGCGTCACCCGCACGAAGGTGGCGACGCCGCTCGCCGGATCACACGCTGCGACGACTGATCGAACCCACGTACGGGTCGGCAAAGGCCGGGCACGCGATCCGGCGCACTGTCTACCTGTCACGGCGGCCCGGCCTGTCGGCATGTCGGCGCCGTGACCCCGGTAGCGGCCTTGTTGATGGCCTGCTTGGGTGCCGCGTTGGGTTTGATGTGCACGACGCGATCGCTGCGAGGGCATGCACCGTGACGGCAAGGCCGCCTGACTGACCCTGCGTGCTGTTTCCACTGCTCTCGGCGGCTACGGGGGCGCCGCGCCCCTGAACCTGGGTGTAGCAGGCGCCGTCCACCCTGCCCGGCGTCGCGGTCACGCACTACCTCAGCACGGCTGTCATGCACACGCACGGCATTCAGCACCCACGTCGCGTCGGCGAGTGATCGTCGTCGGCCGTTCCGGGTTTTTGAAAGAACGAGGCGATGCCGGATCGGCATGTTGGGTACATACCCCGTGTTCCTGTCGGGTTGACGCTCACTCGCAGGGCCGACGCCGTTTCGGCGGCGTTGGACGGCTCCGGGCTGAGGCGACAACGGGATTGCGGTGGTAGTGCATGAGGACCTGGTTGCCCGTGGGCGCCGTGCCTCGCCTGGCCTGCGCGGTGGTCCTCGGAGCCGTGGTCGGCGTGGCGGTCGGACCGCCGACCGACGCAGCACTGGGTGTGCTGTCCGGAATCGCCGCGATGGAACTGTTCTTCGTGCTGGCGGGATGGGCGGTGCTGTGGCCGATGGATGCTGCAGCCACTCACCGCAATGCGCGACGTGAGGACTTCCGTCCCGTCACCGAGGAAATCGTGGTGGTGTCGGTGGCTCTGTGCGGACTGGTCGCCATCGTGCTGCTTCTCGTGCACGGCGGCGGGTCCGACACGGGCCACGCCGCGACCGCCCTGTGTGGGGTCTTCACTGCCTGGGCCGCGCTGCACCTGATGTACGCCACCCGCTACGCCTTCGTGTACTACGAGTCCTCGGGCGGCATCGACTTCAATTCGGACGATCCGCCGGCGTACCGGGACTTCTTCTACTTCAGCTACAACCTCGGCATGACCTATCAGGTGTCCGACACGGATGTCTCAAGTTCCACGATCCGCGCGATCGTGCTGCGGCACTCGCTGATGTCCTACGTCTTCGGCACGAGCATTCTCGCCACGGCCATCAACCTCGTGGTGGGAATCGTGAGTGCTTGACGGTACCCGGCAGACGGCCGTCGTCGGCGACGCCGATCTGCCACCGACGCCGACGCGCCCGGCTCGATGCCACGCGGTGCCGTCTTCCACCCCCGCTCTCCTCTGCCCGTGGAGGCGTCCCTCCGCGCCGCGGCTACGATGTCAAGGGCCGGACGGGGAGCGTTGATGGCTGATCGAATCACTGCAGACGGAGTGGACCCGGCGTGCGGTGCCGCACTTGCCGAACTGGTGGCGTGGGTCGGGCTGCAGCTGCCCAAGTTGATCGACGATGTGTGCGCAACCGTGTGCGAACGCATCGGCCTGTACCGCGAGGGCGATGTCGTACCGCGCGATGACCTGCATCGTTCGGTCGAGCTCAATCTGGGATTCATGGTCAGCGGGCTCGGTGATCCTGGGGTCACGCCCGACCGGGCCGCACCGTCCGAGACCGGCCGACGCCGGGCCCATCAGGGGGCGCCGCTGCCTGAGGTGTTGCAGGTCTACCGCATCGGCTGCTCCATGCTTTTCGACGCCCTCGTGGGGCACGCCCGCCGCAACGACCAGCCGGGCGTCATGGACGCGCTGCTGGAGGCTTCGAGCCTGATGTGGCGGCTCGCTGACGCGCATGCGCTGCTCCTCACCGAGGCGTACCGGGCGGCGACTGCGGAGCTGATGGCCGTCCAGATACGGCGGCGCTCAGCGTTGGTGGAGGCATTGTTCACCGGTCAGCTGCTGAGTGACGCCGGCCCGTGGGAAGTGGGCAAGCTGCTGGGTCTGCCACTGGACACAAAGCTGGTGGTGGTGGCCGCGGAGACCTGCGGCCTGGCAGAGGAGAGCCTGGTCGGGGTGGAGCGGAGGCTCGCTGAGCGCGGCATTGTGTCAGCGTGGCAGCTCACTTCCACCCTGCAGGCCGGTGTGGTGGCGATGCGCGACGAGCAGAGCACCACGGTGCTGGCGATCCTGCGTGCGGCGGCCGGCGCGCGCACGGGGATGAGCCCTCCTTACGTGTCGCTCACCGAGACGCCGCGTGCCCTGCATCTGGCCCGGACCTCTCTCGCCGAGATCCCGGCCGGCAAGACCGACGTACGCATGTTCAGTACCAGCCCGCTCTCCGCGCTGATCGCCTACGACCCGGACGAGGGGCGGCGGCTGGCGACGGAGGTGCTCGGCGCGGTGCTCGATCTGCCGCCGGAAGACCGCGACGCGCTTCTGGACACTCTTCACGCGTACCTGCACCACGGCGGATCGGCGGACCGGGCCGCGCGGGTCCTGCACTGCCACGCCAACACCGTCCGGTACCGGTTGAACCGGCTACGCGAGCTGACGGGCAGGTCTCTGAACGACCCCCTGGCACTCGCCGAGTTGGCGACGGCGGAGCAGGCGGTTCGCCTCAGCGCTCGTAGGTCATGACCGGCGGGCAGATGGGAGGTTTTGAAACCGGGAGGAGGTCGGTTGCGGCACCCCGAAGGTCCCGGGAACACTGACCGATGCGTTCGGCAATCCCGGGTTCGGATCCCGCCCGATTCCGGCGACTGAGCCCGCCCCCGAGCGAGCCCTGGGCGCCCGGTTGGAATGACACCATCCTGGAAACGGGCCACCCACGCCTCTGTACGGCACGCAGCGACCCGACACAGCACCCAAAGGTGCTGATAAGCTGCGGATTATCCGCTTTTTGCTTCCGCCTTCCTGCGTCCCCGAGGAGCAGGCATGCCCAGCGAACCAGCGCCGATCAGCAACACTGCCCGTCACGCCCTCCGGCAAGAGCTTGCCGACCTTCACAGTGAACGCGGGACGGTCGCAGCGACACTGCAGGACTCTGACTCCGTGGTCGGCGACCGAGCCGACGAAGCCGATGAGTTGCAACGTGCCAACGAGCTCAGGCACCTCGATGAGCGCATTTCGGAGGTCACTGCACGGCTGCGTGAGGCGGATGCGGCAGGCCCGCCTTCCACCAGCCTTGTCGGCGTGGGCAGCACCGTCACCGTGCGGTTCACTGATGGCGCCGTGGAGACCGTCCACATCGGCGAGACAGCCGTGGCGCGTGACCAGAGGCTGGTCACGGCCGACAGCCCCCTCGGACGCGCCCTCCTCGGCCGCGGTGCCGGGGACACGGTCAGCTACGACGCCCCCGAGGGGCAGGCGACCGCGGTGGTGGTGTCTCTGGGAGAGTCGCCCGACCGTAGTGGCTGAGTGCGCGTTCCCCCTCTCTGGTGCGTTCGTCGGACCCGGTCGGCGGGGTGGAGCACGGACTGCCGGTATCTGGGCGGACGATGGCTCTGGTGGTGTGCGGTCCCGTGTGACCGATGCCGTGCGACACGCCTCTGGCCTTCTCCTGCTGACGTTTGGGCGGGGGCTCGACGGAGAGCGCGGTGTGGGGCACCTGGCGGTGTGTGACGGCGTGCCGTATCGGATCCGCGAGTTCGTGGCTCAACACGTTTTGGAGATCACCCCGGCAGCCTGCTTCGAGGGGTGGCGCAGGCAAGCGGATCGTGGCGGCGACGGCGCTGGCAGACTGCGTTGCTGGCGACCTGCCCGGCCGCGCCGGCGGTCCGTGTCGCGTCCGGCCGGCAACAGAGGGGGCCCGTAAGGCAGTCCGGGAGGTCGTGGCTCGATCGCCTGGGCCGCACTTCTCGCAAGAACGCGTGCGGCGAAAACGCCGATTCCCGCTTCGACGGCCACCATCGCCGCCGACCGCGGTGGTGGCCTCACGCCCTCAACTCTCCGATGGCGGCGCGGACTTCGCCACGGCGATTGTCGGTCAGTCCATGCCACGGGACAGGCCCGTGCTGAGTATCAGCCCACCGATCGCCACCGGCATCAGCGCGGCCAAGACGGTGATGCCGGTGCCCGTGACAAGCCGCGCCGATTATCCACTCCCGCCTGTGGAACCACCTGCCGAACCATGCGCATGGTGTGGCTGGTGTACGGACACACCCGGGCCTGCCTCCACTTCGGCATCGATCTCCACCTGTCCTTGCCCGTACTCGGCTTCGGAAGTGGGGGAGGGGCCGCCGCGCAGCCCTGCGTTCAGTCGGTCCTGCACGGTCCGCTCCGCGAGCTCTTCCTCGTCAGGCCGTCGGGGCAGGCCCCTGCCGTGTCCGGAGTCCGGGTCGCCTTCGACAGCTTGGTTCGACTTGTGATGGTGTGCCATCCGGGGCCTCCTCCAGTGAGTATCCGAGCGTGTGGGCACGAATATGTCTTGTCAGGACACTTTCTTCGCGTCTGTCTTCCTGGTCTCTGTGTCGTCGTGGGGCGACTTCCTGCTCTTCTGCTCCGTGGCCGGGTTGTCGTTGGCAGTGCCCTTGCCGATCGTGACGTGGAGGGTGTCGTGGTCGATGTCGGCGATGAGGGTGTCGCCAGGGTCGGCGTCACCGCTGAGCAGGAGTTCGGCGATGCGGTTGTCGAGTTCCGTCTGGATGGTGCGCCTCAACGGGCGGGCACCGAAAGCGGGTTGATAGCCGTGGGCGACCAGGAGCTTCTTCGCGGCCTCCGTCACTTCCAGCTTCAGGCCCTTTGCGTGCACCCGGTGCTCGCTCCGGTCCAGGAGATGGTCCACGATCTGTGCGAGATCGTCCTCGGTGAGGCTGTGGAAGATGATGATGTCGTCGATGCGGTTGAGGAACTCGGGGAGGAACCGTGCCTGCAGATCGTCCATCAGCTCGTCCCTGAGCTCCGATACGTCTCCCTCGTGGTTGACGATGCGGTGGGCTCCGATGTTGGACGTCATGATGACGACACAGTGCCGGAAGGCGACGGTGCGGCCCTGCGCGTCGGTGAGGCGTCCGTCGTCGAGGATCTGCAGCAGCGTGTTGAAGATGTCGGGGTGTGCCTTCTCCACCTCGTCGAACAGGACCACGCTGTAGGGCTGGCGGCGGACCTTCTCGGTGAGCTGGCCCGCTTCTTCGTACCCGACGTATCCGGGAGGCGCGCCGACCAGACGGGCGACGGTGTGCTTCTCCTGGAACTCGCTCATGTCAAAGCGGATCATGCGGTTCTCGTCGCCGAACAGCAACTCGGCGAGGGTCTTGGCGAGTTCGGTCTTGCCCACGCCGGTGGGGCCGAGGAAGAGGAAGGAGCCCACGGGGCGGTTCGGGTCGCCCATGCCGGCCCGGTTGCGGCGCACGGCCTGCGAGACGGCGGTCACCGCCTCGTCCTGGCCGACGATCCGGGCGTGCATGTCCTCCTCCAGCTTGAGCAGTTTCTCCTTCTCGCCGGCGGTGAGCTGGGAGACCGGGATCCCCGTGCGGCGGGAGACCACATCCGCGATGTCGGCGGCGGTGACGGAGACGACCCCCTCGCGCCGCTCCTCGATGCCCGCGAGTTCGCCCTCCGCCTCGGCGATCTCGTGCTTGAGCTGCGCGGCTTTCTCGAAGTCCTCCGCGGCGACGGCCTGGTCCCGTTCACGGCGCAACTTGGCGATGCGGTCCTCGCGGCCGACCACTTCGGTGGAGCGGCCGGCGCTGCGCAGGCGCACCCGGGCACCCGCCTGGTCCATCACGTCGATCGCCTTGTCCGGCAGGAAGCGGTCGCTGATGTACCGGTCGGACAGTTCCGCCGCGGCCGTCAGGGCGCCGTCGGCGAAACGGACCTGATGGTGGGCCTCATACGCGTCGCGCAGCCCCTCAAGGATCTGGACCGTCTCCTCGACCGTCGGTTCCGGAACCAGCACCGGCTGGAAGCGGCGTTCGAGCGCGGCGTCCTTCTCGACGTACTTGCGGTACTCGTCGATGGTTGTCGCGCCGACCACGTGGAGTTCACCGCGGGCGAGCGCGGGTTTGAGCATGTTGCCCGCGTCCATCGAGCCCTCGCCCGTCGCTCCCGCGCCGACGACCGTGTGGAGTTCGTCGATGAACAGGATGATGTCGCCGCCGGCCGCCTGGACGTCCTCGATGACCTTCTTCAGCCGTTCCTCGAACTGTCCCCGGTACTGCGCGCCGGCGACCAGGCCCGACAGGTCCAGGGCGACGACCCGCTTGTCCTTGAGAGTGTGGGGGACCTCGCCGGCCACGATCCGCTGGGCCAGCCCCTCCACGATCGCGGTCTTGCCCACACCGGGCTCACCGATGAGCACGGGGTTGTTCTTGGAACGCCGCGAGAGGATCTCGACCGTCTGCTCGATCTCCTCGGCCCGTCCCACCACGGGGTCGAGCCTGCCGGCCTTCGCCTCCTCCGTCAGATCCCGCCCGAACTCGTCCAACGTCGTCGACGGCTCCTTGCCGGCCGCCGGGGCGCCATCTGTCTGGGCTGCCCGGTCGGTGAGACCGCGCAGCCTGCGCAGGTCCACGTCGTCGCCGCGTATCAGCCGTGCAGCGCCGGTGTCGGTGCCGTCGAGGAGGGCTCCGAGGATGTGCTCCGGGCCGATGTAGGACGCACCGGCCCGCTGCGAGCGCGCGTACGCGGTGGCCAGGGTGCGCTTGGCGGCCGGGGTGAGGCCCGGCTCCGAGGACGGCTCGCTGGACTCGTGGGGAAGGATCTCGGCGAGCTGCGACGCGAGCGCGTCGGGATCCACGCCGGCCTGCGCGAGGAGCGTTCGTGCGGGGTCGACCTTCGTGGCCGCCCACAGCAAATGCTCCGTGTCCAGGTCCGACGTTCCGTCCTCCAGCGCCCGCTGGGCCGCCAGATTGATCAGCTCCTGGGACGGCTCGCTCAACAGCCGCCCGATCGGCACGCGCTGCACCGCGGGCGGCGATGACGCGGGCGACATACCGAAGAACCGGTTCAACAATTCGCTGAAGGGATCGGACGGGCTGAAACCGAATGACGACATCGACATGAGCAACTCCTGGTGCAGAATGCGGGTCGGCCATGGATTCCTATGGACTTCCTGCGGGATGTCCGATCCGGTACGCAACAATCACAATTCCACGTGAGACGGGGGGGAGTGATGCAGCACAAATGCGGCACCCCACTCAAGCGGTCCGGTCTCAGCCGGACCGTGCGGACTCGGCGGCCCGGGCGTCGACCTCGGCGAACGCCCGGTCCAGTTCCACGAGCAGATTCGCGGTTGTGCTGAACAGCGCCTGCGCGCGGGGATCGGCCAACCACGCGGCGTCGTCGCGCAGTTGCACGGCCAGCTCCTGCATTCGGGCTCGTGCCTGCACCACCGGTGACCTGCCATCGCTGGCGTCGGCGTATCCCCTGGCGCAGCCACCGGCTGTCGCGAACTGAAGCTCCTCATCGGTCATGTCGGGCTCCTTTCAGCCGCGCTCCCCGCCCGACGGAAACGATGCGGCCACGCTATCGCCGGGTGTCACTCCTGACACCTTGTCGCGCCAACTCTGGCATGCACCACAAAGGATGTTGTCGCACTGACCAAACCTGGCACCGTCATGAACAAATCAGGGATGGCATGCCCTAGCTTCTGTGCAGTCGGCCGACAGATTTCACGTTTCTGCACCCCCGGAATCCATGGAGAAATCATGAGTGAAAAGAAATCCCGGAACGTGATCGCGATTCGGTTCGACGATGACGACAAGACATACCGTGCACTGGCGCTGCTGAAGAACGCCGATACCGATGGTCTCGTCGACGTCCACGCCGCCGTCGTGATCGAACGGAGGGCGGACGGCACCCTTGAGATCATGGACGGAACCGGCCAGGTGACGGCGGCGGGTGTGACCAAGGGCAGCCTCATCGGCCTGCTCGTGGGCCTTCTGGGCGGGCCGTTCGGAGTCCTGCTGGGCTGGGGCGCGGGCGCCCTGGTCGGTGGTGTCATCGATGCGCACAAGGCATCCGAAACCGACGCCGCCATCAGCGAGTTGGCCAGGACCGTTCTGCCGGGGCGGAACGCTTTGATTGCCGATGTCACCGAGGTGCGGGAGAGCGTCATCGACACCGATGTCGCCGCGGAAGGCGGCACGGTGGTCCGGCGCCCGGCTCACGAGGTCCTGGACGAGTACGAGGCCGCCGGCGCGGCGGCCAAGGAGGCCCAGGCCGCCGCGGCCGACAAACTCCGTGCTGAGAAGCACGCCGAACACCGCGAGGAGTTCCACGAGCGGTTGGAAAAGATCAAGGACAGGATCCACCTCTGATCGTTTCACGAGGCAGGTTCCATAACGGACGAACTCTTCACAGGCCGGTGGCCCGAACCGGTTGCCGAAACAGCCCGCCCCAGGGCCTCGCCGCGGAGACAGGACGGCGCGGCACCCGTCTCCCACGGCAGTCCGCCCGAGGCACCCTCCCGAACTCGAAGCGGTCCGCCGCCACGGCCGGTCCACCGCATGCATCGCTTGATCCACCGGCATAGCCTGAAAAACAGTGACGGCCATCGGCCCACGCCCGGGTCGCGAAGGGGTGAGACCTTTGAACGCCTCCGATGACGACCAGCAACAGCCGGAACCCCGTGTAGGGCCTGTTCCCGCGGAGAAACCGCAATTCAGCCCCTACCACCACCCCGCGGCGGGCTGGGGGGCCGCCAAGAGCGTGACCCGGGTGCTGGTGAGCGAGGGCGCGCTGGTGGACGGGCCACGGGCGATCATGCGGATGAACCACGAGAACAAGGGCTTCGACTGCCCCGGATGCGCCTGGCCGGATGACACCAAGGGCCTTCACCTGGACATCTGCGAGAACGGCATCAAGCACGTCACCTGGGAGATGACCCGCAAACGGGTCGGCCGCGAGTTCTTCGCCGTCCACTCGGTGAGCGAGCTGTCCGGCTGGAGCGACTTCGACCTGGAGGACCAGGGCCGGCTGACCGAACCGATGGCCTACGACCCGGAGTCGGACCACTACGTCCCCATCAGCTGGCACGACGCGTTCGAGCTGGCCGGCCGCGCTCTGCGTGAGCTGGACGATCCGAACCAGGCGTCGTTCTACACGTCCGGCCGCCTCGGGAACGAGGCCACCTTCCTGTACCAGTTGATGGCCCGTGAACTGGGCACGAACAACCTGCCCGACTGCTCGAACATGTGCCACGAGGCGAGCGGTCGCGCCATGCAGGCGTCCTTGGGCACCGGCAAGGGGACCGTCGACCTGAAGGACTGGGAAGCTACCGACGCCCTGTTCATCATGGGCGTCAACGCCGCCTCGAACGCGCCCAGGATGCTCACCGCCCTCGCCGAGGCATACCGTCGTGGCGCCCAGATCGTGCACGTCAACCCGCTGGTCGAAGCAGCTGCCACCCGCACCATCGTGCCGCACGACTTCACGGACATGGCCCTCTTCAAGGCGACCCGCACCAGCACTCTGAACCTTCAGCCCCGCATCGGCGGCGACATGGCGCTCCTGCGCGGCATGGCCAAGGCGGTCCTGGAGTGGGCCGGAACCGATCCCAAGGCCGTGGACCAGGAGTTCATCGACCGGCATACGGCGTACTTCGACGAGTACCGGGCGGTGTGCGAGGCCACGTCCTGGGAGGAGATCGAGCATCAGTCCGGTGTCGGTCGGGACGACATCCTCAAGGCGGCCCGGGTGTACCGCGACGCCGACCGCAGCATCGTCAGCTGGTGCCTGGGCGTCAGCCAGCACGAACACGGTGTCGACACCGTCCGGGAGATCGTCAACCTCCTTCTCCTGCGCGGGAATCTGGGCCGGGAGGGAGCCGGACCGTCACCGGTGCGAGGGCACAGCAATGTCCAGGGCAACCGGACGTGCGGCATCGACCACCGGCCCACCGAGGAGTTCCTGGACCGGCTGGCCGAGGTCTGCAAGATCGACCCGCCTCGCGAGCACGGCCTGGACACTGTCGCCACCATCCAGGCGATGCACCGCGGCGAGGTGAAGGTGTTCGTCGGCATGGGCGGCAACTTCGCCCTCGCCGCACCTGACACCGTGTACACCTACGAGGCACTGCGCATGTGCGACCTCACGGTCCAGGTGAGCACCAAGCTGAACCGCAGTCACCTCGTCCACGGCCGGCGAGCGCTCATCCTGCCGTGCCTGGGCCGGACCGAGAAGGACCACCAGCGAGGCGGCATCCAGAGCACCTCGGTCGAGGACTCGATGAGCATGGTGCACCTCTCCGTCGGCATGAAGCGCCCCGCGTCGCCGCACCTGCTCTCCGAGCCCGCCATCATCGCCGGCCTGGCCCGCGCCGCCCTCCCGGACAGCAACACGCCCTGGGAGTGGTACATCGAGGACTACGACCGCATCCGCGACACCATGGCCCAGGCCCTCGACGGCTTCGAGGACTGCAACCGCCGGGTGCGCCTGCCGCTCGGTTTCCGCATCAAGCAGCCCGCCCGCGAACTGGTCTTCCTCACCCCGACGGGACGCGCCGAGTTCTCCACCGCCACTCTGCCCGACGTGGTCCCCGCCCCGGGCACCCTGGCGCTGGGCACCATGCGTTCCCACGACCAGTGGAACACGACGATCTACTCCGACAACGACCGCTACCGGGGCATCAAGAACCTGCGCACACTCGTCTTCATGAACCAGGACGACATGCGGGAACGGAGCCTGTCCGAACTCGACCCGGTCGACATCACCAGCACCGCCAAGGACGGCAGCCACCGTCACATCAACGGCTACCTGGCCATTCCCTACGACATCCCCCGCGGCTGCGCGGCCGGCTACATGCCGGAGATGAACGTCCTGTGCGCGATCGGCGACTACAGCACCCAGAGCGACCAGCCACTGATGAAACACGTCAAGGTCACCATCACCGCCGCCGCCTGAGAGACGGACTCGAAGGCGCACAGGCGGCAGGACGACGACTCGGGCCGGGCGGGAACAACAGCCATGGTGGGGTAGATGGCCCGGTGCCGCAGGCACTGACTTCTGGCCAGGTGACGACCCGCATGGCGCGTTGGCGTTCCGTCCGCGGTGTCTCTCCAGCCCGCGTCGTCGAGTCAGGGAGTTACAACGGCTAACACAAAGACGAGCCGGGAACCGTACCTATAGGTATCCCGGCTCGCCGTTGGCCACGAATCGTGTCAGGGATCGCTCCAGCAGCTCCAGAAACTGCCGCAGATCATCAGCCACCCTGTCGAGTTCGGGTTCGTCCAGTGATGCTGTGCGCGTCCGGTAGACCACCCCGCTGGGGCTGGTGACGTAATACAGTCCGCCACCGTTCGAGCCGATGACCAGGCCACGAGCCTCTTCACCCGTGCCATCGCCAACAGCGCCGTACTCCTTGAGCCGCAGAAGGACGTCAGGTACTGGGTCGACGAAGTAGCCGTTGCCGACGTCCGCCCAGGCGATGTCGCCGATGCTGTCGTAGAGGGTGACCAGGTCGGCGGAGGCGAGATCCAGTTCGGCCAGAGTGCGGGCCGCCGTCTGATCGTCGGGGTCGGCCGACCGGACCTGATTGGTGCCCGGGGGATACCCGTGCCGGCGCTCGAACTCGGCTGTCATGGTCTGCAGAGGGCCTGAGACCCTGCTGATCCACGAGGCCAGCCAGGCAGGTGACAGTGAAGGTCTACTCATGAAGCCGGATCATGGCACGCGCCTCGGACGTCAAGGCGACGGTCACCAGCTGTTGCCTCCCGGGATCAACACAGGGACTTGAGTTGTCGGTGGGTGATGAGACAGCAGGCGAGTTTGAGGAATGCTTCGTGGATGTCGGCTCTGCGTTCCCAGCGGATGCGCAGGCGGTGGAAGCCGTGCAACCACGCAAAACTCCGCTCCACCACCCAGCGGTAGGTGCCCAGTCCGGTGCCGTGCCGGGTGCCACGTCTGGCGATGGCCGGCACGATGCCGCGGGCGCGGACCTGGTCACGGTAGATGTCGTGGTCGTAGCCCCGGTCGGCGAAGAGCGAGTCAGGTTTGCGGCGGGGCCGGCCGACCCGGCCGCGGACCGGCGGGATCGCGTCGAGCAGGGGAAGCAGCTGGGTGACGTCGTTGCGGTTGCCACCTGTCAGCAGGACCGCGAGCGGAGTGCCGTGGCCGTCGGTGATCAGATGGTGTTTCGAGCCGGGCCGGCCCCGGTCGACCGGCGACGGGCCCGTGTGCTGCCCCCTTTTAACGCCCGGACGTGGGAGGAGTCGACCACGCAGCGGGACCAGTCCAAGCGCGAGGCCGCGTTCAACTCGGCCAGCAGGACCTCGTGCAGCCGCTGCCACACCCCGGCCTCGTTCCAGTCCCGCAGCCGGCGCCAGCACGTCACATGCCCGACCCGAACCCCAACTCCTGGGGCAGGTACTCCCACTGGATCCCGGTGTGCAACACGTACAAGATCCCGCCCAGCACCTCCCGGTCCGGCAATGCCTTGCGGCCGGGATACCGGAACCTGCGCGCACGCTGCGGCAGCAACGGCACCAGACGGTCCCACAGTTCATCCGACACGATCCACGGCGATGTCCCCACATCCAGCCGAACGCTCAACTCCCGCCCCAGACAAGGCCATCGGGGCCGATCCACCTCTTTGTGTTAGCCGTTGTAAGCGGTGGCGGGCGCTGCTCCAGGAGGGTGGGGAAGGTGCCCACGGCGTCGAGTGCCATGGAGAGTTCGGCGACGATCCTCGGGTCGTCCAGGGGACCGCGCAGGAATTCCTCCAGACGGTGCATGCGGTAGCGCACCGTGTTCTGGTGGCAGTACAGAGCCCGTCCCGCCTCGGCCGCCGATCCGTGTGCTCCGAGCCACGCCCGGGCGGTGGCGAGCAGAGTGGTGCGGTCGTCCTCGGGCAGGGAGAGCACGCCGCCGAGAATGCGGTGGACGGCGCGCTGGGTGGTTTCCAGGTTGTGCATCACCAGTTCCGTCAGGGGTGTGTCGTCGAGCTGGCGCACCGCCGCAGTGCCTGGGGGCAGTGACTGCGCTGCGACTTGCGCGTACCGCAGCGCACGGCTGGTCTGGTCGAGACGGTCGTAGAGAGGGCTCACGCCGACGCGGCCTGTCGCGGCGGCGCGTACGGCATCGAGGATCCGTTCCACTGGCTGCCGTTGCGGGCAGGAGAGCACCCCGGTCTCGGAACTCGGCTGCGCACGCCACGCCGATCCGACGTCGAGGGCTCGTAACTGGCTGTCCAGTCCTGGCAGTGGCGGATCGCCGACGGTGAGGGCCTCGGCGGTCACGACGAGAAACGATCCCTGGAACGGGAAGTCGAGCATGCGTGCGACTTCCCAGATGGTGTCGCTGTCCGAGGAGGGCCCGTCGATCAGCTCGGCGACCAGGGCGGAGCGGCGCCGGTCGGTCTCCACCATCCGTTCCGCGAGCGTTTCCCGGTAGGCGTTGGTGAGGGCCGAGGATTGCGCGTCGGCGATGTCCCAGATCTGCCCCGCCGATTCCAGGAGCGCGTCGGGCGCGTCGCCGCCCAACTTCCTGGCCTCACGGAGGAGTTGCTCCCAGAGGTGTTGGGCGCCCAGGCGGTAGGCACGCAGGATCTCCGGCAACGGCGCGTTCTGCAGGGCGCGTTTCCGTCCGGTCTCCGCCGGCCCGGACAGGTCGATCGACGGCGCGTCGGGGTCGGCCAGGTAGCTGATGGAGCCATGGAAGTTGTGGCGCATGGACGCGCGCAGGTCCTCCGGGCGCACCACCATGGTCCTGTAGAACTCAATGTTCTCGTAGGTCAGTTCGGCCATCTCCGCGGCGATGGCATCGAGCCTGCCGAGCAGGATTTTGGCCAGCTCGGCCACCAGGCGTCTGGGCGCTGTCACGTGCACGTGGCCGAGCCTAGGGCAGCGTCAGTCACGGGTTTCTCGCCAACGACCGAGTCCCTGCTCGGTCGTTGTCGACGAGGACAGAAAAGGGTGTCGATGACGACATGGTGTCCGGCACGTCCCTGTTGCGAGGATCGTCACGTAAAGATCAGACCTGCGTGCATGAAAGCGACCTGACGTGAGCAATCTCGCCACTGCCCTGGCGGAAGCGGCCGAACGACACCCACAGCGACCGGCGGTGCGCGTCGACGAGAGTGTCCTGAGCTATGCCGAGCTGGACGAGCTCAGCGCCCGCGTGGCCGGCGGACTGCTCGCCCACGGCGTGCGCCCCGGAGATCGCGTGGGGATGAGACTGCCCAATGTCCCGGCCTTCCCCGCCCTCTGTTTCGGTGCTCTGCGCGCCGGGGCGATCGTCGTGCCGCTCTACCCTCGGCCCCGGCTGCTTGCCCCGCGGCCCCGCGGCACCGCCTGCGGTGCACGACTTGTCTTCTACGGGGCTGACGCGGAGCGGGTCCAGGAGGCCGAGACGGGTGACACGACGCTCGTCCCGATCAGCCCCGCTTTCCTTGACCAGGTGGCCTTCTGGCCCCACCATCCCGCCGTGGTCGACCGTGCCGATGATGACCCGGCAGTCATTCTCTGCACGGGGGAAGCCGTCAAGGGTCCGTGGGGCACCGTGCTCACGCATGGCGCAATGCGCAGCAATCCGGCCCTGACCGCCAGGGCGTTGTTCGACGAGGCAGCCGTGGACGACGCCTCGGAATCTGTGCCGGCATTCCCCTGCGACGGCCGGACCTACGGCCTCAGCGCGGTGCTCCTGGCCACGGCATGCCTGCCTGCGGGACCAACACCCCCCACACCGGCCGCACCAGACGAGTCAGCCGCCACGACGCTTGCCCCCAACGTCGGGAGCGGGCGTTGACGCTCCGGCGGCAGATCCTGACCGTGCTCAAGGAGAGCGACACCCTCGACGACGTCGAGTGGGCAGACCTCGTGGCCGGTCGAGACGCCCAGCTCGCCGAGGGCGACACCTCACCCCCAGCCAGGTCATGACCGTGGCGTTCCTGGAGTTCGCGTTCGTCATCGACACCGATCAGACCCGCCCCGCCCGGCATGAATCCGGGCCGGCCGCAGGCAATCCGGACCGGCTGTACGGCCTGTACGAGGAGATCCAAGGAGACCCCCGGTGAACCCCGCTGTCCCCCCACCCTCGCGGCCCCTGGCCGCGACCTTCATGGACCTGCCTGCAGGCAGCCCCGGCGGCAGCGCCGAACGCTACCTCGGCCTCTACACCGGCGAGAGCCCCCTCATTCCGGCTCGTGCCTTCATACTCGCTCCCACCCACCCCCGCTTCCGCCTCCCGGGCGGACTGGAGCTGCTGTCGGTGGCAGGCAAGTGCCTTCACGGCCCGGCCTTCGGCCGCTACGTCCTCGCCCTGCGCAGGGCACTCACGGCCGCACTCGACCCGGCCCGGATCGGCGTCCTGCACTTGCAGCACCTCACCTTCGGCGCCACCCCGGCCCTGATCAGGGCCCTGCCCGCGCACCCGAGGATCGCCCTCGTCCACGGCACCGACCTGATCTGCGCCAGGACGCACCGCGAGCAGATGCAGACCCTGCGCGAGACCGCACGGGCCGCCGACGCCATCGTGGTGCCGACCGCTGCGATGGCCGACGTCCTGCTCAAGCTCGTCCCGATCGACCGCCGCAAGATCACCCACATCCCGTGGGGCATCCCCGACCACCTGCTGACCACCCCGCCTGCCAGGCCGCCCCGTTCGCCGACGAGCCATCTGCGACTGCTGTACGCAGGACGACTGACCGCCGGGACGGGCGCCGCACACCTGGTCAGCCTGGCCGCGATCCCCGGTGTCGAGCTGAGCGTCGCCACCCCCCAGCCCCAGTTCCAGGCGCTGGCTCCGCTTCTGCAGCGCACCGGGATGCGGATCCGCTACCTCGGCTGGCTGCGCCGCCCGCAGCTGTGGCGGGCCTTCACCGAGCACGACGTGCTCGTGAAGCCGGCGCTCGCACCGGAGACCATGGGGTTGGTGACCCTTGAAGCCCAGGCTTGCGGGCTGCCCGTCCTCTACCAGCCGGTTCCGGGCCTCACCGAGACCTTGGCCGGCTCCGGGATGGCGACCGACTTCACCCGCACCGCTCCCCTCGCCCGCGAGATCGAGCGCCTGCGGACCGCCCCCGGACTGTTGCCCGCCCTGCGGCAGGCCGGATACGCGAACGCCGCCCGCTACCCCCTCTCCGCAACCGCACACGCCCTGGACGAACTCGGCCGCCAGCTCACCTGACGGTCTCTCCAGCCTGCCCCCGGCGCAGTTGTCGACCGCTGGAGGCTTGGCCACGATGCCGAGTCCAGCTCCTGGGGCCAGCAGCCCCAGTTCCCCCATCCGAGGTGTCCCGGCGACGACAGCCGCCGGGACACCGCCCACCGCACGGTCTGGCCCGCCCATGGCACTGGGCTGACCGGCGGGCAGCCGACCGCGAACAGGAAGACCGTGACGTACGCAGGCCAACCCGATGACCCATGCGGCTTCGAGCCCGACGGGGCCACGACGACGATGTGGTTCACGCCCGTCGCCCGTGTGTGGCGCAGAGGCAATGAAGCGGTTCTGCGTCCCGACCTGGAGCCGATTTTCACCGAACTCGTTCGGCAGTGGGAGACAGCCGGTCGGTTCGTCCCCGGACGGGCGGATGAGGAGTGGACAGCAATCGCCCGCCGCTACCTCCGGCCGAGCTGACCCGCGTACGCGACACGTACCGCGGGGCCCGGCATCGGGTTCATCCGCGTACAGGCCCGGCCATTGCGCGCGACGGCGCCTCGATACCTGAGCACTGACACAAAACCATGCCGGGGCTCCCCACCGTGGCAGGAGACGGGAGACAGACCCATGGCCCCACAGCTCCGCATGCTGGGCACCATCAGAGAGGAGGGCAAGTGCCAAAGGCTGTACGAGGATCTCAACACCGGAGGCACCGTCGTGCAGGGCTACCCCGTCACCGACCACGACGATGTCGCCCAGATTCAGAACGTCCTTGACGGAGAGTCGTTTGGCGGGGGCTCTCGCGATGAGTGTTGACGGGTGGGACGAGTCACTCGTTGGCAGTGACGTAGGTTCGGGAGGCATCGGCTCCACGCAGGTGCCGGGCTGGGGAGGACGCCTCCCTCGGGGGCCCGAGCCTATCGAGGCTGCCATTGCGGATCAGGGTGGCGATCCCGGTGAGGGCAGCGTCCCGCCGCAGCGCGAGGGCAGTGTGCTGCCGCCGCCGCTGACGCCGTTGGAGATGCCGACCGCCGACGCCTCGCTGATCGAGCGGATGCGCGCCGGTGACGACACGGCGTACGAGGAGTTGTACCGGCGCCACGCGGACGCCGTGCGCCGGTACGCCCGCACCTGCTGCCGGGACGGGCACACCGCGGACGACCTGACCGCCGAGGTCTTCGCCCGCATGCTCCAGGCGGTGCGCGGCGGTTCCGGGCCCGAGCACGCCGTACGCGCCTATCTGCTGACCTCCGTCCGGCGCGTCGCCGCGAACTGGACGAAGTCAGCGAAGCGGGAAACGTCCAGGCCGTAGGTGACCGCGTGAACTTGCGGGGCGGAACAGCAGTTCCTTGGCCGCGCCGCGGTCGGTCACGTTGGCCGCTGTCACCAGCACCAGCAGCACCAGACCACTAATAGGACTCCGTTAGGTCTTTCTTGATCTTGTTGTCGTGCGGGTTCTGGTGGGGAGGGGTTGCTGGCAGCTGGTGCAGATCCCGGTCCAGCACCTCAGGGTGTCTTGGAGAGCGTCGAGGATCTGGTAGAGGGTGAAGCTGCTTCCTGTGCTTTTGGGGCCAGGCGCCGTTCGGTGAGGAAGGCGTGGGCGGCTGTCACGAGGGTGACGTGGTGGTGCCAGCCCGGCCAGGAACGGCCCTCGAAGTGGTCCAGGCCCAGGCCGTGTTTGAGCTCCCGGTAGTCGTGCTCGATGCGCCAGCGGACCTTGGCCAGGCGGACCAGATCGGTGATCGGGGCATCGGGCGGGAGGTTGGACAGCCAGTATTCGCTCGGAGCTTCGGCGCCGGCGGGCCATTCGGCCAGTAGCCAGCAGTCGGGCAGGACCCCGTCCCACCAGCCTTGCTCGGCCGAGGCCGCTGCTTTGACCGGTTGTTCGACGGCTTTTCCGGCCGGACGCACACGCACGGCTGCGAAGCGGGAACGTAACTCCCCTTTCGAGCCCTGGCGCCATGTGAGCGGGGTGAACGCTTCCGGTCCAAGGCTTGTGGCAAGGACTGCCACGGACGGTGCCTTCTGGCGGTAGCGAGGCTGCGGCCAGCAGCCGACATCTCCTTTGCGGTCCGGGGCCATGGGTTGTGCGTCGAAGGGGTGGGCGCTCACGTCCGACCGGATGGACAGGACATAGGTGAGTCCTCGTTTCGACAGGGCGGCCCGCAGGTGTGCATTGGTGCCGTAGGCGGCGTCGGCCACCACCGCTGGCGGTGTCATCCCCCAATCCGCGAGCTTGTCGAGCATGTCGAGTGCCAGGCGCCATTTCTCCCGGTGTGTGACCTCGGCCGGAATCAGGGTCCTGGTGCGGCGGTGGCTGTCCGCGGCCCACTCCTGGGGCAGGAACAGTCTCCACTGCAGGGGGCAGGAGGCAGTGTCACTGGCAGCGTGGACACTGACCGCGACCTGGCAGTTCGCGCGTTTGCCCAGGGCTCCGCAGTACTGCGGAGCCACACCGACCGACATCCGGCCGTCCTTGGGCATCGACACATCGTCGATCACCCAGGCCACCGGGTCGACCAGGGGCAGCAGCCGTTCGTTGACCCGCAGCTGCACAGGCTCCGGATCCCAGGTCGACTGGTTCACGAACTGCTGCAGGTTTTGTTCGTTGCCGTCCGGCAGTCGCGCAGCCATCGCCTGGATCGACTTGCGGCGGCCGTCCAGCATGAGTCCGCGCAGATAGCAGTCGCCCTTGGCCCGCTGATCCTTCCGCGGAACCGAAGCGAACACATCGGCCACAAACAACGCCAACGTCGCCCGAACACGCCTCACTTCATGTAAGTCCACCAACCCAACATGCTCTTGATCAGCGCCAACAGGAAGACCTAACGGAGTCCTACTAAAGGTTGTCCCGCAATCTCTGGCTGGTCGTTTCAGAAGATGCCTTATGGTGCGGCGGTCGACATGCTTGCTGGGTTGGGGGTGCAGTTGCCTGGCCCGGGATGTCCAGCCATGCGCCGATGCGGGTGACCGCGTCTTCCACGGTGGCGCGCGGGGCGCCGGAAGCTTCGAGCGAGGTACGGGCCACGGCGGCGAGTTGGGGGTCGGTGAGGGATAACGCCGTGCGGGCTGTTTCGTACTCCTGCAGCACACCCGGACCGAACAGCAGAGGGTCGTCGGCGTTGAGGGTGCACCGGACGCCTGCTTGCAGCAGTAGCGGCAGGGGGTGCGCAGGCAGGGACGCAACGACCCCGAGGGCGACGTTGGAGGTGGGGCAGACGTCGAGGACTACGCCTTCCGCAGCCAGGCGGGCTAGAAGAGCCGGGTCTTCGATTGCCCGTACGCCGTGGGCGATCCGTCGGGCGCCGAGTACGTCGAGTGCGGCGCGCACGCTGGCCGGGCCGACAAGTTCCCCTGCATGAGGGGCGGGAATCAGCCCGGCATCGCGGGCGATGGCGAACGCCTCGGCGAACAACTCAGCGGTCTGGCGGGTCTCGTCTCCGGCCAGGCCGAAGGAAACCACCCCGTCACCTGATCGTCTGGCCGCGAGGCGGGCGGTCTCGACTGCATGTGACGGGTCCGCGTTGCGCCGGGCGAACACCAGAATGCCGAAGCCCACGCCCAGCCGGACGCCCGTGCGGCGGCCCTGGTCAATCACCTCGTCCAGCAGGTCGAGCGCGGCGTCCGGATCGTCCTCGTAGGTCAGGGGGTTGAAGTGCGGCTCGATCCATACCGCTCCGTCCGCGGCAGCATCCTCGACCACCTCGCGTACCAGCCGCAGAAGGTTCCTGCGCGGGCCCTCACGCACCAGCCGGGCAGCGGCGCCATGCAAGGCGTTGAAGTGCTCAAACGAGGTGAAGCCGCCAAAATGCGGCGGCCGTTCGTCACGCTCGTCCGCCAGCTCCGCGAGCGTGGCAGGACGCATCGCGCCTTCGAGATGAAGATGGAGATGGGCTTTCGGCAGACAGTCCAGGCTTCGCACGGGGCCTCACTCTATGGCTTCCCCCGTGACGGCTGTTGGGAGATGCAACCATCACGGCGTGGCTGGTGTGATTACGGCGTCGGTGCCGTCCTGGATAGAGCCCTTCACGGGGCTGACCCCGCGCTGCTTCGCCAAGCTGGTAGCCGAGATACGACGCGAGCAGGCTGCGGATCAACAGCGCGGGCGTCCCTGGAGTCTGCCGCTGGAGGACCGAGTTCTGCTGGTCACGGCATACTGGCGCACGAACTTGACGATGCGACAGCTGGCTGCGTTGTTCGGGATTTCCAAGTCGGCCGCAGACCGGATCATCGACCACCTCGGTCCACTGTTGGCGCTCCGGCAGCGAAGACGGTTCCGCAAGGACACTGTGCTCATCGTGGACGGAACCTTGGTGCCGACCCGCGACCGCACGCTCGCCGCGCAGTCCAAGAACTATCGCTACTCCACAGCCCACCAGGTCGTTATCGACGCCGACACCCGCCTGGTCGTCGTGGTCGGCCGACCCTTGCCCGGCAATCGACACGACTCCCGCGGGTGGGAGGAGTCCGGAGCCAAGGCCGCCGTCGGTACCACGATGACGATCGCCGACGGCGGCTACCAGGGGACCGGCCTGGTCATCCCACACCGACGCGAAAAGGGAAGCGACCTGCCAGCCTGGAAGGAGGAACACAACCGCTCCCACAAGCGAGTTCGCGCCCGCGTCGAGCACACACCTTCGCCCGAATGAAGGGCTGGAAGATCTTGCGTGACTGCCGCCTCAAAGGCGACGGCGTCCACCTCGCCATGCTCGGCATCGCCCGTCTACACAACCTCATCCTTGACGGACAGGCAACGAACAGCTAATCCCGCCCGCACCAACTCGAAGATCACTTTACGGGACAACCTTTAGTTGGTGTGGTTTGGGTGACGGCGGCCTCCGTAAGCTCCCCGGTGGCGGCCATCTACGGCGCATTTTGTGGCCTCGGGAATCCCCGCGTACGGCCAGATATTTCTCCCCGCTCGCCCCGAGTAGTCCCGCTCGGCGACGCTGGAGCGGGTGAAGAACAGCAGGGAGATCATGGAGATCCTTGAGGCATACGACCTCACAGGCAGTTACCGTGCGGCGGCCGAGCTGGCCGGGTGCGACCACCACACGGTGGCCCGTTATGTGAAGATGCGGGCGGCCGGTCAGCATCCTGACCAGCGCCGTCACCGGGCTCGCGCGATCGACGATTATCTGCCGAAGATCGAGGAGCTGGTGGTCCGCTCGCAAGGCCGTATCCGCGCGGACGTGGTCCACAAGAGGATCGCCGCGATGGGTTTCACCGGTGGGGAACGCACCACCCGCCGCACGGTGGCCGAGGCGAAAGCCCAGTTCAGGGCCGGTCTGCGCAGGGTCTACCGGCCGTGGGTGACCGAGCCGGGGCTCTGGATTCAGTACGACTTCGGCGACGGGCCGGTGATCAAGGGCCGCAAGACCACGCTGTTCTGCGCATGGGTGGCCTGGTCCCGTTTCCGCGTCGTCATCCCGATCTGGGACAAGACGTTGCCGACGATCACCGCATGTCTGGACGCCACCTTCCGCAGGATCGGCGGGGTCCCGGCCTATGTCCTTACGGACAACGAGAAGACGGTCACCATCGACCACGTCGCCGGGATCGCGGTCCGCAACCCGGAGATCGTCGAGGTCGCGAGGCACTACGGCACGACGATTCGTACGTGTCTGCCGGCGGACCCGGAAACCAAGGGCGGATCCGAGTCCACGGTGAAGATCGCGAAGGCCGATCTGGTGCCCCGGGACGTCAATCTGCGCGAACAATACAAGACGTTCGGCGAGCTGGAAGCCGCCTGCCGGCAGTTCTGCGAGGAGGTCAACTCCCGCACGCACAAGGCGACTCGACGCAAGCCGGTCGAGCGGCTCGCGGAGGAACAACAGCGTCTGCATCCGTTGCCGAGGCGGCCGTTCACCGCCGCCTTCGGCACCACCCGCCGGGTGACCTGGGAGTCGACGATCTCGGTCGACGCGGTCCGCTACTCAGTCCCGCACGAGCTGATCGACACCCGGGTCTGGGCCCGTTTCCACGGCGACGAGCTGATCGTCACCGCCGTCGACGAGACCGGCTCGGCCCACGAGGTCGCCCGCCACCCGCGCGGCGAGCCCGGCTCGCCGGTCCTGGAGGATGCCCACTACCCGCCGCGCGAAGACAAGGAAAGGGACCGCACTCCGAGGGCGACCTCCGCAGAGGAAGCTGCGTTCCTCCAGCTCGGCCCAGGTGCTGCGAGCTGGCTGGTCGAGGCCGGGGCTGCCGGGGTTCGCCGGATCAAGGCGAAGATGGCCGAGGCCGTCGCGCTCTCAAAGCTCTACTCCATAGCGGAAGTTGACCGGGCGCTCGGCACCGCCGCGGTCACCTCCCGCTTCGCGGACAAGGACCTTTTGTCGATCCTCGACTACCAGGCCGTTCACGGCCTGGCCGAGCCGGTCCGCCGCAGTGAGGCCCACTCGCTGCAGCCCGGCACCTCTGCCTGGTCCGCCCTCGGCGCCCCCGCCCCGAGCACTCCTGATCTTTCCGAGCACGACGAAAGCGACCACGTCTGATGGCCACCCCGATCCGCACCGTTCTCGGCACGAACGGCGACCCGCTCTCCGAGGCCATCGAGCTCACCAGACGGCTCAAACTGCCGCACATCCGCCGCTCGTTGACCGACATCATCCCCACCGCGAAGGCCCAACGCTGGGATCCCGCCGAGGTCGTCCGCGTCCTGCTGGCGGAGGAAGCCGCCGGCCGCGACCGGGCCAACCTGCACACTCGCCGCAAGCGGGCCGGGTTCCCCACCGGCAAGACCTTCGGGGACTGGCACGAGACCAAGTCGTCCATACCGCGGGCCACTCAGGACGCCCTCAAGAGCCTGGAATGGGTCGGCCGACGGGAGAATTTTTGTATTTGTGGACCGTCGGGGACGGGAAAGTCGCACTTCACCGAGGCCCTCGGGCAGACCGCGGTCGAGGCCGGCCTGACCGTCGCCTGGTTCACCATCGAGGACCTGGGGATGCTGGTCCGCCGGCACCGCGCGGACGACTCCATCGCCCGGGCCCTCGCGAAGATCGTCCGCTCGGACCTGATAATCGTCGACGACATCGGCCTGCTGCCCGTCTCCGAGGACGCCGCCGAGGGCTTCTACCGCCTGGTCGATGCCGCATATGAACGGCGCTCGATCGCGGTTTCGAGCAACCTCCATCCGTCCGGATTCGACGAGATCATGCCCAAGACCCTGGCCACCGCGACCGTCGACCGACTCCTCCACCACGCCCACGTCACGGTCACTCAGGGTGATTCGTTCCGGTTCACCGAGGCCACCACCGGAAAGGGAGTGAAGCCCTTCAGCTGATCCACGTGAATCGAAGGCGGGGAGAATATCTGGCCGCAAGCGGGGCGATCATGTCGTCCACCTGCGGGGATGCCTCACGGCCGCCAGCGGGGACGATCAAGAGGCCGTTGACAGTCACGCTGGGGTGCGACGCGGCGAGCTCGTCGAGGAGGCGTTTCCCGCCGGTTGAGTCGTGGACCGAGGCGGCAGTGACGATGACCGCGAGGACCAGGCCGAGCGTGTCTGTGGCGACATGACGCTTGCGCCCTTTGATCTTCTTGCCGGCATCGATGCCCTGACTGGCCTCGGCGACATTTGCGGAGGTCTTCACGCTCTGCGCATCGATGACAGCGGCCGACGGGGCCGCCGGCCGGCCCTGTGCGCGACGGGCCTTGTCACGCAGCAGGTCATGCACCCGCTGAGTCGTACCGTCCGCTTCCCACTTCGCGTAGTAGTCGTAGACGGTCTTGTACGGAGGGAAGTCGTGCGGCAGGTACTCCCACGGGATACCCGTCCGGTTGACATAGAGGATCGCGTTCACGATCTCCCGCAGATCGTGAATCCGCGCCGCGATCCCCGGCCCTGTCCGGTCTGCCCGCCAAGACACGAACACCGGCTCGATCAACGTCCAGCGGGCATCGGAGACATCACTGCGATACGGGCGTCGAGGACTCACAAGACACGCAACGACCCACCATCGTCCTGGGTCACAGCGAGTACCCCAAATCACCCGCAAAGCAGATCAGTTGTTCTCTTAGGGCTTGCCGGGAAACAAGTCGTGGCTTCCAGTTGCGGGACTCGTTGTTCTGGTATGGGGAGACCGGAGGGGATCGAGGCGGTCCTGGCTGCGAAGTTTCGGGTGTTGTTGCCGCATCTGGACGAGCGGCAGCGTCGGCTGGCCATAGGGGCGGAGGTGCTGTCGCTGGGGCATGGTGGGATCAGGCTCGTCGCTGCCGCGGCGGGGGTTCAAGAGGGTGCGGTCTCGCGCGGGGCGGCTGAACTGGACTCTGGTCAGGCTGTGTTGGGGTGGGTTCGTCGTCCTGGTGGGGGCCGGAAGAAGGCTGTGGTCCTCGGTCCGGGGCTGCGGCCGGTGCTGCTTGCGCTGGTCGAGCCCGACGAGCGGGGTGACCTGATGTCGTCGCTGCGGTGGACGACGGAGTCGACCCGGAGGCTGGCGGTGGAGCTGACCCGGCAGTGCCACCGGGTCTCCGCTGATACGGTCGCCGGCCTGCTGCGGGAGGAAGGTTTCAGTCTGCAGGCCAACGCCAAGACCATCGAGGGTGCTCAGCACCCGGACCGGGATGCCCAGTTCCGCTACTCAACGAGCAGGCACAGCCCATCTTTTCCTTCATGCCTCGACATCAGCGCATGCTCGACGGCAAGAGCCGACCAATCACACTCGCCGAACTCAAGGAGTTCGTCGACGCCGCCACCAGCAACGGCACAGATGGGAAACGATCGCTGCATGCGGAGGATGGTCAGCGGGAAGATCAAGAAGATATGGATCGACGTGTCAGGCCCCGACAAGTAGCCGCCGCAGACACATGCTCAAGCCCCAGCCGGTGAGTAGTCGGCTGGGGCTTCGTCGTGTCAGCGTTCGCCGCCCGGCGCCGGGGCAGAGGTGACCCCACGGGATGTGCAGCGCCGGGCGGCGGACCTCAACATCACAAGACGGCCACACGACCCCGCATCGCCCCACACGGGGCGCGATGATGCACCCTCAGCATCAGCACGCCCGGGGGGACCATGAACGCCCGCACAGCCGCCTGCGCGGCTCTGCTCATCGCGGCCGCCACCGCCTGCAGCAGCAACACCAGCAGCGACGACAGCAAGGCGCCCACGACTGCCGCCAAGCCCTCCAGCACGGCCACCACGACGGCGGTCGCCAAGCTCAAGGCCCTCGCCATCGGCGGTGGCCGCCACTGGTCGGACACCGACCTCGACGGCAGCCACATCAGCGCCACCACCAGCGTCATCAGCTATACCCAGCCGGCCAAGGTCGACCTCTCCGACGCGCTCGCCGACTTCCCCAATCCGACCTGGGCCATCCTCGAAGTCAAGGTTTGCGCCGACGCCACCAGCACCAACGTCATGGTCGCCCAGAGCCCGTGGGCCCTGGGCTACCCCGATGACACCCGGATCCAGGCACCCGGCGTCAGCGGCGCCGGCATCCCCAAGCCGGAGTACCCCGTCGAGAGCACCGCCGTACAGCCTGGCACCTGCCTGCGCGGAAAGATTACGTTCAGCATGGCGAAGGGCACCCGTCCCGACCGGATCATCTACGGCCCTGGCGGCCGCGACCCCGTCACCTGGACCGTGCCCAAGGCGTAGCCGAGGAGGCGCCCGTGGCCGGCAACCCACGCAACGGGCGCCTATACCGCCGGCTGTGTGCCTGGCTCCGAGCCCAGCGCTTCCCGTGCGCACGGTGCGGCCACAACATCGGATACGAGCTGCATGCCAAGCAGCCGCTGTCGTTCACCGTCGACCACGTCGTGCCGCTGTCCAAGGGCGGCGCACGCCTCGACCCCGACAACGCCGCGCCTATCCACGGCGCCCTCCCCGCGGCTCCACGTGCGGGGACAGGCTGGCGGACGCACGCTGAAGTCATGAACAGCCCGATCCCGCCAGGCCCTCCGGACGGGCCACTGCAACCCCCGGACCGCGGCGACAGGACTCAGTCGGAGCCATGTCCAGCGCGCCCCCGCTGGAAGGTCCTCACCCATGCGGGCGCGGCTCTCGTCGGTCTCTTCGTCGGTGTGCTGATCGGCGTCACGAGCAACTCCAGCAGCGACAAGGCAGCACCTTCAGCGACGGTCACCGCGACCGTGACCGCCACGCGCGCGGCCACCGACAGCACCCCGTCGGCAGCCGGCAAGGTTTCCTCGGGTGGGTTCCCTGGCGATGGCACGTACGTCGTCGGTAACGACATCAAGCCGGGCACCTACCGCAGCGGGGGCCCGCAGGGCGGCCTCGTCACCAGTTGCTACTGGGCCAGGCTCTCCAGCACCTCCGGCGAGGTGAAGGACATCATCGCCAACAACGCCACCAGCGGCCAGACGACCGTCACGATCGCCGCCACCGACAAGGCGTTCAACACCACCGGCTGCAAAGCCTGGAAAGAGATTAGCTAGCGGGAAGCCGTACGACCAGTCTGGCGCGCCCGGCCGCTGAGCCATCTGCCCGGGTAACCCCTGGGGTCTGGTGCACGATCGGGTGACATCTGAAATGGCTTGCCCTGTGGGGTGGGTGGGAAGGATGTCGCTGTGCCCAAGCCTTATCCGCAAGAGTTCCGCGAGGACGTCGTACGGATTGCGAGGAACCGCGGTCCGGGCGTGACGGTCGAGCAGGTGGCCGCCGACTTCGGAGTGCACGCGATGACGCTGTGGAAGTGGATGCGTCGCGCGGACATCGATGACGGGACCAAGTCCGGAACGACCGGCCAGGACAACGCGGAACTGCGGGAAGCGCGTCGGCGGATCAAGTTGCTGGAGCAGGAGAACGAGGTCCTGCGCCGGGCCGCGGCCTACCTGTCGCAGGCTCATCTGCCGGGAAAAGGGTCTACCCGCTCGTGAAAGAGCTGGCCACGGGCGGAATTCCCGTCACGGTCACGTGCAGGGTCCTGAAACTCGCCCGCCAGCCCTACTACCGCTGGCTCGAACGTCCCGTGACCGGTGCCGAGTTCGAGCAAGCCACACGCGCGAACGCGTTGTTCGACGCTCACCGCGAGGATCCGGAATTCGGCTACCGGTTCCTGGCCGACGAAGCCCGCAGCGCGGGATCCGGCATGGCCGACCGGACCGCGTGGCGGATCTGCCGGGACAACAACTGGTGGAGCGTGTTCGGCAAGAAGCGCGGCAGTACCGAGAAAGCCGGCCCACCGGTGCACGACGACCTCGTCCGCCGTGACTTCACCGCGACCGGCCCGAACCGGTTGTGGCTCGCCGACATCACCGAACACGTCACCGGCGAAGGCAAGTTGTATCTCTGTGCGGTCAAGGACGTCTTCAGCAGGAGGATCGTCGGCTACTCGATCGACACGCGGATGAAGTCCCGCCTGGCCGTCACAGCCCTCAACAACGCTGTTGCCCGGCGTGGACACGTCGACGGGTGCATTCTGCACAGTGATCGCGGATCGCAGTTCCGCTCACGGAAGTTCGTCCGGGCCCTCGACCACCACCGGATGGCCGGCTCGATAGGGAGGGTCGGCGCGGCAGGCGACAACGCGGCCATGGAGTCCTTCTTCAGCCTGCTGCAGAAGCAACGTCCTCGACCGCCGATCGTGGGCCACCCGCGAGGAACTGCGCATCGCGATCGTGACCTGGATCGAGAGGACCTACCACCGGCGCCGCAGACAAGCCGCACTCGGCCGGCTGACCCCCGTCGAATTCGAGACCGTCATGACCACACCGGCCCTTCAGGCCGCGTGACCGAACCTGTCACCCAAACCTGCAGCAGACCCGGCTGTGATCAGCGGCTTCTGTGATCGTCTCCCATAACCCGGTTCTGGTCGTCTGCTCAAGCTCAGGCTGCTGCCTTCTGCTGCAGGTAGTACGGAGCGAGGTCGCGCCGTTCGGCGGGACGGGTTTTGCTGTGGGTGAGACGCCGGGTCATTGGCGTGATGGCCGCCCACGTGATCAACGATTCGCTCATCTCGGGGAGCTGTTCGTGGTCGCGGAAGTGCCGGCGGGCTCGCATGATCCACGACTGGGAACGCCCGGCCACCCAGCGGCGCGGGAGGGCGACGAAGGCCTTCGCGTCCGGGTGGACGCCGGACCGTTTTGATGGTGATGTCGAGGTAGGTCTTGGCCCAGGTCACAAGCTTCACGGCGTAGGCGGAGTCGGCCCGGACGATGGCGATCTCGGGGTGGATGCGTGCGAGGCGGAACAGCAGTTCCTTGGCCGCGCCGCGGTCGGTCACGTTGGCCGCTGTCACCATCACCAGCAGCACCAGACCACTAGTTGGTGTGGTGTGGCTTGGGGTTGTTGTTTCTGTTGTTGTTGTCAGGCTGCTTTGTCATTTTTTGTTCTGGTGTTCTGTGTTTCCTTGGTTTTGTTTTTCTCCGTTGTTTCTTCGTCCTCTTTGTTGTTTCTGTCCCTGCTGCTGTGGCTGTCTCCTTCGTTCCCGTTGGTGTTCCTGTTGGTGTTCTCGTTGTTGTTCCCGGTGGTGTCTCCTTCGTCCTCGTTGTTGTCCCCGCTTTCGCTGCTCTCGTTCTCGTTGTTGTTGTTGTTTGTGGTGGTGGGGGGCCAGGGGTGGGGGGTGAGGTTGAGGGTGGTGAGGGTGGCGGGGTGGGTGATGGTGGGGAGGGTGTGTTGGAGGAGGGTGGTGATGGTGGTGGGGAGGTTTTGGTAGTTGGTGGTGGCTTGGGACATGGCTTGGATGCCGGCGAAGGCGCCGACGAGGATGTGGGCGGTTTCTTGGGGGTTGACGTGGGGGAGGAGTTCGCCTTGTTGTTGGGCTTGGGTGAGGAGGTTGGTGACGATGGTGGTCCAGTGGTGGAAGGGGGCGGTGCGGTCGAGTCCGTCGGCGCGTTGGTCGAGGGTGAGGCGGACGCCGGCGCGGACGAGGGGGTCTGTTTGGAGGCGGTGGGCGTGGAGCATGGTGGTGTTGATGAGTTCTTGGGTTTTGCAGGGGTGTGGGGGGACGGTGAGGTTTTGGTCTTGTCCGGCGAGGACGCCTTGGGCGAGTTGTTCTTTTGATTTGAAGTGGAAGTAGAGGGCGCCTTTGGTGACGTTGGCGGTGGTGAGGATTTCGCTGATGGTGGCGGCTTGGTAGCCGCGTTCTTCGAAGACGGTGGCTGCGGCCATGAGGATGGTGTGGCGGGTGCGGATGGCGCGGTCTTGTTTGGGTGCTGGCATGGTGTGGCTTCTTTCGTTGCGGGTGGGGTGCCCGCTGGTTTAAAAATACCGTCCAGTTCGTATAGTCTACGGGGTTCGGTGTGGGGGGTGGGGGGTTGTGTGGTGATCGGTTGGCGGGGTGGTCGGGGTGGGGGTGGGGGTGGGGTGTTGGTTTCCTGTGGGTGAACCCACATTTTTTGTGGCGATTTGTCAGTGTGTGTATGTGTTTGTTCTGTGTGGGGTCGGTTCCTTGTTGTAGGGGGTGGCGTTTGCGGGTGGGTGGCGGGTTCGGTCGGGCCGGTGGTGGGGGTGGGGTCCTCGGCGGGGGCTGTGGTGCCGGGTGGTGTGATGCCGGTTTGTTTCTGTGGTCCGGTCGGTGGCCCGTCGGGTGTGGGTGCCGGCTGTGGGTCCGGGGTGGTCTCGCTGCTGGTGCGGGGGTGTTCGTGGTGGGTTGTCGGGTTCGTGGTCCGGGTTCCGGTGGACGGCCGGGGGCTGTGTCGGCTCCAGGTCCGGCGGGCCGGCCGGCGGAGCGGGGTGGGGTGAGAAGGCCCTGCTCGGGGGCTGGGTTCTGGCGGTCGGTGGGTTTTCCCGGCCGGTGTCACCGCGGGCAGGTGGTGTTCCCGGTGGCCGGTTCGTCGTTCGGCGGTCTGTTGCCCGTGCTGTTCGGGTGGTGAGGCGGCGGCGCGGGCGGGTGTCCTGGGTGGTGTCGTGATGTGTGCCGGTGTGTCCGGGCGGCGGACTGTCTGGTGCCGGGGGTGCCGGGGGTGCCGGGGGTGCCGGGGGTGCCGGGGGTGCCGGGGTGTGTCGTGCCGGTCGGGGGGCCGGGGTTTCTCGTGTGTTCGCGGCGTGGTGTCGCGGTGGGGGGTGTGGGCCGGCGCGGGTGCCGGGTCCGGGTGGTGTCGGGGTGTGTTGCCTGTTGCCCGGGCTGGTGTCGCCGGGAGTGGTGGCCTGTGTGTGGGGGCGGGTCTTTCTTGTCCGGGGCGGCGGGGCCGGGGCGGTGGGGGCGTGGGTCCGGTGTGCGTGCGGGGTGTGGGGGTGGGCCGGCCGGGGCTGGGGTGCCGCTGTGGTTGGTGGTTGGGGGGTTAGGGGGTGGTGGCGGTGATGGTGGAGTGGAAGACGGGGCGGTTGTTCTGGTGGCAGGTGATGTGGATGGTGTGGTGGGTGTCGGGGTGGGTGGGGTGGGGGGTGGGGGTGGTGTGGGTCTGGAGGTGGCAGGGGGTGTCGAGTTCGGCGTAGTTGGTGAAGGTGGTGGTGAGGGTGAGGGGGAGGGTGGGGTGGCCGAGGTGGGCGGTGGTGGCCTGGCGGGCGGCTTCGAGGAGGACCATGCCGGGGACGTGGTCGACGGGGTGGTCGAAGAGGACGGGGTGGCGGGTGTCGGCGCGTAGTTGCCAGGTGTGGGGGTGGGGGGTGGGGGTGAGGACGACGTCGGTGGGGGAGGTGCGGCCGACGGTCTGGGGTGCGGTGGGGGCGGTGAGGGGGAGGGGGGTGGTGTGGGTGCGGGTGCCGCGCAGGCGCTGGTAGACGGCGGGGGGTGTGCAGGTGCAGGAGGCGTCGGCGCGGGCGAGGGTGTGGCCGTCGCGGCGCAGGGTGCTGGTGTAGCGCAGGGAGGAGACGCGGCCGCGGCGGCGGGTGATGTCGGAGCAGGTGACGTCGATGGTGAGGGCGGCGGGTGCGGGGCCGACGTGGAGGTGTGCGGGGTCGACGGTGAGGGCGAGGTCGTGCATGACGAAGCTGTGGTCGAGGGGGACGCCGTATTCGGTGTGGGCGAGCAGGAGTCCGCTCTGGCGGATCGTCTCGGCGGCGATGAGGGGGTCGTGGCGGCCGTTGATGGGGGTGAAGAAGGAGTGGCCGCGCGGCCACTGGGCGCTGACGGTGAAGCGGTCCTCGCCGGTGCGGTGCCAGTCGGTGAGCAGGACCTCGGCGACGGAGGCGCGGTGGACGAACTCCTTGGGGACGGTCCGGGTCAGGGACAGGTGACCGAAGGCGTCACCGGCCCCGGACACCCCCGCCGCACCCGCCGTGCCTGCCGCACCCCCGGACATCGCCGTACCCGCGGACGCTCCGGCACCCGCGGACGCCCGGGCACCCGTGCCCGTGGTGTGCGTGGCGGGTGAGGTCTCCGGGGTGCGTGCGGCGGGTATGACGGGTGCGGCAGGGGTGGCGGGTGCGGTGGGTGCGGTGTCCGGGGCGGGCGGTGTGGCGGGGGCCGGGCGGTGGGCGTGGAACGTGGGTGCGGACATGGTTCCCCCTGGGCCGGGATCGGGACGGATCGGATGAGGTACGGGGCCCCGCGGTGCCCCGCCGTGCAGCACGGGACAGGGCGGGGTGGAGCGGGGTGGGGCGTGCGGTGCCGTGCTCGTACGGGACGGTGCGGTGCGGTGCGCCGGCATGGTGCGGCGGTGCGGTGCACTCGTGCGGTGTGGTGCCGTGCCGTGTGGTGCGGTGTGACGCGGTGTCCGGACCAGAAGATACATACCACTCGGTTTTCTTTCTAGGGGTATCGGGGCTTCCGGGGGCACGGGATGTGGAGGAACCCGCTCCGTGCCGGGTGGCCGGAACTGTGCCGGGCTCCCGTCGTCGGGCCGGCGGGGGCGTGTGGTGCGGGCGGCTTCGCGGGGTGGGCGGCGGGAGCCTGGTACGGGGTGCGGGGGCGGCCCGCCGGGGGTGCGGTGTGTCCGGTGCGGGGGCGGGGCGGGGTGGTTCTCCAGCGGTGCGGGAGTGGTCCTCCAGCGTGCCGGCGCAGGGTGGCCGCACGTCGGGATGAAGGGGGTGCGGGCCGGGTGAGCAGCGCGGAGAGCGTTTTCCGGGTGGAGCGCGGGCGGGCGAGCAGGGAGGAACTGGCGGCGCTGTGCGCCGTGCTGTGCGCGGTGCTGGCCGCCCGCGCGGACGACGGCGGCGACGGGAGCGGCACCGGGCCGGCGCGGGATCAGGCGTGGCACCCGGAGCGGACGGCCGCGGCCTACCGCCCTCCCCGGGCCTGGCGGTGACGGCCCGGGAATCCTGCGGAGGTGGCCGGTTCGGCAAGGGCGTCTCCCACCCCCTCATATAAACCACGCATGCGGTTTGTTACGGTGAGGTGACGTCGTCCGGTCATGCGGTGAGGGAGGGGTACGCCGCGGAAGGAGTGCCCGGCGGCCCGTCCCGCCCGATGGGCGGCGCGGGTGCCCGTGCGTGCCCGGGAGGGCGCCGGCACCCGCACGTGCCGGCCGGCACCCGCACGTATCGGCCGGCCGAGGCGCCTTCCGGCGCGGGTGTGGTGTGGTGCGGGTGTGGGTGTGGGTGTTGTTCCCGGAAGTGCGGGGCGATCCTGCGGTCTCCGGTGGTGCGGAGTGCCCGGGTGCGGGGCGGGCGGTGTTGTCCGTGGTCCGGCGCCGGGTGCCCCGCACCTGCCCCGCGTGGCGCTGCGCGCCGGCCTCGGCACCGCCGGCACCTCGCTCCTCCGTCTCTGGAGGCCGCCCGGTGGCTTCCGGCGGCCGCCCATCCGCCGCTTCCTGCCCTACCGAGCTTCCGGCGATCCGCCGTACGGCAGGGGTGGCGGCACGCTTCCAGCCGTACGTCCCCCTCCCCGGGAGGGTGTCCGACGGTGTCTTCGGGGTTCCCGCCGGTCGCGGACGGGGCCCGCCGCACAGCGAAGGGCGCGGTGAAGGCCGGGCGGGCGGCCCCCCGTCCCGGCCCCCTCCCGCGCACATACCTCCGCCCGGATCTGTGGGGGCGGGAGCGGAGTTCCGGCGGTTACCCGGGCCGCCCCCGCCCGGCACCCCGGCCCCGGCCGGCCCGCGCCCCACCCCGACGCCCCCGCACGTACGCCGGACCCATCCGCCCCCCACCACCCCGGACCGGAAAGACCCGCCCCCCACGGTCCGCGCTCCCGGCGATGCAAGCCCGGGCACCACACGACCGCCCGACATCACCCGGACACGGCACCCAGACCACGGCCCGCACCCCCGCCCTGAATCCCGCGCCCCCCGTACCGCTCAGCCCCGCGCTCCGCGCCCGCCCTGAACCCCGCGTGCCCTCTTGCCCCCGTGTCGCTCGCCCCCGAGCTCCCGTGCCGGTTCCCCGTGCGCTCGCGTGAACTCCTGGGCGGGCGGTTCGCCCCGTGTCCCGCCCGGGGTGGGCCCGGGTCCTGGCGGGGGTCGGGGCGGGTCCTGGCGGAGGTCGGGGCGGGGGCCGGGTTGGCCGGATCTGTGCGTTCCCGGGGGTGGGTTGTCCACCCGGCATTGACAAACCGTCCGTGCTGTTTTTTTATCGAGGGGTTCCGGTGCGGTGACGGCCGGGGCGTTGGGCGGTCCCGGAGTGCGGGGCCGTGGACCTGCTGTCGTGGCGGCCTCGTGGGGGAGTTGGGTGTGGACATCGAAGTGCTGGGCGCGCTGGCGGTGCGGGTGAACGGTGTGTCGGTCGTGCCGACGGCGCCGAAGCCGCGGCGGGTGCTGGGTCTGCTGGCCCTGCACGCCGATCAGGTGGTGGCGGTGGGTGCGCTGGTCGAGGAGCTGTGGGGGGCGCTGCCGCCGCGCAGTGCGCGCACCACCCTGCAGACCTACGTCCTGCAGCTGCGGGAGCTGATCGGCGTGGCGCTGGCCGCACCAGAACCACAACAGCGGCAGGAGCGGGGGGAGCAGCAGGAGGGCGGTGGGGGCGGGCGGCTGGGGGCCAAGGATGTTCTGGCGACCGTGCCGGGCGGTTACCGGCTGTCGACGCGTGGCGGCACGGTCGACCACCGGGAGTTCGAGCGCCGTGCGGGGACCGGTTACCGGGCGATGGACGCCGAGGACTACGCGGGGGCGGCCCGCCGTCTGGCCGGTGCGCTGGATCTGTGGAGCGGGCCGGCGCTGACCGGTCTGCAGGCCGGCAGCCAGATCGGCATGGAGGCCCGGCGGCTGGAGGAGGCCCGGCTGTGCGCGCTGGCCCAGCGCATCGACGCCGACCTGCGCCTGGGCCGTCACCGTGAGCTGCTGCCGGAACTGACGGTGCTGGTCAGCCGGCACCGGATGCACGAGAGCCTGCACGGCCAGTTCATGGTGGCGCTGCACCGCGCGGGCCGGCGCGGCGAGGCCCTGGACGTCTACCAGCGGCTGCGCACCACCCTCGTCACGGAACTGGGCCTGGAACCCTCGGCGCCGCTGGGCCGCCTGCAGCGCTCCATCCTGACGGCCCGCCCCGACAGCGCCCCCGTGACCGCCCCCGCCGCCGGCGGCACGACCCCACAGCTCACCGCCCGCCCGGCCTGACCCGGCCCGGTCTGTGTCCTTCTCGGCCCGCGGGGTTTTGCCCACCGTGGCCGGAACTGCCCGGAGTTGGGAATGTCCGCCTCCTGCAGGGCCTCCAGGATGCGCCGAGCCCTCCTCGCCGGCCGTCGGCCGAGGCTTGGGGGCCGCTTGCCGGCGTACTGCGGTGAGCCGCCTCACGTCGTGGCCGGGCCCTGGCAGCCGTTCGGGATTCGCCTCTGCCGTCGCAGAGGCGGCCCCGGTCCGCGCCCGCCTCTCCCGCGACGTGTCCGGATGCGGTGGCGTCCTGCCGGTCGTGGAGCGCTTTCGGGCGGGCGACCGCAACGACGGTGAGCAGGCCGTCCAGGCCGGTGAAGTCCGTCGGGGTCGGTGGTGAACAGGGGCGGGCCCTCCGCGACGGCGACCGAGGTGATCGTCAGGTCGGCGATGCGGCGCCGGGGCTGACGGCCCGCGCTGATGACGGCGGCGCAGACCTGGCCGTGGACGCGGGCGGCTTCCACGTCGAAGGGGACGGGGCCGAACCCGTTCTCGGCGCGCTGGAGGACGTCGGTGCGGCGGGCGCGTTCGGCGTGCTCGTCGTAGTCGTCCTGTTCGGCGTTGCCGCGGACGGGGTGGGGCCTGCGGAGAGTTCGGCCAGGGTGATGGAGGTGATGGCCATCTCGGCGGGCAGTTCCGCGGGGTCGATCCACTTGCGGAGAATCATGATGTTGGTGTGCAGGAGTCCCTGTCGGTGCTCACCGGGCACAGGGGGCGTCCGGCTCCTGCTCGGCGGTGGCGTCCTGGTCTGTGCGGAAGGCGTCCGGGAAGATGTCGGGGGCGGCGCGGGACATGGCGGCGAACTCGTCGCGCGGGACGAAGTGCCGGCGCAGGGGGATCAGTTCGCCGATGCGATGGCCGTCGCGGGTGACGGTGAAGGACTGGCCGCCCTGAACGGCGTCCATGATCTCTCTGGATCTGGTGCGCAGGTCGCGCTGGGTGATTTCGGGCTGGGCGATCACAGCCTCACCGTAACCGGGTAGCACACCGCTGGGGGCAAGCTGTATGCGGTGTTGGGTCGGGATCGGACTGGCGCGGCCTTCCGGCCTGCGCGGGCTACAAATCGTCAGGCAGGAGACGAAAGGCCGGATGGCCGGTCAGGGGACGGATCATCCGGAAGTGGCGGTCGGTGGTGAACATGGCGTCGGTGCGGTAAGCGGCCGCCAGGGCCACGTTCATCGCGTCGGTCAAACCGATGCCTTTGCCGCCGTCGGCGTCCGCGTACCCCTCGGCGACGGCGATCGCCGCACTCAAGTGCGCGCTGACGGCCGGGACTTCGAACCGACGGGTAGCCGTGTTGCGCTCGATGAACCGGGCTGCCGCCAGGGCCTTGCGGGTTCCCGCGCGCGCTGTGATCAGGTAGTCCAGCTCGGCCAGGACCATGGGGGAGATGACCAGATGGCTGACCGCAGCCAGGGCCTTCTTGTGTTCCTGATGGCCCGTGAGGTTAGGGTCGAGCAGACGGTACAGGGCGTTGGTGTCGGCGATCACGACCAGGCTCATGCCCCCATCCCCCTGAGCGTTTCCTCGATCTCGTCGACGGTGAGGTCGGGCAGGCCGAGGTCGGGCAGCTCTATGTCACCCATGGGGCTGGTCGGGTACGGGGGAACGTCGTTTTCGGTGATGGGCACGACCCGGGCGACGGGAGTGCCGTTCTTGGTGACGGTGACGGTCTCGCCGCGCGCCGCTGCGGCGAGGATCTGTGAGGACTTCTGGTTGAACTCGCGGGCGGTCGTCTCCATGTCCTACATGTTACTACATGGGAGAGGTTCGGATAGGAACGGACCGGCAGAAGGCGGAGGGGGCGGCGCGTCCCACCGCTTCCGATCGGCGAAAACGTCATTGATGCGGCCGGGGGTATCAGGTCGACCGCGATGCCGGCCCGGCCATGGGCCGGTTGCCGGTTGTTGTGTGAACCGGCTCCGGCCCGGCAGTCCGAAGAAGGCGGCTTGCTGTCCAACTGCTCCCGAGGGGGCAATGAGCCCGCCGCCGGCCTCGTCCTGACCGGAACGGCGACGGACATGCCGGGACCCCGGCGGATCCGCGGCCACCGGCTTCCCCGTCCGGTACGGAGCCGGCTGCACCGCGTGAACGACGGATGCGGCAACCGGGCCCCGGAACCCGCCTGGCCCGCGCCGGACCTCGAGCGCACCCGGACCGTCACCACCCACTGCCCCGACACACGCCCCCACCGCGCCCCGCGCCCTCGTGTCCCCGCGCCCTCGTGCTCCGGCATCCGGACATGAACGGGACCGCGCGACCCGGCCGGGCCGCCAGCACCGCCCCGGGAAACGACCGGCACCCCGTCCGCCCCCTGAAGCCTGCCCCGCCCTGTCCGACCGTGCACCCACTCACCTCCGGGACCGCACGTCCGGGGGCCTCCAACAGGCCACCCCTGCCGCGCTGTTGCCCGCCCCGGCAAAGAAGCGGGGCGCCGTCCCGGATGCTGCCCCCGGCCCGTGCCCGCCCCTCCCGCGGTGCTCTCCCCGCCCGCTCCCGGGCGGTTCTCCGGGACCATTGCAAAGAACCGTCCACCCGGTATATTTTGGCGGCGTCCGCACCCCTGGACGGTCGCGCGCGGCCCCGCAGAACCCGTGCCCGGGCCGCGCCGGAAGATGCCGCGGGAAGCCGCAGGAGGGCCGGCAGAGGCAGCCGTAAGACAGTCGGAAGACGGTCGGAGGGCAGGAGATGGAGGGGGAGGGAGGGGGAGGCGCCGTGCCGCGCAGCGCACGGTGTCGTGCGGGCTGCCGTACACCTTCTCCCGTCTCCGCTCCCCTCCCTGCCCCCGCTCTTCGTCTCTTCGTCTCCGTCTTCGGTTCTGTCTTTCTGTCTGTGGGTCTTCTTCCGTCTTCCGGTGTCTTCGGGTTTCCGTGCCGGCCGGTGTTCCGTCGCCGGCGGGTGCGGTGCGTGGACGGCGTGGTTCTGGTCGGGGATGAGGAGGGGGAGTCGGGGATGGCGGGTGACGTGCGGGCGCAGGTGGTGGTCGTGGGCGGGGGTCCGGTGGGGCTGGTGGTGGCGTGTGAGCTGGCGGGGTACGGGGTGCGCACGGTGGTCGTGGAGGAGCGGGGCGGGGTGTCCGCCCGGCCCAAGGCGACCACGCTGCATGCCCGGGCCGTGCAGTGCCTGGTGCGGCGGGGGTATCTCGCCGGTCTGCCCGGGGGGCGGACGGCGTCGGCGCCGACGCGCTGCGGGTTCCATTTCGCGGGGATTCCCGGGATGGACATGTGCGCGCCGGCGCTGGAGCCGCCGCCGGTCCTCAAGTGTGAGCAGGAGCGGCTGGAGCGTCATTTCGAGGCGCGGGCGCTCGCGGCGGGCGCGGTGATCCTGCGCGGTCTGCGGGTGACCGGCGTCCGGCAGGGGCCGGAGGGGGTGCGGGTCACGGCCGAGGGACGCCACGGCCCGGTGACCTGCACGGCCCGCTACGCGGTGGGCGCGGACGGTGCGCGCAGCGTGGTGCGCGAGCAGGCGGGTTTCGCCTGCCGCAGCTACCCGGCCACGGTCTCCGCGCTGGCGGGCGACGTCCGTCTGGAGGAGCCCGGCGCGCTGCGCCCGGGCTGGCACCGCACCGAACGCGGCTGGATCGTCGTCAAGAACATCGACGAGCCCGCCGACATCGACGGGACCACCGGCGCCGGTGGTGTCCGGCTGCGGACTCTCAACTGCACGGGTGCGCACCGTGGCCGGCAGCTGCCGCCCACGCTGGAGGAGCTGCGCCGGGAGGTCGCCTGGATCACCGGGCGGGAGGTCGCGATGGGGCGGGCGCGGTGGCTGAGCCGGTTCAGCGACTTCAGCCGTATCGCCCGTTCCTACCGTGCGGGGCGGATCCTGCTGGCGGGGGACGCGGCGCACGTGCACTTCCCGATCGGCGGGCAGGGGCTGAGCGCCGGGGTGCTGGACGCCCTCGGCCTCGGCTGGAAACTGGCCCTGGCCGTCCGCGGCGCCGCCGCCCCGGGCCTGCTGGACAGCTACGACCAGGAACGCCGTCCCGCCGCGCAGCGGGTCATCGACAACACCCGCGCCCAGCTCGCCCTCATGCGCCCGGACGCCGGCCTGGACCCGCTGCGCACCCTGTTCGGCGAGCTGCTGGCCCGGGGCGGGGAGGGCGAGGGCGGGGTGCTGGCCTCCATGGTCAGCGCCCAGGACACGGTGCTGCCCGCCCGCACCGCGGATCCCTCGCCCTGGGAGGGACGGTTCCTGCCCAACACCGAACTGGCCACCCCGCAGGGCCGTACCGACGTGATCCGCCTGCTGGCCGGCGGATCGCCGCTGCTCCTGCTGTCCGGCGCGGACGGCGGCCGCTGGGAGGCGCAGGCCCGGCCGTGGGCCGGCCTGCTGCGGGTGGTACGGGTCCGGGCGGCGTCACCCGCGCTGCCGGGCGGGGCGGTCCTGGTACGGCCGGACGGATACGTCGGCTGGGCGGCCGGCGCCGGCCCCCTCGCCCCCGCCCTGCGCACCTACTTCCGCGAAGACACGGGCGAAGGCAGGGACGAGGGCATGGGCGAGGGCACGGGTGAGGGCAGTGGGAGGGGCGAGGGCCGCGAGCGGGAGGAGCCGGACACCCGCGCCACCAGCACCAGCACCAGCACCAGCACCAGCACCGCCACCGGGACCGGCACGGTGACGGATGCGGGTGTGGACGCGGGCGCGGGTGTGGTGGCCGGGGTGGGTGCGGGGGTGGGGGATGCGGCGCGGGGTGCGGTCAGGTGAGGGGTGCGGGTCCCGGCGTGCCGCCGGTGTCGTGCAGCTGTTCCTGGACCCAGGCGCCCCGGGTCTCGGAGAGGTCCACCGCGGCCAGCACCGGGGGGATCACGACGGACGGCAGGACGTGCCGCAGCAGGCCGGTGACCCGGCGCGGCAGGTCCTGGTAGCCGGACAGGGACCGGGAGATGGCCTGGACCCCGGCGAACGCGCCGACCAGGACGCCCGCGGTCTCCGCCGGCACCACGTGCGGCAGCAGCTCGCCCCGCTCCCGGGCCTGTTCCAGCAGGCCGGCGCCGACCTCGCGCCAGCGCCGGAAGGAACCGCCGCGGTCCAGCCCCTCGGCCTGCTGGTCGAGGGCGAGCCGCACACCGGCCCGGACCACCGGGTCGGTGCGCAGCCGGTGGGCGTGCAGGACCACGGTGTCCACCAGCTGCTGGACCGCGCAGTGCCGGCCCGCCGCGGGCAGCCGGCCGTCCTGCTCGCGGATCACCCCCTCCGCCAGATCCTCCTTGGAGGGGAAGTGGAAGTAGAGCGCGCCCCGGGTCACCCCCGCCCGGGCGAGGATCTCGCTGATCGTGGCGGCCCGGTAGCCGCGTTCCTCGAAGACCCCGGCCGCCGCGGCGAGGATCGCCTGGCGGGTGAGGATCGCCCGGTCCTGCATCGCCGCCCCCGGTCTTCTCTCTCCGATGAGCCCGAAAGCCCAATAAAAACCGTCCAGTCCGGATCTTACTGCGTCCGGCCCCGCACCGGCAGACCGGACGCACCCACATCACATCCCGGCACCCCGGCCGTTTCCGGCCCGCCGGACCCGCCGGGCCGGAAACGGAAGAAGCGGAAGAATCTGTGAAGAATCAGCTCAAAAAGGGAATCGTGAGGCAGGGGCCAGGGGCCAGGGGCCAGGGGCCAGGGATCAGGGGCCGGGGAGCGGAAGGGGCGCGGGCGCGGAGTCATGGACGAGGGAGGAACGGATGACGGCGGGCGGGATGCGGCGTCGCGGGCCGGCCGCGGGCAGGACCCGGTGATGCCGGTGGTGCTGGTGACGGGTGCGACGGGGACGGTGGGGCGGGAAGTGGTCCGGGGTCTGCCCGCCGGTCTGCGGGTGCGGGTGATGACCCGGGATCCGGCGCGGGCCGCGGGGGTGTTCGCGGGGGCGGGGGTGGAGGCGGTCGCCGGGGACTACACGGACCCGCCGTCGCTGGCCCGGGCCCTGCGGGGCGTGGACACGGCGTTCCTGGTCACCACCGGTGTCGACGGCGAGGACGACGCTGCGTTCGTCCCGGCCGCCCGCGCCGCCGGGGTGCGGCGGGTGGTGAAGCTCTCCGCGGCGGCCGTCCTGGACCCCGGGGCCCAGGACCTCGTCACCCGCCGGCAGCGCGCGAACGAGGACCTGCTGCGCGGCTGCGGCCTGCAGTGGACGCTGCTGCGCCCGCGCGCGTTCATGTCCAACTGCCTGTCCTGGGCCGGGCCCGTGCGCCGCGAGCGCACCGTCCGCGCGCTGTACGGGACCTCGCCCAACGCCTGCGTGGACCCCCGCGACATCGCCGAGGCCGCGGTACGGGCGCTGACCGAGGAGGGCCACGCCGGGCGCGCCTACACCCTGACCGGGCCGCAGGCCCTGACCGCCGCCGACCAGACCCGCGAGCTGGGCCGGCTGCTCGGCGTCCCCCTGCGCTTCGAGGAACTGACCCCGGACCAGGCCCGCGCCGCGCTGGGCCGGCGTTATCCGCCCCCGGTCGTCGAGGCCCTCCTGGCGAGCGCGGAACGCCAGCGGGCCGGCGCCAAGGCCCACGTGGAGGACACCGTCCGCACCCTGACGGGTCACCCGGCCCGCTCCTTCCGGCACTGGGCCCAGGACCACCTCGAGGCCTTCACCCCGCCCCCGGACCAGACCGGCCCCCACCCGCAGACGCCGTAACACCCGCCCCGCAGACCGCAGATGGCAGACGCCGGGACGGCAGGCACCGGCACCACGGTGGCCCGGCCCGCGACCGCAGCCTTCCCCTCCTCCCGCCAACTCCCGTACCACCACGGCCCACCACGGCGGTACGGGACGGCGCAGAACAGGAGATGCGGCATCCCCCCAGTCCCGGGAGGCGGGCAGCAGTCGTACGACAGACAAGGCACCCGCGGCCGGAGCGGCCCGCCGTCCCTGAACGGCGAGACCTGCGCGACGCCGCACCGGGCACCGAAGACACGCGCCGCCCGGTTCGCTCCCGGACCGGGTGCGCGGGCCCCGCAGGCCTCACCCCCGGAGAACAGCGGCCCCGCACCCTCTGAACCCGCACCCCCTGAAACGACGGCCCTGACCGCCCGGGCAAACGGCGCCCCCCAGCGGCACCCCGGCCTCCGCCCCGCCCCCGGTAAGCCACCACGCCGGACGACCGGCCCCTCACCCAGAGCCGCCGCCCCCGGCCCGGCAGCCCGCCCCCGGCCCGGAACACTGCTCCCCACCCCACCCCACTGCACTCCATCTCACCTCAGCCGCCCCCGACCGATCCTCAAGCGATCCCTCAGCACTTCTCCAGCGGTCCGGCCGACCATGGCCGTGGGCCGCGAGGAGAGGAGGGACGGGCCGGACACGGCAACGGCGGACACCGCACGGCGGCGGGAACACGCGGGCCCGGCACCCGTGCGGGCCGCTCCCGCCCCGGTCACCACCCCTCCCGCGCCCGCGGCCGGACAGCACCCGGCCCCCGCGGCGCCCTCCCCGCGCACGCCGGACGGCGGCCGCCGCAGAACCCCACCGCGGCCCGGCGGGCGGCGGACGGGTCCACCGTGTCCCGAGGCGGCTTCCAGCCGCGGGGGAGGGCACCTCATGGACGGTTACTTTTGCTCTCGATGGGACCGGGGCGGATCTCCTCTTCTCCCGGCTGTCCCGGAAACGGACCAGGGATGACGATGACGACGGCGCTCGCACCGGTCGCGGCAGGACCGGGCGGCATGCACGCACACGTGGCGGAGCTGCACGCGATCAGGGCCCAGGCGACGGCCGGGCCGAGCGAGAAGGCGACGGCGGCGCAGCACGCCAAGGGCAAGCTGACGGCGCGGGAGCGGATCGGTCTGCTCCTGGACGAGGGTTCCTTCCAGGAGGTCGAGCAGCTGCGCCGGCACCGCGCGACCGGTTTCGGCCTGGAGACGCGCAAGCCCTACACGGACGGTGTGATCACCGGCTGGGGCACGGTCGAGGGCCGCACCGTGTTCGTCTACGCGCACGACTTCCGGATCTTCGGCGGCGCGCTGGGCGAGGCCCACGCCACGAAGATCCACAAGATCATGGACATGGCCCTGGCGGCCGGCGCGCCCCTCGTCTCCCTCAACGACGGCGCCGGCGCCCGCATCCAGGAGGGGGTGAGCGCGCTGGCCGGCTACGGCGGCATCTTCCAGCGCAACACCAGGGCCTCCGGGGTCATCCCGCAGATCAGCGTGATACTCGGCCCCTGCGCCGGCGGCGCCGCCTACAGTCCCGCGCTGACCGACTTCGTGTTCATGGTCCGCGGCACCTCGCAGATGTTCATCACCGGCCCGGACGTCGTCAAGGCGGTCACCGGCGAGGAGATCACCCACAACGGCCTGGGCGGCGCCGACGTGCACGCCGAGACGTCCGGGGTGTGCCACTTCGCCTACGACGACGAGGAGACCTGCCTGGCGGAGGTGCGCTACCTGCTGTCGATGCTCCCGCAGAACAACCGGGAGGCCCCGCCGCGGGTGCGCACCGCCGACCCGGCCGGCCGGCGCGGCGAGATGCTGCTGGGCCACGTCCCCGCGGACGGCAGCCGCCCCTACGACGTGACCGGGGTCATCGAGGAGATCGTCGACGACGGCGAGTACCTCGAGGTCCACGAGCACTGGGCCCGCAACATCGTCTGCGCGCTGGCCCGCCTGGACGGCCAGGTCGTCGGCGTCGTCGCCAACCAGCCCCGCACCCTGGCCGGCGTGCTGGACATCCGGGCCAGCGAGAAGGCCGCCCGGTTCGTGCAGATGTGCGACGCCTTCAACATCCCCCTGATCACCCTCCTGGACGTGCCCGGCTTCCTGCCCGGCGTCGACCAGGAGCACGGCGGCATCATCCGCCACGGCGCGAAACTCCTCTACGCCTACTGCAACGCCACCGTGCCGCGCATCTCGCTGGTCCTGCGCAAGGCCTACGGCGGCGCCTACATCGTGATGGACAGCCAGTCCATCGGCGCCGACCTCACCTACGCCTGGCCCGCCAACGAGATCGCCGTGATGGGCGCCGAGGGCGCCGCCGGCGTCATCTTCCGCCGCCGCATCGCCGAGGCCGCCGACCCCGAGGCCATGCGCCAGAAACTGGTCAAGGAGTACCGGGCCGAGCTGATGCACCCCTACTACGCCGCCGAACGCGGCCTGGTCGACGACGTCATCGACCCCGCCGCCACCCGCGAGGTCCTCATCCGCTCCCTCGCCATGCTCCACAGCAAGCACGCCGACCTGCCCTCCCGCAAACACGGCAACCAGCCGCAATGACCCCGCCCGCCCCCGGCCCGCCCCCACACCCGCCGCCTCCCGGCAGCACCCCCGGGGCCGGGGGCGGCACTCCCTCCCACACGAACAGCACAATCAGTCTGTTTATGGCGTCCGGGAGCCCCCGCCGCGGCCGCGCGACCGCCCCCTCCACCACGCCGGCCCGGCCCGGACCCGGGCGGACACCCTGGCGCGCACCCCGGGGCCCGGCGGCCCGGATCTCCATGTACCCGCAGTTCAGGGGGTGTTGGAGAGAGGGTGGCGGGGGAGTGGTGCGGGTCCGGCTGCACGATGCATCAAAACAGCGCAAGCGGTTTGGTATTGACAAACCGTCCGGCCTGTTTTGTACTCGGGGTACCGGATGACGGCACACACCCACCGAGGGGGCGACGGCGTGCAGATCGACGTACTGGGCACATTGGATGTCAGGGAGAACGGGGTGTCGATCGCTCCGACCGCGCCCAAGCCGCGCCAGGTCCTGGCGCTGCTGGCACTGCACGCCGACCGGGTGGTGCCGGTGTCCGCGCTGGTCGACGAGCTGTGGTCGGGCCGCCCGCCGCGCAGCGTGCGCACCACCCTGCAGACCTACGTCCTGCAGCTGCGCGAACTCATCACCCTCGCCCTGCACACCCCCGGCTCCGACCCCGGCCCCGGCCCGGACCCCGAGCCGGGCTACGCCGCCCCGCCCGCTGTGCCGTCCGCCGTGTCGGCCGGGCCGGTGCGGCGCGGTGCCAAGGACGTGCTGGCCACCGTGCCCGGCGGGTACCTGCTCGTCTCCGGCGGCGGGACCAGCGACGTGCGGGAGTTCGAACGCCTCGCGGGGATGGGCTACCGCGCGATGGACGCGGGCGACCACAAGGACGCCTCCCGCCTGCTGCGCGAGGCGCTCCTGCTGTGGACCGGCCCGGCCTTCGCCGGCGTGCCCGCCGGCGCCCGGCTGGAGACGGAGGCCAGAAGGCTGGAGGAGAGCCGGCTGTGCGCGCTGGACCAGCGCATCGAGGCCGACCTGCGGCTGGGCCGCCACCGCGAGCTCCTCGCCGAACTGACCGTGCTGAGCAGCCGCTACGCCACCCACGAGAACCTGCACGCCCAGTTCATGCTGGCCCTGCACCGCTCCGGCCGGCGCGGCGAGGCCCTCGACGTCTACCACCGGCTGCGCGCCACCCTGGTGCGGGACCTGGGACTCGAGCCCTCGCCCCGGCTGCGGCGGCTGCAGCAGTCGATCCTGGTGGCCGCGCCGGAGGGCCCGCCGCTGGTCCCCGGGCAGGCGCCCGCCCTCCCCGCACCGCCCGCCGCCCGCACCCGCGTCGGCGTCCGTCCCGCCTGAAGTCGCCCGCCCGCGGCGGGAGACGGCGGCCGGCGCAGTGCCGCGATTGCGGCTGCGGCGCGCCACGGGGAGTGGGTAGCCTCGGACGGAACACCTAAGTTACCGACTGGTAACCGGTTTTTCGCCGGTTCGAGGAGCCCACTCATGCAACTCGTCGCGATCATCGTGTCGCTGGCCCTGACCACGGCCGGCTTCACCCTGTTCGGCCGCGCCCTCTTACGGATCCACCACTTCCTGCGGCTCGGCCTGCCCGTCCCCGACGGCCTGCGCACCGCCGCACCCTGGCGCCGCAGCGCCACCCTGGCCAGGGAGTTCGCCGCCCACACCCGGATGAACCGCTGGGGCGTCATCGGCGCGGCGCACTGGTTCGTCGCGGTCGGCTTCTACGCCCTGCTCATCACCCTCGTCAACGCCACCGGCCAGCTCTTCCAGGCCGACTGGCTGCTGCCGGTCATCGGCGAGTGGACCCCCTACAACGTCGCCGTCGAGTTCCTCGGCACGGCGACCGCCCTGGGCATCCTGGTCCTCATCGCCGTCCGCCAGCTGAACAGACCGGACCGGCCGGGCCGCAAGTCCCGCTTCGCCGGCTCCAGTTCGGGCCAGGCGTACTTCGTCGAGACCGTCATCGTCGTCGTGAGCGTCTGCATCGTGGTGCTGCACGCCCTGGAGGGCGCCCTGCACCACGTCGACGCCTACGAGGCCTCCTTCTTCATCTCCTACCCGCTGGTCGCCGGCTTCCGGCAGCTGGACCCCGCCACCCTGCGCGACCTCGTCTACCTCGTCGCCTGCCTGAAGATCACCACCTCCTACGTCTGGATGATCACCGTCTCGCTGAACACCGACATGGGCATCGCCTGGCACCGTTTCCTGGCGTTCCCCAACATCTGGTTCAAGCGCAACGCGGACGGTGAAACCTCCCTCGGCGCCCTGCTGCCGATGACGTCGGGCGGCAAGCCGATCGACTTCACCGACCCGGGTGACGACGACGTGTTCGGCGTCTCCCAGGTCGAGCAGTTCTCGTGGAAGGGTCTGCTGGACTTCTCCACGTGTACGGAGTGCGGGCGCTGCCAGTCGCAGTGCCCGGCGTGGAACACGGGCAAGCCGCTGTCCCCGAAGCTGCTGATCATGTCGCTGCGGGACCACGCGCATGCCAAGGCCCCCTACCTGCTGGCGGGTGGCGGCACGTCCATGGAGGGCGAGGAGAAGGCCACCGAGGAGCAGTTGGCCGGCGTGCCCGCGGCGGCTCTGGCGGAGGCCGGGCGTCCGTTGATCGGGACGGCGGAGGAGAACGGGGTCATCGACCCGGACGTCCTGTGGTCCTGCACCACCTGCGGGGCGTGCGTGGAGCAGTGCCCGGTGGACATCGAGCACGTCGACCACATCGTCGACATGCGGCGTTACCAGGTGATGATCGAGTCGGCGTTCCCGTCCGAGGCCGGGACGATGCTGAAGAACCTGGAGAAGAAGGGCAATCCCTGGGGGCTGGCGAAGAAGCAGCGCCTGGAGTGGCTCAAGGAGGTCGACTTCGAGATCCCGGTCGTCGGCCAGGACATCGAGGACCTCACCGAGGTCGAGTACCTGTACTGGGTCGGCTGCGCCGGCGCGCTGGAGGACCGGGCGAAGAAGACGACGAAGGCCTTCGCCGAACTCCTCCACATCGCGGGCGTGAAGTTCGCGATCATGGGCGGCGACGAGAAGTGCACCGGCGACTCCGCCCGCCGCCTGGGCAACGAGCCGCTGTTCCAGGAACTCGGCATGGAGAACGTCATGGCGCTGAACACGGCGTTCGGCGAGGAACTCGACGACGACGGCAAGGTCGTGGCCGGGTCCGCGAAGCCGAGGTCGGCGAAGAAGATCGTCGCGACGTGCCCGCACTGCTTGAACACCATCGGCAACGAGTACCCGCAGCTCGGCGGCGACTACGAGGTCATCCACCACACCCAGCTGCTCCAACACCTCGTCGACGACGGCAAGCTGGTCCCGGTGACGCCGGTCGAGGGCATCATCACCTACCACGACCCCTGCTACCTGGGCCGCCACAACAAGATCTACACACCCCCGCGCGAGATCATCGCCAGCGTCCCGGGCCTGCGGAACGAGGAGATGCACCGCCACAAGGAACGCGGCTTCTGCTGCGGCGCCGGCGGCGCGCGGATGTGGATGGAAGAGCGCATCGGCAAGCGCATCAACAACGAACGCGTCGACGAAGCCCTCGCCCTCAACCCGGACATCGTCTCCACGGCCTGCCCCTTCTGCCTCGTCATGCTCACCGACTCCGTCAACGGCAAGAAGAACGACGGCAAGGCCAAGGAATCCATCCAGGTCGTCGACGTCGCCCAGCTACTCCTCGACTCGGTGAAGAGCCCGGCCGGCACAGCGGGTCCGGCGGGTCCGGGTGCCGCGGAGGGTGCCGTGGAGCCGGAGTCCGCCGTGTAGCGGTGGCGGGGGAGTGTCCGGGGAGGATCGGGGGCCGCCTGTGGCGGCCCCCCAGTCGTTGACCAGCGGTGTTCGTGCCCGCTTCATGCCCCCATGCATGAAACCGCTCATGCGGTTTGTTAGTGTGTGGGGTGCGGTTCCTGCCCCGCCGCGCCCGCGCGGCCTGCGGCTTCGCGTGCACGGCGGCCTTCCGTGCCGGGTCTGTGCGCGGTGGGCGGGACAGGGCCGACGTCCCGGTGCCCAGGAGGCAGCACATGGTCAAGCAGGAGCGGGCCGCCCGCACGCGGCGTTCGCTGATCGAGGCCGCGTCCGAGGTGTTCGCCGAGGCCGGTTTCGCCCCCGCGTCGCTGGGCGCCATCAGTACGCGGGCCGGTGTCAGCAACGGGGCGCTGCACTTCCACTTCGCCAACAAGAACATGCTCGCCGAGGCGGTCGAGGCACAGGCCGCCGGGACGGTGTCCGCGATCACCGGGGCGGCCCGGCAGCGGCAGGGCGAGTCCCTGCAGGCGGTGGTGGACGCCACCCACGGCCTGATGGACGCCCTGGCGCGGGACACCGTTCTGCGCGCCGGCTTCCAGCTCGCCGGCGACACCGCCGCACGCCCCGCGGCGTCCCCGCACGCGCTCCCGGGCCCGCGCGCGCAGTGGCAGCACTGGGTCGAGGACAGCCTGCGCCGGGCCGGGCGCGGCGGCGCGCTCGCGCCGGGGGTGTCGGGGGCGGACGCCGCCCGGGTCGTCGTCGCCGCGACCGTGGGCCTGCAGGTCCTCGGCGCCGCGGACGCCTCCTGGCTGCGCCGGCACAACGTCACCCGGCTGTGGGAGGTGCTGCTGCCGCGCCTCGCCCACCGGCGGGACCTGGCCGCGCTGATGTCCGGCGGCACCGCGCCGCCCGCCGCCGCAGCGCCGCGGGCCCGGCGGCAGCCGCCGCCCGCCGGACACTGACGGCAGCCCCCCGTCCTCACCCTCCCGCTTCTCAACTGGCCCCGGCCTTCCCGGACTTCACCGCCCCGCACGCCGACAGGCCGGGGAAGGAAGGGGGGTGGGCGTGTGCGGGGGAGCGGACGGCGTCAACTGGCCCTGGGGGGAGGGGATTTCAGCGATGCCGGTGCATTTGTTCCGGCCGGGCTTTCCCCGCTTCCCCTCCCGCCGGCCGGCCGCCGCGGCCTGTCCGGCGGCGGGGTGTTGAGGACCGCTCGAAGGCCGCTGAAGGAACCCGCGCCTCCGGTGCGGGGGCGGCTAGCGTGCAGATCCACCGACGCATTTCCGCCATCGGGAGTGCCCCACGACGAACGGAGGAAACCATGGAGATTCAGGTTCTGGGTCCGCTGTGTGCCGCCGTGAACGGGGACTCGATCGTCCCGACCGCCGGAAAACCCCGGCAGGTTCTCGCCCTGCTCGCGCTGTATCCGGGCCGCGTCGTGCCCGTGTCGACGCTGATGGAGGAGATCTGGGGGACGGAACTGCCGCAGAGCGCGGTGACGACGCTGCAGACCTACATCATGCAGCTGCGCCGCAGCCTGGGCACGGCCATGGGACCCGGAGCCCCGGGCGGGGCGAAGAACGTTCTGGCCACCCGGCACGGCGGCTACCTCCTGCAGGTGCCGCCCCAGTCCGTGGACGTGCACACCTACGAACGCCTCATCACCGAGGGCCAGGAGGCCTTCGAACAGGGCGAGGACGAACGCGCCGCCCGCTGCTTCCGCCAGGCCCTGGCCCTGTGGCAGGGCCCCGCCCTGGTCGACGTACGCCTGGGCCCGGTGCTGGAGATCGAGGTGCTGCGGCTGGAGGAGTCACGGCTGGTGACCGTCGAACGGCGCATCGACGCGGACCTGCGGCTGGGCCGGCACGCCGAACTCATCGCCGAACTCACCGACCTGGTCGCCCGTCACCCCCAGCACGAGGGCCTGCACGCGCAGGCGATGCTCGCCCTGTACCGGTCCGGCCGACAGGCCTCCGCCCTCGACGTCTACCGCCGGTTACGCAGACGGCTGATAGACGAACTCGGCGTGGAACCCACCCCGCAGCTCCAGCGCCTGCACCAGGCGATGCTCGCCGTCGACCCGGAACTCGACGTGATGGCCGGCCCGCGCCGCGGCTCCACCTTCGACCGCTACGCCGCCTAGCCCTCCCGCCACGACGCCACACCACGCCCGGTGTTGGTGCCGAGCGCCGGTGTCGGTGTCGGTGCCGAGTGCCGGTGTCGGTTGTCGGTTCTCCGCTCCGGCGCACACCGGCCGCCCGGCCACCCCGGCAGGCAGGCTGCGGACGACGGACGGATGGCCGGACGCGACGCGTCGCCCGGCCGGGCCCGGTCCGCGGCAGACAGCGCCCCGCCCCGCTCCGCCCGGCCTCGTCCGCCCGCCGGGTCCGCGGGCCTCAACCCGGCCCGGACAGGCCGTCGTTCATCGGCGCTCTCCTTCGTGGATACTCCCGGCTTCAGCCGGGGGAGGAGACGAAGCTCCTGCGGAGCAGGGCAGGGAAAGCCGGTTCGCCGCCAGGGCGGACCGGCGTCCACCGTCTACCGGCTAACACCCGCCACGCACACGGGAACTGATAGAACGTGAGGCATGACGCGGCAGGTCAAGCGGGCGTTCAAGTACCGCTTTTACCCCACGGACGGGCAGGCAGTTGAGCTGTCGCGCACGTTCGGCTGTGTCCGCCTCGTCTACAACAAGGCGCTGGAGGAGCGCACCCGGGCCTGGTGCGGAGAGCAGCGCCGCATCTCCTACGTGCAGTCGTCGGCCGCGCTGACTCAGTGGAAGAAAACCGAGGAGCTGGCGTTCCTGACGGAGGTGTCCTCGGTTCCGCTTCAGCAGGCGTTGCGCCATCTCCAGACGGCGTTCGGGAACTTCTTCGCCCAGCGCGCGAAGTACCCGCGCTTCAAGTCCCGGAAGAAATCCCGCGTGTCGGCCGAGTACACGCGTAGCGCCTTCACGTGGCGCGAGGGCCGTCTGACGCTGGCGAAGATGGCCGGTCCGCTGGACATCCGCTGGTCGCGTCCCCTCCCGGAGGGTTCGGTACCGACGACGGTGACCGTGTCCCGCGACGCGGCGGGCCGCTGGTTCGTGTCGCTGCTGTGCGACGACCGTATTGCTCCGGCTCCGGCCACCACGAACGCGGTCGGTATCGACGCCGGCGTCACTTCCCTGGTGACCCTGTCCACCGGAGAGAAGGTCACCAACCCCCGGCACGAGCGCCGTGACCGCGCCCGTCTCGCCAGGGCGCAGCGGGACCTGTCGCGCAAGGCGAAGGGTTCGGCGAACCGGGAGAAGGCCCGCCGCAGGGTCGCCCGCGTGCATGCGCGGATCGCCGACCGGCGCCGCGACTTCCTGCACAAGCTGTCTACTCGTCTCGTCCGTGAGAACTGTGAGAATCGGCGGGTGCTGTCCCGGGCTGCGGCTTGACCCGCGTGAGAACGGACCGTGGTGTCCTGGTTTGGATCTGTCGGTCGTTGGTCCGGGGTGGTGCTTGCTGTCACCGGGCCGGCGGGGTGTGTCCCGATAGGGGCCTTGCCGTGAACAGGGCGCCGTCACAGTTTTGACCGCCCCGACCGGTCCGGTGTCGGCCAACCGACACTCCAACAGACCGGGAGCGGATTGACCGTGGCCAGTATGCCCAACCGTGTGCACGCCAGCCAGCGACAGCCCGACGGCGAGGTCGTTCTGGGGGTCGATACCCACAGGGACACACACGTCGCCGCCGTGGTTACTCCTCTCGGCGGAGTCCTGGCCACCGAGGCGTTCCCGGCCACCTCGGTCGGCTATCGCGAACTGCTGGACTGGGCCCGGTCTTTCGGGACACTCACGCGTGCCGGAGTCGAGGGCACGGGCTCCTACGGAGCAGCCCTGACACGCCACCTCCTGGCCCGAGACGTCCAGGTCTTCGACGTCAACCGGCCCGACAGGACGGCCCAGCGGCAGCAGGGCAAGACCGACACCGTCGACGCCCAGGCGGCCGCGCGGGCCGTCATCTCCGGCAGAGCCACTGCCCAGGCCAAGACCGGCAATGGGCCGGTGCAGATCGCGCGCATGTTCAAACTCGCCAAGGACTCCGCCATCAAGGCCCGCACCCAGGCCATCAACCAGCTCAAGGCCGTCCTGGTGTCCGCCGACCCAGCCCTGCGGGAGCAACTGACCCCTCTGACCAACCCGGCGCTGATCCGCACCTGCGCGAACCTGACCTCGGATCCCGGCTACCTCGGCAGGGACGACGTCCTGGACGCCACAGTGGTCACGCTCCAGCTGCTGGCCGAGCGCATCCAGCAACTGACCGCGCAGATCGACGAGCTGAAGCGACGCCTGGCAGGCCTTGTCCAGTCCCACGCTCCGCAACTGCTGGAGCGCGTCGGCGTCGGCCCGGACAGCGCCATCACGCTCCTGATCACCGCCGGTGACAACCCAGAACGCCTGGCCGACGAGGCGTCCTTCGCCGCGCTGTGCGGAGCCAGCCCGGTCGAGCGCTCCTCCGGCAAACAGCAGCGAAGACGCCTCAATCGCGGCGGCGATCGACAGGCCAACGCTGCGCTCTACCGCATCGTGCAGAGCCGCCTGCGCTGGGATCCACGCACCCAGGACTACCTCAAGCGGCGGACCAGCGAGGGAAAGACCCGGCGCGAAGTGATCAGATGCCTCAAGCGTTACGTCGCCCGCGAGATCTTCTCCCTCCTCCCACGTGCCGGGCTCACGCCCGTCCTGGCATGACTGCTTGACAGTCATAGGGGCGTCCAAACGGTTGTGATCGAGGACCTCACCGTCCGCAACCTGCTGAAGAACCACACGCTCGCACGCGCCATCAGTGACGCGTCGTGGACGCAACTCCGGTCCATGCTGGAGTACAAGTGCGCCTGGTACGGGCGCGAACTCGTCGTGATCGACCGCTGGTTCCCCAGCAGCAAGCTGTGCGGGGCCTGCGGCACCCTCGCGGCGATGATGCCGCTCAACGTCCGCGCGTGGACGTGCGACTGCGGTGCCGTACATGACCGCGACATCAACGCGGCCCGCAACATCCTGGCGGCCGGGCTGGCCGTCTTGGCCTGTGGAGCTGGTGTAAGACCTCAAGGGAGTTCTCCTGGCGGGCAGTCGGCGTTGAAGCAGGAACCCCTACGGCGCGAGCCGTAGGAATCCCCCTCCTTCAGGAGGGAGAGGAAGTCAACAAATCCCGTGCCGTGGCGGCCGCTTGAGGCCCTGCGGCGGCGTCCGGACACGCAACACCCCGCCCCCGGGGCCCTGTTGGATGCACCCCGGCGTGGTCTCCGCCGGTACTGGGGCCGTTCTCGAGTGGGGTTCGAGGCGGTGTGGCGATGCTCGGATTCCGCCCCGTCGCCGCGTCGGCCTGTGGTGGGGGGAGCGGACACACGGGAGGTTGCCATGCCGGACGAACAGCCAGTGCGGCTGCACTGTTTCGCACACTCCGCCGAGGGCGTCTCCGTCTTCGACCACTGGGCCGCGAGCGTGGGACCCGGTGTGCGGCCGCTGCCGGTCCTCCTGCCGGGCTGTGCCCCGCGGCGCGGCGAGCCCAGGGTGAGCACGCACCGGGCGCTGCTCGCCGAGGTGCTGCCAAGGTTCGGCGGCCCGCAGCCGGGTCCCTTCGTCCTGTACGGGCACGGGTTCGGCGCGATGATCGCGCTCACCGTCACCCGCGCCCTGCACGAGGCGGGCCTGCCGGGCCCGGCGCTGCTGGCGGTGGGCGCCTGGCCGCCGCCGCGGCTGCCGGCCGGGCTGCCCGACGCCCGGCGGGCCACGGACGCCGAACTGCTGCACGTCCTGGGCGGCCGCGGCGCGGTGCCGGCCGGCAGCGACGAGGGGATCTGGCTGCGGGCCGTCCTGCCGGTGCTGCGCGCCGACCTGGCGCTGGCCCAGTCCCTGCACGAGGCGGCCCGCCTGCCCTCCGCGCAGGGCCCGCTGAGCACCCCGGTCCTCGTCGTCGCCTCGCAGGACAACCCGCTGGCCGCGCCCCGGGCGGGGGAGGGCTGGCAGCGGTGGACCCGCGGCCCCGTCCGCTCCCGTACCGTCCCGGGCCGGCACTTCTTCGTCCGCGGCGGCCGTGAACTGCCCCGGCTGCTGGGCCGGGCCTGCCGCGTCGTACGCCGCCTCACCCCCGAACCCGCACCCGTCGGCTGACCCACCGGCCCGCCCCCCCCGCGGCGTACTGCGGCGTACCGCGATGTACCGCGGCGTACAGACGTGAGACGTGAAGAGAAAAAAGAACAAGGAAGAGAAGAGAGGTGTCCGGGATGGCTGGTGAGCGGGACGGCGGGGCGGTCCACCGCATACAGGTGGCCGCACCCGCCGGTGTGGTCTACGCCGTGTTGGCCGATGCGGCGCAGCTGCCGCTCTACTTCGCCCCGAGCATCCACGTCGAGCGCCTGGACTTCGACGGCGGGCGCGAACGCCTGCGGATGTGGTTCCTGGTGGGCGGCCGGCTGCAGTCGTGGACCTCGTGGCGCTGTCTGGACCCGGTGGAGCGCCGTATCGAGGTCCGCCCGGAGGCCCCCGGTTCCCCGCTGGAGTCGATGCGCGGCGTGGTCAGCATCCGCGACCGCGGCCCGCACGCCAGCGAACTGGAACTGCGCTACGGCTTCGGCGCCCGCGAGGGCGCGCCCGCCGGCGGCCTGTGGCCGGGGCGGCTCGCCGACCTGAACATCCGGCTCCAGCTCACCCAGCTGAAACGGTTCGCCGAACGGTGGAGCCGCCTCGACGACCTGGTGCTGTCCTGCGAGGACTCCATCCGCATCGAGGGCCCCGCCGAGTTGGCCTACGACTTCCTCTACCGGGCCGGGGACTGGCCCGGGCACGTCGCGCACATCAGCGGGGCCCACGTGAGCGAGGAGGCGCCCGGCATCCAGCGCCTGACCCTGCGCACCCCGGCCGGCGACGGCGTGCACACCAGCGAGTCGGTACGGATCTGCTTCCCGCACGCGGGCCGCATCGTCCACAAGCAGACCACGCCGTCCCCGCTGCTGACGGCCCACACCGGCGAGTGGTCCCTCACCGAGGACGAGCGGGGGGCGACCCTCACCTCGCGGCAGACCGTCGTGCTGTGCGAGGAGGACATCCCCGCGGTGCTGGGCGACGGCGCGAGTCTCGCCGACGCCCGCCGGCAGGTACGGGCGGCGCTCGGCCGCGACTGCCGGGCCCTGCTCACCCTGGCCGGCCGGCACGCGGCCGGCGCCGTCCGCATGCTGGTGCCCCCGACCCGTCCTGTCCCTCCCGTCCGCCTCGTCCGCTAGAGAACGCCTCGAGCCGGCCCCCGGTCCGCGACAGCGCGCCGCCGGGCGCCGGTATCGTGACGCCCGCCCGCCCGGCATACGGTCGGCCGTTGCAACCGGCCGGCGGTCACGGCCGGTGTCGTGTCCCGCCCGGCACGGACACGGTCCGACCCTCTGCGCCACCACCCCCTGCCGCCCCTGCCGCGTTCCGTACGCCGCCCGGCGGTCCGCCGTTCTCGGGACCTGCTCGCACCCCGCTGCACATCCGCTCGGGTAAACGGACTCCGGGCGCGCAGGGCCATTAACGTGCTGATCTCGACCGTTGTGGACGCAGGCAGGCCAGGAGGCCGTCATGGCAGAGAGGCAGTACGGCCCCCCGGACCGGCCCCCGTGCGCCCGGCCCCCCACCGCCCCCACCGCCCGCGTCACAGCCGCCGCCGAAGCCGGGAACCCGCCGGGTCCGGACCTGCCGGATCCGCCGGACCTGCCGGGTCCGTGTGCGGCGGGTGAGCCGGCCGGGGGGAGTCCCGCAGGTCCGTCCCGCGCCCGCAGAGAGGAGACAGAGGGGATCCGGCCTCCCGTAGCGGCCCGCACGCCCCCGGACACCGCCATGACTGCCAACCGCTTCCCGAACGCGCCGACCGTGGTGGTCCTGGGCCCCGGCCCCGGCCTCCCCGCCCGCACCGCGCCGTGGGACCTCGACCTGCGCGGACCGCTCGATCCCGCCGCGCTGCACCGCCTCCTGGACCAGACCGCCCCCGCCGGCGGGCAGCGTCCGGGCAGCACCGGGCACCACCGGCTGCTGCGGCACGCCCCCGACCACCACACCCTGCGCTGCACGGCGACCGCGGACACCCCCGCCTTCGCCGTCGCGGGCCGCATCGCCGACCTGCTCACCGCGCAGGCGGCGTACGGCCACCCGCTCACCCCCGCCCAGCGTGCGCTGCTCACCCGGGCCGGCGCCGCCCGCGGCTACCGGGCGATGTTCCTCGAAACGGCCGCCGGGACGGACACGGAAACGGTGCGCCGCGCCCTGCACACCGTCGTCGCCGCCCACCCGCACCTGTGCCTCCGCCTCGACACCGCGACCGGCCACCTGAGCGGCCCGCCCGTCCCGGCCGGCCAGGACCTGCTGACCGAGGGGCGGTTCACCGACGAGAGCGGCTTCACCGAGGCCGTCACCGCACTGGCCCGCACCCTCGACCCACCCGGCGGCATCCACCTCCGGGCCCTCCTCGCCCGCGACCACCGCCCCTCCCACCCCCACACCGACCGCCTCACCCTCCTCACCCACGAACTCACCGCGGACACCGCCGCCTGGCAAACCCTCCTCACCGACCTGACCAGTGCCCTCGGCCCGACGGCCATCGCCGGTCCGGCTGCGGTCCCTTCCCCGGCCACGGTGCCGGGTCCGGCCGCAGGTCTTTCCCCGGCTACGGTCTCCGGTTCGGCTGGGGTCTCCGGTTCAGCTGAGGCTGTCGGTTCGGCTGCGGTTCTTTCCTCGGCTACGGCGCCGGATCCGGCCGTGGGCTTTTCCCCGGCCGCAGTCGCCGGCTCGGCTGAGGCTGTCGGTCCGGCTGAGGATTCTTCCTCGGCCAAGGTGCCCGGTCCGGCTGAGGTACCCGGCTCGGCCACGGCCTCCTCCTCGGCGGCAGACCCGGCCACGATCCTCGGCTCTGCGGACTTCCCCTCGGCCGCGGCGCCGGGTGCGGCCACGGTTCTCCCCTCGGCCGCGGTCCGCACCGCGGTACGGGCGCAGTGTGCGGGCGACGGCGTGGCCGACTGGGTCGCGGGCCTGCGCGAGTTGGCCCGCGACCCCGCCGAGGCCCGTCACTGGAGCCTGATCGCCGAGCGCAGGTCCCGCCCGGCCGCCTCCCGCCCCGTCGCCGGGCGGCCCCGGCCGAGCTGGACGGCCGACGCCACCGCGCCACCCGGCACCGCCCCGCTGCCGGCCTCGGGGACCCTCACCCCGGGAGCCGGACCGGGCGTCGCTCCGGACACCACCCCGGCCATCACCCCGGGCACTGCCTCGGAAACCGGGCCGGACACCGCCGCCCCGCTCCCCACCCCGGAAACTGGACCGGACCCCGCCCTGCCGCCTGCCCCGGAGACCGGACCGGGCACTGCCTCGGGCCCCGCGCCGTTGCCCACACCGGACCCCACACCGGAAACACCCCCGCCCCCCGCCCCGGACCCGGTGCAGCGCACCGCCTTCGCCCTGGACGAGGAGCGGACCGAGCGGATCACCCAGCACCTGGCCCGGCGTCTCGCGCTCACCGCTGAGCAGGTGCTGACCGGTGTGTTCGCGCTGGCGCTGGCCCGCTGGCAGCACACGGACGAGGTCGGGTTCGACGTCTGCAGCGATCCCCGGAGCGGTCACCCGGGCCTGCGCCGCCACGTCGGCCGGCTCACCGATGTGCACCCGGTCCAGCTCACCCTGGATCCCGGCCCCGACGCCCTGGGCCAACTGGCCGCCGCGGCAGGCTTCCTGGCCGCCGGCGCCGGCCGGGCCGCGGGCGGCGCCGGCTTCGGGGCCTGCCGTGAGTTCAGCCCCGACCCGCTGCTGCGCGCCACCCTGCGCGAACTGCCGCCCGCCCCCGCCTGCCTGATCCTGCACGCCCCGGACGAAGCACCGCCCGCCCCGGCCCACCCCGTCCCCGGCATACCGGAACACCGCACCCACCGCCTCCACGCGCACGCGCGGATCACCGCCGGCCGACTGCACCTCACCCTCGACCAGCTGCCCGACCGGCCCACCACCCCCGCCCCGGTGACCCCCGGTCCCACCACTCCCTCGGCGTTCGACGGCCTCCCCGGCTCCCCAGGCACCGACGACCTCACCACTCCTTCGGTATCCGCAGGCGCTGCCGAGAGCCCGGCGTCAGCCGCCCCGGTGACCACTGGCCGTGCCACCCCCTCGGCGACCGACGGCCTTCCCGACGCCCCGGACACCGACGACCTCACCACCCCGTCCGTGACCACCGGCGTCACCGAGACCTCGACGTCCACCGCCCTCACCGGCCCCCCGGCAACCCCCGCCCTCCCCGCTCCCGAGACACCCCCCACGCCCACCTCCACCCCCACGCCAACAACCCTCGCCCCCTTGCTGCGGGACGTACTGGAAGAACTGGCCGACGCCGCCACCGCCCCGGTCCCGGCCGCGTTCGCGCCCACCGCGCAGCAGGTGGCCCTCTACACCGGGGGCGACGCACAGCCCGGTACCGGCCGGCATGTCGAGCAGCTCGTGTGGGTGTGGCACGGGCCGCTGGACACCGAGCGGTTCGGGGCCGCCTGGCAGTCGGTCTTCGACTGCGAGGCGGTGCTGCGCACGGCGTTCACCGGGACGAGCCCGCCGCAGCTGATCGTGCACGGCCGGGTCACCCCGGACATCACCCACCGGATCCCCTCCGGCGGGGACTGGGCCCCGTTCCTGGAACGGGACCGGCTGCGCGGCTTCGACCTGCGCTGCCCCGGCGCGCTGCGCCTGACCCTGCTGGAGCCGGAACAGGCCCCGCCCGCCACCGCCGGCACGCCCACCCGGATCGTGCTCACCTACCACCGGGCCCTGCTCGACACCTGGTCCGCGCACCTCCTGCTGCGCACCTTCTACCGGGCCTACCTCGCCGGCGGCACCCTGCCCGGCGGCGAACGCCGCCCCGACCTGCGCGACTACACCGCCTGGATCGCCGCCCAGGACCCGCGGCCCGCCCGCGCCCTGTGGGCGCGCTTCACCCCGCCCGGCGCCGCCGCCGCGGCCTCCCGGCCGGGCCGCCCGGGCGAGGCCACCGGCCTGAGCGGGGTCGGCCGGGCCCGGCTGCGCCTGGACCCCGCGGAAACCGTCCGCCTCGCCCGCTGGGCCGGCACCTGGGGCACCGCGGAGAGCAGCGTGCTGCAGGCCGTCTGGGCGATGCTGATCTACCGCGCGTCCGGCGCCACCGGACCGGCCCCGGTGTGTTTCGCGGTGACCGTCCCGGGCCGGGGCATCGCGCTGGACGGCGCGGCCTGGCTGCCGGGCCCGCTGCGCAACCTGCTGCCGATGTCCATCGAGGTCGACCCCGCCGACACGGTGCCCCGTCTGCTGCGCCATCTGCGTGACCGCGCCCTGGACATGGCCGCCTACGAATGGCTGCCCGCCGACCCGCCCCCCACCCCTGCCCCCACCCACCCCCAGGCCCCCCAGGCCCGGGCGCATGCCGGGGCGGACGCCGACCGCGCCGAGACCGTCCTGGTCTTCGAGGACCCGCCGCACCCGGTGCACGGCCTGGAGAACGAACTGGCCGCCCACGGCATCCGGGCCGAGTTCCCCGGCACCGTGCCCGCCCGCTCCGTCCTGCCCCTGGCCCTGCTCGCCCACCACGACAGCACCGGCGGCCTCATCCTCACCGGTGTCCACGACCGCGCCCTCCTCGACGAGGCCGCCGCCGCCGAACTGCTGGTCCAAAGCGCCCTGCTGCTACGCGAACTCCCCCTGGGAGCAGACGAGTCCACCACCGTCGCCCAGGTCCTGAAACTCCTCGAGGGCCGCGCCGTACCCCCCATGGCCGACGACACCCCCAAGGCCGACACCCCCACCACCGGCCCGACCACCGATCGCCCCGGCCCGACCACCGATCGCCCCGCCCCGACCACCGATCGCCCCGCCCCGACCACCGGCCTGCCCGCCCCGATCACCGGTCTGCCCGGCCCGATCACCGGTCTGCCCGGCCCGACCACCGTCACCGGCTCGGCCACCGGTCCCATCGGCCCGACCACCGGTCCAGCCGATCCCCCCGGACCGCCGGCCGCCCCCGACCCGGCCACCACCCCCGCCCCAGATCCCGCCGCCGATCCCGTCGGCCCGGGCACTCCGCTGACCCTCCTGCGCGCGGCCCGTCACCAACAGGCGGGCACCATCTGCCTCGTCCCGCCCCCCGGCGCACCGCCCACCTGCTACGACCTGCTGCCCCCCGCCTATCCCGGCCCCCAGGAACTGCTGCTCCTCAACACCTCCGCCAACCCCGACGCCGGCAGTGCCTCCGCCGCCCTGGCCGCCCGCACCGCCGGCCGGCCCCTGCTGCTCGCCGGGTTCTCCGGAGCCGGCGCGGTGGCCTGCGACCTCGCCCGGCGCCTGGCCGTCGCCGGCCGCCGCCCGCCCCGGGTGGTCCTCACCCCCGCCCCGCCCGGCGAACGGGAACGCGCCCGCGTCCTGGCCCGGGCCCTCCAGAACGCCACCGCACCGCCCCCGTGAGCGCCACCGCACCCACCCCCCCGACCGGGTCGCACCCCCCCCGATCGAAGCCGTACACCCCTGACCGGGGTCGCATGCCCCCTGACCGCAGCCGCACCACCACCCCTGGCCGGACAGGGGCAGGAGCAGGACACCACCACACCGGCTCCTGTCCCTGGGGCCGCCCGCCTCCCGGGGATTGGGGCCGCACCACTCCCTGACCCGGAGCCCGCTCCACCCCCCTGGCCGGGAGCCGCTCCACTCCTCTTCCGCCGGGCTTCGACCCCGCCTCGTCCGCGGCCGGGGACCGTGGCGGTGGCAGGGGTGATCCGGCCCGGCTGCCGACGCCGGCCGCGCCCCCAGGCCGCAAGCTTCTGGAGAGCCATGTCCCGTCGTCTGTCCGCCTCGGAGTCCGTGGCCCAAGGTCACTCCGACAAGATTGCCAGCCGGATCAGCGACACCGTCCTGGACGCCCTGCCGCGCCGGGACCGCCTCGCCCTGCTGCGCCCTGTCTGCGCGCAGACCGCCGCCTGCGGCCGCTTCGGCCGTGAACTGCCCGACTTCACCGGGGAGCGCACCGACCGTGTCCGGCACCTGAGGGCTGCCGCCGGTCCGTGAACCCCCGCCCCCGCCCCCGCCCCGGCGCCTGCCGCCAGGACGACGGCAGGCGCAGCGGGGCCGGGGGATTCCTTGCACGCCGGAGCGCCATCCGCTCCTGACCCGCACCGAGCAGAGGAGGACGCGATGTACGACATCACCGAGGTGGACAGCAGGCCGTCCCAGGACGCGGCGGACGCCCCCCTGCCTCCGCACCCGCCCTTGCCGTTGTCCCTGTCCTGTACGCCGCCGCTGCTGCTGGCGGGGATCGACGAGGAGGAGTGGGGGGAGCCGCACGTGGTGCGCGGTATCGACTGACACACCGTCCCGCCGCAACCCCGCCCGTGCCGTTCTCGAGCCGTCCGCGAGCCGCTCTTGGCAGCCTGCGTAGGAAGGAGACGGCGACGGCACGGAGGGGGCGGACATGGGACGGGTGCTGCGGGGCGGCCGGCGGGCGCTGGCGGACTATGTCGTACGGCGGCTGTGGTTGTCCCTGGTGGCCTTCGGCTCCTCCTACGAGCCGTTCGCCCAGCAGGTGGCCGGGCAGCGGGAGCGGCAGGTGCCGCAGCGTCCCGGCGGGCCGCCGCCGGCCCATCCCGAGCGGGTGCGTGAGGATGTCGCGCTGTCCGAGCAGGAGAGGCGGATCCTGCGGCAGCTGTGGCCGGCGGGGTATGCCGGGCACCGGGCCCCCGACGGAGACGGCGGCTGAGGCTGGGGCTGAGGCACGGGCGGCGGGGGAGCAGGTGATGGGGGAGCGGGTGAGGGGCGGCCGGTGGCCGCCCCCCTTTTTTTCTGTTCAGCACTCGGCCTTTTTTCTGTTCACCACTCGACGAGGGCGAAGCTGGCGGACATGCCGCCGCCGAAGCCGGCCAGCAGGACCAGTTCGCCGGGGCGGATGTCGCCGGCGCGGACGGCCGCGTCCAGGGTGATGGGGATGGAGGCGGCGCCGGTGTTGCCGTAGTGGGTCACGGTGCGGTGCATGACCGCGTGGGGGAGGGCGAGGTGGGTGAAGACGTCGTCGAGCATGACGCCGTTGGCCTGGTGGGGGACGATGTGGTGGACGTCGGCGGGCTCGACGCCGGCCTCGTGGAGGAACGCCTTGGTCAGCTGGGGGAGTTGGTCCACGACGAAGTCGCGTACGGCGCGGCCCTCCATCGTGAAGTAGTGCAGTCCGGTGTCCAGGGCGGCCGCGTCGAGGGGCCGGCGGCTGCCGCCGGCGGGGACCTGGATGAGGCCGGTGAGTTCGCCGAAGGTGTGCAGGGCGACGTGGCGGACGACGGGGCCGCGGTCGGCGGGGCCCAGCACCATGGCGCCGGCGCCGTCGCCGAACAGGACGACGGTCCTGCGGTCGGCGGGGTCCAGGATGCGTGAGTAGACGTCGGCGCCGATGACCAGGGCGTGGCCGCCGCGGCGCAGGATGACGCTGCCGACCGCGGAGAGCGCGAACACGGTGCCCGAACACACGGCGTTGACGTCGAAGGCGGCGGTGCCCGAGGCGCCGAGGTTGTGCTGGACGTAGGCCGCGGTCGGCGGCTGGGGGTGGTCGGGGGTGGAGGTGGCGACGGCGATCACGGACAGCTGCTCGGCGGTGATGCCGGCCGCCGCCATCGCGGCCCGGGCGGCGGCGGTGGCCAGGTCGGAGGTGGCCTGGGCGGGGCCGGCCCAGCGGCGTTCGCGGATCGCGGTCTTGCGGGTGATCCAGGCGTCGTCGACCCCGGCCGGTGCGCCGGCCTCGTCGTTGGAGACGATCCGCTCGGGCACGTAGGCGCCGGTGCCGAGGATCCTGACGTCCCTGATGGGGCTGCCTGTACCGAGGATCGTCGCGTCGTCCATGCGGCTGCCCTCCCCTTCGCATGGTGCGTGAATGGATGAATGGCGGGTGCGGACGGCCCGTGCGCGGTGGCGGGGCCGTCCGCACCCGCAGAAGTGCTCTCGGAGTGCTCTCGGAGTGCTCGCGGGGGTGTGTCAGCGGGTGGTGTAGAGGCGTTTGTGGCCGCTGATGCCGGCCAGCCGGTAGGGGCCGGTGGTCTGGGCGGGGGTGGCGTGGTCGCCGCCGTCGGCGGGCAGCCGGTGTTCGTGCAGGGCGCGGTAGCCGGCGTAGTCGACCTCGGTGCGCCGGGTGATGGCCTCGCGGTGGGCGGCGGTGCGCAGATGGTCTTGGTAGCCGGCGACGACGGTGCCGGCGAAGAACTCCGCCACGCTTCCGGAGCCGTAGCTGAGGAAGCCGATGTTCTGGCCGGTGAGGTCGTCGGCCTGGTCCAGGAGGGCGGCCAGGGCGAGGTAGAGGGAGGCGGTGTAGCTGTTGCCGATGACCCGGTTGTAGGCGGTGGTGTGGCCCAGGGCGGCGGTGACGGCGGTGGGGTCGGTGTCGCGGCCGCAGTAGTTGAGGAGGTGGCGGTGGGCCTTGTGGGCCATCTTGGTGAAGGGCTGGTGGTAGCAGAACGCGGCGAACTCCTCCAGGGTGCGGCCGCCCTGCTCGGTGTAGTCCTTCCAGGTGCCCTCGACGGCCTGCAGGTAGGCGCCGACCGATTCCTGCCCGTCGACCAGGGCGGTGTCGCGGTAGTTGGGCCGCCAGAAGTCCATGACGTCGGCGGTGAACACGCCCGAGGGGTCCTCGATGCGCACCAGCGCCGGGTTCACGCCGACGAGCATGGCGACCGCGGCGGCGCCCTGGGTGGCCTCGCCGGGGCTGTCGAGGTCGTAGCGGGAGACGTCGCTGGCGATGACGAGGACCTGCTGGGCGGGGTCGCGGCGGACCAGGCCGACGGCGAACTGCAGGGCGGCGGTCGCGCCGTAGCAGGCCTGTTTGAGTTCGACGACGCGGGTGGCGGAGGGCAGGCCGATGAGGGAGTGGACGTAGACGCCGGCCGCCTTGGCCTGGTCGATGGAGGACTCGGTGGCCAGGATCAGGGTGCGGATGCGGTCGCTGCCGTGGCGGGCGATCAGGGGGGCGGCGGCGGTGGCGGCGAGGGTGACGATGTCCTCGTCGGCGGCGGTCACGCTCATCGACTCCTGGCCGATGCCGACGTGGTACTTGCCGATGTCGGCGCCGTTGTGGGCGGCGAGCGCGGTGTGCGGCAGGACGAACTCGCCGGTGGCGAGGGACAGGTCGTGGATTCCGATGGACAGGGACATGGTCAGGCACCAACCTTTGCGGTCTTCGGGTCGCGTTCCAGCTGGACGTGTGCGCGCATCAGTTCGCCGGGGTTGGTCTGCGCGGCGAGCAGGGACAGCTCCCCGCACAGCACGCTCGCGGCGGCGATGACGGCCAGGCGGCGGGCGTTCTCGCCGGGCGCCCGCTGCTCGCGGCAGCCCAGGCGGGTCAGGTTCGTCTCCACGAAGCCCAGGCCCTTGCCGTTGCCGACGGTGCCGACGATCAGGTTGGGCAGGGTGCAGGCGAAGTAGAGGTCGCCGTCGCGGTCCTCGGCCATCGTCACGCCCTGCGAGCCCTCGACGATGTTGGCGGCGTCCTGGCCGGTGGCCAGGTAGAAGCCCAGCAGCATGTTCGCGTAGTGGGCGTTGGCCGAGCGCACCCCGCCGGCCAGCAGGGTGCCCAGCAGGTTCTTGCGCACGTTGAGTTGGGCGATCTTCGCGGCGGTGGTGTGCAGGACGTCGTGCACCACCTGGCGCGGGACGAGGAGTTCGGTGACGACGTTCTTGCCGCGGCCCAGGATGCCGTTGATGGCGGTGGCCTTCTTGTCGGTGCAGTAGTTCCCGGAGATCGAGCCGTAGGAGATGCCGGGAACCGTCGCCAGGAGGTGGGCCAGCAGGGCGTCGGAGGCGAGGGTGGCCATGTTGTGGCCCGAGGCGTCGCCGGTGGAGAACTCGAAGCGCAGAAACAGCAGGTTGGCGTTGATCTCGTGCCGCACGCCGAGGAGGCGGGCGTAGCGGCTGCAGCCGCGCACCACCTCCCGCAGCTCCTCGATCCGCGCCTCCACGCTCCGTGCGGCGCTGTACGCGGCCTGCGCGTCGGTCGCCTCGACCAGGACGGAGCGGGTCATCCGCTCGTCCACCAGGGTGGCGACGATGCCGTCCTCGACCAGCATGGAGACCTTCGCGCCGCGGCCCACCGAGGGCCACAGCGGCGACTCGTAGGTGGCCAGCGGGATCCGGGTCTCGGTGCGGGCGACGTTCCCGGAGATGCGCAGGGGTCCCACCCAGCGCATCGGGACGCCGGCGGTGGCATGGGTGTCGGTCATCGGGTGCTTCCCGTCGTCGGGGCGCGCAGCGCGCCGGAACTGGAACGGCGGGCCAGGGTGCCCGTCTCGATGCCCCGGTCGGCGCAGAAGGCGCGCAGGGAGCCGTGGATCAGCAGGTCGCAGCGGGTCAGGGCGGCCGGGGTGGGGGCGCCGAGCATCGTCTGCAGGGCCGCCAACTGCTCCAGCCAGCGGGCGAGTTGGGCGGTCAGGGCGCCCACGCCGCCGTCCAGGAGGGTGCGCAGGAAGATCCCGGAGGCGCCGACCGCACGCGCCCCCAGCGCCAGCGCGCGGGCGGCGTCGAGCGGGCTGCGCACACCGCCGGAGGCCAGCAGCGGCATCCCGGTGTCCTGGGCGTCCAGCAGACAGGCGGGCGCGGACTGGCCCCAGCCGTGCAGGAAGGCGTACTCGCCCAGCGCGCGGCGGCCGTTCTCGATGCGCGCGAAGTCGGTGCCGCCGCGGCCGCTGACATCGGCCGCGGCCACCCCCAGCGTGCGCAGCAGCTGGACGCTCTGCCGGCTCAGCCCGTTGCCGACCTCCTTGACGATCACCGGAATGTCGACGGCCGCCGCGATCTTCTCGATCTGCCCCGGCCAGGAGGCGAAGGACCGGTCGCCCTCCGGCATCGCGGTCTCCTGCGCGGTGTTGACGTGGATCTGCAGCGCGTCGGCCCGCAGCAGCTCGATCGCCCGCCACACGTTGTCCACCGACGCCGTCGCGTTGACGTTGGCCAGGACGAACCCGTCCGGGTTCTCCTCGCGCAGCACCCGGAAGGTGCCCGCGCAGGAGGGGTCCTTGAAGTAGGCGTTCATCGACCCCGACGCGATCGGCACCCCGCTCTCGCGGGCGGCGGCGGCCAGGTCCCGGTTGATGGCACCGGTGCGGGCGCTGCCGCCGGTCATCGCGTTGACGTAGAGCGGCACCGGCCAGGACAGGCCGGCGAACGAGGTGGCCAGGGACACCTCCTGGCGGTCCAGGCCCGCCAGGGCGTGATGGACGAACGACACCTCGTCGAACTGGTTGGTCCCGCGCGGGCTGTCCTGCTGCTCGATGGCGAGCCGGACGTGGTCGTCCTTGCGTTGAGCACTCATGGCTGTGGGGTCCTTCCGGGCCGTCGCGCGGCGGGGTGCACGGGCAGGGCTTCCACCCCGGCCGCGCTCCACCGCCGCCGTACCTGACAGATGTGCCGGGACGCCGCCGCGTCCAGCAGGGCGATACCGCAGTCGCCGCCGCCCGCCCCGGACGGCTTGGCCGCGCCGCCGACGGCCTCGGCCGCCTCGCACAGCCGTGTCAGCCGGGGGGTGAAGATGCCCAGCCCGACCGCCTCGTCCAGCCGCGCCAACTCGACGCGGGCGGTGCGGATCTGCTCCAGCAGTCCGCCGTCGTCGCCGCGCTCCAGCGCGCGTACGGCCGCCTCCACCAGCCGGTTGCTGGCCTCGGTGTACCGGCCGCGCGCGGCACCGTCCTGCCGGCCGCGGCCGCGGCGGTGCAGGCCGGCCACCAGGGACGCGGTGGAGACGGGCTCCCCGGTCCAGCCGACCTCCAGCCGCAGCCCGGCCGGCGGCGGCAGCCGCCGCACCGCATGCCCCGGCCAGGGCGCGGCCAGCGTCCGCGTGATCCCCACCCGCCGGGCCAGGTCGAGGACGAAGGCCCGCTCCGGCGCCCGGTAGAGGATCCAGCCGCCCCAGGCACTGGCGGCCAGATCACCCCCCGAGCCCTTCGGATCGATCCGCGCACTCGCCAGCAGCGCCAGCCGGTAGCGCTCACCGGCCGACAGCCCGACCCCGCAGAACGCCGCCACGGCGTCCACCGCGGCCACGGTCACCGCACCGGAGGAACCCAGCCCGTACTTGCGCCCGCCCTCGTGCAGCCGGCTGCTCACCGACACCTTCAACGCCGGTACGCCCAGCCCGAGTTCGGCCAGCAGCGCACCCACCGTCTCGACGGCCGACACGACATGCGCGAGCGCGCCGCGCGCCCGCGCCCCGTCACCGGAACGGCCACCGGCGCCGGCGCCGGCGCCGTGGACGACGAGCCGCCCCTCCTGCCAGCGCCAGGCGACGGCTTGCGGGATGAGGTCACTGGAGATCACCACGTCGGGGCTGCCGGGGGCGGTGAGGTTGCGGGCTGTGCCGGGTTCGTCGAGTCCGTGCGGGGCGTGGGGTGCACCGGGACTGCTGGGTGCGCCGGGATTGTCGGGTGCGCTGAACTCGCTGGATCCGCCGGGTCCGTGAGGTCCACTGGGTGCGCCGGGTCCGCGAGGTCCGTCGGGGCTGCCGGGTCCGCTGGATCCGCCAGGTCCGCGAAGCCTGCGGGAGCCGCCGGGTGCGCCGGACTCGCCGGACTCGCCGGGTTCGCCGGGTTTGCCGGGCCCACCGAGCCCGCTGGATCCGCTGAGGCTGCCGAGTGAGCCGAGTGCGCTCGGTGCGCCGAGGCTGCCGGGTGCGCCGGTGACGGTGACGGTGATGTCGCGGTCGACCGCGACAAGGATCGCCGGGTTGCCCGGTTCCACCACCGCGTACTCGCCCGCGACGAACAGCTTGCCCGGCGCCCGCCGTACCACCGTGCGTCCCGCGGACACCGCCGTCGTCATTGCCGTCGGCGCGGTCATCGTCCGGCCCCGTCCGCCTCGTCGAGCAGACGGGCTCCGGGTCCCGGCCCGGCCACCAGCACCCGCGCCGCCGGTACGGCCTCGCCGACGGCGCCGGCCACCCGCCGCGCGTCCGCGCGCCGGCACAGCACCTTCACGTTCGGCCCGGCGTCCATCGTCGCGTAGGCCGCCACACCGTCCCGCCGCAACTCCAGCACCCGGTCCAGCACGGTGACGGTGGCCGGCGACAGATAGCGCACCGCGGGCCGCGCGGCCAGCATCGTCGCGTGCATGCCGAGCGCGTTGCGCTCCGCGATCTCACCCACCGCCTCCAGGTCACCGAGCGCCAGCGCCGCCCGCATGCCGGCCAGGTCGGCCCGGCTGGAGTCGGCCCAGGGCCGGTACAGCGGGGAGGTGTCCACGGTGCGGCGCATCGCCTCCCGGCTGGAGACCGTCTTGGCGCCCGCGTCGACCACGGCGACGACCAGCGCCGGGTCCATGCCCGCGGCGGGCACCGGCTCGGCGTAGGAGGCGGCGTCCGCCGCCGCGCCGGTGGCGCCGGGCGGTCCGGCGTGCCAGACGGCGAAGCCGCCGAACACCGACCGCGAGGCCGACCCCGACCCCCGGCGCGCCAGCCGGGACAGTCCCGTGGCGTCCAGCCCCAGCCCGTACGCGGCCGCGGCGGCCACGGCCAGCGCGGCGAACCCGCTGGCCGAGGACGCCAGCCCCGCCCCGGTGGGCACGGTGTTACGGCTGTCCACCACCGCCCGCCACGACAGACCGGCCCGCTCCCGCACCAGTTCCAGGAACGCGATGACGCGCCGCGCGGCCTCGCCCGTCGCGGGCACCCCGTCGAGGACCACCTTGTCGTGGCCGGCCGCGGCGTCCAGCCGGACGCGGGTGGTGGTCGGGAAGACGTCCAGCGTCATCGACAGACTGTCGCTCCAGGGCAGGATCAGCCGCTCGTCCCGCTTGCCCCAGTACTTGACCAGGGCGATGTTCGGATGCGCGACGGCGGTGACATCGGCGGCGTCCGCCTTCATCGGGCGCGGCACGGTCTGCGACAGCCGCGGCACCGTCTCAGGCAGGCTTGGCACAGTTGTCGGTGGTTCACGGCGCATGGCTGTCGAGCCCTTTCCGCTTGGTCTTGCGAGGAACCCCGGGCGTTCATGTCCGGGAGGAATTGCGTCCTTGGCCAGGTGACGCGGAGTGCCGCAGCGTCATGACGCTGCTCGGCCGCCGGCTCTTTCGTGCGGTCAAGGCGCCAGCGCACGGCCCTGCGTGTCATTGGTCCGGGCGAGCGGTGTACAAGGCCCGCCGGGCGGGAGTGCCGGTGGTGTACGTCGATCCGGCGTACACCTCCCGCACCTGCGCCGAGTGCGGTCACATCGGCAGAGCGAACCGGGTCTCCCAGGCCTGGTCCGCGTGCCGCAACTGCGGCGTCGTTGCGCATGCGGACCGCAACAGTTCCCGCAACATCCGCGTCCGCGCGTGGGAGTTGTGGCGACGCGGGGCCCCGTCAACGGCCCCTGCCCCGCCCCGAACAGCTCGGAGCGGGGCTGGACGCAAACGCGGCATCACACCCGGTGATGCCCGTTGTGCGAGCCCAGCGTCTTAGCGCTGGTCAGCGTTGACCGGTACGAGCCATGTCTGTACGGCGCCTGCCTCGTGCAGTCGCCGGGTGACCTCCCGGGCCCGCTGCGGCGGGGCCAGCGCGATCATGCAGCCGCCCAGACCACCGCCGGTGATCTTGGCGCCGAGACTGCCAGCCCCCAGCGCGGCCTGGACCAGCCGCTCGATGGAGCCGGTGCTCAGCCGGGCCGCCCGCAGCAGCGCGTGATAGTCCGTCATCCGCCGGCCCAGGTCACCGGCCCGGCCCTCGGCGAGCGCCGACAGGGCCTCCTCGGTCAGCTGCGAGGCCCGCCGCACGAACCGCGTCCGCGCCCCGGGCCGGCGTTCGAACCCGTCCCGCAGCAGCTCGACCGCCTCCCGGGTACTGCCCGGCTCCCCGCTGTCCGCGACGATGAACAGGCCGTCGCAGCCCAGCCTCAACTCCCGTGTCCGGCCCGCCCGGAACAGCAGCGGGCGCAGCGCGCCGACGGTCATGGCGTCGACACCGCTGGCCCTGCCGTGCGCCATGTTCTCGGCCGTCTGCACCAGGTCGAACGCCGTGGCCTCGTCCAGCTCCCGGCCGAAGAGGTCGGCCAGCGCGAACGCGATCGCCCGCGAACTGGCCGCGCTGGAACCCAGCCCCCGGCCGTGCGGGATCGCACCGTCGAGGATCACGTCCAGATGCGGCCGGCCGCTCACGCCCATCCGCGCCTTGAACTCTGCGGTCAGCCGGCGCAGACCGTCGGAGGCCTGCGTCACCATCGCCCGCGAGGGCGAACCGGTCACCGTGTAGGACAAGTCGCCCTGCCCGTCGCCGGGTTGGGAGGACCAGCCGGCACTGGCGGTGACCGTGAGCTGCGGGATCGGCAGGGCGAGCGCCGGAGCCCCGTAGACGACCGCGTGCTCGCCCAGCAGGATCGCCTTGGCGTGGGCGCGGCCGATGCCGACCGAGCGGGACCGGCGGCTGTCCGGCACCCCCTCCGCCGAGGTCGGTAGAGTCAACGCACTCAGCTCCCTATGTCAGTTGTGCATGGAGATGTCTGTTGTGCAGGGGGTCCGCGAGGGCGCGCGGCAGCAACTGCCGTACGCGACAGGGGACTTCACCGACTTCGCTGCTTCACCCGCGGCGCGGTGCCGGTGGCGGGGCACCGCGACAGCACCCGGGTGCGCCGGGCGGCGGAGCGGACGCGGTGGAAGAACGCCGGAAGAAACGGTGAAGGAAACCGCGAAAGAAAAAGTGCCGCGCGCCCGATGACGGGCGGCCGCGGCACGCGTCCCCTGCCGTCGCACGGCCTCGCGGCGGCTTTTGGGCAGGGGAGATGTAGGGAGATAGTGACACGGGGTCAGGCCCCCCGCCAACACCGCACCGAAGTGACGTGGGTCACTCGGATGGAGGGGCGGATCCGCAGCCCGCACAACCGCCGCAGCCGCGGCTGCCAGGGCAGTCGCGGCGGGCACATCGAGGGCTACGGGCGTACAGGGAAAGGGAATTGACATCACGTCAGGAGAGTCGGCGGGCTGAGAGCGGCGGAGCGGGGGAGTGGGAAAGTCGGTGGGCCGGGAGCCGGGAGCTGGTCGCCGGAGGTCGGAGGCCGGGCCGGTGTGGGGGTGGGCCGGGGTGCGAGGCCCGGGGTCCGGTCAGGGCCGTCGGTGCAGGGCGATCTCGGTGAGTTCCTCGATGTCGAACTCCGAGCGGCGGTTCGGGGCGCCGTAGCGGGTGATCTTCCCGCGGCTGACCCACTTGCGGATCGTCGCCTCGGACACGCCCACGGCGAGGGCGGCCACTTTGGTGGGGACGAGCCGGTGGCTCGGTGGCTTGATCATGCGCTGACGCCCTTCCGCTGCCGTTCCATGAGGGTGCGCAGCCCCAGCCACTCGCCCACGTCCCACGCGTGCCCCGAGGAACAGCGGATGCTGCCCCCCGAACCCGAACCGGCATCGTTACCGCCTCCTGCGCCGGTCGGGCCGCCTGTGCCGGTGGCGTGCTGGGGGAGGGCGCTGATCGTCCCCGGGCAGCCGTCCACGACGCAGTTGCGGATGAGGGCGTTGAGGGGATGGGGGTCGGGGTCGATGGTCCGGCGCAGTTCGCCGACCAGGGACTCGATCTCCTCGGCGAAGTCGTCGGCCGGGGGCTGGCCGGCGAGCCATTCCAGATGCCGGGTCAGAAACCGTGCCAGGGAGGGGACGGCACGCGGCGGAGTGGTGATTCCGCGTTTTTCCGCGACCATCGACGACCACGACTCGAGAAGGGTCTCGATGCTGTGGCGGGCGTCGAGGACGGTGATGTCCAGGTGGTCCCTCCTGCGGCTGCCGGAGACCTTGGTGGGATTCGTGCGCCGGCCCGTCAGGGACGCCTGGTGCAGGCATTCCTGGTGAAGGGCGGGAAGCACCCGCAGATGGTGCGCCGCCCTTCGCACGCACGGGGCGCAGAGGACGGACCCGGCGGCGGCGACGCTTTCCTGGGGGTGACTCCTGGGGCATGACTGGGAATTCATCGAAACTCCTCCACGAGGCGTCGGCGCCCCGCAACCGCTGTCCATAACTGTGCTTTTCCAGATATCCCGCATATCCCGCATGTCCCGCGAGCTCTCCCGGACCTGCCGTTTCCCCCGGACCTGCCGGCTCTTCCGGCTCTGTCGGTTCTTCCGGCTTTCCGGACCTGCGGGTTCTGCTGTCGGATATCCCGTGCCGATCGCGGCAGTTGACCCGGCGCTTTCGTCCGCCAAGGGCTGCTGCGCCGGCCTCTGACGGTTCCTTCCATTACCCGACGGGCGACTCGAGTCCCGATACAGCCCGGTTCGGGAACACGCCGGTGAAATACGGGGCCCGTTTTCTCGAGGCCTTTTCCACCCGGAGCCGAGCCCTGGTCGAGCGCCTGCACGGACGGTGGCCGCAGGAAGGGAGGAACTGTGGACGGTACGCACGCAGGCGAACGCGCAGTAGACGCCGGACTCCTCGCAGGGCCGCTCGTCATGACGGCCGCTCAGTCTCCCCCGGGCGGGGCCTTTCCCCCCGGGGACCCGGACCCACGCGCCGCCGCGCCGCCACCCGGCGACGCCGCCACGGCGCATCTGGAGGTGTGCCTGGTCGGTGCCGGCCCGCGGGGCCTCTCCGTACTGGAACGGCTGTGCGCGCAGGAACGGAAGTCGCCCCGCTGGGACACCGTCACCGTGCATGTCGTCGACCCCGACCCGCCGGGCTCGGGCCGGGTGTGGCGCCCCACCCAGTCGCGGCACCTGCTGATGAACACCGTCGCCTCGCAGGTGACGGTCTACACCGATGCCAGCGTCCGCATCGACGGCCCGCTGGAGGAGGGCCCGAGCCTGTACGAGTGGGCCCGCGCCCTGGAGTCGGGCACCCTCGACAGCGGCCCCGGACCGGCCGGCGGCACGGAGCTCCTCGACCAGGACGGCGCGGAGATCGCGGAGATCCTCGCCGAGGCGCGCGCCCTGGGCCCCGACACCTATCCCACCCGCGCCCTCTACGGCTCCTACCTCACCTGGGCGTTCGGGCGGGTCGTGGCGAACGCCGCCGCGCATGTACGGGTGCGCACCCACGCGGCGCGCGCCGTCGCCCTCACCGACACCGACGGCGTCCGGGCGGGGCGCCAGAGCATCACCCTGGAGGACGGCACCCGGCTGAACGGCCTGTCCGCGGTCGTCCTGGCGCAGGGCCACGTCCCGGCCCGGCTGTCCACCACCGAGCGGCGGCTGGCGGGCTTCGCCGCCCGGCACGGTCTGACGTACGTGGCCCCCGCCAACCCGGCCGACGTCGACCTCTCCCGCGTACGGCCCGGGCAGAGCGTGCTGCTGCGCGGCCTGGGGCTCAACTTCTTCGACCACATGGCCCTGTTCACCCGGGGCAGGGGCGGCGTCTTCACCCGCAGCGGCGGCCGTCTGGTCTACCGGCCCTCGGGCCGCGAGCCGCGCCTGTACGCCGGGTCGCGGCGCGGGGTGCCCTACCAGGCGCGCGGCGAGAACGAGAAGGGCGCCCACGGCCGCCACCGCCCCCGGCTGCTGACCGCCGGCTGCGTCGCCGCGCTGCGCGCGGGGGACCGGCGCAGCACGGCCGTCGACTTCGCCGCCGACCTGTGGCCGCTCATCTCCAAGGAGGTGTGCGCCGTCTACTACGCGGCCCTGCTCACCCGGCGCGGTGAACCGGCCGCGGTGGCCGAGGAGTTCACCGAGCGCTATCTGCACGCCGAGCCGGGCGGGGCCGAGGACCGCCTGCTGGAGGAGGCCGGAATCGCCGGGGCCGAGCGCTGGGACTGGGAGCGCCTGGCCCGCCCCTACGGCGCCCGCACCTTCCCCGACCTGGCGGCCTTCCGGACCTGGCTGCGCGGCCATCTCGACGAGGACGTCCGCCTGGCCCGCCAGGGCAATGTCAGCGGGCCGGTCAAGGCGGCCCTGGACGTGCTGCGCGACCTGCGCAACGAGGTCCGGCTCGCCGTCGACCACGCCGGCCTGAGCGCCGCCTCGCACCGCGACGACCTGGAGGGCTGGTACACCCCGCTCAACGCCTACCTCTCGATCGGCCCGCCGGCCTCCCGCATCGAGGAGATGGCCGCGCTCATCGACGCCGGCGTCCTGGAGGTGACCGGCCCCGGCCTGCGCATCGGCACGGACGCGCACGATCTTGGCGGCCCCTGCTTCGTGGCCACCTCCGAGACGGTTCCCGGCGTACGGATCCGGGCGGCCGTCCTCATCGAGGCCCGGCTGCCCGCGATCGACCTGCGGCGCACCGCCGACCCCCTGATGAACCAGCTGCTGCGCACCGGCCAGTGCCGCCCCTACCGCATCCCCGCCCACGACGACGGCAGCGGCGGGGGAGAGGGAGAGGGCGGCGGGGAGTACGAGACCGGGGGACTGGCGGTGTCCGGACGGCCCTACCGTCTGATCGACGCGCACGGGGTGCCGCATCCGCGCCGGTTCGCCTACGGGGTGCCCACCGAGTCCGTGCACTGGGTGACCGCCGCGGGCATCCGGCCCGGCGTCGGCTCGGTCACCCTGGAGGACTCCGACGCCATCGCGGCGGCGGTCCTCGCCGTACCGCAGGCACCCGCCCCCGCCCGCTGGCCGGCCTGGGCCGCCGCAACTCCCGTGCCCCAGAGCCCTGTTACGGCCCCGAGCGCGAAGGCGGACGCATGACCACCTCCCCCCGGCAGCCCCCGCCCGCCGCCCTGTCCGCGCATCTGGACGCCGGGCTGCTGTCCCCGGTGCGGGCGGGCACCCCCGTCGAGGCGGCCGTCGGCGACGGCGCGTGGCTGCAGGCGATGCTGGACGCGGAGGCGGCCCTGGCCCGGGCGCAGGCCCGCCTGGGCACCGTGCCCGAACACGCGGCGGCAGCCGTGACCGCGGCCGCCCGCGCGGAGCTCTTCGACGTACGCGAACTCGCCCTGGCCGCGCGGGAGACCGCGAACCCGGTGGTGGGCCTGGTCGCGGCGCTGACCGCGCGGGTCGCCCGGGACTGCCCGGGCGCGGCCGAGTACGTGCACCGCGGCTCCACCAGCCAGGACGTCCTGGACACCGGCGCGATGCTGGTGGCCGCCCGCGCGCTGCGCCTGATCGTCGCCGACCTGCGGGCCGTCGCCGATGCCCTCGCCGTCCTGGCGGCCGGACACCGGGACACGGTGATGGCGGGCCGCACCCTCGCCCTGCACGCCGTGCCCACGACCTTCGGCCTCAAGGCGGCCGGCTGGCGCCGCCTCGTCCTGGACGCGGCCGACCGCCTCGACCGTGCCCGCGGCGGGCTTCCGGTGGCGCTCGGCGGCGCGGCCGGCACCCTGGCCGGCTACCTGCAGTACGCGGGCGAGGACACCGATCCCGCCGTCCTGTCCCAGACCCTGACCGCGGCCTTCGCCGAGGAGACGGGCCTGACGGCACCGGTGCTGCCCTGGCACGCGCTGCGCACCCCGGTCGCCGATCTGGCGGCCGCCCTCGCGCATACGGCCGGGGCGCTCGGCAAGATCGCCGCGGACGTGCTGGTGCTGGCCCGTACCGAGATCGGCGAGGTGGCCGAGCCCGCCGTGGCCGGCCGGGGCGCGTCCTCGGCGATGCCGCACAAACGCAACCCGGTGCTGGCCACCCTGATCCGCTCCGCCGCCCTCCAGGTGCCCGCGCTGGCGAGCGTGCTGATGCAGTGTCTGGCCGCCGAGGACGAACGCTCGGCCGGGGTGTGGCACGCGGAGTGGCAGCCGCTGCGCGAGTGCCTGCGGCTGACCGGCGGCGCCGCGCACACGGCCGTCGAACTCGCCCGCGGCCTGACCGTCAGCCCCGAGCGGATGCGCGCCAACCTCCGCGCCACCGGCGGACAGCTCCTGTCCGAACGCGTCTCCGCCGTCCTGACCCCCCGCCTGGGCCGGACGGCGGCCAGACAACTCCTCACCCAGGCCTCCCTCCTCGCCACCCGCACCGGCCTCCCGCTCGCCGACGTCCTGGCCGGCCTCCCCCAACTGGCCGGCGTACTCACCCCCCAGGAAGCAACCACCCTCCTCGACCCGGCCGGCTACACCGGCGCGGCAGCGGCCCTGGTGGACCGCTCCCTGCTCCTGCCCGACTCCACCGCTCCCGATCCCGACCGCGACCCCGGCCTCCGCTCCGACGATGCGCCCGGTACCGGCCCCGGCGCGGGTGCGGTGGCAGCGCCGTCCGGCGGACACGGCACCTGACGACACCTCACCCGCCGCCGGTCCGGGGGCCTTTGGCTTCCGTACCGCCGTCACCGACCCCAACTCCCAAGCCGTACAAGAACGTTGCCCACCCGGCACGCACCGGGGCCGGCCCGCGACGGTGCCTCCGTGCACCCACCGGACCGGCCCCGAGCGCTGACTGCTCCGGTACCCGGACCGGTCTCTGAACGCCCACAGCCCCGGCACCCGGCACCCGCCGGAGCAGACCCCGGTCCGGCACCCGGAGCAAGGCCAGGCCGGCTCCCGTACCGGCACCCGGCCCCCAGCCCCCCCGGACTCCCGGTCCGGCCCCCAGCCCCCCGGACTCCCGGCCCGGCGCCCGAGCATTCACCGGCCCGGCACCCGGGCCCCCGGACGGCCCCCCGGACACCCGCCCCGCCCCCGGACTGCCCCCTGGACACCCCCGCCGGACCGGCCCCCGGAGCAGACCCAGCCCCGCCCTCCCCGGAGCAAGATCAGCCCCGGCCCCCGCCCCGCCCCCCTCCCGGAACAGCCCCCGAACCCCCCACCCCCCGAAACAGCCCCCGAACCCCGCCCCACCCCGCTCCCCGCCCTGGTCACGCCCCTGTCGCTCAAGTCCCGCTGGAGTCCTCCTCGAATCTCCCCGGAGCCGCTCCACAGCGCCGGTGGAGTCCCGCTGGAGAGGGGCTGGAGGGGTGGTCCTCGGGCGGTCGAAGCGGCCGTCCGGGGTGATGGGGGCGCCGCATGATGAAGGCACAACGAGCAGGGAGGGCAGCCGAGTTGAGTGCATACGCGGGGGCCGGCGCGGGTGGTGGACACGGGCGTGCCGTGGTCATCGGCGCCGGTCTCGCCGGGCTCACGGCGGCACGGGCCCTGGCGAACTTCATGGACCACGTCACGGTGATCGAGCGCGACCGGGTGCCCTCCGGACCGGGGCGGCGCCCGGGGGTGCCCCAGGCCCGGCACACCCACACGCTGGTGCCGGCCGCCCACCAGGGGCTGGAGCGGCTCTTCCCCGGCATCGGCCAGGACCTGGCCGGCGCCGGGGCGGTCCCGCTCACCGTGCCCCGGGACGTGCTGCTGCTGGGGCCGGGCGGCTGGCTGCCCCGCTCCGACACCGGCGTGGCGCTGCTCTCCGCCGGCCGCGACCTGATCGACGCGGTGGTGCGGACACGGCTGCGCACCGACCCGAAGGTGGCCTTCCTGCCCGGGCACGAGGCCGTCGCCCTGCGCGGCGGCCGCCACGACACCGTCACCGGCGTGTGGACACACGCCCGCGACCGCGGCGCTCCCCACGGCCGGGGCGGGCGGCGTCTGCTGCCGGCCGAGTTCGTGGTCGACGCCTCCGGCCGCGGCTCCCACGCCCGGCGCTGGCTGGCCGAACTCGGCTACCAGCAGGCCCCGCAGAGCCTCACCAGCGCCCCCTCCGCCTGCGCGAGCGCCGTGTTCGCCCCGCCGGTGGGCCATGTCGCCGACTGGAGGAGCCTGGTGCTGAGCGCTGCGCCCGGCCATCCGCGCCAGGGCGTCCTGCACCCGGTCGAGGGCGGCCGCTGGTCGGTGACCCTCACCACCGCAGGCCCCGCCCGCCCGCCGGCCGGCCACTCCGCCCTGCTGCACGCCGCGCGCGCCCTGCGCCACCCGCTGCTGCACGACGTCCTCGCCGCCGCCACCCCCCTCGGCCCGGTCTACGGCCGCACCCGCACCGGCGCCTGCTGGCACCGCTACGAGAAACTGCGCCGCTGGCCCGACCAGTTCCTGGTGGTCGGCGACGCCCTCGCCGAGCTGGACGCGCCCGGCGGCCAGGGCATGGCGCTGGCCGTGCAGTGCGCCCTGGCGCTGGACCAGTTGCTGGCCTGCCACGGCACCGCCGTCGGCATCAGCCACCGGCTGCGCCACGCCATGGCCGGGCAGGTGGCCCCCGCCTGGCAGCAGGCCCGCTCCGCCTCCCGTACGGCGCACGGGCCGCGCGCCCGGTACGCGGCCCGCATCGCGGCCGCCGCGACCACCGACCCCTACGCGGCCGGCATGCTGCTGCGCACCCTGCACGGCATCACGCCGCCGCCCGGCGGCGCGCTGCGGCCGCGCGCGCTGCGGGCCGCCCTGCGCACCCCGCGCGGCCCCGCCCCGTACGCGCCCCCCAGCACCACCCACGGCCCGGACGCACCGCGCCGCCGCGCGCCCGCCGCCCCGGCCCGCCCGGCCGGTGCCCCGCACCCGCGCCCCACGGGCCTGCCCGCGCCGGCTCCCGCCGGTGAGCGCGGGCGGCCGTGAACACCCCGCCCGCACCCGGTCCCACGAGGTGTCCCGCATGACGAGAGTGGAGAAAGTGAACCGACCAGCCGCCCCAGAAGCCGGCCCGGCCCGCACCCCCGGCAGGGCAGACACCGCACGCCGGCCGGTCACGGGGGAGACCGGCACATCCCCGGGCGCCACCCGACCCGCCCACAGGACAGCCCCGTCGGGCCCGGTCCCGTCACAGCCGGCGGCGGCGTGCCCGCCGCGGCGCCCCGCCCGCACCGTCCGGCGGCGAGGGGAAGGGGCACGGGCATGAGCGGCACCGACACACCCCCGCGCGCCGGCCGCACCGCCGCGCCGCGCGGCGAACGCATCGCCGACTGGACCGACGGCCGGCTGGGGATCTACAACTTCCGCTTCCTGGTGCGCAAGGTGTTCCCCGAGCACTGGTCGTTCATGTTCGGCGAGATCGCCCTCTACAGCTTCGTCGTGCTGCTGGTGACCGGGACCTGGCTCACCCTCTTCTTCGACCCGAGCATGTCCGAGACCGTCTACAACGGCTCCTACGCCCCGCTGCGCGGGGTGCAGATGTCGCAGGCCTACTCCTCCACGGTCCACATCAGCTTCGAGGTGCGCGGCGGCCTGTTCATCCGCCAGCTGCACCACTGGTCGGCGCTGACCATGATCGGCGCCCTGTGCCTGCACACCCTGCGCCACTTCCTGACCGGCTCGTTCCGCAAGCCGCGCGAGCTGAACTGGCTGTTCGGGTTCACGCTGCTGGTGCTGGTCACCCTGGAGGGCTTCGTGGGCTACTCCCTGCCCGACGACCTGCTCTCCGGCACCGGCCTGCGCATCGCCGAGGGCGTCACCCTGGCCATTCCGCTGGTGGGCACGTACCTGTCGATGTTCCTGTTCGGCGGCGAGTTCCCGGGCCACAACGTGATCGGCCGGTTCTACGGCTTCCACATCCTGCTGATCCCGGCCATCGTCGTGGCGCTGCTGACCGTGCACCTGATCCTGGTCTTCTACCACAAGCACACCCAGTTCCGGGGCCCGGCCCGCACCGAGAAGAACGTCGTGGGCCAGCCCCTGTTCCCGCACTACACGGCCAAGGCGGGCGGCTTCTTCTTCATCATCGCCGGGGTGCTCTCCCTGCTCGCGGGCATCGCGCAGATCAACCCCGTGTGGACCTACGGCCCCTACAGCGCCGACCAGATCTCCCAGGGCTCCCAGCCCGACTGGTACATGGGCTTCCTGGAGGGCGCGCTGCGGGCCATGCCCGCCTGGGAGTTCAGCCTCGGCGGATACACCGTCAACCTCGGCATCCTGATCCCGGCCGTGATCGTGCCCACCCTGATGATGGCCGTGATCGCGCTGTGGCCGTTCCTGGAGGCGTGGGTGACCGGCGACCGGCGCGAGCACCATCTCCTGGACCGGCCGCGCGACCACCCCACCCGCACCGCGTTCGGCACCGGCTTCGTCGCCCTGTACCTGGTGCTGTTCCTCGGCGGCGCCAACGACGTGCTGGCCCAGGAGTTCCACCTGTCCCTGAACCAGATCACCTGGGCGGTACGGATCGGCGTGTTCGCCGTCCCCGCACTCACCTACGTCCTCACCCGGCGGATCTGCCTGGGCCTGCAGCGCCGCGAACGCGACACCCTCCTGCACGGCCGCGAGACCGGCCGGATCAGGAGACTGCCCGACGGCGAGTTCGTCGAGGTCCACCAACGCCTGGACCGGCAGCGGGAGTACGCACTGCTGGCCCGCAGGGCCTACGCCCCGCTGCCCGCCCCCACCCCCGAACACGACGGCGTCCCCAACCCCGACCGCCGCCGGCAGGCCCTGCGCCACCGCCTCAGCCGCTGGCTCTACGGCAACCAGATCGCCAAACCGACCCCGCAGGAGATGCGCGAGGCCCTGGCCCACCTCGGCCACCCGGACAACGGACACGCCGCGCTGGAGGGACACGCCGCCTCCAACGGGCACGCCTCCTCGTCCAACGGCCACGGCCCCTCCACACCCGGCTCCGAGTCCGAGTCCGAGTCCGTGTCCGCGGACTCCGGCGCGGGGCGGGGTTCCGCCCGGGACCGGGAGGCGGGCCGGGAACCGCACTGACCCGAAAGACGGGGCCGGTGAGGGCGGCGCGGGTGATCGGGGGACGGTCACCCGCGCCGCCGCCGTTCCACGACCACCCCCGCCACCCTGACGAACCGTCACTGTCCGCCGCCTTCAAGGCAGTTGCCGTAGAGCACGGCGGGCATGGGCACGGGCGCGGATACGGCCGGCCGCGCACCGCGCGGGGAACCCCGGCCGCCGCGCACCGCGCCCGCCGTACCCCGCCCCTTTGTCCGGTTGTCCGGCGTGTTCGTGCCGGAGTGTCCGCGGAGGCCCCGATGAACAGAGTTCCCCGGCGCCCGGCCCCGGCCGAGTCCATCACCCGGGCGCGTACCGGTCTGACGCGTGACCTGCGCGGCCGGCAGCGCCGCTACCTCATGGCGATGCTGGTGCGCACCGTGTGCGTGGTGGTGATGGCCGCGACCTGGAACCGCTGGCCCGTCCTCGCGGCCTGCGCACTGGCCGGCGCGGTCGTCATCCCGTACGTCGCGGTGGTCCTCGCACAGGCCCACTGGCGCCAGCAGCGCGGCCCGCGCCACGCCGTGGCCCCGGTGGTACGCGAGGAGCCCGCCGCCCGCGTCGTCCTGGAACCCACCCTGATCCTGCCGCCGGAACGGTGATGCCGCTGGGGGGCACGGGGTGCTCAGTGAGGATCGGCGGTTCCACCCAACAGGGGAATCAGCACGTCTGATGCCCCGATCTCCTGCAGCCGATGGCTCACGTCCTGCCACTCGTGCGGCGATTGACGGCGGGAGGCTGCTGACCTGGGGTTCTTTGGAGATGTGTGCGCTGACCAGGGGAAACGCCTCTCGGTAGTTCTCACTGGTCTACGCCGTTTCCCAGGCTCATGTGCCCTGGTTGTACCCTCGCCGTCCTAGAAGGCTATCGGCCTGCTGAGCGACAGGAGTTCCTGGTCCAGTCCCTCAAGGAAATCCTGGCGGCTGGTGCTGGGGCGTCCGCCCGCGTGTGAGCGGACCCGGACCGGGTGCGCCACACAAAGCTGTGGTGCACCCGGTCCCGGTCACTGCGCTACGCGTCCGGGCCCAGTGATGCCAGGTCGAAGGCGTTGCTGATGGTGCTGTAAGCGTCCGCGGTCAGATTGACGTGGTCGCCGGAGTCGAAGTCCGCCGGGGCCGTGTCGTTGCCCAGTTTCAGTGCTTGCGGGTCCGTAGTGCTCGCTGCGTCGGTGACCGCGACGATCGCCTCCGCGTCCACATAACTCACCGTGGGCGAGGTGAAGTCGAGTTGGTCGGTGATCCAGGTGTTGGTGTCGATGCGGTTCTGGTCGACTGCCGCCGTGCAGGCGCTGTTGCCGTCGCAGGGTGTCAGGGTGGTGAAGATGACCTTGATGCCCCAGCCCTTCAGCTGGTCCCGCAGCAGTCCGAGGGCGCTGTCGATGTCGACGTCGTCGTGGCCGGCGACTCACCGTCGGCACCCTCCACACGTACTATGTGCTCGCGGGAGCCACGCCGGTCCTGGTCCACAATTGCGGCCCTGGTGGTCCGGAATTTGGTCAGGCCTGTACATGCAGCGGGGATCAGGGGTTTGCGCGCCTTGGGACAAGCAAGGAGAGCACTGGTCGGCTCTCGAAACAAGCGCAAATGGCGGAAGATAACTCAAAGTCGTTCGGGCATGGTGTTTCAGTGCGAGCGGTTGATGGTCCGGTTGAAGGAGCATCGGTAGCGACCAAAGAAGAGATAGAGACAGCTGGGTTCTCGTTGATATTCACTCCGACGCGAAATCTTCCTATGCATCACACGCTGATACTTCCGAAACCGGTGGACTCGGCAGTTCAAAGAGGTTTCAACACGGTGTTTGGTCGGAGCTGATATGACGGGAAATCTAGATGGGATCCGCGGTCAACTTCAGGTGTTAGTGATCTTCGACTGGCGTGATGGTCCACTGGAAGGGATCTTGAGGTGGAAGAGCGAGAGTTCCTGCTGGTATTTCAAGCTGTTCGCGGAACGCCCTGAGAGCTCAATTCTGGACGATAGGATTTTCGGGCTCTGGGAAATTCCGGATTCAGATGGATCGGTCCTCAATGAGGAGTTCGGCGATGGTGGTGACGGTCCGGTTGTCTGGCCAGTTTCTGGTGGGCTCGGCTCGGTTGAGGCGCGCAGAATTGTTGACGGGCTTTTGTCGAGCAGGACTGGATCACCGAATCTGATTGTTCGAACTGAGGACTTTGTTAAAGTTCTCGGTGTATGGGCTGTAGTGCTTGATTGATTGAGCGGGGAGGGATTCCCCCCGGCAATAGGTAGATGGGTTCCGGTGGATTGATTTCCGGCGGGGCCCACCTGCTGTTTAATGACAAGAACACCAGTCGGTCGAGGAAGGCCAGGAACGCGCTGAGTTTAAGGCTTGTGTGGTCGAAGAGACGTCTCAGCGTCGCGCAGAACGTCGGTGATCACATCGGAGGTGGCGTGCAAGTGGCCGACCCGGTCAGCGCTATCGCCGTGACCGCGACGGTCTTGTTCGACGCGGCCAAGAAGGTGCTGGAGCGCAGATCACGCAGGGCAGCGGAGGGTGGCCGATGAACCAGGCCAGAGTGGATGCTGAGGGAATCGTTGAGCAATACGGTCGGGACGGGGTCCTGTCCTCAGAGAGCCTTGCCTCTGCGGAGTTCGGTGTCTGGGATCGACTGACTCCGGGCGTGCTCCTCGTCATGGCCCTTGGTGTTGCCGCAGCTGAGGACCCGTCGTTCGTCGAGCGGATCGCGGAGTCGGACGACACGCTACTGGCCGGGTTGATCGCGGGAGACTTCCGCGCGATTGAACTGGGCGTCGAGGACGCGACCAAAAGCTGGGATCAGATTGTTGCCCGGCTCGTGGAGTACGTCCGGCGCCCTGATGCGTCGGAGGGCACCTTCGACGTTCTGCTGTCCGAGGCGGAAGAACTCTGGTCCGAGGTGCTTGATTCCGGCGAGATGACGCGTCCTCAGGTGAGGGACGGCGAGTTCGGGCCCTGGGACGCGACCGAGACGCCGGTGTCCGCCGGAGTGGAGCGGCTCGACTACGGCGTGTTGAGGGTGCCGCTGTTGGAGGGCGCGGGTATGCATCCGCTGATGGCTGGTGGGCGTACCGTCGGGGTGACCGTCTCTCTCGGTGATGCCGCCTTCAGCCTCCAGGCGTTCCGGGTTCCTGTGGAGCCGGCCTGGAGGAAGACCCTCCCGAAGATCATCCAGGGGATCCGGGATCAGGGCGGTACGGCGGAGGAGGCCGAGAGCGGCCTCGGATCCGAGGTCCGTGCGCGGATCTTTGTTGTGAAGGACGGGCAGCGAGTGCTTCAGCCGACGCGGATCGTCGGGTGCGACGGGCCGGGATGGCTGCTGCGTGGGAGCTACGGTGGGCCAGCGGCACTGACGGACTTGGTGGACCCGCGGGCCCATCACCTCTTCACCCAGACGGTGGTCGACCTGTCGGCGGCGGAGGGCCAAGCGGACGCGACCCAGGAGATCACGAACCTGGAGATCCGCTGGCCTACCACGGAGTGAGCCGACTGGGACGGGTGTTCCGATTCACCCCGTTCAGCAGCTCAGCGTAGGGCAGCGAGTTCCCGCGTCCACGCAACTGTGAATGCTCCCGGAACGCGAGCACGCGGGACTCGATTCCGTGTTGCAGGACGGGCTCATCACCGAACGATCGCAGCGACCTCGCTGGGCAGGAGAAGCTGGTTAGCGGACGAGTTGGATCTCGATGGCGAGAGCGCCGAGAACTCCTTTCTCGGGCGGGTAGATGGCGCGGATGTTGGCGAGCTGCTCGTCGTGAGTGGCGGTCGGGTTGACGTTTGCTGGCACCTCGCCGTCGAGCAGGGCCTCGAAGTCGGTGTACTCGGTTACGCGCTTGACCTCGACCTCGGTCGTGTCCCGCCTCGTGGTGTAAGCGACCTTGCTCGACGAGTTCCGGTAAGCCGCGCGTCGGCCACCTGATGGGCAACGACGCCCGCGTCGCGCGCGGCTGACCTGCCGTCAGCGCCATCGGCGGCCCAGAATCACGTCAGTGTCGCGATGACCTGCGCATTCCGAGCACCTGATCGGCTACACCACCTGACGGGACGCGATCTCGACCTCGCAGGTCTCGTCCGTGCCCTTGATGCGGAACTGGATGACGTCGCCGACGGCGAGACCGGCGAGGTGGGGGTATTTGACCCGTACCTCGATGGTCTTGGTGCCAGCGGCGACAAGGCCGAAGTACTGGCGGTAGAGGTTGAGTTCGCGGACGCGCGGGGTGGTGTTGCCCATGGGGCGGGAACGTTCCTGGGTACTGGTGCTGTGCTGTGAGCAGGCGGCTGATCTCGGCTGCGGAGTACGAGCGGAAGAAATGTCGGGGGTCGGACAGCATCGTCTCGGTTATGCAGCGGTTGGAAGCGATCCACCGAGGACCAGGAGGAGGGATCGGCCCAGAAGAGCCTTCCTCCCGGTGCGCCCGGTGTGCGAAGCCCTCATGGATCTGCTGCGTTGGACAGTCACGAGGGCACATCCAGGGCACATGGGCCTGGGAAACGGCGTCGACCAGGGAAAACCACGGAAAGGAGTTTTCCCTGGTCGGCAGACATCTCACCAAGAAACCAGGTCATGCGGGGCGCTGCCGCACGGTGTTGTCTCCCCTGGTCGGGGACCGCACGGCGAGCCGCTTGATCCGGCTCATGCCGCCCTGTATCGGGCCGTCCTCTCACGCGTCGCTCACGCGCTGCCGGCAGCAGCGCGTGGTCAGACCTGGCCGAGGTCGATCTCCACGGGGAAGGGGGCCGCTGCCTTGAGGACGCCGGTGAACACGTCCCCGTCCCGGTAGGTCTTCGTCGCGGGGTCGAGAACGTAGGTGTACACGAGAGGAACGCCTGTCGCGGCCTGCTCGATCCGCCAGTAGAAGCCGATGCCTGCCTTGGCGTACTGGTCGACCTTCACGATCCGGTCGGTGGTCTCCGAGCCCGGTGACACCACCTCCGCGACCAGCAGCACGTGCTCAGGGCGGGTGGGGGTGATGTCGATCGTGTCCGCGCGGTACACGACGACGTCCGGGCGGCGATTGGTGAGCGGGACATCCTGAAGCCGGACGTCGAAGTCCGTGTCGGCGTTCCATTCCGGGCCCGCGGCGGCATCCAGGGCGTTCGCCAGAATCCGGGCCGGCCGGTTGTGCCGCTTGGACGCACTCGGACTCACCACGACCATCCCGTCCACGATCTCGATGCCGGCGCACTGCTCCTCGGACCAGGACTCGTATTCCTCTGCCGTGATCTGCTCATGCATCCACGCCGGGGCCACCATCTCGGCCGTCATGAAGCACCTCCCGGACACTGCGCTGCGGGCCCGATCCCGCTGGACTCAGCCTACTGTCCGCCATCCGCCCGGCAGGCTGATCTTGCTCACGCCTTTTTCCCGCCGGTCGGCATCCGACCAGCGGGGCCCACGACAAGTGAGGAACCCCGGCAGGCCCCTCGCGACTCCTCAAGGCGCTGGAGAACGCGGGTACAGCGGCTTTGCCGCAGGTCGAGCCGGTGCTGGTTGATTCTGCCGTGGCGACGGACGTTCGTGAGTGCCGAATGCTGTCGGGGAACGGCGAGCGGGGTGGTACCCCGGACCGCTCCGCGTCCGGCTGTCGCGTCAGGATGACCGCATGACCGGGAGCGGAGCGGTCCTGCCGGTGTTGTTGCGCGAGCTCGATGATCCGGACTGGCTGGAGTGGCCGCAGCACTACAACCGTGCCGGGACTGCAGCCCTGTTCAGCGGTCTGGTGAGCCGGCTCGAAGACGACTTTGCAGCTCGGTGCACGGCTGAGCAGGACACTCAGGACTCCGGCGAGTACGGATGTCCTCTGTCATCCAACCGAGGCGCTTGACATGGAACCCAGCCGTTTCAGCTTCTTTGACAGCGAACCCAGTCGTGCAGAGTGAGCGCACTGGAGTGTGCTGGTCCACGTGTCCACTGAGGCAAGTAGCTCGTTGCGATCATGGCCCTCGCTTCGCTGACCAGGGGGCCTTGTGACGACGAAAGGCCCCACACGCCACCATGGCTCAGCGTTTGCATGACCAAGCTCCGTCTCGGTTCGGCGAGTTCGGCCTGTCCCCGGAGCCGCCCGCGGTCCATACGAAGGTGCTGCGGGACGAACTCGTGGCGGCGGCCGAGTGGGCCGCCCGGTACCTGAGCGAACTGCCCCAGGGCCCGGTCAGCCGTCCGCTGCCCACGCAGCTGCGGTCCGAGCTGCGTGCCGGGCAACTGCGGCAGCAAGGCGGGGAGTTGGGCGCGGTGCTGGACTTCGTGCGCGACGAGATCGCGCCATACCCGACCGGGAACGGGCACCCCGCGTTCTTCGCGTGGGTCAACTCACCGCCCGCACCGGCCGGGATCGTCGCCGACCTGCTGGCCTGCGCCGTCAACGCGACCTGCGGCATGGGCGAGAACGCCCTGATGGACCTGGAACGCGGCACTGTCCGCATGCTCGCCGACCTGGCGGGTCTGCCCGACGGCGCGGGCGGGGTGCTGACCAGCGGCGGCTCCATGGCCAACCTGCTCGCCCTGGCCACCGCCCGCACCTGGTTCCTCACCCGGCGCGGCTCCGCCGACGGCCCCGCCTTCGACCGTGACCACGCCCGTCTCACCCTCTACTACAGCGCCCAGGCGCACATGTCCGTCGCCAAGGCAGCCGCCTGCGTCGGCCTGCCCGCCCATCGGCTGCGCCCCGTCGCCACCGACCCGCACGACCAGTTGGACCCCGCCGCGCTGCGCGCCGCGGTCACCGCCGACCTGGACGCGGGCCTGCTGCCCTTCTGCACCGTCACCACGCTGGGCACCACCGCCACCGGCGCCGTGGATCCGCTCGAACCGGTCACGGACCTGTGCCGGAGCGTGGGCATGTGGCACCACGCGGACGGCGCCTGGGGCGGACTCGGTGCAAGCGTGTCGGCCCTCGCACCGCAGTACGTGGGCGTCGGTGGCGTCGATTCGCTGACCGTGGACCCGCACAAGACCCTCAGCGTGCCGGTGGGGTGCGGGGCGCTGCTCGTCCCGGACCCCGAGCACCTGCACACGGCCTTCGCCCACCAGGCGTCGTACCTGACCGCCGGTGAATCGGACGCACTGCCCTGGCTGTCCCACGCGACGATCGAACTGACCCGCCCCGGCACCCGCGCCCTCGCCGTGTGGGCCACCCTGCACCACCTGGGCCGCGACGGCGTCACCGGCCTCATCGAGCATTACCTGGCCCTCGCCGGCGAGTTGCGCGAGCGGATCACCGCCGAACCCCGGCTCCACCTGCTGGCAGGCGGCCCGTGGCCGGTCGCCTGCTTCCGGATCACCGACCCCGACCAGGGCGACCCGGACGCCCTGCACACCCGCATCGCCCGCCGGGTCCAGGACAACGGACGCGCCTACCTCGCCACCGTCTCCATCCACGACCGCACCGTCCTGCGCGCCGCCCTGTGCAACTACCGCACCATCACCGACGACCTCGACCTGCTGATCCGCGAAGTCCTCCACGCCGCCGACACCGAGCAGTCCGCCGCCGAGACCGATCAGCCGCCGCATCGGTGACCGCCGGCCCCGCCTGCTCGAACCCGTCGACCACATGGCGCTGCCCAGGCCGGTGAACATCTGCTGTCCAGGCTTGGGCTCTGGGCCACTTTTGAAGTGGCCCAGAGCCCACACTCGTGAGCCCGTCACTCTCGCGTTGCCATCCAACCTAGTCGCCGCAGGTCAGCGCGCTGCACACGACTAACTTCACTGTCGAAGGACAACAGACGTGTCGTCGTTCCTGCGGACGCGACCGTATGCGGAACCCGGATCGTGGTCTGTGTGAGCAAGTTCGGCTCTTTGGCTCTGGTCTGCGCGGACAACCCGGGCGCCTTCTTCGGAACGGAGGACGCCCGGAGCCAGGGTGAACTGGACGGCGTCGACCTTGTCAGGGTGAAGCGCGTGTTGGTCGAGCTCGGTTACGCGGTGGTCGCCGAGGAAGTGTTGGAGCGTGACTACGACGGGCCGAGCCGCCTGCCCTCGCATGTTCAGCGGCCCAGCTGGTGGTATCGCTTCTTCGGCGTCTTCTGACGATCACGACCACAGGGTCGGGCGGTGCCCGCCAGGCAGCCGTCGGTCACCTCCGGCTGGTGCTGCACCATCTTGAGCCTGCGCTTCACAGCGCGGGTGACCTGGCCGGGGTCTGCGGGGCACCGGGGCGTACATCTGCCGGCCAAGGCCAGTCGTCCGGGCGATCGTGCCCTTCGTTATCCAGGTGCTCCGCGAAGGTGGCTGCTGTGACGAACGATGCGGGCAGTCGGACGGCGCGCAGGTGAGGTTGTTCCGCGCGGGCAGCCCGACGGCAGGCTGGTGGATCGCGTCCCGCCAGGTGGTGTAGCCGATCAAGTGCTCGGAATGCGCAGGTCATCGCGACACTGACGTGATTCAGGGCCGCCGATGGCGCTGACGGCAGGTCAGCCGCGCGCGACGCGGGCGTCGTTGCCCATCAGGTGGCCGACGCGCGGCTTACCGGAACGCGTCGAGCAAGGTCGCTTACACCACGAGGCGGGACACGACCGGCTGGTGCAGGGCGGGAGCACTGCGGGCGCCGTGCCGAATCCGTCCCAGACGGATGCCGTACGCCGTCAGGGTTCCGGCCGCTGCCTCTGCTATCCCCGAAGTTGCCGGGTACATCCTGGTGCATCCAGGAAAGACTGGCCGGATGCACCGTCAGCTGGTGGACGCCCTGAGCCCTACTACCAGGGCACCGGACGCACACGTTCAAGGGCACTCCTCGGGACAGAGCACGGAGGGCAGGGCCAAGGCATCGACGTCCACGCCGAAACGCCAGCCGTAGTCCTTGTTCGTGGCCCGGCTGCAGCCAGCCGTGCTGGTGAACCAGCGGGTACGCATTCAAGAGCTGAACCGGTGGCATTTCAGATACCCGGCAGAGACACGGGTACCGGCGGTTGCTCCGCCTCCCGGCGGTTTCTTCCCCGGTCCGTGCTGGTGCGGCTGGTGTCCCATGCCAGGACCCAGCACCCCAGCACTTCCTGACCAGGGAGCTGAGGCAGGGGCGGATGCCTGCGACAGTGCTGCGTGATTGCCGCCTGTGACGTCAGCGGCCAGTGTCTTCGGGCTGCTGTCCGGCTGCTTGCCCAGCCCTGTGCGCCGGCGCCGGGCACGGGAAGGTCCCCGGCACGGCGGATCGTGGAACGTGCGGTCTGCTGATGGATCAGGTTTCCTGGTGTCCCGGCGGACCTGGCCGGGCCGCCTCGGGCGTCAGCAGGTGGACGTGCTCGGGAAACGCGCTGAACCAGCTGCGCCTGACGGTGTGGGGCGACACACCGTAGACATCGGCCATGACTGCCACGACGCTCTCCCGGACGGTTGCTTCCAGCCAGGCCGATACGGGCCGGCCGGATTCGAGAACCTGCAGTTTCCATGCCGTGGCCCGGGCAGGTCCCTTGGGCAGTGAGGGGGCCAGCAGGCGGACTGCTTCCACGCGGCTGAGGCCGGCGAAGCGCCGCAGATCCGCCAACGACTCCTCACCCGATGGGATCCCGGCCAGAATCCGGGCACCTTCCCGCGTTCGTCCGCGACACCATCGCCCAGCGTCTGAACCTTGCCCCTGCTGTAAACGGGGGCAGTGCTCGCCGAGCATGTGCGCTCCGTGGCCTCCATGCTCACCCTTTGGAACTTCCGGACGCGCGCGATCAGTACGCCGTCGGCTGAGTGCCGGAGGGGAACCGAAGTTGTCGGTGATCCGGTCGGCGGCGGGCTTCGGGACACCGAAAAGTGGGGCGACCTGTCGCGGGGAGAGGGGAAATTCCAGTGCGCCACATTATGTCGAAGTAGACTTAGACGCATTGCGTCGCAGTCGATGTACAGGAGAGCGAGTGAAGAAGGACCTGCCGGTCAAGCCGGACGACGTGGTCGACCGGGACCGGGAATGGGGTCTGCTTGCGGAATTCCTCACCGATCCGGATCCGGCGATGCGGCTCGGCATCGTGTCGGGGAGGCGGCGGCATGGGAAGTCGTACCTTCTGCAGGCCCTGTCCGAGGAGGTCGGCGGCCTCTACGTCACCGCCGTCCGGGAGGAGGGGCGACTTCCCGCGATCCAGCGGTTCAGTGATGCGATTGCCGCCCACGCCGGCCTGCGGCCGGGGAGCCTGCGCCTGACCGACTGGCGTGACGTCCTGTCCAATGCCCTTGATGTGACCGCCCGTTCGTCGCGCCCGTTCCTGGTGATCGACGAGTTGCCGTATCTGCTCCAGCACTCACCCGAGATCCCGGGTCTGCTTCAGCAGCTCTACGACGAGCGTCAGAGGGGTGCCCGGCCCGGTGCCGGGCCGGGGCCGCGGCTGATCCTGTGCGGCTCCGCGATGAGCGTCATGCACGAACTGCTCTCGGGGACCAAGCCGTTGCGGGGACGGGCCGTGGTCGATCTGCGACTGGGCGCTTTCGACTACCGTGACAGCAGGACCTTTTGGCAGATTACCGACCCGCTGACCGCGCTGAAGGTGCATGCGGTCCTGGGCGGGGCCCCCGGTTATCGGCCGGTGGCTGCCCGGCCGCATCCGGACGACGGCTTCGACACGTGGCTGGCCCGGACACTGCTCGATCCGGGCAGGGCGGTGTACTCGCGTACCGAGACCGAGTACCTGCTGCGCGAGGACCCGAGGATCACGCAGCACACGCTGTACTACGACATCCTCACCGCGATCGCGCGGGGCGCCACCACACCCAGCAAGATCGGCGCCGCGCTGGAACGCCCGCGCAACGCCGTCGCCCACCCTCTCGGAGTGCTGGAATCCACTGGATACATCCGGCGGGAACAGGACATCCTCCGATCCAAGCACCCCGTTATCACCCTCGCGGACCCGGTCATCCGCTTCAACCAGCTCATCACCCTCCCGCAGGCCGCCGCTGTGGAGCAGGGTTTCGCCGAGCAGGTGTGGCAGCAGGCCGCCCCGACCTTCAACTCCAAGATCCTCGGGCCGCACTTCGAAGACCTGGCCCGCGACTTCACCCGGCGCTACGCCCACACCCTGCTGCCCGGCGGACTGCCCGGCCCGGTCGGCACCACCGAGGTCGCCGACCAGACCGCCCGGACGAAGCACGAGGTCGACGTCATCGCCCTGGCCGCCGGTGAGCGCCCGCAGGCTCCCCGCGCGAAGATCGCGCTGCTAGGCGAAGCCAAGGCGACCGCCGCCCGCCGTGGGACCGGTGACCTGGAACGCCTGGAACGCATTCGTGCCCTGCTCGCCGACCAGGGGTACGACACAGCTGCCACGACCTTGGCCCTGTATTCCCTGCATGGCTTTTACCCCGATCTGGTCGACCTGGCCGACCGCCGTGACGACCTTCTCCTGGTCGATCTGCCCACCCTCTACGGCGGCTGACATCAAGAGCGGCCGGTCTTCGGACCCATCGGGTGCGGGTGGTCGCACGCAGGCCGCAGCGCACCGACGACCAGCGGATCGTTCGAGGCCCGCCGAGGCTGTTGGCCAAACGACGCAACGCTGAACTGAGAGGCTGTGGCACATCTTCTTTCGGCAGGTCACGGTGTTGCGAACGCATCCGTGATCCGGTTTCCCGTTCGGTTGGGCGTCAACGGACGGACAGCCTCACAGCAGTGAGGGACCTTAGGCCGACTGCCGTGAGGGCGGCCGGGACCGCATTGAGGCGGTGGTCCACACGACCATCGCCCGGCGGGCGGTACCTGTGGCCCAGTCGTAGCTCCGGGCGGATCCGCCCGGAGCTACGAGCCCTCAACTGCATCAATAAAACCGACTTGTCATGCAAGGACCTGACACGGACACCGGCCCATGTGCAGCGGTTGTGGTGATGCCTGCAGCTCCGGGGGCCAGCAGCATGGTGCTCAGCACACTTGCGTTCACAGCTGCGCCTGCAAAGGGCTTGAGGCCCTGGCCCGTCCGACCGAGGAAGTCGGCTCCCTGGCTCCGCAGGCGATGACGCCCGTGCGTTCCAGGCTGTGTGGGATTGCTCGCTGCCGTGCACCGGCAGGGGCCGGACCTGGCCCCAGACTACCGGTTCGGGGTCACTCTCCGTGGTAGAGGCGAGGCAAGCCGATCAGCTGAATCGTAGGGTCGTTCTTTGCAAGATGACTGAGTTCGTCGGTGCAGCCGGTCGGTGGAGTGTGGGCTGCGGCGGTCCGGGCGGGTGCTGATCCAGCGTGACACCTCGCGCGGGGAGGGCGGGCGTTCGCGTGGTTCGTCCAAGGGCAGCCCCGCCGCAAGGGGGCGATGGCCATCTTCACGCGCTGGTAGTGGCCGAGATAGCTCTTCGTCAGGAGTTCCTCATGGAGGATCTTCGCGCTGTGCTGCCTCTCGTCCCACCGTTGTTGCAGGTAGCCGAGGTAAGGGTCCAGCGTGGAGGGTCGGTGGGGCGGGCGGCGCACGACCTCCTGCCAGGTGCGGGCCCTGGCGTACTTGCGCACCGTCTTGCGGTCCAGGCCCAGTTCTCGGGCCACGGAGCTGTAGGTGCGGCCGGAGTCGAGCCGCGGTGGGTGGCAGTCACGTCCTGGACGCGGCGGGGCAGTCCCTGTCAGAGGTGAGAGCGGTCGCTGACCTGCACGGCGTCGGGGGCTCCGTCGGTGATGCCCTGCCGGTAGGTGAGTGAGCCGTCGCGGCAGGCGATCTCGACACCGGGATGGGCGCGGAGCCAGCGGCACGGCCAATGCCGTTGTTTGAGAGGTGCAGGTAGTTCCTCTCCCAAGCACGGTGACCGCCGTGGTGCTGGTTCGTTGATCCAGATCTGCTGCCGGAGTGCTGGCCTTCGCCGGATCAGGCCGGATCGTCTGGTCAGGGCCGTTTCCCGGCCGCCTCCTGGCGCATCCTTGCGGCGAGGGCCAGGAAGACCGAAAGATTCTGGACCATCTCTACGGGGAGCCTGGCCCACGGCTTTCCGTCACCATGCCGATGGATCTCCAGCCGGCCTTGTTCCACCGTGACCCGGTCGACCTCGTGCCAGTCGAGCCGGTGGTCGAGGTATCCGACACCGGCGGGATCGAGGTGGGCCCCGAAGAAGTCGACCCGTTCGCCCGCCTTCAGCCGGTCTCTGTCCTGCGGCAGCCGAACGCGCGTGAAGGTCTTTTCCAGTTCGTCGATGAACCGTGCGACCCCGTTGTACGCGTCGGTCACCGTGATCTCGGCGCCCTCATGGGGACGCACCCAGAGTTCGTGCGTGGTGACGCTGGTGATCCCGTTCGTCACTTTGGTGCTGCTCCGCCGAACGCCGGCGATCTCGTCCCATGAGTACGCCTCCGGCACGTGTCCGGCGACCTCCCGGACGATGCCGTGCTCGTAGTGACCTACCCAGACCTGCGTCTGCCGTCTCGTGAGCGCGAGGAAGAGGAAATACCCGACTGAGGCGACCATGGCGGTCCCCAAGATGAGCAGCGGCAGCCCGTAGTACCAGGCGCCGTCGCTCCGCTGGCCCTCCACCGCGGCCGAAACCCCCAGCCAGAGCACCGGCAGTGCGACCAGTGTCGGCAGCAGCACCACGATCCACGGGAAGCGCTTGGGCTCGGTCCACACCAGCCCCTGGCGCGACCCGAGTTCGAAGTCCCGCGCGACCCTGCGCATGGCGGGCGGAACAGGAGTGGAACCACGATCCGACACAAGCCCCCCACGGCCAGACAACGGAGGGCCATTATCGGGGAGGGGAGCCCGTATAAGGAAGAACGCCCCGGCCCGGCGCATCGGTTATGCGGACGGTCCCGCGCCCTCGGGCCGGGACGGTCCCCCGCTCTCGTCGCCGCCTCCGGCCCCACGACGTCCCGCTGCGCTCGCTCGGCAAGACAGACGCCCGCGCCGGCCAGGCCCCGGGAGGCGGGGGTCGCCGGAATCGGTCGGGGTTGGTGGTGTAGGCGTCGGCCAGTACTGCGGCTCGCTGGGCCTGGATGGCTTTCGCTGTGCCGTCGTGGACGGATGCGGGGGTGTGCAGCCCGATGCGGGAGTGCCGGTGGACGGTGTTGCAGTGGGTGAAGAACCGCTCGCGGAAGGCGCGGGAACCGGCTTACCGTTCACCGGGCGGGACCGACTCGCAGGTCTCCGGTTGTGTGCGGCACAACGCGAAGCTCGCCCTTGTGGACATGACAATCGCAAGCACGAGCCCGGCAAGTAGGAATACATAGAGGATCCGCCATGGCTGGGCCATCCGGTTGGGGCCACGCATCAGCCTCATGCCAATGAGCAGCATGAGCAACAAGGCGAACAGAAGCAGCGTCACCAGGAGATCCAGCACAGTGTCACTCTATGATCGCTTCGGCCGTCTCCGGCAGCCCTCGTTCGCCAACCCTGGAGATCTTCAATGGCTGGGGTTACGGCGGTTGGAAGTCGAGTCCGGTCTTGGCGATGAGCCCTTCGATGAGGTGGGGCCGGGTACTGGGTCACGTCCGCTGAGGTGGTGTGTTGACGGCCACTCGGTGATCTCGTTTTGAGGCCGGCCTCAATCGTTCTTGACGGTCCGCCGACGGAGTCGGCGGACCGTTTCGCTTTCGGTGGCTGAGGGTGGGCAGGCCGACAGCCGTTGTGTCGGGTGGGCGCCGGGTTCCGCTTTCCCGGTGTGGTGGTGCGGATCGTTGGGGTGGTCGGCGTGGTTCAGCGGTCCGCAGGAGCTGCCGCGGCGTACCGGGGGAGGGGAGGGGGTCTCGGTGGCCCGCTGCTCAGTGCTGGGCCTCTTCCGCCGGCCGGTTCTGCCAGGGGCGGCACATGAGCAGGAGGGAGGTGACGGCGGCGAGCGCGCTGCCGGTCTGGACGGCGGCCATGGGGACGGCGGTGCCCTTGCCGGCGATGCCGACGAGGAGGGTGGCGATCGCGCCCATGGCGAAGCAGGAGGTGCCCACCAGGGCGGAGGCGGAGCCGGCGGCGTGCGGGGTGCGCATCAGGGCCAGCGCGTTGGTGTTGGGCAGGACCAGTCCCAGCGCGGAGATCATGACGAAGAGGCAGCAGGCGACCGGGATCGTGCCGGCGTCGCCGAAGACGCCCTGCGCGACCAGCAGCAGCACCGTCCCGGCCACGGCGATGACGGCGAGCCCGGCGCCCAGGGCCCGGTCCAGGCGGACCCGGCCGACCAGGAGCTTGCCGTTGACGCGGCCGACGATCATCATGCCGAGCGAGTTGAGGCCGTAGAGGAGGGAGAAGGTCTGCGGGGAGGCGCCGTAGATGCCCTGGATGACGAAGGGGGAGGCGGCGATGTAGGAGAACAGGGCGCCGTAGGCGAAGCCGTTGACCATCACGTAGCCGGCGAAGACGCGGTCGGCGAGCAGGCCGCGCATGATGAACAGGGCCCCCAGCACGCCGCCGCCGCGGCGCCGGGCGGGCGGCAGGGTCTCCGGCAGCCGGCGCCACACCAGCGCGGTGAGCGCGACGCCGATCACGGCCAGGACGAGGAAGACGCCCCGCCAGGCGGTGAAGCGCAGCACCTGTCCGCCCAGGACGGGCGCGGCGACCGGGGCGAGGCTGGAGACCAGCAGCAGGGTGGAGAAGAAACGGGCCATCTCCAGGCCGTCGTAGAGGTCGCGCACGACGGCGCGGGCGATGACGATGCCGGCCGCCCCGGCCAGGCCCTGCACCAGCCGGCAGCCGATCAGCAGCGCGGCGTCGGGCGCCAGCGCGCAGCTCACGGAGGCGAGGACGTAGACGAGCAGGCCGATCAGCAGCGGCCTGCGCCGGCCCCACCGGTCGCTCATCGGGCCGACGATCAGCTGGCCCAGCGCCATGCCGGTCAGGCACGCGGTCAGGGTCAGCTGGCCGCTGGTGGCGGAGGTGTGCAGGGAGCGGGTGACGTCCGGCAGCGCGGGCAGGTACATGTCCATCGACAGCGGCGGCACCGCGGACAGGGCGCCGAGCATGAAGGTGATCAGGGCCCCGGTCCGGCGCAGCCCCTCCAGCCGGCCGGCTGAGCCGCCGGCCCGCGCCGGTGGTGCGGTCGACCGTTTGGTCCTGACGGTGGCTTCCTCGGCGCGAGACATTCGCCCTCCGTGTCCGGTCGTGTGGGTCTGGGCCGATGGTGGCAGCAGGCCGCTACAGAACCGGTCGGGTGCGGGTGGCGTGATCCGTACGCCAACTCCGCCGCCCGCCCCCGCAGTTGACGTGACCTACGTCACTTTGGGGGAGTCTTGGCGGGCGGACACCGGCCGTGTCACTATTTCGGCACACGCCCCCTGCCCGAAAACAGTTCGTACGGCGGACAGTCCGTACAGCGGGGGAGCGGTGGGGAGTTGAGGGGCCGAGCGCCCCGACTCCCCTTTTTTCTGCCCCTGTTGTTCTCTCCTGTTTCTCTCCGCGCCTGTCGCGCGGCGGCGGCCGCGACCCTGTGACCTCGTCCGGGTCTGCCGCCCTTCACCCCCGTCACCGGCCGGACGGCTTTTGTCAGGAGCCCTCTTGGAGCAGCTCATGGAGCACCTCGTGCGGCATGCCGTCACCACGATCCGCGAACGCTTCTGGGAGCCGCTGAGCCTGGAGGAGCTGGCGCGTGGCGCGATGGTCAGCAAGTACCACTTCCTGCGGGTGTTCACCAAGGTCACGGGGGTCACCCCGGGGCGGTTCCTGTGTGCGGTGCGGCTGCAGGAGGCCAAGGTCCTGCTGCTGAGCACGCAGTTGACCGTCGCGGACATCGGGGCGCGGGTCGGCTACAGCAGCACCGGCAGTTTCACCCGCCGCTTCACCGAGCTGGTGGGACTGTCGCCCACCCGCTACCGCGCCCTCTCCCTGACCTCGACCCTGACCCCGGCCCCGGTCTCGCCCCTGACCCCGGCCTCCACCCCGGCGGTGCCCGAACCGGCCGCGCCCGCACCTCAGTTGGCGCCGCGCGCACCCGCAGCCGCACCCGTGCCGGTCCGGTGTGCCGGCACGGTGACGGGACTCCTGCACACCACCACCATCACCGGCGGCGGCGGCGCTGGGCGGGCGGTGCGGGTCGGCGTCTTCGCCGGCCCCCTGCTGCAGGGCGCCCCCGTCCGTCTCACCCACGCGTCCGCGCCGGGGCCCTTCACGCTGGAGCGCATCCCCGCGGGCGTCTGGTACGTCCACGCGGTGACCCGCCCCGGACCCCCCGCCCCCGCCTCGGATGACGGCAGCGGCGGCAGCGACGACAGGGCTGACGCACCGTCACCGGCACGGCTGACGGCGGCCGTTGGCCCGGTGCGGGTCAAGGACGGCACCGCGCGCCGCCTGGAACTCACCCTGAGCGCGCCGGACTGGAGCAGGCCGCCGGTCCTCTCCGCCCTGATGGACCTCGCCCCGCACCCCGCGGCGGCGTGACGCGGAACCGTACACGCCCCACGCGGCGGACACGGCACCCGCACCCCACACCCGGCCCCACCCCCACACCTACACGCAGCCCCACACCCACACCCACACGCACTCCCACATGTACGTGCACGCGCACTTTTCCCCAGGCAGACCCTAGAGAAGGCGGACCCAGACATGGCCAGGCTGTGCAAGCCCGCGGTGCAGGCGCCCGAACACGTCATCACGATGGAGGAGACGCTGGAGTTCGCCCGGCGGGTGCACGAGGGGAAGGAGCAACTGCCGCTCGCGCTGCGCCTGATACGCAACACGGGCGTGCAGAAGCGCCACCTCGTCCAGCCCATCGAGCAGACCCTGCGCCACCCGGGCCTGACCGAACGCAACCGCATCTACGAGGTCGAGTCGAAGAAGCGCACCCCCCAGGTCGTCGAGGAGGCGCTGAAGAACGCCGACGTGGCGGCCCGTGACATCGACGCGATCATCTACGTGTCGTGCACCGGCTTCCTGATGCCGTCGCTGACGGCGTGGCTCATCAACACGATGGGGCTGCGCCCCGACACCCGGCAGATCCCCATCGCCCAGCTGGGCTGCGCGGCCGGCGGCGCGGCCGTCAACCGCGCGCACGACTTCTGCGTGGCCCACCCGGGAAGCAACGTCCTGATCGTGTCGGCGGAGTTCTGCTCGCTGTGCTACCAGCCCGACATGGACGACATCGGCTCGCTGCTCTCCGACGGCCTGTTCGGGGACGCGGTCGCGGCGGCCGTGGTGCGCGGCACCGGCGGCACCGGCATCGAGCTGGAGCGCAACGCCTCCTACCTCATCCCGCACACCGAGGACTGGATCTCCTACGCGGTGCGCGAGACGGGCTTCCACTTCCAGCTGGACCGGCGGGTGCCGGGCACGATGGAGCCGCTGGCGCCGGTGCTGCGGGAGTTCGCCAAGGACCACAGCTGGGACGCGGGCAGCCTCGACTTCTACATCGTGCACGCGGGCGGCCCGCGGATCCTGGACGACCTCGCGAAGTTCCTGGAGGTCGACCGCAGCGTGTTCCGCCACAGCTGGGCCACGCTCAGCGAGTACGGCAACATCGCCAGCGCGGTGGTCCTGGAGGCGGCCCGCCGCCTGTTCGAGGAGGACCCGCCGGCCCCCGACGCCACCGGCCTGATCGCGGGCTTCGGCCCCGGCATCACCGCCGAGATGGCCCTGGGCCGCTGGAACGACGGCGCCCGCGCCGACGTGGCCTGACCGGCCTCCCTCCGCCCCCGCTGCTGCTGCCGGCGCCTCTGCTGCTGTCTCTGCCGAAGGAACCGAATAGATGACTGGCCTCATCGTCCCGCCCGGCCAGGGCCGGAAACTGATCACCAAGGCGCAGGAAGTCACCTTCAAGGCCACGAAGGACCAGGGTTCCTCCCTGTCGGTCTTCGAGGTGGTCGTCCCGCCCGGCTTCGACGTCGGGGCGCACGTCCACCACGACGCGCAGGAGTTCTTCTACGTCCTGGAGGGCGAGCTGGAGCTCCTGGCGTTCGAACCGGAGCGGCGCACCGAGGACTCCTGGCACCGGTGGACCTCCCCGGACGGGGACCGGATCGCCGCCGCGACCGAGGGCGCCTTCATGTTCGTCCCCCCGGGCACCCCGCACGCCTTCCGCAACGCCTCCGACAAGCCGGCCCGCATGCTCTTCCAGTGCTATCCCTCGCCGTACCACGAGTTCTACTTCGAGGAGATCGCCGAGATCTGGCAGGCGGGCGGCACGGTCGACCAGGAGGCCGTGGAACGCATGCGCCGGCGCTACGACGTCCACCAGCTGACCCCGCTGCGCTACGAACCCCCCACCCCCGCACCGAAATCCGCCCCGGAACCCGCCCCCGGGCCCGCACCGGACCCCGGGCCCGCGCCGGAGCCGGCAGCCGCCCCTGCCCCTGCCCCTGCCCCTGCACCTTCTCTTGCCCCTGCCCCTGTTGTTTCTTCCCCCCGGGCCGCCGGGCGCGGAGCGTGAACGGAGTTGACCACGATGGACGCGATTCCCCTGGTGCACGCGAGCCTGGGTGAGCGGGAACTGGCCGCCGTCGCCGAGGTGTTCGCCTCCGGCTGGCCGGCCGGCCAGGGACCGCAGGGCAAGGCGCTGGAGGCGCGCCTGGCGGCGGAGTACGCGGTCGGTGACGCGGTCGCGGTGAGCAACTGCGGCGCCGCCCTGCACCTGGCCATGCTCGCCCTGGGCGTGGGCCCCGGCGACGAGGTCATCGTCGCCGACTACGGGTTCCCGGCGCCCGCCCAGGCCGCCCGCTACGTCGGCGCGACCCCGGTCTTCGCCGACGTACGCCCCGACACCTACACCGTCGACCCGCGTGCGGTGGCCGATCTGGTCACCGCCCGCACCGTGGGGATCGTCGCGGTCGACACGGTCGGCCTGCCCGCCGACTACACCGAGCTGCAGGAGATCGCCGACCGCCACGGCCTGTTCCTCGTCGAGGACGCCGCCTGCGCGGTCGGCGCCACCTACCAGGGCCGCAGGGCGGGCGCACTCGCCGAGGTGGGCTGCCTGTCCTTCCACGGCCGCAAGGGCGCCAGCAGCGGCGAGGGCGGCGCGCTGCTGGCCGCCGACCCGCAGATCGGGGCGGACGCGCGGCTGCGCTCGTCCTTCGGCATCGGCAGCATCTTCGACATGGGCAACGTCGTCGGCCTGCCCATCCCGACGTTCACCGAGATCGGCTACAACTTCAAACTGTCCGACATCGCCGCCGCGATCCTCCAGGTACAGCTGGGCCGTATCGGCGAACTCCTCGCCCGCCGCACCGCGGTTGCCGCGCAGTACGGCGAACTCCTGGGCGGCGAGGACCTGTTGACGCTGCCGCACGTGCCCGCCGACCGCACCCACGCCTGGCAGACCTACATGGTCACCCTGGACGGGAGCGTGGACCGCGGCGCGGTGGCCACCGCGCTGCGCGGCCAGGGCATCGGCTGCGGGCACGGCACGTTCGCCGGCCACATCCAGCCCGTGTTCGACGCGAAGCAGCACTGCCCCGTCTCGCTCGGCCTGGCCACCCGCCAGCTCGCGATCCCCATGCACGCCGAGCTGACCGAGGACCAGGTCACCCGCGTCGCCCACGCCCTGCGCACCGCCGTCCGCACCCACACCGGCACCGCCCGCCGTGCCGCGTAGGACCGACCTGTCCGTGCGGAGCCCGCCGCCCACGCGGCCCCCGTCCCGCACGCCACCCCACGCCCGTCCCGCAGCGTGCCCCCGAAGGAGACACATTCCTATGAAGGGCTCCACCGCCTACCGATCGATCCAACGACGCGGCCTGCACATCGGCCTCCTGCCCGAGATCGCCGCGGCGATCGACCCGTCGACGCCGATCACCCTGGACCACGACCTGGACGTCCTGCCCGAGGCGGGACGCCGGCTGACGGTGGGCCGGTACGCCGGACACGTCGACGACCTGGCCGCCCGGCTGTGGGCGGCCGGCGTCCGGCCCGGCGAACACGTCGTGATCTACAAGACGGCCAACGCCGACCACTGGATGCTGGCCTGCGCGGTCTCGCGTATCGGCGCGGTTGTGGTCAACCTGTCGCCGGCCCTGGACGCGGCGACCGTGGGCGTCCTCCTCGGCCGGGTGGGCTGCCCGACGCTGCTCACCGACGGCCCCACCCTGGACCGCCTGGCCGAGGTGCCGCTGGCGGACCTCACCCGCCGGGTGGTCACCTCGGCCGCCGACCGCCCCGGCACCGTCTCCCTGGCCGGCCTGGCGGGCGCGCCGCGGGTGCGGCCGGTGCTGCGGCCGCTGGACGAGGCCGCCGTCATCACCCACACCTCCGGCACCACCGGCATCCCCAAACTCGTCGTCCACACCCCCCGCACCCAGGCCGTCCGCCTGGTCCCGCAGTGGCGGCTGCTGGCCCTGATGCGCCGCAGGGAGACCGTCGCCATCCATGTGCCGTTCGTGCACTCCCGGATGGTCGCGGCGATGTCCCTGGCGCTGCTGAGGCGCTACCCGGTGCTGCTGATGCGCGAGAACGACCCCGCCGCCGTCGCCGAACACCTCCTCGCCCACCGCCCGGCCTTCATCGAGGCGCTGCCCAACTCGCTGATGGAGTGGGAGCAGCTCACCGCCGACCCGAGGATGCCGTTCGCGTCGGTGAAGGTCTTCTCCAGCACCTTCGACGCCATCCACCCGGGCACGATGAGCCGCCTGCTGAAGTCCTCCACCCGGCGCGGTGCGCTGTTCTTCCAGATCTACGGCCAGAGCGAGGTCGGCCCGGCCGTCGGCCGCGCCTACTTCCGTCCCTTCGCCCACAAGGCCAACGGCCGCTGCGTGGGCTGGCCCATGCCGAAGGGCGCCGCGCGGATCCGCGTCGTGAGCCGCGACGGCAGACGCCCCACCGAACACCACCCCGGCCGCATCGAGGTCGCCTGGCCGGGCCTCGCGAAGACCTACCACGGCGAGCAGGAGCGCTACGACGGCAACCGCAAGGGCGCCTGGTGGGGGACCGGCGACGTCGGCTACGTCACCCGCCTGGGCTGCCTGCACCTCCTGGACCGGGAGGTCGACATGATCCCCGGGGTGCGCAGCTCCCTGGAGATCGAGGACGTCGTCCTGGGCGCGCTCGGGGAACTGAGCGAACTGGTCGTGGTGCAGGGCCCCGACGCCCGCCCGGTCCCGGTCATCTGCACCCACGACGACACCCCCCTGGACCCGGCCCGCTGGCGCGCCGCCACCACCGCCTTCCCCCAGCTCGCCGACCCCGTCCAGATCCCGCAGGCCGAACTGCCCAGGACGGCCACGCTGAAGGTGCAGCGCCTCGCGCTGGCCCGCCGCTTCGAACAGCAGCCGAACCGCCCGGACACAACCCCGCCCGGCCCGGCCGCGCACGTCACCGACCCGAAAGGCTGACGCCGTGACACCTGACGCCACGCTCGCCCGGCTGCGCGAGTACATGGTCGGACCCACGCGGTTCATGAGCCTGCTCTCCGCCTTCGAACTCGGCCTGATCGACACCCTGCGCGAGCACCCCGGTGCGAGCGCCGCCCATCTCGGCGAGGCGGCCGGCACCACCCCGGACGCCGTGGAACAACTCCTGTTCCTCCTCGTCAAGGAGGGCTTCGTCGCCCACGACGAGGCCGCCGGCACCTACACCCTCGACGCGCTGGCCGCCGTCCCCGTCGCCGACCTCGACCGGGCCCTGGCCTATATGAACCTGATCAAGGTCACCGCGCTGCGCCAGCTGTTCCACCTCACCGAGTCCGCCCGCACCGGCACTGTCGTCGGCCTCAAGGAGCTCTACGGCGCCTCGGGCACCCTCTACGACGCGGTCGGTGACCACCCGGACCTCAACGAGTCCTGGCTGACGCTGATGAACAGCGTCACCGCCCACATCGACCCCTGGTTCTTCGACACCATCGACATCCCGGCCGGCTCCCGCGTCCTGGACGTCGCCGGCAACACCGGCCTGGGCGCGATCCACGCCTACCGCCACCAGGCATCCCCGGGCCTGAAGGTGACCACCTTCGACCTGCCCGGCAAGGAGAGCGAGGCGCTGGCCAACTTCCGTGCCGCGGGCCTGCAGGAGCATCTGTCGTTCATCGGCGGCGACGTCTTCGAGGAGATCCCGCAGGGCTACGACGTCGTCCTGGTCAAGCACTTCCTGGACATGTTCGACAAGGCCGACGTGGTCAGGATCCTGCAGGGCGTCCACAAAGCGCTCAGGGTCGGCGGCACGGTCAACGTCCTGGTGCCGGTCTACCCGGAGGACATCAAGGACACCGGCAACTACAACGTCGACTTCTTCCCGGCGTTCTTCATCGGCGCCGCCATGGGCCAGGGTGGCCCGCAGAAACTCTCGGTCTACGAGCGCTGGCTGCGGGAGTGCGGCTTCGAGGTGACCAGGGCGGTCACCAGGGACACCGCCCAGATCCCGCCGGACGTCATCCCCGTCCAGGCCGTCCTGACCGCGACGAAGACCGCGTGAGCGGCCGGCCCTCCACCCTGCCCCCGCATCTTTGGGAGCGGGGGGAGTCATGAGGGTGGCCGTGTCCGGGACCTACTCCTCGGGCAAGACCTCGACGGTGATGGCGCTGTCGCACTACACCGGCATCCCGCGCTCGCGCGCCCGCACCGTCCGGGAGATCATGCCGCAGGCCCTGCCCGGGGTGAGACTCACGGACGTGACGCCGGCCCAGTTCCTCCAGCTCACCCTGCGCCGCCACACCGGCCGCGCCGTGCAGGAGGCCCTGCTGGGCGACGACTTCGTCTCCGACGGGTCCTCCCTGCAGGAATGGCTCTACGGCGAGGTCCGCCGCCGCTACGGCATGAACCCCAACACCGCCGCAGCCGGGGGAGGGGGCGGGGGCGGGGGCGGGGTGCCGGCCACGACGGCGTCGCCGGAGATGGTGTTCTTCGGCGAGGTCGTCGAGCAGTACGGGCACGCCTTCAAACAGCACGTCAAGGCCACCTACGACGCCTACGTCCACCTGCGGCACGAACTGCCGCTCGCCGCGGACGGCCACCGGCCGATGAACGACGCCTTCCGCGCGGACGTCGACCGGATGCTGCTGGCCACCCTGGAGGAACTGCGCATCCCCCACCACGTGGTCGGCGGCCCCCTGGCCCGGCGGCTGGAGACCATCACCGACATCTTCGGCTGGACCCCGGTGATGAGCACGGCCGAGGCCATCGAACTGGCCCGGCAGGAGTACGGCCGCCAGGACTTCCGTATGGAGCACGAACGGGTCCCGGCACACCCCTGAGCCGCCCCGCGTCCGCAGGAGGACAACCGATGCAGACACCGCCCGTCATCGCCGTCGCCTACCACTCCGGCCGCGGCCACACCGACGTGCTGGCGCGGTCCGTCCGGGCCGGCGCCCGCTCGGCGGGCGCCGAGGTGACCATGGTCGGTGTCGCCGCCATGGACGACGCCGCGTGGGACAGCCTCGACCGTGCCGACGCGATCGTCTTCGGGGCGCCCACCCACATGGGGTCGGCGTCGGGAGCGTTCCACGTCTTCGCCGAGTCGACCAGCCGGCGCTGGGCGCGGCAGGCGTGGAAGGACAAGCTCGGATCGGGGTTCACGATCGGCGCCTGCAAGGCGGGCGACAAGGACTCCACCCTCGGCTACTTCGCGACCCTGGGCGCCCAGCACGGCATGATCTGGGTCAGCCTCGGCCTGCTCCCGGGCTGGCATCTGAGCCACGAGAGCGAGAACGACCTGAACCGGCTCGGCTACTTCAACGGCGCCGCCGCCACCGCGCCGGGCGACCTCCCCGCCGACACCGTCCACAAGGCGGACATCGCCACCGCCGAACACCTCGGCGAACGCGTCGCCCGCCTGACAGCGATCCACCTCGCCGGCCGCACCGCCCTGACCACCGGACAACGGCCCGCCACGGAGAACTGACCCGAGGCCCGAGGCCCGAGGCCCGAGATCCGAGGGCGGTCCGGGCGGAGCACCGGGGCGATCCCGGACACGCCCTCTGCGGACTGCCCGCCCCCCCCGGCGCTGCGCCCGGACCGGGTGGGCCAGGGGCGGGCCGTTCCGGCAGCGGACACAGACCCGCCAAGACCGTCCTCCTGCCCATGACGGCACCCAACTGCCCGATGGTGCCCGCCCGGTGGTCTCCGAGGAGTCCTCCGCCGGCCTGCCCGGAGCGGGACGGCCTCCGCCCGTTCTTGCCCGTCCTCCGGCGACGCAGGACACGGGCACCGGCCCCACCCGGGGGAGAGGCCCGCGCGCTACGGCACCCCACCCCCACGGTCAGGCCCCGCGGACCCACGCGCCGTACCCGTCCGCGCGTCACCCCCGGCTGCCGCCGGCGCGCGGGCCGCGTGTCTCCACCCGTACCAGGACAGCCACGCCCATCGCCGAGGGCGTCACCGCGGACGCGGCGGACGTACGGCCGCTCCCGCCGCCCGAACCCGGAGGGGACGGTCTCCCGGCGGGAACAGGAGCACCTGTGTCATCCCTGCACCTCGCGTCCATCGACGATTTCCTCGGCCCGCGCGAGGGCCGGTTCCTCGGCGAGGGATTCAAGCGGGTCGCACACTCGCTGACCGACCTCACGATCACACCGGCCACCACCACCCCCGGCACAACTGTCACCCCCGGTACGGCCGGCGGCGGTGCGGGCATCCGGGCCACGGCCCACCTCGCGCTGCCCGCCGCCTGGTCCCGCAAGGGTGACCGGTATCCGACCCCGCATCTCAGCTCCCTCGACGTGATGCTCTTCGCCGCCCGGCTCACCGGCCTGTACGCGGCCCACGCCTGCTCGCCTGCGCCCGGCGACCTTTTCGAGGTGTGCCGCGTCGACATCAGGGCCGGCTCGCGCCCGGACGAGGAGGGACTGGAGAGCTTCCCGGTCACCGGCCGGCTCGTCGCCGCCGAGACGGCCGGGCCGGTCTGGTCCACCACCCTGGACTGCCGCATCGGCTCCCTGTCGGCCCGCGTCCAGGCACGGCACGGCCCGGGCCGCCGCCCGCCCGGCCCGCCCCGGTCGTACTACCTGGCGGAGGAGCTGCCCGGACCCTGGAACGACGCGCCCTACGGCGTCCCGCACGGCGGGCGCCGCCAGCTGCTCACCGGCGTGCGCGTCGAGGACGGGGCCGGGGAGGACCCGCGGGCGTCGGCCCGGGTCGCGCTGGTCGGGGACGGGACACAGCCCGCCCTCGACGACGCACCGGCCACCATGATCGACGCGTTCGTCGCCGCCATGCAGCTGGGCCAGGTCCTGCTCTACACGCTGGACGGCGTCGAGCGCGCCGACAGCAACAACCTGTGGATGCGGCGCACCCGCATCACCGCCGGCACCGGCGCGGCGGAGGGGACGGGCGGTGAGGTGACGGCCCGTCTGGAGCGGGCCCGGCTGCTGCGCTCCCCGTCCGGCACCTGGCGTACGGCCGAGGTGGACGGCGCCCTGCACGGCGTGCGGGCGTGGGCCTCGGTGGCGCACCTGCTCACCTCCCCCTCACCGAGCACAAGCCGGGCGGAACACGGCCGTTGAACACGCCCGCACCCGCGCCGGACATCCCCGCCCCGCCCTGCTCCTGCCTCATCTGTCCCCGCCTGTTCCCACCCGCAACGACAAGGAGTTCCCGGTGACCACCCTGATGCTTTTGCCGGACGGAATGCGCCGCTGGTCCGAGGCGCACGGCGTCTCTCTCGACGACGGTTACGCGGCGATGGGGGACAAGATCGTCGAGTTCATGGACTGGGCCCGCCAGGAGGGGGTCACGACCCTCTACATCACGGCCTCCTCCGCCGCCAACCACAGCCGTCCCCAGGCCGCGGTGACCACGTTCATGAACGCGTTCACCGATGTGGTGCGCCGCGTCCACGACACCTGTGCCTTCGACTTCTCCGGCTCCCTCGACCTGGTGTCGGCCCCGCACCTGGCCGAACTGGAGGAACTGCGCGACAAGTCGGCCAGGGACGCGCCGTTCACGCTCCACTACATCCTGGGGATGTCCCTCACCCATGAGGTCGTGGGCATCTTCAACCGGCTCAACGGGAAGATCCCGGAGCTGACCGAGGAGATCCTGGCCCGCCACGCCTACGTCCCCACGCAGGTCGACCACCTCATCCGCACCGGCGGCGCGACCCGCATGTCGTCCTTCTTCCCGCTGATGTCCCCCTACGCCGAACTGCACTTCTCGCCGTGCCTGTTCCCCGACATGACGCGCGCGGACTTCGACGCCGCGCTGGCGGACCTGCGGGACCGGGAGCGGCGTTTCGGCGGCTACCCGCACTGAGCCGCCCCACCCCGCACTGAGCCGCCCCACCCCGCACTGAGCCGCGCCATGCCGCCCGCACCGTTCCCGCGGGGAGCCCGGTGACCGCACACAGTGGCCGCCGGGTTCCGCGGCTGTCCCGCGGTGGTGCGGCCGGCGTCCCGCCGCCGGTGTGCCGCGGCACGACCCTTGCTCTGCTCCCGGGCCGGATTCCACCTACGGAGATCTTTCGCCATGACCACTCATCAGACCTCGTCCCTGCTTCTCGGTCTCGCCGCCGTCGTGTTCCTGGCCCGTGTGCTCGGCATGCTGGCCCGGCGGCTGAACCAGCCGGCGGTGATCGGCGAGGTCCTCGCCGGCATCGCGCTGGGGCCGACCCTCTTCCACGGGGCGCTGTCCGACGCCCTCTTCCCGGCCGGCATCCGGCCGCTGCTGGGCGCGCTGGCCGCGGTCGGCGTGGCGGCGTTCATGTTCCTGGTCGGCCTGGAGTGGGACGCCTCGATGATCCGCGGCAGCGGAAGCCTGGCCGCGACCGTGTCCTTCAGCTCCGTCCTGCTGCCGTTCGGCCTGGGCATGCTGCTGGCCCTGTATCTGATGGACGACTACGGCACCGGTGACCGGACGGCGTTCATGCTGTTCATGGGCATCGCCATGTCGATCACGGCGTTCCCGGTGCTGGCCCGCATCCTCACCGACCGGGGCATGTCCCGTTCCCCGCTCGGTGTGGTGGCGCTGGCCTGCGCGTCCATCGACGACGTCCTGGCCTGGTCGCTGCTGGCCGCGGTGATCGCCGTCAGCGGCGCGGCCGGCCCCGACCAGTGGCGCATCCTGCTGGCCGTCCCCTACCTGCTGGGCATGCTCTTCGTCGTACGGCCCCTGCTGCGCCGCCTGGTGGCCCGCCGCCCGGCCCGCACGCTGACCCCGACGGTGTTCGCGGCCGCCCTGGTGGGCCTGCTGCTGTCGGCGGCGGCCACCGAGTGGGTGGGCCTGCACTACATCTTCGGCGCGTTCCTCTTCGGCGTGATCCTGCCGCGCGGCGGCAGCGAGCGGCTGCGCGCCGACGTGCACGAGCGGCTGGGCCACCTGAGCGGCACGCTGCTGCTGCCGGTGTTCTTCCTGGTCGCCGGTCTCCAGGTCGACCTGTCCCAGCTGGACGCGGGCGCGCTGGGCACGCTGGGGCTGATCCTGCTGGTGGCGGTCGGCGGCAAGTTCACCGGCGCGTTCGCCGCCGCCCGCCTCAACCGGATGCCGCTGCGGCAGTCCGCCGCGCTCGCGACGCTGATGAACACCCGCGGCCTGACCGAGCTCATCGTGCTGAACGTGGGCCTGCAACTGGGCTTCCTGGAGCGGGACCTGTACTCGCTGATGGTCGTCATGGCCGTGGTCACCACCGCGATGGCGGGCCCGCTGCTGAGCTGGATCACCGCCCGCCCCACGGACGTCGACCTGCCCCGCCCGCCCGCCCCCGCGACGAGCACCGACCCCGCGACCGGAACCGGAACCGGAACCGGTACCGGGCACCCGGCGGGAACCGTGGGCACGGCCGCCTAGCCCTGCCCGGCGCATCGAGCCGCAGGAGAGCGGCGGCCCCTCACCGGCGCCGACCGGTGGGCGGGCCGTGGCGCGCGCGGCCGCGAGACAGATAGAGAGAACCAGCGCGACGGGGGGCCCGCCCCTCGGGCGAAGCCGGGAAACGGCGGAGCCGCCGACCGCCGACCGGCGCCGCAGACGGGCGTGCCCCCCGGGGCGCGTCCGCGGCAGGATCCGCCGGCCGGGTCTCACCCTGTGCCTGCCTGCCGGCCGGCCGTACGCGCGCTGCGGGTCTCCTGGACCGCCGGCGGACGGGCGGGCCCGGGGGAGGGGACGAGGCGCGGGCCGGCCCGGCCCCGTCCTTCGGGGTCCTCGCCGCGGCAGGCGCGGACGCCGTAGCCGGCCTGCTGCTTCTCCCGCCGGGGTGCCCCTGCGACTGCCGTCGAGGTCCTCCGGGTCGCGGGACGGGCCGATCACCACCCGTTCACGCTGTTCACGCGCTCACGACTTCACCGACCCCGGCGTCAGTGAATTCTCCAGCGGTTCCCGAGCGGCCCCGCGTTATGTTCCCGAAGGCGGCGGAGCACGGGATTCCTGCGGAATCAACGACCGGCGCAGACTACTTGGAGTGTTGATGTCCCAAGGCACTGAGGCGGAAAAGCTGTACTCGGCCATCGAGGAGGCGGCCGGGCTGGTGGGGGCGGCCTTCTCGCGTGACACGGTCTGGCCGGTCCTGGAGGCGTTCCGTGACGCGCTCACCGACGGCGCGATCATTTTCAGCGCGCAGGTCAACGCGGGCCGGGTGGGAGAACTCGAATACACCGTCCAGGTGTCCCCGGGCACCGAGGGCCCCTATGCCCGGGCGCTGGCCGGCGGCCTGCTTCCCCCCACCGGCCATCCCGTCGCGACGCTGCTTTCGGACATCGAGGAGCGGATCGTCGTCGACGACTACTTCATCGACTGCGGGGTCGCCGACGGCTTCAAGAAGATCTACGCGCAGTTCCCCCGCAACCTGCAGAAGGTGTCGGAGTTCGCCCGGATCCCGTCGGTGCCGCGCTCGGTGGCCGACAACGCCGGTCTCTTCGCCCGTCACGGCCTGGAGGAGGTGGCGCTGGTCGGGATCAACTACCGCAGCAGGACGCTGAACCTGTACTTCCAGCTGCCCGCCGAGGTGGCGGGGAACCTGGACCCGCGGACGGTCCTGTCGCTGCTGCGGGCGATGGGGCTGCCCGAGCCCGACGAGCGGATGCTGGCGTACGCCTGCACGGCGTACCGGGTCTACGCGACCCTCGGCTGGGACTCCCCGGACATCCGGCGGATCTCCTTCGCCCCCGTGCCGTCCCCGGGTCTGGACCCCTCGGCGCTCCCGGCCCGGCTGGATCCGCGGCTGGAGCACTTCGTCAGGTCCTCCCCGTACACGTACGCCGGTGAGCCGGTCAACGCGTCGGCGGTCAAGTGGTCGCCCGGCGGGGACCATCTCGACCTCGCGGTGTACCACCAGATCTCGCCGCTGCTGCTGAAGGTGTTCACGTCGCACGCCCGCCCCGCCTGACCCGCCCCCCCGCTTTTGCCCTCCGGGGTGCCGTCCTGCTCGCGCCGGCTCCCGGCCGCAGCCGCACCCGCTCCGCGGTCATGTCACAGCCGCCACCCCGTGTCTCGTCCTAGGGGCGAGGCATCGAGCCCGTTCGCCGAAAACGCCGGACCACGGAACAAGGAGAAGATGATCATGGCAGCACAGAGCGCAGCCGCCGCGGCTGGGCCGAGCACGGGGGCGGCCGCGGACGCACGGCGGCGGTGGCTGATCGGCGCCGTCATCTGCACCGCCTATCTGATGGTCGGCCTCGACCTGACCGTCATGAACATCGCGCTTCCCTCCGCGCAGCGGGCCCTGGACTTCGGCAACGCCGACCGGCAGTGGATCGTGACCGCGTACGCGCTGCCCTTCGGCGGCCTGCTGCTGTTCTGCGGACGGCTGTCCGACCTGATCGGCCGCAAGCGGGCCTTCCTGATCGGCCTGCTGGGCTTCGCGGCCGCCTCCGCGGTGGGCGGCGCCGCGACCAACTTCGAGATGCTGGTGACGGCGCGGGCCTGCCAGGGCGCGTTCGCCGCGCTGCTGTCGCCGTCCTGCCTGGCCCTGCTGGCCACCACGTTCACCGACCCCAAGGAACGGGCCAAGGCCTTCGGCGTCTTCAGCGGCGTCGTGGCCAGCGGCTCGGGCGTGGGCCTGATCATCGGCGGTGCGCTGACCTCCGGCCTGAGCTGGCGCTGGTGCATGTACGTCAACCTGCTGCTCGCCGCCGTCGCGTTCTTCGGCGGCATGGCCCTGCTGCAGGACCAGCCCAAGTCGGACGCCCGGATGGACATCCCGGGAGTGCTGCTCGCGTCGGTCGGGATGTTCGGCGTGGTGCTGGGCTTCTCCAACGCGCACAACGGCTGGGGCGAGACCTCCACCTGGGGCTTCCTGGCCCTGGGCGCCGTCCTGCTGATCGCCTTCGCGATCTGGCAGACGCGTGCCGCGCACCCGCTGCTGCCGCCCCGGATCGTCCTGAACCGCACCCGCGGCGCCGCCTACTTCACCGTGCTCCTGGTCGGCATCGGCTTCTTCGGCATCCTGATGTTCCTCGTCTACTACATGCAGACCATCCTGGGCTACTCGGCGATCACCTCCGGCTGCGCGCTGCTCCCGATGATCGCGATCACCCCGGTGGGCACCAGCGTGGGCGCGATCAAGCTGCTGCCGAAGTTCGGCCCGCGGCCGCTGATCACCGGCGGCCTGCTGATCAGCGCCGTCGGCATGGCCGGCCTGACCCGCATCGACGCGAACTCCGCCTACGCCAGCCACATCCTGGGCCCCGTGCTGCTGGTCGGCATCGGCATGGGCCTCATCTACGGCGCGGCGCTGAGCGCGGGCACCTCCGGTGTGGCACCCCAGGACGCGGGCATCGCCTCGGCGGTCATCAGCACCGGCCAGCAGCTCGGCGGCGCCATCGGCACCGCACTGCTCAACACGATCGCCGCCGCCGCCGCCACCGACTGGCTCGCCGGCCACGTCCAGGGCAGCCCGACCGTGCGGGAGCTGCACCTGGCGTCGATCCACGGCGACATCCGGGTGTTCTGGTGGTGCACCGCCCTCCTCGTCCTGGGCGCCGTCGTCTCCGCCCTGCTGCTGCGCGGCGGACCCCTGCCCGCACCGGCCGGCGCCGGCGCCCCGAAGCCGTCCGAACAGGCCCAAGCGGCCCGCTCCTGACGCACGCCCCCCTCACGGACGGGCCGTCGAAGCGGCCGGCCGCACCCGGGTCACCCCCGGGCACGGCCGGCCGCACCCGCCGTTCCCGCTCAAGACCCGCCACAGCCGTACTCGAGCACCGCTGGAGCGTGCGGGGCGCGCACGGACACCGCCCCTAGGGTGAAAACCGCCCCGGCACAGGCCCGGATCCACGCTCGGCACCACGGCAGGAGGTCACGGTGAGCCGGATCGAGGAGTTCGAGGAACTGCGCTCCCTGCTGTTCTCCATCGCCTACCGCATCCTGGGCAGCGTCAGCGAGGCCGAGGACGCGGTCCAGGAGACCTGGCTGCGCTACGACGCCTCCACGGCGAGCCCCACGTCGGTGAAGTCCTTCCTGTCCGCGGTGGTGACCCGCATCTCGATCGACGTGCTGCGCTCGGCCCGCGTACGGCGCGAGCAGTACGTCGGCCCGTGGCTGCCCGAACCCCTGCTCACCGACCCCTACCAGGACCCGGCCCGCTCGGCGGAGCTGGCCGACTCCGTGTCCATGGCGGCCCTGATCCTGCTGGAGCGGCTCTCCCCGCTGGAACGCGCGGTGTTCGTGCTGCGCGAGGTGTTCGCCTTCGACTTCCCGCAGATCGCCGCGGCGGTGGGCCGCTCGCAGAGCGCCTGCCGCCAGCTCGCGGTACGCGCCCGCCGGCACATGGCCGCCGAGCGCCCCCGTTTCGAGGCCGGCCGCCGCGAACGCGACGAACTCGCCGCCCGCTTCTTCTGCGCGCTGCGCGAGGGCGACGTGGAGGGCCTGCGCGACCTGCTCGCCGCGGACGCGCAACTGGTCGGCGACGGCGGCGGCAAGACCCCGCAGCTGGCCAGGGCGGTCAGCGGCGCCGGCAACACGGCCCGCCTGCTGGCCTCGGTCGTGCCCGCGCTCGTACGGGTGGAGGTGACGCTGGAGCCGCGCGAGGTCAACGGCCAGCCCGGCGCGATCTTCCGCGACCGCGACGGCCGGGTCCTCACCGCCTGGACCCTGGACGTCCTGGACGGACGCGTCCAGACGATCCGCTCGGTGACCAACCCCGACAAGCTCGCCCACCTGGGCCCGGTCGCCGACGCCTGGGCACTGAGCCGCGAGGCCAACCGCGCCCGCCGCGCCACACACTGACCACACCCCCCACGACCCGCCCCTGCGCCCTCGGCGCCCCCCTCTTTTTCTCCCCGCCCCTCCGCACCCGCGGAGGGGCGTTCTGCTGCCCGCACACCTTCCCCCCGCCCTCCTCATGTCTTCCCTTCATCTTTTCCCTCGCGACGAAAGGGGTCCGCCGGTGACCACGGATGCCTCGACCACGGACGCCTCGGCACGCCTGAGCCCCCAGCAGTTCATCGACCGCGGTCCGATGAGCCGCCGGCAGTGGCTCATCGTGATCCTGGGCCTGCTCATGATGGTGGCCGAAGGACTCGACGCCGTCGTCGCCGCCTTCGTCTACCCGAAGATCGAGAAACAGTGGGGGACCGGTGACGGCGCCGTCACCGCCACCGTCACCCTGAGCGTGCTGGCGATGGTCCTCGGCGGCGCGGTGGCCGGACCGCTCGCCGACCGGTACGGGCGCAGGGGCGTCACCGCCGCCGGCATCGCCGTCTTCGGCCTGGGCACGGCCGGCATGGCGCTCACGCACGGCATCGGCCCCTTCGCCGGGGTGCGGATCGTGGCCTGCCTGGGGCTGGGCGCGGTGCTGCCGACGATGATGGCCCTGGTCGCGGACTGGACCCCCGCCGCGCGCCGGGCCCAGATGGTCGCGCTGGCCTTCGCCGGGGTGACCGCCGGCACCACCGCCGGCGGCATCCTCTCCTCGCTCCTGATCCCCGCCCACGGGTGGCCCGTGCTGCTGACGGTGTGCGGACTCCTCCCGCTCCTGCTGATCCCGGCACTGCTCGTGTACGTCCCGGAGTCGGTGAGCGTGCTCGCCGCCCGCGGCCGGCCGCCGGCGCAGGTGCGCGCGGCGCTGCGTGCCGCCGTCGCCGGCCGGGACCTGACCGGCGTGGACCTGGATCTGGACCGGGGGGAGACGGAGTCCCGGCAGCTCCCCGTCTCCCGGGCCGTCCTGTCCGGGGCGACGGCCCGCACCACGGTCCTGCTGTGGCTGTGCTTCCTGACGGGCCTGGGCGTGGTCGGCCTGATCCTCAGCTACCTGCCCCTGCTGGCCGAGCGCGCGGGCCTGACGTCCGCACAGGCCGGCATCGCCGTCGCGGCGTTCGGATGGGGCGGCCTGGCGGGACAGCTCGCGGTCTCCTTCGTCCTGCGGCGCTTCGACCGGTTCGCGGTGCTGGCCGCCCTGTGGACAGCGGGCGCACTGGGCCTGGCGGCCGCCGGCCTGTGGGCGCCGCAGTTCGCCGCGCTGCTGGCCGGGGCGTTCGTCCTGGGACTGTGCCTGCCGGCCGCCAACTCCGCGCTGCAGGTGATCGCCGCGCTCGCCTACCCGCCGTCCGCCCGCGCCACCGGCATCAGCTGGGCCAACAGCGCCGGCAAACTGGGTCCCGTGCTCGGCGCCCTGGCGGGCGGCCTGATGGCCCAGGCCGGCTGGAGCCTGGGCACGGTACTGACCGTCCTCGCCCTCCCCCTCGCCCTGTGCCTGCCGGCCGTACGCGCGCTGCGGGCCCGCGGCCGGGACCACCGGGCCGCCGAGCACACCGCCCCCCGCCCGCTGCCGGCCCCCGCACCCGGGCAGGTGTGAGCACACACGCGGCAGGCCCCGCACCCGGACCGGATGCGGGGCCTGCCTCATGTGCCCGCACCGTCACGTGCGGCCGAGCAGCCCCTTCGCCTCCACGGAGCCCTCGCTGATCTGGTAGTACGTCTGGAGCTTGAAGTACTCCCCGCCGGCGTACGACGCCACGTTGTACAGGCCCTTGCCGACCGCGCCGTAGGTGTGGGGGGCGTTCCGCGCGAACCCGGCGACCCGCGGGTCGACGTCGAAGCGCTCGGGAAGCTCGCGGACGTCGGGCAGCAGCGCGGCGAAGGTGATCCGCTGGATCGCGGGGGAGTCCCAGCTCAGGGTCGTGTAGATGCCGCCGGCCTGCGCGGCGTGCGCCAGCATCGCCGCGCTCGGCTCCGGCAGCCCGATGTCGCGCATCATCGCGCGCACGGTCTCCGGCTCGCGGCAGGCGGCGGGGGCCCCGAGGAAGTAGACGTTGACCGTCCTGCTCGGGTAGTCGATCCCGACCATGCTGATCTTGTCGTCCAGGCCGTAGCGGGCGTAGAAGTCGCGGTTGCCGCCCAGGCTCGGGGGCATGGAGGGGACCTCGGCGAGATCCGACAGCTTCTGCAGGTCCTCGACCGGGAAGAACGTCCAGGTCTTCTTGAAACCGCCGACCAGCCCGAAGTCGGCACCGTGGCAGGGGATCGGGAACCGCTCCTCGAGGTCGGCCAGCAGCGACCCGACGGGGTGCTCCGTCTTCTCGGTCAGCGAGTGCGCCACCGCGTGCGCGTACGGGTCGAAGCCCCGGGGGAACGCCGTGAAACGGCAGTCGAGGTCACCCGTGTCGCGCGTCGCCACCCGGAAGGCGATCACGGCCTGCGGGATGAGGGGCGCGTAGGCGTCCAGGATGGGCCAGACCCGGTCGCGCGAGGGAGTGATGTCCAGCAGCCCGGCCGTTTCCTCCATGACGGAGTAAAGACTTTCCAGCTCCGCTGTCCCGCTCATTCGTCTTCCTCCAGTGTCACCGTCAATGACCATATCGATTTCCGTATCGATATCTATATCGATGTCCGCGCACAACCGGGGCGGATCATCCGCACACGGCGCCGGTACCGGCGTCTGTATCGGCACCGGCAGAAAGCACGTCCCGGGCCGCCGCTCCATCGAAGCATCGACGCCGGAAACTCGGCCTGTCAAGATATTGGCTAATCTTTCCCACCGATATTCTGCAGGGCCGGTAAATGCAGCGGATTTCCACCGGGCCTCGAGCGGCCGCGGTTACTCTCCATGGGGTGAAATGCGGGATTCCCGGACGGAATTCGCGACGCAGGTGAACAGCAGCCCGCCGGATCTCCGCACAGAAAGGCCCGCCCCGCCCCCGGACCGCAGCGTCCTCTTCACCGCAGCGCCCTCTCCAAGGAAAAGGACACACCCCATGACGACGTCCGGCCCCGCACCCGCCGCCCCGGCCGCACCGGCTGCGCCTCCCGCCCCGAAGGTCGCCTTCGACTTCGACAACGGCAACTTCATCCGGGACCTGATCACCACCAACGGCGGCGGCGGCTTCCCCCCGGCCGAGGCCATCGCCCCCGGCGACACCCCCGTCTACACCTGGATCACCCTCCAGTTCCAGACGGCCTGGTTCGACGCGCTGGCGCCCTACCACCCCACCGCCCTGGGCGTGCACTCCCGCATCGCCCGCCGCCCCGCCGCCGAGTCCGCCACCAACCGCAACAAGAACATCGCCGGCCTCCACGCCTCCTACCAGGTCGTCAAGGCCGTCTTCGAGGAACGCGCCCCGGTCATGCGGATGGCGATGACCGCGTTCGGCCTGGACCCCGACGACGACTCCCAGGACCCCACCACCGCGGTCGGCATCGGCAACACCGCCGGCAAAGCCGTCGTCGCCGCCCACCACGACGACGGCATGAACCACCGCGGCGACCACGACGGCCGCACCTACAACGCCCTGCCCTACGCCGACTACACCGGCTACACCCCCGTCAACACCGCCTACGAGCTGACCGACCCCACCCGCTGGCAGCCCGCGCTGGGACCCCACCAGCGCCGCGTCGGCGGCGGACCGGGCGACAAGGGCGTCTACACCGTCCAGCAGTTCCTCACCCCGCAGCTGCGGCTGGTCACCCCCTACACCTACAAGGACCCGGCCGCCTTCCCCCTCGCCCCGCCCGCCCACCTCGACCCCGCCGACCCCGGTGCCTACCGGCGCGCGGTCGACGAGGTCCTGGACGCGTCGGCCCGCCTGAGCGACGAGCAGAAGGTGAAGGCGGAGTTCTTCGAGCACTCACCGGTCTCCCTCACCTGGGCGCCGCGCGCCGCCGCCCTCGCCCACGACCTGGACCTGGACGGCTGGGCCCAGCTGTTCCTCACCACCGCCCTGGCCCGCTTCGACAACCTGATCGCCGTCTGGCACCACAAGCACGCCCACGACGCGGTACGGCCCCCCAGCGCGGTCCGGCACGTCCACGGCCACACCCCGGTGGCCGCCTGGGGCGGCCCCGGCCGGGGAACCGTCACCGACCTGCCCGCCAACTTGTGGAGCGGCTACCTGCCCCAGGGCAGCCACCCCGAGTTCCCCTCCGCGTTCACCGCCCTGTGCTCCGCCCAGGCCCAGGCGGCCCGGCGCTTCCTCGGCGACGACGTCCTGGACTGGACGCACGCCTTCCCGGCCGGCACCGCACAGACCGAGCCGGGCCTGGTGCCCGCCGGCGACCTGAAACTGACCTGGGACACCTGGACCGACTTCGAGAACGACTGCGCCGCCAGCCGGGTGTGGGCGGGCGTGGCCTTCCCCGGGACGACACAGCGCTCCATCCCCTTCGGCGCCCAGTTCGGCGACCTGGCCCACGACTTCGTGCAGCGCCACATCAGCGGCGACACCGAGGACTGACCCGCCCACCGCCGCCCCGCCCGCGGCCGGGGCGGCGGTGCGTGCGGCTCCCCGGAGCAGGAGAGACCCACCGACGGAGGACAGCCGATGAGCGCCGCCCCGCCCGCCCCGCAACGGCCCGCACCCGCCGCCGAACTGGTCTCCCGGGCCTGGACCGAGGCCCTCGCCATGACCTCCGCAGACCCCCACCCCGGCCCCGGCTCAGGCCCCGGCTCTCGCTCCGGTTCTGACGGCAGGGCAGACCCCGGCTGCCCGGGGCCCGGTGAGCTGGCGGCCCACGCGCTGCGGGCCCACAGCGCACTGGCGCAGGGCCTGGGCCGGTGCATCCCGGTCACCGGCCTGAGCCCCGGCGGCGGAGGCGAAGTCCGCGCGCTCGCCGCCTTCCTCGCGGTCTACGCCGCCCACGACGAACACCCGGCGCCCACCCCCGACACGCCGTCCTGACCCCGGCCCCCGTGCGCACCCCACCCCCCGGCGCGCACGGGACACGCGGCGGCGGCCACCCCCCCCGAGGCCGCCCCGCACGGACCGCCGCGCCCGCCCGTCCCGCCCCCCCCGGCCGACGGGCGGGCGCGACGGTCCGCACCCCTCGATGCCCCTTCGATGCCCTTCGATGTCACGTGCGCCGGGACCGTCTCGTCTCGTGCACGGCAGGCGGCAGACGTGCGTGCGGCGCAGAGGACGGGAAACCGGTGCCGCCGCCGGACGCACGGCGGTGACGACGGCCCGCAGGGGGTCAGTGCTTCTCCCGCGGCGAGCACGGCGAGCAGGAGGCGGACACCGTCCGCCGTGTCCAAGAAGGGAGGGGCCCGGGTGAGCCGGACCGAAGAGTTCGAGGAACTGCGGCCGCTGCTGTTCTCGATCGCCTACCGGATCCTGGGCAACGCGAGCCGGGCCCGGGACGCCGTCGAGGAGACCCGGCTCGCCTACGAGAGTGCCCCCGCCGTGCCCGCCGCGCCCCGGGCGTTCCTGTCGGCCGAAGTCACCCGGATCGCCCGGGCCGCACAGCACCCGGCCCACGCCCCCCTCCAGGACCCGCCGCACCCGCAGCAGCAGCCGACCTCGGCCCCGGCGGCCCTGTCGCCGATGACGGCGGCAGCGGCCGTACTGCTCCTGGAACGGCTCGCCCCGCTGGAGCGCGCGGTCTTCGCCCTGCGGGAGATCTTCGGATGCGACACGGCACAGATCGCGGCGGCCGTGGGCTGCCCGCAGGCGGTGAGCCGCCGGCTCACCGCCTGCGTGACGCCGCCGGAGGGGCCCGGCGGCCCCGGCCCGTCCTGGCCCGACCGCATCACCGGCGCGGACCACGTCGCCCGGGTCCTGGCCGCGGTCGTCCCGGCCCTGCTGCGCATCGGCGTCACCATGAGGCCGCAGGACGTGGACGGCGGCCCCGGCGCTGTCTTCCACGACCGCGACGGCACGGCCCTGGGCGCCCTGGCGCTCGGCATCCTCGACGCACGGATACAGACGGTCCGCTGGGTGAGTGCCCCGAAGCACCCCGGCGGCCAGGACGCGGCAGCCTGACACCCCGGCCCGCCGCCCCGGTCCGCCGCCCGCCCCGCCCCGCCCCACTCCGGCTTGGCCTGGCCGGACAGCGCGGTGCGGCAGCCCCCGCTCCCGGGAACCGCCGCACCGTGCTGTCCGTGCCGGGACCCGCCGCACCCGCTTCTGCGGGCCCCGGTCAGGCCCCGGCGTCATGTCATACGCCGGCCGCGCCGGCCTGCGTGGCGTCGGCGACGAGGTCGTCGAGGTCGAGGTCGAACAGCCCGCCGGCCCGCCCGCTGAGCCCGGAGATCAGCTTCACGAAGTCGACCTGGGCGTCGTTCTCCTGGCCGGGGTCGTTGATCTCCTGGGCCAGGTTGAAATAGAACCCCTTGGTCTTCGAACGGTCGTAGAAGCCCTCCACGAACGTACGGATGTCGTGGAAGAAGTCCTGGTACGCGGTCGAGTACCGGTCGAGTGCCTTCTCCTCGATCCCCGGGGTCTGCAGGATCTTGTCGACGACCTTCGACAGCGTGCTGCCCGCCAGCGTCGCGAGCGCGACCCCGGTGGAGAACAGCGGGTCCACGAAGGCGGCGGCATCCCCGACCAGCACCCACCCGTTCCCGTGGAAACGCTCGTTCGTGTACGACCAGTCGCGCGCGGAACGGTAGCCGGCGGCCTGGGTCGCGTCCTTGAGGATGTCCTTCAGCTTGGTGGTCTGCGCGATCTCCGACTCGAAGAGGTCCTCCAGCGACTTGTCGCTCCCGCTGGCGACGTCCGACCGGGTCACGTAACCGACGCTGAAGACACCCTTGTCGATCGGGATGCCCCAGAACCAGCCGTCCCGGGTCCCCTCGATGAGGATGTTGCTCCACTCGTCGCCGGGCAGCCGGTGGCAGTTGTCGAAGTACGTCCACACCGCGACGTTGCGCAGCTGGTCGTTCCAGTTGACCGTGGAGAACTTCCGCCCCAGCACCCGCGCCTGTCCGGACGCGTCCACGACCAGACGGGCCCGGGCCTCGTGGGTGCCGCTCAGGCCGCGCAGGGCGTAGCGGACACCGACGACCCGGCCGTCCTCCTCCAGGGGCTCCTTCACCGTCGCGTCCTCCACGACGAACGCGCCCAGCTCCCGCGCCCGGTCCAGCAGCAGCGCGTCCAGGTCGGCACGGCGCGTGTGATAGGCGTACGGGATACGGCCGCCCGTGGTGAACGAGAAATTCCACGGAACCTCGTTGTTCCCCCACACCAGAGTCCCGCCGTATTTACGCTCGAATCCCTTGGCCTCCATGCGCTCGACCAGGCCGAGTTCCTCCATGGGCACCATCACGCCGGGAATCAGGGATTCCCCGACGTGATAACGCGGGAACCGTTCACGGTCGAGCACGAGAACACGGTGCCCGCGCTTCGCGAGAAGCCCCGCGGTGGTCGCACCGGCGGGCCCGCCGCCGATCACGATAACGTCGAAATCCTCAGTGACCCCAAAAAGAGTGGGCGACATGCGAGACCTTCCCCAGTCATGGATTCGGCCGTACCCGCGAGCCACGTGAATTCATCTCCCGCTCCCGCAGAGCACGTTCACACATCAGGGTGCGGCCGGCACACCGGCAATGTCATCGCCGAGATTGCTCAACGCGAAACACAGCGCTTCTGCAGCGGAACCCCGCCACACATGCAGGACACGCACCCCCCGGGTCCCCGGCCCGTGTCACCCGCTGCGGGGACGAGGCGGCCCGGCCAGCAGGACGGGCTCGACCGCCTCGTAACGGTTGCGTTCACGCGCCGCGGCCCTCCTGCCCGACAGCACCGTGCCGAGCACCCCGCACAGGAAACCCGCCGGCACCGACACCAGAGCGGTCGTCGTGAACGGGAACCAGTTGAAGTCGGCCTCGGGGAACGCCGACTGAGGAGAACCGGAGACGAGGTTGGTGCCGGTCATCAGGACCAGGACACTGAGGCTGCCGCCGATCAGTGTGCACAGCAGGCCGGCACGGGTGTAGCGCCGCCAGAACAGACCGAACACCAGCGCGGGCGCGATGGCCGAGGCGCCCAGACAGAACGAGACGATCGCCAGCGGCTGCAGACTGCGGTGCTGGGCCAGCACCGCCAGCGCGATCACCGGCACCCCCACCGCGAGCGCCGACAGCCGCGCCAGCCCCATCTCCCGCAACGGCGCCGTGCCCGCGCGGGCAAGGACGTCATGGGCCAGCGAATTCGCGCACGCCAGCGTCATGCTCGCCACCGACGCCAGCAGCGTCAGGAAGATCGCCGTGGTGACCGTGGTGAACAACAGCCCCTCCGCACGGGAGAGATCCGCCCCGAACGCGGCACGCGCCCCCAGCAGATACGCCGTGTTGCCCCGCGGATCCGCCGCCGCGACCTCCTTGCCCCCGATCAACGCGGTCGCCCCCACCGCCACGACGGTCATCACCGCCATGAACAGCGCGACCGCCGACACCGCCCAGGACATCGCACGCCGCACCTGACGCGTACTGCCCGCCGTGTACATCCGCATCGTGACGTGCGGCAGACAGGCACCGCCCAGCACGATCGCGCACTGCGTGCTCACCATGTCCAGGGCCGGATGCTCCCCGCCCGCGAACTGCAGGCCGTAACGCAGGTAGCCCGGCCCGGCACCGCTGTTCTGCGCGGCGCTCTGGAACAGGGTCTGCGGGCTCCAGCCGAAGGTGTGCAGGATGAGCGCGGCGACGACGAGCCCGGAACCGAGGAGGATCACCGTCTTCAGGATCTGGATCAGCGCGGTCCCGCGCATCCCCCCGATCGCCGCGTACGTGATCATCAGCGCGCCGGCCCCGACGACGCAGCCGGTGCGCATCGAACTGTCGTCGAAGCCGAGGACGAACGCCAACAGCTGCCCCACACCGGCCAGTTGCACCACCATCATGGGCACCAGCGCCGCCAGCGTGACCACACACGCCGTGATCCGCACCGCCCGCCCCGGCATCCGCCGCCCGAGCACGTCCCCCATCGTGAACCGGCCCGTGTGATGCAGCGGCTCCGCCAGCAGGAACATCAGCAGCAGCAGCGAGAGCAGCGTGCTCAGCGCCAGCACCACACCGTCGTAACCGCACAGCGCGATGATCCCGCCCACCGTCAGGACGGTGGCCGCCGAGATGTAGTCACCGGCGATGGCCAGCCCGTTGCGCAGCGGCGACAGGAACCGGTAGCCGGTGTAGAACTCGTCCAGGTCCTCCCGGTCGGGACCGGTGATCACACACAGCAGCAGCGTCAGCGTCACCACACTGCAGAACGCCACGAGCGACCAGGACTGCGCGGCGCCCTCGAAATCCGTCACGGCCGCCACTGCCCCTCACGGCCCTGACGCCGCACCCGGCGGGCGAGCGGATCCACGAACCGGCGCGCGGTGACCTCGTAGAAGACCACCGCCAGCCACGTCACCGGCAACTGCACCAGCGCCAGGAACAACCCGAACGGCAGCCCGCCCGGAGCAGGACGCGCCATCAGGGAGGGCACCTCCACGGTCAGCGCCAGAAAGACCGCGAAATAACCGAGCGCGGCGAACGCGGCCACCCGCCGCTGCCACCGGCACGCCCGCCGCAACAGCCGCAGATCCCGGTGCGGCCCGGTCCACGGACGGACCCGGCCCGTGGCCCACCCAGGCGCAACAGCGGAAGCATGCCGTCCGGCCCGATGCGGCAGCGGACGTAACTCGGAGCTGTCGGAAGACATCCCAAGATCTCCTAGAGGGTCGTGGGCCCCACAAGGCACGGACCGCAAAACCGCGGGGAAACGGCCCGGTCACCGCACGCTATGCGCCTCCCGCACCCGCCGCAGCACTTCCGGCGAACTCCCTGATGAACACCAGTACGACGCCCTGACCTCGGATGTTGCAGGTGAGGAGGAGGTGACGGGGGACCACGGCAGTGCCCTGTGGGCCCTGGACACGTCGAATCGGCCGGCACACCGGCGGCCGGTCCGTAACGCTTGTTCCCCAGCCGGCCGGGCCTGTCCGGTGCCGGTGTGCCGGATGACGACCGTTGCCCGACTGCCGGGCAGACACGCGGTGGCGACGGCTGTCTCGCCAGTGACGACGCGGGATCCGTTTCGACGCCAACGGCCGTGAGGGACCTCGTGTGTTTCCCACTTCGATGCCCAGCCGACCCTCATGCGGATGTCAGCTGTCCTCATTGATCGCAGTCTTGATCCGTTGACATAGCGCGAGGAAAAGCGGCGGCATCCTCTAAGAATGCCCAGTGCATCGGCGTGAGACGTCGCACCGGATACGGCTGGAGGTCAACGACGCAGATTCGGCCGACCTGTACGCCCTTTGCTGCCATTCCTGACCGACTGTGTCACTTCCTCACCGGTCGTTGACTACACCTGAATGAAGGGCATCTCTGCGTGGGGGAGAAGGTGCTGTTCGTGCTGACGATCAATGTGGCGGTGCTGCTGGCGGTCATCATCTTCTTCCGGCTGCGCCGCCGGACTCAGGCACGCAGCCGCAATGACGAACTGCTGACCGTGCTCATCGTCCTGGCCTTCGGCGTGCTCATCGCCCCGACAACGTTCGGGCAGGGAGTCGCCCACACCATGGGACAGATCGCCGACGGCATTACCCAGTCGGGCCATTGAGGGACGTGGCCTCCGGCATGATCTCGCTGTCGGGATGTTCGGCGGACGAACGAGCACGCACCGACACCAGATCCTTGCCCCCTTCACCCAGCCTCGTCGTCATCACCGAGCGGGAGCCTCCGAGAACGCCGCACACGAAGAGGCCGGTCCAGGGCTACTCGGACCGGCCGTGTCGTAGCGAGGCTCGTCACAACGACTGCGCCCTCATGCTCAACTCCCGCAGGGTGGCCTTGTCCAGGAGCGGTCCTTTTCCGATCAGCGGGTGGCGGGCTGGCGTGGGCTGATCGGTTTGGTGCTGGTGGGTGGTGGCGCTTCAGGCGGATGCTCCATCCCTTGATCTTCGCAGGGAATCCCGGCCTTCAGGCCGGGCGGGAATGCGATCCTTCGTCCGGAGGCGCGAAGCGCCGGACTTCTCTGCGCTTTCGTTCTGACGGTCAGACAGGCCGCTTCTGGTTATCGATGTAGTCCTTGACGATGCTCAGTGGTGCGCCGCCGCAGGATCCCGCGAAGTAGGACGGGGACCAGAAGACGGACCCGGTGCCGATCCGGTTGATCCGGCCGGTGTACTCCGCGCGCAGGTAGCGGGAGCTGACGCCTTTGAGGCTGTTGACGAGCTTGGACAGGGTGATCTTCGGCGGGTAGTGCACGAGCAGGTGGACGTGATCGCCTTCGCCGTTGAACTCGCGCAACTCGGCCTCGAAGGACTGGCACACGTCCCGCATGATCTCTTCGCAGCGTGTCAGCATGTCGTCGTTGAAGACCTCGCGCCGGTACTTCGTGACAAACACCAAGTGTGCGTGGAGGTTGTAGATGACGTGGTTTCCACGTCTGATATCGGGATCTGGTTCCCAGCGCGGTGATATACGCCAAGTTTAGTAGGATCGAGCGAACTCGACCGGAGGGGGTGGGCTGAGATGATCCGTGCGTACAAGTTCCTCCTGCGGCCCACCGTCCGTCAGGCCCAGGCACTGGCCGAGATGCTGCGGGATCACTGCTGCCTCTACAACGGGGCCTTGCAGGAGCGGCGTGACGCCTATCGCCACAGCTCGAAGACGAGCGTCAGGTACGGGATGCAGTCCGGGCAGCTCAAGGAGATCCGGGCGTTCGACCCGGAGCGTCAAGGGCGGTGGTCGTTCTCCTCGCAGCAGGCGACGCTGCGTCGCCTGGACAAGGCGATGCAGGCGTTCTTCCGCCGTGTCAAGTCCGGTGAGACGCCCGGCTACCCGCGCTTTCGCGGGGTGAACTGGTTCGACACGGTCGATTTCCCGAAGGACGGCGACGGCTGCCGGTGGGACTCCATCCCGCACGACCCCGTTAGCCGTGTCCGCTTCCAGGGCGTCGGCCACGTCAGGGTCAACCAGCACCGCGCCGTGGCCGGCCGGGTCAAGACCGTGTCGGTCAAGCGCGAGGGCCGTAAGTGGTTCGTCGTGTTGACCGCCGAACAGGAACAGCCGGAGCCGCTGCCCGCGACCGCCAGCGTGGTCGGGATCGACCTGGGCATCGCGAACTTCCTCGCCGACTCGAACGGCGACTTCGTCCCCAACCCGCGCCACGGGCGCAAGGCCGCCGCGAAACTCGAAGCCGCACAGCAGGCCCTCTCCCGGTTCCCGCGCCGCCAGGCCAAGGACCGCACAGCCAACCACCAGCGCGCCGTGGACAAGGTTGCCCAGCTCCACGGCAAGGTGCGGCGCCAGCGCCTCGACCACGCACACAAGACCGCCCTCGGCCTGGTCCGCGCACACGGCTTCATCGCGCACGAAGACCTCAAGATCCGCAACATGAGCAAGGCCCCCGCACCCAAGCCCGACCCCGACCAGGCGGGCGCCTTCCTGCCGAACGGGGCCGTGGCGAAGGCCGGGCTCAACAAGTCGATCCACGATGCCGGTTGGGGGGTGTTCCTGACGATCCTGCATGCCAAGGCTGAAAGCGCCGGACGGGAAGTGATCGCCGTGGACCCCCGCAACACCTCCCGCACCTGCCCCGAATGCGGGCACACCGCCAAGGAGAACCGGCCCACACAGGAAAAGTTCCACTGCGTGGCCTGCGGCCACACCGCGCACGCCGACACAGTCGGAGCCACCAACGTTCTACGGGCCGGGCTGGTCCGTCGCAACGCCAACCCGGCATAGCGAGAAGCCCCCGGCTGCAGCCGGGGGAGGAGTCACGCAGCAGGTCCCTGCCGGGGCAGCCGGACACAAGCCGGCACTCGCTTCACGCGGCGCCGCTGACCCCGGGGGTGATGAAACGCCGGTGCAGCGGGCAGAACTCGCTCTCGGGCTCGCCGGTGATCCCTGCCTTCTCGACCGCAGGGAACAGCCGTGCGGCGAAGAAAGCCTGGAAGGCCTGCTCCGACTCCCAGACATCGGTCACGTTGAGTCCCTGGCCGTCGAACCACGCCACATGGACCTGAGCGCCCTCAGGCGCGGTCTCCTCCCAGCCCGCGGCATCCCGCACGGTGTCGTACTGCTCGGGGGTCACACCCGCCCAGCGCATGACCATCACCACAGCCAATTCCCGCTCCTTGCTCGTGTCGTCTACGACCGGCCCTCACGCCGGCCAACGCCCGACCACCTGCACCCGCACAACTGCGGCCGCCGGTCGCGGTGGCTCAGGCATCGTCCCGCGGGACACGCCCCCGGCGAAGAGCGCACAGAGGTGCGGCACAGCAGCGGTTCACTCTTCACGCCCGGCAGACAACGGCCTGACTGCCCGCACGGACATCTCGTTCCGCGGCAGGGAACAGCACCCCCAACGAACGCCCGGAGACCTGAGCTGCCGGTGAGCGACCGGACAGCAGGCGAGCTGACGACGGATGGCCTCGGCGGTGCGCAGTCCTGTCACCCCTGGCGGGGAAAGATGTCGCCGGCCGGACGATGACCGACGTAGACAGGGCGGCACCCGGGGCGGCCTGCACCACGTCCGCCACCCGCTGGAAGAACTCTCGCTGAGTCCTGCCCCCCCCGCGGTGCCGAGACTGCGATCAGGCCGGCAGGCCCAGGCCACGCAACAGTTCGCCGACACGGACGGTCTGCTTGCTCACGGCGTGTGAACCGCGCGACCGGGCGGAACACCGTCGCACACCCCGCAGGCGGTGACCGGCCCGGGATTCACTCGTTTGACGCAACGACACATCGCCACGTCCCCTCCCGGAAAGCGTCCTGCTCCATGCAACTTCGCTCGCTCCGGCGCCACACCGGGGGCGTCAGGTCCCGGGTCCGGCAGACCGAATCCGTCCTCGTCGAGCAGTACGGCGACCTCGTCCGCCTGGCACATCTCGTCCTTCCCGCCTCACTCGGCCGGCACCGGCGGGTACTCCTGGCGCACTCCCTCGTCCAGCGGACGCTGCGCCGCGCGGGAACGGCACCCACCGCACCCACCGCACCCGCCGTCCCCCTGCCGCGCCGGGAGTCCCGCGGCGGGGACACCGTCGAGCGCCGCCTCCTGGTGGAAGTGCTGCGCGCCGCGCTGACCTACGGGCGGCGTCCGCGGATGTGGCCCGCACGCTTCGTCCACCCGGGCGCTCTGCGGCCCCGGCTGCCCATGGTCTGGGGGCTGCGGCTGTTCCCGCGTTCGGGAGGAGCGGACGAACTCGCCCTGGCACAGCGGCTGTCCGCAGCCCCCGCCGCGGCCCGCGCAGCCTTCCTGCTGCGTACCGTCCACGGCCTGCCCCCCGACACCGTCCACGCCCTGCTGGAGTCGGCGGACGCGCCGGATGCGGCCGCCGCCCTGCGCACCGCAGGCCTCCTGGAGGAGGACGCGCGCAGGCCACCTGCCACCCTGCTCGCGTCACAGGAGTTCGACGCCTGCGCCCTCCAGGCCGGCCCCACCGATCTGCTGCGCCGCACCCGGCGAACCCGCCTGGTCCTGGGGACGGCCGCGATCGGACTCGTGACGGTGGTGACCCTGGTCGTGGCCGCCGGCGGCACGGCGCACCGGACGGGCACCCAGGCACCCGCGTCACACGGCACACCGGGGCCGGCCGACCTGGTGCGCACGGCCGCCGGAGTGTGGGACAACACCTCGCGGGTCGACTTCACCGCATGGCCGGCCCGCGGCTCCCGCGTCCACGACCAGCACCTCCTCGACCGCGCCCTGTCCGCATGGACGCGCCCGCAGGCCCGCACCCACCTCCACCTCGCCCCCGCCACGACCGCGAGCCCACCGGCGACCGCACCGCAACTGCTGTACGCCGGGGACGTCGGCGACCGCGCCGTGGTGCTGCTCTACGACGGAGCGCGTCTCGCCCGCTACAGCGAGACCCGCTCCGCGGCGCGGGACACGCAGCTCAGCATCGCCCGCGCCGACGACGCGGACGTCACCACGGCGGCGGCCCTCACCCTCACCCCGGCAGGCAGCACCGCCCGCTACCTGCTGGCCCCCTGGATCGCCGAGACACAGACCCGCGACCTGCTGCGCCCCGATGTCCCCGCCCGCGCGCTGCACGTCTCCAAGGACGGCGTCACGGACCCGGTCGCGACCGGGCCCGCGACAGGGGACTGCGACAGCCGGCCGGTCCTGCAACTGCGTTCCTCGCAACGCATCGCCGAACACCACGCGTTCCTGCTCGCCCCCCTGGGCGACCTGTCCCCGGTCCACCTCACCTACACCCCCCTGCCCGGACACGGCACACCACCCGCCCGCCAGCCCCGCGAGGCCACCGGCCCCCAGGCCCTGCTGGCCTGGGCCCACCAGGCCTGCTCCCTGCAACTGCTGCACGACACCGGCGTACGCGCCGTCAACACCTGGGACTTCGCCGAACAGGACCTGCCCGACGGCGGCGGCCACGCCGTGTGGACCTGCGCCCGCGCCGACACCTGGCGCGGACCCGGCGACGTGACGGTCTCCTTCCGCACGAGCACATACGCACCCGGCGCACCGGCCCGGACCATCACCCGGGCCCGCGCGACCGCGGCCTGCAGCCGGTTCGGCCAGCACGTCGTGGCCGCCGACGGCTGGCGCTCCCCGAACGGCCACTGGTACGCACTGGCCGCCGGCAGCCGCGCCGTCACACGCCTCACGGTGAGCGGAGACGTGACGGCCACGCAGCGAACCCGCACCCTCGCCGTACCCGCCCCCCACAACCCACGCATCACCGTCCGGGCCCGCCTCGCCACCGGCGAAGAGCTGAACGCCGTCGGCACTCCCGGAACGTGAAGGAAGAAGACCTCTGGCTCACGCCGGCGGGGGACCGGCCGCCCGTCAGCTCTTGCATGATCAACACCAGCCGCATTGCGACCAACCGGGCGAGCACCACGCGGGCGGAGCTCCTGTCCCTGGTCGGCAACGGCCATTTCGGCGAACTCGTCGGCTTCCGGTCGCCGGCGACAGCAGAGCAGTCTCGCTCCGGAGGCGTGTCGTTGCTCGCGGGCCGGCGCTTCTGCCCCACCGCGAACGAGACGTCCGCGAAGGCCACGTTGTGTTTGAGAACAAGGGCTGCCGGTGTTCTCAAACCAGCTGGCTCCTTTGCAGGTCAGCGAACCACAGCCTGCACGACAGGAGATCGTCACTCGCCGTCCGGGTTGTCCTTGCGCCACCTCCACCGCCAGAACTCGTCGACCCGATGGTCGTGTTCGAAGCCGGCACCGAGTGGCCCCACCCGTTCGATCGCCTCGGCGGTGCGCGGGTCGTCCCGCCGGGCGAGACCGTAGGCGGCCTCCAGACGCACGAGTTGGTTGTCCTCACCGAGCAACGCGGCCAGGGCGTCGGCAACGGCGGGCGTACGGTCCGGGGAACCGGCCAGCGCCGCCACGGCCTCACCCCGCACACCGGCATCCGGTGCCTCGGCCAGCAACAGCAGCGCCCGGGTGATCTCCGGGAGGAGGTCGCCGTCCCGCATGCTCGCCTCGCATGCCCTGAGCCGCACTCCGGCGTCCGGGTCGCGCAGGAGGGTGCGCAGGGCGGCCCTGGCCGCGGGCGTGCGGGTCGCGCAGAGGGCGTAAGGCACTTCGCGGCGTACACGCGGGTCGGGATGGCCGGCATGCCGAAGGCCGATGGCCTCCTGACCCGGATGGGCACGGTTGGTGAAGGCGTCGAGCACCTTCGCGAGCATCTCGCCGTCCGTTTCCTCGGCCGCCCACGCGGCCAGGACTTCGCCCTCCTCCTTCTCGTAGTAGGGACTGGTATCGAGGAACCCCCGCATCCGCAGGTAATCCACTACGAACCGGCGATGCGCCCGCTCCGGGTCGTGACGATGGGCCACCACAGCGGACCAGGTCTCGAAGCTGCGGCGCTCGGTGAGGATCCAGCAGACCGTGGACCAGCCCACATGCTCCTCGTCCGGCTGCTCCACAGCACGGGCGATCAGTTCGTCGACGGGGGTCAGAACACGGAAGGCCCACTCCAGCGCGGTCAGGATGGCACCGTGCCCAGCCCGCACGACGAGGCCGCCGAGCGTGACCTGATCGACCCAGTCGTACTCGCCGTCCTGAACCCGGACCGTCACGGCCGGACCCGGTGCGCCCGTCCTGCGCCGCAGCTCCTCGGCCGCGCCCGTCTCGTACCAGCTCCGGGCCGACGCGAGCAACCGTTCCCGGGCAGCCTCCGCAAGCCGCAGCCGGGGCTCCTTGCCCAGCACCGCCGAGAAGAGCGCCGGGGAACCGCCGTCGACGGCGCACCCCAGCGGCGTGGTCCCGTCCGGCAGCACCCGGTCAGGGTCCGCCCCGCCCTCCACCAACGCCTCGGCGACCTGCTCGTCGTACGCCGTCACCGCCACACACAGCACCGGCAGCCCGTTCGCGTCCACCGCATCCGGATCCGCACCCCTGCTCAGCAGATCCCGAACCGCCTCGGCATCCCCCGCCCGAACCGCCGACACGAGCCGACCCTCGAGTCCGACCTCGCCCATGATCCCGCCCCCCCGTTCCCAATGACACCGCCAGCCCGCCCGGCAGAGCGCGCATCTCGCCGGGGAAGCACGGTCGAGCTGCGCCGCCAGCTGTCCGCGGCCTCCACCCCGCTCGCAGCACCGCCCCACCACCGGCTACGAGAACTTCCCCGCGAAGGGCAACTCACCTGAGCCCCCGCCGCATCGCATTCTCAAACTATCTGGCAGCCCCGCGGAAAAGCCTGCCACCTGCCGGCTCGAATGCGATGGGACACCCACGTCACAGGCTCTACGGTCGCGCCAGTCAGCCCGAACCGCTGAGTACACGAAGATCGAGGAGACCTTCCAGGCCGGCAAGGGCCTCGCCGGCCTGGAAGAGCACCAGGTCCGCCGCCACACCCCCTGGCTGCGCTGGGTCACCCTCTCGGCGCTCGCCCACGCCTTCCTGGCCGTCATCCGCGCCGACGAGCACCCCGCCCCCACCGAACTCATCGCTCTCACCGGCAACGAAATACAGCGACCATTCGCCCTGCCCGCCGCATCCCCGAACCACCAACGCGACCATCGCCTGCACTGGTCCCTATGACGTCGTCGACACCAGGCCCGCGCCCGCGACTGCCACTACCGCCGACGCGAGGCCACAACTTGACTTCCTCCCCTGCCTAAAGGCGGGGGATTCCAGCGGTCGCCCGCTGGGGTTCCTGTTTCACCGACGACTGCCCCGTCCGGGAGGACTCCCGTTGAGGTCTTACACCGTCTCCACAGGCTGCTGCCGCCAGCCCGGCGGCCAGGATGTTGCGTGCCGCGTTCACGTCGCGGTCATGCACGGCGCCGCAGTGCTCGCACGTCCACTCACGGACGTTCAGCGACAGTTTCCCGCGCACCGTGCCGCAGCTTCCGCACAGCTTCGAGCTGGGGAAGAAGCGGTCGATCACGACGAGTTCACGCCCGTACCAGGCACACTTGTACTCCAGCATGAAGCGCAGGTCCGTCCAGGCCGCGTCCGAGATGGCGCGCGCGAGCGTGCCGTTCTTCAGCAGGTTGCGGACGGTCAGGTCCTCGATCACGACCACTTGGTTCTCGTGGACGATGCGCGAGGTCAGTTTGTGCAGGAAGTCGCGGCGCCGGTCAGCGATCCGCGCATGCACGCGGGCCACCTTGCGGCGGGCCTTCTCCCGGTTCGCAGAGCCCTTCGCCTTGCGCGACAGCTCCCGCTGCGCGCCGGCCAGACGGGCGCGATCCCGCCGCTCGTGCTTCGGATTGGCGATCTTCTCCCCGGTGGACAGGGTCACCAGGGAGGTGATCCCGGCGTCCAGGCCGACCGCTGTGTTCATGGCGGGGGCCGGGGCGATGGTGTCCTCGCACAGCAGGGACACGAACCAGCGACCCGCCGCGTCGCGGGACACGCTCACCGTGGTCGGCTCCGCACCTTCAGGCAGGGGGCGCGACCAGCGGATGTCCAAAGGCTCCGCCATCTTGGCCAGCGTGAGCAGTCCTTCGCACCAGGTGAAGGCGCTGCGGGTGTACTCGGCCGACGCACGGGACTTGTAGCGCGGATACTTCGCACGCTTGGCAAAGAAGTGGGCGAACGCCGCCTGAAGATGACGCAGCGCCTGCTGGAGCGGAACCGAGGACACCTCCGCCAGGAAGGCCAGTTCCTCGGTCTTCTTCCACTGGGTGAGCGCGGCGGACGACTGCACGTAGGAGATCCGGCGCTGCTCCCCGTACCAGGCCCGGGTGCGCTCCTCCAGCGCCTTGTTGTACACCAAGCGGACACAGCCGAACGTGCGCGACAGCTCCGCCGCCTGCTCGTCCGTGGGGTAGAAGCGGTATTTGAACGCCCGCTTAACCTGCTCCGCCATACCTCACCCTCTATCAACTCCCGTGTGAGAGGCGGGTATCGGACGGTCGGCGGTGGGCGCCGGTCCGCCCCGGCGGCGAACCGACTCCTCCTGCCCTGCTCCGCAGGAGCTTCGTTTCCTCCCCGGCCTGAAGGCCGGGGTATCCACGAAGGAAGGCCCCGATGAAGATCCACGACTGCGGATGGAGTGTTAATTGACTGAGCTCAGAAGCAACCGACCGAAGTCAGTGCGGCCCGAGGGCCCCCTCATCCCGCCGTTAGCGCCGCCAGGGCGCGGTCCATCGCGTCGTTGAATTCTTCCGGCGTCAGCGGCAGACGGGACTTGATGTCCCGACTCCACTGGTCGGCGAGGACCTCGGCGAAGCCTGCCTCGACACCGTCGAGCGCCGCGTCGGCCAGGTCCGACGGCGCGATCTTGGCCACGGGCCAGCCCGCCGCCATGTCGGTGTCGGCCAGGCCGAGGTGCACCGCTGTCACGAGCGTGCCCTGCTCGGAGAGTTCCAGGCGGACGCCGTTGGTCATGGCCCAGGCGGCGGCCTTGGTCAGGTGGTAGGTATTGGCGCCCCTGACCCCGAACCATGACATGGCGGAGAGGACGTTGACGATCGCGCCCCCGCCGTTTTTGGCGAGCGTCGGCGCGAACTCCCGGATCATTCCCAGGTGGCCGAACATGTTGGTCTCCAGCTCGTGCCGTACCGCGTCCAGCGAACCGGTCACCAGGTCGGTCCCCGTCTGGATCCCCGCGTTGTTGATGAGCAGCGAGACGTCCGGGGCGGCCTCGGCTGCGGCCCTCACGGATGCGGGATCGGCGATGTCGAGGGGCAGCACGTCGACCCCGGGCAGGTCCACGGTCTCGGGCCGGCGAGCCGTCGCGTAGACCTTGCGGGCGCCCCGTTCGAGCAGACGCTGGGCGAAGGCGCGGCCCAGGCCGCGGTTGGCTCCGGTGACAAGGGCAACTGAGTTGTTGATGTCCATGCCCGGTACGCTAAAACCTGACGCTGACGTCAGAGGCAAGTGCTGGTCATCAGGGCCGGGGGAGAGGAATCACCATGACCGTTACGCAGGCCGCGGTCGAGCGGTTGATCCGCATCGGCGAGGTGGCGCGGGGTGCCGGCGTCTCGGTACGCGCCGTGCGCTACTACGAGCAGCAGGGGCTGCTCGTCGCGGAGCGCAGCCCATCCGGCCAGCGTCTCTACCGGCAGGATGCCGTCGCCCTGGTCCGTTTCTTCCAGCAGATGTTCGCCGCCGGCCTGACCAGCCGAGGGATCATGGCACTCCTTCCGTGCTGGGACTCCGGGCACACCGACGCCGGGCAACGAGCCATGCTGCGCACCGAGCGGGACCGCATCCAGGCCAAGATCGACGACATGCAGGCTGCCCTGGACCGCCTCGACAAGGTCATCGCAATCACGGACACGCACCCGTAGGCGCGGTCGGTCGGACGTCGCACCAGCGATCTACGGCTGGAGTACTAGGGCGTGTTTCAGAAGTGGATCAAGCATCGTGGTCGGTTGGGCGGGGTGTCTCGTCTGTCCAGCCTCGAGGTAAGGCCAGTCGGCCTGACCGATGTGCCTCGCGCTGTTCGGTGACCCATCGCTCGACCTGGTTCACGGATGTCGCGAGCGACTGGCCGGTGGTGTCGATCAGGTGGGTGCGCCATCGCGGGTCCTCGGCGGTCCACGTGGTCCACCGGCGCCAGACCATCTCCGGCCAGCTCCCGTCGATGATGACGTCAGGCCGGAAGCGCGGGTCGCGGGCGTGCCCGCGGTGCCATGCGGCCCAGCCGCAGAAGGCGTCGGTGGCGGCCTGATCCCATCGGCCGCCGTCGCGTGCGGCGAGTCGGTGTCGCCGGTCCTGGTCGGCGACGTCGATCAGGCAGACTGCGGTCCCGTTCAGCAACGGGGCCGAGGGGGCGGCCAGGACCTCGCCCAGTGGCGAGTTCCCGGACAGCAGCAGGTCCATTCCACGGTCCTGGTACTCCAGCGCGCGCCGTACCCACATCTCGGTCATGTGATTGCGCCAGTGGGGAGGGATAGGAGGGTCCGGGACACCGACTTCGTCGAACTCGTGCACCACGACCCCGTCCAGCCGGTCGGCGAGGGCGAAGGCGAGCGTGGTCTTGCCCGCGCCGCTGGATCCGGTCAGCTTGAGCAACATCTGGCCAGGGTGACAGCCCGCAAAGGCTTTCTCGACTGGTTTGTGGGGCCTCCACCGGCTCTCGGCTTTCGCCGGATTCCTACAGCCACTCGTTGATGGCGGCGACCAGTACGGTCGCTTCGTAACGGACGGCAAGTTTGATGCCCCTATGGATGTCAACCGGCGGGGGCTGGTGCGGGAGATCGCCTCCGCGATGTGAGTAGGGCTTGGTAGATCTCGCGGGCGACGTATCTCGTGGCGACCGCGCGGTGTCTTTTAAGGCGATTGATGCCGCACTCCACCGCGTGGCGTTCTTTGTAGTCAACCGGGTCGAACTTCGGCGGACGGCCGCCGCGAGAACCGTGCTTCTTGCGGTTGGCGATCTGATCGCGCTTCTCCGGGATGGTGCAGCGGATCCCTCGTCGGCGCAGGTAGGCGCGATTCGCACGGGAGCCGTAGGCCTTGTCGGCGCGGACCTTGTCCGGCCGGGTGCGAGGCCGGCCGGACCCGGACCGGGGTACGCGGATGCGGCCGAGGACGACCTGGAACTGCGGGGAGTCTCCGCGCTGCCCGGCCGTGATCACCAGCGACATCGGTTTCTGGGCCTGCTCGACCGCCAGGTGCAGCTTGGTGGTCAGACCGCCCCGGGAGCGTCCGAGCCCGTGGTCGTCGGGCTCGATGGCAACCCCGCCGGGCGGCTCGACCTGGAGATCCCCCTTTTGCGAGCGCCAGCCGCGTGCTGGTGGGCACGGGCGACGGTGGAGTCTACTGAGACGTCCCAGGTGATCAGGCCCTCAGCATCGGCCCGGGCCTGGAGCTGTTCGAGGATGCGGTGCCAGGTGCCGTCGCGCTGCCAGCGGCGGAACAGCCCGTACACCGTCTCCCACGGCCCGTACCGTTCGGGTAGGTCCCGCCACGGTATGCCGGTACGGGTGCGGAACCGTATCCCGTTGATCAGCTGCCGCTTGGTGTGCACCGGCGGGCGTCCGGACTTGATGCCCCTCGGCAACAGCGGCTCCAGTACCACCCACTGGATTTCTGTCAGATCTCCCCGAGCCACGAGACGTGATCATCGCACAACCTTGATCCACTTCTGAAACACGCCCTAGTACTCCAGTACGGTTTCGTGATTCATGGCTGGAGGGTGCGGCAAGTCGTCACGGCGACGCGTCCTTGGAGCGGCAGATGTTGTCGGGTGCTGCGCACATCCACGCTTGCGTTGGCCTGCCGTTGATCGTGTGTCCCGGATTTCGGAGAACTCCCTGCATGACCGCCGGAGTTGGGGAATCCTGGCTGCTCATGACCGAAAATACGAGCGAAACAGCTCCGGATAATGAGGTCAGGGCGCTTCTTCGGGTCTTGACCGGGCAGCGTCGCCACGTTCTCGGCATCCTTGACGGGCTCGACGCCGAAGTTCTGCGACGGCCGGTGCTGCCATCCGGATGGCACTGCCTGGGGCTGGTCCAACACCTCACGCTCGACGTTGAGCGTTTCTGGTTCCGTGCGGTTGTCGCCGGGGACGAGGAGATCATCCGCGGCCTGACGAGCGGCGACGAAGCTTGGAACGTGGCTCCGGAAGCGCGGGCCGTCGACGTGCTCGACGGATATCGGCAGGAGGCAGAGCTCTCCGACGTCATCATCGCCACCACCTCTGCCGACGCCGTCCTGGCCTGGTGGCCTCACGACCTGTTCGGCGAACCACACCTACACACCCTGCGCGACGTCCTGTTGCACGTCATCACCGAGACTGCATGCCACGCCGGCCACCTCGATGCGGCACGAGAGCTCATCGACGGCCGGCGCTGGTTGGTCCTGACCTAGCACTGCGGTCCAGCTTCATGACCTCGTGTCAGGGTCGGCCGGGAACGAGCACGACCACCGCGTGATCATCGGGGGTTGTGTGGACTCCTGAAGATCGTGCGGTGGCTGCGGGCCACGGCGTAGACCCTGCCCGTTGGCGGGCGATGTTCGACCAGGTCATGGCCCGGATCGCGGGCCGGTTCGGGCGAGTTGAGCCCCGGGCCGTGGCCCGCGCCTACCTGCATGGCCAACCAAGCGGCGACGTTGCCGCCGTCTACCGCTTCGACCACGTGGTGTGCAGTACGCAGGGAACCACCGGCGCGAGTTCCACCCCCAATGAAGTCGAGGGCTATTACCTGCGCGTACGGCAACGGGGCCGGGCCGCGGAGGTGAGCGGCCTCCTGGTCCTGGTGGCTGGATTCGCTGCGCAGAGCGACGGTGTCGGCAGCGGCGGGGCCGCCTGCGCCGACAGCGCCAGCGGCGATCGCGGCACGCAGGACCCCTCGCCTGCTTGTCGTTGTCACTGGTCGAGCTGCTCCTCGATGAGGCTGGCGGCAAGGGCGACGGCCTTATTCACCTCGCTAGTGACAAGCAGGATGTTGTTCTCGGCAACGGGATAGGCGGACACGCCGAACTCGCCGGCGGCAGCGCCGATGACAGGGAACCGTTCGCCCCCGCGCATCTGGAAGTCGTCTGTCCGGGAGAAGGTGAGCATGGTGGTCGACAGCTCTGGATACAGCGTGCTCAGCAGCGGATGCCTGTGGGCGGCCTGCAGCAGGGTCCACATCGCCGGCGTGTAGAGGTCCGAGCCGGAGTGTGGGGGGCGGAACTCCTGCAGCAGGCGCGTCCATGCCGATTCCGGACTGCGAGAGTCACTCAGCATGGCGCGTCTCCGTTCACGAAGGTCGTGATGGCCCGGGCAGCCGCGTTCCCGCAGATGTAGCGCAGCTCCATCGCCGTGACCACGCGTGGCTACGTAACTCTCTCCGCCGGTCAGCATTTCGTCGACCCTTGTGATGCCGTGCATGTTGAAGGTCATGCGTCCACTGCGGCTGACAACGACGTCGATCATGTCTCGGACCATGGGCTCGGTCATGACGCCCCCGATGGGGACGTTGAACATGGCGTCGGTGTAGGTGATCGCTGCGACGCTTCGAGCGAACTCGTCCAGAAGCCCCTGCTGGCCACCATGGATGCTTCTCAGACCCAGGGCGAGGTGGGGCCCGCAGCCAGGCTGAGCGTTGTGGACCAGGTCACCTTGGCCAGTGCCCACATAGTAGGTGTGGAGATCGTCGACGGTGAGGTTGTAGACCGGGGTCTGCTTGGTGTGGTGACGGATGGCAGTGATCTGTACCCGAGTGCCGCTGCTGGTTTGCAGCCATTGACCGGCCGTCAGGTTGCCTGCTTCGACCCACTGATGGAGTGCGGGAACCCAGAAGGGGTGGCCGTTAGTGGCGGTGACGGCGCCTGTCTTGGTCCCGGTGGCAGAGGTGGCCTGGCGAGAGGTCGGCCGGGCCATGGATTTTCGTTTCCCGCACACGATCGCCACGCACGACGTCAGCCCCCGTTGACCGTCGTGTGATCCCGACGATCGCTGGACTTTCCGCGACTGCTCAGGGTCTACGAGCCGCCAGTGGTGTTCGAGGAGCAGGAACCGCAGCCGAGTCAGTTGCAAGCCCTGCTTCAAGGGCGTGCCGGTTTCTTCCATGCACGTGCGCCGGCCCGTCGCATCAGTGCTTCTGTGGCCTTGTCGGCCAGCAAAGGGTGTACGAGCCGGACGTATCTGGCTTGCCCCGACAGTGATTTTCTGAGTTGGGTGAGGTTGCGGGCGCTGTAGGAGATTTTTCCGTGGACCTCGATGACCCCGGCCGTCAGTGCCAGCTGCTCCACGTTCACGGTGAAGTCGACAGTTTCTGTTTCGGTGCCGACGACGCAGTCCACATAGCCCTCTCTGATGTCGAGTTCGACGCTGTACTCGACGCCGCCGGCTGTGTACGTCGACACCGGTAGGACGTTCTCCGTCTCGACCGGACCGGCCAGACGCAGAGAACCTGCCGTCTCTGCGTAAGCCGCTCGTACTTCTTCGAAGAAGATCTTTGACGATGGGGCCATGCGGTCCTCCTCTGCCTCTGCAGTCTTCCGCCGGCCTAGGGCGGGTCGGGTCTCGTCAGCGGGTGCTGCTATTGCTCGGTGCACGTCACATGCGCGGCGTCTTGCCCTCACCCTGGTGCGCGGCCTTCAGTCCCGTCGACCGGGCTGTTGCTCGGAACGTCCGCAGTCATCCGGATAGGGTGACGGATTGTGGATCACAGCAGGCAACGTACGGTGAGCAGCACGTACCTCACACGCTTCACCCAAGCAGTGCCCCCGGCAACGCCCAAAGCCCGCGCCGGTGACATCAGGCGACCGGAGGCTGCTTTGACGAGCCGTATTGCCTCAAGCCGTCAGAAGCGGTTTTCTGCCGCGGGCACCGTGAGAACGTCACTGCCTGCCGCGGTTTCGTACCGGAGTCCGCAACCCGTCCCGACCAGGGCACTGTCATGACCGTCGAACACCAGCCCCCCTCCGAGTTCCTCACTCGGCTGCAGATCGGGAACTACCGCTCCATCGGAGGCTGCGACGTACGCCTTGGCCCTCTGACCGTCCTGGCCGGCCCGAACGCCGCAGGCAAGTCGAACTTCCTCGACGCTCTGAGGTTCGTCCGCGATGCTGTGCGAACCTCGCCTGCACGTGCACTCGAACCACGCGGCGGCCTCGATGAAGTCCTGCACCGCGACGGAGCCGGCCGGCAGGCACAGTCCTTCCGCATTCACATGGAAGTCCGTGCACACGACGGCCGCACCCCCTTCGATGCCGCCTACACAGTGGAGATCGGCACCGACCCGCAGCGTGACCCCTCCCTGCCGGTGGTGCGCAAGGACGAACTCGTCATCAACGGAACTCTGGTCGGCGAGCCGTTCCCCCCCGACCCGTCCGGGGACGAGCCTGTCTTCCGGGACGACTTCCTTTTGCCGATCCGTCTCAGTCGCGGCAACCGTGAGGCGCGTGCACTCGTCCGCTCCCTGGGCCGTATGCGCTTCTACGAGTTCCTGACGCCGGCCCTGCGGGACGTCGACGACACCTCGAGCAGTACGAGCGGACAACTGCTCGGCGAGCGAGGAAGCCATCTGGCCCGAGTGCTCACCAAGATGAGCAAGCAGTATCCCTGGGCCAAGGAGGCCGTGGACGGCTACCTCTCCACCATGATCGACAACGCCGTCGCGGTGGACGGCGTCGAGGTATCCGAAGCCAGCCTCGCCTATGTCGTCGGCCGCTTCCTCCAGGCGGACGGACACGAAACCAGGGTCGACCGCCGGTCGCTGTCGGAGGGGACCCTCCGCCTCACTGCGGTCCTGGCCGCGCTGTTCCAGCCGCTGGCGCTGGAGGGCAACATCCCGCTCGTCGGGATCGAAGAACCAGAGATCTCTTTGCACCCCCCGATGCTCGGCGCCCTCTACGACGCCCTGGTAGCCGCCTCCCGCAATACCCAGGTGATCGTCACTACACAGAGCGCGGACCTCCTGGACAACGCGGCCGCCGATCCCGACCATCTGCTGATCGTCCGGGACGCCGGAACAGGAACCGTGATCGGGCCGATCGACGGCTCAGGGCGCCGCCTCCTCGCCGACGGCGTGCTGACCCTGCCGGAACTCCTGCGCAGTGGAGAGATGCGTCCTGCAACCGCTTCGGGACCAGGGCAGCGGGAAGAGGGCGAGCAGCGGTGAACAGCCCCTACCCGGTCATCGCCTCGATCGTCGAGGGACACGGGGAAGAGAGAGCCCTGCACGGGCTGCTGAACCGCCTTGTCCCTCACCTGCTGCCCGGCATGTACGCAGACATCCAGCGTCCTCACCGCCTCCCCCGGGACCGGATGCTCAAAAAGAACCACCTCGAGCACACCCTGACCATCGTCATGACGCGTTCCCCCCGGCCGACCGGGGTCCTGGCTCTGCTGGACTCGGACGACGACTGCCCCGTCGAGCTGGCCCGGACCCTGCATGAGCACGCACAAGCCACTCACCACAACGTCCCGCTGGTCGCAGTCGCGGCAGTCCGTGAATTCGAAGCCTGGTTCCTCGCCGGCGCGGCCAGCCTGGCCGGCCGCGCCGGACTGCCGCACGACCTCCAGCCGCCACCGCGTCCAGAGAGCATCCGGGGCGCCAAGGAGTGGCTCTCACGGCAGATGCCACCGGGCGCGACGTACCAGGAGACCGCACACCAGCCGTCCTTCGCAGCACAGTTCGACCTGGACACCGCGCGCGCCGCAGCGCCCTCCTTCGACAAATTCTGCCGTGACGTGAAATTCCTCGTCACCGGAGAACGCGAACGACACGACTGACCTCGCCAGACGGGTGGGTGGTGATCCATGAGAGGCCGCCGAGGTCGAGGTGCTGTTGGGCGCGAGTGACGGCGACGTAGGCGAGGCGGGCGTCGGTGTCGTTGACGGGTTCCGGGACGGGGCGTCCCCGGTCGTCGTGCTGGTCGGTGTCTTTGGGCGGTGGGAAGTCGTTGCCGATTTGGACGGTGGGCCATTCGCGGCCTTTGGCGGTGTGGGCGGTGGAGACGGTCACATCGGCGTGGGCCTCGTCGGTGAGTTGGTCGACGGCGTTGAGGATGGCGTCGGGGCCGTGGGTGTCGACGAGGTCGACGAAGGGCCGCAGGTCACGACCGGCGGGGTCGTAGAGGGCGTAGTCCTGGACTTCGCCCCAGGAGGGGAAGAGGACGAGTTCGGGGCAGGTGGTGCGGCGCCGGTCTTTGAGGTCGCGGGCGGCGAGGGCCAGCGCGGCGAGCTGCTGTCCTCCTCGGGCGAGGGCGAGGGCGACGCGGTGGCCGGTAGTGAGCAGGCGCATGACTTCGGCCAGGGCGCCGATGTCGCGGTCGCTGGCCGCCATCCCTTCGGCACCGGCAGCACCGAGGCCGTTGCCTTCCGCGTACTCAACGGTGAGCCGGAGTCCCGGACCACTCATCACCCAAGCGGGGACGCACTCGGCCACCTGGGAGGGAGCTGAGGAGAACCTGCTTGACGTAATGATTGCGTCACTTCCATGATCGGGAGTTACATCGAAGACCGTACAGACCCGGACCGCGGAACGCGGGTGGCCACCGGCGGATCGGTAGCCACCCGCGTGACCCGCGAGGCGCTCGAGCTACGCCTTGAAGACGCCCCGGTTGCAGCGCAGCGCCGCCACGACGACGGCGATCATGACCGCCGTGATGACGGCCGTCCCTACGGCCGAGTCGGTGGCGGCGAAGATGCCACCGAAGCCGGCTACGCCCAGCGCCGCACCCACCGCGAGGGCCGTCTCCTGGAGGGCCGCGGCGCGCGCGATGTCTTTCGGCGGGACGCTGCCCAGCAGGTAGGCGTCGCCGGAGGCCATGGAGACGCCGACGCCTAGGCCGATCAGGAAGCTGGCGGGCCACAGGCCGACGAAGGCGGCCACGATGAGGCCGACGGCGCAGGTGGCCAGGCTGACCTGGAGCATGCGCACTGCGGTAAAGCGGGCCTGGAGCTTGTGGAACGCGAACCCGCCGAGGGAGACCCACAGGGCCAGGACCGAAACCGGCAGGATCGACAGGAGCGAGTCGGCCTCCGCGCTGAACAGGAAGACCGATCCCGTGTAGCTGGCGGAACTCACGACGAGCGCGAGGGAAGGCGCGCCGAGCCGGGAGAAGCTGAGCATCCGTACGTCGATAAGCGGGTCGAGCGAGCGGAGCTGCCGCGTGCAGAAGACCGCCAGGACCAGGCAGCCCGCGACCGTCGCGAGGAGGCGCCCGAACGCGGCACCATGGCTCTGCAGTCCGGCCACGAAGAGTCCGAAGCCCACGAAGGCGAGGGCGGAAGAGGCGACGTCGACCCTGGTCGATGAGGCCTGTCCCAGGGTGATGCCGCGCAGCAGCGCGGTGGCGAGCACTCCGCACACCAGGGCGACGGCGGCGGGCAGCCAGAAGAGCATCGTGTAGGCGTCCATGCCGACGAACGCCCGGCCGATCAGGGGTCCTGTACCGGCTCCGATGGCGTATGTGGTGATCCACAGGGAGTAGCCGAGGGTGCGCTCCGACGTCTCGGGCAGTCCGCCGATGACCGAGGCGACGCTGGAGACGATCAGCGCGTAGCCGAAGCCTTGGATGAACCGGCTCGCCGTCCACGTCGTCGCCGAGTCCAGCAGTGCGGGACTCGCCCCCGCGAGGGCGAAGACGAAGAGGCCGGTCGCCAGCGTCACGCCGGGACCCAGGCGTGCGCCCAGACGCGAGCCGAGGACGACGCTGGAGGCGAGGGCGATCGTGTACCCGTCGATGAACCACAGGCGCCATGAGTCGGTCAGGACCGGCAGGTCGTAGGCGATGGAGTTGAACAGCGTGGAGTCCACACCGCCCAGGAACATGGGGACCAGCAGCAGCGGGAAGAGGACCTTCTTCGACACGCCGGTGGACCGTGCTGGGGCAAGGACAGTTCCGGTCATGGCAGACCTCGTCTCAGTTGGCTTTCTTCGGCGAGCGCAGCAGGAGGAGGACTTTTGCGACGACGCCCGGCAGGACTGCTAAATCCGCCGTCGGTCTTCTCTCTCCGAGCCCGGTGGGACCTGTGTGCGCCGCGCGGTGGGCCGCAGGGCACTCAGGGCTGGTTTTCGAGGGCGCCATGAGGTCTCCGAGTCGAGGATGAACCACCTGAGACGGTTCTACCAGTCTGTGATTCTTAAGTCAACCGGCCAAGCCGGTTCCACGCTCCTGCCTGGGGCGCCGCGCGAGTATTGCGTCGGAGGCCGACCCTGCGACGGACCGGCGGCCGGAACTACGCAAGCCGGGCCCCGGCCCGTGCGGCGCCCGGAGAGGGGGCGCTGGCACGGCCGAGGCCAGCACGGCCTCACCTGTGCGGCGACGGGCGCGGGTGCCCTACATGCCCCGCGAGGAGGGGAATTCGCGGTTGCTGAGGTGCTGCGGACGCGGAGTGTCCGCAGCGTAGGGTGCCCCCAGCGTGTTCTCCACGCTGTTGTAGACGATGAAGATGTTCGAGCGCGCGAACGGCGAGAGGTTCCCGTTGGAGCCGTGCAGCAGGTTGGAGTCGAACATCACCGCGGAGCCGGCGGGACCCGTGATCTGCTCGATCCCGTGCTCCTCCGCCATGTGCGTCAGGTGCTTGCGGTCCGGGGAGCCGACGCTGGGGGCGGCCACGCGGAGCGACTCCTTGTGGTAGTCCTGCGGGGTGGCCCCGACCGTGGGGACGAACGTCTTGTGGGTGCTGGGCATGACCATGAGCGGGCCGTTGAACGGGTGGTTCTCGGTGAGGGAGATCGAGACGCTGAACGCGCGCGGCCGGGGCATGCCGTCCTCGGAGTGCCAGGTCTCGAAGTCGGAGTGCCAGTGGAACGGGGCGCCGCCGAACCCCGGCTTGTAGTTGACCCGGCTCTGGTGGATGTAGACCTCGGAGTCGAGTACCTGGCGGGCGATGTTCATGAGCCGGGGCGACCGGAGCAGCTCGGCGAAGATCTCGCTGACCTTCTCGACCTCGAAGACGGAACGGACCTCGTCGGACTCCGGTTCCAGGATGACGCGCTCGCTCGCGCGCAGCGCCGGGTCCTCACCGAGGCGCCGGAGTTCGGAGAGGTAGAGGTCCACCTCCTGCGTGGAGAGCAGGTCGTCGAGGACCAGGTAGCCGTTGGACTCGTACTGCTTGAGCTGCTCGGCGTCGAGCGGGCCCGGAGCCTCTCCCCACACCGACGGGTCCGTCCGCGGCTTGGGAACGGCTTCACCGAGGACTCGGGTCGGATACAGGTCTGGGCGCTGAGCGACAGTCATGTGCTGTTCTCCTTTTCAGGGAGCGGCGGCTTCTTCTGCCCGTATAGGAGCGCAATTCATCGGCTCGCGGGGCGGGGTGCCGGAATTCCAAGGCCTTTTTTCTCGCGGCTCATTGGTCCGTCCTCCGGCCCTTTCGATACTGCAAGCTCGCAGAGAGTAAAGAAAGGGTCTTCGAGTGTCCTGAATCGTCCTTGGCCTAATCAGGACCGCGAAGCGCACCGTCCGTCCACGGAGACGCGGACGCGGGGTGCCGTGCCCTCCAGCAGCGCGGAACCACCTGGAGCAGTTCGCTTGCTTGTCCTCGGCATGGCAACCGGCTAAGGTGGTTCCATGTCCGTCAAGCGATTCCCCGAGTTCCGTCTTGGCAAGGTGCTGGCGACCAGCTTCACGGCAACCCTCACAGAACGCTGCGGTGAACCCGTCGAACGCATTCCCATCCCCGAGCGGCTGGTCGACTGGTTGGCGGTCAACGGGCTCAAGGTCGATTCGTGCAGCGATTCCCAGCTGGAGCATGCTCGGCAACTGCGTGAAGCGATCCATGAAGCCGCTACCGCCGTCGCAACGCAGGTCCCCCCTCCCGCCGCAGCCGTCCAGGTCATCAATGACTGCAGTACGGGCGGCCAGGCCTCGGCGGTCCTTTCGCCCCGGGGCGAACAGGAGTGGTACCTGGGTTCCGCCTCCGTCGAGGACGCTCTCAGCGTGATCGCCGCCGACGCGGTTGACATCGTCTCGGGCGCGCGCGAGGGGAGGATGACGTTGTGTGCGTCCCCGACGTGTCGGGCCGCTTTCTTCGACGCCAGTCGGGGCGCCACGCGCAGATGGTGCGAGATGAACACCTGCGGGAACCGCGAGAAGAAGGCGCGTTTCCTCGCCAGCAAGCGCCAGGACCCGAGCCGCGCCGGCTGAAGTCGCACCGGGCGCCGTTCTACGCCGACGCCCCTCTGCCTCCTGGCCGTCCCTCCTCGTCAGGGAGGTGCCCGACCCAGTCGCACGGTGGCCGGAGCGCCTCGTGTTCGACCGTCGCAAGCGAGTAGCCGAGCCGTCGTCGCTCATCGCGACCGCGTCCAACGTCAGGACTTGCCTCGTGCGTTGGAAGCGGCCCGCGCCGCAGTGTGCTGCTCGCGAATTCGGAATGCTACCGCTCGACAACCGTCGGGCGCTGTAGACGACGAGGGCAGGGCGTCGTTGCCGCAGGCTCCCGCACCCCCTCGTCCGCTACCGCACGCAGGTGCAGAGAGGGAAGTACATGCTGGACGTTCTGAAGATCGACGCCACCGCGGAAGTGGTCTACCGCGAGATGCTGGCGCATCCGCAGGAGGGCATGGCCGAGCTGGTGCGCCGGCTCGAACTGACCGAGCAGGAGGTACGGGCAGCACTCGACACCCTCGGCGAGCTGGCCCTGGTGCGGCACTCCCTCGAAGACCCCCAGAGCTTCCACGTCGTGGAACCTCACCTCGCCGCGGAGATTCTGCTCGCCAGGGAACGGGCCGAGCTCGCGGCCCAGCAGCAGCGCGTGCAGGAGGTCCAGGCCGCCGCCTTGCAGCTCAAGTCGGAGTTCACCCAGGAGAGCCCCAAGGACGAGGTGCACCGCCTGACCGGGGTCGACTCCGTACGCGACTACCTGGCGGCGCTTCACAACGAGGTCCAGGACGAGCTGCTGACGTTCGCCCCGGGCGGAGCGCAGACGGAGGCCAACCTGCGCAGCTCGCGCCCGATCGCGGACTCCCTGCTCGCGCGAGGGGTGCAGATGCGCACCGTGTACCTGGACAGCGTCCGCAACGATCCCCTCACGGTCGCGCACGCGGACTGGCTCGCCGAACGGGGCGGCCGGATACGCACCGCGCCTTCGCTGCCGAACCGACTGATCATCTGCGACAAGAAGATCGCCATCGTCGCCGTCGACTCAGACGACACCTCGGCCGGGGCGGTGGTCCTCCGGACGGCTGGATTAGTTTCGTCCCTTTACGCACTTTTCGAGAATATTTGGCAGGCCGCCCAACTCATGGGAGAGAGCGCCCAGTCGAGTGACGAACAGGGCCTCAGTCCGCAACAACTGGAAGCCCTGAGGCTCTTGTCCCTCGGGCACACCGACGACTACGTTGCGGCGCGGCTGGGCGTGTCAGGCCGCACGGCACGCCGGATCGCCACGAAACTCATGGGTCACCTCGGCGCGCGAAGCCGGTTCCAGGCCGGCCTGCACGCGGCTGCTAGGGGCCTCATTCGGCCGTGACGGCCCGTACGTCACCGATCGACAAGCAGTTGAAAGGAAATAACCATTCGGACAGGACACTCCACTCATGTACCTCGTACAGCTCACCCTCGCACCCTCGGGCGATGCCCACCCACCTGCTGAGATCAAGCAGGCGCTCCACGACGCAGCGCCGGACGTCGTCGAACACGTCAGCGTTCACACGCAGACGCGGCCCCACCTTGTCGTCAGCCTCTTTCTCCGCGCCGCCTCCCTGGACGAGGCCGAGGCGGCAGCGAAGCGGATCTGGCAGCACGCGACCACCAGCTGCAGCCCTCTGGCCGCCTGGTCCCTGCGGCGGGCCGAAGTGCCCCTCCACCCCTACGACGTGGAGTGAGCCCTGCTCCTCTCGACGCCCGTGCCACGCGCCGCCGCTGCCCGTGCCCGGGCGGTGCGTGGGACCTGCATGCACATTCTTGCGTGTCCCAAACGGTCCAGCCCGGAGAATGTCGCGATCGCCGTGTCCCTTTGGCCGGATGACTAATCCGACCGCAGTCCTGAACAGGTCAGGACCCTTTAGGCCAACCGTCCGCCCTTCCCTCGCCGCTGCGAACATCGCAGACTCGTTATCGCCGCACAGCAAACCAGCGAGAGGCGAGTCATGAAAGAGCGAATGTTCATCTCCGATAGCTCACCGGTGAAGAGGGGAATTCCTTGCCTCTCACCCGAAGACGACGGCGGGTGGCAGTGACCGTATGACGACCTCGAAGAACAGTGTCCAGGGAAATTCGATGGCGGATCTCGCCGAGAAGTACGGCACCCCGCTGTTCGTCTACGACGCGGACGTCCTCGCGGACACGTACCGCACGTTGCGCGGCCTGCTCCCCGCCGGCGCCGACATCTTCTACTCGCTCAAGGCGAACCCGAACATCAGCGTCTGCGCCCTGCTGAACTCGTTCGGTACGGGAGCCGAGGTCTCCTCCTACGCCGAACTGGCCACCGCCCTGCGGGCGGGAGTCCATCCTGGCGACATTATCTTCCTCGGCCCCGGTAAGGACGAGAGGGAGCTCACCGCGTGCGTCGAAGCCGACATTCACGCGATTGTCTGCGAGTCACTGGATGAACTCGACCTGCTCGACTCGCTGTTGGCAGCGGCAGGACGTGACGACTTCCCGGTGCTCCTCCGGGTGAACCCGGCCTTCGACAGCAAGGGGTCCGGGCTGGCCATGGGCGGTAAACCCCGGCAGTTCGGCATCGATGAAGCCGAACTGCGCGGTTCCAAGCACCGCCTCGCGGCCCTCCGTAACGTCCGAGTGAAGGGCGTGCACGCGTACATGGGGACGCGGTTTCTTAACCACGAGGACGTCGTCGAGAACACCCGGCGCATCCTCGCCAATGCGGAGGACCTGGCCGGACAGCTCGGTTTCCCCCTGGAGACCGTCGACTTCGGCGGCGGACTCGGCGTCGCCTACTTCGAGAACGAGGAGGACCTGGACCTCGATGCGCTGGGCGCCGGCCTCACGGAGGTCATCACCCCCTTCTCGGTGCGCAACCCAGACTGCCGAATGATCATGGAACTGGGCCGCTTCCTCACCGCCACGGCCGGTACGTACGTCGTCCGCGCCCGCTACGTGAAGGAGTCCATGGGAGAGAGCTTCGTGGTGGCCGACGGCGGCACGAACCACCACATGGCAGCCGTCGGCGTCGGCAGCTTCGTCAAGCGCAACTTCCCGGTCCGCCACCTGGGAAACCGGGCCGCCGGAGCCTCGCGCCCCTACAGCGTGACAGGACCCCTGTGCACGCCCAACGACGTCGTGGCCAAGAAGGTCCGTCTGCCGGAAGTACGGCCGGGAGACCTGCTCGCGGTGGAGCGGTCCGGAGCCTACGGGCCGACCGCTTCACCCGGCCTCTTCCTGAGCCACGGCTTCCCGGCCGAGGTGCTCGTCCACGGCGGGCGCGCCCACCTCATCCGGGAGCGCGACACGACGGAGGACCTGCTGGCGAAGCAGCGCCTCGTCGATCTCCGCGCCGTGTCCGCCTGAACACGTGATCCGTATGGACACCTGATCCGAATGAGAACCGCAGCGAAGCAAGCTGCGCGAGTCGGACTGGACGTACTCGACCGCTCCGAACTCCGCCGCCTCATCGAACGACCCTGGTTCTTGCGCTTCAGTTTCGCCCCGGAGGAAATAGCCCATGCCGAGACCCTCGGCGAAGATCGTCGCCTGGAATTCCTGGCCGGTCGGTTCGCCGCCAAAGAGGCTCTCCTCAAAGTCCTGGGAATCGGTTTCCTGCAAGGTGTGACGCCACGGGAGATTTACGTGGAACACACCGCGCACGGCGCCCCTGTCGTCCACCTCCGCGGACGAGCTGCGCAACTGACCCCGTCATCCGTCTCGGTCTCCATAACTCATAAGCAGAACGTCGTGGCCGCCGTCGCCATCAGCTTTCCCGAGGCCCTTGGTGCGACCGCCGACGACCCCACCGGCGAAGCCGGCGGAGACGGACGAACCGAACCCACTGCACCGAAGGAGCTTGACGCCGTGCCGCCGCCGAACACTCCCGCGACCGCGACCATCGAGACCAGTACCCGCGACGAGCGAGAAGCGCAGACCACCGCCTTCCTCCGCGTACGCGTCGGCCAGGAAGAGGCTCACTACGGGGGCAATCTCGTCGACGGTGCGCGCATCTTGCGCCTGTTCGGCGACCTCGTCACCGAGATCACCGTCCGCACGGACGGCGACGAAGGACTGCTGGCCCAGTACAGCGACATCCGCTTCACCGCGCCCGTGAGGCCTGGCGACTACATCGAGGCGCGCGCACGGCTGGTGCGCCAGACTCGACTGCGCCGCGTGGTCGAGCTGGAGGCGCACAAGGTCATCCGCGCCAGCCCCGAAGAGGCCGACAGCGCCGGCGAGGTCCTCGACGAGCCTCAACTCGTGTGCGCTGCGACCGCCACCACTGTTGTACCCCACCGCCGGGCACACATGGCGACCGCCCGCATCCCCACGGCCGAGGAGGCCTGATGCCCCGCATTCCGCAGCTCCTGCACGAGATACTGGACCGGGCCGCCGACCGCGATCCGGAGTCGGCCGCACTGAGCTCACGCGATCGCGGCCTCACCTACCGGGAACTCGCCACCGCCACCACCGCCATGGCCGCCCGCCTGCGGCGCGAGGGCCTGCGGCGCGGCGACCGGATCATCGTCACCGCCTCCGACGGCATCGGCATCGCCATCCTGGTCTACGCCGCCTCGCGTGTCGGCGCCGTCTTCAGCGTGCTCCACGAGCAAGTACGCGGCGGGCCGCTGGAACACGTCCTGCGCGACTGCGAGCCCGCGCTGCTGGTCTCCGACGACCTCGACGCCGGACGGACCGCCGCCGAGCACGGCGTCCGCTCTCTCGTGCTCGACGAGCTCGTGCGCACGGCACTCGACGCGGACACCGCCGAGCCCGCTACCCCCGCCGGCCCGAACGCCCTAGGCGTGGACCCCGTCAGCCTGATCTACACCTCGGGCACCACCTCCCTGCCCAAGGCCGTGGTGAGCACCCACCAGCAGGTGCTATTCGCCGCCATCGCGATCCAGGAGTGCCTGGAGTACCGCAGTGACGACGTCGTCTACTGCCCGCTCCCGCTCTCCTTCGACTACGGCCTCTACCAGGTCTACCTCGCGGCCCTCAGCGGCGCCCGACTCCACCTGGCCACGGTCGCCGAGGTCGGCCCCCCGCTGCTGCGCAGCCTGGAGGAGGCGGGCGCCACCGTCCTGCCCTCCATGCCTTCCGTCTCGGACCGACTCGCCTGGCTGCTCAGCCGCAGCAGCGGGGGGCCGAGCCGCCTACGCCTGCTCACCAATACTGGTGCGGCGCTCTCCGAGCCCACCATGACCGCGCTGCGCGCCGCCCTGCCCCACCTGCGAATCCAGGTGATGTACGGCCTCACCGAGTGCAAGCGCACGGCGATCATGCCCCCCGATGGGGACCTGGACCACCCGGGCTCCTGTGGGCTGCCGCTGCCAGGCACCGAGGTCTTCATCGTCGACGACGACGGAGACCGGCTGCCCGCGGGAGAGATCGGCCAGATCGTCGTCCGCGGACCCAACGTCATGGCCGGGTACTGGCGCCGCCCCGAGCTGACCGGCGAGCGCTTCCCGCGCACGGAGGGGCTGTTCCCCGAGCTGCACACCGGCGACTACGGCTGGCAGGACAAGGACGGCTACCTCTACTTCTCCGGCCGCAGGGACGACCTCTACAAGGAGCGCGGGTTCCGCCTCAGCACCACCGAGGTCGAGGCCGCCGCGACCCGGGTCGACGGAGTGACCTCTGCCGCCGTACTGCCTCCTGAGGGCAAGCGGACCGCGCTCCTCGTCGTCGTCGCGGACCTCACCGCCGACCAGGTGCGCGAGGGTATGCGGGACCACATCGAACCCTTCAAGATCCCGCGCCGCTGCGTCCGCCTCGACGCCCTGCCCACCAACGGCAACGGCAAGGTCGACCGCAAGAAGCTGGCCGCCCTGATCGAACAGGACCCGCCCGCCTCGGTCACCACAGAGGCCCTCCAAGCGCGCCTGGCCCACTGACCCCCGCACGCCCCACCAGAGCAACGCCCGAGAACGACAACCACCCGACACACGTGAGGAACTGACCATGGACCGCCAGCACGTCGTCACCGCCCTCGAGAGCGCCCTCACTGACGTCCTGGAGCGCCCCGTCACCGGTCTCACCGGCGACGTGAAGCTCTTCGCCGACCTGCACCTGGACTCCACCACCATGCTCGAGATGCTCATGTTCCTTGAGGACTCCATCGGCCTGGTCGTCGACCCGGAGGAGCTGGACGCGGACGACTTCGTCTCCGTGGACACCTTCACCGACTTCGTCCTCGCGACACAGGGCGAGCAGGTCGCGGCATGACGCTCACCCAGCCCGACCTCAGCGTCTTCACGACCCTGGAGTCCGAGGTACGCAGCTACTGCCGCAGCTGGCCCACCGTGTTCAACCGCGCGCAAGGTAGCCGGATGTACGACGAGGACGGGCACGAGTACCTCGACTTCTTCGCCGGGGCCGGTTCTCTCAACTACGGCCACAACAATCCCGTGCTCAAGCGCACCCTGCTCGACTACCTGGAGCACGACGGCGTCACCCACGGCCTGGACATGTCCACCACGGCCAAGCGCGCGTTCCTCGAGTACTTCCAGAACACGGTGCTGCGCCCGCGGGACCTGCCCTACAAGGTCATGTTCCCGGGCCCGACCGGCACCAACGCCGTCGAGGCCGCCCTCAAGCTGGCACGCAAGGTCAAGGGCCGCGAGTCGATCGTGTCGTTCACGAACGCCTTCCACGGCATGTCGCTCGGCTCGCTCGCCGTGACCGGCAACGCCTTCAAGCGGGCCGGCGCCGGCATCCCGCTGGTACACGGCACCCCCATGCCGTTCGACAACTACCTCGACGGCAGGACCCCGGACTTCATCTGGTTCGAGCGGCTCCTGGAGGACCAGGGCTCGGGCCTGAACCAGCCGGCCGCCGTCATCGTCGAGACGGTCCAGGGCGAGGGCGGCATCAACGTCGCCCGCGCCGAGTGGCTGCACGCCCTCGCCCAGCTCTGCCGCCGGCACGACATGCTGCTCATCGTCGACGACATCCAGATGGGCTGCGGCCGCACCGGCGCCTTCTTCTCCTTCGAGGAGTCGGGCATCACGCCGGACATCGTCACCGTCTCCAAGTCCATCAGTGGCTACGGACTGCCCATGTCGCTCTGCCTGTTCCGAGCGGAGCTCGACGTGTGGGAGCCGGGCGAGCACAACGGCACCTTCCGCGGCAACAACCCGGCCTTCGTCACCGCGACCGCCGCCCTCAACACCTACTGGAGCGACGACACGCTGGAGCGGCAGACCCTGGCGCACGCCCAGACCATCGAGGCAGCGCTCCACGACACCGCCGCACACCACAGCGGATCGGCCTACCGCGGCCGCGGGATGGCCTGGGGCCTGGAGCTCGCCGACCCTCGGCACACGGGGCGCGCCGCACGCCGCGCCTTCGAACTCGGGCTCCTCGTGGAGACCTCCGGGGCCTACGACGAGGTCTTGAAGCTGCTGCCTCCGCTCACCATCACCACCGATGAACTCGACGAGGGACTGCGCACTGTGCAGCGCGCGGTCTACGAAACGGCGTGACCGCGCCCGCCACCGACATGAGAGACACACGAAAGAAAGGCCCGACCCGAGATGACGATCACCATGCCCACTGCAGCCTCCACGGAGCCGAACACTGCCGAGAAGAAGCGGGCAGTCTTCCGCGCACCGGTCCCTCAGGACGGACCCGCCGTGTGGAAGATGGTCGAGGACACTCCCGGCCTGGACTCCAACAGCCTCTACTACTACTCGCTATGGTTCCGGGACTTCGCCGACGGCTCGCTGGTCGCGACGGTGGACGACGAACTCGTCGGCTTCCTCACGGGCTACCGCCGCCCCGAGCAGCCCGAGACCTACTTCGTGTGGCAGACCGCCGTCAACCCGCGCCACGGCATCCCGTTCCTCGGCGTCAAGCTCTTCCAGGAGGCGGCCGACCAGCAGGTTGCCAACGGCGCCCGGTACGTCGAGGCCACTGTCTCCGCCGAGAACAAGGCGATCATCATGGTGCTGAAGCAGTACGCGAAGAAGCACTCGGCCCCCGTTGAGACCCGCGTGCTCTTCCCCAGCTCCCTCTTCGCCGACAGCGAGGGCCACCACGACGAGGTCCTGTACCGCATCGGCCCGCTGACCGCCGGCTGAACCGGGCCGCCCGTCACTGGTCCGAGCAGCACCGCATCCGACGACTGGGAGCCGACCGTCATGGCCACGCAACCCACGACACTGCACCTCGACATCAGCAACGCCTACTTCCGCATGGACTCCGAGGAGGTGCGGAAGGCACGAGACGCCCACTGGTACGCACGTACGGATTGGGGCATCGCCGTCCTGCGCTACGAGGACAGCAGCGCCCTCCTGAAGAGCCCCCTGTTGACGCAAGGATCGGCCAAGTGGCCCGCCCAGCACGGGGTCGTCGAAGGACACTTCGACGAGTGGTGGCAGAAGACCCTGCTGGTGCTGGAGGGCGGCGAGCACAACAGGATTCGCCGTCTGGTGAACCCCGCCTTCTCGCCTCGCCAGATAGCGCCGCTGCACGCGAAGTTCCAAGATCTGGCGGACGGCCTGGTGGACGAGTGGATCGAGGACGGGCGCACCGAGTTCGCGAGCCGGTTCGCCGCACCGTACGCGACCAGGATTCTGTGCGTGTTGCTGGGCATCGACGAGAACGACTGGAAGAAGATCCACGAACTCGCCTCTACGATCGGCCTCGGCCTCGGCATCACCATCCAGGAGAATATCGCCCGGATCGACCAGGCCATCGTCGAGCTAACCGAGTACGCCGAGTCCCTGGTCCGCAGCCGCAGGGAGTCCCCCAAGGGCGACATCCTGAGCACTCTCGTGGACGCGAGGGACGAGGACGCGGGCAAGCTTTCCGACAAGGAGCTCATCAACCTCATCATCCTGTTGATCTTCGCGGGCATCGACACGACCCGGAACCAACTGGCCCTGAGCGTCGAGACGTTCTCCAAGCAGCCCGACCAGTGGGAGAAGCTGGCATCGGACCCTGAGCGCTACTCCGCCGCGGCGGTCGAGGAGGCGCTGCGCGTCAACCCGATCGGCCGCTGGATCTCGCGCGAAGCGGCGGAGACGTTCCAGCACAAGGAGCGCACGATCGAGAAGGGGACCACGCTCCACCTCTTCACCATGACGTCGGCCACCGACCCGGCCGCGTTCGACGACCCTGACCGCATCGACCTCGACGCCGAGCGTTCCCCGCACTTCGCGTTCGGCGGCGGACTGCACCACTGCCTTGGGCACTTCGTCGCCCGTGCGGACATCGGCGTGGCCCTCTCGACGCTGGCCACGCGGCTGACCGACCTGCGCGTGGGGGAGGACGCCGAGTGGCTGCCCGACTCCGGCAACACGGGGGCGGTTGTGCTGCCCATCACGTTCACCTCGCGTTCCTAAACCGTGCTTCCGATCGGAGGAGACCATGAAGATCACCGTTGACGAGGTCAAGTGCCAGAACCACGGCCTGTGCGCCATCTCGGCGCCGGATCACTTCGAACTCGACGCCGACGGGAAGCTGACGTACCAGGAGACGTTCGACGAGGAAAACCTCGATGCGATCGAGGACGCCATCGACTCGTGCCCCTTGCAGGCGATCGTCATGGGCCGTGACGCCGCATGACTGGCGCAGCGCCGCGCATCGGCATCGTCGGCTCCGGCATAGCCGGCCTGCGGGCAGCCCAATCGGTCCTCACTTGCGAAACCGGTGCCAGGATCACCGTCTTCGGGGACGAGGCCCACCGCACGTACAACCGGCCGGGACTCACGAAGAAGCGGTACCCGCCGTCGGCCGACCTCAGGGCGGCCATCACCGAGGACCTGAGGGTCAAGGGGGCCGAGACCAGCGCGCTCGACTGGCACCTCGGCACCCGCGTCGAGGCGGCGAACCTGCGCGGCAGGGTCCTGCACTTGAGCACCGGCGGAACGTTCGCCTACGACGGCCTGGTGGTCGCCTCGGGAGTACGCCCGCGGACCGCCGCCCGTGACGACGAGGAGTGCGCCTCGCACGCGCACAGGACGCTGCGCGGCCTGGACGACGCGCACTCCATCCACCAAGAGCTCCATAGGAGAGAGGTGGTGACGATCGCGGGCGCCGGGTTCGTCGCGTGCGAACTGGCCTCGTTGGCCAAGGAGTACGGCTGCGACGTGGTCATGCTCGAAGCGATGAGGCACGGCCCCTTCGAGAACATCCTGGGCGAGGACGTCGCGCGAGCGCTCGGACGCTGGGTCACCGCGAACGGCGTCACTCTGCTGACAGGCGAGGCGGCGAAGGAGCTCCTCTGCGACCGCTCGGGAAGGCGCTCCGGAGGCAGGCACGCGGCGTCGCCTCCCGGGGCGGCGTCCGAACGACCGCTCTTCATCGAGGCCATCGGCAGCGTTCCCAACGTGGAATGGCTGGACGGGAACGGCCTGGACCTGTCTGACGGGGTACGGGTCGACGAGTATATGCGCGTACTGGGGTGCGATGGCGTTTTCGCAGCCGGCGACATCGCCCGCTATCCCGACCCGTGGGGCACGGTAAAGCTAACCCGCATGGAATTCTGGAAAAATGCGATTGACACCGGAAATATCGCTGGGAAGGCGCTAGCGTCGTCTCTGGGATACGGATCGAAGATGACTCGGATCGCGTACTTCCCCAGCATGGCTACCGAAGTATTCGGACTTCGCATCCAGATCGCGGGGAACCCCAGGAATGCGGACTCCGTGGAGATCGTTCGCGGCGACCTCGAACGCCCCGGTGACGGAGTCCTCGTCACGTACCTGCGGGAGAGCGCGATCGTCGGGGCGGCCTACCTGGATAAAGGGGCCCAGTTCAACCGCCTCTACATCGAGCTCCTGAAGTCGCTGAAAACGCGCTAGCCCTATCGACCTCACCTCATTTGTCATAGCGCCAAGAATTCGAGAACGATCAGGAGGAATATCATGCAGGTTCGCAGGATTTCGGAGATCGAAGGCACTGACCGCGATGTCACGGCGGCGAGCGGCGCGTGGCGCAGCAAGCGCATCCTGCTGGCTTCGGATGGATTCGGGTACTCGGTTTCCGAGACCGTCGTGTACGCCGGAACCGAGACCGACATCTGCTACGCGAACCACGTGGAAGCCGTCTTCTGCATCTCCGGGAAGATGATTCTGGTCGACCGCGACGAGAACGAGGAACACGTCATCACGCCCGGCACCCTCCACATCCTGGACGACGCCGACAACCACACGATCAAGCCGATCGAGGACAGCACGTTCCTGTGCATCTTCACCCCGGCCCTCACCGGCCGTGAGGACCACGACGAGAACGGAGTCTATCCGCTGCTGACGGACGAGGTGGTGGAGGCCAAGTAGGCCGCGCCGCGACACCCGCGCATCCCTGGAGTCCCTGCCAGGCCACTGGCGGGGACTCGGCGTCACCGCGTCCGGGACGGTCCCGGCGGCGGGTTGCCCCAGGACGGGCCGGGTAGGTGCGCACGATCATGGATCTGCCAGAAGGGAACCTACAGTGAAAGTCCTGTGGCTCACCGCCCACCCCGAACCCCGTTCCCTGAACGGCTCCTTGTACCGCGACGGTGTCCAACGCCTCCTGGACCAGGGGCACGAGGTGCGCACCAGCGACCTGTACGCGATGAAGTTCGACCCGGTCGTCAGGGCCAGTGACTTCTCCCACCCCGACGGCGAGCGGCTCGTCGTCGGCAGCGCGGCCCAGCAGGCCTTCGAACGGGGCGCGTTGTCCCCTGACATCGCCGTCGAACACGACAAGTTGTCCTGGGCAGACACGCTTGTCGTGCAGTTCCCGTTGTGGTGGTACGGGATGCCGGCCATCCTCAAAGGCTGGTTCGACCGCGTCTTCGTCGGCGGGTTCGCCTTCGGCGTCCGTGACGCCCAGGGGCGCCAACTGCGCTATGGCGAGGGGGCGCTCGCGGGTAAGCGCGCGATGGTCGTCGTCAGTGCCGGTGCTCGGGAGGCGAGCCTCGGCCCTCGCGGCGTCAACGGTGAGCTCAACGACCTGCTCTTCCCTCTCCAGCACGGCACGCTGTGGTACGCGGGGATCGAGGTCCTGCCCCCGCTGCTCGTCCACGGAGCCGACCGTGTGGACGAGGCCGCGTACGCCTTCCACGCGAACGTCCTACGCCAGCGTCTCGAGGACCTTCCGTACACCGGACCGCTGCCGTTCCGCCACCAGAACGGCGGCGACTACGACGAGGACCTGGTCCTGCGCCCCGAACTCAACCCGCACGCCACAGGGACCGCCGCCCACTACCGCACTGAGAGCTGACGACGAGGCCGTCCTCGTCACATCAGTCATCAACTGTCGCTCTCTGCACGGGAGTTACACCACTCACCGTACGGACCTCTGCTGGAGGCGTGTTCGTGTGACTCGCCCCCGGCATCGAGGGGTTTCTGCACGTATCCGAGATGACCGACTCGCCAGTCGAAAGCCCAGCCCAACTCGTCAGCGAGGGCGACCAGATCACGGTGCGGGTTGCGGAAGTCGACCTTCAGCGACACCGCGTCAGGCTTTGCGCCCATGGCTCCTGAGTCCAGGTCGTCGGGACAGGACACCTCAGCCGATCACCTTCAGTGACGTTGCCTGCGCCGAACTCGCAACCTTCGTGCTCCGCCCTCGCGAACCGTCGCGCTCCCTGGAGCTGGTGACCAGCTCGCTCCTTGCGATCACTCGCAAACAGTCGTGCTCTGTCACACCGGGGCGCCGTCACATAGGGTGCTGCGGGTCGTTGAAGGCGTGTGACCACCACCGCGCTGACCGATGCCGTTGAACGGGACGCTCTCGTGCTCCTGGCGGCGTACGAGGGCGGGAACTGGTTCCCGGCGGACGGGGAGCACGCGCTCGCCGGGGATCTGGCCCGGGTGCGGTGGAACGGATCCGCCTTCCGGGCCGCGCTGCGCGATCTGCCGGCCTCCGTCCGCGCCGGGCACCTGGTCGCCGTCCTCGATCCGGCGGCGACGGTACTGGAGGCGGTGGACGCCTCCGGTGCACGGAACATAGTGCAGGCGCTGCGGCAGTTGCTGGACGCCCTCGCCGTCGACTGAGCCCGCTCCCCGGCGGACGCGCACCGGCATCTCGCCGACGATGCCACCGGCACCGCGCAGGACGGGCAGGCCGACGACCCGGCCGGGCAAACGCGCACGTCACACACCGCCCCACTCGGAGGAGTTGGGCGAGGGCTGCGGAGGCTACCCTCCGGCGGGCGGGCCGGGCAGCACCTGATCGGGACGGCCGGCCTCACCCGCCGCGCTTGAGGGCCTTGCCGAGGTCGCTGGCCTCCTGGGCATTTGCGTCGAGCACAGCCACACACTTACGCCGCCGCGTCGTAGGCGGCCCGCAACCGGACTTCGCCGCCGGTCCGGCGCTGCGGGGCACCCTCGGCGAACACCGCCAGACGCAGTACGAGATAGCGGCCCATCCCGACGAGCGCGGTGGCCGACAGGTACACCGTCTGCTGCAGGACGAGTCCGGCGCCGGGGCGGAGCACGGCCAGCGCGCCGACCGCAGCGGACGTGACCAGCCAGCCGGCAGCGATGGTGGCCGCGCTCTTCAGGTGCCCGGCAAGGCCGGGCCGTCCGTGGCCGAACGAGACGCGGGCGTGCACCTCGGTGGCGACCACGGTGGAGGCGACAGTGGTCAGCGCGTTCGCCGCCATCCACGGGATCCACTGCGAAAGCAGGACCAGGGCCGCCGAGGCCGCCAGGGTGACCCCGCTGCCCAGCCCGGCGAAGCGCCCGAAGGCCGCCGCGTGCCGACGGATCAGCCGCAGGCTGTTCATGGTGATCCCCTCCCCGTCCGCTGCCCCTGACGGGGCCGTTGTCGTCATGCCGCAGAGCGTGACCGACCCTCCATTCAGCGCGGTCTCAGCGCGGTCTCAGGGGCACCGACGGTGGTGAAACCGGTGTGGCGATACGCCGCCGCCCGCCTCGACCGTGATCACCTGCCCAACGGGCTGGAGTTGGGCAAGCACATCGAGCCGGCCGTGCCCACGAGCTGAACCACCGTCACCGTCAAAACCGCTCCGCAACGACGTCGGCAGAGTCGCAGGACGCCGTAGGCCAGGCGCGGTGGTGATGCGTCATGTCCCTGCCCGCCCACGCGTGGTTCACGGACAGTGGCGATATGCGGGGTGCGGTTCCTGCGTTGCGCGCCGACGGCGCCGGGCGTGGGACATCTGCGCGCCCGTACGCCGTACCCCCGCACGGTAGGCCGACAGTCGGGTAGGGCAGCATCTGCTCAGCCATTGCCTGCCTGTGAGGGGTCATCATGCGTTCCACCCGCCGCGCCGCATCATCCGTGCTGCTCACCTGCCTGGTGCTCGCGGGCTGCTCTCCCACGTCGCTCGGAAACTCGAACGCGGGCGCGTCAGGGAGCGGAACCCCTTCGGCGGGTCCGTCGGGTGCCGGCGGTGCCGGGCGGGCGATCGCGGTGGGGGCGGGTCCGCAGAAGACGTACACGGTGCAGCGGCAGCCGGCCGCGGGTACCTGCCACTACCGGTATCTCAAGGGCGAGCCGATCGAGGATCCGACGTGCACGCCGGGTGCCATCTCCCCGGCGGTCACGCAGTCGAATCTGAAGTCGACGATCTGCCGCAAGGGCGGCTACACCTCCGGCATCCGCCCCTCCACGTCCGTCACCGGCAAGGAGAAGAAGCTGAACGCCGCCTCCTACGGCTTCACCGGCCGCATGGGGGATGCCGAGTACGACCACCTGATCAGCCTGCAGCTGGGCGGGGACCCGAACGACTACCGCAACCTGTGGGTGGAGCCCGCCGACCCCGGCCACAAGAAGGGCTCCGGGGTCAACAACGCCAAGGACCCGGTGGAGACGAAGCTGCACACCGCGGTCTGCAAGGGCACGGTCACCCTCGCCGCCGCGCAGAAGGCGATCGTCACCGACTGGACCACCGCCCTCAGCCGCCTCGGCCTCGCCTGAGACACGGCGTAAAGCAGTTGGCTCGGCACCGACGCCTCGATCGGCACCGCTGGCGATGCGCTCACGGAATCCCAGACGGGCCTCTACACGATGGAATTGATCAGGCTGAGCCTGCCCTGACACAACCTTGCCGATGCCGGACTCGCTACCGCGGAAGGGCGCGGGCGACGGCGAGTACTCCCCGGACGTGTTGATTCAGACCGTGGTGTCTGGTGGTGTGCGGTTGTTGCCCCGTGGCTTCAGCGGTCGGTGTCGTCGGGCTTCTCCTCGGCCTGGGGCGCAGTTGTCGGCTCCGGTGCGGTGGGGGCGGTGTAGAAGACGGCGGCGCCCTGCTTGGTGCGCTGGGCCTGGCTCTTGGCCACGAGCCCTTCGAGAGTGACGCGGACGACCTTGGTCTTGATGCCGCGCTCGGGGTGGGCCTGGCTGAGTGCGGTGGAGATTTCCGCGGCGGAGCGCGGCTCGTTCTGCTCGGTGAGGTGGCGGCGGATGAGTTCCACCAGGGTGGGCCGGGCCGCCGTGGTGCCGGCCTTGGGCAGGGGCTTGCGGGCGGCAGGCTTCTTGGCCGTCGTTTCTTGCACGGCTGTGGCCTTCCGTGCCCTTCGCTTGCTGGGGGCGCAGCCTCGGTCTTCTGCTGAAGAGAGGGCACTGCGGCGCTCTCAGCCGCGGCCGACTGCCCGTCAGGTTCGTGCGTGACGCCGAGCGCCTGCTGGATGTTGACCAGCACGCTGTGGTCCTGCTGCAGGGCAGTCAGCTGTTGCTGCAGGACGGCGATCTCCGCGCCGATGCGTTCCTGCTCCTTGAAGTTGCTTTCGAGGTCGCCGGCCACCTGGGCGATGTACTGGGATGTCAGTCCCGTGGCGACAGTTGTGCTCTCGGACATGGTGCTGGCCTTTCCTCGGTGTGCGGCAGCGATCCAGGCTCTCGGCCCCGAACCGGGGCAGCGCTTCCTCTGTGCTGTACCGGTGAGGCAGCCGCTGTAACTGGCGCAAAATGCCTGCCCCGTAGAGATACTACGGACAGGCGGAACCCGTTGTTCCCTTCAGCTTGTCTTATATGGCCCGAGCTACGGGAGGACGCCCGGCCGGCCAGCGCACCGAAACCCAACACCGCAGGCCCCGGCCGACCAGTCGGCGTGAAGAACAAGCACCGTGCACGCCAGCATGCCGTCGGGAAACAGGACAAACCAAACCTCGCGGCAACCGTCACAAGCAGCAGAGCTGCATAGACGCCAAGCTTAGCGTTGTGTCCTGCGCTCCACCCGGTGAGGCCGGCGCGACGTCGGCCGGTAGCTATGGAGTGCCAGCCAGACGGCCGGGACAACGGTGAGCAGAGTGGCGGGCCGCACCGAGGCCGTTGCGACGTTGCCAGCACTCAGCCAGTGACACAGCTGGGTCATCCACGCAGGATCGAGGGCGCCCGGCCCGACGCGGTGCTGTGCCGTACCGACGGCCGGAGCCATGGCCCAGGCCATGGGCCTGATATAGCCACCGAGTACAGGCTTGCGGCCGAACAAGGCCGGGACACCGACCTCATCGGGGCCTTCCTTCGTGGATACGCCGGCCTTCAGGCCGGGGAGGAAGCGAAGCTCCTGCGGAGCAGGGCAGGAGGAGTCGGTTCGCCGCCGGGGTGGACCGGCGCCCACCGCCGACCGTCCGATACCCGCCTCTCACACGGGAGTTGATAGAGGGTGAGGTATGGCGGAGCAGGTTAAGCGGGCGTTCAGGTACCGCTTCTACCCCACGGACGAGCAGGCGGCCGAGCTGTCGCGCACGTTCGGCTGTGTCCGCCTCGTCTACAACAAGGCGCTGGAGGAGCGCACCCGGGCCTGGTACGGCGAGCAGCGCCGCATCTCCTACGTGCAGTCGTCGGCCGCGCTGACCCAGTGGAAGAAGACCGGGGAGCTCGCCTTCCTGACGGAGGTGTCCTCGGTTCCGCTCCAGCAGGCGCTGCGCCACCTGCAGACGGCGTTCGGGAGCTTCTTCGCCCAGCGGGCGAAGTATCCGCGCTTCAAGTCGAGGAAGAAGTCGCGGGCGTCGGCCGAGTACACGCGTAGCGCCTTCACGTGGCGCGAAGGACAGCTGACTCTGGCGAAGATGGCCGGTGCACTGGACATCCGCTGGTCGCGTCCCCTTCCTGAGGGCAGCGAGCCGACCACGGTGAGCGTGTCCCGCGACGCGGCGGGTCGCTGGTTCGTGTCCCTGCTGTGCGAGGACACCATCGCCCCGGCCCCCGCCATGAGCACAGCGGTCGGCCTGGACGCCGGGATCACCTCCCTGGTGACCCTGTCCACCGGGGAGAAGATCGCCAATCCGAAGCACGAGCGGCGGGATCGCGCCCGTCTGGCCGGCGCGCAGCGGGAGCTGTCGCGCAAGGCGAAGGGCTCTGCGAACCGGGAGAAGGCCCGCCGCAAGGTGGCCCGCGTGCATGCGCGGATCGCTGACCGGCGCCGCGACTTCCTGCACAAACTGACCTCGCGCATCGTCCACGAGAACCAAGTGGTCGTGATCGAGGACCTGACCGTCCGCAACCTGCTGAAGAACCACACGCTCGCGCGCGCCATCTCGGACGCGGCCTGGACGGACCTGCGCTTCATGCTGGAGTACAAGTGTGCCTGGTACGGGCGTGAACTCGTCGTGATCGACCGCTTCTTCCCCAGCTCGAAGCTGTGCGGAAGCTGCGGCACGGTCCGCGGGAAACTGTCGCTGAACGTCCGTGAGTGGACGTGCGAGCACTGCGGCGCCGTGCATGACCGCGACGTGAACGCGGCACGCAACATCCTGGCCGCCGGGCTGGCGGCAGCAGCCTGTGGAGACGGTGTAAGACCTCAACGGGAGTCCTCCCGGACGGGGCAGTCGTCGGTGAAACAGGAACCCCAGCGGGCGACCGCTGGAATCCCCCGCCTTTAGGCAGGGGAGGAAGTCAAGAGAGGAGTGCTCTGACCCGCCTGCTTGTTCGCATGCTTCGAACCCAGTGCGAGGGTCTTGCTACGGCGGTCACCGCTGTGTGACAGTCCGCCCGGCCTGCCCGGATGCTGTGGCCGGCGGACGCATGCTCGCCTCTCCGAACGATCAGAGGGGGAATCATGCTGACGAAGGTCCGGGGCGCGGTTGCGGCGGCGGTGATGGCGGGGGCACTCCTGGTGCCGGTGGCCGTGGCAGCCGATGCGGCGGCCGCGTCGTGCGCGCGCCACACGACGGGTGTCTGCAAGGCGAACTCACCTCATCCGCGCGGCGCTACCGCGAAGTGCAAGGACGGCTTGTACTCCTACAGTGCCCACGCCCGCGGGACGTGCTCGCACCACCGGGGCGTCAAGTACTGGTACCGGTAGATGCGGCCCGTGGCCGCAGCTGGGAGGACTGGATGCCTGTGGGCACTCTGATCCTGCTCGCTGTATCCAGGACACCTGGCATCTGACGGGGCGTTTTGCGCTTCGGTCCGGCGTACGGCCACGGAGTACTTCGACAAGCACCCGGTACGAGGGGCCCGGTCCTCCTGGATGAGATTGCCCGCTGGGGTTCTTGTCAGCTTTGGAGCGGTTTGCTGACCGCGGACACTGGGATCAGGTCGCGGGCGTCGTCGAGGTTGCTGGCGACCTGATCCCTTTGTTTCGCGGTCCAATTGGGAGGCGCCGGAGTCCCAGGCCTCGGCGAGCGGTACGAGGTGGTCGACGTCCAGCTTGCTCGCGCTGTCGAGGTAGCGGTCGTCGTAGGGGGAGTACCAACTGCCGCCGGTCAGAGCGCAGTTGGGTCCCTGGGTCGGGGCGGTGACGGCTTCGGCCTTGGTGAGTTCGTAGCCGGTGCGATTCTCGCTCTGAATGGGACCTCGCTCGTCGGCGGGGCCGCGCGACCAGCCGACGAGCGTTCCCCTGCCGGACCCGGTGCGGGTGATCTTCTCCGCGTGGCCGTGACGGACCGACCGGCGCCGGTACTCGGCGGAACCCGGCCGCCCCTCTTGTCCGGCCTCGTGACATGCAGGTTCACACGCCGGACGGGACCGGTGTGGGCCGGCCCGGTGGACGCTCCCCCGTGGTGAATGGTGCGCTACGGCCGGTTGAGGGTGATGGAGTTGATCGGCGTGAGGCTCTCGTAAGTCCAATCGTCCTGGAAGAGGGTCTCGTAGCAGTTGGTGCCGCCGTAGTTGTAGCAGAGGCTGGCGGTGGCGCCGCCGTACTGGTTGTTGAGGACCCAATGGTCCCCGTACTGGTTGCTCAGGTTGTGGTAGCCGTAGCTGCTGTACTGGACCGTCGGGTGCGGGTTGTTGAAGGGTTCGACGCCCTGGGGCCAGATACACACGTTGCCGGACCTGCATCCGTACACCGTGGAGTCGCCGTCGGGCGCGGCCTGGGCGGCGCCGCTCATCGCCACTACTGCCGTGGCCGCGGTCGCGAACGCGGCGGCGGCGCTCATTACCTTGCGCATGTTTCCCCCTGGCGGTCGGTCTGGTGGGCAAGAACCTAGGTGCCGCCAGCAGGGGGCGCCAGCTTTTCGAAGGAGGCCGAAACGTCGCGGGCCGCTAGGGCGTGTATCCGGTTGTGATCAATTGTCCCGTGTCACCGAACCTTGATCGCGCGCCATCGAACCTTGACGGACGCGAGTTCGTGTCGTCGAAGTTTGAGCACAGTGTCAAGGGGCGTGGCCAGCTGAGCGGCGCCGAAAACAGCGAAACGGCCGCGCGATGAGTTCGCGGGCCCGGAACGGTCTACCCCAGTAGTGAATGGATCAGGCGACTCACCGCGAAGGCGACGGAAGGTCGCCACCAGGAGGACGGCACAGTGACCAAACGTTTGGGCAGGGTGACCTGCGACCTCTCGATCTCCGTCGACGGGTACTCGGCCGGACTCAACCAGGCCGAGCAGCGCCCGTTCGGCGACGACGCCGGTGATGGCTGGGGCGACAGGCTGCACGCATGGATGTTTGAAACCTCGGAGCAGCGGCAGGTCGAACTCGACCGGCTGACGGCAGTCGGCGCCTTCATCATGGGGCGCAACATGTTTGGCCCCGTACGCGGCGCGTGGGATCGGCAGTGGAAGGGCTGGTGGGGCGACAATCCGCCGTACCACGCGCCGGTCTTCGTCCTCACCCACCACCCGCGCGACCCGCAACCGATGGACGGCGGCACCACATTCCACTTCGTCACCGACGGCATCGAATCCGCACTGCGGCAGGCTCGCGAGGCGGCCGGGGACCGCAACGTGTCGATCCACGGGGGCGCGACCACCATCAACCAGTACCTAGCCGCAGGCTTGATCGACGAGCTGCGGCTGCACATTGTGCCGTTCACGCTCGGCGCCGGCACACGGCTGTTCGACGGAGTGCCGTCACTGAATCTTGAGCAGGTGGAGTCGCGAGCAGCGAACTCGGTTACACACGTGACTTATCGCGTGCTGCCCTGAGAGAAGGGCGGTGTCAGTCAAAAGTACCGCTTGATCACGACTCGATACGTGCCTTAGGGCACGAGGAAGACTGGTGCACGGCCTGCCGCTATGCGCCGGTTTCCTGGCGCAGGTCCAGGAAACAGCGCAGCCGTACGCCGGGTTCGCCGGGCGTGCGAGTTGTACGGTCCGCCGTCGCGGTCGCCCACCACGCAGCGAGCGCTTGCTGGAACACGAACGCGGTCTCGTCGTCGGCTGCTGCGATGTCCACTACGACCAGGCCCGGCGCGGCCACGTGCGCTTCAGTGATCTGCTTCATGCCCGGCACGACGTGCCGGCGCCCGCGGAAGTTCTCCCGCAGAGGTGACTTCACCCGGCCGGGTGCACGGGCCGCGAGGTCAGACGCGCGTGCTGATGTAGCGCACGAACGTGCCCACCCCGACTGGACCGGGGCCATGCACCACTGGCGCAGCAGGCTGCCGCCGGATCCGTACTTGTGGGTCTTGCGCTGGCATCCGGAGCAGAGGCCGACCCGGTCCCCGGGGCAGGTCAGTGCGGACGGGTCGGGTTCGGTGAGCGGGGGGCGGGGGAGTCGTGGTCATCGGAAGGGGGCCTGTTCTAGGCGGTCATCACAAGTCGCCTGTTCGGCACGATAGCGGGCGTGGTGGAACGGTCGTTCGAGGCGGGGCGGGGGTGGTTTCGCCGGTCGGCTAAGTCGCCGATGATGCGCAGCTGGGTGTCGGGGTGGCAGAACGGGCACGCTGGCACGGCGTCCGTGGTGAGGAGTCGGCGGGCTTCGTTGCGGCTGACCTCACGGTGCCGTTTGCCTTTCATGCCGCATGCGCCGTCGTGGACCTGGAGCGGTCCGTCGGTGGCTCTGCTGAGTTCGACGACCCTGTCCGGGGGCTTCGGCCGGTTGCGGCGTCTGCGTTCCTCTTCGGCCTGCCGCTTGCGGACGTAGGCGATTCTGCGGTCGATGCGGTCCAGCCACATGGCGTGCCATACGCGCATTCTGTGGAATCAGGTTTGTCAAGCGTTCTCGGTAGAGGCAGTGCACCTACGGGTGGGCACGGTCGCCGGCGAGCTCAGGCGGTCAGTGCATCACTGCTGTTCAGGAGGTCAGCGTAGACGTCTGCCGGAGAACGGTAGCCGTGGGTCTTGCCTGGACGGTGGTTGAGTTCGTGGGCGATGGCGTCCAGGCCGGGAGCTGTGACCCGCGGCGATCAGATCGGCTTAGATCTGCGGATGTGGGTGGTCTCAGCTGATCTGGTAGCGGGCGAGTGCATGCCGGAAGCTGTGCCAGTTGGTCTGGCTCTGGCGTTTCGTACTGCTACCACGCCTGGATGGGTAGCCACGACTGGCAGCCCCGGCAGAGAGCTTCTCCTGGCCGGAAGTCGGGGGGTGTCGCCCATCCCCTGCCTGGTTCTACCCTGGTCCCAGGGCAGTCGTCCGCTTCACCGGCACCAGCCGGCCACCGGACGCCGAGCCCGCATGCGTCGCCCCCCAGCCCCCGGGGGCGATTGACGGTCGGAGCCGTATCGCCGACAACACGGCTCCGACGCCGTCCTCCCAGCTTTTCGAGCCGGGGTGAACTCCCGCGCACCCCGGACGCCGGTGAGGACGACCGGTGCGAGGACACCGCGGAGGGGAGCCGCCCGTCCCCGTGCCACGGCCGCCGCCGGGGACGCCGATGCCCCGGCGGCGGCCACACACTCCGGCCGGGCCGCAGGCCCGGAGTTCGTCCTCGTACTCCGACACTACGCGGCGCCGGCCCGCGAGGAGCCCCTTCTGCGCCAGGCCAATTACGGACCAGACCGCCAAGGCTCAGAAGCCACCAGATTCAAGTCACCGTTCCGACAGGTCCCGACATCCTCCGCCGCTCCGGCAAGTCGACGCCGCAGGCGACAGTTCTCGTCAAGCAACCTCTGGTGCGAATCACGCGCAAAAGCGGGCAGCTGGCATCCCGCGAAGCCCGGCGGCACTGATCGTTCTCAAGGTCAGGGTCATCACATTGGTCTTTTGCCCCGGCCGAAATTGCGGTCCTGAGAACGACTCTCCCACCGCCGTCCGTGATCTGTCAGCGGAACACCCGGCGGTGCTGCTGGTGGTCTCCGAGCTGTTCGCCAACGCGGTGCAGCGCACAGTCACCGTCAGCTGAACGCATGTCATACCGCGTGATCACTGAATCTTCGTCTCACACCACAGTCACAAGGTGGCTTGCCGCGTCGATGTACATCTTGGTGACGTCGGTGATGAAGTCGCGGCTGCTGTCGGGGCTGAGCGCCTGGGCCTGAAGGTGATCATGCAGCACGCTGTAATGCTGCACGTCGGATGGTTTCTCCAGGTAGAGGTCGCTGGTGAACCGCTCCAGATACACCACCGCCGCCGCGCAGCTGTCGGCGGACCGCAGGATGGAGAACTGTCCTGACAGGCCCGGATGGGCGCCCGCCGTGCAGGGGAGGACCTGCACGGTGATGTGCGGCTCGGCGCCGAGCGCGTTCAGGTGCTCCAGTTGTTCACGCATGACGTCCGGGCTGCCGACGACACGGCGCAGAGCCGATTCGTCCAGGACGACCCACAGGTGCAGCGGACGGGCCGGGTCGTAGATCCGGTGCTGGCGGCGCAACCGCACCTTCAGGCGCGTGTCGGCCTCTTCGGCGGTGAGCTGGGGGATCGTTTCCTCGATGACCGCGTGGGCGTAGGCGGGCGTCTGCAACAGGCCGGGGATCACCAAGGGCTCGTAGGCATGGAGTGAGGCGGCATCCGTCTCCAGGGCGATGTAGACGCTCTGGGGAATGTCGCCGTAGGCGTGCCACCAGCCCGGCTGTCCGGATTCTCTGGCCATCTGCATCAGTGAGTCGATGGCCTGCTGGCCCGTCACTCCGTAGATCGCGCACAGGTCTCGTACGTCGCGGGGGCTGACGGTGCGGCGGCCGTTCTCCAGGTGACTGATCTTGGGCTGGGAGACCATGAGCCGCTCGGCCACTTCTGTGCTCTTCAGCCCACTCGCCAAGCGGAGCCTGCGAAGCTCGGCTCCCAGGAGGCGTCTCCTGACGGTGGGGTTGTTGTTCGCCGCCACGGGCGGTGTACCTCCGGCTCCAAGTCATCCTGCTGGGCCGCAGATTGCCATGGAGCACAGGGTGTTGATCATGCGCCATGCCGCCTTGTTCGTCGGGCAGCCAAAACGGACGGTGACTCTGTCATTTGCCTCACGGCAGGGGTCGCACAGAGGGTTCGGGAACAGGCACTCACGTCAGGGCGATGCATCCCCGCCGCTCCAGCGTGGCCACCATTTGCGGGGTGAGCTCGCATGGGTTCCAGCGCAGATCCAGCTTTTCCAGTGAGGGCATGTCGACGACCCATTCCGGCAGTCGGGTGAGGTGGTTGCTTCGCACGTCCAGCTGGCGTAGTCGGGGCAGGCCCGCCAGCATCTCCGGCAGTTCGGCGAGTGCGTTCTCCCGCAGGTCCAGGTGGCGTAGTTCGGGTAGGTCGGCTGCAGACGGCGGCAAGCTCTCGAGCACGTTGCCCCTCAGCCAGAGCTCACGGAGGTTGCGGAGGCGGCCGATACTGTCGGGCAGCGTGGCCAGCCGGTTGTGCTGTGCCCGGAGCTCGATAAGGTCGGCCATCCGGCCGACGGCCTCGGGCAGGGTGGCGAGAGCGTTCTCGCCGACGTTGAGGTAGCGCAGCCGCGTCAGGTTTCCCAGCGAGCCCGGGACGTTCGCCCCGCGCCGGTGAGGCCGCGACGTCAACTCGCGAACGAACACCCCCACATGCGCCCGGCCGGCAGCCAGCGGATCGACGCCCTCCCGGTCGCACAACGCCAGATACTCCGCCAGCCCCCGTGCGTACGCGTCCAAGGTCCGCGGCGCACGACCGAGGTCCTCCCACGCCTGCAACCAGGCCGCTGCATGCCCATGCCGGGCCAGTACCGGCCACTTGACCACCAGTAACGATGTGCTGCTCAATCCGTTCCCCAGATCCGTGGACGACGCCGGGCTACATGATCACCCAGGCGGATTCCACGTAACTTCTAGGGTGTGCAGGCGGTCCAGGTCGGGCGGCAGGTCGTCGGGCATGTCGTGATCCAGAGTCGTGGTCCGTGGTGCACGTAACTCGCGCGTTCGAATACTAGTTCGATAGCGTGGTGTGTGAGAGGCGGGTGCGGTGAACATGGACGGAGAGAGGCGCCGGGTGCCGGTGGTGATGCATGTGCGCTGTGCGGAGCGGCTGCCGGATGAGCTGTACCGGCTGGTCTTGGAGCAGCTGGGGGAGTTGTCGCCGGTGGTGCAGGCGCTGCCGCCTACTGCGGCGCTGGTCGACCTGCGCGGCGCGCTGCGCTACCACGCCGCTACCGCCGCCCACCTCGCAGACGTGCTGCGGTTGCGGACGGTCTCCCGGTACGGCATCGACGTGCGCGTCGGTATCGGCCCGACCATCACCGTCGCCACGACCGCCTCCGCCCAGGTTCCCCACCCCGGCGGCGTCCTCGCCATCGAGCCGGCCGACGCCGCCGACTGGCTCGCCCTGCTCCCCGTGGAGGACCTGCACGGCATCGGCCCCCGCCACGCGGCCACCCTGAAGCGCTACGGCATCGACCGCGTCGGCCTGCTCGCCGCACTCCCGTCGGCCACGGTCCAGCGGATGCTCGGAGGCAAGACCGGCCGCATGGCTGTCGACCGGGCACGCGGGATCGACCCTCGTACCGTCACCCCGCGCCTCCAGCCCGCCTCAGCGACCGTCCGCCACCGCTTCCCCCGCGACGTCCATGACGGCGCCGCCGCCCGCGCGGCTCTGCTCGGTCTGGTCGTGCAGCTGGGTGCCGAACTGCGCGGCCGCGGGCAGGCCGCACGCGCGCTCACGCTCACGTTGTCGTTCGCCGGCGGACCGACGTGGGAGAAGACGCGTCGCCTGACCGGGCCGTCCGCGCACGAGGACGATCTGCGGCTGCTCGCCTACCAGTTGATGGACGCCGCGGGTCTCCAGCGGGGCCGGCTGACCGGACTCGCGCTGCGCGGCGAGGACCTCGTCGACGCCGGCCTGGTGGCCGAACAGCTCAGCCTCGATGCCGCGCGGCAGGCCCGTCTGGTGACGGAGTCGGCCGCCGACCGGATCCGGGAGAAGTTCGGGCCCGGCGCGATCGGCCCCGCCGCCACGTACCGGCCCGCTTCCTGACCCCACCCTGGCGAGACCGCGCACCCACTGGTCAGCCCCTCGCTGACACCGTTCGCCCCCCGGGGGGGTGTTCGCGTGTTCAGTCTCCGTATTCGCGCACTGACCAGCCGGCAGGCACGTCGCGGACCGCGAAGCCCGGCGCCATGATCTGGTGCAGTGTTTCGCCGTCGGTCCAGTCATGGAGCGTGTCGGCGAGAGCCGTGATGAGCGGCTCGTCGACGTTGTCGAAGAGGATGACGGGCTCGACGGCCAGCTGGTCATCGGTTCGCCGCATGCCGTCTACGGGAGTTGCCCAGCCGACGATCGGCATCACCATGATCAGGCTGTCGCTGGGGCACTTGATCGCCACCCGCCACCCGCCACCCGCCACCCGCCACCCGTCCGGGGCGGCGGCAAAGGGGAAGGGGACTGCGGCCATGATGCCAGACTCTAGCCCCGCGGTTCGGGCAGCAGCCCAGGCAGGACGGGCGCAACGTCCACGCCACTGCACCCGGCGGCCTCAAGCTACCCCCGAGACGGGGTAGGGGGCGGGTTCCGCTTCCGCCCAGCGCGTGGGCGGCTGGACGGAAGCGGGGCGGTCCCCTTTGGTTGTTCTTCAGCACAAGGGGGCCGCGCGGCCTTCCAGACCGGAAGGTGCGACGCCGGGGGAGGCGTCCGCTTCCATGGTGCGCCATCCCGCCGGTGCCGCAACGACAAGTACGGTTTCGCCACCAAAAGCGTTCATTCGGCCATGATTTGCCCGTACTTGTGGCCGTCATGGAGTAACGGGCCGACTGTGCCGGGGCGGGCGACGGGCGCTATTTGTTCCGTAACCCCCGAATCACGTTGAGTGGTGTGCGCCCGGCGCACCATGCTGTCGTCCAACTCCTCCGGGGCGATTCAGCACCGTCCCGGAGGGGCCCTCCCAGACCCTTCTTTCCGCCCAGGGAAGGTGCAATGACAAGCAAGCAGGTGATGACCGCAGCCGTGCTGGCGGCGGTCCTCGCATGGAGCACGGTGATGACTGTGCTCGGGCAACTCGCGGCGGTGGCCGCGTTACTGCCCTCGCTGGGGCTCCTCATCCAGCAGATCGTCGCCGCGCTCAGCGGCACGGACAGCCGTTCCGGCCCGACCCCGGCCGCAGCGGCCGGGAGTGAGGAGCCGCCACGGTGAAGCCGCCCCAGGTGCCCGAGCAGCCCGGAGGGGATCCTCCCAGTCGCCGCGGCCGCCCGCCGGAGCCGATCTGCGAGAGCGCCGGCACCGCCCACCGGACCTGGCTGGAGCCGGTCCGTACCCGGCTGACCGCGAGCGGCCTGACCCTCGATGACCTCGTGAGCCGCTCCGGCTACTCCAAGACCCGCCTGTCGGAACTCCTGCGGGGCAAGGGCTACTACCCGGGCTGGGAGATCACCTACAGCGTGGTCCGCGCGCTCGACATCCCCGTCAGCCCGGTGTGCCGGCTGTGGAAGGCGGCCGCCGTGGAGGCGGAGAAGGACACTTCCTGGATCAAGAACGGGATCCGGGACGTCCAGGCGCCCGACCTGGAGGAGCAGCCGGTCGCCCATCTGGCGTTCACCCAGGCGATGTGGCAGCCCTACACCGCCTACGCCCGCGCGTTCCTGCAGTCCGACCAGCGTGCCCAGCAGGTGGTCGCGGAGACCTTCGACATTCTCTGGCTGACCTGGGACGAAGCGACCGCGAGCCCCGACACGCCCCGCCACGCCTGGCTGCTGCTGCGCTCGCGAGTCCTGGCCCGGGCCCCGCAAAGGCCCGGCGGCCGTCCCGACCTGCGCGCGGCCGCGTTCTTCGCGGCCTGTCAGGCCGGCATCGTCGACCTCTCCGAACGGCTGGCCCGCATCGGCGTCCTGACCCGGTTCTTCGACGCGATCGCGGGCCTGCCCCCGGACCAGATGGACGTCACCGTGCTGCGCTATCTGTGCGGCATCCCTCCGGACACGGTCCCCGGCGTCGTCGGCCTGTCCGAGGCCGTCGCCCACACCCTGGACCACCACGCACGAGGGGCTCTGAACGAGCTCTTCCCCGACACCGACACCCAGGAGTGATCACCCCGCCATGAGCACCGTCGACGACCTCCTCGCCCAGTCCCTGCTGCTGCACCAGCCGCACGTCCCGTCCGATGTCGTCCCCTACGACGACCTGGCCTACGACGATCTCGCCGCGGACGGCTTCCCGCTGTGGGACCTCAGGCCCAGGACGGCAGATGACGGCGCAGCGCGGAGTCTTGCCGCCCTGTGCGAGGCGGTCGTCACCCACTGCACCATCGAACAGCTCGCCGACTTCCTCACCGACCAGGTGCCCCAGCCGCGGGCCGCATGGATCCTCGGCTGCGCCCTGCAGCTCGCGGGCGCCGACGACGGCGCCCGCTTCTGGTGGCAGTACGCTGCCGGCGCCGACGACCAGCCGTCCTCCTACTGCCTCTACCTCCACCACCTCGCCCAGGGCGACACCCACGCCGCCGCCCTGTGGCGAGCGCAGGCCGGTCCCCACGCACCCCACGACAGCGGTGACGGCACGGATCCGGCGGAGGCTGACCAGGACGCTCCGGCCTACCGGATGATGACCGCCGACACCAGTCTCTCCACCGTCCTGCGCATCCTCAGCCGCCTCACCCGCACCGACCCCCGCAGGCACACACCGATGGCGCAGGCCGTCATCGACATCGTCGCCGCCGCGGTCGCCGTCGGCTACGACCGCCACCCCGACCTCGAACTCCCCGTACCCGGGGACCACTTCGCCGAACGGCTCGCGGTCGTCGCCATCGCGGCATCCGGCACGGGCCACTACACCCGTCCGACTGACACGTCGGGCGCCGCAACCGCCGACACGGAGGACCTGCCCAACCGTCCCCCGGCCGACCCGGACAGCGACAGCGAGCGCGTGCCGGCCTGGACGCAGGGCCCGGAGCAGATGCTGGTGAACGTCACCGCCGACGGCCACGACGAGCCCGCGATCACCCACACGTTCTTCCAGGAGGCGAGCGCCGTCTGCTCCTGGGAGGCGGCCACCGCCGACAGCACGGACAGCCTCGGCACCCGCACGGCCTACTACCTCAGCCGCCTCCGCACCCGGGCCGCCAAGGCGCTCTCGCAGGGCCCCTCCGGATTCGGGACCGGATTCGCAGCCCCGGCTGCCTCCGGCGCCGGTTCCTTGCCAACCTTCCACCGGCTATAATCGATCTTGAGCTGGTCGCCGCAACTCCGGTCGGCTGGTGCTGCGTTGGTGGTCCAAGGAAAGACGCCCCGCTTCCTGCGGGGAAATGCAGGTGCAAGGCCTGCCCGGCGCTCCATACACGGTCGCTGTCCCGCACACGGTGCGGGACAGCGACCGTTTTGCATCCCGGGGTTGTGAACGAGGCCCGGCTGTCGGCCGGTTTCGTCGGCTCGCCGTACGCCCGGCCCGTTGGTGGACGAGCCTGATCGGCATCAACTGACGTGCGGTCGCGGTCAGGAGGAGAAGGAGCGGGGTCGGTGATCGCCGTAGCCCCGAGGTGCAGGGAAACGACCGGAAGCGGCGGTGAGGTGCAGGAGCGGCTACGCCTCATCCTCATCCTCTTCGTCGTCGGGGCGTCAAGGTCCTGGTTCAGGGCGTGCAGCAAGGCGTGGGCGGGGGAGGAGCCGACAGCATGAACTCCGGGCGGCAGTTGGCCGGTGAGGCCCGGTGCGCCGTGAAGCGGCGTGAAGGTGTCCCGGGTGAGGCCGGTCCGATGCCGCGTCCCCCTGGTATGTCTCCGCGTTCAACCTGGCATCGAGGGAGGAGCCCTGACCGGCGGACGAGCAGCTCCCTGGTGGTGATGCTCCCGTGGACAGCCCTGATCCCCTTGGTACCGGCCTTCGTCTTTGCCTGGACCACGCGGGCAGCCTTCCCACATCCGCAGTCGCGGTAAATGCCGGACCGTGGGCGAAGTCCCGTCTGCGACCCGGTCACTCCGGCTGGTGTTCTGGCCCCCCGAAGTCTGGGTCTTCGAAGTCCGGGCTGCTGAAGCTCGGGCGGTGCCTCGGTTCCGGGCCGTCGTCCGGGCTGGAGAAGCCGGGGCGGTCGTAGCCGAGGTGCGGCATGCGACTCGGTCCCGGGGGCGTCGTACGGCGCAGTGCCAGCGTGCCCGGAGCCGCGAGCGCCTCCTGGAGGAACGGCAGGATGCCGCGTTCCAGGAGGGCGTCGTGCCAGGCATCCCTGGCGCGGGCCACTTCGCCGCCAGACTCGCCGTAGGGGCCGGTGTCGGGTGAGGGCCTGTTGCGCAGAACGGTGAACAGCAGGCCGACGGCGGCGACGAGGATCGCCGCGGCGGTCATGGCACCGAACACCCACCCGGCGGTCAGCATGGTCTGGGCGAACGCCGGCTCGGGGTTGAGCATCTTGAGGATGTAGCCCACGAGCAGGAAGATCGCGGTGAATGTTCCAGAGAGGACGGGGGTGAGGACGGCGGCGACGGCGACGGCACCCGCACCCTCGGCCGCCTCCCCCGGGTGGTGGCGAGCCCCATCGCGCCCACGCCGCCCGGCTCCGCGGAGCCGGTCTCGCGGACGGTCGACGGGGTGGACGACGCCGGCTGGCGCAGTTCCTCGCGGACCTTCACGTAGTGCTGGTACTCGGTCGCCGCGGCCGCCGTGATGAGCGCGGTGGCGTTCAGCGCCATGGTGCGCAGCTGTTCGGGGTTGAGCCGCTGACCGACAGCGGCCAGTTCCGGGCGGGTAGGGGCGGAGCGCAGCGCCTCGTCGAGGATCCGCTCGTACTCCTGGCGGTCCTCGCTGTGCAGGTGGCCTTTGGTACGAGTGTGCCGGGGTTCGTGCTGGCCGGCCGGGGGCGGGGTGTGGACCGGCGTGGGGGAGTCGTCGAGATGGTCGGCGGTCGGGGGAGATTCCTCGGCCCTGGTGATGGATCCGCCGGGAGCCGCGGGTGCGACGGGTGAGGTGGAGGTCTGTGGAAGGCCTGGGCGTACGCGGATGCCGAGGAGCGAGGCCAGCAGCCGTCGCCGGAGCGGGAGGCTGCGCTGCTGTTCCATCGTCGGCGGGATACGTCCGGGGCGGGCGACGCCGAGAACGCTGGCGGCGATGCGCGTCGGCCAGGAGGAGCGGACCGTCATGTGGTCCCTTCCTCTCCCCGGTGCCGGGTATGAGGCAGCGGCGGCATATCGGGCCCGGTGTGCCCGGTCACCGGTTCGCTTACGGCATCCGCCGGCCGGCCGTTCGACTGCGCCTGTGGTCCCTCTGTTCGTCTCTCGGCCCGGACCGGCGACGGGAACTCGCCACGGTGCGCGGATGTACGCGGAGGTACCTGGAGTTGGGGCGGTGTCACCGCCGTGGAACCGAGCGCCATGGAAGTTGCTGCGGGCTCGGGAGCGATCGGATCACGGCGCGCTGTGGGTTCCGTCGTCGTGTCGCCGGAGGCTGTACCCGCCGTTGGGCCCGCGGTGAGCGCATCGCTCACCGACTGGACGCGGCTGAGCTGAGTCAGGATGACCGGTGCGGAGATCCCCACCACAATGGCCGCGTACGCCCCGCTGATCTGTCCCGTGGCGCCGAACAGTACTGCGGCGCCGGCACCCATACCGCTGTGGACCACAGCGGCGACAGGATCGCCGACCGGATCGAAGTACTGCTGGAAGCGCGGTGGTTCACCCTCCTGTCCAGGCGGTAATCGGCGGTGGGCACGGCGGTCCGACTGCCAGTCAAGAAACCGGGTGTAGACATCGAGAAGCCCGCGCAGCACGCCACCGGCAGCCCCCAGCAGGATCAGCGTCGGCACCGTCACGTTGTCCCCCGGCAGCACATAGGAGGGGCTTCGCCCTCTGCCCCGTGCCATTGAGCGTAGAGCCACCCGCACTTCCCCAGAAGAGGATCGGAGGCCACCGCCTCGCCGGCGATCGCCGACCAAACCAGAGCAGGCGCACCACAGCTGCCAGCGGTGTCCGGAAGGCGAAGAGCGCTGCCTGACCTTGTCGTTGGGGGACCACTGTGCCAAGGACTCTGCGAGCTGCATCCGGGCCATCCCATCGGCTGATTCCGCCGCACCTCGTATGTCCGGCCTGCGGATGTGGCACGGTGGAAGTGGTTCCGGCCCGTCGCTTTCCCCCGTAGCGGCGGGCCGGAGTCGTGTTCAGCGGGCGAGGGTGACGGTGATCGGCCAGTCGGGACAGCCGACGAGCTGCTGGGTGAGCACGTCGCGCTCGGTGGCGTCGATGCTCAGGCCCCACCGCATCTTGTCGGCGACCCAGTCGGTGTCGTACTGGCACCGGTAGCCTGCGTACGGCGGCATCCACTCGCTGGGGTCTTTGTCGGCCTTGGACCGGTTGCTGGCCGCGGACACGGCGATCAGGTCGCGGGCGTCGTCCAGGTCGTTCGCGTACAACTCCCGTTCCTTCGCGGTCCATTGGGAGGCGCCGGAGTCCCAGGCCTCGGCGAGCGGAACGAGGTGGTCGACGTCCAGCATGCTCGCGCTGTCGAGGTAGCGGTCGTCGTACGGCGAGTACCAACTGCCCCCGGTCAAAACGCAGTTGGGGCCCTGGACCGGGGCGCTGACCGCCTCCGCCTTGAGGACTTCCAGGCGGGTGTTGCAGCCGTCGCGGTCCGCGTCGGTCCAGTGGCGGAACTTGGTGCGCTCGTAGCCGGTGCGGTTCTCGGTCTGGACGGGGAGCGCGGCCAGGGCATCACGGACCGGCAGCGTCACACTGTCACCGGGAGCAGCGTGACGCTCGGTCGCGGCAGCATGGGCTGCGGTGGGGGAGAGCAGGGCGGCGAGGACGGACAGGACGGCTGTCGCGGAGCGTGCCGTGCGGATGGGGTGCACGAGGATCCTTCCGGAGAACAGACAGGGCTGTGATCTCCGTAGCGGGCCGGAGCCCCGGCACGCCCGGTGATCCGCCGTCACCTCACCCGGCCGGGCGGTAAGTCACACCGGCGACCGTTCCCAGGTCGGTCGCCTGCGCGAACCGATCTCTGACGAGGAGATCAACGCGCTGGAAACGATCGCAAAAGACGTCGTCGCGTAGGTGGGGCGTGCGTCCGATCTCCACCGATCGCAAAACGAGACCACGGCTCGGCCGGCTATGCCGCCGACCGCTCGGTGATCCAGCCACCGAAGTCAGCCGCCGAGCTGAATGCCGGGGCCTGTGCCCGCATCTCGTCCTGAGTGCGAGCAGAAACCGGTGGTCCCGCACGGCGGCGGCCATGCACACTGGCCTGGTGATCAAGTCGCAACCGCCTGCCGCTGCCCTCACCTGGGCGGCCGAAATCGCTGGCCCCCATGCCTCCGCGCGCACCGTACAGCGACTGGTCGGCGGCACTCACGCCGCCACTCATCTGTTGGAAACCGTGGACCCGGCGGGAGAGATGGTCCTGCGTCGCTTTCCGCCTGGTGACCGCGCTGCCGCTCGAGAAGCACGCGTATTGGCGGCGCTTGACGGACTGGGGGGCTGGGCTCCTCGGCTTCTGGGCGCCGACCCCGACGGAGAGCGTTTCAGCGAACCTGCGACCTTGATCACCCGTCTCTCCGGCCGCTCGGACATCACATCAGCATCCCCCGACGTGGCAGCGGTCCAACTGGGGCGCACCCTGGCCCGTCTCCACGATGTCCCGCTCGCTGAACTCATCGGACTGCGCGACGGAATGGCGGCCGCAACTGTCTCGTCCGCCCGTGTGAATGCCGCCGCTCCTGCTTCAACGATCCTGGCGTCCCATGGTCATCGTCTCGCCGAAGAAGCACCGGTCCTGACTCATTACGACTACTGGTCGGGCAACGTCCTGTGGCAGGAGGACGAACTCACCGGCATCGTCGACTGGTCAGGGGCATCGTTGGCACCGCGCGGCTTCGACGTGAGCTGGTGTCGACTCGACCTCGCCCTGCTGTACGGCCCGGTCGCAGCTGAGACATTCCTGGCCGCGTACGAGGAGACTGCCGCCCAGACAGTGCCGGTGTGATTCCGGGGTTCATAGTCGGTGCGGCAAGGGTGGCTTGAGCTGGGGTGTTGGGAGTTTTCTGAGAAGCGGCAGGGCGCGTTCTGGGTACTGGGTGGGGCGATGACGAGGCTTCTGGCCTGGGGCTATTCGTGGTTGGTTGATAACGGTGGCGTGGTGTTGGTAATGGTCCCCGGTGTCTAAAGGTCCGGTGCGTGTTTGTGCTGGTCAGCGGCTTGCTTGCCGGTCGGGGCAGCCGGGTGGGGCGGGTTGCCGCTGCCGCCGGTCCAGTACAGGGCGGTGTCGATGTCGCGTGCGGTCCAGCCGTCGGCGCGTGCTGCGCCGTGCCTGAGGAGGTCGTCGAGGAACTGGAGGTAGCGGCCGTAGCGTCCCGGTGCGGGGGTGAGAGTGAGGCCGAGGGTGTCGAGGGCGTGTTGGACGCGTTGGTCGTAGACGGCCATCCGCTGGGGTGCTGCTGCGGTGAGGACGGCTGAGGCGAGGGCGTCGCCGGTGCGGAAGCCGGGCAGTTCGGCGATGATGCCGCGTCCGGCGCGGGCGGCTTCGCCACGGGACAGGGCGGCGTCGCGGACGGCGGCGACGGCCCGCTGGGTGACGGCCCGTACGTGGGTGTCGGGCAGGGACATGAGGGCCGTCACCCAACGGGTTTGTGCGGAGAGCCGTTTCCAGACGACGAGGGCTGCGATGTCTGTCTTGCCGAGGCTGCCGGTGTCTTCGGTTCGCTGCGCGACGTCGTGGAAGACTTCGTCGTAGTGCGGTGAGACGGCGGCCAGGTAGCCGACACGGGCGGGGATCAGGACGTCCCACGCCCGGCCGTAGAGGGCAGCGAACTCCTCGTCGGCCGGCATGGCCGTGCTCTTCTTCACGTTCGCATCATGCCGTTGTGGACGGTTGGCGGGTGCGGGGGCGCCTGGCTTCTTCGGCGAGATGGTCGAGCTGGATGGCTTCCAGCGTCTTCTTGGTGATGCGTTCGGTGCCGTCGCAGATGGCGGTGATGGCGGCTTGGCGGATGAGGCGGGCGAGGCTTCCGATGCGGCCGGCGGTGCGCTGGTGGAGGTAGGAGGCGTGGTGGGGGAGTGTGCCGGGGGTGTGCTGGGTCAGGTCCAGGGCGGCTTCCATGTCGGTGATGAGGTCTGTGAAGGGCCGGCGGGCGCCGTGGCGGGCGGGGAGGGGGCCGCAGGTGATGAGGCTGGCGCGGCCGGCGAGTTGGGCGCCGCGGACGCCGGCGAACAGGGGGGTGGCGGCGACGTCGATGCCGGTGTAGACGAAGGTCGCTTTGATGCGTTCGGTCAGGTCTTTCAGCAGGTCGGCGGCTTCGGCACCGGTGGTGGTGCGCGGGTTGAGGCGGTGGATCTCGTCGATGAGGACCAGGCGGACGCCGGCTTGGGTGTAGGTGTGGCAGACGGCGCTGGTGATCTGGGCCTGGGTCATGCGGGTGGTGACCGGGATGCCGAGGTAGCGGGCGAATTCGGTGGCGAGGGTCTTGGCGGTGGCGCCGGGCGGCACCAGCAGGTACGCGACCGGTATTTGCTGGTAGGTGCGGCCGGGCGGGGCGGGGGGTGTGCGGGTGTGGGCGAGGTGGCAGGTGCGTCCGACTTCGAGGAGGGCGGTCGTTTTCCCGGCCGCGGCGGGGCCGGTGACGATCAGTGAGGGCCGGGCGGTGGTCTGCTGGTGGCGGCCGAGCAGCATCAGGGTGCGGACCTGGGTGGCGAGGGTGTCGATGGCGGGGGTGCGGACGGTGACGAACGCGGAGTGGTAGGCGAGGCGTTCTTCCGTGCTGCGGGGCGCATTGCCGGGCTGGGGCGGGGTGAGGGGCGGCGTGGTGGCGAAGGTGTGCCAGCCCTGCCAGTGGGTGATCGGCCACTCCGGCTGTGCTGTGTGCGTGCCAGGCAGCGGCGGTGTGGTGTCGGTGGTGGCGTGGTGGTCGGGTGCGGGGCTGGTCACCAGTTGAGGGCTTCCTGGGCGGGGTCGTAGAGGCCGAGTCCGGTGTACGGCACGGGGGCGTGGTCGTTGTCGCCGGGGTCGGGTTCGTCTTCGCTGTCGGCCTGTTCCGGGTCGTCGAGGTCGTCGAGGCTGTCGTCGTCCCAGCCGTCGGCGGGCGGGTCCGGAGCGCGGGGAGGGCGGGTGTGGTCCGCGGGCGGGGGTGTTTTCAGCGGCGCGGTGCGGGTGATCAGGCGCTGTTCGCCGGGGGTGGCGGTGCCGGTGCGGGCGCGGCGCATGAGTTGGTCGAGGGCGTCGGCGAGGTCGACTTCGTGGGTGTCGCGGTCGCCGTGGCGGGCGGTGATGGTCTTGATGTGCTGCCAGGTGGCGGTGTTGAAAGGCTGGTGGATGTGGTCGCGGTGGATCCACGGGATCTCTGTCAGGCGTCCGTCGGGCAGGCGGATCCAGACCTGGCGGGCGTCGTGGGGGTTGGTGTGGATCTCCCATTTGCCGCCGCGTGCGGAGACGGGGGAGGGCTGGCCGCGGTAGGGGGCCAGGACGTCCGCGTCGTAGGTGCGGTGGTCGATGCGGATGCCGCGTTCGGTGATGGCCTGCCAGCGCACCGGCAGCAGCTCGAGGTAGTCGTTGCCGTTCAAAGGCAGGGACACGTACCCGGCCACCGCGACCAGAGCGGCCCACATCTGGTTCGGGGTGAGCGCCTTCTTCGGCAGGGTGGGGTGGCGCAGGCCTTCGTGCGGGCGGTGGTGGTAGTGGATGAGCCATTCATCGAGCAGGTCCTGCAGCTGGGCGACGCTGAAGCGGGCCTCGCCTTCGGCGGCCGGTCCGCGCCGGGTGACATCCGAGCCGGTGTAGCCGGGCAGGTGCTGGCACAGCAGGGCGTTGATGGTGCCGAAGGTGCGCTCCACGATGCCTTTGGCGGTGGGGGCGTGGGGCGGGGTGGGCTGGACGCTGATGCCGAGGGTTTCGCAGGCGGCGGTGAACGCCGCGGACAGGTAGACCTTGCCCCGGTCGACGACGATCGTCTCGGGTATCACGACCGGCCGGGCCGCCGCGCCCTCAAGGCGTTCGTCCAGGGTCAGCAGCCGCTGCAGCTGGGGGAGTTGGGCGTGGGCCAGGCGCAGCGCGTCGGGCCAGGCGGGGCGGGCCGGGTGGGGGACGGCCGTCTCGGCCAGCAGCAGGGCGGCGTCGACGGCCTTGGTGCCGGCCGGGCGCAGGACGGCGGCGAGGATGGCGCGGGTGGCGACGTCGACGGCGATCGTGAGTTCGGGCCGGCCGGTGGTGCCGTCGTCGAAGACGGCGAGGACGTCCAGGCGGGTGGTGTCGACCTGTACCTGTTCGCCCGGGCGCAGCGCCACGGTCGGGGTGAACGCCTGTCCGCCGGTGGGGGAGGGGAGGGTACGGGCGGGGCGGTGGGGGTGGTCGGCGGGGTGGGCGAGCCGGTGGACGAGCCGGTAGAAGGTGGCCTGGGAGGGCGTGGGCACTGTGCCGCGCCCGTGCCGGTCGGTCAGGATCTGGGTGACCAGGGGCCTGAGGCCCTTGATGGTGCCCTTGGAGCGGCCGCGCTGGCGGCGCAGGGCTTCCTCGATGGCGGCGATGACGCGCTCGTCGGTGCGCCCGGTGGGGTGTGGGCGGCGGGTGGTGCGGTGGTCGACCAGGCCCCACAGGCCTTGTTTGCGGTAGGCCAGGCGCATGCGCTGCACCGTCGTGCGGGAGACGGGCCCGAAGCCGATCGCGGTCAGTTCCGCGGCCTTGGCCTCCTCGCGCTGCGCGAGGGTGAACCGCTCGGGGTCGTACTGTGCCCGGGGCGCCTGGCCGCTGTCCGTCTGGTCGGGCAGGCCGGACTCCACCTCGCGGATGTGCCGCTGCCAGGCCAGCGCCTTGCGGCGCGCGCTCTCGGGGGCGGTTTCGAACAGCCCCCACTGCGTCACGGCCTGGGGCATTTCGGCACCCACGAGGGCGAAGGACGGGTCGGCGAACAGATGCCCGGCCACGACGGTCTCGTCTTCTCCCGCCTCACCGGCCAGGTGGACCTGCTGTCCTGCCAGAGCGATGACCTGCCAGGTGCGGTCGCGGAAGCGGACGTGCGCGCCGACCTTCAGCACCGGCCGCCCGCCACGCCGCACGCTCACCGCTCCTCCCCACGGTCTGGGCCGCCGGTGCTGTCGCGGCGGCCGCTCTCCTGGTCGGCGCCGGGGCTGACGAGGACCCGTTCGCTCAGCGGGACGTCCAGGGGCGCCGTGAGGTGTCCGTGCCACAGGGCGTGGAAGACGGCGGGCAGGACCTCGAGCGGGTCGCCGACCGCTTCGGTGCCCTCGATCAGCGGCCGCGGCCGGGTAAACGCCCCGCGCACGGCGGCCGCGAGGCCGGGCCGGCCCTGGTTGCGGGGGTGGCGGTATCCGGCCAGCCACTTCAGGTTTGCCGCCCGCACCTTCTCCAGCGGCTCAAGACGCCGGTAGCTGAAGCCGGCCTGCGCGCACGCCGCCTCGAGAACCGGCGCAGCCCGCCGGGCCCGTTCGCCGCCGGCCTGCGGGTGGCTGGGGCAGTCGGCCAGCAGGGCGCTGCCGTCGCTGTAGCGGGCGAAGAGCTGCGGGACCCACGAATACGCCTTGCCGCGCCCGTCCCGCCACAGCAGCCGGACCGGCCGCCCGGCCAGGCCGACCACCCGCGGATCGCGGTCCAGCACCATCAACTGCGCCCGCATCGCGGCCGATCCGCAGGACACATGCCGGCCGGTCGTGGCCGACCACCACAGGCCCGGACCCCACCGCGTTCCCGGCACCACCGGGAACGTCGATACCGGCTCCAGGTCCTCGAACGCCACCGCGAGGGCCGCGTCCGCCCACCGCTGCTGCACCACCTGCCCGAGGGGGTCGACGAAGACCGCCTCCCACCCCGATGCGGCAGCCGCCTGCACACGCCGTGGCCGGCCGCCCGATGTGGCCGCCGCGTCCTTGCCGCTCATACGCTCCATCCAAGCCCGTGCCGCCTGGTGACGGGCAGTTTTTACAGGTTTTGATCACACCGTGCCCGGTGATGCGGAAACACCCTTCGAAGCGCCCCGTGCCGTGCTGCGGCCGTGGCGATGCGTGCTCACCGCTCAGGTCCGGGCCGGTCGTTGTGGTAGTCCGCGAGCGCCTCGGCCAGGGCGTCGGCAGGCAGGCGGGCCCACTGCGCCAGATCCTCCAGCGCCACCCCTGCCTGCCGGGCCGCCGCCGCGGTCTCCCGCACGGCCTGGTCGATCAGCGTGGCGGCCTGGCCGAGGCTGCCCAGCAACTGCCGCGCGGCATCAGTGGTCGTGCCCTGCTGGGCGCCGCGCAGCTGGGTCAACTGCTCCTCGGCGCCGCCGATCAGACTAGTGATCAGGGCACGCCGCTCGGCCAGAACCACCGAGCGCCACGTGGTGCCGGAGCCGGGCGAGCTGCGCTCCTTGGCCAGCACCCGCAGCTGGGTGGCCATGGCCGCGGGCTGGTGTTCCTGCCGGACCCACCACGGGTTGTTGTCGTACCCGGGCGGTCCGCCGCTGCCGCGGCGCAGGCGGATGACGCTGCCCATCCACGCGATCAGCGGCCCGCCGTAGTCGACCGCGGCGAGCGGCCCCAGCCAGTCCCGTCCCACCCGCTCGCCCAGCCGGCGGCAGCATCCTCCGTCGACAGGCAGCTGCCGCGGACGCGCACCACCGCTGTCCTTCCAAGCCAGCTCGGCCATGGCCGGGTCCAGCAGCGCGCCGGCCACGGCCACCACCTCGGGGAAGATGACCGCATCCCGTCCCACGATCCGCCACCGCTCAACGTCCCCGCCGGCGTCGCCGCCCGCCACCTGGTGCAGGCGCCGCGGCCAGATCTCCTCCCGTTCCCAGTACAGGGCCTCATCCCACCACCGGGCCACGACCGCGTGCGCCAGGGCGAACACCTCCCCGCACTCCGCTCCGGCCCGCACCGCACGGCGTGCCACCCCCGCCCACCGCCGCTGGGCCGCAACGACCTCCGGGACACCGCGCAGGTCGAGGTCCTCAAGGGGCTGGTCGGCGTCCGCATCCAGCTGCCACCGCCCGTGCCGCACGCACACCCGCTCCCACCGCGCCGCGTACCGCACCACCTGCACCGGCATCCCGCACCGCCGGGCCGCGCACCGGCGGCAGCCGAAGGCGACCGGCCCGGCCAACTCACCCCCGATGCGCCACACCGCCAGCGGCCCCCCGTCCTGCGCGGCGGACAGCTTCGCGTCCTGCCGAGCCCAGGACGGCAACACCTGAGCCAGCGACTCCTCTCCCACGCCGCACAGCCCGGCCAGCACCTGCCGCCCCGCCGTATTCAGCAGGACATCGGCATCAAAGCGCACCCGCCCGCTCTCGTGGCGGGGCTGGTAGTTGCGCCACTTCCAGCAGGATCGCAACGCCTTCGCCTCCAGCCCGTAGCGCGCCGCGATGCGGCAGATCAGGGACGACGTCGTCTCCCCGCTGAAGGCAACGACGCGGAAGACCCCGACGCGGTGAGGATCGCCCTCAAGGGCCTGTCCCGGGAAGCCGGCCACCACCGGCCCTCACCGCCGTCCGGGCACCGCGGGGAGCGGCGCCACCGCCTGAAGGTCCTCGAACCGCCCCACGGGGGCGGCCGCGAGCCGGCGCCGTGGCAGCCGCGTTCCGTCCGGCGCGGCGAACACCGCTTCCACGCCGTCCGTCTCCGGGATCCGGCACCCGCCTGCGGCGGCGGCCGGTAAACCGGCGGGCACCTCGGCGTGATGGCTCTCGATGATCACGTGCTCCAGACAAGTCCATGCGTACGGCGCCGCGCAGGCGAACCGGCCGGTAACTCCAACTCCCGCCCGCCCACCGGCCGGCGGGCCGGGCGCGCGGCGCCCAGGATGCCGCGCAGCGTCCGCCCGTGTCAGTGCGGGATCCTGCACTTTCCCCGCCTGGGGCGTGACCGGTTACGGGGCCGGACGGCGGCGGTAGGCCCGTCCGCGGCGTCCGCGCCGGTCGGTGAACGCCTCGCCCGCGCTCCAGCCCGCCCCCGACCGCGCCCGGCGGGCCGCCTCCTGACGGGCCGCCACCTGCCGTGCGGCGTACTCCTGCCCGGCCAGCCGCCGCAGTCCTGCGGCCACGGACGGCGGCCGCCACTCACGGCGCAGGAAGAACGGGTCGTAGCCGTAGGCGGCCGGACCGCTCGCGCCGGGCGCCGGCGGCCAGCGCCGGGTGCGCACCACCACGCCCATGAAGTCGTACAGCGCGCTCGGGCAGTCGTCCCCGGCCAGCGGCCCCAGCCAGGGACGCGCGACCAGCTCGCCGAGGCGGGCCACGAAACGGCCGTCGGGCCCCAGCGGCCGCACACTCCGGGCGCCGCCCGCGTCGGCCCACACCAGCTCGTGCAGCACCGGGTCGATCAGCGCGCCGGCGACGGCCACCGTCTCGGGCAGGGTGACCGCGTCCCGGCCCACCGCCCGCCACCACGCCAGCCGCTCCCCGGCGCTGCCGCCCACCACCCGGTGCAGCCGGCCGGGCCAGATGCTCTCCTCCTCCCAGTACAGGGCCTGCTCCCACCACCGGGCGACCACCGCATGCGCCATCGCGAACACCCGCCCCGCGTCATGCCCCCCACCCTGCGCGCGCCGGGCCACCGCCTCCCAGCGCCGCTGCGCGCGCCCGATCTCCGGGCACCCGGACACGTCCAGGGCCACCGGCCCGTACCCGCCGGGCCCGTCCTGCCCGTCGGGGGCGTCCGGCTGCCAGTACTGGTGGCGCGGGCACACCCGACGCCACAGCGGCAGATACCGCAGCACCTCCCCGTCACGCCCGGTGCGCCGCGCGGCGCACCGGCGGCAGGCGAGCGCCACCGGCCCCGCCACCCGCGACGCGAGCTCCCACCGCGCCCGCGGCCCTGCTGCGTCCGTCTCCTCGCCGAAGAGCGCCGCGGCGTGCGGCCACGACGGCAGCGCCCGGGCCAGATGCTGCTCGGGCACGCCGCACAGCCGCGCCAGCACCCGCTGCCCGGCCCGGTCGAACAGCACCTCCGCGTCCGGGCGCGGACCCGTGCCCGTGCCCGGATGCCGGGGCGGATGGTTGGCCCACGACCACCACGGCAGCACCTGGGCGGGCGTCATGCCGTAGCGGGCGGCGGCCCGGCGCAGCAGCGAGAAGGCCGTCTCACCGGCGAGCGGGGCGGTACGGACGGCGCCCGGGATCACGGCGGCTCCTTCCGGCAAGGCAGTGATCAAGTGATCACCAGCATGCGGTGCCTGCCTCCGCCGGGTCCAGGGAGGAAGTCTGCACCGGCCTGCGGGCGGACACTCTTCTCGTGATGCGAAAAACTCAATCTGCATGCGGAAGTCACATGATTGGGGTAGGGTGTGGGGCATGGGAATGTCTCTGGCGGAGCGAGTGCGGGTCACGGTGGCGGCGCTGCTGCATGCCACCGGTGAGTCGCAGGCGGCACTGGCCGGGGTGCTCGGGGTCACGCAGGGGCAGGTGAGCCGCCGTCAGTCCGGCACGGCCGCATGGAGCCTGGACGACTGCGACGCACTGGCCGCGCATTACGGCATCGACGTACTGGACCTGCTGGCCGGGCCGAGCCGGGCGTGCGAGGAACTGCCCGACGCGCGCCGCGCCGTGCGGGAACGGGCGGATACGGGCGAACGTGAGAGGAAGCGGTGATGGCACAGTTCGACGCGGTCGACGCCCTGCTGGCCACGGCCCGCAAGGAGGCCGAACTGCCCCCGGCCGAGCAGCGCCGGATGCTGCGCGAGGCGCTGAACCTCTCGCGTGCGCAGGTGGCCCGCGCCCTGGGCGTCAGCCCTTCCACGGTCGGCGGCTGGGAGAGCGGCCGCGACCCGGGCGGCGAAGTCCGCGACCAGTACGCCTACTTCCTCAAGGGCGCCCAGACCAGGCTCGCCGCCCTCGACGCGGACCGCGCAGCCGAAGATGCCGACACCCACACCGGCACCGGTGCCGAGGACGCGCCGGATGCCGGGCCGGGCGACGCGGCGCACCAGACGCCCGCCGGGCAGGAGACCGACGACGCCGAGGACGTCGAGGACGTGCAGACCCTGACGGTGCCCCGGCCGTGCGTGCTGTGCGGACACGACGCACGCCACGAGGTCGCCGGTTACCCCCAGCACCTGGACCCCGCCGAGTGCACCGCTCCTGCACCCCCGGTCCCGGCACCCACTGCGACGGTGCCTTCGGTGGCGGAGGCTCCGGCCGGCCGTGTGCCGCGCCCGGCCCCGCCGCGCCGGTCCGGGAGCGTGAAGACGGTGGGGTCCACCGCAGGCCGGGTGCGGACCGCCGCCGACGTCCCCGATCCCATCGGCGACGCGGTCGCGGCCGCGCTCGCCGAGCACCGGGGCGATATGGAGGCCGCGACCGCTGCGCTGGTCAAGCGGGCCATCCCGGACGCGATGGCCCTGCTGGACGCCACCCGCAAGGGCGGCCGCTACGACATCGTGGCCCACCCGGGGATCCCCGACATCCTGCGCAAGCAGACCGCCAGGGGAGCCGACCAGATCTGGGAGGCCCGCCCCAAGTGGACCCGCCCCGAACTGCCCGCCGGAGCGCACGAAGTGGCCCGCCTCGACATCAACGGCGCCTACATGTCGGCCCTCAAGACCCACCTGCCGATCGGCCGCCTCGAACACTCCGAAGGCAACGTCCACGACCGGCGCCGCTCCGGGGTCCACCGGATCACCGCGTCCGCCTGGGAACACGACGCGGTCCTGCCCAACCCGCTGGGCGACCGCGACGAGCCCGGTCCGCTGTGGGTGACCGAACCCACCCTGCGCCTGCTGATGCGTCTGGCGGGCCCGAAGCACCGGCTGTGCGAGCCGCCCGTGATCCACGAGTCGTTCACCTCGGGAGCGACCGAGAGCCTGCTGGAGAAGTTCCGCATCACCCTCAAGGACGCCCGCGACAAGGCGATCGCCGAGGACGACGAGGTCACCGTCGAGTACGTGAAAGCCATGTACTCCAAATTCGTCTCCACGATGGGGGAATCGACGTACAACCGGGAGCTCAACCGCCCCGACTGGATGCACCTCATCCGCTCCCAGGCCTTCGCCAACCTCTGGACCAAGGCATTCAGGGCCCACGACGAGGGCCTGATGGTCGTCAGCGTCCAGGGCACCGACGAACTCCACGTCATCGGCGACTGGCACCAGGTCTTCACCGAGGGCCGCGGCGTCACCGAGGTGAAGGTCAAGGACACCTACATGGTGGGCGGTCCGCCCGACGACCCGGCCGCCCCCGGCGACACCGACGAGTAGAGGAGGAGCAGCCCCGCATGCCCGAGCGCACCGTCGACTTCGGCAAGTACCACGCCCGAGGAACCAAGGGCCACGAACTGGTGGCCCGCCAGCTGGACTCCTACCTGACCTACATCACCACCCCCGTCACCACCGAACGCGGCCTGCTCGCCCGCCTGCACTACCTCACCCGCACCGACCACGCCCGCACCGCCGCCCGCGACGCGGGCCTGACCGTCACCGACGACACCGTCAACGCCTGGCTCAACGGCGAGCGCCGGCCCCTGAAGAAGAACCTCGCCGCCGTCGAGGACGCCTACCGCGCGGTGCGCCGCCACAACGTCGCCCGCCACCTCCTGTCCCGCCTCAACCGCGAGGGCCGCGGCACCCGCGTGGAGATCCACCCCCTCGACCAGTCCCTCGTCAGCCGCCCCCTGCAGCGGGTCATGGGGCACCGCCACCTCAACGTCCGCCACTGGGACCGCATCGTCGACGCGTGGGCCGCCGGCGACGACCGGGCGCTGGACGACGCCTGGATCGAGAAGATCGTCGATCTCGGCTCCCAGTGGGGCCAGTACGAGTACTGCACCAGCATCGGCTTCGCCGCCTAGAAGCCGCTGCGGTGTGCCGGACAGGCCACCAGCCGGTGCCGGCACCGAGTGCACAAGGGGAGCCTGCTCGCTGCGTTGGGCAGGTCAGGCGCGCTGGGTGATCTGCCGCAGGAGGGACTGCGGTTTCAGGCCGCGTTGCACCGACAGCAGATAGGCGGCGGGGTTCCCGGACTTGAGGCCTTGCACCTGCTGTTTGTGCGTGTGGCGGACGTTCATGAAGCCGAGCGCCGCTCCGGCTGCCGCACCTGCCACGGGATGGTCGAGGAAGCCGCCTGCAGCCGTACCGGCCAGGCTCATCAGGGCGGGTACATCGAACTTCACGTTGGCCAGGCCGTACACCGTACCCATGCCCTGTGCCTTCATCGCTTTCCGCAAGGCCTGCAAGGGACGATCGAATCGGTCCTCGACCGCGAGCCGCACATCGCGCACGCGCGCCTCCTGCAACGTCACCCCGCTCAGCTCCTGCCGCAGTTCCTCCACGGTCTGCGTCACGACGGCGTTGAACGCGGCGAACTCCTCGCGGTGCTCCTGGCGCAGCTTGACGATCTTCTCGACCGGTATGTTGTCCATTCCGGCCGGCACAGCCAGACGGATGGCCAGCAGTCCCACCGCATCGGTGAGGTCGTCCGGCCGAGCGGCCGCTGCCACGCCCGGAGCGTCGAGCAGGCTCTGGGCAATGCGGTCCACATCCCAGCCGTCCGACGCCAGATGCGCATCCGGCTGGTCCGTCGTGGGCGTGTAACGGCCCTGGCGCGCGAGGACTTCGACAAACGCACACTTGTAGACCCAGGTGAGTCTGGCGTCCATCGCCATCCAGCGCCCGTACACGAGGGACTGCCGCTCTTGCAGTCCGGGCGTCCGCCGCACATCGGCTGCCAGCCCGCACTCCATGAGCACCTCGCGCAGCTCGGGGGTGAACTCTTCCTCGTAGGAGGCAGCAACGCCCGCACGCGCGGACACCCTGCCGTGGGTGTGCCTCGCTGCGCGTCCCCATGTGAGCGGCGGTGCCGGATTGAAGGAGTCCCCCGCGCTGTGGCGGCCCCAGGCGCCCCACGCCGGCGACGCTGCGTATCCGGCGGCGCGCAGGGCCCCGCCGTGACGGGCAAGGACACTGAGGAACAGGGGTGCCACCTGCCGGGCTGTCTCCGCCGGATCCACCGGCCTGACGAAGCCGAGCTCCTCACGCAGCACACGGGCGGTCCGTGAATCCGCCAGGGGGTATCCCTGCGGCACGACGCGCGCCAGCTCCCGCCAGTACAGCGCGGCCGTCTTCAGCCACCGCTCATCACGGAAGTGGATGAACGGGTAGTACAGCCCCACCTGCGGCAGCATGCCAACTCCTCACCGACGACCGCCCCCTCGGCAGCCCGCCAGGAAACCGTAGTAGACCCCGCCATCACGAGTCCCCCGGAACCACACGGCCAAGGAGACGTACACGGCTGCCCGTTGGGCCGCGACGGCCTGCCAGGAACCGTGCGCCCCGCCCGATGCCAAAAGACCAGCGGGCGCGGAAGCCGCAGCACTTGCCTGCCCCACCGTCCGGCGCGCTCCGCGGATCCGCACCGCACCCGCCCCCGCGGTACGGGAGGATGAACGCCAACGTCCTGCCCGCCGCCCCGCCGCTCCGCATACCGAGGACCCGCGCGATGACCGCCCAACCCACGCCCGACGGCCGCCCGCCGCGCTTCGTCCTGCGCACGGACCAGCAGGACGGCGTCGACAGCGCGGCCCGCCACCTCAGACGTCCCCGCACCCGCGGCCACGAGGTGTCCGCCTGCGGCACCGGCAAGACCCTCATCGCGCTGCGCACGGCGGAGGCGCTCGGGATCGGTCACCTGGGGGTGGCGGCGCCGAGCCTGGACCTGGTTGCCCAGTGGGCCGCGGCCGCCCGCGCCGACCACCGCGACGAGCCGATGATCACCGTCTCCTCGATGAACGCCGCCTCCCACCCGCTGCTGGCCGACGCCGACGTCGCCTCCACCAACTCGGGGGAGTACCTGGCCTACTGGCTGGGCCGCCACCCCCGGGCGACGGTGTTCTTCACCTTCGACTCCCTGGACAAGGTCGCAGAGGCCCAGCACTCCGCGGTGTTCGCCCCGCCCGTGTTCGGGCTGCTGGTCGTGGACGAGGCCCACGCCACCGCGGGCACCTGGACCAAGAACTGGACCGCGCTGCACGACGACGAGCGCATCCCCGCCGAGCGCCGCCTCTACCTCACCGCCACCCCCTACGTGTGGGAGGCCCCCCGCCTGGCCGAGGCGCCCACCAGCAGGGCGCAGCCCAAGCGCACCCCCTCCACCGCGCCCGGCTGGGACGATCCGTCCCTGCTGGCGACGATGGACCAGCCGAGGGTCTTCGGCCCCCGTCTGCACACCTACTCCCACGCCGACGCCATCGACGACGGCGTCCTGGCCGACTACCAGCTCGTCGTGCCCACTGTCACCGACACCGACCTGCGCACCGCCCTCACCGACCCGGACGCCGGGCCCACCGCACGCCGCACCACCGCCCTGCACCTGGCCATCCTCAAGGCCATGCGCGAGCAGAACCTCAAGCATGTGTTCGTCTACTTCCAGCAGATCGCCGACGCCGCAGACTTCGCCCGCCAGTTCGCCCACACCCTGCGCACCCTCCCCGACGACCTGCGCCCCGGCTGGGCCGGCCAGCTGAGCGTGCAGTCCATCGACGGCACCCACAGCCCCCACCGGCGCGCCGCCATCCTCACCCGCTTCGCCGACGCCGAACGCGGCGTGCTGGCCAACGCCAAGGTCCTGGGCGAAGGCGTCGACCTGCCGGCCGTCGACGGCATCGTCTTCGCCGACCGCACCGCCAGCGTCCGCCGCATCGTCCAGGCCCTGGGCCGCGCCCTGCGCAAACCCCCCACCCTCACGACCAAGACGGCCTCCCTCGTCGTCCCCGCCTACATCCCGCCCGGCGCCGACCCCACCGACCTCCTCGGCACCCCCTACGAAGCCCTCTGGCTGGTCACCGCAGCCCTGCGCCACCACGACCAGACCATCGCCGCCCGCGCCCCCCGCGCCAAGAACACCCACCCCGCCCGCGACTCCCACACCTACATCACCCGCCGTTTCCGCTTCGACCACACCCTCGACCCCACCGCGATCGCCCGCGCCCTGGACCTGCTGGTGTGGCCCTCCGACGGCGCCGTCCTGTCCGCCCCGCGCCGCGCGGGCCTCGCGGCCGCGGTCCGCTACCACGCCGAGCGCGGCCACCTGCGCGTGAGCGCCGACTACGAGGACGCCTACGGCTACCGGCTGGGGGCCTTCGTCACCGGCCAGCGCACCGCCCACCGCGCGGGCGCCCTCGATCCGGCGTGGACCGCCGAACTCGAGGCGCTCGGCATGGTCTGGGACGAGCACGAGGCCCTCTGGCAGGGGCACATGGCCACCGTCGAGGCCTTCCTCGCCGAACACGGCCACCTCGCCGTCCCCGCCCAGGCGCCCGGCGGCCAGTTCCTCGCCGACCAGCGCACCGCCGCCCGCAACGGCCGCCTCACCCCCGCCCGCGCCGCCGAACTCACCGCCCTCGACCCCGGCTGGATGCTCCCGCACGGCCCCGACTGGCACCGCAAGTACCACGTGATCCGCCGCCACCTCGAAGCCGGCCACCACCCCGCCACCCTCACCCGCGACACGGTCATCGGCACCGTCAAGGCGGGCAGCTGGCTGCACCGCCAGTTCACCACCTGGACCCAGCTCGCCCCCGGACAGCGCGACCTGCTCACCTCGACCGGCCTCACCCCCGACCAGGCCTCCCCCAGCGCCGGCGCCCCGAAGCGGCGCACCTTCGCCCAGACCGCGCAGATCCTCAGCCTGTTCGTCGACCGCTGGGGACGCACCCCCGGCGCCCGCGAGTGGATCGAGGTCGACGGCGAACGCGTCATGATCGGTCCCTGGCTCGCCAAGACCCGCACGAAGAGGAACGCCGGAACACTGCCGCCCCAGCAGGCGGAGCTGCTGTCCGGGATCCTCCAGGAGGACTGGAGCACACCCGAGACGGAGCCGGCCGCCGTCCCCGGCCCGGCATCCGCACAGCAGCAGGCACTGCGCTGACCTGCGCCGGGAGCTCACCCGGCAGCCGGCGACCGCGCCAGTTGCACCGCGGAAGATGAATTGGTTTTTCCACTCGACCGGAACAACTTCCCTCCGCAATCACACGGCATGAATTGTGCCGACGTCGGAAGTGAAGTGGTGAACGTGAACTGCACCGACGTCGGAAGTGAAATGGTGAACATGAATTGCAGGCATGCAAAACATTGCCGGTGCGGTAGTTGCTGCCGGATTTGACGAACTGGAAAGTTCCGACGTCCAAAACATTCGTATGTGGAGTGTGATTCCAGTTCGGGACGCGGTAGAATGACTGTGCCCGAAAGTTCGGCGACGCCGAACCTCCGGGCACAGTCTTGGAAAGTTGTTTCCCGGGAATCTCTTGGCCGCGAAACCGTGTGAGATTCCCGGGAAGGTTCCGGGACTGCCGCAGGGCTGGGGTCACCGGCTGGTGACTCCGGCCCTGTCGGCCTACAGCATCCCGATGACCTGCACAATCATGCTGGCCAGTGTGCAGAGCAGGGGCCGCAGCCAGTGCTCCACGATGTAGATGCTGTAGTACGTGGTCGCCACGATGACGTGGAGGGCGAGGAGCCACTTCCACAGGCGGCGGTCACCTTTTCCCGGCACCTTGTCGTCGGAACGCTCGGAAGCCGACTCTTCGATACCGGACATGCCTGGGCCTTTCTTCTAGGGGATATGAGCCTGCTGAGGAAAGAATATCAAGGCGGGCCCCTGTTCCCTTTTCCTGCCGTTGTTGATCATCTTTTCGATCTTGCTTTCCGGTCCTGTCGAGGGTAATTAGTCCGTATTTTCCGGCCGCAATGTTCGAACCTGTTTTCGCCTGTCCCTGATTTCGTGTGACGTGCCTCACTTTCTGTGAGTGCTGGTCCCGGACCGTCGGAGGCTGTCCGACGAGAAGCCAAGAGCCCTCCTCTGCCGGGCGCCCTCACTCCAGATGCCGGGCACACCTCTCCCCGCCCGGTGTCGACGACGGATGCGGCATCGCTGCCCTGGGGCTCCGCCGCACGCGGGCAGGAAGACCGCGCTGTTATGCGTCCGCGGCCCGTGAGAGTCCGCGTCGAGGCGGGGTGCTGCCGCTCAAGCCGTGCTCGGCGGCCTGCCTGTTGCGCCCGCAGCAGTCACCGTTTCCCGAAGCGCCCGACGAACTCACGCCACAAGCCGTTTGCAGCGCTCGCACCCGCCAGTCCGTGTCCGTTCCGGCGGCGGGCGGCGGAGTTCCGGCCGGGGCCGCAGCAGTATGCTCCGCCGTCACGCAGTGCTGTCCGCGCATGCTTCATCCATCGGCGGCCGGTCCTGCACAGTCTGGCCCTGCCATGGTCTGCCCGACCCGGCACTCCGCTCGGCGTCGGTTCCGCCGGGTGCGGGAGCCCACTTTCCTGTTGGTAGCCCGGGAGAGCCAGGAGTCCACAGTCCATGGCCGGCTGGCCCTGTGCTGCCTGTCACCCCAACGGGCAGTCCGTCGGAGGCCATCGGCCGCAGCTTCACCAGTCCCACGTGTTCCTGCGGCGAGAGGTCAGGCGCGGGATCGTCGACCAGTCCGCAGGCTGCCACCACAACGGGCACTCCGGCGGAGAGCATCCGCAGCTTCACCAGTCCGAACTGCTCCTGCCCTACGAGGTCGGGCGCGGGCTCACCGAAGTGCCCTCCGCCCAAGGCCATGGCCGGTGCCGGCTGTCCCATGGGGAGCGGCTTTTGAGGCGACGGCGCCGTCGGCAACGACACGAGGACGGCGCAGCCGAGCGTGATCGGAACCGGGATGCGGTCGTGCCCCGACCGCCAGGGAGCCCCAGGCTTCGGTGCCGGACGTGGCGCATAGGCCTGCGTCCTGCGCAGGTCTGCCTCTTCCGTGGAGAAGACCAACTTCAGCATCTGGACCAGGCCATGACGGAACATCACCTGCCTCGCGGTGCAAAAGAGTTCGGTGGCCTCGAGTGAGAAGTCCGCAGGCAGCCTGATCGCCAACGGCGTGTACCTCTGCAGACGGCCTGCAGGAGGGGTCGGCGATACCTGTTCGCGTGCGGCACGCATGGCGGCCTCGGCCTGCTGCTGCGCCCGGCCGAGGAGTTCGGCCGCTTCCCGGCGGGCCTGCGTGGTGATCCGTTCGGCCGCCGCCCGGGCGGCAGCCTGTTCGGCCGCCCAGGGGTCCGGGCGCACCAGTCGTACCTGCACCGGCGGCCAGTCGCGCCAGGTCGTGGGGGCGGTGATCCGGTTCTGCCCGCAGACCACGGTCGGTGCGGTGTCCGCAGATTCGGCGGGCACCGCCGCGTCCGCGCCGTGCCGGGTCCAGCGTGTGGCCGTGTCCGGAGGCTGTGGGGCGAGGCGGTCTGCGGCCTGGCGTGTCTGCGCCTCGGCAAGGGTGCCGTCCGCGCCGGGGACACGGTGGCGGGCCGCCACCTTCAGCCACTGGAGGGCCTTGGCCCAGTTGCCGCGCTCCAGGTACTCCTGGCCCAGGGCGTACGCCTCGTAGCCCAGGACCGCACCCTCGGCCTCGGCCGCAAGCACGGCGCGCTCGGCCTCGCTCCGGCTCGCCAGCCGCTGCATGACCGCGGCGAATCCCGCCTTCCGGGCCGCGCTCGGTGTGCCGCACTCCTGCGGCACATCACGTCCGTCGCTCTCCACGTGCTTCACCGGCGCACCTCCTTCATCCCTGCGGCGATCTCGTAGCTATCCATCCGCGGCGAACGCCGCAGCAAATCCCGCGCCTTCGTCAAGATCTTCTTCATGTTCTCGTAGCTGACCCCGAGGGTCTCGGCACAGTCCTGTACCGAGAGCTCCGCCACGTAGCGCAGCACCAGCGACTGCCGCTGCTGCTCGGTCAGTTCGGCCAGTGCCCGGTCGAGGTCCAGGCGCAGGTCGACGGCTTCGAATCCGTCCTCGCCCGCCTCGACGTCCATGGCCGCGTGCAGGTCGTCCGCGACGAGGGTCAGGTCCCGGCCCATGCTGCGCAGCCGGTCCAGCAGACGGCAGTTGGCGATCCGGTAGAGGCTTGCCACCGGGTTGGTGTGGCCGGGGTTGTCCGGCCACCAGGCGAAGAACTGCTCGAACACGTGGATCATGAGATCCTCGGCGTCGTTCGCGCCGGCCTTGCGGTACAGGTACCGGCGCAGACGGGCGGCCTCCTGCTCGTAGAACATGACGAGCCGGGCTTCGTCGATCACCGGCCGGCTGTCGCCGGCGCCGCCGGGGACCGCTTCCAGGTGCTCCTCCACGGTCACCGGCGCGGCTCCGTCCCGCCTGTGGCACCGGGGGGCCTTCGGCGGCCCGCCTTCGCCTGGACCGTGACTCGCGAAGGGGCGTACCGGTGGCCGGCATCGCTCTGCGGTCCTTCGGCCCGGAGCACACTCGGCCTGGACACCTCCTCACACACTGCCAACTCCTGCATCGCGGTTACTGCCCCGTTCCTCGTTCTCCGTGCCGTCCACCCTCTTCATCGCGCGGAGGACCCGGACCGGGGAACGGATCTTTCAAGATCTTTTAGTGAGGGGTGCGGAGAGCCCGTCCGGGCCGCGGCCGATGTGCCGCATCCGGCCCTGTGGCGCGCGGCTGTTCCTGCCGGTGTCCGCCGATGCCGCGTCCGCACCGTCAACCGTAGCCGCGCCCACGGCAGTTGGGGGCCGCGACCGCATCGCGGACGGGGCGTCAGGGGTGCCGAGGGACCGGTCACCGGAGCGAGGCCGGCCCGCCGGAACCGGCCGTCGGCCGCCGAGGCATGGCGCCGTCGCGGCTCGGCCTCCCGCCGGTGACGGAACGCGCGGGCCGGCGCCGGGGAAGGGCGGGGCCGCCCCAAGGTCTTGCGATTATCGTAAATCTTTACGATAATCGAAAAATGCTGCTGATTGATGAACTCGCCACCGTGCTCTGCCCGTTGCCCGAGCCGGGGAGTGTGACTCCGCAGGAGGCCTTCCCCGACGCCTGCGAGGAGGCCGAGCGCGAGCGCTCGGAGTACGCCTCCAACCTGGAGGCCGCCGCCCTGGGCCTCGATGCCGATCCCCTGATCCTGGCCCTGGAGGAGGCCCGGGCGCAGAGGGAGGCGGCCGACCGCCGCGTCCGCCTGCTCCTGGCCTACGCCCGGGAGTTCCACCCCTCGGGCCGCTACCCGCTGCGCGAACTCGCCCCGGCCTCCGGCTACAAGCCCTCGGGCGTGACCACCGCCTACGGCGCCGAGCAGATCGAACTGGTCAGCAGCCTGATCCACCGCGCCCCCCGGCGCCCCGCCCCGGGCGCGGACCCGTCGTGAGCAACGCCGCGGCGGCGCCCGGCAGTCCACGCGCACGGGCTGCCCGCAGGACTCCGACACGGCGTCTGCCGCACTCCTCGGACCGGCCTCCCTACCGCCTCCTGGCCGACGACCTGCGGCGCCAGATCCTCGCCGGGCGGCTGGCTCCCGGTGACCAGATCCCGCCCTCCCGCATCCTGGGAGAGGACTACGGCATCGCCGACATGACCGCCCGGTCCGCCGTGCGGATCCTGCGCGACGAAGGCCTCGTCCACACAAGGCCCGGCCGGGGAACCTTCGTCGCCGACCCTCTCCCCGCTCCCACCGGGGCCGCGTCCGAGGCCGCCGCCCGGACGCACATGCCCACGGACGAATACATCGAACTCTCGCGCCGCGTCGACGAGTTCGCCGATGTCCTGGACACCCTGCTGCGCCTCTTCGGCCAGGCTGGCGGCCTCTGTCGGCGGACGGCCGTCCCCAGCGCGTGACAGACCGCGGCCTTCTCGCTGTGCCGTGCCCGGGCCGGCGGTGTCATCCGCGCCGTCGGTCGCCCTGACCTGCACTCACATCGTGAATCTGGTTGCTTGGTGTGGCTGAAGCTCACGTTGATGGGGGTCGAATCGCTCGCTGATGTTCTGTTCGCCGGGTTCGATGTGCGGTTGACGCGCGTCACCAAGGCCGCGGAGGGGCTGGTCGTCGAGGCGGTCGCGTGCGGGCCGCCACCACGTTGTCCGGGGTGCAACTCACAGGCAACGAGGGTGCATTCGTCGTACGAGCGCGGCCTGGCCGGGCTGCCGGTGAACGGGCGGAGGGCGCAAGCCCTTTGTTCGACCCGCCGTAGGTACCCCTGCCTCGCACGTGCCGGTCAGTCCTGGGTGCTTCGTGTCTACCACGCATGCCAGAGCTCACCGTGACGGTGGCGGACCGGAGGGATATCTACGTCGTCAAGGTCGTGGCCGGCGTGGTGCAGTCCGCGGATCCGCTGGGCTTCGAGTCGACCCTGGAGCCGGGCGCGACCTTCAGCCGTAGCGATCTCGGCGGAGAATGAGCCCTTTCTGCAGTAGAGCACCATCGACTGCCAGGAGGTGATCCGGCGCAGCGTCTTCGTTGGAGCAGGGCGACGGCCTTCGCGGGCGGCTTGGGCCAATTCAGCGTGTGTGTAGCGCAGGTCGTACAGGGACATGGACTCCGATGCGCCGTCTCGGACGCGGAGTCGCCAGGGAGTCGTGCGAACAGTCCTGGACATCGAGAGCCTCCGTAGGGCCCTCTGGGCTCTCCAGAGGTACCTACGGCGGGTGCGAAGTGGTCAGCACAACTCAGCCCTCAAATCGGTGAACGATCTACCAGCAGCACAGTAGTCGCGCGGAGGAGTAGGGCCGAGTTTTTTGCTCGCCCCCGCTGTTAGGTCAGGCCACCCCAAGATCCTTCACGGAACTGCGGCCAGAATCTCGAGAACGGCCATCTCCTGCTCCGGGGTCCCCCCAAACCTGCTTGACGGACCTCCCTCAGCGGAAGGCCGCCAGCCGGGCGCGAGGCGCACTTCTGAGGGCGTATTTCGTTTGGCGGGCAGCGTGACCGCCGCATAGGGTCACCGCGTCCCAGGAGGTGAGGCCGTGACCACGTACGGCACGATCTTGATTCCTGTGCCGCTCGGACAGGCGGCCCCTGTCCTGCGCGAGGTCTGCACGGACGGCTACGCGACTCCCGCCGGGCCGCGTTTCTGCCTTGTCCATCCGAACCGGTTCGTCGACGGCAATGGTGTCTTCGCGCTCGCCGGGCCGATCAGTGCGGAGTTGGGCGTCGCGGTGCTGGCGGCCTTCCAGTACGACGGTGACCGACTGGAGTTGGAGGTCTGGCGGGACGGAGATCGTGCCCACCGCTACGACTCCTGGCCGGGCCGGGACGATGGGAGCGCCGACGATGCACCGTTGGGTGCGGATCCTGCTGCGTTCCTGGACTTCGCCACCGGCCCCGTGGACAGCCACCGTTTGGCCTCCGCGCTCGCGAACACCCCGATCGACGCGGAGGACATGGACGTCGACGGCGGGCCGGGGTACGTCTGGGCCCAGGCCCTGCACTGGGACGTGCTGCGTGCGCTCGGTCATCCGGACGAGATGATTCGCCGCGCGCAGTGGGACCACCACCACATGCGCGGCGCGCCGCAGGCGGTCGCGGAGGTGTTGGGCAGCACCGAACTCGTCGTTCTGGGAACGGCCGATCGCCCGGCGTGAAGCCCGCCCCCCCGCCCTCTGGAAGAGTCCTCACGAGGCAGCACGGCACATGACACGGCGTCTGCCGGGGGTTCATCTCGCGCACTCCACGAGCGGGGGACTACCAGTCGGCACGGCGCCCGGCGCTCGCTGGAACTTCCCGCTGTGTTGACCACCGGATCGAGTGGCGCGATGAGCGTACCCGGCCGTTTTCAACATCCTCATCAACGCGGCAGCGAGCCCCCGGGGCCCAACCGCCGGGGGCTCGCGCTGACGTAGTTCCGCGGGGAAGAGAAATACGTTCCGGGGCTTCAACGACGCCGTCCCTGCCGTGGTCACGGCCCGTTCGCACGCCGCCGTGTGTGCGGGCAGCTCAGCCATGGCTGTGGGAGGTCTCGCTCCAGTACCAGCCGTAGGCGGCCATGCCTTCCCTGGTCCACTCGATCATCAGCCGGCTGCCTTCCTCTGCCCGGCTGAGATCGTGGCCGCCGCCTGAGGCGAAGAAGCCGATGACCGCGGAGGCCGCGGGTTTGTCCGCGTCGCAGACCTTGCACAGCTCCAGCCGGATACGCCGGCCGTCGGCGTCGTTCTTGGGCATGTCCGCCACGGTCATGAGTTCGTCGGCGTGGCAGCGTGAGCAGACGGGAAGGGTCCGGGATCGCACAATCTGGTTCATAAGGCGCCCCCTTGTGTAAACCGAGAGCCTCTACCCAAGACCCACCCACACCTCACGTCAACCCCCGTGTACCAGGCGTGACCGGAGCGGCCTGTCTCTCCTCGACCGGGGCTCGGGGCCGCTGACGGATGCGGGCGTCGCGACTGGGCCCGCACCTGCCCGTTCCGGGTGGGTGGGGGAGGAGCGCCCGTTTAGGCACGTCCCAGGACCCGCCGCTCCGGGGGAGGGAACGGCGGGCCCGCTCGGGAGGCCTGACCGTACGTCAGGACAAGACGAAAACGAAAGATGTCGTGCCTATTAATCTGAAAACCGCACAGAGGCGGTCTGGACTTCCTTTTCACCCCTAGTGCCGTCCGGGCACAGCTCCTCCAGGCGCGTCAGCGCCTTGCCGCCGACCCGCTCGTGGCCCTGATCGCCGGCGCCGCGAGATCCTGACTGCGCACCGGCCTGCGCGCGACGCCGGTGAACCGGACCGGCCGTCTCATCCGGCAGGCCGGGCCCCGGGCGGGGGAGTGCTGGGCCGGTAGGAGGCATGGACGTCGGCCACGGTCTGCTGCCAGGCCCTCCGGGCGGCCGGGCCGTCGCCCGGCGTGGCCGGGTGTCTGTAGTGCGGGTGCGGCGTCCCGCTGCCGGTGGTGATCAGGGCGGTGAGCGGCCGGGTGGAACGGGAGCGGGCGGACGCGGACTCAAGGGCCCGGCGCTGCTCCTCCTCGCTCAGCTCGCGCAGCCCCTTGACCTGCGCACACAGCCGGTCCCAGGGGATGGTGGCCTGGAGCCGGGCGGTGTGTTCGAGGACGTCGCGCGCGGCGTCCGCCACCGCGTCGACGCCGGCAGGGGCGGGACGGCGCGGGGCGTCGCGACGGCGCTCCCGCGGGGCCGCGCTCTGCGCGGGTGCCTCCTCCACGACGGCGGTCGGAGCAACGGACACCTCGGCCACGGGCAGTGCGGCCGGCCGGGTGCGTTTCGTCCAGGCGGTGATCTGCCTGCGCTGAACGCGCGTCAGCCAGGGCTCGGCCGCCCGCGCCTGGTCCTGCAGCCGGGTCACCAGGCGTTCCTGCTCGCCGGGACCCAGGTGGCCGCGGCGCCGGTCGAGGACGTCCAGGAGATCGGCGACCGCCTCGGCCGCCCGCCCCGCGGTGCTCTTCCCGCCGCGCTCGGCGCGGACGAGACGACCACGCCCTGGCGGGTCAGGGGGCGGGGCGCTGACGCCCACACCGCGGTCCCGGCGCAGCAGCAGGTCGGCGGCGTCGCGCAGCAGGGCGTTCTCCTCGGCGCTCGCGCCGCCGTGGGCGGCGGCCTCCGCATGGGTGAGGTGATGGCGCAGTTCGCTGGTGGAGTGCTCGCCCTCGACGGCCGTGCGCAGCGCGTCGAACGCGGCCTGGCGGTCGTCCGGCGCCTGGGGCGCTGCCACCGGCCGGACCACGGCGCCGGGCGGGGCCGGTGCGGCGCGGCGCGGGAAGGAGGCGAGGGGGCGGCTGCTGCCGCGCAGGCGGCGGACCTCCTCGACCGCGGGCGTGGACAGCCCCCACGGCCTGAGACGGCATTCGTCCAGGCCGAACCACTCGGTGCGGCCGTGAAGTTGGGTTCCGATCATGACGCGGCGCAGGTGGCTGTCGGTGTCGCAGCGGATGCGCAGCACGTAGCCGTCCAGGACGAGACGGTGCGGATCGTGCGCGACCTGCGGGCCCAGGAGCAGCTGGATACCGTCCTGGGACGCCGGCAGCGCGGCATCCTGGTCCAGCAGGACCCGCAGGCAGCCGTGCTCGGCCGGCTCGAACACCACCTCGGAGCCGGGCGGTTGGTCTTCGGGCAGGCGCGCGGCGGCGGTGATGTCCTGGCCGGCCAGCCACGCGAGGATTTGCTGCTTGATGTAGAGGTGGTCGGCGCCGGAGATACCTACCGACGCCCGGCGGCACACAACGCGCCCAGGGCCCGGGACATGGGCGAAGTGGGCGACACGGTCCGCGTAGGTCTTGATCGTCAGACGCCCTCGGCAGCCGCCCAGCCACTGCCCGCACCAGAACGTGTCCCCGGCGTGGGCCCGCCGGAACAGGTCCGCCTGCCCGGCCTCCATCGGCAACCTTGCCGCCGCAGACCTCGGCCAGGTCACCCGCGCTGTGAAGCGCAAGCTCAAGATGTTGCAGTACCAACCGGAGGTGATTGACGGCTGCCTGGCGGGCACCGGCCTGACCCTGTGGTCGTGATCGTCAGGAGATGCCGAAGAAGCGATGCCACCAGCTGGGCCGCTGAACGTGCGAGGGCAGGCGGCTCGGCCCGTCGTAATCGCGCTCCAACACTTCCTCGGCGACCACCACGTAGCCGAGCTCGACCAACGCTCGATTCACCTTGGCAAGGTCAACGCGGTCCAGTTCGCCCTCAGCCTGGGCATCCTCCGTCCCGAAGAAGGCGCCCGGGTTGTCCGCGCAGACCAGAGCCAATGAGCCGAACTTGCTCACACAGACCACGATCCGGGTTCCGCATACGGTCGCGTCCGCAGGCACGACGACACGTCCGTACTCGCTGGAGTCCTGAGTGTCCTGCTCAGCCGTGCACCGAGCTGCGAAGTCACCTTCGAGCCGGCTCACCAGACCGCTGAACAGGGCCGCGGTCTCGCCACGGTTGTAGTGCTGCGGCCACTCCAGCCACTCCGGATCATCGAGCTCGCGCAGCAACGCCAGCAGATCCGCTTCGCTCTCGGTCATGCGGTCATCTTGACGCGACAGCCTTACGCGGAGCGGTTCGGGGTACCACCACGCTCGCCGTCCCCCGACATCACCCATTCAAGTTCAGTAGTGCTTCGAACGGGAAGGTTCACCGGGTGGACGGTTCCAGCGGTTGGATGCGAGGCGACATCCGATCCGATCGCAGAAAGGCACCCGATGGGGGCGGACACCCCCATCGGTGAAGCTGCGTGAGTTCAGGTCTCATGCCTGGGGCTCGCTCCGCAGGTCAACGAAGCCGGTTTCGACGTCGCCGCGGAAGGTGAGGGCTTCCTCGCCGATGCCGAGAGCATCGAGCAGGATACCGAGCGCCATGTCGACGTCCGCGTGGGCACGGCCGACCCAGACGAAGACATCAGGATGGGTGCTGCCTTCCAACCGGCTGAGTGCGAAGTCGATCTTCTGGATGCGGAACATCGCCGCATCCACCGCACCCAGGTCTTCCCAGCCCCGCTCGATGGTCAATCGCAGCCGAGCGGCCAGAACGTCCAGCGACGGCGACAGGCCGGCAGCGAGCCGGAAGGAGCTCGTCGCGTACTCCCACATGCTGGCCTGGAGGGCCGGGTTTCGCTTCCCTCCCTGGTACTCCGGCGCACGCTCCCAGTCCGACACGGGCCCTGAAACCTCAGCCTTCGCCATACGCCTCTCCCACCCACAGCTGAGCTGTGACGCCTCACTCTAGAAGCTCGTCCCCTCGCACCACTGATCGCCAACCCGGTGAACGTATGCGGTCACGGCACCAGGAGACGGTCCCGGGACGGGCGGCCTCGTCGCACAGACCGGGCCCGGCGGCCCGCGCTGTGGGCCGGGTGGCTGTCCAGCGCGCCCGCGTACGATGGAAATCTCGTCCGCCCGCGTGTGTCTGGTGCTGCGGGCGGTGAAGGGTTCGGCCATGGCCGCCCTGCCACGGATCACGCCCATGCTCGCGACACCGGGTCGGCTGCCGCTGCCCGGTGGCGACGACCGGTGGGCGGTGGAGACCAAGCAGGACGGCCAGCGGGCGGTCGTGTATCTGCCGGGGGACGGCACGGTCCAGGTGCGCTCCCGGTCCGGCGAGGTCATCACCTCTGCGTACCCGGAACTGCGAGATGTGGGTGGCGCGCTCGGGGGGACGCCGGCGGTCCTCGACGGCGAGATCGTCGCACTTGATGAACAGGGACGGGCGGATTTCGAGCGGCTGCAGTCCCGGATGGGGCTCACCAGGGCGCCGGTCCGGGCTGTCGAGCGGGCCGCAGAGCTGACCCCGGCGCACCTGGTCCTGTTCGACGTGATGTTCCTCGGCGGGCAGAGCCTGCTGGCACAGCCGTATGCGGAGCGACGGCAGGTACTGCGCTCGCTGGGACTTAACGGGCCGCGCTGGTCGGTGCCGGGCGCGGCGGTCGGACGCAGCGCGGAGGCGCTCGACCTGACCCGGGCCTCGGGGCTGGAAGGGATCGTGTGCAAGCTCCTGGCCTCGCGGTATGAGCCGGGGGTGCGCTCCCGGTCGTGGATCAAGATCAGGAACCTGCTCACCACCGACACGGTCATCGGAGGGTGGGTGCCGGGGCGGGGCCGTCTGACAGGCCTGCCCGGGGCGCTCCTGCTCGGGGAGCGGACGGAAGGCCGGCTGCGCTATATCGGCAGCGTCGGCACCGGGTGGAGCGAGCGTGAACGGGCAGCTCTGGCCGGTCTGTTGTCCGTCGCCGCGGTCGCCTCCTGCCCCTTCACCCCGGTGCCCCGGATCGCGGGCGCGCACTGGGTATTGCCGCGCCTGGTCGGCGAGGTCACCTACGCCTCCCGTACCCGGGCCGGCTACCTGCGTCATCCCTCCTGGCACCGGCTGCGCCCGGACCTGGCACCGGGGGACATGGCGTGAGCCGGGCTCCGTGTGCCGGTATCCGCTGGCCGCAGTGGCCCTCCGGGAAGGAGACGTCGCGGGTCCCGTCGTAGCGGCCGGGGCACACACCGCGGTGCGGGCCGTCGCGCCGTGGCCGGGATGCGACGCCGCCCGGGCGGCCCGCGAGTCCCGGGTGCTGCTGGAGGACGGCGGCGGCGGGGCGCGCGCCCGGTCCGTCCGTCGCCGGCGCGCACGCTCCGATCAGCCCGGATCCCCTGGTGGGCCGCCCGGGCCCGGTTCGTTAGGCTCCGACGATGCTGCGTTGAACACGGCGCGGACAGGCACGAGTTGAGGAGGACCAGGGTGGGCCGAAGACAGGCTGTGGCGGGGGTCTTGGCGGGGCTGGCGGCGGCGTTGCTCGCGGGGTGCGGTTCCGCGAACAGCGGGGCGCACAACGTTGGTGGTGTCCATGCGCCAGGTTCGGGGAGCACGGCTGGATCGTCCGCGGTGCCGGAGAAGAACGTGCTGACGTTCGCCTATCACCGGCACAGCGGCGACAACTACATCGACCAGACCCTGGAGATCAAGAACGCGGAACCCCACTCGGTTGTCCCGGACCTGGAGTTCACCGCGCTCGACCGCCACCACCACCCGCTGCCCGGAGTACGGGTCAGGACCGTCTATGGCAGCGACAGCGGCCGTCTGGTGGTTCCCTACGGGTGGAGCCTGGACATCCTGCGATTCTCCGGCCCCGGCGAGCACGAGGTGTACGACGTGCGGGTCACCGTGGCCCACCTCGCTGCCGCGAAGACCAGGGCCAACATTCATCCCCTGACGGCCGAGCCGCTGGACGCTGCCGGACACGTCGTCAGCAAGTTTTCGCGCTTCTCCTCCGTCCGGGTACAGAACCCTGACGCCTTTCCGGTCTCCGTGCGGGTCTCCTACCTCGTCTACGACCAGCCGGCTGCGGGTGACACCCAGCAAGCGATCTCCGACACCCCGGTCGGCGGACTGGTCCGCGTCCCCGCCCACGGCAGTGCGGTGGTCGAGGTCACCGGCGCCGCAGCCCGCGCAGTGGCCAGGTACTCCAACGGCCCGGCGGTGAGTGTCAAGGCGTACAACTCCCAGTGACCACTGCGGACGCCCCGGACGAGCTGACGCACGTGGCCGCCGCGTTCCAGCCCGCCGCCTTTTTCGTAGGTTGGTGGGCGCTCTCCGGCCGGTCCGCGACCTGATCGCCACCTACTCCAGCCGGACCTGTCCTCGCTCTACGACGTCCTGCAGAGCGCCGTATACACCGGCGCCGCCCGCCCGGACGCTCCCGGCTTCAGCCGCCGAGGGGCATTTCGGCGGCTGAAGCAACGCCCTGTTCCCAAGGGCCCCGGGCGGGCCGGACACCGGCGGGTTCGCTCCGGCACCACGGGCCGGAGCCGGACCGGGCCGTGCCGGATCAGGGGTCGCGGCACGGGCAGGGCGGGCATACTCCTGGGCATGAGAGTTGCGCCCAGCACCCGCCTGTACGCGGCGTTGGCGCTGCTGCTCCTGTGCGCGGGCGCTGCCGGGAGCTGGGCCGGGCGTCTGCTGGGTGGCGGGTGGGGCTCGGTCGGGGGGATCGCCGCGGGCATGGGCACAGTGCTCCTGTGCGTGCGGGTCACGATTTCCCTGTGCCGTCTGCGGACGAAGACCCTCCTGGAGCGCATCGTGGTGGGCGACGGGAAGACGGAAGCCACCGCGGATGCTGTCCTGCGGGCCATCACGCTGTACGAGGCCACGGTCTTCCCGCTGACTCCCGAGGGAGCGAGCCTCACGGAGCGCCAGGCCCGGCGTGCCATCGCCTACCAGCTCGCCGCCTATGACGACCTGCCGCTTTCGGTGCGGGTGACGGCCGCCGAGGCGCTGGAAGCCATCGACCATGGCCGGGATACGAAACGGACACAGGCCGCGGTCCGGACGCTGGCCCACGCGGTGCGCGAATGCCGGGCCGGTCACGTCAGCGTCCGCGACGAGCAGACATCCTGACCAGCCCGGACGGGCACGGCCGTCGGCCTTGGGCAGGGGCGCGGCGCGCGAGGCCGCGCCCGTCCGGAATGCGGGCCAGAGCGGGCCTCGGCCCGCGGCGGTCCCGGAGGGGAGGCGCGTGCGCCCGGGGGAGCCGTCCCGTCGTTGGTCATGTCCTTGCCCGGCCGTCGTCGCAGGGAACGCGTCGCCGCTGGGCGGGTGCTGCACAGGCCAGGTCGTTCCGGGAGGACCCTGCGGTGAGGGGCGTTTGGGTCCGGTGAGAACCGGGCGGTGCAAGCCGTGAGTTCAGTCAGCCGGCGGGGATGACGTAGGCGCGGGCGAAGTGGGTGGCGATCAGAGCTTCGTGGAGGTGTCCGGCGATGGCACGGTCACCTTCGACGCCCATCACGACGTGAAGATGGACAAGACCGCTGCGGATCTCGCCGCCGCCGGTCATCTCGCCGGGTAGGTCGTACTTGGTGATGGTGTCCGTGAGTGCGTCGCCTTTGGGCATGGTCGAGACGGTGAAGGAGTCGACGCCTCCGATCAGGGAGACGATCGCCGCGTCGGTGATGCCGGCCTCGGCGGCCTGGCGGTTCAGCTCGGCGACGAGGTCACCCTCGGGGACTTCAAAGACGATCATCACGCGGGACTCCGTCCGATCATGGGGCTCAGCTCCCGCAGCATGACCGAGGCACACCAGCGGGCGCCAGAGTCACGGGGGTTGAGAGCCTCTCCGACGAAACGGGTGGCGAGGAAGTCCGCGCGGTGCGCGTAGGCGGTGGGCTGGGAGGCGATCTGGCCCGCGGTGGTCCAGTCGACGGCGCAGACGCGGGAAGTGACGGCCGTCAGGTAGAGGTGACGGACCTCCTCGTCGTGGGCCAGAGTGCGGGCGACATGGTCGGCCTGGCCCTGGCCGGGGATCTTGGCGAGGATGCCCGCGGCGTTGACCCGCAGGATCGGTACGTCGCCGTCCGCCATCCACCGGCGCAGGTGCGTGGTGGACGCCTTGTCCGCCAGCGACGCGGTGACGATGTCCGCGCCGTGCGTCGTCTGCACGCGGGCGAGGGGTCCCGGGTCGCGTCCGGCGATGCTGGCCGCCATCTCGGCAGCGAGTGGGCCGTGTGTGACGGCCAGGGCGGACAGTCCCAGAAAGGCTCGTCGGTTCACACGGTCGAGCGTAGCCTCCGCTGCCAGCAGCCCGGCAGGGACGTCCAGCACACCCGACAGGTGCCCGATCCAGTGCCTTCCGGGGATGACCTTCCCGCTCTCCCACCGTTTGACGGCGTCCCGGCCCGGAGCACCGGTGGGGTCACCTGCGGCGATGGCTAATCGCTCGGCGAGCTGGGCCTGTGTCCACCGTTCGAGGGTGCGCAGATCGCGGATCAACTGTCCGATCGGCATGGGCACATGATGCCCCTCAAGATGCCCCTCCGCGGCGGGTGCGGCACAGTTCACCCTTGCGTGAGCCCGACCGATGGAGGCCGCGTCATGCACACCGGGCACCGGCCCGTCTCCCACCGCCACCTGCCCGACTGGCTGCACGAAGGCTCCGTCGCGGTCGACGGCCAGGGCCGGCGGGGCATCGTGCAGTTCATCGGCGAGTGGGAAGACCCCGTCACCCGGAGCGTCACCGTCTGCGCGGTCTTCCTGCGCCCCGAGGGCGGCGGTACGGAATGGATCGTCGCCGACCACGACGCCCTCAACCCGGGGTGAATACCCGTGACTTCCCGCTTTGGCCTCGTCACGTTGCTGAGACCGTCCGCGACCGCCCGCCGACCGTGGCGTCCACGAAGGCGGTGCCCGCCGTGAGCACCACGCTGTACCCGGCGTTCGGGCGGGACCTTGGGCAGACTCCTACAGCGCGGCTGCTGCGGTGATGCACCAGGGCCCGGACGCAGGAGCCGACGAACCAGATGTGCGCCCTTCCCGACTGGTGCGGCCGGCCCACCCCACTGTGGAACACAACCGGAGGGAACACACGTGACGATCGCACCCGAAGCCCCGACAACGACAACCCCCCTCATTCCTCGGGTTCTTCAGCTGGAGATCACCCGCCGCTGCCAACTCTCCTGCTCTTCGCACTGCTACGCCGCAGCGGGCCCGGCACAGGGGCACGGTGTCATGACCGTCGATGACTGGCGCCGGGCCATCAGCGAGGCCGCCGCGCTCGGCGTCAGGTCGGTTCAGCTCATCGGCGGGGAGCCCACGCTCCACCCCGGCTTCGCCGAACTCGTGGAACACGCCCTCGCGGAAGGGCTCAGGGCCGAGGTGTACTCGAATCTGTACCGCGTGCGCCCCGACCACTGGAGCCTCTTCACCCGGCCCGGCATCAGCCTCGCGACCTCCTACTATGCCGACACCGACGAGGGACACGACCAGGTCACCGGCCGCAGGGGCTCCCACGCCGCGACCCGCAAGAACATCGTCGAGGCGCACCGGCGCGGCATTCCCGTGCGGGTGGGAATCGTCGACGTCCTCGACGGACAGCGCGTCGGCCAGGCCCGCGCGGACCTGGCGGCGCTCGGCATCACGAACGTGCACACCGACCCAGTGCGAGAAGTCGGCAATGCCCTCACCGGCGGTGGCTTGCCGTCCACGTCCGCACTGTGCGGCCGGTGCGCCAACGGCATCGCCGCGATCCTTTCGGACGGTAGCGTGGCCCCCTGCGTGCTGGGCCGGTTCCTGCCGGCTGGGCAGGTCCAAGGCACGGCGCTGGAGCGGGTGTTCACCTCGGCGCGGTGGCGGCAGGCCGCCGCGAGCATCCCGGCCGGCCGCCACGACCCGTGCACCCCCGACTGCGGCCCCAACGACGACAGCAAGGGCGGCGGCGGAACCTGTGGCCCCGCCGACGACGGGGTCATCCCGAGCACCGCAGGCTGAAAGGACACCCCCGATGGACTGGGAGTCAGCAGCGCGAGGGCTCGCCGCCGAGACCGTGATCCGGCGCGAGTCACGCTGGTACCAGGCGCTGGCCACCACACCGAGACACCTTTTCGTGCCCCGCTGGTGGACCAGGACCACCAGCACCGACGGCGAAGACCTGTGGGAGCTGCGCGGCGGCGGCGACACCGACACATGGCTGCGGGACACCTACGCCGACACCACGCTCGTCACCCGTGTCGGCACCCACCACGCCGACCACGCCCAGAGGGGCCAGACTCTCCCCCGGGGACGGGACCGGCGTTCCACCTCGTCCTCCACGCTGCCCGCACTGCTTGTGATGATGTACCGGGCGGCATTCGTCACCGACGCCTCCCGCCTCCTGGTGACCACCGGCAGCGGCTACGGCACCGCGCTGGCCTGTGTCCGTCTCGGCGCAGAGCGGGTGACGAGTGTGGACGTCGACCCGTACCTGGTGAAGGCGGCGCGGGAACGGCTGGCAGCCGCCGGCCACCACCCCCGGGTCGAGGTCTGCGACCTGACCGGGCCCCTGCCCGAAGGTGCCTACGACCGGATCGTCTCCACCGTCTCCGTGCCCACCGTGCCCGCCTCCTGGCTGACGGCGCTCGCCCCCGGCGGGCGGCTGGTCACCGCCCTCGCCGACACCGGGCTGGTCGTCGTCGCCGACAAGACCCCCGAGGGCGGCGCCGTCGGGCACGTCGCACCGGAGGCGGCCGGGTTCATGAACGCGCGCCACGGCGAGGACTACGACGACACCTTCCCCGAGAACCCGCCGGTGTGGCAGAGCGCCCAGCACGCCGAGGGCGAGAGCATCACCACCGGCCTCTATCCGCTGATGTACGTGCCGGACACCTGGGACGTACGCTCCACCCTCGCAGTCCTCGTCCCCGGCATCGACCACCGCCGGCACACGGCGGACGACGGCATCCGCACCGTCTACATGCTCCACGCGGACGGGTCGTGGGCCCGCGCCACGGCTGCGGGGCGTCGGGACCTCCCGACCGTGCACCAGGGCGGACCTCGGCGGCTGTGGGACGAACTGGACCGCATCCGCACCTGGCTCGTCATAGACGGCGACCTCCCTGTACGGGGCGCCACGGTGACCATCACCCCCGACGGGGCGGCCACGCTCTCGCGTAGGGGGTGGTCGGCCACCATCGCCTGAGCCGTACCCAGCACGGCGCCTCCTCTGCTCCGGGGGCACCTAGTGCTGGGTTCCTCAAACGGTGTACACATATCGGCGCCGTAGTCGGCGGGTTGGCGGTGCGGGTCTGCCCCAGACCCAGGGTTTGGCACGGGAGTTGAGCTGGCTGGTCGCAAGGGTGGTGGCGTATTCGATGTCGTCGCGGTTGGCGAATGAGCGGCCGGCGAGGGCGGCTTTGCGGAAGATGCGCCACCAGCCTTCCTGCAGGTTGAGCCAGCACGCGCCGACGGGAATGAAGGCGTGGTGGATGCGGGGATGGTCCTCGAGCCAGGTCCGGGTGGACAGGCTGTTGTGACTGGACAGGTTGTCGGTGACGATCCAGACCTCGCCGGTCGGGTTGGCGTCTTCGATCTGTTGCAGGAACTGCTGGTAGAAGACGCTGTTGCGGGAGGAAGCGGCCATGGTGATCTGCTGGCCGTCGCGGACGCGTAAGGCCCCGTAGACCCAGGTTTTCTCGGGTCCGCGGCTGTAGTCGAGTTCCGCTTTGATCCGGTGTCCGTCGGGTGACCAGGCGGGTGCGGGCGGGAAGGTCCGCGGGATCACTGGCCCCAGCTCGTCGGCGCAGATCACCGTCGCGTCGTCGGGCGGGTGGGTGTAGAGGCCGATGATCCGTGTCCTTTTGGGACGAAGTCCGGGTCCTTTGAACGCGTCCAGGACCGGGTACGGCGCCAGCGCACGCCCTCGGCGAGCAGGATGCGGCGGACCTGCGAGCGGCCCACCTCGATCCCTTCGGCCCGTGCCGCCGCGGCCAGGGAATCCAGGGTCCACTCGGGTGGCCCGGACTCGTCAAAGGCCCACAGCTCCCCGACCGGCTCCCACCTCAGCCGCCCCGGCGGGACGGTCTTGACCAGGGCGATGATCTTGGAGCGTTCCTCCTCGGTGATCCGCCGCTTGCGGCCCTGCCCGCCCAGATCATCCAGCCCCCGCAGGCCCGAGCGGTTGAAGCGGTGCAGCCAGCACCGGACCGTTTTGGGGCTGCAGTCCAGTGCCCCGGCGATCGCCGGCACCCGTAGCCCCGACCAGCTCAGCTCGATCATCCGGGCCCGCATCACGGCATCGCGCGGAGCCTTCCGCGCCCGCGATAACCGGCGAACGACGGCCCGTTCGTCCTCGTCAAGCCCCGGTCGTGCCCGTAAAACCATCGTCCAGCACCCGCCCCCGAGCACCGTCAACTACCCCGCCACCAGGACTTATACCCAGCCAAAGAGGAACCCAGCACTAGTAGGACTCCGTTAGGTCTTTCTGTTTGCGCTGATCAAGAGCATGTTAAGTATGTGGACTTACATGAAGTGAGGCGTGTTCGAGCGACGTTGGCGTTGTTCGTGGCCGATGTGTTCGCTTCGGTGCCGCGGAAGGATCAGCGGGCCAAGGGCGACTGCTACCTGCGGGGACTCATGCTGGACGGCCGCCGCAAATCGATCCAGGCGATGGCTGCGCGGCTGCCGGACGGCAACGAGCAGAACCTGCAGCAGTTCGTGAATCAGTCGACCTGGGATCCGGTGCCTGTTCAGCGGCGGGTCAACGAACGGCTGCTGCCGCTGGTCGACCCGGTGGCCTGGGTGATCGACGATGTGTCGATGCCCAAGGACGGCCGGATGTCGGTCGGTGTGGCTCCGCAGTACTGCGGAGCCCTGGGCAAACGCGCGAACTGCCAGGTCGCGGTCAGCGTCCACGCTGCCAGTAACACTGCCTCGTGCCCTTTGCAGTGGAGGCTGTTCCTGCCCGAGGATTGGGCTGCGGACAGCCACCGCCGCACAAGGACCCTGATTCCGCCCGAGGTCACGCACCGGGAGAAGTGGCGTCTGGCCCTGGACATGCTCGACAGTCTCGCGGACTGGGGGATGACCCCGCCGGCGGTGGTGGCCGATGCCGCCTACGGCACCAACGCACACCTGCGGGCCGCCCTGTCGGAGCGAGGACTCACCTATGTCCTGTCCATCCGGTCGGATGTGAGCGCCCACCCGTTCGACGCGGAACCCGTGGCCCCGGACCGCAAAGGAGATGTCGGCTGCTGGCCCCAGCCGCGCTACCGCCAGAAGGCCCCGTCAGTTGCAGCCCTTGCCACGGGCCTGGGGCAAGAGGCATTCGTCCCGGTCACCTGGCGCCAGGGAGCGAAAGGGGAATTGCGTTCCCGCTTCGCGGCCGTGCGCGTACGTCCGGCCGGCAAGGCGGTCGAACGCCCGATCAAAGCAGCGGCCTCGGCCGAGCAGGGCTGGTGGGACGGGGTTTTGCCCGACTGCTGGCTGCTGGCCGAATGGCCCGTCGGCGCCGAAGCACCGAGCGAATACTGGCTCTCCAACCTCCCGCCCGACACTCCGATCGCCGATCTGGTCCGCCTGGCCAAGGTCCGCTGGCGCATCGAGCACGACTACCGAGAGCTCAAACACGGCCTGGGCCTGGACCACTTCGAAGGCCGTTCCTGGCCGGGCTGGCATCACCACGTCACCCTCGTGACGGCTGCACAGGCATTCCTCACCGAGCGGCGCCTCGCCCCAAAAGCACCGGAACCAGCTTCACCCTCTACCAGATCCTCGACGCTCTCCAAGACACCCTGAGGTGCTGGACCGGGACCTGCACCACCTGCCACCAACCCCTGCCCAGCGGTTCATACTCAAAGCCAAGATCCAGGCAGACCTAACGGAGTCCTACTAGTGCTGTGACCGGAATGGTTCACCGGCTTGGCGGTACTGTCCGCGCATGAAGCAGCTCCCCAGCACTTTGGAAGCCCTTGTTGTGCGCACTGACTTCTCGGCGGACGGTGCCTGGGATGCTCTGCGGGCGGCGTTGTATTCGCCCAGCAAGGACGGCTTCTTGGCCAACGTCGCGCTCGTCGATGACCGGAGGTACGAGGGCGTGACGCCTGAGCAGGCCATTGACCTGATCCATCCCGCGTACCGGCATCCCCTGCTTGTCCTGGCGGACTCCGCGGCTGTCACCTCGGCCGACCTGCCGCTCCTCGTGGTGGACCTGCGGGGTGGTCGCGGGCGTTGTGTCCGCGTGGTGGCAGCCGAGCTGTGGAGCATCGAGAACAACCTCTCGGGCGCGAACATGGACTTCGGGGAGTTCGTCGGTGCCGTCGACGACGACGGTGTCTTCCGGGGCTTCTGAGCCACTGTCAGGCTGCGGCGGCGAGGGGGCGTCCGCCCCAGCGGATGCCCTTCTCACCGCGGATGCGGGCGCGTTCCCTGCGCTGGGCCGCGAGTACGTCGGGGTGGCGGGCGTTGGCGTTGCGCCAGCGCAGATAGGCATGCAGGGCCTGGGTCTGCGCGGGGTGGCTGCGGTGGTGGGAGTTGGCCAGGGTGAACTGCCGCAGTGGGCCGAAGTGCGCCTCGATCGGGTTGGCCCAGGAGGCGTAGGTCGGGGTGAAGCACAGTTCGACCTTGTTCTTCTTCGCCCAGTGGCGGATGTCCACGCTGGTGTGTGCGGAGAGGTTGTCCAGGATGATGTAGATCGGGGCGCCGTCGGGCCGGGCGGCGCGGATCGACTTCAACGCGGCCAGTGTGTTGACGGTGCCTTTGCGGCGGCGGTTGACGCCCCAGAGTGTGTCGTCGCCGACGGAGTAGCAGCCGTGGAAGTAGGTGACGCCGTGCGTACGACGGTAGGTCGCCGGGAGCCGGTTGGGCTTGCCCTGTTTCGCCCAGCAGGAGCCTGCGGTGGGCCGGATTCCCAGGGGCCCGAACTCGTCGAAGGCGAAGACCCGGTCCGGGAAGCGGTCCAGTACCTGCTCGATCCGGTCGAGCTTGGCGTCGCGTTCGGGGTCGGGCGATTCCTTCCAGGTCTTGGTGCGCTGGAAAGTGATGCCGCGGCGCAGGAGCAGACACCGTAAGGCTTCCCGGCCAATCCGGATGACGCGTCCGTGTATACGGCGCAGGTAGGCGGCAAGTTTGCGGATCGACCAGCGGGTGAAGGGCTGGCCGAGCTTGGTCGGGCGGGTGGTGGCCGTCTGGACGACGAAGTCCTCGTCGTCAGTGCTGAGTTGGCGGGGACGGCCTCCCGCCCATCGAGGGTCCAGGCAGGCCAGGCCGATCTCGTTGAAGCGGTGGATCACATCGCGGACGGTGTCCTCGTCGGCCTGGACGAGCTGGGCGATCACCGGGACGCGGTTTCCGCCGGCCGAGGCCAGCAGCATCATCGCCCGTCGATAGCGCACCGAGCTGGTACTGCCCCGGCGCACGATCTGCTGCAGTTTCTGCCCCTCCTGATCGGTCAGTCGGCGCACCCGCACAAGCTCGGCCACCACACCTCCAACGGTCGGAGCGGACGTCACCACCCATACAACCGCTCCGAAAGCCCACCCGGCGAACCAATGCGGTCACAGCACTAGCCGCGTCCGACGCACGCTCATCAGATCCACGCGGAACCGGAGCGCTCGGCAGCACGGTGCCGGATGGGGGCCGTCTCCAGCCTGCGGAACCGGTACAACGGGCCCGCACCGCACGCCGGTTGACCGGCACCCACTGATTCCTGCTGATGCTGGTGAAAGGGGCGGCTCGCCCGGTCAACCGCCCCGGCCATCGAGGGCGGGCCCGGGGCTGCGATTCCGTCCTGCGCTACCGGAAGGACACCGGCCGCCCCGTTTCTCCCATCATACGGGACGAGGGCTCTCACCTGCACCAACGCCCTGATGCTGCCGCTCACACTCCCGGTGACGACAGGACCGTCGTGTCCGACGGCTCCTCGTCCGGACCAGAACGGAGCGTCTGCCTTGATCCACCCGATCCACCACACCCCGGAAGCCGTCCATGCAGGGATACAGGAGCGGCTGCGTAAAGCCGAGGAGCAGCGCTGGGTCGGGGCAGCGGTCGCGGAGCACCGCCGTGCCACGCGCGCGGCACGGCCGGGACGTCTGGCCGCGCGGTCGGGACTCTGCGCCGGGCGGCGGCTGCGAGCTCGCCTCCGTGACAGCACTCAGGCGTGATGCTGGCGACGACGTACGCCCGGTGTCCGCCGGTTGCCCCGGCCGTCAGGCCACAACGGCCGCGCCGTTGCGTCGGCGGGGGCATGTGCCGGTCCAGTCCTGGAGCCGGCGGGGGTGACGCTGTTCGGCAGCAGGGCAGCGGTCATCTCTCCCGGATTCTCTGCCGCCACCACGCTGCCGCATGCCACGAACTGACTGATGCGGCCCGGGGGTCAGGCAGGGTTCGACGGAGGAACTCCTCATCCAGCGGGGCAACGATCCTGCCGAGCCCCGCCCGGGCTGCGGGCGGCAGCCGGCGAAGCGCCTCTTCAAGGATGTCCCGAGCGTCCGTCGGGTCGCAGCAAGGGCACTCGTCCCACGGCAGATAGAGGTATCTGCCGGATTGGCGGAGGAAGCGCTCGTACTGGTGCAGGGCCTTGGCGACCGCACCACGCCCGAGATGCTGGGCTTCGATCCGGTGGATGGTCGACAGCGTTCGGCGGGAAATGCCGGGAATCTGGCGGATCGGACGAGTGTCGCTGCGGGCTGGCCACCGCTGAGAGCGGATGGCGCCGGGCGGCCTACGCGCCATCGGCCTTTCGGGTCTGCGTCATGGTGCCCATCGTGCCAGGCCCCAGGGACGTCGTCGGCGGGTAGGCCGGCAGGCGCTCATAAAATGGGAGGCCCTACTCGATCTCGTCCATGCCGGCGAAGAGCTCGTCCCACAGATGCGTCTCGTCTGACTCCATCTTGAGCGCGTAGTACCGGCGGTGCTCCTCGCCCTGCTGCGTGTAGAGCTCGGAGTCCATCAGGGCGTCGACAAAGCCGACGGTCAGTACCCGGGCCGCATCCGGGTCCTTCGCTCGCAGCCGGGCCAGGTTCCTGTCCGCGTGCCGGGCCTGAGCGCCCTCCAAGAGCAACTCTTCAGCCCTGGCGACTATGCCTTCGGGTTCTGTCATGGGGCCGTCTCCACCCAGATGCCGGTCTTGCCAGGGCCGCGGAGGGCTCTGTCGCTGTCGCGCGAAGCGGGGTTCGCGGAGTTCCACGCGCAGTTTCGCACAAGCCCCCGTGCCGCACCGTCCGTCAGCAGCCGGCCCGCACCCACCACCGGCGCGTGCCCGCGTCACGTACGCGGCGAGTTCGGCGCGCAGGTCCCCCGCCGCACCGGCCGCGGTCGCCTCCTGCCCCTTCACCCCGGTGCCCCGGATCGAGGGCGCGCACTGGGTACTGCCGCGTCTGGTCGGCGAGGTCACATACGCCTCCCGTGCCCGGGCCGGCTACCTGCGGCATCCCTCCTGGCACCGGCTGCGCCCGGACCTGGCGCCGGGGGACATGGCGTGAGCCGGGCACGGTGTGCCGGGTATCCGCTGGCCGCAGTGGCCCTCTGGGAAGGAGACGTCGCGGGTCCCGAGTCTGTTCTTCAGGCGCCTGCTGGAACGGGGAGGGGGCCCCACTCTGCGGAGTTGGAGCAGACCGTGCCGGATACCCGAGCGGGCCGTCGAGCTCCAGGCGGGTTGGCCGGAGACACGGCGAGGGGCCGACGGTAACCGCCGGCCTCTCGCACGTCGTGTCGGCAGGTGAAGCGGGCCGACGGTCGCGGGAGCCCTCGCGGCAACGCGGCCGCCCACGACGATGTCCCGAGGTCGTGGGGGAGCCCACAAACGGAACGGGATCCTCAGCGCTTGGCGCGGTGAGGCGTCAACCAGAATCGGCAGTACGCGCAGGAGTGCACAACCACGATTGAGACGGAATCGGCGCAAAGTCCAGAGAGCCCCCGCGCCGACCTGCGGCTTCGGCGCGTGTGAAGGCCTGGATGCGTGATGTCCAGTGTGAGACGGGGACGGGTCTATACGCGGCGTGGTCCGGGAGTTGGTCATGAGCAGTCTGTGCGGTGCGCCAGCATCGTTGGAATGTCACTCGCATGGGCGACGGCAACCGCCCGCGCAGTGACGCCAGTTGGGGAGCCCGAACAGACACCGAAGGGGAGAACACCATGTCTCACACTGCCCGCGCTACCTGCGTGGTGACCGGCGACCGGCCGCTGAACGCTCCGGAGGCGACCGTCGTCGTGGTCGTCCTGGTCCTGGCCGTGCTGCTGGCCCTCGCGGGGATGCCGGCCCTGTCCGTCCTGGTCCTGCTCGCCGAGACGACGGACTCGGGCCTGCGCCTGGTCCGCCGGGCGCGTTCCGCCAAGCGGGTCGAAGCGGCGAGCTGACGGTGGGGCGGCGGGAGAACCCGATCGCCTCGTGCGAGCGGGAGTTGGAGAAGCTGGCTCTCTATCTGCGGGACCACCGCGAGCGGGCCGGGCTGAACTACAGGGAACTCGCCGTACGGTCCGGATGCAGCGCCTCGACGCTGATCCGGGCCGTGGCCGGCGAGCAGATGCCGAAGCTGAAGACGGTCCGGGCCTACGCCCTGGCCTGCGACGCCGACCCCGATGAGGCCGAGCGGCTGTGGAAGCGTGCCCGCTACCGGGCCGCCCGCGGCTGCCAGGAGCCCGTTCCGCACCCGCGGTACGTGCGCAACTTCGCGGAACTGCACGTAGCGCTGGCCGACCTCTATCAGAAGGACGGCGCCCGGCCGTACCGCGAGCTGGAGGCCGCCAGCGCCGGTGTGCTGGCCCACGCCACCGTCGGGCGCTTCCTCCGCCAGGAGGGCGGCCGTCCCACCCGCCAGTTCGTCCGGGCGTTCGCCATCGCCTGCGGGGCGAAGGGGCTGGTGCTGCGCGAGTGGGAACAGGCGTGGGACCGGGCGGAGGAGCGGCGGCTCGGGCCCGCGGTCGTCGCCCGGCGCCAGGCCTCGGGAGTCGTTCTTCCGGACGGCCGCCCGGTGTACCTCCACTCGGATCCCGAGCGCACCCCCGACGGGCAGGAGCTCCGGCGTTTCACCCTTCCCGACGGAACTACCGTCCTCTCGGCGAGGTCCAAGCCCTGTCCCGTCTGCACGTCCACCACCATGCAGCCCTTCACACAGGTTTCCCGGCAGCTGATGCAGCGGTTCGCGGTGGCAGAACTCTTGCCGACCCCTGAAGGACCCGGGCCAGATCCCGCGACAGCAAGAAGGGCGCCTTCACGTCTGGTGATCAAGGCCCGGGCGGCGCTCGGGCACGGCCCGGACAGTGATCCGACCGGCACGCGGCGCCCCTGACGAAACCACAGTTCACATCAAGGAGGGGAGCTCGAAATTTTCGATGGTCCCAGGGGCCCAGACACCGGCCGAGCACCACTTTTGGGGACCCCCTGCAAATCGCCCCGCGTCACCGAGTCTCTTTTCTCCGTCGCAGGTGGAGCCGCTAATTGACATGGGCTCAGCGGCTTTTGGACTTCCGCAGGTTGTGCTCCTCGGTGCCCTCGTGTGTCGGCCCCACCTCTATGCTTGGGGACGTTCCTCTGTGGCGCCTGCCTTGTACTTCACCGCCTGGTGAAGGCCCGGCAGATCAGCCGGGCTGTCTCGGACGCCACGGAGGCCCACATGGAAGGCAAGACACCCGCCGACGGCGGTGACGAGGAGGAAGCAGCCGAGAAGCGCCGGAGACGGCGCCGACTCACCCGGCAGCTTCTGATCGACTGGTCACCGGTGCTCGCGGGCCTCGCCAACCTCGTGGTGCAGCACTTCTCCTGACGGAGAACGTGGGAGCGGGTCGTAGCGCCGGGCAGCAGTAAGCCCGGCCGATGTCTGGACGACCGGGCTCACTGGCTGTGTCGCGGATGGAGGGCCCTGGACCTGGGGTGGAGCCCAGGAAAGGGGTCCTCTGCGTCAAGTTTTCCGCGTTGTTCCGCGTCTCGATCGTACGGGAAATAGCCTCCCGGTCTACAACCTGGGCTACAGACTCCGCTGCTGTGAAGTCGTCGTTCTACCTCAGGGACCCCTGTGGCCCCCTGCTCGACAGCACCTACGGGAAGCCGCTGCGAGCCGCGCAGGGCGCCAGTGGACCAGGGCAAACCGTGCCGCGAACGGACGGGCGGCGAGAAGCCACAGCACCTCCGTCTTCGACCCGTCGCGCTCCCGGGCCCGTCAGCGCCGTATCGCCCGCGCTCCCGCCCTGCCGCGCCGGCTTGGGCCCGGTGGTCGGACTTGTCCGATTCCTGCCCGGCCACCGCCCACCACGCTCTACGGTGCACCGGTGAGCGACGAGATGCCGCCGGCCGGACTGCCCGTGGTCGACGAGACCCTGGCCGACGCCCTGACCGCTCAGGGGGAGGCGGGCGTACGGGCGTTGGGGCTGCTGCGGGACGCGCACCGGGTGCTCACCGTGGCGGGGTTCCTCCAGCCGGAGGAGGTGGCCGCGGCGTGTGTGCGGTCCGCGGCGGACGCGCTGCTGGGCCTGTCCGGCTCGCCGGGCACGGTGAGCCTGATGCTCCCGGCGAAGGACCTGTTGGCCGCAGTGGACGCCGTCCCGTCACCGGCCGCCGCCGAGGCCGCCCGGGCCGCCGCTCCCGGCGTCACCGACTCCCCGGCCAGCCCGTCTCCGACGGAGCGCGCGGCGTGGGAACGGGTGACGGCGGCGGCCGACGTGCTGCGCGATGAACTCAACCAGCCGGGCCACCAGGTACGGGCCGCGAGAATCGTCGAGCGGCTGATGGGCGTCACACTCGGCGCGGCGCAAGAGACGGCGCTGGACGTGTGGAGAACCCTCTACGGGGTGGCCTCGGGCATCCTGCACGGCCGCGCCGCCGCCCCCGGCAAGGCCGCCTCGCTGTACACCGAACTCCTCAGCGCGGCCCGCAACTTGCTGGTGCCGCTCCCCGCCCGTGCCGCGCGGGTTCTTGAGCTGACCGCGCTCACGGGCCCGGGTGAGCAGGAGGCGCGAGAGCTGGCCGGCTGGGCGGACCCGCGCGCCACCGGGTACTTCTTCCGCTCCGGCCCTGCCCCGGCCTGGCTTCACGTCCTTGACGAGCACGCACCGCACCTGCTCCTGCCCGACAAGGCGACCGGCCGGTGGCCGGCTGTCCGGTTCTTCGAGCACCTGGCCGCCGCAGCCCCGGACACCGCCCGCCCGTGGCTGGCCGCCCACGCCGAACAACTCGCCGCCGCCGGCCCGGACGCCCTGTACGTACTGCTCCTGGCTCCGGTCGGAGCCCTCGCTCCCGCCGGTGTCCGCCTGCTGCTCCCCGTCGTCATCGGACCGGCCCGGGCCGGGATGCCGATCGAGCCGGCGGGCTGGCCGCGCGGGCTGACTGCCCGCTGGGCGTGCACTCTCCCGATGCCGCAGCGGGACGGGGACTGGCTGGCCGTCGTCGAGGAGCTGCTCAAAGACGTGGTGGACGCAGGCTTCCCGGCCCTGGAAGCGATGCTGGAGCGCCCGCATGCCACCGAGGAATGGGCTGCCCTCCTGCCCGAGGGCGACGTGGTGGCCCTGCTGCGGGAGCTGGTGGCGACCGTCCACAGCCCGGACGGCGTGACGGTCCGCTGGGACCGCCGGGCCCGGAACGCGCTGGCAGCGCTGCTGTGCCGCAACGTCTCGGCGACCTCCAAGAGCACCTGGCAGGAGGGCTTTGTCGACGGCGTCGACCTGGACGAGGTCCGCCTCCGGGACGACGAGGTCCCCTTCCTGGCCAGTGTCCTCGGCCCGTTCCTGGGCCCGCTCCTGGCCCGGGCGGTCCTCGACCTCGCCGTAGCGGACGCCGCGGCCGGTGTCCCCTTTGTCGAGCGGATGCGGGGATGGCCGCGGATCGACGCCGCGGCCCCGCGCTTGCACGACCGGATGCTCGCCGCACACCTGGCCGCACACCCACCGGCCGCGGGCACCGACTCCGCGGGCGCGGGGGAGTGGTGGGACCGGGCGGTCGAGGTCACCGTGCGGCTGCTGGCCGGCCGCCCGAACCCGGAAGGCTCCCGGCTGGCCGCCCTGGTGCTGGACACCTGCCCGCCCGAGCGGGCCGCCGACCTGAACCAGCGGGCACGCGCGGCACTCGGTCCGGCCCCTTCCCCCGACGAGATCGACCAGGCCCTGCCCGCCGCCCCCGCTGCCACCCAGGCCAGCGGCCGGACCGAGCTGCCCGCCTCCTGGCTGCGGGTATGGCACTGGTCACCGGTCCTGCCCGTACCGCTGCTCACCGACTTCGCCCCGCTGCTCGCCGCGCTGCACCGGCTGAAGCCGGCCGGACCGCCCGACCCGCGTTCCGCCGCGCGCCCGCGCTCGCGCCATGACACCGTCGTCGCCCTCCAGGACCTGCTGGATCTGGCCGCCGCGGCCGGCCCGCTCGAGGCCGCCGCCGCCCTCGCCGCCGCCGAAGACGCGGGCGCCGACGGCTACGCCCTCGTGCTGCAGCGCCTCGTGGGAGCCGACCGGGCCGCCTGGACCGCCGACGTCCCCCAGGTCCTCGCCGTCCTGGCCCGGCCGGAGCTCGGCGCGTTCTACCTCGCCGCCGTCGCGACCGTCGCGCGCGCCCCTGACGCCTTCCCCGCCGGCCCGGCCGAGGCCGTCCTCGCCGCTCTCGCACTGAGCCGCGCCCTGCCCGCCCCCGCCAGCCCCCATGTCCCCGACGCGGCGGAGTTCGCCGGCCGGGCGTGGTCCGGTCTGCTGAGCGTCGTGTGGCACACCGGCGCCGACCTCGACGGTTACCTGCCGGCCGTCCTGGACAACCTGCGCGGCCTCGCCGAGCCCCTCACCCGCCCCGCCCCGCCACCGCCCGCAAGCACCTCGGACACGCCCGCCCCCAGCGTCGGCGACAGCGACGGTGCGGGTGCGGGTGCGGGTGCGGGTGCGGGCGGAGAAGAAGAGCTGCCCGAGGGACTGCTGGGCTCACACCCGGCAGTGCGCGCGCTGGACTGCCTGCTCGACTACGCCGCAAGCCGGGCCCCTGCGGACGGTGAGATGCCCGCCGACATCCTTCGCCTTCTCTCCGACGTCCTGGCCGCCCGCCCGGGCGACGAGGCGGTCGCTGCTGTGATCGGCGCGCACCTGCCGGTCCTGCACCGCCGTGCCACCGCCTTCACCGCCGCCCACCCCGAGCTGTACGCCCTCGACCCCCACCGGCCCTCCCCGGCCTCCGTATGGCTGGCCCGGGGAAGAACTGATCCGCTGCTGCTCGCCGCCCTGCACCGCGACCAGCTCCTGGCCGCGGTGCGCGAGAACCGGTACCGCGCGGCCACACGCGTCGCGTTCGCGCTCCTGCTGGACGGCCAGCACGACCTGCTCGGCGACCCGGTCGACGCCTGGCGCGAGGTGGCCGGGCCGGACGGCGCCGGAGCCTCCCATCTCCTCATGCCGCTCGCCCTTTCCGCGCGCGGGCGCCCGCGGTCCGGCGAGGCCGCGGGAGCCCCGGCCGCCCGCGCCCCCGAAGACGTCGCACGCACGTGGTGGACGGCGGCGCTGGAGGCCGACCTGCCGTCCGGTGCGCTCGCCGATGCCGGCTACTTCGTCAGCTCCGCCCTCACGGACGAGGTATGGCTGCCCCTGGCCCGGCGCAGCGCCGAGCACACCCCCGCCCAGACCTGCGCCGACAAGGTCGCCAAAATCGCCGCCGACCACCCGCGCAGCCCTGATGCCCTGCTCCTGACCGCGCACCTGCTGACCCACCCCGCCCCCGACCCCGAGTACGATGCCGACGTCCGCCGGCACGCACGGGCCCTGCTCCAGGCCGCCGAAGCGCTGCCGGAGGCCGAACGGCCCACCCAGACCGAACAACTACGCCGGTCCCTGGTCGAAGCCGGCGAGGTGGACCTCGCCCCGACACCGGCCACGCCCGCTGACCGGCCGGGGCCCGGGCGGCGCCGCGGTGCCGCCCGTCAGGAATGAGGGATGACCGGTGACCTCCCCGCCCGAACCGGCGCGGCATTCCCACGGCCCGGACGATCTCGGGGCGTTGGCTCGCTGATGGTGTGAGTGCTGGTGGGTGGTCTCGGTCCCCGTCGTCGGGAATGTGTTGTGTCCGGGTCTGCTGTCATGTGATGGCGTTGAGACAGACCTGCCCGATGCGCTCGGCGCATCTCGCGTCCGTCATGAGTTCCGGCCGGGAGGCGCGCACAGCCTGGTCGTCTTCGGCACGGCGGTGGAGCTCGGCGGCAAGGTCGTGGTTCAACGTGAGCCGGCTCTCCTCGTCGACGCCGGAGCGGAGGTGATGAAGCGGCGGCCAGCCGGGCCGTACTCAGCTGGCCGAGGCACGGCGCTCGTCACCTTCGGGGGATTCCTGCCGGTTGTGCTGCGTGCGGGCAGCCTCAAGCAGACACCGCCAAGACGTCACTGTGGGCCGCCGCCGCAGCAGTGCGCGCCTTTCCCTCTCCGACATACCGCCCCAAATCCCAAACTCAATACGGTTGTCGAGAGCGTAGGCGAGGCACTCCGTACGCACCGGACAGCCGGTGCACACCGCCTTCGCCCGGTTCTGCGCGGCGCCTTCGACGAACAGTTCCTCGGGGTCGGCGGTTCGGCAGATCGCCCTCGCACCCCACGACTCCCCATCACCCGCGATCACCCGATGCCGTCCTCTCCCCGATCCGGACCGCCACAGTCCCACCCGAGGATGCGACGGTGGGGAGACCGTACGACAAACGCACCTGGCATGAGACACCGTCAAGGCGCGGCAATCCCTACGGGTGAAGGCGGCCTTGACGGCCGCACGACAAAGCCTCAACCTCCCGTCCACGCACAGCCGTTGCCGGCATTGGGACGGTGACCAGTTGCCCCAGCAACTCCCGTACGAAGTCGTGCCGTTGGATCCATCCGTAGGGCCGCGGCCCGTCACTGCTCGACGGTCATGCCGGCGTCACCCCCGCGAGTTCCCCGGCCAGGCCGCGCCCGTGGCGGGGTCCCAACCGCCTGGTGCCATCGGGGAGTTAGGGGCACGGCTACTCGTGGGGCGGGGGCGGGACATCGAGCTGGAGGGAGGCATGCCGGCCCCGGCTGTCCTGGAAGAGGGCGCGGATGGCGAGGGCCCAGTCCGGGAGCTCGATGAGCTGGTCGGCCGCTGGGGCGTCGTGGGCGGCGGAACCCGGTCGCGGCGCGGATGCGCGGTCGCCGGGTGTCCAGTAGGAGGAGAAGGAGAGGTTCGGGTCGTCCGTGCCGTCGGCGAGCAGGTACCGGCCTCCCGCCTGGCCGGCGGCACGGGGCGACCGGGATCTGCGGCGGCACGGCGGCCAGGGGTCAGGTGTGGGCCTGTCCGTCGAGCGGGCCGCCGTGGTAGCGCAGTTCCGTCTCCGGCGTGCGCATCCGGGAGGCGCGCGCGAGGTCGTCGAAGAGGGTCATGCAGCACCTCCCGGCCCGGTCCGGAGGCCGTTGCTGGTCATCGGCTGCGGGTTCCTTCCTCGTCGGGCTGTAGGGCGGGCTCCATCATGCGGCCGGCGCCGTGTGGACGGTCGCAGGCCTCGACGGCGACGTCGTCGTTCACCTCGTCCACCCTGTCGGCCTGTTGTGCGGTGCGGCGGGTGCGGGAGCGCTCGGCGAGCTGGTGGACGCGGCCGGTCCAGGCCTCCATGTAGGCCTCGGCTGAGCCGTGTTCGTCGCCGGGCAGCCACAGCAGCCCGCGCCCGGTGTCGGCCTGCTGGGCGAGCAGAGCCTCGAAGTGGGCGGCGAGCGCGCCCATGACGGGCATCAGGCACATGACGAGGGCCTGGGGGACGCCGGTCGGGTTGATCATGAGGGGGACGAGCTGGGCGACGATCACCCCGAAACCGGAGGCGTCGAGCTGCTCGCGCAGGTGGGCGAGGCCGGGGGTGTCGGGCATCAGCAGCCCGTGCATCACGTAGAGGCCGCCGATCCCGGCGAGCAGCTGCGCCGTCCGGCGCGCGGCGGCCACCTCCTGCTCGCCGGCCGCCCGCAGGAGGGCGAGCGGGTCGAGCGTCCCGGCCCGGACCCAGTCCTCCAGGGTTCCCGCCTCCTCGGCCCGCCGCGCCTCCGCGGCGACGGGCGCCCAGTCGAGGCCGGGCATCAGGGCGGCGAGCGCGTCGACGAAGGCCTCGCCGCCGACCTCGTCGGCACCCATGCCGGCGGCCGCGATCAGACGGACCGCGCCGCGCCGCAGCCGGCGGTCGGGGCCGCGCTCCAGCTCGGCGTCCGGGTCCTGGACCACCCGCAGCAGCTCGTCCGGGTGCGGGAGAGGGCCCGGGGCACGCCCGAACAGCCGGGTGACGTGGGTGTAGAAGGCGTCCTGCTCCGCGTCGCCGGCGGCGGCCGCGGCTCTCCCGGCGGCGGCCAGGCGCTGCGCCTGGGAGCGGCCCGCGGCCCACAGCAGGGCCTCGTGCACGGCCGGCCACGGCGGCTCCGGCACCACCGACTCCCCGGGCACCACCGGCCGTCCGGCCTCGGCGTACCAGGCGATCACCGTCCAGCGCAGGTCCCGCCCCGGCCGCGCGTGCTCGGCGATCGCCGCGGCCACCGCGACGGTCTCCTCGGCGAGCACGGACACCGAGCCGCGCCCGCGCCCCAGCCACGCCCGAGCGTGCCCGGGCAGCAGCCCCGCCCCGCGCCACCGCTCCAGCTGCGCCGCCGACACGTCCAGGCCGAGCGCTGTCAGGTGCTCGATCAGCTGCTGGTCCGCCGGGCTCGGTTCTCCTCTGGTCACCGCCGCATTTTAGAACCCCGCGAGGTACCCGGAAAACGTGCGCCGCGTACCCGCTGAACTGGGCAGACGACCGGGTCCCGGCAGGGGCCCAGGGTATCGCCGCACGCCGCGAAGGAGCCGTTCGCCCATGCCAGCCCGTCCCCGTCCCGCCCGCCGGCGTTCCGCTCGGCGCCGGCCCGCCCGTACGGCCACCACGGCCGCCACCGTGCTCCTCCTCGCCCCGGCCGGCCGCACCGCCCTCGCGTACGCCGGCGCTGCGCTCCTGCTTCTCCTGACCCTCACCGCCGTCATCGCCCTCGGCGCCGCCTACGCTCCGCGCCCCGCCCACCGCACCGCCGCCCGCCACACCCTCCACCTCCTCCTGCGCCTCGCCCCCTGGTACCCCGACGCCGGCGGAGAGCAGGGGACGGGGGAGGGGCGGGGTGAGACCTGAGGACCCCACTTCGATCAGTCATGCGCGTGACCGGCACCCGCCGGTCGGTCCCGGGGCCGAATCCCGTGGCACGGGACGCTCAGAGCGGCACGGACCGCCAGGCGGGAGGACTCGCCGCGCACAGCGATCAGCAGCGTGCCCACACGGCAGGCTGGCGGACAGCAACCACCGCTCCGCCGCTGCCGCACCGAGGGGAGAGACCGCCGTGTCACGCCTGTTGGACCGCCGGCTGCTCCAGCCGGACCCGCCCTTGCTCTGCGACGTCCTGCAGACCGCCGTATACGCCGGCACCGCCCGCCCGGACGCTTTCCGGCTGCGCCGACTCCTGAGCAGCCCCGCGGCCGTAGTACGGGCGCGACTAGTCCGTCCTGGCGGCGCCGGCTGGTACGGCCGCATCCCGGTGATCTCCCACTGCAAGATGTCGGCGACCGTCCCGGGCCTTGCCGGGGCCGTCGGTGTCCGGGGCCGGTGCCTGTGAGCAGGGAGCGGTACGAGAGGGCCACGGCGTACGTCGCCCTGCAGGACGACGGGCGCTGGCTGATGGCGGTGGCGCCCGGTGAGCTGCACGAGGACGGCGGGGACCCGTGGATGGATGAGCCGACGGTGTTTCTCGACGCGGGCCTGCTGACCGGCTCCGGCCGCCGCCGGGCGCTCGCCGAGCTCGGCTACGAGGAAGCCGACCGCGGCGGAGCGTGGGAGTGGAGTGAGGGTCTGTGGGAGTTCGATGAGATTCCCCTGCTGTGCACGGCTGCCGTGCGCCCGCTCCGACGCTGACCAGCTCGCACTTCGCCAGCTCGGCATCGTGCAGTACCACGGGTCGTGCCCGGTATCTCACGTCTGGATGTCCGGGACCGCACACGGCTCCGGCCCCGCCGATCTGGGATATCGGAGGGGGCCGGATGGTGGTAGACGACGCGCTCGACGTCCTGCGGCCGACGCCCGGGGCCATGCCGTGCAGGAGTGCGGCGCTGCGATCGGCACCGGGTCTCGGGAATCCCCGTCACGGCACCGGCGGAGATCTCTACAGTTGCCCCATGGCCTCTGCTGACATGTCCGAGAAGGTCCGCGACGTGATGTATGTGGAGCGTCCGGCCGGGACGCGTCTCGCGCGGTCACGCGCGTCCGAGGGGAGCCGCGGACTCCTGATCAACGATGACAACACGTTCGTCGGACACGTCGAGTTGTTCCCGGCCGACCAGGACGACAACAGGATCATGGAGCGTACGGTGCTCGCTGCGCTGGGCTTCGTGGCGTGCTACGCCGCGATGAAGGCCGCGCCGTACGCCAAGAGCGGGCTGAGCGGCCTCAGGTCGAAGCTGCACCGCAAGCCGGGGGACACCTCTGACGAGGCGCCCGTGCTCGATGCCAGGATCACGCTGGAGCGCATCGACGGGTCTCCGGCCCGGACGGCGGCGGGCCCTGTACGGACGGGCCCCGGTCTCGGCGAGGACCTGACCGCACTCGCCGACACCGCTGAGTCGGACGAGGCCTGACCAGCCCGGAGCCCGCAGGTCCCGTGGTCACCAGGGCAGCGAGATCCCTTTGCCCGGGCCGCGGTTGACGCTGCGGTCGAGGACGCCGAGCTGTTCCATCTGCCCGAGCTGGTAGGCGACGCTGCCGGTACTGGACAGGCCCACGATCCTGCCGATCTCCCGTACCGAGGGGGTCTCGCCGTTGTGCGCGGCGGCCCACTCCCTGATGCACCGCAGGATGCGCCGCTGCTGGTCCGAGAGGTGTTCCTCTGTCTCCTGGATCTCCCGGACCAGTTCGCGCAGCTCGACCCTGGCCGACGGCGAGCGCCCGGCCGCCGTCTGCCAGAACGGGTGAGCGCTGATCCGGTTGTCGAGCTGCCGCAGCCGACGGCGCAGCGCAGTCGTTTCGAAGGGTCGGAGCTCCAGGGCCGCGTATGTGCGGGTCCGCTGGAGCTGGGTCCGGATCAAATCGCGCGGAAACGTCGGCTGCTGCACTATGCGATTAAAACATATGTTCGAATTTGAAAGCCACACCCGACGCCCCTGGTGTGACTCGCAGCGATAGCTGGCCATTGGCAGAGCTATCTGGCCACGAGGCGCAGGCGAGCCGCTCTGTCCTAGATGATTGATTCCAAGGTCAGTTGCCGTTCCGTGCGCGAAGACGCTGCCTGACGTGTCGTTCGTAGCAGCGGGTGCAGTAGCCCTTCGCCCGGTGCGGTCGGCCGCAGCCGGGCATTGTGCATGTCGTCCGGCCGTAGGTCTGCGGACCAGGCGTGGTCTGGCCCGTCCGGTACTGCTGGTAGTAGTGCCGGATGCACAGCCCTTTCGCCTTGATGTTGGTGTCCGGGCAGCCAGCAACCGTGCATCCTTCCAAGAGGCGAGGGCCGGTCGTCGTGGGCATCCGAGGCACGGTATGTTCCCCGCGGAGTATCCTGTCGAGTACCTCGTGGAGTGACTCGGTGACGGCTCTGTCGAACTGCGGGTCCTCCGCTCGGAGCCGGTGGACCGTCCTGCGGCAGGTGCCCGCCTGCCGGTATGCCTTCGCACGTGGGTGGCCGGCGCGGAGCGCTTCAAGGACGGCCTGCTTCACACGTTCCGTGTCGATTTTCCGCGAGTCCAGGATCTTGCCCACAACGGCGTCGAACTGTGCGTCGTCCATACGCAGTCGGCGGACCGTCCGGTCAGTGACTCCCACCTGCCGGTACGCCAGGGCGAGCGTCCCACCGGCTTGAAGCGCATCGAGGACGGCCCGCTTCACACGCTTCTCCTCGATGCGGGCAGCGGCGGTGCGGATGGGCTGGATGTCCTGGTTCCCGCCCCGGTGAGCCGCAGCCATGAGCGCCGCCTCGAATCCAGGGTTGAGGCGGCGCTCGTCGTAGAACAGATGACCGTAGACGTCGAGACGGCCCAGGCTCCCGTTGAGGGAGAGGCCCGTGCCCACGTCTTTGAGGATCGCGGTCTTCTCCTCCTTCGTCAGCCGGCGCACCGCAGGTGCTCCCGACCGCGTTCCACGGCCTTCTGGACGCCGGAGCGGGTGAGGCCGACGGTCACCTGTTCGGCGATCTGCTCGTAGGTGAGGCGGCACCCGTCCGGGTCCGGGGTGTTGAGGAGTGCCAGGGCCTTGTCGCGTTCGGCCTGCAAGGCGGCGGCGACCGCCTGGTGGTGGGCCTGGGCGGCGGTGGCCCGGTGGTATCGCTCCAGCGGGTCGGTGATGTCGGCGAGGTGGCCGTCGACTTCGGCTGCGACGTCGGTGGGCTCGGCCTCGTAGCCGGTGGTGGGTGTGGTCATCAGGGCTTCCCGCGGGATCAGATGATGTCGTCGAGGGTGTACGCGGCGCGGACGTCGTCGGGCAGGTGGCCCAGGATCTCGGGCCGGTGCATGGTCACCATCAGGTCGTCTGCCGCGACGATGGCCTCAAGGTCCAGGCCGCACGCCTCGAAGAGGTCTTCCAGGCTGACGGCCGGCACCTGCTCCAGTCCGGCGGCTTCGGCGGCGAGGAGCCGGTGGGTGCCGCTGTAGGAGATGGCCCACTCGGGGAGGACGACGAGCGGGGCGCCCTGCCAGCCGTGGCGGCGCATGCTGTCGGTGATGGCGGCTACGTGGTCGGCGACCCACGTCTCTTGGCCGGTGAGGTAGCCGCTGGCGTCGATGATGTCGAGGTCGAGCGGGTTGTGGATACCCTGCATCGTCTGCATATCTCCAGTATTAATACTGAGGGTATGCAGGGTCAAGAGTGCGACATCGAACACCTCGCCACCGCGCTGTACGTCAGGACCGACGACCTGTTGAAGGCGTCCCCGCATCTGGCGCCCTGGCGTCCGGCCACGGGTATCGCTCCGCAGCTCACCGATGCCGAACTGGTCACACTCGCGATGATGCAGGCCATGCTGGGCTTCACCTCTGAGGCCAAGTGGCTTCGCCACGCCCACTCCCACCTGCGGCATCTCTTTCCCTACCTGCCCAAGCAGCCCGGCTACAACAAGCGCCTACGCAAGGCCGCCGAGCTGCTGCGGCAAGTGACCCGGCTGCTGGCCACCGCCACCTCCGTATGGAGCGACGACGTGTGGATCGTGGATTCCACGCCGGTGGAATGCGGACGCTCCCGAGAGACCGTCAAACGCTCCGACCTGGCTGGATGGGCCGAGTACGGGTACTGCGCCAGCCACAGCCGCTTCTTCTGGGGCCTGCGCCTGCACCTGGTGTGCACCTTGCAGGGACTGCCCATCGCCTTCGCTCTGACCGGGGCCAAGGCCGACGAGCGCGAAACCCTGCTGGACCTGCTCGCCGCCGAACCGCACCTCGTCGCCGCCCGGCCCGGACAGACGCTGATCGGCGACAAGAACTACTTCGGCCGCGACTTCGAGCACCAGGTGGCCGAGCAGAACATCCGGCTGCTGCGGCCGGCCCGCAAGGGCGAGCCGGAACGGCCCGGCGCGCCGCTGTTCAAGCCGTTGCGGCAGATCATCGAGTCGGTCAGCGAGACGTTCAAGGGCCAACTCAACCTCGAACAACACAGAGGCCGCACACCAGGCGGCGTGATCGCCCGCGTCATGCAGCGCATCCTCGCACTGACCGCCGCGATCTGGCACAACGACCACACCGGCCAGCCCACCCTCCGCTCACTGACCGCCTACGACCACTAACCACAGAGACTTCTTGGAATCGATCATCTAGTCGTCGGCGGGCTCACGATCGGGTGTGGCCAACTCGATGCCGCGGACGCGACGGAGCCAGCGGGTCAGGGCGAACAAGGAGGCGCCCGCGATGCCGCAGGGCTCCCATACCTCCGTCACGAGTGCTGCCAACCCATCATCGCCGACGATGTATACAGCCTGGGCGCCGACCGCCGCGGTGATGAAAGCGTTGCTGCGATGCGGGGTCCGGAGCAACCAGTCCACGGGTCGCCACAAGCCGCCAAGGAGATCGCTAAGGCGGTACCGCACCGCGGCGACGAGAAAGCCAAATGCTGCGCCCAACTGCTGGCGCGGTGCCAGGACAATGCCCTCCTCCGGAACTCCGGCAAGGTGCGCACGCCACTGGTCTGTGTCCCGCTGCCTCCCGGCTAGCCGTGAAGCCCAGGACGTCAGGCCCCACGCCGAGCGAGACCTCCGCGGTCGATAGGCCTGTGGGCTCCGCCAGGGAAGCTCGACGTCCTGCCTCTCGGCGAACGACATTGCGGCCTGGGAGTACTCCTGACGTGTTGGGTGACTCTGGCTCCTAATAATGTTGAGACATTCGTTCCGGGCGGTGCTCGCAAGCCACGACCCCGCCTTTTCCGGCTCCCTGAGTCGTTCCAGGTGCTGCACGAATCGGAACCAGGTGGCCTGGTAGACCTCGTGCCCGTCGGCGTCGGAGAGTCGGTGTGCGCGCACGACCGACCACACCAGCGGACTCAGCCCTTCCACCAGTGACTTCCAGGCGGCCGCGTCGCCCTCGACGCTGCTCCGAACAAGGGCGCCCGTGGCGAGTCGGGCTGAAGCCGGGTCCTCCATGTGGGACGGAGTGCTCATGCCCAGCCTCCTGACAGGTGGAGCTTGAGCTGCCTTGCTTTTCGCGCCTCCAGAGCTTCCTCTGCTCGGGTGCGACCGATGCCGGTGAGTTCGTAGAAGCGGCGTGCTGGACGGCCCGGATGGGGGCCAGTCTCTTCGTAACTGGTGACCCACCCACGTTTAGATAGCCGGTCAAGGAGTGGATAGACGGTGCCGGGGCCGAGGTCGGCGTCGCGGCAGATGCTGAGGCCCCATGCCCGCTCGTCGCTTGTCGCGGAGAGCAGTGTCTCCAGGACGGCGATCGTCGGCTTGGTGAGCCGAATATTCGTCATGCCACAAGTGGAGCATGTATCGAGTACGACATGCAAGCATGTATCGAGTACGAGTAAAAGTGCAGGCATCCAACCGCCCCACCCATGCCTTGGTGGCCTCGAATGGAGCCGAGACCGCAGTGGCCAACCATCGTTGAGTACCGGTTGCTGAACTGCGGGCTTCCCGTCGGCCCTGGCGACCTATCACTGGAGGTCACACCTGGGTGGGCCAACCATACGAAGGGCTCGCCCGGTCCCGGAGAAGAACGTAGGGAAGTTTGATCACCTCTGGTCAGCGACCCGGGTGGTGTCGGGTCAGCGCCGGGTGAGGGAGGCGGGGACGGTGATCTCTTTGGTTTCCCAGACCCGGAAGGCCTTGTTGACCGTGATAGTGACGGTGGGTTCCTCGCGGCGGGCGGCACGGGTCAGACGGTGTGTGGCGGCGCGGACTCTGGCGGCTGCGCGGATCAGGTCGAAGGCGAACCCGTTGGCGGCCGTGCTTTGCTGCCAGGCGGTCGGCATGGTGGCAAGAATCTGGGCGAGCTCTGCGGTCCACTCATCGCGCATCTCGACCCGCTGTTCGCGCGGGGTGAGGAAAGCGGCGATGAGGACGAGCGCGTGGGGTATCGCTTGGCGCAGGCGTCGGCTGAGGGTGCCGAGGACTGCCGGGACTGGGAGTGCGAGGAGCGCGGACAGCAGGCCGACGGCCAGATCCTTAAGCACCGGCCACCCCCGGGTGCTGGCGCTGGCCGGGCGTCAGGCCGGCCGCAGCAGACGCGAGTTCCCGGCGGGCCTCGGCAACACCAAGGGCGGTGAGTCGGTAGTACCTGCGGGCCGGGCCTTCGCTGGGCCGGGCCTCCTCCGTCTCGCGGGTGACCCAGCCCTCGGCGGTGAGTCGCGCGAGGATCGGGTAAAGACTCCCCGAACGCAGGCTGGTCGTCTTCATCAGACTGTAGCCGTACGCGGGGTCGTCAGGGTTTTCCAGTAGGGCCGCGAGCACGCGCAGCAAGGAGAGGGACGTCTTCATGGCACACCTCCAATGTCGCAAATCTACATAGTGGCGTAAAGGCGGTCCATCCCCGGGAGCCAATCAAAGCGGCGGGCCGGAGCTGTCCGGCCCGCCGCGCGGTGTGAAGGCAGACGACCTGCGGAATGCGTTGTTGCACCATGGAGATGTGCTGTGACCTGCGGAGTGCGCCATGCAGGCCCCACCCGCTCAGCTGCCGCTCGGCCAAGGGCACTTGAGGGACACGGTGCCTGGTGAAACCACTATGGGGTTGCCCGGGTTCTGCCAGGGTGACCTGGTGAGATACCGCGTCACGGCCGCTGCGGCCGCCCTCGCCTTCGTCACGGCCGGCTGTTCGTCCGCAGCCCCGTCGAACGACAAGTCAGCCACGCCCGGCCCGTCACCGAGCCGGAGTTATCTCCACCCGGTCAAGGACCTGTACCGGGTGAAGAGCGACTGTGAGGCCGGCGGCTCGCCTCAGCTCACGTTCTGGCTGCGAAACCATGCCGCGCATTCGATGGCGTACGACATCCGGTACGAGTTCCTCGACAGCAGCGGCAAGGTCGTGGGTTCGGCGGAGGGCGTCTTCGCGGTGGCCGCGCATCAACTGCTCGGTGACGAGGGCCTCTACGGCGACACCGGCCGCTGCGGGCCGACGTTCCGTCTCGCCTACATCAACGCCTACGACAGCACGGGTGACGGCGCCGGCCGGCCCCACTTCTGACGGCACCGGATCACAAGGCACGGCAACGAGGCCGTCTCCGGCGCCGGTCCCGGAGCGGGGACGGAGAAGGACCGGCCGCCGGGTGCAGTCCGGCGGCCGGTCCTTCGTCCGTGTGCGGGGCTAGGCGGCCGCGATCTCCTCCTCCGGCTCCCTCCAGCCCGTCCTGGTCACGTAGTTGACCAGGTGGCGCCGGTGGGAGCGGACCGTGGCGGGCGCCAGGCCGAGGAGCTCGCCGATCCCCGAGTCCGTGAACTCGAGGGCGTACAGGACGAGCACCTGGGCCTGACGCTCCGGCAGCTGCCCGACCAGCTCGCGGAACGTCTCGCCGTTGACGATCACGGCGTCCAGGCCCTGCTCGTGCTCCGCCGTCCGGTCCCAGGACTCGAGGTCCCCGAACTCCTCGACGGGGTACTCCCATCCCTGCTCGAAGGCGCGGCGCAGCAGGTTGTCGGCCACCCTGCGCAGGTAGGCGTAGGGGTAGGCCATGACGCTGACCTTGTCCCAGTTGCGCAGCACGGTCACGAACGCGTCCTGGGTGATGTCCTCCGGCGAGTGACCGGGCAGATTCCACCAGCCGCGCCCGCGCCGCGAGGACACGTACTTCGTGCACCGGCCGACGTTGCGGGCGTAGAACGCCTCGAAGCTGGACGGGGCGTAGAGAGGCTCCGGGGGCACATCCTCTGGTACGTCCTCCCTGAGCGGCACGAACGCGAACTTCATGAACTCGGTGCGGTCGACGGCGTGGAACGCCTCGTAGTCGAGCGGGAGGCGGAGCCCCTCCGGCACGCCGCTCTCGCGGTCCACAGCCAGCGACTCGGCGCCGCGGTCCAGGACGTCGCGGACGCGGGTGAGCTGGGCCTGGCGGGTGTTCTCCAGGACGTCGCGGACGCGGGTGAGCTGGATCTGGCGGGCCGTCTCCAGCGCGTCGCGGTCCGTCCGATGCTGCTGCGGGTCCTCAGGCGGCGTCGTCATGAGCACCTCCGTCGGCTTCGGTGCGGGCTTCGGTCTCGGTGGCCGGGGAGGTCTCGGTGCCGGACTCGGTGTTGCGGGCGGCGGGAAGGGTGATGACCTGCGCGAGCCGGTCGGCGCGGCGCTTGCGTACCCACCGCACGATGCGGAGGACGGCGCCGGTGATGATGCTGATGACGGTCAGGACCGGGCCCACCTGGCGGGCGGTCTCGGTGACGGCGTCCCAGTGGGTCCACATCATCAGGCCGGTCAGCGGCAGGACCGTGCCCGCCACGCAGACCAGCACGGCGACGTGATGGTCCTGGAACCAGATCTCCGCGGGTTCCAGACCGCGGCGGGCGGCCTCGACGCCGCGCTTCGCGAGGTCGAGGACGGTGCGCGACGCCGTGCGTACGCGCTCGGGAAGGCCGAAGAAGGCCATATCGGAGGTGCCTCTCGGGAGAGAGGGGACCGCCGGGCCCGCGTACGCGGACACCGACGGCCCCGGGGTGGAGGTGGCTCGGGTTCACGCGCTCTCGCCAAAAGGGTTCGTGAAGTCCCTCGCCCTGCAGGGGTATTGAGTTTTCATTCCATTACAGCAGAACTTGAAACCGCTGTGCACCAATTCGGATTCCGGAGAAGGCGTGACGTGGTTCACGTGATCTTCACTGCACGTTTCCGTGTTCCGGGGCGGCGTGAATTCGGCGATGATCACCCGCAATTAATGATCTTCTTCGGCGCCTCCGGACCCTTCGCTCTCTCATTCTTTGTCTTGTTGTCTTATCGGCCCTCCCGGCTCCCGGCTCCCGGTGGCCGTCACGGCTCTGTCCCCTCGCCTGCGCTGGCAGACGCTCCCTGCTGGCGTGTGACGCAGGTCACTTCGTTGCGGCTGCACGGTCCGTCGTTCTCGGCGCCTATTAGTAATGACGACGGCAAGCAGGCAAAAGAAATGCCTATTCCTGTGGGCAATGGGCCGGATGTAGCTTGCCACGCTCGCTTTCCTTCGGGGGGAGTCGGGCGTAGTGTTGTCACGAGCACAGTTGTGACCGTTTCAGTGTCGGTTTCTGTGCTTACCGACTTGGAGGTGGCTCCGGGTTGGAGGAAAGCCTGGATTCCCCGCTCTCGCCAAAGAACTAGGGATCCCCGGGCTTCTGCGCATACGAGTCCCCGGCACCGTCCACCGGACAGCCGGGGGCTCGGTGTACCCGGAGCCGGTCTCCGCGCCGCAGGAGAGGGCTGGGGGGCCGATGGAGAAAATGAGTCCGTCGCAGAGCGACTTCCTCATCCACTTCACTGGCCGGGGCGGTCGCCCGCACCCGGACTGGGTGGATCGGGACATCCGGTGGATGTCGGCGGAGGAGCGACTGCGGTCGATAGTCAGCAGCGGGCTGATCAGAGCGTTTCCTCCCTACGGTGCAGGGATGCGTTGCGTGAGCTTCTCGGAGACGACCGGGGACCACTTGCGTTTCCTGCTGGGAGAACGCCGTTACTGCCCGTGGGGCATCGTGATGACACGTCCGCAGGTGCTGTGTAGGGGCGGCGGCACGGTGGCTTACATGCAAGACGAGGCGACGCTGGCGATGTTCAAAGGCGCGAAACTCGATCACTGGGCAGTGCGCACCGGCGGCTCCACTGACTGGACGCACGAGCGGGAGTGGCGCATCCCTTGGCGCGGGCCGACGATGCGCCTGGATGAAGTCCGGGCAATTTTCATCCCCGACCAGGCCTGGCGGCCGGCGCCCAAGGGAGAGCAGCAGCCGGAGCTGTGGACGAGGTCGCCGATCTGGGTGTGGAGGGCGGAGAAGAAGACGGTCGGTGAGTTCAAGCCCGGCGAGCTGATGTGACCTCGTTCCGGTCGAAACATGGTCGCCCAACTTCGGTACGTCCGAAGAGCGCCCGCCACCCCTCCCGACACGCTACGGACGGCCCTCGATGTACTCGCCACCCCCGTCTGACGACGACACCCGACGCATGACGGCCGCGCACGCACGCGCGGCCGTCACCCTCGGCGTCACCGTCCACGGGCCACGGGTGTGGGGGTGGCACGGCCGCACCCTCGGCCATCGCGCCGAGCACCCCGAACACGGCGTGTGCTGGCTGCGCCTGGTGTCCGTGGCCGCCGCGAAGGAGGGCGGGAAACTGTGGGAGGGCACCGAGCGGGCCGTCGCCGCGTTCCCGGCCGTCCGCAAACCAGGGTTCTACGGACTGCACGACTGGACAGCCGGCGCGCACGCCTACCGGGCCGAACTGACCGAGTACATCGACGAGCCCGTACTCTCCCCTGACCCCGTCCTGCGCCACGAACTCACCCTGCCGACGCCTGGTTCGCCACCACCCGCGCGAACCTGGCGTCGATCGCCGCCACCCCCACCGACCGCACCGCCGTACGGCAGGAGTACATCGACCGCGCCGTTCCCCAGTTCACCGGACTACCGGCGCCGCGGATCGACGAGTGGGAGTGCGCGCACGGCGACTTCCATGCCGCCAACCTCACCACCGGCGGCACGGTCCTCGACTGGGAGGGATGGGGAATCGCGCCCCGCGGCTACGACGCCGCCATCTTCTACGCCTACGCTCAGCTCGCCCCCGACACCGCCGCCCGCATCCGCCGCGAACTCGCCGCCTTCCTCGAAGGCGCCGCCGGCCGCGCCGCCCTGCTCGTCGTCTGCGCCGAGCTGCTCCAGTCCGCCTCCCGCGGCGACCACCCGGACCTGACACCCAAACTGCGGGCCCTGATCGACGGCCTCCGGACAGCCGCGCGGTAGCCGTCGGCCTCTTGCGCGGCCACCTCCCAACTGGGAAATGGTCTACGCGGAACCTCAACGCCCTTTTTTGCACCGCCCGGTTGATACCCGGCACATTCAACATCCGCCCTACGGAGCAGGGTTGGGCGCGACGCCGACCCGCCCCGGGGCAGCCTGCACGTTCCCGGGTTCGGGCCGAGGCCACGCAGAACGGGGGACCGTCTGCGCAGCCGCCCGTCCAGCGTTCCGCTCGCTGTTGGCCCAGTGTGCGCGGACCGCGACGTCGTCCGCGTTCTCCAGGCCGCTGACGTCGTGCCCCCACTCCGCCAACGCCTCCAATCTCCTCGCCGGGCCCGCGGGCCCGGCGGACACGAGACGCGCACTACGCTGACGCCATGCGTATCGGGGAGGTGCTGGACCGCTGGGGCGTTTCCCTCATCGTGGCCGCCGGGATCACCGCGCAGACCATCACCACGGCAGTCGGCGGGCCGCACTCCATCGCCTTCTACACCGCGTTCCTCAGCGGCGCGCTCTGGGCCTGGAACGGACACCACACCAGCGACCGCGCCGTCTCTGCCGGCGGCTTCGCCCAGGCGCTGACCTGGGACTCTCACGTCCGCCCGCACAGGGCGCCAGCTGATCCGTCGGCACTCTACCTGTCGATGGCCGCACGCATGCGGGACACCGAGCACCATGCGCGTGCCTTCGCCGCCCGGCACGGACTCGAGCGGATCTCGTTCGCGCTGCCCGGCGACCGGCACGCCCTCACGGACGCCCGCTCGACCGGCTACGGGCGGCGTGGGCATCTGTGGCTCGGCGCCCACTGGTTCCATCCCGACCACACCCAGCACCTGGCGCCGGTCCTTGAGCACGAACTGGCTCACCTGCGACGCGGCGACACTCGCACACGGGTGGGCGTCGAGACCGCCGCCGTGGTGGCCGTCTCCCTCGCGTCCGGCCTCCTGCCTTTCGTGGCCTTCACCGCGACCGCCCTGACCGTCTGGCTGATCACCGTCGTGCTGCACTGGTGGGCCGAACTCGCCTGCGACGCGGCCGCGGTACGGGCTTGCGGCCGTACCGGCGTGGCCGACATGTGGAGCGCGGACATCGCTGCCGAGCACACCACGTCCCTGGCCGCCCGCGCCTGGAACTTCACCTGCGCCGGACACCTGCACCCGCCCCTGCGCCTGCGCCGCTGGTTGGCCCTCCACGCACCACTGCGCCCCAGCACCACGCCCCACCCGCTCAGTGCTCCGCGCAGGGCCGCACCGGCTGCCGGGCGGCATCGGGCTCGATGATCGAATGACGCAGCCTGCTGTGCACGGCAGCCGTACGCCCGCTCCCGCAGAGTCCGCCCGCCCCGTCCGAGCCCCAACTCGCAGGCAGACCACACCGTTTGGTCCCGGAACGAGTGCCAGGAACGCTACCGTTCGGGCATGCCAGGAAGACCCACACCCCGCCCTCCGCAGCGTCCGCGTAAGCCCCAGCCGGCCCACAACAACGGCAACTACAACGTGGTGCGCTGGCGCGACGGCGGCCCACTGGGCGGGAAGAAGTGGGTGCGCAAAGGCACCGAGGCGGGCAGCGGGCGCAAGGGCGTTCTCAAGCACATGTCCGCCCCGCCTGTGCCGGGCGAGCGCTACGTGAACAAGGCAACACAAGTTCGTCGCCAACGCTTCTACGACGAGGCGCTCTTCATGCGGCAGGTGAACGGGAGCCCGGGCATCCTGCCGATCTGGGACATCGACGACACCCACGGCAACACACCCCGCTGGTACGCCATGCCCCGGGCCCGGCTGCTGGCCGACGTCTTCGACGACACCTCGACCGTCCTGGACGTCGTCACGCACATCGCAGCCCTGGCCCGGACCCTCGCGGGGCTCGCCGAACAGGGGATCTTCCACCGGGACATCAAGCCCGACAACCTGTTCTGGTACGACGAGGCGCCGGTCCTGGCCGACTTCGGGATCGCGGCCTTCGCCCACCGGCCGGCTGGCCTGACCCGGGTCGGGGAGAGGGTCGGGCCCGCGAACTTCATGGCCCCCGAGATGCGCAGCGCTGGCGGCAAGGACCGCGGCGAGCGGGCTGATGTCTACTCTCTCGCCAAGACCCTCTTCGTCCTGGCCTACCCCGGTCGCGGCCCGTATCCGCCCGAAGGAGCACACTGGGTGGGCTCGGAGGAGTTCAGCCTGTCCTCTCTCGGCGGCGGGAACGCAACGACCGCCCTGGAACATGTCCTGGAGGCCGCGACCCAGCACCAGGTGCATGACCGGCTGACTATGGCCGACTTCTATGCTGAACTGGCGGCCTGGCTTGATCGCCACACTGCCCAGCCAGCCCGCTTCCGCCCCTTCGGCCGTCCCTTCATGGGTGGCTGGGGGCCGCATGGGGACCGCAACCGCCGCGATGTTGAGGCGACACGGGCGATGATGCTGCCCTGCATCCGGCGTATTGCTGAAGCCCTGACCGGTGACCCCAGCGCCTGGAGCGAGGGCATCGACCACGACAACGGCGATGCCACCCTCGGCGAGTACGGATGGATCGACAACAGCGAGGAGGGCTTCATACCCGACGGCGGCTTCATCTGGATGGCCACCCACATCCACGACGGACGGCGCATCGTCTTGGACGCGCTCCTCGACGACGGCGTGTGCTTCCTCGCTGAAGCACAGCGAAACGGACCGGCATGGGTCCTGGAACAGCAGTGGGGACATACTCCATGGCATCGTGCGCGGATGCCGCGCACCGCCGACCAGGTTCAGCGGCTGACCGACACGGTCATCGGCTGGATCTCACGCTCCATGCCAAACGCCCCCGTCACTGAGGGGCCTGAACGGACCGCTACCGCGGTCTGATCCAGCCGTCGAAGCCGGCCGCATCCCACCACGTCGGACCGGATTTTTGGTGCGGAGGCGCTCGGCGCCCAGGACCCTCAGGGAAAGCGTCAACTCCGGCGCGTTGCCGCAGGAAACGGGATGCGGCAACGCGCCGCGCACGACCAGCAGGTGCCGCGTCGGCGCACACGAGAGGGACGCCACCGGACGGGGCACGCCCAGTCTTTGTCCACGCCGGCCGCAGGCCGGGCGAACTTGAGGAGACCGGCGCGATGACCAGCGGCACTTCCCAACTGCCCTCCGCCGGCCGCCCGGTGCTCCAACGGTGGCTCACCGACGCCCCCGACACCCACCCCGTCCGGGTTCTGGAAGCCAAGACTGAGACGAACCCGGCTGTCCCCATGGGGCTGGACGCCCTGGAGATGATGGCGGCCGCACTCGACGACACGGCCGCCGACAACCCGCGCTGGAGCAGGAAGATCGCGGAGTTCGGGCAGCTGACCTCGATGGGACAACTCCTGGAGATGCGGGCCGAGTTCGCTCTCGCCCTGGCCCTGACTGATGCCGGTATCGGCTACGAACTGGGCAACACCAAGATCGTGAACCCCGACCTCCTCCTGCTCACCGGCTCCGGCGCTATCTGCGCCGGGGTGGAGGTGACCGCTCGGGCGCCGCAGAACATCAACGAACTCGTCGAGCGCGTGGAAGCCGTCAGCGGCGGACGGTTCGACGTGGACCTGGCCTTCGACGGCTATCCCAGCCGGCTGCAGCCGGAGATCGCCGACAAGGCCGCGGCAGCGGTGCGCGCCCAGGTTGATGCCCTCGGCGCGGGCAGCCCGGCCATGGCCGAGGTCATCCAGGTCGAGGACCCGAAGAACGGCGGCCCCCTGGAGATCACCGTCCAGGTCTGTCCGGGAAACGGCGCGGTGGGCTGGGAAGTCACCGCCGGCGTACTCGACGGCCCGCTGGGCGCCGCCGAGTACGCTGCGTTCGAAGCTGGCCGCGGCACGCAGAAGGCGGCCCAGGGCCGCTCCCTGGACGGCGCGCCGGTGCTCCTCGCGGTCGACGTCTCCCGCTATGGAGCCGCGTGGATGCGCCCCGGTACCGTATGGGCCCAGCGGCTTGCCGCCGCAGAGCAATTCACACCCGACTACCCCTTCGCCGGGATCGCTGCCATGCGCCAGAGCCTGGAGCAGCCGGGACTGCTCGACATCGGCGTAGGCCTCTCGCCCCATCTGCCGGCAGCCGACCGGCAGGTCCTTGAAGACCTGTGCGCCGCCCTGGACTGGCCCTGTGCGTAGCACTCAGCGCCCAGGGCCAGTACCGCTGCCGTCAGACGGCATGACGGCGAGAGGTCGGGGCTGTCCGTGGTGTCCGGCGCCGCCCGCGGCCCGCGTGCACGTCGTCGGGGAAGACATCGACCAGGGCCCGCAGCGGCAGCAGGTCGTGGGCCCCGGGCAACCGGCGGAAGCGAAGATGAAGCCCGGGAAGCCGTCACACCCTCGTCGCCCGGAACCCCCAAGCGGAGTCGCTGACGGTAGTTACTCGATACGCCAGGACTCCAGCCGCTGCGCGACCGTGCGCAGATCGGCTTCCTGGGCACGGATCGCCTGGGCGAGTTCGTACAGATCATCGTCCTTGGCCTGAAGAGGCTGGCCGGAGACGTGCATGTACTGGCTGGCGCAGGCCCAGCCGATGACCAGGTTGTAGTCGGTGAAGGGCCGCAGCAGCAGCGCGGTGTGCAGGAAGGTCGCGGCCCGGGAGGCGGCCTCCTCGTAGTACAGGACGCCGCGCTCCCGCTCGAACGTGTGCCGGTCGGCCATGAACCCCAGAGCGCCCCAGTCCGCGATGGGCACGTTCAGCGGGGAGATCGCCGACTGGATCTGCAGGACCCAGCCGACATCGACACGGATGATCGGGCTCACCGCTGTCCCTCGGGAAACCGCGCCACGACGCCGGGCAGCACCCGGGCGGCTTCCTCGACCGCTCCCTCCACGAAGGCGATGCGGTCGGCTTCCTGAACCGTCACGTCGTGCACGTGATCTTTCAGACTCCGGCCCGTCAGAGCCGCCCGCTGGCGCAGCCGTGTCATTTCGTCTTCGGTGAAAACCACATTGAGTGCAGGCATAGGCCCAGGGTACCGGGACAGGTACCGAATGCGGTACTAGATTTCGCGAAGCCGGGAGAGGGGGAGGGGCAGAACTCAGATATCCCAAGATTTTTCGACTAAGGAAGCACCCAATCCCTGAAACTCCCTCAGAACGCATGGCTGATCACTTACCCGATGCGGCCAAGCCCGCCAGCCGAAGGACGCAGCATCCACTCCGTAGCCAGCAGGAGCCGGCCACGGAGTGGACGGATCCCTCAACTCACCTCAGGAACAGTGGAGATGCACTGTATAGGCGCAGGCCAGTCGGGGAGGAGGCACGATCGCGGAGCGATCGGGACACCACACCGACGAACCCTACAGGATCCGCGGAGCGGATCTCCGGTCCCGGAGGGACCGAGCTGTCTTCGCGGAGCGAGACAGCTTCCGACGCGTAGCGTCGGCGCGTCGTTCCTGCGGAGC